>NZ_AP029191.1:0-4800000 GCF_055379765.1 Actinomadura rugatobispora | reverse complement strand
TCTTGCCGTTCTCGATCCGGCTGACCTGAGCAGGGCTGACCTTTGTGAGGTGAGCGATCGTGTCTTGAAGGACGTCTTTGGCTTCTCGTAGTCGGCGCATCTGGCGGCCGAAGGCCACGAGCGCGGGGGACTCGTTGGGACGCTGACGCCGTGCTGGCATGCTCACTTACCTTTCTCGGCAACTTGCATCCACTGCCTGTGCCCTTGCTGCCGCGTTCCGCTTTCGAGCGGCATGCCAAATCTAACTCCGAAAGTGACTGAATGTGTGGTGTTCGCCACGCAACGTGAGGAGAAGGATCATGGGCCAGGCGGCGTGCCACGAGAACGAGATGGTGGTGAAGCAGGACCCGAAGGTCGTTGCGGAGGTGCGGCGGTTCGTGCGGCTGGTCACCGGTCAGTGGGACATGGACGACTTTGCGCCCTGCCTGGTGGCGAGTGAGTTGGTCACCAACGCCCTGCGCTACGCGTCCGCGTCGGACGGCGATGTGACGTTCCGGATCGGACGCACCGAGGACGGCGCGCTGTGGATGGAGGTTCAGGACGCGACCTGCGACCTCCCGCACATGCAGGAGAGCGACACCATTAGCGAGGCGGGCCGGGGCCTGTTCATCGTCGACCAGTACTGCCGCTGCTGGGGCGTCCGCCCTCTGGCCGGCAACGTCGGCAAGGTCGTCTTCGCGGTCCTTGACGCCTCATGAAGACCAGCGGAGGGGCGGTTCCCCCCCGTCCGCCCCTCCGCTACCTACCGGCCGGGCCCGCCCCCTGCCGAGGCCCGTACCGCATCGGAGTTCATCGCCCTGGGGTCCTGGGCCTGCTGGGTCGCCGGCCTCCTGGGGCAGGCCGTCCCGGCAGGTTCTTGGGGTTCCTCAACCAATGGATGTCGCGGAGAAGACGCCCGTGATCACTCCCCCGTGGAGAAGTCGGCCGCTCGCCGGACGTGGGCACTTCCCGTCCGCTCGCGGCGGTCTATCGGGACGTGGAGAGGCGGATGCGGGTGAGGAGGTCGGCGATTTCGCGGGTGCGTTCGTCGTCGGGGCCGTTGATGACGAGGTGGTCCTGGTGGAGGGACTCGAAGACGTTCTCGGCGGCGGCCTTGTCACCGGCCGAGAACAGGAGCAGGCCGATGCTGTACCGGATGTCGAGGGCGAGTTCGCTGGCGTGGCTGCCCACGGCGGCGACATCGTCGAGGAGGCGGCGGAACTGGTCGAGCGCGACGGTGTTCTGGCCGAGGTTGGCGCGGCAGTGGGCGGCGTAGCGGCGGGATTCCAGCGCGCGGTCACTCGACGGCCCGGCGGTGCGGGCATAGGCATCGGCCAGGGCGTCGAACTCCGGGAGGGCCGTCCGAGAGTCTCCGCCAAGGAAGAGGATCAGCGCGCGATGGAAGCGGAGCTTGAGCAGGTCCGGGCTTTCGGAGCCCAGCATCTTGGCGGCAGGGCCGATGACCGCTTCGACGACGTCGGCCGCCTGCGCGAAGCGGTCGTAGCCGAGGAGTTCGGTGGAGCGCTTGAGCGCGTCGTCGATGGCGTTCCGGAGTTGGGTCGGCGGCGTGGTCGGTGCATGCGGCACGGTCGGCGGCGTCGCGACGGGAGGTTGCCGGAGCGTGCGGCGGCGAGGAGCGTTCGGCTGCCGGTACAGGAGCGTCGGGTCGGGCATCGTGCCGAGCCGCCGGCTCGTGGCGAGCGCCGGCGAGCCGGGCGACGGCAGGAACGGCAGCAGGCGCTCGTAGACGGCGTAGGCGTCGGCCGGTCGCTGTTCGGGCTTCTTGGCGAGCAGGGCCAGGACCAGTTCTTCAAGCTCTGCCGGCACGTCCGGACGCAGCTCGCGTAGCGGTTGCGGGCTGGCGGTGATGTGCTGCTGCCAGAGTTCGTACTGGCCGTCGCCGGTGAAGACGGGCCTCCCCGACACCAGTTCGTGCAGGACACAGCCCAGCGCGTACAGGTCGCTCTGCGGGGTCACCTGGGCGGCGTTGACCTGCTCGGGGGACATGTACCGGCTGGTGCCCATCGGGCTGCCCGTGACCGTGATCTTGGTGATGTCGCGGCGGAGGATCGCGGCGATGCCGAAGTCGAGGACCTTGACAGTGCCGTCATCGGTCACCAGGACGTTGTCGGGTTTCAGGTCGCGGTGGACGACCGGGATCGCGTGCGCGTGGGACAGGACGGTGGCGATCTGCGCGCCGACCGCGGCGGCCCAGGCGATTGGCAGCGGGTCGGCTGGGTCGATGTAGGAACGCAGGTTCCGGCCCTCGATGTACTGCATCACCAGGTAGAGGCGATCCGCGGAGTCGGCGTCCAGGACGGCGTCATACACCTGGGGAACGCCGTGGTGCTGGATGCGTGCGGTGACGCGCGCCTCGCGGCGGAACCGTTCGGCCAGGTCGGCGATGTGCTCCGGAGACAGCAGCATCTCGGGGCGGATGGCCTTGACGGCGACCTCACGGTCCAGGACCGAGTCATAGCCGCGCCAGATCATGCCCATGCCCCCGGAGCCGATCTGCTCGATCAGTTCATAGCGGGTGGCAATGGTTCTGACCGGCATCCTTGCTCCGAGTGCGATCGCTTTTGTCCGATGTGGTCAGTGTTGCGGTGGCGGAGATCGGCTGTCCAGCCGTCCTCCGATTCGCTCGGTGAACGGCCGGACAGGCAAGCGATCAGGCGACTCCGGCCTGTTCGCGCAGAAGTTGCCATGCCGCGCGGCGGGCGCGGCTGTTGAGGGACGACTTGAACTCGGGGTCCGAGCCGAAGTACTTCTGGCCGAGGGTGGCGATGGTGTCGACGTGGTCCATCATCTTCTCCTCGAATTCCTTGTCGAAGACGACGCCGAAGTTCTCCAGGTCGTTGGCGACCGCGGCCTGTTTGACCTTCGGTTCGGCCATCGCCTCCTCGAACGGCCGGACGAAGTCCTCTTCGGTGAAGTCCGTGCCGAACTTGGCGTTGAACTTCTCGATCAGCTCCGCCAGCGGCGACTTCTCCGGCTCCTTGGCGCCGCTGGCGCCGTCGCCGAAGCCCTTGACCACCGTGGCGCCCTCAGGGCCAAGGCTCAGGTTGTGCTCGCCGGTCTTGTCCACCCGCATGTGGGTGAGGTCGACCTCGCCGATGTCGACACCGCCGTCGGCACGCCTGGGAAGCCGGTTGAGCAGGTGCCGCCCGTACAGGTGGAGGCGTTCGAGTTCGGCGTCGCGGTACGGGACGATCTGCGAGAGGAACCCGTACTTACGAACGTAGTCGTTCAGGTTCGCGCGGAAGTCCTCGGCGGTCTCGTGGTCGTCGTCGTCCTCGCTGTCGATCAGTGCGGTGAAGCGCTCGACGGCCGGGTTGAGCAGCCGGTACAGCTCGGCGTGCAGCTTCTCCCAGCGTGAGGCCGAGCCGCCGGCCTTCTCCTCGGCTTCGAGGTAGGCGCGCGCGAACTCGTCCATTTCCGTGTTGGCGAGGATCTGCGCCGACATGACCCGGCTCTGCGCGGTGTAGAGGAGGTTCGGGTCCGAGGGGAGGGTCATCGCCTCCTCGTAGTACGGACGGAAAGCGTCCTGGATGTCCTCGGCGTCGTTGAGGAAGTCCACGACCGCCAGGTCCGTCTGGCTCTTGCGGTCGGCGGTGCGGTTGAGCCGCGACAGCGTCTGGACAGCTGCGATCCCCGACAGCGTCTTGTTCACGTACATCGTCGTCAGCAAAGGCTGGTCGAAGCCGGTCTGGTACTTCTCGGCGACGACGAGGATCCGGTACTCGGGCTTTCCGCGTCCGCCCGTCTGCGTGGCCAGGTCGTCGGCCCGCGTGTACGCGAACGCCTTGGGCAGGGCGCTCTCGGGCAGGCCGCCGTTCTCCTTGGACTCGGTGACCTCTTCCTTCTCGTAGGTGAGGGAGCCGGAGAACGCCACCAAGACACCGATGCCGTATCCCATGTCCTCGATGTGCTGCTTGATCGCGCGAGACATCTGCACGGCGCTCTTTCGGGACGCGGTCACCACCATGGCCTTGGCCCGTCCGCCGAGCCGTCCCTGGGTGTGCGCCCGGAAGTGCTCCACGATGATCTTCGCGTGCTGCGCGACGGTCGAGGGATGCGTCACCGCGTACCGCGCCAGCAGCGCGTTCGCCTTGGACGGGTCGACCTCGCGCTCGTCGGGGTTGTTGTTGACGAGTTTCCAGTACGTGTCGTAGGTGACGTAGTTGCGCAGCGGGTCGAGGATGAAGCCCTCCTCGATCGCCTGCCGCATCGAGTAAGCGTGGAACGGCCGGTACGTCGGCTTGCCTTCCACGGTGCCCAGCGTTCCGAACAGCTCCAGCGTCTTGCTCTTGGGCGTGGCCGTGAACGCGAAGTAGGACAGGTTGGACGCCTGCGAGCGCTGCGCGGCCTTGTGTTCCAGCTTGGCCTCGACCGTCGTGGCGCCCTCATCGTCGGAGTCGGCGTCCAGGCCCAGATCGCGCAGTGCGGCCTTGACCGCCGTCGCCGCGTCCCCGGACTGGGACGAGTGCGCCTCGTCCACGACGATCGCGAACCGGTGACCGGCGATCTCGGTCGGGTTGCGCCGCAAGAAGTCGATCAGCGCCGGGAACGTCTGCAACGTCACCGTGATGATCTTCCCGGACTGCTGCGACAGCGCCTTGGCGAGCTGCTCGGACTTGGCGCCGACCTTCTCGTCGATCTTCACTACGAGCCCGGCCGTCTGCTCGAACGCGCCGATCGTCTCCCGCAACTGGGCGTCCAGGTTCCGCCGGTCGGTGATGACGATGATCTTGTCGAAGACCGGAACCCCCGGCTCGACACCGCTCGCCACCGCCTCCGGAGCCAGGCCCGCCGCGTCCACGGACGTGTGCAGCGACGACAACCGGTGCGCCAGCCACGCGATGGTGTTCGACTTGCCCGACCCGGCGGACGCCATGACCAGGTAGTTGTGACCAGCCCCGGAGCGGGCGGCGTGCGCGGTGAGCTTCTTCACCACGTCCCACTGGTGGTAGCGCGGGAAGATCAGCGTCTTGCTCGTACGGCCGCCGGCGCTCTTGGTCTTCTGCTCGTGGACGAACCGCTGGAGCAAGTCCAGCCAGGTGTCCGGCTCCCAGATCCGCGTCCACAGATAGGAGGTCGAATACGTCCCCGGCTCGACCGGCGCCGGATTGCCCGCGCCGCCGGGCTGGCCCGGCCCATCGGACCCGGTGTTGAACGGCAGGAACCGCGTCTTCTGGCCCCGCAACTGCGTCGCGACGAACACGAGATCGGGATCGACGCAGAAGTTCGCCACCACCCGCTGCCGGAAGATCAGCTCGCTCGGGTCGCGGTCGCTGCGGTACTGCTGCTTCGCCTGCTCCACGCCCTGCCCGGTCAGCGGGTTCTTCAGCTCGGCCGTCGCGACCGGAATCCCGTTGACGAACAGCGCCAAGTCGAGCCGGTTTCCCTTGTCGGCCTGCTTGGTCGCGTACTCCAACTCGCGCACGACCGTCAGCCGGTTGGCCCGGTACTCGTCCAGGACGGAGTCGTCCAGCACAAGGTTCGGCTTGAAGTACGCGACGCGGATCAGGACACCCCGGTCCTTCACGCCCTTGCGGAGGACGGTGAGCACCCCGTCCTCGGCGATCGCCTTGTCGAGCCGCTTGGCGAAACCGAGCTGCGCGGCCTCGGTGCTATTCCCGTAGAGCATGACGAGCCGCTCCCACTCGTCGCCCTGGGTGTCCCCGATGAAAGTGAAGAGCTGCCGCGTGTCCAGCCCCACTTCTGGCCGGTAGTCGCGCGGATCGCCTTCCTCCCAGCCGCCCTTGAGCATCGCCGCGACGATCGCATCCCCGAACGCCCTCTCGTCATGCACCGGACTCATGCCCTACTCCGTAACCCCACGACCGGATGCCGTGGACACATCGAACTGCCCCGTAACCGCCGCCGTAATCAACGCCCGCCGCCGTTCTGCCAGCAGCTCTACCTGGCGACTGAGATTGTCGACGGCCTGATTTATTCTTCCAGACGTCGCGCGGATCTTTTGGACAATCTCGGTTTGCTGATGTATTGAGGGAATTGGAACTCTAATAGAGTACAAGTCTGGCATGAAGACCGTTACGTTTGTTGTTCCGACCTGTACGCTTTCGAAATATTGACGCATTGATCGAAGAAGGTAGAGAAGATATGCTGGCGCCAATCTGCTGCCGCATGTCCATGTAACGAAATGTTGACTGACGGCCATTTCCTTTGCCATGATAGTGGAGAAGCCGACAGATGCCGTGCGAGACAGCACTACTGTTCCTGCTGGATGGATGCACGCCGACGAGTTGTCGATGCCAAGTTGGCTGATCTGCTGCTTCGTCTCATGCAGGTACTCCTGGCGTGGATTTCTCATTGAGCCGACATCAAACAACGAGATCCACGGTATGTTGCAGTTCTCCCAGTACTCGGGACGCGTCCTGCTGGGCGTGTGCCCACTTCCCAGTTTTGCGACTTGATTGAGTTTGACGATAGGCCAGTTGTCGGGAAGGCAGTCCACCCATCCAAGGCTTCGGGGTGACTTAGGCAACGAAGTGTTCTGTCCGGTGACGCCATTGTAGATCGAAGCCCATCGTCGCTCTTCTAGCAGGTCGATCGTTCGCCTGGACACGCTCATAACCTGGTCGATCCGAGCGGTCTCGGCGTCGAGGAAGTCGGTGATCCGCCGTTGTTTTTCCAAGGGCCAGAGGGGAATTTTGAAGTCGCGGATTTTGCTGCTGCTGGTGGAAGCAAGGTTGGTCGTTTTGGTCCCAGTGCTCTCGAAATAGTGGCGCGCGTAAGCGGACTGCGTCAGGTAGGCCAGGTAGTCAGGGTCCAGGCGAGGGTTAGGGCGGACCGCGAAAACATGGTTCTGGTGCAGGCAGACGGGTATTTCACTGCGCCAGACGGTTCCCCGGCCGAGTTTGTCGAGGTCGCCACCTTCGGTCATCAGGACGTCGCCCGGCAGGAGCGTCGCCGTTGCGGCGGTGGTACGTGAGACGGTGATCTCGGTGACCGAGTCCAAGGCGAGGCGTCCCGCCTGGACGTTCGCGACTCGCAGATACGGCAGGGTGACTTTGTCCTCGGTGTGTTGGCGGGACGCGTCGACCGTGATGCCCGACTGGACACGGGCCAGATAACCCAACCGGACGAGCGGGGCCGAAGTTCCAGCGGGGAAAGTGAGCATCACGCGGTTACCTCGCTGAGGAGGGTCTGGATTTCGGCTTCGAGGGCCTTCAACTCGGCGTCGATCTGCGACAAGGGGCGTGGGGGTTTGTAGACGTAGAAGTAGCGAGTAACCGGGATCTCGTAGCCGGTCTTGGTTTTGGTGTGGTCGATCCAGGCGTCGGGGACGTGTGGGAGGACCTCGCGCTTGAGGTACTCCTCGACGTCCTCGTCCAGGGGTACGTTCTCGTAGTCGCGGAGGTCGGTGTCGGGTTCGATGACGCCCTTGCGCACCATCTGAATCTCGCCTTCGGGGTCGCGGACGCCGATGGCGTCGCGGACGGCCTTGGCGAATGGGGCGCCGGGCTGCCACTGGAGGCCGGCCTCCACGACGGCACCCATGAGGGCGTCCAGTGCCTCGACCTTGGTCGGCCAGGTGGTACCGAGGAGCGGGCGCACCGCGTTGATGAAGGCTTCCGCGTCGCCGAGCTTCTGGACCTGCTTGGTCGCCTCAAGCGCCGCCAAGGTCTCGTCGGTCAGCTCGAAGCGCAGCTTGAGGGGGCGTTCGACGGTGATGCGGCGGTAGCCGAAGTCCCGGTTGCGGAAGACCTTCACCTTGCCGTGCAGCGGGTGTTCGGGGTCGCCGGCGACCTCCAGGGCTTCGCCGTAGAGCCGGGTGATCTCAGCGATGTGGTCGGGGCGGCCGTCCTGGCCGTCGCCGATCTCCTTGCGTTTGTCGCCGAGGGACTTGCGCATCTTCTGCCAGTAGTCCCGGGCGTCCAGCAGGATGACCTTGCCCTCGTGGTCCTCGTGCTTGCGGTTGGTGACGATCCAGAAGTACGTCGAGATGCCGGTGTTGTAGAAGAGCTGGTCGGGCAGGGCGACGATCGCCTCCAGCCAGTCGTTCTCGATGATCCACTGGCGGATGCGGGACTCGCCGGACTCGGCGGCGCCGGTGAACAGCGGGGAGCCGTTGAAGACGATCGCGATGCGGCTGCCGCCGGCCTCCCGCGGTTTCATCTTCGAGATCATGTGCTGGAGGAACAGGAACGAGCCGTCGTTGATGCGCGGGAGCCCGGCACCGAAGCGTCCGGACTCGCCGAGCGTGTCGTACTCGTGCTCGATCTCCTCCTTGACCTTCTTCCACTCGACGCCGAACGGCGGGTTGGCCAGCAGGTAGTCGAACTTGGTGTTGCGGTGGCCGTCGTCGCTGAAGGAGTTGCCGAACGCGATGTTGTCCGGTTCCTGGTCCTTGATCATCAGGTCGGACCGGCAGATGGCCCACGACTCGGGGTTGAGTTCCTGCCCGTACACCTCGACGGTCGCGTCCGGGTTGAGGGAGGTGATGTACTCGTGGGTCGTGCTGAGCATGCCGCCGGTGCCGCAGGCCGGGTCCAGCACCCTGCGGACGATGCCGGGGACGCTGAGCGCGTCGGCGTCCGGCGCCACCAGCAGGTTGACCATCAGCTTGATGACCTCGCGCGGCGTGAAGTGCTCACCGGCCGTCTCGTTGGACAGCTCGGAGAAGCGCCGGATGAGGTCCTCGAAGAAGTAGCCCATGGCGTGGTTGGACACCACGTCGGGGCGGACGTCCAGGTCGGCGAAGCGTCCGACGACCTTGTAGAGCAGGTTCGCGCCGTCCAGGCGCTTGATCTGCTGGGCGAACTCGTACTTCTCCAGCACCTCCCGCGCGTTCGGGGAGAAGCCCGCGATGTACTTGGCGAGGTTCGTCGCCGCGTGCTCCGGGTCGTTGGCGATCTTCGCGAGGGTGTAGGCGGTGACGTTGTAGAACGACTGGCCCGACGCGCGGCGGAGGAACCGGTCGGTGTCGATGTCCTTGCCCTTGAACCGCTCCACGGTCTCCTGGACGGCCGCCCGGGTCGGCTCCAGGACGGTCTCCAGCCTGCGCAGCACGGTGAAAGGCAGGATGACCTTGCCGTATTCCGACTGCTTGAAGTCGCCGCGCAGCAGGTCTGCGACCGACCAGGCGTGGTTCACCAGTTCGGTGTGCTTGCTCGGATTCAAGGGGTTCCTTCCGGGGGTTGCGGGCCGCGGGGCAAGGGCTATCAAGTCTGGTTCATGAGAGCCGGGTGGCGCCGGTCGTCATGGCAACTCGGCTCCGTGGGGAAGCAGTGCTCCGCTGCTGAGGGCGGTGGCCATGAGGTCGGCCATCTCGTCGGCGCACGTCGCCGCGTTCCGCGCGCTGGCCCTGAGGTCGTGGAGTTTCCGGAACGCCTGGCCATATGCGGTCTGCTCGTCCAGCGGGAGCAAGGGGACGCGCAGCCGTGACGCCACGAGTTGGTGCGTGGAGCTGCCGGTCGTCGCCTGGCTGACGTTGTCGGGCGCGCTGACGAATCCGGCGAGGAACCACGGATTGAGGCGTGCGGGGTCGGGCCTGAGCAGGAACACGCCGTTGCCGAGCAGGCATCCGGCGTCGTCGTCGCCGGCCACGCGGGTCGCGACGCCCTGCGGGCCGACGACCTGGGTGATCAGGACGTCTCCCGCCTCGATGACGACCGGGTCGGCCAGGCGCGTCTCGCGTGTGTCGCCGCCGGCACGCGTCCCGCCGAGCAGGTCACGTGCCCGGAGTACGGGACGATCCGCGAGATCGGTGGGCGGGGTGTCGGCAGAGGCGGCCCGCGTTCCACGATGGACGGCGAGCGCGCCGCCGCGAGCGAGGTCGGCGACCGTGGCGCTGCGCCAGGTGCGGCTTGCCTCCCCGGCCGAGGCCAGCGGCCCGATCTCGCTCGCCTCGGTCAGCGCGGCCACGTCCGCCTTGAGACGCTCGGCGAGCTCGAGGACGTCGCGCAGGGCCGCGTCCGGAGTGACCATCGGCGCCGTGCGGACGTGCCGTGCCGGTGAGAGGTCGACGAGGTCGTCCAGGAGGTCGATCGTCGGCACCGCGCGGGCGGTCCCCGGGACCTCGGTGAACTCGGTCGGCGCGACGAACGCCTGCCACGTGCTGAGGACTGTTGCGTGGAGCCTGCCCGTGTCCGATGTCCTGCCTTGGCCGGAGGGCTCGTCCGCGGCGGCTTCGTCGGAGGCGTCCATCAGCAGGACCCGGTCCTGGCCGGGGCGGCCGGCTTCAGAGCGTCGCAGGATCCACAGGTGAAGCCCGATGTGGTGCGGGACGGCAAGGCCGGGCGGGAGCGCGATGATCGCGCACAGCGCCCCCTGCCGCAGCAGTTCGGCCCGGATGCGTCGGCCGGACGATCGTGACGCGGTCGCCGGCGGGAGCAGCAGCACGGCGTGGCCGCCCTCGGCCAGATGCGCCAAGGCGTGCTGGACCCAGGCGAGTTCGGGTTCTGAGCGCGGTGGCACGCCGTAGGCCCATCGCGTGTCGAGCGCGAGTTCATCGTGCCCCCAGTCGCGGTCGCCGTAGGGCGGGTTGCATACGACGGCGTCCACGTGCAGGCCGGGGAAGGCGTCGTGGCGCAGGCTGTCGCCGGTCCTGACGTCCACGGAGACCTTGGGCGCCGTCTCGGCCAGCCGGGTCTTCGCTTGAGCCGCCGTGACGGGACGGTACTCCTGGCCGTGCACGCCGGCGCCGGGCGTGAGGGCGGCCGCGGTCGCGGCGAGGAGGCGTCCGCTCCCGCAGGCCGGGTCGAGGACGCTGCGGACGCGCGGGCCTCCGGATGTCGCCAGCCCGGCCATCAGGTCGGCGAGCACCTCCGGCGTCAGATGCGTTCCGCGGATGCCGAGCGGCGCATCGGTGTGTTCCTCGAGCACGTCGAAGACGGCGAGCGGGCCTTCCTCGTGCGTCACGTCCGCCGCCGATCGCAGGAGCGTGGCGGGGACGTCCACATGGCCCGAGCCGCCGGGACCGGTCGAGGAGACCGCTTGCGTGTACATCGCGGTCAGTTCATCGTCGTCCAGGGTTGCGGTCTGGGCGCGCTTCCTGGCGTCCAGACCGGCCAGGTGCGCGGTGAACAGCGCCACGGCCCCGGCCTCGCACGGCGTGCGGCCGTGCAGGTGCGCCCGCAGGTCGTCCCTGGACGAGCGCGCGGGAAGGCGGCCCCGCGCGGCGAGCCACGCCTCGATCCGCCGCCGGTCGTAGCTGGGGCTGGCCTCCGTTCCGCCGCTGGGCTGCGGAAAGTCGGGGTGACGCCGGCGCCAGTTGCTCACGGTCGCCCGCGTCACGCCGGCGAGCCGGGAGATCTCGGCGGCGGTCAGCTGCTCGCTCTGCGAAGCCATCGAACGTCCTCACTTGCTTTCGGAAGCATCGCCACTATACATCATCCAATCGCGGCAACTTGTTTGACAGTGCTTTCACATCATGCTCTCATGGTCGTGCTTTCAATGGCTCGGGGTGAGGAGTGACGGATGACGAGCTGGGTGGCGATCGACTTCGAGACGGCCAACGCCCTGCGGGCGAGCCCGTGCTCGGTGGGGATGGTCAAGGTGAAGGGCGGGCGGATCGTCGAGGAGTGGTCCTCGTTCATCAAGCCCCCGGACGGACACGACCGCTTCGACGCCTTCAACGTCGGCGTCCACGGCATCACGGCCGACCGCGTCAGGGACGCCCCCGGCTGGCCCGAGACGCTGGAGCGCATCGTCGGGTTCGCCGACGGCATCCCCTTCGTGGCGCACAACGCGGCCTTCGACATCGGGGTTCTGGCCGGCGCGTGCGAGGCGAGCGGCCTGCCCGTCCCCGACCTCCGGTTCGCCTGCACACTCGTGGTCGCCAGGCGCGCCTGGACCGGCCTTCTCGCCTACAAGCTCCCGGTGCTCGCCGACGCCCTGGGCATCGAACTGCCGCGCCACCATGACAGCGGCGACGACGCGCGGGCGGCGGCCCAGGTGATGCTGGCCGCCTTGAAGCGGCAGGGCACGGCCGCCCTCGGCGACCTCCTCGCCGCCCACCAGATCACGATGGGCTCCTACCGCGGCGGTGTCCGCCAGGGGTGCAGGTACCGGGGTGCCGCACCGCGCGCCCCGTTTCCCGGCGCCGATCCCGACGCCGACCCCGACAACCCGTTCTTCGCGCTCACCGTCTGCTTCACCGGATCACTGCCGGGCATGACCCGGGCGGCGGCCGCCGGACGGATCGCCGCTCTCGGAGCCCGGACCGTCCGCGACGTCACCGCGGCCGTCGACCTGCTGGTGGTCGGCGGCATCCAGCCCCACCAGCTCGCCCCGGGGGCGAAGAAGACCGGCCGGCTCGCCAAGGCCGAACGTCTCCGCGACTCCGGCCAGGACATCACGGTCATCGACGCCGAAGAGTTCTACCAACTCCTCGCGGTCGTCGAGGGCTGACCAACCCCGCGAAGGCCTTCCGACCTCAGCATCCCCCCGGATGCGCGCCGCCGCCGGCTCGACCACTCCACGCCGGTCGGGCGCCGGCGGGCGGCGCACCTTCCACCGCGACCCGAACCGGTGACGCGCCATGCAGAGCGCGCCCGGCCACCAAGGAGCACCCATGCGCAAGATCATCGCCTGCCTCGGCGCCGTCGCCGTCCTCACCGCCGGCTGCGACCTCGAGCAGGACCCGGTCGCCGTCCAGCCCGCCGCCCCCCGCCAATCCGCGGGCAAGAGCGGTGCCGCGCCCAAGGGCACGACCTTCCCGATCAAGCTCACCGCCAAGCGGGCGCGCGCGAGCAGGAGCGTCCTGAGCGACGGCGGCGCCCTGTCCTGCGTCAAGGTCACCGTCACCAACCAGACCAAGAAGCAGCTCGAGGTCAACCCGCTCTACTTCTCGATCACCGACACCCGCGACACCAAGCACGACAGCGGCTCCGCCCTCGGCGAGTACGAGGGGCAGATCGCCACCACCGAACTCGCCCCCGGCGAGAAGGCCACCGGCCTCGTGTGCGCCAAGGGCGACTTCCGGCCAAAGATCGTCGCGATGACCAGTCCCCTGTTCAACGAGGCCGCACGCGCCCAGGTCGCCTCCTGAAAGGCGACGAAGGCCGAAGAAAAGGGCGGTCCCCGATGCGAGAAACCGCTTTATGGCCCCTACCTCCCCGCATGGCGACGTTTTCGTCACTTCGATCAGACAAGTCACAACACGCGGCTACCGTTCCTGAGGTCACTGGAGTCCCAGGACCATCCCGGCATCGGTCGCCGGGTCTCCCACGAAAAGGACGAGCATGAAGAAGATCCTGCATGCCGCCGATCTTCACATCGACAGTCCGCTGCGGGGCCTGTCCCGTTACGAAGGAGCCCCCGAGGACGATCTGCGGCTGGCGACCCGGAGAGCCCTCGACAACCTCGTCCGGCTCGCGACCGACCTGTCCGTGGACGCCGTGCTCCTCGCCGGCGACGTGTACGACGGGGACTGGAACGACTACCAGACCGGCCTCTACTTCAGCCGGCAGATGGCATTCCTCAGGCAGGCCGGCATCCCCGTCTACATGGTCTCCGGTAATCACGACGCGCAGAACCGCACGATGCGCACGCTCAAGTTCCCCGACAACGTGCACGTCTTCGCGACGGAGAAGCCCGAGACCATCCGGAACGAAGAGGCGGGGCTCGCCGTTCACGGCCAAGGCTTCGCCCGATGGGACCTTGGCGACAACCTCGCCGCCGGTTATCCGACCCGAGACGGCGGCCTGTTCAACGTCGGACTGCTGCACACAGGTCTGGAGGGCGGCCACTCCGATCACAAGCGGTACGCGCCCTGCACCGTCGCGGATCTCCAGGCGCGGGACTACGACTACTGGGCGCTCGGCCACATCCACACTCAGCAGATCGTCAGCCGGGAGCCGTGGATCGTCTACCCCGGCAACATCCAGGGACGGCACGCCCGCGAGACGGGTCCGAAAGGCTGCGTCGTCGTCACCGTGGACGGCGAGCTCCGGGTCGCGTCCGTCGAGCACCATGACCTCGACACCGCCCGCTGGGAACGCCTCGACATCGACGTCACGGGCCGCGACGACATCGACCAGGTGCTCAGCCTCGTCGAACAGGGCTTCCAGAAGATCCCGGAGGAGAGGCTGACCGCCGTCCGCGTCACCCTCAGCGGTGCGACGTCCGCGCACGCCGCACTGTGGCGGGACCGCGAACAGATCCTCAACGAGCTCCGGGCCGCGGCCGGTCACCACCCGAACCTGTGGCTGGAGAAGATCAAGATCCGCACGTCCGGGGAAGACGGCGCCGACGTGGGCGGGGGCGCCTCCGGGATCCTGACCGACCTTCACCGCACCCTCTCCGTGCTCGGCATCGATCCGGACGGTCTCATGACCAGGCTCTCCGGCCACCCGCTCATCGGAAGGATCCCCGCCGAGATCAAGGGGCCGGAGGGCATCGCCCCGAACGACCCGGCATGGGTCGGGAACCTGGCCGACGAGGCCTACCAGCTCGTGGAGTCCCTGCTGCAGGAAGCGCGGTGACCGGAATGCGCATCGAACGTCTCGACCTCATCGCCTACGGCGCCTTCGACGGCCACAGCCTGAACGGTCTGGGCAAGCCCGGCGTCCATCTGGTCCACGGCCCCAACGAAGCCGGCAAGTCCACGGCACTGAGCGCTCTCGATCAGCTCCTGTACGGCATCCCCCACAACTCCCGGTACGCCTTCCGGCACGGGAACCGGACGCGGCTGGGTGCCCGGCTCTCGGCCGCCGACGGGGTGGCCCTGGAGATCGTCCGCCGCAAGAAGCGCAGGGACGACCTCGTGGACGGCGACGGAGACCCGCTCGGTGACGAGGCACTCGCCCCCTTCCTCGGCGGCGTCGACCGCAAGACCTTCACCACCGAGTTCGCTCTCAACAGCGAAGAACTCCGCGAGGGCGGGAAACTGCTCGCCTCAGGCCAGGGCGACATGGCCCAACTGCTTGCCGCCGCACGGTCGGGCATGCGCCTCAACGCCGTCCTCGACAAGATCGAGGCCCGTCAACGCGCGCTGTTCCTGAGGCAGGGGAAGAAGCCCGCGATCAATGCCTCGCTGGACCGGCTGGCGGGCGTCCGGAAGAGGTCCCGCGAGGCGACCCTTCACCCCGAGCAGTACCGGGACGCCGAACAGTCCGCCGCCGAAGCGGTGCGGCGCCTCGCCGAGACCGAGGCCGAGTTGCGGGACGCGAAGCGGCGACGGGACGCCAAGCACCGACTCCGGGAGAACCTGCCCGCGCTGACCCAGTGCCGCGATCTCGAACAGCAGGTCGAGGAGATCAGCGCCCAAGGGCCGGTGGCCCTCGACGACATCCGCGAGCAACTCCCCGAGCTGCTCAACCAGCGAAGCCGGCACAGGGGGGTGCGCTCGACGAACGCCGAACTCCTCGAGCGAGCCGAGCGGCAACTCTCCGAAACAGGGCAGGACGGCTCCCTCCTCCCGCATGCCGCCGCGATCGAACGGCTGGCCAGAGACACCACGGCGATCCTCGACGAGCTGGACCGGCGGAACTCGGCGTCCGACGAGATCGCCGGCAAGCGCGTCCACGCCGAATCGCGGCTGCGTACCGTTCACGGGCACGCGACCCTGGCCGACGAAGAGCTCTACCGGATCCCGGAAGCCCTGCGCGGGGAGGGGCAGGAGCTCCGGGACCGGGGCCGGACGCTCCGCGACGACCTCGATCACGCGCGGGACGCGGTGCAGCGATGCCGGGACAAACACGAGCGACTCCACAAAGAGCTCAGCGCCCTCCCGGCCGGCGAGGACATCTCGCGGTTGCAGAACGCGTACGCGTCGGTCCCCCCTGACCTGGCGGGGAAGCTGGCCGACACCGAGGCCACCGAGAAGAAGCTGGACCGCCGGTTCCGCCAGGCACGCAATCGGCTCGAACTGCCCGAACTGCGCCCTGACGGCGTCCTGGACCTCCGGCTCCCCGACCGAGAGCAGGTCACCGGAGCCGAGCGGGCCCTCCGCGACCTCGGGCAGCGTCTGCGCGATCGCGCCGGAGAACTCGACGGCGCGCAACGGCGACTGGCGAAGTGCCGGCGCGACCTCGATCGGCTCGTGACCGACGACGCGCCGCCGACACACGACGAGCTCCACGCGCGGCGCGCCGAGCGTGACGACCTCATCGCGGGACTCCCCGATGGTCCGAGCGCCATGGACTCGCTCAGAGAGGCCGTCCGGCGAGCCGACGACACCGCCGACCTGATGCTGCGGCATGCGGAGAGCGTCAACAAGCGGGCCGACCTCGCGCGCGAGATCACCGACCTGGAGGCCGCCGTGCCCGGCCATCAGAAGGCCGTGGACGACGTGCTCGCCGAGCAGGCGCTGGAGCAGCGGCGCTGGGAGACGCTGTGGGAGGGGTACCCGGCCCCGGCACCCGCCATCGAACAGGCGTCGAAGGTCCTGGACGACTTCGACCGGCTCCAGGCCGACGCGCAGGACCTCCAGGACGTCCGCATCGAACTGGAAGGCCGGCGTGAACGCCTCAACGCCCACACGGCCAGGCTCCAGCACCTGCTGCGCCTCGGTGAGGACTCGCCGGCCGGTCCCGGTACGGCCGAGACGTCCGCGATGTTCGCGGAGATGGTGGAGACGGCACGCGGACGCCTTCACGAACATGAGCAGATCACCCAGGACAGAGCAGCCGTACAGCGCGACCTGGCAGGCGCGGAAACCGACCTTGACGAGGCGGAATCCGCGAAGGCCGAAGCCGAAAGGGCCTTGGCCGTCCACGACGGGCAATGGCAACGGTTCCTGAGCGGCGCGGGCCTTGCCGCCGACCGCGACTTCGACGCCGCCCTCGCCGACCTGGAAAGCCTGTCCCATGTGGCGGCGGACGTCGACGCGGCGGAGGCGTTGGAGCGCAAGCTCCGCCAAGGCGAGCAGCGGATCTCCGAGTTCGGGAACCTGCTGGAGGACACGCTCAGCGCCTGCGGGCGGAGCGTCCCGGCGTCCACCACCGGCTGGCACCAGGCCATCGAAGCGGTGGCGCGGGAACTCCAGGAGCAACGGGACGGCGCGCAGCGGCGCAAGGACCTGCTCGAACACAAAGCCGACCTCGTCAAACGGGTCGGCGACGCGGAGGCCGAACTGAGCGGACTGGAAAGCCGCTTGCAGGACTTCTCCGCACGCCTCGGCCTGTCCTCGATCACCGAACTGGAGGCCGCCGCGCAGCGCGGCACCGCCCTCAGGGAGGCGTCCACCGCTCTCGCGAACATCCGGCGAACCCTTCCGGCAGGGCAGGAACTGGCCCTCCTCCGCGAGCAGGCGGAGAAGACGTCCACTGAGGAACTCGTCGACGAGCTGACCGAGCTCGACCGTCAGCTCGAGGAGCTGGAGGCGGCCAGAGCCACCTGCCTCGAACAGCGCCTGGCTCGGCGGCAGGTGCTCGACGGCCTTGACGGGGGCGCCGACGCTGCCCGCGCCGAGGCCGACATCGCCCAGATCTGTGCCGAACTCGCCGAGAACGCCGAGGAGTTCCTGCGCCTGGAGGCCGCCAAGATCGCCATCCATGCCTGCATGGAGGAGTACCGGAGCAGCGACCAGGAACCCGTCCTGGCGCAGGCCTCCGCGATGTTCACCCAGCTGACCCGCGGCCGCTTCGCCGGGCTTGAGATGTCCGACGAGGAGCCCCCGAGCATCCGCGCCAAGTCGTCCACGGGAACGCTGGCGCCCGCCGCCCTCAGCGAGGGCACCAGCGACCAGCTCTACCTCGCGCTGCGGCTGGCCACTCTCGAACGCCATGCCGCGGCCGGAAACGCCCTCCCGATCGCCGTCGACGACATCTTCATGACCTTCGACGAACAGCGCACGGAGGCGGCGCTGCGCGTCCTGGACGGCGTGGCGGACCGGTTCCAGGTCATCGTCTTCACCCACCACGAGCACGTGATCCACCGTGCCGCCAAGGAACTGCCTCAGGGGCGGTGCCACGTGCACCGGCTGCCCGTCCGGCCAGAATGACAACGTCGCGCCACCCGGGCGGGAGGACTTCGTGATGGAGCCGGCCGACCGACAAGGAGAAACCATGCAGGGCCCTTCGGACTCGAAGAAGATCTCCGATCCTGAGGAGAACGGCCAGAGCACTACCGCGCCCGACTCGGCAACGGTATCGACGGTCCTGGCGGAAATTCTCCCGGGAGTCGTCGCCGCCTCCGGCGATGTCCCGGAGGAACTCAAGCTCGAGCCGATCGACCTTGGGTTCGTGTCGGTCGCCGACCGCGAGCAGATCTCCACATTGCTCGCCTCGATCGGAAACGCGGCGACCGTGGGCGGCAACCTCGCGAACGCGTTCGCCGGCGTGGAGGGGCTCTACAGGATCACCGACGCGACACGGACCCTACTGAACGCCGGCGGAACGCTCGCCGCCAAGGACGGAGCGAACCTCGGAGCGATATTCGTCAACGGCAAGCTCACCGCCCAGGCTCGCTTCATCCCCGTGTCCAAGGTGAACGCGGCGAAGAACCTGGCCGCGATAGGACCGGCGCTGGCCATGGTCGCCCTGCAGATGCAGCTGAGTGAGGTCACGGGCCTTGTCAGGACAAACATCGCGCTGACGAGCCAGGTACTCACGACCATGAACCACGCCCAGTGGGCCACGCTGACGGGGCTCGTCGAAACCGTCGATGACGCATTCCGCGAGGCACAGGAGGTCAGAGCGGTCACCCAGCACGTGTGGGACACCGTCGCGACCAAGAAAGCGGAGTTGCGTACGGTGCGTGACCAGTACCAACGGAACATCAGCGGGCACATCCAGAAGATCAGACAGTGTGCCCCGCATGGCCGCCGTGAGTATCTCGAGACCAACGCCGCCGCCATCGTCTTCGACGCCCACGCCCTCCGGGCCTCCCTCGAAGCGCGGACCAAGTATCAGGTGCTCCGCGCAGCGAAGGTGAGCGCCGCCGGACGCGAAGACCCCGACGAGGCACGGCTCGTCGAGGTCATCGCACGCGACACCCGCGCGGAGCACGACTCCGCCCTGGCCGAGATGACGAGTCTCGTCCACTCGCTGACGCGGGAGCTGCGCATCATCGCCGAGCTGCCCGACCGCGCCACGATGCCGCTGGCCCGGAACCGGAGGGACTCGAAGGCCGCCCGCCTGACCTGCACCCAGCTTCTCAAGGCGATCCAGCCCCTTGCCGACGCTCTCCACCCACCGGTCCCTCCGCTCGAGTCTCCGGACGTCGTCTGCGCACCCGCATCGCTGGATCTCGATCCGTACCTTCGCATCCTGCGATGGTTCCTCGAGGACGGTGAGACCCTCCGTGTCCTCGGCTTCCCCGACCAGCTCGATGCCCTCGGTCCTTTCGGCGCGACCTCCGGCGGAGCGAAGGAGAAGGCGGCGGCAGCCAAGGACAAGGTGGCGGCGGCGATCGACAAGGCGGCCAAGAACCTGGTCGCCGTCACGGATCGCCGCATCATCACGGCCAGGACCAACGTATTCCGCAAGCAAGGCCAGCTCGGTCAGGACATCCCGATCGACCGAGTGCGCTACGTCCGAGCGCCCGCACAGGACGCGAACGGGCGCTCGGCGATCGATATCATCACGGCCGATGAGAACATCCGGTTGATCTTCCACGCCGACATCGACAACGCGCACGTGGACGCGCTCGCCGCCGTGCTCGCCGAGTCCATGACGATCCCGGCCGCGGAACGCGATGAGCTTCAACGACGCCGCCCCGCCGCCCTCGAGGCGGGCAAGAAGGGCGAGAACACTGCCACGAGTTCTACCGAGGCCGTCACCGGCGATGCCGAGTAGGAATCGAACCAAGAAAGGCGGCCGCCCGCACGCACCCATGGATGGTCGGTTACCCCAAACCGCATTAGCGATACCATTCCGGGCGGCTGGATGCGTAGAGTCACCGGACGGGCGGCCACCACATGTGGCGCTGGGGTATGACCCGGCGGCCGAAACCACCGCGCGGACGTACAGCGCCCGTCATCCCCCGCCAGGGGGAATGCTGACGGCGTCGCTCCGCGACCTGCCACCCTCGAAGGGACGGGGCAAAAACGTGTCGGCGTCGCGACTCCCCTTCTTCCAACCGGCTCCTGATCGGCTACCTTGCCAGGAACGGTATCGTCGACATCGGGCCACTTGACGAACGCCCCTTCACCACATAACGCCCCGGCGGCCCCGAAGACTTCTTCACCGAAGGGGAGGTAACACCCATTATGGACGTCCTGAACGTTGTCCGAACCACCGACGTGCCAGCACACGCGCAGGCAGGCTGACCGTCATGGGAATGCTCATCCCCGCCTCCGGTGAGGCGCTCAACAGGTACGACGGCATCTCGGTCGCGGTGATCCGGATGACAGACGAGATGCGTGAAAACCTTGTTCTGCATCGCACGTTCATCGAGCGGCCCACGTTCACGATCGCCGACACCGCCGGACTGACCTGGAAGCGCGATCGCCGCTATCTCGGCGTCTTCAAGACCGATGTGGACGATGAGTCCAGAGTCGTCGGCCTCGGCATCATGACCCCGTCCAAGATGGCGAGCGATTACACCCGAAGGATTCGGGTAGAGCAGTTCGATACTTTGCGGCGCCCGATCCCGGTCTCCCAGATCCGCGGCATGCTGGGCGATCGATATCGGGACGCCATCAACGACGGACCACCGACCGATGCGCGATCCAGGCGCCTGCTCGCCGTACTGGAGAGCCTGGACGAGTCCGTAGGCGTCCTCATGGGAAAGTTCGCCCCTGGACTGGCGGTTCCGGACTTGAGTGAGGCCGCTGCCGCGGTCCGATCCTTCGAGAAGGACGCCACCGCGACGCTGTTGGATGCCGTCCTGGGCGACCGGGGGGCCGTCCGCGGTGCCGGTCTCCTTCACGAGAGCGAACCGTTCGTCAAGGCCATGCCGGGAGACAACAACGTCAACCATGACTGGCTTCATTTCGCGGACTGGCCAGGGATCGGTGACGTCAGTCATGGTGTCCGCCGCTTCAGCGGGCCCGATGAGCAGGAACTCGTCGTCTGCAACATGACAAAGCGGCTGCCTGAAGAGGTCGACGGCGTCGACCTGCTCTATTACAACGAACTTCATGCCTGCTTTGTACTGGTGCAGTACAAACGCCTTGTCAAAGACGGCAGGCACTTCTACTACCCAGGCGAGAACGCACTCGATCAGCAATTGACTCGCCTGCGTGCGATCGATGACGAGTGTCCGCCCGGCGATGCGGTGGCCGACATCCGGCTGCACGCGCAGCCGTCCTTCTTCAAGTTCTGCGAACCGAGCCGGTTGAATCAGGATTCGATCGACATGTTGAAGGGCGTCTACCTCGCCCGCCCGCACTTCGAGAGGATCTTCGCTGGAGGGGAGGGGGTGCCTGGCGGCAGCCGCTACCGCCTCGGCAAGGGTGAGGTCCCGCGCCACCTGAACACCACCGCGTTCACGATGCTTCTCGCGCATGGATGGATCGGCAGCTGTGGCACCGGCTCCGATTTCGTTCGGGAGCAGGCGCGACTCAGTCTCAGCACACGCGGCAGCCTGGTTTTCGGCCTTCACCGCGGCCTACGTCCCCCGGGAAACAGTTCTACGGGTTGGGGGTGAACGGCAAAATGCGCCTCCTTCCCGCCCCGAACACTTTGCTTGGGTTCCGGTGTATTCAGGTTCTCGACTGGTTGAGCGACATGAGACTGGAGAAACCCAATGTATTCCCCGAAGTGCGGTTCTTCTTGGCCCACCTCGACCTCCCCGCAGACGTTGACGAGGGGGCGGCTCCCGAATGGCTTCCACATGTTCTTTCGACCCTCGGTTCCTCAGGGCTGGTCACACTTCACAAGGTTCTGGGTTCCTATTTGGACCACAGTCTCCAGCTCACCGACGAGGGCTTGCGTGACGTGGCCGAGCGTGCTGAGCGCAGGCGTGACCGTCCGGCACGGAGGGCGACGGCCCGGCAAGGCGTCCTGCGGTGGCTCGATGAGGTATCGACGGACGTGCACTGTGAGCCGGAGATCCAGACCATATTCAGCAGTCCGTGGAGCACCTACGAGGGCGAGTACTTTACCATTGGGGAAGTCGTGGACGCTTGTGCCTACCTCATCGAACAGGAATTGATAGGCAAGGACCCTTACAGGCTCACCGCGGCTGGAATCGACTGCGTCGACGACCATGGAGGCCATGTGTCCGAGTACTTCGAGGACAAGAAGCCGCGTTCGAGCTTCACCACTCATTTCCACCAGCAGGTGGGAAACCTCCAGCTGGCGCAAGGTAACGGCGATGTCCAGCAGAACCAGCGCGTCGAGGGAATGAGCGGTACCGATCTGGCGCTGCTCGCTCAAGCGTTGCGCGAAGCCGCCCCGGTTCTGGGGCTGCCCGAGGCCAAGCAGGCCGAACTCGCGCATGTCGCGACGCAGATGGAAGAGGCAGCGGAAAGCGACGACCTTCCGCAGAGCCGCGTGCAGCAGCTCATGGACTGGAGCCGAACCATCCTGACGGATGCATCGCAATCCGCATTGGCTCAGGTTCTGATCGCCATCACGGGAGGCGTGGCCGGCGGTTGATGACAGCCGCTTGGCCTTGCGCCTTCCTAAGCTCCGTCTGCTCGGGTCGAGGAGCGTGCTCATATCTGACGTCGACCACGGTGGTGGTAGCACCCGCGTGCCATAAGCGGCTATCCCTCTCGGTCGGCGCCATGGGCGTTCCCGTCCTCGAGGCGTACGGAGTCGAGGGCGACAAACCCAGTGAACTGATCCGGCGCCTCCTTGAGGTTCGGGCGTACTCGACGAGAGCGCCGAAGGTCGCAGAGCCCCCACGCCGCAAAACAGACGAGATCCATCTCCCACCTCGCATCAGGGGAAGGTGGGTGAAGCCGCTCGTCTGGACGATCGAACGCGTCGAGCGACGCAGGAAACTGGGAAGGTGCCAGGCCCGGTGATGGTCTGGACCCCGCCCAGACGGGAGCCCCTCGACTTCATCGTGGATGAACAGCTGTATGCCCTCTTCCCTCTGGTCGCCTTCCGTGGGCTGCGTCGCGCCGAGGCCGCGGGGCCGGCCTGGGCGGACACCGATCTGTAGCGTGCGGGCACGCTGACCGCCCGCGAGACGAGTCCTGTTTCCAGGAGCCGGGACGACGAGTACGACGACACCAAATCCGAGGCCGGCGAGCGCATCGCGGCGCTGGGCGAGGCGACCATCTCGGTTCTGCTGGACTGGTGGCGAGACAAGCGCACTCCGCCGACGTCCCGTCCACACCAGGCGCGGGACAGCGGACGTCTGGAACGCGACAGGGACTCCGTCCGAGATTGAGATCTTGGACGAAGTCCCTGGTCAGGTGGCGGAGGATCGGGGATTTGAACCCCGGATGGGCGGTAAACCCAAACCGCATTGGCAGAGCGCCCTGACCCGTCCACTGGGGGTGGCCGCGTACCACAAAGTCCACTCAAAACCGGACACGCGGCCACCCCATCCATCAAGATCCAAAGCCCTCCCATGCAGTTTGGCCACACCATGGCCACACCACAGAGCCTTCCGACAGCCTCGGCCGTGCCCGGAGGGCTCAGATACGTGATCACTCTCCGTGCGAGTCGTTCTACTGTCAGTCGGTCGGAGCGCGCCCGATGTGACAGTAAGAGGGGCACGCCAACCCAGTCGTGACGATGGTGCCGATCAGCGGCAGGAGAGTGTGTTCGCCAACTCATCGTTCTCGGGGAACCTGTGCAGTGATCTGCACGGACAGCGCCGCGATCAGCCCAATGTTCACTCCCTTTGTGAGCGCAGGCTCCGCCATAACCCCTCGTACCAGCTCGACCAACTCGGTGATGAGTCACACTTCGAGGCGTACTGAGGGGCGCGTCCTGACCCCGGTCGGCAAGCATCACAAGGGCTTCGCCGCGTCGAGGCCACCGCCGACCATCCGCTCAGAAAGGCGGCTCGTCCGAGCTACTCGCGCCCACGGATCGATCGCCTTGGGCAGCGCCGCCTCCGGCAACGGCAGGTTGGTCACCACGTAGAGGTTCAATATGTCATCCCGATCCATAAACATGGACGGGCTCGTGGTGCTCTTCCCCGCCCACGTCATCCGCTACTGGGCACGGCCGGACATCGCCTACCTGCCGGTCACCGATCTGGAGCCGCTGCCGTACGCGCTGGTGTGGCGGAGGGAGGCGCAGAGCGAGCCCATCCGGGCCCTGGCCGGGATCATCCGAGGCCGGGGCTCTCTCGGCTCTTGATGTCGTCCGTCACCCTCGGGTGGGATCTGATGCCAAGCGGGCCGGGTGTTGCCTGGCTGTACGCCAATTCGCGCTGTCCCTGATGGGCAGGTGAGTGGCGGCGTCGTAGTCGTAGGAGCCGACCCGGACAATTACGAGAGATCGAAGGGGGCGGGGGAGTGGCCTTCCCAGATCTGGCGGGATGCCTGTTCGGGGTAGGGCAGAGTCTTCGACTCGGTGTCCAGGACGCGGGTGAGGTGCCCGCCGGGCCGGTGGGCGGACCAACCCGCGTCGCCGGTGGTGACGAAGCGGACCCATGCCTCCTGGAGTTCGCGGGAGAGCGCGACGGCCTCGGGAGTGGGCTCCTCGCCGATGAGCTGGGTGCCGACGGGGCTGTCCAGCGTGCCGAACGCCAGGGGCACGTCGAGGCTGTGGCAGGCGCCCAGGATGCCGCCGAGGGCCGGGGCGACCCAGCACAGTTCGAACAGGTACGAGGTGCCGCCGGCTGCGGCGTTCGCCTCGGCCAGCTTCTGTGACGGCATGCGGAAGAGGGCGTCGGAGTACACCGTCTCCACCAGCTCCTCCGGGCCTGCCTGCGGGAACGCGGCACGGTAGGCCCGCGCGCCGTCCGGCTGCGGGGCGTGCAGGTCCAGGGCTGCGTGGGCGTCCTCCTCGGTGAAGGTGCCGTGCCGTCCGCTCATGACGCTGAAGTACCGGAATTCGTCCCGGGTGTGGCCGACGAGCAGTTCGGTCCCGCTCGCGCGCGCGCCGGTCAGCGCGGGCCAGGGCGTTTCCGGGAGGACCTCGCCGTCGACGACAGGGCACAGCGCGGTGCCGGTCTCCGTGAGGCGTCCCCAGCTCTCCCGGTGCGCGTGGAGGCCGGCGTTGAAGGAGGTGAGCTCGGCGGCCAGGTGCCATGGGTCGATGTCGCGCAGGGCCTCGGCGGTGGGGGCCGCCGCGCCGAGCCGGTCCGCGAACGCGGCGGTGACCTGCCGTGCCAGCGCGGGGGTGCTGTGCAGCCCCGGCACCGAATGGGCGATGGCCCGCCGGAACAGGCCGCGCGCGGACTTCATCGTCAGCAGGGCGGCGACCGAGCCCGCCCCGGCGGACACTCCGCCCACGGTGACCCGGCCGGGGTCGCCTCCGAAGGCGGCGATGTTGCGCTGCACCCACTCCAGCGCCGCGATCTGGTCGAGGAATCCGCGGTTGGGCGGCACGTCGTCGAGGAACGCGAATCCCTCCGCGCCCACGCGGCAGTTGATGGTCACCACGACGACTCCCGCCTCGGCCAGCGCTGCCGGGTCGTACATCGGGTCGCTCGACGCCGCCGAGAGGTAGCCGCCCACGGGGATCCACACCAGCACCGGCAGTCCCGCCGCGCCGGGATCCGGAGTGCCGACGTTGAGCGTCAGCCAGTCGGTGCCCTGCGGGGGCACGTCGATCGGCAGGGACAGCGGCACCACGGGGCCGAACTCGACCGCCTGCCTCGTCCCCTCCCAGCGGTGCGGCGGCGCGGGCGCGGCGAAGCGGAGCGCTCCGACCGGGGGCTGGGCGTAGGGGATGCCGCGGAACACCGCGTGCCCCTGCCGCCGGCGGCCCTGCACCACGCCTTCCGTGGTCCGCACCCTTGGCTGTTCGGACATGACGATTCCTTCCCTCGAGTGGACCCCAGGATTATGGGTCAGGTGTATTATGTCAACTGTATTGGAAAAGTCCCGGAGGACGAGGGAGGGGCCGGCGATGCCGAAACAGGTGGATCACCGCGGACGCCGCGAAGCGATCGCCCGCGCACTGTGGCGGGTGGTGGAGCAGCGCGGCGTCACACAGCTGACGATGCGCGTGGTGGCGCAGGAAGCGGGCATGTCACTCGGGCAGCTGCAGCACTACTTCGCCTCCCGGACCGCCATGCTCTCCTTCGCCATGGACTTCGCGTCCGAGCAGACCTCGGTGCGCGTACACCAGGGGCTCGAAAAGCTCGGTGACCGTCCGCACCCCCGTGACGTGCTGCGACTGACGCTCGCGGAAATGCTCCCCCTGCATGCCGACGCCCGCGCGACCAGCCGGATGAGCGCCGCCTACGTCCTGGAGGCGCTGCACGACGAGGCCGTGCGCGAGCAGGCGCGCCGCGGCCTCGTCCAAGGGCGGGCCCTCGTCGAGCAGTTGGTCCGCCAGGCGATCGCCGACGGGCACATCGACTCCGGCCGCGACCCGGCGACCGAGACCAACCTGCTCCTCGCCCTCACCGGCTTCACCTCACTGATCGAACTCGACGTGATCGAGCCCCAGGACGCGCTCGCCGCGATCGACGTGCATCTGGACCGGCTGTTCAGGAGTACGTGACCTGCCCCGGACACGGGGGCAGGTGGGGACAAGATCAGCCCTAGTCCGGCCGCTCCCCGGCCTGGTGCCATCTGACCGGCCACCTCTACCTCGGCACCGCGCCCGGCAACGACCGTCCCATTTACGCCCTGAGCGTCCAGGCCGACGCCCGCCGTACCGAGCCCCATGCACCGTGGCGGTCAACGGTTCGGCCTTGCGCCCCGAGTGGATCTCGCAGCGCTTCGACGTCCTGATCGAGCGTTACAACACGATCCGACGGCGCCACCTCGATGAGGGGTGGCCCGTTGAGCAGATAGCGCGGTCACGATCTACGGCGGCCCGCTCCTGCCGATCAGGTTCCACGACCTGCGCCACGGCGCGGCGACGCTGAGCCTGCTCGGCAAGGTCGACA
Organism: Actinomadura rugatobispora; assembly: GCF_055379765.1. NCBI lineage: Bacteria > Bacillati > Actinomycetota > Actinomycetes > Streptosporangiales > Thermomonosporaceae > Actinomadura > Actinomadura rugatobispora. Next base: position 4,773,183 of record NZ_AP029191.1, on the reverse strand, counting down.
TGAAGGTGATCAGCGCAACGCTCGGTCACTCCCGGTCCTCGTTCACCGCGGACACCTACACCTCGGTCCTGCCTGAGGTGGCCAGGGCCGAGGCGGTGGCCGCCGTGGTGCCGCTGCGACGCGATGGCCACACCATGGCCACACCAGACACCGAAAACGCCCCCGCCGAGATCATCTCACTCGGCGGGGGCGCTGGTAGTGGCGGAGGATCGGGGATTTGAACCCCGGATGGGCGGTAAACCCAAACCGCATTAGCAGTGCGGCGCCATAGACCGGACTAGGCGAATCCTCCAGAAGCCATCAGGCTCACGACAGGTTACCGGTCCGCAGCCCAACCAGCAAAGTCCGAACCCGCCTCACCGGCAGCCTACCTCCGGAGCCCCTCACAGGGTGTGCTCCGCTGCCTGGCTCGCCACGGCCGTGATCGTTCCGCCGCCCTCCGCGGGCCCGGGCACCCCCTCCGGTGCCCTACACTGGTGGACGTTGCCGAACGCGGGAAGCTGCTAGACTCCCGTCCGGCATCAAGCCATGGCACGACCAAGGCCCAGCAGCCGTAGCTCAATGGATAGAGCATCTGACTACGGATCAGAAGGTTGGGGGTTCGAATCCCTCCGGCTGCGCATCACATCAAAGGCCACTCTCCATGATGGAGAGTGGCCTTTTGAATGCGCCTTAGGAGCCACGGGCCCGTCAGGGGCCGAAAAGCGGCTACGCCGCACGCCCAAGCGCGTCATGGGGCTGCGCACCGCGCGTCTACATGCGAAGCAGTGACGGCAACACCAGCAGACACGAACGAAGGTGATCAGCGCTCAGCAGCACGGCCGCGCCAGATGATGACCTCGGAGCGGGTCGAACTGATAAAGATGCGGCCTGACGGTTGAGGTCTCACGCACGGTTAGCATGCGAGCCATGGTCGACAATGTGTCCCGGCCGCCACGTGGTGAGCCCTACGCATGCCCTTGTTGTGGCTTCCTCACGCTTGAACGGCGGGGATGGTACGAGATCTGTCCCGTGTGCTGCTGGGAGGACGTTGGCCAGGATGACCACAACGCCGACGAGTACCAGGGCGGCCCCAACCATGTCACCCTCACCGAGGCGCGACGGAACTTTGCCACTCTCGGAGTCAGTGACCCTCGCCGTCTTCCTCATGGGCGAGACCCGTATCCGCACGAACGCCCGCTCGGTAAGAAGGAGTAACAAGCAGGCCAGCGGATCGACTGGTCAGGGGCTTGATCCAAGCGGTGGTCTCCCGGCTCTGGTAGTCGCGTTGGGAGCCACGCGAACAAACGATCTTGAATCGCGGCGGACTGATCCGGACGGGTCTAAGGTCGGCGGACCAGCGTGCGGACTGATCTGAACGGGGTCGTTGATCTGGGAATCTACGGACCAGAAGGTTGGGGGTTCGGATCCCTCCGGCTGCGCACCACTGAAGCTGCCCGGATGGGTACAGCGATGGCGCGGATCCACGCCGTGACGGTGGTGCACTGGTCGGCGAAGAGCCGGTGCAGGGACCGCAGGGAGATGTGGTGGACGGCGGCGATCGCGGCCAGGGACAGTTCCGGGTTGCCCAGGTCGATGTGGGCCTGAGCCGGATGGATGCGGATCTGGAGAAGAAGGTCAATCTCGCCGTGTACTGGGCACGGCAGCGCGTTGACGTCCCTCGGGGGTGAAGAGGCACGCGGTGACCAGCCTGCGGTTCTTCTTGGACGCCGACGGCATCGAGCGCCCGGCGTAACGTGCAGGTGTTTCCCTGCTCGTCGATGGGCCTCGTTGCCTCAGTCCGGTCTGCCTCGTCGTGTGCAAGCGCGGCGACGGTGGTGGCGTAGGGCCCAGATGGTCAGGAGCGCGAGAACCACGATGGCCACCGCGATGTCGACGCCGTGGCCGACCAGGCTCTCGACCCGCGTGTAGGTGGCGCCGGCGAAGTAGCCCAGGAGGGTGAACGCCACCCCCCAGAGCAGCCCGCCCAGCGCGTTGAACGGCAGGAAACGGCGATAGGGCATGTGCGAGAGGCCGGCCAGTGCGGGCATGACCGCTCGGAAGAAGGCCACGAACCGCCCCAGGAACACCGCCACTGGACCGCGCCGCCGTATCAGCTCCCGGGCCGCTTGGACGCGGTCGGCGTGGCGGCGCAAGAGCGCGGCGTCCAGAATGCTCGGCCCGAGGCGACGCCCCACCTCATAGCCCACGCTGTCCCCGACGATGGCGGCGGCCACCACGACCACCGCCAGCAGGGTGACATCGACCCTGCCCTGGTGGGCGAGAAATCCCGCGACGACGACGGAAGTCTCGGCGGGCAGGACGAATCCAAAGAACAGGGAGTCCTCGGCGAAGACCAGCGCGGCGACGATCAGGTAGATCAGAGGGCCGGGCAGACCACCGATCCAGTCGGTGATGAAACGCATGACCCCCCTTTCTCCCGTAGTGCTTCCGGGCTTGCCGCCATCCACGGGGAAGGCCCCGCTTCCAGACTGCCCCCGGATCGACGAGATGACGCGTGAGAACACCCGCCGCTCCTGCCTTATCCCGCCGTTCCCGGACCGGAACTCGACGTACGCGACCGGCCCGGCCCCCTCTGGCCGCGGTGGAAGCCCACCTTGCCCACGACGCGGCTCGGCTCGACCGGGTGGTGCCGTTGTGGGGCGGCCAACGTAGTCGGCCAGGGTGGCGGAGATGACGTGGCGGCGGGCGGCGTAGCCGTACAGCCCGGTCATGGAGGACAGTTGCCGGTGCCGATCTGGTCGCGGTAGGCCACCAGGGATCGCCGACCGCTCACCGCGGCACGGCGTGGGGAAGCGGTGGGATTCACCATCGAGGTCGGCGATTCTTCGTTATTCGTGCCGATGGCGGCTCGCAGGTCGATGTCTTGAGAAAGGTGCGGGTCAGCGGGGAGACAACGGGCACCAGCAATGTTTGCTGGATCGTCGCGGACGAGATCAAAGTCGTCTGAGTGGCTCGGGTTGTGCTCCTCAACGACTCTGTGTCCTGGCTGGCTCTTCGAAGGCCGCTTTCCGTGATGGAAGGTGGCCTTTTGAACGCTCGGGGTCAGGGTTTCCATTCGGTTGGGCGTATCCAGGTTTCTTGGTCGCCCGGGCGTACTCTGGCGGCGTCGCCGACCTCCAGCTTGGCCAGGACGCCGAAGACGAGGGCGAGCACGGTGGATCGGTTCGCCGCTGGATCGATGTCGACGTCGAGGTTCGAGCGGTTGAGGCCGGTTCCGGCGCCGGTGACCTCGCCGAGACCTCGCAGGGCCTCGTTGAGGTCGTCCTCGACGTCGTCACGGTCGATGTTCGTCGGGAGTGGCCGGTCGAAGACGATTTCGATGAAATCCACGTTCGGTGTGCCGATTCTTGGGACTGTCGCGGGTGAACCGCGCCTGGTCATTGTCGGTGGAGGGTGGAGATGTTCGAGGGGGCTCGCCCGGGGGCGGGTTCACCAGCGCGGTCCTGGCCGCCGTGTAGGCGCCGGCGCCCTTGGCGCGGAGCTCGTTGTGCTCTGCGAAGGCCGGAGTCAGGTGTCGGGGCGGTGGGTGGCGCTGATCTCGGACAGGGCCGTTCGCCAGTGCAGGTGGGATCGTTCCTGGGCCAGGGCGGCGTGCTGGTTGCAGAACCACTCGGTGTTCTCGGGGTGGCCTACCCAGCCGCTGCGGTCACGGGCCTGGTGGGCGGTCTTCTCTTCGTGCGTTAGTTCGAAGGTGACGAGGGTGAAGACCGACCACAGGTCCTGGTCGTCGTCGATATCGCGCAGGCTCAGGCCGCAGACGAAGCAGTGGGGTGGTCGCATGGGCGCCATTGTGCTGCGGAACGGCCGGTTCTTGTAGACCGTTCCGCGGCACCTGGTGGTTCTAATGCTCGCGCTGCTGGTCCAGGCCGTCGCCCACCACGGCGGCCAGGGTCAGGTACGCCTCGCGGGTCGGTGGAGCCAGGGCCTCCAGTTCCACCTCGGCGCCCTCTTCCAGGTGGTCGTCGTACGGGACGCGCACGACGGCCCGGCAGCGGCTCTCGAAGTGGGCCTGGAGCTTGTCGAGGTCGACCTGGCTGCGGGTGCGGTTGCGGACCATCGACAGCACCACGACGCCGTTCCGCACCAGGTGGCCGTGGTCGTGGGCCTCCAGCCAGTCGAGGGTGGCGCTGGCGGAACGGGCGCCGTCGACCGACGGGGAGCTGACCAGGACGAGCTGGTCGGCCAGGCTCAGCACGCCGGCCATCGCCGAGTGCAGCAGTCCGGTGCCGCAGTCGGTGATGCAGATCGAGTAGTACTGCTCCAGGATGACGGCGACCGCGGCGTAGTCCTCGGCGCTGAACGCCTCGCTGACGGCGGGGTCGCGGTCGGAGGCCAGGACCTCCAGCCGGGCGCCGTTCTGGGACGTGAACGCGCGCACGTCGGCGTACCGGTGGATCGTGTCGCGGTTGTTGAGCAGGTCCCGTACGGTCGCGGCCGTCTCCAGCTTGACCTTGTCGGACAGGGTGCCGCGGTCGGGGTTGGCGTCCACCGCGATGACGCGGTCGCCGCGCAGCGAGGCCAGCATCGAGCCGAGACCGGTCGTGGTGGTGGTCTTGCCGACGCCGCCCTTCAGGGACATGACGGCGACGCGGTGGTGGCCGCCGCCGACCTGCTGCCGGGCGCGGGCCACCAGGTCCTTGCGGCGCAGCTCGCCCTGGGACTCGCCTGGGTGGACGTTGCCTGCGGTGGCCTTGTAGACGGCGCGGCGCCAACCGGACGACGGCGCGATGCGGCGTTCGCCGAGGAGGTTCTCAGAGCTGAGGCTTTCGGCGGTCTGCGGTTGGGGCGGGTAGCCCTGGCCTTGGTCCGGCGGGATCTGGCCCGGGACCTGTTGCGGAGGCCCCTGGGGGTAAGCGCCCGGAGGCTGCTGCGGCGGGCCGGGGACGTAACCCTCCGCGGGGGGCATCGGCTGCGGCGGAGGGCCGTACCCGTGCGGGGGTGGGCCGTAGCCGGGCGGCGGCGGGGGCGGGAAGCCCATCGGTGAGCCCTCGGCGGGCTGCGGCGGCGCGGGCGGGGCCTCGGGCGGGCCGAACGGGGGCAGTTGGTCCAGAGGTGGGGCGCCCGGAGGGTTGTTCGGCGGGTGGGGCTGCTCGAACGGCTGCGCGCCGCCCTCGGCCGGGGGCGGCGGAGGGGCCTGGAAGGGCGGCTGCGGGGGGCCTTCGAAGGCGGGAGGCTGCGGCTGCGGCTCACCGAACGGGGGCTGCGGCGGTTGGGCACCCTGGTACGGCGGGTGCTGCGGGCCGCCCTGGGCGGGGTCGGGCTGGAAGCCCTGCCCCGGTTCGGGCTGCTGGAACCCCGGCGCGTACGGCGGGGGAAGCATGCCGCCGTCGAACGGCTGCGGCATCGGGCCGCCGTCGTACGGCTGCGGTGGGGCGCCCTGACCCTGGACCTGCTCGAACGGCGGGGGGCCCGGGTACGGCGGGGGGCTGAAGTCGTTGTACGCGGGCGGGAAGCCGGGCGGCATCGGGCCCCCGGGTGCTTCGGCCGGCGAAGCGGGCGGGGGCGACGGTGGGTTCGGCGGAGGGAAGCCGCCCTCTGGCGGGGGCGGGAAGCCGGCCTCTGGGGGTGGTGGGAAGGCTTCCTGGCCGGGTGGAGGGGTGTTGCCCTCCTGGAAGGGCGGTGGCGGAGCGGGCGTCCACGGGTTGGCGTCCTGCTCGCCCGAGGGCGGCCCCCCGGGCAGGCCGGGGAAGGGCGTACCGGCGGCGGGGGAGGGATCGCCCGTGTCGGGGGCGTTGTCCTTCGGGGCGGCCTCGGGGCCGGCGGTGGCGGCCTTCGGCGGCTCGGCGTCACCGGGTTGCTCCGCGGGCGGTGACGGGGGTTCGGCGGCGGGCGCGGGCGGGACAGCGGACGGCCCGGTGGCCTCGCTGCTCATCGCGTCCAGAGACGCCAGACGCTCCTCCAGGGAACGTCCGTCGTGATCGTTCCTTGCCACCGTCTCTCCCCTCGGCCACGCCTCTAAAGTTCGGTTCAGGAGCGGGTAGGCATTGGCCCATCGGCAGGATACCTGTGCACCAATACCACGCATCCCGCCGCTGGGGCCACGCACCCCCGTACGCCCAGGGCAGAGGGGACTCAACCGGGGCGTACTCCCGCACCACGGCCCGGTAGCGTGACCGTTATGCATGCGATCGTTATTCGTGAGCCGGGCGGCCCGGAGGTCCTGGAGTGGACCGAGGTGCCCGACCCTGAGCCCGCGCCGGGCGAGGTTCTGCTGGACGTCGCGGCGAGCGCGGTCAACCGGGCGGACGTCATGCAGCGGATCGGCGTGTACGACCCCCCGCCCGGGGCGTCCCCGTACCCTGGCCTGGAGGTTTCCGGCAGGATCGCCGCGCTCGGCGAGGGCGTGACCGGATGGCGGGTCGGTGACGAGGTGTGCGCGCTGCTGTCCGGCGGCGGGTATGCCGAACGGGTGGCGGTGCCCGCGGAGCAGTTGCTCCCCGTCCCGGACGGCGTCGGCCTGGTCGAGGCTGCCGGGCTGCCCGAGGTGGTGTGCACGGTGTGGTCGAACGTCTTCACGCTGGCCGGCCTGGAGGCGGGCGAGACTTTCCTCGTGCACGGTGGCGGCAGTGGCATCGGGACGATGGCGATCCAGCTGGCGAAGGCGCACGGTGCGCGGGTGCTGTGCACGGTGGGCAGCGCGGAGAAGGCGGCCGCCTGCCGGGAGCTGGGTGCGGACGCGGCGATCAACTACCGCGAGGAGGACTTCGTCGAGAGCGGCCCGTACGACGTCGTCCTGGACAACATGGGCGCCAAGTACCTGGACCGGAACGTGCGGTCCCTGGCGACCGGCGGGCGGCTCATGGTGATCGGCCTCCAGGGCGGCACGCGGGCGGAGCTCGATCTGAACGCGCTGCTGCGCAAGCGCGCCGCGGTGCACGCGACCTCGCTGCGGGCCCGCCCGGCGGACGAGAAGGCCGCGATCGTGGCGTCCGTGCGCGAGCACGTCTGGCCGCTGCTGGCGGCCGGGAAGGTGCGGCCGGTGATCGACCGCACGCTGCCCATGGCGGAGGCGGCGTTGGCGCACCGGGTTCTGGAGGACAGTGGCCACATCGGCAAGATTCTGCTGAGCGTGTGAGACGGGAGACCCGAGACATGATGAACGAGCCGTCGAAGAACGAGTCGGAGCAGGAACCGCAGATCCTCGTGGTCGGCCCGAACGGGATCGCGATCGAGGGCGGCGGGGACGGCGGCTCCGGCGAGAAGTCGGTCACCGACATGGTCGAGCAGCCCGCCAAGGTGATGCGGATCGGCAGCATGATCCGGCAGCTGCTCGACGAGGTGAAGGCGGCGCCGCTGGACGAGGCGTCCCGGGCCCGGCTGCGGGAGATCCACCAGTCGTCGATCAAGGAGCTGGAGGACGGTCTCGCGCCGGAGCTGATCGACGAGCTGGAGCGGCTCTCGCTGCCGTTCATCGAGGGCCAGGTGCCCAGCGAGGCGGAGCTGCGGATCGCCCAGGCGCAGCTGGTGGGCTGGCTGGAGGGGCTGTTCCACGGCATCCAGACCACGCTGTTCGCGCAGCAGATGGCGGCGCGGGCGCAGCTGGAGCAGATGCGCCGCGCCCTGCCGGCCGGCATGGTTCCGCCGGCGGCCGACGACGAGCAGCCGGGCAGCCGCCGCCACTCTTCCGGCCCCTACCTGTAACCCCGCGGCGTCCGTGTCCGGTCCGTTCCACGGGCCGGGTGCGGGCGTTTCGCCTTTCAGGCGGGGAAGAAGGCTTCCAGGACTTGGGCGACGCCGTCGTCGTTGTTGCTCGCCGTCCTGTACGTGACGGTGGCCAGGACGTCCGGGTGGGCGTTGGCGACGCCGTACGAGGTGCCCGCCCAGGTGAGCATCGGCAGGTCGTTGGGCATGTCGCCGAACGCGACGACCTCGGCCGAGGTGATGCCCTGCCCGTTGCAGAACTCGGCCAGCGCGCTGGCCTTGGTGATGCCCTGGGCGCTCATCTCCAGCAGCCCGCGCCCGGACGAGTGCGTGACCGTGACCAGGTCGCCGACGGCCTTGACGGCCTCCTGGGCGAGCGAGTCGGGGTCGGCGCCGGGGTGGAAGGCCAGCAGTTTGGTGCCGCCCTGGCTGACGAGGGTCTCGTCGTCGACGGGACGGCCGCCGAGCGCCTCGGCGTCCCAGCGGCCGAGGTTGTAGCGGGCCTCGAACACGAACCCGCTGGGGTACTCGACGGCGAAGCGCAGCTCGGGCAGGGCGCCGCGGAGCCGCTCCACGACCTGCGCGATCACGTCCGGTTCGATCATGTGGGAGTTCAGCACCCGCTCGGTGTGCAGGTCGTAGAGCACGGCGCCGTTGGCGCAGATGGCCACGCCCCGGTGGCCGACCGCGGTGGCGATCTCGCGCATCCAGCGCGGGGGACGTCCGGTGACCATGACGACGGCGGCGCCGGCGCGTTCGACGCGGGCCAGGGCGTCGACGGTCCGGGACGAGACGGTGCCGTCCGAGCGCACGATCGTCCCGTCGAGGTCGGTGGCGACCAGGCGGGGCGTGAAGCCCGGCAGCGTGTACGGGACCGTCGGCTTGGTGTCGGCCAGGGGTGTGTGGTCGTGCGAAGGGCGGGGCGTGTCCGAATCAGCGTTCGCCGGGCGTGGCGTGAAGTCAGACATGTCACCTTCCAGTCCGGCCGCACCCGGGTCCTCCCCCGCCCCGCCGGCAGGGTCGGCGGGGTACGACGGCGGCTGGAACACACCATAGGCGATGTCTCATCCCCGTCCGCCACAGAGATCCCCGGGGCCGTCCTCGGCGGCCCCGGGGGTTCCGTGCGCGGTCAGCGCTTGACCGGCTCCAGGACCTCCTGGCCCAGGTACTTCTGCAGGGCCTTCGGGACGCGGACGGAGCCGTCGGCCTGCTGGTGGTTCTCCAGGATGGCGACGATCCAGCGGGTGGTGGCCAGGGTGCCGTTGAGCGTGGCGACGGGCTGGTTCTTCCCGGCGTCGTCCCGGTACCGCACGGCCAGGCGGCGGGCCTGGAACTCGGTGCAGTTGGACGTCGAGGTCACCTCGCGGTAGGCGTTCTGCGTCGGCACCCACGCCTCGCAGTCGAACTTGCGGGCCGCGCTGGCGCCCAGGTCGCCGGCCGCCACGTCGATGATCCGGTACGGCAGCTCGACCTTGGCCAGCATCTCCTTCTCCCACTCCAGGAGCCGCAGGTGCTCGGTGTGGGAGTCGGCGGGGTCGCAGTAGGAGAACATCTCGACCTTGTCGAACTGGTGCACCCGGATGATCCCGCGGGTGTCCTTGCCGTACGAGCCGGCCTCCCGCCGGAAGCAGGACGACCAGGCCACGTACCGCCGCGGCAGGGCGGAGATGATCTCGTTCATGTGGTACGCGGCGAGCGGTACCTCGGACGTCCCCACCAGGTAGAGGTCGTCGGCCGGGAGCTGGTAGACCTCGGCGGCGTGCGCCCCGAGGAACCCGGTGCCCTCCATCGCCTCCGGCTTGACCAGCACCGGCGGGTACATCGGCGTGAAGCCGCTCTCGACCGCCTGCTCCATGGCGAGGTTGAGGAGCGCGAGCTGCAGCCGCGCGCCGACCCCGGTCAGGTAGAAGAACCGGGCGCCGGACACCTTGGCGCCGCGTTCCATGTCGATGGCGCCGAGGCTCTCGCCGAGTTCCAGGTGGTCCTTGGGCTCGAAGTCGAACGCGGGCGGTTCGCCGATGTGCTCGAGGACGATGTAGTCCTGCTCGCCGCCGGGCGGGGCGCCCTCCTCGATGAGGTTGGGGACGCCCTTGATCAGCGTGTCGAGTTCGCCGCCGAGCCGGTCGGCGTCCGCCTCGGCCTGCTTGACCTGCTGGGCGAGCTCCTTGGCGCGGCCCAGCAGCGCCTGCCGCTCGTCGCCCTGCGCCTTGGACACCGACTTGCCGAAACTCTTCTGCTCCGCGCGCAGCCGCTCGAACGACGACAGCGCCGCTCGCCGCCGCTCGTCCAGGTCGAGCAGCGTGTCGACGACGGTGTCATCCTCGCCGCGGGCGCGCTGGGACGCGCGCAGCCGCTCGGGATCCTCTCGAAGAGCTCGCAGGTCAATCACAGACCCGAGGCTACCGCCGAGAGGCCCCCCGCCGCGCCCGAGTATCCGCCTTCCCGGCCCGGCCCGAGGTCAGCGGGTCGCGTGGGCGAGCAGGGCGTGGGCGGGGAGGGAGACCTGGCCGTCCGCCACGGCGTAGCGGGTCATGATCTCGTCGTAGGCGGCCTTGATCCGCGTGATGGTGGCGGTGTCCTGGCGGGTGACGATCACGCCGTTGCTGCCGACTCTGGACATCGCCCCCGTCTCCCACCACTCCTGCGGGTCGGTGCGGTGGTGCCAGGTGACGGTCTCGGCGCGGGCGTCGGCGAATCCGGCGGCGCGGACGAGGCGTTCGAACGCGGCGCGCTCCCCGTGCTCCATGAACGGCGTGACCGGGATGTCGTCCGGCCAGGGCACGCCGACCCGGTCGACCGCTTCCCGGACGATCCCGAGCGCGCCGCTGCCGGGCATCTCCCAGCAGGTCAGCGCCAGCCGCCCGCCGGGCCGCAGGACGCGCCGCAGCCCGGCCAGCACCGCCGCCGGGTCGCCCACGTGGTTGATCACGAAGTTGCCGGTGACGGCGTCGAACGAGGCGTCGCCGAACGGCAGGTCCGGCAGGACGGCCACGGTCACGTCCAGGCCGGGGACGTTCCGCGCGGCCGTCTCGGCCATCTGGGGGTCGGCGTCGACGGCGGACACCTTCGCGCCCCGCCGGACGGCCTCCGCGGGGACGACGCCGGGCCCGGTGCCCACGTCCAGGAGTGCGGTTCCGGGGCCGACCTTGGCCGCGTCCAGCAGCAGGCCCGCGGTGTGGGCGGTCAGGCGGGCGAAGCCGCGGTCGTACGCCGGTGCCCGCCCGGTCCACAGCTCCCGCTCGTACTCATCGAACGTCGTCACCCGGGCAGCGTACGCCCGCGGGCCCCGGCCGGGTCAGGGATGCGGCTGGCCGGAGCGGACGGACTCCAGCCAGGCGGCGGCCTCGGTGAAGTCGGTGTCGTGGGTGCCGCGGCGGATCTCGGGGCGGACGCGGTCGGCCCGCGGGTAGGAGCCCAGGAAGCGGACGTCCGCGCACACCCGGCGCAGGCCCATCATGGCCTCTCCGACGCGGGCGTCGGTGACGTGGCCCTCGAAGTCCATCCAGAACAGGTAGGAGCCGAGCCCCGCCCCGGTCGGCCGGGACTGGATGAGGGTCAGGTTGATGCCCCGCATCGCGAACTCGTTGAGGATCTCCAGCAGCGCGCCCGGGTGGTCCTCGCCGATGAACGCGACGACCGTGGTGCGGTCGGTGCCCGTGGGGTGCGGCGGCGGGCAGGGGCGGCGGACCGTCACGAACCGGGTGACGGCGTCGGCGATGTCGTGGATGTCCTCGGCCAGGGTCGACAGGCCGTAGCGGGCGGCGGCGAACGACCCGGCCAGCGCGGCGTCGTAGTGGCCGTCGGCGACGTGCTGCGCGGCCTCGGCGTTGGAGGTGGCGGCGCGCCACTCGGCGTCGGGGACGTGCTCGCCGAGCCAGCGGCGGCACTGCGGCTGCGCGTGCGGGTGGGACGCGACGGTCTTGATGTCGGCGAACGACGTCCCGGGCCGGACCAGCAGGGCGAACGAGACGGGCAGGTGCACCTCGCCGACGATCTGCACCGGCTCGCCGGTGGCCAGTTCGTCCAGCGTGGTGGGGACCGAGCCCTCGACGGAGTTCTCCAGCGCGACCACGGCCGCGTCGACCTCGCCGCGGCGCAGGGCGTCCAGCGCGGCGGGCACGGTGGCGAACGGCAGGTGCTCCGCGCTGTAGGCGTCCGGCACGGAGCGCAGCGCGGCCTCCGTGAACGTGCCCTGGGGCCCGAGATAGGCGTATCGCTGTGGCATGTGAGGTCTACTCCTCCGCCCCGGCGCGCGGCGGCGCGGGCGGGTGTGAGGCAGGAACGGCGTCGAGTGGTCCGAGTTTACGGTGCGTGGCGGCCCCGCACATCACGCCACCCCGCCAAGGGCGGCTCCGGCCCCGGCGGTCAGGCGGTGGCGGGGTGGGTGCGGTTGCCGAAGTCGGGGAGCGGGTCGTCCATCGACACGACCGGGCCCTTGCCGAGCCGGGCCGCGCGCAGCGCCTGGTTCTCCTCGGGCGAGAGCGAGTCGATCGGGTGCCCCTCCCGGACCGCCTTGGCGTACGTGCGGGTCTCGGTGCGGCCGTTGATCGAGCTGATCACCACCCCGTCGCCGTTGGCGTTCAGCACGGCGAGGGAGAAGGACCGGTGGCCCGACATCTCCTTGAGGGCGTCGTAGTGCACGATGGCGAGATCGCGCAGCGCCTGGTCGTCGGCGTTCCCGCCGGTGACCTGCAGCTGGCGTCTGAGGAGTTCCGAGCACTCCTCGACGACCTGGTTCACCCGATTGTGGGCCATCACCGCGATGGTCAGACCGGCCACCCCGGAGACCAATCCGACGACGGCCACCGCGACAAGCATCACAGGGGGAGAGTATCCATCCCGGCCGGTCGGCGCGAAGCATCTTCCCCATCTGGTACCCGCGTGACCAGCCGGTTGACCAGCCACCGGCCCAGCAGCAGGACGAGGGCCACCGCCGCCAGACCGTAGGCGTCCTGCACGATCTTGCCCGGAATCTTGGTGAGCGGCCCCTGCTGGAGACTGATCAGCTTGGCCCCCCACCAGGGCAGGGGGAACAGGAACCAGACCCACACGACAGCCGCGACCAGGCGTCTGCGGGTGTCGCGCCCGTCTCCCAGCAGGGCGCCCAGAACCGGGACGAGCCACACGAGGTGGTGGATCCAGCCGACCGGGGACAGCAGCACCGAGAGCAGGCCGACGATCGCGACCGCGGCCAGCCGCAGGCTGCGGGCGTCGGCGGCGCGGTCGCCGGCGGCGCGCGGGTTCTCGGCGAGCACCGTGTCGGCGAGCAGAGTGTCGGCGAGCAGCGTGGTGCGCCGCGCCATCCGGAACCCGATGTACGCCATGGCCGCGACCAGGACCAGCCACAGCAGCGTGCCGGCCGGGCCGGGCAGGTAGAGGCGGGCGACCATGCCGTTGATGGCCTGGTTGGTGGTGCCGTTGACGGCGCCGGTGCGGTCGCCGCCCTCCAGCAGCGCCCCGAACCAGAAGTCGGACGAGTCGCTCGGGAGCACCGCGAACGCCGCCAGCGAGGCCGCCGCGGCGGTGAGGACGGCGTTGCCCAGCGCCTGGCGCCGCCCGGTGACCAGGAAGTAGATGAGGAACACCCCGGGCACCAGCTTGATCGCGACGGCCAGCCCGACCAGCATGCCGCGCGGCCAGCGGGGGCGCTCGGTCAGGCAGTCGGCCATGCACAGCGCCATCAGCATCACCCCGACCTGCCCGAACCGGGCCTGGTCGAACACCGGCATCAGCCACGCGGTGGCGCCGATCAGCAGGCCCGCCGTGACCGGCGCCCAGCGTCCGGTGCGCCTGATCAGGTCGCGGAACGCGTACCCGACCACGACCGCGAGCGCCGCGTACAGCAGCGCCATCCACAGCCACTGCGCCGCCTTCCACGAGATCACCGTGAACGGCACGGCCAGCAGCGAGGCGAACGGCGGGTAGGTGAACGGCAGCAGCTGCGGCGGCTGCGTGAGCACCTCGTACAGCGGGGCCCCGCGCAGGACGGCGCGCCCGCCGTCCCGGTAGACCTCCAGGTCGACCATGCGCTGGTCGGGCGGGTTGTTCAGCCACCACGCCAGGATCGGGGCGACGAGGGCCGCCGCGACGGCGATCCCGGCCGCGAGGAATGCCAGATCCGGGCCCGACCGCCTCCGCCGGCCCGCCGCCGGAACCGTCCGCGGGGACCCGGCCCGTCCGGCGTCACCGCGGACCTCGTTGCCTGCACCCATGGCCCCCATCCTGGCGCACGTCCCCGGCCGCCACGGCCGCGCGGCCCTCGTGTCGCCCCCGTGCCGGCACCGTGCGGCCGCCGTCCGGTCCCGCGGTGAACGACCGGGAACGCGGGACAGGGCTCGGTGAGGTCCCTGTAGCCTGGACGCCATGGCGCGGGGGCTCAAGATCGGCATGGTCTTCGCCGCCGTGTTCTCCCTGGTGGCCGGGCTGACCGTGCTCATGGCGGCGCGACCGGCACCCGCCGCGGCGGCACCGGCGGCCGCGCCCGCCTCCCCGCCGGCCGCGGCCGCGCCCACCGGACGCACGGTGATCATCGGGGTGCCGGGGCTGATGTGGCGGGACGTCGGCGAACGGACCACCCCGGCGCTGTGGCGGCTCACCGGCCAGGGCGCGGGCGGCGCGCTCAGCGTCCGCACCACCAAGGTCAACACCTGCCCGACCGACGGCTGGCTGACAGTGTCGGCGGGGCAGCGGGCCCTGCTGCCGCAGGGCGACTGCGTGCTCCCCGCCTCCCCCGTCCTGCCGGGGTCGAGCGCGGCCTCCGCGCCCGGGACGGCGCCGCCCCCGGAGGCGGGCGCGACCGCCCCCGGCTGGGCGGAGATCAAGAAGGACAACGCGCGCGGTTCGTACCACGCCCAGGTCGGGCTGCTCGGCGACACGGTCCGGCGGGCCGGCGGCTGCACCCTGGCGGTCGGCCCCGGCGCGGTGTTCGGGCTGGCCGGCGGCGACGGGCGGGTCGACCGGTACGTGCCGTCCGCCGACCGGGTGTCCGCGCAGGACTGGACGCGCTGCCCGCTGGCGGCCGTCGAGGTCGACGACGTCTTCCGCGTCTACCTCGACGCCGGCGTCGACGCCGACGGCGACCAGGTCCCGGTCACCCCGGACGACCGCAGGGGCGCCGCGGCGGCAGCCGACCGCCGGATCGCCCAGGTCGTGGCCGCGCTGCCGCCCGGCACGACCGTCCTGGTGGCGGGGCTGTCCGACATCGGCGTCACCCCCCACCTGCGGGTGGCCGCCGCGCAGACCCTCGGCGCGCAGAACGGCCGGTTCGCCCGCTCCGGAATGCTGACCTCCAGCGCCACCCGCCAGCCCGGGATGGTCACGCTCACCGACGTCACCTCCACCGCGCTCACGTCGCTCGGCCTGGAGCAGCCCAAGCAGGCCGTCGGCTCGCCCTGGCGGGTGCAGCCCAGCCGGATGACCACCGGGGAGCGGGTCGAGGACCTGGAGGACGCCGACGTCGCGGCGCAGGCGATCCGCAACATCCAGGGCGTGTTCTTCTGGGTGCTGGGCGGGGCGCAGCTGCTGCTGTACGGGCTGGCCGTCCTGGCGCTGCGCCGCCGCCGCTGGGACACCCCCGAGTCCCGGGCCAAGATCCTCGCCGGTACGCGGATCGTCGCGCTGGTCGGGGGAGCGGCGCCGGTCGCCTCGTTCCTGGCCGGGCTGCTGCCCTGGTGGCAGTCCGCGCATCCGGCGCCCGCCCTGGTCTGCGCCGTGGTCGGGTTCGCCGGGCTGGTCGCGGGCGTGGCGGTGGCCGGGCCGTGGCGGCGCTCGGTGACCGCCCCCGGACTGGTCATCACCGGGGTGACCGCGCTGGTCCTGGCGATCGACGTGATGACCGGCTCGCGGCTCCAGCTCAACGCGCTGATGGGCTACACCGCGCTGGTCGCGGGCCGGTTCTACGGCTTCGGCAACCAGGCGTTCTCGCTGTTCGCGGTGGCGGTGATCCTGTCGGCGGCGTGGCTGGCGGAGTACCCGCTGCGCGCCGGGCGCAAGTGGCTCGCGGTCGCGATCGTCGCGGTGATCGGCGTCGCCGCGGTGGCGGTGGACGGGCTGCCGGCCTGGGGCAGCGACTTCGGCGGCGTGCTGGCGATCGTCCCGGCGTTCGCCGTGCTCGGGCTGATGATCGCGGGCAAGCGGGTGTCGGTGCCGCGGCTGGTGCTGTTCTGCCTGGCCGGGGCCGTGCTGGTGCTGCTGATCTCGTACCTGAACGCGCGCAGCGCCAACCCCACGCACCTGGGCCGGTTCTGGCAGGACCTGGTCGCGGGCGACGCCTGGGACACCGTGGCCCGCAAGTTCCAGGCGATGCTGCGCAGCCTGGGCTACTGGCCGTTCATCATCCCGCTGGCCGGCGCGGTCGGGTTCCTGTTCTTCGCGCTGGTCCGTCCGATCAAGGCGCGCACGCCGCTGCTGGAGCGGGCCTACGAGCACAGCGCGACCATGCGGCCCGCGCTGCTGTCCGCGCTGACCATGGGGGTGGCGGGGACGCTGGCGAACGACTCGGGCGTGGTGATCCTGTCGGTGGCGCTCAGCCTCGCGACTCCGCTGATGCTCGCGGCGAGCGTGCGGGCGCTGGAACTCGATCACGGCCGGCCCGCAGGCACGTCCGGATCACCGCGATCAGAATCGCCGTCGTCAGTATCGGAATGATGATCGGCCGGACGATGGTGACCAGCCAGCGCAGCCCGTCCGGCAGCCCGATCAGGTCGGGGTCGCGGGCGGGCAGGTAGGCCAGGCTGAGCGCGGTGGTGTGGGCCAGCAGCAGCCGGTCGAAGCGCGACCACGGCAGCAGCGCCAGCGCCGCCCAGGCGAACCCGTCGTACCAGGGCAGCTCGTAGGGGGCCGCCAGCAGCCAGGCCAGGACGAGCGCGGCGGCGATCCGCAGGCTCTCCGCGTGGTCGCCGGACGGCCCGTCGAGGCGGCCGGGCTCGCGCGGGAGGGCGCGGGCCAGCAGCACCACCAGCGTCACCATCAGCAGCACGAAGCCGATCTTGATGACGGTGCGGTGCCCGCCCCGGCCCATGAGCATGTCGAACAGGTGCCACGGGGTGGCCAGCGAGACCGAGTTGGACGCCTTGGCGACCTGGTCGAGCGCGTGCGGCCCGGCCAGCGCGAACGTGACCGCCGCGACCGCGCCCGCGCCCGCGAACAGGGCCGCCGCCCGCCACAGCGCGGCGCCCTCGCGGGTGGCGCGCCAGCGTTGCAGCAGCACCCAGGCCGGGCCGCCGCCGACCAGCGCGGCCGGCAGTTTGATCGCCATCGCCGCCCCGACCAGCGCCCCCGCCGCCAGCGCCCGCGTCATCGGCGCCCGCACCCGCTCCCCGCCCCGCCCCTCGTCGCGGGCGTCGCCGGCCCAGGAGCGGCCCGCGAAGACGGCCAGCGCGGCGACCATGGGCGCGATCGCGAGCGTGTCGTTGTGGGAGCCCGCGACCAGGTGGAACAGCAGCAACGGGTTGAACGTCCACATCAGCGCGGTCCGCAGGCGGCGCTCGGGCGTGCGCGACGTCCAGTACAGGACCGCCGCGGTCACCGCGAACGCCAGCGAGTTCACCAGCGACATCACGAAGACCGTGAGCCGCACCGACTCCCCGCCGATCCGCGACGCGAACGCCTCCTGCGCCGTGGCCAGCGGCCCGTACACCGACGGGGCGCGGCGCCACTCCTCGACGGCGCCGACCACCGGATCGCCGGGCATGTCCACCGCCCGGGTCGCGTACGGGTCGTGCCCGGTGACGACCATCCGGCCGTACGCGGCGTAGTTGAGATGGTCGCCGGAGCCGATCGGCGGCAGGAACGCGAACGCGGCCGCCACCAGCACCCCCGCCGCGACCAGCGGGAACGGCCGGCACCGCCAGCCCCGTCCGACCGCCGTGAAGCACGCCAGCAGCCCGCCCGCGCCCGCCAGCACGCCGAGCACCACCAGGCCGATCACCAGGTACGGCGACGGCGCGGCGTCGAACGCCCAGGGCGGCTGGCCGGGCCTGCCGGGCAGCGCGGGCTCCATCACCGACGGGCCCAGCACCGAGGTCACCAGGAAGCAGGCGATGCTCAGCCCGATCGCGCCGAGCCCCGCGCGGCCGAGCCGGCCGGGCGGGGCGCCGTCCGCGAGCTCCTTCCCGCGGCCCCCGCCTGCGGGGGTCCGCCGCAGGCGGGTGGCGGCCTTCACGACCGGCGGCCCCGGAACCGGGCCAGCCCCGCGACCACCGCGGGCTCGCGCGCCGCCAGCGCCCTGGCCACGTCCCGGAACTGCCTGGCCCGGTGCGTCTGGGCCCGCCAGTCGGTGCCGGTGGCGCGGTGCGCCAGCGGCACCTCCACCTCGGTGACCCGGAAGCCCTTGCGCAGCAGGTCGATGGTGAGCGCGGTCTCCACGCCGAACCCGGCGGCCAGCGGCAGCGCCGCGTCGAACGCCGTCCGGGTGAGGCAGCGCTGCCCGTTCAGCGGCTGGGTGGCCTCCCAGCCGGTGGCCCGCCGGATGCCGTCCCGGGAGAGCCGGACCACGAAGCCGTGCCCGCCGAGCTTCACCGTGCTGGAGAACGTCGCGATCGTCATGTCGGCCTGGCCGGCCCGCACCGGCTCGACCAGCGGCGCGGCGTCGCGCGCGGTGTCGGCCAGGTCGGCGTCCAGGAACAGCAGGTGGCGGGGCCGGTCGCGGCCCGCGTCGAGCAGCCGGGCGGCCTCCGCGCCGGTCTCCATGGCGGCGCCCTTGCCGCGGTTGCGGCTGTGCCGCACCACCCGGGCGCCGGCCTCCTCGGCCACCCGCCCGGTGCGGTCGGCGGATCCGTCGTCGACCACCACGACCAGGCCGGCTCCGGGCAGTTCCAGGGCGGCCTTCACGGTCGCCGCGATGCGGTCGCCCTCGTCCTTGGCCGGGATGATCACCGCTACATCCTGCATAGGGGCGATCGTAGTGGGCCGCCGCGGGCCCGCCCCAGGGAACGGCGCGCCCCGGGGGAGAACGATCCGCCACGAAAAAGGGAACGACCCGCGAGGGGGGCGCTCCCCGCGGGTCGGTCGGTCGTCGGTCAGTGCCGGCCGGGTGTCATCCGGCGTCCAGGGCGGGCACGGCGTCGATCACGGTGAAGACCGAGTCGAGCCCGGTGACCTGCAGGATCCGTCTGACCGCCGGCCGCGGCGCGGCCAGCTCCAGCGTGCCGCCCCGTTCCTTGAGCCGCTTGAAGGCCGACAGCAGGACGTTCATTCCGGTCGAGTCGCAGAAGTCGATGCCGCTCATGTCGACCACCACGCGGTCGAGCTGCTCGCGCAGCAGTCCGGCGAGCGCGGTCTGCAACCGGGGCGCGGTGTACAGGTCGAGCTCGCCGGTCGCCGTGACGACGGCGTGACCTCCCTGAGACGCGGTCGAGACATTTAGCTCCACGTCCGGCACACTATCGGGCGAACGGCGCGCGGGCCAGGGAGTACGCCAAGTCCCGTGTCGCATCCCCCGGCAGGGCGGGCGACTCCTTCCGCGATACCACTTTTGCCCGATAAATCCGTGCCGCTGGAGGGGCCGGAACAGGGCGGCGATCTGCGCGTTCGGGCCGCGCAGGGCCGCCGAGTAGGGGAGGCTGAGCGGGTGCGACAGAGGCAGCCGGATCCCGCACGCCCCGCGCCGCGCGCGTCACGCCGCGGCCACGGGCGACCGCCCGTCGCGGGGGATCCAGGGCCGCCATGCATAGGGGGGCGCCGCGTATGAAGGCCGACCATAGGACCGATCCAAGGGAGGCCCGGCTGCGGGAGCGCCTGGCGGCGATCCGGGCCCGCTCGGAGAAGTCCAGCTCGTGGCGCTCGTCCACCCGGTACCTGTCCCGCCTGGTGAACAGGTCCGGATTCGTCCCGATCAGGACCCGGCTCTCCCGCGAGGACCTGGCCTTCCTGACCGGCGCCCGGGACGAGGTGATCGCCTTCGCCGAGCTCGGCCTCCGGCTCCTCGAACTGCACCGCCCCCAGGACGCCGGCGGGATCACCAGCGACCCCGACCACCCGATCCTCCGCTGCCGGGCCTGCATGGGCCGCTGGCCGTGCGCCACCTTCCGCGTGGTGGACGAGACCCTCGACTCTTAGCCCGGGGGTCAGGCGCCCTCGACGCGGGGCCAGGCGGGTGAACGGCCGAGGGCGAGCAGGATCTCGTCCAGAGAACCGGGATCGCCGGTGGCGCCGAGGGCCGGGGCGAAGGCGGCGCCCGGCTCCAGCCTGAAGTCGCCGTCCGGCACGGCGAGCGCGATGGGACGCGCCGCCTCCAGCAGCTCCGCGTCGAGCTCGTAGGGCAGGTCGAGCGCCCGCGCGACGTCCCATCCGTGCACCACGTAGTCGATGAAGTGGAACCCCATCGCCTGCTCGGCCGGGACCGCCACCCCGGGACCGAACTCGGGAAGCGCGAAGTCGCGCTCCGCGACGCCCTCCCCGGCGAACGCCGCGATCACGGCGTCGGCGGCCTCGGCGTAGGACTTCACGGTGCCCGGCGGGCGCACCTTCCAGGCGCCGAGATCGGCGCCCTCACCGCGCGCGGAGGCGGCGAATCCGTGGTGCTGCGCGGTCATGTGGGCCAGCAGGTCGCCGAGCGTCCACCCCGCGCAGGGCGTGGGACGGGAGAGGTCGGCGGGGCCCGCCCGGTTCGCCACGTCCACCGTCGCCAGCACCGCCCGGCGGTCCAGCTCGCGTATCGCATCAATCGTCATGAACCGGATAATAGGCAAGCACCTATCATCTGTCCATGCTTATTTTCCCGGACGTCCTATCTTTGACGCCATGGCGGACGGGCTGGAGGAGGAGCGGGACGACCTCGCGGCGATGATCGTTCCGCTGGGCCGCGCGCTGATGGCGGCCGAGGTGCCGATCCTGCGCGAGCACGGCCTCGCCATGTGGGCGTACGGCGTCCTGCTCGGCCTGAGCGAGGAGCCGGTACGGACCCAGAGCGCCCTCGCGAAGGCCATCGGCGCCGACAAGACCCGCATCATCGGCGTCCTCGACGACCTGCAGGAACGCGGCCTCATCCGCCGCACCCCCGACCCCGCCGACCGCCGCGCCCGGCTGCTCTCCCTCACCCCCGAGGGCCGCCGCCTGCGGGACTCCGCCCAGGCCGCGATCCGCCGCAGCGAGGACGAACTGCTGGCCCACCTGCCCCCGGACGAGCGCCGCGCCTTCGTGCGCGCCCTCAAAACCCTCTCCGTCCTCCCCTGGCCCGACCCCGCCGGGCCCCAGACGTAAGGGAGCGGCAACTCGACCCGGCAGATGGCCGCATGCCCCGGGCCCGGGCCGCGTCCCAAGCCGTGCACCGCGACAAAGCCCGCCCGGCGAACCCTCACCGCCACCGCACCGCCCCGCACGACGCCGGCGATCTCGACCTTCCCGTCGGCGGCCCCGCGCCCGTGCCGTCGCGCGAGCTGCGCGCTGTGAAGAGATCGTCGTTGCGGCGGGGACGTTGCTGTTACGTCATGTAGGTGTGAGGTTGCGGTGGGTGCCATGTCGCCGGTTCGTAAGACCTGATCTTCACCGTCGAGCGGGGGCCTTCACGGGCGCATGGCGGGCGGTTTAATGGGCGGATGTCGCAAACGCGCTCCCCCTCGTCCAGCGGTGCGATCCTCGCCGCCGTCCTCGTCGGCCTCGTCGCCGCGACCATCGTCGACGCGGTGATCACGGTGATCATCAGTTTCATGGTCAACAACCTGGGATACGGCGGCGTCGGGACCGTCCGCGTCACGGCGGCGCTGACGGCGCTGATCGTCGGCGCGATCGCGGGCGGTGTGCTGCTGTTCACGAGGCCGAACGGGCCGCTCGGGCCGATCCTGGCCGCGGTCTCGTCGCTGGTCGCGGTGCTCGTCGGCGACATCATCGGGATCTTCGTGTACCACGGCGTCCGGGGCAGGGGCCTCCCGATCGAGATGGTCGAGATCTACTTCAGGTCGTTCCGGCACATGGACCTGATCGGGCTGGTCATCTTCGTGCTGCCGCCGGTGGTCGCGGGCGGGCTCGGGGCGGTCCGGCTCATGAAGGAGGGCGGGCGGCAGGCGCAGCAGCCCGCACCGGTGGGCCCGTGGGGCGGCCAGCAACCGCAGCCTCCCGCTCCGTACGGCGCACAGCCCGGCCAGTACGCGCAGCCGGGCCAGCCTTACCCGGGGCAGCCCGCTCAGCCCGGGCCGTTCGGCCAGCCGGGGCAGCCCGGTCAGCCTTACCCGGGACAGCCTGCCGAGCCGGGGCAGTTCGGACAGCCGGGCGGGCAGCCTGGGCAGGTGGGTGGGCAGTTCGCGCCCCCGTACGACCAAGGTCCCGGGGGGTCCTTCCAGCAGCCGGGTCAGGGTTCGTCTCAGGGTGAGGCTCCCCCTGGCGGCGGGGCGCAGCCTCCGCAGGGTCCTCCCGCAGGGTGATGACGGACGTCCACGGAGCGGCATAGCGTGGTGCCATGGGTAAGACAATCCTGACGATCGCCGGAGTGGTGCTCGCCATCTGGCTGGTGCTCACCGTCCTCGGCGCGCTCATGTCGATGGTGAAGTTCTTCTTCTTCATAGGCTTCGTCGCCGTCCTGGTGTACCTGGCGGTGATGCTCGTCTCCAAGTCGTCCAAGTCCTTCAAGGGCCGTTAGAAACGCTCGGCCGGGCGCCTCTTGCCCCCGGTGCGCCGATACCCGCATGATTTCGATCACAACGGGCGGCCACCCGGCGAAAGGGGCTTTCGTGCCGAGCCTGACTGAGGTACTGCGCGAGCGCGCGCAGCGGCATCCGGATCGCATCGCGTTCCACGCGGGCGACTCCTCGATCACCTACCGTGACTTCGACCGGCGCGTCGATCGGGCGGCCGCGGCTCTCGCCGCGGCCGGCGTCGGCCATGGGGACCGGGTCGCGGTCCTGGACAAGAACTCGCTCGAGTACGCCGAGCAGCTCTTCGGCGCCGCCCGGATCGGTGCGGTGCAGGTTCCGATCAACTACCGGCTGGCGCCCGACGAGGTCGCCTACATCGTCAACAACGCCAAGGCGAAGGTGTTCATCGTCGGGCCGGAGTTCGTCCCCGTGCTGGACGCCATCGCGGGCAAGCTGGAGCACACCGACCACACCATCGTGATCGGCGGCGGCGACGGCCACCAGGACTACGAGACCTGGCTGGCGGCGCAGGAGCCCGGCGGCCCCGTGGACGCCACCGACACCACCGACGTGTTCGTCCAGCTGTACTCCTCGGGCACCACCGGGCTGCCCAAGGGCGTGATGCTCACCCACGACAACTTCAACTCGGTGCTGCCGCTGAGCAACGACATCTGGAACATCGACGACTCCACCGTGCTGATGGTGGCGATGCCGATGTACCACGTGGCGGGCAACGCGCTCACCGTCTGCGTGATCTTCGACGGGATCACCGGCGTGATCGCGCGTGAGCCCGATCCGATGGCGATCGCCCGGGACATCGAGGGGCGCCGCGTCACGCACGTCTTCCTCGTCCCGGTGCTGCTGCAGTTCTGGCAGCTGATGCCGGAGGTGGCGGAGGTGGACATGTCCAGCCTCCAGCTGCTGCTGTACGGGGCGTCCCCGATCAGCGACGAGGTGCTGCGCGGCGCGATGGGCATGCTGCCCGGCACCGACTTCATGCAGGTGTACGGGCTGACGGAGACCACCGGGGCGATCACCTCGCTGCCGTCGGCGGACCACGACCCGGACGGCCCGCACGCGCACCGCATCCGCAGCGCGGGCATCCCGAACCCGTCCTGCGAGCTGAAGATCGTCGACCCGGCCACGCTGGAGGAGGTCCCCACCGGGCAGGTCGGGGAGATCCTGTGCCGGACGCCGCAGAACATGAAGGGCTACTGGGGGATGGCGGAGGCGACCGAGGCGGCGCTGCTGCCGGACGGCTTCTTCCGCACCGGCGACGCGGGCTACCTGGACGAGGACGGCTACCTCTTCATCCACGACCGGGTCAAGGACATGATCATCTCGGGTGGGGAGAACATCTACCCGGCGGAGGTGGAGAACGTCCTGATGGGCCATCCGCACGTCACCGACTGCGCGGTGATCGGCGTGCCGGACGAGAAGTGGGGCGAGCGGCCCAAGGGCATCGTGGTGCTGGACGCGGACGTCCCGGAGCAGGAGCTGATCGACTACTGCCGGGAGCGGCTGGCGCACTTCAAGTGCCCGTCGTCGGTCGAGCGCCGGGACGCGATCCCGCGCAACCCGACCGGCAAGATCCTCAAGCGTGAGCTGCGCGCCCCGTACTGGGAGGGCCAGGACCGCGCCGTCCACTGACGCGCTCCGTGCCCCCGGCCACCGGCCACCGGAGCGCCGGTGGCCGGGGGCACGGTCAGCGGAAGCTGACGGCGGCGGCCAGCGGGCGGTGGTCGGAGGCCCGGGTCGGCGTGCCGGAGACGCCGCAGGAGGCGCCGGCCGTCTTGCTGATGAAGAGGTAGTCGGTCTTGGCGACGGGGGTGCCGCGCCAGTCCTGCTGGGTCATCGCGCCGGTACGGGACTCGTTCGGCCCCTGGTCGCACTCGGCGAAGGCGCGGTAGAGCGGGTCGAGCGCGGGGGACTCGGGGCGTTCGGTGAAGTCGCCGCCGATGATCACGCGGTTCTCCGCGGCGAGTTCGCCGAGCGCGCCGATCTGCTTGCCGCGCCACTGGCCGCGCGGGTCGTCGTCCCACTGCGACGAGCTGAGCTGGACGCCGCACAGCCGGGCGTTCCACGCGCCGACGGTGCCGCAGGCCGCGGACCGGCCGTACCGGTCGGGCGAGGGCAGCCGCATCTCCCGGACGTCCGACATCGGCGCCTCGGTGCCGACCGCCACCCCCAGCGTGCCCTGGCCGTTCGCGCACGCCCGCTCGGCGCCGCCGGTCGTCCGGGACGGGGCGAACGCCCAGCTCCACGAGCGCAGCCGCTGCTCGCGCTTGAGGGTGTCGACGTGGCCGGAGCAGACCTCCTGGAGGAAGACCGCGTTCATGCTGACGGTGCGCCCGCCGACCTCGCTGCCGGCCAGCTGCCGGGCGATCTCGGTGGCCAGCTCGCCGGGCCTGCTGCCCATGGGGCAGCCGGTGTCGCCGCAGACGTTCCAGGTCAGGGCGTTCACCGTGGCCGGTGGAAGCGCCTCGGCGGCGTCGGCGAGGGCCGGTCCGGTGGTGCCGGACACGTTCTCGATCGCGGCGCCGGCGCCGGCGGTGACCACGACCGCGGCGGCTCCGGCGACGGCGAGCAGGGGGATCAAGGCGCGCGGGGTTCGCACAGTTCTCCATGCGGGGTCACGGGGTGAAACAGCGGGGTATAGGGGAATCCCACCACATCAAGATCCATTCGTGCCGGTGAAACGCGGAAGTAGGCGCCCGGAACGGCGAAGGACCCGGCGGATTCCTCCGCCGGGTCCTCCCCGGTACGACGCCCGATCGGGGCGGCGCCGCTCTAGTCGAGCAGGGCGGTGACGGTGCCGGCGCCGACCGTGCGGCCGCCCTCGCGTATGGCGAAGCCCAGGCCCTCGGCCATCGCGACCGGCTTGCCCAGCTCGACGGTCATCTCGACCGCGTCGCCGGGCATCGCCATCGAGCCCTCACCGCCGAGGTCCACCGCGCCGGACACGTCCGTCGTCCGGAAGTGGAACTGCGGCCGGTAGCCGTGGAAGAACGGCCTGCTCCGGCCGCCCTCCTCCGCGGTCAGCACCCGGACCCGGGCCCGGAACCGCAGGTGCGGCCGGATCGTGCCCGGGGCGGCGACCACCTGGCCGCGCCGGATCTGGTCCCGCTTGACGCCGCGCAGCAGCATCGCGGTGTTGTCCCCGGCCTCGGCGTGGTCCATCGTCTGCCCGAAGGTCTCCAGCCCGGTCGTGACCGAGCCGAAGGTGTCCCCGAGCCCGACGACCTCGACGGCGTCGCCGACCCGTACCGAGCCCTGCGCCACCACGCCGGTCACGACGGTGCCGCGGCCGGTGATGGTGAGCACGTTCTCCACCGGCATCTGGAACGGCTTGTCCAGGATGCGCGGCGGGACGGGCACGTAGGCGTCGATCGCGTCGAGCAGGTCGCCGATGCGGGCCGTCCAGTACGGGTCGCCCTCCAGCGCCTTGAGCCCGGACACCCGGACGACGGGGATCTCCTCGCCCGGGAACCCGTACTCGGAGAGCAGCTCGCGGACCTCCAGCTCGACCAGGTCGAGGAGCTCGGTGTCCTCGACCGCGTCGGCCTTGTTGAGCGCCACCACGATGTGCCCGACGCCGACCTGCTGCGCCAGCACGATGTGCTCGCGGGTCTGCGGCATCGCGCCGTCCTGCGCGGACACCACCAGCACCGCCCCGTCGACCTGCGCCGCGCCCGTGATCATGTTCTTCACGTAGTCGGCGTGACCCGGCATGTCGACGTGGGCGTAGTGCCGGGTCGCGGTCTCGTAGTGGACGTGCGCGATGTTGATGGTGATGCCGCGGTCGCGCTCCTCGCGGGTCCGGTCGATGCCCTCGAACGGCACGGCGGAGGCCAGCCCCCGGGCGGCGAGCACCTTGGTGATCGCCGCGGTCAGGGTGGTCTTGCCGTGGTCGACGTGGCCCATCGTGCCGATGTTGAGATGCGGCTTGCCGCGTTCGTAAAGCTGCTTCGCCATGATCCTTGTCCTCACTGGGTTCCGGCGGAACGTGAGAACCCCCCGCGGGTATTCCGCGGGCGTCTGGACCAACCCCCCTCCGCTGGTTCTCCGGAGGGTGGGACGGAGAGGGGTCAGCGTCGCAGGCCGTCGACGGCTGCGTCTGCTGCCTCTGCTGCCAGGAGGAAGGCAGCCGGCACCGCGCTCAGCAGAGCGGACTCTGCGAGCGTGCGGGTGCCGGCTGCGAAGAACATGCCCTGAGCGTACGAACCGTTCCGCCGGAAGTCGATTGATTTATCCGCGGCCGCCGATGACCGCGTACGCGGTGGCGAACCCGAGCCCGTTGACCGCCCAGTGCAGCGCGGCGGGCGCGATCAGGCTGCCGCTGCGGCGCTGCACCTCGCACAGCAGCGCCCCGGCCAGCGTCATGGCGACCACCGTCACCGCCACGGCCACCGCGGCTCCGGCCGCGCCCGTGCCGAAGATCCGCTCGAAGTGCGGGTTGACGGTGCTGATCCCGGACGAGGGCAGCACGTGCCAGAGGCCGAAGAGCACCGACGACACCGCGGTCGCCCAGACCACCCCGTGCTCCGCCCTGACCAGGCCGTACAGCACGCCGCGGAAGGCCACCTCCTCCAGCAGCACCGTGCCGAGCGGGATCCGGACGAAGACCTCGAAGACCAGCCGTCCCTGCCCGGCGTCCCCGACCCGCCGGTCCAGGAACAGCTCCCGCGTCGCCGGAAGCAGCGCCAGGACGAGGTAGCACGCGGCCACCGCGGCGACGAGCACCAGGTCCCAGACCAGCCCGCGGCGCGCCGCGTCCCGTCCCAGACCCGCCTGCGACCAGCCCACGCCCGCCGACGCGAACAGCGCCAGCAGCACACCGGTCGTGACCACCGAGGTCAGCACGTACGCCGACGGCGCCAGCCTGTTGTTGAGGACGTTCGCCGCCACCAGCACGGCGACGGCCGCCGCCAGGGCGGCGTGCGGGCTCAGGGACATGACCGTTCCGACCCTAGCCACCGCCCGTGACGGATCGCCGGAACGTCCCCGGCGCCCGTTAGCGTGGCCGCCGAGATCACGAGACACGGAGGCATGCATGGGTTACGGCGTCACGCCGTATTCGGTGAACGTGAACGTGCTGCGATCGCCGCACACCTACACCCAAGACCCCGAGGATTTCCTGGCCTGGATCCAGGACCGCTTCTGCAAGGACGACGAGGACGAGGAGTACGAGTACGGGCCGACCCGGCAGTCCATGCGGGAGATGTTCTTCGACCAGCCGCTCACCGGCACCGAGGGACTTGTGTACGGCAACACCCTCAGAGCGTTCTGCGACACCTTCGGCGGCATGCTCGGCAATGGGCACTGGTACCCCGTCGGCTTCAGCTGGTTCGACACCGTCCGGGACGCGCTCGCCCAGGTCGGAGTGAGCTTCGACCCGAACGACCTGATCTACTCGGGCTCCCCGGTGACGATGCCGCCCATCGACGACTTCCCGTGCATCGGCTACCTGGAGCGGGACGAGGCGCTGTCCCTCGCCGAGCAGTTGGACGCCGCGGACCTGTCGGCCATCGGCGACCAGAAGGTCACCGGCTCCATCAGGGAGATGGTCATCGGCTCCATCAGGGAACTGCACGGCTGGTTGAAACAGTGCAAAGCCGACGGGGAACACGAGACCGACAACTACGACCTCGTCTGCTTCTACAGCTGAGCCGCCGTTTCGCGTCCTGCGGGGCGTTCGTCAGCCGCCGGTGAGGGCGAGGTCGCGGACCCACCCGGGTTCGGCGGTCCTGTTCACCGAGATGGCGCCGATACTGATGTGCCCCGCCCGCAGGGCCGCGGTGTCGCTGCGGGGGTCGAGCCTGGGGGCCGGGTCCGCCGTGCTAAAGCCGAGCCGGTACCCGCCCGCTCCGTCGGGCACATAGGTGACGTGCCCGAGCGGGTCCCGGCCCATCCGCGTCCACCGCGGCGAGGGCGACGCGCCGGGGCGGACGTCGGGAACGTTGATGTTGAGCAGCACCTTCTCCCGGCCGAGGCGCTCGGCCGCCCTCCGGTCGGACAGCAGGCGGGCCGCGACCTTCGTCGCGAAGGCGGCGGCGGCCTCGTAGGTGCGGTCGGACGGGGGCCGCCCGATCTCGCCCTGGCCGCTCGCGCTGACCGCCACGGCCGGAACGCCGTGCTCGGCGGCCATCGTCGCGGCCCCCACCGTGCCGGACATGTTCACCGCGATGTCGGAGTTGGCTCCGGAGTTGGTCCCGCTCAGGACGAGGTCCGGCCCGCCGGCCCAGCCCGCCTGCCGCGGCAGGAACGCGTTGAGCGCCAGTTCGACCGCGTCGGCGGGCGTGAGCGTCGCCGACTGCGGCGTGCACGGGCCCGAACTCGCGCACGCGCCCACGATCAGGCCGCGGGACGGCGCGGTCGAGCAGTCCCCGGCGAACCCCTCGGGGATCGCGATCGGCGGCGCGACCCTGGCCTGCGGGGCCGTGGAGATGCCCCGGCCCGCTCCGCTCTGCTGCTTCCACGGCCCGACCACGACCACGTCGGCCTTCGCCTCGCACAGCGCCTTGCGCAGGATGTAGAGGCCGCGGCCGTCGGCCCCGTCCGCCGCCGACGCCTGGACCGAGTCGTCGTTGGCCAGCAGGATCCGCTTGCCCGCCACGACCTCCAGCCCGTTCCCGGGACGGACCCTGTCCGCGCTCGCTCCGGCCGGTACCAGTGCCGTCCCCACCGCGACCGCCGTCGCGAGCGAGATCCTGCCGCGCCGCTCCAAGGCAATCAAGCGGAACATCCGTCCCTCCAATGTCGAAGAGGCCCCCAGATTCTCGACCGCGCCCGTAGGAGACACAAGACTTGACAATGACGTCGAAAATGAGTCACCAGTTCAGGACCCGTGCCGTCAGCGCTTGGTGACCCGGTCGCGGGCCCGGGACGGGCGGCCGATGAGCAGGAGGAGCAGGCCGAGGAGGGCTCCGAGGAGCTGGCAGGCGGCGATGGCCAGGAGCAGTCCGATCGGGCCGATCGTGTCGGCGAACGTGCCCGTCAGGGCGGCGCCGACGGCGGACGCCCCGATCTTGAGGCTGCCGCCCGTCGTGTTGACCTGCCCGAGCCGTTCAGGGGGCGACTCGCGCTGGCGGAGCATCAGGGTTGCGGTGAAGACGGGTCCCTCGACGATGCCGACCACGAGGAAGCACAGCAGCGCCCAGGGGAGCGACGGCGCCAGCGTCACCAAGGCCAGCGCGCCGCCGAAGGCCGCCAGCCCGCCCAGGACCACCGCGTCCGCCTGACCGGCCTTCAGCCATCGCGCCGAGGCGAGGGAGCCGATCAGCGAGCCCGCGGCGAACGCCACGAGGAACTGGCCGCCCGCGCCGGCCTCCTCGCCGATGTGCTCGGCGAACAGGACGGCGGTGACCGCCACCCCGCCGAACCCCAGCCACGCGAACGTCGTCGCGACCGTCAACGACCGCAGACTCGGGTTCGCGACCAGCACGAACAACCCGCCGATCACCACGTCCCCGATCGCCCGCACACCCCCGAAGCGCTCCCGCCGCCCCAGGCGCGTTCCACCGCCCCCCGCGCCGCCGTCCTCCGCGCCGCCGTCCTCCGCGTCGCCGTCCTCCGCGTCGCCGTCCTCCGCGTCGCCGTCCTCCGCGTCGCCGTCCCCCGCGTCGCCGCCCCCCGCGTCATCGTCCTCCGCGTCGCCGTCCTCCGCGTCGCCGTCCTCCGCGTCGTCGTCCTCCGCGTCGCCGCCCCCCGCGCAGCCTTCCGGGTCCGCGCCGCCTTCCTGGGCCGCGCCGCCTTCCTGGGCCGCGCTGCCTTCCTGGGCCGCGCCTGCTTCCTGGGCCGCGCCGCCTTGCGTGTCCGCGTCGCCTTCTGGGTCCGCGTTGCGGGCGTCAGGCCCTCGAATACCGCTGTCCAGGCTTCCCTTGCGTCGTCCGTCCCCAGGCCCACTGGCCGCCTCGCCCCAGCGGGCCGTGGCCTGGTAGCCCGTGTCGTCGGTGGCCGCGCCCTGGTCGTCCGCCGGGGTGTCCCCGCTCACCGCGCCGCCGCGGGCAGCGGCCCGGGGGGCTGTTTGGCGGGCGCCCGTGTCGTCGGTGGACGGGGTGTGGCGGTGGGGGAGGAAGAGGAGGGCCAGGGTGCCCAGGGCGGCGGCGGTCACGGTGGCCAGGCCCGCGTTGGAGCCGCCGGCGAGGGTGGCCAGTGCCGCGGCGAGGCCGGGGCCGGCTATGGCGGCGACGCTGTAGCTCGACGCCTCCAGGCCGTACGCGCGGGAGAGCCGCTCGGCCGCGACGAAGCGGGGCAGCAGGCTGGTGAGCGCCACCACGATGGGCTCCGTGCAGCCGACGACGGCCGCGATCATCAGGGCCAGGACCAGCGGGGAGCGTCCGGCCGTCAGGAAGAGCACCGCCGTCGCGGCCGCGTAGCCGGTCGCGAGCGCCATGGCCAGCGTGCGGGGACGGGACGTGCGGTCCAGCAGGTGCCCGATCACCGGCCCGCTCAGGATGTACGGCAGCGTCAGCGCGGTCTGCAGGAACCCCGCGTCGGCCGCCCGGCCCGTGCGGGCCTGGACGGTCAGGACGAGCGCGGTCGCGGCGCCCTCCGCCGACACCCGGAGCAGCGTGGCCGCGGTGAGATGGGGCGCGAGGGCACCGATCCGTCCGGGCACCACCAAATGGTGACACAGCCGGACGTCTGGCCGATCGGTGCTGATCAGCGGGCACCTAGACTCGCAGTGTGACGCACACGAGAGCGTACGAGCATCGGGTGACCAGTGAGGTGGGGCGCCTGCGGACGGTGCTGCTGCATCGTCCGGGCGCGGAGCTCAAGCGGCTGACCCCGCGCAACAGCGACAAGCTGCTGTTCGACGCGATCCCGTGGGTGGGGCGGGCGCAGGAGGAGCACGACGCGTTCGCGCAGGCGCTGCGCGATCGCGGGGTGGAGGTCCTGTACGTCACCGAGCTGCTCCAGGACGCCCTGGAGTACGAGGAGGCGCGGGACGCCGCGATCTCGGGGGTGGTGGCCGACCTGCGGTGGGGCGATCAGCTGCGCCGGGTCGTGGCGGACCACCTGCGCGATCTCGATCCGGAGGAGCTGGCCCACGTGCTGATCGCGGGGCTGGCGCACGAGGAGCTGAAGAGCGGGCACGGCCTGGTGTACCGCCTGATGGACCGGCTCGACTTCATCATCGATCCGCTGCCGGGGCTGCTGTTCACCCGTGACAACAGCGCGTGGATCGGCGACCGGGTGGCGGTGACGAGCCTGGCGATGCCCGCCCGGCGGATGGAGGCGTCGCTGGTCGGGCTGGTGTACGCGCACCATCCGCGGTTCGCGGGGGTGGAGCCGGTGTACGGGCCGTCGCTGGAGCATGTGGAGGGCGGCGACATTCTGCTGCTGTCTCCGGGCGTGCTCGCGGTCGGGACGGGGGAGCGGACGACCCCGGCGGGGGTGGAGCGGCTGGCCCGGCAGGTTCTGGAGGCGGGGCTGGCGCACACGGTGCTGGCGGTGCCGATCGCGCAGGAGCGGGCGACGATGCACCTGGACACGGTCTGCACGATGGTCGACGTGGACACGGTGGTGATGTATCCGCCGGTGGCGGACTCCCTGACCGCGTACGCGGTCACCTCCGGCAACGGCGATCTGCTGGTGGGGCCGCCGCGCCCGTTCCTGGAGGCGGCGGCGGAGGCGATGGGCCTGGACCGGCTGAAGGTGATCGACACCGGGCTGGATCCGGTCACCGCGGAGCGGGAGCAGTGGGACGACGGCAACAACACCCTGGCGATCGGGCCGCGGCTCACGGTCGCCTATGAGCGCAACATCGAGACCAACGCCCAGCTGGAGGCGGCTGGCGTCGAGGTGATCCGGATCAGCGGCAGCGAGCTGGGCACGGGACGGGGCGGTCCGCGCTGCATGTCGTGCCCGATCCTGCGTGATCCGCCCCCCGGAGGCTAGGGGGCCTCAGGTACCGCGCGAGTGCGTTACCTGGGCGGTGAGGCGATGCCGGAGGCGAGTGTTACCGCCCAGATCGCGGAGCGATGCCGCGCTCGCCAAGGCCCGGTCAGGGGCGAGCCGCCAGGCGAGCGCCGTAGGCCGGGACTTTGAAAGAGAGTGTGGAGGCTCGGGCGGTGTCGACGGGGGCACGACAGCGCCCGAGCTTGAAGAGGACCATACAAGGTCGGGCGGGCAGATGAACACCCGGGGTCCTACTCCGGCCGTCAGCCTGGAAAGGCCCTGGTGGGGGCGGTCTCTCTGGCGCTGCCGTTGTGCAGTCCGCCGGACGGCTCCTCGGTCAGGTCCTCCAGGGAGCCGAAGTCGGGGAACACCGCGGAGGGGCTGTGGACGGTCTCTTCGGCGTTCTCGGGGGCGCGCAGCACCGCCCAGACGGTGGTGGAGCCGTCCTCGTGCCGGACGCCCCAGCCTTCGGAGAGGGCCTCGACGATGCCGAGGCCCCGACCGCCGAGGGACGACAGCGTCCCGGGGCCGCGTCTGGGTTCGGTCATCGCCCCGCCGTCGCTGACCGACAGCTCGATGAGGTCGCCGTTGCGGAACCAGGTGAGGCGGATCTGGCCGGAGGGCAGCGGGCGGGCGTGGCGGAGCGCGTTGCTGAGCAGCTCGCTGACGATGACGCTGGCATCGTCGACCACGGTCTCGAAGACGCCCGAGGCGGTCAGGTCGGAGCTGAGGCGCCTACGGGCGACCGCGACGCTGGACGGCGCGTGTGGCAGCAGTACGACGCTCGACGCCCTCACCTCCCGTGACCCTGCGAAACCGGCTGCGCTTTCTGGTACGTCCGAAATGCCCGGAAGCCAGAAGCCGGAAACCTTCGCGAAACACCCTGCTTCCTGGCACAACGAGTGACCGACCGTCCAGTCACGGCCCATCACCCCCGTATACGGCGCCGATCGGAAGCACAACCCCGCTCGAAAACATCTATGGATCTATCCAGCCAACGGCGGATTACTCCTCACGCGCGCGTTTCGTCCGTCACACTGCCGTCGCCGGGAACGTTCCCAAAGCGCACCGCCGGTCACGGCAGTAACACCGCCACAAGGCCCTGGCGTGCGGCGACGCGGGTTCACCCCGGCTCCCCGGCGGGATGCGCGCCCTCACCGGCCGGCGCGGTGGCCGCCTTCAGCCGCAAGCACATCCGCGTGCCCGCGTGCCCGGCGGCCGGGTGCGCCGAAATCTGCCCGCCCTGCGCCTCTGTGAGGCGTTTCACAATGTAGAGACCGAGCCCGATGCCGCCGAAGCGGCGCCGGTCGCCCGCCTCGCCCTGCACGAAGCGCTCGAAGATCCGCTCGTGGTCGCCGGGGGCGATGCCGATGCCCTCGTCGACCACGGTGACCACCACGTCGTCGTCCTCGCACCAGGCCCGCACCGTGATCGTGCCGCCGTCCGGGGAGTACTTGACGGCGTTCTCCAGCAGCTGGCCCAGCACGATGTCGGTGGCCAGGGCGTCTCCGCGCGCCTGCGGCAGGTCGTCGGCGATCTCCAGCTCGACCCGGTGCAGGTCCGACAGCGAGCGGAAGCCCGCCACCACGCCCTCCAGCACCCTGGCCAGCCCGAACGACTCGATCGTCACGGCCAGCTCGTCCGCCCCCGCGCGGGCGCCGCGCAGCAGGTGCTCCACCAGGCGGCCCAGCGACTGGGCGCGCTCGGCGATGGTCGCGACGGCGGACCGGCGGTCGGCGTCGGCCATCTCGTCCCACCGGTTGGTGAGCGTGCTCGCGAACCCCTGCACGACCGTGACCGGGGTGCGCAGCTCGTGGCTGGTGGTGGCGAGGAACAGGTCCTTGGCCTCCTCCAGCGCCTTGGCCTCGGTCACGTCGCGGAAGTCGACGACCAGCTCCTCGGTCTCCTCGATCTCCGCGACCAGCACGTTCAGCCAGACGCCCGTCTCGAACGGGATGGTGAGCATCTCGCCGACCGCGGGCATCTCGAACGGCAGCTCCTTGCCGAGCGCCTGCTCCGGCGGGATCCCGGTGAGCGCGTGCGCGGCCGGGTTCCACTGCCGGACCAGGCCGTCGCGGTCGAGGACGGCGATCCCGTCCGCGCTGGAGTCGATCACCGCCCGCTCGTGCGCCCGCTGCCGGACCACCTCCTCGTAGGCGACCGCGTTGCCGACCGCCACCCCGGCGTGCCCGGCCAGCAGCTCCAGCAGTTCCAGCTCGCGGTGTCCGACCTTGCGGCCGGAGAACAGCGCGTACAGCGCCCCGTACGGCCTGTTCTGCAGGAACGACAGCCCCAGCGCCACCGTGTGCAGTCCGGGCAGCTCCGACCAGATCAGATCGCCCAGCCGCTGCCGGCCGGTGGCCAGCCGCACCGCCCGGCCCGACCGCAGCAGCTCGCCGACCAGGCTGGAGCGCAGGTCGGCGGTGGCGCCGCGCATGTGGTCGGGCAGCCCGGTCATGTTGACCAGCCGCAGCCGCTCGCCCTCGATCCGGACGAACCCGGCCGCGTCGGCGCCGGTCAGCTCGATCAGCGCGGCGGTGATCCGGTCGAGCACCACGCCCAGGTCGAGTTCGGCGTTGAGGTCGGCGACGATGTCGTTGAGGCGGCGCACGAGCCGGGCCCGTTCGGCGGTGTGGTGCTGGGCGACCTCGTCCTCCTCGACCGGGTGGTAGACGCCCACCCAGCCGAGCGGGGCGCCGTCGCCGTCCTGCAGGAGGCTGGTGTCGATCCGCACGTCGATCAGCCGCCCGTCGCGGTGGAACCGGCGGGTGGCGATGGAGATGCGGCCGCCGTCGCCGCCCTCGCCGGTGCGCCGGGTCAGCAGCCGCTCCTGGACGGCGTTCTGCTCGGCCTTGAGCTCGTCCGGGACGATCGGCGGCGGCCGGCCGATGACCTCGGCGGCGCTCCAGCCGAACATCCGCTCCGCCGCCGGGTTCCACACGGTGACGTGGTAACCGTTGTCGACGGCCACGATCGCGTCGGCCGCGCACTCGATGACGGCGCGGGCGATCGGGTCGTGAACGGTCTGCACGTCTGTCATCGTGCCACTGCGACTCGGGGCCGCGCCGGGCAACCGCCCTGGAAAAGTTCCCACCCCGCCTTCCGGCCTGAGGGAAGAACACCACGTCAGGGCACGGAAAGCGGGCGAAACGCCGGTCACCGGCGGTCTCCGGCCGTCAACGGCGGCGCAGGCGGCCGACCAGGATCGCGGCGAGCCCGGCCAGCAGGAAGGAGAACAGCGAGGCGCTCATCCAGGTCTGCGGCGTGAAGCCCAGCGCGCCCTGCACGTCCTGCCAGAAGGCCGCCCACCAGCTCACCCCGCCCGGGTAGATCAGCTGGTAGGCCACGAAGCCGATCGCCCAGGCCGCGATCATCCCCCAGCGGGACGGGGCGTTGCGCGAGGTGTCCCAGCCGAGCCGGTCGGCGTCCGCCGTCCCGATGGCGGCCCGCCACCGGCCCCGGCCGAGGAAGAAGTCGGCGGCCAGCACGCCCAGCATCGGCACGAACACCGACCCGATCAGGGACAGGAACGCCGCGTAGTCCCCGATGTCCAGCAGCAGCGCCAGCCCGGTGATCCCGGCGCCCAGCGCGACCGTCAGCACGCGGCGGTCGGCGCGCGGGATCAGGTTCTGGATGGACACCGCCGTGGAGTACACGTTCGCGAACGACTGGTCGGCCTCCCGCAGCACGAACACCGCGAAGAACAGCACGCCCAGCGTCACGCCCAGGAACGGGTCGAACACCTTGGAGGAGTCCCCCGCGACCAGGGCCAGCGCCAGCAGCCCCAGCACGTAGGCGAAGATCTGCGTGGCGGAGTAGCCGACCGCGGCCGCGCCGAACGCCCCGCGCGCGCTGCGGGCGTGCCGGGTGTAGTCGGCGGCCACCGGCACCCAGGAGATCGACACCGCCAGCGCCGCGTCCGCCCCGATCCAGAAGCCGCCCCACGACCCCACGGTCAGGTCGGGCAGCGGCTCGCGCAGCAGCTGGACGTAGAAGTAGACCAGCGCCACCATCACGGCGGCGGTCACGTAGCGGCGCAGCAGCCGGACCGAGCCCAGCGGCCAGATCGTCAGCGCGGTGGTGAGGATCCCGGCCGCGATCACGTACCCCCACCGGGGTATCCCGTCCCACAGCGTCCGGGCCGCGTCCGCGATCACGATCAGCTCGAACGTGCCCCAGCCGATCAGCTGCGCGATGTTGAGGACGGTCGGCACGTACGACAGCCGGGCGCCGAAAAGGCCGCGCAGCAGCACCATCGCCGGCTGCCCGGTGCGCGCGCCGGGCGCCGCGGCCAGGCCCAGCATCAGCCCGCCCAGGACCGTTCCCACGACCATCGCGACGATCCCGGCCGCGATCGACAGCGTCGGCCGGCCGTTCTCGTCGGGGGCCAGCACGGTGTACGCGCCGGAGAACGCGAAGAGGCTGACGCCGAGGTTGGCCCAGAACGCGCCCTGGTCCCAGAAGCCGAGGGCCTTGGGGGCGGGCTCCTCCAGGGTGAAGGGCACCTCGGCATGCGGGCGCGGCCCGTTCTTGGGGCGCGGTTCGGCCTTGGACGTCATGGGACACGCTCCCTACGCCGGCATTACCCGGACAGGTTCATGCGGTCGGCGACGCCCTACAGGTCGCCCTCTCAGCCCGGTCGGCCCGAGCTCCCGCGGATATCGGTCGAGCCAATCGTAGCTAGGCGAAACCGGCCGAACCACCCCCGGTCCGGCACATTCGTCACGCCCGCCTCGCTCGTCCCATGAGACCGGTGGTCAGGCCACGTACGGCGGTGCCCCCGAGTCGGTCTCCATCGGGCGCCCGGTCTCCACCCAGCGCTTCATGCCGCCGTCGACGTTCTTGGCCAGCCAGCCCGCCTGGTTGAGCGCGACGGTCACCTGGGCCGACCGGACACCGGACCGGCAGATCACGTAGACCTCCTGGTCGCGCGGCACCTCGGCGGCGCGGTCGCTCAGCCGCCCCATCGGAATGTGCACCGCGCGGGGCGCGTGACCGGCGTCCCACTCGTCCTGCTCCCGCACATCCAGCAGGTACGCGTCCTGCGGAACGTCCTTCGCGTCAACCGCCGGGACATCGTCCCCGAAAATCATCACACCCCCATGGAACCCTGCGGACCCTGCCCGCGTCGAATCACGCATGCGGTATCGGACGCTCCTTTTCACGACGCCCGGGCTCGCCATGATCCTGTCATTGGCGGCCT
Organism: Actinomadura rugatobispora; assembly: GCF_055379765.1. Taxonomy (NCBI): domain Bacteria; kingdom Bacillati; phylum Actinomycetota; class Actinomycetes; order Streptosporangiales; family Thermomonosporaceae; genus Actinomadura; species Actinomadura rugatobispora. The sequence goes on along the minus strand of NZ_AP029191.1, from coordinate 4,735,866 downwards.
GCGGCTCAGAACAGGCCACGAGCAACCCCGCTGACCAGCCCTCGGCCACGACGTCCGTCCAGCCCTCCGGGTCCCCGGAGGCGAAGAACACCCTGACCGTCCAGGTGAAGGCCTCGGCCCAGGCCCCGGCCACGACCTGGACGCTGAGCTGCGATCCGGCGGGCGGGGACCATCCGAAGGCCCAGCAGGCGTGCGCCGCGCTGGCCAAGGCCAAGGACCCCTTCAAGCCCACGGCCCCCGACCAGATGTGCACCAAGATCTACGGTGGTCCGGAGATCGCCACGGTCAAGGGCACCTGGCACGACAAGCCGATCGACGCGAAGTTCACCCGCGCCGACGGCTGCGAGCTGCACCGGTGGACGCAGGTCGCCCCGCTCCTGGGCGACGTGCCGAAGGTCCGCTGACAGCCCGTTCGCCCGACAGAACGACGACCCCGCCGACCACACCCCGCCGACGACGACCCCGCCAACCGCACTCCCCGGCCGCCGAGCCCGCCGACCCGGGCCCGGCGGCTACTTCAGGAGGCGGGACATCCTGCGGTCGGCGAGCGGTTTGCCCCCGGTCTGGCAGGTCGGGCAGTACTGCAGCGACGAGTCGGCGAACGACACCTCGCGGATCACATCCCCGCAGACGGGGCATTTCTCGCCGGTACGGGCGTGCACCCGCAGCCCGGTCTTCTTCTCGCCCTTGAGGTCCTGGGCGGCCAGGCCCCGGGAGCGCTCGACCGCGTCCCGCAGCGTCCCGACGATCGCCTCGTGGAGGGTGCGCACGTCGTCCTCGGTCAGCGATGAGGCGATCTTGAACGGGGACATCCGCGCGACGTGCAGCACCTCGTCGGAGTAGGCGTTGCCGATGCCCGCGACGACCTTCTGGTCGCGCAGCAGCCCCTTGATCTGGGTGCGCTTGCCGCCGACGATCGCCGCCAGCGCCTCGGGCGTGAACGCCTCGTCCAGCGGGTCGGGGCCGAGCGTCGCCACGCCCGGGACCTCCCGCGGGTCGCGGACGACGTAGACGGCCAGGCCCTTCTTGGTGCCGGCCTCGGTGAGGTCGAAGCCGGAGCCGTCGTCGAGGTGGACGCGCAGCGCGAGCGGGTTCTTGCCGCCGGGCCGCGCGGGCTTGGCGGGCATCTCCTCGCGCCACCGCAGCCACCCGGCCCGGGCCAGGTGGACGACCAGGTGCAGCCCGTCCACGTCGATGTCGAGGAACTTGCCGTGGCGGGCGACGCCGGTGACGGTCAGGCCGCCGAGCGCGGTGACCGGCGGGTCGTACGTCTTCAGGGCGGAGATGGCGAGAACATCGACTCGGGCGACGGCGTGTCCGGCCGCGCGCTCGCGCAGGAATCCGGCGAGCGCCTCGACCTCGGGTAGTTCAGGCATGGCTCAAGTATCCGTGACGGAGGTGTCCACAACCCTGTGGAAACCTGTGGACAACACTGTGGACGACCGGGCGCGGGCCCGGGTGTTCGACACTTTCAGGGGATAGAGCTCAGCAAACAGGGACAAAATTCCATGAAGATCGTCCACTCGCCCGGTCGCGGGGGTGTGGATAACTTCGTGGACGACCCCGCGGGGCGGGTGCGCGCCCGGTCTCCGCGGCGGCGATGTGACCCGGATCGCGAAATAACCCCTAGGGGGTACGGGTTGTCATGTCGTGAACGTTGTGCCACCATCAGAACCGTCAGATACCCCCCAGGGGTAAATAGAGAGGGAGTGCCGATGAGCACCGCCACCTACACCGTCACCGGAATGACCTGCGGGCACTGCGTGAACTCGGTCAAGGAGGAGGTGGGCCAGGTCGCCGGCGTGAGCGAGGTGGCCGTCGACCTCGCGACCGGCCGGGTGACCGTGACCAGCGCAGCGCCCCTCGACGTGGCCCAGGTCCGGGCGGCCGTCGAGGAGGCCGGATACGAACTGAAGGCGTGAGGATGAGATGAACACCGCGACCAAGCTGGGAGCGTACGCCCTGGGCCTGGCCGCCGTCTTCGGCGGCGCCCTCGGGGCCGGCACCGTCGTCGGCCCCGTGGGCGCCACCACCGAGACCGCGCAGCACAAGGGCGGCGGCGGTCACGGGACGGGCGGCGGCGCGCAGGCCGGCGGGGGACACGGCGGCGGCCACGGAACCTCCGGCGGCGATACCCCCTCCCCCGTACCCGGCGGCCTCCAGGTCTCCCAGGACGGCTACACCCTCCGGCCGGAGACCACCACGGTCGAGCCGGGCGAGAAGACCGACTTCCGCTTCACGGTGGACGGCCCGGACGGCAAGCCCGTCACGCGGTACACGCTGCTGCACGGCAAGAAGCTGCACCTGATCATCGCTCGCCGCGACCTGTCGGGCTTCCAGCACCTGCACCCGGCCGAGGCCGGCGGCGGCGTCTGGACGATCCCGCTCACCCTGCCCGACCCGGGCGCCTACCGGTTCTTCACCGACGTCCAGCCCGAGGGCGCCAAGAAGCAGCTGACCCTGGGCACCGACGTCACCGCCCCCGGCGACTACCGGCCGCGGAAGCTGCCGGAAGCCGGACAGGTCGCCGAGGTCGACGGCTACGAGGTGAAGCTGGACGGGCGACTCGTTCCGGGCCGCTCCAGCAAGCTGACCCTGACCGTGAGCAAGGACGGTGAACCGGTCACCGACCTGGAGCCGTACCTGGAGGCGTACGGCCACCTGGTGGCGCTGCGCGATCGGGACCTGGCCTACCTGCACGTCCACCCGGACGGCGAGCCGGGCGACGGCAAGACCCGGCCGGGGCCGTCGATCACCTTCTACGCTGAGGTGCCGAGCACCGGCGCGTACCGGCTCTACCTGGACTTCCAGCACGGCGGCACGGTCCGTACGGCCGAGTTCACCGCGACGGCCGGGGACCAGGGGACCCCCGTCCCGCCCGCCGAAACCGGCGACGGGCACGGCGACGACCACGAGCACAACTGACATCTCGCACGACGATGCAAGGAGGAGGGGCGATGGCTTCCGGCGACGCGCTGGACCGGGTCGAGCTGGCGATCGGCGGGATGACGTGCGCCTCGTGCGCCGCCCGTGTCGAGAAGCGGTTGAACAAGCTGGAGGGCGTGACCGCGACGGTCAACTACGCCACCGGGAAGGCGCGGGTCGACTACCCCGAGGGCGTCAGCGTCGACGATCTGATCGCCCAGGTGGAGAAGGCCGGATACACCGCCGAGCCGCCCCCGCCCCCCGATCCGGACCCCGGGCCCGGGGCGGATCACGCCGATGACGACGGGCTGCGGCCGCTGCGGCAGCGGCTGGTGACCTCGATCGTGCTGGCGGTGCCGGTGATCGCGCTGGCGATGGTCCCGGCCTGGCAGTTCGAGTACTGGCAGTGGCTGTCGCTGACGCTGGCCGCGCCGGTCGTGGTGTACGCGGGCTGGCCCTTCCACAGGGCCGCCTGGACGAACCTGCGGCACGGCGCCGCGACCATGGACACGCTGGTGTCGCTGGGCACCCTGGCCGCGTTCGGCTGGTCGCTGTGGGCGCTGTTCTTCGGCACGGCGGGCGTGCCGGGCATCCGGCACGGCTTCGAGTTCTCCATGACCCGCTCGGACGGGTCGATGAACATCTACCTGGAGGCGGCCGCGGGTGTGATCGCCTTCATCCTGGCCGGGCGCTACTTCGAGGCCCGTTCCAAGCGCCGTGCCGGTGCGGCCCTGCGCGCCCTGCTGGAGCTGGGCGCCAAGGAGGTCTCGGTCGTCCGGGACGGGGGCCGCGAGGAGCGCGTCCCGGTCGAGCGGCTGGTCCCCGGGGACGTGTTCGCGGTCCGCCCGGGGGAGAAGATCGCCACCGACGGGCAGGTCGTGGAGGGCTCCTCGGCGGTGGACGCCTCGCTGCTGACCGGCGAGTCCGTCCCGGTCGAGGTCGGGCCGGGCGACGCGGTCACCGGCGCCACCGTCAACGCGGGCGGGCGGCTGCTGGTCCGGGCGACCCGGGTCGGAGCCGACACGCAGCTGGCGCAGATGGCGCGGCTGGTGGAGGAGGCGCAGAACGGCAAGGCGCGGGTGCAGCGGCTGGCCGACCGGATCTCCGGGGTGTTCGTCCCGATCGTGATCGCGCTGGCCGCGGCGACCCTGGGGTTCTGGCTGGGCACCGGCACGGGCACGGCGGCGGCGTTCACCGCCGCGGTCGCGGTGCTGATCATCGCCTGCCCGTGCGCGCTGGGCCTGGCCACCCCGACCGCGCTGATGGTCGGCACGGGACGCGGCGCCCAGCTGGGCATCCTGATCAAGGGCCCGGAGGTGCTGGAGTCCACCCGCGCCGTCGACACCGTCGTCCTGGACAAGACCGGCACCGTCACCACCGGCCGGATGGCCATGGTCGGCGTGGTCACCGCCGAGGGCGTGGACGAGGCCGAGGTGCTGCGGCTGGCCGGCGGCCTGGAGAACGCCTCCGAGCACCCGATCGCCCGGGCGATCGCCGCCGGTGCCGTCGAGCGCGCCGGGGAACTGGGCACGGTCGAGGACTTCGCCAACGTCGAGGGCCTGGGCGTGCAGGGGATGGTGGACGGGCACGGCGTGCTGGTCGGCCGTCCCCGGCTGCTGGCCGAGTGGTCCCAGCACCTGCCGCCCGAGCTGGAGAAGGCGATGGACGAGGCGCGGGAGCGCGGCCACACCGCGGTCGCGGTCGGCGTCGACGGCGCCGCCCAGGCCGTGATCACGGTCGCCGACCAGGTCAAGCCGACCTCCGCCGAGGCGATCGAGCGGCTGCGCGGGCTGGGACTGCGGCCGGTGCTGCTGACCGGCGACAACGAGGCGGTCGCCCGGACCGTCGCGGACGCGGTGGGGATCGAGGAGGTCGTCGCCGAGGTCCTGCCCGAGGGCAAGGTCGAGGTGATCAAGCGGCTGCAGGCCGAGGGCCGCACGGTCGCGATGGTCGGGGACGGCGTGAACGACGCCGCCGCGCTGGCCCAGGCCGATCTCGGGCTGGCGATGGGCACCGGCACCGATGTCGCGATCGAGGCGTCCGACCTGACCCTGATCAGCGGCGACCTGCGCGCCGCCGCGGACGCGATCCGGCTGTCGAGGCGCACGCTGACCACCATCAAGGGCAACCTGTTCTGGGCGTTCGCCTACAACGTGGCCGCGCTGCCGCTGGCCGCCGCGGGGCTGCTCAACCCCATGATCGCCGGTGGGGCGATGGCGTTCTCCTCGGTGTTCGTCGTCAGCAACAGCCTGCGCCTGCGGGGGTTCAAGCCGCTCAAGGGGCGTCCGGTGGCGGAGGGGGCCGTCGCGGCGCCGTCCGGCCCGCAGCCCCCGGCGAAGGAGTCGGCCACCGCGACCCGCTGACCTCCCGCGCCTCGGCAGGACGAGCGGCGCTCCCGGACGGGGGCGCCGCTCGTGCTTTCGTCAGCGGCGGTGGTGGGACGTGGCGCACCGGAGCAACTGGACGGGCCGCTGCTTCCAGGAGAAGCGGCACCGGCCCGGGCCCGCCGTGCGGGCCCCGGCCTCCGGCGGTCCGGAGGGGAGGACGTCCGGCGTCACCCTCTGGCCGGGGGCCTTGTCCCAGCGGCCGTCGCCCGTACCGCGCGCGCCGTCGTCCCCGACGGAGCGGAGCGCGGCGCCGGCACCGCCCGACGCGCCGGTCGTCCCGGCGAGCCCGGCGAGCAGCAGAAACGCGACCAGGACGGCTGGCCGCGCCGGCCGCCGCTGCTGCGGAGCGTGACCGGTAGATATCGGACGGGAGTGACTCATGCCCACGGAACGGACCCTATATCCCTCTGCGTGCTCCGTCCCTCACCTTGGGTCATCGTCCGGCTGAAAAGGCGATGGCCGGAGCATGTCCGGGGGGCGGTCAGGCGCGGAGCGCGGTGACCAGGGGGCCGACGCGCTGGTCGCCGGTGGCGGAGTCGAGCGCGTCGCGGAGGGTCTCGTGGTAGGTGGGGGCGGCCTTCTCCTGGACGGCCCGCCCCTCCTCGGTGATCATCGTGTAGACGCCGCGGCGGTCGTTGGGGCAGTGCGCCCGCCGGGTCAGGCCGGACGACTCCAGCCGCGCGACCAGGCGGCTGACCGAGCTCTGGTTGAGGCCGATGAGGTCGGCCAGCTCCTGCATGCGCAGCTCGCCGCCCTCGGCGGAGGCGAGCCGGCACAGCGCCCGGTACTCCGACAGGCCGATGCCGTGCCGCCGCTGGATGGTCTTGGCGAGTTCGCTCTCGACGCGCCCGTGCAGGGTGACCACCTGGTCCCAGATGGCCCCGTCCGTCGTCCCGGTCATGTCGGCGCCTCCTCTTGACAGAGGATACATGCACTGCAAACATCTGCATGCACATACATTCAATGTAGGTACATGCATTTCTTCTGGAGGCGATCATGACCGTCAGCGCGAAGCGGCGGGTGGCGACCGACCCCGACTGGTACGAGCCGTACCGGATCTCCCAGGCCATCGAGGCGGGCGGGCTCATCCACGTGTCCGGCCAGGCCGGCATCGACGAGCACGGCCGCACCGTCTCGGCGGACTTCCTGGAGCAGGGCCGCCGGGCGTTCGGCAACGTGCGCCGGGTGCTGGACGCCGCGGGCGCCGGCCTGGCCGACATCGTCAAGATCGGGATCTTCGTGACCGACCTGGAAACCCGGCTCGACGACGTGATCAAGCTGCGCGAGGAGTTCCTCACCGAGCCCTACCCCGCCGACACGCTCCTCGAGGTGTCCCGCCTGGCCCAGGCCGACTGGCTGATCGAGATCGAGGCCACCGCACTCGCCGCCCGCTGAGCGCGCCCGTCCACGACAGGAGGAAACCCCATGCCAGAGGTCGTCCCGCAGCCCCCGAACCCGCTGCTGCTCCCCTACGAGACCGGCCACCTGCGGCTGCGCAACCGGATCGCGATGGCCCCGATGACCCGCGGCCGGGCCGACGACACCACCGCCGTCCCGAGCCCGCTGACCCGCACCTACTACGCGCAGCGGGCCGGCGCCGGGCTGATCGTCACCGAGGGCCTCTGGCCCCACCCGCTCGGCAAGGGCGGCCCCGGCATCCCCGGCCTGGTGACCGACGAGCACGTGGCGGCCTGGCGCGAGGTGACCCGCGCCGTCCACGCCGAGGGCGGGCGGATCTTCGCCCAGCTCTGGCACGTCGGCCGCATGACGCACCCCGTCACCCTCCCCGACGGCGAGCTCCCGGTCGCGCCCTCGGCGGTCCGGATCACCGGCGAGCCGATCTTCACCCGGGACGGCCCGCTCGACCACGTCACCCCCAGACCGCTGGCGACCGCCGAGGCCGAGGCCGTGATCGCCGCGTTCGCCGCCGAGGCCCGCAACGCGATCCGCGCCGGGTTCGACGGCGTGGAGGTGCACGGCGCCAACGGCTACCTCCTCCAGCAGTTCCTGGCCGAGAACACCAACCTGCGCACCGACCGCTTCGGCGGCTCCCGCAACGGCCGGCTGCGCCTGGTGGTCGAGGTCGTCGAGGCGATCGCGGCCGAGATCGGCCCCGAGCGGGTCGGACTGCGGATCTCCCCCGACAACCCGGAGAACGAGATCGCCGAGGAGGACCCCCAGGGCACCTACCGCGCCCTCGCCGGCGCCCTCGCCCCCCTCGGGCTCGCCTACCTGCACGTGATCGAACGCGGCGCGTACGGCGCGCTCGCCGACCTGCGCCCGCTCTGGCCGGGCACCCTGATCGCCAACTTCAACGGCCCCGAGCCCACGACACGGCGGGCGGGCGAGGAGGTCCTGGAGGCGGGCCTGGCCGACCTCTTCTCCTTCGGGCGGCTGTTCATCTCCAACCCCGACCTGCCGGCCCGCTTCGCCGCCGGAGCCCCGCTCAACCGCCACGCCGAGCACCTGGTGTACGGCGGCGGCGCCGAAGGCTACACCGACTACCCCGCCCTGGAGGCGCCCACCGCGGAAGGGGCGCGGACCTGACGGCCGCTCAGAACGGCACGTCCCAGAACGCGACCTCGTGCCGCATGCCCTCCAGGAACGCCCTTTCGGCCGCCTCCCGCTCCGGGGCCGCCTCGTCGATCATCTGGGCGACGCGGCGGGTCAGCGCGGCGAACCCGGGATCGGCGTAGGTGTCGACCCAGCGGCGGTAGCGCGGCTCGGCGGGAGGGTCCTCCGCGAGCCGCGCCCCGAGCGTGGAGTAGCCCCACATGCAGGGGTACAGCGCGGCCAGGCCCGTACCGTACGAGGCGGCGCCGTCCAGCAGGAACGCGGTGTACGCGGCGCACGCCGGCCCCTTGCCCGCCCCGTCCAGATCGGCGCCGAACTCCGCGGACAGCGACCGGTGCAGCGACAGTTCCTCGTGGTACGTCGCGTGGGCGAGGTCGACCAGGTCGCCGAGGTGCGCGGCGGGCGCCTGCCAGGCCAGCCGGGAGAAGACGCGGACGTAGTCGTGCAGGAAGAGGTAGTCCTGCTCCAGCCAGGAGCGGAACACCGCCTCGTCGAGGTCGCCCCGGGCGATGCCCGCCACCGTCGGATGCTTGAGCTGCTCCTCGACCAGCGGCCGGCCGAGCTCCTCCAGATGCGCCGCGAGACTCATGCCGCCAGTGTGCCAGCCGCCCCGGAGACGACCAGACCCCGCCAGGTCCTGGGACCTGGCGGGGCCGTGGTCATGCCGGTGTGCGGGTCGCCTCTCGGCGAAATGCACAACGCGGCTCCAGCCGGACGGTATTCCGCGAAGGCGATAGGTGAGGCCCGGGGACTCCAGGCACACCGGCCATCACATGTAACCACGACCGCCGCCCCGATGTTCCCGCGCCCCACCGACGGATCCCCGAATGATCGTCGGCACCCGGCACGCGCCGCCGCCGCACACCCGAACTCCGCGGCGACCGCCCCCGTCGTTTCACGTGAAGCCTCCACCCGAGACGACGCACCGTCCGCCCGGCCGGCCTGCGCGTCCGGACCGCGGCACCGAATGCGATCATTCTCACTCGCGGACTCCGGAGGGCCAGGTGAGGAGGCGGTCCACGTGGCGGCGGGTCAGTCCCTCGCGCGGGTCGGCGTGGACCAGTTCGATGCCCCGGTACGGCCACGCCTGGCGCTTGATCCGCGGCGGGATGACGTCATCGATCCACGCGAAGCGGCGCCCGTCGGCGTGGCGGAGCAGGGGCGCCCATTTGTGCGTTTCGAGAAGCTGGATGATCGGGAACCGCGGATCGCCCCGCCGCCGCCGGTACGCGGAGAACTCCACCACGGGCAGTTCAGGTAGGCCCAGCAGCGGCCCCACGTGCTCGTTGGCGTGATGCTCCCAGGTCGTCGCCCAGACCAGGTCGTAGAGTCCGGCCAGTTCCCGCAGCCAGGCGCCGTGGTCCGGCGAGAGGCGGACGGTGAGATCTCCGATCGAGTGCCGGGCGAAACGCTCCGGCTCGGAAGGCGACAGCGGATTCAGCACGCCGTCGATGTCCACGTACAGCAACGGCTTGACCGCCGGGCGGGTTCCGGGGCGCGGTACGCGACCGATTCCCCAGGCCACCTAGTCGCCCAGGTGGAAGTCGGGGTGGCGCAGCCAGGCGGCCAGGAACTCGGTGTCGCCGACGTGCCGGAACCAGCGGCCGCCTCCGCCGGTGTCGTACGAGACTTCTTCGACCCGTCCTGGCAGGGAGGCCACCAGCGCTCTGGCCCGGGTCAGGTCGGCCGGGTCTCTGGTTTCGTCGCGCGGGGTGGGGTAGCCCAGGACGCCGTCGAAATCGATGAGTGCGTCCAGACGCGCGGCGAGTGCGAGTGCGAGGTGGCCGAGGACGAGGTCATGCGTGCGGCCCGAGCGCCCTGCGTCGAGAATCAGGCTCTGGACGGGCGGACGCGCGAATGCGGAGTAGTCCTCGTCGTCGGCCGGAACGCATTCGTCGTCGGAGAGGAAGAAGGCGCCGGTCTCACCAGGGGAAAGGGCGTCAAGGGCGATGGCGGTGCCGTCCCGTACCCAGAAGGAGACGTCGCCGTCTCGTGCGATCTTCACCCCGTCGCAGAAGGTTTCCAGCCAGGGGACGACGCGGGGCCGCACATCGTCCGATGCGAAGAGCCACAGCCCGACGGCCGAACCTGCCATAACCCCGTCCTCTCAGCGCGGGTCGGCTCGATCATCGCCTCACCCTAGCCGCGGGGGTCCCGGGTGGGGGAACACGTTTATCCAGATCCCAAATTTCGGGTCTCCCCTTGTCAGGCCAGGCGATTGTTTCCTTTTCCCCGGTGGCCCCATGCTGCTTACCGGAGGGGGTGGGCCGCGTGCGGGTGCTCGGTTCGATCAGTCTGCCGGGGGTGACCAGGTCGGCGCCGCGGGCGCGGGCGTTCGTGGGGAGGGTGGCGGGCGACCGGCTGCGGGTGGACGCGGAGGTGCTCGGCGACATCGGGCTGTGCGTCGGCGAGCTGGTCGCCAACGCGTGCGAGCACACCGCCTCGGGACAGGGCGGCCGGGTCGCGGTGGTGGTCGAGGCGCGGCGCGCCGTCGTCCGGGTCACGGTGATCGACGATGGCGGCGCGGACGGGAAGCCGCATGTGGCCGAGCCGTTCGGGGAGGACGGCCGCGGCCTGCGGCTGGTGGAGGCCCTGGCGGCGGGGTGGGGGGTGGACGAGGCGGACGGCGGAAGCGCCGTGTGGGCGGAGTTCCCCGCCGCCGTCTAGGGTCGGGTCGCGTGGAGGATCCGGAGGCCCTGCGGGCGGCGATCGTGGCGTGGGCCAGGAACGATGTGCGGGTCGAGGCCGTGGTGCAGACGGGGTCGCGGGCGCGGGGGACGGGCGTCGACGCGTTCTCCGACCTCGACGTGGAGATCATCGGCCGGGGCTGGCGGGAGCTGTTCGCGGACGTGTCGTGGAGCGGGGCGTTCGGGCGGGTGCTGGTGTCGGTGTCGACGACGCCGGAGGAGTTCGCGGAGGAGCGGGCCACCCGGCTGGTGGTGTACGGGGGCGGGCGCAAGGTCGACTTCACGCTGGCGGGGCCGGAGCGCCTGGAGGGCTTCCGGCGGGAGGGCCTGGACGATCTCTACGAGCGCGGTCACCTGGTCCTGCTGGACAAGACCGGGGTCACGGAGGGCCTGCCGGCGGCGACGGGGGCGGCGCCGGTGCCGCGGCGTCCGGGCCGGGAGGAGTTCGATCACGCGGTCGCGGAGTTCTGGTTCGAGGCGACGCAGGTGCCGATCTACCTGGCGCGCGGCGATCTGTGGGTGGTGAAGTTCCGCGACACCACCATGAAGGAGTTCCTGCTGGACATGCTCCAGTGGTACGCGGCGGTGGAGGGCGCGGCGGACGTGTGGCATATCGGTCACCGCATGGATCAATGGCTTCCGGAGCATATCTGGAAGGCGCTCCAGGAGACCTATGGGCGTTTCGACGCGGCGGACGGCTGGCGTGCCCTGCGCGCCACGAACCGGGTTTTCGCGGAGGTCGCCGAGGTGGTCGCGGAAAGGTGCGGTTTCGCGTCGTGCGCGGGGTTGGCCGAGGATGTGGGCCGGCTTGTCGACGCGATCGAGCGGCGGGCTAGGGAAGGCTCGTTCTGACGGCTTGGCCTGCGGGTTCGCTGATGAGGGGCTGCCAGGAGAGGAAGAGTTCGCGGAGCCCTCGTCCGTGGCGGGCGCGCATTTCCGGGGACGCGCGCATGACGTCGAGTTCGTTCGCGACGGTGATTTCGGCGAAGCCCCTCCGGATGGGTTCGGGCGCTAGGGAGATCGTGCCGGTGAATCGGTCCCGGTAGGTGCCGCCGTCCTGGACGAGGCGCGGATGGGTGTGGGCGCGGTCGCAGGCGCCGTAGAAGTAGACGAGTTCCTCGGCCTCGGCTCCGACGGCGGCGGAGAGGACGTGGCGGTCGCCGATGTGTCCCAGGGCGGCGGGAGAGCCGTCGGCGCCGTAGAAGGCGTGGGTCAGCCCGGCCATGCGGATGTGCGCGGGGGCGTCCCAGCGGCGCAGCAGCGCGTGGACGCGTTCCAGGTGGGCCAGCAGCGTGCCGCCGGGGTGGGCGATCTCGCCCGCGCCCCGGTCGCGCAGGAGCTCGGTGGCCGCGGTGATCGGCATGGCCTCATGCTGTGATCGCCGCCGGCCCCGGTCAATGCCCCGTCGCGCTTGGGACGGTCCAAGCCGCGAGAACGCGCTTGACATCAACCATTGTTGAGGTTTCAGGGTGGGGTGCGAGCCGGTCACCCGCACCGGTCACGTGACGGATGCCCGTCCGCGAAGGGGCTTCCTAGCGTCGTGAACGACCGTACGACCTGCATGGACGGAGCGAGACCATGACCGAGAACGCACTGCGCGTGGCGATCGTCGTCGGCAGCAACCGCAGCGGGCGGTTCGCCCCCGCCGTCGCCACCTGGTTCGCCGGACGGGCAGGGGAGCACGAGGGCGTCCGGCCCGACGTCATCGACCTGGGCGATCTGGAGCTGCCCACCGTCCTGGGCGACCCGGCGGCCGCCGCCGCGCTGGCCGAGGCCACCGAGGCCCTCGAACGGGCCGACGCGTTCGTGATCATCACGCCGGAGTACAACCACAGCTTCCCCGGGAGCCTGAAGAACTTCATCGACGCGCACTTCACCCAGTGGCAGGCCAAGCCGGTGGCCTTCGTGTCGTACGGCGGGATGGCCGGCGGCCAGCGGGCGGTGGAGCACCTGCGGCAGGTCTTCGCCGAGCTGCACGCGGTGACGATCCGGGACACCGTCAGCTTCCACAACCCGTGGGGCCAGTTCGACGGCGAGGGCCGCCACCTGGAACCCGAGGGCGCCAACGCCGCGGCCAAGGGCATGCTCGACCAGCTCGCCTGGTGGGGCCACGCCCTGCGCGACGCCCGCGCCGTCCGCCCCTACAGCGCCTGACCTTGGGAGATGCGATGAGCAACGAAAGACCCGGCGAGCAGGAAGGCCCGGACGCGATCGCGTCCAGAGACACCCCCCGGCCGGCCGGGCGGGGGGCGATGACCATCGCGCTGGTGCTGGTCCTCGGATCGATCATGGTCTCGCTGGACATGACCGTGGTGAACGTCGCGATCGCCCACCTGTCGGCGGACTTCGACGCGCCGCTGGCCACGATCCAGTGGGTCGCGACGGGCTACTCGCTGGCGCTGGGCGCGGTGATCCCGCTGTCGGCGTGGGCGATCGGCCGCTTCGGCGCCAAGCGGCTGTACCTGGGCGCGATCGGGCTGTTCGCGGCGGGGTCGATGCTGGCCGGGCTGGCCTGGAACATCGAGTCGCTGGTCGCGTTCCGGGTGGTGCAGGGCCTGGCGGGCGGGCTGGTGATGCCGGTCGGCATGACCATCCTGATCCGCGCCGCCCACCCCGACCGGCTGGGACGGCTGATGAGCACGCTGGGCCTGGCGATCCTGGTCGGGCCGATGGCCGGGCCGGTGCTCGGCGGCTGGCTGATCGACGAGGTGTCGTGGCGGTGGATGTTCTTCATCAACCTGCCGATCGGCGTGGTCGTGATCGCGCTGGCGTCCCGGATCTTCGCCCCGGACGGCGCCCGCGACCCGCGTCCGCTGGACGTCCCCGGCGCGCTCCTGCTGTCGCCCGGACTGGCCGCGCTGATCTACGGGGTGACCTCCGGCGGGGAGCACGGCGACTTCGCCCGTCCCGCGGTGCTGGTGCCGCTGGTCGCGGGCGGCGCGCTGATCGCGGCGTTCGTCGGACGGGCCGTCACCGCCCGCTACCCGCTGCTGGACCTGCGGCCGTTCCGCGACCGGGCGTTCGCGACCGCCACCGGGACGATGAGCCTGTTCGCGGTCGGCTACTTCGGCTCGATGCTGCTGCTCCCTTTGTACTTCCAGGTGGTGCGGGGCGAGAGCGCGACGATGGCGGGGCTGCTGGGGGTGCCGATGGCGCTGGCGTCGGGGACGGTCATGCAGTTCGCCGGGCGGCTGGCCGACAAGGTGAGCCCGGGCCGGACGGTCCCGGTGACGATCGCGGTGTCGGCGACCGGGTTCGCCCTCTTCGCCCATCAGTTGAGTGCGGACGCCTCGTACTGGGGCCTGGGCGCCGCGCTGCTGCTGGTCGGCGCGGGCGGCGGCGCGACGATGATGCCGCTGATGACGGCGGCGACCCGGCGGATGCCGCACGACCAGGCGCCGGCGGCCAGCACCACCCTCAACCTGATCAACACGACGGTCGCGGCGGTGGGCACGGCGGTGGCGTCGGTGCTGCTGTCGGCGGCGATGGCGGCGCGGGTGCCGGTGGCGGGCGAGGGCGGCCTGCAGGCGCTGCACGGGCTGGCCCCGGACGCGCGGGCCGCGGTCGCCCCGGGGCTGGCGGAGGCGTTCCAGCACACCTACGTGTGGGCGGTGGCGTTCGTGGTGCTGGCGATCGTCCCCGCGCTGTTCCTGCCGCGCCGCGACGACGGCCGTCCGGGGCGGGGCGCGGGTCAGCGGGACGAGCCGGAGCCCCGCCCCGAGACCGGCACGGAACCGGCCTCCGGCCTCGCGGTCTCCGCGGCCTCGGCCGAGACGCGGGCGTCGTAGGCGGTGCGGGCGGCGGCGATCTGCGGCTGGTGCTCCTCGGTCCAGGTGACGAGCGCCTTGATCGTGGAGTGCAGGTCGGCGCCGAGCGGGGTGAGCTCGTAGTCCACCCGGGGCGGGACGACCGGGTGGACGGTCCGCTTCACCAGCCCGTCGCGTTCGAGATGGCGCAGCGTGCGGGCGAGCATGCGCTGGGAGATCCCGTCGATCTCCCGGCGCAGCTCGGTGAAGCGCATGCTGCGCCGGTCGAGCAGGGCGATGACCAGCAGCGACCACTTGTCGGCGATCCGGTCGAGGATCTGCCTGACCTCGCAGTCCGCGCGGGTGTCCCAGTTCGTGACGTCGAAGCCCTGGTCGGTCCCGGTATCCCCGCAGTTACCGGGTGACTCGAAAGTCCCGTCTTCCATGGTCAGACATGGTGTCGCATGATGCTGCCGGTTACAAGAAGGAACCGGCAGGCCCCTGGAGAACCAGTCGGGCCGGGAGGAGACGTCCATGTCCGCACCACCACCGCCGCCGGGAGATCCCGGCGCCGCCGCCCGGATGGACGGGCGCGCCTGGGGCGTCCTCTTCGTCCTCTGCGGCGCGATCTTCCTCGAGGGCATCGACATCGCCATGCTCAACGTGGCGCTGCCCGCGATCCGCGCCGACCTCGGGCTGTCCACCGGGATGCTGAGCGGCGTGGTGAGCGCCTACGTGCTCGGCTACGGCGGGTTCATGCTGCTCGGCGGGCGCGCCGCCGACCTGCTGGGGCGCCGCCGGATGTTCCTGCTCTGGCTGACGGTGTTCCTGGTCTTCTCCGGTCTGGGCGGGTTCGCCACCGAGGGCTGGATGCTGCTGGTCGCGCGGTTCGTGACCGGGGTGGCGGCCGCGTTCATGACCCCGGCCGGGCTGTCGCTGATCACCACCGGGTTCCCCGCGGGCCCGGCCCGCGACCGGGCGCTGCTGATCTACGCGGGCACGGCGGCGGGCGGGTTCTCGCTGGGCCTGGTCGCGGGCGGGCTGCTGACCGCGGCCGGATGGCGCTGGGTGTTCTTCGCGCCCGTCGCGCTGGCCGCGGTGATCCTGGCGGCCGCCATCCCGCTGATCAAGGAGACCGGCGCCCCCGGCCGCGCCGCCCGGTCCCTCGCCGGCTTCGACCTGCCCGGCGCGCTCACCGTCACCGGCGCGATGATGCTGCTGGTGTACGGCGTCGTCCGGCTCGAGCACCCGGGGCACGGGCCGGGCCTGACCGCCGCCGTGTTCGCCGCCGGGCTGGCGCTGCTGGCCGCGTTCGCCGCGATCGAACGGCGGTCGCCCGCCCCGCTGGTGCGCCTCGGCATCCTGCGCTCGGGCGGCCTGGTGCGCGCCAACCTCGGCGCGGTCCTGCTGCTCGGGGGCTTCTTCGGCTTCCAGTTCCTGGCCACCCTCTACTTTCAGGAACTGCGCGGCTGGTCGACGGTCGAGACCGGGCTGGCGCTGCTGTTCCTCGGCATCGACGCCGTCCTGGCGCCCACCCTCACGCCCCGGCTGGTCCGGCGGTTCGGCCATATCCGGGTGATCTTCGCCGGGTTCGTGCTCGCGGCGGCGGGCTACGCGCTGTTCCTGACGGCCGGGCCGGACACGGTGTACGCGGCGATGATCCCGACCCTCTTCCTGGTCGGGCTGTCGTTCGCGCTCACCTACGGCCCGATCACGATCGCCGCCACCGACGGCGTGGACGAGCGGGAGCAGGGCCTGGCCGGCGGGATGCTGAACACGGCGTTCCAGTTCGGCGCCGCGTTCGGGATCTCGGCCGCGACCGCCGTCCAGGTCGCCGCGCTCGGAGCCTCCACCCAGAACGGCTACGACGCGATCCGCACGGCGCTGCTCGTCCCGGTCGTGGCCGCCTCCCTCGGCGCGGTCGTCATCGCCTTCGGACTGCGCGCCCGCCGCACGACGGCGCCGCCCGCGACCGCCGAGACCGCCGAAGCGATGACGGGAGCCACCCGATGACCGCCAACGTCCGGGACTTCTCCGCGATCCGCGACGCGTTCGACACCTACATAGGAGACATCGTCTACGCGACGATGACGACCGTGGACGCCAAGGGCCGCCCACGCGCGCGCGTCCTCATCCCCGTCTGGGAGGTGATCGACGGCCGCCCCCTCGGCTGGCTGTGCACGTTCAAGACCCCGGTCAAGGCCGCGCACCTGGCGGCCAACCCGCACACCACCTTCTCCTACTGGAGCCCCAGGCAGAACGCGGTGTACGTGGACACAGTCGCCGGATGGACCGAGGACCACGACCTCAAGCGACACGTCTGGGACCTCTATACGAAGGGGAGCCCGCCCGGCGCCGGCTACAACCCCGCCCAGTTCTGGAAGGGCCCCTCCGACCCCGCGTTCCAGGTGCTGCGCCTGGAACCGTGGCGGGTGCAGGTCATCCGCGGCACCGACCTCGACAGCCGCATCTGGCGGCCCGGCGCCTGAGGGCCGATGGACGGCGCCGCGCACCGGCGCCGTCCTCGCGGGTCGTACGGCGGCATCGGCCAATCGGTTGATGCCGGGACGAGCGCCCTGGCCGATACCGCCGGACCCGCGCCCCGGACATGCTCGAAGCATGCCGATCATCGAAGTCACCGGCCTGCGCAAGGTCTACGGGGGCCGCCCCGCGGTCGACGGCGTCTCCTTCGCCGTCGAGGAAGGCGAGATCTTCGGGATCCTCGGCCCCAACGGCGCGGGCAAGACCACCACCGTCGAGTGCGTCGAGGGACTGCGCGTCCCCGACGCGGGCACCGTCCGCGTGAACGGGCTCGACCCCGTCGCCGACCGCGACGAGCTCACCCGGTTCCTCGGCGCCCAGCTCCAGGAGAGCCAGCTCCAGGGGAAGCTGACCGTACGCGAGGCCCTGGAGCTCTACAGCGCCTTCTACCCCAGCCCGCTCGAATGGCGGCCCCTCGCCGAGCGCCTCGGCCTCACCGAAAAGCTCCGCACCCGCTTCGCCGACCTCTCCGGGGGGCAGAAGCAGCGCCTGTTCATCGCGCTCGCCCTCATCGGCGGCCCCCGGATCGTCGTCCTGGACGAGCTCACCACCGGCCTCGACCCCCGCGCCCGCCGCGACACCTGGACCCTCATCGAGGAGGTCCGTGACTCCGGCGTCACCGTCCTCCTCGTCACCCACTTCATGGAGGAGGCGCAGCGGCTCTGCGACCGGATCGCCGTCATCGACTCCGGCCGCGTCGCCGCCCTCGACACCCCCGGCGGGCTGATCCGCCGCGCCGCCGGCAACACCGTGATCTCCTTCACCCCGTCCCAGGCCCTCGACCGCACGGACCTGGAGGGGCTGCCGGAGCTCGACAGCGTCCACCTCCAGAGCGGCCGGATCACCATCAACGGCACCGACACCACCGTCAACGCCGTCATCTCGCTGCTGGCCCGCAACCAGATCACCGCCCACCAGCTGCGCGTCGTCGACGCCACCCTCGACGACGCCTTCCTCGACCTCACCGAGAAGCAGGAGTCCTGACGTGTCCGCGTCCACCGCCGTCCTGAAGGCCGAGTCCCGGCTGTTCTCCCGCGAGCCCTACACCCTCTTCTGGCTGGTCGGCTTCCCCACCCTGCTGCTGGTCATCCTCGGCCTCATCCCCTCCTTCCGCGAGCACTCCGCCGACCTGGGCGGCCGCCGGGTCATCGACCTGTACGTCCCGATCGTCGTGCTGCTCGCCCTGATCGTCGCGGGGATCCAGGCGCTGCCGCCCGTGCTGGCCGGCTACCGCGAGAACGGCATCCTGCGCCGCATGTCGACCACGCCCGTCCGCCCGGGTTCGCTGCTCGGGGCGCAGATCCTCCTGCACCTCGCGGGCGGGCTCGCCTCCGCGATCCTGGCCATCGCCGTCGGAAGGCTGGTCTTCGGCGTCGCCCTCCCCGAGCACGTCCCCGGCTACCTGGTCGCGCTCGCCCTCGCCGCCACCAGCGCCATCGCCACCGGCGCCGCCATCGCCGCCGTCTCGCCCAACACCAAGGTCACGACCGTGGTCGGCTCCGTCGTCTTCTTCCCCTCGCTGTTCACCGCCGGCGTCTGGGTGCCGGTGCAGGTCCTGCCCGACCTGCTGCGGCGGATCGTCGAGTTCACCCCGTCCGGTGCCGCCTCCCAGGCCCTCGACATGGCGAGCCGCGGAGACTGGCCGGACTGGACGCACCTGGGCGTCACCGCCCTGTGGGCCGTCCTGCTGATCGCGGCGGCCATCCGCTGGTTCCGCTGGGAATGACGCAGACTGGCACCGTGATCGAGGACCACTGGGAACGCTTCATCCGCTGGGGACCGTACGGCCTGCTCGCCCTGGCGACGCCCATCGCGTTCCTCACCCGCGACGTCCTGATGTCGCCCGCCGAGCAGCGGCTCACGGCGCCGCTGCTCGGGGTGACCCTCACCCTCCAGCTGTTCCACACCGCGGGCCGGATTCCCGGACCGCTCTACTACTGGGCGCGCACCGTCCTGGCCTTCGCCCTCTCCTGGCTGAACCCGCTGTTCGCGATCTACGCCGTCATCGGCTACTTCGACGCCAGGCAGTGCCTCAAGGGCCGCTGGGCGAAGATCGGCTGCTACGCCAACGCGGTCACGATGGCCGGCTCGGAGGCCGGCGGCTTCCCGCCGAAGGAGCCCCTCGTCTGGGTCCTGTTCGGCGTCCTGCTGGCCCTGCACATCGCCCTCCTCGCGATCTTCGGCGGCATCGCCGAGCGCGAGGACCGGCTGGCCGCCGCCAAGACCGCGATGATCGACGAGCTGGAGCGCACCAACGCCCGCCTCGAACAGGCCCTCGGCGAGAACGCCGCGCTCCAGGCCCAGCTCCTCGTCCAGGCCAGGGAGGCGGGCGTGAACGACGAGCGCCGCCGCCTCGCCGCCGAGATCCACGACACCATCGCCCAGGGCCTGGCCGGCATCGTCACCCAGCTCCAGGCCGCCCAGGACACCACGGACCCCGCACACGTCCGGCGCGCCCACGCGCTCGCCCGCGAGAGCCTCCGGGAGGCCCGCCGCTCCGTCCGCAACCTGGCGCCCGCCCACCTCGAGCACGACACCCTGCCCGAGGCCCTCAAGAAGATCGTCGCCACCCACCCCACGGCCCGCCTCACCCTCACCGGCACCGTGGAACCCCTGCACGAGGAGATCGAGGCCACCCTCCTGCGCATCGCCCAGGAGGCCCTCGCCAACGCCATCCGGCACGCCGCCGCCGACCGCGTCGGCGTCACCCTCTCCTACATGGACGACGAGGTCACCCTGGACGTCCGCGACGACGGCCGGGGCTTCACCGGCCCCACCCGCGGCTTCGGCCTGAACGGCATGCGCGAACGGGCCGAACGCGTCCTCGGCACCCTGGAGGTCGAGTCCGAGCCCGGCCAGGGCACCGCCGTCTCGGCCCGCGTACCGTTGGTCCGCCATGGCTGACATCACCCTCCTCATCGTCGACGACCACCCCGTCGTCCGCGACGGCCTGCGCGGCATGTTCGCCGGCGCCCCCGGCTTCGAGGTCCTCGCGGAGGCCGCGAACGGCCGCGAGGCCGTCGCCCTGGCGGCCGACCTGCGCCCCGACGTCATCCTCATGGACCTCCGCATGCCCGGCGGCAGCGGCGTGGAGGCCATCACGGAGATCACCGAGCGGGGACTGCCGTCCAAGGTCCTGGTCCTCACCACCTACGACACCGACTCCGACACGATCCCCGCGATCGAGGCGGGCGCCACCGGCTACCTCCTCAAGGACGCCCCCCGCGACGAGCTGTTCAACGCCGTCCGCGCCGCCGCCGAGGGCCGCACCGTCCTGTCCCCGGCCATCGCGTCCCGCCTGGTGAACCGCGTGCGAGCACCCCAGACCGGCACCCTCAGCGCCCGCGAGATCGAGGTGCTCCGCCTGGTCGCCAAGGGCACCGGCAACCGCGAGATCGCCGCCGAGCTCTTCATCAGCCAGGCCACCGTCAAGACCCACCTGACGCACATCTACGCGAAACTGGGCGTCAAGGACCGCGCCGCCGCCGTGGCCTCCGCCTACGACCAGGGCATCCTGGGGTGAACACGTGAGGCCCGCGCCGTGTGGCGCGGGCCTCGGTGTTTCATCGTGTGGGGTCAGACCCGCTTGGACGGGTCCCCTCCGCCTCCGCCTGCCGGGGGGTCGCCGTCGAGTTTGTTGAGCTTGCCGTGTCCGGGGTCGGGTGCGGGGCCGGCGCCGCTGGGCGGCCCGCCGCTGCCGGGTGCGCCGTTGCCGGACGGGGCACCGCCGCCGTTGGGTGCGGGGGGCCGAGGGTGCTCCACCGCTGGGTGCGCCGCCGGACGAGCTGTCGCCGGAGGGGCCGCTGTCGTTGTGGGAGTCGTAGGTGCCGTTGTCCCTGTTGCGTTGCTGCTTTTTGGCCTGCGATTCGCGGCCGCTGTTGCCGTAGTCGGGGTCGGCGGTGTTGGCGCTGGCGCCCTGGCGTCCGTAGGTCTTGGGTTCGTCGTCGTTGTCGTGAAGGTTGCCGATCTTGCCCTTGGTGACCTTGCCCGATTTGATCCGTGACCGGGGCGGGGTCTTGTCCCGCTCCCGGTCGTCCTTCGGGACGACCCTGGGAGCCGGCTTGATGGTGCGCTCGGGCATCATCCAGTCCAGGTTCTTGCCCTCCTGGCCCGCGCGGTACCGGTAGAGCGCCCGGGTGTCGCGGATGCGTGCCATGTCCTGCGGCGTCAGCACCCCGTAGCGGTCGTTGGGGTTCATCGGCGTCAACGACGGGGGATGCTGGGCCTCCCAGAGGGAGATCAGGTAGCTCCTCAACTCGGGAGTGAAGTAGCCATCGATGAACTCCTCGTCGTTGAGCCCGAGGAATTGCCCGACGTCCCGCTTGCGCCGTTCCACCCAGCCCAGCTTCTCGTACTCGGCGTAGTCCGCCAGGTACCGGTCGGCGGCCGCCTTGTCACGTGTCAGCTGATTGGCCAGCCCAGTCAGGTTCAGGGAGAGCATTCCCGTGTAGGCGGCGTCCAGGCCCTGGAAGACGACTTCCGCGGCGACGTTGCCCTTGCTGAGGGGGCCGAGGCGTCCGCGCCGGAAACCGTCCAAGGTCCCGGGCGTGTTACCGGGCGTGAACCTGGAGGTCTGGGGAGTGACCGCAGGTCGTCTCGTCCAGGTGTCGTCCGGCCTGGCGGGCGGGCGCCCGAAGCCGTTACGGGCGACCGGCGGGCGTCCCTGACCGTCCGTGGTGACCGGCGGACGTCCCGGACCGTTCGGAGCGATCGGCGGGCGGGCGGAGCCGTCCTGCGTGCCCTGCGGAGGGGTGGCCGCCGTGCCGGACGGTCCCGGCGTCACCGGCCGTGGCCCGCTCGGCCGCGGCCCGGACGGGTCACCGCCCGTCCCGCCGCCGCCGCGGCCGGGCGTGGAGCGCGCGTCGCCGCCCCAGCCGGGCGTGCCCCGGCCGTCCGGCGCGAGCCCGGCGCGGCCGGTGGTGCCGCGCGCGTCGCCCTGCCAGCCGGGCGTGGTCTGACCGGTCTGTGGGAGCCGGGCGCGGCCGGGCGTGGGGCGTGCGTTGCCCCGCCAGCCGGTCGAGGCGTCGCCGGCCGGCCGGGCGCCGGTGCGGCCGGGGGCGGGGCGTGCGTCGCCTCGCCATCCGTACCTGGTCTGGTCGGTCGGTGAAGTGCCGTTACGGCCGGGGGCGGGGAGGGTGCCGCGGGCAACTCCACGCCAGCCGGTGTCGGCGAAGGGCTGCCGGACGTTACCGGCTCGCGGAGCCGCCGAGCCGGGACGAGCCGAGTCCGCCCCGGCACCGAGCGTGGGCCACGCGCCTCGGCCACCGCCGGGAACCGGCCCGGACCGGGTGAAGCGGACCCCGCCTCGCTGTCCCTCACCGAACTGCCACCCGTGACCCCGGGACCACCGGGCCCGGTCGAGTTCCTCGGCCGCCGCGACGGACCGGTAGAAGTTCACTCGGGCCCGGGTCAGGCGGCGGTCGGCCGTCCTGCGTGCGACGGGGCCGTTGGCGCGTTGAGCCGCCGACTCCGCGGCCTGCACACGTTGCCAGCCCTCGGTCAGTCCCAGCCTGGTCCTGTCGACCTGAGTCTGGCGCTGCTGTGCCAGAGCACGGTTGGCCGCGACCAACTCGCGCTGCGCCATCTGCCGGGCCCAGGGGCTCATGTCCTGCGCTCGGATCACCTGTCGCTGGGCACTGGCGACGCGCTGTTCGGCACGCACGAACTGGCTGGCCTTGTACGTGTCCAACCATTCTTTGGCGAACTCCGCGGCCAACGTCGTGGACGTCCACCCGCTGCTGAAGCCGGGGCTGGTCACGAGGGAAGGCAGTGACCTTGCGAAGTGCAACGTCGTGTCACCGCCCACGAAGCTCGGGCTTGACGCGAGCCGGAGCTGGGTCAAGTAGTACGTCTGCTGTATCCGGTTCAAGCGCGGCTCGTCGCTCGGGCGCGGAGGCAGCGGCCGGGGCCGTGGACGTGGCGGGAGGGGGCGGCGCGGCGGTTCTCCGCCGGCCCGCGCTCGCTCACCGGGACGCGCGAGGCCGGGGGTTCGCGGCGCGGTGGTCGACCGCCCGTCGCCCTCGCCGGGAGTGGTCGAGACCGTCCGTCCCGGAATCGGGAGCACGGGCACGACGGGAAGCGGGGGGAGCCCCGGGGGCGGGGTCTCCGGCGGCATGGCAGGCGCGGGAGACACGGGAGCCTCGGGACGCCTGTCGCCGGGCCCCGGACTCTTCGGCTCGACCTGCCGGGGCGCGCGCGGCTTGGGCTTCGATCGTTCTGAGGATCGCGGCGCCTGGCGGGCCTTCGGCTTCGAGCGCGTCTTGGGTGCGGAGGATCGTGGCTCGGAGGAGCGGGGAGGCCGCGCGGACCCCTGCTCGTTGCGCGGCGGTGATGGCGCCTTCACCGGCGGCATCCAGTGATTCGGGTCGCAGAACTCCGGTGGGAACCAGGGCTGGTCCTGGCAGGCGGGCGGGGGCGCGTTGGCGGGTTGCGCCGCATAGGCCTCCTCGGCGGTGAACGTGTCATAGGCCATGCCGCCGAAAACGGCGAAGGACAGGCCCCCGACGGAGGTGAGGCCCATCCGGACGAGACGGATCATGGCGAACACAGTAAGACACCAGTGTCTATTTAAGGATTACGATCAGATACCCGATCAGTAAGCCGTCGGTCACCCCGTCTTCGGCGGCCGTTAACGGACGCGCCTCCCGCCCACGGCCAAGGCATGCTGAGCAGATGGAACCGCTGGGCCCCTCCGACCCACCCCGCGTCTCCACCTACACCCTCCTCAACCGATTGGGCTCCGGCGGCATGGGCCGGGTCTACCTGGCCCGCTCCCAGGGCGGCAGGCTCGCGGCCGTCAAGGTGATCCACGCCCACATCAGCGACGACCCCCGCTTCCGCCGCCGGTTCCGCCGTGAGATCGAGGCGGCCCGCACGGTCAGCGGCCACTACACCGCCCCGGTCATCGACGCCGACCCCGACGCCGACCCGCCGTGGCTGGCCACCGCCTTCATCGACGCCCCGGACCTGGGCGCCGTCGTCTCCGCCGAGGGCCCGCACCCTCCCGCCGCCGTCCTCGCCCTCGCCGCCGCCCTGGCCGAGGCCCTGGAGGCCATCCACGCCGCCGGCCTGGTCCACCGCGACCTGAAGCCGTCCAACATCCTCTGCGCCCCCGACGGCCCCCGCGTGATCGACTTCGGCATCGTCCGCGCCCCCGACCACACCGAGATCACCCAGGGCCTCCTCGGCACGCCCGCCTACATGTCCCCCGAACAGGCCGACGGCCGCCCCGCCGGCCCGCCCAGCGACATCTTCTCCCTGGGCGGCGTCCTCTACTTCGCCGCCACCGGCCGCCCCCCTTTCGGCACGGGCCCGTTACGCCCCCTCATGGCCCGCGTCGCGAACGCCGTCCCCGACCTGACCGACGTTTCCCCCGCCCTCCACACCCTCATCGGCACGTGCCTGGCCAAAGACCCCCAAGCCCGCCCCACCGCCACCACTCTCCTGAAAACCCTCGCCGCAGAACCAGAGCCGCCCCCCACCGCAGAACCGGAACCACCGATCACACGCCACCGCACCCGAAGATCGAGGGCGGCTCTGGCCGGCGTGATCGTCCTGGCGGCCGCCCTGGTCGTGATCGTCCTGGAGCGGCGGGACGACCCCTGGTCGGTCGATGACGTCCAGAGCAGTCCGGTCGTCGCCGGCGGGCTGGTGTACGTGAGCCACTCCGACGGGACGGCCGCCTATGACGCCCGCACCGGGCGCCGCCGCTGGTTCTCGCCCGGGGCCGACCAGTACGTGACCGCCGTCCGCGACGGCATGCTGATCGCAGGCGGCGCACGCTCCATGTCGGGCCTCCAGGCCACGACCGGCACACGCCGCTGGCACGTCCCCACAGCCGAGCGCTACTGCGGCCACCTGATCCCGGGCGGCCCGATCGTGCTGAAGGAACCGTCCGCCTCGGACCTCAAGGTGTCCGTTCTCAACCCGTCCACGGGCGCCCGCACCTGGACCAAGGTTCTCCCGAAGGCGAACTGTGCCGCCCAGGCCGGCGCCAACGACACGACCAGGGTCAACGTGCCCGACGAAACCGGGATGGTCTCCTACGCCCTCGCCTCGGGAAAGAGCTGGCGCTTCACCGAGGAGACCCAGAACGCCACCTCCGACGCCACGAACGTCTACATCCTCACCGAGAAGAACCGCCTGCACGCCAGGGACGCCGAGACGGGACGCCCGCGCTGGGAGGCCGCCCTCCCGTCCACCTCCACCACCGACCCCCATCCGTCCCTGACCGTGACCGGTTCCACCGTGTACGCCCTGGCCGAGGACGGCGTGCACGCCTTCGACACCGCCAGCGGCAAGCGCCGCTGGCGACTGCCTCTCCCCTGGGTGAGCGGCGGATTCATGCACCGGGACGGCACCACCGCCTACGTGGTCCAGCGAGGCGCGTACACCGTCTCGGCCGTCGACCTCAACACCGGCCGCCGGCTCTGGCACCGTCAATGGGAGATCGACACCGAGGTGATCGCGGCGGGCGAGACCCTCTACCTCACCTCCGAGGACGACCGCTTCCTGCGCCGTGACGTGCACCGGCTCACGGCCGTCGACCCCCGTACCGGCAAGGAGCGCTGGCGCGACGACATGGAGGTCAAGGGGCTGGCCACCACGGGCACCGCCGCCTACGCCGTCGACCAGAAGGGCACGCTCAAGGCCCTGGACGCCAACACCGGCCGACCCCTCACGGACTAATGATCACCCGCAGGAGAACGGAGAAGGATAGTGCGGACGGAGACCGGCCGCGAGGACGCGGTCGAGGAGCCGGTCGGGCAGTACCCGCGACAGGCGCGTGATCAGGGCCGCGTCACGGCCGACGGTGTAGCGGGTGCGAGGCCTTCCGGTGGTCACGGCCTCCGCGATCACCCGGGCCGCGTCGTCGGCGGGCCTGCCCCTTCGGGTGTGGGCGGCGGACTGCGCGTTGACCGCCCGGACCAGCCTTCCGTAGCGGTCGCGCTGTTCCGGTGACATGGCATCGGTCAGCCGTTCCGCGGTGGCGATCACCCGGTCCGCCATCTCCGTGCGGACCGCGCCGGGCTCGACGACGACCACCTGCACGCCCAGCGGCGCCAGTTCCCGCCGCAGCGAGTCGCTGACCGCTTCGAGGGCGAACTTCGTGCCCGCGTAGGGACCGTACGTGGCCATGGCGATCCGCCCGCCGACCGAGCTGACGTTGACCACCCGGCCCGAGTGGCGCAGCAGCGCGGGCAGCAGCGCCTGGGTGACGGCGATGTGGCCGAAGAGGTTGACCTCGAACTGCCGGCGCCACTCGCTCAACGGCAGGGTCTCGACAGGGGCGTTGATCTGGATGGCGGCGTTGTTCACCAGCGCCCGCAGCGGCTCATCGCCGAGGTGGGCGGCCAGCCGCGCGATGTGGTCCGGCTCGGTGATGTCGAGGATGACCGGCTCGATGCCGTCCGCGCGAAGCGCGTCGGCGTCACGCTCCCGGCGGACTCCGGCGATGACGTGGAACCCCCGGCGAGCCAGTTCGCGTGCGGACGCCGCGCCGATCCCGGTCGAGGCTCCCGTCACGACGACGCGTCCCCGGATTTCAGATGACATTGTCACCTGAAACAGGCTAGGTATCTCAGATGACACTGTCAACTGTAGGCTGGCCGGCATGGTCAGTCGCGTGGAATCGGCGGCCGCGACGCGCCGCGCCCTGCTGGATGCGGCCGCCGAGCTGCTGGACATCGGTGGCCCGGACGCGGTGACGCTGCGCGCCGTCGGGGCGCGAGCGGGCGTCAGCCGCGGCGCGCCGTACCGGCACTTCCCCGACAAGGACAGCCTGCTGACCACCATCGCGGCCGGGGCATTGGACCGGCTCGCGGATCAGGTGGAGGCCGTGCGCGCCGATCCGCGGATGCCCCCGACCGACAGGCTGCACCGCGCCCTGTCCGCGCTGATGACGGTCGGCCGCCGTCAGCCGCACCTGTACCGGCTGATGTTCGCGTCCCCGGTCGGCGACCCGGCCGCGATCCACGCGGCGACCCGGGCGGCCGAACGCGCCCAGGACGAGTTCCTCGCCATCGTCGGCGATCTGGTCGGCGCGCAGCATGCCGGCCGATTCGCCGCGCTGCTGTTGACCAGCGCGCACGGCATCACGGACATGGAGGTCAACGGGCACCTCTCCGCGGACAAGTGGCACGCCACGTCCGAGGAACTCGTCTCGACCCTGGTGACCATGATCGACATGCAGGCCCGGCCCGGGTAAGCGGTGCCGCGGACTGCCCTGGGTGGCCGACCCCTCGATCGCGGGCGCCCAGACGATGTCGCCGTCCAGGACCCCGGGCGATGTACTCGTGGCGTGGTCCGAGGTCTCGTTCACGGCGGTGTAGGCGTCGGCGCTGAGCACCAGTGCGTACGGGCCGGCGACGCCTGCCAGTCGCAGGGGGCACCGACTGGGACCTCGCGGCACGCGAAGCGATCGCCGTTCTCCGCCTCAACGCGGCCCGTCATCCGCGTGACCCGGCCTTGGCCGCGCTGCTGGACGCAGGGGGGAGCGCGGAGTTCCGCCGTATCTGGGACGCCCATGAGGTGGATGTCGGCAGAAGCGGCCGCCGCCGCTACCGCCACCCGGTCGCCGGCGAGATCGAGCTCCACAGTGAGCGTTTCGACAGCAGGGATGAGCCCGGTCAGGTGCTCTTCACCTACAGCGTGGTGCCGGGCTCAGCCTCCGATGCCGGCCTCCGCAGGCTCACCGATGCCGACACGGCCGGACGTCGCACGTAGCCGGGATCTCACGCGTCGTCGATGGAGCCGAGGCCCGCCACCACGCGTTCGGAGACCTTGATGAGGACGTCGCGTTCCTCCGGGGTCAGCAGGTCGAGGTAGTGCTCGCGGACGTACTGCGCATAGGGAGCGAAAGCGTCCTCGACCGTCGCGCGGCCCGCGGGCGTCAGGGCGAGCAGGGAGCTGCGGGCGTCGTCGGGGTTGGGTTCGCGGACGATGAGGCCGCGCTGCTCCATGCGCCGGACCTGATGGGACAGGCGGCTCTTCTCCCAGACCAGCGTGCGGCGGACCCGCAGGGAGGTCATGCGCCCGTCGGGCGAGGTCGCCAGCGCGGCGAGGATCTCGAAGTCGGCTCCGGACAGTCCGCTGTCGCGGGCGAGGCGGCGAGCGAGGCCGGCGCTCAGCAGGGCGTGCACGCGCAGGTGTGACCGCCAGGTCAGGCCCTCGTCAGGGGTGAGGTGGTCCGGTTCCAGCGGCATGCCTCCAGCGTAGTCGGCGGTTGACACGTCACCCGCAATCAGAGTGATGCACATCACCTAAAAGGTTGACATATCATCCAAAGCTCGCGGTGTTGAGACGGACATCGACCAGCACGTCCCGGAGGCACACCCCATGTCCCACTACGGTCACGATCTTCGATTCGGCGCCTTCCTCAACCCCACCGCCCACGATCCCGAGCAGGTCGTCGAGCTCGCCGTCCTCGCCGAGGAGTCCGGCCTCGACCTCGTCACCTTCCAGGACCACCCCTACCAGCCCGGCTTCCTCGACACCTGGACGCTCCTGACCTGGGTCGCGGCGCGCACCTCGCGGGTCGAGATCTCCGGCAACGTCCTGAACCTGCCGCTGCGCAACCCCGCCGTCCTGGCCCGTGCCGCGGCCTCCCTCGATCTGCTGTCCGGCGGACGGGCCGCACTCGGCATCGGCGCCGGCGCGTTCCTGAACGCCGTCACCGCGATGGGCGGCCCCGCCCTTACCCCGGGCCAGTCCGTGACCGCCCTGGGCGAGGCGGTGGAGATCATCCGCGGAATGTGGCAGACCGGCGACCGCACCTCGCTGCGCGTCCGCGGCGAGTTTCACCGCGTCGACGGCGCCAAGCGCGGCCCGGCCCCCGCGCACGACATCCCGCTCTGGCTCGGCGCCTACAAACCCAGAATGCTGCGGCTCGTCGGCGCCGTCGCCGACGGCTGGCTGCCCTCACTCAACTACATCGACACACCCACCCTGAAGGAGAGCAACGCCATCATCGACGAGGCCGCCCGCGAGGCCGGACGCGACCCGCGCGAGATCCGGCGGCTCCTGAACATCCTGACGAGCGAGCGCCTGTCCACACAGGAATGGGTTGACCGGCTCGTGCCGCTCGCCCTCCAGGACGGCGTCTCCACCTTCCTGCTAGGCAGCGACGACCCGGACGCCATCGCCGCGTTCGGCCGAGAGGTCGCCCCGGCCGTCCGCGAGGCCGTCGCCCGCGAACGCGCCCGCGCCGGCATGCCCACCGGCGCCGTCCGGCCCGCCGCCGCACTCGCCCTGCGCGAACCGGGGATCGACTACGACGCGGTCCCGCCGTCCCTGGCGGCCCGCGCCGTCGAGCCCGGCGACCGGGAGTACGAGGACCTGCGCTCGACCTACATCTGGAAGGGGACGCCCGGCCTGATCCTGCGGCCCGCCGATGAGGCGCAGGTCGCCGACGCGCTCGCGTTCGCCCGCGCGCAGGACGTCCCGCTCGCCGTCCGCAGCGGCGGGCACGGCCTCAGCGGCCGCGCCACCAACGACGGCGGCATCGTGCTGGACCTGTCGGCCCTCGACTCCGTCGAGGTCCTCGACCGCGACCGGCGCCTCGTCCGGGTCGGGGCCGGCGCCCGCTGGGGCGACGTCGCCGCCCGCCTGGCCCCGCACGGCCTGGCGATCAGCTCCGGCGACTACGGCGACGTCGGCGTCGGCGGGCTCGCCACCACCGCGGGACTCGGCCTGCTCGCCCGCTCCTACGGCCTGACCATCGACCACGTGAAGGCCGCCACCGTCGTCCTCGCCGACGGCCGCACCGTACGGGCCGACGCCGACCACCACCCGGACCTGCTGTGGGGGCTGCGCGGCGCGGGCGCCAACCTCGGCGCCGTCACCTCCCTGGAGATCGAGGCTGCCGGGGTCGGCGACGTCGTCCTCGCCGTCTTCCTCCACGACGCCGCCGACACCGCCGACTTCCTCCAGCGCTGGGGCGAACTGGTCGAAGGCAGCCCGCGGGAACTGACCGCGTTCCTCACCCTCACCCGCCAGGGCGGCACGATGGTGGCACAGACCCTCGCGATGTGGGCGGACGCCGACACCGACGCGGCCGTCACCGCCCTGCAGCCCTTCCTCGACCTGGCGCCCGTCCTGGACCAGCGGGCCCACCTCACCCCCTACGCCCAGGTCATGGCACGCGCCCACAACCCCCACCGGGGCCAGGGCTCCGGACCAGGCGAGCTGCACTCGCGCTCGGCGCTCGTCCCGCACCTTGACGACCGCACCGCCAAGGCGCTGGCCGCGATGTTCGACGACGGGTACACCGGGCTCGCGCAGATCCGCTCGATGGGCGGTGCCGTGGCCGACACCCCCGTCCAGGAGACGGCGTTCGCCCACCGCGACCGCGCGTTCGCCCTGTCGGCGGTGCTGCGCACGCGCCCGGGAGCGCAAGAGGCATGGGACGAGGTCGGCGACGATGCCATCTACCTCAGCTTCGAAACCCACGACCACGACGCGATGCTCGCCCGCGCGTTCCCACCCGCGACGCTGGAGCGGCTGCGGCAGGTGAAGCGGATCTACGACCCCGACAACGTGTTCCACGGCAACTTCACCGTCACTCCCGCCCCCTGAGCAACCGCCTTGCGCCCAGGGATCAGACAGCCTCTGAACGCAAGACTGATCAGCGCCGCCCAGCCCCTCCTGCCGCACAAGACAGCCGAGCCACCGGGCAGCTGGACACTCACCGGGCATATCGCCCCGCCCGGAGGCACCCACCAAGGCACTCTCCAGGCCCTGGACGAGACACCGGCCGACCCCTCACGGGGTGGCGATCACACGCACCAGGAGGGAGAGTAGGAGGAAAGCAAAAACCGAAGCCACCCAGGCCCCGAATGCAATGAGGGACCAACCCCGGCCCCGAACAATGCGATCAAGACCAACTGCCGCAGCCCCGCACCATTCCGGGGGTTCCAGGGGGTCGCCCCCCTGGGCGAACACGGCGAGGAGGAGCGGTCCGCGCTCTGCCGCGACCCCGCACCATTCCGGGGGTTCCAGGGGGTCGCCCCCCTGGGCGAACAAGACGAGGAGGAGCGGTCCGCGCTTTCCGCGGACACACTCCCCTTATCCTCCGAGTGGGCGAGGAGGGATTTGAACCCTCACGTCCTTGCGGACACACGGACCTGAACCGTGCGCGTCTGCCGTTCCGCCACCCGCCCGGGTGAGCGTCCCCTTGTCGGGGTGCTCGAAAAGGCTAGCACGGTCGTGGGAGTGGTTAGGTATCCAGATACTCCGAGCGAACCTTCGCACCGATACGATCGTCTACCAGTGGGGAAGGGAGGTGCCCGTGGGCGTCATTCAGCGCTTCGAGCGACGGCTCGAGGGCATGGTCGAAGGAGCCTTCGCCCGGGCCTTCAAGTCGGAGCTGCAGCCGGTCGAGGTGGCCAGTGCTGTGCAGCGCGAGATGGATGACCGGGCCGCGATCGTGGCACAGGGGAGGACCCTGGTGCCGAACGACTTCGTCGTCGAGATCTCCCAGCAGGATGGGGAGAGGCTGCAGGTGTACGCCGACAGCCTGAGCCAGGAGCTGGCGAACTTGGCGCGGGAGTACGCGAAGGAGCAGGGGTACTCCTTCGTGGGGCCGGTGCGTGTACGTTTCGAGAACGCCGGCGATCTGGCCACGGGCATGTTCCGTATCCGGTCCGGGGTGATCCGGGGCTCGACGGTCGAGGGCGGGGAGATCCGCAGACCGGTCAGTGACGTCCCGCAGGGGCGGGGCGGGGTGTTCGGCGGCCATCCGCGGCTGCTGGTCACCACGGCGGTGGAGGGGGGCGACGCCACCCAGCGCACCTATGAGATCAATACGCCGGTCACGCTGCTCGGCCGCGGTACGGACTGCGACCTGCGGCTTGTCGACCCGGGCGTATCCCGGCATCATGCCGAGATCCGTGTAGAAGGTCCCGAAATCGCTCTCGTCGATCTAGGGTCGACCAACGGCTCCTTCGTGAACGGTCAGCCGATCAGGCGGGTCACGCTCGTCGACGGCTCCCGCGTCACGATGGGCCGGACGACACTCGTGTTCCGCCGCGACAGGGAGTAACCCCGACTCCGATGACCCCACTCACCCTCACGCTCATCAAGCTGGCGTTCCTGGCGGTGCTCTGGCTCTTCGTCATCGCGGCCGTCGGCGTGATCAGGGCTGACATGTTCAGTTCGAAGGCCGCCGAGCGGGCGGCCCGGCCGCGTCCCGCGAAGGCGGCGAAACAGCCCAAGGCGCAGCGGACGCCGCAGCGCAACGTCCCGACCAAGCTGGTGGTGGTCCAGGGCGAGCGCACGGGGACCGTCATCGACCTCACGGGGGCCCCCATCACGGTCGGGCGGGCGAATGACTCCACGCTCGTCGTGACAGACGACTACGCTTCGACCCGGCATGCCCGACTTTTCGCGCAGGACGGTCAGTGGATCGTGGAAGATCTCGGCTCGACCAACGGGACGTTTCTGGGTCGTACCAAGGTGTCCCGCCCCATGCCGGTGCCTCCGGGGGTGCCGGTCCGTATCGGTAAGACCGTGATCGAGCTTCGCAAATGACTCTGGGAATCCGCTACGCCGCGCGCTCCGACGTCGGCATGCTGCGCGAGGGCAACGAGGACTCGGCGTACGCGGGGGCGCACCTGCTCGCGGTGGCCGACGGGATGGGCGGCCATGTCGGCGGCGAGATCGCCAGCGCGGCGGCGATCTCGGAGCTGCGGAAGCTGGACAAGGACCTGCCCGCGCCGGAGCTGCTGGCCGCGCTGGAGCACACGGTCAAGGCGGCCAACGACAACCTGCACCGGATCGTGGAGTCGGATCCGGCGCTGCAGGGCATGGGCACGACGCTGACGGCGATGCTGTGGGCGGGCAACCAGGTCGCGCTGGTGCACATCGGCGATTCCCGGGCGTACCTGCTGCGGGACGGCAGCCTGTTCCAGATCACCCACGACCACACGCTGGTGCAGTCGCTGGTGGACGAGGGGCGGATCAGCCCGGACGAGGCGGCCTCGCATCCGCAGCGGTCGCTGCTGCTGCGGGCGCTGGACGGGCGCGGCGAGGTCGATCCGGACCTGTCGCTGCGAGAGGCGAAGGTCGGCGACCGCTACCTGCTGTGCTCGGACGGCCTGTCCGGTGTGGTGACGGCCGAGACGATCTTCCAGGTGCTGACCGATGTGGACGATCCCGAGCAGGCCGTCCGGCAGCTGATCGATCTGGCGAACCGCGGCGGCGGCCCGGACAACATCACCTGCGTGGTCGCGGACGTGGTGGACCTGGGGCAGGCGCCGCCGGCGGCGGGTCCCGGGCACGCGGTGGGCGCGGCGGCGAACGCCCGCCCGCCGGAGGCCCCCGGTAATCCGGGCAATCCCGGTCCGCCTCCGCCGACGACGCCCGACACGCCGGCGGGGCGCGCGGCGCAGTTGCGCGACACGATGCCGCAGCCGCCGGTGGTGGTGGACGAGATGCCCGCCCCGGCTCCGGCGCCGATGCCGATGGGCGAGCCGCGGTCCGCTCCGCCGCAGGCCGGGCCGATGGCGCCGCCTCCGGCGGGCCGCCCGCGCGGCGGGGCCCGCAGGTGGGCGTGGCTGATCGGCGCGGCGGGGCTGGTGGTGGTCGGGGTGGCCGCGGTCGGGTTCGTGGCGCTGCAGAACGTCAAGGGCGGCTACTACATCGGCCAGGAGGGCGGCCAGGTCGTGCTGTTCCGCGGCACGACGCAGAAGGTGCCCGGGTTCGACCTGTCCCGGAAGGCCGACGCCAAGGACCAGCCCAATCCGCCGATCATGGTGGCGGATCTTCCGCAGGACAAGCAGCAGCAGGTGAAGGACACCTACTCGGTGAACGGCCCGGCCGGTGTCGAGGAGCTGCGGAAGATGGTCTGCAAGTACGTGCTCACCGACGAGGGCGGCAAGGTGGTCATCGTCAAGGGCCGCGGCCAGCAGGACTGCCAGCAGGCCAAGGTGAAGAACAGCGAGATCCCGCTGAGCGACCTGCCGGAGAGCGACGCCACCGCGGTGAAGCAGGGGAAGCGCGCCTACCCCGGGCTCGCGGCGGCGGAGGCCGAGCTGAACCGGCTGAACGGGCGGCGGGCCGAGTGCAAGTCGAACCGTCCGGCGATTCCGGACTGCCCGGCGTCCGGCGGGGGTGGATGAGTCGATGAGCTCGATCGGGGAGCAGATCCGGGCCCAGTTGCCGTACCAGCGCCGCAACGCGGCGTCGCTGATCCTGCTGATCTTCGCGATGGTGCTGACGCTGTCGGCGTTCGCGGAGGTGGGGCTGGCCCGTGACGGGAACATCCCGGCGGGCCTGTTCGGTTACGGCGGCGGCCTGGCCGTGCTGGCCTTCGCCGCGTACTTCGTGCAGATGAGGTTCGCGCCGTACGCCGATCCGCTGCTGCTGCCGCTGTCGGTGGCGCTGAACGGCATCGGGCTGGCGATGATCTACCGGCTCGACCTGGACACCAGCAAGGACAAGCTGGACGCGGTCGCGGCGGGGCAGAAGCTGGCCGAGGACGAGGCGTCCGCGTCCGGGCAGCTGATGTGGACGTTCGTGGGCATCGCGATGTTCGTCGCCGCGGTGATGATCATGCGGGACACCGACAAGACGGACGCGCCGCTGTCGTTCACGCCCAAGACCGCGCAGCGCTACACGTACCTGATCGGGCTGACCGCGATCATCCTGCTGCTGCTGCCGATCGTGCCGGGGCTGGGCGGCGAGGTGAACGGCGCCCGGGTGTGGATCTTCATCGGGCCGTTCTCGGTGCAGCCGGGCGAGTTCGCCAAGCTGCTGCTGGTCGCGTTCTTCGCGGGCTATCTGGTCAACAAGCGGCAGGCGATGTCGCTGATCGGCAAGAAGATCGGCCCGATGAGCCTGCCCCGGGCCCGCGACCTGGGCCCGATCGTGGTCATCTGGATCTTCTGCCTCGGCGTGCTGTTCATCCAGAAGGACCTGGGGACGGCGCTGCTGTACTTCGGCCTGTTCGTGTCGATGCTCTACATCGCCACGCAGCGGGTCTCGTGGGTGATGATCGGTGTGGGGCTGCTGGCGGTCGGCATCTTCGTCGCCACGCTGCTGCCGTTCATGGGGCACGTGAACCAGCGGATCGACATCTGGCAGAACCCCAAGCCGTACTTCGACGGCGGGTGCCTGCTGGAGGACGGCCGGGTCATCCCGGTCAACCCCGACACCGAGATCTACAAGAAGGAGCAGGCGGCGGGCAGCGCCGGGCCCGGGTTCACCGCGTGCGCGAAGATGGGCGGCGAGTACTCCGACAGCGGGCAGCTGATGAAGGGCCTGTACGCCCTCGGCCAGGGCGGGGTGCTCGGCACCGGCCTCGGCCAGGGCGAACCCTGGCGCACGCCGCTGTCGTTCAGCGACTTCATATTCGACTCGCTCGGTGAGGAACTGGGGCTCACCGGGCTGATGGTGCTGCTGCTGATATACGCGTTGATCGTGCAACGCGGTATGAAGACGGCCGTCGCGGCGCGGGACCCGTTCCTGAAGCTGTTCGCGGGCGGTGTGTCGTTCGTCCTGGCGCTCCAGGTGTTCGTCATCGTCGGAGGTGTCACCAAGCTGATCCCCCTCACGGGTCTGACGACGCCGTTCCTGTCCCAGGGCGGTTCCTCCCTCATGGCCAACTGGATCCTCATCGCGATCCTGGTGCGGATGAGCCACGACGCGCGCAAGCCCGCGCCGCAGGCCATCCAGGACGAGGGCATGACGCAGATCGTGAGTGTGAGGTGAGCTCGTCCCGATGACCATCGAGCACGCGCGGAGACGGACGGGCGGGCACGCTCCGGGTGGTTCCGGGGGGTCCGCGGCTGGCGGGGCAGGGTTGCGCGGGGGCGCCGAGCGCGAGCGGAGCGAGGCAACATGAACATGGACAAGCCGCTGCGGCGGGTCGCGATCTTCGCGCTGCTGCTGTTCTTCGGCCTGATGGCCCAGGTCAACTACGTCCAGGGCAGCCAGGCGGAGAGCCTGCAGAACGACGACAAGAACTCCCGGCAGTACGCCGAGGTGTTCAACAACCCGCGCGGGCAGATCACCGCGGGCGGGCAGGTGCTGGCCCAGTCGCAGGAGACGGGCAAGGACAACCCCAAGTACGGGCGTACCTACAAGGACGGTCTGATCTTCTCCCCGGCGACCGGTTTCTTCAACGGCGGCGCGTCCAAGGTGGAGATGGCCTACAACTCGCTGCTGGGCGGCAAGGACAAGCGGATCACCCAGCAGCGCTGGTTCGACACCTTCATCGGCAAGCCGGCCGAGGGCGCGAACGTCGAGCTGACGATCAACCCGCGGGCGCAGCAGGTCGCGTACTCGCGGCTGAAGGGCAGCACGTCCCGCCGCGCGGGCGCGGCCGTGATCGACATCAAGACCGGCGCGATCGTGGTGCTGGCGTCGTTCCCGTCGTTCGACCCGAACGAGGTGGCGCCGCAGCAGGGCCTCAAGGGCGGCCGGCGGCTGGAGCAGCTGGAGAACCAGCCCGGCGTGCTCAAGCCGCTGATCGACAACGCGATGAGCCAGACGTTCCCGCCGGGGTCGTCGTTCAAGACGGTGACGGCGGCGATCGCGATGGAGCAGCAGAACCTCAGCAGCGGCAGCGTCGTGCCGACCGGCCAGCTGGTCCTGCCCGAGTCGGGCCGGCCGCTGCCGAACTCGCACGACACCGGCAACTGCGCCGGGTCGGCGTCGCTGCGGGGCGCGTTCGCCGAGTCGTGCAACACCACCTTCGGCAAGATGGCCATGGACATGGGCATCGAGAGGCTGAACCAGGGCGCCAGCAAGTTCGGGTTCAACAAGAGGCTGGAGCTGGAGCCCGACCTGTTCGCGGCCGAGAGCGACGTCCCGGTGTCGGTCCGCAACGCGCAGACCGGCGAGACCATCCAGACCGGCAAGGACGGCACGGCCCGTTCCGGCATCGGCCAGGAGAACGTGCGGGCGACGCCGCTGCAGATGGCGATGACGGCCGCGGCCGTGGCCGACGGCGGCAAGATCATGCACCCGTACCTGGTGCAGAAGGTCCGGGCCAAGGACCAGAGCGAGCTGTACAGCGCCAACCCCAAGGAGTACTCGCAGGCGATGAAGGAGGGCACGGCCGAGCAGCTCGAGGACATGATGCGGGCCGTGGTCACCGAGGGCACCGCCAAGAACGCGGCGGCGTTCAACATCGCCGGCAAGACCGGCACCGCCGAGCAGGGGCCCGGCAACCCCAACGCCCGCTGGTTCGTCGGGTTCTCCCCGATGCAGAAGCCGCGGTACGCCTTCGCCGTGGTGACCGAGGGTTCGGGCAGCGGCGGTGAGGCGGCGGTGCCCGTGGCCGGGGCCATCATGCAGGCGGTGCTGCGGTAGTGGGTCATGACCTCGTCCTGAACGACCGGTACCGGCTGGTGGAGCGGCTGGCGACCGGCGGGATGGGCGAGGTCTGGCGGGCCGCCGACGAGGCGCTGGCCCGCGAGGTCGCGGTGAAGCTGCTGCGGCACGAGCTGATGTCGGACGTGTCGGCGTGCGAGCGGTTCCGCGCCGAGGGCCGGTTCGCGGCGTCGCTGCGGCACGGCGGGATCGCCCGGGTGTACGACGTGGGCACGGTCCGCGACGAGGAGCTCGGCGAGGGCCGCGCCTACCTGGTGATGGAGCTGGTGCGCGGCGAGCCGCTGGCGGAGATCATCGCGCGGGCGGGGGCGCTGCCGGCGGAGGCGGTGCTGGACGTGGTCGCCCAGGCCGGGCGGGCGCTGGCCGCCGCCCACGCCGCGGGGATCGTGCACCGCGACATCAAGCCGGCCAACCTGATGGTGACCGTGGACGGCACCGTCAAGATCACCGATTTCGGCATCGCGCGGCAGCTGGCGGCGGCGTCGCAGACCCAGACCGGGATGGTCATGGGCACCGCGTACTACATCGCGCCCGAGCAGGCGTCCGGGCAGGGGGTGACGCCGGCGGCCGACCTGTACTCGCTGGGCGTGGTGGCGTTCGAGTGCCTGGCCGGGCGGGTGCCGTTCGACGCGGCGACGCCGGTCGAGGTGGCGCTGCAGCATGTGCGGGACGCGCCGCCGCCGCTTCCGGAGCGGGTTCCGGTGCGGCTCCGGGAGCTGGTGGACGAGCTGCTGGCCAAGCGTCCGGCGGACCGTCCGGCGGACGCGGACGAGGTGGCCGACCGGGCGCTGGTGATCCGCGACGCCGCCGGGCTCTCGTCACCGGGGCTGAGCCGCTGGACGCGCTTCCCGGGAGGGCCCGGCAAGGCGCCTCCCGGCACGCCGCCGGGGCAGGTCTCGGGTGGGCCGGTCGCGGGATCCGGCGATCCGATCGCGGACACCCCGGACGGCCCGGACGCTCCGGGCCGTGCCGACGGCCGGGGCAGAACCACGGGACGGGTCGCCGGCCCGGCCGTTCCGGGTGAGGGCGGTCAGGCGGGGCCGGTCGGCGGGCCTGACGGCTTCGGGACGGGTTCTTTTTCCTTGCCCGCCGGTGAGGCGTGGCTGCCCGGCGGCAGGCCCGTACAGCGGGCGCGCGCGGAAGGGCACGCGGAAGGATGGACGGCGGCGGGCGGGCCCCCGCACGAGCCGTACGACTTCTTCGGAGCGAGCGGCGCCCACACCACCGCACAGGGCCCCCAGCACACCCCCGCACAGAGCAGCGGCCGGTACACCCCCGTACAGGAAGGCCCGTACGCCCCTGGAGCGAGCAGTTCGCACACCCCCCGGACAGGCGGCCTCCGCGCCCCTGGTACGTTTCCTCACCGGCCGGGTTTGCCGGAATTTGACGATGACCACACTCCGGATAGCCTCGGCCAAGGGCGAACGGCCGCGCGACGGCGCACGGCACTGACCTACGCCTCGGTCACCGCCGGGAGCCTGTTGCTCGGCGTCATCGTGGTGGGCACAATGTGGCGGGGGTTCGGTACGGCCGAGCCCCAACGGGAGAACCAGGAGAGGCTCCCGGCCGTACAACCGGGCGAGGGCGACCCCGCCCGGCATCTCCCGGCCGACCCGGCGACCCGCCTGCACGAACGCCGCGGCCAGGAGAGCAAGCCCTCCCCGTCCCGCGACCGACGTACGTCAACGCCCCGGTATCCACGCGCGTCCCCTTCACAGAAGCCAACCAGGAAACCGCCCCGGGCGACTTCCACCGCCCCAGATCCAACACCGCGACCGACGGACAGCACCACGACTCCGTCAACTCCGAGCCCGGATCCCTCACCTACCGAGAGCGGGGAGCTAGGTTCGGAGGACAAGGTGTAGAGGTACGAGGGAAAGTACACATATGAGCCAACCTCGGCTGCTCGGCGGTCGCTACGAGCTCGATACCGTCATCGGGCGCGGCGGCATGGCCGAGGTCTACCGTGCC
Organism: Actinomadura rugatobispora; assembly: GCF_055379765.1. NCBI lineage: Bacteria > Bacillati > Actinomycetota > Actinomycetes > Streptosporangiales > Thermomonosporaceae > Actinomadura > Actinomadura rugatobispora. The sequence goes on along the minus strand of NZ_AP029191.1, from coordinate 4,696,701 downwards.
AGAGACCTGCGCCTCGATCGCGTGGTCGCGGTCAAGACCCTGCGGTCGGACATGGCGCGCGACCCGACGTTCCAGGCCCGTTTCCGGCGGGAGGCGCAGTCCGCGGCCTCGCTCAACCACCCCTCGGTCATCGCCGTGTACGACACCGGCGAGGACGTCATCGGCGACACCCCGATCCCCTACATCGTCATGGAGTACGTCGACGGCAGCACGCTGCGCGACCTGCTCCGCGAGAACCGCGCGCTGCTGCCCGAGAAGGCCCTGGAGATCACCGACGGGATCCTGCGGGCGCTGGACTACAGCCACCGCGGCGGCATCGTGCACCGTGACATCAAGCCCGCCAACGTGATGCTGACCCGCGGCCACGAGGTCAAGGTCATGGACTTCGGCATCGCCCGGGCCATGGCCGACTCGGCGGCCACGATGACGCAGACCGCGCAGGTGATCGGCACGGCCCAGTACCTGTCGCCGGAGCAGGCCCGCGGGGAGCGGGTGGACGCGCGCAGCGACATCTACTCCACCGGCTGCGTGCTGTACGAGCTGCTGACGGGCAGGCCGCCGTTCACCGGCGACTCGCCGGTCGCGATCGCCTACCAGCACGTCCGGGAGGAGCCGGTCCCGCCGTCGCAGGTGGATCCGGACATCCCGCACTGGGCGGACGCCATGGTGCTGAAGGCGATGGCGAAGGACGCCGACCACCGCTACCAGAACGCCAACGAGTTCCGGCAGGAGATCCAGCGGGTCCTGCAGGGGCAGCCGGTGTCGTCCACGGCGGCCTCGACGATGCTGATGGGCGCGCAGCCGCAGGGCACCCAGGTGATGGGGGCCGTTCCGGGCGGCGGTCCGGCCCGCACGCAGGTGCAGCGGCCGGGCGGGCACACCGGCTACGACCTGCCGCCCGTCCACTACGACGACCGGCATCCCGAGCGCGCCGGCGCCGGCAAGAAGGTGGCGCTGTGGCTGGCGCTGGCCGCGGTGTTCATCGGCGGCGCGGGGCTGATCGGCTGGGCGGTGACGCGCGACGGCGAGCCCGACACGGTGGCGGTGCCGAGCGCGATCGTGAACGTGTCGCAGGCCGACGCCAAGGCCCAGCTGGTGAAGGCCGGCCTGGAGGTAGGCGAGGTCAAGGAAGACTGGAACAGCGAGGTCAAGAAGGACCACGTCATCAGCACCACACCGGCGCCCGGGGCGAACGTGGAGAAGGGCTCGGCGGTCAGCCTGGTGGTCTCCAAGGGCAGGAGGCCGCCCGCGCTGGTCGAGGTCCCCGACGTCGCGAACAAGCCGTACGTCGTGGCCAAGCAGCTGCTGGAGAGCAAGGGCTTCGACATCGAGCGGAAGATCGCCACGAACGACTCGGTGCCGCGCAACAGCGTGATCCGCAGCGACCCCGGCGGGGGCCAGCGGGTGCCCAAGGGCGAGACGGTCACGCTCTACGTCTCGGCGGGGCCGAGCAACATCAAGGTGCCCAACCTGTTCAACGCCAGCCAGCGGTCGGCGTGCGGCCAGCTGGCGCAGCTCGGGCTGAAGTGCAAGACGGTCGTCGAGCCCGCGCCGCCGGACAAGCAGGTGGCGCCGGGGCAGGTGTTCGCGCACGAGCCCGGCCCGGACGCGACCGTGGCGCCGGGTGACACGATCACCATCCATGTCGCGGCGCGGCCGTCGCCGTCGCCGTCGGAGCCGGGGCCGTCGATCCCGGTCCCGGGGAACGGGGGCGACGAGTGAGGGCCGTCCGGCCGTCCTGAGCCCGTTCTGAACCGGTCCTGAACGCGGACACGGGCCCCGCTCCTCCAGTGCGGAGGGGCGGGGCCCGTGGCGTTGGCAGGCGATCTCCGATGCGGTGAGCCCGGAGAAAAGGAGAGAGCTTCCGCCACTCGGGGGCAATGGCGGAAGCTCTCATCTTGAACTTCGGAGGATGGCGCCTGGATGTTACGGGTTTCTCCGACTTTTTTCTGATTCGACCGGAGACCGGGTCACGGAGGGCCGGGCCGTGCGGCGGATCCGCAGGTCCGGAGCCAGTTTCCGAGGAGGCGGTGGCCCTGCTCGGACAGCACGGACTCGGGGTGGAACTGGACGCCCTCCACCGGCCGGGCGCGGTGGCGCAGGCCCATCACCACCCCGTCCGGGGTGCGGGCGGTGACCTCCAGCGCCCGCCCGGCGGCGGTGGCGGGCGCGATCGTCTCCGGGGCGACGGCGAGGGAGTGGTAGCGCGTCGCGGCGAACGGGTCCGGCAGCCCCTCGAAGACGCCGCGCCCGTCGTGGTGGACGGGACTGGTGTAGCCGTGGACGAGTTCGGGGGCGCGGGCCACGGTCGCCCCGTGCACGTGCGCGATCACCTGGTGGCCGAGGCAGACGCCGAGGAGGGGCAGGCGGTGCCGTTCGGCGTGCCGGACGAGGTCGAGGCAGATCCCGGCGTCGGCCGGGTGGCCGGGGCCGGGGCTCAGCAGCACCCCGTCCACGCCGTCCGCGTCGCCGAGGGCGGCGTGCGACCGGTCGAGCACACGGCAGTCGGCGCCCAGCTCGCGCAGGTACTGGACGATGTTGAAGACGAAGCTGTCGTGGTTGTCCACGACCAGGACGCGGGGTGCGGGCACGGCGGCGCTCAGGGGCGTCCGGTGGTGGTGGCCGGGGCGGGGCCGGGGGAGGCGGGCGCGCCGTGCTCGACGACGCCCCGGTCGAACTGGATCTTGGGTTCCACCCAGGGGAACACCGCGAACCAGAGGACGAGGCAGACGGCCAGGACGAGCCCGAGCGCGACGGCGGTCTTGGTCTGCCACCGGCCGGGCAGGTGCCGCCAGATCCAGGCGTACATCGCTGCTCGCTCCTTCTCCTTTCCCGTGCGGGGCGGCCGGGCTAGCGGCCGCCCTGGGCGGACGCCACCGGCGCGGCCCGGCGCATCTCCGACACCAGCTCACCGAAGATGATCATCCGCTCGGCGGCGGAGTACTTCGGATGGCAGGTGGTGAGCGTGATCAGTTTCTTGGTCGGCCGCTCCTTGGGACGGCCCGGGACGGGCGCGGTGACCTCCACCGCGGTCGGCTTGACGATCCGGCGCCCGGTCACGTGGTAGACGAACTGGCGGTCGCGGGTGTCGATGAGGATCCGGTCGCCCTTGCGCAGCTCGCCGGCGCGGTTGAAGGGCGCCGAGTAGGTGGTGCGGTGCCCGGAGACGACGAAGTTGCCGACCTGCCCGGGCAGCGCGCTGCCGGGGTAGTGGCCGGGCCCCTTGCGCAGGTCGGACTGCTTGACGCCCTCGACGATCACGTACCGGAACTTCGCGCCGAACCGCGGGATGCGGATCATCGCCAGGCCCTCGCCCAGCTTGACCTGCTCCCGGGTGACCTGCGCGGCCCGCCAGGAGTCCATGAGCTCCCGGCCGAGCCGGTCCTGCTGGCCCTGGGTGTAGCGGCCGGTGCCCCACAGCTGGTAGGTCACGAACAGCAGCACGATCAGCCCCGCGGTGATGCACAGCTCGCCCAGCCCACGGATGATCACCCGCACCGCGCATCCCCTTCCGCCGCCCGGCCCGTCCCGGCCGTCCCGTTCGGTCCCGTTCGGTCCCGTTCGGTCCCGGTCAGTTCCGGCCCGGATCGGACGGCACCGTCGCATGCCGCATCGTCACGTTCCCGGTGTACGCGGGCAGCGCCGCGTGCCGCGCGGTGCGCACCGCGTAGCCCAGGCCGTACTCGCGCACATACCTTTTATAGATCTTTACCTCGGGGGAGGCGTCCAGCGCGGCGCGCAGCCGGGCGGGATCGCCGACGGCCGTGATCCGGAACGGCGGCGAGTACACGACCCCCTGGAGGATGAGGGTATTGCCCACGCAGCGCACGGCGCTCGTCGAGATCACCCGCTGGTCCATGATCTGCATCCCGAGCGCTCCGCCCGCCCACAGGGCGTTCACGACGCCCTGGACGTCCGATTCGTGCACGACGAGGTCGTCGGGACCGGCCCCGCGGGGGTAGTCTCCGGTGTGCGGGGCGTCGTCCAGGGTGACGCGCACTCCGGGGCCCGTCAGCGGGGCGAAGCCGGAGCGCGCGGCCAGCCGGTCGGCGCGGGCCCGGGCGTCCTCGACACGGGCGTCGTCGCGGCCCGCGAGACGGGACAGGGCGTCGACCTCGTGCCGCAGCCGCCGGTAGTCGGTGCGGGCCTGGCGGGTGCGGCGCTGCTCGGCGCCGATCAGTTCGGTGATGCGGGTGCGCCCGTCCTCGCGCAGGTCGGTGCCGCGGGACGTGCTCGCGCCGGCCGCGAACAAGGTTCCCGCAAGAAGCGTGAGGGCTGGGATGATGCTTCCCCACGCTGGACGTCGTACGCTGCTCACCAGCGACTACGCTAACCGACAATCCACACATGTGCGGTCCGGCGCTCCGGCCGCCGCCGCCCGAGGAGATCGAAGCCACCGTGGCCAAGTCCAAAGTGCGCAAGAAGGCCGTCTACACTCCGCCGCAGAAGTCCCAGGCGCCGCAGGTCAGCCCGCGCTGGCTGGTCCCGACGATGATCGGCCTGTGGTTGGTCGGCCTGGCCTGGATCGCCACGTTCTACGTGACGGCCAGCACCGGGACCAACGTGCCGTTCATGAGCGATCTGGGCAACTGGAACCTCGGGATCGGCTTCACCGCGATCATTCTGGGCGTCGTGCTGTCCACACGCTGGCGCTGATCGGGTGAACGGCGGCTGGACGGGACGGGGCGTCCCGGGTGCCCGGACCGGTCCCCGGGGTGTCGGACGGCGCCCGGCGGCCGCGGGTACCCGCTTTCCGGCCGGCTAATCCACGATTGTTATCCACAGGCTGGGGATGAGTGCACACGTTATCCCCAGGTTTTCCACAGGTGCGCGGGCCGTGCCGCCCGGGGTGTGGGGTAGCGCCCGGATCGCGCCCTGAGCGCGGAGGGGGCGTGCCGTCGCGCTCTCACGCGACGGCACGCCCCCTGCAGCCCGCTTGTAGCCCGGAGACCGCCGGCCCCTGCCCGTGATCAGGGCGGCCGTGGCGCCGGAGGCATTCCGGTCGGCCGCGGGGCCGCCGGTCAGGACACGCCCGACATCAGCTCGGACGTCTTCACCAGCACCAGCGCCACGAGCAGCACCAGCACGGCCGCGGACGCCGCGACGTGCACCAGTTGCCGCCGGGCCTTCGGCGCGTACGCGTACGCCACGGCCAGCACCGCCCCGGTGGCCAGCCCGCCGATGTGCCCCTCCCAGGAGATGCTCGGCACCGCGAACGTGATCACCAGGTTGAGCACCAGCAGGAACACGATCGGCCCGACCTGCCCGCCCAGCTTCCGGCCGATGACGAAGTACGCCGCGAACAGGCCGAAGATGGCCCCCGAGGCGCCCACCGCCGCGTCGAACGGATCGACCAGGTAGAGCAGCACCGAGCCGCCCAGCCCCGACAGCATGTAGAGCGCCAGGAAGCGCCAGCGCCCCAGCAGCTGCTCCAGCTGCGGGCCGATCGCCCACAGCGCCCACATGTTGAACAGGATGTGGGTGAGGCCGAACCCTCCGCTCTGCGGCGGCTGGTGCAGGAACATCGAGGTGAGCAGGCGGTACCACTCGCCCTCGGCCACCCCGACCAGCGTCCCGCCCTGCATCGCGCCCAGGCCGAGCATCATGAACTCGCGCACGACCTGCTCGGAGGCCACCTCGCCCAGGTAGGCCAGGACGCACAGGCCGATGAGGGTGTAGGTCACCACCGGCGTCTGCGACCCGGAGGCGCGCGCGCCGAGCACCGTGCGCGCCTGGCGGACGCCCTTCTGGCCCTCCGCCACGCACTCCACGCACTGGTGTCCCACCGCCGCGTCCCGCATGCACTCCGGGCAGATGTAGCGATCGCACCGGGTGCAGCGGACGTAGGTCTCCCGGCCCGGGTGCCGGTAGCAGGACGGCACCGGGGTGTCGGGCCCGGGGGCGGGACTGGGATCTGTGCTCATGCGGCGCTCCGTCGGACTTGCGGGGTCTCTCTCAGTATTACGACTGGCGCCGCTCGATCGTCACCGACTCGATGACGACATCGTTCACGGGACGGTCGCCCCGGCCCTTCTGCACGGCCGAGATCGCGTCCACCACGTTGGTGCCCTCGATCACCTTGCCGAAGATGGTGTGCCGGCCGGTGAGGTGCGCGGTGGCCGCGACGTTGGTGGTGATGAAGAACTGCGAGCCGTTGGTGCCGGGCCCGGCGTTGGCCATGGCCAGCAGGTACGGCCGGTCGAACTTCAGGTCCGGGTGGAACTCGTCCTGGAACTCGTAGCCCGGGCCGCCGGTGCCGCGGCCGATCGGGTCGCCGCCCTGGATCATGAAGTTGTCGATGACCCGGTGGAAGATCGTCCCGTTGTAGAGCGGCTCCTGCTTCTTCTCGCCGGTGGCCGGGTGGGTCCAGACCCGGGTGCCCTCCGCCAGGGAGACGAAGTTGTCCACCGTGATCGGGGTCTTGTCCGGGTAGAGCTGCACGACGATCTTGCCGTGGTTGGTGTTGAGCGTCGCAAAGAGTTGTTCAGCCACTGCTGGCCGCCCTCCTCGTCGTCGAATGTGCGCCGTCTCCGGCATGTCTCCCGCACCACCGAGGGTGTTCGTGTGGTAACGCTCCCGATGTTTACCTCCCGCTCGCCGGGAAGGCTGCTGTGCAGGACCTCGCAAACAGGGAGGTTAGCGTGTCCCTAATGATGAGTATCCGCCGGAAGCCGCACGAGGAGGCCCTGACCAGGCTGGGCCGTATGCAGGCGGCGTGCCGCCAGGGCGCGTCGGGCGCGGCCGGGCGGGTCGGGCCGGCGGCGCGGAGCACCCGTGACGTGGCCGCCGGACGTGTTCTGGTCGCCCGCGGCTGGAGTGCGCCGAGATTGCGCAAGGCCGGCACCTACGTCGAGACCGAGCTGGGCCCGCGGATGGGGGCGATGCTGTCGAACGCCGCCCGCCGCGTGGAACCGCCGCATCCCGTCCGCAAGGGCAGGAACGTCGCGATGACGATGGTGGCGGCAGCCTCCGCCGTGGGGCTGGCCGGGGCGCTGCTGACACGACGCAGTGGTGCCCAGGAGCCGGCCGGCCAGGAGTCCGGGCGGTCGTCGGCCACGACGACGGCTCCGGCCGACGCCGACGGCCAGGTACGGACGCCGTAGCCACTGGCGTGAGGGAGGGTCCGGCCGCACGGCCGGGCCTTCTCCCTGTTCGGGACCCTGAAGGGGATTCCGGTCGGGTTCGTTGTTGGTTGTCGGTAATGGGGCGGTTATCCGGCTTGCCTACCAACCGGTACGGTAACGCCATGTCGCCGAAGACCAGCTCGATACGGCAGCGCTTGGCCGCACAGGCCCGCCGTGGCCTGCACTCCGCCGCGCACCGCGGCTGGGAGTGGATCCAGCGGCACGGCGAGATCACCCCCCAGACGCACGGCCGCCGCAGGTTCGCCCACCTGGGCGAGGGCGCCTGCATCGGCTTCCCGGTAGGCGCCATCTACGGCGAGCCGTGGATCTCCATCGGCGACCACACGCTCGTCGGCACGCACTGCACCATCTCCGCCGGGTTCGTGCCCGGCCTGGACCTCGGACCCGACGTCATCATCCGGATCGGCCGCTCCTGCTCACTCGGCCGGGGCACGCACGTCGTGGGCCACCAGTCGATCGAGATCGGCGACGACGTCTTCACCGGCCCCAACGTCTACATCACCGACCAGAACCACTCCTACGGCGACCCCGGCACCCCGATCGGGCGGCAGTGGCCGGAGAACAACCCGGTGGTGATCGGCGACGGCTGCTGGATCGGCACCGGCGCGATCATCCTGCCGGGCACCCGGCTGGGCCGGAACGTGGCGGTCGCGGGCGGCGCCGTCGTCCGCGGCGAGTTCCCCGACCACGCCGTCATCGGCGGCGTCCCGGCCAAGGTGCTGCGCAGCTACGACGCCGAGCTCGGCTGGCAGCCGCCGCTGCGCAACGAGACGATCGTCTCCCTGGAGGAGCTCGCCAAGCTGTCGGAGGACGGCCTCCAGGACCTCCAGATCCTCCAGGACAAACTCCGCGAAGAAGCAGGCTGAGGCAGGCGGGCAGCGACCCTCGCACGGCCCGGCTGACACCAAGGCCGGACTCGAACCCGCCCAGCCCCCGAACCAGGTGGCCGGCTGCGGCGAGCACCGGAGTCGCGGTCGGACGCCGGGGCGGATCGAGGTGGACGAGCCGTACCTTGCGCGCCGGGTCGGGGCGGGCGCGCGGTCGCGGTGAGCACCGGGGGCGTGGTTGGGCGTTGAGCCGGGGCGGATTGAGGTGGATGAGCCGTACCTTGCGCGCCGGGCTGGCGCGGGTCGGGTCGGGCGCGGTCGCTGTGAGCACCGGGGGCGTGGTTGGGCGTTAAGCCGGGCTGAGGTGGGCGACGCGCAGCTCTGCCCAGGCCGGACTCCGGGCCTGGAAGGGCCTGTCTCGTCGTGGCTCGGGTACCGCCCGAGCGCGTTACCTGGCCGGTGAGGCGACGCCGAAGGCGAACCTCACCGGCCAGATCGCGAAGCGATGCCGCGCTTGCCAAAGGCCCGGTTAGGGGCGAGCCGCCAGGCGAGTCCCGTAGGCCGGGACTTCGAAAACACAGCCGCCAGGCGAGCGCCGTAGGCCGGGACTTTGAGACACAGCGTGGGTCAGCTGTAGCGGGCCGGGCTGCGGTCGGTGCCGTCGCGGCGCTTGCCGCCGCCGCCACCGCCGCCGTACGAGCCGCCGCGCCTGCCGCCGTGCGGTCCGCCGCCGCCGCGGCGCTCGCCGTACGGGGCGCCACCGCGGCGCTCGCCGCCGTGACCGCCCTCGTGGCGGCCGCCGTACGAGCCTTCCCGCCGGTTGCCGTACGAGGAGCCGTCGCCGCCGGCGTCGTCGCGGCGCGGGGCGCGTCCGCCGCCGTCCTGACGGTCGTACGAGCGCGGCCCGCGCCCGCCGAAGCCGCGTCCGCCGCCGCCCCGCCGGCCACCGCCCGGACGGCCGCCACGGCCGTTCTCGCGGCGCGGGCGGTCGGGGATGATCGGGCCCTCGATCGGCACGCCGGACGGGGTCCGCGCGCCGGTGAGGCGGATCAGCTCGTCGTCGCCGACCGCGACCCGGGTGCGGGGCGCGTTGATGCCGGCGCGGCGGGTCATGGCGGAGGTGGAGCGGACCTGGTGCGGCAGCACCAGCGTCACGACGGTGCCGCGCTCGCCCGCGCGCGCCGTACGGCCCGCGCGGTGCATGTAGTCCTTGTGGTCGGCGGGCGGGTCGACGTGCATGACCAGGGTGACGTCGTCGACGTGGATGCCGCGGGCGGCGACGTCGGTGGCGACCAGCACGCTGATGGAGCCCTCACGGAACTCGGCCAGCGTGCGGGTGCGCAGCCCCTGGCTCTTGCCGCCGTGCAGCCCGGCCGCGCGCACGCCGACCTGGACGAGCTGCTTGGCCAGCCGGTCGACGCCGTGCTTGGTGCGGGCGAACAGGATCGTCCGGCCCTCGCGGTTGGCGATCTCGGCGGTGATGGCGCCCTTCTCCTTGGGCGCCACCAGCAGCAGGTGGTGCTCCATGGTGTCGACCGACTCGTCGACCGGGCCGATCGCGTGCGTGACCGGGTCGTTCAGGTACCGCTTCACCAGGACGTCGACGTCGCGGTCCAGGGTCGCGGAGAACAGCAGCCGCTGCCCGCCGGGACGGGCCTGGTCGAGGATGTCGGTGACGTCGGGCAGGAAGCCCATGTCGGCCATGTGGTCGGCCTCGTCCAGCACCGCGATCTCGATGTCGGACAGGTCGCAGGCGCCCTGCCGCATCAGGTCCTTGAGCCGCCCGGGGGTGGCGACCAGCACCTCGACGCCGCGGCGCAGCGCGTCGATCTGCTTGAACATCGAGGTCTGCCCGATGACGGTCTTGAAGTGCAGGCCGAGGGCGCGGCCGAGCGGCTCCAGGTTCTGCTGGACCTGCTGGGCGAGCTCCCGGGTCGGGACGAGGATCAGGCCGAGGGGGCGCCTGGGCGCCGCGCGGCGGCCGGCCAGGCGGGCCAGCAGGGGGAGCCCGAAGGCGAGGGTCTTGCCGGACCCGGTCTTGCCGCGGCCGAGGACGTCGCGTCCGGCCATGACGTCCGGGATCGCGGCGGCCTGGATCGGGAACGGCGACTCGATGCCCTGGCGCGCGAGCGCGGTCACGAGGGAGTGGGGGAGCCCCAGCTCGGCGAACGTCGGGACGGCTTCGGCGGCGTCCTCGACGGCGGCGGCGGGAGCGGGTGCCGCGGCGGCGGCGGGGGGGGAGGTTCTCCGAGGGGAGGTCGGTCGCGGGCAGGGAACTACCAGCAGGCACAGAGGTCACGCATTACCTTCCGAGAGGGGGGCACGTCTCGGGAGGCACCGCGAAGAGATCTGGAGAGATCCGTGGCCTGCAAGGACGAGCCTGACGCGTTCGGCGTCGAGAGTGATTGCCTCAGTCTAACGTTGCCGACGTACCTGCTTATGCCCGTGTCCCGGTGGTCAAACCTGAAATACCCGAGTCTCCCACGTCTCAGCGCCCCCGCTGGTGATCCACATCACCTGGTCAGCACGCGCAGGCGACGCCCGGGGCGGGCGCGGTGAGCGGGTCGGGGGAACGGTGCACGGGCCTTCCGTCGCCGGTCTCGACGGGGTGTCCCTCGCGGGCCCAGTACTCGAATCCGCCGAGCATCTCCTTGACCGGGTGGCCGAGCCGGGCGAACTCCAGCGCCGCCCTTGTGGCCCCGTTGCAGCCGGGTCCCCAGCAGTAGACGACCACGGTGGCGCCCGGCGGCACCACGGCGGCGGCCCGTCCGGCGATCTCGGCGGTCGGCAGGTGGACGGCGCCCGCGACGTGCCCCTGCTCCCAGCCCGCCGCGCCGCGCGAGTCCACGACCACGAGGCCGGGGGCGCCGCTCGCGAGGTCGGCGGCGACGTCGGCGGCGTCGGTCTCGAACGCGAGCCGGGCGGAGAAGTGGGCGATGGCCTCGGCCGGGGCGGCGGCGGGCGTCCGTGTCGTCGCTGTCATGCCCTGATCGTCCCGTTGTAGGGGTGAGTGCCGGAAGTGGCGTGAACGCCGACCATCGCTAGCATCACGCCATGCCCTTCGACCTCCCCCTCCGCGACGGCGGCGCGGGACGGCGCCACACGGTGTCGGTCCTCGCCTTCGACGGCATGGCCCCGTTCGAGCTCGGCTCGGTCGTGGAGGTGTTCGGCCTGCCCCGGCCCGAACTCGGCGTGCCGTCCTGGTACGACCTGCGCGTCTGCTCGCTCGAACGCGGCCCGATGCGGGCGGTCGGCGGCTTCACCGTGACCGCCGGGCATGACCTGGACGACTTCGCCGCCGCCGACACCGTCATGGTGGTGGCCGTGCCGGACGTGCGCGGCGACGTGCCGGAGCCGGTCCTGGACGCGCTGCGCGCCGCCCACGGCCGCGGCGCCCGCGTCGTGTCGATCTGCTCGGGCGCGTTCGCGCTCGCCGCCGCCGGGCTGCTGGACGGCCGCGAGGCCACCACCCACTGGCGTTACGCCGACCTGCTGCGCCTCCGCCACCCGCGCGTCCGGGTGAACCCCGGCGTCCTGTACGTGGACGGCGACGACGTGCTCACCGGCGCGGGCAGCGCCGCCGGGCTCGACCTGTGCCTGCACCTGGTGCGCAAGGACCACGGCGCCCGGGTCGCCAACGCGGTGGCGCGGCGGCTGGTCGTCCCGCCGCACCGGGACGGCGGGCAGGCGCAGTTCGTGGAGGCCGCCGTCCCGGAGCCGGACGCCGACGACCCGGTGGCGCGCAGCATGGCGTGGGCGCTGGAGCATCTCGCCGAGCCGATCACCGTCGCGGAGCTGGCCCGGCGGGCCCGGCTGGCGCCGCGCACGTTCATCCGGCACTTCGCGCGGCAGACCGGGACCAGCCCGCTGCGCTGGGTGATCCACCAGCGGGTGCTCGCCAGTCTGCCGCTGCTGGAGGAGGGGACCGTGCCGGTCGAACGGGTCGGGGCGCTGGTCGGCTTCGAGAGCCCGGCCACCTTCCGCCGCCACTTCACCCGGGCGATGAGGACCTCGCCGTCGGCGTACCGGCGGACGTTCCGGACGGCCCTCGCCTCCTAGCCGTCCCGTCGATGGAGGCCATCCCCAGCCAGATGAGCGCGGCCGCGACCGGCAGCAGGTCGAGCTCGACGGTGATGGCCAGGAAGCCGAAGGCGATCAGCGCCAACGACCACCACGACACGCGCTGCGGGCGTCCCAGGGCGAGGTGCAGGAGGAGGGCGAACAGGCCGAGCTCGAAGAACAGCGGGCCGATGTCGTAGAGCAACTTGGGCAGTACGTCGGGGGCGTCGGCGTACAGCCGGGCCAGCGCGCGCTTCTCGGTGGCGTCGGCGGCGCGCAGCCCGACGACGATGTCGACGACGGCGACGCGGACGAAGGTCAGCAGCCCGGCGAGCCCGACGACGGCCGCGACCGCCGCGGCCGCCCGCCCGGCCCGTCCACCGGTGGGCACGGTGCGGTACAGGCCGGCGATGACCACTCCGAGCAGGAGCAGCGCGGCCAGGAAGAAGACGTGCCCGACGGTCCAGGCCAAGCCCGGGCCGTACTGCCCGTCGCGCCCGTCGAAGACGCGGACGACGCCGTACACCAGCATGCAGGCCGGCGCGGCATGGAAGGCGAAACGGGTCGGCGTTTCGAGGGGGCCGACGCGGCGGCCTGGAAGTGCGGTGTCCACGGACGTCTCTCCTGGGGGCCGATGAGATGCCCTGATCCTCCCGGCGGGCGACGCGGACGGGGATCGCCGCCGGGAGCGGTTCCCGATCTCCCCCGCACGTCTCGCATTGGCCCGCCGGTCTCCCTCAAAGGAGTGATGACCTGCGGATTCGCTGAGCTTGTCGGGCCTGGCGGGACAATACGGTCAGCCCCAGTGACGCCGCGCCCTCTCAGGGGGCCGGGGTCTGGACGGTCACGCCGCCCAGGAGTGAGAACACCCGTATCCGGAGGGTGGGCGCGTCCGGCGCAGCGTCTCCGCGACCTTCGTCCTGCCCGCCGGCGAAGAGGGCTGGGAGGCCGAGCAGGCTGCGCCCTTCCAGGATCACGCGCACGCCGCGCGGCACGCAGACCGTCACCTGGCCGAGCAGGGAGACCTTGGTCAGGGTGACCTCGGGCGCCGCCAGTTCGGCGTTCCGGAGGTCGAGGTGGGTGCCGCCGATGACGGTCAGGGAGACCAGGTGCCGGTCCATGTGCCAGTGCCCGTGCCGGCGCAGCCCGCCCACGGGCGCCACGTGCCACTCGGTGCGGACCTCCGGCGTCTCGGGGGCTCCGGGGTCGGCGGCGGGGATGTCGTCGACGAGCCGGTCCAGTTCGGCGCGCGTCCGGACGAGCTCCGCCTCGTGCAGCCGCTCGCTGTACTCCGCCAGGCTCAGCAGCCCCTCGCCGCAGGCCCGGTTGAGGCGGGTGACGACGGCGTGCCGCTCCGCCTCCGAGACGTCCCCGCGGTTGCCGCCTTTGGCGCGGTCCAGGCGGGTCGGGTGCGCCGGGGCCTTCTCCCAGTTGTCGGCCATGCCCGCATCCGTACCCCCGAAGACCAAGATCGACCGGACGGGGCTCAGGTGGTGCGGGGGCGGCGGAGGAGGCGCGGCCGGACGCGTCCCAGCCCCTGGAGGGGCCGGGGGCGCAGGGAGGAGATGTCGTACGCGCCGGACGGCAGCGCGGCGGCGAGGTCGCCGTCGGCCAGGACCGTGCCGGGGTACGCGGTGGCGGTGAGCCGTGCGGCCATGTTGACCGGGGTGCCGAAGACGTCCCCCAGGCGGAGGACCACCTCGCCGTAGGCCATCCCGACCCGGACGCGCGGGAAGCCGGGGTCGTCCTCGCAGCGCCCGGCGACGCCGAGACCGATCTCGGCGGCCGCGGCGGGGTCGTCGGCGACGAACAGGACCTCGTCTCCGAGCGTCTTGATGATCCGGCCGCCGTGCTCGGCGACGATCTCGGTGACGGTGGTCTCGAAGCGTTCCACGAACTCGGCGAGCTCGCCGCCCTCCATCCGCCGGCTCATCCGGGTGAAGGACACGATGTCGGCGAAGCCGGTCGCGAGCCGGGCGACGCCCGCGGCCGGGTCGGCGGTCGCGGTGGCGGTGGCGCCGGCGGCGCGCAGGCCCGCGGCGGCCAGCTGGCGGCGCCAGCCGTGCATCAGCAGCCGCTCGAACGCGGGCCGCAACTCCTCGGTGGCCTCCAGGGCGGCGATGACGGCCTCCTCGGTGACCGGCTCGTCCGGCGGGAGCCGTTCGCTGAACCGCTGCAGCCAGACGTCGCCCAGCCAGCTGGCGAGCCGTCCCATGGTCTGCCCGACCGCGCGGGACAGCCGCAGCACCATGTCCTCGTCCACCAGGTCGTGCGCGAGCAGTTCCTTGATCTCGCGGAGCGCGAGCAGGTCGCCCTCGGTGAAGGCGACCTCGTCGTCGGGCGGGACGGGGAAGCCGAGCGCCCGCCAGATGGCGCGGGCCTGCTCCTCGGGGATCCCGGAACGCTCTTCGACCTGCTCGCGGGTGTAACGCGTCGGACCGCCGAGGAGCTTCTCCTCGATATCCTGGGCCTCCTGGGGACCCGCCATGACCACCTCTATGTGTCATCGATCGATGTCACAATGGTGGCGCGTAAGATCAAGGCGGTCAAGGAATCCGAGACCGGCGGGCGGGGCATGGCCGAGTACCGAATCGACGAGTTGGCCCAGGCGGCGGGCGGCACCGTCCGCAACATCCGGGCCTACCAGGACCGGGGGCTGCTGCCCCCACCGCGCCTGGAGGGCCGGGTCGGCATCTACGACGACTCCCATCTGGCCCGGCTGCGCCTGATCGGCAAGCTGCTCGGCCGCGGCTACACCTTCGCGATCATCAAGGACCTGCTGTCGGCCTGGGAGACCGGCAAGGACGTCGGCGAGGTCCTGGGCCTGGAGAAGGTGCTCACCGATCCGTGGTCGGACGAGATCCCCGGCACCACCACGCTGGAGGAGCTGCGGTCCGCCTTCGGGCCCGACCTGGACCCCGCCGAGATCGCCCGGATGCTCGACCGCACCGTCCGGCTCGGCCTGGTCGAGCCCGCCGGCGGCGACCACTACCGGGTGCCGAGCCCGCGGCTGCTGCACGTGGGCGCCGAACTGGTCGCCGCCGGGATCCCGCTGGAGTCGGTGCTCGACATCGCCGAGCAGATCCGCGACGACTGCGACGTGATCGCCGGCCGGTTCGTCAACCTGGTGCGCGAGCACGTCTTCCAGCGCGACACCGACGAGTCCGTGCCGGGCGGCGACGACGTCGCGGAGATCGCGGCGATGGTGCGGCGGATGCGGCCGCTGGTGAAGATGGTCGTCGACCCGTTCATCGCCCGCGCCATGGAGACCCGCGTGCAGGCCGCCCTCGGCACCCAGCTGGAGGAGATCCGCGACCACATGGCCGCGGCCGCGGACGCCTCCCGGAGCTGAGCACCCGGGGCGGGGTCAGAGCAGGGACGCGCCCCAGACGACCGTGACCTGGCGCGAGTCGCCGGTCGTGGGGTCGATGAACGTGACCGTCGCCTCGCCCGGCAGGTTGATCAGCCCGGTGCTCAGCGTGATCGTGAGATCGGCGGTCCCGTCCCGATCCAGGTCGCCGCGCGGCTGCGACACGCTCACCTGCTCGGACGACGACACCGCGTTCCACTCCACCGGACCGCGCAGCGCGCTCACCCGCACGCTCCCCGTCTTGGTGCCGTACAGCTCCACCTTCGCCGGGCTGACCGCGAGCGTGCCCGGCCTGGGCGGCGCGGGCGGGGCCGGCACCGTCGGCGACGGCCGCGGTGTCTCCCGCTCGTTGGATTGCGGGTTCAGCGGCGGCCGGGCACCCGGCGCGGACGGCGCCTGCGCCTGCGGGGGACGCCGCTGGTCGCGTTCGTGGCCCTGCGCCCCCGGCGACTGCTCGGTGATGGACGGCTGCGGGCGGGTGTGGAACGGCGGCCAGTAGATCGTCGGGTTGCCCAGCCCCGGACCCATCATCAGCGCGGCCAGCACCGCCGTCACCAGAGCCCCGGCCATGCCGCCGCCCGCGAACAGCCACCGCTTGGTGAACGGCGACGGCATGTCCGGCTGGCTCGGCAGTCCCGCCGGGGTCAGCCCGCCGCCGCGGGCCGCGATGTCGGCCCGGTAGCCGGCCAGCTCGGGATCGGTGGCGGTGTGGACGACCCGGTGCCGCAGCGCGGCGGGCAGCACGGGCGAGGGCGCCAGCGCGAGCAGCGCGGCCGGGTAGACGGCGGCGCGGCGGTCGCAGTCGTCGCACGCGTGGTCGTCGAACGCCGCGCCGCCCGGGGGCTGCTGAGTGCGCCGCCCGGCCGCGCGCTTCGCCCCGCCGGGGCCGCCGCTGGACGGCGCGTTCCCACGCTGGGGCGGACGGCGCGAGGGCGGCGCGGAACGGCGCGCGCGGCCGGGCAGGACGCCCGCGGCGGTCCGCCGCGAGGCCGGGCCGCGGCGCCGTTCGGATCGCTCCTGCGCGGCTTGGCCGTCTTCGTCGTCGCCCTCGGTGTCGTCCGGCTCGGGGACGGGCGGCTTCTTCGCGGCCGCTCCGCCGACAACGGTGCTCGCCTGCTCGTCCTCCGCGCGGCCCTGCACGGACTCGGTACGGGCGAGCAGCTCCGCCTCCGCGTCCGCGACCTCCACGGCCGGCGGGGTGCGCCGTTCGGCGACGCAGCGTTCGGTCAGCAGCATCAGCTCGGTCTCGTACGCGGACTCCAGCGCGGACCGGGAGCGTGCCACGCGCGCGGCGGCGCGGCGCGAGGAGATGCCCAGCACGATGCCGATCTCGGAGGGGAGCAGCCCGTGCCGCACGGCCAGCAGCAGCGCCTCCTGGTCGCCCGGATCCAGGCGGCCCAGCGACGCGTCCAGGAGCCTGCGCAGCTCGGCGGACGGCGGCAGCTCCGGTTCCTCGGCCGCGGGAATCTCCGTCCGCGCGGACCCGCCGTCCTCCTTCGGCCTGCGGCGGGGCAGCGGCGGGCCGCCCGGACGGCGGCCCAGCCCCCTCGCGTTCCCGCCCGCGCCGGCCCGGGCCGGCTCCGCGGCCATCAGCGCGGGCGGCTCACCGAACTCGACATCGGGCTCCCAGAACAGCGCCCGCGGCCGGCCCCGCAGGACGCACCGGCGGCGGGCCGCCCCGTACAGCCAGGACCGCAGGTGCACGTGGTCGCGCATCCGCGGCGCGCGGCGGCAGGCGTCGATGAACGTGTCGTGCACGATGTCCGCCGCGATCTTGTATTCGCCGGACAGGGACAAAACGTAGTCGTACAGGCGCTCAGCGTACCCGTCGTAGAGAGCGGCCAGCGCGCCATCGTCGCCTTCGTTCAGCCTGTGGACCAACCGTCGGTCGGCCGCGGTGTCGAAGGAGGACCACCTGGGCATTCGCGCTCCCGGCACCGGCATGTGGGAGACCCGCCCTCGCGGGGCCGTCTGGGTATTCGGCCCACCCTGCATACACCCGTCTGCCCCATCCGCACCACTTGATCCCTTGAAATGACAATGAGGTGGCCATGGGGTGACACCGACCGTTCCCTTTGTATCTGCGGGGATGTCAGGGTGTACCCGTTCCGTAACGCCGCGCGAACGCCGTCCCGCCGGGGTCAGCCGAAGTGCCGCACGGTGAGCTCCCCGTCCGCGTACCGCCGCCGCAGCACCTTCTTGTCGAACTTGCCGACCGAGGTCTTGGGCACGGATTCGATGAACGACCAGCGCTCGGGGAGCTGCCACTTGGGGATCCGGTCGCCGAGGAACCCCCGCAGCTCCTCGGCGGTCAGCACGGCGCCGTCCCGTACCACCACCGACGCCAGCGGGCGCTCCTGCCAGCGCTCGTCGGGGACGCCGACCACCGCCGCCTCCAGCACGTCGGGATGCGCCATGAGGTGGTTCTCCAGCTCCACCGAGGAGATCCACTCCCCGCCGGACTTGATCACGTCCTTGGCCCGGTCGGTGAGGATCAGGTAGCCGTCGGCGGACAGCGTGCCGACATCGCCGGTGCGCAGCCAGCCGTCGTTGAACCGGGACGGGTCCTCGTCCAGGTGGTACGCGCCGGTGATCCACGGGCCGCGGATCTCCACCTCGCCGACCGACACGCCGTCGTGCGGCAGCACCACGTCGCCGTCGCCGACGATCCGCATCTCCAGCCCGGCCAGGACGCGGCCCTGCGACACCCGGGCCCGCCAGGCGTCCTCGCCGCCGGAGCCGACCGGCGGGTGCGCCATCGTGGCCACCGGCGAGGTCTCGGTCATCCCCCACGCCTGGACGATCGTCACGCCGAGGTCGTCGAACCCGCGCATCAGCGACTCCGGCACCGCCGAACCGCCGCACGGCACCAGCCGCAGCGAGCTGAGGTCGGCGCCGTGCTCCCTGGTGTGCCGCAGCACGTCCGCCCAGATCGTCGGCACCGCCCCCGCGATGGTGGGGCGCTCCGCCTCGATCAGCCGGACCAGCGGCTCGGCCTGCAGGAACCGGTCCGGCATGACCAGCGACGCCCCCGCCATGATCGCCGCGTACGGCAGGCCCCAGGCGTTGGCGTGGAACATCGGCACCACCGGAAGCACCCGGTCGGACGCGTTCATCCCCATCGCGTTGCCCGTCGCGATCGACATCGAGTGCAGGTACGCCGAGCGGTGCGAGTACACCACGCCCTTGGGATTGCCCGTGGTGCCGCTGGTGTAGCACATGGCGGCCGCCGCACGCTCGTCGATCTCCGGCCAGTCGAACTCGGCGGGCGCCGCGGCGAGCAGCTCCTCGTAGGAGTGCAGCACCTTGCCCGCCCCCTCCAGCGGCCCGGTGTCGCCCTCGCCGACCACGATCACGTCCCGGATCGTCTTCAGCTGCGGCAGCACGGGCGCCAGCAGCGGGATCAGCGAGCCGTCCACGATGACGACCCGGTCCTCGGCGTGGTTGGCGATGTAGACGAGCTGGTCGGGGAAGAGCCGCAGGTTCAGGGTGTGGAGCACGGCACCCATGGAGGGGATCGCCAGGTACGCCTCGAGATGTTCGGCGTTGTTCCACATGAAGGTGGCCACGCGCTGGTCGCCGTCCACGCCCAGCCCGCGCAGCGCCCCGGCCAGCCGCGCGGCGCGCTCGCCGAGCCGCGCGTAGGTCTCCCGGCGGGTCCCGTCACCGGTCCAGGTGATCACCTCGCTCCCGCCGAAGACGCCGGTGCCGAAGCGCATGATCGAGGTGATGGTCAGCGGAAAGTCCTGCATCGTGCTCCACACGGCGCACCTCCAGCTCGGTGGATCCCAGAACCCGGATTCTTGCCCGAAGTATCGGCCGATGTCAGCACCCGCCCGCAGTTTTCTCCGTATCCCCTCCAGACACGCACCGCGATAGCGGCTTCGCGGCACCCGCCGCGCCGACGCCTCGCGGCCGACGCGCCGCGCTTCTAAGGGCCCGCATCGCGGTTGTGCGGAGACGCGTCATGGCTCCAGGGCGGCACGTCCCGGCTCTGGGGCGGCGCGTCGCGGTTTGGCTGGCTCGGCGGGAACGAGCCAGCTCCGGGACAGCGTGTCGCGGTTTCGCGGAGACGCGTTGCGGTTTTGCGGAGGTGCGTTGCGGCTCTGGGACGACGCGTCCTGGCCCTGGCGCGAGGGACCGCGCTTCTGCGGGAGCGAGGCGGCTCTGGGGCGGCGCGTCGCGGTCTTGTTGGGGCGCGTCGCGCTTCTGCGCGGGCGCGTTGCGGTGTTGCGGAGGCCCGTCGTGGCTCCGGGGCGGCGCGTCGTGGTCCTGGGACGGCGGGCGGATCGCGCTTCTGCAGGAACGAGTCGTGGCTCTGGCGGCGCGTCGCGGTCTTGCGGGGGCGTGTCGCCGTTCTGCGCGGGCGCGTTCCGGCTCTGGACGACGCGTCCTGGGCCTGGCGCGGCGGGCCGCGCCTGCGGGGACGAGTCGCGGTTCTGGGGCGGGGTGTCGCGGTCTTGCGGGGGCGTGTCGCCGTTCCGCGCGGGCGCGTTCCGGCTCTGGACGACGCGTCCTGGGCCTGGCGCGGCGGGCCGCGCCTGCGGGGACGAGTCGCGGTTCTAGGGAGGCGCGTCGCGGTCTTGCGGCGGCGTGTCGCGGTTCTGCGCGGCTGCGTCCTGGCTCTCGGGCGGCGCGTCGTGGCTTTGCGGGGGCGTGTCGCGGTTCTGTGAGGGCGCGGGGCGGCTTTGGGGCGGCGCGTCGTGGTCCTGGGACGGCGTGTCGCGGTTTGGCGGGGGTGTGTCGTGGTTCTCGGGCGGGGTGTCGCGGTTCTGGGGTGGGACGCCGGGTTCCGGGGACGGGATCTTGGGGAAGTCGGCCTCGAGGCCGGCGTCGTCCCGGAGCTTGGCCATAGCGCGGGAAACGGTGCTCTTGACGGTGCCGATGCTGACTCCGAGAACCTCGGCGATTTCGGCCTCGGCCATGTCCTCGTAGTAGCGGAGCATGACCGCCATGCGCTGCCGCTCGGGCAGGCGATCCAGGGCGCGGCCGAGGGCGTCGTGCAATTCGCTCCGCCGGGTATGATCATCTACCGGCTGGTCGGGCAGTTCGTCGGTGGGGTAGATGTCCAGCTTGCGCCGGCGCCACCAGGAGATCTGGGTGTTGACCATGGCGCGGCGCACGTAACCGTCGACCGAGGCGCGGTCCTGGATGCGGTCCCAGGCCAGGTAGGTCTTGGCGAGGGCGGCCTGCAGGAGGTCCTCGGCCTCGGCGCGATCACTGGTGAGCTGCAGCGCGGCGCGCAGCAGCGCGGGCCCGCGGGCCGCGACGTAGTCGCGGAACTCCTCGTGCCGCGTGCTGTTCACGTCACCACCGAGCCAGGGGTTGGGAGCCTGCGGTCGACCCGTACCGACGAGCTGATCGTGAGGCATCGGAGCGTGATCCCGACCCCTCGACGATGGCACGAAGATCGTAATTCCGGGTCATCTGAAAAGACATATTAGGGTCAACCAGGGGATAATAATCAACCGGGGTAAAAAGAACCTCAACCCCTGCATGACTTATCGCGACAAATCCGTCGACAGTCCGGCCCCCGCGGGTGAGTCTTGACACGCTGTCCTAACAGCCCTGGACACGAGTTTGAAGATCGCCGAAGTCAAGATCGACGCCGGAGTGTCGCCATGCCGCTTCCACCCCGATGCCGTGGCGGAGAGCGCCGCAGATACCGGGAGCTCGTCCTGGGAGGGTCCGAGCCGCCCGGTACCGCCCCGGGTCCGCGCCGTCCCCCGCGCGTCCTGGCAGGGACCGTCCTCGACGCGAGCCCGCACCTGCTGGTGCTGCGCGGGTCCGGCGGCGAGGTGCGGCTGCCCATGACCTCCGCCACCTCGGTCTGGCATGGCGGGCGCGGGGGCCTCGCCGCGCTGCTGCCGGGACGGGAGGTGATCGTCCGCTCCACCCCGGACGGTCTCGGCGCCGACCGGATCTGGGTGGACATCGGCCGGGTGACCGGCACGATCCTGGCGCGCGGCAGGGACGCCGTGGAGGTGGACATGGGTCCGCATCGCGGGCGCACCCATGTGGTGATCCCCCCGCACGCCCTGGGCCGGGTCCTCGTCCGGCACCCCAGGCTCGAACCGGGCTTCCTGATCGACGTCATCTGCGTGCGCTCCCCGGCGGGGCCGCAGGCGGTCCGGCCCGGGACGTCCCAGCCGGGCCACCGCGCGGCCGACCTCGCCGCGCCCGAGCCGGACGTGTCGGTGCCCCAGGTGCTCCAGGGGACGGCGACCTGGTTCGGCGGCGCCACCTACGAGGTCCCCGCGCCGCGGGCGGAGCCGGACACGGCCCGTCCGGACGGCGACGGTGCACCGCTCGGCCGGACGAGCCCGGGCGCCGAGGCGCTTCCGCACATCGACGGCGCCGTCGTCCCGACCCGCGCGGAGTCAGGACGGGGACGATGCGGGCCCCGGCACGCCTCGTCCACCCGCAGGCGCGGCCCGGCCCGTCCCACGCGCCGCCGCCCCGAGGCCGGTGTCCCGGAGGCGCGGCCCGACGCGCGGGCGGCGGGTCCGGATTTCCGTCTCAGCGGGGGCGCGGCCGGGGCCGCCTACCCGGCGCTCGACCCCGAAGGACAGGGCGGCGGTTGCCCCGACGCCCCGCCGCCCGGGTGCGCGGCGCTGCCCTACCTCTCCCTTGGCAGTGAACTGGTCGTCCGGAACGAGTGCGCGGACCTGACCGCGACGCTGCCGGTGATCGAGTGCGGCTGCGTCGCGGCGGGCTACTGCGACCGGTGCGTCGAATGCGGCACCTCCCCGCGCGGGCGCCTGGTCGAACTCACCCCCGCGGCGTTCGTCGGCCTCGGCGGCGACCTGGACGCGGGCTGCTTCAACACCGTCCTGCGGCACGGCGCGCCCGGAGCGGCGGCGGGAGTCTGACGATGCTGGACGACATCCAGAACACCCAGGTCCTGCTGCTGGCCACCGTCCTGCTGGCCGCCTGCCTGGCCAAGTTGATCATCCTTCCGCCGGCGTCCGCCGCCGCCGAGCACGTGCACGGCGTGCCGCTCCCGGAACGGCTGCGCCGGGCGACCGGGCTGGGGCAGAGCCGCGTGATCAACGTCGGTCTCGGGCTGACCGAGGGCACGCTCGCCCTCGCCCTGCTCGTCACCTCCCACATGTCGGTGCGGGTGGCCACGACCGTGGCGTTCGCCGCCGCCACCTGGGCGGTGGGGGAACTGCGGGTGCACCGGCCGGACGCGGGCTGCGGCTGCTTCGGCGGGCTGAGCACCGAACGCGTCCGCCGCCGCGGCGTGCTGCGCGCGATGCTGCTGACCGCGGCCGCCGTCCTGTCGCTCGGGGCGCCGCTCGCGGGCGTCCAGGTGCTGCGCGAGGTCCCGGCGCAGGTGGCGCTGGTGTTCGCGGTCGAGCTGGCACTGTTCGCCGCGCTCTCGCCCGAACTGGCGGCGATCGCCCGGCGTCGCGTCCGGCTGCGGCGGCGCCGTCCCGCGACGCCGTGCGAGCGGCGCCGCAGCCCGCTGGCCGAGACGTACGCGACGCTGTACGGGAGCGCCGCCTGGACGGAGGCGGAGAACTCGGTCACCAGCGCCGTCCCGGTGGACGTGTGGCGGGAGGGCTGCTGGCGGTTCGTGGTCTTCCCGGCACGCGTGGACGGCCACGACACCGAGATCGTCTTCGCCGTCTCCACCGCCGAACGCCGCCGCACCGTACGCGCCGCGCCCGTCCCGCCCCCCGCCGAACCCGAACCCGATTCGACGCTCGACCACGAACCCGTCCGAGCGGAGGTGGGCCCCGCAGAGGTGTGCACCGCCTCCAGCTGACTCTTCGCCTCTCTAGCCGTCTCTTGGGTCATTGCTAGAACCTCTTAGAAAACCCTCACCCCAGAAGCCTCGACGCAACCGACAACCCCCTGTTCTCCAAGGTCACCGGAACCCGAGGACACCGGGCGTGCGGCTTGGCGCCGTCCACCGATCAGCGCGTTGGCCCAGGGCGAGGGTGATCGTGGGACCCGCGTGCCTTTCGTGCAGGCGGGGCTCGTGGCCGGGGGGTGCGGGTTAGCGGAGGCGGGTGATTCGGACGGCGATGCGGTTGCCCTCCGGGGGACTGGTGTCGATGCTGAGGGCGTTGTTGATCTCGATGCCGCCGTTGGCGGTGGTGGTCATGCCCGAGTCGAGGGCGAAGGTCACCCCTCGGCGCCGACGGCGAGGACGGTGAGGGCCTGGATCCGGGGCTCGGCCTTGACCTTGGGGCCGAAGCGCAGCACGTCACCCGCCTTGACCATAGACCTCACAGTCGCCGTCCTTGCAGGCCGACAGCTTCCTGCCGTCCGCCGCCGTGGACGGGGAGAGCGGCTTGGCGGAGGGCGAGGCGGACGACGGGGAGGCGGCGGTGCCGGTGCCCTCGTCGCCGCCGCAGGACGTGAGCAGTGTCAGGACGGGACGGCGGGCACCAGTGCGGCCGTGACGAGAGGCGGCTTCCGGTCCATGGTCTTCCTGCTGGTGGGAGCCGCGCCATCGTGGTACGGAGCACCTGAGAGGGGTCCCGGAAACAGGCGAGGCCGCGTCCGCTGGATGGGTACGGACGCGGCCTCGAACCACTGGTGAAGGGGCCACCGATGATGATGGTCTCACCGGTGGGCGTCTTTGGGTATTACCAGTTGCCCTCTTCCGGCCGCATCATGCGCTCGTCCTGCTCGCGGCCGCGCTCGTCGGCGCGGCGGGACGAGAACATGCCTTGGTCCTCCTGGGCCGCCATGCTCTGGTCGTCGCGGTCCGCCGAATGCTCGTTCTGGGCGCCGGCGGGCATCTTCTGACGCGCCTCCTGGGCGGAGGGGTGGCGGGCGGCGCCGGAGCCCCGCCGCGACGCGGCCATCTCGTCGCGGTTCCGCTGCGCGGACGACTGCTGGCCCTCGTTGCGGGGCTTGCTCCGGCGACCTTCGCGATTGTTCATGTCTCCCCCTGACTTGGACAGTGCGCCCTCAATGACGCAAACACCCCGCGTTATACCCCGAATGCGGTGAGTAACCGACTTTTGTTCCTCGGCTTCGATACGACTCTCTAGCCCCCTCTAGCGATCCGCCTAGAGCGGCTTAGAGAGCGCGAGATGCGAAGGCTCGGCGACTATGCGGCTATCTAGCGTCAGGGCTAGAAAGCCGTAGAGAGTGCTGACGTCGCCGGTCGATGCGGTTTTCTAGGGGTCTCTACGCCGTCCCCTAGACAGGGGTAGAGGACGGTCGAGAGTGCTTGCCGGGTTCAGGCGGGCTGGGAGCGCAGGAACTTGCCGAAGTGCGGGACGGTGAACGCGACAAGACCGCGCTCGGCGCTGTAGATCAGGCCTTTCTTGATGAGGCCGTCGCGTGCGGGTGACAGGCTGGAGGGCTTGCGGCCGAGTTCTTCGGCGACGGCGGAGGTGAGGACGGGGTCGTCGCCCAGCATCGCCATCGCCCGCATGTAGTCGCGCTCGGCCGGGGTGGCGCGGTCGTAGCGGCTGCCGAAGAAGCCGACCGCCAGCTCGCTCTCCGCCTCCGGCGCCGCGACCTTGATGTCGTCGGCCGTGATCGGGGTGTCGGGGGCCACGTCCCAGACGACCTTGGCGTACGCCTGGACGAAGTAGGGGTAGCCGTCGGCCGCGCCGTACAGCGCGTCGAGGGCCTCGGGGGTGAAGGTCACGTGCTCGCGCTCGGCGGGGGCCATCAGCGCGAAGTCGGCCGACTCGCGGTCGAGCCGGTCGATGCGGGCGTACCGGAACAGCCGCTCGGAGTAGGACTTGCTCGCCGACAGCACCGCGGGCAGGTGGGGCAGCCCCGCGCCGACCACGATCAGCGGGCCGCCGACCTGGGACAGCTCGTGGCAGGCGGCGCACAGCGCGGAGACATCGTCGGCCGGGATGTCCTGCATCTCGTCCACGAACAGCGCGATGCCGGCGCCGACGTCGGTGGCGACCGAGGCGGCGTCCACGAACAGCTCGGTGAGGTCGATCTCCAGATCGCCGGAGTCGGCCCGGCCGCGCGCGGCGGGCACGTCGATCCCCGGCTGCCAGCGGTGCGCGCGGGCCTTGCCGCGCCCGGTGCCCGGCTCCTCGCCCGCCTGGGCGAACGCCTTGAGCACGCCGAGGAACTCCTCGATCCGGTCGGGGGCGCGGTGCCGCGGCGCCAGCTCCCGCACCGCCATGTGCAGGGCGGAGGCCACCGGCCGCCGGATCGACTGGTCGGGCCGCGCCTCGATCTTGCCGGTGCCCCACAGCTTCTGGATGGCCATCGAACGGAACGCGTTCAGCAGCACGGTCTTGCCGACGCCGCGCAGCCCCGTGATGACCATGCTGCGCTCGGGACGGCCGCGCGCGACGCGTTCGAGGACCACCTCGAACTGCCGGAGCTCGCGGTCGCGGCCGGCCAGCTCCGGAGGGCGCTGCCCGGCGCCGGGAGCGTAGGGATTGCGCACGGGGTCCACGCTCTCGGACTCTATGAGGCGATATAGCTGAGGCCGTAGATTTGCGTAGAAACTCGTACGGCGTGTCGCGCGGGATTCCCGGCGCCCGGCGCAGCGCGGCGCCGCGTCCAGGCCGATCGGTGCCACCGTCGCAGCCATGTGCCACCTCCCCGGGCGCGCTTGCGTGCGAACGAGCTGGTCGAACCTCTGTTCGACTCGTTCGAACACAGTAGCGCATGCCGTCCCGTCCGTCATCCGGAACACGGCGAACGGCCGCGCGCCCTTTCTCTCGGGCCCGCGGCCGTTCGCCGCTCGGAATCGCAGGTCAGGACAGGTTCTCGTCCGCGCTGGACAGGTGCGGGACGTGCTCGGCCGGGATCGTTCCCATGCGTCCGGCCTGGAAGTCCTCGAACGCCTGGACGATCTCCTCGCGCGTGTTCATCACGAACGGCCCGTACCGCGCGACCGGCTCCCGGATCGGCAGCCCGCCCAGCACGAGGATCTCCCAGCCGTTCGGGCTCGAGGCCGGCTGGGCGCCGGCGGCCCGCAGCACGATCCCGTCGCCGTCGCCCTTGTGGTGGGACCCGGCGAAGACGGCCATCTGGCCCTCGTCCACCGCGACCTCCTCGACCCCGGCGGTGCCGCGGCCGGACAGCACGTACACGAGGGCGTTGAACTCGCGCGGCCACGGCAGGGTGAGCCGCGCGCCGGGCGCGACGGTCGCGTGCAGGTAGTTGATCGGCGTGTACGTGTCGCCGGGCCCGTCGTGCCCGGCGAGCGATCCGGCGATCACCCGTACGAGCGAGGACCCGTCGTCGGCGGCGAGCAGCTTCACGTCGCGCGCCTCGATGTCCTGGTAGCGCGGCTTGACCCACTTCTGGGCGCGGGGCAGGTTCACCCACAGCTGCACGCCGTGGAACAGCCCGCCCTTGGCGACCAGCTCGGGCGGCGGCTGCTCGATGTGCTGGATCCCGGACGCGGCGGTCATCCACTGGGTGCCGCCGTCGGAGATGAGGCCGCCCCCGCCCGTCGTGTCCTGGTGCTGGAACGCGCCGTCGATGATGTAGGTGACGGTCTCGAACCCCCGGTGCGGATGCCACGGGGTCCCCTTGGCCTCGCCCGGGGCGTACTCCACGGCGCCCATGTGGTCGAGCAGGAGGAACGGGTCGGCCAGCGCGAGATCCACCCCTGGGAACGGGCGCCGCACTTGGAAGCCCTCCCCTTCGAGGTGTCGCTGGGCGGTGATGACCTTGGCGACGCGGCGCCAGTCCGTACCGTCCTCGGGGAGACGGGGCAGACGGGGCAGCGTGAGCGGGTCGGCCATGACGGCGGGCATGGGACTCTCCTCTACACTCTCGGGCCGCCCCCGGTCGCCGGATCGTCCGCCTTCCCGGGGAGCGCTGTGCGCGGTACAACCTGGTTGAAAGATAAACTATTCCAGTATTAGTTGAAACTTCAACATGACCGTATACTGGCGGCATGAGCGAACCACGCTGGCTCGATGCCGCCCAACAGCACGACTGGCGGGCCTACGTGGACGGCAGCGTCAGGCTCAACGAGATCATGGACCGCGACCTGAAGACCAAGCACGGCCTCTCGGTCTCAGAATACGAGATCCTGGTCCGGCTCTCGGAGGCGCCCGACCGCCGTCTGCGAATGGCCGAACTGGCCGCGCACGCCAGCCAGTCCCGCAGCCGCCTGTCCCACACCTGCTCCCGCCTGGAGGCCAAGGGCCTGGTCAAGCGGGACAACTGCCCCAACGACAAGCGCGGCGTGTTCGCCCACCTCACCGACGAGGGCTTCGCCGCACTGGAACGCGCCGCCCGCGACCACGTCGAGACCGTCCGCGACTTCTTCATCGACGTGATCGAACCGGAGGACCTGGCCGCCATCGGCCGCGCCTTCACCGCCGTCAACAAGCGCATCGGCGACAACCGCTAGAGGGGAAGGCCCGTCAGGAAACCCACCGACACCAGGGTCAGGAACACCCAGCCCAGCATCATCCCGAACCCGTACGGCCGCCACGGCCCCCGCACCTTCCACGCCAGCAGCCCGCCGAGCCCGAACGCCAGCACCAGCAGCGTCACCATCTGCGGCATCAGGCTCGGCCGGCGGCTCATCATCAGCGGCCCCCACATCATGACCGCGTCCACGAACGCGAACGTCAGGAACCCCGCCGCCGCCAGCCCGATCTCCCGCCGCGGCGGCACCGCCACCGGACTCCGCCGCAGCCGGATCAGCGGCTCGGCGCGCGAGGCGTCCTCCACCTCCACGGACGAGGCCACCGCGAAGATCTCGTCCTCCAGGCTGGCGCCGTCCGGGTCCTTCTCGTCGTGCTCGCCCATGCCGGCTCCCGGCCGGGGACGCCGGGTCGGCCCCGGCTGGGGGGTGAACGTATCTGCCACGGCGTGCTCGCCCCCGTCCCCTGTCACGACGGGCACGCCCTCAGACGCACCGTAGCGAATCCCCGGTCCCACGCGAAGGCACCGCGACGTGTCATCCTGCTGTTATGCCTGGTAGCCGCCTCGTGTACGCAACAGCACTGGTGACGGCACTCGCCGTCACGGCGACCGGATGTGGCCGCGGCTCCGAGGAGCCGGCCGGCGCCCCGGCCGCACCGCCGACCGCGCCCGCCACCCCGCCGCAGGCCGCGCCCTCCCCGAGTCCCACGGCCTTCCAGTCCCAGATCAAGAAGGTCACCGCCGGGGACCTCGAACACTCCTGGCGGCAGGGCTGCCCGGTCGGCCCGTCCGGGCTCCGGATGATCGAGATGACCTACTGGGGGATGGACAAGAAGCCGCACACCGGCGGTCGCCTGGTCGTCAACGCCGACGCCGCGAACGACCTGGTCAAGGTGTTCCGCAAGCTGTACGACATGCGCTACCCGATCGCCCGCATGGAGCCCGTGGACGCCTACAAGGGCAGCGACTTCGACTCGATCGAGGCCAACAACACCTCGGCGTTCAACTGCCGCCGGGCCACCGGGTCGAGCAACTGGTCACAGCACGCCCTCGGGCTGGCCATCGACATCAACCCGTGCGAGAACCCGTACGTCTCGGCCGACGGCACCGTCGCCCACAAGAACTGCGTCAAGTTCAAGAACCGCGAGCGCCGCGACCCCGGCGTCATCCACGCCGGCGACCGCGTCGTCAGGGCGTTCGCCTCGATCGGCTGGGGCTGGGGCGGCGACTGGGGCGGCCCCTGGGACTACCAGCACTTCTCCAGCACCGGCCGCTGACTCACATCATCATCGCGACCGCGATCGCCACGACCACGACGAGGGCCACCACGAGCACCGCGCCCACGATGAGCCCGGTGTTGACCTGCTTGGACTTCTCGGCCGGCCGCTGCGCGGCGAAGTTCTGGAACTGGTGGGTCGTCCCGGCCGGATCTTGGGGC
Source organism: Actinomadura rugatobispora (assembly GCF_055379765.1). Classification (NCBI taxonomy): domain Bacteria; kingdom Bacillati; phylum Actinomycetota; class Actinomycetes; order Streptosporangiales; family Thermomonosporaceae; genus Actinomadura; species Actinomadura rugatobispora. The sequence continues at coordinate 4,667,520 of NZ_AP029191.1, read as the reverse complement.
TTTTCAGACATGCCGACGAGCGTAACGGAAGTCTTCCCCCAAGCTCAGGCCCTCCACCACACCCCGAAAGCCCGGTGAACGCCCCCGCCCCGACCCGCTATCGTGGTGCCTGCTCCACGGGAGGCTTCGCATAGTGGACGAGTGCGGCGGTCTTGAAAACCGCTGGGCCGGTATCCCCGGTCCCGTGGGTTCGAATCCCACAGCCTCCGCCAACCAGCACCCGTGATCGCCGGCCCCCGACCGCGCACCGAAAGCCGCCGGTCACCCGTCGTCGCAGCGGTCACGTGGCGGGTGGCAAGTAGGCGTCGTACTGCGCATAGTGGATGATCGCCGCGCACGCCTCCTCTGTGGTCGGCCGCGCACCTGCTCGCCAGCTACTCCAAACATCCAGCACCTCGCGGATCAGGACGACTTCCAGGAGGTAGGGCAGGTCCACCGGCGAGAGACCGTCCCCATGTTTCGCCGCCACCACCCGCGAGCCTGCTGTCCAGGGCTCCTCTGCGTACACGGTCAAGCCGTCGGCCACCCTGGCCAGCTGATCCACCAACTCGGCAAGCGTCAAGAGGAACTCCTCAGCCACGGGGGCGCGCCAATGCCCGACCATCAGGCGGGCCCGTGGCGCCGCTGTCTGTCGCACCATCTCGACGTTCACGCGCGGAAGGGGACCTCGTGGTGGTCATCGCGTGGCCGCTTGCCGTTCCTCGATGATCTGGATCGCCCGGCTGAGGTGATCGAGGAAGGTCCGTGCGTGCGGCAGCGTCAGCAGCAGGGACACATCGAGGCCGAGGCCGTCATCCCATGCATCGATCTGGACCATGTCACGCTCGTCGTCCGTCTCCACACTCACGACCGTGGAGTCGTCGCACGTCTCTTGATCGTCCACTGCGTGACCGTCCAAGGCGGGGATGGGCGTGCCGATGGGGCTGTCGCTGTGCATGTCCCCAGCCTCGCAGTGGGCTGCCGCTTTACGCTCATCACGTGTTCGCTCAATCGTCCGGTTTGCCGGCGGAACTCAAAGCCGCACTGCGAGAGCTGCGCCGGGTACGCGCCCAGCGTCCCGAGAGGGCGAGCGACCCCCTCGGCTTCGCGAACTGGCGCGAGGACATAGCAGGCGTCCTGGAGACCCTCTCCCGGCTTCTCCTCTTCGAAGAGGACCGCACCAAGGCAGTCGGCGAAGCCGCCCAGGCGCGAGAAGAGGCCGCACGCATCCGTGCCGAAGTTCGACGCGAGGCCGATAAGGGTTCCGGCGGGGGGCTCTGACTCTGGGCGCTCAGCGCCTGTCTGCGTCCCAGGGCCCGATCACCTGCGCGTCTTCGCCGGGGAGCAGGCGGTCCCTTCTCTTCGGCGGACGCCGCGGGCCGATCCCTCGTCCGGGCTCGTGGGCGTGACGATCTTGCGGTTCTCGGCGGCGCATCAGGCGATCAAGTCGCGGCCGCTCCTTGTCCGGTGCTGGTTCCGGATGACGAGACACGGGCGGGCCGGCCTTCAAAGGACCGGCCCGCTTGCTTCGTGGTGGTACGTGTACTTCAGGCCAGGGTTTCGCTACAGGGAACCGCGCCGCCAGGGGCCGGTGATGGCGAAAGTGATGCCGGGGCTCTGCGCGTTGGCGAACAGCCAGTTGCCGTTCTTCGGCTCGAAGGCCGACCCGCACCACTCCGATCCGGTGTAGTCGCCGGGTGCGACCGACTTGCCGGGAACGCCACCGGCCGGGATCACGACCTTGTTCTCCGAGAACGGGAAGATCTCCCCGTCGGTGGTCAGGCCGTGCAGGTACTCGCTGTCACTCCCGTCCTCGCAGAGGACGATGCCGCCCCGCGGGCTCACGCAGATGTTGTCCGGGTTGTTGAGCACGGACGCGTCCGGAGAGGCGAACAGCACCCGCATCCGCTCCGCCTTGGGGTCGTACTCGAAGACCTGGCCCTGCCCCTTGGGGCCGCCGCTCGTCGACACCAGGTAGATCCGTTCGTTGCCGTACCACGCACCCTCGCCCCGCCGGACCACCGCGGCACCGAGCGCGGCCCCCTGCTCCGCCGGACGCTTCTCGCCCGGCGCATAGTCGGGGTTGGGAATCGTGACCCACGATGTCCGGTACTCGACTCCCGTGGCATCGGCGTAGGTCGAGTACGAGGAGCCGTCGGGCGTCTCGATGACCATCATCTGCAGCTCGCCGCCGGCGGCCAGCTCGCCCGGCTTGCTGGGCAGGAACCGGTAGAAGCCGGACGGAGTGGCGTCCTCGGTCAGGTACACGATGCCCGTACGCGGGTCCACCGCGACGGCCTCGTGGCTGAACCGTCCCATCGCCTTCAACGGCCGCGGGTCGCCCTTGCCGTCAAAGGGAACCTCGAAGACGTACCCGTGCCGAGTGCCGTCGGGGCCGACCTCGGTGGTCTCCTCACAGGTCAGCCAGGTACCCCACGGCGTCGGCCCACCGGCGCAGTTCCGGATCGTGCCGGACAGGCTGCCCCAAGATTCGAGGAACTTCCCCGCCTTCGGATCGAACACGAGATTGGTGGTGCCGCCACGGGCCGCCGGGTTGTAGGCCGGTGTGGTGAACGCCCCGGTGAAACCGCTGCGCTCGTGGTTCCGAACCAGAGCGATCTTGCCGTCCGGGCGGTGGAACGCGGCCATGCCGTCGTGTGAACTCGGCGTGGGAGTTCCGTCGGACATGACGTCGCCCGTCCACCCGTAGGTCAGGTACTCGAATCCCTTCGGCAGGGCGAGGAGTTCGAGACCTGTGGTGTGGTCCTTGACCGGGTAGAGCGGTCCGTAATCCGGACTGGACGGCTGCTTGCCCATCGGTGCCGCGCCGGCGGTACGGGCGCCGAGGGCCTCCAAGGGAGCGATCGCGGCCACGGCGGCGGCTGTGGTGAGCCCGCCTTTAAGGAACTTGCGACGTGCGAAGCCGTCTGCACGGTCTGTCATTGATTCCTCCTGATGTCATTTGACGGAGGCAAGCTATCGGCCGCCAATAGCGCTCCTTTGAAACGGTCCAAAAATCCTGGATGAATAGTTGTGATTTGATCGGTCAAAGTGGCGGATCGGGGAGCATTCTCATGGACCATCGCCGAATGGTCCCCGGTTCAGGTCGATTTCCGCGGGGCCGGCCAGGCCACCGCGCGAACTGCCGGTGATCGGCCGTGCTCGTGCTGTGGTCGTGGTGCCCGCCGTCCGGAGGGGCTCGTCGGAGCGCCGCGGCCACGTTCGCCGTCGAGGCGTTCTACGAGGACAACCCCACATTTCGAACTCCGTACGCCCACGGGAACCGGGACCTTCGGCAAAGCGGCTGCGGCTGTGCTGAACGACCAGAGCTGCTGGGGCAGGCGAGGCGTGGCACGGTTCTCATCAATCGGATGAAACAAGGATTTCGCGCTTTGGGGTGTGCCTTTGGCGATGGCTTGATTTCCTTCCGGATACTCCTGTACGAGGTGGTCTGCGATGAGCTTTGTCGGCTGGTGGTGAAGTCGTTTTCTGTGGGTGTGGTGGAGGGAATCCTGGAGGGGAAGATGGACCACGATCCTGCTGCGCCGACTGGTGCTCAACGCCCTCGACTCCGACCACGCCGTCATGCCCAACCGCCAACCGGGGAAGCGAGACCGGCAGACGCCTGATCCCGACCGCGTTGAGCCGCATCCGTGCCTGGTGGCGAGCAGGCGGGCGCCAGGACCAGGTGACCGACGGAACCGGCGGCGAGCGCGACAGGGCCCCGGGCGCCCGTTGATGGCTTTCAGGTGAAAGAGCGGCGGCCGCTCATGGTCCCGGGGAAAGGGGCCGTTCTGGAGGCCAGGGTGCTCTGCTCCCCGCGCACGCGGGGAATGGTTCCTGGACCGGGTCGCTGGGCGACTCCCCCCGCCTCTACTCCCCGCGCACGCGGGGATGGGTCTCCACCCGCCCGGGCCGCGCCGCACGGGCTGTCCGGGTCCCCGCGTGCCCCCGACCCAGCTGGCGCAGCAGAGCTCCCGGCACTGGGTCCCGCGCGGGGTTAGCGCGCTCTTGTCTGGGGTGGGACGTCGGCAGACGGGAGGATCGGGCGGGTGGTTGCTGGGCGTCGTTTCGCACCCTCGCGGGGACTTACTCTCCGGTTGCGCCGTCGATGCGCTCGCGGAGCAGGTCGGCGTGGCCGTTGTGCCGCGCGTACTCCTCGATCATGTGGACGAGGACCCAGCGGAGCGAGACCTCCCTTTCGCGGTGACGTCCGGTGATGTCGAGGGACGCAGCGGCTCGAACGATGTCACGTGACCGTGCACACTCCTCGTCCCAGGCAGCGAACGCCTCGTCGGGGTCGGCCCTGTCGATCTGGAAGTCGATGTCGTCCTCGGGTCGCCGCTTCCACCGGTACGAGATGTCCTCGCCGCGCAGCCTGATTCGGAACCAGACCCGCTCGACCTCGGCCATGTGCCGGACCAGTCCCAGCAATGACATGGCCGACGGCGGTACGGACCTCTGCTTGAGCTGCTCGGCGGTCAGCCCCGCGCATTTCATGGCCAGTGTCTCGCGCTGGTACTGGAGAAAGCCTGCCAACATGGTGTGCTCTTCGGCCACCAGAGATGGTTCGGTCCGCCCTTGATCGTCCACTGGGGCAGTGTGGCACGGCCTGGACAACCACTCGGTGTGGACCTGCAACGCCATGGCCGCCGTACAGGCTTGGCAGCACGTCGTGATCGGGATGAGCGCGTGAGGTGGGGGAAGAACAGCGGTTCCGCTGCACGGCTGAGCGGTACTCGCGCCATGTGATGGCCGTCTGCCCGCCGCTCGCGCTCGCCGGGCCGACCTCGCCCGGCGCTTGACAGGCCGTCGCCGTGCCATGATCCGAATTGTGATCCAGTCAGCCCGAGTCATCTTCTTCCGGCCCGGCGCGGGTCTTCGCGATTCGTTCCGAGCCTACACGTTGCTGATCGACGGCGTTCCGTGCGGGAATATCAGGGTCGGGGAGCAGCTCAGCCTCGACGTTCACCCTGGGACGCACTGGGCGCGGGCTCGGATGGACTGGTTCAGCAGCCGGGAAACCTACTTCGACGCGGTGCCAGGGCATGCGGTTTGGATACGCGTTGAGCCTGCGGGCGGCGCGCTCCAGGCGCTGTGGCAACGCTTCAGCGACCCCAAGGGCAGCATCGTGCTCACGCCGTCCACCCCCCAACCGCTTTCCTGGTAAACCGGCCAAGCTGCCGGGCGCTGCGCTTCGCGTTTCCGTACCGCTCGCCCGGTGACGGCGGGGCGGGCGGTACGGCGCGGGCGCGCGGCTCAGGCGCCTCCGGCCCGTCACGCCGGAGGCCGCTCCGCTCGGCCGAGGCGCCGGTCAGCCGCAGTGCTCCCAGGGGGAGTACCACCCTTCGTTGGGGTTGCTGCCATAGCTACCGCCCCACTGGATGCATTGCCCTGCGGCATTGACCTTCACCGGGCCGGCGTAGGTCCGGTAGTTGCCGCCGTCGGACTTCCAAGAACCGCCGGGCTTCCGGATCTGGGCCGAGACGTACGTGGTGGTGCCGGGGCTGTTCTTCCAGGTGACCACGCAGTTGGTGGTGCCGTTGTACAGCAGGTAGATGATGGCCTTGCCCACGTACTCCTTGTCGATCACGTGGTATGAGCCGCCGCCGCACGCCGCGATCGGTGATGAGGCCGCCATCGCCGGGCTGCTGGTGAAGATGGAGCCGGCGATGGCGGCCGCGCTGGCCAGGGCCAGCGCAGCGCCCTTCTTGAAGTTGCGCACGGTACGTTTCCCGCTTAGGTGAGAGGGGCGAATCTTCTGACACTTGTATTCGTCCGCGCACGTGCCCGAAGCGCAACCTTCGGCTTGCGTCGCGTCGGGGCTCTCGTTGGATAGGTTCGTGGGGGTTTGATCACGGGAGTGGGGGCTTATGGCTGACGTGGGTGCGTTGCTGGGTGTGGCGTTGGGCGCGGCTGAGGTCGCGGGGGAGATCATGCGTACGCGCGGGCCCGGGGTGGTGACGGCCAAGGGGGAGCGCGACATGGCCACCGAGGTCGACTACGCCGTGGAGCGGGAGGTGCGCGCCTACCTGCGGGAGCGTACGCCGGACATCGCCATTCTCGGGGAGGAGGAGGGGATGAGCGGCGACGCCCGGAGCGAGCTGGTCTGGGCGGTCGATCCTGTGGACGGGACGGCGAACTTCGCCCGCGGCATTCCGCTCTGCGGGTTCTCGCTGGGGTTGCTGGAGCGGGGGCGTTCCGTGGTGGGGGTCATCGATCTGCCGTTCCTGGGGGCCCGGTATCACGCCGCCGAGGGGGCGGGGGCGTTCGATGGGGAGCGCCGTGTCCGGGCGAGTGCGACGACCACGCTCAAGGAGGTCATCGTTTCCCTGGGCGACTACTCGGTGGGGGACGAGCCGGAGTTCAAGAACCGGGTCCGGCTGGATCTGACCGAGCGGCTGGCGGCGAGCGTGCAGCGGATCAGGATGCTGGGGTCGGCGGCGATCGACCTGGCCTGGGTGGCGGACGGCAAGCTGGATGCCTGCGTGATCCTGTCGAACAAGCCGTGGGACACCTCGGCGGGTGTCGCCATCGCGCGTGAGGCGGGGGCGCGGGTGGTCGACCAGGACGGCAGCGACCACAGGGTCGACTCGGCGGCGACGATCGCGGTCACTCCCGCGTTCGCGGAGGAGATCGGCGGGCTGGTGCGGGAGTCGTGCGAACGGTTCGGATGACGGCGGTTCCGGCGTCCAGGTCGAGCCTGTTGTCTCCCTCCTCGTCCCGCATGACGAGGGAGCTCTGGCGCTGGTCGACCTCGTGGCGTTTGGACGAGGCGTAGAGGGACTGCAGTTCCTCGAAGCCGGTCGCGGCCAGGGGGCGGCCGTCGGCGGCCTTCCGCCAGGGCAGGCGGAGCCTGCTGCTGTTGGCCGCGTGCCCGACGCGGTCGATGACCGCGAGGGCGAAGAGCAGGAGGACCAGGCCGGGCAGCGACACGATCACCATGACGGTCAGGGCGGCGGGCACGACGCTTCAACGGTGCGGGGGCGGTGATGGTTCCGGAGACGATCGCGGCGGTGCCCTATTCGAGGGCGCGCCGTGGCGGCGGGACGGAGTCGGCGGTGCTTCCCGTCCAGCGGATCGGGGCCGGGCCGCTGCCGGACGGCTGCGAGGCGCTCGTGGTGGCGGGGGATCTGCAGGGTGTCGCCGCGTCGCCGTGGGGCGGTGATCCCGTGCTGCTGGGGGTCGCGGTCGCGGATCACCTGGGCGTGTGGGCCGAGCAGGGCCTGATTCCGGCGGTGGAGCGGGTCGGGGTGGTGCTGACGGGTGATCTGTACTCGGCGGACCGGAGGGGTGCGACGGGGCGTGTCGGGGACGTGTGGCTGGCGTTCGCGGTGCTCGGCTGCCCGCTGGTGGTGGGGGTCGCGGGCAACCACGACGTCGTTTCCGCGGAGGAGGTCGCCGAGTTCGGCGGCGTGTTGCTGGACGGCGGTTCGGTGGTACGGGGCGGAGTGCGTTTCGCGGGGGTCGGGGGGATCGTCGGCGACCCGCGGCGGCCTGGGCGGAGGCGGCCGGAGGATTTCGCCGGGCGGCTCGACCGGGTGCTGGACGAGGAGCCGGCCGTGCTGGTCCTGCATGAGGGGCCGCACGGGGACGCACCAGGGCAGGCGGGTAGTGCCCTGGTGCGAGAGCGGATCGCGTCGCGTCCCCCGGCGCTCACGTTGTGCGGGCACGTGCACTGGGAACGGCCCGTGTCGCCCCTGGGGGGCGGTCACATCATCAATGTGGACGCGCGTGTGGCCGTCCTGACCGGGCGGTCTTCTCCCAGACGTTGAGGAGGCGCGCGGTGGAGCCGCCGATGGGGCCGACGGCGTCGGCGATCGTCGAGCGGGGCGGGAGTTCGGCGTCCGCGACCGCCTGGACGGCCTGGCCCGGGTCGTCGATCGTGCTGGAGCAGACCGCCAGCAGGTGGGCGGGGACGGTCAGGGCCGGGTCGGTGCAGCCGACCAGCGGCGTCCCGACGGCGGTGACCAGCGGGAAGATCGTGCCGGGGATGCCGATGGCCGCCTCGGCGCGCGCGGATGCCTGCAGGGAGGGGACGGCGCTGATCTCGTACCGGTCCCAGAGCGTGCGGTCCTCGCGGGGGTGCAGGCCGACGAGGATGCGCCTGCCGGAGGCGCGCAGCCGCTCGGCGGCGGCGAGGAGCAGTTCGGTGCCGGGCGCGGCCTCGCCGGTTTCGTCCGGGTGGGTGACGCTGGTGAGGACCAGGACGAGACCGGGTTCGGGGGCGCGTACGGGCAGGGTGTCGGTCTGCGGTGAGCCGACGACGTCGATGGGACGGCGCGTGCCGAGGTAGCCGCCGAACGAGCGGGCGTCCGCAGGTGAGGGGGCGGTGATGGCGCGGAGCCGGGGGCGGAGGCGGCGGGCGCCGGGGGCCTCGGCGGGTCCGAGGTAGGCGAGCGCGCTGGCGGCGAGGGGAAGTTTCCGGAAGCGGTCGGCGCATTCGAGGGGCCAGTCGCCGGCGCCGGTGACGACGATGAGGTCGGCGGGCGGCGCCTGGCCGGGGGTGGTGACCGGTACGGGGTCGTCCGGCGCGATCTGCGCCGGGTCGGGGACGAGCTGGGTGAGCCGCCAGCCGCGGCGGGCGGCCTCGGTGAGCAGCGGCCTGACGTGGTAGGTGCCCCAGGGTTCGTTGGTCGCGATCAGTGCGCGGAGCGGGCGGCGCGGGCGGGCGTCGGCGGTGCCGGTGGTGGCGGCGAGGGCCGGCGCGGTGAGGGCGGCGGTCAGGAGGGCGCGGCGGGACGGCCGTCCCAGACCAAGATCGTTCTGCATGCGCCGCACCGTACGGGATGTGGGCGGACATCCGGTTAACGACATGAGGTTCCCCCCGGAACGGGGCAGAATCGGCGGGATGGGCGAAGCGGACCGCGAACCCCCGCCGGAGCTGGTCGCCGAGGCGGCGGCGCATCCCGGCGGCTGGGTGTACGAGATCGACTCCGGCTGGGTCGATGAGCCCGACGGGTACCTTCCGGTTCAGGCGATCCTCGGTGCGTGGAAGGTGGCCGGCGACGGGCGGCTGACCGGGGAGTTCCGGGAGAACGAGCGGCACCGCCCGCCCGGGGACGACTTCTCGGCGCTGACCGGGTCCGACCACTGGCTCGGCGACGATCCTGCGGCGGCCGTGCTGGCGGAGGTCGTCGACATCCTGAACCGGCAGGTCGACGGCACGGTCGTGGAGTGGATGCAGGTCCTGGAGGAACCCCGGTTCCGCCGGGACGGCGCGGAGCGGACCCAGGTGACGCGGGCGGCGCTGGCGCTGTCGCTCGTGCTGATGGCGCGGACGCCGGAGGGGCGCAGGCTGGCGCTGCCGGGCGTGCTGACCTGGGTGGCGGCGGGGCTGGACCGTCCCGCGGAACGGCGCGACCGGGTGTGGTTCGAGCTCGGGGTCGACTTGGACCGCGCCGAGGAACGGCTGCGGGAACGGATCCGCGAGCTCGACCGTCCGGAATGAGTTGCCGCGCTGTTGCGGGCGTTACACGCGCGTCGCGTGACGGCCATGGGGTCTTTCGCATCGAATGTCAATGTTGAATTCTGTGGCCGTCGAAGCCGTTGACTGCCGCGTCCCCGCTCGTGAGCATTCTCATCGACCACCTTCTGAGCCTGGCCGTACCCCCGAACGGCCGCTCCCGGCAGGATCGGAGTTCCGATGAGAAGGCGTCTCCCCCTGGTCACGCTCCTAGCGGCAGCGCCGCTCGTGGCCGTCCTCGCTACCCCCGCCCAAGCCGTCACGCACAACGCCCCCCTCTCCATGGCCGCTCCAGGGCATGGCGTGGAAGGCCAGTACATCGTGACCCTGAAGAAGGGCGAGTCCGTCGGCGACACCGTCTCCGAGCGCGGCATCCGTACGACGCACCGCTTCGGCAAGGTGCTGAACGGGTTCTCCGCGAAGATGACGTCGTCGCAACTCGAACGCCTCCGCCGCACCCCGGGTGTGGCGTCGATCGAGCAGGACGGCGTCGTCCAAGCCAGCGCGACCCAGACCAATCCCCCGTCGTGGGGCATCGACCGGATCGACCAGACGAACCTGCCGTTGTCGCGGAGCTACACCTACACGGCCACGGGCGCCGGGGTGAACGCGTACATCATCGACACCGGCATCGCCACCTCGCATTCCGACTTCGGCGGCCGCGCGACCAACGTGTACGACGCGGTCGGCGGCAACGGGCAGGACTGCAACGGCCACGGCACGCACGTCGCCGGGACCGTGGGCGGCACCGCGTACGGCGTGGCCAAGCGCGTGAACCTGCGCGGCGTGCGCGTGCTGAACTGCCAGGGCAGCGGCACCAACTCCGGTGTGATCGCGGGCATGAACTGGGTGGCGAGCAACCACGTCAAGCCCGCGGTGGCGAACATGTCCCTGGGCGGCGGCTACTCGTCCACGGTGAACTCCGCGGCCAACGGCCTGGCGTCCTCCGGCGTGTTCCTGGCGGTGGCGGCGGGCAACAGCAACGCGAACGCGTGCAACTACTCGCCGTCCAGCGCGGCCAACGCGACCACGGTCGCGGCGAGCACCAGCAGCGACGCCAAGGCCAGCTACAGCAACTACGGCAGCTGCGTGGACCTGTACGCTCCCGGGTCGAGCATCACCTCCGCGTGGCTGAACGGCGGCGTCAACACCATCAACGGCACGTCGATGGCCTCGCCGCACGTGGCGGGGGTGGGGGCGCTGTACAAGTCCGCCAACGGCGACGCGTCGTTCTCCACCATCCGCACCTGGCTGGCCACGAACGCGACCAGCGGCGTCATCACCGGCAACCCGTCCGGGACGCCGAACCTGCTGCTCAACAAGCGCGCTCTCTGATCGCCTGATCCGAGGCCCGGCGGGCCCGGTCCCGGCACCCGAAAGGAAGGGTGCCGGGACCGGGTTTTCGCATTCTTTCTGTCATATGGGTGTAACAAGCGGCATTTACGCTCACGTGATGGGCGACCGGGCGGAAATGACGGCCGTGGGCGTGGAAACGCATCGGCCGCTGCCCAGGGCCGACGGCCTGCCGGGACGGCTTCCCGGCGACCGGGTCGGCGCCGGAGCCGCGGCGTCTCCTGCGGTGCCCGCGGGTGGAGGACGTGGTCCTGCTCGCCGGGCCGTTCCGGGCGATGGTGGCCGAGGAACTGGACGGGGGCCGTTCGCCGTCGCGCTCACCCGCGTGGAGCCGGATCGTGAACTTCGCCAGGGGCGGAGGAGCCAAGCGACCCGGGGCGGACACGAGGCGCGTGTAGGAGGGAGCGGCGAAGGATGTGCGGGCTGAGCGGTGAGGTGCGTCTCGACGCGGAGGCCGCCGACGTCGAGGCGGTCGCGAGGATGACGGCCGTGATGGAGCCGCGCGGCCCGGACGGGGTCGGCGTCTGGTCGTCCGGGCGGGTGGCCCTGGGGCACCGCAGGCTGAAGGTCATCGACCTCTCCGACAAGGCCGCGCAGCCGATGGTCGACAGCGGCCTGGGCATCACCGGCGTCTTCAGCGGCTGCCTCTACAACTACCGGGAGCTGCGCAAGGCGCTGCACGCCGAGGGCTACCACTTCTTCTCCACCTCCGACACCGAGGTGCTGCTGAAGGCGTACCACCGGTGGGGCCGCGACTGCGTGCTGCGCTTCAAGGGCATGTTCACCTTCGCCCTGGTGGAGCGTGACTCCGGGGTGGTCGTCCTAGGGCGCGACCGTCTCGGCATCAAGCCGCTCTACCTGACCCGTGACAGCGAGCGCCTGCGCTTCGCGTCGACCCTCCCGGCCCTGCTCGCGGGCGGGGACGTGAACACCGATCTGGACCTGGTGGCCCTGCACCACTACATGACGTTCCACTCGGTGGTGCCGGCACCCCGCACCATCCTGGCCGGGGTGGAGAAGCTTCCGCCCGCGACCGTCCGCACCATCCGCACGGACGGCCGGTTCGACGATTACCTCTACTGGCGGCCCGACTTCTCCCGGCGGATCCCGATGAACCCGGAGGAGTGGTCGGAGGTCGTCCGGGAGGGTCTGCGCGCGGCCGTGGACCGCCGCATGGTCGCGGACGTCCCGGTCGGCGTCCTGCTGTCGGGCGGGCTGGACTCCAGCTTCATCGTGGCGCTGCTGGCCGAGTCCGGGCAGACCGGCCTGTCCACCTACAGCATCGGCTTCACCGCGGCCGAGGGCGAGGAGAGCGACGAGTTCGCCTACTCCGATCTGGTCGCGGAGCGGTTCGGCACCGACCACCACCGGATCAGGGTGGACGACTCGCGCCTCCTCCCCGCCCTGAACGGCGCCATCGAGGCCATGAGCGAGCCCATGGTGAGCCATGACGTCGTCGCGTTCTACCTCCTCTCCAGGGAGGTCTCGCGGCATCTCAAGGTGGTGCAGTCCGGCCAGGGGGCCGACGAGGTGTTCGGGGGATACGACTGGTACTCGCCGCTTGCGGGCATTCCCAGGGCGGACGCCCTCCCCGCCTACGCGCACGTGTTCTTCGACCGTCCCCATGGGGAGCTGTCCGGGATCCTCAACCCGCCCTACCTGCTGGGCCACGACGCGGGGAGCGACTTCGTCCGGTCCCATTTCAGCGTGCCCGGGGCGGAGACCACCGTGGACGCGGCGCTCCGCATCGACACCACGGTGATGCTGGTGGACGACCCGGTGAAGCGCGTGGACAACATGACGATGGCCTGGGGCCTGGAGGCGCGCACCCCGTTCCTCGACCACGAGCTTGTGGAGCTGGCCGCGGCCTGCCCGCCCGAGCTGAAGCTGGCGCAGAACGGCAAGGGGGTGCTCAAGGACGCGGCACGCGGGATCGTCCCGGACGAGGTCATCGACCGTCCCAAGGGCGATTTCGCGGTTCCGGCCATCCGCCACCTCTCCGGCGCCTACCTCGAACTCGTGCGCGAGGCACTGCTGGCGCCCTCCGCCAAGGCGCGCGGCCTCTTCCAGCCCGACTACATCGCCCGCGTACTGGAGGCGCCCGGCCTCTACCGCACCAACCGCGGTGCCAGCCAGTTGTGGCAGGCGGCACTGCTGGAGCTGTGGCTCCAGTGCCATGGGGTGTGACATGTTCAGCGGAGGCGGTCGGCCAGGGCCGGCATGATCCGCCGCCGCGACCATCCCAGGTAGAGCGCGGCCCCGGCCACCGCGACCACGCCGAACGTGATGACCATGCTCCACTCGATGTACCAGGGCTGCCCGGTGTCCCGCGGCCAGACGATGTTGACCGTCTGGACGGCCAGCCACACCGCCGCCGTGTACGTCACCGGTGCGCTGAAGCGTCCGAGGCTGAACGGCCCGGGCCGCCACCTGCCGCGTATGTGCTGGAGGGCCGCGCCCAACACCGGCAGCCCGAACGACACGTAGAACCCGACCGTGGTGAAGTTGACCAGCACCGAGTACAGCGTGGAGCCGGTCAGCAGCACGAACACGGCCGCGCCCGCGCCGGTGAGCACGATCGCGTTCACCGGCAGCCGCTCCGCGCCCGCGAGCCTGCCCAGCACGCCCGACCCCGGGAGCGCCCGGTCCCGCGCCGAGGCCCAGATGACCCGGGACACCGCCGCCTGCACCGCCAGGAAGCTCGCCAGGAACCCGATCACGAACGTGACCAGCAGCGGCCGCCCGATCGCCGGCCCGAAGTGCGCCACCAGCGTGTCGGCCACCGGGTCACCGGTCGCGCCGGACGTGGCCGCGTCCATGTCGGGAATGGCCAGGATCAGGCCGGCCGCCGAGTACATCACGATCGCCCCGACCGCCAGCAGCGACAGGATCAGCGCCTTGGGCACGTCGCGTTCGGGACGCTCCACCTCTTCGGCGATCGCGCCCGCCGACTCGAACCCGACGAACGACCATCCGACGTAGGCGGTGGCGGCCAGCAGTGGCGCGCCCAGCCACGGATCGCCTCCGGCACCGTCGAACAGGACGCTCACCGGGTTCTCGCGGTAGAAGAGGAGCAGCACCGTACCGAGGCCGACGGACGCGAGGACCTCGCAGATGAGGCTCGCCACGACGAGCACCTTCAGTGTGCGCCGTCCCACGATGTTGGCGAGGCTGCCCAGCACCAGGATCGCCATGGCGGTCGCCATCGTCGGGGCCTTGCCCGGGTCCGTGACGTTCATTGCCTGCAGGAGGAAACCCGCCGCCCCATAGGAGAGTGTGGACAGCGCGATGGTGAGCCCCCACATGTACGCCCACGCGGCGAACCATCCGGCACCGGGCCCGCGCACGTGCCGCGCCCACTGGTAGACGCTCCCCTCGTACGGCCATCGCGAGGCCAGCTCACCGAAAACGCAGGCGACCAGCAGCTGCCCCAGAAGGACGATCGGGAACGCCCACCAGAACCCTGGCCCGGCCGCCAGCAGACCCAGCGTGAAGATGGCGTAGAGGGCGACGATAGGAGACACGTCGGCGAAGGCCAGCGCCGTGGCCGATCGCAGGTTGAAGCCTTTGCGGAGGGTCCGGGTGTTGTCGCCGATCGTGGCCGTCATGGGAGGCGGCGGTCCTTCGCCGGCAGGCTGAGCAGCTCGTAGACCACCGCGGCCGCCGCGATCGAGGTGATCTCGGCGTGGTCGTAGGCGGGCGCCACCTCCACCACGTCGGCGCCGACGATGTTCAGCCCGGCCAGGCCGCGCAGCATGCCCAGCAGCTCCCGGCTGGTCATCCCGCCGCTCTCCGGGGTGCCCGTCCCGGGCGCGAACGCGGGGTCGAGCACGTCGATGTCCACCGACAGGTAGACCGGGGCGTCCTGCACCCGCGCCCGCACCCGTTCGGCCGCCCCCCGCACGCCCAGGTCGTCGATCTCCGCGCAGTGCACGATCGTGAACCCGAACCGCGCGTCGTCCACCTGGTCGCGCGGGTCGTACAGCGGGCCGCGGATGCCGATGTGCGCGCTCGCGTCCCGCATCAGCAGCCCCTCCTCGGCGGCCCTCCGGAACGGGGTCCCGTGCGTGTACGGCTCGCCGAAGTAGGTGTCCCAGGTGTCCAGGTGCGCGTCGAAGTGCACCAGCGCGACGGGGCCGTGCAGCGCGTGCGCCGCCCGGAGCGCGGGCAGCGCGATCGAGTGGTCGCCGCCGATCGTGATCGCCGTGGCGCCGTCCCCGGTCAGCTCGCGCAGCCCCGCCTCCACCTGCGCGAGCGCCCCGCCGATGTCGAACGGGTTGCAGGCGATGTCGCCCGCGTCCACGACCTGCCGCACGGCGAACGGCGACACGTCCAGCGCCGGGTTGTACGGCTTGATGAGCCGCGAACCCTGCCGTACCGCGGCGGGCCCGAAGCGCGCCCCCGGCCGGTACGACACGCCGCCGTCGAACGGCGCCCCGACCACCGCCACGTCGAAGCCCGGCACGTCCTCGCGGCGCGGCAGCCGGGCGAACGTGGACGGCCCCGCGAACCGGGGGACCTCCAGGGCGTCGACCTGTCCAACGGGCTCCATCCGTGTCCCCTCCTCCGGGGGGCTCATATGCGGCCGCGGGTCGTACCGCCGTTGACGTGCAGGATCTGGCCGACCAGCGTGCCCATCCGGGAGTCGGCCAGGAACGACACCGCCGCCGCGATCTCCTCCGGCGTCGCGATCCGGCCCAGCGGCACCCGCGCCGCGTACCGGGCCCGGATCTCCTCCACGGTCACCTCGGCGTCCCGGGCGTCCACCTCCAGTTGCGGGGTGTCGACCACGCTCGGCGCGATCGCGTTCACCGCGATGCCCAGCGGGCCCAGCTCCCGGCCCAGCGACTTGGCCAGCGCGATGATCCCCGCCTTGGACGCCGAGTACGCGGTGGCGTTCGGCCACCCCGTGACGCCCCACTCCGAGGCGATCAGCACCATCCGGCCGCCGCCGCGCTCCGACATGCCCGGCAGCACCGCCTGGGCGCACGCGAACGTCCCGCCCAGGTTGACGTCCACGATCCGCCACCAGTCGTCGAGGTCGTGCTCGGCCAGCGGCGCCATCGCCAGGTGCGCGGCGCCCGCGACCAGCACCCCGACCGGCTCCCCGGCCTCCTCCTCGATCCGGGCCACCATCCGCTCCACCGCCAGCGGGTCGGCGATGTCGGCGGGCACCGCGATCCCGTCCAGGTCGGCGGCCAGCCCGGCCAGCCGCCCCGGCAGCTCCCCGCCCGGCCGGTCGGTCAGCGCGACCAGGTGGCCGTCGGCCGCCAGCCGCCGCGACACGGCCCGGCCCAGCCCGCCCGCGGCGCCCGTCACCAGCGCGACCGCCATCAGATCACCGCCCCGGCGTTCGGCGAGATGATCTCGCCGAGGCAGAAGCCGCCGTCCTCGATGAGGAAGGCGACGGCGAGCGCCACCTCCTCGGGCGCGGTCAGCCGCCCGGCGGGCAGCCCCTGCAGATACGCGGGACGGCGCCACGGCGAGTCCGGGACCAGCAGCGGCGTGTCGGTCGGGCCGGGCGCCACCCCGTTCACCCGCACCCCGGTCGGCGCCAGCTCGATCGCCAGCGCCTTGACCAGCCCCAGCACCGCGCCCTTGGCCGCCGCGTAGTGCGCCTCCCGGTCGCCGCCGCCGATCGCCAGCTCGGACGCGACGCCCACGACGTTCCCGCGGCCGCGCCCCACCATCGCCGGGACGGCCGCGCGGCAC
Organism: Actinomadura rugatobispora; assembly: GCF_055379765.1. Taxonomy (NCBI): domain Bacteria; kingdom Bacillati; phylum Actinomycetota; class Actinomycetes; order Streptosporangiales; family Thermomonosporaceae; genus Actinomadura; species Actinomadura rugatobispora. The sequence goes on along the minus strand of NZ_AP029191.1, from coordinate 4,651,010 downwards.
ACGTTCAGCAGCCCGCCCAGATGGACGCGCAGCATCCGCCGCCACTCCGCCCACGCGATGTCGGCCATCGGGGTGATCGCGTAGTGCCCGGCCGCGCACACCACCGCCTCGACCGGCCCCAGCTCCCGCTCGATCCGCACGACCGCGGCCCGGACCTGCGCGTCGTCCGACACGTCCACGCCCACCCCGTGGTCCACGTTCGGCGCCGGACGCAGGTCGAGCCCCGCCGTCCGCCAGCCGCGCCTCGCCAGCTCGGTCGCCACCGCCGCGCCGATTCCGCCCGCCGCCCCGGTGACGAGCGCGACCCGATCCGCCATACGTCTCTCCCTGATCGATCAGGCGCCGGGCAAACCCCGGTGCCGGGCCAGGTGACAAGGGTTTTGCGCGAACGTCGGCCGACCGCGCCGCGCGGGCGGCGGCCGCTCGCGGACTTGGCCAATACCCGGTCACGCGACGGTCACCCGCCCGGGACGCGGTGAGAGGCTGGGAGCGTGACCGGTGATCAGGCGGCGCGGCTGCGCCTCACCGTCGGGCAGCTCCTGGAGGTGCCCGACTTCCGGCTGCGGCTGGTGGCGGGCGCCGCCGGGCTCGACCGGCCGGTCCGCTGGGCGCACTCCACCGAGCTCCTGGACCCGGGGCCCTACCTGCGCGGGAACGAGGTGGTCCTGACCGTCGGCGCGTCGCTCACCGACCCGGCCCGCTGCGCGGCGTTCGCGCGGTCGGTGCACGCCAGCCGCGCGAGCGCGATCGGCTACGGCATCGGCGACGTCCTGCCCGCCTCCCCGGACGCGCTGCGCGCCGCCTGCGACGACCTCGACCTGCCGCTGCTGGAGGTGCCGCCCGAGGTCCCGTTCCTGAGCTTCACCGAATGGTTCGCCGAACGCCTCACCTCGTCCCGAGACGTCCAGCACGAGCGCGAGGAGACCGGGCGGCTGCTGGAGATGGTCCGCAACGGGCTGGCCTCCCCCGAAGCCGTGCGGAACCGGCTCGAACGCACCGGCCTGACCCCCGAGCCGATCGTCGTGCTGGCCGTCCCCGCGCCGAGCGTCCCCGACCGGGTGGACGGCTCCATCGGCGCCGTCCTCGGCATCGACGGCGACGTGGCGCTGCTGCTGGTCAACACCGAGCGCCACGCCCTCGAACTGGCCGAGGCGTGGGGCGGCGTCGGCGGCCTGGGCACGCCCGGACCGCTGGACCGGCTCCCGCAGTGCCTGGCCGAGAGCGTCCTGGCGCTGGAGGCGTCGCAGCGCGGCGGCGGCGTCGTCCGCGCCGCCGACCTGGCCACCTTCCAGGGCCTGCTGGGACGCCTCGAACGGCACCAGATCGCCCCGTTCATCGACCAGATCGCCCGCCCGCTCGCCGACTACGACGCCGCCCACGGCACCCGCCTGGTCGAGACCCTCCGCACCTTCCTGGGCACCGGCGGGGCGGTCGGCACCACGTCCCGCGAGCTGTACCTGCACCCCAACACGCTCCGCCACCGCCTGACCCGGATCGCGGCGCTGACCGGCCGCGACCCGCTGAACTTCGACGACCGCGTGGCCCTGGCCGTGGCGATGTGGGCCGACCGCTGAACCGTCGGTCCCATGGATTACCTTCGGCGCATGGCCGCCATCCGCTACCTCAAGGGCGACGCGACCTCACCCCAGGCCAAGGGCGTGAAGGTGATCGCGCATGTCTGCAACGACCTGGGCGGCTGGGGCAAGGGCTTCGTCCTGGCCATCTCCAAACGCTGGCCCGAGCCGGAGAGGGCCTACCGCGCCTGGCACCGCGACCGCGCGCGGAACGACTTCGGCCTGGGCGCCGTGCAGTTCGTCCAGGTCGACCCGTACATCTGGGTCGCCAACATGGTCGCCCAGCGCGGCACCAGGCCCAGCAAGAAGAACGGCCCGCCCATCCGCTACGAGGCCGTCGGCACCTGCCTGACCGCGCTGGCCGAGAAGGCGAAGTCCCTGGACGCGACCGTCCACATGCCCCGCATAGGCTGCGGCCTGGCCGGCGGCAAGTGGTCGAAGATAGAACCCCTCATCACCACCCGCCTGACCGCCCACTCCATAGAAGTGACCGTCTACGACACCGACTGACCCCCGCACTCCAGGCAGGCCCGCCGGAGCCGGTCACCGGTTCTTTCACGCCTTCACACAAGACCCTTCAAGGCCACCTGGAGAAGGCGGGAGCCAGCGCCAAGCAGGCGGAGGCCCTCGCATGGGCGGGAGGCTTGTTCGGCTGCATCCTCGGCATCGCCCTGGTGACCAACAGCCTTGTCGGGACTATGTCGCCGGCGTGACCGCCGGGAGGGTGATGCGGACGGTGGTGCCGGTGCCGGGGGCGGAGAGGAGTTCGGCGTGGCCGCCGTGGGCGGCGGCTATGGCGGCGACGATGGGGAGGCCGAGGCCCGCGCCGTCGCCCTCGTGCTCTGAACGGTGGAAGCGTTCAAAGGCGCGGGCGGCGTCCTCGGGGGACATGCCGGGGCCCTCGTCCGCCACCTCCAGGGTGATCGCGTGGGGCGTCCGGGTCAGGCGGACGGTCGCGGGGGTGTGCTCGGGGGTGTGGACGCGGACGTTCGCCAGGAGGTTGGCCAGGATCTGACGGATCCGGGGCTCGTCCACGGTGGCGGTGAGGGTGTCCGGGGCGTCCAGGGCGAAGGACCGGTCCGGGGCGGCGGCGGACGCGTCGGCCACGGCGTCGCGGGCCACGGCGACCAGGTCGGTGGGGGCCGGTTCGAGGGGCGCCTCGCGGTCGAGCCGGGCGAGTTCGAGCAGGTCGCCGACCAGGCGGCTCATGCGGCGGGCCTCGTCCTCGATGCGCCGCATCGCCTCGGGGAGCTCGTCGGGGCCGAGGGCGCCGTGCCGGTACAGCTCGGCGTACCCCTGGATGGTGGTGAGCGGGGTGCGCAGTTCGTGGGACGCGTCGGCGGCGAACTCCCGGACCCGGGCCTCGGAGCGGCTGCGCGCCCAGAACGCCTGCTCGATCCGGTCCAGCATCACGTTGATCGCGGCGGCCAGCCGGGAGGTCTCCGAGCGCGGGCCGGGATCGGGCATCCGGGCGCGCAGGTCGCCGCCCATCGCGATGGCCTGCGCGGTGGCGGCCATCCGGTCCAGCGGCAGCAGGCCCCGGCCGATCAGCCACCGGCCGAGCAGCAGCAGCGCCGCCAGCAGCAGCGCCGCCGTGGCGACCTCGGCCAGGACGAGGTTGCGGACGGCCAGGCGGATCTCGTCCAGCGGCGTCGCGACCACGACCGTTCCGCCGGCGCGGGCGGGGCGGGCGACGGCGCGGAGCCCGGCGAGGGAGAACGGTTCGAGCGTGCCGGCGTGCCCGGCCAGCCCGGAGGGGCCCAGCCGCCGGATCTGCTCGATCGCCTCGGCGGGATCGGGCTGGTCGCCGCTGATCACCCTGATCCGTCCCTGCGCGGTCACCGACAGGACGACGAACCGCGCGGGCGCGACGCCCTCGCTCGGCAGGCCGGGCCGGACGAGCCGGGCGACGGCGCGGTCGCGGGCGCCGCGCAGCTGGTCGTCCACCCGGTTCATCAGGTAGCCGCGCAGGACGACCGCGCTGACCAGCCCCATGACCAGCAGCCCGGCGAGGGTGACGGCGACCAGCCCGGCCAGCAGCCGGGTGTTGAGCGCCGACAGGCTCATGGGGCGGACCGCAGCGAGTAGCCGACGCCGCGGCGGGTGTGGATCAGCGGCGGGCCGAGCGGGTCGAGCTTGCGCCGCAGGTAGCTGATGTAGGTCTCCAGGACCTGGGCGTTGCCGTGGTGGTCCCAGCCCCAGACGTTCTCCAGCAGCTGCGCGCGGGTGAGGACCCGCCCGGCGTTCCGCATGAGGTAGGCGAGCAGCTTGAACTCGGTCGGGGACAGCTCGATGTCGACGCCGGCGCGGCGGACCGTCCAGCGGGACTCGTCCAGCTCCAGGTCCGCGACGCGCAGCGGCCCCGCCTCCTCGTCGGACGGCGGGGCGTGGACGGCCGCGCGGCGCAGCACCGCGCGGACCCTGGCCACCAGCGCGTCGATGGAGAACGGCTTGGTGACATAGTCATCGCCGCCGAGGGTGAGCCCGGTGACGGTGTCGGACGGGGCGTCCCGCGCGGTCAGGAAGATCACCGGCACCTGGTCGCCGCCGGCCCGCAGCCGCCGGCAGACCTCGAACCCGTCGATGTCGGGCAGCATGACATCGAGCAGGACCAGATCGGGCCGCCGGCCGCGGGCCTCCCGCAGCGCCTCGCCCCCGGTACGGGCCGTGCACGTCTCGAAACCGTGGAAGCGCAGGGCGGTCTGGATCAGGTCGCGGATGTTGGCCTCGTCCTCCACGACGAGCACCCGCCGGCTCTCGTTCATCGGCTCCCGCATGTCGTCGCCTGCTTTCGGACGACGCTACTGCGGTTCTACTTCTTCTTGGGCACCACGACGAGGCCGATGGTGCGGGTCGTGCCCTCGCGCTGACCCATGACGATGACGCGGTCGCCGGCGGCGAGGGCGGTCGGGGCGGACTTGGCGCCGTCCTTGCGGACGCGGGTCTTGCCGTCGGTGTTCCAGGTCCAGGTGACGCCGTCGGCGCTGCGCACGGTCAGGGTCGCACCGGACCGTCCGGTGATCTCGCCGCGCTGCCAGGTGCGGACGTGGAACTTCTCGTCCTTGCCGCGCACGGTCGCCTCGCCGTGCACGCCGCGCGCGGCGAAGCGGGCCCGGTGCTTCCACGGCCGCTGCTGCGCGCCGGGCCGCCCGTCCTTGGCCTTCGGCTGCGGGGACGCGGTCGTGCTCGGGGACGGGGCCGGGTCGGCGGACGCGGCCGGGACGGCGAGGTACAGCCCGAGGCCGAGCAGGCTCGCCGCGCCCAGGCCGGCCGCCAACGACTTCCTGTTCATCTTCTCTCGCATGCCCCTACTCCATCGCGGGCGCCTGGTAGAAGACCATGGAGAAAGCTGGGAGGAAGCTGGGAATCGGCTGCCCCCTTTCTCAGCGGAAGTCGGCGGCGTGCTCGCCCGCCCACTCGGCGAAGGTGCGGGCGGGACGCCCCGTGACCGCCTCCGACGTGGGGAACGGCCCGTACGAGGCCAGGTCGAAGTCGGCGGCGTCGGCCGGGTCGGCGTCGTTCCCGGAGTAGTCGGTGAAGCCGAGGAGGAAGTCGGCGTTGTCGGCCGCGAACCCGCCCTGCCGCCGGTAGAGCTCCCGCGCCTCCTCCGGGGTGACGCGCTCGAAGCGGATCTCCTCCCCGATCGCCTCGGCGAGGACGCGGACCTGGTCGCGGTAGGAGGTGAACTCCGGGCCGTTCAGGTCGTACGCGGCGCCCGCGTGCCGGCCGCCGCCGCCGAGCGGCGGCGGCGACCGTGATGTCGCTTTTGTGTATCGGGCACCAGGGCACGTCCGGGTTCGGCTCACGGACGAGGCGTTCCGCGCGGATGGACGGGCCCCACAGCCACAGCTTGTTCAGCTTGACCTCCTCCCCCTCGTCGGCGAGGGGGATTCCAACCCGCCGCAGAGGAGGACAGGTTGAGGTTCGCGGTTCGTCCGCCCTGGTATCCCGGGGCGTCCCCGCGCAGCAACGGCCGGTCCGGCCGCCGTGCACACGAGCCTGGGCTCGCGCGCGATGTTGCGAACCGCATTCACATCGGCATTGCCGACGTAGCCGCAGGACCGGCACCGGAAACACGCTTGGCTCTCACGCGCCCCCGGTCCGTGGTCCCGCACGCCGAGCAACACTCCGAGGTGTAGGCGGGATCGATCTTGTACACACGGCCGGGCGCCTTGTGCTCCAGCCGCTCGACCAGCATGGCCCGGCCAGCTTGTCCCCACCGGCCAGGCATCACAGACGCTAGCACCAGCCCGCAGGCCCGCGCCCGGGGTTTCGGAGATCCGCCGTGGCGGCAGATCTCCGATTCTTGTCCTTGCTCCGCGTAAGTCTGATTCCTTCCTCGCCTGACGGCGGGGGTTTCTTGTAGTTCCCGATGAACTCGCCGGGCCGCACATGCGTCCACGCCATCCCGGATGCCTCCGCGGCCTGTTTGCGGGAAAGGTTGGAAAACACGCGAACGTACATTGTGCATTTGCCTCTGACCTGCGTTCCCGGGCTTTGCCGGGAACCTGAATAAGTGACCTGGGGATAGGTAGAAAGTCGAAAGAAATATCAATCGGTGGCGGCGAGGGTCTCCAGGATCTGCTCCCCGTACTTGGCGAGCTTGTTCTCACCGACCCCGTTCACCGTGCTCAGCTCCGCCAGCGACCCCGGCCGCGCGGTGGCGATCTCCCGCAGCGTCGCATCGTGGAAGATCACGTACGCGGGGACGCCCTGCTCCTTGGCCGTCGCGCCCCGCCAGGCCCGCAGCCGCTCGAACACCGGCACGGCCTCCGCGGGCAGGTCGACCGGCGCCTTGCGCTCCCGGCCACCCGCCTTGCCCGAGCCGCCGGTCTTCCCGGCCGCGGCCTTCGCCCGCTCGGGCTCGCGCCGCATCGGCACCGTGCGCTCGCCGCGCAGCACCGCCGCGCTGGCGTCGGTCTCGACCAGCGCGCCGTAGTTGCTCTCCACGGCCATCAGCCCCTGCGCGAGCATCTGCCGGACGACGCCGCGCCACTCCGCCTCGCCCAGGTCGGCGCCGATCCCGAAGGTGCTCAGCGCGTCATGGTCGAACTGGATGATCTTGGCGTTCTTCTTCCCGCGCAGGATGTCGATCACATGCCCGGCGCCGAACTTCTGCCGCCGCTCGCGCTTGAGCCGCACCACCGTCGACAGCACCTTCTGCGCGGGCACCGTCCCGTCCCACGACTCCGGCGGCGACAGGCAGGTGTCGCAGTTGCCGCACGGCCCCGACTCCTGGCCGAAGTAGTCCAGCAGCCGCACCCGGCGGCAGGCGGGCGTCTCGCACAGCGCCAGCATCGCGTCCAGGTGCAGGCTCAGCCTGCGCCGGTGCGCCTCGTCGCCCTCCGACGATTCGATCATCTTGCGGAGGTTGACGACGTCCTGCAGCCCGTAGGCCAGCCACGCCGTGGACGGCTGCCCGTCCCGCCCCGCCCGGCCCGTCTCCTGGTAGTAGCCCTCGACCGACTTGGGCAGGTCGAGATGCGCCACGAACCGCACGTCCGGCTTGTCGATGCCCATCCCGAACGCGATCGTCGCCACCACGACCAGGCCGTCCTCGCGCAGGAACCGCGACTGGTTCGCGGCGCGCGTGCCCGCGTCCAGGCCCGCGTGGTAGGGCACCGCCGCGATCCCGTTCGCGGTCAGGAACTCAGCGGTCTTCTCCACGGAGTTGCGCGACAGGCAGTAGACGATGCCCGCCTCGCCCGCGTGCTCGGCCGTCAGCAGCCGCAGCAGCTGCCGCTTGGCGTCGGACTTCGGCTCGATCCGGTACCGGATGTTGGGACGGTCGAAGCTCGCCGTGAAATGGTGGGCGTCCTTCAGATCGAGCCGCGTCGCGATCTCGTCCTTGGTCGCCGGGGTCGCGGTCGCGGTCAGCGCGATCCGCGGCACGTCCGGCCAGCGCTCGTGCAGGCCCGACAGCATCAGGTAGTCGGGACGGAAGTCGTGCCCCCACTGCGCCACGCAGTGCGCCTCGTCGATCGCGAACAGCGCCACCGTGCCGCGGTCGAGCAGGTTCACCGTCGCCTGGACGCGCAGCCGCTCGGGCGCCAGGTAGAGCAGGTCGAGCTCGCCCGCCAGGAACTGCGCCTCGACGACGCGGCGCTCGTCCAGGTCCTGGGTGGAGTTGAGGAACCCGGCCCGCACGCCCAGCGCCCGCAGCGCGTCCACCTGGTCCTGCATGAGCGCGATCAGCGGCGAGATGACGACGCCCACGCCCTTCCTGACCAGGGAGGGGATCTGGTAGCACAGCGACTTGCCGCCACCGGTCGGCATCAGCACCAGGGCGTCGCCGCCGCCGATCACATGGTCGATGATCTCCTGCTGGCCGTCCCGGAACGCCTCGTACCCGAACACCCGCCGCAGCGTGCCCAGCGCGTCCTCGCCCTCGGCGGCCGCGTGCGCCGCGGGCGGCGCGGCCTCGGGTTCGAACTCGGCGGGCTCGTACTCCCGGTCGTAGAACTCGGGCTCGTAGAAGTCGGGCTCGGGCGGGAACTCGCTCTCCGGGGAAACCACCGATTCATACTATTGGCCTCCCCGGACGTTCGACCGCCGTTCTCAGGGAGCCGGGGCCTTGCCGACCTGGGCGATGGTCTCCGCGGTGACGCCGTCCAGGCTCTCCGCCGTGTACGCGGCCAGGGCGAGCGCGTCGGGCGCGGGCGGGTAGTTCGGCCGCGGCACCGCGATCACCCTCATCCCGGCGGCGTGCGCGGACCGCAAACCGTTGCTGGAGTCCTCGATCGCCACGCACCTCCCGGGCGCCACCTCCATCCGCGCCGCGACGGTGAGGTATCCGTCGGGGGCCGGTTTGCCCTGGTCGACCTCCTCGGTGGAGACGGTGGCGCGGAACAGGGCGTCCATCCGCATCTCCGCGAGCACCAGCTCGATGAGCGCCCGCGGGGATGAGCTGTTCAGCCCGAGCGTGAACGACTCGGCGAGCCGCCGCACCGCCTCCAGGGCGCCCGGCAGCAGCGGCAGGTGGACGGAGTAGCGGCGGCGCATCCGGTCGATCACCTCGTAGGCGACCTCGTCGCGGGACTGGCGGCCGTCCAGCAGATCGTCGGCCAGGTAGGCGGCCCACTCCTCGGTGCTCATCCCCATGAGCCGCTCCTGGGTGTCGCGCCGCCAGTCCCCGCCCTGCTCGTCGACGTAGCCGCGGCGGACCTCCTCCCAGACGGGCTCGGAGTCGATCAGGACCCCGTCCAGATCGAAGACGACCGCGTGCGCGTCCCGCGCGTCCATGGACCACTCCCGGCTCGATGCTCGGATCTTCCGCACCGAACCACTACCCAGCGAATACCGGGAGAATCCCGGCGGTCGCTCGCGGTGAACAGCATCTGACCAGGATAAATGCCGCAATTAAGGCAAATTACGATCAAGTCTGGCATGGTGGGTGAACCCCGCCCGCCTCCGGAGAGTAACTGGAGAGGAGAACGACCCATGGTCTTCCTCGGACTGATCCTGGCCGCCGCGGCCGTCACAGCAGGTGCCGGCATCGTCATGGCCAACGACGGCTCGGCGTCCCTCACGATCTTCGGCTACGCCGTCCCCGGCGTCAGCACCCACTGGCAGGTCTTCCTCACCGGAGCCGCCGTGGCCGTCGTCTTCATGCTCGGCATGATGATCGCCATCGTCGGCTTCGGACGCCGCATGCGCACCCGCCGCGACCTCCGCTACCTCCGCGAGGAGCACGAGGAGTCGCTGACCACCCTCGAAATGGAGAAGCGCCGCCTCCAGCGCGAACTCGCCCAGGTCCGCCGCGGCGAGCCCGCCCCGGCGCCCGCGCCCCGTCCCGGCCCCGCCGCCCCGCAGCCGCCCGCCCCCGGCCGCCACGTGGCCGGCGCCCCCCACCAGACCGGCCCCCGCGAAACCCCCCTCGCCGGCGCCGCCGCCCGCACCACCTTCTTCGACCGCAAGGACTGACCGGGACGCCGAACGCGCGCCGGGCAGCGCCGCCCGGCCGCGCGGCGGCAGACCCTCTAGGTGATCGCCACGCGGTGATAGCCGTCGCCGAGATCGTGGAGATACAGGTGAGGACCGTGGCAGTCGAGAACCTGCCAGTCCTCGAACGGTCCGGCGATCTCCGCGGCGTCCAGCCACCGGACCTCACCGTCGACCAAGCCGCACCACGAGAGCCGCTCGCCGGGCCCCGCGAGCAACAGGCGGTCCCCCTCGAACGCGAGCGCGTGAACCCCGTCCACCGGACTGTCGTATTCCGCCTCGAGGCCATCCTGCAACCGGACCAGTGAGGGCCTCCGGTACACCCAGGTCACGCCCGCGTGGGAGTTGACGGCATCGTCCTGGCAGGCGATCCCCGAGTCCCAGAGCCATGCGCCCCGGACGTCCCGGCGCACCAGACCGTACGACTCGCCCCAGCCTTCCTCGTTGTGCGTGGTCCAGATCGTTCCGGAGTCGTCCGAGAAGACCCGCTCGATGTCGTCGCCCAGCGCGAAGGAGCGCCGGTGTGCTCCGTCCGGGCCGAACACATGGGCGTTCCGGGGATCCGGCCGGCCGTCGACCCACGGGATGCGCGGACACGCGACCAGCAACTCGCCGTCCGGCAGCAGGGCGATCACCGGGTATGACACAGGCAGATGGGACAGCTCCAGCCGATGCCACTCATGCGCACGGTAGGTGTAGAGCACCGCCGTACAGGAAGGCCGGTAGAACGGCATCGAGCCACCGTGCGGCCCGTGGACGAAGCCCCGGGCCAGTCCGGGCTCGCGGGTGGCGAGCACCCCGACCACGCCCTCCGCACTCACCGTGGACGCGAGCCCTGCCTCTCCGTCCGCCAACGGCGCCGACGGAGCAACCTGAACGGCATTGAGAACATGCACCCGTGCGATCGTAGGTCAGTAGAAGCACACGGGAAGCATCAGGGCATCGAAGGCCGTGAGCCTCCCCAGCTAGCCGGATCGGCCAGGAGCGTGGCACGCTGCTGAGCCCGCTGCGTGAGCGACTCGTCATGCAGAGGGACGCAGAGAGCGAAGGTGCGCGCCCGTCACAGCGGTCACCTCGTCCAGAAGCGGCCTGAGCCTGCCACCAACGCACGTCCTCTGGAAAAGCCGAACGGTAGCCACCATCTCCCCAGCGAGGTAGGCGGCGAACGCTCGGCGTCGGAGACGTGGCGCTGCTGGCCGGTACCGACATGAGCCTCGGGGACACCGCGTCCCTCCCCATGGCGCCCTTCGCCCGCATCCCGCACGAAGCCTTACCGGCGATCCGCGACGCCGTCCGTGAAGCGATGCTGACCGTCCCGGCCCCACCCGAACCCGTCGACCTGGCGCGCTGGCCAAGCGCGCAACGCACGCCTGGCGCCTGTGGCACAGCCCGGCGGCATCCTCCCCGGGCTGAGCCGGGACGCCAGGGGCGCCGCCTGGGCCGCCGAAGGCGAACGACGCCGCACCACGAACGCGATCCTGTCGGACGTGTACGCCCTCGCCCAGGGTGGTCGCGGACCGCAGCGTCGGTGCCACGCACGACGCCGACCGGCCCGTCTCGCTGGCCTGGGCCGCGTGGACGCTGGCGATCGTCCAGCGCTCGATGGGCGACCTGGACGGCGCGATCGAGCTCGTCACCGAGGCGGCCGGGCTGCTGCGCCCGCGGCTGGAGGACGGCCCGGTCGAACTGCAAGCGATGTACGGCGCGCTCCCATTGCCATGAGTGCGGCTGCGAAGACGACGCGCTGCGTTACCTCGATGAACGGCAGCGGACGGCCGAAACGCTCCCGGACGGCTACCACCACCCGTGGACGCAGTTCGGCGCCTCGAACGTGGCCGGGATGCCGGCTGTCAGCCGAAGTCGTCGGGGACGATGTGGAGTTTTTGTGCGATGCGGGCGAGGGCCTTCTGGTCGGTCGTGTTGAGCGAGTCGAGGACGATGCGGCGGACGGCGCGCAGGTGCGTGGGCGCTGCCAGGTGCACGATGTCGAAGCCGGCGTCGGTGAGTTCGGCGAGGGTGTAACGGCCGTCGGCCGGGTCGGGTGTCCGTACGACCCAGCCGCGCTGTTCACAGCGTTTGATGACGTTGGACAGGCGGGAGAGCGACCCGCTGGCGAGGAAGGCGAGCTCTCCCATCCGAAGCGTGCGCCGCGGGGCCTCGGAGAGGTGGCTGAGCACGAGGTACTCGAACAGGGTGAGGCCGTGTTCCTGCCGCAGCGGCGACTCCAGCTTGCCGGGCAGCAGCAGGACAAGGGAGATCAGCCCCGTCCACGCCGCCTTCTCCTGCTCGTCGAGCCATCGCAGTTCCTCATCGACCCCGTGTTCGCCCGTGCCGCTCATGGGCCCTCCCGTGCTGCTCATGGATCTTCCCGCCCTCCGGCGAAGCCCGCCATCACTTTGCGCTTGAAGTCATTGCTTGCTAGTATCACTTTACGCGTGAACTCATGTACGAGGGAACGCACCCCTATGCACAGGAAGAGGAAGCATCATGAGCACCGTCACCTTCGGCATCGTTCCGGGCTACGGCGAGAAGCTGCACGAGGCCTTCGGCTACAGCGGGGCCGTCCGCGTCGGCGATCGGGTCGAGACCTCCGGCCAGGCCGGGGTGGATGACGACCTGGTCATCCCCGACTCGCTGGAAGACGAGATCATCCAGGCTTTCGACAATGTGGAGCGCACGCTCGCCACGGTCGGCGCGACCTGGAAGGACGTCATCCACGTCAACTCCTACCACAAGGTCGCACCGGGAGATGACGCCATCGGCGATGACGTCAACGCGGTCATGGCCGAGCAGTTCCGCCGTCGCCTCGGCGGCCGCGCGCCGATCTGGACCGAGACCGGCGTCACGGTCCTCGGCCTCGCCGCCATGCGCGTGGAGATCCGCGTCACCGCCATCGTCGGCTCCGGGAACTGAACCATCACCTCCAGTGACCGCACCAAGGACTGAACGCGCCTCTTCACTGCAGGCGGTCGCCCCGAAACCGGGCGGCGGCCTGCAGCGCGTCCGCCCTGATCGCTCGACCGGGCGCGCCACAACCCCTGCTGACTTTCACCTCGGCGCCTGAGCGCCTTCTTGTTCTGACGTCCGCGGAAACGGGTCCTGAGCGGTACTTCCTCGGGACGTGGCGAGCCGACGACAGGCACCTCGTAAGAATGCACGGAGCAGCGAAAGCGACAGTTACGCCGTACTGCCGGCATCGGGGGCGTCCTCCGCGCGGGGTGCACCGAGCCATCACTCAGCGTCAACATCGCGCTCGCATTCTCGTGGAGTGAGGCCCTGAACGGCGGACCCGCCGGGCAGTCAGGTGGGCTACGGGCGGAGCCATAGGCGGCTCGCTGCCGCGGTGGCACCGGGCGGCGGGTGGATGCTTGAATGCGCCGGCTCTTCGACGTCATCAGCCAGGCCAAGCGCGCCGCGACGTTGGCCGCAGCGCCCACCGCCTTCGGCGACTCCTCGGCCGACGACGGCGAAGCCTCTGCCCGTCCCGGCTGCTCAGAAGCGGCCCGCCATGTCGGTGAGCCGTCCAGATCGCGTGGCACGTCGGCGGAGCCGGTGGTGGTGCGCTACCTGGACGTGACCGGGCCGGGGCTGAGCAGCGGGACCGAGGCGTTGCTTTGCGGGCTACATGAGGGACGACTCCTGGCGGGCCGTGCTGCGTGAAGTCCCTCGCCACCTGTTCGCGCCTTCGGCGGCGTGGGCCAATCCGGCTACCGACCCGCGCTACAGGATCGACGCCCGCAAGGATCCCGCCGCGTGGTGGGAGGCCGTTGACGAGCCGCGCCAGCCCACCTCGTCACTGTCGGCACCGAACATCGTCCTGCCCTTCCTCGAACTGCCGCACCCGTTGCGCGGACAGCGGGTGCTGAACATCGGCACGGGCTGGACCGCCGCCCTGCTGTGTAAGCGGGTCGGTGAACGGCACGTGGTCTCGGCGCCGCCTACTTCCAATGGATCCGATGGGGCCGCCCAGCCCTGACCCGCTTCGGCCTGACCATCACCCCAGACACCCAACGCGTATGGCTCGACGACCCCAAGCACCAGATCCCGCCCATGATGTGACCGCCGACGTTGCCTGGGATGCCGGGTCGGTGCTGGAGGCGTCGCCCGGTCGGCCGGTTCATCGCGGTTGGCCGAGCTGGTCGAGGCCAGGATGCCGGAGGACGATCTCAGTTTGGGGCCCGGCCTGCGCCGAGCAGGACGATCGAGCCCAGGGGGCCGACGGGGAGCTGCCAGGCCGAGGCGGCTGGGCCGCCGGGCGTCAGTCGACGGTGAATTCGAGGACGAGGACCTTGTCGGATTGGCTGGTCGTTCCGCGTTCGACGGAGATGCTGACGTAGGTGATCTCCACCGAGCTCTGCGTGAGGACCGAGAGCCGACAGCCGGCGTAATCGTCGCACTCGTCCCTGGGGTCGTTGAGGATCACCGACCGCACGACGGACTGCGCCCGGAACCAGTTGATGACGGTGTTGACCTGGCCGTTCACGTCGCATCGGTCGGAGGAGGCGTCCTCGCACAGGACCGATGTCACCTCCACCTCGCCTTCATCCTCTCGGCTGAGGTCGGTCGATGAGCCCGGGATCGTCCCCATCCCGGCGATGGTGCTCATGTTCGCCTCGTAGCGCTGGTTCTCCTGCCTCTCCTGGTACGCGGGCACCGCCAAGGTCGCCGTGAGGGCGACCGCCAGGACGGCGGTGGCCGCGATGAGGACGAGGCCGACGATCTTCTTCTTCCGCGAGAGGGCCGGGCGTTTCGGCGGCCGCGGAAAGGGTGGATGCCGGACGGTCGGCGGCACGGGCGGCTGTGCGGGTTGGCGGCCCTGGACGAGCCAGGCGAGCTGGGCGTGCAGGTGATCGGCGGTGGGGCGTTGGGACGGGTCGCGGTGCAACAGCGTTCTGAGGATGGGTTCGAGGGAGCCGGCGTGCGCGGGTGGGGCAGGGTCCTCGGTGGCGATGGCGATGAAGACCGCGCCGGTGCTGGCGCCCTCGAACGGGGGGCGTCCCTCCACGGCGGTGTAGAGCGTGGCGCCGAGTGACCACAGGTCGGCGGCGGCCGTGGCCTCCTGGCCTCGGACCTGCTCGGGCGACATGTACGCGGGAGTGCCCAGAACCACGCCCGTTCCGGTCAGGGTCGCATCGCCCTCGACGGCCGCGATGCCGAAGTCGGTCAGGACGGCGCGGTCGTTCTCCAGCAGGACGTTGGCGGGCTTGATGTCGCGGTGCGTGATGCCCGCCCGATGAGCCGCGCGCAGAGCGTCCAGCACCTGCAACCCGATCTGCGCGACCCGGACGGGCGGCAGCCGCCCCTCGGCCTTCAGCAGGTCGTCCAGGGAACGCCCCCGTACGAGCTCCATGACGATCCAGGGGCGGCCGTCATCGCCGGTCACGCGGTCGTGCACGGTGACGATCCCGGGATGCCTGAGCCCGGCCGCGGCCCGTGCCTCCCGGTCCAGCCGGGCGATCCAGGTCTGCCGTGCGGCGTCGTCCAGCTGCTCGGGCAGGCGCAGTTCCTTGACCGCCACCTCACGGTCGAGCTGCTCGTCGTGGGCCCGCCAGACCGCTCCCATGCCGCCCCGGCCCAGCAGGCCGGTCAGCCGGTACCGGCCCGCCAGTACCTGACCGTCCGCGTCCGCCGCCTGCCGCCAGCCGTCCTGCCTCAACGCGACACCCTTCACAGGAACATTCGTGTCTGCCCGACAAGTTGAGATCATCTCAAACGCCGGCCGCCTGGAGCGAGGTAACGGCCGCCGGAGGGCTCACGCCGGTCCTGCGGTGTCGGCCAACGGGATCCCGGGACAGGGGCGTTCGGTGGCGAGGGTTCGGTCTAGCCCAGGCCGAGTTGCCGGGAGAAGGTCTGGACGTCGGAGATCACCCAGTACTCCGCGAACCGGCCGCCCTCGGCGCGCAGGATGTCGTGGCCGCTGAACGAGACGCTCGTGCCCTCCGGTGCCGTCGCCCCCGGCATTCCTCCCCTGTAGCGCCCGCCGAACGTCCACCGCGCGGCGACCCGGTCACCGTCCACGATCGGCCCCACGTCCAACGCCACCGTGACGTCGGCGAACGGGGCGTGACCCTGCGCGAGCATCTCGATCAGCCGCTCGGGCCCGCGTACCTCCACGCCCGGCCAGTGCCCGACGAAACCGGGCGTGACCAGCTCGTGGGCGAGCCGGAAGTCTCCGGCCCACATCTCCAGCAGCCACCGCTCGTACAACTTCGCGATCATGAGGACCCTTCTCGTTCGGCGTCGTCATCCTGACCGTCGTTTCCGGTCGCGCCGGTCCGATGCCCCGACCGCCGAACCCCTCGACCTGGACCCCATCCTCGAATGGGTAGGACGCCGGGGAGTCGTTCCTCATGATGAGATGCGCATCCGGGAAAATCCCCATACGGGCTGATGGTGGACGGGGCATCGGCGGCGCAGGATCGTGATGTGCGGATAATTCTCAAGGTAGGCATCACCGCGGTCGCGCTGTGGGTCGCCACCGTGCTGATCGCCGGCATCGACGTCGAGGGCGACACCGCCGGACGCCGCGCGCTGACACTGCTCGGCGTCGCGGTGATCTTCGGGCTGGTGAACGTCCTCATCAAACCCATCGTCAAGACTCTGGGCTGCGCCTTCTACGTCCTCACCCTGGGCCTCATCGGGCTCGTCGTGAACGCGCTGCTGCTCCTGCTCACCGGCTACATCGCCAACGAGTTCGACCTCGCCTTCAACGTCGACGGCTTCTGGCCCGCCTTCGCAGGCGCCATCGTCGTCGGCGTGGTCGGCTGGGTCCTCAACCTCGTGCTCGGGGACGACGACTAACGGCCGAACGGCGACCGCGTCAGCCGCACCCCGTCCGCGTACTCCGAATACGCGGACGGGGTCTCGCCGTCGTACCCCAGAAGCACCCAGCGTCGGGTCCGGACCGCCCCCACCAGAAAGTCCGCCTCGTTGAACGCCCCGGCGCCCGCCAGCAGCAGGACGTCGAACTCCGCCTCAGCACCTGACGCGCCCAGCGTCGCGGGCGTCCCGCACACCAGGTCCGCCGTGCGCAGCAGCACCTCGGCCGCCTCGTCCGACGCGGCACGGCCCGTCTCGGCGTGCTCGACGTAGTGCGACAACTGCTCGATCCGCGCCATCGCCCGGCCCTGGTACCCCGCCAGCAACTCCCGGTCGACCGGATCCCCGCCGCAGACCTCCTGCACCTTCTCCCGTGAACGGGCCTCCGCCTCCGTCGCCGCCTCGAACTCCGCCGAACGCGTCGAGAGCTCCTCCTCGGCCTCGACCTTCCGGCGCTCCAGCAGCGCCCCGGCCTCCGCCAGGCTCGTCCGGGCCGCCTCCGCCTCCGCGCCCGCGCGCTCGTACGCGGCCCGGGCCGCCTCGTGCGCCTGCCGCGCCGCCGCGAGCCGTCCCTCGATCTCCTGCGCCACCCGCTGCGCTTCCACCGCCAGCGCACTGGCCTGCGTCGCACGCTGCACCGCTTCGGCCGCCAGCCGCGCCTTCTCCTGGTGATCGGCCGCCGCCGCCTCGCGCTCCGGGACCAGCCGGGCCAGCTCCGCGCCGAGCTGCCGCTGCGCCTCCTGCGCCTGCGCCAGCCGCGCCCCGCCCTCGTTGATGAACGACTCCAACTGCGTCCGGTAACCGTGCGCCCGCTCCGCGGCCTGCTTCGCCTGTCCCGCCCGCTCGGCCGCCTCGTCCGCCGACTTGCTGAGCGCCTTCACCTCGGCGCGCAACTCCTTGATTTCCGGGGGCGGCGCCGCCACGTGCAGCCGCTGCCCCAGCGTCAGCTTCCGCCGCCGCGCCGCAAGCGCCGACTCCGCCGCCGCCAACCGGTAGTACTTCGTGTGCCCGTCGGCGTCGGCCGCCGCCGACTCCGCCACCAGCCGGTCCGCCTCCTCGACTGCCCGCGGCAGATCGTCCCGCGCCCGACTCAGGTCCGCGGTCAGCGACTCCTCCTGCTGCTGCGCCGCCTGCAACTCCGTGCGCGCCTGGCCGTCCCGCTGGTCCAACGCCTCGCACCGCGCCCGGGTCGCCTCCGCGGTACGGGTGAGCCGCCCCGCCTCGTCCGCCGTCGCGTCCGCGTCCGTCTGCAACCGCTGCGCCTCCGACAGCGGCCCGGCCAGCTCCGCCGAGATCTGCGCCTGTGCCTCCTCCAGCCGCTCCGCCTCCTCGGCGGCCTGCGCTCCGGCCCGCTCGGCCTCCTCGACGGCGCCCCGCGTCTCCTCGATCCGCGTGGCCAGCCCCGCCAGCTCGGCGTCCAACTCCTCCCGGCGCCGTTCGCGGGCGTCCTGCAACGCCTCCAGCGTCGCCAGGTCCCGCGGCCACTGCTCCAGCCACAGCAGGCCGCGCTGCAGCATCTTCGCCTCGGTGACCCACGCCTGCCGCCAGGCCTCGCCCACGGGCCGTACGACGACCCCCTGAAGCCGAGCCTCGACCGCCTCGAACTCCGGCGCCTCGGGCTCCGGCTCCTTCGGTTCCAGGTCCTCCGGCTTCACGGGCCTGAACTCGACCGTCCCGTTCGACCCCATCTCGCGCAGCGGCCGCCCCGCCACGACGGGCCGCTCCTCACCGTCGATGAGCAGCGCGTACACATCATCGCCGAGCCCCTGGACGACCTCCCGCGCCCGCTCGTCCGTGGGCGCCAGCACCAGAACCCGCTCACGTCCGGCCAGCAGCCTTTGAACGACCTCGCCGACGGCCTCGTCCCAGACAACATCCGAGGGCTCCGCGTTCAGCAGCAGCCGGGCCAGTTCGTCCCAGTCCCCCGCGACCCTCCGCTCCCGCATCGCCCGCAAGGCCGCCAACTGCCCCCGCCACCCGACGGCCTTGGTCTCCCCGTCCCGAAGCCGCCGCTCAAGCCCCTCGTAAACCTCCAGCAGCTCCGCACAAACACCGTCGGCGCCCGTGTTCGGTGGCGTGTGGGCGAGCGCCGTGGCTTCAGCCTTCGGGGTGTCCTCGTCTTCCGCGTCGCTTCCGCTGGTGGACGCTGCCAGCGTGGGTGTGCCGACCTCCGCTTCCGGACCGGTCACGGCGTAGCCCGCTTCGGGCTCGTGCAGGCCCGTGCTCTCGGCGTTCGCGGCAGGGGCATCGCTTTCGTCAGGGGCAGTTGCTTCCAGGCCCGACTCGCTCTTCGCGGGCGCGTCCACTTCCGGCGGCACGGAACCGTCGTCGGCGGTGCTGGGTGGTGTGTGGTCGAGCGCTGTGGCTTCGGCCTCTGGGACGTCCGTGTCCTCGTCTTCCGCGTTGGTTCCGCTGGTGGACGCTACCAACGTGGGCGTGTCGACCTGCGCTGGTGAGCCCATCTCCGCTTCCGGGCCGGTCGCGGCATCGTCCGGGCTCACGTTCTGTGCGTCCGTCCTTTGAACGTTGCCGATGGATGCCGCGGGCGCGGGGGTGGGGTTTGCGGGTGGGCTGGCCTCCAGCGGTTCGTCCACGGTCGGTCCGGTGACCGTGGACGGTGTCGTCGGCGGGAGGTCCTTTGTTGCGGACGCGCTCGCGGCGGTCGTTGGCAGCGCGGGGGTGTTGGTCTCCGCTGGTGAGCGCGGCTCCGCTTCGGGCTCGCTGCCCGGAGGGGCATGGTGCAAGCTCGGGACGTCCGCCTCGGGAATGTCGCCCGTGGTTACTGCCGGCGTCCGCGTGGTGTCTACGGGCCTGCCCGCCTTCGGCGGTGTGGGAGCGGTCGTGCTCACGGGTTCGGTGTCTTGCTGGGGGGTGCTGTCTGCGGCTGTCGTTGGCGTGAGGCCCTCGTTGGACGCGTCCGTTGCCGGGGGTGTTGAGTCGGCAGAGACCTCTGGTGTGGGGTGGAGCGCCGTGGCCTCCGCTTGCGGGGCGTTGGGGTCGGTGGCTGTCGCATCGGCTTCTGCGGGGTCGGCCGTGGCTGTGTCCGGTGCTTCGAGTTCGTTGACGAGCGCGGCCGGTAGCGGTCTTGTGGTGTCGGCCGGTGGGCCTGGCGGCTGTGCTTCGGGGGCCGCGATCTCGTTGTCGGCGGGGTCGGTTGTCGCGGTGAGGGCCTCGGCCAGTTTGGTCACGTCCTGGACGGTCTGCGGGTCGTCCGCCATGGGGAGCATGGTGGCTTCGGGCGGCGGGTTCAGTTCGTCCGTCTGGGCGCTGGGGGTGGGGTCGGTGGTCTGGGGGCCCGCGGCCGGGGTGACCTGGGGGAGGGGGCGGGTGGCCAGGTCGGCGTCGGCGTACGGGCCGGTGGCCTTCGAGGGGTCTTTGGTCAGGTGGCCGGGGTCCTCGTCGTTGGTCGGGCCCGTTCCTGGTGAGTGCTCCACGCCGTCATCCCGTTCCATCGGTTCGGGGCCTATCCATTCCCCCTTGTACTGGGAATAACGTCTCACACGCGATGAGCGCTCAGCGCGGCGTGGTGATCTATGCCATCGCGGGGCTCGGGATCGGGGTGGACGAGGGCACCGGTGAGGCGCGGGAGGGCGTGGAGGAGGCCGTGTTCGGCGTCCACGGCGATCCGGTGGGCTTGGACGAGGGTGGCGGACGGGTCCACGATGACGTCGCATTCGGCGCGGAGGCGGTGGCCGATCCAGCGGAGGCGGATGTCGCCCACGTCCAGGACGCCTGGTGTTGAGGTGAGGGCGGCTTCGGCCTTGTCGACGAGGTCGGGGTCGACGGCGTCCATGAGGCGGTGCCAGATCTCCAGGGCGGCCTGCCGGAGGACGGCGAGGATCGCGAGGGTGATGAGGAGGCCGATGACGGGGTCGGCCCAGGGGAGTCCCAGGGCGACGCCGCCCGCGCCTAGGAGGACGGCGAGTGAGGTGAAGCCGTCGGTGCGTGCGTGGAGGCCGTCCGCGACGAGGGCGGCGGAGCCTATGCGGCGGCCCACGCGGATGCGGTAGCGGGCGACGAGTTCGTTGCCTGTGAAGCCGATGAGGGCGGCCATGGCGACGGCCCAAAGGTGTGTGACCGGCCGGGGGTCGGCGAGTCTCTCCAGGGCCGTGTAGCCGGCGGCGAGGGCGGACGCGGCGATGGTGAGGACGATGAGGATTCCCGCGACGTCCTCGGCGCGTCCGTACCCGTAGGTGTAGCGGCGGGTGGGCGGGCGGCGGGCCAGGAGGAACGCGATGCCGAGGGGGACGGCGGTGAGGGCGTCGGCGGCGTTGTGGAGCGTGTCGCCCAGCAGCGCCACCGAGCCCGAGATCGCGACCACGATCGCTTGGAGCACGGTGGTGGCCCCTAGGACGACGAGGGAGATCCATAGGGCGCGGATGCCTTCGGCGCTCGATTCCATGGCCGCGTCCACCTTGTCGGAGGAGGCGTGGGAGTGGGGCCGCCGGTGGTGGTGCTGATGTCCCTCCATGGGGTCAGGATGCGCCAGGAATCCCGTTGCAGCATCTCGACACCTACGCGGGCTGCGCAGGCGCGAGATGCTCGCAACGTTAGTGCGGGTTGGTCGCCAGGAGTTCGGCCAGCAGGTCGTCCAGGGTGACGATGCCCGCGAAGGCGCCCTGGGCGTCGTTGACGACGGCCAGCTGGGCGCGGTCGCGGCGCAGGCTGGTGACCGCGTCCAGGACGGTGGTGCCCGCGGTCAGGACGGGCGCCGGGTGAGCCAGCTCGGCGGCGCGGCGCTCGCCGTCGGGTTCGGTGACGGCGGCCCGCACGTGGACGATGCCCGCCATCGTCCCGTCGGCGTTGCGGACCAGCAGGCGGCTGTGCCCGCTGGCGGTCGCGGTGCGGCGGATCCCGGCGGCGGTCGCGTCGGCCTCGATGGTGGTCACCTCGGTCCGCGGGACGACCAGGTGCCCGACGGTCACCTCGCGGGCCGAGATGGCGCGCCGCAGCAGCTCGTGGTCGTGCCGGCCGATGAGGCCGAGCCGGCGGGACTCGCCGAGCAGGTGGCCGAGCCGCTGCGGGTCGGTGTGGTCGTCCAGCTCGTCCTTGGGGGTGATCCCGATGAGCCGGATCAGCCCGTTGGTGACGCTGTTGAGGGACGCCAGGATCGGCCGGGACACCTTCGCGAACGCCCGGAACGGCAGCGCCAGGATCAGCGCGGAGCGTTCCGGGTGGGCGATCGCCCACGACTTCGGCGCCATCTCCCCGATGACCATGTGCAGGAACGTCACCACGGCGAGCGCGGTGGCGAGCGCGATGGCCTTGGAGCCGGCCTCGGGGACGCCGAGGGCGTGCAGCGGCGGTTCGAGGAAGTGCTCGAAGGCGGGCTCGGTGACGATGGCCAGGCCCAGCGAGCACATGGTGATGCCGAACTGGGCGCCGGCCAGCATCAGCGACAGCTCGCGGGTGCCGGCGACGGCGGCCGCGGCGGGACGGCTGCCGCGGGCGGCGATCCGTTCCAGCTGCGGCCGGTTGGCGGCGACCAGCGCGAACTCGGAGGCGACGAAGAAGCCGTTGCCGAGCAGGAGCAGCACGGTGATCAGCAGGGTGGTCACGGGGCCTCTCCCGCGGGGACGAGGGCCGGGAGGGTGCGGAGCCGGACGTCGTCGGGGACGCGGCGGTGCACCGTGATGACCTCCAGTTCGACCCGGGCGCCGTCGTCCAGGTCGATGGTGAGGCGGTCGGCGGGGGCGGGCAGGCGGCGCAGCCGGGCCATGATGAGGCCGCCGAGGGTGTCGTACGCCTCGCCCTCGGGGAGGTCGAGGCCGGTGAGCCGGCCGACCTCGTCGACGCGCAGGCCGGCGTCGACGACCCAGGAGCCGTCCGCGGCGGCGGTGGGCGCCTGCTCGGCGGCGTCGTTCTCGTCGGTGATCTCCCCGACGAGCTCCTCGGCGACGTCCTCGAAGGTGAGGATGCCGGCGAGGCCGCCGTACTCGTCGACGACGCAGGCGAACTCCTCGCCGCTGTCGCGCATGTGCTCGATCACGCCGTACAGCGGCTGGCTGCCCGGGACGAGCAGTGCCGGCCGGGCGATGCGGCGGACCGGGGTGGACGGGTCGAGGGTGTCGTCGGCGACCTCGCGGGCGCCGGCGACGCCGACGACGTCGTCGACGTCCTGCCCGTACACCGGGTAGTTGGTGTGGCCGGTGGCGGCGATGAGCTCGGTGAGCTCGGCGACGGTGGCGTCGCCGGGCAGGGTGTCGACCTGGGGCCGCGGCACCATGACCTCGTCGGCGGTGCGGTCGCCGAACGACAGCGCCCGGTCCAGCAGCCCGGACAGGTCGGCGGGCAGCAGCCCGGCGCTGTGCGAGCGGCCGATGATCTCGCCGAGCTCCTCCAGGGTGGCGCCGCTGTGGAGTTCCTCGACCGGTTCCACGCCCACGGCGCGCAGCAGTTTCTCGGCGGAGCGGTCGAACAGCCGGATGATGGGGCCGAAGATCGTCAGGTAGACGAGGGTGGAGGCGGCCAGGGCGCGGGCCAGCTGCTCGGCGCGGGCCAACGCCAGGTTCTTGGGGAACAGCTCGCCGAGCAGCATCTGGATGAGGGTGGCGACCACGAATCCGGTGGCCAGCGCGATCGCCCCGGTGGCGCCCAGCGGTACGCCGGTGACGCGCAGGAGGGGTTCGATCAGTTCGGCCAGGGCGGGCTTGGCGATGAATCCGACCACCAGGGTGGTCATGGTGATGCCGAGCTGCGCGCCCGACAGCATGAAGGAGAGCCGTCCGATGACCTTGAGGGAGCGCCGGGCGCCGATGTCGCCCCGGTCGGCCGCCTCGGTGAGCCGCGCGCGGTCGGCGGCGACGAACGCGAACTCCTGGGCCACGAAGTATCCGGTCGCCGCGGTCAGCACGAACACGGCGAGGACGCCCAAGGTCGCGGTCAGCATGACGCGCCCCGTGCTGCCGAGGCGCGCCGGCCGGCGGGTTCGCCGGGTCTATGACTGGGGTCCGACACTGCGGACTCTCAACTCCTCTCGATCGGGGATCGTTCCTTATCGCAACGTCACCTCATACCAGGTGGTTCCCGGTTTGCAAGCACCGCGGAGGTGATGATCGCCTCATCCCCCGGCGGCGGGGCGCCGGAGGGCGGGGTGACCGGACGCGGCCAGCGGGTTCCGCGGTCATCGGCGGCGGGGTATTCATGCGGCGATCACTGGGCGGCTCCGGGGGCGGCTTGTCCTGAAAAGTGTCACCGATCACACTGGTGAGTGAGCGTACGCCGGATCCTGGGGGCGGGACACGTGTGCGGGCGACCGACCCCCTGACCGACGGGGACCAGGAACGCGGGGCTTGAGTGAACGAGAGCGGGGCCGGCGCTGCCGCGCCCATGAGCCGTGAGGGGATCGACCACGCCCTGCGGGGCCTGCGGGAGGAGAAGGAGAAGATCTCCGCCGCGCTGCTCGATCTTGAGGGCCACGACGGCAACCGGCTGCTGAAGGGCGCCCGGCTGGCCGGGGAGACGTGGCGGCGGTGGGAGGACGCCCGGGCGGAGATCGCCCTGGTCTGGCGGCTGTACGACGCGTACCAGCGGGTTTTGGCCGAGGTCGAGGAGTTGCGGGCGCGGCACGGCCGGCCGGGTCCGGCGGTGCTGGTGGAGCTGACCGGGCTGCTGGCGGGCGAGTCGGTGGACGTGCCGGGCGGCGAGATCCCGCTGGAGCGGCGGACGCTGCTGGGCGAGTCCCGGGAGCGGATCACGCTGGACGAGGCGGTGGCGCAGATGGAGGCCGGGTACGCGCGCGCGGCCGAGGTGGTCGCGGCGGCGGACGCGGCGTGGACGGCGCTGCTGGTCCCGCTGGAGGACGTGGAGGAGACCTGGCGGGAGACGGCGCGGCTGGCGCAGGGGCTGGACGGTTCCCGCCATCCCGAGCTGGACCGGCTGGGCCGCGAGCTGTCCGCGCTGGGGCAGCTGGCCCGTACCGATCCGCTGGCGCTGGTGAGCGACGGCCGCGCGGACACGTCCCGGCTGGACCGGGTGCGGGTGGCGCTGGAGGCGCTGCGCGGGTCGCTGGCGGAGGCGGCGCGGCTGCGGGACGGGTACGAGCAGCGGCTGGCGGTGGTGACGGCGTCGATCGACGACGTGGAGGAGGCCGAGCGGCGGGCCCGGGAGGCGCGCACCACCGCGACCGTGAAGATCGAGGCGGCCGGGCTGCCGGAGCCGCCGTCGCTGGGCGGCGGGCTGCGGCACCGGCTGGCCGATCTGGAGGGGCTGCGGCGGGCGGGCCGGTGGGCGGAGCTGGCGGCGCGGGTGGCCGAGCTGGATCGGGCGACCGGGGCGGCGCTGGAGCGGGCCCGCGACAACCTGGCGCTGAGCACCGGGCTGCTGGATCGGCGGGGCGAGCTGCGGGGGCGGCTGGAGGCGTACCGGGCGAAGGCGGGGCGGCTGGGGTTCGCGGAGGATGAGCGGTTGACCGCGTTGTACGGGCGGGCGCGGGGCCTGCTGTGGACGGCGCCGTGCGATCTGCGCCGGGCCACGGCGGCCCTGGCCGAGTACCAGCGGGCGATCAAGGAGCGCGAGGGCGGCGGCGGGACGGAGGCGGGCCGATGACGCTGTGCGACCAGGTGGACTGCTCGGGCAGTGTGGAGGACGGCTTCTGCGATCTGTGCGGGATGGCCCCGATCTCCGGCGCTTCGGCGGCGCCGGTCGAGACGGCCGGGACGGCCTCCGGGGCGCGGTTGCCGGGGTCGGCGCCGCCCGAGGAGGGCTCGGTGTCGCCCACGACCCCCGCCGCGATGGCCGCCCCCTCCTCCGGCGGCTCCGGATCGGGCTCGGGCGGGGCGTCGTCCGGGTCCCGCGGGTCGCGGGGCTCGTCCGGCCGGACCGCGACGCGCGGCACCATGGGCGGCGGCGGGACGGGCTCCACCGCGCAGGCGCGGCGCGGCATGCTCGGCGCCGGGCTGGTGGAGGTGCCGCCCGTCCCGTACCGTGATCCCGCCGACGCGGTCATGGAGCGGCCGGAGGTCCCGGAGAACCGCCGGTTCTGCAGCCGCTGCGAGGCTCCGGTGGGGCGCGGCCGGGAGGGGCGTCGGGGCCGGACGGAGGGCTTCTGCAAGAGCTGCGGGCACCCGTTCTCGTTCAATCCGAAGCTGAACCCGGGCGACTGGCTCGGCGGGCAGTACGAGGTCCTCGGCTGCCTGGCGCACGGCGGTCTCGGCTGGGTCTACCTGGCCCGCGACCACAACGTCAGCGGCCGCTGGGTGGTGCTGAAGGGCCTGCTGGACACCGGCGACTCCGACTCGCTGGCCGCCGCGACCGCCGAGCGGGCGTTCCTGGCCGAGGTCGAGCACCCCAACATCGTCAAGATCTACAACTTCGTGCGGCACGGCGGGTCCGGCTACATCGTCATGGAGTACGTCGGCGGCCGGTCCCTGAAGGACATCCTGCTGCGCCGCCGCCGGGAGGAGGGCGAGCACGCCGCGCTCCCGCTCGGGCAGGTGATCGCGTACGGGCTGGAGGTGCTGCGCGCCTTCGGCTACCTGCACGGGGTCGGCCTGCTCTACTGCGACTTCAAGCCCGACAACGCGATCCAGTCGGAGGAGCAGCTCAAGCTGATCGACCTGGGCGGGGTGCGGCGGGCGTTCGACGTCAACAGCCCGATCTTCGGCACGCCCGGCTACCAGGCCCCGGAGATCGCCGACCAGGGCCCGTCGGTGAGCTCGGACCTCTACACGGTGGGCCGCGCGCTGGCGGTGCTGAGCTTCCCGTTCCGCGGCTACACCGGGCGCCACCTGCGCAGCCTGCCGCCGCGGGACGAGGTGCCGCTGCTGGTGCGGTACGAGTCGTACTACCGGCTGCTGCGCCGGGCCACGCACATGGATCCGGCGCTGCGGTTCCAGAGCGCCGAGGAGATGGCCGAGCAGCTCACCGGGGTGCTGCGGGAGGTGCTGTCGGCCGACGACGCGCGCCCGCGCCCGGCGCCGTCGGCGCTGTTCGGCCCGGAGCAGCACGCCGCCGGCACGGAGATCGTGAGCGGGCCGGCGGCCGGGGTCGTCCTGCCGCGGGCGAACGGCGCGCACCGGACCGCCGGCGCCCGCGGTGCCGCGCGGCCCGCCCTGACCGGTACGGCGGCCGACGGGATGCTCCCGGTGCTGGCGCCGCTCTCGCCCGTCGCCGCGGCCGTGGCGCTGCCCGTGCCGCTGGTGGCCGGTTCCGACCCGGCGGCGGGGTTCCTCGCCGGTCTCACCGCCCGCGACCCCGAGGAGCTGGCCGCGGCGCTGGCCGCCGCGCCCATGCCGTCGACCGAGGTGAGCCTGGCGCTGGCGCGGGTCCGGATCGAGCTGGGCGAGCTGGACGCGGCGGGCCGGGTGCTGGACGACATCGCGGCGGGCCAGCCGGACGACTGGCGGGCCGACTGGTACCGGGGCGCCGCCGCGCTGGCCGCCGGGCGCTTCCGCGACGCGTCGGAGATCTTCGACGACCTGTACGACCTGATGCCGGGCGAGACGGCGCCGAAGCTGGCGCTGGCGTTCTGTTACGAGTGCGAGGGCGGCACGTCCAAGGCCGCCCGCTACTACGAGACCGTGTGGCGGACCGATCCGACGTTCGTGAGCGCGGCGTTCGGGCTGGCCCGGGTGCGGCTGGAGGTGCGCGACCGCAAGGGCGCCGAGGAGGTGCTCGACTCGGTCCCGCGGATCTCCAGCAACTACCTTGCCGCGCAGCTCGCCGCGGTCGTCACGGCCGTCCGGGGGCGCAGGCCGTCGGAGCTGGACGCCGCCGCGCTCGTCGGCGCGGGCCGCCGCCTGGAGGGGCTGCGGCTCGACACCGAGCGCTACAACGCCTACGCGGCCGAGGTGCTGGAGGCGGGGCTGGCCTGGCTGAGGGCGCAGGCGTGGGCGACGCCCGGCCCCATGCCCTCGCCCGTGCTGACGCCCGCCGCCAAGCGCCGGGCCGCCGAGGGCGGCGACGCGGGGGGCGAGGCCGCGGAGGGGCGGCCCACGGAGTTGCTCGGGACGCCCCTCACCGAGCCGGCGCTGCGGCTCAGGCTGGAGCGCACCTACCGGCTGCTGGCCAAGCTCGCCGACGGTGCCGGTGACCGCCACGCCCTGGTCAAACGGGCCAACGCCGTACGTCCGAGGACGCTGTTCTGACGATGGACGACGGCACGGGTGAGAACGGCGGCGGGCACGAGCCAGCGGGTGACGAGGACGTGGTGCTGTCCTGCCCCTGGTGCGGCGAGCCGCTGGAGCCGGGCGACCGGTTCTGCGAGGCGTGCGGGCGGGCGCCGCACGGTCCGCGCGCCGTCATCGAGATCCCGGAGATCCGTCCCGAAGCGGTGCTGGAGACCTCGTCCCGGCGCACCCGGACCGAACCGGGCCCCGCCTGCGGCGACTGCGGCGGCACCGACATCGATGCCGAGGGCTACTGCGGCGACTGCGGGCTGCGCCGGCCGGCCGGCAACGAGCATGTCGAGATCGAGCTGGCCGGTCCGGCGGCGGGGTGGGTGCGGGCCGCCGGGATCAGCGATCTCGGGCACCGCCGGGGCCGCAACGAGGACGCGATCGCGATGGCCGCGCTGCCCCGCACGGTGTGCGCGGTGGTGTGCGACGGCGTCGCCTCCGCGCCCGGCTCGGACCGGGCCGCCCAGGTCGCCGCCGACACCGGGGTGGTGACGCTGGCCGAGCGGCTGGTCGAGGGCGACGGGCCGGAGGACGCGACGCGCGGCGCCGTCGACCGGGCCAACAGCGCCGTGACCCGTCTCGCCGAGTCGCCGCACAACCCGCCCGCCTGCACCTACGTCTCGGCCGTCGTGGGGCAGGGGAGCGTCACCATCGGCTGGGTCGGCGACAGCCGCGCGTACTGGATCCCCTTCGAGGGCGACGGCGCCGCCCCCAACGGCACGTCGAACGGCACCAACGGCACGAACGGCCACGGTTCGGCGCTGCTCACCCGGGACGACTCCTGGGCCGACCTGATGATCGCGCGCCGCACCATGACCGAGGCCGCCGCCCGCTCCGACCCCCGGGCGCACCTGCTGACCGGCTGGCTGGGCGCCGACGCCGACGTGTTCGCCCCGCACGCGGTGACGTTCCGTCCGCGCGGCCCCGGCATGGTCCTGATCTGCAGCGACGGCCTGTGGAACCACCTGCCCGAGCCGTCCCTCCTGGAGGAGGTCCTGACCAGGGCCGCCGCCTCCCCGTCCCCCGAGCCCCCCGCCGCGTCACCCTCCGCCGAGCCCGGTGCGCGCCTGCTCCCGCTGGCGCGCAGCCTCGTGCAGGCCGCGCTCGACGAGGGCGGGCACGACAACGTCACCGTCGCGCTCATCCCGTACCCGCCGAGAACACCCGCCGTCGCCCCCGCTCCCGCCCAAGCGCGACCGCCCTCCCCCGATGCCCCGGACGGACCCCCCAGGGAGCCCCCCAGATGAGCGACCTACCCGAGTTCACCATCCGTGTCGACCAGAACCCCTACCTCCCGGCGGGAGGCCGGGAGATGCACGCCATCGTCACCGTCGAGGCGTCCGGGGCGGCCCCGGGCACCGCCTCGGGGGCCGGTCCCGCGGACACGGCGGCGTCCTCCGCGGAGGCGGCCGAGGTCATCATCATCGACTCGTCCGGCTCGATGTCGTACTCGGGCAAGATGGCGGCGGCCAAGCGGGCCGCCAAGGCCGCGCTGAACGTGCTGCGCGAGGGCGTGCACTTCGCGGTGGTCGCGGGCGCCAACCAGCCGCGGATGATCTACCCGCGGGAGCAGCGGACGGCCCGGCTGGACGCCGCGACCCGGCAGGAGGCGCTGACCGCGGTGAACCGGCTGGACGCGGCGGGCGGCACCGCGATCGGGTCCTGGCTGCGGCTGGCCGACCGGCTTTTCGAGGACCACCGGGACGCGGTCCGGCACGCGATCCTGCTCACCGACGGCAAGAACCAGCACGAGAGCGACGCCGAACTGGACGCCGCCCTCGAGCAGTGCTCCGGCTCGTTCGTCTGCGACGCGCGCGGCGTCGGCACCGACTGGAACGTGGCCGAGCTCCGCAAGATCGCCTCCGCGCTGCTGGGGACGTTCCTGGACGTCCCCGACCCGCAGGACCTGGAGGCCGACTTCCGCGAGATGACCGCCGCCGCCATGGACAAGCGGGTCGCGGACGTGGTGCTGCGCGTGTGGACGCCGCAGAACGCGAGCCTGCGCTTCCTCAAGCAGATGGTGCCGACCGTGGAGGACCTCACCGCCCGGCGGGCCGGCTCCGGGCAGATCGGGGACTACCCGCTGGGCGCGTGGGGCGCCGAGGGCCGCGAGTACCACCTGTGCGTGGAGGTCCCGGCCGGGGACGTCGGACGGCAGATGCGCGCCGCCTGGGTGAAACTCGTCGTCCCGGACGCCGGCGAGGGGGACCGCGAGCTGGCCGCGGGCAACGTGCTGGCCGAGTGGACCGAGGACGAGGGCAAGTCGACCAGGATCAACGCCCGCGTCGCCATCCACACCGGCCAGTCGGAGCTGGCCGAGGCCATCCAGGAGGGCCTTGAGGCGCGCCGGGAGGGCGACGAGGAGCACGCGACGGCCCGGCTGGGACGCGCGGTGGTGCTGGCCGGAGAGGTCGGCAACGAGCAGATCGCCGGGCTGCTGGACCGGGTCGTGGACGTCATCGACCAGGAGTCGGGGACGGTGCGGCTGAAGAAGGAGGTCTCCAAGGCCGACGAGATGTCGCTGGACACCCGGTCGGTGCGGACCGTGCGGACCGCCCACCGCACCGGGGAGGCCCCGGACGGCAACCCGCGCACCCGTGCCACGCGTCCCACTTCCCAAGGGCCGCCGGGGCCGCAGGGTTCCCGGGCGCCCCGGGACGAGGGGTGAGGCCATGCCGATCTGCCCGAGCGGCCATACGTCCGGCTCCGCCGACTTCTGCGACGTCTGCGGGGAGCTGATCCCGGGGGCACCGCGCGTCCGGCTCGACGCCGGCGCGACCGGGCCGCCGCCGTCCGGGACCGCGCGGGGGACCGGGGCGGAGGGCGGCGAGCCCTGCCCGCTGTGCGGGACGCCGCGCTCGGGGCGCTTCTGCGAGGTGGACGCCTACGATTTCGAGACCGGGGAGGTGAGCGGCAACGCCCAGATGTACGCCGAGCCGCCGTCCACCCCCTCCCCTCCGATCGACACGGCCCGCCCGGAGGCGCTCTGGACGGTCGTGATCAGCGCCGACCGCGCGTACTACGGCTCGGTGATCGCGCTCGGCGGCCCGGACGCCGCCTCGATCGCGTTCCCCCCGTACTGCCCGGAGCGGCGCGTCGACCTGGCCGGAGAGCTGCGCCGGGGCGGAGCGATACGCATCGGGCGGCGCAGCGCGTCCAGGGGCCTGGCCCCTGAGATCGACCTGAGCGTCCCGCCGGAGGACCCGGGCGTCTCCCACATGCACGCCGTGCTGCTCGCCCGGCCGGACGGCACGTGGACGCTCGTCGACCCCGGCTCCATGAACGGCACGACGCTGAACGGCGGCACCAAGCCCGTCGACGTCAACGTCCCGATCCCGGTCGGCGACGGCGACCGGATCCACGTCGGCGCCTGGACCACTCTCACCCTCGTGCTCCGAGCGGGGCCGCCGGGCGGTTCCCCGGCCGGGTCCCGGGGAGGTTCGCCCGCATGAGCAGCCCGCAGACCACGACCACGGCGAAGCCCGCGCCGCGGCCCCCCGAGGCAGGCCGGCCCGCGACGATGTCCGTGGCCCACCCGGGCAGCCTGCTGAGGACGTTCTTCCGGGGCCGCTGGCTGGAGACCGTGCCCGGCCGCATCCGCCTGTACGTGGCGCTGTCGCTGGGCGCCGCCGCCCTCCTCCTGGCCGCGCTGACCATGGCGATCGGGAACGCCCGCGACGGCGTGCAGACCATCGGGCACGACGCGGGCCCGCAGGTCGTCGCCACCGGCGACCTGTTCTTCGCGCTCAGCGACATGGACGCCCAGGTCGCCGACGTGCTGCTGATCGGCCGCGAGCACGGCCTCGGCATCGGCCACGACCGGTCGCTGCAGCTGTACGACCAGCGCCGCCGCGAGGCCGCGCAGGCGCTCGTGCAGGCCGCCCAGCTCGCCGGGCAGGACGCCGACCGGCAGCGGACCGTCCGGGAGACGATGGCGGCGCTCGGCTCGTACGAGCGGCTGGTGGGCGAGGCGCTCGTCCTGGACCGGCAGGCCGCGCACGCCGCCGGGGAGCCGCCCGCCGCCGTCCTGAACGCCTACCGGCAGGCGACCGACCTGATGCGGATGGAACTGCTCCCCCGCGCCTACAACCTCACCCTCGACAGCGGCGCGACCGTGCGGCAGGAGTACGAGGACAAGCGGCAGGCCGTCCAGAACGGCCGGGCCTGGGTCGCCGCCGCCGGCGGGCTGCTCCTGGTGGTGCTGCTCGCCGCGCAGTTCTCCCTCGCCCGCCGCTTCCGCCGGACGGTCAACCCGCCGCTCGCGGTGGCCACGCTCGGCACCCTCCTGCTCGTGGGGACGGGCCTGGGCGTGCTGTCCGCGCACGCCGACCACCTCAGGACGGCCAAGGAGGACGGCTTCGACTCGATGCTGACGCTGTCCCGGGCCCGCGCGATCAGCCACAGCGCGTTCGCCGACGAGAGCCGCTACCTCCTCGACCCGCGGCGCGCCGACACCTACGAGCAGACCTACCTCGACAAGGCGCTCTCGGTGCTCTACCTCGACGCGGGGGAACGCCCGCTCAACCTGGAGACCTACTACTCGCTGGTCGGCCGGACGGTCCAGGTGTACTCCACCAAACCCGACCAGATCGACTTCCTCGGCTTCTACGGCGACCAGGCCGCCAAGGCGCGCACGGCCGCCGAACGGCGCACCCTGGCCCGCACCATGACCGCGTACGCCGCCGTCCTGGACAACGACCGGCGGATGCGGGAGATGGTCGCCGACGGCGACCGGGCGGGCGCGATCAGGCTGCGGATGAGCCAGGGGAACGCCGGCGCGATCAGCGCGTTCCAGGAGTACGACGAGGCCCTCGTGCGGCAGGCCGCGGTGCACCGCGCCGCGTTCGACGGCGCGATCAGGTCGGCCGACGGCGGGCTGCGCGGCTGGACGGTGCTGCCGCCGGTCGCGGCGCTGGCGATCGCGGGGCTGGTCCTCGCGGGCGTGCGGCCCCGGCTGGCCGAGTTCCGCTGAGGAGGAGCAGAGCATGCGAAGGATCGTCCGAAGCGCGGCCGCGGCGACGGCGCTGGCCGCGGCGGTCACGGCGGCCGGCTGCGGCCTGGACGGCGGCGAGCGGGAGTCCGTGGCCGCCAAACGCTCCCTGGTGATCGGCGTGAAGGCCGACCAGCCGGGGCTGGGCCTGCGCGACGCGTCCGGCGCCTACACCGGCTTCGACGTCGACACCGCCCTCTACGTCGCCGGGCGGCTCGGCGTGCCGCGCGACCGGGTCAGGTTCGAGACCACCCCGTCGTCGATCCGCGAGCACGCGCTGGCGGCCGGCACCGTCGACATGATCTTCGCCACGTACTCCATCACCGCGCCCCGCAAGTCCAAGGTCACCTTCGCCGGGCCCTACTACGTCCCGCACCAGGACACCCTGGTCCGCTCCGACGACGACTCGATCCGCAACGTGCGCGACCTCAAGGGCAAGCGGCTCTGCGAGGTCACCGGCTCCAACTCCTGGCGGCGGGTGATCGAGGAACGGAAGATCGCCGCCGAGCGGGTGCGGTCGCCCACCTACAGCGCGTGCATGACCATGCTCGCCGAGGGGCGGATCGACGCCGTCTCCACCGACGACCTGATCCTCGCCGGATTCGCCCGCGGCCGCCCGGTGAAGATCATCAACGCCCCGTTCACCGACGAGAAGTACGGCGTCGGGCTGCGCAAGGGCGACCTGGACGGCTGCGAGGCGGTCAACCGCGCGATCACCCAGATGTACCAGTCGGGCCACGCCCAGCGGCTGCTGGAGAAGTGGTTCGGCGAGTCCGGGCTGCGGCTGACCACCGGCGTCCCCCAGTTCGAGGGCTGCTCCTGACCTCAGGAGGACGAGGTCGCCGACGGCAGCGCGCTGATCGCCTCCCGCAGCGTGTCGTAGATCGGGATGAACTCGTCCACCGCGGTGATCCGGAACACCCGCCGCACCCGCGGCGGCAGCGCCACCAGCGCGATCGCGGTGCCGCGCTCGATGGCCCGCTTGTTGGCGGTGACGATCGCGTTCAGCCCGGTGGAGTCGCAGAAGGTGACCTGCCGCATGTCGACGACCATCGGGCCGCCCGCCTCCAGCGCCTCCGACATCGTGGCCTCGAACGGCTCGCGGGACACCACGTCGATCTCGCCGCGCACCCGAACGACGGAGCAGCGGTCCTGGCGGAGCAGATTCACGTCGAAGTCCATGGGCAACCTCCCGCCCCGAGTATGAGCTACCCGCGACCCGACCCCGTGCGCTCAGGATCGCGCACCCGTGCCCGCAATCCAAGCCCGCTGGGCAAAGGTCCTGGTCGCCCCGTACGTCCCCGACGTTAACCGATCTTCGCCCGTGCGGGGGCCCCGGAACCCCCAATCCGGCCGGGAAAGCTACCGATCGGAAACCTACTTTTGGGTAAGAAATGGCCGGGGATTGGATCGCCCGTCCAATGTCGGCGACTTCCGCCGCGCCCGCCCACCCCCGTACCCGCCCGCCCTGACCTGCGCCATCCCACATTCCGGGACGTTCAAGACCGGGGCAAAAGGTGATGGAGGTGGGGGACGGAACGGCGCAGACGTTACAGTGGCGGTGCCGAATTCTGGAGGCTGGGTGTTCTACACGTTCATGTCGCGCGTCGTCGCCCCGATCCTGCGCGCCCTTTTCCGGCCGCGGGTCGAGGGGGTCGAGAACGTCCCGCTGTACGGGCCGCTCATCGTGGCGAGCAACCACCTGTCGTTCATCGACAGCTTCATCATCCCGCTGGTGCTCCCGCGCCCGGTGACCTACATCGCCAAGGCCGACTACTTCGAGGGCAAGGGCCTCAAGGGCTGGTTCGTCCGCTGGTTCCTGACCACGCTCGGCCACGTCCCCATCAAGCGCGGCGCCCAGCGCGCCGCCATGGGCGCCCTCGAACAGGCCGCGGACGTCCTCGACAACAGCGGCGCCTTCGCCATCTACCCCGAGGGCACCCGCTCCCTCGACGGCCGCCTCTACCGCGGCCGCACCGGCGTCGGCTGGCTCGTCCTCGCCTCCGGCGCCCGCGTCCTCCCCGTCGCCCTCGAAGGCACGGAGAAGGTCCAGCCCATCGGCGCCGGCATGCCCCGCTTCCTGGGCCCCCGCCCCACCGTCCGGATCGGCCCCCCGATCGACTTCTCCCACTACCGCGACCTCCCCCCGGCCAAGGCCCGCCGCGCCATCACCGACGAGATCGTCGAAACCATCCAGAAGATGTCCGGCCAGGAGTACGCCGGCACGTACAACGAGCGCGCCGACTCTCGTTGATTGTGGAGGGGCGACCCTCCACACCACCCGCCCGTCCCTCCACTCCGCTGGCGCTCCGCTACGGGCCGGACAGTATTTGGCGGTCGCCGTTGCGGTCGCTGCGGGGCCGGGCATTCATAGCCGGCGTTGACCAGGGCGTCGGGGGATGGCTGGGCGCCACGGTTGGGTAAAGGGCGTGTCGGCGGGGGTGGTCGCCGGGGTGGCGGTCGTAGTGTCACCAGGCATGGCCCAGAGGCTCCTTTCGACGGCGATGCTCCTGACGGTGACGGCCACGGCCGCGGTCGCGTGCGGCGGTGGCGGTGACGACGATCCGGGGCAGCAGGTGAAGGCGAACGGGCGGGCCGCGCTGGCGGGTACGTCCTACACCTCCGACCAGCTCGAACAGGCGCTGCTCGCCGAGCTTCCCGGTTACCGGAGGGCGGGGGAGCCCGACTCCGGCGAGTACGGCGGGCTGAAGTCCATCCAGAACTTCAACCAGCTGCAGCGCCAGGTCACCATCGACAAGCCGCGGTGCAGCAACGCGGGCGGGGCGCGGCCCGGGTCGCCGCCGATGGACAAGAGCGCGCCGACGGCGATCACCGCGTTCGTCAAGGACAACGGGCAGAACGTCACCGAGACGCTCATGGCGATGCCCGCCGACGCCGCCGAGAAGCACGTGAGCGCCCGTGTGCCTCCGGGGTGCCTGACGTTCCGGACCAAGGTCGGCGACCAGTGGGCCGACCACAAGGTGTTCGAGTCCCCGCCCGGCACCATCGGGGAGGGGTCCCGCACGGTCGGGGTGAGCACGCTCAGCGGGTCGTCCCAGCTCAAGACGTGGTACGTGGTGCTGCGGGGGCGGCGTTACCTGGCCACGATCAGCCTGATCGGGGGGGCGGCGACGCGGGCCGAGGCGGAGCAGCTCGCCCGGCTGGCCGACGCACAGGCCAAGCGCATCCTTCCTTGATCGGGTCCCACTCGCGGCCGGTCGGGCGGAACGGATAGCGTTCCCCTACCTGACGGCGTGAACGAGCGGGGGAGCCCTTGATCGGCAAGGAGGGACGGGTCACCGGCAGGATCGGGCCCGGTCTGGTCGGAGAGGTCATGATCCCGGTCCGCGGCGGGGCGGAGGCGTTCTACGCCCATCCGAGCGATCCGCGCGACGAGTTCACGGTGGGGATGATCGTGGTGGTCGTCGAGTACCACCCGCCGCGCACGGTGTACGTGGCCCAGGCGCTGGTCTAGGGATTCGATACGGGTTCGAGACCTTCGGGGAGAACCGAACGCGCGTTTTCTGCGTCCAAGGGGGCACAACGAGGGGTTTGTTCCACTCCTCCTGGCCCTTGAGGAGGTCGTATGCCCGTGGTCATGGTGGCGGTTCTCGCGGTCGTCGCCGTCATCGTCCTGATCATTCTCTTCAAGATGGTCTGGCGGGTGGCGGAACCGAACGAGGCCCTGATCATCTCGGGGCTCGGTGCCAAGTCCAAGCCGATCGACGGGGTGGACAGCCTCGGCTTCAAGATCATCACCGGCAAGGGCACCTCGGTGCTGCCCGGCTTCCAGGTGGCGCGCCGGCTCCGGCTCGACAGCCGGGCCGCCAACCTCGAGGTCAACTGCGTCACCCAGCAGGGCATCCCGGTCAAGGTGCGCGGCGTGGTCATCTACAAGGTCGGCGACGACTTCGTCTCCATCGCCAACGCCGCCCGGCGCTTCCTGGAGCAGCAGGACTCCATGAACGACGCCATCCACGAGCTGTTCACCGGCCACCTGCGCTCGATCATCGGCAACCTGACCGTCGAGGACCTGATCCTCAACCGGGAGCGGCTGACCAGCGAGACGCGCAGCTCCGCGGCCGACGAGATGAGCAAGCTGGGCCTGGTCGTCGACTCGCTGCAGATCCAGGAGATCGACGACGAGACCGGGTACATCACCAACCTGGGCCGCCCGCACGCCGCCAAGGTGGCCGCGTCGGCCCGGATCGCGGAGGCCGAGCGGGACCAGGAGGCCACCCAGCGCGAGCAGGAGACCGAGCGGCTCAAGGCCGCGGTCATCCGCGACACCGAGATCAAGAAAGCCGAGTACGACGGCCAGGTCAAGCAGGCCGAGCAGCAGGCCCGCCAGGAGGTCATCCAGCGCGAGACCCGCAACGCCGAGCTGGAGGCCGAGCGCACCGAGCGGCAGCTGGAGAGCCAGATCCGCAAGCCCGCCGACGCCAAGGCGTACGAGCAGGTCAAGCTGGCCGAGGCCGAGCGCGAGGAGCGCATCGCCTACGCCCAGGCGGCGGCCACCGAGGTCCAGCTCAAGGCGCAGCGCGAGTCCGAGGCCGTCCGGCTGATGGGTGAGGCCGAGGCGGAGGCCACCCGCCGCAAGGGCCTGGCCGAGGCCGAGGCGATCAAGGCGCGGGCGCAGGCGCTGGCGGAGAACCAGGAGGCCGTCATCGCCCAGCAGCTCGCCGAGAACTGGCCGCAGATCGTCGAGGCCGGCGCGGGCGTGTTCGGCAACGTCGACAACATGGTCGTCCTGAACGGCGCCGAGGGTGTGGAGGAGATGCTCGCCAAGGCCCTCACCCTGGGCGGCACCGGCCTGGGCCTGGCCCGGACCCTGCTCGCCAACATGAACGGCGCCCATGGGCCCAATGGCGTCCCGGTGGTGAAGAGCGCCCCGTCCGACAACGACTGACCCGGTTCGACGGCCCCGCACTCTCCGGAGTGCGGGGCCTTTCGTTTCCCGCAGGGGCCCTTGCTTTCGGGGGTGTGTGGTGGCGCGGCCCCAATAGAGTCGGTGGTATGTCCGTGCCCCGCCTGGCCGTCACCGTTGATCTTGTCGTGCTCACCGTGCGGGAGCAGCGGCTCAGTGCGCTGATGTGGCGGCGTGACCGGGCGCCCTACGACGGGTGCTGGTCGCTTCCGGGCGGGTTCATCCAGTTGGACGAGGACCTGCCGGTGGCCGCTTCGCGCTTGATGGCGGAGCGGGCGGGGTTGGCCGACGTGCGGATCCACCTGGAGCAGCTCGCCACGTACGGCTACCCGGACCGCGACCCGCGGCAGCGCGTGGTGAGCGTGGCGTACCTGGGCCTGGCGCCGGATCTGCCGGCGTCCAGCCGGGCGCAGGTGCTGTGGACGGCCGTGGACGATCTCAAGGAGCGGGACCGGGCGGCGTTCGACCACCGGCGGATCCTGTGCGACGGGGTGGAGCGGGCGCGGGCGAAGCTGGAGTACACCTCGCTGGCGGCGGCGTTCTGCCCGCCCGAGTTCACCGTGGCCGAGCTGCGGCGGGTGTACGAGATCGTGTGGGGGACGCCGCTGGATCCGCGGAACTTCCACCGGAAGGTGACCGGCGCCGACAGGTTCCTGATCCCCACCGGGCGGACCACGACGCGGGACGGCGGGCGGCCCGCGCAGCTGTATTCGCGCGGCGACGCCGAGCAGTTGCGGCCGCCGATGCTGCGGCCCCGTCCCTGACCTGGTCAGGCCACGATCGGGGGATCGTGCGGGCCAGCGGTCCGGCATTGCTAGCTTGGGGCACTATGGATGGCGATTTGTCCGAAGAGCTGGGGTTTCTCGTCCGGGACATCGGTGATGCCGGTATCGCGGAGATGGCCGGTTCGCCGGCGCTGGCGGCGGCCGTCGACCAGCACGCGGCGGCGGTCCGCGACCTGCTCGTGGGTCCCGGCGGCTCCCGGCCCGCGCCGGACGCGCTGATGAACTACCTGCACGGGTTCGCCGAGGAGGCGTTCGAGCGCGGCTGGTGGCCGGACAGCACGCGGGACTGGGAGTTCGTCCGGATCGTCACCATCTGCTGGATGATGCGGCAGGGCGTGCCTCCGTCGTCCCCGGACGGCTCGTAGGCTGAGCGCACGACCGTAGAACGAGGAGGACAACGGTGTCCGAGGCAATCACCCCGCGCTTCCGCTCCGTGCTCGACCGGTTCCAGGCGTACAAGCCCGGCAAGGCCGTGGTGTCGCCCGAGGGGCGCTCGTTCAAGCTGTCGTCGAACGAGTCGCCGCACGGGCCCCTCCCCTCGGTTCTGACCGCGATCAGCGAGGCGGCGCAGCGGGTGAACCGCTACCCGGACAACAACTGCACCGCGCTCGTGGAGGCGATCTCCGCCCGTTACAAGATCCCCGCGGATCACGTAGCGGTGGGCTGCGGGTCGGTCGGGGTCACCCAGATGCTGCTGGAGGCCGTGTCCGAGCCGGGCGCCGAGGTGGTGTACGCGTGGCGGTCGTTCGAGGCGTACCCGCTGCTGGTGGCGCTGGCGGGCGCGGAGCCGGTGCAGGTGCCGCTGCGGGACGAGACCCACGACCTGGACGCCATGGCCGACGCGATCACCGACCGCACCCGACTGATCCTGGTCTGCAACCCGAACAACCCGACCGGCACCGTGGTGCGCCGCGCCGAGTTGGAGAGGTTCCTGGACCGGGTGCCGGCCGACTGCCTGGTGGTCCTGGACGAGGCGTACCGCGAGTACATCCGCGACGCCGACGTCCCCGACGGCTTCGACCTCTACCCGGAGCGTCCCAACCTGGCGGTCCTGCGGACGTTCTCCAAGGCGTACGGGCTGGCGGGCCTGCGGGCGGGCTTCCTGGCGGCGCATCCGGTGGTGGCCGAGGCGATCCGCAAGACGCACCTGCCGTTCAGCGTGAACGCGATCGCGCAGGCGGCGGCGGTGGCGTCCCTGGCGGCGGCGGACGAGCTCCTGGAGCGGGTGGAGAGCACCGTGCAGGAGCGCGAGCGGGTCCGTGACGGCCTACTGGCCGACGGCTGGACGGTGCCCCCGACGGAGGCCAATTTCGTCTGGCTGCGGCTCGGAGAGCGCACCCTGGACTTCTCCGCGGCCTGCGACGCGCAGGGGGTCAGCGTCCGCCCGTTCGCGGGCGAGGGTGCCCGCGTCTCCATCGGGTCGCCCGAGGAGAACGAGGCCTTCCTCGCCGTGGCGAAGGCCTACCCCCACCGCGCTGTGTCCCTGTAACCCCGGCCCAGGCGACTCGCCTGGCGGCTCGTCCCCTGACCGGGGTCAGGCGACCGCGGCATCGCTTCGCGATCTGCCCGGCGAGACTCGCCTTCGGCGTCGCCTCACCGGGCAGGTAACGCGCTCGCGCGGTGGCTGAGGTCCGGCGACCTTGAGAACTGGACGCCTCCCTCTCAGGTCCCGGCCTTGGGGCCCAGCTTTTCGACGATCAGCCGGTAGAGCTGCCGCGGCCGGCCCGGCTGCGGGGTCCGGTTCGGCGGCAGCGGCCAGGCCAGGCCCTCCTCGACCAGCGTGCGCAGCAGGCGCCGGGCGGTGCGGGGGGTGACGCCGAGCATCTTGCCGGCGTTCTCCGCGTCCACGATCAGCGGCTGCTCCTGGTCGCCGAGCTTGTCGGCGAGCCGGGCGAGGATCTCCAGGCCCTTCGGCTTGGCCTGCGGCTGCGCGCGCGGTGGCGTGCGCGGCGCCGGGACGAGCGCGCGGCCGTCGCGGTCCAGGGCGAAGCCCTGCGCGCGCTGCGAGCTCTGCGAGCGGGCCA
Organism: Actinomadura rugatobispora; assembly: GCF_055379765.1. Classification (NCBI taxonomy): domain Bacteria; kingdom Bacillati; phylum Actinomycetota; class Actinomycetes; order Streptosporangiales; family Thermomonosporaceae; genus Actinomadura; species Actinomadura rugatobispora. The sequence continues at coordinate 4,610,833 of NZ_AP029191.1, read as the reverse complement.
GCGCGGCGCGGGCATGCGTCTCCGCCTCGTGCGCCGTGCGGCCCATCCCGATGCCGACCTCGATCGCCAGCCCCAGTTCCTCGCGGACGCGCTCGACGAACGGCGGCGTCCGGAAGCCCTCGGTGCTGGCGGTGACCGAGCCCCGGGTGGCGATGACGAGGTAGCTGTGGTCGTCCAGCGGCCACACCGACGCGTTCATCCGGTGCGCCTCCTGGAGGAGCACCCGGTGCAGCGCCAGTTTCAGCTCGTCGCGCCAGTACCTGGGGGTGACGCGGCGCGGGGTCTCGCGCAGCGTCGGCACGTCCACCAGCACGACCACCAGCTGCGACTCCTCCAGCCGGTGGTGGGCGCCGAGCAGCGCCGCGGTCTGCAGCGAGCTGCGGATCGCCGCGCCGGTGGGGCGCACCCGGATGGTCGGCACCCCGGCCATCTCCATGCGTTCGGCGGTGGCGTGCACGCACGTCATCGCGACGGTGGTCGCGCCGCGCCGCCACAGCCGCTCGTGGAAGGCGGCCAGCGTGCCCGGCCCGGCGGCCTCCTCGCGCAGGTGGACCTGCTCGGTGCCGAGGCTGATCTCCGCGTACGCCTCCTCGACCTCGGCCCGGCCGAGCACGTCGATGCTCACCCGTCCCGGGTCGAAGCGCTCGTCGAGGGAGGCCCGCAGCAGCGCGCCCTGCAGGGCGGCGCCGTTCAGCGGCACGTAGGTGGCCGGCATGGTCAGCACGCCGGCCTTGCGGGCGAAGTCGTACGGCACCGGGCTGGCGAACAGGCACACGTCCACCCCGGAGCCCAGCCGTACGACCTTGTCGGCCGCCTCCTGCTCGTCCCGATATGCGGCGGCCACCAGCCGGCTCGGCACCGGCGTGGGACCGTGTCCCATCAGCATGACCCGTTCGACCAGGTCATGCGGGCCGACGACGCCGATCGTGAGATCGGGCGTGACCGATCCCGTTCTCGTGGCCGTCATCGGCGATCGCTCGCTTCCCGACCATGCTCTTGGTGGGGGTCCTGCCCCGGCCATGCGTTCGCGCACGCTCCGCCCAACGGTTGACTCATGGCTTGTCGCCCCTGCCTTCTGACCCTGCACCGCAATCCCGCGATTCGTTCCTCAGTGGGCAGATCGGGTCAGGGCGACCTGGTGTGACGCCCAGACGCGAAATCGAATCAAGAGTGCGGCGAAAAAGTAACCTACGCGACCCCCTAGTCAGTAATTTGTCACCAATCGGTCAGTCTTGATCCTGCATCTTCGGTCGTCCGAAGTTGAAAAACAAGACCCGAAAACACCGCGAGGGCCTGTGCACGGCGCCGATGCGCACTACGGGAGCCCCTGTCACGTCCGATTAGTGTACGCAGGGACCGAAAATCGACCGTCCCGTCTTCGGGGGGCCCTGAAATGCGAGCGATCCGCACTTTTTTCGGTGACCGGAGTGCCGGGACGCGTCCGCACGAAAGTTTTCGCCGGTCATACGGGCGCCGGGACGGCCGGTGACCTCCGAACCGTACGAGGACGCCCCAAACCTTGACCCGCGTGTTGACGTCCACCATCGGCCACGGAACGTGCCCGCGGCGCGGACTCCGGGGCCGGTTCGGGGCCCGGGAAGTCAGATGCGGGTCAGGAGAAGCGGTCAGATCCGCTGTAAGGGGTCTTCTGACCGGCCCGCGGACTCCGGCGTCGGAACGGCCGGAAGTTCCCGCAGGGAGGACGTGAGGACGCCCGGAGACCATCTCCGCTGAGGGGTCCCCGGGCGGGCGCGGCCTCCGGGCGACGCCGGAGGCCGGACGGGCGTTCCGGACGGCGCTTCGCAGGCCCTTTCCGGACGGCGGTTCGGCGCGCTCGGACGGCGTTTCGGAAACCGTGCGAGGCGCTTCGGGGGCGCTTCCGCGGCCGCCTCGCCGGCGGGTGCCGCGGAGGCGCCCCGAGGGTCAGTCGGTCTCGCGGGTGATCTCGGCGCCGAGCTGGGACAGCCGCTCGGCGGTGTGCGCGTGCCCGCGGTCGAGGTAGTAGGCCGAGGTGATCGTGGTCTCGCCCTCGGCGGCCAGGCCGGCCAGGACCAGCGCGCTCCCGCAGCGCAGGTCGTGCGCCTCCACCTCGGCGCCGCGCAGCGAGCCGGGGCCGTTGACCTTGGCCCGGTTGCCGTTGACCTCGATGTCGGCGCCCATCTTCGTCAGCTCGTCGGCCAGCTTGAAGCGGCCGTCGAAGATGCGCTCGTAGATGTAGGAGGGCCCGTCGGCCAGGCAGGACAGCGCCATGATCGGCGACTGCAGGTCGGTGGCGAAGCCCGGGTACTCGTCGGTGATGACGTTTATGGGGCGCAGCCCGCGCTCCCGGCGCACCTGCAGGACCGCGCCCTGCTGGTGGAACTCCAGGCCCATCTGCTCCAGCTTGTCGGCGGCGACGCCGAGGTGCTCCAGGTTGGCGCCCACCAGGTTGAGGTCGCCGCCGGTGATCGCGGCGGCCATCACGAACACGCCGGTGTCGATCCGGTCCGGCATCACGGTGTGCTCGACGGCCGACAGCTCGCCCACGCCCTCGACGGTGACGAAACCGGTGCCGCCGCCGCTGATCCGGGCGCCCATCGCCTGCAGCAGCGCGATGTTGTCGAGCACCTCGGGCTCCAGCGCGGCGTTCTTGATCAGCGTGGTGCCGCGGGCCAGCGCCGCCGCCATGATCAGGTTCTCGGTGCCGGTGTGCGAGGGGGTGTCGCAGTAGAGCGTGCCGCCGCGCAGGTCGCCGGCCTTGATGTGGATCTGGCCCGCGCCGTTGGCGCCCATCTGCTCGGTCACGGTCGCGCCGAGCCGCTTGAAGCCGTTGTAGTGGAAGTCCAGGTTCCGGCTGCCCAGGTTGCAGCCGCCGACGCCCTCGATCACCGCCTCGCCGAGCCGGTGCAGCAGGGCCGGCACGAACAGGAACGAACCCCGGAAACGGGCCGCGATGTCGGCCGGCAGCACGGGGCTGTCCAGCTCCGAGGCGTCGATCACGAGCGTGCGCTCGGCCTCGTGCAGCTCGGCTTTGGCGCCCACCGCGCGGGCGAGTTCCACCGCGCGCCGCACGTCTTCGATGATCGGAACGTTGCGCAGGACCGTGCGGCCCTTGGACGCCATCAGCGAAGCGCCGATCATCGGCAGGACGGCGTTCTTCGCGCCCTGGATGAAAACGGTGCCGTGCAGCCGCCTGCCGCCGCGCACGCGGTAGCGAACCTCGTGGCCCATGCTCATGCCGCCTTACTCCTTAACTGCGGGTACGGTCCTGTCGGTTCAAAACGGACTGCCGCCCTCCGTCCGCTGCGGGAACGGCGGGGTCACGAGGGCCGGGCGCACGCCGGACGGGTCCCCCCCCCGTTATCGCACGTCCTTCATTGCACAACGCGGTCCCAGTAAACCACCGGGACGGAGGCGAACGGTCCGGAGCGCGCCCCATCGGGCGCCAGTCTTGTCTCTTTGACCGGCGAATGTGGCGGGAAGTTCGGGTTTTTGCGCTAAGACTCGGATGTGAGTCGTGACGCACTCCGTCATCTGGGCCCGTACCACCGCTTTCTTCCCTAAGGTGAACGCCCATGGACGAGTCCACGGAGGCCGCGGACGAAGCGCCCGGCTGGCACGCCATCGACCGCGCCCTGGAGCCCCTCTACGGCGATGTCGAGCCGCTCCACTGGGGGACGATCCTCAAGTGGCGGCTGGGCGGGAAGGACCCGCTCGACGGCGTCAGCGCCTACCCCAGGACCGACCCGGTCCCGCACTGGCATTTCGTCTCGTACGGCATGAGCGAGCTCTACGAGAAGGGCGAGGGGAGCGACCCCGAGGAGTCCGGCTGGGGCTTCGAGTTCACCTTCCGCCTGGTCCGCGACCCGTCCGAGACCACCCCGCCGGTCTGGGCGGTCAGTCTCCTGCAGAACCTCGGCCGCTACGTGTTCACCTCCGGCAACTGGTTCGAGCCGGGCCACCACATGGACATCAACGGGCCGATCGCCACGTCCCGGGAGGACTCGGCCATCCGCGCGATCATGTTCGCCGAGGACCCCGAGCTCGGGACGATCTCCACCCCGCACGGCTCCCTGCAGTTCCTCCAGGTGATCGGCCTGGCCCGGGAGGAGTACGAGGCCGCCCGGCAGTGGAACACCATGGCGCTGCTGGACGTCCTGGCGCCGCGGCTGCCGCTCTACGTCACCGACATCGACCGGGGCTCGCTGCTGGCCGATCCGGAGCTGGCGGCGGCGGTCCGCGCCGGCGTCGAGCGGGACGGCTCCAGCAGCGGCCTGCTGTTCGTGGGCACCGCCGGGTGGGAGGAGGAGGGCGGCGGCACGACGCTGCGGCTGGGCGCGCTCCAGGCGCCGATGATCCGCCAGTCCCTGCGCGGGCGGCTGCCGTTCGGGCGGTCGCTGGCGATCCAGGCCCAGGACGGCGGCGTGCTCCACTTCGTGCCCGCCGACGGCTTCGAGGTGGAACGCCTTGAGGGCGGGCTGTCGATCAGTGTCCCGGACGCGGCGCTGAACGGCCTGATCGACGCGATCCGCTCCGAGGCGGGCCGCGTCCCGGTGCCGTCCCTGCCGGGCCTGACCGTCGAGATCGTCCCCACCCGCATGCGCGACCAGTACGGCGAGGAAACCGGCGAGGTCATCGGCTGAGCCGATGGGCGAGGGCCGCGAGCGGCTGATCCAGATCGCCGATGTCGGGATGGCGGCGCAACTGGACGATCACGCACAGCTGCGCGATACGGCCGTCCGGGGTGTCGAGCAGATGCGCGAAGCGCCGGTGGATGTCGGCGGCCAGCTCGGGCACCAGCAGGCTGGTGCACATCAGCGTCGCCGCGTCCGCGCCCACCGGTGCCAGCCCCCAGAACTCCCAGTCCAGCAGGTAAGGGGTATGCGCGGTGAGGTTGGTCCAGCGCAGATCGCCGTGCTGGACGGCCCACCGCCGGACCCGGGTCGGCACACCGGGCCCATAGGCGCGGCGCATCACAGCGGTGATCTGCTCCTGGGTACGGGGCACGCGGTCGGTGCGATGGCGGGCGAGCCGGTCGAGCGAGGTCTCCAGGCTCGTCCACCAGGCCGTGGACAACCGGAGCTGACGGGCACGCCGCGGAGTGAGCGTCTCGTGCGGGGCGCAGGCCGGTTCGTCGACCAGCTCCCACACCTCTGCGCGCACCGACTGCTCGCGGTCGGCCCAGGTCTCGGTCGCCAGCAGCGCAGGGCGGCTCAGCCCCGGAATCGCCGGGGCGGTGATCGGCCCATACCACAAGGCACCGCACGCCCGCTCAGCCGGGACGGCCAGCACGCGCAGCCAACGCGCGCCGCCAGATACCGGGTCGGCAACGCGCCCGGACAAAGTCCGCCCGGCCACGCCCGGCACCAGCCGCCCGTCCACTACCAGCCCGAAGGCACGCAGCGCACGCTCGAACTGCGCCTGCATCCATTGCGTGCGGGGGCCTGTCGGCTGGACGGTCACCGCTCGCCCTCCCCTCCGGTCTGTTCGGCTTCGGCACGGCGAGCACGCAGGGTTTCGCAGCCCAGCACGACCCGGTACCGCGTGCCATCGCGGAAGAAGACAGGCAGCGGCGGTCCGAACAGTTCGTCTCCATTCCGCAGCCAGCCGGAGTGTCCAGCTCGATACGACAGCAGCACGCTACCGTCACTGAGCGTATAGCGGGAGGGAAAGAAGATCCCTTCAGCGGCGTCCAGCACCCACAACCGGTCGATCGCCTCAACGCCGGAGTCGGTGCAGTCCCCGGCGATCAGGGCGCGCGTGATGGTGTGCTCGCCCGTCAGATACCGAGGGTCCAAGGTGACCTTGGCACCGGGAGTCCGGAAGTGCGGATGATGCGGGTGGTCGGCGGGACGAGGAGGAACGACTCCAGCGGCGCGGGCGGCCACACGGCGGGAGGCGTCCCGTCCGTAGACCACGATGTCCAGATCGCGGGCGGTCCCCGGAGGCTTGTACATGGCCGAGCCGTAGACGCCGAACTTGTCGCGGTCAACGCCGCACCAGGTGGCCAGCGCGTCCAGGGCCGCGGCGTGTGCGGCCAGCAGGTACGGGTCCCGGGTGGACCTGGCGGCGACGATGCCGGCGGCGCGGATGCGGGCGATCTTGCCCAGATGCGGGACGAGCGCGTCCGGCTGACGGGCGGCGATCAGCGGCGCGTAAGTGGCGTACGGCAGGTTCAGGGTGCGTTGCCACTCCCGGCCCCAGAATCGGCTCCGCGGCCCCTCACCGTCGCGGCCGGGACGGGCATCGTTGGCAACGTAGCCCACCAGCGCGTACATGGAGTCGCCCATGCTGGTGATCTTCGCCGCGAGCAGGCCGCCGTCGGTGAGCACCATGGAACACGGCGGCAGCATCTGGTGAGGGATGGCCAGGGCGGGCCACCCGCAGGCATGCGATTCCATTGAGTCCACCTTCCACAACGCGTTCAGAGGCGCAGCCGCCGCCGCAGCCACCCACGCCGGGTGCGCCTGGGAGCGGCGTGGATGGGCGCGGCGGGGCGGGGCATCCTGGACGGTGTCGACCGCGCCGCCGCGCCGGTCTTGGGGGGCGTGCGGGAGAAGCGCGGCACCGTCCGGGCGCCGATCGCCTCCAGGTGTCGAGCGAGCTCGGCCGGATCGGGCGCCTCGATCAGACGGTCACGGCCCCACGGGTCCCGCGCCAGTGCCCACCAGGCACCCGTGTACGTGCCGCGCCACGCGCACGCCCCCGGGAACCGGCGCCGCAACTCGGTCACGACCAGGTCGACGTCGAGCGCCGCCCACGGCGCGACGGCGGTCACCGTCCGCCTCCCCCGGCCAGGTTGCCGAGGATGACCTTGGACGCGTCGGTGATCGGTTCGCCCCACGACGTCCAGAACCACATCCGGCCGTCGTCCTCGCGGCGCGCGTGGCAGGTGATCGTGTCCGCCGGGTGCGCCGCGTCGTCGCAGCATCCGCCCGCGTGCGGGTTGGTCACCCGCAGCCCTTTCTCGGTGAGGCCGATGGTGAGGCCACGTGCGACGAGATGCGCGCCGAGTGCGGCCAGCCGCTGCTGCGAGGTCATACGATCCATCTGGGCCGGGTCCCTTCCGGTCAAGGCCCCGGCCGACGCTGTCATCGTCGCGTCCGGGGCCGCCTTGTCTTCGGGACGGGATGCTCCCGCCGCGTCTCAGTGAATCCGGGGTACGTGCCGCAGGTCACCGTGGTATGCAGGAAAAGCAGCGGATACGCTCCGCGTTTCCGTGGCTACCCACCGCCCCCGGCGAGAGGTGCACGCGACATGACCTCCGACAAAAGGATCATCGGCGCGGCCCTGCGCGCAGAGCGCAAAGCCCAGGGCTTGGTCGTCTCCGACCTGGCCGCGCGGTTCCGCGAGGTCGCGCCACCCCACGTCCGGCTGCCCGACCGGGAACACGTGGAGACCACCATCCGAGGGCACGAGCGCGGCGCCCACTCCGTGAGCGAGCGGTACAAGCTGCTGTACTGCCTCGCCCTGGGCAAACCCGAAGAAGAGCTGTTCCCCTCAACTCCGCAGGCGCCGTCCGCCGCGGGTACCGTGGATCAAAGTCCTACTCCCGGTCAGGGGGACGACGACGTGAAACGCCGTGCCGCACTCCAGCTCCTCGCCGCGATCGGCACCGGGGCCAGCGTCCCGCCCGGCGTCCTGGAAGAGCTGCTTTCCGGCGTCGATCACGTTCTCGGCCGCACCGCCGATGTCGAGGAGTGGGAACAGACCGTTCGTGATTACGGTCATCAGATCTATCGGCGGCCGTTCGATGCGCTCATACCCGACCTGATCGCGGATATCGTCGCGGTGGGCGAACTGCTCAAGAAAGGCCGCCCACCCCGTGAGCAGGCCGGTCTTCTGCGGGTGAGCGCCGGACTTACCGGCGTCCTGGCTGAAACGCTGTGCAACGTCGGGGAAGATCGCGCCGCGCGTCGTACGTGGAGCACGGCACGCCGTGCCGCCGACGCGTCCGGCGACCGTGAGCTACGGGTCTGGGTACGGGGTAGAGCCGCCCAGCACGTCAGTTGGGCAGGCAACTCGCACCATGCCGTCATGACCATGGTCGACGACGCCGCCCACATCGCCAACGGCACCCCGTTCTCAGGACTGGCGCGCGGCTACGCCGCCGGGGCCTACCAGGCAGCCTCTCAAGGTGACAACGTCACAGCGCACAAGAGCCTCGACATGCTGAAGCGCACGTTCGAGCAGCTACCCCGCAGTTCCAGCGAACCGACGGTGCTGGATTTTCAAGAAAGCCAATTGCTCTGGAGTGAGGCGTACGTCCGCACGATCTCTGGAGATCGGCGCGCTGTGACGGCGGTCGAGAACGCCCGTGCCCTCTATCCATCCACCGCCAGAGTGCCGATCACCAATCTCGATCTGATGCGCGCCATCGACCTGGTCAAGTCCGGCGAGGTGCGCGAAGGGCTTGATCTGGCCGTCACATCGCTCACCGATCGTCCCCGTCCGGTCCTGGCCACGCGGCAGCTGGTCGGCCAGGTGCTGAGCACGCTGCCCGAACCCGCCCGGACGCTCCCGGCCGCGCGCGACCTTCGCGCACTCAGCGTCGGCGCCTAGAACGGCTCGAGGTCACCACCCGCCGCGTTCTTGAGCGATGCCCGAGCGGGCTCGCTTCCAGCCGCACGGGGACTCCGAGCGCTGACGGCTGGGGTGTGACCTCGGCGTTCAGCGCCACCGGTATGAGAGCCAAAAAATTTCGTGGTGGGGATGTCGAGATCCCGTGGGCGGCTTCGTCCCTGGTGTGAGCGCGACCAGAATGGGTCGCACCAGCGCGAGGAGAACCACGATGGCCAAGTACCTGCTGCTCAAGCACTACCGCGGCGCGCCGGCGGCGGTCAACGACGTGCCCATGGAGAAGTGGACGCCTGAGGAGATCTCGGCCCACGTGCAGTACATGAACGACTTCGCGGCCCGGCTGGAGGAGACCGGCGAGTTCGTCGACGGCCAGGCGCTCGCCCCCGAGGGGACGTGGGTCCGGTACGACGGTGAGGGGCGCCCGCCGGTGACCGACGGCCCGTTCGCCGAGACCAAGGACCTCATCGCGGGCTGGATGGTGATCGACGTCGACGGCTACGAGCGGGCCGTGGAGTTGGCCGGGGAGCTGTCGGCCGCGCCCGGGGCGGGCGGGAAGCCGATCCACGAGTGGCTCGAGCTGCGCCCGTTCCTGACCGAGCCGCCCACCGTCACCGAGTGACCTCTCCCATCGACGAGGTCCTGCTCCGGAGCCTCACGCCGAGCGTGCTCGGGATCCTCGTCCGCCGCGGAGCCGACTTCGCGGCGGGCGAGGACGCCGTGCAGGACGCGCTGGTCGAGGCGGTCCGGGTCTGGCCGGACGACCCGCCGCGTGACCCCAAGGGCTGGCTGGTCACCGTGGCCTGGCGCAAGTTCCTCGACGCGACCCGGGCCGACGCCGCCCGCCGCCGGCGTGAGGACGTCCTGGAGGAGGAGCCGCCGCCCGGGCCCGCGCCCGCGGTGGACGACACGCTCCAGCTCTACTTCTTGTGCGCCCACCCGTCGCTGACGCCGTCGTCGGCGGTCGCGCTCACGCTGCGCGCCGTCGGCGGGCTGACCACCCGCCAGATCGCCCAGGCGTACCTGGTGCCCGAGGCGACCATGGCGCAGCGCATCAGCCGGGCCAAGCGCACCGTCTCCGGCGTGCGGTTCGACCAGCCCGGGGACGTCGCCACCGTGCTGCGCGTCCTCTACCTGGTCTTCAACGAGGGCTACTCCGGTGACGTCGACCTGGCCGCCGAGGCCATCCGGCTGACCCGGCGGCTCGCGGCCGCGATCGACCACCCCGAGGTGGCGGGGCTGCTGGCGCTCATGCTGCTCCACCACGCGCGGCGGGCCACCCGGATCGCGCCTGACGGGAGTTTGGTGCCGCTGGCCGAGCAGGACCGCGGCCGGTGGGACACCGCCTCGATCGCCGAGGGCGTCGAGATCCTCCAGGCGGCCCTGGCGCGCGACCGGCTGGGCGAGTTCCAGGCCCAGGCCGCCATCGCGGCGCTCCACGCCGACGCGCCCACCGCCGAGGAGACCGACTGGGTGCAGATCGTCGAGTGGTACGACGAACTCGCGCGCCTGACCGACAGCCCGGTCGTCCGGCTCAACCGCGCGGTGGCCGTGGGCGAGGCCGACGGGCCGCGCGCCGGGCTGGCGGCGCTCGCGGACCTGGACGACTCGCTGCCCCGGTACGCCGCGGTGGCCGCCTACCTCCACGAGCGTGACGGCGACCTGGCCACGGCGGCACGGCTTTACGCCGAGGCGGCCCAGAAGGCGCCCAACCTGGCCGAGGTCGTCCACCTGACGCGCCAGGCCGCCCGTCTCAACGCTCGCTGATTGCGGTCAGGCCGCGGGGTGCATGTGCTCGCGGGCCCACTCCTCGAAGCTGGTGAGGGGGATGCCGAGGTCCCTCGCGTACTGCGGGCGGGCCGGTTGGCCGTGGACGTTCATCCACTCGTGTGAGGCGCCCATCCCCGGCATTCCGGCGGCCACTGCCTCCTCCTCGGTCATGTCCGGCGCGGACAGCGGCGTGCCCAGGACGCGGGAGAGGACCTCGGCGATCTCCGTCATCGACAGGTAGTCGCTCGCCAGTTCCAGCTCGACCCGGTCGAACAGGCCGGGTTCGGTGAGCGCCGCGGCGGCCGCCCTGCCGATGTCGTCCACCGCGGCCAGGGACAGCCGGGTGCCGGGGTTCAGGACGCTCACCAGGCCGCCCTCGATGCCGCGCGGGAACAGGAACGCCATGGACGGGCGGAAGTTGTCCATGAAGAAGCCCGGCTTGAGGATCGTCCAGTGCGGGAAGCCGGCTTCGCGGACCCGGTCCTGGATCGTGCTCTTGGTGTCCAGGCTGGGCACGATCGCGGACCAGTGGTCGTCCCAGCCGGGGGCCTCGGCGTGCTGGCCCGCGCCGGAGGTGGACGTGTGCACGAACTGCGGCACTCCGGCGGCCTTCGCACCCTCGATGAGGTTGACGGCCTGGGCGATCTCGCCGTCGAAGTCGAAGGCGTCCCCGGTGAAGGGCGCGATCTGCACGGAGAAGACGGCGCGGGCGCCCTCGGCGGCGCGGGTCACCGAGGCGCGGTCGTGGAGGTCGCCGGTGACCAGTTCGGCGCCGAGCGCCTCGACGGCCTTGGCGCGGTCGGTGGACGGGTCGCGGACCAGGGCGCGGACGGGAACGCCCGCCGCGAGCAGGGCGCGGGCGGTGGCGCCCCCCTGCTTTCCGGTGGCGCCGGTGACCAGGACGAAGGCTGAAGACATGATGCTCCCAGGATTAAGTGGCGGGGCCCGCCGTTTTTCACTTCGGTACGATACGGCGGGGCCCGCCACTTAACAACCCTGGAGATGACGCCATGCCCGACCGCCAGCGCGCGGACGCCCGGCGCAACTACGCGCGCATCCTCGCCGTCGCCGAAGAGGAGGTCGCCGCCCACGGCGCCGCCGCCTCCCTGGAACAGATCGCCCGGACCGCGGGGGTCGGGTCGGCGACCGTGCGCCGGCACTTCCCCACCCGCCGCGCCCTGCTGGAGGCCGTCTCCCACCAGCGGATCGAGGCCCTGTGCGTGCGCGCGCAGGAGCTGACCGGCGAGGGCGACAGCCGGAACGCGCTGCTGGAATGGCTGACCGACGTCGTCGCCTACTGCGTCGACGCCCGGGGGCTGGCGGCCGCGCTGCTCTACGACGAGGACCCGCTGCGCGAGAACAGCTGCGCGACGCTGATCGAGGAGGCCGGCGAGCCGCTACTGCGCCGCGCCGTGCGGGACGGCGCGGCCGCGGCGGACGTCACCGTCGCCGACCTGATCGCGCTGATCGTCGGCATCGTCCTCGCGACCGAGCACCACCCCGACCCCGCCGCCGCGGCGGACCGGCTGTTCCGGATGGCCGTGGCGGGGCTGAGCCCGTGCGGCCCGACCGGTGACGCGGTCAGGTGAAGGTGCGGCCGGTGATGCGTTCGTAGGCCTCGACGTACTTGGCGCGGGTGCGTTCGACGATCTCGTCCGGGAGCGGGGGCGGGGCCTCGCCCGACGCCCGGTCCCAGCCGGACTCGGGCGAGGTCAGCCAGTCGCGGACGAACTGCTTGTCGAACGACGGCTGCGCGTGGCCGGTCTCCCAGGCGTCCGCGGGCCAGAAGCGGGACGAGTCGGGCGTGAGGACCTCGTCGGCCAGGATGAGCTCGCCGTCCGGGGCCCGGCCCAGCTCGATCTTGGTGTCGGCGACGATGATGCCGCGCTCGCGGGCCAGCTCGGCGCCGCGCCCGTAGACCGCGACGGTGAGGTCGCGCAGCCGGGCCGCGAGCTCGGGGCCGACCTTGGACTGGACGTCGGCGAAGGTCATCGGCTCGTCGTGCTCGCCCACCGGGGCCTTGGTGGTGGGGGTGAAGATCGGCTCGGGGAGGCGCGAGCCGTCGACCAGGCCGTCCGGGAGCGGGACGCCGCACACCGAGCCGGTCTTGGCGTAGTCGGCCAGGCCGGAGCCGGTCAGGTAGCCGCGGGCCACGCACTCCACCGGGACCATGTCGAGCCGCCGCGCCACCACCGCGCGGCCCGCCCACTCCGCGGGCGCCCCGGGCGGCAGGTCGGTGGACAGGATGTGGTTGGGCAGCAGGCCGGTGAGCCGCTCGAACCACCACAGCGACAGCTGCGTCAGGATCCGCCCCTTGTCGGGGATCGGCGTGTCGAGGACGAAGTCGTACGCCGAGATGGTGTCGCGGGCGACCATCAGCAGCTCGCCGCCGGGCAGCTCGTACAGGTCGCGGACCTTGCCGCTGTGCAGGTGCTTCACCGGTCCTCCTCCACGGTCTCCAGGACCTCCACGGGGTCGCCCACGGCCAGCGGGCCCGGCGTGCGCGGCACCGCGTTCTGGCCGAAGCGGATGCCCCGCTCGTAGGTCCGGTACGAGGCCAGCGTGCGCAGCGGCTCCCGGCCGCGCTCCCCGCTGTCCTGATCGGTCGTCGTGATCACGCAGCGGGCGCAGGACCGGACCATCTCGATCACCGTGCCGCCGACCCGCAGCAGTCTGACCCGGTCCTCGCCGTACGCGCCCAGGCCCTCGACCACCAGGTTGGGCCGGAACCGGTTCATCGGCAGCGGCCCCTGATCGCCCAGCCGGTCGTTCAGGTCGGCCAGGGACTCGGCCGAGATCACCAGCAGCGGGTAGCCGTCGGCGAACAACACCTCCCCGCCGCCCCGGGACGTGGAACGGCGGCCCGTGAAGCGCACGAGGCGGCACTCGGTGTCCAGGAGGGCGGCGAACCAGGCCGCGGCCTCGTCGCCCTGGTCGATCCCCTGGCACTCGTACCGGTGCACGTAGACGTCCCGCACCGGCCCGTCGTCCACGGGCTTGTGGGTGAGCGGCGCGAATGACAGGGCGGGGTCGGCGACGTCCACGGTGAGGACGTCCCCGTCGTACACCGGCCGCATCACCGCCATCCGCCCCAGGTCGCGCTGCGACAGGAACCGGCCCTCCGGGGTGACGAGCATGAACTCGCGGTCGTACCGCAGCCCGGTCGGCAGCAGGTCGGCCGCGCGCAGGGCGGTGCCGCCGCCGCTCTTGAGCGGGTAGACGTTCAGCTCGGTCAACCGGGCAGCCATCGGGTCTCCTGGGGGTCAGGTGAGCGCGGACAGGCGGTCGAACACCGGCCCGAGACGCTCGACGAACCGCTCCGGACGGCACACCTCGTCCAGCCGCCCCTCGTTCAGGCTCAGCCCGGCCTCGGCCGCGTGCGCGCGCAGCGTGTCGCGGAACGGCTCACCGGTCTGCCACGTCTCCATCGCGGCCTTCTGGACGAGCGGGTACGCCTCGTCGTCGCGGGACATGCCCGCCTCGACCAGCTCCAGCAGCACCGTCGAGGTGTAGATCAGCCCGCCGGTCGACTCCAGGTTGGCCAGCATCCGATCGGCGTCCACCACCAGCCCCGACATCAGCCGGTTCGTGAGGTTCAGCATGTAGTCGAGCGCGATGGACGCGTCCGGCAGCGTGATCCGCTCGGTGGAGGAGTGCGAGATGTCGCGCTCGTGCCACAGCGGTATGCCCTCCATCACCGGCACCACCTGCGCCCGCACCACCCGCGCCATCCCCGCCAGCCGCTCGGAGATGATCGGGTTCTTCTTGTGCGGCATGGCCGAGGAGCCCTTCTGGCCCTTGCCGAACGGCTCCCACAGCTCCCGGACCTCGGTGCGCTGCCCGTGCCGCACCTCCAGCGCGATCGCCTCGCACACCGTCGCCATGATCGCCAGCGCGGAGACCCACTCGCTGATGCCGTCCCGGATGACCACCTGCGTGGACACGTCGGCGCTCTTCAGCCCCAGCCTCCGCGCGACATGCCGCTCGATCTCGGGGTCGATGTTGGAGTACGTGCCGACCGCGCCGGAGATCGCCATCACCCCGACGGCCTCGCGGGCGCGGCGGAGGCGGTCGCGGGAGCGCGCCATCGCGAACGCGAAGTCGGCCACCCGGTGGCCCCACACGTCCGGCTCGCCGTGGATGCCGTGCGTGCGGCCCACCCGCAGGGTCGCGCGGTGCTCCAGGGCGTGGTCGCGCAGCGTCCCGACCAGCGTGTCGGCCTTCGCCAGCAGGATGTCGGTCGCCTCGGCCAGCTGGATCGCCAGCGCGGTGTCCAGCAGATCGGACGAGGTCATCCCGAAGTGGACGTACCGGGCCGCCTCGCGCGGCTCGGTGTTGTCCGCCCACGCCGTCAGGAACGCGATCACGTCGTGCTGGGTGACCGCCTCGATCGCGTGCACCGCCTCCGGGGTCGGCGGCGGCGCCTTGCGGATCGGCTCCACCACCTCCGCCGGGATCGTGCCGGCCTCGGCGTGGGCCTCGACCACCAGGGTCTCGACCTGGCACCACAGCTCGTACTTGTGCGCGTCGCTCCAGACGCGGCCCATCTCCGGAAGGGTGTAGCGCTCAATCACCCGACGATTCTCCCAGGTCGTACGGGATGCTCGGGCCCCGCCCCCGATCAGGCCGGACCGGCCTGCGCGGCCTGCAGGGCGATGTCGGTGCGGTGGTGCGAACCGCGGAGGCCGATCCTGCCGGCGGCCTCGTACGCGGCGGCGCGCGCGGCGGCCAGGTCGGGCCCGGAACCCACCACGTTCAGCACCCGGCCGCCCGTGGCCACCAGGCGGCCGTCCTCGTTCAGCGCCGTCCCGGCCTGCAGCACGTACGCCCCCGGCACCCGCTCGGCCTCCTCGATCCCGGTGATCACGTCACCCTTGACCGGGGACGCCGGGTAGCCCTCCGCGGCCACCACCACCGTCACCGCCGCGCCCTCGTGCCAGGCCGGGCGGAACGACGGGTCCAGCCCGCCGATCGCGCACGCCTGCAGCATCCCGGCCAGCGGCGAGGCGAGGCGGTCGAGCACCACCTGCGTCTCCGGGTCGCCGAACCGCGCGTTGAACTCCACGACCCGGACGCCCTTCGCCGTCAGCGCCAGGCCCGCGTACAGCACGCCCACGTACGGGGTCTCGCGGCGCCGCAGCTCCTCGATCGCGGGCAGCACCACGGTGGCCATGACCTCGTCCACCAGCCCCGGCGGCGCCCACGGCAGCGGCGTGTACGCGCCCATGCCCCCGGTGTTGGGGCCCTCGCCGCCGTCGTAGGCGCGCTTGAAGTCCTGCGCGGGCAGCAGCGGCAGCGCCGACCGCCCGTCCGACAGCGCGAACAGCGACACCTCGGGGCCGTCCAGGAACTCCTCGATGACCACCCGGCCGCAGTCGGCCGCGTGCGCCACGGCCTCCGCGTGCTCGACGGTCACCACCACGCCCTTGCCGGCCG
The DNA here is from genome assembly GCF_055379765.1 of Actinomadura rugatobispora. NCBI lineage: Bacteria > Bacillati > Actinomycetota > Actinomycetes > Streptosporangiales > Thermomonosporaceae > Actinomadura > Actinomadura rugatobispora. The sequence goes on along the minus strand of NZ_AP029191.1, from coordinate 4,595,071 downwards.
CGAGCCCGTCGTCCTTCACCACGTACGGCGGCCCGAACTCCTCCAGCGCCGCCAGCACCTCCGACTCCGACTCGCACACCCGCGCCGCCGCCGTCGGCACCTCCGCCGCCGCCATGATCTCCTTGGCGAACGCCTTCGAGCCCTCGATCCGCGCGGCCTCCCGATCCGGCCCGAAACAGGGGATCCCGGCCCGGCGCAGCGCGTCCCCGACCCCCTCCATCAGCGGCGCCTCCGGGCCGATGACCACCAGCTCGGCGCGCAGCCGGGCGGCCAGCTCGACGACCGCCGTCGGGTCGGCCGCGTTCAGCGCGTGGTTCTCCGCGATGGCGGCCGTCCCCGGATTCCCCGGGGCGCAGTGCAGGGCGGTGACGGCAGGGTCGCGATGCAGGGCGCGGGCGAGCGCGTGCTCGCGGCCGCCGGATCCAAGGACGAGTACTCGCACGCCGGGAGCCTATCCGCCCCGCCGGCACCGGCGCCCGCCCGCGCCGTGACCGCCGCCACACGACCCCCCGGTGAACCCCCCGGCGCGGCCGGACGTCCCACTACCGGGCGGCTTGGGCGCCTTCGGGGGTGCGATTCCCCCGATTCCCAGGCTGGTAGGCTTCTGTCGGCTTACGTGGCTGATGATGGCGAAGGGAGGTGGTCGGGATGAGTCCTGGTGATCCTTGCAATACGCCGGAGATCCCTCACAGTCCGAACTTCCCTGTTCGGAGTGTCCGTCCGTCCGCCTTCGTTCGGCGTCCGGCCCACGCCTTCGCGCGCTCCCCTCGCTAGCCGCCGGGATTCCTCCCCGGCCTCCAGGGTCGAGCGCGCCCAGACGCGCGTGCCGGCCGGCGGGTTAGGAGCACCCCATGGCCATGACACGAGTCCGCCCGGGACGCGCGACCAGGTCGCTGTTCAAGTCGCGCGGCCGCCCGCACGCCCTCCCCGCCTCCGGCCGCTCCGGCGACACCGCCGTCATCGACTGGGCCGCCTACATCGACGGCCACCGCGTCTGCACCGACACCGTCGCCGACGCCGTACGGCTCATCCGCGACGGCCGCCTCACCGCCCAGGAGGAGAGCGCCGGCTTCGTCTGGGTCGGCCTCCACGAGCCCTCCGCCACCGAGCTCTCCGACCTCGCCGAGGTCTTCGGCCTCCACCCGCTCGCCGTCGAGGACGCCATCAACGCCCACCAGCGGCCCAAGCTCGAGCGGTACGACGACGTCAACTTCTTCGTGATGAAGACCGTCGGGTACGTCCGCAAGGAGCCCGGCGCGCCCGAGGTCGTCGAGACCGGCGAGATCATGGTCTTCTGCGGCCCCGACTTCGTCGTCACCGTCCGGCACGGCGCCCACGGCGAACTCGGCCCCGTCCGCACCCGCCTGGAGCACGCCCCCGAGCGGCTCGCCCTGGGCCCCGCCGCGGTCGTCCACGCCATCGCCGACCGCGTCGTCGACGGGTACGTCAACGTCGCCGACGCCGTCCAGGAGGACATCGACGAGGTCGAAGAGGCCGTGTTCTCCCCCGAGCGCACCGACGAGTCCCGCCGCATCTACCGGCTCAAGCGCGAGGTCATCCAGCTCAAGCGCGCCGTCGGCCCGCTCGCCGGGCCCCTGCGCAACCTCGGCTCGCGGCGCTTCGTCCCCACCGAGATCAAGGAGTACCTCCGCGACGTCGAGGACCACCTCACCCGCGTCCGCGAGCAGGTCGAGTCCTACGACGAGCTCCTCAACCCGATCCTGCACGCCCACATGACCCAGGTCACCGTGGCCGACAACAAGGACATGCGGAAGATCTCCGCCTGGGGCGCCATCTTCATGGTCCCCACCGCCATCGCCGCGATCTACGGCATGAACTTCGACTTCATGCCCGAGACCCAGTGGAAGTTCGGCTACCCCATGATCCTCGGCGTCATCGCCATGGTCTGCCTGTCCCTGTACCGCGGCTTCCGAAGGAACGGCTGGCTCTAACACTGTGGAGGGGCGACCCTCCACACCACCCGGGACGGCGCGAAACGCCTCCTCCGCTCGCCTGGGGGCTCGCTGCGGACCCGCTCCCCGCCGCCCTGCCCGTCCCTCCACTCCGCTGGCGCTCCGCTCCGGGCCGGCCAGTGAAAAGCAAGGGCAGAGCGGGGCTGGGGTCGCGGGTCTAGTTGGGGACGGGGAGGGTCGTCTTCAGCCAGGGGTCCGGGACGGGGAGGCCGTGGGCCTGGAGGACGAGCCGTAGGCGGTCCGGGTAGTCGGTGACGATGGCGTCCACGCCGTAGGCGAGGTAGCGGGTCATGTCGTCCGGCTCGTTGACCGTCCAGACCGCGACCGGGAGGGCCAGGCGCTGGGCGCTCTCGACCAGGGACGGGCCGGCCAGGGCCCATTCCGGGGAGAGGGCGGTGGCGCCGATGTCGAGGGCGGCGCCGGCCGGGTCGGTGTGGGGCTGGCCCGCGAACCAGAGGGTGCCGGGCACGGTGGTCCGCCGGTCGATCAGGGCGACCCGGCCCGCGTCGGGGGCGTAGCGGCGGGCCTCGACCAGGACGCGCCAGTCGAAGGCCAGCAGGCGGCTGCGGGCGGTCACGCCGAACGCCTCCAGGACCTCGGCGACCGCGGCGGTGAAACGGGTGATCTCCGTGTCGGGCCAGTCCGGGTCGGTCTTGAGCTCGACCGCCAGGTGGACGCCGGGGACGGCGCTGAGGAGGGCGCAGACCTCGGCGAGCGTGGGCAGCGGGGTGCCCGGGATGGGGAGCTGGGTGAGCGCGAACGGGTCGTCGTCGTGCTGAGGGCGGCGGGTGCCCGCGTCGACGGTCCTGACCTGGGCGAGCGTCAGGTCCCGCAGCGGCCTGCCGACGTAGGGGAACAGCGGGTCGCCGGGACGCACCGGGCCGGTGTCGGCGGTGGTGAGCGGTGACAGCACCTGGTCGTGGCTGAGGACGACGACGTCGTCGGCGGTCAGCCCGACGTCGAACTCGAGCGCGTGCACGCCCAGCGCCAGCGCGTGCGCGAACCCGGGCAGGGTGTTCTCCGGCCGGAGACCCCGAGCGCCCCGATGCCCGTGCAGCTCGACGGCCTCCCCGGTGAAAGTCACGGCAGGCACGCTACAGCCCGTGGCGGAACTCGTCGTGGCCGAACGGTGAGAATCGATCGAACGGGCTCAGATCAGCGGGCGCAGCGACAGCGTCTGGTCGCGGCCGGGGCCGACGCCGATCGCGGAGATCTGGGCGCCGGACATCTCCTCGATGGCGCGGACGTAGGCGCGGGCGTTCTCGGGAAGGTCCTCGAAGGTCTTGGCGCCGGTGATGTCCTCCTGCCAGCCGTCCAGGTACTCGAGGATCGGCTTGGCGTGGTGGAACCCGGTCTGGGTGGTGGGCATCTCGTCGACGCGCTCGCCGTCGACGTCGTAGGCGACGCAGACCGGCACCCGCTCCAGGCCGGACAGGACGTCCAGCTTGGTGAGGAAGTAGTCGGTGACGCCGTTGACCCGGGTGGCGTAGCGGGCGATGACCGCGTCGAACCAGCCGCAGCGGCGGTCGCGGCCGGTGGTGACGCCGTACTCGCCGCCGGTCGTGCGGAGGTATTCGCCCTGCTCGTCGAGCAGTTCGGTCGGGAACGGGCCCGAGCCGACCCGGGTGGTGTACGCCTTGATGATCCCGATCACCTTGGTGACCTTGGTGGGGCCGACGCCCGAGCCCGCGCACGCCCCGCCGGCGGTCGGGCTGGAGGAGGTGACGAACGGGTAGGTGCCGTGGTCGATGTCCAGCAGCGTGCCCTGGGCGCCCTCCAGCAGGACGACCTTGTCGTCGTCGAGGGCCTTGTTGAGCACGAGGGTGGTGTCGGCGACGAACGGGCGCAGCCGCTCGCCGTAGGCCAGGTACTCCTGGACGATCGGGCCGGTGTCGATCCGGCGCCGGTTGTAGACCTTGGTGAGGACCTGGTTCTTCTCGCGCAGCGCGAGGTCGAGCTTCTGGGTGAGGATGTTGGCGTCGAACAGGTCCTGCACCCGGATGCCCATCCGGTTGATCTTGTCGGCGTAGGCGGGGCCGATGCCGCGTCCGGTGGTGCCGATCCGGGCCTTGCCGAGGTAGCGCTCGGTGACCTTGTCCAGCGCACGGTGGTGGGGCATGATCAGGTTGGCGTTGGCGGAGATCAGCAGCCGTTCGCAGCCGATCCCGCGGTCCCGGAGGCCGTCGATCTCCTGGAGCAGCACGGCCGGGTCGATGACCACGCCGTTGCCGATGACGGGGACGACGTCGGGGGACAGCACGCCCGAGGGGAGCAGGTGGAGGGCGTAGCTCTTGTCGCCGATGACCACGGTGTGGCCGGCGTTGTTGCCACCCTGGTAGCGGACGACGTAGTCGACGTCGCCGCCCAATAGGTCGGTGGCCTTGCCCTTGCCCTCGTCTCCCCACTGGGCCCCGACAAGAACGATGGCCGGCATGCCGTTACACCTCTCCCACGACGAAGGCCCCTGATCGCAAGCGCGAAGGGGCCTCTTGCGATCAAATCGTACCCGGGAGCGGGCGATGAAGAAACCGCGCCTCGCCCTGGGGCTTCAGCGGCCGGTGCGGGGCCAGTGGTTCTCGGTGAAGAGGCGGGCGACGAGTTCGCCGCGGCTGGAGACGCGGGCCTTGGCGAAGATCGCCTTGATGTGGTCGCGGACGGTGTGCGGCGAGATGACCAGGGCGGCGGCGATGTCGCCGGTGGGGAGCCCGCGCGCGATCATCTGGGTGATCTCCAGTTCGCGGGGGGGAGAGGCCGTACGCCTCGGCGATGATCGGGGCCATGTCGGATCCGGCGGCGGGCTGGATGACCATCGCGGTGCCGCCGGGCGCGCCGCCGGGGCCGTCGAGGGCGGAGGCGTGGCAGATCAGCCACCGGCCGTCGCGGGTGCGGATCCGCACCCGGGCGCCGCCGCGGTCGCGTTCGGCGGCGACGGCGCGGGCCTGGGCGGCGGTGCCGGCGAGCCAGATCGGCAGCCGCAGCCCGGACGGGTAGCGGGCGGACGGCCCGGCGGGCATGAGGTCGATGTACCGGCGGGCCTCGTCGTTGATCGAGATCGGTGCGCCGGACGGGTCGAACAGGACCAGGCCGGGGCCGGGCGCGGCGTCCGGCGCGGGCCGCGGGACGGGACGGGCCAGGTCGCGGAGCCGTCCGGCGAGCGGCGCGGACAGCCCGGCGACGAGCGCGACGTCCGCGGGCCCGAAGGGGGCGCGGCCCTTCTCCCGGAACAGGCTGACGACGCCCCAGGGCCGGTCGCCCGCGCGCAGGACGGCCCGCAGTTCGTCGCCCACGCCCTGGCGGGCCAGCAGCTTGCGGAACTGTGCGCTGCGCGCGGGCAGGTCGCCGGTGCTGGCGCGGATCCCGGCGGCCGGGACGGCGGCGCGGGCCAGTTCCCGGTACGGGACGACGTCCTCTTCCAGGAGGGCGGTCTCCCAGTAGGAGAAGCAGTGCTCGCCGCCGCCCAGGTTCTCCACCAGCATCGGCGCGGTGATCAGTCCCGTCTCGGGGTCGGTGGCGGACCAGGCTGCGGCATCGAAGGGCAGCATCCGGCGCAGGCGCGCGGAGGCGGTGCCGAAGAGCTCCGTGGCGTCCCGGGCGTGGGCGGCCCGTTCCAGGAGGGCCCGCGTGCCGCGCTGTTCGATCATCGTGTCCAGCCTGCCCGGGGAGGTGGAGCGTTCGCACCCCCTCGAATGGGGGATCGCGCCCGGCGCGGATCCCCGAACCGGGGGGATGGGGGCGGCGCGGCCCGGCGACCAGGCTTCCTCAGGTCGGACGAGATCGGAGGAAGGCATGGAGATCGGGATCATCGGGGCGGGCGCGGCGGCCGTGGGGCTGCTGGACGCGCTGCCGCCCGGGACCGCCGAGGCGGTCACCGTGTTCGACCCGGCGCGGCTGCCGTGGCGGGGGCGGCCGTACCAGCCGGATCTGGACTCCGTACGGGTCAACGTCACGCCGGAGATCAGCTCGATCCGGTTCCGGGACGGCGGCCATTACGTGCGGTGGCTGGGGGAGCGCGGGGCCGTCCACATGGACCGGCTGCTGGGCAGGCCGCTGGTGCCGCGCGGCGTGTTCGGCGGCTACCTGGAGGACACGGCGCGGGCGGCGCTCACCAAGTTCGGGCGGGCGCGGGTGGTGCGGGCGGCCGTGACCGGCGTCTCCGCCGGTGAGCGCCTCACGTTGACGACGGGGGACGGGCGCCGCCATGAGGTCGACCGGGTGGTGCTGTGCGTGGGCGGCGGCGCGCCCCTCGACCACTACGGGCTCACCGGCACGCCCGGGTTCGTCCCGGACCCCTACCCGCTGGAGCGGACGCTCGCGGACGTCCCGGCGGGCGGCGACGTGGCCGTCCTCGGCAGCGGCCTGACCGCCGTCGACATCGTGGTGTCGCTGGCCGCGCGCGGGCACACGGGGCGGATCTCGCTGGTGTCGCGGAGCGGGGCGCTGCCGTACGTGTGGCAGCGACCGAGGGAGATCGAGCTGCGGCATCTCACGTTCGAGCGGGTGCGCGCCCTGACCGGCCCGGTGACGCTGGACGCCCTGGCCGGGCTGATGCGCGCCGAGCTGGCGGAACACGGCGAGGACTGGGACGAGCTCGCCGCCCGGATCGCCGCGGACGCCCGGTCCGCCGACACGGCCGGGATCCTGCGCCGCGGGGTCGACGAGGTGGACTCCCCCGCCGTGGGCCGCCAGATCCTGCGGATCACGGCGCACGGCCTCGCCCCGCGGGTGTGGCGGATGCTGCCCGGCGCCGACCGCCGCCTGCTCCGGGAACGCCACTTCCGCACGGCCGTCGGCCTGGCCTCCCCGATGGTCCCGGTGAACGCCGCCGCGCTGCTGGACCTCTTCGACTCCGGGCAGCTCGAAGCGGTGCGGGGCATTCAGAAGATCGAGCCGGGACGCGGGGCGCGCGGCGGGTTCCGGCTCGCGCACGCGGCGGGCGAGCGGACCGCCGACGTCGTGATCAACGCGGTGAACCCGCCCCCGCACGCGGTCCCCCGGACCGCCGAGCCGCTGGTGACGGCGCTGCTGGCGGCGGGGGCCGCGCTGGATCCGTCCGGCGGCCTGCGCACCGACCCGTCCACCGGGCGGCTCCTGGTCGGCGGGCGGCCCGACCCGCGCGTGCACGTGGTCGGCGACCTCGCGGGCGGCGGGTCGTTCGTCACCTCCGGCATCCCGGCCGTCGCCGCCCGGGCGCACCTGGCCGCGGCGTCGCTCGCGCGCTAGGCGCTGGGGGTGCCGTTGAGGGTGTCGGCGGCGGTGGCGCTGCTGTCGCGCAGGAAGGTGCGGCAGCGCTCGGCCTCGTGGTCCTCGCCGATGGCGGCGGCGGCGCGGCCGAGGGCGTGCAGCGCCCGCAGGAACCCGCGGTTGGCCTCGTGCTCCCACGGCACCGGGCCGTGACCCTTCCACCCCGCCCGGCGCAGCTGGTCGAGGCCCCGGTGGTAGCCCGTGCGCGCGTACGCGTACGACTCGATCACGCTGCCGCCGGCGAAGGCGCGATCCGCCAGCGCGGCCCACGCGCCCGGGTACTCCGGATGGCGCGCGGCCACCTCGACCGGGTCGGTGCCGGCGTCCAGGGCCTCGCGGGCCTCGGCGTTGTCCGGCAGTTCGGTCGGTGGCGGGCCGCCGAGCAGATTCTGGGTCATGCGGGTCATGGTAGGTGGCCGGGACCGGGGCCGCTCAACCCGGGGTCACCACCGGGTTCACCGGCGGGTTCGCGGCCGGGACCGGCAGCGGGAGGCTGTAGCGCGCGGCGCCGTCGGCGCCGACCGGGCGGGCGGCGGGCCAGCTGCTGAGGATCGCCAGCGTCGCGGTGCGGTTCTCCAGCAGGACGTCGGCGTCGAACTCGGTGATGCCGCGCCGTCCGGCCAGCGCGGCGAGGTAGCCGACCAGCGCGGTGGCGAGGCCGTGCCGCTGCCACGGGTCGGCGATCAGGACGGCCAGCTCGGCGCGCCAGGGGCGGTCCGGGTCCCGGACGTACTCGGCGATGCCGATCATCTCGCCGTCCAGCAGGGCGGCCATCGCCTCCCGGTCCCAGTGGTCGAGTACGGCGAGGGCGGCCGCGTACTCCTCGGGGATCCGCGGGGTGCCGGACCAGAACCGCGTGTAGAGGCTGTGCCGGGAGAGCCGGGCCGACATCCGGCGCAGCCGCTCCCCGTCGGTGATCCCGTACGGGCGGAAGCGCACCTCGGAGGCGATGAGTTGCTTCATAAAACTCATTGGACCGCAGTGCGTTTCATGAAGCAACTATGTCGGAGGTAAAACCGGGCGGCGGAGTGTCAGAGACCGGCGCCCGGACCGGGACGCGTCTCGACCTCGTCCGGCTGCAGGCGCTTGCCGCACGCGTCGCAGCTCAGGTCGTCGCCCAGGACGCCGCCGCAGCCGGCATGCGCGACGATCACCGGCGGGCCCGCCGGGGCGTAGTGCCGGTCGCCCCACCGCATCAGCACCATCATCGCGGGCCACAGCTCCACGCCCTTGCGGGTCAGCCGGTACTCGTAGCGGTCGGGGCGCTCCTGGTAGGGCACCTTCCGCAGGATCCCCTCGTCGCAGAGCCGGGTGAGCCGGTCGGTCAGCACGTTCCGGGCGATCCCGAGCGCGTCCTGGTAGTCGTCGAAGCGCCGCACGCCCTCGAAGGCGGTACGGATCACCAGCATCGTCCAGCGGTCGCCGACGACCTCCAGCGAGCGGGCGACCGAGCAGTTCTGTGAGTCGTAGGTGCGGGGCAGTACCACGCTCCGAGCCTACCCAGGTTGTGTGACACAACGAACCCGTGAACGGTGCGGGAACCGGTCCGCGACGGCAAAGGCCGGCGGGCCCGGAGCGGGCCCGCCGGCCTCGGCGGTCTCGGGGGCGATTACTTGATCTTCTGGCCGGCCGACTGCAGGCTCTGGCAGGCCTCGACGACCCGCTCGGCCATGTTGGCCTCGGCGGCCTTGCCGTACGAGCGCGGGTCGTACTGCTTCTTGTTGCCGACCTCGCCGTCGATCTTCAGGACGCCGTCGTAGTTGCTGAACATGTGCGCGGCGATCGGGCGGGTGAAGGCGTACTGGGTGTCGGTGTCGACGTTCATCTTGATCACGCCGTACGACACCGCCTCCCGGATCTCCTCCAGGGACGAGCCGGAACCGCCGTGGAAGACCAGGTCGAACGGCCGGTCCTTGCCGTGCTTGGCGCCGACCGCCTCCTGGATCTCCTTGAGGACCTCGGGACGCAGCTTCACCGCGCCCGGCTTGTAGACCCCGTGCACGTTGCCGAACGTCGCCGCCAGCATGTAGCGGCCCTTCTCACCGATGCCGACCGCCTCCGCGGTGGCCAGCGCGTCGCCGGCGGTGGTGTAGAGCTTCTCGTTGATCTCGTTGGCGACGCCGTCCTCCTCGCCGCCGACCACGCCGATCTCCATCTCCATGATGATCTGGGCCTTGGCGCACTCGGCCAGCAGCTCCGCGGCGATCTGGAGGTTCTCCTCCAGCGGCACCGCCGAGCCGTCCCACATGTGCGACTGGAACAGCGGCCGCTCGCCGCGCGCCACCCGCTCCTGGGAGACCTTGATGAGCGGCCGCATGAAGCCGTCCAGCTTGTCCTTGGGGCAGTGGTCGGTGTGCAGGGCGATGTTGACCGGGTACTTCTCGGCCACCACGTGGGCGAACTCGGCCAGCGCCACCGACCCGGTCGTCATGTCCTTGACGGCCGAACCGGAGAGGTACTCGGCGCCGCCGGTGGAGACCTGGATGATCCCGTCGCTCTCGGCGTCGGCGAAACCGCGCAGCGCCGCGTTCAGCGTCTGGCTGGAGGTGACGTTGATGGCGGGGTAGGCGAAGCCCTCCTGCTTGGCACGGTCGAGCATCTCCGCGTAGACCTCGGGCGTTGCGATGGGCATTTCAGCGTCCTTTCTTACGCAGCGGTGCCGCCGGGCATCCGGCCGGGCGGTGCGCCCCGGCCCGCGCGCCCCGGCCGAGGCCGGAGGGACGCGGGGCCCGGGCAGGGCGTGCCGTCCACGGTCAGTATCTCGTGCCGATCCTCACCCGCCATAAGGGTGGGCTCCACAGCCGCCAGTATCCCGGATTACCCGTCACGGCGTCCGCCAAGCCCCCGTGCGAACGACGCAGAAGCCCGCAGAGGCGCGCGGGCGTTCCGGACGACCCCGGACATGGCGGATACATGTCACGTTCCCCGTAGAGCCCTACAAAAGCGTCCAGGCCCAACCGGGTCCGCGCCGCTCACGGGAAGGCGGAGGCCCCGCGGGTACTCTCGCTGGCGTGGACCCTGCACTCGTCCCGCTCGACCTCGTCGAGTGGCTGCATCCCACGCCCTGGCTGGAGCTCTTCGGAGCCTTCGCCACGGCCGGCGTCATCGCCGTCATCTTCGCCGAGACCGGGCTGCTCTTCGGGTGCGTCCTCCCCGGCGACTCGCTGCTGTTCACCGCGGGCCTGCTCACCGCCGTCCCGGTGGCCGCCGAGCAGGAGGGCACTCCGCTCTCGCTGACCTGGCTGATGATCGGCGGGCCGATCGCCGCCGTCCTCGGCGCCCAGCTCGGGCACTGGCTCGGCGCCCGCTACGGCCGCAGGCTCTTCGACCGCCCCGACTCCAGGATCTTCCGGCAGGAATGGGCGGAGAAGGCCGAGTACTACTTCGCGCGCTTCGGCCCCGCCCGCGCCGTGGTCCTCGCCCGCTTCATCCCGATCGTCCGGACGTTCCTCAACCCGCTCGCCGGGATGGTCGGGATGAGCTCCCGCCGGTTCCTCCTCTGGAACCTCGTCGGCGCCGTGATCTGGACAGAGTCGCTCTTCCTCGCCGGGCACCTCCTCGGCGCCTCGGTGCCCGGCCTGCAGCACTACATCCTCCCGGGGATCGCGGTACTGCTGGTGCTGTCGATGATCCCGATCGCCCGCGAGATGGTCCGCGGCAGGCGCGGATCGGGCAACGGTACGAATAAGAATGCCTCTGAAGAGTCACGTCCGTCGCTCAGCGGTGACAGTTATCGCTAACCTCCCCATGTGGGACGTCATCGGTCGGACCCTAGGGGTCTCGCGCGCATACTCATAGCGGCCGTAGCCGTGCTGCTCGCATTAGGGCTGTTGGTCGCGGGCGGCATCGCGCTGGTGAACGCGCTGACCTCCAGTTCGCACGATCCTGGGCCCGCGGGCACCGCGGGCTCCAGCGATCCCGGGCAGGTGGAGCCGACCGCGAGCGAGCCGGCGTCCCCCCGGACGACGAGGTCGGCCCGTACCAGCTCCAGCACCGCGTCGGTCACGCCGCTGCTGATCCGCGTCACGGGTGCCCCCACCCAGGTCTACGTGCGGGTCCCCGGCAGCGGTGAGGTGCTCCAGCAGGGCGTCCTCAACACCGGCGAGGCGCTCCAGTACGAGCAGGCTCCCCTCAACGTGGTCGCGAACAACGGCGCCGCGGTCGAGGTCGTCATCTACGGCAAGAAGCAGCCGCAGAAGGCGGCCGGCGAACGCGGCGAGTGGTTCGTTCCCGAAAGGTGAGCCGGCGGTCCTCGCCCCCGCGAGGATCGCCGTCGCGCCGCCCGGCGTCAGCCGGTGGCCGCCACGCCGAGATCGGCGACCGTGAACGGGTACCGGTACTCCAGGCCCGCCGCGGCGATCCGCTCGGCGGCGCCCCGCTCGACGATCGTGGCGACCGCGACGACCTCGGCGCCGGCCTCGCGCAGCGCCTCCACCGCCGTGAGCACCGAGCCGCCCGTCGTCGAGGTGTCCTCGACGGCCAGCACCCGCCGTCCGGTGACGTCCGGGCCCTCGATCCGGCGCTGCAACCCGTGCGCCTTCCCCGCCTTGCGCACCACGAACGCGTCCAGCGCGCGCCCCCGGGCCGCCGCCGCGTGCAGCATCGCGGCCGCGACCGGATCGGCGCCCAGCGTGAGCCCGCCGACGGCCTCGTAGTCCAGGTCCGCGGTGGCGTCCAGCATCACCCGTCCCACCAGCGGTGCCGCCGCGCCGTCCAGCGTCACCCGGCGCAGGTCCACGTACCAGGACGCGCGCTTCCCCGACGACAGCACGAAGTCGCCGTGCACGACGGCCTTGGACTTGATCTCTTCCAGCAGGTCATCACGTTCGCTCACATCGAGCCACCCTATTCGGGCCTCCCACACGCGCCGCACGCTGCCCTGAACTCCGGCCCGAACCCGGTACGGTTGGTCACGGGAGGTGACGTGACCCCCGGAACCCTCGTGCTCCTGCACTCCCCGTACGCCCGCTCCGCCGCCTGGGGCGACCTGCCCGAGATGCTCCGGCTGCACGGGCTTGACGTCGTCACCCCGGACGTCCCCGACAGCTCAGGCCCCCGCTACGTGGCGCGCGCCTCGCTGGTGATCTCCGCGACCGCCCCCACCGCGCCCCTGGTGCTCGTCGCCCGCGGCGGCGCCGGCCCGCTGCTGCCGGGCATCGCCCTCGCGCAACGCGCGGCCCACCGCAAGGTGGGCGGCTACGTCTTCCTGGACGCCGAACTGCCCCGCCTGGGCCACGGGCACGCCCACGACCACGACGAGCCCTCGGTACCGGTGCCGCCCGATTGGCCCGAGGCCCCCTGCGGCTACCTCCGCACCACCACGCGCGGGGCGCAAGGGACCGGTGGTGACGCCGGGACGGCCGACCCCGCGCTCCGCGAGGCCCGCCTGCGCGGCTGGTCCGTGGTGGAGCAGCCCCCGAAAACCTCCCTGGCCCGAACCCTCAACGACCTGATAGCGACCCTCTGACACCGCCGCAGCGGTCAGGCGTTCTTCAGGAGGTCGTCGAGGAGGGCGTCGTAGTCGTCCTCCTCGCGGCCCAGGTCGACGCGGGCGCGGTAGCGCAGGCGCAGGAGGGCCTCCAGGCTGTCCTCGGCCAGGGCGACGTCGTCGGGGCCCGGGGTGAGGGAGCGGTCCTCGTCCTCGGGCGTGCCGCCGGTGCCCGCCCCGACGCCGACCGCGCGGTCGCGCAGGGCCAGGACCACGTCGGCGCCGCCGGTGGCCCACTCGTGCGCGCCCGCCGCGTCGCCCTGGGCGTACAGCACCTCGGCGACGGCCCGGTAGACCTCCGGGTCGCGCGGCTTGTCGGCGCGGATCTGCTCGACGAGCTTGCGCGCGTCGTCGGCCTGGCCCAGTTCGAACAGCGCGTCGGCGAGGTAGGCGCGGGCGTCGCCGTAGGTCTCGCCGCCGTCCTCGAGGGCGGCGCGGTACAGCTCGGCCGCCCTGGCGTGATCTCCCGCGTGCTGCCATTGCTCGCCCGCCCGCAGCAGCACATTGGCACGCGACACCCCGCCGGACACCGACTCGGCGAGTTCGGAGAGCCGCCGTGCCGCCGAGATGTGATCGCCCGTGCGCAGGGTGTCGAACTCCAGATCGTCGAGATCGTCTTCCGTCACATGCGTCACGCTTCAACGCTACCCGTCGCTCGGCGAGCGAAGCGGGTGAATCGAGGAGGATCGTGAATTACCTACGCGTACGGTGTCGCCGTCAGCGGTTCACCTGCGGGAACGTTCGAGGGCGTCCCAGAAGCCGCGGCGCAGCGCGTGGCGGACCTCGTCGTGCAGCAGGAAGTCGATGGGCAGCGCCGACCCCTGGAGCAGCCGCGCCTCCAGGTCGGAGGGCATCCGCGGCTTGCGGGCCAGCACCGCCTCCAGCCACAGCGCGGGCGCGTCGCGGGCCACGGACTCGCCGAAGTCCTGGCCCTCCTGGTGGGCGGCCTTGACCGCGTCCGCGAGCGTCGGGGCGGACTGCTGCACGGCGGGGACGGGCGTGATCTGCTGCGGCCCGGTGTAGGGACCGTGCTGCTGCGCCGGCGGGACGGACGAGGTGGGCGGCAGGTACTGGGGGCCCGTGCTCGGCTGCGGCGGGGGCGCGGAGGTCACGGGGCCCGTCGTGCTGGGGCCGAGGACGCTCGGGCCCGTGATGCCGGGGCCGGTCGTGCTGGGGCTGGGCGTCGGGGCCGCGTGCAGGGGGGACGGGGGGATGCTCGGCGGGGGCGGTGCCGGAGGCGCCGGGGGTGTCTGCGGCGCGCTGGAGGCGCTCGGCCCGGAGCCGTTGCCGTTGCCGTTGCCCGGGACGGGATAGGCGCCCGTGCCCATGCCTGGGGTGGAGCCGTTGACGCTGCCGTTGCCCAGGTTGGAGTATCCGGTCCCGGGGGTGAAACCGCCGGTGGTGCTGGAGCCGAAGCCGAGGTTGGACGGCGTGTCGTATCCGGACGAGCCGAGGCCGTAGGTGGAACCGGTGTCGGACACGTAGCCCAGGCCGGGAGGCGGCTGCGGGGACGGGTCCGGGGCGGACTGCCCGACGGGCTGCGCCGGACCGGTCAGCGGGGTGGACGGGGGCGCGCCGTTGTGCGCGTCGGCGGTGTGGAGCGGGCCGATGTGGCCGCCGGTGCCGTGGCCGTTCGACAGCGGGCTGGGGATGTCCGCCGGCGTGCCCGCGCCGATCGCCCCGATGGCCCCGATCCCGGTGCCCCCGACGGAAGGCGCCTCGATGGCGGGGCTCTCGCGGACGGCGCCCGTGTCGCGGACGCCTTCGAGACCGGCCAGCAGGCTGACGTACGGCCGCAGATGCCCGGACCCGACCTCGATGAGGTCGTCGCACTCCTGGCGGAGCGAGCGCGCGATCGTCCAGCCGCCGTCCATGGTGACGTGCACGACCGTGACCCGGACGCCGAAGTCCTGGGCGTCGACCACGACCTGGGCGAGGTCCTCGTCGCCGCTGACCACCACCGCGTCGGCCAGCGCGCCGTTGCGGGCCAGCGTCATCAGGTCGCGGTGGATCTCGGTGTCGACGCCCTCGCGCCGCCCGGGGCGGACCCGGCCCAGCCGCAGCTTGAGACCGGGCAGGTCGGCCAGGGCCTCGTGCTCGGGGGCGCGCCGGCCCTCGACCGTGGCCTCGTACCAGTAGCAGCGCAGCAGCGGGAGGCCGGTGCGTTCGCGGGCCAGGTTGCCCAGCAGTTGCAGCAGGCCGCCGAAGTCCCACGAGACGGTCTCGCGATGGCGGGTGCCGTGCACCGCCATGGCGCCGTCGGCCAGCAGGTAGCCGGCGTCTACGAACAGCGCGCAGCGATCCATGCGACATCGCCCTTCCTCAACGCGGGACCTCTCCGGAAGCCCATTCCTCGGTCAGGGTGGCGCGGGTGACCATCGTGCGGCGGTCTCCCCCTCCTGCTCTCGGGGACGCGGGCGGAGAAAGCCCCGGGCTTATAGCGTAGTGAAGCCCGTTAGCCCCGTAGGCGAATACGGCGATTCGCCACTCTTTCATGACACTTAGCCATATGCGAGCCACCCGGACTCACAAATCCGCGGTCGGCGGTGCGCTCCCGCGACGAACCGGCGGACCTGGTTCGCGAACGCGGGGGAGCCGTGCGCACCGGAGGGCGCGACGCCGTGCCACGTCACGGCATCGCCTTAGTGATCGTCTTTCCTGATCGAGGTGTCAGCGCGGACGCTACCAGCCGTTCCGGTCTGTCCCTAATGAGTGCACATGATTTTTACACGAAGAATCGGTTGACGGCCGTCCGGACTGCGGTCAGTGACCTCCGGGGGCGGTAACGGTGACCGCTCCGGTGATCACCGCATCGCGCCGGGTCACGAGCGCCAAACCGGGACTCTGACCGAGCGTGGCGGTGAAGTCATCGATATCTGTCCCGAAAGTCATGGCCGGGCCGATCGCCCCCGTCGCGGAACCGTCGAGAACGTTTCCCGGCGAACCGTCGCCGCCCGCCGGGACCAGTTCCCGGCCGTTCAGCAGCAGCTGGTCGCCGTCCAGTCCCGCGTCCCCCTCCCACGCCACCAGTCCGATCCGGGCCGGACGGGACGAGGGCAGCAGGCCGTGCAGCGGGATGCCGAGGCCGCCGGGCGCCTCCGGGCCGAGCGGGCGCGCGCCGTCCAGCACCATCGCCCGCCCGTGCGGGGCGGCCGGGTCCTCGACCACGGCCACCAGGCTCCACCCGGCGTAGTGCCCGGCCCGGGGAACGTCCGTGAGCGGCCCCCCATGGGCGACGTCCCCGGCCCACCACGTACCGCCGCCGTGCCGCTGCACGAGCGCCGTCACCTCGGCGAACGCCTGGTAGGCGCCGGTGGACCCGGGTAGCCGAACCCACTCCACCTCGTTGGCGCGGACGGTCTCGTACCGCTCCGCCCCCGGGGGCCGCACCCTGGCGACCCGCGCCCTGCCCGCGCCGCCGGGGAGCTGCCGGGGGTGGTGGGGACTGACGCTGCCCGACCAGTAGAGGCCCGCCCACAGCACCTTCGCGCCGTCCGGGAAGGCCACCCGCGCGGCGCTGGAGCTCGTGGTGGTCTCGTCGTCGTCCCGGTCGACCGGGTGCATCGCCCAGAAGTCGTTGTCGCGGGCCTGGCCCTTGCGGGCGAGCGCGCGGCGGCATCCGGGGACGCGCTCGTCGCAGCCGAGCAGCGCGTTGCCCGCCTCCAGGGCGCGGACCCGGCCGTCGGCGGCGAAGCGCGCGGACAGGCCCTCGGCCGCGACGCCCGCCGGCGCCTCGGCGGAGGCCCGCGCGGGGCCGGAGCGCAGCGTCATCGTGGGCGGGGTCCGGTACGGCGCGGACGATCCCACCTGGACGTGCAGGTAGGCCGTGGTCGTCGCCCCCGGCTCCAGCGGCGCGCGGGTGCAGCGCACGCGGTTACCGTCGCCGCTCGGGCCCGCGGTCGTGCCCGTGCCCGTACTTGTGGCCCCGCCCGCGGTCGTATCCGCGCCCGCGGTCGTGCCCGTACTTGTGCCCGTATTTGTGGCCGTACTTGTGCCCGCGTCCGTGCCTGGGCTTGGACTTGTGCCGGGGCGGCCTGGGCGGCAGGTCCACCCGTCCCCTGGGGGGCGTGCCGGGGTGAACATCGCCGCGTTCCTTCCCGTCGCGCCTCCCGGGTAGGTCACGTCCGGGGGAAGGTCGACATCGGCGGTCAGGTCCCGTGACCGGCCGGCGCCCGCGTTCCGCACCGCCATCGCGAGGATCCCGGCCTCTTCGCGGAGAAGGACTCCCACCGTTCCGAGGCTTGCCGTCAGTCGGGCAGGGCTGCCCGGAGGGGGAGGTGGCGCCGGGACTGCCGGGGCTGCCGGGGGAGCCGCCGGGGGTCGGGGTGGCTCCCCCGGCGCGCTCGGGCCGGCCGTTGGTGGCTGGGGACGGGGCTGTGGACCAGCCCCCGGCGCTTTTGGGTCCGCTCCCGGGGGGCTCACCGCCGCCGGCGGAGGCGGGCCGGGCCTGTTGGGCTCGTCGCCCGAGACCAGGACCAGGGCCATCGCGACCGTGGCCGCGACCGCCGCGGCGCCCACCCCGAGGCCCTGCTGCTGCAGCGTGGGCATCCGCCGCAGCGCGTGCCACCAGGCGGCGTAGGCGCCGCCCGTCGCGGCGCCCTCCTTGGACGCCAGGAGGGCGGCCGACGCCGTACCGAGGATGAACGGCCCGACGGCGTCCCGCAGCCGCGTGTTGACGTCGACGAGTTCGCCGTAGACGGCCGTGCAGGACTCGCAGTCGTCCAGGTGCCGCTCGACGGTGCGGGAGTCGCGCCTGGCGAGGCCGCGGCGCACGTACGCGCCGAGCATGTCCAGGACGGGGCGGCAGCGCTCGTCGATCGCCGCAGCCGCCTCCCCGCCCGCGCCGGACGCCGCGTCCGGCGGATCGGCCAGGTGCATCCGCAGGTACGCCTGCCGCAGCCCCTCCCTGGCCCGGTACACCAGCGCCGCGACGCCGTTCGCCGACAGGCCGAGGATCGGCGCGATGTCGGCCGGCCGGGCGCCCTCGATCTCGGTGTGCCAGAGCACCGCCTGCCAGCGCTCGGGGAGCGACTGGAAGGCCCGGACGATCATCGTGCGCTCCAGCCCCTCCAGGGCCGGGTCGACGAACGGCACCCCCGGGTCGTACAGCTCGATCCGGTCGGTCGACTGCAGCCGCCGCTCCCGGCGGTGGCGGTCGTAGACGGTGCGGCGGACGGCGGTGAGCAGGTAGGGCCGGAACCCCGACCGCGGCCCCCCGCCCCGGCCCAGCACGTCGAGGATCTTGGCGAAGGTCTCCTGGACGGCGTCCTCGGCCGCGTCCCCCTCGGCCAGCTGCCGGGCCAGCCCCCGCGCCGCCCCGATGTGCCGCTCGTACAGGAGCCCGTACGCGTTGACCTCGCCGGCACGGATCCGGGAGATGAGCACCGCGTCGCTGGACTCCGCCAAGGGCAGGTTTGACGCGGTCTCGCTCACGATCACTCCTTGCCTTACCCGGAATATGACTCGCCCATTGTTACTACATGACCACCGAACGTCGCTGAAGAAGATTCCGCAAACCGCGTCATGGTCAAACAGGCTCGCCGTCATCCTTTGCGTGAGGATTTTCCGAAGGTCGCCGCCCGGCGACGACTCCCGGCGCCGCCGGGAGTCGCCCGTGAAACCCACAGAACGCCATCGGCGTCCTGGGCCGCTCCCGAGGAGGGGGCAAGGGCGGGGACGCCGATGGTCCGGCGAGGTGCGTCCGCTCCGTTGAGGGGGCGGAGCGGACGCACCTCACGCCGCGGGCGTCTCGGTTCGCCGGGTCAGCAGATGTGGGCGCGGCCCATCTCGCCGATCTCGGTCGCCGACAGCGGCGTGTCCCAGCGCACCTGGGAACGGCGTCCGGCCAGCTCGACGGTCGCGATGGCGTTCTCGAACCAGGGCCCGTCGGTGATCTTCCACTTCAGCGGCGGCACCGGCACCTTCGCGGACTTGGCCAGCATCCGGAACATCCCCGGCAGCAGCGGCGTGCCCGCGACCTTGTTGGCCGTGCGGAACTTGCCGGCCAGCGGGTTGCGCAGCGGCGAGCACACCACCTGCGTGATCGCCGTCCCGCCGATGGCCCGGCCCGCCGCGTCGGTCCGGCCGGTGTCGGGCTTGGTGACCCGGGCGAGGTAGGAGTAGTGGATGTCGCCGGACAGAAACGAGATGCTCACCGGGGCCGTGCCGCGCTCGCCCCGCGCCACGGCCAGCACGTAGTCGGCCATCGCGCGGAACGAGCGGTCGAACGCCGCCCAGTGCTCCAGGTCGGCGGCCTGCCGGATCCCCTCGGCGAGCTGGGCGCCGCGCTTGCCCCAGGCGCCGTCGGCCATCGCCTCGTTCCACGCCTCGGCGTGGTGGATGGAGCGCGGCAGCAGGTAGGGCAGCGAACTGGCGATCAGCAGGTGCTCCATGCCGCCCTGGACCTGCCCGTCCAGCCAGGCGAACTCCTCCTCGTCCAGCATCCCGCGGCTGTCGGCGGTCAGCAGCCGCGACGCCCGGCTGTCGACGACGATCAGGCGGGTGCCGCCCCAGTCGTGCGCGTAGCTCCAGCGGGCGGTGGCCGGCTCCCGGTCGGCCCGCTCGGCGAACTCGTCGATGATCTTCCCGACGTCGCCGCCCTCCGCGGCCGCGAGGCGCACCGCCACGTACACCGGGTCGGCGGCGCGCTCCTCGGGGGAGAGGTTGCCGAGGTGCTGGTAGACCCAGTACGAGCCGATGCCGCCGGTGATCCGGGCCCGCCACCAGGGCTTCTTCCACATCTCCTGGCGCCAGGCGTGGGAGGTGTTCCAGTCGTCGCGGACGTCGTGGTCGTCGAACACGGTGAACGTCGGCAGCGTCGACAGCAGCCAGCGCACGGCCGGGTCCTCCTGCCAGGCCAGCTCGTAGAGCTTGGTGTACTCCTCGAAGTCGGCCACCTCGCCCTTCGGCTCGGTGTCGGGGCCGCGGCGCTCGTGCAGGTAGGCGAGCATCTCCTCGCCGAGCTCGTCGGCGTAGATCTGGTCGCCGACCATCAGCAGCGCGTCGGGCCAGGCGCGGCCGCCGTCGCCGCGGCCGCCCGCGTCGGCGGCCTGCTGGGCGGCGAGGTGGTGGGCGAACGCGGACAGCGCGTCCAGGCCGTGCACCCCGGCCCGGTCGGGGGAGCGGCGGCACGAGCCGAAGGAGACCCGGACCATCCCGGCCGTGTCCATCGTCCGGATCTGGCTGGCGGGGAACGGCGAGCCGGGCTCCGGCCACACCGTCTCGCCGTCCAGCGCGACCGCGTACGGGACCCGGGCGCCCGGGTCCAGCCCGTCGATCTCGACGAGCGCGTAGTGGTGGCCGTGCGCGGTGAAGGTGCGCGCGGCGGCCTCCACGCCGGGCGCCCCGGTGGACACGCGGACCTCGCACGGACGGTCGGTCTCGACCCAGATCGTCGCCGTGCGCTCGGACACGTGCCGGAGCAGGGGACCCAGTACCAAAGCGGTCATAACACGTTTCTCTAGCGGACGGACGGTGGCCGCGTCCATCGTTTCGGCGGTTCCGGCCCGGGGTGCCCCGCCGCTGTATCGGCTGCGCCACCGGCGGGGGTACGGCTGGCTGTACCGGTGACGTTACCCGCGGACACGACGCCCCGCGGCCGCACCCCCGGCGGCCGCGGCCCCGGCGGCGCGCACCAGGGCGGCCACGGCGGGCGACCGGGTCCGCTCCGGCCAGGCGATCACGACCGTGACCGCGGGCGCGTCCGGCACCGGCACGCACACCAGGTCGCGGCGCAGGTGGTCGGCCACCGACTCCGGCGCCAGCATCGCGACCCGGCCCAGCGCGATCATCTGCATCAGGTGCCCGGCCTCGGGCATCCCGTCCCGCTCCCGGTCGAAGAGGCGTTCGCCGTCCAGGTCGGCGAGGGTGACGTGCCCGCGCCCGGCCAGCCGGTGCCCGCGCGGCACGATCAGGACCTGCCCCTCGGTCACGAGCTCCTCGGTGTCGAAGCCGGTCAGGTCCTCGTAGGGGGTGTGCAGCAGCCCGGCGTCCGCCGATCCGTCGCGCAGCGCCCGGCCGCGCTCCCCGATCCCGCACATCATCACCTCGACGGGCACGGGGTCGGGTTCGGCGGCCTCGTAGGCGTCCAGGATCGCGGGGAGCAGGCCGCCGTCCCCGCCCGGCTTCATGACCAGGACGATCCGTTCCGTGCCGGCGCCCGCGCGGCGGGTCCGGCGGACGGCGGCGTCCACCGCCTCCAGGGCGCGCCGCGCCTCGCGCAGCAGCACCTCGCCGGGGCCGGTGAGCGTGACGCCGCGGGGCGTGCGCTCCAGCAGCAGGACGCCGAGCCTGCGTTCGAGCCGCTGGATCGCCCGTGACAGCGGCGGCTGCGCGATGCCCAGGCGGGCGGCGGCCCGCCCGAAGTGCAGCTCCTCGGCGACGGCGGCGAAGTAGGCGAGCTCCCGCGTCTCGATCCGGTCCGGACCATCGGCCATACCGCCAGGGTATTGCCCGGGACCGGGATGATCCTGGACCGGGCGCGGAGGGCGGTGTGCAATCGGGCCATGACCGATGACACGAAGATCGCTCTGGTGACGGGTGCCAACAAGGGGATCGGCTTCGAGATCGCCGCCGGGCTCGCAGGACTCGGCATGACCGTCCTGGTCGGGGCCCGGGACGAGGGGCGCCGCGCGGACGCGGTGGCCCGCCTGAAGAACGCCCGCGGCATCGCCCTGGACGTCACCGACCAGTCCACCGTCGACGCCGCCGCGGCGGAGATCGGCGACCGCTACGGCCGCCTCGACGTGCTGGTCAACAACGCGGGCGTCCCCGGGACGCTGACCCCGCCGAGCGCGTGCGAGGTGGCGGAGATCAAGGAGGTGTTCGAGGCCAACCTGTTCGGGGTGGTGCGGGTGACCAACGCCATGCTGCCGCTGCTGCGGCGGTCCCCGTCCGCGCGCATCGTGAACGTGTCCAGCGGCACCGGTTCCCTCACCAACATGACCGACCCGGGGCACTACTTCACCGCGATGCCCGCCGCGGCGGCGTACGTGTCGTCCAAGTCGGCGCTGAACATGCTGACCGTGCAGTACGCCAAGGAGTTGCGCGCCGACGGCGTCCTGGTGAACTGCGCGATCCCGGGGCCCTGCAACACCGATTTCCTCAAGGGGCTGGACCTGGGCATCCCGATCACGCGCACCGCCGCGGACGGCGCCGCCATCGCCGTGAAGCTCGCCACCCTGGGCCCGGACGGCCCGACCGGCGGAGCCTTCGACGACAACGGCGCCTATCCCTGGTGAGGCGCTAGGAGCGGTCGTCGAGCAACGCGCCGCCGGCCAGTTCCTCGAAGCGGTCGAGGTCCTCGGACGGGGCGTCGATGCCGCGCAGCGCGCCCTGGTCGGCCAGCCGGGCGCCCGCGTACAGGCGGGCGACCAGCGCTTTGCGGTCGGTGCCCAGCTCGGACCGCTCCCACCCGGCCTGCTCCAGCAGCAGCGCCGCCGCGTACACGTCGGCCATGTACTGGGCGAGCGGGTAGAGGCGGGCCTCGGCGGTGGCCCGGTCGAGGCCGTGCCACCGCTCGATCGCCTTGCGCAGGTCGCCGATGCGCTCGCGGACGAGGCCGGCGGTCGCGCCGTCGCCCTCCGGCGCCCGGGCGGCTGCGCTCTCGAGCCGGTCGAGGAACGGCAGGTGCGCCCGCTCGCGTTCCATCGCGCGCCGCACGTCCAGGCACAGGACGTTGTCGCCGCCCTCCCAGATCGGGTTGACCTGGGCGTCGCGCAGGATCCGGGCCACCGGCCACTGCTCGATGTAGCCGTTGCCGCCGTGGATCTCGATGGCGTCGCTGGCGGCGGTCACGCCGAGCCGCGCGGTGCGCAGCTTGATGAGGGCGGCGCCGATCCGGAGCCGGGGCCGGCCCAGGTAGCCGTCGAAGACCAGGGCCTGGGCGGCCTCGGTCTCCACGATCAGCTCGGCGAGCTTGCGGCGCATCAGCGGCTGCTCGTACAGCGGTGCCCCGAACGCCTCGCGGGCCCGCGCGTAGCACAGCGACTCGACCAGCGAGCGGCGGGCGCAGCCCAGGCCCATCGCGGCGATGCCGAGCCGGGCGCCGTTGGTGAGCTCCATCATGCGGGCCAGGCCCTTGCCGTCGCCCGCCGCTCCTTCCACCGGGGCGCTGGAGGCGGGGGCGAGGAGGAACGCCTCGGCGTCGGTGAACTCGATCTCGGCCGAGGCGACCGAGCGGGTGCCGAGCTTGTCCTTGAGGCGGCGGACGCGGATGCCGTTGCGCGACCCGTCCCGCCGTTCCCGCAGCACGAGGAACGGCGCGATGCCCCGCACGCCGTCCACCGCTCCTTCGGGTTTGGCCAGGACGACGAACGCCGAGCCGTTGGCGTTGGACGCGAACCACTTGAAGCCGTTCAGCCGCCAGGTGTCGTCGCCGTCCGGCGTGGCGGTCGACTCCAGGGCGCCGAGGTCGGAGCCGCCGGACCGTTCGGTGAGCATCTGCGCGGCCTCGCCGGAGAACTCCCCGGCCGCGAACAGCTCGCGCACGCGTTCCTTGACGTCCTCGGGGGCGAACGGCTCGGTCAGCCCGACGACCATGTCGCCGCCCGTGCCGAGCGCGCAGGCCATGCCGATGTCGGCCTGGTCGAGCAGGTAGCTCCAGGCCACGCCCAGCGGCGCCGGGTCCACGCCCGCCGCCTTCGCCTCGGCGACGAAGCCGGGACGGGTGAACCCGGTCGCGACCAGGTCGGCGCGGGCGGCCTCGAACGACGGCGGCATCACGACCCGGCTGATGTCCCGGCCCCACCGGTCGTACTTCTCCAGGCGGGGCGGGTCGCGGTCGGTCTCCTCGGCCCGCTCGGCGATCGGGCCGCCCATGAGCGCGCCCAGCTCGGTCAGCCGCGGCTCGGCCCAGGCGAGGCCGTCCGCGCCGAGGTGGCGCCGCATGAGGAGGCGCAGCGTGGGGTCGCAGGTGTACCAGTTGAGGCCCGCGGCCCCCTGGTAGCGCTCGGTCGCGTACCGGCGGGCCTTCTCCGGGCCGCCGAACGGGAGCCGGTCCACGGGCTCGATCAGATAGGACGCCATGGCCGGACATTACACTCTCGCTACAGTCGACGAAAGTCTGTAATTTCATCCTGGACGGTTCCGTGCCGGTAAGGTCCTGCCCCACATGGCGAACACTCTGGAACTCAGACCGCTGACGGCGCGCTCGGTCGTCCTGAGCACGCTCCTCGGCCTGCACCCGCCCCGCATCGGCGCCCGCCAGGCGGTCCGGGTCGGCGAGCTGTTCGGCATCGCCGAGGGCACGATCCGGGTCGCGCTGTCGCGGATGGTGGCCTCGGGCGACCTCGTCCAGGACGAGAAGGGCCGCTACGAGCTCACCGACCGGCTCCGCAACCGCCAGACCCGCCAGGACGAGAGCCGCTTCCCCCGCACCCGCCCCTGGGACGGCACCTGGGAGATCGCCGTCATCACCGCCGAACGCCGCTCCCCCGCCGAGCGCGCCGCGCTGCGCCAGGCGATGTCCGCGCTCCGCCTCGCCGAGCTCCGCGAGGGCACCTGGCTGCGTCCGGCCAACCTCAGCCGCCCCGGACGGCCCGAGATCGTCCAGCGGCAGTGCACCTTCCTGGAGGGGCGGCCCGAACGCGACCCCGCCGCCCTCGCCGCCGTCCTCTGGGACCTGGACGCCTGGACGGCCACCGCCGGCGACCTGCGCGCCGCCCTCGACCAGGCCGACACTCTGGCCGAGCAGTTCACCGTCTCCGCCGCCGTCCTGCGCCACCTGCTGCGCGATCCGCTGCTGCCCCCGCCGCTGCTCCACTCCGGCTGGCCCGGCCCCGGCCTGCGCGAGCACTACGAGCGTTTCGAGGCCGCCTTCGAACGCCTCCTGAGCGAGCACATCTTCGCCTGAGGCGCTCTGGGCCCGCACGCCCGAGCCCCTCACAGGACCTTGCTCCAATCGTGATCGGCTCCCCTGGCGCGGCCGCCGAAGCGAGGGAAGGAGACAGGGAGAGGTCGGGGGTTCGGAACTGTTGGCGGGAGGGTGTTCGGGGGGTGTCCATGACTACCCGTGCGTGCCCATCCCATGGCGGCGTGCCGCCACGGTGTCCGAGTGGTGCGAGTCGATTGCATGTTCGAATCCTGTCACTTAAAGTGTTTGTCATGTCGCGCACCGCTTCCGGTGGTGTGGTCGCCGAGACGGCGCCCCGCCACGCCGCCCCCGGCCGCACAGCCCGCCGCCCAGGCGGCGGGGTGCGTGCGATCGCGGCGCCGTTCGTGGCGGCGGGCCCGTCGGGGGTGGCGGTGCGTGACCGTCTCAAGGGCCTGACGGCTGAGGACGAGCGGGTGTTGCGGCTGGCGGGGGCGTATCTGGGTTCGCTGGCGGCCCGGGATCTGAAGGTCCGGTGCGGTGATGGCCTGGAGCATGATGCGGGCCGGTGGGCGGCGCGTAAGCGGGAGTTGACCGGGGTGTCGTCGGCGCGGTGGGCCGGTTCGATCACCAAGGCCACCCATGACCAGTGGGCCTTGGCCCGCCGCGCCCAGCACGCGCACGTCCAGGGTTTGGAGTCGGGGGTGCGGACGCTGGAGCACCGGCTGTCGCTGCCGATCGGAGCCGAAGGCACCAGACGCGTCCCGGGCGGGTACGGGTCGCGGCGCGAGTGGTTTGCCAAGTCCCGCCGCCTGGGCGTCCTGAAGGACCGGCTCGCCCGTGAGCGGGCCGACCGGGACGCCGGGATCGTGCACGTGGTGCGCGGCGGCAAGAGACTCGCCCGCCTCCGCCACCATCTCGGCGATGCCGGGCTCACCGAGCGGCGGTGGCGGGAGCGCTGGGAGGCCCGGCGATCGTTCCTGGCCGCCGATGGCGAGAGCGGGAAGCGGTACGGTAACGAGACCATCCGCCTCACCCCCGGCGGCCAGGTGTCGATCCGCCTCCCCGCCCCGCTGGCCCATCTGGCCAATGCTCCGCACGGCCGCTACGTTCTCGCCGCCCGCGTCGCGTTCCGGCACCGGGGAGCCGAGTGCGCCGACCGCATCGAGGCCGACCGTGCCGTGGCCTACCGCATCCACCACGACCCCGAACGTGACCGCTGGTATCTCACCGCGTCCTGGCAGCGCACCCCCGCCCGAACCCTCCCCCTCCAGACGGCGTGCGCGCGGGGTGTGATCGGGGTGGACGCCAACGCCGACCACCTGGCCGCATGGCGGCTCGACGCCTGCGGCAACCCCGTCGGCGACCCGCACCGGTTCGACTACACCCTGACCGGTACCGCCTCGCATCGCGACGCGCAGATCCGGCACGCTCTGACCCGCCTGCTGCACTGGGCCGCGTCCTGCGGCGTGGCCGCCATCGCCATCGAAGACCTCGACTTCGCGGACCACAAGACGCGGGAGAGGCACGGGCGGTGCAGGCGGTTCCGGCAGCTGATCTCCGGCTTCCCACCGGGAAACTGAAGGCACGGCTGGTGTCGATGGCGGCCGAAGCGGGCTTGGCGGTCGTGGCCGTCGACCCGGCCTACACATCCCAGTGGGGTGCCCAGCACTGGCAGAAGCCACTGCGCACCCCACGCCGTGAAGTTTCCCGGCACGATGCCGCGAGCATCGCGATCGGGCGACGCGCCCTCGGGCACCCGATCCGGCGACGGACGGCACCGCCCCGCGACGACCGGAGTGATCGTCGCGGGCATCGGACCGTCCAGGCCGGACCAGGCGCACGGGAGCGTGAGGGAACCCGCCCACCCGTCACGGACCGTGCACACGATGCACCCGGCCGAGCGGGCAGACGAACGCGGGAGACCAGCGCATCCAACACCGTTCGGGATACGCGCAGTTCCGGGAGCCGACATCGACTGTCACTCCCGGACACTGTTTAGGAACGGTCACCAGAGGAGGTACCGCCATGGCCACCGCCCACAGCACGTTCCGCTCCCTGGTCCGGCGCAAGCCCATCGACCGCATCGAGGACGACACCGGCGAGACCGGCGGCCTGCGCCGCACGCTGGGCCTCTGGCAGCTCACCGCGATCGGCATCGGCGGCATCATCGGCGCCGGGATCTTCTCCCTCGCGGGCGCCGTCGCCAACGAGACGGCCGGACCGGCCGTGGTGATCTCGTTCCTGATCGCCGGGATCGCCAGCGCCGCCGCCGCGCTGTCGTACGCCGAGTTCGCCGGGCTCATCCCGAGGGCCGGGTCCGCCTACACCTACGGGTATGTCGTCCTCGGCGAGTTCGCCGCCTGGTTCATCGGCTGGGACCTGCTCCTGGAGTACACCGCCATCGTCGCGGTCGTCGCGATCGGCATCTCCGGCTACTTCAACGACCTGCTCGGCTTCATCGACGTCGACCTGCCGCTGTGGATGGTCGGCGCCCCCGGCACCGAAACCGAGGGCGTCGCCGCCGGCAGCTACAAGATCAACCTGTTCGCGGCGCTGCTGTGCCTGCTCATCGCCTACGTCCTCAACCTGGGCATGAAGAGCGCGGCCCGGTTCGAGACGGCGCTGGTCTACCTCAAGGTCGGCATCGTGCTGCTGGTCATCGTGGTCGGCGTCTTCAAGATCAACACCGGCAACTACGCGCCGTTCTTCCCGTTCGGGCTGGGCGGGGCGGTCACCGGGGCGGCGACCGTCTTCTTCGCGGTCTTCGGCTACGACGCCATGTCCACCGCGGCCGAGGAGTCCCATGACGCCCGCCGGCACATGCCCAAGGCGATCATCTACTCGCTCGCGGTCTCGATGGTCCTGTACGTGCTGGCCTGCCTGGTGCTGACCGGCATGGTCGACTACCGCGACATCAACCCCACCGCCGCGTTCTCCTCGGCGTTCGCGTCGGTCGGCATGAAGACGGTCGGGCTGGTCATCGCGGTGGGCGCCATCCTCGGGATCCTCACCGTGCTGTTCACGTTCATGATGGGCGCGGCCCGGGTGTGGTTCTCGATGAGCCGGGACGGGCTGCTGCCCGGCTGGTTCGCCAAGACCCACCCGACCCGCAGGGTGCCCACCCGGATCACCTGGATCCTCGGTGCCGGGTCCGCGCTGATCGCCGGGTTCCTGCCGATCGGCGAGGCCGCCGAGCTGACCAACATCGGCATCCTGCTGGCCTTCATCGTGGTCTGCGTCGCGGTGATCGTGCTCCGCTACCGCCGTCCCGACCTGCCGCGCGAGTTCCGCCTCCCGTGGATGCCGGTGATCCCGGCGGTCGGCGTGGTGTTCTCGGTCTGGCTGATCACGTTCCTGGCCTGGCAGACCTGGGTGCGGTTCGCGCTCTGGTTCCTGATCGGCCTGGTCGTCTACTTCGCCTACAGCCGCCGGCACTCCCTGCTCGCCGCCGCCCCGCCGGAGCCGCCGGCGGAGCGGGACGAGCGGCCCGCCCGCTAGGTCAGGCGGCGCGGGCGGCGGTCACCGGTCCTCTCCGCGCGGGCGCCGGATCGCGTACCCGATGCCCGCGGCGACGGCGGCGGCGAACACCGCCAGCAGGGCGAGGTACCAGAACCCGCTCGCGCCGGACTCCTCCCGCGCGGCCGGAACGGCGGCCGGTCGCGCGGACGGGGGCGGGGACGCGGCCCCGGCTCCGGAGGCCCCGCGGACGGTCAGATGGACGACCCCGCTCGCGACGTGCCCGTCGGCCGCGCTCACCGCGCGCCAGGCGACCACGACCGGCCCGCGCACGGTGTCCGGGACCTTGCCCAGGTCGGCGACGAGCGTGTCGTCCCTCCCCGCGGGCTTGCTGAGCGCGAGCCGGGTCGCGCCCAGCGTGACCAGTGACGTCTCCGCCGACGGCGGCTCGGTGAAGGTGAGGGTCATGGTGCCGGGCAGCGTGGCGAGCACCGCGCCCTCGGCGGGATCGGACGAGCGCAGCTCGGCGTGCGCCCGGACGGGGGTGGCGGTGAACGCGATCAGCGACGCGGCGGCGCACAGCGGCAGCAGGCGGCGCGCGGACCGGGAAGCCGGCGGGCGCCGCGGGACGGGCAGGGGCATGACAGGTGTCCTCCGGTCAGTCGTCGAGGTGTTCGGGGCCGGCGGCCGGTGAGGTGAGCAGGAGCAGGCAGAACACCGCGACCGCGCAGACCAGCCCGGCGATCGGCAGCAGCGGGTTCACCGACTTGCCGGGGGCGGCGGACGCGTTCGCGGCGGGCTGCGGCTGCGCGGCCGCCGGCGCGGACGGCGTGGACGTCGTCGACGGTGCGGGCGTGGACGTCCCGTCCCGCGGCGTCGAACTCGCGGAGGCGGTGGGCCTCGCCGTGCGCGAGGGCGCCGGATCGTGCCCGGCGTGCCCGCTCGGCGCCGGGGTGGCCGCCCGCGGCTGGACGACGATGCGCCCCCGCATCGCCGGGTGGACCGAGCAGTAGTACGCGTACGTCCCCGCCACGCGGAAGGTGAAGCTCCAGGAGCGGCCGCGCTGCAGCATCGGGGACCGCAGTGCCTGCGGTCCGCTGGTGGTCACCACGTCGTGCGGGATCTGGTCCAGGTTGGTCCAGGTGACGGTGTCGCCGACGCGGATCGTCAGGGTGGACGGGCTGTAGGCGGTGTTCTGCATCCGCACCTGCGCGGTGTCGGCCCTGGCCGGTTCGGCGGCGGGGCCGAGCAGGCCCGCCAGCAGGGACGGCGAGCCCAGCGCCAGGACGAGCCCGATGCGCTTGGCCATGGGTTTCTCCCAACTGTTCGACTGTCGAGGTCTCGGGGCACAATGGCCGCGGGTGCGGCGGACCGGCCGACTGCGACTCGGCCGGTCCGCCGCACGTTCCGGACCGGCGTCGCTCAGCAGCCGCCGCCGAGCAGCCCGTCGAGACCGGGCTTGAGCATGTCCTGGACGAGGACGGTGTGGCTCTTCAGGTAGGAGTCCAGCGCCAGCGCGTCCGTGACCTGCTCACCGGGGGAGCGCTGCAGGTGGGCCGCGTAGACGTGCTGCAGCAGCGGCTGGAGGCCCTTGAGGAACTCCTGCGCCCCCTTCACGCCCGACTCCGCGATCATCTGCACCCACGCGGTGTGGGTCTTGACGTAGGCGTCGAGCGCGAGCGCGTCGGCGACCTGCTGCGAGGGTGAACGCTGCAGGTGCGCGGCGTAGACGTGCTGCAGGATCACCGTGAGCACCTCGCTCGCCGCGCCCGGCGAGCACGGCGTGCCACCGCCCGGCGGCGGCGCCGTCGGTGCTCCGGTCGGCCCGGCCGTCGGCCCGGGGGTGGGGTGGCCCGTCGGGTGACCGGTGGGCGCGGCCGTGGGGGACGCGGTGGGTGCCGGCGACGACCCGCCGCCCGTGACCGTCACGCCCGCCTTCATGTCCGGGTGGTAGGCGCAGTAGTACGCGTAGGTGCCGGGGGTGCTGAAGGTGTACGAGAACGACTCGCCCTGCTTGATCTCCCCGGAGTCGATCTTCGTGGGGCCCGAGGTGGTCGTGACCGTGTGCGGGGCGGCGTCGTCGTTCACCCAGGTGACCTTCTGCCCGGCGGGCACCTGGAGCGTGCTCCGCGAGTAGGTGTTGTTCTTCATCCGGATGACGATCGGCTCCGCCGCCGCGCTCTGTGCGGGACCGCCCGGCGCGGCTGCGGGCACCGCCTGCGCGGGCTGCTGGAGCCCGCCGGTCTGGGAGGCCGGACGGGACGCGCCCAGCCCGCCGCCGGACTCGTCCCGGTTGGTCAGGCCGACCAGGCTCAGCAGGGCCAGCGCGATCGCGAGGGCGGCGCACACGACCAGTGCGAGCCGTCCCCGGGCGGCGGCCGGGGGTGCGGGAGGTTGTCTCACGGGGGGTTTCCTTCCATGGGGACGGTCGCGGCCCGGACGGCCGCGACGATCAGGGGGTCAGCGGCCGGGGGAGGCCGTGACCAGCAGGGCGGCGGCGAGCAGCACGACGCACAGCAGCGCCGTCTCGATCGCCACCGAGTAGAGGAACGGGCGCACGGTCGCCGCGTTGCTGCGCAGCGACACGGCCGCGTCCAGCCGGGCGGCGACCCACCGCTTGCTGCGCTGCGCCGCGCCGAGCACCAGCGCGAACACGGCCAGCTTCGCCAGCAGCAGCCGCCCGTAGTCCGTGGTGAGCAGGCCGCCGAACGAGCCGACGAGCTGCCAGGTCAGCAGCAGCCCGGAGGCCGCGATGGTCAGGACGGAGACGAGCGCGAGCGTGGAGTAGCGGGGCACGACCTCGGCCAGTTCCGCCGGACGGCGCCGCCGCAGCACGCCGACGAGCAGGACGGCCAGCCCGCCGAACCACAGCGAGACGCCGGCCAGGTGCAGCAGGTCCGCGGTCTGGCTGAGGAAAGGCCGCGGCGAGGCGGCGGCGTGCGCCGTCATGCCGGTGGTCCGCAGCAGTCCGAACCCGACCGCGAGCGCGGCGATCCGCCACGCGGGCCGCCGTACGGCCTGGTCCCCGCCGCGCATCGCCCAGGCGAGGACCACGGCCGCCAGCAGCCACAGCAGTCCCTTGACCGCCCCCACCTCGCCGATGCGGTCGGTCAGGACGGCGCCGAGCAGGCCGGGGTCGACGACGTCCGACAGCGGTCTCACCCGGGTGTGGACGGCCTGCAGCCCGAGGCCGGCGACGGCGGCGAGGGCTCCGGCCGTCCAGGCCGTGACGAGGGCGCCGCGGACCCGGCGGTCCCAGGCCCCGCGCGGCCACAGCAGCGCCAGGAAGGCGAGCCCGCCCACGAACAGCGCCAGCCCCACGAAGCCGATCACCTTCACCGCGACCAGCAGGGGCCGTACGGCGGGGTCCTCGCGCGGCACGGGTTCGGCGGCGGGGGGCGGGGCGACCACGGGCGCGGGCACCGCGTCCACGGTGAAGCGGAGCGTTCCACGCGCGGTGTGACCGTCGGTCTCGCTGCTCGAACGCCACGCCACCGCGACCTTGCCCGAAAGGGGACGGTCGAGCCGGGACAGATCCGCGACGAGCGTGCGCGGCGCGCCGGACGCGCGGCTCAACGGAAGCTTCTCCCCCGCGACCTCGACCGACGAGCCCCGTTCCGACACCGCCTCGCCGAAGGTGAGCGACAACCGCCGGGGCGCCTCGGCGAGCTCAGCGCCTTCCTTGGGATCGGACCTGGTCAGTTCGGCGTGGGCGTGCGACACGGAGCCGGGAAGTACCAGCCAGAACAGGACGGCGGCCATCACGCAGAGCGCGACCCGGTACCGGCGCGGCCGCGAGCGGGGTACGGCCATCCCCGGTCACCTCCCCGGACGCGCGGACGGCGCCGGCGCGGTCGCGGGCTGCGGGCAGGCCGCCGCACCGCCCAGCAACGGCACCAGCAGCGGGTCCAGAACACCGGGCGGGGCCGGAGTCGTCCCCAGCGGCAGGACGGGCCCGATCAGCGGCCCGGTCACCGAGTTCACCGTGGGCCCGAGCAGCCCGGGGCACGGAGTCTGGGCGGGCGGCTTTTCCGGAGGGGGCGTCGAGCCGGGCGGCGCCGGGGTGTGCCCGGGCGGATGCGGCGTCGCGCCGTCCCCCGGCATCGGCGGATGGGACGGTGGCGTTCCCGGCGGGTCGTGCACGGCCGGGGGCGGTGCCGCGCCGACGTCCGAAGCGGGCGGGGGCGGGACGGGCTCGGCGGGCTCGGGCGACGACGGCACCAGCGGCTCGATCGGCGCGGCGTTCGGCGGTGTCGTCGCGGGCGGCCCCGCGGCGCCGGCGGTCCAGGAAACGCCGAGGCCGGAGGCGTACCCCACGAGGATCACGACGGTGCCGACGAGCACGGCGGAGACGAGAGCGCCCCGCCGGTCGGGTGAGACGGTTGCCATGGCGCGGCCTCAACGCGGCCGGGCGGCGGCGTGACGAAATGTGGCCATTGTGCTTCTCCCAGTGATCGGAGCAATGGGAGGCCACGTTTCCCGAGCGATGATCGCGCTATGTGAAGGTCCTGTTACAAGGTCACCAATTAACCTGCACTCGCCGCATCACGCTCAGTGAAATGCCCGCTTCGCGAGTCAGAGCAGGACGACCTGCCGCACGGCCTCGCCGGAGTGCAGCCGGTCGAAGCCCGCGTTGACCTCGTCCAGCGTGAGCCGGTGCGACAGCAGCGCGTCCACCGGCAGGCTCCCGGCGCGGTACAGGCCGATGAACCGGGGCACGTCCCGGCGGGGCACGCTGGACCCCAGGTAGCTGCCGCGCAGCGTGCGCTCCTCGGCGACCAGGCTGAGCGCGGGCAGCGTCACCGGCTCGCCGGGCGCGGGCAGCCCGACCGTCACCGTCGTGCCGCCGGGACGGGTCGCCGCGTACGCCTGCTCCAGCACCGGCACCACCCCGGTGGTGTCGACGACCTTCTCCGCGCCGCCACCGGTGAGCTCGCGCACTTGCTCCACCGCGTCCACGCCACCGGTGACCGCGTGCGCGGCCCCCAGGCCCAGCGCCAGCTCCAGCTTGGACGGGACGACGTCGACCGCCACGATCGTCGACGCCCCCGCGGCCTTGGCGGCCAGCAGTGCGGCCAGCCCGACACCGCCGAGCCCGAACACCGCGACGCTGTCGCCCGGCTTGACGTCCGCGCTGTAGAACGCGGCGCCCGCCCCGGTGAGGACGGCGCAGCCGAACAGCGCGGCGATCTCGTACGGCAGGTCCGGGTCGACCTTCACCGCCGACCGCGACGACACCACCGTGTACTCCGAGAACGCGGAGACGCCCAGGTGGTGGTACGGGCGCGTGCCGTCCCCGGCGGTGAACCGCGTCCCGCCGCCGAGCAGCGTCCCGGCGCCGTTGGCCCGCGCGCCCGGCCCGCACAGCGCGGGCCGTCCGCCGACGCACCGCTCGCAGCTCCCGCACGCGGGGACGAACGCCAGGATCACGTGGTCGCCGGGCGCGAACTCGGCGCCGTCCCCGGCCGCCACGACCTCACCGGCCGCCTCGTGGCCGAGCGCCATCGGCAGCGGCCGCGGCCGCGACCCGTTGATGACCGACAGGTCGGAGTGGCACAGCCCCGCCGCGCGCACCCTGACCAGCAGCTCGCCCGGACCCGGCGGGTCGAGCCGCAGCGTCGCGACCTCGATCGGCGCGGACGCCGCGTACGGCTCGGGCCGTCCCGACTCCACCAGCACCGCGGCCCGCGTCTCGACGATGCCCCCGCTCACGCGACCACCAGTTTCTGCATCTCGGCGCGGATCGGCTCGGGGACCGCGACCGGACGGCGGCTCTCCCGCCCGACGAACACGTGCACGAAGTACCCCTCGGCGACCAGCGTCCCGTCCGAGCGGTACAGGCCGATCTCCCAGCGCACGCTGGAGCGTCCCAGCTTCCCGATGCGCAGGCCCAGGGAGATCGTGTCGGGGAAGGCGACCTCCGCCTTGTACGAGCAGTGCGACTCCACGCACAGCCCGATCGTCTCCGCCGTGCCCGGGTCGAACCCCGCCGTCGTGATCATCCACTCGTTGACGGCGGTGTCCATCAGCGAGTAGTGGACGACGTTGTTCACGTGCCCGTAGAGGTCGTTGTCCTTCCAGCGGGTGGGGACGGTCACCCAGTGCAAGTAGTCGTCGTTCACGCGACCAGCATAGATACCGGCCGGTAACGCGAGATCGGTGAAATCGCCCGCCTCAGTGCGGCCGCCGCCCGCCGCCGCCACGGAACCTCGCCAGCACCCCGCGCATCTTCGCCTGCGTACGCGGGTCGCGGGCCATCCGCTCGGCGCGGGCCCGCGCCTGCCGTCCCTGCGGGCTGTGCAGGAAACGCTTGAGCTTGGAGACGATCGAAGCCATCTCTCCTCCTCCGCCAGGTTGTGCCGGGCGCGTGGGGGCGGATCCGGCGGCCTCATCCGGACAACGAACCGTTCCGGCCGAAGGTTGCAGGCGTCATGCCCCAACCCCGGGCCGCCAACCGGCATCGGATAGATCAACGAGCCGCTTGTCACCTCCACGGAAGGCCGACCATGACGCTCCCGTCCAGGATCGGCGCCGCCGGCCTGCTGCTCCTCGCCGCGGCGGCGCTGGTCACGCTCAACCCGTTCCGCTGGATCGTGTTCGGCGACGCGCTGCACTACCGGCTGGGCACAACGGCCCTCGGCCTGCTCCTCCTCGTCGTCGCCTGCGTCGTGACCATGGTCAAGACGGCGGATTGGCGCCGGTGGACCGCACTGCCCCTGGCCGTCTGCTCCACGCTCGCCGCCCTCTGGTGCGCGTACAACGCCCTCGGCTACCTCATCTTCGCGAACCCCGACAAGCTGCAGCCCGTGGCGGTGTCGCCCGACGGCCGGCTCAAAGTCGTCCTGCACGACAACTCCGGCTGGGCCGGCTACGACCAGGGCCTTTACGTGCAGTCGACCGACGGCTTCTTCAGCAAGCGCGCCTACCTGGGCTGCCGCAACCTGTACGAGGGCGAGACAAAGTTCGACCGGGTGAGGTTCACGGCCCCGGACACGGTGGTCGTCAAGGCGGGCGAAGAGGAGTGGACACTGCGCTTCGACCCGAAGGACGTCAAGACCATCAACACGACCTCCGAAAACTTCTGCAAGCAGGACCTCTACACCGGCTGACACGACGCGAAAGGCTCGGGATGCGACTCTCCAAAGTTCTGGGGGCCGCCGGCCTTCTGCTGCTCGCCGTGGTGGGCCTGGCGTGGCTGAATCCGTTCCGCTGGGTCGGGGCCGGGGACCTGATGTCGTTCACGCCCTTCGCGGTGGCCGCCGCCCTGGCCCTGATCATGGCGGCGGGGTTCTTCGCCGCGCCGAAGGTCCGGAGGGGATGGCGCTGGGCCACGTGGGCCGCGTCCGTCTGCGTTGGCATGGTGGCGGTGCTGAGCGTGATGACCGGGTGGTTCGTCCTGGCGTTCAGGGACACCGACATGCGGGTGGCGGCGGTGTCACCCGACGGACGGTTCAAGCTGATCGTCCACGAGACCTCCAACGTGATCGACCCGGTGGAGGGCCTGTACGTGCAGTCCACCGACGGGCCGTTGAGCAGGCGCGCCTACTTCGGCTGCTTCAACCACGACGCGACCGAGCCGCTGGAATGGGCGCGATTCACGGGCCCGGACACCGTCACGGTCAAGGCCGAGGGGCAATGGACCCTCCGGTTCGACCCGGACGAGGTCCGAGCCATCGACACCCTTCCCGACGGCATGTGCGCGCAGGGCCTCTACACGGGTTGACCGTTCCCTGTTTCGGTCCGTTGTGCTTCCATGGCTCACCGTGCCGCAACCCCTGTACGTCCCCTCGGAAACGCCCGTACAAGAGCTCCCCCAGCACGACGACCGCGTCGTCCTGGTCCTGGCGAGCACGCGGCGGCGCGTCGTGGCCCGGCTCGTCGACCTCCTGGCCACGTGCCTCACGGCGATGGCCGTCCTGTCCCCCGCCTTCGCCTTCGCGCTCTGGACCGAGGACAGCTCCAGTGCGCTGATGGCCGTGTCGCTGGCGACGGCCATGGTGCTCGTCTTCCCCGCGATCATCGCGCTGCGCGTGGGACGGTACGTGTGGTGGGGCTGCACCGTGGGCCAGCGCGTCGCCGGACTCCGCGTCGTGTGCAAGGACGACGGCACGAGCCTGCCGAACTGGAGGCAGGCGTTCAGAAGATGGATCATTCCCCAGCAGGCGCAGGGCTTCCCGCTGGTGACCGACTTCTGGACGCACAAGATGGACAAGCGGCTGGGCCAGTGCGTCCACGACCAGAAGGCCGGAACGGTCGTCGTCCGAGCCCTGCCCGACGAACGCACGCACCGCATCGTCCTCGGCTCCGCCCTGGGAGTCATCGGGGCGGCCGTGGTGGCCACGCCCCTCGTGTTCGGAGCGCTGGAGGCCAGGGGCCCGGCCTTCGAGGTGAACACCTTCTACGACGACGACATCCGGTTCGAGAACCGCCGCAACGGCCTCGCCGTGGCGTACGAGCGGACCGCCGCCAAGGTCCTGGACGACGAGAAGGGCTGCCTCGCGGGCGCCACCACCGACCAGGCCCGGTCCGTCCTGCGCCAAGCAGGATGCGAGGGCCGTATCGAGGCCGCGTTCAGGACCACCGACGGCGTGCTGGTCGGCGGCCACGTCCTGAAGTTCCCCGACGCCGCTGCCGCCTCGACCGCGCAGCAGCGCCTGACGTTCACCGACCTGCGCTTCGTCCCCGGCGGCCGCATCGACCCTCCGGGCGGTGCGAACATCGGCCAGGTCGGGGACGAGGACCGCTACGTGGTCGTCACGATGGCCGTCTCGCCCAAGCAGCCGGAGGCGCCCGTCAAGGCCAAGAACGCCTTCGCCCTCATCCACGCCCCGGTCCTGAGCACCATCGTCTGGTTCTGATCAGCGAAGGTCCTGGCCCGCGGGACGCCACGGCCCCGAGCAGCACCGGCCACGCCCTCGCCGAGGACGGCGGCACGGCCGCCCAGCTCATGGCCGCACCCCCACTGGAAACCGCCTGACCAGTTCAGGTGAGGTGTTGGTCCAGCCGGTGCCGGAGGAGGGCCTGCTGCGCCGGGTTGGTGGTCAGGGCCAGGGCTTGCTCGTCGGCGGTGTGGGCGGCTTCGGGGTCGCCGAGGGCGCGCAGGAGTTCGGCACGGGTGGCGTGGTAGAGCGAATAGCGCTGTAGGGTGCGCTGCTCGCCTGGGGGCAGGGCGTCGAGGGCGGCGAGCGCGTTGGCCGGGCCGCCGCGGGGCGGCGGGGCGTGGTGGACGGCGATGGCGCGGTGCAGCCGGTGGATCGGGGACGGCGCCAGCGCCAGCAGCATGTCGTAGAGCACCAGGATCTGGGCCCAGTCGGTGTCGTCCCAGCTCGGGGCCTCCGCGTGGCAGGCGACGATGGCGGCCTGCACCTGGTAGGGGCCGGGCCGTTTGCGGGCGGCGGCGCGTTCCAGCAGGCCGATCGCCTCGCCGATCGCGGGCCCGTCCCAGCGGGCGCGGTCCTGGTCGCGCAGCGGCACCAGGTCTCCGGCGGCGGTGAAGCGGGCGGCGGCGCGGGCCTGGTGCAGCCGGATGAGCGCGAGCAGCCCCAGCACTTCGGGCTGCCCGGGCATCAGCCAGGCGAGCTGGGCGGCGAGCCATTCGGCGTCGCCGGCCAGGTTGGCCGCGTGCGGGCGGTCGCCGGCGCTGGTCAGGTAGCCCTCGTTGAACAGCAGGTAGACGACGGCCAGGACCTGGCCGAGCCGGTCGGGCAGTTCGGTGTCAGAGGGGACGCGGTAGGGGATGCCCGCTTCGGCGATCTTGCGTTTGGCGCGCGTGATGCGCTGCGCGACGGTGGACTCGGGGACCACGAACGCGGCGGCGATCTGCGCGGTGGTCAGCCCGCACACCGTCCGCAGCGTCAGCGCGATCTGCGCGGACCGCGGCAGGGCCGGATGGCAGCAGGTGAAGATCAGCTTCAGCCGGTCGTCGGGGTCGGGCCGGGGCGGCCACCGCAGCCGGGCGAGCTTGTCGCGGTGGGCGGCCTGGCGGCGCAGGACATCGATGCCGCGGTGGCGGGCGACGGTCAGCAGCCAGGCGTCGGGATGCTCGGGGACGCCTTCGGCGGGCCAGCGGCGCAGCGCGGTCTCCACGGCGTCGGCGACGACGTCCTCGGCGGCCGCGAAGTCGCCCAGGACCCGTACCAGGCAGGCCGTCAGCCGGCCCGCGTGCTCGCGCACCACGCGGGCCAACTCGGCGTGCGCCTCGTCGCCCGCCTGGCGGCGCGCGCCGGGGCGGCGGTCGGCGGTCATGCGGGCGGCTCAGGTGATGGGACGGATCTCGACGACGGGGCAGGCCGGCCAGGCGCGGGCGATGGCGAGGGCCTGATCCAGGTCGTCGACCTCGATCTCGGCGTAACCGGAGACGACCTCCTTGCCCTCCACGAAGGGGCCGTCGGTGACCACCGGCCCGCCGCCGTCCAGACGCACCGTGGTGGCGGTCTCGGCCGGGTGCAGGTACGCGTGGTGGGTGATCTGCGCGGCGTGATCGGCGAACCACAGCCCGACCCGCTCGAACGCCGCCTGGCGCTCGCTCTCGCCCATGGCCTCCAGGTCGTGCGCGAACTCCTCGGTCTCGACGAACATCAGCACGTATTTCACGGTTCTGGTCCTTCCCAGATGATGGTGGATGAGCCGGAGCATTCCGGCTGCCTGTCATCCCCAAGACGAACGGCGCCGCCGCCGATCCGACACCTTGCGCGGGAAATCTCCACTTTCTTTTTCGGTGATCCAGCGGGCGGCGAGCAGGCCGGAGCCGGCGGTGAGGACGGCGGCGGCGATGACGGTGGCGTTGAGGCCGAGGGCGTCGGCGAGGACCCCGGCGACCAGGGCTCCGGCGGCGTAGCCGATGTCGCGCCAGAACCGGTAGGTGCCCAGCGCTTTCGCTCGCCAGGCGGGATGGGCATGATCGGACACCGAGGCGATCAGTGCCGGGTAGACCATCGCCGTCCCGACGCCCAGGAAGACGGCCGACATGATCCCCGCCAGCAGAGGCCGGTCCAGCAAGACCAGCGCCAGAACGAACCCCCCGGCCTGGACGAGCATGCCGGCCACGATGAGGGGTTTGCGGCCGATGCGGTCGGCGAGGTGGCCGGTGTAGATCTGCCCGATCCCCCACAGCAGCGGGTAGAGGCCCTTGATCAGGCCGACGGCGGCCAGGCCGAGGCCGTGGTCGGTGAACAGCAGCGGGAACACGCCCCAGGTGAGGCCGTCGTTGAGGTTGTTGACCAGCCCGGCCTGGCTGGCGCCGCGCAGCGAGCGGTCGCGCCAGGAGGTGCGCGCGAAGGCGGTGGCCAGGCCGGTCGGCTCGGTGGCGGGCCGTGGGTGCCGGGCCAGTTCGAGCGCGAGGTGGGCGGCGGTGTCGCGGACGATCAGGGACAGGGCCAGGCCGGCGGCGACGAACACGACGCCGATCAGTTCGGGGGCGGGCCGCAGGCCGTAGACGGTGGCCAGATAGCCGGTGGCCAGGGCGGTGGCGCCGACGGCGACGTACCCGGCGGCCTCGTTCAGCCCGGTGGCCAGGCCCCGCCGCGCCGGGCCGACCAGGTCGATCTTCATGTTGACGGTCATCGACCAGGTCAGGCCCTGGTTGATGCCCAGCAGCACGTTCGCGGCGATGATCCAGTTCCACGACGGTGCCCACGCCAGCGCGAACGGCACCGGCACGCCGGCCAGCCAGCCCGCGATCAGCAGGTGCCTGCGGCGGAACCGGGCGGTCAGCGCGCCCGCGGCCAGGTTGGTCAGGGCCTTGGTCACGCCGAAGGCGATGATGAAGGAGAACACGACCAGGTCGCTGGTCAGCCCGAACACCCTGGTACCGATCAGCGGGACGGTGGTGCGCTCCAGCCCGACCAGCGCGCCCACGCACACGTTGACGACGACCAGCAGGGTGAACTGCAGCCAGTTCTCGCGCAGCCCCAGCCTGGTGGTGCTCACACCGCGGGCTCCAGGCGCAGGCCGTGGGCGGCGGCGTACTCGTCGGGGGTGCCCCGCAGGACGGTGAGGTCGGTGTGCCCGGCGCGTTCTAGGACGCTGGCGGCGGTCATGGCGCGCTCGCCGTGCGCGCAGGCCACCACCGCGCCCGCCGGGGCGTCACCGGCATGGTCGGCGAGGTCGCCGAGTTCGAGGTTCAGGGCACCGGGCACGTGCCCCGCGTCGTACTCGGACCGCTGGCGCACGTCGACGTACGGGGCCGCCGGGGCCTGGTCGGCCGTGACGAACGCGGTGGTGGCCTCGGCGGACGTCCAGGCGGGCATCCCACCGGCCAGGTGCCCGGCCAGGCGCTCGTACCCGATCTTGTACGCGGGCCAGACGATCTCGTCCAGGTCCTGGTCCGCACCGGCGACGAAGGCGATGGGGGCGGTGGCGGGCAGCAACCAGCCCAGCCAGGTGGCGAACTGGTCGCGCAGCGCGATGGACAGGGCGCCCGGGATGTGCCCGGCCGCGAAGTCGGCCGCCGGACGGACGTCCACCACGTACCCGCCGTCGTCCAGCAGCGCCTTGACCTGCCCGGCGTCCAGTTCCGGCAGTGACGGCGCCGCCGTGAGCACGGCGGGGCCGCGCCGGTTGAGCTCGTTGAGGCGGGCGAAGTACTTCGGGTAGGAGCCCAGGCCGTCCACCAGCCGCCGCACGAAGGTGTCCTCGTCGGGCGCGGCCAGCAGCGGGTTGTTCCGCTTCTGGGCACCGATGGTGGTGGTGCGTTCGCCGCCGGGCGGTGCAGAGCAGAACGAGCCCGCCCCGTGCGTGGGCCACACCGCGGTGTCGTCCGGCAGCGTGACCAGGTGGCGCAGCGACCGGTACTGGGCGCGGGCCAGGACCTCGGTACGGTCGGCGCCCAGCAGGTCGGTGCGGGCGGCCGAGTCCACGATCAGCGAGCCGCCGGTGAACACTCCCAGCACGCGCGTCCCGTCCAGCAGCAGGAAGGACAGGTGCTCGTCGGTGTGCCCGGGCGTGGCCACCGCGCGCAGCGTCAGCCCGCCCAGATCGACCTCGTCGCCATCGTCCAGGCCACGGTGCGGAAAGGCACGGTGCCCGGCGGCCGGGGCCAGCACGGTCGCCCCCGTGTCGTGCCCGAGCTGGAGGGCCCCGGACAGGAAGTCGGCGTGCAGATGCGTCTCGGCCGCGTACGCCACGGTCAGTCCGCGCCGCCGCGCCGCGGTGTGCAGGTCGCGCAGATCCCGACTCGCGTCCACGGCCAGGGCGCGTCCGTCGCCCAGATCGACCAGGTAGGCGCTGTTGCCCAGCCCCTCGTCGACCAGCGGCACCAGGTGATCCTCGGCGAAGCCCATGCGGTCCTCCCATCCGCTCGGCGGCATCACCCACCACATTCCATGGATTTGCGGAGGAAACCATGGCGGGGACCGGCAATGCGCCACGACGTCGCCCGGCTTCTGCGCAAGGTGGACGTGCGTCCGGTGGAGGAGTACCGGGCCGGGCACAAGCGTCCCGGTCGCCGAACTGGCCGACCAGCCCGTAGAGGTCGGACAACCCGCCTGGCTCAGCAGCAGGCGCAGCCGGGGCCGCAGGACTGCGGCACGGCGGCGGGAACCGCGCAGCAGGCGTCCCCGCGCCACGCCTCGCGGCCTTCCTTGACGGCGACGGCGGCGATGACCAGCGCGGCGATCGGGTCGGCCCAGGCCCACCCGAACAGCGTGTTGACCGCCAGCCCGACCAGCAGCACCGCCGACAGGTAGGTGCACAGCAGGGTCTGCTTGGAGTCGGCGACCGCGCTGGCCGACCCCAGTTCGCGTCCCGCGCGGCGCTGCGCGTACGACAGGCCCGGCATGATCGCCAGGCTGAGCCCGGCCAGCACCAGCCCGGCCGTGGAGTGCTCGGCGTCGCCTCCGCCCAGCAGCGCGGCGATGGCATCGGCGGTCACGTAGGCGGCCAGCGCGAAGAACGACACCGCGATGATCCGCAGCGCCCTCCCCTCCCGCCGCGCGACCACCTCGGGTTCGCGGGCGGAGAACTGCCAGGCCACCGCGGTGGCCGAGGCCACCTCGATCACC
Organism: Actinomadura rugatobispora; assembly: GCF_055379765.1. Taxonomy (NCBI): domain Bacteria; kingdom Bacillati; phylum Actinomycetota; class Actinomycetes; order Streptosporangiales; family Thermomonosporaceae; genus Actinomadura; species Actinomadura rugatobispora. Next base: position 4,553,101 of record NZ_AP029191.1, on the reverse strand, counting down.
GAGTCCAGCCCGAACGCCACCAGCGCCCCCGACGAGGCGACGCTGCCGGCCGTGATCGCGATGGCGGCCTCGACCAGGTTGTAGGCGATGGTGGCGGCCACCAGCAGGCGCACCCGCCGGGCCAGCACCGCCCGCCGCCGCGGCGAGGGCCCCAGCGACAGCGCCGTCATGTCCGCGCGGTATTGCCGTAGGTGGGGCACAGCGCGACGGCCCGGTCGGTGGCGGACAGCAGGTGCTCGGCCGCGCGCAGCAGGTCCAGCAGTTCGGGGGCGGCGATGAAGTAGAAGGACTGGCGGCCCTCGGCCCGGTAGTCCACCAGCTCGCAGCCGCGCAGGCAGGCCAGATGCTTGGACACCGTGGACTGTGCCAGCCCCAGTTCACGGGTCAGGTCCACCACCCTGGCCTCGCCCCGGGCCAGCCGTTGCACGATCGACAACCGCACCGGGTCGGCCAGCGAATGGAACAGCGCCGCCGCCGGCGCCAGCCCGTCCAACGAAGTCATTCCACAATCGGAATCAATCGCCATACCGCGATGATAGCTCTGGTGCGTGGTCGGTCAAGGAGATGCGCGCCCAGACCCACTTGCCCTGCGGCTCGGTCCTCTGGACGCCGCATCCGTCCGAGAGCGCCTGGACGATCGGCAGTCCCCACCCGCCCGTACCGTCGTCGTGCCCGTCGTCCAGGGCCCGCGCATCGGGCTCGATGTCGTCCAGCGTCAGCTCTTTGACGGGAGTGGCCACCGGCATCGCGTCGGAGGAGTCCCACACCGCCAGCAGCACGGCCGCCTCGCCCTCGCGCGCGAACCGCACCCGGATCTCCCCGTCCGGCGTGGTCTGCACGGCGTTGGCCACCAATTCCCCGGCGATGAGAACCGCGTCGTCGACAAGGCGGTCGAGCCCCCAGCCCGCGAGCCGATATTCGATCAAGGACCGAACCTGCCCCGGCGCCGTCCAAGCGGCAAGACACACAATGTCCAGATCGCCGGTAATCCCGGTAATGCCGCCCATATTCCTCACCCCTATTCTCTGATTCCTGGGGCAACTGTGGACTTGACCGGCTAGCTTGTCGCGTGTCGATGAAACTCCCGACACACCGGAGCGTGACCCATGGCCCCCGTAGAGTCGCTGAACCCGGATCACTCTTTCAAGCACTGGATCGCCTCTGACCTGCGCTTCTTTCGGGAGCGCGAAGGGCTCTCGCTCTCCCAGATGGGCCAGATCATGAAATGCAATCGGCACACCGTGTCGAACATCGAGCACGCCCGCGACACCTGGAACATGAACGAAGATCAGGCGGATCGTCTCGACGCCTTCCTCCGGCTCAATGGACATTTCGCGCGTCTCGTCCGCTACGCCCGCACCGCCCACGACCCCGACTGGTTCGCCGAGTACGCCAAGCACGAGGCAAAGGCCTTGGTCATCAGGCTCTACCGGCTCTCGCTGATCCCTGGAATCCTCCAGACGCCTGACTACGCCCGCGCGGCCATCACCGCCTCGCGCATGGTCACAGACATTGAGGCTGCGGTGAACGCTCGAATGGAACGGTTCGAGGTGCTGATGCGCCCGAAGCCGCCGACGCTGTGGGTGGTGCTCGACGAGGCCGCTCTTTACCGGCCCATAGGTGGGCCATCTGTAATGGGCGAACAACTCGCAAGGCTGCGTGAGGTGGTAGAGCTCCCGCACGTGATGGTGAGGATCGTTCCACGATCCACAGGCTTCTATCTAGGGCTGGAGGGTTCCTTCAACAGCCTGACCATGGAATCTGGGGAAATGTCCTTCGTGGAGGCTCCCGGTGGAGGGAGGCTGATACAGGGCACTAGGGAAGTTCGCGAGTTCACGGTACGTTGGGACCGTATCGGGGCAAGCGCCCTACCCTGGGACCTGTCTCGAGACCTGATCACACAGGCGATGGAGCGGTTCACATGATCACTTGGCGTAAGTCGACTTACAGCGGCGGCGGCGGTTCGGGTGGCCAGGACTGCGTCGAGTTGGCCAGGCTTGCTGGAGCGGTTGGTGTTCGTGACAGCAGGGCCCCCGAAGCCGGGCATTTGGCACTGGCGCCGGAGGCATTCACGCGTCTGGTGGCTCAGGTGAAGCGCGATGAGTTGGGCGTCTGATTCCGGTCGGATCACCTGGCGTAAGTCCAGCCACAGTGGCGGCACCACGGCGCAGTCCGACTGCGTTGAGCTGGCACGGCTTTCCGGGGCGGTTGGTGTTCGTGACAGTAAGGCTCCGGAGGCTGGGCATCTGGCCCTGACGGCGGAGGCGTTCGCGCGGCTGGTTGCTCGGGTGAGGCGGGACGAGTTGCGCGGCTGATCCTGGATCAGGGGGCGGGCGGAGTGAGGCGCTGATCCATCTCGTGGAGGAACAGGTCGGGGTCGATGCCCGGTGTGGCGGCCCAGATCGCGCATCCGTGGTCGCGCATGTTCCGCTCGGCGCGCCTTCCGAGCCGTGTCCAGACCGCCGAGTCGTCCACCACCGCGACGCCCAGGAACTTCCCGTCGCACCCGACGGTCATGATGTCGTCCCACGGTATGGCGATCCGGTACTCCGGCAGCTCAAGTTGCAGGACGGTGGAAGTGCAGGCGACGTGAGCGGGCCGCCGCAGTTCCCGCCAGGCCCAGATCGTGCGCTCGATGAGGTAGATCCCGGCACCCAGGAACACCGGCGCCGATGCCGCCTGCCACCACGGGAAGGCCGCCCACCCCGTCTCGTCGGCGTCCCTGTCGGCAAGACTCACGAGCAGGGGGACGCCGCCGAGGAAGAACGACATCGGCACCGTGGCCGCCATCACGATCACGCCGAGGACGAGGCGGCGGCGCGCCAGGCCGAAGATCACGGCCGGCTCCGGTGTCCCGTCCACGTCCACGGTGCCGTGCTCGGGCGGCACGCGCGAGCGTCCCGTCACCGGAATCAGGACGAGGCAGACGATCAGCGTTGCGACACCGAGCAGCAGTGCCCCGACGAGGACGGTCAGCGCCACCTCAGCCGGTATCAGCGCTATCAGGAGCGCCATGCCGCCCACGACGGCGGCCGTGGTCACACCGAGCGTTTTCGCTCTGCCCATCGCGTCCCCCCCCGGCGGTGAAGATCGAGAGGTTAGACGCTGAAACCGGGGCGCAGGGTCGCGCCCGGGAGGCAGGAGTCCGAAGCGGTGATGGTCCATGCGCCGACCTCGTTGTAGGCCGAGCCGCCACTGCGAATGGCCGCGGGTGAGGCTGGCCACGAACTCTCTTGTCGCCGATCACGCCGGGACCGCGACCAGCCTGTGACCAGGCGAGTACGCCAGAGCCCTGGGGCTCATCGGCCCGAGCGCGGAGGCCCGACGTCAGTGGGGCGTCACGACGACCTTGCCGAGGGCGTGTCCCTCGCCGACGTGGCGCAGCGCCTCGGGGACGTCGTCGAGCGTGAAGGTGCGGTCGATGTGGATGTCGACCTTGCCCGCGGCGCAGAGGTCGGCAAGCGGCTCGAACCGCGCGGGGCCCAGACGCACCACGAGAACTCCCATCCTCCGCCCGGTGAGTAGGCCGGCGATCGATCCGATCGTCCCGATGTTGAGCACCACCGGTACGGAGCCGCCCACGCACCAGTACCGGCCGCCGCGAGCCAGCGCCCGCCCGCAGGCGAGCGGCGAGCGGGTGGCGACGAGGTCCAGCACGAGGTCGTACCGCTCGCCGGTCCGGGCGAAGTCCTGGCTCCGGTAGTCGATCACCTCGTCGGCGCCCAACGACCGCATGAAGTCGAGCTTGGCTGCGTTGTCGACTCCGGTCACATGGGCGCCGGCGCGTTTGGCCAGCTGGATCGCGAACGATCCCGAGCCGCCGCCGGCGCCGTTGATCAGTACCCGGCGCCCCGCACCGGCGGGAGCCGTTCCCTGCAGCGCGATCGCCCCCGCCTGCGGGATCGTCGACGCCTCGGCGAAGGTCAACTGCTTCGGCTTATGAGCGAGAGCCGATTCGGGCGCCACCGCGAACTCGGCGAAGCCGCCCTTCAGGCCGAGATTGTCGCCGTACACCTCGTCTCCCACGTCGAAGCGAGACACCCCCGAGCCCACGGCCTCCACCCGCCCGGCGATGTCCGAGCCGAGCGTCCTGCGCGCCGGCTTGCGCAGTCCACCGATCCGCGAGTACAGGGGATCGCCGCGCAAGGTCTCCCAATCCGAGAGATTGAGCGACGTCGCCGCCACTCGCACGAGGACCTGCCCCGGAGCCAGCGACGGCGTCGGCACGTCCTCCACGCGCAGCGCGTCCGTCGAGCCGTACCTGTCGTAGACAACCGCTCGCATCTCGTCTCCCGGCTCGGAAGCATCGCCCGAGCGGAGGGTAGCCGTCTCCGCAACCGCGGAACCAGGGCTCCGGCGTGGTCGAGTGATCCGCCTGGGTGTCCGAAAGTGGTCGGCGGGTGCCGCACACCGGGCATCCGGGTGAGCCAGACCGCCGACTGCGGCAGCCGGCTCGCGCCGATCGGTCCCGGGCGGCCCAACGAGGACGAGGCGGCGGGCCAGGCCGAAGGGATCACGGTCGGCTCCGGCGCCCCGCCCGCGTCCACGGTGCCGTGCTCGGGCGGCACACGCGAGACGAGGCAGACCGTCAGCTCAGGAACGTCACGGCCGCCCGCGGGCCAGGGGGGTCAGGAGTCCGACGTGGTGATGGTCCACGCGCCGACCTCGTTGTAGGCCGAGTCGTAGATGGGGGAGCCGTCGCCGGGCTTGAGGTCGTAGTGGTGGAGGTTGCCACCCCAGTAGCGCAGGATCCGGCCGAGTTCCTTGTCGGCGCTGCCGTCGAACGCGGTGTCGCCCATGTCGACTTCGAGTACGAACTTCATCGCTCACCTTCCTGTTCGGGGTCCTTCAAGTTTCTCATTGAAGTTGCTTGTGAGGGTTTGAAGGAGTTGGTTGGCAGGTTGGCCGCATTTCCTTGGGACGAAAGTCTCAAGTGGCGGTCGCGGTGAAGTCGGTCAGGCCGTTCTCTCGGGTGTTGTGGGCGGCGCGGATGCGCCATCCGTCCGGGGTTCTTACCAGGACGAAGGTGATGAGGCCGCGGCGGTCTTCGGCGGGGGCGCCGGGGAGGCGGTGGTCGGGCCAGGTCCAGACGGTGTGGACGAGCGCGACGTCGGCCGTGACCTCCTGGATGTCGACGACGTCCTGCGTGTAGTTCTTCTTCTGGTCGAGGACGGACGGCGGCACGTCCTTGTGCCCCGCCACGTTCTCCGCGCGCGTCCGCCACCAGAGGCCCCGGTGGGTGATGAAGTCGGAGTCCTCGGTGAAGAGGGCGCCCCACTCGTCCATCTCGTGCCGGATCCACAGGTCGGTGTGCCTGGCCATCAGGGCCCTGATCGCGTTCTCGTCCATGGCACGATGCTCTGACCTCGACCTTGGTCGAGGTCAAGGGGGTGTGGTGTTCCGGGCCAGCCGCGCGGCCTCGGAACGGAGGCGTTCGCGCAGGTCGGTGAGGGCGTCGATGCGTTCGTCCAGGGTGGCCAGGCGCTCGTTGAAGATCGCGAGGGTGTCGCCGCAACCGTCGGTGGCGGGCGGCCCGCCGAGGCAGTGGACGAACCGCAGCACGTCCTGCGAGCCGAGGCCCGCGCGCAGCAGCCGGGCGATGTCGCGGACGAGGGGCACGGTGCCGGGCTCGTAGATCCGGTAGCCGTTGCGGTCCCGTTCCGCGGTGATGAGGCCCTGCTGCTCGTAGTAGCGCAGGGCCCGCGTGGACACCCCGGCGCGGCGTGCCACCTCACCGATCCTCATGCGCGCGCTCCCTCCCGCGGACGGTTCCGAAAGGCCATCGCGAACAACGCCAGGGAGGCCAGGACGCATCCCGCCGCCGTCCCGGTCACCGCGACCGGGCCGCCGGTCTCCAGTGCCAGGCCGCCGAGGCCGCCGGCGAGCGCGAAGCCGAGGAACATGGCGCTGTTGTTGAGCGCGATGAGTTCGTTCGCGGCCTCGGGGGCGCCGCCGCGTTCCAGCAGCCATGCCTGCGTCGCGGGCGCGATCCCCCAGGTCGCCAGTCCGTACAGGGTGAGGGCCAGCGCCACCACGGGCGTCGGGTAAGGGCCGCCGGCGAGGCCGAGGAGGGTCATGAGGGCGGGCGCGGCCAGCACTCCGAGCAGCATCAGCCGCAGCGCGCGCAGGGCGCCGAGCGCGTCCACGAGCCGGCCGCCCGCGAGCGCGCCGACGATCCCGGCGGCGCCGACCGCGGTGATCAGGGGCGCGACCGCGGCGCCGCGCAGCCCGCCGAGCCTGGCGGCGATTTCGGTGACGTAGACGTACGACATCATGCCGCCCGCGCCGGAGGGGATCATCGCCGCCAGCGCGGGGAGCGTCCCGGGGTGGCGCAGGACGGCGAGCCGGTCCCGGAGACGGCCCGGGGCGGCGCCCGGTACCCGCGGCACCGTCGCGAGCAGCGCGACACCGGCCGCGGCGGCGAGCGCGGCGACGAACAGCATCGTGGACCGCCAGCCGAGGGCGCCGCCGATCCAGGTGCCGAGCGGCACGCCCGCGACGAGCGCGGTGGTCAGGCCGGCGCCGACGACGGCGAGGAAGCGTCCCCGGCGGCCCTCGGGCGCGGCGGTGGCGGCGAGCGCGAACGCGGCGGGCGCGGCGGTGGCGGCGGCCAGGCCGGAGACGATCCGCGCCGCCATGAGCGTCCCGTACGTCGGGGCCGCCGCGGCGGCGAGGTTGGCCGCGGCGAACACGGCCGCGGAGGCGGTGAGGACCGCGCGCCGCGGCAGCCGCGCGGTGAGCAGCGCGGCGAACGGCGCGCCGAGCGCGTACGTGAGCGCGAACGCGGTCACCAGCTGGCCGCTCGCGGCGACGGTGACGTCCAGGTCGCGGGAGATGGCGGGGAGGATCCCGGCGATGACCAGGTCGTCGGTGCCGATCGAGAACGCCAGCAGGAAGAGGGCGGGCAGCCACAGCGGGCGCGTCGTGTGCGAGGCCATGGCGGGACGGTAGGAGGTTGACGCCTGCGTCAAGGTCAAGCCCGCCGGGGCCGGTTTCAGGGGACGATGCGTTCGACCGTGGCGGTGATCAGGTCGGCGATCTCGTCCTCGGGGAAGACGTCCGGGAGGGTGAGGCGCTCGACGATCAGCCAGTTGAGGGCCAGGTAGAGCAGGACGACCGTGGTGGTGTCGCCGGGCATGCCGGACTCGTGGTGGAAGTCGATGTTGGCCTTGAGGTCGGCCTTGATCTGCTCGGTGAGGACCGCGCGCAGCTCGGGGCGGCGGGTGGCCTCCAGGCGCAGTTCCAGCAGGGCGAGGTAGCCGGAGCGGAACTCGGTGATGCGGCCGACGAGTTCGTGCATGAGCCGGCCGACCATGGCGCGGTCGCGGGGGCCGTGCATGAGGTCGGTGATGGCGGACGGGTCGGGCGTGAGCCGCTCGTAGACGCGCCCGCCGGCCTGGGTGAGCAGGTCGTCGCGGTTGGCGAAGTAGTTCGAGGCGGTGCCGGGGGGGGACGGCGGCCCGGGTGTCGACGGCGCGGAAGGTCAGGCCGCGGGCGCCCTGGTCGGCGAGGACCTCGATGGCGGCGTCGATCAGCGCGGCGCGGCGGGCCGGGTTCTGGCGCATGGGGGGTCACTCCTCCGGGTTGACACCACTCTGGCTGTAGTACTACGTTCAAACCACTTCAAGCAGAGTACTACAGATGGCTTGGAAAGGGGGCGGGTCGCATGCGCGGGCTCACCTACTTCGTCGGCGCGTCGATCGACGGGTTCATCGCCGGACCCGGCGGCTCGATCTCGGACTTCTTCCCGCTGCCGGACGGGATGCTCGACCTCCTCGTCCAGGAGTATCCGGACACCATCCCCACCCACCTGCACGAAACGGTCGGCGCACGGCCGAACGGCCGGTTCGACACGGTCGTGATGGGCCGCGCCACCTACGAGCCCGGTGTGCGGGAGGGCGTCACCAGCCCGTACGGCCACCTCAGGCAGTACGTGGTCTCCAGCACGATGAAAAGCTCCCCTGACCCCGCCCTGGAGCTGATCCGGGACGATCCGGCGGCCGCGGTCCGCGCGCTCAAGTGCGAGGAGGGCGCCGGCGTCTGGCTCGCCGGCGGCGCCGCCCTGGCCGGGACGCTGCTGGACGAGATCGACGAGCTGGTGGTGAAGGTCTACCCGTTCGTCATGGGCTCGGGTATCCCGCTGTTCACCGCGCCCTTCGCCTCCGGCCGGTTCAGGTTGGCCGACCACCGCACGGTCGCCGGCGGCGCCGCCGTCAACACCTACGCCAAGCAGTGAGGAACCGCATGCGCAAGCTCGTCTACTACGTCGCCGTCACGATCGACGGCTTCATCGCCGGGCCCGGCGGTGAGTTCGACTTCTTCCCGATCGAGCCGGACGTCATGCGGGTGCTCACCCCCGAGCTGCCTGAGACCGTCCCGACGGCGTTCCGGGAGCAGGCCGGGGTCGCCGACCTGCCCAACCGCCGCTTCGACACGGTCGTGATGGGGCGGGGCACCTACGACCCCGCCTTCAAGGAGGGCATCACCAGCCCGTACGCCCACCTGAAGCAGTACGTCTTCTCGCGGAGCCTGGCCGGCACCGATTCCGAGGTGGAGATCGTCTCGGCCGATGCGGCGGAGTTCGTCCGGGGGCTCAAGCGGCAGGAGGGCGCGGACATCTGGCTGTGCGGCGGCGGTGACCTCGCCGCCCAGCTGGCCGGGGAGATCGACGAGATGATCATCAAGCGGAACCCGATCGTGATCGGCGACGGGATCCGCCTGTTCGACGGGCCGTTCGAGGCGCACCGCTTCGCCCTCACCGAGACCCGCCCGTTCGAGTCGGGGGTGGTCGTCATGCGGTACGCCAAGAACTAGGCCCTGGAACGGGACGCGGGCCCGGCTCGTCCTAGGGGAAAGGGCGGCACGACTCACGGGGAGGCCGGAATGGGGCGCGGCGGGATTCCGCACGACAGGTCGGGGCAGCTCAAGCAGATCGAGAGCGGGCTGCTCCCGGGGGAGCAGATCATCGCGGTCTACGACGCCGTCGGCGCCGGGACGGGCTTCATCGGCCTCACCGACCGCCGCGTGATCATCCAGGACAAGTCGTTCGTCGGCAAGAGGATCGCGATCACCAGCGTCCCGTACTCGCGGATCAGCTCGGTCAGCGTGGTCAGCAACAAGTCGTTCGCGGGGTCGTTCTTCTCCTCCGGCGCGATCGCGATCCACGTGGGCACCCAGCTCTACGAGGTCGAGTTCCGCGGCGAGGAGAAGACCCACCACGTGCACAACGTGATCATGCATCACATCTCGCTCTGATGATGACGCCGGACGAGTTCTGGACGCTGCTGGACGGCTCCGCGGCCGCGGCGGATCGCACCGGGTGGCTGACCGCCCGGCTGGCACGGCTCCCGGCCGCGGAGATCATCGAGTTCGAGGTCCACCTGACCGCCCAGCGCAGGCGGGTCGACACCCGCCTGATGTGGGGCGCCGCCTGGAACATCATGGAGGGCTGGTGTTCCGACGACGGCTTCTGGTACTTCCAGCCCTGGCTGGTCGGCCTGGGCCGGGACGCGTTCGAGCGCGTCGCCGCCGACCCTGACGCGCTCGCCGGACTCCCTGAGGTCCGCCGCCTGGCCGGCCGTCCGATGAAGGAGTGGTCCGACGACGAGTGGCCCCAGTGGGAGTCGCTCAACTACGTCGCGCTGCACGCCTACGAGCGCGCCACCGGCGACGACCTGGACGAGGCCCTGGAGGCCCGCGGCCTCGGCCGCGTCTGTGACGCCGCCCCCGAGGACCCCCGCTGGGACTACGACGACCCCACCGAACGACGGGCCCGCCTTCCGCGGCTCACCGCTCTCCTGGGCTGAGCCCCGGGCGGGAGCACGCACGCGCCCCCGCCCGGGGCGTCAGAAGGCTTCGTCGAAGGTGACGGTGCCTTCCACGCCTCTTTGGTAGGCGGAGACGCGGCGTTCGAAGAAGTTGGACAGTTCCTGGACGTCCTGGAGTTCCATGAACGCGAACGGGTTGGACGAGCCGTACCGGACGGGCAGGCCCAGCCGGGTGAGGCGCTGGTCGGCCACGTACTCCAGGTAGCCGCGCATGTCGCCGGCGCTCATCCCGGGCAGGCCGTCCCCGCACAGGTCGCGGGCGAACTCCAGTTCCGCCTCGACCGCCTCCTCCAGCATGCGGGTGACCTGCGCGGTCAGCTCGGCGTCGAACAGGGCGGGTTCTTCGGCGCGGACGGTGTCGACGACGGAGAAGGCGAACTCCATGTGCTGGCTTTCGTCGCGGAAGACCCAGTTGGTCCCGGAGGCGAGGCCGTTGAGGAGGCCGCGGGAGCGGAGCCAGTAGACGTAGGCGAACGCTCCGTAGAAGAACAGGCCCTCGATGCACGCGGCGAAGCAGATGAGGTTGAGGAGGAAGGAGCGGCGGTCGGCGGGTGTTCGCAGCTCGGCGAGGGCTCCAATGGAGTCGATCCAGCGGAAGCAGAACTCCGCCTTGGCCTTGATGGACGGGATGTGCTCGATGGCCGCGAACGCCCGCGCGCGCTCGTCGGCGTCGGGAAGGTAGGTGTCCAGCAGGGTCAGGTAGAACTGGACGTGCACCGCCTCCTCGAACAGCTGCCGTGACAGGTACAGCCTGGCCTCGGGGGCGTTCAGGTGTTTGTAGAGGTTCAGGACGAGGTTGTTGGCCACGATTGAGTCGCCGGTGGCGAAGAAGGCGACCAGCCGGTTGACCAGGTGGACTTCCTCGGGGGTGAGCTTGGTCAGGTCGGGGAGGTCCGAGGCGAGGTCGACCTCCTCTACCGTCCAGGTGTTGCGGATGGCGGCGCGGTAGCGCTCGTAGAAGTCGGGGTAGCGCATGGGCCGGAGGGTGAGGTCCATGCCCGGGTCCAGGAGCGTCACTGGCACGCCTCGCAGGTCTCGGGGTTCTCCAGGGAGCACATGACTGCTTCCTCGGGGGCGGTGACCGTTGTCTGGGTGATGCGGGTCGCGGGGCGCGAACGCAGGTAGTAGGTCGTTTTCAGGCCGCTGCGCCATGCGTAGGCGTACATCGAGGAGAGCTTGCCTATGGTGGGCGTCTCCATGAAGAGGTTCAGCGACTGGCTCTGGTCGATGTAGGGCGTGCGGGCCGCGGCAAGGTCGATGAGGGACTTCTGGGGGAGTTCCCAGGCGGTCCTGTAGAGGGTGCGGAGTTCCTCGGGAAGGTCGACGATCCCCTGGACCGACCCGTTGGAGCGCTTGATGGCGTCCCGGACGGCGGGCGTCCACAGGCCCAGCTGTTTGAGGTCCTTCACCAGGTAGCCGTTGATCTGGAGGAACTCGCCCGACAGCGTCTCGCGCTTGAACAGGTTGGACACCTGCGGCTCGATGCACTCGTAGCAGCCCGCGATGGACGCGATCGTGGCGGTCGGCGCGATCGCGATCAGCAGCGAGTTGCGCAGCCCGACCTCGGCGACCCGGGCCCGCAGCGCGTCCCACTCGGCGGCGCGGGACGGCGACGCGTCCGGGAAGTGGTCCGGGTGGAGCGTGCCGCGCGCGGTGCGGGTGCTCGCGTACGCGGGCAGCGGCCCGTTCTCGGCCGCCAGGTCGGCGGACGCCCCGTAGGCCGCCAGCGCGATCTCCTCGGCGATCCGGGTGGACAGCTCCAGCGCCTCGGCCGAGTCGAACGGCAGCCGCAGCGTGAAGAACACGTCCGCCAGCCCCATCACGCCCAGCCCGACCGGCCGCCACCGCCGGTTGGCGTCCGCGGCCTCCGGGGTCGGGTAGAAGCCGCGGTCGATCGTGCGGTCCAGGAAGCGGACGGCGGTGCGGACGGTGGACCGCAGCCGCTCCCAGTCCACCCCGTCCGGGCTGCTGCCGTGTGGGGGGCGACCCCCACGCCCCCGCACGAGGTGCGCGGCGAGGTTGACCGAGCCGAGGTTGCACACGGCGGTCTCGTCGCCGCCGGTCACCTCCAGGATCTCGGTGCACAGGTTGGACAGGTGGACGACGCGGTCCGGCTCGGCGGTCTGGTTGCAGGCCCGGTTGGCGGCGTCCTTGAAGGTCATCCAGCCGTTGCCGGTCTCGGCGAGCGTCCGCATCATGCGCCCGTAGAGGCGGCGCGCGGGGACCCGCCGCACGTACCGGCCCTCCTCCTCGGCGCGCCGGTACGCGGCGTCGAAGTCCTCGCCCCACAGGTCGGTGAGCTCGGGCACCTCCTTGGGGTCGAACAGCGACCAGGTCCCGTCGGCCTCGACCCGGCGCATGAACTCGTCGGGGATCCAGTTGGCGAGGTTGAGGTTGTGGGTGCGGCGGGCGTCCTCGCCGGTGTTGTCGCGCAGCTCCAGGAACTCCTCGACGTCGGCGTGCCAGGGCTCCAGGTAGACGCAGGCGGCGCCCTTGCGGCGGCCGCCCTGGTTGACGGCGGCGACGGAGGCGTCGAGGGTGCGCAGCCACGGGACGATCCCGTTGGAGTGCCCGTTGGTGCCGCGGATCAGCGACCCGCGGGAGCGGATCCGCGTCCAGGAGACGCCGATGCCGCCCGCGTACTTGCTGAGCCGCGCGACCTGCCCGTACCGCTCGTAGATCGACTCCAGCTCGTCGCGGGGCGAGTCGAGCAGGAAGCACGACGACAGCTGGGGGCGGGCGGCGGCGGAGTTGAACAGGGTGGGGGAGCTGGGCAGGTACGACAGGGTGCTGAGCAGCCCGTACAGTTCGGCGGCCTCGGCGGTGCCATCGACGTGCTCGCCCGAGGGGGGACGACCCCCCACGCCCCCCGGAGCGACTTCGTCGCATGCGAGGCCGCAGGCGACGCGGAGCAGGAAGTGCTGGGGTCGTTCCAGGACGCGGCGGGTGCTCGGGTGCCGCAGCAGGTAGCGGTCGTAGAGGGTGCGGAGCCCGAAGTACTCGAAGCGGTCGTCGGCGGACTCGTCGATCAGCGCGTCCAGCTCGGCGGCGCGGGCGGCGACGAACGCGGCGGACGCGTCGGCCAGCAGGCCCTGGGCGTGCGTGGCCGCGATCGACTCGGAGAAGGTCCGCACCCCTTCCGCCGCGGCCTCGTCGGCGATCTTCAGGCCGAGCAGGCGGGCGGCGACCTTGGAGTAGGCGGGTTCGGCGGCGACCAGGGCGGCGGCCTCGGCGATCGCCTGGTCGCGGTGCCCGGCGTCGCCGCGTACGGCCGCCAGGACCCGTTCCGGGTCGGCCCCGGGCAGGCCCGCGCAGGCCCGCTCCACCTCCGCGGCCCACCGGGCGCGGTCGTCGTTCAGGGGACGGGCGGGCGGTGCGATGACGTGCTGTGTCACGTGTTCTGCTCTCTCCCTCGCGAGCTGCTCGCCTCGCCGGGGGGCGCGCACGCGAACGGGAGCACGGCGGCGCGCCGTGCCCGTCCACCGGCCCTCCCGCGAGGCCTGGACGAACATCGGTGCGGGCAGGTCTTCGGACTCGCGGGCACCACGCCTCCGGTCGTCCGGAGTCCGTGACCTAGTGGCCGTCGCTTCCCGGCGCGCCACCTGGGGGTGGGCGCGCCAGTGCCGATGACGGCGGTCGTTCCCGCTCACCGCTGCGGGGCAGTCCCGGAATTGGCGGCGCCGATGGCGTGCGGCGCCCCGCACCGGGTTCCCTCTTACGACGCCCGCGCCGCTCGGCGGCGCCGGGCGAACCAGCACGGGCAAGACCCTACATCTAGTCGATCGATCTTGCGACAACCCCATATGTTGGGCGTGTTGGGCGCTACCCGGGGGGAGGTATAGAGATCGCGCACCGGGAGTGGGACGATGGGCGGGCCATGTCCCCGCACCCGCCGCATCCGCTCTTCCGGACCTCGCGGGCGGTCGCCTTCGCCGCCGTCTGCGTCACGCTGGCGACCCTGGGACACACCCTGACCTCCACCGCCGCGGTCCCGCTCTGGGCGATCGCGGCCGGATTCGGCGGGGTGCTGGCGGTGACACTGGCGCTGGCGGGCCACGAGCGCTCGCTGGCCACGATCCTGGGCGGGCTTCTGGGCGGCCAGTTCGCGCTGCACAGCCTGTACGCGGCGGCCACCGCCCCGCCCCTGCCCGCCGATCCGGCGGCGGTGGAACGGCACCACGCGGTCGCGTCCCTCCCCGGGCACGAGTCGAGCTTGGCGATGACCCTCGCGCACGTGGTCGCGGCCGTCGTCTCGGCCTGGTGGCTGCGGCGCGGCGAACGGGCCGCCTGGACGCTGGCCCGGCGCGTCATGGTGCTGGCCGGGCGGCCGTTGCGGGTCCTGCTGGCGCTGCTCGGCGCCGAACCGGCGGCGCCCGCGCCCCGTACCCCGGTGGTGAGGGCGGTCGTCCCGGCCGCCTCCGCCGGTGGCGTTCTCCGGCACCAGGTCGTACGGCGGGGCCCGCCCCGGCGTTCGAGGGCGCTCGCGCACGGCTGACCCCGGGTAGGGACGGCCGGCGGACGAGCGCCGTACGCCACCGGGCACGCCGCCTCTCGGCGCGCCCGGCTTTCCCGTACGTCTCGAACGCCCGATCGGAGACTTCCCATGCCCATGCGCGCCCATTCCCGTGCCGTCCGCAGATCCGCGGCGGTCGCGGCCCTGACCGCCGTGTCGGTGACCGGCCTGGCCACCGGCGCCGCCGCGCACGTCACCGCCAACCCCCGCACCGCCGAGCAGGGCTCGTTCGCCAAGGTGTCCTTCCGGGTGCCGAACGAGCGCGACGACGCCGAGACCGTCAAGCTGGTGATCGACATGCCCGCCGGCCACCCGATCGAGCACGTGTCGGTGCGCCAGGTGCCCGGCTGGACGGTCAAGGTCGAGAAGGCGAAGCTCGCGGCCCCCGTCAAGATCGAGGGCGGCGAGCTGACCGAGGCCGTCTCCCGGATCACCTGGTCCGGCGGGAAGATCGGCGCCGGGCGGTTCGAGGAGTTCGACGTCTCGATGGGGCCGCTGCCGTCCAACGCGGAGCGGGTGCTGTTCAAGGCCGAGCAGACCTACTCCAGCGACGAGGTCGTGAAGTGGGACCAGGATCCCGGCAGCGGCCAGAACGAACCGGAGCACCCCGCGCCGGAACTCAAGCTCACCCCGAAGGGCGCCCCGGCCGGCCCGGCCGGCGCCGCGCTGATCACCGCCCAGCCCGCGCGCGCCGTCCTGGCCGGCGACGACTCCGCCGACGGCACCGCCCGCCTCCTCGGCGGCCTGGGCCTCGCGGTCGGGATCGCGGGCCTCGGCGTCGGCGCCTTCGGACTCACCCGTGCAAGGAGGCACGCATGACCATCCGTCCCACTCTGCTCCGCACCGGGCTGGCGGGCGCGCTCGCGGCGGCGACGCTGACGCTGGGCGCGGCGCCCGCGTCCGCGCACACCGCCCTGAAGTCGTCCGACCCGAAGTCGGGCGCGGAGATCGCGCCGCCCGGTGAGATCACGCTGACCTACACCGAGACGATCCGGCTGCCCCGGGTCGTGCTGACCGGTCCGGGCGGCTCCCGGCACGAGAACGGGCCCGCGAAGGCGGTCGGCGACACGGTCACCCAGCCGGTGAACGGCACGCTGCCCAACGGCACGTACACGGTCGGCTGGCGGGTGGTGTCCGCCGACGGGCACCCGGTCACGGGCACGCTCAAGTTCACCGTGAAGGGCTCGACGGCCGCCGAGGGCCAGGGGCAAGGGCAGGCCCCGGCCGGGAACGCGGGCGCCCCCGCGACGCCCGCCGCGTCCTCGCCGTCCCCGAGCAACGCCGCCGGGCAGGAGGAGTCGGGCGGCTCCTCGTCCGGATGGGTGTGGATCGGCGTGGGGGGACTGCTGGTGGTCCTGGTGGTCGGTGGCGTGGCCTGGGCCCGCCGCCCGAGCCAGGACTGAGGCAAGCCGGAACCGCGCGGCACCGCGCGGTTCCGGCTCCGGCCAACCGATCGCGGCGGCGACGACGGCTCCAATACCGTGATCACCCGAGCCGAGCGAGATGGGGATCGCGATGATCGTCGAGTACATCCGCTACCGCATCGACCAGGCCGACGCCGCGGACTTCGAGGCCGCGTACGCGCGCGCCGCCGAGCCGCTGTCGGCCGCCCCGCAGTGCGTCGACTACGAACTCTCCCGCTGCGTGGACGAACCCGAGTGGTACGTCCTGCGGATCGCCTGGACCTCGGCGGACGACCATCTGCAGGGCTTCCGGGGCGGGGAGCACTTCCAGTCCTTCTTCGCCGAGATCCGCCCGTACGTGCAGCGGATCGAGGAGATGCGCCACTACGAGCGCACCGCCGTGCGCGGCACCGGCGCCTCCGTACCGAGCCTGTACGAGTGGGCGGGCGGAGCCGAGGCGTTCGCGCGGCTCACCGACGTGTTCTACGCGCGGGTGCTCAAGGACGACCTCATCGGCCCGCTCTTCGCGGGCATGGACCCGGGCCACCCCGAGTACGTGGCGATGTGGCTGGCCGAGGTCTTCGGCGGCCCCGCCCGCTACAGCGGCGAGCGCGGCGGCTACCACCACATGGTCGTCCAGCATCTCGGCAAGGGCATCGGCGAGCCGCAGCGCCGCCGCTGGGTGAGCCTGCTGATGGACGCCGCCGACGAGGTCGGCCTGCCCGGCGACCCCGAGTTCCGTGCCGCGTTCTCCGGCTACATCGAGTGGGGCACGCGGATCGCCCTGGCCAACTCCCAGCCGGGCGCGACGCCGCCCATGCAGGCCCCGGTGCCGCGCTGGGGCTGGGGCGTCGCGCCGCCCTACATCCCCCAGAGCTGAGCGTCGCTGGAGTCGAGCCGCGTCCGCCAGAGCACGATGATCCCGGCCGTTCCGGCGCATGCGGCGACGGCCATGCCCCAGCGCATGCCCGGCAGCGCGTACCCCGACAGCGCCCACGAGGCGGTGGCCAGCGCGGGCCCGACCGCGAAGCCGAGCTGGCGGGCCAGGCTCTGCGCCGCGCCCGCCGTCCCCGCCAGCGCGCCCGGCGCCCGCGACATGATCATCGCGAAGTTGGGCCCGGCGAACAGCCCGGTGCCGATCCCGGCCACGGCCAGCCGCCAGCTCAGGTCGGCCGGGCGCCAGCCGCCGTCCAGCGGGACGAGCAGCAGCGTGCCCAGCGTGGTGACGACCAGGCCGAGCAGCGTCGTCCGGGCGGCGCCCCAGCGGTCCCCGAGCAGGCCGCCGACCGGGCCCGCGAGCACCATCCCGGCGGGGAACGCCAGGATCGCCGCCCCGGCCGCCGCCGCCGGCAGGCCCAGCACCCGCTGGAGGTAGAACGGCGCGAGGAACTCCACCATGGAGATCGCGAGCGCGTTCAGCAGCACCAGCGCCACCGGTCCCGGCAGGCCCGGGGCGCGCGTCAGGTCCCGGAACGGCGCGCTCGCGGCGCTCCGCCACCACGCCAGCGCGGGCGGCACCGCCAGCCCGGCCAGGCCGAGCCACCCCGGCCCGTGGCTCGCGCCGAGCGACAGGCCGAGCAGCAGCGCGCCGGTCGCGGCGCCCAGCAGCGCGGTCTCGCCCGCGAACGAGCGGTCCGGACGGCGCGGCGGCGTCGCGTCCGGCGGCATCTGGACCAGCGCGATCGCGATGACCAGCAGGCCGATCGGGGCGTTCAGGTAGAAGATCCACGGCCAGCCCCAGGTGCCGGCGATCAGCCCGCCCGCCGCCGGTCCGCTGACCGCGCCCAGCGGTCCGAGCGTCATGACCAGCGCCGATGCCCGTCCGGCGTACTCCGGCCGGACCGCCCGGGTCGAGATCATCGGGATGAGGGCGAAGAGCACCCCGGCGCACGCGCCCTGCGCGATCCGCGCCGCGACCAGCACGGCGAGGGCGGGCGCCGCCCCGGCCGCCAGGCTGCTCGCGGTGAATCCGGCGACGGCGAGGACGAGCGCCGAGCGCGCGCCCGCCCCGTCCAGCCACCGCCCGGCCGGGAGGGTGAGGGCGACCAGGGGCAGCAGGTAGCCCAGGACGACCCATTCGGTCGCGGCGGTGCGCACGCCGAAGTCGCGTTCCATGGCCGGAAGCGCGACCGCGACGACGCTGGTGTCGAGCGTCGCCATGAAGACGACCAGCGCCGTCCCCGCCACCAGCCACCAGCGATTGCGCGGCCGCCGCCCGTCGTCCATGCCGAGCCCCCTCATCAACTACACACCATGTGCACTTAAAAACTACACAGCATGTGCACTTGCTTCAACGGGCAGGGGCAGTCTGGAAGCATGTCCGGCATGGTCAAGCCGATCGAGGAGCCCCGGAACGCGCGCGGCCGCCGCTCCCGCGCCGCGCTGCTGGCCGCCGCCCGGGAGATCGTCGAGACCGAGGGCGTCACCGCCGCCACCATGGCCGCCGTCGCCGAGCGCGCCGGGGTCACCCGCCGCGCCGTCTACCTGCACTTCGCGTCCCGCGCCGACCTGATCAGCGCGCTGTTCGACCACGTCAACGAGGCCGAGGACATCCAGGGCCGGTTCGCCCCGGTCGGCGACGCGCCCGACGCCGTCACCGCGCTGGAGGAGTTCGCGCGGCGGCACGCCGCGTACATGCCCCGCATCCTCGCCGTCGCCCGCGCCGTCGAGCGCGTCGCCCCCACCGACCCCGACGCCGCCCGGCACTGGGAGACCGCGATGTACTGGCGGTACGAGACCAACCGCGCCCTCGTCCGCCGCCTCCACGACGAGGGGGTGCTCGCCCCCGGCTGGACGGTCGACACCGCCGCCGACATGCTCCTCGCCCTCATCTCCAACGGCGTCAGCGAGACCCTCCTCGTCGAACGCGGCTGGACCCCCGCACAGGTCGGCGACCACATGGCCCGCCTCCTCCGCTCCACCTTCGTCTCGCCCCCCGCGCCGGACTCATAAAACGGCGCCCAGGGGTAAGGAAGAGCGCATCAGGAGCGAGGCGGGCTCGCAGGCACCCCGCGACTACCCCCCTTCGGGGGTGGTGCCGGGTCGGAGCTTGACCAACGATCCTTCTGACGGGGTGGCTGTCCGGCTACGAGGAGGAGTCACATGGCGGCAGTGGAGTTTCGTGCGGCCCGCGACTTCTTGCTCGCCCATCGCGACGACTACGCGACGGCGTACGAGAAGTTCCGCTGGCCGGTGCTGACCGGGTTCAACTGGGCGCTCGACTGGTTCGACAAGATCGCCGAGGACAACGACCGGCCCGCGCTGTGGATCGTGGAGGAGGACGGGTCGGAGGCCCGCTACACCTTCGCCGACGTCTCCCGGCGCTCCAGCCAGGTCGCCAACCGGCTGCGCGCCGCCGGGGTGCGCCGCGGCGACCGCGTCATCCTCATGCTCGGCAACCAGGTCGAGCTGTGGGAGACGATCCTGGCCGCCATGAAGCTGGGCGCCGTCCTGATCCCGACCACCCCGCTCCTCGGGACCGCGGACCTGCGCGACCGGCTGACCAGGGGACGGGCCCGCCACGTCGTGGCCGGATCCGACGCCGCCCACAAGTTCGCCGACATCCCCGGCGACTACACGCGCATCGCGGTCGGCCCGGAGGTCGAGGGGTGGCTGCGCTACGACGAGGCGTACGACGCCGACACCGCCTTCACCCCGTACGGGATCACCTTCTCCAGCGACACGCTCCTGCTGTACTTCACCTCGGGCACCACGGCCCGTCCCAAACTGGTGGAGCACACGCACGCGAGCTACCCCGTGGGCCACCTGTCGACGATGTACTGGATCGGGCTGCGCCCGGGGGACGTCCACCTCAACATCTCGTCGGCCGGCTGGGCCAAGCACGCCTGGAGCAACGTCTTCGCCCCCTGGAACGCCGAGGCGTGCGTCTTCATCTTCAACTACACCCGCTTCGACGCCGACCGCCTGCTGAACGAGCTGGAACGCTGCGGCGTCACCAGCTTCTGCGCCCCGCCCACCGTGTGGCGGATGCTGATCCAGGCCGACCTGACCCGGCTGGCCACCCCGCCCCGCGAGGTCGTCGCGGCCGGGGAGCCGCTGAACCCGGAGGTCATCGAACGGGTCCGCGACGCGTGGGGCGTGACGATCCGGGACGGCTTCGGGCAGACCGAGACGACCGTGCAGATCGCCAACTCGCCGGGCCAGCGGGTCAAGCCCGGCTCGATGGGACGTCCCGTGCCCGGCTACCGGATCACGCTGGTGGACCCGGTGTCCGGGGAGCCCGCCGAGGAGGGCGAGATCTGCGTCGACCTCAACGACGACCACCGCCCGCTCGGGCTGATGACCGGCTACCACGGCGACGAGGAGCGCACCGCCGAGGCGATGGCCGGGGGCCGCTACCACACCGGCGACATCGGCTCGCTGGACGCCGACGGCTACATCACCTACGTGGGCCGCGCCGACGACGTCTTCAAGGCGTCCGACTACAAGATCTCCCCGTTCGAGCTGGAGAGCGTGCTGATCGAGCACGAGGCCGTGGCCGAGGCCGCGGTCGTCCCGTCGCCGGACCCGGTGCGGCTCGCGGTGCCCAAGGCGTACGTCACCCTGGCCGCCGGCTGGGAGCCCACGGCCGAGACCGCGGCGGCGATCTTCGAGCACAGCCGGGCGCAGCTGTCGGCGTTCAAGCGGATCCGGCTGCTGGAGTTCGGCACCCTGCCCAAGACGATCTCCGGCAAGATCCGGCGGGTGGAGCTGCGCGCGAGCGAGGTGGACAAGCATCCCGACCCCACCACCCGCCCGGAAGGCGAGTTCCGGGAGGAGGACCTGCGATGACCGAGCGAAGCGAGGGCGGCGCGGCTGCCTTTCCGGGGGGTGTGGGGGGTCGTCCCCCCACAGGCGGCTCGTCGACGGAATTGGCCTATGCGTCGGGCACGTCGGGCAGGCCGCTGCTGGGCGACACCATCGGCGCGAACTTCGCCCGCACCGCCGCCGCGTTCGGTGACCGGGACGCGCTGGTCGAGTACGCCACCGGGCGGCGCTGGACGTACGAGCAGCTCGCCGCCGAGGTCGACTCGGTCGCGCTGGGGCTGCTGGAGCTGGGCGTGGCCAAGGGCGACCGGGTCGGGATCTGGGCGCCCAACTGCGCCGAGTGGGTGTTCGTCCAGTACGCGACCGCCCGGATCGGGGCGATCCTGGTCAACATCAACCCCGCCTACCGGGTGCACGAGCTGGAGTTCGTGCTGAACCAGTCGGGGGTGCGGACGCTGGTGGCCGCGCCCTCGTTCAAGACCTCCGACTACGCGGCGATGATCGAGGAGGTCCGGCCGCGCTGCGAGGCGCTGCGGGACGTCGTGCTGATCGGCCGGGAGTCGTGGCAGGCGCTGCACGACGCGGGCTGGGTCGGGGACCCGGCGCGGCTGGCCGAGGCGGGCGCGGGGCTCAGCGCCGACGACCCGATCAACATCCAGTACACCAGCGGGACGACCGGGTTCCCCAAGGGCGCGACGCTGTCCCACCACAACATCCTCAACAACGGCTTCTTCGTCGGCGAGCTGTGCGGCTACGACGCGGAGGACCGGATCTGCGTGCCGGTGCCGTTCTACCACTGCTTCGGCATGGTGATGGGCAACCTGGCGGCCACCAGCCATGGCGCGTGCGTGGTGATCCCGGCGCCGGCGTTCGACCCGGCGGCGACGCTGGCGGCGGTCGCGGCGGAGCGCTGCACCTCGCTGTACGGGGTACCGACGATGTTCATCGCCGAGCTGAACGACGACTCGTTCGCCGACCACGACCTGTCCTCGCTGCGCACCGGGATCATGGCCGGGTCGCCGTGCCCGGTGGAGGTGATGAAGCAGGTCATCGAGCGGATGGGCATGGCCGAGGTGGCGATCTGCTACGGCATGACCGAGACCTCCCCGGTGTCGACCCAGACCCGCGCGGACGACTCCCTGGACCGCCGGGTGTCGACGGTCGGGACCGTCCACCCGCATCTGGAGGTCAAGATCGTCGACCCGGTGACGCGCGCGACCGTGCCGCGCGGGACGCCCGGGGAGCTGTGCACCCGGGGCTACTCGGTGATGCTCGGCTACTGGGAGGAGCCGGACAGGACCGCCGAGGCGATCGACGCGGCCCGCTGGATGCACACCGGCGACCTGGCCGTCATGGACGCCGAGGGCTATGTCAACATCACCGGCCGGATCAAGGACATGGTCATCCGGGGCGGCGAGAACGTGTACCCGCGCGAGGTCGAGGAGTTTCTCTACACCCATCCGGACATCGTGGACGCGCAGGTCATCGGGGTGCCGGACGAGAAGTACGGCGAGGAGTTGATGGCCTGGGTGCGGCTGCGCCCCGGCGCCGGGCCGCTGACCGCCGAGGCGCTGCGCGAGTTCTGCTCGGGGCGGCTGGCGCACTACAAGATCCCCCGGTACGTCCATCCGGTGGACGAGTTCCCGATGACCGTCACCGGGAAGGTCCGGAAGGTCCAGATGCGGGAGGAGGCGGTCGGGATCCTGGGCCTGGACGAGGCGGCCCGCACCCGGCACGCCTGACCGCCGCGTGATCCGGATCACCGTTCCCCCTTCACTCCGCGGCGCCGTCCGGGCATGCTCTGAGCATGGGTGACGACTCCGCGGCGGTGCGCACGGCCGTCCTGTCGCTGCAGCGCGCGACCGGCCTCCCGATGGTGTTCGGCGGCGCGCTCAGCGGCCGCGACCGGATGCGGATCAGCGAGCTGGTCGGCGGCACCACGGGCTCCCTCGACGGGCTGGTGGTCCGCCGGAACTACGGGCTGGGCGGCAAGGCGATGGCGCTGGGCCGTCCCGTGTGGGTGAGCGACTACCCGCGCGCGTCGACGATCAGCCACGACTACGACGGCCCGGTGGGCGCCGAGGGGCTGCTGTCGATCGTGGCGGTGCCGATCGTGGTGCGCCGCCAGATCCGCGGGGTGCTGTACGGGGCGCTGCGCGAACCGCTGTCGATCGCCGACCGGGTGCTGGCGATGACCGTCCAGGCGGCCCGCGACCTGGAGCAGGACCTCGCGGTACAGGACGAGGCCGACCAGGCGCTGGCGCGGGCGGCGGCCCCGTCCGAGGCCGGTCCGGCGGCGGCGCGCTGGGAGGAGGTCCGGGCCGTGCACGCCGAGCTGCGCGGCCTCGCCGACCAGATCACCGATCCCGGTGTCCGCGCCCGCCTGCTGGAGGCGTCCACCCGCCTGGCCGCCGCCGGCGCCGACCCGTCCAGCGCGCCCGAGACGGAGCGCCCGCCGGGGCCGTCGCTGTCGCCGCGCGAGCTGGACGTCCTGTCGTACGTGGCGATCGGCTGCACGAACGCGCAGGTCGCGCGCCAGCTCGGGCTCCTCCCCGCGACGGTGAAGAGCTACCTGAAGTCGGCGATGCGCAAGCTGAACAGCCACACCCGCATGGAGGCGGTGAACGACGCGCGCCGCGCGGGCCTGCTCCCTTGACAGCACCCTTTGACAGGTCCCGGTCACGTCCCGGCATAACCCGTGGTCGTCCTTGCTGCGAATCTGACACATCCGTTGGGCACGGGTCGTTCATGCCGGTTCCCGGCCGCCGCCGCCCGCGATTTCTACTGCCGCCATCCCGTCTCAACAAGATCGACGGCTGGGCGGTACGCAGATTCGGCGAAGGGGCACCGTGTCCGAGAGCGAGAGCGCACCCGACGACCAGATGATCGGCGATCTGATCGCGGCGCTGGAGAAGCATCTGGAGCGGCTGTCGGAGGCCGTCCGCTGGCACGACACCGCGATCGGCCGCGCGCCGAGCCCGAACCTGCTGGTCAACGCGGGCTGGGCGTACGGGAAGGGGCTGACCGAGCTGGAGATCTCCGGTCAGGCGCTCACCATGGAGCCGGCCTTCCTCTCCGCGACCATCAGGGCGGCGACCGGCGAGGCGCAGCGCGACCTGCTGCGCCAGGCGGGCGACCTGGTCGCCGACGTCCGCCGCGAGGCCGAGGAACTGCTGGACTCCCTCGACGCCGCCCTGCTGGCCGACCTCCCCGACGACGGCCGCGCCACCCTGTACGACACCCGCGACTGGTGGCGCGGCTACGTGGAGTCCCTCCACAAGATGGACGACAACCTCCGCTTCATGAACGGCGACTGACCGCGGGGCCGACGGTGTTCTCCCGAACGTGCCCCCAGGGCCAAAGTAGTTTTGTGATCAGTCACGGTTGCGGTTCGTGCTCGTCACGAGTCGGGTGTACCGCAGCGCGGTAGTGCATCCCTGGCATTCAAGGGTTTTCCCGACCCGGAGCATCTCGACCTCGGGTTGGCGGCTTGACGCCGTGGGGCCCCGCGACTTGATCCCGGGTTCAGGACGTGGCGGTGCTCTCGGCCGGGCTGGGCGCCGGGCAGCAGGGCGGCCGGCCAGGCGATCCCGACGACCAGGTGCATGGCGGCCAGGGCGAGGGCGGTGGCGGCGTCGGCCGAGACCGCGAACGGCATCGCCGCGGAGACGAGGGCGACGGCCGGCCCGGCCCAGGCGGCCCAGCGCGGGAAGGCCGGGAACCAGCGGGCGAGCAGCCACACGATCGCGGCGCCGGCCAGCATCGGGACCACGGTCCCCAGCGCGACCATGGCGGCGTTGAGGTCGTAGGGCGCCTCGATGTCCAGGGACGCGCCCGCGGCGGTCCCGATCCACAGCAGCAGCAGGTCGATGACCAGCGCCGCGGCGGTGGCCGCCAGGACGCGGGCGGGCTGGAGCGGGCGGCGGGCGGTGGTGCGCGCGGCGGATGTTCGGGTGTGGCTCATGTGCCGGCTCCTTGGCGTGCGCAGTGGGCCCCGGGCCCGGTGTCAGGGGGCGGGGCGGGGTGACAGGCGGATGATCGGCAGGATCCGGTCGGTCTTGTCCTGGTAGGAGGCGAACTGGGCGGAGGCGGCGGCGATCTGCTCCCACGCCTGCGCGCGTTCGGCGCCGTGCAGCTGGTCGGCGACCACCGGGATCGTGCGGCCGTCGACCTCGATCCGGGCCTGGTCGGGGTGGGCGGCGAGGTTGTGGTACCAGGCGGGGTTCCCGGCGGCGCCGGCGGCGGAGGCGACGATCAGCCAGGTTCCGTCCGGGCCGGGGAACCAGCCGACCGGGGTGGTGCGCTCGGCACCGCTCTTGGCGCCGATGGTCGTCAGGACCAGGGCGTTGAAGCCCATGGCCTTGCCGGTCTTGCGGATCCGCCGGGCCAGCAGGGTGTTGACCCAGCGCATCATCCGCCCGGACGGCCGGCGCGCGCCGCGGGTTCCGGCGGGAGTGTCGAAGCTCATCTGACCTCTCCAAACAGGCACAGGGGGTTGGTGGCCGCGGGGGCCGCCGTGGTGGTGGGCGCCGCCCGCGGCCGGCGGGCGGCGCTGGGAATCAGGCCCCAGCGGTGAGCGCGGCGCGGAAGCGGAACCGGCCGGGGATCAGCTCGCCGTCGGCGCGGGCCTTGTCCAGGGCGGCCGCCCACCAGGCCAGGTCCTCGAGCATCACCTGCAGGCCCACCGCGGTGGCGGGACCACCACGGCCACAGCCTGCGAGACGGGCCGTTACTGCCCGGCGCCGGGCTGGTGGACGGTGCGCTGCACCACGACCTGCCGGTCGTGGGTGAAGGGCAGGCCCTCCAGGTTGAAGCTCCACGACAGCGTCGGGGTGATCTTCATGTACGGGGCGTTGCCGAACTGGCCCTGGCGTTCGACCAGCTCGGCCTCGCCGTAGATGCGCAGGTACCGCGGCGTCCACGGATCGGTGGAGACCAGGTCGTCGATCACGATGGCGACCTTGGGGTTGCCGGCCTGCACGTTGCGAAACTTGCGGGTCCTGGCCGGGTCCATGCCGCCCACGTACACGTGCGTCCCGTCGAACTCGAATCCCACCGGCGCCACGTCGGGCTGCCCGTCCGGGGCCGCGGTGGCGATCCGGGCCAGCCGCTGGGACCGCAGATAGGCGGTTTCCTCTTCGGTGAACGACACAGCGAACCTCCTGGTGGACGTCGTGACCTGCACATTTGGTCTGGTTAAGCCAGCGTACTGTACGCGGCATTAACCATATTTCCCGTGTACTGTATTCCTGTGGACAACACGGGGCAAACGGTCACGGAGGGGCATGCCGCGGGGCTCGGCTGCGCCGCCGGCGCGCCGCGCATCGGCGCGGACCCGGCGGACATGGACGTGGCGACCGGGCTGGTGCAGCTGACCAGCCTGGTCCAGGGCATCTACGCCGCCGTGTCCGCGCGCCACGACCTGACCCCAGCCCAGGCCAAGCTGCTGTGCGTGCTGCTGGACGGCCCTCGTGGCATGGCCGACCTCGCCCGCTGCTTCGGGGTCGAGAAGGCCGCCCTGACCGGCCTGATGGACCGCGCCGAGCGCCGCGGACTGGCCCAGCGCGCCCCCGTGCCCGGTGACCGCCGCGCCCTGCAGGCAGTCCTCACCCGCACCGGCCGCCAGGCCGCGACCGCGTTCCACGCCGAGGTCAGCGCCGAACTCGCCCACCTCACCGCACCCCTTAACCCGGCCGACAGCGAGCAGTTCCGCGCCACCATGGCCGGCATCATCCAGCGCTGCCGCGCCGCCTCCGAACCCGGACCGCGCTGAATCTCGCCAGCAGGGCCGCGGCGGGCAAAGCCCCTCACAGCCACGTGGCCGCCCGGCGCATCGGCCTTCGGAGAGCCTGAGTGCAGAAGTCGCGGTCCAGTTGGGCGGCGACGGCCAGGACGGCGAAGAGCAGCGCCGAGCCCGGCAGGGTCGTAGATTCCCGTCAGCGGCCCGGTCAGCGGCTCCAGGTGGATCCCGGCACCTTGTAGGCCGGCGGCGAGGGTCATGAGGTCGGCGGCGTTGGGGGCGGGGCGCTTGAGCTCGTGGACGGTGAAGATGACGGCCTGACGGCTGGCGCGACCGGCGGCAGGGCCTGCCATGCCGTGCCGGGCCTTCGCCCGCTCGGAACGCGGCCGTCCGGTGCTCGCTGCGGGGTCTCGCAGAACGGGTCAGTCATGGCGAGCACGAAGAGTGTCGGTCGCTACGCATAGCTACTTTGGTCCTGGGGTCACCTCGGGAGAACACCCCCGGGCCGCGTGCGTCAGGGGCCGGATGCGGGCGCGTGGCCGCAGGCGGCCTTGAGCGTCTCGTTGTTGATGTAGCCGCCGCCCGCCGTCATGCCGTCGTTGTACGCGGTCGACGTGGTGCCGGGCGGCAGTCTGCTCAGTGAGGCGGCGGCCGCGTCCAGCTCGGCCGCGATCTTGCTGGCCTCGGCCGGGCCGCCCTTGTCGATCCTCGTGCCCAGGCTGCGGATCCTGGACGCGGCGTCCCGGAAGAACGGGGCGTCGGCGGAGGACAGGGCGACAACCTGACCGGAGGACCGCATCTTCCGGCTCACGGAGTCCAGTTCGTCGAAGAGGGCGTTGCACGGGAAGAGCCGTTCCTGGATCCCGCCGCATCCGGTGGACGTGAGAACCACGCCCGCGAGGGCGACGGCGCCGGCCAGTCTGGTCATGGACATATGCGTGGGCGTTCCTTCGGAGAAGTTGCGTGCATGGAATATCAGACGCGTACTTCACCATCTTTGGATCCCCTGCCGCCCACAATAAAGGGACAAATGAAAAGGCGTAATGTCCTTGACTTGTCCGCGCTCCTCCAGGATTCCGGCCGCGGTGTCGGAGGTCTGTGGCACAGTGCGTGCCATGCCTCATACCTACCGCGCCCTGGCAAGCGAACTCGTACGGCTCCGCGCGCTCACCTCCGAACGCGCCGAAGCAGGGCTGGCGAAGGTGGCCGAGTGGGGTGACCTCGACGAGGAGGCCGAACTCCCCGACCTTTTCGAGGCCCTGCGGGAGTTCGGGCTCACGATCCACGTGCCCGACAAGGTGAACACGCTGCTGGACGGCTACACCTGGCTCATCGAGGAGGCGGTGGCCTGCGCGGGCGGCTCGATGATCATCGACGACATCGAGCTCTTCGAGGACGAGGACGACGAGGACGAGGACGACCTCCTCCACTTCCGCCGCGACGGCCACTCCATCTGGTGGAGCCTGGAGCACCAGTCGGCCCGCTACCTCGACCTGATGACGGTCTGGGAGAACCTGCACGACCTCGCCCCGGGCGGCTCCGACCCGCGCGGCTATTTCCAGATCATGGAGGAGGGGCAGGGCTCGGTCGGTTACTACCTGCTGATCACGCCCGAGCAGGCCAGGGCCCTCCGCGACGGGCTGGGCCTGCCGCTCGACGAGCACGGCATCTTCGGCCCGCCCGGCAACCCCCCGACGGCCGAGCCCGGCACGCTCGACTACTACATGCAGGACGACCGCCGCTACATGGACGACGAGTCCTGCGCCTTCCTGGACGCGTGGCTCGCCGACATGGACGCCGAACTCGACCGCTGGCGTGCCCGCCACCTGCCCGCCGACTTCCCCTTCGACTTCACCCCCGCCTCGCTCTCCGCCCTCAAAGCCCTGCTCCTCGCCGGCCCCGACCTCCCCGACGACTTCGCCGACGGGGCCGTCCGCTACATCGGCGAGACCGCCGTGCGCACCTGGCCGTGCCGCTGGGCCTACCGGCACTCCAGGGGCGACAACCCGTACACGGGAGTGCCGCTGATCCGCTCCAACACCCCGGGCGACCTGATGAGCGTCGTCGTGCCGCGCGACATCATCGAGGCGCTGCTGAGCGGGCGCGACCCGGGCCGGCTGAACGAGGACCTGGAGGAGATCCCGGACGCGGTCAGCCGATACGAGAGGGCGGTCAGCCTCAAGAACGGCTAGAGGACGCCTTCAGGCGATCCGGGACCAGCGCGCTGGCCAGGCCCATCGTGGAGCCGCCCGCCCCGAGCACCCCCAGCGCCAGGAGCGTCACGCCGATGACCCACAGGCCGCTGCCGTCGTCGCGCGACCAGTCCAGCCCGGCGGCCAGGGCCGTCCCGAGCACGCTCCCGGCCAGGGCGGCGACCACCCGCCGCCCCCACACCGCGACGGCGCCCGTCCCGAGCAGGACGACCGCCAGCCCGACCACCTGCCACGCCTGGTAGGGCCCGGTCTCGATCCCGTCGGGCTGGACGTCCCGCTTCTGGTCCCACCCAAGCCAGACCAGCCAGTTGAGCATGCTCACCGCGAACACCAGGACCGTCACACCCAGATGCGAGACCACACCGCGAAGGTTCATAACCGAACCCTCCCTCCAAGCCCCGCCCGTCCCCACCGCCGAACTACTCAACCTCGCTGAGTACTTCACCGTGCGGCGATGATTTCCGGTGACGCCCAGGGTCTTGTCCGTATGACCACCACTCACACCCTTGAGGCGCCGGGCGTGCGCCTGTACTACGAGGTCCGCGGCTCGGGGCCGCTCCTTCTGCTGACGGGCTCGCCGATGGGCGCCGCGATGTTCGGGCCCCTCGCCGACGCGCTGGCGGGCGACTTCACCGTCGTCACGCACGACCCGCGCGGCATCTCGGGCAGCCGCCTGGACGACCCGGAGCAGGACTCCACACCCGACCTGCGGGCCGCCGACCTCGTCGCCCTCCTGGACGCCCTCGGCGCCGAGTCCGCGGACGTGTTCGGCAGCAGCGGCGGCGCGGTCACCGGCCTGGCGCTCGTCGCAAGCCACCCCGGCCGCGTCCGCACGCTCGTGGCGCACGAGCCGCCGCTGCTCGACCTCCTCCCGGACGCCGCCGAACGGCACGCGGCCACCGAGGACATCGTCGAGACCTTCCACCGCGACGGCGCGGGCGCCGCCTGGGTGAAGTTCATGATCGCCGCCGGATTCGACGTGCCCGAAGAAGCCTCCGGCCCTCCAGGCGAGCCCACCGAGCAGGACCTGGCCGACAACGCGCGCTTCTTCAGCCACGAGCTGCGCGGCACCACCCACTACGTCCCGGACGTGGCCGCCCTGAAGGCCGCGTCGTCCCGCGTCGTCGTCGGCGTCGGCGCGGACTCCAAGGGCCTGGTCACCTACCGGACCTCCCTGGCCATCGCCGACCTCCTCGGCACGGAGCCGGCCGAGTTCCCCGGCGAGCACGGCGGCTTCCTGGGACAGCCCAACGAATTCGCCGAAGCCCTGCGCAAGATTCTCTGATGAGAACGGGACGGTCCGAGACCACCCGCGCCGGTGGCCCCGGGCCGTCCCGCGTCAAAACCCCAGCAACCGCCGAATCAATCCCCGCCGCCGTGGCGCCCTGGGAGGAACAGGTCGGCCCCGTCCTTCCGCGCTGGCCCTGTCGGTCCTGAACCGCATCTGGATCACCTGGGGCCCGCGCACGATCTCCAGCCGCCGTGCCATCTCAGCAGGACTGGCCGCCTCCACCAGACTGTCCCGCCCGTGCCGATCCGCCGCAACGGCCCACCACGACCCCGTCCGCGCGCCCCACCACACCCGCGCCCCCGGGAACCGCCGCTCCAGCAGGACCACGATTCGCCCGACCTCGAACTCCACCCGCACGTCACCCGCGACCGTCACCGCTCACCACCCCCGGCCAGCCGCACCATCACGAAGATCCGCGCGTCCGTGATGTGATCCGACTCCGCGATCGGCTCACCCCCCGAACCGAAGAACCACAACCGCCCCCCATCCTCCGCACGCGGATTACACGTGACCGTGTAATCCGCCCCCGCGTTCCGCACCACCAGCCCTCGCACCGTCAACTCCACCGCGAAACCGTGCGCACCCAAATGCGCACCCAACGCAGCGAGCGGATCCGTCTCGGCCGTACGCTCTCCCATGGGCCGGACCTCCTTTCCGGTCAAGGGCTCGGCCGGTGCTGAACTCACCGCGTCCGAGCCCGCCTCATGCCTGGCACCGCGAGGAAGAAATCTCGGTGCTCATCCGGTCACTGTCAGTGAATCGGCCGCGCGGGGTGCGAGGACAGAGGATTATGGCGACCAGTAGGGGACCCTCCCCTGGTCCCCTTCATGGCCGAAGGGTGTCCGCCATGACGAGTCACGAGGAACGCCCAGAGTGGGCCGTGCGCCTGGAGACCGAACGCGAGGCGCGCGGCTGGGGACGGTGGGCCATGGCCCGCCGCCTGCTCACCGCCGTGGGCATCGACCATCACGACCCGACGCGGGTCAAGAACCTCGGCCGGCAGATCCTCGGGTACGAGAAGGGGGAGCACTTCCCCCGCGACTGGTCCACCGCCTACGCGACCGCGCTCGACTTGGACGAAGAAGACCTCTTCCCAGAGGAAGAGGCGTACACCCTGCCGGTGGGTACCGTAAACGAGAGCCCTGTTCCCGAGCATGGGAGCGACGAAGTGAAGCGTCGCGCAGCATTGCAGCTCATCGGAGCGATCGGCGCGGGGACGGCCGTCCCCCCGGGCGTTCTGGAACAAGTCCTGGCGGGCATCGAGGACGCGCTCGACGGCCCGCTGGACCTCCCTGAGTGGGAGCGCGTCGTCCACGAGCACGGCCAGCGGATCGTCACCCGCCCTGCCGGCGCCCTGGTCGGAGACCTGACCGCCGACATCATCGCGGTCGGGGAACTGCTCAAACGCAAGCACACGACCCCGGAACGTGCCGGTCTGCTCCGAGTCAGCTCCAACCTCTCGGGCCTCCTGGCCATCGACGTGGGCGACATGGGCGACCAGCGTGCCGCACGCGTCACATGGAACACGGCCAAGCGAGCCGCTGACGCGTCGGGCGACCACGACTTGCGAGTGTGGGTACGAGGCCGGGCCGCGGAGGAAGCGGCCTGGGCAAGGCGACCCGCTCGTGTCGTCACCGACCTGGTGAACGAGGCGGTGGCGCTGGCGGGCGACCCGCCGTCGCGAGGACTGCGATCGGGAGGGCTGGCACGTGCTCACTCAGCCCACGCCTACATGGCGGCCGACCGCGGTGACGCTTCCCAGGCGCGTGCTTCGATCGCCGATCTGCATCGGACTTTCGAGCGGATGCCGCAGTCGGACGAGCTCTCGGCCCTGTCGTTCAGAGAGAGCCAACTGCGCTGGGTGGAGTCCTTCGTCCACACCCGTACGGGTCACAAGCAGGCGGACGCGACATTGTCGCGGGCGATGTCGCTGTATCCAGCCGAGGCGCAGGGGCCCCTCGCGAACCTCGCGCTGATGCAGGCCGCGCATCTCGTCCGGACACGTGAGATCGACGCCGGCCTCAAACGGGCGCTCACCGCGTTGGAGGACACGCACATCGCCACGACCGCACGCCTCTCGCTGGCCAACATGGTCCTGCAGGCGCTCCCCGAGCAGGCGCGCTCGCATCCGGCGGCCCGTGAGCTGAGGGAATTGACCACCGCCGCCTGACACTTACCTCCCGGCCTAGGGTTTCGGGTAGGGAACGGGTGTTGGGTCACCGAGGACCAGTACCACTCCGCGCTCGGTGACCTTCTGATCGCGCGGGCGGACACCTACGTCTGGCTCGATCTTCCCCGCCGGACCGTCATGTTCCGGGTCGTTCGCGAGTCGTTGAACCGGGCGGTGACCGGCCGCGAGCCGTGGAACGGCAACCGGGAGACCTTCCGGGACCGGCTCGACGCCGACCACCCCGTCCGCTGGGCCTGGGCGCGGCACGGGGTGAAACGGCGGCGGACGGCTGATAGGCTGCGCCGCCCGAGTCGCTCCCCTCGCCTGGTCAGGGCAACTTGCGGTCGTCCACGACGACGGTCCCGATCAGGCGGTGGCGCCACGGCCGCCGTGAGCGGACGGCCCAGGCTCCGAAATCCACGATCGTGGTCGCGACCACCAGTGATTCGGGTTGGGAGCGTTGCAACACGCGCAGTCCGAGCCTCCTGGCGAGCGTGCTCAGTCCGGGCGGGGTGCCGTCGCGTGCGGTCACCGTTCGCAGCCCCATCACGCGCTGCCCCGGGGTTCGGCCCCCCAGCACGGACGGGACGACCTCATACCCGAGTTCGAGCAGGAGCGACCACCATTCGGGGGTGCTCTGGGGCAAGGGGTTCCGCGGCATGAAGAACCATTTCAGCACCCTTTCGCGGCTCGGCGGAGCCTGCGGGGGCGTCTCCTCCACGTCGGCCTGGTCTTGCCGGAAGCTGCGGATCGCGTTCCGCAGTGGGGGACCCCAGAGCGGCGCGGACACCGCCACGAGCAGCACCATGTCGATCGACTCCGCGGCGGCCCGCCGCCGGAAAGGAGCCGGAATGATCTCGTTCGCCATGATCAATGACACCACGGCGAGCACACCCCTGGCGATCGCCGTCCGTGACCGGTTCAGGCTCCGCGGCGGGGCGGGACGGAACGGTGGTAGGCCCGTGCCTCGCTGCTGTGCAGCAGGACGACGGGGGTGGCCAGCATCAGGAGCAGGGCGCTGGGAATCGCCTGCGCGAACACCAGCAGTGCGAGGCCGATCAGCCCGTAGACGCCC
This sequence comes from Actinomadura rugatobispora, assembly GCF_055379765.1. NCBI lineage: Bacteria > Bacillati > Actinomycetota > Actinomycetes > Streptosporangiales > Thermomonosporaceae > Actinomadura > Actinomadura rugatobispora. Next base: position 4,520,102 of record NZ_AP029191.1, on the reverse strand, counting down.
GCCAGCACGGTGGCGAGCCGGCGCGACCAGGATTTGCCGCGCTTGACCTGGTCGGCGGTGACGAAGTGGGCGGCGGCCACCGCGCCCCACAGCGCGATCCAGCCGCCCCACGATCGCAGTCCGCCGAGCAGGTCGTCGCCGGTCACCGCGAGGAACAGCAGCATGGCGGCCAGCCCCCACGACAGCCAGCCCAACACCGTGCCCGCGTGTTCCACCGACGCGGGCACCGGGACCTCTGGACGGCGGGACCGGGCGAACACCCCGTTGTGGGCGCGCACGTCCCGGTGCAGCAGTGGCCCGCCGCCGAACAGCATCACCAGGATGGCCATGATGCTCGTGGCGATGTCACCGCCGGTGGCCCGGAACACCGCGATGTGGCCGAGGAGCACGGCGGCCGCGACCGCGACCCTCCACGCGGCTTTGGAGGGGCGGCGACCGGCCGGCGCCGCCGAGGACCAGCGCGGCGGCGATGGCCGGCAGCGCGGCCGAGTTCTTGGTCGCGGTGTCCCAGTCGGATCCGCCGAAGAAGCCGCCCTCGCCGACCGCCAGGGCGATCACACCGCCCAGCAGCGTCAGCGGCGCCACCCCGAACGGCAGGCAACCGAGCGAGCCGACCGCGTCCGACGTCGTTTCACCGCCCGGTTCCCGGCTCTGCGTCACAGCGGACCATCCCGTCAGCACGACCTCGCTTGATCGACCACCGGAACGACGCTGAGCGGGCCGGAGTCGGCCAACCGGGCCGAAGGGCCGCCGGACTAGCGGGTGTCGCCGAGGGCGTCCAGGTGGCGGGTGAGGGCGGCGCGCATGCGGGTGGGCGTGGCGCGTTCGGGGCGCATGGCGGCGTGGACGGCCAAGCCGTCGACGAGCGCGTGGAGGCGGTCGGTCTCCAGTTCCACGTCGCTGCCGGGAGCCAGCGCCCGCGCCAGTTCGCGGCAGCCCGCGTGCAGGACGTCGTGGGCCTTCTCGCACAGCGCGCGCAGCTCTGGGTCGACGAGGGCGCGTGCGTTGAACGCGAGCCACACCTGGTTCTCCGCGGCCCGTTCCTCGTCCAGGGGGAGCACCTCACCCAGGATCCGCTCGGCCCGCTCGCGGGGGCCGGCCTCCGGGCCGATCCGGGCGATCCGTGCCTCGATCCGCTCGATGATCAGGTGGAGCGTGAAGTTCAGCAGCTCGGACTGGGTGCCGAAGTAGTGCCGCAGCGATCCCATCGAGAGCCCGGCCTCGGCGGCCACGTTCCGTACCGAGGCGCGGTCCAGCCCGTCGCGCCGGACCACCCGCCAGACGGCCGCGGCCACTTCCTCCCGGCGTGCGGCCGGGTCCACCACTTTCGGCATGGACTCTTTATAGCACAGTCGTGCTAGCATCCGGTTTGTAGCACAGTCGTGCTATGACAATCTCCGGAAGGATTCGCATGTCCTCTCGCACGCTCCGCGTCCTGAGCACGCTGGTCGGGGTACCGCTGCTGCTGAGCGGGTGCGGCTTCGCCGTGGCCGCCGCCGCGCAGGCCGGGTCGGACGGTTCCTTCGCCACCCCGGGACAGCGGTTCGCCACTTCCGCCGCCGCCCTGAAGACCGACGAGATCCAGGTGGGCGCGGACACGGCGCACGCCGACGATCCCGACCCCGACATCGGCGAGGCCGCCAAGGTGACGATCGTGGTGCGCGCCGCCGACCCCGGGACGCCGATCTTCGTCGGCATCGGCCCCAAGGCCCAGGTCGAGGCGTACCTGCGTGGAACTTCCTACGACGAGTTCGTCTCGGCCCGGCTGGCCCCGCTGCGGCCGTCGTTCCGCCGCGTGCCCGGGACGGCCGCCTCGCCGCCGGACGCCCAGACCTTCTGGGTGGCGCGATCGTCCGGGACGGGCACCCGCCGGTTGGCATGGGACAAGACGCAGGGAGCCTGGTCCGCGGTCGCGATGCGCCTGGACGGACGGCCTGGCGTGGACGTCCACGCCTCCATCGGGTTGCGTTTCGGCTTCCTGGCCCCGGTAGCCGCCGGCACCCTGGCCGGTGGCGCCCTGATGCTCGGCTACGCCGTGTTCGCTCACCGAAGGAGCCGTGGCGCACCGGCCCGCCGGGAAGGCTGACCGTGACCCGCGGGCCGCGGATCGTCCATCGCGCGGGGCCGGACCTTTTCAGCCGCTCAGGCCGCGCAGGAGTTTGCGGAGCAGGTCGTCCAGGGTGCCCAGTTCCTGGTCGTCCAGGGCTGACAGCAGGCGAGTGACGTTGGCGGTGTGCTCCGTCATCGCGGTGTCCACGGTGGCGTATCCGCGTTCGGTCAGGCGGATCTGGAAGCTGCGCCGATCGCCGGGGTCCAGTGTGCGTTCGACGAACTCCGCCTTTTCCAGCCGGTCCAGCCGGTTGGTCATCCCGGCCCGGGAGAGCATCAGCAGTTGCGACAGCTGGGAAGGGCTCTGGATGTAGGGCTCGCCCGAGCGTCGCAGCGCCGCGAGCACGTCGAACTCGCCGCGCTGGAGGCCGAAGGTGGTGAACACCTTCTCCTGGGCCGGGCCCAGGAGGAGGGAGAGGCGGCCGAGGCGGCCGGCGGCGGCGATCGCGGTCAGGTCGAGGTCGGGGCGTTCGCGGTGCCAGGCCTCGATGACGCCGTCGACCGCGTCCGGGGAGTCTGCGCTTGCGGAGTCCATGGACCCACTGTACTTCGATGGCGACACTATTCGATCCAGAATAGTTTGACATCGTACTATCAGACGTGGAATCATCCTTGCCATGAGCGAGCCACAGCATCCGCACCACACGGCCGGAGCCCGGCCGGTCCTGGTACGCCGCGACGAGGCCGAGGTCCTCGGTCCGGCGCCGGGCACCCTGAGGCTGCTGGCCGACCTCCCGGCCACCGGCGGCTTCCTGACCAGTCACCGCAGCACCCTGGGCCGGGGCAAGGACGGGGCGACCCCGCACTACCACCGGGACTCGGCCGAGATGTTCTTCATCCTCGACGGGCGTCTGCAGGTGCTCATCGACGACGAGGTGGTCACCGCGAGGGAGGGAGACCTCCTGGTCGTGCCACCGCACACCACCCACGCCTTCGCGGCGGCACCGGATTCGGCCGCCGACGTGCTGATCGTGCTCACCCCTGGCGTCGAGCGGTTCGACTACTTCCGCCTGCTCGACCGGGTCCGCCGCGGCCAGGCCGACCCGCAGGAGATCCAGCGCACGCAGGAACGCTTCGACAACCACTTCGTGGACAGCGCCGCCTGGCGCCACGTCCGCGCGGCCTGACCACAACCCAGGGAGTCATCATGCGCAAGATCATCGCCTCGACCTATGCCACGCTCGACGGCTTCATCGACAATCCGCACGAGTGGTCGCTGCAGTACAACAGCGAGGACGCCATGGGCTACGCCTTCGCCATGACCACCGGCTGCGACGCGCTGCTGCTCGGCCGCGTCACCTACGAGGGCATGGCCCAGGCCTGGCCGAACATGGGCGGCAACCCCTACGCCGACCACGTCAACGCCATGACCAAGTACGTCGTGGCCTCCCAGCCGGTCGACACCACCGCCTGGAACCCCACGGTCGTCATCCCCGGCGGCGAACTGGCCGACCAGGTCGCCAAGATCAAGGAGCAGGACGGCCAGGACATCCTCATCTGGGGCAACGGCCGGCTGACCGACGGCCTCGCCGCCCACGGCCTGCTGGACGAATACCGGGTCTGGATCTACCCCGTCCTCAAGGGCCGGGGCGAGCCCCTCTTCCGCCCCGACAGCGTCATCGGGATCGAACTGGCCGACACCACCACCTTCACCTCCGGCGTCGTCGTCCACACCTACAGGCCGACCGCGTAGCGGTCGAGGGTCAGGGGGTGAAGACCTCGGCTGTGGCGGTCAACTGGAGGGCCGCGCCGCTGGCCGTGGCGAGCGGGCCGAAAGTGATGCCTCCCGCGGCCAGCACGCGCCCGTCGCCGAGGCCCACGGCCGCGAAGTCCCAGCGGCCCGTGCTCAGCCCCTCGGTGACGCTCCAGGTCCGCGCGGCCGGGTCGTAGACGAACGCCTCCCGGTAGCCGACGTCCACGCAGCCGGAGTCGGTGCCCCCCACCACCAGCACGTTCCCGGACGGCAGCGGCACGGCGCAGTGGAAGCTCAGGGCCCACGGCATGTCCTCGGCCGCGCTCCACCGGCCGGTCGCCGGGTCGTAGCGTTCGGTCGAGGACAGGCTGTACGGGCTGTAGGCCCAGTTCTGGAAGATGCCCTGCCCGCCGCCGGTCAGCAGCACCGTGCCGTCCGGCAGCGGCACGGCCCGCGCGTCGATCCGCGGCGTGACCAGGTTCCCGGTCGGCGTCCACGTTCCGGCCGCGGGATCGTAGGTCTCGCAGTGGGCGATGCCGGCGCCGTCGTCGCGGGTGACGATCACCGTGCCCCCGGCGACCAGCACCCGGCCGTCGCCCAGCGGGACGGCGGGGTGCCCGGTGCGGACGTCGGTCATCGGGCCGGTCTCGGACCAGGTGCCGGTGTCCGGGTCGAACAGCTCGGCCGAGTCGAGCGTCCGGTACGACTCCGCGCTGCGGATCGAGGTGCCGCCCGCGACCAGTACCTTCCCGTCGGGCAGCGGGGTCGCGGAGTGGAAGTAGCGGGCCTGGCGCATGCTTCCGGTCGGCGTCCACGTTCCCGTCGCCGGATCGTAGATCTCGGCCGAGGCGAGTTCGCCCGGCGGCAGGGAGAACGCCCCGCCGACCCCGCCGGCGGCCAGGACCCGGCCGTCCGCGAGGAGGGTGAGCGTGTGCAGCCTGCGGGTCGTGGTGAGGCTCGCGGTGGGCGTCCAGGTGTTGGCGGCCGGGTCGTACACCGTCGCCTCGCCGAACGCGTTGCGCCGCGCGTCCTCGCCGCCGGCCAGCAGGACCTCGCCGCCGCCGAGCAGCACCGCCGTGTTCGTGGCCAGCCACGTGGCCTTCGGCAGTTCGCCCGCCGCCGACCACCCGCCCGGCGCAGCCGCGGCCTCGGCCGTGCGCGCCGCCCCCGTCGCTCCCATGACCACGACACCCTCCAGTCTCGGTACGACCACCGAGTGTCGGGCATCGAGCCCGCTGAGTGATATGTCGAATACTGAGGGTTAAGGGTGGCAGGGGCGCCAGGGTGAACTCACCGCGGCTCTATCGTTGCGGTCATGGTCGACATGCCGTCGATGGAACCCGCGGTCTTCCACGCGCCGTTCCGCGATCAGTTCGAGACGTTCCTCGATGAGCACCGGTCCGCGCTGCACGACAGCCTGGACGGGCTGACCGAGGAGCAGGCGCGCCGGTCGCTGGTCGCGTCCAAGACCACGCTGCTGGGGCTGGTCAAGCACGCCGCGTTCGTGGAGAAGGTCTGGTTCGACGAGGCGGTCGCGTGCCGGTCGCGGGCCGAGATCGGCATTCCGGACTCGCCCGACGAGTCCTACGATCTCGACGACGGTGACACGATCGCCTCCGTCCAGCGGGCCTACCGGAAGGCGTGCGCGGCGTCCCGCCGGGCCACGGCGGAGCTGGCGCTGGACGACCTCGTGCGGGGCAACCGCCGGGGCCCGCTTCCACTGCGCTGGGTCTACCTCCACATGCTGCGTGAGCTGGCCCAGCACTGCGGCCACGCGGACATCCTCCGCGAGCAGGTCCTCCGTGAGGACGCGGAAGGCCAAGCCGCTCCCTAGTAGGACTTTGTTAGTTCGGTATCATATGGGATGATCTTGGTGTGACTCCGGCTGAGCTGGCTGAGGTTCGTGGCCGTCTTGAGGACTTCGCGGGTGAGATTTTCACGCCGTTCGCGCGTCGTGAGCAGCGCTTGAACGGCGGGCTGTATCTGCGGGGGCTGATGCTGGACGGGCGGCGTAAGTCGATGCAGCCGATGGCCGAGCGCCTGGGGGTCGATCATCAGCGGCTGCAGCAGTTCATCACGTCCTCGACGTGGGATTTCGTGGCGGTGCGGCGGAGGTTGGCGGATCGGTCGCTGCGGGTGGTGGAGCCGGAGGCGTGGCTTCTGGACGACACCGGACACCTCAAGGACGGGGACGGGTCGCCGTGTGTGGCCCGGCAGTACACCGGGACGGCGGGCAAGGTGACCAACTGCCAGATCGCGGTGAGCGTGCATGCGGTCACCGACGCCTGCTCGGCCCCGCTGAACTGGCGTTTGTTCATGCCCGAGCGGTGGGATGACACGCTGGCCGCCGATCCGCAGGAGGCGGGGCGGATCGCCGAGCGGCGCAGGCGCTGCGGCATCGGCGATCAGGTACGGCATCGTCCCAAATGGCGGCTCGTCCTGGACATGATCGACGAACTGGCCGCCTGGGGGCACATGCCGCCGCTGGTCGTCGGTGACGCCGGATACGGCGACAACACCACCTTCCGGCTGGGACTGACCGAGCGCGGCATCGGCTATGTGATGGCTGTCAAGGCCGCCACCAGCGCCTACGACGGCGACGCGGTGCCGGTCACGCCGGCCTATTGCGGACGCGGCCGCCCGCCCGGGCCACGCTACGCCGGGGATGCCTCCAACCTCCGTGACCTGGTGCTGGCCGCCGGCCGCGCGAGCCTGCGGCGGGTGACCTGGCGCCAGGGCACCAGGAAGACCGCGGCCAACCCCACCGCCAAACTGCGTTCACGCTTCACCGCGATCCGGGTACGTCCCGCCAACCGGGACATCCCCAAAGCCGCCGACGGCAGTGTGCCCGCGTGCTGGCTGCTGGCCGAGTGGCCGCCCGGTGAGCCCGAGCCCACCGACTACTGGCTTTCCACGCTGCCCGAAAACACCCCGATCAAGACCCTCGTACGCCTGGCCAAGATCCGCTGGCGGATCGAACACGACTACCGCGAACTCAAGACCGGCCTCGGCCTCACCCATTTCGAGGGCCGCTCCTGGACCGGCTGGCACCGCCACGTCACCCTGGCCTCGGCCGCACACCTCTTCCTCACCGAACTACGCCTGGCCAGCCCAAAAGCGGCCGGGGCGGCCTGAGTCTCTACAAGATTCTCAAACAGCTCCAAGTGCTGCTCGCCACCTGGAGCGGCCGATGCCCCACATGCCACCAGCACCCACCATGACGAACTAACAAAGCCCTACTAGGGGCCCGAGGAAGAACCACACCGTGGTCAAGAACGCGTCCGGCGGCGGATAGTTCGTCGCCGGTCTCCCTTTCGCGACGGCGCGTGCGGGAAGGGTCCGCGCTGTGGACGGGCTCGCGCGGGCGTCGCCCGACGGCACGCCGCGAGCCAGAGGGGGAGCGTTGGATCTCCAGATCCTTCCGCTGGCCATCACGATGATGGCGGGACCGCAGATCATGTCGGCCATCATCCTGGTGACCACGAAGCGGCCGGTGCGCGTCTCCCTGGCGTTCCTGCTCGGGGTGGCCGTCGCCGTGGCGATCGGGGTCACCATCACCCGCGGCGTCTTCGCGCTCCTGGGCGGCAGCGTGTCGTTGGGCGATCCCGCCGACAACGGATCCGTGGGCAAGATCATCCAGTATGTGCTGGTCGCGCTGCTGATCGCCGCCGCGCTGCGCAACTACGTCAAGCGGGCGACGATCGAGCCGCCCAAGTGGCTCGGAACGCTCATGGAGGCCACTCCCCGCCGGGCGCTCATGACCGGCTTCCTGGTGATCGTCCTGATGCCCTCCGACATCGTGATCATGCTGACCGTGGGGGCCCACCTGGAGCAGCACCACCTGGGCGTGGTCGCCGCCCTGCCGTTCCTCGGGCTCACCGTGCTGATCGCGGCGCTGCCGCTGCTCGCCCTGCTGCTGTTCCACAAGCGCGCCGAACGCGCCATGCCCGGTGTTCGCACGTGGATGAACACCCACAGCTGGCTCATCAACATCATCTGCTGCCTGATCTTCATCCTGATCATCCTCTGAGGACCGGGCGGCCCGCGGCGCATGTCACCCGCGGCAGGTGATACGCCGTCCGCCGTCGCCCGGACATGCTGCTGGGGAGGGACCGCACCGGGCGGTCCGCCGACGGAGACGAGACGGCATGGCCATCGGACCTGTTCAACTGGTCGTCCTGGGATTCGAACGGCCCGACTTCCACGGCGAGATCATCGACGAGCTGGAGCGGCTGCGCGAGAGCGACACGGTGCGCGTGATCGACTCGCTGGCCGTCTACAAGGACGAGGACGGCAATCTGGAGGTGGAGCACCTCAGCAACCTCAGCACCGACGAGGCGATCGAACTCGGCACCAAGATCGGTGCCCTCATCGGCCTGGGCATCGAAGGCGAGGAGGGCGCGGAGGCCGGGGCGCAGGCCGGTGCCGAGGCGATGGCCGGTGGCGCGGGGGCCCTCGACGAGGAGGACGCCTGGGACGTGGTGGCGGACATCCCGAACGACTCCGCCGCCGCGCTGGTGCTGCTGGAACACCACTGGGCGGTGCCGCTGCGCGACGCGGTGCTGCGCGCCGGGGGCTACCGGATCGCCGATGCGTTCATCAGCCCCCTCGACCTGGTCGAGATCGGGATGTACACGGCCGAGGAGGCCAAGCAGCTGCACGATCTCGAAACGGCCGCGGTGCGCAGGTGAACGTCACCGGGTACGGAAGGAAAGGAGCACGATGATGTTCGGAAGCCGTAGGGTCGCTCGGCGCACCTCGCGCCGGACCGCGCGCCGTACGTCACGCCGCCGCGCCTGAACGAGCAAGGCCCGTTCCGGTGAACGACGGGCAGGACGAAGGGTGTTCGAGCACGGGCCGCGAGCACCGGCCCGAACACCACCTCAGCCCCTCTCCGGCAGGCCGGAGGGGGGCTGCCCACGCCGCTGCACGCACTGAGCAGGCCGCGGTGGTGGCCGGCCGCGCGCAGGGGCGAGTGCTCGCGGACGGTGGTCAGGTGGGGCCGGGGTGCCAGGGGTGGAGGCGGGGGATCCAGGCGGGGACGGCGCGGCGGTACCGCTCGTACTCGGGGCCGAAGCGGCGGAGGAGGACCGGCTCCTCGCGCCAGCGCACGTAGGCGGCCGGGACGATCCACACGACGGCGGCGTACACGAGGAGGACGGGCCGGACGAGCAGCAGCGCCTCGCCCAGGACCATCGCCAGGATCGCCACGTACATCGGGTTGCGGACGTAGCGGTAGAAGCCGCCGACGACGAGGCGTTCGGGAGCCGCGGCGGGGAGCGGGGCCCCGAGCCCCTCCACGACGAACCGCCGGAACGCGTGCGCGATCACGTACAGGCCCGGCAGGAACAGCAGCAGGCCCGCCGCGCGCAGCGGCCACCACGAGGCGAGGGCGTCGCCGGATTCCAGCCCGGTCAGCCACCACGGCACCAGCAGGGCGACGGTGATCGGCATGAGGGAGAACGCGACGCTGACGAGGGCCGCTTTCTTCGTGCTCCTGGTCATGGGCTCACCGGCCTCAAGAGTTCAACGCATGATGAATTCCTCGTCCCAGAGTAGTCCGGCGGGCGCGGGGCGTCGAGGGGGTGAGATTCGGCGCGATGTGATCGAACGGGTTGACCGAACAGGATTCGGCTTCTAGGTTCCTTGCGGGCGGCCGTTCGTCAGTGTCGCCGGGGGACGACCCCGGCTGGAGGAGCCGAGATGAGCCTCACCGTGGAGGAGGCGGGCCGAGCGCTCGCCGATCCGGGCGCGTACGCCGACGAAGCACGGCTGCACGCGGCGCTGACGCTGCTGCGCCGCGAGGATCCGGTGCGCTGGGTGGAGGCGCCCGGCTACAACCCCTTCTGGGCGATCACCCGGCACGCCGACGTGCTGGAGATCGAGCGCGACCACGAGGTGTTCCTGAACGCCCCGCGCCCGCTGCTGGCCACCGCCGTCCAGGACGAGATCAACCGGACCCGCGCCGAGCAGGGCATCGGGCTGCGGACCCTGGTCCACATGGACGACCCCGACCACCGGGTGGTGCGGGCGATCGGCGCCGACTGGTTCCGCCCCAAGGCGATGCGGGCGCTGGAGCCGCGGATCAGGGAGCTGGCCCGCCGGTACGTGGACCGGATGGCGATCCTCGGCGACAGCTGCGACTTCGTCCGGCAGGTGTCGGTGCACTACCCGCTGTACGTGATCCTGTCGCTGCTGGGGCTGCCGGAGTCGGACTTCGACCGGATGCTCAAGCTGACCCAGGAGCTGTTCGGCGGCGACGACACCGAGCTGCGCCGCGGCGAGACGCCCGAAGAGGTCCTCGAGGTCCTCATGGAGTTCTTCGCCTACTTCCAGGAGCTCACCAAGGCGCGGCGGGCGCGGCCGACCGACGACCTGGCCTCGGCGATCGCGAACGCGACGGTCGACGGGGAGCCGCTGAACGACTTCGACACCACCTCCTACTACGTGATCATCGCGACCGCGGGGCACGACACCACCAGCTCCACCATCTCCGGCGGCCTGCACGCGCTGATCGAGCACCCCGACCAGCTGCGCCGCCTCCAGGACGACCCGGGGCTGATGCCGCTCGCGGTGGACGAGATGATCCGCTGGGTGAGCCCGGTCAAGGAGTTCATGCGCACCGCCACGACCGACTACGAGCTGCGGGGCGCCACGATCCGCGCGGGCGAGTCGGTGGTGCTGTCCTACCCGTCGGCCAACCGGGACGAGGACGTGTTCGACGACCCGTTCCGGTTCGACGTCGGGCGCGATCCGAACAAGCACCTGGCGTTCGGGTTCGGCGTCCACTACTGCCTGGGGGCGGCGCTGGCGCGGATCGAGACCCGGGCGTTCTTCGAGGAACTGCTGCCCCGGCTGGAGTCGATCGAGCTGGCCGGGACCCCGGAGGGCACGGCGACCACGTTCGTCGGCGGGCTGAAGCGCCTGCCGATCCGCTACTCGTTGAGAGGTTGAGCCGATGCGCGTCGAAGCCGCGGTCCTGCGCGCCGCCGACGGTCCCTACACGGTCGAGCCCGTGGAGCTGTCCGATCCCGGGCCGGGCGAGGTGGTCGTGCGGATCGCCGGAGTCGGGTACTGCCACACCGACATGGTCGGCCGCGGCATGCCCGGACCCGTGATCCTCGGGCACGAGGGCTCGGGCGTCGTGGAGGCGGTCGGGCCGGGGGTGACCGAGGTCGAGGTCGGCGCGCACGTGGTGCTGTCCATCGACTCCTGCGGGACGTGCCGGAACTGCCGCGACGCGCGGCCCGGCAACTGCGCGCAGATGGTCGAGCTCAACATGCTGGGCATGCCGCTGGACGGCGTGCCGCGCGTGAAGGACGGGCAGGGCGAGCAGGTCAACAACCGGTGGTTCGGGCAGTCGTCGTTCGCCTCGCACGCGCTCGCCACCGTCCGGAACGTGGTCCCCGTCGACCAGGAGGCGCCGCTGGAGCTGCTCGGCCCGCTGGGCTGCGGCGTACAGACGGGCGCCGGGTCGGTGCTCATCTCACTGGGCGTGGGGGTGGGCGACAGCATCGCCGTCTTCGGCACGGGCGCGGTCGGCCTCGCCGGAGTGATGGCCGCGCGGGTCGCCGGGGCCGCGACGATCGTCGCCGTGGACCTGAACGACGCCCGCCTCGAACTGGCCCGGGAACTGGGCGCCACGCACGTCCTGAACGGCGCCGAGGACGGCCTGGTCGAGAAGATCAAGGAGATCTCCGGCGGCGAGGGCGTCCAGTACTCCTTCGACACCACCGCGGTGCCGAGCGTCGTGTCGGCGGCGGTCGCGTGCCTGCGCACGACCGGCGTCTGCGGCCTGGTGGGCGTCGGCGGCGAGGAGTACCGGTTCGACCCGACGCTGCTGCTGATGGGCCGCACGGTGAAGGGCATCATCGAGGGCGACGCCGTCCCGCAGACCTTCATCCCCCGGCTGGGCGAGCTGTGGCGGCAGGGCCGCTTCCCCTTCGACCGGCTGATCACCACCTACCCGCTCGCGGAGATCAACCGGGCCGAGGAGGACGTCAACGCCGGGAAGGTCGTCAAGCCCGTCCTGCTCCCCGGCGGGTAGCGCCTCCGGCGTTCAGCGGACGCGGTGGAGGAGGTCCTCGCCGGAGGCCAGCCGGCGGCAGTTCTCCACCGCGACCGCGAAGTAGCGGTCCCAGGTCTCCCGGGTCAGCCACGCCACGTGTGGCATCGCCACGACGGTGTCGAGCGCGAGCAGCGGGTTCCCGGCCGGGACCGGCTCGTGCTCGAACACGTCCAGCCCGGCCCCGCCGAGCCGCCCGGACGCCAGCGCCTCCACCAGCGCCGCCTCGTCGATGATCGCGCCGCGGGCGGTGTTGACGACGATCGCGCCGGGCGGCAGCAGCGCCAGCCGCTCCCGGTCCAGGAGGTGGTGGGTCTCGGCGGTCAGCGGGATGTGCACCGAGACGATGTCGCTGGCCCGCAGCAGGTCGTCCAGCTCCCGCCAGGCGGGGTCGTCGGGGCGGGGCCGCCGCGAGGTGTAGAGGACGGTCGCGCCGATCGCCTCCAGCATGCCGCGCAGCAGGCCCGCGATCTGCCCGCCGCCCAGCAGCCCCACCGTGCGGCCGCTCAGCTCCCCGCCCACCAGCGCCCGGTCGGCGGGCCAGCCCCGCCCCTCCCGGGTCCGCGCGTCGAAGGTGACCACCCGGCGCAGCGCCGCCAGCATCAGCAGCAGCGAGGTCTCCGCGACCGCCTGCGCGTTGGTGCCCGGCATGTTCGCGACCGCGACGCCGCGTTCGGCGGCGGCGTCCAGGTCGATGGTGTTCACCCCGGTGCCGAGTTTCTGGACGAGCCGCAGCCGCGGCGCGCGGGCCAGGTCGGCGGCGGTGAGCGGGCGCAGCACGTGCCAGATCACCTCGGCCTCGGGCAGCAGCTCGGCGAACCGCTCGTCGTCCTCCTCCGGGCAGCTCGCCACCTGGAGATCCACGCCGTTCGGATCCACACCGGAGAAGTCGGTGTCGTAGTGCAGCAGTACCCGCATCCCGCGCTCTCCTTGATCGTCGGTATTCCGTAGTATTCCGCGAGGTGCGAGGGGGGTCCCATGCTGGAGTTGCGAGCGCTCGGCCGTCCGGTCGTGCAGGCGCCGATGGCGGGCGGCGCGTCGACGCCCGCGCTGGCGGCGGCGGTGTCGGAGGCGGGCGGCCTCGGATTCCTGGCGGCCGGGTACAAGACCGCCGCGGCGGTGCGCGCGGACATCACCGCGACGCGGGCGCTGACCTCGCGGCCCTTCGGTGTGAACGTCTTCATGCCCGCGGCCGGCGCGGTCGACGAGGCGGCGGTGGCCGCGTACCGCGAACGGCTCGTCCCCGAGGGGGAGCGGCTGGGCGCCGAGCCGGGCGACCCGTCCGCCGCCGACCGCACCGACGCCTACGACGACAAGATCGCCGACCTGCTCGCCGATCCGCCCGCCGCGGTGAGCTTCACCTTCGGCTGCCCGGACGCGGCCACCGTCCGCGCCCTCCGGGAACGGGGCGCGCTGGTGATCGTGACCGTGACCACGGCGCGGGAGGCCGTGACCGCCGCCACGTCCGGCGCCGGCGCGCTGTGCGTGCAGGGCGCGGAGGCGGGCGCGCACCAGGGCTCGTTCACCGACACCGGCGGGCTGGACGACCCGATCCCGCTGCGCCGCCTGCTGGCCGCGGTCCGGTCCGTCACGACGCTGCCGCTGATCGCCGCCGGGGGCCTCGGCACCGGAGCGCAGATCGCCGAGGTGCTGGGGCTGGGCGCGGTCGCGGCCCAGCTCGGCACCGCGTTCCTGCGCTGCCCGGAGAGCGGCGCGAGCGCCGTGCACAAGGCCGCGCTCACCGACCCCCGCTTCACCCGCACCGCGCTGACCAGGGCCTTCAGTGGACGGCCCGCGCGCGGCCTGGTCAACCGGTTCATGGAGGAGCACGGGGAGCACGCGCCCGCCGCCTACCCCGACGTCCACTACATCACCGCCCCGCTGCGCAGGGCGGCCTCCGCGCGCGGCGACGCGGAGGCCGTGAACCTGTGGGCGGGCACCGCGTACCGCCTGGCCCGGGAGGCCCCCGCCGCGGAGATCGTCGCCGCCCTCACCGCCGACGCGCGCCGCCCCTGACCTAACGCTCCACCGGGACGGGCGGGACGCGGGTGAGGCAGGCGGTGTCGCCGGTCTCGCGGTGCTGCAGGAAGTGCCGCGCGATCCCGGCGGCGCAGCCGGTCGGCTCGGCGTCCGGGGTGTGCCCGGCGTTCGGGACCTCGACCATCCGCGCGTTCCGGAACTGCCGCGCGGCCTCCCGGCTCTCGCCGGGCGCGGTGACGGTGTCGAGGTCGCCGGCCATCACCAGCACGGGCGCGCCCGTCGCGGGCGGCGCCGTCGACTGGGCGCGCCCGCCGCGATCCGGCCAGCGCAGGCACCAGTCCGGCTCGCTGTAGCCGTCGGTCCACCCGGCCGCGCTGAACGGCTCGAACGCCCGCGCGGGCAGCGCGTCCCGGCGCTGGACGTACTGCCGCTCCCGCACCCGGAACGGCGCCCGCATGTCGAACGCCTTCGGATAGTCGTTGCAGATCACCGACAGCCCCGCGCCCAGGCTGTAGGCGCGGCCCGCCTGCGGCAGGTCGGCCGTGCGCAGAAGGTCCTGGCGGGCGAGGCCGACCAGGCGGCCGGGACGGCCCCGCAGCGCCTCCCGCACGACCTTCGGCAGCGCGCCCCAGCGGCCGACCTCGGAGGCCGCGCTCGCCCCGTACACCACCGCCGCGAGCGCGGCCTCGTCCAGCCGCACCGTGCGGGGCCGGCCGCCGACGGTCACCTCGTACGGGATCGGCCGGTCGCGGAGCCGCTCGGCCAGCCGCCCCACGTCCGCGAGGACCCGCTCCCCGTCGCAGCCGCCGTCGCGCACGCACACCCGGCGGACCGCCTCCCGCACCGCCGCCGCGTTCGGCCGCTTCCACGGGTCGGACGCCAGCGGGAACGCCCCCGACAGCACCATCGAATCGACCTTCCCGGGATGCCGCTGGGCGTACACGGTCATGAGGTACGTGCCGTAGGAGAGCCCGAGCAGCTTCAGCCTGGGCGCGCCCAGCCGCGCGCGCAGATCGTCCAGGTCGTCGGCGATCGCCGCGGAGGTGTGGTGGCGGGCGCGGTCGCCGAGGGAGCGCCCGCACCGTCCCAGTTCCTCGACCAGCGGCGCCCCGCGCAGCGTGAACACGTCGTCCCGGACGTCGCAGTCCAGCCACCCGGACACGCCCATGCCGCGCGGGTCCATCAGCAGCAGCTCGTGATCGTTGAGGAGGTCCCCGGCGGCCTGGACGAACATGTCCGCCTGGGCCACGGCCGATCCGCCGGGCCCGCCCGGATTGACGGCGATCATGCCCGCGGACGGGCGGGCGGCGTCGCGGCGGCCGATCAGCGCGTACCCGACGCGGGTCGTACCGGCGGCGGGGTTCGCCCGGTCCAGCGGGACGGTGATCGTCCCGCATCGCGCCCCCTCGGGGCAGGGGATCGGGGCGGGGGCGCGTGCCGCCGCGGCCGAACCGGGGACCAGCGTGGACACCGCGAGCGCGAGGGCGGAGACCGCGGCCGCCGCCGTGGTGAAACGGATCGTGGGTCGCATACCGACGATGCTCGCCGCGCCCGACCCGCGCCGCCATCAGGGCAGCCCCCGGCCCGCCCTCCACCCAGGTCTACTTCGCGGGGTCGGGCTCCTTGGAACGGGCGTCCGGCTCCCGCTCGCCGAGGTCGTCCCGTTCATTGATCTTGGACGTGTCGCGCGGCTCCGCGAACGGCTCCCCGCCGTCCCCGCCCGCCCCGATCGCCCGGCCCCGGGCCAGCTCGGCGTCGAACTCGGCGCCCACCAGGATCGCCACGTTCGAGAACCACATCCACACCAGGAAGATCACCGCGGTGGCCAGCGCGCCGTAGGTCCGGTTGTAGGAGCCGAAGTTCGCCACGTACACCGCGAACCCGGCGGAGGCCGCCACCCACACCAGCACCGCCAGCACGCAGCCGGGGGTGACCCAGCGCCGGCCGGGCTGCCGGACGTTGGGCCCGGCCCAGTACAGCGTCCCGATCGCCACGATCACGATCGCCAGCAGCACCGGCCACTTCAGCACGCCCCACGCGGTCACGAACGCCGAGCCCAGCCCCAGCAGCCGCCCGGTCTGCTCGGCCAGCCGCCCGGTGAAGGTGATCGCCAGGGCGCTGGAGGCCAGCACGACGATCATCGCCAGGGTCAGCAGCATCCGCAGCGGCGCCAGCTTCCACAGCGGGCGGCCCTCCGGCATGTCGTAGACGGCGTTCAGCGCCCGGATCAGCGCCCCCACGTACCGCGACGCCGACCACAGCGCCAGCAGCAGGCCGACCCCCGCCATCACCCCGGCGGTGGGCGCGGTGCCCTGCAGGCTGTCCAGAATGCCGATCATCGAGTCGCGGAACCGCCCCGGGGCGAGCTGGCGCACGTTGTCGGCCAGCGTCCGCTTCCCGGACGCGCCGAGCAGCCCGACCAGCGACACCGCCATGATCAGCGCGGGGAAGAGCGAGAGCACGCCGTAGTAGGTCAGCGCCGCCGCCCAGTCGACGAGGTTGTCGTCCATGAACCCGCGGACCGTCCGCCGCACCACGCCCCACCACCCGCGGACCCCCAGCCGCGAGGGCTTGTCCGGTGCCTCCTCGTCGTCCGCCGCTTCCGCCGTCCCGTCCCTGCGCCACCACTTCGCCACGCGCCTGCTTTACCCGAGAAAGGGGGATCGATTCGTGATCGCGGCGTACGCGGCTTTGCGGGGGCTTGGGCATATCAGGCCCTTCCTCGGGTACCCGGCCCAAACGGAATCAAGCGGCCAGAAGGACACTGGGGGCACGAACCGCCATGGCGAACTCCGCCGAGAACGGAAGCGACAAGCAACGTCAGCTCGACCCCCACCGGGTGGACCCCGAGGGGAAGCTGACCACCGACCAGGGCATCGGGGTCGACGACACCGACAACTCGCTGCGGGCCGGCGAGCGCGGCCCCACCCTCATGGAGGACTTCCACCTCCGCGAGAAGATCACCCACTTCGACCACGAGCGGATCCCGGAACGGGTCGTGCACGCGCGCGGCGCCGGCGCCTACGGGCACTTCCACGTCTACGACGGGTCGCTGGCCGAGTACACGGCCGCCGACTTCCTCACCGACCCGTCCCTGAGCACGCCCGTGTTCGTGCGGTTCTCCACCGTCGCCGGCTCGCGCGGGTCCGCCGACACCGTACGGGACGTGCGCGGCTTCGCGACCAAGTTCTACACCCGCCAGGGCAACTTCGACCTGGTCGGCAACAACATGCCGGTGTTCTTCATCCAGGACGCGATCAAGTTCCCCGACTTCGTGCACGCGGTGAAGCCCGAGCCGCACAACGAGATCCCCCAGGCCGCGTCCGCGCACGACACCCTGTGGGACTTCGTCCAGCTCCAGCCCGAGACCATCCACATGATGATGTGGCTGATGTCCGACCGGGCACTGCCGCGCAGCTTCGCGATGATGCAGGGCTTCGGCGTGCACACCTTCCGGCTGGTGAGCGCCGAGGGCCGGGCCACGTTCGTGAAGTTCCACTGGAAGCCCACCCTGGGCACCCACTCGCTGGACTGGGACGAGACCCAGAAGATCGCCGGCAAGGACCCCGACTTCAACCGCCGCGACCTGTGGGACACCATCGAGGCCGGCCATTACCCCGAATACGAGCTGTGCCTGCAGCTGGTGCCCGAGGAGGACGAGCACAGGTTCGACTTCGACCTGCTCGACGCCACCAAGATCATTCCAGAGGAGCAGGTTCCGGCCCGCCCGGTCGGACGGCTCGTCCTGGACCGCAACCCCGACAACTTCTTCGCCGAGACCGAGCAGGTCGCCTTCCACCTCGGCAACGTGGTCCCCGGCATCGACTTCACCAACGACCCGCTGCTCCAGGGCAGGCTGTTCTCCTACCTGGACACCCAGCTCATCCGGCTCGGCGGGCCCAACTTCCCGCAGCTGCCCGTCAACCGGCCGGTCGCCCCGGTGCGCAACCACCAGCGCGACGGCTACCACCAGTCCGACATCCACACGGGGCGCGCCGCGTACCACAAGAACACCCTGTCGGGCGGCTGCCCGGCGCTCGCCGGCGACGGGGCCGGACCCGCGCCCGGCGCGTTCACCCACTACCAGGAGCGGGTGGACGGCAACAAGATCCGCAAGCGCAGCGAGAGCTTCCAGGACCACTACAGCCAGGCGACGCTGTTCTGGAACAGCATGGCCGACTGGGAGAAGGCGCACATCGTCGCGGCGTTCCGGTTCGAGCTCGGCAAGGTCGAGACCGTGCCCATCCGCGAGGGCGTCGTCGACCACCTCAACCACGTGGACCACGACCTGGCGCTCCGGGTCGCCGAGGGCATCGGGGTGGAGCCGCCCAAGCCGTCCAACACGCCCAACCACGGCCGCAGCTCGCCCGCGCTCAGCCAGGCGAACGCGCCCCGCGAGAGCGTCCGCACCCGCAAGGTCGCCGTGCTGGCCGCGGAGGGCGTCGACTCCGCGGACATCGCCTCGGCCGCCGACGCCCTCACCAACGCCGGCGCGGTCGTGGAGGTGCTGGCCGCCAAGGACGGGACGATCCAGGCGGGCAACGGCGCGAGCGTCGAGGTCACCCGCGCCATGTCGACGGTCGCGTCCGTGCTGTACGACGCCGTCCTGATCCCCGGCGGCGCCGAGTCCGCCCGCACGCTCAAGAGCGACGGGCTCGCGGTGCACTTCGTCGCCGAGGCGTTCAAGCACGGCAAGGCGATCGGCGCCGTCGGCGACGGCATCGAGGTCCTGGAACGCGCCGGGCTGCCGGGCGTCGCGTACGCCGGAAACGGCGACGGCACCCGCTCCGACCGGGGCGTGGTGACCCGCCGCGGCCCCGCCGACGACTTCGCGCCCCGCCTGATCGAGGCGATCGCGGCGCACCGCCACTGGGACCGCGACCGCGACGCCGTACCCGCCTGACAAGGAGAGGACGATG
Organism: Actinomadura rugatobispora; assembly: GCF_055379765.1. NCBI lineage: Bacteria > Bacillati > Actinomycetota > Actinomycetes > Streptosporangiales > Thermomonosporaceae > Actinomadura > Actinomadura rugatobispora. The sequence goes on along the minus strand of NZ_AP029191.1, from coordinate 4,501,336 downwards.
ACCCGACCCGACCCCCCGGACGTCGAGCTGCTCTGGGACGAGTTCCACCAGGTCGTGAACATGACCTCGGACGAGATCCGGGTCTGGCTGCTCACCGACGCCGCGGGCGAGAGCGGGGCGTTCCCCGCCGACCCCGGGATGGAGCTGCCGGAACTCGGCACCCGCGTGGTCGATCTGCTCCGCAAGCGCAAGGCCGACCTGACCGGGGCCGACGCCGACGTCATGCGCAAGGTCGTGGAGTTCGTCGAAGACCAGGTCGCCGACGCGCCCCCGGACGCCGAGCAGGACGACGCCTGGCGCCGGTCGCTGATGACGGTCGGCCACGACCCGCTCAAACCCTGAACGACGAGGGAGACCATGCCCGCTCGGAGCGCACGGCGGTGAACGAGCAGCCCGCGCCCGAGGCGACCGACCCGAAGAGCACCCGTCCCAAGGGCCACGCCCACGGAACCGACAAGGGCGACAAGGGCGGCGGCGTACCACCCGACCAGCAACCCCCGCACCCGTCCTGAGCTCAGCAAGGCGACGGGCCCGTGCGGAACGTCTCATGGGCCCGCCGGATCAGTGACAGGCAAGGCCCGTGCCGACAACGGACATGAGCACGACCACGCCCTGTACGCCGGCCAGCAACCACTCTTGATCGCGGCGCACGAGGCCGCGCGGGTCCTTGGTCTCGGCCACCGGTCCGGACATGTGCACCTCCTCCGGCGCGCATCATCGTCTGGAACCTCACCCCCGGCCGCACGCCGCATGCCAGGAGCGAGAGGCTGCTACGGAGCGGCCGGCTGCCGCGCCGGAGAGGCCAGGCCGCCCCGTGCTCGAAGCCACGGCGGCCGCGCCCGCCCTGGTGACCTGCGTGCGGCGTCCGGATGGGGCGACCGGCCACTCAGGGCCCCGCCGCCACCCCCCCCGCAGGGTTCGGCCGGTCGGGGGCCACGTGGTGCTGTACGGCCGCTCGACGATCGAGAGGGACGTGCGGCCGTACGACGCGGAACCGCGGCCCCAGGCGCGCGCCTCAGCCTGGGACCGCGGGGCCTCAGACGGGCGCGTGGGGCCGGACGAGCGCGCCCAACTCGCGCTCAACGTAGGCGACCGCGCCCGGGATGTCGTGGCGCCGGGCCATGAGCGCACCCGTGGACGAGCGGAACCACAAGCCGTCCCGCTCGCACGCCACGTTCACGGTCTCCCCGACGACCGGGTTCGACGGATGCCAGACCCGCAGCCGCCCCGGCACCTCGTGATACCGAGGAACCGCGCACCAGCCCTCGGCCATAAGTGCTCCGCGCAGCGCCTCCAACAGTTCGACGTCACCGGTCACAGGTTGACCCCCGCGCCTGGCTCCAACGGGTGCTGGTCGCCCTTCCAGACCACATCCCCGTCGGCTGCCCGGCGCGCGTGCGTGACCCCGAGGAACTGCGCAAGCGCGCCGATGAGGAGCCGCGCGTTTACCGGGACACCTATTACGACCGGGCGGACGGCTCGTTCACCGGCCGCGGCCGGGAACTGCGCGTGCGCGTGGTCGAGCAGGGCGGCACCTGCCAGACGATCCTGACCTACAAGGAACCGGCCGTCGACGAGGCGTCCGGGTCCAAGCCCGAGCACGAGACCAAGGTCGCGGACGCGGCCGTGATCGACACCGTGCTGCGTGCCCTGGGCGCCATCGAATACGTCCGCCTCACGAAGGACTGCGCCAACTACCGGTTCAACGCCCATGGCCGGGACATGCTGGCGACAATGGTCACCGTCCCTGAACTGGACGGGACGTTCGTCGAACTGGAAACGCTCGCCATCGAGGCAGACCTGAGCGAGGCACTCGGCGCCGTCCGCGCGGTCCTGGCCGAGCTTGGCATCACAGACGCGGACCTGACGACCGAGCAGTACACCGACGCCGTACTCAACGCCCGTGCCTGAGCCCGCGCACCGGCGTATCCGGACAGTCCTGGACTGGTCGCGGCCGCATCGGACGCTGCAGGCTGTGGTCGAAAGTGTTCGAGCCGGCGGCAACGTCGCCCAGATGGTTGATTCCAAGGGATGGCCTGAGGACATGTATCCCTCCACGGCCGGCGCCTGCGCCGGACTTCAGCAGCGGCAGCCGGTACTGCGCGCCGGGCCTTCGTGCTCACCCTTGAGGTACCGGTGGATGCGGTCCAGTCGCTCGCGGTCCGCCGGGAGATTCGCCAGGCCCCTTGTCTGCCGCTTCCCACGGGGTGACATCGGGCACGGCCATGCTCATCCCGGTCGACCCCTTGCCATATCTATCGAATCTCGATAGATTCTTATCGTGAGTCGATCGAGGGAGGCGTCGTGGGAGAGCTGACAGTGCGTGCGCTGCGCGTCGTGCTCGCAGGGGTGCTCGCCAGCACCGTGTTCGTACAGGCGGTGCTGATGTGGGCGCTGGTCAGCGGGAGCGACCCGGAGGACGGGTCGCTCCCGCTGACCTCGCTCCGCGTGATCGTGATCCTGGGCGTCGTGACGGGCCAGGTCGTCGTGGTCTGTGTATGGCGGCTGGTGACGATGGTGCGACGCGGAACCGTGTTCTCCCATGCCGCCTTCCGGTACGTGGACGTCGTGGTCGGTGCGATCGCGGCAGCCGCCCTCTTGTGGTTCGCGCTCACGGCCCTCCTGGCACCAGAGCATCGGGACAACCCGGGTGTGACCGTCATCATGGGCGGGATCGGCATGGCGGTCCTGGGGGCCGCGCTCATCGTGCTCATACTGCGGATGCTGCTTGCCCAGGCCGTCGCGCGCGACGTCGAAGCGACGCGGATGCGGGCCGAGCTGGACGAGGTGATCTGATGCCGATCATCGTCGACATCGACGTGATGCTGGCCAAGCGGAAGCTGTCGGTGGGCGAACTCGCGGACCGCGTCGGGATCACCCCCGCCAACCTGGCGGTGCTCAAGAACGGCCGCGCCAAGGCGGTGCGCTTCGCGACACTCGCCGCGCTCTGCGAGGCGCTCGACTGCCAGCCGGGAGACCTGCTGCGCTTTGAGGCCGAGGACACCGCGGACGGGCGACATCAGCCGTCGGCGACGGTGGCCAAGGCCGAAGTGGAAGACCGACTCTAGACTTCTTGATTCCCCAGGATCTGGCTGCGGACATGCAGTGAGGGTGTCCAAGATCGTTTTGTGACGAACGACGTCTGCGGGCGGCAACGGCGCTGGTCCCGCACATTGAGCCAGGTCCCCCCGCTGTGGGAGGACGACGTGCGGGTGGCGGACTCGACCCCGGTGGAGTGCGGCCGGTCCCGGCAGGCCGCCCGCCGCAGCGCGCCGGCCGGGTGGGCCGAGTACGGTCACCGCGCGTCGCATTCGCGATTCTTCTGGGGGCTGCGGCTGCACCTGCTGTGCACGCTGGGCGGGCTGCCGGTGGCGTTCGCGCCGAACGCAGGAGCAGCTGTCACTCCTCGCCGTCGCCGAGTTCATGCACCGACGACCTGAGCAGCGTTATCGCACCTTCGCGGCTGTCAGTTGTGCTGGACACCTTGGAGATAGTCGGTCACGGCGCCGACCCTGCTCTTCTCACCCCCTCGCTGAGGTGTGGGTGCCTCGCTGTTCGCTAGGGGATCTCGGTTTGGGGGGTGTAGCCCTCTTCTTCGCCGCCTGGGGCGTCGGCTGGGGCGTTGGGCGGGTCGGTCGGGCCTGGGGTGTGCTCGTCTGCGAAGTCCTGGTCGTCCTCCTGCGGGGCGCCGCTCTCGGCGCGGCGGTCCGCAAGCGGCTTGTCACTGTCGTCCTTGCGCTCGGTCATGTGTCCTCCCCTTTTGCGGTAGGCGATACCCGTGGGGCGGGTCCCAACCGGGCTCGGGAGAATTCGTGTATGAGCGAACGGTTCGTGGTGCTGACCGGGGGTCCGGGGTCGGGGAAGAGCACGCTGGTCGAGGAGTTGGAGGAGGCCGGGTTCGCGCGGTCGGATGAGGCCGGCCGCGGGGTGATCCGCGACCAGATGGCGATCGGCGGCCCGGGGCTGCCCTGGAAGGATCCGGACCTGTTCGCCGAGCTGATGCTGTCGTGGGAGCTGCGCTCGTACGGACTGGCGGCGTCGTCCGGTCTGGTGTTCTTCGATCGCGGCGTCCCGGACATCGTCGGCTACCTGCGGCTGGAGGGGCGGCCCGTACCGGCGCATGTGATGGAGGCGGCGCGGGCCTTCCGGTACCACCGCCGGGTGTTCGTCGCGCCGCCGTGGCCGGAGATCTACCGGCGGGACGAGGAGCGCAGGCAGTCCCTGGAGGTCGCGGAGCGGACCCACGCGTCGATGGTGGAGACGTACCGGGAGTTCGGCTACGAGCTGGTCGAGCTGCCGCGCGTCCCGGTCGAGGAGCGGGTCCGGTTCGTCCTGGACGCCCTCGACCGGGGATAAACCAAGTAGGTCCGAAAGGGCACGCTGCGGATTTATCTGGCCGGAACCCCCGCATCGCGCACGTTCATTACGTGCTCAGCGCTGTCAGGACTGGGACGGCCTGGAGAGGTAGTAGTAGATCGAGACGTCCTCTGGGGCATGGAGTCTTTCTTCGCCGTCTGCGCCGACCATGAGCACCCAGCCTTCGGGAGTCGACCCGTAAGCCGTGCCGGGTTTCGTGATAGCGAACGGTCCGGTCCCGTTCTGGGCCCAAACTCGTGCACCGATGGTGACATCGTGGCCGTCGCGGGTGCGGTATCTCGCCATGGGCCGCTTGATATCAGCCGGGCTTGCCGCCGCCAAGCGTCCACCAGGCCAGTTCGTCGTCCTGCTGGGTCAGTTCCCGCGACCGCCTGCCACGGCTTTTGCGACATCGCCCAACGCCCGCGCTTGAGCCGGTAACGGCCCGCCAACTCGTCCCCTGCCCTCATGCTGATCAACGTAGTCGGGCGCCCCGGTGTGCGGTATCGCTGTGGGGTGCTCACAGGGGTACGACGGCGTCCGCGGCTAGGCGGGGCGCACCGAGAGGGTGTGGCGGAAGACGTCGCGCGGGTCCCACCTGGCCTTGACCTGCTGGAGCCGGGGGTAGTTGTCCCGGTAGTAGAGGGTGTGCCAGGGCGCGCCCCTGTTCCAGGCGGGGTCGGCCAGGTCGGCGTCGGGGTAGTTGATGAACGCGCCGTCGCCGGGCGCCGGGACGCCGCCGGTGTCGGCGTACAGGTCGCGGTAGAGCTCCCGCAGCCAGGCGATGTGCCGGTGGTCGTCGGCGGGGTCCTCCCAGCCGTTGACCAGGAAGACCTTCATGATCGTGTCGCGGTGCGGCGTCGCCGTCGCGTCCGGGGCGACGGTGTTGACCCGGCCGCCGAAGGTGTAGAGGTTGAGCATGCCGCCCAGGTAGTCGTAGTCGGTCCGGGTGAGATGGTGGTGCAGGACGTCGATCTGCCGGTCGCTCAGGCGGCGGCGCAGGTACGACGACTTGGCCTTCAGCCGGTAGTGGGGGCCGGGTTCGCCCGGCGATCCGGCCAGGGCGGCGGCCAGCCAGGGCTGGTTCCTCACCTGGCGGACCGGGGTGACCGGGACGCCGCGGTTGATCGCGGCCAGATGGTCGTCCAGCAGCCGTTCGGCGCCGGACGCGGCGGCCACCTGGCCGATCATGCCGAGCGTCCCGGCCGGCCGGCGGTTGAGCTGGAGCTCGCTGTAGAGCCGGGTGGACGGGGAGTCCGGCGCGCTGTTGCGCTCGGCCCATGCGCCGTAGTTGCGGACCATCCGGGCGAAGGACGCCTTGTCGAACCCGTTCCAGTCCCAGGTGATGGTGAAGGTCAGCACGGTCGGCGGCGGCGCGGGGAGCAGCCGGGCGGGGTCGTCGCCGCGCGCGCCGGGCGTGCGGAACCAGTAGCGGGTGACGATGCCGAAGTTGCCGCCCCCGCCGCCGGTGTGCGCCCACCACAGGTCCCGGTTCGGGTCCGTGGCCTCGCGGGTGGCGACGACGCTGCGGGCCCTGCCCGCTCGGTCCACCACGACGACCTCGACCGCGTGGAGGTGGTCGACGGCCAGGCCCATCGACCGTGACAGCGGGCCGAAGCCGCCGCCCAGGACGTGCCCGCCGGCGCCCACGGTGGGGCACCATCCGGCGGGGATCGTCACGCCCCAGCCCAGGTAGAGCCTGCGGTACACCTCGCCCAGCAGGGCGCCCGCCTCCACGGCGAACGCGCGGCGGCCCGGGTCGTAGTAGACGGCGGTCATGGCGGAGGTGTCGATGACGACCTGCACGGCGGGGTCGGCGGCGAAGTCCTCGAAGCCGTGGCCGCCGCTGCGGACCGTGACCCTCTTGCCGCCGTCGACCGCCTCCTGCACGGCCCGGACGACGTGTTCGGTCGTGCCGACCACCCACACGTGCTCGGGCCGGCCCACGAACCGCCGGTTGTAGCCGCGGGTGGCCAGGGATCGGTGGCGCGGGTCGTCGCGTCCGACCTTGGCGGGGCCGGGCGGGAGCGGGCAGCCGGGTTCCGCTCCGGCGGGGCCGGCTCCAAGGGTGGGGACGGCGATGCCCGCCGCCGTCGCAGCCAGGCCGCCGCGCAGGACGTTCCTTCTGGTTCGCTCGGTCATCAGGGCTCCTCGGTCAGGTTGCCCTCAACCTAGGAACGCGGCCGCGAAGAATCAGTGGGCCTGGCTCCACCGGAGCGGTAGGCGCAACTCCCCAGTCGCGTGACAGATGACAGGTCCCCCGCCGCCTGCTTAGCGTCGGCCTTATCACCGACATACGTAGGGTTCGGACCTGTTGGCGGGAGAGTGTTCAGGAGTGTCCATGAATACCCATGCGTGCCTATGGCGATGTGCCGCCACGGCGTCCGAGCAGCAGAAGTCGATTGCATGTTCGAGTTATGTCACTTAAAGTGTTCGTCATGTCGCGCACCGCTTCCGGTGGTGCTGCCGCTCCCGGCCGCGCAGCCCGCCCCCCAGGCGGCGGGGTGCGTCCGATCGCGCCGCCGTTCGTGGCGGCGGGCCCGCCGGGGGTGGCGGTGCGTGACCGTCTCAAGGGCCTGACCGCTGCCGACGAGCGGGTGTTGCGGCTGGTGGGGGCGCATCTGGGGTCGCTGGCCGCCCGGGATCTGAAGGCCCGGTGTGGCGATGGCCTGGCGCATGATGCGGATCGGTGGGCGGCGCGCAAGCGGGAGTTGACCGGGGTGTCGTCGGCGCGGTGGGCCGGTTCGATCACCAAGGCCACCCATGACCAGTGGGCCCTGGCCCGCCGCGCCCAGCACGCGCACATCCAGGGCCTGGAGGCGGGAGTGCGGACGCTGGAGCACCGGCTGTCCCTGCCCATGGGAGCCAGGGGTGCCGGGCGGGCGCCGGGCGGGTACGGGTCCCGGCGCGAGTGGTTCGCCAAGTCCCGCCGCCTGGCCGTTCTGAAAGACCGGCTCACCGGTGAGCGGGCCGACCGGGACGCCGGGATCGTGCACGTGGTACGCGGCGGCAAGAGACTCGCCCGCACCCGCCACCATCTCGGCGATGCCGGGCTCACCGAGCGGCGGTGGCGGGAGCGCTGGGAGGCCCGGCGATCGTTCCTGGCCGCCGATGGCGAGAGCGGGAAGCGGTGCGGTAACGAGACCATCCGCCTCACCCCCGGCGGCCAGGTGTCGATCCGCCTCCCCGCCCCCTTGGCGTCCCTGGCGAACGCTCCGCACGGCCGCTACGTCCTGGCCGCCCGCGTCGCGTTCCGGCACCGGGGCGCCGAGTGGGCCGACCGCGTCCAGGCGGACCGGGCGGTGGCCTACCGCATCCACCACGACCCCGAACGCGACCGCTGGTATCTGACCGCGTCCTGGCAGCGCAGCCCCGTCCAGGCGATCCCCCTCCGGACGGCGTGCGCGCGGGGTGTGGTCGGGGTGGACGCCAACGCCGACCACCTGGCCGCATGGCGGCTCGACCCCTGCGGCAACCCCATCGGCGACCCGCACCGCTTCGGCTACACCCTGACCGGCACCTCCACCCACCGTGACGCGCAGATCCGGCACGCCCTCACCCGCCTGCTGCACTGGGCCGTATCCTGCGGCGTGGTCGCCATCGCCATCGAAGACCTCGACTTCACCGACGGCAAGACCCGGGAGAAGCACGGGCGGCGCAGGCGGTTCCGGCAGCTGATCTCCGGCTTCCCCACCGAGAAACTGAAGGCACGGCTGGTGTCGATGGCGGCCGAAGCGGGCTTGGCGGTCGTGGCCGTCGACCCGGCCTACACATCCCAGTGGGGTGCCCAGCATTGGCAGAAGCCGCTGCGTACCCCACGCCGTGAAGTGTCCCGGCACGATGCCGCGAGCATCGCGATCGGGCGACGCGCCCTCGGGCACCCGATCCGGCGACGGACGGCACCGCCCCCTGCTCACCGGAGCGATGAGCAGGGGCATCGGACCGCCCAGGCCCGACCGGGTAGCCGAAGGCGTGAGGGAACCCGCCCACCCGTCACGGAACCTGCACACGATGCACCCAGCCGGACGGGCAGACGAACGCGGGTGACCAGCGCATCCAACACCGTTCGGGATACGCGCAGTTCCGGGAGTCGGCATCAGATGCCAATCCTGCACACTGAAACTGAATAGGAACGGTTGTGGACATGCGGTTGCACGGGAGGGCCGGGGAAGCGGCCGCGATCGACCGGCTGCTGGACGGGGCCGCCGGTGGCCGGAGCGGGGCGTTGGTGCTGCGGGGCGAGGCCGGGATCGGGAAGACGGCGTTGCTGGAGCTCGCCGCGGCCCGTGCCGCCGGGAAGGGCATGCGGGTGCTGCGCGGGACCGGCATCGAGAACGAGACCGGGATGCCGTACGCGGGCCTGCACCTGCTGCTCGGCGGGGAGCTGGACAGGATCGACGCGCTGCCGGGTCCGCAGGCGGGTGCCCTGCGTGAGGTGCTCGGCATGGGCGGCGGCGGTGATGGGGATCGGTTCCTGGCCGGGCTGGCTTTGCTCACTCTGCTGGCCGATCTCGCCGAGGAACGCCCGCTGCTGTGCCTGGTCGACGACGTGCAGTGGCTCGATTCCGCGTCGGCTGAGGTGCTGTTGTTCGCGGTCCGGCGCTTGGAGGCCGAGCCGATCGCGGTGCTGCTGGCCGCGCGCGACCCCGACGAGACGGAGTTCGTCGCGCCCGGCCTGCCCGAACTGCGGCTGCGCGGCCTTGACCCGGCGGCCGCCGCCGACCTGCTGGCCGAGCGTGCCGCCGAGCTGCCCCGGCACGAGCGGCACGAGATCCTGGCCGAGGCGATGGGCAACCCGCTGGCGCTGCTGGAACTGCCCGCCGTGTCCGCGAGGACTGACTCCCCGTCGTCCAGGTTCCAGCGGATCCAGGGGGCGTTCGCCGCTCGTGTCGCGGCGCTGCCGGAGCCCTCGCGGACCGCGCTGCTGGTCGCGGCGGCCGACGGCACCGGCGATCTCGCGCTGATCGTCCCGGCGGCCGGACGGCTCGGCGCGTCGGTCGCCGATCTCGACCCGGCCGAGCGCCGGGGCCTGGTGACCTCCGCCGACGGGCTCCTGAAGTTCCGGCACCCGCTGATCCGGACCGCGGCGTACACGGCCGCGCCGCTGAGCCGCAGGCTGGCCGCGCACCGCGCGCTCGCCGAGGCGCACCGGGAGCTGGGCGACGGGTGCCGGTACGCCTGGCACCTGGCCCGGTCCGCCACCGGGCCGGACGAGACCGTGGCCGCCGTCCTGGAGCGCGCCGCCGGGCTCGACCTCGGCGTGGGCGGGAACGCGGTGGTGTCGGCGATGTACGAGCGCGCCGCCGTGCTCAGCCCCGACCCCGCCGACCGGGGGCGGCGGCTGGCGGTCGCGGCCCGCGCCGCCGCCGACGGCGGCCTGTCCGAGCACGCCATCGCGCTCGCCGAACGGGCCGAGGCCGACACGCCCGACCCGGTGCGGCGGGCCGACCTGGTGCTGATCCGGGCCCTGCTCGCCGAGGAGGGCGACCGCGGCAGGGAGGCGTACCGGCTGCTGAGCGGGATCGCCGGCGAGGTCGCGGACCAGGAGCCGCACCTGGCCGGTCACCTGCTCTTCAAGGCCGCCTCCGCCGCGTCCAAGGCCGGGGACGTGGACGCGTTGCGCCGGGCGGCCGAGCGGGCCGAGGAGCTGAAGCTGCCGAACGGGCACCTGCCGCGCGCCCTGGCCACGATGTTCCTCGGCCAGGACCCGCCGGCCGCGGGCGGGGACACGGCCGCGCTGAACGAGCTGATCACCGACATGGCCGGCTGCCTGGGCACTCGTGAGGTCGTGGAGACCGGGTGGTGGCGGCTGCTCGCCGGGGACCTCGAGGGCGCCGAGCGGGTGGCCGCCGACGTGGCGCAGCGCTGCCGCGACCAGGGCTCGGCCGGGCTGCTGTCCCTGGCGCTGCCGCTGCTCGCCCGGGCCCGGCTCATGCTGGGACGGCACGCCGAGGCCCTCACCGCGGCGACCGAGGGCATGCGGATCGCCGGGGACATCGGGCAGCACCGCCTCCGCGTCTACAACGCGACCGTGCTGGCGCTGCTGGCGGCGATCGCGGGTGAGGAGGAGCGCTGCGCGGAGTTGGCGGGGGAGGCGCTGCGGCGCGGCGTCCCGCCGGGCACGGCGCACGCCGCCGGGGCGCTGGGCCTGCTCGATCTGGGCCTCGGCCGGTACGAGGCCGCGCTGTCCCGGCTGTCGGACGTGGTGGCGGGGTCCCGGCGGCAGGGTTCCCTCGGCAGCCTGCCCGACCTGGTCGAGGCCGCCGTGCGGGCGGGGACTCCCGAGCGCGGGCGGGAGGCCGCCGCCTGGTACCGGGACTGGGCCGCGCGGATCCGCCGCCCGTGGGCCGAGGCGATCGCGCTGCGCTGCGCCGCCCTGCTCGCCACCGGCGCAGGGGAGGCGGACCAGGCGTTCGCGCGGGCGGTCGAGCTGCACCGCCGGGACGCGGCGTCCTCGCCGTTCGAGCGGGCCCGCACCGAGCTGCTGTACGGGGAGTGGCTGCGCCGGTCCCGCCGCCGCAACGACGCCCGCCCTCTCCTCCACTCGGCCCTGGACGCCTTCGAGCGGCTCGGCGCCGAGCCCTGGGCCGAGCGCGCCCGGACCGAGCTGCGCGCCGCCGGGGAGAGCGTCGCCGAGCCGGACGGGACGGCCGGGGCGCTGGCCTCGCTCACCCCGCAGGAGCTGCAGGTCGTGCGGCTGGCCGCGTCCGGGTTGAGCAACCGGGAGATCGGCGCCCAGCTGTTCCTCAGCCCCCGGACCGTCGGCTACCACCTCTACAAGGTCTATCCCAAGCTGGGCGTCGCGTCGCGCGGTGAGCTGGCCCGGCTCGACCTGGCCTCAGCCTGAGGGACGAAGCGCGCGGGCGTCACCTCGCGGGTGTGGACGACGGCGTCGACCCAGCGGCGGATCGTGCCCCCGGCCATGTGGTGGTCGGCGTCGTCCTCGGCCCGGTACCCGGGGCCGATCACGCGGAGCTTGGCCGGGGCGTCCAGCCACGCGCGGGCGGCGTCGTTCTCGGGAGCGCGGAGGTCGGCCAGGTAGAGCCCGGACGGGGCGGCCTCGTCGAACACCGCGTCGGCGAAGTCGCCGGGCGGGTGCGGGACGGGGACGCCGCCGTGCACCGCCCCGCGCCCGAAGGTCAGGGCCATGGAGAGGTAGCCGGTGCCGAGCCGCTCGCGCAGCAGCCCGCCCGTGTTGCCGGCGGAGTGCCCGATGCCGCCCCAGTAGACGATCTTCGAGCCGGTGTGCCCGCGCCACCCGAGGATGTTCTCGGCCATGCGGCGCTCCACGTACGGGAGGGCCTCCATGACCGGGCGGGAGTGGAAGCGGTGGAAGTCCACGATCGCGCGGGCGTGGTGGAGCGCCAGGTCCCGTCCTTCGGCGGCGGGCAGCCCGGCGACCAGGTCGTGCGCCTGCTCGGCGCGGCGGATGTGCGGTCGCTTGTCGGGGAGGCGCCGGTAGCGTCCGACGTGCTCGTCGATCGCGGCGGCGGGGTCGGGGCGGAGCGGCCCGTAGTGCTCCTCCAGTTCGGGCAGCCGGCCGGGGGCGGCGCGGCGCGCGTACGCGGCGACGGCGTCGTAGGCGACCGCGCGCGTCGTGGACATGTCCACCCCGACGAACCGCACGGGATCGCCGGGGTTCCGCTGGTTGTACGCCCGCATCCAGGCGAGGACGTCGAGCATCTCGCGGGTCTGCCAGGGCAGCCACATCCGCCTCAGTAGCGCGCGCGGCTCGCCCTCGCCGGTCAGCACGTGGGCGTCCAGGAGCAGGCCGGTCGTCCAGTCCTCCTCCAGGGCGAGGGCGCGGAACCCCTCCTCCTCCACCAGGAACCGCAGGATGCGGTGCTGGAGCGCGGACACCTCGTGCGCGCCGCGGGTCGAGGCGCCCAGCCCCACGACCGCGGCGCCGTCCGCGAGCGCCCGCAGCGGCTCCAGATCGTCCGGTGCCGCGGTGCCCAGCGGGCGGGCGCGTCCGGCGATCCACCGGACGGCCGCCGGCCGCTCGTCGTCTGCCCTGGCCATCGGCTCTCCTTCCGTCCACTCCGACGCTAGGACGAGCCGATGACCGGGGCATCTGTCACGTGACCGGTCAGGCGGCGGCGCGGCGCAGGGCGCCGGCGGGCCGGCGGATGGTGACGTTGATCCGGTTCCAGGCGTTGATCGCCGCGATGGCCATGACCAGGGCGGCCAGCTCCTCCTCGCCGTAGTGGTCGGCGGCCTCGTCCCAGACGTCGTCCGGGACGCCGTCCGGGTTGTCGGCCAGGCGGGTGGCGGCCTCGGTCAGGGCCAGCGCGGCCCGCTCCTCGGCGGTGTAGTACGGCGCCTCGCGCCAGGTCGCCACCGACCAGAGGCGCTCGTCGCTCTCGCCGTCCTTCTTGGCGTCGTGGGCGTGCATGTCGACGCAGAAGCCGCAGCCGTTGATCTGGCTGGCCCGCAGTTTGATCAGGTGGCGGGTGGCGGCGGGGAGGCCGCTCTGCCCCAGGAACGCCTCCAGGGCGAACAGGGCCTTGTACGCGCCGGGCGCCAGCTCGGTGACGTCGGGCATCCGTTCCTGCATGATCGATACTCCCTCACTTAATTGGATACTTGATGTCCAGATTCACGGCCTGCGGCGGTGCGCAGGGTGGACGTTGCGGTTCTCAGGTGCGCTCGTGCCAGGCGCGGAGCTGCTCGCCCAGGCGCGGGGCGTGCGCCTCGGCCTCCGCCTGGACGTCGGCGAGCGTCTGCTCGGCCAGCGCCTGCCGCCAGGCCAGCTCGGCCCGGCGCATCGCGGCGTTCACCGCGCAGGGGGAGTCGTAGACGCGTTCCGGGGCGTCCCGGCCGGGCCCGTGCCGCCGGATCTCGGTGCAGCGGAACGCCTCGTCCGGCCCCTCGATCGCGGTGACCACGTCCATCAGGGTGATCTTGTCGAGCGGGCGGGCCAGCCGGAACCCGCCCCGCGCCCCCGGCGTCGAGGTCAGGAGGCCCGCCCTGACCAGCGCCTGGAGCTGCTTGTTGAGGTACGGCGGCGGCAGCTCGTAGCCCGCCGCCAGCCGGGTGGTGGACATCGGGCGGTCCGAGTCCACCCAGTCGAGCAGCAGCAGGACGTGCGCCGCCCACTCGACCCCCTCGTTCATCCGCACGGTGCTACCCCCGCGCCCGCGACAGCTCGCCGACCAGCCGGGACGCGTCGGCGGCGGCCAGCTCGACGCCGAAGGTCTCGGCGAGGACCTTGGGGACCTCGCCCGGCTCCAGCTCCCGGACCTCGACCGCGTCGGCGCGCCCGTCGGCGTGCGTGGCCGTCAGCCGCGTGCCGTCCAGCTGGTACTGGACGTCCGGCGCGTACCGCTGGCTGTAGGCGCGGCCGGTGAACGGCGAGTTCGGGTGGGTGGAGACGAAGTGGTTCCCGACCTCGTAGTCGATCCGGTACGAGGGCGCGAGCATGAACGTGTGGCGGCGCAGCCAGCCCTCCGGGCCCCGCTGGTGCAGCGCCCACTCCTGCGCGCCGGGCAGCCCGCCCGCGTCGCCGGTGAGCCGTTCGAGCCGGTATGCCCAGCCGCCCTGCTCCGCCTCGGCGCCGTCCTCGAACGGGAGGGGCGCGAGCGGGCCGGCGCCGAAGCCGACGTCGCAGATCCACAGCCCGCCGTCGACCTCGACGCGGACGAGCGCGTGCGTGGCGGGCAGCAGCTTGTCGAAGCCCAGCGAGACGCGGGCGCTGAGGGCGGTGAAGGTGAAGCCGAGCCGTTCCAGCGCGGCCGCGAACAGCTCGGTGTGCTCGAAGCAGTAGCCGCCGCGCCGGTGCCGGACGAGCTTGTCCTGGACGGCCTCCACGCCCAGCAGCACGGGCCGGCCGAGGAAGATCTCCAGGTTCTCGAACGGGATGGAGGTGACGTGCCCGCCCTGCAGGCGGCGCAGCGTCTCCAGGGTCGGGGAGCGGTCGCCCTCGTAGCCGATGCGGGCCAGATAGGCGTCGAGGTCCAGCAGCTCGCCCTGCCAGGCGAGATCACCGGGTGGGTGCGTCATCGGCCCGCCTCTCAATCTGGATAGCTGACATCTAGATTAAACCACGCCTCCGCGCCCCGCCCCAAGGCCCCCTCGAACGTCTCGTCGAAGACCCGGTCGCCCAGCGCGGCACGGGCCGCCGCCTCGATCCGCTCCACGTCGGCGCGCTCGCCCGGCGGGAGCGGGGCGCCGATCGAGGCGCGCAGGCCGCCGGCCGTCCCGAGCAGCCGCGCCGCCTCGGCGGGGTGCCCGGCCGCCGCCCGCGCCCCGGCGATCCCCTCCAGCGCCAGCGCCACCGCACGCGGGTCGCCCGTCGCCCGCGCCGCGTCCAGCGCCTCGCGGTGCAGCTCCAGCGCGCGTCCCGCCGCACCGCGCTGCTCCGCCACGAACCCCAGCTGGGCCAGCACGAACGCGACCCCGGACCGGCCGCCGATGTCGCGCAGCCAGCCCAGCCGGGCCCGCAGGTGCCGCTCCGCCGCGTCCAGGTCGCCGCGACGCCGCGCCACCAGCGCCAGCCCGATCTCCGAGAACTCCAGCGCGGACCGGCTCGGCAGCGCGGCCGCCAGCCGGAACGCCCGCTCGTGCAGCTCCCCTGCCCGTTCCAGGTCGCCGGTCAGCAGCGCCAGCCGGCCCAGCTCCGCCAGCTTGAACGCGGCCTCCGCCCCCAGACCCAGCTCCTCCGCCAGGGCCAGGGCCTCCCGCCGCAGCGCGGCCGACCGCCCGTAGTCGCCGGTGATCTCCGCATGGCGGCCGAGCGCGTCGGTCGCCTCCAGCCGCCCCCACGGATCCCCGAGCTCGCGGAACAGCCGCAGGCTGCGCTCGCCGTCGCGGGCCAGCCCGTCCAGGTCGCCGCGCACCATCGCCTGCTTGGCCCGCAGGCTCAGCGCCGCCGCCGTCCCCCAGCGGTCGCCGCGGGCCCGGAACGTCGCCAGCGCGCCCGCGACCCGCTCGGCGTTGGCGTCCAGGTCGCCGTACGGCCAGTGGACGTGCCCGAGGAACCACACCACCCGCGCACGGGCCAGCGAATCCGGAGCGTCGAGGCCGTCGTACGCGCGCAGCGCCTCCAGCCTCAGCCGCTCCGAGTCGTCCCCGTCGCCGGAGGCCATGACCATGCCCGCGCGCCAGGCCACCGCCTCCGCCCGCGCCACCGGATCGGCCGGACCCGGCACGGCGAGCGCGGCGTCCAGCGAACGGGTCGCCTCACCGAAACGGCCCCGCAGGTACCAGTACCAGGCGAGCCCGTTGACCAGCGCCAGCGCGAGGTCCGCGTCCCCGGCGCCGGCGGCCCGGTCCAGCGCGGCGCGCAGGTTGGCGCCCTCCCGGTCGAGGCGCCCGAGCCACTGCCGCTGATCCGGCCCGCGCAGCCCGGCCGTCCCGCGCCCGGCCAGCCCGGCGTAGTGGCGCGCGTGGCGGCGCCGGACGGCGTCACCCTCGCCCGCCTCCTCCAACCGCTCCAGGCCGTAGGCGGCGACCGACTCCAGCAGCCGGTACCGCGTGCCGCCCGATCCGTCCCGCACGACCGTGACCAGCGACCGGTCCACAAGGCGGGCCAGCACGTCCAGCACGTCGACGCCCGGCTCGGCGCAGATCCGCTCGGCGGCCTCCAGCGCGCAGCCGTCGGCGTGCACGGCCAGGCGTCGCAGGACGAGGCGCTCCGGGCCGTCCAGCAGCTCCCAGCTCCAGTCGATCACCGCCCGCAGGGTGCGCTGCCGGGCGGGGGCGTCCCGCCGTCCCGAGGACAGCACCCGGAAGCGATCGTCCAGCCGCCCGGCCAGCTCCCGCACACCCAGCGCCCGCACGCGGGTGGCGGCCAGCTCCAGCGCCAGCGGAATCCCGTCCAGCCGCCGGCAGATCATCGCGACCGCCGCGGGATCGTCCACGGTGAAGCCCGGCGCGGCCGCCGCGGCCCGCGCCGTGAACAGCTCCACCGCGCCCGCGTGCTCCAGCGGCGGGACGGCCAGCAGCCGCTCGCCCTCGATCCCCAGCGGCTCCCGGCCGGTCGCCAGGACCCGCAGGCCGGGCGCCGACGCCAGCAGCCGCACGGCCAGCTCCGCCGCCGGGCCGATCACGTGTTCGCAGTTGTCGAGGACGAGCAGCATCCGGCGCCCGCGCAGCGCCTCCGCGAGCCGTTCCACCGGATCCCCGGGGAGCGAGTCGTCCCGCAGGCCGAGCACGCCCGCCACGGCGTCGCCGAGCACCCCGGCGCTCCCGGCGGCCGGAACCGCGGCCAGCTCCGCCAGCCACACGCCGTCAGGGAAGGGCGGCCCGCCCGGATCGGCGGCGACCGCCAGCGCCAGCCGGGTCTTGCCCACCCCGCCCGGCCCGGTGAGCGTGACCAGCCGGGAGGTCGCCAGCGCGTCCCGGGCCTCCTTGATCGCCTCGTCGCGGCCGACGAGGTCGCTGAGCGGCTCGGGCAGGTTCGTCCGCGAAGGCGCCGCAGCCTCCGGGACGGTGGCCGGACGCGGCGCCAGCGCGGGGTCCCGGAGCAGGATCGCCTGGTGCAACGCGGCGGCCTCCGGCCCCGGATCGACGCCCAGCTCCTCCGCCAGGCGTTCGCGCAGGTCCTGGTAGGCGGCCAGGGCCTCACCCTGGCGGCCGGCGAGGTAGAGCGCCTTCATGTACGCGGCGCGCAGCCGCTCGCGCAGCGGATGGTGCGCCACCGGCCCCGCCAGTTCGCTCGCGGCCAGGGCATGCTCGCCCAGTTCCAGGCGCGTCCAGGCGAGGTCCTCCAGGGCGGCCAGGCGCCGCTCCTCCAGGTCGGTGATCGCGGCGCGGGCGAAAGCGGCGTCGGCGACGTCGGCGAACGCCTCGCCCCGCCACAGGTCCAGCGCCTCCACCAGCAGAGACGCCCTGAGCCCGGGGTCGGCCGCCTTCCCCGCCCGGACGGTCAACTCCTCGAAACGCGCCGCGTCCACATCCGACGCCTCCAGGGCGTACCCGGGCGGACGGAACGCGACCAGCGCGCGGGCGCCGGGCTCCGCACCGTCCAGGACGGCGCGCAGCTGCGAGATCCGCGCCTGGAGCGTGCCGGTGGGGTTGCGCGGGGGCCGCTCGCCCCACAGATCGTCCACCAGCCGGTCGGACGGCACCGGCCGCCCCCTGGCCACCAGCAGATCGGCCAGCAGCGCCCTGACCTTGGGCTCGGGCACGTGGACGGGACGGCCGTCGTCCGTCCACACCGCCAGCGGACCGAGCACCCCGAAGCGCACACCGCCAGGCTAACCGCCCTCGGACGGGCGTTCGCGCGCACGTCCGTAGCGGATCCGAAGGGGATCCGTAGCCGCGCCCAGCACTGTGGATCCCGTTGAAAGGAGCGCATATGTCTACGCACGAACTCGCACCCGTCACCGTCATCGGCCTCGGCCCCATGGGGGCGGGCATGGCCGAGACCTTCCTCGCCAAGGGGCACCCGACCACGGTGTGGAACCGCACGGCGAGCAAGGCCGACCCCCTGGTCTCCAAGGGCGCGACCAAGGCGGTCACGCCCGCCGACGCCCTCGCCGCGTCCGAGGTGATCGTCATCAGCCAGATCGACTACGGGGCCATGTACGACTCGCTCGGCCCGGCCACCGGGGCACTGGACGAAAAGGTCCTGGTCAACCTCAGCTCGGGCACCCCGGAGGAGCTGCGGAAGGCGTCCGCGTGGGCGGCCGGGCACGGCGCCGTCCTGCTCACCGGCGGGATCATGACGCCGCCGCCCGGGATCGGCCGGCCGGGCGCGTACGTCTTCTACAGCGGCCCCGAGCAGGCCATCGACCGCCACAGCGACACCCTGAAGGCGATCGCCGACGTGTCCTACGTGGGCGAGGACCCCGGCCTGGCCATGCTCTACTACCAGGCGCAGCTGTTCCTGTTCTGGTCCACGCTCAGCAGCTACATGCACTCGGTGGCGCTGCTGGAGACGGCCGGGGTGAGCGCGCGCGAGTTCCTCCCGTACGCCGCCCGGACGGTGCGCGAGCTGGCCGAGGACGGCCCGATGGCCTTCCTGAAAATCATCACCGACGAAATCGAGGCCGGTCACTCTCCGGGAGACCTCAACAGCCTCACCATGCAGGCCGTGGGCGCCGGGCACGTCGTCGAGGCCAGCCGCGACGCCGGCATCGACACCGCCTACCCGGCCGCGCTCCGCGACCTGTTCGAGCGGGCCGTCAAGGCAGGTCACGCTGCCGACGGGCTGGGCAGCGTCATCGAGGCCCTCAGGAAGCCGAACGGGGCGCCGATCAGGAACGACTGACCTATCCCGTCCGCGACGCTGACCGATCTCACGGGAGACCGGCGGCGCGGTGAACATATGCTCCGTGACGGTGAGCGAGTGAAAAGTGTCGTCCCAGAAGGAGCGCACATGCCCTTGTCCCCCCACCGATCGGCGTCCGGCGCCGCGGTGTCCGCGCTGGAGGAGACCTACGAGCGGATCCTCCGCCGGAACCCGGGCGAGCCCGAGTTCCACCAGGCGGTACGCGAGGTGCTGGACGCCCTCGTCCCCGTCCTGGACGCCCGTCCCGAGCTGGCCGACGCCAAGGTCGTCGAGCGGATCACCGAGCCCGAACGGCAGATCATCTTCCGCGTCCCCTGGACGGACGACTCCGGCGAGATCCACGTGAACCGCGGGTTCCGCGTGGAGTTCAACGGGGTGCTGGGGCCCTACAAGGGCGGGCTGCGCTTCCACCCCTCGGTCAACCTGGGGATCATGAAGTTCCTCAGCTTCGAGCAGGTGTTCAAGAACGCGCTGACCGGGCTGTCGCTCGGCGGCGGCAAGGGCGGCAGCGACTTCGACCCGCACGGCCGCTCGGACGCCGAGGTGATGCGGTTCTGCCAGTCGTTCATGACCGAGCTGCACCGCCACCTCGGCGAGCACACCGACGTCCCGGCCGGCGACATCGGGGTCGGCACGCGGGAGATCGGCTACCTGTTCGGGCAGTACCGGCGGCTCACCAACCGCTGGGAGGCCGGGGTCCTCACCGGGAAGGGCCCCGGCTGGGGCGGCTCGGCGGGCCGGCCGGAGGCCACCGGGTACGGGAACGTGCTGTTCACCGCCGAGATGCTGCGGCTGATCGGGGAGGACTACGAGGGGCGGCAGGTCCTCGTCTCCGGATCCGGGAACGTCGCGATCCACACGGTCGAGAAGGCGCAGTCGCTGGGCGCCAACGTCATCACCGTGTCCGACTCGGGCGGCTACGTGGTCGACGAGAAGGGCATCGACGTCGCCCTCCTCCGCCAGGTGAAGGAGGTGGAGCGGGGCCGGGTGTCCGACTACGCGGAGGCGCGCGGCTCCTCCGCCCGGTACGTGCCCGGCGGCAGCGTCTGGGACGTGCCCGCCGACATCGCCTTCCCGTCCGCGACGCAGAACGAGCTGGACGCCGACGCCGCCGCGACGCTGGTCCGCAACGGGGTCAAGGCCGTCTCCGAGGGCGCGAACATGCCGGCCACCCCGGAGGCCGTCCGGCTGTTCCGGGAGGCGGGCGTCGCGTTCGGGCCGGGCAAGGCCGCCAACGCGGGCGGCGTCGCGACCAGCGGCCTGGAGATGCGGCAGAACGCCGGCCGCGAGTCGTGGACGTTCGAGCAGGTGGAGAACGAGCTGGCGCGGATCATGCGGTCCGTCCACGAGGAGGTGTACGCGACCGCCGAGCGCTACGGGGCTCCGGGAGACTACGTGCTGGGCGCCAACATCGCCGGGTTCGAGCGGGTGACCGAGGCCGTCCTGGCGCAGGGCCTCATCTGAGCCCTTCTCATGGCCGCGGCGGGCGCAGGCCGTCGAGCAGGAGGCCCAGGAGCCGCTCGGTGCGGCCGCCGCGGGCCTGCTCGTCGGCCCACGCGATGCCGTAGACCATGGTGAGGAACTCCGGCGCGTCCACGTCGGGCCTGATCTCGCCCGCCCGCTGCGCGCGGGCCAGCAGGTCCGAGCCGGCCGCGTTCAGCGCCTTGCACGAGGCGTACAGCTCGGTCGACTCGTCCCGCAGGGTGGTGATGAACGCCGTGGTCAGCCCGCGGTAGGCGGTGCTGGACTCCATCAGCGCGAGCGCCCAGGCGGCGAGGGCGTCGCGCGTGCCGGGGGCGTCGCGCGCCCGCGCGGCCAGCGCGTCGAACCCGTCCCGCAGCAGCGCCTCCAGCAGCGCGTCCCGGGTGGGGAAGTGCCGGTAGAGGGTGCCGATGCCCACGCCCGCACGCCGCGCGATGTCCTCCAGGGACGCCTCGACGCCGCTTTCGGCGAAGGCGGCGCGCGCCTCGCGCAGGAGCCGTTCGTAGTTGCGCCGTGCGTCGGCCCGCATGCCCGCCCTCCCTTGCTCCGCTTGCCAAAGCGGAGGCTGCCTCCTTATTGTAGTGGAGATTAACCGGAGGCTGGCTCCGATTATTTGGGAGGGATCATGGACGTGTTCCGCGGCCGGTTCGGGGTCTGGGTGGCGCCGGCCACCCTGCTGGAGGCGTCCGCCGCCGTCCAGCGCGAGCAGTTCGCCCGCGTCGAGCGCCTCGGCTACACCTCGCTGTGGAGCGGCGAACCGCCCGCCGCCTCGGGGGCCGGCGGGCGCGAGGTCTTCGCCCAGCACGCGCTGATGCTGGCCGCCACCGAACGCCTCACCGTCGGCACCGGCATCGCCAACGTGTCCATGCGCGACCCGGTCGCCATGCACGGCGGCGCGGCCACCCTCGCCGAGGCGTACCCGGACCGGTTCGTCCTGGGCCTGGGCGGGGCTTCCGGCGACCGCCCCCTGACCGCGCTCCGGGACTACCTCGACGCGATGGACGCCGCGTCCCGGCGCATCCTCCCCGGCGTCCCCTACCCCCGCGTCCTGGCGGCGCTCGGCCCGAAGGCCCACCGGCTCGCCCGCGAACGCGCCCACGGCGTCCACCCGTTCCTCCAGCCCGTCGAGCACACGGCGACCGCCCGCGCCGCCCTCGGCCCGGACGCCCTGCTGATCCCGCACCAGGCCGTCGTCCTGGAGACCGAGCCCGACGCCGCACGCGCCCGCCTCCGCGCCCTCTTCGGCGCCGGCTGGGCCCACGACAACCCCTACACCCGCAACTTCCGGCGCCTCGGCTACACCGACGACGACCTGAAGGGCGGCCCCAGCGACCGCCTCGTCGATGACGTCCTGGCCTGGGGCGACGAAACCGCCGTCGCCGGACGGCTCCGCGCCCACCTGGACGCGGGCGCCGACCACGTGCTCGTCCACCCCTTCGCCCCCGACCTGGTCTCCGCGGTCGACCAACTGGAACGCCTCGCCCCGGCCATACTGGAAGCCGTGACAGCGACCGGTTAGGGGACTCATGGTCGGGGCTTCGGTGGTCGAACGGCTGTACTTCGGACGCGACGACGCCGAACGCGACCTTGCCGACGGGCTCCTGCGCAGCGGCTTCCAGGAGACGGCCGCCTACGGCGTCGCGATGTCGGGACGCAAGATGCTCGTCATCGGCCGCAAGGGCGTCGGCAAGAGCGCCATCTGCGTCCTGCTCGCCGCGGACGGGGCGCACCCCGGCGGCACCGTGCTGATCACGCCGGACGACACCGCGGGCGAGGAGATCCGCCGGTTCGAGCTCCAGGGCCTGCCCGGCGACACCGCCAAGTCGCTGATCTGGCGGTACGTGTTCGCCGTCCACGCCGCCCGCCACGTCGTCAGGCACGCGGGCACGCACGGCCGCCGGACCCCCAAGTCCGTCAGGACGCTGCGGCGGTTCCTCAAGGCCAACCAGGAATGGCTTGACGAGAGCCTCTCCGACCGCATCGTCAAGGGCGTCCGCGGGCTGCAGGGCGCACTGTCGCTGGAGGCGTTCGGCTTCGGCGCCGGGGTGGAGCTGACCCGCGTGAAGTCCGAGGGGGCCCGCGCCTCGCACCAGCTCGCCGTCATCGAGAAGGGCGTGGCCGCCGCCTTCGACGACCTCGGCTGCGCGGAGGCGCATCCGCCGCTGCTGCTGCTCGTCGACCAGCTGGAGCAGGTGTGGTCGGCCGAACGGGAGAGCAACTCCATGGTGATCGGCCTGCTGCTGGCGGCCCGGCACGTCTCGGGCCTCTACGGCAGGGCGCTGAACTGCCTGCTGTTCCTGCGCTCCGACATCTACGACTCGCTCTCGTTCGGCGAAGGCGACAAGTTCCGCAGCGACGAGCTGCGGATCACCTGGACGGAGACGGAGCTGGAGGCGCTGGCACTGCGGCGGGCAGGGGTCTCCCTCGGCGAGGACCTGACCGCGCAACGGCTGTGGGGCGAGATCTTCCCCCGGACGGTGAACGGCGAGCCCACCGTCTCCTACCTGTTCACCCGGGCGCTGCCCCGGCCGCGCGACATCATCCAGTACCTCAACGGGTGCCAGTCGACCGCGATGGCCAACGGGCACCGCGACCGCATCCTGGAGAGCGACGTCCTGGAGGCGACCCGCCAGTTCTCCGAATGGAAGATGATCGACCTCGTCCAGGAGTACCTCGTCGCCCATCCGTTCCTGGAACGCCTCTTCCCGCTCTTCCAGAACAGCGGCTACGTGGTGACGCGGACGGCGCTGGAGACGCGGTTCCTCCCGGTGGCCCGCGCGCTGCACCGGGAGTTCCCCGCGTACGCGCACGGGCTGACGCTGCCGGGGATCCTGACCGTGCTGTACGAGGTCGGTTTCCTGGGCGTGCGCCGCGGCAACGACGTCGTCTACTCCGGAGGCCCGTGGCCGTCCGTCCAGCCGCACGAGGAGGAGTTCCACATCCACCCGTGCTTCCGCGCGGCGCTGGGCGCCACGACGGCGGCGGGGCTGGGCGTCTACAACCGCAGGCTGGCCGAGAGCATCCAGGGGCAGATCGTCACGGGGGACGTGACGATCCTGCGGTCGACGCGCACCAGCCGGCCCAGCCGCGAGTTCGGACTGCTCCAGCGGGTCAGGCGGGCGTGCCGTACGATCCTCGACCTGACCGGGCGCGCCGACGGCCTGCCCGCGGAGGTCCGTTCCGAGATCTCCCACCAGTTGGCCCGCATCCTGCACGACGCGGAGTGCGCCGAGGAGTGGGAGGAGTACACGGTGCTGCAGTCCGCGGCGGAGTTCTTCCGGGAACTCTCCGCCCGGCTCCATGAGCAGGCGTTGAGCGACGGCACCCTGATCCTCGCCAGGCGCCTGGACGAGGAGGCCCGGCGGCTCACCCGGGCGGAGGGCGGCTACATGGGCGGCGGCAGCGGCGACAGCTACTGACGCCCGGCCCCGACCCGTTCGCTCGGCGGTTCGGCTCGCAACGGGTCGGGGCGGGCGGTCAGTTCGGCTCAGCTCGGGTCAGGCCGGGATGCCGGGGTCAGCGGCCCCGCTGGAGCTGCCGATTGGGCATCTGGCGGGCGTTGCGGCGCTGCGCGCCGCGCGCGAAGCCCGCCGTCCGGGCGTCGGTGTTCCGGCCCTTGCCCTTCTTCTTCATCGCCTTCTGGAAGGGCTTTTCCTCGTTCGCGTTCAGGTTGATGGCACGCATGAACTGACACCTCCGGGCACGTTGGAATCGGGCCGTGAAAAGGCCGCGATAAATGGTTCCTGGGAAAGGCGCCGGACGGGGGCGTGCCACATCGCGACCGGTCGTGCCGCTGTCAGGGCATGCGTGAGCACGGTCCGGACAGCGGACGATCGGTGGATGACGCGATGGGTGAGCGCCCTGGGCGCCGAGTGCGGGAGCGGGCCGCGAAAGTGTCGCGGCGGCTCAACCGGTGGGGATCACAGCTCCATGCCGTTGATATTAGCGGCCTGATCGGGTGGTGTGTCAACCGTGATTTCCGGGTTTTCCGGTTTTCCTATAATCGCGGGATGGAGCCGCTCGACCGATTCCGGGATCCGCGGACGTCGGCGTACGACCTGGCGCAGGAGCAGATCCTGGTCCGCTGCCCGCGCTGCGACGGGCTCGCGCACGTCACCGGAGGCCGCCGGTTCGGCTGCCCCGGCTGCGGCCTGGCCCGGACGGCGGAGGGACGCGGCGGCGCCTACGCCCGGAGCACCGCCGAGCCCGCCGCCGACCCCTTCTTCCGGCTCCCCCTCTGGCTCCAGACCCGCACCAGGCACGGCTGGCTGTGGGCCTACAACGCCGAGCACCTCGACCTGATCGCCGGCCTCGTCCGGGCGCGGCTGCGCGAACGCGAACGGGACGCGGCGGACGGCGGCCGGAGGAACAGCACCCTGGTCTCCCGCCTCCCCCTGTGGATCAAGAAGGCCGAGCACCGGGACGAGGTCCTCCGCGCCGTCGACCGCATCCGCGCGACCCTGCCCTCCTAGGGGGTCACGGCGTAGACCATTCGGCGCCCCTCGCCGGTGCCGTTCGCGTCCGATCCCGGGTGCTCGGAGACCGACCAGACGGCGCCCAGGGTCGGGGAGGTCTCGCTGCCGCCCGGCCAGTGCGACAGGTCCTCCGGGCCGATGGGCAGCGCCTTCTTGCCGGTGGTCTGCAACGGGCCGGTGACGGCCGGCGGCTGGACGTTCGGGACCGCGGTGTGCAGCCATCCGGCCCTGGTCGCGCCGTCGCTCTGGCTGAGGTACCAGCGGTTGTTGAAGCGCGTCGCGCCCTGGACGTTGCTGACCGGCAGGGTGTAGGCGGCGTCGGCGTTCCACCGGTAGTCGGGGTCCATCACCAGCTCGCCGCCGCTGAACGCCCCGGCCATCGGCCACGTCGCCACCCGGCCGTTGGTGTCCTCGTCGCCGGCGCAGTACTCGCCCGCGATGAGGTGGTCGGTGCCGCTGCGGTCCAGGGAGGTGTAGGAGAAGTTCGGCGAACCGTCCTCGGCGCCCACGTTGTCGGAGCACTTCGTGCCGGTGGCGGCCGTGTGCGTCCAGGAGCCGATCTGCGGCATGACGTAGCGGTAGCCGTACCCGTAGTAGGTGCCCTGCTGGTAGCCGATCAGGTGGTCGCCGCTGGTGGTCCCGTTCTCCGAGGCGCCCAGGTCGAAGACGCGGCGCATGTCGAACACCCGGAAGCCGCGCGCGGTGTCGGCGACGAACAGGTAGTTCCCGTACCAGACGATCCCGCCGGCGTGCAGCGAGGTGGTGTAGCCGTCGGCGGTGCTGTCCTGCGAGACGCGGACGGCGTCGTAGCTGGTGATGCCGGCGCTCTGCTTGGGGTACACCAGCAGGACGTGCCGGTACGAGCCGGTGGTGCGGTTCATGAAGCTGACCCGGACGCCCTTGACCATGCCGTCGGCGTTGTCGTTGGCGTCGTACCAGCTCACCAGGACCGGCTGGTGGCCGTCGCCCCACTCCTGGTCGGCCTGCATGTCGGCGACCGTGGTCACGCCCTGCGGGTACCACTGCGTCGTCTCGTTGTCGTCGTCGGTGAAGCAGAGGCTGCGCTGGATGGCCGGCGACGACCCGGACGCCACCGCCTCGGGCTTGCACGCGCCGCCGACCGTCACCGGGGGACCGTCGTCACGGGTCCGGTTGAGGTCGCCCATGATGGTCGTGACGGTGGCCTTGACCAGCGGGAGCGCGTCCGCGCGGTCCTGCAGGTCGGTGCCGTAGGCGTTGGGGCGCAGCTGGAAGTTGGACAGGGACAGCACGTTCGCCGACGCGGGGCTCTGCAGGGCGACCAGCGTGCCGGCGGTGAGGACGACGGTGATCGCGGGGGACAGCGCTCTGCGGCGCCACTTCATAGTGCTCCTCGGGCTCGGCCCTCGGCCGGACGGAGGCACGGTGGCGGGGGGCCGACCGGGCGGGGACGCCTGGGAGCGCCCGACCAAGATCATGAGTGGAACGCGGTCAATATCCCATATGTGGGATACCCCGACCAGACTTCAATTTCGGGGTGATTCGCACTACCCTCCGGCCGCGATCGCCGCCTCGATGCGGTCCACATCGCCGCGCTCGGCGGGCGGGAGCGGCGCCCCGGCCCCCTCCCGCGCGGCCGCGGCGTCCGCCAGCAGCCGCGCCGCGCGCTCACGGTCACCGGCCAGCGCGTGCGCGCCCGCCATCCCCTCCCAGGCCAGCGCCACCGCGCGCGGATCGCCCGTCGCGTTCGCCGCGTCCAGGCCGTCCCGGTGCAGCGCCAGCGCCCGCTCCGCGTCGCCGCGCAACTCCGCGATGAACCCGAGCTCCGCCAGGATCAGCGCCGTGCCGTGATGCGGCGCGGCCTCCCGGTTCCAGTCCAGCCAGCGCCGCAGGTACGACTCCGCCTCGTCCAGCCGCCCGCGGCGCCGCGCCACCAGCCCCAGCCCCGTGTCGGCGAACTCCTCCGCCAGGTGGTTGCGCTGCTCGGTCGCCAGCCGCGCCGCCCGCCGGTGCAGGTCCTCGGCCGCCGCGTGGTCACCCTCCAGCAGCGCGATCCGGCCCAGCGCCGCCCACTGGAACGACGCGTCCGTCCACAGCCCCAGTTCCTCGGCCATGCGCAACGCGTCGCGGAGCAGCCGCCGCGCCCCCGCGTAGTCGCCCACGATCTCCGCCTGCCCGGCCAGGACGCTCGACGCCTGCATCAGGCCCCAGCGGTCGCCCAGCTCGGCGAACGCGTCCGACGCCTCCCGGCCCAGGCGCCGCACCCCCGCCAGATCGCTCCGCGCCAGCGCCTGCTTCGCCAGCGTCAGCCGCGCCGCCGCCACACCCCACCGGTCGCCCGCGGCGACGAACCGGTCCAGCACCCGGCGCGTCCTGGCCTCGCTGACCGCCAGCACCCCGAAATCGATCTCCGTGAACGCCAGGAACCACTCGGCACGCGGATCCGGCGCCTCCTCCGGCGGCAGCTCCCGCACCGGATCGCCCGCACAGCCCGACAGGTTCTCCAGCGCCGCCCGCCAGGCCCGCGCCGTACGCAGCGCGCCCGCGTCCCCGGGCCCGTCCAGGACGGAGTCCAGCGCGCACATCGCCTCGCTCAACCGGCCGCGCAGCACCCAGTACCAGGCCAGCGACCCCGCCAGCCCCAGCGCCTCCGCCCCGAAGTCGAACGCGGCGTTGAGGTTGGCCGCCTCCGCGTCCAGCCGGGCCAGCCAGCCGAGCTGGTCACGGCCGTCCAACCGGGCCCGCCCCGCCAGCTCCGCGTAGTGGCGGGCATGCCGGCGCCGGACCGCGTCGTACTCCCCGGCCACCTCCCGCATCCGCTCCGCGCAGTACGCCGCCACCGACTCCA
Organism: Actinomadura rugatobispora; assembly: GCF_055379765.1. Taxonomy (NCBI): domain Bacteria; kingdom Bacillati; phylum Actinomycetota; class Actinomycetes; order Streptosporangiales; family Thermomonosporaceae; genus Actinomadura; species Actinomadura rugatobispora. Next base: position 4,473,960 of record NZ_AP029191.1, on the reverse strand, counting down.
GCAGCCGGTACCGCGGACCGTCCGGGCCCTCCGCCACCACCACCAGCGACCGGTCGACCAGCCGGCCGAGCAGATCGAGGACCTCGTCCCCGCGCACCCCGTCACCCGCGCAGACCGCCTCCGCCGCCTCCAGCGCGCAGCCGCCCACCTGGACCGCCAGCCGCCGCAGCACGATCCGCTCCGCCTCGGTGAGCGGCTCCCAGCTCCAGTCGATCACCGCGCGCAGCGTCCGCTGCCGGTCCGGCGCGTCCCGGCGGCCCGAGGCCAGCACCCGGAAACGGTCGTCCAGCCGCGCCGCCAGCTCCCGCGCGCCCAGCACCCGGACCCGCGTCGCCGCCAGCTCCAGCGCCAGCGGGATCCCGTCCAGCCGCCGGCAGATCGCCGCGACCGCCGCCGCGTTCCCCGCGTCCAGCGCGAAACCCGGCGCCGCCGCTGCCGCCCGCGCCACGAACAACCGCACCGCGCCGAAGGCCGGCAGCGCCTCGGGATCCGGCTCCACCGACGGGCCCGGCGCCTCCAGCGGCGGGACGTTCACCAGCACCTCGCCCGCCACGCCCAGCGGCTCCTGGCTCGTCGCCAGCACCCGCAGCCCCGGCGCGTCCCGCAGCAGCCGCGCCACCACCCCCGCCAGCGGAACCACCAGGTGCTCGCAGTTGTCCAGCACCAGCAGCAGCCGCTTGGGGCGCAGCGCCGCCGCCAGCCGCTCCAGCGGATCGCGCGCCGTCCGCGTCCCCGCCTCCTCGCGCAGCTCCAGCGCGACCGCCACCAGATCGCAGATCCGCGTCTCCGCCGACGGCGCGTCCCGCGCCAGCGCCGCCAGATCGACGATCCGCACCCCGTCCGGCAGGTCCCCGACCGGGCCGCCCGCCGCCTCCACCGCCAGCCGCGTCTTCCCGACCCCGCCCGGCCCCGTCAGCGTCACCAGCCGCGACCCGCCCAGCAGCGCCCGCACCCGCGCCACCGCTCCGTCCCGCCCGATCAGCTCGTTCACCGGCGCGGGCAGGTTCCCGGACGGCGCCGGCGCCAGCCCCGGATCCTGCTTCAGGATCGCCTCCTGCAACGCCGAGAGCTCCGGCCCGGGGTCCAGCCCCAGCTCCTCGGCCAGATGGACGCGCAGCGCCTCGTAGCTCTCCAGCGCCTCGCCCTGCCGCCCCGACCGGTACAGGGCCCGCATGTGCGCGGCGCGCAGCCGCTCCCGCAGCGGATGCCGTCCCACCAGCTCACCGAGCTCAGGCACCAGCGCCGCGTGCTCGCCCAGCTCCAGCCGCGCCTCCGCCAGCGCCTCCAGAGCCTCCAGCCGCCGCTCCTCCAGCCGCATGATCGCCGGACGGGCGAACTCCTCGTCCCCGAACTCCGCGAACGCCGCGCCCCGCCACAGCCCCAGCGCCTCCGCCAGCAGCCCGGCCCGCTCCCGCGCGCTCCCGCCGCCCCGCGCCCGCTCGACCAGCGCCGAGAACTCCTCCGCGTCGACCGCCGCGCCGTCCAGCCGGTAGCCGTGCCCCGGTGGATCCGACACCACCAGCGCCCGGCCCCCCGGCTCCGCGTCCTCCAGGACCCGCCTCAGCTGCGAGACCTTCGTCTGCAGCACCGCCGAGGGATTGGCCGGGAGCCGCTCGTCCCACAGGTCCGCGATCAGCCGGTCGGCCGGCACCGGCCGCCCCGCGTGCGCCAGCAGATGCGCCAGCAACGCACGCACCTTGGCCTCGGGAACCCGGACCGGTTCCTCCCCGTCGCCCGCCCAGACGACAACCGTCCCGAGCACCCCGAACCGCACGTGTTTACTTTATGGGAGGGAAGCCCCCCATACCCCCCGCGGGCCGCGCAGCCCTGCGCTCGCCTGGGGGCTCGCTCCGGGCACCCGGCCCTTGGCGGGGGCCAGCCCCCGCACCCCCGGCAGGGGCTCCGCCCCCACACCCCCGACCAACCTCGTAACCAGGCTCTTCGACCGGAAGCCGTTCGGAAGTCGGCCGGAAGTCGTTCGCCGCAGGGTGGGGGCATGGGTTCTTTCGAGGGGAAGAAGGCCGTCGTCACGGGCGGGACGCACGGGATGGGGCTGGCAGTGGCGCGGGCGCTCGTGGCCGGGGGCGGGGAGGTGGTCCTCACCGGGCGGAACGAGCGGACGATCGAGGAGGCCCGTTCCGTGCTCACGCCGCTGGGGACGGCGCACGTGGTCCGGTCGGACGCGGCGAGCATGGCCGACGTCCGGGCGCTCGGCGATCTGGCCGGGGAACGGCTCGGGACCATCGACGCCGTGTTCGTCAATCACGGCATCGCCGAGCCGGAGCCGCTGGAGGAGGTCACCGAGGAGTCCTACGACCGGCACTTCGCGATCAACGCCAAGGGGGCGTTCTTCACCGTCCAGCGGCTGGCGCCCCTCGTGCGGGACGGCGGGGCGTTCGTGTTCACGACCGTGGCGAACGACCGGATCTTCCCGGGGATGAGCGCCTACTCGGGGTCGAAGGAGGCGGTGCGGGCGTTCGCGCAGGTGTTCGCGGCGGAGTTCCTGCCGCGGCGGATCCGGGTGAACGCGGTCGCGCCGGGCTTCATCGAGACGCCGACGATGGGCGTGGCGACGATGAGCGACGAGGAACGGGCCGCGTTCCAGAAGCAGGGGGACGAGATGACCCCGCTCGGCCGCAACGGAACAGTAGAGGAAGTGGCCGCGGCGGCGCTGTTCCTGGCGTTCGACGCCACGTTCACCACGGGGGTGGAGCTGCCCGTCGACGGCGGCTTCGCCCAGGGGATCTAGGGCCTGTCTTGAAGTGGCCTCAGGTGCCGCGCGAGCGCGTTACCTGGGCGGTGGTGCGATGCCGGAGGCGAGCGTCACCGGCCAGATCGCGAAGCGATGCCGCGCTCGCCAAGGCCCGGTCAGGGGCGAGCCGCCAGGCGAGCGCCGTAGGCCGGGACTTTGAGACACAGCCTGATGACCGATCGGGTGCCGCAGTACCTCACCTATCAGGCGAGGGCGACGCGGGAGTTTCCGATCGTGGTTCTGGAGCGGGTGAGGCCGTAACCGCCTCGACCTCGGCGCGGAACGCCTCGGACTCCTTGAGGACCTTCTTGCGGGTACGGGTCGGCAGCCGGTCGATGTAGAGGCGGCCCTCCAGGTGGTCGGTCTCGTGTTGAAGGCACCGTGCCAGCAGGCCGGTGCCTTCGACCGTGACCGGGTCGCCCTTGACGTCGAACCCGTGGCAGGTCGCGTGGTCGGGGCGGGCCAGTTTCGCCTGGGCGCCCGGGACCGACAGGCAGCCCTCGTCGCCGTCGTCGAGCCGCCGCTCGTCGACCCCGGGGAGCTCCAGGGTCGGGTTGACGACCACGCCCCTGCGCATCACGTCGTCCTCGTCCGGGCAGTCGTAGACGAAGACGCGCAGGTCGACGCCGATCTGGTTGGCGGCCAGGCCCACGCCCTCGGCGGCGTACATGCTGGCGAACATGTCGTCGACCAGCGCGGAAAGCTCGTCGTCGAACCGTTCGACCGGACGGCACGGGCTGTGCAGGACGGGCGTCCCCACCAGCGTGATCGGTCGTACCTCTCCGGCCATGCACCCCTCCTCGGCGTCACCCAGCATGCTATGCCGGATCAGAGCAGGAGCTTCTCCGGAATGATCGGCAGGTCGCGGATCCGGCGGCCGGTGGCGTTGTACACGGCGTTGGCGATCGCGGCGGCGGAGCCGACGGTGCCGAGCTCGCCGAGGCCGCGGACGCCGGAGGGGCTGAGTTCGGTGTCGGGGTGCTCGAGGAAGTGCACGTCCAGGCGGGGGACGTCGGCGTTCACGGGGATGAGGTAGTCGGCGAGGTTGGCGCCGGCGACGCGGCCGGTGCGGGTCTCGACGTGGGCGCGTTCGAGGAGGGCCTGGCCGATACCGAAGGTGACGCCGCCGGTGATCTGGTTGCGGGCGGCCTTCTCGTTGACGATCGTGCCCGCGTCCACGACGGTGAGCATGCGGGCGACGCGGGCCTCGCCGGTGAGGCGGTGGACGTGGACCTCGCAGAAGTGGGCGGCGAACGAGGCGACCGCGAAGCGTTCGGAGCCGTCCCAGCGCGCGGTGGACGTGGCGCCCACGCCGGGCGAGCCGGTGAGTGCGAGGAGGCTGGTGAAGGTGAGGCTCCGGGTGCCGTCGGTGAGCCGGCCCTTGTCGTAGCGGACGCCGGGCGTGCCATGGAAGGGGGACTTCTCGTGGCCGGTGGCGTGGGCGACCAGCTCTTGGACGGCGTCCTCGGCGGCCTGCCGGACGGCGGGCGCGACCGTCACGGTGGAGCCGGACCCGACCGCGCCGTAGACGGAGGTGGAGGCGTCGTCGACCGGGAGGGTGGAGTCGCCGAGCTCGGGCCGGATCCGTGACCGGGGCAGGTCCAGGCTCTCGGCGCCGACGATGGCGAGCACGGTGAGCATGCCGGTGCCGAGGTCGGCGGCGGCGGTGGCGACCCGGACCGTGCCGTCGGGACGGAACCGGACTTCGGCGGCGGTGGAGTCGCGGCCGGTGTGCATGACGGCGGTGGCCACGCCCGCTCCGACGAGCCGGTCGCCTCGGGTGACGGAGCGGGGCGGGCGGTGCCGCCAGCCGAAGCGTTCCGCGCCGAGGCGGTAGCACTCGGCCAGGTGCTTGCCGGTGAACGGGCGGCCGTGCTCGGGGCTGTGCGTCAGGTCGTTGCGCAGGCGCAGTTCGACGGGGTCGACGCGGAGTTCGGCGGCGAGTTCGTCCATGGCCGATTCCAGGGCGAACGAGCCGGCTTCGGCCCCGGGCGCCCGCATGATCGTGCTGGGGGGACGGTCGAGCGCGGCGACCCTGAGGCCGATGTGCAGGTTGGCGGTCTTGTAGAAGTCCATCGTCCCGAAGCGGGCGGGGTCCTCGAACGGGTGCGTGGTGACCGCGTCGTTGCTGACGGCGTTGAGGCTCCCGTCGCGGTGGGCGCCGAGGGCGATGACCTGGCGGCTGGGCGGGCGGTGGCCGGTGACCGTATAGAGCTGCTCGCGGGTGCTGACGACCTTGACCGGCCTGCCGAGGCGGTGCGCGGCCGCGGCGGCGAGGAGGGCCGGCGCCCAGGTGGTGGCCTTCCCGCCGAAGCCGCCGCCGACATGCGGGCTGATCACGTGAACCTGCCGGGCCTCCAGGCCGAGCGCTTCGGCGATCTCGGCGGCGTGGGCGCGCGGGCCCTGCGTGCCGCTGTGGACGGTCAGCGTGCCGTCCTTCCACTCGGCGACGGCGGCGTGCGGTTCCATCGCGTTGTGGTGCTTGGGCGGCTGCGTGTAGGTGGCGGAGACGGTGACCTGGCTGGCGCGCAGGGCGTGGCCGATGTCGCGCACGCCGTCGGCGAGGCGGTCGAGCGGCCGGCCGAACGGCGGGGCGGGCACCTCGCCCTCGGCGCCCTCGAACGACACGTCGGGGCGGCGGGCGCGGTAGGAGACCTTGACGAGGGTGGCGGCGTCGCGGGCCTCCTCGAAGGTGCGGGCGACGACCATGCCGATGATCTGCCCGTGGTAGCGCACTTCCCGGTCCTGGAGCGGCGGTCGCGAGTCGCCGAGAAAGGTGGGGAGCATCGCCGTCTGGGGGCGCAGCCGGAGCGGGTTGTCTGGGGTGAAGACGCCGATGACGCCGGGGGAGCGGCCGGCGGCGCGCACGTCCATCGATCGGATCGTGCCGCGACCGATCGTGGCGAGGACGAGGTGGCCGTGCAGCATCCCGGCGGGGCGGTGGTCGGCGGCGTACGCGGCCGCGCCGGTGACCTTGAGGCGTCCTTCGACGCGGTCGGCGGAACGGGTCATGACGACGCCTCCAGCAGGGCGCGGACGATGGTGCGGCGGAGTAGCGCGGGCTTGAACGCGTTGTGCCGCAGGGGCCGGGCGCCGTCGGCGGCGCGGGTCGCGGCGGCTTCGAAGGACGTCTCGTCGGGCCGGGCGCCGCGCAGGGCGCGTTCGACGACGGGGAGCCGCCAGGGGCGGGTGCCGACGCCGCCGGCGGCGACCCGCGCGTCCCTGATCCGCCCGCCGCGGACGTCCAGGGCGACGGCGGCGGAGGTGAGCGCGAACTCGTAGGACGCGCGGTCGCGGACCTTCACGTACGCCGATCGCCGGGCGGCCCGGTCCAGGTCGGGCACCGTCACCGCGACGATCAGTTCGCCGGGGCGCAGGCGGTTCTCGCGGTGCGGGGCGTTCTCGGGGAGGAGGTAGAAGTCGGTGAGCCTCATCCGGCGCTCGCCGGTGCGGTCGCGCAGGACGAGCGAGGCGTCCAGGGCGGCCAGGGCGACGGCGAGGTCGCTGGGGTGGGCGGCGACGCAGGAGTCGCTGGTGCCGAGGACGGCGTGCGAGCGGTTCTCGCCGTTCAGGGCGGGGCAGCCGGTGCCGGGCTCGCGCTTGTTGCACGGTACGGCGGTGTCGCGGAAGTAGCCGCAGCGGGTGCGCTGCAGCAGGTTGCCGCCGATGCTGGCCATCTGCCTGATCTGCGGGGACGCGCTCTGGAGCAGCGTCGCGGAGATCATCGGCTGGTGGCGGGCGACCAGGTCGTGGGCGGCGACGTCGGCCATCCGTTCCAGGGCGCCGATGCGCAGGCCGTCGCCGTCCCGCTCGATCCCGGTCAGCGGCAGGCCGCCGATGTCGACGACCCGGCCGGGTGCCGTGACGTCCAGCTTCATGAGGTCGACGAGGGTGGTGCCGCCGGCGAGGTAGGCGCCGCCGCCGGCCGCCTGGTCCAGCGCCTCCGGGACGCTGCGGGGCGCGGTGAGGGTGAACGGCCGCATCAGCGCCGCCCCCCGGTCCCTGCGGCGGCCGTCCTGACCGCGTCGACGATGCCGTTGTAGGCGGCGCAGCGGCACAGGTTGCCGGACATGAACTCGCGGATCTCCTCGTCGGAGCCCGCGTGCCCTTCCCGGATCAGCGCGGCGGCCGACATGACCTGTCCCGGCGTGCAGAAGCCGCACTGGAGTCCGTCGCGTTCGACGAACGCCTGCTGGACGGGGTGCAGCGTGCCGTCGCGGTCCGCCAGCCCTTCGATCGTGGTGACGGGTCCGCCGCGCGAAGCCGCCGTGGCGGCGAGGGTCAGGCACGACAGGACGCGCCGGCCGTCGATGTGGACGGTGCAGGCGCCGCACTGCCCGCGGTCGCAGCCCTTCTTCGTGCCGGTGAGCCCGAGGCGTTCGCGGAGGGCGTCCAGGAGGGTGACGCGGGTGTCGAGGCGGAGCCGTTCGGTGCGGCCGTTCACCCGCAGCACGACCTCGGCCGTCTGGGGGCCGGGCGGGGGCGCCGGGGCGGGGGGTGGTGGCGCGGTGCCCGCGACGGCGTCGGCGGAGGAGTGGGCGGCCTGCGCGGCGGTCGCGGCGGCGGCGGTCGCGGCGGTGGTCCGGGCGAGGAACCCGCGGCGGGAGAGGCCGCGCCGGGTGGGATCCATGGATGAACCCTTTCGTGAGACAGTAAGACTCTTAGATGAGACAGAATGTCTCACTATGAAGACATGATTGTCAACGGGCTGGGAGCCGTGGGAGGGGCAGGGGGCGGTGGTTGTGGCGCTCACAGAGATGCTTGCGCCGCCGCGCGGCTTATATGGACATTGATAATCCGCGGGGCCGAACAGCTTCCGCCGTTGACTATTTCTGTGAGGATCTTCGCGTGACTGTGTAAGAAGTGGTGTTCAGGACGCGTTCGGGGGACCTGGCCAGGGAGGTCCAACGTGAGCGAAGAACCCGGATCGGTGACGGCGACGCCGCGGCTCGCGGAGGTGCCGGCCGGGCTGGCGCAGCCGCTGCGGCCCCACCTCGACGAGGCCGCGGCCGAGATGATCCGCGAGATCCAGGGCCTGGTGCCCGAGTACGCGCGCCCGCCCGACAGCAAGTACGGGCGCCGGATGAGGTGGACGGTCGAGCAGACCGTCGGCCACTTCGTCGACGCCATGGGCCGGGACGACACCGACTGGGACGCGCTGACCGAGATCTACGTCGGCATCGGCGCCTACGAGGCGCGCGGCGGCCGCAGCCTGGACGGCCTGCAGACCGCGATCAGGGTGTGCGGCCAGGTCGCCTGCCGCCGCTTCATCAAGGACGCCCGGCGGCTCGGCTGGTCGCTGACCACGCTCGGGCAGATCATCGAGTCGCTGTTCGTCTTCCTGGAGAAGCTGGCCGGCGCCGCCGCCCGGGGCTACGCCGACGCCCAGCGGCGGCTGGCCACCGAGCGGGAGCGGCACCGCTGGCGGCTGCGCGACCTGCTCGTCGTCGAGCCGCCCGCCAGCGTGGAGGCGGTGCGCGAGCTGGCCCGCCCGGCCGGCTGGGAGCCGCCCCGCACCATCGCGCTGGTCGCCCTCGGCCCCGCCATGGAGGACAGGGCGCCGGTCGCGCCGCCGTCCGTGCTGGCCGACTGGCACGGCCCGGCGCCGTACCTGATCGTCCCGGACCCGGACGGACCGGGGCGGGAGCGGATGATCGCCGGGCTGGTGCGGGGACGGCCCGCCGCCGTCGGCCCGACCGTGCCGCTGAACAAGGGCGCGGTGTCGCTGCGCTGGGCCAGGCGCACGCTGGACCTGGTCGTCCGGGGCGTCATCCCGGAGAAGGCGCCGGTCCGGTGGCTGGACCATGTGGCCACGCTGGTCGCGTCAATGAGCGAGGAACTGATCGACCTCGCGCTGAACGTGCGGCTCGGCCCGCTCAAGGAGCTGCCGCGGCACCGCAGGGAACCGCTGGTGCGGACCCTGCTGGCCTACATGGAGAGCCGCGACAACGCGGTCGCGGCGTCCGAGCGGCTGGTCGTCCACGAGCAGACGGTGCGCTACCGGATCCGCCGGCTGGAGCAGCTGCTCGGCGACGCCCTCTACGATCCCGACCGCAGGATCGAGATGCTGCTCCTGCTGCACGCCTGGGTCCGCTTCCCGGACGTGCCGAGGGACTTCCGGCCGGTGCCCGGGGACGAGGCCGCGGTGGACGCGGCGGGCCCCGGGTAGTTCAGCGGGTCCGCGCGTGCTCGCTGAAGAACCGCCAGATCAGCGGGCTGGCCCGGACGTCGGGGTCCACCTGGCCGCTGGGCCACTCGTGCCCGCCGCCGGTGATCGTGCAGGACTCGACCTCGCTGCCGGTGCGGCCCCGGCCGGTGGTCCGGCACGTGGTCCTGGCCGTGCCGAGGGTGATCCGGTCGAACGGCAGCAGCCGCCCGGCCGTCCGCCAGAAGTCCATGACGGCGGTGAACGCCGGGAACGGCGTCTCGTTGTTCCAGTCCTGGTTGCCGCCGCCGAGGAAGGGGACGGAGAAGTCCGCGGTGCCGTGGAAGGCGATCACCGACACCGGGCGGCGGGGCGCGCACTCCACGGCCAGCGACCCCGACACCACCCCGACCGCCGCAACCCGCGAGGACCGTTCGCAGGCGTACCGGTAGGCCATGCCGCCGCCGTTGGAGAACCCGGTCAGGTAGATCCGGCGCGGGTCGGCCAGGCCCTCCCGCACCAGTGTCGAGATCAGCCTGTCGAGGAAGCCGACGTCGTCGATGCCGGCCATGCGCGCGAACCAGCAGCAGCCGCCGGCGTTCCACGTCCTGACGAACCCGTTGGGGTAGGCGACGAGGAAGCCGTTGCCGTCGGCGACCGTGTCCAGCCCGGACTGCCGGCGGATGTAGTGCATGTCGTCGAGGCCGCCGTGCAGCGCGATGACCAGGGGCTTCGGAGTTCTCGTCCGGCCCGGCGGCACGTGCAGGAGGTATTCGCGCTCCCAGCCGCCGTCCATGGTCAGGGTGCGCTCGTGCGTGCCGGGACCCGGCGGCGGGGTATCGGCCGCGGCCGGGTGGACGGGCGCCAGCCAGTACGCGGCCAGGGCGAGTGTGAGGATGACGCGGGTCACAGTCCTCATGACCAGTGATCATCCGCCGGGGGCGCCGGGCGTACTACTCGCCAGACCAACGAACGGCCGGCGGAATTCGCGCGTACGGCACAGGACAGCGTCAGGCGGGGCCGCCGGGTGCCCGGACGGAGTGCCAGATGCGCTCGGGGAGGATGCGGGCCGCGACCGCCAGATCGACGCCCGGATCCCCGGCGAGCCAGCGGCGGGAGGTCTCCGCGACGGGGGCGATGACCAGCATCTCGGTGAGCGGGTCGGGAAGGGGCAGGACCGTCCCGGCCTCGACGTGCGGGCGCAGCCAGCCGACGATCCGCTGCATCCGGGGGTTCTTCGCCTCGGCGATCCGGTCCGCGTTGGGCGGGAGGAAGTCGGCGTAGGACGAGGCGTGGATGAAGTGGGCCGCGGGGCGGTCCTCCTGGGTGAAGCGCAGGTACGCCTCGACGAGCGCGCGCACCCCGGACCGGGCCGTGCGGGAGCGTTCGAGCGCGGCGGCGACCGAGTCGAGCAGTTCGCCCATGGAGCGCGCGTACAGCGCGGCGCGCAGGCCGTCGAAACTGCCGAAGTGGTGGTAGAGGCTGCCGCTGCTGGTCCCGGTCTCGGCGATCAGCGCGCTCATCGTCAGGCCGCCCGGCCCCTTCGCCGCGTACAGGGCGAGCGCCGCGTCCAGGACCTTCCCTACGGTCGCCTCGCCCCGCTGCTGCTTAGGCGACATGGCCGTTCAGGAGACGTCGCAGGTGCGGGCGGTGCGGTCCCAGAGGCGCTGGGCGAGGTCGCGGTCGGCGGCGACGGGGGCCAGGGGCTGCTCCTTCTCCAGGTGGAAGTAGCGTCCGGTCCCGCCGTCCGTGGCCAGCGCGAGCGCGACCACGGGACGGGCCCCCTTGGCGGGCTTCTTCCACAGCACCTTCGACGCCTTGAGGACCGCGCCCAGGGGACCGGTGCGATCGCCCAGGCCGGTCCGGATCACCCCGGGGTGGACGGCGTCGATGGTCACCCCGGTGCCCTTCCAACGCTCGGCGAACAGCGGAACCATCATCAGGTTGCACAGCTTGGTGTCGGCGTAGGTCCGCAGAGGGTGGAAGTGCAGGCCCTCAGGGGTCCGGTCGGGATGGGCCACCCCCTTGACGTAGAGCCCTGCGCTGACCTGGACGACCCGCGCGTTGGACGCGAGCAGCAGCGGCTCCAGTTCGAGGTTGAGCAGGAACGGCGCGAGGTGGTTGGTGACGTACGACTGCTCTAGGCCGTCCTCGTTGAGGACGCGCTCGTACGGCCACATTCCGGCGTTGTGCACGAGGACGTCGATGCGCGGGCACGCGGCGGTGAGCGCGACGGCGGTCTCCCGGATCGCCCGTATCGAGGACAGGTCGCCCACGACCAGCCGTACCCGGCCCTCGCCCTGTCCGGACGCGTCCAGAGAAGCACGCGCGGTCTCACCGCGGTCCCGGTCGCGCGAGACCAGCACGACCTCGTGCCCTTCCCGGACCAGCCGCTCCGCGACCGCGTAGCCGATCCCCCGGTTGGCTCCCGTCACCACGGCCACCGGCCGCTCTCCCGTGCCCATGCCGGCGAGTGTAGGGACGAAACCCCCGGAAAACCAGAGAGGCTCTCTAGTTTTTCCTTTCGTACGTCTTTATGCGGGTCCCGGTACGAATAGGCTCTCCCAAGCTGAGAGGCAGGACAGGCATGCGACTCGGGCCGCTCATGCTCCACGGCATGCTCGCCCACCACGGGGGCGGCGGCAGCTACGACGCCAGTAGGCCGCTCTACCTGCGGGGCCGGGTCATCCAGGCGCGGTACGGGTTCCCCCACGCGCAGCTGCGGATCGAGGTCCCCGCCGACCTCACCGTCCCGCGGAGCCTTCCCGGGGTCGACGGTCTTCGCGGCCACGACGACTGGACGGGGCCGCCCGTGGCGGAAGGCGCCGGGCAGGCCCGCGACCTGCTCCTCCCGCCCGACCTGACCGGCACGCTCGGCGGCATGCGCGGCCGTCCACAGGTCGGGGACGAAGTGGCAGCCGTCGTCTACCGCCGCTGCGACGCCGAGGGCGACGACTACTCCGGCGAACTGCGCGTGCAGATGCTCTACGCGGCGGGCGGCGTCCACCCCTACCGCGGCACCCTCACCCGTTTCGTCGACCGCTGCCTCCAGGCCGCGCGACCCCGCTCGGCCGCGCCGACCGCCACGGGTTCTGCGGCACCGGTCGCCACGGGCTCGGACGACCCGCCCTACCTTCTCCTCGGCGGGGGCGCCGCGCTCGCCGCCGGGTTCGTCGCGGCCCTCATCCGCCTGCGCACCCGCCGCCAGCGTTGAACGGCGTCCTGTCCTGGCTGGAGGCGACCGGCCCCGCCACCTTCATCCGGGACGGGCGATGGGCCTACCCCCTCACGGAATCGGCCCACCTCATCGGCCTCGCCCTCATGTTCGGCGCCATCGCCGTCTTCGACCTGCGCCTGCTGGGCTTCTCCCGCCGCGTCCCGGTCAGCGGTCTGGCCGCCCAGGCCCTCCCCTGGGCGCGCCGGGGGTTCGTGCTGGTCGCGCTGAGCGGCGCGCTGCTCTTCTCGGCGAACGCCACGCAGGTCTTCGACAACACCGCCTTCCAGGTGAAGCTCCTGCTGATCGGGGCCGCGGGCCTGAACATCTTCGTCTTCCACACGGGGGTGTTCCGCGACGTCAAGGACTGGGACACCGCCGACCGCGCGCCCGCCGCGGCCCGCGCCGCCGCCGCCCTGTCCCTCGCCATCTGGCCCGCCGTCATCGTCTGCGGCCGCCTCATCGCCTACGCCTGACCGGCGCCCCGGGAAAGCGACCGATTTCGTTCGCCGAGGGAAATGGTCCGATGACTCCCCTTATGATCGGCCACTTGATCAACACCAAAGGGGGAGTGCGTTGAGAAGATCACGGATGCGCGGGTCCGCCGCTCTCGTCACGGTCCTCGCGCTGGCGGGCTGCGGCGCGCAGGCGGGCCCGGTCGACACCTCCCGGGTGGCCGGCACCGAGAACGCCGAGGCGAGCGCGGTCGCGCACCGGCTCCAGAAGACCCTGGACGCGCTGCGCTTCCAGGAGGTCCTGGACACCGCGCCGCCCGGCTCCGCCCAGGCCCGGACGCTGATGAACGCCGTTGACAAGGAGGCCCGCAACACGCCCCGGCAGCGGCAGAGCCTCCTCGCGGCCGCGCCCGACGCGAAGCCGATCGTCCAGCAGCCGCAGATCGACGCCACCGTCATCGAACTCGACCGGCGCGGGCGGCCCGTCTCGTCCGGCACCGTCCTGATGAGCCCGCAGTACAAGAACGGCGTCGTCGTCCCCGTCGACCGCAACCTGTCCACCACCGACGTGCGGTGGCGGCAGTGGGACGACGCGGGCTGGTACGCCAACAAGGGCCAGGGCAGCATCGACGTCGTCCCCGGGCGCGAGGGCGCGAGCCTCGACTTCATGAGCCCCTACCCCGCCTCCGTCCTCAAGCTCATGGTCAACTTCGGCGTGCTGCGGCTGGTCGACCAGGGCACGATCACGCTGGACGGCACCTACGACTACCGGCCCACCGAGACCAGCTCCCTGTGCGGCGGGCCCACGAGCAAGACCGTCGCCCAGTACGTCGACGAGTCCATCACCTGGTCGTCCAACGCCGCGTCCTGCGCCCTGGTCAAGCTCCTGCACGACAACGGCGCCGTCGACGGGCTCAACCGGACCTTCCAGGACCTCGGGCTCCAGACCCTCCAGCTCAAGAACACCAACCCGGCCTCCGGCGGCCGCTGGGGCAACCCCGTCACGATGAGCTCCCTGGACACCGCCAAGCTCCTCACCCTCGTCAACGGCGCCCCCGGCACGGTCTGGACCGCGCCCGGCGGCAAGCCCGTGACCAGCGCCGTCCTGAGCGCCTCGTCCCGGAAGTTCTTCCAGGACAAGCTGAGGTCGCAGGGCTGGAACGACATGCTGTCCACCCCCAACTGGTGCGGCGGCGCCTACCCGGCCGCCGGCATCCCGCACGGCGTCCCGTCCCGCTGGGTCGGCGCCGACGGCACGGTGAACGTCAACGGCTCGAAGTTCGGCCGGGACGTGCGGCCGTGCACCAAGAAGGCGGAGGTGTCGTTCGCCCACAAGACCGGCTGGGTGAACAACAGCGGCGCCGACGCGGGCATCGTGAAGGCCCTGCCGGGCAAGGGCGGGCGCAGCTACGTCGTCGTGGTGTTCTCCAACCTCGGCACGCAGTACGTCGACGCCGGCCGGCCGGACACCCCGGAGGGCATCTACCCCTACGCCTTCACCGAGAAGTTCGCCAAGCTCGGCCGGATCATCGACACCTACGAGAAGAACCGCGCCGCCCGCGGCTGACCCGTCATCGTCGCCGGCCTGTTGCCGGCCGCCCACCGCTCCACACGGTTACCGCTGCTGGAAGACCGCGCCTCCCGAGTCCTCCGAACCTGGCCCCGGGAAGGGAAAGCGGCGCTTCGGGTGAGTACAGGTAAACGGTGATCTGGAGGAGGCTCCGGGTGGGACGAACGTACAGGGTGGCGCTCTGCGCGGCGCTGGCGGCCGGCGGGATGGCGATGCTGCCCGCGACGGCCGCCGGCGCCGCGCCCGGCTCGCCGCCGGGTTCGCTGCCGGGTTCGCTGCCGGCGGGCGGGTCGTGGACGGTCACGCTGCTGACGGGCGACGTGGTGAAGGTCCGGACGGTGAAGGGACGGCCGCCGCTGGTGTCCGTCCGGCCGGGCGAGGGGCGGGACAACACGCTCTTCCACCGGTCGATCCGGCCGGACGGGAGCGTGACCGTGACCCCGGCGGACGTGGCGTCGCAGGTCGGACGGGCGCTCGATCCGAAGCTGTTCGACGTGACGACGCTGATCCGGCAGCGGTACGACGACGCGCGGAGCCGCGAGCTGCCGCTGATCGTCGCCGGGAACCCGGACGTGCGGGCCCTGGGCGCCCGCCAGGACCGGCGCCTGTCCAGCATCGGCGCGGTCGCGGTGCGGCAGCCCAAGGGGCAGGGGGCGCGGATGGTGTCGGCCCTGTCCGCGCGTTCCGGCGGCCTCCGGTACGTATGGCTGGACCAGAGGGTGAAGGCCGCGGCGGCGCCCGGCACCCGCAAGCTCGACCGGAACCTGAGCCAGGTCGGGGCGCCGAAGGCGTGGAAGGCGGGCTTCACCGGGAGCGGCGTCAAGGTGGCCGTGCTGGACACCGGCGTCGACGCCGCCCACCCCGACCTGGCCGGACGCGTCGCGGAGACGATGAACTTCAGCGCGGCCCCGGACGCCGTGGACCGCCACGGGCACGGCACGCACGTGGCCGCCACCGTCGCGGGCACCGGCGCGGCCTCCCGCGGCGAACGCAAGGGCGTGGCGCCCGGGGCCTCGCTGCTGGTCGGCAAGGTGCTGGACGACGAGGGCTACGGCGAGATGTCCGACCTCATCGCCGGGGCGGAATGGGCCGCGCGGCGCGCCAGGGTCGTCAACATGAGCCTCGGCGGATGGGAGCCGTCGGACGGCACCGACCCGGTCTCGCAGGCGGTGGACAGGCTGACGGCGGCGCACGGCTCGCTGTTCGTCGCGGCCGCGGGCAACAGCGGCGGGCTGGGCGACATCAGCTCGCCCGCCGCGGCCGGCTCCGCGCTCACCGTGGGCGCCGTCGACGGGAAGGACGCGCTGGCCGGCTTCTCCTCACGAGGCCCGCGCCCCGGCCGGACCGCGATGAAGCCGGAGATCGTCGCGCCCGGCGTGGACGTCGTCGCCGCCCGCGCCGCGGGGACCACGATGGGCGAGCCGGTGGACGCCCGCTACACCGCCGCCTCCGGAACCTCCATGGCCGCGCCGCACGTCGCGGGCGCGGCGGCGCTGCTGGCCCAGCGGCATCCGGGATGGCAGGCCGCGCAGCTCAAGGCGGCCCTGACGGGCTCGGCCGACCCGGCCACCGGCGGCGACGCGTTCGAGCGCGGGACGGGCCGCCTGGACGCCGGCGCCGCCGTCACCGCCCCGGCCGTCTCCTCGACCGGAGTGGTCCACCTGGGCGCCGCCAAGGGGGACCTCGCGACGGAGCTGAACTGGACCGGCCGCGAGGGCGCCAGGCTCGCCCTGTCGGTGAAGCTGACCCGGCGCCGGGGCGGTGACGTCGACGGCGCGGCCGAGTTGTCCGCCACGAACGTGACCGTGCCCGCGAACGGCACGGCCTCCGCGACCCTGCGGATCGACGCCGCCGCGCTCAAGGACGAGCCCGGCCTGTACGTGGCGGAGGTGACCGCCGAGGGCGGGCCCAAGACGTTCGTCACGTTCGAGGTGGAGCCGCCGAGCCACACCCTCACCGTCAAGGCGACCCGGCTGCCCGGCACGCCCGACGCCGCGTTCGCCGCGTTCGCCTTCGTCACCGACCTGACGGATGTGACGCGCACCGCCGCGACCGTGGAGGCCGGCGCCGACGGCACCGCGACGGTGCGGCTCCCGCGCGGGCGGTACAGCGTGATGGGCCAGGTCGTCGACGGCACCGAGGGCGGCAGGCGCTCCGCGCTCGCCGGTGACCCCGACGTCCTGCTGGACCGCGACCTGACGGTCACGCTGGACGGCGCCGCGGCCAAGGAGGTCAAGGCGGGCGTCCAGGGGAGGACCACCCAGACCACCTGGGCGGCGGCCGCGTACACGCAGGGCAACGGGCAGGCGGTCTGGGGCGACGCCGTCTTCTCGTTCGAGCCGGGCAAGGACTCGATCTACGCGCAGCCGACCAGCCCCGTGTCCTCGGGCACTTTCGCGACCTACGCCTCGTTCCGGCTGACGGCACCGGGCCACGTGTGGGATCTGCTGGAGCCGCTGGGCGACCGCCTGCCCGCCGACCCGTCGTTCGTGGTGACCCCCGCCGTCCAGGCGCGGCTCGCGCGGCTCGACCAGCGGTTCGCCGCGATCGACGGGGACACCGCGAAGCCGGTGCGCGAGAAGCGGTACGGCATCAGCCCCGAGGGCTTCATTCTCGGCGAATCGGCTAGCGAGGTGCCCGCCGGGACGACCCGGACCGACTACCTGTCGGCCGGGCGCGGCATCCTGTGGAACGACGAGGCGTTCCCTGCCGCGGTCGAGGGCTGGGTGGACCAGGAGCCGTTCACCGAGCGCACGCCCGGCAGCCGGACGGTCAAGACCTGGGGCCGTCAGCCGATGCGCCCCGGCCCGTACCCGGCGACCGCCGCGTCGCTCAGCTTCTGCGCGCCGCCCGCGTCGATCCGGTCGCGCGAGGTCATGAGCGTCTACCTCGTCGACCTCCAGACCCGCCCTGACGGCTTCGACTGCGGCCTGGACGACCCGAGCGTGATCAAGCGGAAGATGACCCTGTACGCGGGGGACCGCGTGATCGGGCAGTCCGCCGATCCGGGCGCCCGCTTCACGGTGCCGAGGGAGGCCGCGACCTACCGCCTCCACTACGACACCGACGCCTCGGCCGTGCTGCCGGTCTCCACGCGCACGGCCACGACCTGGACGTTCGAGTCCACCGGCCCCGCGGGCACGGGAACCGCCCGGCTCCCCCTCCTCACCGTCGACTACGACCTCGGCCTCGACCTGCGCAACCAGCCGGCGGGCAGGCCGGCCGTCTTCACGGTCGGGCGCGTCGGGGGCGGCGGCGCCGAAGTCACCGGGCTGAGGGCGTGGACGTCGGTCGACGACGGCACGACCTGGACGCCGGTCGCGGTCAGGACGCTCGGCGGCGGCCGGTTCTCGGCGCCGCTGCCCGCCCCGGCGCAGGGCCAGGCGGTCTCGCTGCGCGTCGACGCGCGCGACGCGGGTGGCAGCGCCGTCGACCAGCGGATCATCAGGGCCTACCGGGTCCGCTGACCCAAGGCCCCGGCTTGCCACGGCCTCAACGGGCCGGTGGATACACCGTCCAGGCGCCCCCGTCGAGCACGTCGAGCCCGCCGTACCCGCTCACCGCGAGCGGTGCGGCACCCGGCTCGACCTCGCGGTCCTTGCCTGAGCGGGCGTCCAGCACCACCGGCCCGTTGGAGGTCTCGCCGTACACGGCGCCGTGCCAGAACGCGGTGACCTTCGGCGCGATCCGCCCCTCGGACGGCAACCGCCACAGCGTCTCCAGGCTCGTCGCGTCCAGGCCGACGACACCGCCGTCGTACTCGCCCCGGTAGCACAGGACGGTCTGCGCCTCGTCGAAGCGGCAGTGCCAGCTGTTCTCCATCTTCACGTGCTTCCGGGGCTTCCCGGTCCTGACCTCGTGAAGGTCCGTGGTGCCCCAGTCGCCGGCGGAACCCGTCTTGACGTTCAGCGAGAACAGGCCCGGGCCCGCCGCGGCGATGTCGACGAACACCCCTCCGATCTCGTCGGAGGCCCAGACCTGTCGCTGGTCGGCGGCGCGCAGCCCGACCATCCGGTACTCGGGGCCGTCCCCCGTCCTCTCCGCGACCACGCCGCCGTCCAGCCCGACCGGGTCGAACCCGTACCGCGTCCAGCGCACCTTGTGGGTGGCCAGGTCGGCCACCATGGTGGTGTTCTGCGCCCAGGTCATCACCGCGGTCGTGGCGTCGACCCCGACGATGCCGACCGGCCCGCCCCCGCCGTACTCGTAGCCGCTGTCACGGGGCACCGGCAGCACGTCGTCGAGGACGCGGCCGCCGCTCGACACGTCCACCCCGATCAGTTCGATCGCCACGCCCGCGGGCGTGGTGCCCTGGCCCGGGACCTCGGTCAGGAACGCGGCGAGGACGGTCCGGCGGCCCTGGAGCGTGGTGACCACGGGCTGGGTGGAGCCGGTCCCGCCGAGCAGCTTCCTGCTCGGAGCCACCTTCCACGCCTGCCTGCCGGTGGTGATGTCCGTTCCGGCCAGCTCGCCGCGCCGGGTGGTCGTCACGGCGACGCGATCGCTGATCGCCACGGGGACCGAACCGTACAGGGTTTGGTACTGGTACGGCCTGAGCTCGGCCGGGATCGTGACCGGCCTCCCGGTGTCGAACCGCGTCGGCGGGTCGGCGAAGGCGGCGGACGGGGCCGCGCTCGCCTGCCCGGAGGGGGACTTCCCGGAGGGCGGTCCGCCCTCCGGGTCACCGCCGCCGCCGCATCCCGCGAGGACGACGGCCGCCGTGAATGTCGCGATCATCCGTATTCTGTTGTCCACATTCCGGACTATAAACCGGCGCGTCCTACCGCCCCATCACCCCGTGACGGGGCCGAACGCCTGGCGGGTGTCGATCACTTCGCCGAACAACTCCCAGCGCTCGCCCCTGAAGCGCATCATCTGCATCGACTCGATCGGGAAACCGTCGTCCTTGCCGGTCTGCATCCGGATCCCCGGCAGCAGCATCGGGACCTCGACGTTGTTCAGGTTGCGCATCGAGTCCCGCAGGCCCTCGCGGGTCGGGCACTTGGCGGCCTCCAACGTCTTGTGGAAACTGCTCGCCGCCGCCCAGCCGAACGCGTGGTACGGCACCGACGTGTCCGCGCCCGGCGCGTACTGCTTCATCTTCGCCGTGTACAGCGTCATCTCCGCGTCGTCCTTCCACTGCGGATCGCTCGGATCCTTGTAGTAGTTGGCGGACACGACGTTCTGCACGTTCGGGAAACCGACCGGTCGCAGCACGGTGATCGACGCGGCGACGTTGTTGACGATGTGCAGCGGGTTCCAGTTCGTCAGCTTGGCGTCGGCGGCCAGCGCCTGCGACCCGAACTTCGGCGTGGTGACGTTCAGGAACACGTCGGCCTTGGAACCGGCCAGGTTGCGCATCTGCGGCTCGACGCTCGGGTCGGACACCTCGTAGCTCTGCTCCCCCACGATCGTGATCTTGGTGCCGGCGAGCGCCTTCTTGAACCCGCCCAGCAGGTCCTTGCCGAAGTCGTCGTTCTGGTAGAGCACCGCCACCTTCGCCTCGGGGCGCTCGGACTTGAGGAACTGCGCGTACACCCGCGCCTCGGACACGTAGTTCGGCTGCCACCCGATCGTCCACGGATGCCCGGTGTCGCTGCCCCACTTCGACGCGCCCGTCGCCACGAACACCTGCGGCACCTTGCGCTGCCCGGCGTAGTCCCACGTCGCCGTCGTCGACGGCGTGCCCAGCGTCTGGAACAGCGCGAACACCTGCTCCTGCTCGACCAGCCGGCGCGCCTCCTCCACCGCCTTCGGCGGCTGGTAGCCGTCGTCGCGGACGACGAACTCCACCTTCCGCCCGCCGATGCCGTTCTTCTCGGCGTTCACGTAGTCGAAGTACGCCTTGATGCCCTTGGGGATGTCGCCGTACGCCGACGCCGGGCCCGACAGCGGGTAGATCCCGCCGAGCTTGAGCGTCTTGTCGGTGATGCCGGTCGTCTGCTGGCCCTTGCACGCACCGGAGGCGGTGGTGGAACCGTCGTCCTCCCCGCGCCCGCCGCACGAGGCCGCCGCCGTCGCCGCGAGCAGCACGGCCGCCGTCGCCGCCGTCCCGCGTGCCGCCGTTCCGCCGCCGAACCCTGAAGAACGCATGCGCCTACCCCTTCCGAAGGGTCTTGTCGAACGAGTGCACCGCGCGTCCCGCCAGCCCGGCCAGCCCGGTCGGGGCCACGTACATCACCGCGATGATCAGCAGGCCGAAGATCACCCCCGGCGCCGCCTTGTTCACGTCCTGCGACAGGCTCGGCACGAACATCACGAACAGCCCGCCGAGCAGCGGGCCCCACATCGAGCCCAGACCGCCCACCACCAGCCCCGCCAGCAGCGTGATCGAAAGGTTCACCGTGAACGAGTCCGGCGACACGAACCCGATCACCCACGTGTAGAGGCAGCCGGCCGCCCCGGCGAACAGCGCGCTCCACGCGAACGCCATCCGCTTGTAGAACGCCGGCCGCACGCCCATGACCTCGGCCGCCGTCTCGTTGTCCCGCACCGAGTGCAGCGCCCGCCCCACCCGCGACCGCAGCAGGCTGTAGGTCACGGCGAACGCGGCCAGCGCCACCGCCAGCGTCAGGAAGTACAGCCACTGGTCCTCGGCCAGCCCCGTCCACGCGGGCGGCTGCGGCTTCCCCAGGGTCAGGCCCATCGACCCGCCCGTCACCGACTCGAACCGCTTGAGCAGCGGCACCAGGAAGATCGCGATCGCCAGCGTCACCAGCGCCAGGTACAACCCGCGCAACCGCGTCGCCGGCACCCCCAGCGCCAGCCCGATCACGAACGCGGCCGCCGCCGCCAGCGGAAGCGTCAGGAGGTACGGCAGCTCCCAGTGGAACATCATGATCGCCGTGCCGTACGCGCCGACCGCGAAGAACGCCCCGTGCCCCAGCGAGATCTGCCCGCCATGCCCGACCAGCAGGTTCAGCCCGAGCAGCGCCACCGCGTACACCAGCACCATCGTGAACTGGAACACCCGGAACGGCACCAGCTGGAACGGCGCGTAACACGCCCCCAGCAGCAGAGCCCCGACCGCGATCCACTGCCACCGCGCCCGCGCCGCCCGCACGAGCCCGCCCCGCCCGGGGGCCGCGTCCGCCGCCTCGTCCGGCACCGCGGGCTCGTCCTTCTGCACCGTGTCCATCTCGGTCCGCTCGCTCATGCGCGCTCCACCGCCGCCCGTCCGAACAGGCCCTGGGGACGCAGCAGCAGGACGCCGAGGATGACGGCCAGCGGAACACCGATCTTGAGGTCGGAGCCGATGAAGCCGACATAGGCGCCCGCGAGCGTCTCCGCCACACCGACGATCAGACCGCCGGCGACCGCGCCCATCGGGCTGTCGAACCCGCCGAGGGTCGCCGCCGCGAACGCGTAGATCAGGACGCCGCCCATCATGTTGGGCTCCAGGAACAGCAGCGGCGCCACCAGCACGCCCGACACCGCGCCGACCGTCGCCGCCAGGCCCCAGCCCAGCGCCAGCGTCCAGCCCACCCGGATGCCCACCAGCCGCGCCGACTCGGGGTTCGTCGCCACCGCCCGCATCCCCAGCCCGATCTTGGTGTGCCGGAACAGCAGGTAGAGCAGCCCCATCACCGCGGAGACCACGGCCATCACGCCGAGCGTCGAATAGGCCACGCTGACCCCGCCCGCCTCGAACGCGCCGCGCGGGAACGGGTTCGGGAAGTCCTTGATGAGGAACGACCAGATCCACCCGGCCGCCGCGTTCACGAAGATGAACAGCCCCACGGTGACGATCACCACGGTCAGCTCCGGCCCGCCCTCCACCGGACGGATGATCACCCGTTCGATCAGCATCCCGCCCGCGAACGACACCGCCAGCGTCAGCACCAGCGCCAGCCAGAACGGCACCCCGGCGTGCACGAACTGCCAGGCGACGTAGGTCGCGAACATGGCCAGCTCGCCCTGCGCGAAATTGACGATGCCGGTGAACCGGTAGATCAGCACCAGGGCCAGGGCCAGGCTGGCGTAGATGGAGCCCGCGCCCAGCCCCTCGATGATCTGCTGCAGGAACTCGACCATGCCTAGATCCGGTAACCGAGGTAGGACTGGGCGACCTGCTCGTCCGCCCGGATGTCGGCCGCCGACCCCGACAGCACGATCCGGCCGGTCTCCAGCACGTGCGCCTGCCCGGCGATGTCCAGCGCCAGATGGGCGTTCTGCTCCACGACGACCACGGTGGTCCGCTCCTCCCGGTTGATCGAATGGACGATGCCGAACAGCTCCCGGGTGACCAGCGGGGCCAGTCCCAGGGACGGCTCGTCCAGCAGCAGCAGCCGCGGCCGCAGCATCAGCGCCCGCCCGATCGCGAGCATCTGCTGCTCGCCGCCCGACAGGCTGCCCGCCGCCTGCCCGAGCCGCTCCTTCAGCACGGGGAAGTAGCCGTACACGCGCTCCAGGTCGGCCTGCACGGCCGCCCGGTCCCGCCGCGCGTAGGCGCCGAGCCGCAGGTTCTCCTCGACGGTCAGCGGCATGAACGTGCCGCGGCCCTCGGGCACGTGCGCCACGCCGAGCCGCGCCACGGCGTCGGGTGAGCGCCCGGACAGGGACGCGCCGTCCAGCCGCACGCCGCCGCGCCCGCGGACCATCCCGCACAGCGCCCGCAGCAGCGTGGTCTTGCCCGCCCCGTTGGGACCGAGGATCGCGCAGATCTCGCCGCGCCCGACCGACAACCCGACCCCGTGCAGCACCCGCACGTCCCCGTAACCGGCGTGCAGATCCTCGACCTCCAGAAACCCGAGCTCGGTCATGCCGCCTCCTCGTGGGGGGACGACCCCCCACACCCCCCGGCAAAAGCCGCGCTCATGCCCTCGCTTCGCTCGGTCATGCGTTCTGCTTGTGGGGGGCGACCCCCCACACCCCCCGGCAAAGCCCGCAGCACTCCCTCGCTTCGCTCGGTCATGCGTTCTGCTTGTGGGGGGCGACCCCCCACACCCCCCGGCAAAGCCCGCAGCACTCCCTCGCTTCGCTCGGTCATGCCGCGGTCCCCAGATACGCCTCTATGACGGCGGGGTCGCGTTGGACGTGGTCGGGCGGGCCTTCGGCGATCTTGCGGCCGAAGTCGAGGCAGACGACGCGGTCGCAGACGCCCATCACGAAGCCCATGTGGTGCTCCACGACGATCACGGTGACCTCCAGGTCGTCGCGGATGGCGCGGAGGGTGGCGGAGAACTCCTCGACCTCGCCGTGGCTGAGGCCGTTCACGGGTTCGTCCAGCAGCAGGAGCTCGGGACGGGCGGCCAGCGCGCGGGCCAGCTCGACGCGTTTGAGGGTGCCGAACGGGAGCCCCGCCGCCGGGTGGTCGGCGAGGGCGGCGAGGTCCAGGCGTTCCAGGACCTCGTCCGCCTCGGCGCGCAGCCGGGCCTCCTCGCGGCGGACGCCCGGCAGTCGCAGCCCGGCGGTGAAGAATCCGGTGCGGCCGTGGTGGTGCGCGCCGACCATGATGTTCTCGCGCACCGACATGCGCGGGAACAGGCCCAGGTTCTGGAACGTGCGGGCGATGCCCAGGGCGGCGATCGCGTGCGGCGGTACGGCCAGCAGGTCGCGGCCCTGGTAGAGGACGCGGCCGGCGTTCGCCGCGTACCGGCGGGTCAGGCAGTTGAACAGGGTGGTCTTCCCGGCGCCGTTGGGGCCGATCAGTCCCACCATCTCGCCGCGTTCCACGGTGAAACCGACGCCGTCCAGTGCGGTGATGCCTCCGAAACGGACGGTGAGCTCGTGAACCTCCAGCATCCGGCCTCCTGGTGCGCGGGGTGGGGCGGTGGTCGGTCGTCGCTGTGGAACGGTGTTCTGGAGTAGGGCGTCAGCGTAGGATCCGCCGATCAGGCCGCACATTGGGCACGGTCACCCAAGATGCGACCTGGGAGTTGTCCGCCGAGCACAGGGCTTGTCTCGGACGTGTCACGGGGCGTTGACGCTGCCGTCACCGGCATGGATTATCCGGGCATGTCCGGTGGATTCAGCACGGGAAGTGTCACCAGCGCGGACATGGTCCGTACCGAACGCTCACGTATCCTTGCCGAGATCCTCGACCGGGTGGACGAACTGGCGGACCGGGCGGTCGCCGCGATGCTGGCGGAGATCCCCGCCTACGACGCCCAGGACGCGGCCTTCCACGCCGACGTGCGGGAACAGGTGGTCCGCCACTACCGCACCAAGCTGGCCGTGCTGCTGGAGGAGCGCACGGTCACCCTGGACGACATCGTGTTCACCAGGCGCGCGTCGATGCGCCGGGCGCAGGCGGGGTTCGCCCTGGCCGACTACATCAACGCCTTCCGGGTGGGCCAGCAGGTCTTCTGGGAGGCGATCATCCAGCACGCGGGCGGCACGTACGCGGGGCACGAGGCGGCGCTGTCGCTGGCGTCGGCGGTGATGCGGTACATCGACTTCGCGTCCACGCACGCCGCGAACACGTACGTGGAGTTCCAGCAGTACGCCGCGGCGGAGGCCGTCCGGGAGAGCCGCGACCTGGTGGAGATCCTGCTGGCGGGGGAGCTGCCGACGCGGGGCCCGCAGCTGGCCGCGGCGCACGCGTACGGCCTGGGGCCGGACGCCCGCACGCCGCTGGTGGTGGTGTCGGCGGTCATGGTCGGGCAGGACACCGCGGCGGCGCCGCGTCCGGGTGCCGAGGCGGAGTGGAAGAGCGCGGGCCCGGCGGCGGCGCCCGCCGGGACGGGTCTGGGCGGCGGGACGGACGCGCGGCACGCGGCGTGCGCCGCGATGGCCCGGACCGGCGTGAACGGGAGGCGGACCCTGTCGGTGGTCCGGCAGTCGGAGATCGTCGCGGTGGCGGCGCTGGGTCCCGGCGGCGATCCGGAGCGGCTGTGCGACCGGCTGCAGGAGGTGCAGGAGGCGCTGCTGGCGGAGGGGATCGTGCTGGCGATGGGGATCAGCACGGTCGTGGCGGGGATGGCGCAGGTGCCGCGCGCCTACCAGGAGGCGCGGGCGGTGCTGGAGTTCCTGCCGGAGGACGGCGGGGTGGCGGCGCTGCCGCGGATCAGCCCGTTCGAGTACATGGCGCTGCGGGCCGACGACACCGCCCGCCATCTGGTCGATCCGCGGATCACGGGGCTGCTGGCCGAGGACCGGGAGCGCGGCGGGGTGCTGACCGCGACGATCCGCGCGTTCGCGTCCGCCGACCTCAATCTGCGGGCGGCGGCGGAGCGGCT
This sequence comes from Actinomadura rugatobispora, assembly GCF_055379765.1. Lineage (NCBI taxonomy): Bacteria > Bacillati > Actinomycetota > Actinomycetes > Streptosporangiales > Thermomonosporaceae > Actinomadura > Actinomadura rugatobispora. Next base: position 4,448,644 of record NZ_AP029191.1, on the reverse strand, counting down.
GCAGATCCACCACAACACGGCGCAGTACCGGTTGCGGCGGATCCAGGAGCGGACCGGGAAGAACCTGCGGCACATCACCGATCTCGTGGATCTGCTGGTCGCGATCGCGCTCCAGGACGCGCTTCCGCCAGGTACCAATCCGGGGCGGCAAAGACTGGTCTCCGCGACCAATGAGGGTGATGGGACGGCGGACGTAACGTCGCCTCATGACCGAGCGAAGCGAGGGCATGAGGGCGGTTGCCGGCCGGGGGCGTGAGGGGTCGGCTCCTCACGACGTCGGGGCATGAACCTGGCTGACCGGCTGCGGGCCGCGGCCGAGCGGCTCGGCGGGCGAACGGTCCTCACCCTGGACCGGGAGGGGCTCAGCTACCGCGCGCTGGAGGTCATGAGCGCCCGGGTCGGCGCGATGCTGCGTCGGCGCGGGATCGGGCCTGGTGACCGGGTCGCGGTCATGCTGCCGAACGTGCCCGAGTTCGCGGTGGTCTATTACGGGGTGCTGCGGATCGGGGCGGTGGTGGTGCCGCTGGATCCGCTGCTGAAGCGCCGGGAGATCGCGGCGTATCTGGGCGACTGCGCGGCCCGGCTGGTGGTCGCCTGGCACGCGTGCGCGGAGGCGGTGGAGGCGGGCTCGGCCGCGACCGGCACCGACTACCTGTTCGTGGTGCCCGAGGAGTTCCGCAGGCTGCTGCGCTCGGTGGCGCCCGAGCACGGCGTCGTCCCGAGGGAGGGCGGGGAGACGGCGGTCATCCTCTACAGCGCCGGGACGACCGCGCGGGCCAAGGGGATCGAGCTGACCCACGCCAACCTTGGCGGGAACGCGGCGACGGTGGCGCGGATGCACGCGCTGGGCGTGGACGATGTCGTCCTGGGGGCGCTGCCGCTCTACCACGCGTTCGGGCAGACGTGCGCGCTGAACGCGACCGTGCACGCGGGCGGGCGGCTGACGCTGATGCCGCGGTTCGACGCGGCCCGCGCGCTGGAGGTCATCCGGCGGGACGGGGTGACGGTGTTCCAGGGCGTCCCGGCGATGTACATCGCGCTGCTGGAGCAGCCGGGGGTGTCCGACCTGTCGCTGCTGCGGATCTGCGCGAGCGGCGGTTCGGCGATGCCGCCGGCCGTGCTGCGCGCGTACGAGGAGCGGTTCGGCTGCGCGATCGTCGAGGGGTACGGGCTGAGCGAGACCTCGCCGGTGTCGGCGTCGAACCGGGGCGGCGCGGGCCGCCGGCCGGGGTCGATCGGCAGGCCCGTCCGGGACGTGGAGATGCGGGTGGTGGACGACGCGGGCCGTCCGGTGCCGTGCGGGGAGATCGGGGAGATCGTGGTGCGCGGCCCGAACGTGATGAAGGGCTACTGGAACGACCCGGCCGCGACGGCGGAGGCGGTCCGCGGCGGCTGGTTTCACACGGGCGACCTGGGGCGGGTCGACGAGGACGGGTTCTTCTTCCTGGTCGACCGGCGCCGCGACGTGATCATCCGGGGCGGGTACACGGTGTATCCGCGGGAGGTCGAGGAGGTCCTGTACGAGCATCCGGCGGTGCGTCAGGCGGCGGTCGTCGGGGTCCCGCATCCGGAGCTGGGGGAGGAGGTGGCCGCGGTGGTGGCGGTGCGCTCCGAGGTGCCTCCGGAGGAGCTGCGCGCTTGGGTGCGGGAGCGCGTGGCGGCGTACAAGTACCCGCGGCGGGTCTGGTTCGTGGACGAGATTCCCACCAGCCCCACCGGGAAGATCATCAAGCGCGCCCTGGGGCCGCCGGGTCACGGTGCGGTAAGCCCCTGAGCGGATCAGCGGGGGAAGAGGCCCAGGCGGTGGGCCGCGGCGGCGGCCTCGCCCCGGGTGGCGACGCCGAGCTTGCCGAGGATGCGGGAGACGTGGACGCTCGCGGTCTTCGGGCTGATGAACAGCTCTTCGGCGATCTGGCGGTTGGAGCGTCCGGCCGTGATGAGGCGGAGGACCTCGGTCTCGCGTCCGGTGAGGCCGAGGTCCTGGTCGCCCTTGTCCTGGGGGCGGCTTGGGGCGAGGCGGGCTGCCCTGGCCAGGACGGCCATCTCCTCGGCGAGGGGCCGTGCGTCTAGCTGCGCGGTCTGTTCGGTGGCGGCACGCAGGAGTTCCGCCGCCGATTCACGGTCGCCTTGGCTCATGGCCGTTTCGGCTGCGCGCAGGCGCGCCTGGGACGCCGCGTAAGGGTCGCCCACCTCGCCCCAAGCGGTGACGGCGTCCAGCCAGGGCGCGTCGCCTGTGTCGGCCTTGAACTGGGCGGCGTAGGCGGCGGTGAGGGGAGTGTTGGCGGCGAGGGTTTCTGCCTGCTCGCGCAGCGCGGAGACCCCCTTCGGGGTGTTCGTCTTGGAACGGAGGCCGGCCCGTGCCTCGATCCTCGCGCCCAGCACCAGCAGCTCCCAGGTCTGGGCGGGGACGGCCCCGGGGATGGCCAGGGCTTCGGCGAGAGCGGCGCGGGCCTCCTCGACGCGGTTGCCGTACAGCGCGAGCGCGGCTTCGAGGCGGCCGACCGGAATCGCCTCCTGGCAGGGGGACGGACCCGCGAGCGTCCGGGCGAGGGCGAGCTGCTCCCGCGCCATGTCCTCGTCCCCGCGCCTGAGGGCCAGGTCTCCGCGCAGTGCGTACAGCATGGCCCCGAATCCGGCGGGCGGGTCGGCGCGGAGCGCGTCGGCCACGGCCTGCTCCGACTCGTCCCAGCGGCCGGTTGCGGCGAGAGAGTTGGCCAGCCGGAGCCGGATCAGGGCACCCAGCGTGCGTGCCAGGCCGGAGGTCAGGGCGGCGTCCAGTCCGGTGCGGGCCGCCGCGATGGCCGCCTCGTGCCGTCCCGCGTCGCCCAGCACGTAGGCCCGGTTGAGGTGGACGCGGGCCAGGCGGACGGCGTCCCGGCGGCGTTCCGCGATGGCACCGGCCTCGTCCAGGGCCCGCAGCGCCTCCTCCTCGCGGCCGAGCTGGCCCAGGGCCATCCCCGCCGTCGTGATCGCGTTCGAGGCCAGGCCCGCCTCCCCCAGCCCGGAGGCGATCCGGGCCGCCTCCCCGGCCGCGTCACGGGCTTGCTCCGGGCGGCCGCGAAGCATGTAGACGGCCCCGGCGAGGTCGAGGACGCGGGCACGTGCCAGGGGTTCCGCCTCGGAGACGGCGTCGAGTGCTTCGTCCAGGGCGGTCAGCGCGCCGTCCCTGCCGAGGGTGTGCAGGGCCATTCCCCTGTGGGCGAGCAGCATCCCCGTGCGTTCGGGGGTGGTCTCGTGGACGAGGGCACGGTCGAGCAGGTCGAGTACCTGGAGGTTCTCGCCCGCCCATCCGGCGGCGCCCAGGGCTTTTTCCAATACGGCGCCGCGCTCTTCCTGCGGGCGGTCCGTCCGCTCCCAGAGGTCGAGGGCGCGTTCGAGCATCCGGGCCTGTTCGGCATGGGCGTAGACGGCTTCGGCCGTTTCGGCGGCTCGCAGGAGGGCGGGCAGCGCGCGCGCCGCGTCACCCGCCTCATACCAGTGGAAGGCCACTTCCGCTGCGAAGCGGTCAGGCGGGCTCAGCTCAGGACGGGCTTCGAGCGCCTCCGCGTACCGCTTGTGCAGCCGCACCCGTTCCGCTGGGAGGAGGTCACCGGCGACCGCCTCGCGCAACAGCGCGTGCCGGAACGCGTAGCCCGAGTGGCCCTCCGCCACCAGAACGTGCGCGTCCCGCGCCGCGCGTATGGCGGCCAAGAGGTCGTCTTCGTCGTCCATGCCGGCGACCTCGGCGAGCAGGTCGTGCGGGACGACCGGCCCGCCCGCGGACGCGACCCGCACCACGCCGCGGGACGCCTCGGGCAGGTCCCCGAACCGCATCAGCAGCAGGTCGCGCAGGGAGCCGGGCAGCTCGCCGCCGTCCGCCCGCACCAGTTCCTCGGCGAAGAGCGCGTTCCCGCCGGAGCCGCGGAAGACCCGCTCCGCCAGGGCCTGCGGCGCGCGCCCGTCGTCCGTCACGGCGGCGATCAGCTCGGCCGTCTCCGCCCGGTCGAACGGGGGCAGATCGGCGCGGTCGACGTTGCGCAGCCGTCCCAGCTCCGCCAGGAACGGGCGCAGCGGATGCCGTCCCACCAACGCGTCCGACCGGAACGCCAGCAGCGCCAGCACCCGCGTGGCGTCGAGCGTCCGCGCCAGGAACCCCACGAGGTCGCGGGTCGAGCGGTCGGCCCACTGCAGGTCGTCGATGACGAGCAGCGTGGCGCGGTCGGTGCCGAGCCGTTCGAGCAGCGCCGCGACCGCCTCGAACAGCCGCCCCTGCCCGCCGTCGCCACCGTCGTCCAGTCCGAGGAGGCGGCGCAGCGGGCCCGGGTTCGGGAGGAGGCCGTCCGGCCCGAGGTCCCGGACGACCTCGCGCAGGATCCCCGTGAACGGCGCGAACGGCAGCCCGTCCCCGCCCAGCTCCACGCACGCGCCGCGCAGCACCCGCACGCCCGACTCGCTCAGGCGCCCGGCGACCTGCTCCATCAGCCGGGTCTTGCCGACGCCGCCGTCCCCGCCGAGGACGACGAAGCGCGGCTCGCCCCCTTCGGCGGCCCGCAGCGCCCCCTCGATCAGGGCCAGCTGCTCCCGCCGCCCCACGAACCGCCCCCGACGCCGCATAAGCCTCATCATGCCCGACCCCGGATTTATAAGGACCCGCGTAAGGCGTTCGCCGGACGCGGCCGAGCGGCCTCGTGACGGAAGCTCGGATCATCCCACGACAAGGAGCGAAGAGATGTCCGAGATCCAGGCGCAGACCGGCCCCAACGCGGGGCGCGAGGACGAGCGGGCGGAGGTCACGGCCGAGGGCGTCCGGGCGGCCCGGGTCCGCGTGCCCGGCCCCGGGCGGCCGGACGCGACGGCCCGGCTGAGCTTCGACAACGGGCTCGACCGGCTCGCCCTGTCGGCCCGCGCGGGCCTCGGCGGCCTGCTGGAGGCCGACTTCGGCGACCCGGTCCCGACCGTGTGGTCCGTGGACGGCAGGACGCACGTCGAGTACCCGCTCGGCTCGCGGCTGTTCCGCCGCCCCGCGCCCGGCACCGTCCGGATCGACCCGGGTTCGCCCTGGTCGGTGGACGTGCACGGGGGAGCGGCCCGGCTGGAGGCCGACTTCACCGGGGTCGACCTGCGGTCGCTGGCCTTCCACTCCGGGGTCGCGCACGTCACGATCACGCTGGGCCGCCCGCGCGGCACCCGCGTCGTCCGGCTGGCCTCGGCCGACGATCTGACGATCCTGCGGCCGCCGGGCGTCCCGGTACGGATCGAGGCGGCGAAGGGCCTCACGAAGGTGACGCTCGACGGCCGCTCGTTCGGCGCCGTCGGCAATGGCCTCACCGACGAGACCCCCGGCTACGGCACCACCGAGGACCGGTACCTGATCCTCATCTCCGGCGGCGTGTCCGGCCTGACCCTCACCGAGACCGACTCCTGACGACCCGGAATTCCCTCCCGGGCATGTCCGAATCCGGCGACCTGGCGCGATGCCGCGCGGGTCGCCGGATGACCTTGTGGGCCACTGTAAGTGAGGTTAGCCTTACCTAATTCTTTGTCCGTGAGGGCTGACATGGGAGGTTCGCCGATGCCCCGGCAGCAGGAGGCCGTCCACACCCAGGGGACGCCCGGAACCGCGCACACCCGCGACGGCCGCGAGCTGTTCTACATGGAACTCCCCGGCCCGGCCACGGAGACCGGGCCCGCTCCCAGGCCGACCGTGGTGTTCGAGGCCGGAATGGCGGCCAGCCGGTCGTTCTGGGCGCTGATCCAACCCCAGGTGGCGGAGTGGGCGCGGGCCGTGGCCTACGACCGTTCGGGCCTGGGACGCAGCCCCGCCGACATCGAGCCGCGCACCCTGGAGCGCATGGCCGACGACCTGAACGACCTGCTCGACCACCTGGAACCGGGCCCGTTCATCCTGGTCGCCCACAGCGGAGGCGGCCCGATCGTCCGCGCCGCCACCGCCGCCAAGCCCGACCGGATCGCCGGGCTGGTCCTGGCCGACGCCACCGACGAGGGCTGCGAACCGCTGTTCGACCCCAAATTCCGGCGGATGGAGCGGATCGCGCACCGCGCCAGCGTCCTGCTGGCCCGCCTGGGCCTCCTGAAGCTCCTCTACCGCGGCCAGCTCGCCGCCCTGCCCCCCGACGCCAAGGCCGACATGCGCGCCGAAGGCTTCACCAACACGGTCATGCGCACCCGGGGCGCGGAGCTCCACGGCCTCGTCGCCGCCACGAACCGGCTCCGCCACGACCCCCTGGACCTGCCCCGCGACATCCCCGTCACCACCATCTCCGGCGCGCTCGCCGACACCGGCATGCCCGAGAAGTTCCGCGCCGCCGTCAACGCCTCCCACCGCGACCGCGCCGAACGCTCGGCGCACGGCCGCCACGTCCTGGCCCGCGAATCCGGCCACGCGCTGATCCTCACCGAGCCGGACCTGGTCGCCGCCGAGATCCGCCGCCTCCTCGACCACCGCCCCGGCGGCTGAAACCGCCCCGGCGGCATGGGGCGGCCCAGGCCGGGCACAGGGTGAGCATGTTCGTACTCACCGTGATCATCTCGGTCCTGACGGCGGCCGCGTTCGCCTTCGCGGGCTACTCCAAGGTCAGCGGTGCCGAGCAGCAGGTGGCCGAGGCCGACCACCTGGGCGTGGAGTGGTCCGCCTACCGGCTCATCGGGGTCGCCGAACTGCTCGGCGCGCTCGGCCTGCTGATCGGGCTCTGGCTGTCCTGGCTGGGCGTGGTCGCCGCGTTCTGCCTGATCGGGCGGATCGGCGGCGCGCTGATCGTCCACGCGAAGGCGGGCGACCAGGTGGACGCGATGCGACCGGCGATCGCCTACGGGGTGCTGGCCATCGTCGCCTTCGTCTTCCGCCTGATCACCGCCTGACGCGTCAGGACGGGCCGTCCGCGGGCCGCTCGTCCAGCGGCAGCAGCACCTGGAACCGGGTGTCGCCCGGCTCGGACTCCACCCGCAGGTCGCCGTGGTGGCGGTTCACCACGATCCGCCAGGAGATGTCCAGGCCCAGCCCGGTGCCGTCCCCCACCGGCTTGGTGGTGAAGAACGGCTCGAAGATCCGCTGCAGGTTCTCCTCCGGGATGCCCGGCCCGCTGTCGCGGATCTCCACCATCAGCCGGTCGCCGGCCGGGCGGGTGCTCACCGTCAGCGTCCCGGAGCCCTCCATCGCCGCCACCGCGTTGTCGATCAGGTTGGTCCACACCTGGTTGAGCTCGCCCGCGTACGCCGGGACGGCGGGCAGCGAACGGTCGTACTCCTTCACCACCCGCACCCCCGAACCGATCTTGCCGGACAGCATGACCAGCGTGGAGTCCAGGCCCTCGTGGACGTCGATCCACTGGAACGGGGCGCGGTCCATCTGGGAGTACTGCTTGGCCGCCCCCAGCAGCTTGGAGATCCGGGCGGTGGCGTCCTCGATCTCCCCCATCAGCGTCTCGGTCTCCAGCGCGTAGCCCAGCCAGCGCAGCGCCGCGTTCAGGAACTCCTCCCCGACCGCGTCGTTGACCTCGTCCAGGTCGGACACGGCGATCCCGGCCGGGACGAAGGTGGGCGCCAGGTCCCAGCCGTCGGACACGTCGTGGTCGTCGAGCCAGTCGATCAGCTCGTCCTCCCGGTCGGCGACCTCCATGGCGGTCAGCTTCGGCGCCGCCGCGACCCGCTTGACCAGCCGCTCCTGGACGTCGATCAGCTTCTCCAGCAGGCCGGGCTCGATGTCGTGCTGGGCCAGCAGCGCCAGCTTGTGCCGCATCCCCGCGACCCGCTCGCGCAGCGACGCGGTCGCCCGCACCGCCGCCGCGGCCGGGTTGTTCAGCTCGTGGGTGAGGCCCGCCGACAGCGCCCCCAGCGCCAGCAGCCGCTCCCGCTGCCCCACCACCAGCTGGATGTTGCGGCTGCCGATGAGCATGCCCTCCAGCAGGTGCGTCGCCATCGGGAACCAGGTGCGGAACCGCTCGGCCAGCTCCTCGGCCGGCAGCAGGAAGAACGTGGTGTCGGTGACCGAGTACACCGACATCCCGTACCGCGGGTCCTCCTGATCCGCCAGGAAGAACTGGGTGGCGCCGGAGTAGACGCCGCGCTGGTCGGAGCGGACGGTCTCCACCTCCTCGCCCCGCACCGCCCGCGTCATCCGCATCGTGCCGCTCAGCAGCACGAAGAAGCACGTCGCCGGCTCGCCCTCGCGGAACACCGCGGCGCCCCGCGAGAACGCCTCGACCTGCCCGTGGGCCGACACCCAGTCGAGCTGCGCGGGGTCGAGCCCCGCGAACAGGAACAGTGTCTTCAGGTCGGCCGGGGCCAGCCTCTCCTCGTCGCTCACCGTTCCTCCAGATAGCGGTGCACCAGGGTCACGGCCATCGCGCCTTCGCCGACCGCCGAGGCCACCCGTTTCACTGACTGGGCCCGCACGTCCCCGGCCACGAACACGCCCGGGACGGACGACTCCAGGTAGTAGGGGTCGCGGTCCAGCGGCCACCCCACCGGCCGGTTCCCCTCGTCCAGCAGATCGGGCCCGGTGCACACGAAACCGTGGTCGTCACGCGCCAGCGTGTCGCCCAGCCAGTCGGTGTGGGGCGCGGCGCCGATGAAGACGAAGACGTGCCCGGTCCGGACCTCCTCCGTCCTGCCGGTGTCGGCGTCGCACAGCGTCAGCTCCTCCAGGTGCCCGTCGCCCTTGGCCGCGGCGACCGTCGTGCGCAGCCGCACCTCGATGTTGTCGATGGCCCGGATCTGCTCGATCAGGTAGTGCGACATCGACTGGCCCAGGTCCTTGCCGCGGACCAGCAGCGTCACCTTGCGGGCGTACCGGGAGAAGAACACCGCCGCCTGGCCCGCCGAGTTGGCCCCGCCGACGATGTAGACGTCCTCGCCCTCGCACGACTGCGCCTCCGTCGACGCCGACCCGTAGTAGATCCCGCGCCCGGTCAGCTCCCCGCAGCCCGCCGCGTTCAGCGACCGGTACATGACGCCGGTGGCCAGCACGACCGAGTGCGCCGCGATCTCCGAGCCGTCCTCGAACCGCACCACCCGCGCCGAACCCCGCGTCTCCAGCGCCACCACGCCACGCGCCGTCAGCACCTCCGCGCCGAACTTGCGGGCCTGCCGCCGGGCCCGGTCGGTCAGCTGAGCGCCCGACACGCCGTCGGGAAAGCCCAGGTAGTTCTCGATACGAGAACTCTGTCCGGCCTGCCCGCCGGTCGCCTTCTTCTCCACCAGCACCGTGCGCAGGCCCTCGGACGCCCCGTACACCGCCGCGCCCAGCCCCGCCGGGCCGCCGCCCACCACGATCAGGTCGTAGAACTCGCTGGCGGGATCGGTCGACAGGCCCGCCGCCGCGGCGATCTCGTGCCCGGCCGGACGGATCAGCGCGGTGCCGTCCGGGGTGACGACCACCGGGATGTCGTCGGGACCGGCCTCCGCGGCCTCAAGGAGCCGCTTGCCCTCCGGCTCGTCCACCGAGTACCAGCGGTAGGGGACGGCGTTGCGGGCCAGGAAGTCGCGCACCCGGTACGAGGGCTCCGACCAGCGGTGCCCCACCACCTTGATCTCCTCGACCGGCCGTTCGCCGACCGCCCTCCAGGTCTCCACCAGGGCGTCCACCACCGGATAGAGCTTCTCCTCGGGCGGGTCCCAGGGCTTGAGCAGGTAGTGGTCGACGTCCACCACGTTGATCGCCTGGATCGCCGCCTCGGTGTCGGCATAGGCGGTCAGCAGCGCCCGGCGGGCCCGCGGAAAGAGGTCCATCGCCTGTTCGAGGAACTCGATGCCGTTCATCTGGGGCATCCGGTAGTCGGCCAGGATCGCCGCCACCGTCTCGCCGCGCAGCTTGATCTCGCGCAGCGCCTCCAGCGCGTCGGCACCGGACGAGGCCCGCATCACCCGGTAGTCAGGGCCGTACCTTCGGCGCAGGTCACGGGCGACGGCACGGGACACCGACGGGTCGTCATCGACGGTCAACAGGATCGGCTGGCTCATGGAACGCATCATCCCCTACAGGACGGCGAATCGCTCCTCAGTGAGGCTCCCCTGGCTCTCGTTTGGAGGGCGCCAGCAGTGCCGACTCCAGCCTCTCCATGAGCAACAGCACGACCAGCGCCACCAGAGGGGCCATCAGCAGCGTGAGGATGGCACTCACCTCCCACACGGGTTGGGGTATTTGCGGCCAGACCACAATCGGCCACAAATCCGACAACAGTGCCTCTACCTCCCGAAACACCCCCTAAACCCCCCGGCCCACCAGCCCGTCCCTGAAGAACAGCCTGGAGGCACCTGCCGCGAGGCGATGAAGCCCGCATCTCCCGCCTCCGTACGCGTCCGCCCCGCTTCCCGCCATTGAGATCGATCGCCGACAGCATCGAGTACCCCGCAGGCACCCAAGCCACTTACGTCACACCCGTTGACCAACCCCACGGCCGGAACCCGACCCGCCGCTTCCCAACTAGCCGGCCGACGCAACCGATTCGGCCTCACACTCCGCCCAGACGACCTTCCCGCCCTCATTGAGCGCCCGCGTCCCCCAACGCACGACCAGTTGCGTCATGAGCAGCAGCCCCCGCCCCGATTCACTGAGTTCATCGGGCGTCCGCACGACCGGGGCCTCGTCCGACCGATCCCACGCCTCCACCACAGGCCGCCCGTCCCGCAGGTAAACGCGCACCACGATCGGATCTCCCGGCTGCGATCCGTGCTTGACGGCATTCGTGGCCAGCTCCGTGACGACCGTCCGCGCGACAAAGCTGTCCAGGCCCCACGCCCCGAGAATCAGCCCCACCCAATCCCGCGCCTCCTTGATCGCTTCCGGCTGCGCTTTCAACACGATCGTCGGCGGTTCGGCCATCTTCCCTCCCAATGTTCGTGACCCACCGCACAGACTTACTGACTCGGCGTAATCTCAGGGGAGAAGCGAACGAGGACAAACGAGTCCTCGGCAGGCGGTTGCAGAGAGGTGGCACCATGGCGTCACGCAAGCCGACCCCGCAGACCATCGCCTTCGGCGCGGAACTCCACCGCCGCCGCGAAACGGCCGGCCTCTCCCGCCTCGAACTGGCCAAACTCATCAGCATCAGCCGCAGCTACATCGGCCAGGTCGAGACGGGCGTAACCCGTTGCCGCGAGGAGTTCGCCCAGTGCGCCGACAACGCCCTCGGCTGCGCCCCCGCCCTAGAGGACGCCTGGAACGACCTACTCCGCTCCTCCGGCTACCCCAAGTGGTTCGCCGACTACCCCCAAGCCGAATCCACCGCCGCCCTCCTCCGCGCCTTCTCGGCAACGTACGTGGACGGGCTCCTGCAAAGGGAGGACTACGCCCGTGTACTCCTCGCGTCAGACCAGACGGGCCTCGAAGGGCGACTCCGGCGGCAGCAGATCCTTACGCGAGAGAACCCGCCCCGGCTTGTGGTGGTCCTGGAAGAGAGTGTGCTGGCACGACAGGTCGGCAGCCGGGAAGTGATGCACGCCCAGTGCGAGTACCTCCTGGAGGTCTCGCAGGCCGAGAACATCACACTGCAGATCGCTTCCACGATGTACCACCGGGGCGTCTCGAGCGCCTTCAACATCGCCACCCAGCCCAACGGCGAGGAACTCGTTCATCAAGAGACCTCGACTGGTGGCGTCACATCCAATGATGTGGGCGATATCTTGCACCTCGTCAGCGCATTCGCGGAGTTGCAGGCGCGCTCTCTGAGCGTCAGTGACTCGCGCGAGTTCCTACGAAAGGCGGTGGTCCGGTGGAGCCCGTGACCTGGCGAAAGGCTCGTCTGAGCAATGATCAGGGCGGTGCGTGTGTGGAACTGGCGGGGCTGCCCGAGGGAGTCGCGGTGCGGGACTCCAAGGACCCGCAGGGGCCGAGGCTCATGGTGAGCCGTGAGGCGTTCAGGACGTTCGCGGCGTCCCTGAAGAAGTAGCCCCGATCAGACGAGGCCCCGGCGCGTGCCGGGGTTTCGCTTTTTCTGGGACGCGTCCGGTGCAACCCTGGCTGGAACACTCGGCGCAAGGATGGTGGTGGACGTGTCTGAGATCGTGTGGCGGAAGGCCACCCGGAGTGACAACCTCGGTGGCAACTGCGTGGAGGTAGCGGCGCTTCCCGGTGTGGTTGCTGTACGAGACTCGAAGGATCCGCAGGGGCCGAGCCTCATGGTGAGCTGGGAAGCGTTCAGGACGTTCGCTGCGTCCCTCAAGAACTAGCCCTCGGAGGACGAGGGCCCGGCGGGCTTCCCCCTTTCCCTGGGACGCGTCGGATGCAACTCTGGCGGAGGTGCTCGGCACAAGGGTGGTGGTGGACGTGACCAAGGCCGTGTGGCGGAAAGCCAGCCGAAGCAACGACCAGGGCGGCTTGTGTGTGGAGCTGGCCAGCCTTCCCGGCACAGTCGCTGTGCGGGATTCCAAGGACCCGGAGGGGCCAATGCTCCTGGTCAGCCGAGAGGCGTTCAGGGCGTTCGCGGTGTCCTTGAAGAAGTAGCCCTCGGAGGATGAGGCTCCGGCAGGTGCCGAGGCATCTCTTTCTCTGGGGCGCGTCTGATGCGACTCTGGCGGAGGTACTCGGCCACAAGGATGGTGGACGTGGCTTTAGCCCGGCAAGTCCAGGCTGGACCCGTCGAGTCTCCTGAGCGACCGCCAGAAGCCGACGCCGCCCCTTGTCGAGCTCTTCTGCCGTGTCACCAGCGGCGATGGTGGTGGTGGTGTTGACGACCTTGCGCGGCGACGCCGGTGGGAGTACCAGCGCGGGCGGCCCCGGATCAGAGCGGGGTGAGGACGCAGAACCCACGCGTGTGGGGACGGCCCCCCAATCAGCATTGAACAGGCCGCGCGTGATCGCGCGCTCCTCACGCTCGCGGGGTGGGGCGGTAGAACGGCCCGCCAGCAGACGTTGGCGGGACGGCCGCGAGGACAAGGCGCGTCTTCACCTGGCGTGCTTACAGGTCGAACGCATCCCGGACCTGCTGGAAGAGGCCGCGGTAGTCGGTGCCGAAGGCGGCCGCGGCGGCATAGAGAGCGTCGAGCGCGGCCTGCAACGGGTCGGCCGAGACCGCGCCCAACAGTGCCGGCACGGCCGCCGCCTGCTGGGAGAAGTTGTCGACCTCCCCTTGAGGAAGCGTGACCGTCGTTCTCGGCACGCTTTCGTCGGCGAACAGTCTGGGCCAGACCTGTTCGAAGTCGTCGAAGGGCGGGGGAAGGTCGCGGCCCTGTTGCATGGCGGCCAGGGCGGGGGCGATCCAATCGATGCCCGTCAGACCCGCCACCTGGTAGGCGCGTCGCGCCGCCCACCGGGCGATGTCACGCTGCAGTTCCGGATCGGTCGCCGCTATCGACTCGGCCAGGTCGCGATCAAGGCGAACCAAGCCGGGCGCGTTACCGGCAACGCGCCGAAGCCGCTCGCTGGGCAGTTGTCCGCCCCATAGAAGCATCTCAGAACGCAGCCTGGCTTTTTCCTGCTCGCGTTCCTGCTTGCGTTCCTTTTCCAGCTCGGCAAGACGCGCCGCCTCGGCTCTTTCTGCGGGCGTCGGGGCCGGAGGCAGACCGCGGGCGAACTCGTGCCAGTACGCGGCGATCTCAGTGGTCTGCTTCAGTACGCGATCGGGTTCGGGCGGGGCCGGCCAGAACTGCAGAAGGTAGCGGTCGATCAGCGGCTCGTCCTCGAGCCTGGTGTCGGCGTCCCTGGCCGCCCTCATTCCGCTGGCGCAGCACCGGACGCGGTAGTCGACCCGATCGAGTTCGAGGTCCCACCTGGCCTCCCCCGCCCACTGCATCAGGACGACGTCGTCCGTCTCCGGTGTGAAGGAGACTTCGACGATCTCCTCCCAGGCCCCGTCGTCGATCAGGGGCGGCTCATCATGCGACTCGACGGCGAACCCGACGTTGCCGGTGTGCAGGCCGGTGGTCAAGAACAACATTCCGGGTTCCGCCGCGCCGCACAACCCGTTGACCTGACCCGCGAAGCAATCGCGCAGGCTGCTGCCGAAACTCTGCGAGCTGTGCACGTACACCTGGCTGTAGTGGACGTGCACTTCACCGCTGAACAGCAACTGCATGACCGACTCCTGATCCCTCGATCGCCGAAGCCGAGACTGTCACCTCACACCGACATTTTCTGTCGCCCGCGCTCCCGCCAGGTCGCGTCACCTCGGCAATGCGGAATGCCACAACCGAGGGACCCACCTGCCCGACTTCGCGATTCAAGAACGCTTGTGCCTAGTAACGCCGCCAGGAGGGATCCGCAGGTGTGGAAATATCTGTGATCAACCGTGTCGACGACCCAACCTTGACTACTGTAAGTGATCTTCCTTCTACTGCAGCGGACACGTCAGAGACCGCGCAATAACCTAAGGCCGTGTGGCGAAAAGCCAACCGCAGCAACGACCAAGGCGGTGCATGCATCGAGGTGGCCGGGTTCCCCGGCGCGGTTGCCGTACGTGACTCCAAGGACCTGGACGGGCCGCGTCTCCTGGTGAGCCATGAGGTCTTCAAGGCGTTCGCGGTGTCCTTGAAAAGGTAATCCCTCGGAAACTGGGCCCCGCATATGCCGGGGCCAGCTTTCTCTAGGACGCTTGCGGTGCGACTCTGGCAGGAGCGCTCGATACCAGGGTGGTGGTGCACGTGTCCAAGATCGTGTGGCGGAGGGCCAGCCGGAGCAACGACCAGGGCGGCCACTGCGTGGAGGTGGCCAGCCTTCCCGGCGCAGTCGCTGTGCGGGATTCCAAGGACCCGGAGGGGCCGCGTCTCCTGGTGAGCCATGAGGCGTTCAGGACGTTCGCTGTGTCCGTGAAGGGGATGGGCTCGACGTGAGCGCGATCGTGTGGCGGAAGGCCAGCCGGAGCAACGAGCACGGCGGTGCTTGTATCGAGGTGGCAGAGCTCCCTGGTGCAGTGGGCGTACGAGACTCCAAAGATCCGGACGGGCCGCAACTTGTGGTCAGTCGTGAGGCGTTCGGAGCGCTCGCGGCGGCTTTGGGGAGGCAGGTCGAGTGAGAGGCGGCTGGGCGGTGAGCACCGGACGGCGCTGGCAGGACATCAAGGACGAAGCCCACCGCCGTTACCCCGAGTTGGGCGGACCGTCAACGGCAGGCTCGCGCCCGTGCGCAGC
This sequence comes from Actinomadura rugatobispora, assembly GCF_055379765.1. Taxonomy (NCBI): domain Bacteria; kingdom Bacillati; phylum Actinomycetota; class Actinomycetes; order Streptosporangiales; family Thermomonosporaceae; genus Actinomadura; species Actinomadura rugatobispora. The sequence goes on along the minus strand of NZ_AP029191.1, from coordinate 4,433,584 downwards.
CTGACGCTTGGGTCGCTGGTCACCGCCTCAACCCAGGCGGTGAGTCGCCCAGTTGCGGATAGCGTGTGAATTGCATGCGGTGGAACGCGAGCGGACGGCGGGACTTGTGGGGTGCCGTGCCGCCATCGAGGGAGAGGGTGACCATGCCTGGGCGGGCTCCGCAGGATTGGGAAGAGCTGGAGCGGGAGTTGTACGCGGCCGGGGTCTCACCGGCGGAGGTGGAGGCCGGGACGCGCAGGCTGCTGGCTGAGACCAGGGGCCATCAACTCGCGGAGGCGCGTAGGCGGGCGGGTCTTGCTCAGGGGGACGTCGCGGCGCGATGGGAGTGAATGTCGCTCCCTTTGGCCGGTTCAGGTGCGTACGGTGGTGGGAGCGCGCTTGAGCAGAGGAGGCCGCCGTGCCGGAGACCGTCCGCTGGCGTAAGAGCAGCCACAGCCACAACAACTCCCAGCAGCAGTGCGTCGAGGTCGCGGCGGTGGCCCACGCGATCGGCATCCGGGACAGTGAGAACCCGGCAGGGCCGCGCCTCGCGGTGAGCCGGGCGGCCTTCCGGAGCCTGGTCGAGCGGGTGAAGGCTGGCGACCTCAACTGACCTGGCGAGGATGCCACGCCGTGCCCTTGTTCGGGAGCCTTGCTGGTGTTTCCTCCGGGTGCTGCCCGTCCGTTCCGCCGCCGGTGTGCGGTGATTGTTGCTGGGCGGGTTGGCCGCTGACCGCGCTGGTCATCGGTGTGGCCTTTGATCGGGGTGCATGGCAACTTCGTGTTCGCCCTGCCCGTCCTGGCTTACCTGACTGGTCTGCGCCGCAGCGCGGACGTGGGCGCGGCGCTGGTTCCGGCCCGCGATTGGTTCGTGCTGGCCTGGCTGGTGGGCCGCTGCCGGCGCAGGCTGCTCCGGGCCGGGCGGCGGCACGTCGAGGGGCCGCGCGAACGAGCCCGGACACTGGCGGCGTGTGCCGAGGCCCCGGCCTGGACGGCCACCAGCGGGAGTGCTGCGGGACGCTGGCGTCGTCCTGTCGCAGGAGCACCCGCCCCCGTGCCGTTGTGCGGCAGGTGCTTCCGCCAGGTTTCGATGCACGCCGAAGACCCTGAGCCGCGCATCTAGGGGGACGGGGTTCATTTCAGGGTGACGATCTCGTGCATTCCCTGGGCGGCGAACATCCGGCCGGTGCGGTAGTCGGTGATCCAGGTGACCAGGGCGTACGTGCCCGGTCGTAGGCCGACCGAGATGACCGTGGAGCGGCCCGGCGACAGCGGTACCGTGCCGATGGGGCCTCCGGTGAACGGGGGCGAGGCCGCCTCGCCGGCTTCCAGGGCGGTGAAGAAGGCGCCGACGTGGGCGCGGGTCGTGCCCTCCCGTACGGGCATGAAGATCGCCTCGTTGAACTGGCGGGACCGGTTGGTCACACGGATCGGGGCCCCGGCGCGCAGGACGCCCGAGACGCCGAACCGCGCCGTCTGGTGCTGGACGATCTCCGCCTCGGCCCGAGGCCGGGTGCGGCCCGGGCCGAGGACGCGCAGTGTGCGGACCTTGGCCTCCAAGCCGGGGGACCCGACGTCCTTGAAGTCGAGCAGGTGGTAGGTGCCCTGCCGGAGCGTGGGCGTGAAGGTGACGGGAACGCCGGGCAGGACGGCCGCGCCGCCGTACATCACCACGTCGCGTTCGGCGGCCCGCGATCCGGCCAGGGCCGCTTCGGGGTCGGACTCGTCGTAGGCCTGTTCGAGGTCGGCCAGGTACCGCTGGAGCGACACCCCCTTCCGGAGCTGGACCAGTCCGATGTACGCGCCGTCGGGATCGGTCGCGGTCACCCGGAAGGACGTGGCCTCCGGCACGGTGGCCGGGGCGGTGAACCCGTCGGGCGTGACGGTGATCTCGGATGCCCTGGCCTGCGATCGGGCGGCGTGGGCGGGGGTGACGGCGGTGGCCAGCAGGGAGACGATCAGTGCTGAAGCGGTGAGGATTCGCATGGGCCAAAACTCGCCCATCCAAGATCACCACGGCATCTGGCTCCGGCCGTATCTCCCCGGCGCTCCCTACGACCGCAGATGTAGGAGGGAGGAGAACCTGAGAGGTAAGGACTCGCGGCCGAGAAGGGTGGCTGGGGGCGGTTGGGGGTTGGCTCTTGCGGGTGACGTTGATTCGGCGGTGCCGTTCCTAGTGTGAACGCCCATGCGAAGGTATGTGGCGTTGGTGAGCGGGGCCTTGGCCCTGACGACCGTGGTGACGGCGCAGCCGGCCGTGGCGCGTACGGATCAGGCGGAGCTGCGGCGGGTGATGCAGCGGTTGACCGCGCAGGACGGCGCGGTGGGCGCGCAGGCGCTGGTGACCGGACGGGGGGAGCGTACGGCCATTGCCGAAGGGCTGGGCGACGTGCGCACCGGGACACCGATGCCGCGCGGGGGGCGGTTCCGGATCGGCAGCCTGACCAAGCCGTTCGTCGCGACCGTGGTGCTCCAGCTCGTGGGCGAGGGCAAGGTCGAGCTGGACGCGCCCGTGGAGCGCTACCTCCCCGGGGTGGTGCGTGGCAACGGCAACGACGGGCGGGAGATCACCGTACGGAACCTCCTCCAGCACACGACCGGCCTGCCGGACTACCTGCGGCTCCTCTCGCCGCAGCACTTCATCGAGCACCGGTACGAGGATCACGATCCGCGCGAGCTCCTGCAGGTCGCGCTCGACCATGACAGGCTCTTCGAGCCCAGGTCGCAGTGGAGCTACTCCAACACCAACTACATCCTGGTCGCCATGATCATCGAGCGTGTGACCGGTCGTTCGCACGGGGAGGAGATCGACCGGCGCATCGTGCGGCCGCTGCACCTGCGCGACACGTCCGTGCCCGGGGACGAGACCGGCATCGGCAGCGGGCATGCGCGCGGGTACGTGCGGGCGGGGTCCGAGCTGCTCGACCTCACCGAGCTCAACGCCTCCATGGCGTTCGGCGGCGGCGACATGATCTCCAGTGCCGCGGACGTGAACCGGTTCCTCGGCGCGCTGGTCAGGGGCAGGCTGCTGCGACCGGACCAGCAGCGCGAGATGATGACGACCCGGCCCACCGGTGGCTCCTCGGGCAGCGAGTACGGGCTGGGCCTGCAGAGGTTCCAGCTGGACGGCTGCGAAGGCGAGTTCTGGGGCCACGGCGGGGACATGCTCGGCTACACCGCCAAGTCCGGCGTGACCCTGGACGGCCGCCGGCAGGTCACCGTCATGATCAACCTCAACCCCGGCGGCACCCAGGCCCAGGAGGACGACCAGGGACGCGCCGTCTCCGCCGCCCTGTGCGACTGACGGGTCTGGAAAGGGTCTCCGCGCGGGGTGCCCCAGTCTGTCGCAACAGAAAGGGTTTGGGTCGTTCCGTGTTGTTACCGTCTGCCGTGGTGTGAGGCGGACGGGCAGGGGGCATGCCGGTGACGACGTTCAGCACGCGCAGCGACAGCGATCTGCTGGCAGGGTTCCGTGCGGCGGTGGACGCGTTCCTCGATCGCACGCTCCAAGACAAACTGGCCACCGACGCTGGCGCGCACCTGGCCGTGCCGGTGAGTGTCCTGCGGGACTTCCTGGGCGGGGGCGGGGAGCGCCTGCGGCCGATGTACTGCTACTGCGGCTGGCTGGCGGGTGGCGGCGATCCCGACGACCCTACGGTGGTGCGCCTCGGGGCCGCCGTCGAGCTGCACCACGCCCGCTACCTGCCCCTGCCGGGGTTGGGCGAGAACGCCGCGGTGCTGCTGGGCGACCTGTGCGCGAGCTGGGCGGACGAGCTGTTCGGCTCGATGCGCGAGGCCCGGCGGATGTTCGCCCGGATGCGCACCGAACTCGTGGTGGGCCAGTACCTGGACCTCTGCGCGACCGGCACCGTCCAGCAGGCGCTGACCGTCGACCGGTACAAGTCGGGCAGCTACACCGTCCAGCGGCCGCTGCACATCGGCGCGGCCGCCGCGGGCGCTGACGCGCGGGTCCTGGCGGCGTGCAGCGCCTACGGGCTGCCGCTCGGCCAGGCGTTCCAGATGTGCGACGACCTGGAGGACGTGATGGGGCACCCCGGCCGCCTGAGGGAGGGCAAGTCGACCGTGGTCGTCGCCCTGGCCGTGCGGCGCGCAGACCCGGCGCAGCGGCTGCGGCTCGGCGCGCTGCTGGGCGATCCCGGCCTGGACGAGGCGGGCGCGGCCGAGGCCCGCGCGATCATCGCCGCCACCGGCGCCGTCTCCGTCACCACCGAGATGATCGGGGAGTATCGCGAGCGCGCCCTGTCCGCCCTGCGCGCCGCCCCGTTCCCCGCGGAAGTGGCACGCCTGCTGACTATCCTCGCCGGATGCGACTCGACCTGATCACGATCGTCGTGGACGACTACGATCCCGCCATCGAGTTCTACACCCGCGCCCTGGGCTTCGACCTGGTCGAGGACTCTCCGTCGCGGACGAATGACGGCCGTCCGAAACGGTGGGTCGTCGTCCGGCCGCCGGGCGCCGAGACCGGCATCCTGCTCGCCCGCGCGGACGGCCCGCAGCAGACCCCCGCCGTCGGGAACCAGGTCGCCGGACGCGTGGGGTTCTTTCTCCAGGTGGACGACTTCGACGCCGCCCACGCGCGCATGACGGCCGCCGGTGTCGAGTTCGTCAAGCCGCCCCGGACGGAGCCCTACGGGCGCGTCGCCGTCTTCCTCGACATCGCCGGCAACCGCTGGGACCTCCTGGGTCCTGCCTGACCCGCTGGGCGTGCCGCCCGCACCGCGGCCGTGCGGCGCGGGACTGGCTATTCAAGTTTGACTAGCGGTGTGATCGGGTCCTACCGTGACGGCATGGCCGAGAAGACCATTCCGATCTTTCCCTGCCGGGACATCGACGACTGCTGGGCGTTCTACGAGGCGCTCGGGTTCGAGCTGACCTTCCGGGAGACGCGCCCCTACCCCTTCCTGGCGGTCCGCTACGGCGACATCGAGGTGCAGTTCGGGGGCATGAAGGCGCACGACCCGAACACCGGCCTCTTCAGCTGCTACGTCCTGACCACTGATGTCGACGGCCTGTACGCGGCGTTCCGCGGCAACCTCAAGGCCGCGCTCGGCCGGATCCCCGCGCGCGGGCTGCCCCGGATCGGCCGGCTCGGCGACATGTCGTACGGCGTCCGCCAGTTCCTGGTGACCGACCCGGACGGCAACCAGCTGCGCATCGGCCAGCCGATCTCCGACCACTTCGAGCACCGGCCCGCGCCCAAGGACAAGGTCGGCCGCGCCCTCCACACGGCACGGCTGTACGTGAACTCCAAGGAGGACTTCGCCGGAGCCGCCAAGATCCTCGATCACCTCCTCGCGGACGCGGACGGCCTGACGGCGGCGCAGCGGGTCGAGGCGCTGGTCCTGCGCGCCGACGTCGCCGTGCACATGGAGGAGGGCGGCCGGGCCAGGGAACTGGTGGACGAGGCCGCGCGCGTCGAGCTGACCCCCGGCGAGCGCGAGGCCGTACGCGACGAACTGCGGCGGCTGGACGACCTGAACGAAGCCGTCTGAGCCCGCGAAGCCCTCAGGGCAGGGGCGGCGCGGGGTTTCTTCCGCCAGGTCTTCGTTCTCGCCCGCGCCGTCGCGGAGAGCCCGCGGGGCCGGGCTGCGCCGTGGCGATGATCCTGGGGCGCGGGCGGTTTTGGGGAGGCTTGACCGGTCGTTAGGTTTGCATAAAACACATTCTTCCTAGGCTCGTTGGAAAGACCCATACAGATCAAAGAGGGCGAGAGGCGAAGCGTAAATTACACGGAAAGGAATGAAGGTATGCGCCTCATTATCATTGGTCTGATGACAGCGGTAATGACGCTCGCAGGACTCCTGGGGGTCACCGCCATCAGCGCTTCGGCCACCACCGGCCAGCAGGTCGTCAAGGACCATCACGGAGACGGCGACCGGTACGGCGACTGGTGGAACAACGGCCGCGACAACGGGTACCGGCACGACCGCGGCGACTTCCGGGATCACGGCGACTTCGGCCGCCACGGTGACTTCGGCCGCTTCGGCGACTTCAACCGCCACGGTGACTTCGGGCGCCACGGTGACTTCGGCAACTTCGGCGACTTCGGGTTCTTCGGGCGCTGATGGCTGTCAGCAAAAGCTCCGGCAAACTGGTGCCGGGGCTTTTTGCTGGACGCCGCCGGCAGCGCGCGGTGGCCGCTTGTCCTGAGGGGTGGCCGGGCGGGACCGGGACGCGGAGCCGTGTCGTCCGGGACCGGTGCCTGCCTACCGTGAACGCGGCAGTCGACGCACGGGGGAGACGTGATGATCACTCAGGAACTGCGGACCGTGGTGTGGCTGATGATGGGGTCCACGGGGAGCGCGCCGGGGACGCTGCGGTTGGGGGACGGGCGGCTGACGTTCGAGGCGTACGGGCGGGGCGCGCTCACCGGCGGCCAGCTCCGCGAGGTCGAGAAGCGGTCGGGGCGGCCCGGCCTGGCCGCCCACCTGGACGGCGGGCACGCGGGGGTCGTGTTCGACGTCGCCGCGTCCGGGATCGGCAAGGTCACCTTCCCCTGGTACTACTTCGGCGGCGGGATGAAGCTCACCGCGGCGGGCTCGCCCTACCGGTTCTCCTTCCTCCAGCCGCAGAACACGATGCTGACGGAGCGGCTCGGCGGGATCCCTGCCGGGCGGGCGTGCGGGCGGGCGTGGAAGGAAGCGCTGCGCTGAGGTTTTCCACAGGACGGAGTGCATAGGGCGGGCCGGGGACGGTGATGATAGGGCCTGTCGCCAAGGCCCGGTCACCAGGCGAGCGCCGCAGGCCGGGCGGCCTAGGGTGGGCGGCGACGATGCCGTCCACGAGGAGGGAACTGTCCATGGCGCATGAAGTCCGCGGAGTGGTGGCCAAGGGCAAGGGCGAGCCGGTCTCGGTGGAGACCGTCCTGGTGCCCGACCCGGGTCCGGGTGAGGCCCTGGTGAAGGTGCAGGCGTGCGGGGTCTGCCACACCGACCTGCACTACCGGGAAGGCGGTATCAACGACGAGTTCCCGTTCCTGCTGGGCCACGAGGCCGCCGGGGTGGTCGAGGAGGTCGGGGACGGCGTCACCGAGGTGGAGCCCGGCGACTTCGTGATCCTGAACTGGCGGGCGGTGTGCGGGCAGTGCCGGGCGTGCCTGCGGGGCCGTCCCTGGTACTGCTTCGACACCCACAACGCGAAGCAGAAGATGACCTTGGCGGACGGGACGGAGCTGTCGCCCGCGCTCGGCATCGGCGCGTTCGCGGAGAAGACGCTGGTGGCGGCGGGGCAGTGCACCAAGGTGGACCCGGAAGCGAGCGCTGCCGCGGCCGGGCTGCTGGGCTGCGGGGTGATGGCCGGGCTGGGCGCCGCGATCAACACCGGCGGGGTGACCCGGGGCGACAGCGTCGCGGTGATCGGCTGCGGCGGGGTCGGGAGCGCCGCGGTCGCGGGGGCGCGGCTGGCCGGCGCCGCGAAGATCATCGCGGTGGACATCGACGCCCGGAAGCTGGAGTGGGCCACCGGGCTGGGCGCCACCCACACGATCGACGCGTCCGCGGCCGACCCGGTGGCGGGGATCCGCGAGCTGACCGGCGGGTTCGGCGCGGACGTGGTGATCGACGCGGTGGGCCGGCCGGAGACCTACGAGCAGGCGTTCTTCGCCCGCGACCTGGCCGGGACCGTGGTCCTGGTCGGGGTGCCCACCCCGGAGATGCGGCTGGAGCTGCCGCTGCTGGAGGTGTTCGGGCGGGGCGGGGCGCTGAAGTCCTCCTGGTACGGCGACTGCCTGCCCTCCCGCGACTTCCCGATGCTGATCGACCTGTACCGGCAGGGGCGGCTCGACCTGGACGCGTTCGTGTCCGAGACGATCGCGCTGGACGAGGTAGAGGCCGCGTTCACCAAGATGCACCACGGCGACGTGCTGCGCTCGGTGGTGATCTTCCCGTGAGCGCCCGCGTCGACCACGCCGTCACCTCGGGGACCTTCTCCCTGGACGGCCAGACCTTCGACGTCGACAACAACGTGTGGGTGCTCGGGGACGACGCCGAGTGCGTGGTCGTCGACGCGCCGCACGACGCGGAGGCGATCCGGGAGGTGGTCGGGGACCGCAGGCTGGTGGCGGTCCTGGCGACGCACGCCCACGACGACCACGTGCGGGTGGCCCCGGAGCTGGCCGACGCGACCGGGGCGGAGATCCTGCTGCATCCGGCCGACCTGCCGGTGTGGCGGCTCACCCACACCGAGCGCAGGCCGACAGGGGAGCTGGCGGACGGCCAGGTCCTCGAGGTCGCGGGCACCCGGATCGAGGTGATCCACACGCCGGGGCACGCGCCCGGCGCGGTCTGCTTCTACGTCCCCGATCTGGGGGTGCTGTTCAGCGGCGACACCCTCTTCCAGGGCGGGCCGGGGGCGACCGGGCGGTCGTTCTCCGACTTCAACCTGATCATCGCCTCGATCCGGGACCGGCTGCTGGAACTGCCGCCGGAGACGGTCGTCCACACCGGGCACGGCGACAGCACCACGATCGGGGCGGAGGCGCCCCACCTGCAGGAGTGGATCGACCGGGGGCACTGAGCCGCTCTCCGGCGGGGCCCGCGGCGAGTCGTCCCGCGGGCCCTTCGCGCGCGAGGGATGAGTACGCCGCCGGGGTCGCGTTGAGTAGTACGACGGGTGGCGCCTCGACTACTCTGCCGATTCAATGATCACAATCCTGAAGGAACGGTGACAGGCCGGACACCGCGCGGGTGGTGACGGGGGGATCATGGCGGCAGTGGAGACGGCGGCGGGGTTCACGGAGCGGCTCGCGCCGCGGCTGGGGCGGCTGACCCTGCGGGAGCGGTGGCGCCGGGCCCGCCTCCAGGGCTACTCGTGGGCGCTCACCGGGGCGTACCGGACGGCGTCCCTGCACCCGGCCGTGTGGCGGCTGGTGGCCCGCGGCTACCATCCGGCGCTCGACCGGCTGGCCGCCCGGCACGCCCGCGTGGCCTGCGAGTTCGGCGCGGTGGACGTCCCCGCGTACCGCGACTTCGTGCGGCGGCACGCGGGCGGGCGGCGGCCGCGCCGGCTGGCCGACTTCCCGGAGATGACCAAGCAGAACTACGCGGGCGTGTACGACGAGGCCAGCCGCTGCCAGGAGGGCCGGCTGCACCGGGCCGGGGTGGTCGTGGACGAGTCGTCCGGCTCCACCGGCAAGCCGTACAACTGGGTGCGGGGCCCGCGCGAGCTGAAGGCGATCTACCGGAACGCGGCCGGGTACATCGAGCTGGTCTTCCCCGGCGAGAAGCTGTTCGTGATCAACGGCTACTCGATGGGCGCCTGGGCCACCGGCACCACCACCGGGACGGCGATGACGCGGATCGCGATGGTGAAGAACACCGGTCCCGACCTCGAGAAGATCGTGGACACGCTGGAGCACTTCGGCCCCGGCTACGACTACGTGATCACCGCGTACCCGCCGTTCCTGAAGCATCTGCAGGACCGCCTGGACGCGATCGGGTTCCCCTGGGAGCGGTACCGGATCCGGGGGATGGTCGGCGGCGAGGGCATGACCGAGGCGCTGCGCGCGTACCTGGAGCGGCGTTTCGAGGAGGTCCGTTCCGCGTACGGGGCGAGCGACCTGACGATCGGGATGGGCGCGGAGACCGGGTTCACGGTGTGGCTGCGCAGGCGGCTGGCGGCGGATCCGGAGCTGCGCCGCGAGCTGCTGGGCGAGGACGAGCAGCGGCTGCCGATGATCTTCCACTACAACCCGCTGGAGACGTTCCTGGAGGTCAACGGGCGCGGCGAGCTGCTCTGCACGATCAACACCAAGAGCTGCCTGCAGCCCAAGCTGCGCTACAACGTGGGCGACGAGGCGCGGCTGCATCCGCTGACCCGGGTCAAGGAGATCATCCGCCGCGATCCGGAGCGCTGGGCGGACTGCCGCAGGGCGACGGCGGACGAGCGGATGGCGCTCCCGCTGTTGTTCCTGTTCGGGCGGGCCGACAGCACGGTCTCCTACATGGGCGCGAACCTCTACCCGCAGGACGTGGAGTACGGCCTGTACGAGGGCAACCCGTACGCCGCCGACATCGCCCGGTTCTGCATGTCGCTGGAGGAGCTGCCCGACCTGGAGTCGCGTCCGGTCGTCAACATCGAGTTGCGCCCCGGCGTGGAGCTGGACGAGGAGGCCACCGCGATCCTGGTCGAGACGTGCCGCAGGGGGGTCCTCGACCATCTGGCGTCGGTGTCGCGGGACTTCGCCGAGTCGCTCAAGGAGGATCCGGCGGCCGGCGACCTGCGGGTCCGGGTGTTCGCCGAGAACGAGGGGCCGTTCGAGGGCGCGAGCAGGCTCAAGAACACCTACCTCGTCAAGGAGGCGTCCTGATGCGGACCACCGACTTCAGCAAGGCGCCGCCGCAGGGGCAGGCCACCGCGATGTTCGTCGGCGCGACCCGGTACCGCGGCCCGGTCTCGATCATCACGCTCACCTTCACCTGGTACCGGATGGTCCGCGACATGAAGCGGATGAAGGGCTACCGCTGGCACAAGGTGTACTGGGAGTTCCCGTACACGCTGGGCACGCTGGCGTTCTTCAGCGACCGGGACGCGCTGCTCCGGTTCGCCCGCAGCCGCCACCACCGCAAGCTGATGGTGTGGGTGACGGACGGGCGGAAGAACGCGACGGGCGGCTACATCCGGCTCTACAACGCCGAGCCGGAGGGGTACAGCAACGGGGTGTGGCGGGCCGAGGGCGACGTCATGGCGCACATTCCGGAGTTCACGGCGCTGTCGGGCGAGGAGCAGGGGCCGCCGGTCGTCCGTGAGCGCCGGTGAGCTTCGCGTTCGCGGCGGTGGAGGGCCGCCGCGACCTGCGGGAGTTCGTCGCGTTCACGCGCCGCGTGTACGGGCGCGACCCGCGGCACGTCCCGGTGCTGGCGCAGCAGATCCGCGGCTGGCATCGCGGCGAGGTCCCGGGCGTGCGGCTGCACCTGCTCCGGGACGCGTCCGGCCGGGTCGTCGGCCGGACGACGTTGCACACGGACGCCGCCTTCGACGCCAAGCTCGGCAAGCGCCTCCAGTTGTTCGGGCTGACGGAGTTCCTGGACGAGGACGGCGTGCCCGAGGCGCTGTTCGGCGCGATCTGCGCGGCGGGGCGGGCGGCGGGCCGGGACGCGGCGTTCGGGCCGGTGTCGCTGCTGCCCAACCAGGCCGGCGGGGTGATCACCTCCGGGTACGCGGAACGCGGTTTCATCGACAGCGCATGGAATCACCCCTATTACCCGCGCGCGTACGAGACCTGCGGCTTCTCGCGCCGTTTCGAGTCCGACACCTGGATCTGCCCGGCGACCGCCGATCCCGAGGCCGCGTTCCCTTTCGACGACGCCCGGATCGCCGCCGAGGACCTGGTCCTGCACCGCGGCGACAGGAAACGGTTCCGCGCGCAACTGCCCATCCTGCGCGAGATGCTGAACGCGAGCTTCGCCCAGCTCGGCTACTACACCGAGATCTCCGCCGAGCAGCTCGACCGGGCGACCGACGGCCTGGCGCACCTGATCGACGAGTCGCTGCTGCTGTACCTGACCAGGGCGGGGCGGCCGGTGGCGTTCGTGCTGTGCGTCCCGGACATCTCCGAGTTCGTCGTGAAGACGGGCGGCGACCTGGGCCTGCCCAACCAGCTCCGGCTGCTGCTCACGCGGTCCCGGTACCGCCGCGACGCCGTTCTCATCATCAAGGGCACGGTTCCGGAGGCGCAGGGGCGCGGCTACATGCGGCTGCTCTCGCGCGAGCTGCTGCGCAATGTGCGGGCCGGCGGATATGAATTCCTCCGCAGCACGTATGTGGAGCGCGCCAACCCCGGTTCGGCGGCACAATACGAAGCGATGGGCGGACGTCCCCTGCACGGATACACGTTCTACGAGAAAGGCTTCCATTGAAGCCCGACGCACTGCGGGAACTGGAACCGGACTTCTGGCGCGCGCCCAGCGCGCACAACACCCAGCCCTGGGTGCTCCGCTACCGCGAGGACTCGGTCGAGATCGGGTGGGACCCGGCCCGCACGCTCCCGGTCGGCGATCCCGCCGGCCGGGATCTGCGGCTCGCGCTGGGCGCGTTCACCGAGACGTGCCTGATCGTGTGCGCGGACGCGGGCCTGCGGGTGGAGTTCCGGCAGGACCACTCCGAGGCCGACCGCCGGGCGGGGTACCTGGCCGGGGTGGAGGGCCGGTACCCGGCGCCGTACACGACGCCGTTCACGGCGCAGGACGTGCGCGACCGCCGTACCGGGCGCGGCGCGTACGAGCCGGGGCGCCTGGACGAGGCGGTGATCGGCCGCCTGGAGAAGCTGGCCGCCGAGGAGAAGGCGGAGGTGCGCCGCGTCCCGTGCCGCGAGCTGATCGAGCTGGCCTACGACGCCGACCGGCACCTGTTCTCGACCCCGCCCATCGCCCGTGAGCTGCGCGCGTGGCTGCGCCTCGACCCCGAGGACCCGCGCTACGAGCAGGACGGCCTCACCGACCGCGCCCTGGGCCTGACCCGCATGGAGACGCGTGCGCTGCGGGCGGCGCTGTCCCGGCGCGGCTACCCGCTGCTGCGCCGCCTCGGGGTTCCCAAGCTGATGGCGTCCTCGTCCCGCAGGACGCTCGACTATGACGGCGAGGTCGTCGTCCTGGTGGGCCGGCCCGGCTGCACGGACGGCGAGCAGGTCGCGCTGGGGCGCGTCCTGATGCGCCAGTGGCTGACGCTGTCGACGCTCGGCTACACGACCCATCCGGTCAGCCAGATCATCGACGTGGAGATCACCAAGCAGCGGCTGGCCCGGCTCCTGGGGATCGACGACCCGTCGCGGCTCCTCAACGTCACGCGGGTGGGCCGTCCGAAGGCGACCCCGCCCGCCTCGGCCCGCCTGCCCCGGTAGCCGGGCGGACCCGGCGCAGGCCCCACCGGGTTTCCGCGCGCCATGCGAAGGCACCGTGGACCGGTCCCGTCAAGTACTTGCTAGCCGTCCAGGAAGTTTGTTACGTTCACCGCACTTCGCTGCCGCCACTTGAGGAAACACCGGAGCGACCACTCCGAGGAGGACGCCATGGGGCCAGGCCCGAGACGGTGTCGACGCGAGCGCCACCACCCCCGGCGAACGAGGCACCGCACGCCCGCCGCCGCCGCGCTCGCGCTCGCGCTGACCGCGTCCGTCACCGCCGCCTGCGGGACGGGCGGACCGGCCGACCGCACACCCGAGTTCCGCTGGGGGTACTCCACCCGGGCGACCACCCTGAACCCGCACCGCGGCGCCCAGTTCGACCTGATCTTCCTGCATCCGGTCTACGACGCGCTGATCAAGATCGGCGAGTCCGGGGAGTTCGAGCCCGGCCTCGCCACCGCGTGGAAGCTGTCCGACGACGGCCTCACCTTCGACCTCACCCTCCGCGCGGGCGTCCGGTTCCAGGACGGCGCCGCCCTCGACGCCGCCGCCGTCAAGGCCAGCCTGGAGCACGGCAAGCAGCCCAAGAGCACCGTCGCCGGCGACCTGGAGGTCGTCCGCGCCGTCGAGGTCGTCGACCCGCTGCACGTGCGGCTGCGGCTGGCCGGACCCGGCGGCCACCTGCTCGGCGTGCTCGCCGGCGAGGCCGGAATGATCATCAGCCCGCGCGCGGTGAACTCCCCCGACCTGGCCAAGCGCCCGGTCGGCGCGGGCCCGTACCGGATCGCCTCCTACACCATGCGCCAGGTCACCTACGAGAAGTGGGACGGCTACTGGGACGCCGGCTCGGTCACGATGCCCCGGCTCAAGATCATCACGATGACCGACGACAGCACCCGGCTCCGCGCCCTGCTGTCCCGCCAGCTCGACGCCGCCTACCTGCGCCCCTCCCACACCGCCCGCCTCAAGTCGGCCGGGATCACGCTGCTGAGCAAGCCCCGCACGCTCATCTACACCGCCGTCGTCAACACCGCCCGCCCCGGCCTCAAGGACCCGCGCGTCCGGACCGCGCTCAGCCAGGCCATCGACCGCGCCAGCATCGACGAGAACCTCCAGAACGACGGCTGCACCCCGACCGTCCAGCCGTTCATCCAGCAGTACTGGCCGCACGTGCCCGGCCTCGACGCGCGGCCCGAGGCGGTGCACGACCCCGCCCGCGCCCGCCGCCTCCTCGCCGAGGCCGGCCACGGCGAGGGCCGCGAGCCGCTGACGCTCACCATCACCTCGGCCAACATCACCCAGTACCAGATCCTCGCCGAGGCCCTCCAGGCCCAGTTCAAGGACATCGGCATCCGCGCCGAACTGCGCGTCGTCGACACCGCCCAGTCCACCCCGACCCTCCGCACCGGCAAGTTCGACCTGATGGTCACGCCCATCGACGTCGGCCGCCCCGACCCGTCCACGTTCATCGCCGACTACTACCTGCCCGGCGGCGCCGTGAACCCCGGACGCTTCCAGGTGCCCGACGGCCCCGCGCGCCTCGCCGAGGCCCGCCGCCGCCTCGACACCGCCGGTCAGCAGGGCCCGCTCCGGGACCTGTTCCGCAAGGCGTACGAGGCCGGCCCGCCGATCATCCCCATCTGCGCCCCCGACAACGTCGTCGGCGTCCAGCCGGACGCCGGCGGGATCGTCATCCCGCCGACCGGCACCTACGAGTTCCGCGGCACCCACGTCGCCGGCTGAGCCGCACCCGGAGGACTGAACCCCATGAACATGGCGAGACTCACGCGCCGGCTGGCCTCCGCCGTCCTGGTCATCTGGCTGGTGCACCTGCTGACGTTCCTGCTGATCCGGCTGGTTCCCGGCGACCCCGCCCAGCTGCTGGCCGGGGAACGCGCCACCCCCGACGAGGTCGCCCGCATCCGCGAGCAGCTCGGCCTGGAGGACGCGCTGATCGTCCAGTACGGCCACTCGCTGGGCGGGCTGCTGCGCGGCGACCTCGGCGCGTCGATGTTCTCCGAGCTGCCCGTCACCCGGCTGCTCGGCGACGCCGCCCCCGCCACCCTGTCCGTCGCGCTGATGGCGCTGCTGTTCGCCACCGTCTTCGGCGTCGGCGCGGGCACCATGGCCGGGCTGCGGCAGGGCGGCTGGACCGACCGGATCGTCTCCACGGTCGCCACCGTCGGCATCGCGATGCCCAGCTTCTGGATCGGGCTGGTGCTGGTCACCTTCTTCGCGCTGGTCAACCCGTGGTTCCCGGCGACCGCGTACGCGCCGCTCAGCGAAGGCGTCGGCACCTGGCTGCTGCACCTCATCCTGCCCGCGGTCACCCTCGGCCTGGCCGTCGCCGCCGAGATCGCCCGCCACACCCGCGGCGGCGTCGCCGACGTGCTGGCCAAGCCGTACATCAGGACGGCGCGGGCGCGCGGCGCGTCCGGCACCCGGCTCGTCCGCGGCCACGTCCTCCGCAACGCCGCCATCCCGGTCGTGACCGTCCTCGGCCTCCAGACCGGCAAGCTGCTCGGCGGCACGGTGGTCGTCGAGGCCGTGTACGGCATCTCCGGCCTGGGCACCCTGGCGGTCAACTCCGTCCTGGAACGCGACTACCCCGTCCTCCAGGGCTTCGTCATCTTCGCCGCCGTCGTGGTCGTCCTGGCCAACCTCCTCGTGGACGTCGCCTACGGCTGGATCAACCCGAAAGTGAGGACGGCGTGAGCACGGTCACCACTGCCTCCGCCGGGACGGCGGACGCGGACGCGGTCGTTCCGAGCTCGGCGCGGAAGCGGCCCGGGCTGCTGCGGGCGATGCTGTCCAGCCCGTCCGCCATCGCCGCGGCCGCCTACCTGGTGCTGCTGGCCGTGCTCGCGATCGCGGCACCGCTGGTCGCCCCGCACGACCCCAACGCGCAGAACCTCTTCGACCGGTTCGCCGGGATGAGCGCCGAGCACCCCCTCGGCACCGACGACTTCGGCCGGGACGTGGCCAGCCGGGTCATCTACGCGGCCCGGATCTCGCTGGTCGCGCCGCTGATCTCGCTGGCGGTCGGGCTGGCGCTGGGCGTCCCGGCGGGGCTGCTGGCCGGGCTGCGGCGCGGGGTGTTCGACGCGGTCGCCGACCGGCTGTCGGACACGCTGCTGAGCATCCCCGCGATCGTGTTCGCGCTGGCGATCATCGCGGTCATGGGGCCGTCGCTGACCAACGCGATGGTCGCGATCGGGATCGTGTTCGCCCCGCACCTGTTCCGGGTCGTGCGCGGCGCCACCATGGTCGTCGCCGAGGAGACCTACATCGCCTCGGCGGAGGCGATCGGCGCGAGCACCCGCCGGGTGCTGCTGGTGCACGTGCTGCCGAACATCCGCGCCCCGTTGCTCGTCCAGGTCACGCTGCTGATGGGCTTCGCGCTGCTGGCGGAGGCGAGCCTGAGCTTCCTCGGGCTGGGCGTGCAGCCGCCGGAGGCCAGCTGGGGCTCGATGCTCAAGGCGGCGTACGAGAACCAGTTCGAGGCGCCCTACTCGGTGCTGCCGTCCGGGATCGCGATCCTGCTGACGGTCCTGTCGTTCAACGTGCTCGGTGACAGGCTGCGCGACTCCGTGGCCGGGAGGGAGAGGTCATGAGCGAAGCGGAGTCCGTGCTGAGTGTCAGCGGGCTGACGCTCGATCTGGTCGGGGGGCACGCGCCGCAGCCTCGGCTGGTGCACGACGTGACCTTCGACGTCCCGTCCGGCGGGGCGGTGGCGCTGATCGGGGAGTCCGGCTGCGGGAAGACGATGACCGCGATGGCCGTGCTGGGCCTGCTGCCGAAGGGCGTGCGGGCGGTGGCGGGCGGCGTCCTGCTGGACGGCCGCGACCTGCTCCGGTGCAAGGAGCGGGAGCTGGCCGCGGTGCGCGGCCGGACCATCGGCACGATCTTCCAGGAGCCGATGTCCAGCCTCGACCCGACCATGACCGTCGGCGACCAGATCGCCGAGTCGCGCCGCCTGCACCTGGGGGAGCGCCGCGGCGCCGCCCGGGCGCGGGCCCGGGAACTGCTCGACCGGGTCGGCATCCCGGACGCGGCGCGGCGGCTGCGCGCCTACCCGCACGAGCTGTCGGGCGGCATGCAGCAGCGCGTGATGATCGCCGCGGCGATCGCCTGCGATCCCCGGCTGGTGATCGCCGACGAGCCGACCACCGCGCTGGACGTGACGATCCAGGCCGAGATCCTCGGGCTGCTGCGCGACCTGCAGCGCGAGTCCGGCATGGCGGTGCTGCTGGTCACCCACGACCTGGGCGTGGTGGCCGAGTTCTGCGAGGACGTGGTCGTGATGTACGCGGGCCACGTCGTCGAGCGGGCGGCGGTCACCGAGGTGTTCGGGACGGCGCGGCACCCGTACACGCGGGCGCTGCTGCGCTCGGTCCCGACCGGCCGGGCGCCGCGCACCCGGCTCGACGTCATCCCGGGCCGGGTGCCGCCCGCCGGGGCCTTCCCGTCCGGCTGCCGGTTCCGGCCGCGCTGCGAGTACGCCGCCGACGCGTGCGCCACGACCGAGCCCGCCGAATCCCAGGAGGCCGGGCACGCCACCCGGTGCCTGCGGGTGGCGGCCGGTGAGATCGAGCTCCAGGAGGCACGATGAGCACGCCGCTGCTGACCGCGCGCGGGCTGCGCAAGACGTTCCCGACCGGCCGCGACCTGCTGGGCCGCCCGTCCGGCGGGGTCCGGGCGGTGGACGGCGTGGACCTCGACCTGGCCGCCGGCGAGACCGTGGGCGTGGTCGGCGAGTCCGGGTCGGGCAAGACGACCGTCGGCCGGCTGGTGTCCCGGCTGGCCGCGCCCGACGCGGGACGGGTCGAGCTGGACGGCCGCGACATCACCCGGCTGCGCGGCCGGGATCTGAAGCGCGTCCGCCGCGACCTCCAGGTGATCTTCCAGGACCCGTACGGCTCGCTCGACCCGACCAAGACGGTCGAGCACGCCGTGGCCGAGCCCCTGGCCGTGCACCGCGTCGGGTCCCGCGCCGAGCGCTCCGCCCGGGTGGCCGGGCTGCTGGAGCAGGTCGCGCTCGACCCGGCCATGGCGCGGCGCTACCCCGACGAGCTGTCGGGCGGGCAGCGGCAGCGGGTCGCGATCGCGCGGGCGATGGCCCTGTCGCCGCGCGTGCTGGTGGCCGACGAGCCGACCTCCGCGCTGGACCTGTCGACCCGTTCGGAGATCCTCAACCTGCTGCTGGAGCTGCAGGCCGGGAAGGGCCTGGCGACGCTGCTGATCTCGCACGACTTCGCCACCGTCCGGCATCTGACGCACCGGATCGTGGTGATGTACCTCGGCCGGGTGGTGGAGGAGGGCGACGCGGCCGAACTGGTGGCTTCGCCGCTGCACCCGTACACGAAGGCGCTGCTGTCGGCGGTGCCGGAGCCCGATCCGGTACGGCAGCGCGGCCGCGAGCGGATCGAGCTGCGCGGCGAGCAGCCCGACCCGGCGAACCCGCCGAGCGGGTGCCGGTTCCGGGGCCGCTGCCCGCAGGCGATGGCGCGCTGCGCCGAGATCGACCCCGTACTGACCGACGCGGGCGACGGCCCCGGTGCTTCTGTACACCGTGTGGCCTGCCTGCTGCACGAGGAGAGCAAGTGAGTGAAGAGAAGGCGCTACCGCTGCGCGGGGTGCGTTGCCGGGGCTGCGGCCGTACGGCGTTCCCCGTGCAGGACTTCGGCTGCGAGAGGTGCGGCGCGCACGGCGACGACCTGGAGCCGGTGGAGCTGAGCGGGAACGGGACCGTGCTGGCGCTGCTGACCGTCCACGAGCATCCCGACCCGGCCGTGCCCACGCCCGCGGCCATCGCCGGGATCCAGCTGGAGGAGGGCCCGGTGCTGCGCGCCCGTGTCGGCGCGGGCGTGGACGCGGCGGGCGCGGCTGTGACGGCGGCGGCCGACGGCGGCGTCCTGGTCTTCCAGAAGAGGAACGGAGCGGACAACCGATGACGACCCTGCGACTGGGCGACCTCCGCCCCGTGTACGTGATCGGTGTGGGCCTGCACCGCTTCCAGCGGGCGAGCGACACCAGCTTCGTCGAGCTGGGCGTGACCGCGGTCCGCCGCGCGCTCGCGGACGCCGGGCTGGAATGGACGGGCGTGCAGGTCGCCTACACGGCCGCGACCCGGCTGGGCATGGCGGTGTCGCGGCCGATGCTGCGGCACCTGGGCGCGACCGGGATCCCGATGACGCAGGTGGAGAACGCGTCGGCGTCGGGGTCGTCGGCGTTCCGGCTGGCCTGCCGGGACGTCGCGGCGGGCTTCGCGGACGTGGCCCTGGCCGTCGGCGTCGACAAGGTCGGGAAGGTCGCCCGTGCCGAGCACCTGACCGGGCTGCCGCGTCCGGACGCCGGGCTGGTGATCCCGCCCGTCCACTACGGGCTGCTGGCCGAGGAGTACCTGCGCACGCGCGGCGGCGGCCCCGAGGACCTGGCGCGGGTCGCGGTGAAGAACCACGGCAACGGCGCCCGCAACCCGTTCGCGCAGCGGCAGAAGGCGCGGACGCTGGAGGAGGTCCTGGAGGACCGGCCGATCGCCGGGCCGCTGACCCGATTGCAGTGCTGCCCGGTCGGAGAGGGTGCGGCGGCGGCGCTGGTGGTGTCGGAGGACGCGATCCAGGGGTTCGGGCTGGACGCGGGGCGGGCGGTGCGCGTGCTGTCGTCCGTGCAGCGCAGCGAGGAGCTGTACGGCGCCAAGAGCTTCGACGCCGAGCTGACCCGCACCACCACCGCGCAGGCCGTGGCCGAGGCAGGGATCGCCCCCGCCGACCTGGACGTGGTGGAGCTGCACGACGCGTTCACCATCGAGGAGCTCCAGTACGTGGAGGCCATGGGCCTGTGCGGGGACGGCGAGGGCCCGGGACGGCTGGCGGACGGCGAGTTCGCCATCGGCGGCCGGGTCGCGGTGAGCCCGTCCGGCGGCCTGCTGGCGATGGGGCATCCGGTCGGGCCCACGGGCGTCGGCCAGATCGCCGAGGTCACGGCGCAGCTGCGCGGCGAGGCGGGCACGCGGCAGCAGCCGGACGCCCGGCTCGGGCTGGCGCACCTGGTCGGCGTCGGCGCGGTGTGCGCGGTGCACGTCCTCGCCGCTCCGGGCCGGTGACCGGGATGCTCGTCGAGACGAGGCTGGGCTTCGGTCCGGACGCGGGGGAGCGCGCCGCCCGCCAGGAGGCCGCCGGGTACGCCGGCACGTTCACCCGGGAGACCGACACCGACCCGTTCCTGCCGCTGGCCCTCGCGGCCGGCGGCACGGAGCGGATCGAACTGGGCACGGCGGTCGCGATCGCGTTCGCCCGTTCCCCGATGACGCTCGCGTACACGGCGCACAACCTGCAGACCCTCACGGGTGGACGGTTCGTGCTCGGCCTGGGCACGCAGGTGCGCGGGCACATCGTGCGGCGCTTCTCCATGGGCTGGGACGCCCCAGTGGCCCGGATGCGCGACTACCTGGACGCGCTCCGGGCCATCTGGGCCGCATGGCGCGAGGGCACCCCGCTCAAGCACGAGGGGGCCTTCTACACGCACACGCTGATGACGCCCGCGTTCACCCCGCCGCCCCACTCGTACTCTGACCCGCCCGTACTACTGGCCGCCGTGGGGCCCGCGATGACCGATCTAGCTTGCGAACGGGCCGATGGACTGCTGGTGCATCCGTTCAGCGGGCACGCCTACCTGCGCGAGGTCACGCGTCCGCGTGTAGGGGAGGCCCTGGCCCGCCATGGGCGCGACGCCGGTTGCTTCCGGGTGGGCGGGTCGGTGCTGGTCGCGACAGGGCGCGACGAGGAGGAGACGGCGGCGTCCGTGGCGGCCCTGCGTGCACGGGTCGCGTTCTACGGAAGCACCCCCGCGTACCGGCCCGTCCTGGCCCACCACGGTTGGGGGGACCTGGCCGACCGCCTGCATGGCCTGTCCAAGTCGGGGCGGCCCGATCGCTGGCAGGCAATGGCCGATCTGATGCCGGACGAGGTCGTCCACACCATCGGGGTCGTGGCCGACCCGGACGACCTGGCCGCCCGGGTCGCGGACCGCTACCGCGGCCTGCTCGACCGCGTCTCCCTGAACCACCCCGGGAAGGTCCCGCCGGAGCTGCTCGACACCGTCTCCACGCGCCTGTAGTCCGGCTCAGTCGGTGCTGAGGTCGTGCTCCAGGGAGGCGAGGGCGGCGTTCTTCATGGCCTCCACGTCGACCTCCGGGTCGAGGGAGTACTGGAGGACGATGCCTCGCAGCATGCCCTGGAGCACGCCCGCGTGGGCCTCGGGGTCGAGTGACCTGCGGACGGTGCCGTCGGCCATGCCGGTGCGGAGCATGCCCACGTACGTCTCGCGGATCATCGCGTAGGCGTCCTGCACCGCCTGCCGCACGGCGGTGTCCTCGGTGCCGGACTCGATGGCCAGGATCAGCATCACCTTGGCGGGCTTGGGGTTGCGCGCGAGCCGGGTGAGGTAGGAGTCGAACATCTCCAGCACCTGCTGGAGCCCGGTCATGTTCGCGCGGTTCTGGACGGCGGCGGTCTGGTCCCGGTACTGCGTCCGGATGCTGTCGACCACCGCCTCCATCAGCTTCCCCTTGGAGCCGAAGTGGTAGCCGACCAGGCCGCGGCTGAGGCCGGACGCCTCCTGGATCCGGGCGACGGTGGCCGCCCGGTAGCCCTCACCGGCCAGCACCTCGATGGTCGCCTCGATCAGCGCCCGCCGCGACGCCTCCGTGCGCTCCGGCTGCGTGCCCAGCCGCGGGACGGCCGCCCCCGCCATCATGGCCACTCCTTTTCCTTGCTGGATGACCATCAAGACTACCGGCGGTCAGCGATCGGTCCACACCGGGTCGCGCCGTTCCAGGAAGGCGCGGATGCCCTCCTGGCGGTCCGGGGACGACATCGCGGGCTCGGCGGCGGCGAGCTGGGCGTCGAACGCGTCGGCCTCGCCGCCCCACTCGAACGCCCGCCGCACGATCTCCTTGGCGGCGCGGACGGCGGACGGCCCGTTGCCCGCGATCCGTCCCGCCAGGCCGAGGGCCGCGGTGAGCGCCTCGCCCGGGTCGGCGAGCTCGTTGACGACGCCGGTCTCGGCGAGCCGGCCGGCGCCCACGTGCTCGCCGGTGAGCGCGAGCTGCATGGCCAGGTGGTACGGCATCCGCAGCGGCAGCCGGATCAGCCCGCCGCCGATCGCGACCAGGTTCCGCCGCACCTCCGGCAGCCCGAACACCGCCTCCCGCGACGCCACGATCAGGTCGCACGACAGCGCCAGCTCGAACCCGCCGGCCAGCGCGTACCCCTCGACGGCCGCGATGACCGGCTTGCGCGTCGAGGTGCGGGTGAACGCGGCGAGCTGCGCGGCGCGCGAGGCGTACATCGGCTCGCCCGCGGCGGCGGCCTTGAGGTCGCGGCCGGAGCAGAAGTTCCCGCCTGCCCCGGTCAGCACGATCACGGTCACGGCGGGGTCGGCGTCGAAGCCGTCCAGGGCGTCCTGCATGGCCTCGCGCAGCTCCAGGTTGAGCGCGTTGCGCACCCGCGGCCGGTTGAGCGTGACGATCCCGGCGTCGCCGCGGGTCTCGGTCAGAACGACTGCGTCGGTCATGGTTCCCCCTAGAGCGCGAACGAGTAGCCGCCGTTGACCGGGATGGTCTGCCCGGTCACCCAGGACGCGGCGTCGGAGGCCAGCATCAGGATCATGTTGGCGGCGTCCTCGGGCTGGCCGGGGCGGCGCACGACGTACTTCTTCATGACCTTCTTCAGCCGCTCCTGGTCGTCCAGGCCGGCGGCGGTGCGCGGCGTGTAGGTCGCGGCGAGCGAGACGCAGTTGGCGGTGACGCCGTGCCGGCCCCCGCTGGCGGCCAGCGAGCGGGTGAACCCGGCCGCGCCCGCCTTGGCCGCCGAGTAGCACTCGCGGCCGGGCTCGGCGAAGCGTCCGGCGTCGGAGATGACGGTGACGATCCGGCCGTACCCGCGCTCGATCATGCCGGGCATGACGGCGTGCGCGGTGTTGAGCACCCCGTACAGGTTGGTGCCGAGGTAGCCGTGCCACTCGGCGGGCGTCTGCTCCCAGAACGGCGCGGTCATCTCGCGGGTGGGGTTGGGGCCGGCGTTGCCCGCGTTGTTGACGAGGATGTCGACGCCGCCGAAGGTCTCGGTCGCGCGCCGGACGGTCTCGGTGACGGCCGCGAGGTCGGAGACGTCCCCGGCGACGGCGAGCGCGCGGGCCCCGGCCTGTTCTACCTCGGCGGCGACCTTTTCGGCGCGTTCCAAACGGAAGTCGTTCACGACGACGGCGCCCGCGCCGTGCTCGGCGAAGTGCAGCGCGACCCGCCGCCCGACGCCCTGCCCGGCACCGGTGACCAGCGCGGTCCGTCCCTTGAGATCCAGCAGATCCGGCATCTGTCCTCCCTGGTGTGATCCTTGCTGAGCGTACAGCAAGTGTGTTTCGATGGAAATGCCCGACCCCCGAACCCCGAGCGAGGTGCCCGACCCGATGGACTTCGACCTCACCGAGGAGCAGACGGAACTGCGCGACGCCATCCGCCGCTACCTGGCGGCCGAGGTGGAACCGCTCGTCAAGGAGCACGAGGCGGCCGGAACGTTCCCGTACGAGCTGCTGCCCGGCCTGGCCCGGTTCGGCTACCTCGGCGGCTGGCTCCCCGAGGAGCAGGGCGGACTCGGCGTCAGCCGCGTCACCTGGGCCATGATGATCGAGCAGCTCGGCTACACCTGGCCCTCCCTCCGCACGATGATCAACATCAGCAACGGGCCCCTCCAGCGCATCGCCGCCCACGGCACCCCCGAGCAGAAGAAGCGCTACCTGGAGCCGCTGCTGGCCGGCGAGGCCCGCGTCTTCAACGGCATCACCGAACCCGAGGTCGGCTCCAACGTCGCCGAGATCCGCACCAAGGCCGAGCTGGACGGCGACACCTGGGTCGTCAACGGCCGCAAACTCTGGATCACCGGCGGCGCCTGGGGCGACTTCGGCACCATCGTCGCCCGCACCTACAGCCCCACCTGCGACGGCGGCCTGTCCCTCTTCCTCGTCGACAAGGCCGAGTCGCCGTTCGAGGTCCGCAAGGTCGACACGATGGTGCTGCGCTCCACCGGCACCGCCGAACTCGGCTTCGACGGCGTCCGCATCCCCAAGGGCAACCTCCTCGGCAAGGAAGGGCACGGGCTCAAGTCGACCCTGGCCGGGCTCGGCGTCGCCCGCGTCAACGTCGCGATGGGCGCGGTCGGCGCCGCCCAGCGCGCCTTCGACCTCTCCCTGGAGCACGCCAAGACGCGCACGCAGTTCGGCAGGCCGATCGGATCGTTCCAGCTCGTCCAGAAGCACCTGGTCGAGATGAAGACCCGGATCGACGCCGCCCGCGCCCTCACCTACGCCGCCGCCGCGGCGCTCGACAAGGGCCGTCCCGCCAAGGTGGAGGGCTCCATCGCCAAGCTGTACGCCACCGAGGCCGCCCACCAGGTCGCCGACATGGCCCTGCAGATCCACGGCGGGCTCGGCTACGCCACCGGCTACCCCATCGAACGGATCTTCCGCGACACCCGGGGCGGCACCATCCCCGAGGGCACCAGCGAGATCCAGACCCTGATCATCGGCCGCGAGCTGACCGGCCTCTCCGCCATCAAGTAAGGAGCTCCGCATGAGCGGCCCCCACGCCCTCCCCGACCTGTCCCGGCTGGTACGGCCCGAGTCCGTCGTCATCGTGGGCGCGTCCGACAAGCCCGGCGGCCTCGGCACCCGCACCGTCCACAACCTGCTGCGCGCCTCCGACTTCGACGGCCGCACCTTCCTGGTCAACCCGCGCCGCGACGAGATCGACGGCCACCCCTGCCACCCCGACATCGAGTCGCTGCCCATCGCCCCCGACGTCGCCGTGATCGCCATCCCGGCGCCCGGCGTCCTGGACGCCCTCGAACGCTGCGCCGCCAAGGGGATCGCGTTCGCCATCGTCCTGACCTCCGGATTCGGCGAGGTCGGCGACGAGGGCCGCGCCCAGCAGGAGCGGATGCGCCGCATCGCCGCCGACACCGGCATGCGGATCTACGGGCCCAACTGCCCCGGCCTCACCAACCTCGCCGACCGCATCGGCATGACGTTCTCGCCCGCGTTCGCCGACGACAAGCGCACCGGCCCGATCGGCATCGCCACCCAGGGCGGCGGCCTCGGCCGCAACCTCGTCCAGGCCGCCGAACGCGGCGCCGGCGCCGCCCTCTGGGCCTCCCTCGGCAACGCCGCCGACCTGGACGTCGCCGACTTCGTCCACCACATGGCGGGCGACGACGGCATCACGGTGATCGCCACCCTGCTGGAGGGCGTCCGGGACGGCGCGCGGCTGATGGCCGCGTTCGGCGCCGCCGCCGAGGCGGGCAAGCCGGTGGTCGCGCTGAAGGTGGGCCGGTCGGAGTACGGCGTGCGCGCCATCCAGTCCCACACCGCCGCCCTCGCCGGGTCCGCCGCCGTGAACAGCGCCGTGTTCGCCCAGTACGGCGTGGTCGAGGTGGACGACACCGACGAGCTCATGGACGTCGCCTGGCTGCTGGCCCGCGCCGCGCCCCCGCCGCGCACCCGCGTCGCCGTCTTCGGCGGCTCCGGCGGCGCCGCCGCGATGGCCGCCGACATGGTGGGCGCCGCCGGCCTGGAACTGGCCGTGTTCGAGCCCGCCACGACGGCGGCGCTGCGCGAGGCGCTCCCGGACTTCGCCGCCGTCGGCAACCCGGTCGACATCACCGCCGCCTCCATCTCCGAACCGGGCCTCATGGACCGCACCCTCGGCCTCGTCGCCGCCGACCCCAACGTGGACCTGGTGCTGCTACCCATCCCGCTCGACTACGGCGCCCACTCCGCCCGCGGCTCGGAGGTCATGGCCGCCGTCCAGAAGCAGACCGCGACGCCGCTGCTGCCGGTCTGGATGAGCGACCGGCGCGGCCCCGGGTTCCAGGTGCTGGCCGACGCCGGGTTCTGCTCGCCGCGCAGCCTCGACAAGGCGGTCCTGGCCGTGCGCCGCTGGGCCGACCACGGCCGGTGGAGGGCGGAGTCGCGCGCCCCCGAGCCCCTGCTGCTGGCCCCGTCCACCACCGAGCCCCTGCCGCCCGTCCGCACCGAGCCAGAAGCGAAGGCGTGGCTGGCGGGCGCGGGGATCGCCGTCCCCGAAGGCAAGGTGGCCGCGACCGCGGACGAGGCCCGCACCGCCGCACGGGAACTGGGCGGACGGCTCGTGCTGAAGGTCGTCAGCCCCGACCTGCCGCACAAGTCCGACATCGGCGGCGTACTAGTAGGCGTGGAGGGACCCGACGCCGCCGCGGCCGCCTGGGAGCAGATCGTCGCCGCCGCCTCCCCGCACGGCAGTGTCGAGGGCGTCCTGGTGGAGCGGATGGCCCCGGACGGCGTCGAGATGCTCGTCGGCGTCCACCGCGACCCCGTCTACGGCCACCTCATCACCGTCGGGCTCGGCGGCGTGCACGTGGAGCTGTTCGGCGACGTCCAGCGCAGGCTGCTTCCGCTCGACCCGCAAACCGCCCGGGAGATGGTCGACGGCCTCCGTTCGCGCCCGCTCCTCGACGGGCTCCGCGGCGCGCCGCCCCACGACGTCGACGCACTCGTCGACCTGCTCCTCGCGGTCTCCGACCTGGTCACGAAGCACGCCGCCGACATCGGCGAACTCGACCTCAACCCGGTCCGCGTCCTCCCGTCCGGCGTCATCGTGCTGGACGCCCTGGTGGTGCCGTGAGCCCGCTAGAAGGCACGGTCGTCGTCGACTTCAGCGAACTGCTGCCAGGCCCCTTCCTCACCCAGAACCTCGCCGACCTCGGCGCCCGCGTGATCAAGGTGGAGCGGCCCGGCGGCGACAACGCCCGCCACCTGTCACCCGGACTGTTCGCCATGGTCAACCGGGGCAAGGAGCACCGCACGGCCGACCTCAAGGACCCCGCCGACCGCGCCGCGATCAGCGAACTCATCACCCACGCCGACGTGCTCGTCGAAGGATTCCGGCCGGGCGTGATGGCCAAACTAGGCTTCGACCCTGCGGAGACCCTGGCGGCCTGCCCCCGGCTGGTGTACGTCTCCGTCTCCGGCTTCGGCCAGTCCGGGCCACACGCACAGGAGCCGGGCCACGACGTGACGTACGCCGCCCACGCCGGGATCGTGGCGCTTGCAGGAGCCCCCGGTGGCCCGCCCTCCTGGGGCCCCGGAGTGCCCGTGGCCGACCTGTGCGCCGCCATGTACGGCCTATCGTCCGTCCTGGCCGCGTTGCACGAGCGCGAACGCACCGGCAGGGGCCGACACCTGGACGTGTCCATCCGCGACTGCCTCGCGCACTGGCTGAACGCGCGACTCGGCCCGTTCCACCACGCGGGCGCCACCGAACTGCACGAGCAGCGGGCGATGGCGCTGCGGCGCCCCGGCTACGGCACGTTCACCTGCGCCGACGGGACGGCCATCGCGGTCGGGGCCATCGAGGACCACTTCTACGCGCGGCTCGTCCAAACCCTGGGCCTCACCGACTGGGCCGGGCCGGAGTGGGCGTCGTACGCGGCCAGGCACGGCGCGGCCGAGGAGCTCAACGCCGCCGTCGCCGCCGCCCTCGCCACCCGCGACTCCGGCGCCGCCCTCGCGGAGCTGTCGGCGGCGGGAGTCCCGGTCGCGCCCGTCCTGTCACCGCTGGAGGCCGTCGCCGCGACCCCCGGCACCCTCGACGACCCGGTCGCCGGACCCGTGATCCCGTTCCCGGTGGCGATGCCATAAGGGCGCGGGAGGCGGGCCGAATAGCGCATTCTCGGCGCCCCCGCGTCCCGCGCCCTAGTTTGGGGGACATCAGGCGAAAGAGAAGGAGCTGTCGGACAATGCAGGACGACACTTCCAATTCCCCCGCGAAAATCAACACCGAGGTCCCGCATTCGGCGCGGATCTGGAACTACTGGCTCGGCGGCACCGACAACTACGCGGTCGACCGCGCCGCCGGCGACCAGTACGTCGCCGTCTACCCCCAGATCAAGGAACTGGCCCGCGCCGGCCGCTACTTCCTCGCCCGCGCGATCCGCTTCCTGACCGCCGAGGCCGGCGTCCGCCAGTTCCTCGACATCGGCACCGGCCTGCCCACCGTCGACAACACCCACGAGGTCGCCCAGCGCATCGCCCCGGAGACCCGCGTCGTCTACGTCGACAACGACCCACTCGTCCTCGCCCACGCCCGCGCGCTCCTCACCGGTACTGCCCAGGGCGCCACTACCTACATCGACGCCGACCTGCACCACCCCGAGAAGATCATCGAACGCGCCAGGCCTTCGCTCGACTTCTCCCAGCCGATCGGCCTCATGCTGATGGGCGTCATGGGCCACATCATCGACAACACCGAGGCCCACTCGATCGTCGCTCGCCTCGTCGACGCGCTCCCCTCGGGCAGCCACCTCACCCTCTACGACTCCACCGACGACGACCCCACCTTCAACAAGGCCCAGAGCGGCTACGACGACACCGGGGCCGTCCCCTACGTCCTGCGCGCCGCCGAATTCGTCACCGGCTACTTCGACGGGCTAGAACCGGTCGAACCGGGCATCGTGCCCCTCGGGCAATGGCGCCCGGAGATCGAACCATTCGAGCGCAAGAACGACCCCACCCTGTGTGGCGTGGCCCGCAAACCGTAATCCGGCCGCCTTATTCCACCGCTCGCGGGTCTATAGTGGAAACATTCGTGCACCCGTTCGAGGAGCCCCCTTGGCCTCCCCAACGACCGCGTCCGACCCGCTGATCCCCCGGCTCCTCCTGGGCCGCCGCCTCCGCGAACTGCGCGAGGCCAGGACCATCTCCAGAGCCCGCGCCGCCACCGCGGCCGGCCGCTCCCCGTCCACGATCACCCGGATCGAACGGGGCCGCACCTCTACCGCTCCGGAGACCCTCACCGCCCTCCTCACCCTCTACTCCGTCGCCGACGACGAACGCGCCACCCTGCTAGCCCTCGCCGACCAAACCAAACATCGCCCCTGGTGGCACGACCACCGCGACGCCGTCCCCCACCACCGCCGCCGGTACCTCAGCGCCGAGGGCACCGCGTGGCTCGTTCGCTGCTACTCCGACCGGTACCTCCCCGACCTGCTGCGCACCAACGACTACGCCCGCGCGCTCGGCAGCGACCTCGACCTCCTGTCCCAGCGCCGCCGCATCCTGCGCCGCCGCCCCCGCCCGGTCAACCTGTGGGTCGTCCTGGACGAGGCCGTGCTCTGGCGGCCGGTCGGCGACGCCGCGACAATGCGCGCCCAGCTGGAACACCTCGTCGAACTCTGCTGGCGGCCGAACGTCACCATCCAGATCGCCGCGTACAACACCTGCCGCCGCGTCGCCCCCGACGGCCCGCTCACCCTGATCCGCTTCCCGCAGCAGAACCTGCCGGACATGGTGACCCTCGAATCCGACGGCACCTACCCGACCAGGCCCGCCGAGATCGAGCACCACTGGCACGTCTTCAACACCCTCGTCACCGAGGCCGCCCCGCCCGAGCACACCCCGCGGCTCGTCGAGGACGCCCTCAGCGAATACCGCACCCGCGAGATCGGCGCGCGCTTCTAGGCTTCACCCGTGACGCGCAACAGGACGTACCGCATCGTCGACGGGGAACGCATCGAGGGCACCTGGCGGCCCGTCTTCGTCCACAACTGGAACTACCACCTCACCGACCTGAAGATCTTCGCCGACGGCGCGATCCACTGCTGGGACTGGCTCGACCTCGACGGCCTCCGCGCCAAACTCGAATCCGGCCGGATCGCCACCGCCATCGAACCCGGCGCCCGCGCCTCCGCCCACCACCTCGGTGCCTGGCGGTTCGACGACTTCCGCTCGTCCCTCACCCCCGAGATGCTGCTCGGCGAGGTCGCCGACGAGATCGACCGCCTGAACGACCGTCCCGACTCCAGCGGCCGCTGCCGCCAGGCCCTCGACCGCTACCTGGAGACCCGCACCGAGGAAGACCGGCAGGCCCTCCGCACCGCCTACCTCGACATCCCCGAACACCTGCGCGTCTACGTCCTCGGCGACATGGACAACAAGGACCACCCCTTGGCCGTCCTGTGCACATCCCTGGGCGAACCCCTCCTCGCCAACCGCACGCCAGGCTCACCCCCCATCGTCACCGAGAAGATGCGCGACCAAGCCTTCGCCTACTTCACCCACCAAACCCGCGCGGAACAGACCTTCCCACCCCACACCCCAGCCGACGACCCCGAAACCCAGCCAACAGCCCTCCACATAACCCACACCGTCTACCCCAGCGGCTGGCCCACCGAACCAGGCCCGCACTACCTCCAGAACGAATACCCGGCCCCCATCGAAATCAGCGGGACCACCTACCCGACCGTCACCCACGCGTACTGGGCCCTGTCCACCACCGACGCGGAAACCCGCGACCAGATCCGCCAGGCCGACCGCCCCTTCAACGCCGAACGCCTAGCCCGCGACGCCCCCCGCGCCCCTACCTGGCCCGACTCCAGGGCCGCCGTGATGGCCACCCTCCTCCGCGCAAAGTTCGCCCAGCACCCCCACCTCGCCGACTACCTCCGCAGCACACGCGGCCGCATTCACTACAGCGGCACCGGCTCCACGTACTGGACCGCCGCCGGCGAGACCGGCCGCAACTGGACGGGCCGCCTCCTGGAACTCATCCGCTCCGAGTACATGATCGAACACATGTTTGACTGACCGCCTACAATGGGCCCATGACCAGGGCTTTCCAGGGTTCGCTGCTCGACTTCGCGGACGAGCCGGGCCCGCGCGAGCTCGATTCCGTCCGCCGGACGCACCTCTCCGACGGCGCCTGGCTCGACCTGCGCCCCAACTGGATCGCCGGCGCCGACGCCCTCTTCGAGCGCCTCCTGGAGATCGTCCCGTGGCGAGCCGAGAGCCGCCACATGTACGACCGCGTCGTAGACGTCCCCCGCCTCCTGAGCTTCTACGACGAAGACGCCACTCTCCCCGACCCCCTCCTCGACGAGGCTCTCAACGCCCTGAACGCCCACTACGAGGAAGAACTAGGCGAACCCTTCCGCACCGCCGGCCTCTGCCTCTACCGCGACGGCCACGACAGCGTCGCCTGGCACGGCGACAAAATAGGCCGCGGCAGCACCGAGGACACGATGGTCGCCATCATCTCCATAGGCACCCCCCGAGCTCTCCTCCTACGCCCCAGCTCAGGCGGCCACGCCCTCCGCTACGACCTGGGCCACGGCGACCTCATCGTCATGGGCGGCAGCTGC
Organism: Actinomadura rugatobispora; assembly: GCF_055379765.1. Taxonomy (NCBI): domain Bacteria; kingdom Bacillati; phylum Actinomycetota; class Actinomycetes; order Streptosporangiales; family Thermomonosporaceae; genus Actinomadura; species Actinomadura rugatobispora. The sequence continues at coordinate 4,402,516 of NZ_AP029191.1, read as the reverse complement.
CAACGCACCTGGCAACACGCCATCCCGAAGAGCACCCGAGTCACAGCCCCCAGAATCAGCATCCAATACCGCCCAAGAGGCGTCCGCTAAGAAACGACCTGCTCCAGGTAACGCCGCGCCCCCCGATGACGCTCGGCCACCTCCACCAACAACTCCTCCAACCGATCCCGCCCCATACCCGCCAACCGCTCCCGAAGGTCAAACCGCCGCGGAATCTCCACCCCATGCTCCCGGTCGTGCAGGTAGACCAGCGCAACAGCGACGCAGTGCTTGCAGAAGTTGCCCTCCTCGCCCCAAGGGCAGTCGCACTCCCCGCCAAGCCCACGACCGTGACGAAGTCGGACGCTGTACAACTCGGTCCCCTGGACAGCGGCATAGACCCCGCCGTCATCGGCCTCCAACTCCTCGACCGCATCGAGGTAACCGAGGCCACGCTCGTACGACTTGGCACCGGCGAGTTCGCGAACGTCATCCTTCGTGAAGGGGGGCATGACACCCATCAAACCAACCCGCCGATGTTTCCATGCCGTGATGTCTTAGGTACCTGACTGCCCGCCGCGCCACAACTACCATGAGGTGATCCCGCGTGGCAGCGGACGGTTACTTCGGGTTGGGGTGGTTCGATGTACCCGGTTCCTCACGGCGGTGCGGAACCCGTCCTGCTGCAGATCGGCGACATGTCGCTGACGAGCACACACGTGATACTCCCGTATGGCCAGTTCCCGCTGCACGGCGCCACCTGGACCGTCCAGGACTCCACCCAGGTGACCGAGGGCATCCCCGCCGTCGGGATCGTCCTGACCATCATCTTCGTTTGGTTCTGCCTCCTGGGCCTGCTCTTCCTCCTGATGAAGGAACGCCGCTACCTAGGCTTCGTCTCCATCTCTGTGACCGGCCCCGGCTTCCACCACACCGCCCAGTTCCCGCCGGGCCCCCAGACGGCAGCCTGGGCCGCCAACGCCATAGGCCAGGCCCGCGCCATCACCGCCTCAGCACCCCCCATGGCCTGAGACACACAGCCCCGCCCTGCGTGGTCGTCGGCTGCCCTGGATCGCCCCCCAAACGCGATGTATCGTGTTGCCGTCAACGCGATATATCGCTTCTTGGAGGGATCGTGGGCCTGCGAGACCTGTTCTTCGTGACCGGCACGCTGGAGAGCACAAAGCAGATCACCAAGCGCATGCGCCACTTGCGCATCGCCTGCCCGCCCCAGACCTGGACGCCGGGCCAGCAGATCCGCATCAGCGTCGACGGCCTCCTGACCCGCCGCACCTACTCCATCTGGGACGGCGACGAAACGGGCCTCGAGCTCTGCGTCCTGGACCACGGCGAAGGCCCCGGCTCCCGCTGGGCTCGCACCATCCAACCCGGCCAGAAAATCACCTTCACCAAACCCGAAGGCAAACTAGTCCTACGCCCCGCCCGCTACCACCTCTTCGCCGGAGAGGAAACCGCCTCAGTAGCTTTCGCCCCCATGCTCCGCACCCTCAAGGACGCCAAGACCCACACCCTCCTAGAGGTAGACACCCCCGAAGACCGCCTCCCCCTGGACAACGTCACCTGGCTCTACCGCGAAGGCGCCCCCGCAGCCTCCTCGAAAACCCTCCTGGAAGCCGTCCAAAACCTAGACCTGCCCCCCGACCCCGGCATGGCCTACCTCGCCGGCGAGGCCAAGACCATCCAGTCGATCAAGACCCACCTGATCCAAGACCGTGCCTGGCCCCGCCAGTCCATAAAAACCAAACCCTTCTGGACCCCAGGCAAAAAAGGTCTTGAATAACCCAGAAGTCGACCCGGGGAAGGCCCGCCCGGTGACTTGGATAGGGCCTGCAACTCCTGAGCTGATACCCCCGTCAGCCAACGGAGGCGTGCCGGAGTTCCTGCCGTTGATCCCAACCTCGCGCGTCTAGTTAGAGCGTTGGCCGCCGCACCGTGGCGGAGGTCGCGCAGGCGGACCGGCGGGAGCTTGGCCCCGTGGACTAGCAGGCGGGCAGCGCACATAAGATTCGGACGTTCCCGTTCTCCTGCGTGAGGCAGGTAGCCGACCTCCGGCCAGGTGATCGCCGGGCCTAGGCGGCGGCGGACAGCGCCAACAGCTCCGGAGCCCGCGAATCGCCGAGGCGACCAGGTCAAACACATCCCTGGAGTTCCCTGAGGGATCCCTGAACTTCCCCGACTCATGTGCATTCGATGTGCACGCGCGGGACGTCTTCGGGAACTGTTGGGAAGTCCGCCACCGGGCTCACGGCGGTCGTTCCGCTCGTACTCTGGAGCGGTGATCTCTGTGGTGTTCGACGTTGGCGAGACCCTGGTGGACGACACGCGGGAGTGGCGGGCATGGGCCGATTGGCTCGGCGTTCGCCCTCACACGATGTCGGCCCTTGTTGGCGCCGTGGTCTCCCAGGGGCGCGACAACGCCGACGCACTGCGTCTCATCCGGCCCGACATCGACCTAGCAGCCGAGCGCCAGGCCCGTATCGCTGCGGGATGCGGCGAGCAGATCATCGAGGCAGACTTGTACGGCGACGTCCGCCAGGCCTTGGCCGGACTGCGATCCCAGGGGCTGTGGGTCGGCATCGCAGGCAACCAGACCTCGCATGCCGGCGACTGCCTGCGCGCGCTGAATCTCCCCGCTGATGCGATCGCCACTTCACAGGAGTGGGGGGTAGCCAAGCCAGATCCCGCTTTCTACGCCCGGCTGGCCGAATGGGCGCCTGGCGCTCCCGGCGAGATCCTGTACGTGGGTGATCATCCGGCCAACGACATTGGGCCAGCCAAAGCCGCGGGTCTGCGGACGGCACTTGTGCGCCGCGGCCCCTGGGGCTACCTGTGGGCTGACGATCCAGCAGGCGGCCGGAGTGCGGATTGGCTGGTCGACCAGCTGACCGATCTTCCTGAACTGCTGCGCTGAAGTTCGCTGCCCGCGGGGGAGGGCCATGTACGGTGCTTGCAGGACCTACCCCACGGAGCCCACGGTGACCCCGGACAGGCAGGTCGGCCATCGCATCGCCGCGATGCGCGGCGTGCGTCGACTCACGCAGCGGCGACTGGCCGAGGACGCGCACATCTCGCTGAGCACGTTGCGCAAGGTCGAACAGGGCAGCCGCCCGGTGAGCGATCGTGTACTGGAGTCGATCGCCGCAGCGCTTGGGGTGGAGCCGGACGCCCTCACCGGCCGCCGCACGCACACAGACAGCCGGGTGCATGCGGCGGTGCCGAATATCCGCACTGCCATCGATGCCTACGACGTTCCCGACGATGGCCCCGTACGTCCGTTGGACCAGCTCAGGCAAGCGACCGCGACCGCAACGCAGCGGCGGCTGACCTCGCAGTACACGCGCCTGGCCGAGGAGCTGCCCCTGCTGCTGGTGGAGCTGTCGCGCGCCGTGTTGGGTGGAGCTCCCGAACGCCGAGCCGTCGCGGCCCTGCTGGCTGCGGCCTATCGTTCCGCTGACGCGGTGGCCTACAAATACGGCTATTACGACCTGTCGGCCCGCCTGATCGAGTTGATGCGCCGGTCGGCCGATATCGCAGAGGATTCGGCGCTGATCGCCACCGCCGCCTATGTGCGAACCGAGGTGTTCTTCGCTGCTGGCCGCAATCTCACTCCGGGACTGCGCGCACTGGAGATGGCCCTCGATGACCTTCCCGAGCCCACCTCGCCGGACCTGGCCGCGGCGGCTGGCTCCCTGCATATGCGCGCCGCCGTCGTGGCCGCCCGGCTGACCGAAGACCCTGCGGTTGTCGGCCAGCACCTCAAGGAGGCTCGGCGCTTGGCCAAGGGGGTCCCTGAAGGCGTCTACAACGGCACGGCCTTCGGTCCGGCCTCGCTGCATGTGCACGAGGTCTCGGTCGCCGTCGAGCTTGGCGACGCGGCGCGCGCGGTCGAACTCGCCATTGGCCAGAAGGCCGAGCGGGAGAAGATCCGCCTCGACGGCTTGCCTCCCGAGCGCCGCTCCCACTACGCCATCGACCTGGCGCGCGCGCAACTATGGCTGGGGATGCGCGACGAGGCGTTCGGGTCGCTCCAGACCGCCCGGCAGATCGCTCCTCAGCATGTGCGCGAGCACCCATTCGTGCGTGATGCCCTGGTCACCCTGCTTCGCCTGCATGTGTCCCCGCCGCACGCCCTCGTCGCATTTGCCGAGTGGGCGCGGGTCATTTAGCCAGTTCAGGCGCGGTGACACCAGGTGTGTCACTTCTGGGCCTTGTGAGCCATCAGCATCGGTGCGTGGGCGCGACCTGCTGAACGACAGCCGCCCGCCCGCCCGACAACAAGGCGGCCCCGGCCTGGCGCGCGAACACCAGGGGACCCGGGGCCTTGGCCGGAAGGTGCTCCGACCTGTGAGTGATGTTACGACCAACCCCGATCCGCTAGCCCCCCTCGCCGGGTTCTTGGCCGGCCAGGGGCTGAAGACCGAGTTGACCGACAAGGGCCTGAAGGTGGTCAACCCGAAGATCGCCGGATGCTGCTCGGCCCACGCGGCCGACACGATCACCTGCCGCCCGCGCACCGACGACGGCGGGCGCCTCTGGTTCTTCACCTCGTGGGGCGAGCCGATCGCCGAGCCCCACCACATCGCCGACGCCGCCCTGTTCATCCGCGCCAACCTCGCCCGCCGCGAGCTGACGGGTGATCCCCGGTGAACGCGATGGCTCCGCTCCCCGCGGAGATCCCGCGCATCGTCGCCGAGCTCGGCCGCCGCTTCCCGGGTGTGCGCGCCTGGTGGGGCCGCTCCACAGGGGAGTGGTGGGCGATGACCCGCGACCACTCCGGCCGCGACCGCCTGGTGGAGGCCGACAGCCCGGCCGAGCTGAGCCGGCGCCTGGACGCCATCCTCACCGTCCCCCGGTTCGCCCGCGCCCACCAGTTCGGCGCCCCGAGCCGTCCGGCGCCCCGAGCCCCCGAGCCTGCCCGACCGTCCGCCGCCACCGCGTCGCCGACGCACGGCCGCCACGAACTTCCCCGGCGCGGCCTGCTGCGCGGCCGACGACGGCCCCTCGCACGTGGGAACGCGAACCATGCCTGAGTTCAACGAGCCGCCCGGTTTGGTGCCGTACGCGCAGTTCGGCCCGCTCGACAGGCTGCACGCCGTGCTCCGACGCCGCTACCCCACCGTCGCGGCGTCGGTTGTCCGATCGGGCGCGCTCCCTCAGGACGGGCAGCCGGACGCCTGGCTGGTGGTGACCCACCGAGATGAAGGCCCGGACAGGATCGCCTGGGACCGGAAGAGCAACGCCTACGTATGGATCGACAACTCCAACTGCCTCGGTCCGTCCCTCGGCACGCCCCACCGACTCGACCAGGCCGCCGACGCCGTCGCTCGTGAAATGCGCGCCCCCGCCGCGCCCACCGAGCCGGAACACCCCCAGATCCTGATCGAACACACCACCCTTACGCCATTGAGCCCGGCTGACGTGCTGCGGAATCGCGAGATCATCGCCAACCGCCTGGACTGGCCGGACGGCGCGTTGCAGACGTGCCTGGAACTGGAGGCGCGCTGGCCGGGCTGGAACGTCAGCTACAGCACCGGCGTGCTCGGCGGCCCACCCGAGTACCTCGCCTTTCTGGACCAGGACACGATCTGGCAGGGCTACAACCCGAAGATTTCCGCGGCCGACCCGGCCGGGCTGGAACAGCAGATCCGGGACGCGGACGCGCGGCGACCGCCGCGCCCCCGGTAACCCGAGGAAGGAGAGACACGGTCATGGACAAGATCCCGATCGTGCACGGAGACGACGGCGGCAGCCCCGGAGAGTGCCCCAAGGGCGGCGAACACTCCATGGACTGGGCCAACGGCGCGGCCTACTGCACCAAGTGCCTCGCCACCTTCTGACCTTCTGACCGCCGCACGCCCGCGCCGATACGTCACACGGGCGGCGTGCGGCCGGGACGCGGCCCACCCCTACCAGCGAACCCGGGGGCGGAGCCGCGGCCCACCCGAAGCGCGGGGCGGCGCGGCCTACACGGCGCGGCAGCCGGGCCGCCCCGCACCCACCCCGTGCGACCGCCCCGAGCACCGCAATCCCTCCGTGAATCTCATGACCGCGAGGGGCGGTCGCACGGTCCAGATCCCGGACGGCGGCGGTGAGGAAGCGCCGCCGCCCGGGCGCAGAGGGGGGCGCTGCGCGGCCGGTGCCTTCTACCCCCGAGGGCACCGGCCGCGCCGCGAAGGAAGGTCATGTTCACCGATCTCTGGCATGCCTGCCTCGACGCGCTCGCCTGGTCGATCGCTCATCCGATGGCCGCGGCCACCTCGGCGGTCTGCTCGGCCGCCGTCGTGGCCGCGCTCCTCGGCAGGCAGCCGTGACACAAGGCACACGGGAGGAGACGAGATGTCTGATGGATTCGGCGAGATGCTGCGCAGATGCTGGAAGGACGGGCCCGCGCGTGGGGTTGCCTGCCAGGTGATCGAGCGCGACGACGAATTCGTGTCCGTCGAGGATGCGTACCGGTATTTCACCCGCCCTGAGGAATGGGTGGCCAGCGAGCAGCGCGCGGTCGAGCTGGCGCGCGGCAGGGTCCTGGACGTGGGCTGCGCGGCGGGCCGGCACATGCTGGAGCTCGCCGGCACGCGCGAGGTCATCGGGATCGACCCGTCGCCGGGCGCGGTTGCCGTCGCCCGCGCGCAGGGCCTGGACGCCCGGCTCGGCAGCGTCCAGGAGCCCGGCGAGGTCGGCACCTTCGACACGATCATGCTGCTCGGCGGAAACCTCGGCCTCCTCGGTTCCGCGCGGGAGGCGCCCAAGGTCCTAGGCAGCCTGGCCAAGCTCGCACGCCCGGGTGCCGAACTGCTCGCCGTCGGCCACGACCCCTACGCCGCACCGCTCGCCGACCACGACGACTACCACCGGCACAACCGTGAGCGCGGGTGGCTGCCCGGCCAGGTGCGGATGCGGCTGCGCTACCGGGGATGGTCGACCCCGTGGTTCGACCGGCTGCTGCTGTCGTCCGACGAACTGTCGCACCTGGTCGACACCAGCGGCCTCTGGGCGATGGAGAGCTGCGGCCAGCCGGACAACCTCGGCTTCTACCTGGCCATCCTGAAGCGAAAGGGCGCTGCGGTGCCCGCCGACATGCTAGGAGGGTGACATGAGCGAAGACACAAGCCCCTGGGACGCGATCAACGAGCTGAGCCACCAGGTCGCCGCGCTGCGCGAGGACTTCCGCGCGGCCACCGAAGACCCGAAAGCGCGGTACGCCGCGGCGTCCGAGCGTCTCACCGCGGAGGCGGTCCGGGACACCAAGTTCGTGATGCCACGGATGCAGCCCGGCTACTGGACGGAGCAGGTCGACCCCTTCATGGATCAGGTCGCGATCGAGTTGGAGACGCTCACCCGCGAACGCGACGAGGCCCGCGAAGAGGTGGCGACCCTACGCGCGGAACTAGGCAGAAGCGCTTCCTGAGCCTACGTCCCACAACAGACGCCCCGACTGGTGAGAATCCGGGCGGGGCGCTCTGCTGTTTGCCGCTCGACACCGACGTCCCTGCGGCGCTCCGCGATCTAGGCCATCCCCAGCCTGACCTCGGCGCAAGCGTGCCCGCAGCGGCCGGCGCTGATCGTGCGGGCCGCCGGGGCATCGAGGCCCCGCACCACGTCCGGGACATCACCTTCGGCTAGGACGTCAGCAAGATCTGGGCCGGGCACGAGCCCGAGAACATGGCACACTCCGGAAGCTGGCCTGGGCCCGGCTCCGGGACGCCGGGTTCAATAACATCACCGCCACCCGCCGCCGAATGTATTACGACACCTTGAACGTCTCGCTTGACCTACTCGGTATCCGATCCTGACCAGCGGCAACATCAACGATCAGCACTTTGAAGTGGCCCTGATCCGACCCCGAACACCGCGTACCTGGCCGGCGCGGCCAAGACCATCCAGTCCATCAAAGACCCACCTCATCCAAGACCACGCAAATCCATAAAGTTAAACTTTTCTGGACCCTAAGCAAAAGGCTTGGAGTGGACATCAATGGTTTCTGCGGGGCTGCCTTACCTGGTTACGGTAGAGCTTTCGGTGATAGCGCACGTATTCGACACCGATCTCGTGTCTGGGCACAGTGTTGAGCTGCCCGATTGGCACCCCATCGATCTCATCGATCACCTTGAGATCGTCCTCAATGGTAATAGTCCCTAGTTCAAGTTGTACGCGATGTGTCGGGCACACGCACAGCAGGTTGGCTGCGATGTCGGGACCTTGGTGCGGCCTAGTGAGGGCCCTGAGATGGAATGTCTGGGCAAAGCGGAAACCGGCAGGAGACTGCAGCGTTACCCTGCAGATCTGACACTGAAATCTGTGTGCTTGCTTGACCCTGTCGGCGATTCGGCGGTCGCCATAGACTCCCAGCCCTACAGGTTCCCAACGGTGCAGGTCGATCCCGGGCATGTCTACCATCGAGTTGGACGGCACCAACGGCGGCGCGGAGTCGCGAAGCTTCTCTAGTCGGAACTGAAGGATTCGGAATCCTTCGATTCCGATCGTGGTCCAGTACCCCTCGACTGTGTAGAGTCCGTCGTATCTATATCCCGTGGCAGGAGAGTGTTGCTCGTCCCCCGCGGAACCACGGATCACTCGGACGGGATATCGCGTGGTGATGCTGGCGAGCAGCGCTGCATTGCCGGATGCAGTCGGATCCTGGTCCTTCGCTTGCTGGCCATTTTCCCGACCTCCGTGGCCGGTGTAGACGATGACATCTCCGTAGTCCTCGTCATCGGGATAACCGCCAGAAAGGACGATGGATTCTGCTCCGCCGTCCCGGTATGTTCCGCAGATTCCTGCTTGCAGAGGTCGATGAACTTTGGCCTCGTGCAACTCTTGTCTGCTGGGGAAAGGAGCGCCTTCTTCAAAACCTGGGATCTCCCCATACCCTGGCGGCGTCTTGGCAGCGGCTCTAGCGCGGTTCTTGATGAGTGCTACCTGTCCGGCATCATTGCGGTCTTGACGCCAGGGGCGCGGGCGGGCCTTGGCCGCCATCTCCCCTTTTACGTGATCGAAAATCTGGTCCAGCGTAAGGAAGGCACCGGCATCCGGGAGGCCGCCACGGATCACTTCGATGAGTTCCTGCGTGAACGCGGTGAACTCGGCACCTTCAGGTGCGAGGGATGCCTTGGTAGGCGGCGCTGAGGTGAGGGTGTACGTGCCCTCAATGTCAGTGAGAGGGGAGACGGTGGTGGCACCCATGGTGTAAGCGGCTTTGCCGCTGTAGCAGCAGTCCAGGATGACGATGCGAATCTGTGCACGGCTGTTCTGCACGGTTGTCCGCAGGGCGTCGTACGCGACGGCCGTGTAGTGCGACCGGGTGCGGTCGTTGTGAGTGCCGGGTGTCCCGAGGTAGAGGTCATCGTTGGGGCCGATCACGCCATGCCCCGCGAAGTACACCAGGAGGACTTCACGGGCCTCGTCGCTCGCCTCGTGAACCGGGGTGATCATCCCTTGAGGGTCAGTGGGATCCTCCACCACCCTGCAGTGTTGCGGTGACAGCCCCCACACTTCGTGCCGCATCAGTTCCTGCTGCAGCGCCCGCAGGTTGCGGGCAACGGCGGGCAGGTCTTCCATGTGCTCGTACCGAGCAGTCCCGATGAGGACGGCGCGAGAAGCCTGTGGGTCGGGCTGCGTCACGACTCGTCAGCGTCCAGCTTCTTGGCGACTGACTCGGCTGTCTCGTCGGAGGCTTCCGACAGGGGGATCTTCGTCTTCCCTTGCTCGATGGTGCCGCTGACCTTGATGCCGCGGGCAGCACGCCAGGCCAGGTAAGCAAGGACAAGTTCCGCCGCCTGGAAGCCCTGCTCCACGGCCACTTGGATCGCATCGAGGGCCGTGCCCATCTCGCCGGGCTTCGCCTCAGCCGACCGCAGCGACACGCTTGCGTGCCTACGGATGGCGGGCTCGGCCATCAGCCAGTCATGAAGCGATTGAAGCTGCTCATCAGCTTCCGGGCCGTCCAGACGAATGACAATTTCCATGAAATCTCCCGATTCTCTAGGAATCGGATATTTCCAGAGTGACTGGTGCGGTGGCAGTTGACTGCCGATAGACGTGCGAGCGCCGTGCCAGCGTGACGAGATCGTCATCCGGTCGGATGACCACCTTCGATCTCATCAAGATCCCAGGTCAGCCAGTGTTGACCTTCGCGTAGTGGAAGACGTCAGCAGGCAGTGGATGAGCCAGCTCCCACAGGATGCGCATCGGCTGCTCACCCTCGTGGCTGCGGTACGTCATGGGGCCGGCGTAGAGGTACGGCGGGGCGCCTGCCTTGCTCTCGCGGATGAACAGGTGCACCGTGGAGCCCCGCTCAGCATGGTGGATGTAGCGCTGACCGTCGCGCGAGTCCTCGCGAGTCTCGCTCTGGGACTCCCACTGGAACAGTGTCGGAGTGATCGCGCGGTCGTTGTACATGGTGGACGGCTTGTAGCCCTTCTCGGTCTTATTGATGGTGACCATGAAGAGATCGGCTCGTTCACGCTCTACCCAGCGAATGCCCTGGACCCAGGAACGAGGCTTCTCCATGCCGAATGCAGAGAGCAACTCGTCCTTGCTGTAACGAGCGTGCAGGTGGATCGGCAGATGGGCGACTTCGTTAACGACCGGAGTCACACGATGAATCCGCTCGTACAGCACGCCTGTGATGAGTAGCAGCTCTTCACGGCGCGCCGCGTTCTGCCAGAGCCGCGCGAGGTTCTGTTCGAGCACGCTGATCGGCTGGCTGCTGTCGAGGGAAGCATGGAGCATCGCGAGCAATCGCTTTCGTCGCGGATCCGCCGAGGCCGTCTCGGGCGGGTTCGGTGCGTCTAGGACTTCACGCAGGAAACGCAGCCGTTCAGGGTCGTCGATGTGGAGCATCCGTCCGATGGATCTCGCGAGCTTCTGATCCTCCTTCTCGTCGGCCACTGGGCGCGGGTCGTAGCCCGCTTCGCGGCGTAGCCGTACCCAACCACCACGGCTGCCTTGGTACAGATCCTCAAGCTCCCGGCCCGTCTCGCTGAGGAAGTCGGGCAGGCTGACATCGCCGAGGTCGCGCAACTCCGAAACTGCCTCTTTAACGCGGAAGCCGAGCGACTGCTTGATGTTGGCGAGCACGATCTGACTGACCTCACGGTCCAGGTCGATAGCGCACCCCGCCGGGAGCGTAGGAAAGCCTGCCTCAATCTCCTGCGCGAGCCGCCCTCGTGGGACGCCGGTCAGTGCTCTGAACCGCTTGTCGAAACGGAACTCCTTGTTCTGGTGGCCAACGAAGTCCAGGACAGTGAGCACTGGCTTATCTGGTGCGAGCCGCAGACCGCGGCCAAGCTGCTGCAGGAAAACGGTGGCACTTTCGGTCGGGCGAAGGAAAAGCACAGTGTCGATGTCTGGTACATCGACCCCCTCGTTGAACAGATCGACCGTAAATACCACCTGGACGGTCCCGTCCTTGAGGTCACGGAGAGCGGCTTCGCGTTCTTCGGTGGTCATTGCCGAGGTGACCGCCCGCGCCGGGATGCCGCGATGGTTAAACCGGTCCGCCATAAAAGTGGCATGCCCGATACTGACACAGAACCCGACGGCTTTCATGGTCGACACATTCCCTAGTTTGTCCGCCAGGGCTTGTACGATCATGTCGACTCGGGTGTGCAAGCCCGTGTAGAGCTCGGACAGATCGCTGATGTCATAGCCGCTTCCACGGCGCCAGGCGACTTGACTCAGATCGGTGTCGTCATGGATGCCGAAATAGTGAAAGGGCACCAGCAGTCCGCGTTCGAGAGCTTCCCACAGCCGCAACTCGACGTCCGGCTTGCGCCCGTCGAACCAGCGCAGGATATCCTCGCCGTCAGCCCGCTCAGGCGTTGCGGTCAGGCCCAGCAAGACGGTGGGTCGTGCCTGATCCAGCAACGTACTGTACGAGGCCGCCGCCGCATGATGAAACTCATCCACGATGATCATGCTGTACCGGTCGGGGTCGAGAGCGGGCAGCAGGTTCAGGGATTGGATGGATGCGAAGACGTGCTGCCAATTCATTGGTCGCTTCCCATTGACCAGCAACTCCCCAAAAGCGCCATCCTTAAGTACCATACGGAACGTACTAAGGCTCTGCTCTAGGATTTCCTTTCGGTGGGCGACGAAGAGGAGCGAGTCAACTCGTCCCTGGCGTCGGAGTCGCTGGTAGTCCAGTGCTGACACTATCGTTTTTCCCGTGCCGGTGGCCATGACTACCAAGTTGCGCCAGTGACCGTGCACCTCACGAACTGCCTCGAGTTCATCAAGGATCTCTCGCTGGTACGGGTAGGGATTGATATCGATGTTAGCGATCTGGAGCGGAAGGGCGGTATTGCCATTCTGTTCATGCGAGAGTGCGCGCGCCAGCCGTGGCTTATCACGCTCGGAGTCGTATCGCTCGAAAGATGCTTCGTTCCAGTACTCTTCAAAGGTTGCAGCAAAAGTGTCGATGAGATGCGGCTGCTCGGCGCGTGCTAGCCGAACATTCCACTCCACCCCATCGAGCATCGCGGCCCTCGACAAATTCGATGAACCGACGTAGGCGGTGTCTAGTCCCGAATCTCGACCAAATAGCCAAGCCTTCGCGTGCAAGCGTGTGCGGCGCGTGTCATACGAAACGGCCACCTCGGCGCCCAGTTCGACCAGCCGTTCTACCGCACGCAACTCTGTTGCGCCCATGTAGGTCGTGGTGATCACACGCAACGTGCCGCCTCGCGCGAGGAACTCACGCAGCGCCCCTTCCACGAGGCGCAGGCCATGCCATTTGAGGAACGCACACAGCAGGTCGACACGGTCTGCCGATGCCAGTTCCTTGACGACCTCCCGCCCGATCTGCGGCTGCTCGCGCCCGTTCACCAGCAGTGCACTGGATGTCAGCGCGATTTCCGGGCGTTCAGGGAAGCGAACGCGACCATCTGGAAGCCGGCCATCTGCAACAGCGAGCAGCACATCGTGATCGTCGGCCAGCAGATCGTCGGCCTGGGAGGCTCCCGGCACCAGCCGTGAGATCGCCTCACTGATCGCGTTTGCTACCACCGCCTGGCGCGCCAGAGCCTTGTCCGGATCAGTGCTCTCGGCAGCAATCCGTAGCGCTCGCCGTATCTGGTGGGAGACGTGACGAACGAGCATCTCTTCCGAGTCAACGGCATCTAGCCCGGTGCGATGCACGAGATCGTCGTCCAGAACCTGGAGTCTCCGCTGGAGCGCAGCAGTCACGATCTCCTCGTACGCCCCAGGGGCCAGCTCAGCCATGAGGCAACCGTAAGGCCCGGCCCTGACAACGTGCCAAGTTGGATTCTGGTCCCTCTGATCACTCCCGGTGGAGCGATGCCGCTATCAGCTCCCCCCGGCTAGGGGCGAGTATCGATCAGGTTGATGACGCGTTCGGTGGTTTCGTGGAGGTCGAGCAAGGGGTGATGGTCGTGGCCATTGCCTTCCGGCCAGGAGAAGGTCTTGGGCTCGACCCGGATGTTGAGACCACCTGCGGTGATGACGGGTCGGCCAGTGTCGTTGCTGCCGTGGGTGGAGTGGATACCGCGTGTCTGGAGTGCCAAGAGCAGACGGTAGGCGGCCACGGTTGGTGTGACGCCGTGTTTGGGCTCGGGCCAAGGGGCGGGGATCGCGAGAGCGAACCACACGGCCTTGCCCCGCACGGGGGCGCAGGCCAGGCGTGAGCGGGTGAAGCGGGCACCCGTGTCGGAGGCGAGCGCGGCGACGATGCCGAGACCCTTGCCGTGCTCGTCCAGCAGGTGGCACATGACGGGGCTCGGAAGGCTTGTGCGGGAGGCGTCGAAGAGCGAGATCACGAGTTCGTGACGCGGATGGGTGCGGGCCCAGATCCACAGCTCTGGCGGTGTGGCCGGCTGTTTGGTGTGGAGGTAAGCGTTGGTGGCCAGCTCTGAGACAGCGAGTTCCGCGTCCTCGACGAGGTTGTCCGGCATGGAGAGCGCCCGCAGTGCATTGACGACGAGCGACCGCGCAAGCGAGGCAGAGCGAGGACCTTCGGGAAGTTGGAAGGCACATGCTCCTCCAGCAGCGATGTCGGCGGTGCTGCCGGTCCTCATTGCCTGCCCCTTTCCCAGAGGGCAGAGCTGCGGTGGGTGTGCGGGTGGTTTGTGCTCTTCCGGTGGGTGAGGGAGCGCAGGACGCGGGGAAGCAGGCGGGGCCACGGACGTGCTTGGTAGCTCGCGCTGATGCCGGGACTCGTGCGGGGGGTGGCCATGCCGTAGCCCGGGAGTGGCCTGGTTGCGTGGGCCGCCTGGATAGCGATCATGCGGCTGAGGTCGCTCGGGGATGTCGCCTCAAGGATGTGGTCGTGCTGGCTTCGGTTCCGGACCATGGCCCAGTAACGGCCGGTGTGCTCGCCCAGCCACATGACCACGCTGGGGAAACGGGCGCGGAGCTGCGCCAGCGCCACCTCGGGGTCGATCTCGAACTCGGCCCAGGGCGGCGGGAAGAGCGCGGTCACTTCGTGGGGTGGTGGCTTCGTACGATGGTGCATGGATTGGACCTCCTGCGTCCGATCAAGGTCCCGGCCGGTGTTGCAGCACCGCGTCCGGGACCGTCTCGTTTCGAGTGATCACGATGCGTGAGCACCTCGTTACGAGGCATCATGACTTGGACACGTCCTGATGTCCATGCACTTGTTCATTTTTCTTGGAGCAAGTTTTCCGCTTCTCAGGAGGTGATCACCTGGAAGTGGCATGCTGCGCACCATGACACCCGAGCAGAGCCCGACGGTTCGGCATCGCCGTCTCGCTCGTCAGCTCCGAGAAGCGCGCAAGCGGTCTGGTATGTCGATGGAGGCCGCGGCAGCCGCCCTCGGCTGGAGTCGTCCCAAGCTGGTCCGGTTCGAGACGGCCAAGACTCGTCCGACGGCAGCGGACGTTGCGGCGATGCTCGACCTCTATGGTGGCGGCGAGGCGATCAAGCTGGCCCTCGTCCAACTTGCCAAGGACATCCGCAAACGCGGCTGGTGGTCAGCGTTCAACGACGTGCTCGCAGGGTCGTTCGCGGAACTCGAAGACGACGCTGTACGCATCCGGACCTGGCAGGTTCAGTTCGTGCCGGGGCTACTGCAGATCAGCGACTACGCGCTCGCGCTCATCCGGGTGAGTAGTCCGGAAGAGACGGAGGAGATCCATCTGCGACGCCTGCAAGCACGAATGGCACGGCGGACGATCCTCGAACGGCAGGAGGGAGCCTCGCTTGCGGTTGTCCTGGACGAGGCAGTCCTGAGGCGGCCGGTTGGAGGCGCCGAGGTGATGGCGCGTCAACTGGACGCGTTGGTGAACGAAGCCAAGAAAACCAACGTCAGCTTGAGCGTCCTTCCGGCTGCGTCCGGTGAGCATGCCGGGATGGACGGCCCGTTCGTCATTCTGAGCTTCGAGGGGCAGCTGGACCCTGAGGTCGTCTACCTGGAGGGGATGGGCGGTGAGATCTACGTTGAAGATGTCGGGCAGGTCAACCGCTGTAATGTGAGGTTTGACCGGCTTTCAGATCAGGCGCTGTCCGAGGAAGACTCGGCGCGGCTGATCGTCGACATCGCCAAGGAGTACCGGGAAACCCCATGAGCCTCCCAGTTGACGCTTCACGGATCCGCTGGCGCAAGGCCAGCCGAAGCAGTGGCACCGGCAGCGACTGCGTTGAGATCGCTGACGTGGCAAACACGATCGCCGTGCGTGATTCCAGGGATCCTGCGGGGCCCAAGATCCTTGTTACGCGTGCGGGCTGGCGGGAGCTGGCTCGCCGGGTGGCAGATGGGGAGCTCGACGTTCGCTAGCTTCGAGCTTTATGAGCCTGTCGGGTTGCGGCCGGCGGGCTCTTTTTTTTTAGAGGGTGGTTGTTGCCTTGGTGGCTAGTTGTTGGGCTATGACTGGATGGCGATTCTGGTCGTGTTGGGGGGTGCCTGGGCCCTTGTAGCCTATGCGGGCCATTACTGGGCCCTTGGTTATTATTACGCCGGTGTCCAGAGGGGATTTGTAGGCGCAGGCATTGGAGGGTTTGGGGGTGGCCAGGGTGGTGTGGCATTCCCAGGTTTGGGCGGTTCGGTAGAAGTCGGCTTCGGCGGTTTTGGGGTTGTCGTAGACCTTGGCTTCCACGTTGAGGGAGTTGGCTTTGTTGCGGTCGGTCCAGTAGCAGCCCACGTAGTTGTGGGTCTCGTTGTCGCTGATGGTGCTGGGTTCGCCGGTGCGGTCGCCGGTCAGGGACTCCGCGAGGGACGGGTCGACGAGGGTGCAGGCGTTCAGTGATCTTCGGGCTCCGCCGCAGGAGGCGAGGGGGAGGAGGGTGACGAGTATGGAGATCACCAGAAATGACCGCATGGAGCCTTCAGGGGGAGGAGGGCGGGCTCCGAGGGTATCGCTTAATGTGCGGGGAGTTGATTTATGTGGCGGTTTCTTTCAGTGGAAGTGGGAAATGTTGGCAGTTGCCCAGGTTTTGAAGGTTCGAGGTGGGTTGGTGGTGATTTGTTCTACGGCGGGGGAGATTTCCGCGGGGGTGTTGACGGCCGCTGCTTGCATGGTGAGGAGTGTGTCGGCTATGGGGGCGGGGATGTGGTTGGCGAGCATGGCCTGGCGGGCTTGTTCGGGGAGTGTTTCTTCGTAGCGGAGGGGGCGTCCAAGGGCTTCGCCGATGATGCGGGCCTGGTCGGCGTTGGTCAGGGATTCGGGGCCGGTCAGGTGGGGTTTTGAGTCAATGAGGGTGTCGGTGGTCAGGGCGACGGTGGCTACGGCGGCTATGTCGCGTTCTTCGATGGGGGCCGTGTGGGCGTTGGCGTAGGGGGCGCGGACGATTCCGTTGGTGCGGATCTCGTTGGCCCACTGGAGGGTGTTGGACGCGAACGCGCCGGGGCGGAGGAAGGTCCAGTGGAGGGATGACTCCTCGATCTGGGCTTCCAGGGCCAGGTGGTGGGCGCCTATGAGGTTGGTGGGGTCGTCGTAGGCGGCGGCCAGGGAGGAGAGGAGGACGACGCGGTGGACGCGGTGGTCGGCGGCTTTCGTGAGGAGCTCTTCTAGGCCGTTTCGGAAGACGGCGGGGTTGATGAAGATCGAGGTTACGTCATCCAGGGGGAGGTCCTCGGTGCGGGCTAGAAGACTGCTGAAGATCTTGGGGTTCTGGCCCCGTCGCGGTTGCGGCGGGGCCAGTGTGGTGTGGTGTGGTGATGGGTGAATGGGCCGGGGAGAGGGTCGGTCCGGATGTGTGGGAGACGTGCCGGGAGCTGATCCCGGCCGGGAGCGTGTTCGCGTTCCTGGCCGAGCACCGTGGCGCGTTGTTCCCGGCGGAGATGTTCGCCGACATGTATCCCTCGGCCAACGGGCGGCCCTCGATGCCGCCGCAGATCCTTGCCGCGGCGATCCTGCTGCAGGCCCTGCACGGGCTGTCGGACTTTGAGACGGTGCAGGAGTTGCGGTGTGACCTGCGGTGGAAGGCCGCCTGCGGGCTGGGCCTTCACGACACCGCGTTCCACCCGTCGCTGCTGGCCTACTTCCGTCGCCGGCTGGCGCGTTCGGCCCGGCCGGACCGGATTTTCGAGGCCGTCCGGCAGGTCGTCCAGGCGACCGGGGTGCTCAAGGGCCGGCAGCGGCGGGCGCTGGACTCGACCGTGCTGGACGATGCGGTGGCCACCCAGGACACCGTCACCCAGCTGATCGCCGCCGTCCGGGCGGTGATCCGCGAGGTGCCGGGAGCGGCCGGGGTCGCCGCCGCCCGGTGCACCGCGCACGACTACGCCCAGGCGGGCAAGCCCCGCATCGCCTGGGACGATGAGCAGGCCCGCGCCGAGCTGGTGGACGCGCTGGTCACCGACGCGCTGCGGCTGCTGGGGCACCTGCCCGAGCAGGAACTGGGCGAACGGGCCGCGAACGCGGTCGGCATCCTGGCCCTGGTCGCCGGTCAGGACGTCGAACCGGCCGGCGGGTCCGACGGCCGCGACGGACGCTGGCGCATCACCGACGGCACCGCCCCCGACCGGGTGATCTCGGTCGTCGATCCCCAGGCCAGGCATGTCCACAAGACCCGCAGCCACCGCCAGGACGGCTTCAAGGCCCACCTGGCCGTCGAGCCCGAAACCGGCCTGTTCACCGCCGTGGCCCTGCGACCGGGCGCCGGGCCCGCCCACCATGAGGCCGTCGTCGGCCTGGACCTGCTCTCCTGCGAGGACACGCCGGTGGAGGTCTTCGGCGACACCGCCTACTCCACCGGCCAGGCCCGCCGGGCCCTCACCGCCGCCGGGCACCGGCTGTTCATCAAACCCGCCCCGCTGCGGCCCGCCATCCCCGGCGGCTTCACCCTGGACGACTTCGCCATCGACACCACCACCGGCACCGTGACCTGCCCCGCCGGGCACACCGCTCCCTTAACGGAACCCGGCGGGCGACACCACCAGCGCAAAGCCACGTTCGGAAAGCTCTGCACCGGGTGCCCCCTGCGCGAGCGGTGCACCAACGCCAAGGCCGGCCGCATCCTGACCATCCGCCCCCACCACGACCTCCAGGCCGCCGCCCGCCGCCAGGCGGCCGGCGATCCGGCCTGGCAAGCCGACTACCGCCGCTGGAGACCACCGGTCGAACGCGCCGTCGCCTGGCTCGTCCACCACGGCAACCGCCGCCTGCGCCACCGCGGCACCATCGCAGGCGACGCCTGGCTGCACACCCGGGCCGCCGCCCTCAACCTCCGCCGACTCATCAACCTCGGACTCACCCGGACCAACAGCACCTGGCATCTGTCCTCGGCCAACGCATGACCACAGAGGGGCTGTCCGGCCCACGGCCGGACAGCCCCTCTAACAAGATCTTCAGCAGTCTTCTAGTAGGGCTTTGTTAGTTCGTCATGGTGGGTGCTGGTGGCATGTGGGGCATCGGCCGCTCCAGGTGGCGAGCAGCACTTGGAGCTGTTTGAGAATCTTGTAGAGACTCAGGCCGCCCCGGCCGCTTTTGGGCTGGCCAGGCGTAGTTCGGTGAGGAAGAGGTGTGCGGCCGAGGCCAGGGTGACGTGGCGGTGCCAGCCGGTCCAGGAGCGGCCCTCGAAATGGGTGAGGCCGAGGCCGGTCTTGAGTTCGCGGTAGTCGTGTTCGATCCGCCAGCGGATCTTGGCCAGGCGTACGAGGGTCTTGATCGGGGTGTTTTCGGGCAGCGTGGAAAGCCAGTAGTCGGTGGGCTCGGGCTCACCGGGCGGCCACTCGGCCAGCAGCCAGCACGCGGGCACACTGCCGTCGGCGGCTTTGGGGATGTCCCGGTTGGCGGGACGTACCCGGATCGCGGTGAAGCGTGAACGCAGTTTGGCGGTGGGGTTGGCCGCGGTCTTCCTGGTGCCCTGGCGCCAGGTCACCCGCCGCAGGCTCGCGCGGCCGGCGGCCAGCACCAGGTCACGGAGGTTGGAGGCATCCCCGGCGTAGCGTGGCCCGGGCGGGCGGCCGCGTCCGCAATAGGCCGGCGTGACCGGCACCGCGTCGCCGTCGTAGGCGCTGGTGGCGGCCTTGACAGCCATCACATAGCCGATGCCGCGCTCGGTCAGTCCCAGCCGGAAGGTGGTGTTGTCGCCGTATCCGGCGTCACCGACGACCAGCGGCGGCATGTGCCCCCAGGCGGCCAGTTCGTCGATCATGTCCAGGACGAGCCGCCATTTGGGACGATGCCGTACCTGATCGCCGATGCCGCAGCGCCTGCGCCGCTCGGCGATCCGCCCCGCCTCCTGCGGATCGGCGGCCAGCGTGTCATCCCACCGCTCGGGCATGAACAAACGCCAGTTCAGCGGGGCCGAGCAGGCGTCGGTGACCGCATGCACGCTCACCGCGATCTGGCAGTTGGTCACCTTGCCCGCCGTCCCGGTGTACTGCCGGGCCACACACGGCGACCCGTCCCCGTCCTTGAGGTGTCCGGTGTCGTCCAGAAGCCACGCCTCCGGCTCCACCACCCGCAGCGACCGATCCGCCAACCTCCGCCGCACCGCCACGAAATCCCACGTCGAGGACGTGATGAACTGCTGCAGCCGCTGATGATCGACCCCCAGGCGCTCGGCCATCGGCTGCATCGACTTACGCCGCCCGTCCAGCATCAGCCCCCGCAGATACAGCCCGCCGTTCAAGCGCTGCTCACGACGCGCGAACGGCGTGAAAATCTCACCCGCGAAGTCCTCAAGACGGCCACGAACCTCAGCCAGCTCAGCCGGAGTCACACCAAGATCATCCCATATGATACCGAACTAACAAAGTCCTACTAGGCCGTGTCCCGTGATCATGTGACGGGGTCGCGGAGCCAGATGCGGATCGAGGCGACGTCGATGGTGCCCTGGTAGATGCGTTGTCGTTTGTCGTAGCGAGTGGCCACGGCACGATGCTGGCGGAGTTTGTTCACGCAGCGCTCGACGGTGTTGCGTTCTTTGTAGGCCTCCCGGTCGAAGACCGGGGGCCTGCCGCCTTTGGAGCCGAGTCTCGTGCGGTTGGCGGCCTGGTCCTTCTTCATCGGGATGACGGCCTTGATGTTGCGTTTGCGCAGGTAGCGGCGGTTGGTGCGAGAGGAGTAGGCCTTGTCGGCCATCGCCCTGGCCGGCCGGTTGCGGGGTCGTCCAGGGCCACGGCGCGGGATGCGGATGGACTTCAGCAGCGGGATGAACTTCGGGCAGTCCGCGTGCTGGCCCGGGGTGAGGATCCGGCTGATCGGTCGGCACCGCCGATCGGCCACCAGGTGAATCTTCGTGGACAGCCCGCCCCGTGACCGTCCCAGGGCCTCCCGACCCGCCGACGTCACTTCGTGATCTTTGCAAGCCCCTTTGAAGGCAGGTCGACGGCCGGAGCGTGCCGTGCCCCGGCCGCGTGCTGGTGCGCGCGGACCACAGTCGAGTCCGCGCTGACCGTCCAATCCTCGCCCTCGACCTCGTCGCAGCCCGCCCGCAGCCCGTCCAGGATCCGCTCCCACGTCCCATCCAGCGACCACCGGCGATGCCGGTTGTAGACCGTCTTCCACCTGCCATAACAGGGCGGCAGGTCACGCCACGGCGTGGCCGTACGCGTCCGATGGAAGATCCCGTTCATCACCGTCCGATGATCATTCCACCGAGCTCCATGCACGGTCTGTGACGGCAGCAGCGGCTCCAACAGCAGCCACTCCGCATCCGTCAGATCATGACGCTTCAGACGTTCCTCATCCACATGGATGATCTACACCAAACCGCCCCCAAAGGCCACGGGCACGATCTAGGGGAGGCGGGCCAGCAAGTGGGCGTCGAGGAAGCCCCGCTCGGAGGCCGGGTCGTGGAGCAGCCGGGCGAACGGGAGGAGCCCGGCCCCGGCCAGCAACTCGGCGAACCGGTCCGCTGGCCAGCTATAGGCGGGCGTCACCTTGTGGTCGAAGCGGACCGGCTCCGATCCGTCGGTCGCGAAGAACGAGACCAGGAGCAGGCCGCCCGGTGCCAGCACACGCACCTGCTCGGCGAGCAGCGCGGGCAAATCCCCAGGAGGGGTGTGGATCATCGAGTAGTGGGCCAGCACGCCGAGCGCGCCGTCCTCGACCGGCAGGGCCTCCATCCGCGCCTCATCAAACCGCAGCGCCGGATGGGCCCGCCGGGCGTGGTCGACCATGCCCGGGGAGAAGTCGAGCCCGAAGGCGTCCAGCCCCAGATCGTGCAGCATGGCCGTCAGATGTCCAGGCCCGCACCCGACGTCGACTGCCCGCAGGTTCCCCGTCCCGCGCACCAGCTCAGCGAAGGTACCGATCATGTTCCGCGAGAACGGCTGCGTCTCCAACTGATTAGCGAACATCGACGCATACAGCTTGACGACCCCGTCGTAGGCCGCCCGGGTGTCGTCCTGATGTTCCATCACGGGGAAGGAAACTAGCATCCGCGCACGTTCGCAGTTTCTCGGCCCCGTGTCCCCCAACCCCTTAAGGTCTGGCTGTCCGATCACATGATCACGGGACAGGCCCTAGTTCGGCCCCGGCGGGGAGGTTGGCGGTGGCGGGGTTGCGGGTGAGTGCGCGGACTTTGTGGCCGGCGCGGAGGAGTGCGTGGACGAGGGGGCGGCCTACTGCGCCGGTGGCGCCGGTTACCAGGATCATGGTCGGTAGTTTCATCCAGATGGATGAAGTTGTCAACCAAATGGATGGATGATGGGCGCTAGCATGCGGGGCGTGGAGGAAAAGGGGCCTCGGAGGGCGCCGCGGGACGGTGAGCGCAAGGTGGACGCCGAGCGGTCGCGGCGGCTGCTGCTCGACGCCGCGCTGGAGGAGTTCGCCGCCAAGGGGTACGCCGGTGCCCGCGTCCAGGACATCGCCGATCGTGCGGGCGTGAACAAGCAGCTGATCAGCTACTACTTCGGTGGCAAGGAGGGGCTGTATCAGGAGTTGGGGCGGCAGTGGCTGGAGCATGAGGCCGCGTTCAACGATCCCGATATTTCGCTGGAAGAGCTTCTTATGCGTTACCTGCGCGATTCGCTGGACGATCCGCGCGGTGCCCGGCTGAACGCGTGGGCGGGGCTCACTGGGGACGTCGTACCGGAGGATCCCGCGGAGGATCTGTCGGATCTGCGGCGTCGCCAGGCGGAGGGGGAGATTGCGGCCGAGCTTGAGGTCGAGGCGGTGATGCTGCTGATGACGGTGATGGTCGCGGCGCCCGCGACGATGCCGAACGCGGTGCGGCGCATTTACGGGATGAGCCCTGACTCGCCCGAGTTCAAGCAGCGGTACACCGAGCAGTTGCGGCGCATCGTCCGGCGCCTGGGCCAAGTGGAGTGAATCTCCGCACGCGCTGTGCGCCTGGGAGTGAAGGTCGGTGGACGGTACGAGCTGACGCACGGCCCCATCCGCGGGGGGCGGGTGGCCCGTGACACCGAGCTGGGACGGGCCGTCGTGCTCAAGCGGGTTGAGAGCACGACGGCGTTCAAGGCCCGGGCGTTGGCGCGGTTCAGTCATCGGCATGTGGTCACGCTCTATGACGCCGTGCGCGGCCGGGGGCGTTCCTGGCTCGTCCTGGAGTACGTGCCGAGCGGCAGCCTGGACCGGTGGCCGACCATCGAACCCGAGCTCGCGGCCCGTGTCGGCGCCCAGATAGCCGATGCTGCGACTGGCACAGCACCACCCGCGACCAGCCGCTGACCGCGGCGGACGGTAGCCCGGCCCGGCTGCGGGGCTACCA
This sequence comes from Actinomadura rugatobispora, assembly GCF_055379765.1. Classification (NCBI taxonomy): domain Bacteria; kingdom Bacillati; phylum Actinomycetota; class Actinomycetes; order Streptosporangiales; family Thermomonosporaceae; genus Actinomadura; species Actinomadura rugatobispora. The sequence goes on along the minus strand of NZ_AP029191.1, from coordinate 4,379,416 downwards.
CGCCTGCCCCTATTAGGGCGGCCGCCCGGCGGTTGAGATGGTCTACCTCGGTGTCCGAGCGGCTATGTGGCGGTCAGGCGGGCGCCGCCGCCCCTAACCGGACGTTCTCCGGACGTTCGGCGCTGGATGTCGGAGGCATCGCCTAGCGTGGGCCGCTATGGACGATCAGCTCCCCGACATGCCGGACACCTGGCGCCGGCAGGTGCATCCGCGGCGCGGTGGCCGCCATGTTCCCGAGGTCGAGATCGACGCCTCCGCCCCGGGTCGCCTGGCCGCCTGGGTCGAGGAGCACAGCGCCCACGTCCAGAAGGCACTGGAGGCGGGCGGCGAGCCCGCTGCGGTTGCGAGCACCCGCCGTTACCTGGGCGGCGAGGCTGATCCGGTGGGTGCGGCAGTGGTGGTCCTGCTGTTGGTCAGCGCGACCCCTGTGCGTCCGGGGCCGCTGCCGGACTGGATCGTGGACGCCTGGACGGCCCAGCACGGCCTCGCGTTTGCTGCGTGCGCGACCGTGCATCTGAACGCGGTCGAGGTCTACCAGACGCCCAACTCCAGCGCCCTGTCCATCCATCACCGGGACGACGGCACCATGCGCGTCCGGGGCAATGCCTGCCTGCGCCGCGCGCGCATCCTTCTGGCCGCGGCGGACGAGGGTGACTACGGGGCGGCCGTCGAGGGTCTGGAACGGCATCGGAAGTCCTCGGAGCAGCGCCTGGAGGCGGCGTACCTGGCCCCCACCCGGCACGACTGGGTGGAGGAGTGCTGCCAGGACCCCGCGGTCAACGATTACCGCGCGCGGTTGAAGCACTGGATGCTGATGTGCTCCGTGGGCACGCAGGCCCACGCCGACCTGATGGCGCTCCACTTCGAGCCGGTCCACTACGGGTATGACGAGGACGCCATCGCCACCCTGGTCGACGGGCTCGGCGCGGCCGCCGTGCCGTTGCTGAAGGCGTGGCTGGACAGGTTCAGTGTTGAGTCCGGCAAGCAGCTTCTCAGGGGCCTGGCCATTCTTCCGGCGGACGAGGCGTTCCAGATCCTGGTCGACCGGGTCGACGACAAGCACGCCCAGCCCGTGCTGATCGACGCAATGGGGCGGTTCCCCGTCCGGGCGTTGCGGCTGCTGGGGCCGGTCGCGGCCGGGACGTCCCGTACCGCCGGGGTCGCCGCCGATCTGCTGCGCGGCCACCTGCGCGCGCACCACGACACGGTGGTGTCCGCGCTGCCCGGTCTCCCGGACGAGGCCCGCGAGGCCGTCGCGCCGATGCTGGAGGCCCTGGCCGGAAGCCGGGTTCCGGACGCGCCCGCCGACGCGCTCCCGAAACTGCTGGTTGAACCGCCGTGGGCCGCGCGCGGCAAGAAGGCGAAGCCGGTCGTCATCAACGGCCTGACGGCTCCGGAGAGCCGGTCGATCGTCTGGGCGCCGGGCGAGCGCGAACGCTGGGCGACGCCGCGGTACGGCTGGGGGATCCACTGGAAAGACGAGGACGACCCCGTCCAGGTGTTCCGCCGGTACGGCGTGCACAACCAGCTCTGGGTGCTCGCCAGCGCCCCCGAGGAGCAGGCCCGGTCGCTGCTGCCGATGTGGGCGCCCAACTACGACCACGTCTACCCCGCCGATCCCCGCGTGCGGATGATCCTGGCGAGGTTCGAGGACGACGCGTTCCACGTGTTCTCCGCCCTGCTCAAGGCGCAGCAGTCCGAGACCGGCGATCTGGTGCTGCCGTTCCTGGACGCGGAGACGGCGGCGTACGCGGCCCGCTGGCTGGTCAGGGTGCGGCGGCTGCGTAAGGTCGCGCTGGCCTGGTTCGACCGGCACGGGCTGAACGCCGTCCCGTACCTGCTGCCCGCCGCGCTCGGCAAGCAGGGCGCGGCGCGGGGCAATGCCGAGGCCGCGCTGCGGCTGCTGGCGTCCCGGCACGGCACCGGCCCGATCGCCGAGGCCGCGCGGGCGCACGGCGACCGTGCCGCCGACGCGATCGCGGCGATGCTGGCCGCCGACCCCCTGGACGCGCTGCCGGCGCGGATGCCGAAGATCGGCGCGTGGGCCGACCCGGAACTGCTTCCCCAGGTGCTGCTGCGCGACCGCGAGCGGGCCCTTCCCGCGCAGGCCGCCGGGCACCTGCTGAGCATGGTGGCGATCTCCAAACCGGACGAGGTGTACCCGGGCGTGGGCATCGTCCGCGACCTGTGCGACCGCGAGTCGCTGGCCGAGTTCGCCTGGGAGGTCTTCCGCCGCTGGGACACCCACGGGGCGCAGTCCAGCGACGGGTGGGCGCTCGCGCAGCTCGGCTGGCTCGGCGACGACGGCACGGTGCGGCGGCTGACCCCGCTGCTGCGCACGTGGTCGGCCGATCGCCGCACGCCGAGGGTGGTGGCCGGGCTGGACGTCCTGGCCGCGATCGGGTCCGACGTCGCGCTGATGCGCCTGAACGGCGTCGCCCAGTCGGCGCGGTCCACGTCGCTGCGGAAGCGGGCCCGGGAACGGCTCGACGAGGTCGCCGCGGAGCTGGAGCTGACGCCCGAGCGGCTCGCCGACCGGCTGGCGCCCGACTTCGGCCTGGACGCCGACGGCGGCATGACCCTCGACTACGGGCCGCGCCGCTTCCGGGTCGGCTTCGACGAGCAGCTCAAGCCGTGCGTCATCGACGAGGACGGCAAGCCGCGCAAGTCGCTGCCGCGTCCGGGCGCGGCCGACGATCCCGAGCTGGCGCCGGCCGCGCACAAGCGGTTCGCCGCGCTGAAGAAGGACGTGGCCGCGGTCGCGGGCGACCAGCTCCACCGGCTGGAACGGGCGATGGCCGACCTGCGCGAATGGCCGGTGGACGAGTTCCGCACCTTCATCGTGGAGCACCCCCTGGTCTGGCACATCGCCCGCCGCCTGGTGTGGACGTCCCGGTCCGGCGACGGCGCGTTCTCCTTCCGGATCGCAGAGGACCGCTCCTTCGCCGATGTCAAGGACGCGGAGGTGACCCTGCCGGAGACCGCGCGGATATCGATCGCGCACCCGCTCCACCTGGACGGGGAGCTGGGCCCCTGGTCGGAGCTGTTGGCCGACTACGAGATCATCCAGCCGTTCGCGCAGCTCGGCCGTCCCGTCCACGCCCTGACCGAGGAGGAGCGGGACGGCGACCGGATGGGGCGGTTCGAGGGCGTGGAGGTCTCCACGGGACGGATCCTGGCGCTGCGGAGCCGGGCCTGGGACGCGAGTGAGACCGAGTACGGGAGCATTGTCGACATCGCACGGAAGATCCCCGATGGGTGCCGCGCCGTGATCGCGTTCACGCCGGGGATCCAGCCGGAGATCATGGACCCGGCCCAGGAGCAGAAGATCACCAGTGTGTCCGTCGTCCGCGACGGTGACGAGTCGGCCGCCGTCCGGCTCGGCGACGTCGACCCGGCCGTCGCGTCCGAACTCGTCGCCGACCTGACCCGCCTGACGGCGTCCTAGGAACGGGCGTAGCGGGCGGGGGAGGTGCCCACCACGGCGGTGAAGTCGCGGGTGAGGTGGGACTGGTCGAAGTAGCCCAGGTCGCCGGCCAGGCCCGCCCAGTCGATGCGGGCGCCCTGGTCGGCGCGGGCCGCGGCCTCGTGCAGGCGTGCGCGGCGCAGCACCCACTTGGGGCTCGCCCCGACGTACTCGGCGAAGAGCCGCTGGAGGGTGCGGGTGGAGACGTTCAGCGTCCCGGCGGCCTCGTCGACGCGGAACAGCGCCGGGTCGGCGGTGATGCGCCCGACCATTTCCGCCACCTCCTCGGCGACCGGGTCCGGGACGGCGGGTAGCAGGGGCAGCAGGAACTCTTCCGCCCGGCGCACCATCACGGCGAGGTCTGTTGTGCCGAGGACGGCGCGGTTGACCTCCTCCACGGCCGGGCCGAGGAACTCGGTGGCCGGGATCCGGCGGTCGGCCAGTTCGATGACCGGGCGCCCCGCGAACGGGCGGAAGTAGCCGGGACGGAACTTGACCCCCAGAACCTGCCCGCGCCCTTCGAGCTTCCGCACGAACAGGGCGCGGTCCACGCCGTACACCAGCGGGGCGGGCTCCTCGAAGACGAGGTGGACGTTCGGGTGGGAGAGCACCTTGGTCTCATAGGGCTCGTCGGTGTCCCACCGGACGTGCCAGTAGAACTCCACGAACCGCGCCAGCTCCGGGCAGGGGGCTTGGCGGTCCACGCTGACGATGGACTCGTGCTCGTGCGGGTACAGCACCCCACGTCCCATATCCGCCACCTGACCAGGGTACTTGGCGCGTTTCTCCAAGAGCCGCGTCCCGGCCGGTCCGTAGCGTGGACCGCATGAACGAACTCCACGTCCACATGAAGGAATGCGCCGCCGAGGCCGCCCGCGTCGCCCGTGGCGTCCACCGGGAGCGCCTGTCCGATCCGACTCCGTGCGGGGAGTTCGACCTTCGCGCCCTGGTGAACCACTGGGTGCTCTACACGTCCCATGGCCTGGAGCACAGGGCGCTGCGCGAGCAGCTTCCCGAGTCGCTCACCCAGCGCGACTTCACCGTCGACCGGGACTGGGCGCAGGAGTACGCCGCGCAGCTCGACCGGGCCGTCGCCGCCTGGGCGGACCCGGCGGTGTGGGAGGGCGAGATCGACCTCGGGTTCGCGTCGTCGCCGGCGACCGAGGTGGCCTCGCTGATCATCAAGGAGACGGCCGTGCACGGCTGGGACGTCGCCGCGGCCACCGGCCAGCAGTTCAACGTGTCGCCGGAGGCGGGCGCGTTCCTGCTCCGGGTCGTCCAGGAGAACGCCGAGATGTACCGGCAGTACGACGGCTTCGCCGACCCGGTGGCCGTGGACGCGGACGCCCCGGCCTTCGAGCGGGCCCTGGGCGCCTCCGGACGCGACCCCCGCTGGCGGCCCTAGTCCTGCCAGTAGAACAGCAGATCCCCCACGGCCAAGGGCTCGCGTTCTCCGAAGAAGTACACGTGCAGCTTCTCGAAGCGGATCCCGGCCAGCACCTGGTCGATGTGCCGGAACCCGGCCGCCCGCAACGCCGCGATCGCCCGCCCGTCGGCGCCGGTGCCGCCGAAGAACGGCCCGAGCGTGCTCACCATGAGCTGGCCGGCACTGATCTTGATCACGTCGTAGGTGCCCGACCCGGTCCCCTCGTGCTCGCCCGCCGCCACCGGCTCCTGCGGGTCCAGGCCCGCGGCGGTGAGGGCCTCGGCGGCGCGGTGGAGGCGGTCCTCGACGAAGTCGCTGTCCCAGGGGTCGGGCGCCGGCTCCAGGCACGCCGCCTCGAGCAGCCACCGGGGGTCGGTGTCGCGCTGGCCGGGCGTGTACTGGCGCACGATCGCCTCGCGCACGTCCGCCGGCACCCCCGGCAGCTCGATGCGGGGCGGGCCGAGCTCCTCCCACATCGCCCGGATCTCGTGGCCGCGCCGGTGCAGCACGGCCAGCGCCCACAGGTGGCCGGGGCGCCGTTCCTGGGCCATCGCCAGGAGCGGGCCGTCATCGCGGTCATCGGCCGTGCTCAGCAGCTCGTACGCCTTGCGGGCCACCATCGTCGAGGCGTCGGCGAGCGCGGGCGTCACGTCGCCGCCCGCCCGCCACGCGAGCCGCACGCCCAGCAGCCGATCTGCCGCCGACCTCCCGCCGGTCACGAGCTCCTCCGGTGAGCCGGCGCCGAGCGCGCCGAGCACGGCGGGGAGCCCCCGCGATTCGACCAGGACGTCGACGGCCTGCTCTCCGACCTTCCGCCGATGCGCCCAGGGGTCGGCGGCCAGCAGGGCGAGACGTCCCGCCGCGCTCACGTCGCCCATCTCCGCCCTGGCCAGGGCCATCGCCGTGTCCAGGTTGTACCGCTCGGTCTCCGGGGCGCCGTCCTGCGCCCGCAACCAGCCGAGCAGCTCGTCCGAATGTGGCCGCCCCGGCACGCCCAGCGCGCCGAGCAGCGCCCGCCGGATCTCGGTGGTGACGCCGTCGTCGCGCACGCACTCCAGCAGGGCCGCCGCACGCCCGTCGGGGACGCGTCCGGTCAGCGCCCGGGCGCAGGCCATCCGCCGCCACCAGGGCTCCTGCGCGTCCAGGACGAGGTCGGCCAGCGCGTCCGCGGGGACCTCCGCGAGCCTCCGCACCAGGCCGTCCACCGACTCGGTCCGCACCCGCGCCTCGGGAACGAGAGTCCTCAACCGCGCCCGATGATCGAGATCGCCTGTCACGTCCAGATCATCACCTATCCGCCCTGCCTGTGCAATCCGCCGCTTTTATGCGTCAGGACCGAAAAACCTTGAGACGCGGGACCCTCCGCACGCGAAATCAGTGTGTCTGCAATAGGTAGGAAAAATCCGACGTATAGTGGAGGTCATGACCGTGACCGAGGATCGCCTCTTCGCCGCGCTGGCCAGCCCCGTACGCCGCGAAGTCCTCCACCTGCTGCGCGAGCGGGGCCCGGCCTCCGTCAACGAACTGGCCGGGCACTTCACGATGGCCCGCCCCAGCTTCTCCGAGCACCTGCGGGTGCTGCGCGAGGCCGGCCTGGTCCACGAACGCCGCGAGGGCCGCCACCGCCTCTACCGCCTGCAGGCCGCACCGCTGGAGGAGATCCAGCAGTGGCTCCACCCGTTCGAGCGATTCTGGCGCGAACGCCTGACCGACCTCAGCGACGTCCTCGACACCCTGGACGGTGACGAATCATGACCACCAGCGACACGATCAGCGTCGACCAGTTCCTCGCGCACCCGCCCGCCAAGGTGTGGCGGGCACTCACCGAGCCGGAACTACTGGCCAGGTGGCTGATGCCCGGCGACTTCCGGTTGGAGGTGGGACACCGCTACCGCATGCAGACCCGTCCCGTACCGGCCACCGGGTTCTCCGGCACGGTCCTGGCCGAGGTGCTCGCCTTCGAGCCGGAGAAGATGCTCCGCGTCTCCTGGCAGGACGCCGAAGGCGGTGGTGACACCGACTGGACCATTACCTGGACGCTCCAGCCCGAAGGCCGCGGCACCCGGCTGTTCCTGCTCCACGAGGGCTTCGACCCGGACAACCCCCTGCACCAGCGCTCCCGCACCATCATGGGCGGCGGCTGGCGCTCCCACGTAATGAACGCCCTGCAACGCGTACTGAAGGAAGACGCCATGTCGGACCAGGCCGAACGCTTCCGCCTCGCCGCCGACGGCTTCGCCGCCAGGATCGCCGCCGTCCCGCCGCACCGCTGGGACGACCCGAGCCCGTGCCCCGGCTGGTCGGCCCGCGATGTGGCCGCCCACGTCATCTCCGAGACCCGCCGTATCGCCTCCACCGTCCGCGGCACCGAGCCCGAGCCCGTCCACGGCGTCGGCCTGGCCGAAATGGGCGCCCTGCCGCACGTCGAGTCCGACGCGTCCCTGCACGCCGCCTGGATCCAGATCAGCGCCGACCTGACCGCCGCGATCGACGACCCCGCCTGCCGCACCGCACAACTGCCCTCCCCGGTCGGCATGGTGCCGTTCGCCGACACCGTCGAGGCCCTGCCGGAGGACGTCCTCGTCCACACCTGGGACCTGGCCCGCGCGACCGGCGGTGACGAACGCCTGGACCCCGGCCTGGTCGCCCACGTCTACGAGCACCTCAAGCCGATGGACGAGGCACTGCGCCAACCCTGGGCCTTCGGCCCCAAGGTCCCGACTCCGCCCGGCGCCGACCTCCAGACCGAATTCCTCGGCTTCACCGGCAGGACCCCCTGATCGCCGGCTCTACTGGCGGCTGATGGTGCGGGTGATGCCGGCGGCGATCGTGGTGGCCAGGATCCACCCCGACAGGATCAGCGCGTACGACAGCCACTGGTACCAGCCCTGCGGCTTGAACGCCTTCTCCTGACCGAAATCGATGATCGGCAACAGCAGGTCGAAGGTGTAGAAGAGCGCGTTGAAGGCCGGGGCCTCACCCGGCTTCAGGGCGGGCGGCCGCTTCTGCGCGTAGGCCAGGGTGCCGGCGAGCAGCAGCGCCACCAGCCAGGCCGCCGCGCGCATGGGCCGGAAGCCGTAGCCGACGGTGCCGTCCTGCAGGTAGCCCCAGATCTTGGCGTACCGGGGAAGTGTGGCGCGATGGCGTCGCTGCTTGGCCAGCTGCACCATGCGGGCCGCCGCGTCGTCGCCGATGCGCCGGTAGGCGGCGGCGAGCTGCTCGTAGGTGTAGGGGACGTAGCCGTCCTCCTCGCGTTCCAGCAGCGGCAGACGCTGTTCGGCGGGAAGGTGCGGGGTGAGCGCGCTGTAGGTGAGGCCGTCGAGCTTGACGACGTCCGGCCACACGTCCGGGGCGGCGTGGAGCAGCTCGAACTGCGAGCGGCGCAGGTTGACCGCGCCCTCGATGGGGTGCGTGTTCCGCAGCCAGAACTCACGGGCGATGACGCTGCTGGCCCGGAGCGCCACACCGCCGGGGTTGGAAAGCCGCGCTCCGGTGAGGTCGATTCCTCCGGCGACCGTGGTGCCGCGCAGGTTGACGCGGCCCTGCGCGCGCATTCCCACGGCCTGCATGTCGGTGCCGACGGAGAAGGACTTGGCGTCCAGCGCCGTGTCGCCGGGATTGACGAGCACCGCTTCGTCGAGGTTGACGGTGCCGGAGACCTTGGTGCCGTTCAGCCGGATCCGGCCGTGGACGGTGAGGCCCCGGGCCCACATGTCGTCGTCGATGGCGGCGTGGTTGAGGTGCAGGACGTCGCCCTGATCCTCGTCCTCGTCGCCGAGCCGCGCCCGCTCCAGGAACAACGCGCCGGACAGCCGCGCGCCACCGAGCCGGACCTGCCCCGGGATGAAGCACTCGGAAAGCCGCATGACGCCGTCGACCTGGATGGTGGCCGCCTCAACGGCGGGCAGGTAGGAGCGGCCGAGGTTGAGCTGCCGGACGTGCGCGCCGTAGAGGATGGCCGCGCGTTCGAAATGGCAGCCCCACAGGCGGATGGCGTGCTCGACGGTCGCGTACTGCAGGTCGAGCACGCCGGTGATCCGGGCACCGACGACCCGCAAGGCCGCGACCTCGCCCTCCTCGGCGGAGCCGGTGAGCAGGAGGGCCCGCAGGACCTTGGCGCGAACGGTGCGCTCCGGGCCCCAGGCGTGGCCGTCCTCCGGGTCCTCGTCGTCGGATCGGCGGAAATCGACGGTGCCGCCCCGCGGGAACGCCCGCCACACACGGCGCTCGGCGGGCGACAGTTCGTTGATCTCCATCGCCGGGACCTTCTCGTGCCCCCCACCCCCTGTCAACCGGATGCCGGGACGGAACCGTCGGGAGTGGTCCCGGACGGCCGGCCCTACCCTGCGGCCAGGGCTACGACGGAGGGCAGAGAGCATGAAGCAGAAGCGGCACCTGGATCGTTGCGCCTCGTGGGCGCTGCTCATCACCGCGGCGGCCCTGCCGCTCGCGGGGTGCGGCGAGGACGAGCCGGACACGGCCGCCCCGCGCGCCTCCACGTCCGCACCGAGCACCCCGCCGCCGCCCGCCCCCACGTCCGCCGCGCCGAGTGCGAGCCCGGCGGCGTTGAAGGCGGCCGACGGTACGCGCCTGAAGTCCTGCGCGGACGCCAGGTGCGAGGTCGAGATCAAGGCCGGCGACGTCATCCGCTTCAACGCGACCGGCGAGAGCAGGGCGGGCTTCGGTGACATCACAGTGAAGAAGGTGAGTGAGAAAGAGATCACCTACGACCTGGCGTCCGGCGCCGCCACCTTCACCCAGCCGGCAAGGAAGGTGCCCGACTCCGGCAACCTCAACGGCATCTCGCTCACCCTGGTCGCCGTCCAGGGCGAACGCGCCGTCATCCGCCTGGGAAAACCCGTCTCCGGCGCGTTCTCGGCCGAGGTAGGCCCCGGCGGCATGACCGTGACCACCCCCGGCGGCTGACCAACCCCGCAGACCTGATGACCCACCTCCACCCCGGTTCCGTGTCTCCGTGAACGGGGTGGCGACCCGGCGGCGGGGCTGCAAGGCTTTGCCCTGGCTTGTTCGGCTTGATGGTGACCGGGAGGCCGGGGCGCTCCTGGGGAGCGCGCGGCGCAGGGGACACAGGGAGGCGACGGTTGTGACCGTCTCGATGGTGAAGGGCCAGCGGATCCCGCTGGAGAAGCCGGGCGGGGCGCTGCGCATGGTCCGGATGGGGCTGGGCTGGGACGCGGTGCGGAAGCAGGGCTTCTTCGGCTCCCGGCAGCGGGAGATCGACCTCGACGCCTCCTGCGTGCTCTTCGCCGACGGACGCATCGCCGATGTCGTCTTCTTCGGCAAGCTGGTCAGCGACGACGGCTCGGTCCGGCACACCGGGGACAACCTGACCGGCGCGGGCGACGGCGACGACGAGTCGGTGATCGTCGATCTGGCCCGGCTGCCGGTGCACGTCGGCTCGCTGGTCTTCACCGTCAGCTCGTTCAACGGGCAGACCTTCAACGAGGTGGACAACGCCTTCTGCCGGCTGGTCAACGAGATGGACGGCGGGGAGCTCGCCCGGTACACGCTGACCGGTGGAGGCACCCATACCGCCATGGTGATGGCCCGGATCTACCGCCACGGCGAGGGGTGGAAGATGAACGCGATCGGTGAGCCGTGCCACGGACGCACCTTCGAGGACATGCTGCCGACGATCGCCGGGCTGGCCTGACGGGCGATGCTCGAACTCTCGCACGGCGCCAACGCCCCGCTGCCCGCCCGACGGGTGACCGCCACCGTGTCCTGTGCCGTTCCCGTCGACGTCAGTGCCCTGCTGGTGGGCCCGGACCTGCGCGTGCGCTCCGACACCGACCTGGTGTTCTTCAACGCCCCCGAGGCGCCCGGCGTGCGCTGGAGCGAGGGCGGCGGCCACCAGCGTGTCGACCTCGACCTCGACGCCGTTCCCGCGGACGCCCAGGCGGTGCTCATCGCGGTCAGCCTCGCCGGGCGGGGTGTCTCGTTCGGGGCGGTGTCACCGCCGCAGGTCCAGCTCCTCACGGCCGGTGGCGATCCGGTGGCGCTGTTCACCGTCGCGGGGCTGGGCCCGGAAAAGGCGATCATCGGGCTGGAGATCTACCGGAGGGCCGACCGGTGGAAGGTGCGTGCCGTCGGGCAGGGCTACGCCGGCGGGCTGGTCGAGCTGGTCGAGGCGCACGGTGTCGAGGTGGAGGACGCGGGCGAGGAGACGGTCGCCTCGCCGCCCGGTCCCGTCGTCGGGGCACCGCCTGGCCCGCAGAGCACCTCCGCGCCGCAGGGGCCGCCCGCCGGGGAGGTCGGCTACCTCGAACGGTGCTGGCTGGTCTGGGAGGACGCGAGCCGCTCGCTGGCCGCGTTCCGCGCGTCCACCGAGCACGCGCTCAACATCCGCAACGACGAGGTCGTCGGCCGGGCGCCGCGCGGGCGCTTCGACCAGCTGATGGCGGCGGCCGACCAGCGGCTGCGGTCCGATGCCGCGCAGCTGCGCGACGAGCTGGCCCGGGTGGAGCAGCACGTCACCGCCGAGGCGGCACCCTTCGACGCACCCTCCTGGCTGACGTGGCGACCGCGCACCGACCTGGCCGAGGGGGTCCTGCTGGGGCGGCTGTCCACCGCGGAGATGCCCGACCTGCGGGTGCCGCTCCTTCTGCCGGTGCCCTGGCGGCGCGGCGTGTGGATCTCGCGGGGCACGCTGCCCGGCGACGCGGCGGCCTATGCCTGGTCGCTGGTGACCCGGTTTCTGGCGGCCGTCCCACCCGGGCTGGTCGGGCTGGAGGTGATCGACGCGGTGGGGCTGTCGGGGGCCGGCTGGCTGGACTCGCTCGACCCGACCGGCAGGGCCGGGCTGCTGGGCGGCGGGGTGGCCACCGGTCCCGCGGCGGCCGAGCGGCTCCGGCGGTTGCTCGACCTGGTGGACCTGCGCCGGATCGGCGGCTCGGACGGCGGTCCGGCCTCGGGGCCGGGTGGCGGCCCCCCGGTCCGGCTGGTGGTGATCATGGACGCCGGGGCCGCCCTGGACGGTGAGGACGCGGACCGGCTGCTGCGCCTGGTGGAGGACGGACCGCTGGTCGGGGTCCCGGTGCTGCTGGTGGAGACCGACACCGCGGCCGCCGAGTCCGTGCGCGCCATCCGGATCCGGCAGTCCTGCAACAACCTTCCGTCCGGCCAGGGCTCGGTCGGCGATTCGTGGGTGGGCATGGATTGGACGCTCACCCCGGAGGTGCTCCCGGACGGCGGCGACGGCTCTCGTGCCCCGTCGCTGCTCGCGCACGTGCTCGGCGCCCACGCGCGCGCGACCGCCTTGCCCGACTAGCGGCGTCAGACGTGGGCGGCCTCCGCGGCGGCGGTCTTGTCCCAGGAGGAGGGAGCGCGGTTCGCGTTCGGCGAGGCTCTGCATGCCGCGCGGGCGGAGGTCGGGACATGCGAGCGGCGTTCCGGCCGCCTGATCGGAGGCTAACCTGCTGCCAGGCGGGTGAGGCCGGTGATCAGCCACCGCTCGTACTGCTCGGGGCTCCAGCCGTGCATCCGGGTGCCGAGCAGGTAGGTCTCGACGTGCACGAGGATCGCTGAAGTCTCCGTCAGCCAGGCGATGTCGCGGTCGGCCGGGAGCAGCCCGTCGCCCGCCGCCCGGGTCCAGAAGTGCCGCAGGTTGTCGCGCGTCGCCTCGCGGGCCGCCTGGGCCGCCTCGGCCAGGACCGGCTCGGTCGGCGCGGCCTCCAAGGCCACCGCGAGCAGGCCGCTCGCCCGGACCATCATCTCGCGTCCGCCACTGGCCATCGCGGTGATCCGTTCGTCCAGGGTGGGGGCGCTGCCGGACAGGACGAACCAGGGCCGGCCGCTGACGGCCACCGGGGCGGTGTCGCCGACCATGGCCACATCGGCCACCCGTTTCAGCAGGGCGGCCTTCGTTCCGAACCGCACGTAGACGGTGCGGACGCCGACGCGGGCCTGTGCGGCGACGGCGGTGAGCGTCGTGCCCGCGTAGCCGTGTTCCAGGAACAGCCGGGTCGCGGCGCTCAGGATCTTCTCCTCGGTGTCGGCGACCCGGGCTGCCCGCAGATCGGCCTTGACGTCGTCCACCATGAGTTGCAGTATAACTGCATCGATGCAGTGAGACTGCATATACGTGGGGAACGGGGATCATGGAGAATGCGCCGACCCTGGCCGGGGTCCATCACCTGAAGCTGCCGGTGCGCGACATCAAGCGGTCACTCGCCTGGTACGAGAGCCGCCTCGGCTACGAACTCCTGATCGAGTTCGTCGAGGAGGGCACGCTGATGGGCGTCGCGATGCAGCATCCGCGCGGCGGGCCCGGCCTCGCCCTCCGGCTGGATCCCGAACGCGCCGAGGCGGCGGCCGGATTCGACTACTTCGCCATCGGCGTCCCGGACAAGGCCGCACTGGACGACCTCGCCGCCCGCCTCACCGGCATGGGCGAGTCCCACGCGGGGCTGCACTCCGCGAGCATCGGCTGGGTCCTGCCCGGCCTGCACGACCCGGACGGCCACGAGGTCCGCTTCTACACGATCGAGCAGCACACCGACCCGTCCGGCCCCACGACCATCGACGACCCGCGCGAAACCGCCGAACGGCGCGAGCGCGAACTCCAGCAGCGCTCCGGCTGACGGGCGGCGGATGCCGATCGCCCGCGGGGACGCTCGCGGGCGATTGGCGAGTTCTAGACACAGCCGGTTCTTTCGGCGCCGCTCCAGCCTATAGTCGCCACGGCGATTGGTTTCAACGCCTGATTCGATGCGCTGCGGTGGAGGTCGTACAGCCATGGTTCCATGGGCTATCGAAAGGCGGGTTCTCGCGGCGCTCTCAGGTGTGGTCACACGCCTCCACAACCGCCTCAACCTGTGGTTCCTGAATACCGCCGGGGGCGATGAGCGCCCGGTGGTGTTCGACATTGACGAGACAATTCCCGAGCTTCGTGAGCTCGAGAAGAAGTTTCACGAGATCCGGAGCGAGTTCCTGGTCGCGGCGGACCGGGTCGCCGTCATGCCCACCTACCATGAACTCGACCCGCTCCAGCGCTACATCTCCGCGACCACGCCCCACGACTGGCGGATGTTCTATCTGTACGCCATGGGCGGAGTGGCGGAGGAGAACGCGGCGCTGTGCCCTGAGACGGTCGCGGCACTGAAGAGGGTCCCGAACCTGTTCCAGGCGAGTTTCTCCGTCCTGGACCCCGGAAAGTCGATCCCCGGGCACAGCGGGCCGTACTTCGGCTACCTGCGTTATCACCTCGGCATCGAGGTGCCCGAGGACGCTCCGCCGCGCATCAGGATCCGCGACCACGTGCACACGTGGCGGGACGGAGAGAGCATCCTCTTCGATGACAGCTGGAACCACGAAGTGATCAATAATTGCGCGGAACGGCGCGTGGTGCTCATCGTGGACGTGCTGAGGCCGATGCCGAGAAGGCAGCACCTCGCCAACCGCTTCTTCACCTTCGTCACGCGCTTCTTCTACGGCCGCATGCTGCTGCGGCGCCTCAAGGAGCGGACCGCCACGGCCGGCGCGGTCGCCTGAGCGCCGCCCGATCCCGGCGAGCTCGGACAGGAGGAGAGACCATGCAGAAATCCACCGGCGACGCCGCCGGAAGCACCCCGTTCCTGATCATTTCTTCCGACACCCATGCCGGGCTGCGGACCGATCAGTACCGGGAATTCCTGGAAAGCAGGTACCACCCGCAACTGGATCTGTACCTGCAGTGGCAGCAGTCGACCGCCGGTATGCGCAAGAAGACGCAGAACGACGAGTTCGTGCGCGAGTGGTACGAGGAGAACGACGAGGGCCTGCGGGGCGGCTGGGACGCCGAGCGCCGGGACCGGGAACTGGACCGGGACGGCGTCGCGGGTGAGGTGATCTTCCCGGACGCCGACGCCGTGGCCGCCACCACGGCGGTGCCCTTCGGGGCGGGCATCGGCATGTCCGGTGCCGGTTACGATCCCGAGCTCGCACTCGCCGGTGCCCGTGCGCACAACAGGTGGCTGGCCGACCTCTGCCGGCAGAGCCCGGCACGCCGGCGCGGCGTGATCGTCGCCCCCATCGTCGGGAACGTCGAGGGGGCGGTGACCGAGATCCGCCGCGCCCACTCCGACGGCCTGCGCGGCGGCATCATGATCCCCTCCCTGTGGGGCCACGGGAACCGTCCGTACCACGATGAGGAGTACGACCGGGTATGGGCCGTCTGCGAGGAGCTGGGGCTGCCCGTCCAGACGCATGCCGGCGCGGCCCCCGGCGAGGATCTGGGCCCGCACCTGGGCCTGTACGCGACCGAGGTCTACTGGTGGTCGGCGCGCCCCATGTGGTTCCTCATCTGGACCGGCGTCTTCGAGCGGTTCCCGGGGTTGAGGTTCGGCGTGCAGGAGTGCGGCCTGTGGTGGGTGGCGGACATGCTCTGCCAGATGGACGTGGCGTTCGACCGTGAGCACGGCACGAAGAAACTGGCGGGCTTCGGCGGGCACATGAAGCGGCGTCCGAGCGAGTACTTCGACGCCAACTGCTTCGTCGGAGGTTCCACGGCCAAGCGCAGGGAACTGGCCGATCGTCACCAGATCGGCGTGGGCAACATCCTGTGGGGCAACGACTTCCCGCACCCGGAGGGCTCCTGGCCGCACACCCGGGAGTGGCTCACGCACCTGTTCGCCGATGTGCCCGAGGACGAGACGCGGGTGATGCTGGGCGAGGCGGCGGTGGAGATGTTCGGCTTCGACCGCCAGGAGATGATCTCGGTCGCCCGGCGCGTCGGCCCGCTCCCCTCGGAGCTCGGCCAGAGCGGATCGTCCCGCCCGAGCCTGCCCGGCGCACCGGGCCGCCACTGGCTGGACGGGCCCGACGTGCCGGAGATCGGCCGGTCCGCCTGAACGGTCCCTCCCGAACGGGGGCGCGCTCCGGGACACCGGGCGCGCCCCGGAACGTTCCGCCCGTCAGACGGTCTCCTGCCGGGAGCCGGCGGCCGTGGCCCGGGACTCCGCCTCTTCGCGCTCGATCACCCCGGCGAGGAGGGTGAAGGACGTCCAGGCGAAGACGTCGCGGGGTGTGATCGTCCAGCCGTGCCGGCGGGCGGCCAGGGTGCACAGCCGGGCGGCCGCCATGGAGTCGCCATGGTCGAAGAAGTTCTCTTCGGGATCGCAGTTGATGCCCAGCACTTCATAGGCGAGGTCGAGAAGAGCGGAGAGGGGATTGTCAGCGGAACGGGGCGACATCGGCATCTCTTCCTTAGGGCGCGGACGCGGCATCGGAACGCAGGAAGCGCTCCACCTTGCCGGCGTGCGAACGCGGTAGTGCGTCGACGATTTCGGCCGTCATCGGGATTTTGTGCGGCGATATCAGCCCCCGGCAATGCTCGTGCACGGCGGCGATGCCCGGGGGGTCCGCCGGGTCGGCGGGAACGATCAGCGTGTGGAGGGCGTCTCCCATGAGCCCGTCGTGGCGCCGCACCACCACCGCGTCCGCGATGCCCGGATGGGTCAGGAGCACCCGCTCCACTTCGCGGGTGTTCACGTTGGCGCCGCCCACGATGACGATGTCGTCGAGGCGGCCGGTGAGATACAGGTAGCCGTCGGTGTCGACGCGGCCGGTGTCGCCGATGGAGAAGAATCCGTCGCCGCGGCCGCGCAGTGACCCGAAGCCCTTTCCGCCGAATGTCCGGGTCCAGGGGCTGCGCATGAAAACCTCGCCGGTCTCGCCGGGGGGCAGCGGTTCGCCTTTCGGGTCCGCTATCAGTACCTCGTTGTCCCGGAAGGGCCTGCCCGCGGTTCCCGGGCGGGCCAGCCATTCGTCGCCGTCGCAGAACGTGGAACCGGTCACCTGGGTGGAGCTGTAGGTCTCGAACACCCGGTCGCCGCCCAGCCGGGAGATCCAGCGGCGCTTGACGTCCTCCGGGCATGGCGCGGACGTGTGCAGCACCCCGGTGAGCGAGGAGCACAGGGCGTCCCAGAGCGATGCGTTCGCGTCGAGCAGTGCCATCTGGTGCGGCGTCAGCTGGCACCAGGTGGGGCGGAACCGTTCGACCGCGGACATCACCGAGGCGGGGTGGAGCCTGCGCGGGAGGATCACATGGGCTCCACCGGTGATACCGGCGACGCAGGTCAGGAGGGGCGCCGCGTGCGACAGGGGCCCGACGGAGAGCTGGACGGCGTCGCGTCGCCAGGCGGCGGCCCGCATGATCTCCCGGACACCGCTGAGCGTCCTGCCGGGCCCGGGCACGACGGGATACAGCCGTGGGAGGCCGGTGGTGCCGCCGGTCGGCAGGTGCCAGGTCACCTCCGGCTCCGGCGCCGGCGAGACTTCCTGGGGCGGCGCGAGTCGCAGCGCCGTCGCCAGCTCCCGTTCGCCGAGCGGCAACGCGTCCGTGAAGGCCGTGCCCAGGTCCGCGCCGAGCGTCTCGCGCTCCAGGTCCGTCGCCTCGGGCGGCAGGATCAGCGGGCTGGAGCCCAGCGTCCAGGACGCCAGGACGGCCCGGACCAGTCCCTCGCCGTTCGGCAGCGCGACGACGATGTGGCGGCCGGGTTCCCACCCGCCGTCCAGGAGGAACCGGGCCGTCGCCGCGACCCGTCCGGCCAGGTCCCCGGCGGTGTGGTGGGCCCATTCCCCGGACGGCTCCTCGACGCTGAGCAGGGGGCGGCCGGGCGTGCTGCGGGCCATCGAGAGCAGGCGGCGGGACTCCGTGCTTTGCAGGCGAAACAAGGTGCTCAGGCTCCCCTCCGGGTCACGCGAGACCGGAACCGCCAGGGTATTTCCCGCACCGGCCGCAGAAGGCGCCGTGGCGAATTGTCGCCAACTCACTTCCCTGTCCTCCCGAGGCCGCTCGATACTTCTGCCGCGAGCCGGGAACGCGGCGAGCGAACGCAAAGCGGAGCGGGAGAAGAGTCCTTGAGAATGTCCAGCGGATCCCAGGACCGGGACGAGGCCCTCTCGGACAATGACTCGAACGATGAGGATCGCCTGGTGCGCGGGCTCGTCAGGAAGCTGGTCGCCGAGATCGCCCCGCCGGAATCACCGGCGGTGCGGCCCGGCCACATCCTGCGGGACGAACTGGGGTTCGACTCCGTGCGCGAGGTGGAACTCACCTTCGCACTCGAGGAGCTCTTCGGTTTCGAGCCGTTCGTCGTCGAGGATTCTCCGCCGCTGGAAACCGTCGAGGATCTGGAGAACTTCACCCTCGACGTGATCGCTCAGGGACGCGCCACGGTTCCCTCGGTCGCCTCCACGTCCGCGCGGCCGAATTGACCGAGGACACCCGGAGAGACCGGAGAGAAAAGCCCGAGGGGTAGGGAATGACGGTGGCCGACGGCTCGGAGCGCACGGGCGACGCCGAGGCCCGGTTCGTCTGGGACTACGCGCGGACGGACGAGCGGCTGCGCGCCCTGTACGAGCGCGGCAAGGCGGCGCAGTGGAACGCCACGACGGACATCGACTGGGCCGCGGGCGTGGGCACCCCCGCCCAGGCCGGGCTCCTCGGTCCCGATCTCCCGATGGGACGCGACGCGTCCCCCGTCCCGCCCGAGCGCTGGGCCGGATTCCAGTGGGAGTTCCATTCGTGGATGACGAGCCAGTTCCTCCACGGGGAGCAGGGCGCCCTCCTGGCCACCGGGCGGCTGGTGGCGCTGGCCCCCGACCTGGACGCCAAGTTCTACGCGGCCGCCCAGGCGGCCGACGAGGCACGGCACGTCGAGGCGTACGCCCGCTACGTCGACCTGCTCGGCAACGGCTATCCGATCAACCCGTCGCTCAGGCGGATGCTGGACACGGTGGTGTCCGAGAGCCGCTGGGACATCGTCTTCCTCGGCATGCAGATCATCGTCGAGGGGCTGGCGCTCGCCGCGTTCCGGCTGGAGCACACCCGCTCCTTCGACCCCGTCATCGCCCAGATCACCCGGCTCGTCGCCAAGGACGAGGCCCGGCACGTGGCCTTCGGCCTGGTCGCCCTGCGGAACGTCTACGGCGAGCTGACCTCGGGGGAGAGGGCCGAGCGCGAGGAGTTCGTCAAGGAGGCGGCGCTGCTGATGTCCCGCAGGTTCCGCCTGGAGGAGATCTGGGAGCGCCTGGACGTGGACGTCCGGGCGGGCACCGACTACGCGCTCCGGGACCAGAAGATGATCGACTTCCGCCGGCTGATGTTCACGAAGATCGTCACCTCGCTGGCCGGAGTGGGGCTGCTGACCCCAGGAGTCCGCGCGCACCTGGAGCAACTCCAACTGCTGCGCACCGTCTCTCGGAGGTGATGGCTTGACCGCCGCAACGACCGGCCCGGCCGCCACGGGCACGACCGCCGACCCGCGTTTCGAGCACCTCCTGTCCTGGGTGGAGCATCCCGGCCTGGAGCAGGCCATCCGCTTCTCCGACGGCCACGGCACCTGGACCGGCCGCTCCTACGCGGCGCTGGCGGCGGGCGTGCGCCGCAACGCTCACCGGCTGCGCGCGGCGGGCATCGGCTCCGGCGACATCGTGCTCCTCGTCGGCGGGAACACGCCCGGCTTCGTCATGTCCCTCTACGGCGTCATGCACGCCGGGGCCACCCCCTCCATCGTCGCTCCGGCGGGTCCCGCGGAACTGGACGCCCGCCTCCGGGACGTCATCGGCACGGTCGGCCCCGCCGCCCTCCTTCTCACGCGGGAACAGGCACCGTTCCTCGACGGCTCCGGCCCGCTCGGGTGCCGCGTCCTGACGGAGGCGGCCGAGGACGACCCCATGGCCGACGGCGCGCCGGAGCCGCCCGAGGTGGGTCTGGTCCAGTTCAGCTCGGGGTCCACGGGCGTGCCGCGGGGCGTCCAGATCGAGTGGCGGGCACTGAACGCCCAGGTGCGCGCCCTGCACGACTGGCTGTCGATCACCGGTGACTCCCGGGTCGTGTCGTGGGTGCCGTTCCACCACGACATGGGGCTGGTGGGCTGCCTGCTGATGCCGCTGGCGCGGGGCGCCGGGGCGTCCTACATGCCGCCGCAGGAGTTCATCGGGGCCCCGGCCCGCTGGTTCGCCGAGATCTCCCGATCGGGCGGCACCGCGTCCGCCATACCCTCGTTCGCCCTGGGCCATGTGCTGCGGAAACTGCGCCCGGCCCACCTGGAGGGGGTCGGCCTCGGCAGCTTGGAAAGCCTCATCATCGGTGCCGAGCGCGTCGCTCCGGACGCCCTGGACGCGTTCCACCGGCTGCTGAGCCCCTTCGGCCTGCGCCACGACTCCCTGCTCCCGGCCTACGGCATGGCCGAGGCGACGCTGGCCGTGACCGGTGTACGACCGGACCCCGCGGCCATCGGGACCCGGCTGGTGGACACCGAGTCGCTGGAGCCGGGCAAGCCGGTGTCCTTCGCCGACCGCGGCGCGCGCCTGGCCACCCGGCTCATCTCGTGCGGCCGCCCGCTCCGGGGCGTGGAGGTCGAGATCCTGGACGCCGACGGCGCGCCGCTGCCGGAGGGCGCGTTCGGGGAGATCGCGGTGGGCGGGGAGAGCCTGGCGGCGGGATACGCGGGCAAGGAGTTCACTCCGCTCGGCGACCGTCACCGCACCGGGGACATGGGGTTCGCCCTCGACGGCGAGCTGTACGTCGTCGGGCGGGCCGGGGACGGCATCAAGGTGGCGGGCCGCTGGCTGTTCGCCGAGGACGTGCAGATCATCGCCGAGGCCGCGGCGTCCAGGCCGCGGCGGACCGTCGTCCTCCTCGGCACCGTGCGGGGGCGGGACACGGCGGTCATCACCGTCCGGAACTGCGCGGCGGAGGAGGCGGCCGCCGTCGGGCGGGCCGTGGCCGCCAAGCTGCCCGGACTGCGGGTGACGGTCCTGCAGGTGCCGCGCGGCACCCTGTTGCGCACCACCAGCGGCAAGCTCAGGCGCCGCGCCATGTGGCGGAGCCTGGTCATGGCGGGCGACCTGTCCGCCCACCAGGTATGGGACTCGGCGACGGACCGGGCCTGAGGGACGTCGTGGGACGCGGCGCCGGATCGAGAGGAGGATCGGTGGACCGTAAGGGGATCATCGAGCACATACGGCGGGCGCTCACCGCGGCCATGGACCGTGAGGTCACCCAACTGCGCGAGACCACCCTGCTCTTCGAGGAGCTGGGGCTGGATTCGGCGGGCACCCTCGAACTGCTGCTGGTCCTCGAGGACGGCTTCGGGTTCGAGGTCGACCCCGAGGACCTGGAGATGGACGTCTTCCGCACGGCGGGCAGCCTGGCCGACTACGTCACCGGGCTCCTCGCCGCCGAGGCGGCGGTATGACCGCGGGCGCGCCGGTGGAGACCGGGCGCGGGTCCCCGGTGCTGTCCCGGGTGTCCGTACGGCTGCCCAGGGGCGTCGAGTCCGTCGACCGCGTCCTGGAGCGGGCCGGCCATGGCCCCTTCGAGCGGCGGATGTTCAGGAGGTTCCACGGACTGCGCGACAGCCCCACCCTCGCCTCCGGCGAGCGCATGGAGGACCTGCTGGTGGGGGCGGGCCGGGAGGCTCTCGGGGGGCGCGGCGCCGACGTCGTCCTGTACGGGCACTCGCATGTCGTGCAGGGGTTCGCGGACCGGCCGGGTTTCGCGCGGCGGCTGTGCGCCGCGCTCGGCGTCCCCGGAGCGGAGTTCTACGGGATCTCGCAGGTGCACTGCGTCAGCGTGCTGCGGGCCGTGGAGGTCGCTCGCCGCTACCACGCCCGCCCCGGGGCACGGCCCGGGGACCGGGTCCTGGTGCTCGGCGGTGACCAGGGCAGCTACGACGATTCGGCGAGGATCATCCCGAATGTGACCGTGGGCGGAGACGCGGCCGCCGCCGTCGTCGTGCACGCGCCGCACGGCCGGCCCGACGAGCACGGCGAGCCCGGCGAGCACGGCGAGCACGACGAGCACGGCGATGGAACACCCCGCTACCGCTACCTGTCCGGTGCCGCGCTGCGCGACCAGCGGTTCCACCGGGCCCTCCGCATGACGCAGCGGGAGCAGGCGCTCTACGCGAAGGCGTGCATGGAGCACGTGACCACGGTCCTGCGTGAGGCCACCGGACGTGCGGGCTTCGGCATCACGGACCTCGACTGGATCATGCCCGACCTGACCAACGCCGTGTTCTGGCGCAATTTCTGCCGCGAGACGGGCGTCGAACGCGGCCGCGTCCCGCTCGACCTGCTTCCCCTGCGCGGCCACAACTACGGCATCGACGCGCTGTCGGCCCTCCAGCACGCCGACGCGACCGGGCGGCTCCGGCCCGGCGACCGGTGCGCGCTGGTCGCGCTCGGGCACGGCGCGTACTTCCAGGTCGTGGTCGTCGAGGTCCTGGGCGGGTAGCCATGGCCGATCTGTACATCGACGCACTCGCGACCTCGGTCCGCTCGCGGCCGCGGCTCCGGCCGTCCGCCGAACTGCCTCCGCGGAGCATGCGCCGCCTGATGGCGAACATGATCGCGCGCGACCGCGGCGTCCCGGCGGAACGCGTGCACGTGCGGGAGCCCGTGCCCGGCGACCCCGCCGACGCCGCGGACTACGGCACCACCCGGCGGGCGCTGGACGCGCTCGGGCGCCCGGACGACGACCAGCCCCTCTTCGTGGTGCGCTCCGGCCCGGTGGCCGACCCGATGACCTCGCCCCTGGCGGGCACCGTGCACGCGGTCGGCTGGACGGGCGACGACGTGGGGGTCACCCACCTCCGGGAACACGGCGGAACACAGGTGTTCCGCCTGCTCACCTGGGCGATCCCCGAGGACCTGGGGGCCACCGTGGTGATCGTCGACGACCCCGCCTTCGTGGCGGTCGAGGCCGAGAAGCCGGCCTTCGCGGCGGTCGCGGTGAGGGTGGCCCGCACGGGAGCGCTCCGCGTCGTCGCCGCCGGTGAGGACCTCCCCGGGGCGGAGGCGGCGGCACGGGACGCACGGGTCTTCTCCGGCACCGGCGCCTGCGACGCGTGGCTCGACCTGTACGCGGCGCTGTCGTCCGGCGCGGTCGAACCGGGCGAACACGTGCTGCTGCGCACCGTGGGGGACGAGCGACAGGGCCGGCTGCTTCTGGAGGCCGTCCGGCCGCGCGAACTGAGGACGTCCAGCGCACCGATCGGAGAGTGACGGAGCATGGCACCGGACCGGCCCGAGCAGCGCCTGCTCCACGAGGCGTTCCTGTGGAACGTCGAGCGCGACGGGAGCGCCGAGGCGCTCCGCGTCGGCGGCGAGAGCATCAGCTACGGACGCCTCCACGAACGCGCGCTGCGGCTCGCCGGCGGCCTCCTCTTCCACGGACCCGGCACCGCGGGCGAGCCACTGCGCGTCGGCGTGCTCGGCGCCCGCAGTGAGGACGCGTACGCCGGTCTGCTCGCCGCCCTCTACACCGGCGCGGCGGTCGTCCCGCTCAACCCCGCCTTCCCGCCCGAGCGCCTCCGCCACATGATCGGCGCCGCGTCGCTCGACGGCCTCATCGTCGACGACAAGGGCATGTCCCTGCTGCCCGAACTGGCCGACGCGCTGGACGGCGTCCCGGTGGTGCACCGGCCCACCGTGCCCGCACTGGACGAGCCGCTGCCGTCCTTCCCCGGGGACATCGCCTACATCCTCTTCACCTCCGGCTCCAGCGGACGTCCCAAGGGCGTCCCCGTCCGGCACTCCAACGTGGTCGCCTACCTGCGCCAGATCAGGGCGCGCTACGGCTTCACCTGCGACGACGTCTTCTCCCAGACCTTCGACCTGACCTTCGACCTGGCGATGTTCGACATCTTCGCCGGGTGGGGGGCCGGGGGCACCGTCGTCAGCGTCCCTCCGCACGTGTACGTGTCGCTCCCCGACTTCGTGGCCAGGCACGGCATCACCGTGTGGTTCTCCACCCCGAACATGATCTCCCTGGTCCGCAGGGGAAGGGGGCTGGAACGCGGCTCCATGCCGGGCCTGCGGTGGAGCCTGTTCTGCGGCGAGGCCCTGCTGGTCCAGGACGCCGCGCGGTGGCAGGAGGCGGCCCCGAACTCCCGCCTGGAGAACCTTTACGGGCCGACCGAGCTGACCATCTCCTGCAGCGTCCACCGGTTCGACCCCGAGCGGTCGGCGAGACTCGCGGTCAACGACATCGTCCCCATCGGTGCCGTCCACCCGAGGCTGCCGTACCTGCTCCTCGGCGCGGAGCAGGACGGGGACGGCACCGGCGAGCTGTGCGTCACCGGCGAGCAGATGTTCTCCGGCTACCTCGACCGGGCCGACGACGCGGGCCGCTTCCTGGATCACGAAGGGCGCCGCTGGTACCGGACGGGCGATCTGGTCCGCCGCGTCGACGGCGGCGAACTCGCCTACCTCGGCCGGGCCGACCACCAGGTCAAGATCGGCGGCTTCCGGGTGGAGCTCGCCGAGGTCGAATCGGGGCTGCGCCGGCTGCCCGGCGTGCGGGACGCCGCCGCGGTGGCGGTGGACGGACGGCTGGTGGCCTTCCTGGTGGGCGACGAGCGGCCGGTGCCGGTGCTGATGAAGGAACTCGGGTCCTTCTTCCCGCGGTACCTGATCCCGCGCCACTACGAGTACCTGGACGACCTCCCGCTGAACGCCAACAGGAAGACGGACCGGCCGGAGCTGACCGCGCGGGCACGGGCGCTGCTGAGCAGCTGACCCGGCCGCGCGCCCCTCCTGCGCGCCCCCCTGCGTGCCCTGCCGCGCGAACCCGATGCGGGTCGCGCGGCAGGGCACTGGCGGGTCACAGGCGGGTCAGCGCCGCCTGCACGGCCCCGGCGGCGACCCTCAGCGTCCGCCAGTCGAACAGCTCCCGCACGGAGACGTCCACCCCGAACACCTCCGGTATCCGCCCCACCAGCCGCACCGCCGTGATCGAGCTCATGCCCAGCTCCTGGAAGTCGTCGTCCAGCCCGACGTCCTCGATGCCGAGGGCCCGCCCCCACAGCGCCGCCAGCCCCCGTTCGACATCGGTCCGCGGCGGCGCGTACGGAGAGTCGACGTACCGGGCGGCGGGAGCGGACCCGGAAACCTCGGCATCGGTCCTGCTCGCGTCGGTGGCGACCCTGTCGGCGAGTCGCTCGCGCTCGCGCAGCCCGCCCGGGCTCACCACGACCTGCGGACCGGCGCCGGAGGCGAGAATCGCGCGCAGCACCCCGGCCGCCTCCGCCGGGCCGATGGCGCTCTCGCGGTACGCCGCCGGCACGGTGTGCTCCGCGCGGGAGGCCATGCCCACGTCCGTCCACTGCGGCCAGTTGACGGAGACGACATGGCGTCCCGCGCCCCACCGGGCCTGGGCGTAGGCGTCCAGGACGGCGTTGGCCCCGGCGTAGTCCGACTGGCCGTAATCACCCGTGATCGCGGCGATGGACGAGTACAGCACCAGCAGGGGCGGCCGGAACACCCGGTCCAGCACATAGGTGCCCAGTACCTTCGGCGCGAGGACCCGCTCGACGGCCTCCTGCGCGCGTACCTCGATGAGGCCGCCGCCCGCGACACCGGCCAGGTGGAACACGCCGTCGACCCGGCCGTGGGCGCGCATCACCTCCGCGCGGATCTCCCGCATCCGGGCCTCGTCGGCCACGTCCCCGGCGCATGCCAGTACCCGGCCCCCGGCCTCCTCCACGGCGAGGACCCGCCGGAGCCGTTCCCGCAGGGTCTCGTCCGGTGATCCGGCGGCGAGCGGCTCCCACTCCGATCGGGGCGGCAGCCCGGACCGGCCCACCAGCACGACCCGCGCCCGCACCAGCCTCGCCAGTTCCCAGGCCAGTTCCAGGCCGAGACCGCCCAGGCCGCCGGTGATGACGTAGACGCCCTCCTCCCGGAGCACGGACGGGACGTCCGCGGCCTCGTCGAGCCGGATCGCGGAATGTCCCGCGACCCACCTCTTGCGCCCGCGCAGCGCCACCTCCCGCTCGGCCGACCCGGATCGCAGCTCCCGGAACACCTGCGTGGCGATGTTCCCCGCCTCACCGGCTCCCACATCGATTCCGCGGACGGCGACCGAACGCAGCTCCCGGGGCACGGTCTTGAGGAGCCCGCGCACGGCGGCCTTCGCCGGGTGGACGTCGCCGTCGCCCAGGACGTCCTGCATGTCGCTGGTCAGGACGTACAGCTCCAGCGCGGTCCCGGAGGCCCCGCGAGAGAACTCCTGCAGAGTCAGCAGGAGGCTGTGCAGGCCGAGGTCGAGGTGGCTGCGCACGGCGGCCCGTTCCGTGCGCGCCGGGACGCCGCCGAGGAGCCAGGCGTGCACCAGGCGGACCCGTCCGGGCCCGGTGCCGAGGACGGCGGCGGCCAGCCTGCCGTAGTCGGCGGCCTCGCGCGGCCGGACGGTGCGGCGGCCGTCCCCGGTTTCGGCGTACCGGCCGCCGGGCGAGACGACGACGACGTTCCCGCGCTCGGCCCGCGTCAGCCGGATCAGCTCGTTGGTCACGGCCTCGTCGGGATGGGCGAACACCACCCACGCACCGTCGTCGTCGGCGGGAGCGGCGGGGGGCCGCGGCGGACTCGTCTCGGTCCAGGTCGGCGCGTAGAGGGGTCCCTCGTCCGGCGGCTCCGCGGCGGCGGGTTCGCCGCTCACCGGCTGCACCCAGAACGATTCGCGCTCGTAAGGATAGGTGGGGACGTGCACCCGGCCGCGTTCCTCGCGCGCCCAGAAGCGGTTCCAGTCCACCGGACAGCCGTGAGACCACAGCCGGCCCACGCCCTCCAGCAGGACCCGCAGGTCGTCGCGGTCGTCCCGGGCGGTGCGGAGCAGGGGGACCGCCGGGACATGCCGCGACCGGTCCGCGTCCAAGGCCGTCGCGGTCTCGGCGACGAGGTTGGACAGCGCGTGCCCGGGGCCGACCTCGGCTGCGCGGTACCCGCCGTCCGCGAGCAGCAGCCGGGCGGCGTCCGCGAAGCGCACGCAGGCGCGGATGTGCCGCGCCCAGTACGCCGGGTCGGTGGCCTGCTCGGGGGTGATCCAGTCACCCGTCACGTTCGACACGAACGGGATACCGGGCTCCCGAAGCCGCACCTTGGCGACACGCTCCGTGAACGCCCCCAGGATGGGTTCCGTCATCGGGGAGTGGAAGGCGTGCGAGGTGCGCAGGCGGCTGGTCCCCACCTTCCGCGCGGACAGTGACGCCTCCAGTTGGCGGACGGCGGCGCTCGGACCGGAGGCCACGCACATACCGGGCGCGTTGACGGCCGCGAGGTCGACGCCGGGCGGAAGAAGCGGCCGGAGCTCGTCCTCGGGCAGCGGGACGGCCGTCATGGCGCCGGGCGGCAGCGACTCGATCATCAGGCCGCGATCGGCGACCAGCCGCAGCGCGTCCTCGGCGTCCATGACCCCGGCCAGGGTGGCGGCCACGTACTCCCCGATGCTGTGGCCCGCCATCGCGGCGGGTTCCACGCCCCAGGAGATCAGGAGGCCGGCCAGCGCGTACTCCACGGCGAACAGGGCGGGCTGGGTGACCGAGGTCCGGACGATCTCGGTCTCGGCCCGAGCGGCAGCCGCGGCCGTCGCGGGGAACAGGACGGCCTTGAGATCGAGGCCGTGCGACCGCTGGAGCACGGTACAGCAGTGGTCCAGGATCGCGGCGAACTCCGGCTCTCCCTCGTAGAGCCCGCGCGCCATGCCCACGTACTGGGAGCCCTGTCCGGGCATCAGGAAGGCGGGCTTCGGCGGACGCCCGCGCGGCACCGGGTGCGCCGGCGTGGCCCGTCCCGCGCCCAACTGCCTCACGGCGTCCTCCCGGTCGGTCACGACCAGGGTGCGGCGCACGGAACGTTCAGGACGTCCCTCGGCCAGCGTGAAGGCGATGTCCGCGAGTTCCCCGTCCCCGCTCCCCCCGCTCCCCTGGGACGCGCACAGGTGATCATGGAAGGTCTTCTCCATGGCCGCCAGGGCGGTCGGGGTGCGGGCCGAGAACGTCAGGAGGTGGTACGGCCCCGGCGTCGCGCCGGTCTCCACCGCCGGGGGCTGCTCCACGATCACGTGGGCGTTGGTGCCGCCGACGCCGAAGGAGTTCACGGCCGCGCGGCGGGGGCCGGCGTCCCGCGGCCACGGCATCGTCCGGTCCGCGACGTAGAAGGGCCCGCCGTCGAAGTCGATGCGCGGGTTCGGGTCGCTGAAGTTGAGGCTGGCCGGGACGACGCCCTCCCGCACGCTGTGGACGGCCTTGACGAGCCCGCAGATCCCGGCGGCGGCACCGAGGTGGCCGACGTTGCTCTTCACCGAGCCCAGCGCGACGTCCCGTGCGCCGCGCCGGTCCGCGCCGTAGACCCGGTTCAGCGCGGCCACCTCGACGGGGTCGCCGACCAGCGTGCCCGTGCCGTGGCCCTCGACGTACCCGACCGACACCGGGTCGATCCCGGCTCTCCGCACGGCGGACGCGAGCGCCTCCGCCTGGCCCCGCTCGCTCGGTGCCTCGTAGGCGGCCTTCGCGGCGCCGTCGTTGTTGATCGCCGAGCCGATGATCACCGCGTGGATCGCGTCCCGGTCGGCGACGGCCGCGCTCAGCCGTTTGAGCACCACCACACCGGCGCCCGCCCCGAACACCGTTCCGGTGGCTCCGGCGTCGTACGGCCTGACGACGCCGTCGGCCGCCAGGATCCCCCCGCCCTCGCTGTACCGGTAGCCCTGGTACGCCGGAAGCGGGATCTCCACGCCGCCGGCGATCGCCATGTCGCACTCGTCGTTGAACAGCGCCGCGCACGCCATGTGCACGGTCACCAGGGAGGTGGAGCAGGCGGTGAGGCTGGTGATGGACGGGCCGCGCAGCCCCAGGTAGTAGGAGACGGCGGTGGACAGGAAGTCCGCGTGGTTGGTGATCCGGGCGCGCGCCTCGCCGATCGTCTCCATGAACCGGGGGTTGGCGCGCAGGTTCCACGCCAGGTACTCGTTGTTCCCGGCCCCGGCGTACATCCCGATGCGGCCGCCGAAGCGCTGCGGGTCGTACCCGGCGTCCTGCAGGGCGTCGTGGCAGATCTCCAGCAGGACCCGCAACTGGGGGTCCATCGCCTCCGCCACGCGCGGGGTGATGCCGAACAGGGCGGGCTCGAACAGGTGGAAGCCGCCGAGCAGCGAGGCGACCTTGACGTAGTCGGGGTCCGCCAGCGCCTCCCGCGGCACCCCGGCGCGGTGGAGCCGATCGTCGTCCAGCCGGGTGAGCGACCCGGTGCCGGCGCACAGGTTGCGCCAGAACCTCGGCAGATCGCGTGCGCCGGGGAACCGGCCGGCCATGCCCACGACGGCGATCGCGTCCCCGGACTCTGCGAACACGTTCCTCTCCTCGTGCTCTCCGGGCCTACTTGCCCGACCCTCGGTTGTCTCCCATGCGGACCTTCGCGGCCCCCGGGACCAGCCCCGCGAACGCGGGGCAGCCGGCCGCCTCCGGAGGCAGGGTCGCCGGATCGAGCCCGGCGCCGACCTCGTCGTGGGTCGGTCCGACCCGCTCGGCGACGCCGCGCAGGCGGTCCAGGTCGAACCCGTACATCTCGGCCGCGTTCCCGGCCAGCATCCGCTCGGTGTCCGCGACCGGGACGCCGGAGAAGGCGGTGCGGACGGCCTCGCTGGAGAACGGGTAGGTGGACTCCAGATGCGGGTAGTCGCCGCCCCAGAGGATCTTGTCGACGCCCACCGCGTCCCGGATCGCCATCTCGGTCGGATGGACGAACGTGGCGCCGGCGTGGCACTGCCGGTGCCAGTACTCGCTGGGCCGCAGGGACAGGTCGTCGATCGCGCTCGCGGCGTCGTAGGCGATGCCTCCGCCGGTCCCCGTGGAGCGCATGGAGTCGAACAGCCGGTCCAGCTTGCGCAGTTCCCGGGGAATCCAGCCGATGCCGGATTCGGTGAAGACGACCTTCAGGCCGGGGTGGCGGGCCAGGACGCCGCCGAGGACCAGGTGCCTGAACCGGTTGATGTCCCACCAGCGCAGGTCGAGCAGGAAGAACATGTCGTCGACGGGCGTGTCGCCGGTCCTCGGGCCCGCCCCGCCGCCGTGGCAGTTCACCGGGACCCCGAGTTCCTCGCAGACGCTCCACAGCCCGTCGTACGAGCGGTCGTACAACGGGGGCACGCCGGCGCCGGGAGGGGCGCCCGGCAGCAGCACGCCGCCGGTCAGGCCGGCCTCGTGCGCCCACCGGACCTCGGCGATCGCCGCGTCGACATCGTGCAGCATGATCTGGAAGACGCCCGCCCGCCGGCCCGGAAGGTCCTGGCAGAACTCCGCCAGCCACCGGTTGTGCGCCCTGAGCCCGGCCCACCGGCGTGCCAGGTCGGCGGCGCCGGCCACCCCGTCCTGGCTGCTGGCCAGCGACGACGTCGGGAAGAACGGCGGCACGGTGTTGGGGTAGATGACCTCGGCCACGATCCCGTCCGACTCCAGCTCGGCCGCCCGGCGCGAAGAGTCCCAGTTGCGGGAGGCGTCAGGGCCCTTCATGTCCTCGTAGGGGACGGTGAACTCCGCCGCCCAGCGGTCGAAGTCGTCGACGAAGGCGGGGGCGAGGTAGTCCCGGTACTGCGTGAGGTCGGCGCCCCCGTGGCAGTCCGCGGAGATGATGACGTGGCGGCTGTGGTCGCCCATGGTTCTTCCTTCCCTCCGGGAGAGCCCGGTGACGGGGAGCGGCGGCCGTTCCCGCCGCTCCCCGTCACCGGGCCGCTACCGGTCAGACGCGCGCGTAGCTGAACGAGTACGCGCCCTCGGTCTCGTCGAACTCCTCCGCCTCGTCGGCGACGAAGTTGTCGTCGTCGACGCTCCAGGACTGGGGCTGAACGTTGACCTCCCGCATGTCACACCTCCTCTCGGATGCCGGCCGAACACGACCCGGGCCGTGCGGCGGCACGGCCCGGACTCTCAGCGGAAGTGGTGCTCGCTTTCGGGGACGACGAAGTCCATGTGGGCACCGGTGATCCCGTCTCCGAACCCGATGTGCATGACGCCGGCCCCCTCGTTCAGCTGCGAGTTCACCGGCCAGTCGACCTCCGGCAGCACCCCGAGGTTGGTTCCGATGCCGAGTTCGAGGGCCTGGAGGCCGTGGTCGGGGTTGGTCGCGCCGAGCAGTTCCCGGGTGAAGTCCCTGCCGCCCGCGGTGGCCCGGGTCAGCACGTTGTCCTCCATCTCCAGCCGGACGGTGCCGAACCCGGACATCTCCGCGCGCAGCCTCCGGGCCGTCTCGAACCGCTCCCGCCCGGCTTCGGTGCACCGGGGATCGCGTGCCGCCAGCACGGCCGATGCGTTCGCGGTCCCGTCCATGCTGAACGTGTCCGCACCGGTCTGGCCGGGCCGCCTGGTGATGGACAGCTCGCAGCAGCTCCCCACGCTCACCCAGTCACCGGGCCCGATCACCGCGCGGGGCCACGCGTCCACGGTCAGGGCGGTGCCCAGCGAGCACACGAGCCGCATGGTGTCCGTGTCCCCGGCGTCCCTCCCCGGTGCCTCGGGCGGCCCGAACACCACTCGCGAGGCTCCCTCCCGCAGCTTGCCGATCCAGTAGGACGCCCTGTCCGCGGCCCGGACCCAGTCGGTCCGCAAGGTCATCTCCAGCGTGTAGCGGGCGGCGCCGGGCGAGCCGTCGAAGCTGGCGATCGGCACCACCAGCACGCTGTGATGCTTGAACGCGAGCCTGATCCGCTTGCTGATCATGTGGTGCTGGAGGAGGAGGACGACGCTCGCGCCCGCGGGCAGGTCACCGGCCCGGTCCAGGGGGACGTAGGCCAGCCCGTGCTCCGTCGCGGCCCGTCCCAGCTCGGCGTCGTCGGCCACGGCGAAGATCTCGCCCTGGGGGAAGAGCTGCCTGAGCAGGCCACCGCGTGCGTCGGGTCGTGCGTCGGGTCGTGCGGCGGGTGTCGTCATGCGTGCCGCCCCTCCGCCGCGGCGAGCGCGGGCGGCGGGCTGTCGCGCGGCACTATGGGGTTCTGCGCGAGAAAGTCGGCGACGATTCTCCGGGCCGTGTCCTTGTCCTCGGCGGGGACGATCTCCGCCGGCGGGCGCCGCGCGTAGTACTCGTCCCTGAGGATCGAGCCGATCAGGGCATCGTGATAGGCGCCGTCAACGAAATAGTAGTCCCGGAGAACACCCTCGACGGTGATCATCCCCGAACAGAAGTTCTCGACCGCCCGCCGGTTGAAGACGCCGCAGGTGAATTCCACCCGGTGCGCGTTCTTCGAGTCGAAGAGCATTCCCACGAGCAGGATCGTCGCTTCCAGCCCGAAACCGGCGCCCCACATCTCGGCGTCACCGATCATCGCCCCGACGACATAGTTCCCCGGCGTGTCGGTCGGCTTCCAGCCGACCATGCCGAGCGCCTGCCCGTCGGGCGTGCACACGATCAGGAACTCGTCGTCGGCCCGCTCCAGGAATGCCTTCAACTCGGCCGCGCCGGTATGGCTCTGAATACCTGAGGCGTACACCCAGGTATTCGATGAGGTCCATTGCGAGAGGAGTTCGTAGTCACCCTCCGTCACCGGAGCCAGCGTTACTGAATGCTTGTCGGGCATGCGCGGTCCCAGCCTTCCGATGCCTTACTGCGTCGTCAAAGTAACGGCCTGCGGGCGGCCGGGGAAGACGCCTGGCTACTTCTCGCCATCATCCATTCGGAAGGTGTTCTCCGGCCCGCTCGTCGCTTACGTTCCTGCCCATGTGAGTGCCTGCGCATGAGGCCACGGCCTCTCACGTGTCCCTGGCGGCGGCAGCCGTGCCGGACATCGCCCGTCCGAACGGGCCGGCCGTGACCACCACCACCACGGAATGCCGGAAGGAGGTACCAGCCGTGAGCAAGAAGGAGAAGAAGGAAGAGACGGTCGACATCACCGCGCTTGCCGACGAAGAGCTCGATGACGTCGTCGGCGGCAGCGACGACGTCGTCGTGCCGTACGGGAAGAAGAACTGACGGGCCGGGCGGCACGAGGGAGAAGCCGACTTTCCTTCGTGCCGCCCCGCTCGCGACACCGCTTGCCGCCTGATGCGAGGAGCCGGGGATGACGGGTTCCCCAGAGACCGCAGAACTTCCGCTCACTCTGGGCCAGTCGCAACACTTCACGGTGGTGCACGAAGATCCCGCACTGCGTACCGCACTCTGGTCCTGTTTCCGCATTCCCGGCGAGTTGGACGTCGACAGGCTCACCGACAGCGTCGAGACCCTGGTGGCGCGGCACGAAGCACTGCGCATCGAAATAGTGGAGCGGCCCGGAAGGGAACCGTGCCAGCGCATCAGAGGGCTGCCGCCCCGGGACGACCTGATCATTTTCCAGAACGTTCTCGCCCGCTCGGAAGAGCAGTTCAGCCGCTACGTCCGGCACATCCTGGTCCAGGAGCACCGCCGGGTGTGGGACGCCGACGCCTACCCCTTCAGAATCCGGCTCTTCCGGTACGGCCTCGGCGTCCATGTGCTGATGGTCGGCCTCTCCCACATGGCGGTCGACGGTGTCGGTGCCGAGATGCTCATCCGCGATCTGATGCGCACCTACGCGGACGCCCTGGCGGGCCGCGCCGTCCGCGGTCCGTCCGGCCGGAGCTATGCCGACTCGGTCCTCCGGCAGTCCGCCGCGGGCCGCGCCGGCGCCCGGCGCCCCGCCGACCGGGTGCGCTCCGCCCCGCCCCCGCTCACCTGGTCCGACCTGCCGGCCCCTGATCCGGGCGAGCCGGGGTGCCGGACCAGGCAGTCCTCCTTCACGCTCGCCGGGACCGAACTCGCGGCGCTCAGGGAGCAGGCCGGACTGCACGGCGGCACGGAGTTCGCCTGGGTCCTGGCCGCCTTCGTCAGGACCGTCTTCCAGTTCACCCGTCAGGACCGGATCACCGTGTCCGTCCCGGTCAATCTGCGCAGCCCCGCGGAACGCGACGTCGTCGGCATGTACGTCGTGGAGCTCCCGGTGGTCGTCGAGAGACCGGGAGACGCCGGCGCCGGACGCGATCTCGTCGCCGCGGTGGGGACCGCGGTGCTCCGCGCCACGGTCCGGTACCGGCGGGGCCGTGGCCGGGACGAGGCGTACCCGACCGACCTCTCCGTCAACTACCGGAAGATGTCCGCCCTGGACAGCCGCGAGTTCTGCCGGCTGGGCGGGACCGGCTACCAGCCTCGGGTCGACTACCGGGCGGCGGGCGTCGGACTGCGGGTCTTCAGCTACCGCGACGTCCTCGACGTCCAGACGGTGTTCGCTTCCCATCTGTTCTCGGCGGACGGCGCGAAGGGCGTGTCCGAGGTGCTCAGGACGAACCTGACATCGCTTTCAGGCCGGTGAGGAAGAGGAAGAGTGCCGGGTCAATCGTCGTTCGACTTCTTCGCCCACCCGCGTGAGCGCGGTGACGGGTCCGGCGGCCCGACCGAGCCCGCGCCGGGGAACGGGCGCACGCCCCGGCCCCCGCGTTTCCGGGAGGAGGCGCGGCAGGCCGCCTCGGTCGACCGTGAACTGGGCCCGCCCATGGAGAAGGGCGGGCTCCCCCGGCCGTCGTGGCCCGCGGACGTCCGGAGCCTGCGGATCCCGGCACGGCGGCGGCGTGCGATCCCCGTGCACCTCCAGTCGCAGCTGAGCGACTGCGGCCCGGTCAGCCTGATGATGGCACTGGGGCACCACGGCATCGAGGTCGGCCTCGAACAACTGCGGCAGGACACCGACTGCGGGCGGGACGGCGTATCGGCCCGCGCCCTCCTGACGGCGGCCCGCAGGCACGGACTGCCCGGCCGGGGGGTGCGGACGTCCCTGGAGGGGCTGCGGAGCCTGCCGCCGGGATCCATACTCTTCTGGAAGTTCAACCACTTCGTGGTCCTTGACCGCGCCACGCGCCAGTACGTCTATATCGTCGATCCCGCCTACGGACAGCGACGGCTGCGCATCGCGGACGTCGACCGGCTCTTCACCGGTGTGGCCGTCGAGTTCGACGCTCCGCTCCGCACGGTGCGCCGGCAGAGGCGGGCCAGGCGTGCCAGGCGGGCGCGCAGCCCCTGGCGGCACCTCGCCTATTTCTTCCCCCGGTCGAAGAAGTGGCTGGCGCTGGTGGTGGCTTCGCTGTCCCTTCTCGTCTTCGGCCTGCTGACGCCCCTGGCGTCGGCCTACGCCGTCGACCACCGCGGTCTCGGGGGCGAGCTGACGCCCGTGCGGGCGGTCGCGGCCGTCGCACTGTCCGCCCTGTGCTTCTTCCTCCTCCAGCTGCTCCGCGGCACCGTCATCCTCGAACTTCAGGCGGCGGCGGAGAAGCGGGTGACCCTCGGCATCTTCAACCGGCTGCTCGCCCTTCCCCTCGGCTTCTTCACCCGGCGCGCGCCGGGCGACCTGGCGCTGCGCGTGCGGACCAGCACGTCGGTCCGGAACGTGCTGACCGCCTCCATGCTCTCGGCGGCCTTCGACGGGGTGCTGGTCGGCTGCTACCTCGCCGCGTTCTTCCTGGTGGAGCCGCGGATCGCGGTATGGGTCTCGCTGCTGGCGGTGATCCAGGTCGGGCTTCTGCTGCTGGCCTGGCGGTCGCAGGTGTACCTGGCCGCCGACGAACTGGAGTGCCAGGCGCACTCCAACAGCACGCTGAACGAACTCCTCGAAGGCATCGGCACCGTGAAGGCCGCCGGCCTGGACGAGGTGATGGGCGGCAAGTGGACCCACTCCCTCATCGAGGAGATCAACGCGGGAACCCGGCGCCGCCGCCATTTCACCCTGTTCTCCTCCCTCGTCGCGTCCGTCCAGTTCACGGCGCCGCTGCTGGTGCTGATCATCGGCGCCCTCCAGGTGAGCGGCGGGCGGCTCGGGCTCGGCCAGATGACCGCCTTCACCTCCCTGTCCATGGGGATCTTCATCCCGCTGACCGGCCTGGTGCAGGCGGGCTTCCAGGTGGCCACGCTGAAGGCTCCCCTCACCCGGCTCGGCGACATTCTGGACGCCGAGCTCGATGAGACCGGGCGGACGGCCGAGTCCGGCTTCGACACCCGGGGAGACCTGGCGGTCAAGGGGGCGTGGTTCCAGTACCCGGGCGCCGCGGCCCCGGTTCTGAGGGACATCGACCTGACCGTCCCCGCCGGGAGGTTCGTGGTGTTCCTGGGCGCCTCCGGATGCGGCAAGTCGACCCTGGCGATGATGCTCGCGGGTCTGTACCGGCCCAACGCGGGACGGGTCCTCATCGGCGGGAAGCCCTTCGACCACATCGACCGTGCCTCCCTGCGGCGGTCGATCTCGTTCGTCGACCAGGACGCCCGCATCTTCGCCGGATCGATCCGCGACAACATCACGATGGGCGCGGCCATCGAGGACGGTTCCACCTGCGACTACGTCCACGCCGCCGGCATCGCCCAGATCCACGACGAGATCGCCGCGCTGCCGATGGGCTACGAGACCTTGCTGGGCTCGGGCGGCACCGGCCTCTCCGGCGGCCAGCGCCAGCGGATCGCCCTGGCCCGCGCCCTCGTCCGGCGCCCCCGCATTCTCATCCTCGACGAGGCGACCAGCGCCCTGGACCGGGTGACCGAGGCGAACGTGATCTCGAGCATCCGGCGGCTGGACTGCACGCTCCTGGTCATCACCCACCGGCCGGCCACCGCGGCCGAGGCCGATGAGATCTGCGTCTTCGGCGAGGGGCGGATCGTGCAGCGCGGCGACCACGGCCGGCTCAGCCGTCAGCCCGGCCCGTACCGTGACCTGATGGCGGCCTCGGGCCTCGCGAGCGGCCCCGGCGCGAGCGGCACGGGCGCCGAGGCCCGGCCGTCGCCGCCGGGTCGCGACGATCAAGGGCACCTGCGGAATGAGCGGCTTCAAGCCGATCGGGCGAACTGACCCGGCCGAGTACGACGGCGGCACACCTCACCACGAGCGTCCGTCCCCGCGTTGATCAGGGTGCTCGGCCGTCCCGCCCACCCGGGATCACCGCGCGAATTCACCCGGCGTCCATTGGCCCCACGTGTACCATCGCCGTGACCACCGCCCGGATCCTCCTCCGCCGACGCATTTCCACCACCCTGCTTCAGCGGTGCGAACTTCGGGAGCAACGGCTCGGTGAGCTTCACCCACCGAGATCGCCATCGGCCGAGGTACCAGAACATGGCAGACGAGATGCTGACCGAGGGTCCGGTTTTCCGGGTTCTCGGACGACTCGAGGTGCGGCTGGGCGGATCCCGCGTCGCGGCGCCCGGCTCCGCCGTTCTCCAAGGGCTGCTGGGAGCGCTGATCCTCGCGCGCGGCGAACCGCTGCCCGCCGACCGGCTCATGGATCTGGTGTGGGCGGACCAGCCGCACAACTCCGGTCGCGCCTCGGTTCATGTCGCCGTCTCGCGGCTGCGCAAATGGCTCGCCCAGTTCGACGGCACGGCGGAACCCCTCTCGATCGGCTACGCGGATGGGTACCTGCTGCGCTGCCCGCCCGAGCGGTCGGACCTCGGCCGGTTCCTGTCGTTCCTCACCCGGGCCCGCGCGGCGCCCGCCCCGGAAGAGCGCTTCCAGGCCCTTTCCGCGGCATTCCGGGAACATTCCGGCCCGCTGCTGTCCGGGGTGGCGAGGATCGACCGTTCCGACCCCCTCGTCCGCTCGCTCGAAGAAGGCATCGGCCAGGCGGCCCTCGACCTCGCGACGGCCGCCATGGAGACCGCGGCGCCGGGGGACGCGCTCAA
The DNA here is from genome assembly GCF_055379765.1 of Actinomadura rugatobispora. Taxonomy (NCBI): domain Bacteria; kingdom Bacillati; phylum Actinomycetota; class Actinomycetes; order Streptosporangiales; family Thermomonosporaceae; genus Actinomadura; species Actinomadura rugatobispora. The sequence goes on along the minus strand of NZ_AP029191.1, from coordinate 4,342,082 downwards.
GGCGGTGCGCCGGCTCGCCCGCGAACGTCCCTACGACGAGCCGCTCCACGCCGCGCTCATCGATCTCCTCCTCGCGGCCGGCAGGCCCGGGGAGGCCGTCCGCGCCTACCACGAACTCGCCGCGCGCCTGTCGGACGAACTGGGCATCGAGCCGAGCGAGAAAGTGCAGCTCGCCCACCTGCGCGCCCTGTCCGCCGACCGTCCCGTCCACGCCCCGGGCCCGGCGCCCGAGCCGCGGGTGGCCCCCACCCCCGCCGAGCTGCCGCCGGACATCGCCGATTTCACGGGCCGGGACGACGAGGTGGCACGCCTCACCGAGGTCCTCACCGGGCCGCGGCCGGGCACCGTCGCCATCGCCGGCATCGCGGGCCTGGGCGGGCTGGGCAAGACCACGCTCGCCGTGCACGTCGCGCACCGGATCGCCGATTCGTTCCCCGACGGCCAGCTCTACGCGGACCTGCGCGGCGCCTCCGCCGACCCCGCCCGCCCAGAGGACGTGCTCAGCAGATTCCTGTTCGCCCTGGGCGTCAGCGCCGCCGGCATACCCGAATCCCTCGAGGAACGTGCGGCGCTCTTCCGGAGCTGCCTGGCCAGACGCAGAATCCTCATTCTGCTCGACAACGTCGCCGGGGAGGAGCAGGTGCGGCCGCTCCTGCCCGGTGCCCCCGGCACGGCCGTGCTCATCACCGGGCGCGTCCGCCTGGTCGGCCTCGAGGGCGCGAGCCTGCTGGAACTCGACGTCCTGCCGACCGCCCAGGCCGTGGACCTGCTCATGAGAATCGTCGGGACCGAACGCGTCCGCGACGCCCCGGCCGCGGCCCTCGAGATCATCCGGCTGTGCGGCCGGGTTCCGCTGGCGGTGCGCATCTCGGCGGCCAGGCTCCTCGGCAGGCGGCAGTGGAGCCTGGACCACCTCGTCGGCGCCCTCGGGGAGGAACGGCACCGGCTGGACGAACTGGTCGTGGGCGACCTCGACGTCCGCGCCGGATTCGAGATGAGCTACCGGACGCTGCCCACCGGCGCGCGGCGGGCCTTCCGGCTGGCCGGGCTGCTCGACGCGCCCGACTTCGCCTGCTGGGCGGTGGCGGCCCTGCTGGACGTGCCGGTGCGGCAGGCCGAACGCGAGATCGAGATCCTGGTCGACGCCCACCTGGTGAACCTCGTGGGGACGGACGAGACCGGCGCGCTCCGGTACAGACTCCATGACCTGGTCCGGTTGTACGCGCGCGAGCGGGCCGTGCGCGAGGACCCCGGACCCGAACGGGAGGCCGCGATCCGGCGGGCCCTCGGCGCGTGGCTGGCGCTGGCGGAGGTCGCGGCGGAACACGTCCCCGGACCCTGCTACGCGATCATGCACGGTCCCGCGCCGCGCTGGCGGCTCCCCGCGGAGGTCGCCGGCCCGCTGCTGGCCGATCCGATGGCATGGTTCGGCGCCGAGCGCGCCGCGCTGGTGGCGGGGGTGGCGCAGGCGTGCGAGGGGCGGCTGACCGAACTCGCCTGGGACCTCGCGGGGTCCACGGAGAAGTACCTCAACGTGCGCGGGTCGTACGACGGCTGGCAGCGCATGCACGAGCGGACGCTCGCGCTCTGCCGTGAGACGGGCGACAGGCGCGGCACGGCCGTGCTGCTGCGCGGCCTCCTGGAGGTCACCACCTGGACGGCCCCGGCGGGCCCCGGACCCGCGATGACGCGGATGCAGGCCGCGGCGTCCGAACTCCTCGACCTGTTCGTCCAGCTGGACGATCCCGTCGGAGTGGCCGACGCCACCGTCGACCTGGCCTGGGGCATGACGGCCGACGGGAACGGCGCGCAGGCCCTCGCCCTGGCGGAGCGCGCCCTGCGGATCGCCGTCGACGCTGACTACCTCGGCGGGCAGGCGCGGGCCTACCACGTGATGGCGGTCGTCCACGGCGAGGAGGACCCCCAGGGCGCGGTCGTGGTCCTGGAGAAGGCGATGGGGGTCGCCGAGGCACTCGGCAACGCCCGCTACACCACGACGGTGATCCAGTTCCTCGGCGCGGCGAAGTCGTTCTGCGGTGACATCGCCACCGGGCGGAAACTGCTGGAAGAATCCCTGGCGATGGCCCGGCGGCTGGACGATCGCTATCTCGAGACCTTTTCGCTGCTCTACCTCTCAAAACTGTTCGCCGCGACAGGGGACGAGCGGGCGAGGGCGACCGTCGAACTGACGCTGGCCCACAGCGAGAACGGCAACTTCGGCCATTTCCTCGCCGACGCGCTCAGCATCCTCGGGCGGCTGAACCTGGCCGAAGGAGACGTGCCCGCCGCCATCGCGGCCCTCGAACGCTCGGTTCAGGTCTGGAGGACCCGCGGCTGGATCCCCTACCTGGCGCGGACGCTCCGCTACCTCGGCGACGCCCACGGTGCCGCCGGCGACCACCTGGCGGCGGGGGCCAGCCGGCGGGAAGCCCGCGAACTCCTCAACGAGATCTCGGGCGAGAGCGACATGAGGACGCTGGAGGAGCGGCTCGCCCACGAAGGGCCGGGGGGCGAGAAGAACGCCGCACAGACCCCTCCAACATCAGGAAACCTCGCGGTTAGCAACACGTTAGGCGAGTGTCGCTAGCATCGCCATCGCTGATCAAGAGTGCCATTAAGACGGCTCGCAGCGATGCCGGCCGTGCAGTTCGGGCCACCCGGCTGCGCACAGGAAGCGAGGCAAAGAATGACACGCCATTCCCATGCCTATCACCAGGCCGCGCCGGAAGCTTTCGATCTGCACAACACCCATGCCATGGGAAGGAACGCGCCGAGAAGGGGAGCCGAAAGGATCTCGGCGGGACCGTGCCGTTCCGCCCGTGACGTACTTCCGCCGGACGCTCCCGCCTATCTGCTCCCGATCGTCGAGGCCCTGCTGTCCGGACAGACGGACGAGGCGGCCAGCAAGCAACTCGGGATCTCACCCCGGACCTTCAGCCGGCGCGTGGCGGAGCTCCTCGAGCATCTGAACGCCGTCACGAGGTTCCAGGGCGGAGTGGAGCTGGTGCGCCGCGGCTGCCAGAACTGTTCCGGCTGCGGCGAAGGCCGCTCTCGCCGGGCCGGCCGCCCCTCGTCCGGGGCGGAGCCCGGTCATTGAACGCTTTCGGGCGGGCGGATCGGAAGCAGCGCGATCAGCCCGGCCAACAGGATCAGGGTGATGCCGGCCATGCCCGCCCGCTGCGTGTTGAACAGGGCGATGAACCCGCTGAAGGCCAGCGGCCCGAGGAAACCGACGGCGCGCCCCGTGGTGGCGTAGAGCCCGAACGCCTCCCCTTCTCGCTCGGGCGTGACGATGCGGGTGAGGAAGGTCCGGGTGGACGACTGGGCCGGCCCGACGAAGGTCGCCAGGGTCAGCCCGCACACCCAGAACGCGATCTTGCCCGGTAGCACCACCAGCGCGCCGCACACCAGCACGAGCCCCAGCAGCGCCACCACGATCACGGGCTTCGGGCCGAAGCGATCGTCCAGCCGCCCGCCCAGGACGGCGCCGACACCGGCGGTGAGGTTGGCGCCGATCGCGAAGATCACCACCTCCGTGGTGGTGAAGCCGAACGTGCCGGCCGCGACCACGCCGCCGAAGGTGAAGATCGCCGCGAGACCTTCCCGGTAGACGGCGCTGGCGGCGAGAAAGCCGAGCGTGCGCCGCTCGCCGCGCCACATCCTTTTCAGGCGCCTGCCCAGCTCCGCGTACTCGGCGAAGAAGCCGCGGCGCACGTGCTCCCGGGACGCCGGCGTCTCCGGCACGAACAGCAGCAGCGGGAGCGCGAACAACGCGAACCACAGCGCCGAGAACAGCGCGACCACACGAATGTTGAGCCCGTCCTCCGAGGTCACGCCGAACAGGCCGACGTCGGGCAGCACGAACGCGAACAGCACGACCGTCAACGCGATCAGGCCCCCGAAGTACCCCATCGCCCAGCCGAAGCCCGAGACCCGCCCGAGCGTCGCCTTCGTCGACACCTGCGTCAGCATCGCGTTGTAGTTGACCTCGGCGATCTCGAAGAACACGCTGCCCGCGGCGATCAGGACGAGCGCCGGCAGCAGGTACGACGGGTCGTCCTGGATGAAGAACAGTCCCGCCGTACAGGCCACCACCAGCCCGCTATGGACGGCCAGCCACAGCTTGCGTCTCCCGCCGGCATCGCCGCGACGGCCGATCACCGGTGCGAGCAACGCGACGAACACCCCCGCCACCGCGAGCGAGACGCCGAGCGCCCGGGACCCCGACTCCTCATCGGCGGCCACCGTACCGGTCACGTACACCGTGAAGACGAAGGTGAGGATGACGGCGTGGAAGGCGGACGCTCCCCAGTCCCACAGCGCCCAGCAGATCGCCTGGCGCCCGGAACGCCGTGTGGCGACGGATGAATCAGTGACGTCCGTGTGCACATCGCGACGCTAGCCGATCTCCCCATGAGACCGGCACCGGTCACGCCAGTCGATCCAACGCGCGCTCGTGGTCGGGCCGGTCGATCGTCCGGCCGGTGCGGCGGGAGCGGACCAGAGCCAGATAGCCGAGGACCGTGGCGATCAGCCCCAGCACCAGGCCGATGGCGCCGCCGGCCACTCCGTTGCCGGTGCCGAGGCCGCCGTCGGCGACGGCCAGGTTCAGCGCGCCGATGACCATGCCGGTCAGCCCCGCCACCAGGGAGACCATGGCCCCTCTCTTCCCGTTGCGGCCGGCGGAGCGGGCCAGAGCCAGCCCGCCGATGACCACGCCGGCCAGCGACACCAGTGCGGCCGCGGTGCCCACGAGCCGCCCGCCGGTCAGGTCGTAGGCATCGGCGGCGACCACCTGGGCCGAAGCGTGCGCGGCAAGCACAGATGTGACTGACATGTCTCCTCCTGAAACTGGATGTGCTCCGAGCATGTCCGTCACGCCCACCGCCGGTCGTCCCGCAGCCGGACGCACTTCGCGCTGCCGCCGATGGCGCACCCGGCTACCGCGGACGCGGCAGAAGCAGGGGGAGTACCGCGTGTGCGGTAGCCGCCGTTCGTCCGTGAGCGGGACTTCTCCCGCGGCGGCGCCCGGCTAGGGTGCGCTTGTGAGGATTGGACCCGGTGTCCGGGACTGGGCGATCGCCGTCGGCGTGGCGGCCACGCTGCTGGTCACCGGACTGTCCCGCCAGCACTCCGTCACGAGTCTCGACCTGCTCGGCTATGCGCTGCTGACGGCCGGCGGCCTGGCGCTGGCCGCGCGCCGCCGCGCGCCGGTCACCGTCCTGGCCGTCACCGGGCTGTGCGCGGCGGGTTACCAGGCGGCCGGTTTCGATGTGCCGGCGGTCGCGTTCCTGTTCGCGGTGTACGCCGCCGTACGGGCCGGGCACCGGATCATCGCGGTGGCGGCGAGCGTGGCCCTGCTGGCCGCCCTGCCGCTCGCGGCCCTGCTCTCGGGCTTGCACGACACGGGCGAGGCGTTCGCCCAGGCCCGGGGCGCCCTCGAGATCGCCTGGCTGATCGCCGCCGGCGCCGCGGGCGAGGCGCTGCGGCAGGCCGAGCGGCGGGCCGATGAGGCCGAGCGCACCCGGGAGGAGACCGCGCGGCACCGCGCCGACGAGGAACGGCTGCGCATCGCGCGGGAGCTGCACGATTCGCTCACCCACCAGATCTCCGTCATCAAGGTTCAGGCCGAGGTCGCCGTCCACGTGGCCCGCAGGCGCGGCGAACCGGTCCCGGAGGCACTGCTGGCGATCCAGGAGGCCGGGCGCGAGGCGACCCGGGAACTGCGCGCGACCCTGGAGGCGCTGCGCGACGACGACACGGCCCCGCCGCGCGGGCTCGACCATGTTCCGGAACTGGTGGAACGGGCCCGCACCATCGGCCTGGACGCGACGCTGACGATCGAGGGACGACGGCATGGCGTGCCGGCCGCGGTGGACCGGACCGTCTACCGGATCGTCCAGGAGTCGCTCACCAACATCGCCCGGCACTCCGGCGCCGCCACGGCGTCGGTCCGCATCGACTGCCGTCCGGACGTCCTCGCGATCCGCATCGACGACGACGGCACGAGCGCGCCGGACACCGCTCCCGCGCCCGGCCTCGGGCTGCTGGGCATGCGCGAACGCGTCACCGCCCTCGGCGGCCGGCTGCGCGCCGAACCGCGCGGCGAGGGCGGCTTCACCGTCCAGGCCGAACTGCCCGTGGAGCGGACGTCATGATCCGTGTTCTGCTGGTCGACGACCAGCCGCTCATTCGCAGCGGCTTCCGCGCGCTCCTCGACCTCGAGGACGACATCGAGGTGGTGGCCGAGGCCTCGGACGGGAAGGAGGGCATCGCGCTGGCCCGCAAACACCTGCCCGACGTCGCTCTGATCGACGTCCAGATGCCGGTCGTCGACGGTATCGAGGCGACCCGGCGCATCGCCGCCGACCCCGCCCTGGCCGGGGTGCACGTGGTCATCCTGACCAACTACGGCCTGGACGAGTACGTCTTCAACGCGCTGCGCGCCGGCGCCGCCGGTTTCCTGGTGAAAGACGTCGTGCCGGAAGACTTCCTGCACGCCGTCCGCGTCGCCGCGCGCGGCGACGCCCTGCTCGCACCGTCGATCACCCGCAAGCTGATCAGCCGGTACATCACCCAGCCGCCCGGCACCGGCACCGGCACGGGGCTGGAAGAACTGACCAACCGCGAACGCGAGGCCGTCGCCCTGGTCGCGCGGGGCCTGTCCAACGACCAGATCGCCGACCGCATGGTGATCAGCCCGACGACCGCGAAAACCCACATCAACCGGGCCATGGCCAAGCTCCATGCCCGTGACCGCGCCCAGCTCGTGGTCCTCGCCTACGAATCCGGCCTGGTCACCCCGCGCGATTCCTGACACCCGCCCAGCGGACTTCGCGAAGCACCGCACCCATGCTTGCTGTACCCCCTACCGGAACCGAGACGTACGGCTGCACCACCAGCCCCCACCACCTCAGGGGCTGTGCCCTACCCGTCACCAACCGATTCGACATCCCCTGACACCGAGGGTCACCTTGCTCCGTGATGATGTGCCACCGTGTAGCACCGCGTGGCGCTGGGCCGGTATCGTGATGGTATGAGCCCGCAGCCTGAGATCACTCAACGTGACCTGCGTAACAGGTCTAAAGAGATCATGGACGCGGTCCAGCGTGGCCAGGCGTTCACGGTCACGCGTGACGGACACCAGATCGGCGAACTGATTCCGTTGCGGCGGCGCAGGCGGTTCGTGCCCCGCAGCGAGTTCGCGGCGATGTCCCGCAGCGCCCCCGGCATCTCCCTGGATGCCTTCCGGGCCGACCAGGATGCCACAGCCGACCGGGAGCCGGACGATCCTTATGGCCGGTGAGTACGCGCAGGGGCTGCTCGACACGAACATCATGATCCTGCGCAAGTGGGTGGATCCTGAAGAGCTCCCTGTAGAGATGGCGATCAGTGCCATCACCTTGGCGGAACTGTCCGCAGGGCCGCATGAGGTGCGCAGGAAGGAGGAGCAGGACGACTACGACGAGTACGCCGAACGCGCCCGGCGGTTGGACGTGCTCCAGCGTGCGGAGAACGAGTTCGACCCCATCCCGTTCGAGACGGAAGCAGCCCGCGCCTACGGCAGGGTCTGCGCGGCCGTGATCAGCGCCGGGCGCAAGCCCAGACGCCGAGTGGCCGACCTGATGATCGCCGCCATCGCCATCGCCGAGGACCTGCCGCTGTTCACCACCAATCCCGACGACTTCAAAGGATTGGACGACCTCCTCACTGTCGTCCCCGTAACGCGCCCGAGGACGCCCGGCGGCCGGTAAGGCGCTCTACCGTCAGATGAGCCGGCCGACTGAAAGCGTTCTGCGAAGTCGCCGACGAGAGGGTGGAGACGGTGGTGGCCTCTGCGGCGGAAGGGGCGCCGCTAGGGCGATGTCGCCGAATGCGGGTGTTCAGTGCGAAGGCGGCGGGAGAATGTCCCAGGGTGAATGACGACGCCGTTTGACGGGGGAAGTCAGTGGAGCAGTTGATCCCTAGGCCGTTCGCGCATCTTGACGCGCCGCTGTCGGAGACCTATCGCCGGATCATGCGGGTCTTCGTGGACAACAAGCGCCGTTTCGTGGTGCATCTGCGGCCTGAGGACGTGGCCGAGGTGCTTCGACGGGACGGCGGCCCGGCCCTCGTGCAGGAGGCGGTCGACAAGGCGTTGGAGAGTCTGGCCGACTGGGGGAATCTGCGCGCCGATCCCGACACCAGCAGGGTCACCACTGTCGAGGACTTCTACCGGGCTCGTTACCTTTACCAGCTCAGCCGTGAGGGGGAGGCGGCCGAACGTGCCCTTGTGGTCTACGAGGAGGAGATCGGGCGGCGCGGGGAGTTGCAAGCGGTCGCGTTGGAGGACATCCGGGTGCGGTTGCGGGCACTGCGCGATCTGCCCGGACATCCGGATCCCGCCGTCGTCCACAGCCTGCTGCTGGAGCTGATGAGCAGGCTGGACAGCCTGGCGGCGAACGCGAGCGCGTTCATGAGCGGGCTCCAGCGCACCATTGACCTCCAGGACGTCGACGAGGAGGCGTTCCTGGCCTACAAGGACCGGCTTATCGCCTATCTCGAACGGTTCGTGTCCGAACTGGTCGTGAAGCACCATGACATCGCCACCACGTTGCGGGCGCTGCCGCCGCAGCGGGTCGCGGCGCTGCTGGCGCTGGCCGCGGAGCGGGAGGCCGCGGATGCCGTGCCCGACGGGGCGGCGGGCGGCGTGGCCGTTCCGGACGGGGCCGCCGGATCCAGCGGGGACGACGCGTCCGCGCGGTCGGTGAGCGTGGCCGCCGCAGAGAAGCTGGCGCTCTGGGAGAGCCGCTGGTCCGGTCTGTGGTCCTGGTTCGTCGGTGGCCGTGGCCATCCCTGCCAGGCCGACCTGCTCCGTACCCGGGCGCGCAAGGCGATCCCGGACCTCCTCGCCACGATCAGCGTGCTGCAGGAGCGGCGCGCCGGGCGCAGCGACCGGTCCGCCGACTTCCGGGCGTTGGCCCGCTGGTTCGCCCAGGTCCCCACCGACGAGGACGCTCACCGGTTGTGGCGGGCGGCGTTCGGCCTGTCCACCTCGCGGCACCTCACCGCCGAGCCGGGGGCGTCACCCGCCGAGGTGCCCGCGGCCACCAGCTGGCTGGACGCGCCACTGGTAGAGGTGTCGGCCCGGTTGCGCGCCAGCGGCCGGTACGCCCGGCGCGGTGCGCCGCGGCGGGTCCGTGACCGCGCGGCCGAGCGTGAGCTGCTCGCCCGGGAGGTGGCGGCCGAGCGCGAGCAGACCGAGGCGGCCCGCCGCCGCCTGGCCACCGGACGGCCCACCCGGCTCAGCGATCTGGGCAAGCTGGACCGGCAGGAGTTCCGGCTGTTCCTGCGGTTGCTGGGCGACGCGCTGGCCGCGGGCCCGCCCGGCCCCGATGGGGTGATCCGGACCCGTACCTCCGACGGCGCGCTGGCGGTGATGCTGGAGCCGGTGGACGGCTTGGCGGAGGTGGTGACCGAGGACGGCGTGCTGCGCGGTCCCGACCACGAGATCACCATCGCCGATCTGATCAGCTCCGGCCGGGCGGTGGTCTCATGACCGGGGCGCTGTCCGATGTGCTGGAGGAGCAGCGGGACGCTGAGCGGCGCCGGGCCGTCCGGGCGCTGCTGCGCACGCCGCTGCTCACTCCGCGCGACGCCGGGTACGCGCTGGTGCGCAAGCACGCCGGGCATCTGGCGCAGTGGTTCGCGCGGGAGGCGGGCTGGTCGCTGCACACCGATCCCGGTGTCGCCAGGCTCCGGAAGGTCCCCGGTGATCTGGGCGACGGGAGCCGTGCCGCGAACGTCAAGGACGGCGGGGCACGGGCGCGGCAGCCGTTCAGCCGCCGCCGCTACGTGCTGGCGTGCCTGGCGCTGGCCGCGTTGGAACGCGCGGAGGCGCAGGTCACGCTGGGCTGGCTGGTGGACCGGGTGGTGGCGTTCGCCGCCGATGAGCAGATCACCCGCGCCGGGATCGCCTTCGCCATGGAGGACAGGGACGAACGCGGCGATCTGGTCGCGGTCGCACAGTTGCTGCTGTCGCTCGGGGTGCTGGTGAAGGTGGCCGGTGACGAGCAGGCGTTCGTCAACCGCAGCGGCGACGCCCTCTACGACGTGGATCGCCGGGTGCTGGCCGTGCTGCTGTCCACTCGGCGGGGGCCGTCACTCGTGACGGCCGACGGCCATGGCGCGCGGCTCGCCGCGGTGACCGAGGACTTGGTCCCTGACACGGAGGACGGCCGCAACCGGGCGATCCGCCACGCCATCACCCGGCGGCTGCTGGACGATCCGGTGCTCTATTACGCCGACCTGACCGCTGAGCAGCGCACCTATCTCGACAGCCAGCGCGGCCCGCTGCTCAAGCGGCTCACCGAGGCGACCGGGTTCATGGCCGAGGTCCGCGCCGAGGGCATCGCCCTGATCGACCCGACCGGGGAGGCGACCGACTTCGGGATGCCGGAGGAGGGCACCGAAGGGCACGCGACCCTGCTGCTGGCCGAGTACCTGTCCGAACGGCTGCGGGCGGACCAGGGGGTGGTCTCGGTCACGGCGGCCGAGCGGCGGATGGCCGAACTCATCGGCGAGCACAAGGCGCACTGGCGCAAGAACGTCCGCGACCCCGGCGCCGAACGGATCCTGACCGCGCACGCGCTGCACCGGCTGGCCGCGCTCGGGCTGGTGCGGTGGCACGGTGACGAGGTCACGCCGCTTCCGGTGCTCGCCCGGTTCGGCTACCTGGAGCCCACCATCATCGGAAAGAAGGAGCCGTCATGACCGCGACCACCCATCCCGGTGGCTCCGGCCCGGGCGCCGGCGGCTCGGATGTAGCGGCGGAGTTTCCGGTGGCGCACACCCCGCGGTGGCAGCCGCTGCGCACCGGACTGGTCGACCTTTTCTACTACGACCACCAGGAATTCTGGTTCCGCGACGGCCGGGTGCTGTTCCGGGGCAACAACGGCACCGGCAAGTCCAAGGTGCTGGCGCTTACGCTGCCGTTCCTGCTGGACGGCGACCTGACCCCCAGCCGGGTCGAGCCGGACGGTGACCGCAACAAGCGGATGGAATGGAACCTGTTGCTGGGCGGCCGCTACGACGAGCGGCTGGGCTACACCTGGCTGGAGTTCGGCCGGGTCGCCGAGGACGGTGAGCGTGCCTACCTCACCGTCGGAGCCGGGCTGAAGGCCGTCGCCGGGCGCGGCATCGCCGACCGGTGGTTCTTCGTCACCTCCCAGCGGATGGGGCAGGACCTGTTCCTCATCGGCCCGAGCGGCGCGGCGCTCACCCGGGACCGGCTCACCGAGGCGATCGGGCTGCACGGCCAGGTGACTCAGCGCGCCGAACGCTACCGGCGGATGCTGGACGAGCATCTGTTCCACCTGGGCGAGGAACGGTACGACGCGCTGATCAGCCTGCTGATCCAGCTCCGCCAGCCGCAGCTGTCCAAGCGACCCGACGAGAAGCGCCTCTCGCGGGCGCTGTCGGACGCCCTCACGCCGCTCGACCAGGCGGTGCTGAGCGACATCGCGACCGCGTTCCATGACCTGGAACAGCAACGCGCCGAGCTCACCGGCCTGCGCGACACCCGCGGCCACGTGACCCGTTTCCTCGACCGCTACCGGCGATACGCCTCGGTCGCGGCGCGCCGTCAGGCCCGGGAGCTGCGCACCGCGCACAGCGCGTACGAGGCCGTGCAGCGGTCACTGGCCGGGGTACGCGAGGAGATCGACCGTACCGAACGAGAGGAGACGGAGGCTGCCGGCCGCCTGGAGGCGGCGCGGGTCGAGCACGCCGGGCAGACGGCGGTCCGCGAAGAACTCGGTTCCGACCCGCGGCTGAAGAATTTCGCCGACGCGCAGCGCTATGCCGAGCAGGCCGAGCAAGCCGCGGCGCATGCCAGGCGGGCCGCCGAACGTGCCGAAAAGGCCCGCACGGAACGCCTGGCACGGCGGGACAAGGCCGCCGAGGCGGCCGAACGCAGCGCCGCCGACATCGTTGACGCGCACGTGCCGGCCGCGGACGCCGCCGGACGCGCCGGCATCGGTGACCGGCATGCCGCGATCACCCTCGACCCGCCCGCCGAGAGCACCCTGGTCGCGGCCGGGCGCGAGACCGCGCGGCTGGCCGACGGCCGTGCCGAGGCCGTGGCGCACGTGACCCGCCTGGCCGACAAGGCGTCCCGGGCCGAGGCCGAACTGGTCCAGGCCCGCCGCGTCCTCGGCGAACGCGAGTCCGACCGGGACGCCGCCGCCGACGCGCTCGGCGAGGCGACCGACGCCCTCGCCACGCAGGTGGGCCGGCACGTCGAGGAGTGGCGGGAATACGGCCGGTCACTCACCGAGCTGACCGTTCCCGATCCCGACGACGTGGACCTGACGGGCTGGGCCGACAGCCTGGAGGGCCCGCACCCGCTGCTGGCCGCGCTGCGGGCCGGCGCGGACGGCGCCCACCAAACCCTGGCGACCGCCCGCGCGGAGGCCGCGGCACGCGTGGAGGCGGCACGGGTCGAACTGGGCGAGCTGACCGCCGAACGCGACCGCCTGGAATCGGGCGTCGTGGACCGGCCGCCCGTGCCCCGCACCCGCGGCGCCGACACCCGCACCGGCCCCGGCGCCCCGCTGTGGCAGGTCGTGGACTTCACCGCAGGGCTCGACCCCGCCGACCGGGCCGGACTGGAGGCGGCGCTGGAGGCATCCGGGCTGCTGGACGCCTGGATCACCCCCGAGGGGACGCTGCTGGACCCCGCCACCCACGACGTGATGGCCCGGGCGGGAGTCCCCGCCCCCCGCCCGCTGACCGCGGCGCTGACCGCCGTGATCGACCCCGACGACGAGCACGCCGCCGCGCTGTCGCCGCAGACCGTGACGGCCGTGCTGGCCGGGATCGGCTTCGAGGAGCAGGACACCGCCGCCTGGGTGGCGACCGGCGGCCGCTGGCGGCTCGGACCGCTGCACGGCGCCTGGTCCAAGGACGCCGCCCGCTACGTCGGCGCGGGCGCCCGCGAAGAGGCGCGCCGCCGCCGCCTCGCCGAGCTCACCGGCCTGATCGAGGCCGCCGAGAACACCGTGGCGCGGGCGCGTTCGGCCGCCGAGGCCGTCGACCGACGCCGCGCAGTGCTCGCCGCCGAACTCGGTCGCGAACCTTCCGACCAGCCGCTCCGCGACGCGCACGGCACCGTCGCCGGTGCCGCCGGCCAGTTGGAGAAGGCCCGCACTCGCGTCGAGCGTGCCGCCGACGACGTCGGCTGGGCCGAACGTGATCACGCCGAGGCCGTCGTCGACCGCGACCAGGCCGCCGCCGACGTCGGCCTGCCCGCCGACGTGGCCGGACTCACCGCCGTCCGTGCCGCGCTGGAGGACTACCGGCGGGCGACGGCGCAGCTGCTGGCCGCCGCGCGCCGCCACGCCGACCGCCTTGCCGAGCTCACCACCTGGACCGAGGAGCTCGCCGCGGCCGAGGCGGCGGCCGGTGAGGCCGCCGCGGAGGCCCGCGATGCCGAGGTCCGCGCCGCCGAGGAACGCGGGCGCCTGGAGGCGTTGCGTGAGTCGATCGGCGCGTCCGTCGAGGAGCTCCGCGAGCGGCTGCAGAACGCCAAGCGCCGCCTCGGCGAACTCGACGCCACCATCCGCCGCCTGGATGGCGAGCACCGTCGGGCCGGGGAACTGCGCGCCAAGGCGCAGGGCCGCGAGGAGCAGCTCACCGGCCAGCTCTCCGAGGCCGGCGACCGCCGCGCCGCCGCCGTCACCGAGTTCCAGCGCTTCACCGCCACCGGCCTGCTCGAACTCTCCTGCGCCATGGAGGTCCCCGGCACCGGCGAGGACCCCTGGGCGGCCGACCCTGCCGTCCGGCTCGCTCGCCGTGCCGAGGAACGGCTCCGCGACGTTGATGACGGTGACGAGGCGTGGCGCCGCGTCCAGGACGAGATCACCCGCTACTACTCCGACCTTTCCGAGGCGCTGTCGAGGCACGGCCACCACGCGCTGGCCGGGCTGGACGACTGGTTCGTGGTCACCATCCAGTTCCAGGGCCGGGAACGCACACCGGCCGAGCTGACCGAACTGCTGGATGGGGAGATCGGCTATCGCGAGCGCATGCTCACCGCCAAGGAACGCGATCTGCTCGAGGAACACCTGATCAACGACGTCGCCAGCCATCTCCAGGAGCTCATCGGCGAGGCCGAGGCGCAGGTCGGATTCATGAACGCCGAGCTGGAGGAACGTCCCACCTCCACCGGCATGCGGCTGCGGCTGCGCTGGGAGCCCAGCCCGGACGCCCCCGCCGGGCTCGCCGAAGCCCGTGCCCGGCTGCTGCGGCAGAACGCCGACCTGTGGTCGCCCGCCGACCGCTCCGCCGTCGGCGACTTCCTGCAACGCGAGATCGAACGGGTCCGCGCCGAGGACGAGCACCGCACCTGGCAGGAGCACCTCCGCGACGCCCTGGACTACCGCTCCTGGCATCGCTTCGTCATCGAGCGCTACCAGGACGGGCGCTGGCGCAGCGCGATCGGCCCGGCCTCCGGAGGTGAACGCGTGCTGACGGTGTCGCTGCCGCTCTTCGCCGCCGCGTCCGCGCACTACCGCTCCGCCCACCCGCACGCGCCGCGCATGGTCGCGCTCGACGAGGCGTTCGCCGGGGTGGACGACGACGCCCGCGCCAAGTGCCTCGGCCTGCTCACCACCTTCGACCTGGACGTGGTGATGACCTCCGAACGCGAGTGGGGCTTCTACACCACCGTCCCCGGTCTGGCCGCCCACCACCTCGTGCGCCGCGACGGCGTCGACGCCGTCCACGTCACCACCTGGGAGTGGGACGGTCAGGAGCCCGTCCGCGTCGAACGCGGCACGTCGGCTCGCCCACCGGCGCCCGAGTCGAGCCCGGACGAGGGACTGTTCTGAGGCGGGACGAGGATGAACGGCGATCTGCCCAGGCTGCGCCGGACGCTCGGCGATCCGGCACTCACCCGGCTGCTCGCGGCGCTGGCCCGCAGGATCGAGCTGGGGCGTCCGCTGACCGGGCCGCTGGTGCTGTCCCACCCCACCCCGGTCGAACTCCGCGCGATCCGGGCCCTGCTCGGCTCGGGCCGGGCCGGTAGCGGCGGCTCGGTCACGATCCCACTCGACCGGGTCGCCGCCACCCTCGCCGACGCGGGCATCGCCCCGGACCTACAATCGGCCGTTGAGGCACTGGCCGGTCCCATCACGCCCCGTGCCCGCGTCGCCGCCGCCGAACGGGCGGGCCGCAGCGCCGCGGCGGACAGACTCGACGCAGGCCGGCACGCGGGAACCGCCTGGTACGAGGAATGGGCCAAAGGACTGGCCACCGACGGGACGCTGACCAGGCTGATTCGCCGGGACGACCTCGACCTGATCAGCGCCGCCGTCGCCGTGCTCGACCTGATCCCCGCCCCGGGCACACCGCTTCCCGTCATCGCCGAACGCGCCACCGGTGACACCAAGGCCCTGTCCGGCACCCCGCTGGCGAGCATGACCCTGCGCGCCCTCGCCCTGCGCTCGGGCACCGCACCGCCGCGCGGCGCCGAGGCCGAACGCGCCCTGTGGGAGTCCGCCGGAGTGATCGTCGACGACCTGTCCAGCCAGGTCCTCGTCCTCGGCCTGCCCGCGCACGGCGACCAGCCTCTGGCCGGCTGGCTGACCCAGGCCGCCGCCCGCCGCACCCCGTTCCGGATCACCCTGCACCAGCTCGTCACCATGCCGATCACCCCGGACGCCACGGTGGTCCACGTCTGCGAGAACCCCTCCGTCCTGCGCGCCGCCGTGTCCACCCCGGTCGCCGCCCCGCTGATCTGCACCGAAGGGATGCCGTCGGCGGCGGCGAGCCGGCTCCTGCGGACCCTGGCGGACGCGGGCACGACGATCCGCTGGCGCGGCGACTTCGACTGGACGGGCCTGCGCACCACCGCCGTCGCGATCGCCCGCTACGCCGCCGAGCCGTGGCGGATGTCCACCGCGGACTACGAGGCGGCCCTGGCCACCGGCGACTCCGAACCGCTCCGCGGTGCCGCCGCACCCAGCCCGTGGGACCCCGACCTCGCCACCCGGATGCACGAGACCGGCCGCGCCGTCATGGAGGAACGACTGATTCCCCTGATGCTCGCAGACCTCGCCTCCTCGGTGCCCTGATGGTTCCTCCATCCCCGCCCGCGGACTGCGGATTGACGGGGTCAGGGTCAGACTGGGATTCCAGCGCGGTCGAGCCGTTGGAGCAGGCTGGGCTAGCGGTGATGCTCCTCGCGCAGTAGTAGCGCAAGGCCGAGTTGCTGGAGGCGGTTCTGCCAGGTCTGGGTGACGCGCAGCGGGTGCGGCGTCTGATCGAGACGGCTGCGCCCGATGGCTATATGGGTGATGACCAGGGCGTCTACCTGGTTCGGGATGACGGTTCGCACGCCTGGGCGCTGGCACGAGGGCTGCTCGTCCACCTCGACTGGTTGGAGCCCGTCATCCCGGCGGAGGTGGCGTTGGCGCTGCGCGGCCCGTCCTAACGGGCGCCTTTCGCGCCGGCCGTTCCGGCCACCGCCACGGTGGCGGTGGCCCCGCCCGCCGGGGCAGGCGGGGATCCTCACTGCCGGTCAGGGATCGGCGAGGTGACTCCGGCTCCGCTATTGGCCCCAATGAGCCGGAACGATTCCCCGGAGGTCACGATCAAATGTGCATGGTGGAGGAGCCGGTCAGAGGCCGACTCCAATCTGTCGCCGTACCGCACACAAGGCCCTGCGGAGCGCTTGACATGCTTCGGTGTTTCCGACCATGGCGACGAAACCGCACAGACCGGGTCGTACCCCCTACGGGGTCCTGCACAAACCGGCGCGCCCCGCCACCCCCGGCGCCCACCTGACGATCCCGTCCCGCTTCACGATCGGCTGACCGTGGCGTCCCCAACGGTGGCCCGATCGTGCCGGCAACCCCACATGAGATCACCGCCACCGGCACAAGGCCCGTATGGGGCCCCCGCATGAGCGGCACCATCCCATGCGCCCCGGACGATCCGCCACCACGGACATCCCCGCGCGTACGGGCCGACCGGCGTGACACCAGCCTTCTCGAAGTGACCCGTGGACCATCCCCGAGCGTGCAGGGCTGACGACGAGCGCCGCGATGGCTACGACCGCGACCTCACCGCTGGCGCGGACGATGGTGCTTCTGCGACGTACGCCTGCACCATCAACAACGGCCGTGGCGGCTGCGCTCCCCATCGTCAGCCGGGGGCTGCCGGGTCGGGGTCTGAGGGAACAGCGTAGGGGCGGGCGCACCGTCGTTGGCTTGCGCATCCCCGGCTCCGCCAGGACCGGGGGACTCAGTGAGGTGGGAGTTGGGCTGCTCCGGGTTGTGGACGTCTCCATTATTGTATAGATATACATGTTTATTTGACGCGGGGGTGGGCGTGCGGTCGCTGCAGCCGGGGGACCCTGTGCGGGTCGGTCCGTACCGAATTCTCGCTCGGCTCGGCGCGGGCGGGATGGGGATCGTCTATCTCGCACGGTCGCCGGGCGCCCGGCTGGCCGCGCTGAAGCTCATCCGGCGTGAGTTCGCCGGCGATACGGCCTTCCGGGAGCGGTTTCGTCGCGAGGTCGCCGCCGCGAGCAAGGTGAGCGGGCTTTACACGGCCCCGGTGCTGGACTCCGACGCCGACGCGCCGCAGCCCTGGTTCGCCGTCGGCTACGTCCCCGCGCCCACGCTGAGCGAGGCCCTCGCGAGCGTCGGAACGCTGCCCGAGTCCGCCGTCCGGGCGCTGGGCGCGGGACTGGCGGAAGCGCTGCAGGCGATCCACGGGGTCGGCCTGGTGCACCGCGATCTCAAGCCCGGCAACATCCTGCTGTCCGAGGACGGCCCCAAGATCATCGACTTCGGGATCGCCAAGACCACCGATGCCACGCAGCTCACCCGCACCGGCGCCATGATCGGCACACTGGCCTACATGGCTCCCGAGCAAGTCGCCGAAAGCAAGGACGCCGGGCCCGCGGCGGACGTGTTCTCACTCGCGGGCGTGCTGGTCTACGCGGCCACGGGCGCCAAGCCGTTCGGCGAGCGGGACCCGGCCACCGTGCTTTACGAGGTCATGTACGAAGAGCCGTGCCTCGACGGCGTGCCCGCGTCACTGCGTGAACTGCTGGCCGCCTGCTTGGCCAAGGAGCCGGCCGAACGCCCCGCGCTGGAGTCCGTGCTCGCCGCACTGACCCCCGCCGATCCCCGGGCGTTGAACTCACCCGCGCTGCGTCAGGAGGTGGCGGCCAGGGAGGCCGAGGCGACCTGGGTGGCGTCGCAGCCGGTCACGCCGCCCCCACCGCCACCGCGGGTCGATGACACGGAGGCGGGCAGGGTCAGGCGACGCCGGATCCTGGGGCTGGCCGCCGCGGTCGCCGTCGCCGGCATCGGCGCGGGAACGACGGGCTGGGCGATGACCCGCAGGAACTCCGATCCCGCCAGGCCCGCTCCCCGCGCCACCGCCCTCGCCGCGGCGCCCCCGCCCGCGTGGACGTTCACCCCGCCTCAGCCCGTCAGCGGGACGTCGACGGTGCTGGTGGCAGGCGGTGTCGTGCTGTGGGGCGGCGAACAGGAGATGTACGGGGTGGATGCCGACTCCGGGCGGCAACTGTGGACGAAGGACAAGGCCAACGCCGCGTATTCGGGCGACCTCGCCCGCGGATCGAGGTTCGTCGTCCTCGGCGGCGTGGTCGGCGACTTCAAGGACCAGACGATCACGTTGGTCGATGCTCCGACCGGCAGGACCACGAACCTTCCCACGCCGCGCGGCGTCACCGCCTCGCCCGTCCTCGGTGTGGTCAGCGACACGGTCATCGTGCGTTCGAGCGGGGACGTCTGGGCGCTGGACCTGACCAGCGGCGAGATTCGGTGGCACCTCTCCGGCCAAGGGTTGACTTCGGGAGCGGTCGACCAGTCCAACCTCTACCTCAGTACCGAGCCCTCCCTCGCCGCACTCGACCCCGTCACGGGCCGCAAGCGCTGGGTCCGCACGTGGTCTGAGAGCGGCGGCCCCCGGGACGGGGCGAGCCTGGACATCGCGGTCGCCGGCGGGCGGGTGTTCGGCAACTTCGGCGACACCCTCCAAGCGGTCGACACCGCCGCCGGGAGGCCCGTGTGGTCGCGAGACGCCGACAAGCGATTCGACACCGTCATTCCCGCGGGCGCCAACGTGATCTTCAAGGGAGAGGTTCTCCAGGCCTACGACCAGGTGACCGGCGCGCCCCGGTGGACGCTGGCCGGTCCAGAACCGTTCGCCGACGACCGGGGACACATCGCGGCGACCGGCGGCCTCGTCGCGGCCGCCTTCAACGACCCGACAGGCCCGTCCCAGGGCGTTCTCGTCGCCGGGACCGATGGCCGGGCACTGTGGGCGCACCGGGGGCCGGCGGACACGCGGCGCGGTTGGGAAGTCGCGGTGTCCGGTTCGTCGGTCTTCGCGACCGACCACAAGCGGCTCTACCGCTTCCAGGTGGGACGGTGACGGCGGCGCTGGAGCCCGGCGACCCCGAACGCATCGGGCGGTACCGTCTGCTGCGGCGCCTGGGGGAGGGCGGCATGGGGGTGGTCTACCTGGGCGCGTCCCCGGCGGGACGGGCGGTGGCCATCAAGGTCGTGCGGCCCGAGCTCGCCGGGGACCCCGATTTCCGCGCCAGGTTCCGGGGCGAGGTCGAGGCCGCCCAGAAGGTCAGCGGCGCGTTCACCAGCCCGGTCGTCGAGGCCGAACCCGACGGCACCGTCCCGTGGCTGGCGATCGCGTACATCAACGGCCTCGGCCTGAACGAGACGATCGAACGGTACGGACCCATGTCCGAGCCGCCGCTGCGCACCCTCGGCGCCGGACTGGGCGAGGCCCTGATCGCGATCCACGAGGCGGGGCTGCTGCACCGCGACCTCAAACCGGCCAACATCCTGCTCGCCAAGGACGGCCCCAAGGTCATCGACTTCGGCATCAGCAAGGCCGACACCGCCACGCTCACCGCGGAGGGCCAGTTCATCGGCTCCCCCGGCTACATGTCCCCCGAGCAGATCCACGGAACGCGACTCACACCGGCCTCCGACGTGTTCGCCTACGGTGCCGTGCTGGCCTTCGCCGCCACCGGCCGCCCGCCGTTCGGCAAGGGCGCGGTCCCTTCGATCATCCATCGGACGCTGCACGAAGAACCCGACCTGTACGGCCTACCGGCTTCCCTGGCCCAGTTGGTGACCGCCTGCCTCAGCCGGGATCCCGACCGGCGTCCGCCCGCGAAACTGCTGCCGGCGCTGCTGGCCGCCCAGCCGGTCACGCCCGGCTGGCTCCCCGGCGACGTGGGCGAGGAGCTGCGGCAGCGGGAGGACACCCTCGTCCTGGATCTGCGAACGCTCGTCAGGGCCCGCAACCGGCGACGGCTGCTCATCGGCGGGGCGGTCGCCGGACTCGCCGCCATCGGCGGCGGAACCGCCGCGGCGCTGGCCGCGCCCCAGGGCGAGAAGGGACACCGGCTCTCCCCGCCGAAGCTGCTGTGGCGAACCACGATCGAAGACGAGGACGACATCGGCCTCGTAGTCCGCCCTCGATCGATCATCTCGGTCGCCCGCAAGACCTTCGAGGACGACTTCCGTTGCTACTCGCTGGCCACCGGACGGCAGATCTGGTCCGAAACCGGCCGGATGGTCGCCGGACCGGAGCTCATCTACACGATGTCCGGCTCCAGCGGCGCGGTCGTCGCCATGGACGAGTCCCAGACGGTCAAGTGGACCTACAACCCACCGGCGAGATACCGGTACCCCGAGCTCATGGCCCCGGCCAACGGCCTGCTGGTCCTCAGCGGGGATCGAACGATCACCGGCCTGAACCCCGCCACCGGCGGCCGTCTCTGGATGCGCGAGTGGCCGCAGGCGTCGTTCGTCACCTGCTACGGCGTCCAAGGCCGCACCCTCCTTGCCGGGGCGATCAAGGAGGGAGGCGAGAGCCGGCACCTCGCGCTCGACATCACGACGGGCGCGGTCCGGTGGTCAAGGCCGCTTGAGACGATGCTCTCGATGCCGCGCAACGGTGACCTGATCTTCGCCGGTTCCTCTCGCACCACTCTCGACGCGCTGTCGGCGGACACCGGCCGGAAGGTCTGGAGCGCGGACCTGCCCAACGCCGAAAGGGACCCTGACGGCAAGGACGCGCTCTTGCTCAACGTGACCGTGGCCAATGGACTGGTCTACATGAACGGGCCGACCATCTACGCCCTGGACGCGTCCACCGGCCGGCAGCGGTGGACGTACACGCCGACCTCACCCGGCGGCCGGACACGAAACTTCCTCGTCGACGGGAGATACGCCTACGTCCTGGACAGCCCACGACTTGTCGCCCTCGATGCCCGCACCGGCAGGCGTCTCTGGTCCGCCGACACCCCCGCGCCCGACACCGCCCCACTGGTCGTCGCCGGCGGGCTGATCTGCGTCGGCGTGGCAGGCACCACGGGCTCGGGACTCTACGCCTGGGACGCCAAGACAGGCCAAATCATCTGGAATTACCCCATAACAACCCCTGTCTCCACCAAGCAAGGGGAACTCAGCACCAACGGCCCCACCCTTGCCGCCGCACACGGCAACGCACTACTCGCCTTCCACCTCGGCTGAGCTCAAGGTCTTGGTGTGGCATTCGTCCTTCCGAGCGCGCCGGGTTCGGAAGGTCTTTCAACTACGTGAGCAGACAGGTGAGAGGACCGGCACGATCGCCCGTGTCGCCGACCAGCTCGGGGCGCACCCGGAGGCGTCGCGGACCTGGTCCGCCAAGCCGAGGTCGATGGCGGAAAGCGTCCGAGGACCACGACCAGCGACGTGCGGCGGATCGCCGAGCTGGAGAACCGTGAGGGCGTAAGGCCGTCCGGTGCACGGTGGAACGGCTGAGGCGCGAGCTGCGCATCGTCGGAGCGCCGGCGTCCCGTCAACGCCGGACACGCCCGGGGATGGCAGGCAAAGGGGCCCAAACGCACCCACTTGGGACGTACCCCCTACCGGATTCGAACCGGCGCTACCGCCTTGAAAGGGCGGCGTCCTAGGCCGCTAGACGAAGGGGGCCCTTGAGTGGCGGGCATGCTGCCACTCGACCGGTCCAGCATAGGGGACAACCTGGCTGGACGCATAAACGGTTTAGTCGCCTTCTGGTGGACGGGTGGGGGTTGGGCTGGTTGCGGGGGGCGTTTCGCTTGGCCACTGGGATGGCGGGAGGGACGGGAAGGTGGGGGAACCGGTGGGGGCCGGGGTGTTCGGGGGGCCGATGGTGCGGTCGGGTTTGGGTTCCAGGTGGCGTTCTATCTGGGCGGAGGAGAGGCCCAGGCCGCCCAGGCGGAGGTCGTCCCAGCCTTGGAGGCGGTGGGTGGCGCGGCTGAAGTAGAGGACGGACAGCTCGATCGGGGTGGGTTCCTCGTGTTCGAGGCCGCGGAGGCCGGCGCCGCCGGTGGAGCCCTGGACGAAGAGGCGGGTGCCCGAGGGAAGGAGGCGGGTGGAGCGCTTGTGGCCGTGGCCGGACAGGACGATCGGGGTGGTGCCGGAGAAGCCCTCGCCCTCGTTGGGGTCGTGCGCGACCACGAGGTCGGGGGTGGTGCCGGCGCCGCGGAGTTTCTGGGCCAGCTGGGAGCCGTTCAGGCGGAGCTGGTCGGCGCCCAGGTTGTCGTCGCGGGTGGTCTTGTCGGGGGTGTAGCGGGGGTCGCCCACGCCGTAGACGCGCAGGCCCGCGACCTCCTGGAGCTTGTCGTCCAGGACGACGGCGTTCTTCTGGCGGCCGACGGCGCGCTGGGTGGCCATGGAGTCGTGGTTGCCGCGCACGAAGACGTAGGGGACCTTCAGGGACTCGATGTCGTCGGCGAACTTGTCCTCGGGCTTGCTGCCGTGGTCGGTGAGGTCGCCGCTGTCCACGATGAGGTTCACCTGGAACTGGGTGCTGACCGAGCGGATGACCGACCAGGCCGCGGGGTTGAGGTGGATGTCGGAGACGTGCAGGACGCGGAGGGTCGACGGGTCGGGCTCGTAGGTGGGGAGGGTGGAGGTCGCCGCGTACAGCTTGGAGACGTTCCCCACCAGGCGGGCCAGCTGGGCCCGGTACGCGGAGAAGCGCTCGACGATGCTGCGGGCGTCGCCCACCACCTGGGGGGCGTTGGCCAGGAGGCCGGTGTAGCGGGGCTCGGCCACGGCCTGAGGGTTGAACGTGAACCAGGTGAGGAGGGTCAGGACCATCATCGCGGCGACGGTGGAGCCCAGGCTCACGAGGGCGCGGCGCCACGAGCGGAAGAGGACGAGGCCCGCGAGGAAGGAGAAGGTGAGGGCCAGGACGGTCGCGCGCAGCAGCAGGACGATCACGCCGTGCCGGAGCTGGTCGCTGATCTGGTCCGTGAGGCCGTTCAGGGCGGTCTGGTTCTCGATGAGTTCGCGGGCCGGTTCCGGACGCAGCTCTGTGATGCGGGCTTCGAGCGCGATCGGGCCCCAGTGGGTGTCGAGGTGGAGCGCTCCGAGTGGGGGGATCTGGATTGTCGTGCCCCCGCCCAGGTGCGGGCGTAGGAGCAGGGAGACGTCGGTTGGGCCGACGGGGGTTTCGATACGGCCGCCCAGGAGGAGTCCCACGAGTCCACCGGCGAGGCCCGCGAATATAACGGCGAAGGCAGCACCCCAACGGCGTGCCCTGCGGCTGGTGAGGTAGCGCGGCAGCCTGATCCTGGAGAGCGCGGTCCGGACCCTGGCGAGGGCGGTCCGGAGGTGCGCGACGAGCACGGTGTCTCCTTTCGTCAAGCACAATGATGACGTGATCCAGATGACGCGAGAGGCGTTCGAGGAGCTCGTCGGGGAAGCCCTCGACACCGTCCCGCCCGAACTGACCGCGCACATGCGCAACGTCGTCATCGTCGTTGAGGACGACGCGCCAGAGCCCGGCCTGCTCGGGCTCTATCAAGGAGTACCCCTGACAGAGCGGGGCGACTGGTACGGCGGGGTCCTGCCCGATCACATCTCGATCTATCGCAACGAGATCCTGCATATCTGCGAGACGGAGCAGGATGTGATCGACGAGGTGCGGATCACAGTGGTACACGAGATCGCCCACCACTTCGGCATCGACGACCACAGGCTGCACGAACTCGGCTACTGAGCCTCCGCGGCGGCGACGGGTTCCGCGAATTGCGCACTGTAGGTCACATAACTGCCACGCAGCGTGAGTTAATAGGGAGGCCGTCCGGGAACGGGCGGACCCCGACGGGAGCGCGTGTGGCGGAGAGGCAGACCGGTCGGCATCGCCGTCCACCGGAATCGCAGGCCACCTACCGCGAGGTCTTCGCGGTGGGCGAGTTCCGCGCGCTCTGGCTGGCCCAGGCGCTGTCGTTCGTGGGCGACCAGCTGGCCCAGGTGGCGCTGGCCGTGCTGGTGTACGAGCGGACCAACTCCCCGCTGCTCACCGCCCTCACGTACGCGCTGACCTACATTCCGCCGATCGTCGGGGGGCCGGTGCTGTCCGGCCTGGCCGACCTGTTCCCGCGCCGCCGGGTGATGGTCGTCTGCGACGTCCTCAGGGCGGGCCTGGTGGCGCTGATGGCGCTGCAGGCGATGCCGTTCTGGATGCTGTGCGCGCTGGTGTTCCTGACCGTGCTGCTGGGGGCGCCGTTCAGCGCGGCCCGCGCGGCCGTATTGCCGGACGTGCTGCCGGGCGACCTGTACGTGGCCGGCTCGGCGATCACCAACATCACCCACCAGGGCACCCAGATGCTCGGCTTCCTGGCGGGCGGGGCGGTGGTCGCGGTGGTGGGCACCCGGGAGGCCCTGGCCCTCGACTCGGTGACGTTCGCGGTCTCCGCCGTGATCCTGGTGGCCGGGCTGCGGCGGCGTCCCGCGCCCAAGAAGCGGCCGGGACGGCAGGCGCTGGGGCTGTGGAAGAGCACCGTGGACGGCGGGCGGCTGGTCTTCGGCGACCCCACGCTGCGCTCGCTGGTGTCGTTCGCGTGGCTGTGCACGTTCTACGTGATCCCGGAGGGGCTGGCGGCGCCGTACGCGGCCACCTTCGACGGCGGCGCGGTGACCGTGGGGCTGCTGATGTCGGCGATGCCGACCGGGATGGTCGTCGGCGCGTTCGTGTTCAGCCGCTTCGTGCGTCCCAGCGACCGGATCCGGTCGATGGGCTGGATGTCGATCCTGGCCTGCGCGCCGCTGATCGGGGCGGCGGCCCATCCGCCGCTGTGGATGGTGGTGGTGCTGTGGGCGGTGTCGGGGGTGGGGAGCGCCTACCAGCTCGCCGCCAACGCCGCGTTCGTGGCCGCGGTGCCGCCGGCCGGGCGCGGCCAGGCGTTCGGGCTGGCGCAGTCGGGCATCCTGGCCGGCCAGGGCCTGGGGATCCTGGTCGCGGGCGCCGCCGCGCAGGTGCTGGGGCCGGAGACGGTGGTGGCGTTCGCGGGGGCGCTGGGGCTGTCGCTGGCCGCGGTGCTCACCGTTTCCTGGAATCAGGTGCGCGGCAAGGTGATCGCGTCCATGTACGAGCGGGGTGGAGCCGGGGTGGCCTCGGGGCCCGGCGGCTCCGGTACGGATTCGGGGCCCGGGGCGCCGCCCGGTGGTCCGGGGGATGAGGCCGATGCCGACGCGGGTGTCGAGCGCGTGTCGACGATCGTCGCGGTCGGAAGGGGCCGGCACGAGTCCGGGAACGGTGCGGATGCGGCGGGCGGACATGAGCCCGTGCCGGAGGGCGAGACCGGCGGCGGCGCCAACGGTGCCGGCGGTACGAAGGGGGCGGAGGCCACGGCAGCCGGCGGGAACGAGGAGGCTGCGCTGAGCGTGGAGGAGGCGCCCCCGGAGGTCGAGGTGCCCCGCCAGGCCCGGGGCAGCGGCCGGGCCAGGCGCGCATCGTCCACGGACGGCGACGAGAGGCCGCCGCGCGGTGCCTGGCGCTCCGCGCCCGCCCCCTGAGCGGGGCCGGGAGCCGGGCGTGTCCTGGGATGGAGCCGCCCGGCTCGGTCAACGGGCAGGGACGCCGGGAGCCTGAGCCGGTGCACGGGCTCAGATGCGCGTGTGGTCCCGGGTGTCCTTGGTCTCCTTGGAGGTGGTCTTGCTCACGGCGTCCTTGGTCTTCTGGACGGCGTCCTGCACGGTCGGGTTGTCGTTGGCCTTCTTGAGCAGGTCCTCGCCGATCGAGGTCGTGTGGCCCTCCTCGGGGATCAGGATCCAGGCGATCGCGTACAGCGCGATGCCGGCGCCCCCGAAGATCGTGAAGATGCCCAGGGCCAGCCGCAGGATGTTGGGGTCCACGCCGAGGTAGCGGGCGGCGCCCGAGCAGACCCCCGCGACCATCCGGCCGTCCTGGGTGCGGCGCAGCTTCTTGGGGGCGGTGCTTGAGGTGGTGCTCTTCTCCATGTTCATGCTCTGATCCTGCCCACCTGGGCGCCGCTATGACATCGGGATTCGCCCTGATTCACCCCTGAGAGAACCCCGGGTGGCCGTCCCCGCGGCCCCGACGTGCCCTGGCGTACCCGATGCCTCCCTGGCTTCTCCTGGCGATACCGCGCATGGGACGGCCCGTTCCGCGGTACTACGGCACAGGAGCGGCGGGGGACGGTGAAGCGTTGCTTAAGGTTGTGTGGAAGGGTTTTTGGCTGGACGGTCCGGCGTCACCCTGGGCAGACTCGCTGTCCCGGGTCGATGACCTGGATGGTTGACGGGCGAAGGTACGACAGCGACAGAGGGAGCGGCATGAGAATCGGGATCGTCGGCGCCACCGGTCAGGTGGGGGGCGTCATGCTCAGGATCCTGGCCGAACGCGGGTTCCCGGTGGACGAGCTGCGGCTGTTCGCCTCGGCCCGTTCGGCCGGGCGGAAGCTGGCGTGGCAGGACACCGAGGTCACCATCGAGGACGCCGCCGCCGCCGACTTCGGCGGGCTCGACATCGTGCTGTTCTCCGCGGGCAAGGGCAGCTCCAAGGAGCTGGCCCCCAAGGTCGCCGCCGCGGGCGCCGTCGTGATCGACAACTCCTCGGCCTGGCGGATGGACCCGGAGGTGCCGCTGGTGGTCTCCGAGGTCAACCCGCACGCGGCCCGCGTGCGTCCCAAGGGGATCATCGCCAACCCCAACTGCACCACCATGGCCGCGATGCCGGTGCTGCGGCCGCTGCACGCCGAGGCCGGGCTGACCGCGCTGGTGGTGTCCACCTACCAGGCGGTCTCCGGGAGCGGCCTGGCCGGGGTGGCCGAGCTGCACGAGCAGACCCGCAAGGTCGTCGAGGGCGCCGACCGGCTGACCCACGGCGGCACGGCGGTGGAGTTCCCCGACCCGCAGGTGTACGTGCGGCCGATCGCGTTCAACGTGCTGCCGATGGCCGGGGCGATCGTCGAGGACGGGCTGGCCGAGACCGACGAGGAGCAGAAGCTCCGCAACGAGAGCCGCAAGATCCTGGAGATCCCGGAGCTGAAGGTGTCCGGGACGTGCGTGCGGGTGCCGGTGTTCACCGGGCACTCCCTGCAGATCAACGCCCGGTTCGAGCGGCCGATCGGGCCGGAGCGGGCCGCGGAGCTGCTGTCGGGCGCCGCGGGCGTGGTGCTGTCGGACGTGCCCACGCCGCTGCAGGCCGCCGGGCAGGACCCGACCTACGTGGGGCGCATCCGCCGCGACGAGACGGTGGAGAACGGCCTGGCGCTGTTCTGCGCGGGCGACAACCTCCGCAAGGGCGCGGCGCTCAACGCCGTGCAGATCGCCGAGCTCGTCGCCGCCGAGTGATCTGATGACCGCCCGGCCGGACGAGCCTCGCTCGGTCAGGCTGGGCGGCGGCCTCGGACTTCCAGGGTGGCGAGGAGTTCGGCGGTGGTTCGGGCGATCTCCTCGACGGCGTGGTCGAACGCCTCGGCGTTGTGGGCGGCCGGGGCGCGGAAGCCGGAGATCTTGCGGACGTACTGGAGCGCCGCCGCACGGACGTCGTCATCGGTGACGGCCTCGGTGAACGGCGGTCGAAGGGTCTTGATGCTGCGGCACATGCCCCCATTCTCGCCAATGGGTACGACGTTCCGATCCGGCCCCGCACCGGGGCCGGATCGGAGGCCCGGCGGAACCGGGTCAGGCGCCGCCCGCCAGGGCCCAGATGGTGTGGGCGATGGAGTCGGCGTTGCGGTCCAGGGCGGTGTCGTTGATGTTGGCGGTCGAGTCGCAGGACGCGTGGTAGCAGCGGTCGAACGCGACGCCCGCCTGGCCGCCCCACAGCTGTGCCTGGGCGGTGGTCTTGCGGCCTTCGGCGCCGGTGAACGTGCCGCCCGCGGGGATCCCGGCCCGGATGAACGGCCCGTAGTCGGAGCGGCCGTCGAAGTCGGTGCCCCGGGTGGGGACGCCGATCCCGGTGAAGTAGGCGTTGATCGTGCGTTCGATCTCGGCGGATCCGGCCGGGCCGGGCCCGGCGCCGACGCCGTCGGAATTGTCGCCGTCGTAGACGAAGTAGCCGGCGTTCGGTGAGCCGATCATGTCGTAGTTCAGATATCCCTTGATCTTCGTGCGTTCCGCGGCGGGCAGGGCGGAGACGTACCGGCTGGAGCCGATGAGGCCGAGTTCTTCGGCGCCCCACCAGCCGAAGCGCAGGTGCTTGGCGGGCCGGTAGCCGCTGCGGGCGACGGCCAGGGCGGTCTCCAGGACGGCGGCGGAGCCGGAGGCGTTGTCGTTGATCCCGGCGCCCGCGCGGACGCCGTCGAGGTGGGCGCCGGCCATCAGGATCTGGTTCGGGTCGCCGCCGGGCCAGTCGGCGATCAGGTTGTATCCGGTGGCGCCGTTGTAGCTGAACGACTGGATGGCGGTCTGGTATCCGGCCGCGTCCAGCTTGGCCTTCACGTAGTCGAGGGAGGCCCGGTAGCCGGGGCTCCCGTGGGCGCGGTTCCCGCCGTTGGCGGTGGCGATCGACTGGAACTGCGACAGGTGGGCCTTGACGTTGGCGAGGGGGATGTCGGGGGCCGCGGCGTCCTGGGCCAGGGCCGGGGCCGTGGCGGTGAGGGCGGCCGTCAGGGTGGCGGCGCCGGCGAGGGCGAGAAGGCGGGATTTCATGCGGTCTCCTCCGCGGGGGCGGGTGGTGGCGGCCGTACGGGGCGGGCCGAGATCACGCCCCGTACGGCCGCGTCCGAGGGTCAGCCCGTGCAGGTCGTGGGCTCACCGCTCGCGGCCGGGACGCTGACAGCGGTCCAGGCGTCCCGGGTCCTGGTGAAGTCGGTGCAGGTGGCCTTGCCGACCTGGACGAGGTTCAGCACGGCCTGCAGGGAGGCGCGGCGGGCGGTGCCGTGGGTCCAGGTGGTGGTCTTCAGGTTGAGGGTCTCCATGAAGATCCGTCCGGCCTTCTGCACGCCGACTCCGGTGACGGTCGACCCGTTGCAGGTGGGGCTGTTGGGCCGCCCGTTGGCGGCGTCGTTCGCGTTCGAGCCCTCGGCCAGCAGGTAGAACCAATGATTTTGGACGCCGGCCGCCGCGTGCACCTCCATGCCGGGCACGGCGGAGGTGTAGCAGTTGGGGTTGTTGCGGATCGCCGAGGGGTTGTACATGTTGCGGATGGGCCCGCTGCCGGACAGGTCGACCTCTTCGCCGACGAGGTAGTCCGGCGGGTCGTAGTTGAGCAGCGCGGTCGTCCCGGAGATCTGCTCGGTGACGCGCGGTTCCCGCAGGTACCACTCGGTGAGGGCGCCGAAGATGTCGCCGGTGGACTCGTTCAGCCCGCCCTTCTCGTTGGAGCCGCCCGAGCCGCCGGGGGTGGTCTGGAAGATGCCGTGGCCGAGCTCGTGCGCGACCACGTCGGTGGGGGTGGCCTGGCGGGTGCCAGCGCTGTTGCGGCCGAAGTTGGCGTAGCTGCCGTTCCAGTAGGCGTTGGCCTGGTTGAGGCCGACGCGCATGGGCCAGCCGCGGCCGCTGCCGTTGAGGCCGTTGCGTTCGAGCCAGGTCCGGACCATGTCGGACTCGGCGGCGGCGGCGCGCATCGCGTCCACGCAGGCGGTCTCCAGGCTGGTGCCGGTGGCGTTGCCCCAGAGGTCGTCGGCGCCGGAGTAGACGGTGCCGGACTGGTTGGCGCAGCTGATCCCGGGCCGGTTGGGGTCGCGCATGCTGTACGTGCCGCCGGACGCGGTGGTGTCGATGTGCGTGGGCTGCTGCCGGCCGCCGTGGTAGAAGCCCTGGTCGTCGTCGGCGTCCTGGACCTCGTCCCACTGCTGGACGACGGCGCCGTCGCGGGCGTCGACGAGGACGTGCAGGCGGCTGGGGCGGCCGCCGGGGCCGTTGCCGTCGACGACCGTCTCGTACACCAGGCGGCCGCCGCCCGCGGCCTCGGCGAGGACGGTCAGGACCGGCGCGGAGGCGCGGCCCGGCCGGGAGATCCGGCCGCGCGAGATCGAGGCCGCCTTGGCGGCGCTCAGCTCCGGCTCGGTGGACAGCGACAGCGGGGCGCCCTGGTCGACGGAGGTGCTGAGGACGTTCCCGGCGGCGTCGGTCGCCACGACGAAGTCGCCGCCGCGGACGGGGAGGCCGGCGTGGGTGCGTTCGTAGGCGACGTACTGGAGCCCGCCGGATCCGGACGTGACGCCCAGGCGGACGATCCGGTCCTTGGGCGAGGCGTGGATCCGGGCGGCGCCGGAGGACACGGCGCGGTCGGCGGCGGCGGTGGCCGCGGCGCGGTCGATCTTGTACGAGGGGGACGGGGACGGCGGCGCGTCGGAACGGCCGCCGGCCGCCCCGTTCGCGGGGCCGGCCATCGACATGGCGAGGCCGGCGGAGAGCGCCGCGGCCGCGAGCGCGGTTCGGGGTCTCACTGGGGGGTGCTCCTTACCGAGGGCCGGAGGGCGCGGACGTCCCGTGAAGGTCCTTGTGGGAGGGCTCCGCGGGGGTTCGGGTCCGTCCGGCGACGACTGGGGAGGGACCCCGCTCAGGGTCGGCACGGACGCGGTCAGGGGGGAGGGCGCCGCGTCCGCGAGCTCCCGTGGCGGGGCACGGGACGCTTGGCGCGGGCTCCGGAACCCGCGCCGAACGACAGGGGGACGATCAGCTCATGTGAATGAGTTGTCCAGAAGTGCACCCCGATGCGGATGAAGTGTCAATGAATCCACCTCAGACCGAAAATTCAATATTTGCCAATGGCGCTGTGGAATCCCTGAAACATCCTTTTGAGCAGTGCGAACGCCGGTCGCGGCCGGGGCCTGTGACGGCCCGGCCGCGACCGGCGCGGGGGAGGTGCGGAGGAGGTGCGGGGGCGGCGCTCGGGCCGCCGGGTCAGGAGGCGGGGGCGATGCGTTCGCAGAGCCAGGCGAGGGCGAGCGGGTAGCGGTACTCGATCCCGCCGTGCGCGGCGTCGAAGAGCTCGAAGTAGACGACGTCCTCGTCCACCCCGTTGTCGAGCAGGGCCTGCCGGAACGCCTGGGCGCCGACGTCGAGGTGCCACTCGTCGCGGGTGCCGCCGTCGATCCAGATGGCCCGCTGCGAGCGCATCGCCTCGGCGTAGCGCGGCACCATCCGGACCGGGTCGAGGTCGAGCCAGCGCTGCCAGACCTCCGGCCGCAGCACCCCCGTGACCGGGTCGAACGGCAGCTCGGGCGTGCCGTCGTCGCGGGCGGAGTAGGCGGCGGTGTAGCCGATGATCTCCAGCAGCTTGGCGTCCTCCGGCCGGGTGAAGGCGACGCGGGAGGTGAAGTCGTCCCACCAGCGCGTCAGGTCGTGGTCGTAGGCGCGCAGGTGGCGGACCACGTCGGGGAAGTCGACCTGGTAGCAGTACTCGAAGAGGGCGTCGCCCGCGTGGGTGGCGAGGGCGCCGAACACGTCGGGCCGCAGCATCGGCGTGATCATCGCGCCGTAGCCGCCGGACGACTTGCCGGTGATGGCGCGGTGGGCGGGCTCGGGCAGCGTCCGGTAGTGGGCGTCGACCCACGCGACGACCTCGTCGCACAGGTAGGTGTGGTAGCGGCCGGTGCCGGGGGAGTCGAGGTACTGGCTGCCGCCGTAGGACGTCCAGGCGTCCACGTACACCACGATCGCGGGCGGGGTGCCGCCGCCGGCGAAGACCTCGTCGGCCAGCTCGGGGTAGGGGCGGCGGAACGCCGTGCGGTTGCGCCACATCGTGACGTGCCCGGTGAACCCCTGG
Organism: Actinomadura rugatobispora; assembly: GCF_055379765.1. Classification (NCBI taxonomy): domain Bacteria; kingdom Bacillati; phylum Actinomycetota; class Actinomycetes; order Streptosporangiales; family Thermomonosporaceae; genus Actinomadura; species Actinomadura rugatobispora. Next base: position 4,310,033 of record NZ_AP029191.1, on the reverse strand, counting down.
ATCACGTACACGGCGGGGTAGCGGCGGGCGGGGTCGTCGTCGTAGCCCGGCGGCACGTACACCCACAGCGGCCGCTCGTGCGGGTCCTTCAGCGGGTTGCCGCGCAGGGCCTCGCTGGTGACCGTGTGCTCCTCGACGCGTCCGGCGAGTTCGGCGGACCAGGGCAGCATGAAGACTCCTTCGTCATCGTCCGTCCTACTTCGCCGACGCTAACCCACGATGTCCAGTGACGTTCCCTTATGCGTCTCCGGGGCCTTCTGTCGAATTCGCCGGGCATTTATGGTGATACGTGAGGGCGGCGTGTCGGTCGATTCAACGCTAAGTCGTGGTTGAGCGGGGTCTGCTACCCTCTCCGGTTCGGCGCCGCGGCCATTTCGGTCATCGGCGCCTGCTGAAAAGGATGAGACCGATCCGGAAGAAAGGCCGCCCATGAGCCGAGAGACCACCGTCGCCTACGTCGACAAGATCCTCGCCGCCTACCTGGAGACCGACAGCCTCGTCAAGGACGAGGAGGGCGACGTCCCGGTCCGCCGGGGCAGCGCCCTGTACTACGTGCGCGTGGGCCACCGCGAGCCGTACCGCGTCGAGGTCGTCTCCTCGGTGCTGAGCGACGTCGAGGAGAGCTACGAGCTGCTGAAGGCGCTCAACGAGATCAACTCCGGCATCTACGGCATCCAGGCCTACCACCGCAAGGGCCGGGTGATCTTCGCCACCGACCTGCTGGCCGACACCCTCCAGGCCGAGGAGCTGGAGCGCGCCTGCGCGCTGATCAGCGGCTGCGCCGACAAGTACGACGACGAGCTGCAGGCCAGGTTCGGCGGCCGGAAGACCTTCGAGGACGAGGGCTGACACCCGCCGCGTGACACGTCTCTTCCCCCGGCGCGGGGCCGATGTCACAAAGGACCTCGCCGAGAGGTCTTCATCGTGACAGGACCGTCGCCCTGAACGGGGGGCGTCACCGTACAAGGGGGAAGAGACCGTGACCGAACGCAACGAGAAGGCCGCCCGGCTGCGCGAGCTGCACCGCCCCGGCGAGCCGCTGATCCTGCCGAACGTCTGGGACGCGGGCAGCGCCGGCGTCGTCGAGGAGCTCGGCTACCCGGCGATCGCCACCGCCAGCGCCGCCATCGCCGCGATGCTCGGCTACCCCGACCACGAGGGCGCCCCCGCGGACGAGATGTTCGCCGCCGCGGGGCGGGTGATCCGCGCCGTCACGGTGCCGGTCACCGTCGACGCCGAGGCCGGGTACGGGCTCCCGCCCGCCGAGCTGGTCGAGCGGCTGGCCGACATCGGCGCGGCCGGCTGCAACCTGGAGGACACCGACCACCGGACGGGCTCCCTGGTGGAGGTCTCCGCGCAGGCCGACCGCATCGCCGCGGTCCGGGCCGCCGCCGACGCCGCGGGCGTGGACCTGGTCATCAACGCCCGCGCCGACACCTTCATCGGCAAGGCGCCCGACCCCGTCCCGGCCGCGATCGAGCGGGGCCGCCGCTACCTGGAGGCGGGCGCCGACTGCGTCTACCCGATCATGGTGGCGTTGGCGGACGACATCGCCGCCCTGGTCGAGGGCATCCCGGGGCCGATCAACGCCAACCAGCTCCCGGGGATGGACCTCGCCCGGCTGGCCGAGCTGGGCGTCGCCCGCGTGTCGTACGGCCCCATGCCCTACCTCATGGGGCTGGACACGCTGAAGGGAATGGCCGGGCGGCTCCTGGACGGCGGGGACCCCTACGACACCTCCGGAAAATGATCGCCCGGTGAGCGTTCGCCGGGCGTTTTTAGCATCCGGCATCAAGCGTCCGGCACCTGTCCACGGGGGCGCGCTCGGGAACTAGGCACGGCGAAAACGCCGTGTGAAAATCCGAGCGAGTGGCAGGAAGGACCCCGCTGATGCCGCCTGACGACCCAGCGTTGGTGGAACGTGACGCCGACCTGGCGGCGCTGGTGGCGGCCCTGGCCCGCCCGCCCGCCCTCGTGGTGGTGGAGGGCGAGCCGGGCGCGGGGAAGACCCGCCTGGTCCGCGAGGCCCTCGCGGACCGGGCGCTGGCCGGGCGGCAGCGGCTGGCCGGGCATGCCGGGCCCGCGCCGGCCTCCTGCCCGCTGGCGCCGGTGATCGAGGCGCTCGCCGCCGCGCGCCCGCCGCCCGCGGGGCGGCTCGGCGCGCTCACCGGGGTGCTGCGCCCGCTGCTGCCCGACCTGGCCGCCGCGCTGCCGCCCGAGCCGCCGCCGCTGGAGGACCCGCAGCTGGCCCGGCACCGGCTGGTGCGGGCCGTCGCGGAGCTGCTGGCCGGGCTCGGGCCCGCCCTGCTGGTGCTGGACGACCTGCGGCGGGCCGACGAAGGGACGGTGGAGCTGCTCCGGATGATCGAGGCCAGGCCGCCGCCGGAGCTGTCGGTCGTCATCACCTGCCGGTCCGCGGCGGAGCTGCCGGTGCCGGGGCTGGGGCCGGGGGCCGTCCGGGTGCGGCCGTCGCCGCTGTCGCCCGCGGGCGCCGGGCGGTTGGCCGGGAGCGTCCTCGGTGAGCCCGGCACCGCGGTGCCGCGCGCGCTCGCCGTCCTGCTGCACGAGCGCAGCGGCGGTGTGCCGTCCGTGGTGTGCGAGGACGCGGAGCTGCTGCGGCGCCGCGGCCTGCTCCGTCCGGTGGACGGCGAATGGACCCTCGCCTCGGCCGAGCCTGCCGCCCTTGGGTCGCCGGCGCTGGAGACGCACGCGCCGGACGCGCTCGCGGTGGTGCCGCCCGCGGCGGGTGCCGAGATCGTCGAACGGGCCCGCGGGCTGGGGGCGGTCGGGGTCGCCGCCCTGGAGGCGGCGGCCGTCCTGGCCGGGGCGGCCGAGCCCGAGCTGGTGGCCCGGGTCGCCGGGATGGACGCCGAGCGGGCCTGCGCCGCCCTCGGCGACGCGGCGCGCCGCGGGCTGCTGCGCGACCACGGCCCGGACGCCGCGACCGTGCGGTTCCGGCACGAACTGGCGCGGCTGGCCGTCTACCAGGCGATCCCCGGCTACCGGCGGCGCAGGCTGCACGCCGTCGCGGCGCGGGAGCTGCTGCGCACCCGGCGCGGCGCCCTGGCGGTGCCGGCGGCCGAGCACCACAAGCGCGCCGGGGACGTCCGGGCCTGGGTGGAGAGCGCCGAGGCCGTCGCCGAGCTCGCCGCCGCCGACGGCGCGTTCGAGGCCGCGCACGCCTGCCTGCGCGAGGTCCTCCAGTCGGACGCGGTCGCCGCGGACCGGCGGGCCGGGCTGGCCGTCAAGCTGGGCTGGGCGGCCGCGGGCGGCGTGGACCGGAGCGGGACGACCGCGAGCCTGCTGGGCGCGGTGCGCGAACGCGGCAGCGGGTCCGCGGCGCAGCGGGCCGAGCTGCTCCTGCTGCACGCCTGGTCGTCGGTGGAGTCGGCGGTGCCGAGGCGGGAGACCGAGAGCGTGGTGGCCGGGCTGCGCGCCGCGCTCGGCGACTTCACCGGGCGGCCGGACCTGCGCGCGATCGCGCTGGCCGTCCTGGCGCTGCCGGACCGGCCGCCGGGCCGCGACCTGCCCGCGCGGACCGCGGACCTGAGCGAGGCCAGGGCGGCGCTCGCCGAGACCGCCGATCCGATGGCGCACGCGGTCGTCCAGATCACCACCGCGCGGCTGCTGCTCACCCTCGGCAGCCCCGCCGCCGGGCACGCGATCGCGGCGCTGCCCGCCCGCGGCGACCGCCCGGAGGTGAACCGGCAGCTCATCCGGGGCCTGCTCGACCTGGCCGAGGCCGCGGTGCACCTGGGCCAGCACGCGCGCGGGCTGGAGCTGGCGGAGCGGGGACGGCGCCTGGCGGCCGAGGTCCGGTCGCGCACCTACGAGCGCTCGCTGCTGGCCGTCACGCTGCGGGCCCGCTGGACGACCGGCGACCTCGGCGCCGAGGAGCAGGCCGGTCTGGCCGACGGGGAGCCGCCCGTCCGCGGCACCCTGCACCCGCCGTACCACCTGCACCCGCGCCTGCTGGCGGCCCGGATCGCCGCGGGCCAGGGGCGCCTGGACGCCGCGCGCCGCACGTTCCGGGCCGTCGCCGAGGACGCGTGCCGGGACGGCGAACTGGCGCTCGCCGCGGACGCCGCCGCCGAGTTCAACCGGGTCGCGCTGACCGGGGCCCACCGCCGGGACGGGCACGAGCTGGCCGTCCAGGTGCTGAACGAGCTGGCCCGCGGGCGGCTGTGGATCTGGGCCGCGCCGCTGCTGCCGTTCGCCCCCGTCGACCTGGTGCGCGCGGTGCTGCCCCGGTACCGGGGCGCGCTGGCGGGCCGGGACGCGCCGCTGGCCCGTGCCGCGCTCGGGTTCGCCGAGGCGCGGGCGCACGAGCGGCACGGCGACCCGGGCCGCGCCGCGGCGGGTTACCGCCGGGCCCGCCACTGGTACGCGGCGCTGCCGGACCCGCGGATGGCGGCGCACGCGGGCGCGGCCGAGGTGCGCGCGCAGATCGCGGCGGGGCAGGCGCCGGACGCCGAGGTGCTGCGGCAGGCGTGGAGCACGTTCACCGGCCTCGGCGCGGTCTGGGACGCCAACCGGTTGAAGCAGCTGATGCGGGCGGCCGGGCTGCCGGTGCCGCACCGGCGCGGCCGTCCCGGGTACGGCAACGAGCTCTCGCCCCGGGAGCGGGAGGTCGTCGGCCTGGCGGCCTCGGGCCACACGAACCGGGACATCGCCGCGGACCTGTGCCTGTCGGACCGCACGGTCAAGTTCCACCTGGCCAACGCCATGCGCAAGCTCGAGGTGAGCAGCCGGCGCCAGCTGCGCGACGTCCTGGAGGACGCGCCGCGCGACGGGGCCCGCCGGGACGAGGTGCGCCGCGACGACGTGCGGCGGGACCACGTCTGCCGGTGCGCGAGCTGCGGTCGCCGACTAAACCCGTCCTGATCGGACGGGTTTTCCCCCGTGAACTCCAACGATTATGAGAGAGATTCACGTTCGGCGAGAACCGGTACCGGCCCCCACTCCGCTCCCCGGCCGGTACGGGCCCGGTCGCGCCGGGCGGCGGCGGAAGGACCGCCGCGCGAGTCGAGGAGGAGGACCCCCATGAGACCCGCCAGCTACCTCGTCGGCCTCTCCGTCATCGCCGCCGCCGGCCTGATGTCGGCCCCCGCGCACGCGGCCGCCCCCGGGCTGGTCGACGGCACGGTCAGCGCCGCCGGCGCCACCTGCTCGTGGACCAACGCGACCACCAGCAACACGCCGCCGAACACCCTCACGATCAACCACACCACGATCAGCCCCACCTGCAGCGGCGGCGTGACCGTCACCCTCAGCAGCTCGCCCACGGTCACCTTCAACGACAACCCGCCGGGCACCGCCTCGGCCGCGCAGATCGACGTCACCGCCAACCTGGGCATCACCTGCGGCTACCGGGTCACCAACGTGACGGTCAACCGGCAGGGCACCACGCGCACCTACACCGGCGGCCCGTACACCGCCACCAAGACCTCGGGCAGCTTCCTGTGCCCGGGCAGCGCGACCGTGGACTCCGCCACCTTCACCTTCCACTGATCCAGGCCACGGATCACCTTCCCTGAAGGCGTCGTGCGGGGCTCTGCTCCCAGGAGCCCCGCGCGACGCCGCTGGCGCGCGCGGTCTGTCGGTGGGCTGCCCTACCGTGAGGGCGCATGAGTGATCACGGTTCCCCGTTCCACGATGAGGACGTTCTGGCCACCCCCAAGTCATGGCCGGCGGCGCTCATCCCCCGGCGCGGGGGCCGGATCTCGGTGCCCGAGGCCGTTCCGGACGGGGAGGCGATCGCCGGGCTCCGCGAGAGCCTGGAGGCGGTGCGGCCGCTGGTCCGGGAGGTGCTGGAGCGCCCGTCCCGCGATCAGGACGCCGCGGAGGCGGGCCTGGCCTACCTGCGCGGTGACGCGACCCCGCTGGGGGCGGCGGTGGTCGCCTCGGTGGAGGCGATGGAGCGCGGGCAGTCGCGGTTCACCACCGACGCCGCCTGGGCCGACCTTCTGGCCGCCGACCACGGCCTGGCCTTCGCCGCCTGCGCGTTCGCCGAGATCGACGGGATCTGGATCGAGGGTGACGGGCCCTCCGCGTTGAAGGAGCAACCCCATCATGTGGGGGGCTGCGCCTGGCGTACGGTCGCGTACTGGGCGGCGAGTCCCGCGGGCAGGCGGATGCGGGCGCTGCTCGCGGCGTCCGGCGACGGCGCGTACGCCGAGGCCGCGCGGGCGCTGGAGGGGCACCGCCGCGAACCGCTCCAACGGGTGGTCGTGTCGTTCCTGGTGCCGACGCGCACCGACTGGGTGGACGAGTGCTGCGCGGAGCCGCCCGAGCGCGAGACGTACTACACCTCGCACGGCGCAACGCTGCTGTGGCACTCGCTGAGCACCGCCGGGCAGGTCGAGGCGCTGGGTGACTGGGCGGTGCTGGAGCAGAGCGAATGCACCCCCGAGCTGGTGTTCACCCTGGTGGACGGGCTGGGTGAGGCGGCGGCCCCGGTCCTGGCGCGTTCCCTCGACGGCGACGCCGAGCCCAAGGGCCGGAAACTCGTCCTGGACGCGCTGTCGCGGCTGCCGGGCGACGAGGCGTTCCGGCTGATGGGCGGATGCCTCGACAAGGTGAACGGGCTCCCCGCGATGGAGGCGATGATCGAACGGTTCCCGGCGCGGGCCCTGCGGGTCCTGCCGGAGCTGAGCACGGGCACCTCCAAGCGGGCCGTGATGGCGGCGGGGCTGCTGCGGGCGCATCTGGCGGCACGGCCCGGCCTCGCCGCGCAGATGATCCCGAAGCTGGAGGGGGACGCCCGGGCGGCGATCGAGGCCGTCCGGGCGGCGGTCGTGCCCGAGGCGCCCGAGGACCGGGTGCCCAAGGCCCTGCGGACCGGCGGGAAGAAGGGGGCGCCGGACTGGGCGCGCCCGGAGGCGATGCCGCAGGTCCTGCTGCGCGGCCGGGAGCACGCCTTGCCCGTGGCGGCGACCGGCCACCTGATCGAGGCGTTGAGCAAGGCGAGCCCGGGGCGCGCGCCGACTAAGGGCGTCCGGGAAGCGTTCGACGCGCTCGACCCCGGATCGCTCGCCGAGTTCGGCTGGAACCTGTACGAACGCTGGCGCGTGTCGGGCGAGTCCACCCGGATCGCCTGGGCGCAGGCACAACTGAGCTGGACCGGCGACGACGAGACCGCGCGGCGCCTGGGCGGCCTGGCGCGCTCCTGGCCCGGCCAGAACGGGATCCAGCTGCCGCTGAAGGCGCTCGACGTGCTGGCCGCGATCGGCACGGACGTGGCGGTGATGCAGCTGCACATGGTCTCCGAGAAGGCCCGTCCCAAGCGGCTCAAGAAGAAGGCGGGTCAGCTCCTGGTCCGGGTGGCCGACGACCGCGGGCTGACGATGGAGCAGCTCGGCGACCGGATCGTCCCGGACTTCGGGTTGGACGCCGACGGCGGCATGACGCTCGACTACGGGCCCCGGCGGTTCACGGTGGGCTTCGACGAGCAGCTGAAACCGGTGGTGTTCGACGGCAGGGGCACGCTCCGCAAGACGCTGCCCAAGCCGGGCGCCAAGGACGACCCGGAGGCGGCGCCCGCCGCGCACCGCGCGTTCACCGGGTTGAAGAAGGACGTGCGCATGGTCGCCGCCGACCAGATCCGCCGGCTGGAGCGGGCCATGGCCGAGCAGCGGCGGTGGACGGTCGAGGACTTCCGGCGGCTGTTCGTGGGGCACCCGCTGCTGTGGCACATCGTCCGGCGCCTCGTCTGGCTGCACGACGACGGCGGAGCGGGCGACGGCATGGCGTTCCGCGTCGCCGAGGACCGCTCGTTCGCCGACGTGGACGACAAGGCGGTGGCGTTGCCCGAGACCGGTGAGGTGCGGATCGCCCACCCGGTGCATCTGGGGGCGAGCGTGGCGGCCTGGGCGGAGGTCCTCGCCGACTACGAGGTCGTCCAGCCGTTCCCGCAGCTCGGCAGGCCCGTCGACGCGTTCACCGAGGAGGAGCGTGCGGGCAACCGGCTGAGCCGGGTCGCGGACGTGGAGGTCGGCGTCGGCAGGGTCCTGGGGCTGGAACGCCATGGCTGGGAGCGCGGCACGCCGCAGGACGCGGGAATCCAGCACTGCATGACCTGGGAGGTGGCGGGCCGCACGGTCGTGCTGGACGTGAGCCCCGGCTTCCCGGTCATGTCGCCGGGCGAATGGGCGGAGCAGACGCTCGGGAACGTCTGGATCGGCGAGTCCGAGGCGGCCCACGGCCACGAGACGAAGGCGACGTTCGGCGAGCTGGACGACGTCACCGCCTCCGAGCTGCTGCTGACGCTGCGCACGCTCGCCGATTCCGCGCTCTGACCCGCCGACCCGCTGTCGGATTCGTCATCCGGTGTTCACGGGGGCGGCCCACATGTTTAAAAGACAGGGCTGTACAGTCGATCCGTGAGCGGCTTCCTGCGCACCCCCGGCCTTCCCGCGAAACTGCCGCTCACGGTCCTGGCCGTGGTGCTCTTCCGGATCGGGCAGGCCCTTCCGGCCCCGGGCGTGGACGTCGCCGCGCTCCGCGACTCCGCCGGCGCGGCCGTGCGGGACGACCCGCTGTACGCCCTGGCCGGCCTGTTCACCGGCGGCGGCCTGTTCCGGCTGTCGGTCTTCGGGCTCGGCGTGCTCCCGTACGTCGCCGCGCTCTTCGTCGTCCAGTTGCTGGTCCTGACCGTCCCGCGGATGAAGGCGCTCGCCGCGGAGGGCCCGGCCGGAGCCGCCAGGATCGAACGGCACACCGGCCTCGCCACCGTCGCCATGGGCGCCCTGATGGGCACCGCCGTGGCGGTCGCGGCGGTGCACGGGCATCTCCCGGGCGGGGGCGGGCCGGCGGGCGAGGGCCTCCCCGCCGTCCTGTCGATCGCCGCCTGCATGACCGCTGGAGCGGCGGTCACCGCCTGGCTGATCCGGCTGATCACCTCGCGCGGGCTCGGCGAGGGCCTCGCGGTCCTGTTCCTCGCGCAGCTCGCCGCCGTCTTCCCCGGCCTCCTCTGGGACGTGCGCGAGAGCGAGGGCGGCGGGGCGTTCGCCGCGGTGACGGCCGCCGTCCTGCTCTCGGGACTGCTCGTCGTGCCCGCCGTGCTCGTCCTCGACAGGGCCGAACGGCGGGTGCCGGTCCAGTTCGCGCGGCGGATGGTGGGAGTCCGCCCGCCGCCGCCCCCGGGCACGACCACCCACGTCTCGCTGCGCCTCAGCCACGCCGGGCTGCTTCCGGTGTTCACGGCGCTGGCGATGCTGCACCTGCCCGCGCTCGCCGCCCGGCTGTGGCCCGGCGGCGGGCGGCCGGACGGACTCTGGACGCTGCCCGACCAGGGCAGCCCCTGGTTCCTGCTCGCACTGTTCGCGCTGGTCGCCGTCCTGACCGTGATGAACTCGGCGGTGGCCGCGGACGTCGTCGGCGTCACCGACCGGCTGAAGCGGGACGGCGCGTTCGTCCCGGGCATCCGCCCCGGCCGCCCGACCGCCGAATACCTCGGCTACGTGCAGGGGCGCCTCGCCGCCGTGACCCCGCTCGCCCTCGGGGCCGTCGCCGTGCTGCCGTCGGCCGCGCTCGTCCTCGTCGGCGCCGGTGAACTGCTGCCGGTCACCGGCACGTGCGTCCTCCTTCTGGTCAGCGCCGCGCTGACCACACGCCGCACCGTCTCCTTCTAGAGCGCACGGTCTCCTTGGCTGGGACGGGTCCCAGGGGGTGCGTGGCATCCTGCGGGCCAGCTTGCTCTGGAGGTCGACATGAGTGATGGACAGGGGAATCCGCGCGATCGGAGGTTCCGCGCGGGACATCCGAGCCTGGCCCTCGGCGTGCCGCCGTCCACCCCCGGCACGATCTACGCCCTGACGGCCAGCGGCGGCATCGCGGTCCGGCCGCGGGACGGCCGCACCCTCGTCTTCGGGCGCAACCTCCCGGACGTGCACGTCTGCCTCGGGGAGAACGATCGCCGGGTCAGCCGCCGGCACGGTCTGCTGAGCCGCCGCGACGACCGGTGGTGGGTCCGGACGACGGGGCGGCTGCCGCTCCGGTTCCCCGACTCGCGGCTGCTGTTCGCCGACGACGACCCCGTTCCGCTCACCGAGGGGTACACGCCGCTGTTCGTCCGCGGGTCGAGCCATCGGGAGCACCTGCTGGAGCTGTACGTGGCGGGGCCGGGACCGGAGCCGGAGGGGCGGCGGCCGACGGCCCGGCACGGCCAGGCCACCCGGCCGCCCCAGAGTTGGCGGCTCACGGACGACGAGCGGCTCGTCCTCGTCGTCCTGGCGCGGCGGCACCTGCTGCACGAGCCACACCCGCGGCCGCCGACGTGGAAGGAGGCGTGCGAGATCCTCGACGGCCTGCAGCCCGGCGCCGGCTGGACGGCCAAGAAGGTCGCTCACCGGGTCGCGGCGGTCCGCGCCCGGCTGTCGGAGGGCGGTGTTCCCGGGCTCACCCGGGAGGAGGTCGGCGAGCCCGTGGGCAACGCGCTCAACCAGAACCTCATCCTCGAGTTGGTGGCGAGCTCGACTCTCGTTCCCCCGGATCTCCTTCTTCTCGGCGTCCCCGCGCCTTGACCGCCTCGTAGAGGTCGTCGGCGCCGGGCCCGTCGAGGACTTCGTAGAGGCGCAGGCGGAAGGCGCGGTCGCCGAGGACCGCGCGCTGGTCGGCCAGGAGGGTCAGGTCTTCCCCGACGTCCTGACCGGCCTCGCCGCCGTACACCACGGCCAGCGCGGTGTGACCGGCGGCCACGAGGATGTGGCCCTGCTTGGTGTACTCCCACGCGAGCCTGCGGCAGCCCTCGGCCACCGGGGCGGGCTCGCTCGGCGGGCCGAACCTGTTGGGTCCGGGGGTGCCGTGGCCGCAGCAGAGGATGAGCAGCGCGATGACCCCGTACGGGATGAGCAGCAGGAGCAGCCAGGCCGCGCTGCGGTCGGTGTCGTGGAGTCTGCGCGCGCCGATGGCGAGGGTGGCCGGGATGAAGGGCACGGCCCAGACCAGGAGCACGAACGGGTTCTCCAGCGCGGCGGCGATCGCGAGGCACGCGAAGTAGAAGAGCGCGGAGGCGAGGAGGAACCACCAGAACTCGGACCGTGAGGCGCGGCCCCACCAGTCGAACGTCTGCAGGAACCCGCGCCTGACCGCCGTGTGCATCTGCATCGTGGCCCTCCGTCACATCGTGGCAGTGGCACGGTAGGCGGGTTCGCCGGGGACCCCTCCCGGATGCGGGCGGTGAGCGGAAAGTAACCCCACTAAACAGGTAATTCACATGTCCGTAACCCCCGGCCCCGGCTTTGGATCCAAGCTTGGATCCAAAAGTTGGGCGGCCCAGGAGGGAGCGCGCATGGGCGCAGAGGCGGCGACGGGGATCCGGATCGACGGCCTCACCAAGGACTTCCGCGTCGGGCGCCGGGAGGTGAACGCCCTGGCCGGGGTGGACATCCACTCCCGGGAAGGGGAGTTCGTCTCCCTGCTGGGCCCGTCCGGATGCGGCAAGAGCACCATCCTGCGCATCCTCGCCGGGCTGGAGACGCAGACCTCCGGCTCCGCGCTCGTGCACGGCGAGACCCCCGCCGGCATGCGCAGGCACCACCACCTGGGGATCGCCTTCCAGGACAGCGCCCTGCTGCCGTGGCGGTCGGTCCGCACCAACATCCGGCTGCCGCTGGAGATCGCCGGGCGCGGCGGCGAGACCGGGCCGATCCAGGACCTCATCGACCTGGTCGGCCTGAACGGCTTCGAGGACGCCCGCCCCGGCCAGCTCTCGGGCGGCATGCGGCAGCGCGTCGCGATCGCCCGCGCGCTCGTCGTCGAACCGCGGATCCTGCTGCTGGACGAGCCGTTCGGCGCGCTCGACGACATGACCCGCCGGCACCTCAACACCGAACTGCTGCGCATCTGGACCGAGCGCCCGGCCACCACCCTCATGGTCACGCACGGCATCGCCGAGGCGGTCTTCCTGTCCGACACGGTCGTGGTGATGAGCGCCCGGCCGGGACGGGTGGAGGAGGTCGTCCCGATCGACCTGCCCCGGCCGCGCACGCCGGAGCTGATGCGCTCGGCCGAGTTCCACGCGTACGTGGACCGGCTCTCGGCGATCCTGTTCGGCTCCGCCCGCGACCGTGACGAGGCCGCCGGGGAACCGGCGCCTGGAACGATCGAACGGGAGCGGCAGGGGGTGGCGCGGTGAGCCGCACCCTGCTCCTGCGCGCGGGCGGGACGGGCGCCGTCCTGCTGGCCTGGCAGCTGCTCGGCATGACCGGTGTCCTGGGCCCCGCGATCGCGCCGCCCGCGCAGATCGTCGCGGGCGTCCTGGACGACGGGACCGCGTTCTACGGCAGCCACGTCCCGGTGACGCTGGCGACGGCGGCCGCGGGCTACGTCTGGGGCAACCTGATCGCCATCGCCTGCGCGTCGCTGGTGCTGGTGGTGCCGTGGCTGGAACGGCTGGTGCTGCAGGTCGGCATCGCCTCCGCCTGCGTCCCGCTGATCGCGATCGCGCCGATCCTGGCGGCCTGCTTCAACGGCCCGATGACCTCGGCGATCATGGCCGCGGTCTCGGTGTTCTTCACCACGCTGGTCAGCGCCGTGGGCGGGTTGCGCCGCGCCGACCCGGGCTGCCGCGACATCGTCCGCGCCTACGGCGGCGGCCGGTTCCTGGAACTGCGCAAGGTGCGGCTGCTGGCCGCGCTGCCCGACATCCTCACCGCCCTCAAGATCGCCGTTCCGGCGGCGATGCTGGGCGCGGTCATCGGGGAGTTCATGGGCCAGGAGCGCGGGCTGGGCTCGGCGCTGGTGGCCGCGCAGCAGGCCAGCGACGTGGTCCGGACCTGGGGCGTCACGCTGGTGTCGAGCCTGATCGCGGGCGTGGCCTTCCTCGCCGTGGGCGCGGTCGAGCGGGTGGCCGTCCCGTGGGCGGGCGGCGGCTCGGACGAGGGCGGTGCCGCATGACCGCCACCGAGACTCCTCGTGCGGGCGCACGCGAAAGGACCGCGGCGCTGCCCGGCGTCCTGCTGGCCGGGGCGGCGCGCGGCGCGCTCACCACCCTCGCGACGGTGCTGGCCATCGTCGTGGTCTGGACGGTGTTCCTGCGCCTCGTCAACGTCAGCCCGCTGGTCGCCAAGACGCCCCTGGACGTGTGGGACCACCTGGTCGCGGGCCCGGACGCGGCGGCCAACCGGTCCGCGCTGTGGCCGCTGCTCGTCCGCACGCTCGCCGACGCGGGCCTCGGGTTCGCGCTCGGGCTGATCCCGGCCGCGGCCATGTCCGTGCTGTTCTACTTCTCGCCTGCCGCCGAGCAGGCGTTCCTGCCCACGGTCACCGCGTTCCGCGCCGTCCCGATGGTCACCGTCGCGCCGACGCTGGCGCTGGTGTTCGGGCGCGGCGCCGCCGGGACGGCCGTCATCGGCATCGCGATCGTGTTCGTCCCCGCGCTGCTGACCATGCTGCGCGGCATCCGCTCCGCGCCCCGCGCCGACCTGGAGGTGTGCCGGGCGTTCGGCGGCTCCCGCTGGACGGCGTTCGTCAAGGTGGCGCTGCCGCACGCGGTGCCGACCTGGTTCACCGCGGCGCGCATCACCGTCACCACCTCCATCGTCGGGGCGCTGCTGGCCGAGTGGCTGGCCTCCGGGGCGGGCCTGGGCGGGCAGATGATGCGCGACGCCAACGAGTTCGAGTTCGCCCGCCTCTGGGCCTCGGTGGTGGTGCTGACCACCGTGTGCGTGGCGGTCTACCAGTTCCTCGCCCTCCTCGAAGCGCTGGTCCGCGCGCGGATGGGCGCGTCCCGATGATCCACGAAGACCCCTGGGAGCGTGACCGATGACCGCACACGACCTCGACCGGCGCCGATTCCTCGTCCGCGGGTCCCTGCTCGGCGGTCTCGCCGTGGCGGCGCCCGGCGTCCTGTCCGGATGCGTCTCGGGCGGGACGGGCGGGGACGCGTCCGGCGCCGCCGGGTTCGGCGTCGCCTCGCAGCGCCTGGCCTGGCTGAAGAACACCCAGTTCGCCGGGAGCTTCCTGGCCGACAAGAACGGCTACTACAAGCAGGAGGGCTTCGCCCGCGCCGAGCTGGTCGCGGGCGGGCCGACCGCGCCGCCCATCGAGTCGGACGTGCTCACCCGCACCTTCGCGGGGGTGTCGCAGGTGCCGACCGTCGCCAAGGCCATCGACCAGGGCGCCCCGCTGAAGATCATCGGCGCGGTGTACCACCGGTACGCGGGCTGCGTGATGTCGATGGGCGACAAGCCCATCCGCCGTCCCGAGGACCTGTACGGCAAGACCATCGGCTGCGCGTCGTCCAGCGAGGCCATCTGGCGCAACTTCCTGGCGGCGCTGCGGCTGGACACCTCGCGGATCAGGACGGTGCCCGTGCAGGGCGACCCCATCGGCATGACCAAGGGCGAGATCGACGGCTACATGGGCTACATCAACAACCAGGTGATCGAGCTGCGCGCCAAGGGCTTCGAGATCGCCACGATGCTGCTCGCCGACGTCGGGTTCCCGCTGGTCGGGCAGACCTACCTCACCACCCAGGAGAACCTGGACAAGAACCGGGACAAGGTGAAGGCGTTCCTCAAGGCCGAGATCCGGGGCTGGCGGGACGTCCTGGCCGACCCGCAGCGGGCCACCGACGTCACCGTGAACGAGTACGGCAAGGACCTGACGCTCAACCCCACGACCACCCTCGCCGCGTGCAAGCAGGGCAACGACCTGATCCGCGACGGGAAGAAGGGGCAGCAGATCATCGCCGTTTCCGACGCCGAGGCCGAGAACAACGTGAAGGCCGTCAACGCGGGCGGGCTGAAGCTGACCGCCGGCCGGATGTTCGACCTGGGGCCCGTCCGCGAGGTCTACAAGGAGAACCCCGACCTCGCCTTGGACGCCTAGCCCCGACCACCGTCCGACCCACCACCGAGCGAAGGGTTTCCCATGCCCCACCATCCCACCCCCGACCTGGTCGTCACCGGAGGGACGGTCGTCGCGCACGACGGCCGCCGCCGCCAGGACGTGGCGGTCCGCGACGGCCGGATCGTCGCCGTCGGCGAGGGCCTCGCCTGGGACGGCGCCGCCGCCACCGTCGACGCCTCCGGGCTGCTCGTCCTGCCCGGTCTCGTGGACGTCCACGTGCACCTGCGCGAACCCGGCATGACCGAGAAGGAGGACTTCGCCAGCGGGACGGCGGCCGCGGCGGCCGGCGGCGTCACCACCGTCGTGGACATGCCCAACACCTATCCGCCCGTTTCCACGGCGGAGCGCTTCCAGGAGAAGCTGGACCTGGTCGCGCCCAAGGCGCACGTCGACTTCGGCCTGTACGGGATGCTCGGCCAGGACAACGCCGAGGAGATGACCGCGATGGCCGGGCTCGGCGCCATGGGGTTCAAGCTCTTCATGGGCCAGACCACCGGAGACAACCGCTGCCCGGACGACGCCGCCATCTTCCGAGGGCTGGAGGCCGCGGCCGAGGCAGGGCTGGTCGTGGGCGTGCACGCGGAGAACGACCACCTGCTGCGCATGTTCATCGACCGGCTGCGGGCGGAGGGCCGTACCGACCCCCGCGCCCACCTGGAGAGCCGCCCCGCCTTCGTGGAGGTGGAGGCCCTCACCCGGATCATCACGCTGGCCACCGAGGCGGGCACGAAGCTGCACATCCACCACCTGTCCACGGCGGCCGGGCTGTCCAGGGTCCGGGACCTGCGCGCCCAGGGGCACCGGGTCAGCGTGGAGGCGCTGGTCGCCCACCTCACCTTCGACGACTCGGCGTACGACGTGCACGGCAACCTGGTGAAGCTCAACCCGCCGATCCGCCCGGCCGCCGACGTCGCCGCGCTCTGGGACGGCATCGGCCGCGGCGACGTCGACGTCATCGCGACCGACCACGCCCCGCACACCGCCGCCGAGCAGGCCGAACCGGACGTGTGGAAGGCGTACGGCGGCTTCATCGGGTTGGAGACGATGCTGCCCCTGCTGCTGACCGAGACGGCGGAGGGCCGGATGACGGTGGAGGACATCGTGCGGCTCTGCTCGTACGCGCCCGCCCGGCGGTGGTCGATGGCGGGCAAGGGAGCGGTCGCGCCCGGCTTCGACGCAGACCTGGTGCTGGTCGACCCGTCCGCCGGGACGGTGGTGAACGGAGCCTCGATGCACTCCAAGCACAACATCACGCCGTACGAGGGCCGGGAGCTGAAGGGTTCGGTCGTCGCGACCTACCTGCGGGGCGTGCCGGTGTATGAGAAGGGCGAGGTGATCGGGAATCCGGCGGGGCGGCAGGTGCGTCCCGGCCGTACGAGGGGAGAACGGTGACCATTCAGGAGACACCCGTGAGCGTGCTCAGCGGGTCGGGAGACGGGGCGTGGACGCTGCGGGCCGCGGTGCGGCGCTGCCAGGCCGAGGCGGGAGCGGGAGCGGGAGCGAAGGCCGCGGTGATCGCGGGCGTCGGGACGACCGCGCCGGGC
Organism: Actinomadura rugatobispora; assembly: GCF_055379765.1. Taxonomy (NCBI): domain Bacteria; kingdom Bacillati; phylum Actinomycetota; class Actinomycetes; order Streptosporangiales; family Thermomonosporaceae; genus Actinomadura; species Actinomadura rugatobispora. Next base: position 4,293,636 of record NZ_AP029191.1, on the reverse strand, counting down.
GCGCTGAAAGGCCGCCTGCTGCTGGACGCCCTCGCCGCCGCGGGCGTCACACCCGCCCGCGCGGTGCCGTTCGACGACCCGCGGGCCCTGCTCGCCGACGCGGGCTGGGATCTGGCGCTGGTGCTGAGCCCGTGGAAGAAGGACGCCGCGGCGCTGCTGGCCGCCGGCACGGGCGTGCTGACCGGCTCGGCCGCGGCGACCGGCGTCGTCGACACCGTCGTCCGGGACGGCGGGCGCCTCGTCGGCGTCAACACCAACTGCTGGTCGGCGCAGGCGGCGATGGAGACGCTCATGGGCGGCCGCGCGCCCGCCGCCGTGCTGGTCCTGGGCTCGGGGGGCTCGTCCGGGTCGGTCGCCCTCGCCGTCCGGCGCGCGTGGCCGGACGCCCGGCTGGCGGGCAGCGCGCGGAACGCGGCGGCGCTGGCCGCCTGGGCGGACCGGTTCGGCGCCGACGCGGTGGCCCCGGGCGACCTGGAGGACGCCTGCCGCGACGCCCCGCCGTCCCTGATCGTGAACGCCACGACGTGGGGCGAGACACCCGAGTCCGAGGGCCGCGAGTTCGCGTTCCCGTTCAACGCCCTGGCCGCGCCCGGCAACGCGTACTTCGACCTGAACAACCGCGTCTCGTCTCTCCAAACAAGGGCATTGCAAGCGGGGATGAACGTCATGTCCGGCACGTTCATGCAGCGCGTCACCAACGCGTGCCGCGCCGCCCTGCTGACGGCCGAGGGGACGAGGTGACCCTCATGGGCGGGACGGCGGACACCGAGTCGCTCAGCGTCCGCGAGCGCGTCTACCGCTACCTCCGCCAGCAGATCACCACCGGCGCCTACACCGGAGGGATGCGGCTGGTGGAGGAGCAGATCGCCGACGAACTGGGCGTCAGCCGCACCCCCGTGCGGGAGGGGCTGCAACGGCTGACCAGCGACGGGCTGGTGCTGCGGATCCGGCGCGGCCAGCTGGTGGTGGTCGAGGTGGACGCGCAGGCCCGCGCCGAGCTGCACCAGCTCCGCGTGGCCTTCGACCAGGTCGCGGCCAAGATGCTGGCCGCCAAGACCGGCGAGGTCGACTGGGACGCCCTGTACGCGCTCCTCGACCCCCTCGCCGCGGCCCTGAACGAGCACGGCATCGGCAGCTCCCAGTTCGCGATGGCCCATCTCGACCTGCACATGGCCATCAACCGGGCCGCGTTCTCCCAGATCACCTCGTCGTTCCTGGAGCGGCAGGCGTTCCTGTACCCCACCGACGACTACGTCCAGCAGCCGGGGCACGAGCCGGTGTCGCAGCACCGGGCGCTGCTCGACGACCTGTCCAGCGGGGACGCCGAGCGGGCGACGACCGCGGCGGCCGTCCACGCGCTGCGCGGCTTCGGCAACACCACGCTGGAATGACGTGTCCCTCCACCCCGTCCGACCGACCCCCGACCCGAGGAGATGCGCAGTGCCCGACACCGTCCTGATGTTCGTCAACGGCCAGGCGATGAGCGGAGGCGAGCTCGGCGACGCCCTCGCCGGGGCCCGGTTCCTCGGCCCGGTCCGCACCGCGCCGGACTACCGGTTCTTCTCGTTCGGCGACGTCTTCCCCGGCCTGGTGCCCGCGGGGCGCGGCGCGGGCCGTCCGGTGCCGGGCGAGCTGTACGAGGTCGGCTACGCCGATCTGCGGGAGCGCCTCCTGCCGCGCGAGCCCGCGGAACTGGAGCTGTCGGTGATCCGGCTGGAGGACGGCCGGGGCTCGCTGAGCATGGTGTGCCGGGACGGCGTCCTCGGCGGCGAGGGCGTGCACGAGATCACCGCGGAGGGCGGCTGGCGCGAGCACCTGGCCACGGCCGCGCGATCGTGAGCGGGATCCTGCGGGCGGGCGAGGGAATCGCGGGCCGCTACCTGGCGTGCTCGCCGGACACCGTCTCCTGGGGGACGCTGCCCGGCCCGGGGGCGGCGCCGGTGCTCACGGTCGGCTCCGGGGAGGTGGTCACGTTCGACACTGTCTCCCAGGAGGGCCTGATGGAGGACCAGGGACGCGACCCGGCCGCCTACTTCGCCGGATTCGGCGTCCCGCGCGAGGCCGTCCTGGACGAGGCCGTCGCCCTCGCCGCCTCCGACCTGCGCAGGGAACGACCTGCCCAGGCCGGGCCGCACGTCGTACTCGGCCCGGTGCGGGTACTGGGCGCCGAACCGGGCGACTGGCTGCGGGTCGACTTCCTTGACCTGCGCCCGCGCGTGCCGTACGGGGTCATCTCCAGCAGGCACGGGCGGGGCTGCCTGCCCGACCGGCTGCCCGATTCCCCCGTGTTCAGCCGCTTCTGCTCCCTGAACGGCGCGTACGCGACGTTCGAGCATCGCGGCGGGCGCGCGTCCATCGAACTGCGGCCCTTCCTGGGGCTGTGCGGGGTGACCCCGGCCGAGCCAGGCGGCCCGTTGAGCACGATCCCGCCGGGCCCGTTCGGGGGCAACATCGACCTGCGCGAACTGGTCGCGGGCTCGTCCCTGTACCTGCCCGTGCAGATCCCCGGAGCCGGGTTCTTCCTGGGCGACCCGCACTTCGCCCAGGGCAACGGCGAGATCGCACTGACCGCCCTGGAAGGTTCGCTGCGCGTCACCCTGCGGGTCTCCGTCATCAAGCCGCCCGGCCCGCTCGACCACGCCGCCGGGCCGTTCGCCGAGACCGCCGACCACTGGGTCGTCCTCGGCCTGCACGAGGACCTGGACGAGGCGATGCGCCGCTGCGCCTGGAACGCCGTCCGCTTCCTCTCCCGCCGCACCGGCATGACGGAGAACGAGGCGTACCTCTACCTCAGTGCTGCGGGCGACTTCTCCGTCACGCAGGTCGTCGACCTGGTGAAGGGCGTCCACTGCCGCATCCGAAAACGCGACGTCCAACAGGAGAGGGCTCCGGCCGTCCATCCCGGCCTCGATTAGCTTCTCTCGCGGCGCAACACCTCGAAGACACTGGCGAAGCTGTCGTCGCCATGCCCGTCGGCCGTCCGCTGCCCGAGCAGGTTCCACAGCGGGACGTGCACCCCGGGATCGATCCCCGCGTCGAGGCTCACCCGCACCAGCGCGCCGACCCCGGCCCGGTTCATCCCCACCGGGGAGGAGGGCTCGGTGTAGTCGCCGGACCCGATCTCGCGGGCCAGTTCCGGGATGTAAGCGATCATCCCGTGCAGCCACCGGCCCACCAGCGGGACGAACTCCTCCGGCCGCACGCCCGCCGCGTCCACCAGCGCCAGCGCGTGCAGGAAACCGGCCAGCGCCGCGTAGCCCGAGCCGAGCAGGCCGAGGTCGTACACCTCCGCGGCCCCGGCGTCCTCGCCCAGGTAGTGCGCCGCCGCCAGGGTCTCCAGCAGCGCGCGCCCGGCGTCGAACACCTCCCTGGACCCGCTGTAGAGGAAGAACGCTTCGGGCGTCGCGACCGTCTCGGGCAGCGCCATCATCGCGCCGTCGAGGTAACCGGCGCCCTGCTCCGCCGCCCACGCCGCCAGCGCCCGAGCCTCCTCGGGCGTTCCCGTGGTGAGGTTGACGACCGTCCGCCCCGCCAGTTCACCGGCGAGCGGTTCGAGAACACTACGAACCGCCCCATAGTCGGCCAGCGTCACGATGACCATTGGACCGGCGGCTACGGCCTCCGCCGCCGACCCGGCGACAACGGCCCCGTCGGCCACGGCCTTACCCGGAGTCCGGTTCCACACGGTCGTAGGGTGCCCCGCCTTGATGAGCGCCGCCACGATGGCGCCCCCCATCCGGCCGAGGCCGACAACGCTGACAGGGGATCGGGATGCACTGCTGGACATGGTTTCTCGCGCCTCTCATCTTCGGTCGAATCCATGTCCAGCCTGGAGAAACGCACTTCCGGCCCGCTGCCGATCCACTGCCGCCCTATCCGGCATCGAGCGGGGGCCTGGCGTCACCACATCGCGTGATGCCTCCCGATGTACCGGGGCTGCCGCGCGGCCGCGTACGCCGTCGCGGACCCGGGCCAGCATGGCCGCGCCAACGACGAGCATCACCGCAACGAGCACGGTCACGCCGCACCCCCCCGCGAGATAGCGCAGGCGGTCGCGCGCCCTCTCGTTGTCCCCGGTTCGCAGCGGGAACTCCGCCCACAAGCGGTCCTGCCGCACGGTTTCTCGAACGCATGCATCTTCCGTCGGGCCGAAAACGGCCGTCTCCAGGCCCGCCGCTTGTTCACGGTCGGGGAGGCGGTAGTGGAGTCGCGCCGTCCAGAACTCGTCGTCCTTGTCGTACTCCAGCGGCTCCCACCGTCGCGACGCGGTGGCCCTAACCTAGTTGTCCATCGGGGCTCGACTTCCTAGTAGTCGTGTTCCGTAGGCCCCGAACGGCGCGTCACCGCCGCTCGGGGCCGTCCTTGTCGTACCAGCACGATACCCGAGCTACACCGGGTAACACCGGGTAATCCTACATTGCACGGTGTGACCCACCATGGACGGGTGGAATTCGATCTCGACCAGCCGCGCGCCGCGTACCTGATCATCGCCGACACCATCGCGGCAGAGATCCACGCGGGCAGGCTGCGCCCCGGGCAACGCGTCCCGTCCGCCCGCGAGATAGCGACAGACGCGGGTGTCGGCATGCGGACCGCGGAAGCGGCTCTACGGCTCTTGCGCGAGCGCGGCCTGACCATAGCGGTGGTCGGGAAAGCGACCTACGTCGCGGACTTGAGCGGGACCTCACTGAACGAAACCCCCGACGGCACGTGATGAAGCGGGAACGGGGCGTAACGTAGCGTCATGGTCGGCTTGGACGGCATCGCACCGTTGCGGGATCAGCTAGTCGCGGTGATTCGCGAGCGAATCGGAAGCGGGACCTATCCACGGGGTTCCAAGCTGCCCACCGCTCGCGAGCTGGGCGAGGAATTTGACATATCCGCCCGAACTGTCACCGATGCCATGGCCATCCTTCGTGAGTCCGGTGAAGTGATCGGCGTTCGTGGACGGGGCGTGTTCGTCCGGCCGGACGACACGAGCGCTGACTGAGGGGACCGGACGTCAGTGCGGCCTGCCCTACAAAGTCCGCCGCTGAAAAGAACGACGGCTGACGCCCTGGTCATGCCTCACGCCGGGGGTTCGGGGGGTGGGGGTGGGGGGCATGACCTGCGCATAGCGTTCTAGGGGGGATGTATGACGGCCAACTGGAGTGGTGAGGAGCTCAGCAAGATCGCGGGGGCGGACGAGCTGGAGGTCTCGCCGCGGCGGGAGGACGGATCGCTTCGGGGGGCCACGCCGATCTGGGTGGTCCGCGACGGGGACGAGCTCTACGTCCGGTCGTACCGGGGGGACGCGGGGGTCTGGTACCGGACGGCCCAGGGCAGTCATCGGGGGCGGATCGCCGCCGGGGGCGTGACCAAGGACGTCACGTTCGTCGAGGAGACCGACTCCGCGCGCAACGACCGGATCGACGACGCGTACCGGACCAAGTACGGCCGTTATCCGAGCCAGTACGTCGATCCCATGGTGGCGCCGGCGGCGCGGTCGGCCACGCTCAGGCTGGAGCCCAGCGCCGCCTGACACCGGCATTACCTGGCGTGACAGGTACGCACGCCATGCTTACCTCGACCTATCCGGCGTTGGGGAACACCTCGGTAGAGTCCGAAATATGCGCAAGGCCATCGCCGCAGGTGTCGTGGTCGCGCTCGTGACCGCCGGCATGGTCGCCGACCGGTCGAGCCGGAGTGAGGGCTGCGAGCAGGACGCGGCGCCCGCACGGGTGCTGCGCGTCGCCGGCGAGTCCGGTCATCGGCTGCCGCTGCCGTCCTCGGTCCTTCACTGCAAGCCCTGATCATCTGACGATGGTCGGGGTCCGGGTGGTCATCCGCCTGCTGAAGATCGGGTCGATGGCCTCCTTGTGGAGTTCGTCCAGCGCGGCGATCTGGGCCTGGGCGCGTGCGAGGAGTCTTTGCAGTTCGGGTGTCCTCAGGCCGGGTTCGCGGTCGGCCAGGGCGAGCAGGGTGCGCCATCCGGCGGCCTTGGCCTCGACGCCCAGGCGCAGGACTTCGAGTTCCTCCAGGTCGCTCAGTGGTGAACGGTTCTTCAAGCGGCCGTTGAGTTTCAGGCGCCCCGCCTTCTCGGCCGCCGCCACCGCCAAGCTCTTGTAGCGGCGGATCGGCAGGCCGAGCGACATCATGACGGCCAGCAGCGCGCCCCGGTCGGCGGCGATCTCGCCGGCCAGCCGCCGCAGCCGTCCCTCGTCGGGGCGGCCGCGGTGCGCGCGGGCGAGGGCGTGCGCCCGGGCCACGCCGCCCGCGGCCCCGGCGAGATGATCATTAAGGTAGATCGCCAGGTAGCGGCGAGCCTCCATCGAGTTCATGCCTGCCCCGTACCCCGGGAAGTCCAACGCGGAGATCAACGAATCCCCCGTGTTCGTCCCTCGGCGGCCGGCGAGTCACGGAGCAGAGGCGCGGGCTGCCGCGGCCGCACCTCGGCCTGGCTCGGCGTGGCGGCCAGGCCCGGGAGGTGGTGGGTGGCGGCGCGCAGGCCGGCGACCGAGACATGCCCCAGATCGCCCAGCATGATGTCGTAGGCGATGTCGCGGACCGCGTCGGCGCCGAGGGACGAGCCGATCACCGCTGGGGGCCCGTTGCCGGTGAACAGCTGCACCGGGACCGCGAACTCGACGCGGTCCGCCTGCCGGCGCCGCCGGGTCGCGGTGCCGCTTGCCCGGGGCGGGACCTCGACCTGGCCGAGCCCGGACAGCATCCGGAACGTCGCCAGCCCGAGCAGGCTGTTCAGGGTCAGCGCGGTCGCGCGGGTCACCGTCTCGACCTCGCCGGGCCTGCGGGTGAGGTAGCCGCCGAACGCGTAGGCGATGACCCGCTCCCGGACCGGGGAACGCAGGAACACGCGCAGGCGCAGCCCCTGGACGGGGAGCTCGAACTCGCCGTCGCCGTCGGCGACCCCGGACCTGACGTATCCACCCTCGGTCCTGGCGAGGCGGCCCGTCAGCCTCAGCTCCCCGACATTGCCCCGGCGGGTCAGCGCCAGCACGTACAGCTCGCCGTCCAGTTCGACGATCACGTCGTCGCCGATCACGGCCGCCAGCGCGCGTGCGGTCTCGTTGAGGTCGCGCAGGGTTCGGCGCGGCATCCGCGGCCGCAGCACGTTCCGGCTGGTGACCGTCCGGACGCCGATGCTCGACTCGACGTGCTCGACCTCCCGCTCGGCCTGCTTGGCGGTGTAGTGGCGCAGGCTGAACGCGACCACCTCGTTGTCGGTCCACACGGCGCACGTGGCCTTGAGGGCCTTCTTGGCGCTGAGCGGGTAGGGAAGCCCCTGCCGGACGTGCCTGGTCGCGTCCACGAACACCGGGGTGTCGTCGTCGAACGCGCGCCGGAGGTAGAACTCTTCCTTGACCTGCTCCTCGACCCGCATGGTGGAAGTCACGTGCACCTCTCCTACGCCGCTGCCTCTGGTCCGTTACCGTTGCGCGGCGGGCCCGATCGGCAACCGCGGGACCGGCACGTGCGGGTCGCCTCCCGGCGGGGACGGTCATGCGTGACATGAGGCGCGGCCCGACCCGGGGGACACCGATGCACAAGCTGACCGACTACCTGCTCGCCATCCGCACCACCGGCTCGCCGCCGGCGCCCGAGGGCGTCAAGACGGTCGTGCTGGAACCGGCCGCGGGCGACGACGTGATCGCCTCCACCCTCGCCGCCCTGCGCGCCAGCGGCCTGACCGCGGCCGACTTCCGCTCCCGGGCGATCTTCCTCGCGCCGGACGGGCCCGCCGGACTGGTCGCGTACGCGGCGCTGTGCGGGTTCTCCGGCCGCCGCGTCGACGCCTACGCCGACGGTGCCGTCCTGGAGTTCTCCCGGCTCGACCACGACGGCGCCGCCTTCCCCGACGCCGGCCCGCCGCCGGAGTTCCTCCTGTGGGCCCAGGTCGGCGGGCCGGCCGCGGACGGGATCCCCACCGTGCACCTCGGCTCCGGCGGGCCGGACCCGCTCAGCCCGGAGGCCGCCACCGTGATCCGGTACGCGGCGCGGCTGCGCCTGGTCCCGCCGGACTCGGCCAGGGACGCGCTCGTCATGTTCCTGCTCGTCGCGGCGCTGCGGCGGCGCGCCGACGACCGGTTCCCGTTCCTGTCCACCGGGACCGAGCCCGTCCCGCTCGTCAAGAACGCCCCGCACCAGGGAATCGACCTGGAGCGGCTCCGGCAGGCGGCGGCACGGCACCGCCAGGAGCAGCGCATCGCGCGCCGCGGCGCCGAGATCGTCCCGCCGATTCCGGTCTCGCCGCACAACGCCCGGCTCGCCGAGGCCGACCGGGTGGACGTCCGGGTCGTCCTGCGGCGGCTCGGGTCCGGCGCCGGCGCGGACGACGGCCTGTGGCACTGCCCGCGCCCCGGGCCCCACGGCCGCCGGGACGAGCACCCGTCCATGAAGATGTACGGGGACAACCGGACCCGGTGCCACCGCTGCGACGCCGAGAAGATCGGCCCGCTGCGGCTGGCCGTCGACGTGCTGGGAGTGACCCCGGACGAGGCCGCGACCTTCATCCTGGACTCCGATCGCGTGGTCGACCTGCGCGCCGTCTGAGGGGTGAGGGGATTCGATGGGACGAGCGCAGGGCCGCGCCGCCATGGTGCGGCTGACCGTGGACGGGCGGGACGCGGGACTGGTCCATCGCAGCGTCCTGGAACGGGTGGCCGAGATCGCCGGGCGGCTCGGCTGCCGCGCCGCGGTCGCGCTGGGCCTTCCGCCGGTCTCCTACGACGGCGCCGGGCTGGCCCGGCTGCGGCGCGACCTGGACCAGGTCATCGCGTTCGCGGACGCGTCCCGCCGCACCGGCTGGGAGCTGGGTGACCTCGCCGTCGCCCCCGGGGAGCGGCCCGTGCCGGTGCTGGACACGCCGCAGGGCGTGCTCTGGGCGGACGCCCTCCGCGGGTTCGAGCTGCGCGGGACGGGCGGTGCCGCGCGGCGGGTCACCGAACTGGCCGAGCCGCCCGGAACCGCGCGGCGCACCCCGTTGACCCGCCTCATCGAGCCGCTGGCCGAGGCGGCGGGACGCGCCCGGGTCCTGGAGGTGCGCGAGCAGGGCCACGACGAGGGCGCCGGGCGCCAGGGGTGACGCCCGGCCGCGGCCGCGCGGTCAGGGCAGCGGGGTCAGCTTCCCGAGGGCCGCGGACTGCCCGGAGACGGCGAACCGCAGCGCCGTCGGCATCCGCGTCTCCGGATTGGCGATGAGGGCGCCCACCTGGCCCGCCGCCGCCATCTCCTCCGCCACCGCCCCCGGGCGCACGCCGACCACGTAGTCGGCCTCCATCGGGTGCGCGGCGGTGACGCACCCGGCGGGCAGCGACGCGTACGCCCCCAGGTAGACCCGGCTGCCCGCCGGGATCAGCGTGGCGAGCGCGCGCACGACGATCCGCGCGGCCGGGCCCGACACGGTCACCGCCCGCGTGCGGACGAGGGCCTCCCTGATCTGCGCGAGCTGCTCCTCGGTGGTGATCCCGCCGGTGAGCAGCGCGGCCGTGTCCAGCCGCGTGCCGGTGCGGCGGCTCACCACCACCGAGCCGCCGACCTGCGAGACGACGGCGCCTATCCGGTCCCGGGACGCCCTGATCGTGTCGATGGCGCGGCGGGCCGCGGCGAGGCTGGGGAACCCCGGGACCTGGTACATCCCGTGTGTGCCGCAGACGGTCACTTCGGTGCCCTGGATGTGCACCTCGTCGACGCTCTCGTCCCGCCACAGCTCGCCCAGCAGGTGGGTGCCGCTGAGCACGTCGTAGACGCGGCCGGCCATCACCCGGTCGCCGTCGGTGCGGCTCGCGAGCAAGTCCATCCAGATCTTCGGGATCTGCGGCCGGAGCGAGTCCGCGATCCGCTCAGCGGTGAGCCACGCCTGGTCCGCCGAAAGCGGGGTCGCCGGCGCGTCCGACTGCGGAGCCTGCACCCGAGGTATCACCTGCACATGGCTCTGTGCGAGGGCCTCGGCCTGCGCCTGCGGCGGGGGCTGGGGCGCGCCGGATTGATCGGCCGGTTGGTCCTCGCCCTCCGCGGCGACACCGAGGGCCGCCCAGAAGTCCATCCCCGTGACGGGGGCCTGATGAGCCGCCATCTCCACCGTTCCTTCCGTCGAGCCGTTGAGAGATCGAGCTACTCGGAGCCCGTGAGCAGGCGCCGCCACCGGCCGTGCCGGGCGTTCGCGGACGGCGTCGCCGTCTCGAACACCGGGTCCGCGGTGACGACCCGCAGGACGTCGAAGAGGGTCGCCTCCAACTCCGGGTCGGCGTGCAGGCCGCCCAGCCGGCGGTTGCTCACCGCCTGCATCCGCTCCCGGTCGTCCGGGACGACCCCGGCGAACCTCCAGCCGGGCAGCAGGTCCATGACGTCCTCCGGGCCGCAGTCCACGTCCGCGCGGGCCCGGTTGAGGATCAGCGACAGCTTCTGCGGATCGACGCCGCCGCCCCGGGAGTGCTGCGGCGTCGTGATGGCCCGCAGCCAGGAGCGGGCGCCCTCCAGCGTCACCCGGTCGGGTTCGACGGGGACCAGGATCGCGTCGGCCTCGGGCAGGATCAGCTCGGTGAACGTGGTGTGGTGCAGTTCGGCGACCGGTGTGTCGACGAACACCAGGTCGAACGCCGCCCGCAGCGCGGGCAGGAGCCGCCGGTACAGCGCCGCGTTGATCAGCGCGGGGTCGGCGTCGACGGGGTCGGGCGGCCCGAGCAGCGCGTACAGGTCGATCTCGGGGACGCGGGCGAGGCGGTCGCGTGCCGTCCGCTCCGTGAGCGTTTCGCCGTCCTGGAGCAGGTCCAGCACCGTGGGGGGACGCCACGTTCAGGTGGCGCCCGACGTCGGCCTGCTGGAAGTTGGTGTCCACGAGCACCACCGACCCGGCCCGGCCGACCTCCTGAAGGTGCTCGGCCGCGTGGACCGCCAGGCTCACGGTCGTACTGGTCTTGCCCACGCCGCCCTTCGCGGACGCGACGGCGATGACCCGTCCCCGCCTCGCCACGGGCGCGGGGGCCGGTGTGACCCACGGCCCTCCCGGGACGGGCTCAGGACTCGCCCCCGGCGCAGGGGATTCGGAGATGCCGAACGTCGCCAGCAGTTCCGACAGACTCAGCCGGTGCCCCGTGACCCGGACCCTCGGGTCGAGGACGTCGCCGCGTTCGGCGAAGAACCCGTGCACCAGCACGGTGAACCCGTTGCCGGCCAGCCCGTTCGCCAGGACCGCCACCTCCGCGCCCGGCACGTCCTCGACGAACCCGGGCGCGAACATGAACGCGGCCGGGGGGTTGACCTTCCCGCTCCTGGACAGGGCGCGGAGCTCCGCCGCCGAGGCGGCGTCGAACACCGCGGGAAACCGGCCCGTCTCCCGCAACTTCCGGGCGACACCCGGCTCCCCCGCCACGACGAGGTTCGGCGCAGTTCCCATGACAGTGTCCTCAGAGCTCAGGTCGTCGACCGGCCGACGGGAACGGCCGGACCCTCCACGTCGGACTGTGCGGACAACGGCGGCTGCCGCCAGCGCCGGCCGCCGGACTGTCCCCCTGGAGAGCTCACCGAACCTGGGAGATGACACGCATGGCTACGTCGGCCACAACGGCGAGGTGCGGCGTGCGGCCCGCGCCGATGAAGCGGGAGTCCGGTCGCGCTCCTCGCTCAGCCGGCCCGTCCTTCGAGCTCGCGCGATTCGTCCGACGTGCCCACGAGGGGCTCGGCGAGCTTGGCCAGCGCCTTCTGCTGGATCTGCCGCACGCCCTCGCGGGACAGCCCGAGCCGCTCGCCGATGACGCGGAGCGACTGCTCCGGCTCGCCGTCGAGCCCGAACCGGCGCGTCAGGACGAACCGTTCACGGGGGTCGAGGCTCGGCAGGCCGTGGCCGGTGATGGCGCGCAGGTCGAAACGCAGCAGCACCTCGTCCTCGACACCCGGGGAGGGATCGGGCAGCCGCTCCTCCCACGGCGCGTCGTCCTCGCCCTGGCCGGGGGCGGGCGTGTGCAGGCTGTCGAGCCGGGGCGCGTCCAGGACGCGCAGCACCTGGGCCTCGGTCACCCCGGCGCGCCGGGCGACGGCGGCGTGGTCCACGGGGGCGTCCGGCCCGGCCTCCTCCAGGAACGCCCGCTCGGCGGCCAGGATCGCCGGGCGCTTCTCGAAGTCACCGGGATTCAGATTGGGGTGGTCGGCGTCCCGCACCGCGCGCAGCACCTCGCGCTGGATCGGCTTGAACGCCCAGCCGGCGAACGGGCCGCGCGCGGGGTCATAGGACGAGATCGCCCACAGCAGGCCCACCTTGCCGGCGCTCTCGAAATCCTCGACGTGCTTGCTGGACCTGGAGGTGAACATGGCGACATATCTGCGGACCAGGCCGAAATTCACGTTCAGGATGTCGTGGATGAGGTCTTCCATCTCGCGCTCGGCCCGGCGCAGCGCCAGCTCGGAGAGCATGTCCAGCTCATCGGCGTCGGCCCTGGCGCGCAGCACCGCGAGCCGCTCCTGAAGCTCCCCGCGGCGGGCGAAGAGCTCGTCGTTGCGGGCTCGGAAGTCCTTGGCGGCGGGTCGCCCGCGACCGTCCAGCTGCACGGTGTTCATCCGTCTCCTCGCCCTTGAGAGGTCATTTCCTTTGGCGGGCCGGCAATGGCGGAGGGGCGACGCGCCAAAAGAAGTGACGTTTGGGAACTCTCGTTTAAAGGCGCCGAACCATGTTTCGGCCCCCGGTTGGAGAGAAGATGACACAGGGCCGTCCGCGGCCGCCCCTGGAGAGTTCCAGGGGCCCGGGGCGGGGTGGGTGGCCGGACGCGTTCCGCGAACGGCGAAGTGAGCGTACATTCTCAAACCCGGCGGCGGAACCCGGGTTGCGGATCGGCGAACCCGCGGACTCTACACATCAGGGGACGGACAAACGAAAGGACCCGTGACCTGTGCGATCGATCCTGGGCGACCTCGGCCTCGAATCCCCGCTCGTGGGGACGGCGGTGACGGCGCACATCATGTCGAGCGGCCCTGACGGGTTCCGCTGCCTCGTCTACGACGTCGGCACCCTGCCCCCTCGGGAGGCGCTCCTGCCCCGCGCCGACGCCTACGACCTGCCCGAGGGCGCCCCCGCCCCGGAACTGGCCGCGGGCGACACCGTCATCGCGCTGGTCGTCGGCGTGTCCGGCGCCACGGGCACCGAGCGGCTCATGCTGTCGGCCACGGCACCCGAACTGGTCGAGCGCGTCCTCGCGGGCTTCGTCGACGAGATCCTCAGGGGCAAGGTCGTCACCAAGGCCGTCGCACGGGTCGCCGGAACCAAGACCAAGGTCGCCGTCGCCCCCACCACCAAGGGCGTCGACGCCCGCGGCGCCTGCATCGGCCGCGGCGCCAGCCGCCTCAAAGGGGCCGAGAAGCTCCTGAACCGGGCCTTCGGCCGGGAGCGCCTGGAGATCATCGAGTACTCCGGCGACCCGGTGACGTTCATGACCAACGCCATGAACCCCGTGCAGGTCACCGAGGTCCTCATCCGCGGCGACGACGCGGTCGTCGCCGTCGAGGAGCACCAGCTCTCCGGCGGCATCGGTGAAGGCGGCCTGAACGCCCAGCTCGCCGGCCGCCTCACGGGCCACTACGTCCGCGTCGTCAAGGCCGGCACCGACCTGCGCGCGCTCCTCGGCCCCTGATGCTCACTGGTGGTGGCGGGAGGCGGGTCAGGCCGGACGGTCGTGAGGGTGAGGGACTTCGGCGGGCGGACCCACCGTCAGGATTCGGCGGGGCGGGGCGGGCGGCGGGCGGGGAGCAGGGCCAGGTGTTCTTCTCGGACGAGGCCGAAGCGCAGGGCCGTGTCGACCGCGGCGGCGCGTTTGCCGTCCCGGCGTTCTTCCTCGAAGGGCTGCTTGACGCGGAGTTTCTGTTCCGCCAGGTAGTCGATGTGGAAATTGACCGCGCGCAGGGTGGGGTTGCGGCCAGGGAGGGTGCTGAGGCGTTCCATGACCTGGCGGGAGGTGGGGACGGCGGTGGACGACTCGTCCCGGAGGCGCGGTTCGCAGAGGGCGACGAGGACGAGGAAGTAGGTCGCGTCCTGGTCCAGGGAGAAGGCCGAGATGGTGGTGGAGCCGTCGGGTTCGTGGACCTCGATGTCGGACGACTCCAGGTAGACGTGCTGGGAGGCGTACACCTGGAAGGAGGCGGTCGGGCCCTGGGTGGACAGGACGACGCGGGAGAACTCGAAGGGCACCGGGCAGGAGGCGCGGAGCGGCGGGATGCGCAGGTACTCGCCGGCGCCCTCGGGGTTCTCCACCACGTAGGTGCGTTCGTGGCTGAAGTTGCTGAGCCGCCAGTGGTCGTCGACGGCGAGGATCTCTCCGGCCAGGCGCGGGACGGTGGGATTGTCCAGGTGCAGGTCGACGACGCGGCCGGGGGCGCCGCGTCCGAAGCTGAGGGTCTCGCCCGGCGCCAGCTCCTTGCGCACGGGGTCGCGTCGCGAGTCCGGAGGCAGGTACACCAGTACGCTCGACACGCTGTCACCTCATGGCATTCGTCCGTTTGTGGATCGTTGCACGCCTCGAGAAGACGCTACACGGGCGTCCTTCGCCGTCGATCCTCCTGAAGGAGTGGAATGGAGCCGTTACGTGCTGACGATCCGGCGCGGATCGGCGGCTACCGGCTGGTGGCGCGGCTGGGGGCGGGCGGCACGGGGCGGGTGTTCCTGGGGCACGCGCCGTCGGGTGACCTCGTCGCCGTGAAGGTCGTGCACGCGCGGTTCGCCCACCGGCAGGACCGGCGGGAGCGGTTCGCGCGGGAGATCACCGCGGTGCGCGGGATCGATCCGGCGTACGTGGCGCCGGTGGTGGACCACGACGTGGACGCGGACGAGCCGTGGCTGGCCACCGCCTACCTTCCCGGTCTCACGTTGCGGCAGGTGGTGGAGGTGCACGGGCCGTTGCCCGCGGAGTCGCTGCGGGCGCTGGGGGCGGCGCTGGCGCGGGCGCTCGCGTCGATCCACCGGGCCGGGGTCGTGCACCGGGACCTCAAGCCGTCGAACCTGGTGGTGACGCCGGACGGCCCGCGCGTGGTGGACTTCGGCATCGCCCGTCCGGACGGGGCCGAGACGATCACCGTGCCCGGGTCGCTGCTCGGGACCCCCGGCTACATCCCGCCCGAGCGGATCCGCGATCGGCGGTCGGGCCGGGAGGGCGACGTGTTCGCGTTCGGGGCGGTGCTGGTGTACGCGGCGACGGGCGAGGGGCCGTTCGGTGTGGGCTCGGCGCCGTCGCTGCTCTACCGCACGCAGTCCGAGGATCCGCGGCTGGACGGGCTGCGCGCGGCCGTCGACGACCAGGGGCTCATCGGGATCGTCGAGGATTGCCTGGTGCGGGAGCCGGGGCGGCGGCCGACGGCAGACGAGCTCGTGGAACGGTTCACCGGGGCGCCCGATCCGGCGGGGACGCGGTGGCTGCCCGACGAGGTGGCGGCGAGCGTCACCGACGCGGGGAGCCCGCGCAAGGCGCCGGATGCGGCGCCGGTCAGGCGGCCGTCCCGGCGGACCCTGCTCACGCTCGGTGTGGGCGGTGGGGTGCTGGCCGCCCTCGGGCCGTCGACGAAGAGCGCGCTCTCGGCGGGGACGGCCCGGCGGCCGCCGTCCGGTGACCGGGCGCCGTTGTGGACGTACGGCAGTCCCGACAGTGAAAACGAGCACTGGTTCACCCGGCCGACCGTTATAGGGGATGTGGTCTATCTCGGTTCGACTCTGGGAGTCCACGCGCTGGACTGCGCGCGGGGCCGGTTGCTGTGGACGGCCAACCGGGGCTCGCCCGTCCTTTCGGGCGTCTCGGTGCTGAAGGCGGGGACGGTGATGTTCAGCGACGGGCGGATGTGGGCGTTGCGCGCCACCGACGGGACGCCCGAGCCCGGCTGGCGGGAGCCGACCGTCAACTCCACCGGCGCCCCCGTCGCGGAGGGCGAGCAGGTCTTCGTGTTCGACACGGTCGGGCACCTGTCGGCCTACGACGGCCGGACGGGCGGCCGCCGGTGGCGGCTGCCGCTGGCCGCCCCCGGCGGGGGCGGCGGCATCGAGGCGGTCCGTGTCCGGGGCGGTCTCGATCCGGTGGTCGCGGGCGGTCTCGTCTACGTCGCGCCGCACGGGGTGTTCGCGGTCGATCCCAGGGCGCGGGCCGTCCGGTGGCGGTTCGGCGGGGCGACCGCCGCTCCGGTGGTGCGGGGCGGGCTCGTCTACACCGCGGACACCGGTCGCGTGCACGCGCTCGACGCGGCCCGGGGGACCGTGCGGTGGAGCCGCGACCTCGGAGCCCGGATATCGAGCGGCGTGACGGTCGCGGACGGTCTCGTGCTCGCCGGTGACGACGCCGGGCGCCTGCACGCCCTGGACGCGGCGACCGGGCGGCCGCGCTGGCGCGTCGACACCAACGGGCCGCTGCGGGCCGCCCCCGCGGCCGCCGGTGGCGTGGTCTTCGCCGGTGCGGACAACGACCGTCTCTACGCGGTCGGGACGGCGGACGGGAGGGTGCGCTGGAGCCATCCTGTGGGCCGCCAGACCGAGGTCCGCGTGCAGGTGTGGCGGGACCGGGCGCTGGCGTGCGTCGACCTGACCCGGCTGTGCGCGTTCGGGCTATGAGCGCCCGTGAGCCGGGGCGGCTGAGCCGGCGCCGCGCGATCGCGGGGCTGGGCGGGGCCGCGGTCGTCGGTGGCGCCGCCGCCTGGCCCTGGGGCCGCGGACGGGACGGGGGCCCGCGCCTTCCCGCCGCGGGCGGGCCGCTGCTGTGGACGGCCAACGTGAGTTACGCCCAGGACGAGTTCTTCGGCCCGGCCGTGGCAGGGCACCTGCTGCTGGTCGAGCGGCCGTACGCCGCGCGCGAATCAGAGCGGCGGGACGTCCTGTCGTGCCTGGACACCGCGACGGGGCGCAGGTTGTGGTCCGTCCGTCTCGACGGCTCGCCGGGGACGCTGCGGAGGGTGCTGGTCTCCGGTGCCGTCGCCCTGGTGCGGACGCGTTCGGCCCTGCACGCGTTCGACCTTCGCACGGGACGCCTGCTGTGGCGCCGGGAGCGGAACGCCGGCGGTCCGCGCTCCCTGACGGTCACGGTCGGCGGGGGGCTCGTCCACGACAGCGCCAATGAGGAGAACGCGTCGAGCATCGCGTCGCGGCACGCTCTCCAGGGCTATGAGGTGGGCAGCGGGCGGCTGCGCTGGACGACGGTCGTGCAGCCGCGGGTGTCGACGGCCGAAGCCCCGATCTACGCGGCCGGGCTGCTCCTCGGTACCGCCGTCATGGCGGGCGTGTCGTCGAACTCGGAGACGTTCGCCTATGCCGTGGACGCGGCCACCGGGCGGCAACGCTGGTCGCGCCGCCTGGGCGTGCGGCACTCGTTCACCGGCGTCGGCGTGGCGCATGACGCGGGCACCTTCTATGTCTTCTCCCAGGAGACCGGTGACCTGCATGCCGTGGACGTGTCCACGGGCGCGATCCGATGGCGGGCCAGAGCGAAACGCTCTTCCGGCAGGGGCACCCCCTCGGTCGATGAGAGGACGCTGCGTGCGGGCGTTCCCGTGGTCTCGGGGGCGACCGTCTACGTGTGCGACGAGTACGGCGTCCTGCACGCCTTCGACGTGCGCAACGGCCGGGAGCGCTGGACCTTCACCACCGACGCCAGGCCCCGCTACGCGCACCTGCTTCCCGGGCCGCGCACCGGGGGAGACGACCTGGTCTACTTCCGGGCCGGGCACACCGGCAGGAGCAGTGGCGGCACCCTCTACGCCCTGAGCGCGCGCCAAAGACGGCCCCTCTGGCAGCGGCCCGCTGACCATTCCTACAGCGGCCCGCTCCTCTCAGGGAACCTGCTGTACGTGCCGGACGCGGAGGCCATCACCGTGTACGACCCGGTCGGCGGGGCCGTCCGCCACCGCGTGGAGCTCAGGGGTCTGGGATTGGGCGGCGGAAGCACCGAACTGGTCAGTGACGGTACGCGCGTCCACGCCCTGGCCCGCATTCAGGTCCTCGCCCTTCGTTTGGAGAGCTGACGTTGGAGGCACTGCGTCCCGGCGACCCGGCGAGCATCGGCGGATACGAATGCGTCGGCCGCCTCGGGTCCGGTGGCATGGGGGAGGTGTTCCTCGCCCGTGCGGGTGACGGCGCGCTGGTGGCCTTGAAGCTCATCCACGCCGACCTCGCCGGGGACGCGGGCTTCCGCGCCCGCTTCGCCCGGGAGGCGGCGGCGGTGCGGCGGGTGAGCGGCCCGTACACCGCCCCTCTGCTGGACGCGGGTGACGTTCCGCGGCCCTGGCTGGCCACCGCCTACCTTCCGGGGCTGTCCCTGGACCAGGCCGTCACCAGGCACGGCCCGCTGGGCGTCGAGGCCACGCGGCGGCTCGGGGCCGCGCTCGCCGAGGCCCTCGGGGCGATCCACCGGGCCGGGGTCGTGCATCGCGATCTGAAACCGGCGAACATCCTGCTGACCCCCGACGGGCCGCGGGTCGTGGACTTCGGCATCGCGGGCGGCCCCGAGATCAGCACCGTCGACGGGACCGCCGGGCGGGCCGCCGGGTCGCCCGCGTACATGGCGCCCGAGCAGATCACCGGCGCCCCCGTCACCCCCGCCGCGGACGTCTTCGCGCTCGGCGGGGTCCTGCTGTTCTGCCGCACCGGATCGCCGCCGTTCGGTGCGGCTCCGCTGCCGGAACTGCTCGGCCGGATCGCGCACGGGCGTCCCGAACTGGGCGGTGTCGGCGACGCGGGCCTGCGGGACGTCGTCGCCGCGTGCCTGGCCGGGGACCCGGCCCGGCGGCCCGGCACGGAGCGGCTGGCCGCCCTGCTGTCGCCGAGCGCCGCAGGCACGGGCTGGCTGCCGGTGCCCGTGACCCACGACATCGCCGAACAGGCCACGCCGATCCCGCCTCCGGCGCCGGGCCGCCGCCCGCATCCGCGGCGCCGTGCCGTCCTGCGCGTCACCGGAGCAGCGGCGGCGGCGCTCGCGGGCATGGGGGCGGTCCGCGCGTTCGCGGACGCCGACTCTCCGCAGGCGGACGTCCTCTGGGCTGCCCGTGCCACGCTGGTGTCCGGCTACGAGTTCGGACCCGTCCTGGGCCGCGGCCTGCTTCTTCTGGACCGGACCGTCGTCACCCATTCGGGCGGCCCACGGCTGGACCTGTGCTGCCTGGACACCGCGACGGGACGCTACCGGTGGCGCCGCCCCCTCAACGTCTTCGGACGCTATCGGGGGGAGGTGGTCGCAGGCCCCGGGGGAGTCCGGGTGCGCAGCATCGACGAGCTCCACGAGGTGGACGCCGACAACGGAACCGTGCACTGGTCACAGCGACGCCGGTTTCCGGGACTCATACCTGCGACGGCCTATGCGAACGGCCTCCTGTACGACATCGGCGCCGTCGCCGGTTCCGATGACGCGGGCACCCTGCACGCGCTTGAGCCCCGTACCGGGCGAGAGGTCTGGAAGCGCGACATCGAAGGCAGGCCGGTGAGTCCCATCGTCGTCGCGGGGAGCGTCCTCTACCTCATCAGCGCCTCAGCACGAGAACGGCGTGAGCGCGTGCACGCACTGGACGCCGCCACCGGCGCCGTGCGCTGGGTGACGGGCTTCGCCGATGACAACGTGGTCGGGAAGCCGCCCTCCTCACCCATCTACACCGATGCGGCCCTGTCCGTGGCGGACGGCACCGTGTACGTCTCCGTCGAGGGCCGCCACGTCCACGCCCTCGACGCCCGTACCGGAGCGACCCGCTGGAGCGTCCGTCCACAGGTGAACCCCAACGTGCTGGGAGGCGCCAACCCGAGCGTGGCCTTTCCTGTGGCGGCCGGTGATGTGCTGCTCCTGGGCACGGGAGACGGCGTGCTGCGCGCCTTCGACCGCCGTGACGGCCGCCAGCGGTGGGCCGTCGAAACGGGGGCGCCGCCGGGCCCCGTGGGCGACTTCCGCCGCCGCCTCACTCCGCTCGTCTCCGACGGGACGGTCTTCGTCTGCGGCGGCGACGGCGTCCGGGCCCTGCGGGCCGGCGACGGCCGCGTGCGCTGGGAGCGCGGAACCGACCCGTCCGCGGGCGAGCCCGTGCTCGCCGGGGGGCGGCTGCACGTCCCCGGCAAGTGGGAGGTCACGTCGCACGACCCGCTCAGCGGCCGGATCGTGCAGCGGCTCGACCTGCGCCCCCACGGGCGTCCCCCCACCGCCGTGCTCCCCGGAAAGGACGCCCTGTACGTCCTCGCCGGGCCGGACGCCGTCATAGCCGTCGGCCTGCCCGGATGAGCAGGCCAGGCTTGACGGGCCCGGGTGCCCGCCACGGGCCGGGCCTGAGATGATGCCTCGATCATGGGTGAGATGAGCCGGCGCGCGGGAGCGGCCCGGGAACGGGTGCTGGCCGTGGCCCTGAAGCTGTTCGCGCGGCACGGTGTCGCCGGCACCTCGCTCCAGATGATCGCGGACGAGCTCGGGGTGACCAAGGCCGCCGTCTACCACCAGTTCCAGAGCAAGGAGGACATCGTCTGGGCGGTGATCGCGCCCGCGCTGGACGAGCTCACGAGGGTGGCCGAGGCGGCGGAGGCGCGCAAGCGGCGGTCCGACCAGCTCGGCGCCGTGCTGTCCGGCGTCGTGGACCTGGTCGTGAGCCACCGCCGGCTGACCGCCGTCATCCGGACCGATCCCACCATCAGCGCCCTCATGCGGGAGCGTCCCGCCCTGCGGGCGCTGGAGGCGCGCATCGACCGCGTCATCACCGGGCCCGACCCGGACACCGAGACGGTCGTCAGCGCCGCCATGGTCAGCTCCGCCCTGCTGGCCGTCGGCATGGACCCGCGGCTGGACGGCCTCGACGACGAGACTCTGCGCCGCCATCTGCTCGGCATCGCCCGCCGCCTGCTGCGCCTGCGGCCGCTGCCGCGGTCGCGGCCGGGCGGCGTGCCCGGCCGCGACGCGCACCCCGCCTAGGCTGTGTCTCAAAGTCCCGGCCTACGGCGCTCGCCTGGCGGCTCGCCCCAAACCGGGCCTTGGCGAGCGCGGCATCGCTTCGCGATCTGGCCGGTGACGCTCGCCTCCGGCGTCGCGCCACCGGCCAGGTAACGCGCTCGCGCGGTACCTGAGGCCACTTAGAGACAGGCCCTAGAAGACGGATCCGACGTCGGTGCGGACGAGGGTGGCCATGCTGTGCTCGGCCAGCGCGGCGATGGTCATGGACGGGTTGCAGGCGCCGGTGGAGCCGGGGATGCGCGCGCCGTCCAGGACGTAGAGGCCGCGGTGGCCCAGCACCCGCCCGAACCGGTCGACCGCGCCGCCCATGGGCACGCCGCCCAGGGAGTGCCAGGTGGACGGCTCCAGCGCGTTGGTGTCGACCAGGATCCCGCCGCCGGTCTGGGTGAACCGGTCGAAGCGCTTGCGCATGAGCGCCTGGAGTTCGGCGTCGCCGCTGGAGGGCCAGGTCAGCTTGGCGTCGTCCTTGAGGACGTCGTACCTCCAGGTGCCGGCGGGCTTGTTGATGCCGAAGCCGACGACGATCATCGCCTTGGCGAAGTCGGGCAGCTCGACGGGCAGCCCCGCGTGGATGATCGTGTACGGGATGGGGTCGTCGGTGGCGCGCCCGCCGACGCAGGCGGGGCCGCCCTGGGGCCGTCCGGGGTCGTCGTTCATCAGCGCCCAGGCGTAGATCCGGTCGCCGTTGTTGCCCCACTGGGTGCCGACGGCGTCGGGCAGGTCGGGCACCAGGCGCTTGGCGCGCGCCTTGACCAGCAGCCGGGTCGTGCCGGGTGAGCCGGCGTTGAGGAACAGCGCGTCGGTGGTGATCCGCTTGCGCTCCTGCAGCTCGCCGTCGGTGTTGATGCGGTCGACGTGCACGACCCAGCGCTTCTGCGCGTCCATCGCGATGTCGCGGACGACGTGCAGCGTCTCGACCCGGATGTTGCCGGTGGCCTCGGCGGCGGCCAGGTAGGTGACGTCGATGGAGTGCTTGCCGCCGTTGTTGACGCCGAAGCTGATGTCGTTGGTGGTGTAGGTCGGCGTGTACCTGCCCTCAAGCTCGCCGCGGACGAAGCTCCAGTCGACCGGCAGCGGCACCCGGAACGGCTCCAGGCCGACCTTGGGGGCGGCGTCCAGGAACATCCGGGACGAGCGGTAGGGGGCGGAGGCCAGCACGTCGTCGGGCACCGTGGAGACCTTCAGCATCCTGGCCACGGTGGGGTAGGCCCAGCTGTTCAGGGCGTCGTAGTCGTGCGCGGCCGTCGGCATGGAGAGGGCGAAGTGCTCCTCGGACGGCTGCAGCGTCATGCCGTGGTACATCAGCGACCCGCCGCCGACGGCGGCGCCGCAGTTGAGGGTCATGCCGTTCTCTTGGAGGGTCTCGATCAGCCCGGTGTAGGGCTTCCAGAACTTGATGATGCCGGGGAGCATGCTGCGGTTGGTCAGCCACGAGGTGCGGCGGTCGACGTTGGCCATCCGGGGGAAGGTCGTGGCGTTGGGGCCGGTGGGCCAGCGCAGGCCGCGTTCCAGGACGAGGGTCCGTACGCCGGCCTGGGCCAGCCGCAGGGCGGTCACGCCGCCGCCGAAGCCGGTGCCGATGATGACGGCCCGTTCGCGCTGCTCGGTGGTCGGCACCCTGCGGGCGGGGGCGGTGCGGGCCCAGGCCGTGCCGGGGGCCGCGGCGCCGAGCGCGCCGAGCGCGGCGGCGCCCAGGACGCGGCGGCGGCCGATGCCGGGGGCGGTCTGCGGGTTCTGGGGGATGTCGTCGGTCACGGAACTCAGTCCTCGTCTGTGCTGCCCGGCGGGGCGGGAACGGGGGGCATTCGTAGCCGATCGGCTACTTGGTAAGTAGCCGATTGGCTAGGCAGCAGTTCACACCATCCGCGGCGCGAAAGTTTGTTGGCGGGCGCTAAATCGGGGCCCGGAGATCCGCTCTCATGCCAGTACCCCCGCGGCTTCCGCCGGGAGAAGGTGTGGTCATCCGCCACCCGCCCCCCTGGAGTGCCCCCCATGCGCCTGCTGCCGTCGTCATTGAGAAGAGGAGCGGCCGGCGCGGCCGCGGTGTCGCTCGGCGCGGCCCTGGCGCTGACGGCGTTCGCGGCCCCGGCCCGCGCGGACGACCCGCCCGCCGGATCGGTGCCGCCCGACGAGGACCCGTTCTACGCCGCGCCCGCGAACATCGCCTCGTACCGGCCGGGCCAGATCGTGGGCAGCAGGAAGATCACCCCGAAGGTCGGCGACTACGCCACCACCACCGACACCTGGCAGATCTCCTACCGCAGCAACGACTCCCACATGGCGCCGAACCTGATCGTCACGAGCCTGCTCGTGCCGAAGAAGGCGTGGACGGGCGGCGGCCCGCGGCCGATCGTGTCGGTGCAGGCCGCCGAGGACGCCACCGGCACCCAGTGCGCCCCCTCCTACGGGCTGTCGTCGGGCAGCGTCATCGCCGGCTGGCCGGCGGCGTGGTCGGCGCACCTGCTCAACCAGGGCTGGGCCGTGGCGATGCCCGACCACGAGGGGCCCAAGTCGGTGTTCATGGCCGGCCCGCAGGCGGCGCACGCCGTCCTGGACGGCATCCGCGCCGTGAAGAACTTCACCGGCGCACCGGGCATCGGCCAGGGCAACCCCTGGACGCTGAACGGTTACTCCGGAGGCGCCCAGGCCACCGGCTGGGCCGCGCAGACGCAGCCGTCCTACGCCCCGGAGATCACGCTGAAGGGCGCCGCGATGGGCGGCACCCCGGCCGACCCCGAGGCGGTGGCCCGCTTCCTGGACGGCGGCGTCTTCTCCGGCTTCGAGGCCGCCGCGGCCACCAGCCTCGCCACCGAGTTCCCCGAGATGGACCTCGAGCCGCTCATGAACGAGGCGGGCCGCAAGGCGCTCGCCGACGCCCGCGGCAAGTGCCTGACCGAGCTGCTGACCGGGTTCGCGTTCAAGAAGCTGGCGGACTACAGCGTCGTGGCGGACCCGCTGGCGGTGCCGCGCGTGCGGGCCGTGCTGAAGCGCAACACGATGGGCGCCGCAGCCCCGGCGACGCCGATCTTCAACTACCACGCCGACACCGACGAGATCGTGCCCGTCGGCCAGGCGAACAAGCTCGTCCAGGACTGGTGCGCGAAGGGCGCCACGATCCAGACCGTCCGCGACAAGGTCGGCGAGCACGCCCTGGAGATGGTCCTCCGCAACGGCGACACGCTGAAGTTCCTGGCCGACCGGTACGCCGGCAAGCCCGCCGCCAACACCTGCCAGGCCGCCGCGGGCGCCTGACCCCGCTGCCCTCTGCCTCTCCCGGCGCTCCCGCTCGCTCGACGCGGCCACCGCTCCCCCGGTGGCCGCGTCGTCGTTTGTCAGGCCGTTTGTAGAACGCTGTTCTGACAGTTGTAGAACATAGCTGCCGTTGACACGTATCGGTAGTTCTGTTTTGGTAGAGGAACGTTCTACTTAGGACGTCTTGGCAGGTGGTCACCCCGCTCGTCCGTGGTGGCCCGCACCCCGGTGCGCGATCGGCTGGAGTGAGTGACGTGACCGTGCAGGACGCGAAGGTGACCCAGGGCAGGCAGATCGCGCGGATCGCCGAGGCGCGCCCGGACGAGGCGGCCTACCTCCAGGTGCGTCTCGACGGCACCGAGGAGGCGGTCACCTACCGGTGGCTGGACGACCGGTCGAGCCGCCTGGCCGGGGCGCTCGCCGAGCGCGGCGTCGGCCAGGGCGACCGGGTCGGGCTGGGCCTGCGCAACTCGCCGCAGTTCGCGATCAGCGCCCTGGCGACGTGGAAGCTGGGCGCGGTGCCGGTGCCGGTGCGCTGGGACGTGCCGGACTGGGAGCTGGAGCGGCTCCGCGAGGTGATCGACTGCCGGGTCTACCTCGGCCAGGACGACCTGGAGTGGATCGAGGCCACCGCCGCCCGGGACGTTCCGGAGCTGCCCGACGTGGTGGCCCCGCACCTGCAGGGGATCTGCAGCAGCGGCTCCACCGGCACCCCGAAGATCATCCTGAGCTCGGCGCCCGGGTACTTCGACCCGGTGTACAGCACGCCGATGGCCGAGGCGTGGATGCCGGTCGCGCGGCCGCAGACGGTCCTGGTGCTGGCGCCGATGTACCACGTGAACGCGTTCGTGACGCTGCAGAACCTGCTCGCGGGCGACCGGCTGGTGGTGATGGAGAAGTTCGACGCCAGGCTGGCCCTCGAACTGATCGAGCGGCACCGCGTCACGACGTTCACCGCGACGCCCACGATGCTGCAGCGGATGGCGGACGCCCCCGGGGCCGACGACCGCGACCTGTCCAGCCTGGCGTTCTTCCAGCAGGGCGCGGCGCCGATGCCGCCGTCGCTGGTGCACCGGTGGGCGAAGCTGATCGGCCCGGAGCGCATCGTCATGGCCTACGGGATGACCGAGGCGATCGGCATCACCGCGCTGCGCGGCGACGAGTGGATGGAGCACGAGGGCAGCGTCGGGCGCGGCATGCGCGGCACCGAGGTGAAGATCCTCGACCAGGACGGCCGGGAGCTGCCGGCGGGCGAGATCGGCGAGATCTTCCTGCGCTCCCCGTCGTACGGCGGCTCGACCTACCTCGGCCAGGCGCCGCAGCTGCCGGAGACGCCGGACGGCTTCCGCGGCGTGGGGGACATGGGCTACGTCGACGCCGACGGCTACCTGTACCTCGTGGACCGCCGGGTCGACATGATCATCACGGGCGGCGCGAACGTGTTCCCGGCCGAGGTCGAGTCGGCGCTGATCGACCATCCGAAGATCGCCGACATCGTGGTGATCGGGCTGCGCGACCCCGAGTGGGGGCGGCGGGTGCACGCCGTCATCGAGCCGGCGGACCCGGCGGCGCCCCCGACGTTCGACGAGGTGCGCGCCTACGCCAAGAGCCGGCTCGCGGCGTACAAGGTCCCGAAGACGATCGAGCTGGTCGACGCCATCCCGCGCAGCGCGGCGACGAAGGTCAACCGCGGCCGGCTGGTCGAGACCCGCGGCGGCTGAGGAGGCGGCGGTGGACGGGCGCGGCGCGGCGGACGAGCAGAGCCCGGCGGACGGGCAAGGCGCGGCGGGCGGGCAGGGCGCGGCGGACGGCATCTCGATCGGGTTCGTCGCGGGCGGCGACCTGCGGCGCGCGGCGGCGCTGGAGGCGCTGCCGATCGACTCGCTGTGGACCGGCGGGCACGTCGCCTCGCGCAACCCCTCGACGGAGGCGATGATGAGCCTCGCCCGCCTGTCGGCGGTCACCGAGCGGGTGCGGCTGGGCACGTCCGTGCTGCTCCTGCCGCTGTATCCGCCCGCGGTGGTGGCCAAGCAGGTGGCCGATCTCGATCGCGCGACCGGGGGGCGGCTGGTCCTCGGCGTGGGCGTCGGCGGGGAGTACCCGCAGGAGTTCCGCGCCTGCCAGGTCCCCCTCGGCGAGCGGGGGCGGCGCACCGACGAGGCGATCCCGCTGCTGCGCCGGCTGTGGACCGCCGAGGAGATCACGCACGAGGGCGCCTTCTACCCGATGCGCGAGGTGAAGGTGCATCCCGCGCCGGAGCAGCCCGGGGGCCCGCCGATCGTCGTCGCGGGCCGCAAGGAGCCGGCGATGCGGCGGGCCGCGCTGCTCGGCGACGGCTGGATCCCCTACCTGTACTCGCCGCGCCGCTACGCGGACTCGGTCCGGACGATCCGCCGGATCGCGGGCGAGGCGGGCCGCGACCTCGGCGGCTTCGAGTGGTACGCCTTCGTCTTCGTCAACGTGGACGACGACGGCCGGCGGGCCCGGGAGCAGGCGGCGCGCACGATGGGCGGCAACTACGACCAGGACTTCGGGCCGATGGTCGACCGCGTCGCGGCGGCGGGCACGCCCGAGGAGGTCGCGCTCAGGCTGCGGGAGTTCGTGGACGCCGGCGCGCGGCATTTCGTCTTCATGCCCGCGCCCGGAACCGGTGACGCCGACACGGTCGTGCACCGCCTTATGGACGAGGTCGTGCCGGCTGTCCGCGAATACGGCCCGACCGGCCACGGTACGTGAGAATCCCGTGCTCTGAACAGGACAATGATCTTCTCCCTGCTTATGGACATATGGGCTTCTCCTTATTAGGCTACGACGCATATAGCCTCTCCGGAGCAGGCCGAATTTGATGGGGGTCGAATTGGTCCGCACCGCGGAGGGGACCGCACCGGACCGATCCCACCCGACCAATTCCTGACGCGACCCGGGGCCCGCGACCGCCGTGCCTCGACAGTCACCCGGCCGAACTCCCCACCCCACCCCAGCGCCCGGAGACGTCGATGACCATCTCGCCGGACAGATCCAGCACGCCCACCGGAAGCCCCCACGCGCGCATCCTGATCGTCCTCATCGCGATCGAGGTCTTCGCGGTCTTCGAGACCGCCATGGCGATCGCCGCCATCCCGACCTTCATGAGGGTCTTCGAGGCCGACGCCGCGGCCGTCGGCTGGACCACCACCGCCTACCTCCTCGTGGGAGCCGCCTCCGCCGCCACCGCCGGGCGCCTCGGCGACATCTTCGGGCGCAGGAACGTCCTGGTGTTCGTCCTGGCGGCCGCCGCCTGCGGCTCGCTCATCAGCGTGCTGGCCGCCGACCTGTGGATGGTGACGCTCGGCCGCGGCGTGCAGGGCCTGGCCGCCGGCGCGCTGCCGCTGTCGTTCGCCCTGGTCCGCGAGCTGCTGCCGGAGCGGCGGGTGCCGCTGGCGATCGCGCTGCTCGGCGGCATCGTCCCGATCTGCGCCGGCGGCGGCGCCCTGCTCGCCGGGGTGCTGCTCGACCACAGCGGCTGGCGCCTGATGTTCATCGTGGCCACGGCGATGGGGACCGCCGCGGCGCTGACCGGGCTGATCGGGCTGCCGCGCACGCCCGGGCTCAGGCCCCGGCCCTCCGTCGACATGGTCGGCGCCGTGCTGCTCGTCCCGGCGACCGGCGGCGTGCTGTTCGGCGTCACCCAGGGCGAGAAGTGGGGCTGGACCGACCCGCGGGTGCTCCTGCCGATCGGGCTCGGGCTGGCCGCGCTGGCCCTCTGGGTGTGGTGGGAGCGCCGCGTCCGGGAGCCGATCGTGGACGTCCGCCAGTTCGGCGACCGCAAGGTGGCGCTGACCACCCTGGCGACGGTCCTGGTCGGCCTCGGGCCGATGGGCGCGTCCTCGATCATGGTTCCGGTGATCATGCAGCTGCCCGAGCGCGCGCCGGTCGGGCACGGGCTGACGGCCACGACCTCCGGCGTGGTGATGCTGTTCATCGCCGTGATCGGCTACGGCGGTGCGGCGGTGAGCGGGCGGATCGCCCAGCTGATGGGCGCCCGCTGGTCGCTGCTGACCGCCTGCGTCCTCTACATCGCCGGCGGCACCATGTGGATCTTCCTGGTGCAGAACCTGCCGGGCACCATCGGCTGCCTGATCCTCATCAACGTGGGCTCCGCCTTCGCCTTCAGCGCGCTGCCGATCCTGATCGTCGAGGTGGTGCCGTCCGCGCAGACCGGCGCGGCGACCGGGATGAACCGGGTGACGCTGAACGTCTCGATCGCCTGCGGCCTGTCGCTGACCTCGGTGATCATGGCCACCCGGACCGTGCCCGGCACGCACCTGCCGACCGAGGCGGCGATCACCTCCGCGTGCCTGCTCATCATCGGCGCGGCCGTGGTGAGCCTGGTCCTCGCCGCGCTCATCGGCAGCGTCCGCCGGACGCCCGTGCCGGCGGCGCCGCCGGCCCCCGGCCTCGGCCCGAAGCGGGCGGCCGCCTAACGAACCCACCCCCGAGGAACCACCCCCCAGTCATCCGGACACGAGCCGGCCCCCGGGCGCGAAACGCGGCACGCCATTCCCGAGAATGGCCCCGCAATGGCCCGGGGAACGGCCGCGGAAACGTCCGGAATCCAGGCCGGCGCCGTCCAGAGAGCCGACGGCGCCGGGCCTGCAGAGAACGCACACGGCAAGCAAAGGGAGAAAATGCCGAACCAAGGTTCCCTTCCAGTTCCCAGCACGATGACGGACCTGATGTCGCCGGAATGGCTCAATTCGGCGCTCGCCCCGCGTTTTCCGGGCATCCGGATCACCAGCGTCACCCCCGGGCCGGTGGTGAGCCGGGTGTCGACCAACGCCCGCTTCAGCATCGAGTGCGAGGGCGGTCTCCCCAGCGGGTTGTCATCGGAGCTGTGCGGAAAGGGCTACTTCTCCGACATCGGCACCTGGGACGCCCGCCGCGCCGGGGTCCCCGAGGTGTCCTTCTACCGGAACATGGCGGCCACCAGCGGCGTGCGGACCCTGCGCAGCGTGTACGCCGACATCGACCCCGAGACCCAGCACGGCGTGGTCATCACCGAGGACGTCGTCGCCCAGGGCGGCACGTTCCTGGACGCCACCAGCGACTACACCCCCGACCAGACCGCGCAGAGCCTCGAGCAGCTCGCCAGGCTGCACTCGGCGACCTGGGGCGACCCCGCCGCCCGCGAGGCGGACTGGCTGGCGCCGCGGCTCCAGGGCCATCTCACCCACCGCGGCGTCAAGGAGATCCGCGGCAACTTCGAGAGCGAGATCGGCGCGGGGGTTCCCGACGAGGTCCGCGACCCCGACCTGCTCTACGCGGTCTACGGGGCGCTGGCCAGGGAGACGGCCGACGAGTCGCCGTGGTCGGTGATCCACGGGGACGCCCACGTCGGCAACCTCTACCTCGACGGCGAGGGGAAGCCGTCGTTCGTGGACTGGCAGCTGGTGCAGCGCGGCCCGTGGTACCTGGACGTCGGCTACCACATCGCGTCCACGCTCACCGTGGAGGACCGGCGGCGGAGCGAGAAGGACCTCCTGCGCCACTACCTCGACAGGCTGGGCGCGGCCGGGATCGTCGCCCCGTCCTGGGACGACGCGTGGCTGGGCTTCCGCCGCGGCATCATCCACGGCTTCTACCTCTGGAGCATCACCCTGAAGGTGGCCCCGGAGATCACCAGCACGCTCCAGCGCAGGCTCGGGACGGCCGCGGCCGACCACGAGTCGTTCAAGGCCGTGTCTCGCTGAGGGGGGTCTCTCTGAGGGGGGTTGTGTCCGGGTCGCCGCGGAAGGCCGCGAGGCAGAACCCCCACAGGTGATCGGCGATGTCCTCGAAGCGCTCGTGGGGGGTGGCGAAGGCGTAGTGATGGTAAACGGACATCACCAGCTTCATCACGAACCACGCGTCGCTGGCCGGATTCGCCGGCTTGAGCAGGCCCAGGGCGGCCGCCTCGCGCAGCTCCCGCTCGATCAGGTCGGCGACGGGCTGGTTGACCTGGGCCATCTCGTCGGGGAAGAGCTGGTGGAGGCGCCAGTGCTCGGCGGTGACGAACCGCGGCCCGAAGGCGCCTCCCGGGGCGTCGGCCGCGGCGCCGTCCTGGTCCTGCGCGGCGGCGCCGCCCGGCTCGCCCAGCGACTCGAGGGTGCTGGTGAAGAAGTAGCGCAGCCGCGTCACGGGGTCGGGCAGCTCGCTCATGGCGGCGTCGGTGCGGGCGGCCGCCGTGGTGATCTCCTCCTCGAAGACGGCGAGGAGGAGCTGGTCCTTGCCGGCGAAGTGCCGGTAGAACGTCTGCAGCGCGATCCCGGCCTCCTTCGCCAGCTCCTGCGTGGTGAAGGAGGACCCCTTGGTGCGGATGAGCCGACGGGCCGCGTCCACGATCCCCTTCACCTGCCGGACGCTGCGCGTGCGCGAGCGCTGGACTGAAGGGGACCGGTCCGCGGCCCGGTCGGCCCAGGATGCCGGCGGGTCGCCGGTCGTGCCGGGACCCGCCGCCGTGCCGCCGCCGGCCGGCGTGTCGCGGCCGGCGGCGGGCATCGCATCCTTCGTCGTCACGTGGTGGTGCCTTCTCGCCTCGGGGACAGCACGACGACCGGGATGACCCGCTCGGTGCGCGTCTGGTAAGTATCGTAGTTGGGCCAGTAGCTCGTCGCGATTTTCCACAGCCGGGACCGCTCCGGCTCCGGGGCCGTCCGCGCCACGACGGGGATCTTCTCGGCCTTGACCTGGATCTCCACGTTCGGGTCGGCCTCGAGGTTCAGATACCACGCCGGGTGCTTGGGCATGCCGCCCGTGGAGGCCACGACGAGGTAGTCGTCGCCGTCCCGCCCGAAGATCAGGGCGGAGGTGCGCTCCTGCCCGCTCTTGCGGCCCTTGGTGGTGAGCAGCAGGATGTTCGCGCCGTTCCACTCGTAGCCGACCTCGCCGTCGGTCTCCCGGTAGCGCTTCACGTGCGCGGCGCCGACGAGGTCGAGGTCGGGCTTCTGGTAACCGGCTTCGGTCACGTGCGTGCTCCTTCGCAGAGGCTCATGGGGGAGGTCATCCGAAGACGACGGGGATCTCGGTGGCGCCGCGCTCGTACATGCCGATGAACCGGGGCGGCTCGCGGTCGGGGTCGAGCCGCAGGTTCGGCAGCCGGTCCAGCAGGGCGCCGATCCCGACCCGCATCTCCGCGCGGGCGACGTGCATGCCCAGGCAGATGTGGGCGCCGCCGCCGAAGGCGAAGGACGCCTTGGTCTTGCGGGTGATGTCGTAGTCGTCGGGGTTGTCCCAGCGGGCCGGGTCGCGGTTGGCCGCGCCCAGGCAGATGTGCAGCACCGAGCCCTCGGGCAGGTGGACGCCGTGGAAGTCGATGTCGCGGGTGACGTACCGGGAGAACATCGGGTCGGTGGGCACCCAGCGCAGGGCCTCCTCGATCGCCGGGCGCAGCAGCGTCCGGTCCTCGTTGACCTTCTTCAGCACCTCGGGGCGCTGGAGGAGGGCGGTGAGGGTGATGCCCATCTGCTTCCAGGTGGTGCCCGACCCGGCGGTCAGCAGCAGGACGGCGAAGGAGTAGATCTCGTCGTCGGTGAGGCGCTGCGGGACGCCGTTGTCGTCCTTCATCTCGGCCTCGACCAGGATGCTGATCAGGTCGTCCTGCGGGTTCTCCCGGCGGGCGGCCACGATCGGCTTGATCATCTCGACCAGGTCGCCCGGCCGGGACTGGGCCTCCCGGATGTCGAGGGCCTGGTCGACGGGGACGCCGAAGCTGCCGGTGATGGTCAGGACCGGGATGGCGGCGCAGAAGTCCACGTTCAGCTCGGCGCGGCCCTCGGCGGCGAACCCGTCGATGAGGTGGTGGACGGTCTCCTCGATCCAGTTGCGGATCCACCACTCGGCCTTGGCCGGCACGAAGGACGGCTGGACCAGCTGGCGGTAGCGGCGGTGCTGGTCACCGCCCATCGACAGCATGCTGTTCATGGCGTCGTAGTTGCCGTTGTTGGGGTCGACCGGCTGCAGCGAGGCGGAGAACACCTCGGCGTTGCGGTACGCGGCGTCGCACGCCTCCCAGGTGAAGGCGGAGAAGTGCGGCCGGTCGGGGTGCGGCAGGCCCTGGAAGAACGCCGGCCCCTCGAACCCGGTCAGCTCGTGGACGATCCCCGGGTGCACCGGGGCCTGCTCCCGCAGCCGCTTCCAGATCGGGTACGGGTCGTCCCGGTACCCGCCGCCCATGTGCGCGTTGTAGGAGCTGCGCAGGTCGAACAGTTCGCGTACGCGGTCACGGTCGAGCTGTTCCGTCGTGCTGTTCTCGGTCATGTCGCTCTTCTCTTCACGTCACTTCGCCACGTAGCCGCCGTCGACCGGCAGCAGCACGCCGGTGATGTTGGCGGCCCGGTCGGAGGCCAGGTAGACGGCGGCCTCGGCGCAGTCCTCGGCCGTGATGGGACGGCCCAGCGGGTGGTTCTCCGCCGTCTGCCGGGTCACCGCCTCCTGGGCGGCGCCGCCGGTGTCCAGCCCTCCGGCGGCCATGAAGCCGGTGAAGGGCATCCCGGCCGGGCAGATGGCGTTGGCCCGGATGCCGAACGGCGCCCCTTCGATGGCGACGGCGCGGGTGAGCTGGTGCACCGCGCCCTTGGTGGCGCCGTACACCGACCCGCCCCAGGCGACCATGCCCGCGACCGAGCCGGTGTTGAGGATGACGCCGCCGGTGCCCTGCCGCTTGAACTGCAGGACCGCGTGCTTGGAGCCGTAGAACACGCCGCCGAAGTTGACCCCGACCAGGCGCAGGAAGTCCTCGGCGGTGTGGTCCTCCAGCTTGGCGCCCAGGCGCGGTGTCGGGACGCCCACGTTGTTGTAGATGACGTCGAGCCGGTCGAAGCGTTCGGCGGCCGCCGCCACCATCGAGACGACGTCGTCCTCGCGGGAGACGTCGCACTCGACGGCGACGGCGGTGCCCCCGGCCTCCTCGATCCGGCGGACCGTCTCCTTGACCGTCTCCAGCCGGATGTCGGCGCACACCACGCGCGCGCCCTCCTCGGCGAACCGGACCGCGGCGGCCTCGCCGACCCCGGAGCCGGCGCCGGTGACGATGGCGTTCTTGCCTTCGAGCAGCTTGCCGCTCACTTCTCTGCTCCGTCCGTGTCCGGTGCGTGGTCGGTCAGCCGGATCGCGCCGGTGGGACAGGCGTCCACCACGGTCCGGAGGGCGTCGAGGGAATCCGCCGCCGGGTCGACGACGACGGCCTTGGCCTCGTCGTCATGGGCGAAGGTCTCGGGCGCGTACACGATGCACATGCCGCTGCCCAGGCACAGTTCCCGGTCGACGGTGACGGTCGGGTCGGTCATGTCGGGTCCGGTCCGTTCAGGCGGTGGCCAGGACGGGCGGCTCGGCCGGGGTGAACCGGTAGAGGCGCTCGGCGTTGCCGCGCAGGATCTTGTACTGGGTCTCCTCCGGCAGGTGGTTGATCCGGTTCTTGATCACGCTGATCGAGTCGGGCCACGTGGTGTCGGAGTGCGGGTAGTCGGTCTCGCACATGATGTTGTCCTCGGGGATGTGACCGAGTTCGATGCTGGCGATCGCGTGCGCGTCGTCGATGATGCAGCCGAAGATGTGGTCCCGGAAGGTGCCCCGGATGTCCAGGGTGTCCAGGTCGATGCCGCTGGCGCCGGCGTGCTGCTGGAAGCGGACGCCCTTCTTGACCCAGTGGCGCTGCTTGTCGAGGACCTGCTCGGCGCGCTCCAGGAAGTAGGGGATCCAGCCGGCCTCGCCCTCCGACAGGGCGATCTTGAGGTTGGGGTAGCGCTGGAACAGCCCGCTGAACAGGAACGACAGCATCGTCCCGGAGGTGCGGGTGGCGCCCCAGGTGAGGTTGGCCATGAACGGCGCGTCCTTGCAGATCTGCGGCAGCTGCGAGGAGGAGCCGACGTGCATGGACACGACCATCTCCAGGTCGTTGGCCGCGGCCATGACCGGCTCCCAGTAGCCGTCCTTGTCGTGGATGGTCGGCAGGCCGAGGGGCTCGGGGTTCTCGGAGAAGGCGAAGGTGGTGGCGCCCTTGTTGGCGCAGCGCTCCATCTCCTTGACCGCCAGCCGCG
Source organism: Actinomadura rugatobispora (assembly GCF_055379765.1). NCBI lineage: Bacteria > Bacillati > Actinomycetota > Actinomycetes > Streptosporangiales > Thermomonosporaceae > Actinomadura > Actinomadura rugatobispora. The sequence goes on along the minus strand of NZ_AP029191.1, from coordinate 4,259,411 downwards.
GGTCCCACAGCGGGATCAGGATCAGCGGGATGTAGCGGCCGGGCGCCGACCCGCACCACTCCTCGATCATCCAGTCGTTGTACGCCTTCAGGCACACCAGGCCGAAGTCGCGGTCGCTGGCCTCCATGAACAGCTGCCCGCAGAACCGGGTCACCGTCGGGAAGCACAGCGAGGCGAGGATGCCCGCGCGGTCCATGTCCTTGATCCGGGCCAGCGGGTCGTAACAGCCGGGGGCCATCTCGCTGTAGGGGAGCGGCTCGGGGCTGAACTCCTCCTTGGACTTGCCGACCACGGCGCTCAGGCCGGAGCTGGGGTACTTCTTGCCGTCATAGACCCAGAAGTCCATGCCGTTGTCGTCGTACCCGATGTGCGGGGCGCGGTCGCGGTCCTTGGCCGGGACGCGGTCGGTCCACACGTTCGGGGGCTCCAGGACGTGGTCGTCGACCGAGATCAGCCAGTCCAGGTTGAGGTTGGAGGTCATGGGTCCCTTCCTTCCTTGCTACGGGCTCCTTGCGGGGGTGGGCTCAGCGGAGCTCGCCGACCACCATGTGCTTCACTTCCTGGTAGGCGCGGATGCCGTCGGTTCCGCGCTCGCGGCCGAGGCCGCTCTGCTTGTAGCCGCCGCCGGGGGCGTAGGCGCTGAACAGCGCCGTGTTGACGTTGACCGCGCCGGTGCGCAGGCGCCGGGCGATCGCCGTGGCCTGCGCGGTGTCGGCGCCGTAGACCTGGCCCGACAGGCCGTACTCGCTGTCGTTGGCGATCCGGACGGCGTCGTCGAGGTCGCGGTAGCCGATGATCGAGATGACCGGGCCGAAGATCTCCTCCTGCGCCGCCGGGTTGGAGTTGTCGGGCAGGTCCAGGACGGTCGGCTCGAAGTAGTAGCCGCGGTCCAGACCCGCCGGGCGGCCGCCCCCGCGGGCCACCCTGCCGCCGTTCTCCACGGCCAGGGCCACGAAGCGCTCGCAGCGCTCCCGCTGCGCGGCGCTGACGACCGGCCCCATCGTGGTCTTCGGGTCCGTGGGCGCGCCGACGACGAGGGCGGAGTAGGCCTTGGAGACCGTCTCGATCACCTCGTCCTTGCGGTCCTGCGGCACCACCATGCGGGTGGCGGCCACGCACGCCTGGCCCGCGGTGGTGGCGACGACGGCGAGCGCGCCGGCCGCGACCTTCTCGACGGCGTCGGGCAGGTAGATCTGCGCCGACTTGCCGCCCAGCTCCAGCGCCACCCGCTTGATCGTGGGCGCCGCCTGCGCGAGGATCGCCCGGCCCACGACGGTGGACCCGGTGAAGGAGACCATGTCCACGGCCGGGTGGGTGGTCAGCAGCTCGGCACCGGCCGAGCCGCCCTCCACCACCACGCTGAGCACGCCCGGCGGCAGCCCGGCCGCGTCCGCCGCGGCGCCGAACACCAGCGAGGACAGCGGCGTCAGCGGGCTGGGCCGCAGGATCACCGAGTTGCCCGCCATCAGCGCCGGGATCAGCTTCTGGATGGCCATGATGATCGCCCCGTTGTACGGGGTGATCGCCGCCACCACGCCGACCGGCTCGTGCCGCCGCAGGCTGAGCGCCACCCGGCCGCGGAGCAGCTCGTCGGTGGGGACGGGGTTGGTCTCCTCGTGCGTCATCGACAGGTAGAGGTCGATCGTCCCCCGGGCGATCGCCAGCCCCGCCTGGAACTGCGCGCGCTCGGCGAAGGACGTGGGCTGCCCGGCCTCGGCGATCATCGTCGCGACGAGCGCGTCGCGCGACGCCGCGAAGTGGTCGAGGAAGGCGTACAGTACGCGGGCCCGCTCGGCGGGCGCGAGGTCCGCCCACACCCCGCTGTCGAAGCTGCTCCGGGCCTCGACGATGGCCCGCTCGACCTCGGGCAGCGGGGTCGAGGGGAGCTCGGTCACGGTCGACTCGTCGGCCGGGTTCTCCACGGCGAAGGGCTGGTCGCCCTCCACCCATTTACCGGCCACATACGAGCGCCGTTCCGAGAGGATGCCTTCCATGGGCGCGTTCCCTTTCTCGCCGCCGGGCGGCGTAACTGCCGGTCGCGTGTGAGCGGCCGGGGTCACCCGGGCTCGTTGGTGTAGACGACGGCGCCCCCGTAGTGGGGCGAGGAGTGGCAGGCCAGCCCGACCGTCACGTTCCGCCGCTGGCGCTCGCCGGCCCGTCCCGACAGCTGCAGGTAGCACTCCAGCATCTGCGGGATGCCGTGCATGCGGCCGTTGCCGATCGCGCCGCCGCCCGACAGCGCGGGCAGCGCGGCGGGGTCGTCGCTGTCGATGCCGCCGTCGGTGATGAAGCGGTGCGCCTCCCCGACCGGGCACAGGCCCAGGACCTCCAGCCAGAACCAGATGAAGGGCGAGAACCCGTCGTAGACCTGGGGCAGGTCCACGTCGGAGGGGCGCAGGCCGCTGCTCTCCCACAGGCGGCGGGCCGTCTCGGCGCCGCCGGTCATGATGTCGTCCAGCGGCCAGTGCAGCGGGAGCCTGCGCCTGGGCGGCGGGCTGGAGGCGTAACCGGCGACGTGGACGGGCTTGTGCGGCAGGTCGCGGGCGCGCTCGGCCGAGGTCAGGACGAACGCGGCGACGCCGTCGACCGGGATGTCGGCGTCGAACCGGCACACCGGGTCGTTGATCATCGGCGCCGCCATGTAGTCGTCCACCGTCAGCGGCCGCTCGTACCAGTACGACCACGGGATCCGGGCGCCGTTCTTGCGGGCCTCCACGACCGTGGCCGCCATCGCCTCACGCTTGGCGCCGTAGCGCTGGAGGTACTCGTTGTAGGGCAGCCCGATCATCGCCAGCGGCCCGAAGAACCCGGCCGGGGCCGTGTACTGCTGCGGGCCCGTGGCCTCGCGCATCGGGTTGGCGTGGTACTTGCCCGCCGGATTGTGCAGCGCCCGGTGCAGCACGACGTAGTCGGCGGCGCCGCTGGCGATCGCGTTCACCGCGATCGAGACCGAACCGGAGATCTGCCCGATCCCCTGGAAGCCCGCGACGTAGCGGGCGTCGGCGCCCAGGCTCTCGGCCAGCCAGTTGGCCGACACGATGCTCACCCCGTCCTCGACGGCGTGGGCGCCGGAGGTCGGGAACAGCGACGCCGTGACGAAGCCGTCCACCTGGGGCACCTGCAACCCGGCGTCGGCGATCGCGTCGCGCGCTGTCTCGGTGGCGATCGCGCCCAGCGGGCGCTTGGCGTGCCGCTGGACGGCGCTGTGCGCGTAACCGACGATCGCGACCTGGTTGGAGGACTTGAACCGTGCGCTCACGCGCTCTCCTCTCCGAGCACGAACGCGGGAACGGAGACGCCCTCGGCCACGTCCTCGAACGCCACCTTCACGGGGGCGCCGATCCGCAGGGGCGCGTCCGGGCCGTCCAGGAGGCGGCCGATCAGGCGCAGCTCCTCCTGCTCGGCCAGCTCCACGTCCACCAGCACGAACGGCACCTCCTCGGCGAACCCCGGCAGGAACGACTGCCGCATCACCGTCCAGGACCGCACGCTGCCCCGCCCGCTCACCCGCTCGAACGTGAACATCGGCTCGGAGGTGTGGCAGTTCGGGCACGCCTGACCGGGCGGAACCACGTACGACTCGCAGCGGGAACAGCGCGCCACGACCAGGGTGTGCGCGGCCGCCGCCTCCCAGTAGGGGGCGGAGAGCTCGTCCGGCGCCGGGACGGGGCGCTGGGCCGCGGTCACGGGATCGCCCCCGCGTCCTTGAGTTCGGCGATCTGCTCCCAGGAGTAGCCGAGTTCGAGCATGACCGTCTCGGTGTGCTCGCCGTGCTCAGGCGCCCGGCCCAGCGCGGCGGGCCGCTCGTCGAACTGCACCGGGACGTTCGGCAGCGAGTACTTGCGGCCGTCCTCGGTCTCCACCTCGCCGATGTAGTCGTTGGCCAGCACCTGCGGGTCGGTGAGCAGCTCCTCGACCGCCTGGACGGGCGCCCACGGGGCGTCGATCCCGGTCAGCAGCTCCTTCCACTCCTCGAACGTCCGCTTGGCGAACTCGGCCTCCAGCTCGGCGACGCACGCTTCGAGGTTCTCCGCGCGCGCCTTCAGGTCGGCGAAGCGGGGGTCCTCGATCAGCTCCTCGCGTCCGACGAGCCGGCAGAAGTCCGCCCAGTAGCGGTCCGCCTGGAGGAAGACGAGCTGGATGTGGCGGCCGTCCTTGGTCCCGTAGGCGCCCACGAGCGGGTTGACCGCGCCGCCGCGGCCGGCGGTGGCGCGGGGCTTCCCGCCCGCGAGCGCTGCGAGCACGTCCGACGACAGCGTCCACATCGCCGTGGCCAGCAGCGACACGTCCACCACCGAGCCCTCGCCGCTGCGCTCGCGCTTCAGCAGCGCGGTCGCGATGCCGAACGCCAGCGCCATGCCGCCGTTGCGGTCGCCGAGCGCGCCGCGCTGGTTGATGGGGTGGTCCCGGTCCGGCGGGGTCAGCACGTGGGCCATGCCGCCCTGTGCCCAGAAGGCCGAGGAGTCGTAGCCGGGCCGGTCGGCCCCCTCGCCCCGGACGCCGAAGCCGTGGCCGCGCGCGTACACCAGCTTGGGGAAGCGGCGGGTGAGCTCGGCGGAGTCGAGGCCGTACCGGCGCAGGACGGCGGGGCGGAAGTTGGTGAGGAAGACGTCGGCGGTCTCCAGGAGCTTGTCGAGCAGCTTCCGGCCCTCGTCGGTGCGCAGGTCCAGCGCGACCGAGCGCTTGCCGCGGTTCGCGAGGGCGACCGACAGGTTGATGCCGTCGCTGTCGGTCCCGATGCCCTGCGTGGCCAGACCCCGGTACGGGTCGCCGGCCGGGTTCTCCACCCTGATGACGTCCGCGCCCCAGTCGGCGAGCAGCGCGCCGGCCACCGGAACGAACACCCACTGTGCGAGTTCGACGACACGTATGCCGTCGAACGCATCGTTGCCCACCCGGGAACCTCCTGTGCGCCGCCCTCGGTCAGCTGAACGACACCAATGTAGAATGAGGCTCTACCTTTTGGGAAGTTGTGTTTCGAAATATGTAGAGGGCGCAACTCACCAGGGCGGATGCGTGCGGAGGGGTGTCAGGAGGCGCTCCGGCGGGCGGGCGCGCCGGAACCGGGGCCGAGGAGCGACAGCTGCCGGGCCCGCCTGACCGCCGCCCCCCGCCGCGTCACCGCCAGCTTGCGGTAGATGTTCCGCAGGTGGGTCTTGACGGTGTTGACCGACAGGCACAGCCGGTCGGCGATCTCCTCGGTCGTCATCATCTGGGCGAGGAGCCGCAGGACGTCCAGCTCGCGGCCGCTGAGCCGTTCCACCGGAAGCGGCTCGGCGCCCGGCTCAGGCCCTGGCCCCGGCTCCGGGGGAGGCGTCCCGCCGTTCCGCGGCGCCAGGCCCAGCGGCTCCAGCAGCCGCCTGTGCTGCCGCGCGAGGTCCGGATCGCGGTTCAGCACGGGCAGCAGCCAGCCGCGCGCCATCGCGAACGGCCTCCCGATCCCCTCGCGGCCCGCCAGCCGCAGGGCCCGGTCCAGGCAGCGCCGGCCCCGCGAAGGATCGCCGAGCCCGAAGGACAGCCCGGCGTCGAGCAGCCACGCCTCCACCCGCGCGTCCGCGGGCGCCTCGAACGGCCCCCGCAGGGACCGCCTGAGCAGCCGGGCCGCCGCGTCCGGCGCGCCGTCGCCGAGGTCGGCGCGGGCCAGCGCCACCGCCGCGTCGAGCTGCCCCCGCCCGCCGGCGCGCTCCGCCGCCGCCCGCGCCGGGCCGCTCTCGCCGCGCAGGGCGTGCGCCTCCGCCGACACCAGCGCCAGGCGGCGCGCCAGCCAGGCCGGACGCGGGACGATCATCTCGGCGGGCCGCAGATCGTCCAGGGCCCGCTCCGGCCGCCCCCGTCCCAGTTCCGTGCGGGCGGCCAGCAGGGCGTGCACGACCGCCGGCAGCGGATCGGGCGGGGCCGGGAACGCCAGCGCGGCGCGGGCGAGCTCGGCCCGCGCCGCGTCCAGGCGCCACTGCTCCAGATCGACCCAGGCCCGGGCGAGGTGCAGCGTCACGGCGCCACGGCTGCCCGGGGACGCCGGCGTCCCGGACCGCCGCCCCGCCCGCGCCACCAGGCCCGCGGCCCGCCCGACGTCGCCGAGCAGCGCCCGGGTGAGCGCCAGGTCGCCCAGGCACTCCAGGCTCTGGGCGGAGCCGCCCGCTCGTTCGGCGGCGGCCAGCGCCTCGCCGAACAGCCGCGCCGCCTCGCGCAACTCCCCGCGCCACAGGTGGGAGCGCCCGCCGCACGCGTGCGCCAGCGCCAGCAGGTCCGGGGACGCGTCGAGAGCCGGCTCGGGCACTTCACGGCACAGCGCCGCCACCCTGGCGAAGGTCCCGGCGGCCCCGGCGAACGCGGGGAGGCCGGGCCGGCACAGCTCGACGGCCGCCAGGCACAGCCGGGCCGCCGGATCGGCACCGTCCGATGACGGCCCGAGCCCCGCGCGGGCGTGCTCCAGCGCGGCGGCGCACGCGGGATCGTCCCCGCGCGCCGCGGCGGCGGCCGCCGCCACGATGGCGGGCTCCGGGCCGGCGCAGCCGAGCACGGCCTCACGCGGCATGGCGTCGAAGGCCCGGTCCAGGTGCTCGCGCGGCGCCAGGCCCAGGACGCCGCCGATCGCGAGCCGGTCGACGACCAGGCGCGCCGCGTACCGCCAGTCCCCGGCGCGGGCGGCCTGCCCGACGGCCTCGCCCAGCAGGCCCGCCCGCTCGAACCAGGCCGCCGCCCGCCGGTGCAGGACGGGGGCCAGGCCGGGCGATTCGCGCTCCAGGACGGTCCGCAGCGCCTCCCCGAACATCGGGGGATAGCGGTACCAGCCGTGCCCCAGCGGCACCGCGAACGCGTTGCGCCGGACCAGGTCCGGGAAGGCCCGTCCCGCCTCACCGGCCAGTCCGCCGGCCAGCCCGGCGTCGATCCGGTCGGCGACGCTCGTCGCCAGCAGCAGCTCCCGCGTGCCGGGCGGCTGCGCGTCCACGACCTCCTCCCGCAGGTAGCCCACGACGCCGTCGTCGTCGCCGGAGAAGCGCGCCGCGACCGCGTCCGGGTCGGGACGGCCCGCCATCGCCATCGCCGCGAGCCTGATCCCGGCGGGCCAGCCGCCGGTCCGCTCCTGGAGCGTCCGCAGCGCCGCCGGGGCGAGCCGCACGCCGTGCCGGGCGAGCACCGCGGCGCTCTCGTGATCGGCGAACGCCAGGTCGCCGGCCCGGATCTCGGTCAGCTCGCCGGCCAGCCGGTGGCGGTGCAGCGGCAGGGACGGTTCGCCGCGGGCCAGGACGACCGCGCGCAGGACCGGCCGCGCGTGCCGCAGCAGGCAGGTCACGACCTGGGCGGGCGCCGATCCGGGCCGCGCCGGGAAATCGTCCAGTACGACGATGACGGGCGCGGCCAGCTCGGACAGCGCTTCGCCGAGCTCCCACGAGAGGGCTTCGTCGTCGCCCCCGTCACGGCGCCCGGACGGGGCGACGGGCAGGTCGATCCCGGCCCGGCGCAGGCTCGTGATCAGCGCGCGGCAGAACCGCCCGACGGTCGCCGTCGTGTCGTCGCAGGTGATCCAGCACAGGGCCGCGGGCCGCCACGTCCCCGTCGCGGCCCAGGACGAGACCGCGACCGTCTTGCCCGCGCCCGGCGGCCCGGTCACCAGCGTGAGCGGGCCCTGGACGCCCCTCCTCAGCCGCTCCTCCAGCCGGGGCCGGCGAACGACCCAGCCGGGGAACGCCCTCGTGATCTGCGACTGGACGGCCATGCGCCTCACCTGTGACGGCGGTTCCATCGCTGCGACCCGGCCGTGCATCCGGCCGGCTCACTTCAAGGAGAGCCCCTGGACAAGTCGGAGATCAAGGGACTTTCCGCCCTCATTGCACCGGCGTGGAACCCCGCTGGCCTGGGCCGGGCCCCGCATCACCCGTGCGAGGTGATGCGGGCCGGCCGCGCGGGCGGGTGGGATGTCCCCTGTGCCGGATACCAGCGACAACCATGCCGGGGAGCGCCGGGCCGCGCGGGCCTCCCTGGCCCTCGGGGCCGCCGCGACGCTGCCCGTGATCCTCGCCGCCGGGCTGCGGAGCGTCGCCCTGCTGGTCACGGGCCTGGCGGGGCTGGCGGTGGCGACCGCGGCGGTCTGGTGGTTCCTCACGAGCCGCGGCGCGCCCCGGCTGCTGGCCGGGGTCCTGGTGGTGGCCGCGCCGGTCGCCGTCGTGGTCCATTACGCCGTAGTCGGGGTGCTGTGGGCGGTGCTGCTGTCCCTCGTCCTCTGGGCCCTGGCGGTGGGCGCCGGGCGAGCCGCGCTGAGCGGGGGCGGCGGTGCGCGCGGCACCGCCGAGCGCCCCGCCCGGCGCCCCCGGCACCCCTTCCTGATCATGAATCCGCGTTCGGGCGGCGGGAAGGTGGAGCGGTTCCACCTGGCCGACCGGGCCAGGGAGCTCGGCGCCGACGTCGTGGTGCTCGACCCCGACTGGCCGCAGGACCTCGCCGCGCTGGCCCGGCACGCCGTGCTCGACGGCGCCGACCTGCTCGGGGTGGCCGGAGGCGACGGGACGCAGGCCCTGGTCGCCGGGGTCGCCGCCCGCCACGACGTCCCGTTCATGGTCATCTCGGCCGGGACCCGCAACCACTTCGCCCTGGACCTCGGCCTGGACCGGAGCGACCCGTCCACCTGCCTGGACGCCCTCACCGACGGCGTCGAACTGCGCGTCGACATCGGCCGCGTCGGGGACCGCGTCTTCGTCAACACCGCCTCGTTCGGCGCCTACGCGGCCGTCGTGCAGAGCCCCGAGTACCGCGAGGACAAGGCCGCGACCACCCTGCGGATGCTCCCCGACCTCCTGACCGGCCACCGCGGCCCCCGGCTGACCGTCCGCGCCGCGGGCACGGTCATCGACGGGCCGCAGGCCGTCCTGGTGAGCAACAACCCCTACCAGGGCGGCGATCCCGCCGGTCTGGGACGCCGCGAGCGGCTGGACTCCGGGGTCCTCGGCGTCCTGGGCGTCACCGTCGACAACGCCGTCCAGGCCGCCGGCATGCTGCGCGGCCGGCACGGCTCCGGCCTCACCGCGCTGACCGCCGGCGAGGCCGTCATCGACGCCGACATCGCCGAGATCCCGGTCGGCGTCGACGGCGAGGCGCTCACCCTGCCGGCACCGGTGCGATGCCGGATCGAGCCGGGCGCCCTGCGGGTGCGCGTGCCGCGCCACCGCCGCCGCGGCCCCAGGCCCAGGCCGCGCCTGGACTGGCCGCGCCTGTGCAGGCTGGCGTTCACCCGGAACGGCGGGGTCAGGTGAGGATCTTGGTCTTGGCGCGTGCGTACTCGTCGTCGCTGAGGGCGCCGCGCTGCTTGAGGTCGGCCAGCTTTGCCAGCTCGTCGGCGTGGGTAGCACTGGCCTGCTCCGGCGCGTGCTCCGGCGTCCCGGCGGCCTCCTGGACGTAGGCCCGGAACCGGGCGTCGCGCTTCTCGATCTCGCGCTGGTCGCGTTCGCCCATGCCCTTGCCCCGCGCGACCAGGTAGATCAGGGCACCGAGGAAGGGCAGCACGATGACCAGGACCGTCCAGCCCGCCTTGGCCCAGCCGCTCAGCCGGTCGTCGCGGAAGACGTCGGTGAGGATCCTGAAGAGCACCATGAGGAAGACGACCCACAGGAAGAACCACAGCATCGTCCAGAAGAGGTTCAGCAGCGGGTAGCCGGTCGCGGCGACGGGTTGTGCGAGTTCGTTCATGGCCATCCTCCAGTGGCGTGGACCATGAGACCGACCGTCGTGCGCGGCGCCGTCGCGGGCATCACCCGCCACAGGTGATTTCCCTCAGTCACGGCGGCCAGGCCGTGTTCGTTCAGGACACCAGGGTCTGCTCGGGCAGCTCGGTCAGCTTCACGGTGCACAGGCCGCCGCGCTCGGCCTTCACGTCGGTCACCTTGAGCTGGGTGCCGGGCGGCAGGATGAACTCCTCCTCGCCGGTGAACGCGGAGAAGGACCGGATGCCCACGGCGCGGACGGGCGTCACCTCGAAGAGCGTCCGCTTGCCGCGGTGGCCCAGGAACGCCCGGGCCACGCCGATCTCCGACGTGCACGAGGACACGCCCCACCAGGTCACGGTCCGGCCGAGCGGATACTGCGCCCGCAGGTCCAGCGACACCCCGCGCCACAACGGCTCCTTGCGGGCCGGCAGTCGCGACACGGCCGAGAAGAGGAGCCGCAGGTAGGGCAGGTACGGGACGGCCCGGGCGCGGTCCGGGTCGCGCAGCGTCGCGTTGATCTGCCGGTAGAACGCCGATTCGCAGGTGTAGAGGTAGAGGGCCGCGATCTCGTCGGCGGACAGGCGGCCGTCCACGGCGTCCGCCTGCCTCTTGCCGAACCCGTGCGACCGCGTCACGTGCCCGTCGAGACCCCGCAGCAGCCCGGCCACCGGGGCGACGGCCTCGCGGAAGTCCATGAGCGGGGTGTCGAACACGCCCGCGATGGCGGGAAGGACCAGCCCCTCGTCTTTGACGCTGGCGAGCCGTTCGAGGTAGAGCTGGTGCAGCTCCATCGTGGACGCGATGAACGCCCCCATGCGGTCGGCCGTGCCCGCGTCCGACCCGCCGCCCTGCGCGGCGGCCTCGTTCCACCCCGTGCTCGGCAGCCAGTCGACCTCGTCGGCGCCGACCGACGCGAGCGCCGCGTTCACCAGGCGGAAATGGTCGCCCTCGCAGAAGATATCGCCCTGCGCCGCGGGATTGGGATGGTCGATATGACGCACCTCGACCCCGGGGTATTTCTTCTGGAGTTCGAGGACGACCTTCTTCAGATTGCGCGCGTGCGCCCCCCACCACGCGAAGACCACGCCGCGGTCCTGCTCGTCGGCGTCCTGCTTGGCCTTCAGGATCTCCTCGACGAGCCGTTCGACGACCGGCCGCCAGAACGCGGTGTGCCGGTCGGTGGCCATCGCCCCGTCGGTGCTGGCGGTGAGCGCCGCGTTCAAAAGCAGCACGCCCTGCGTGAGCATCGCCTGGAACCATTCCGGCGGCTGCACGGTGTCCTGCTGCTTCAGCAGTTTGCGAATATCGGCGATCGGCGTCTTCTTCGGGATGCCGTACTTCCACATCGCCGCGGCCTTGATGATGCAGCGGATGCTGACGACCCTGCCGAACTGGCTGTCCTTCCAGTCGTGGAAGGTGTTGTCGAACATGGCGATGCCGGTGGCGCTCTCCGGCCGCGGGTAGGGGTTCTGGCCGAAGACGACGACCTTCCACTTGTGCGGCGGATTGGGCTTGAGCGCCTGGAAGGTCAGCTCCCGGACCGGGACCACCGCCGGGCCGCGGCCCGGCCCGATGAACGTGGCCGCGGCCGGCTGCGCCTCGATGACGGGCTTCAGCAGCGGCAGCCACGGCTCGCCGCCGCCCTTGAACAGTTCGGTGAGGGCGAGCGGGTCGTTCGGGTCGTTCGGGCCGGGGGAATCGGCGTCGCTCATCGTGGCTCCAGAATTGCGAAACGTGCCCGTGGCGGCACGGTCGACCGGGGGCGGTGAATGGTCCGCGCGAAGGCCCTGGAAGCGATGGAGAAGAACCGGGGTGGAGCGATGGGATTTCCCGGCTTTCAAGGCCCGGCCGGCGGAAGCACACGGCAGAGTAACACCCGGTCATGACACTCGCAATCACGAAGATCGGCCGTGCTTCTCCGGCGGCCGGCCGTTTTGTCAGAGGCTCGCGGTAGGTTCGTGGCAGCCGGAAAAAGCCCCCTCGCGAACCGGAGTGATCCATGACCGTCAATCGCATGCCGCCGCCGCTCAAGGTGGTACTGACCGACATCAACGCTAAAGTCGTCGAGGCGTGGCAGGCGGCGTTCGCCGACACCCCCGGGATCGAGATTCAACGGGGGTCGATTCTCGACCGGCGCGTCGACGCCTGGGTCAGCCCGACCAACGCCCGCGGGCGGATGGACGGCGGCGTCGACGCGATCATCAAGCGCCATCTCGGCGCGGGCATCCAGTTGCGCGTCCAGCGCGCCATCCGCGACGAGTTCGGGGGAAGGCTCCCGGTCGGGAGCGCGGTGTGCGTGCCGTCGGGGGCGACGAACCCGGGGTTCCTGATCTCGACGCCGACGATGGAGCAGTCGTCGCAGGACGTGAGCGAGACGCTGAACGTCGCCCTGGCGTGCGCCGCCGCGTTCCAGGCGATCCACCTGCAGAACGAGCGGGCGCCGGGCAGCGTCGGCTCGGTGGCGCTGGTCGGCATGGGCGCGGCGACGGGCCGGGTGTCGCCGCGGGTGTGCGCCAACCTGATGTGGACCGGCTACACCCTGTTCAACGACTTCTCCTTCCGCGACTACGACGACCTGCGCGACACGGTCGTCGCGCAACTCGACGACATCGAGAACGTCCCCGAGACCGAGCGGGTGCGGATCAGGCCGCCCGAGCGCCCCCGCCGCTGATCCGTCCCCGGCGGCGTTCCGCGCGCCTCTCTGGCGCTATACCGACATCAGTGTCGAGTCGACGTTGTGAGCAAGGGGAGGAAGGTGGGGAGTTCAGCGTCTCTGGGGGCTTGACGTCTGGCTGGGGCGTGCTCATAGTGGGTGGCCAAATAACCGACATCAGTGTCGGTTGTGACGCCCCCTGCGGAGGAGTTCGCCGTGGACGGCCCGACTCCAGACGACCCCTGCCCCGCCCACCGGCACCGGCGCGCATGACCACGCAATCCCCACCCAGACCCGACCGGCGGGCAGGCAGGAAGGCCCGGCGGCGCGACGAACTGGCGCGGAGTCTCGTCGAGCGTGCCCGCCTGCCCGAGGCCGCCCCCTCGATCGCGGTCGCGGCGGCCCATGCCGCGCGCTCCCAGATCCTCGCCTACGAATGGGGCCCGCCTCCCAGCGAGCCCCGGGCCGCGCGCGAGCCGTACCGGCCCGATCTGCTGACGCAGGCGATCCAGGAGGCGCTGTGCGGCTTCCCGGCGGCGCTCGAACAGGACGACGCCGTCCCGGCCCCCGTCCTGGACGTCTTCTGGCTGCTCGGCGAGGCGGAGGCCCGCGCCGGGCGCGACCTCGCCGACCTCCAGGAGGCCCTGTCCATCGCCGGCGGGGTCGCGACGCAGCGGCTCACCGAAGGCGCCCTCGGGCACGGTTTCACCACCACTCCCGACGAGGCCGGGCGCCTGGTCCGCAGCGGCCTGACCTACATCAACCGGCTGCGGCACGCCGCCGCCGCGGGGTACGCGGCGGTCCTCGCCAGCGGCGAGCCGGCCGCCGGGGCCGACCGCGCCCGCCGGCGGCTCCTCGAAGCGCTCCTGCGCCCGGGTTGCCGGCCCGACGAGCTGGAGAAGGCCGCCGCGGACGCCGGCTGGACGCTGCCCCGCACGCTCGCCGTGGTGGCCGTCGACAGCAGGCGCGTCCCCACGCGGGTGCCGCGCTTCCTGCCGCCGGACGTGCTGCCCGCGCTGCACCTGGACGGCCCGTGCCTGATCGTCCCGGACCCCGCCGGGCCCGGCCGCCGGGACGTCCTGCGCAGGATCCTGGGCGACCACCCCGCCGTCGTCGGGCCCACGGTGGAGCCCGGCCGGGCGGCGCTGTCGCTGCGGCTCGCGCGGCGCGGCCTGGACCGGCTGCCGGCCGAGGTCATCGCCGCCCGCACGCCGGTGCACGTGGCCGAGCACATCCCCACGCTGCTCCTGCTGCACAGCCCGGACCTCACCCGGTACGTGATCGATCGGCGGCTGGCCCCCTTCGAGCGCTTCCGCCCGTCCCAGCGCGACCGCCTCGCCGAGACGCTGCTGGCCTACATCGAATGCGGCTTCAACGCGGTCAGCACCGCGGAGCGCCTGCGGGTCCACCCGCAGACGGTCCGGAGCCGCATCCGGCACCTCAACCACCATCTCGGCCCCGACATCTACGACCCCGAGCACGCCCTGGACTACCTCATGGCCCTGCACGCCTGGCGGCTGCGGTCCGTCCCCTGACCCGGCCGGGCCGGCCCTTGGGGAAGGAGGGATCAGTGTCCGAGGGTGCGGCGGAGTTCGCCGGTGTCCACGCCGACGGCGGCCAGGAGGGCGTCGCACGGGTCGTCGGGGTCCGCCAGCAGGACGGTCAGCAGGTGGGTGGTCCCGGCGGAGCCGTCCTCGCGTTCCTTGAAGTGCAGGCGTGCGCGGGTCATCGCCTGCCGGGCGGCAGGGTGGTCGGTCGGGTCGGGCGAGTCCGGACGGTCCTCGTCCACCGGGATCAGGTCGGCGGCCGCCTTGACCGCGGCGGGCAGCGTGACGCCCCGGCCGCGCAGCAGCTCGGCGCCGGTGCTGTGCTCGGCCAGGCCGGCGCGGAGCCGCTGGCCGGCGGCGGTGAGCTGGTCGTCCACGGCGAGCATGGCCAGCAGCAGATGCACGGTCGTCACGTGCGAATGCCCGAGCCGGACGGCCTGGCACCTGGCCTCCAGGCGCACCGTGGGCAGGACGGGCGACCCGAATCCGCCGCTGGAGAGGGTTCTGGCGAGGCCGCCCCAGAGCCGGCCCCGCTGGGTGAGCATGCCCATGTTGCGCAGTCCGTCGAGGCTGAGCGTGTGCGGTGTGCCGTCCTGGCGGGCGCTCGGGTGGACGGCGAGCCGGGCGATGAGGTCGTCCCGATCCATGCGCCGTTCGAGGAGCGCCTCGCCCGCCCGGTTGCCCGGATCGTGCATCAGTCCCATGAGCATGTGGGTCTCGTTCGCCCGGGAGGCGCCGAGTTCGCGGGCGCGCAGGAAGGCGTGGGCGAGCGCGGCGGCGAGCGCTCCGGTGGGCAGCGGGCGCCCGTTCTCCGGCGCCGCCCGCTCGCCTCGCCGCTCCTGCCGCTGCGACGCCAGCCACTCCGCCTCGCGCAGCAGCGTCGCGACATCGGGGGTGTCGCCGGCCGTCGCCGCCGCGTCGCCGGCGCCGTCCGCGCTCACCCAGTCCTCGTCCTCCTTGGCCGCGATGACCCCCATCAGCGTTCCGCAGACGCGAGTCGTGGGCGCGAGGAGCTCCTTCGCCGCGGATTCGCCTTTCAGCAGGGCGAAGAGCAGGTGCTCGGTGCCCACCGCGGAGTGGCCGAGCCGGACGGCCCGCCTGAACGCCTCGACCAGCGGTTCCATCACCTCGCGGGAGGCGTCGGTGCCGGCGGTGTGCGGTTCCAGCCGCATGCGGATCCCTTCGTGAGCCGATCTCTCGCTCCGCAGCCTAGGAGCGCGACAGGGGCCGGGGCGTGTGCCGATCGTCCCGACGGCGTGGCCGATTGGCCATGATGTGCGGGTAGATCGGACTGAAGGTGAGGTGTCCGCAGATTTCTCCGCTGCTCGAAGGGGCTCGTCCGCTCGGAAGGACGCGTTCGGCCGCGGCGGCCGTCGCCCGCGAGGCGGCGGAGGCGCGGGCCGCCGCGCGCTCCGCGCCCCGGCACGTGGTCGCGGGCGAGGTGGCGGCGTTCGTGGTGGCTTTCGCCGTCGGGTTCTTCCCGCTCGCGATGGAGCGGCCGTCGCCGGGCCTGGTCGCCGCCACCGCCGCGAGCGCGTGCTGGGCGGCGCTGCTGGTGCCCGCCCGCAGGCGCTGGCCGGTCGCGACGCTGCTCGCCACCGCGCCGGTGTTCGCGGGCGAGAACATCGGTGCGCTGGCGGTCCTGCCCGTCGTCACCTACGCGGCGGCACGGCGCGTCAGACCCGCCCGGCGCCTGTGGACGACGGTGCTGGTGACCGCGGGCATCGACACGCTCCTGCTGCTCGCGGTCGCGGTCGCGGTCGGGACCGGTGGGCCGCACGGACTCGCCGAGACGCTCGCCGGTCACGCCATGAGCGCCGCGCTGCTGCTCCTGTTCCCGGCGCTCGCCGGGGGTCTGCTGGGGCAGCGCCGTCCCCTGGTCCGGGTGCTGCGGGAACGCAACGACTACCTGGAACGGGCGCAGGTGCTCAACGCGGAGAAGGCGCGCATGAAGGAACGCGCGCGCATCGCCGCCGAGATGCACGACATGCTCGGGCACCGGCTCAGCCTCATATCGATGCACGCCGGGGCACTGGAACTCACCGCGGCCAAGGACGCCCCACGGGTGAGCGGTCAGGCCGAGCTCCTGCGCACCACGGCGGCGACGGCGATGAGCGAGCTGCGCGAGATCCTGGAGGTCCTGCGCGATCCCGAGGAGGGCGCCGCCGAGGCCGATGGCGAGCGGAGCGGGACCCGGGCCGACATCGCCGGCCTCGTGGCCGAGTCCCGGCGGGCCGGTGGCGACGTCGAGCTGGTGTGGACGGGCCCGGACCTCGACGGTGCGGATCCGCGGACGCGCCATGCCGTGCACCGCGTCGTCCGGGAAGGGCTGACGAACGTGCACAAGCACGCCCCGTCCGCGCGCACCAGGGTCGAGGTGGCCGGTGAGGCCGGCCGCGTCCGCGTACGGGTGATCAACGGCCCGGTGCCGGGCACGCGCCCGCGCGCCCCCGGCACCCGCCGGGGACTCGTCGGCCTGGAAGAACGGATCGCTCTGCTCCGCGGCTCCTTCACCGCCGGTCCGACGCCCGAGGGCGGCTTCCAGATCGTGGCCGACCTCCACCGGCACCCGCCCGTGCCCGTGCCCGTACCGCCGCCCGCGGCCGCGGGTGCGCCCTCGGTCCCGGTGGACGAACCGGAGCGGCCCGCCCCGCTCGACGCCGAAGTGCTCACGCTGCCGCGGGCGCTGGGCGCCGGATGCCTGGGGCTGCTCGCGGTCGTCCCGGTCGTCACCGGACTGGCCATGCTGATCGTCCTGAAGCTCCTAGAATGACCCGGTGATCCGGACCCTCATCGCCGATGACGAGGCGCTCATGCGCGCCGGGATCCGCCTCATCCTGGATCACGCCGACGACATCGAGGTCGTGGCCGAGGCGCCGGACGGGCCCGCCGCCGTCCGCGCCTGCCGCGAGCACGAGATCGACGTCGCCCTGCTGGACGTGAACATGCCCGGCGGCGACGGGCTCACCGCCGTGGCCGGCATCGTCCGCGACTCCCCGCGGACCAACGTCGCCATGCTCACCGCGTTCGGCGACGACCGGAACGTCGCCCGGGCCCTGCGCGCCGGCGCCGTCGGATTCCTGCTCAAGGACACCGCGCCCACCGAGCTCATCCGGTCCGTGCGCGTCGCCGCCACCGGCGAGTCGATCCTGGCGCCGCAGATCACCCGCCGGCTCATCGAGCGCCACCTGCTGGCCGGCTCGGACGGCGCCGAGACGGCCCGGCGCCGGATCGAGCGGCTCACCGGCACCGAGCGGGACGTGCTCCGGCTGGTCTCCGCCGGGCTGTCGAACGCGGAGATCGCCGGGCGGCTCCACATGGGCGCGGGCACCGCGAAGGCGCACATCAGCCGGATCCTCACCAAGCTCGACTGCGCCAACCGGGTGCAGGCCGCCATTCTGGCGCACGACGCCGGGCTCTCGGCGGACTGACGGCCGCGCACCGCCGTCCGGGTTGAAAACTCAATGGAAATTTATATCCATCGCCCGGTCCCAGATCTCCCAAGAACATCAGTCATGGTGTGTTAAGGGAGCAGTCAAAAAACGCGGATGAAAGCGGATCTTCGCGTCGTCCTGTGTTGTGGTGGAAGTGCGGCCTCATTTCCGGAGAGGTCGCACGAAAAGGGCGGGCCGTGTTCGGTCCGCCGCCACCGAGTCGAGGAGGAACGCATGCCGGCACCGCCGTTCCAGCCGCCCCCACTGAAGTACCCGCCGCCGACCCAGACGCCGAGCGTCCGGAAGTGGCAGCAGCAGATGAGGGACCGCGGCTGGCACATCGCCGTCGACGGCGATTACCGCGAGGAGAGCAAGCGGCTGTGCGCCAACTTCCAGATGGAGCACCGTCTGGAGATCGACGGCATCGTCGGCTCCGACACCTGGAAGGCCACCTGGGAGGCCCCGAGCACGAAGCCTCCGCAGGCGCCCAGCCGCACCCTGAAGAAGGGCGACATGAACAACCCTGACGTCCGCAAGTGGCAGCGGCAGGTGAACAACCGCGGGTGGCCGTCACTCCAGGTCGACGGCGACTTCGGGGACCAGACCGAGCGGATCTGCAAGGAGCTGCAGCGGTTCAGGGGCGTGCCGGTGACCGGCGAGATCGACCGCCGGACCTGGGACGTGGCCTGGCAGGAGAAGGTCACCGTGGCGGCACCCATGTGAGCGCATCGTCCTGATCCCGGGCCGGCGTCCCGCCGAGGGCGCCGGCCCTCGCGTGTGCGCGGCCGTAACCGGCCAGCGGCGCGGCTGCCACCGCGCGGGCGGGTGAACAATCATGACCGGGGACGAAAGGACCCGATCGTGGCGACTCCTCCTCGTACCACCCTGCCGGTCCGTTACAACCCGCCGTTCGCGTGGGCGGTTCTGGCGATCGGCCTGGTCAACTTCGTGCTCGCGTTCCTGGGCACCGGACCTCTGATCAATCTGGTGCTCGGCGTGCTGTTCATCGTGTTGGGCGCGCTCTTCCTCGGCCGCCCGTACTTCGCCTACACGCCCCAGACCCGCACGCTGGAGGTGATCGCCCCGATCGGGATCCGCCGCCCGTTCGGGGGCGCGGGCGGGGGCGGCCTCGTCGCGGAGGGCGGCCGGATCTTCCTCGTCCAGGCGGACGGCCGGCGCAAGAAGGTGCCGGTCAGCCGGTGGATGGCGCGTCCCGAGGAGTGGGACGCGGTCGCCGAGGCGATCGGCCGGCCGCCCACTGGTTGATGTGTGACAAATGTTCGATGTGCGGCGCTTGTGTGAGTGGGGGACGGGGACACGCTCCCACCTCCGGCGGCCGATTCCCGGCCGTGTCGTGAACGGAGAACCATGCTCAAGCGCTCACTCATCGGCGGCTCCCTGCTGGCCGCGGTCACCGCCGCGGCCGTGGCGTACAGCGTCGCCGGCGAGTCCGACGCCGGGATGTCGGCTGTGCGTGCCGCGCCCGGAAGGGCCTACGCCCATGCCCTGAAGGACCTGCCGGGCAGCACGGCCGCCAAGAAGGTCCAGGGCCTTCCCGCCGGTTCGGCCGAGCCGTTCAGCCTGCTGGGGGTCAGCTGGGACCGGCCCGGCTCCGCGCTGAGCGGAAACGTTCAGGTCCGTACCCGCGACGCCGCGTCCGGTGCCTGGTCCCGCTGGCAGGGCCTGGAGGCGGGGACGACCGACGCTCCGGACGGCCGGGAGAAGAGCGCCAAGGGCGCCCGGGGCGGAACCACCGCGCTGTGGGTCGGCCCGTCCAACGGCGTCGAGGTACGGGTCACCGGGAAGGGTGGGTCGCTTCCCGCCGGGCTGCGCGTGGACCTGATCGACCCCGGTACCGGCAAGCAGTCGCCGGGCCCCCGGGCCAAGGGGAACGCTCCCGGCGCACGGCTCGCGGCCGCCGCCGCAGCGGCCGAGACCAGCACCCCCACGCCGGACCCCGCGGCCACCGCGACCGACCCCGCCGCCACACCCGGCCCTGAGGACACCCCCACGGACACCCCCACGGCCACGGGCACGGCCACTCCCTCGCTGGAGCCCTCCGCCCCCACGGAGACGGCGACCCCCACCGCTCCCTCGGCCCAGCAGAAGGCGGGCGCGACCACCTTGGCGGCGGCACCCCGGCCCGCGATGACCTCCCGGGCGCAGTGGGGCGCGGACGAGACCCTCGTGACCGAGCCGCCCGCCTACGACACGGCCGTGAAGGCGGCGTTCGTCCACCACACCGACACCGGCAACGCCTACACCTGCGACCAGTCGGCCTCCGTCATCCGCTCGATCTTCCTGTACCACGTGAAGAGCCTGGGCTGGGCCGACATCGGCTACAACTTCCTGGTCGACAAGTGCGGCACGCTGTTCGAGGGCCGCGCGGGCGGCGCCGACCGTCCCGTCCACGGCGCCCACACCTACGGCTTCAACACCGACACCACCGGCATCGCCCTGCTGGGCACCCACACCGCCGCCACCGACCCCACCCCCGGCGTCGCCCCCACCCAGGCCGCCCTGGACGCCACCGCCAGGATCGCCGCCTGGAAGCTCGACCTGGCCGGCGTCGACCCCACCGCCACGACCACGCTGACCTCCATGGCGCCCAACGGCACCGGCGGCAAGTACCCCTACGGGACGCAGGTCTCGTTCAACACCGTCAGCGGGCACCGCGACGGCTTCGCCACCGCCTGCCCCGGCGAGCAGCTGTACGCCAAGCTCGGCGTCATCCGCACCGCCGCCAAGCAGTGGACGACCCCCACCGCCTCCCTCGCCACCACCGTGACCGGCGCCACCAAGGTGGGCACGCGCTACTACACCAAGAGCACGGTCACGCTCGGCTGGGAACCCGCCGCCGTCAGCTCGTACGAGCTCCGCGTCGACGGCGCCACCGTGGCCCGGCCCAGCCCGTCGTCCACCTCCGCGACGATCACCCTCGCGCCCGGCGCCCACAGCGTCCGGCTGCACGCGACCAACGCCGACGGCAGCGCCGCCGCCTCCGCCGACCACCCCGTGACGGCCGACCCCACCCGCCCGGTCTTCAACCCGGCCGCGACGCTCTACCTGCGCCGCAACACCGTCAACACGACCGCGCTGCCCGTCACGCTGTCCTGGAAGGCCACCGACAACGCGCTGCTGAGCTCGGTCAGGGCCACCTCGCCGGCCGCCGCGTCCTTCGCCACCACGGCCACCGGGTGGAACGCGACCGCCAAGCCCGGCACCACGCAGAACTGGTCGCTCACGGCCACCGACGCCGCCGGGAACGCGACCACGTCCGCCGCGAGCCGGTACTCCGCGCTCGTCTCCGAGTTCAGCGCGACCCGCACCGGCACCTGGAAGACGACCACGACCGCCTCCTACCTCGGCGGGAAGGGCCTCTACAGCAGCAGCAAGGGCGCCAGTGCGAGCTGGAAGTTCACCGGCCGCACCATGGGGCTGATCGTCAAGCGCGCGAGCAACCTGGGCGCCGTCATCGTCTACGTCGACGGCGTGCGGATCGGCACCCTCGACACCCGGTCGTCCACCACCGCCTACCGGCAGCTCATCTGGACGAGGACCTGGAGCGCGAGCGGCACCCACACCGTCAAGATCGTCGTCGCGGGCACCTCGGGCCGCCCGACCGTCGGCATCGACGGCATCGCCTACCTGCGGTAACGGCGGAGGGGCGGGGCCGGCGGCGGTTCACCAGCCGACCTCGTCGCAGCCCTCGTGGCTCTCGGGTTCGACCTGCAGGGTCGCGTGGGCGATGGCGTGGCGGTCGCGGAGCAGGTCGCGCGCACGGTCCAGGACGGCGTGCGCGTCGGCCTGCTCGGCGGTGACCAGGTGCGCGGTCGCCACGTTCATGCCGGACGTCAGCGTCCACAGGTGCAGGTCGTGCACGTCCCGGACGCCGTCGACCGCGGCCAGCTCCCCGGCCACGGCGTCGACGTCGAGCCCGGCGGGGGCGTGCTGGCCGAGCACCGCCAGCACCTGCCGTCCCAGGGCCACGGCGCGGACGATGACGAACACGGCGATGGCGAGCGCGACCAGGGTGTCGAACAGGACCTGGCCGGTGGCCGCGACCAGGATCCCGGCCGCGATCACGCCCACCGATCCGGCGGTGTCGGCGACCACCTCCAGGTAGGCGCCCCGGACGTTCAGGCTCTCGGCGGCGCCCGCGCGCAGCAGCACCAGCGCGGCCGCGTTGACCGCCAGGCCCAGCGCGCCGACCACCAGCATCGGCCCGGCGGAGACCTCGGCGTGCGCGCCGATCCGGGACAGGGCCTCGACCGTGATGTAGACGGCGGTGCCCAGCATCACCAGCACCGCGAACCCGGACGCGAACACCTCGGCACGGTAGGACCCGTAGGTGCGGCGCCCGGTGGTGTCCGGGCGGATCGCGATCTTGGTGGCGGCCAGGGCCGCGGCGAGCGTCACCACGTCGGCGGCCATGTGGCCGGCGTCCGACAGCAGCGCCAGCGAGCCCGACAGCAGCCCGTACACCAGCTCGACCGCGAAGAACGAGCCGATCATGGCGAAGGCCGCGCCCAGCCGCCACCGGTGCCGCCCGCCGGCGTGCCCGGCGACCCCGCCCGCGCCGTGCCCGTGCCCGTGCCCGTGCGCGTGCCCGTGTCCCACGCCCATCACCGCCCCCGTTCCGGCCGGGCGCCGATGTCTGAAGATCTGTTCATATGACGAAGCGTCGCCGAGACGCCGCCTCCTTGTCAACCGGTACCCGTCTCCGCCCAGGTCACCGGTGGCGCCGGATTCTGTCGGAGGAGACCGGTAGAACTCTTGGCATCCGACGGGCCGCGAAGGTGGAGGTCGACAACTCATGAATTCCGGCGAGGCCGGGTGGGAGGAACGGAGCGCGGTGCGCGTGGTGCCGCCCGTCCAACCACGCAAACTGGTCAAGGTGCCGTTCGTCGAATTGGCGGAGGGGCGCCTGCAGGGGGTGGTGTCGAGCGGTTCGGACATCGCCCGGGTGTACGTTTCGTCGATCGCGGCGGAGACGCACCATTTCAATTGCAGCACCAACAACAACCGGCCGTGCGGCGGCGCCGGCGGGAACTACCGCTGCAAGCACCTCAAGGCGCTCATCGACGAGGCGGTCAAGCAGTACGGCCTCGAACGCGTCGCCCGCTACCTGAAGGTCGAGGCGTCCGACGGGGACGACCTGAACTACCTCCTCCAGGGCACCCAGGAGAAGGCCCCGGCCGCGATGGTGTTCAGCCGGTTCCTGCGCCACCTGGCCTACCTGGAGGTTCCGGCCAGCCCGGAGCCCCTCACCGAGATGCACTGGTTCCCGGCCTTGGGGGCGGTCCGCTGATGCAGGGAGTACAGCTCGCCGGGCTGCTCGCCGAGACGCCGCCGGGCGTCGGGGAGGCGCTGGACGCGGTCGCCGGGTTCGACGCCGCGCTGACCGACGGCCTCGCCCGGCTCGGCCCGAAGCACACCGAGGCCCTCAACGCGCTGGCCGGAGCGGTGGGCGCGTCCCCGCTCGGCCCCGCGGTGGCCGACGCGTCCGCGGGGCTCGGCACCGGCTCCATCGGCGTCGCCGAGCTGACCGCGCTGGCCGGGGCCCGCGCCGCGCTGCTCGGCTCGGTGCACGACGCGCTGCTCGACCGCCTCGACGGCGCGCTCGGCCGCACCCGTCCCACCTGGGAAGAGGCCTCCGCCGGGGAGGAGCCGGTGCCCGCCGACCTGCTCGCCGGAGGCCGGTCCTGGCTGCAGGAGCTGGCCATCGCCGGCTGGCGGGGCGTCGACGACGGGCTGGTGTCGGCCGCCGACCAGGCGCTCGAGTCGCTGTGGGCCGAGCCGCGGCTGCGCCGCCTCGCCGTGCTGCTCGACGGCCTCGCCGCCGAGCTGCGCGCCTCGTGCCCGGTCGCGACGATGGAGCGCATCCCGGAGCGCCGCTGGGCCGACCTGTGGACGCGCGCGGTGCTGCTCTCGCATTCGGGGAGCTGGACGGGCGGCACGGCCGCCGTCTCCGGGCGGCTCCTGCCCCTGGGCGTCGACGTCCACGAGCACGGCACGCTCGTCCAGGCGCAGCTGCACGCGGTGCTGGAGCCGGCGGGGGAGGGGCCGGTGCGGCTCGTCCGCGTCGCCGTCGCCGCCGCCAAGGTCGACACGATCCTCGGCCCCGCGGTGTGGAAGCTGCTGGAGGCGTACCCGACGCTGCTCGCGGCCCTCGCCGAGCACCGCTCCGTCGACGTCGACGGCATGTCCCTGACCTCCGGCGGCGACCTGCTCTGGGACGAGGAGCGCGCCACCGCCGGCAACCCCGCCGACCCGTTCGCCACCGCCCGCGTCCGCCTCTCCGACGCGCAGGCCCCGGCCGTCCCGCCGCTCGACCGCCACCCGGTGCGCGTCGCCGAGCCGGTGCTCGTCGAGGGCTACAAGGCCGCGCGCGACGGCACGTTCGACCTGAACGGCGAGACCCTCGCCGTCGACCTCGACCGGCTGCCGCCCAGCGGCCCCCTCACCCCGCAGCTGGTCGGCGCGTCCACCGCGTGCATCGGCCTGCTCCGCTGGGACGCCGGGCGCTGGACGCTCCAGCCGCTCGCCGTGCAGGGCGCCGTGAAGAAGCAACCGGTCGAGGCGCACAACGGCGACTGGGCGCAGGGCCCCACCGACCCCAAGGTCGTGAAGGCGCAGGCCCGCTCGGGCGACGCCGTGGCCGTCCTCACCGAACGCGCGGGAAGGCTGCTGCGGAAATGACCGAGAGCGATGAGGTCCGCCGGCAGGTTCTGCTCTGGCGGCTGCTGGGACGGGTGTTCGACGCCGAGGAGCAGCCCGCCCTGGAGGCGGCGAGCCTGGCCGTCGTCGAGGAGCGCGGGCTCCCGGCGGCGCTGCTCGACCCGGGTGTCACGGTCGACACCGTCCTGCAGCGCTTCCCCGAGCTGGAGCCGGAGATCCGCGACCCGCTGGCCGAGGGCGACGGCGGCGACCGGGTGCGGCGCGCGGCGCTGGTGTCGAAACTGCTGCTGAACGCGTTCTGCACGGGCTCGGGCGACGTGTCGGCGACGCGGCTCGCCGCCTGGCAGCGCGACGCCGAGTGGCTGCGCCGTGCCCTCGGCGCGTGCGCGGGCGACGGCCCCGGCCAGGGCACGGGCACCGGGCAGGGCGGCGGCACCGGTACAGGCGCGGACGGCGGCAAGAGCGGCGGGCAGGGCCGCGGATCCGGGGCCGGTTCGGGATTCGACGTCACCGACGCCGACCTCAACGCGGTGCTGGCCAATCTGGAAGGCGACCTCGTCCGGCGGATGCGGCTGCGCGAGGTGCTCGCCGACCCGGCGCTGGCGAACAAGCTCACCCCCAGCATGTCGCTGATCGAGCAGCTGCTGCGCGACAAGCACAACCTGTCCGGCGAGGCCCTCGCCAACGCCAAGGCGCTGATCAGGCGGTTCGTCGACGAGGTCGCCGAGGTCCTGAAGACCCGGGTGGAGAAGACCAGCACCGGCAAGATCGACCGCAGCGTCCCGCCCAAGCGGGTGTTCCGCAACCTCGACCTCGACCGGACGATCTGGAAGAACCTGGTCAACTACGACCCGGCGGAAGAGCGCCTCTACGTCGACCGGCTGTTCTACAAGCACACCGCCCGCCGCACCACCCCGGCGCGGATGATCGTGGTGGTCGACCAGTCCGGGTCCATGGTGGACGCGATGGTCAACTGCACCATCCTGGCCTCCATCTTCGCCGGGCTGCCCAAGGTCGACGTGCACCTGATCGCCTACGACACCCGCGCGATCGACCTGACGCCGTGGGTGAACGACCCCTTCGAGGTGCTGCTGCGCACCACGCTCGGCGGCGGCACGCACGGGCCGGTCGCGATGCGGATGGCCCGTCCGAAGATCGCCGACCCGCGCAACACGGCGCTGGTCTGGATCTCCGACTTCTACGACGACCGGAGCCTGCTGAGCGACTTCGGGGCGCTGCGCCGGTCCGGGGTGAAGTTCATCCCGGTCGGCTCGGTCAACAGCTCCGGCCAGGCCAGCGTCGACTCGTGGTACCGGCAGAAGCTCAAGGAGCTCGGCACCCCGGTGATCTCCGGCCACATCGACAAGCTCGTGTTCGAACTGAAGAACTTCCTCACCTAGAGACGGAGTCCCCCCGACATGACCGACGACATGCTGCGCGCCCCGGCCGAGGTCAAGTACGCCGAGGAGCTCGACCACCTGGAGTCGATCGACGACGGGCCCAAGCCGTTCTCGTGGCGGCTGAGCCCGCGGATGGTGCGCACCTTCATCCTGGGCTCCGAGCGCTCCGACGGCCTCGACCGCGACGTCCCGCAGAAGTGGTTCGGCGACCGCACCTTCGTCGAGCGCGCGATCGTCACCCTCGCCTCCGACCGCGGGCTGCTGCTGATCGGCGACCCGGGCACCGGCAAGTCCTGGCTGGCCGAGCTGCTGTCGGCGGCGATCAGCCGCAACTCGACGCTGGTCGTGCAGGGCACCGCCGGCACCACCGAGGACCACATCAAGTACTCCTGGAACGTCTCCATGGTGATCGCCAAGGGGCAGTCCCGGGAGTCGATGATCCCCTCGCCCATCATGACCGCGATGGAGCGCGGCGTGATCGGCCGGTTCGAGGAGCTGACCCGCTCCACCAGCGACGTGCAGGACGCGCTGATCTCCATCCTGTCGGAGAAGTACGTCTCCATCCCCGAGCTGGACACCGACAACACCGTGTTCGCCCAGCCCGGCTTCTCCATCATCGCGACGGCCAACAGCCGCGACCGGGGCGTCAACGACCTGTCCTCGGCCCTCAAGCGGCGCTTCAACTTCGTCCGCATCCCCGTGGTGACCAGCAAGAAGGCCGAGTCGGAGATCGTCCGGTTCCGGACCAGCGAGCTGCTGCGGCGGCACCGGATCGAGCTGGAGGTCGCGCCGTCCCTGCTGGAGGTGCTGCTGCAGAGCTTCGCCGACCTGCGCGCCGCCGCCGCGTCCGCCCGCAGCGACGACGAGAAGCTGGAGTCGGCGCTGTCGACCGCCGAGCAGATCGGCGTGCTGGAGGACGCGATCCTGCACAGCCAGTTCTTCGGCGAGCGCGCGCTGCGCGCCGAGACCCTCGCGTCCTCGCTGGTCGGGTCGCTGGCCCGCCGCACCCCGGAGGACCTGGCCATCCTCAACAAGTTCTGGCACGGCGTCGTCGAGCCGCGCAGCAAGAAGGAGGAGGGCGAGTGGCAGGGCTTCCTGGCGGGCGGCCGCGAAGCGCTGGCGAAGCTGTCGTAACGGGATCCCCCGCCTGAGGGCGGGAGCTCTCGGCCCGCGTGGTCGAGGCCGCCGTTACCAGACCTGCCGACATACGAAGGAGGTGACCTTGTCGGCGACGTTCCATGCAGGACGGAAGACCCACCCCCCTGTGCTTCCTCAGCAGGTGGCGCTGGAATTCGAGTCAGTAGACAACCCCAGGATCAGGGACGAAACAGGACTCGAAGACCGCCTCATGCAGGTGGTACCCGGTGTGGGACATGGTCGAGGGGAGACCGCCGGTGGTTCACCTGCCGTCGGCGGCGTCACCCCCGGACCCGCCCGGGTCGGGGAGAGGCACCGTGAGGTGCACCCATCGGTGTTCGTGCTCGACAAGCACGGCGCACCGCTGCAACCGACCACGCCCGCCCGGGCGCGCAAGCTGCTGACGTCCGGCCGGGCGGTCGTGCACCGCCGTACTCCGTTCGTCATCCGCCTTAAAGATCGCACCGTCTCAGAATCCGAGGTGGAGGGTGTGGAACTGGGCATCGACCCCGGCAGCGCACACACCGGCATCGCGGTGTTCACCGCACGGGCCGGTGAGCGGCGCGGCCGATACGGCATCCGACTCGGCCATCGCGGTGCGACCATCCGCGAAAGGCTTCAACAACGCGCCGCCTACCGGCGCGGCCGCAGGTCACGAAACCTGCGGTACCGCGCCCCGCGGTACCGCAACCGCCGCCGCCCGGACGGGTGGCTTCCTCCAAGCTTGCGGCACCGGGTGGACACTACGGTGGCGTGGGTGGACCGCTTGACCCGCTGGGCGCCTGTCCGTGCGGTGCATGTGGAGCGGGTCGCGTTCGACACCCACGCCCTGTCCGCAGGTCGCCCACTGGAGGGCGCCGAGTATCAGCACGGGACCCTGCACGGCTACGAGGTCCGCGAATACCTCCTCGCGAAATTCGGCCGGGCTTGCGTGTACTGCGGCGTCAACGGGGTGCCATTGAACATCGACCACGTCCACCCCCGTAGTCGGAGCGGCTCAGACCGTGTCTCGAATCTCGTCCTGGCCTGCGTGCCCTGTAACCAGGCCAAGGGCAACCGGCCGGTCGAGCAGTTCGCCCCCCAGCGGGCCGCCCAGATCCTGAGGCGGGCCAAGGCCCCGCTCCGGGATGCCGCGGCGGTGCAGTCCACTCGGTGGGCGCTGTGGCGGGAACTCGACGCACGGCTTCCCACCCACGTCGCGTCAGGCGGCCGCACCAAGTGGAACCGCACCCGCAACCGCGTGCCGAAGTCCCATACCCTCGACGCACTATGCGTGGGCACGCTCGACATCATCACCCAAACCGTTCACCAAGTGCTCGTTGCAGCCTGCACCGGCCGCGGTCAGTACCAGCGGACCAAGCCTGACAAGTACGGCTTCCCGCGCCTCCGCCTCCCACGACTCAAGCGGTTCTTCGGCTTCACCACCGGAGACCACGCCCGCGCCGTCGTTCCGACGGGGAAGTACGCCGGCACCCACACAGGCCGCGTCGCCGTACGCGCCTCCGGCACATTCACCATCCGCACCCGGAACGGCCACGCCACCGCGCACCACCGGCATTTCACCCTGCTTCAGCGTGCCGACGGCTACGCCTACACCATCCATCCCGAGGAGCCCTCCCGCCCGATGCCGCACCGCGCCGCGTCCGCGGGACTCGTCTCCTCCCCGCCTGAAGGCGGGGTTCTTCACGCGAGGAGTTCCCAATGACCGGCCCGGCAATCGACAACGCGACCGATCTGGGCGACGTGGGTGCGGGGCCGTTCGGCGGGCTGCGCGGGCAGCTGCTCGGGGCGGCCGAGCGGTTCGGGTCCGGGCCGGTGGCGGAGATCCTGGGCGGGCTCGTCGAGGACGTCGACCGGGCGCTGCGCGAACCGCTGGAGATCTTCCCGGTGTGCCACCACTCGCCGTCCTCGGCGACCGCGATGGCCCGCCGGCTCCGGGAGAAGCGGCCGAAGGTCGTCTACCTGGAGCTGTGCGAGGACCTGCGGCCGCTGCTGGACGAGCTGCACAACTGCACGCTGCCGGTCGCGCTGCAGTCGTTCGCCACCGACATCGACGGATTCCCGGCGAAGTGGGCGCCGCTCAGCGTGGTCGCGCCGCTCACCGAGGCGTCCGCCGAGTACCAGGCGATCTCGTACGCGCTCACCACGCCCGGCGTGGAACTGGTCCTGGTGGACCGGTCGACCGACCACGTCTTCCAGTGGGAGCCGCGCGAGGACGCCGAGGCGGGCAACGCCGACGACGACGAGACCGCGCTGCACGGCGACGCCGTCGGCGTCGAGATCGGCGACCTGCGGCCCCGCTTCGCCGAGCTGGAGGAGCACCTGCTCCACCACGGCAAGGTGCGGCACTGGTCGGAGTGGTGGGACCAGTACGTCGAGCAGCCGCTGGTCGACGCCGACCACGACACCTACCGGCAGGTCATGGTGCTGATCGGCAGCCTGTTCCGGCGGCTGCGGCCGGAGGGCTCCGACCGCACCGCCGTCGACGAGGACCGCGAGCGCTACATGTGGACGCGGATGCGCGAGCATCTGGCGTC
Source organism: Actinomadura rugatobispora (assembly GCF_055379765.1). Lineage (NCBI taxonomy): Bacteria > Bacillati > Actinomycetota > Actinomycetes > Streptosporangiales > Thermomonosporaceae > Actinomadura > Actinomadura rugatobispora. The sequence goes on along the minus strand of NZ_AP029191.1, from coordinate 4,230,324 downwards.
CTCGGGCGCCGACCCCGCCGACTGCCTGTACGTGTGCGGCGCCTTCCACGCGGCGAGCCGGGTGGAGGAGTTCGGGCTGCACGGCACGGGCACGTTCGAGATCACCCCGCGCACCGCCACGCGCTGGCAGTACGGGCTGATCCCGTCCAGCCACTCGGCGATCGAGGCCCAGTTCGGCCTCGCGCCCGGCTCGGTGTCGATCGCCGCCGCGACCTGGGCGAAGGCGCTGCGGCGCAGCGGCCTCAAACCGTTCCGGCTGGGCAAGCGGGCACCGAAGAAGGCTCCGGCCGCGAAGCCGCCCGCCCCGCAGGCCCCCGTGACCGACCGGCTGTCGGACTTCCTGACGGCGGCGCCCGCCACCGACGGCCTCGACGAGCAGGAACTCCTCGGCTGGTGCGTCGACATCGTCCGGCTGGCCCGCAAGAACGGCTACGCCTCCAGCACCGCCGACGCCATCGCGGTGTACGAGACGTCCATCCTGCTGGCCGGGATCCGCGGGCGGCGGCGGCCGACGCCGTACGACTTCCAGGACGCGGCGATCACCTGCATCGAGAAGGACGCGGTGCCGGGCCGCCGCGACGTCGCCCGCCTGTGCGAGATCCTGCTCGGCGGCGACCGGGTGGGCGAGGTCGGCTACGACGCGCTGCCGCCGCTGGCCCGCGACGTCCTCGACCGGCTCAAGCCGCTCGGCCTCGACCTGGAGAAGCGCACCATCCAGCGGGCGCTGCTCAACCTGGACGCCGACCCGCACCTGCGCCCGTGCTCGGACCTGCTCTGGATCCTGCGCCGGCTGGTGCCGCACGACGCCGTCCAGCCCATCATGGGCTCGCGCCGCCTGGGCGAACGCTCCATCCAGGAGAGCTGGGACCTGGCCATCGGCCGGAACATGCGCTCGATCGTCGAGCTCGGCTACGAGGGCGTCACCATCGAGCAGGTGCTCGAGCAGCGGCTCCGCAAGGCGGTGCACGCCCCGCAGGCGACCGCCGCCCACGCCCTCGAAGCCGTCGAGGACGCCATCCTCTACCTGGGCGCCAGGCGCTTCACCGACGAACTGGGCGCCCGCGCGGTCGAACTTCTGGCCGCCGAGCGCACGGTGGACGACGCGCCCGAGGTCCTGCGCCGCGTCCGGCGGCTGCTCACCCACTACCAGGCGACCGAACCGGAGTTGCCGGAGTGGTGCCAGGCGTTCGTCACCGCCGGGTACGCGCACTACTGCACCCTCCTGCCGACCGCGTTCACCGACGACGCCACCGGCGTGCGGCAGGTCGCGGCGATGCTCGGGTTCCTGCTCGGCATGGAGAGCCTGGCGCTCTCGCTCGGCTGCGACCACACCCAGCTGGAACTGGCCGTCCAGCAGTCGCACCCGGAGGCCCCCGCCAAGGTCGCCCTGCTGTGGGCGGCGCAGACACAGCTGGGCCTCCTCCCCCTGGACGAACTGCGGCGGCGGTGCGACGAACTGCTGGACAACCCGCTGGTCGTCCCGTCGTTCCCGCTCTACCTGAGCGGTTTCGTCCAGGCCCTGGAACCCGCCCCGGCACTCGCGTCGCTGGTGGTGGAGGTCCTGTCCAAGGCGTTCGCCCGGCTGCCCGACACCGTCCTGCTGCCGTGGCTGCCGAAGCTGATCACCACCCTCAAGGACCACGCCGCGGAGATGGTCCCGGTGCTGGTCAGAGAGGCGGGCCGCACGTTCCCCGCCACCACCCAGGCACTCGACGCATGGGTCCCGCCCTGGTCCGCCCAGGCCGCGCCGCCCCCCTCCACTCTCGCCGGAGGCCCCACCAGCGAACTCCTGACCACCCATCCCGCGACCTGTGACGCCGTCGCCGCCCTCCTGGGCCTCTCACCCGACTGGCCCACCACAACGACCGGCTCCGCCCTCCTGACCGAGTACCCGACCACCACCAACGCCATCGCCGCCCTCCTCAACTGAACGACACCCCCGTCCGGGCGGCAGGCCCTAACCCAGCCCGCCGCCCGGACACGCGCGCGACCCGATAGGCAACACCGCTCCACCCGCAGGTCACGTCCGGTGCCTGACCGGAGCCCGGCGCCGAGCGTGGATGCGACATGCGGCCCGGCTCCGGTGGCGCTGTCTCAGGCGCCGCTAGGCTTGATCGATCCGGGCGGGCTGAAGAAGGGAACGGCACTGTGAAGCTTTCTGGGGTCGGCGTGTGGAGCCAGCAGCTGCGGTACGGCGACGCCGCGGAGTCGGCGGAGGCCGCCGCGGAGCTGGAGGAACTGGGCTTCCGCGCGCTGTGGGTTCCGGACATCGGCGGACCGGTCTTCGACGCGGTCGGCCACCTTCTGGAGGCGACCCGCGAGACGGTCGTGGCGACCGGCATCCTCAACCTGTGGATGCACACGCCGGAGGAAACGGCCGCCTCGTTCGCGTCGCTGTCGGCGGCGCACGGTGACCGGTTCCTGATGGGCATCGGGGTGAGCCACGCCCCGCTGGTGGACGCCTCCGAGCCCGGCCGGTACCGCAAGCCGCTGGCGGCGATGACCGGCTTCCTCGACGGCCTGGACGGCGCGGATCAGCCCGTGCCCCGGGAGAGCCGGGTGCTCGCCGCGCTCGGCCCCAAGATGCTCAAGCTCGCGGCCGAGCGGGCCGGGGGCGTCCACCCGTACCTGGTCCCGCCGGAGCACACCCGGCAGGCCCGCGAGGCAGTGGGGGACGGGCCGCTGGTGCTCCCGGAGCAGACGGTCGTCCTCTGCTCGACGCGGGACGAGGCCCGCGCGATCGGCACCGACTGGCTGCGCGGATACCTCTCCCTGCCCAACTACGCGGGCAACCTGCTGCGCCTGGGCTTCTCGGCCGAGGACGTGGAGTCGGTGAGCGACCGCCTGTTCGACGCCCTGATCGCCTGGGGCGACGAGGACGCCATCAAGCGCCGAGTGGACGAGCACCGCGCCGCCGGTGCCGACCACGTGTGCGTCCAGGTGCTCACCGCCGACTCGAGCGCCTTCCCCCGCGAAGAATGGCGCCGCCTGGCCACCGCCCTCCGCTAACACAACCCCACCTCGAACAAGGCCCCGCCGCCACACCCCGCCCCTCACGCAAGGCGGGGCCGCCAAACCCCGGCCCCGCCTCCCGTGCGTGCCTGCCTCCCGCCCCGATCTGCCCCCACGTCGGGCCCGCCTTCAAAGCCCGCCCCTGTCTTTTCGTGCCGGGCCCGCCTCCGCGTCGGGCCCCGCCTTGCGTGACCGGGTTTGCCTGTCGGTTCGCCTCCCGTGTCGGGCTCGCCTCCCGTGGCCGGGCTCGCCTATCGTGACCAGCCCTGCCTTCCGCGCGTGCCTGCCTTCCGTGCCGGTCTGGCCTCCCGTGTCGGGCTCGCCTTCCGAGCCTGGCCCTGTCTTTCGTGCTGGACCCGCCTCCCGCGCCCGGGCTTGCTTTTCGTGCCGGGCTCGGCTTCCGTGACTGGGCCCGCCTTCCGTGCGTGCCTGCCTCCAATGCCGGGCTGGCCTCCCGCGTCGAGCCCGCCTTTTGTGGCCGGGTTCGCCTTGTGCCGAGCCTGCCTCCTGCGCCCGAGCTCGGCTTTCGTGGCCGGGCTGGCCTTCTGTGCTGGATCCGCCTGTTGGGCGGTGGGTCTGTCTTTTGGTAGGGGCCTGTTTCGTGCCGGGCTGGTCTTTCCGGTTGGGGGTTGGGTTTCGCTTAGCGGGCGAAGTCGGTGCGGACGCCTAGCAGGCGTACTGGGCGCCGTTCGGTGAACTGGGCGAGGGCGGCGAGGGCTGCGGTCTCGATCTGGGACGCCTCGGTTGTCGGGGTCTCCAGGGTCCGGCCGTGGGTCTGGGTGATGAAGGGCGCGTAGCGGACCTTGACGATGACGCGGACGGTGTCCCTTCCGTCGTCCGCGACGTCCTTCGCGACCTTGCGGGCCAGGTTCGCGACCTCGCGGCGGACGTCCTCCCAGTCGTCGAGGTCGTGCTGGAAGGTGGTCTCCCGGCCGTGGGAGCGCGGGACGTACGGTGCGCTGGTCACGGGCGAGTGGTCCTGCCCTCGGGCCAGGCGCACCAGCCATGGCCCGGTCGTGGGGCCGACGTGCGCGGCGAGGGCGGACGGATCGGTGGCCGCGAGTTCGCCGACGGTGCCGATGCCCAGCGCCTTCAGACGCTTGGCGGTCTTGGCGCCGATGCCCCACAGCGCGTCGGTGGGCCGGGCGCCGAGCACCTCGAACCAGGTCTCGTGGGTGATCCGGAAGACGCCGGCCGGTTTCCCGAAACCGGTCGCCAGCTTGGCCTGGAGTTTGTTCTGCCCGATGCCCACCGTGGATTCCAGGTCGGTGGCCGCGCGGATCCGGTCGCGGATCTCGTCGGCCGTGGTCTCGGGGTCGTCGGTTTCGACGGCCAGGAACGCCTCGTCCCAGCCGAGCACCTCGACCACGGCGTCGAACCCCCGCAGCGCCGCCATGAACTGGGACGACGCGGCCTCGTAGACCTCCCGGTCGACGGGCAGGAACACCGCGTCCGGGCAGCGCCGCGCCGCCGTGCGGAGCGGCAGGCCGGAGTGCACGCCGTGGACGCGGGCCTCGTACGAAGCCGTGCTGACCACCCCGCGCTTGGTCGGATCGCCGTCCCCGCCGACGACGACCGGGCGTCCGCGCAGTTCCGGGTGGCGCAGCACCTCGACCGCGGCGATGAACTGGTCCAGGTCGACGTGCAGGACCCAGCGAGCCATAACTCACGTTATCCCTGGTCCAGGTGGGCCGTTCTCGCCGCGGGGCCCCACGGCGAACGGGATCCGTGAAGGGTAGATCTTTTGGCGCCGGACCGTCTGCCGCGCATGTTACTGCTGCTCAGGGGCGGGTAGCGGGCCCGGAGGGCCACGGACCGAGCCCGGGGGGAGCGATGGGCCACGAAGAGCCGGAACGGCGGCGAAGCGGATCCGGCGGCGGGGCGGAGGACCCGGTCGGTGCGCCGGAGAGGCGGGTCCGGGTCGACGAAGAGCCGGACGTCGATCTCGACGTCCCGGAGCTCAAGGTCGACGAGATCTCCCTCAAGGTCGAGAACCTGGAGGCGCATGTCTCACTCGTGGCGCAGGTCCTCGATCTGCTCAGGCTGTCGGTCGGCGCGGACGTGGCCCTCGGCAAGGTCGAGCTGGACATCAAGGGGGTCGAGGCGGAGGCGCACCTCAAGGTCCGGCTCGGCAACGTCGCCGTCATCGTCGACCGCGTGCTGACGACGCTCGACCGCAATCCGGAGATCCTTCAGCACATCGGCCGCGGCCTGGAGTCGGCCGTGCGCGACATCGGCGCCGGAACCGGCTCGGCGGTGGACGAACTCGGCAGGGGTACTGGCGGAGCGGTCAGGGACGTCGGCAGGGGTGCGGGAAGCGCCGTGGAGGACGTCGGCAGGGGCGCAGGCGGCGCGGTCGAGGACGTCGGGAAGGGCGCTCGGGGCGCGGTGGAGGACGTTGGCAGGGGTGCTGGGGGCGCGGTGGAAGGTGTTGGGAGGGGTGCTGGAGGTGCCGTGGAGGGGCTTGGGAAGGGTGCTGGGGGTGCGGTGGAGGGTGTTGGAAGTGCTGTTGAGGATGTTGGGAAGGGGACGGCTGGGGCGGTGGGTGATGTCGGGGCGGGTACCGGCGATGTCGTCCGCGACGTGGGTGAGAAGGCGACGAAGGGCGAAGGTGCCGCGCGTACGAAGCCCGGCGGATCCGCGGACGACCCCGCGCCGCCGACCAGGCGCAGGCGCAGGCGAGAGGCCGACCCCGGGCGAGAACGAACGCGCGACCCTGATCCGGAGGAGGTCACGGCGCTTCAGAACGCGCTGCACGAGGCCGAGGATTCGGTGCGCGATCTCGGACGGACGCTGCTCAGGATGGTCTCCCCTCGGCACTCCGGCCCGTCCGGCGAGAGGGACGGGCCGGGGCCGGGTGGCTAGGGCTGCTCTTCGTAGGTGATGTCGTACTTGGCGGCGATGGGGTTGAGTTTGGCCGGGTCGAGCCTGCCGTTGGTGGTGACCTTGGAGCGGTCTTCGAACATGTCCTCGATGAAGCACTCCCAGCCGCCCGGCGAGGAGATCTGGAGGAGCCTCGGCGGTGTCGAGCCGGGGCGCAGGGCATGGGGGACGCCGTGCGGCAGCAGGACGAACCGCCCGGCGGTGGCCGTGTGCGTCCGGTCGTCGAACTCGACGATCAGCTCGCCGTCCAGCACGTAGATGCTCTCGTCGGCCTTGTGGTGGACATGCCGGGGGATGCCCTGGGCGAGTGTCACCTCCAGGAGCGAGAACTTGCCCTCGGTGTCGGCGGTCGTGGCCTTGACGGTGAACGCCGGGGGGACCGGGACGCGGGTCGGGCGTCCCTCGGCGGCGTCCAAGAGAATGAAGCGGTCTGCGGACATGATGCCCTTCCGGAATCGGAATCCAGTTCCGGATAGAGTCTAGACGAAGGACTGCACCGGATGTCAGAGCAAGCCGCCCGCAAACCGCGCGCCGACTCCGCGCGCAACCGTGTCCGCGTGCTGCAGGTGGCCTGCGACCTGTTCGCCGAGCGCGGGGACGAGGTGCAGATGGCGGAGGTCGCCCAGGCGGCCGGGGTCGGCGTCGGCACCGTCTACCGGCACTTCCCGACCCGGCAGGCCCTGGTCGACGCCGTCGCCGAACGGCGTTTCGCCGAGATCCTGGCGTTCGCGCGGACGCGGTGCCTGCCCGACCCCGACGCGCGGCGGGCCCTGGCCTGTTTCCTGAGCCGTATCGGCACGGTGCACGAGCAGGGGCGCGGCCTGTCCGAGGCGATCGAGAAGGCCCTGGGCTCGACCGAGCCGCGGGGTGAGGTGGGCGCCGAACTCCTCGCGCTGACGGGCGCCTTGCTCGAACGCGGCCAGGCCGACGGCGCCTTCCGTGCGGACGCCACCGTCGCGGACCTCTACATGATCGCCGGAGCCGTGGCGGCGATCAGCCGGCACACCTTCGGTGATTGGCGGCGGTTCATCGACCTCGCGCTCGACGGCCTGCGCCCGCGATGAGCACTCTTGCCGGCCGAGCCGACGGCGGTCGACGCTCGCGTCAGCGGGGCGGGCCGGCCTCGATTCGGCGGACGGCGGCGTCGTACTCTCCCGGCTGGGGCCGGAAGCCCTCCAGCCACCAGGTGGCGCCCGCGTCCGCGATGGGCTCGACCGTCTTGCGGGCCGCGCCGGGCTCGTCGGCCGGGGTACGGCCGGTGATCACCACGTCGAACGGCCCGGTGGTGTCGCGCTGCTCGCCGATGTGCGCGACGACCTCGGCCACCACCTCCGCGGTCGGCGTCCAGGAGCCGTCCGGTCCGAACACCATCGGGACCACGCCGTCCCAGCGGGCGGCCCGGCGCAGCGGCACCCGGTTGGGCCAGTTGCAGCCGATCCACACCGGCGGGCGCGGGCGCTGCACCGGGGTCGGCGCGAACGTGACGTCCGCGGCGGTCACGTGCTCGCCGTGGAAGTCCACCCGCTCACCGGACCACAGCCCGGCCAGCACTGCCAGGCCCTCGTCCAGCCGCTGCGCGACGACCCGCGGTTCCACCGGTTCGCCCCAGGTGCCGAACTCGGCCTCCAGCGTGAATCCGAGGCCCGCTCCGAACACCAGCCGCCCGCCCGAAAGCCGGTCCAGCGAGGTGGTCTGCCGCGCCAGTGTTCCGGGACGCCGCCGGGCGACCGCGGTGACCAGCGGGCCGAGCCTGATCCGTTCGGTCGCCGTGGCCGCCACCGTCAGCAGCACCCAGGGGTCGGCCACCTCGTACCGCCGGCCGTGCGGGAAGACGACGTGGTCCCAGACGAAGAAGCCGTCCCAGCCGGCCTCCTCCGCCCGGCGGGCGAGGTCCGCGAAGTGACGCGCGTCAACGAACTCGTCGAGATTGGGCACGCAGATGCCGTAGCGCATGCGGGAAGTCAACTATGGAAACCCCGCCGCGGCCAGAGTGACTCCGCGGGCGCAGGTGTCTCCTGGCACGTCAGGAGGTGTTGGCCACAACCGGCGCCGTCAGGGTGTCTTCGGGCGTAGCCGCAGGGAGAGCCGGTGGAGGGTGTCCAGGTCGCCGGAGGACAGCTCCGACAGGATGGCGGGCGGCTCGTAGAAGCGGCTCATCAACTGCGTGCGCAGCTGCCTGCCGCGGCGGCTCAGGACGACGACCTTGACGCGCCTGTCCTTCTCGTGGGCCTGGCGCTCGACCAGGCCCTGCTTCTCTAGGCGGTCGACGATCCAGGTGACGGTCGAGGCGTCGCAGCGCCACATGTCGGCCAGCGCGCGCATAGGTTCGCGATCGCCAGGGACGAGGCGCATGAGGGCCTTGAGGTCGCCCGGGCTGACACCGAGCTCGGCGATCGACTCCAGGTGGCGCTCGTGCTCGTCCAGGAAGAGGTCGTACAAGGCCTCCCAGAGCTCGGACCTGAGCCGTTCGTCCTGCTCGGAACCGCGTTCCTCCATGACGGTCATCGTACGGCCGTCGCACGGTGCAGAATATTTGATGGCTCCAAAGGTTGGATATATCCAAGCTTCTGCTAGCGTCGGCACCGACAGCACATCGAGCCTTCGGGAGTCTCGTATGACCATCCTGGTGACCGGGGCGACCGGCCGGGTCGGCAGCCGGTTCGTCCCCCGCCTGCTCCAGCAGGACGAGTCCGTGCGGGTGCTCGTCCGCGATCCCGTCCGGGCCGAGCCCCTCGAGCGGCTCGGCGCCGAGGTCGTCGTCGGCGACCTGCGCGAGACCGGCGACCTCGACGGCGCGCTCAAGGGCGTCGACGCGGTCGTCCACCTCGGCGCGGCGTTCCGCGGCGTGCCGGACGAGGAGGCGGTCAGCGTCAACCACACCGCCACCGTCGAACTGGCCGAGTCGGCCCTTCGGGCGAACGTCACCCGTTTCGTCTATGCCGGGACCACCCTCGTCTACGGCCCGGGGCACGGCCGCCCGGTCCGGGAGGAGGACGACCCCGTCCCCCCTGACCTGGCCTACACGACGAGCAAGACCGCGGCCGAGAAGGCCCTCCTCGACCTCCACCGAACCGAGGGACTGCCGCTGCGCATCGCCCGGCTGGCGTTCGTGTACGGCGAAGGCGACGCGCACCTGGCCGAGTCGCTGATGTGGGCGCGCGACTGGCCGCCGCACAAGCGCCTGCACATGGTGCACCACGCCGACGTCGGCCAGGTCCTGCTGCGGGCGCTCCGGGCGGACGGCGTGGACGGCGAGATCTTCAACGTGGCCGACGACGCGCCCGTCACCGCCCTGGAACTGCTGGACCTCAACGGCGAGCCGGCCGCCGAGGAGGCGGCGGGCAGGACGCTCGACGATCCGTGGGAGGGCATCGTCGACACCTCAAAGATCCGCCGCCTGCTCGGCTTCCGCCCGGTCTATCCGACCGTCTACACCGCCAAGGACGCCGGGGCGCTCTGATCGCCTCAGCGGGGCGATGAGCGGGACGCGCTCGGCGGGGCCGGTCAGCGCCCGGCCGCTCGTCCAGCGGCCGGGCCGTTCACCTGCACCACGACGGGGCCGGTGGCGTGCCCGGCCCGGTACGCCTCGACCGTGCCGCGCAGCGCGTCCGAGTCGAAGACCACCAGCGTGACCCGGATCTCAGAGCAGGAGCAGGGTCTTGCCCAGGGCGTCGCGGGTTTCGATGGCGGCATGTGCGTCCGCGGCGCGTTCCAGTGGGAAGGTCTGCCCGATGACCGGGCGGATCCGGCCGGCGGCGGCTTCCGCCATCACCTGCTCGGCCCAGCGGCTCATCTTCGGCCCGAACCCGTACAGCTGCTCGATCCCGAGCACCTCCACTCCGCGCCGTCGCGCCTGGTCGGCATCGATCGCCGTCGGCTCGCCGCTGGAGGCGCCGTGCACCGAGAACCGGCCGTCGCGGGCCGTCACCTCGAACGCGGCCCGCCCCACCTCACCGCCGACACCGTCGAACACCACATCGGGGCCCGCCCCGCCGGTCGCCGTGAGCACGTGCCGGGTCCAGTCCGGCTCGGAGTAGTCGACCACGGCCTCGGCGTCCAGGTCGCGGACCAGGTCCAGCTTGCGCGCGCCGCGTGCGGCCCCGACGACCCTGGCGCCGGCGGCCCGGGCCAGTTGCGTGAGCAGGCTGCCCACGCCGCCGGCCGCCGCCTCGACCAGCACCCAGTCCCCGGGACGGATTCCGGCCGCCTCGACCAGTCCGAACGCGGTGCTGCCGTCGGTGTGCAGGGCGGCGGCCTCGGGCAGCCCGAGCCCTTCCGGCACCGGGATCAGTTCCCGGACGTCGGCGACCGCCCGCTCGGCGAACCCGCCGGTCTCCCCGGTTCCGGCGAGGACGCGCCGTCCCGACCAGCTCGGATCCACCGCCTCACCGAGCGAGCCCACGCGGCCGGCCACCAGACCGCCCGGCACGTACGGAAGCTCGGGCTTGGCGTGCCACCTGTCGACGCCGCGCCGGATCTGCGTCTCGACGAACGTGATCCCCGCCACCGAGACCTCGACGACCACCTGACCCGGTCCGGCGACCGGATCGGGGGCCTCGCCGGGTACGAGCACCTCGGGACCTCCGAAACGCACCGCCTGCACGACGCGCATGCACATCACCCTCCACGTTCCGATTCGGCACCGCCACAGCAGAGCCTTCAACCTCAACCAGGGTCGAGGTCAACTCGGGAGTGTCAGTCTTCTTTCGGCTGGGTGCGGCGGGCGTAGGCGCGGGCGGCGCGGGCGCGGTCGCCGCAGCGGGTGGAGCACCAGTGGCGGCGGCCGTGCCGCAGCAGATAGCGGTTGCAGGGGGCGGAAGCGCAGGCGGTGAGGCGTTCGGCGTCGGGTCCGGTGAGGAGGTCGGCCGCGTTGGCGGCGAGGGTCGCGAGAGCGTGGTCGAGGATCTCGTTGGTGGGGCACGGCGCGGCGCGGTAGGGGCCGTTCTTCTCGTCCCAGTGCAGCAGGGGAGCGGTGGGGACCCTGCTCAGCGCGTCGTTGACGGCGGACAGGGCCCCGGGCAGCGCGGGAAGGCCGGCGACGCGGGCGGAGAACAGCGCCCTGACGTGTTCGCGCAGTGAGCGCAGCTGCGTCGCGCACATCTCCTGGATTCCGGCGTCGGCCGGGGCGAGGCCGCGTTCGAAGAGCCACCGGTTGGTTCCGGCGGGCGTGCCGAGGAGATCGACGAAGTGCCCGCCGGGCAGCGCGACGGCGCTGTTGACGAAGTCGAGGGCGAGGTGGTCCTCCGCTCCCGGCGCGGGCGGCGGGGCGGATTCGGCGGTCGGGGACTCCCTCATGGCTCTCATGGTACGAGTTGCGCCCGTCCGTGAGAAACGGTTACCGTCCTTCACGGATAGACCGCTTCTCATCCGTGAGGTTTCGATGACCGGTTCCAGCACCAGCGCGACCCGCGAGCGGATCCCCGTCCGCGTCCTCGGCGGCCCGACCGCCCTGTTCGAGTACGGCGGCCTGCGATTCCTGACCGACCCCACCTTCGACGCCCCCGGCGAGTACCCCGTCCCGGGCGGCCGGCTGACCAAGACGGCGCCCTCCGCCGCCGCACCGGACGACCTCGGACGCATCGACGTGGTCCTGCTGTCCCACGACAAGCACCCCGACAACCTCGACGACTCCGGCCGGGCGCTTCTCGCCGGCGTGCCGCTCACCCTCACCACCCCCGGCGGCGGCGAGCGCCTGGGAGGCGGCGCCAAGGGACTGGCCGACTGGGAGCAGGTCGAGCTCGACCGCCCCGGTGGCGGGACGGTCACCGTCACGGGCGTGCCCGCCGTCCACGGCCCGGGCGCCCGCGAAGAGGTCGAACCGATCACCGGCCAGGTCGTCGGCTTCGTCCTGACCGGGGAGGGGCTGCCCACGGTCTACGTCAGCGGCGACAACGCCTCCCTCGACGCGGTCGAGCAGATCGCCGGACGCTTCGGCCCGGTCGACACCGCCATCCTCTTCGCCGGGGCTCCCCGCTTCGACATCCTCTTCGACGGCGCGCTCATCGTCCTCGACAGCGCCCAGGCCGCCGAGGCCGCCAGGATCCTCGGCGCCCGCCGGGTGGTGCCCGTCCACTGCGACAGCTGGGCCCACTTCACCGAGGGCCGCGACGAACTGGTCGCCGCCTTCACCGCCGCCGGGCTGGCCGACCGCCTGGACCTGGACCGTCCCGCCTGAGCGGGCGGACGGGCCGGGCGGCGCCCGAGGCCCGGCCCGTCTCGGCTTCGCCCAACGAAAGAACCCTCTGGTGCCCGCCGGGCCGGCCGCCGCCGCGGCGGCGTTTCGGGGGAACCCGGACGGCCCCGCGGGTCTCAGAATGAAGATCCATCCGCCGAACACCGAGGAACACCCATGGGACCAGAGGACCGGCTGACCGCCGAGCAGCGCAGGCGCGTCGACGAGCTGTGCGGGCGGTGGGAGGCGCGTGCCGCCGACCCGGACCGCCGCGATGCCGAGCGGGCACTGGCCGAGTTGTACGACCACCGCGGCTGGGAGCGTCCCAAAGCCGTGATCTGGCTGGAGTCCCCGCTGGCGGGCGCCATCGCGGCGCGGACCCTCTTCTACGGCCACCGGTACCTCGACGGCGACCTGCAACTGGAGGCGCACCGCACGTGGATGAGCGCGACCACGGCACGCCTGGAAAGGACGTTCGGCCGCAAGGAGCCGGACTCCTTCGAGGAGAACGAGCCCGCCGCCGCCAGGTGGCGGCTGCCGGACGTGCGCTCGGCCCACAACCTCTCCTACGACCTGGACGAGCCCGACCTGGCGGCCGTGTTGCGGCGCGTCGGCGAGCCCGCCTGGGCGATCAACAGCGGGGTCGCGCCCTGGTTCCAGCAGGAGGCGCTGTCGCCCGCCGCCCCAGAACGTTTCGCGGCCGTCGGCGCCGGCGTCCACGCGCTCCTGCTCCGCGCGCTGGAACCGGTGTTCCCGGCGGGGGAGTGGGGGACGGTCGGTGCCGCGCTGCGGTCCTGCGCCGACGCCCCGCATACCGGCGACTGGAAGCAGTGGCGGCAGGTGTGGGGGGCGGTGCGCGCCCCGGAGAACCACGCGACGCTGATCCTGGAGGCCGTGCGCGGCGGAAAGGCCGGAAAGTCCGGGCCGCTCCAGGCGCGGCTGCGCCTGGCGCCGGCGGTCGGCTGGTGGTGGGCGCTCAACGACATCGCGCTCCTCACCCCTCCCCCTGCCGAGGTCCACACCGACGACTCGGGACGGCTGCACCGCGAGGACGGGCCGGCCGTGCGCTACGAGGGCGGCTTCGCGCAGCACTGCTGGCGGGGGCAGCCGGTGCCGTCCGACCTCATCGACCCCGGATGGAGCGCCGCCGACATCGCCTACGCCTCCGACGAGGAGCTGCGGCAGCGCGCGGTGCGTGAGTTCGGTACCGCCTCGTACGCGGCCGTCCTCTCGGCCGAGAACGTCGCCCCGGATCTGCGCCGCTGCGCGCTGGAGCGCCTGGGCTGGCCCCGGTTCGCCGCCGAGGCGCCGCTGGCGGCGGTCGCCGGGCCGGTGGCCGACCCCGGCGATCCCGGCTGCGAGCTGGCGCTCTACGACGTCCCCGCGACGGTGTTCGGCTGCGAGGCCCGGGTGGTGGTGCGCACCGGAGGCGCCCGCCACGGAGCCGCGCTGCCGGTTCCGCCCGACGCGACCGATCCGGTGGACGCCGCGGCCTGGCTCGGCGACGCCACCCGCCCCCCTTCGCCGGAGCCGGAACTGCTCACGCGCATCCGCCAGAGCGAACCGCTGCGAGATGAGCTGGCGCGACTCGATTTTGAGATGTCCCATCCCTCGCATCTCGAGCCTGTCGAAGAGCTCCACCTGCTCGGAGGCGCCCGCCTGGAGCCGATCGGCGGGCACGGCACCGGCGGCACCTACTTCCTGTGCGGCGACGGTCCCCGCCGCCCGGTGCTGTACGCCGACTCCGAAGGCGGCTACCAGATCCTGGGACGCGACCTGACCGAGGCCCTGGAGTTCATGGTGAGCGCCGAGCCCGCCGGCGACGACCCGGAGGAGGAGGACACCGAGGCCGCCGAGGCCCTGGGCGTGCGACCGCTGTCGCCGGAGGAGTACCGGAAGCGCCTGGACGAGGCCGAGGCGCTGGCGGGCGCCCTCATCCTGGTGATGACCGCGGAGGGCAACGCCTACGAGTACCGCCGCCAGACGTGGTTCCGGTGCTGATCGGCCGAGGGCGTTTCAGCGCGTCGTCCAGGAGCGGAGCTTCTCGGGGTTGCGCACGGCCCAGATGTGCTTGATCCGGTCGCCGACGACGTCGAACGCCACCACGACCACGGTGACGCCGTCCAGCCGCGCCGCCAGACCGGGCTGCCCGTTGACCGTGCGCTCCAGGATCTCCAGTCCGGGCGCCTTGACGGCGACGTCGACGAAACCGCGCGCGACCTGCTCGTCGCCTTCGATGGGGCGGAGCACGGCGGGGACGAGGCCGCCGCTGTCGGCGATCGTCCTGACGTCGGGGTCGAGGAGGCCGATGAGGGCGTCGATGTCCTGGGCCTCCCACGCCGCCTTGAACTCGCGGACGATGCCGGCCTGCCGGGCGGACGGCGTCGCGGGCTCGATCGCCGTCTCGGCGGCCCGCGACGCGCGGATGCGGCGGCGGGCCGAGGAGGCCAGCTGGCGGCACGCCGCCGGCGTCCGGCCGACGATCTCGGCCACCTCGGCGAAGGTGTAGCGGAAGACGTCGTGCAGGACGAACGCGACGCGCTCGGCCGGGGTCATCGATTCGAGCACGACGAGGAAGGCCATGTTGACCGACTCGTCGAGGGTGATCCGGTCGGCCGGGTCGCCGGTGGCCGCGCCCGCCCGCCCGGTGGCCCACTCCGTGCGGTCGGGCAGCGGCTCCGGGATCCACGCGCCCACGTAGCGCTCCCGGCGGGCCCGTGCCGAGCCGAGCAGGTCGAGGCAGATGCGGCCGGCGACCTTCGTCAGCCAGGCGCCGGGTGACGCGATGGCCTCCTGCTCCCGCCGGGACAGGGCGTACCAGCGCGCGTAGGTCTCCTGGACGACGTCCTCGGCCTCGGCCAGGGAGCCGAGCAGCCGGTACCCGAGATTGATCAGCCGGCGCCGCTCGCTGATGACCGCGCTCAGGCCCGGATCGAGCGCGCCGCCCTCCGGCTCGGGTTCGGATGGGGTGCTCATGGTGTCGACGACCCTCCTTCGCGTCCGTCCTCACCGGTTCGACGAGATGACGCGCCCAAGTGTGAGGCCGGAGCGCCGCCTCACATTCCGCGGGGCCGTGTCGTCGAACCGCTGAGACGAACCGGCCGTCCGAGGAGAACGCTCATGAACATCACCCTGTGGATCATCGCGGGACTGCTGGCCGCGGTCTTCCTGGCCAGCGGCGCCATGAAGTTGACCCGGTCCAGGGAGAGGCTGGCCGCCTCCGGGATGAGAGTCGTCGAGGACTTCAGCGCCGGCGGCGTCAAGGCCATCGGCTCGCTCGAAGTCCTGGCCGCGGTGGGCCTGATCCTGCCCGCCGCGCTCGACGTCGTGCCGGTTCTGGTGCCGCTCGCCGCGGTCGGAGTCGTGCTGCTGATGGCCGGCGCCGTCGTCGTGCACCTCCGCCGCCGCGAGACGCAGACCGTCGTGGTGCCCGTGGCCCTGCTCGCCATGGCCGCCGTCGTGGCGTGGGGCCGCTTCGGCCCCCAGTCCTTCGCCGGCTGACCCGGCGCGACGTGCGGCCCGGCCGCATCGACCCCCGACAGAAGAGAGAAACGATCATGGAATCCGTGCACGCCGCGATACACGGCGGACAGGAGTCCACCCTCCTCGCCTTGGGAAATGTGTTCTACCACTGGGGCGGCATCATCGTCCCGCCCGGCTACACCGACCCCGTCCAGTTCCAGTCGGGTAATCCCTACGGCACCTCCCATCGCGCCGCCGATGGCCCGCCCGACGATGTGGCCCTCGAAGCGGCCCGCCACCAGGCTCGGCGCGCCGTCGCCATCGCGGCCTCTCTCAAAGTCGGTCGTGCCGCCTGAACTGGGCGGACGTGGGAAGGAAGCGGTCTTGAGGAACGCACTCCGCGACAGGAGAAACCAATGAGCGACGACTTCCGGGCCATTGTCGACCGCTTCGAGATCGAGGCGCTGCGCGGCGAATTCACCGACGCGGGGATGATGCGGGACTACGACCGCTTCGCGTCGCTGTTCACGCACGACGGCGTGTGGCGGATTCCCGACGCCGGCGTCGAACTGGTCGGCGGCGAGGAAATCCGCGCCGGGATCGAGCGGCTGCAGGGTCTCTGGGAGTTCTTCGTGCAGAACGTGCACCCGGGAGTCATCCGGGTCGACGGCGACACCGCGACCGGCCGTGCCTACGTCTCGGAGTTCGGACGCTTCCGCGACGGCCGCTCTCAGCTGAACTACTCCCTGTACCACGACCGCTACCGGCGCACCTCGGACGGCTGGAGGTTCGCGGAGCGCGTCTATGAGGTGAGATACGTCGACGCCACCCCGCTGGCGGGCTCGGCGCCGACCTCCCGGCCTCAGGAGAGGCACGAAAAGGGGTGACCCGCGCGCACGGCACGCCCACTCCGGGGGTTCATACCTGCTGACCTGCGGCTGAATCGGCGCGCGATCCTGCTCGGGCGTATTCCGGTCAGTCCCTCGCAGCGGTGTCGGCCGGTCTTTTGGCGCGAGCGCCCACCGCTCTGTGCCTCCTGGGTCACGGTGGTCTTACGTGACCGGCGTTGGTGCCCCGGCGGACTGTCATTACTATTTGTGATTAGTCCATCACGGAACGCACTGGGGGTCGGCTTTTTGCGTGCCATCGACGATGCGGCTCCCGGCGGTGACGTTCCGTCCCGGGGGCAGCCCATCGCGGTCGCCGGAGCGACCTGCCGGTTCCCCGTGGCACCCCCCGGACCAGCGGTGGACGGCGCTCCCGAAGCCGGGAGCGCGTCCACCGCGCCAGGGTCGAAACCGGAACACACCTGAGGTGACCATGACCAGCACGCCCAGCGAGGCCGACGTCCGCGCAGGCTTCGCCGCCTATACCCCCCGCAGCCTCCGGACCTACGATCTGGGGGTGGCCGTCACCTGCTCCCTGTTCTGGGGGTGCCACAAGAGAGAGCTGCGCCGCCAGTACTCGCAGAACGTCTCCGCGGAACATCTCGACATCGGGGTCGGCACCGGCTACCTGCTCGACCACTGCCGGTTCCCGACCGCCACCCCCAAGATCACCCTGTTCGACATGAGCCCCCACGCCCTCAGCTACACCGCGCGCCGGCTGGCGCGCTACGACGTCAGCACGTGCCGGGGGAACGTCCTGGAACCCTTCCCCCTGCCGCGCGCCTCCTTCGGATCCGCGGCCATGAGCCTCATGCTGCACTGCGTCCCCGGCGACCTGGAGAGCAAGGGGGGTCGCCCTGGAGCACGCCGCGGCCTGCGTGCGGCCGGGCGGCAGGCTGTTCGGCAGCACTGTCCTGTCCCGAGGAGTCCACCTCCCGCTGCACACCCGCCTGCTGCTGCGCCGCCTCAACTCCGACGGCCGCTTCAACAACACCGCCGACAGCCTCGACGATCTGCACGCGCAGCTGAGGAGCCGGTTCTCCGACTACACGGTCACCGTGCACGGCTGCACCGCCCTGTTCGAGGCCACGGTCCCCTGACCATCGGAAACCCTCTGCCCTCCGTGGCACGGTCGTCGGCCGCACCCGAGTCGGCCGGTCCCGTCGTTCGCCGGCCGCCGCCCTTGGCGGGCCTCATCGGCGCGCTCACATGCCGTGACCGCACCCCCCGGACGATGACGACGACCGGCGGCCGCTGACCGCCGCGCACGCGCTGCGCGGACGGCCGTGTGGCGGCCGCGTGCCGCGGACGGCCGCGGGACGGCTGCGGGCGTCCATCGCTCCGCACCGATCCTCCCGACCGATCATGCCCTGATCCCCCCGAGCACGAGATCCGCGGACGGGCGCGACACCGCGGGTCCCCCACCGGGCCTGCCGGGGCCTGCGCGCGCGTTCGGCCCGCCATCGCCGGGTTCGCCGCGTTCCGCCGGCATCGAGCCCGGAGCACCTCTCCTTCACGTTCCCACGCTGCCTGAGGAGGCCATGTGTCCCCTGCACGCCCCGAGCCGATCGCCATCTGCGGAATGGCGTGCCGCCTGCCCGGCGACACCGACACCCCGGAGGCACTCTGGCGGCTGCTGGAGGAAGGCCGCCACGTGGCCACCGACCTGCCCGCGGACCGCGGCTGGGACCTCAACGCCCTCTACGACCCCGCCCCCGACGCCGAGGGGAAGACCTACGTCCGCAAGGGCGGGTTCCTCGGCGACGTGGCGGGCTTCGACCCCGGCTTCTTCGGCATCCCGCCGCGCGAGGCCGAGGCGATGGACCCGCAGCAGCGGCTGGTCCTGGAGACCGCCTGGGAGGCGTGCGAGCACGCCCGGCTCGACCCCGCCACGCTGCGCGGCAGCTCGACCGGCGTCTACGTGGGCGCCTACGACAGCCGCTACCCCGACGCCGGCGACCTGGGGGCGGGGAACGTGTACGGCGGGCTCGGCCTGGCGATCAGCATCATCGCCGGCCGCATCGCCTACGTCATGGGGCTGCACGGGCCCGCGCTCGTGGTCGACACCTCCTGCTCCTCGGCGCTGACCGCGCTGCACCTGGCGGTGCAGGCGCTGCGCGCCGGCGAGTGCGAGTCGGCCATCGCGGCCGGGGTGTCGGTGATCGCCGGGCCGCGCTTCCTCATCGACTTCAGCACGATCCGCGCGCTGGCCTCCGACGGCCGCTGCAAGGCCTTCGACGAGTCGGCCGACGGCTTCTGCCCGTCCGAGGGCGCCGTCGCGCTGCTGCTGATGCCGCTGTCGCGGGCGCGCGCCACCGGCCGCCCGGTGCTGGCGGTGATCCGGGGGACGGCGCTGAACGAGGACGGCACCGGCACCGGGTTCACCGTGCCCAACGGCGCGGCGCAGGAGAAGGCGATCGGCCTGGCGCTCGCCGACGCCGGGCTCGCCCCCGCCGACGTCGATCTGGTGGAGGCGCACGGCACCGGCACGCCGGTGGGCGACCCGATCGAGGCGGGCTCGCTGATCTCCGCCTACGGCGCGCACCGTCCCGCGAGCTCCCCGCTGTGGATCGGCTCGCTGAAGTCCAACATCGGGCACACCCAGGCGGTCGCCGGGCTGGCCGGTGTGGCGAAGGTCGTGCTGGCGTTGCGGAACGAGACGATGCCGCGGACGCTGCACATCGAGCGGCCCAATCCGGCGGTCGACTGGTCATCGGGCACGGTGCGGCCGCTGGTCGAGCCGCGTCCGTGGCGGACCAACGGGCGGCCGCGCCGGGCGGGTGTGCTCGCCTACGGGATCAGCGGCACCAACACGCACATCATCGTCGAGGAGGCGCCGCCGTCCGACGCGTCCGCCGGTCAGGACGACGCTCCGGGCGGGGTGACCGGCCCGGCGCGGGTGTGGCTGGGCGCGCCGCCGGCGGTCTGGACGGTCTCGGGCAAGAGCCCGGAGGCGGTGGCCGCGCAGGCGGCCCGGCTGGGCGAGCACGTGCGCGCGCGTCCGGACTTGAAGGCGGGCGACGTGGGGTGGTCGCTGCTGGCCACCCGTACCGCGTTCGAGCATCGCGCCGCGGTGGTGGCCGGCGACCGGGACGCGCTGCTGGACGGCCTCGACCGCCTCGCCCGTGGCGAGACCGGCCCCGACGTGCTGACGGGCACCGTCCCCGCCCGCGGCACGGACCCGGACACCGATCCGGCCGCGGCGGACCCGGCCGGCGACGCGACCGACGCAACGGATGCGCCCGGCGGCGGAACGCAGGACGACGGCGTTCCGGCGACCGCGCCGAGCGTGCGCCCGGCCGGGCCGGTGCTGGTGTTCCCCGGCCAGGGGGCTCAGTGGGCGGGCATGGCCGCCGGGCTGATGGACTCCTCCCCGGTCTTCGCGGCGGCGATGGAGCGCTGCGCCAAGGCGCTGCAGCCGTGGATCGGGTTCGACCTGCTGGAGACCGTCCGGGACGCCGGCGCCCCGGGCTTCGAGCGCGCGGAGGTGGTGCAGCCCGCGCTGTTCGCGATGTACGTGTCGCTGGCCGAGCTGTGGCGGGCCCACGGCGTCACTCCGGCCGCGGTCATCGGGCACAGCCAGGGCGAGATCGCCGCCGCGTACGTGGCCGGCGCGCTGAGCCTGGCCGACGCCGCCAGGGTGGTGGCGCTGCGCAGCCGGGCGCTGGCGCCGCTGGCCGGACGCGGCGCGATGGCCTCGGTCGGGCTGGGGGCCGAGGACGCCGCCAAGCTGGCCGAGCCGTGGCAGGGCCGGATCGAGGTGGCGGTGGTCAACGGCCCGGCCGCGACCGTGCTGGCCGGGCCCGCCGACGACGTCCGGGAACTGCTGGAGCTGTGCGAGCAGCGCGGGGTGTGGGCGCAGCGGGTCCCGGTGGACTACGCCTCGCACTGTGCCCAGATCGAGCCCGCCCGTGACCGGATCCTGGCCGACCTGGACGGCGTCGAGCCCCTTCCGCCGCTCGTCCCGATGTACTCCACCCTCACCGGGGGGCCGCTGGAGGACAGGCCGCTGGACGCCGCGTACTGGTACGACGGCCTGCGCAACCCGGTCCGCTTCGCCGCCGCGGCCGAGGCGGCGCTGGCCGACGGCCACCGGCTGTTCATCGAGGTCTCGCCGCACCCGGTGCTGGCCGCCCCGCTCACCGACGTCCTGTCCGCCGCCGACACCGGCGACGCGGGGACGGCGGTGGTGGCCACGCTGCGCCGGGAGGAGGGCGGGCCCGACCGGTTCGCCGCCGCCCTCGCCCAGGCCCACCTCGGCGGCGCCGCCGTCGACTTCGGCCCGCTGTTCCCCGGCGCCCGGGAGGTGGATCTGCCGACCTACGCCTTCCAGCGGCGGCGGTTCTGGCCGAAGCCCTACCGCGGCACCGCGGGCACCGCCGCGGGCGGGCAGCGGGCGTCGTCCCACCCCATGCTGGGCGCCGAGATCGAGCTGCCCGACGGCGGCCTGATGCTCACCGGGCGGCTGGTCCTGTCCCAGTTCCCCTGGCTGGTCGACCACACCGTCCACGACGCCGTGCTGTTCCCGGGCCTCGGGATGATCGAACTGCTGACCCACGCGGGCGACCGCGTCGGCTGCGACACGCTGGAGAACGTCTCCATCCACGCCTTCCTGACCCTGCCCGCCGACCAGCCGGTGGAGCTGCAGATCGCCGTGTCCTCGGCGGACCCGCAGGGGAGCCGGGACGTGGTGCTGCGCAGCCGTCCCCACAACGCCCCGCCCGGCCAGCCCTGGACGGAGCACGCCGACGCCGTCCTGAGCGACTCCGCGACCCTGGCTGCTGCGGGGGCGGCCGTCCACCCGCCCGTCGCCGAGCAGCAGCAGGGGCCCTGGCCGCCCGAGGGGGCCGAGCCGATCCCGCTGGACGGCTTCTACGACCACCTCCTGGAACGCGGCCACGGCTTCGGCCCCACCTACCAGAACCTGACGGCGGCCTGGCGCCGCGGCGACACCCTCTACGGCGAGGTCTCGCTTCGCGCGAGCGTGGACGAACAGGACGCCTCCGGCATCGACCCCGAGGGCTACATCGTGCACCCGACCCTCCTGGACTCGGCGATGCATCCGCTGCTGTCGGGCCTGACGCATGACGGCGGTATGGCGCCGCGCGCCATCGCGTCGGTCCGCATGCTGGCCTCCGGCGCGACCAGCATGCGCACGACGCTCACCCCGACCGGCCCGAACCAGGTCACCGCCGCGCTGCACGACACGGCCGGGCGTCCCGTCGCCGTCGTCACCGACCTGCGCGGCATGCTGGTCAGCCACCAGGAGATCCGGGACGCGCTGCGCGGCCCCGACCTGGGCTACCGGCTCGACTGGAAACCCGTGTCCCTCCCCGAGACCGCGCCCGGCGGGGGCGAGGGCGACGGCCTGGGCGGCCACCCCACGCCGGCCGAGGCCCGCGCCGCCGTGGCCGGTGGCGCGGCCGCCCCGCCGGTGATCGTTCTCGACCAGCGCTCCGAGCCGTCCACCGACGTCGCGGCGGAGCCCGTGCACCGCAGGACGGAACACCTCCTCGGCGTTCTCCAGGACTTCCTCGCCGACCCGGCGCTGGCGGAGAGCCGGCTGGCCGTCATCACCCGGGGCGCGCAGGTCACCGGCGAGGACCCCACCCTCGACCGCGTCGGCGACCTGCCCGGCGCCGCGCTGTGGGGGCTGGTCCGCGCCTCGCAGCTGGAGTACCCCGGACGGCTGCAGCTGATCGACCTCGACGGCCGCTCGGGCGCCGCCCCGCCGGCCACCCTGCCCGCCGCCCTGGCCTCGACCGAACCGCAGCTGGCCCTGCGCGAGGGACGCGCCCTGGTGCCCCGGCTGGTGGCCGCCGCCACCTCCGAGATCCTCACGCTCCCGGACGGCCTGGAGCCCTGGCGACTGCAGGCCACCGGCGGTGACGACGCCGTCCAGCTCGTGCCGGCACCGGAGCTGCGCCGCCCGCTGGACCCCGGCCAGGTACGCGTCCGCGTCGAAGCGGCGGGCCTCGGCCGGCCTGACGGCGCGGGCGGCTCCCTCGGGTTCGAGGTCGCCGGTGTGGTGGACGAGGTCGCTCCCGACATCACCGACCTCATCCCCGGCGAACGCGTCATGGTGGCCCAGGCGCCGGGAGCCGGCGATGAGCCGGACGGGCTGGCCTCCCTGCTGTCGACCGAGCGGCGTCTGGTGCTCCCGGTGCCCCCGGCCTGGACGCCGGAGCAGGCCGCGGCGTCCCCGGCCGCGTACCTGAGCGCCCACGACGGCCTGGTGCGCCTCGCCGGAGTGCGGGCGGGCTCCAGGGTGCTGGTCGACGTGGCCGCCGGCATCGGCCTGGCCACCGTCCAGCTCGCCCGTGCCCTGGGCGCTCAGGTGTACGCGCTGGCCGAGCCCGCCGACCTCGACCCGCTGATCGAGGCGGGCGTTCCGGCCGGTCACGTCATCACGTCCCGCGGCCCCGACCTGGAAGACCTGGCCCGCGCCGCCGGCGCCATCGGACTGGACGCCGTCCTGGGCCGCCTCACCGGAGAGCCGTTCGACGCCGCCCAGCGGCTGCTGGCCGCTGGCGGCCGCTACGTCCACCTCGGCACGGCGGACGGGGACGGCCAGGACGCGGACGCGGTGCACCCGTCCGGGGGCTTCTCCGGAGGCTTCGACTCCGCTCCGCCGGCGGAGCTCACCGCTCTGCTGCGGCACGGCGAGCCGGTCCCGCCGCAGGTCACCGCGCTGGACGTCCGGTATGCCCGGCACGCGCTCCGCCTCGCCGCCCGCGAGCCCGGCGGCCGGGTCGTGCTGTCCCTCCCGCGCTCCCTGGACCCCGACGGGACCGTGCTGATCACCGGTGGCACCGGGGTCCTGGGCACTCTTCTGGCCCGCCACCTCGTCACCGCGCACGGCGTCCGCCGCCTGCTGCTGGTCAGCCGCCGCGGCCCGGACGCCCCCGGCGCCGCCGACCTGGCCGAAGAGCTCAGCGGCCTCGGCGCCGACGTCACCATCGCGTCCTGCGACAGCGTCGACCGGGTCGCGCTGGCCGAACTGCTGGACGGCATCCCGGCCGAGCACCCGCTCACCGCCGTCGTCCACGCCTCGGGCGTCCTGGACGACGCCGCCCTGCCCAACCTCACCCCGCGCCACCTGGAGAACGTCCTGCGCTCCAAGGTCGACATCGCGGTCAACCTGCACGAGCTCACCAAGGACCTGCCGCTGGCCGCGTTCGTCCTGTACTCCTCCCTGGGCGGCCTGATCGGCAACCAGGGCCAGGCCAACTACAACGCGGCCAACAACTACCTGGACGCCCTCGCCTACCACCGCAGGGGCGAAGGGCTGCCCGCCGTGTCCATCCCCTGGGGACTGTGGGACCAGACCAGCGACATGTCGGCCACCTTCAGCGCGGCGAAGCGGATCCGCACCGGCCTGCGGCCGATGAGCACCGCCGACGCCCTGGCGGCGCTCGACCTCGTCCTGCGGCGCGGGCAGCCGCTGGTGGTGGTGACCGGGGTGGGCGACCCGGCGCAGGCGACCGAGGCCCCCGACATGCTGACCGGCGTGCTCGGACGGTACGCCCGGCAGCAGGCGCACAACGCCGACGACGCCGAGACGCTGCGCCACCTGGGCACCCTGCCCGCACCCGAGCGCGTCCGCGAGCTCCTCCTCCAGATCCGCGCCAACGCCGCGGCCGTCCTCGGCTACCCCGACCACGGGACCATCCCCGCCGACCGGCCGCTGCGGGAGGCCGGGCTGGACTCGCTGTCGGTGACCCAGCTGCGGACCCGCCTCACCAAGCTCACCGGACTGCGGCTGCCCGCGACCGTCCTCATGGACCATCCGGTCCCGCGGGACCTCGCCGAGCATCTCAGCGAGCTGATGGAGCCCGGCGAGCCCCGGACGCCCACGATTCCCGCCCCCAGGTCAGGCGAGGACGCGGACGCGGCGGCGACGGCCGATACCGGCGGCGCCTCGCTGGCCCGGCTGTGCTCGCGCGCCTGGAGCGCCGGCGACGAGGACGAGGCCAGGCGGCTGGTCGCCGACGCCGTGCGGCACCGGCCCGTCTTCACCGCCGCGCCGGAAGCCCGCGGGAAGGAGCCCGTCCCGCTCGCCCGCGGCACCGCGAGCCCCGGCGTCATCTGCCTGCCGAGCTTCATCGCCGGCGCCGACGCCGGGCAGTACGAGCACATCGCCGCCCGCTTCGACGCCGAACGCGACGTCCACGTCCTGCTGCTGCCCGGCTACCAGGACGGCGAGCTCCTTCCCGCGTCACGGGAGGCACTGCTCGACGCCCTCGCCCAGGACGTCCAGGAGTGCGCCGGCGGCCGCCCCTACGTCCTGCTCGGCCACTCGTCGGGCGGAGCCCTCGCCCACAGTCTGGCCCGGTACATCCAGGCCCGGCCCGGAACCGAGCACCACACCGCCGGGGTCGTCCTCCTCGACACCGTGTCGTCCATCGACTCGGCCGTCGTGGCCCGGTACAACCTGATGGGCAGGCTGATGGACCGCGAGCTGGCCGGCCACAGCACCCCGGACAGCGCCTTCACCGCCATGACGGCGTACTTCGAGCTGTTCGACGGCTGGGCCCCGGAGCCGTCCCCCGTCCCCACCCTGTTCGCCCGCGCCGCCGGGAACACCGATCAGCTCACCTGGCCGCTGCCGCACGACCGCGACAGCATCCCCGGCGACCACTTCACCATCCTCCAGGAGCACGCCGCCACCACCGCCGACGCCATCCGCGCGTGGGTGGCCGGCGTTCCCCGCGACCGGGACGGGGCCGTCCGCCCGCAGCTGGCCCCGCTCGACTGACCCGTCCACATCGCCCTGCCGGGAGCCGGGACCCGACCGGTTCCCGGCAGGGCGTCCTCGCCACGTGCGTCCAGCTCTCGAAAGGCACGAAAGGAAGGCGCAGCGCATGATCCCCGCAGCGGGCCGCGAGGTCCGTTTGGCGGCCCGCCCCGACGGAGCGGCCGACCCGTCCCACTTCGAGCTGGCCGAGGCACCGGTCCGCGAGCCGGGCGAGGGCGAGATCCTGGTCCGGAACGAGTGGCTCTCCGTCGACCCGTACATGCGCGGGCAGATGGACGACGCCAGGTCGGCCATGCCGACCTTCGAGCTCGGCGAGCCGATGGGCGGCAGCGCGCTCGGAACGGTGATCGCGTCCAGGTCGGAGGTCCCGGAGGGGGCCACCGTGGTGCACCTGCTGGGGTGGCGCGAGTACGCCACGGTCGACGCCGCGAAGGCCCGCCCCGTCGATCTCGGCCTGGCCCCGGCCCCGGCCCACCTCGGCGTGCTCGGGTTCATCGGACTGACCGCCTACGTCGGGCTCACCGAGATCGCGTCCGTGCGGGACGGCGACGTGGTCTTCGTGTCCGGTGCCGCCGGGGCCGTGGGCAGTGTCGCCGGGCAGATCGCCCGCCTGCTCGGCGCCTCCCGGGTGATCGGGTCGGCGGGCGGGCCGGTCAAGACCGCCAAGCTCCTCGACGGCTTCGGCTTCGACGCCGCGATCGACCACCGCGAGGGCGATCTCGAACGGCGGCTCGGCGAGGCGGCGCCCGACGGGATCGACGTCTACTTCGACAACGTCGGCGGTGATCACCTGCGGGCCGCGATCGCCGTGCTCAACGATCACGGAAGGGTCGCGCTGTGCGGAGCCGTGTCACAGTACGACAAGGCCGAACCCGATCCCGGGCCCGACAACCTCATCGAGGCCGTCTTCAAGCGCCTCACCTTGCGGGGCTTCGTCGCGATCGACCACTACCCCGAAGTCATGGACGAGTACGTCCGGCGCGCTTCCGGCTGGCTCCGGGAGGGCTGCCTCCACAGCGAGGAGACCGTCGTGAAAGGCATCGACAACGCCGTTGACGCCTTTCTCGGGATCTTCGCGGGGCGCAACGTCGGCAAGATGCTCGTCCGCCTCGACTGAGCGGACGGGGCCGCTCAGCTGAAGTTCTCGATGAACGGGGTCTTCTTGTCGGGTGCGGTGGCGGTGCCCGTGCTCACCACGGCCGTGGTGCCGGGGCGGTGGTCGGCGTCGGTGGCCTGGACGGTGCCCGTACGGGACGGTCCGTTCAGGGTGGTCCAGGTCGAGCCGTCGTAGTGCATGTACTGGGTGCGGGTGCCGGTGGTGATGGGGAGCATGACGACGCCGCCGCTGCCGTCCGGGGAGAGGCCGATCCCGGCGGCGTTCAAGGGGGTGTCGATGGTGCGCCAGGACGTGCCGTTCCAGTGCAGCAGGGCGTTGGTGACCTGGGCGTTCTGGCGGACCCGGAGGGCGTACACGTTGGTGGGCGAGAGGGCGACGATGCGGTGCAGGGTGCCCTGGTAGGCGGGGACGCCCATGTTCCCGGGGAGGTCGTGGCGCTTCCAGGACGTGCCGTCGTAGTGCATGACGAGTCCGGTGACGGCGGTGCCGTTGGAGGTGGTGCCGGCGAGCCACACGTCGTTCGCGGAGCGGACGTCGACCGCGGTGATGGCGGAGCTGGGCGGGAGGGGGACGCTGGTGTCGACCCAGGCGGTGCCGTTCCAGCGCATGATGGCGCTGAGGCCGCCGGCCGCGGCGTCGACGCCCGCGACGGAGTAGGCGGTGCCGTCGGGGGCGGCGGAGACCTGGGTGGGCAGGCCGACGAGGGGGTAGGGCACCTTCGTCCAGGTGGTGCCGTTCCAGTAGAGGCCGGTCATGCCGGTGAGGGAGTAGCCGACGACCCAGGCGCGGTTCGCGTTGCCGACGGCGATGTCGGTGGGGATGAAGTCGGCGGGGCTGGTCTGTGTGGCCCAGCCCGAGGTCGTCCAGCGCAGCAGCCTGGTCTTGGGCGTGAACAGCGAGCCGGAGGAGCCGACGGCCCAGCCGACGTCCTTGCCCGCGAAGTCGACCCGGTCGAGGGTGCCGTCGTAGGCGGTGGCGGAGGTGGGGACGTCGCCCCAGGACGCGGCGTGCGCGGGCGGTGCGAGGGCGATCGCGGTGCCGGCGGCGAGGGCGGCGGCGGACGCGAGCAGGGTGTTCCTCTTCATCGGCACTCCCAAGATCACCACAAGGTGTGCACGAGAGTAGGGGAATACTTACTCGCTAGTAAGAGGAGCGCCCCACCCGGCCCCGGCCGGATGAGGCCAGCCCGCGAGGGACACGGAACGCCCGGAGACGCGGGGTCTCCGGGCGTTCGCGAGGCGTCGCCTACTCGCCCTTCCAGACCGGCTTGCGCTTCTGGGCGAAGGCGGCCGGGCCCTCCTGCGCGTCCTTGGAGGTGAAGACCGGCAGGGTGATCTCGCCCTGCTTCTTCCACGCCTCCGCGACGTCCCAGTCGGACGACTCGACGATGATCTTCTTGGTGGCGGCCAGCGCCAGCGGGGCGTTCTCGGCCACCTTCAGCGCCAGCTCCTTGGCCGCCGCCAGCGCCTGCCCCGGCTCGGTGAGCCGGTTCACGAAGCCCAGCTCGGCCATCCGGTCGGCGCTGTACTTGTCACCGGTGAGCGCGATCTCCATGGCGATGTGGAACGGGATCCGCTGCGGCAGCCGCAGCAGCCCGCCCCCGGCCGCGACCAGGCCGCGCTTGGGCTCGGGCAGCCCGAACTGGGCGTCCCGGGACGCCACCACCATGTCGCAGCTCAGCGCGATCTCGCAGCCGCCGGCCAGCGCGTAGCCCTCGATCGCGGCGATCAGCGGCTTGGTGGTGGGACGCTCCACGATGCCGCCGAACCCGCGGCCCTCCACCATCGGGTTCTCGCCGGTGAGGAAGCCCTTGAGGTCCATGCCCGCGCAGAACGTGCCGCCGGCGCCGGTGAGCACGCCGATCGAGAGGTCCTTGCGGTTGTCGAGCTCGTCCATCGCGGCCGCGATGCCCTGCGCGACGGCGCCGTTGACGGCGTTCTTCGCCTCGGGACGGTTGATGGTGATGACGAGGACGGCGCCATCTTCTTCGGTCAGGACAGCGTCGGTCATTCAGCGCCTCACTTCGGCTGGAAGCGGATGCCACCGTCGAAACGGATGGTCTCGCCGTTCATGTAGTCGTTCTCGATCAGGGACTTCACCAGGTGCGCGAACTCCGAGGCCTTGCCCATCCGCTTGGGGAAGGGCACCGGCGCGTACAGCTTGGCCTTGAACGCCTCGGCGGCCTCGCCCTGGCCGTAGATGGGGGTGTCGATGATGCCCGGGCAGACGGTGTTGACCCGGACGCCGAGCGCGGCGAGGTCGCGGGCGGCCGGCAGGGTCATGCCGACGATGCCGCCCTTGGACGCGGAGTAGGCGACCTGGCCGGTCTGGCCCTCCAGCGCCGCGACCGACGCGGTGTTGATCACCACGCCGCGCAGGCCGTCCGCGTCCGCGGGGTCGGTCTTGCCGATCGCGGCGGCGCCGACCCGCATCAGGTTGAAGGTGCCGATGAGGTTGACCCGGATGACCGTCTCGAAGGCGCCCAGGTCGTGCGGCTCGCCGTCGCGGCCGACGGTACGGGACGCCCAGCCGATCCCGGCGCTGTTGACGACCACGCGCAGCGGGGCGCCGGTGTCGACGGCGGCCTGCACGGCGGCCCGCACCTGGGACTCGTCGGTGACGTCGGTCTTGACGAAGACGCCGCCGACCTCGCCGGCCAGCGCCTTGCCCTTGTCCTCGTTGAGGTCGGCGACGACCACCTTGACGCCTTCGGCGGCCAGGGCGCGGACGGTGGCCTCGCCGAGCCCGCTCGCACCGCCGGATACGACGGCGGAAACTCCGTTCAGGTCCATGGACAGCACCTTACGTGAGGGACCGAATGTGGTTCGGGCCGATGTTACCCAGGCGTCATGCGGGGGGTCACGTTTGCCCCCTCACCTCCAGGGCATGCGCGACGCGTACACCCGTCCGCCCGGGAAGGACCGAGGATGAGCGAGCCGCCCGCACAGAGCCAGACCTACCCCGGGCGCACGGCGGATATGGCACCGGAGCCGCACGACGAGATGCGCGGCTACGAGGGCCGCGGCCTGCTGTCCGGACGCCGCGCGCTGATCACCGGCGGCGACTCGGGGATCGGCCGGGCCGTGTCGGTGGCCTTCGCCAAGGAGGGCGCGGACGTCGCGATCACCTACCTGAGCGAGGACGACGACGCCCGGCACACCGCCGGCCTGGTCGAACGGGAGGGCCGCCGCTGCTTCACCATCGGCGGCGACCTGGCCGAGGAGCGGCACGCCCGCGAGACCGTCGCGCACGCCGCCCGCGACCTGGGCGGCCTCGACGTGCTGGTGCTGCACCACGGCACGCAGGAGCCCGTCAAGGACGTCCGGGAGATCGACGAAGCGCAGCTGCGGCGCACCTTCGAGGTGAACGTGCTGTCGCTGTTCTGGATCGTCCAGGAGGCGCTGGAGCACCTGGGCGAGGGCTCCTCGATCGTCATCACCGGGTCGATCAACGGGCTGCGCGGCAACAAGACGCTGATCGACTACTCGGCGAGCAAGGCCGCCGCGATGACGCTGGGGGAGTCGCTGGCGCAGAACCTCATGGACAAGGGCATCCGGGTGAACTGCGTGGCGCCCGGCCCGGTCTGGACGCCGCTGATCCCGGCGACGTTCGACGAGGAGCGGGTCGAGGGCTTCGGCAAGCAGGCGCCGATGGGACGCGCCGCCCAGCCCGACGAGATCGCCCCGTCGTACGTCTTCTTCGCCTCCGACCGGATGTCCTCGTACTACACGGGCCAGACACTGGTCCCGGCCGGCGGAGAGATCCACCCCGGCTGACCCCGCCGCAGTGGAGCCGCGGCCGCAGCGACCCGGGGGTGCAGGAGGTCGTCGGCTACCTGGGCAACACCCCGGCGGATCGTCGAGCCGCGCTACGGGACGGCGGCCCCGCTACCGCCCGCGCGCGCTCGCTCCCGCGAGCTCGGTCGCGTCCGCGAACCCGTCGATGCAGTAGACCGCGTACGCCTGCCGCAGCACCGGCAACGCGACGTTCCTGACCCGGACGCCGCCCGGCGTCTCCCCCTTCTCCGTGCCCTTGTGCGCGTGGCCGTGCACCGCCAGCGTCACGTCCGAGGTGTCGATCGCCTCCGCGATCAGGTAGCTGCCGAGGAACGGGAAGATCTCCGGCGGCTCTCCCGCCAGGGTGTCCTCGACCGGGGAGTAGTGCGTCAGGGCGATCCGCACGTCGGCGTCCAGGCCGAGCAGCGCGCAGCCGAGCCGTCCCGCGAAGTCCTTGGTGTGCCGGACGAACGCCTTCATCTCCGGCTCGCCGAAGTCGCCGGCGCACTTGCCGGCGAACCCGCCGCCGAAGCCCTTGCCCCCGCGACGCCCAGCCGGACGCCGCCGCAGTCGACGATCGTCCCGTCGCCCTCCAGCACGGTGATCCCGGCGTCCCGCAGCATGGCGGTGATCTCGTCCTGGGTGTCGGAGTGGTAGTCGTGGTTGCCCAGCACGGCGATCACCGGGACCCCGAGATCGCGCAGCTCGCCGGCCGCCACCCGGCCCTCCTCGGGCGTGCCGTGCCGGGTCAGGTCGCCGGCCACCAGGAACACGTCGGCGTGGTCGGGCAGGGCGCCGAGCCGCTCCCGGTAGGCCCCCGCCACCTCCGGGCCGACGTGCAGATCGCCGACCGCCGCGACTCGGATCATGACAGCGTCTCCTCCCCGTCCGGCTCCCGTACCGGGGTCACCGACACCTCGTTGCGGATCGTGCGGCCCTCCGCGGCGCCGCGGGCGGCCTCCTCGACCTCCCGGCGCCGCTCCTCGGTCACCACCTCCCCGCGCAGATAGACGACCTCGCCCCGCACGTCGACCTGGATGCCCAGCTCATGGGCGCGGGAGGAGAGCCGCTCCTGGCTGTGCGCGGCCAGATAGCCGGGCGCCCCCCACCGTCCGGCGCCGCCCGGGCTCTCGGAACGGACGGGGCCGGATCCTCGGTCCTGGTGTCCCTTCGGGTCGTTCACAGGAATCCCCCTTCGATGACGTCGAGCCTCGCCAGCAGCGTGAGGAACGCGTAGGCGTAAGGGGAGCCGGCGGTCTCCTTGCCGACGTGCGGCCAGTCGACCTGCTCTCGCAGCGCCCGGCACACGTGCAGGAAGTCGCCGAAGTCGCAGGAGGTCTCGGTGAACGCCAGCAGCCGCATGACCACCAGGTCGGTGGCGGTCAGCACCGGCATGAGCACGGCCTCGACCGACAGCGGGTCGGCGCGGCCCAGCAGCGCCCCGTCGACCGGGCGGCCGGACGGGGTGTGGATGAGATCGATCAGCCGCTCGCCGTCGTAGGCCTTGGCCAGCCAGTTCTCCGGGCTGTCGTGGCGCCGCATGCCGACGGCGGACAGCGCGTCCAGCGCGGTCTCCACATCGTCCTGCCGCAGGACGAAGTCGACGTCGTGCGTCGAGACGGCCGCCCCGCGCGCGTAGGCGGCGAACCGCCGGCCAGCGCGAACTCGATCCCGGCCTCTTCCATGGCGGCGGCGGCCCGCTTCAGGCTCCGCAGCAGGCCGTCCTCGGCCGAGCGGGCGCCCGAGGCGCCGGCCCCGATGTGCGCTTCCTCCACAGAATCCCCTGGTTCGTCGGTTTCGCGGAGGCGGTACCCGTATTACCCGGTGTCATTCGAGTCGCACCTCCACGTCCGCTCCCTGTGACCGCGCCCCGGGCAAGATCAAGAGGGGATGGAGCGGAGGCGTGTGAGAAGGGCGAGAGCGGTGCCGCGCGAGACAAACCGGGGCCCGACGAGACGAGCCGTCCGGCACCAACTGTGCGGGCCGGGAAGACCGCCCGTGACGATGCCTGCGGGACCGGAGAACGCGGTGCAAGCCGTGCGATGGGAGACGTGCGCTGCAAAGCGCCCGGCAAGGGACCTGCCGGACCGGGCGTGCGGCGGGGCGTGTGGAACGGGACCTGCTCGACGAGCATGCGGGACGGGGCGTGCGGCACAGGGTGTGCGGCATGGGCGTGCGCGACGGGGCTTGCGGACGGGGCGTGCTGGAGGGAGCTGCGGGACGAAGGATGCGCAAGGGGGTGCGGGACAGCGCACTAGGCGTGCCGGTTGGGGCCTGCGATGCGAATGCGTGCGTGGCGAAGCATGTGGGACGAGTCGTGACGGGACGGTGACGAGGCCATGGCAGGGCGTGCGGGACCGAGGCCTGCGGTACTAGGCGTGCTGGTTGAGCCTGCGGTGCGAAGCGTTCGGGACGGGACGAGGCCATGGGAAGGCGTGCGGGACGAGGCTTGCGGGACGACGCGGGCGAGTGGAGGTTGCGGGAGGGAGGCATGTGAATCGGGGCGTGCTGGCGAGGCGTGTGGGGTGGTGGGATGGGGCGTGCCCGCCCCCAGCGGCTTGGGGCGGGCACGCGCGGTGGGCAGGGCCCGGCGGTGGCGGTGGCCGTCGGGCGTGGGCGGGTCAGCAGTCCACGAGCTCCGGGGACTGGTTGAGCAGTTGCGCGCGCGGCGACACGAACGTGGCATGGCGTTCGGCGGTGCCCGCCGCGCCCGGCACGAAGGCCGCCACGCGGTGACAGTTCTGGAACGCCAGCCGCACACCGAAGTGGCGTTCCAGCGCGGCCCGCATCGCGTCGCTGGCGAGCGCGCGCAGCAGCTGGCCGCGTGCCTCCTCGTTCGGCGGCGGTGTCTGGTTGTCGGCGAAGCCGTCGTCGGAGGCCCGCGTCCGGACCACGACGTCCTCGATGACCTGCCAGGCGTACGGCAGCGAGTCGCGCACGCACGCCACGAACGCGGCGTCGTCCACCTCTCCGGCGCGCGCCTGCTCCAGCAGCCTGTCGTCCACAGTCAGGGACATGACCGTTCTCCCCTCTCACCCTCTTCGTGCGATCGGTCAGGGACCAGGCTTGCACGAAAATGATATTCATTCCATAGCGTGGAGGTGGGAGATTCTCTCCCTTTTCGGTCATTCCTCGATCAGTACAGGGCGCGGTACGGGGCGGGCGGGGCGGGCGTCCGGCCGAAGCAGGTCGCGACCGGGTCCTCGATCGAGCACCACGCGGGGCGGCGCACCGGCACGTACCCGGACGGCACGCCCCGGTTCGCGATCAGCGACCGGTAGGCGGCGACGCCCTCGGTGGGCCTGCGCTCCAGCGCCGGGTCGGTGAGCACGTCCACCCGGTAGAGGCCGAACCGCGGCCGGTAGCCGCCCCACTCGTAGTTGTCGGTCAGGCTCCAGTGGTTGTAGCCGATCACCTTCACCCCCTCGGCGAGGGCGCGCTGCACCCAGTAGAGGTGGTCGCGGATGTGGTCCGCGCGGGTGTAGCCGTCGGGACGGGGCCTGCCGCCGTCTGACGGCATGCCGTTCTCCACGATGTAGACGGGGAGGTGCGGCAGCCGGCGCTGGTAGTTCTTCAGCACGTGGTACAGCCCGTCGGGCTCGGGGTCGATCCGCCAGAACTCGCCGGTGAGGGAGTGGACGGCGGTGACGTTCTCCAGGCTCGCCCCGTAGTAGTAGTCGATCCCGATGAAGTCGATCTTGTCGGTGACGTCGTTGAACAGCGCGGCGTCGAACAGCCCGTTGAGCACCGAGCCGTAGGCCACGTTGTTGGACACCGGCGCCCCGGGGTCGACCCGGTGGATCATGTCGTAGGCGGCGCGGTGCGTCCGGATCAGCGCGTTCCGCATGGTGACCAGCTGGACGGGGTTCAGGGGGCGCGACATCGTCTCGTGGTAGATGTACTGGCTCGCCTCGTTGAAGGTGATCCAGATGACGCCCTGGCCGCGGTACCGCTCGACCATGGACCGCGCGTGCCGGAGCCAGTCGGACGGGGTGCGCGCGTTGTCCCAGGCGCCCTGGTCGGCCACCCAGCCCGGGTGGACCCAGTGGTCGAGGGTGAGCATGGGGCGCATGCCGGCGGCCCTGATCCGGCGGACGAGGTCGTCGTAGTAGGCCAGTTCCCGCTGGTCGCGAACGCCGCGGCGCGGCTCGATCCGGGCCCATTCGAGGGAGGCGCGGAAGACGTTGGCGCCGAGCCCCCGGGCGAGCCGGACGTCTCCGGGGTAGCGGTGCCGGAAGTCCACGGAGTCGCGGTAGGGGTCCTTGACCCCGGCCGCCTTCCTCTGGACGTACCGGGTCCAGTTGCTGTCGGGATACGAGCCTTCCGACTGGAAGCCCGAGGTGGACACCCCCCACATGAAGCCGGAGGGGAACTTGGCCACCGCCGGACCCGCGGCCTCGGCGGCCCCGGCGGGGGAGACCGCCGTGAGGGCGGCGGCGGAGGCGATGGACAGGATCCTGACGAGGACGGAGCGCGGGAGCGGGACGTGCCCTGCCCCGTGCGCTCGACCGGCCTTACCGAACACGGGTTCTCCCTCCGGGAGCGACAGGGATGTGATTTGGATCACATGTCCGGGAGGGGGTTCTGTCAAGGGCCGCCAGATGTCCATATCCGGAAGGCGATAATCCGTTTCGGCCTCCGATCTCGGCGCGGCCAATGTGTCGATCATCACAGATCGCTAAATGTGGTCACCGGAATGTATAAGGACAATAACCGGAAGTGACCATCCCATTCCCCGTCCGGTAGGCCGGAGGCGCGGGTTCGAATCGCCGCCAATCACCGTCGAAACGGGGTCCCGGACAGGCTCGGGTTACCAGTTGGCAAGGGTCTGAACGGCATTGTGCGGCAATAGTGACTCAGATCACTTTTTCCAGGAACGAACCGGAAAAAGTGCTGGCAGTGCGCTTATGTCGCAGATCTTTCGGACAGCTGTCCACCCCGGTTGATCTCCCCGAGATTTGCCGGGCGCCGAGATCCGTGGCTACCTTCATGCCGTTCCGAAGCGGCACAGGCGCCGCCCCAGATAACAGAACATCCACGCCGTCGCGCGAACGCGGCAGGGCACCCGGGTCCCGGACAAGCACATGGGTCTCGAGACGCACCGCCGCCACGCAACCCCCCGCGCGCACGGCCGGCCGCGTCCGTGCAGACGAGAAGCACGGAGCCGGAGAGCGCCCAAGGCCTGCGCCGCCCCTCGACATCCCCCCGGGGCATCGCCGTGCCGGAAAGCGCCGCAGTCACACACCGCCGGGCGGAGCCCCGCCCGCGGTGAGGGCTGCCCGGTAGGCACCACCCGCGAGGTCAGGAGCCGTCCTGAGTACGTCCCGTAACCCCTCGAAGACCAGCAACCCCTCGAAGACCCGAGCCTCCTTCAAGACCGTGCCGTTCACCGGTGGCATCGCGCTGACCGCGACGTCGGCGCTGGGGGTCTCGCTGCTGGCCGCCGGCCCCGTGACCGCGGCCGCCGCGCCGCCGGCCCGTACCGCGGCCGCTCCGCAGCAGGTGGCCCTGGTGAGCGCACAGGCCAAGGTCTCCCAGGCGCGCAAGGCCAAGCAGAAGCAGCGTGCGGCCAACGCCGTCTCCTACGCCTACAAGCAGATCGGCGACCCCTACCGCTACGGCGGCACCGGTCCGGGCTCGTGGGACTGCTCGGGGCTGGCCGGCGGCTCGTGGCGCAAGGCGGGCGTGAAGCTGCCCCGGACGACCACGCAGATCTACAAGGCCGTCAAGCACAAGGTGTCCTGGAAGGGCGCCGTCAAGGGTGACCTGCTGTTCTTCTACTCCGGCAAGAGCCACATGGGCGTCTACGTCGGGAACGGGTACATGATCCACGCCCCCAGCTCGGGCAAGCGGGTCAAGAAGATCAAGCTCAACGGCTACTACAAGCGGAACTTCAGCGGGGCCGTCCGTCCCGGCTACTGAGGTCACCGGAACGCGACCCGAGCAAACCGAGCAAGGCACTGACGACGCGGAGGCGCGCCGTGGGCTCCACGATGCCCACGGCGCGCCTCCGTGCCCCCGTCGCGGTGCCGAGCTCAGGCTCCTACGGCCTCTTCCAGGGTGGGGTAGTCGGTGTAACCGCGGTGGTCCCCGCCGTAGTAGCTCTCCTGGTCGGCCTTGTTGTACGGGCCGTCGGCCTTGATGCGGGCGGGCAGGTCGGGGTTGGCCAGCCACAACTCGCCGAACACCACCGCGTCCGCGACGCCGTCCCGCAGCGCCTCCACCCCGTGCTCGGGGCGGGACGGGAAGGCGTCCGGGGTCGGGTGCGGGTTGAGCAGGAGCGTCCCGGGCCACTCGGCCCTCAGCCGCTTGGTCAGCTCCCTGTTCCCCATCTCCATGATGTGGACGTACGCCAGCTCCAGCGGAGTGAGCTCGCGCAGCAACGCCGTGTACACCTCGGCCGGGTCGCTCTCGGAGATGTTGTTGGCGGTGGTCCCCGGGGAGACGCGGAAGCCGACGCGTTCGGAGCCGACGGCCTCGGCCACGGCCCGCGCGGCCTCCACGGGGAACCGGATCCGGTTGGGGACGCTGCCGCCGTAGGCGTCGGTACGGCGGTTGGTGCCGTCGGCCAGGAACTGGTTGATGAGGTAGCCGTTGGCGCCGTGCAGCTCCACACCGTCGAAACCCGCGTCGATGGCGTTGCGGGCGGCCGCGGCGAAGTCCTCGACCGTCTGCGCGATGTCGTCCACGGTCATCTCACGCGGCTCGGGCTGGTCCAGCATGCCCTCAGGGGTGAACAGCTGCACGCCCGAGGCGATCGGGGACGGGGCCAACGGCAGGGCCCCGTCCGGGTAGAGGACGGGGTGGCCGACCCGTCCCGAATGCATGAGCTGGACGAAAATGCGCCCGCCCTTGGCGTGTACGGCGTCGGTCACCTTGCGCCAGGCGGCGACCTGCTCCGCAGAGTGCAACCCGGGCGTCCATATGTACCCTTGGCCGATCTCGCTCGGCTGGGTGGCCTCAGTGATGATCAATCCGGCCCCGGCGCGCTGCGTGTAGTACTCGACGGTCAGCTCGGTCACCTGGCCGGCCTCCGGCGCGCGGCTCCGTGTCATCGGAGCCATGAAGACGCGGTTGGGCAGCTCCAGCTTGCCGACGTTCACGGGCTCGAACAGTTCCTTCATGACGTGCTCCCAGTGCAAAAGGTCGAGACGCGGGGCGTTCTGCCTGGGCTCGAAGGTACGGAGGGAAACGCGCCCACCGAATCCGTACGGTTTCCGTAGTCGGCCCCGTAGTTTTGAAGGGTGCTCTACGGGCGTGAAGCGGAACAGGCTCAGATCACGCGGGCCATCTCCCAGGCGCGGGATCTGCGGCGCAGCCGTGCCCTGGTCGTGCGCGGCGAGACCGGCATCGGCAAGTCGGCACTGCTCGACTGGGTCGTCCAGCACGGCCCCTGGACGGGCACGCAGTGCCCCGCCGACGGCGACTGCGGCGGTATGGGAGGGCTGTGGCTGCTGCGCGTCACCGGGTACGAGACCGAAGAGGACATCGTCTTCGCGGGGCTGAACCAGCTGCTCTGGCCCGTACGGGACCGCCTGGACTCCCTCCCCGAGCCCCAGCGCACCGCCCTGCGCGGCGCCCTCGGCCTCACCACGCCCACAGAAACCGAGAACGGGGCACGTGAGAACGGGGGAGGCACGCGCGGGCAGGACCGCTTCACCGTCGGGCTGGCCGTCCTCACCCTTCTGGCCGACCTCGCCGAGGGAGGGCAGGTGCTCTGCCTCATCGACGACGCGCAGTGGCTCGACACCGCCTCGTCCGAGGCGCTGCTGTTCGCGGCCAGGCGGCTGGCGGCCGAGGGCGTGGTGATGCTGTTCGCCGCCCGTGACGAAGGCTTCGAGGCCCGCGGCCTGGAAGAGATGCCCCTGGAACGGCTCGGCCCCGCCGACTCCGAACGGGTCCTGGCCCAGCACGGCGACGTCCCGCCCGCCCTCCGCGACCGGATCGTCCGCGAGTCGGCCGGAAACCCGCTCGCGCTCATCGAGTTCGGCGCGGCGCGTGGGCGGCGGTCGAACGAGACCACGCCGCTGCCGCTGGCCGACCGGGTGACCGCCGGGTTCCGCGACCAGATCGCCCGGCTGCCCGAGGCCGCGCAGTGGATGCTGCTGCTGGTGGCCGCCGAGGGGCGCGGCGACCTGACCAGCACGCTCGGCGCCGCGGAACGGCTCGGGGTGAGCCTCGCCGACCTGGACGAGGCGGAACGGGCCCGGCTGGTGGAGGTGCGGGGCCGCTCCATCGTGTTCCGGCACCCGCTGATCAGGGCCGCGGTGTACCAGGGCGCGCCGCTGACCCGGCGGCTGCAGGCGCACCGCGCGCTCGCCGAGTCCTCGCGGGAGCCCGAGTGCGGCGCGCGGCACCGGGCGGCCGCCGCGACGCGGCCCGACGAGGACGTCGCGGCCGGGCTGGAGCGCGCGGCCGAACGGGCCCGCGACCGCACGGGCTTCGGCACCGCCGCCCGGCTCTACCGGCAGGCCGCCGACCTCACCCCCGATCCGCGCGAGCGGGCCCGCCGGCTGGGCGCGGCGGCCGGCGCGACCCTGCAGGCCGGGGCGGTCGAGGACACCGAGGAACTCGTCCACATGGCCGAACGCCTCACCGACGACCCCGCCGAGCACGCCCGGCTGGTCCAGGTCCGCGCGGCGGTCGAGTTCGAGCGCGGCGACCCGCGCGCCGCGGCGAGGATGCTGGCCGACCACGCCGCCCGCGCCTGGACGCCCGGCCCCGCCGGCACGGGGGGCACGGCGGCCTCGGACGGCGGCGCGGCCTCGGACGGCGCGGCCGAGGACCGTACCGCGGTCCTGCGCACCGCGGCCGCCTACGCCTGGATGGGCGGGGAGACGTCCGTGCTCTGCCAGGCCGCCAAGCTGCTCCCGTCCACCGACAGGGCCGTCCAGGGGATGGCGCGGCTCATCAGCGGCGACTACGCCGAAGGGCTGCCGCTGCTAGCCGAGGCCGTCGCCGCGGCCCGCGCCGGCGCGAACGCGTCCCCGGCCGCCGTCCGCGCCTCCGTGGACGACCGGGTCCGCGCCGTCCAGGTCACGCTCGCCGCCCTGATCGTCGGGGACGACGACGCCGCCCTGGAACTGGCCTCCGCCGAGGCCGCCCACTGCCGTCGGCACGGCATGGCCGGCGCGCTGCCGGGCGTCCTGGAGGGTCTGGCCCAGGCGCAGCTCGCCACCGGACGGCACCAGGACGCGGAGGCGACCGCGGCCGAGGCGATCGCCCTCGCCCGCGACACCGGCTTCCAGCGGCGCGCCGGACGGCTCGGCCTCGTCCTGGCCAGGATCGCCGCGATCGAGGGCGACCAGGGCCGGCTGGAGGAGCTCGCCGCCGCCGCGCCCGGCCCCGACGACGCCCTCACCGGCGCGTTCGGCCTGCTCGACCTGGGCCTGGGCCGGTACGACGACGCGCTGCGGCGGCTGGAGCGGATCGGGCTCGACCCGCACCGTCCCACCGCCGACATCATGATCTCGGCCGCCGACCAGGTGGAGGCGGCCGTCCGCGCGGCCCTTCCCGACCGCGCCCGCTCCGCCCACGACCGCCTCCGCGCCTGGGCCGACGCGGGCCGGCAGAGCTGGGCGGGGGCCGTCGCGCTGCGCTGCGAGGCGCTGCTGAGCGACACCGAGCGCGAACCGTACGAGCGGGCCCTGGGCCTGTACGAGCGTGCCCTGGAGCTGCACGAACGGGCCGCCCGCGAGGCCGGTCCCGCCGGGCGTGGCGGGCGGCCGTTCGAGAAGGCCCGCACCGAGCTGCTGTACGGCGAGTGGCTGCGCCGGGCGCGCCGCCGCTCGGACGCCCGCGTCCCGCTGCGCTCCGCCCTGGAGACCTTCGAGCGGCTGCGGGCCGCGCCGTGGGCCGAGCGCGCCCGCGCCGAGCTCCGCGCGACCGGCGAGAGCGGCGCCGCGGCCGGCGGGCCCCGGCGGGACGCCGCCCCCGACCCGCTCGACCGGCTCACCCCGCAGGAGCTCCAGGTCGTCCGGCTGGCCGCGGACGGCGTCAGCAGCCGCGAGATCGCCGCCCAGCTGTTCCTCAGCCCCCGGACCGTCGAGTACCACCTCTACAAGGCGTATCCGAAGCTCGGCGTGTCGTCCCGCAAGGAGCTGTCGCGGCTGCGCGACGACCTGGAGCCCGCCGCGGCCCGCTGATCCTGCACAATGGCCACGATGCCGCTCTCCGATCCACGCGAGCGCGCCCGCGCCTCGCTGCTGGGGCTGGCGCTGGGGGACGCCCTCGGCTCGCAGTTCTTCGTCCCCGCCCACCGTGCCGCCTTCGAATCACGCACACCGCCCGACGGGTCGCCCTGGCAGTGGACCGACGACACCGAGATGGCCTGCTCCGTGGTGCACGTCCTGGAGCGGCACGGGCGCGTCGACCAGGACGCCCTGGCGGCGAGCTTCGCGCGCCACCACGACTTCGACCGGGGCTACGGGCCGTCCACGAACCGGTTGTTGCGCCTCGTGCGGGAAGGCGGCGACTGGCGCGAGCTGTCACGCGAGCCGTTCGACGGGCAGGGCTCCTGGGGGAACGGCGCCGCGATGCGCGTCGCCCCGCTCGGGGCCTGGTACGCCGAAGACCCGGCGGAGGCGGCCCGCCAGGCGGAACTGTCCGCCACCGTCACGCACCCGCACCCCGAAGCCGTCGCGGGCACCGTCGCCATCGCAGCGGCCGCGGCGATCGCGGCCTCCACCCCTGGACGCCTCGCACCCGGCGTGTTCCTGGACGGAGTGCTGGACCACGTCCCCGAAACCCGCGTGCGCCAAGGCATCACCGAGGCCAGACGCCTGCTGACCATCCGCGACCCGGGCACGGCCGCGTCCGTGCTGGGCAACGGCCGGCAGGTCGCGGCCCACGACACGGTGCCGTACACCCTGTGGGCCGCGTCCCTGCATCTGGACGACTACGAGGGCGCCTTCTGGACGACCTCCGCCGCGGGCGGGGACGTCGACACCACGTGCGCGATCGTCGGTGGAATCGTCGCCGCACGCGTGGGCGTCCAAGGGCTGCCCGCGGCCTGGCTGGCCACGTGCGAACCCCTCCCCGCCTGGGCCGCTACCGGGTAGGGAGGTGGCGGGCCAGGAACTCCTCGGTACGGCGCCAAGCGCGCGCGGCCGGCTCAGGGTTGTAGAACATCGGGGCCTTGCGGTTGTGGAACGCGTGGCCCGCGTCTTCCTCGACGTGCATGTCCACGTTCGCGCGCCCTGCGACGGCCTTTTCCACGGCCGCGACCTTCTCGCGAGGGATGTAGGGGTCGGAGCCACCGAAGTGGAACTGCAACGGGCACTGGATGCTGTCGAGCAACTCCAACTGGTCGGGAACGCCCGACCCGTAGAACGACACCACCGCCGAGACATCGTCAGCGCGCGCGCCGAGCAGGTAGGCGAACGTGCCCCCGAAGCAGAAGCCCAGGAGCCCGACCGGACCCGTCATCTCAGGAAGCTTCCGCAGACGCGCCAGCGACGCCTCCAGGTCTTCGAGCCCCTTCACAGGGTCGAACCCCGAAGACAACTCGATGGACTTCTGCAGGCCCTCGTCATCGTGCGCGGCGGCCCATCCCGGCTGGAGCCGCCAGAACAGGTCGGGCGCGGCCACCACGTACCCCAGCGCGGCCAGGTCTTCCGCGACCGCCTTCATATAGGCGCCGATGCCGTAGACCTCCTGGACGAGCAGGATCCCCGGCCCGCCGGCCCCTCCCTCCGGAGTCCAGACGTGCAGAGCGAACTCGCCGTCCGCCACAGCGACCGACTCGGTACGAGTCAACGACATCTCCTCCAGATCAACCCATGATCGCGTACACGGTGGTGGCGTGCGCGGCGGGCTCGTCCTCGCCCTCCGCCGTCATCGTGACGTCGGCGAAGGCCAGCGTCCGGCCCAGCTTGGTGATCCGCACCGCCACCAGCACGTCCCTGCCCACGACGGGCCGCTGGAACGTGGTGCTCTGCTGCACGGTCGTCATCGGCACGAACCCGTCCCGGGCCCCCGACACCGCGATCACCGTCGCCGTGTCGGCCGCCGCCATCAGCGCCTGCCCC
Organism: Actinomadura rugatobispora; assembly: GCF_055379765.1. Classification (NCBI taxonomy): domain Bacteria; kingdom Bacillati; phylum Actinomycetota; class Actinomycetes; order Streptosporangiales; family Thermomonosporaceae; genus Actinomadura; species Actinomadura rugatobispora. The sequence continues at coordinate 4,188,228 of NZ_AP029191.1, read as the reverse complement.
GACATCCCGCCGCCCTCCCGGGCCAGCCGGTCCGACCACGGCAGCCGCAGCACCGCCCGCCGATCACCGACCTCCTCGACCCGCAGGCCCAGGTCGAGCACCCACGGTGCGAAGTTGTCCCGGAGAATCCTGTCGCCGTCCTCGGCCTTCACCGTCACCTCGCCATGATGCACGCTGGAGCCATGCGTGAGGAGATCTATCTGCCCGCCACCTACGCAACGGGCGTCCCGTACGGAACGTTCCGGCGCCTCCGCGCGGAGTCCCCGGTCTGCCGGATCCCCGAGCCCGCCGTGGGCCCCTGGCCGCCCGGCCCCGGCTACTGGGCGGTTTTCCGGCACGCCGACGTCAAGCACGTCCTCCGCACCCCGGAACTGTTCTCCTCCCACCTCGGCGCCACCCAGCTCCGCGACCCCGACACGCCCGCGGACCTGGAGTTCGTCCGGTCGATGATGCTCAACCAGGACCCGCCCGGCCATTCCCGGCTGCGCCGCATCGTCGCCGCCGCGTTCACGCCCCGGGCCGTGCGGGCGCTGGAGTCCACGATCGAGGACCGCGCCCGCGCACTGATCGGCTCCGCCCGCGGCGAGCTCGACTTCGTCGACGTGGTCGCCGACCTGCCCGTCTGGACGCTGGCGCACATCATGGGCGTCCCCTCGCAGGACCGCCGCCTGCTCTACGACTGGGCATCGCGCGTCATCGGCTACCAGGACGACGAGTACGCGGGCCTCTCCACGGCCGCCGCCGAATCCCTCAGCCCCATGGGCCGCGCCGCCGTGAAGCAGACCCCCACCCTGCGAGGCCCGGTGAACCCCCGCTCACCCGCCGCCCTCCGCGACATGTTCGCCTACGCCCACGCCCTGGCCGACGCCAAACGCCAGAAACCGGGCGACGACGTGATGTCGCGCATGCTCTCAGGCGGCCTGACCGACGCCGAATTCGAGAACATGTTCTTCCTTTTCGCCGTCGCGGGAAACGAGACCCTCCGCAACGGAATCCCGGGCGGCCTCCTCACCCTCCTGGACCACCCCGACCAGTTCTCCCGCCTCCGCGAAAACCCGGAACTCCTCCCCTCGGCCATAGAGGAGATGCTCCGCTACTGGCCCCCGGTCATGGACTTCCGCCGCACCGCCACCCAGGACCTGAATCTCGCCGGACAGGACATCAGGGCAGGCGACAAGGTCGTCGTATACCACGCCTCCGCCAACCGCGACGAAACCGTATTCCCCGCCCCCGACACCTTCGACATCGCCCGCACGCCCAACGACCACGTCAGCTTCGGTTTCGGCCCCCACTTCTGCCTCGGCGCCCACCTGGCCCGCGTCCAGATGCGCGCGGTCTTCCGCGAACTGCTCCCACTCCACATCGAAAGAACAGGACCTCCGACCCGCCTGACCTCGAACTTCCAGAACGGCCTCAAACACCTCCCCGTCCGCATCTCCGTGGCATGATGCGGTTCGTCCACCAAGGGGGGCCCTTTGCACCGCCGAATCGCCATCGGCACGACCGCGATCGCCCTCGCCCTGGTGGCCGCGCTGGTGTACGCGGGCCTCCGCTCCTCCCCCGAACCCCCGCCCCGCAGCCTCTCCGGCAAGGTGACGATCACCGACACCAAGGGATTCAGCTGGGACCCGGGCACCTGCACCGGCGGGGGACGCTTCGCCGACATCGTCGAGGGCGCCCCCATCGTGATCAGGGACCCGGACGGCAGGACGCTGGCGGCCGGAAAGCTGGGCAGCGGAATGCCGGAGAAGCCCACCCGCGACGCGTCCAGCCAGACCGCGGCCCACTGCACCTTCCTGGTCCCCGCGGCGGCCGTCCCGTCCCGCCCCGCCTACCGCGTCCAGATCGGCCGCCAGCCCCCGTCCGAGGTCGCGGGCCCGGACATCGAACGCCTGACCCTCCGTTTCGGCTCCTGACCGGAACTACTGAGATGCAGGGAGCCGCAACCTCCCTCTAGACTCGATCCCGACCCGGACGGTCCGGAGCCACCCGACCGTCCCACCCCAGACGGGAGAGACCACCACAAGATCAGCAAGCCCCAGGGTCGCTAGCTCAATTGGCAGAGCTCCGGACTTTTAATCTTCCTCCTGTTACCCATGGGCTGTCATCTGTTTGACCTGGACCGCAGGATTTCCGTACCACCCATGAGCTACACAATCCGTAGCTGAGGTGTCAGCGGACTTTTGGGCCCGCCTCTGATCTTCAAGGAGGCGCTCCCGATGCTCCCCAGCAACCGCTCCCCGTCCGCGGTTGATCTCGCCGATGGCCACGTGTTCCCCGACCTCAACGGTCCCCAGTCCCTCGGCCGTGCTTGCGTGGTCTGCTACGTGTCCTTCGTCAGCGTGGACCGCGCTTCGGTGCCCGAGCACGTGGTCGTCGGCCGGTCTGGTTCAACGGGCTTGGAGGTGTCTGCGTGTGTGGTGCGGTGTGCTCCGCTGGTGGGGTATGTGGCGCCGGTTGGGGAGCAGGAGGGTCTTTGGTGAGCGGGTGCTCGTCGGTATGGTGGGCGGCGGCTAGGTACTAGGTACAGCGGAGCCCCCGGGGAACTGGCATCATCCCCGGGGGCTCTGTCTTGGCTGGGTGTTACAGGTCGCCGGCGCGGATGCGGTCGGCGAGGGCGGCGAACCCTTCACGGCTCACGGCGAGGACGCCGGCGGCCGGGTTCTTGGAGTCGCGGACGCCGACGCGCTGGCCGAGGTCGGCGACCTCGACGCACTGCCCGGACTGCCCGGAGTGGGAGCTGGTTCGCCAGGCAGGCTGGGATGGCTGGGTGTGCGGCATAGGTACTGGCTTTCGTGTAGTGGGTGGACAGGTCAGGTCTCCGCCTTGATGGCGGCAATCATCGCCAGGCTATCGCCGGGGCTCAGGGCTGCTGCTCCGAGCCGTTGGAAGGCGAGTTTGAACCGGGCGACGTCCTCAGGATCCTCCAAGAGCAGCTCGCCCGCGTTGTTCTCGGAGTAGACGGCATCGGGGTCGAGCGGTTCGGGGAATTCAACGATGACGAACGGGCCGCCGAATCCGGCGTGCGCGCCGCGGGTGAACGGCACTACCTGGACGGTGACCTTGGCGAGCTCGGCCAGGTCGAGGAGGTGCTGGAGTTGGGCGCGCATCACGTCGGGGCCGCCGACCTGCCTGCGTAGTACGGCTTCGTCGAGGATGGCCCACAGGCGGAGCGGGTCGTGGGCGCGGGTGAGGAGTTCCTGGCGTTCCTTGCGGACGGCGATGCGGCTGTCGACCTGCTCTTGGGTGACTTCGAGTGGCCCGTTGAGGACGACGGTGCGGGCGTAGTCCTCGGTTTGCATGAGGCCGGGGACCATGAGGGCTTCGAAGTTGAGGATGGTGGCGGCTTCGGCTTCGAGTCCGATGTAGGTGGTGTAGGACTCGCTGAGCATTTCGCGGTAGGGGTGCCACCAGCCGCGTTCGCGTCCTTGCCGGGCGAGGGTGAGCAGGTAGTCGCGGCGGCGTTCGTCGGTGACTTCGTAGAGGTCGAGCAGGTCGGTGATGTCGCGTGGGTTGGGGCGTTGCCAGACGCCGCGTTCCATGCGGGCGAGCTTGCCTGGTGTCCAGCCGAGGTGCTTGTCGACCTGGACGGCGGTGAGGCTGCGGCCCTCGCGGAGGGCGGTCAGTTCCGCTGACAGGCGTCGGCGGCGGAGGGTGGGGCTGCGCCTGGGCTCGGTCATGGCGTCCTCGTGCGTTGCGGCTGGTGGGGTGATCGTAGCGGCATCACTTGTGCCTCCCGTGGATACGGACATGGGACCACCAATCCGACTATGCGAATTCGCCTATGGTATTTTCGCATGGGCTAGTGCATGCTGTGGAGGTACCTAGACCTCGAACTTCTAGCCGCACCCTGTCCGGGTGTGGCGACTAGGAGTGATCCCTCCATGACCGTTCCCGAGGCAACAGCCCCAGAGACCGCAGCGATGCCGATGGACATCTCCAACGCCGACGACCGCGCTCAGCGACTCGCCTACCTCCTCAAGGGCGTGATCCGCGAACTCACCGGCGGGTGGGGCGTCTGGTGCTCCGACACCGGCGTCCTCTACGCCACGCGCGACCGCACCATCACGCAGGAGGAGCTGGAGGACGGCCTGTCGCGGACCCTGTACGCCGACAGCCCGACGGCGCTGGTGGAGCGGCTGCGGCAGGAGATGCACCTGGAGGCCGGCCGCAAGGTCGACCGCCCGGCCGGGCTGTAGCCCCGTGTGGGTGTCTTCCGCGGAGCCGCCGCGTGCCATCTGGCTTGGGGAAGCAGGCACGCGGCGGCCCCACGGAAGACACCCGGAAGCCTTCGGCGGGCGCGGCCCCACACCAACCGTGTCCGCCCTTCCCGCGGGTGCGTGGCCGGGACGCTGGGAAAGTCGTCCCGTTCCGGTCACGCACCCACCAAACCCCCGCTGACCAGGAAGACGACGATGAGCAGCAGCACGGGATCAGACCCAGGCCGCGGCGAGTACACCACCATCGAGCGCACCGACTGGGCCCTGGCGGTCCAGGCCTTGACCTCCAACGACGAGGCCCTGCGGGACCGGGCGCTCCACCGGCTGCTGTCCATTGCCCCGCCCGGCTGGGGCGCCGACGACGAGCTGCGGGCAGGCAGGCCATGAGCGGAACCATCAGCGCCAAGATCTGGGACCGGACGCTGGAGTTCTTCGAGCCGTACCCCGAAACGCTGCCAGGCTTCTACAACGCCAAGGACGCCGACACGGGCGAGCGCGTGGCGATCCTGAGCCTCCTGCCTGACGACTGCTGGCACTGCGTCCGAACCGACCTGGGCGAGGACGAAAGAAAGCCCGTGGTCTTCGACGAAGTGGTCGGCGGTGTCGCGGGGGCGGCCCGGCTGCTGTTCGGCCAGGAAGAAGAGTGAGACCGCCGCGTCCCCGGGCGCCCGTCCGGCAGGGCCGGAGGGCGGAACCCCGTGGCCTGGGGCCGCGGCCCCGAATGTAGGACGCCCCCTGGTCGTGCGACTGCAACGCCGACCAGGGGACTTCATCGGAAACGGAGCTTCCGACGCATGACGAACCGTAGCGATTACCCGACAGTCACAGAAGAACCGCCCTACCCGTTCTGGATCCGCAACCCCCACGTCTTCGGCGTGGTCCTCATCGGAGGCATGGTCGCCCTTGGCGGCACCCTCGGCGTGCTGCTCGCCACCGAGGCCACCATGCCGCTGCTGATCCCCATCGGCGGCTGGGCGGTCGCCGGATGGCTGGGCCTGCGCGGCTGGCACCGCCGCCACATGGAGCGCGCACTCGCCAAGCCCCGCCGGGACCCCGCGATCCAGGCCGTCTACACGGCTCTCCAGGGCGCCGACGACGAGCGGATCGGCCGCCCCCAGCGCGACGCGATCGCCGACGCCCTCGCGTACTACTACGCCTCCGAGCACCTCACGCCTGCGGATCTGGAGGACCGGCAGCAGCGGCTGATGGTCTCCCGCACGCGCGCCGACCTCCAGCAGCTCGTCGCCGACCTGCCGCTCTAACCCCGCCGCCCCTCGGACCGAAGGAATCACCCCGATGGCGAAACTGCCCGGCCAGGACACCGAGGCGGCCCGCAAGTTCCGGGCCCTGCGCGACGCCGGATACGACGGCCCCATCGACCAGGACGGCAACAAGGCCGAGACCGGCCGGGCCGCCGAGATCCTCAAGGACATGCGCAAATGACCGAACCCACCAAGCGCCGCGTCACCGGCCGGCACGTCGGCTACACCACCGCCCTCGCCGCCGGCGTCGCCGTCTTCGCCAGCGGCACCGCCACGAGCTTCGCCAACCTCGCCCGCTACGCCCGCGAACACGGCTGGATCTGGGGCCCCGCCCTCCCTCTCGGCCTGGACCTGGGCATCTTCGCGCTGCTGCTGTTGGACTGGCTGCGGCCATCGGCATTCCTGCGCACCTCGGCGTGGGTGCTCACCGCCGGGACCGTGCTGGCCAACTACGCCGTCACCGACGGCGACCGCACCGACCGGGCCCTGCACGCCATTGTCATCCTGGTCGCGGTCATCATCTTCGAGGCGGCCCGGCACCTGCGGGACGACGATTCGACCCGCATGGGCAAGATCCGCCTGTCCCGGTGGGCTCTGTCCCCGATCCGCACGGCCCGCCTGTGGCGCCGCATGGTGCTGTGGGAGATCACCTCCTACAGCGAGGCGCTGACCCGCGAGTCCGCGATCCTGCACGCCAGGACCGTCCTCACGGCGCACTACGGCAAGCAGTACTGGATCACCGCCCGCCGCAAGGTCCCTCTCACGCTGCGGCACCAGCTCGCGACCGGACAGATCCCCTCCTCAGTCCTGCTGGGACTCGACACACAGGACGCGGTCAGAGCGTGGGTCCGCGAGGCCCTCGCCGAACTGACCGCCACGCCCTCCCCGGACCCCGTCGAGGGGGCGGGGTCCGGGGAGGTCCCGGCCGAGGACTCTGCGGCGCCCGAGCCGAACCGGTGGGACCTCATCTGGGACCTCCAGGACTCGCTGCGTCCCGACGGGGTTCCGGCGGAGGTTTTCGCGCAGGCGATCGGGCTGGCGCGGCACCACTTCGAGCAGGTGGGGACGCATATGCGGAACGAGGACTTGGCGGAGCGACTCAGGATCGCCAAGGCCCGCGCCAATGCGATCGGGAAGGTGATCCGGACCTCGCATTCCGAGGGGCCGGACCTCCAGGTCCGAACCCAGGACTCCGATCAGGTGCCCACCCCCGCCGTTGAGGCGTCGGCCGCGGAGGGCTGGGACCTGGGCGGGGAGTCGGGTCCCGAGTGGGGTCTGACCGGCCCGCTGACCAACGGCAGGGCGCTGGCAACGCGGGCCGGTGAGTCCTGATGCGCTTCGACTCCAGTCCTCGCCGCTACAGCGCGGTCCGAGCGCGCTGGCACAAGGTCCGCGCCACCGTACGAGGCGCCGCCGCGGTCCTCGGCTGCCTCGCCACCGCAGCCGACCACCTCGCCACCGCAGTCCTCGGGATCGGCCCCCTGTCGCCCCGGGTCCGCCGCCTAGGCCAGGTGCTCGCCGCCGAGTACCGCGCCGGCTACCTCGGTGCCATCACCATCCGCACCGACGAGGAGGCCCGCTGAGATGGCCCGCCGCAACATCACCGAACTGTCGGAGATCGAGTTCCGCGGTTCGCTCGGCGAGGCGTTCGCCCGCTACGGCGAGGAACTGGAGTCGCTGGGCCAGCGGTGGGCGTTCGAGTTCGAGCTCGCCGCCGGGGACGCCGAGGCCGCGATGGCGAGCCTGCACGGCCAGTGGTGGCTGCTCGGCCTGGACGTGCGGGTGAAGGCGCACCGGGTCGCCAAGCGGCTCAAGCGCGCCTCGGAGGCCGCCGACGGCATGGGCAAGCAGGGCGCCAAGTTCGTGCGCGCCTACGAGAAGAACTTCCTGAACGAGTGAGGCAGAGGCATGGGGACTGGTGAGCAGCGGATGAACGAGATCGGCGAGATCGCGTTCCGCGGCAGGGTCGGGCAGAACGTCGCCGACTACGCCCGCGCCAACCAGCGGTTCGCGCACGACATGGCGCAGGAGCTGGTGAACGGCGCCGAAGCCGCGGCCAGAGCGATGCGGAAGTTGGACGGGCATCCGGGCCTGTTCGGCGTTGACGTGCGGCTTCGCGCCCGCAGGGTGGCGCGCAAGCTCCGCAAGGCCGAGAAGCTCGCGCTCGGTGTCAGCGCGGAGGTCGTGAGGTTCAACCAGCAGTACCGCCGGGAGTTCCTGGAGCCCCGCTCCACCGGGGGCAGCAAGAACCGGCGGTGGCACGGGGGGGTCGATCTGTGATGGCGCGTAAGCAGCAGTTGGAGGTGGCCCAGCAGGAGGGCCTGGAGCGGATCGTGGTGTCCGCGGTGTCCAAGGTTGGCGTGCTGGTGCCGCCGTGGATCGTGCTGGTGCTGCTGTACGTGGTGGGGGAGGTCTCACATCAGGTGTGGGGTGAGGCGCCGGCGGTGACGTGGACAACGATGGCCGGTACCGCGTTGACGATGCTGCTCACTGCCCTGACCTGGGCGGTCTCGCACCATCGCAGCATGCTGGGCCGTTGGCATTCCACCCTCACCACCGGGGGCGCCGGCATGTGGTTCGTAACCGCGAACATCGTGGGCGTCACGCATCCGGTGACCGGCGGCATGGCGTTCTTCGGTGGCGGCGCCCTCGCGATCGCGTGGAACATCCGCGCGGTGATCCGTCAGAGCCCGGCCGAGGACGGCAACATCGACGCGCTCGGGTCGATGTTCGACAGGGCAAAGGCGTCGTTCGGGCTGTCGGGTGCGAAGGTGAAGACGACCGAGGTCAGCGAGCACAAGGTCAAGGGGCAGATGGCTCTCCCGGCCGGGGAGAAGACCGTCGAGGATGTGCAGAAGAAGACCGAGTACATCGAGTCGGGCATGCAGTTCCCGCCCGGCAGCGTCGTCATCACCAGGGACAAGACCGATGCGTCCAAGGCCAACATCACGGTGACAAATCCGCTGGTCATGGACTCGCCGATCCCTTGGCCGGGACCGTCACGACCAGGCGGTAGCATCGCCGATCCTCTGCGGGTGGGGATCTTTCAGGACTCCGACCCGATGGAGATGCGGGTCCCCGGTAACAACCTGCAGATCATGGGCGCCAGCGGCAGTGGCAAGAGCATGGGCGGCGGCTGGAACACTCTCGCCGAGGCCATGAGCAGGCGCGACGTGGCGATCTTCGCCGTCGACCTGTCGAAGGCCACCCAGACACTCGGCCCCCTTGAGCCGGGCCTGCATCGTCTGCAGACCGGCAAGGCCGGTATCTCGAAGTTCATTCGGGACCTGCACGAGGAGATCCCCAAGCGGACGAAATGGCTGGGTGACCACGACTACAACGACTGGGAGCCCGGCTGTGGCCTGCTGTACTGGCTGGTGCTGTTCGAGGAGATCGCGAAGATCTTCGATGAGCTCGGGAACAAGGACCAGGAGCTGATCGAGCAGATCACCAAGGAGATCAGGTCCGCAGGCGGCCGGGTCATCATGTCGTTGCAACGCAGCACGCACGGCGAGATGCCGACCATCATCCGCTCGCAGATGGCGTTCATGTGCTTCGGCCTCAACGCCTCCTCTGATGCCGAGTACGGCCTGTCAGAGCGGCAGCAGCGCGCCGAGGTCAGCCCCGAGATGTGGGGCGCGGGTCGCAAGGAGCACCAGGGCAAGGCGTACCTAGACGCCGATGGCGTGGACGACCAGCACTTCGCGATGCCGGGCCGTACGTTCGCGTGGGGTTCGACTGCGAAGGAAGCGGCGACGAATATGCGGGCGTACGCCGAGCAGTGGCCCGCAGCGAGCAAGGACATGGACGAGTTCACCGCCCGGTTGGCCCGTCTCCCCGAAGGCGCGGCTGTGAAGGTCCCGCAACTCCCGCCGCCGGCATCGCCTGGTGCCGCGCCGCGCCCCAGCGACGGCGACCAGGCCGACGACCGCGACGACGATGAGACCGAGGTCGATGAGGCGTTCGCCGAGCTCCTGGCCCAAGCCGCCGAAATCGTCACCGTGACCCAGCACGCGTCCACGCAGATGCTGCAGCGCAAGCTGAGGATCGGGCACGAGGTGTGTCTGCGGGTGATGGAGGCGCTGGAGCGGGCGAAGATCGTCGGCCCCGTCGGCGGCGACGGCGCCCGGAAGGTTCTGATGTCCGTCGACGATGCGCGCGACGTCATCGACGAGCTGCGCGAGGAGGGCGACCCGGTCTCCGAGTACGTCCGCACTGAGGACCCGGACCCGACCATCACCGCCGGCCCGAGCGACCCGGTCATCGCTCCTTCGCCGGAGGAGAACCAGTTGGAGACCGAGCCGTTGGTGGGCGGGCGGATGTCGCCGGAGGCGGCTCGGCGGTTGGTTACCGACTGGGTTCGGCACCGGCACGCGACCGACCGGGTGACGTTCAAGGCGACCGACTCCGAGTTGCAGGCCATTCGGGAGCGGACCGGTAACGAGTCGCGGACGTGGATCAACAACGTGCTGGACCGGCTCCACCGGGATGGGGTGCTGGAGAAGGAGGGCTCTGGCCGGGGCACCACCTTCAAGATCGTGAACGTGGGCGCTCTCGACGACGCACCGGTCCCGGCATGATCGCCGGGGCTGTGACGAAGTGGTTCGTCACGGGCGGGGGGCTGGGGGGAGGGTTTCCCAGGTCAGGGCTTTGTCACGGGCCTGTGACGAAGGCCGTGACGAGCCGTGACGAAGGCTCTGTGACGACCGTGACGAACCGGCGTGACGAACTTCCTGCCCCCGCGTGGGATCCCCCAATCAAGATCGTTAACGCGCTTGCGCGCAATTCCACGCGCAGCCGTACGCGCGTACGCGCACGCGTGCGCCCGCCCAAACGAGGAGCGGCCATGACCCCCCAGATACTCCCCCGTCCCGCCGGCGGTGGGCGGTGAGCGCCGGCGCAGGCATCACCGTCCTCGTCGCCGCGGCAACCGGGCTGCTCATGTACGTCGGCACCCACCACATCCCGGCGTCGGTCGGCACGGGAGTGGCCGTGCTCGTCGTGGTCTGGCTGGGAGGCCGCTCATGACTGTCCGGATGACGCTGCAGACGCGGCTGCTGCTGTCGGCGTTCGATGGTGAGGACCGGGAGTGGTACGGCCGCGAGCTGGTGGCGGCGACTCGTTTGCCGCAGGGGACGGTGTATCCGATGCTCGCCCGTCTGGAGCGGGCGGGGTGGGTGTCGGGTCGGGTGGAGTCGGCAGGTGAGCGGGGTGGGGAGGCGCGTCCGCCGCGACGGTATCTGCGGTTGACGGAGGCGGGTGTGGTGGCGGCGCGGGCTGCGTTGGTGTCGCTGCCGTCGAGGGTTCTGGAGGCCGCCTCGTAGGCGGTCAGTGAGGAAGGGAGCAGAGCATGAGTACGACAGCAGCGCGGCCCGCGGTGGAGGCGTGGCCGGAGGGCGTCATCGCCCGGTACCTGACCGTCGGCGGCGCCACCGTCGACACCGGCGCCTATGAGAAGACCGACCGCGACACGACCCTGCAGTCCACGTGCTGGGGATGCCGGGAGAGCACGCTGAGCTCGGACGGCCTGTCCGCCTACGCAAGCTCCGAGGAGCGATTGGCGGCGGCGCTGCGGGCTGCGCGGCAGTGGAGCCAGGCGCACGCCGAGCGGTGCCGCGCCCTGCCCCACCCGTTTGGACCCTTCGCCGACGAGATCGGTCCCCGGCGGGTGAGTGGCCGGTACTACAGCCACGTCAGCGGCAATGAGTACGAGGTCCTCGACATCCAGACGGAGCGGTCGTTCTGGCCGCCATGGCAGATCACCGTCCGACTGCTTACTGGGGATCGGGTGGGTGATGTGGTGTCGCATTGCACAGCGTGGGATGCCAAGCGGGATCGGGTCCTGTCGTGAGTGATCACCTGTCGACGCGGGCGCCCTCCGAATCGGATTCGGGGGGCGTCCCCGTCTCCGCGCCTGAGACTGGCGTCTCACCGTTGATAAGTTCCCTTATCAACGGTCAGCAGAATCCGGCTCTAGAGGAGCATTCGGACTCGGGTCTCACGCTCGCCGAGACGGAGCGTCTCGCCCTCCTCGACGCCGGAGCCGACCACTACGCCCAGACGCTCCGCCCACCGAACACGGTCCGGGCCTACGAACGCGCCTGGCGACGGTGGGACGAGTTCTGTGACATCGTCTCCCTGCCGCCGGACACGGTGTCCCGCGGAATGCTCGCCGGGTTCGTCCGCTGGCGCTGGCTCGCCGGCGACTCCCCCGCCACCATCGACACCACCCTCGGCGGCATCGCCACTGGCCTCCGCGACCGAGGCGTGCCCGTCGACCGCGACGTCACCCGCAAGGCCCGCGAGATCCTCCGCCACGAAGCCCGCCAGGCGGCCGAGGCCGGCGAATTCCGCCGCGGCCGCGGGCAGGCCCCCGCGGTGACGATTCCCCAACTCCGGGAAATGTCGGCCGCGTGCCCCGACGACCTGGGCGGCTTGCGCGATCGGGCGCTGCTGGTCGTTGGGTTCAGCATCGCAGCGAGGCGTTCCGAGCTCGCCGGGCTGCTGGTCGCCGACATCACCTTGGAGCAGAACGGCCTACGGGTGACGACGCGGTTCGGGAAGAAAGGTGGCAGGTCAGTGGGGGTTGCGCGGGGGCGCAATACCCTGACCGATCCCGTGCGGGCATGGCTGGCCTGGCGGGAAGCCGCGGAATCGGAGCCGGCAGATCCGGCGCTGCGGTGCGTCGACCGGTGGAATCATCTGGGCGGGGCGATGTCGCCACGAGCTGTCGGTGAGCGGGTCACCGTGTGCGCGGAGAGGGCCAGCTTCGAGGACATCACGGGGCACAGTCTGCGGGCCGGTCTGGCGACGTCGGCGCGGCGGGCGGGGAAGCCGATCGAGAAGATCGCCGACCAGGGTGGGTGGGCTCGGAACTCGGCGGCGCTGCTGGAGTACATCCGGAGCGTGGACCAATGGGAAGACAACGCGACCGCAGACATCGGACTGTGAAGGAGACTGACGCGATGACCCTGGTGGAGTTCCTCAAGGCCCGACTCGACGAGGACGCATGGAACAACCGCATCGATCCCAAAGAGTCGTGGCAGGTCGAGCACAACGACGACGCCGTCTCGCCCTCCAGGGTCGCCTTCCCGCCCTCCCGGGTCGTCGGCCGCGGCCACTACCTGCTCTGGGACGCGCCAGAATCGATCGCCGCCCACATCGCCCGGCATGATCCTCGGCGCGTGGCGGCCGACGTCGAAGCTAAGCGGCGGCTTATCGAGCAGCACACCGGCTACTACGGCGGTGGGGACGATGAGTTCTGGCCGGTGCAGACCCTCCGTCTACTTGCGCTGCCGTACTCCGACCATCCCGACTACCAGGAGGAATGGCGCCCCTGAGACCCCTCAATCCCGCTCCGAAAAGAGGAAGCCGCCCGCCCGCTCAACACGAGCAGGCGGGCGGTCCCATGCTCACCGCAACCCGGACGGCGGCGCCTCCCCGCCAGCCGAGCGCACAATCGCCGTCACCGCCTCACGCCCATACACCGGCTGCACCACCCGCCCTCGTTTCTCGAACGGCCGCGCCACCGTGAACCCCGCCCGCGCAATCACCTGCCGCAGGAACTCCAGCTCGCCGGGCGGCACGAAGATCCGCACCTCCCAGCCCTTGTGATACCGCCAGCCCTCCGCGCGCAGCCGCTCGGGGATCGGGCCGCGGACGTAGCCGTGCAGGGAGTAGTAGAGGCCGAGGGTGAGGATTGCGGACTCCTGGGCATCCATGCCGGGATGCTAGACGTGACCAGCAAGCTTGTCAGGAGCCGGCGGGCTCCTCGTCTTCCGGCTCCGAGACGAACGTCCCTCGTTGCGGCACGGTGTAGACCCACCCCTGCTGGCGCATGTAGGCGACGGCTCGTCGGGCTGTGACGCGGGCGACGCCGAACTCCTGGACCATGGTCGACTCGGACGGGATGCGCCGTCTGGGGGCGATCTGCCCGGCATCTATGCGCGCTTTGATGATGTGCGCTATCTGCTGGTAGACGGGCACGTCGGCGTCATGATCCACGGTCACGCGGGACAACGTAGAGGTACCTAAACGATCAACGTTGTTGATCTACGTATGCAGTCGTAGGTAGACGTAGGCATACGAGTTGCCTAGCCTCGAAGGAACCACACCCGTCTGTTAGGGGTGGTCAGGTCAGCGCCCCGGCCCCTCGCGTTTGGCTGGGAACCACGGGCCGGGGCGCGCGACCAGCCGTGGCCGGGGCGGGCCAGCCGGTAACCCCCGCGGGCCGGCGCGCGTCCCACAGGACACCAGCCGTCCGCTCACCCGGGAGCCCCCTGATGCGTCTCGCCGTCGCCGCCGCCCTTCTCGCCCTCGCGCCGCTGGCCGGCTGCAGCGGAGGTACGGACAGCGCTGGAGGGGTGACGCCGTCCCCTACTCCGACCCCGTCGCCGACGGTTCAGCTCGACTCGCATGCACGGTTGGCGTGTGAGCAGCTCGACCAGGCGGTGCGCAAGCGCGCGGAGGGTGGGAGTGGGGCGGAGTTGGAGGCCGGGCTGATGGAGTTCAGGGCGGTGACGTCGGCGAAGCAGACGGAGGTGGTTGGCATGTATGACCTGGCGAAGAACTTCACTGGGGAGAACGAGACGGGTGATCGAGTGGAGCGGGAGTTGCGTTGGTGGTGTCAGAAGAACTGGGCGCCTGGGCGGTAGCTAGTGTGCGGGTGTGTTGCGCCGGTTGGGGTGGCCGCCGCCGATGTGGGGCGGCTCGTACCGCACGCTGGTGATGCCGTACGCGTGGCAGGTCCAGCACTGCAGGGATCTGTGGCCTTTGTGTGCGGCCCATGCTGGCGGGCAGGTGCACGGCGACCAGCCGACGAGCACGTCGCCCGGGGTGAGCGGGTGGCCGTACGGGCAGGTGGGGGACCACATCCGCCCAGCCTGCGCCATACCTGCTGGTCAGGGCAAGACGAAACGGCCCGCCCCCGAAGGGACGGGCCGTTCGGCGTCCGGAGTCGAACCGGAGTCCATGCCGGATAGTCCCCGACCGCTCTGTACCCCTTGAGCTACGCCCGTGCGCTGGCAACGTGGCCGCGGAAACGGCTGGTGTCGCCTCGCCCCCGTGATCAGCGGGGAACCGGCCAGCGCAGTTGGCCTACGTCAATCGTAAGCGACGGCACCTGACCTGCTTCTAGAACAAGCATCCCACCCGAGATGCTTATGAAATAAGCACGAATGCAAGACGCCCGGACGTGCAAGAGCGCCCGCCCTCCGCCGAAGCAGAGGACGGGCGCCCACACCCGGACCAGTCGTCACGTCCCAGGCGGCCCCACCGGCGTCACCTTCCGCACCCTGCTCCCGTCCGGCGCCACCGGGGCCGTCACCTGCGTCCGCAGCCACGCGGCCAGCAGCGCGGTCAGCAGAGCACCCGCCGTCGCGATCCGTTCCTGCGACAGGTCCCACCCGAAGCTCACGCCGAGCTGGAGCACGGCGGTCAGGAGCCCGGCGGCCGCGGCGACGATCTGGTCGCGAGCCACCGACAGGGCGACGAGCAGGCCCATGGCGGCGGTGGCAGCGGCGTTGATGAGCGCCTGGTGCTCCTCGTTCAGGTCGACGCCCCAGGCGACGAGGAACTGGACGGCGATGGCGACGAGGCCCAGCCAGATGGCCGGGTCGCGGCCGAGGAACTTGGGCATTGCGACCTCCTTGGGTCACAGGACCGGTTTCCGGCCCGATTTCATACCGGCTGATATACCGGCGGCATGTTTGTGCAGGTGAGGGCGAACCTAAAGAATGCGTGTGAAGAATTCACGCCTTCTCTTAAGGTTCCGAACGGGGCTCGGTCAGACGGCGTCCTCGGCGTTGCCACCGTGCGCGATGAACAGCGCCCTGGCTGAGTGGTGGCCGTAGATGCCGTCCTGCTCCAGCTTCTGCCCGCGCTCGTCGCGGTGCTTGGACTGGAAGTCGCGCAGAGCCGCGTCGGTGATCGGGCCGAAGTCGTCACCCGCCGTGGGGATGGAGTAGCCCAGGCCCTTCAGGGCGTCCTGCAGCCAGCGGACCCTCGCGCCCTCCATGCCCCGCTTCAGAAACGGGGTCGCCCACGGCACCCGGACGCGGCGACCGGCGACCGTGGACTGCACGTCCCAGTAGTTCGGCTTCGGGGCGTCGTACTTCGGGCGGCCGTACCCGGCGATGACCGTGTACGACCGCACGCGCCGCAGGCACTGGTCGCCCGTGTTCCCCTCGATGGTCTGGACCCGGCCGCCGCCGAGCGCCTTCTCGATGACGCCCACGTGGTCGATCGCGCCGACCGAGTCGGCGCCGCCCCAGTCGAAGAACACGATGTCGCCCGGCTTGGCCGCGTCCACGTTCGCGGCGGTGCCCTTGTACCAGCGGCCCGCCTTCTGGAAGTCCTGGGCGTGCCACACCGTGTACGCGCGGTCGCCGCCCGGCAGCACCGCGGCCGTGTTCCCCGAGTGCCGCGCCCAGTAGGTCACCGCCATGTCGCACCAGGCCGCGGTCAGGAACTCCGAGCCGTGACGGTTGGCGTACTCGCGGGTGATGACGTTCGGGCGCCTCGCGATGCCGATGCTCGCGCGGGCCTGCCTGAGCATCTCGGCCGCCGTACCCATCAGGCCCCCTCTCCGAGGTAGAGGCCCCGGATGCGCTCGCCGTACAGGCCGCGCAGCACGGCCTCCTCGTCGTCCTCGGTGGCGTTGTGCGCCGCCGGGTCCTCGTCGACGTCCCGCTCCACCAGCTCGGCCTCGCTCATCTCTTCTTCGCTCATCTCTTCGTCTCCTTGCAGCCGAACTGCTGATACAGCCTCTGGTCGGCGGCCAGTTGCTCCCGGCCCCGCGCGGTTGTCGGCGGCGGCTCCGGGTTGATCCGCAGTTCCAGCCACGCGCACACCACCGCGAGGGTCTGCCGCTGCGACGCCTCCTGCGCCCGCTTCTCCCGCTGCTGCTGCTCGGCCTGCCGCTGATCGCCCTGTCGCTGCACGTAGCTCGTGAACGCCACGTTCGCGAGCGTGATCAGCACCGCCGTCACCAGCACCATCAGCACCGACCACCGGGCCCGCAGCGCGCCCGTGGGCGTCACGACGCCCCTCATGTCAGCGCGCAGTGGTAGACGATGAAGGCGGCTGCGAGGAGGGCGGCAGAGAAGGAGGCGGCGACGACGGCGGCTCGATACCGCCAGGCCCGTGCCTCGCCAGGGTCAGAGCCCCAGCCAGACCCGGAAACGCCACCAGCGCCACGTACAGGATCAGGAGCTCGACCGAAGGCTTGTCCTTCAGTGCCTCCAAAATGAACGCGCCGCTGGGCAGCACCAGCAGCAACACGTCTCGCAGGACCGTCACCCACGCCGGGCCACGCCACACCCGATCACATCCTCTCGTTATTGCAGGTCAGGCAACGCTCAGCGACCAACCGTCGGCCGCGAAGGTCGAGACGGTCCCGGCGGTCTGCTGCTGGATGAGCTTGGTCCCGCCGTTGGGGGCCATCGGCGCGACCACCCGCACGCCGCGGGCGGTGCTGGTGGCGTAGATCGCGGGCGTCGTCGAGGGGGTGTGCCCGGCCTGCGCGTCGAACCCGCTGAACTGGGGCGTCATGAAGGTGACGTCGGCCGCGGCCCCGCGGATGAACACCTGCCCGCGGTCGGCCGGCGTGCGGCCCGTGGCGGCCGGGTTGACGGCGTTGCCGAAGAACCACGCCTTGTCGAACGTGATGCCTCTGCCCCCGGTGATGAGGACCGCAGCACCCTGGCACGCCCTCGTGGCGTCCCGGCCGGTGGAGTCGAGTTTGGTGCCGGTGAACGTGAGCCCGCCGTACCCGCCGTCGATCCTGATCCCTGTGGCCTTCTCAGGCGTGATGTACAGCGGGCCCACGTCCGTCCTGCTCATGTGGGGGAAGTGCAGGTAGAACCGGTCCGCGGCGAGCTTCGTCGAGGACAGGTATCCGCCGGTCAGCCAGTAGTAGTTGTCCGACCCGGCCAGGCGGAACTGCGTGTCCGTGCCCTCGTTGCAGTACGTCCGGTCGATGCGGCACCGCAGGTGGCGGGCGTGCATGACGGTGGCGAACCCGACCCAGGCCAGGTCGATGAACGTGGCGTCCTGGACGCGGGGCCCGTTCGCCAGGTCGGTCACCGGCACCTGGAAGTGCGTGGACGCCGAGGCAGCGCGGAACTGGATGCCGGAGATCCAGATGTTTCGCACCTCGCCAGCGGGCACAGCGAACAGCGCCGACCCGCCCACCCGGACCACGCTGTGCGGACCCGTCATGGCGAACTCGCGCTCCCCGCTCCCCAGCGACCCCACGAGGCGCAGCCCTGGGAAGTACGGGTACGGCCCCTTGGAAAGGCTGTACTCACGGTTGCCGAGCACGATGGCCGGCGGCCGCGTCTGCGCCCTGGCGTAGCTGAACGCCGCGGCAAGCCTGTCATCGTCGGTCTTGCCCACGAAGGCATCGAAAGGCGCCCCGTACGTGGCCTCGTGCAGGCCGACGCGGTCGCCGATACCGTCGAGGGCCGTCTCCAGAGACAGGCCGAAGCGGGTGTCGGGCGCCTCGTAAGGGACGGTCACCGAGGCCAGACCTTCAGGCGGCCCTGCGCCCGCCACACGTGCCCCGGATAGGGCAGGTCGTAGCCGGGGACGAGGATGCTGCCGTCGGGGCGCTGGCCGTGGTACTGGGCGATCGCGACCCGCAGGCACTCGTCGGCCTTGACCTCCTCGGCCGTCCAGTGGAAGGTAACGTGCGCGTTGCAGGACCGGTGCCCGGGCGCGTCCGGGATGACGTTCCCGCTGCTGTCCCAAACGAGGTCGTCGTGGTGCAGCGGGGCGTAGTACTCCTGGGAGAACATCTGCGCGGTCATGTTGACCAGGGAGTAGTCGGCGGTCTTGTACTTCAGCAGCCGGATCTGGAACTCGGTCCGCTCGTCGGGCGCCGGCGCCCACAGGTCCCGGATCCACAGGCTGACCGTGCCGTCCACCAGCGCCCCGGAGGAGCCGATGTTCGGGCCCCACACGATGGACACGCCGCCGGCGTCGGAGTGGTGGGACTTGGGGTCCTCCAGGTCCTCGGAGAAGTGGACCAGCAGCGGGTTGCCGCCGATGGCGGGGTCGTGGGAGGGGATGGGATGGATCGAGTCGCCGGTCTTGTAGCCGTAGCGGATGCGGATCGGCTGGAAGGGCAGGGGCATGAGGCACTCCTCACGGAAGATGGTGTCGGCTGGGGAGGCGTCGTGGTCAGAGCGGGATGACGAGCATCTGCCGGTCGGTGAATGTCCCCGTACCGGAGTTGATTTTGTATTTGACGGTGAAGGTGTTCGACCCCGGCGTGAGCGTGGTAAACGTCGTGAACGCCGCCGACCGGAACTGCTGCGATGCGGGCAACCCGTCCATATACAGGTCCTCGGAGTCCGACGCCGCGATCGACGAGGCACCCGACACCTCCACCGCACACCGGGTCGCCGCGTTGGCCAGGGAGTTCTGGATCTGGGCCTCGAAGAACACGATCGCCCGCGTGCCCGTGGTCACGGTGACCTGCGGCCCCACCGTCGACAGGTCGGTGTACGACGACGAGGTGGTGGACTGAGCAACGTTCACCGAGTGCGACCCGACCGTCCGCGCGGCCAACGCGTTCGCACCCGTCGACACGAAGATCTGCCCCGCCGCGGTCGCCTTCGCCACGGCGGTTTCCAGCAGATTGTCGCGGACGTGCTGGTTGAACTGGGCCGCGGTGAACGCGGTGTTCGCCACGGCCGTCATCGGCGCCGTCCACGCCATCAGCGCACCCCCCTCACGCCGTACATCTCTCCCTCGGCCAGCAGGTCCGCAGCCGTCTGCCCGTGCGGGCACCCGGCCCGGACCGCGAGCTCGTGTCCAGTCGGGAACCAGTTCCGCGTCGCGGGCACCGGCCGCCGCATCAACGCCGCCCAGATGTCGTCGGCGTCGGGCGGCCACTCGATCGGCGCATCAAGGCCACACCCGTCCGGGACGGTCGTGCACGAGAACCGTGCCTGCCGCGGCTGCAGCTCCAGGGCGTTCGTGCAGAACTCGCGTGGGCATCCGGCCACCCATCGGCCGTGGTTGACGTAGGCGCGTGCGATCAACAGGGCCCTCCTAGGTGGCGAAGAGGCCGTCGTTGAAGCCCCGCCCGGCCTGGTCGAAGACGAATGTGTTGGACGGGTCGTCGAGCCCCGGAGAGCCGAATACGCCGTCGTTGAAGCCCCTCGCCGAGTCGTTGAAGGTGAACACTCCGGTGGGCTGCACGGCGGCCTTCTCGCAGCCGAACGTTGTCGCCACGAAGCCGCCGCCGGACACCCGGTGCGCGATCTTTTCGATGAAGAAGTCGGTGTCAAGCCCGGTCTCGGCCTCGGTGAGATGGACCCGGTCGGACAGGTCCCGGCCGAACTGCTGCGCCATCCGCAAAGGGTTGCTGCTGTCGGAGAAAAGGATCTCCACGGTTGGCAGTCGCTCGGAGCGGGCGCCGACGATGATCTGGGCTATCGCCTCGGCGTCGGTCACACCTGCCCAGGGCGCCTCGTAGGGCAGCGACCTCTGTCCGTACTTGTCGCGGGAGGCGGTGTCCTCCTGCTGGACCTGAACGGTGCGGCGGACCGCGACCGGCTGGGCAGTGACCACGATGTTGGCAATGGCGATGGCGCTGCCCGGCGCCGTGATCTGCAGGGTGAGGGCCTGGCCGCTGGTCTGTAGCAGTGTGGAGGTCGCCGTGCCGGCCGTGACGATGTCGAAGGTGACGTTCGCGTCGATGACCGGTTCGTTGGTCTGGACGGTCAGTTGTAGCGTCTCGCCTGCGCCGATGTTGCGGAGGTCGGCGGACTCCCAGACCGTTTCGGGCTCTGGTGAGGGGTCGCGCTCGTCGACGGAGATCGCGACATGGTTGACGATGTCTTTCAGCCCGTGGTTGTAGGTGATGCCGGAGAACGCCGGCTCGTAGCCGTTGGCGCCGTCGGTGAGGGTCGCCTGCGATGTGGTGGAGCCGGCGTCGAGGATCCGGTGGTGGCGGTCCCGGAAGACGATGCGGCCGTCTTCGTCGGCGTGGACGATCGCCGCCGGTCCTTCGCTGTTGACCAGTTTGAGGATCGCATCCCAGGCATCAGTGCCCTCTTCCCACCACCAGCGGATGACGGTTGCGCCGACGTCCAGGTCGCGGAGGTCGGCGGGCCAGTCGGCGGCATCGAGGATGACGTTGATTGCTTCGCCGGTGCGGATGCCCGCATACAGCTGCGTTGAGACCTTGTTGTCCTTGAGCTTGGCGAGGGGGTCGAAGGCGACGCAGTCGACCTCGCGGACGTTCTTCTCGACCTTCACTTCGAAGTCATCGAGGTGGCCGCGGAACAGCGCGCGGGTAACGCCGTCGAGTTCAACGGTCGATAGGACTTCGCGGGCGGGCAGGAGGTCGTCGGCGAGGGGGGAGGCGGGGTTGTCGGGGCTGTAGTTGCGGGAGATGTTGTTGAGGGTGAAGGTGGCGCGGCCGGACGCTGGTGGTGAGAGGGCCCGTGCCTGGTCGCGGCCGAACTCGGTGGAGAATCCGCTCTTGGCCAGGACCTGGTCGGTGACGTCTTCGCCCGGTCCGGTGAAGTCGCCGTCGCCGTCCCAGTCGATGGCGAAGCGGAAATGGGCCTCACCGGGGACGTAGCCGGAGCCTGAGCCGGTCAGGGTCGCGGTCGCGGTGATTGAGCCGGCCCCGGTGGCGTGCTTGGTTCCGGCCCCCTGGAGGGCGCCTGTGGCGGTGATGGTGCCGCCGCCGGTGGCGTGCTTGGTGCCGTGGCCGGTGAGGACGCCGGTGGCGGTGATGGTGCCAGCGCCATGCGGCGGGCCGCCCTCCGATGGTGGGAGGGGGCGGCGGCGTCCGTAGTAGACGCGGGAGGGCCGCCGCCAGACGCCGCGCACTGGTCAGACGATCTCTTCGACGACGATCCGGCCGATCGGTCCTGTGATGGAGTCGGCGGGTGTGCCGACCTCTTCGAGGACGAGCCGGGTTCCGGCGTCGGCGACGATCTGTTCCTCCGGGGGCGGCTGGTAGAGCAGGCCGGCGCGCACGTTCCATACGAACCGTGCCAGCTCTGCCGTCGTGCCGCCGGTGAGCTTGGTGGTGTTGCCGGTCTCCAGGGTCGCACCGGATGCCGCGCCGCTGGCTAGCACGGGCTGAAGCGTCGGCGTGGCCCCGCCCGAACCAGAGGTCGGGGAGCCGGTGATGCGCTTGAGGACGAGCGGGATCATCTCTTCCTGCGCGTCGCCCAGCTCGGTGGTCTGGCCCAGCTCGAAGCACAGCAGTTTGACGGGCTTGCCCGTTCCGGCGAGGAGCTCGAAGTAGTCGAGCTGCGTGGTGTGCGCGCCGACGTTGATCGGGGCGGTGTAGCGGCGTCCCATCATCACCTCACGAGTAGGGCTCTGGTCTGGCGGCGCAGCGCCGGGACGGGTGGGGTGGACACGATCGGGCCGGGCTCGCCGGTGGCCGACAGGGCGATGTCAGAGAGGCATCCGGTCCAGGTAGCCGAGTTGAAGGAGCCGATCTCGACACGGTCGCAGGCCGTGCCGACACCGGCGGCCGTCGAGATCGACGCGGTGTCGGACGGCGTGAGGGATGCCGGATTGTCGTAGACGTTGATCACGAGGGTTGCGTTCGTCGCGACGAACTGGACACGGAACCCGACGCGGATCAACTTGCCGGTGGAGATCGCGGCCGTGGTGATCTCGGTGGCGTTGCCTGCGTCAGCCAGGACGAGCGTGCCGTCGTTGCCGTACCGCAGCCTCGCCGTCTGCGACCCGGACGCCACGAACCGGAAGACCCCCGTGGGCGTGCTGGGGTGCGCATGGGACCACAGGTAGAACCGGCCGTAGATTTGAGCGACCGATCCGACGCTGGCTGACGTCCACACCAGTTGCTGCGCGGCCGCCCCGGCGACGACCTGGTAGGCCATCCGGCCGCGGGCGTGCTCGGACTGGTAGGTGATCGTCGGCGTGCCGACGACCGCGTCCCAGGGGTCGCCGGACCCGGACTCGCCGGTGCCGACCGTGGCGCCCAGAACTCCCTGTTCGGCGGTGGCTACGAGCGGGAGGGCCATGTCAGGTCTGAGTGAAGCTCGTGGTGTCGTCCAGGATGTATATGCCCTGGCCGTTGAACGACTCGGGCAACGAGACCACCCCGCCACCGTAGAAGGTGCCGCCGCTGACCACCGACCACGCCCCGAAGTGGGTAACGTCCGAGCTCGCAGGGACGTCGAACGTCTCTGAACCGGCGAGGGTGATCACGCCGCCCGTGGCGGGGTCCCATGCGCCCAGCTGCCGGGCGTAGGCCGGGGATCCGCCCGCCAGCTCGTTGGCTCCTGTAGTCCCTGGGTCGCCGTCGTGGAGGCTGAGCCAGACGGCGACGGCGCCCCAGGCGTCCAGCATCACGTTCTTGCCTGCGGGGCTCAATCCCATGGGTATCCCTTTCAGCCTCGACCGGAGGGCTGCACCGGCAGGCGCCCTTGGCGGCGCAGGCTTTCCAAGCCCTTGGCCAGCCAGTTCTCCGCCTCGATGCGCGACCCGATCACGCCGTGGTTCTCCATCTGGAGCACCACCGTCAAGTTGCCGGCCCCACGGCCTCCACCAGCGCCAGCGCCGCCGCCGGCAACCGCGGCAGACGCGCGGATGGTGGGCCTCACCATCGCCTCCCCAACCCGCCCGGCGTTGACGGCCTCGACCAGGCCAGGATGCTCGGCAGCGCGACGCCGGTTGATGACGTACTCGCCCGCCGTCGCCCGGACCAGGGTCCGGTCATGTCCGGGCCGGCCGGACACCCAGCCGCCGGCCCCATAGCCCGCGATGCCCATGCCGCCGGGGTCCCCGGCGATCTCCAGGGTCTTGGCCTCGACGATGAACGGCCCGCCGGAGGAGTCAACGAACCGGCGGCCAAGCCTGCGTTCGTGCTCGGTGACCGGGCCGCCCTTGGCCTTGCCAGCACCCTTCGGCCAACGCCACTCGTAGCCGCGGGAGGAGCGGACCTCACGGACGCGGGCACCGGTGTACGGGGCCTCGATGATGTAGCCCGGTTTGTCGGAGGCGAGGACGACGTGGTTCATGTGCGGAAACCCGAGCGCACCGGGCCGGCGCCCGGTTGGCGTGGAGTTGGGGTACTGGCTGTAGGTCACCCCGCCGATCGACACGCGCCGCCCGCGCCACCAGGCGTACTCGGTCAAGCCCGAGCAATCGAAGCCCACGGTCCCGGCGCCGCGGCCGATGCCGCGGCTCGGGCCACCCGGTCCGCCACCACCCCAGGAGTAGGGCACGCCGATCTGAGAGCGGGCCGCGGCAACCACGCCGCCGCCGGACATCATCTTCTTGTAGGCGGCGGCGAACACCTTGGCAATGGAGGCGATCATCCCGGCGACGCCGACGTTGATCGGCTCGACCACGTCTCCGACCACACGGGGCGTGGACCGGCGGTCATTGGAGAGCGACACCTTGCCGCCGCGGGCGTAGCCCTGGAGCTGGCCTGCACGGGCCATGGCGCGGAGCCGGTACATCGCGGCGTGACCGCCGACGGCGTCCACTTCCTCCGGCGTCCATACGTGCTCATCGACGCGCAGCATCGCCGGGACGGAGTCACGGGCCCGGGTCGCGCCGGGGACGGAGGCGTAGATGGGGCCGCCGTGGTAGCGGCCCGCCCACTGTTGCTGCTGCTTGGCGTGCCAGGACCCCTGAGCGGTGACGCTGACGTGCGCATCCCGGTTCTTGATCTTGTTCAGTTCGCGCCACAACGCCTCAGCGCGGTCGCGGCCGATCTTCATCGCCGCCGCCGCCCGCAGGAACGCCTCCCGGCTGGTGTTGGTCACCCCGGCCGCATGGCCCGTGCTGCGAGCCAGCGCATCCACCTGCGCCCGCGCCGCCCGGTTGTTGCCCGCCAGCGCGTACAGCACCGGCAACGCATCCCGGATCTTGGTGTTGAACACGCCTTGTGCCGTCGCAGCACCATGCGTACGGGCCGCCTTGGTCCGCTCCTCGTTGGCGGCGGCGCGGACCCGGTCGATGTAGCCCGTGACCGCGGTCGTCCCCGAAGTGGTGGCCCCGGTAAGCCTGACGTAGGCCCGCCACAGCGCCTCAGCCGACGCCTTGCTGCCGAGCATCGCGCTGGCCTGCGTGATGAACGCCTGCTTGGAGATGTTGGTCTGGTTGATGTTGAACCCGGTCACCCGGGCGAGGGCGTCGACCTGCGCGCGGGCTTCACGGTTGCCGCCTGCCAGCGCGTAGAGAACTGGCAGGTACTGGTTGACGGCGGCATTGGCCCGGTTGGTGTCGCCCGTGAGCTGGAATGTCGAGGTGTGGAGCTGCTGCAGGGTGGTGAGCTGCTGAGCGAAGGCGTTCCGCAACTGCAAGCTGGCGGCCGAGGACCCGTCCATGCTGCCCTTGGCCTTGGACATCTGCTCGGCCAGCGTCCGGAAGCCCTCCTTGAGCTGGGTGGTGGCCTGGTAGGCAGCGATGCTCGGGGTGAACTGGGCCTCGAACGCGGCCTGCAGCGCCTTGAGCCGGTCGGTGAGGGTGAGTGCCTTGTTGCCGGCGTCCTGGAGGGCGAACGCCATCTGCTTCATCGGCTGGTTCGCCAGCTCGACCGCGGCCCGGTACCGGTCGAGTTTCGCCGCGGCCTGGTTGGTGATCTTCCCGGTGCCGTCCAGCGCCGTCGACAGGTCCACGCCCGCGGCGTCGGCCATGCGGCGGGCCTGGTCGGCGGTCACGCCGTACCGGATGCCGAGGATGTTCGCGGCCCGGTTGATCGTCTGGATCTTGGCGTCGGTCGCCTCGATCTCTTCCTTCAGCCGCTTCTGGGCATCGCGCATCCGCTCCGCGGACTGCCGCGCCCCGTCGGTGCCCTCTTTGGAGGACTGCGCGGTCTTGACCGACTTGCGCTGTGCCTCGTCCGCGGCGCGGACCGCGTTGACGTACCGGGTCTGGAGTTCGTTGCGCAGCGACTGGTAGCCCTGCAAGTTGTTGCCGGTCGCCCGGTGCTGGATCTTGAGACCTTCGATCAGTTTGTCGGTCTCGGTCTTGGCGTTCGCCACGTGGATCGCGAACAGCACCAGCGCGGCGCCGGCGGCGACGTACAGCGCCGGGCCCGCTGCCATGACGCCGTGCAGGATCTTGGCGGAGCGGGATGCGCCGGCGTTCGCGGCTGAGAATGCGCGCATCCGGTCCCGGGTGCCGCCCACCATGTTCGCCACCCCAAGCAGCGGCGCCCGCAGGAGCAGTGCAGACACGGCGAACTGCGCCAGCATCGGGTTGAGGTTGGCGACCGCGTTGATCGCCGACAGGGTGCCGTGGGTGAGCTGCAGCAGCCCGATGCCGAGCGGCTCGATGTCCTGCAGCAGGTCCAGGGCGGTGTCCCCGGCGGTGACGAGCGTTCCGCCCAGGACGTCCAGCGCCCGAGGCGCCTCCCGCCCAGCCCAGGCGAGGAACTCCCCGCCGACCCGGTCGCTGACGAACTCGTTGATCCTGTTGATGAAGGTCTGGATGGAGCCGGATGTACCACCGACCAGGGTCGCGATCTGCGGCAGCAGCCCCCGCGCCGTGGAGATCATGGAGTTGAACGCTCCGAGCGCCTGCGGCTCATAGCTCTTGGCGAGGGCTCTGTACTCCTGTGTGAGGGCGCGGACCTGGATCGCCGACACCCGCTCCTCGGCCGACAGCTTCGACCAGTTCTCGGCCAGGTCCTCTTGCGCGGACACCACCCGGTAGACCGCGGGCGCGGCGACCGTGGCGAATGCACCGAACGCGACCGCGGCGGACACCGCTGCCGCACCAGCAGATCCTGCGAGGGTGATGAGGGAGACCAGGGTGCCCCGCTGTGCGGTCAGGCCGCGGGTGGCCTGCTCGGTGGAGCGGCGGTTCCGGTTCTGCGACTGGGTGTTGCGATCGTTCTCCTCGGTGCTGCGGCGGGTCTCGTCGGAGTTGCGGCGGGTCTCCTCGGACTGTTGCCGTGACTCCTCGGACTGCTGCCGCTGCGTCTCCATCAGGCGGCGCAGCTCGCGCTCCAGCCGGTCGGCGCCGCCGCGCTGCTGCTCGAAGGAGACGCGGGCCCGGTTGGCGTTGCGTTCTGCCTCGTCGCCGAACCGGTTGACGGCGCGTTCGGCGGCGCGCATCGCGGCGATGAAGGCGGTGACGTCCGCGCGGAGCCGGACGGAGACGGTGCGGTCTGCCATGGGCGCGGGTCACCCCCTTCACCAGGTGCGGTGGACGCGCCACCTCAGCGTGTGGAAGTGCGGAACCTCCGCATAGTCCTTCTGGCCGAGCCTCAGGGCGTCACAGCCGTTACACCGGACGGGGGGCTCGGTCTTGTAGCCACCGAACGCGTCCGGGTGGGTCGTCTCGGAGAGAGGCTGCCCACAGCCGGTGCAGGTGTCGGCCTCGACGTCGAGGAGGGCGATGGCCTCGGCTCGGGACTCCACGTCCCATTCCGGCTCGGTGATGGTCTCCGAGCGGAGCAGCCGCCCGTCCTCTCCGTAGGTGTAGGTCGTTACCCGGCGAGGCTCCCAGCCGAGGAGCCGCCGCCTGCTGATACCCCAGGCGCGGGCCGCTTCGACTTCGGCGCGGTACTCGCCAGAACCGCGGAGGCCGCGGCGGATTTTGGGATGTCGACCCGTTCCCGATTGAGCTGCGCAGGGCACAGGAACAGGTCCATCTGCTGCCCATCGGTGAGGACGTCACACAGGTCCGCGACCTGCTCGACCGTCATCGGCGGGTCGATGCAGCACTTGGAGATCAGCGTGTGCGGGAACGTGTGCATGTTCACCCCGTACAAGGCGTCCATCTGGTCGTCCTTGCGCGGCGGATGCTCGGCGACCAGGTCCCGGTACTCCCGGCTCGGGAGAGCGCGGAACGCGAACGGGTGCGTGTGCTCCCTCATCTCCCGTTCGATCTGCTGAATCTCCTCGGCGACCTTGCGGGCCTTCCCGCCGTCCGCCAGCGACGAGCCCTGCCTGTCCGCCTCCTGCGCGTCCTGGAGTTCGCGTTCCAGGTCCTCGTGGCGACGCTGCAGGTCGCCGCGCAGGCAGAGCGGCACGCTGCCCTCCGGCAGCTTGGCGCTCTTGAGGATGTCCTCGAAAGTGGCCATGGTGCGTTGCCCCCGCTCCCCGGCTCAGGCCGCGACGACGGCGCGAGTGTCGGGCGCCGTGTGGTTGAACAGCTTGATCATGAACGTCTGCGGCGTGTTCAGCTCCGGCGGCTGGTCCCGCTGCGTACCGCACCGGACCGGGTACACCTCGACGCGGTCGTCGGCGGCAAACGTGGTCTCGTGCGCCTTGTCCCGTCGGACGATCAGGTAGCCGAGCTGGCCGGCGACGAGGGTGTTGTAGCCGACGTCCTCGGCCGGGACCTCCTTGCGCTTCACGGTCAGCTCGATCTGGTACTTGGTGGTGCCCGCGTCCTCGGTCTCGCTGCGGCTCGCGAGGGCGGTGTTGTCCACGGCCTCCTGCTCGGCCTCGATCTGCAGCCCTTCCTTGGTGATGAACTCCTGGAGGGCGGTGCCGCCGTTGCATTCGGAGGCGGTGGGCGCGGAGATGGACGCGACGGACAGCGCGAAGATCACGGCGACGTTGCCGTCACCGAGCAGGTCGGCTCCAGCCATGCGGGATCACTACTCCTTGGGGTCGGCCGCACGGCTGCGGCTCTTGCGGGCGGACTCGGTCGTGGTGCTGCTCGGGGACCCCTGGTCGGCCGGGGTCTCCGCCGAGGTGGACGCCGGCTCGGCGGGGAGAGCGGGCTCCTTGGCGGGGATGGGCTCCCAGTCGGGCCAGTGCGGCAGGGCGGTCTCGGCGATGTCGGTGACGACCGAGTGGTCGTCCTTGCGGCGGCAGCGGACGAAGCCGACGGCCATGGCGGGGCTCCTTCTTCAGATCCGGATCGCGGCGATGGTCAGCGACGTCGTGCCGGAGTAGGTGATGGACGCCAGGCCCGTGGAGGCGCGGAAGGTGTCGTCGATCGGCCCGATCATCCGTTCGCCGGCGTTGGGGACTGCGATCTCCAGGTCGTCGACGGCGAGGCCGTTGTAGGTGCCAGGGGTGACGATCGTGACGGTCTGCGGCGACGAATGGCCGTTCTTGACGTGCAGGAACGTGCGGGGTCCGGTGCGGACGGTGTCGCCGCCGCCGCTGGCGGTGACGTAGGTGGGGTTGAGGCCGGTGCCCGCGCGGGTCACGGCCTGGACGTTGAGCTGGGCCAACGGACTCTCCTCCGATGTGTGGGCATGGCTGAGAGCCCGCGGGTGGGCGGGCTCGCGTGAGACGGGGTCAGGTGGATTGGGTGCGCCAGCGGATCTGCAGCACGGCGTAGTGCTCGGGGGGCACGACGGTGTCGTCGCGGGTCGCGGGCCGGTCCACCAGGAGCTCGCCGCGGTAGGACGACCTGCCCGCGATAGCGAGCCGCTGACCCACGAGGGCGACCTTCACCATGTCGGCGAGCGCCTCGGCGCCTTCCTGGGTGGCGCCCACGCAGGTGGCCTGCACCGTGTAGTCGAGGTACTCATACGGCTCCGCCACGTTCCCGTCGGGCGTGCCGGGGGTGGGGAACAGGACGGCGTAGGGGATGTGCTGGGAGTTCTGGTCCTGGCCCTGATAGCCCGCGCCGGGTGGCTTCTCGCCGCGGCCGACCGCGACGTCCGCGACCTGGAGGGCGGCGACCACGGCGTCGGTGTGGGGCCGAGCCGGAGCGACCGGAATCACAGGATGTCCCCGGCGGCCCGCGCCATCGCGGTCACGGCCTGCGGTACGTGCCGTTCGAACGCCGGGATCATGTAGGGCTGTGGCGCGGTGCCCGGGTGCCAGACTCGCTCGCGGAAGTGGTGGGTGCCGTTGGCGACCCAGTGGAGTCTCGGGCCGCCCGGGCGGCGGCGGATCTCATGCGGCAGGGTCCCGAACTCGACGTGCCCTCCGTACGAGGCCGTGGGGCCAGCCTCGAACCCGAGCCGATCAGGGTCGATGTCGACGCCGATGGTGGCGCGCAGGTGGCCGGTGTCGACCGGCGCCCCGACCTGTCCGGAGCGGACGACGTCGTGGCCGATCCTCTCGGTGATGTCCTTGACCTTCTCCTCCACGCGGGGCCCCGCGTCGCCGAGGTCGTCTGCAAGGCGCCGTACCTCCCGGACATCCATCGTGATCCTCACGTGGTGTCCTCCTGCAACTCCTGGGTGAACAGCACGCGCTGCCACTGCTCGGACGAGTAGGACACGTCGATCACCCGCGTCGTGAGCCCCACGAGCCCCGCGTCCTGGGCGGCGGTGATGCGGACCTGGTCGCCGAGGCGGATCGTGGCGGCGTCGTAGGTGATGGTGACCTCGTAGCGGCGCGGCGTGACCTGCCGTTCTCCGCTGGTGCGGTGGCGGCCCTCGTCGGTCGCGCGGGGCACGACCCTGCACGGCCCCGTGTAGATGGTGGTGGCCTCGCTGGGGTCCCAGATGCCGGTCGGCCCGGTGATGCCCTGACCGGTGGCGCGGGCGATGACGCAGGTTGCGGTCATCGCGCTGGTGGCCGTCGGCCGGTGATGGCTGGACCAGTCCGGAGGGATGACGTGCGTGCCGGGGAAGGGCATTACCAGTCCACCGCCTCGGCGCCCTCGGCTGTCCAGCGGCGCTGGAACGGCGGGACCATGTCGACGATGTCGAAGATCCCGCCGCCGTCGGGGTCGTTCTCCTCGTCGTCGTCAGCCTGGCCGCGCAGTGCCGCAGCTTGGGCGCGCAGCTCGGCCGCGAGCTTGGCAGCGTCGGTGGACAGGTCCTGGGTGCGGATGACCTTGCCCACCAGAGCCTCGGACGCGGCGATGGCCTCCAGCGCGCTCGCGGCGGCGCGCTTGATGCGGGGGGTGCCGGCGCCGCGGGCCATGCTCAGGAACGCGGCGATCTGCTCGTCGGTGAGCAGCAGATCGGGTTCGTTGGTGTCGGCGATCAGGAGGCGCACACGACCCGCGTCGGTGGTGTAGTCGATGGGCATTGCGCCTCCTCTCGCGTGGTCAGGTGTCGATGAGCCCGGCGTCCCGGAGGCTGTCCAGGAGCGCGTTGAGCTTGGTCTTCAGCTCGTTGATCAGGTCGGCCTCGGGCTGTCCGTAGGTCGCGTCCGCGTTGGCCGTGGCGACGTCGGCGACGGCCGCGCCCTGGGTGAAGCCGCCGACGTCGCCGAGCTGGGCGGCGGGCACGTGGCCGCTGGAGTCGAGGGTGGCCAGCCCGTTCGGCTGGCCCTTCGCGGTGCTGGCCATCAGGTGGCCTCCTTTTTCGGGGCTCGCTTGCGGGTGGTCTGGGCCCCTGTCTTGGCCGGGGAGGTGCGGGCCGGGCGCCGCGCCGCAGTGGCGCCCGGCCCTTCGCCGCCCCCGGAGGGCTCTGGGGGCGGCGCCTCCCCGCCGCCTGCGGGGGCGGAGGCGGCAGGCTCACGCAGCTCCACCGACCCGTCCGGCCGCTCGGCCGGAGCCAGTGCGGGGAGACGGTCACGGATCTCGCCGAGGGTGTCGAGGATCGCCGCCAGGTAGGAGTCCGTCGGTGTTCTCGGCGTGCGGAGCTGCCTGTCGGTCATGGTCAGGAGCCAGAGCCGTTCGAGGCCGCGGCCATGCGGTAGTCCATGAGCGTGCCGCCCAGGATGTGCCGCACCTTGTGCCGGATCGCGTCGGTCTCGAAGTCGCCGTCCTCCACCGGCACGGACCCGCCGCCGACCCGCAGCGAGTCGGGGGCCTTGACGAACACCTGCGGCTGCTCGTAGCCGCGCAGGAAACCGATCTCCATCGCCGGACGCCCGGCCATGGTGTTGGCGATCAGGTACCAGGCGGTGTTGCCGGAGGTGGTGTCGACGATCGGCAGCCACGGGTTCACCACAACGCTCACCTTGTTCCGCAGCCAGTTGGCGGTACGGAGCTGGTTGTTGCCGGTGCCGTCGCCGCCGCCGGACGCGGCGAGCACCTCCGTGGCATTGATGATGTTGTTCGCCACGACCTCCAGCGCCGGCGGCACGACCAGGTTCACCGACTGGATGAAGATCGGGTTGCCGTCGCGGTCGCGCTGCTGCCCCATCTGGGTCATGCCGTCCTGCAGTCCGTCGACCGACAGGACGGGGTTGCCGGTGACGATGTTGCCGTGGCCGACGGAGAAGAACGTGGAGTTCGGGCCGGTGGACTGGGCGAACAGTTCGGTGACGAACTTGTCCTCCGTCATCCTGGAGGCGCGGCCCAGGGTGATGGGCAGTTCGCGGAACATGTCGAGGTCGTCGTTGACCCGCATCTCGAAGGTGTGGTCGAGACGCCGGCCGCGCTTGGAGACCCGGTACTCGTACTCGCCGGGCACGACGTCGGCCTCGGGGTACTCGCCGCGCTCGGGGACCTCGCCCAGCACGGCGGCGCCGCCGTCGAGGGTGTAGCGCTTCACCGTGCGGAAGTCCCTGACCGTGCCGCGGCGGGTGTACCGGGCCCACTCCGACGGCCAGTCCTGGTAGGAGCCCAGCACCTGCCGGTCGAGGATGTCGGCGAACAGGATGCTGAAGTCCGAGGTGGTCATGGCCTCCTCGAAGTCGAGCATCGCGCGGCGGTTGCCGTGGACGGCGCGCTCGTACAGGCGCCCCGCCTCGACCAGGTCCCGCTGGTAGTTCGGGTTGACCTGCTGCCGTTCGGAGAGCTTGCGGATAGCGTGGCCGGCACCTTCGCGCAGCCAGGACGGGGTGGCCTTCGCGGCGGGGCGGGTGCCCTCGTCGGCCAGGACGTCGAGGTTCGACATTGCTGGTTCCTTCCTGGCCTCAGTAGCCGATCTTCACGCGGATGGTGGTCGTCGCCCCCGAGGAGACGGCCTCCAGCGCGTAGCCGAAGCGGACGCCGTTGGTGGAGTCGGCGTTCAGCTTGTGGGGGGTGGCGGCGGCGTCGTAGTAGACGATCGCGCCGACGGCGATGGCCGCGTTGGTGGTGGTCTCACCCTTGACGGGCAGGTCGAACACGCCGTCGGTCTGGATGGTGGCCATGCCGTCGTCGGCGTCCTCGGTGGTGAGGGCGACGCCGGGGAGCTGGCCGATGACGACGGGGTCGCCGGACATGACGAGGCCGCCGTCGCCGGTGCCGGTGACGCCGGAGACGTTGGCCTCGAACTGGGTGCCGTGCTCGTACACGCGGTTGGTCGCCATGTCAGCGTCCCTTCGCGGCCGCGCTAGCGGCCGACTCGGTCATGCCCAGGGAGGCGAAGACCTCGCCGAGCTCCTTCTCGGTGTCGACTTGGGGCTCGGCCGAGCCACCGAGGCCGCGGACCTGGCCCATGCCGGACTCCTCGGCGAACGCGGTCAGGTAGTCGCGCTGCTCCTGGATCGCGGCCTTGATGTTCTTCACCAGCGCGGCCTCGTCGAGGGCGCCGTCCTCGTTGAGGGGGACGTTGGGGCCGGTGACGGAGGCGATGACCTTGGCGTGGGCGACCTTGGGGAGCGTGGACTCCTTGAGGCTCTCGATCGCCTTGTCGCGAGCGGCGTCGTTGGCGCGGAGACGGAGGTTCTCCCGCTTGCTCTCGGCGAGGTCGCGCTTGGCCTCCTCCAGCTCGCGGGACTGGTCGCCGAGCTTGGCGATCTCCAGCTCGGCCTCGGCCAGGCGCTGCTTGGTCTCGGCGAGTTCGGTCCGCAGGGTCGCGGCCTCGCTCACGTCGGTCGGGGCGCCGCCGCTCGGCGACGTGCCCGTGGGGTCTCCCATTGGAGCTCCATTCGTGTTGGGCAGTGCCGGCGGCGCCGGCGTGATGGTCTCCGCCACAGGGGCGGACGTGGGGGTGCCCGGCTGGTAGGGCACGTCGACCTGGGATCGGGCCCATTCGAGTGCCTTGAAGTCGGGGGGCAGGGTGATGCGCTCGTCGCGGATGGCGGGAGCGTCTTCGGACAGCGCCATCTCGTGGCGTGCGGCTTCGAGGACCTCGACGATCTGGCCGCCCCGCCCTGCTCGGGTCACGAAGTCGACCGAGATGCCCTCGGTGAGCTCGGTGATGATGATGCCCTCGCGTCCCTCGGCCTCGCCGTGCTCGGCGATCCCGGCCGCGCGGATGGACACGCCGATGTGCTCGGCCATGTCGGTGAGGAGCTGCTGGTAGGGGCCGAACACGCGGGCCTCCGCGTGCAGGGCCCCATGTTCGTAGGTGGCGGGGGTGGTGAGCACAGCGGCGAGGTCACGGACGGAACGTTCGGGGCGTTCGACGCCTTCGCTGGCGGTGGGGTGGTCGAGGTACATGTGGGTGCCCGACGGCCAGATCTGATCGTCGGCGGCCTTGCGGAGGACGGCTTCGTTGTAGTGCCCGCTGCTGCCCCATCCGGGGGAGATCAGCTTGATCCGCATCCGTTCGCCGGTCCGCTGCTGCCCGCGGGTGGCCTCGACGAGCGGGATGGACTCGGCGAGGGTCTCCTTCACCGTGCTGCCGGAGCCCCGGCTGTTGGGGTACTTGGCCTCGTCGAGGGTGGGCATGGTGTGCGTCCTCCATCCCGGGCGGGCCGGTGGTCAGGCAGCGTTGCGCTGCTGGTTGCGGTTCACGCGGGAGATCCAGCGGAGGAGTTCAGGCGAGGGGCGGAACCACTCCCCAGTGGCGCGGACCTCACGGAAGCGGTCATGTATCTCGCTCTCGGTACGCCGATCTCCCCAGTGCGTAGCCAGCAATTCCAGCGGGCCGTGTTCGCGCTGGAGGGTGAGCTTGCGTTCATGGAGACGAGCGCTAAATCCGATCTTGATAAGGCCGTCGCCTCGGCGGAGGTAGTAGACGACCGATGGGCCGTCCGGATCCCATCGGCGTTCTTGGCGCTCCTGTTCCGCACGGCTGCGCTCGTGCTCTTGGAACTCTCTGAGTCCGGCCCTGGCCGCCGCCCGGATCGCGGGGACATCTCCACGACCGCCGCTGCTTGCGCTTCGAACGGCATCAGCTATGGCCTTGAGGTGCTGCGCACATACCCACATGCGCGCGAATTCCGCGTCCGCCCACCGGCTGCACCTGGGGCCGCGCCGCCCGCCGTAGCCGATGGTGAACCAGTCGCATTGGTGTGCCTCGCGCATGCGGGCATGGCCTCTCGTGCTGGGGAACGGGTGCCCGGCCTGGCCTGCCACCCGTTCCCCAACGGGACAGGTCAGGCCGGGAGATCAGGGCATGCAAAAGGGCCGCACACCAGGACGGCCCTTCACGCCAGTTGAACTGTCAGATCTTCTTCCGGTGACGACGGCGATCTGCCAGCGCTCGGCACTTGCGGCAGTCGCGGCCAAGGCCATCGGGACGCTGGTAGGTGTTGTCGGCATCGAATGGGTGCCCCAACGAGCACTGCTGCTTCCTGGCGTTCTGGCTGGCGATGGAGTCGCTCCGCAGGTTGTTCACTCGCGGAGTAACTGCCTCCAGGTGAGCCGGATTGACGCAGGCGCGATTGCGGCAGAGGTGGTCCACCTCGAAGCCATCCGGTATCGACCCGACCGCCATGCGGTATGACACGCGATGCGCGTAGGTGACCCGGCTGCCGTCCCAGAACTTGCCGTAGCCGTCTCTGTCTATGAAGGCTTTCCATACCCAGCAAGGGCCCAGGGTGGGGTCAAGCGCTGGGATTGGCCCATCTTGGTTGATCTTGGCGTGGAAGCGTTCGTCAAGACTGGGTGCGGTGTAGTTCGGATCACCCGTCTTGCGCCACTTGCCGTAGTGCTGCGTGCACCAGCCCCGTCCGGCATGGGGCTTGTCGCAGCCATCAATGGAACATGTACGCTCGGTCACGTCGGTCCCCTCCAGCGGGATCGGCCACGCCCCGGGGGTGCTACCAACACCCGCCGGGGTCCTCCTATTTTAGCGGCTGACCAGGTCTTTTATGGGAGTTACGTTCCAGCTCGGACGCCATCCCGGGTTGTCCCTGAGCTGCGCGAAGTCCTCCCACGCGACCGCGCCACGGTCGAACAGTTCGAGTCGCGCCGCCCCCATGATCCGAAGCTGCGTTGCACGGGGCAGCGCCCAGAAAGCGGCCTCCGCGTTCGGGATGTCGTCTTCCGGTTCGTCGAGGTCAATCCCGAGATCGCGCCATGACATCGCTCGGGGGGCGCGGCTGCATCGGCAGTTAACGTGGCCTTGGGGACCGGGCTCTGTGAGCGGGTGGTCGGTTCCGTGGCGACTCCAGCAGGCGATGCACGTGCGGTCCGAGAGTTCTGCCAGCCAGGTCCAGCCTGCGAGAACATCGCGGCTGGCGTCTTGAATGGCTGCTGCTGCTTCCCGGTAGGCGCTGATCGTCTCGGTCCTCGCAATCGTGCTGGCCCTGGTCAGACCACCATTGAAGGCACCCTCCACCTGCTTCACCATCCGCCGGGCCGAGTCGCGAGGGTTCCGCCCGACCTGCACGCCCCGCACCAGTTCCCGCCGCATCGCCGCGTCCGCGTCCCGAGAGAGCGGCCGGGTGAGCGAGATGATGCGCTGCTGGGCGCGGGTGTTGATGGCGTCGATGGCCCGCTGGTGGAACCCGCCCGGCCGCGGGGTCATGGTGGCGCGGCCGGGCGGGAGCTGCGAGTCGATGATGGCCGCCTGGTCGGCGGCGGCCCTCTCGGTGGCTGCGCTGGCGGCGCGGGTGGCCTCGGTGGCGGTGAGTTCGGCGAGGGTGTCCAGGGCTGCGGCAGCGTCGCCTAGGGCTTGCTGGAGGGCGGGGTCGGTCTCGATGGTGCGGCGGCCCGGCCAGTCCTCGCGTCCTGCGAGGAGGGCGTCCAGGGCGGTGGTGAAGGGGGCTGTGAGGGCGTCCCAGGCTCGGACCCAGGCGGCGGTGAGGGTGCGGATGACAGCGTCTACGGCGCGGCCTGCGGCGGTGATGGCGGCGCGGGCGAGGCCGAGGGTCTTCGAGGTGAACGCCATCAGGATCCTCGGGCGTCGCCAGCGTTCTGGTCGTCGTCCGGCGATTGCTCGTCGCCGCCGGTCACCGGCGCCGGATCCTCACCCCGCCGGAACCGGTCCACGGCCACCTGCCCCGCCGTCACACCCGGCGGCACAAACGCCCCGTCCGGCCCCGTCAAATCCTTGAGGATCTCGTCCACGTCCTGCACCCCAAGGGCCTGCAGCAGGAGGCGGGCCACCACGAGGGGCGGCAGGTAGGTGGTCTGGTCCGCCTTGAAGATCGCCTCGATGAGCTGCAGCGGATCGATCTCGTGGACATCCGGCCACACGATGTCAACGGTGGCCTCGGCCCTGCCCCGCAGCTTGAGCTGCTCACGCGCCCCCGTCTGCGTGATCGTGCCGCGCAGCGCACCCTGCGGAGCCCGCACGGAGGAGGCGATGACGTGCCGCAGGATCGCGGTCTTGGCCTCCTTCCACACCGCCCGGCGGTTCTCCGCCATCATCTCCGTCGGCGTATCCAGCGTCTCCGCCGTCGCCCTCGCGCCCGTCACGCCCGGGTCGCCGAGGAGCATCGTCACCGGGACGTCCATTGCGGTCGCCGCCATCGCGGCCAGCGGCCGGCCCGACTCGGAGTCGATCGTGGCGCCGGTTTTGGGGAGCGCTTCGAGCATCATGTCCGGCGGCAGGACCGCGGTCGCGCCGGCGTAGTTGCTCTCCCCTGACGCGGACCGGGACGCCGCCTCGGCGAGCCTGGTCCGGGCCTGTGCCTGCTTGGAGCCCTTGCTGGTGAGCTTCCAGGCGTACCGCGACAGGGCCTTGATGAGCCGAGCCCAGTCCGTCAAAAAATCTTTGTACGCGTGGGCCCAGTCCACGGCCGCGTACGCGTCGCCGACCCCGAAGGCCCAGCCGTCCAGGGCGTTGACCTTGATGTGCACCATCGGCGCGTCCCAGCGCACCTCGACAGGCGCACCGGTGTGACGGTCGCGGACGTTCCGGGGCCGCGTGGTGGGCCGGTAGCCGAGGGCGGGGAAGTACACGACGCGTGGCCGCTGAATGATGCCGCCGCCGGGCGCCTGCTCCTCAATCCAGGTCTGGTGCCGGTAGAACCAGGGGTCCGACTTGTCCTCGGGGTTGGCGATCACGTCGGTGATCTCGTCCCACGGAACCTTGCGGATCTGCACGCGGCCGGTGGTCGGGTTGGTGAACAGCGCGACGAACAGGTTGCCGTCGGTGCCCAGCGACAGTTCGTTCTGCTGGCGGGCGGTAGCGCCGAAGAACGCCCGCTGGTTGCCCTCGTCGTCGAGGAACTCCTGCACCACCTGGTTGACCTTGGGGTCGCGGGCGGTGATCTCCACGCCCTTGCCCCACACATACGCCTGCCGCAGCGACAGTCCGCGCTTGATGAGCGGGGACTTGATCGCCATGACGCGGCATACCGCCGTGATCTGCCGGAGCCCTTCCCTGCTGAACTCCTGGGCGGCGGAGGCGGTGAGCTCCTGCCAACCAGGCTCGTACATGCGGGCTTCGAGGTCGCTGATCGACTCCTGCAAGAAGTCGACGGTGCGCCGCTCGGCGGACAGCGCCTCGGCGAGGTCGGCGCGGCCGGTGGCCCGGTACCAGGTCTCCTGGAGGCGATCCATCACGCGCACGATCCGGGCCTCCGTTCCTCAGTAGGGCGAGATGCTGAAGTGTTCGAGGCTGGCGTCGAGGTCCTCGTCCTGCACGACGATGCCGCCGGTGAGGATCGGGTTGAGCAGCAGCCGGTTCAGCGCCTGCGACGTGGCGTCCACCTGGTCATCGTGGGCGCCGTTGGGGAAGCTGGCGTGCTCGTCGATGTAGCCGCCGACCCAGGGCGCGAACTCGGGGGCGGGTAGGTGGACGGCGGCGGCCTCGACGAATGGGGACACCGCGGAGGCTCGGGCTTCTTTGGACCCGTCGGGCTCGACGGGGATGAGGCCGTGCACGGTGCGGCTTAGCGCGTTGATGACGGCGGTGCCGTTGGCCTTGTCCTCGACGTACTTCGCGGTCGCCTGCGGCCAGCGCGCCGACAGGGTCCGCACTGCCTTGAGCGTCTCCACAAAGCTGAGCCGTTCGCAGATCTGGTCGAGGAGGTACACCTCCAGGCCCCAGCGCCCCCATACCTGCCCGACCACGTAGTCGGAGCTGCTGGTGTCCTTGAAGGCCATGTCCCAGGACTGGACGACTTCGTCCGCGCCGGGCGCCCAGCGGGTGCCGTCCGCCTGCTCGATCCAGCGGGGGGTGTCGTACCAGCGCCACCAGTCCCGATGGAAGATGCCGCCCTCGGCGGGGGCCGGCCGCCCCTGGTAGAGCGCGTTCCAGGTGCGAGACCCCGACCGGGTCTTGATCGCCTCCCACTGCGCGGCGGTACGGCCCCGCGCCGACAGCATGAACTCGCCCGGCTCGCGGCCGAGCGGGTCGGTCTCGCCCTGCTCAGGCCGGTGGTCGGCTTGGGCGGGGATGTTCACCACGCGCCACAGGTGCCCGTCCTCGGCGGCGAGGAGTTTGCCGATGAGGTCTTCTTCGTGCCAGCGGGTGGCGATGACGACGACGGGGGCTCCGGGGGCGAGGCGGGTGGAGCCGACCTCCAGCCACCAGTCCCAGACGCGCTCCCGGTAGGTCGGGGAGTCGGCCTGCTCGCGGTCCTTGATCGGGTCATCGACGACGAGGAGGTCGACTGGGCGGCCGGTGAGGCCACCGCCGATGCCGACGGAGTAGACGCCGCCCTCGTGGCCGGCGAGTTGCCATTCGTGCTGGGCGGACAGGTCGTCGCGGACGCGGAGGCCGAGGGTGGGGCCGTGGGCGTTGATGTCGTCGCGGATGACGCGGCCCCAGCGGCGGGCGACACCGTGCTCGTAGGAGCAGATGGCGATGCGGGTGTCGGGATTCTGCGCGAGGACCCAGGTCGGGAACCTTCGAGAGGTCCGCTGGCTCTTCCCTTCCTGAGGACTCATGGAGATGAGGAGCCGGCCGTCGGGGGTGCCGTGGAGGCGGACGAGCTCGTCGTCGATGAGGTCGAGGGCGGGGGTTTGGACGGTGCGGGGGTCGAGGGTCTGGGCGAGTTCCCCGGGGGTTTGCCAGCGGCGGGTGGTACCGGTGGCGTAGTGGCGGAGCATGGCTTGAAGGACGCCCTGCTGTACGAAATCGAGGGTGGTCACCGGCCACCTCCCCCGGGTACGCGAAAGGCCCGCGAGCTGATGCTCAAGCGGGCCTGTTCGTGGCGATGCGTCACCACATTGATCGCAGGATGTCACAAATACTGGTCAGCGTACAAGCGGGGCGGGCGCGTCTTGCGAGGCCGACCCCGCTTCGCACCGTGCGTCTCGGCTTCAACTTGCTGTGCGTCGCCCAGGCGGATTAGGGGCCGGCCGTTGTCGGTGTGGTCGGCGGGGGTGAGTTTGCCGCGGCGTATCCACTGGTCGATGGCGCGGTAGGAGACGGCGCCGTCGAAGAAGGTGGCGAGCTCGCTGACGGTGAGGAGGACGTCTTGGTTCATGCCCCCGGCGTTCATGAGACAAGAGTAGCTTTCCGTCTCACGTCTCACGCCGGGGTGGGCGCTCCGCCACGGGGCAGCGGAGCGCCCACACGAGATCAGCGCCGCTCAGCCAGGTAGACGTGCACGACGACGGACTCCTCGTCGACCGTCACCAGGTACTTGCCGAACGCCTCCTCGTCGTCGATCCCCTGCTCGACGATCCGCGCCTGGTATGCCTTGCCCCAGGTGCGGATCTCGATCGGCTTGATCGTCTCCCCCGGGGGAATGCGCCCCTCCACGTGGATCGCCCACGCCTCCGCGAAGTCGTGCAGGTTGCCGGTCTCCAGGAGCTCGGGGGCGGCGAGGCCCTGCCAGACGTAGAGGCGGGGCCCGTCGGCGAGGCGGGGGCAGAGGCTGGTGTGCCTGGTGAGGATGACGTTGTCGAGGGTCTCGGTCGCGCCGGGCGGGCAGTGGCAGGCGGGGGTGTGGGTGGTGGTGGTCATGGGTCTCCTTGTCGGTTGGTGGTGCGGGGGCGGCGGGACGCTTGGCGTCCTGCCCCGGGCTCGTACGTGGCGGGCCGGACGAGCCCCGGGCGGGATGTCAGTCCTCGCTGGCCTCGTTGCGCAGCCGCACGGGGCGGCGGATCAACTCCAACGCGTGCTTCCTGGCCCGTGCCGCGGACTGCTCCTGCATGCGGGCCAGGATCGGAAGGACCTCCCGGAACCAGTGCTCCAGCTGCTCCGGGGTCATGGACTGGAAGGGGTTGTCGTTTTCGGCCATGGTCAGCACCCCTCGCGGCAGGTGCCGCCGGTCATGGGGACGCCGCACTCGGGGCAGTCGTTGCTCTTCATCTGGCTGGTCCTCTCGCTGCTGGGGATGGGGCGGGCGTCAGTCCTCGCCGGGGAGGCTGATCGTGATGCCGTCGGGCAGGAGGGTGGCGATCAGGTAGACCGGCGTCGGCTCGATGTCGCCGTCGGGGCCGGGGCGGGCGTCCCGGGCGACCCGGTACACCTTGAAGCAGGCGGTGGCGGCGTCGCTGCTCAGGCCGCGAACGGCGCGGGCGGCCATCCAGAGCACGTCCCACAGGCGGCCGTCTTCGTCCTGGATGGCGCCGGTGCGGGCGTGGTCGTCGTCGGTCCAGGCGACGCAGTCGGCCCACGCGGCGCGGGTGAGGGTGACGGGGGCGCGGAACTTGGCGTCGTGGGTGAGGGCGTCGGGTGCCTGGATGAGGTCGCCGGCGGCGATGGCTTCGGCGCGGGTGTGGGTGTCGATGGGGGTGCCGTAGATGCGGGTGGTGTCGTCGGTCATCCGGTTGTCCTTCCTCGGGTCTGGCGTCCTGTCCCGGGCCCGTTCGCGCGTGACGGACGGGCCCGAGGCGGGGCGTCAGAGCTCCTCGGCGGCGATCTCCGCGCGGATGTAGGAGGGGCCGAACCACTCCGCCTGGCTCGCCTGGCACCGGCAGCCGCCGACCGGCTCGCCGAACGCGCACAGGCACGTCGTCCCGTCCTCGCTGATCCCGTCGGGGCGAACGCGGCACCCATCGCACTCGAAGGTCTCCGCCTCCGGCTCCTTGCGTGCCTGGAGGGCGTGGTCGACGAGCGCGTCGAACGCGGCCCGGTCGGTGGCGCAGTCGCCGGAGGTCCATCCGCAGTAGCAGTCGACGCGGTGGTGCACGGGGCCGTAGTCCACGCGGCGGCCCATCTCCTGGACGCCGATGCCGTGGACGCCGATCGTGTCGGCTTCGGTGTGCTCCCAGGGGAGTTCGGTGAGGGCGGGGTGGGTCCAGTCCTCGGGGTTCATCGTGATGGTGGTCATGTGGATCTCCTTGTCGGTTGGGTTAGGCGGCGAGGAGGGTGGCGGCCGCGCGGTGAAAGCAAAGGTGGCGGCCCTTGAGACCCGCCTTGCACGTGCACCCCTGCGGGGCGGTGAGGTAGGTGTTCTGGCCGTCGGTGGAGACGGCGCGGAAGACGCGGCGGCCGCGGATGGGGACGATGCCGCCGTCGGCGATGAGCTCGCGGGCCTTGGCGATGGCGGTGGGCTTGTAGCCGGCGGCGTTGAGGGCGGCTTCTTTGCGGGCCATGCGGGCGCAGTGGGCGCCCATGCCGCGGGCGATGGAGGTGGCGGAGCGGAGGGTGGCCTTGCAGCGCTTGCAGGTGGCGGTCTTGGGGGTGATCGCCTTGGCCATGTCCCTCGCTCCTGTCTTCGTCGTCCTGATGTAGACAAGGTTACTGAGTATCGAGCAACCTTGTCAACATCAGGGGGACGACGTAGCGTCGGGAGCGTGCCACCCGACCCCACTAGACTTCGTCACCATCACGTAGACGAAGGGACGCGCCGCCGTGAGCAAGCCCGACCCCGAAGCCGACTACTGGACCCTCCAGGACGTCGCCGACCACTACGGCATCAAATACGCCTCAGCCCGCCGCTACCGCACCCGCGGCGAGCTCCCCAAGGAGGACAAACTGTTCGGCCGCTCCCCCGTCTGGAAGCCAGCCACGATCCTCAACCACGAGCGCCCGGGGCAGGGGGCGCGCACGGACCTCCAAGAGCAGTCCGATGCCTAGGTTGAGGACACCGGGCGAGTACCGCGAGGTGATGATCGCGATGCTGACGGCCGCCGCGGAAGGCGACGAGGCGATCGAAGCCACGGAACTCGCACTCGCAGACCTCACGACGAGAGGCGACGGGAGCGCCGCCTTCTCCGCCGGTTTCCAGATCGCCCGGTGGCTGCTGGACTACGCATCACAGGAGACGGGGACACCGGTGTCGGACATCCTCCAGAAGCTCGCGATCGACTCGGCCGCGGGCAGGAGGCAGCGGCCCGACGGCGCAACCTGATCGTCGAGCTCTGCCCTACGCCCGGCCCCGCCCCACAATCGCAGCCAGCTCACGCACCCCCGACACCCTCGGATGCCGCGCCACCACCTCAACAGCCATGGCGCGGATCGCCGGGCGGCCGCCCATCTCGGCCGGCGCCTGGGCGTGAGCGGCCAACAGCCGCCGCACCGCCTGCTCGGCGTGGCCACGCTGCCACTCGGCACGGGCCATGTCGGTGTGCAACCTCGCGCGGCGCTCCGGGGTCGGGAACATGCCGGGCTGGAGGTGTCGGCCGGCGGCCAGGGCGTGGCCTGCGTCGCCGAGCGCCCACCGCACGCCGACCTCGTACAGGTCGACCTGGGGGGCGTCGATCCGGAACCGCGCAGCGCCCGGTGCCTGGCCTGGCCGGGTGGGCAGTCGCCGGGCGGCTCCCTTGGCTTCGGCGATCATGTCCAGGGCGCGGTCGCGATCGTCGGCGAGCGCGGCGTTGTAGGCGCTGGTGCACAGCATCTGCGCATAGGTGGCAGCCAGCGCGGCGGTCCCCAGCCCGGCGTCGGCGACTCGGCCGGCGGCCTGGAGGGTGACGCGCTCGGCCAGCTCGTGGCGGCCCTCGTGGCGCAGCACTATGCCGAGAGTGCGCGCGGCCGAGGCCATCGCAACCGGATCCTCGGACCGGGCGGCGTACAGGACCGCGCGATCGGCGGTGATACGCGATTGGGGGGCCGCGCCGACTTTGTTGAGCGCTTCGGCGGCCAGGTCGTAGCAGGCGGCGATCAGCGCCCAACCGCTGGGCTCCTGGCTGAGCTCGGCGGCGTGGTGCGCGGACGCGAGGAGCGCGGGCAGCTCGTCGATCAGCGTGATGAGCTCGCCGTTGTCCCACTGCTGGCGGGCACGGACGAGCCGCCGCGTGACCTGCTGAAGCGTGGCCGGCCCGGCATCGGGGAGCAGCGCCAGGGCCTCGTCGAGTGGGGCGAGGGAGAGCGGGACGGCCAGGCCCGCGGCGGCGATGAGAGTGCGGCGGCGCATCGGATCCTCCAGTGCCACGGGAGCCACGGTCCCGACCACCGTAGTCCCGCCAGGCTGGTCGAGGCCGAGCAGCTCACCGACAATCTGCGCGGGCATTGCGACGGCGTCGCACACGGCGCGGATCTTCACCAGGTCGATGCCCGCGGCGAGGTTGTTCTCTAACCGGGAGATGGTGGACGCCGAGTAGCCGGCGCGGCGGGCGAGGTCGGCTTGTTTCCAGCCGTGGCGTTCGCGGGCGAGGCGGATGGTGCCGCCGATGTCGCGCGCGGCGAGGAGTGCGCGGACGGGTGGGGCACGCCAGAAGTCTGGGTGCATCACGGCTCCCTCGGGGGCGCGCGAAGGGGTTGACCCCAAGGTACGGCGTCACCGGCTGGTTGCACAGCGTGATTTGCAGGTTCTGCATGGGGGTGCGAGTCCTGCACATGATCAGCGGTTTCGGCCCGGTGCGGGGGTTGAGTGGCGGCCAACGGCGCTCACTCAGGGCGCCGCCGAACCGGAAGGAGAGCCTCGTGCTCGACGTCCACACCGCCCCGCCCAGCGCCCAGGCGCTGGTGCCCTACGGGCTGTCGCACCAGGTGCGGCTCGCGCCCGCCTTCACCCAGGCGCCGCCCGACCTGACCTACTGCCCGCACCAGCAGCAGACCCTCGCCGGCGGCCGGCCCTTGGCCGCTCAGCCCGAGCTGCTGCGCGCCTACACGGTGACGTGGGGCACGACCGCCAACGACAACAAGACCGACGACGGAGGCTGACCCATGTCCGGCGGCACGGTGCTCATCCTCACCGACCACGACGATCACACCACCGACCTGATCGTGCACGCCCTCCACCAGCGCGACGCCACCGTCGTCCGCCTCGACCCGGGCACCGCACGCCTCCGGATGGACGCGCGGTTGGACGGGGCTCGGTGGCGGGGCCTGGTCGGGGATGAGCACCGTGCCGCCCGGCTGGAGGAGGTGACGGGCGTGCTGTGGCGCTGGCCCGGCGCGGCCAGCGGGCATCCCGACATCGGTGATCCTGCGGCCCGTGCGTGGGCGGCGCGCGAGGATGCTCTTGCCCTGCACGGCGTGCTGTCCACCCTGCCGGTCCGCTGGGTCAACCACCCTTTTGCCGCGGCGGCGGCCGGGCACAAGCCGGGCCAGCTTCTCGCGGCCCGCGGGTGCGGGTTGGAAGTGCCGGACACGCTCATCACCACCAGCGGCGCCGGCGTAGCCGACTGGGCGGGCGGACGTCCGGTCCTCTACAAGGCCGCGCATGCGCAGGGCGCCGACGAGGATGCGATGGTCACCGCGGGCGCTGTGGAT
Organism: Actinomadura rugatobispora; assembly: GCF_055379765.1. NCBI lineage: Bacteria > Bacillati > Actinomycetota > Actinomycetes > Streptosporangiales > Thermomonosporaceae > Actinomadura > Actinomadura rugatobispora. The sequence goes on along the minus strand of NZ_AP029191.1, from coordinate 4,143,361 downwards.
CCGGCCGCGCTCCCCGACCACCTGGGGGCTGCGTCGTGCTTCCAGCCCGTCGTCGCAGGGCCCAGCGTCCGGCTCACCGTGGTCGGCAATCGCATGTTCGCCGTCCGGATCACCGGGTGCCCGGCCGACCTAATCGACTGGCGCCCGATCCAGGACCAGTTGGCGTTCATCCCGGTGCCGGTCCCCGAGCACATCGCCGCAGGTGTGCACGCGTTCATGCGGCACTTCGGCCTGGAGTACGGCGCGTTCGACTTCATCGACTCTTCGGGCGGCTGGGTCTTCCTGGAGATCAACCCCACCGGGATGTACGGGTTCGTGGAGATCCAGTCGGGGCTGGCCATCACCGACGCGATCACCGAACGGCTCCTGACCCCTCTTTCAGGTAACGAAGCACTGGCATCGCTCGGAATCGTGCACGGTCGGTGACAGGGTGGAGGCATGCCGACGATGACGATGACCGTGCGTACGTTCCTCGCTCCGAGCGTTGAGCTTCGCGCCGCGTTCTTGGATGCGCAGCGGGATTACGCGTCCGGGGATGGCCGCCCGGACGCCGACGGGCTGACGCTCCGCGACCTGGAGAACGGGGACTTCGCCCGCCTCGTCGAGGGCATCGGCACGGGGTGCTTCCCGCGGCCCGGCGTGCGTCCGGGTGCAGCGGGGATGGAGCTGTGGTGGTGCGAGACCGCACCGGACGGGCCGCCGCGGATGTTGGGGCGGCTGTGCATGCGGCACTACCTCGTCCCTGCGTTGGAGGGGCGTGGCGGGCAGGTGTGGGTGTCGATCCGCCCCTCCCGGCGCGGGGAGGGGCTCGGCGCCGAGCTGCTGCGGGATGCGCTGCCTCGGCTGCGCGCCAAGGGTTTGGACGCTCCGACGGTGGTGTGCCCGGTGGACCATGCGGGGGCGCGGGTGACGGTGGAGCGGGTGGGTGGTGTGTTGGTGCGTGAGGAGCGGGGCCGGGCGGTCTACACGCTGCACACCTGACGTCCGGTCAGGACGCCTGCCTCTCCCCCCGAGACTCCGCCACCAGCCCAGCATCCGGCGACTCCACCAACTCCTCGTACTCCTCCTCGCTGAGGAGCCGCCCGCACTTCTCGTTCCGGCACCGGATGTACCCGTCCTCCCTGGTCTGGAGGGTGTTGACGAACCGGCACCGTGGGCACCGGCCGGGCAGCCTGCGCACCACCGGCTCGGAGCGGGCCAGGCCGTGCAGGAGCCGCTCCCAGTGCAGGAGGCGCCGCGCGAACGTGACGCGTTCGGGGTCGGCGAGCAGGTCGCCGGCTTCGCTGATGAGGAACGCGAGGGTGAGCCGGCGTGCGCGGCCGTCGCGGGCCCGGCGGGGCCTGGGCTCGTAGCCGCGCTGCTGACGCCATTCGTCTTCGACGTCGACGAGTTCGCCATAGAACTGGTCGAGGGTGTCGGCGACGGGTGAGGCGGAGGCGGGGCCGGTGGTGCGGCGGGAGACGCGTTCGCCGGAGTGGGCGCCGCGGTGGCCGTCTTGCCAGGATTCGAGGTTGGAGGCGAGGTCGTCGAGGCCGCGGAGGGCGCGGAGGATGTTGGCCTGGCAGCGTGAGCACCAGACGGGGTTCCCGATGGTGCACGGCAGGTCCGGCGCCTCGGGCGGTTCAGGAAGCCTCAGAGGTGCCATGAGGGCGGCACGCTTGTCCGACCCTTCGGGGAGAACTACGAGCGGCAGTCCAGCCTCCTGGAGGGCCTTGTCGCATGCTTCCAGCCATGCCGCATGGTCGACGTCATAGGCGTTCCACGCTTCGACGTAGGGGGCATTCTCTCGCCCCGGGCAGATGTCAGTGCGTCGCTCCATCAGTTGCCCCCTTCAGTGGTGGCCGCGTGCGGTCTCATGAGAAGTCCGAGTCGCAGAAGTCGTAGCCCTCGGATGTGAAGTCGTTCCGGAGCCCGGCGTCATAGCCGGGCCCACACAGATCGCGGGCCCGCGCCGAATCGCGAGCGATACCGCCCTGCATGGAGTCGATCCGGGCGAGGAACTCGGCCCTGCTCAACTCCTGGCCGTACTCGTCTTCGATGGGACCGAGTGACACAAGCCTGAGCCAGGAGGGGCGATCGTTGACAGGCCAGTCGATGCCATCGGGCTGGTGGTCGCGGTAGGCGCGGTGGAGGAAACGCCAGCCGGCGGATACCTTGCCGAGGTGGATGTACTGCTCCCGGGAGCAGTGCGCGCATGCGTTTTCGCAGGCAGGGGCGCGGGTGTAGTAGTTGGTGCCCATTACCGGTTCTCTCTGGTGGTCTGCTGTGTCGTGTCGATGGGGCCTGGGCCTTCGTACTGGCCGGGCTTGAAGCTGGGCGGCCACTGCGCGGCGAATCCCAGGGGCCCGGCAGGGACTGCGCCGGCGGGGACGATGGTGTAGCTGGGGTTGCAGGACTGTTCGGTGTGCCACCAGGCGCCTGATAGGCCGCGTTCGGCGGGTCTGCCGCAGAAGGTGCAGTGGCCGGGGGTCATGACTTTGGAGCGGAGGTCGCCGCTCACGGCATCTCCTTCGGCTGGTCGAGGACGGTGAGGGTGTCGCGGGCCTGGTCGATGGCCTGGACGCGGCAAGAGGAGGCGATGGTCAGGTTGCATAGGCGCCGCACCCGCTCGATCGCGGCCTCGGCCTGCTGGAGCCGTCCTTCGGCAAGGTCGGCCCGCTCGGTGGCGGTGACCTCGGTGTGCAGCAGGTCGTCCTGGATGACGCGCAGCACGGCGTCGGCGAGCGCCTTGGGGGCTCCGCTGAGGTCGTCGGTGACGGGGTGCGTGCAGATGGTGGCGGGGTCGTCGCACTCGTAGGCGTCGGTGCACATGTCGAACGTCTTGTGGTGCAGCCAATGCCGCTCGGCCGTTTGCCCCTCCGGCCCGGTGGTGGCGTCGTACTCGGCCGGGCAGCCTGGGACGTCGCAGCGCCGCATGGTCGACTCCGGGACGTAGCTCATGCCACCCCCCGCGTCAACTCCACCAGCCGCGCCTCCACCAGACGCCGCCCCCGCTCCCGCTGCCCCTCCGACAGATTCAGGTCCGCATCCGAGAGCAGCCCCTCCACCAGAGCCACCACCATCGGCGCCACCCGCTCAAACACCGCCGCCAACCTCGCCTCCAGGTCCAGACGGTTGATGTCCACCAGCACCCGCGCCGTGCGATCCAAGGCCCGCTCATACAAGGCGATCTCCGCGCGCAGCTGCTCCGCCTGCGCGCCCTCGTACCGCCACGACTCCGCGCGCAGCTCCGCGACCTGGCCGCCGATGAAGTCCTTGAAGGTCGAGATCTCACCAGCCAGGGTCAGCAACGCCAGAAGCGGATCAGCCACCGGCGCCGCCGCCGGCTGATACCGGTCCGCGAGCTGGCGGACACGCTCCTCGGCGACACGCTGCGCCGCCTTCGCCCGCACCTGAGGCGCATGCCCCCCATGGCGCGGACACACCTTCGCCCCGCGCTTCGGCCACCGCATGCACGGGGCGCCCTGCTTGTTGTGGCCTGAGCACCGTGGATGGGGTTGGTCGCAGCGCTTGCAGTCGATGGGGTCGCTGGTCACGGCGCCCTTCACCGCCCGCTCCCCTTGCGGTGGTCGGCCCCAACGGGCAGGTCGACCACGAGCCCGCCGGTGTTGCGGGCGAGCTCGTCGGCGCGTTCGGTGGCATTCACGAAAACCGGGCCGCTGGCCGTCGCAAGACCGTCGGCCTCGGGCATGACAACCATCTGCACTGCCGGGCCCTGGTCGATCTCGTCGTCGGTGTAGGCGTGGACTCTGCTGGGGGCGTGGTCGTTGAGGGCGCCGACGGCTTCCATGACCGAGCGCAGGACCCATTCCTTGGAGTGGGTGGTGTCGAAGGTGAGGATGACGGTGACGCTCATTCGCTTTTCCTTTCTCAGAAGGGCGGTTCGGTCGGGCACACGTACCGGCGCCGCTGTGGGCTTTTCTCCATGTGGTCGTTGAGGGGCTGTCCGCATCGGTGTTCGGGGAGCACGGGCCATCTGCGGGCGCTCTGGATGTGCCATTGGTCGCGGCGCCACATTTCCCGCCGGCCGTAGACGGCTTGGAGGTCGAAGGTGGCGCGGCCGGCGAGGAGAGCAAGGGTTTCGCCGAGGGGTGTGATGGGGGTGGGGTCGGCTCGGACGCTGCGGGCGGCGGTGTCGTCGTCGAGTCCGGTGAGGATCGGGTGGTGGCAGTGGGGGCAGGTGCGGAGGGCGGCGGTGCGGAAGACGTCGCCTCGGGTGCGGAGGAGCCAGGTGGGGATGGTCATGACCAGCCCCCGGTCTTCCACAGGTTTTCCACAGGCTGTGTCTGCGTCGGGTGTCGCCGTGACCTTGCCGTGATATTCGGGGTGGCGCTGTGACAGATGTGAAGGGCTCTCGGCGGATCTGTCACAGGGGCTTGACCTGGCGTTTCACCTGTCTGGAGGGGTGGTCTGTGACAGGTGACAGGTTGTTCCGGGTTCCCGAGCCGCGCGTGTGCGTGCGTGCGCGTGTGCGCGCACGTGGGTGGAATAGGGGGCTGAAACCTGTCACATCTGTCACGATCATGGAGTTTTCCCAGGTCAGACCCATGACAGATGCGATTTCGATCTGTCATAACAGAGAGTGATATTCGGGGTGTTTTCGCAGGTGAGACCCCGTGACAGATGTGGTCCGCACATCTGTCACACATCCCGTTATATATAACGGACAGGTAACAGCGGTTGGTCATCGGAACCACCCCTCATCCGAACGCGCCCCATCGCCGCCCTCGTCGTCGCCCTCGACCGACATGACGGTGAGGTTGCTGTAGACCCGCGCTCCCCCGCCCGGCCCGCGGCCGCGGCCTGCACCGTGCTTGGACAGCTCCTGGGTGAGCTTCTTGGCCGACACCGGCTTCTCACCGACCGCGGTGCACCACCGTTCGTAGGCGTCCCGCACGATCGCGACCTTGATCTGGACTTGTTCGCCACCGCCGACCCGGCAGCACTCTTCGACGAATCGGGCGACGGTGTCCTGTTCTTTCTTGTAGTTCTCGGTGGCGGCGGTGACGCTTTCCGGTTCGGGTTTGAGTCCTTGGTCGGCGAACATGGCGGCGCCTTGGACGATCCAGTTCAGAATGGCGGGGCCGTGGTCGCGGGTGAGGATTCCTTGGAGGTCGTCGATGATCTGGTCGTCGGGGACTTCGTGTGTGAAGGGGATCAGCCGCAGGCGCCTCCAGAACGCCCGGCCGCCCGATTGCACGGATGGCTGGTGGTTGCCCATGAGCCACAGATGGTGGGTGGGTTCGAAGGTGAAGTGGTCTTGGCGCATGAACCGGGCGGTGAGGGTGTCGCCGCCGGTGAGCTGTTTCACTTTGGCTTCGTCGAAGCGGTCGTCTTCGTTGACCTCCGAGCACAGCACCATGCGGGCGCCTGCGAGCCGGGCGATCTCGGTTTCGTGGCCTTGGAACTGGGAGGCCATGAGGAATCCGACGGGGGCGGTGGTGGCGTAGTCGCCGAGGATGTGCTGGCTGGTTTCGAGGAAGACGCCTTTGCCGTTGCCTCCTGATCCCCAGGAGAAGGGGAGGACGTGGGGGCCGATGTAGCCGGTGGCCGAGTAGCCCATGAGGCGTTGCAGGTAGGTGGTGAGGGTGTCGTCGCCGCCGAAGGTGACGTGGAGGAAGGTGTGCCAGGCGGATGGGTCTGCGGCGGGGTCGGGGGTGCACAGGGTGATGCGGGTGTGGAGTCGTTCGGGGTCGGGTGGGCCGAGTTTGCCGGTGCGGAGGTCGACGATGCCGCCGGGTGTGTTGAGTTCCCAGGGGTGACTGTCGATGTCGTTCATGCCAACGACGATGTGGGGGTCGGTTTGGGCGAGGGCGAGGGCGGCGGTGACGCCGGCCGCGGACAGGGCGCGTTGTTTGAAGGAGATGTCGGGGCGTGCGTCTTCGGGGAGGGAGCGGCCGACTTGTTTGGCGTATTCGCGGACGGGGCCGCCGCCGCGTTCGCACCAGTTCCATCGGGTGCCGTTCCAGGCGAGCCAGTTGCCGCGGTCGGGGCAGTAGCGGATGCGGTCTCCGAACTGGGCGACGAGGGTGAGGGCGAGGCGGTCGTCGGAGTACCGGTAGGTGGTGCCGGTGGTGGCGAGGTGGGCGGTGTCGGGGCGGGCGCCGGGGTGGAGTTCGTGGACGGTGGCGAGGTTTCCCTCGATGCTCGGCCGCGGGTTGGCGGGGGTGAAGGGCCCGTTGATCTGCGGCTGGTAGTCGGCGATGAGTTCGTGGAGGTCCTCGTCGCCGTGCGGGAGCGGGTCCCCGTACCCCTGGGCAGCGAGCGCCCTGGCGGCCGCCGCGTAGTCCCCGGCGTGTTCGAGCAGCGCGTATGCCGCGAATTTCGAATAGGGCTCTTCGGTGTCGAAGATGGTCGAGGAGGAGAAGACGTACAGGTTGTCGGTGCCGGAGCGGCCGGTGGTGGCGGAGACGTGCGGGCCGCTTTTGCCGGGGCGGCACCAGCCGGTGGCGTCGCCGTAGCTGCGGGTGCGGCGCCACCCGTGCGGCTCCAGGATCTCGCTCCAGGTCGCCTTGGCGTTGAAGTCGTCCCCGGGGCGGAGCCGGTCTTCATCGGCGTCCCGTGGGCCTGTTGGGGAGCGCTGGGGCGCGGCTGGGGGTTCGGGGGCGGGGAGGGTGTCGAGCAGCGTGGCGAGGGCGTGGAGGGTGTCGCGTTCTTCTTCGGTGATGGTCGCGATCGTGGCGGGTCCGCCGACGAGGAGTACCCAGGGCTGGCCGCTGGGGTGGGTGTGTCCGCCGGAGGGGGCGACGATGACGAAGCCGCCTTCGCCGCGGGTTTCGATGAGGACTTGGGGGACCTGCTCTCCGCGGGTGATGTTGTCGAGCGCGGCTTGCCGCCGGGCCCGGATCTGCGGGTCAGGTTCGGTATCGATGCCGGCCTGTTGGGTGGTCTTCCAGGCGGTGAGTTCGTCGCTGGTTGAGGGGCGGCGGGCGAGCTTGGTGTTTCCGCGGGGCTGGTCGGCGGTGACGCGGTAGAGGATGTGGAGGCCGCCGGAGGGTGTGGTTTCGAGGTAGCCGCCGGTGATCCGGGTCCACAGCTCTTCCTGGCCGTGGTCGGTGAGGGCCTGGGCGTAGGTTTCGATGAGGTGCTCGTGGACGGCGCGGCCTTCGAGTTCGAGCATCTCCAGGTAGGCGCCGCCGGGGGCGGAGATCTGTCCGGTGATGATGCCGAGGCCGTCGAAGGCGCCGGTGGTGAACCAGCGGTTGAGCTGGTCGGGGTCGGCGCGCTGGGTTTGGTAGGTCTTCCAGAACGCGGCTGGGGCTTTGCTGCCGTCTGTGCGTGCGGGGACGGTGGAGCAGCCCGCTGCGGCGAGCGCCTGCGCTGCGTTGAGCAGGGCTTCGGTCCGGGGGGCGGGCTGGTCGGTCACTTGCACCTCGCGTGTCACATGGTTGTGGTCGGGTGTGGCCCCGCCACCGGGGAGGCTGGTGGCGGGGCCGGGGTCGTGGAGTTGTGGCCGGGGCGTCAGCCGATGCCGAGGGCGGCCTTCTGCTCGGGGGTGAGCTGGGCGAGGGCGGCGAGGGCTTCGGGGGTGACGCCCGCGGGCGCGGCCGGAGCGGGGGCCGCCTGCGGGGCGGCGGGCTGCTGCTCCTGGCTGTTGCCGCTGTTGAGGAAGTCGGTGGCGGCGCTGGGCGGGGCGTAGGTGGCCGTGTAAACCTTGGGCGGGTTGAAGCCGCGCTTGGCCTCGCCGTCGGCGGTGTAAGTGATCGTCAGGGTGCCGCCGACCGCGATCCCTGAGGCGCTGGACTTGCGGATGGCCTCCTTGACGGCCTTCTGCATCTGGCCCTTGACGTAGACGGCGCGCTCGCCGTCGTCGTCGGGCACCGAGGGGTCGCGCTCATCGGTGGCCAGGACGATCATGAGCTGCTGCATGGGCTTGCCGTCGTTCCAGTACTTCAGCTCGCCGGACTGGAAGTCCTTCTGCTGCTGGACTTCCGGCTCGCGGGCGATGGTGCCGGTGACGGTGGTGCCAATGGCGGGGAACTTCGCGGAGGTGGTTCCGCCCGCCATGAGGAAGTCATTTGCCGTGGTCATGCTGGTGCTTCTCCTTTGCTGTGCTATTTCGCGATGAGTGCCGCGAGGGATGGGGATGGGGTGGTGGCGTCGATGACGCCGGGGCAGCCGGCCGACGGGTCGGTGCTGCCGGGCTTGAAGTAGGTGCAGTAGGTGCACCAGTTCTCTGTGGCCGGGAGGAGGGCCGCGGCTGCGGTGCCGAGCTGGCCGGTGAGTTTGGCGATGCCTTCGGCGCGGGTGAGGGCGTCGACGGCGACCTGCTCGTCGTAGGGCTCGGTCCAGAAGTAGTTCTGGCGGAGTTCCTGGTTGCGGGGGAAGAACCAGACAGCGACGTGGTCGACGCGGGCGCCGCGGCGGGTCCAGCCGCGTCCGTACAGGTGGGCCTGGGCGCGGTACTGGTCGCCGGGGCCCTGGCTGCGGTATTTGCGAAGCTGGTCGTCGCCGACGATCTTGTAGTCGACGACGGTGCCGCCGATGGCCGGGTTGGCGGGGTCGCCGACGAACAGGTCGCAGGAACCGGTGATGGTCTCGCCGAGGATCTCGCCGACGTCGACGCGGACTTCGCACCAGTAACGGTTGTCGCCGACGGCCCAGGTGGGGAGGTCCTTGTTGGCCAGGTGGAAGACCTCTTCGAGCCATGCGTGAACGGCGGTGCCGACGGTGGGCTTCCAGGGGACGTTGCGCCGGGGGTTGACCTCGCCCATGCCTGCGAGCTTGTAGGCGATCTTGCGGGCGCAGGGGTCGCCGATCTCGCTCGGGCCGATGCGCTTCTGCAGGCTGCGCGGGTGGTTGGTGATGGCGTTTTCGACGACGCGGAGGAGCTCGGCGTGCAGGTCGCTCATGATTCGCCGCCCTCGGCGGAGCCATTGGCGGAGGTGGCTTCATTGAGCGCGTCGTAGAGAGCCCCGACGTCGGTGACGTCGTGGTGCTTAGAGAGGTGCCCCCAGATGAAGTCGCCGGTGCCACCGACGAGGTCGGCGAGGAAGGCGACCTGGTTGTGCGGGAGGGTGAGCGTGATCGGGTCCCGGCTGATGTGCTTGCGCGGCGGGATGACCGGCGTGGAGCTGCTCTCGGTGACCTCGGTGATGATGCTGACCGGCGCTCCCGCCATGCCCCCGATCGTGTTGATGACCAGGACGGCCTTGTCGGGGGTGTCCGCCTTGTCGATGTCGAGGAGGATCCCGGAGAGTCCACGACCGTCGGCGTAGGTGACGGTGATGTGGCGGCCGATGAGCTTCTCGTAGGCGAGCGCGTCGTTCACCGCGGACGCCTCCGGGACTTTCCATCCGTCGGTCGGTTCCTCGGTGACGCAAGCGGGCTCGGTGCGGCATCCGGACGCGCATTTCAGGTCGCCGGTTCCCGCGTAGTACGGGCAGGCGAGCGCGGTGCGGGCGTCCATTAGGCGCCGTCCTCGGGGTCGAGGAGGGTGAAGCGGCGGCCCGGCTCACCGATGACCGTGTACTTCTCCACCAGGTCCGGGTGGTCCGCAGTCAGGGCCTTCTTGTCGAGGCGGCGGGCCGGGGCGGTGTGGGTCCAGCGCACCACGGGCTTGCCGTCGATGCGGCCTTCGGTCTGGTCGCCGAGGGCGTCCTGGATCTTCTCGCGAGCGGCGGCTTCGACTTGGTCGAGTTCGGCGCGCTTGGTGCGGCACTGCCGGAGGATGGCGACCCATCCGGCGAGGTCGCCGGGCAGGTCGATGTGGGCGTCGGTCATGAGGGCGACTCCGTTGCTGTTTGGCTGCTGGCTGCTGTGCGAGACGTGGTGTTGCGGGGGCGTCGCATCACAGTTATGCCACATCGATGTGGCCACATGCAAGTGGCTTTCGTGAGGTACCCTTCGGGTGGCCACATCCGTGTGTGCGAACATGACCCCGTGGATCAGGAGCAGGCGATGAACGACGTCCGGAACGCCGTACGACGCCGCAAGACCGCTCAGCGGCGGCTCGACGAGGCTCACGAGCATCTGCGAGAGACGCTCCGTGCGGCTCGTGACGCCGGCGTCCGGCAGGTTGAGCTGGTCGAAGAGACCGGGTATACCCGCGAGCATGTGCGCCGGCTGCTGCTGCCCACCGGCGACGACTGAGGTCTGAGCCATCACGCCGCACTCCCCTCGGCGGGCCGCTTTCCCCCACCAGGGCAGGGAGTCCCGTCACCGCGGTCGTGCTTGTGCAGGTTGCCGGTGCGGCCGATCTTCTTGGTGCGCCTGCAGACGGGGCAGGTCGCGGTGCGGATCTTCCTGCCGCGGAAGTCGCGGTGCACCTGGGGGCAGGCGTCTTCGACCAGACCGAGGACGCGCAGCGCCATGAGGGCATCGGTGACGTCGGAGGCGTGCCGGGCGGGCCGCTCGCACATGGAGCCGGGCTTGAGAAGGGCTACGGCGGCCGGCCAGAGCGCAGCACTGGCGACGGGTCCGGCGCCGAGCGCGAGGCACACCAGGGCGCTCACGGCCGCGGGCGCGGTGCACTGGTGCCGGTTGGCGAGACGCCGGATGAGCAGGTGGGCGCGCTCTCGGTCGTCGGGTTCGGCGTGGCCGTAGGTGGTGCCGGTTCCGGCGAGGAGGTGGCGGCCGGATTGTTCGAGGTCGGTGCGCATGCCGGCGTTGGTGCGGGTCGGGCTGGTGGGGGTCATCGGCTCATCACCTCGTCCCGGAGCCATGCTTCGTAGCGCCAGGAGGTGGTGAAGGAGATGCCGATCTGCGCGGCGGCTTCGAGTCGGGTCTGCCCGGCCTCGCGCAGTTCCTTGTACTGCTGGCGGGCTGCGGCGGCGTTGTGCCCGGGGCGGGGCGGGCATTCGGAGGGTTCGCGGGGCATGGGCGGGCCGGAGGCGGGGCGGCCGGCCGCCGCCCAGCGGCGGTAACAGGCTTCGCGGTAGCCGTGGCCGCGGTGGGGGCCGGGTCGGCCGCAGCAGCGGCAGGTGATGGTGCGCTTGGCCATCACGCCACCTCCGGCCAGTCGATCTTGGTCATGGCGTCGCGGTGGGTCTTGGGCAGGAGGATGGGCGAGAAGCCGAGCCAGTCCAGGCCCATGAGGGCGAGCCAGCGGGCGTCGACCATGTTGTCGTCGCGGACGTCGCGGTGTTCGCGCTGGTAGAGGGCGAGGCGCATGTCGGCCTTGGTGGCGTTGCCGCGGCCGGTGGCGTAGCGCTTGAGGGCGGCGGGCGGAACAACGGCGACCGGGACGCACTCGTGGAACAGGCGGTCGACGACCAGCCACCACAGCCCGGCGCGGTCCCAGGTGCCGGCGCCGCGGGAGTTGTAGGACGGGCCCTCGATGACGGCGAGGTGGGGTCCCTCGAACAGCCCGGCTTTGGTGCGGGCGATGACCTCGTCGGTGATGTGGCGGAGCCGGTCGCGCTGGTCGCCCAGGTGGTCGCCCGGCCCGGTGGTGATGATGTCCAGGCTGCCGTCGACGCGGGCGATGCCGGTGGCGGCGAGGCTGAGGTCCAGCCCTATGACTCGGGGTTGCATCGGGTCTCCAGGGGGCGTGTGAGGGCGCGAAGGCTGGCGATGGTGGTGTGGGTGTGGGCTTGTGCGGCGGCGACGCGCAGGGCCCAGTCGGGTGGCGCGGACGGCCCGTAGTCCAGGACGTGGGCGTGGCCGCAGGTGCAGGCCCAGGAGACGGCGGCCAGTTGGGGGAGGTGGCCGGTGCCGGTGGAGTGGGCGGTCATGCGATCACCGCCGTGTCGAACAGGCCGTCGGCGACGGGGAACGGCCGGTTGGACCACAGCACCTCGGTGCGCGGGGACCACTGGTTGGCCTGCCCGGTGCCGGTGTGGATCTCGTGGCGGTGCCAGCCGGCGTACAGGTCGTCGTACAGCGGGGAGTGGTAGCCGGACAGGATCACGGTGGCGCGGCAGGCCTCGAGGGCCGCGGCCAGTTCGCGGTGCTCGGCGTCGGAGCCCATCTCGTGCCGGTAGTTCCGCGCCCGGGTGGAGCCGAGGTAGGGCGGGTCGACATACATGAGCACGTCGGGCTGGGCGCCGTAGGCCTCGAGGACTTCGAGGGCGGGGCGGCATTCGAGGGAGACGCGGGCGAGGCGTTCGGCGGCGGCCGCCATTCGGTCGAGGTAGCCGTTCAGGTAGCCGGGCATGGAGGTGACGGACCCGGCGGGGTCGATGTAGAACCGCCAGCCGGTGCGGCGGAGGGTGCCGCCGCGGCCCTGGGAGAGCAGGACCCAGACGCGGCGGGCTTCCTCGAGCTGTGGGTCGGGGTGGTCGTCGGGGACGGGCTGGTAGGCCTCGATGTGTTCGGCGCGGGCGTGCGGGGTGAGGGCGCAGACGCGCTGCAGGTCGGCGGGCCGGTCGCGGAGGATGCGCCAGAAGGCCATGAGCCGGGAGTCGAGGTCGTTGACGGTCTCCATGCGGGATGGGCGCTTGGCGAGCAGGACGGCCAGGGACCCGGCGAAGGGTTCGACGTAGTGCTCGTGGTCGGGGAAGAGCGCGGCGATCTGCTGGGCGATGGTGACCTTGGCGCCGTAGTAGGCCAGGGGCGGTTTCATGCGACCTCCTCGAACAGGGCGTCCTGGACGGGGACGCGCTGCCGGTCGGCCCAGGCCAGGATCGCCGCGCGTGACTGCGGGGTGGTGTGGTCGCGGATGAGCTGCTCGGCGCGGGTCCAGCGGATGTGCCCGGCGCGGGGCGGGTAGGCGGTCTGGAGGATCGCGGTGATGTCGGCGGTGGTGAGCGGGGCTTCGTTGCCGGTGATGTCCCAGGGGGCGCCCTGTCCGTCCCCGTGAGAGCTCGGGGGCGGACCGGGCCGGTCGGTGGCGGTCACAGGGCGCCCGCCTTGCGCTTGCGTTCCCAGGTGTCGGCGGTGCTGGGCTTGATGCCGACCCGGCGGGCGGCCTCGGGGATGCTCTCGCCGCCGTCGCGGAGCCAGAAGTACTCCTCGCGGAGTTCGACGGAGGCGGCCGGGCCCTTGCTCGGCGGCGGTGGTCCCGTCTCTGGTTTCCCGGCGGCGTGCCAGCGCCCGTAGCAGGCGATGCAGTAGCCGTGCCCTCCGGTGCCAAGGGGCCGCGGCTCGCCGCATGCGGTGCACGGCACCGGTGTGGAGGTCTTGATGTAGGTGGCGACCCGGGCGGAGTGCGCTGTGCGGCACGCCTTGTCGATGGGTTCGCCGTTGCGGCGGTGCCGGTGGTAGGCGGCGTCGGTGCCGCACGGGGCCGGTGGACGCCCCTGGCCGCGCTGGCCGGGCTCCCACACGTAGGTCCTGGAGATCCCGACGCCGATGCGGCGGGCGGCGTCGTGGCGGCCCACGCCTCCGGCGCGCAACTCCTGGTAGAGGCGGCGCACGTCCTTGTGGTCAGTGCACCACTTGCGGTGGACGGCCGTGGCCGTGCAGCCGTCGTGCGCGCACTCGGCCGGGGGCGCGGTCGGCGGGATGTAGGCGCGGGCGGTGTCGACGGTGATGCCGACGCGGGCTGCGGCATCGGCGACCGAGGTGCCGCCCTCGACGAGCCAGACGACCTCCTCGCGCAGCATGGCGGAGTGCTCGGGGCCGTGGCGTGGGGGCGGCGGTGGTTCTCCTTCGTGGGCGCCGGCGCGGTACCAGCGGTGGTAGCAGGTGCTGCACCAGCCGTGGCCGCCGGTGCTGGGCTGGCGGGGATTGTCGCAGTTGGAGCAGATGCGGGCGGTCATGCCGCAGCCTCCTTCCGCCACCGCTGGTGCCAGTCGCGGGCGGTGCCGGCTGCGATACCGAGGCGCTCGGCGGCCATCTCGACGGACTCGCCGGTCTCCAGGAGCCAGGTGAAGTCCTCGCGTAGTTCGACGGCGCGGGTGCTGGTCATGCGGCGGAGCGGCGGTGGCCCGGTGTCGGGGCGTCCGGCCTGCTGCCAGCGGGAAACGCACGACTGGCACCAGCCGTAGCGCAGAATCAGCCGCTCGCGTTCGCAGGCGGTGCACGTGGCCGTGGGGTACCGGTCGCGTGCCTTGCGGGCCCAGGCAGCGCAGTAGGCGCGGTGCGCGGCCTCGCATGCGTCGTCGATGGGTTCGCCGCGGTACTTGTGGCGGACGTAGGCGGCGTGGGTGCCGCACGGCTGGAGCTGGCGTTTGCTCATTCGGGTCGCCTCCCGGTGGCGCCGTAGGAGCGGCCGTCGGAGCAGCCGCAGTCGTCGTAGAGCGGGCCGGTGCCGGTGATGCGGGTGAGGGTGTCGCCGGCCCGCCGCCAGGCGATGACCGCGTAGGCGGCCACCAGTCCCAGGGCGGCGAGCACGGCGACGGCGAAGTGGAGCCCGGTCACGACGCCCCCAGCGGGGCTTGTGCGAGGCGGCGGGCGGCGGCTTCGGCGTAGGGTTCGTGGGCCTCGATGCCGATCGCCTTGCGGCCGGTGAGGCGGGCGGCCTCCAGGGTGGAGCCGGACCCGGCGAACGGGTCGACCACCATGCCGCCGGGCGGGCAGGCGTACCGGATCAGCAGGTCCAGCAGCTCGACGGGCTTCTCGGTGGGGTGGATGGCGCGGTGGTGGGCGGAACGGATCCGCAACACCGTGCGGGCCATGCGGGTACCGTCGTCGCTCCACCCGCGCGCCGCGACGGTTCCGGTGTGGGCGGGCTGTGAGCGCCGCTTGGTGGGGCGTGTCTCGTCGGGGCCGAGGTGCGGCACGCGGGGCACCTCGTGGTGCAGGTCGCGCCAGTCGCCCCGGTACCAGTGCGTGACGGTCTCGTGGACCCGCTTGAACCGGTCGGCGGCGAACCCGCTGCCGTTGTGCTTCTCCCAGATGACGTCCTGGCTGAGCTTCCAGCCCGCGCCGGTGAATTCGTGGCCACGCTCCAGGAACATGCGCATCGACCCGAAGCACCACATCGACCGGGCGGCTTCACGGACGAGGAGCGGCCAGTTGCCGGGCCACCGGTCCCACGTCAGGGAGGTCTCGGCGTACGGCGGGTCGGCCACGATCAGGTCGGCGGTGATGCCGAGGTCGGGCAGGATCTCCCGGCTGTCGCCCACGTACAGCTGGACGTCGCCCCCGTTCCAGTAGGGCTCAGCCATCAGTCCCACCGCCCCTGCGGAGCCGGGCGAGTTCGGCGAGGGCGGCGTCCCGGTCGCGTTCGACCTTGCGGCGTTCGGCGGCGGCGCGGTCGAAGTGCTCGGTCCACCGGACGGCCTGGGCCACCAGTTCGGCGCGGGCCTCGTCCCGCTCGTTGCGGAGCCGAACGACCTCGCGGTTCTGTTCCATGGCCTGCCGCGCCTGGATCTCGCGGAGCTCGTCGTCACTGGCCAGGAAGGCGGCGACCCATTCCCGTGGCGTCATCGTCGGCTCAGGCACCCGTCTCGCCCCCGTTCTGGCGCTGGTCGGCGGTGGTGATGCCCGCCCACTTCAGGTCCTCGGCGGTGCACTGGCGCAGATCCACCACGTCGCCGTCGGTGGCCTCGGTGACCTCTTCCCGGAAGCGGCGGACCGCCAGCTCCAGCGGAAGCGGGTTCTCGGGGAGGACGGGGGTGTCGTCGATGACGACGTACCAGAACGGGCCGGTCTCGGTGGCGTAGTCGATGGTGGTGAGGGTGACGTCGCCGCCCAGGTCGGTGATCTCGTAGCTCACTGGTCGTCTCCGTTCAGGTCTTCGCGTGCCGGGGCGGGGTCGGTGATGGTGTTGCCCGGGTCACCCTGCGCAGGACGGCCGTCACCCGGGCGAAAGGAAGACCTCCCGGGCAGGTCGGTGGTGGTGGTCGTGGTGGCGTGGCCGGCGACGGGTTCGCCGATGGTGGGGTGGCCTCCGGTGGCGTGGGTGACGAGGTCGCCGGGGACGGTCCAGGATTCGGGGTCGGCGGGCTCGCCGTAGGTGCCCGCTTCGACGGCCTCCTGCGTGAGGGCGCGGAGCAGGTCCCGGCGCTCCGCGACTTCGGCCGGGACGGCGGGCAGGGGGCCGGTGTCGACGGCGGGCAGGGCGGTGGCGTCGATGCCGTGCCGGGTGCACCAGTCGGTGACCATCCGCCGGGCTTCGGCGGCGTCGGTGACGTGCCGGTCCTTGCGGCGGGCGGCGTCGGCGAGGTCGGAGGCGATCCGGCGGCCCTCCTGGTCGAGGGCGTTGAGCTGCTGCTCGGTCTCGCGGCGGGCGGCGGCGAGTCGGGCTTCGATGCGGTCGCGTTCGGCGGTGGCGCGCTTCTGGTGTTCGGTGTAGGCGTCGGAGAGTTCCTTTTCGCGGGCGGTCCAGGTGGTGACGTCGCGGTCTTCCTGGGCGGCGGCGAGGATGAGGGCGTGGGCGTAGGGCGGGATGCGCTGCTCGGTCATCGGGTGCCTCCTTCGACGGCGCGGTTGACCAGACGGGCGATCTGCAGGGCGTGCTTCCAGTCGTCGGCGTGCGGCGCGGTCTCGGGCTGGTCGAAGCCGTCCCAGGACTCCAGCCATTCGGCGACGGCGACGGCGAACACGGGCGGCATGGCGGCCGTGAGCTGGGACCAGACCATCGGTGAGCCGTGCGGGCGCTCGGGGTTGAGCACGACGCTCAGCTCCGACCAGTGGCGGACCTCCCGCTCCAGCACACGCTGGGCGCGCTCGCCCAGGTCACGCAGCCGCCGGGCAGCGGTCCTGATCTCTTCGGACGGGGTCACGGGCTGGCCTCCTGGCAGTGCGGGCAGTCGGGGCGGGTGATGCCGCGCGCGACGTGGTTCTTCTGGTGGCCGCCCCGCCCGCCCGCCTCGCGGGGGTCGGCGTAGGAGGGCGCTGTCCCCGCCTTGGGCGGTTCGGGGAGGTCGAAGCGGGCGCGCAGCAGCGGCAGCGTCTTGTCGTAGTTGCGGCCCGTGGCCTCGTTGATCCCGGTCTCGCGGCAGGCGTCGATGACGCGGAGTCCGGCGAAGCGGCAGGTGGCGTAGGCGGCGATGCGTGCGGCGACGGGGCGCCGGTAGGCGGCGACCTCTTGGACCATCTCGGGGGTGATCTGCGGGGCGGTCACTGGGCACCGCCGAGGATCGAGCGGGCGAAGGCGAGTGCGTGGCGGTCGGCGAACTCTTCCTGGCGGGCCGGGTTCTCGATGCGTCCGAGGTAGGAGGCTTCGCGCGTCAGCCACGCGGCGAGGTGCTCGGCCTTGTCCGGGCCCATCAGCGCGATCCAGGCGCCGGTCGACGCCGTGCAGGCGCCCGGTGTGCATCGCCAGGATCTTGTAGGGGCCCGCGCCGCACCACGGGCAGATCTGTGCCGCGATGAACTCGCGAAGCATCTCGGGCGAATAGGAGGCCCGGCGTCCTGCGTTCCCGGCCTGGGTCTTCGCCAGCTTGCCCATGTCCCGGAGGCGCTGCTCGCGGGCGCGGTTCGGGCCCGTGTAGGTCTTCTCGCGCTTCCTGCTCATGCCGCACCGCCGTTCACGGGCCGGACGTCGACGCGGGTCCAGACCGTGACGCGGGTGCCGCGGTAGGTGGCGGTGACCTCCAGGTGCACCCACGCCAGCCCGTGCTCGCGGCCCTGGAAGGCGCGCAAGCGGACCTTGAAGAAGGTGGCGTAGCGGCGCATCGCCGCCCGCGCGGGGGGCGTCCTCGGGCTCGGCGACCAGGCCGTGGAGTTCGCCGTCCTTGGTCGTGGTCCACTCGGCGTCGGGGACGTGCGCCTCCAGCAGGTGGAACAGCGCGAACGCCGCCGCCATCTGCCTGCCTCGCGGGGTCGCTTCGCTCTGTAGGGTGTGCATGTTCGTCGGCTCCTTTGCAGCCGTCGGATGTGGCGGCGTCCCGGGCTCGACCCCCGGGGCGCCGTTCTTGCGTTCGGTCATGGCGGCCTCGACGCGGGCGACAGCCGCCCGGCCGAGGGCCTCCAGGTCTGCGCCGGTCAGCGCCGCCCGCAGCCGCTCCCGCAACCGGTCACGCGGTGCGGCGGCGGTGAGGATGCGGTCCAGGGGCGTAGCGCCGGGGTCGTGGTCGGGGGTGGGGTCGCCGAGGAGGGCGCGCATGGCGGCGTCCTCGGCGGCCGTCGGCGGCAGGTGCCCGGTCATGACGGGTACTCGCGGTTCACGAGGGTCAGGTCGTGGCGGTGCTCCCACGACTCCTGCGGATCCAGGCCCTCCTCGGCCCAGAAGGCGGACACGAGCGTGACGTTCGACCCGCGCGCCACGGCGAACAGCCGCCGCCCCTCGAACCGCAGCACGTCACCAGGCTGCGGCGGCCACCACTCCGGGTCCGCGCGCTCGACCGTCACCGCGTCGCTGAGACGGATGGAGGTCTCCGCGTAGACGACCTCTTCCTCGTCGTCATGCGGGACGAGGACGTACTCGTAGGCCAGCGAGCCGCCCTTGCATTCCACGACGCTCGCGCCCTCGACGGTGATGTTGACGATGTCGCCGGGCTTGAACTCGGTCATCGCCACCACCCGTCCCAGGCCATGCGCGGCGGGGTGCCCTCGTACTCGGCGGGGTACTGCGCGAGCAGCCGCCGGTCCCGCGTGGCCTGGCGTTCCTCGCGGGCGGCCAGGTCCTCGGCGTGCCACAGCTCGCCGGGGCAGCCCCAGCGGCGGCACGTCGGCGTGCGCTTGGACCCGATGTCGGCGTGATGCGCCGGGCTCAGCCGGCGGGCGGTGCGGCCGCACATGGTGCACAGGCGGGGCGTGGCGGGCGTGCCGGGCAGCAGCCGGTCCAGCAGGCGCCGGGTGCGGGACAGCAGGGCGGTCATGACCGGGCCTCGCCGTTGTGCAGGGCGGAGCGCAGACCGGCTGCGAGGGCGCGCAGTCCGGTCGCCTGCCCGCGCTCGAAGGCGTCGTTGAACTCAATCTTGGCCGCCCGGTCCTCGGCTGCCTGGATCGCCTGGCGTACCTGCTCGGCGAGGCGGTCCTGCTCAGCCTTCAGCTTCTCGATGCCGCGCGGGATCTGGTCGTAGGCGTCCGCGCCCTCGTCGGCCGCGCCGGGCAGCAGGTCGAGCAGCACGCCGAAGAACTCGTCGTCCGCGTTCGCCTGCTGCTGGTAGGTGTCGTGCCATCCCTTGGCATCGGCGCGCGCCCGATCCCGCTCGGCCAGCAGCGCGGGCACGTCCACCGCGTACACCGGCACCGCGCGCGGGCACCTCCGGGTGGCCGCCCGCTCCGCGCTCTGATGGGAGCTGATGACGTCCGGCTGACGCTGCCACACCATGTCGTCGTCGGCCGTCCACGCCCACCCCTCGTGGGTGCGCTTCCCGAGCGGCTCGTCGGAGTGGTCGCAGTAGAAGCCGACCGGCTTGATCTCGCTCACGGCCGCTCCCCGATCTTGGTCACGGCCAGGTGGATTGCGGGACGGCGCGGCACCGGGCGCTCCTTGGAGTCCGCGTACCAGGCCAGCAGCGGACCCACCGGCGACAGCAGCCCTTCCGGGTCCACGCCCCACGCCTCCAACACCCGCGCCGGGTCGACCTCCGCCGACATGAACGCCGCGAACGCCTCGGCCTGGTGGCGGGTGGTGAACGGGCCGTACTCGGACACGTTCTTCGGGCCGCCGTCCAGGCGGACGATGATGGTCGGCTCAGCCATGCTGGCCACCGCCCTCGACGACCTCGTCGGCGTCGTAGCTCACCGGGGACACGCTGGCCTCGGCCGCCGCCTCCGCGTCCGCCTCCACCAGCTCGGCGTCCGCCTCCACCAGCTCCGCGTCCGCCGGCTCCTCCGCGAGCGCGGGCGGTTCGGGCTGGACGTTGTCGCGGTAGGAGTGCAGCGCGCGGTGCCGCTCCATCTCCTCCGCCGTGATGGCCACGACCTCGTAGACGACCGGACCGAAATACCGACTGGCCAGGTGCTGCGAGGCTTCCTTGCGCGGCGTGACGCCGAGCAGGGACGCGATCCGCTCGACCTCCGCGCGCTTGTCCTCGTCGTCGCCCCACAGGAGG
Organism: Actinomadura rugatobispora; assembly: GCF_055379765.1. Lineage (NCBI taxonomy): Bacteria > Bacillati > Actinomycetota > Actinomycetes > Streptosporangiales > Thermomonosporaceae > Actinomadura > Actinomadura rugatobispora. Next base: position 4,123,586 of record NZ_AP029191.1, on the reverse strand, counting down.
GGGCCCACCCTGGGGTAGGAGGGGAGCGGGACCTCGGGCTGGGCTTCCAGGAAGTCGGCCAGGTCGCGGAGCCCTTGCGCGTAGGCGGCCCGCTTGGGGTCTGGGATGATGGTCATTGCCGATACCTCTTTCATCAGGGAGTTCGTGTCGGCCGCCGGCGCCGGGGATGCCGCCCCGGCGCCGGCACGGGGGCTGAGAAAGTTCAGGAGGCCGGGGCGTCTCATCGCTTCCACCACCTGCCGTCCCGTCGGCGCAGCGGCGTCCAGTCGTCCAGGCCCGAGCGCGCGAGCATGTCCGCGGCGCCGACGATGGTGAGGCGCCCCTGGGCTTCCTCGATGAGGAGGTTGATGCCGTCGTGGACGGTCATGACCTCGGCGGCGATGAACGAGGCGATCCACTGCGCCTTCTCGGTGAGCGTCATGCCGGGCTCCCCGCGGTCAGGGCGCCGGCCGCAGCGCGGAGCGCGGCGATGACCTGTTCGCGCGTCTGCCCGTCTCGGTCGTTCCAGCCGCCGATGGCCTCGGTGAGCGCCCCGTCCTCGTCGTCGTGATCGGCGGGCACGTTGAGGCCGAGGTGGTCGGCGAACGCGCGGGCCGCGGCGCGGGTGGCGGGGGTGAGTTCGGCGTCGTCGGCGTCCTGGCCGCAGGCGATTTTGATGGCGGCGAGGGCGCAGAGCCGGGACTGGTTGATGGGCAGGTAGTGGCCGGGGTTGGCGTGGTCGATGGTGGGCTCGTGCCAGTCGCCGGTGGTCCAGCCGTGTTCGGTGATGTGGTCGGCGGCGGCGTTGAGCTGGGCGGCGATGGCGGTGTTCACCGGCCCTCCTCCTCCGCGTTCAGGCGGCGGTCCAATTCGGCTGCCTCGGCCCGGGTGTCGTGGAGGGCGCGGGTGAGAGCGTCGACTTCCTGGAGGCGCTGGTCGTGGGCGGCCTCGGCGAACTCGGCGCGCTTGGTGAGCTGCTCCACCTCGGCGCGGAGTCGCTTCACCTCGGCATCCGCGTCCTGGTCGCCGGGCCAGGAGACGGTGACGGTCGACGACGTGGCGAGGTCGTGCACCCGGCTCTGCACGTCGTCGAACTCCTGCTCGGACAGGTGCGCCCAGTTGTGTCCGAACTTCTCGCCGACGCCCATGTAGTCGATGTCCTCGGTGCATGAGAGGACGACCTTGCGGGCGAAGTCGCGCAGCTGCTCGTCGGTGAACTTCATCGGGCGTCTCCGTCCTGGTCGGTGGTGGTCTCGTCCTGCGCGGTCCCGGCGACCTGGGCGGCGATGACCGCGCCGGCCAGGTAGACGGCGGCGCTGGCGTCGTCGTGGTAGGCGATGGCCTCGCACATGAGGACGGCGAGGGCGAGGCAGGTGGTGAGGGCACCTGTGAGGCGGTGGGGGGTGAGGTAGGTGGTGGCGATGCCTGCGGTGGCGAGTGCGAGGGGTGGGATGGTGAGGGCGTCGGGGGCAGGCATCACACACCGCCGTTCTCGATGGCCGGGAGCACAGTGCTGCGGAACCACGCCGTGGCCTCGAAGCCGCTCGTGCACAGATCGATCAGCCGCTCATAGCCGGAGTGGATCTCGCCGGTGAACTCGTTCTCCCAGAGCCACCGCACACCGCGCTCGTCCAGCCACTTGCCGAGATCGGCGACCAGAGAGGCGTGCAGGTCACCGCAGCCACGGCCCTGCTGGTCGCGGTGGCCGTAGCCGGTGTCGAAGGACACCTCCAGCCAGCACGCGCGACTGCGGTGCTCGTCCTCGCAGTCAGGGTCGCAGTACCACTCGCACCCGCCGTCTTTGGCGCGCAGCGGCGCGTCGGGCCGGTAGTGGATGTCGAGCAGCGCGCACAGGCCTTGGCCAGCGTTGTTGCCGATGCTCCAGGCGTTGCCGGGCTCGGGCTTACCCTCGCCGTTCTGCCAGGTCTTGACCTGCTCGTTGCGGAAGCGGGTCGCCTCGGTGGCTCCGATGAGCTGGTTGGCGCGCACCCAGACGTACTTGTAGTTGATCTCGTCCAGGACGTAGACGCTGGTGTTGAGGGTCATGACCGGTCGCCTCCGGTCAGCCGCTCCAGGGCCTCGGCGACCCGCGCGTCCCAGTCGACGCCCGCCCCGTCATGCCACGGCGCATCCCCGTTCTCGGCCCGCTGCCGGGCAACGAGGCAGCGCTTGAACTCGCCCCACCACAGGTCCCGGCCGTCCGGCAGCAGGTGGATGGTGAGCGGCTCCAGAACGCTCTGGATAGCGGGGACGGTGACGAGCTTCTCGTCCCGGTCCTGCTCCTGGAGCTCCACGTTCGCCATCGCCTCGAAGGCGTCGGCGAGGGTGAGGGGCCTAGTCTTGGTCTTCATGCCCTGCCTTCCATTGCAGTGACTGGGTGGTGGGGCTAGGGGTCTCCGGCCGCTGGCACGGCCCGGGGGCCCCGTCTGCTTGTCAGGCCGCCGGGCGGCCGTCGTTCTCGTACTCGCGCTCGATGACCCGCATCCGCGTGGCCGCCTTGACGCGCTCGACAAACGCCACGTCCGGGTCGACGTCCTCGTACTCGGCGACGTACGCGGCCTGGGCGTCCTGCCAACGCTGGTCTTGCCGCGCCAGCCGGCCCGCCTCGTAATCGATCTGCTCGCTCACGCCGCACCCGCCTTCGGCTTCGGCTGACGCTTGGCCTTGCGCGCCTCGACGGCCTTCTTCGAGTTCTGCCGTTGCCGGGCACGCCATGCCGCCTCAGCCATCCGCTGCTGCTGCCGCGGCGGCGCATCCGGGTGCTCGGTCTTGGTGCGGTCGAGCCAGTACTCGAACGTCACCGGCGACTTGCGGCGGGCTGGGGCGGTCATCTCCACCCAGTTCGCCTGCTTGGCGAGGTTCACGAGCGCGGCCGTGCGGGCGATCTCGCTGCGCGCCTTCGGGTCCCGAGCCGGCATGTCAACCCACCTCCGCCACGTTCGTGCGGGTGGGGGTGTCGCGCTCGAAGTCGGCGATGGTGCAGCCGATGGCGTCGGCGATGCGTCCCAGGACCTCGGGGGAGGGGCTGGCGACGTTGCCGAGCTCGATGTTGCACAGGTGGGCGGCGCTGATCTCTGCGCGGCGAGCGGTCTCGGCCTGGCTCTGACCGGCCAGGATCCGCTCGCGGCGGATCTTCCGGCGGTCGTGGAAGGGGACGTCTACGGCCCCCTCGTTGGACGTCATGCGACGAGATTAGAGCTAATTAGAGCTAATGGCAACTGCCTGGCTTCATGTGGCTTTGTGGCAGGCCAGAGGGGCCCCTCGGGGGTAGGTGACAGACCGGGGAACGATCTCTAAAGTGAGGGCGAGCTAATTTCAGCTAACGAGAGCTAACGACCATGGGCACACCCGCCTACCCAGAGGCCGCGCTCATCGGGCGAGCCAGACGCGCCCGCCGCCTCACCATCGTGGAAGCCGCCGACGAGGCGGGAATCAGTCACCAGCGATGGAGCCAGATCGAAGGCGGCAAGGGCAACCGCGCCCCCGCCGAAACCATCGCCCACATGGCACGCGCCGTCGGCATCACCGCCGAACGGCTCTATAAGTACCAACCCGGCGACCGGCGACTACATGAGGCCGCGGAGGTCCTGGAGGAGATCGAGCTCCAGGCCGCTGCGGGAACCGAGGCGTTCGACAGCAAAGTGCAGGAAGTCATCGGCCGCCTGTCGGGTGAGGACCGGGCGGTGGTCGAGGAGCTCCTGCGGGAGTACAGCGAGACCCAGCGCCAGAACAGGACGATCCTGGAGAAGCTCGTGATGTTCATCGGCCGCCGACATGGTGGCCGCGGGCATGGCGAGGGCCGTGACGATCAGTCAGCGGCCGGGTAAATCTTTTCGGAGAGTTGCGGGTTCGGACACTCCTTAACGACGTGGCGTTACTGTCCTAATCCGGACAGTGACATTTCGGTGCATTTGTTAGACGGTAGGTCAACAACCGAAACGGAAGATCGGACGGGGCGGGGCTTCCCCCCAGCCAGACCCGCCCCGAGGGGGACAACGCCGATCTACACGGCCACGCGCTGGGAGGGTCATGATCAAGCTGCGCCACGTCACCGTCGCCGTCTGCGCACTCTGTTGGAGCGGATCCATCGCCGGTCTCCTCTTCGAGGAGCCGTCAGGCGAAACCCACTCCTTCCTGCTCGCCGCGGCCGTCGGACTCCTGGTCGTCCTACGGACCGAGCACGGTCCGAGGATCCGGCGAGTCGCGAGGGCGGCGTACTGGCAGGGCACCCAGGACACGCTGCAGCGGTTCGGTGAAGCCGAGCCCCGCCCCTCGAAAATCTCCCACCTACCCGAGCGGGGCGGGCTCCACCCGGCCCCCCTGCCCTCCAGGCGCTTCCGGGGCGGCGCGGCAGCGGTCACCGTGCTCCTCGCCGTCTCCGGTGTTCTCGTCGTCATGAGCGCGACGCTCGCTGATTCCTTGGAACGCGCCACGCCAACCGAAACGGCACCCGCGCCAGACCAATCCATCATCACGTCCACCCGAGTCATCGCCGTGACTCCATCAGCGCCGGCCTCTGCGGAGCCCCCACGCACCACCACAGCCACTTCCGCCAGCCCGGCCGCCGACTCTCAGGGCCAGTCGACGCCCGCACCGAAAGGCGCGCCACCGGCCCCCAAGCCCTGGCGCACGCGAGCCACGCGAGAAGCCGAGCTGGACGTTCGGCCCGTCGAGGAGGCAGACATCCCCACACCTTCCGAGTCGCAGGTGCCGGCGCCGGTGCAAACGCCGACCGTCGCCGACACCCCGGCTCCTGACCTGCCCGGACCGGTTCAGTAGCGGTCCCCCGGGGACAGCCGCGCGTGAGCTTCCGCCGCTCGCTCACGCGCGGTTTCCCGCGTGTACTCGTCCACCATCGCCATCGACTTCCAGCCGAAGTTGTACATCGCGTCGATCGGGTTCCCGCCGGCGTTGAGGTACTCGGTGACGCTCTTGCGCCGGAACCGGTGCGGGTGCAGGCCGGGGACCCCGATCATGGCCCCGCGTTCCCGGACCATCTGGTAGATCCCCGACCCGGTGAGCCGGCCCCTCTGCCCCAGCCACAGCCACGGCTCCTCGGCTGCCGGGTGGCGGGCGCGGGCCCGGATGTACCTGTCGATGGCCAGAGCGGTCTTCTTCCCGATCGGGATGAGGTGCTCGTCGCCGCCCTTGAGGACGATGCGGATGCGGTAACGGGCCAGGTACAGGTCGTTGGTGGCGTCGTCATCCGGGGTGTGGCGGATGCCGGCGATGCCTGAGCGGCGGGGGCCGGAGTCCACCAGCAGGCGCAGGATCGCCTCGTCGCGCAGGTTCTCGAAGGTGCGCTTCTTGCAGGTGGCCAGCAGGGCGCTCATCTGTTCGTCGGTCAGGGCCGCGCGGTGCTTCTTGGGGGCGTCAGGCTGGTCTTCGGAGTGGACGGGGGAGGGGGTGGTGCGCTCTCCTTCCTTGACGAGCCAGTTGAAGAGGGCGCGCAGATTGCGGAAGTGCTTGGCGGCGGTGGCGGGCTGGGTGGTCTTGCGGACGTTGTCCTTGTTGTAGGCGCGGCCGTTCTCGTGGGTCAGGAACCGGCGGATGTGCTCGGCGGTGGCGGCTTCGACGTCGTCGGGCAGGTCGTTGGCGTCGAGCCAGGCGGTGAAGATCTCGATGGTGGCCACGTATTCGCCGATGGTGCGGTCGCTGCGCCCTCGGGCTTGGAGGGCGAGGGTCCAGGAGTTCATGGCCGCGCCGAAGGTGAGTCCAGGGGGAGTGGCGGGTTGGGGGCGGCGGCTGGTGCGGCGTCGGCGGTGGGGGTCGAAGGGGACGACGGCTCCGGTCATGCGTGCTCCCTGTGGCTCGGTGTGAGCTCTGCCGGGCTGGTACTGGGATGCGGTGGGCTGCGGTGCCCTCTAGACTCGGTGCGAGCCCTGGCGGGCTCAGAATCCTAAGCTGAGTCACCCATGAGCTATCGGAAGGATCTTGTGGCCAGGTGAGAAAGCCCAGGTAGAACGGCAAGTTTCGAGGGTCGCTAGCTCAATTGGCAGAGCTCCGGACTTTTAATCCGTAGGTTGTGGGTTCGAGTCCCACGCGACCCACCCACCGTGACCAGCCCAAATGCTCCCGATCGACCCCGGCGGCGATCATGCCTGGGGCCAGCCTGAGACCACCCTGGGGCCAGGACACCGCACACGTCGGCGCCACGCCCCTTCACGTCCCGCTGCTTGATCGCGAGCAAGGCGGTCCCCGCGCGCCGACCTCGTCGAGGCTGACGCGCCTCCGATGTGCGGTAAGTCCTTTCGCAGGTCGTCAGGCAGGGACGGGGGAGCGGATGCTCTCGATCACGTGCTCTCGATCACGCAGTGGCCGCAGTGCGTGTGCGGACGGGACTGGGCGGCCGTGCGCGAGTGCGCGGCCGGGACGGTTCAGGGCTCCGGGCCGTCACCTTGCGCCGCACCAGGCCCGCCCGGGTGCGCCTTCGCGCAGAGCGCCGACGGCGGGCCGGGGCACGGCCGCGGCGCCGAGTGGTCCCCGGCACGACGCCCGCGGCGCGCAGCAGGTGCGCGGCGGTCTGCTCCGCCGCGCGGTGCGCGACCTCCGGCAGCACCGAGGCGTAGGTGTCGGCGGTCAGCACAATGCTGGAGTGTCCCAGCATTTCCCGCACCACCTTCAGCTCGACTCCGGCCGTCAGCGCCAGTGTCGCGGCGCCGTGGCGAAGGTCGTGCAGCCGGATCGGCAGTACATCATGTTCGGCGATCAGCTTCTGGAACACGTGGGTGAGCCGCCCCGGGGCGACCGGGTCGCCGTTGAGGTTGGTGAACACGTGCCCGCTGTCGCGGTAACCCTCGCCGTAGGCGTCCGCCTCCGCCTGCTGCCGGGCGCGATGGGCACGCAATGCGGCCACCGTCGTACGGTCCAGTGCGATCACCCGGGTGCCATGCGTGGTCTTGGGCGGGCACAGACTGGCCTACCGAGGACGACAGCACAGCCTCGGGCCAGGGCGGCACGAGCTCCTCCTGGCTTGGCTCCCATCACGGAAGCCGGGGCACTCCACTTCCATTCCGAAGGCATTCGCATCGTGCCCACCGCACCGCAGGCGCCTCGCATGAACGCCATCATGGAACGGTGGGTCGGCAGCATCCGCCGCGAACTCCTCGACCGATGCTCATCCTGAACGCCGCGCACCTGCGCAAGACCCTGTCCGAGTACGAAACCCATTTCAATGAGCAGCGTCCACACCGTGCGCTGCACCAAGCCTGCCCGCTACGGGCACTCCCCGACCCGGTCGACACCGAGAACAAGGTCACCCGGCAAGACCGCCTCGGTGGCCTCCTACACGAATACCAACAGGTCGCATAGCGTGGCCGAGTATTCGGCACCTACACCGTTTCCAACCGCAATGCACGGCCCGCTCAACCCCTCACCTGCCAGATCCTGCCGTCCCAACCAGAGTTGGGACCGGTCCCGGCGCCGCCCTCCTACCGTGAGTCGAGAACATCGAGATCAAGCGAAACCCGCACGGGAGAGGCGAGATGGACGAGCAGCCACACGACGCGGGGTCCGGGAACGACCGGAAGCGTGCCGAAGGCGGCCAGCCCCGCGAAGAGCCGGCCGCCACACCCCGGGTACCTCCTCAGCCCGCGCAGCCCTCGCCACCAGCCCAGACAGACGCCTCCCCGCAAGCGGCGCAGCAGGCAGTCGCCGCACCGCCGGGGCAATCTGCGGCGGGGGGCGGACTGGCCGCGCGACGCCGTCTCCTCGTCGGGGGCGCCGTCCTCGTGGCTGGTGCCGTTACTACCGGGGTCGTGGTCTTCAGCGGCGGCTCCGGTGATCGCGGGAGCGACAACGCGAAGCGGGCCGCCACGGGCGCCCGCCCCGGCTCCACCGCGTCCAGCACCGCCCCGCTCCTCCGTACACCTCCGCCCACCGCCATCCCGGCGCGCCCCACCCTGCGGAGGCTCGGCACCCTCAAGGGTCACCGTGGCGCGATCGGCCGCCTCCGCTTCAGCCCGGACGGTACGACCCTGGCCTCCATCGAATCCCAGGACGGCGTACTGCGGCTGTGGGACGTGGCCGGCCATAAGGAGCGGGCCACACCACTCAAAAGCTCGAACGTCATCTTCAAGACCGTGGCCTTCAGGCCCGACGGCCGCACGCTGGCGACTGGCAGCGACGAGCGGGCCCAGTTGTGGGACGCCGCCACCCTGCGCCCGCTTGGGGAGATCGCCAGGTCCGAAGACGCCTTCGTCCAGAACTTCTCGGCGGTCGCCTTCAGCCCGGACGGAAAGTACTTCACCACCAGCGGTTTCGGCGATGAAGGGATCCGCTTCTACGATCCGGTCACCCGCAGGCCGGCCGGCGAACCCCTGCGGCCGGTAGACGCCAAGATCATGGTCTTCAGCCCGGACGGCAGCACGCTCGTCAGCGTGGATGAGACCGGTGAGGAGGTCGTTCGGGTCTGGGACGTGGCCGCCCGCAGGGAGCGGGCCAAGTCGCCCGAGGACTTCGGCGGTGGCGAGCACCTCGTGTTGAGCCCGGACGGCGCCACTGTCGCCCTCGACACCGCCACTGAGGCGGGCGTGTTCGACAGGGTCCGCTTCCTCGCGGCCGCCACCGGCAAGGCACAGGGGAGCCCGCTCGGCCGCCACATCGGCGCCGTTACCGGCCTGGCCTACAGTACCGACGGCCGCACCGTCGTGACCTCCGACTATTCGGGCCTGCACTTTTGGGACGCGACCACCCACAAGAAGCGGGCCACCGCCACCATCCCAGGGACCCCACCCACCGTGGACCACCCCCGCCGCGGCGTCACCGTCACCAGGCCTGGAACCAGGACCATCAACCAGTTCGCCCTAAGCCCCGACGGGCGCACCATGGCCACCATCGGCGTCCAGGACAACACCATCGCTCTCTGGCGCCTGGAGTGAGCACGTACGGCGACGCGGCCCTGCGTATGCCGAAAACTTCGTCCATGCAGGTCAAGCGGCATTCCGATACTCGTTGAGGATCCGCCCGAACGTCCGTGTCTTCGTACGTCCAGGCTCGCGATCCGGGCCGGATCGGTGACCGCCGGGGGCAACGGATGCAACGGGCGTGCGTTCGCGATGCCCTGATGTGGCCGGTGCTCGTTATAGAAGACCTCGAACTCGCGCAGGGCAAGGAGCGGGTGCCGCTGCTTCCAGATCAGGGTCCGGTCGAGCAGCTCACGCCGACAGGTTTGCACCCACCGCTCCGTGATCGCGTTCATCCTCGGCATCCGTACCCCGGTCAGCACCACCTGGATGCCCGCATCACCCAGGATGGCGTCGAAGAGTTCGGGAAACCTGCCGTCCCAATCGCGGATCAGGAACCGTGCGCGGAAGCCGGCGTCTTCCAGGTCCATGACCAGGTTCGGGCGGCCTGTTTCACCCACGAGGCGGTCGGGTGAGCGGTGGCGCCCAGGACCCGGATCCGGCGGGTGTGATGCTCGATCACCGCGAGCACGTACATCCGCGCACCCGTCAATGTGACGGTCTCCAGGAAGTCGCACCAGCAGCACCTCAGCCTGGGAGCGCAGGAAGCCGGCCCACGTGGTCGAGGCACGCTCGGGTGCCGGATCGATCCCGGCGTCCTTGAGGATCTCCCAGACCGTGGACGCGGCCACCTGGACACCGAGCACCAGCAACTCGCCGTGCACCCGCCGGTACCCCCGGCTCGGGTTCTCCCGTACCAGACGCAGAACGAGCAAGCGGACAGAACGCGCGGTCGGTGGCCGGCCCGGCCGCTTGGGCCTGGACTGGGCAGCGTGCCGGCCAGCGATCAAGTCCCGGTGCCAGCGCAGCACCGTATCGGGCCGTACCGGAAGCCGTATCCGCCGTAGCACTCTGGGAGGCAACCCGTGCAGCAGCGCAGCCGGCAGTGCTCGGTCCGCAGCAGTGAACCGCACCTTCGCCCCGTCCAGCCGGCGTTCCAGCACGGTGATCTGATGCCGCAGCACCAAGATCTCGGTGTCCTTCTCCCGATCGGTCACCGGCAGCGGACGAAGGACCGCGAACGCGTTCGCCACAGTCGAATAGGCCAGTCGCAAGAGCACAACCGCTCGTCATCCCGTGCCGACCGCCGCACCGTGACCTGCCCAGCGACTGATCAAGCCCGGCCCCGGAGCCCACCAGACGCTGCAGCTCTCACCTGAACGGACGTAATTCCCGGCAAGCGCAGGGCCAGGCCGGGTTCGAAGTAGCGCTGCACTGACCGCAGGCTCTTACGCCCGGTCTTGGCCATGATGACGCACGCGAATGATGGTCTTGCCCTTGCGCCGCTCGGTCGGGTTGAGCGCGGGGATGGCGTCGTCGAGGGTTGCGACGGTTCCGATGTGCGTGCGAAGGCGCCCGTCTCGCACCCGGTCGACGATCTCCACCAGCTGGCTCGGAACGGACTCGACGACGAAGTCGACCGCCAAGCCGTCGACAGGGCGAGCCTCAACGGGTCCGACCACCGACACCAGCGTCCCGCCAGGCCGGATGATGCTCGCCGAACGCCTTTGGATATCACCGCCGATGACATCGAAGACCAGGTCGACCCCGCCGATGTCGCCGAGATCCTCATGGTCGAGGTCGAGGAACTCGTTCGCGCCGAAGTCGAGCGCCGCCTGGCGGTCCGCCGCCCGACCGGTACCGATGACGTAGGCGCCGAACTCCCGGGCGAGCTGCGTCACCACTGACCCGACGGCGCCGGCGGCGCCGTGTGCGAGGACGCTCTGCCCCGCCTGAAGGCGGCCGTGCTGGAACAGGCCCTGCCACGCGGTCAAGCCGGAGATCGGCAGACTCGCACCCACCGTGAAGTCGACGTTCCCCGGCAGCGGCGCAAGATTGCGTGCCTCCACGGCCGCGTACTCGGCCAGCGTCCCATCGCGATGCCAGTCCGTGATCCCGAACACCCGCTGTCCCAGCGAGAGTCCCGTCGTGCCGTAGCCGAGGGAGGAGACCACACCGGCGAACTCGTGGCCGATGATCGCCTGGGCGCGATCGTGACCGGAGCGATCGACCCACGTCGAGGGCCACTCCCACTCCGCGGGGACGAAACCCGACGCGTGGACTTCAACGACGACGTCGTTGATCGCCGGCGTCGGCTCAGGCCGCTCCGCGAGGGTGATCCCGGCTGCTTCCGCGGCCTGATCCATCGCGACGATTGCCTTCATGGGTGCCTCCGTATATCTCGTGCTCGCCGGCTCTCGGCGCCACGTTCTGGGCTTGTCAGCCCAATCGCGGCAGTCAATACGACGCGAATGTGGGCTGACAGGCCCAATCTGGGTAATCGTGTGTGTCATGGAAGCCACAACGGAAGCCCGGGTGCCGCAGAAGCTCACGGACAAGGGGCAGGCGACCCGAGCCCGCATCCTCGAGCACGCTCGGAGCTCATCTACACCAAGGGCGTCCACGCGACGAACAACGAGCAGCTCCGTCGCGCGGCAGGCATCAGCGGATCACAGCTCAACCACTACTTCCCGACCAAGGAGAGCCTTGTCCTCGCGGTCATCGAGTGGCAGGCCGAGCGCGTCCTCACGTTCCATCGCAGTGAGCGGTTTACCCACTTTGAAAGCCTCGACTCGCTTCGGGAATGGGCGGGCTTCTCTATCGCCTACGAGCGCTCCTACCAGGAAGGCTGCAGCCTCGGTTCGCTCGCCAGCGAGATCATCAAGACCGACATTGACGTTCGCACGGAACTCGCGAACGCGTTCGAGCAGTGGAGCGACATCTTCCGAGATGGACTCGAACGGATGCAGAGGCTCGGCCGCATCGGTGTTGAGACGGACCCGACCCGACTGGCCTACCTCCTGCTCTCCGCCTTTCAGGGCGGCATGCTCCTCGCCCAGGTCGCCCGCGACATCGCCCCGCTGGAAGACGCCCTGCGGGCAGCCATCGGCTACGTGCAGACATTCGCGACTCCCCCTGGTGCCGGCGTACTCGACGATGTCAATGAGGCCCAGCGCAAGCAGCCCGGCCAGCCCCGCCAGCCCGACCGAAACCAGTTCGCCACGGCCCGGGCCGCTCTCGCCGCCGGCCAACCGGTCGAGCAAGTCGCAGCGGCTTTCGGCGTCAGCCACGCCACCCTCTACCGCCACCTCGCCGACCACGACGACGAACAAACCTCCTCCTGAGCAGCAGCGACCAGGGCTGGCCGTGCTCGCTTTGCGGCTAATCGCATCTTGTGAGCGGGCGTCGGCCGCAGAGCCTGACTTGGCGAGGGCACCAGATGCCTGTCCCCAGACCGGTCGGGTCGGCGTCTGCTCACCCCGAACTTTCCGGCGTCGTGGCCGGTGGATGCCGGGCGATGAGCCTGATTCGCGGAAGGCCCCGTGCCAGATCAGAGGCCTGTCACCAGACCGGCCGTCCCGGCATTCTCCCGTCGCGGCGGCGGTGGTTGGGCAAGCGTGGTGTTCGTGGTTCGAGCCCGTTCGCGGGGCTGACCTCCCACACGCGGCCGAGCCGGTGAGCTCTCGCGGCGGAAGGAGACCCCGCGGATCGCCGGGGTCGCGAACGACTGATCGGATGTCGGACCGACGAGTCCTTCCATTAGCGGGCCACGCGTCTCCGCTGTGGTTCTGACCTGCACCGATGACCGACTGTCCGCTGATTGGAGAAGCGTTGGCCGCACTGTTCTGCGGGATCGACAGGGCCGAACGCCGCCACGACATCGCCGTCGTCGACCAGGACGGCACCCGGGTCGCCAAGGCCCGCATCACCAATGACGCCACCGGCCTGCGCGCGCTGCTGAAGCTGCCGGCCTCCGTCGGTGACCAGGCCGACGACCCGATCCCGGTCGCAATCGAGCGACCGCGCGGCCTGCCTGCGCGCCACCGGCCGCCAGGTGTTCGCCATCAACCCCTACGCCGTGTCCCGTTATCGCGACCGGCACGGCGCCTCAGGCAAGAAGTCCGACGCGCAGGACGCGCTGACCTTGGCCAACATTCTGCGCACCGACATGGCCGCGCACCGCCCGCTGCCCGCCGACTCCGAGCCGGCGCAAGCGATCACCGTGCTGGCCCGCACCCAGCAGGACGCGGTCTGGGACCGCCTCCAGCTCGGCCGGCGCATCCGGTCGCTGCTGCACGACTACTACGCCGCCGCGCTGGAGACGTTCGCGCACCTGCGCAACGGTGGGGTCACCGAGGCCGAGGCCCGCGTCATCCTCACCCTGGCGCCCACCCCGGCCCGTGCGGCCGCGCTCACCCGCGCGCAGCTGCGCGCCGCCCTCAAACGAGCCGGGCGGGCCTGCCACATCGAGCAGGACGTCGAACGGCTCCGACGGATCTTCGGCGCCGAGCACATGCGGCTGCCCGACCTGGTCGAACAGGCCATGGGCCGTCGGCTGACCGCGCTGCTGCGCCAGCTCGAAGCCGCCTGCGCCGCCGAGCACGACCTGGCCGAAGCCGTCCAGGAGGCATTCGCCCAGCACCCCGACGCCGAGATCATCAGCAGCTTCCCCGGCGCCGGCCCCGGCCGCTGCGGTGAGGTGGCGGACGAGCCGGAAGATGGCGGGGGCGAGATGCTCTTCGGTGTGCGGCGCGTCCGGGGCGAGCGCGGTGGTCTGGGGTGGGCGGTGGTGCGGGCGGCGAGAGCATGGCAGCGGTTGAGGGCGTCGGGTGCGGGCGGCAGCGCGAAGTAGGGCGGCGGTGCCAGCAGCAGGCCGACGAGCTGGGCGCGGAGTTCGGTGCGTCGCAGGGCTCCCAGCACGATGCCGTAGGCCCTGCACTCGGGTCCGTGCCACCGGCCGCAAAGTGGCTGTGCGTGATTGCGGTGACGCTTCGTGGTCTCATGAATGACCGGTTGTGCGAGGTCAGCGCCGCGTCCACCCCACGCGCCGTTCACCCAGGTCGCCGTTCGCAGAACTCCCCTCACAACCGGGCTGTTCTGCGAGACGGTCCTGCGAAGCCCTGACCGGTGCGGGCGCTCTACCTTGCGCCTGGTGACACGAACCGGAGCGAGGGCCCTGACCAGCGGTGTGGCTGCCAAGCGTGAAAGTCCGGCCGGATAGTCCCGGTGCCCGGTGGTGTCACAAAACGGTGGGGCCCGGCGTCTTATGGGTGACTCGCTCGAGGGCGGAGGAGACGGGAGCCCTCAATGCGCACTCCAAGTCGAGTTGCACGGCCGGGAGCAGAGGGCGCCTGGCCATTGCAGAGCCGCGGCTTCTCTCGCACGTGCGAGTTGCCGTCGGTACAGCGGAAGGATGCGTCGGAGACTGCACCTGCGATGCAGCATGAATCAACCCGAGAGAAGGGATCTGACGAATGTCCCAAGTGATGTGGATGGGGGCTGTGGCGAGCATCGGCGCGACGCTCGCGCTGGCGTCCGCCGGGACCGCGCACGCCGTGGAGTCGTCGGCCGCGCCGGCGATCTGCGGTATCAACAGGGTCGCCGTGTACCAGAAGAAGAACTTCGGCGGCCAGCACGCGTGCATCGCGGGCAACATCAAGAAACTCGCCGATTTCCGCTGGCCAGACGGCGCCAAGATCAACGACAGCATCAGTTCGATCCAGGTCCCTGCGCGCTGCTGGGTGACGCTCTACCGGTACAAGAACTACAAGGGGGACAGGAGCATCTGGAGGCGGACCGGCAATTCTGGGCCGCTCCGCGAGGACCGAGACCTGTCCAACAACAGGGTCGGTGACAACAGAACCAGTTCCCTGAAGTCGGGCTGCACGTTCGATGCCTGAAGCCCCTGAGGGCAGAGTGCCGCAGGCGAACATCGCCGGTATGCAGTGAGACGGCCCCCAGCGCTCTGACCGTCCGGCGGACGGATGGACACGTGGCGAATGGCAGGTCAGAGCGATGAGCGATCGCCAGAACGAACGAGAAGTGACAGCCGAGCCCTGCGCTCGGGCCGGCGCCGCGTGCTCACGTTCGTTTTCATCGCGCCGGGCACCTTCCAGGCCAAGGTGTGACAGAGCCCGGCCACCGGCTGGCGCCCGGAGGGCGCCCTCCTTCACCAACTGGTGGCCGGGCTCTCCCAGCAGGCGCGCGGAGTACGACCACCTCACCCCCTACAACGGGCGCCGACCCCGCCTCGATGCCGGCGACCGGCCCGTCAGTCGCCAGAGCAGGGGTCCAGGAACATGCCGGGGTACACGTCCTCGCAGACCTGGACGGAGCTCGCGGTCGGGTACGACTTGTAGCTGCACCCGCCCGCCGACCCGTTCGCGTCCCACAGGTAGCGGTCGCCGCCGAACCATCCGTAGACGCCGTTGCCGTCGGCCTCGTTGTCGCAGACCCTGGCGACCCTCGTCCCGGTGTCCAGGCAGGCCTTGTCGGCCCCCTCGTACACGCACACCTCCTGGGCCGCCGCCGGCGAGGCCGTCGTGAGCATGAACGCCGCCGAGCCCAGCAGCGTCAGCGTCGCGAGTGCGCCGATTCTCTTCACCCGGTGCTCCCCTCTCGTGCAGGAAGTTCGCGCGGGGCCTCCCCACGTCCTGTGACCCGATTCGCCCCCGCGACCCGTCCACACGAGAGAACCGGATCCCGCCTAGCGGCCGGCTATGCGTTCCCTGTCAGGGCAGGTCACCCTCCTGGTGCTCGTCGTGGCGGCGCAGCCAGCTCATGGCTGCGGCGGCTGCGCCGCGAGTTCGGCGACACCATCCCGCTCGGCCAGTTGACCGCCCAGCAGACCGCCACGGTGTTCACCGCGGCCTGGAATGAGGCAGCCCCACGGACCTGGAACCGACAGGCCCACGAGGAGGATCGGAACGACCAGTAGCGACAGGGCGGCTGAGGCCGACGGTCAGCGGGGGTGTCGGCGGGCGGCTGGATCGGTGTCTGCGGTGACGCGGGCGGAGGTTTGTTCGCCGAGGCGGACGCAGGCGCCGAGGCCGGCCAGGTGGGCGTGGCGGGACTTGGCCTGGAGTTCGGCGGCGGTGCGTCCAGCAGCCGCTGCGGAAATGACCTCCCAGGTGGCCTGAGCGTCGTAGCCCGTCACACCAGCACGGCGCGGCGTCTCCCTCTGGGAGTCAGATCGCTGGCGCCGCCCACGATCGACGGCCCCGGGTGCAGTGGCTGAGCAGGGGTTGGAAATCGATCGGATGGGGTCCGCGCAGGAGCAACCAGGTGGGGGCCATCAGGTGACCGTCACCTCGGCGGGGTCGCGCCCGGTGCCGCCACGGACCCGGTACCGGATCGGAGCGGGCGCGGATGTGTTCGCGCCACCCGGCAGGCCAGATGGTGCGTTCGTCCCACACCACGTCGGCCAGCGCCGCCAGGTCGCCCGCCCGCAGGGCTGGCAGGTCCACCCCGGACGCGTCGCACGGGGATCGCGTCCGCGGCCGTGGAAAGGAACTGCAACTCTCGGACGACCAGGACGAGATCGCGGTCGAGGGCACGGAGGTCGGGTTCCAGGTATGTCGGGGGTCACGTCGGGGCCTGCATGAACCGCCATCTCTCCTTTGATCCATCGGGATAGGACGTGATCATCGTCTATCGTGCCGCCGGCCGGAACCGGGCCCGCAGACCGCTCGGCTCGAACAGTGCACGGGGATGCACGGTCCCAGGGAAATCGACCACATCGATGTCACAGATGTCCGCCAAGCGGGCGATCGCGAGCGTCAACTGGAGCAGGCCGAGCTGGCTGCCCAGGCAGACCCTGGCGCCGGCACCGAACGGGAAGTACGCGTACCGCGCGTGCGGCTGTTCGGCGATCAGCCATCGCTCGGGGCGCACCCGGTCCGGGGCACTCCACCACCGGTGGTCGTTGTGCACCAGATACGGGCTGAACATGACCTGCTCGCCAGGCAGGAACTCCCAGGGGCCGAGGCTGGTCGGCCGCCCGACGACACGGCCCATCAGCCAGGTGGGCGTGTAGGCGCGCAGCAGTTCCTTGACGACGGCCTCGGTGTACGGCAGGTCGCTCGCGGCCACCGGCGCCCCGGCCGCCGCCGCACGTGCGGGTCCCGCCTCCGCGCGTACCCGTTCGAGAAGTCCCGGATCCTGGGCGAAGGCGCGCACCGCCCAGGCCAACGCGGCGCCGGGAACGCCGTGCGAGGCTCGGAGGACGACTTCCAGCAGATCTCGTATCGCCTCCTCGCTCAGGCAGCGCCCGTGAGGTGCCAGGAGAACGTCGAGCAAGTCCCTCGGCACCGGAGCGGCGGCCGAGGCGCTCCGATGGGCGATCACCCGGTCGAGACGGCGAGCGAGTCGGCGGCTCGTCCGATGCACCCGCAGCACCGTGGGTTGCGGGAGCCAGAACGGCGGTGTCACCGACCTGTCCATGATCTCGGCCGCCGCTCCGGCCGCCGCGCTCACCGCCTCCGCGACCGCCTCCGCGACCGCCTCCGCGTCCGCGCCGTCGCCCCCGATACAGAAATCGGCCACTGCCCGCGCCGAGAACGCCTTCATCACCGAGAGAACGTCGACGTCATCGTCGCCGCACTGCGCCATCACGGCGTCGAAATTCCTCACCAGGCGCGCGCCGTGTGCGGATACCACTGACCGCTTCATTCCTTGCCAGCTCTTGTGCCGGGAGATCATCGTCCTCGGCGCGTCGTCCTGGAACCGCCGGGCGACCGTTCGGCGGCGGGCGAAGACCGGGCTCTCGGCGAAGAAATCGCTGTTGGTACGTACGAAGATCTCATGGATCAGTTCCGGGTCGAGCACGACCGTCGTGTCGTCGCTGAAGCGGAACACGTCACCGAACCGCTGCTGCGCACGTCTCAGGAACCCGATGCGATCGCGGTCGTAGTCGAAGGTATTTCCGAGCATGAACCGGCCCCTGGGGCCATCAGGACGGCGAAGGGTCGTGCCCACGGGCTGGATCTCCCTTCCGAGAACTCTCCTACCCGGGTGCGCCGTACAAACCTGCACCCGGGCCGATGGAGCCGTGCCGCCGTCACGCGGCGCTGTCGTGCGGTGCCGGCCGCCCGGTCCGCGATCGGATGTGTCACCACTTCCTCGCGTGCCACGTGTAGCGGCCGCCCATGCGCCCCTGCTTCATCCCCACCAGGCGCCCGACGCCCGCGATGATGTACTTCGCCACCAAGATCACCTCCCTGGATTCAACGGTTCCGCCCACCCCGGAGATATCACCATAGGTAATCCCGGTGTGACGCCGGTATGGGTTCGGTGTCGCCTGTACGCCGGACAACGTACAGGCACTTACGCCGAGCGTCCGACGACGAGGCAGGAACGCCTTCCGATAATGGTGAGCACGGTGTCGAAAATGGATTGGACTATGGACGTGGTCACCACCGCCGGCGTCTCGGCGGAAGATCGGTTCGCCATGTGGCACGAGGTGAGCTCGAAAATGTGGGTACCCCTTGAAGTGCTCTGCGAGCCGAACCTGGAAAACAAATTTCATGCCCGGGCCGGTTTCGCCCGGCTCGGCCTCGTGGAGGTGGCACTACTGACTTCGACGCCGCTGTCGGTGCACCGCACACCCAAGCTGATCCGGCAGTCGGATCCCGAAGACTTCCTGGTGACCTTCGCCGTGCGCGGCCGCGTGTTCGGGGAGCAGGACGGCCGGTGCGCGGCGCTCCGTGCCGGGGATCTGATCCTGCGCGACAGCTCGCGCCCTTGCCTGACCAGGTTCGCGCCCGAGCCCCCGGCGGCTCAGTCGCTGGCCATGCGGTTCCCGCGCTCGTCGCTGCCGTTGCCCGAGCGGGGCCTGCGGGACCTGACCTGCGTCCGCGTCCCGGGTGACCGGGGCATCGGTGCGCTGTCCTCGCAGTTCCTGCTGCAGCTGGCCCGGCAGATGGCCGAACTCAGCCCGGCCGACACCGCCAGGCTGTCCACGGTCGCGCTCGATGTGCTGACCGTGGCGCTGGCCGGCGCACTGGACGCCCACAGCGCGCTGCCACTCCACACCAGGCGGCGCGCACTGCTGGCCCAGATCCACGCTTTCATCCACGACAACCTTGATGATCCGCACCTGACCCCGGGCGCGATCGCGGCGGCGCATCACATCTCGCTGCGCTACCTGCACGCGCTGTTCCGCGCCGAGGAGCTCACCGTGGCCGGCTGGATCCGCCGGCGCCGCCTGGAGCGGTGCCGACGCGACCTGGCCGACCCGGGGCTGGCCGCCCGTCCGATCAGCGCGATCGCAGCCAGGTGGGGATTCTCCGGGCCCGCGCACTTCAGCCAGGTGTTCCGCGCCGCCTACGGCCTCTCACCGCGCCAATTCCGCCAGGAGTACACGCTGATGCGCACAGACTGAAGACCTGTGCACTCATCCGTAAGACAGGCTCGGCCGCGGCGTGCACACTCTTGAGTAGGGCTTACGTAAATGAAGGAAATGAACTCGAGCGAAAAATGTGATCGCGACCGCGTTGTGGCTCTTCCGGTGAAAAATGACATGGGCGCGATGAGAAATCGGGGGTGGATGAGGATGCAGTCGAGCGTGCGGGAGGAAGAGGGCCCGCTGCGCTTCGGTGTGCTCGGCCCGCTCACGGTCCATCGTGGCACCATGCCCATTCACCTGGCCGCGGCCAGGCACCGGATGGTCCTCGGTGTGCTGCTCGCAAAGGCGAATTGCGTGGTGAGCAGCGAGCAACTCATCGACGAGTTGTGGCCCGGAATGCCGCCCCTCACCGCACGTAAAACGATACAAGGCTATGTCTGGAGGATCAGGCGCGGGCTGCGACTGCCGAGCAGTCAGCTCACGACGATCGCTTCCGGATACCGGTTGTCGGTGACCGCGGACTCTCTGGACGCCCTCGAGTTCGAGCACCTTACGGACGCCGCGGGAACCGCCCTGTCGGACGGTCGGAGAGAGCACGCGGCCACATTGTTGTCCGAGGCCCTGGGGCGGTGGCGCGGGCTGGCCTTCGACTGCATACCCGCCGCACCCGCCCTGCAGGCGGAGGCGGCACGACTGAATGAGGCGAAACTGAAGGCATACGAAGACCTCGTCACCGTCCGGATAGGCATGGGGCAGTGCTCCGGGGTGATACCGCGGCTGACCGGAATGGTCAGCGCGTATCCGCACCGGGAGTCCATGCACAGGCTGCTCATGATCGCCCTCTACCTCGACGGCCGGCCGCTCGACGCGCTCGATGTCTTCGCACGCTTTCGGCGGACGGCGGCCGCCGAGTACGGCCTCGACCCCCACCGCGAAACGACGCTGCTCCACGAAAAGATCCTGCAGGGGGTGACGCTGTGAGCGCTGCACGCGCCGCCGGCCCGCGGCCCGCCGACAGCCCGCTGCTGCCGGAACCGCTGGGCGCCGAGGCCCGGGCCACGGCCAGGGAGATCATGCTGAGGCTGGCCGACAGGGACGCGGTGTCCGAGGCCGCGACCACGGTCCGCAACGAGGCGAGCCGGCCCATCTGGGACGACGGCGTGTCGATGTACGGGGGCGCCACAGGACTCGCCCTGGCCTTCTCGCATGCCGCGCGGGTGCTGGATCGGGCCGCCGACGACTGGATCCTCTACGCGGGCAGGTGGCTGCGGCAGGCCGTCGCCTGCACCCGCCAGGCTCCTGTGACGAGCGCGGGAATCGCCGACGGCACCGCCGGGCTGGCGCTGGCGCTCAGCGATCTCGCCTCCCACGACCGTCGCTACGCCAAGAGCCTGCACACCCTGCACGGGCAGATGAGGGAACAGGTCGGTGAAATGTCACGGCGGCCGGCCGGTTCCCTCTCGTTCCGTGTCTACGACACCATTTCGGGAGCGGCCGGAACTCTGGGCAGCCTCAGTTCGGTGTCGCCCGCCGATCCGGTCATGGGCCCCTGCGTACGCGAACTGTCCGAGCAGCTGATCGGTCTGTGCGAGCTCGATCACGACAAGGACCGGTGGGCGCCCTGGTGCATTCCGCCGGAGAACCAGCCGCCCAGAGATCTCGGCAAGTATCCGCACGGCTACGTCGATCTCGGGCTGGCCCACGGGATTCCCGGTCCCCTGGCCGCGCTGAGCCGGGCGTGGTCCGGCGGCCACCGTCCCAGAGGCTCGCGCGAAGCGATCCACAGACTGGCCACGCAGTTGGTTTCGGTGGTCCAGACGAACTCGTCGGGCCTCTTCTGGCCCAGGGTCATGCCGTTCGACGAGTCCGGGGCCGTCACCCCGCACATGTCGAGCATCGGCGGGCCCACGTACTGCTACGGCTCTCCGGGGATCTGCTCCGCGCTGCTCGACGCGGCCGACGTGCTCGCGGACGACTCCGTACGTGACGTCGCCGTCAAGGGTTTCGAGGCAACGCTCCGGCGTGTCCTCGGTGGAGGTGCGGCACCGGTGTACCCCGGCCTCTGCCACGGCCTCGCCGGACTGGTTCTGGTGTGCCGGAAGTTCGCGCACCGCACGGACTCGGATCCGGCGAGGGCCGCGCTCCCCGTCCTGACCGAGGAACTGCTCGGCCGGTGCGATCCCCGATCGCCGTTCGTGATCCGGGACTACCTGGCGCCGGTCGCGGCGCCCGAACCGGGGGACGCGCCGCAGGGAACGTGGGTCGACAACCCGGGACTGCTCGAAGGGGCCGCGGGCGTCGCCTTGGCCTTGATGTCGGCGCCGTCGGCCGCCCCGCCCGGCTGGGCCCGCGCCCTGCTGGTGGACTGAGCATCTTGGGAGGCGAGCACATGGTGCGAACGGCGGACGGCCGCCATGCCCGCGGAGACCATGGCGGGAAGTCGCTGTACGTGTCATCCGGCTTCTTCATGCTGCGCGCTCCGGTTCTGCACGCGCACACCTTGGAGAATCTCGGCGCACCCGCCGCGGATGAGGCGGAGGCCCCGTGCACAGAGTCGTCGGACGGCTCGCTGGGCGAGCGGCGGGCCGAGGGCCGGAGGGCCCTGCTGGCGCTGGCCGGCCAGGCCCGTGTCAGGCAGGCGCTGCACGTCGCGAGTCCCGCCCTCGGCAGGGCCGTCGAGCAGACGCGGGAGGGGGAGGGGGCAGGGCGCCGGAAGGCCGACCGCACGTACTCGGCGCTGCTGCGCTATCTCACCCGCATGTCGACACGGCCGACTCCCTACGGGCTGTTCGCCGGGGTGTCGGCGGGCGCCTTCACCGAGCGGACGTCCGTGCTGCTGGACGACGACCCGGTCCTCCTGACCCGGACCCGGGCCGACGGCGCCTGGCTGCACACGGTGATGAAGGAGGTCGAGGACGACGAGAAGGTCCGGGATCGGCTGCCCGTCCGCGTCAACGATCTCGCGTACAGGGCCGGAGGGGTCCTCGTCCTCTTCCGGCACGACACCCGGTCCGGGCGGGCCGGGGACCGGGTCGAGATCAGGCTGAACCGGCCGGTCGAGGCGGCCCTGGACCTCGCTCACGCCGGCCCGGCGTTCGGTGAGCTGGTCGCCGGCCTCGCGGACCTGTTCCCCACGGTGTCCCAGGAGAAGATCCGCGTGCTGCTCAACCGGCTGTGGGAGCTGCGGATTCTGCAGAGCGGCCTGAGGCCGTCCCTGACCGAACCGGTGCCCGAGCAGTACCTCATGGAGCGCCTGACCCGCCTCGACATCAGCCCGGACGTCGTGCTCGGCCTGCGGGAGACGAGGCGGCTCACCGACGAGGTGGACCGCCGCGGGGGCCGGGCCACCACGGGGGCACTCGAAGCGCTGTCGGCGCACCAGCGCGACCTGACACCCGGGTTCACCGGGGCGACGTACCGGCAGGACACGGCGCTCGCCGCGACGGCCGAACTGTCCGGAGACATCGCCTCGGCCGCGGCGGACGCCGCCGAGACGCTGATGCGCCTCGGGTGTGTCCGCCCGCGACCGCGGCACATCGCCGAATATCACCACAGGTTCCTCGAACACTACGGAACCGACTCCGAACTGCCCCTGCTCGACGCTCTCAGACCCGAGACCGGACTGGGTCCTCCGAACGGCTACCACGCGCCGCCGCGCCAGTTGCCGCTGCCCTCCGGGGCCGCCGAGCCGACCGCGGCGCGCGACCGCGCGCTGATCGAGCTCGCGTCCCACGCGTCGCGGCACGGGCTGCGAGAAGTCGAACTGCACGATGACTGGTTCCGAAGACTGGCCGCGTGGAGTCCCGACGACCCTGTGTGCCGTCCCAGGACGTCGCTCGATCTGTACTTCCAACTGGCCGCGGAGGGGCCGCGTGCGATGGAGGAAGGCGACTGGCGGCTCGTCGTGGGCGCCTTCGGATACACCGGGGGAATGCAGGGCTTCGGCCGGTTCGGCCATCTCCTCGGCGAGGGCTTGGTCAGTGGGCTTCGCGAGCACTCGCGCGCCGAGGAGGAGCTGCGGCCGGATATCGCCTTCGCGGAGCTGAACTACCACCCGCCCGGATGGGCGGGCTCGAATGTGGCGAGGCATCCCGGAGTCCGTCCCTACGAGATCGCCGTCAACATGGAGCCCACACTGCCGCCGGACCGGCGGATCGCGCTGGAGGACATCCTGCTCGGGGCGACGGCCACCCACTTCTACCTGCGCTCCGCGAGGCTGGGCCGGCGGCTTTCGGTGGGGCACAGCCACGCCCTTTCCTGGGTCCAGGCCCCCAACGTGTGCCGCGCACTGCTGGAGTTCTCGGCGGACGGATTCACCCAGGGAGCGATGTTCGACTGGGGGCCCCTCAGCGAGGCGCCGTTCCTTCCCCGCCTCACCAGGAGCAGGACGGTGGTGCACCTGGCGAAATGGACGATCGGCAGGACGAGCTTCCCCGACGGCGACGCGACGGCCGACGACTTCTTCCATGCCTGCCGGAGTTGGCGCGAAACGTGGAATGTCCCCCGTTACGTCTACCTCACGGAGTTCGACAACCGGCTGCTGCTCGACCTGGAGCATCCTCTGTGGGTGGACGAGCTGCATCGCGAGGTGGTGCGGCGGCGACGGGACGCGTGGTCGCGGTCCATCACCCTGCACGAGGCGTATCCCGGTCCTCGTGAACTGTGGGTGCGGGACCGCGCGGGCCGCCCCTACCACTCGGAGATCACCGTCCCCCTGCGGCTGCGGGAGCCGCTCCGCACCGCGGAGCCCCCGGCCGTGCGGCCCCCGCCCGTCACCCGCCGCTGGCTCCCGGGGGACCAGTGGATCCACCTGAAGCTCTACTCGGCCCCCGACCAGCACGACGCCGTCATCGCGGGACCGCTGCACGCGTTCGTGCAGGAGATCCGGGAGTCGGGACTGATCGATCGCTGGTTCTTCATTCGCTACGGCGATCCGCTGCCCCACCTGCGGCTGCGGTTTCGCGCACGGCGTCCCGACGGGGCGGCGGAGCTCATGACCGGATGCGCCGCCTGGGGGCGTGGGCTCGTCGCGGCCGGGCTGGCGACCGACCTCGCCTTCACCAGTTACGACCGTGAGGTCGAACGGTACGGCGGCCCGGACGCCATCGACAGACTGGAGACCGTGTTCTTCCGCAACAGCGACGTCTCCGTCGATCTCGTGCGGCTCGCGCTCGCGGAACCGGCCGCCTTCGACACCGAGATCATCTGCAGCGCCTCGATCCATGCGCTGTATCTGAGCTGGGGCCTTCCCTCTTTTCCTTTTCCGCGCCCGCGGAATGCCGAACGGAAGATGCTCGACGACACGCGGGAGCGCTTCCGGGAGATCCGCCCGCTGCTGTGTGAAGTACTCGCCCCGGGCGAATTTCGCCCGGATGTGCGCGCGGCGGGCTACCGGGCGGCCCTGGAGCCGATTCTCGCGCAACAGCACGACGCCGTCCGGGAAGCGGGCGAGCACATCCGGCTCCTCCGCGAAATGGGGCGGCTCACCGTGAGTGAGCTGAACATCATCGAGAGCCTCGCCCATATCCAGGCGATCCGGCTTCTGGGGGTGGACAGGGAACGGGAGATCCGCTGCCGTGACCTGGGGACACTCGCTCTTCGGGCCATCCGGAACCGCCCGCCGGGGGGACGATCCGCGCCGAGTGGGTGACGTACACCTGACGTACACCGATGCCGTTGGTAATGCGCTGCCGACGTTCGCCACATTGCGGCAACACCACCCGGCAACCGGGCGCAGATAACCTGAGGACAGGTTCCCGGCCCCACAGGAAAGGATTGGCAAGTTGACCACAGAAGCGATCACCCTCGCCCCCGACGACGAGGACCTTTTCGACCTCGATATCCGCGTGTCGGCGATTCTCGATCAGCACACCCCGAGCGCCGGTCCCACCGGCCTCTACAGCTGCTGCAACGTGAACGGCTCGTCGTGCACATGCCCTATAACGATGTGGTCGGACAACCAGCCTGTCCCCGGCTGCTGCTGAGGGCGGCTCGACCGTAACGGCCCGTCCGCTCTCCCGGCGCGTCACCGACCGGCCGGGCATGTCCGAGCAGCCGGATATGCCCGGCCCCCCGGAGGAGATATTCGTGCGCAAGCGATGGGCCGCGCGGCGCGGGTCCCGGCGGACGGCGGGGGACGGGCCGCCGCCGTCGGCCTCGGAGGAGCAGCTGTTCGGAGGACGGCTGCTGTACGACGCGAGTTGGACGCGGCACGACGGCGACTGGTTCAAGCTCGGTGCCCGGCAGAGCGTCGCGGCGCTGCCCCGGTTGCTGGGTGCGGCGGCCGGTCTCGCCTGGCGGGCGGACCGCGGAGCGGTCCTCGCGGTGCTGGCGGCCGAGCTGTGTCGCGGGGCCGCGCGGGCGGTGGGACTGCTCGGCGTCAACGCCGCGCTGGCCGCGCTGCTCGCCGGGGGGACGATGGACGCCCGGCTCCGCTCGGTGATCCCGATCGCGGTCCTCCTCGCCGCCGTGGCCGCGGTCGGCGCGGTGTGCACAGCGGTCTCCGCCCGGTTCAGCGAGCCGCTGGGACCGCGCGTGGAGCGGCTGGTGCGCCATAGCTACCTTGAGCGCTCCAGCCGCGTGGAGATGGTCGCCCTTGAGGACCACGCCTTCCACCGGCTGCTCGAAAGCGCGAAGCTGTCGGCGGTCTCCGCGCGCCGGATGGTCGAGCAGTCCGTCACGGTGATCGGCCTGCTGTTCTCACTGGCCGCGATGGGCGGGGTACTCGCCCGGCTGCACTGGCTGCTCGTGCTGATGCTCGCGGTGATGGTGCTGCCGGGCATGTGGGCGACGCTGACCGTCGCGAGGCACCGGTACGAGTCCTTTCACCGCTGGTTGCAGTACGACCGGGCCGCGGGCACGGTCGCCGATCTGCTGACCGGCACCGACGCCGCCGCCGAGGTCCGGGTCCATGACGCGGGTCCCTTCCTCCTGGAGCACCACCGGCTGATGTCCGAGGCCGAGGAAGCGGAGCAGGACCGCCTCGCCCGGCTCACCGCCCGCCTGAGAATCACCGCCTCCTCCCTGACCGGCCTGATCGCCGTGGCGACCTACGGTCTCCTCGCCGGTCTGCTGTGGTCGGGCGCTCTGGCCCTGGCCGGCGCGGGCACGGCGGTCCTGGCCATCCGCCAGGGCTCCACCGCGCTGGAGAACCTGGTCAGCCGGATCAACGTCCTGCATCGCGAATCGCTGCACGTGGCGGACCTGCGCCGGTTCCTCGCCGAATCCGCCCGACACCTGATCCGCACGGGTGGAGGTCCGCTGCCGCGCAAGGTGGAGGCGATCCGGGTGCGGAACCTCACGTTCACCTACCCCGGAAGCCCGCATCCTGCTCTTCACGACGTCACCCTGACCGTGCCCACCGGCCGTATCGTCGCCCTGGTCGGCGAGAACGGCAGCGGCAAGACCACCTTGGCGAAACTCCTGTGCGGGCTGTATCTGGCCGACACCGGCAGTATCCACTGGGACGACGTCGACGCGGCCACCGCCGACCGCGCCGAGATCTTCGCCCGCTTCGCCCTCATCCAGCAGGACCACGTGCGCTGGCCCATGACCGCGGCGGTCAACGTCGCCATCTCCCGCACCGGGCACCCTGTCGACGAGCGGCGGCTGTTCTCGACCGCCGAGGACGCCGGCGCCGACTTCGTCGACGACCTCCCCCACGGCTGGCGCACCCTGCTCTCGCGCACCTTCGTCCGCGGCGTGCAACTCTCGGGCGGCCAGTGGCAGCGCCTGGGGATCGCCCGCGGCCACTACCGCGAGGCCGACGTCCTCATCGTGGACGAGCCCACCGCCGCCCTGGACGCCAAGGCCGAGGAGCACACCTTCAACCACATCCGCGCGGTGGCCGACCGCGGCCAGACCGTCGTGCTCATCACGCACCGCATGGCGTCGGTCCAGCACGCCGACCTCGTCCATGTTCTCCACAAGGGCCGCCTCGTCGAAAGCGGCACCCCGCACGAGCTCCTGTCCGACCCGGACAGCCGTTACCGCGTGCTCTACGACATCCAGGCCGCTCCGTTCGCCCATGGCCCCCCCCGGACCGGCGGCCGCGCACGACGGCAAGAGAGTCTCTGACGTCGAGGCGGAGTGCCATGGCACCCCCGCGCCGTAGAAGCACCCCAGAACCGCATCCGGGACGTGACACCCGCCCCATCGGGAGTCGGCAATGCCGATGACCACCGGTTCCACCACGTCAGGGTGGATCATGATCTCGTTCTCGAGTTCGACCGAGGAGATCCATGAGCCGCCGGACTTCACGAGATCCTTCGGTGCGGTCGACGATGCGGATGTAGCCGTACCGGTCGATGGTGGCGACGTCGCCTGCCTGGATCGGAACCGGAGTGCCCTTGCCGGGATAGTGGGATTCGGCTTCGACCGCACAGCAGCCGCGAACAGCCATGCCGGCTCGTTGTTGGCTCGGCGGGATCGGTGCGCGACGGCACGGTCTGGCACCGGAATGGGGCTGAACGCGTACAGAACGGCACGCGGCACCACCGTTGGCGCTCTTTTAATCCGTAGGTTGTGGGTTCGAGTCCCACGCGACCCACCCATCTTGACCAGGGAAAACGCGAGAACGCTCCGCTTTGCTCCCCATCCGTTCCGTCCCGTTTCGTTCCCATGTTGGCTCGCGGGGCCGGACCGGGGACGATCATGGTTTCCGAGCGCCGCCTCCATTCACTCAAACCGGACATCTGGCCGGGTGGGTTGGCGGCCCGGGTGGCCGGGCCGCTGTTGGGGGTTCACTGGTCGGTGAGTGCGGGTGGTGCCGGTTCGTCGCGTTCGGGGTCGAGTGGGGTTTTGCGGACCAGGTCGACCGGGAAGGCGGTGATGAACTCGGCCGGTGTCTGCGAGGTGATCGTTGCCTCCCCTGCCACCTCGTTCAACTCGCCATGGATGTAAGCGCGGATCACCCGTGGCGGTTCCCATACGGACAGGTTGCTGATGGCGGGGGCGAACCTGTCGCCTCGGGCATGAAGGCCACGATCAGGCGGCGGTCGGGCGCGAACGCGAACACGTTGCCGGTGCCGGTTTCGATGCGGCACCCGGCGTTGCGAAGCACGCCCAACACGGTGTCGGGCATGCCCGCTTCGGCCAGGTGGCGAGGGATGGTGACCATGGAACTGTTTCCAACCTCGGCTGGCGTGATGGTGCAGGGTGAGGATTGCTTGGACGATGGTGGTCAGCCGGGCTGGTGAGCAGCGAGTGTGGCGCAGGATGTGCCGGCGTTTGAGGGCGGCGGCGCCCTGCTCCCCGACGGAGCGGGTCTTGGCATGGTGCCGGTTGAACAGCTTCTTGCGGCGGCCGAACTTGCGGTGCTTGTGGCGGTGGTAGGGCGTGCCGATGGCGCTGCCGGCGCCGAGGTATCCCTTGTCGGCGTAGCACGCGATCGCCCGTTGGGTGAGCGCGTCGATGATGCCGTGGGAGCGGGCGGCGGTCAGGTCGCCCGTATCGGCGGCCGTCGGCTTGTACATGGCCAACAAGCGGGCAGGTGCGTGGTGCGCTGAAGCGCAGTGACTACACCACCAAACGCGCCCGGATGATTCTTCAGCACGGCTTGTGCGTCGGTGGATCTCGACGTCATCGACGAGCTCGTGCGGCAGCTGAAGCCTTTGGCCCGCGCGGCCGAGGCTGAGCTGACGCGGCGGCGCCTGGCCGAACGCCCGGGCACCGAGCAGGAGATCGCCCGGTTGGGTCGGACCAACCCGTCGGCTTCGCAGGAGCTGGAGGCGCTGTCGCAGCGGTGCGTCGAGCTGGCCCGGCGGGTCGCCGCGGCCGCGCTGCCGGACTGGAACACCCGCAGCGCATCCGGGGACGCTCGGCCCGGCTGCTGCCCGCCGCCCAGGTCCTGGAGGACATCGCTGACCAGCTCCGCCGTGCGGTGCGGGCCTCGCTGGAGTAGTTGCCCCACCCGACCCCGAGGCCGTGCGCTTGGCCGCGCTCGCCGACCAGATCACCATCGCCACGCAGCGCCAGCGGCCGGGGTGCGCCGGCCCCGGCTGCGACCACCAGCCGCAGCCCGCCCCGACCGGACGTCCCGCCGCTACTGCAGCGACGCCTGTCGGTAGCGTGGCCGCCGCCTGCGCACCCGCCAGCCGTAGAGCAACCGCCGTCATGCCGTCGTACCGTCATGACGGCACGACGGCTATGTCCGATCATGGTCTGGTGGGGACACTTGCGCGGGCGGTGGAGCGGCTCGGTTCGGCGGAGATGGGCGTCCGGCTGGACGGCATCGACGCGCTGATGCGCCTGGCCGACGACTCGCCGTCCCCGCTCGAAGGGCCGGCGCGGGCGCTGGAGGCGTTCGTCCGCCGCCGCGCCCCGGCCTCCCGGCTGGACGACCGGCTGATGCTCCCGACGGTCCCCCGCCCCCGGCAGACGGCGGGACCCGAGGCCGATGTGCAGGCTGCGCTCACCGCGCTGGGCCGCGTGCCACGCCAGCACCACTGGCTCGACCTCAGCGGCCTCGACCTCAGCCGGGCGCGTCTCGGCGGCCTGAACCTGAGCTACGCCCACCTGTACGCGGCGGAACTGTGCGAGGCGGACCTACGCCACACGAATCTGCGCAACGCCCATCTGGCGTACGCCGACCTGAGCGGCGCGAGGCTGGAAGGCGCCATCCTCAGCCGCACGGTCCTGATCGGCGCGAACTTGAGCGGCGCCGACCTGCGCGAAGCGGACCTGCACGGCCTCTATCTCTGCGACGTGACCCTGCACGAGGTGGATCTGAGCGGTGCGGACCTTGTCGACGCCGACCTCCGCGGCGTCCGCCTGGACGGTGTGGACCTGCTCGACGCCGACCTGAGCGGCGCGAACCTGCGAGGCACGGTGATGACCGGCGTCCGCGGCATGACGCTCGACGACCTCCAACCGGTGGCATGGACCGACGAGCGCACGTGGGTCGAGGAGCGTCCCGCGGAGCCGGGGCTCGGAGCCGGGAATTGACCAGGCGGGTTTCGGCCGGGGGCGGTGGAGAGGCGGGCGGGTTGCGGAGCTTGAGCAGCAACCGAACGATGCTGATGGCGACCGAGCCCTCTGGCCAGCCGATGAGGCCCGAGACTCAGGTCCGTGTCACCAGGGGCAGAAGCCCCCGTTGGCCGTACGACGGCCAACGGGGGCCCGCCCCATCCTCGCGGACGAGCCGCTACTGGCCGTTCCGATCCTCCCCGCGGGCCACTACCGCGGCTTGAGGCTGAAGCTCCCTTGATACGCACGGGGCCTTCAACGGAGCACGCGCGCTTCACACACCGAGGATGCGCTGTGCGAGCGCGGCGCCTGCCCCGGCCGCCGCGGCGAAGCGGCGGACGAGCCGGAAGAGGGCGGGGCAAGATGCTCTCCGGTGTGCGGTGCGTCGGCCTGAGGGTGGGCGGTGGTGCGGGCGGCGAGGGCGCGGCGGCGGTTGAGGGCGTCGGGTGCGGGCGGCAGTGCGAAGTAGGGCGGCGGTGCCGGCAGCAGGCCGGCGAGCTGGGCGCGGAGTTCGGTGCGTCGCAGGGCGCCCGGCACGATGTCGTAGGGGCGGTCGTAGGCGGCGACGGCGTTGGCGATGAAGACAGCGCGGTGGTGCAACATCGGGATCCGGCCGGTCTGCTCGGCTCGCAGCAGCGACCAGCGGGAGAACTCGAACCAGGGGGCCGCCTGCTGGGCGGTCAGGCCGGCCCAGTGCCGTAGATCGGCCAGTGACGCCCAGCAGGGCTCGATCCCGGCCAGTTGCTCGGGTGCACCTCCAGCGCCCCGGTCAGCGCCGCTGGCCGGGGCGGATCGGGGCGGCGCGCACCGGGCTCGTAGTCGATCAGCTGCTGGCGGGTCGTGCCGCTGCCCACGGTCGCCGCCAGTGCATCCAGGCGCCGACCGCGGGCGTGCCGCGTGCGTCGCAGCGCATCACCGTCCAACCGCGGCAGCCCGTGCATCCCGGCGACCCCCTTTCCCCAGTCCGTTTGGGGGCTTGCCAGGGCGCGCCGCTCCGGTAACCACTCGGATGATCCAGGGAGTCCCCAGGTCCTGCTCCCTTGACCAGGCGGGCGATCAAGGGAGCAGCGCCGCTGTGTACGCCCCGTGACCTGCGCCGAGATCTCCGCTTTGGCCCTGGGGACGCGTCCGGGAGAGAACGCCTGAACAGACGGCGATCAAGGGAGCAGGGGCGGCCCGCGCGTCCCCCGACCATGTGCCCGGACCCTTGTTCTTGCTCATGCCCGGGCCTGGCGGGACGCGGTCGACAGTGAGTGCTGGTCTCAGAAGGTGCGGTTGGTGAACCAGGTCGCCTGGCTGGAGGGATGGGTCAGGTCGAAGGTGACGCCGGTCAGGCGCCGGTCGGAGCCCAGCGAGCCGACGTAGCGTCCCCGGGCCCCGCTGGACCATCCGATGGTGAAGGAGATGGAGGTGCCCTCGACCGCTCCTTCCTCGATCGTCCCGACCGTGTCGCCGAAGGATGCGGACCCGAAGAGCCTGCCGCTGCCGTCCTGGGTCACGTTGACCCGCGGGGCGGCCCCATTGCTCTGGAAGAGCTGGTAGGTGCCGCTGGCGTTGAAGGCGGGCGCGGCGAGCGCCCTGCTCGGCGCGGAGGTCGGTGCCGCGGGCGCGGCGAGGGCGGCGCTGGGGGCCAGGGCCAGGCCGCTTGTCCCTGCAGCGAGGGTGAGGGCGGCGGCGGCGAGCTTGAGCTTGATGGTCATGATGCCTCCTGTATGTGAGGGCTCCGTGCACCAGCCACGCTCGCGCATCGGCAGGCGGCCGCAGTACCCCCTGATTTAGGGGGTGGCCGTGATACGTCGGCTGCTTCACCCTCCGGCTCGTGTTGTTGGTTCTGGTGCGCTGGTGAGGCGGGCCGGTCCTGCCGGGTCGTGATGGTGACGTTCCCGTCGCCTCCCAGAGAGCCAGGCCGGTGGGCCAGGGATACCGATCAGCGTGTCGCGTGATACTGCCCGGGTGACAGGGGGAGCGAGCGCCGCGGTGATCGGGGCTGCGGCAGAGGCCGGCACCAATGCGGAGCTGGGTACGGCGATCTCACAGTGGATCGGGCGGGTGGTGCCGCACGACGGGTACATGCTCGCCGCAGTGGACCCGGTCACCGGCGCCGGGTCCTTCCTTGCCAGAGAGCACGGCTACAGCCCTGCGGCCGCCCGCCGGCTGACTCTGGGCGACCGATCGGAAGGCGAGCATCCCGTCACCTTTGAGCGGCTGGTCGATGGCCCGCACCGTGCGGCGGTGCTCAATACCGATGGTCCCGGGCCCTGCCGCAGTCCCTCGATGCGCGCGGTGATGGCCGGGGAGAGCGTCGGCAGTGAACTGCGTGTCGCGCTGGTCGGCGCAGGGGTCACCTGGGGCGGCCTGGTCCTGGTACGCGCACGGAGGGCCCGGCCGTTCTCGGCGGTCGAGGCGGCGCGCGTCCAGCGGCTGGGCAGGAGCGTTGTCGCCGCGATGAAGCGCTATGTGTCCGGCCGGCCGCTGGAGCCCAGCAGTCTGGACCGGCCACCGGGAGTGCTGGTCGTCGGAGCCGACGAGACGGTCGTGGCCGCCACCCCGTCCGTGCGCGACTGGATCGGTGAGTTGGGGACCGTGCCCGCCGCCGTGTCCACCGCCGCGCTCGTCCAGCCGCATGCGCTGCTGGAGAGCACCGTCTGGAACCTCACCCAGGCGACGCGCGGGACGGGTGCGCCCCGCCTGACCCGCGTCCCCACCCGGCGCGGATGGATCGCCTTGCGTGCCCAGCCCATGATCGGCGCAGGACCAGGCGCGGTGGCCGTGACGATCCAACCGGCAACCGGCACCGAACTGCTGCCGGCGATGGCGCTGTGGCATGGCCTGTCCCCTCGGGAAAGCGCGATCGTCGGGCACGTTCTGCAGGGCATGGCCACCAAACAGATCGCCCGGCGTCTGGAGGTGTCTCCCCACACCGTCAACGACTACTTCAAATCGATCTACCGCAAGACCGGCGTCTGCGCGCGCGAGGAACTCATCGCCAGACTTCTCGGCTGAGCTTGTCCTGCCTTCCAAGTCCGTGACCGCGCGAGCGCCAGCTGCAACACGCGCATCCGCAAGGCGGTCACCTTCTGGGCGACAGCCGGCCACTGCCGTTATCGGGACACTCTCGGTCGGCTAGAGACATTGCACCTACCGTGGTGGCATGAGCATTTGCGCCGGCGTGGTCGTGTTCGTACTCGGCGGCGCCGTCCTCTACGGGTTCAACAGGGCAGGACGAGTGCGTGGAGTCCTCAGCTGCGACTGCAACGACGAAACCAACTTCCTCGTCGTTGGCCAAGACTCAATGCTGTACTCGCTGTACTCGTTTGGATCTCGCACATGTGGCCCGTCAGTCTGACCGTCGAGGGCTACCTGGCGTGGCGCCACCGCAAGGTCACCAGATGCGGCCACTGCGGTGGGTGGGCGTTCGAGCCAGGCCCTGCTGTGTCTGACTAGAGACCCCGCCAGGCTGGGCTCTTCTGCTCCCTTGATCGCACGGGCGTTCAACGGAGCACGTGCTCACATGCCGAGGATGCGCCGTGCGAGTGCGGCGCCGCCGCCCGCTGCGGTGAGGTGGCGGACGAGCGGGAAGAGGACGGGCGAGATGCTCTCCGGTGTGCGGCGCGTCGTCCGGGGCGAGCGCGTCGGCCTGGGGGTGGGCGGTGGTGCGGGCGGCGAGGGCGCGGCAGTGGTCGAGAGCTGCGGGTGCGGGCGGCAGCGCAAAGTAGCGGCGGTGCCAGCAGCAGGCCGACGAGTTGGGCGCGGAGTTCGGTGCGTCGCAGGGCGCCCGGCACGATGCCGCAGGGACGGTCGTAGGCGGCGACGGCGTTGGCGATGAAGACCGCACGGTGGTGGAACATCGGGATCCGGCCGCTCTTCTCCGCGCGCAGCAGCGACCAGCGGGAGAACTCGAACCAGGCGGCCGCCGCCTGCTGGGCCGGTCAGGTCGGCCCAGTGCCGTAGATCGGCCAGTGACGCCCAGCAGGGCTCGATCCTGGCCGGCTGCTCGGGTGCCACCTCCTGTGCCGCGTGGTCGGTTGAGCAAGCGAAATGGTTGGTACGAGTTCTTCCCCCGCCCGGAGGGCGGGGAAGATTCGAGGATGGCTGGACCCTGGCACCAGGCGAGTAGGTCCGAGGATCGGCCCGATGACCGGCTGGATCGTCAGAATTTCAGCATCCGAGCAAAATTTGAACTAACGCTGTACTACCTGTTTCACCTGGTCAAAGCGTGATCCCATCCGTTTTGGGGGGATTTTTAGCGTCGTAGCGACGCATAAACTGCAGCGTATCTCAGCGTCACTCGCGTTGTAGAGCCCAACAAACGCGGCGTCGTTGTTGTGACGCTGGTCGTCCCCAGTGGCCAGTGGTCAGGTTGCCCTGCAACCGGGGGAGCCAGTAGCTTCCGATCCGGCTCGCTAGCTTCCCATCCGCTGCAATTGCCGGATGGACCGGCGACGCGAGCATCGGCCAACTGGCCGGGGAAGGGAGCGAGCACCCATGGGTGATCGTTCGAAGCGGGACCCCGAAATACGTTTCTGGAAGATTCGCACGACGATCGAGATGGCAAAGCTCGGCATCTGGATCGTCTGGCAGACGTTCCGGGGCGGTCCCGGCGGCCTCCTCTAGCAGGAGGAAGGGCCTCCTACCGACGCGATTGGCCATCGTTCAGCAGGTAGGAGGCCCTTGTGCTTCCCCGCCGGGGAACTTGCCTATGCAAATCTGTGCCCGGCGCCTGGACGATACACCAGCCGCCAGGTGGATTCGAAGTCCTCCCACGAGCCGGACCTGCGGCCCATGGCAGGGCGGTTAACGGCACCCCATGTCGTGCTCCAGTTCGGCGGCGGTGGCGAGGGTCGTGGTGAGCGATTCGCTCTGGGCGTCGGTCAGGGCGAGGGCGCGCAGTCGGGTGAGGACGGTTTCGGCGCGGTCGGTGTCGTTGAGGCGGAGCGCCAGTTCGGCGCGGTAGACGAGCGCCTCGGCCAGGGTGGTGACCGGTGTCGCGGAGTCGGACTTGGCGAGCCTGCCGTCGAGGATCTTGGCGGCCTGGCCGACGTCGCCCTTGGAGTCGCCGAGGACGACGGCGTTCTCCAGGGCGCGGGCGAGGGGGTCGGTCGCGGGAGGCGGGGCGTCGGTGTCCTGGCGCTGGAAGACACGGATCCAGTTGCCGCCGGGGTCGACGATGCTGAAGCCCGAGGAGTTCCCGGCGTTCTTGCGCCGGCGCGGGCGGGTTATGCGGGGGATGCCCGACAGCAGCAGTTTCCCGTGCACCGCGCGCATGCCCGCTGCGAACTCCGCGAAGAGCTCGGCGGTGTCGTCCACGCCGATGATGCAGGAGCCATACGACTGCTCAGGGTCGAAGCCGGGAATGCCGGCGAAATGCAGGTCGATGGCGCCGTACCGGACGGCTGCACAGGGGTTGGGGCGGGTCTGCCGGTAGATGCGCTCGAAACCGAGCATGCGGTAGAAGTCGACGATCTCGTCGATGTCGACGCACGGCAGAATGGGCGCGACGATCTCATTGCTCATCATGCTCCCGGAGGTACGGCTAGGTGGAAAGCCGCCTCACCGTACCTCCGGAGGTCATTGATAAGCACATCATCAAAAATGGAGAATAACGTTCTCGCGCGCCTCGGGAGGCGATGGCGTCGAGCTTGGCCGGCTCTTCCTCGGGCAGGGTGACCAGCAGCTCCACATCGGCCGGCGACAGCCGCCACAAAGCCGCCTCCGGCAGGTTTGAGACGGCTTTCCAGGCACTCACCGGTGTCGGCTACTCAGGAAGACCAGGACGATCGCGACCACCGCGGCGATCACGGTGACCGGCACTGACTGGGACGTGGCGTAGGCGGCCGGCACGCCGATAAGGGCCGCATTGACCACGATCAGCAGCTTGGTGGTGTCGTCTCCCCGGCCTGCGCGCCGTGGCGTCGGCTCCTCTGCGGGGTTGCTGTGCTCGGACACTTCGCCTCCATTCGCCGTAGTCGGCAGGTACGTGCGACAGGAGGCCCCGATGTGCAAGCAGGGGCCGCCTGAGCGCCGACCTGTCAGCGCCGCCGACGTTGACACAGAAGTCCATGGCGATGCCGACCAACCCCGAGGCGTACCCCTGGCCCGACGGCGCAGCGCTTCTACCAGTAGTCGCTGCTGGTACAGCCCGCCGAAGAGCATCGCGGTCTCGGTCGGGTTGTCAGCGTCGTAGATCGACGGAGAACACGCCCCACAGGTCGATGACCTGGTCGTTTCGGCGCGAAACCCCCACTTGCCGCCGCTGCCGGTACAGCTCGCCGAAGAGCATCGCCGTCTCGGTCGAGGCGTCCTCAGGAGACCGACGGACAGCCATTTGACGCTGAGAACGATCTAGGGCCGCGGGTGGCACCCGTTGGAAATCGATCGGTTCTCAATATGATCGGGCGAAGTTGCCTTCACTGGGTGGATGAAGCCGCCCTTGGCGTTGAGAATCGTGTTGCGCAGTCGACATGTCCAATTGTTCCGACGCCACCGATTTTTATACGCTTGGTGGTGCGTCGGCGACAGCCCACCATGAGGTCCCTCCGACGACGTGCCCCCGATGTCGTTCCAGAGGTGATCCCCGCGGCGGCCACAGCGGTGGGCGGGCGACGGGTGCAATTTGCCGTTGAGGGTCGGCAGCGATGAGCCACGATGCTTGACGCGACATGCGAAATCTCCGGGGCAGGGCCTACGGCATGTGGCGGGTCGGACAGGCCGACTTGGACGCCGACATCCGTGGCCGCCTGTGCCGCGATCAGGAACCTTGGTTTCGTGGCGGACTCCTTGCTCCGGAGAGCAACGGAGGACGGTGACGCCGGCCGCGGACAGCCATGTTGGCTCGTTGTTGGCTCCGCGGGATCGGTACGGGACGGCATGCGGTGACACGGCCTGGCACCGAAATGGGGCCGGACGCGGACAGAACGGTACGGCGCGGCACCATAAACGCCGCCCCGGAATTATCCCAGTGGGCTTTATTCCGTAGGTTGTGGGTTCGAGTCCCACGCGACCCACCCCCGTGTGACCAGCCCAAACGCGTCCAGGCGGGCATCCCCGTGATCATGCCTGGGGCCCGCCTGAGGCCGACCTGAGGCCACGAACAGCAGGCTTCAGACACGCCTCGCCGGGTCCCACGGGACTCACCATCAGACCGGCGACCGGGCAGCAGCGATCCGGCGTCCGACCACCTCCTCGGCGCCGGGCGCGATCTGATGTTCGGTTGGCCCTTTCCGCGGAGACGTCACAGGAGGGGGAGCGGAGGCTCTCAATCACGCAGCAAGCGCCGCGGCCGACCGGCTATCGGCACGTGCGGCGGTGGGCCGCTTGAGCACGGCAGGTCGTCGGCGCCGTTTGGTTCCGGGCACTCGCCAGCCAGCCCGCAGCACATGTGTGGCGGTCGTTTCGGCGGCGGCGGTGTGCGCGACCTTGGGGAGCACGCTGGTGTAGGTGTCGGCGGTTAGCCCGATGCTGGAGCGCCCGAGCATCTCCTGCACCACCTTCAGCTCAACCCCCGCCGCCAGCGCGAGCGTGGCCGCGCCGTGCCGGAGATCGTGCAGCCGGTGCTGGGCCAGCATCTTCTGGAAGAGGTGCGTGAGCCGCCCCAGGGAGACCGGATCGCCGTTGAGGTTGGTGAACACATACCCGTTGTCGCGCGATAGCGGTCCCCGTGGGCGGCGGCCTCGGCACGCTGCTGGTCGTGGTGCGCCCGCAGGGCGGCGATGGTGGTGCGGTCCAGCGCTGTGCGCGGTCTTGGGCGGGCACGCCTGAAGACGGCCGTACCGCCTCTGCAGCTGCTGACAGATGACCGCGGTGCCGTGCTCTAGATCCACATCCACCCAGCGCAGACCCGCTGCCTCACCACGCCGCAGCCCACGCAGCGCGATCAGATGATAGGCGGCGTAGAGATGGTGCTCGCCGATCGCATGCAGGAACGCAGCGTCTGCTCTGCGGTCCACACTGCCACCGCAGGCCGCTCCCCGGTCCGTCAACGCGGGCGTCGGTCCACACCACCGCCCGCGGCCGCCGTGCCGCCGGGTTTTCGGCGATCAGCCCTTCCCGGAGCGCGGTATTCAGAGCGCTGCGAAGCGTCGAGCGGATCCGGTTCACCGTCGCCTGCCGAATCGGTCGTCCCTGGGCCTGGTGGTCGTGGACGATCGCCGCGAACATTCCCCGCACGTGCTCCACCGTCAGTTCGCCCAGCAGGAGTCCACCCAGATGCGGGGCCAGATACAGGCGGATGTGGCCGAAATACCCGGCCACGGTTGAGGCGGCACCCGGATGCTCGCGCAGCCATCGCGCCAGCCACTGCCCCACGGTTAGGTCGGACCGCGCAACCGCGCCAACGCCTCCTCTGTGGCCTAACGGGAGCGGTATCCGCCCCGCCGAACCCGCCGACGCCTCCCGTCCAGCCCCGCGCCGAGCTCCAGCGTAGATACCAACTCCCGTGGCCGCGCTCAGCCTGAAGCCGCGGGCACTCCCGGCCCACCCCTCGACCGGTCTGCGGATCCTCACAGCCGCACCGCCGGTACACCCCACCTGCACGCCTCGAAGTTCCCATGCGCCCAGGTTGAGCCGCCACCACGAGCCGACGACCTGCAGCCATAAAGGAGTACCGGCAAGGCCAGCGGACCCTCCATACGAAGTAGGCCACCACCGCAATACCGAGTCCCGGTGGGGAGCTTCCTCCCGCGAACTGACGGTTGGCCCGGGAACGACATGCTGACCGCGGCGGGGGCCGGGTGGACCCGCACCGGATCGGCGACGAGCCCGGGGCGGAATTCGGAGCGTCGGTGATGTCCCATGTGCGGCTGCTGGTTCGTCGTAGGGGTGAGAGTCCAATGCCCTGGAGGTTGTGATGCAGTACGCCCTGTTGATCTACGTCGAACCCGGCTCCCATGACGGGTTGTCCGATGCGGACCGTGACGTGGTCGACGCCGACTATCGTGCGTTGGCCGATGACGGCCGCTGCGTCGTCCACGCGCAACTGCAGTCGGTCGAGACGGCGACCAGTGTGCGCGTGGTCGGGGGCCGGACGCTGATGACCGACGGTCCGTTCGCGGACACCAAGGAGGTGCTCGGCGGAATCGGCATCATCGAGGCGGCCGACCTGGACGAGGCGCTTGAGCTGGCCGCGAGCATCCCGGCCGCCCGGCTCGGCGGCACCGTTGAGGTACGGCCGTTGGTCCGGCCCTGAGCGTGCTTGAGAAGACCTTCAGGGAGGAATGGGGCCGGGTGCTGGCCTCGCTGGTCGGGTTCCTGGGTGATTTCGACAAGGCGGAGGACGCCGCGCAGGAGGCGTTCGCGATCGCGGCGGAGCGCTGGCCGGTGTCGGGCGTGCCGGACACCCCGGGTGCGTGGCTGGTGACGACGGCCCGCAACCGGGCGATCGACCGGATCCGCCGGGAGCGCACCCTGGCCGAGAAGATCCCCCTGCTGACGGTGCCGGAGGCCGCTGCGATGGACGAGTTCGACGAGAGCGGGATCAAGGACGAACGACTTGAGCTGATCTTCACCTGCTGCCATCCGGCGCTGCCGCTGGAGGGGCAGGTGGCGCTTACGCTGCGGGCCCTGGGCGGCCTGGAGACCGCCGAGATCGCACGGGCTTTCCTGGTCTCCGAAGAGACCATGAAGCGCCGCCTGTCCCGGGCCAAGGCCAAGATCAAGGCGACCGGGATCTCGTTCGCGGTGCCCAGTGCACATCTGCTGGCGGACCGTCTCGATGCCGTGCTGGCCGTCATCTACCTGATCTACAACGAGGGCTACAGCGGTCGGATCGACCTCGGCGCCGAAGCCATCCATCTTGGAGGAGTGCTCGCCGCGCTCATGCCGGACGAGCCGGAGGCACATGGGCTGCTCGCCCTGATGATGATCCACCAGGCCAGGCGGCAGGCCCGGTTCTCCGGTGACGATCTCGTGCTGCTCGAGGATCAGGACCGTTCGCTCTGGGACGAGCGCCAGATCGCGGCTGGGCGGGCCGCGCTCGATCGGGCGATCGCCTTGGGCGGGCGCGGCCCCTACGTCGTCCAGGCCGCGATCGCCTCGCTGCAGACGCGAGCTGAGATCGATTGGACCCAGGTCGCCGCGATGTACCAGAGGCTGGTCGAACTCACCGGCTCGCCGGTGGTCGAGCTCAACCGCGCCGCGGCGCTCGCCCAGGCCGGCGACCCCGCCACGGCACTGCGCGCGGTCGATGGCCTCGACCTGGACGGCTACCTCTACTTCCATTCGACCCGGGGCGAGCTGCTGCGGCGTCTGGGCCGCGACGCAGAGGCCAGATCCGCGTATCGCCGGGCGCTCGACCTGGCCACCTCACCCCCCGAGCGAAGGTTCCTGACCCGCCGCCTCGAACTTTTCTGACCCGGGTCGTCCCCTGGAGGCGTGTTCGTTCGTCGCCTGGATATGAGCGACTACTTCTCCCGCCTTCCGCACGAGGAGCGGGGCCGGTGTCTTCGTCCAGGCCATCCCGTGGTGATCGGCGGCAGACGGCCGGACCTAAGGCGACGTAGGTGATGTCCGTACCAATGCCACGCTCGTGGCATTGGCAGCGGGCGGGGAGAGCTGCGGATCGGTGACCTGTTCGATCGGCGGAACGCCACGCGCCGTCCCCGCGGCGTTCCAACCGCCGTCCGCGTCGAGTGGTCGACGGGCCGTCGCGCACCGACGGCCAGATCTCACCGTGAGTCGTGGCCACCACTGAAAGTTCATGGCGATCCAAGGAGAAACACATGTCAGAAGGCCAGACGGCGATCAACAAGGCGACGTGGCACCGCGGGAGCCAGGCGGTCAACAGCGGTGATGCGGACCTCATCTCCGCGACCTTCGACGAGGTCTTCGACCCGGACGTTGTGATCCGCACTCCCTTGCCGATCGGAATGACGGGAGTCGGGGCGATCAAAGAGGTGTTCACCAAGCTCCTCGGTGCCTTTCCCGACCTGCACGTCACGATCGAGGACGTGATCGCCGAGGGGGACAAAGTCGTCTCCAGGAACACCGTGAGCGGAACTCATCAGGGCGAGTACATGGGCATCCCGCCCACCGGAAAGACCGTCACCTGGAAGGAGATCATGATCGCTCGATTCGAGGACGGGCGGGTCACCGAGACCTGGGGGGTCGTCGACGTCCTCGCGCAGATGCGACAGCTCGGAGTGATCCCCGCAGGCCCTTCATGACCTGGCGGCGGAGAGCCTGAGGGTGACCTCCGACGGCTCGTGAAAAGATTCTCACGCCAACAGAAAAGACTTTTGATGAACGTGTTCCTGTGGATCGTTCAGGCGCTCCTGGCGGCCATCTTCGTCATGTCCGGCCTGGAGAAACTCACCCAGCCGAAGAACAAACTAGCTGGCGAGTACGCCTGGGTAAAGGACGTCTCTCCGGCAACGCTGCGATTCATCGGTGTCGTGGAACTGCTCGGCGCGATCGGACTGATCGCGCCGGCCGCGATCGGAATCGCCCCCGTCCTGACCCCGATCGCCGGGACCGGGCTGGCGACCTTGATGCTCCTGGCGGTGGCCATGCACGTCCGCCGTAAGGAGCCGTCCGGAGTGCCGGTCACCGCCATCTTGTTGGTGCTCGCGGCGTTCGTCGGTTGGGGACGATTCGGTCCGTACGGCTGGTGACCATCCCGGGCGGGGCAGGAGACGGGGATCCCCGGACCTCGCCTGACATCCAATCAACGATCGAGCAGGCCTGTCACCGGCGGTGTACGAGCACGCTGTTCTTGCCGCCGGTGTGGTGCGGAGGTTTTGGCGGAGAGGAGCGTCCCTCAAGCAGCTACTCATTCGTCTCCTGGATATGAGCGATAACCCTCCCAACCCCGATCGGACTGACCGCTGAATATCGATCACAGGACGGATGGACGATGACGCAGCCGAACGAAGTGCCGCTGCAGATGCGGCGGAACGGGTTCGATCCGGCCGAGGAACTGGCCCGGGCCCGCGACGGCGAGGGCGTAGTCCGGGTGGAGACGCCCTGGGGGCTGCCCGGATACCTGGTATGCCGCCAGGAGGACGTCCGCCGGGTGCTCGCGGATCCGGCACGATTCAGCAGCGCGCTGACCCCGCTCCGCGGAGCCGGCGCGCTGCACCCCGACGAGCTGGCCAGGATGCGCGCCGGGCAACTGATCGGGCTGGACCCGCCCGAGCACACCCGGCTGCGCCGAATGCTCACCTCGGAGTTCACCCAGCACCGGATACGCCGGCTCGAACCGCGGATCGTCGAGATCGTGCAGACCGCCCTGGACGATCTGGAACGGGCCGGCAGGCCGGCCGACCTGATGGCGAACTTCGCCCTACCGGTCCCGTCCTTGGTGATCTGTGAGCTGCTGGGCGTGCCGTACGCCGACCGCGCCGGATTCCAGGATCGTTCCGCACAACTGCTGGACACCTCCTTGTCGGCAGAGGAGCTGACCGCGGTGCGGCGGGAGGAGCGCGCCTACCTGGCCGACCTGGTCGCCCGCGCGCAGGCCGACCCGGGCCAGGACCTGCTCGGCATGCTGGTGCGTGAGCATGCCGACGATCTCAGCACCGACGAGCTCATCGGTGTCGCCGGACAGTTGCTGCTGGCCGGGCACGAGACCACGTCGAACATGCTCGGACTGGGCATCCTGGCCCTGCTGCGGCACCCGGACCAGCTGGCGGTGATCCGCGAGGACCCGGCGCGGGTCGAGCCGGCCGTCGAGGAGCTGCTGCGGTGGCTGTCCATCTCGCAGTCCCCTCCGCCACGCACCACCACGACCGAGGTGGAGATCGCCGGGCAGGTCATCCCCGCGGGCACGCTGGTGATCTGCTCGCTTCCCGCCGCCAACCGTGACTCCGCCCTGGTCGGCGACCCGGACCGACTCGACGTCACCCGGGAGGTCGCCGGTCATGTCGCGTTCGGCCATGGTGTGCACCACTGCCTCGGGGCGCCGCTGGCGCGGATGGAGATGCGCATCGCCTTCCCCGCCCTGCTCCAGCGGTTCCCCGGCCTCGCTCTGGCCGAGCCGTATGAGCAGGTGGACTTCCGGGTCCTCAGCGTGGTGTTCGGCTTGAACTCACTACAGGTGACCTGGTGAATCAACCCGGTAACTCGGGCCTGGGGACGCCGTGTCGACGTGCGGGCCTGGAGCGTGCGGCGGAGGTCGGACCAGGCGAGTGCGTGGGCGAGGGTGCGGTGGGCGGCGCTGGTCAGGTGTGCCACGAGACGGCGGATCTCGGCTGGGTTGAGGGGGCCAGGCCACGGGTGCTTTTGGGGCGTGGGCGGCGGTGACGGCGAGGTAGGCGGGGGCGAGCATGGCCAGGGTGATGTGCCGGTGCCAGCCGGCGTAGCGTCTGACCTGGTAGTGGTCCTCGTTCTTGGCGGCCTGGAGGCATTCCTCGATCGCCCACCGGGTTCACGGTTCGTCGCCGGCTGGTTGATGGTCGGTCGGTTCACCGCTGCTTGGCGGCGTTGTACTGCTCGTCGGTGACGGGTTCGAGCCAGGTGGTTCCGTTGCCGCCGTCAACACCTTCGAGCAAGGCCAGGTGACTCATGAAGTTGTCGATGATGGCGCCGTGCCAGTGCTCCTCACCGGGCGGGGTGTAGACGGTGTCGCCGGGCCGCATGACGATGGTCTTGCCGTCGCGGGTCTGGACCAGGCCGATCCCTTCGGTGACGTGCAGGGTCTGCCCGACGGCGTGGGAGTGCCAGATGGCGCGCGCACGGAGTGAACCTGACCAGGCTGACGATCATCCGTGACGGGTCTTCTCCTTTGTAGACCGGGGTGACATAGACGTCGCCGGCGAACGCCTGTGTCGGCGCTTTGGCGGTTGGGGCGACGGACTTGAGCTCCACGGGTTCTCGGCGTAGCGGGCGACCTCAGGGGCAAGCGATCGTCCCTGGGGGCGATGGTTCAGGGACTGCCCGGTTCGGCTGTCTGGTCGTAGCCTCAGCTTGGTTGGCGGCCTGCCTGTCGCCCTCAGTGTCGGCTTCGGTGCCGGAGGGCGGGGCGAGGGTGGCCGCCCAACTGGCGAGCAGCCGGAGTCCTTCTTCCGAGCGGGTGTCGGGCTCGGCGGTGTAGGCGGTCAGGGTGAGGCCTGGCTCGTTGGGCAGCGCCAGGGCGTCGAAGGCCAGGTCAAGGTCACCGACGGCGGGGTGGTGCAAGCGTTTTATGGCCGGTGCGGTGCAGCCGGACGTTGTGCGCGGCCCAGCGGGCGCCGAACTCATCGCTGCGCGTGGCGAGTCCACCGACCAGGTCCGACACGGTGCGGTCGTGGGGGTCGCGGTCGGCTTCGGCGCGCAGCAGCGCGACAGTGGTGTCGGCGGCCTCGTCCCAGTCGGGATAGAAGTCGGCAGCCCGCGCATCCAGAAAGGCGAAGCGGGCCAGGTTCACCGGTGGTGTCCGCGTTCCCTCGAAGGCGGGTGAGTAGAGAGCGCGGCCGAGCCCGTTGGTGGCTAGGACGTCCAGGCGCCCCTTGCGGACGAATGCGGACGCGGTGGCCATGGCATCCAGGAGCCGCTGGATGCTGGGCCGCACCTGCGGCCGCCGTCGGCGGGGCGCGCGCGTCCGGGGCGGGTGTTGGCGGCGCGGGCCAGATCGTGCAGGTGGGCGTGTTCGGCCTCGTCGAGTTGCAGGGCGCGGGCGACGGC
Source organism: Actinomadura rugatobispora (assembly GCF_055379765.1). Lineage (NCBI taxonomy): Bacteria > Bacillati > Actinomycetota > Actinomycetes > Streptosporangiales > Thermomonosporaceae > Actinomadura > Actinomadura rugatobispora. The sequence goes on along the minus strand of NZ_AP029191.1, from coordinate 4,078,958 downwards.
GTCCAGGACCGATTCCGACACACCGCTCAGGTTCCCCTTCTCCAGCCGGGTGTAGTAGTCGATGCTGAACCCGGCGAGGAGCGCGACCTCTTCGCGGCGCAGGCTGCTCGGCGCGTCGGGTGGCCAGGAAGTTGGGTGGCCAGGAACTCGCGCACTTCGCTCCGGTTGTCCACGACCACCACGCTCTGGCCGCCAGGGTGAAGCTGGGGGTTCTGTTGTCACCCGGAGGACCAGAACCTGCCGCATCTGCGTGACCTGCGATTACGTGGGGGAATGGCGGTTGGTGGACGGTCCCTCGCTGCGCGAGCAGGGGGACGGTGGGCCATCCGGCCGGGGTTCACCCGATCGTCCCAAGCCCTATCGGTGTGGAGCTTCCCTGATGTCCAAACCGCTGGCTGCGCCGCCCGATGTGCTGCTCTGCGAACTGCGTCGTGGACCGTCCCGCGACCAGCGGCTGCGGCGGGCTGGAGCGTTCGGGCTCGCGGGCGGCGCCGGCCGCCGCGGTGCTCGGGTTCTTTGTGATCACGCTGGACGCGGTGATCGTGAACGTGGCCCTGCCCTCGATCACCCGGGACCTGGGCGGCGGAATCACCGGGCTGCAGTGGGTGGTGGACGGCTACACGCTGCTGTTCGCCGCGCTGCTGCTGTGGGCGGGCTCGCTGTCGGGCCGCCGATCATCCACCTTGGAGAGACACCGTGAAGGGGAACACCATGACCAACTGGACCAACGACGACCTGAACCGGATCGCGCCGTGACGCCGCGACGCCGCGACGGCACCCACCGCGCACCCACCACCATCTGGGTGGTCCGCGACGGCGACGACCTGTTCGTTCGGTCCTGGCGGGGCAGCCGCGGCGCCTGGTTCACCGACGCACGCTTCACCCATGGCGGCCATGTCCCCGCGGGCGGCGTGAGCCGGGACGTCACCTTCACCGAGGAGGACGACCCGGCGGTCTACGACCGCGTCGACAACGCGTACCGCACCAAGTACGGCCGCCACAGCGGCTACGTCGAGCCGATGGTCGCCGACACAGCCCGCACCACCATCCTCAGACTCCTGCGCCGCTGACGGCGCTGCCCGCTACCCGCGCATCACCGATTGGAAGAGAGCACCATGACCGCCATGGCCATCATCGGAGCAAGCCCCGTTGGGCGCCTCCGTCGCGCGTCGCTCCGGCCGCGAGGCCTGAACCTCGCTCGCCGCCGACCTTGGCATCGAACAGATCAACGCGCGGGTTCGCGGCCGACGTCCGAGATCTGGCGGTACGGGTCGTGGACGTCGGAACACGACTTGAGCGGTCCAGCTCAGGCCCTGGACTCGATCGTTTCCGACACGGCCGGCTTCGGCGCCGCCCGAGGGCGTTCAGAGTGCTGGGGCGATTGCTGCTCCCCCACGTGCCGGTGTTCAGGCGGCGCATCATGGTTTCAACGGGCCCCGGCGGCGCTGGATGAGGGTAAAACGACCGCGATGTCCCCGAGACCGCTGGTACCGATCAGGCGTTGATCATCACCAGATCGAGCGTGTGGAGGTGCTCGGAGTTCGCGATCAGTTTGATCTCGGTGATTCTGCCGGCGAAGGTCGTGAACGCGAAGGCCACGCGTGGTCGGCCGGCCTGAGTCCACACTGCGCCGGGGACCCCGTCGATCAGTGCTAGGCGTGCGTGGAGGGCGCGGCCGGAGAGGGTGTCGGCGACCGCCGAGGCGCCATGGGCAAGCCCAGAGGAGCCCAGACCGATGGCGGCGTTGTCGGCGCGGAGTACGGCGTCTGGGTGCAGCAGATCGAGCAACGCGTTGAAGTCGCCGCGTCGTGAAGCGGAGAGAAAAGCACGGACGATCTCCCGTTGCCGGGCCATGTCGGTGCCGGGGGACGGTGCCGCGACCTGGATGCGGCGTCGGGCTCGGCTGGCGAGTTTTCGGGCCGTGGCGGGCGTCCGGCCGACGATGGGAGCGATCTCCTCGAACGGCACGGCGAAGACGTCGTGCAGCACGAAGGCCAGGCGCTCGTTGGGAGCCAGCGTGTCCAGCACCACCAGTAGTGCGAGGCCCACCGAGTCGGACAAGATCGCATGGTGCTCGGGATCGATGTCTGTGTCGTCCGTTGCGTTGGGCTGGTTGAAACAGGGCCACGTCCAATGGATCCTCGCCCCGGGCGGTGCGTGAGCGCAGCATGGTCAGCGCCACATGGGCGACGATGGTGGTGAGCCACCCGCGCAGGTTCTCCACCTCGCTGGTGTAGGACCGGTTGAACCTGAGCCAGGCTTCCTGGACGGCATCGTCGGCCTCGGCCGCGGAGCCGAGGATCTGGTAGGCCACCGCACGCAGACGCCCGCGATGCTCCTCGAACCGGTCGGTCAGAAAATCGTGCTCGTTCATCGGTCACATTCCTCCGTCGCAGCCAGTCAATGTCTATGACTCGCGAAACGTCGCGGGTGTGACCTGTTCCCATCGGAGGAAGCATGTCCGCACGTATCCCGTCTTGGCTGCGCACAGCCTTCTACTGGGTCCTGGCCGCAGAATTCGCCGTCGGCTTCGTCACCAAGTTCTGGCCCGGCCCGACGTTCTTCGGCCCGGCGTACTCGGTGAAGTTCGTTGAGTGGGGGTTTCCCGCCTGGTTCAGATTCGTCGCCGGCGCCATCGAACTGATCTGTGCGATCTTGCTGGTCATCCCATCCAAACGGTTCAGATTCATCGGTGCCGCGGGGCTGGTCTTCCTCCTCACCGCCGCGGTCACCACGCACCTCATCGATGACGCGGCCCTGTACGAAGAGGTCTCGGCCCCCGTCCACCTGGTGATCATGACCATGGTCGCCCTGGCGAACTGGCCGGCCAGCTGGAAAGACCTCATACGCCCGCAGGGGGACAGCAGCGCCGCGCCGACACGCGCACGGGGCATGGAGCACAGCACCCGATGATTCGCGCCGTCGATTCCATCTACCCGCGCAGTCGCAGCATCGTGTACTGCGCCGCCACCGCGATCAACGCGGCCGAGTCGTTCGCGGGCGGCTTGGGGACCTCCCGCGGATCGACTACGTCCGCGATGTCCTGGAACAGCAGCTGAGCTACCCGCCCTATGCCGCTGCCGTCCTGGGCCTTTGGAAGCCCTGCGCGGTGGTGCTGGTCCTGCGACGCCTTCCCCGATTCAAGGGATGGGTCTACCGCCGTGGCCGACGTCCCGCTGGCCGCGTTGAGCGGCCTGCCCATGGCCTTGGCCAAAGGCGGGACTGCACCAGGTGGGCGGCTATGCGGGCGGGTTCGGCTACGCGGCGCTCATCGCCCTGCTCGCGGTCCACGCGGCCGACCGGCAAGGCCCGTTGATCAAACGAACGGGACCGCTCCCAAGGAGGGCGATGAGCCCCTTGCCGCTGCGGCCTTGCCACGCACCGCCAAGGCGGTCCGCCCAGGAAATGGTGTGCGAGGCATTCCCTCTGGCCCTCACCCACCTGTTCGACTTCGAGCACCCGACAGCGAACCGCGACCTCCTCGACCCGCGGACCGGAGCCGTCGCCCGAGAGAACCCGGCCGGCCGGCCGCCGCCCACGCGCTTTGGCCGCACTGAAGCCCGAGGCCACCCGCACCGACCGTGAGTGGCTTGGGCCTGAGTCTCGCGGATCTCCGGGAGCCCACCTGGGTGTCATCATCGGTGTTGGCTCGTTGTTGGCTCGTTGTTGGCTCGGCGGGATCGGTACGGGACGGCACGCGGCGATACGGCCTGGCACCGGAATTGGGCCAGGTGCGGACAGAACGGCACTGCCCGGCCTTCAAGATCCGGATTGATACGGTCCCAGCGGGCGTTTGATCCGTAGGTTGTGGGTTCGAGTCCCACGCGAACCACCCACCGTGACCAGCTCAGACGCGAGAACACCTCGCTGTGCCCCGCCCGTTTCTTTCCCATGTTGGCTCGCGGGGCCGAGCCGGGACGATCACGGTTTCTGGGGCACCCTTTCCATCCACTCAAACCGGACATCTGGCCGGGTGGGTCGGTGGCCCGGGTGACCGGGCCGCCGTTGGAGGTTCACTGGTCGGTGAGTGCGGGTGGTGCCGGTTCGTCGCGTTCGGGGGCGAGTGGGGTTTTGCGGCCAGGCCGACCAGGAAGGCAGCGGTGAACTCGGCCGGTAGGTGCGAGGTGAACGTTGCCTCCCACACCACCTCGTTCAACTCGCCATGGATGTAGGCGCGGATCACCATAGCGGCTCCCCTCTCGGCCAGTGGCTGATGGCGGGGGCGAACCTGTCGCCTTCGGGCATGGAGGCAACGATCACGCGGCGGTCGGGCGCGAATGCGAACACGTTGCTGGTCGTTCTGAGCGCGGCATCGCCTACGTGGTCGGCGTCCGCGGTGACACCGCGCTGTTGCCGGCCGGTGCCCGGCGCACCGCCTCTGCCCGCCGGGGACGGAGGGTGGGACGGCCGCCGGTGCCGCGTTACCGGCGGCCGCGGTGCTCGGCCCGGGACAAGGCGCTCCGGGCGCCGCAGCTTGCGCACCCTCGTCTGGCGGGACGGGGCCAAGGCGAACTGCGCTCGCGGTTTGTCGCGTTGCGGGTCCGCCAGGGCCGGTCGCTCGATCCGCGAGGACTGCAAAGGGCAGGTGCTGCCAGTGTGCTGGCTGCTGGCCGAGAGTCCGCCGGGCCAGGACGAACCGGCCAAGTACTGGCTGTCGACACTGCCCACCGACACGGCGCTGCCCAAACTGGTGCGCCTGGCCGAGATCCGCTGGCGCGTCGAGCACGACTACCGCGAACTCAAACCGCTCTCGGGCTGCCCCATTTCGAAGGGCGCACCTGGATCGGCCTGCACCACATCGCCCTGGTCGCCGCCGCGCACGCCTTCTGCACACTGGAGCGGCTCCCGCCCTCATCCGGCGACCACCTACCAGGTCGTGGCCGACCTGCAAGCCCTACTAGCCGCCCAGGCCTGAACACCCCGGCTCCACCTCCCCGGCGCGACCGGCCGTTGCTAAGGGATCGGTATTCAGCGTTAGGTCCTGGTGAGAGCCCGTTCCTCCAGGACGTGCGGGGAAGCCGGGAGTAGGCACCGCGCTATGGCCAGTTCCGGGACCAGGTCGCCGAGGTGCAGGCAGCGCGCCCGACGTGGAACTGGACCGGGCCCGACGATCGGTGACCCTCCACCTGATCCGCCCCCTGCCCATCAAACGAGGACAAAGACACGCCGAGGCCGCTCTCCGAGACATACTCGCCCGGGCCGACCAATGGCACGTCTCGGTCCGCCGGCGCACGCCGATGTCCCGCTCGCGGAGCTCGTGGATCGGGTTGAGGCACTCAGGGATGTTGCGGCCCAGCCGGTCGAGGGATGTCGCCGGGGCGCGAGCGTAGGCGAGCAGGGCGGGCAGGCTCTCCGCCTCGATGAAGACCGGGGTCTGCGGTCGCCGAGGGTGGTGCCGGCGCGCCCTGAGTGGTCAGTGGCCCGGCTGTGTCAATGACCGGTGTCGGTCTGTGGTGGGTGTGGCTTGGTGGCCGGTCCCACGGGTCGCTCCAGGCGACATGCGTCCCCGCAGCCTCGCCCTGGGGTGGGGCGAAATACCTAATTGACCATGCTCGGTGATTGGGCGGTTATTTCGGATAGGCGTACCGGGGCAGATGGGAAGTGATCCAGTTTTCGCGTCGCGTCGGCTTGCCGACATTGTTTTGGGTGGAATCGGTCGTGGTTCACCGACATGGTGGCCGGATTGCTTCGGTGGTGGGACGGCCGACCGCCCCTACCCGGGCATGTAAGTGGTTTTTGGGCTTGGGTTTTTCGGTCTGTTGTTGTGGTGCTCTTGAGGGCGGGTTGCCCTTTCGGGTGGGCGGAGGGGACGGTGTGTGGGTCCGGTCCGCCGGGGGCCGGGGGACACAGCAAGGGGGCTGGTCATCGTGGGGTTCATGCGGATCAAGAATACGGGGTACAACTCGGCGCTGGTGCTGCCGACCGGGGCGTGGAAGGCGATGTTCCTGCGCGGCGATCAGATGGCGCAGACCAGCGTGACGGGCCTGGAGCACAACGGGGCGATCGGTGCCGCGACCATTCACAGCGGGAAGCTGAACGGCATTCCCGAGCCGTACAAGAGCGCTTGCGAGGGCGCGCTGATGCTGCCGATGACCGGGGGGTCCTGGCAGATGTTGCTGTTCAAGGGCGACCGGGTGTGCTGGTACCACTGGGACACCAAGGTCCGCAGCGAGCAACCGGTCACCGATCTCAAGCACGCCCCGAACGCCCCGGCCTGGGGCACGCTGCTTCCCGCCAATTACCGCGAGGGCGTGGACGCGCTGCTGATGGATTCGACGGTCGAGTCGACGTCGTGGACAACCTACGTGTTCAAGAACGACCGGGTCGCCACCATCGACTGGGTCAAGGGCTGCACCCGGGAGTGCCGGATCTACGACGGCGCGCAGCCCACCGCGGGCTGGGCGAAACTGCCGGCCGAGTGGCTGCGGGACTACGATCACGTACTGCCGTTGCCGAGCGTGTCGGGCGCCAAGCGCAGCCTGCTGATCAAGGGCGGCAACGGGTGCGTGTTCAACTGGAACACCGGCGCGGAGAAGACCGGCGCGCTCACCTCGCTGATGACCGAACTGGCCGCGCTGCCCGCGCCCTACACCACGCAGTACAAGCCGATCGTGGGCCGGTTCACCTCGGCCCCGCCCCACCCGGTCACCGTGCGCGTCGATCTGGACGGCCTCGGTGCGACGCGGCAGTTCAGCGGCGACTTCTACGCCACCAACGGCGCGACGCAGAACTTCCACTCCTCCTTCCGCGTCAGCGCACCGGTGATCGCCGCCTCGGCCACCGAGGTGACCGCCTCCGGCAACACACAATGGAAACCGCCGATCGGCAACGGCACCAGCACCGGCACCGCCAAGATCACCATTCCCCGGGTGACGGAGACCTCCCCCAACCCCAACCTGCGGGTGGAGTTCCGCTACGACGACGGCAACACCGGCGTCTACGACCTGCCCTACGAGTCGGCGTACCTGCGCACCGTCGACGTGGAGATCGACGCGATGGCCGGGCGGGCCGCGCTGGCCTCCTACAACACCGCCGACGATGCGGTGGCGGGCCCGCCCGACTACGTCGACCGGCGGCTGACCATCGCCTCCGCCCTCGGCGAGGCGGGCATCGAGATGCGCACCGCGGGCACGGTCAACGAGGTCGGCACCGCCGATTCCGGCGCCGACCTGAAGTGGTCGGACTCCGAACTGCACACCGCGATGGTCAACAACTTCTCCGGCCACGCCGAGACCGAGCAGTGGAAGCTGTGGACGTTCGTGGCCAGCCTGCACGTCAACGGAAGCACGGGCGTCATGTTCGATGTCTCCGAGGGGAAGCAGCGGCAGGGCATGGCCGTCTTCTACGACCAGATCCGCGACCAGGCGGGCTATTTCCAACTCGGCCTGTACGTGCATGAGCTCGGCCACTGCTTCAACCTGCAGCACTCGTGGCAGAAGAACGTCTCCGGGGCCCCGCTCGGCCCCAGAGACGGCCGTGGCGACCTGTCATGGATGAACTACTGGAACCTGTACATCGCCGAGGACGGCAGTAGCGGCTGGGACGTCTACTGGAGCCGGTTCCCGTTCACTTTCACCGCCAACGAGCTCGCCCACCTGCGGCACGCCTTCCGCTACGACATCATTCCCGGCGGGGCCAACTGGGCAGCGCAGGGCAGCGCCGCCTACAACACCCAGGACGCCGCGCTGGCCGCGATGGACGCCCCGATCGTCGACGATTCCGGCTTGGCCCTCACCCTGTCGGCCCGGCCGTTCGCCTATGGCGAGCCGGTCACCGTCGAGATCAAACTCGCCCGCGACGGCCGTGATGTCACCGTGCACCGCGACCTGTCGCCCAAGAGCGAATACCTCGCCATCGCCATCACCTCCCCCTCCGGCGCCACCCGGCTGTTCCGGCCGCTGGCCCGCGAGTGCAAGGGGCACGGCGACGACACCCTGACCACGCTGACCGCCGACCAGCCCGCCCTGTATGACTCGGCCTACCTGGGATCGGGCGCCGACGGCCAGTACTTCACCGACCCCGGCCTCTACACCGTCCGCGCCCTCTACATCGCGCCCGACGGCTCCCGCGTGGTCTCGCCCGACCTGACCATCCGGATCCGGCTGCCGCGTACCGGCGACGACCAGGACGCCGGCGAACTGCTCATGGGCGACCAGGCCGGGACCCTGATGGCCCTGCTGGGGTCGGACTCAGCCGCCCTGCAGGCGGGCAACGACGCCCTGGCCGAACTGTCGGACCGCTTCCCCGGCCACCCCCTGGCCGTCTACTCCCGCCTCGCCCAGGGAGCCAACGCCGGCCGCCACTACCAGCACCTCCGCGACGGCCAGATCCACGTTCGGCAACCCGCCACCAAGGACGCCATCACCCAGCTGACCGCCGCCGTCGACGCCTCCACCGGTCCTGGCGGGCTCAACGGCATCACCCTCAACGCCGCCATGCGCCGCCTGGCCACCGTCCACGCCAAGGCCGGCGACCAGACCGCCGCCGACGCCACCCTCGACCGCATGGTCGACCACTTCCGCGCCCGGCACCTCCCCGCACACATCCTGGCCACCATCCAAGACCAGGCCGACACCACCCGCCGACAGATCATTCCCAGCGGCCAGAAGCGCCCCCGCAAGGGCGGCAAGCCCACCTGACCGGCCAAACCGTGCGCCCACCGCCCAACAGGCGGTGGGCGCACGCCCCTCAGGCCCGGCGCGCCACATGACCAAACCCCGGCCGGTCCACCACCGGAGTCGACCCGGCCCACCGTCGATGCCAGGTCAACGACGCCAAGGTCCCGCATCGCCATGCGCTGGCGCTCGACACCTGGCTAGGTGGTTGCAACAAGGCGCCGAGCAGAACGCTGCCGAGCACGAGAGGCAAAGGCGCATGGCGGTGCCTATGGTGATCGGTCCCCGCGCGAACGCGGTGGATGGTGATCCGGCCGGCCAGCCGGGCCCCGGCTGCGCTTCCGGCGGCCAGGAAACGGCTGATCAGGCCCCAATCCTGGGAGCCGCTCAGATCCTGCTGGGCATACACCGGGCCGACATGAACGCGCCCTGCACGAAGGCCTCCGACAGCGTCAGGGCCCACAGCCACCGGCGCCGCCAGGACGCCTCCCAGCCCTGCGGTGCCGGCGAGGGCAGTGGTGGTCGGCCCGGGGCGGGCACGTGGCAGCCGGGTGAACCAGATCGCCGCGTCCCAGGCTTGACCGACCAGCGGCCGGAGTGTGCGCGACGTGCGGTAACGGCAAGCACGAGTCCGATGACCGACTGGCAGCGGCCCGCATCGAATGCCACCCGGGACCCCGCAGCAGGTCGTGGCGTCACCCTGCAGCCTGACCGGCCGCCACTTCGCCAAGACCATGGGCGTGCGCCCCTTGACCGGCCACTGAACTCGAAAGTGCGTGCTGTCGCTGTTCGCGGGGTGTCGCGCCCTTACGCAGGGAGCAGTACGAACTTGCCTCCCGGGTGCCCCGACTTGCTGACCTTGAGCGCGGCCGCCGCCTCGCCTAGGGGGTACGTCCGCTGGATCCGGACTCGCAGCCGCCCCGCATCGATGAGGGCGAGGATGCCCCTGAGCGCTGGGGCCCGCCGACTTCCGGTTCGGTCATGTGGATTTGGATACCGCTCCCGGCCGCGTTGAAGGCCACGAGAGAGAGGAGACGTTCCGGGCCGCCGGCGAGTTCGATCGAGTCCGGGATCTCACCGAGGCCGGAGGCATCGATGACCGCTGCTCGATTCCTGGTTCTTTCGTCTGGGGGGTGGGTCAGCCCGACGGTGCCTGACCGCAGGGCCCCGCGTGGTCGCAGTACGGCTGAAGGCGGCTCTGCCCGCAGCCACACAGAATGACCCTGGTCTCCGTGCGTGGGCCTTCCGCCGTGTCCACGGTCAACTCGCCGTGCACGATCAACTGCCCGAGGGAACTGCGCGTGATCTGCGTGGGCCGGTCCGGGGTCTCCGCCCCGCCGTGCACGAGTTCGTATTGCAGCGCACCCGAGGGACAGCGCCGCACCACTTCGGCCAGGCGCTCGGCCTCGGCGCCGTCCGGCCGGATCCACGGGCGCTCGCCCGGGTCGAAGACCTCTGGCAGGCCGTGGACGCATTCGGCGGCGTGCAAGCAGCGCCTGGCCTCGAATGTCACGGTGATCGACTGACCCTCGTATGCCTTCTTCTCGGTTCTCCTGCTCATATCTGCCTCCGTCGCCGCCATGCCCGGCTGTTCAGTCGCTGACCTTGCTGCGGGACTGATACAGCAGGTCCTGGTACTCAGGGTGCCGGGCGATCCACCCCGCGATGAACGGGCAGGTGGCCAGCACCCGCAGGTTCGCGGTGCGCGCCTCGTCGAGGGCGGTGCGAGCCAGTGCCGCCCCGACCCCCTTGCCCTCGTACTCCGGCGAGACCTCGGTATGCACGAACGCGATGAGTTCCGTCGTGCGGATGTACTCCGCGACGCCCGCGACCTTGGACTCTCCCTCGACCCGGGCCTCGTACCGCTTGGCTTCGGGAACGTCACTCACTTCAACTGCCACGTGTCCTCCATGTGCCTTCCGCGTGGACCTTGCTCCACGCTGAGTCAATCCAGTTGGATGCATCAACTTGTCTACCCTGCGAGTGCGGCAACATCCGCTCACCGCAATTTCAGCGCCCCACGTTGAAGTGAGCGTTCACGGGAATCTGGTACACCAGAGCGTTCTTGAGAAGATGGGCAACATCCTAGTCCTGAGCGATTTTCCGGAAGGTTGTGGTCAGCCGCCTTCATTCCGCAGCGAAAGCTTTCGCCTAGGGGAAGACGAGCTCTCCGGAAGACGCTTCCGGTGGGGACGCGACGATCTGCCTCGTCCCGTTCTGGAATTGACCGACCTCTTGACCGGAAACTCCCTGGAACTGACCTGCAGGACACGCGGCTCCGACCACTCGCCCTTGGCCCCGAGCCGGACGTCGCCCATGACGGTTCCTTCCGTGCGTACGCCGAGAGACTCGCGTCGTCGAAGCCACCCGTCGCTTCGACGGCCTGGGTGACCACATGCATCTGGGCATAGGCGAGTGGCGCCATGTGGTGCCCCAGGAGGTCGACACCGGGTTCACCGGTAATAGGTGTTCAGCAGTGCCCAGTACTCGTAGTTCACGAAACCGTTGAGTAACGGGCCGAGCGTCGTCTTCACCGCTGTGTTCTGTGGGCCGATCATGGCACCGCCGACCATCTTCGGCCGGAAGGGATGAGAACGGATGGTACCTGCCAGGTTGATCGAGTCGGCCAGGTAGGAACACGGAAACAACAGATCGCTGCCGCTTTCGGGGACCGCGTCGATGGCGGGCGTAAAATCCTCGGTCGACAGCGGATATATGGCCTGGTGGACCACCTTGATGCCGTACTTCTCGGAATTCGTCTTGGCGCATTGAATTGGATTGCGCGAGAACTCGGCGTCGGCGGACGCGAGCGCCACGGTTTCCGGTCGGGGCTTCTGCTCCGCGGCGAGAGCGAAGAACCCCTCGGTGAGTGCGGCATTCGGGTCCGGCCCGGTGGGGATCATGGCGAAGTAGTTCGGATAGAGAAGCGCGTTGTTGGCTCCCGCTCCACCATCAGCGGCATCGCCGGCAGCAGGGTGTTGGTGCCGTATCCGCCGATGACGAGATCCACTTTGTCCTCGTCGGTCAGCCGCTCGTAGATCCCGGGAACAAGGTCGGCGTTCCCCTGGTCGTCGTAGCGGACGAACTCGACAGGACGGCCGAGCAGTCCGCCTCGGCCGTTGACGTCCTCGCGCCAGATTTCATGGGCGAGACGGGCCGACCGGCTGTTGTCCGCGAGGGAGCCGGTCAGCGAGAGGCAGTACCCGATACGGATGGGAGCCGGGGCGGTCGTCATGTCAGGCGCCGCCTCCGGTGCGCCCTGCGGCGAGGAGCTGCGTCTCCCAGGCGAAGGCCACGCCGGTGGCACCGGTGTGCTGCAGAATGACCTCGGTGGCGGCCGGAATGGTCTTCTCGCGGGCCCAGTCGCGCTGCCACTCGCTCATCACGGCCAGCCAGGTGATCGGAACCACGCCCGCCTGGATCATGCGCCGTACGGCCATGTCGTGCGCCTCCTTCGAGACACCGCCCGAGGCGTCGGTGACGGCGAAGACCTCGAAGCCCTCGCCCGCGGCCTGTATGGCCGGCATCGCCACGCAGATCTCCGTCCAGAGGCCGGCGATGATCAGCTTCTTGCGTCCGGTCGCCTTGACGGCATCCACGACGCGCTGATCCTCCCAGGTGTTGATGAAGGTCCTGTCGATCGGCTTCTGCTCCGGGAACACATCCTGCAGACCCTGGAGGAGGAGGCCGCCGCGCTCCTCCAGAACGGTCGTCAGAATGGTCGGGACGTCGAACACCTTGGCGCCCTTGGCGAGTCCGATGACGTTGTTGACGACCATCGTCGGTTCGTGGCTGTTCAGGTTGGCGAACTGGAACGGCTGGTGGTCGATCAGTACGAGAACGCTCTCCTCGGGCGTCAGCAGCGCGTCGAGTCCAGCCTTGTTCTCGGTGCTCATGGGATTCCCTTTCTAGCGCTTTGCGTCCACGGGCCTCAGGCGGTGCATCGAAATCTCGATGCCTGCGGCGAGCCGAATCCGATGCTTGCGGCGTCCCGGACGTTCTGAGCATTGATTCACAATCGGCCACGCCTGCCGGATGGAAGAGCTGTCAACAATCTCGTTGAACGCAACGTCTCGCTGGCCGACCTCGGAGCAGACAGCCGCCTGGGACAGCTTCATTCGCATGCAGGAGAAGCTCATCGGACCGAGTCCAGGCTGACTCCGGAATGTCCGCCTCCGACTACATCGTGGTGGCCGAACTCACCGAAATCGACGGCGGGCGGATGCGCTTCATGGGCCTGACGAAGTCCCACCAGGTCGGGCGGATGACGAAGCGCGGACTGGTGACCAAGGAAGAATGTCCCGACGACGGACGCGGAGCGTTCATCGTCGCCACCTCGGCCGGCTGCAAGGCGATCGAAGACGCCGCGCCCATGCACGTCGAACACGTCCGCCGACTGTTCATCGACGCCCTCACCCATGAAGAACTCGGCACGCTCGCCCGGATCTCGAACCGCGTCCTCGCACATATGGAGAAGCAGCCCGCCTGACCGATCGAACAGCAGGCCGCCTCCTCCTCGGCCCTGGTCTGTGGGCGCTACGGACACGCGTGCGGCCAGTCCGCAGGGGCGCGGCGTGGATGCTGCCCGCCGGCAGCGACCGTCCGAGGTCCTGATGGGCCGCTTCGCCGCCTCGGTTCGCCCCCGCCGAGCCGAGGCGGCACGCCAAGGAGTCGGCCCTCGGCCTGCTCGCGAACCCGCCCCGGGAGAAATGCCGGCCCGCGACGAGACCCAGCGCCCGTTCACCGCGCGCGTCGTCCGTCCCATGCACCGGCTTCGCTGGTCGCGGTGGCGACGACGTCACCAGGCCGGGGCCCGGACCGTCCACTACCGTCGACAGACCACCCGGCCGGCATGAACCGCAGGGAGAACGCCGACATCCCCATGGCCCCGAGGCCGATGCGCGAGCCCTCGAGCCCGCCCGGCAGCGTGCTCCTCATCATGTCGATCTCCTCCCTCGCCGCCGGCCATCGTCGGCGACCGGTGTCTCAGCCCTCGACGATGAAGCGGAGCAGCGGCCTGTTCACCTCGTCCGCGTGCGTCCACAGGAGCCCGTGCGGAGCACCGGGGATCTCGACGTACTCCGCCTCGGGAAGCAGATCCCGGAACGGTCGGGCGGTCGCGTCGATCGGCAGGATCCGGTCCGCGGTCCCGTGCAGGATGAACGCCGGCTTCCCGCTCTCGCGGACGGCTTCCACGTCGCGGCGGAAGTCCTCGATCCAGGACGGCACGACGGCGTACGCGGCGACCGGCGCCGACTTCGCGGCGGTGTTCCAGTTGGCGGTCACGACGTGCTGGCTGATGCGCGAACCGAGCGTCTCGTCGAGGTTGTAGAAGTTCTCGTAGAACTGCGTGAACCACGCGAAGCGGTCGTCCTGCGCGGCCTTCGCGATGCCGTCGAAGACGTCCTGGGGCAATCCGGTCGGGTTGTCGTCGGTCTTGACGAGGAACGGCTCGAGCGAAGCGAGGAAAGCGAGCTTCGCGATGCGCTCGTGGCCGTGGCGGCTGACGTAGCGGGCAAGCTCTCCCGTTCCCATCGAGAAGCCGACGAGGATGACATCACGCAGGTCGAGGGTTCTCAGCAGGACGTTGAGGTCATCGGCGTAGGTGTCGTAGTCGTAACCGCTTCCCACCTTCGTCGAATCCCCGAAGCCTCGGCGATCGTAGGTGATGACCCGGTAGCCGGCGTCAATGATGTCCCGCTCCTGGCGCTCCCAACTCGCCCCGTCCAGGGGATAGCCGTGGATCAGGACGACGGGCTGGCCGCTGCCGCGGTCGGTGTACGCGATCTCGATGGGGGCACTGTTCTCTGTGCCGACGGTGACGGTTGCCATGTCCTGGTCCTTGGTCTCGGTGCGCAATGACGGTCGAACTGCGTCAGGTGTGGAAGGGGGCCCTTCCGGCAAGCGGTAGTCGGGGCCGGGCCGTTCCAGGCGGAGTGGTACTCGGTCTGGCTGGTGTCTCCAGCCGGCCGCTCCCTCCATAGCTGCCGTTGCTGGTCTTCTTCTCGAGGACGTGCCGGGTGGTGTAGTCGATTCCCTTATCGGGATGTGGGCCAAAGGCCGCTTCAGCGTGGCCGAACCTACGTCGGCCGCCCGCGCTTGCGAATCGGTCGCCGTATCGGTCGCGGGCTTGTACTGCAACGGCACGTGGTCCGGATGGGGCCGCTCGGGAGAATCAGCTCAGCGGTGTGCCGGATGGTGCAGTGGGCAGTAGCCGGGCGGGCAGTCGCGGCGCGGATGGATCGAGGCAGGCTGACCTTCGCCGGACGGCTCGGTTCTTCGTACGCCCACGCGCAGCGGCGGTGGAAGTCTTGCTGGTGGCCTCCGGTGAGGCATGGTCGGCGGCCCGGCGGCAACGGGCCGGAGGAGCCGTCTAGCTTCGCGGGGCCTTGGAGGGGTCGTCGCCAGCCCAGGCCACGTGGCCGTCGGGGCGGATGAGCGCGGCCGCCGGCCATCCTTCGTGAGGTGTGGTCGTCAGGTCCAGGAGCACATGGCGACCCGGGTGGAGCAGGGTGAACAGTTCGTCCGGCAGCCGCAGATTGGGTGCCCGCCTCCCGATCAGCGGATGCGCACCCGGAGGGCGGTCATAGGCGACCGCGAGTCCCGACAAGCGTTCCGCCAGCTCCCTGGACAACTCGGGCACGGTGGCGATGAGGCGGCTGAGCAGCGCCCGCAGGTCCTGTCCTTCGGGGGTGAACGCCGTCATGAGCGCGGTCTGCGCCCGCGTGCTGACCAGCAGGTCGGCGCCGACGGGGTGGCGTTCGGCACGGTAGGTGTCCAGGAGGTCGTCCTTTGCGGCCCCGGTGATGGTCGCGGCCAGCTTCCAGCCGAGGTTGGTGGCGTCCTGGACACCCACGTTGAGGCCGACGCCGCCGGTCGGGAAGTGCATGTGCGCGGCGTCCCCGGCGAGGAAGACCCGGCCGGCCCGGTAGCGCTCGGCCTGGCGGGTGGCGTTGCCGAAGCGGGACAGCCATCGCGGGTCGCCCATGCCGTGGTCGGTGCCGGCGATGCGGGTGACCTTGGCGCGCAGTTCGTCGAGGGTGAGCTCGCCCGGCCGGTCGGACCGGACACCGGCGGGGTCGCTGCCGACGATCCGGTGGACGCCGCCCGGAAGTGGAGCGATCATCAGGCCGCCGTGCGGGCCGGACAGGTTGGCGATGCCCGCCGGGGGCCGGTCGAGCACGACGTCGCCGAGCCAGCCCCACACGGTGGTGCCGGTGCCGGGGAAGCCGATGCCCGCCGCCTGGCGGACGGCACTGGCCGTTCCGCCGCAGCCCACGACGTAGGAGGCCGTCAGCGTGTACGGCCCGGCCGGGCCTTCTGCGGTCACCGTCACCGCGTCGGAGTCCTGGGCGAGGCCGGTGACACGGTGGCCGCGCCGTACCGCGGCGCCCGCGGCGAGCGCGTGCTCCTCCAGCAGCTCCTCCGTGCGGGCCTGCGGTAGCGCCAGCGTGAAGGGGAACGGCGTGTCCAGCACGCTGAAGTCCATGCGGTCGTCCAGCCCGCCGAAGTGGCCGCTGGGGATGCGCGGGCCCTCGGCCAGGAATCGGTCCACGATGCCGCGGAAGGCCAGGATCTCCAGCGTGCGGGGATGGATGGTGAGCGCCTTGGAATGCGGATCGCGCTCCTGCCGGGCCTCCAGCACCATGACCTGCACGCCGCCCAGCCGCAGCTCGGCGGCCAGCCACAGTCCCACCGGGCCCGCTCCGACCACGATGACCTGGTCCATGAAACCCTCCTCTTGGTCAGTGACCAACAATAGACTTGGTCGGTGACCAAAAAGCAAGAGGCGGTCGTCCGGACGGCGCTGGAGATCCTTGAGGACAAGGGCATCGAGGCGGTGTCGATGCGCGCCATCGCCGAGCGCCTGGGCGTACGGATGAACACCGTGCTGTGGCACGCCAAGTCCAAGGCCCACCTGCTGGAGCTCATGGCCGACGCGATCGTCGGCGAGGCGTCCACGCGAGATCTCCCCGCCCCCTGGAAGGAACGGGTGCACGAGCTCGCACACCGCTACCGCGCCGCGCTCCTGGCGCACCGCGATGGGGCCGCCGTCGTGACCGGCACCTACGCGGCCGAACCCGCGACCCTGCACTTCGCCGACACCATGGTCGAGGCCCTGCTCGACGGCGGCCTCGACGCGCGGAAAGCGGCCTGGACCTGCTGGACCATCGTGTACTTCACGCTGGGGCTGGCCCAAGAAGAACAGGCGGCCCCACTATCGGAAGACGGCCGCCTGGCCGAGGCCGTCGGCACGGGCGGCTTTCCCTCACTGGCCAAGGTGCTGCCGCAGTTGGGGGACGCCTCGTTCAACGAACGCTTCGACTACGGCCTGTCCCTCATACTGCGATCGCTGTAGCCTCGTCCCCGTCGGCAAGGACAAGAGCAGATCCCTCGTCGCCAACGTCGGCCACATCCTCTCCGACAGCGACGTCCCCCCAGCCTGATGTCTGCGCGCAGGACGCACCACTGGAGACGGTTCAGGAAGAGCGTGGCGCCGTGACACCACCTGCTCAGGTAGGTCGCCGGCTCGTCCCGAGGTAGGCGGCGAAGCCGATCAGGCAGACACCGGTGACTCGCGCCACCAGGCGGTCGGCGCGGGCGGAGATCACGATGCGCCGCAGTTGGGAGCCCAGGACGGCGTAGAGCAGAGCGACGAGGGTCTCCACCACGAGGTAACCGGTGCCGACCAGCAGCAGGCCGCCGGCGGTCGATCCGGGTCCCGAGACGAACTGGCGCGTGTGTCCGTCGCTTCGCCGCGGCGTGCGTGCTGATGCGGCTTGGTAGGCGCCTGGGCTGGCCAGGTTCTCCTTTGAGAGGGAGAGGTCGGCATGGTCCGTTGAGCTCGAGCGGGCGTTAGTCGGGGGCGCTCGGCTCGTCGGCGCGGGCCGGGGTGCCAGTGGGTCCCGGCCCGGCGCCACTCGACAGGGCGATGGCGAGCCGGTCGTGGTCGAAGGCGGGCCGCCGGCTCCCCGAACCCGGGGCGACGATCACGTACTCGGCGCCGACGTGATACCGGAACCGCTGATCGAACTTCCCCGGCTCGGCCGTGGTCGCGGAGGAGCCGACCTGCCGGAAGCCGTCCACACGGAGGGATCACGGGAACGAGTGTCGTCGCACCGCGGCCTTGCCCGGATCGGCTGGTCAATCGGTTGCCGCCGATGGCCAGAACGGGCTGTAGCCTCGAAACGGGTATATCACCGCGGCCCGGCGCGACATTTTGGGGTGGGACATGGAGCTGTTCGGGCGGCACGCCGAGACGGCTGCCCTCGACGGGCTGCTGGATCGGGCGGCGGATGGCGCGGGCTCCGGGCTCGTGCTGTGGGGCGAGCCGGGTATCGGCAAGACCGCCCTGCTCGAGTACGCCGTCGAGGCCGCGTCCGACGCGACGGTGCTGCGGTGCCGGGGCTCCCGGATGGAGGCGGGGCTCGCGTTCGCGGCGCTGCACGAGCTGCTGTGGCCGGTCATGGACCGGCTGGAGACGCTCGCCGCCCCGCAGGCCGCGGCGTTGCGCGGGGCGCTGGGATTGAGCCGGGACACGGCCAACCGGTTCCTCATCGGCGCGGCCGTGCTGTCGCTGGTCAGCGGACTCGCTCAGGAACGACCGGTGCTCGTCGTGGTGGACGACGCCCAGTGGGTCGACGAGGCCACCGCGCAGTGTCTCGGCTTCCTGGCGCGACGCGTGACGACGGACCGGGTCGTGGTGCTGCTCACCGGGCACGAGGATCCCGCCTCGGGACCGTGGGAAGGGTTGCCGGCGCTGGAGGTGCTGGGCCTGGCCGACGACGACGCCCGGAAGCTCGTGGCCGCCGCCGTTCCGGGGGCCGACGAGGCGCTGATCGACCACACGATCCGGACGGCGGGCGGCAACCCGTTGGCGCTCCACGAGCTGCCCACCCTCGAGCACGAGCCCGATGGTGACGCGCCGCTCGCGCGATCCGGGGATCTGATGCCGGTGGGGCCGCGGTTGCGGCGGGCGTTCGCCGCCCGGGCCGCGGCCATGACGCCGCCGGCTCGGGCGTTGTTGCTGCTGGCCGCGGCCGAGGACCGGGGTGACCGGCACGTCGTGCATCGCGCCGGGACCGCGTGGGGGGTCGACACGATCACCTGGGACGAGGTCCTGCGCTCCGGGCTGCTCCGCGTCTCGGGGGCCCGGCTGGAGTTCCGGCACCCGCTGATCCGGGCGGCGGTCTACGACGGCGCCCCCTTCCTGGACCGGCAGGCCGCGCACCGGGCGCTGGCCACCGCCCTGCCGGCGAACGCCACCGCGGAACGGGCCTGGCACCTGGCCGCCGCCGCCGACGGGCCGGACGAGGACGTCGCCACACTGCTGGAGCAGGCCGCCGAGCAGTGCCTGCGACGCAGCGCGGGTCCGATGGCGGCCCGCACGCTGCGCCGGGCCGCGGAGCTCTCGCCGACGCCGGCCGCGGCTGGGCGCAGGCTGGCCGCTGCCGCCCGTGCCGCGTGGGACGCCGGCCGGGCCGAGACCGCGCGGCAGCTGCTCGAGGACGCCGAGGGCCTGTGCGGTGAGCTTCCCGTCGCCCGGCTGAGCGGCGGATTGCGCGGAATCCTCGAGTTCGCCAACGGCATGCCCGAGCGTGCCCACCGCTACCTGGTCTGCGACATGGCCGTGGTCCCCGAGACCCGCCGCGCGGTGGAACTGGGAACGCTGGCGGTCCGCGCCGCGTGGTCGGCCGGCCGGCCCGACCTACAGCAGGAGGCGCTCCAGCAGGTGCGGGCCGTGGACGCCGACGGTGATCCCGCCCTGTCGGAGCTGTTGCCCGTGCTGCGGAACTGGTGGTCCTGCTACGACGAGACCGGTGAGGTCACCCCCACCCTCCTGGGCATGGCCAGCGGCACGGTCGGCCGGCTCGGCACGGCCGCGTGGGAACTGCTCCCGCCCGTACCGTTGGTCCAGGCCTGGGGCATCGAGGACGGGCTGCTCGACGTGCTGCGTGTGCAGGCCGCACAGCTGCGGCGTCGGCACGAGCTCGCCGCACTCGCAGTGGTGCGCTCTCAGACCGCGGTCCTCGACCTCGGTGCGGGCCGGTGGGGTGCCGCCGAGGCAGCGGCGACCGAGGGGCTGCAGCTGGCCGAGGAGGCCGGGGCGGATCACGTGGCGACGCAGTGCCACGCGACCCTCGGATCGTTGGCCGCCGCCCAGGGCGACAGCCGCGCCGTCGCCGAGCACACCACCCGGATCCTGCAGGTCTCGGTTCCGCGCGGGGTACGGGCGCTCAGCGCCGCGGCGTACTGGTACCGCGGCCGCGCGGCGCTGTTCGACAGTCGTCCCCAGGAGGCCCTGAACGACCTGCTGTGTCTCGCCGAGCCCGGCCACGAGGCCGCTCACCCCACCTGCGCGCTGTTCGCCGCCGTGGACACCGTCGAGGCGGCGGTGCAGGTCGGGAACACTGACGTCGTCGAGGCTCAGGTCGTCATGGTGGAGGAGTGGGCGCAGCGTACGGGTGCGACGTGGGCCCGCACGGCCGGCCACCGTCTCCGCGCCCTCGTCCAGGGCGGATCGGCGGCCGAGGCCTCGTTCCGAGCCGCTCTGGACGTCGTGGGAGCGGCGGGTAATCCGTTCGAGTACGCCCGCACCCTGCTGCTGTACGGGGAGTGGCTGCGGCGGGCGCGCCGCCGGGCCGATGCCCGCCTCCAACTCGCCGGAGCAGCCGAGGCCTTCGACCGCCTGGGTGCGGAACCACTGCGGGCGCGGGCGCTGCGCGAGCAAGCCCTGACCGAACGACCGGCCGCCCCCCGCGTACCCGGTCCTCCAACGGCAGCCGGGCTGACCGCGCAGGAGCTGCGGGTCGCGCGGCTGGCCGCGGACGGTCTGACCAACCGGGAGATCGCGGCGCAACTGTTGATCAGCCCTCGCACAGTCGGCCACCACCTCGCCAATGTCTACACCAAGCTGGGCATCACCTCCCGCGCCGACCTGGCCCGGATCGACTTCGCGGGCGACCTGCGGTTCAGCACGGCCGGTGACTGACCCGGCGGTGTGCCGATGATCGATGACGCACCTGCGAGCCCTTGGACATGACCTCATTCCTCGTCCTCGCCATCGCCGGGGCGATCACCTGACCGCCGGAGCGGACGCTTCTTCTCACGTCATCGGTTGAGACGAGACGTCAGGGCGTCCAGCATCGATCCGACCTTCTGAACGGTGAGCGAGACGTGACCGTGGTCAGGCTCCAGGTGGGCTCGGACATCGGTCAGGTTGCGGGAGAGCCACTCGCCGTGGGCGACGGGGACCATCCGATCCAGCTCCCCGTGCCACAGCTCGACGGGGGCGACGACATCGGCGAGGTCGAAGCCCCAGTCGCCGCCCAGCGCCTTCAGGTCGGCGAGCCACCCTTCGTTCCCCGCCTCCAGGGCGTGGTCCATGTTCGCGGCGTTGTCCGCGCCGAAGCCACTCGTCATCACGGAGACGTCCACATCCGGAAAGAGGGAGGACAGCTGCGCGGTGACGTCCTCGGGCCGGTTCCCACGGACCGCGGCCGCCATCCGGCTCACGACCGCGCGTGCCGCCCGATCGCCCTCCTGCAGGCTCCTGAACTGGATGCCGTTCTGCTCGCCCATGCCGGCGACGAAGTCGAGACCCGGCGCGGTGGGGGGAGCGAACGACGCACTGATCAGAACACCGGAGACACGGTGGGCGTCCACCGCGGCGCTCGCCAGCGCATGAGGGCCTCCGCCGGACCAACCGAAACCGCAGTAGCGAGCGATACCCAAGTGGTCGATCAGGCGAGCACAGTCCGCCGCCGTCTCGGCCACTGTCCGGCCCGGGACGGGGGTGGACCGGCCGTAGCCCGGCCGGGAGTAGGTGACCACACGGAACCCTCGCTCGAGCACGGGAGCGAGCACCGTGTCCATGGGAACCGCGGAACCGGGCATCCCGTGATGGAACAGGACGACCGGGGCCGACTCCGGACCCAACGATTCGTATTCGAGATCCCGACCGTCCGGGAGCCGCGCCAGCAGCATGTGTCGGTCCTTTCTCCCGTGTCGCCCAGTGCTGCGCGGGCTCGTCGTCACGGGACCGGTGAACGAGGACCCGCGGTTCAGTGTTCGCAGGAGGCCGGAACAGCCCGTTCTCCCAGGTGTCCGGGGACGGTGGAGGCGACATCGTTCATCTGCCGTCCCGATGCTGGAAGTCACTCCTCGTACCCGGGCCGCGACTGCACGGGGAGCTGCTCGGGCTCGCGTGCACCATCGCCTCCCCGGACGATGGCGTAGCGGCCGCGTAAGGCCGTCAGGTCGCGGACGGCGAGGCAGCGGTCAGGATCGAGCCCGCGGTGGGGCCAGCGGTCCGGCCCGGTCAGGCATCCTTGTTACCTTGAGGTGCAGGGGTTCGATGCCACCGGAAGGGGTTGTCTTCCAGCGCGGAGCGGTCCCAGTGTCCGCGGTTCGCGGCGGCTTCATAGGTGGTGTGGAGGAACTCGGCGACCGCGCGGTCGGGGTCGGGTGCGGCGCGGGCGGCCTCGTAGGGCAGCAGGAACTGCTGGAACTCGGTGCTGAAGTAGGCCCCTTCGGGGCCGATCGGCTGATCGGCGAACCCATCGGGTTCGGGGTAGGCGTAGGAGTAGAAGGCGCCTTCCTCTCCACCGCCGGGCCAGAACCCGCAGCTGGACAGTTCCCGGGAGTAGCCCTCGACCATGACCCAGTCCCCGCAGTTGGGTGCTCCACCAGGGTGCGGCGGAGCCGCCCGCCCGGAGAAGCGGGTACAGGCGAGGTCCATCCCTCCCCAGAAGAAGTGCACCGGACTGACCTTGCCGACGAAGTGCGACCGGAACTCGCCGATCACCCGGTTCGCCTGCAGCAACTGTCGCCAGAACAGGGCGGCCGCCTCGCCGTCGTAGGAGGCGTGGACGTGGTCCTCGGCGAAGGGGATCGCCGGCTCGACCTCGTTGGGGTGCGGCCGGATCGGTGCCTCGATCCCGAGCTGGTCGAGCGTGTCCAGGATCCGGGTGTAGAACTCGGCGACCGGCATCGGCCGGAGCGGGAGGCTCCGCGTGCCGCTGTCGCTGCTGCGGACCTCGAGCCGGTGGCCGACGAAGTCGAACTCGATCTCGAAGGCGCCTGTGCGGTGCGGGATGGCCGACGTCGTCAACCCGCGCGGGCTGACGTACAGGGTCACCTGCCACCAGTGGTTGACCAGCGGAGTGTGGGCCATGCGGATCTTGCCCACGATCTGGGTCCACATGTGCAGGGTGTCGCGGGTGGGGGTCCAGTCCGAGACCCGCAGGCTCGGCCAGCTCGTCGTGGCAGGGCTGGTCATCGGTTATCACGTCCTTCGCGGCGCCACGAGAGGGTGGCGGTCGTGGTGTTCATGTCCCCGCGGACGGGCTTCTCCGGTCATCGTGAACTGCGCCCTCTCGTGCGCCAACGCTGGGCGGCGGCGCGGGCCCCGACGACGACCCGCAACGGGACCGACATCAGTCCCCTGCGCATCGGGGCGTCGGTGACGTAGACGCCGGTCACGAGTAGGCGGACCAGGACCTCGTCGTCGGGACGGGGCCCGACCTGGACGCCGATCCAGACGAAGGAACCGTCTTCTCCTCGAGCACGGCGGCGCGTGCGGGGTGGCTCACGTGCCGAGCGTAGGGCGCCGCTGCCCCCGCTGGATCGGCCGGTCGATCTGTCGTCCACCTCTCGATGAGGGGCGATGCTCGGGCGGCGGACGGTACGGGTTCCGGACTCGTGGTACGGGGTGAGCCGGGTATCGGACGCATCCGGGCCACTGCAAAGGGCGCGTTCACGGCGGCAGGTTCGCACCCACGGCTCCATGACCGCGTTCATCCTCCGCACCCGCACTCCGGTGAGCACCACGGTTCCGGCAGACGAGCGTGTCCCCGGCGCGGCGCTTGCAGTCGATCTTGATGTCCAGCCTGTCGAGTTCGCGGTCCAGGGAGGCGAGCAGCGAGGGATGCGGGTCCAACAGCGGCGCCGTGCCGCCGCGGGGCAGGATGGCCCTGGTGGGCAGTCCGGCTGACAGCAGGGCGCGGCCTGCGTCGGCGACCCCGACTCCGGTGGCAGGTTCGCGGGCGGCGAACCCTGGTACGTCACCGGCGACATCTGGCGCGGTGACACCGAGAGCGCGTTCGCCTTCTCCGCACGGGACGACGATGTGATCATCATGGCCAGGTACACATTGGCCCGTTCGAGGTGGAGTCCGTCCTCGCGCAGTGCGCCGTGTTCACCGTGCCCGACGAGGTACGGGGAAGAGGTCATCGAGGCGATGGTCGTCACCCGCCCGGGGGCATCCTCCCCGCGCCGGTCTCGCCGACGAACTCCGCCAGTTCGTCAAGGAACGCCACGCCGCGCACGCGTATCCACGGAGCATCCGGTTCGTGGACGGGCTGCCGAAGACGCCCAGCGGAAAGGTGCGACGCCGACTGCTGTGCGCGGCCCGGACGGTGCTGACCGAACAGGAAGGCCCCCTACGCCGGCTGATCCTCAACCGCCCGGAGCGCCGCAACGCCATGGACGGCGAACTTGTCCGGACGCTGCGTAAGGCAGTGCGTGCCGCGATCGGCGACCCTCGCACCCGTGTGCTGGCCTCCGCGGCCGGGTTCTGCGCAGGAGCCGATCCGCGGCATCTGCTCGCGATCGAACGGAACGGGGGAAGGCCGGTCGACTTCCTGGCCGAGGTGTCCGCGTGCGTCACGGAGCTCGCACGGTGCCCGAAACCCGTAATGGCGGCGCTGCACAGGCACGCCGTCGCCGGTGGGATCGAACTCGCGCCGGCATGTGACATCGTCATCGCATCGTCCGCAACGGGCTCGTGCCCGCAGCCGCATCGAGCGTCCGGCTGCCCCGCGGGGTCGGTGGCTCATCCTGACCGCCATCCATACCGGCCGAACGGTTCGCGAACTCGGGATGGCTGCACGCGGTGGATGTGCGTGACAAGGCCAGAACGGCCGCCGCCGAACTGACGCGCCGCCGGGGTGGCCCCAAAGGCCTGCCGGTCCGCGAGGCCCTTCAGGCGGAACTGGACGTGTTCGCCCGGCACTGGGACGACTCGAGTGTCGCCGAGAACGTCGAGAGGTTCTTCACCGGCCGGAGGGGATGCCATGCCCAGGTTCGCTGACCAGGTCGCCTTCATCAGCGGCGCCGCGCGGGAACTCGGCAATGCGATGGCCGAGCGTTTCGCCGCCGAGGGGCCGAGTGTCCCGCTGGCCGACGCCGACGCAGTCGCCGAGGAGATCGCGCGGGACCACGGGGTGCGCGCCCATGCGGCCACCGTCGACGTGAGGTCCTCCGCACAGGTCCAGCAGTGGATACGGCGTACCGTGACGGAACTGGGGCGATCGACATTCTGGTCAACAACGCCGGTCATCCGTGACAACCGGGCCGAGGACATCTCCGACGAGGACCGGCGCCGTCGTCGACACCGGCCTCGCCGGTGCCTTCTACGGCATCCGCGTCGTACTGCCGATCATGAAGGAGCAGTGCTACGGCCGGGTGCTCTCGCCGTCCTCGATGACCTGGCGCGGGAACTTCGGCCACGTCGCCAAGCCGGAATCGTCGGGCTGACCCGGACCGTCGCACTGGAGGGCGCCCGGCACGGCATCACGGCGAACGCGATCGCACCCGGGCTGATCGACACGCCGATGCCGGCCTCGATGAACCGGCGGGCCCAGCAGAAGCTCATCGCGAAGATCCCGGTCGGCCACACCGGGATCCCGCACGACATTGCTGAGGCCGCGGCCTTCCTCTGCTCCCCGCAGGCACGGTTCGTCACGGGCGTCGACGTCGAATCGTGAGGACTCCGTGCACGCACGGCTGCGACCAGGACTTCGCAAGGTGTGTTGGGGGCAGCCCTGACTGCTGCGGCCAACACTGTGTCCTGGCAGGCCGCCGTGATCACATCGGTGGCTTTGTCGGCACCCGGGATGATGCGGCTTGCCGTGGAAGGTCGGCGGCGCCGGACGTTCGTGTCGATGCCGGCCGTACATGCCAACGTCCGTTTCCCCCTATCGAGGCGGCGTGGAACTTGCCTGCGGCCAGGTGGTCGGGGCTGATGGAGGTTCCCGGACAGGCGTTCATGGACGTCGGCCACGCTCATTTGCTGTCTGTGGTGCCGTCGAGCCGGGCGACCAGGTCGCGCAGGGCGGCCAGTTCCTCGGCGAGTGCGCGGGAACCCTCGGTGGTCAGGCTGAGCCAGGTACGGGGGCGGCGCCCGTGGTAGCCCTTGTGGATCTCGATGTAGCCTGCCTGCTCCAGCGTGCGCAGGTGGCGGGAGAGATTCCCGTCGGTGAGGTTCAGGGTGTCGCGCAGGTAGCCGAACTCGGCGCGGTCGGTCTCGTGCAGCACCGCCATGATGCCGAGCCGGGTGCGGTGGTGGACGGTGTCGTTGAGGCCCTGCGTCGGGTGCGGTGTCTCAGGGCCGGCAGGCTCGCTCATGCCGGGCTCTGGGCTGCGGCCATGGCCGAACGAAGCCGTGCCCGGGCCCGAAGATGGACGGCTAGCGCGCCGATCAGCAGGACGAAGGCCAGCAGGATCAGGTTCGGCGCCGGGTTGATCAGCCCATCGATCATGCCGCCGTAGGGCGGCATGATCCACGGGGGGATCTGGCCGAGGCCGTAGCCGTTCATGATGATGCAGAGGCCGCCGTAGGCGAGGGCGGTGACCGCGACGCCCGGGCTCCGCTCGACCCTGGCCAGGATCAGCAATCCGGCCGCGATCGCCAGCAGCGGACTGACCACCGGGCCCCCCGCGAAGTCGAACGGGGGCGAATTGGGCAGGCTGTGGCCCTGGGCGAACACGGCGAACAGGAAGACGGCGAACAACGGCGTGCCCACGTAGACCCAGGGCCGCCATCGCATGGTGAGGCCGACCCGTGCGGCCCGCCGCCGGTACCACCAGGCGCACGCCAGGTAGCTCAGCGGCCCGGTGATCACCCAGAACGCGATCGAGAGGGTTGCCGACCGGTCGACCCCGTTCAGCCCCGCATAGCCGCTCATCGAGCCGGGCTTGCTGGAGCCGCTGCCGTCCGGATGCAGCTGCATGGCCTGGAACGGATGGGAGTACAGCAGGATCGAGACCAGCGTCAGTAGTCCGAAGATCGCTAGCGGGACGGCCGCCCCGCGTGCCTGGGCGCGGGTGAGCCGCCGCAGCCTGGCCACCTCGTCGAGCATCCCGCCGGGGGATTGTGGGTCCACGACTCCTCCAGAGTCTCGCTTCTGAAAACAACTTTGCATCAGCGAGTACTCTCCCGTCAAGAGAACCGGGCGAAGCCCCGGGCGGCGCGAGTCATAGACGAGGGCCCACGCAAGCGGGCGTGCAGCAAGCGCAGCGCACCGCGACAGAGCCGCGATGCCCGTACCCGTCCCGTCGGCCGCCGCAGACCCGAACTCGTCCGTCCGCTTCCGCCCCACCTGCTGACCCCATCGCCATCGGTCACGTCGATGCGGTAGCCGACAAGCTGGCCACGCGCGTCGCGCGCACGAACCTCAAGGGGCGCGCCGCGCCCGCCGGGCGGCTCGTGCGCCGCCACGCTGCCGCGACCAGGCCGGCTGCCCCTGACCGCGGAGACCCTCGCGCTGGCGATTCCGGCCAGCAGCGGCGCCAGCCGGCGCTCGGCGCCGCCGACACCGGACACCGTGGCGATCAGCCATGGTTCGCCGGGTCGGCGCCGGGCATGAGGATCACCGATGCCGCTGCCGGAGACGATGATTCGTCGGGCGATCTGGTTGCCCGGCCGCGGAATCAACCCGGCCCGAGCCGGTGGATTTACCAGCCCGGGCCTCTTACTGCGGGTCAGCCATGCTGTGGCCGCGCGTCAGCCGCCTCCGTCGCCGTCGCCGGGTGAAGCCCCGGTGATGGCCTGCCTCTGCTGTCCGATGATCTCCTGCATCGGTACGCCGTCGTAGTTGCTGAGGACGACGCCGACCCACCCTGTGTCCGGGTAGATGCTCCAGTGGGTGGAGCTGCCGGGGTAGGTGCCACTGCGCGCGAGTTCCCACTGGCCTTCGACGATGTGGGCTGTCGACCCGTAGGTGCTGAACCCCGGGGAGCCTCGGAAGTTGGGGGCCTTGACCGAGGTGAACACGTCGGCCCAGACCCGGGCGAGGACGGTGCCGTCGTACAACGCTTCCGCGAACCGGACCATGTCCGGTGCGGTGACGAACCCGCCGTCCGGGACGAAGTTGCGGGCATTGTTCTGGCCCGCTATGCCCGGGCTCGAGGTGTCCTTGTCCAGGTTGCGGACGGCGTCCACCCGGCTGCCGTCGGCCTGTTTCATGTACGAGTGCGCGATGTGCTCGTCGGCCAGCCACTGCGGCCTGGTGTAGTACGCCGAGCCGGTCATGCCGCAGCGCTCGAAGATGTGCTCGTGCACGTAGTCCCAGAACGTCATGCCGGTCACGGCCTCGACGATCTGCACGGTGATATCAGCACCCCAGCCGGGTTTGTCCGAACCCGCGCCGGGGGAGGCGACCAGCTTCGCCTGCCGGGTGTACTGCCGGTAGTACTCGTGCTGCTCCTGCTCGCTGTGGAAGATGCGCTGGTGGTCGTGCTCCGGAAAGGACAACCCGGAGGTGCCCATGAGCAGGTGGTGGACGCGCACCTGCTCAGCGATCTCCTTGGCGAAACCGGTCAGGTAGGTGCCCACCGTGTCCCACAGCTTCACCTTGCCCCGCTGCGCCAGCTGCACGATGGACAGGCTGACGAACGGCCCCCCGTAGAGGTTGAACGCGGCACCTTCGTGGTTACGGATCCCCTTCTCCTTGTCGGCCATGCCGTAGCTGCGCGACAGCACCGTCCGGCCCCGGTGCGACAGCAGTACCACTCCGGAGAACTTGTCCTCGG
This sequence comes from Actinomadura rugatobispora, assembly GCF_055379765.1. Taxonomy (NCBI): domain Bacteria; kingdom Bacillati; phylum Actinomycetota; class Actinomycetes; order Streptosporangiales; family Thermomonosporaceae; genus Actinomadura; species Actinomadura rugatobispora. The sequence goes on along the minus strand of NZ_AP029191.1, from coordinate 4,050,528 downwards.
CGGCCAGCTTTGCGATGTACCGGTCGTAGGCGCCGCCGGGACGGGTGTCCGGCGGGATCTGGCCGGGCGCCGTGTCGGCGTGGCCGAGCCGTCCACCGCCGCCGGCTTGGGCCGTGGCCGCCTCGCCCAGCAGCGGCGCGGCCACGGCGGCACCGGCCACCACGGCTGCGCCCCGCAACAGCGAACGCCGGTCCGATCCTCCGTCATCAGTCCGAAGTTCCCTGGCCACGGCCTTCTCCTTCCGTGATGATCCATCGCCGCAAACTTTCTAGCGACTGAGGAGTCACACCACGGTGCCCAAAGCTGTGACCCGGCTGTGACCGGGTCTGCAGCCAGAATCGGGGGTTGCCGACTCCGCGATGGCCTCCGAAGCCGGCGGCACCATGCCCTCAGCACTGACCGCTGCGGTCCATGCCCGGGGCGCCCCGGGTTTGGTGGAGGCTCTGACCCCTGGAAGGGTGAGGGGCTATGGCCCCCAGGGAAGTATTCCCCTGCGCTTCGTGAACGCGGGTGCTCAGCCTGCCTACTCCGATTTGCTGGAACGCAAGGCGACCGACCGTGTCAAGTGGCCCAGCTCCGGAGCGCGTTCGCGGAGGTCGAGGACTGCAAACGGCTCGAGCTGCGGCGTGGAGACCCCGCCCGGCTCAAGGGCGGAACGACCGCGGAGATCTCCCACCTGCTCGCCGAACTGATCGAGAACGCGCTCGCCTTCTCGCCACCCGGCTCGCCGGTGGAAGTGTGGACGCGGATGGACCCGTCCGGCCATCACATCGCGGTCGTCGACCGCGGCATCGGCATGGCGCCCGCGGCGATGGCCTGCGTCGACACCCGGGCGGGACGAACCCCTGTTCGCTCGCGCCACGAACCTGGGCCACCACGTGGCGGGACGACTCGCCGCCCGACTGGGGTGAAGGTACGGCTGCAGGAGTCGCCACTGAACGGGATCACCGCGCCTGGAACCCCGCCCACCCAGCGTGACATCTGGACCCCGACGCCGCTGAAAGACATGAGCCGGTGGGGCCACTCAGGAGCCCGGCCACGTGACTAGACCGGCACACCCGGTGCCTGGAGGCGGGAGGGCCGCTCAATGCCCGGTATCTGTCCTGGCGCGGCCATGCCCGGCAGATTAGAAAACGGTGGAAGGGCGTTCGCGGGGTCCGCGTCCGTCTGTGAGGACGGAAGGGGAGTGGAGCATCCAAGCCTTTGTTCAGCAACACCTGAACTATCCGCACCATGCCCCCGAGACTGAATTTTCAGTGCAGACACTCGGAGGATTGAGTTTCGCGGCGAGGCTTCAGTGACTTCCCCTCAAGCTGCCGCCACTGCCCAGGGGCGGGTGAGTTTCCGCACTGTTCCGATGAAGTCAATATTTCTCAGGAGCGTGTTGCGAGCACGTCCTGTCGATGTCAGCAGGGGATCAACTGTCTCTTGAGAATTCCATTTCTTTGTTGAAAACGGTAGATCTCGATATTTGGCCTGTGTTCGCGGGGTCCAGGTCAGGCTTCCCCGAGATCTACGGCCGCTTTTGTGCTTGCTTGGTCTGCCTTTTCGTCATACGGAGTTCATCGCGTCGGCCCGCATCGTCGGTGGTTGGGCGGGGCTGCTTCCTCTTGTTGCATGAAACCCGGCGTGCCCCGAGAACGGCAACCGGAGATCCTTATGCCCGAGTGTGCACCTCTCGCGGATGCGTTGCAGATGATCGCCATGGGGGTCGGACGTAGGCTCTTGCCGCTTCTCGGAAGATCCGTTCCTGGGGCGCACCAATCGGTGTTCTGAAATTTGCGGTAGCGGTGGGTGGGCTCCGAGAAAAGCGCAGTGCGACGGCCAAACGGCCGTCGCGCATGTCCTTACATGCTCTCCCGCTCAACCACACGATCTCATCTGGGGGAAGAAGATTTCGTATGGAGACGCCAACACGGTCGAGCGCCCTCGACGACGAGGTCATGGCCTGTTGCCGGTCACTGGGCACCGAGTTGCGCAGTGCCCGGCTACGACGCAACATCTCACTTCGTGAACTGGCGCGGCGCACCCATTACAGCCACACCTACCTGAGCAAGATCGAGCGTGGGGAGAAGGTGCTCACGCTACGGCTGGCCGAGCAGTGCGACGAGGTCCTGGGCCCGGACAGCGAACTGGCGGCGCTGGTCGAGCGGGCGCAGCAGACGCGCGGCCGCTGGCCCCGGCCCCGTCAGCTGCCGGCCGGACCTTACCGGTTCGTCGGGCGGGAGGCGGAGCTGGCCAGGGCGCGGGCCTGGCTGCGCAGCCGTCGGGCGGTGGATGCCGGAGTGCCGATCCTGGCGGTGCACGGCCCGACGGGGATCGGCAAGACCGCGCTGGTGCTGCGCTGGGCGGCCGAGGAGACCGAGCAGTTTCCGGACGGCACGCTGTTCGCCGACCTGGGTGGCGGGGGGCGGCGGGTGGAACCCGCCGCCGTGTTGCGTGGGTTCGTGACGGCGCTGGGTGTTGAGCCGCACCGGGTACCCGAGGACGTGCGGGAGTGCGCCGCCCTGTTCCGCTCGCTGTTGCACGGCAGCAGGACGCTGGTCGTGCTGGACGGTGCGGTGGACGACGAGCAGGTCATCCCGTTGCTGCCCGGCTCGGGCGGCAGCAGCGTGGCGATCACCAGTCGCGAGCGGCTGACCATGGTGCACGCTCGCTTCGATCCGCTGAGCATCACGCTCGGCTGCCTCGCCCCCGGGAAAGCCGCTGAGCTTTTGCACTCCCTGGTGGGCGGTGCGGGCGGCGTCCAGGCCGAGCAGGTCGGCTGGGCTTCGCCGGAGGAGATCAGGTTGGCGGCCAGTGCCCTGCCGAATCGCCCGTGGCGACCGGAGACGGCTTCACCGTCGATACCTGGGGACGCGTCAACGCGGTAGGTGGACCATTGAGTCGCGTCCGGAAATTGTAGCGAGAAACATATGACCCAGATATTCACAGAGAAAGAGCGGGTGTTGTGCGAAGCGGACGGGACCAGCCGGGCCTGGCCAGGGCGACGAAGTGGATCGTCCCGGTCGTCATCGTGGCAGAAGTGGTCCTGCTGCTCTCCGGGGCCGTCGGGCTGGGCGCCGGCTTGCTGGTCGTGGCCGTTGTCGAGGGAACGCTGCTGGTCCTGGTGCTGTTCGAGATCTGGCTGTTGTGGCGGGCGGTGCGCCGGGCGCGGGCGGCGGGTGTGGACGGCGCCGATGCGCTGGCCGCCTCGCTGCGCATGGTGATGCCGGATTTCGCGGCCTCGGTGGTCAAGCACGACCTGCTGATGATCCGGGCGCTCTGGCTTGTGGTGAGGGGAAGCCGGGATGTGCCCGCGGACGGCGAAGCAATTCACTACAGCAGGGGACTGCGCCCGATGATGTGGGTCTTGTTCGTGCTGAGTCCGCTGGAGATCGTATTGGTGGAGTCAGCGGTGCCGTGGGTTTTCCTGCGGCTGGTGCTGGTCGTGCTCGGCGTGCTGGGTGCCATCTGGTTGCTCGCGCTGATCGCGACGATGCACAAGTACCCGCACAGCGTCGACCCTCGCCGGTTGCGGCTGCGCTACTGCTCGTTCTTGGATGTTCGGGTGCCGGTCGCCGATATCAAGACCGTCACCATTTCCCGGCGGCAACGCTCGATGCGGCGGTCCGCGGAGGTCGTCGAGGGAGTGCTGATTTTGGAGGTCTCGGGGGCGACCAACGTTTCTGTCGCCCTGCACCGTGAGCACCAGGTCGATCTCGGTCTGCGCGGCCGCAGAGCAGTGCGCCAGGTGGATTTCTGGGCGGATGATCCCGCAGCCGCCGTACGATTCATCCGAGCTCAGGTGACCTGAATCATCCGGCGACCCGCCGCCTTTATGGAAGCCGCCGGGGGCCCTCGCGATGGTTCCTAGAAGAGTCACCACTGATCATCTGGACGACTCCCGCGTGTGGCGACACTCTGGTCAGGAGAGCGCGACCGCCGCGCTCCTGCCGAATGGGGAGTCATGGAGAAGAAAGAGGATGCGGTGACCGCGTCGGTTCCCGAGGCCGACATCGAGGAACTGGTCCGGCAGATCAAGGCCGACGACGTGGCGAACGCCGAGCTGGGCGAGGTCGACCTGTCGTTCGCCGAAATCTCCGGGCTGAGCGATGAGGAACTGCAGAAGTTTCTCGAGGAAAAGGCCAGCGTCACGGCGGCGAGCGGCGTGCAGCAGAGCGTCATCGGCTTCGCCGTCACCATCGGCGTGCACTGCTGATCTGGCCTTCGCATGAATCCGACCATCGATCACGATGAGCGGATGCGGGTCCGGGCGCTGGGTTTCCACACCCGGCGTCCGGTCGCCCATCCGAAGCCCCCGGCCGAGCACACCGCCGATCGTTCCGCAGTGGCCGACCGCGTGCGCGGGCTGGAGTTCGACGCCCCGGTCGCGTGGGTGCGGCCCTGCGTCTCTCGGCGCCCCGTCGCGCTGGTCGGGTTGGCCGACGGACGCCACATCGTGCTCAAGTGGCCGGACGAGGACCTGGACCGCACGGGCGACCGGGAAGCCGAGATCCTGGACCTCCTGCACACCACCCCGCTGGCGGCGGCGACCCGGCGGGCCCTGCCCAGCCCGGTGCCGCTGGGGGCTCCCGGACGCGTGCGCGCCTACGACGCCGTCCACCCCGCCCTCAGCCTGCGCGACCTGCTGGGCGCGGGCATGCTGGGCCCGGGCCAGATCGACGCACTCGCCACCGCCCTGGCCGGGCTGCACGACGCGCCGTGGCCGGCCGAGGTGTTCGCCGACCCGGACATGCGGATGACCGTCCCCGCGCCGCGCACCACGCTGCTCACCGTCGAGGAGTACTCCCGGGGCGTGGGTGCGGAGTTCGACGTCTGGATCCGCGCCATGCAGCGGCTCTCGGACTGCTTCGCCGAGCTCCACCGGAACTGGGACGCACGCTCGCTGGTCCACTTCGACCTCCGCGACGACAACGTGCTCTTCGGCTCAGGCGGGAGTGTGCGGATCATCGACTGGGAGTTCGCCGCCGTCGGCGACCCGCGCTACGACGTCGGCTACCTGGTGGCCCAGTTCATCGTGCACGCACTGCGCTCGAGTCCCGGCACCCGTCCCGCGCTGCCCGCCGGAGCCATACGCACGGCCGACCATTTCACCGCCGCCTACTTCGCCCGCACGCCCGGCGGGCGTGACGCGGTGCGCGCCGTCGTGCGTTACGCCGGGCTCGTGCTGCTGCAGCATGCCGGGGCCCGTCTGGAACTGTTCGGCTCGCTCGGCCGCACCGGGCACCTGTGCCTGCTGCTCGCCGAGGGCCTGCTCCGCCGCCCGGAGACGCTGGCCGGCCGCCTGTCCACCGGATGTGCGCCGTGACCGATCACGAGGACCTGTTCCGCGCCATCGCCGCCGATCTGGTGGTGGAGTCGCCGGAGAAGTTCCGGCACCGCGAACTCGGCGCGTTCACCCCGCCCAGGGACCTGGAGACCACGGCCGACCGGCCGCTGCTGGTTCCCCTGTGCCGCACCGTGTACCTGCTCTACCACGCGGGCGATCAGCCCTCGGCGCGGTTGTTCCTCGGCGGCGGCCACGCCGCCCGCGCGGTGCACGACCTGGAGGACGGCGAGCACGCCGAGCGGCTCTCCCGCGCCGCCGAGGGCTTCGGGCAGTGGTCCGACGGCTGGACCGTCACCGAGCTGCGCGGGCCGGACGCGGTGGTGGCCCGCGACGGCCTGGCGTTGCTGGCCCGGCGGCATGAACTGTCGGAGCCCGCCGAACAGACCGGGCAGGTGGTCGGCGTCCGGTTCCGCACCGACCATCCCTACCGGGTGCCGGGCTGGTACTGCGTGGTCGGGGAGGTCGGCAGGCCGAAGAGCGCCGACCTGGTGCGGATCTACTTCTGCCTCGGCAACCCCGACGTGGCGCCGGCCCTGCTCAAGTCGGTGCTGGACGAGCTGAACCGGCACCGGATCGCGTTCGAGGCGAAGACGGTCAACAACCCCGCGTCGTTGCTGCGCCGGGACTCCTTCGTCGTCTACTTGGAACGCCCGCACTGGGAGCGGCACCGCGAGTTCTTCACCGACCTGCGGCGCACGCACGAGGCGGACCTGCGTGAGGACTACCCGCGTTTCGCCCTGCGCTTGGCCAGGGGCATGTCGTTCGCGCAGGATCCAGACCTCCCCGAGGGGACCATGAGTTTCGGCGAGCACCGCAGCCTGCTGGTGGCCGAAGGGCTGCTGGACGCCTTCGACGCCGGCGTGCGCACCCCGGCCGGGCGGTTCGGCGCGATCTCCGCCCGGTACCGGGCGGCCGGACTGGATGTGCGCACGCCCTACCTGAACCAGGAGGCGGTGCGGTGACCGGCGCCGAGCGCGTCCGCGACATCCGCGGCCCCATCGCTGATCGGCTGTGCTTGCGCACGCGGTCGGGCTTCCAATGGGTCGAACGCCTCCACCGTCCCGGCCCGCACTACCTCGGCCGGGCACAGTTGTCCTTGCTGCGCGAGGCTTTCCCGGGCGCGCACGTGCCGTGGGCGTACTCGGCCGCGGTGGCGGTGTGGCCCGCCGTGCCGTCCCCGGCACTGCTCAGCGACCGCATGCTGACATCCGCCTTCGCCGAGGACGACCCAGACTGGCCGCGGACCCTGCGTGCACTGGGCGCGCTGGCGGCCAGGGTGCACCGGACCCCGCTGACCGACGAGTTGCGCGCCGCCCTGCCCGACCGCAGCGGTGGCCCCGCCTGGCTGGCGGAGGAAGCCGTCGCCGCCGAGGTGCGGGCGCATCGGGCGCTGCTTCCGCTGGAGACCGCACCGGAGTTGGCCGCGGCCGCGGCCCGCCCGCCCGCCTCCGGCCCCGCGACCCTGGTCCACGGCCGGCTGTCCGCCGGATCGTGCGCGGACGGCCCGGTGCCGCTGGCGTGGCGCGAGGCCGGGATCGGCGACCCGCAGCGGGATCTGGCACATCTCCTCGCCGAGATCGTGGAGGCCGCGGCGTTGGTGAACTGCCCGGCACCGGTGGCGCGGGCGCGCGTGGAGGCGTTCCTCGACGGTTACCGCGACCTGGCGCCCGCCGGCCTCCCGCCGCTGTGGGACGCGGTCGCGCGCCGGATCGTCGAGCACTACGCGCAGGGCGTATGGGCCGGCGGCGACCTGGCCGGCGCCGCCGCCGCGCTGCCCTCGGTGGAGCGCTGCTGGGCCGAACTGCGACCGGCGGGAGTGGCGCACCGGTGAACGGCGACAAGATCGACCTGTCCGGTGCGCGGATCGTGCTCGGGGTGAGCGGTTCGGTCGCCGCGCTGGGCACCGCGCACCTGCTGATGTGGTTGCGCACCCGGTTCGGCATCTCCGACGTCTGCGTCGTGCTGTCGGAGGTGGCGCAGCGGTTCGTGACCCCCGCGTCGCTGACCGCCGTCGCCGACTGCGCGGTCGTGACCGGCTGGTCCGACCTGCCCGAGGGCACCAGGTCGCACGTGGGCGTCGCCGCGCGCGCCGACGTCGTGCTCGTGGTGCCCGCCACCGCGAACACCCTGGCGAAGATCGCCAACGGTATCGCCGACACCACGCTCACCGCCGTCGTGGCCGCCGCGAGCTGTCCGGTGATCCTGGCGCCGTCGATGAGCGAGATCACCTGGAACAAGCCCGCCACCCGGCGCAACGTCGCCCAGCTGGTCGCGGACGGCCACCAGGTCGTCGACCCCAAGGAGGGGATCTCGACCAGCACGTCCGAACTGGAGCTGGGCTCGGTCGGCGACTTCCGCGGCCCGCTGGTGCGCGCGCTGATCGCCACCCGTACGGCAACACCCTGGGGAGAGGAGCGACCATGATCACCAAGGACACGGTGCTCATGAGGAGACCGGACCTGATCGTCCAGCTGGACAGTGCCAACACCGTCCGCGTGCACCACGGCAGGGTGGTGTCGGAGTTCGGCGCGCACGCGCTGGCGTTGCTGGACGTGTTCTGGCGATCGCGCACCGTGGGAGAGGCGCTGCGCCTGCTCGCACCGAGGCTGGCCGGTGCGCGGGCACTGGACGAGGCGGTGAGCACCCTGAGCCAGCTGGTCTCGGCGGGGGTGCTGGCCACCGAGCACCGGCTGGGCTTCACCGACCTGGTGTTCCCGATGGGCGGCTACGGCATGGCCTACCCGAACATCCGGATGCTGGACGACCCGATGCGCAAACGGCTGTTCGTGCGCGCGGTCAAGGAGGTCGTCCAGCCCGGTGACGTCGTGCTGGACCTGGGCACCGGCTCGGGCATCCTCGCCGTGGCCGCCGCACAGGCCGGCGCCCGGCTCGTCTACGCCGTCGAGCCCGCGCAGTCGATCGGCGTGGCACGGGCGGTGGCCGAGCGCAACGGCTTCGCCGACCGGATCACCTTCCTGCGCGACTGGTCGTCCTCGGTCGACCTGCCGGAGAAGGCCGACGTGCTCACCACCGACATCGTCGGCAACGACGCGCTGGACATGGCCATCTGGGAGACCGTGCAGGACGCCCGCGAGCGCCTGCTCGTCCCCGGCGCGCGACTGGTACCCGAGGTGATCACCGCCTACGCGACCCTGGTGCGCCTGCCGCCGGAGTTCGTCGCGGCGCACCGGGTGGTGCCCGAGCACGTCGAGGAGTGGAACGCCCGCTACGGGATGGACTTCTCGCCGGTACTGGAGCACGACCGCGACCGGGTGGCCGGGTTCTACGAGCCGCCGGACGTCGCCGCGCGGTGGGCCCGGCTGTCCCCGCCGGTCCCGCTGTTCGACGTGGACCTGCACCATCGCGCCCGCGCGTTCACCAGCACCGCCGAGGTGGTCGCCGACCAGGCGGGGGCCGCGAACGGTGTGATGATCCACTTCGAGGCCCGGCTGTCCCCGGGCACGACCCTGTCCACCGACCCGGCGGGCGGTTGCGCCAAGAGCCACTGGTTCACCGCCGGGTGGGCCTTCCCCCGGCCGGTCGACGTGGTGCCCGGCACCGCGGTCACCCTCGCGTACCACTACACCGGCGACGGCCGTGCCGCCGTCGAACTCGCCGGGTCGGCGGCGCTGGAGGAGGTGACGGCGTGAGGATTCGTGACCACGCACCGAAGTTCGCCGGCAGCGGCACGCACCGCGAAGTGGCCACCGAGGAGACCGCGGCCCGGATCTGGCCGTACCTGCGGCACGTCGGGGTCACCCGGGTCGCCAACATCACCTGGCTGGACTCCATCGGCATCCCTGTGTACAACGCGATCGCGCCCCGCTCGCGCGACCTGATCTCGGTCTACAACGGCAAGGGCCTGCGGCCGGTGGACGCCAAGGTGTCGGCGGTGATGGAGGCGGTGGAACGGTTCGCCGCCTGGCAGCCGCGCACGCCCGCCGCCATCGCCTCCTACAACGAACTGGTCAAGGGCGGCACCGCGGTGCTCAACCCGGCCGACTGCAACACCAGGCTGCACGCGCGCTACCACGACGACCTGCCGGTGTCCTGGTTGACCGGCTACGACCTCGTCAGGCGGGAGCCTGTGATGGTCGCCATGCACGGCACCACCTACAGCGACCAATACCACGAGTCGCCGGTCTATCACATCGCCTCCACGAACGGCCTCGCCTCCGGCAACACCCTGGAGGAGGCGGTCACCCACGCGCTGTGCGAGCTGATCGAACGCGACTCGATGACCCTGGCCGAACTGGTGACCACCTACCTGGAAGGCGTGCTGCGGACCGGGACATCGGTGCCCCGCCAGCCCGAGGCGGTGACCGCGGCGATGCGGTCCCGGCACCCGCACTTCGACATGGACCGGCTGCCACCCGCGGTGGCCGAGGTGGCGGCCCGCTTCCGCGCCGCCGGCGTCGAGGTGCGGATGGTGGACATCACCTCGGAGCTGGGCGTGCCCAGCGTCTGGTGCGCCACGGTGGACACCTTCGGCCCGACCTTGGAGGCGCAGGGGCACGGCGGATTCGGCACGCACCCCGACGTCGAGGTGGCGATGATCCGCGCGCTGACCGAGTGCGCGCAGAGCCGGGCGGTGGACATCCAGGCCATGCGCGAGGACATCAGCACCCCCGACGAGGAGGTCCCCAAGCACCTGCAACACGTGCACCGGGCCGCCACCATCAACAAGTCCGGCTGGTGGTGGGAGCCGACCGACGTGCTCACCACCGCGGCCGACGTGCCCAGTCACCCCTCCGGCGACGTCACCGCCGACCTGCGGTTGCTGCTCGACCGGCTGGTGGCCTGCGGACTCGACCGGGCCATCGTGGTGGACCTGTCCCCGCCGACGGTGCCCGCCTCGGTGGCCAGAGTGATCGTCCCCGGTCTGGAGTCCTGGTCGGTGGACCACAGCAGGCTGGGCGCGCGGGCGGCCCGGCTGTGGAACGAGACCGTCACCGGCCTGGCCCGCCCGGCCGAGGCGGCCGCGGGGAGGGGGGTCTGATGCGCGCGGTGGTGTTCTGCGGTACCAGCCTGAGTCACGCGGACGCGGCGCGGGTGCTCGACGCCGAGTACCTGCCGCCGGTCGGCAAGGGCGACGTGGACCGGCTGCTGGCACGGCCCCGGCGGCCGGACCTGATCGGCATCGTCGACGGCCGGTTCTTCCAGTCGCTGTCCATCTCCCCCAAGGAGATCCTGCGCGCGCTGGACGCCGGCGTGGCGGTCTACGGATCCTCCAGCATGGGCGCGCTGCGCGGGGTGGAGTGCGCCCCGTACGGCATGGTCGGCATCGGCGCGATCTTCGAGGCCTTCCGTTCCGGGGAAACCGACGAGGACGATGAGGTGGCCATCACCTACTCGGCCGAGACGCTGGAACCTGTGTCCGAGCCGTTGATCAACCTGCGGTTCGCGATCGCGGCGGCGGTGCGCGCGGACGCGGCGACCCCGGAGCTGGGAGAGCGGTTCCTGCGCGTGGCCAAGGAGATGTACTTCCCGAGGCGGACCGCCGCCGCCGTGCTGTACGAGCTGCGGCGGGAGTTCGCCGCCGACGAGGTGGACGCGCTGGCCGCGTACCTGCGCACGAGCGCACCGGACACCAAACGCGCGGACGCACTGCTGTTGCTGGAGCGGATGGGCGCGGATCTCACGGCCGGACAGGCCCCCTCAGGGGTGCGCGGATGACCGGTGCGGCGCAGGACCTGCGCGAACGCCTGCTGGCCGACGGCTACGCCTTCCCGGTGCCGGTGCTGCGTCCGGAGGAGGCCGCCGAACTGCTGGCCGCCGTGCGCAGGCACGAGCAGATCTCCCGCCGGGTCGGCGGCCGGGTCGCGCAGCGGTGGAACTCGCCGAAGCTCCACCTGCTGGCGCCGTGGGCGGACAGGCTGGTGCGTGACGAGCGGCTGCTCGACATGGTCACCGGGATCATCGGCCCGGACGTCCTGGTGTGGTCCACGACCGTGTTCACCCGCCCGGCGGGCGGCGCCGGACGGCTCGCCTGGCACCAGGACGCCCTGCACTACGGCTGGACCAACCCGCGCGGCAACGCGGTGCGGGTGTGGCTGGCGCTCACCGGCACCACGCGGGAGAACGGCACGATGCGTTTCCTGCCCGGCCCGCACAACAGCGAGCTCGTGCCGCACCGGGCGAGCGGCGGGCCGTACGGGCTGGAGGTGGACATGGACATCGACGAGGCCGCCGGCGTCGACGTACTGCTGGCGCCGGGCGAGGCGTCGCTGCACACGCCCACGACGGTCCACTCCTCCGGCCCGAGCACGGCGACGACCGACCGCGTGTGCTTCGCCATCGACTACATCAGCCCGGCACTGCGGCAACTCCCCGCGCCCGACAGCGCCCTGCTCGTTCGCGGCAGCGCCACGCCGGGCTCCTTCGCGCTGGAGGAACCGCCGGACAGCGAGTACGGCGCGGCCGGCCTGCGCCGCTTCCACGAAGCGGTCCTGGTGCGGGACAAGCACTTCGCCGCGGTCGGCCGATGATCGCCGGCGCCGGTCTCCCAGAGCGCGTCGCCCTGGACCCCGCCGCGTTCCCGCCCGTCGAGGACCACCAGTGGTACCCGACGTGCGCGGCGGCGGTCACGGCGACGCTGGCGGCCTTCCACACGCATCGGCTCACCGGGGCGGTGCGGCGCCCGTCGGTGCTGTTCAACTACTTCACCTCGCGGATCGTCGGTGACTTCATCCGGGGCGAGGGCTCGCGGGTGGACTGGTGCCTGGCGGCGTGGCGGCGGTTCGGCATCCCCGACGAGGCCGGCTGGCCGTTCACGGCGGCGGCGATCGACCGGATGCCGGACGCGCACGCCTTCGTCCAAGCCAAGGCATACCGGGGCATCGGCTACCGCAGGCTCGACGGCGCGGGCACCTCCGGGCGAGCCCGCCTGGAACGCGTCCGCGAGCACCTCGCGGCGGGGGCACCGGTGACGGTGGACTACCCGCTGAACCCGGTGCAGGCCCCGGCGGGCGAGACCGGGGAGATCCCCGAGTTGCCACCCGGCGCCGAGCACCACGCCCGGCACGTTGTCCTCGCCGTCGGATACGACGACCGGCGCGGTGCCCTGCGCGTCCGCAACAGCTGGGGCACAGGCTGGGGCGAGACGGGGCACGCCTGGCTGCCGTACCGGTACGTGCTCGCGGGCCAGACGGAACACCATTGGACGGTCGAAACAGCCCCCTGGGAGAGCACATGACGGACACGGTTGCGGTGGTCACCGGCGCCAGCGCCGGCATCGGCGCGGCGACCGCCCTGGAACTCGGCAGGCGGGGCCTCCACGTGGTGCTCGTCGGCCGCGACGAGGAACGCCTGCTCGCGGCCTCCCGCGCGGTCGACGAGGTCGCGCCGACGCCCTCGCGCCCGGTGCGCGCGGACTTCACGCGCCTTGACGACGTGGAGGAGCTGTCCCGCGTCCTGCACGGGGACTATCCGGGGATCGACGTCCTGGTCAGCAACGCGGGCGTGCACACCACGCGCTGGGAGCTCACCGGGGATGGACACGAGATCACCAACCAGGTCAACCATCTGGCGCCGTTTCTGCTGACCGGCCTGGTGTGGGATCTGCTGTCGGCGCGCCCAGGCGGCCGGGTCGTGCAGACAGGCTCGCTGCTGGCCGAGGGACTGGACCCCGAGGATCTCAACCGCACGCGCAGCCGCCGCGCGGGCTGGGGTGCCTACAAGGCGTCCAAACAGGCCAACGCGTTGGTCGCGGTGCACCTCGCCGGCCTCACCGGTCCGGCCGGACCGGTCCCGACGTGCTGCCACCCGGGCATGGTGCGGACCACCTTCGCCTCCGGATCACTGCCGTACCGCACGTTCCGCCGGGCGTTCCCCTTCCTGTTCCAACCGGTCGAGACCGCCGCCCTGGCCCTGGCCGATCTCGCGACCGGCGAGGACGGGGTGAACCACCCGGGGGCGTTGTTCAACGGCACGAAACGGGTGCGGAGCCTCAAACGCTGGCGGGATCCCACGCTGGCGCGGCGACTGTGGGAGGCCACTGAACGGGCGCTCGGTAATGACCGGCTCGGCCCGGCGCACCCGAGAGTCGGCACATGACGGCGCTGGAGCGGTTCCTCGGCGCGGACCTCTTCCACCAGGACATCCACCCGCTGATCGCCGAGGTGCGCGCCGGGACCCCGGTCGCGGCCGTCGACGTGCCCGCCACCGGCGAATCCCCCGCGTCCCGGCAGTTCTACGTGTTCACGCATGCGCTGGTGCGCGAGGTGATGGGTGATCCGGCGCGGTTCTCCAACCTCGCGTACGCGCCGCAGATGCGCATGTTCGCGGGGCGGACGATGCTGGAACTCGATCCGCCCGAGCACTCCGAGTACCGGGGCCTGATCGCGCCGCTGCTGCGGTCGTCGGTCGTCGGCCGCCGCTACCGGGAGCTGGTGGACTCGGTCGTCACCGCCGGGGTCGGCAGGCTCACCGGACGAGCGGAGCTGCTGGCCGACCTGACCTCGTGGGTGCCGGTGCGCGTGATCGGCGGGCTGCTCGGCGTGCCCGAGGCGGACATGGAGAAGTTCTGCGCGCTGGCCCTGCGGCTGATCGACGTGTCCTCGGAGTGGCGGGAGGTGGCCGAGGCGCGGACGGAACTGGCCGGATACTTCGCCGAGCTCGTCACGACACACCGGGGCGGGCCGGACCTGCTGGGCGACCTGCTCGCGATCCGGGCACCCCGCCGGTTGAGCACCGAAGAGCTGGTGTCGTTCCTGCTGCTGCTGATCCCGGCGGGCATCGAGACGACCCACCGGGCCGCGGCGAGCCTGCTGCTGACCCTGTTGCAGCGCCCGGCGCTGCTGGACGAGGTACGAGCGGACCGGTCGCTGCTGCCGAGGGCGATGGAGGAAGTGATGCGCTGGGAACCCGCCGTGGCCGGCGGGCTGCGGATCGCCCGGCGGCCGACGACCCTGGGCCGGGTCACGGTGCCCGCCGGTGCGGTGGTGTACACGTCCTTCCTCGCCGCCAACCGGGACCCGGCGCGGTTCGCCGATCCGGACGTCTTCGACATGCACCGCGACGGGCTGCAGCACGTGACCTACGGGCACGGGCCGCACCTGTGCCTGGGGATGCACCTGGCCAGGTTCGAGGTCGTCGCACTGGTGAACCGGGTCCTGGACGTCCTGCCGGGCCTGCGGCTCGATCCGTCGGCTCCGGAGCCGTACTTCCACGGCAAGATCTACCGGACGCCGAACGCCCTGCCCGTTGTTCTCTAGGCCGGACCGGAGGTTGAGGGACCCATGTACGTACCGGAGTTCACCGAACTCGTGGGTGAGGAATCCGAGTTCTTCTCTTCCGTCTTCAACAAGAGACCGATCCTGCGGCCAGGCGCGTTGCTCGAGCGGCATGCGGAGCTGCTGACGGTCGCCGACCTGGACGAGCTCCTGCGGTCGGGCACGGCCCGGCTGCCCTACGTGCGGGTCACCAAGGACGGCGATCCGGTGCATCCCATGAGCTACACGAAATTGCTGCGGGTGCAGGGGGAGTATTTCGCCGACGCGGTGGTGGCGGAGCAGGTGCTCGGCCTGTTCCGGTCCGGGGCGACCATCACGTGGAATACGATCAACCACCTCCACGCGGGCGTGCGGGGACTGACGACCATGCTGGGCGCCAAGTTCTCCACCAGATGCGACGCGGTGGCCTTCCTGACGCCGTCGGGTACCGAGGGCTTCCGTCCACACCATGACCCGGTGGACGTGTTCGTGGTGCACCTGCACGGCCGGAAGCGGTGGCAGGTGTGGGGGCTCCCCGAGACGCGGAAGGGGGACGCCGCCCAGTTCTCCCGGGAGGACCTGGGCGACCCGCTGTTCAGCGAGGTGCTGGAACCCGGGGACGTCATGTACATGCCCTACGGAACTCCGCATGTCGCGATGGCGGAGGGTGGTGTGTCGCTGCACCTGTCAGTGGTGGTGCGGCCTCGTATGTGGGGGGACTTGGTGCAGCAGGTGGTGCGATCGGCCGTCGCAGGCAATTCCGCGTTCATGACCTACCCCTATGTGAATGTGGACAACGTTGGGGAGTTGGTCGTCGGGGTGAAGGAAATGCTGGGGACCCTCGTGGAGGAGTTGGAAAAGGTCGATATCAGAGAGGTCGTCGCCGGATTCACGCAGGACGGCGGGAAGGAAGTCCGACTGTAGGAACGGAGGAGCGCCTGTCGCGTCGCGTGGCCGCCTGTGCGTCCTACCGAGGCTGGACGCTGCCTGTTTCGAACCATTCCCGCGATGTCCCTGACAGCAGCCAGATGACGGCGCCGATGACGGCGAGGGTGACGACGGTGACGACACCGCCGATGAGATCCGGCGCCGTCAGCAGCACGGTGAACTGGATCAACGCACCGAACAGGAACAGCGACTCCAGCACGAGCGCGAGGTAGCGGCCCCACGGCACGCCGCGCATGACCTGGACGGCGCTGAGCCCCAGGGCGGCGGTCAGACCGACGCACATCACCCCCAGCATGATGAGCGGGCCCGCACCGTCCTGGCCATGCTCGTGCTTGGACGAGGCGTCCATGAACAACCCGGACGTGCCGAGGGCAAGGACGGCGGTGTGCAGGCCCAGCAGTGCGACCACACACCTGATTCGATTGGGGACGCGTGGGGACGTCCCGGGCTTGGGATCTGTCATGTGCGCCATTGTGAAGGCGCCACGTCGAGACCCCTCCCGAACCGGTCCATGCTGTGGCGTGAGGGTTGCCCACGTTGGCGTTACAGCGATGAGTTCTGGGCCTGGCGCTGGTCTGTTTCTTGTCAGTACTCGTGAGGGAGGGGCGGAGACATGACCGATCGCGATCCCGCTGAGGCCGTCAATCTCGACATCTACGGCTCTGGTCCACTGCCATGGAGCACGGCGCACGACCGGTTGGCGGCAGAGTTGCCCCGGGCGGATGTCCCGCTGTTCCTTGGGACGGTCCGTCCGGACGGGCGTCCGCACTCCGCCGCCGTCGGAGCTTATTGGTTGGAAGGCGACCTCTACTTCACCAGTGGCCCCGGCACCCGCAAGGCCCGCAACCTGGCGGCGAACCCGGCGTGCACGATCTCCGTCCGGCTGACCGGCGTCGACCTCGTCCTGGAGGGCGAGGCGGCCAGGACCGTCGACTCCGGCATCCTGGCCCGCGTCGCGGCCGGGTACCGGGAGGGCGGCTGGCCCGCGGAGGTGGACGGCGACGCGCTCACCGCCCCCTACAGCGCGCAGAGCGCGGGGCCCCCGCCGTGGCATTTGTACCGGTTCACCTTCCACACCGCTTTCGGAGTGGCCACCAGCGAACCCTTCGGCGCCACACGCTGGCGCTTCGACCGCTGAACCACCCTCCAAAGTGGTCCACTGCCCAACAATGCGCTGCCCGGCCGGGACGGGCCACTCTGAGGAATGGACGCGGGGCGGCCTGGAAATCGGCTATCGCGGCACGCCAAAAGATCACGTGGAGGTTTCCGGGCGACGAGGGGCGTAGGGTGATGGCCTCATGCTCGGGCCGGGCGATCAGTAGAATTCCCCTGCCGCTGCTCCTACGTCTTGAGGGTGGGCCGTTGGTGGACTCTTTGCAGCCTGGCGACCCGGCCAAGGTGGGCGACTACCTGCTGCTGGGCCGCCTGGGCCGGGGTGGCATGGGTCAGGTGTACCTCGGACGATCTCGCGCCGGGCTCAGGGTCGCGGTGAAACTGATCCATGCCCAGTACGCGGACGACCCCGACTTCCGGCGGCGGTTCTCACGGGAGGTCGAAGCCGCACGGCGGGTGGGCGGGCACTACACCGCCCAGGTCATCGACGCCGACCCCGGCGCGGATCCGCCCTGGATGGTCACCGCCTATGTGGACGGCCCGTCCCTGTACGACGCCGTCGACACGATCGGCCCGTTGCCGCCGGACACTGTTCAGACGCTGGGCGCGTGTCTGGCCGAAGGGCTGGCGGCCATCCACAAGTGCGGGCTCGTGCACCGTGATCTGAAGCCGGGCAACATCGTTCTCGCGGCCGACGTGCCCCGGATCATCGATTTCGGTATCGCCCGTGCTCTCGGCTCCCGGGGTATGACCACCCACGGGAGGGTGCTCGGAACCTACGCGTACATGTCTCCGGAGCAGGCCCGGGCATGGCCCACCGGGCCGGCGAGCGACATCTTCTCGCTCGGCTCCGTGCTCGCCTACGCCGCCGTCGGCCACCCCCCTTTCGGTCGAAAGGACGATTCCGAGCTGCTGGAACGCATCATCGACGGATCACCTGATCTCACCGGAGTCCACGAATCGCTGCGCGGCCTGATCGAGGCCTGCCTGCAAAAGAGTCCCGCCGACCGGGTCACGGTCACCGAAATTCTCGAGCGGCTTGAGGCGGCCGACACGCGGGAATGGCCGCCGCCCGTCATCGCCAGTCTCATCAGGGCGAGAGCCGCCCAGTCGGAGGGGCAGTCCCCTCCGGCATTCCCCAGGCCCGTCCCTCACCACGAAACCCTCACGCCGCCCGGGCAAATCCCGGGTGCGGCATCCCCGCGCGGTGTGGGGGCGACTCCGCCCGACGCGTCGTTTCCGCCGTTCAATGCCGGGTTCGCGCCACAGGGGCCTCGCTCTCCCGCGATTCCCGCCGCCATTCGGCGCCGTACGCTTCTGTTCGCCGGGGGCATCGGCGCGGCGGCTCTGACCGTCGTCGGCGCCCCGGTGGTCGTCGCGCTCGCGCGTTCGGACGAGGAGAAAAGCCCCCGCGGCGGCAGCACCGCGCCGTCCGACCCGAACCAGCTGACCGGGCACAAAGCCTCGGTGACCTCGGTGGCCTTCAGCCCGGACGGCAAAACGCTCGCCAGCGCCAGCGCCGACCACACCATCCGAGTGTGGGACACGGTGAGCAGGAAGGCCCGCGCGTCGCTCACCGGGCACACCGCCGGTGTCACGTCCGTGGCGTTCAGCCCCGATTGGAAGACCCTCGCCAGCGGCAGCGCCGACAGGACCATCCGGTTCTGGGACCTGCGGAGCAGCACCACCAAGGCGACGCTCGCCGGGCACACCGGCCCGGTCACCTCCGTCGACTTCTCGCCCGACGGCGGTTTCCTCGCCAGCGGCAGCACCGACCAGACCGGGCGCCTGTGGAACGTGGCGACGGGACAGAACACCGCGACGCTGAGGAAACGGCCGGTCACCGTGAACTTCGTGGCGTTCGGGCCCGACGGGACGGTGCTGATGACCGCTTACGCCGACAACACCGTCGGCTTCTGGCGGACGGCGAAGCCCGGCGAGGATCCCGGCGTCCTGACCATCAACGACATCAGTTCCGTCAACGGCCTGGCGGTGTCGAGGGGACTCATCGCCATCGGCGCCACTCCCGGCATCGTCTCGCTGTGGGACGGAGAGAAAAGCGTCCCGCCGCCACTGCGCACGACGAGTCCGGTGAACGCGATCGCGTTTCATCCTGACGCGACGAGGCTGGCCGTCGGAACCAGCGGCGGAACCATCCTGCTGTGGGACACCAAGAAACACCAGGTCGTCGGCGCCCCGTTCACCGGGCACAGCGACGCCATCACCTCGGTGGCGTTCAGCCCCGACGGGAAACTTCTCGCCAGCGGCAGCGCCGACAAGACCATCCGGCTGTGGAACACCTGACTGAGAATTTCCGTGTTCTCATGCGGCTCCCGCCAGGCTGAGCCGGTCGACGTTGTCGCATTCGGCGTCCAGGACGGCCCGCAGCGCGCGGGCCCGAGCGCCATGGTGTCGTCCGGCTCGGTTTCGTGGTCGACGACGCCGGCGCGGGCCCGTCGTCGAGGGTGTCACACTCGGCCCTGCCTCGCCGTCGACCAGGCATGGGGATGACAGACCGGGACGCCGAGGAACTGCTCGCGCGGTCCTTCGAGACCCCCGGCCGCGGCTGCTGCGCGGGCTTGACGTCCGCGACCTGGCCGCCCGGCGCTGCTCGTCCTGGAACTGCGAGCGCACCGAGTTCGGCGGAGATCGCCCAGGTCGTCGGCCGCACCTCCGCCGCGGTGCGGCACCTTGCCTCACGGGCCCGGCGGCACGTAGGGGATCGTCGGCCCCGTAGCTTTCAGAGCCAGGGAGAGGCGCCTCAGCCGGTCGTCCAGCGACGGAGTTTGTCGGGGTTGCGTACTACCCAGATGTGCCTGATCCGGTCGCCCGCGACCTCGAACGCGAACACCGTCACGGTGACGCCGTCCTGCTGAGCCACCAGACCGGGCTGACCGTTGACCGTCCGTTCCAGGAAGGTCATGGTGGCGGGCGTGCGGCGGGCGAGCTCGACCCAGGTGCGCGCGATCCGCTCACTGCCTTCGATGGGGTGCAGGAAGGTGGTGGCGAGGCCGCCGCCGTCGGCGATCGCCGTGGCGTCGGGGTCGAGCAGGCCGATCAGGGCGTCGATGTCCTTGGCCTCCCAAGCCTGCTTGAAATCCCTGATGACTCGGGTGGGCTGGGCTGCCGGAGTCGTCGCGGAAGGCTGTGAGTCCCGGATGCGGCGGCGGGCCGAGGAGGCCAGCTGGCGGCACGCCGCCGGGGTACGGCCGACGACCTCGGCCACTTCGGCGAAGGAGTGGCAGAAGACGTCGTGCAGGATGAACGCGACGCGTTCGGCCGGGGTCATCGATTCCAGCACGACGAGGAAGGCCAGGTTGACCGACTCGTCCAGGGTGACCCGGTCGGCGGGGTCGGCGACGGTGCCGTCGGGGAGCGGCTCGGGGATCCACTCGCCCACGTAGGTCTCTCGCCGGGCCCGTGCCGAGCCGAGCACGTTGAGGCAGACGCGGCTGGCGACCGTCGTCAGCCAGGCGCCGGGAGACTCGATGGCGTCCTGCTGCCGCCGGGACATGGCGTACCAGCGGGTGTAGGTCTCCTGCACGGCGTCCTCGGCCTCGGTCAGCGAGCCCAGCAACCGGTACGCGAGATTGATCAGGTGACGCCGCTCGCTCATGATCGCGTCCAGGCCCGGGGCGGGCCGGCCCTGTTCCGGCTCGGATCGCGTGGTCATGGCGCCGTCGGCTCCCTCTGTCGCATCGGTCCTCACCAGTTCGACAAGACGGCGCACCGGAATGTGAGGCGACGCACCGGCCTCACATTCCTGAGGGCTGCGTTGTCGAACTGCCGAGACCAATCGTCATCCAGCGCACAGGGAGCTCAGAGACATCATGACCAGCTCGACTCCGGAGACACCGTTCGCCGACGCGGCGCCCCCGCAGAGTCTGGAGCGGGCGGCTGCCGCGCTGACCGCGCACGGTTTCACCGTCGAGATCCTCGATGACGCCGCCGCCGCGCGTACCCGTGTCAGCGAGCTGATACCCGACGGAGCCAGCGTGTTCACCGGGGCCAGCGAGACCCTCCGACTGTCCGGCATCGATGAGGACATCAACACCGGTGGGCGATACGAGGCCGTCAAGCCGCGCACCCTGGCGATGGACCGCACCACCCAGGCGGACGAGATCCGGCGGCTGCGCGCCGGCCCCGACGTCGTCGTGGGCAGCGTCCACGCGGTCACCGAGACCGGTTCCCTCGTGATCGCCTCGGGCAGCGGAAGCCAGCTGCCCGGCTATTCCGGCGGCGCCGCCCGCGCGATATGGATCGTCGGGGCGCAGAAGGTGGTGCCCGATCTGAGCGTCGCGCTGCGTCGCGTCGAAGACCACTGCCTGCCGCTGGAGAACGCCCGCACCCAGGAGGCCCATGGGTGGCCCAGCGCCATCAACCGCCTTCTCATCCTCAACGCGGAGTACCAGCCTGGACGCGGCACCGTCCTGCTGCTCCGCGAAGCCATCGGATTCTGAACAACCCGTCGGGCAGTGGGCCCAGATGCTCCAGCCGGAGTTACGGGCCGATCAGACGTCGCGTCTGAGCACTGTCCTCGGCGGCCGCGATGGCGCGCTGAGCGGCGAACCTGACGCCGTGCTCGTCGACAGCGGCGGCTTCATCCGCCTGAGGTCGCAGGCTGGCTTCGGGACCGGGCCGGCCAGCAGATCCTGTACGCGGACCTACCGGCCGACCTCGCCCCGTGGCCGGCGCCGGCGGTCACGGGCTGTCGGCCGCTCCGCCGCCGGGACGCGCGTGAGGTATCGAGGGCTTATCGGGTCAGCCGTCCGTGCTTCCAGATCGCAGAGTCGGCGGAGGCCCTGTCCACCGGGAAGACTTCGCCGACCGCCCACAGCCGCGGGCTGCGCGGCACGGTCGTCAGGTCGTAGACCAGGACCGCCTTCCCGTCGGGACGTTGCGGTCGCGCCGTCGTCCACCGCCCGTTCGCGTAGTGCAGAAGCTCAGGCGCCTCATACGGCTGGTCGGTGCCCGAAATGAACCACACGCCCCCGCGCCCGTCGGGAATTGCCTGCCGCAGGGACCTGGCACCGATATCGGGCACCTGGACGCGGCGCCACGAGGTCCCGTCGAAATGCAGCGCGAGAGGAGTCTCGGTGTAGTTCTCTTCGCTCGCCTGGTATTCGAACCCCACCACCCACACGTCGTGGGGCGACTGGGCGCGGATGTCGAAGAAGCCGACGCTGTGGTCGTCCTCCTCCGGCAGATCCGGGAGGTCCACCTTGCTCCAGGTGCGGCCGTCCCAGTGCGCCACCATGTCGTAGCCGGTCGGTGCGGTGCCCACGGCCCAGATGTCGTCCGCGGCCACGGCGTCGGCGCCCGCCAAAGTCCCCGGCGGGGTCTCGACCTGCGTCCACGTGCGGCCGTCGAAGCGCCAGGTGCCGACGCCCGGCCCTACGCGCGAGCCGCCGAACACCCACACGTCGCGTCGGCTCAACACCACGGCATCGGTGATGAGCTCGCCCGACGGCCACCGCTTGGAGACGCTCCACGTGCGCCCGTTCCAGCGAAGTGCGAAGGCCTCCCCGGCGAAGTCACTGCCGCCGAACGCCCAGACGTTGCGCGGGCCCGACGCGTTCGCCGCAGAGATCGGACGTTCCAGCCCGGCCGGTAGCGGAACCTTCTTCCACGACGTGCCGTTCCAACGCTCGGCGGTCGGGACGGATCCGGCGTCCGACAGGCTCCCGCCGAACGCCCAGGCATTGGCCGGTCCGGTCGCGACCACCTCGTCCAGCCAGTCGTAGTGGCCCCGATCCTTGATGTCGGCGATACGCCATGCGGGCGTTCTGGCCGTGTCCGCCGGAGCCGCCCCGGTCGTGTCCGACGCAGCCGCGGGAGCGATACCGACGCCGAGCCCGAGAACGGCCGCCGTCAGGGCAGCATGCAAGGCGAATGCTCGAGACATTCCCCCGTCCTTCCTTCCACCCGATCCACGTAGATCGAGAAAGGCGGTGACCGGGCTGAACCGCGCTCGATCTGCAGGACGTTCGGATTCATGGAAGCGTTGACACGAATGTCCGGGAGTGGTCAAGAGGCGCAGCAAAGGGATCTTGGTGGTGCTGCGCCGTCAGGTCGTGGCTGGACTGGGACGACCGCGTCGTGCTCAGGCGGTGGTGCCTCGGCTTCACTTCAGGAACTCGTTCTCGGTCTCCAGTTGCCGGTTACGCGGCCAGTTCCTTCTTCTCCGCCGAGGTCGGCCGGCCGGATCCGTTGTCGGCGCTGGCCTGGTTCACCCAGTTCTGCGGGCAGGTCCGGCTGATCCACAGGTCCTTGCCATCGAGGTGTCACCCTGGCGCGCCGGCTCGACCGCGGCGCCGGAACTCGGGCGGGTGCGGTGCGGGCATGACGGTCATCCTTCCTGGCGATCGCGCCGTCACACGTTCGCTCACACGCCGGCACCGCATCGTCTATGTCAACGGCAGTCGGAAACTGCCGCGGGGCGCACGAACGGGGGATGAAATGCCACGCACCGCCGTGATGGCCGGCTGGCGTGCCTTCACCGATGCCGGGGAATCCGGGGCGTGCGCCTTCTCGACGACGTGCAGAAGGCGAACATGAAGGTGAAAACTCTGCGGGGGAGAGTCGCGGGCACGCTCGCGCTGGGCGCGCTGGCGACCCTGGTCACCGGCGCACTGCCAGCGGCGCCCGCGGGTGCCGCGACCGCGCGGTGCACGCTGCGCATCTCGGCGTCCTTCGAATACCAACTGGTCAAGTACAACCGGGTCACCAACACCTGCACGCCCGCCGACACGCGCGACCGGATGGTCCAGTCCATCATGTGGGGCGCCGACTGGCCGGACGGCGACGATTTCCGGTACTCGCGGAGCCCGGTCCTCCTCAACGAGACGTACACGGTCCAGACGGTCCTCCTCAACGAGGACAGGGCCACCGGGGACGAGGTCTACACGGAGAACAGGTTCGTGCGGCCGAACGGGTCCATCTACACCGTCGAATCCAATGAGGTGCACGGCGACTTCTGGCCGTTCTAGCGCCGCCGGCGGAACACGCGGGAACCGAAGAAAGGACAATGCCATGGCCATTCGCGGGAAACTGCACGCGAACGCGGCCCATCTGCTCCACCCGGGCGAGCCGCTGCAGGCGGCCTTCTGCGCACAGACGACGAACCCGTTCCTCGCGCTGCTCTCCATCTGGATCATCATTGTCAAGGACGCCTACCGCGTTGTCGTGGTCACCGACAGGCGGATCCTGGTGTGCCGGTCCGGACGGCTCAGCATGAGCAAGGTCGGCGGCGTCATCAGCGAATATCCGCGCAATCTGCGGATCGGGCCCCCGAGCGGCGTCTGGTGGCGCTGCGAAACGCTGGGCGAACGACTCTACGTCCACAAGCGCTTCCACAGGGACGTGAACGCCGCAGACGCGGCTCCGCACATCGGAAACTGAGCGATTCCGCTCGGAAGGAGAACTGGAGAAACCATGAGAAAGACCGTCAAGGACCTGGTGGCCAATGCCAGGCAGCAGGTCCGTGACATGTCGGCGGCCGAGGTCGCCGAGGCACTGGAAGGCGGCACCGCGGTCGTCGTCGACCTGCGCGAGCCGGACGAGGTGCGCCGCGACGGCGCCATCGCCGGCGCGGTGCTCGCACCCCGCGGGATGCTGGAGTTCTGGGCGGATCCCGCCTGCCCCTACCACCGGCCCGAGTTCGACCCCGCTACGCGGACGATCCTGTACTGCGCGTCCGGTGGCCGGTCCGCGCTGGCCGCGCGGAGCCTGAAGGAGATCGGGTACACCGACGTCGCCCATCTCGGCGGCGGGCTGACGGCGTGGGAGGAGGACGGCCGCCCGGTCACGTCCCAGCCGTGACAGGTGGCCGGATCCGGATGGCCGCGTGCGGGGGCGCCGCGTGCGGGGACACACTGGTGACTCTCCGGACGGGCGCCCCGCGCGCGCCGTCGAACGAGGTGGGAGCCATGGTGACGATCCGGCTGCTCGGCCCGCCGACCATCGAGCGGGACGGGCAGCCGGTGCGGACGCCCCGGGGCCGGAAGGCGTGGGCCCTGCTCGGCTACCTGCTGCTGGCCGAGCGGCCGCCGAGCCGGCAGCGCCTGGCCGAGCTGCTGTTCGGCGACGCCGGCGACCCGCTTGGGGCGCTGCGCTGGGCGCTCGCCGAGCTGCGCCGCGCGCTCGGCACCCCCGGCCTGTTCGGTGGCGACCCCGTGGCGACCGAACTGGGGGGCGGGGTGCGGGTCGACCTCCACGTGCTCAAGGACGCGAGTGACGACCCCGCCCCGCTCCTGGACCTCGGCGGCGAACTCCTCGAAGGCGTGAACCTGGCCGCGAACCCGGAGTTCGAGTCGTGGCTGCTGGTGGAGCGGCACCGCGTGTCCGCGGCGGTCGAGGCGCGGCTGCACCAGGCGGCGGTCGCGCTGCTGGCGGCGGGAAACGCTCGCGAGGCGATCCCGTACGCGTCGCGTGCCGTCGCCCGCAACCCCGTCGAGGAGGGCCATCACGAGGTCCTGGTCCGCGGCCTGGCGGCGGCGGGCGACCGGGCCGCGGCACTGCGGCAGGCCGCGGTGTGCGAGGACATCCTGCGCCGCGAACTGGGCGTCGCGGCCTCGCCGGCGCTCCGGGAGGCGGCGGCCGTGGCCCCCGTCCCCCCGCCCGTCCCGGCGCTGAGCGCCCGGGCGACGGCGTCCAGCCGGCTGGAGGCCGGCCGCGCCGCCATCGTGGCGGGCGTCATCGACGCCGGCCTGCAGTGCCTCCGCGCCGCCGTGGCGGAGGCGGCCCGCTCCGGGGACGTCGCACTGCGGGCCCGCGCGGCGGCCGCGCTGGGCGGCGCGCTCGCCCACGCGACCCCGGGCCGCGACGAGGAGGGGCCGCTGCTGCTGCACGAGGCGATCCAGCTGGCCGACCGGGCGGGGGACCGCGCCACCGCGGTGACCGCCCACCGGCAGCTGGGCTTCCTGGAGGTGAAGGCGGGCCGCCGCAAGACCGCCGACGCCTGGCTGGCGAAGGCCGAGGCGCTGGCGGAGACGGACGAGCAGCTCAGCGCCGTCCTCGGCGTCCGCGGCATGAACGCCTCCGACCGCGGCGACTACCCGGCCGCCCTCCGCCACCTCCGGGGGTCGGTGGAGCGGGCACGCTGCTGCGGCGACCACCGGCAGCGGGCGTGGTCGCTGTCGATCCAAGCCCGCGCGCACCTGCTGCGCGCCGAGCGCGCCGAGGCGATCGCCGCGCTGGCCGACTCCCTGGAGCTGGTGTACGAACAGCGCTGGATGGCGTTCCTGCCCTGGCCGAGGGTCCTGCAGGCGGAACTCGACCTGGCCGCCGGCGAGGCCGACGCCGCGGCCGACGCGCTGGAGCAGTCCTGGGTGCTGGCCTGCCTGCTCGGCGACCCGTGCTGGCAGAGCATGTCCGCGCGAGGGCTCGGCCTGCTCGGCGTCCACCGCGGGGACCGCGCCGCCGCCACCGGCTGGTTCGAGGACGCGGCGACCCGGTGCACCCGGATCCCGGACCGCTACCAGTGGGTCCACGGCTACGTCCTCGACGCCATGATCACCGCTGCGCTGGACGACGGCGACGCCGACCGCGCCGGGCCGCTCGTGGCGGCGTTCGCCTCGCTGGCCGCCCGCTGCGACATGCGCGAGTTCGTGGTGCGCGCCCATCTGCACCGGCACCGCCTCGGAGACGGGAGCGCGCTCACCGCCGCCCGGCTGCTCGCCGCCGACATCGACAATCCCGCGCTCGCGAAGCGGCTCTGAACAGGACGGTGCCGACCAACGACTCGTACTCGGCCAGGCCGGGCCGCCGCCTATCGGGCAGGTTCGTGGCGGGCCAGGTGAGGGCGCCCGCGGCGGTGAGGATCGATGACGACAAGCGCGCGGCGTCGGGTTCCGGCGCGGACGCGGGCCGCTTGAGCACTGAGTTTTGGGCACCGGCCGGGCGGTACGCGCCGCGGACCCGGATCGTGCTGGCCGCGCTCCCGCTGGCCGGATTCGCCGCCTGGGCCATGACCCACCTCGTCGCGATCGTCACCACCTTCCGGACGCCGTTCGGGGCGACCTGCGTGGCCTGGACCGTGTCGTTCCTGACGCTGCGGTGGCTTCCGGTCTCCTGGCTGGAGCGCCCGTTCCGTGCGTCCGGCGAACGGCGCGCGGCCCTCGACAAGCTGACCGTGACCGTCCAGGTGCCCGTCTACAACGAGGACCCGGCCGCGCTGCGCGCCTGCCTGCGCTCGGTGCTGGAGCAGAGCCGGCGGGTGGACCGCGTACGGGTCGTCAACGACGGGTCCGCGGACACCGACGGCGAGCCCGTCACCTACGACGACGTGCGCCGCGACTTCGAGGCCGCCGCGTCCGCGCTCGGGATCGACACCACATGGGAGCTCACCGCGAACCGCGGCAAGCGGTTCGCGCAGATGCACGCCCTCGCCGGCGACGACGCCGACGTCTTCGTCACCCTCGACAGCGACTCCGTCCTCGACCGGCACGTCGTCCGGGAGGGGCTCCTGTCGTTCGCGGACCCGCGCGTGCAGTCGGTGGGCGGGCACGTCCTCGTCCTCAACCGAAGGGCGAACCTGCTGACCCGCATGACGTGCGTGCTGTATCTGCCGTTCACGCGCGGCATGCGCAGCGCCCAGTCGGTGCTGCGGCGGGTGACCACCAACTCCGGGACGCTGGCGTTCTACCGGGGCGAGGTGGTGCGGCGCGCCGCGGGTGTGTACGAGCACGAGCGGTTCGCCGGCCGAGTTCGATCGCGTTCACGCTGGTCCCCGAACGGCTGGACCACTACCTGAAGCAGCAACTCCGCTGGATGCGCGGGACCACCGTGCGTCACCTGTGGTGGCTGCGCTACCTCGTGAGCTACCTGTCGGCCCTGCGCATCTTCGTCGTCCGGCGCAGCGACGAGCCGTAGGCCGACCGCCGGCCTGAGGGATGCAAGCGACCGGCAGCGCACCGGGCGTCAACCTCACCCGCGTCAACCCGCCGCGTCAGTCCTGACCGATCGGCCGGATGGTGTGGAGCCCCGTGAAGCCCCGTGTGGCGGAAGTCCAGCAGGGGCTATGACCGAGCTGGCAGTGATCACCCTGCGCTTCGCGCCGGTCCGCGGATCGTGACCGTCGGGTGCGTCCTGGGGCTCGTCTACCTCGCCGAGAAGACCGCAGTGGTGATCACGCAGTGGCTGGGGCCGCCGACGCCAGGGCACGACCGGCCGTGCCCCAGCTCTCTCCACCCACCTTGGTGCGTGTTCTCGGTCGGCCTGCCGGTGCTGACAGCACTGGCGATCAAGTGTGGCGGGCGCTGGCGGAGGCGATCGCGATCCGCTCCGCCCTGACCGCCTACCAGGCGCGGCGACCGGCCAGGGCGAGGGGACCTCGACAGCGGGGCCGGCTGGCTGATGCAGGTGTCCTCAGCCTTCGACGCCCCCGGCCGGAAACATCCCCTGGCGCCGCGTTGCGCCTCCCGGTGTAGCGAGTGAGGGTTTCGTCCCGCGGCGCGCTGGCCGACCTGCGGCTGAGCAGGGACATCCAACGCTTCGGGGCGACCGCGCTCGGTGGCCGCTGAGATCCCTCTGGTGTCCCGCTGGCGAGACGGCTGGATTTCGCTCCGGCAAACGTCGGCCCTCTGGAAACCGGCGGCGGCTGATCTAGCCTCATTCAGTCAGCTCCCACCGACGGCTGGAGGCGCGATGAGTCTCGAAGAGCAAATCCTCGAGGTCGAACTGGAGCAATGGAAGATTCTCTCCTCCGACGACGGTGCGGCGTTTTACCGCGACCGTTTGTTGAAGGACGCGCTCATGGCCGTGCCCGCGCCGCATGGGATCATGGACCGGGACACCGTCGTCAGCGAGGTGACCGGGGCGCCGCCGATCGTGGAGTACGAGCTGTTCGACCCCAAGGTCGTCCTCCTGACCCCCGACAGCGGCGTCATCGTCTACTCGATGTGGCAGCGCCGCAAGGGTCAGGAAGGCTTCAAGGCCGCCATCTCCAGCGTCTACACCGTCCAGGACGGCGAGCTGTACATGGCCTACCACCAGCAGACTCGGCTCTAGGCCGTTTCCATGGCCAACGCTACGGATCACGACGTCGTCATCCTCGGTTCGGGCATCGCGGGCTCCGTCGCGGCGGCCTGCCTCGCCCGGTCCGGACTGGACGTCCTGATGGTCGACGCGGGCAGCCACCCGCGCTTCGCGGTCGGCGAGTCGACCATTCCGGTCACCTCCACGATGGAACGGCTGCTCGCCGAACGCTATGGCGTTCCCGAACTGGCGCACCTTTCCTCGTTCGAGGGCGTCCAGGAGCACATCAGCACCAACTGCGGGGTGAAACGCAATTTCGGCTTCGTGTACCACGAGGCCGGGAAAGAGGTCGACCCCGGGCAGGTCCACCAGTTTCCCATCTCGAAGATCGCGCATACCGAGAGCCATTTCTTCCGGGCCGACGTCGACCACTGGATGGTGCGCGTCGCGCAGCGGTACGGCGCGCGGCTGCAGGAGAACACCCGGGTCGGCGACATCCGCATCGCCGACGACGCCGTCACGCTGCTCGCCGAGGACGGCGTGGAGATCAGCGGCCGCTTCCTGATCGACGCCAGCGGGTTCCGGTCGCCGCTGGCGGTGCAGGAGGGGTTGCGCGAGACGCCGACGCGGCTGCGCACCCATTCGCGTTCGATCTTCACGCACATGACGGGCGTCGTCCCGTTCGAGAAGACCCTCGACCGCGCCGACGCCTACGGCAACCCCAGCCCGTGGAGCGAGGGGACGCTGCACCATGTGTTCCCCGGCGGCTGGATGTGGGTCATCCCGTTCGACAACCACGCCGGGTCCACCAGCGACCTGTGCAGCGTGGGCATCAGCTACGACCCGCGCATGCACCCCAAGGGGGACGACCCCCAAGCGGAGTTCGACCGGTTCCTGGCCGAGCACCCTTCGGTGCGCGAGCAGTTCCATGAGGCGAAGGCCATCCGGCCATGGGTGTCCACCGGGCGGCTGCAGTACTCCTCCAACCGCACCGTGGGCGACCGCTGGTGCCTGACCGCGCACGCGGCCGGGTTCATCGACGCGCTGTTCTCGCGCGGTCTGCAGAACACGATGGTGGTGCTGAACGAGCTGCTGTGGCGCGTCATCGAGGCATGCCGCGACGATCACTTCGAGGCCGGCCGCTTCAAGCCCGTCGAGGACCTGGAACAGGGACTGCTCGACGTCAACGACGAGCTGGTCGCCGGGGCCTACACCTCGTTCGGGCACTGGGACCTCTGGGACGCCTGGTTCCGCGTCTGGGAGAGCAACCAGGTCCTGTCCACGATGGAGGTCTCGCGAGCCTATGCCAAGTACCTGCGCGACCAGGACTCCGAGGCCCTGGCCCACCTGGCGGCGGTCGGCCCGAGCGGGCTGCTGCCCGACCACGCTCCGCTGCGCACGATGACGCAGCAGGCGAACACGGTCGCCGCGGAGGTCCAGGAGGGGCTGCGTACGGCGGCCGAGGGTGCGGACCAGATCTTCGCCCTGCTGCGGGAGGCCGACTTCATCCCGCCACCGTTCGGCCTGGCCGACCGCGCCCACCGGTGGTTCGACATCACCCCGGCGAAGCTCGCACAGACGGTGCTCTGGACCCGGAAGGAGGCTCCTCCGGAGATCGGGAGGCTGTTCGCCGAGGGCATCTTGCTGCCGCTGGACAGCCAGATCACCGGCCACGAGAACGCCGTCCGCCGGGAGATCAAGGACTTTCTGGGTGAGTGATCCACGGGCCGCCTTCTGTGAAGGCGGCCCGTTTCCTTTTCTCGAGCAGCCGACGGAGCCGAACCTTGCCGACCGGGTCATCCGGTCGCGGTGCCTCGGAGCTGGTGTCGAGCTACTTCGTCGTCGCCTACCTGGGCCTGACCGTCCCGGTCATCGGCGTGGCCGTCGTGCCGGCCAACGGCACCCTGCTGGTAGTGGGGGCTTGGTGACCCTCAGGACCAGGAGCGTGCGATGAGCCTGTCCGACGCCGACCTGTTCCGGCTGCTGGCGACGATGGTCCTGCTGCTGGTCGCCGCCCGCCTGCTGGGCAGGTTGTTCGCGCGGTTCCGGCAGCCGCCGGTCGTCGGGGAGATCCTCGGCGGGCTGCTGCTGGGGCCGACGCTGTTCGGCCTGCTCGCCCCGGAAGCGCAGCGCTGGCTGTTCCCCGCCGACGGCCCGGTCGCCTCCGGCCTCGGGCTGGTCTACCAGCTCGGGATGCTGCTGCTGATGTTCGTGGCGGGCGCGGAGATGCGCAGCGTGTTCTCCCGCCGCGACACCGCCGCGGTGACGGTGATCGCCGTGGTCGGGATGGCGCTGCCGCTGGCGGCCGGGCTGCTGGCGGTCCGGTTCGTGGACCTGTCCGCCCTGGCCGGACCCGCCCGCGACCACACCGCCCTGGTACTGGTGCTGACCGCGGCGCTGGCGGTCACCAGCATCCCCGTCATCTCCCGCATCATGCTCGACCTGGGGATCATGCAGACCTGGTTCGCCCGCACGGTGCTGTCGGTGGCGGTGCTGGAGGACATCGTCCTCAACATCCTCCTCGCCGTGGCCCTGGGTCTGGTGAACGAGGACCAGGGCGGCGGCTTCGGGATGACCGCCCTGCTGCACGGCCAATCCACCGCCACGGTCGCGGGCTACCACGCGCTCGCCTCGCTCCTCTTCTTCGCCCTGGCACTGGCCGCCGGCAGGCTGCAGGCACGCGATCGCCCACACCGCCTGACCGTCGGGCGCACCGACGACCGCGTCACCGCCCAGGTGGCGCTCACCCTGGCGGTCACTGCGCTGGCCCTGCTGCTGGGCGTGGCACCGATGTTCGCGGCGTTCGTCGTCGGGCTCCTGGTCGGCTCCCGCGATGGCGAGTCGGCGGCGCTGGCCACGACCCGGACGTTCGCCTCGGCGTTCTTCATCCCGATCTACTTCGCGATCGTCGGCCTCAAGCTGGACCTGGTGCATGGCCTGGCGCCCGGCTTCACCCTGGCGTTCCTGCTGTTCGCCTGCTTGGTGAAGATCTCCAGCGTCTACGCCGGGGCCCGGCTGACCGGCCACGGCCCGGTGGACGCCGGTAACCTTGCTGCCGCGATGAACGCCCGCGGTGGCCCCGGCATCGTCATGGCCACCCTCGCCTACGACGCCGGGATCGTCAGCCAGCAGCTGTTCACCGCCCTCATCCTGACCGCCGTGGCCACCTCCCTGCTGGCCGGCGCCCTGCTGGACCGCGCCGTGGCCCGCGGCCACTTGCTCCCCCAGATCCCTGAACCCGCCGCGCCATGACGGGGCGGCCTGGCGGGCTGCGGGTGGCCGGCGGGGTGCCTCAACGTCCTCGCGGCCCATGAGATGTGAGCTTCGGAATGCTCCGGCAAGCTTCCTGCCGGCCATGTCCTTCGTGCCCTCGTATCCCCTGGTGGTGACCGTCGCCGCCGCCCGGGCGGTCTGGGAGTCGACGACGATCGCCACCGGAACGGGGCAGTCTCAATCGTTCATGCTGCGGACCGTTTTCTCCTGGTGATCGGGGGCCGGTTCGGAGGCGTCTGTCGGCTCCGCCGGGTCGGGGCGCTTCCTGGAACGCCGGATGTTGCCGATCAGGGGACTGAGCAGCAGGGCAAGGGTGAGGACGAGGATGACGGCGGAGACCGGGCGGGTGGCGAAGATGCCGAGGTCGCCGTTGGAGATGAGCAGGGACTGGCGGAAGGAGCGTTCCAGAATGGCGCCGAGGGCCAGGGCGAGGACCAGCGGGGCCGGGTCGAAGCCGGTCTTGCGCATCAGGTAGCCGATGATCCCGCAGCCGAGGGCCACCCACACGTCGAAGGTGCTGCTGTTGATCGTGTAGACGCCGAGCAGGATCACGGTGACGGTCAGCGGGGCGAGCAGGGTGAAGCGCAGCCTGAGCAGCCGGATGAACATTCCGACGAGCGGGACGTTGAGCACCAGCAGCATGAGGTTGCCGACGTACATGGACGCGATCACGCCCCAGAAGACCTCGGGGTGCTCGTTGATGAGCTGGGGTCCGGGGGTGATGTCCTGGATCAGCAGCGCGCCGAAGATCACCGCCATCACGACGTTGGACGGGAGGCCCAGCGTGAGGAGCGGGATGAAGGCCGCGGTGGACGAGGCGTTGTTCGCCGTCTCCGGCCCGGCCACGCCCTCGATGGCCCCCTTGCCGAACCGCTCCGGTTGTTTCGCCCGGCGTTTCTCGACCGCGTAGGAGACCAGCGAGGAGATGACGCCTCCGCCGCCGGGGACGATGCCGATCAGGAAGCCGATCACGCCGCCGCGCAGCACCGACCCGCGGGCCTGCCGCCAGTCGCGCCGTGACGGCCAGACCCGGGAGACCGGAGGCAGCGAGCCCGGCGTGGTGGTCTGGTGCTCCAGGTTGTAGAGCATCTCGCCGATGCCGAACAGGCCCATGGCCACGGCGACCATGTCCATGCCGTTGAGCAGTTCGCCGAAGCCGAAGGTCAGGCGCGCCTGGCCGGTGATGGGATCCTGGCCCACGGTGGCGATCAGCAGGCCGATTCCGACCATGACCAGGCTCTTGGCGAACGATTTCGTCCCCAGGAACGCGACCATCGCCATTCCCAGGACGGTCAGCGCCGCGTACTCCGGTGGCCCGATGGCCAGCGCGGCCCGCGCGAGCAGGCCCGACACCAGGGTCAGGCCGATCACCGCGACCGTGCCGCCGAGGAACGAGCCGACCGCCGCGATGCCGAGCGCCGGGCCGGCGCGGCCCTGCCGCGCCATCTGGTAGCCGTCGAAGGTGGTGACGATCGACGCGGACTCACCCGGTAGCCGCAGCAGTACGGACGTGATCGTCCCGCCGTACATGGAGCCGTAGTAGATCCCGGCCAGCATGATGATCGCTGACTCGGGGCCCATGGAGAAGGTCAGCGGGAGCAACAGGGACATCGTCGCCACCGGTCCGAGACCCGGTAGCACTCCGATGACCATGCCCGCGAACACTCCGATGAAGACGAACAGCAGGTTCGCCGGTTGGAGCGCGACCGCGAGGCCGTCGAGCAGGCCCATATGCCGTCTCCCTCAGATTCCCCAGATGATGTCGCGGGGCAGTGGAACCTTCAGCACCAGCGCGAACAGGCAGAAGAACGCGGTCGAGGCGGCCGCTGACACGGCGACCGTGAGCAGCCACGGCTCCTTGCCGAGCACCCGGATCCAGAACGTCAGCAGCAGGAACGCGGGGAGTGTGAACCCGGTGTGCGGGAACAGCAAGGCGTAGCCGATCATGCCGGCGACGGCCGACCAGACGGCTCCGGCCCCGCCGGTGAACGGTTCGTGGTCGCTGAAGTCGCGGCGCAGCAGGAGCGCCAGTGATCCGAGCACGGTCAGGCAGCTCACGATGAGGGGCCACATGCCGGCCCCCGGGTCGCTCGGCGTCCCGGCGTCCAGGGCCAGCGAGCCGGCCATGCCGAGGCAGCCCGCGGACAGGGACGCCACGGCGGCGGCCCGACGGCCAATGATCTTCAGGGGGTGTTCCATGCCGGACTCCGGGGGTCAGCGCTTGAAAATCTGGCGGTAGGTCTGCTGGAGGTCACTTATCGTCTTCGCATAAGCATCGGGACCGACGAACTGCTTGGGAATGTAGTTCTCCCCGATCGTCGCGACGACCTTGGGGTCCTGGAGGGTCTCCCGCAAGGCCGTCTCGAGCTTGCGTGTCACGGCGTCGGGCATGCCCTTGGGACCGGCGAGGCCGTTCATGCTGACGCTGAGCGTGAGGGTGGTGAACCCCAGTTCTTTGAGCGTGGGGACGTCGGGCAGGTAGGGAGCCCGTTCGGGGGACGTGATCGCCAGCGCGCGCATCTCTCCCGCGCTGACGCGGCTCAGGATGTCCTTGCTGGCGTCGACGATCGCGGCGTCCACGTTCTTGCCGAGCAGGGCGGTCAGGGCGGGCGCCACGCCCTCGAACGGCACCGGTTTGATCGGCACCTTGTACTCGCGCTGCAGGCGTTCCATCTCGATGTGCCCGGACACGGTCGCTCCGGCCGTCGCCACCTCGACGTCGCCGGGTCTGTCCCGCGCCGCGTCGAAGAACTCCTTCGCGCCCCGGTACTTCGAGTCGTTCGGGACGACCAGGACGCCGGCTCCGCGGTAGGTCTGACCGATGGGCTGGAACCTGTCCATCGTGAAGCCGACGTTCTGCCTGGTGGAACTGATGACCGCGAACGGCAGGCTCAGGTCGCAGAGCGTGTACCCGTCGGGCTTGGCGCGCAGCACCTCGTTGTAGGCGTTGCCGCCGCCCGCGCCCGGCTTGTTCTGGACGACCACCGCCTTGCCCAGCCGCGGTTCCAGGCCCTTGGCGACCGTTCTGACCAGCAGGTCCGTCGTACCGCCCGCCGCGAACGGAATGAGGATCCGCACCTCCTTGGCAGGGTAGTCCGCCCCGTCCGACCCGGAGGGCCCGGCGCCCGCGAGGCCGCAGGCGGCGGAGAGGAACACCGTGCAGAGCGCGGCGGCCGGCAGGCTGCGTTTCATCATCACGTCTCCCGTGGTCCGCGTCGGGCCATCGGCCCGCGAGTGTTCACATTGTGGTGATGTTGACCTCAATGTGTACGGGATACTATGAGGCGGCCCACGCGAGGCTGTCAATGGCCTGGAGACGTGGAGATCGGCGCGGCCCGCCCGGCCGGCCCGCAGGTGTCGAGGAACCTCGAACGTGCAGGCGACGGCCTTGGGACGTGCCGGTGAAGGGCTCGATCAGACCTGAACGAGTCGTGTCGTGGGGCGCGCTCGGGTGAGCGCGGTGTTCAGTTCCGCGGGGGAGGATAGGGGCCGGTGTAAGCCAGTCCGCGGCTGATGGCCTCGCCCGCGGCCATCACCGCGTCCGCCAGCTCCGGCAGGCGGGAATCGCTGAGGCGGCCGACCACGCCGCTGACGCTGACGCCGGCGACCGCCTCGTCCCCGTGAGCGTCGAAGACGGGGGCGCCGACCGCGCCCGTCTCCGGCAGGAACTCGCCCCGGCTGACGCAATAGCCCAGCTCACGGATCTCCTCGATCCGGTCCCGGAGCGCCGGGCGCTGGTAGGCCGCCAGGCGCGCGAGCACGGATTCCTGCAGTTCCTTGCCGCCGAAGGCGAGCAGCGCGAGGCTCGATCCGCCCCGGTCGTAGGGAAGCCGGCCGCCTTCGTCAAGAGCCTGGCTGACGACCGGGTAGGAGCCGACGACCCGGATGAGGCAGACGGCCGCGTCGTCCTGTTTCACCACGAGGTTGGTCGAGTCGCCCGTCTTCTCCGACAGCTCGGTGAGGATGGGATGGGCGACGCCGCGAATGCTGAGCCGCCGCCTGGTCAGCACGCCCAGTTCCACCAGGCCCAGGCCCAGGCGGTAGCTGACGCGCGAGGTGTCCTCGCGTTCCAGCAGCCCATGGCGGACGAGCGTCTCGCAGATCCGCACCACGGTCGTCCGGCTCTCGCCGATGGACTCGACCAGGTCGGCCGGGGTCACCCGCTCGCGTTCCCTCAAGACGTCCAGGATCGTGGCGGCCTTGTCCAGAACCTTGATCGTGCCGATCTTCGCTGGATCCATCGAAGCGGAGCACCCTTTCCGTCTTCGGCCACGCGCCGCGCACCCTTCGGTCGCCGCATCGTGGACAACGTGTTCATGATGTGTTGACGCTTACACTACTCTCATCGTACTGTTCGCGATGAGGTTAGAGTAACCGTCATGTGAACGATTTAACGGGAGCGGTTCGTGCATGTTGGTGAGCGCCTCGGCGCGCTACTCGTCGCCGCCGGTGTCCGGCGCGTGTTCGGCGTCCCCGGAGGCCAGACGACCCCGCTCTACCACGGGATCGCGGGACAGGACGGGGCGATCACGCACACCCTGATGCGCGACGAGCGGAGCGCCGCCTTCGCGGCCGACGCCTACGCGCGGATGTCGGGCAGGGTCGGCGTCTGCGACGCGACCGTGGGGCCGGGCGCGAGCAACCTGGTGTCCGGCCTGCTGGAGGCCTACACCAGTTCCATCCCGGTGCTGGCGATCATCGCCGACATCCCCCGGCACTGGGAGACCCGCCGCCGGTTCGGGTCCGCCTCGCAGGGCTTCGAGCAGCGCTCGTTCCTCGAACCGTGCGTGAAGTACTACGGCCGGGTCGAGCTTCCCGAGAACCTGGACGGCGTGCTGGCCACGGCACTGCGGATCGCCACCTCGGGACGGCCGGGCCCGGTCGTCCTGGAGATACCCGACGACGTCTTCTCGGCTCAGGCGCCCGGCCCCCTGCCCGTCGCCCGGCTCAGCGCCGCGTACCCGCAGTCGCGTACGAGCCCGGACCCCGCCTCCGTGGACGCCGCCGTGGAACTGCTGCGCAACAGTCGCAAGCCGCTGCTGCTCGCCGGCGGCGGTGCGCTGGGCGCCGGGGCCTGCGACGAGGTCCAGCGGCTGGCCGAACGTCTGGGCGCGCCCGTCGCGACGACCCTGAACGGCAAGGGCGTCCTCTCCGAACACCATCCGCTGGCCGTCGGGCCCGCGGGGTCGTTCGGGGTGCCGCTGGTCAATGACCTGCTGGCCGAGGCCGACTGCGTGGTGTTCGTCGGCACCAAGGCGGCCCAGGGCGCCACCCTGAACTGGACGCTGCCGCCGCCCGGCACGCCGATCGTCCACCTGGACCTGGACGCGACGGAGATCGGCCGGAACTTCCCGCAGAGCCTGGGGCTGGAATGCGACGCCAAACTCGGCGCGCGGGCCCTCGCCGACGCCCTCCCGGAAAGGGGGCGCGGCGGCTGGGACCTGGAGCGCGTCCGGCGGCTGTCCGAGCAGTGGTGGCGCGGCGCGGAGGACGACGGCCTGGACGAGGACGGCGCGGTGAAGCCGCAGGCGGTGATGCGGGCCCTGGACGCGGTCATGGGCCAGGACGACGTCCTCGTCACCGATGCCAGCCTGTCCTCCGGATGGGGCGCCGCGTACTGGCGCACCCGCAGGTCCGGCCGCACCTTCCTGGCCCCGCGCGGGCTCGCCGGTCTCGGCTGGGGCCTGCCTGCGGCGATCGGCAGCGCGCTGGCGCTCAGGGACGCGGGCGAAGACGCGCGGGTGTACTGCGTCGCCGGTGACGGCGGGTGGGCCTACTCCCAGTCGGAGCTCGAAACGCTCGCCCGGCTGCGGCTTCCGGTGGTGGCGACGGTGCTGAACAACTCGGTGCTCGGGTGGACGCGGCACTCGGCCGCGCACCGCTACCCGGACACCGAACCGATCTCCCAGGACTTCACCGACGTGGACTTCGCGGCGGCGGCCGTGGCGATGGGCACTCTCGCGCATCGCTGCACGACGCCGGACCAGTTCACGGAGGCCGCGACGAAGGCCGCCGCCGGCCAGGCCGACGGTCCGGTCGTGCTCGAAGTGATCTCGTCCAAGACCGAGTCCCCGGTGATCAAGCCCGGGGGCCGGCAGGCCGTCACCGCCTACTGAAACACGCCACGCTAGGGAGCAAGCCGATGACCGACAACCGAACCGACGAGGGCGGCGCCGATCTACGTCCGCGTGCCCTGGACGTGGCGCCGGGCGGGGTGCATTCCAACGCCCGTCTCGCCCACGCCGGGGCGTTCTTCGAGCGTGGCAGCGGGGCGCATCTGTGGGACATGGCGGGCCGCCGCTACATCGACTACGTCCTCGGGCGCGGGCCCAACCTGCTGGGGCACGCGCCACCGGCCGTCCTGGAAGCGGCGAACACGGCGGCGGCGTCCGGCATGAGCCTCGGGTCGCAGCATCCGCTGGAGGTGCTGGCCGCCGAGAAGCTGCGCTCACTGCTCGGCTGGGCAGAGATGCTCCGGTTCACCACGACCGGCAGCGAGGCCGCCGAACTGGCCCTGCGCGTGGCGCGGGCGTACACGGGCCGCCAGGAGATCGTCCGGTTCGAGGGCCACTACCACGGCTGGCTGGTGGACGACGTTCCCGCGCCCGGCGGCGATCAGGCGGCGACGCGCTGGCCGTCCGGCGTGGATCCGTGGACGCACCTCCTGCCTTGGAACGATGCAGACGCCCTGAAGGCGCTCCTGGACCGCCGCGGCGCGCACATCGCCGCCGTGATCATGGAGCCGGTGATGTTCAACCATCGCGGCACCCTTCCGGCCCCCGGATACCTCCAGACGTGCCGCCGCCTCACCGAGGCGTGCGGCGCGCAGCTCATCTTCGACGAGATCGTCACCGGTGCCCGCCTGGCGCCCGGCGGGGCGGCCGAGCTGTTCGGCGTCACCCCGGACCTCGCCTCCTACGCCAAGGGCATCGCCTCGGGCTGGCCGGTGGCGGCGGTGGCGGGTCACCGCGCGGCCCTCGGCAAGGTCGAGGACGGGACGGTCAATCACCGCGGGACCTACAACGGATCGACCGCGAGCATGGCCGCCGTCGTGGCCACCGTGGACGCCCTCGCCGACGGCAAGGTCCACCGGCACATCGACGACGTCGGCTCGCACCTGATGTCGGGCCTCGCGGACAGCGCCGAGGAGGCCGGGATCCGGGTGCGCGTCCGCGGCTTCCCGGCGGCGTTCTACCTCGCCCTGGTCGACCGTGACCCCGGTGAGCCCTGGGAGGAGAAAGTACCGCCGGACATGCGGGGCTACCAGCGGCTCGTGGAAGGGCTGGCAAGACGGGGCGTCTGGGCCAGCGCACGCGGCAACTGGTATCTCTCGGCGGCCCACACCCACGACGACGTCGCGGCCACGCTCAAGGCGTTCCGCGGCGCGCTCGCAGAACTCACGGAGGACGCCCGATGAGCACCGATCTGTGGCGGCTGTCCGCGCATGAGTCCGGGGCGCTCATCGAGTCCGGGAAGCTCTCCCCGGTCGAGCTCACCGAGGCCCTTCTCCAGCGCGTCGACGCACTGAACCCGCACTTCAACGCGTTCATCACGGTCACGCCCGAACGAGCCCGGCAGGACGCGAAGGCGGCCGAGGCACGCGCCGTGCGGGGAGAGCGCCTCGGCCCGCTCGACGGCGTCCCGCACTCGCTCAAGGACCTGGAGCCCACCGCCGGGATCCGCACCACCGGCGGCTCACTGTGGACGAAGGACCACGTCCCGGACCACGACTCGCTGGTGGCCGCGCGGCTGCGCGCCACCGGCTCGCCCCTGCTGGGCAAGACGAACACCCCGAACGCCGGCTACAAGGACATGACCGACAACCTGCTGGGTCCGCCCGCCAGGAACCCCTGGGACCCGACCCGGACCCCGGGCGGCTCCTCGGGCGGCGCGGCCGCCGCGGTCTCCGCCGGGCTGGGATCCCTGGCGCAGGGCGGGGACGGCGCGGGCTCGGTGCGGATCCCCGCCGCACTCTCCGGGGTGGTGGGGGTCAAGCCGTCCAACGGGCTGATCCCCAAGTGGCCGAGCAACGACTGGTACGCCACGCTGGCCACCGCCGGGCCGCTCACCACCACCGTCACCGACGCCGCCCTCATGCTCAACGCGCTCGCGGGACCCGACCGGCGGGACCCGCTGTCGATCGACCGCGTGCCGCCCGACTTCACCGTGGCGTGCCAAGGATCCGTGCGCGGCCTGCGCGTCGCCTGGAGCCCTGACCTCGGTCACGCGACCGTCGACCCGGAGGTCGCCGAGATCACCGCGCTGGCCGCCCGGCGGTTCGAGGAGCTCGGAGCGTCCGTCGAAGAGGTGCCGATCGCCTGGGGAGAACTCGCGCGGGAGATCATCGAACCCACCTGGGGGATCCACTTCGTCGCCCGCTTCGCGGAGAAGGCCGAGGAGCGTCCCGAATGGGTCGAGCCGAGCCTGCTGGAGTACGTCCGGGACGGGCACACGCGCGGCGCCCTGGAGTATCGGCGGCTCCTCGCCCGCCGTGCCGAGCTCTACGACCGCGTCCGGCAGCTGTTCGACACCTACGACCTGCTCCTCACCCCGACGATGCCGCTCGCCGCCTGGCCCGCGGAGCCGGAACCGGACACCCCGCTGTTCGACCGCCTGCCCTTCACCTACCCGTTCAACCTCACCGGGCATCCGGCGGCCAGCGTCCCCTGCGGCCTCGACGGCGCGGGGCTGCCCGTAGGGCTGCAGATCGTCGCCGACCACCATCGCGACGACCAGGTGATCGCGGCCGCGGCACGCTTCGAGGAGGCCCAGCCCTGGACGCCGCACGCCCCGCTGCCGGGTGACCAATGAGCAGGCACGCCCTGGTGGTGGGCGCGTCCAGCGGCATCGGCGCCGCCGTCGCGCAGACCCTGCTGCGCTCCGGCTGGCGGGTCACGGTCGCGGCCCGCCGCCTGGACGCGCTGGCCGAACTCGCGGAACGACTCGGACCCGCCTGCGTCCCCGCCGCCGTGGACGTCACCGACGCGGAGTCGGTCGACCGCCTCGCCCGCTCCATCCGGAACGGGCCGGAGCTGAACGCGCTGGTGAACTGCGCCGGTCACGACCTCGGCGGCCGGACCCCGTTCCACCGGTCAGAGATCGATGACGCGCTGTCGGTGCTGCACACCAACGCAGCCGGACTGCTCCGCCTCACCCACGCGATGCTGCCCGCCCTGGCCGAGGCCGATCCGGCGGACGTGGTCAACGTCGGATCGGTCAACGGCGTGCGCGCCGCGGCGGGGCTGGCCGCCTACAGCGCCAGCAAGTTCGCGGTGCACGGCTTCACCGCGGCGCTTCGCGAAGAATGCTCCGAGATCGGGGTACGCGTGACCGAAGTGCTCCCGGGCATGACCCGCACGGACTTCGCCGCCACGCGCTGGCGCGGCGACCAGGCCAAAGCCGCCGCCTACTACGACAGCTATCCCGCCCTGCTCGACCCCGCCGACGTCGCGAACGCCGTGCGGTTCGCACTGGAACAGCCGCCTGGCGTCTGCCTCAGCGAAATCACCATCCTGCCGTTCCCCACGCGAGACTCACGACCTTGACCGGCTTGCTGAACCTCAGAGTCTCAACGCCGTGCAAGCCCCCGGCCAGTCGGGTGCCGTGAAGGTCGCGGTGTTGTGGTCGGGGTCGACTCCTGCTCCGTCCAGGTAGGACGTCAGGCCGTCGACCCTGACCTGGTAGGTCCGGCCCGCGGCCAGGTCCACGGCGTGTTCGATCTGATGCTGGAGAAGCGCTGGACGCCGCTGGCGATGGCCATGGCGAGCCAGTGGTGGTTGAGTTCCTTCAGGCGGCCAGTCCGCCGGTGACGATGACGATCATCTTCAACCCGACGTTCGTCACCGGCGGCCACTGACCGACGTACCTCGGGTCCAGCGGGGCCGCGAAATCCAGCGCCGGGGGCAGGTCCTGGGGAATGCTGATCGAGCCGTTCCCGGTCAGCGTTCTCAGCCATTCCCGGGCACCCTTGAGCGGGTAGGGGCTTCGGTCAGCAGCACCACCAAGCTGGATTGGGCGAGGCGGCCGGACAGCGCCCGGCACCGCCATCAGAACGCCACCTCCCCCTGGCCGCCGCTCATGACCAGGTCGTGGCCCGTCAGGAACGCGGCCTCGTCCGAGGCCAGGAACAGCACCCCGTAGGCGATCTCCAGGGGTTCCGCGGCTCGTCGGAAGTAGCGGTTCGACTCCTGTTTGCGCGCCCAGGCGGCGTCCGTTCCGTCCCTGATGCCGCGAGCGGCCGGGGTGTCGACCAGTCCGGGAGATAGGGAATTCACTCGGATGTGCGGCGCGTAGTCGAGCGCCATCTGCCGCGTCAGTGCGCGGATCGCGCCTTTGGAGGCGTGGTACGAGGCCAGCCGGGGCGAGGCCACGGTGGCGTGGTTGGAGCAGGTGTTGACGATCGCCCCCGAATTCTGGTCCACCATGACGGGCAGGGCCGCACGCGAAACGAGAAACGTGCCCGTGACGTTCACCTCCATCACCCGGT
This sequence comes from Actinomadura rugatobispora, assembly GCF_055379765.1. Lineage (NCBI taxonomy): Bacteria > Bacillati > Actinomycetota > Actinomycetes > Streptosporangiales > Thermomonosporaceae > Actinomadura > Actinomadura rugatobispora. The sequence goes on along the minus strand of NZ_AP029191.1, from coordinate 4,008,188 downwards.
CCCAGTCCGCTCGGCTGGTCTCGTGAACCGCGCCGGAGATCGCCATGGCCGCGTTGTTGTGCAGGACGTCCACCCGTCCGTAGATCGCCACCGTGTGGTCGATCAAAGCCTGAGCAGCGGCCTCGTCGGACACGTCGAGCACGAACGGCGACGCGTCCCCGCCTTCGGCGACGATGGCTTCGGCCGCGGCTTCGGCCGCGTCGGCCGACAGATCCGCGCAGACGACACCGCGGGCCCCGTGCCCGGCGAACAATGCGGCGGTCGCCGCGCCGATACCGCCGCCGGCTCCCGTCACGATGCAGACCTTGCCGGCGAGCCGCATGTCCGTCACCACGTCCTCCCTAGCGTTTCAGGTGCTTTCTCGCGAGATCGACGAACACGCCGAGTGAGTCCGGGTCGGCGAGCGAGGCGGCGTCCAACGCCTTCTCCGGCGCTACCCCTTGGAACAGCCGTTTGAGGGGCACTTCGACGCGCTTTCCGGTCCGCGTGCGCGGGATGGCGGGTACCGCGATCACTTCATCCGGGACGTGGCGGGGGCTCGCCCGGGTACGGATGGCCTCGCGGACAGTGGCCACCAGGCGGTCGTCCAGGTCGATGCCAGGGGACGTCGTGACGAACAGCGGCATGTAGTACGTGCCGTCCCCATGCTCGACTCCCAGCACGAGGGCGTCGGCGATCTCCGGGACCGCGTCGACCGCCGAGTAGATCTCGGCGGTGCCCATCCGCACGCCCGCCCGGTTCAGTGTCGAGTCGGAGCGGCCCATGATCCGGCAGGTGCCCCGGTCGGTGATCTCGAGCCGGTCCCCATGCCGCCACACGCCCGGCCAAGGCTCGAAGTACGCCGTTCGATGGCGTTCACCGTCGTCGCGCCAGAATCCCAGCGGCATGGAGGGCATCGGCCTGGTCACGACGAGTTCGCCCACCTCGTTCACGACGGGCCGTCCGCTGTCGTCCCACGCCTCGACGGCGACGCCGAGCATCGGACGCTGCAGTTCTCCGGCCGTCACCGGCAGGAGCCGGGTACCGCCGACGAAACCACTGGCGACGTCGGTGCCTCCGGAGCACGAGCTGAGGAACACGTCCGGCTTGACCGAGTCGTAGACCCACGCGTACGTCGACGCGGGGAGCGGAGATCCCGTCGAGCCGATGCTGCGCAGCGCCCGCAGGTCGAAGCGGTCACCCGGCCGCAGTCCCGCCTTCTCACAGGCGCTGAGGTATCCGGCGCTCGTGCCGAGGTAGGTGATGCCGGTCTTCTCGGCGATCGCGAACTGCACGTCGAGCACCGGATGGGACGGGCCGCCGTTGTGGACGACGACGGTCGCCCCGGACAGCAACGCCGACGTGGCGATGTTCCACATGATCCACGCCGTCGACGCGTACCAGTAGAAGCGGTCACCGGGCCCGACGTCGTTGTGGAGAGCGGACTGCTTGTGCTGTTCGAGGACGATTCCGCCGTGACCGTGCAGGATGCCCTTGGGCGGGCCCGTCGTCCCCGACGAGTACACGATCCACAGCGGATGGTCGAAGGGCAGGGATTCGTACCGGGGTTCCTGCTCGTGCCGTACGGCCTCCTGCCAGGAGATCGTGCCGCCACGGTCGTCGTGGGGCCGCAGGACCGGAACGACGATGGTGGCCCGCAACGTGGGCAGCGCCGCGCGGATCTCCGCGACCTGTGCGTTCCGGTCGTAGGCCTTGCCGTTGAACCGGTAGCCGTCGGCGGTCACGAGGACGACCGGTTCGACCTGGGAGAACCGGTCGAGAACGGCCCGCGCGCCGAAATCGGGAGCGCAGACCGTCCACACCGCGCCGATCGAGGCGGCGCCGAGGAAGGCCACCACCGCCTCGGCACTGTTGGGGAGGTAGCCGGCCACCCGGTCGCCTCGGCGCACGCCCAGGCGGCGCAGCGTGTCGGCGAACGCTCCGACCTGGACGCTCAGCGACGCCCACGACACCTCCGCGGTCTCCAGATCCTCGTCCACCACGATCAAGGCGGGATGAACGTCGCTCCGGTTCCTCAGTGCCTGCTCGGCGAAGTTGACGTGAGCCTCTGGGAACCACACGGCGCCCGGCATCTCCGGGTTCGCGAGAGCGGCGCCGGGAGGATCCGGCAGCACCCCCGTCCAGACGGCCAGGTCCGACCAGAACTGCTCGAGGTGGTCGACCGACCAGCGCCATACGGCGTCGTAGCCGGCGGGATCGCCGAAGTCGAGCCCGCGGCGCTCGGAGACCCACGCGGCGAAGCGGTGGAGGCGGGTCCGGGCCGCCGACTCCGGCGTCGGCCGCCACAGCACCCGCCCCACCGGGTCAGGAGCCGTTCGCATTGAAGGCCGCCGCGACGTCGATCGTCGTACCGGAGATGTAGCGCGCTTCCTCGCCGGCGAGGTACAGCACGGCGTGGGAGACGTCCCGCGGCTCGATCCAGGTGACCGGCATCGGGTTCATCTGTTCCAGCCGCTCCTCCAGATCGGTCAGCGACGGTGCCGGGACGTCGGGCGCGAAGACGGCGTACACCTCGTCGTGGTGCATCATCGGGGTGTCGACGGCTCCGGGGAGCACGGCGTTGCACGTGATCCCCAGCATCGGCGCCGTCTCCAGCGCGACCGTCTTCACCAGCCCGATCAGTCCCCATTTCGACGCCGAGTAGTGCGCCAGGTTCGGGACGCCGCGGCGCCCGGCCTGCGACGACGTCACCACGATGCGCCCGTAACGCCGGTCGATCATGTGCGGCAGCACGGCGCGCAGGGTGTTGGCCACGCCCGTGAGGTTGACGTCGATGGTGTCCTGCCACATCCGGTCGTCCATGTCGGCCAGAGGGCGGTAGGTGACGATGCCCGCGTTCGCCACCACGATGTCGACCGCGCCGAAGCGCTCCACGGCCTGGTCCACGGCCCGCCGCATGCCGTCCCCGCCGCGTACGTCGGCCTCGATCGCGAGGGCGCGCCCGCCTTCGCGCTCGACCAGGGCCGCGGTCTCGCGCAGCTCCTCGGCCGTGCCCAGCGGGTAGGGCACCGATTCGATCCTGTCCGGGACGTCGACGACCACGACGTCCGCGCCCGCGCGGGCGAACTGAACCGCGTGCTCGCGGCCCTGCCCGTGGGCGGCACCGGTGATGAAGGCGACCCTTCCCTTGAATCCGGACATGAACTCAGCTCTCCTTCATGTGGCGACGACGGTCTGTCGGATGCGGCCGAAAAGCGACGTCCCGTCGTCGCCCACGGCCTCGATGGTCACCGTGTCGCCGGCGTCCAGGAACGGCGTCGCGGGTGCGCCGTCCCTCGCGAGCTCGACGGCGCGCTTCTCGGCGATGCAGGCGTAGCCGGCCGCCGGGTCGGCGTTGGAGACCGTCCCGGTGCCGACGATCGACCCGGGCACCAGGGGCCTGCTCCGCACCAGGTGGGCCAGGATCCGCGGGAACTCGAACGCGATGTCCCTGTCGGTGCGCGGGGCGCCGAGCAGGGCCCCGTTGACCTCGCATCGCGTGGTGGCGGACAGATTCGTACCGTTCCACGCGGCGCCGAGGGCCGACGGCGAGACCACGAACGGCGCGTAGGCGCGGCCCGGCTTGGACCCGTAGACGCCGGTCCCCCGCCGCCGTTCGGCCACCAGCAGTTTCCGGTAGGTCAGGTCGTTGGTCAGGCCCACGAGCCGGATCCGGGCCGCGGCCTCGTGCTCGTCCGCGCCGACGGGGACACCGCCGCTGATCACCACCACCGTCGCTTCGAGGTCGAGCTCCCACCCCGGATCGGGCAGCGCGATGTCGTCCCGTGGCGCCATGTTGGTCGCGCTGCCGCTCTGATAGACGATCGGCTGATCGCGGTGGTCGTCCGGTAGGGCTTCGCCGCGTCCGCCCCTGATGCGCTCCATGTGCCGCAGGTAGCAGCTGCCCTCCGCCCAGTGGTAGGCGCGCGGGAGCGGCGCGTCGAACACCGCGCGATCCGCGGGGAGGCCGTACCGCTGGTCGTCGAGTTCGCCATAGGTGTCTTCGAGCGCCCTCTCCCACGACGGCCATTCGTCCAGTGCCTGCTGCATCGTCCGCGGGCCCCTCGGCGGGACGACCAGTCGGCGGCGGTCTCGGCTCACCACCACCAGCGTCCCGTCGGCTCCTCCGCCGCGCAGGGTCGCGAGGATCACCGCGCCACCGTCGTGTACTCGGCCGGGACGCAGAACTCCAGCGTCATGTAGTCGGGCGAGGCGTCGAACGCGTCGTGGACCGCGCCCCGCTGGAGCATCATGAAGTCGCCGGCGTGCAACCGCCGGTCCGGCCGGCTCTCCGCCGCGATGTCGATCCAGCCGCGGATCGGCAGGAACCACTGCGCCATCGAATGGTGGTGCGCGCCGGTGCCCCCGGGCGGGGACGGCCGCTCGGTGTCCAGCTTGATGATGTGGATGTGCACGCGGCCGTCCGTGGGCGTCCGGGTGCCGAGATCGCGGTACAGCGACCAGGCGCGGGGGCCGTCGCCGCGGACGTACTCGTCCGGGTGGTCAAAGGTGTAGACACCTTTCAGGTGCGCGAACTCCGCGGCGCGCCCCGGTTTGACCGCGTCTCTGCCGGTGACCGTCGCGTGCTCTGCGGGGCCCGTGACCTCGACGGCCTCGTAGTCGCCGGAGACCGAGGTGATCTGATGGCGCCAGAACGGCGGCTGGTAGGCCGAGGCGCCCCGGCCCAGCGTCAGGTTTCGGCCGTCCTCGGTACGGACCCCGATCTCGCCGTTCAGCACGAAGAACCACTGGAAGTCCAGGTCGTGGAACTGCCAGTCGGTCCTGCCGTCGGCCTCGGCGGAGCAACGCGTGTGCCGGGCCTTGAGCAGGCCACCGGTGGCCGCGGCCAGACCGAGATCGCGGTGGAGCATCCCCGGCACCGGGCCCTGCTCCCATGTGCCGTCGTCCCTGCCGACCAGTCCCGTCGTGATGTCCAGCGGGTCCTCCGCGTCCCAGCCGGACTTCCATGTCGTCGATGAGCTCATGGATCTCGCCTTTCTCCCGGCGTCGGGAGGCATTCGATGCCGCGACGATGTCGGGCGTCGTCCCCGAAACGGCCCGCGCCTCGTCGTCGGCCAGGTGCAATGAGGGCGGCTCGGCTACGCGTCCAACGCCGCGTAGGTGGCTCGGATCAGTTCTTCGCTCCGGACGCCGCCGACGATGCCCTGGTAGGTACCGAGGACACCCGGCTCCATCCGGTTCATGACGTAGGCGAAGGTCATGCGCCGGTCGAGATCGTTGATGACCATCGAGCCGCCCCAGCCCGCCCAGAAGCAGATGCGGCCGTCCGGCAGGTAGGGGAACGCCTCCGGATAGGACAGGGCGTAGCCCACGCCCCACCGGATCGGCAGGCCCAGATAGAGGTCGGTGCCTTTGGCCTGCTCCTGGAAGATCAGGTCGCAGGTCTCCTCCGAGAGCAGGCGGACCCCGCCGAACTCGCCACCGTGTGACACGACCGCCTGGACGGTCGCCAGGGAACGCGCGTTGCCATGTCCGTTGCCGGCGCCGCAGATCGTCGAGCGGCGCCATCGCACGTCCCACGTCGTCGCCGGGTCGGTGGCCAGGCCGGCGGCCGTGAGCTTGTAGCCCACGCTGTCGGTGTCGACGCCGGCCAGTTCGGCGTCGAAGGCGGGGCCGGGCGGGGGAAGGATGAGCGGCGAGATCCGCGGATCCTCGGACTCCGGCAGTCCGATATGAAAGTCGGCACCCAACGGCGCCGCGATCTCCTGCGCGACGAATCGGCCCAGGCTGAGCCCCGTCACCCGCCGGACGAGTTCGCCGACGAGATGCCCGATGCTCAGCGCGTGGTAGCCGCCGGCGGTGCCGGGCTCCCACCACGGGGCCTGGGCGGCGAGCATCTCGACCGACGTCACCGGATCGTAGATGTCGTCCATCGTGACCGGCACGTCCCAGCCCGCGACTCCGGAGGTGTGGGACAGGATGTGCCGGACCTCGATGTCCTCCTTGCCGTTGGCGGCGAACTCCGGCCAGTAAGCGGCCACCGGGGCGTGGAGGTCGAGCCGGCCGCGATCGATGAGGATCAGCGCGGCCAGCGCCGTGACGGTCTTGGTGTTCGACCAGACGTTGGTGATCGTGTCCCGCTCCCACGGCCGGGTGTGAGCCTGGTCGACCCAGCCGCCCCACAGGTCGACGACCGGCTCGCCGTCGAGCATGACGGCGACCGAGGCGCCGACGTCCTCGCCCGAGGCGAGGTTCTTCTCCAGAATGGTCGCGAGTTCGGCGAACCGAGCGTCCCAGTGTCCCTGAACGGCCATCACGGTCTCCCTTCTGCTTCGCCCTTACCTCTAGTCCCGTCCCCACCAATAGACCGGGTCGGTCCTGTCCCGCCGTGAGGCCACCCAGTCGGGGCGGCGCGCGTCCACGACCTCGACCGAGAGCGTCTCGTCGAACACCACGACACGGTCGGCGATGGCCCATCGCCCGTCACGCCGCTCGAAGCGGTCCACGTAGCGGCACCTGGTGACCGCCTCCTCCTGCGACGACGCGCCCTCGACGGGCCGTTGCCGCAGGAACGCCAGGCAGTAGGACTCCACGAAGGCCCGGTCGTCCCCGTCGAAGTCGATGAGCACGTTCGTCACGAAGTGCTGCGCGGCGTCGATGGACCGGTGCCGCAGCCTGATGTCCTCGACCAGGCCCGCGGCGGGCCCCACATACGAGCCGTGCGCGTCGGTGGCGTCGTCGAAGTAGCTCCCGGCGATGCCCGCGTAGTCGAGCCGGTCGACGGCGCGCGCGTAGCGATAGAGGCAGTCCTGGATCGCGATCCGGTCGGCGATCCGGGAGACGGTCGGCTCTCCCACTCGACACTCCTTGTGCGTATAGCGCATACTCATGCTCTAAGCGCACAAAGCGTGGCACCCGGGCACGGCGCCTGTCAACCATCGGGGCGGCGAATCGGGCAGGATGTGGCGGTACCAGGGATGCCCTCGACCAGTGGTGGAAAGGGAGACGAATGCCTCGCACGGGTGACGGCCCGTACGTCCAGTCCCTCGATCGCGGGCTCGCCGTCCTGCGGTGCTTCGGCGAGGACCGCCCCCGGCTGTCCATCTCGGACGTCGCCCGCGAGGTCGGCGTGGACCGCGCCGTCGCCCGGCGCCTCCTGGGCACACTCGTCCAACTCGGCTACGTCGGGCAGGACGGGACGAACTTCTACGTCCGGCCCAAGGTCCTCGAACTGTCGCAGGCCTACCTGGGCGCCGTGGCCTTCCCGGACGTGATCCAGCCGCACCTCGCCCAGCTCACGAGCGAGATCCACGAGACGTCCATGGCGTTCGTCCTGGACGGCGACGACGTCGTGTACATCACCGGAGTCCAGGCCCGGCGGCTGGTCAGCATCAACGTCCGGGCAGGACTACGGATACCGGCCTACCAGAGCCCGCTCGGGCATGTCCTGCTGGCCGCACTCCCGGACGACGCGCTCTCGGACTATCTCGAGCGCACGGAACTGGTGCCGGTCACCCGGTACACGATCACGGAGACGTCGGTACTGCGGCAGCGGCTCACCGAGGTGGCCGAACAGGGCTATGCGATCGGCGCCCAGGAACTCGAGATAGGGCTGCTCACCATCGCGATCCCGGTGCACGACCGGGACGGCGCCGTCGTCACCGCCATCTCGATCGGCGTCATGGCGGCTGCCTACTCGGTGGATGTGCTCGTCGGCGAACTCCTCCCCAGGCTCCGGCGAACGGCGCGCCAGATCGAGTCGGACCTGGCGGTGCTCAACTGACGCCCGTCGGCGAGTTCGGCCGATCAGGTCCGAGAAGGCCGAGTCCGCGTCACACAGACTCGGATCGTTGAACGTCGTCCGCCCGGGGCGTGACGCCGGTGGTCGGCCGGCGGCCCGGTGAGGTCGTCGTCTCAGGAGCGCCGCTCCCAGCGCCGCCACCACCCCGGATCGCGTGGTCACGACGGAGGGGCGTCTCCGCCGTGATCACGCGGTCTCCGTCGTCCGGGGCAGCCGCAGGACGAACGTCGCGCCCTGGCCCGGCTCGCTGCGCACCGCCGCGGATCCGCCGTGCGCCTCGGCGAGCTGCCGCACGATGGCCAGGCCCAGTCCGCTGCCGCCGGTCTGCCGGCTGCGCGACTTCTCCGCCCGCCAGAACCGGTCGAACACGTGGGGCAGGTGCTCGGGCGTGATGCCCGGCCCGGTGTCGGCCACCTCGATCAGCACGTCGTCGCCGTCGGCGTACGCGCGCAGGCTCACCCGTCCGCCGGCCGGCGTGTAGCGGACCGCGTTGGCGAGCAGGTTGCCGACCGCCTGCCGCAGCCGTACCGGATCGGCGTCCAGGTGCGGACGACCGGTCACCTCGACGGTCAGCACCGGTCCGGCGGCCGCGGCGCGGTGGACGGTCGCGATCTGCTCGACCAGGTCGGCCACGTCGACCGGCTCGGGATGCAGCCGCAGCCTGCCCACGTCGGCGAGCGCGAGCTGCTGCAGGTCGTCGACGATGTGCTGCAGCAACATGGCCTCCTCGACCAGCGAAGCGGTCAGCGCCGGGTCCAGCTCGGCCACGCCGTCCTGGGTGGCCTCCAGCCAGCCGCGGATGTTGCTCAGCGGCGTGCGCAGCTCGTGCGACACGTCGCTGACCATCGCCTTGCGCTGCCGCTCCATGCGGTCCAGGTGCTCGGACATCTCGTTGAACGCGGCGCCGAGCTCGCCGACCTCGCCCTTGGCGCGCACCATGACCCGCGCAGACCCGTCGCCGGCCCGCATCCGCCGGGCCGCCGCGGTCACCGCCCGCACCGGCCGCACCAGCCGGGTGGCGACGAGCACGCTGACCCCGACCGCCAGGACCAGGATCACCGCCGTGACCCCCGCGATGCCGTACGGGTCGATGGCCGGCGCACGGTCCTCCGGCGAGCCGATGTAGAGCAGCGCGGCCGGCGCGACGTACGGCTTCAACTGGGTGCGGCGCGCGGTGGCCAGGCACTCGGCGGCCGACGCCGGAGCGGCCGGCGTGCCGGTCTCGTCCAGCCACACGTCGACCCGGCTTCCGTGGCACTGCCGGACCAGGGCGGCGAGCTGGTTGAGCGCGCGCTTCTCGGTGGTGGTCGGCCCGGGCGCGTCCGGCGAGCACGGCGGCGAGCCGGGACTCGGCGGCTCGGGCGGCACCGTGCGCTCCGGCGTCACGGGAGGCGGGTCCTCCGGCCGGCCGCCGGGGGCGCCGGTCGGCGTGCCGGGCGCGGTTCCCGGCTGCCGCGCCCTTTCCACCGGCTCGATCGGCGGAGCAGGTTCCAGCGTCGTCGCGACCGCGACCGACCGCGCCCCTGCGAGCGCCACCCGCGGTGTGGAAGGGCCGTGTCCGGACGGCGCGCCGCCAGGTGGGCGCGGGCGTTCCATGCCCGGTGCCGGGGTGGCCGGACCGCCCTCGCGGCGGAGGTACGGGCGGCCGCCCGGCCCGACGACGACCGTGGCGCGCTGGCGCACCTGGCGCAGGCACGCCGCCTGCGCGTCGACCTCCTCGCGCAGCCGTACCCGCTCGGCCTCCGGCAGCCGGAACGGCCCGACCGCGCGCGCGTCGATCCGGTCGGTGGCCGCGCCGGGCACCAGCGAGACATCGACGGCGAGCGGGTCGACGACGGCCGAGGCGCGCGCCGGAAGCGGCGGCCGGCCGCCCGCCGAATCCGCGATCCGGGTGCCGCCCTCGGTCGCCAGCGCGACCCGCTGGCCGCTCTGGCGGGCCAGCCCGCGCACGGTCTCCTCGACACCGTCCCAGCGCGGGTGGCTCGCCGCGTAGCCGAGCAGCGCGTCGTTGACGCGGGCGTCGCGGGCGAGCGTCTGGCCCTGCCGGTGCCGGATCTCGCCGGACGTGCTGCGCGCCGCCAGCCACGCGGTCGCCACGATCGAGCACACCGCGATCAGCACCGAGCTGGCGACCAGTCGTACGAGCAGGCTATGGCGCACGGTCGCCGACCAGCTTGTACCCGACGCCGTACACCGTGCAGAGCCGGACCGGCCGCCGCGGCTGCGGCTCGATCTTCTTGCGCAGGTTCTTCACGTGCACGTCGACCGTGCGCTCGGTGATGAAGCGGTCGAAGCCGTGCAGGTGCTCCAGGAGTTGCGCCCGGGTGAAGACCCGCTCCGGCCGCGCGGCCAGCGCCTCCAGGATCCGGAACTCCGCGGGCGTGCACTCGACCTCGCGCCCGTCCGCGAGCACCGTGTGCCGCTCGGGGTCCACCGTGATTCCGCCGACCCGGTACACCCGCTCGCCGTTCTCCCACCCGGCCCGCCGCAGCAGTGTGCGCACCCGGGCCATCAGCTCGCGCGGGCTGTACGGCTTGGTGACGTAGTCGTCGGCGCCGAGGTCGAGGCCGAGCAGCAGGTCGTCCTCCGTCGAGCGGGCGGTCAGCATCAGCACCGGCACGTCGGACTCGGCGCGCAGCCCGCGGCACACGTCGAGGCCGTCGACGCCCGGCATCATCACGTCGAGCAGCACGAGGTCGGGGCGGCGGGCGTGGGCCTCGTCGATCGCGGCCCGCCCGTCGTGGACGACGACCACGGAGTGCCCCTCGCGCCGGAGATAGCGGCGCAGCAGCTCCGCCTGTTTGGCGTCGTCCTCCGCGACCAGGACATTCGCGCACATAGCCCCCGAGCGTAGGCGACCCGTGACCGGCACCACGGGATCATCACATCGGCCTCACAGCTTCTTCACATTCCTTGGCCAGCATCTCGCGGCATGCGCCACGTCAAGATTCACACCGGCGCCCTGCTCGCCGCCGGACTGATCGCCGGGCTGGCCGGCTGCGGCTCGTCCACCGATGGGACAGCGGGGGACGACCCGCCGCCCAAGGCGGACCACTCGGCGGCGGCCGCCGCCGAGCCACAGCGGCAGGGCGGTGCGGAGATAGCGACCGTGCGCGGCCGCCGGATCGCCGTGCACAGGCACAAGGGCGACGGCGCGGCCTGGAAGACGCTGTCCAGCCCCAACGAGATGGGCGCCACCCGGGTCTTCCTCGTCGACGCCAAGGACGGCGACTGGCTCAGGGTGCTGCTGCCGATCCGTCCCAACGGAAGCACCGGCTGGGTCAAGGCGTCCGACGTCAAGCTGTCGTCGACGACCCACCGGGTGGAGATCGACCCGAAGGCGTTCACGTTCACCGTCTTCGACGGCGACAGGGTGCTGCGCACGGGCAAGGTCGCCACCGGCGAGAGCGGCACCCCCACCCCGGCCGGCCGCTTCTACTTCACCGAGCTGGTCAAACCGCCGAACCCCGGCGGCGACTACGGCGCGTACGCCTTCGGGTTGAGCGGCTTCTCGCCGACGCTGACGACGTTCGCCGGCGGCCCCGGGCAGCTCGCCGTGCACGGCACGAACAAGGCGTCGGCGCTGGGCGGCACGGTCAGCCACGGCTGCGTGCGGGTCGGCAACGACGACATCACCTGGATGGCCCAGAACCTGGCGATCGGCACGCCTGTCGTCGTCAAGGAATGAAACAACACCGGAAGGAACATCGATGCGCCTGAAGTCCCTCATGGCAGCCGTCGCGCTGGGCGTCGGCCTGGCCGGCACCGGTCTGGCCGCCGCCGAGGCCACCACCGCCACGCCCACGCCGCCCGCCGCGCCCGGCCACCCGAAGCGGAGCCACCCCGGCGACAAGCCGTCAAAGCCCGGCGAGCTGCCGCCCGCCGCGCCGCCCGGCAACGCCATCCCCAAGATGCCGACCTACACCGGCTGACCCCTTGGACGGCAGGCCCGCACGTCTCCCGTCGTGCGGGCCTGCCGGGATTCGGCTGTGGCCGATCTCGATCCAGATCTGCTCAAGACCTCCGCCAGGCTGCGCGCGGAAGGTGATCACGAAAAGGAGAAGGCCCGTGGTCAATGACGGACAATGGGACCGGCGTTCGCTGTTCCGGGGCGCCGCCGTGCTGGCCGGTGCCGCCGCGACCGCCCCGCTGCTGGGCCAGCCGGGCACGGCGCTCGCCGACAGCGGTGATGCGGATGCGTTGTTCAAGGCCGGGAAGTTCGAGCAGGCCGGCCGCGCCTACGAGGAGATCCTGAAGAAAGATCCCACGAACCTGCACGCGGCCCGCCGGCGCGGCTTTGTCGGGCTATTGGCCAACCGGTTCCCCGACGCCGAGAAATACCTCAAGATGGCGCTTCAGTCGGCCCCCGACGACAAGGACGCCCACTACTTCCTGGCCGACTGCTACGTCCGGCAGGACAAGTTCTCCCTGTCCGCACCACACTGGCGGGCGATCGGCGAGGAAGCCTACGCCACATGGTTCGCGGCGGTCCGCGGCGAGGCGTATCAGGTCCACGGCGACATCGCACGGCTGCCCTGGCAGCAGATGGACCCGATGCCGCTGGTAGAGGCCTCGGTCAACGGCGGACCGCCGAAGCGCTTCACGTTCTACACCGGCGCCCCGAATCTGAGCTTGACCTCGACGATGGCCAAGGAAGCCGGGCTGAGCCCCGTCGCCAGTCAGAAGATCGATTACGAGGGCGGCGCCATATGGGCGCACTACGGGCTGCTGGACTCCTTCAAACTGGGCGGCATCGAACTGCGCAACGTCCCCGTGGGCTGGTCGTCGACGGAGTCGGGCGAAGACGTCGACAGCGACAGCGACGGCATGATCGGCACGTGGGTCTTCTACCACCTGCTGACCACGTTCGACTACGCGGGCCGGTCGCTGATCCTGCGCCGCCGCACCCCCGAAACGGCCAGGACGGCACGCGCCGCCGCCACCCGGGCAGGCGCCGAGCCCCTGCCGCTGTGGCTGGCCCGTGAGCAATATCTGCACAGCAGAGGCAGCGTCGCCGGCTCCGGCTCACGGGTGGTGGGTGTGAACTTCGGCGGACGGGGCGAGACCGCCGCGATCGTGTTCGGGGACACGGCCGAGCGGCTGGGGATCCGTACCGACCACGACCGTCCGATCGGGACGTTCGCCCAAAGCCACCCGGCCGTCGCCTACCCCTGCTACCCGAAGGAGATCCGGCTCGGCGACGCCGTCGCCAAGGAGGCCTACTGCTACACGAACCCGAAGGCTTCGCTCGCCCCCTTCGGGTTCGACGTGCCGGTCTCCTTCTCCCACTGCTTCCACAAGCCCTACAACATCACCGTCGACTTCACCGCCATGAACCTCTACGTCGCCCGCGGCAAGGCCACCTGATCACCGCGACCGCACGGGCGTCATGAAAGCCACCTGGTACGGGGCGCGGGGGTGAGCACGTCACGCCCGTGCCCGGTGCCGCACGGCCGATGACGGCTTCGCGACCCGCTTCGATCGGCGGGGCTCCACCGCCCGGGTCGCCTAGGAGCTCTTGGACGGGCCGGAGCCGACCCGGTCATCACCACCACTTCCGGCCCGCACCAGGGCCAGACGCCCGCCGACGCGGTACGGGCCCAAGGCCACGGCCGGGGCTGGTTGCGCTCAGCTCTGGTGCCTCCTGTGGGGGGCCCGGAGGGGCGGGGACGGATCCGATGTTCACCAGCTGATTCCGGCTGCCACCGGCCGGTGGTCGCTGCCGGTGGACGGCAGTACCCACGCGCTCTCCGGCTCAATGCCCCTGACCATGATCTGGTCGATCCGCACCACCGGGAACCTCGCCGGCCAGCTGAAGCCGAAGCCGTCCCCGGCCGTGTCCTGGGCCGAGCGCATCTGCGAGGTGATGTCGTCGAACGCGCGGTCGTTCATGGTGCCGTTCAGGTCGCCGAGCAGCACCACCCGGTCATTCCGCTCGGCGGCGATGGCTTTGCCGAGCGCCTGCGCGCCTCTGTCACGGTGGGCCGTCCAAAAGCCCGCCCTGGGATTCACCCGGACCGATCCCAGGTGGGCCACATACACCGCCAGCGGCCCGTGGTCCGTGGCCACCGTGGTGCGCAGCGCCCGGTTGTCGGCCATTCTGGTGTCGATCGGCTTGGTGTCCGCCAGCGGTCCGTAGTCCATTTTGATGTCGACCGGCCGGGTGCCCGACAGCGGCAGCTTGCTCCACAGCCCGACCGTGGCCTGCACCGTGTGGTGCGGGTACGCCTTCGCCAGCTCCTTCTCGTACGTGGGCAGAGCCTGCTGGGTCAGCTCCTGCAGAGCCAGCACGTCCGCACCGGAGGCGGCCAGGGTACGGGCGGTGCCGGTCGGGTCGGGGTTGCCGGCACCGACGTTGTGGCTGGCCACGGTCAGATCGCTGCCCGGGTGCGACTTGTCGTCGAGCAGCCCGCCGAAGAGGTTCAGCCACACCACGACCGGCAGCAGCAGCGCGGCCACCGCGGAGGCGGAGCGGCGCCACAGCGCCCCGGCCAGCAGCACCGGGATGGACAGGCCGAACCACGGCAGGAGGGTCTCCATCAGGCTGCCGAGGTTCCCGATCCGGTTCGGGATCTGTGCGTGCAGCAGCATGAACAGGCCGAGCAGCAGCGCCAGCGCCGCAAGGACCAGGCCACGTTGCCAGGGCCCGGGCCGGGAGCCGATGCGGATCGCCCGGCGGAGGCCCGCGCGCCAGGGGCCGGAGCCGGCATCCCGGCGGCCGGTGTCGCCCTGTCCGGTCTCCGCCGTGTCCACCTGCGTCATCGTCTGTCCTCGCTCAACGCCGGTCACTGCTGCATCCTCGGGTCGTGGGTGGGGTCGGCATACATGGGCGGGCAACCACGATCGACCGCGTCGGGGCGCAGTTCGTAGTGCCAGGGTTCGTTGCGGTAGATCTGGCAGAGCCCGTGGCCGGCGCCGTGCTCGGACAGCCACGCCGTGGCATCGGACCGCCCGATGTCGACCGCGTCCCCCGACACGTGAGGAGAGGTGTCCGCGGTGGCCACCCATCGTGCGGCTTCCTCTTCCGAGCCGTACCTGGAGACCGCCTCACGCAGGAGCTGATTTTGGTACTCCGGGGAACGCCAGCCGCTATTGACGTAGAACTTGACTCCGTCGTCCGCTGCATCCGTCGCAGCCTTGCGGAGGGCCTTGAGCAAATCCAGGTCGAGGTTGGCCACAGCCGGAATCGCGTCATTGAAGACGGTCACGCCGTCCGGGACGGCACCGTTGGCCTCGCCAAGCGCACCCCGGGGCTCGCGGCGAGGAGCATCCAGAGGGGGTGCGGCCAAGGAAGACAGTGATGGGGCCGAGGAGGGCGGTAGGGCGTCCGAAGAGGACGAGGCATTCTGCGACTGATAGACGAGGGCTGCGGCGATCGCTGCCATGACGACTATCGGGCCGACGACAAGGAGCCGCCGGTAGACCTTCCGAGGCGCTATCCGTGCCGATGGTGGGCTCTGACTCATGCCGCCAGTCAAGGCGGCGTGGTGTTGCCGGTACGTATGCGGTTTTGGATATGCCGACGATATGCGCCTGCTCGTAGCATCGACGGCATGCGCGTGCTGATCGTCGAGGACGAGCCCTACCTGGCCGAAGCCGTCCGCGACGGCCTGCGCCTGGAGGCGATCGCGGCCGACATCGCGGGCGACGGTGACACCGCTCTGGAAATGCTGAGCGTCAACGCCTACGACATCGCCGTCCTCGACCGCGACATCCCCGGACCGTCCGGTGACGAGATCGCCAAACGCATCATCGCCTCCGGCAGCGGCATGCCGATCCTGATGCTCACCGCGGCCGACCGGATCGACGACAAGGCCTCCGGGTTCGGTCTCGGCGCCGACGACTACCTCACCAAACCCTTCGAACTGCGCGAGCTCGTGCTCAGGCTCAGAGCACTCGACCGCAGGCGCGCGCACAACAGGCCGCCCGTGCGTGAGATCGCGGGCCTGCGGCTGGACCCGTTCCGCCGCGAGGTCTACCGCGACGGCCGCTACGTCGCGCTCACCCGGAAACAGTTCGCCGTGCTCGAAGTCCTCGTCGCCGCCGAAGGCGGTGTCGTCAGCGCCGAAGAGCTCCTGGAACGCGCGTGGGACGAGAACGCCGACCCGTTCACCAACGCCGTGCGCATCACCGTCTCGGCACTGCGCAAACGGCTCGGCGAACCCTGGACCATCGCCACCGTGCCAGGCGTCGGCTACCGCATCGACACGGCATCCGGCACCGGGCGTGCGGGAGGAGACCGTGGATAGAGCCCCCGGCTTGAGCGTCCGCCTCAAACTCACCGTCAGCTACGCCGGATTCCTCGTGCTCGCAGGTGCCTTGCTGCTCGCCCTGTGGGTGTTCCTCATGCGATATTTCCCCCATGCCGCGGTCATCAGAGACACGAGATCCGGCATCGGCGGGGCGTTCGTTCCAGGCCGCTCCAGCACCCAGCGGGCCTTCGGCCAGATGGCAGCCGCGATGTTGGTGTTCCTGCTGGTGTTCGGTCTGCTGGGCGGGTGGCTTCTCGCCGGCCGCATGCTCGCCCCGCTGACCCGCATCACGGACGCCACGCGCATGGCCGCGAACGGATCGCTGTCCCACCGGATCCGGCTACCGGGCCGCAGAGATGAGTTCCGCGAGCTCGCCGACGCCTTCGACGCCATGCTCGCGCGGCTCGAAGCACATATCGCCGAACAGCAACGGTTCGCCGCCAATGCCTCCCACGAACTCCGCACCCCGCTGGCGATCACGAAGACCCTGCTCGACGTGGCCCGCAACGATCCGAACCGCAGCAACGGCGAGCTCGACGACCGCCTCCGCGTCGTCAACGCCCGAGCGATCGACCTCACCGAAGCCCTGCTCCTGCTCAGCCGCGCCGACCAGCGGTCCTTCACCCGAGAACACCTCGACCTGTCCCTCATCGCGGAAGAAGCCACCGAAACGCTCCTGCCCCTCGCAGAGAAACGCGGCCTCACCATCGCCACCTCTGGCGACATCGCCCTCACCACCGGCTCGCATGCGCTTCTGCTGCAGATGACGACGAACCTCGTCCACAACGCGATCGTCCACAACCTGCCTGAACAGGGCACCGTGTGGGTCACGACCAGTGCCCACCCCAAGACCGTGGTGCTCACCGTCGAGAACATGGGCGAAAAGCTCGCCCCCCAGGTGGTCGCCACGCTCGTCGAGCCGTTTCAGCGCGGCACAGAACGCATACGCACCGACGAGCATGCCGGCGTCGGCCTCGGCCTGGCCATCGTCAGAAGCATCACCCAAGCACACGACGGAACCCTCACCCTCACCCCCCGCCCCGCTGGGGGCCTCCGCGTCACGGTGCAACTACCCGCCGCGCCACCGCACACCGGCAGATGAGCGGCGCCCCAGCACGTCCACGCCGGCCGACATGATCCTTTGGAGCCATCCGCTGGGTAGCCCGCAGTCGATCCGGCCGCTCCCGCAAGGTGGTTGGCTTCTCCTGTCGAGCCGTCGAGAACCTACGTCGTCCGGTGGGGCAGGGAGCGGGTGCTCCGGGTCACGCCGCTGATGCCGCGGTGGGCGTGTGAGCCCGGGTGCGTGGCGCGCAGGAGGTGTGTGGCTGACCGCACCGGCGAGCCCGCCCGGCCACGCAGGAACGCGGCCAGCGCCCGGATTGCGTCGAACACCTCGGTCATGCCGCCGTGCCGCACCACCGGCACCGACCCCGCGCACAGATCAACCGCTCGGCGTTGGACGCCATAGGCGTCTCGTCGGTGGTGACTGCGGCGGCGGCTCATGGGGATCCCCCACCGGCGTCTCGACCGGAACTCCGAGTGACATCCCCGCCGTGCGTTGCTGATCACCACCAGAGGACAATGTCCCCCTGGACGTGAGGAAACGGGGTAGGCGATGCATCCGTGGGGGCTGTCGGGGCCGGAGTTCCTCTGGCTGTACACCGCCGGCCTGGTCGTCGGCCTGGTCGTGGCGTTCGGTGTGCGGGTCGCGGCGCGCCGCCCACGACTTTCCGAGCCGCCCCACCGGCCCGCCCCTGAGGAGCTGGGCTTCCTCGCCGGCGGACCCCGGCACGCGGTCCAGGTCGCCATCGCCCGGCTGGTCGATAACGGTCTCGTCCGGGTCGATCGCCGCGGGACCCTGAGCTCCATGGCGGATGGCGGTCCGACCGGGCACCCGCTTGATGACGCTGTGCTCGCCGAGCTCACCAGACCGCGCAAGGTCGCCGCCGTGGCCACCAAGCTCGCCGGCGAACCGGTGGTGACCGAGATCGGCGAGTCGCTGGCCCGTCGGGGCCTGCTCGTCCGGCCGGGCCGGGCGGTCCGGACGCGTCGGCTCGCCCCGATCCCGCTGTATCTGCTGTTCGTGATCGGCGTGGCCCGGTGGATCAACGGGACCGTCAACGACCTGCCCACCGGCTACCTGGCCTTTCTGCTCGCTCCGACGCTCGTCGCAAGCGTTTACCTGAGCAGCCGGATGACCTCTGCCCTCAAGGCCCGCACGGTGCACGGCGACCGGGTCGTGGCCGAGGTCAAGGCGAGTGGCCAGGCGGATCCGCTGGAGCGGGTGGCGGTCAGCGGCCTGTCGGCCTACCCGGACGCGGAGTTCTCCCGGGCACTGGCCGACGGTGCGGCGGTGGCGTTCATCGGGGGAGCGTGGAGTTACGCCTCCGCCGGCTCGTTCGACTCCTTCGTCTCCACCGGCTCGTCCGGCGGCAGCACCTACACGCACAACTACGCGTCGTCGTCCGGCGAAAGCTCGTCGTCGGGCGGTGGCTGCGGCGGCGGCAGCTCCTGATGTCCGCTGCGGGCCGAGATCGCACGACGGTGGGTGGCACCATGACGCGGCCGAGATTGGGCATCGGGATCGGCTGGCGGCCGGAGATCGACCTCACGGTGGAGCGGTTGCCCGGCGTCGACTTCGTGGAGGTGCTGGCGGAGAACGTCCACCTCGACCCCCTGCCCGAGTCGCTGACCGTGTTGCGTGCACGCGGGGTGCCGGTGACCGCGCACGCGGTGTCGCTGTCCCTCGGCGGGGCAGAGCCGCTGGACCGCACGCGGATCGCGCATCTGGCGGCGGTGGCGGAGGCCGTGGACGCGCCGCTGGTCAGCGAGCACGTGGCGTTCACGCGCGCCGGCGGCCTCGACACCGGGCACCTGCTGCCGGTGCCGCGCACCCGTGAAGCGCTGAAGGTGCTGGCGGACAACGTCAAGCAGGCGCAGGCGGAACTGCCGGTGCCGTTGGCGCTGGAGAACATCGCGGCACTGCTCGGCTGGCCGGACGACGACCTGACCGAGGGCCAGTTCCTCGCCGAACTGGTCGAGCGCACCGAGTGCCGGCTGCTGACGTGGCCAACCTGTATGCGGGCGCGGTCAACTTCGGCACCGA
Organism: Actinomadura rugatobispora; assembly: GCF_055379765.1. Taxonomy (NCBI): domain Bacteria; kingdom Bacillati; phylum Actinomycetota; class Actinomycetes; order Streptosporangiales; family Thermomonosporaceae; genus Actinomadura; species Actinomadura rugatobispora. The sequence goes on along the minus strand of NZ_AP029191.1, from coordinate 3,989,089 downwards.
GCCGGAGACCTTCCTCGACGAACTGCCGCTGGAGCGGCTGGCCTACGTGCACGTCGCGGGCGGGGTCGTCCACGACGGGCTCTACCACGACACGCATGCCCACGCGGTACCGCACGAGGTGCTGGACACACTCGCCGCATTGTGCGCCCGCGTCGACCCGCCAGGGGTCATGCTGGAACGTGACGACGACTACCCGGCGGACGCCGACCTGGCCGCCGAACTCGCCGCGATCCGCGCCGTCGTAGCGGCCGCCAAGGAGTCCTGATGCACTCGTGGGCCGTCTCGGTCCTGCGGTTCCTGCTCTCCTGCCCCGTCGCCGTGATCGTCGGTCGGGCCGCGGTGTGGTACGGCCGCCGCTGGGCCGGCAGGACCACACCGGTCGAGCCGCCGTCCACTGTGACCTTCCTCGCGGGTGGGACCGACCGGGTGGTCGACGCGGCCGTCGCCCGGTTCGTCCAGTTCGGGGAGAACCGCAAGGATGCACTGTCCGCGCCGGATGATCCGGCCTCGGACCACCCGATCGACCGGGACGTCCATCAGCACCCGGCGAAGGTCCACGCGCTGCGGCGCCGCCTCAAGGTGATGCCGCGGGAGCGGGCGCTCGCCGAGCACACCTCGACGGGCTGCCGTGCCTGCCGGTCGCGGTCAGCCTGGTCCGCCTGGTCGACGACACCGCCCTCGACCGCGACCCGATCGGTCACCTCCTGGCCGGCATGGCGATCATCGCGGCGTTCTCCATCGTGGTCCGGTCGCTTCCCGCCAGTGACACTGGCCGCTCTCCGCCGGTGACAGAGCGAGCGGAACTGGCCGCGCGGCAGCGAGACCTCGTTCGCGCGTTGCTGGCCGGCGGCCAGGTGCCTGACGGGTTCGACGCGCACCGGGTCGAGGTCGAGGCCCGGTCGCTCCGGTCCAAACGCCGGTCGGTCGCCGCCAGGTTGCGCCCTGACCTGGCCGAACGGCTCGGTGCGGAGTTCCGCCCGCTGTTCGACGCCTGGGCGCTCGACCACCCGAAACCGGTCGACTCGTCGTTCCGCGCCGACCTGGACCGCTTCGAATCCTGGCTGCACGACGGTGGCCACCTCGACGAGACACCCCGCGAACCACGCCGCTGGTTCCGCCGGCGTGCACGCGGGGAGAACGGCCGGTCATAGGTCGACGACGTCCCGGCGGGTACGCGTCGGCGGTCGCCTCCGGCCACCGCGCTGGCCAGGTCGCCGCCACCCCGCCCGAAGGCGCCTGACAGTTCGCCTCGGCCCGGGACCAGGTCCCGGGCATTGGTCACATCGACCGCGTCGCCAGTGCCCATGGACTGTGCGACAGTCCCGCAATCCGCTGAAGGAGTGGGAGGAGCCGGGTCGGCCGCTGCGCCGACACCTGACGGTCCACCGCGAATGCCTTGATCGCCTTCGCCGGCTGCGGCCGTCCTCACTCGATGATCGCGGTGACTTCGGCCTCGATGAGGATGCCGGGCTCGAAGAGGATGTCGACCCCGATCAGTGCAGCCGGCGGGGTGGCGATATCGAACTCACGGGCTGCCTGTTCAACGCCGGCGTTGAAGGCGTCGTACATTTCTCTCTTCCAGCCTGCGGCGTACCACGTGAACCGGACCACGTCGTGGAACGTCGCTCCCGCGGCGTCGAGTGCCCTGGCGAGGTTGCGGTAGACCTGGGCCACCTGTCCCGCGAGATCACCCGGTGCCACGAGCTCGCCGCTCTCGTCCCAGGCGACCTGCCCCGCGATGTGAACCTGCCTGCTCCCCGTCGCCACCGCGACGTGATGGTAGAGCGGGACTTGGACGAGCCTGTCAGGGTTGATGAGCTGAACAGCCATACGATCTCCTCTTCACTTCATCGGACAAGGGTGAGCGCGGAGGCGGCGAGCGCCGTGGCGGGCCGCTCCAGGCGGTACGCCGGAGTGAGGGCCATGCCGCAGGCCTCCTTGTCCAGGCACCCCGTGCTCACTTGTGGTTACCCGGAAACTGTAGGAGAGTGAGCGCTGACGTGGAAGAACGCACTTTTCGGTGACTGGGGAACCTGATGGTGACCAAGCGGTTCACAGGCTCGTCCGACGAGGCGGATCTGAGGCGCGCGGACTCCCTGGCGCGGGAGATCTTCTCGGATGTCGCCAACAAATGGGCGCTGCTGATCATCGAGGCGCTGGGTGAGCGCACCCTGCGCTTCAGCGAACTACGGAACGAGGTCGAGGGCATCAGCCACAAGATGCTGACCCAGAACCTGCGCATGCTGGAGCGCAACGGACTGGCCGAGCGGAAGGTGTACCCGACCGTCCCGCCGCGGGTCGAGTACACCCTCACCCAGCCGGGCCAAGCCCTTCGAGCCACGGTCGACCTGATCTGCGGCTGGACGCACGAGTACTTCGGTCACATCGAGGGCGCCCGGCGGCGCTTCGACGCCTGACGGCTCGAAGCACGTAGCCGAGAGGAAACGCGTCCCGGCCGGCTCACGGTGCACCGCGCCCAACGCACGTAGCCCGGCAGCTTCGCCGCGCCGTAGCCCACGTAACGCGATCAGGTGATTGGCCGTGTACAGGCGATGCGAGGTGATCGCGTCCAGGAATTGGGCGCTCTGTGCTGCGAGCGTGGGCCGTTCGCTGGTCTTGCGCCAGCGCTCGATGTGGGTGGCGGTCTACCCCACGGCTCGGAACGGCCGCGTCGGCGGCAGCACTACCAGGGATGCTGGGTTCTCCTCGAGTAGCCCTTGACGGAGTGCGGCGTTCAGCGCCGCGCAGGCGGGCGAGGATCCGGTCCAGGAGCGCGGCCGTCAACCGGCGCCCCGCCTGCTGGTGCTAGCGGGAGATGACAGCGAACATCTCCTCCACGTGTGCGACCGACGGTCGTTCGGCCAATGAGTGGGCTCCAGGCGCTCCCACGCCTCCGCCGAAGCCGCTCCGACGGAGGGCGGCGGCAACCATCGGGCCCAGTTCCAAGTCCCAACTTGGGTCATCACCTATCGTGCCGGCGGCGCACCACCTCGGTGATCCAGGTGGGCGCGAACGGAGAGGTGCAGTTCGGTGGCGTCGGGTAGTCCTTGAGCACCTGCAGGCGCTCGCCGATGTCGACGGCCCGGGTGCGGTGCTCGACGTGCTGAATCCCGATCTGGGCCAGGCACTCGTTCATCGCCCATTGCAGCCGAGTCGGGGCGTCTTTCATCTCCGCCTCGATGACGTCGAGCAATCCCGCGAGGTCAAGCCCCTCGGGCTTCTTCCCCACCCGCTCGGTGGTCAGTGCCCAGCCGGCACTCGCGACCGCTGGATCCGGATCCGTGAACCAGGCCAGGCGCAGCTCTTCGGAGCCCGGGTTCTTCTTCACCACGTAGTTCACGAGCCAGTCGTGCACCTTGGGGGTGCGCGCCTCGCGCAGCATGACGTCCAACTCGCCAGGCTCGAACGCCTTCGGGCGGCAGATCAGGAGCGCCAGCAGTCTCGCCGCGGTGTCGTCGGTCTCCCAGAGCCGGCGCGCGAGTTCCTGCTGCGTCTTCAGCCGCTTCGCGAGCGCGCGCAGCCTGCCGAGGTTCACACCGTGATCGTCGCCGTGTCTCTCGTTCACCGCGCGGATCTTCGGGTCCTCGAGCGCGGCCAGCTCGGCCATCACCTCGGCCACCGTCGCCTCGGCCACCTCAGCCTCCTGTCCACCATGACGACTCTGTGTCATGCGCTCCCGGTCGCCCCGGCAGCTTCAGGCGTGTCAGGTGCGTACTGCGCAAGCGCCATCGCTCGTCCTTGCTTGACCTCCTCCGGTGTGGCGCCGGCCTGGTCGGCGACGGTGGTCCACCGGTCGATTGAGGCGACGTTGAACTGCACCACCTCCGGCGAGTTCGCGGCCTCGCGCGGGTCTCCCATGGCTTCACCGGCGACGTAAAGGCCGAGACCAAGGAACGCGCCGTCCCAGCCAGGGCCGACGAACAGCGCACCTGCGACACTCTGCGCCATCGACAGGGGAACGGTGTGGTCCAACTGGAGCTCGGTCTCAGCATCCCCTTCCGGTGTGAGCGTCACCGTCAGGATGCTCTCGGGGCCACCGAAGGTCGTCCGCAGCAACGACGGAGGGCGGCAGGTGAGGATCTCGCCGTTCGCATTGCCCTCAAGCTGGAACGACCCGCCCTCGCGCAGGTCGCCGGAGACCGGCATGAACCACCGCGCGATCCGCTCGGGTTCGGTCAGCGCGGACCACAGGTCTGCCGCGTCCGTCGAGTACCGACGGCGCATCGTCACGCGCACCACCTCGCCGCCGTCCGCGTTCTCGCGTGCCACGTGACGGTGCACCGCCGCCAGTTCGTCGATCAGGTCCCTCATGTCTCGTTTCCCTCTTCCTTCGATTGCCGCTGCGCTTTGCCGCGCGCGATCTCTGTTTCCAGGGCGTCCAGCCGCGCCCCCCACAGGTGGCGGAAGCGGTCGACCCAGGCGTCCACTTCCTGGAGCCCCGTCAGGTCCAGCGAGTAGAGCCGACGGGTCCCTTCCGGTCGCATCGTCGCGAAGCCGGACGTACGCAGCACCGCCAGATGCTGCGAGACCGCCGACTGCGAAATACCGAACTCCGCCCCCACGGTCGCCACCACCTCACCGGCGCTGCGCTCACCCTCGGCCAGCAGTTCGAGGACGCGGCGACGAACCGGATCACCGAGGACATCGAACGCATGCACGAATCCTTTATATCAGGCTCCACGAATATTAGCCGCATCTAAAGTTCATGCCAAGCGCAGGCGAGAGGAAGCACTCCAGCAGCAGGAGCGGAGCCGGACGAAGGTGGCGCACCGCCAGAGCCCCTCTGCGACACCCCGTCCGTGCCCCACGGCCACGAGCTGGTGCTCCTCTCACCAGGACTGCCTCAGATACCCACCACGCACTCTCGCCGCCGACCATCGTGACCCGCCATGTGACCTGGTCAAACTTCCACGGCTAGGCATCCCGGCGATCACGCCTGGGGCCACCTTGCGGCTAGAACAACGCGCACTCCGGCACCACGTCCTTCGACGTACCGCTGCTCGATCGCGAGCGAGGCTGTCCCCGCGCCGACCTCGTCGAGGCTGACGCGCCTTTGATGTGCGGTTAGTCCTTTCGCAGGTCGTCAGGCAGCGGATGCTCTCGATCATTCCGCCGGTGTCGCGGTGCGCGAGCGGGCATGGCCAGGTGGCCGAGCCCGAGTGCGTGGCCGTACCAGTCAAGCCGCTGACCCACGGCCCGGCGGCAAGGTGGTGGTGGGCGGCTGGACACCGCTGTACGTGGCGGCCCGGGAGCGGCCATCGCCTGGCGGCGTCACGCTGGCGGCCACCGCAGCGCGGCCGACGTCCCGGGACGCCGGCCCGGCGTGCCGCGCAACTCCCGGGCGTCCCAGGAAGCCACCCGGTGGGCGGGCTCGGTTTGGGATGCAGGGTGTTCACGCGGTGCTGCACCGGACTCGATTGAGGGTGGCTTCGCGTAGGGCGCTGACGGTGGGCTGGGGCACGGCCGCGGTGGCGGGAGGTCCCGGGCATGATGCCCGCGGCACTCAGCGGGTGCGCGGCGGTCTTCTCTGCTGCGTGGTGCGCCATCCTCCGGCAGCACTGGTTGTAGTTGCGGGCGCGGATGTCGTAGAGGCTGGTCTGGGAGTTTCGGTATTGGTCGTGGAAGCGCAGTGGGGTGCGCCGCTGGTGGTGATCGGCGAGCCGTACGGGTTGATCAGGGCGGTGGTGGAGCGTCGGTGATGCTGTCCTGGAAGTCGTCCAGCGGCTAGAGCGGGGGCGCGTTGGCCGGGGTCTTGAGCAACGCCGTGCTCAGCGAAGTGATGGGGTCCCTCACCATTGGTGAGTGGACGCAGGCGGCGTTGGGTTCGCTGATATGGACGGGGGCCATTGCTATCCGGCGTCTTGGGCTTTGTTGGGGGAGCGGCTGGTGCGGTTGCCGTCTGCGAGGGTGACCTGGTGCAGAGTGGCGGCCCAGCCGCCTGGTTTTGGATCGGGCAGCATGCCGGTCGGCTTTAACTCACGGTGTCGTATTTGGGCGCACCAGTCACCGCGTCCGCCGGAACACGCTCGGGGGAGTCGGTGCGGCGGCGCCGCAAGTAGTGCTCGATGGGGGTGGAACCCGCCTTGTTGGCGCTCCAGCACGGTGATCTGATGCCGCAGCACCACAATCGCAGTTGCCAAGAGCAGAGCTGCCCATCATTCCGCGGCGACCGCCTTGCCGCGGCTCGTCCTGCATCTCCTGGCTGCTGAGCTACCGCCGGGTCAGGAGACGATGCCGGGCCAATTGCTCCCGCCGGTGGCTACGCGCCCATTGACTTGCCTTCCGAAATCGGGGGCGTGTCCTGGTGGCACACGGTTCCGGCCGGGGGGAGGGTGCCGTCGATGAAGTATCGGCTCTCGTGCTCGTTGATGCAGCTGCTGGGGTTGCTCAGTGCGGTGTGCCCGTACCCGCTGTTGGTGAGCAGGCGGGCGTTGGCCAGCTCCTTGGCCATGGCCTGCGAGCCCGAGTAGGGGGTGGCCGGGTCGTAGGTGGTGCCGACCACCAGGACGGGGTGTGCCGTCGGTTTGTTCCACGGGCCGCGATAGCGGTTGGCCGCTACGGCCGGCCAGGTGGCACACGGCTCTGCGGCCCAGGTCCAGTAGCGTCCGGCGTCGCCTGAACGGGAGGCACTGGCCTTCTCCAGGGCGTGGTAAGCACCGGGGTCACGCGGATTGGGGCTGTCGCCGCAGAACACCGCAGCCGCCTGTTCCTCGCCCAGATACGGATTCGGATTCGGGACCGGTGGTGCGGGTGGGGGTGCGGACGGCTTCGGGACGCGGCCGTGCCACAGGTCCTGCAGCCTGCCGGCGAGGTTCATCCATCCGGGGTGGACGATGTAGAGGCTGTTCACTGTGTCACCGACCGTACGGCCGTAGGTCCAGGTGCCCACCGGATGCTCCCGGAGGCGCCGCATCAGCTGGTCGAACTTGGCCCGCGTCGCTTTGGGGCCGCCGGCGGAGAAGGCGCAGACGGCGGTAGTGGTCGACCCGCACAGGGAGAGGAACTGGTCCAGCGTCGCGGCGGCGCTGCGGTCCGCCCCCATGCGCAGGAGCGTCGGGAGCCGGGGGGTGTCGTTGGCGTGGTTCGTCCAGGCCTGCGGGTCGATATTGCTGTCGAGGGTCATGGCGCGGACCTTGCCGGGGAAGAGGTTGGCGTAGGTGGCGCCGAGGATCGTGCCGTAGGAGATCCCGAAGTAGGTGAGTTGTGGTTCGCCCACCGCCTGGCGGAGGTGGTCGAGGTCGCGAGCGCTGTCGACGGTCGATACATGACGCAGGAGTTCCGGGTCACGCTGGTGACAGCGCTGTCCCAGATCCTTGTACGCGGCAATCCAGGTCGTCCGCTCCTGCTCGCCCACAGGGAAGCCTGCCGGTTTGCTCGAAATCCAGGCGTCGGCTTCCTCGCGACTCTTGAAGCAGTTCACCGCGGTGCTGTTGCCGATCCCGCGGGGGTCCCAGCTGACGATGTCGAACCGCTCCCGCACCTTCCGCGGGAAGAACTCGTATCTCTGTGGCATCTGCACCGTCCCGGGCCCGCCGGGGCCGCCGGGGTTGAAGAACAGGGTGCCGATGCGCCGTCCGGGACCGGTTGCCTTGTGCTTGATGACGGCCAGCTCGATGGTGCGACCACCTGGGCTGTCGTAGTCCAGTGGCACCTTCGCGGTCGCGCAGTCGAACTCACTGCCTTGGACGCAGGGACTCCAGTCCAGCTGCGGGGTGGGCACCGAAGGTGACGGTCGGTGGGACGTGCCGACGTCCAGCCCGTTGCATGCCGTCGAGCAGACCACCGCCACGGCGATGACCGCGGCGGCACGTCGGCGAGCCGCCAGGGGTCCAGATATGGGCATGCTCTGTCCTTCCTTTTTGGCTGAACGCCCGATGCCGCCAAAGCGCTGGACGTCGGCACACATCCGTGTCAACTGCCGTCGAGGCGGCCAGCGACTGCGCCCGGCGCAAGGTCGCATCCGGCGCCAGGCCCCAGCGACTTTGGCCCCGCAACCTCTTTCATCGGATGGAGTGATCGTGGGACGGGCCCGCCCTGTCTCAGTGCTGCATCTGTCCGACCAGTTCGCGGTCACCGGCGATGATGTGCTCGTAGCGCTCACGGGTGACCGCGGCGGTGGACGTGGGAGCGGGCCTAGCGGTCACCATCCCTCACGGGGCGGGGCCCGGCAGACCGGACCACCGGCGACCAGACCTGGCCCAACGCCCGCCACGGGCGAGCCAATTCGAGATCCACCACCGGCAACGACGGCAAATGACCGTTCGAAACCAGATCCGGCGCATGAACCGTTCGCCGGAGCGTTCATCCAGACGCTTGGACGAACGCTCCCTTTCGAGCGACCCAGGCCCTCGGGCGGGACTGCGGCGAGCTGTACACCGCGTTCCTGTGGTGTTCCAACTCGGCCACTCGCACCGGACACACTCGCCGACCCTCGTCCCGCTCCATCGCGGCCGTACGGAGACGGACCCGCCGCAGCCGGCGCGCCTGCGACGCTTCCCCGTCTGCACCCCCGGCGAACGGGTGAGAACGGGCTCAGCAGCACGGAACGCCTCCCGCACGACCGCCGAAGTACGCATATGAGCACTGCACGACGCAGAGACCCACTCGGCGGGAGCACGGAAGGTGTCGAACTGGCTGGCGAGAGGAGTTGTGTAGCACGGGCGTCAGTGGCGGACGGCAGCTCATTAGCCACCGCGTAGATGTCGCTGGACATCTTCCGCTCAACCGTCCCGGGCGGAGCCACGATCAAGGCAATGTCACGGCGCGGTGCGTCATGTTGATGCTGGGCCTCGTCGGCGCCGGCGTTCTCTAGTGCCAGGGCTCAACCGGGGAGATCAGCCACTCACCCATACCCGGGCGTATCGCCGGAAGGTCACGCCTCTCCCCGCCCGGCGACGTCCAGCTCGAACCGTTCCACAGGTCGGACACTTCTTGTCCGGCCGTGTTGGCGTGCGGCGCTGCGGTCTCCAGCGCGTGAAGGGCGGCGCCGGCGTCCAGGAACTTACCCAAGCTGCAAACTCCTCGATTCAGGCATTGTCAGTCATTCCCGCCCCGCTGTCCGCGAGATCAAGCAGCGATCGAGGACGAAAGTAGATGGCCAAGGCGGTCTATCGCCCGCCGATTACCGCGCTCGGGGTGACCCATCCACCTGCAGTTATTCCCGGTTCGGGTCTGGTCAGGTGACCCCAGAGGTCAAGGCAGATAACTTCCTCGCCATGTGGGGGGCAAGCCGAAAAATGATGTTCGTCCGTTATCTGGCACCGGTTTCCCTATTTCCATCCGGCGCTCCCTCTGAGGAGCGTGCGCAGCACCCCGCCAGGTCGCGAACGGCTCGTTAATTGGAGGGAGGCAGTCCAGCGCGTCGGCATCCTGGGCTACCTGCTCAACGTCCTGCCCGTCTGCGCGGGATCACTGCCTGCGCGGTGCAGCCGTGGAGGCCCCACGTCGGGTTCTCCCGCGCCATCCGCTCGGGGAGTAGTTCCGCTCGCGCAGGATCGTCCCTGGGGTGACCGTGAAGATCTCCGCCCAATGTCGGCGGTGCATCAGTCGCGACAGCGCCACCGGCCAGAGCCGATCGGCGTGCTCCCGGCGTGGCCGACCGTGGAGATCGGTGTAACACCTGGTTCTCGTGCCGCAGTACCACGTCCTTGGACGGTCCCAGCGGACCAGCTCCCCGATCGGACGGAGCAAGATCCGGAGCAACCGGTAGAGCAACGGTCGCGACCATGCCGCTTAGCTCACAGAAGGGAGCCGGTGCCGCGCGGGACACGGTGCCGCGACGGATGATCCGCAGCAGCCATGGCCCTTCATTGTCATTGAGGTGGCGCCCCGCACCGGTTCACGCCGTTGACGGCGCCTCCAGTGACAACTAGCATGTGTACTTAACGAGTCTTAATGTGTAAATAGCGAAAAATGGTGGTGTCGCACCGCGGGTAGGGCGAGGGGCGGCGTCGGCAGGGAGGGTTCGCCGTGTCCGTTGACCTGTGCGCGCTCTCTCGCTCGCCGCTCAGCCGACGATGCCCGATCTTGGTCGCCGGGCTGTTCCCGAGGAGGCGGTCTGATGGCCGGATCGGAGGTCTACCTCCTGGACGTCACGTTGCGGGAGGGGATGCACGCCATCACGGCCGAGGGCGTCCGGTGATCGAGATGGGCCACGGCGACGGGCTGGGCAGGCATACCGACGACGAACGGCAGAATCGATGACCATATTGCGGATCAATTATCTGGCCCACCGCAATCCGGGCATGACACGCGAGCAATGGGTTCCGCGGTGGCGGCAACACTGGCGTCTCGCCGAATCCCAGAAGGAGTCGGCGACCGTACGGCGATACATCCAGTGTGAGGTCCTCCACGACACCTCACCCAGAATGCACGACGGTGTGGCGAGCTCCGAATACTTCTCTGCCGAAGCCCGCGACGCCAACCGTAGTGCCGCGGGCTACCACCGCATCATGCGTCAAGATGAGATGCAGGTCTTCGACTCGCTCATTGAGCCTTTTTCGTGCGCCCAGCAGAGCAGGAGGTGAAGCCGTGACGTAGCGGTGGATCTTGTTGTTCGCAAGCTCGTCGTCGCTTGCCGGTGGGAGTCCGGTCCGGGTAGCTGCCAGGAGGCCCGGTAGCAGGCTGGCGGCTTCGTCTGGAAACGGGCGGGGTCGAAGCCCAGCGTCAAAAGCCCTTTCATGGGGGAGCGATGGTGCGGTCCGTAGCATGAAGCGAAGCCTGCGGCGTCGTTACTCAGCCCGCCCGCTCGGGTGGGACAAGGGAGTGCCGAGCCTCTCGAAATCGGGGCGAAGGCCAGGGACGCGGTGAAGAGCCTGGAAGCGCAGCCGCCAAGGACTCCCCGGCGTATGGGGGCGCGGAACGCATCAATAGTGGCGGCGGGAACTGGGGAGGCCCTCCCCGGCCCGGCAACCTGCGGAAGTGTCGTTGCCGGAGCATCGCGCTCTATAACCGATGACCTCGGGAAATGAGCGGGTGCCGGGTGGGCGTCGGAGGCGGCCGTAGTACCGCTTGAGCCGACCGGACAACACAACCGGCGGTGAGGGAAGGGCCGCTGCTTCGTCGATGCGCAGCGATTTCAAGGAGGAGACCCGGTGAGTGCCGGTCAGGCTATCCCCGCCGCGAAGGGATCCCTTGGGGATCCGGTCCGTGCCTTGCAGCATGCGCTTTACCGGGCGGCCAAGGCCGATCCCGGGCGGAGATTCCACGCGCTGTTCGATAAAGTCTGCCGCAGGGACGTGCTGCAGCGCGCGTGGGTGGCGGTGCGCAACAACAACGGCGCACCGGGTATCGACAAGACCACCCTGGCCATGGTCGAGGAGTACGGAGTGGACCGGCTCCTTGGTGAGGTGGCCGGCCAACTGCGGGAGCGGCGGTATCGGCCGCTGCCGGCGCGGCGGGTGCTGATCCCCAAACCTGGGCTGAAAGATCAGTTCCGGCCGTTGTCGATTCCCGTGGTCGGTGACCGCATCGTGCAGGCCGCGTTGAAGATCGTGCTCGAGCCGGTCTTCGAGGCGGACATGGCCGACTGCTCGTTCGGCTTCCGCCCGAGGCGGTCGGCACACGACGCCCTGCAGGTGCTCATTGATGAGTGCCATCGGGGGCGGCGGTGGGTGGTCGAGACGGACATCGCCGATTGTTTCTCGGCGATTCCGCACACGGAGTTGATACAGGCGATCGAGGAACGCGTCTGCGACCAGTCCGTGCTCAAACTGCTGCGCGCGATCCTGCGTGCCGGGGTGATGAAGGACGGGCAAGTACGGCGAGAGATCACCGGAACTCCGCAAGGAGGGCCGGTGTCACCGCTGCTCTGCAACGTCTACCTGCATCGATTGGATCGGGCGTGGGATGACGGTGATGGGGCGCTGGTGCGGTTCGCCGACGACGTGGTCGTGATGTGCTGGTCGGCCAGTCAGGCCGAGCGGGCGCTTGCGCGCTTGGTCGAGTTGCTGGCTGAACTTGGTTTGGAGCCCAAGGCGGCCAAGACCCGCATCCTGCACCTTGAGGTTGGAGGTGGCGGCTTTGAGTTTCTGGGCTTTCACCATCGGCTGGTGCGGTCGCGGGGCGATCGGGGCCGCCCGAAGGTGACGTTCCTGGCTCGCTGGCCTGCGGACAAGGCCATGCAGCATGCCCGTGACCGGGTCCGGGAAATGACGTCCCGGCGGTGGCTGCTGCTGCGGCCAGAGGTGATCGTGGAGAGGCTGAACGCTTTTCTGCGAGGCTGGGCGGCCTATTTTCGTTACGGGCACTCGGCTCAGCGCCTCAGTAAGATCAGACGGTATGCGCAGTGGCGGTTGGCGCAGTTCATGCGCCGACGTCACCGCCGCAGCATGATGTTCGGCTGGCAGGTGTTGATCAACTCCCGGCCGGTCGATCTCGGTCTGATCGGCTTGTATGGAATCACCGTCGCACCCAGGGCGGGCAAGCCCTGGCGGGTGAGGCCGAATGCCCCCGTGTGAACGGCGTCGGTGAGCCGTGTGCGGGAGAACCGCATGCACGGTTCGAAGTGGCGGGAGCTGGAAACGGAGCAAGGACCTGGCCATGGTCATCGGGGAGGGCACAGCCGTCCGGGAAACCGGCGGAAGAAAGACCCCGAGCCCTACCGCCAGGAACGCCACCGCGCCAGCTCCCGACCCTACAGCAGTGGTTTGAGGTGGGCTGATCACAGCATGATCGCGGGCGGCGTGGTGGCTCCAAGAAGAGAAGAAGCCCCTGGTAGGACGGTTGATCTCTCACAACCGGCCGTCCACACCAGAGGCTTCCATGCTTTTCTACCGTGCTTCGCTGCCGTTGTCGCGCCGAACCCTGGCCTACGCCACCGGCGTGGTCCGCCGCCACCGCAGGGCGATCGGCAGCAGGGGCCGGGCGCTGCCGCCCGGCACCCAAGCCCTGATGACCCTGGTCCACCTGCGTAAAGGCGAGACCTATGCCGCGCTGGCCGCCGGGTTCGGTGTATCGGTCGCCACCGCCTGGCGCTATGTCAACGAGGCCATCGACCTGCTGGCGGCCCGGGCCCCGAAGTTGCCCGCCGTGCTGCGCAGAGCGCGTCGCGACGCGCTGCCCTACCTGGTGCTGGACGGCGTCCTGATCGCGATCGACCGGGTCGCCGCCGACCGCCCCTTCTACTCGGGCAAGCACCGCCGGCACGGAATGAACCTCCAGGTCATCGCCGGACCGGACGGAACATGGCTGTGGGTGTCGGGGGAACTGCGCGGCGCCGTCCACGATCTGAGGGCCGCGCGGATCTGGGGCATCATCCGGGCGCTGGCCGAAGCCGGGCTGCTCACCCTGGCCGACAAGGCCTACCAGGGAGCCGGTGAACACGTCCTGACGCCCTACAAAGGGCGCGGCAAGCCAGAGTCCCAGAAGGAGGCCAACCGCGCCCACGCACGACTCCGCGGACCGGGAGAGCGAGCAAACGCCCAGCTCAAAGCATGGAGGATCCTACGCAAACTGCGGTGCTGCCCCTTCCGCGCCGGCCGCATCGCCAAGGCCGTCCACACCCTCCACCTCCGCGAAACCGCATCACGTTGAAAAAGCCTCACTGAGCTATGCACAGAACCTCGCCGTCAAGCCGGAGCGGCCCGAGGGGTGGGGTCTCGATGTCGACGGCTCTGAGGAACTCTGGTTCGACGGTCTGCAGGCGGCGATTGCGTACGCTCAGTCCGAAGAGCTGCGCGAGATCGACGCGGGAGCATCACGCCTCTTCCAAGTTACTGCCCAGGTCGTGACCAACGAGGTGATCCTCAAGGACGTGCGCCGCGGCATGAATGCTGTCGCGACCGCCACACGCTGATCATCGCTCGCGTCCGGGTGCGGAGTCGGACAATCGCCAGGTCGCTCTTCCCCGCAGATGGACCATTGCGGCTCGCTCATCAGTCGATCGCCCGCCCTGGTCCACACAAGGGCGCTCTTCTGCGGACGGTGGAACGACCCCGGCAGAACGGGTGCGCTGTCGGGTCTGAGCGCCGTAGGTGGCGGTTTCTACCGGTCAGGGTCGGCTGCTTGACGGGGTTGAGGGACTCAGGCATGCAGGGTGGGCCGGTAGACGAGCTCTTGGATGTGGTCGTCGAGCGTCCGGTGCTCGATCAGTTCGAGGTCGAAGTCGGCCGCGCCCTCGAAGATCGGGTCCAGTCCGGTCCGACCGGTGATCACGGGGAAGAGCGTCACCTGGACGCGGTCGACCAGGCCGGCGGCCATGAGCGCCCGGTTCATCGACAGGCTGCCGTGCGAGCGCAGCGGCACCTCGGACTCCTCCTTGAGCCGGGCGACGACGTCGACGGCGTCGCCGCTCACGACGGTCGCGTCCGGCCAGTCGAGGGCTCCTCGCAGTGTGCTCGACACCACCGTCGCCGGTAGGTTCCGCATCCGGGTGACCCACGGGTCACGCACCTCGGACTCCTCGGTGCTCGAAGCCAGCATCCGCGCGAACGCCCGATAGGTGTTGGCCCCGAAGACCATCCGCTGCTCCTCGCCGTACAGGGCGAGGCGGTGGTCGAGGAGTTCGGGGCCTTGCTTGCCCCAGTAGCCGGTCCAGCCGCCGCCGGCGGCGCCGAAGCCGTCGAGGCTGGAGAAGACGTCGAATGTGTAGGTAGCGGTCATGATGCTCTCCTCGCGTGCGGTTGATGGCGGTGATACAGACTGGGGACCACGGCGAGACTCATCGCCCCTGGACTCCTGAAGTCCGGGCGTCCCGGATACGGCCCGGCCGGCCGGTGGCGTGCGGCCTGGAGTTTGAGCGTTGATCATCCAGCCGGGTTGCGGTGTCGCGCTCCAGCCTGATCGGTTTGGCCGGTGGGGAAGGTGGCCTGGACGACGAGACCGCCACCTGGGCGCGGGAGCGCGCTGAGGGTTCCGCCATGCGCGAGTGCGATCGCGTGCACGATGGACAGGCCGAGGCCGTGGTGCCCGTCGCCGCGTGCGGACCGGTCCAGCCGCTGGAACGGTTCGAGCAGCCGGGCCACCTGCTCGGGCGGGACGACCGGGCCGGTGTTGCTCACGCTGAGCACGGCTTGGCCGTCCCGCGATCCGGTCGCCACGTCGACGCTCCCCCCGGGCACGTTGTACCGCATGGCGTTGTCGACGAGGTTGGCCACGAGACGTTCGACCAGGGCGGGGTCACCTGCGGTCGTGGCGGGTTCGATCCGCGGGTACAGGCGCGGGCCGTCGGACGGCTCCGGCCGGGCCGCCAGGACCTGGTCGGTGAGCGCGGCGAGGTCCACCGGGACGCGGCCGTCCAGGCCCCGCTCGCTGGTCGCCAGCGTGAGCAGGGACTCCAGCAGCCGTCCCTGCTGGACGCTGATCGTCAGGATCCGCTCGAAGGCCGTGCGGAACGCCTCGACGGTCGGCCGGCGGTCGGTGAGCGTCTCCTCCAGCAGCGCGCGTTCGAGCGTGAGGGGGGTACGGAGTTCGTGCGCGGCGTTGGCGACGAAGCGCTTCTGCGAGTCGAGCGCTGCCTCCAGGCGCCCGAGCAGGCCGTCCACGGTGTCGGCGAGGTCCTTGAGTTCGTCGCGGGGGCCGGTGAAGGACAGCCGCTCATGCACGTTGCGCGCCGAGATGCGCTGCACGGTGGTGGTCATCGTGCGCAGCGGGCGCAGTACCCGTCCCGCGACGAACCAGCCGAGCGCCAGGGAGACCAGCAGCATGATCGCCAGTGCGATCCCGGACTGGACGGCGAACTCGCGCAGCAGCGCATCATGCTGCTGCTCCAGCATGCGCATCGGATCGCGCGTGCCGGGATTCATGCGGGCCAGCCGATACCGGCAGTCCTCCTTGTCGATGCCGGCGCACGGCAGCAGCACCTTGAAGACCGTGTTCCTCCGGACGAGCAGGAACGTGATGGCCAGCAGGGCCGCGCCGGAGGCGGTGAACAGCGCCCCGTACAGCAGCGTGAGGCGCATCCGGACCGTCCGCGGCGCCTTGCGCATGAGCGGCCTCATATCCGGTAACCGCTCTTCGGGACGGTCTCGATCACGGGCGGGGATCCCAGCTTGGCGCGCAGGCGGTTGATCGTCGCCTTGACCGTGGTGGTGAACGGGTCCGCCGCCTCGTCCCAGACGCGTTCCAGTAGTTCCTCGGCGGAGACGACGCGCCCTCCCGCGGCGAGCAGGTACTCCAGCACCGCCAGTTCCTTGGGGCTGAGCGCCAGGCGCAGCCCGGAGCGGGTGGCGAGGCGCTGCGCCGGGTCGAGCCGCAGGTCGCCGTGCTCCAGGATCGGCGGCAGCGCCGGCTGGGCCCGCCGGCCGAGGGCGCGGATCCGCGCGACCAGTTCGGCGTAGGCGAACGGCTTGGGCAGGTAGTCGTCGGCCCCCAGGCTGAGCCCTTCGACCCGGTCGGCGATGGTGCCCGAGGCGGTGAGCATCAGGACCCGGGTCCGGCGGCCCGGCCCGGCCACCAGCGCGCGGCAGACGTCATCGCCGTGCACGCCGGGGAGGTCGCGGTCGAGGACGACCACGTCGTAGTCGGTCACGGCCGTGCGGTCGAGCGCGGCCCGGCCGTCGAGCGCGACGTCCACCGCCATCCCCTCGCGGTGCAGGACCCGGGCCACGGAGTCGGCCAGCTCCGCGTGATCTTCGGCCACCAGCACTCTCATCGCCGTCAGCGTGCCCGATGCCCGGTCACAGCCGCGTCACAGCCTCTCGCACCGTCATGTGACCGCCCCTTCTCTAGAAATGGCCTCGTCAGCCATACCCCTCGGAAAGGGGAACGATGAACAGGGGCTCCATGTTGCTGGCCGTCTCGGCCGCCGCCCTCGCCCTGACCGCCGCGGGATGCGGTGGCTCCGGCGACTCCACGACCACCGCGTCCGGCGCGAAGCCGGCCGCCACGGTGGACCAGGGGGTCAAGCACGCGCAGTGCATGCGCGACAACGGCCTCCCGGGCTACCCCGACCCCGACCAGGGCGACGAGAGCACGGCGCAGAACCTTCCGGACCGCGACTCACCGGAGTTCACGAAGGCGCTGCGGGCATGCCAGTCGCTGGAGCCGCCCGAGAAGCGGGCCGGTACGCCGGAGAACGCCGAGCTCCAGCAGAAGATGCTCAAGTGGGCGCAGTGCATGCGCACGAACGGCGTCCCGAACTTCCCCGACCCGCAGAACGGGCGCGTCCGGGTGAAGAAGGGCACCATCGACGGCGACTCACCGCAGTTCGAGAAGGCCGTGCAGGCCTGTCGCCACCTCGAGGCCGGCAGTACCGGCAAGCGCCCCGGCGGCTGAGGGAGACGGACTCGATGAGCACCGAAGTGACCGAACCGGGCCTGAGGACGCGAGGCACGCCCGCCCGGCCGCGGCGGCGGAACAGGCGCCGCGGAATACTCGGCGGCGTCGCGCTCGCGGCCGTGGCCGCGGTCGGCGGCGTGGCTCTCGCCGTGACGGGCCCGTACGGCGACGACGGCGAGCCCGCCGTGAGCGCCGGCACCGGGACCTCGCTTGCGGCGGTCCAGGAGGGCCCGCTCTCCTCGCAGGTCAACCAGAGCGGGACGCTCTCGTACGCGGGCGGCGCCGACGGGACCCCGTACCCGGTGGTCAACCAGGCGAAGGGGACCTACACCTGGTTGCCGGCGGCGGGCACCCAGGTCGACTGCGGCGAGACGCTGTACAAGGTCGGCGAGAAGCCTGTGATCCTGGTCTGCGGAAGCACGCCCGCGTACCGGGACCTGGCCGTGGGCGACGACGGCAAGGACGTCCGGGCGCTGAACAAGACCCTGGTGGACGCGGGCTACGCCGACAAGTCCGACGTCGATTCCGAGTGGGACCACTTCGGCTGGGGGACCGCGGCTGCCCTGGAGAAGCTCCAGGACAAGCGCGGCGCCGACGTGACGGGCAGGCTGGACCTCGGCCAGGCGGTGTTCCTGCCCGGTCCGCTGAGGATCGGCACGGTGACGGCCGGGAACGGCACGAGCGCGGGGCCGGGCCGTCCGATCATGGAGGCGGCGTCGAACCGGCGCGAGGTGATCGTGAAGCTCGACCCGTCCCAGCAGTCGGCGGTCAAGAAGGGCGCCCAGGCGCAGATCACGTTGCCGGACAACCGGACCACGTCCGGCGTGGTCAGCCGGATCGGCACGGTCGCGGCGTCCTCCGAGAAGGACGACTCCGGCTCGGGGCCCGCCACGCTCCCGGTCTACATCGCGCTCAAGCACCCGAAGGACGCCGGAACCCTCGATCAGGCACCGGTCCAGGCGCAGATCACCACGGGCGGTGTCAAGCAGGCGCTGATCGTGCCGGTGACCGCGCTGATCGGCCAGGCCGGCGGGGGATACGCGGTCGAGGTCGCGGCGGGGGACACCGGCCGGACCCGGATCGTGCCGGTCACGCTGGGACTGTTCGACAACGCCGGCGGACGGGTGCAGGTCTCCGGTGCGCTGACGGCCGGTGACCGCGTGGTGGTGCCGTCGACATGAGCGAGAGGAACGTCCTCGAACTGGAGCGGGTCACCAAGACCTACGGCACGCAGCCCCCCGTCCACGCGCTGCGCGGCGTGAGCTTCACCGTGCGGAGCGGGGAACTGGTCGCGATCGTGGGCCCGTCGGGGTCGGGCAAGTCCACGCTGCTGCACATCCTCGGCACGCTCGACCGGCCCAGCGACGGCACGGTACGGATCGACGGGGAGGACGTCGCGTCGCTCACCGACCGCCAGCTCGCCCAACTGCGGGCGCGCAGCATCGGCTTCGTCTTCCAGCAGTTCCACCTGTCCGAGCACACCACCGTTCTGGAGAACGTCGCCGACGGGCTGCTGTACGGCGGCGCAGGCCGCGCCGAGCGGCGCGAGCGCGCCGCCGAGGCGCTCGTCCGGGTCGGGCTGGAGGACCGGGCGGGCTTCCGGCCGGGCAAGCTGTCGGGCGGGCAGCGCCAGCGCGTGGCGATCGCCCGCGCCCTGGTCGGCCGCCCGGCCATCGTGCTCGCCGACGAGCCGACGGGCAACCTCGACAGCGGGACGGGCGCGGCCATCATCGAGCTGCTGCACGAGCTCAACGCCGGCGGGGCGACCATCGTCCTGATCACGCATGACAGCGGGCTGGCCGCCCAGGTGCCCCGGCAGCTGCAGGTCCTCGACGGGCGGATCGTCGCCGACAGCGGGGCGCGTTCGATGGAGGGCGTATGAGGCTGTCCGACCAGATGCGCGTGGCGAGCATCGGAATCCGGGCCCGCCGCCTGCGGGCAGCCCTGTCCGCGCTCGGGATAGCGATCGGCACCGCGGCGATCGTGGCGGTGCTCGGGCTGTCCGCGTCCTCCCAGGCCGGGCTCCTGGCCCAGATCGACCGGCTCGGCACGAACCTGCTGACCGCGAACACCGGCCAGTCGGTCGCCGGCGAGAAGGCGCAGCTCCCGGCCGCCGCGCCGCTGCGGATCTCCCACCTGCCCGATGTCGAGCAGGTGGCGCACGCCGGTGCCCTCGACGACGCGAACGTGTACCGCAGCCCGCTGATCCCGGCGGTCAACACCAACTCCCTGCGGGTGCGGGCCGCCAGCCTCAACCTGCCCGAAGTGATCGGAATCGGCGTGGCGCAGGGCCGCTGGCTGAACACCGCGACCGAGCGTGGGCCGGTGACGGTGCTCGGCGCGCTCGCCGCGCGGCGCCTCGGGATCGAGCGCGTCCACCCCGGGCAACGGATCTGGCTGAAGAACCAGTGGTTCTACGTCGCCGGCATCCTGGAGCCCGCGACGCTGTCGACCGACATCGACACCAGCGCCCTGATCGGCTACCCGGCCGCGGAGCGCTACCTCGGCTACACGGCCGTCGACCAGGGCAAGGCGGTGGCCGGGCCTCCGACGACGGTGTACGCGCGGGCCCGGATGGACAGGGTGGACGCGGTGCAGGGGGTGCTCGCGCAGACCGCTAACCCCGAGTCGCCCGGCGAGGTCGACGTCGGCCAGCCGTCCGAGGCGCTCACCGCGCGAGCCGCCGCGGAGGGCGCGTTCAACAGCCTGTTCCTCGGACTCGGGCTGGTGGCGCTGATCGTGGGCGCGGTCGGGGTCGCCAACATCATGATCATCTCGGTGCTGGAACGGCGCTCGGAGATCGGGCTGCGCCGGGCGCTCGGCGCGACCCGGGGACACATCCGCACCCAGTTCCTGTCCGAAGCCGTCATGCTCGCGTTGCTCGGCGGGGCGGCCGGAGTCGCGGCCGGGGTGCTGACCACCGCGGTCTACGCGAACACGAAGGGCTGGGCGGTGGTCATCCCGGCCCAGGCGTGGGCGGGCGGGATCGGCGCCGCGATCGTGATCGGCGCGATCGCCGGCCTGCTGCCGGCCCTCCGAGCCGCCCGCCTCTCGCCCACCGAGGCGCTGCGCACGCTGTGAGCGCCATGCCGCCATGCGTTGCGTTCGTCCAGGTCCGATCGGACGCGCTCGACGTGTGGCGGCGCCGCCCGTCACCACCGCGCTTCCAGGGCTCCCTTGCCTGGGGGGCGGGTGGGCGGACGGTGTCCGGCGGCACTGCG
This sequence comes from Actinomadura rugatobispora, assembly GCF_055379765.1. NCBI lineage: Bacteria > Bacillati > Actinomycetota > Actinomycetes > Streptosporangiales > Thermomonosporaceae > Actinomadura > Actinomadura rugatobispora. Next base: position 3,968,651 of record NZ_AP029191.1, on the reverse strand, counting down.
CCGGACGGGCGGAGGTCACTGCGCCACGGGCGTGAGGGCGTCCGCGACCCGCCTGGTGACTCTCCGCCCGATCACAGCGAGGAGCTTGCGCGGGCGCCTGGGCATCAGGTGTGCCATGGCCAGGTTGCCGCGGCCGGGCACCACGTAGCCGCGGTCGCGTTCAAGGGCGCGGAGCGCCGCGGTGACGACCTCTTCCGGGGTGCTCATCTTCGCCCCGATGGCGGCCTCCTTTGAGCCGACCACGTCGAAGAACGGGGTTTCGACCGGGCCCGGGGCCACGGTCAGCACCTTCACGCCGGTGCCGCGCAGCTCGCTCCAGAGAGCGAGGCCGAAGTTGAGCACGAAGGTCTTGGAGGCGGCGTAGGTCGCGAAGTAGGGGGAGATGGTGAACCCTGCCGTGGAACCGATGTTGACGACCGCGCCCGAACCCCGGGCGAGCATGCCCGGCAGGAGCGCGTGGGTCAGGTCCACGAGGGCGACGATGTTGACCATCAGCTCGTCGTGCTCGCGTCCGGGGGCGATCTGCGCGAAACGTCCGGCCGTTCCGAAGCCCGCGTTGTTGACCAGCAGATCGATGGTGAGCCCGCGGGCAGTGAGCTCCCCGGCCACCCGGTCGGCGGCGTCGGGGGCGGAGAGGTCCTGGCTGACGACCTCCGCACGGATGCGGTGGCGCGCGGTCAGCTCGTCGGCCATCGCCTTGAGCTTGTGCTCGGTGCGCGCGACGAGCACCAGATCGTGCCCGGTGGCGGCCAGTCTGCGGGCGAACTCGGCGCCGATCCCGGAGGACGCACCAGTGATAAGAGCGGTCTTGTTCATGATTTCCCTCAATCTGCATCGTGGCGATGTGTCTCAGAGATTAAGTGCAACAGACCGTATCAGATAGAAGCGTTTACGGGTCAATGCTGTAGCCTCCACTCCATGACTGCGACGAGCGGGCGACGCCTGCGCGCGGACGCCGAGCGCAGCATCCGCGCGATCATGACGGCGGCGGAGCGGCTGCTCAGCGAGAACCCGGCGGCCACGATGGAGCAGATCGCCGAGGCCGCGGGGGTCGCCAGAACGACCGTCCACCGCAGGTTCGCCAGCCGGGAAACGCTGATCGAGACCATGGAGACCACCGCCTGGCGGGAGATCGCCGAGGCCGTCGACGCCGCCCGCCCGCACACCGCCCCGCCGCTGGTGGCGCTGCACCAGGCGACCGCCAACATCCTGCAGATCAAGTCGGGCTGGCGCTTCACGCTGGCTCGGCCGGTGCCGCTGGCGGCAGGGGCACAGGCCGCGCAGGCCGAGGTCATGGGCAAATGCGAGCTGGTCTTCACGCGCGCCAAGGAGTCGGGCATCCTCCCCGCCGACGCCGACGTGTCGTGGATCAGGCGGGCCTACCTCGCGCTCCTCGCCGAAACGGCGCACGGCTCCCGGTCGGGAGACCCGGCCCCGGCGGGCTCAGGTGCGGCGGCCGACGCCCCAGCGCCGAACGAGACCTCCGACGACCCCGACGCGCTGTCCTCCCGATTGATCGACACACTTCTCTACGGCGTCGCCGGCAACTGACCACCGGCACATCGCCCGCGGCAAGGCCGCCTGATCGTCGCGGTCGGCTTCGCGGTGTTGTTCTCGGTTTGAGAATGACTTACCCTTTTGGTGTCGGCGTGGCGACATGAGGAGGGGATCATGGCGGACATCCAGCGGCGGCCGTTGCTGCGGCACCTGCGCGGAGCGCCCACCACCTACGTGCGGCATCTGCGGCGCGGCAGGACCGTGCACGAGGGTGTGGGCGTGTCCTTCTGGTTCCGGCCGCTGAACGCCGTCATCAGCGAGATCCCGGTGGACGACCGCGAACTGCCGATGCTCTTCCACGTCCGCACCTCCGACTACCAGGACGTCAGCGCGCAGGCCACGGTGACCTACCGGATCGAGGACCCGGTGCTGGCCGCCCGCCGGCTGGACTTCGCGATCAGCCCGGACACCGGCGCCTGGCGGTCGGCCCCGCTGGACCAGGTCGCGACCATGCTCACCGAGATCGCCCAGCAGTACGTGCTGACCCTGGTCACCGGGATGCCGCTGCGCGAGGCGATCACCACCGGCCCGGCCGCGATCCGGGACGCGGTGACCGATGGCCTGGCCGGGGACGGGCGGCTCACCGACATCGGGGTCACGGTCGTGGGGGTCCGGGTGGTCGCGGTGCGTCCCGAGGCCGAGGTGGAGCGGGCCCTCCAGACGCCCGCGCGCGAGCAGGTCCAGCAGGAGGCCGACCGCGCGACCTACGAGCGCCGCGCCGTCGCCGTCGAACGGGAGCGCGCCATCGCCGAGAACGAGATGCAGAACCAGATCGAGCTGGCGCACCGCGAGGAGCGGCTGGTCGCCCAGCGCGGGGTCAACGACCGCAGGCGCGCGGAGGAGGCCGCGGCCGCCGCCTGGGTCGCGGCGGAGGCGCAGGCGGAGCGGAACCGGCTGGACGCCGCCGTCCAGGCCGACGCCCGGCGGGCGCTCGGTGCCGCCGAGGCCGAGGCCAACTCGGCTTACCTGGCCGTCTACCGGGACATGGAGCCGTCCGTCCTGCTGGCGCTGGCCGCCCAGGCGCTGGCCGAGCGGCTGCCGGAGATCGGGCAGCTCAACCTTTCCCCCGACGTGCTGACCACCGTCCTGGGCGGGCTGGCCGCGCCCTCGTCCGACGGGGGCGGGGCGTGACGCTGGCGCCGCGCGCGGTAGTCGTGCACCGCCGTACCGAGTACGAGGAACTGCTGGCGCGGCACGGCAGCCGTGGCCAGGCGGAGTTCTTCCTGCGCTCGCGCGGCCGCGACATCGGCGGGGTGGCCGCCGCGCACGAGGCGACCGCCGCCGCGCTGGCCGCGGTGGCGGCGGCGATCCCGGTCTCCTGGCGGCGCGGGCTGGTGGAGCGGGCCGACCTGGACCGGTTCTTGTTCGCCCCGGACGACGTCGTGGTGGTGGTCGGGCAGGACGGTCTGGTCGCCAACACCGCCAAGTACCTGGACGGGCAGCCGGTGGTCGGGCTCAACCCCGATCCCGCCCGCAACCCCGGCGTCCTGGTCCCGCATCCCGTCGAGGCGTGCGCCGACCTGCTGCGGACCGTGGCGGACGGCGGCGGGGCGCGCGAGGAGCGGGTCATGGCCAGGGCCGTCACCGACGACGGACGGGAGCTGACCGCGCTCAACGAGGTCTACGTCGGTCACCCGGGCCACCAGTCGGCGCGCTACCGGCTCGCCCGCGGGGACGAGGCGGCCGAGCGGCAGTCCTCGTCGGGCGTTCTGGTCGCGACCGGGACCGGCGCCACCGGCTGGTGCCGGTCGGTCCGGCTGGAACGCGGCAGCGGCCTGCCGATGCCCGGCCCCGCCGAGCCGTCCCTGGCCTGGTTCGTGCGCGAGGCGTGGCCGTCCCCGGCGACCGGCACCTCCCGCACCGAGGGACGGCTCGCCGGGCGCGACACGCTGGACCTGGTCTGCGAGAGCGACGGCCTGGTGGCCTTCGGCGACGGGATCGAGGCGGACCGGCTGACCCTGTCGTGGGGCCAGCGGATCGCCATCGGCCTGGCCCCCGGCAGGCTGTCCCTCGTGCGCTGAGCGCCCTGGCCGGGTGTCACCGGTTCATCCACAGCTCCTCCGGCATCAGTGACCCGAGGCCGTACATCCTGGCTCCGTGGACGTTCCCGGCGGTCTCGACGGCGGGTGCGGTGCGTGTGACGGGGATCTGGGGGACGAGTGCGGCCAGCCGCTCCTGCGCCACCGTGTAGGCGGCCTTGCGCTCGTCCAGCGATGTCGACAGGCGCCCCTTGTCCAGTGCCGCGTTCAGCCGCGGATCGTTGAGCCCGGACATGTTGGCGGTGGATCTGCCGTGGTAGTTCGCCCAGAGTTGCGGCTCGGGATCCACCATCATGGTCGAGGAGATGACCATGTCGAAGTCGCGGGCGGCGTAGATCCTGCTGGTGTCGGCGGAGTCGATGGTCTTGATCTTGACTTCGACGTTCCTGAACGCGCTGAGCTGCGTCTGGAGGCTCTCTGACAGTCCCTTGGCCTCCGAGGTGGCCTGGGCGCTGAAGGTGAAGGAGAGCCGTTTGCCCTCGCCGGCCAGCTGGTCGAGCAGACGCTGCGCGAGTTGCCTGTCCTGCCTCGCCAGTCTGATGTCGGTGTAGAACGGCGAGGAGCGTTCGAAGAGCCTGTCGGCACGCTTGCCCTTGCCGTTGTAGACGGAGAGGTTGGCCGCGTCGAGATCCAGTGCCGCGGCGACGGCCTGGCGTGCCCGCAGATCGTCGAAGGGCGGTCGGCGCGTGTTCATGACCACGCCCTGGCCGCCGCTCAGCGGCATGACCTGGGTCGGGAAGCCCGCCTTGCGCGCCTTGTCGATGGTCTTCCAGCTGGTGTCGATGCTCACGTCGACGCCGCCGCTGGTCAGGCTGCTCAGCCGCTGCATGCTGTCGGGCGTGGCGCGCAGCACGATGCGGTCGAGGTAGGGCTTGGGCGGGTCCCAGTACCGGGGGTTCTTCACGAGCTCGAACTTGTCGTTGCGGGACCACGATTTCAGGATGAACGGGCCCGCGCCGACCGGGGCGGCGTCGAAGGCGCGCTGGCCCTTCGCCAGCGCCTTCGGCGACGCGATCCAGTTCATTCCTCCGTTGACCAGCGCGTGGGCGTAGTTCGGGACCGGCATCCTCAGCGTGACCTTCAGCGTTCTGGCGTCCACCACCTCGGTCGAGGCGATGAGCGCCGCCTCCCTGATCGAGGACGAGGCGGTCGCCGGGTTCCGGAGCCGGTCCCAGTTGAACTTCACGGCCTGCGCGTCCAGCGGGCCGCCGTCGGTGAAGGCCAGGTTCTCGCGCAGCGTCAGCGCGAAGGTCCTGCCGTTGTCGTCGCTGGTGAAGCTCTCGGCCATCTTGTAGTCGATCCGGCCGGTCTGCACGTCGTTGGCCATCAGCGTCCCGTACAGGGCATTGCCCAGGACGGCGTTGAACGCCCAGGCGTTGGACATGGCGGCGGGGTCGACGCTCCGCGGCTCGCTGTACATGATCACCCGGGCGGTGCCGCCGAGCACCGGGTCGCCGGCCGGCCCCCTGGTGGTGATGGCGGACGATCCACTGCACGCGGCCGTGGCCAGTGCCACGGCGGCCGCCAGTGCCGCGGTCGGGAAACGTCTGGTCGGGGGCACCATTGATCTCTCCTCAGCGCTCCGGGGTGGGAGGGGCGGTCGGTCGTGCCGGAGGTGGTCGGATCGGCGCCGGGGTGCTCACCGGGCAGGGGTCGGCGCGAGCACGGTAATGAGGATGACCGGTCACAAGAACAGTATTTCCGGATGTGAATAAAAACAAGTTGTAATTTGGAGAATGGGCCTCTACGATTCGCGCATTGCTCTTTTCGGGGCATCGGTGTGCCCGCGGCCTCTGATCAGGGGAAGCGCCAGAGGCGGATCGTGCCGCTGCCGGTGGCGCTGGCCATGGAACGGCCGTCCCGGGAGAACGCCAGCGCGTCCACGCTGTCGGTGTCGACGGTCAGCGTGGCGAGGGACGCGCCTGTCCGCGCGTTCCACAACCGGATGGTCTTGTCCTTGCTGCCGGTGGCCAGCGTGCCGCCGTCGGGGCTGAAGGCCAGGGCCTCGACGTAGCCGGTGTGGCCGCGCAGGGTCCGGGTCTCCCGCCAGGTGCGCGTGTCCCACAGGTGGACGACGGCGCCGGGGTCGGTCGAGCCCGCGAGCATCGTGCCGTCGGGGCTGAAGGCCAGAGCCATGGGCGAGTGACCGCGGTAAAGCTCCGTGAGCGAGCGGCCGGCCGCGGTGTCCCAGACCCGGATCGGACCCCTGTACGCCTTGCCGCCCGCGAGGAGCCGTCCGTCCGGGCTGAAGGCCAGGTGGTTGAGGCCGTCGTCGAAGGCCGTACCGATCTTGCGGCGGGTCCTGACGTCCCAGAGTTCGGTGGCGCCGTCGCGGGCGGAGGCGAGCGTGGCGCCGTCGGTGGTCAGCGCCAGCGCGTAGGCGTCGCCGGGGAGGTCGATGCGGCCGGTCGTCCGGCCGGTGGCCGGGTCTGCCAGCGCGATGTGGGTGTCGACGGCGCCGGCCACGAGCCGGCCGTCGGGGCTGAGCACGTCGGCGCCGTAGTCGAGCACCTCGGGCATGTGGACGGGGTTGCCCTGGCCCGTGGACAGATCCCAGTTCCAGAGGGTCCTCAGACCGGCGGCCAGCAGCCTCCGGTCGCCGTCGACGAACGCGATCTGCCGGACGGCGATCGGGTCGCCGACGAGCACGGTCGGGCTGGGCGTGCCGGTCGGGGTGAACGGGGCCGGCCGCTTCGCCGGGGCGCCGTCGTCCGGGCGCGACAGCAGCAGCGCCGCGGGGACGCCGGCCGCCGCGGCCGCGGTGGCGGCGACCGCCCCGGCGAGTAGGGCGCGGCGCGGGACCCGGCGCGGGACGCGGCGCGGGCGCGAGCCGGGCGGCGCGGTCAGCCCGCGGCCGATCCGGGCGGGGGAGGGGCGCCGGTCCGGGTCCTTGTCCAGGCAGGCGGTGAGGAGGTCGCGAAGGTCGTCCTGCACGCCGTCGAGCCGGGGAGGCTCGCTGACGATCCGCTGGACGATCGCGGGGACGGTGGACGCGTCGAACGGGCTCTTCCCGGTGGCGGCGTAGGCGAGCACGCAGCCGAGGGCGAAGACGTCCGCGGGCGGGCCCGCGCGGTCGGCGCGGACCTGCTCGGGGGCCATGTAGGCGTAGGTGCCGATGACGGCGCCGGTGGCGGTGATCGTGGTGGAGTCGGCGGCGCGGGCGATGCCGAAGTCGATGATGCGGGGCCCGTCGGGGGACATGATGACGTTGCCGGGTTTGAGGTCGCGGTGGACCAGCCCGTGGGCGTGGATGGCGGTGAGCCCTTCGGCGAGCGCGGCGCCCAGTTTCCGTACTTCGTCCGGGGCGAGCGGGCCGTGGCTGAGGACGTGTTCGCGCAGGGATCGGCCGGGGACGTAGGCGGTGGCCATCCACGGTGCTTCGGCGTCCGCGTCGGCGTCGACCACCTGGGCGGTGTGGAACCCGCCCACCTTGCGAGCGGCCTCCACCTCCCGGCCGAAGCGGGCGCGGAAGCCCGGATCGGCGGCGTGCTCGGCGCGGATCAGCTTGACCGCCACATGCCGGCCGCCGGGCGAAGTACCGAGGAACACCTGTCCCATCCCGCCCTCGCCCAGCCGGCCCTCAAGGCGGTACGGGCCGACCGTCAGCGGATCCTCCGGCCGCAATGCCCGCATCTACCCGACCTTCCAGAGCCGGACGGCCGCGTCGTCCTTGCCGCCGCCGGCCGCGACCGTCCTGCCGTCCGGGCTGAACACCACCGTGTCGAGCCGCTCCGTGTGGCCGGCCAGGACGGCGGTCGCACGGCCGGACGCCACGTCCCACAGCCGCACGGTGCGGTCGAGGCCGCAGCTGGCGAGGACGGTGCCCTTCCTGCCGAACGTCACCTCCCACACCTCGTCGATGTGGCCGGAGAGGGTGGCGATGACGCGGCGGGAGGCGAGATCCCACAGCGAGATGTTCTCGCTGCCGCCGCAGGTGGCCAGGCGCGTCCCGTCCGGGCTGATGTCCAGCGTCAGGTTCTTGGTGGTCTCGACCCGGGTCAGCGGCCCTTTCCGGCCGGTCGCCGTGTCCCAGGTGAGGATGGCGTCGCGGTCGTCCCCGTCGCCGTAACCGTCGAGGGCGGCGATGAGGGTCCTGCCGTCCGGGCTGAAACGCAGCCGGTGGACGCCGTGGTGGACGGGCCCGTCCAGCCCGCGGGTCAGGGGGCCCGTGTCCAGGGTGGTGTGGCGGCCGGTCGCCACGTCCCACAGCCGCACGTCCGGGTTGCCGGTGGCGAGGGTGCGGCCGTCCGGACTGAACGCGACGGTGAGGAGCGGATACTTCTCGGTGTCCAGGGTCCTGATCTTGCGGCCGGTCGCGACGTCCCAGAGCATGGCGCACGAGTCGAAGTGCGCGGTCGCCAGGAGCCTGCCGTCCGGGCTGAAGGCCACCTCCATGACCCCGACGCCGCCGGCCAGCGCGCGCAGCGGCCGGGCGGAGGCGACGTCCCAGATGCGTGCCTCGTCGTTGTAGCTCGACCCGCTGGCCAGGAGCCTGCCGTCGGGGCTGAACGCCAGGGCGCCGACCCCGCGCCGGTGGCCGGTGAGCGTGCTGGCGATCGGCTGCCGCGCGGACGGTGCCGGATCCGGGCGGCGCGTGCCCGCGCTGCTTCGCGTCGCCAGGAAGGCGCCTCCGCCGCCCACGGCGACGACGGTGGCGGCGGCGGCCGCGCCCGCCAGGAGGGTGCGACGCGGCACCCGGCGCCCGCCCGCGGGACCGGGCCGAGCCCCTTCCTCTCTGGTCACGACCATCGTCCCGGGAGGGAGCGTGGCCTCCCCATCGCCGGCGGGCGGCACGACCGGCAGAGGAGCGGACCGCGGGTCGGCGAGGTGGCCGAGGAGAAGGGAGAGCGCCGGCCTCGCGCACGGGTCCTTGGCCAGGCAGGCGGCGATGGCGCGGGCGATGTCGGCGGGGACCCCGTTCAGCGGCGGGTCCTCGTTGAGGACGCGATGCACGATCGCGGGGACGGTGGAGGCCTCGAACGGGCTGTTCCCGGTGGCGGCGTAGGCGAGTACACAGCCGAGGGCGAAGACGTCCGCCGGCGGGCCCGCGCGGTCGCCGCGCATCTGTTCGGGCGCCATGAACGCGTACGTCCCGAGGACCACACCGTCGGACGTCAGCGAATCGGCGTCGGCGGCGCGGGCGATGCCGAAGTCGATGATGCGGGGCCCGTCGGGGGACATGATGACGTTGCCGGGTTTGAGGTCGCGGTGGACCAGCCCGTGGGCGTGGATGGCGGTGAGTCCTTCGGCGAGCGCGGCGCCCAGTTTCCGTACCTCGTCCGAGGGCAGCGGGCCATGGCCGAGGACGTGTTCGCGCAGGGATCGGCCGGGGACGTAGGCGGTGGCCATCCACGGTGCTTCGGCGTCCGCGTCGGCGTCGACCACTTGCGCGGTGTGGAACCCGCCCACCTTGCGAGCGGCCTCCACCTCCCGGCCGAAGCGGGCGCGGAAATCCGGATCGGCGGCATGCTCGGCGCGGATCAGCTTGACCGCCACACGCCGGCCGCCGGGCGAGGTCCCCAGGAACACCTGTCCCATCCCGCCCTCGCCCAACCGGCCCTCAAGCCGATACGGACCGACCGTCAGGGGATCACCACGCCGCAAGGGATCGGTCACGCTGCCAGAGCCTAACCGGACCGAGCACCGTTCTAGACCGATGCGGCCTCACGACTGCCAGTGGCCGACCAGTTCGGCGTAGAGGGGGCTGAGGTCGAGGAGCGTGCGATGCGTTCCGAGGAGCGGGCCCGAGGCGTCCAGCAACAGCACTTGGTGGGCCCGCTGCGCGGAGCTGATCCGGTGGGCGATGACGATGAGCGTCCCGCCGCGCGCCGCCAGCGCCTCCTCGGCTCGGGCCTCCGCGGCGGGGTGCAGGTGGCAGGTCGCCTCGTCGAGGATGACGACGGGCGCGGCCGACAGGTACGCGCGGGCGAGGGTGATGAGCTGCCGTTCCCCGTGGGACAGCGTCCCGCCGCCGGGCGGGACGTCGGCGTCGTAGCCGCCGAGCCGGCGCAGCGTCTCGTCCAGGCCCACCGCGCCGGCGGCCTCGTCGAGCTGCGCGGTGGTGGCGCGGGGACGCAGATAGGCGAGGTTCTCCCGCAGGGTCCCCGCGAAGATGTAGCTCTCCTGCGGGATGAGCGTCACGGCGTCCCGGAGCCGCGCCGCGTCGAGCCGGGGGAGCGGCACCTTGCCGAGCGTGACGCTGCCCCGCTGGGGACGTGCGAGATCGATCAGGACGTTCGCGAGGGTCGACTTCCCCGTGCCGCTGGGGCCGACCACGGCCAGATGCGTGCCCTCCGGGATGTGCAGGCTCAGATCGCTGAGGACGGGGGCGGCCCGCGGCGAGTACGCGAACGTGACGTGGTCGAGCTCGATGTCGGACGACGCGGGGACGAGCGCCGGTGCGGCGCGGGCCGTGCGGGCGGCGGGGCCGGCGGAGACCTCGGCGAGGCGGCCGAGGAGCACCGCCAGGCTGAGCAGCAGGGTGCCGCCCGCGTCGACCAGCAGGACGATCCCCGGCTGCAGCCCGGTGACCAGGTAGCCGACCGCGCCGGCCACCTCCCCTTCGGTGAGCCGCCCGCTCCCGGTCAGGGCGGGCGACAGCGCGAGCAGCACGAGCAGCGGCAGGTGCACGCCGAACGCCAGCACCGGGAGCCGGACGAGGCGGGAGCGGGCGAAGGCGCGCAGCGCCTCGGCCTGGGCGTCGATCGACGCGGCGACCGTGCGGGCCGCGCGGTCCTCGGCCGCGCACGCGACCACGTCGCGCACCCCCTCGACGATGATGCCGGCGGACTCCCCGATCCGTTCGGCGTGCCGCACGACGGCCCGGTACCGGCGGACCTGCACGCCCAGGAACGCGGCGAACACGGCCAGGGCGAGCGCCACCGACAGGGCGATGGCCAGCGCCAGCGGCGGGGAGAGCAGCGCGAGCCCGACCAGGGCGGCGATCCCGGCCGCGAGCAGCTGCCGGACGTTGCGCAGCGCGGTGCCGAGCAGCGCCCGGACGGCCTCGGCCTGCTCGGTGACCTGCGAGACGCCCGCGCCCGCCGCGCCGTCCGCCCGGCGCAGGGCGGCGGCGACGACGTCGGTGACCAGGGAGTCGCGGAGCGGCTCGACGGCCGCGGCGAGCCAGGGGTAGACGCGGCGGGTCGCCGCGGCGCCGAGCACGTGCAGGACGACCAGGGCCGCCAGCCAGGCCAGGCCGACGCCGGGGCGGCCGGCCAGGAACCCTTCGTCGATGGCCCGGGCGAGCAGCAGGCCCGCCCCGAACACGGGCAGGCCCTCCAGGACCGACCACGCGGCGAGCCGGCGCAGCGCCCGCCCCTGTCCGCGCAGGTGGTGGCGCAGCAGCCGGGCCGCGGCCGGGACGCTCATGCGCCGGAGGCGAGTTCGGGAGCGGCGGCGAACACGGCCCGGTACTCGGGGTCGGGCCACAGGTCGGCGTGCGGGGCGAGCGCGCGGATCCGGCCGCCGTCGAGCCAGGCGACCAGGTCCGCGCGGGCCGCCGTCGCCGGCCGGCGCGCCACCACCAGGCTGGTGCGGCGGGCCAGCAACCGCTGGAGCGCCCGGGTCACCTTCACCTCCGTGGCGGTGTCGAGGCTGCTGGTGGCGTCGTCCAGGACGAGGACCCGGGCGTCGGTCAGCGCGGCCCGTGCCAGCCCGAGGCGCTGCAGTTCGCCGCCCGACAGCGGCGCCCGGTCGAGCGGCGTGTCATACCCGGCGGGCAGCGCCAGGACGAAGTCGTCGGCGGCGGCCGTCCGGGCGGCCCGCCGCACCTCGTCGCGGCCGGCCTCAGGACGCGCGTAGGCGATCATGTCGTGGACGGTGGCGCCGAGCAGCGCCGGACGCTCGAAGGCGTAGGCGACGGCGCGGCGCAGCTCCGGCGGCGCGACGGCGGTGACCGGGACGCCGTCGAGCTCGACGCGTCCTTCGTGCGGGTCGACAAGCCGTCCCATCAGCGACACCAGCACGCTCTTGCCCGTCCCCGACGCGCCCACGACGGCGACGCCGGCTCCGGCCGGGACCGTCAGGTCGAGCCGGTCGAGCACGGTGCGGCCGCCGATCCGGACGGTCACGTTCCGCAGGGTCACCCGTCCGGGGCCGTCCGGCAGCGCGACCGGGCGCGGCGGCGGCGCCACGGCCGGGGCCGCGTCGAGCACCTCCTGGACCCGTCCGGCGCTGACCTCGCTGTTCAGCAGCGCGACGAAGGTGTCGAAGAGCGCGGCGGCGCCGACGGCCATGGACGCGTAGGACGCGGCGGCGACGAGCTGGCCGGTGGTGATGTCGCCGGTGGCGAGCCGCAGCCCGGCGACGGCCACCACCAGGATCTGCGTCAGCGGCGCCAGCAGGGACAGCCGCCAGCTCACCTGGCCCTGCGCGGCCCAGGTCCGGTGCCCGGCCGCGCGCAGGAGGGGGAGCGGCCGCAGGATGCGTTCGACCTCGCGGGCCGCGGTGCCGCCGGCGCGGATCGTCCGGATCCCCTGGCGGGCGTCCAGCAGCCGGGTCGCGATCGCCGCCTGGTGGCGCTGGTAGTCCGAGAACGGTTCGCCGGCCTGGGCGACGAAGACGCGCAGCACCACGACGGCGACCGGCACGCAGAGCGCGAACGCGGGCGCGAGCGTCCAGTCGATGAGGGCCAGCGCGATCACGGCGCCGGCGGCCGTCGCCAGGGTCGCCGCCACCGACACCAGCTGGACGGGCAGGGCGGCCAGGGCGCTCGCGCTCTCGGTGAGCCGGGACAGCACGTCCCCGGTGGGGAAGCGCCGGCGGCCGGGCACCCCGAGCTCCAGGACCCGCCCGACCAGCCGGTGCCGGAGCCAGGCGGTGATATGGCTGCCGCAGTAGGCGCCCACCAGGTCCTCCCCGGCGTCGGCCAGGGCGGCGACGGCGAGGACGAGCGCCAGCCCGGTCAGGGCGGTGCCCACCGGGGCGCCGGTATGGACGGCGTCGATGGCGCGGGCGAGCATGACCGGCGTCGCCAGCGTCGCCAGGACGCGCAGCAGCGTGCACAGCGCCAGCAGCGCCATCCGCGGACCGGCGCGGTGCACCGCCGCGCGCAGCAACCGCCGGCCGCCGGCGCGAAGCGCGCCGGGTGTGAGGGGTGTGGCGGGTGCGTCGCCGCCGGTCGGGTCGGTGGGGGCCACGTGGGTCGGCTCCCTTCCATCCCGGCGGGTATTGGCTACAGTGAGAAGTGGGTCCGGTCACGGACCGGCCGGTCTTCCGGCCGGCCCGTGACCGGTGTCTGCGGGCCGGGGCCGCTCACTCCCCGGACCGCCCGCGGGCGATCGGCATCACGAGCAGGAGATGCCGACGCACACGGTGTTCAGCAGCGTCAGCAGGCCGGTGCACGCGCACGTGCCGCCGAGCTGGATGCCGTCGATCTCGATCGGGTCGGTCTCGGGCAGTTCCTGCAGTTCCGCCACGAGGTCACCGTCGAAGATGTCCATCTGGTTCACCTCCTCTCCATGTCGGGTGCCAAGGTCCGCCCCGCGCCGAGGCAGAAGCGGACCACAGCCGTCCGCAGGACCGGGGACCACGCCTGGACGACCGCGGTGTGGTCGCCGTCGACTTCGAGGTAGTCGAAGTCGGTCCCTTCGGTCCTGCCGAGTTCGAGGAGGCGGCGGCGCAGCGCCCGTGACTGGCCGACCGGGACGACCTCGTCCCGGGTGCCGTGCGCCACCAGGAGCGGCACGGTGAGCGCGCCGCACAGGGCCAGGACGTCGCGCCGCGCGTCCCGCTCCGTGCCGTCGGGCCGGTTCAGGTGCGCCACCCGCTCCCGGACCGGGGCGGCGGCGTCGCGGTACAGGCTCGCGGCGGAGGCGAACGGCGCCAGCGCCGCGCATCCGGCCCACAGGTCGGGGTTGCGGCAGGCCGCCAGCAGCGCCAGGAAGGCTCCGTAGCTGACGCCGAGCAGGATCGGGTTCCGCGCCGCCTCGCCGGCGGGCGCCCCGGTGACGGCGTCACGGCGGCGATCGGCGATGGCGCGCCCCAGATGGACGACGTCCTCCAGGTCGGGCCCGCCCCAGTCGCCGACGACCGCCCGCAGATGCCGCTCGCCGTAGCCGGTGCTGCCCCGGTAGTTGGGGGCGACGACCGCGATGCCAGCGGCGGCGAGATGCTGGAAGAGCGGGTCGAACTCCAGCCGCCAGGCCGACAGCGGGCCGCCGTGCAGCGCGAGGACCACGCGGTCGCTCTCGTGCCAGCGGGGACCCCCGTAGACGATCGCCTCGATGGGCCCCTCCGGGCCCGGCAGCTCGATCAGGTCGGCGCCCGCCCAGGCCGCCGCGGTGCCCGGCTGGGCGGACTGCGCGAACGACCAGCCGGCGCGGGCGCGGCGGTGCACGGTCGCCAGCGTCGGCGGCCGGTGCGGCGCCGAGAAGCGCAGGTGAACGCGCCCGCCCGTCCAGGACGCCGGGGGCGACAGGACTCCGGGCGGCCCGGCCACTGCTTCGACGCGATCGCTCGCCCGGTGGTGAACCAGGAGGCTGGACGCGGCGCCGGAATCCTCGCAGACCAGCAGGTTCTCACCGCCGCCGTCGAAGCACAGCGGGGTGCGGGCGACCCCCGGACGGTTGAGGGCCCTGGAGAACCGCACCCGGCCATCGCCGGGCGACCACAGCCCGATCCCCCGGACGCCGGTCGTCACGGCCAGCACCCGGGAGCGCCGGTCGCAGGCGACGATCCGGTCGGTCGTCGTGCTGGACACCGACCAGACCCGGCGCCAGGAACGCTCCCGCAGGTCCACGACGATCCCGTCCGTCCGGTGCCCGGCGCCGGTGTGATCGAGCGCCAGCGTGCGGCCGTCGTCGAGCCAGACGCCGCCCGACAGCACGCCCGGGATCCGTACCACCGCCACCGGCTCCGCGCCGGAGTCCGGCAGGGCCCAGATCCGCGAGTGCCGCTCGTCCTCCACGGTCACCAGGACCAGCGTCTGCGGCGATCCCGGCCCGGCCAGCGGGTATCCGGCGAGCATCGGGGCGATTCGCCACGACCGGGTGACGGTCGCGGCGCCGTCGCCGCCCGGACGGACGGCGATGACCGTCCCGTGGCCCGCCGGAGTCCCGTCGTCGCCGACCGCGGGCCGCGCCACCAGGACCTCGCCGTCGTCCAGCGGGACCGGACGGCTGTGCCGATCGACGGCCTCGCCGCCGGCGGCGAGCGTGCGCCCGGACGGCGCGGTGCCGCCGAGGGTCCACCGCTCCAGCGTCACGCGGTCCTGGACGGCGCTCAGGCAGGTCGCCCACCGGCCGTCGCCGGAGAAGGCGAAGCCGAACCGGGAGGGGATCTCGGGAAGGTCGGGAACGGCTGTCATGACCACCGTCCCGTACCGGCCGCGGCGCTGGCGGCCGTGTCGACGGTCCAGAGGCGCGGCGCCCCGTACCGCAGCCGCAGCAGGAAGCCGAGGATCCCGCTCATCCCGTCGCCCCAGGTCACCGAGACCTCGCCCTGCTCGTCGGGGAAGACGAGCCGGCCGTCGCGGCGCGCGCGGGCGGCGACGATGATCCGGCCGAGCCGCCACGCCGCCGCCCGGTGCCGGTCGTCGCCGGTCAGCGCGGCCATGTCGAGCAGGAAGTCGCCGTTGCCCGCCAGTCCGTGGCACTGCCCCAGCACCGCGCGCCACGCGTGGTCCGTCACGGCACGGGCGGCGAGGCCGGCGGCGTCGAGGAAGCGCGCGTCTCCGGTGGCCGTGCCGAGCCGGACCAGGAAGCTCCCGATGCCCGACGCGCCGTGGCACCAGTAGGGGGCCGTCGGCGCGTCACCCGCCCCGGCGCCCCACATCGCCGAGCCCCGCGCGACGACCGCCGCGTCCAGCAGCTCCTCGCCGACGCGGACGGCCAGTTCCCGGCAGTCGTCGCGTCCGGTGGCCTCCGCGCAGGCGATCAGGAAGTAGCCGACGCCCGCGATGCCGTGCGCGAACCCGTAGTAGGACCTGCCCGCCAGCTTGGAATCGACGTCGGCCGGTGTGCTCCAGACGAGCCCACCCGCACGCTCCTCGACCGTTTCGAGCAGCGCGTCGGCGGCGGCGTCCGCCTTCTCGGCGAACAGCGACCGCCCGGTGCGGGCCCACAGGTGCAGGGCGGTCAGGCCGAGGCCGGCCGTCCCGTGGGTGACATCCGGGCTGGCGACCGCGAGCGGCAGCTCCCCGGCCACGGCGGCGGCGTCCCCGGCCAGCCGCTCGTCGCCGAGCGCCAGGCCCGCCTCCAGCAGCGACCACGCCGCGCCGGCGGTCCCGAAGTACAGCCCGGGGGGCCGGTTCGTCCCGTCCGCCAGCCGCTCGCGGATCCACCAGGACGCCTCGGCGATCGCTCCCGGAAGGCGCGGATCGGCGGTCGACTGCGAGCAGCGCACCAGGGCGCCCAGGCAGCCGGCGGCGCCGTGCTGCAGGGTGCACGGGTCGGGCGCGCCATGGACGCACGACACCGGCCACAACGCCTGCGACGCGTCCGGGTCCATGGAGGCGAGCAGTTCCTCGGTGATCCCCTCGATGGCCTGCTCGACCCTTTCGCGCAGCCACGGGGGCTCGGCGTCGTCGTGGCCGCTCCGCGCCCGGCGCGGGTGCTCGGCCACGAGCGTGTCGCGCGCCCGGTCCGCCGTCCAGCGGAGCTCGGGCTCCTCCGCCATCAGGCCGACGAGCATCGCCCTCCAGGGGTCGGGAAGGTCCAGGCCCTGGGTCCGGGCCGCCAGCCATTCCTCGAACCGCTCCGTCAGCGGCCTGCTCTCCGGGGACTCGTCCAGGAAGTAGGGCGGGCTCCCGGTGAACAGGTAGCAGAGCGTCGCGCCGAGGCTGTAGTGATCGGCGGACGCGTGCGGCGGTGCGCCCCGCAGCTGCTCGGGAGCCCCGAACGCCGGCGTCCCGGCCCGCAGCGGGCCGTCCTCCCCGTCGGCCACCGCGAGTTCGAGGTCGATGAGAACGGGGGTGCCGTCGGGGCGGACCATGATGTTGTTGGGGTTGAAGTCGCGGATCAGGATCCCGGCGGCGTGCGCGTCGCGCATCAGCTCGACGAGACGCCGCGCCATCTCCGCGGCGCGCCCGAGATGCTCACCCCATCCGGCCTCGATGATGCGGTCGGCCACCCATTCCCGCAGCGGCGCGCCCTGGATCATCTCCTGCGCGAGGAACAGGTGCCCGCTCTGCGGGAACACCTCGACGAGGCGCGGCGCCAGTCCGCGGCCCTGCAGCCGCTCCAGCGCCCTGGCCTCCGCGCGCAGCCGGTCGCGGGTGTCGCGCCCGTCCAGATCGGCGGCGACGTGCGGGCGGGCCTCCTTGATCACCACCGGTTCACCGGTCCGGGAATCCACCGCGCGATAGACGCCGCCCTTGTTGGAATGACGGATCGCCTCCCGTACCGTGAACCGTCCCCCGAGCAGGATCGGCCCGGAGCCACGTGTCCGCGGGGTGCCGTTCATCCCATTGTCGGGAAAGGGAGATGTCACCCAGGAGGGAGGTTCGTACCGTCCGGTACGCCGATCCTCGACGGGCTTTCCATCCGGGTCGAGAATCGTCCAGGCATAAAAGCCGTCATTGGTGAGCCGGCGCTCCTCGACAAAGGCGCCATAGCGATAGTTCACGAGGCTGTCCCGCGCGTACGGCCGATCGGACAGGATACGCGGCCCCGGCAGCCCCTTGGTCGCCTCGTGCAGTTCGCGGGCCAGGCGCACGGCCTCCTCGTCGCTCCCGGGGTACACGGTAATGAACTTTCCCGAATGGCCGCGCGAGGTGTTGCGCGCGTTGAGCGCGGCGACGAAGTCGACCGCGGCGGCGAACTTGAACACCGAACCGGAGGCCAGCAGCACCCCCAGGGCCCGGCCGAGCACCTCCTCCGCGGACGCCGGCGTGGCCGCGACGTGCAGCTTCCACCCCTGAGGGCGCAGCCTGGCGTCCTCCGGGGAGACCGAGCACCAGATCCCGGAACGCCTGACCCGCCACCGATCCGGCGCGTCCGCGATGGCCCGCATGAGGACGTCGACAAGAGGATCGTCTCCAACATCCGCGGCCGACGCGGCCGTGAAGATGCTGAACTTGAAATCCACCATGAATTATCTCCGCTGCCCCATGTCCATCGTCGAATCCGTTTTCCCGGAGAAGATCGCGAACCGTTTCAGTCGCAACTCCGCCCTCTCGGGCAGGGCCCATGTAACCACGGGCTCGACGGGGGATCCAGGGGCATTCACCCCCCTTTGTGTCCACATCAGGACTGAGAGTGATCTTGACTCGAACTCGGATCCTGACTGTCAAGTCATGATCGTTTCGACGGTTGCGCACTTCGGGCGCCGGTTCCGTTCACGCGAACTCATCCGACCGGATCAGTGGAGAGTCCGCCGATCGTTCCAGCCCGAAGTCGAGCACCCTGACCCGATTTGGCCATCTCTTTCCCCGGAAATGCCAAAATGGTCATCAAATGACAAACCCAAGGCAACCAGGATCTTCCCTGGCAAATAGCGCCCGACCCCTGCCAGGAGGAAGGGAAAGATCATCCACGCTCGGCGACGTGGTAGCGTCGTGCTCGCAGAGACAACCGGGTCGGCTGCTGACCAGAAGCGGGAGGTGAGTTGATGAGTGCCGCCAAGGCCGCTGCCGTGTGCAGCGCCCACCGGACCATCCTCACGTCCCGGGCCCTGGTCTGACCTGACGTTCACCACTCCCTCGAAGCCGTGGCGGCTTCCGGGAGGCTGCGCTCTGTGCTGATCGGGGCCCTTGTTGAAGGGGCTTCACGTTGTCTCAACACTCTTCCCCTCTGATCGAGGCGTTCTTCGCCCTGCACCACGGGTTGCCCCGGCAGGGACCCGGCTCGGACGCCACCACGCGCCGGTTGCTGAAGGCGGCCGGTCCACTCCCCGAGCACCCGCGCGCGCTGGACGCCGGCTGCGGCCCCGGCCGCGCCGCGCTGCTCCTGGCCCAGGAGGCCGGCGCGCACGTCACCGCGGTCGACCTGCACCAGCCCTTCCTGGACGACCTCGCGGCCCAGGCGGCGCAGCGGGGCCTGAGCGAGCGGATCACCGTCGTCAACCGCTCGATGACCGAGCTGCCGTTCCCCGATCACAGCTTCGACGTGATCTGGGCCGAGGGCTCGGTCTACACCGTCGGCTTCGACATCGCCCTGCGAGCCTTCCGCCGCCTCCTCGCCCCCGGCGGCGTCCTGGCCATCACCGAGATCGAATGGACCGTGCCCCGCCCCGCCGCACCGGCGCGCGCCTATTGGGACGCGGCCTACCCGTTGCGCTCCCACGCCGCCAACGGCGACGCCGCCCAGGCCGCCGGCTACCGGGTCCGCGCGCACTGGCCGCTGCCGGAGAGCGACTGGTGGGACGAGTACTACACCCCGCTCACCGAGCGCATCGCCCGCGCGGACCCGCGGGCACCCGGCATGCCGCAGGCGCTGGCCGATCTGCAGGCAGAGATCACCATGCGACGCGAGCACGGCGGCGACTACAACTACGCCGCCTACGTTCTGGACCCCCACGACGACTCCTCCGCCATCGAGAACAGGACCACCATGCCCACCTGGACCGCCCACCCCGAGACCGCCGACGACGTGCCCGCCATCCGCGACATCGTCCTGGCCGCCTTCCCCACCGCCGAGGAGGCCGACATCGTCGACGGCCTGCGCGCCGACCCGGAGGCGTGGATCGATGGACTGTCCATGGTCACGACGGCTCCCGACGGCACCCCGGTCGGGTACGCGCTGCTTACCCGCTGCCACGTTGACGGCGGGCCCGCGCTCGCCCTGGGCCCGTGCGCCGTGCTGCCGTCGTACCAGCGCACCGGCGCCGGCTCGGCCGTAGTTCCCGCGGTTCGGCTTCACCGTTCCTAAACAGTGTCCAGGAGCATCATCTGATGTCGGCCCTGGGTACTGCGCGTATCCCGAACGGTGTTGGATGCGCTGGTTGCCCGCGTTCGTCTGCCCGTCCGGCTGGGTGCATCGTGTGCACGTTCCGTGAGGGGTGGGCGGGTTCCCTCGCGCTCCCGTGCGCCCGGTCGGGCCTGGGCGGTCCGATGCCCGCGGCGATCACTCCGGTCGTCGCGGGGCGGTGCCGTCCGTCGCCGGATCGGGTGCCCGAGGGCGCGTCGCCCGATCGCGATGCTCGCGGCATCGTGTCGGGACATCTTTCGTTTGCTGCTGGTGAGGGGCTTGCGCCAGTGTTCATCGCCCCACATCGAGGTGTAGGCCGGGTCCACCGCGACGATGGCGAGGTCCTGCTCGGCGGCCATCGAGACCAGTCGGGCTTTGAGCCTGCCGGTCGGGATCGCGGAGATGAGCTGCCGGAATCGCTTCTTGCGGCCATGCTTCTCGCGGGTCTTGTCGGCGGTGAAGTCCAGGTTCTCGATGCCGATCGCGGTGACACCGCACCGCTTGGCCCAGTGCAGCAACCGGCTGATGGCGTGCCGCACCTGGGCGTCGCGGTGGTCTGCGGTGCCGGACAGGTCGTAGCCGAAGCGTTTCGGGTCACCGACAGGGTTGCCGTGCGGATCAAGGCGGTAGGCGGCGAGGTGGTCGGCGTTGGTGTCCACTCCGATCACGCCCCGCGCGCACGCCGCCTGGAGGGGGAGGGTGCGGGCGGGGGTGCGCTGCCAGGACGCGGTGAGGTACCAGCGGTCGCGTTCGGGGTCGTGGTGGATGCGGTAGGCCACGGCACGGTCGGCGGCGATGCGGTCGGCCCACTCGGCTCCCCGGTGCCGGAACGCGACGCGGGCGGTGAGGACGTAGCGGCCGTGCGGAGCGTTGGCCAGATGGGCCAGCAGGGCGGGGAGCTTGAGGGACACTTGCCCGCCGGGGGTGAGGCGGATGGTCTCGTTGCCGTACCGCTTCCCGCTCTCGCCATCGGCGGCCAGGAACAATCGCCGGGCCTCCCAGCGCTGGCGCCACTGCCGCTCGGTGAGCCCGGCGTTCTCGAGTTGGTGGCGGGTGCGGGCGAGTTTCTTGCCGCCGCGGACCACGTGCACGATCCCGGCGTCCCGGTCGGCCCGCTCACGGGTGAGCCGGTCTTTGAGGATGCCCAGGCGGCGGGACTTGTGAAACCACTCGCGCCGGGACCGGTACCCGCCCGGGGCGCGCCTGGTCCCTTCGGCCCCGATCGGCAGGGACAGCCGGTGCTCCAGCGTCCGCACCCCCGCCTCCAGGCCCTGGACGTGGGCGTGCTGGGCGCGGCGGGCCAGGGCCCACTGGTCATGGGTGGCCTTGGTGATCGAACCGGCCCACCGCGCCGACGACACCTGCGTCAGCTCCCGCTTGCGCGCCGCCCACCGATCCGCATCATGGTCCAGGCCGGCGCCGCACCGGACCTTCAGATCCCGCGCGGCCAGCGACCCCAGATGCGCCCCCACCAGCCGCAGCACCCGCTCGTCGGCAGCGGTCAGGCCCTTGAGACGGTCACGCACCGCCACCCCCGACGGGCCCGCCGCCACGAACGGCGCCGCGACCGGACGCACCCCGCCGCCTGGGGGGCGGGTTGTGCGGCCGGGGGCGGCGTGGCGGGGCGCCGTCTCGGCGGCCACACCACCGGAAGCGGTACGCGACATGACGAACACTTTAAGTGACAGTATTCGAACATGCAATCGACTCTCGCTGCTCGGACACTGTGACGGCACGCCGCCATGGGTACGCGCGGGTATTCATGGACACTCCTGGACACTCTCCCGCCGACAGGTCCGAACCCCACCGCGGTGGTGCTCTGAGGATGCCTTTCCGTCGCCTCCCCGCCGGCGGTGCGCTCGATCACCGTGCGGCGATTGAGCGCACCCGGCACCGCTCGTTGGCGGCGGTGCGTCGTCGGGCCTTGAAGGAGGCGACAGCGTGACGGCCCCTGCATCCGCACGGATGCAGGGGCCGCAGACGTTCTGCTAAAGGTCGAACGTTCCTTGCTTGATCTTCGACAGCAGCGTGTTCCAGGCCGCACCGTGCAACACCACACACCCGCCGTCCGGATCCTGGGAATCTCTAACAAGACGACGTGAGCCGATGACACAGGTTTCCACGCAACCATCGGAGCCGCTGTAGCTGCTCTTGCGGAAGACGCCCTGAGCAAGATCGAGATCGGACACTTCGTCCTCCTGGCAATCACTGTCCGGCAAGTCGTTCGAGCATGGCCAGCGACTCCTCAGGACTGAGGGCCATCGCTCCCATCTGCTCGAACGCGAGGGAGTACGTGTGAACCTCCCTCTCGTCCTCAATGTACAGAGCGCTGGTCATGTTCTCGACATACACGACTTCCGGGGTGAAACGCTCAGGGAACCCCATGACCGTGAAGCTGCCGACCACGCCCGGGTGTCCCCCGGCGTGCAACGGCATGACCTGGAACATCACATTGGGCAGTGCAGCCAACTCGATCAGGCGTAGGTACTGGTCACGCATCACGTCGGGGCTGCCAATGACGCGTTTGAGCGCCGTCTCGTCCGTGATCGCCCAGAGTCGGGTCGGCTCCTCGCGCTCCGACCAAGCCTTCTGTCGTGTCATCCGTGTTGCGACTCGTCGCTCGACATCAGACGCGGGCGCGAAGCGCATCAGTACCGATTTGGTCGCATGCATGGCGTAATCAGCGGTCTGCATCAGCCCGTTGATGATTCCCATGCTGTAGGCATTGAGCCACTCGGCTTCGGCCTCAAGACCCATGTAGGTGGTGTAGTCGGCGGGCAGACTGTTCGCATAGGCGTCCCACCAGCCGCGCTGTCGCGCCGAACGAGCGAAGCGGACGAGCGCATCGGATCGCGGGCCGTCGATCTCGTAGACGGCGAGGATCTGCTGAACCTCTGCCGGAGAGACCCGACGCAACGAGTTCTCGATACGAGACAGTTTGGTCTTGCTCCACCCCAACTTCTCGGCGGTTTCTTCGAGCTTGAGAAGTGCGCACGTCTCCCTCAACCTGCGTAGTTCGCTGGCGAGTCGGCGCTCACGGATGGTCGGCGGTCTGGCTGTCATGTGATCGAGCATGCCCGCTCCGTAGTCGGGCTACAAGCGATTTCGCACCTTTGCAAAAAAGATCTTGATGTCATTATCTGAAACCGTTGCGGAGTTCTGTGTCGGCAGCGCACTATGTGAACCCCAAGTCGATACGGACGGTGACTGACTGATCACTTGTCCGCGCGGGATGGAGGTGGCTCCCGGATGGTGATCTCTCACACCCCCAACCTGGCCGCCGGCGGTATGTGCGCCTGGCGGCTTCCTTCCGATGAGAGCGGGCCGGCCGCGGCGCGCTCCCTGCTCCAGCAGGTCATGACCCGGCTCGGGCTGCGGCGGGACGTGATCGAGGACGGCAGGCTCGCGGTCTCCGAGGCCGCGACCAACGCGCTCCGGCACGCGCGGCCGGAGCCGCTCGGCTCCTGCACCCCGCCCGAGCTGTGGATCTGGGCGCGGACGATCCCCGCCCCGCAGCTGGTCGTCTCGGTGTTCGACTGCGCCAGGGGCGCCCTTCCCCGCGCCTCCGGTACCGGGCTGCTCGACGAGCACGGCAAGGGACTGGGGCTGCTCGCCGCGTTCACCGCCGAGTGGAGCACCGCCCCGTCCCGGTCACGCCTGTCCGTGCAGCGCACCCCCGGAAAGACCGTCTGGTTCGCGCTGCCGCTGCCGTCCGACTGGCCGGGGCTGAACCTGGAGGTCCAGCCGGGCACGGCCGCGCAGTGCCTCCTTCTCAACCTCGGCGAACGCGGCTACAGCGGGGCACGAAGCAGCGGTGACGAAGGCGTTTTCGTGGTCGAGCTGCGGGGCCTGAACGTCTGGGTGCTCGGGGGGCAGTTCCGCTGGCAGGCCGAGCCGGGCCGGTGCGTTCGGCGTCCGCTCGTCGATCTCCAGGAGACCGCCGAACTCGTCGTCCGGCACCTGGAGGGGATTCCGAGCGCTTCGCCTACTCCTTGAGGAACTCGCTCCTTCCAGGCGTCACCAATGCGAGTGGACGAGCGCCTGGATCGCCAGGGTCAACCCCGCCTGCGCGGCCAGGAATCTGCGTGCGGGTGGATCGTGCTGGGCCGAGGCGAGGACGACCCACGCCGCGTAGGGCACCCATATGCGTTCCACCTCTCCCCTTGTCACGCCCGACACGTCCAATGCGAGGAGGCCCAGCAGGGCTGCCCCCACAAGCCAGGCCAGGGGACGGCGCTGTGAGAACACCGCCGGCAGGGCGTAGGCCGTCGCAGGGCCGACCAGTAGGCCGAGCACAGCGATGTTGGCGATGACGAAGTAGGCGTAGGAACGTTGCGCCGACCCTCGGCTGATGAGGTAGGTCTCGTGGGTGGCCGCGACACCGTCCGGCCACCAGAAGCCGCCCGTGCTGAAGGCCAGGGGCGCGACCGCGGCACAGCACAGCAGTACGGCGAGGACGCGACGGCCTGGGCGAAGCAGGATCACGACCGCGAGAGGCAGGGCGAACAAGGGCAGCAGGCCGTAACTGAGGTACGGCAGAGTGCCCAGCAGGAGACCGGCTCCTGCGGCTGCGACGAGGCTGCCGCGTTTGGCCGCGATGGCGGTGAGGGCTGTGGCCCAGGCGCCGACACCGAGAAAGAAGGCGTCCATTGCCGTGGCGATCCACAGTGTGAGCGGCGCCAGGACGAGGAAGGGCAGGGCACGCCGGGCGAGTGGCTCACCGGCGACGTGGCGGGCGGTGACGGCGATGCCCATGACGGCGGACGTCCCGGTCGCGACGATGAGTGCGGAGGACCAGCCCGTACCGCGCAGACCGGTCTCCTCCAAGGCCCACAGCACGAGGGTGGGAAGCGGCGGGTGGCCGCGCACGTGGGTGGTGTAGCCGCCGAGTCTCTCGGTGAACGTTCGCAGCCATTCCGCGGGGTCCGCCCGGACGGCGTCGAGTCCCGCGGGGTACTCGGTGGGGGCGTCCAGTGGACGGTGCAGGGCGTCCGGGCCGTCGCTGAGGGCCAGCGCGACCGTCCACACCATGGACGCGGCCCAGGACACCGGCAGCAGAACCCGCCAGGGCAGCCGTCGCGCAAGGGGCGGCAGCATGGCCACGGCGACCCCGCCCAGGCAGGCGGCGGGGACGATCTGCCAGGTGAGCAGGCGGGGTGCGGCGTGCAAGGGGGGCAGTTCGTCCTCGGTGGCGAGCCCAGACCTCCTGAGGATGTCGCCGGCGACGAACGCGCCGGTGATGAGCAGGGCCCATGCCGTGATCGCGATCCGCCCATACAGGTGGGTCCTGCTCTGGGGGTGATGCCGTTGCCGTTCGAGCTCACCGGTCGCCATGGGAACGCCTTCCGCGGATTCCCTGGCACAGGGCGATGCAAGCGGCGAGGGCGAGAACAGCGGCCAGGACGATGAGAAGGTTGCGGCCGTAGGGGAGAGGCAGGATGGACGGGTTGTCCGCGCGCCGCCCCAGGCCCAGCACGAACGGCAACGCCACCAGCGTCACCGTTCCGCCCACCATGAGCGCGCCCTGCACAAGCCGCCGGTAGGAGCGGGGCAGGCGCGTGGTGGCCGCTCCTACGAGGAGCACGCACGGGACCAGGACCGCGTCATGGGCGAGGACCGCTCCCCCGAACCAGACCGCCCAGCCCACGAGATCGACGTCGGATTCCCTGGCAAGGCCCCACAGGCCGGTGGCGATGAGCGCCCCGCCCACCCCGTGACCCAGGATGCGCCTCTTCATACGACCGTCACCTTGGACACCCACTTGGTCTGCATCACCCCGGGGCGGTTCGGCGCGATGAGCCTGCAGGGATGGCCGTGGTCGAGGTCGAGAGGCGCGCCGTTCACCTGGAGCGCGAGCAGGGTGAGAGGGTCGTTCCAATGGGGAGGGTCGACCCAGGACGTTCGGTAGAGGCCGCCGCGCTCCAATGACTCGATCCGTATGCGCGCGTCCTCGGAGACACCTGCCATGTGGAGGAGGTCGCGTAGCCGCACCCCCGTCCAGGTGGCTCCCGCACTCCACCCCTCCACGCACGCGATCGGCAGTCGCGCCGTATGGGACGGGAGCGCATTGAGGTCGTCCAAGGAAAGGGCGAGTTCGCGTTGGACGCGGCCTGTGACGAGAAGCCGGTAATCGGGGTCACGGGCTGCCGTCGTGACGCCCGCGGCGGCCGCCGACTTGTTGACCGGTAGTCCCTGTGGACCGACCCCGCGACGCCTGGGTGCGAGTACCGCGAGCTTGGCGAGGGGCGAGAAGGCTTCGCCGACCGTGGTCAACGTGACGATCCCCCCGGCGGCGGCGACGGTCAGCAGGAAACCGCGGCGTCCCAGGCCGTCCTCCGGACGGGTCATGACCGTGCGCCGTACCTTGGCCCACTCGTTGGTCACGTGCACGACCAGTGCTCCGATGAGGATGTAGGCCGTCCAGTAGTGCGCCGTGGGGAAGAAGAACGGGAACGGATACCAGTAGGCGATGTTGAACAGCCCCGTGACGAGCTGGAACAGAGAGCCCGCGACCAGGACGAACACCAGGATCCGTTCGATCGCGTGCCCGGCGGAGCGCACGGGCGGCCACTGCAGCAGCTTGGGATAGACCGTCCACAGTTTGGCCAGCAGCAGGGGGATCGTCGCGAGTCCGCCGATCACGTGCAGGCCCTGGGTGAACCGGTAGAGGTTCACCGGACGGGAGGGCCACACCATCCAGCCGGGCGGGTGCTGCATGAAGTGGCTGATCAGGCCCGTGACGAACGCCGTGGCGAACGACAGGCCGAGCGCGATGCCGAGCCAGGCCGCCACCCGCTCGTCATGCAGCCGGCTCGTGAAGGCCGCCCGGCCGCGGACCCGGCTCAGCGGCTCAGGGACGCGAACCACCGGCCCGCCTCCTCCCACACCTCGGTGACCTCCGCCCCGTGGGCGGCGGCGAGCCCGATGACGTCGTCGGCCGACACCCACGCCCACGGGAACCATCCGCCGACGATCCGGCCGGTGCGGAGCCGGAGCCGTCCGGCGCGCGAGCGGGTCCCCGGCTCCAGCACCTCCACCAGCACCCGGCCGCGGCCCGGCGCGAGCAGGTCGAAGGCCCTGCCCAGCAGCGCGGACGGGTCGCCGCCGATGCCGATGTTGCCGTCGGCCAGCAGCACGGTCGTCCAGATCCCGGCGCCGGGCACCCGGCCGTACACGTCCCTGACCAGCGCGAGGCCGCCGGCCGCGACGGTGAGCGCGACCGCGGACGGGGCGACGTCGATGCCGAGGGCAAGCAGCCCGCGCTCGGTCAGCGCCACGGTGAGCCGTCCGGGGCCGGAGCCGACGTCCAGCGTGGGGCCGTCGCACCGGTCGAGCAGGCCGGCGTCGCCGGGGCGCAGGGACATCCACTCCCCGACGGGCAGCGGACTGCGGCGGCCCGCGCCGTCCTCGACCTCGACCTCCAGGCCGTCGCGCCGTTCGAGGGCCCGCTCGTACAGCTCCCCGATCATTCCGTGCCCGCCCGGAGAGCCTCCCCGGTACCGGCCTCGCCGTTCCGGACGGCCCGGACGGCGGCGGCGAACCGGCCGTGCGGGGCGAGCGCGGCGACCCTGGCGGCGTCGGCGGCGGTGTCCACGTCGGTGAGGCGGGGCAGTTCGGCCACGGTCAGTCCCGCCGCACGCAGCCGGTCGAGCTGGGCCCGCCCGGTGCCGGGACGCGACATCGGCACGCCGCGCAGCAGCGCGGCGTCGGGACGGGCCAGGCCGAGCAGCCAGAAACCGCCGTCCTCCGCCGGGCCGAACACCGCGCCGCGGTGCTCCAGAGCCCGTCCGGCCCGTTCCAGGAGAGCGGTCGTGACCTGCGGGGTGTCCATGCCGATCAGGACGATGGGCCGCCCCTCGTACGCGTCGTCGAAGGCGTGCGCGAGCCGTTCGTCGAGGCCGTCGCCACGCTGCGGGATCACCCGCACGCCGGGCGGCAGCCACGGCCCGGGGCTGCCCCGCAGCGCGAGGATCCGGGCCCCGGCGGGGGTGCGCGCGACGGTGGCGAGCGTGTCGGCGAGGGCCGCCTCGGCCAGAAGGGCGGCTTCCTCCGCCGTGTATCCGGGGGTCAGCCGCGTCTTGACCCGTCCTGGCACGGGCTCCTTGGCGATGACGACCAGGTCGGCGTTCACGGAGTCACCTCGGCCAGCACGCGGCGCATGTCGCGGACCGCCCGTACGGTCCCGCCGACGGTGCCGGTCACTTTGGAGCGGCCTCGGCGCGGGCGGTACGTCACGTCGACCTCGGTGATCGCCCAGCTGGCGGCGGCGGCCTTCAGGACCATCTCCAGCGGGTAGCCGAAACGGCGATCGGCGAGCGCCAGGTCCAGCAGCCGGGCTCGCCGGACGGCCCGCATGGGGCCGAGGTCGTGGAGGGCCGTTCCGGCCCTCCGGTTGAGGGAACGCGCCAGGACGGCGTTGCCGAGGCGGGCGTGCAACGGCCAGGCGCCCCGTCCTGACGGGCGCCTCCTCCCGAGCACCAGGCCCGGGCCTTGCCCGCACGTCTCCAGAGCCGCCACGACGCGGGGCAGTTCCCGCGGGTCAAGGGAGGCGTCGGCGTCCATGAAGCACACCACGTCCGCCGAGGCCGCCAGCAGGCCGGTATGGCACGCGGCACCGAACCCGCGTTGCGGAGCCTCCACCACGACCGCGCCGTGGCCTCGCGCGATCTCCGCCGAATCGTCGGTGGAGGCGTTGTCGACCACGATGGGCGTGAACCCGGCAGGCATCCGTGACAGCACCCAGGGCAGAGCCTCCGCCTCGTTCAGGCACGGCAGGATGACATCGACGACGTCGTTCACCGGTCGGCGCCCGCTTTCGCGTTGGCGAACTCGGCCATGCCCGAGGCGAAAGGCACGTGTGCCGTGTAACCGAGTTCGTTCCGCGCGCGCTCCGGGGTCGCCACGATGTGGCGCACATCGCCCAGGCGGTAACCACCGGTCACCTGCGGCTCTGGGCCGCCGTACACCTCGGCCAGCGCGTGAGCCATCTCGGCAATGGAACGAGGGGTACCGCTGGCGATGTTGTACGCCCGCGACTCACCCTCGCTCCTGTCTTTGAGCGACTCCAGAGCGAGGACGTTGGCGCGGGCCACATCGCGCACATGGACGAAGTCGCGTCGCTGCCGCCCGTCCTCGTACACCAACGGCGGTTCTCCGCGCTCCAACCGCGAACGGAAGAGCGCCGCCACCCCCGCGTAGGGCGTGTTCAGGGGCATCCGTGGGCCGTACACGTTGTGGTAGCGCAGGGCCGCGACCCTGCCCCCGGTCATGCGCGCCCAGGATGCGGCCAGATGTTCCTGGGCCACCTTGGTGTCGGCGTAGACGTTGCGCGGATCGAGGGCGGCCTCCTCATGGACGAACCCGGGTTCTAGAGGGTTCTCGCACACGGGGCACGCCGGCTCGTAGCGTCCTGCCTGCAGATCCGTCTCCGACCGTGGGCCCGGCCGGACGTTCCCATGGACGTCGCAGGTGTAGGCGCCTTCGCCGTACACGACCATCGACGACGCCAGCACGAGCCCTCGCACCCCCGCACGGGCCATCTCGGCCAGCAACACCGCCGTGCCCTGCACGTTCACACCCGCATAGGCCGGGAGATCGAACACGTCCACGCCGAGGCCGACCATCGCGGCCTGGTGGCAGACCGCGTCCACGCCGCGCAGGCGGCGCGCCACCACCTCGGGGTCCCGTACGTCTCCGGCTTCCTCGCCCGCGCGCAGATCGAGCTCGCGGACCTCGTGCCCAGAGGCCGCGAGGGCCTCGGCGACGTGCGAGCCGATGAATCCGGCCGAACCTGTGAGCAGCACTCGCATGCGACGAACGTAAGGGGGCGGACGTACGGAAACGCGGCCCGAGCCCATCCCGTACGAACCTCGTAAGATTTGCCGCCGACGATTTGACCCGAGGGACGGAGACGGCCGGGCCCGCCGCCGTCAGGGGGCCAGCGGGAGGCGCACGACGAAGCGGCAGCCGGGACCCGCGTTGGCCACGCCGATCTGCCCGGAGTGCGCCTCCACGATGCCGCGCGCGATGGCCAGGCCGAGGCCCGCGCCGCCGCCCGGGGTGCGGGCGCTCTCGCCGCGGAACGCCACGTCGAACACCCGGGGCAGGTCGGTCTCGGGGATGCCGCCGCACCCGTCGGCGACGCTCACGCACGCCATGCCCTCGTCCACCTCGCCGGTGATCTCGACGGTGCCGTCCTCGGGGGTGTGCCGGATCGCGTTCACGATCAGGTTGCGCAGCGCCCGTTCCATCTCACCCGCGTCCACCTCGACGGGGGTGCGGCGCCGGACCTCGCCGCGCAGCCGGACGCCCTTGGCCTTCGCCAGCGCCTCGGTGCCCGTGACGACCTCGGCGACCAGGTCCTGAAGCCCGACCCGCCGCCGCGACAACCGCAGCGCCCCGGCGTGGATGCGCGAGAGCTCGAACAGGTCGTCCACCATCTCCGACAGGCGGTCGGCCTCCACGCGGATGCGGCCGTGGTAGCGCGCCACGGTCTCGGTGTCGGCCACGACGCCGTCCTCCAGCGCCTCGGCCATCGCCCGCAGCCCGGCCAGGGGCGTGCGCAGGTCGTGGCTGACCCAGGCGACGAGGTCGCGGCGGCTGGACTCGAGCGCCCGTTCACGGGCGCGGGCCTCGGCCAGCCGCCGGTAGGCGTCGTCCAGTTCGCGCGCCAGCTCGGCCAGCTCGGCGGGCAGGCGGGCGCCCGGCACCCGGTACGGATCGGCGCGCACGGCCGCGACCAGGACGCGGTTGGCGGCGACCAGGCGGCGGCCCAGCAGCACCGACACCCCGGCGGCGACCGCGCCGGAGGCGGCGACGACGGCGAGCACCACCGACTGGTCGTGGTCGTTCAGCACCATCATGAACGTGATCACGACGATGCCGGAGACGGTCGCCAGCACCGTCGCGACGCCGACCAGGCCGAGCTGGACGGCGATGGACCGGCCGCGCAGCAGGTGGAGGAGCGCCAGCCCGGCCGCGGCGACGCCCAGCGCCGCGACGGCCGCGTACCAGACCACCTGCAGCAGGTCGGACAGGGGGATCACGGCGGCGCCTCCCCTGCGCCGGCGGGCTCGTAGCGGTAGCCGACGCCCCAGACGGTGACGATCCGCCGCGGCGCGGTCGGGTCGTCCTCGATCTTCTCCCGCAGCCGCCGGGTGTGGACGGTGACCGTGGCGGTGTCGCCGAACGACCAGCCCCACACCCGCTCCAGCAGCTCGTCCCGGGTGAACACCCGCCGCGGGTGGCGCATCAGGAACGCCAGCAGGTCGAACTCGCGGGCGGTCAGGCTCAGCGGGGCGCCCCGCAGCTCGGCCCCGTGCGCCAGCGCGTCCACCCTGAGGTCGCCGTCGCGCAGCACCCCGGTACCGGCGGGGACCACCAGGCCGCGGGCCCGGCGCAGCACCGACCGCACCCGGAGGGCCAGCTCCCGGGGACTGAACGGCTTGGTGACGTAGTCGTCGGCGCCGGTCTCCAGACCGACCAGCCGGTCGGTCTCCTCACCGAGCGCGGTCAGCATCACGACCGGCACCGAGGAGGTCTCACGGAGCCTGCGGCACACCTCGAGACCGTTCAGACCGGGCAGCATGAGGTCGAGGACGACCAGGTCGGGCGGGTCCTCCAGAGCCCGCCGCAGAGCATCGCGCCCGTCGGCCACGCACTCGACCCGATGACCGTCGCGCACCAGGTAGCGGGCGACGACCTCGGCGACGGTGGGATCGTCGTCCACCACCAGCACTCGCCCGGTCTCCCCCGACACGATCACCCATGCAGCGTAAGGCAACCGGGCGTTCAAGGTTCGTCGCCCGGGGGGCTCTCGACGTCGGGTTTGTCGGGGACGAAGACGAGGCTGAGGAGGTGGCGGGTGCGGCCGTCGCCGGGGGTGGTCCGGGTGCGGCGGGCGACGGCGGCCTCGATCTCTTCGACCAGCGCGGCGAACTCGTCGGCGGTCACCCATACCGCGCCCTGCCGGTAGAGGACGCCTTCGCGGGCGGGTTCGGCGTCGTCGCGGGAGAGGTAGCGGTCGAAGTCGGCCATCAGGGCCCCGGTGAACACGGCGAACGCCTGCCGGTGGTCCTCCTTGGTCATGGTGGCGCGGGCGTCGGCGTCGACGAGGGCCTCGTCCTGGCGGACGCGGTAGCTGCGTTCGACGGTGCCGCGGACGGGTCGTTCGCGGACCACTTCCAGGATGCCGGCCTGGGTGAGGGTGGCGATGTGCCGGTACATGGTGGCCGGGGGGATGTCGGGCAGCCGTTCGCGCAGCTGGGCGGTGGTCATCTCGTCGGCGCCGACGAGGGTCTGCAGGATGCGCAGCCGGACGGGGTGGAGGAGCAGGTTCGCGGTCGCCATGACTTCATGATCTCATGCCTGATAACGTTCTCAGAGTTGAGAACAAAACGAGAGGCGACGTCTTGCCCGACACCGACATGACGGTCACCGCCGACGACGGGACCCGACTGGCCGGCACCCTGACCCTGCCGGCGGGCCCCGGTCCGCACCCCGCCGTCCTGCTCCTGCACGGCTCAGGGCCCCTGGACCGCGACGGCAACACCCCCAAGCTCCCCGCGAACCTCGGCCCCCCGCTGGCCGCCGCCCTCGCGGAGAAGGGCATCGCCACGCTGCGCTACGACCGGCGCGGCGCGGGCGCCACGCCCGGCCGGTGGCAGGCCACCGGCTTCACCGACAACCGCGAGGACGCCGCCGCCGCCCTGCGCGCCCTGGCCGGGCACCCCGCCGTCCGTGCCGACGCCGTCGGCGTCATCGGCCACAGCGAAGGCGCCCTGCACGCCATGGCCCTCGGCGCGCGCCACGACGTGCGGGCGGTGGTGCTGCTGGCCGGATACGCCCGCCTGGGCGAGGACGCCTTCCGCTGGCAGGCCCGCTCGATCCTCCAGGGCATGCCCGCCCCCGTCCGCCTCCTGCGGCGGCCGCTGCGGGCATTGGGCGGCCGGGTCCTCGCCCGGCTCAAGGAGACCCGGACGGACGTGGCGCGCGTGGCGGGGCTCCCGGTCAACGCCCGCTGGATGCGCGAGATGCTCGTCCACGACACCCGCGACGATCTCACCGCCATCCGGGCTCCCGTCCTGGCCGTCACGGGCGACAAGGACGTCCAGATCGATCCCGCGGACCTGGACGAGATCCAGCGGCTGGTGCCCGGCCCGACCGAGATCCATCGCGTCCCCGGCCTCACCCACGTGCTGCGCCACGACCCGGGGCACCACACCGTGCGCTCCTACCGCCGCCTCCTGCGCGGCCCGGTCGACCCCGACCTCCTGGCGCTCATCGCCACCTGGCTCACCCGCCGACTGGACGCGACTCCCGGGGAGAGGCCCGCCGAGGAGAGAACGACCTCTTCCTGACCCCCGCCTGCACGCACGCAAGACAGTGGACACCGACAGAGGGAACCCATGACCGCTTCACACGCACGCCCCGCCGCCCCCGGCCGGTACCGGAACGACCTGGTCCTGTTCATGGCCATCGCCTTCGCCCTGAGCTGGGCGTCCTGGGCCGTGGCGATCGGGATCGGCGGATCCTCGACCAAGCCTCCCACGCTCGCGTTCCACGTGTTCGGCGCCTTCGGCCCTCTGATCGCCGCCCTGGTGATCCGGATCCGCCGCGCCCGCCGCGGCGAGCCCGTCCCCGAACACGCGGTCCGGTTCCGGCCGGCGGCCCTGGGCTGGACGCCGCTGCTGCTGGCGCTGGCCTCGGCGCTCGTCCTGGGGGCCGCGTTCGTGGCGCACGCGGCGGGCGGCCCCGCGCCGAGCCTGGAGGACGCGAAGGACGTGATGACGACCTACCCGGGCGGCCCCGTGGCGTTCCTCGTCAACATCCTGGTCGCCGGCCCGCTGGCCGAGGAGCCGGGCTGGCGCGGCACCGCCTACCCGAGGATGCGCGCCTCGCTGAACCGCTTCCAGGTCAGCCTGATCCTGGGCGTCATCTGGGCCGTGTGGCACATGCCGCTGTTCTTCATCGACGGGACCGTCCAGAACCAGCTGGGCGTGACGAGCCCCAGCGGCGTGCTCTTCGCCGTCAGCGCCGTCCCGATGGCCATGCTGGTCTGCTACGCCTACGAGCGCGCCGGTGTCCTCGCCGCGGTCGCGGTGCACTTCGCGACCAACCTGACGATGGTCCTGCTGAGCGTCCAGGCGCCCGTCACGCAGGCCATCGTCATGGGCGTCCAGCTGATCGCCGCGGTGGTCCTCCTGGCCACCGTCCGCCCGGCGGGCAGGCCCGTCGCGGACGGCCCGAGCCTTCCCGCCATCCCGGCGAACCGCGGCGCGCACGTCCGCTGACGGTGAACGCGCGGTGGACGTCCGTCGCCCGGACGGTGACGGAAGGCCGAATGATCACGTTCGTGCCGCCCGGCGTCTCGTGCGGCTCCGGCCGCGCCTGCACACTGGACGGTGGCCTGCCGAGCGGTACCAAGGGGAGGGCGCCGCCATGTCCGGCGACGGGGACGCACCGAGCCTTTTGCCCGGGTACCGCGAGCTGTCGGTGATCCGCCGCAGCGCGGGCGCGGTCACCTACCGGGCCGTCCACGAGGAGTCCGGGGACGCGGTCACGGTGCGGGTGCAGCGCGACGGCGGGCAGATCCCGCAGGACGACCTCGACGCGCTCGGCCGCGCGTCCCGCGACGAGCGCGCCCTCACGGTGCTCGGCACCGGCATGACCACGACCGGGCGCCGGTACGTGACGCTGCCGCACCATGACGGGACCACCTACTCGGGCGGGGGACCCATGCCCGTCCGGCAGGCGGTCGAGGTGGCCGCCGCGGCCGGAAGGGCGTTGCAGGCCCTTCACGACGAAGGGCTCGTCCACGGCGATGTGCATCCGGGCAACATCCTCCGGGGCGTCGACGGCCCGCTGCTGACGGGCGCGGCGACTCTGCGCGGGCTCGCCGCCCATTCCGCCCTCGGAGTGCTGGACCCGGTCGACCTGGACCGCGTCGACGCCGCGCACGCCGCCCCGGAAGCGCTGCGGCGGCAGCGGCTTACGGCGGCGGCCGACGTGTACGGCCTCGGCGCGGCCCTGTGGACGCTGCTGGCCGGGCGTCCGCCCTACACGGGCGACGACCTGTGGACGATCCGGAAGAGCGCCCTGAACCAGCCGGTGCCGCCGCTGCCTCGCGACGACGTGCCCGGCTGGCTGGTGAGCGCGCTGGGCACCGCGACGGCGCCCGAACCCGGCGACCGCTTCCCGTCGGCGGCGGCGTTCGTCCGGACGCTGGCCGACGGCCTGGGCGAACTCCCGGCGCCCGCCGAACCGCCGCGCCCGGTGCCACCGCCTCCGGGGCCGTCCCGTGACTGGGACCGGCTTCCCGGCTGGTCGTGGGGCGAGGACGGCATCGGCGGCGACGACGGCCACCGCGCGGCCGAGCCCGCGCCGGAAGCGACCGAACGCAGGCGAGGGCCGCTAGGAGGGCCGTCACGTCCGCGCCGCCGCGTCGGCCCGGTGGTCGCGGCGGTGGTCGCGCTCGCGGTCGTGGGGGCCGGGATCGGCGTGACCGGCCTGCTTTCCGGCGGGCGGACGGCCGAGGAGCCGCCCCGGGCGGCGCCGTCGGTGCCGACCTCCACGCCGACCGCGGTCCGTCCGGCCAAGGAGTACCTGCCCGGACGGGTGCGGATCGTCGACGGCCGGGTGTCGATCGAGGTGTCCTGGGAGGACCGCAGCGGGGGCAGGGCGGCCCACTACGTGGTGGGCGGCCCTGAGGGCCGTCCGGCGTCCACGCTGGCGAGCGCCCCGGCCGGGACGGAGAAGGTCGTGGTCACCGCGCTGAATCCGAGCGTGGACTACTGCCTGACCGTGGTCGCGGTCGTGGACGTCGACCGCGTGGCCCACGCCGAGCCCGTCTGCACCCGCCGGGTCAAGCGGGGCTGAGCCGGCCACCGCAGCGGGCGCGGGTCCCACCACCACGACGCCCGCCGCCACCACGGCAGCGATCTGCGCAGCGCGCCGATCAGAGAACGCGCCGACGCGACCGCGAACGAGGCGTCGGCCGCCGTGACCGGGCCGCCGAAGCCCGCCGCGTTCACGATCCCGGCCATCCGCCTGAGCCGTGGCGCGTCCGTGCCCGGAAGGGAGCGCTCAAGGTGGCCCGCCACCTCGGAGGCGGTCGCGGCGGCTGAGGCCGGGACACCGGCGAGACGCATCGCGACCAGCACTTCCGTCCAGGCGGTCAGGGCCTGCCGAGCGTGGCCTTTCACCCGGCGCATCCGCCGGAGCCGCCGCCACCGCAGCAACGGTACGACGACGAGGTACAGCGCAAGAACGGCTGCGGCGGCGCCTCCCACGACCGGCCACACGGACGATCCCGGACGGGTGCCGGTCGCCGCAGCACGAGGCGGTGTCAGGGTCTGCACGCCGCCGCGCGGGCCCGTCCCGCCGGAAGCGCCCTCATCGCCCCCTGGACGGGCGGCCGCCGCCGAGCGCACGCGCGGGTTGTGGTCGTACGACACCCACCCGAGACCCTCGTAGTAGATCTCTCCCCAGGCCACGGCGTCCCCGGTGCGGACCACGCGCCCGCCGTCGCCCCCGGTGCCCGGCCCGAACCCGACCATGATCCGGCTCGGCAGCCCGGCGGCCCTCGCCAGGACCGCGAACGCGCTGGCGAACTGCTCGGACGTCCCGCCGCCGCCCTTGCGTCCCGGCTCCACGAGGAACTCGTTCAGGTCGGCGTAGCCGTGCCCGCCGCGTGCCGCGGACCCGAAGGTGTAGCTCTCGCGGAGGTATTCGGCCAGGCGGGAGGCGCGCTGGTGCGGGGTGCCGTCCCCGGCGGCCTTGCGGGCGATGTCGGCCAGCCGCGCGGGCGCGCCCTGCGGCAGCCGCACGTACCGCTCGAAACCGGGACCGAGCGCGGGCGTCGCCCGAGAGGCTTCACCGCCAGACCAGTCGGGGACGGAACCCGCCGCGCGGTACGTCCTGCCCGTCATGGGGCCGGCCGAGGACAGGGCCGTGCCGGAGACCTCGTCGTAGCCGAAGTCGAGCCCGTCGATGCGGGTGGGCGTCCCAGGGACGGGCACCCAGTCACCGGGCAGGTCTCCGACAGAGACCTCCACCGACGTGCGCGTCGCACGCGGCGGCCGCACCTTGGCGGACGGCACCGAAGGCCCCGACGGCCGGTACGAACTGTCCGGCAGCCAGGTCGGCCCGGTGAACTCCGCGAGCGCCACCCACCGAAGGCTGGTGCGCGGCCCCCGCACCGTCATGAGGGGACGGTCCGGATCGGCCGCCCACGCCGACAGGTACGCCAGCGGATTGCGCACCTCGCGCGGCTCCTCCGGGGAGTCCACGACGGTGCGCGGGTCGGCCGCCCGTACCGGCCAAGCGTTCAGGACGCCGGGCGCCGCCACGACCACGGCGAGCACGGGAGCGACCACCGCGCAGGCCAGCGCAGCCCCCGCTGCACCACGGCGCGTCCGGAACCCGCCGGGGGCGGGCTTGGGGCCGTCCGCGAGCACCCGGACCGTGATCCCCGCCGCCGTGGCGGAGGAACGCTCCGGCGGCGACAAGACGAGCAGCACCACCCCGGCGAGGGCGAGCAGCGCCGCCGACCAGTAGCCGGGGCCGTCCGCGTCCGGGTTGAGCGCCGCCGCTCCCGCCAGCAGCAGCGTTCCCGGCAGCAGCGCGGGCAGACCGCGTCCGTCTCGGCGCAGCGCCGTGCCGGTCGCGCCCGCCAGCCACACCGCCAGCAGCGGGAACGCGACCAGGTCCACGGTCATCGGTGCCTGGGAGGCGGTGGTGAGGATCCGGGCGCCCGAATGCAGGACGGCGTCCAGCGCGCCGGGCACCGGCTCCCGCACCGGCCCCGGCCGGAAGGCGGCCAGCGCGACCAGCCCGGCGAACGCCACGGGCAGCCCGGCCGGAAGCGCGACGGCGGGACCGAACCTCGGCAGCGCCCGATACGTCCCGGCGGTCACCGCGACCGCGGTCACGGCGGCGGCGAGCAGCACCGCCCCCACCGG
Organism: Actinomadura rugatobispora; assembly: GCF_055379765.1. Lineage (NCBI taxonomy): Bacteria > Bacillati > Actinomycetota > Actinomycetes > Streptosporangiales > Thermomonosporaceae > Actinomadura > Actinomadura rugatobispora. The sequence goes on along the minus strand of NZ_AP029191.1, from coordinate 3,931,247 downwards.
TCGCGGGCTGTCGTAACCGGCCGCCAGCAGCGGGACCGCGGCGCCGGAGGCCGCCACGATCGCGAGCGCCTCCACCAGGGCGCGGACGCGGCTCATCGCGCCCACCACCGCGTCCGGTTCCAGCGTTCGGTGAACGCCGCCGCGTCGGGCGCTTCCAGGAGTCTCACGCCACGCGGGGGCTCCACGCCGCTCGCCGTTCCGAGCACGCCCACCAGCGAGAGCGCCGTGCGCCCGGTCAGGGCCGCGAGCGCGGTAGGTACGTCCTCCTCCGCCGCGCCCGGGAGCAGCACGACCACCCGGCCCGACCCGGTGCGCAGCCGCCCGCACGCCGCCGCGAAGTCGGCGCCGGGCAGGGCCCCGGCCTCCGCCAGCAGGTCCAGGTGCGCGGTCCGGCTCGCCGTCGCGGGCGACAGGGCGCCGGAGGCCAGCCGCAGCTCGACCGGGACGGCGGGGTGGTGCTCCACGATCGAGGCCGCGACCTCGGCCAGCTCGTCCAGCTCGGCGGGGCCGTGACGGTCGTCCACCAGCACGGTCACGCCCGCCTGGACGGCGTCGGCCTGCTCGCGCACCACCAGCCGCCCCCGGCGCGCCGAGGTCCGCCAGTGCACCTGGCGGACGTCGTCGCCCGGCGCGTGATCGCGCAACCCCGCGAAGGCCCCCTCGCTCGCCCGGGTCGCCGCCGTCGAGGTGTCCCGCCCGCCCGTGCCGCCCGCGGGCACGGCGGCGAGCGGATGGTGACGCGGATGGACCAGCACCCGGACCGGCACGTCGTCGGCGGGGCAGGACGTCCGCGCCAGCCCCAGCGGATCGGTCCGGACGAGGCGCAGCGGGCCCGCCTTCACGACCCCGCGCCGCCCGGCCGCCACCTCGTACCGCATCCGGGCGCGGGCCGTCCCCAGCGAGATCACCGCCTCGCCGTCGGGCCCCGCCACCCGCTCGACCACCTCGGACGGCCGCGGGCGGTCCAGCGCCAAGGTGATCGTCACGGGTTCGCCCGCCCGGGCGCGCACGGCCGGGCACCGCCGCCGCACGTCCACCGGACGGGACCGGCCGGCCAGCAGCAGCCCCGCCGCGACGGCGGGAAGGGCCAGCGCCCCCAGGACGGCCGGCGCCAGATACCCGAACCCGAGACCGCCGCCGCACAGGCCGGCGCCGGCGGCGAGCAGCCCCCAGCCGCGGGCGGTGGGGCGGGGCGACCCGGCGGCCACCGCTAGCGCGGGTTCTCGTGCGGGCCCGGAGCCGGGACCTCGCCCAGTACGCCGTCCAGCAGCTCGGCGGCCTCGTCGGCGGTGGCCAGGCCCGACAGCGGCACCAGCCGGTGCCCCCACACAGGAGTCACCAGCGCCTTGACGTCGTCGGGCGTGACGAACGGGCGGCCGTCGGCCAGGGCGTGCATCCGCGCGACGCGGCACAGCGCGATGGTCGCCCGCATCGAGACCCCGGCGCGCAGCCTCGGATGGCGGCGGGTGCGCTGGGCGAGCCGCAGCACGTACTCGTAGACCGGCTCGGCGAACGTGACCCGGCCTGCGATCAGCCCCAGCCGCGACGCCTGCTCGCCGTCCAGCACCGGACTCAGGTCGCCGGGGGCGGTCAGGGACGAACCGCGCATCAGCGACAGCTCGGCCTCCTCGCCCGGGTAGCCGAGCGACAGCCGCATCAGGAACCGGTCGAGCTGCGCCTCGGGGAGCGGGAAGGTGCCCTCCATCTCGACCGGGTTCTGCGTCGCCACCACCAGGAAGGGACGGGGCACCGGATGCGCCGTGCCGTCCACGGTGACCTGCTCCTCCTGCATCACCTCCAGCAGCGCCGACTGCGTCTTGGGCGAGGTCCGGTTGACCTCGTCCACGATGACGACGTTGGCGAAGACCGGGCCGGGGTGGAACTCGAACTCCCGGCTGCGCTCGTTGAAGATCGTCACCCCGGTGATGTCGGACGGCAGCAGGTCGGGCGTGCACTGGACGCGCCGGGACGTGCCGCCGGTGACCGCCGCCAGAGCCCGTGCCAGGGTCGTCTTGCCCATGCCCGGCAGGTCCTCCAGCAGGACGTGCCCGCCGGTCGCGAACGCCGTCAGGACCAGCCGCACCGTCGCGGGCGCGCAGCGGGCCGCCGACTCGATGGCCGCCGCCATCCGGTCGAAGGCGTCGGCCGCCAGCACCGCCTCCTCCTCGGTCACGGTGCCTGCCGGGGTGGGGGACACGGCCGTGGGGGCGCTCACCCTTCTCCTCTCGATCGTGCGCGTCGGAGCGGATCAGCCACAGTTGGCCCAGCCCGCGGAGGCGCTGCCGCCGTTCGCGCCGCCCGAGTACCGGACGCAGTCGCCGGGCGCGTTCACGTACACCGGCCCGGCGTAGTACTTGAAGGAACCGCTGTCGGAGACGACCTTCGCGCCCCGCTGGCTCTCCAGCCGAACCCACGCCGGGGTCGCCGTGCCGATGCTGGAGGTCTTCATGGCGACCGCGCAGTTGTTCTTGGTGGCGGCGCTGTAGAGCTGGTAGACGTGCCCGCCCGCGAACGACGAGGACCGCTGCACCTTGTAGCCGCTGCCGCAGACCTGCTGCGGCGTGTACGGGTTGGTCGCCGGAGGCGGCGGAGGCGGAGGGGGAGGCGGCGGTGCCGGATTCGGGTTCGTCGGCGTCGACGAGCGAGGCCGCTCCGTGGACGGCTTCCCCTCCGGCGACGGCGAAGCGGACCGCTCCCGCGGCGCGGCCTTCGGGCTCGGCTCCCCGGACGGCTTGGGCGACGGCCGCTCCTCGGGCTCTGCCGACGGTCTGGAGGACGGCTCGTCCTCCGGGACGCGCGGGCGCAGATCGACGACGGGCCTCCGCGTGTCCACCGGCTCGGGGAAGTTCGGCACCGCGGGCGGCGCCGCCACCTGCGGCGGTGGCGCCCCGGGCCGCGTGACACCGGGACCGTCGCCGCCCGGCCCGGTGCCGAGCCCGTCCTTGCCGACCGGACGGGCCTGGCCGTCCGAGCCCACGACCTGCGCGTCCCTGCCGCCCGGCGCGTTGACGAACAGGCTGCCCTCACGCACCTGGAGCTCGATGTCGCCGCGCCCGGACGGCATCGTCAGCACGCCCGTCTGCGGCCCGGACGGGTCGTGCACCCGCACCTGGCCGGTCTCCCGCACGGGCACGTACACCTTGCCCGAGAACGGCACCGCGGGCTCCTGCACGGGGTCGCTCAACCGGAACGAGCGGATCGGACCGCCCTTGCGCACGTCCGCGACGGTGACCACGGCCCCGGCGGCGGGCACGGTCACCGCGGCCAGCGCGCCATGGGTGCGCTCCGGCATGATCGCGCCCGCCAGGGCCACCGGCGCGGTCAGCCGGCGGGTCGCCTCGCCGCTCGCCACCACCAGGTCCCGGCCGCCGCGGTCGGCCACCAGGGCGCCCTGGTCCAGGACGGTGACCGCCAGGTCCCGGCCCGGTTCGGCGACCTCGACGGTGCGGACCGCCTTCGGACCCCGCTCGGTGATCTTCAACCCGGTGACGGTGCCCTGCTGCGGCAGCGCCACCCACAGCACGCCGGAGCCGTCGAACGCGCCGCCGACCAGAGGCCCCGGCAGCCGCAGCACCGCCCCGGTCGGCCGCAGCGTGGCCGGGTCGACGGCGCGGACCTCCCCGCCGGTCCGTTCGATCACGGCGGCGGCGCCGTTCCCCATCGCCAGGTGCGGGTCGCCGCGCAGGCCGACGTCGGCCTGCCCGGACAGCCCCAGGGCGCTGAGGTCCAGCGACGACACCCGGCCGGTGTCCAGGTCGTGGATCAGCAGGTGCCGGTCGTTCTGCGTGACCCGCACCCGGTGACCGCCCGATCCGGGGACCTGGAGGGTGCGCTCGACCTGCCCGGTCTGCGCGCTGACCTTGCTCACCGTCCCGCCGGGCCGGCTCCACAGCCAGGCGCTGCCGTCCGAGGCCGCGGTGGCGTGCCCGATCCGGCCGCCGCCGAGCAGGCTGGCCAGCAGCGCCAGGGTGATCACCGTGGCGGTGGCCCAGCCGCCGATCCGCGCCCGGACCGGCACCCCGGTCCCTTGCTGCCGCACTGACACGTTCTCTCTCTCGCTACCCGGACGGCCGGGACAAGGCGGCGACCCCGTCGCGCAGTTGCTGCTCCCGGTTCAGCTCCTGCTGCCGCTGGAACGCGGCGGCCAGGGTGAGCGCGCCGATGACGACGGACACGACGACCACCCCGGCCACCACGGCGGGCCAGATCCGCTGGCGGCGGCGCCAGCTGCGGCCCGACCCGTACAGCAGCGCGCCGTTCAGCTGGCGGCGGCGCAGCGCGTCGGCCTGCAGGACGTACCGCTCGGCCGACGGCGTCGCCTGGAAGGCGGACGGCGGATCGCTCAGAACATCCCGTCCAGCCGCCGGGCCAGCGCGCCGTACTGGGTCCCGGCGCTCTCGGTGGTGGTGACCAGCCTCTGGAACGCGGCGTTCACCTGGTTGAAGTGCTGCTCGTACTCGTTGAACAGCCGGGTCGCGCTCTCGTTGCCCGCGCCCTCCCACTGGCTCAGCGTCGTGCGGGCCTGCCCGTCGATCGCGGTCAGCAGCGCGCGCAGCCGGCCCAGGTGGTGGGCCTGGTCTCCGGCCAGCCCGGTCAGCTTGCCGGAGTTGCCGTAGACCTCGAAGCCTCCGTTGTTGCCCATGCGATGTCCTCTCAGGCCGTGATGGGACGCTCGAGCGAGGTGAACTGGCCCTTGGCCGCGCTGAAGTCGTCGACCGTCTGCGTGACGGTCTGGCCGACGTCGTTGTTGGCGGTGACGAGCTTGACGCCGTTCTGGTCGCACCAGCGGATCAGCTCCCCGCAGCGGGTCATCAGCTCGCCGATCGCCCCGTTCAGCGAGGACAGCCCCGCTCCCTGGATCGCCTCCCCGGCCCGCTCCATGTCCGCGCCCAGCGTTTGCACCTGGGCGAGCAGGTTCCGCGCCTCGGCGCTGAGCTGGTCGCCGCCCTGCCCCAGGGCCCCGCCCTGGGTGAGCCCGATGAATTCGGCCCCCATGCCGCCTCCCGATCGCATTCGATCGCCCCGGTATCCAGACCAGGACACGCCGAGCAAAGCCAATTCGATCAAGATGAGCGCCGGGCGACGCACGGGTGAACACCTTCCCCCCGGTTCGTGTGGAGCGCGCCCGCGAAGTGAAGGTGCCGACGGTACCCCAGCGCGGATCCGTAGGGGATGGGAGCCGATCCCCGCCCTTCGGTAATTCCGAAGGGCCCGTACCCGAACGGTTCGATGGTCGATTAAGGGCAGGTGTCCACGGGGTGAACTTCGCTCGGAGAAATGTTCACCGGGCGCTCACGGTACGGCCCCGGAGATCGCTTACGCTCCCCGCAAAAACGTGTGAAGGGGGCGTCATGGCGGAGGTCGGGGCCAATCCGGGCCAGGCGGTGACCCAGGGGAATGTGGCGGAGGAACTGGCCGGCACCTTCGAACAACTGGTCATGGAGTTCCAGATGGTGGTGTCGGAAACGAACATCCGGGCGGTCGAGGCGCCCATCCAGCGCGGTTACCTGGCCTACTGCGAGGCCAACGTGTCGGCCATGGCCCGCGTGCAGACGCACGGAGTCACGCTCAGCGGCAACATCGTGGCCGCCGGAACCCACGTCGGGCAGACCGACCAGACCATCACCGGCGACATGAGCGCCACTCAGGCGCTGCTCCGGAACCTCAACTACGAGATCCCCCGGGGGCAGTGATGAGGGAATTCCAGCCAACGGACACCGCGGCGGACCCCGCCCTGATCGAGGCGGCGGCGAACCTGTTCTGGGCGACCGCCGGCCGCATCATCGGACGCTCCGGTGACCTCAGGGCGACGCTGGACAGCTCGGCGCTCAACTTCACCTCCCTGGTGGCGAGCGAGATCACCAGTCAGACCGGATACAACGTCGAGGACTGGAAGACGGCGGTCGAGGCCGTCTACTTCGGTGCCGGGGTCACGCTGGCATGGGCCAAGGCCGTCCGGGACTTCAAGGCGCGCCGGCAGCAGCTCATCGACGAGTGGAACACCGCCAAGGGCAATAATTTCGGTGTCGTGGGGTCGGAGCTGACGCTCTACGAGCAGACCCTTCCCAAGGATTCGCAGCAGGCGGTGAAAGGGGCGGGCGGCCCCACCTTCAACAGAGAAGACCTCGAGGTGGCCGCGGAGGAGAAGCTCGGATATCTGAACCAGCAGATCGACAGCGCCTGGTCGACCCTGCAGCAGACGGCCGCGGACCTCGGCAACCGGCTCACCGCCGGACCGACCCCGGAGAACGTGAGGTACCTGGTCGAGGCCGGGGCGTTGTCCTGGGCACCGTTCAACATCCGTGGTGCCGAGGCCCCGCTGCCGCTGAACCCGGAACTCGCCGCGGCGGACGCCGAGAAGTTCAAGGCCTACACGACCGGCAAGCTTCCGCCCGACACCGAGTACGCCGCCATGATCGCGGCGCTGAACGCCGCCGTGCAGGCGGGAACCTTCCGCACGGCGCAGGGCGGGCAACTGGACCCGAGGACCATCCAGTACCTGCAGAGCTTCTACGGCGCGCTCGGCCCCGACCTGTTCAAGACGCTCCCCGGCTTCCTCAACGGCAAGGGCGACAAGAGCCTTGGCGACGACCCGCTCCTCCAGCGTGACACGATCAACGCGCTCGGCGGCGGCCTGCTGCTGCTGTCCGACGAGAAGGTCGGCGGCGGCTATGACAAGCTGCCGCCGGTCATCCACGAACTGTTCAAGGGCGTCCCGGTCGGAGAAGGCGACGGGAGGACGATCCAGTACGCCTGGAGCCAGAACTACAAAGCCCTCAGCCAGCTGCTCGGTGGCGATCACCAGTATGCCGGCGGCAAGGAGTTCTCCACCCAGCTCGTCTCCGCCACCTCTTACTACCTCGATCACAGTCTCAACAACCCGCACCCGGACATGCGGCAGGGGTGGGACGACAAGCCCGCGATCACGATGCTGAACGTCGCCACCCGCAACATCGAGGCGAACCACGCGCTTCTCACCGGCGACCACGATCCGGGCGAGCTGGGTCTGCCGACCCCGGACCTGCTGAAGTCGCTGTACTCCCACGACTGGAGCGACGGCGGCAAGGCCGTCACCGGCCTCACCGACTGGATCTACGAGGAGAGCACGAACGACCGGGACGACACCGACGACGTGCGGCGGCAGCTCGCCGGTGAGGCCGCGGCCGCCCTGATCGAGACCGTCACCGACGCGGACAACGGCCTGTACCCCGCCCTCGCCGACATCGGCTCGGACATGCACTCGGTGGGCATGGTCAACCCCGAAGTGGCCAAGGAATTCGCCAAGATCGCCATCCACCACCTCGACAGTTTCGCCGCCGATGTCGTGCCCAACCCCCAGGGAGCCGACGCCGCTTTCATCTCCGCCGACAAGGGAAAGATGACGGATCCCACGGTGACCGCCTACGCCGGGGGCAACCTGAAGGTCGGCGAGGGCGACGCCGCCCGCTTCTTCGAACTGATCGCCGGCGACGAGAAGGCGGCGTGGCACCTGGGCACCGGGGTGGAGGCGTACGAGTACGCCAATCTGCAGCGCTATGTCACCGAGCAGATCACCACGGGCCAGAACAAAGCGTCCACATACGGCGGTGCCAACGGCAAGCTGCGCGCTCTGTATGACGCGGGCATGCTGAACGAGGCCATGGACCGCACCGGCAACGAGCAGCAAGCCCGCACCGATGCCGAGTTCCGCTCCACCAACGCCAAGACCCTCTGGTCCGGCCTCGCCAAGGAGACGGTCGGCAACTTGTTCAAATGGTCGGGCTACGCCAAGTCGATCATCGGTTCGAGCACTGAGATCTACCGGGCCGACGTGCGTGCCGGCGTGACCTCGCCGACGGTCGAGGTGCAGCTGCCGAACGGCAGCGACAAGTACACCCAGACCGCGCTGGAAGCGGAGGCCACGCTGTCGATGCTCGAGTCCGCCGTCCGCAACGGCAAGGTGCCGCTGGAGGTGGTGCCAGTGGACCTCCGGACCGATAAACCGGCCGACCCCATCAAGAGGCTCAACCAGGTCACCATCGGACAGCGCGAAATGCAGGATTTGATTCGGCCGCTGCTCGACTCGGCGGTACCGCCCAACCGCGACCCCATCGGGGAGATGTCCAAGACCTACGCGCAGTACTACAACACGTTCGCCGCCAACAGCCTCGACAAGTACAACAGGGACATCCGCAACGGCGTCGAGATGACCTCCTACCACGGGTGAACCATGTGTGGCCGGACCAGGGATTCACGGACGGTTCCTCCTGGTCCGGCCTTCTCGTCAGAAGGGGAGGGGGCCGAGGCGGTCGAAGAGGCCGAAGGTGTGGGCGGCGGTGACGACCATCGCGACGATCACGGCCAGTTCGGTCCAGTCGAGGAGGCGGCGGAGGCGGGCGCGGGGGACGGTCGCGAGCGGCACGGCGCTCAGGCCCACCGCCACGAGCGCCGCCGTCACGGCGAGGGCGGGCGTCCAGCCGGAGAGGGCGGTCCCGGAGGCCGCGGCGACGGCCGCGGCTCCCAGGCCGGCGATGCCCGCGACGCGGGGGCCGAGGGCCTGCGGGACGCGGTCGAACAGCCGGGAGCGGAGCAGCAGCGCCAGCGCGGCCACGGCGGCGAGGAGCCGGTCGCGGCCGTCGCCCGCGGCCAGCAGCACGAGCAGCACGCAGGCGGCGCCGGACAGTCCCAGCAGCGCCCCGATCAGCACGTCCTCGGTGGTGCGGAGCCGGTCGTCGAGGTGGTCGGCGGGGACCCGGCCGTGGTCGCGGGCCTGCTGGTCGGCGTCGGCCAGGCCGCCGAGCGTCAGCGCGGCGCGGGGCAGCGCCCCGGCGGCGAGGACGAGCAGCACCGCGCCCGTGCGGACGCCGAGCCCGGGTTCGCCGAGCAGTTCACCCGCCGTCACCGCGCCCGCCGCCGCGACCGCCACCGCGGACCCGCTCAGGAACGGCAGCGCGGACGGGGCGCGCGACCAGACGAGCCCGGCCGTGCCGAGCGCCCCGGTGGCGGCCAGGACCGCGAGGACGGCGGGGACCGGGGCGGTTCCGGCAACGGCGGTGGCGCCGAGCGCCGCGGCCAGGGCTCCCCATGCGCAGGCCGCGCCCGTCATCAGCCGGGCGAGGAAGGTGCGCTCTCCGCACGCCCACGCGCCCACCACGGCCAGCAGGGCGGCGATCGCCGCGCAGCCCGCCCGTCCGGCCGCCGTTCCCGCCGGGACGTCCCAGGAGGTGGCCCAGCCCGCGGCCACGGCGACGGCGGGCGGTCCGAGCGCGGCCAGCGCCAGCGCGAACCCGTAGGTGGTGGACGGCCCCCAGATCCAGGTGGCGTCCACATGGTCCTCGACGGCGCCGCGCACGTCCTCGACCTCGGCGGGCCGGACCCGTACCGCGCGCGGGTGCAGCATCAGCACCTCGCCGTCGGCGATCCCGGCGGCGGCCAGCGGCTCCGCGCCGGGCAGGTCCCGGCCGTCGAGCCGGGCCAGCCGCCAGGCGGCGGGGTCCGGGTCGGGGCGGTCCGGCGCGCAGAGCGCCATCAGCTGCGGGAGCAGCACCGACACCGGCACCCCGGCCGGCAGCACCAGGTCGGCGCGGCGGCCCGGCCCGGCGACCGTGACCCGGCAGTACCCGCCTTGCGTCGCGGTCTCCTCGGCCGCCGCCCGGCGCACCAGTGCCCGCTTCACCCCTGCGAACCTCCGCTCGTCATGTGCGGGCCACCCTCCGTTCGCCGTCCGGCCGCCGCCCCGTTGGATGATCTCCCCCGCGGCCGGAGCGATCGTCAGCATCGTGGTCCTCGCTGACGCGGAGCCGACCGGCGGGTGTACGGGAGGAGAACTCAGGTGGCCACGACCCCGGTGCGGCGGCCGCCCAGGCGGCCGGTGCCCGATCCGGGCGGCGAGCGGCTGATGCTGGCCGCGCCGCCGCAGCTGCCGGAGAACGCTCCGCTCGGCGGGATGAGCGCGATGCTGATGATGCCGATCGTCTCCGGCGCGGGCGGGCTGCTGATGACCCTGACGATGGGCCGCAGGCCGCTGTTCGCCGCCGCCGGCCTGCTGTTCATGGTGGCCAGCGTGGGCGTCGGCCTGGTGATGTTCCTGTCGCAGTACAACGGGCCGCGCCGCCGCGTCCGCGAGCAGCGCGAACGCTATCTGGACTACCTCGACGGGCTGCGCGGCACGCTCCGGAAGGTGGTGGCCGCGCAGCGGGCGGCCGGGGCGATGCGGCACCCGCCGCCCGGGGCGCTGCCCGACCTGGCCCGGCTGCCCGGCCGCCGGTGGGAGCGGCGCCCGTCCGACCCCGACTTCCTGCGGCTGCGCGCCGGGACGGGCACCGCGCCGCTGGCCCGTCCGCTGACCGACCGGATCGACCGCGACGACCCGCTGACCGTCTACGACCCGGTGTGCCTGGACGCCGCCGACCGCCTGGTGCGGCACTACGGGCAGGTCGCGGGCGAGCCGCTGGAGCTGGCGCTGGCCGAGGCCGGGATGGTCTCGGTCGTCGCCGGCCGGAGCGCCGGGCGGGACCTGGCGCGGGCCCTGGCCGCGCAGCTGGTGGCGACCACCTCGCCCGCCGACGCGGGCCTGGCCGTCGTCCGCGCGGAGCGGCTGGCGGTGGAGTGGGACTGGCTGAAGTGGGTGCCGCACAACGCCGCCGAGGGCCGGCTGGACGGCCCGCTGCCGGCCCGGCTGGTCGCCGCCGGCACGCTGGGCATGGCCGAGCTGCTGGAACAGGAGATCGAGGAGCGCACCGTCGCCTGGCAGCGGCGGCGCGGGCGCCCGCCGGGGCCGGGCACCCGGCGGCTGGTGGTCGTGGTGGACGGCGAGTACCAGGCGACCCTGGCCGGGCTGGAGCCGGTGCCGCCGGTGCCGTCCCTGGCCATGCTCGGCATCCACGTGATCGTGCTGATCACCGACCGGCGGGAGGAGCCGGAGGCGGTGGACGTCCGGGTGAGCGTGGACGGGGACGGCGCCCTCACCCTGGAGCGGCTGACGCCGGTCCCGGGCGCCGACCGGCCCGGCGAGGCGTCCGAGGAGCCGCTGCCGGAGCCGGTCACGGGCGTCGCCGACCGGGCGGGCGTGGCGTTGCTGACCGAGCTGGCGCGTGAGCTGGCGCCGCTGCGGGCGTCCGCCGACGACACCGGCGACGCGCTGCACGCCACGATCGGGCTGGCCGACATCCTGGGCGTGCCCGACCCGGCGGCGCTCGACCCGTCCCGCACCTGGGGGCCCCGGCCGGCGGGCGACTTCCTGCGGGTGCCGATCGGGGTGGGCCCGGACGGCCGTCCGGTGCTGCTGGACCTGAAGGAGTCGGCGTTCGGCGGGATGGGCCCGCACGGGCTGGTGGTGGGCGCCACCGGCTCGGGCAAGTCGGAGATGCTGCGGACGCTGGTCAGCGCGCTGGCGATCGCGCATCCGCCGGACCGGCTGGCGCTGCTGCTGGTCGACTTCAAGGGCGGCGCCACCTTCGCCGACCTGGCCGCGCTGCCGCACTCGGCCGGCATGATCACCAACCTGGCGGACGACGACGCCCTGGTGGAGCGGTTCCACGAGGCGCTGTACGGGGAGCTGACCCGCCGCCAGCAGTTGCTCAAGGACCTGGGCGCGCTGCCCAACGTGCACGCCCACGCCGAGCTGCGCGACGGCGGCCGGACCGACCTGGAGCCGCTGCCGCACCTGCTGGTGATCATCGACGAGTTCTCCGAGCTGCTGGCCGCCCATCCCGACTTCGCCGACCTGTTCGTGGCGGTGGGCCGGATCGGCCGGTCGATCGGCGTGCACCTGCTGCTGGCCACGCAGCGCCTGGAGTCGGGCCGGATCCGCGGCCTGGAGTCGCACCTGTCGTACCGGATCGGGCTGCGCACCTTCTCCGAGGCCGAGAGCCGCGAGGCGATCGGCGTCCCGGACGCCTACCACCTGCCGCCCGAGCCCGGGTCGGGGATCCTCAAGGTCGACACGTCGGTGTTCGAGCGGTTCAAGGCGGCGATGGTGTCCGGGCCGTACACGCCGCCGCGTCCCGACGAGGGCCCCGACCTGCCGGTGCTGCCGCTGCTGCCCGGCAACGGCCTCGGCGCGCTGCTGCGCGCCGGCCCGGTCCCGGCCGGGGAGGAGGCGCCCGCCGATCCCGCCGGGCGCAGCGTCCTGCGGGTGATCGTGGACCGCATCGCGGACGCCGCCGCGCCGCCCGTCCGGCCGGTGTGGCTGCCCCCGCTGCCGGAGGCGCTGCCGCTCGGCGCCGTCCTCGACGGGACGGGCGGCGAGCCCGGCCCCGAGGAGATCACCGCGGTGCTGGGCCTGACCGATCTGCCGCGCGAGCAGCGGCAGGAGCCGACCGTCTGGGACTTCGCGGGCGGCGACGGCAACGTGATCGTGCTCGGCGGCCCGCAGACCGGCAAGTCGGTGCTGCTGCGCACGCTGGTGGCGAGCCTGGCGCTGCGCTACCCGCCGGGCCGGGTCGCGATCTACTGCCTGGACTACGGCGGCGGGTCGATGACCCCGCTGGAGCGGCTGCCGCACGTCGCCTCGGTCGCCACCCGGTCCGATCCCGAACGGGTGGAGCGCGTCCTGTCCGACCTGACCGTCCTCCTGGACGAGCGGGAGCGGCTGATGCGCAGGCACCGGCTCGACTCCCCGGCGGCGCTGCGCCGCGCCCGCGCGGACGGCCGGATCCCCGCGTCGGTGTACGGGGACGTGTTCCTGCTCATCGACGGCCTGGCGGCGGCCCGGGAAGCGTTCGACGACCTGGACGAGAAGCTGGCGGGCCTGGTCACCCGCGGCCCGGCGCTGGGCCTGCACACGGTGGTCACGGCCGGCGCCGGTTCGCAGGTGCGGGCGCGGACGCAGGCGGCGTTCGGCGGGCGCATCGAACTGCGGCTGCCGGACCCGTTCGATTCGACGCTGGGGCGCAAGGCGGCCGAGCGCCTGCCGCACGACGTCCCGGGCCGTCTGCTGCTGGCGGGGGAGCGGTTCGCGCAGGCTGCCCTGCCCCGCGTGGACGGCGGCACCGGCCTGGACGATCTGCCGGCGGCCGAGGCGGAACTGATCGAGCGGGTGCTGGCGCGCTGGTCGATGCCCGCCGTGCCGGCGGTGCGGACGCTGCCGGAGAAGGTGGAACTGGCCCGGCTGCCCGGCGGGGACCGCCCGGACGAGGTGACCTCGCCGCTGCTGGGCATCGGCGACCGCGATCTCGGCCCGGTCCGGCTCGACCTGCTGACCGATCCGCACCTGGTGGTGTTCGGCGACTCGCGTACCGGGAAGTCGGCGCTGCTGCGCACCCTGCTGCGTCAGATCGCCGCCGTCCCCTACGAGCGGGTGGGCTTCGTGCTGGTCGATCCGAGGCGCAGCCACCTCGGCCTCGTCGACACCCCGCACCAGCTCGCGTACTGCACCGAGCGCAACCACGCCGGGCAGGTGCTCACCGAGGTCGCCGCACAGATCCGCCAACGCCTGCCGGGACCGGACGTCACCCCGAAGCAGCTCCGCGAGCGGTCCTGGTGGCGCGGGCTGGAGATGTTCGTCGTCGTCGACGACCTCGACATGCTCACCGCGGCGGGCGCGACGAACCCGCTGTCGCCGCTGATGGAGTTCGTCCCGCAGGGCGCCGACCTCGGCCTGCACCTGATCGTCGCACGGCGCACGGGCGGGGCGGCGCGGGCACTGTACGAGCCGGTGCTGCAGGCGCTCACCGAGATGTCCTCGCCCGCGCTGCTGTTCTCCGGCGACCGCATGGAGGGGAGGCTGGCCAACGGCGTCGCCTCCCGCCGCCTGCCGGAGGGCCGGGCGCTGCTGGCCAGACGCGGCGTCCCGCCCGAGCAGGTCCAGGTCGCCTGGACCGACCCCGCCACCGGCTGAAACCCGGCAGCGTGCTCACCCCGTGGGCCAGCTTCCGGGGACCGTTCGGGCGTGCTCCACCATCTGAGTCCAACGTTGCCCTGCCGAGCCGAGGCTGAGTGAGCGCGTCTCGGTGTCCGTCGAGGGTCGGCAGAGGAACGCCTGCGCCGGGCTGTTGGGCCGCGCCCCGGCGGGGAAGGGCGACGCGACCACGCATCGCAGGTCGAGCCGTCCCGCGATCCACAGGACGAGAGGGCCGGGCGGAAAGCATTCCATCACCATGCCTCCCGAGGCGGTGTCCACCTGGGTGAGCGAGGTGACGGGCCGGCCGCCCGGATCCATCAGGGTGATGAACCTGGTGTTCGTTCCCGTGGCGGCGTCCACGTCCTCGGTCACCATGCACGGCCATACCTGCCACGGATTGCCTCTCATGACGGCCCGCATCCGCGTGGAGCCTTTGCCGGGGCCGAGAGCGATCGCCAGTCCGCCGGTGATTCCGCCGAAGCACGCCCAGAAGGACACCGGGGCAGGCCAGGGAATGACGTCGCGCGCGGCAACGCCCATGCTGTGGAGGATCGCATGGAGCACCGCCAGAGCGATCGCCGCGAGAAGGATCGTTGTTCCGAGCCGGGTCCGGAACCGCCGTCGTTCGCGTGCGATACGGACTTCCTGGGACAGCTGCTCGAAGAGCTCGGGGGAGACGGTTCTCGCGGGCCGGCCGGAGACCCGGTATCCGAACCGGCGCGCGGCCTGGTCACGCTCGTCGAGCCGCAACGCGTCGAGTTCGACGGGATGTCCGGTCAGCGTGCCGGAGTCTTCCGGCAGGGCGCTGCTCCCCGGAGCATCGGGCTGTGCGGTCGGTTGCTCTTGGACGAGTGAGGTGAGCCGGGCCCGCAGGCGTTCGGCGGTAGGACGCCGGGACGGCTCACGGCGCAGCAGCGTCCGGAGCACCGGTTCGAGGGGACCGGCGTGCACGGGCGTGGCGGGGTCCTGGGTGGCGACGGCGACGAAGATCGCCCCAGGGCTGGCGCCCTCGAACGGCGGGTGCCCCTCCACCGCCGTGTAGAGCATGGCCCCGAGCGACCACAGGTCGGAGGCGGCCGTGGCCTTCTGGCCGCGGACCTGCTCGGGCGACATGTAGGCGGGAGTGCCCAGGACCGCGCCCGTTCCGGTCAGCGTCACATCGCCCTCGACGGCCGCGATGCCGAAGTCGGTCAGGACGGCGCGGTCACCCTCGAGCAGGACGTTGGCAGGCTTGACGTCGCGGTGCGTGATGCCCGCCCGATGGGCCGCGTGCAGGGCGTCCAGCACCTGCAGCCCGATCCGCGCGACCCTCATCGGTGGCAGCGGCCCCTCGGCCTTCACCAGGTCCTGCAGCGAACTCCCGCGCACCAGCTCCATGACGATCCAGGGGCGCCCGTCCTCGCCGGTGACGCGGTCGTACACGGTGACGATCCCCGGATGCCGCAGCCGCGCGGCGGCACGCGCCTCCCGCTCCAGCCGGGCGACCCAGATCCGGCGCGCGGCGTCGTCCAGATGCTCGGGCAGGCGCAGTTCCTTGACCGCCACCTCACGGTCCAGCTGCTCGTCACGGGCCAGCCAGACCGCCCCCATGCCGCCCCGGCCCAGCAGATCGGTCAGCCGGTACCGGCCCGCCAGCACCTGCCCGTCCGCGTCCCCCGCCTGGTTCAGCGGTCCCAAGGGCGCCACCCCACACGAAGACTTTCGTACCCGGCCAAGCTGAGATCCTCCCAAACACCGGCCACCCAGGCACTCAGGACGGGAAGCGAGTGGTTCGGCGGACCTGGTCCAGGGCGGTCAGGATGGTGTCGAGGCGAGGGTCCCTCGGGTCGGCGGCGAACTCCAGGACGGCGTGGTCGAACGCCGCGGCCATGACGGTCGGCATGGAGTCGGACGCGTCGAAGCGCACGGTCTGCGCGCTCGTGAGGGTCTGGGCGATGCGCTGGGAGAGCCGGTCGGGGTAGCGCTCGGGCGGGACGGCCCGGTTGAGCGAGAACGCGCCGCTGCCCGCCCGTTTGATCCAGATCTCCTGGGCGTGGGCGGTGGTGAGGTAGGCGATGAGCCGGCGGGCCGCGGGGGTGTCGCGGAACATGCCGAGGACGTCGCCGCCGATCTCGACCGCGCGGCGGCCGGGGAAGGGGATGAAGTCGTAGTCGCGTCCAGGCTGCGGGCGGCTCGCGGCCTGGTTGTAGAAGGCGGTGGCGAAAGAGCCCGCGTGATCGAGGAGGCACCCCGGCGGATCGGTGAACATCGGTGCCCCGGCCTGGCCGTAGCCGGTGAGCAGGATGCCGTTGGTGCCGCCGCGGGCACCTGCGACGACCGAGCCGAACGCCCGCCAGGCGTTCCGTACCGGCGCGGAGTTCCACGGCAGGCGTCCGGAGACCCAGGCGTCGTAGACCTCCGGGCCGGATTCGTGCAGCAGGACGTCCTCGATCCAGTCGGTGCCCGGCCAGCCCGAGTTGGACGTGTCGGCGAGCCCGAGGCACCAGGGGCGGGCACCGGTCGACTCGGCCGCGGCTTCGGCGAGGTCGGCCCAGCTTCGAGGCGGTGCGGTGAGCCGGTCTCGGAGCCCGGACGGGATCGTTCGCGGGTTGTACCAGATGAGGCTTTTCACCGTCGCCTTGACGACGATTCCGTACGGGCGGCGACCGCCGTCCGGCCCGGCGGCGGTGGTCAGCCCGTCGTCGGCCCCGTGCGGCAGTCCGCTGAGGGGACGCAGATCGCCTCCGGCCGCGTAGCCGCGGAGGTCGCCGATCCTGGACAGGACGGCCGTGTCCGGTGGGCGGCCGTCGTGCAGCTCGCTGGCCAGCACCGCGCGGGCGTCCCGGGTGCCGGTGTAGTCGACGTGGATGCCGGTGCGCTTCTGGAAGTCGGCCAGCACCGCCCGGAACGAGACCTCCTCCTGACCGGTCCAGGAGCCGAGCACGGAGACGGTCGTGTCCGAGCCGGAGCCGCCGCAGCCGCCGAGGACGACACCGCAGAGCAGCAGGAGGGCCGTCAGAAGTCGCATGATCATCCCCGGTACTCGCGGAGCCGGAGCGCGAAGCCCGCCGCGGCCAGGCCCGCCACCGCAAGGCTCAGCAGCGGCAGTCCCCAGGTCAGCCCGCCGGTGTCCGCGGCGTCGGTGAGCCGGGTCGTGAGCGGCCGGCGCGCACGGTCGGCCGCGGCGACGTTCAGCCCGCCGGTCAGGTCGGCGCTCCGGCCCGTCCTCAGCGCGCCGGCACCGGCGTCGGCCATGGCGATCTGGGTCTGCCAGACGCGGTCGAGTGCGGGCAGCTCCGTGTCGTGGGCGTGGGTGAAGGCCCGCTGGGTCTGCACGAGCGTGACCGTCGTCCAGACGACCAGCACGGACAGCACGACGCAGGCGGCCAGGAGCGGCAGGTTGAGAACGCGCCGGAACCGCCGCGCCATCGCGACCTGCGCATAGACCAGCGCCGCCATGAGAACGACCCCGACCGCGACGGGGGCGATGACGACACCTGAGCCGATCCAGGCGGAATCGCGCTGATCTTCGACGGCCTGCCGGTCCCGCCGCGCGATCTCGTCGATCCTGGCCAGCAGTCCACCGTCACCGTGCAGCAGGTCGGAGGCGTAGGTCAGATAGGCGAAGCCGAGCTTCTCCATGCCTTGCCGGTAGGTGGCATCGGCCTGTTCCACGAGCCCCTGATAGGTGACGACCTGAGCGTTCACCGCGTGCAGCAGGTCGCGTCCGGTGGCGCCACCGCGGTCGGTCCCGGCGACGCGCGCGAGGCTCTGCCCGGCCGTCGTGAGGTCGTCCCGGAACCGCTGACCGGGGCCGATGAGTTTGGCCGCCCCGGAACGAAAGCTCTGCCACGCGGCGCGGTCGGCGTCCGACAAGGCGGCACGGGCGGCGCGGGCGCTGACATACGCGGGAACGTCCTGCTCCCGTGCCGTCGTCACCGCGGCCTGGCCGCCCACCGAAACGGCCGTCGCGACCAGCCAGAACAGCGATGCCAGCGCCAGGACCAGGGCCATCGCCGACCAGAGCCAACGCGGCGTACTCCATTTCCGCGGAACCGCCCGAGCAGCGCGTGACACCCACGTCACACTAGACGAGAAATCCGCTGCCGATCAGGGGCCGGTGCGGGCCGGTTCCGGCCCCGAACCACTGAAGCGGGCGGTCATCCGCCGTTCGCCTGCCGCACGGCCTGGGAGGCGACGCGCTGGACGGCCTGGACGGCGACGTCGGGCTGGTCGACGTAGATGTAGTGCCCGCTCTTGGCGGCCGTGCTCAGCTTGGCGCGGCCGGACAGCGCGAGCCACTTGCGCTGGCCCGCGGACCACGCCTGCTCCAGCCGCGGCCCGTACTCGGGGATGGCCGCGAGGTACGGCTTCCCGTGCTGGATCACCTCCACCGGGATGTTCCCGGCGGAACGCACCTTCCCGTCGGTGATGGCGAGCTTCTCCGGGTTCTGCCCCTGGAAGATCGCGAGGTTCTGCGCGCGCACCTGGGCCCCCGGACCCGTGGCGGACGCGGGGATCGTCTTCGTGATGTCCTCGACCATGGTCGGTGACGTGGTGTCCAGCAGGACCAGCCCCTTGACCCTGTCCTGGTGGTCGGGGGCGTACCTGGCGGCGACCAGCCCGCCCAGCGAGTGCCCGGCCAGGACGACCGGGCCCTTGCCGGCGATCCGGTCGAGTACCCCGGTCAGGATCTTCCCGGTACCGGTGAAGTTCTGCGGGCCGTCCGGCTGGTCGCTCGCTCCCGCGCCGAGCCGGTCGTAGGAGCAGACCCGGTTGCCCTCGCTCAGCGTCTTCTGGACGGCGGCCAGCTTGTCCAGCCCGTCGCCCCCTCCGTGCATCAGGACGATGACCGGCTTGCCGTCGGCCTGGGCGCCCGAGCAGGACACGTTCACCGACTTCCCGCCGATGTCGATCTTCTTGGTGCCGGTGAACCGGTCGACCTCGGCCTTCCCGGAGGCGAACGGGTCCCAGTCCTCCACCGCGTCGCCGTCGCAGCCGACGAGCCCGGCGCCGACCACGGTGCAGCACAGCGCGGCCACAGCGGATGCCTTGATCTTGCGAAGCATGATGTCCTCCAGTGAGGGGAATCGGCGTTGCGCGGCGGTGTTGCGGGAGCGCCGCGGCCATGCCGAAACGCTATGGAACCGGAGGCTCATGAAGCGTCACCGTGCCGTGGACATTCGCTGGTAGCTCGCACGGGGGACAAGGGCGCCGCCCTCGGCCCCGGCCGGTCGCCGTGACCGAGTCCGCGGGATCCTGTTGCGCACGCTGTCCGGCTGGCGGGTTTCCGGTCGGCGCAGCGGCCGTGCCGAGGCGACCGCTACGCTCTCCCGGTGATCGATCTTCGTCGGGTTCCGGCCCTTTGGCGGCGTTGCGACGTCACCGTCCGAGATCTTCCGATCGCGCTGCTGCTGATCGTCGCGTCGTTCCTGCCGGTGCTCGAAGGCCACGACACGCAGGTCGGCGACCTGCCGGCCCGTCCCTTCGACGCGGTGGCCGCCGTGGCGCTCGCCCTCGAATGCCTCCCGCTCGCCCTCCGCCGCCGGTGGCCGGCCGCGTCCCTCGTCCTGGTGACGCTCGGCTTCCTCATCGCCGAGCTCGGCAGCCACCACATGGTCGCCGGCACCGCGATCACCATCGCGGTGCTGAGCGCGGGCGCCCATCTGGAACGGCACCGGCGCGCCACCCTGGTCGTCCTCTCCATCGTGTACGTGGCACTGGCGGTCACGCTCGTCCGGCTCGGCTCGACCGAGGGGCTGGACGGATTCGTGGCGTTCTACCTGGGGCTGACCGCCGCGTGGTGCGTCGGGACCTGGCTCCGCGCCACCCGGACCGCCGAGGCCGAACGCCGCCGCCGCGTCGCCGAGGCCACCCGCACCGCCGAACGCACCCGCATCGCCCGCGAACTCCACGACGTCGTCACCCACCACGTGACGGCGATGGTCGTCCAGGCCGAGGCGGCACGCTACCTGACCGCCGCACCCGAACGCCTCGACGAGACCCTGAGCGCCGTCACCGACACGGGCCGGCGGGCCATCACCGATCTGCGGCACCTGCTCGACCTGCTCAACCCCGACCACGGCACCGACGCCAGGACGCCGTCCGCCGGCGAACTCCACACGCTCGTGGAGCAGACGCGCCGGGCCGGGCAGCCGGTGGAGTTCACCGAGGAGGGCAGGACGGCCGAGTCGGGCGGAAGCGCCGGGGTCGTGGCCTACCGGGTGGTGCAGGAGGCCCTGACGAACGCCCTCAAGTACGCCCACGGCAGCCGCACCGCGGTCCACGTGCGGCATGGCGAAAAGGAGATCACCGTGCGGGTCAGCACCGACGGGTCCGGCTCGCGGGCCGGCTCTCCCGGCGGGAGCGGGCGGGGCCTGGCCGGGCTCCGCGAGCGGGTCGACGCCCTCGGCGGCGAGTTCGGCGCGGACCCGCGGGCGGACGGCGGCTTCGTCGTGCGGGCGCGCATCCCCGCGGGGAGGCCGTCGTGACCGCGCCGGTCCGGGTCCTGGTCTGCGACGACCAGGCGCTGATCCGCACCGGGTTCGCGACGATCATCGACGCGCAGCCCGACCTGGAGGTGGTCGGCGAGTGCGGGGACGGGCGCGCCGCGGTCGACCTCGCCCGCCGGCTGGACCCGGACATGGTGGTGATGGACGTCCGGATGCCGATCCTCGACGGCATCGAGGCGACCCGCCTGCTGGCCGGCGCCGGGGTCGCGCAACCCGTCAAGGTGCTCGTGGTGACGACGTTCAACCTGGACGAGTACGTGTACGAGGCGCTGCGCGCGGGGGCGAGCGGGTTCCTGCTCAAGGACGCCCCGCCCGCCCAGCTGCTGCACGGCATCCGCACCGTCGCGTCGGGCGCCGCGCTGCTGGCGCCCGAGGTGACGCGGCAGCTCGTCGGCAGGTACGCGGCGCGGATCCGTCCCGCCGGGAGCAAGGCGGACGACATCGCGCTGACCCCGCGCGAACTGGAGGTCCTGCGCCTCATCGCCGACGGCCTGTCCAACGGCGAGATCGCCGCGGCGCTGGTGATCAGCCCGGAGACCGTCAAGACGTACGTGTCGCGCATCCTCACCAAGCTCGACCTGCGCGACCGCGTGCAGGCGGTGGTCTACGCCTACCGCAGGGGCCTGGTGACCTGAGAGCCGGCGGCGCGGGGTGATTTTCGGGGGCGTTTACCGGGGGACACCTCGTCGATCATGCGGAGGCCACCGGATGCCGGTCGGCTGGCGGCATGAAACTTCGTGTTCGCGCACTTCGCACCGTTGCGGCCGGTGCCGGTGCCGCGCTCCTGGCCGGGCTGTGCTCCGGGTTGACCGCCCCCGCCTCCGCCGCCCCGGCACCGCGGGCGGACCATGTCGTGTTCCTCGGACTCGACGGCTTCGACATCGACTACGTCGGGGACGCCCCGATGCCGAACCTCGAGCGGCTCCTGCGGCGCGGCAGCCTGACGACCTCGACGGGCGTGATGACCTCCATCACCAACCCGTCGTGGTCGTCGGTGGCCACGGGCGCATGGCCGGAGCGGCATCGCAACACCGCGTACTGGTACGACGCGGCGTCCGGGACGGCGCGCGGGCAGCAGCGGGAACTGGCCGTCCCCACGATCGCGCAGGCCGTGCGGGACCAGGGCGGGACGGTGATGTCCGCGCAGTGGTTCATCCTGCAGAACTACGGGACCGCCTACGGGGACCCCGAGGGGATCTACACCCAGCCGGGCGGCGAGTGCTCCAGGCGTGTGGACGACGCGGTCGCCGTCCTGGAGGGCAGGCCGGTCTCCAGCGGCGGCGCGCCGGTCACCGCCCCGAAGATCCCGGACCTGACCGCCGTCTACTGCGACACCTTGGACGCCATCGGCCATTCCGGCGGTGACCGCGACCCGCGGATCCCCGGCGCGCTGCAGATGATCGACGAGCAGATCGGACGGCTCGTCCAGGCCACCAAGGACGCGGGCGTCTACGGCCGCACCGCCTTCGTCATCACGGGCGACCACGGGATGACCACGTTCATGAACGGCCTGGACACCCAGGTCGTCGAGGCGATCGCCAAGGCCGGGTACAAGGCCGAGTACCTCGCCTCGGGGCAGCGGCCCGCGGCCGGCACCGACGCGGTGATCGTGGTGGGCGGCGTCGGGAGCCTGCACCTGGTCGGGAAGGCCGCCGGGGACCCGGTGGCGGAGCGGCGCATCGCCGCGGCGCTCCGCGCCGTCCCGCACATCCGGTCCGTCTACGCCAAGGACGACCAGCGCCGCATGCGGATGAGCCCCAACTACGGCGAACTGGTCGTCGAGCCGGAACCCGGATGGACGCTGGGCGCCTCCCGCACGACCCCGGCGGGCGCGCACGGCACCACCAACGACCTCCGGATTCCCCTCGTGCTCGCGGGCGCCGGGGTGAAGCCGGGACGGGCCCCGCACCGTCCGCGCCACGTGGACGTGGCTCCGACCATGGCCGCCCTGCTGGGCATCGCCCCTCCCTCGGGCGTCCAGGGCCGCGTCCTGAACGAGGCACTGCAGCGACGCTGACCGGCGGCCACCGCTGAGGGCCTCGTCCGAGCGCCCTCAGCGGTCGTTCCGGAAGGAGACCGAGATCGCTCCCCGTGCCGGGCGCCGGTGGTCAGCCGGGGCGCTTCACCTCGGCGAGGAAGCCGAGGACGACCCGGTTGAACGCCTCGGGGACCTCCAGGTACGGTGCGTGCCCGCTGCCCGGCAGGACGACGCGCTCGGCGCCGGGGATGGCCGCCTCGACGGCTCCGCTGTGCGCGTGCACGTCCGGGACGTCCAGCTCACCGACCACGATCAGCGTCGGCACGGCTATCTCGCCGAGTCGCGGGAGCACGGGCCGCGCCAGGTCCCGTTCCAGGTCCATCGGTGGACGCAGGTTCTGCGGGTTGGCGGCCAGCAGCGCACGCAGCCGTTCCCGCGCGGCGGTGCTGCCGGGCGCGGTGAACCACGGGTCCTTCCCGCTCCAGTAGGCGATCTGCTCGGCGTCCGAGGTGTCGGGCGTGGGAACCTCGCGGCCGCCTCGGGTGAGGAAGTGCTCGCTGAGCGGCAGGCCGGTGACGGTCGGTCCGACCAGCACCAACGCGGCGACGGTTCCCGGATGGTCGAGCGCGCACCGCACCGTGAAGAGGCCGCCGATCGAGGAGCCGACGAGCACCGCCGGAGCGTCGGACACCGCACGGACGACGGCCGCGAGGTCATCGACGCTGGAGAACGGCTCGGTCGGCCGAGGTGAGCGTCCGTAGCCGCGCCGATCCCACCGCGCCACCCGATGGCCGGCCGCGAACACGCCGAACTGCGCGTCCCAGGACTCGCTGTGCAGCAGCCCATCGTGGGTGAGCACGACCGGCGCACCCGCCCCGGCCACCTCACCGTGGACGGCGTCGACCGCGATCGGTTCCACATCTCTGTGCACCATGTTCCCAACCTGACGACCGGTCACCGTGCGGGACGGCGAAGCCCGTCTGTGTGTCGGAGGTGTGGACTAACGTGGCCGGGCATGGGTTTCGACACGAGCTTCCATCCCGTCGACCTGTCGCTGATCGAGAACCGGCTGCTGCCGTACCTCGCCGGTCACGGGCAGGACGACGCCATCGACGACCTGATCGCCGGCGCCGTCGCCCTGCGCAAGACCCGCTTCCGCGCCAAGGCGTGGGCGCTCGGCGCCCTCAAGTTCGAGCCCGCCGGTTTCGAATCCGATCTGCACGTGTGGGGGCGTCCGTTCTTCATCGTCGCGGACGGGGCCGAGCGGGTCGCGGAGGACGTCCAGCGTTACCTGGCCACGCCCAGCGACCAGGTGGACGATCTCGCGGCGGAGATGCTCAACCGGCTCGACCCCGCCCTGGCCGGGCGGATCGAACCCGACCAGGGCGGACGACTGCCCGACGACGCGGCCCTCGCCGACAGTCTCTCCGCGGCGATGCGGATCCTGCGCGGCGCCGCCCTCGCCCTGCGGGCCGGGGAACGGACCGTCCGCCACCCCGACGGCAGGGAGTTCGACGCGGCCGACCTGCTGGCCCGCGAGGTGCCCTACAACCTCCTCGACTTCGCCGCCGCCCTGCTGCCGGGCTGGATGTCGCGGGGCTACACCTGGCCCACCCGCCTGTACGGCGACGCCGGCATCGCCGATGAGGGCTTCACCTCCTCGGTCGCGCTGACCGGGCTGCTGCGCGAGGAGTTCCCAGGGCTGGACTGGCCGGCGCCGTCCCACACCATCGACTCCAACTACATGGTCGGCGGCCTGGTCCCCGCGTCCGACGTCGCCGGCGCCCGCGCGCACCTGAACCGCCACCGGCTCCGGCTGGACTGCGAGCCCTTCGACGCGCAGAAGATCGACGAGGCGATGGGCGTGGCCGAGCACCTCGGCGTCGCCTTCTGCGAAGCCACCGAACTGTACAGCGGCATGGAGGGCAACCTGAACTGACCACGGCCGCCGCCGGGGATCGCGGTGACAGCGGTCTGCCCTGGTCACTCCAGGTCTTCCCACGTCCAGGGAGCAGTGGCGGTCGTGTCCGGTTCCCGGCCGAATCGGAAGCGGTCCTGGTGGTCACCGATGTCCATGAACAGATCGAACCTGCCGGCGGCGGGCAACCGTTCGACCAGTGCGGCAGCGGGGCCATGTGCCCCGGCGTCCCGCAGGACGGCCAGCAGCTCCGCTACGGCGGCCGGGTGCCCGTGGGCGGCGGCTCGCTCGGCCAGCACGGCGACCTGGTCGCCCCGCAGGACGCTCAGCAGCTTCGCGACCTCGAATGAGCCGTCAAGGCAGACGTGCGAGGCGGCTCGCCCGGCCAACGCAGCCGCATCGTCGTCCGCCCCGGCCTCCCGCAGACCGTTCAGCAGGTCCGCCACGCTGTAGGCGTTGCCGAGGGCAGTGTGAGCGGCGGCTCGCTCGGCCAGCGCGGCGACCTGGCGGTCCGTCCCGGCCTTCCGAAGGCTGTCCAGCAGCCACCTTGCATCCTCTGGCTTGTCGGGAGTGATGCGGGCGGCACGTTCGGCCAGGACGGCGACCGGCCCGTCCGCCCCGGCCTTCCGCAGGCTGTCCAGCAACGCCGCCACGCCACTCGGGTCGTCAAGGGCGGCGCCGGTGGCGGCGCGTTCGGCCAGGAGTGCGGCCAGGCCGTCGGCTCCGGCCTTGCACAGGCAGTCCAGCAGTTTCGCCACGTTCCTCGGATTGTCGAGGGCGGTGTGGGTGGCGGCGCGTTCGGCCAGGAGTGCGGCCAGGCCGTCGGCTCCGGCCTTGCACAGGCAGTCCAGCAGTTTCGCCACGTTCCTCGGATTGTCGAGGGCGGTGTGGGTGGCGGCGCGTTCGGCCAGGAGAGCGGCCGGGCCGTCGGCTCCGGTTTGGCAAAGGGTGTTCAGCAGCCGTGCCACCTGGTCAGGCTTGTCGAGAGCTGTGTGGGCGGCGGCGCGCTCAGCCAGCGCGGCGGCCTGGCGGTCTGCCCCGGCCCTCTGCAGGGCGTCCAGCATGGTCGCTACGGCACGCGGGTCGTCGAGGGCGACGTGGGCGGCCGCCCGTTCGGCCAGCGCGGCGGCCTGGCGGTCCGCTTCGGCTTTCTGAAGGGCGTCCAGCAAGGTCGCCACGGCGCTCGGGTCGTCGAGGGCGACGTGCGTGGCGGCGCGCTCGGCCAGTACGGCGGCTGCGCCGTCCGCCCTGGCCTGCTGCAGAGAGCCCAGCAATACCTGCACGCCATATGGGTTGTCGAGGTTCGCGTGGGTGGCGGCTCGCTGGGCCAGTTCGGCGGCCGGACCGTCCGCCCCGGCCTTGCACAGGGTGTCCAGCAGCGTCGCCACGGCACGCAGATCGTTGAGGGCCGTGTGGGTGGCGGCGCGTCCGGCCAGTTCGGCGGCTGGACCGTCGGCACCGGTTTGGCGAAGGGTGCTCAGCAGCCATGCCACCTGGTCAGGCTTGTCGAGGTCGGCGTGGGTGGCGGCGCGTTCGGCCAGCACTGCGACCGGACCGTCCGCCTCGGCCTCTCGCAGGGTGTCGAGCATGACCTGCACGTCGTACGGGTCGTCGAGGTCGGCGTGGGTGGCGGCTCGCCGGGCCAGCTCGGCGGCCGGACCGTCCGCTCCCGCCATGCGCAGGCCGTACAGCAGTGCCGACACGTGGTGCGGCTCGTGCAGGGCCACGTGCGTGGCGACTCGCTGGGCCAGTGGTCTGATGTGGTCATCGGCCCCGGCCCTCAGGAGGCTTTTGATCAGCCACGCCACGGCGAGCGGGTCGTCAAGGGCGACGTGGGTGGCGGGGGCACAGGCCGCCAGCAGTACATCGATCTGGTCGTCGGCCCCGGCCTTGCGCAGGCTGTCCAGCAGCACCGCCACGGCGTAAGGGTCACGGGGGGCCGCGTGGGCCGCGGCCCGTCCGGCCAGTTCGGCGGCTTGGCCGCGGGCTCCGGCTTCCCGCAGGCTGTCCAGCAGCTTCGCGACGGCGAACGGGTCGTCGAGGGCGGCGTGGGCGGCGGCGTGCTGGGCGGGACGCTGGTCGGCAGGGTGCAGGGCGTGCAGGTTGAGGACGAGGGCGGCGGCGGCTTCGGCGTCGCCGTAGGTGGTCGCGATTTTGTGGAGTTGGGCGGCGACACGGTAAAGCCCTCGGTCCCGGGTGGCGTTGCCGAGGCTGGTCAGGTCGGCCGGTTGGGCGTGGGCGGCGGCCGCGTCCCAGAAAGCGGCCGGAGGGATCTGCCCGGTGCGGTGGCGGCGACCGTGCTGGTCGAGGTGGTCGGCCAGCCGGTACAGCGGCCCCGCCGCGTGGGGATCTGTGGTCGTGACCGGGGTGAGGATGCCGGTGATGCCGTCGCACGGGGCGGCGGCGTAGTCCAGGGCCTGCCGCAGCCAGTCGTCGCCGGTCTGCGTCCGCTGGGACTCGGTCAGGTAGCCGGGGGCGGCGTCGGCCAGGAGCCTCAGCGGCAGGTCCGGCCCGCAGCCCAGCCGACGAGCGTCCATCGCCGCCCAGATCAGCGCACGGGTCGCGCGTGGGGCGCGGGCGTAGCGCTCCCTCAGCACCCCCATGCCCGCCAGGTATTGCGTGATCTGCTTCTCGTCGGCGTGCTCGGCGGCCCGGCCCAGCCGCGGATCGTCAACGGCTTGGGCGGCAAGGGCGTTCAGGTCGGTGCCGCTGAAGGCTTCGGGCACCGTTATGGCATGCGCGTCCAGCAGTTCGCGGGCCTGGACGTGCACATCGGGTTCGTCGCGGCCGGTCAGAGCGTCCCAGTGGGCCGGCCGCAGGGTGGCCATCACCAGCACCGGGCCCTGTCCCGGCTCGCTCAGCAGGTTCCGGAGCCCTGCGGCGACCTTCTCCCCCAGCTTGTCGGGAGTCAGGTAGAGCTGGGCCTCGTCCAGCCACACCACCGTGTACGGCGCGATGTCGCCCGGACGGGTGAGATCGGCAGGCTGCCACAACCGCCATGGCTCGGCCCGCTCGCGGAGCAGGTCGAGGGCCTGCCAGCAGGCGCGGGTCTTGCCGGTCGACGGTCCGCCCACCAGTACCGCGACCTGGCTGGTCCCCTCGGCGGCCCGCGCGACGACCTCGCCCAGCCGCACGTCATGCTCGCGCGGCACGTACACCGGAAGGTCGGGCAGGTCAGGGGCCGATGCACCGATCGCCGGGCGGACCCCCAGCGAGAACGGGTCGGTCACCTCCTCCAACGGAAGCCCGGGCGCCGTGCGCGGCTCTGTCTCCTCGGCGCCGGTGACGTCCCGCGACGCATGGTCAGGAGCAGTGTCCACCCAACGCCACCCGTCCCGGCTCGACCCCATCCGTGTCCGCGCCATGACACCCGATCACCGAGCGCCCGTCAAGATCAGCTCCGTCCCGGCGTGCGGCCGGCGATTAGAAAATCTGTGCGGGCGCGTCGATCTATGGGGGCGTCGTTCGACCTGTGATTGACGGTACCCGTCCAGGGGCGCCCGTCCCGGACGCGATCAAAGGAGCATCCCGATGGGATTCATCAAGTCCAGCCTCTTCATCTCTCTCGACGGCGTGATCGAGTCGCCGGAGGCATGGCACTTCCCCTACTTCGACGACCAGATGGGCGCCGTCGTCGCCGAGCTGATGATCGAGGCGGAGGCGACCCTCCTCGGCCGGAACACCTACGACGGGTTCGCCTCCTACTGGCCGGACGCCGACCCCGCCGACCCGATGACCAAGGCCATGAACAGCGCGCGCAAGTACGTCGTGTCGAACACGCTGACCGAGGCGGCCTGGGAGAACTCCACGCTGATCAGCGGCGACGTCGCGGCGGAGCTGACCAGGCTCAAGGCCGGCACCCGGCTCGGCACCACCGGTAGCGCCGCCCTGGTGCGCTGGATGCTCGAACAGGGCCTGGTCGACGAGCTGCACCTGCTCGTGCACCCGATCGTCGTCGGACACGGCGCGAAACTCTTCACCGACGGCGCGACCGTGCCTCTGAAGCTGGTGTCCTCGACGACGTTCGAGGCCACCGGCGTGGTGCACCTCGTCTACGCGGGCGCGGACGCCGCCAAGGAGTGAGCGGCGGCCGGTCACCGGGCGCGGGGTCGGCCGGCGTGTCACGCCGGTGGAGACCAGCGGGGGTCACGGCCCAGGAGGGCGACGATGGTGTCCATCGTGGGACGGGACGGGTCCTCGGCGAGAGGTGGGTGGTAGGCGCCGCCGGGCTGGTTGAGAGGGCTGCCGGGCGCGGTGTTGGCTCGGGCGAGGGGCAATGCGATCTGGGTCAACCGGTCTGGGACGGCGGGTGCGGTCTGTAGCGCACGGGCCAGGTCCCAGCGGTGGACCAGCATGTCGACGAGGTGGACGCCGAGTACCCATTCGGTCGAAATCGGCCCTCTCCACGGCAGGTTCACGGTCTCGCCGGTCTGTTCGAGGGCGGCGACCCAGCGTGCGGTGATGCGGGGGAAGTCGTCGCGCGGGTCGCCGCTGTCTTCCAGGGGCGGCAGCACGGTCCGGGCGACGGCCTCGTGCCGCTCGTTCATGTGGTGGAGCAGATCCGTCACCGTCCAGCCCTCGCACGGTGTCGGGTTCGCCATCGCGGCATCGGGGATCAGCGCCACGTCGTGGCCGATCAGGGCCAGGGCCGTGGCGTCCGGCCGGAGCAGGTCGGTCATGTCGGGTTCCGTTCGAGTGGCGATATAGCGAACGCTCGTACGCCAAAAATATAGCGTACGAGCGTTCGCTATAGTGGTGGGCATGTCTCCTCGCCACTCGACCGTCGAAGCGGCCCGGACGCGGGAGCGGATCGTGCGGGCCGCGGTGGAGGACGCCTCGCGCCTGGGGCTGGAAGGGCTGACTGTCGGCTCACTCGCGCGGCGGCTCGGCATGAGCAAGGCGGGCCTGGTCGGTCCGTTCGGATCGCGGGAGCAGTTGCTCGCGGCCGCGCTCGAGCAGGCCGGTCAGGTCTTCCGCGCGGCGGTCACCGAACCGTTGGAAGGTCTGCCCCCGGGGCCGGGACGACTTGAGCAGCTGATCGACCGATGGGTGGACTATCTGGCCGACTGCCCGTTCCCCGGCGGCTGCTTCGTCACGGCCGCGTCGTCCGAACTCGACGGGCGTCCGGGTCCGCTGCGCGATCGGTTGCGGGAGATCGTCACGTCATGGCGGCGGCGGCTGGCCACGGAGATCGCCGCCGCCCAGGCCGAGTCGCCGGGGCGGCACCGTCCACCGGACGAGGTCGCCACGACCCTGATCGGCCTGTCCATGGCGCTCAACCAGGAGATTCAGCTGCTGGAGGATCCGTCGGCCGTGCCTCGAGCGCGCGAGGCCATGCGTCACGCGGTCGGCCTGGCCGTGGGCCCTTAGGGCGCCATGCCGGTCTCGCGCTGGAGGGTGGCGGTGGGGGTGGCGACCGTGATGGTGGCGAGGATTCTGGCGCGGGTGGGGCCGAGGAGTTCGGCCAGCGCGTTGGGGCCGGCGCGCGGCGGCGGCCTGTGGGGCAACGGGTAGACCATCACGGGGGGGCAGGGACGGGTCGGCGAGGACGACGGGTGCCGCCGAGCAGAACCATGAGGGGATCAGCCGCAGACCCCGGCCGCCGAGGTGGACGTCGAGGGGAATCGGGTAGCGGGCCTGGAGTATGCGGTCGGCCGGGTTCCAGAAGGCGAACGGCCGCAGGGCCGACAGCGTTTCGTGCGGCCAACGGCTCGAACCGCGGGGCGGCCTGCCGGAATCTGCTGGTGAAGGCGGGCGTGCACGTTCAGCACGCCATCACCGGCTGCCGCGAAGCGTTCAGGTAACCGAAGAACGTCGCCGGCGGCGATGCGAGCGGTTCACTGCTCGCATCGCCGCCTCGCCAGTGGCGCCGATTCCTCAGGTGCCGCCTGCAAGGCCGGGGACGGGGCTTCATGGGGCGGCCAACGCGTCAGGCGGTCCTCGATGAGGGCCAGTACCTCGTCGTGGCCGTCGGTGATGCCGAGCATGCCGTCCATGGACAGGATGCGGGCCAGTGCGGCGATCACGACGGTCGCCGCGGCGGGGGTCGGGGTACCGGGGTCCTGGGCGTCGCTGACCTGTTCGATGATCTCTCGCTGCTTCCGCCGGAATCTGCGGGTGTAGTCGGCCAGCTCGGTGCGGATGGCCTGCCGGTGGTTGGCCAGGGCGATGAACTCGATGGTCAGGGCGCTGCCCTGGGGTTCGCTGCTGACCTGCCACAGCGTGCGCAGCGGGTCGTCGGAGCGCGCCGCGTCCTCCAGCCGTTTGAGGCTGGCCTCGGCGCCGCGCCGGAAGACGGCCAGGAAGAGCTCGTCCATCGTGCCGAAGTGGTAGTACACCAGGGCCTGGTTGACGTCCGCCCTCGCGGCGACCTTGCGGGTGGTGACCGCCGCGTACCCGTCCTCCAGCATCAGCCGGGTCGCCGCGTCGATCAGCGCGGCCCGGGTCGTGGACTCCCTGGCCGGCGCGGACTCGCTCATGTCGCCTCGGATCTGCCGGTGTCGAGCACCCGGCCACTGTAGCGGGGCCTTGACCCGCACGATCCGCCGGTGTTAGGCATATGCCTAAGAAAGTCTTAGGCGAACGCCTAAGGCCCGCTGCTGTACATGGGAGGTGCGTGATGGCCGTCGCGTTCACCGGGCTGGAGCCGTTCGGTGTCGAGATCACGGGTGCGTCCGGCGGGCGGCTGGTCGATCGGCGGGCCGCGGACGAGTGCCGGGCGGCGCTGGACGAGCACGGGGTCGTGATCTATCGCGAGCTCGGCATCGGCGACGACGACCTGGTCGCCTTCACCCGGCTGCTGGGGGAGCCGGTGGTGGCCAAGACCAGCGAGCACCGGCATCCCGAGATCGACACGATCACGCTGGATCCGGCGAAGACGAACGCCGCGCTCGCCGCGGTGCGGAGGGGCAACTTCCACTGGCACATCGACGGTGCCACCATCGACGTCCCGCAGCAGGCCACGCTGCTCACGGCCCGGGAGGTCGACCCGGCCGGGGGCGACACCGAGTTCGCCAACACCTTCCTCGCCTACCAGGCGCTGCCCGAGAAGGAGAAGGCGGAGCTCGACGGCCTGCGCGTGGTGCACAGCTTCGCCGCCGCGCAGCTGCGCGCCAATCCGGAGGCGTCGGAACGGGAGCGTGCCGTCTGGGAGCGCGTCTCGCCCAAGGTCCATCCGCTCGTGTGGACGCGCCAGAACGGCCGCAGGTCGCTGCTCGTGGGCGCCACCGCGGGCGAGGTCGTCGGGCGCCCGCCCGAGGAGGGCCGGGCGCTGCTCGACCGGCTGACGGAATGGGCGACCCAGCCGCGGTTCGTGCTGCGCCACCGCTGGCGGCGCGGCGACCTGGTCATCTGGGACAACACCGGGATGCTGCACCGCGCGATGCCGTTCGAGCCGACGTCCCTGCGGCTGATGCACCGGACCACGCTCGTGGGCGAAGAGGCGGTGGCCTGAGATGACCGACGAGGAGTTCGAGGCGCTGCGCGATGACGTGCGGTACCTCAAGGACCGCGCCGAGATCCTCGACTGCGTCGCCCGCCACGCGCGCGGCTGCGACCGCCACGACGAGGAGCTGATCGGCAGCGCGTACCATTCGGACGGCACCGACGAGCACGGCTTCACGCTCAACTCCGGCGCCGACTACGCCGCCTGGGTCAATCCGACGCACGCGGCGACCTCGCAGGCGCACCTGCACAACATCACGACGCAGTCCTGCGAGATCGACGGCGACGTCGCCCACTGCGAGAGCTACTCGATGGTCGTCCTGCTCGGCCGGGACGGGCGGACCGCCCAGGTGATCAACGGGCGCTACCTCGACCGTCTCGAACGGCGCGACGGGCGGTGGCGGATCGCGCTGCGCCGCTCCACCGTCGAGGCCATGTTCACCGCGGACGCCTCCGTGCTGAAGTCGCCGTTCTTCACCGAGCAGGGCTACCTGAAGGGGACGCGGGACCGGGACGACCTCTCCTACCGGCGTCCGCTGCTCCAGGAGACGCCCCCTCCCGCTCGCTGGTCGGAGAGCGTCCGCTAGCCCGCCCCCACCTCACGACGAAGGACATCGCATGCGCATCGGCCTGACCGGCGGCGCCGCCACCCCCGACAAGATCGTCCAGCAGGCGAAGCGGGCCGAGGCGGACGGCTTCGCCTCGCTCTGGTACGCCAGCATCGTCACCGGCGACCCGCTGACCCCCATGGCCCTCGCGGGACGGGAGACCTCGGCGATCGAGCTCGGCACCGCCGTCCTGCAGACCTACCCCTGCCATCCGCTGCTGCAGGCCAACCGCACCGCCTCCGCCGCCGCCACGATGGGCCGCCCCGGGCTCACCATCGGCATCGGCCCCTCCCACGAGCCGATGGTCCGGGACGTGTACGGCATGTCCTACGACCACCCCGGCCGCAGCACCGAGGAGTACATCCGGATCCTCACCGGCCTCCTGCGCGGCGAGGACGTGGACTTCCAGGGCGAGGACTGGTCGACGCGCAGCGCCGGCCGGATGGCGCCCGTCGCCCACCCCGTCCCCGTGCTGCTGTCGGCGCTGTCGCCGCGGATGCTGCGCGTCGCGGGCCAGTACGCCGACGGCACGATCCTGTGGATGGCTCCCGTCAAGGCGATCGAGGAGCACATCGCGCCCCGGATCCACGCCGCCGCGTCCGCCGCCGGGCGTCCGGCGCCCCGCATCGTCGCAGGGCTGCCCGTGGCCGTCCACGACGATGAGGCACAGGCCCGGGAGGCGGTCGCCGCGACCGCCGGTGCGTACGCCGGGATGCCCAACTACCAGCGCATCATGGACATCGGCGGTGCCCGCTCCCCGGCCGAGGCGGCCCTCGTCGGGGACGAGACGTCCGTGCGCAAGCAGCTCCAGTCGCTCCTGGACGCGGGCGCGACCGACATCTGGGTCAACATCGTCCCCGTCGGGCCCGACCGCGCCGCCTCCAGCCGCCGCACCCGCGACCTCCTCCGCGACCTCGCAGGCGGGGCGGCGGAATGAGCGGGGGACGGCTGGCCGGCAAGGTCGCGGTGATCACCGGCGCCGGTTCGGGCATCGGACGGGCGAGCGCCGAACTGTTCGCGCGGGAGGGGGCGAGGGTCGTCTGCGCGGACGTCAGCGGCGAACAGGAGCGGACGGCCGCCGGCATCGGGGACGCGGCGGTCGCGGTGCACGCGGACGTGAGCGTCTCCGCCGACGTCCGGAACGCGATCGCCACGGCCGAGCGGCGCTTCGGGAGGCTGGACGTCCTGTTCAACAACGCCGGGATCGGCGGCCCCAAGCGGCCGATCACCGAGCAGGACGAGGAGGACTACGACCGCGTTCTCGACGTCAACCTCAGGAGCGTGTTCCTTGGCATGAAGTACGGGATCGCGGCCATGCTCCGCACCGGCGGCGGGTCGGTCATCAACACCGCCTCGGCGGCCGGGCTGGTCGGCTGGAGGAAGAACGCGCTCTACGGCGCCTCCAAGGGCGGTGTCGTCCAGATGACCAAGGCGACCGCTCTGGACTTCGCCGACCAGGGCGTCCGCGTCAACGCCCTCTGCCCCGGCATGACCTGGACCGCTCTGGTCCCGGCGGCGAAGGACGGGGCGCCCCCGCCCGCCGATGGTTTCGCCCCGCCGCAGCCGATGGGCCGGTGGGGCCTGCCCACCGAACTGGCCGCGGCGGCGCTGTTCCTCGCCGGTGACGAATCGTCGTTCGTCACCGGGGTGGCGCTCCCGGTCGACGGCGGCTACGTCTGCGAGTAGGAGGCGACCGGGATGCGACCGTTCCGTTTCGGGGTTCAGACGACGACGGCCACGTCGGCGGGGCAGTGGCGGGATCTCGTCCGCAAGGTCGAGGAGCTCGGCTATTCCACGCTGTTCCTCGCCGACCACTACATCGGGCCCGGCCCCGTGAGCGACCGCACGTTCCTGCGGCCGCAGCACCTGGCCCCGATCGCGGCGATGGCCGCGGCGGCGGCGTGGACGTCCACGCTTCGCGTGGGCTGCCGCGTCTTCTGCGTCGACTACCACGTGCCCGCGGCGCTGGCGAAGGAGGCCGCGACGATCGACCTGCTCTCCGGCGGCCGCCTCGAACTCGGCCTCGGGGCGGGCACGAACGGCGGCGAGTACGCGGCCATGGGCCTCGCCTTCGAGGACGCTCCGCGCCGGGTCTCCAAGCTCGAGGAGGTGGTCGCCCTCATCAAGGCGCACTCGACCGGTGAGCCGATCGACCAGGACGGCGCCCACGTCAAGGTCGGCGGCTACTCCGGCCTCCCGCTCCCGGTGCAGCGCCCCCACCCGCCGATCATGATCGGTGGCTCCCGGAAGAGGGTGCTGTCGCTCGCGGCCAGGGAGGCCGACATCGTCAGCCTCGCCAACGTCCCGTGGACCCCGGTCAACGACGCCGGTCTCACCCCGCCGCAGGAGGCGCTACGGCGGTCCCGCCTGGTCCGCGACGCCGCGGGGGAGCGGTTCGCGGCACTGGAGCTGGAGAGCTCGCCCTACGTCCTGGAGGTGACCGGCGACGCCGGCGAGGCCCTGGAGCGGTGGGCGGCCCGCCTGCGCACCGCCGTTCCCGAAGTCCGGGCCGAGACCCTGCGCGACCATCCCAACGTCCTCGTCGGTTCCGTCGGGGAGATCGTCGAACGGCTGCGGGAGCGCCGCGAGACGCTGGGCGTCAACTACGTCACCGTGCCCAGGAAGCAGATCGACGCCTTCGCCCCCGTCGTGGCCGAGCTGACCGGCACTTAGAGGCCGTCCGGTCAGACTCCCGCGGGGCCGGGCCCGCCATGGATGTAGAGGGTCTGGCCGGAGCAGAAGCTGGAGGCGTCGGAGGCGAAGAACAGGACCCCGTAGCCGATCTCCTCGGGTTCGCCGAGGCGGCCGGAGGCGTTGGTCTTGCCGATGGCGTCGAGGTCGTGCCCGTACCGCTCGGCCTCCTCCAGCAGGGTCGCCGCCCGCACGGCACCGACGGCGATCGTGTTCACCCGGACGCCCTTGCGCGTCCAGGTCGCGGCCAGGGAACCGGTGAGGTTGTTCACCCCCGCCTTCGCGGCGCCGTACGGGGCCGCCTGCGGCATGGCCAGCAGGCTCGCGCCGGACGAGATGTTCACGATCGCGCCCCCGCCCTGCTCGATCATGGGCTCGGCGGCCGCCCGGGACAGGAACCACACGCTGCCGAGGTTGAGGGCCAGGACCCGGGTCCACTCGTCGTCGGTCCACTTCATGGGCGACTTGGTCTCCGCGCCGCCCGCGTTGTTGACCAGGATGTCGAGCCGCCCCATCCGCTCGACGGCGGTGCCGACGAGCCGCCGGCACTGCTCGGGGTCGGTCACGTCGGCCGGCACGGCCAGCGCCCGGCGGCCGAGCGCCTCGATCTCCCGCGCGGTGGACTCCAGCGGCTCGGGGCGCCGTCCCGCGAGGACGACGTCGGCGCCGTGCGCGGCGAGCACCAGCGCCGTGCCGCGGCCGATGCCGGTGCCGCCGCCCGTGATGACGGCCACCCGCCCGCCGAGATCGAATCTGCCGCTCACGTGACCGCACCTCCGTTGACGCCGATGACCTGGCCGGTGACGTAGCCGGCTTCGTCCGAGCACAGGAACGCGCACACCGCCGCGATGTCGTCGCCGGTGCCGAGCCGTCCCGCCGGGACCATCCGGGCGAGCGCCTCCGGGCCCGGCAGCCTTCCGGCCTCCTGGTTGTTCCGCAGCATCGGAGTGTCGGCCGTGAAGGGCGGGATCGTGTTCGCCGTGATCCCTTTCTTCGCGTATTCGAGGGCCACCGTTTTGGTGAGCGCGATGACGCCGCCCTTGGACGCCGAATAGTGCGCCTGGCGGGGCACGCCGGTCTGCCCCGCGGCGGACGAGATGGTGACGATCCGGCCCCAGCCCGCGGCCGCCATGTCGCCGATCGCCGACTGCAGGCAGTGGAAGGTCCCGGTGAGGTTCACCGCGATGGTGCGGGCCCAGTCGTCCGGCGTGACCTCGTCGAACGGCACGAACCCGGACACGCCCGCGCTGGTGACCAGGATCTCGATCGGCCCCAGCGCGGCGCGCACCGCGTCGAAGGCCCGGTCGACCGCGGCCCGGTCGGACACGTCGACCTCGCCCGCGACGGCCTCGCCGCCCCGCGCGCGAAGGCCGTCCGCCGCGCGCGCGGCGGCGTCCCCGTCCAGGTCGAGCACCGCGACGCGGCCGCCCCGCCGGGCGAGCCGCTCGCAGATCGACAACCCCAGCCCGGACGCGCCGCCCGTCACCACCGCCACCCGATCCGACCGTTCTCCCACGGGCCCTCCTTTCTTCGACTATACGACCGTACAGCATATGCTATACGATCGTGCAGCACCGTTCGAGGAGGAGAAGTGAGCGATCTCTATTACGACCCCTACGACGTCGAGATCGACCGCGATCCGTACCCGATCTACCGGCGGCTGCGGGACGAGGCGCCGCTGTACTACAACGAGCGCCACGACTTCTGGGGGCTGAGCCGCTTCGCCGACGTCGACGCGGCCCTGAAGGACGTCGCGCGCCTCAGCTCGGCCAAGGGCGACATCCTGGAGGTCGTCAAGGCCGATCCGGTCATGCCGCCCGGCGTGTTCATCAACGAGGACCCGCCGCGGCACACCGTCCACCGCGCCCTGGTCGCCCGAGCCTTCACGCCCCGGCGGATGAGGATGGTGGAGGAGAAGGTGCGCGCCTTCTGCGTCGCGTGCCTGGACCCGCTGACCGGCTCCGACCGGTTCGACTTCGTGGCCGATCTCGGGAACGAGCTGCCGATGCGCGCGATCGGCATGCTGGTCGGCATCCCCGACGCCGAGCAGCCCAAGGTGCGCGACCACGCGCAGCGCAGCCTGCGCAACCAGCCCGGCGAGCCGCTACCGGTCGACAAGGACCACTACTTCGACGGCGACATGTACGCCGACTACGTCGCCTGGCGGGAGCGCAACCCCTCCGACGACCTCATCACCGAACTGCTCGCCCTGGAGTTCGAGGACGTGGACGGCACGGTCCGCCGGCTGTCCAAGGACGAGATCCTCACCTTCCTGGCGGTGATCGCCGGAGCCGGGGTGGAGACCACCGGGCGCCTGTTCGGCTGGATGGGCAAGGTGCTGGCCGAGCACCCCGGCCAGCGCCGCGAGCTGGCCGAGGACCGCTCCCTCATCCCGAACGCGATCGAGGAGCTGCTGCGCTACGAGCCGCCCGGACCGCACGTGGCCCGCTACGTCGCCGAGGACGTCCGCTACCACGGCACCACGGTCCCGGCCGGGTCCGCGATGCTGCTCATGGTCGCCTCCGCCAACCGGGACGAGCGCCGCTTCGAGGACCCGGACCGCTTCGACATCCACCGCGCCATCGGCACGCACGTCACGTTCGGGCACGGCGCCCACTACTGCCTGGGCGCGGCGCTGGCCCGCATGGAGGGACGCGTCGCCCTCGACGAGGTGCTGAACCGCTTCCCCGAGTGGGAGATCGACCTGGCCGGCGCCCGTCGCTCACCCACCACGACCGTCCGGGGGTGGGACGCGATGCCCGCGATCATCGCCCGGGGATGACGATGTCCTCAGGAGGGCTCCACTGAGTCGAGGAACTCCTCGAACTCCGCCATCACCCCGGCGTGCTCGGAGGAGATGCCGACGCCCTCCTCCAGCCGCACCAGCTTCGGGATCCCCGTCACCAGGAACAGCAGCGTCCCCGGTGACAGGTTCCCGAGCGTGACGGGCCGCTCGCGGGACGCCTCGGCCAGCGCCTCGGTCTGCAGCCGCCGCAGCCGCTCCGCCCACTCGGCGATCTCCGCGCGGATCGACTTGCGGTGGTTGCCCAGGGCCAGGAACTCGGTGGTGAGCGCCGCCGCCGACTCGTCCTTGCTGTACTCCCACAGGACGTGCAGCGGTCGGTCGGCACGGGTCCGCAGGTCTTCGGCCAGCTTCTCCAGGTTCTGCCCGGACCGCCGCCGGACCGCCGCGACGAACAGCTCGTCCAGGGTGGGGAAGTAGTACTGGACCAGCCCCGGGGTCACGCCCGCCCTGGCCGCCACGGCGCGGTAGGACACGCTGGCGTAGCCCGTCTCCAGCATCAACCGCTCGACGCAGTTGAGCAGGAGATCCCTCGTCTTGGACGTCTCGGCGCCCACGCGCCGGGAGGATGCCATGCACGACCTCGCTCTCACCCTGCACGGGCATTGTCGCAGACCAGCCGATCACACCGCCGTTCAGAGGCCGAAGGCGCCGCCCTCGACGAGGATGAGCAGGCCGATGCCGATCAGGACGACCGGCAGCAGGACGTGGCCCCATCGGCTGAGCGCCCTGGCGACGAGGGGGCGCGTGGCGAAGAACCGTCCCGCCGCGCACCACACGGCGACCAGGACGAGGAACACCGCGGCGTACACCGCCATGCCGCCGGTGCCGGCGGTGGCGAAGACCGGGACGTACACGCCGATGTTGTCGCCGCCGTTGGCGAAGGTGACCGCGGCGACCTCCAGGACGCCCGGTCCGCCTTCCCGCCGCTCCTGCTCGCCGTCGTCCTTGCCGCGGTGCCTCCACGCCTGCCAGGCCGCCTTCAGGCCGAGGGCCAGCGGCAGCAGCCCCAGGTAGGGGACGGCGGACTCGGGCAGGAACGTCGCGCCGAACGCGGCGGCGATGGCGACGGCCAGGATCGCGGCGAACCCGAGGTACTGGCCGATCACCACCCGGCGGCCCGCTCCGGGGTGCCCGGTGGCCTGGGCGTAGAACAGCGCCAGGATGAGGATGTCGTCGATGTTGGTGACGGCGAACAGGCCGGCGGCCTGGCCGACGATTCCCGGGTTCACGTCCGGCCGCCGTGGCCGGAGGAAACGGAACACTGCATGATCTGATCAACCCTCGGAAGTCGTAGTGGGGGGACACGGGTGCGCCCAGGGCGCCGCGCCGCCGGGACGGCGGCGCGGGCGGGCGCACGACGAGTGCTGATCAGCAGCGAAGGACGCGCAGGAGGCTGAGCGCCGGCTGGAGCACGGCCAGCCGGTTCCAGGTTCCGGACCGTCCGCCGGGCGGCCCGCGCTCCGACGGCACCGTCCACGCGGGCGCCGCGAGCCAGGGGACGTCCCAGGCGAAGACCGGAGACAGGTCCGGGAGCGTGTCGCGCGGCGGCATGGTGACCTCGTCCGAGGTCATCTCCTCGGGACCGGGCCGCTCAAGCGCCCCGGCGGAGGACGTCCCGCCCGACGAGGACACCGTGGACGGCGTCTCGCCCGCCTGCCGGGACAGCAGGCCGTTGGGCATCACGAGGTACACCAGCAGAGCGGCGGCCATCACGATGACGACACCCCGCACCCGCCGTGCCACCGCGCCTCCCATGATCCAGCCGCATCAAACCCTCCCATACCGGCCGCCCTCGCGTTCGGTCCAGGGTTACAGCCAGTCGCGTTCGCGCGCGTACCGTGCCGCTTCGTGGCGGGTGCGGGTCTGGGTCTTCTGCATCGCGTTGGAGAGGTAGTTGCGCACCGTGCCTTCGGCCAGGTGCAGGTGGGCGGCGATGTCGGCGACCGAGTAGCCCTCGCCGGTCTCCCGCAGCACGTCGATCTCGCGGTCGGTGAGCGGGCAGTCGTCGACGACGGCGAGCGCGGACACGTCCGGGTCGATCCAGCGCCTGCCCTCGTGCAGGGTCTTGATGACCGACGTGATGTGCGCCGGTTCCGCGGACTTGCTGACGAAGCCCTGGACGCCGAGTTTCAGTGCCTTGCGGAGCACGCCGGGCCTGGCGTGCCGGGTCAGCATGAGGATCACCTGGTCCGGACGCTCGCGGCGGATCTCCGCGACGGCGCCGAGCCCGTCCACGCCGGGCATCTCCAGGTCGATGACGAGCACGTCGGGCCGGTGCTCCAGCGTGGCCCGGACGGCCGCCGCACCGTCCTCCGCCTCGGCGAGCACGGTGATCTCGCCTTCGAGCGGGAGCAGCGCGGCCAGCGCCTTGCGGAGGAGGGCCTCGTCGTCGGCGAGCACCACGCTGGTCATCGGCCCTCCCGTGCCTCGGGACGGAGCCGCGGGAACGCCGCGGCCGTCAGGAAACGCCCGTCCTTCTGCTCCACCGTCAGCTCTCCTCCTTCGCCCACCACCCGTTCCCTGAGCGTGGCCAGGCCCCTGAGCTCGGGGAGCGGGGCCTCCTGGACGCCATCGTTGACGATGGCGATGCCCGACCTGGACAGGGTGATGCGCACCTGCTCGGCCTGCGCGTGCCGCAGGATGTTGGTCGTCGTCTCCCGGAGGACCTGGCCGAGCAGCTCGTTGGCGCGCGCGTCGACCTCGGCGTCGCGGTCGACGCGCACGCGGATGCCCGCGGCCTCGAAGAGGTTCTTCGCGTTCTCCAGCTCCGCGGAGAGGTTGAGCCGCCGCTGCGCGTAGGCGAGCTCCTTGGTCTGCGTGATGGTGTCGCCGACCAGGGCGCGCACCTCCCGGAGCTCCTCGGCCGCCCGGTCGACGTCGCTGCGCAGCAGCTTCTCGGCCAGCGAGGTCTTCAGCTTCACCACGTGCAGCGTGTGCCCCTGGATGTCGTGCAGATCGCTGGCGAAACGGATGCGCTCCCGGGCGACGGCGAGCTCGGCTTCGCGTTCCCGCGACTCGTCCAGCTCCGCGACGAGGTCGTAGAACGCCTGGCCGGCGAACAGGAAGCCGGTCACCACCACCGTGACGCCCGTCGGGATGAGGACGTAGGAGATCAGGACGTCGGGCGCGTCCTCCGACGACACCAGCAGCCTTGTCGCGCCCACCGCGGCGACGAACGCGACCAGCCCGGCGGCGGCCGCGCCGCGGTGGCGCGGCAGCTTCGGGGCGTAGACGGAGCCCACGACGCAGAGGCCGTAGTACGCCGTGTGGCCGCCCACCACGAGCGCTCCGGCGACCCACACCGCGGCCGCGACGATCAGGCAGTAGAGCACGACGCGGGGGGTGCCCTTCGCCCGCCACCGCGCGGCGGCCACCAGCGCCGCGCCCAGGCCCAGGCCCAGGATGACGGCGTGCCACCACGTCTCGGAGTCGGTCACCACCAGCAGCGCCCCCACGGGGGCGACGGACACGACCATCGAGGTGACGTTCAGCCTGTCCAGCCGTCTCCACGGCCCGTCCTCGCGCTTGGACGTCATGCGTGCCCCCCGTTCCGGCGTCACCGCCGAGTCTTCATGCTGAGCAGCGGCAGCGCCAAGGCGCTCGCCCCGGTGAGGGCCGTGGCCGTCCACATCAGCCACTGGTTCTCCTCCAGCCACGACTCCATCCCTCCGGGGAAGAGGCCCAGGCCAAGGTAGTGGACGAGGAACGCCACGCAGACCAGGACGAAGACGGCCAGGTTGGCCGTCAGCAGCAGGCGCAGTGGTCTGGTGTCCATCGTGGCTCTCCGGGATAGCACAGCAGAGTCCACCCCAGCATTCTTCGCGTTCGGCGGTGCCGACAGTGACACCGCGTCATGCCTTCACCCGGAGAAACGTCATGGTCAAGTGGTGACGCGGTCCCACTGCCCGGCGGGCGCGGCGGCGGCTGGAATCGGTGCATGACCTCCACACCAGTCATCGACGTCGAACGTCTCAACCTCAAGTACGGCGACTTCCACGCCGTGAAGGACGTGTCCTTCCAGGTGCGGAGCGGGGAGTTCTACGCGCTGCTCGGCACGAACGGGGCGGGGAAGACCTCGACCCTGGAGATCATCGAAGGCCATCGCACCGCCACCTCGGGGACCGTGCGGGTGTTCGGGCATGACCCGCGCGACCGCCGCGCCGTGCGGCCCAGGATGGGCGTGATGCTGCAGGAGAGCGGCTTCTCACCGGATCTGACGGTGAAGGAGTCCGTCCGGCTGATCGGGAAGCTCAGCGGGCGCGCGGACACGGCCGAGCGCGTGCTCGGGATCATCGACCTCACCCGCAAGGCCGGCACCAAGGTGTCCCAGCTGTCCGGCGGCGAGAAGCGGCGCCTGGACTTCGCCACCGCCGTGTACGGGGCGCCCGAGCTGATCTTCCTGGACGAGCCCACCACCGGCCTGGACATCCAGTCCCGGGACGACCTCTGGGGCGCCGTGGACAAGCTCCGCGAGGACGGCTCCACCATCGTCCTCACCACGCACTACCTGGAGGAGGCGCAGCAGCGGGCCGACCGCATCGGGCTGATGCACAAGGGCGCCTTCCACCGGGAAGGGACCGTCTCCGAACTGACGCGGACCCTCCCGTCCACCATCCGCTTCGCCCTCGCGGGCGACCCGCCGGCGCTGCCGCTGCGGGCCACGCTCGAAAGCGACGGCAGGTTCCTCGTCGAGACCTTCGACCTGGCCAGGGACCTCTACACCTTGCTCCACTGGGCGCGGCAGCACGCGGTGGAGCCGCGGGACCTCGAAGCCGGACCGACCCGCCTCGACGACGTCTTCCGCTCCATCGGCAGCGAGTGAAGGGACTTCCCATGCTTTCCATCGCGCTCAGCGAGCTGATCCAGATCTTCC
The DNA here is from genome assembly GCF_055379765.1 of Actinomadura rugatobispora. Classification (NCBI taxonomy): domain Bacteria; kingdom Bacillati; phylum Actinomycetota; class Actinomycetes; order Streptosporangiales; family Thermomonosporaceae; genus Actinomadura; species Actinomadura rugatobispora. Next base: position 3,888,617 of record NZ_AP029191.1, on the reverse strand, counting down.
GGAACCGGCTGGTCCTGGTCACCAGTCTCATCATGCCCGTGGCCGTCAGCGCGCTCTTCATCCGCCAGCACGAATCCTTCGCGAAGCTGGGCAGCCTCGGCTATATCGCGGCGGTGCTGGTGTTCACCGTCGGGGCGTTCGGGCTCTACGCCACCGCGGTGACCACGCTGGCCGCGCGCCGGCAGAACCTCTTCCTCAAGCGGCTGCGCTCCACCGCGGCGGGCGACGCCGGCATCCTCACCGGACTGCTGCTCCCGGTCACCGCCATCTCGCTCGTCCAGGTGGTCGTGCTCCTGACCGTGCTGGGCGCGGTCGCCGGCGGACCGGCCGACCTCCTGCTGCTGGCGGCGGCGATCCTCGCGACAGTGATCATGATGATCGGGCTGGGCCTGGCCACGGCCGGGCTGACCAACTCCCCCGAGCACGCCCAGGTGACCACGCTGCCCGTCAGCCTCGGCACCATCGCCGTGGCCAGCTGGGTGGGGATCAGCGGCACCGAGGAGCTCGCCCTGCTCAAGCGGCTGCTCCCCGGCGGCTCGGCCACCGAGCTCGTCGTCAACGCCTGGAACGGCGGCGTCCCCGTGGCGGACTCCCTGCTCCTGCTGGCGCCCACGCTGGCCTGGGTCGTGGTCGCCGTCGCGCTCGCGTCCCGGCTCTTCCGCTGGGAGCCGCGCCGCTGACGCCCTTTCCGCTCGCATGTCACAGGAGGCGGGGCTGTCTCGTCTCGGGTCTCGACGACGGAGTCCGAGACGAGCACACCCTCCCACGGCAAGGAGCCGATCATGAACGAGCGGGCCGCACACCGGAAGGTCGCCCTGGTCACGGGCGCGAACAAGGGGATCGGCCGCGGGACCGCCGAGCGACTCGCGGCGCTGGGCGCGACGGTCCTCGTCGGCGCCAGGGACCCGCGGCGCGGCGAGGAGGCCGCCGCGGCGCTGCGCGCGGCGGGCGGCGACGCGCACGCGGTCGCCCTGGACGTCACCGACCCCGCCACCGTCCAGGAGGCCGCCCGGCGGATCGGGGAGCGCTTCGGCCGCCTCGACGTCCTGGTCAACAACGCCGGCATCACCGGCTCCGGGCAGGTCTCGCCCGCGGACGCCCACGATCAGGTCCCCAGTACCGTCGACCTGGACATGGTCCGGACGGTGTTCGAGACCAACGTGTTCGGGGTGATCGCGGTGACCAACGCCATGCTGCCGCTGCTGCGGCGGTCGCCGGCGGCGCGCGTGGTCAACGTCAGCAGCCACGCCGCGTCGCTGACCCTCGGCAGCGACCCGGACGGCCCCCTGGCGGGACTGCTGCCGTCGGCGGCGTACGCGCCGTCCAAGAGCGCCCTGTCCGCGCTGACCGTGCAGTACGCCAACGAGCTGCGGAAGGACGGCATCCTCGTCAACGCCGTCGCGCCCGGTTTCGTCGCCACCGACAGCAACGACCACACCGGGTTCCTCACGGTCGAGCAGGGCGCCTCGGTCGTGGTGCGCCTGGCCGTGCTCGGCCCGGACGGGCCGACCGCCGGGTTCTTCGGCGAGGAAGGCCCGGTGCCCTGGTGACCGCGCCGGAAGGGGCCGGGACGGGCCGGGTCGAGGAGTTCCAGGAGTTGCGGCCGCTGCTGTTCTCGATCGCCTACCGGATCCTGGGCAGCGTGAGCGAGGCCGAGGACGCCGTCCAGGAGACCTGGCTGCGTTACGAGTCGTCCACCGCGCGACCCGCCTCGGCCAAGTCCTTCCTGTCGGCCGTGGTGACCCGGATCTCGATCGACGTGCTGCGCTCGGCCCGCGTCCGGAGGGAGGAGTACGTCGGGCCGTGGTTCCCCGAGCCGCTGCTGACCGACCGTTCCTCATCAGTGTTCAGGAGTGGGTCTTGGGCCCACGTCCCGAAACTGCGCGCATCCCGAACGGTGTTGGATGCGCTGGTTCCCCGCGTTCTCGTTGCCCGGTCCGGCGACGTGCATCACGTGCACGGTCCGGGCCGGGTCGGCGGGGTCCCTCACGCCCCGAGGCGTCCGGTCGGGCCTGGGCGGTCCGATGCCCCGCACGATCGCTCCGGTCGTGCGGGGGCGGTGCCGTCCGTCGCCGGATCGGATGCCCCAGGGCGCGTCGCCCGATCGCGATGCTTGCCGCATCGTGCCGGGAAATTTCACGATCAGGAGTGCACAGCGGCTTCTGCCAGTGCTGCGCACCCCACTTGCTGGTGTAGGCCGGATCCACGGCCACGATCGCCAAACCGTGCCCGGCTGCCATCGAGACCAGGCGGGCCTTGAGCCTGGCGGTGGGAAAGCCGGAGATCAGCTGCCGGAACTGCTTGCGGCGCCCGTGCTTCTCCCGCGTCTTCTCGCCCGCGAAGTCCAGATCCTCGACCGCGATGGCCGTGACGCCGCGGCGGCGGGCCCAGTGCAGCAGGCGGGTGATGGCATGCCGGATTTGGGCGTCGCGGTGGGACGCGGTGCCGGTCAGGTCGTGGCCGAACCTCATCGGGTCCCCGACCGGGTTGCCGCAGGCGTCCAGGTGCCAGGCGGCGAAGTGGTCGGCGTTGGTGTCGACACCGATCACACCGCGGGCGCGTGCGGCGTCCAGGGGGACGGCGTGGACGGGGCCGCGCTGCCAGGAGGCGGTGAGGTACCAGCGGTCCCGGTCCCGGTCGGGGTCGTGGTGGATGCGGTAGGCCACCGCCCGGTTCGCTTCGATCCGGTCGGCCCACTCGGCGCCCCGATGCTGAAAGGCGACGCGGGCGGACAGGACGTACCGGCCGTGCGCAGCATTCGCCAGATGCGCCAGCGGGGCGGGGAGCCGGATCGACACCTCACCATCAGGGGTGACACGGAGGGTCTCGTTGCCGAACCGCTTCCCGCTCTCACCGTCAGCCTGCAGAAACGACCGTCCGGCCTCCCACCGCTCCCGCCACTCCCGCCCGGTGAGCCCGGCATCATCCAGATGATGCCGGGCACGAGCCAGTTTCCCACCGCCCCGGACGACGTGCACGATCCCGGCATCGCGGTCGGCCTTGGCGGCCGCGAGCCGGTCTTGCAGGACGCCCAGGCGGCGGGACTTGGCGAACCACTCCCGCCGGGACCGGTACCCGCCCGGCGCACCCTTGGCGCCCTTGGCGCCGATCAGCAGCGACAACCGGTGTTCCAGCGTCCCGACACCGGCCTGGAGTCCCCGGATGTGCGCGCTCTGGCTGCGGCGGGCCAGGGCCCACTGGTCGTGGGTGGCCTTGGTGATGCTCCCGGCCCACCGCGCCGACGACTCCCCCGTCAACTCCCGCTTGCGCGCCGCCCACCGGCCCGGATCATGATCCAGGCCATCGCCGCACCGGAGCTTCAGATCCCGGGACGCCAGCGACCCCAGATGCGCCCCCGCACGCCGCAACACCCGCTCGTCGGCCGCGGTGAGGCCCTTGAGACGGTCACGCACCGCCACCCCCGACGGGCCCGCCACCACGAACGACGGCGCGACCGGACGCAGTCCGCTCCCCGTGGCCTGGTCCTCGTGGCTGCGAGCATGGCGGCTGGCCGCCTCGGCGGCCACTCCACCACAAACAGCGGTACGTGACATGACGAACACTTTAAGTAAGAGTATTCGAACATGCAATCGACTTGCGTTGATCGCATTCCCTGGCAACACCTCCCGCAGGGACCTTCTGATCGTTCATTGACACTCATGAACACTCAAACGCCAAAAGTTCCGCACCTCTACCAGGACCCGCAGCGCTCGGCGGAGCTGGCCGACTCGGTGTCGATGGCGGCCCTGCTGCTGCTCGAACGGCTCAGTCCGCTCGAACGCGCGGTCTTCGTGCTGCGCGAGGTGTTCGGGTTCGGGTTCCCCGAGGTCGCCTCCGCCGTGGGGCGCTCGGAGGCCGCGTGCCGCCAGCTCGCGGTACGGGCGCGCCGCCACATGGAAGCGGGCCGTCCCCGGTTCGAGGCCGGCCGGGCCGAGCGCGAGGAGCTCGCCGGGCGGTTCCTGGACGCCTTCCGGGACGGGGACGTCGACGCGCTGACCGTGCTGCTGGCCGCCGACGTCCAGATGGTCGGCGACGCCGGCGGCAAGGCCCCGCAGTGGGCGGACCGCTTCGCCGGCGTCGAGAACGTGGCCCGGGCGCTCGCCGCGCTCGTGCCGCTGTTCGCCCGCATCGGGGCCCGGGTGGAGCCGCACCAGGTGAACGGCCGGCCGGGCGCGATCTTCCGTGACCGGGACGGCAAGGTCCTCAACACCTGGGCGCTCGACGTCCTCGACGGGCGGATCCAGACGATCCGGACGGTGAACAACCCCGACAAGCTCGGGCACTTGGGCCCCGTGGCGGACGCCTGGGCCGCCCTCCGCGAAGGCGGTGGTGCAGCGCGTACCCCGGGGCGCGGCCGCGATCGGCGGGCGCTCTAATATCGACGTCGAAAACAAAACTGCCTAGGGCGGGAGTCGGGATGGGCGACGAGAGCGGCACGCGCGGCGGGCTGCCCGGCGGTGTCGGGCTGTGGGGCGGGTTCCTCGACCGCCTGCCGGTCGCCGAGGCGGTCGCCGCCGTCCGGGACGTCGAGCACGCGGGCATCGGGACGGTGTGGCTCCAGGAGTACAGCGGCGTCGACCCGTTCGTACGCGCCGCGCTCTACCTGCAGGCGACCGACCGGCTCACCGTGGCGCTCGGCGTCGCGACGATCCACGCGCGCGACCCCGAGGCGATGGTGGCGGCGGCCTCGACCCTGCACGAGGCGTTCCCCGGACGCTTCGGGCTCGGACTCGGCGCGAGCCACCGGCACCTCGCCGAAGCGCGCGGCGGCGCGTACGCACGGCCGCTGAGCGCCATGCGCGAGTACCTCGCCGCCATGGACGCCGCCGCCGGGCGCCGCACCCTGCCGCCCCGGTTCCTCGGAGCGCTCGGCCCCCGGATGATCGAGCTCGCCGGCTCGGCCACCGACGGCCTGCACACCTACTTCGCCCCGGTCGCGCACACCGCGGCCGCCCGGGAGGCCGTCGGCGACGGCGCGTGGATCGCCCCGTCGCAGATGGTCTCCATCGGGGAGCCCGAGGCCGTCCGGCACTACCTCCAGCTGTGCCTCGGGATGCCGAACTACCGGCAGAACCTCCACCGGTTCGGCTTCTCCGAGGAAGACCTCGACACGACCGGCGACCGCCTCGTCGACGCCCTCGCCGTCTCGGACGATCCGTCCGCGCTGCGGACCCGCCTCGACGAGCAACGCGCCGCCGGGGCCGACCACGTCGCGCTGCAGCTCGTCCCGCCGCCTCCGTCGGCGACCGTCCTCGAACGCGTCGCCGCCGGGCTCGTTCCCTGAGCCGACCGGCGGCCCGCGCTAGACGAACTGCTGGCCGCCGTCGATGTCGTAGGTCGCGCCGGTGAGCGCCGTGTTGCTCATGAGGTGGACGGCGAGCGCGGCGACGTCGGTGGGGCCGACGACGCGGCCGATCGGGAGCGTCGCCCGCAGCTCGTTCCGGCGCTCCTCCACCCGGTCTCCGAGCAGGGCTGCCGACAGCGGCGTGTCGACGAATCCGGCGGCGATGAGGTTGACGCGGACGGGGGCGAGTTCGAGCGCGAGCGCCGCGGTGAACGGGGGCAGCGCGGCGGTGGCGGCGGAGGCGATCCCGAGGCCGTGGCCGATGCGGCGGCCGCCGGTGCCGCCCATGAGCAGCAGCGCGCCCCCGGGCCTGATCTTGGCGGCGGCGTTGCGCGCGACCTCGAGCCCCAGCACCAGGTGGTCGCTGACCGCATCGCGCACCTGGTCCGCGTCCATCTCGAGCAGGGGACCGTAGCGCGGGCCGCCCGCCGTGACCATCACATGGTCGATCGGCCCCGGCAGGTCCTGGAAGAAGCCCTTCAGGGAAGCCGGGTCGTGAGCGTCGAAGGCGGCGGTGCGTCGCGTTCCGAGGTCTTCTGCCGCCTGCTTGAGCCGGTCGGGGTCGCGGCCGGTGATGACGACCTCGGCCCCTTCGGCGAGGGCGCGCCGGGCCGTCGCGAACCCGATGCCCGCGCTGCCGCCGATCACGACGACGGTCTGCCCGATCAGTTCCGGTTCGCGGTGGACGGAACCGGGAGCGGTCGCGCTGGTCATGGTGCCCACCCTCATCGCCGCCGCCGACGGATGAAAGCCCGCACCGGCAAATAACCGCCATTCCAGGTAAAGGCGGGCCGAAACGGAGTCACTCCCGCAGGCTTTCCCCGATTATTTGCTGAAATTTGTCGACTTCGGGCAATGGGGGGCGTGAGGTTGGAGGTCAGGATCGGGCCAGCCGTCACCGGGGGAAAGGAACCGACATGGTGGAGACCAAGCTCGAGGTCGTGGTCCTGCCCGTCGCCGATGTGGACCGCGCCAAGGACTTCTACACGGCACTGGGCTGGCGGGAGGACGCCGACGTCACCACTGGTGACGATTTCCGGGTGGTGCAGATGACGCCGCCCGGTTCGGCGTGCTCGGTCATCTTCGGCACGGGCGTCACCTCGGACGCGCCGGGCTCGGCGCACGGCCTCCACCTGATCGTGGACGACATCGAGGCGGCCCGCGCCGAGCTGGCCGACCACGGCGCCGAGATGAGCGAGGTCTTCCACGACACCGGCGGCGTGTTCCACCACGCCGGGTCCCGGGAGCGGGCCTCGGGCCTGGCCCCGGACCGGACGAGCTACGGCTCGTTCGCCTCGTTCAGCGACCCCGACGGCAACGGCTGGTACCTGCAGGAGATCACCACGCGCCTGCCGGGCAGGTGATCGGGCGAGGCGCCCCGCGCGAAGAGGGAGTGACCGCATGCAAGCGACCTATGGTTCCGCGGCCGACCTGGCCGCCGCGTTGCGCCGTGCGGAGGACGCGCACGGCAGGCACGAGAAGGAGATCGGCCAGGCCGATCCGGACTGGCCCGACTGGTACGCCCAGTACATGCTGGACGAGCAGGCCGCCAGGCACGCCGACCCCGGCACCGGTGGATCGTCCGGACCGGGCGAGGGCACGTGACCGACTACGACGCCATCGTCGTGGGCGGCGGATCACCGGGTGAGCACTGCGTCATCGAACTGGCCGACGGCGGCCTGCGCGTCGCGCTGGTCGAGCGGGCCCTGGTCGGGGGCGAGTGCTCGTACTGGGCGTGCATCCCGTCCAAGACGCTGCTGCGCCCCGGCGAGGCCGTGCACGACGCGCGCGACGCGGCGGCCACCGCCGAGCTCGACGTCGGGGCGGCGCTGGCCTGGCGCGACTTCATGGTCTCCGGCTACTCCGACGCCCGGCAGGAGCGCCTGCTGGCCGACAAGGGCATCGCCCTGCTGCGGGGGACGGGCAGGCTCGCCGGGACGGGCGTGGTCGAGGTCGACGGCGTTCACCACTCGGCCCGGGATGTCGTGCTGGCGACCGGCTCGGATCCGGTCATCCCGCCCGTCCCGGGCCTGCGCGAACTCGACGGCGTGTGGACCAGCCGCGAGGCGACCGGCATGAAGGCCGTCCCGCGCCGCCTGCTCATCCTGGGCGGCGGGCCGGTCGGCGTCGAGATGGCCCAGGCCATGCGGCGCCTGGGCGCCGAAGTGGCCCTCGTCAACGGCGCCTCCCACGTGCTCGCCCGCGAACCGGCGCCGCTGGGCGAGGCGCTCGGCGAGGTGCTGCGGGAGGACGGCGTCGAGCTGCTGCTGGGCGTGCACGCGACCGTGGCGCGGCGCGACGGCGACGAGTACGTCCTGTCCCTCGAAGACGGCGGCGAGCTGCGCGGAGACCGCGTGCTCGTGGCCACCGGACGGCGCCCGCGCACCGCCGGGCTCGGCCTGGAAACGGTGGGCGTGCAGGCCGACGGGCACGGGATCCCGGTCGACGCGCGGCTGCGGGCCGCCGACCGGCTGTGGGCGATCGGCGACGTCACCGGCATCCGGCTGCTGACCCACGTGGGCAAGTACCAGGGCGAAGTCGTCGCCGCGAACCTTCTCGGCGAACCGCGTGAGGCCAACTACGAGGCCATACCGGACGTCGTCTACACCGACCCGCAGGCGGCCGCGGTCGGTGCGGCCGAAGCCCCGTTCACCGCGACCGTCCCGGTGTCGGAGGTGGCCAAGAGCGCCACCTACACGCGCGCCTACGCCGAGTCCAACGGATTCCTGACCCTGCTGTCGGACGGCGAGCGGCTGACCGGCGCCTACGCGCTCGGCCCCGAGGCGGGCGAGTGGATGCAGCAGGCCACCCTGGCCATCCGCGCCCGGGTCCCGCTGGCGGTGCTCCGCGACACCATCCAGCCCTTCCCCACCTTTTCCGAGATCTACGTCGGTGCCCTCAAGGCGCTCCGCACCACGATCGACCGTGCCGCCGCCTGACCCCTCGCGCCCCGGTGGGGGAGGGTGCGAGGGGTCCGTGGCGCGCGGGCACGTTCAGACGCCGGTGGGGCGGTAGGTGAGGACGGTGACGCCGGATTCGAAGGTGGTGGCGCCGGCCGCCTCGATGCCGGTGACGCTGCCGGGACGGAACAGCGGCTCGCCCTCGCCCTTGAGGACGGGGTAGATCCAGACCCGGTACTCGTCCAGCAGGCCGTGGGCGGCCAGCCCGTCGGTGAGGCGGCCGCTGCCCCAGATCAGGATGTCGCCGCCGTCCTGCTTCTTGAGGTCGGTGATCTGGCCGGCCAGGTCGGTGCCGTCGATCGCGACGGTGGGGTTCCAGGCGGAGGTGTCGACCGGCCGCGAGGCCACGACGTACTTGGTCATCGTGTCGTTGACGTGGTCGGCGTAGGGGTTGCCGCCCATGTGGGGCCAGGCCTGGGCCATGCCCTCGTAGGTGACGCGGCCGAGCAGCAGGGCGTCGCAGCCGGTGGTCATCTCGAAGGCGTAGGCCATGGCGTCGGGGCTGTTGTACTGCAGCGACCACTCGTGCGGGTTGTCGATGAAGCCGTCGACGGTGCTGTAGGTGGAAGCGATGATCTTGCGCATGATGGGGCCTTCCCGAGGTCGGTGGCGATCAACTGACCAGAACGATATAGTCACAGTCATTGATCGTCAAGAAGCTTGACTAATTTCCCCCAGGAGTTCCCGCATGACAAGCGACACCCTGCTCGACCTGGGCGTACTGACCGGCCAGCTGATGCGCGCGATCCAGGACGAGCTGTTCCAGCGGCTGGCCGAGGGCGGCCACCCCGACGTCCGGCCCCGGCACGGCACGGTCCTGGCCCACCTCCACGCGGGCGGGCTGCGGGCCACCGAGCTGGCCGAACGCTCCGGCCAGCACAAGCAGATCGTCGGCACGATCGTCGACGAGCTCGTCAAGCTCGGCTACGTCTCCCGGCAGCCCGACCCCGCCGACCGGCGCGCCAAGCTCATCGTCCCCACCGACCACGGAAGGGATGAGATCGAGACCGCCCGCGCCATCCTCGCCGGCATCGAGCGGCGCCATCGGGAGGCGCTGGGGGCCGACGGCTACACCGACTTCAAGCGGACCCTTCAGCGGATCACCGACCGCCAGCGCGGCTGGCGCGACGATGACGGAGGAGAATAGTCACGATGATTGACTATCAATATTCGTGACCATAGCCTGGCCGCCATGAACTCCACCTCCACCGCCGTCCGCGAGGTGCGCGCGGCCTTCGCCGGCGCCGTGCATCTGCCCGGAGAGACCGGCTACGACGAACTCCGCGGCACCCCGTTCGCGCCGATCGACCCGCGCCCCGCACTGGTCGCCGAGGCGACCGGGGCGGACGACGTACGGGCCGCGGTCCTGGCCGCCCGCGACGCCGGAATGGGGCTGACGGTGCAGGCCACCGGGCACGGCACCCACGTCCCCTGCGACGGCGGCCTGCTGCTGAGGACCTCCCGGATGGCCGGAGTGCTCGTCGACCCGCACCGGCGCCTCGCCCGCGTCGGCCCCGGCGCCGTGTGGGGGCAGGTCCTCGCGGCCGCCGCGCCGTTCGGCCTGGCCGGCCTGTCGGGCTCGCACGCCGGCGTCGGCGTGACCGGCTACACCCTGGGCGGCGGCCTGGGCTGGCTCTCTCGCGCGCACGGCTTCGCCGCCGACAGCCTGCTGCGCGCCCGGGTCGTCACGGCCGACGGGCGGATCGTGACCGCGTCCCCCGGCAGCCACCCCGACCTGTACTGGGCGCTGCGCGGCGGCGGGGGCAACTTCGGCGTGGTCACCGCGATGGAGTTCCGGCTGCACCCGGTGGGCCAGGTCTTCGCAGGCACGGCCTGCTTCCCGATCGAACGCGCCGCCGAGACCCTGACCCGCTACCGCGACTGGATCGACGGCGCGCCGGACCGGCTCAGCACCGCGCTGCTGCTCACCCCGATGCCCGACGCCCCCGAGGCGCACCCGTCCGTGCGCGGCCGCCGCGTCCTGCAGCTCAAGGCGATGTACGCCGGGAGCGCCGACCAGGCCCGGCGCCTGCTGCGGCCGCTGACGCGCGCCGCCGGCCCGGCGCTCACCGGGGACTTCCGCGTCCTGCCCTACGCGGAGGCGGCGATGGGCGGCACCGCCCCCGGCCAGGTCGAACTCCTCGGCGAGCTACCGGACGCGGCGATCGCGGCGATCGTGCGCGCCGCCGAGCCGTCCCACGGGCCGGCGGTGGAGATCCGGCACTGGGACGGGGCGATGGGCCGTCCCGGCACCGGCGCCGGACCGGCGGGCCACCGCTCCACCCGCCTGTCGGTGATCGCCGACACCCGCTCCCCGGCCCTGGCCGACGCCCTGCGCCCGCATTCCGGAGGCCGGGCGTTCCTGAACTTCCTGCACGACCCCACCCGGACCGCCGACGCGTACAGCGGCGCCGACCACCACCGGCTGGCCACCGTCAAGCGCCACTACGACCCCGACAACACCTTCGGCCTCACGCACAACATCGCGCCCGCCCCGCCCGCCGCCGTCCGCACCGCAGGATGAGGGCTAGCTCTGCGGGACGTCCTTGACGAACACGATGCCGTCGTAGTTCGCCAGGTGGGCCGGGTCCAGCGGTCCATAGCCGAAGTAGGGGGACACGCGAGGGACGAGGCGCGTTTCACCGAGTCCGTGGACGTCAACGACGGATTGGTCCTCGGGAAGCGCGTACAGGAGTCCCTCGATGGTGTCCGGGGGCGGAACGTCCACACCCTGGCGCCGCATCGTGCCGAGGGCCATGGCCAGGAACGCGTACTCCTCGCCCAGGTGGGCGCTACCGATCGCGCCGGCACTCCACCACTCCAGCCGCAGATCGCCCAACCGCATCGAGCTCCTGTCCCGCTGGAGGTGGGCGTTGTGGGCGAAGACCAGTGCCGGGCCCCGCTCGGCGACGGCGAGGAGGTTGGCCGCCATCATCGAATCCCGCAGGCCCAGCAGCCGCGGCATGCGGCCCGGCGAGGCGTCGGCCATCCAGTAGTGGTAGCGCAGCAGGCCGGTGGCGGTGCGCCCGTACAGGCGCGCCCGGTCCCACTCGTCCCGCGAGGTCGCCGCGATCAGGTGCGGCGTCTCCGCCTCCAGCAGCGCCACCAGATCGTCGGCGAGCAGTCGCAGCTCCCGGGCCTCGGCCGACCGCCCCACGGACCGGGACGGGTCCATCATCGCGTCGGGCTCGGTCCACCGGTCGTCGGCGCCGAGCAGGCGGTCGAGCGTTTCCGCGTCGCAGGGGAGCAGGTCGGCGCCGACCCGGGCGGCGAGGAAGTCGTGGAGCGCGGTGAGGGCCTCCCGTGGGGCGGCGGCGCCGGTGATCTCCAACGGGCCGTCGATGCCGGCGAACCGGAGTCGCTCGGACGCGGGCCGGCCGTCGTTGTAGGCGCGCATCCAGCGCACGAGCTCGCGGTTGGCCGCGGACGCGCCGAACCCGTGGCTGAATCCGCGCTCCATGACCTCGTCGAGCGTGCCCGTGCCCGCGGTGACGTGGTCGTCCACGACCAGGCCCATCATGCAGTCGCTCTCGATCGCGATCGACCGGTAGCCCTCCTGCTCGACGAGCTGCCGGAAGAGCTCGTTGCGCAGGACGAGCAGGGAGTCCTCGCCGTGGGTGGGCTCCCCCAGGGCGAGCACCCGCGGCCGGGACGGGAGCAGTCTCATGACGTCGGCGGCCTCGATGCCAGTAACCATGGCTTCAACCGTATCGTTGAACTAATCGGTTGAGACTTTCCCGCGATACCAGCAGAAACAATGGCTGAAACCTTCAACCGCGCTCAGCGCCTGACCGTACGGGCGGGCGCCGAGCGCGGCGTTCGGGCGGCGGTCAGCCGGCGGCCCTGGCGATGAGCTCGCCGATCCGTGCCTCGACGTCGGGGGTCAGCTCCGCCAGGGCGAAGGAGGTCGGCCACATGGCGCCGTCGTCGAGGCTCGCCACATCGTTGAAGCCCAGCGTCGCGTACCTCGCCTTGAACTTCTGCGCGCTCTGGAAGAAGCAGAGCACCTTGCCGTCCTTGCTGTAGGCGGGCATCCCGTACCAGGTCCTCGGCACCAGGGACGGCGCCGCGGCCTTGACGACGGCGTGGATCCGCTCGGCGAGGACCCGGTCCTCGTCCGTCATCTCGGCGATCTTCGCCAGGACGTCGCGCTCCCCGTCGGCCTTGGCCGAGCGCGGGCTGCGGCGCGCGGTCTTCTTGATCTCCTGGGCGTGCTCCTTCATCGCGGCTCGTTCGTCGTCGGTGAAGCCGTCGAACTTCTTGCCGGCCGCGGCGGTCTTCCGGGCTGCGCTCATGGTGGATGTCTCCCTCGTCCTTGCCTGCGAGTCGTCTGGTCGTTGCGTGGGCGGGTCCTGCCCTACCCCCAGGCGCCGGCGATCTGCCTGGTCGTGGCGTTGAGCCGGTTGAACAGGTTGGTGACGCCGATCATCAGGACGATCGCGGCGAGCTGCTTCTCGTCGAAGTGGGTGGCGGCGGCGTCCCAGATCTCGTCGTTCACCGCGTCGGCGCGGTCGGCCAGCCGGGTCGCGGCCTCGGCCAGCGCGAGCGCCGCCCGCTCCTCGTCGGTGAAGTACGGGGCCTCCCGCCAGGCCGCGACGGTGGCCAGCCGCTCCTCGCTCACCCCGGCCTTGCGCGCGGTCTTGGCGCCGCCGTCCACGCAGGCGCTGCAGCCGTTGATCTGGCTGACCCGCAGGTGGACCAGTTCCAGGATCGCGCCCGCCACCCCACCGGAGTGGACGGCCTTGAAGATCTCCTGGATGGGCTGCATCGCGCCGGACAGGACGACGGCGGGGTTCTGCATACGAGGCTGCGTACGGGACTGCATCGGGTTTCTCCTCTACCGGGTCGGTGCCCCTCGGGGGCGTGGCCCCATCACATCCGGAGGGGGCCTACCATGACGACGGCGGTGGGACGCCCTGGGACACCTGCAACGGCTCTGAGCAGCGAAGACCCGTCCCGGGAAAGCTCCGCCGGGGTGGGACGGGAAGGCGGGGGAACGGTGGTCGTACAGCGGCAGCCGACGGGGAAGGACGATCCGCAGGACGAGCTGGCGGCCCGGCTGCGCCTGCTCCAGGAGGTGTCCGGACGCGGCGTCCGGGCCCTCGCGCGGGACGCGGGCCTCAGCTCGTCGTCGCTGTCGCGCTACCTGAGCGGCCAGACGGTGCCGCCCTGGACGGCGGTGATCGCGCTCTGCCGACTCCTCAAGCGCGACCCGCGCCCGTTGCGCCCCCTGTGGGAACGGGCCTCCAACCCGCTGCCGGCGCCTCCGAAGACCAGCCGCCAGGTCCAGCCCCCGGCGCCGCCCGCCGGGGCGCCGCGTCCACCCCGCAACGATCTGCCGCGCGACGTGCCCGACTTCACCGGGCGCGAGGAGCAGCTCGCCGCCGTGCTCGCCGCGGTGGAGGGCAGCCGGGTGGTCGCCGTGGACGGGATGGCGGGCGTCGGCAAGACCTGCCTGGCGGTGCACGCCGCGCACCGGCTCGCCGCCGAGTACCCCGACGCCCAGCTCTACGTCGACCTGCACGGGTTCACCGCCGGGCGGGAGCCGCTCGATCCCGACCCCGCGCTGCGGACCCTGCTCGCCGCCCTCGACGTGCCGTCGGAGAAGATCCCGCAGGAGGGCGGCATCGAGCCGCTGGCCGCCTGCTGGCGGTCGGAGCTGGCGCACCGGCGGGCCGTCGTGGTCCTCGACAACGCTGCGGACGCCGACCAGGTCCGCCCGCTGCTGCCGGGCGCGGGCCCGTCCGTCGCGCTGATCACCAGCCGCAACCGGTTGCTGGGCCTGAACGAGGTGCCCCCGGTGTCGCTGGACGTGCTGACCGAGCGGGAGAGCGCCGAGCTGCTGGCCCGCGCCAGCGGCGACCCGGCCGGACCGGACGGCCGGCTGTCCCGCGACCCGGAGGCCGCCGCCGAGGTGCTGCGGCTGTGCGGCCACCTGCCGCTGGCGCTGCGGCTGGCCGCGGCGCGGCTGCGGCACCGGCCGGGCTGGACCGTGGGCGTCCTCGTCGAGCGGATGGCCGAGGGCGCCTCCGAGTTCGACACGGCGTTCGCCATGTCCGTGCGGCAGCTGGACCGGGCGCAGCGCCGCTTCTTCCGGCTGCTGGGCCTGCTGCCCGTCGCGGCCTTCGACGAGTACGTGGCGGCGGCGCTGGCGGACGTGCCGCTGCGCACCGCCCGGGAGATGCTGGAGGACCTGCTCGACGCGCACCTCGTCCAGCAGCCCGCGGCGGGCCGCTACCGGCTGCACGATCTGGTCCGCCAGCACGCGCGCCGCGCCGCCACCGAGCAGGACCCGCCGGCGGAGCCGGAGCGGGCGCTGGGCCGGGTGCTCGACTACTACGTGCACGCGGCGGCCGCCGCCGACGCCGCGATGTCGTACCTGCCGCCCGTCCTGGAGGTCTCCGCGGGCCGGCCTCCGGCCGAGCTGCCGGCGTTCGCCGGCAAGCACGCGGCGCTGTTCTGGTTCGGGACGGAGTACACCAACCTGATGGCCGTCTTCGAGGCGGCGGTCGCGGCCGGAGCCGACGCGCACGTGTGCGAGCTGCCGCGTTTCATGCGGGCCTTCTTCGCGCGGCGCTGCGGCACGACGCACCTGAACGTCCTCTTCGAGCGGTCGCTGGTCGCCGCGCAGCGCCTGGGCGATCCGCTGCAACTGGCCGAGGCGCACAGCGATCTGGGCTTCGCCCGCTACAACGCGGGCCGGATGGCGGAGGCGGACGCCGCGTACGAGGCGGCGGCGCCGCTGGTGTCCCAGGCGGGGGGCGGCAGATCCGAGGCCGAGCTGACCATGCGCCGCGGCTACCTGAGGTGGGACGAGGGCCGCGTCGAGGAGCCGCTCGACCTCTTCCGGCTGGCGGGCAGGCTGTACGCGGACGCCGGCTGCCCGATGGGCGCGGCCCACGCGACGGCGTACGAGGCGTGGGCGATGCTGCAGCTGGGACACCGCGAGGAGGCGGCGCGGCTGGCCCGCGAGGCGCTGGACGTTCCGCACGCCGATCCCGCCTGGCCGCCCACACTGACGGCCCGGATCACCCTCGGCGTGGCCATCGCCGACGAGGAGCCCGAGGCGGCGATGGCGCACCTGGAGCAGGCGCTCGCGCTGGCCCGCGAGGACGGGCACAGGCACAACGAGGCGTGGTGCCTCAACTGCCTGGGCGTCGCGCTGCGGCGGACGGGCCGGTACGAGGAGGCGCTCGCCGGCCACCGGCGGGCGTTCGCCCTGCTGGACGAGCTGTTCGAGGAACACTGGAAGATCCATTTCCTGGACGGCTACGCCGAGACCTGCCGGCTGGCCGGCCTTCCCGGCGAGGCCCTGCGGCTGCACCGGCAGGCGCTGGAGCTGGCCCCGCGCCTGGGGTACAGGTACGCGGAGGCGCTGGCACACGAGGGAGTCGCCGCCGTCCTCGACGAGACGGACCCGCCCGCGGCCGCCGAGCACCGCGCGGCCGGGCAGGCCATCCTGCGGGAGCTCGCCCCGGGCGCCTGACAGGGGCGCCCGTCAGGGGCGCCGGCCGTCGGGGAGCGGGCCGAGGGGGAGGCGCAGGACCAGGCATGCCCCGCCCAGCGGGGAGTCCTCGACGGTGAGGGTGCCCTGGTGGGCGTGGGCGATGTCGCGGGCGATGGCCAGGCCCAGACCGGTGCCTCCGTGGTGGCGGCTGCGGGCGCTGTCGAGCCGGGCGAACCGCTGGAAGACTCTGTCCCGGTCGGCGCTCGGGATGCCGTCGCCGTCGTCGCAGACGCGCAGTTCGGCGCTGCCCGAGTCGTGGCTGACCTTGAGGCGCACCTGGTGGTGCGCGTGCCGGTGGGCGTTGTCGAGCAGGTTGCCCAGGACCCGGTCGACCAGTTCCGGCGAGGCGTTGATCATCACGGCGGGTTCCAGGGACGATTCCACCGGTTCCCCCGGACGCCCCGACAGGTGCCGGCGGGCGAGTTCGGTGAGGTCGAGCGGCTCCGCGGTCTGGGCCGTGCCGGCTTCGACGCGGGCCAGCAGGAGCATGTCGGCGATGATGGACTGGATCCGGTCCAGGTCGCTCAGCGTGCGGTCGAGCAGCGGAGCCAGGTCGGTGTCCTCCGGGTGCAGCCGCGCCTCCTCGAGCTGGACGCGCAGGCCGGCCAGCGGGGTGCGCAGTTCGTGCGAGGCGTCGGCGGTGAACTGCCGTTGCCGCTGCACGGCGTGCTCCAGCCTTCCCAGGGTGGCGTTGACGGTCCGGGCGAGCTGGGCGACCTCGTTCCGCGTCCCGGGATCGGGAACCCGGTCGGTCAGGTGGTTGACGTTGATCCTGCCCAGGGCGCCGCTGATGGCCTGCACGGGGCGCAGCACCCGGTCGGTGATCTTCCACGTTCCCCATCCCGCCAGGCCGATCAGCGCGAGGGCCTGGAGCGCGAAGAGCGTGTCGAACGTTCCGACGGTCAGGCCGCTGGGGGCGCGCCTGCCGGCATACACCACGGGCGAACCGGCGGCGGGCCACACGCGTTCGGCCGAGATCCGCAGGCACCCGCCCTGGCCCCGTCCGCAGACCCGGACGTTCATCCAGGGCCGGACCGCCGTCGGCCACGCGGTGGCGATCGGCGGCCGCCCGCGGGCGGCGGGCGAGGCGGCGATGACCCTCCGGCCGGGCGCCACCACCTGGACCAGGTCGGTCTTCGGCACGTGCGGCACCACCGAACCCGCCTCCGCCCCGGCTCCCGTGCCGGCGGTCGTTCCGGCCACCGCGCCCTGCCGTACCGCGGTCGCGGTCGTCGCGGCGGTGCTCCGCAGGTGGCGCCAGGTGCTGCCGGCCAGCACGTTCCTGGCCAGCACCGCGCTGGCCAGGCAGGCCGGGACGAACAGCAGCGTCGCCACGACGACCGCGATGATCGTCAGCTGCCCGCGGATCGATTGCGGCCAGTGGATCGGCCCTGCGGGAACCTTCATGCCAGTCACCCGGGCATCTCTGGGCAGCGCCCGGCGTCCATGGCGCACCGGCATGATCAAGAGGTGGCCGGCAGGGCCCGGTGAGGTCCTTGACGGCCACGCCCGATGACCGGCCTCGCCCGCGTGCGCTACGTGGAGACCGTCGTCGCTCGTCTAGCGGATAGGTCCTTACCAGCAACAATACCCGTTATGCCGGAAGGGGCCCGGTGGGCACCGGGCCCCTTCGCAAGCCGCCGGCTACAGGCGGAGGTAGGCGGCCTGGACCTCGTCGTTCGCCCGCAGCTCGTCCGACGTGCCGGACACCTGCACGCGGCCGCGTTCCAGGACGTAGGCCCGCGCGGCGATCCGCAGGGCCGTCCTGGCGTTCTGCTCGATCAGCAGCACGGACGTGCCGGCCGCCCCGAGCGCGGCGATCTCCTCGCCCATGCGCTCGACGGCGATCGGTGACAGGCCCAGCGACGGCTCGTCGAAGACGATGAGGCGGGGGCGCACCACCAGCGCCATCGCGATGGCGAGCAGCTGCGCCTCCCCGCCCGACAGCGAGCTGGCGTAGGCGGACCGCCGCTCGCCGAGGATCGGGAAGCGGCGGAGCAGCTCCTCGATGTCGCGCTGGACCGCGTCGGACTCGTGGCGGCGGACCCAGGCCGCGATGAGGAGGTTCTCGACGATCGTCTGGCGGGCGAAGACCCGGCGCCCCTCCGGCACCAGCGCCACCCCCCGCCTCATGATCTCGCCGGTGGGGCGCCCGGTGATGTCGTGCCCGTCCAGGGTGATCCGGCCGGAGCCGGGACGCAGCTGGCCGATGATCGACTTCGCCAGTGTCGACTTGCCCGCGCCGTTCGCGCCGAGCAGCGCGACGATCTCCCCCGGGGCGACCTCCAGGCCGACCTCATGGAGCACGTCGGCGCCGTAGCCGGCCACGAGCCGCTCGACGACCAGCGACGCGCCCCCCTCGGGGAGGGTCGGAGGGGCCTTCTTCCAGGCTCGCAACCGCATCAGTGGGCATCCTTCATCGTCTCGTGGCCCGTGGAGTCCGTGCCGAGGTAGGCCTCGACGACCGTCTCGTCGCGCGCCGCGCCGGACGGCGTCCCCCGGAAGATCACCCGGCCCGCGTCGAGGACGGTCACCTCGTCGCAGACGCGCAGCACCAGGTCGAAATGATGCTCGATGAGGATCACCGTGACACCGCGGTCGGCGACGGCCCGGATGATCCGTTCGACGGTCCGGAGCTCCGCGACCGTCAGCCCGGCCGCCGGTTCGTCCAGGAGCAGGACCTGCGGCCGGGTCGCGAGGGCGCGCGCGATCTCGAGCTGGCGGCGCTGGCCGGGCCCGAGCGTGCGCGCCTCGTGGTCGCGCACCCCGCCGAGGCCGACCACCTCGAGCCACCGCTCGGTCTCCTCGCGCATCGCGCGCCGCTCGCGGACGGCCCGGGGCAGGCGGAACAGGTACTCGGCGTAGGTCGCCCGCCGGTGCGAGTCGATGCCGGGCATGAGGTTCTCGAGGACGGTGTGGTGATCGAGCAGCGCGGGGTGCTGGAAGGTCCGCGACAGCCCCGACCGGCTGCGCTTGGACGGCTTCCCCGTCAGCGGCCGGCCGGCGATCGTGAGCGAGCCGGCCGAGGGCTCCAGGTAGCCGCAGACGCAGTTCAGCAGGCTCGTCTTGCCCGCCCCGTTCGGCCCGATCAGCCCGTGCACCGTGCCGGGGCGGGCGACCAGCGAGACGTCGTCGAGGATCCGCGCCGCCCCGACGTTCCACGAGACGCCCTTCGCCTCCAGCGTCGCACCCGCGGTCTCGGGCATCGTCCGCTCGATGAGCTCCTCGACCGGTGCCTCCTCGGCCGCCTCGGCCGCGGCGCCTTCCGGCGGCCGCCGGAACCGGCCCGCCAGCATGCTCCACAGCCGGTTGACGAGCTCGACCGTCCCGCCCGGGGCCAGCAGGACCACGGCGAGGACGATGACGGCATAGGCCAGCGAGGAGACCGTCCCGCCCGAGGCGAACTTCTCGTTCAGGCCGAGCGTGATCGCGGCGACGATGATCGAGCCCGCCACCGGCCCGTTCACCGACGCCTGGCCGCCGACCACCACGATGACGAGGATGAGGATCGCGTAGCTGAGCGTGAACGTCTCGACGCTGGTGAAGCCGTTGAGGATCGGCCACATCGCGCCCGCCAGGCCCGCGAGCCCCGAGGAGATCCCGACGGCGGCGAGCTTCGTGCGGGGGACGTTGACGCCGAGGGACTCCGCCAGCTCGGGCGCGACCCGTCCGATCTCCCACGAGCGGCCGAGCGGGCTCTTGATGAGGTTGCGGCAGAACAGCCACGCCACCGCGGCGACCGCGGTCACCAGGTACCACTGCTGTGCCGTGCCGAGCTCGGCGGGGAACGCCGGGACGCCGTCACCGCCCAGCGTGAAGCTCTTGAAGTACTGGATCGACGAGTTGAGCGCCGCGAGGTAGAGCAGCGTGATGACCGCGATCGCGAAGGGCGCCATCCGCAGCGACGGCACCGACGTCACGACGCCGACCACCACGCACAGCAGCGTCGCGACGACCGCGCCGACGCCGAACGACCACTCCCAGTGGTACTGCCCGAGCGCGACCGTGTAGGCGCCCAGAAGCGCGAACGCCGCGTGCCCGAACGAGATCGTGCCCGCGTACCCGAACACGATGTTGAAGCCGAGCGCGGTGATGAAGTACGTCGCCGCGGTCGTCAGGGTCGTGAGCCGGAAGGAGTCGAAGAAGACCGGCGTGGCCAGGATGATGGCGAGGGGGACGAGGATCGTCCGGGCGATCGAGATCCGCCCCAGCACGTTCATCGCCATCAGACGACCCGGTAGGACTGGCCCAGGATGCCCTGGGGACGGACATAGAGCAGAGCGACCAGCGCGATGAGCACGATGGGGTCCTGGAGTCCTGTGTCTAGATAGCCGACGGTGAACTGTTCCACTGCGCCGAGGGCCATCCCGCCCGCGACGGCGCCCGAGATCCTCGGCATGCCGCCGATCGCGGCGGCCACGAAGCCCTTGATCGTCAGCGCGGCGCCCATGGCGACGCTCGCCTGGGTGACGGGCCCGGCGGCGAACCCGGCGATCGCCGCCAGCGCCGCGCCGACCGCGAACGCCATCGTCTGGAGCGACCGGACGGGGATCCCGCGCATGGCGGCGGCCTCCCGGTCGTCGGCCAGCGCCCCGAGCGACCGGCCGGGGGCCGTCGACTTCGTGAACCACCGGACGAACAGCAGCATCAGACCGAGCACCACGATGGGGAACAGCCGATCGGGCGTGATGAACACGCCGCCGATCGAGTACGTCTCGGTCCAGGGCAGGAAGCTGTCGAACCTGCGGGTGTCGGTCCCCGTCGACCCCTGCACGATCACCTCGGTGAAACCCGAGGTCAGGAGCAGGGCGATCGCGAGGGTGGACACGATCGCCGTGGTGTGCGCCCGCTCTCCGAGGGGCCGGACGGCGACGCGGTCGGTGACCGCGCCGAACAGCGCCGCCGCCGCGACGGCCACGGCCGCCGCGAGCACGACCGGCAGGCCGGCCGACGACCACAGGATGACGCCGAGCATCGCCCCGATCATGACGGCCTCGCCGTGCGCGAAGTTGAAGATGCGCGTCGCGCCGATCGTGAGATTGAGCCCGACGGCGATGCTCGCGTAGATCGCGCCGGTCTGCACGGCGCGTAGCACGATGTTCAGCAACTCGATCAACCGGAACCTCCGTGTTCCGGCCGAACGTAGCAGGCTTTCAATTTTGACATCAATACCAAATTTGCGCCCGTTCCGACCCGCTCCGTCTCCGAGTCCGTGCCGGGTGCGCGCGGACCGCCACCGACCCGTCGGCCCGGACCGCCCGGAACGACCGAAACCCCGGCGCGGTCACAAGTTCACAAGCCCGGCCGCCCGTGACCCCGCGCGGTCACGCGGTCATGGGGTCATGGGGTCACGCGGTCCGGGAGCACGGGGGCGCGGGGCTCAGGACGGCGGCGAGGGGGAGCCGATCGCGTTTCCCCAGAGCAGCGTCAGCTGGTCGAGGGCCTTCTCGAGCTCGTAGGTGCCCTGCCGGACGTACATCTCGGCGAACTTGGCGACCATGCCGCCGAGGATGTTGGCCGCGTACCAGGGGTCCACCCGCGCGTCGGCCACGCCCTCCTTCTGGAGCCGCCGGATCGAGCGCTCCAGCCGGGAGGCGAACTCGTCGTCGCGGGCGGCGCGGGCGGCCCGCACCTCGTCGTCGTACCGGGAGACCTCCTCGATCACCTTCATGATCTCGGCGGACTCGATGTAGGCGGTCAGGTACGCGCGGTTGGCGGCGCGGATCCGCTCGATCGGGTCGAGGGGCCCGTCCTCGCCCGTGACGAACGACAGCAGGCTCACCTCCTGCTGCTCGGCCACCTCGCGGAAGATGTGCTCCTTGGAATTGAAGTAGTGGTAGAAGGAACCGTGCGACATCGACGCCTCGTCGGCGATGTCCGCGATGCGCGCGTCCAGGAAGCCGTCGCGCTCGAACACCCGCTTCGCCGCTTCGAGAAGGCGTGCCCTCGTGCGGGCCCCTTTGGGGGAACGCGGCGTCGGGTCGGCCTGAGATGAGGATCGGGCATGCGGTCGTTTCGACGCCGCGTTCGGCCGCCGTGCCCGCTTCTCTCTCTCGGCCATCGTGCCCCTTCCTTCAGACTGCGCCGGAACGCGAACCCACGTTAACGGTCGCTCCTCCGCGGCAGTGAACCCGAAGTCATGGCGAAAGTCACGGTCCCGGCGCGCGGCCGGGCCCGCGCCGCCCGGCCGCCTCCCGGGGTGGTCCGGGGCGTCACCTGCGGCGGTATCGGCCCCCTCCGCGGGACGGCACCCAGCGTGTCGGCGACACTACATCTTGTACTCAATATTGATATCGATGCAGAAATCAGCCATCATCGGCCGACGCGACCCATCGACCTCCTGGGAGGCAGCGTGAGGCTCACCGGTTCACGCCCTCGACCACCCCTGTTCATGACAGCCCTCACCGCACTCCTCCTCACCGCGACGGCGGCGTGCGGCGGCGGGGCGTCCACCGGCGGGCAGGGGGGCGACGACGGCAAGCCGATCAGGGTCGGCGTCCTGCTGTCGAGCGTCGGCGCGCTCAAGTCGATCACCGAGGGGTACAACGAGGGCTTCGAGTTCTTCAAGAAGAAGAACCCGACGATCCTCGGCCGGCCCATCGAGTACGTCCGGCTGGAGGACGGCGCCACCCCGGCGACCGCGGTGCCCGCCGCGCAGAAGCTCATCCAGAAGGAGAAGGTCGACGTCATCGTCGGGCCCTATCTCTCCGGGCCGACCAGCGCCGTGCTGCCCTACTTCAACCGGGCCAAGCTGATCAACATCAACATGTCCGCCCTCACCGACGCGGGCAATGCCGAGAAGTACCCCTTCACCTTCCACAACGAGTGGTGGAAGGACGCCGAAGGCAAGGCGCAACTGGCGCACGCGTGCAAGCTCGGCGCGAAGACGGTCGCCACGATCGTCGTCAACAATCCGCTCGGAACGGAGACCGACGCCTCGATCAAGCACAATATCGGCAGCGCCCCGTGCAAGCTCCAGTATCTCGGCGCGCAGCAGTTCTCGGCCGGGGCCCCGGACGTCACCGCCCAGGCGACGGCCGCGCGGAGCGCCGATGTCGTGGTGACGGGCGCCGCCGCCGCCACCGACTTCGCCTCGATCATCAAGTCGCTGATGCAGGTCCAGTACAAGGGCTGGATCATGGGCAACCAGGCGATCGGTGAGGACAACACGCTCAACCTCCTGCCCGCCGAGGCCGCCAAGCAGATCATTCCGTTCGGCAGCACGCCGCAGACGCAGAAGCCGCTGGGCAAGGACGTCCAGGGTCTGTTCGATGGCGTGCGCCAGAACCTGGGCAAGGACCCGGGCGGCTTCTGGGGCAAGGCGTACGACTCCATGCTCATGATCAAAATGTCGGCGGAGGGCGCCAAGTCGCTCGACAGCGCCGCGATGAAGAAGTGGCTGGAGACGAACAAGTTCTGCGGCGCCTGGGGGTGCTTCGGCTTCACCGCCGCCTCGCATCACCCGTTCGAGCCCAAGGACAACCTGCCCTACCAGCCGGGCACCTCCGTCGGCGGTATCGCCGAGCCCTGGAAACAGCCGAAGTGACCGGAGGGTCGCGCCGCCCGGGGCCTCGGGCGGCGCGACCGCCGGCGTCGGAGACGTGACCGCGGCACCCCCACCCGGGAGACTCGCTGTGAGCGGTGGAAGCGCACTGGTTTTCGAGGAGCGGGAGTACACGGCGGCGGAGCTGGACGGGCTCGCCGGCGGGTTCGCGGCGGAGCTCGCGGAACGCGGCGTCCGGGCGGGCGACCGGGTGGCGCTCATGTCGTCGAACCGCCCCGAGTTCGTGATCGCCGTCCAGGCGATCTGGCGGCTGGGCGCGGCGGCCGTCCTGCTGAGCCCCGCGTGGAAGCGCGGCGACGTCGAGCACGCCCTGGCGATCACGAGCCCGTCGCACGCGGTCGGTGACCACGACGTGCTGGCCGGCCTGATGCCCATGCGCCACCTGGACGCGCCGATCACCCCCGGGCGGCGCACGTTCCCCGAGGTCGACCAGCACGCCGACGCGGCGCTGGTCTTCAGCTCCGGGACGACCGGGCTGCCGAAGGCGGTCCGGCACACGCACGCCTCGTTCGGCGCCGCGGTCCGGCACTGGCGGGACGCGTTGGGGCTGACCGCCGCCGACCGGCTGCACATCACCACGCCCCCCTCGCACATCCTCGGCCTGCTCAACATCGTCACCGCCCTGGACACGGGGATCCGGCTGCGCCTGCACCGCCGGTTCGACCTGGATCTCGTGCTGAGGCACATCGAGTCGGACCGGATCACCGTGGAGATGGCGGTCGCGCCGATCGCGCTCGCGCTGGCCTCGCACCCGGACCTGGAGTCGTACGACCTCTCCTCGCTGCGCTTCATCATGTGGGGCGCGACCCCGGTGACCCCGAGCGTCGCCGAGACCGTCACCCGCCGGACCGGCGTCGGCTGGCTCCCCGCCTACGGCGCCGCCTGACCGGCCTGGACGACACCCGCACCCTCTCCCTGGACGTCCTGCCGCCGGCGCAGGCGGTCGCCCTGTTCAGCCGCGCGGCCCGCGTCCCGGACACACCGGCCGTGGCCGAGATCGCGGAGCGATGCGGGCACCTCCCGCTCGCCCTCCGCATCGCCGCCGCCCGCCTCCGGGCGCACCCCAGCTGGAACCCGGCCCACCTCCTGGACCGGCTGAACGACGACCGGCTGGCCGAACTGCGGGCGGGCCGCCACAGCGTCGCCGCCGCCCTGGACCTCTCCTACCAAAGGCTCACCGCCGACCAGAGACATGCCTACCGGCTGCTGGGCTCGCACACCCCCGGCGGCTTCAGCGCCGCCGACGCCGCCGTCCTCCTGGAAACGACCGAGCCGCGCGCGAGACGCCTCCTGGACCACCTCCTGGACGTCCACCTCCTCCAGGAGCCCGCCCCGAGCCGGTACCGCTTCCACCCCCTGATCCGAACCCACATCACCACCCGGCTCACCGCCCAGGACTGAGGGCACGCCAGGGGAGGACGTGCCTTCTCGGGCCTCGGTTCGCGCTGAACGCCGTGAAGGCTCAAGATTCTCGTTCTTCGTTCGGGGGAGGGAGCGCGCCCAAGTGGACGTTCTTCGCCTGGATCGCAGTGCCGGACACGGGTCCGCCTATCGTGTTGTGAACGCTGCCGGGCGTGGCGCGTTGTGCGTCATCATCCCTGTCCTCTCGCCTGGACGAGATCAGGCCGAATACAGCGACTCCGAGCCCCGCGAGCCCGATGAGCGCGCCGAGCGAACTGGCTATTTTGTCGGCTCTATCGAGGCCGACGATCACAAAGAGGGCGGCGACTGCGACGATGGCGATCACCCCGACGATCAGTCCGCACCAGCCCAGCACGCGTCTCGACATGCTGCCATCATCGGCCGTAACGCGGAATGGGGGAAGTTGATCGCTTGGATGGGCGGCGGCGCGGCAGGTACACCGGATCTCCGAGGCCCGGTACCAGGAGTTCTCACAGGCCGGACGTGCTTCGTCAGGAAGCGATCTCGTTGATCGTATGCAGCCTTATCGCGATGGACTCCGCCTCCGGCACACCCAGTTCTTCAAAGATCTCCAGGGCCTGGCGCCAGTGGATGCGCGCGGCCTGCTCGCCCTCCAGGTGGAAGATGGTCGCGGCGATGCCCTCATGCACCTTGGCCTGCTGATACGGAGCGCTGATGTCGCGGGCCATGGCAAGGGCTCTGTTGTAGTGGTCGAGAGCGACCGGGTAACGGCAGCAGGACTGGTGGGCGTCCGCCATCCCGCGCAAGGCCCGCACCCGCTGATACCGGTCACCGACCTCCTGGGCGGTGTCCTCCGCCTGTTGGTGGTGGACGAGTGCCTCGCCGGGGTGTCCCATCAGCAGATAGGTGGTCCCGATGCTGTTGAGCGTGTCGGCGACGTTCCGCCGGTCGCCGATGTCGCGGAAGACCGTGATCGCCTCCCGGTAGAAGCGCAGTGCGGTGGTGTAGTCGCCCTTGTACTGGTGGACGCCGCCGATGTTGTTGTTGAGAATCGCCTGTTGCTGCACCCCGCCGATCTTTTTGAAGATCGCACTCGATTCCTGGTAATGGCGGATTGCGTCCCGGTGGAATCCGCGCTGCCGCTGGACGTCCCCGATATTGTTGAGCACCATCGCCTCCCGGCGCCGATCTCCCAACCTCCGAAGCATGGCGAGAGAGAACTCCAGATGCTGCAGGGCTTCCCCATAGCGGCCGAGATGCCACAGCACGATGGCGGCGTAGCCGAGCGAGTCCGCCTCGCCGTGCGCATCATCGGCCTGCCGGTGGAGATCCTGCGCCTCCTGATGGTGGGCCAGAGCCTCCCGGTAGCGTGCCGTGGTCCACAGGACGATGCCGATGCGGTCCAGGGTTTCGGCTTCGGCCGCCCGATCGCCCAGTGAACGAAAGATGGGCAATGCCTCAGCGGCGTGGTCCAGCGCTGCCTTGTGATCACCAGTGCGGAACCGCGTGAAGCTCAGTTCGAAGAGTGCCTGGGCCAGCGCCTCCGGGCTGCACGTCTCCCGTGCCGCCCGCACGGCCGCCTCCTGACCCCGGCCGGCGTCTTCGCGTTCCCCCTGTGTTTCGAGGTACTGAGAGAGCGTATGGATCAGCAGTGCACCGCTCTCCTTCATCTCATGCTTGATGGAATGTTCGGCCAGTGCCAGGCAGTTGCGCCATTCTCGTTCCAGCCACGCCGCCGCGTCGGCGGGGTGCACCAAATCGTGCACCCGGTCGCGGTCGTGAGAGGTCGGTGCGTTCCCGCGGACCTCGGAGAGATCGCGCCTGCGCCGGTGCGGATAGAGCACGCGATCGGCACTGTCGGCGCGTCGCAGGTAGTGGTGCACGAGCCGGGACAGGACGCGTCTGCGCTCACCGCCGGAATCCTCGTCGAACGCCCGCGCGCGGGCGAAACCGCGCACGATGTCGTGCATGCGCACTCGTCCCGGCGCCTGCTCGTGAAGGAGATGGTGATCGATGAGGACGTCGAACTCCGCCAGTACCTCTCTTGTGGGCCGGGCGACGAGCGCCGCCGCGCCTTCCGCCGTGATGTCCGGGCAGGGGCTCCATCCCAATCGCCGAAACAGGCATTGCTGCTCTTCGGTGAGGTCGCGGTAGGAGCGATCGAAGGCCGCACGTGCCACCGGTTCATCCAGTTCGTCGCTGTCGTCCGGTGTGGCCCCGGCACTCCGGTACAGCCGGTGCCGTTCCCCTCGGTGCACGTCGGCGCCGGTTTCGGCAGCCCTGGCGGCCTGTGCCGCGGCGAGGCGCAGTGCCAGCGGATGTCCACCGCTCCGGCGTACAACTTCGTCGACGGCGTCCGAGCCCAAGCCGTCCCCGGTGACGTGGACCACCAACCGGCGTGCCTCCCCCGGCGGGAGGACGTCCAACCGCAGGTACCGCGCGCCGGGCAGTCCGGCCAGCTTGCGCCGGCTGGTGACCAGGACACGGCAGGTCGGGATGCCCGCGATGACGGGACGGATGTGATCCAAGCCGATGGCGTCGTCCAGGACCACGATGGCACGCCGTCCGGACATCTCCCGCCGCCACAGCTTGGTGCGCTCGACGCGGGAGACCGGAATGCGATGCGGCGGAACGCCGAGCGCACGCAGCAGTTCGGTCAGGACGGCACCGGCCGAGAGCGGCGGTCGCGCCTCGTCATGCCCGCAGAGTCGCACGTGCAGCGCCGCATCGGGGAACCTGCCGGTCAGTATGTGCGCGGCGCGGAGGGCGAGGGCGCTCTTGCCGATCCCGCCCATGCCGGTGACGACGTCGACCATGGGTTGCGGCGCACCCGCATCGGCAGGAGCGGTGAGGACCTCCAGTTCGCGCACACGTCCGGTGAAACCGGCGGGCGCTTCGGGCAGCGAACGCGGTCGCGGCATTCCGCCGCCCCGAAGGAAACGCGGTGTCACGCCGAGATCCGGGTCGCGCCGCAGGATGCGTTCGTGCAGATCCCTTAACCGCGGACCGGGGTCGGAGCCTTGCTCCGAAGCCAGCAGGCGGGCGGCGCGTCGGTAGACCTCGAGCGCGTCCGCCGCTCGGTCAAGCCGGTAGAGGGCTGTCATCAACTGGGCGGTGGCCCGCTCGTCCATGGGACGCTCAGAGGTCAGCCGCTGCAGTTCGGCGATGACCTCACCGTGCCGTCCCAGCCGAAGTTGCAGGTCGATGCGCTCCAGCCGCGTACCGTGCCGCTCCTCTTCCAGGCTCTCCCGCAGTGCCCGGATCCAGTCCCCGGTCAGGCCAGCCAGTGGCTCGCCGCCCCACAGCTCCTCGGCTTCGGCCAGGAGCGCGACGGCGTGCTCGTCGTCCCCGCTCTCGGAGATCGCGCGCGCCTGGCGGCGAAGCCCACGGAACCGGTGCAGGTCGACCGACTCCGGGTGCAACGTCAGGCGGTAGCCGCCATGACCGGACTCGACCGGGGACGGTCCGCCCGGCTCCGCTCCCGTCCGGCCGCGGAAGCGACTCCGCAGCCGGGTGACATAGCTCGTGAGTGTGGTGCGCGCCTGTGCGGGCCGGCGCTCACCCCAGATCCGTCCCGCCAAGGTGTCCGCCGAGACGACGCTGCCGCATTCCACCGCGAGAATCGCGAGCAGACAGCGTTCCTTCGGCGATCCGAGCTCCTGCGAGACCCCGCCCGCTCGCAGTTCCACGGCACCCAGAAGCTTGATCTCCTCCATCTCCGCTCCCCGTGTACAGCCCCGATTTTGGATATTTGGGAGTGTTTCATGCGGTTTGTCGTATTACCAGCCGCTGGACCTTGAGTCGAACGTGAGAGTGTCCTCACTTCCGCGAGGAGGTGCGAACGTTCTTTCGAACAATGATGGTGCAACTATTGAAGGTACAACGAAAGGGTCGGACCTATAGCAGAGGCTGCTGGCGCCCGGTGGGTCATAAATCAAGATTGTTGTGATTTGGGAGACATGATCTACTTGCCTGACAGGCCTGGTCTAAACTGTGGCGCGTGCCTTGATCGGGGCGGGAGTTCCGGATTGGGGAAGTGCTAGTCTGCGTGTGCATCTGCATGCGCAGGTGCACGGTCACTTGCGTGGCTCTTAATGTTCGAAGAGGCAGAGAGATCAATATCGATGCACAGGCGCATTCATGAGATTCTCAGTTTCATCGTCAACACGGGCTTTGTCGTCCTGGCGGTGATGATCTTCATGGTCTGACGTTTCACACGCGCCGGAGGGCGGGACCGGTTCCGGTCCCGCCCTCCGTTCTGCGGCAGGTGAACCGCGGTGTGCAACATCTTCGTCCCGTCCGGTGCAGGCGCCCCGTCCACATGCCCGACCCATCGTGACACCACCGGCGGCCCGCTGCGGGCCGCGACCGTCACGTTGCGGGAGGCGCGATGCCATCTGAAGGTTGGTCCCCGGGGCCCTACGGACTGGACGCCGCGAAGGGGGCGACCGTCCGGACGCGGCGCACCGTGCTCGCGGTCGTGCACCACCTCACCGCGGTAACGCGGCTGAACGACGTGCTCACACTGGTGGAGCCGGACCAGCGCGTCCAGACAGTGCACACGGTGGCGCCGTCGTCGGTGTTCTCAAGAGGGGTCGTCGATCATCTGCGGGCGACGGGAGCGTGCCTGGTCCCCTTCGACCACGCGACGCAGATGCCATGGGACCTGGCGGTCGCCGCAGGCGACGGAGCGCTGGAGCGGCTGCACGCTCCGGTCCTGCATCTCCAGCACGGAATGGGCCCGACCATGCTGAGCCGGCGCTGGGCCGGCGCCGGAGACGCGGCGTCCCGGCCGGTCGCGGGACTGCGGCGGGAAGCGTTTGTGGCCGGCGGCCGGGTCATTCCCTCGACGATCGCCCTCGCCCATCACGATCATCGGAACCGTCTGCTGGAGGTCTGTCCCGAGGCCGGGTCCGCCGTCCGGGTGGTGGGCGATCCCGCCTTCGACCGCCTGTCGAAAAGCCGTCCGTCACGAGCGGCCTACCGAGAGGCGTTGGGCGTCGCCGGAGACCGGCGCCTGGTCCTCGTCTCGTCCACCTGGGGGCCGCGCGGCCTCTTCGGCGTGGATCGCGAACTGATCCGTCGACTCGCCGCGGAACTGCCCCCAGAACGGTACGCCGTCGTGGTGGCCCTCCATCCATCCATCTGGTCCTGGCATGGCCGACGGCAAACAATTGCTTGGTGTGCGGCCGGGATGCGGGCCGGCGCCGATCTGCTGCCGCCTCATGAGGGCTGGCGTGCCGCGCTGGTCGCCGCCGACCTGGTCGTCGGCGATTACGGGACGGCAACGTACTTCGGGGCCGCGCTCGGTACTCCGGTACTGCTGGCGACCTTCCCCGACGGCGACGCGTTCCCTGCCTCCCAGGCGGAACTGCTTGGCCGCCTCGTTCCGCGCCTGGACCCGGAGCGGCCCTTGCTCCCGCAGATCGAGACGCACGCCGGACTCCGAGCCCAAGGCGGGCCGTCCATCGGCGCCGTCCTCCGAGACAGGCTCACCTCCGAGCCGGGGCGCTCAGCCGTCCTTCTGCGCAGGGAGATCTACCGGCTGCTGCGTTTGGAGGAGCCTCCGGACCCCCCTCTCCTGGATCCCGTGCCCATGCCCCGGCTTCTCACAGGCCCGTCCGACTTGGAGGCGGTACGTTGAGCGCCGTCTTCGTCCAAGCCCGCATCGTGCGCGATGACCTCACGCACACCGCGCCCGGCTTGGGAGTCTCCGCACTGGCCCCGGACGCCTCAGATCCGGTCGGCCTGGCCCGGACTCCGCACCAAGGGCCGGTACACGTCACCGCTAGGACCGGACATGGAGTGATCAGCGTGACGCTGTGCGCGCTACGGGCCTCGCGAGTCCTCTCCGGACTGGAGGGACCGATGTGGCCGTCAGGCCAGGTGATGGACGAGCACGTGGCGGTGCGCCAGGTCGCTGATCAAGGCCGGAGCGCGGATCGCTTGACGTCCATCGCCGACGTCACCGTCCGGAGCACTGGCGGTCCCCACACTGCTTCCGCGCGCACATCGGGCGCCGCGCTGGTCGCTTGCGTCACCGACCTGGAGGCGCGAACGTGCGCCATCACCGCCCGCGATGAAGCGAGCGTATGTTTCACCGCCTGCGACACACCCGCCGAGCAGGTGGCTCCTGACGCCGCGACCGCCTTTGCGTGGGCTGCTTCGTTCGTCCACTGCCTGCTGGTGGGCGGGCACACGCTGGGTGAGCTGCGGTCGGCGCGGCTGGTCATCCGAGGCTCGGGGGACGGGGGCGTCGAACTCATCCCGCACGGGCGGCTCACCGATCTGGAATGACCCGCGGTCGCTCCGCACCGCCATCGCGAGACCCGATCTCGGCTAGGCGATCACGTGTCTCCGTGGCCTGCGGAGCCCCCAGCGCCTCGAAGACCGCATGTGCTTGCTCCAGATGAGCGTGTTCCGAATCGGCGTCCCCGTCGTGCCTCGCCAGGCGGGCCAGCGCGAGGTGAGCGTTGCCCTGCTCGTGCCGGGCACCCGCGCGAGTGGCGGCTTCCAGCGCGCTACTCAGCCTGTCGCCGGCGTCCCTCAAGCGGCCCTCCGCGGCCAGGGCGCCGGCGATCCCCATGAGGATCCGGGCGCGGTTGTAATCGTCTCCTTGCTCGTCGAAGTAGCCGAGCGCGCGCGAGAGGTGGTCGATCGCCTCGGATGTGCGGCCGTCCCGCGCCAGGGCCTCGCCCAGGCGCCGCGTCATCATCGCGACACCACGCTCGATCCCGATCTCCCCCTGGATCTCCCGTGCCCGGTTGAACGCGTCAATGGCACCGGCGATGTCGTCTGTTGCGAGCCGGGCGACACCAAGACACTCGAGTGCGACCGCTTCGCCACGTGCGTGTCCTGCTTCACGTTCGAGTTGCAGCGCGCGCACGGAGAGGTCGGCCGCGGTGCGGAAGTCGCGCAGATTGAGGTGGGCAGAGGCCAGTGCCTCCAGCATGCGTGCCTCGGCACGTGGATCGCCAAGCGCGGACGCCGACGCGGCCCCCGCCTCATGCGTCCGGATCCAGGACGCGTAATGCTTCCGGAAGGTGAACAGCCCCCACATCGCCTCGCACAGTTCCCAGACCTCGCGGTGCAGGCCGAGGTCATGCGCGGTCGTGACCATGTCGACGAGGTTGGGCAGTTCCCGTTCCAGCCAGTCGAGCGCGTCGGCGGTATCAGTGAACGACGCCGCAGAGGCGGCCTCATAGTGGCGGCCGAGGTGCCAGCGACCGGGGATGACCGTCCGATCGGCGGCCACGGCGATTCCCAACCTGCTTTCCAGCAACCGCTCGAAGGCCCGTACACGACTGTCCTCGGTCTCCTCCCTGTTCGCCATATCGCGGGCGTGGAGCCTTGCGAGGTCGTGGAAGCGATGACGGCCGTCTGGCTCCTCCTCCACCAGGTTGGCATCCGCCAGCGTCTCCAATGGCCCGGCCACCTGCTCCGTGGACGAGTCGACGACCGCCGCCGCGTCGCTCACGTCGAAGTGCACGCCTGGATGGACGCTGAGCAACCGATACAACCTCGCGGCATCCGCCGGCAGGTCGCGGTAGGTGACGTCGAAGACCAGTCGCACCGAGATCTCGCCTTCGTCTCCGTGGCTGAGCGAGGCGAGCCGGCCACGCTCGTCGGCCAGTTCTCCCACCACACGCGAGATCGGCCAGTTCCCCCGGATGGCGAGCCGGGCCGCGGACGTGCATAGCGCTAGTGGCAGGCGCCCGCACAGCGCCGCGAGGGAGCGGGTGGCCGCGGGCTCGGCGCGGGTGCGGACGCCGCCCAGCATCCGATCCAGCAACTGGACGGCACCGTCCTCGTCCAAGGGACCGAGTGGCAGGAACGACGCGCCGTCCAGCGCCAGGCCCGGGAGCCGCCGCCGTGAGGTGACCAAGACCAGCGTCGGGCCGTGTCCCGGGAACATCGGGCGCACCTGCGCCGCCGAGGCGGCGCCGTCCAGCATGATGATCAGTCGGCGTCCCGCTGTGAGCGAGCGGAACAGCGCCGCCTGCTCGCCGAGATCACTGGGAACCACGTCGGGAGGCACGCCCAGGGAGCGCAGAAAGTATCCCAGTGGCTCGCCGGGGGTGACCGGATCCGCACCGGAGAAACCTCGCAGATTCGAGTAGAGCTGGCCATCGGGGAAATGTTCCCTGACCCGGTTCAACCAGGCCAAACCCAGCGAGGTCTTTCCCACTCCACCCACCCCGCTGATCACTACGGTGGCGGGATCGCCACTTCCGGTCACCGCGTCGCTCACCTGGATGAGTCGCTCCAACTCGGCCGTCCGGTCGGCGAAGTACGGGCGTGGCGGCAGCAACTGCGCCGGCGCCGGGAGTGGCCAACCCTTGGGGACGACCTGGTGCAGGTGAACGCCCCCTTGGACCGTTCCCGCCTGGATAATGGAACCGACGACACTGCCAGACATTTCGTTCTGGGATCCCTGGCCTGGGTATCCGCTTTCTCTGGAATCTCCGCGCCGTCCACCGCGTTCCCTCACGAGCCGCCCACTTCATGAAGTCCTGCAACCGAGGTCCTTTACAGTACCGTGGATCAAAAGTCAGGACCATTTCATGAATGTGTATACGTTTCACTTACCATGGTTCGCGGGAGTATGGAGCTTCTCTTCGGTCGCCGAACACGGGCTCCGACCGCCGAAGCCGAACCGATGGACGGACTCAGACGACACTGAGACTTGCCGCCCCGGTGGTCCGGGCGGCGGATCGCGCCTGTCCGTCCTTGCCGGTCTGTGCGGGGAGGAGACGTTCTACGACCCGGCCGCTGAGCTCTAAGGCTCGATCATGACCACCTGGCGGGTGCCCGATGGCCGTCACACGGTCCCTGTCTCGAACACCTAGCCCTGTCACCCGCGGTCTCCCGCGCGAGAGCAGCCGCCAATGAGGATGGAATAGATCACCAACACACTGCTCTCCAAGCAATATTCGTGTAACTCGTTGTAGCGCTTCCCTGGCGAAGGTGGATGACGATGTTTCTGATTCGCCCCCGGCTCGCCCGGAGTGTCGCTCACTCGCAGCATCAACGTTCGAACGCTGCTTCAAGATGCCGTGGGTATTTCATCGCCTACCCTCCTGAACAGCTTCTTCTGGCCTATGGTCACGAACCGCTTGCGACACATCACCGGACCGATCAAGGTATCTTAGTATCGTCCTCCCTGTGTGAGTAGAACTGTTTAGGAACAAACAGAAAGCGTGGGCGAGTAGCGGCTGAACGCCACTTTCGGAGGGACGCCATCCAGGTGGATCGTGTGTTCGGAAATGTCGGAATGCGGTGGGCGAACCCGTGGCGGCGGAGCGGCGATGCACCCGGGCCCCGGCTCCCGGCCCGTCCGGGTATTCAGGAGGCGGCGCGAGCATCATCGAGTCCTCCGTCCACGGGACGAGCCTGCGGATCGGCCAGGAGGGCGACGACGTCGACCTCGACGGCACCACCTGATGGTGTGGAGGACACGTTCTCCGAGGACACCGATCAGTCGGTCTCCGGCTCCACCGCCAGGCGGGACATGATCCAGGGTCAGCGGGTCGATGGGGCGTCCGGTTCGGCGCCGGCCCCGGCTGGACGACGCCGGAAACGGATGGTCGTGACCACGGCGCCGCCGGAGTGTTCGCGTTCACCGAACGGGGACGCCAACTGATCTCAGCGCGCTCGGGTCCTGAAGTCACCTTCAAGCCTGTTGACGACCAGTGTGGCCAAGGCTGGACAACGACCGACAAGCAGGACCCGCCGCCGGGCCCTATCGACGACCGCCGTTTACGGGCGTGGCTTGCAGACCATCACGCCGTGCGGGCCGGGGCATCGGAGACGCGATGGTCAATCTGTACGATCTCCTGGTCAGCCGGTCGTTGTCGCTGCGGGCCGCGACCGCCTCCCGCCAGCACCACCAAGGTGCGGACCCGCCCCTTTTGCACGGTGCGGCTCGTCCAGTGCCCTTTCATCGTTACCAAGGCCGCTACACCAATCCCATCGCCCAGGCCGAGAAGTGCGATTGCACCTGGAAGGTGGAGGTCGAGTGGCTTTATGGTGCCGTCGTAGCGCCTGACCAGCAGCCATCGCTGGAGATCGGCGGGATCGCTCTCGAGGCGTGGGGCCAGCGTGGCTATGGCCCAGTCGTACAGGCGCGGACCTTCAGACAGGCGCTTCCATGCCTGCTCGGGCGCTCCCGTGCCAGAATGTCGGCCCGGAAGCCCGACCGCGGACCCGCCGAATGGCTCCTGGGGACGGCGACCATGTGCCCGATCTGGCGTCTCTCCAGGCAGAGACGGAACTCGTGGTCTTGTCCGTAGGTCTGGCCTCCGTAGCCCAGCGGGCCGGAAACTCGCCGCCCTCCAGCATCGGCCGCGCGAGCGCGGGCTTGCTCGTGAACGCGGCCTGGTCCGGGATGCCAGCCCGGGTACATCGCTGCCGGTCCGCCAGCCACGACGCAGGCAGAAACACCCGCCCGCCGTCCCGGAGTCTGCTCCCTCATGAGGAACCCGGTCCCATCCATGATCAGCACACCCGGCGGGTTCCCCGAAGACGTACTCCCGCAGGTCATTCCGTATGCCATGGGGGTCCCAGCGGGCCTGGTTCAACAACCGCTGCATCCGGCCCGGAGCTGCATCACCCGCCAGCCGTTCTTGCGCTCCACCGGAGCGAGCAACCCCACCACGTACGCCCGCGCCTGCCATCGGGGAAACCGGCCCGCCACACGGGCGAACAGGTCATCCAGGCAGAGTGGCTAGGCGAGGTCCATGCGGAGGAACTCGGTGATGCGGAGCATCCTCGGTGGGCGTGCCACCTCGTCGGGGAGGACCTGGAACGCCTCGTCCCTCCCGATGAGGCGTGGGGCGGCGAGTTCCAGCTCCCGCCCGTCCACCCGGAGCCGCGCACGGTCGGCTGCCAGGACGTTCCGCACCCAGTCCGAGCCCGATCCGTACACCAGGACGAACAGGTAGCCGCCGTCGACAGGGTGCGCGTCGAGCGGCGTGCGGTACGTCGCGCCAGAGGTGCGACCCACGTGAGTCAGCACCGGCCACTTCCCGCCCGCGACCGCGCGCGGGTTGAACACCCGCTTGTTCACGTGCCCCCACCACCTCGGCATCGGCATCGGGATCTCCTTCTCCCGCCCCGGCGGGGCGCGTCGGTCGAGACTTACGCTCGTAAGGATGACTTACGCCTGTAAGCTTGGCAACCCGCCCCTCCCTGGAGCCGCCTTGTCACCGTCACCGCCCCGGCGACCACTCAGCCGAGACCGCGTGCTGGAAGCCGCGATCCGGGTCGCGGATCGCGGCGGCGTGGAGGCGATCACGATGCGCCGGGTGGCGCAGGAACTGGGCGTGGAGGCGATGTCGCTCTACCACCACGTCCCGAACAAGGAAGCGGTCCTGGACGGCGTGGTCGACGCGGTCTTCGCGGCGATCGAACTGCCCGCAGAGTGCGCCGACTGGCGCGACGCGATCCGTGCCCGCGCTTTCTCCGCGCGTGCGGTCCTGTCGCAGCACAGCTGGGCTCTCGGCCTCATGGACTCCCGGCGCGACCCGGGGCCGGCGACGCTGCGCCACCACGACGCCGTCCTCGGCGTCCTCCGGAAGGCGGGGTTCACGCTGCCGATAGCCGCGCACGCCGTCTCGCTCATCGACAGCTACATCGGCGGGTACGTCCTCCAGGAGGCGAACCTGCCGGTGACGACGCCGGACGACGTCGAGGAAGTGGCCGGCGGCATCCTCGCGCACCTGCCGGCGGGCGAGTTGCCGTACCTCACCGAGATGATCGTCGACCACGCCCTGCAGCCGGGCTACGACCACACGAGCGAGTTCGGCTACGGCCTGGACCTGATTCTGGACGCGCTCGAAGCCCGTCGGAGGTAGAGCCGGAGGTCAGGTGCGCCGGCGCAGCCGGTACCACTGCGGCGAGGTCCTGTTCATGGGCCAGCCCAGCCCCGCGGTGTCGGCGGGCTGGACGTCGAGCAGTTCCCAGTCCGGAAACGCGGCCTCGACCTCGGCCTGGGAGACTCCTCCGATCCGGGAGCGCAGCCGGGTGAGGCCGAAGGCGAGCATCAGCAACGTCGAGTCGGGGTTGGCCAGCGCGGAGACGCCCCGCCCCTCGGCCCGCCGCTGCTCAGCGTCGAAGCCCTGGAAGCAGCCGATGTCGAGGAAGAAGTCGAACGTCCCCAGGCCGGCCGACGGCAGGTCCGTCACGTCGCCCACGACGTAGGTGACGCCCTCCGCACCCTGACGCTCGGCAGCTTCGATCGCGGCCGGCACGTAGTCGACGCCCACCGCTTCCCAGCCCCGGCGTCCGAGCTCGGGGGTGAACTGGCCACGGCCGCAGCCGAGGTCGAGGGCCCGGCCGAGCGGGCGGGAGCGTCCGGTCTCCTCGCGGTCCAGCAGGGCGGCGATGCTGGACGCCGCAGCCTGTCCGTAGCGCTCCCAAGGGGTGACGCCGAAGCGGTACATACGGGCGTAGTTCGTCATTTGATGAGACCATCTCACGGCACATCCACGAGGCCGCAGCGGGGCCCGTCGAGCGGTCGTCAGCCGGGGAAGCGGGCGGACTCGGCGGCCCAGTCGTCGGCGGCGGCCAGGAGGTCGGCCGTGGAGAGGCGGGCCGGGATCGTGTACGGGTCGCCCGCTCGGATGTGCTTGCGCCAGGGCGGCGAGAACTCCAGGTCCAGGCCGATGCGCAGGACGGTCTCGTCCGGTCCCCGCGCCGTGAGGGCAAGGGAGAGGTTGGGCTCGGTGAAGCGCAGGGTGTCGCCGGCCTCCGCGGTCCGCAGCCAGGCTGCCAGGTGGACGGCGTCCGGCGGGGTCAGCGCCTGCCAGCGGAACGACCAGGACCCCTCGGGCCCGTACGCGGTCCCGGCGATCATCAGCCAGCTTGTGCGGAGCCGCTCGTCTTCGGCGTCCGGGAACTGGTAGCCGTCGATCCGCAACTCGATCCCGTGCCCGTCCCGTCCCACCAACCGCATCCGCTCACCCTAGCCCCGGACCCGCTGGACGCCGCCCCAGCGACTCCCAGTGATCATCCGTAAAGGGGAGAACGAACCCGAGTCAGATACGCCGCAAACTCCGCTGAAGCACCTGCGAAACAGGTCACCTCGGGGGAGTTATCGCGGTCGTATCCGGCTCGTGTGGGCGTGGGTGCTGATACCGATTCGAGCTTGAGTGAAGGCCGTGGGCGCTGTTAGCTTCACCCGGTGGACCACATGCGTGCACAGGCGGAGGCCATCGCGGACTTCGCGGCGAGCCTGAGTGAGCTGCGCACATCGGTGGGCAACCCGTCTTTCCGGGAGATGTCCGGCAGGTCAGGGGCTATCTCGCACACGACATTGCATGAAGCCACAAAGGGCAACAAACTCCCGAGTTGGGGGACCACCGTCGAGTTCGTCAAGGCGTGTGGAGCGGACCCGGCCGCGTACCGGGAACGGTGGGAAAACGCGAACCGGACGGTCAGATCGGCGAGCGCCGAAGGGGCCGCGACCGTCGCGGGCACCTCGGCGGCCCGTTCGCCGGGTGGGTTCGACGCCTCCGCCGCGGAACGTCCTGCCCTGCACACCGCCATCGGCGCGCAGGCGCCCCGGTCGGTGGGCGAGACCTCGCCGGCCGTGCCCCCGCCGCCGCCGGACGGGAGCGCGGGTGACGGCCGGCCGCCGGGAGGCCGCGGGCGATCCAGGCTGACCCGCCCGGCCGCGGTGGCGCTCGTAGTGGCGGCCGTCGGTGTGGGGACGGTGGTCGTGGTCGCCGTCAGCCGCGGCTCCGGGCAGGAAGGGGACGGCCCGAAACCGTCCGGCGGCCCGTCGAAGGCCGCGCTCTCCCCGGCCGACTGCCCGGTGCGCGTGTTCAACCCGGCGCCGGCCCCACCGGCGCACCAGGGCGACAAGGCCGTGTTCATCGCGGACATCACGCTGCCCGACTGCACGCGCGTCGGCGCCGGCACGACCGTGACCAAGGTATGGCGGCTCAAGAACACCGGGACCGTGCCGTGGGAGGGCTACTCGCTGCGCCGCCTTGACCTCCCGCAGCGGGCCGACCAGTGCCAGACCATCTCCGACGTGCCGATCAACGACACGCGGCCGGGCGCGATGGTCGACATCCGGACCGACATCACCACGCCGAGGAAGCCGGGCCTGTGCTACGTGCGGTTCAAGATGGTGGACGCCGCGGGAAAGGTCGCCTTCCCCGGAAACCGGCCGGTCAACTTCCAGGTCATCGTTGAATGACTCTGGTTCCCCGCCGCGGAGGACACGGCGGGGAACCGGAGGCGGGGTCAGGAGAGAACGATTCCGCTGTAGTAGGACTTGAGGATGCTGGAGTGGCTTGAGCCCGCGTTGGCCTTGTCGCGCGAGCCGTACTGCGACATCCAGTCCCCGGTGACCCACCCGCCGCACGCCGTCGTCGTCGCGCAGTAGTGGGCCTGCAGGATCTTCCCGTCGCGGGTCATCCTGGTGCCCCAGGTCGCGTCCACCGCGGCGTTCGTGGACGCCGTCGCGGAGCCGGGCCTGTAGACCTGGCTCGACGTGTTGTCGTAGACGTCGAAGCACTGGCCGCTCGACGTCTTGCGCGTCGAGTGCAGCGCCCAGTGCCAGCCGTAGCTCTTGACGGCCATCGCCCCAGCCCTGAGGGACTCCCTCGGCCAGCTCGGCACCCACTCGTTGGGCAGGACGTCCTTGACGTAGGACTCGAACGGCACCCGCTCCACGCGGTTGAGGGACACCCGGTACACCAGGATCGTCGTGGGCGGCTTGCTGTGCGTGCCGTCGGTCTTGCACCCGGTCGGCGGCGTGGAACCCAGGAACTGGTGGGAGGCGTTCTGGTTCTTCAGGCCGGCGTTGAGGTTGCCCTTGGCGCCTGCTTTGAAGTCCTGGTAGGTGCCGCCGTAGTTGCTGTTGAAGTGGACGCGGACGGTTTTGGTGCTGCGGTTCCAGACGGAGGCGGCGGCGTTCTTGATGCACTGGCCTTTGCCGTTGCCGGCGCCTTTGAAGTCGTAGCAGGAGGGTTGGGTGGTGCCGTAGTCGGCGACCGAGCCGGTGAAGTCGGAGATCGATCCCTGGTTGTCGCTGTTGAAGTAGTAGCAGAACTCGCCGTTGTCGCACACGCCGTCACGGTTCGCGGCCGAGGCGGGCGATGCCGGGATGAAGACCGTCCCGCCGAGCGCCGTCGCGGCGACCCCCGCGGCGAGCCGCGCGGTTCGTTTCGACACAGTTGTCTTCCTCGTCTGTGAAGGCCGGAGCGCGCTATCGGACGTTGTAGTTCTGGGAGTTCCAGAACGAGGTCGGGTTCGGGTTGTCCAGGTGCGGGTCGTTGACGCTCTTGGCCGCGTGCGTCTGCCGTCCGAGACGCATCTCGACGTGGGTGTGCGCGGACGCGCTGGACGACACCCCGCGCCACGCCTCGTCGGCGATGATCTGGCCGCGGCTGATCTGCTGGCCCACGGCCAGCGAGGACCGCGGAGCGGTGTGCAGGTAGATCACCGTCTTGTTCAGCGAGGCGTTGTAGATGGAGATCGTGGAGAGGCCTCCGCTGCCGTTGGCCCCGCGCGCGAGGTGGATGACCTGACCGCTCACCAGGGCGTGGACGTCGGAGCCGACGCCGCGGGCGATGTCGATGCCCTCGTGCCGCCCGGGGGTGGTGGTGTAGCCGTCGAAGCCGCAGGTGATGCGGCCGCCGCTCAGCGTGTACAGCCCGTACGACATGTTCGTGCGCGATGACGGGCTGAACTGGTGGGAGGCGTTCTGGTTCTTCAGGCCGGCGTTGAGGTTGCCCTTGGCGCCTGCTTTGAAGTCCTGGTAGGTGCCGCCGTAGTTGCTGTTGAAGTGGACGCGGACGGTTTTGGTGCTGCGGTTCCAGACGGAGGCGGCGGCGTTCTTGATGCACTGGCCTTTGCCGTTGCCGGCGCCTTTGAAGTCGTAGCAGGAGGGTTGGGTGGTGCCGTAGTCGGCGACCGAGCCGGTGAAGTCGGAGATCGATCCCTGGTTGTCGCTGTTGAAGTAGTAGCAGAACTCGCCGCTGTCGCACACGCCGTCACGGTTCGCGGCCGAGGCGGGCGATGTGAGGGCGAACGCCGCTCCGCCGAGCGCCATCGTGGCGGTGAGGATCCTGGTGAACCGTCTCATTTGTTCTCCTTCTGTCGTGCGGGAGCCGGGGTCAGCCGAGCTGGTACTCCTCCCAGGTACGGATGGTCACCTTCGGGCCGTCGTCCGGGTTACGGCCGGCGAGCCCGTCCAGGCCGAGGTAGTAGTCGCCGATCTGGTGCTGCGCCTGGCCGGAGAGGTCGGTGTCGCTGATGGCGACGGCGTGGATGTGCCACGGCCAGTCGCCCTGATCGGGGGTGCGCACCCACGCCGCGAAGCCGACCCGCCGCAGCGCGCGGGCCGCCGCGGTACGGGTGGCGGCGTTCATCCCCTGGACCGAGATGTCGACGGTGCCGCCGCCGTCATGGGTGCCCGCGGACGTGGGGTCGCCGCCGGGGTTGTACGACCCCTGCTCCAGCACGAGGTCGCGGCCGAGCAGCCGCTTCGCCTCGGCCAGCATGCTCCGCGTGCGGGTGTTGATGACGAAGCCGCCGGTGGACACCCGGGCACCCGGTTCGATGACGCGGGTGACCGTGAAGCGGCCGGCTCCGAGCCTGGTGAGCGACGTCTTCCCCGGCAGGCCGTTGGCGCCGAGACCGGTGAAGCCGAGCGACTTCTGGTACTTGGCGAAGGCGGCGACCGTCGTGGTGCCGAAGTAGCCGTCCACCCACTTCGCGTCGAGCAGGCGGCGGTCGCGCAGCGCCTGCTCCACCAGGAGCACGCTGGCCTCGGCCCCCGGGGTCAGCGTGTCGTCGGCCCGCCGCGGATCGATCTGGGCCGCCTTGACGGTGGCCTCCATGTCCACACTCGGAAGGGCTTCGGCCGCCTGCGCCGCCGATCCGGTCAGGGAAGCGAGGAGGACGACGGCCGCGAGGGCAGCGGCACGCGAGGGTAGTTTCATCGAGTCTCCCGGACGCGGGCGCTAGGGGGAGCGAAGCCCGCGGCGGACTCCACCGTCACGGACAGCCCCCGCGACCACAAGAAGATCGGTGTTGTCAGCCTGTTCCCGAACACGCGATCTGACAGCTGACCGGCGCCCGTCCGCGCGCAGGGCGAGCCACGGCGGACCTGACGGGCCGAGGACGAGGCCCGGTCGCTCCAGGGGGCCGCCGGGGTCATTCGAGCATGGTCGTGACCGGCGGACGGCAGGCCGATGATCGCCGCAAGAAGAGTCCAGGTGTGTAGAGACCTGCATCAGTGGGGACGGTCACCGAATACCCGTGAGTACGGTGCCGCCCAGCGGTGGCGCCGACGACCTGGGCTCTCGAAGATCGGCGACGGACTCTCGGCAGCGCGGGGCGCAGCCTGGCCTGGCCGGCAGGACGACGACATCGCCCATCCGGCAGGCCGGGAATGAAGATCCGAGCCGCCGGCCCCCCGTTGACCGCCCCGCAGGGCGGTTGGTCCAGATTCTGGGGCGGGCTCCGGATTCGGGAACGAAAGTGCTCTTGGAGGTTGTGGCGTGACGGAACCGGCTCCGTGCGAAGGCGGCGCACGGGACGTGCTCGATACGGTGCTGCGATCCGCTCCCTGCGCGGTTCTGACCGTCGACCCGTCCGGGGGCGTCGTTCAGCTCAACGACGCTGCGCGTCTGCTGCTGGGCGTGCCGCCGGACGGGCCGCTGACCGGGGCCGTGCCGGGCTGGCTGGCCGAGGCCCAGCGATCACTCGACGCTCCTTCCGCGGCCGCGCGAGCCGATCTCCCCGGTACGGGCGACGGAGGGCGGCGAACGGGCGCGGTCGCCCAGGGGCCGATCGGTGACCGTGTCTTCGAGGCCCATTCGGTGCCGGACGGCAGGGCGGCGGGGACACCGGCGGCCACGATCTGGTGGCTGGTCGATGTGACCGAGCGGGAGCGGACGGCGTTCCTCGCCGAGGCGTCCGACGAGCTGCTGGCATCGCTCAACCTGGTGCGCTGCATGGAGGTGACCGCGCGGCTGGCCGCCCGTTACCTGGCCGACGCGGCCGTGGTGATCGTCCCGCACTCCGGGCGGGGCCACCCGGTCGCCTACTGCGGGCCCGACGGGCAGGTCGATCATCAGGAACTGCTCGTCGACCCGGCGGAGGTCGAGGGGCTGGCCGACGCGATGCGGGGCTTTCCACCGGTGCCCCCGCGCTGGATCGATCCACGCGCCGCTCCCGCCTGGATCGCGCGTCCGGCGCCGGAGAGACCCGCCGCGATGGTCGTGGTCGCGCTCCCAGGCCACGGTGTCTCGGCCGGGGCGCTGGTGCTGCTGCGCCGGTCCGGCCGGGAGGCGTTCCCCGCGGGGGAGGAGCCGACCGTCCGGCTCTTCGCGGCCCGTGCCGGCGCGGTGCTGTCGGCCGCTCGCCTGTACGCCGAGCAGGCGTCCATCACCGCGACCTTGATGGACGACCTGCTGCCGCCCCGCACGCACGAACTGGACGGGGTGGAGCTGGCGGCGCGCTACCGGCCGGCCGGTGACGAGGACCTGATCGGAGGCGACTTCTACGACGTGTACCCCGCCGACCCGCAGGATCCCGACGCCGGGTCGCTGGTGGTCCTGGGCGACGTGTGCGGCAAGGGCCTGGAGGCCGCGGTGCTGACCGGCAAGATCCGCAACACGCTGCGGGCTCTGCTGCCGATGGCGGGCGACCACCGGCGCGTGCTGGAACTGCTCAACGGGGCCCTGCTGCACAGCGACGCGACGAGGTTCGTCACGCTGGTGCTGGCCTCGGCCCGCGGGCAGGACGCGCGGGTGCGGCTGCGGCTGACCAGCGCCGGACACGCCGCCCCCCTGATCCTCCGGGCCGACGGGACGGTCGAGACGGT
This sequence comes from Actinomadura rugatobispora, assembly GCF_055379765.1. Taxonomy (NCBI): domain Bacteria; kingdom Bacillati; phylum Actinomycetota; class Actinomycetes; order Streptosporangiales; family Thermomonosporaceae; genus Actinomadura; species Actinomadura rugatobispora. The sequence goes on along the minus strand of NZ_AP029191.1, from coordinate 3,845,012 downwards.
TCCGACCGGCGGCTCGCTGATCGGCGTGCTCGAGGACATCCATTCGACGACCGCGGACGTGACGCTCGAGCCCACGGACACCTGCCTCCTGTACACCGACGGCATCACCGAGGCCGTCGGCGGGCCGCTGGGCGGGGAGGTGTTCGGTGACGAGCGGCTGTGCGCCGGGCTGCGCCGGTGCGGCGGCATGCACCCGCAGGCCCTGGTGGAGCGGGTGCACATGCTCGCCGCCGACTGGGTCGGAGCCGGCCGGCACGACGACATGGCGGTGATCGCGATCACCGCTCCCCGGGGTGACCGGCTCGGCGCCGCCGGGGGAGGGGGCATCGCATGACCGGCCCGTCCGGTGGGAGGGCCGGGGCAGGCCCCTGGATCGACGCGCTCTGGCCCGCCGTCATCGCGGGGGACGAGTACGCCGCCACCGGCCTCGCGATGTCGGCGCTGGACGACGGTACGGACCCCGAGGACCTGCTGCTGGAGGTCATCGCACCGCTGCAGGCCCGGGTCGGGCACGAGTGGGCGGCCGACCGGATCTCCGTCGCGCAGGAGCACAGCGCCACGGCCGTCAACGAACGCGTGATCGGTGCGGTCGCGCGGCATCCGGCCGTCCCGCGACGGCGGGAGGCGCGGGAGCGACCCGGCCGGATCGCGGTGGCCTGCATCGACGGCGAGTGGCACGCCCTGCCGGCCCGGCTCGTGGCCGAGGTGCTGCGGCTGCGCGGCTGGCAGGTCGACTACCTCGGCGCCCAGGTGCCGACCCGGCATCTGATCTCCCACGTGCACCGCAACGCCCCGGTCGCGGTGGCGCTGTCGTCGTCGATCGCCACCCGGCTGCCGGCCGCGCACGCGGCCATCACCGCCTGCCAGGCGACCGGCACCCCGGTCCTGGTCGGCGGCGCCGCCTGGGGCCACGACGGCCGCTACGCCGCCCTGCTGGGCGCCGACATGTGGGCGCCCGACGCCCGCACCGCCGCCGACCGGCTGGCGGACGACCCGCTGCCCAGGCCGCCGCCCGTCCACCGGATGATCGATGACCTGCCGCATCTGGCCGACCAGTCCTACGCCCACGTCACCAGGACCGCTCCCCAGCTGATCCGGCACGTGCTGAGCGGGCTGCGGTCGCGCTTCCCGGCGATGGCCGGCTACACCGACGAGCAGCGGGACCGGACGGCCGAGGACATCTCCCACATCGTCGAGTTCTTCGGCACGGCCCTGTACTTGGACGATCCCGACCTGTTCACCGGATTCATGACGTGGACCGTCGGCATCCTCACCGCCCGCGACGTCCCCGCGCAGAGCCTCCTGCCGGTGCTGGACCTGCTCTTCGATCAGGTCGCCGACTATCCGCGTGCCGCCGACCTGCTCACGCGCGCCCAGGCTGCGGTGAGAGAACGGCTCCCGGACGATGCCCTCGGCCGCGCGCCGGGACCGGGCCCCGACGGGCCCCGCACTTGGCAACCCGGCCCCTGATACGATCGGCCGCTCCCGGCGTCACCCGTCCTCCGGCTCCGGGTGTCTTTTCAGAAGGTCGGCGGCGGGGGTCCGGTAGGGGGCGAGGGTCTGCAGGATGTCCCGGGTGTTCTCGATCCTGTCCTCGTTGATGGTGAAATGGCCCGCGTCGACCATGGCGTCCTCCCCGTCATTCCCGGGAATGACCACGCCGACGATGCCGCCCTTGTCGGTGACCAGGGCACGGTCACCGGTCAGGCATTTCTGGTCCAGCGGCGACACATCGTCCCGGATGACCACGTCCAGCAGGATTCCCGCGTCCAGTTGCTCCCGCAGGACCCCGAGCATGGCGCCGTCGAGCTCCGAATTCGACAGCACCAGGATCCGGTGCAGCGTCAGGCCGCCGCCCGTGACCGCGGACCGTTCCGCCGCGAGATAGGTGGTGTCGCGGCCGGTCCACCAGTAATCGTTGCCGGTCGCGCTGAGGGCGGTCATCTTCGTCAGCTCGGGCAGGATTCCGGGACGGAATTCCTGGCGGCGCCCGAGCGGCGACTGGCCGTTGGCGAGGTCGCGCATGTCCTCGGTGAACGCTCGCTGCCGCGCCTCGCGCAGTTTCAGCAGGATCGCGCTGTTGCGGTCGTCGATACGGATCCACTGCTCGGCGATCTCGCGGACGAACGCCTGGCACTCGGCGGGGGCGTCGGCCAGCGACTTGGTGATCGCCAGCGCGGCGGAGATCTCCGTGAGCTGGTTCTGGTCGTGGTGGATGCTCTCCTCGCGGCGGAAGAAGGCATCGACGACCAGGGTGAGGATGACGCCGGCGAGAGTGACGAGCAGGGCGAGCCGCCCGGTGGTGCCTCCCAGTCCGGCCACGACGGTCAGGGCTCCGAGCGCGACCGAAAGCAGCCCGCCGAAGACGAGTCGCCCGCGCTGCCACGGAACCGCCGGCTTCCGTTCCGCCACGACATCGACTCCTCGCTGCTCAGGCGCTCATGAAAAGGTCCCGATTGATCATTTGGGGCGGGTCCATTGCCGAGCGTTAACCGCACCAACGGGTCGCATGGCAGCATTTCAGGACCTAGGCCCTGAAGTCTGTGCTCTCTGCCACATTGATCCCGTTGGGGATCACCGATGCCCGCCGTCCGCAAGGCGGTCGCAGAAGGTGAGAAATCCCGAAAGATCGGATGTGAGCGGGCCCAGGGCGCTTTTGCCGCGTACTGCTCGCGGAGAGACTCGGACGCGGCCGCGCTCGAACTGGGCTGAAAGCGACTTCCCAGTCGACCAGGAGAGGCCGATACGGGTCAGCACGTCACGGCGGCGCCGCGGTGACGTCCCAGACACAGGCAGCCTGGCGGGCACGGTGGTGGGCGGCCGGTCCCGCAGCAGAACGATTGAGGTCGTCTACCTGGTGACGTCAAGTTCGGTGTACATGCCGGCCGCGTAGTGGCCCGGCAGGTTGCAGATCAGCTCGTAACGTCCGGGGGCGAGGCGCAGGGTGGTCCATCCGGCCGTGCCGGGGGCGATGCCCATCGGCCCTGCCCCGGCGCCACAGGTACGCGACGCCTCCCCGAGGCTGCCGGTCTCGGCGACCGTGTCGCCGGTGCCGAAGGGACGCTGCCCGGCGTGTTGACCGGTCGGCAAGGGCATCACCAACACCTCATGGGGCCACGCGCCGGTGTTGTACGCCCGCAGCGACACGGTGCCCTCCCGGACCTGGGTTGGGACGGCGGAGAGGCGCATCATGCCGCGCATCGGCCAGAGCCGTCCCCCTGGAAACCGACCCGTCAGCGGGCCTGGACCGTGCCGGGTGCCCATCATGGCGCCCATGTCGGTCAGGTCCACGTTCACCACCGAACCAGCGAGCGCAGGTGCCCGGCATTCGCCGCTGTAGGCCGCGCCCAGGCGCGCCGCGTCCGGTGGCCCGCCGTTTCGCCCACCCAAGGTGCCGGCGAGCGCGGCCGTTGAGGCCGTCCCCAGCACCAGGGCGGCCGCCGTCCCGGCCGCCAGCCGTCCCCAGTGGTGGCCGGTCGGGTTCACTGGCGTGTCCCGTACGTGGTGCCGCTCGTACTCGTCGGCGCCGATCTCGCCACGCGCGAACCGCTCCGCCAGTACCTCCTCTTGCCTCGACGGCCCGCTGTTCCCCTCCGGCCTCCTGGGGCGCCGGGCGCCGCCGGTGCGGCGGACCAGAACGAAGGCCCCGGCGATGATCAGCCCCCAGAACAGGGCCATGATCACACCCATGCCCAGCCAGTGACCGGGACTGCCCCACATCATCACCGCCCCCTCGGGGTGAGTGTTCGTCCAGGTGCTGTCAGTATCCGCCCCCGACAGCCGGGCCGGTAGAGCCGTTCGGCCCTGGGACCTGCGACAACGGTCGGTTACGGAATCCCAGGTGGTCATCCCACCGGGGAGCGTTCGCGCCGGCCGCGGGCTTCCGGTGCGGTCAGGCGGACCCGATGGTCCAGGGCGCGTACGGCCGTCGCGGAGAGTCCGCCGATGGCCATCAGCACCAGCCAGGGCAGCATCGGAAGGCCGATGCTGCGGGACAGGTCCATGGCGCTTCCGGCGACCAGGTTGCCGATCAGGATGCCGACGCCGGACAGCAGGTTGTAGAGGCCGTAGTAGGTGCCGAGGAGCCGACCGGGTCCCAGAGTGGTGATCAGGGCCATCTCGAAGGGGAACACCAGCATGGTCCCCAGGCCCAGCAGGGCCGCGCTCACCAGAATGGGCGCGAGCTGCCACCTCCCGCCCGGAGCCTGCGTGCTCACCAGCGCCAACGGCAGGAACGCGACGGCCATGACGGCCAGGCCCCGGGTTATGGCCTGGCCCGGCGACCAGCGGGCTCTGCACCATTCGGTGAGACGGACCTGGCCGGCCAGCGCGAGGGCCGCCTGTACGGCGAAGACGGCCACCACTCCGCCCTGGCCCGCGGTGAGACGTTCCACCTCAAGGGGAAGCCCCAGGTAGACCTGGAAGGACAGGGCGTAGGAGGCGAACATCGCCGCCGCGAAGCCCATGAAGGGGCGATTGCCGATCGCCTGCCTCCAGTCGGTCAGCAGGGGCTGGGCCGGGCCCGCCGCCGTCCCCCTCCGGGCCGGCAGGTACGTCACCTGCAGGACGGTCAGGACGGCGAAGATCGCGCCGGCGGCCAGGCAGACGACACGGAAGTCGACCCCCAGCAGGGCGATGCCGATGATCGGGCCGATCAGGATGCCGAGTTGGTAGAAGACGTTGAAGACCGCGAACGCCTCCACCTCGCGGTCGGCGGCTTCGCGGGCGATGTAGGCCCGCGCGGCGGGATTGAACAGGGCGCCGGCCAGGCCCGTGATGGCGGCGGCCGCGATCAGTGCCGGAAGCGCCGTGGAGAAGGCGAACAGCGCGAATCCGATGACGCGCAGGCCGCACCCGGCGATGATCATGCTGCGGTAGCCGATCCGGTCGGCGAGCGTGCCGCCGATGAGGAACATGCCCTGCTGGCTGAAGTTGCGGATTCCCAGGATCAACCCGACCAGCCAGGTCGCCAGGCCCGCCGTTCCGGCCAGGTGGGCGGCCAGGTAGGGCATGAGCATGTAGAAGCCGATGTTGATGCCGACCTGGTTGACCAGCAGCAGCCGGACGGGACGGGAGAAGGAGCGCGCCTGGCGGAGGGTCCTGATCACGACAGGGCCTCCTGAGGTGCCCTGCCCTTCCGCGGGTCGCTGATGGCGGCGGCGGATATGGTCCGGCAGCGGGTCCATCGTTCGACTTCGCGGTCGTCCGGGCGATCGATCTCATCGGGCTGTTCGTCCGGGCGGACGCCGAGTATGCCGTGCTGGACGCAGTAGTCGTCGCTGTAGACGGTGTCGAAGTAGCGGTAAGGGCCGTCCGGGAAGACGGCGGCGATGCGGGTGTCCGGTGGCAGTGTGCGGCTCAGCCAGGAGGCGACCAGGGCCACCGCCCCCACGCTCCAGCCGCCGGTGGCGTAGTGGCGCTCGGCCAGCCGGCGGCATGCCCAGACGGCCTCTCCGGGGGCGACCCAGTGCACTTCGTCGAACGCGTCGTGGTCGACGTTCGCCGGAAGGATGCTGCTGCCGAGTCCGCGCATCAGCCGCGACCGGGCGGGCTGTCCGAAGATGGTGGAGCCGATGGTGTCGACGCCCACCAGCCGCAGTTCCGGGTAGAGCCTGCGCAGGACGCGCGTTATCCCGGCGCTGTGCCCGCCGGTGCCCACGCTGCACACCAGAACCTGCAGGGGGCCGAGCTGGCCGGCGAGTTCGAGGGCGAGCCCGTGATAGGCGGCGACGTTGTCGGGGTTGCTGTACTGGTCGGGGCAGTAGGCGGACGGGTGGGCCGCGAGCAACTCCGCGACGCGCTCGCGCCGCGCCTGCTGCCACCCGCCCTCGGGATGCGGTTCGCGCACCATCGACACCCGGGCGCCGTAGGCGTGCAGCAAGCGCCGCATCAGCGGTTCCATGCCCGGGTCGGTGACGACCGTGACGGGATGGCGGTAGCGGATTCCGGCCAGGGCCAGGCCGAAGCCGAGGGTGCCGCTGGTCGACTCGATGATCGGTGCGCCCTCGGCCAGGACGCCGCGGCGGCGGGCCTGCGCGATCATGTGGAGGGCGGGACGATCCTTGATCCCTCCGGGGTTGCCGCCTTCGAGCTTGGCCCAGAAGCCGTGGCCGGTGGCGTGGCCCGGTTCGGACGAGCCGGCCCACAGCTGGGGAATCCAGACGACCGGAGTCTGCCCGACGGTCCCGACCATGGAAGGGCAGATGGGCGCGGGGCCGAATCCGGCGGTGAGTCGCTGGTCGCTGTCGATAACGCTTGAGGACGTGCTGGTGCGGTCCACGATGACCTCTTCACGGGTAGCTGCTGAGACCTCCCTTTCCGTCTGCGGTCGATTCCCGGCGCGCTGAGGTGCCCGGCTCATGACGGGCATGGCCGGTACACGGCTTCACGCCATCACGCCAGGAAGGCAGGCTGGAACGACTCGACCGCGGGGAGCCGTCATGTCCGCGATATGCAGACCCGATGCAGCAGGTCGACGCCATGGCCGGTCGTGGGCCGGGTCATGGGTGACAGGAAGGGCGGCCGTCGCCCGTCGGCAGGGGCCAGGAAGGCGGTCGCCGAGGACACCGGTACCGGCACGCTGATCGGCAGGTCCTCTGACACGGGCGTGCCACGTGTGCTCAGGCAGTCGGCATGATCCGCATGACGCCCATCGGAGGACCGGTTCGGCTCCGCGGCTGCTTTGGTTTCCGCTTCCGTGCCGCCGGCCAGGGGACCCGCCGCCGGCCCGGCCGGTAGATCGGCCCGGGCGTGATCGAAGGAGTCCGAGCGATGTTCCTGGACCTGGTGCTGGTGCAGGCACAGGCCCACGTGCACGCTCATGACCGCGATCAGCAGCACGCGCAGCGCGACGAACGCACGCGCCTGTGGCGTAAGGAGACGAGGTGCCGCGGTCACCCGGACCACGCTACATCACATCACGTAGTCGATCGGTAACGTGTTGTCACTCGATCGGCTTGTCGCCGCCCTGCTCGTCCGAGTCCCCGCCACCGGACCTGAACTGACGTACGGTCGTGATCACCAGACCGATGGCCACCCCAGCGACGGCGCCCAGCAGGCCGGTCCCGATCGCGCTGTCCGCGGGCTCGTAGTCGTTGCCGAGCGCGCCCCAGGCGGCGCCCGCGCAGCTGCCGAGGATCAAGCCGATCAGCCATTCCCGCCCGCGTAGCCGGGGATCACGCATTCCTCACCCCATCGCCCGCCCGTCACGGGCGTCTCCAGGAACCTGGTCTAGAACACCGAGATGTGATTGTGGTCCATGTGGTTCTGGGTGATGCTGCCGCGGTCGGACATCGTCGTCCAGCCGGGGCTGCGCATGTCATAGATCCGCTGCCGCCAGATCACGTACTTGATGCCCAGCCGGGAGGCGGATCGTTGGGATCGGCGCCGGACAACATCTGCACCGAGGGGTCCACGCCGTTGCTCATGTACTGCGAGGCGGCCAGTTGCGCGACCACCGCCCGCGCCTCGGCCAGTTCGGTGCTGAGGCCGCGCGACCTCTCCAGTGCGTGCTTCGCGTCCAGGCGGGCGTCCCACGGGCCTTCCTCCTTCGGATCATTGGCTGGACGGGCCTGGGGCTCGGGTTCTGGGACGGCGTCTCAGGCGCGTTCGTCGTGGGAGGGCTCTGCCGGGTCCACGAGCCGTTCTCGCTTCCGCTCCTTGCGTTCGCTGCGGAGCAGGGCCCGTCCGGCGAGGAGGAACAGGCCCGCCAGCGCGATGATCTGCAGAATCGCCGCGGCGTCCGCCGCCATCTCGCCCTCCCGGTATCTTCTACGTTGTGTAGAAGGTACCTGGTGCCGCCGACCGGTGCGGGACGGCCCCGGTGATCGTGAGCCGCGGGCTAGGCGACGGCGCTGCCCTTCCTCCAGGAATCCCACGGGAGCTGCCAGAACGACCAGCCGTTGTTCCACTCAAGCTTGCGACGTGAGCCCGCGATGTACACGACGTCGCCCGGCTGGGCCGTCCGGAAGAACCAGAGGGCGTCCCTGGGATGCTGCCGGACGCAACCGTGACTGCAGTTGGCCTTGCCCAGGCAGTGGTACTCGCCCGCGCTCTGATGCAGGTACTCCCCGCTGTTGGAGATGCGGACGGCGTAGTTGATCAGCTCGTCGTAGTAGCCGGGGTCGCCCTCCCTGCGACCGGGCGCGATCATGCGCACCGGATCGCCCTTCTCCATCGTCAGATGGACGCCGCTGGTGGTGGTGTACTCCATCGTGGTGCCGTTGCCCGCGCTGATCGGCACCGACCGGGCCCTTCTGCCGTCGACGCTGACGAGCATCCTGTACTTCTTCAGGTTGATCCTGCTGATCCGGGCGGCCCCGATGTCGATGGTGCGCGTGAAGTCCCTGAGCCCGTAGACGCCCTTGGCCGCCCGTACCCCGGCCATGTGCGCCGTGACGGTCACCTTCTGGTGCGCGGGCCAGTAGGTCTTCGTCCGGTAGATCACCTGCCGGTCGCCGACCCACCGCCAGGCGCCCTCCACGGGCTTCTCGGCCTTCACCTCCAGGGCCTTCTCCACCAGTCCCTTGTTGAAGACGGGCCGGTCGAAGTTCAGGATGATCGGCGTTCCGACGCCGTAGGTCCTCCCCTGGTTGCCCTCGAGGATCCAGTCCAGCGAGGTGGAGATCGTCCGGGCCGGTTTCAGCGTCCTGAAGCCGCTGCCCGCCGTCGCGGTCTTGCCGGCGGCGTTCCTGGCCGTCGCGGTCACGGTGTACGACGTGGCGGGGGCCAGCGTCCATCGTGATCGCCACACGGTCCGCGCGGCGTTGAAGGACCCGGCGACGCTCCTGCCGCCCGCTCTCACGACGACGGTGCCGAGCTCGCCGTTGGCCGCCTTGATCACGACTCCACGGTCGGGGCGGGCCCTGGCGGCCCCGTCGGCCGGGCTGATCGTCAGGACAGGGTCGGTCGTGCTGCGTTGGGCGGCCCGTTCGTCGGCGGGGGTGACGGCCTGGGAGCCCGTCTGGCAGGCGGCGAGCAGGAGCACGGAGCAGGCCAGCACGGCTCTGCTCGAGCGAGTCCGGTCGAAGACGCGCAACGGTTCTACCTCGGGGGAGGGCCCGATCGCGGACGGCTTTGCCCGCCCGGACGGGCTGATGTGCGGGATGGGGTCGCGAGCGGGGGGTTTGGGCATCGCCCCATCACTCAGGGCATGGACGAATCCGGCCCAGAGGCGCGTAGGCAATACTTCTACACATCGTAGAAGAAAGGGATGGGGGTGCGCAGCCAAAAGATCACTATGGGTATCGGTCGGCTGTCACCGTGGCGGCGTTCGCCTGCCTTACTGGACGGATCGCGCGCTCTGAACGCGGCCGCCCAGCCGTCCGCGTGCCGATTCCAGCGACCGCGGAGTCGAGACGAGGACCCAGCGCGGCCCGACCAGATAGGTGCCGCCGTACATCGCGGAGTGCCGCAGCCACTCCCGCTGCCCCTTCTCGTCGTCGAAGGTGTTGATGACGTACCGGCCCGAAGCGGTGGTGCAGATCGCCTGCCGGTAGTCGGACGGCCTGCCGCGCGTCTGCGGGGTGCAGCCCATCCTCGCGGCGAGGCCGCGCATTCCCGCCTCGGCCGAGGAAAAGGTCAGAGCGCTGCTGGAGGCCGCTGTGGGGGAGGGCGCGCCGGACGTCCCCTCCGAGCAACCGCCGACCGACACCAGCACGGCCGCCCCTCCCAGCGTGAAAAGGGCGCGCCTCGTTCCGGAGGCGATGGAACGCGCGCACCGGACTGCGGCGGCTTGAGGGGAGGGTCGGCCATCCTGACGCGGGACTGTCATCGTCGCACCTCGACGCGGCGTTGGGGGCACGTCTTCTACAGCGTGTCGAAGGTCGATACGCGCCGCGCGCGGCGAGGGTTCAGCCGACTCGGCGACACCCATGCCATGGCGTTGGAGGCCGCTCGGTCGAAGGACACCAATTTTCTACATACTGTAGAAGTTAGGTGTCCGGTTGGCGTAGAACACTCGGGAAGAGGCGGCGCCGGTCGAGGCGGGCAGCGGGCTGCGAAGCCTTGGTTCAGGAGCTTTTCAGGTGGTCAGGGTGGTGAAGCATGCGGCTCGGTGAGCTCGAACGCGCGGTGATGAACGAGCTGTGGGTGCGGCCCGATGGCGCGCTGGCGCGGGAAGTGGCCGAGTCGCTGCCCTCGCGACCGGCTGTCACGACGGTTCTCACCATCCTTGACCGGCTGGTCCGCAAGGGCCTGGTGACGCGGGAGCGGGAAGGACGCGCGCACCGCTACCACCCCTCGCGCACCAAGGACGCGCACGTCGCCGGCCTCATGCACGAGGCGTTCGCCGGGGCGGGAGATCGCGAGTCGGCGCTGAGCCACTTTCTCGACTCGGTCAGCGACGAGGACGTCGCCGCGCTGAGACGAGCGCTCAGCGCGTTGGAGGATCGCGATCCCGGCACCGATCGGGAACGACCGCGATGATGGTGAAGCCGCTGCTCGTGGCCGTCGGCTTCACCGGGCTGGCCATCGTGCTGCTCGGACCGGTCCCGTCCGTGCTGGCGAAGGCCGCCTGGACCGAACGCGGCCCGAAGGCCGCGCTGGTCCTCTGGCAGGCGGTGATCTGCACCGCCGGGCTGTCAGTGGTGATCGCGTTCCTGGCACTGGCGGTCGCGCCGCTGGCGGCCACGTTCCGGCACGGAGTCCACGTGTTCGCCGTCCAGGCTCTGGACGGCGACCCGCTGCGCGGGCTCGGGACGGAGGAGGTCGCGGCCCTGGCCTGGGCGCTGGCCGTCGTCGGCTGGCTGCTGGGCCTGCTGGTGCGCACCGCCACGCAGAACGCCCGGTTGCGGCGCAGGCACCGCGGCCAGATCGACCTGCTGGGGAAGCGCTCCGATCGCCACCGCGGCGTGTACGTCCTCGATCACCCGGCGGCGGTCGCCTACTGCCTGCCCGGCGTCCGCGCCCGGGTGGTGATCACCACCGGACTGATCGATCTCCTCGACGAACGGGAACTCGTCGCGGTACTCGATCACGAACGGGCGCACGCGCGCGGGCGGCACCACCTGGTGCTGCTCCCGTTCGACGCGCTGGCCGCCGCCATCCCCCGCCTGCCCGCGGGGCGCCTCGCCCGGCAGTGCGCCGTACGGCTGGTCGAGATGCTGGCCGACGACCACGCACGGAGCCGCCACGGCGGACCGCGTGTCGCCGTCGCCCTCCTGCGCCTGGTGGAGCACCGAGCCGACTCCGGGCCGCTGCCCGCCGGCGCACTGGGCGCCACCGATCACGCGGTCCTCGCACGGGTTCGCCGGTTGACCGAGCCGGTGCGGCCGGTCCCCGCCTGGCAGCGCGCGCTCGCCTACGCGGGCGCCCTGACCATGGTGGCCGCGCCGATGGCCCTTCTGGTCCCGTGCCTGAACTGAGCGCCGAAGAAGCCGAACCCGCGCAGCGTGCGCCGCAGACCACGATCACCAGGCCGTCAGGCCGTTCATCTTCGTCACGTCAGGGAGGTCGGGGTGTCGAAAGCCCGGGAGACGAGCAGCGACCGCAGAGCGGAGTTGCGGGAGCGGCGTGACAGGGAGCGCCGTCAGGTGGCCCGGCGCCGCAATCTCACCGTCTCGGCCGCGGTCGTCGCGGCCTTCGCGGTGGTCGCCGCCGCCTTCGTGGTCTTCGCCGGCCGGGGCGAGGACACGGCCGGACCCGCCGCGGGCGAGTCCCGGTACGTGCGGGCCGACAGCCACAAGCTGTCCACCGCGGCGGACGGCAAAGTGACCCTGGTGGAGTTCCTGGACTTCGAGTGCGAGGCGTGCCGGGCCTTCTACCCGATCGTGGAGGAACTGCGCACCACTTACAACGGCAAGGTGACCTTCGTGGCCCGCTACTTCCCGCTGCCCGGCCACTTCAACGCCGAGCGCGCCGCCCGCGCGGTCGAGGCGTCCGCCCAGCAGGGCAGGTTCGAGGCGATGTACACGAAGATGTACGAGACCCAGAGCCAGTGGGGCGAGCAGCGAGTGCCCGCCGACGATGTCTTCCGCGGCTTCGCCAAGGACCTCGGCCTGAACATGACCGCCTGGGAGAAGTCCTACAACGCCCCCGCCACCCTGAACCGGGTCAACAAGGACGTCGCGGACGGCCGGGCCCTCGACGTTCAGGGGACACCGACCTTCTTCCTCAACGGCAAGAAGGTCCAGCCGCAGTCGATCGACGACTTCAAGAAGGCCATCGATGCGGCCCTCGACAGCTGAACCGCCGACCCGGCAGGAGGAGGGCGGTCCCCCCGGCCCCGCTCCGTTCGCGCGGATGCTGCCGTGGCTGCTGCTGGTCGGAGGCGCGGCAGGACTGCTGGCCGCCTTCGTCCTGGCAGTAGAGAAGATCGCCCTGCTCAAGGACCCCGGCCACGTCCCCAGTTGCAGCATCAACCCGGTGTTCTCCTGCGGCTCGGTGATGAACACCCCCCAGGCCGAGGCGTTCGGCTTCCCCAACCCGCTCCTGGGGGTCGCGGCCTTCGCGATGGTGGTCGTGGCCGCGACGGCCATGCTCGCCGGGACGCTCCGGGCCCGGTGGTGGTGGCTCGGCCTGCAGGCCGGCGTCACCTTCGGCCTGCTCTTCGTCCACTGGCTGATCTACCAGAGCCTCTACGCCATCGGAGCGCTCTGCCCGTACTGCATGGTCGTCTGGGCGGTCACCGTGCCGCTGTTCTGGTACGTCACCCTCCACAACCTCGACCAGGGACACCTGCCGGGACCGCGCCGCGTCGTCGACGCGGTCACCGGTCTGCACGCCGTCCCGCTCGTCGTCTGGTTCCTCACGATCATCACCCTGATCGGCACCCGGTTCTGGTCGTACTGGACCACCTTGCTGTAAGCCGGTGCGCCTGGCGGGTGTCCGTCCGGGGAGCGATGGCCTCAGGCGCGGTGGTGGCGGCCGACGCCTGGCAGGAACCGGCCGACGGCCGCCGCGTAGCGGTGGTAGTCCTCGCCGTGGACGCGTCGCAGATAGGGCTCCTCGACCGCGCGGACCTGCACCTCGATGGTGGTGACGGTGAGGACCAGGGCCGATATCGAGACGGCGTTGGGCACCATGGCGGCCAGGCCCGCCGCGGTGAGGATCATGGCGGTGAAGACGGGGTTGCGGGCCAGGGCGAAGGCTCCGGTGGTGACCAGGGCGGTCCGTTCGTTCTCGTCGACTCCGACGCGCCAGGAGGCGCCCATCGAGATCTGCGCCGCCAGTGTGGCGGCCACGCCCGACAGGGCCAGCAGCAGTCCGGCACCACGCACGAGCGGGTCGTCCAGGGAGGCGAGCGGGTTCAAGCCCGCCAACTCGGCGAGCGGACCGATCGCCCCGCCGAGCAGTGCGGCGATGAAGGTGATGCGAGCCCACCACTGCACGCTGCCCGGGGCCAGGCCCGCACCGCGGAATCCGGAGTCGCCGGTGCGCCGTCGTTGCACGAGGCTGCGCAGTCCGAAGGCCAGCAGGCCCCACACGAGGTAGATGATCAGCGCGGTCAGCGCCATGACGTCCTCCGGAAGGTGTCGTGGGACGAGGCACAGGAAGCCGGCCCGAACGCCACGAGCGCGCCGGATCAGGCGAGGGGCCCGGCGCTGATCGCGAGGGGCCGGTGGACGGCCCTAGGCGGTCCGGGTGGTCATGGTCAGCAGCAGCCCTGCTCCTCGGCGTCGGGGCAGGTGCGGTCTGTGGCCACCGCGACCACGGCGGCGCGGAGGTCGTCCAGGGCGTGGCCGAGGCGGGCGTCGGCCAGTTCGTAGCGGACTCGGCGGCCCTCGGGCACGGCCACCACCAGGCCGCAGTCACGCAGGCACGCGAGGTGGTTCGACAGCCGGGTGCGGGAGATCTCCAGCGCGTCGGCCAGGTCGGCGGGGTGGACCGTCCCGCGCTCGCGCAGCACCAGCAGGATGCGGCAGCGGATCGGGTCGGCCAGCGCCCGGCCGAACCGGGTGAGGGCCTCCACCTCGGTCGCCAGGCCACCGGGCGCACCCAGGGTCAGGTCGGGAGTCGCATCGGGGGAAACGTTCGGCATGGACACCACGATACATGCATGCTTGAATTCACGAAATCCTGAACTATTGGAGATCTCGCCGTGCCCTGTCATCGTTCGTTGCGCCCCCGCACCGCCGTCGCGCGCCGTCCACACCGCCCAGGCGCCCCCGCGCCGGGCGCGCAGCCCGGCACCACCACGGCCGTCGGCGTGGTGGGCCGGGAGGCACGGCGGTGACGCTCGCAGCAAAGCCGTCGGCCGTGCGGGTACTGGCCGACGCCTGGACGGCCAAGCGGCGCGGCGAGCGGGCCATGTCCGAGCGGCAGCGGGCCCGGCTTGCCGCGCTCGTCGCGCACACCCGCACCCGTTCGCCCTACTACCGCCGCCTCTACCAGGAGCAGGGCGTGCCCGCCGAAGTCGGCGACCTGGCCGCTCTGCCGATCACCGGCAAGAGCGCGCTGATGGATGCCTTCGACGACTGGGTCACCGACCCCGCCGTCCTCCTGGACGAGGCCCGCGCTTTCGCCGACGACCCCGAGATGATCGGCCGTCCCTTCGCCGACCGCTACACGCTGACCACCACCTCCGGCACCACCGGCACGCACGGCATCTTCCTGCAGGACGCCCGCGCGGCCGCGGTGACCGGCGCGATGATGGCGCGCATGCTGACCGGCTGGCTGACCGTCCGGGACGCGGCCCGAATCGCGGCCCGGGGCGGGCGGATGGCGCTCGTCGTGCCCGAAGGCGGGCACTTCGCCTCCACGGTGGCGGCCGCCCGGCTGCGGGGCCGCTCACGTGTCGCCGCTTTGAGCGTGCACCAGCCGCTGGAGGAACTGGTCGAGGCGCTGAACGCCTTCCGGCCGGCGGTGCTCGCGCCCTACGCCAGCGTCGGCGCGCTGCTGGCCACGGCGGCCGAGGCAGGGCGGCTGCGCATCGATCCCGCCCTGGTCATCTTGACCGCCGAGGGCCTGCCGGTGCCCGAGTATGAACGCATCAGCCGCGCCCTGGGCGGGGCGAAGGTGCGCACCAGCTGGGCCGCCAACGAATGCCCGTTCCTCAGCTACGGCTGCACCGCTGGCTGGCTGCACGTCAACGCCGACTGGGCCGTCGTCGAACCGGTCGACGAGCACTACCGGCCGGTGCCGCCGGGCGAGCCGTCCCACACCGTGCTGCTGACCAACCTGGCCAACCACCTCCAGCCGATCCTGCGCTACGACCTGGGCGACGCCGTGGTGGTGCGTCCGGATCCGTGCCCGTGCGGCAACCCAGGCCCCGCCCTACGCGTTCAGGGCCGCGCCGCCGACCTGCTCACCTTCCCCGGCCCGAACGGCGCGCCGGTCACCCTTGCCCCGCTGCCTCTGGCCACGCTGCTGGAGGCGGTACCCGGCCTGGAGCTGTTCCAGATCGTCCAGACCAACCCCACCACGCTGCGGCTTCGACTGCTCCCGGCGCCCGGCACCGACCACGAGGCCCTGTGGCGCACCACCCAGACCCGGCTCAGCGAGTTGCTGGCCCGCCACCGCCTCGGCCATGTGCGGGTCGAACGCGCGGCGGAGCCGCCGCAGTACGGCACGGGCGGCAAGATACGCGCCGTCATCCCCATCGCCGGCCCCGCGACCAAGGCCGGCATGGTCGGCCCGGAAGGCACATGTCCGCCGGTGTGACCTGGGAGCCGCCCAACTCAGGGGAGGCGGAAGGCGAGGAGGGTTTTGTCCTGGGCGGCCACGAGGGTGCGGTCGCGGGTGTTGAGCGCCCATTGCTTGGTCGGTGCGGAGGTGGAGGCGGGGTGGTTCCAGACGAGCTCGCCCGTCTCGGCGTCCCAGCCGTAGAGTCCCGCGCCCGTGGTGCCGGTCACGCCGGTGCAGATCATTCCGCCGGCGGCGATCAGCGGGGCGGTGCGGGCCGCGGGCGTGTTGACGGACCAGACCCGGCGGCCGGTGCGGGCGTCGAGCGCGATGAGCCGCGGGTTGTCGAGGATGTAGGCGTACTTCCCGCTGACCAGGAGGCTCCGTTCCTGCCCGCCGGGCGAAGTCGGTGTGTACGTCCACCGCTCCCGGCCGGTGGACGCGTCCAGGGCGTACAAGGTCGGGCTGCCGGTGTAGACCGTCCCGCCGGCCACGGTGAAGCTCTGCGAGAGCTGCGTCTCGCCGTGGGGCTTCGCCGCGGCCTTGGGAAGTTCGGCGGTCCAGAGCCTGCGGCCGGTATCGGCGGCCAGCGCGTCGAGCCTGACGCCCGACGGGTTCTGGAAGATCAGGTTCCCGCCGCCCTCGGGGACGAGGGTCAGGCTCCCGTCCGGATCGGACCAGCGGAGCGCGCCCGTCGCGGTGTCGAGCCCGATGAGCAGGCTCGTCGCCCCCAGGTTGCCGATCGCGACGAGGGTGCGGTTCGTGATCCCGTAGAGGAAGACGAGGGACGGCGTGGAGGGCCACTCGTGGGCCCAGGCCTGCATGCCGGTGGCGGCGTCCAGTCCGAAGATGGTGCGGTTCCGGCCGACGAGGACGAGCTTTCCGTGGTCCGGCCCGAGCAGCTCGGGGTTGGAGACCCCGCCGACCACGTCGCTGGTCCACCTGACCTGGTGGGACTCTTCCATGGCGACCAGCCCCTCGCCGTCGTCCAGAACCCCGTAGACCAGGCTCGGTCCGGTGGCCGCCATGGAGAACTCGCTGGACCACAGCTGCCGCCCGGTGTCGAGCGAGTGCCAGCGGTACACCTGTCCCTCGTCGTGGGAGACGACCGTCCGGGAGAGGACCTCGGCGGTGAAGGCCCGGCCGCCGAAGTCGTCGATCGTCGTCCGCCACAGCGGCTTCGGCGGGGCGGGCCTGCGTCCGGCCCCGCCGTTGGCCGCGGCCAGCGCCGCGGCCGTCCCGCCGCCGATGACGGCGAGTCCCGCGGCGGCGGCACCGCCGAGCAGCAGCCGCCGGCGGGTGCGGGCCTTGGTGATCTCCCGCAGATCCAGGATGAGCGTGTCCTCCCGCCGCCGCAGCTCCTCGCCGAGGGTGCCCGGAAGCCAGCCGGGGGCCACCGGCTCGGCCGCCAGCAGTGACGGCAGCAGGTCGGCGGGCGGGCGTTCACCGGGGGCGCGGCTCAGGCAGGCGGCCACCATCCGCTCCAGGGACGCCGGTACGCCGTTCAGATCGGGCGCCTCGTGCAGGGTCCGGTGAATGACCGCGGCCAGCTCGTCCCGGCCGAACGGGGGACGACCGGTGGCGGCGAAGGCCAGCACGGCCCCGAAGGCGAACACGTCGGCGGACGCGGCGAGCGTCCCGCCGCGGATCTGCTCGGGGGACATGTAGCCGGGGGAGCCGATGATCTGCCCCTCGGAGGTGAGCGCCCGCGTGGGCCCGTGGGCGGACGCGTCAGGGTCGGCGGCCTTGCTGATGCCGAAGTCGATGACCCGGGGCCCGTCCTTGGCCAGCAGGATGTTGGCCGGTTTGAGGTCGCGGTGCAGCAGCCCCGCCGCGTGGATCGCGATCAGCGCCTCGCCCAGCCCGGCGCCGAGCGTGCGCAGCAGCGGCTCGGGCATCGGCCCGTACCGTTCGACCGTCTCCTTCAGGCTGAGGCCGTTGACGTACGCGGTCGCCAGCCACGGGACGGCCCCGTCCGGCTCGGCCTCGACCACCGGGCTGGTGAACGCGCCGCTGACCCGCTGGGCGGCCTCGACCTCCGCCCGGAACCTGGCCCGGAACCCCGGGTCCCCGGCGAGCTCCGGCCGCACCACCTTGATCGCCACCGCTCGCCCGGCCGGGGACGCGCCCAGGTAGACCCGTCCCATGCCGCCCTCGCCCAGCCGTCGCAGCACCCGGTACCTGCCGATGCGGCCGGGGTTCCCGGACCCTGGCGGGGCCGTCACGCGTCTGTCCGGAAGCAGAGCAGCCGCTGATGGTCGGTCGCGAAGATCGACGAGCCGGACACGGCGACGTCCCACTCCTCGGCGCGGTGGACATCACCCCAGTGCGCCCACAGCCCCCGGCCGGAGGCCGTGGCGGCGAAGAGGCCGTTGGCCGAGCCGCCGCCGAACGCGGCCGCGAGGACGTCGTCCGACGCCGCGTCGTGCTGGTCGACGAACTTCTCCGGGCCGGCCAGCGTCCACGCGGGGGCCCCGGTCGCGCGGTCGTGGGCGTGCAGGTCGTCGCCCTTGAAGATCACGTTGCCGGCCGCGAACAGGACGGAGGGGAAGTGCGTGCCGGTGGTCCGCGACCACACCGCCTTCCCGCCGGCCGTGTCGACCGCCTGGAGTGTGTCGGCGAAGTTCCCGAAGACCCTGCCGCCGGCGACCGCGATGCCCTGGGTCGGCCAGTCCCGCCCGGGTTCGGACCAGTCGACGGCCCAGCGCGTGCGGCCGGTGGTGAGGTCGACGGCGCTGAGCGTGTGCTTGACGTTGAGGTACAGGCCGTTCTGGTCGACGGCGCCGTTGACGGCCGTGCCGGCGAGGGGGAGCCGCCACCGGGCCTTGCCGCCGGCGAGGTCCACGGCCCACACGGCCGGGGAGCCCTCGTCCGAGTACGTCCCCGATTCCAGCAGGACCGCGCCGCCGGCCACGCCGAAGACGGAACCGGGAAGCTCGCCGCCGGGCATCGGCAGATGCGTCGGCTCACCGGACGCCGCGTCGACCAGGGTGATCGTCGTCTTCTCGTCGGTGCCGCCGCCGTCCGGGAGGATGAACGCCGACCCGTGGACCGCGCAGCCCGCGCGCACGCGGACGTCCGCCGTCCACAGCCGCCGCCCCGACGCGGCGTCCACCCCGTACGTCGCGTCGTCGCCGCCCCACAGCACGACACCGCCCGCGACCAGCAGATGCGATGCGTCGGACGCGACGGGCGCGGGCGGGACGAAGGTCCACGCGGGCGCGGGCGCCGCGGCGAGGGCGGTCCCGCGGGGCGCGGGCTCGGCGGGCCTGGACCTCCCGCCCGCCAGGGCCCAGGCCGCCGTCCCCGCGCCGATACCGGTCACGGCGACCGCGGTGCCGGCGGCCAGCCCCAGGACGCGCCGCCGCCGCAGGCCGCCGGGGACCGTCTCCTCGATCCTCGGCAGCGGCGGCGGCAGCGTCACGGGTCCGGACGAGATCCGGTTCGCCTCGGC
Source organism: Actinomadura rugatobispora (assembly GCF_055379765.1). Taxonomy (NCBI): domain Bacteria; kingdom Bacillati; phylum Actinomycetota; class Actinomycetes; order Streptosporangiales; family Thermomonosporaceae; genus Actinomadura; species Actinomadura rugatobispora. The sequence goes on along the minus strand of NZ_AP029191.1, from coordinate 3,825,997 downwards.
CTCCCTGGCCGCCAGGTCCCGGCGCAGGGCCGGGGAGATGAGCGCCGAAGGATCGGCGGGGGTCAGCGCCGCGAGCACGTCCGCGAGCGAAGGCCGCTCGGCCGGTTCCTTCTCCAGGCAGGCGGCCAGGGTGCTCCGCAGCGAGGCGGGCAGCCCGTCCAGGCCGGGTTCGCCGTACATGATCTCGTAGAGCAGCGCGCCCGGGTCGCCCTCGCCGAACGGCCGGGCTCCCGTGGCCGCGTAGACCAGCACGCCCCCCAGCGCGAACACGTCCGCCCGGGGCCCGGCGTCCTTGGCACCGGTGATCTGCTCGGGCGCCAGGTACGCCAGCGTGCCGATCATGCCGCCGGTACGGGTGATCTGCGTGGCGTCGACGACCTTGGCGACCCCGAAGTCGATGATCTTGGGGCCGTCCTCGGCCAGCAGGATGTTGCCGGGCTTGAGATCGCGGTGCACCAGCCCCGCCTCGTGGACGGCCTGCAGCGCCTCGGCGAGCCCCGCGCCCAGAGCGCGGACGGCGGGTTCGGGCAGCGCCCCGCCGTCCTGGACGGCCTCTTTCAGCGTGGGCGCGGGAACGAAGGCGGCGGCGAACCAGGGCTGGGGCGCGTCGGCGTCGGCGTCCAGCACGGGAGCCGTGTACAGGCCGCTGACCTTGCCCGCGGCGGCGATCTCGCGGCGGAACCGCTCCCGGAAGCCCGGGTCGTCGGCGGAGTCCGGCCGGATGAGCTTGAGGGCCGCCAGCCGGCCGCCCGGCGACCGGGCGAGGTAGACGACGCCCATCCCGCCCGCGCCGAGCCGGGCGAGGATCCGGTACCCGCCGACGCCGGAAGGATCCCCCGGCTGGAGTGGCCCCATCCCGCTCCCACCTCGACAGAACGAAACTGTCTATAAGACTATCGGACCTCCCTCGGCACATCCGCTCGACCCGAGGGCGTGCCCCCGCCCCACCACCCCCTGGAGCTGCGGCGGGGCGGGGGTGAAGCCGGTCTGAAGCCGTCTGGTGGTCCGATGGAGATCGGCTGACGCACGCGCCGCTGTGCGCGAGACCGGCGGCCGGTACCGCAGTGGTGGCTCGAGGGAGGCTGGAAAGCAATGATCAACAAGATCGAAAGGCTCGGCGACCGCCTGCTCAGCATGGTGGTCCCCCACGCGCGCGCGTCCGCCGAATGCACGTGCACGTACGTCGGGGACTGCGACGTCAGCCGTATCCGGTGGTACTGCTGCAGGTACACCCCGGCTGGTTCGAGTTGTTACTACGAGTGCAACTACCGCAACCCCTGTTGACATCGCTCGTCCGGGTGTTCGCCCGCGTGCGATGTCGCCCCGCGATGTCGGCCACCGGCTGGAGTCCGAGCGGTGAGTTCATGGCCCCGGCCGCCCTCGGCGGCTGCGGGGAGGGTCTGTGATGGGTTATGTGGTCCTGGGATGCCGGTGCGCGGTCGGGTTGGTGTTCCTGGCCTCGGTCGTGGGCAAACTGCGCGGTCGGAAGCCCTACGCCGCGTTCGTGGCGGCCGTCGGCAGGCTGGGCCCCGAGTGGGTGGTCTCCCGGGTTCCGGCGGGCGTCGTGGCCGGCGGTGTGATCGCTGCTGAGGCGGCCGTGCCGCTGCTGCTCGTGCCGCCCGGTACGGCGTGGGCGGGTTTCGTGTCCGCCGGCCTGCTGGCCTGCGCCTTCGCCGCGGTGGTCCTGGCCGCACTGCGACGCGGGGATCGCGCCCCCTGCCGATGCTTCGGAGGCTCGGACCGTCCGGTCGGCGGCGCGCATCTCGTCCGGAACGGTGTGCTGGCCGCTGCCGCCGGTCTCGGGCTGGCCGCCGACGCGGCCGCGGCCGGGCCGCTGGAGCCGGCGGGCGTCGCCGTCGCCGTGGTCGCCGGTGCGGTGGTCGCTCTCGCCGTGGTGACCGCCGACGACGTCGCGGACTTGTTCCGGCCCGTTGTCCCTGCCGATGCCGACCATGCTACGAAGGGAGCCGTGCGATGACGTCCGTCGCCGCCGCGCTGGCCTTTCTCGCTCTCGCGGTCTGCCTGCTGGATCTGGTTCTCACGCTCGGCGTGATCCGGAGGCTCCGCCGGCACACCGAGCTGATCTCGAACCTGTCCTCAGGCGGGCGGCGGCCCTACGCGATACTCGCCGAGGGGAAGGCCGCCGGGCCGTTCGAAACCGTCGCCACCACTGGAGAGCCGGTGTCCCGGGACGGCCTGTCCGGCCGGACGCTGGTCGGCGCCTTCACCCCGAACTGCTCCGCCTGCGATGAGAGGCTGCCCGCTTTCACCGACCTCGCGAAGACGTTCCCCGGCGGACGCCGCCAGGTGATCGCCGTCGTCGTGGGCCCGGAAGACGCGGCGGCGACCTACCGCGCGCGGCTGGAGCAGGTCGCCCGCGTCGTCATCGAACCGCCGCTGACCGGTGAGATCGGCACGGCACTCGGCTTGGAGTCCTTTCCCGCGTTCGCCGTCCTCGACGAATCCGGGACGGTGGTCAGCAGCGGCCTGGAGCCGGACCGATCGACCGGCGCCGCCTCACCCGCCACCAGCGGGGTGTGACCGCCGCTCATGGGCGACACGCTGGGCGGGGCCAGAACCGGAGCCAGGGCCGGTGGCGCCAGGATCCGGTACGCCCTGGCCCTGGCATGGCGCTCCGGCCGGTTCCAGATCCTCGGCTACGGGACGCTGGAGCTGGTGGCGGCCGTGGTGCCGGTCGGGGCGGCGTGGCTGACCAAGCTCGCGCTGGACGCGATCGTCGGGCGGTCCATCGGCGGTACGGCTCTGGCCTGGCTGGGCGGCGGGCTCCTGGCCGCCGGACTGACGGCAGCCGTACTGCCGCACCTGTCCCGTTACCTCCGGCAGGAACTCGAGCGGCGCATCGGACTGACCGCCCAGGACCGGCTCTTCGCGGCGACCGAGCGGCTGACCGGTCTGGCCAGGTTCGAGAACCCGGTGTTCCTGGACCGGCTGGCGCTGGCCCAGGGGGCCGGTGGCAGCACACCCGGCATGGTGGTCTTCGGCGTGCTGGCCGTCTGCCGGGGCGCGATCACCATCGTCGGGTTCCTCGGTTCGCTGCTGATGATCAGCCGGTGGCTGGCGTTGGCGGTGCTGCTCGCGGCCGTCCCCGTGCTCGCCGCCGAGCTGCGCCTGTCCCGGCTCCGCGCGGCGATGATGTGGCGGATCAGCCCGATGGAGCGGCGGGAGATCTTCTTCCAGCGGATGCTGGCCAGCGTGCAGGCGGCCAAGGAACTGCGCCTCTTCGGGACCACCCGCCACTTCCGCGACCTGATGACCGCGGAGCGGCGGGAGGCCGACGCGCAGCGCCGCCGGATGGACCGGCGCGACCTGATCACCCAGTCCGGCCTCGGAGCGCTGGCCGCCGGGATCGCCGGGGCCGGCCTGCTGTGGGCGCTCTTCACCGCCCGGGCCGGCGGGTTCACCGCCGGCGACATACCGCTGCTCATCGCCTCCGTGGCGGGGGTCCAGACCGCCGTGGCCTCACTGGTGAGCGAGCTGACGCAGGCGCACCACAAACTGCTGCTCTTCGACCACTACCTCACCATCACCGCGAGCGGACCGGATCTGCCGGTGCCCGCCGAGCCACAGCCGACTCCGCCGCTGCGTCGCGGCATCGAGATCCGCGGGGTGTGGTTCCGCTACTCGCCGGAGCATCCCTGGGCGCTGCGCGAGCTGAATCTCACGATCCCGTCCGGACGGTCCGTGGGCCTGGTGGGCCGGAACGGTGCCGGGAAGAGCACGCTGGTCAAGCTGCTGTGCCGGTTCTACGACCCCGAGCGCGGCGCGATCCTCTGGGACGGGGTGGACCTGCGCGACATGGATCCGGCCGAGCTGCGGTCGCGGATCGGCGCGGTGTTCCAGGACTACATGGAATACGACCTGTCAGCGGCCGACAACATCGGGCTCGGCGACGTCCGCGACAGGGACATGGACCGTGTGCGGGCCGCGGCGCGCAGGGCCGGTGTGCACGACGCCCTGGCCGCGCTGCCCCGCGGCTACGACACGCTGCTGTCGCGCCTCTTCTCCGCGAAACCCGGACATGACGACGACCACGAGGTCGGCGTCCACCTGTCCGGCGGGCAGTGGCAGCGGATGGCGCTGGCCCGCGCGTTCCTGCGCGACCGGCGGGACCTGCTGATCCTCGACGAGCCCAGTTCCGGCCTGGACGCCGAGGCCGAGCACGAGATCCACACGCGGCTGCGCGAGCACCGCGCGGGCCGGACCAGCGTGCTGATCTCCCACCGGCTGGCGGCGGTCCGCGACGCGGACCTGCTCGTCGTCCTGGACCGGGGACGGATCGTCGAACAAGGCGCCCACGCCGAGTTGATGGCGAGAGGCGGCACGTACGCCAAGCTGTTCACGTTGCAGGCGGACGGCTACCAGCCGGCCATGGACGTGCCGGCGCCATGACCTCGACCGCCGTCGCCGCCGTGACCGCACTCGCCGGGACCGCCGCGCTCATCGCCTGGCTGCGCCGCCGCTTCGTCGTGATCAACGTGGACGGCCCGAGCATGCAGCCGACGCTCTACGAAGGCGACCGCGTCCTGGTGCGGCGCCGGCCGCTGTGGCACCTCCGGGCCGGGGACATCGTCGTCGTCGAGAAAGCGGGACACCGCCGGCCGGGCCGTCACCGGCGCGTCGCCGCGCGCGGAAGCCGGAACCTCTCCGGCCACCGCTGGGTGATCAAGCGGGTGGCGGCCGTGCCCGGTGATCCGGTGCCCGCATCGGTGGCCGCCGCGGTGTCGGCCCCCGCCGGCGCCCGCGTGCCGGACGGTCGCCTCCTCGTCCTGGGCGACAACAGCGGCCGCAGCCTCGACTCCCGCCACTACGGCTACCTTCCGGGCGACGGCGTGCTCGGCGTCGTCGTACGCCAGATGCACAGGCATCACCAGGGATGACCCGCGCGATCGGTCCTCGTCGAGGTTCCGGGTCAGGGTGCGGAAAGGGTGATGTCGCGCCAGGTGGCGGGCGTGGTCGGTGATGGGAGGTTTTGCGGGTCGAGGTGGGGGCTGCCGGAGGCCAGTACGTACAGCGGGGTGCGCCCGGTGTTGTCCAGGCGGCACCGCTCGGCGATGGCGGAGTCGCGGAAGGCCGCGGTCTGGGCGGGCCCGAGCCCGAGCGCGGTGGCGGTCAGGGCGAAGGTCTGCCCGAGGTGGCCGGCGTCGAGCAGGCAGGCGCGATAGGTGCGCGGCGCGCGGTACTTGACGCTCATACGTTCCAGCCGGGCGGCGAGGACGACCAGGAATGCCGCGTCGCGACACCAGTCCTGGTCGGCGCACAGGTAGCCGGCCTCCTGCCCGGTGAACCCTTCTGTGAGCAGTTCCAGGCTGTGCTGCAGCGCGTTGTAGTGATACCAGCCGGGATCGAGATCGGAGACGTTGAGGACGCCCAGGTACGCGTCGATCTCCTGGCGGGCGCCGCCCTGCGGGCTGGTCCGGCGGAACACCGGCCCCTGCCCGCTGTCGATGAAGTCGACGGGGCCGAACACGGTGGCCATGAGCGCGGCGAGCACGTCCAGGGGCACCGGGTCGGGCGAGAAGTCGCGGTGCGTGCGGCGCCGATACAGGACCCGCTCGTACGGCGCGCGAAGATCGGCGGGGCGGCGGGGCAGCGGCAGCCGGGGCACGTCCGGATAGCCGGTGAACATGGCGGGCAACCCGACCGGCTCGACGAGCACCGGCTCCTCGGCGAAAGGAACGTCGTCGTAGACGTCCTGGACGGCGTAGTGGAAGAAGGACGCCTCAGGGGTCCAGGCGCCCCAGTCGTGGTGCACACGCGCGTCCCGCTCGGCCTCGGGGGTGTCCTCGGCGACCAGCGCCCCGGCATCGAAAAGGGTCCGGGCGGCTTCGTCGACCGTCTCGCGGGTCAGATGGTCCAGCGTTTTGGCCGCCTGCTCGACATTACTCCAGTCCTCGAATGCCGACAGGATTTCGGACGCCACCGGATGCACCGTCACCGGCGTTCCCGCCGGATACGGGTGCAGGACGAATTGGCCGTCGTACCAGTAGCACATCAGGCAACGGGAACGACGAAAACGCATGAAAGCTCCAGACCAGGTATGACGGTGAGGTGGGGCCGGGGCCCAGGCGGCCGCGCCCGGGCCCCGCGTTGTCGTTCAGATCCACCAGGGGAGCAGAACGACGGCGCCTCCCCTGGGCCGCTCGGTCCGGACCACCGGCCGCGTCTTCATCGAGATCGTCCGCATGGGATCCTCCCATTCGCCATTGACAAAGCAATCGAGAGTTTTCCACGGGCAGGCTTCATTCCGGCTTCATCGGACGCGGTGTCACGGGGCCTGCGCCAACTCGGCGGCATAGGCACGCAGCAGATCGTGGAAGGTGTACCGGCCGGGCTTGTGCTCGGTCAGCAGATGCGCGTCGCTCAGCTCGTGCAGCAGCCGTCCGGCCCGCGGCACCGCGACCCCCGCGAGGCGCGCCGCCGCGGACGCGGTGACGTCCGGGCCGGGCTGAAGGCCCAGCAGCCGGAACAGCCGGGCGGCGTCCTCGCTCAAGGCCCGGTAGGACCAGGAGAAGACCGTCCGGAGCTCGGTCGCGTCATCGGTCCCCGCGAACGCGTCCAAACGCGCCGGGACGGACGTGAGCCCGGCCGCCAAGGCCGGGAGCCCGAACCCGGGCCGGGCGGCGGCCCGGGCGGCGACGATGCTGAGCGCGAGCGGCAACCCCGCGCACAGGTCGATGATCGCCTTCACCGCGGCGGGCTCAGCCCTGACCAGGTCGGCGCCGAGGCGTGCGGCCACCATCTGGTGTGCTTCGGCGGGCGTGAGAAGGTCCAGCGCCAGCGGACGCGCCCCCTCGACGGCCACCAGCCCCGAATGCCGGTTCCGGCTGGTGACCAGGACGAGGTTGCCGGGTGCTCCGGGAAGAAGCGGCCGTACCTGTCCGGCCTCGCACGCGTTGTCGAGCACGATCAGCATCCGGCGGCCGTCCATCAACGACCGGTAGAGGCCGGCCTGATCGTCCAGGCCGACGGGAACATCGGTGTCGGTCACGCCGAGGGCCCGGAGGAAACGCCGCAGCGCACGTTCGGGCGGTACGGCCGTCCCCGGTCCGTGGCCGCGCAGATCGATCCACAGCTGACCGTCGGGGAACCGGTCGGCGACCCGCCGTGCCCAGTGGACGGCGAGTGCGGTCTTGCCGACCCCGGCCGTCCCGGTGATGACGCCGATCGCGCCGGCGGGATGACCGGCCGCCAACGCGTCCAGCGCCGCCAGTTCCCTCAGCCGTCCGGCGAAGGCGGGGACGCCCGGCGGCAACTGCCTTGGAATCGGCACCGCGGGCTCGGGGCCGCCGGTGCCCGGCCGGGACGCGCCGACGAGCACCTGCCTGTGGAGGTCCAGCAGATCCTGGCCGGGGTCGATGCCGAGTTCCTCGACCAGATTGCGGCGGATGGTGTGGAAGGCGTCCAGGGCGTCGGTCCGTCGGCCGCTGTCGCGCAGCGCCTGGATCAGCAAGGCCCAGGACCGTTCGCGCAAGGGGTGCTTGGAGGTCAGTTCGACCAGCGCCGCGATCGTCTCCGCGTGCCGGCCGCGCCGCAGTTCGACGCGCAGGTACCGCTCGGCGGCCTGGAGCCGCTGCTCCGCCAGCCATGGCGCCACCTCCCGCTGCAGCGTCTCCGACCGGATCCCGGCGAGCGGGTCTCCCCGCCATAGAGCCAGCGCCTGCTGCAGCGCCGCCGCCTCGCCGTCCAGGTCGTCGCGCCGGGCCGCCTCCTCGGCACGGCGCAGGAAACGGCGGAACCTGGTGAGGTCGACCTGATCCGGCTCCGCCTCGATCCGGTAACCGTCCCGGCAGGTGGTGATGATCTCCCCGGCGGACCAGCCCGCCAGCGCCTTGCGCAACCGGGTGATGTGCAACTGGAGCGCGCGGCGCGGATTGCCGGGCACCGCGTCGTTCCACACGGCCTTCGCCAGCGTCTCAACGGACACCGTGCTCCCGGCCTCAAGCAGCAATGTCACCAGCAGGACGCGATGCTTCGGCGACGTGACGTCGACGACGCGTCCACCGGCCCGCATCGAGAACGGGCCGAGCAACTGGAACTCCATGCCCTGGCACGCGCCTACCGGCTCGGCAAGGGCCTGCCTTGCGTGGACCATGCGAGGTACCCGTCTGCTGAAACGATCAACATCGCGGGGCGGGGGACCGTCAACGCTCGTCACGCGGGCGAACTTTCGGAGAGGTCTCGATTCGCCCGGTTTCCGGTTCGACCTGATCTTAAACCGCCGTACTCTGCCCCAGGAATGAAGCTCTCTGCTATGTCCTGTCAATGTCCGATGGCATGCCCAGCCTCGTCCACTCCGGGGAGCAAGCTTTTATACGCATACGAGAATCAGAATACGGGGACCTGTGCAACGTCACCGGCCGCCCGAAATGGACTCGGCACACGGGTGCGGCCCCAGCTAATCCGCTGACCATTCTGAGACGGCCATGATCGCCATCGCATGGTGCGCAACGCCGTCCGGCGGTTCGCCCGAGCCACCGGCCCTGAGCTCCGATCAACAAGTGGGAAAACGCCCTCAACGCCATGCTCTACTTGAGGGCTTATAAAGAATCTTCCGGTGCGGCGGACACCGTACGGCCAGGGCGCGGCCGGGCGAAGGATGCTAATCTTACCTCGTCTACCGTCCGAAAGTTCATGGGATGGGCCGAGCGGGCCGGCAGGCCATCTGGTCGGCTCTGCGGGTTCGTGTCTCAGAGTGCGAATGGCGGTGCGGTTTGTTGGACACAACAGAGCTGACGGAAGCCTGCACCGACGACGCGAACAACACCTTGGTCGCGCCTTCGACGTTGCAAGACAATGACTTGATCAGGGACTTTTTCGGGTCCACGATCACGCCAGAGTACCTTGCTTCTGGTTCGCCCGACCTCGAGCGGAAGACCGTCTACCTGTGTGGCGATGTATCCGGGATCAGCGACCGCCACCTGCGTGCGGCGGCCCGGGTATTCGTCATCCGGGAGCTATCACACGGCTACCACGAGGACGTCGACAAACCTTGGACCCTCGTCGACCTCGGCCAAGTTCCCATCCGCGTACACAACGCCGGCGTGTACTACCGCCGCTTTTTCGACCTCGGCGCCGATCACTTCGGACGGATCCGTGCGGACCACGCGTTCCAGTCCCTGACGGAGTCCACCAAGCCTGGAACGGCCCATCGCAGCGGAATCTATCTGACGCCTGTCGCACGACACGGTGACGAACTGCATTTCCGCCTGCTCCGGTGCTCCACGAATCTCTCGGGACCGACCGAGAGCTTCAGCCCGACCGACACGCGCATCGTCGACGCTCTGAACCGCGAGGCCGCCGCCGTCTTCCGGAACCAGGCACCGCTCAATCACGTCCTCGCTCAGACTTATCACAACACCCCTGCCACGGCCGAGCGCAAGCAGTCCAAGGCCAAGATCTCGGCCCATGCCGACAAGACCAAGGACATGCCCGTCAACGGCATCATGGCCTTTTGCACCTTCTATGACGGGCTCGACAGGCTGCAGCCCCTGGCCGTAGACGCCTTCGACTACGGTGTGAAGGGTGCCAGCGGGCTGACCAAGCTCCACTTTCGCCTCAAGGAGCCGACCGAAGAACGCAACGGGGTCACGCTCCCCCCGCAGTTCACCGTGACTCTCTACCCCGGCTCCGTGTTCTTCATGCCGCTGTCCACCAACCGCCTGTATACACACGAAATCCGGCCCTCGACGTTGGCCGCCGAGTTGCTCCCGATCCGCCTGGGATACGTGGTGCGCTGTTCGAGCACCGAAGCCGTGCACAAGAACGGCCAGACATTCCTCAAGGCGAACGGAGATCTGGTGAAGCTGGAGCCGCCCACACCGACGGGCATGGACGAACTGCGCAGGCTGTACGCCGAGGAGAACAAGAACTCGTCCTTCATTGATTACGGCGACGAGTTTCTCTTCAGCATGAACACGGGAGACTACCTTGCCCCCCGAGTCCAGAATCTCGGATGAGATCCTCTCAGACGCATTGCCGACCAAGGAAGATCTCTTTGCGGAGCTGTCCGCGTCGGCTCGTTTGGAAGACGTGGGAAAAGGCCGGCGTGGCGCCGTGCTCACCAGGATCGACGAAGCAGATGGTGTGCCTCTCGTACGTACCACCACTCGATACAGCAGCCCGCCGCAGCGTTTCCGGGCGGTGCACGAACGGCTGGCGCAACAGATTCAAGAACGTGCGGCGCTTCCGGTCAACTTCAACAACGCGCTCATCGAGCGCTACACGAACGCGTACAAAACCATGGGCAGCCATTCCGACCAAGCCCTAGATCTGGCCGACGGGTCGTTTATCGCCGTCTTCTCCTGCTACCAACACCCCGAAGCGAACCCGCCCAGAAAGTTGATCTTCGAGTCAAAGGGGTCAGACGGCGAGAAGTTCGAGATCCCTCTCACTCACAACAGTATCGTCGCGTTCTCTGTCGGCTCGAACCGGCGACTCAGGCACAAGATCGTACTAGACACGGTCCAGACGACCGACAACCAATGGCTGGGCGTAACCTTTCGAACGTCAAAGACCTTCCTTCGGTTTCGCGACGGACATGTATATCTTCCGCAGGGTGCACGCCTCACATCGGCCGACGATGACCAGAGGCGCGAGTTCTACCGACTACGGCGTCGCGAGAACAAGGAAACGGACTTCATCTACCCGCAGCTGACGTACACCATCAGCGAGAGCGACCTGATGCCGCCCGTCTGACCTTGATCGTTCACGCCCGACCTATCAACCAGGGCGAATGCGTGGAGACCGAGTAGCTGTAGTTCGTGGTCGGTGGCGCGGCTGCTCCATGGCGCGAGGTTGCCCTGCCGCCCCGGATCTTTGAGGCGTCTTCGCGGTAAGTGGAGGTGTGGAGCAGGCAGCGCAAGGACGAGATCCTGCTGGACGTTGATGACGTCGCGCTGGGGACCACCACTGTGATGCGCTGGAACGATCGTGATCAATGGGTGTGGTCGAACTGCAACGAGAGAGGACTTCCAGCGCGCCCAGCGGGTCCGCCGGAGGCGAGCACACGGCCAGTACTCCAAGAGGGGAACTGGAAGAACGACCAGGCGTACCACCGGTGCGCTTCCCCGACGAGTACGCCCTGGTCAACAAGCTCGAACACCCCAAGGTCGTCTAACTGCGCGAGGCCGAGATCATCGATCCCGTCCAGGCGTAGCCGGCGACGGCGGCCCGGCTCCGCAAGCGGCCGGCTGACAGGGGACACCGTCCAAGATCGATAACCCTCCGCCGGCACACGCCTGCCTTCCCGAGGAAGGAGTCGCCCGACCGGGAGGCCGATCGCGCGGCTCTGCGGCTCGTTGACACCGCGACCGTCGCCATGAGAATCTTACCTTCATATTAGAGAATAGCATTCTCAAAAATTGTGAGACTGGGCTTCACGCCTGGTGAGCGTGGTCCGCCTGCTGGGCCCCGGCGTGCGGAATGCTGGAGAACGGCACCCCAACGGTTGGTTCACGGACGTCGCGGCGCAGGACCGGGCGCCGTGCCGCGGCAGCCCGGCACGGGGCGCGCACCGGCCGACCGGGGCGTGGTCACGACGCGTTGCCGGCCCGCCCTCGTGCGGACCGCCCCCGAACGGCGACCCGTATGGTGCCATGCCCCCATGCGGGGCGAGGGGAAGGACGTTGGACTTCAAGCAGCTCAAAGCGCTCGTCACGGTGGCCGAGGTGGGCAGCGTCACCAGAGCCGCGGAGGTTCTGTACCTGGCGCAGCCGGCGGTCACCCGGCAGATCCGCGCGCTGGAGCGGGAGCTCGGCGTGGTCCTTTTCGAGCGGACCCGGGAGGGAATGCGGCCCACGGAGGCGGGCGCGGTCGTGGTGCATCACGGGCGCCGCGCGCTGCACGCGCTGGAGCGGGCCCGCGCCGACGTGCAGCCCACTCCCGGCGTGGTGACCGGCAACGTGACCCTCGGCCTGCTGGAGAGCACGAGCGACCTGCTGGTGGAGCCCCTGGTCGCCGTCCTCGCCGATGAGCATCCGGGGATCCGGCTGCGGCTGGTCATCGGGTACTCCGGGCATCTGCGGCAGTGGCTGGACGACGGCGACCTGGACCTGGCGGTGTTGTACAACCTCGGCAGCACTCCGTCACTGAACACCCACCCCCTGCTGCGCGAGCGGCTGTGGGCCGTCGCACCGGCGTCCGACGGCCTGCGCGGCGACCGTCCCATCCCCTTCGCCGAGGCGGCGGACCACCCGCTCGTGATGCCCGCGGCCGACCACGCGCTGCGCACCCTGGTCGACGGCGCCGCGGCGCAGGCGAAAGTCGAGCTCGACGTCGCCGTCGAGACCAACTCCATGAGGGTGCAGAAGCAGCTCGTCCAGGCCGGGCACGGCTGGACCGTCCTGCCCGGTGTGGGCGTCGCCGAGGAGGTCGCGGCCGGTCTTCTGAGCGCCGCCCCGCTCGGCGACCCGGAGGTGCGGCGCTCGATCGTGCTGGCCGCGCCGAGGATCACCCGCTCGCTCGCCGCCGTGAACGTCGTCGCCCGGACACTGATCCACCAGGTCCTGTCCGCCGTGGCGGAGGGCAGGTGGCCGTCCGCGCAGGCCCGTCCGCCGCACTCCTGAACCGCACTCCTGAACCGCACTCACCGGCCGTCGGGCCACCTGAGTCGATCTTCCCTTGGGTCATGCCGAACAGGCATACAGGTATGACACATCACTATTTTTCACGCATATGCCTTCGGCTTCATGATGGGCGGGAATTGAGCCGAAGGAGCGGTGAAACCACGGTGAGCCACGGTCCTGTCCCGGAGAAAAGGCGCCGTTCACTGCTTCTGACCTTGACGCTGCCCCCACGGCTGCGCGAGCCGACCATCCTCCGGGTCACCGGCCGGCGAGTCTGCGCAACACCTTCGGCATAGAGCCGGAACAGAGAGGTGAACACGTGCCCTACTTTCCGAAACCCGCCGAGGGCAGTTGGACCGAGCGCTATCCGGAGCTGGGAACCGGCACCGTCGACTACGGCGACTCGATCGACCCGGCCTTCTACGAGGCGGAGCGGGAGGCCATCTTCAGGCGGTCCTGGCTGAACGTCGGCCGGATCGAGCGCGTGCCCCGCGTCGGTGGCTACTTCACCAAGGAGCTGGCGGTCGTCGGCACGTCGCTGATCATCGTGCGGGGCAAGGACCAGAAGATCCGCGCCTTCCACAACGTGTGCCGTCACCGCGGGAACAAGCTGGTTTGGAACGAGCATCCGGGCGAGGAGTCCGCCGGCACCTGCCGCCAGTTCACCTGCAAGTACCACGCGTGGCGCTACGGCCTCGACGGCCGGCTGGCCTTCGTCCAGCAGGAGGAGGAGTTCTTCGACCTGGACAAGTCCGCCTACGGGCTCAAGGAGGTCGCCTGCGAGGTCTGGGAGGGGTTCATCTTCGTGAACCTCGACCCGCAGGAGAGCCTGCAGGAGCACCTGGGCGAGCTGGGGAAGGGACTGGAGGGCTACCCGTTCCACGAGATGACCGAGGTCTACACCTACAACACCGAGGTCGGCAGCAACTGGAAGCTGTTCATCGACGCGTTCGCCGAGTTCTACCACGCGCCGATCCTGCATCATAAGCAGGCCGTCCAGGGCGAGGCCGACAAGCTCAAGAACCACGGGTTCGAGGCGCTGCACTACGAGCTGTTCGGCCCGCACTCGATGGTCTCCTCGTGGGGCGGCATGGCACCGCCCAAGGACCCGTCCATGGTCAAGCCGATCGAGCGGGCGCTGCGCAGCGGCCTGTTCGGCCCCTGGGACCGTCCCGAGATCGAGGGCCTGGACGAGCTGCCGCCGGCCATCAACCCGTCCCGGCACAAGTCCTGGGGAACCGACTCGTTCATCATCTTCCCCAACTTCATGCTGCTGGTCTGGGCGCCCGGCTGGTATCTGACCTACAACTACTGGCCCACCGCCGTGGACCGGCACCTCTTCGAGGCCAACCTGTACTTCGTCCCCGCCAAGAACGCCCGCGAGCGGCTGGGCCAGGAACTCGCCACCGTGACGTTCAAGGAGTACGCGCTCCAGGACGGCAACACCCTTGAGGCGACCCAGACCATGCTCGCCTCCCGCGCCGTCACCGAGTTCCCGGTGAACGACCAGGAGATCCTGCTCCGGCACCTGCACAGGGTGGCCCGCAAGCGAGTCGAGGAGTACAACGATGCCGCTGCCCGCTGATTTCACCGACCTGGAGCCGTACGCGGACTGGGCGCTGGCGACCGAGCCCGAGCGCTACGCCAAGCGCCTGGCCTCCTCCATGGCGGACATGCAGGCGCTCTACGACGCCGCCTTCCCCCGGCTGGACGACGCGATCGCCTACTGCGACACCTTCCCGTGGGACGACCTTCCCGACGAAGCCCGCACCCTGATGCACCTGATGCAGTCCCTGGTCATGGTGTCGTTCCCGGTCGAGGTGTGGAAGCAGGCGAGGGTCCCCGACGCCGGCGCGGCCTACCTGGACCTGGTCTCGGGGCACGTGGTCTGAAGGGCCGTGCCGGCTCAGGTGGCGCGGACCCGCCCGGTCCGCGCCGCGACCGCCGTCACACCCGCGGCATCGCCATTGGAGGACTGACATGGCTCTTTATCCGAAACCGGCAGAGGGCAGCTGGACCGAGCACTACCCCGACCTCGGGACCGGGGTGGTGTCCTTCGAGGACTGCATCTCTCCGGAGTTCTACGCCGACGAGCGCGAGGCGATCTTCAAGCGGGCCTGGCTGAACGTCGGGCGCGTCGAGGACGTGCCGCGCAACGGGCGCTACTTCACCAAGGAGATCGAGGTCGCCGACACCTCGATCATCGTGGTGCGGGACATGCGGGGGCGGATCCGGGCCTTCCACAACCTCTGCCGGCACCGCGGCAACAAGCTGCTGTGGAACGACTTCCCCGGCGAGGAGGTGCGGGGCTCGGCGCGCCAGTTCACCTGCAAGTACCACGCCTGGCGCTACGGCCTGGACGGCGCCTGCACGTTCGTGCAGCAGGAGGGCGAGTTCTTCGGCCTCGACAGGTCCGACTACGGCCTGGTGCCGGTGCACTGCGAGGTGTGGGCGGGGTTCGTCTTCGTCAACCTGGCGAAGGAACCGGCCCAGTCGCTGCGGGAGTTCCTCGGCCCGATGATCACGCCGCTCGAGGGCTACCCGTTCGACCGGCTGACCGAGCGCTACGACTTCCGCGCCGACATCGGTTGCAACTGGAAGATCTTCTCGGACGCCTTCCAGGAGTACTACCACGTGCCCGTCCTGCACAGCCAGGAGGCCACACCCGCCGCACGGCCCAAGGTCACCGGGTTCGAGGCGCCGTACTACCGGCTCGACGGCCCGCACCGGCTGGTCAGCATCTCCAGCGTTCCCCGGCGGCTGTGGCCCGCCGACTACCAGTACCCCATCGAGATCGCGACCCGCAGCGGCCTGTTCGGGCCATGGAACGAGCCGGATCTGGGCGACGACCTGCCCGGGACCAACCCCGGCGGGGTCAAGGACTGGGTCACCGACAACTTCCAGATCTTCCCCAACATGGAGATCCTGATCATGTCGAACGGCTGGTACTACCTGTACCGCTACTGGCCGACCTCCTACAACACCCACCGGTACGAGGGCACGCTGTTCTTCCCCCCTGCCGAGCGTGCCAGCGACCGCGCCGCGCAGGAGTGCGCGGTGGTGATGTTCAAGGAGTTCGCGCTGCAGGACGCCGGCATGCTCGTGGGCACCCAGCAGGCGCTGGAGTCGCGGGCGGTCCAGGACGACTTCCCCCTCAATGACCAGGAACTGCTGGTGCGCCACTTCCACAAGTCGGTCGGCGACTGGGTCGAGGACCACCGAAACGCGCGTCAGGAGGTCTGAAGAGATGCCGGACACGCTCCTCCCCGCCGAATTCTCCGATCTGCAGCCTTTCGCCGAGACCTGGTGCCTGGCCACCGAACCCGAGCGCTGGGCACAGCGCATGGCGAGCACCATGCCGCAGATGCAGGAGTTCTACGACGCCGGGTTCCCGCGCATCCAGGACGCCCTCGCCTACTGCGACAAGTTCCCCCTCGACGACCTCACCGACGACGCACGCAACCTGCTCCACCTGGTGCACTCGATCACCATGGTCGCGATGTGCGTCGAGATATGGCACCAGCCCAAGGTCATCAACGGTGCCGACGCCGAGATCCACCGCATCGGCGAGCCCCCGCCCTGACGGCAAGGGCCGCACGAGGCCGGTCAGTCAGTCCGAGGCGCGGCAGCAGGCGCGCAGCATCGAGAAGGCGGTGAGCACGGTGGACGATGTCGAGGCGGTCGACTTCTTCCGGGGTGAGGAACTGGTCGAGGACCCCTACCCCTACTTCGAGGCGCTGCGCGGGCAGTGCCCGGTCCAGCGC
Organism: Actinomadura rugatobispora; assembly: GCF_055379765.1. Classification (NCBI taxonomy): domain Bacteria; kingdom Bacillati; phylum Actinomycetota; class Actinomycetes; order Streptosporangiales; family Thermomonosporaceae; genus Actinomadura; species Actinomadura rugatobispora. Next base: position 3,809,649 of record NZ_AP029191.1, on the reverse strand, counting down.
GAACCCCATCACGACGTGGTGATGGTGACGGGGTACGACGAGGCGGTGCAGGTGTTCAACGACACCGAGACCTTCTCCTCGTGCACGTCGGTGACCGGCCCCTTCCCCGGTTTCCCCGTCCCGCTGGAGGGCGACGACGTCTCCGAGCTCATCGAGCGGCACCGCGACGAGCTGCCGATGAGCGACCAGCTCCCGACGTTCGACCCGCCCGTGCACACCGCGCACCGCGCGCTGCTGATGAAGCTGATCACCCCCCGGCGCCTGAAGGAGAACGAGGGCGCCATGTGGCGGATCGCCGACGGGCTGCTGGACACCTGGCTGCGGGGCGGCGAGGGCGAGTTCATCAACGGGTTCGCCAACCCCTTCACCCTGCTGGTCATCGCCGACCTCCTCGGCGTCCGCGAAGAGGACCGCGAGGAGTTCGCCGCCGTGCTCCAGCAAGGGCACAAGGCGGGGGGCGGCATCGGCGGCACCGGTGAGAAGAGCCTGGCGCACACCCCGCTCGAATACCTGTACGGGCGCTTCACCACTTACATCGAGGAGCGCCGCCGCGAGCCCCGCGGGGACGTGCTCACAGGGCTGGCCACCGCGACCTTCCCGGACGGCTCGACCCCCGACGTCGGCGACGCGGTGCGGGTGGCGGCCAACCTGTTCGCGGCGGGCCAGGAGACCACCGTGCGGCTGCTGGGCTCGGCGCTCAGGATCCTCGCCGAGAACCCCGACCTGCAGCGGCTGCTGCGCGAGGAGCGCGACCGCGTCCCCAACTTCATCGAGGAGACGCTCCGGTTCGACAGTCCGATCAAGGGCGACTTCCGGCTCTCCCGCGTGCCGACCACGGTCGGGGGGGTGGACATCCCCGCGGGCACCACGCTGATGGTGCTCAACGGCGCCGCCAACCGCGACCCGCGCCACTTCGACGACGCGCAGACCTTCGACGTCGGCCGCAAGAACGCCCGCCACCACATGGCGTTCGGGCGGGGCATCCACACCTGCCCCGGCGCGCCCCTGGCCCGCGCCGAGGCCCGGGTCGCCATCGAGCGGCTGCTGGACCGCACGACCGACATCAGGATCTCCGAGCGCGTGCACGGCCCGGCCGGCGAGCGCCGCTACCGCTACATCCCCACCTACATCCTGCGCGGCCTGACCCGCCTGCACCTGGAGTTGACCCTCCCCCGATGAAGGTCTCGACCGACGAGGACAACCGCCGCGGGCACGGGGTCTGCTTCGCGGTGAGCCCCGAGGTCTTCGACCGAGGTGCCCCACGAAGCGGTGAGAACCGCCGCCTCCCAGTGCCCCGAACGTGCCATCGCAGTGGAGTGACCGCAGGCCGGAACACTAAGGAGAGCCGATGCCCAAGGGATATGTCATCTTGACCGAAGCCATCAAGGACCAGGCGGCGATGGAGGAGTACGGCCGGAAGTCGGCGCCACCGCTGATCGAGTCCCGTGCCCGCGTCCTGGCGGTCGATACGGAGCCGCTGACCCTGGAAGGGGAATGGCACGGGAACCGGACGGTCGTCCTGGAGTTCGAGTCGGTCGAGGCGGCTCACGCCTGGTACGGATCGGAGTCCTACCAGGAGGCCCTGCCGCTCCGCCTGGCCGCGGCCGACTGCAACCTCGTCATCCTCTCCGGCTTCGAAAGGCCCGCGTGACCATGACGACGAGCACCGACACGACCGGGCCGGAACTGTCCTGCGGGCTCCCACCGGGGCCGGACTTCGCCGATCTCGCCGTGCTGGCCGAGGACCTCGGCTACGCCAGGGTGTGGATCTACGACTCGGCGCCGCTGTGGGAGGACCCCTTCGTCCATCTCGCCCTCGCCGCGGAACGCACCACCCGCATCGGGCTCAGCACCGCCGTGCTCATCCCCGGTCAGCGGTCGGTGATGGCCATGGCCTCAGCGATCGCCGCCATCGCCCGCCTCTCCGACGGACGCTTCCGGGCGTGTTTCGGCACCGGTTTCACCGCCCGCCTGGCGGTGGGGCAGCGCCCCATGACACTGGACGCGCTCGCCGGCTACGTCACCGCCCTCCGCCGGCTGCTGGCCGGGGAGACCGCCACCGTGGACGGCGGCCGCGTCCGGATGCTGCACGCCGACGGCCTGGCCGCGCCCCGTCCGATCGACGTGCCACTGTGGCTCAGCGCCTTCGGCCCGCGAGGCACCGCGCTGGCCGGCGAGGTGGCCGACGGGCTCATCGGACCTCCGCACCCCGCCCTCCCCACCGCGACGATCATCAACGGCACCGTCCTCGACCCGGGCGAGGACCCCGCGTCCGACCGGGTCCGGCAGGCGGTCGGACCGTGGCGGGTCGTGGACTGGCACAACGCCTACGCCAGGGGCGGAGCGGAGGCGGTGGACGCCATGCCCGGCGGCCGCGCCTGGCGCGAAGAACTCGAGGCCCTCGCGCCAGAAGGTGAGCGCCACCTGCTGACCTTCGAAGGCCACGTCACGCACCTCCCCGCCCGCGACCGCCCGCTCCTGGAGCACATCGACATCACCACCATGGTCGGCGACGCGGCGAGCATCGGCAGGAAACTGACACGGCTCGGCGCCGCCGGCTTCCACGAGGTCATCTACACGCCCACCGGCCCCGACGTGGCCCGGGAACTGCGCGCCTTCGCAGCCGCCCACCGGCCGCAGGCGAACCCGGCTCCCCGACGGTCAGGGCTGCCCGTCCCCTGACCGGTGGGCGAAGCGCCCGTACAACGCCCGATCGTGCGCTCGACGAAAGAGGAGTTCATGGACCTGTCCGGAGTCGGTGTCTGGAGCACCCATCTGCGTTACGGCGACCAGGCCGAGTCCGCGGACGCGGCCGCCGAACTCGAGGATCTGGGATTCCGGGCCCTGTGGATCCCTGATGCCGGCGGACCGGTCTTCGACACCGCCGGCCGCCTGCTGACCGCGACCCGCCAGACGATCGTCGCGACCGGAGTCCTCAACCTCTGGATGCACGACCCCGCCGATGCCGCCGCCGGCCACGCGACCCTGTCCGCCGCCCATGGAGACCGGTTCCTGATGGGCATCGGGGTGAGCCACCCGTCCCGGGTCGAAACCGCCGGGTCCGGCCCCTATGGCAAACCCCTGGCCACGATGGCGGCCTTCCTGGACGACCTGGACCGCACCACCCGGCCGGTACCCGCTGAGACCCGGGTCCTCGCCGCCCTCGGCCCCAAGATGATCGAGACCGCCGCCAAGCGCGCCCGCGGAATCCACACCTACCTCGTCACGCCCACGCACACCAGACGGGCTCGCCAGGCTCTGGGCGAGGGTCCACTCGTGATCCCGGAGCAGACGGTGATCCTGACTTCGAACGCGGACGAGGCCCGCGCGATAGGAACCGAGTGGCTGCGGCGCTATCTCGCCCTGCCGAGCTACGCCTACAACCTGGTGCGCCTGGGCTTCCTGCACGAAGACCTGGAGAAGGTGAGCGACCGCCTTTTCGACGCCCTGATTGCCTGGGGAGACGAGGAGGCCATCAAGCGCAGGGTGGACGAGCACCATGCCGCCGGTGCGGACCATGTCTGCGTACAGGTCCTCACCGCCGACCCGAGCGCCTTCCCGCGCCAGCAGTGGCGCCGCCTCGCCCCCGCTCTCTGCTCGACTGCGCGCCGTCCATGATCGCATCGGTCTCGGGCCGGTCTTGACCGACGTACCTGATCCCCGCCGTCGCTTCACCGGGCGCCAGGCATCGTCAAGCGGGGGATCATCGGCGGTCACAACCTTGATCAGGGGCTCTCCGTGCCCTCGGGCGGGGTCGAGGCGGAGGAGTCCCTGGGGGTTTCCGCGGGCCCGGCGTCGGCCATAGCGGCTGCGGTGCCGGCCAAGGCGTCGGCGCCGTACGCGCGGACCTGCCGCCCACGAATGGCCGGGCGTCCCCTTGGCCGGGCCTCTTGCAGGAACATACGGGGGCTTGTGTCCAGGAGCCCATCGCTCATCCCGTTCGCTGCTCGGCCAGCGGTGGCCTGCAGCCTCGGCGATGGCAACGGGATCGGCCCCGACCGGACGAGATGCTTGAGCCGTTCTTCGCGGTCACCCCGCCCACGTAGTTGCTGCGGTGTCTTCATGCTGGATCTATGCCATGCCCACTTTGGCGCCGATCGCCATGGGGAGTGTCGAAAACCGTACAGACCCGCCACCGGCACCTGAGCCGCCGGCCACGACACCGGCGGGCGCCCGTCCTCCCGCAGGACGGGCGCCCGCCCAGCGCCGCCCGGCGCCGGACGTCTCGGGATCAGTAGGTGAACATCCGCTCGCCCATGAGGAGTTTCAGCGGTTCACCGTCGAAGCGGTGTGCGCCGGCGGCGAACTCACCGCCCTCGAAGAGCTCGCCGTCCAGGTCCGGGTCGCCGGTGGCGGTCACGCTGACCGGCTGGGTTCTGCTCAAGGAACCCGGCTTGACCAGGGACAGCTCGGTGAAGCCGGCCGCGCCGAGGGCTTTGAGCAGCGGGTCCAGGGCGGCCAGCCCGGCGCCGTAGGTGGACCAGACCACGACCGCGCCCGGTGCGCAGAGCCGGGGGAGCATACGCACCGTGCGGAGCGTGTCGTCCTGGCCGATGCTCGCGAACGGCCCGCTGATCAGCAGCATGTCGGCCGGCACGGCGCCCAGGTAGGCGTCGGTCGACCCGGCGTCGGCCACGATCACCTCGACGTCCTGGAGGTCTGTACTGCCGATGGCGCCGTACAGGAACGAGGCGTTCAGCGGCTCAAGTTCGATCATCCGCACCGCCAGGTCGTGCCCGCGGGGATGGCTGATCAGCACCGGCAGCAGGTCACGGGCCTGACCTGAGCAGATGCTGACCGCCTTCAGCCGGTGTGGCGGGGCGGCGTCGAGCACCGTGGAGATGATCTCCTGTACGGCGCCGAGCCGGTCGGTCTGCACCGAGCGGATCTCGTCGTACGGAGCGTGCCAGGTGTACCAGGGCTGCTCCTTGAGCGCCGCACCCGGCGGGAAGCCGGGCAGCGTGGTGGCCCCGGCCGGGTGTTGCGGCGCCGGGGCACCGTCGAACGTGCTCATCGAGCGGGGAGGCCCAGTCGCTGCAGCCGGTCCTGGGCCGTGCCCTCGATGACGCACTCGAGCTGTTCGGCGTTCAGCGTGGCCATGCCCTCGATCTTCTTCTGCGCCAGGTGCTCGGCCTCGAACGCGGCCATCGACTCGAAGCGGGCCTCCAGCACCAGGTGGTGCAGCCCGCCGAAGGCCGGCGCCCAGATGTCGTACGGGGTCAGCCCGGCCCCGGCCAGTAGCTCGTTCTTCTTCTTCTGCAGCTCGGTGAAGCGGGGCAGGGTGCCGAACTTCAGGTTCCGCATGATCTGGTGGCGGTAGGTGAGCACGTCTGTTCTCTCCAGGTTCTGCTTGTCTACGGGGTCTGCATGTGCGGAACCTTCACCCAGCCCTGGTCGAACGGGGTGGTGAAGAAGTTGTGCACCCGCATGTACGAGAGGAGCCACATGCCGTTGACGCGGCGGAAGTCGTTGTCGTACTTGCCCGCGATCCACAGCGGCTGGTCACCGCGGTAGGTGCAGGCCTGGAAGTACATGAACCGGCCGGTGGCCTTGTCCGGATCGCCGTCCACGCCCACCTGGATCGCCGTGTTGGTGACGAAGTGCGCGGAGAACGGCATGCGCTCGACGTTCCGGTCGAACTTCTTGATCAGTGCCTCGTGGCCGGTCGCGGCCCAGCCCGGGTTGCCGTGCGGGCCGACGCTCTCCCAGGAGCCGTCCTCGGTGAAGAGCGCTGCGACCTTCCGGCCCTTGCCGGACTCGGCGTCGGTCGCGGCCATGTAGCCGACCATCAGCTGTTCGATGGCCTTCTCCGACTCCAGGACGTCGACCCTGGCGGCCAGGGCCGCGACCAGGGCGCCCACGTCGGTGTCCGCGGCGAGGTCAGTCATCGAGCTCCTCCAGAGCCTTCTGGTAGCGGGTCAGCAGCCAGGTGTTGAGCTGCGGGATATTGGATTCCATCCAGGAGAGGGGGCCGCGGGGCGCGTAGCGGGAGTTCAGGCCCTCCTGGACGGCGGCGGTGGTGACGGCGTCCTGGTGGATGGCCAGGGCCTTGCGCTCCATGAACTTCTCGTAGGCCTCGTGGAAGCCCGGCTCCTCGACCGCGCTCTTCGGGTAGAGGTTCACCCGGCGCAGGTTCATCGAGCCCGGGCCGTTCGGGTGGATGAAGGCCAGCTGCACGAACGTCGGCTGGAGGATGGAGAACAGCATCGGCGGGATGGAGGCGAACATCACCCGCCTGCGCTGCTCCTCGCCCAGGCCCGGGATGATCTGCGTGGTGCGCCTGCCGTCGGTGCTGGCCAGCCCGGCGTTCTCGTCGAGCAGGTAGGTCGGGTGCATGACCTGCCCGTCGCCTTCGTCGAAGGTGATGAAGCGGGCGTTCTTCGCCGGCGCCGCCTCGTGGACGCCCCGGTGCACATAGCTGGTGTGGTACGGCTCAAGGGCGTTGTCGTGATGGATCTTCCAGTTCCACTTCTGGTCCTTGAACTCGACCGGCTTGAGCGGCACCAGCTCCGGGATGCCGAACGTGCGCAGTTCCTCGTCCATCTTCGCGAGGGTCGGCGCGAGCGGTGCGGCGTCGTCGTCGAAGTTGATGAAGACCAGTCCGTGGAAGATCTCGTGCCGGATCTGGGGCAGGCGGATGGTTTCGCGCAGCCGCTTCACCGGAACGGTCGCGGTCATCGAGGGTGCCGCGACCAGCTTGCCGTCCAGCGTGAACTGCCAGTTGTGGTAGGGGCAGACCATCCGGGTGGACGAGACGCAGGTCAGTGACTTCCCCTCGGCCTCCCGCCGCTCCGCCGCCAGGCCGCCGAAGATCGGGTGGCCGCGGTGCCGGCAGACCGCCGACATCACCCGGATGCCGCCCGCCGTGTCGCGCAGCAGGACGATCGGCTCGCCGATGATGGTCATCGGGAGCTGGTCGCCCGGCTCCGGCACCTCGCCCACGTGGCCGACGCACAGCCACTCCCGGGAGAAGACGGCCTCCTTCTCGAACTGCCAGAAGGCCTGGCTGGTGTAGACCTCGGCGGGCAGCAGCCGGGCGGTGGCGACGGGGTCGGTGACGTGGTCGACGTCGGACAGGATCCGACGGGCCTCCGCGATCACGTGTGGTTCCAGGCGCGCGATGCGACTCATGGTTCTCCTCGGGATCTTGTATCCAAAGCTATCCGACGTTTGTTTCGTCAAAATGTCGTGGGGGCGAACCCGGTCGGGGCGTGGAGCGAGTACGGCGCGGTGCGCGGCTGCGCCAGGGGCGCACGACCGGGATGCCGGCCTGGCCGGTGATGCGCGCGGCCCGCTCGTTCACCTCGTGCACCATGGATTGCTCCTCGGCGGGATCGAGCCAGTCGGCGACACCGTCACGGATCACCACCCGACCGGCCACGAGCACGGTGTGGACGTCTCGGCCGGTCGCCTGCCAGGCCAGCATCGCGGCCAGGCTGGGCGCCGGATTGAGGTGCGGCGCGGCGGCGTCCAGCAGGATCACGTCGGCCCGCAGACCGGGAGCGAGGGCCCCCGCCGTCCCCTCGAGGCCGGCCGCGCGGGCACCGCCGACCGTGGCGATCTCGAGCAGTTCCTCGGCGGTGATCGCGCCCGCGTCCTGGTTGACGGCGCGCTGCAGCACACCCAGGGTCTTCAGGTCGGAGAGCAGGTCGCAGCCGTCGTTGCAGTTGGCGTCGTCGGTGCCGATCCCGACCGTGATCGAAGCCTGCAGCATGGCGGGCACCGGCGCGATGCCCGAGCCCAGCACGCCGTTGCTCACCGGCTGGGTGGAGATCCGGGCGTCCGCGGCCGAGATCGACCGCAGGTCCCGCGGCTCCAGATGCACGCCGTGGCCGATCAGCAGGCGGTCGTCGAGAAGGTGGTGAGAGGCCAGGTACTCGACGGGGGACATCTCGGCGACCGGCCTGTCACCCGGGGTCTCGGCCAGATGCAACGCCCAGATGCCGTCGTGCTCGTGCGCCCAGGCCCGGCTCTGGGCCAGGGCCCTCAGGCTCGCCGTCCCGGCGGTGGACGGGGAGGCGCAGACCCGGATCCGTCCCGCGGCCGCCCGATCGTGCCGCCGGTACATCTGCTCCAGATCGGCCAGGATCGCATCGGTGTCACGCAGGACGGACGCCGACCGCACGCCGGGTTCGCGGGCCCTGACCGTGTTCATCAGATCCGGAGACCCCGGTCGGCGGGCGTCGCTGAACATCCGGGCGTAGACGGCGCGGATGCCGGTTTCGCTGAGGACGCGCACCGCCGTGTCGATCGCCGGGAGCGGGTCGAACGGGTGCACATGGTCGTTCAGCACGACCGTGGTCACCCCCGCACGGAGACTCTCCAGCACGTAGTGCCGCAGTCCCAGCTCCAGGTCGGCCAGTGTGTACTGGGCCAGACCGGGATAGAGATCGTTGAAGAGCCAGTCGGTGAGGTCACGGTCCTGGTTTCCGCCGGCCCGCAGCAGGATCTGTGATCCGTGGGTATGCGCGTTGATCAGCCCGGGCATCACCACCGAGCGGGCCGCGTCGATTCTCTCGCAGGCTTCCGGAAGCTCCACCTCGTCCGCGGCGCCGACCGCGATGATGGTGTCGTCCTCGATCAGGACGGTGCCCCGGTCGAGGACGCGGCGTTCGGCGTCCATGGTGAGGACTCGGCCGCCGACGATGGCTTTGAGGGTCATGCCTCGATCCCGCATCCTTCGATCTCACGGTGGGCTAGGAGGGTGGCCGCGACGATGGCCGCATAACCGGTGCAGCGGCAGAGGTTTCCGTCGAGTGCGCGGCGGACCGTCGCGGCGGTCAGCGGCTTCTCATGGCGCTCGCGCAACAGGGCCGACAGGGTGACCAGCATTCCGGGCGTGCAGTAGCCGCACTGGACCGCACCTTCGGCGGCGAAGGCCTCGACCAGCCTCGCATCGGCCGCGGTCTTCACCGTCGCTACTTCGCACCCGTCCGCCTCGGCCGCGCTGACCAGGCACGACGGAACCGGGGTGCCCTCCAGTAAGACCGTGCAACTGCCGCAGTGGCCGGCGTCGCATCCGGTCGGCAGCGGGTGGGCGGCGGCTTCGATCAATTGCCGCAGGCTCGACCAGGGATGCGCGTCGGCGTTGACCGGTTCGCCGTCCAGGGTGAATTTCATGGTGTCGCCTCCAGGACGCGGCGTACGAGAACGCCGAACAGGTGCGAGCGCTCGGCGCAGGCCGCGGCCACCTCGTCGAGCGGTGCCCGCTGGGCGAGGAGCCGCTCGGCGTCGTGCAGGCGCTCGGGCCGTGCCGTTCGCAGCCGCGCGACCAACCGGACGCGGGGGGCGTGCGCCGCCGGGCCCGCGGGCGCGGATCGGCGCGGCCACGCGATCGCGACGGCCGCCTCGGGCGCCGCGACGGTGGGACGAACGCCGGTGCGGGCGTAGCGCAGGCGCCGCGGGATGTCCGCCTCCACCGCGATGACCAAGCCCGGGTCGGTGCCGCTGAGCACCTCGTCGAGGCCGACCGCGCCTTCCGGGGTGATGAGGACCGCGCCGGTGGCGAGGAGGGGCACGGCGAGGTCGCGGCGCCCGCCTTCGGCCGCGAGGAGATTGCCGACGATCGTCGCCCTCCGGCGGACGGCGGCGGTGGCGAACCAGCCGACGTCCTCCGGCAGGAGATGAGCGATCGTCCGGGCTCGGTGAACCGTGGTACGGGCATCGAACCGGATCCGTCCCTCGCGGATCCTCGGAGGTTCCGGAGCGATGCCGCTCAGCGGGATCAGCGTGGTGGGGCGGAGCGTGCCGGTGTTGAACCGGGGCAGCAGCGCGGTGCCGCCGGCCAGCACGATGGCGTCCGGGTGCTCGCGGTACATCGCCTCGGCCTCGGCCCAGGTGCGGGGCCGCAGCACGACGCCCGGACGCGCGGTCCGACTTTCGGCGCCGGGAGCGGAACGTGCGTGATCACGGGGTACTCGGTGAGTTCGGCCGGCGGGGATGCTGTTCACCGGAGTGCCGGCGGCCGCTCTCAACGCGGCGGCCACGGCCGCCGGGCTGGAGACCAGGGGGCCCTCGCCGATCCCCTTGGCTCCGAACGCCAGCCGCTCGTCCGCGTTCTCCAGCGGAACGGCGATCACCTCGGGGACGTCGCCCGCCGTCGGCAGCAGGTAGTCGCCGAAACCCGTGACCTCGGGACGGCCTTCGGCGTCCACGGGGATCTCCTCGAACAACGCCAAGCCCGCACCCTGCACCGAGCCGCCGATCAGCTGGCCGCGCACGCCGACCGGGTCGATGGCCCGGCCCACGTCCTGCGCGACGACCAGCTGCACGAGCCGGGCCGTGCCGAGCTCGACGTCCACGTCCACCACCGCGCGGTGCGCCACGAGCTGGAACGCCTGGTGGAGGGTGCCGGTGCCGCTGACCTTGTCCGCCTCCTCCGTCGCCATGCCCGGGTTCGTCACCTCCGCGTTCAGCACGGTGCCGCCCAGCAGCTCGGGCAGGCCGATCGTCTGCCAGTGCGGGCGTCCCCGGGCTTCGGCCAGTTCGGTCAACCGGGCGAGCAGTTGACGGCAGGCCAGGTCGGCCGCTCCGCCGCTGGCCATCGACTGGCGGCTGGCCTTGGAACCGCCCGCGTCCGGAAGACGCGTCGTCGCGTCGTCCAAACGAACGGGGATGCCCGGGAAGTGGCTTCCGGCGATGCGCGTCAGCACCGACCCGACGCCCTGGCCCACCTCCGCCGCCGCGCTGAGGATCGTCAGGCCGGTGGCGTCGAGCCGGAGCCTGATGCCGGCCGGGTCGGGACGGCCGTCGCCGAGACCCGCGCTCTTGACGCCGATCGCGTAGCCCACGCCTCGTCGTGAGGTGTCGTGCCGCGCCGTGCCTGACGGCAGGGGGACGTCGTCCAAGGCGGACAGGACCGCGGAGGGGGAGGCCGTCCCGGTCAAGGGCTGGTGACTGGTGGAGAGCGGCTCGTTCCGGGACAGCAGGTTGCGGTGGCGCAGCGCGCGCGGGTCCAGGCCCAGTTCGGCGGCCAGCAGGTCGATCGTGGACTCGATGCCGAAACACACCTGCGTGGCGCCGAATCCGCGGAGGGCGCCGGAGACCGGGTTGTTGGTGTAGACCGCCCGGGTGCGGACGCGCACCGACGGGATGCGGTACGGCCCGGCGGCGAAGTAGTGCACGATCTTGCAGATCGGCAGGGACGTGCTGGCGTAGGCGCCGCCGTCGAGCAGGATCTCGGCGTCGAGGGCGACCAAGCGGCCGTCGTGGTCGGCGGAGAGGGTGTAGTCCATCGTCGCCGGGTGCCGATGCGGGTGGGCCTTCAGAGACTCGGCCCGGCCGTAGACCGCGCGAACCGGGCGCCCGGTCCTCAGCGCGGCCAGGCAGAGGTGGACGTGCAGGGTGATGTCCTCGCGTCCGCCGAACGCCCCGCCCACCCCGGCCAGGCGCACCAGCACCTTCTCCGGCGGCAGGCCCAGGGCGAGGGCGATCGAGCGGCGGTCCTCGTGCACGTCCTGCGTGGCCACGTCGAGCACCACCGAGCCGTCCGGTCCGGGAGTCGCGAGCCCGGCCTCGGGCGCGAGGAAGGCCGCGTCCTGCCTGCCGGTTCGCCAGCGGGCGCCGACCTTGACCGGGCCGTGCAGGCCGTCCCCGTGCCGCAGGTCCAGCTCCGTGACCAGGTTGGAGGCCGGCCCGACCAGCGGAGCTCCCGCCTCCAACGCCAGGAACGGGTCGAGAAGCGGCTCGGTGGGCCGGATCACGGGCTCGACCAGTTCGGCCATGCGCCGTGCCGCTTCGGCGGTCTCGGCCACCGCGAACGCGATCGGCTCGCCGGCGTACCGGATCCGGTCGATCGCGAGGACCGGGGTGTCGGCGACCTTGAGCCCGAGCAGCCGCGAGCCGGGGACGTCGCCGGCCGTCAGCACCAGCCGTGCACCGGGGACCCGCATCGCCGCATCGACCCGGACGCCGTCCAGCCGGGCGCTCGCGATCGTGCTGCGCACCGTCACGCCGTGCAGTTCGCCCGGGGCGTGCAGGCCCGTGGCATAGGGGAAGTCACCGGCGAGTTTCGCCGCGGCGTCGGGCCGGACGCCGCTCGATCCGACCCTGAGGCCGGAACCGGGGCCGTTCGGAGTCCGCCGGCTCATCGGGCCACCCGAGGGGTGCGGCTCAGCGGTGCGGTCAGAACGACGGCGCGGCAGGTGAAGCCGCCGAGTCTCGGCGGCGCCGCGGCCAGGCCCCGGCCTGGTGGGCAGGACGGCCCCGCGGCCGGGACCTGGACGCCGAGGCGCAGAACCCATCGCCCGGCGGCGGTGAATCCGATCGCCGCGTCGGCGCCCTGGGTGTAGCCGGTACCGGCGGTGGTCTCCGCCACGGTCGCCACGGTGCTCCTTCCGGCGGTGTGCGGGTGAAGAGGGCCCGAGCCGCCGGGGGTTCGCGTTCCCGGCAGCCTGGGCGTGCAGTGCGGTGGATCAGCCGGCCAGCCCGATGGCGGGGTCGACGAACTCGTTGGTGAACAGGTCGGCCGGCTTCAGGCCGTCCTTCACCGACTTGTTCTGGTTCGCCAGGATCGGCTTCAGGACGTCGATCATCTTCTGCATTCGGGCCGCGTCGAAGTTGCCCAGCGTGCCCTTGGCGTCGTTGGTGATGAGCTTGCGCTCCTTGATCACCTTGATCGCGTCGGCGTTGAGCCCGGCCGAGGTCTTGCTGGGGGAGCTGAGCTCCTCGTTCATCGTGGTGATGCGCTTGGTGATCGGCGTCGGGTCGGCCAGGTAGCCGGCCGTGGCCTTCTGCGCCATCGGCACGAACGCCTTCAGGCAGGAGGAGTGCTTCTCGATCTGGTCCGGCACCATGGAGAGCATGGACGCGTAGTTGTGGTAGCCCGAGTCGTACACCAGCAGCGAGCCGATCGGCTTCTTCCACTGCGCGTACTCGTTCGTGAACTTGTACGGCTCACTGGTGATCAGGCCGGACTGCACGTCCTTGCCGCCGTCGGCGATGAAGGTGTCGGGCCCGCCGCTGTAGGAGCCGTCGAGCTGGCTCTTCTTGATCTGGCCTGAACCGACCAGGTAGTCCATGTAGGTGGAGCCCTCGAAGTAGAGCACCTTGGCGTTGGTCTTGCCGATGTCGGCGATGCTCCGGAAGTCGTAGGTCGCCGGGTCGAAGACCAGAACCTGCGGGTCCTTGTCGAAGTAGTTCATCACGGCCTTGGTCGGCTGCTTGGCCGAGTTCTGGATCGCCTCGTCCGAGGCCAGCAGGCCGATGTTCATCGTGTCGCTGTCGTCCGCCGTGTAGAGCTGGGTGGTGACCTGCTGGTTGCCGGTCAGCGGGCCGCCCGCGCGCACCTCGACCTTCACGCCCGCGACGTTGCCGGAGTAGACGCCGGCCTTCTTGTCGAACGTGCCGTTCGGGCCGATCAGGTTGTACATGCCTCCGTACTCGGCCTCGGGGAACCAGCTGGTCTGGATCGCGATGGTCGAGGGGCACTTGGCGTCGACCAGGGCGCCGGTACCGGAGCCGGCCGCGGCGCCGTCCGATCCACTGTCACCGCCGCCGCAGGCGGCCGTCGCCGCGAGCATCAGCACCGTCGGCACGATGAGGAGCATCTTGCGCTTCATGGTTCTCCTTGGAAGAGGGCAGGGCAGAGCTGTTCGAGGGGCGGAGCTGTTTGAAGGGCGGAGCGGTTACCAAAGGCGGGAGCCGGTTCAGAGGCGGAGCGGTCAGTCCCGGACGGAGGCGTGCCAGTTCTTCAGGACCCGCCGCGTGATCAGCGTGTTCAGGATGAACAGCACCAGGCCGAGCAGGGACGAGAAGATCAGCGCCGTGTAGAGCCTTTCGGTCTCCAGGTTGGTGCGGTAGACGTCGAGCAGCCGGCCGATGCCCGGGTCACCCTGGCGGAAGAAGAAGTCCGCGACGATCGCGCCGATCACGGCCAGACCGCCCGAGGTGCGCAGACCGGTGAGGACGCTCGGCATGGCGGAGGGGAGGTCCAGCCGCCAGAACCGTTCCAGGCGGCCGGTCTTCATCAGCGTGAACAGGTCGCGCTGGCTCGGCTCGACCGACTGCAGGCCGAACAGGGTGCTGGTGATGATCGGGAACAGGGCGAGGATCGTGCAGATGATGATGCGGCTGGACGAGCCGTAACCGAACCACAGGCCGACGAGCGGGGTCATCGCCAGAACCGGGAGCGTCTGCAGGATCACGGCGTAGGGATAGAACGAGCGCTCCACCCACTTCGCCTGCGACATCATGATCGCGAACAGGGTGCCGACGCAGATCGCGATGGCGAAGCCGGACAGCGCCACGATCGCGGTCGTCCGCAGGCCCTCGAGGATCTCGCTGAGGTTCTCCCAGTCGAGCATCCCGACCCTGACCACCTCGTGCGGGGGCGGCAGCAGGAACCGGCGGCGCTCCGACAGCAGCACGTAGGAGACCAGGTACCAGATGCCGATCGCGGCGAGGAAGACGCCGATCGGGGGCAGGACGGTCCTCAGCGTGCCGGTCAGGCCGCCGGACTTCTTCGCGGCGACGCCAGAGGTCGCCGGAGCGGCCACCACGGCGGCGGCCGGGGTGTCGGTGGTGGTCACTGTGCTGCCTCCCGCGCTGGGCTCGGTCTCGGTCCGGGTGGCGGGCCGCGCGCTCACGCGGCGGCCCGCAGGCACTCGCCGATCTCGCCGGTCAGCCGCGCGAAGGCCGCGTCGGCGCGCAGCGAGGGTTCGCGGTCCGCGTCGAACGGGACGTCGAAGTCACCGACGATGCGTCCCGGCCGGGCCGACATCACCACCACCCGGGTGGAGAGGAACGCCGCCTCGGCGATCGAGTGCGTGACGAAGACACCGGCGAAGCGCTGAGCCCGGAAGATGCGCAGCAGCTCACCGTTCAGCCGCTCCCGGGTGATCTCGTCGATCGCGCCGAACGGCTCGTCGAAGAGGAACAGCTCCGGGTCCAGGGTGAGCGCCCGCGCCAGACTGGCCCGCATCTTCATGCCGCCGGACAGCTGGCTCGGGTAGTTGTCCTCGAATCCCTGAAGCCCGACCATCTCGATCGCCGCCTGTGCCTTCTCCCGCCGCACCGGCTTGGCCAGGTGCTGCAACTGGGTGCAGAGCTCCACGTTGCCGGTCACGGTGCGCCAGGGCAGCAGGGTCGGGTCCTGGAACACGTAGCCGATGGCGTCGGTGGACACGTCCATGCTGCCGCCCGTCCGGGTCTCCAGGCCCGCCGCGATCCGCAGCAGCGTGCTCTTACCGCAGCCGGACGGGCCCACGAGGGAGACGAACTCACCGCGCCGCACGGCCAGGTCCACGTTGTCCACCGCGTGCACGCCGGTGCCGAAGCGCATGTCGACGCCGCGCATGTGCAGCAGAGTGCCGTGCCGGGCCGAACGCTTCTCGTCCTTCGCCGGAGCGGCGGTCGCCTTCGTGCTCATGTTCTGTCCTCGGTGTCGTGGCGGAAATCGTTGGCGGGGTGCACCAGTAGTCCGGCGCCGTGGCCGGCGGCCAGCGACTCCAGCAGGGTGACCACCGACCAGGGGGTGACGGCGGAGGTGCGGCCCCCGGAGCCGGGTGCGACCGCGTTGGTCACTCCCAGCTCGTACTCACCGAGCGGTGAGGACATCGTCACCAGGTGCCGGGTCCGGGCGGCGGCGGGATCGGCGACCATCACCACGGTCACCTCGTCCAGCCCGATGGTGGCCAGGGCCAGGGCGACCGCGACGTTGGCCGTCCTCGGGTACTCCCTCGCCGCGCTCCGGGCCGACCCGCGGAAGACCTCGATCGGACGGTCGGTCTCGACGCCGAGCGCGGACGGGCGCTTCGTCGTGGTCAGCACCACCGACGCCCGTACCGGCCGGTCGCCCGCGAGCCGTCCGGCGGGCGCGCTCAGCGCACGGCCGGCGGCGGCGAACAGGTCGAGGCCGCCGATCGCGCCGGACGGCACGAGCACCCGCCCGGTGCCGTCGCCATCGGCCAGTTCTCGGGTGAAATCAAGGTCGGCGAGGACACCGCACGAGCAGAGGACGACGTCCACCCCGGCCGCGATCGCCCGTGGGACCCAGGCGCGGGCCGCCTGCGCCCCCGCCGACTCGACGAGAACGTCGATGCCGCTGAGCAGGTCGGCGGGTGACAGGGCCGTGGTGGAGCGGATCGTGCCTGCCGGGGAGCAACCCGCGATGTGGCCCGCCCCCAGCAGGTCGGCGATCGTGCCGCCGAGCGCGCCGACGCCGAGGAGACCCACCCGCAGACCTCCGGTCATCCCGATCGTGCTCATAGCGCGACCGCCGCGGCGTCCTGGCGCGGGTCGGCGGCGGCGACCAGCGTGCCGTCGGCCTCCCGCCGGACGATCGTGTGAGCGGACCGGGCGCCGAACTCGGCCAGTTGCGCGCCTTCTCGCGACAGGTCGCCTCCGGCGGCGAACTCCCACCGCGGCGAGGCCAGGGCGGCGCCGAGCGCGGCGGGTGTGAAGTCGGGCGTGGGCCGCAGCAGCCGCTGCAGCACTTGGGCGTTCCAGGGCACCTGCTGCTCGCCGCCGGGCGTGGCGCCGAGGACCCAAGAGCCGGTGGTGTCCCGGGCGCCCCAGGCGTGGAGCGTGGTCGGCGGCCGGGATCCCGGATGGGGGGCGTTCGGGTGGTCAGGGATGAAGGTGAAGCCGCGGCCGGCCCGGTTGGACAGCACCAGGTCCAGCCCGGGCACCACCAGTCCGCTGCCGTACCTGGGGAACGAGTTGGAGTGCACGAGTACCACGAGGTTGCCCTCGGCGTCGGCCGCGGCGATCGTGGAGGTACCGTCGACCAGCGCGGGCGGGCGGCCGGTGGGGGCGCGAAGACCGGTCAGGGCCGCCCTCACCGCCTCCGGCGCGGAGCCCGCGGCCAGCGCCTCGAGCAGGGCCGGGCCGTAGGTCGGGGCGGGGGTGGCCCAGACCTCCGTCCCCTCGATCAGCGCGTATCCGGCGTCCGTCTCCAGCGGCGGGACCGGCCGCAGGTCGGCCATCTCCAGGACACCGCCGTGCCCGGCGACGTAGGTGCAGATCCGCTCACCGAGCGCACCGGTGAAGAGCTCGGCGCCGCGGCGCGCGAATTCGGCCAGGACGTCGGCCAGGCCGGGCAGGCGCACCCGGGAACCGGGCGGGATCGGGCCGCTGGAGGGAGAGTAGCGGGTGCCCTCCGGCTGCCAGGCGGTGAGCACGTCGAGGGACTCGGCGACCAGCCTGTGGTTGACCGAGGACCAGCTGAAACCGCGTCGGGCCAGGTCGATCGCGGGCTGGGCGAGTGCGGCCAGACCGAGCCGGCCGCGCGCGGCCAGGGCGGCGTAACCGGCGGGGGCGCCGGGCACGCCGACCGACAGCGGGCCGGTCACGGAGCGGGCCCAGCCGCCTGCCGCGGCGGCCTGGTAGAGCCGGGCCGGGGCACGGCCGATGGAGAGCAGGGATGCCGGACGATCGGCGCCTGGCCCCAGGTGCAGGGCCACGACGTCACCCGCCAGGCCGCATTTCGACGGCAGCAGGACGGTCTCGGCCAGGGCGGCGGCCACCGCCGAGTCGAATGCGTTACCGCCCTGGAGCAGCGTCGCGGTGCCGACCGCGGCGGCGGGGCGCACACCGGTCGCGATCGCGCCCAGGGTGCCGGAGGCGACCGCCCGTCGCGCCAGTTCGGCGTGCTGCGTCATTCGCCCGGGTTCACTTGGCTCGGACCGTAGTGGCGCAGTTCGATGGTGTTCCCGTCGGGGTCGTCGACGTACAGCAGGTCGGCCGGGCCCAGCGCGCCCCAGCGGCGGTGCGGGCCGTCGGCGCCCGCGAACTTCTCCTTCAGCGCGTACAGGTCGGTCTCGTCGATGACCAGCGCGAAGTGCGAGACGTTGGTGCCGGTCGCCTCGTTGCGGGCGTCCAGATCGAGGATCTGGCCGGGGCAGACCTCGACGGAGGGGAAGGGCACGGTGCCGGCGCGGAACTCCTCCAGCCGGTGCACGAGAAACCCGAACTTCTCGGTGTACCAGCGCACCGACGCCTCGGGATCGGTCACGCGGAGGACGATGTGGTCGATCTGCTGGACCCGCACGAGCGCGGTGTCGAGGGTGGCGGGGATGGAGGAGTACGCGATCATGGGGATTTTGTATCCCGACGTGGTAAACGGCAAAGACGCGCGTTGTAACAAGCCTGTTTCCGCCTGGCCTGGGGAGATCCGGCCCAGGGAGGAGGATCACGCGATGCGGGCGTCCTCCGTGGTGCATCATGTATCCAAAGATGGTTCTGTCTGATGTCGCCCGGTCACCGGGCACAGGGTGGATGGAGAGCAGAGTGACGACCATCGGCGCCCGGCACCGCAATCTGCGTGACGAAACGGTCGACGAACTACGCCGGCTGATCCTCAAGGGCGACCTCGAGCCGGGTGCCCACCTGACCGAGCTCGCGATCTCCGAACGGCTCGGTGTGTCCCGGCTCCCCGTGCGCGAGGCGTTCCGCCGGCTGGAGACCGAGGGACTGCTGGAGGCGCTGCCCCGGCGCGGCGTCCGGGTGGTGCAGCTGGACAACGACGAGCTGGAAACCGTGCGTGAGATGCGCGTCGCGCTGGAACTGATGGCCGTCAGACGCACGGTCGAGCGCGGCGACGAGGACATCCTCGCCGAGCTGCGGGCCCTGCTCAAGGCCGGAAACGAGCAGTCGCACGAGGTGGACGCCGCGACGTTGGACAAGCTGAACGACGAGTTCCACGAGCTGCTCTCCCGGGGCAGCGGATCCCGGTTCCTCGCCGACTCGCTGCGCGCCGTCCGCAACCAGGCCCACCACCTGGTCGGCGGCAAGAGCGCGGCGGTCGGGCACTCCTGGGAGGAGCACGCCCGGATCATCGAGGCGGTGCTCTCGCGCGACGCCGAGTTCGCCATGCTGCTGATGCGCCGTCACCTCACCGCCCGGCACGAGAACCAGGGCCGCGCCAAGGGCGTGGCCCGGGAGTCCTCGTCCTAACGGGTGAAGTACTCCACCGGCTCGCTCAGGTGAGGGCGGAGAACCCCGCAGGGGGTCGAGCCCGCACTCAAGGCCGTCTTCGACCCCAAGAATCTGCACGCGACAACCGCAACGGACCCTGGTCCTCACCGTCCAGGACAAGGCTCCTGCGAACAGGGTGTCGGCGCCGTCGGCGAGGCAGGTCAGGCCGACGATGTTCGCGGTGATGGGGAGAGCGCTTCGGCGATGCGTGCCAAGGGTCAGATCGCCGACTGTGAGACCAAGCTGGCCCGCCACCGTGCCGCCTTGGAGGCGGGTGCCAACCCGGTCACGGTCGCGACCTGGATGGCCGACACCGAAGCCCAGCTCGCGGCGGCCCAGGCCAAGCTTCGTGCCGCGTAGGGCGGCAGCGCCGGATCTTGACCGGGGAGGCGATCGAGAAGGCTGGTCACTGGGCTGGGTGATCTTGTTAATGCCCTGCGAGACGCCGATGCGGCGGCGCGTCAAGGCGTCTACCATCCCCTGGGCGTCCGGCTCGTCTACGTCCCTCAGAAACGCGAAATCCGGGCCGAGGCGAACCTCGACCCGGATCGGATCATGATGTCCACCGCCCCCATTTGGGGGAACGGTACGTGTCCGAGGGGGGACTTGAACCCCCATGCCCCGTGAAGGGCACTAGCACCTCAAGCTAGCGCGTCTGCCTATTCCGCCACCCGGACATGCCGCAAGGGCGTTGCGGCGGGCTTCACCATACCAAAGGTCCAGACTCGCGGCGAAGTCGAGGACGGGGCACGATGGTCGGGTACGAGACGGCGGCGCGAAGGTGATCACTGTGGACGAGGTCGTCCAGCTTTGTCAGGAACTGATCCGGATCGACACCAGCAACCCGGGTGATCATTCCGGGCCCGGTGAGCGGGTGGCGGCGGAGTACGTGGCGGAGAAGCTGGCCGAGGTGGGGCTGGAGCCGCAGATCTTCGAGTCGCATCCGAAGCGGACCAGCCTCGTCGCGCGGATCGAGGGCGAGGATCCGTCGCGGGACGCGTTGCTCCTGCACGGGCACTTGGACGTGGTGCCTGCGCGCAAGGAGGACTGGACGCACGACCCGTTCGGCGGGGAGATCGCCGACGGGTGCGTCTGGGGGCGCGGGGCCGTGGACATGAAGAACATGGACGCGATGATCCTGGCCGTGGTGCGGCAGCGCCTGCGGGAGGGGCGGAAGCCTCCGCGGGACGTGGTGCTCGCCTTCCTGGCCGATGAGGAGGCCGGGGGCAAGTGGGGGGCCCAGTGGCTCGTTCAGGAGCATCCGGAGCTGTTCGAGGGGTGCACGGAGGCCGTGGGGGAGGTCGGGGGGTTCAGCCTGACCGTCCCGGGCGACCGGCGGATGTACCTGATCGAGACGGCGGAGAAGGGCATCGCCTGGATGCAGTTGACGGCCGACGGGACGGCCGGGCACGGGTCGATGGTGCATCCGGACAACGCGGTGACGGCCCTGGCGGCGGCGGTCGGACGGCTCGGGTCGCACGAGTTCCCGATCCGGCTGACCAAGACGGTGCGGGCCTTCCTGGAGCGCGCCTGCATGGCGTATGGGGTGGAGTTCGATCCGGACGATCCGGAGAAGTGCCTCGCGGAGATCGGCCCGCTCGCGCGCATGATCGGGGCGACGCTGCGGAACACGCTCAATCCGACCCGACTGGATGCCGGATATAAGACGAATGTCATTCCGCAGGAGGCGACGGCCCAAGTGGACGGGCGCTTCCTGCCGGGGTACGAAGCGGAATTCTTCGCCACCGTGGACGAACTGCTCGGTCCGGATGTGCGGCGCGATTTCGTGCACCACGACCATGCCGTGGAGACCGAGTACGAGGGCGCCCTCGTCGCGGCGATGGAGTCCTCCCTGACCTCGGAGGACTCCGGTGCGCTGCCCGTCCCCTACTGCCTCAGCGGCGGGACGGACGCCAAGGCCTTCGCCAGGCTGGGGATGCGCTGCTACGGGTTCGCGCCGCTCCGGCTTCCCCCGGATCTGGACTTTTCGGGAATGTTCCACGGAATCGACGAACGGGTGCCGATTGACGGACTCCAGTTCGGGGTCCGGGTTCTCGACCGCTTCCTTGATCGCGCTTGAGATTTTTTCCGGGGAAAGACTCTTCGTATTGCCGTGCGTGGTGATACGGTTACTTTCCGTACGGGCGATTGGCTCGCCCTTGGGGGTTCCGCAACCGACGGGGAGCACTGGTGGCGCGTGGCGTGGTGAACGGAGGTGCGGTCGCCGTCCTGCTGCGCCGCGGCGCCACCACCGGCCGTAAGGTCCTCCGGCTGTTCGCGGCCGGTGGGCTCCTCGTCGTCGGGTGGTCGCCGGGTGGTACGGCCTGGGCTCATAGTGCCGTGCCGCCCGGCGACGCCCGACGAGCAGCCGCGGATGAGACGCGGGGGCGGGTTGTCTCTGGTGCATGGGCCCGGGGTCGTCCCCTCCGGCGGGGCGTGCGTACGCAGCCTCGCCGAAGACCGCGGGCCCGGCCGTCCGTACGACCGCGGAGACCATCACCGCGGAGGTGATGGACCCGGGTGTTTCTTGGATGTCAGGGCGTACCGTCATGGACGCACAGGGCGCTCCGCATTCGATGTCGCCCCATCGTGTTAGCGCGGCCGCCGTTTCGGGGGCGTCCAAGACCACCCGGGTCAAATCCGTGTCGTTCTGTGAACGCGGCTGTGTTTTCTTCTTCGGCCATGACATGGCTGGTCAGGGGTGCCGTCGCGGGGTGACGGACAGAGCCGGGTGTGATGGTGGGAATGGTGTGCCCTCGGGGATGGTGTTTCTTCGGGGAGTGGTTGGTGGATGGGTATGAGTGTGGTGGGGCCAGCTTTGTTTCTGTGGTGTGGTGATGGGGTGGGTTGACGGCGGCCCGGTAAGTGCGGCTGTTCTGCCCTGAGGAAACGTGCCGTTTTCTATGGTCGTGCGATCGGCGTGACGCGCCGCGGCTTCGGCCCGGTCGGAAGGCGTCGCCGCGGCTGAGCGCGCAGCCGTGCCGCGCCGAGCCGCCGGGCCGGGTTCGCAGACCGGTCGCCGGGCCGGGTTCGCAGACCGGTCGCCGGGTCGGGTTCGCAGATCGGCCGTCAGGTCGGGGTTCGTAGACCGGTCGCCGGGTCGGGGTTCGCAGATCGGCTGTCGGGCCGGGTTCATGGATTGGTGGCCGGGCCGGGTTTGCAGATCGCTGCCCGTCCCGGCGGCGGGACGGGCGGGGCGCGTGACGGCTTCACCCGCTCACCGAAGAGCTGCCGCCTCTTGCGCCGCACACGCTGCCGCAGGACGGTTTCTGCTGGGGCGGTGCCTGGATCCGGATGCGCTTCGCCCAAGGGCCGTTGCCCTTGGAAAGCGGGGGTGCGACTGATGGTCGCGCCGCTCAAGTGCCTGGGCGGCTTGCGCGTTGAACCGCGTCGACGCCGCGGCCGAACCGCTCGGCCTGGGTGATCAGCTCGTCGTCGCCGGGCGGCGCCAGCTCGTCGGCCACGGACGCCAGTCCCCCGCGGCGAAGATCGCGCTGGCGGCGGGCTGCGAAGCGCCCGCGGGCGCCTGCCGGCGCTCCAGTGGCGCAGGGGTGGCGGCTTGGTCCTCGCCTCCACGACACGCCAGTGCCGCTTCCGCCGGGCGGGTGGCCTGCGTCGGGTTTATCGGGGTGGGAGGCTTGGAATCGGAAATTTGGGTGGGGGGAGAGGTGTTGTCGAGGGGGAGTGAGGTCTTGACTACGACCTGTCATCGGTTTGGTGCTTAGTGCTACCATCCGGGCGAGGTGGTCAGAACGTGCGGACCTGGCGGATGATCTTGCGGCGGAGTTGGATTCGGCGGCTACCGTCTGGGTAGAGGCGCAGGCGGTCGAGTTCCCAGCCGCCGTGTTCGGCGTGCTCGGTCAGCACCTGCCGGGCGGTGTCACGCGTGGTGCCGCGCGGCAGTCTCAGAACGAGATAGGTGTACTCCACCATCGCGGACCATTATGACCTGGCCGCGGCCGGCGGGTAAGCCCGGAGGCGGCCTTGGTCCGCGGTTCCGGTGGCGACGTGTCATCCTGTCTGAGGTTCGCAGCGGTGAGACAGGTGGTTCGCTCCCACGGTGGGGGCGATGGGCAACGGTGGGAACTCTCGGGCATGAAAACGTCGTCAAGGAACGTTGTTAGCTAGCTCGTGCAAGAAGACCAGACAGCGAGGTTGGAGCGACTGTGCCAGCCAAGAACGGCACTGCGAAGCGTGGTCAGGGCGGGGGAGACCGGGGAACCGGCACCCGCCTGGTGATCGTCGAGTCGCCCGCGAAGGCGAAGACGATCGCCGGATACCTGGGCGGCGGCTACGTCGTCGAGTCCAGTATCGGCCACATCCGGGATCTTCCCAGGGCCTCGGAGGTGCCGGCCAAGTACAAGGGCGAGCCGTGGGCCAAGCTCGGCGTGAACGTCGAGAGCGGGTTCGAGCCGCTCTATGTCGTCAACAGCGACAAGAGGCAGCAGGTACAGAAGCTCAAGAAGCTGCTGGCCGAGGCGGACGAGCTCTACCTCGCGACGGACGAGGACCGCGAGGGCGAGGCGATCGCCTGGCACCTGCGCGAGGTCCTCAAGCCCAAGGTGCCGGTGCACCGGATGGTCTTCAACGAGATCACCCCGGACGCCATCCGCGCCGCCGCGGCCAACCCCCGCGACCTCAACCTGCTGCTGGTGGACGCTCAGGAGACCCGCCGGATCCTGGACCGGCTGTACGGGTACGAGGTCTCCCCGGTGCTGTGGAAGAAGGTCATGCCGGGCCTGTCGGCGGGACGGGTCCAGTCCGTGGCGACCCGGCTCGTGGTGGAGCGGGAGCGGGAGCGGATCGCGTTCGTCCCGGCGCACTACTGGGACATCCAGGCCGAGTTCGACACCGGCAAGGAGATCGAGGGCGAGCCGCCGGTGTTCAAGACCGGGCTGGTCTCGGTCGACGGGAAGCGGGTGGCGCAGGGCCGCGACTTCGCCTCCGACGGCACGCTGAAGACCCGTGACGTGCTGCACCTGGACGAGGACGCGGCACGCGCCCTGGCCGGGCGGCTGACGGGGCGCCCGTTCGAGGTCAAGTCGGTCGAGCGCAAGCCGTACACGCGCAAGCCGTATCCGCCGTTCCGGACGACCACGCTGCAGCAGGAGGCCAGCCGCAAGCTGAACTTCTCCGCCAAGTACGCGATGTCGGTGGCGCAGAAGCTGTACGAGAACGGCTTCATCACCTACATGCGGACCGACTCGATCACGCTGTCGGAGACCGCGATCACGGCGGCGCGGCGGCAGGCGACGACGCTGTTCGGGGCGCAGTACGTGCCGGACAAGCCGCGGGTGTACCAGAGCAAGGTCAAGAACGCGCAGGAGGCGCACGAGGCGATCCGCCCGGCGGGCGAGACGTTCCGGACGCCGGCCGAGACGGGCCTGAGCGGCGACCAGTTCCGGCTGTACGAGCTGATCTGGAAGCGCACGATCGCCAGCCAGATGAAGAACGCCGAGGGCCAGTCGGTGTCGGTGCGGGTCACCGGCACCTCGACGGGCGGCGAGGTGGCGGAGTTCGGCGCGACCGGCAAGACGATCACCTTCCACGGGTTCCTGAAGGCGTACGTGGAGAGCGCCGACGACCCGTCCACCGACCGGGACGACCAGGAGCGGCGGCTGCCGTCGCTGGCCGAGGGCGACGCGCTGGCGGCGCGGTCGATCCAGGCGGAGGGGCACTCGACCCGCCCGCCGGCCCGGTACACCGAGGCGAGCCTGGTCAAGGAGCTGGAGGACCGGGAGATCGGGCGGCCGTCGACGTACGCCTCGATCATCGGGACGATCATCGACCGCGGCTACGTGTTCAAGAAGGGTACGGCGCTGGTGCCGTCCTTCCTGGCGTTCGCCGTGATCAACCTGCTGGAGCAGCACTTCGGCAACCTGGTCGACTACGACTTCACCGCGCACATGGAGGACGGTCTCGACGAGATCGCCCGGGGCGAGGCGGAGCGGGTCCGGTGGCTGGAGCGGTTCTACTTCGGTGACGGCGACGGCGGCGAGGGCGGTCTCAAGGAGCTGGTCGGCGACATCGGCGACATCGACGCCAAGGGGATCAGCTCGTTCCCGATCGCGGGCACCGACATCATGGTGCGGGTGGGCCGGTACGGGCCGTACCTCGACCGGGACGGCGCGCGGGTCAACATCCCCGAGGACATGGCGCCGGACGAGCTGGACGCGGCCAAGGCCGAGGAGCTGTTCGCGCAGCCGAGCGGTGACCGGGAGCTGGGCGTCGACCCGGGGACCGGGCATGTGATCGTGGCCAAGAGCGGGCGGTTCGGCCCGTACGTGACCGAGATCCTGCCGGAGCCGGAGGCCCCGGCGGCGGGCGCGGACGGCAAGCCGGCGCCGAAGCGGCGGGCGAAGAAGGACGCGCCGAAGCCGCGCACGGGTTCGCTGTTCAAGTCGATGTCGCTGGACACGGTGACGCTGGAGGACGCGCTCAAGCTGCTGTCGCTGCCGCGGATGCTGGGCGAGCTGGACGGCGAGCCGGTGACGGCGCAGAACGGCCGGTACGGGCCGTACCTGAAGAAGGGCGCCGACAAGGGCGAGAGCCGTTCGCTGGGCTCGGAGGACGAGCTGTTCACGGTGACGCTGGAGCAGGCCAAGGAGCTGTTCGCGCAGCCGAAGCAGCGCGGGCGCGGGCGGCAGGCCGCGGCGGCGGCGCCGCTGCGGGAGCTGGGCGATGATCCGGCGAGCGGGAAGCCGGTGGTGGTGAAGGAGGGCCGGTTCGGTCCGTACGTCACCGACGGTGAGACCAATGCCAGCCTGCGTAAGGGTGACGAGGTCGAGTCGGTGACGATCCAGCGCGCTGCGGAGTTGCTGGCGGAGCGTCGTGAGAAGGTGGCCGCGGGCGGGGGGAAGAAGAAGGCGGCGCCTCGGCGTCGCACCTCCGCAAAGTCCGGTTCCTAGGACATCTACGCCGATACCCTGACCGACATGAACAGAACGGGCGCCTCCCGGCCGCTGCGGGCCGCCGAGTCACAGCCGGGCGAGTCGGCGATCAGGCCGTTCCGGCGGCTGTGGATCGCGCTCTCGCTGTCCAGTCTCGGCCACTGGCTGAGCGTTCCGGCGCTGACCGCGCTGGCCGGGACGCTGACCCGCGGCGACGACCTGCCGGTACGGGCGCAGGCGATCGCCGGGGTGCTGGTGCTGATGGTGCTGCCGGCGCTGCTGCTGGGGCCGCTGGCGGTGCTGGTGGCGGGACGGCTCGACCGCCGGATCACCATGGCCGTGGTCGACGTCGTCCGGTTCGCGCTGGTGCTGTCGGTGCCGCTGGTGGACGCGGTGCCGTGGACGCTGGCGGCGGCGTTCCTGGTGGCGTTCGCGACGCTGCTGTGGATTCCGGTGGCGGGCGGGGCGCTGCCCGCCCTGGTCGACGGGGAGCCTGAGGAGCGGTACGAGGAGGCCCGGCGGTCGCTGCTGCGGGGCGTGTACGGCTCGGCGCCGGTCGCCGCGGTGCTGTTCGCCGTGCTGGCGCTGATCGCGGACGCGGTGTTCGGGGTGGCCGAGCGGGCCGATCTGGCGGTGTACGCGACCGCGGTGGTGTTCCTGGTGGCGGCCGCGGTGACGTTCACCGCACGCGAGCTGTCGGCGGTGGATGCGGGCGCGGCCCGCGCGCCGGGTCTGGGCACGATGTCGGCGCCGCTGAAGCTGCTCTTCCAGGGCCAGCGCCGCTCCGGGCGGGCGCTCCCCGACGGGCCCCCGGTCGCCGGGGCCGGCGCGGACGCCGAACAGGCCGGCGCCCACGCCGCCGTGCCGCCGGGCGCGGGCGCGATCCGCGGGCTCGCCCTCGCCGGGACGGTCATCGCGCTCCCGGCCGCGGCCCTCATCGCCGTCGCCCGGCTGCACGCCCGCGACCTGGGCGGCGGGGACGCCGGCTACGGGTCGCTGCTCGGCGGGCTGGCGATCGGCGCGGCCTTCGGGCTGTTCCTCGGCCCGCGCATGCTGGCGCCGTTCAGCCGCCGCCGCCTGCTCGGCCTGGCCGTGATCACCGCCGCGCTGGCGCTGGTCCCGGTGGCGCTGGTGCAGAACCTGGCCGTCGTGGTGTTCCTGGCGGCGTTCCTGGGCCTGGCCTGCGGGGTCGCCTGGGCGGTGGGGACGCGGCTGGCCGGCGACGCCGCCCGCTCGTACGCCTACCTGCGCGCGCTGGCGCTGGTCACCGGGCTGATCGCGGTCGCCGCGGTGCCGCCGCTGGCCGGGCTGATCGGCGCGCACCGGATCTCGCTGGGCGAGGCCGTGTACGACCTCGGCGGCCCCGGCGTCGCGCTGCTGATCGTCGCGGTGCTGTCGGTGCCGGCCGCGGTGGTGGCGTTCCGCCGCCTGGACGACCGGCGCGGCATCCCGCTGCCGCCCGACCTGTCGGCGGCGCTGCGCGGGCACGTCTACACCCCGCCGGAGCAGGCCGAGGCCGGTCCGGCGGTGGTCCGCGACCGGGGCGTGTTCATCGCGTTCGAGGGCGGCGAGGGCGCGGGCAAGACCACGCAGGCGCGGCTGGCCGCGATCTGGCTGCGCGACCACGGCTACGACGTGGTGTCGACGCAGGAGCCCGGCGCCACCAAGATCGGGATGCGGCTGCGGGCGATGCTGCTGGACCGCGAGACCACCGGCCTGTCCGCGCGCGCCGAGACGCTGCTGTACGCCGCCGACCGCGCCGACCATGTGGCCAACGTCATCCGCCCGGCGCTGGAGCGCGGCGCGATCGTGGTCACCGACCGCTATGTCGACTCCTCGCTGGCGTACCAGGGCTTCGGGCGGGAGCAGAACGTGTCCGCGATCGCCCGGGTGAACGCGTGGGCGATCGGGGGGCTGCTGCCCGACCTGACCGTGCTGCTGGAACTGCCGCCGGAGCAGGGGCTGGGCCGGCTGGCCTCCCCGGCCGACCGGATCGAGTCCGAGCCGCCGGAGTTCCACGAGCGGGTCCGGGAGGGGTTCCACGCCCTGGCCGAGGCCGACCCGGACCGCTATCTGATCGTGGACGCGAGCCGTCCGCAGGCCGAGATCACCCGCGAGATCCAGTACCGGATCCGGGAGATCCTGCCCGACCCGATCCCGTCCGGCACCGAGGACGTCACCAGCACCTTCCCGGCGATCACCGACGCCTGACCCCGCGCCCTCCCGGTACGCGCCGTTCCGGTGCCGCCGAGCCCGTAGCCTTGACCCCATGAGCGTCTGGGATGACCTGGTGGGGCAGGGGCCGGTCGTCGAGCAGCTGCGCTCGGCCGTGGAGACCGACGGGAAGATGGCGCACGCCTGGCTGTTCACCGGGCCGCCCGGGGCGGGGCGTTCGGCCGCGGCCAGGGCGTTCGCCGCGGCGCTGCAGTGTGCGGAGAGCCCGCGCGGGTGCGGGCACTGCGCGTCCTGCCACCAGGTGCTCCAGGGCACCCACGCCGATCTCGAGGTGGTGCGGCCCGCGGGGCTGTCGTACGGGGTGAAGGAGACCCGCGAGCTGGTGCTGCGGGCGTCGTCGTCGCCGAGCGGCGGGCGGTGGCAGATCGTGCTGTTCGAGGACGCCGACCGCGCCACCGAGGCGGCCGCGAACGCGCTGCTGAAGGCGATCGAGGAGCCGCCGCCGCGGACGGTGTGGCTGCTGTGCACGCCGTCGCCGGACGACCTGCTGGTGACGATCAGGTCGCGGTGCCGGCTGGTGACGCTGCGCACCCCGCCGGTGGCCGCCGTCGCCGAGGTGCTGGTGCTGCGGGACGGCGTCGACCGGGAGACCGCCGAGTTGGTGGCCCGGGCCGCGCAGGGGCACATCAGCCGGGCGCGGCGGCTGGCGACCGATCCGGAGGCGCGCCGCCGCCGGGCGGAGGTGCTGGCGGTGCCGCGCCGCCTGACCGGGGTGTCGCCGGCCGTGACCGCCGCCGAGGCGCTGGTGAAGGCCGCCGAGGCGGAGGCCAAGGTGATGACCGAGGAGCTGAACGAGAGCGAGACCAGCGCGCTGCGGCAGGCCCTCGGGGAGAGCGCCAAGGGGCGGATGCCGCGCGGCACGGCCGGGGCGCTGAAGGAGCTGGAGGACCGGCAGAAGTCCCGGGCGACCCGGGTGAAGCGCGACTCCCTCGACCGGGCGCTGCTCGATCTGGCGTCCTACTACCGGGACGTGCTGACGCTGCAGCTCGGCGCGGGCTCGGAGCTGGTCAACACCGATCTGGCCGCGGAGCTCCGGACGGCCGCCGGGCGGGGCACGCCCGAGGGCACGCTGCGGCGCCTTGACGCGATCATGGACTGCCGGGAGCGGCTGGAGGCGAACGTGAACCCGCTGCTGGCGGTGGAGGCGCTCACGCTGGCGCTCCGCACCTCCTGAGCCTCTGACCTGCCCGGCCGGCCCATCTGGGGCATTGGGGGCGTTTTCCGGCGTTGGGGCGATAACAGGAGTTCTGCCCTTTCGTTACATATCCGTACGCCTTCCTCAACATCAACACGCGTAGCGTCTCCTGGCTGAGTCCATAAAACGGGCTCATCCCCCCAAACCAGGAGGTGTGCATTGCGGCGCGCCGTGATCACAGCCGCGGCAGCGTGCGCCGTCGTCACCACGACGGCACTCGCGCTGCCCGCGTCGGCAGTACCGAGCAAGCCTCAGGAGCCCGGAACGTCCAGCGAGTACGTCGTCCTCTACAAGGACGGCGCCTCCCTCGACCAGGCCCGGGCGGCCGTGAAGGCGGCCGGCGGCACCATCGTCCGCGAGAACACCGACGTGGGCGTCGCGACGGTCCGGACGTCCAACGCGCGGTTCACCGCCCTCGCCGCCCGGCAGGGCGCGCTGGACGGCGCCGCCGCCAACCGCGTCATCGGCAAGGCTCCCAAGACCCCCTCCGCGCCCGCCGCCGGCAAGGGCGTCGAGCGCGAGACGGGCGTGCGCGGCCCCGTCCAGGTGAAGAAGCCGGCCAAGGGCGAGGAGCCGCTGGCCGACATCCAGTGGGACATGAAGCAGATCAACGCGACCGCCAAGGGCTCGTACAAGACCGAGCCGGGCGACCGGCGCGTGCTGGTCGGCGTCATGGACACCGGCGTGGACGGGAACCACCCCGACATCAAGCCCAACTTCAACGGGAAGCTGAGCCGGAACTTCACCACCGACATCCCGGTCGACGCCAACGGCGGCGAGGTCGACGGGCCCTGCGAGGACGAGCCCGACAAGTCCTGCAACGACCAGGCGGACGTGGACGAGAACGAGCACGGCACGCACGTCGCCTCGACCATCGCGTCCCCGCGCAACGGCCTGGGCATGGCCGGGGTCGCGCCGAACGTGTCCCTGGTCAACATCCGGGTGGGCCAGGACTCGGGCTACTTCTTCCTGCAGCCCACCGTGGACGGCCTGACCTACGCGGCCAAGACCGGCATCGACGTGGTCAACATGTCGTACTACATCGACCCGTGGCTGTGGAACTGCGCCACCAACCCGGCCGACTCCCCCGAGGACCAGGCCGAGCAGCGCACCATCATCAAGGCCACGCAGCGGGCGCTGGACTACGCGCACAAGCGGGGCGTGACGCTGGTGGCGGCGGCCGGCAACGAGTCGGTCGACTACACCAAGACCAACGTGGACTCCTCCAGCCCGGACTTCGCGTCGGAGCCGGGTGAGGCGCCGTACGAGCGGACCGTCCCCGCCAGTTGCATCTCGCTGCCGTCCGAGGGTGAGAACGTCATCCCGGTGTCGGCGACCGGCATCAGCACCCGCAAGTCGTACTACTCCAGCCACGGCAACGGGTACGTCGCCGTGGCCGCCCCCGGCGGCGACAAGGTCGACACCGCCGACGGCAAGCCCGACGACGCGCGCGGCATCTGGGCCGCCTACCCCGAGGCGATCGCCCGCGCCCGCGGCGAGCTGAACCCGGACGGCTCCCCGAAGACCAGCCGCGTCGTGCGCGACTGCAAGGGCGGCACCTGCGCGTACTACCAGTCGATCCAGGGCACCTCGATGGCCTCGCCGCACGCGGCGGGGGTCGCCGCCCTGATCGTCAGCAAGTACGGGAAGCCGGACCGCGCGCGGGGCGGCCTCACCCTGTCGCCGCGGACCGTGGAAGGCGTCCTGCGCGGCACCGCCAACGCCAAGGCCTGCCCGAGCCCCAGCACGGTCGAGTACGTCTGGTACCGGCTGGAGAACGGCCAGTGGGTGAAGTACACGTCCAGCCAGACCTGCGAGGGCGGCAAGGAGCGCAACGGCTTCTTCGGTGACGGCATCATCGACGCCCTGGGCGCCGTCAAGCGCTGAGCGTTGAACACTGAGCGGTGAACGCTGAGCGTTGAGCTGAAGCCGAGCGTGGCCCCCGGCCGGGGAGGGTTCCCGGGCCGGGGGCCACGTCGTTGTCGGAGCATCCGGGGGGCTCGGGCAGGATGGAGCCATGCCGTACCGCGTCACCTTCGTCTGCACGGGCAACATCTGCCGCTCGCCGATCGCCGAGTGGGTCCTGCGCCACCATGTGGAGGAGGAGGGCCTCGAGGTCGAGGTGGACAGCTCCGGGACGGGCCCGTGGCACGCCGGGGACGGCGCCGACGACCGTACCGTCGAGGCCCTGCGGCGCGCCGGATACCGGTCGGCGCACATCGCGCGGCAGTTCGAGGCGGGCTGGTTCGACTCCTACGACCTGATCGTCGCCCTCGACCGCGGGCACCTGCGGGATCTGCGCGCGATGGCGCCGGACGAGAAGGCGCGCGCGAAGATCCGGCTGCTCCGCGAGTTCGACCCGGCCGCGGGCGGCGCCGATCTCGACGTCCCCGACCCGTACTACGGCGAGCACGCCGACTTCGACCACGTCCTCGCGCTGGTGGAGGCCGCCGTGCCCGGCCTCCTCGACGAGATCCGCCGGACGTAGGAGGGGGGGCGGGCCGTGCTTCGCCGGGAAAGGGTCGAGGAGCTGCTCGGCGGGGGCGTACGGGTCGAGCATGTCAGTGACCTGGGCTCCAGCCACGCCTGGACGCTCCACCGGGCGGCCCTCTCCGACGGCCGCGAGATCTTCGTCAAGGCGGCCTTCGACCAGCCCGGGGTGTTCGCCGCCGAGGCGGCCGGGCTGCGCTGGCTGGCCGAGGGCCGCGGCACCTCCGGCCCGCCCCCGCCCGTGCCGGAGGTGCTGGCGGACGACGAGCGCATGCTGGTCCTGCCGTGGCTGCCGTCCGTGGCGCCCGGCGCCGAGGCCGCCGAACGGTTCGGGCGCGAACTGGCGGCCATGCACACCTCCGCCCCCGCCCCCGGCGCGTACGGCGCCCCCTGGGACGGCTTCATCGCCGATCTCCCGCTCGACAACACGGTCGTGGAGGGCCAGTGGCCGCGCTGGTACGCCGAGCGCCGCCTGGAGCCGTTCCTGCGCCGCGCGCGGCGATCGCTCACGTCCGCCGACGTGGGGCTGGTCGAGCGCGTCATCGAGGAGATCGACGTCCTCGCCGGCCCGCCCGAGCCGCCGTCCCGCATCCACGGCGACCTGTGGTCGGGCAACGTCCTGTGGACGGACGGCCGCTGCATGCTGATCGACCCGGCCGCGCACGCGGGGCACCGGGAGACCGATCTGGCCATGCTGGAGCTGTTCGGCGCCCCGCACCTGGACCGGGTCCTCGCCGCCTACGACGAGGCCGCGCCCCTCGCGGACGGGTGGCGGGAGCGTGTCCCACTGCACCAGCTGCATCCCCTGCTGGTCCATGTCGCCCTGTTCGGCGAGGGCTACCGGGCGCGGACGGTCGAGGCCGCCCGGGCCGCCCTGGCCATCGCCCACTGACCACGCTCCCCGGAGAGTCTCAGGCGCGGGCCAGTCGGCTCAGGTCGTGCAGCCGCACGGTCCGGTCGCCGTCGGCGCCGCCGGTGGCCATGACCGTCCCGCCGCGGTTCACCGCCAGCCCCCGGACCGGCCCGGAATGGCCGGTCAGCGTGGTGATCGGTGCCCGCTCCGGGCCCTCCCAGGCCGCCGCGAGCACGTCCCACACGCGGACGGTGGCGTCGTCGGACGCGGTCACGGCGATCTTCCCGCCGAGCCCGAACGCCACGGCGTTGACGTCCGCCGCGTGCCCGGCCAGCGGGCCGAGCGGACGGGCGCCGCCGTCGGTGCTCCACAGCCGCAGCTCGCCGCCGTCGACGGTGGCCGCGTGCGTCCCGTCCGGGCTGAACGCCAGCGACTCGCCGGGCGCGCGGTGCCCGTCCAGCGTCGCCACCAGGGGGCTGCGGAACCGCCGCCGCACGTCCCAGAGCCTCGGCTGCCCGCCGTGCCCCCAGGACAGCAGCAGCCTGCCGTCCGGGCTGAAGCACAGGCTCCACGGGTTCTCCCGCTGCCCGGTCAGCACGTGGAAGCGCTCGTTCCGCGCGGTTTCCCACAGCTCGATCTGATACTCGTCGCTCCCGTGGACGGCGGCCGCCACCGCGAGGACGCGCCCGTCGCCGGTGAAGGCCATCTCGCCGGAGGTCTGCTCGGCGTTGTCGCAGTCGACCCGCACGCTGGCCCCGCCGGCCTCGTGCAGCAGCACGCCCTCCCGGACGTCGGACTTGGTCGCCAGCAGCACCCGGCCGTCCTCGCGGCAGCCGACGGCGACATGGGTGAAGCGGCCGTCGGTGTCGAGGACCGGCTGCGGCGCCCGTCCACGCGCGACGATCGAGAACACGGCGCCGTCGCCGACGATCAGCCTGCCGTCGGCGAGGAAAACGGCGAGGGCGTCGTCCGTGCCGCCGGGCGAGCGGGCGACGGTGAGCAGCCTGCGGCCGGTGGCCACGTCCCAGAGCCAGGCCGCGGGCCCGCCGTCCACCGCGGCCGGTACCGCGGTCGCCAGCACCGAGCCGTCCGGGCTGAGCGCGAGCCGGTCGATCGAGCAGGGCAGGTCGTCCAGGGAGGTGGGCTCGCTCCCCTGGACGAACGCAGGCGCCGAGGGGCGTTCGGGGGCGGCGGCGGTTCCAGCCGCGGCGGACAGGAGCCGGGCGGCCTCCTCCGCTGCCATGCGCTGCCCGGGGTCCTTGCGCAGCAGCCCTTCGAGGACGGGACGCAGCGGCCCCGCCCTGCGCGGCGGCTCGGGCTCCTCGGTCATCAGCGCCGCCAGGACGGCCATGGGGGTGGCCCCCTGGAAGGGTGGACGCCCCTCGACCGCGGCGTACAGCGTCGCGCCCAGGGCCCACAGGTCGCTCGCCGGTGACGCGGCGTTCGACCGCACCTGCTCGGGCGCCATGTACGCGGGTGTGCCCAGGATCGCACTGGACGCGGTCAGGACGGTCATCCCCTCGGCGGTGGCGATGCCGAAATCGGTGATCACGACGCGCCCGCCGTCCAGGAGCACGTTGGCCGGCTTCACGTCCCGGTGGACGACCCCGGCCGCGTGCGCGGCGACCAGTCCCGCCAGCACCTGGCCGCCGATCTCCGCCGCCCGCGCGGGCTCCAGCGGGCCGGGCCGCAGCTCGTCGGCGAGGCTGCGGCCGGCGACGAACTCCATGACGATCCAGGGGCGCTCGTCGTGCCAGACGACGTCGTGGACGGTGATGATCGAGGGGTGCCGCAGCCGCGCGGCCGAGCGCGCCTCGCGCATCGTGCGCGCGTACCAGGCGGTCAGGTCGGCGCCGGGGACGCCGGCCGGGGGCAGCACCTCCTTGACCGCGACCTCCCGGTGAAGGACCTGGTCATGGGCGCGCCACACGGCGCCCATGCCGCCGCGTCCCACCGGCTCCGCGAGGCTGTAACGTCCGCGGAGGACGGGGTGCGGATCTTGCGGCATGGGGCGACTCTAGCCGGGACGCCCGGCCGGGCGCCCGGCCCGGCGTTCAGCCGGTGGTCGGAGGGCGGGTCGGACGATCTCCGGCGTGGTGCCGCATTCGCTTCGAGTTGGTAACTCCGCAAACCTGGCTGTTTGTCGCCAGGAAGATGAGATAGAAACGACGGGTCGATGAACGGGGCAGGATCGGAAGGGCGGGTGCGGCGTTACCCCTATGGACGGTAAGCACAAGGATCCGGCTCCGGGCGGCGGGCTCGGCGCCGCCTGGCGGGGCATCGTCCCGATCGGTGTCGCCTCGTTCGTGGCCCTCGCGATCGGCGGCGGCGTGGACATCGTTCACCGGCACCAGAAGTCCGGCGAGAAGGAGCGTTCCGCGCAGCCCGCGGCGGAGCGGGACGAGACGGGGCCGCGCCACGTGGTGGCGATCCGCGGGGCGGGCGGCGCCCTGGTCGTCCGTGACGTCCGCAGCGGGCGCGATGTCGGACTTCCGGTCGCGGCCCCGCGCGCCCAGCGCTTCCAGCGGGTGGCCGCGGCGGGCGACGGCTCGTTCGTGGTGGCCGCGGCGGCGTCCGGGCAGGTGACGTTCCAGCGGCTGCGGCTGAACGAGGACGGCGGCCCCGAGGAGCTCGCGGCGCTGCCGAAGGCGGCCGTGACGGGCGCGTCCACGGCCTGGTCCGACATGGCCGTGGCCCCGGACGGCGACCGGATCGCGTACGTGACGTACCAGAGCGGCGGCATCGGCCGGCTGGAGGTCGTCTCCGCGCAGACCGGGCAGCGCAAGGCGTGGACGACCAAGACCCCCGCCCGCGTGAGCAGCCTGTCGTGGGCCGGTGCGACGCTGTCGTTCGTGTGGAGCCCGACGCGCAAGGTCGGCGGGCGGATCGTCCACCAGGTCAGGACGCTCGACACCGCGGCGGCCCCCGGCGACCTGAAGACCAGCAAGCCGGTGCTGAAGCTGCCCGAGGGCAGCAGCGGCGCGGCCGTGCTGGGCCGGGACGGCCGCACCATCGTGGCGGGCCTCGCGCAGAACGCGCAGATCACGTTGCAGGCGTTCGCGATCGACACGGGCCGTCCGGGCGGGGTGCTGTGGCGGCAGAAGGGGGCGGGGCAGGTCACGCGGGTGTCGGCCGACCACGCCGGGGAGCACCTGCTGGTCCTGGCGAGCGACGGGCGGCTGCACATGGACGGCGCCCAGCCCATGCCCGCGGACGATCTGGTCGACGCCGCCTGGTGACCCGCGGCCGTGACGTGCGGCGGTGAATTCCGTTCGACTTCCGGGTGGTGGAACAACGTAGGGTGTTCCCACGAAACCGGGCGAACGGAGCGAAACCGTGGGCATGGTGATGGCCGTCAGTTTCACCCGCTACGGACGCCTCTACTACCTCGACCCCGGCCCGCACTCGCCCCGGGTGGGCGACAGGGTGCTGGTGCCCACGGACGCGGGTCCCGAGGTGGCCGAGTGCGTCTGGGCGCCGCAGTGGGTGTCGGAGGACATCGACGGGCTGCCCGTCTGCGCCGGGCCCGCCACCGACGAGCACCTGGCCCGGGACGAGGGCAACCGGCGCCGCCGGGCCGAGGGCAGGAGCATCGCCAAGCGCCTGATCCGCAAGCACGAGCTGCCGATGAAGGTCATCGGGGTGGACTACCTCGACGCCGACAACGTCTTCAAGATCTACTTCACCGCGCCGCACCGGGTGGACTTCCGCGCGCTCGTCCGGGACCTGGCCCGCAACATCAAGGCCCGCGTCGAGCTGCGCCAGGTGGGCCCGCGCGACGAGGCCCGCCTGCAGGGCGGCATCGGCCCGTGCGGCCGCGACCTGTGCTGCGCCACCTTCCTCAAGGACTTCGAGCCGGTGTCGGTGCGGATGGCCAAGGAGCAGGACCTCCCGGTCAACCCGCTGCGCATCGCCGGGGCGTGCGGCCGCCTGATGTGCTGCCTCAAGTACGAGCACCCCCTGTACATGGAGTTCAAGGAGAAGGCGCCGCGGCTGGGCGCGGTGGTCGACACGCCCGAGGGGCAGGGGCAGGTCATCGGCTACAACGTCCCGGGCGACAAGATCACGGTGAAGGTCGGCTCGCGGCGCTGCTCGTGCCCCTCGGCGTCGGTGTGCTCGCCGCGCAAGCAGCACGACGCCCACTACGGCGAGTCGTCCGACTGAGGGTGAGCGGGACGGACGCCGAGACGCTGGACGGGACGCCGGTGCGGCGGCTGCGCGTGGGCGACGACCTGGCGGCCTGCACCGAACTCGCGCAGGACCGCGACTGGCCTCCCGAAGAACACAAGTGGCGGCTGCTGTTCCGGATCGGCCGGGTGTACGGGGTGGACGATCCCGCCTCCCCCGGCAGGCTCGCCGGGACGGTCGTGTCGACGCCGTACGGGCGGGACGTCTCCGCGATCAGCATGGTCCTCGTCGCGCGCCGGTACGAGCGGCAGGGCCTGGGCGGGCGGCTGATGAGGCACGCGCTCGACCACTGCGGCACGGCCGGCGCCTGCCTGACGGCCACCGAGTACGGGCGTGTCCTTTACGAGCGGCTCGGCTTCCGCGCGGTCGGGAAGTGCGTCACGTACAAGGGCGAACCGTCTGGACGGGCGGGCTCCGCGGGTGCGGCGTCCCGGCGGTTCGAGGACGGGGACATGGCGGACGTGCTCGCGCTCGACGCCGAGGCGTTCGGCGCTCCGCGGACCGAGCTGCTCCGGCGCCTCCCCTCGTTCTGCGAGGACTTCCGCGTCGTCCGCGGCGAGGGAGACGGGCCGCTGCTGGGATTCGGGGGCGCGTGGCGCAACGGGGACCTGCTGATGGTCGGCCCGGTCACCGGACGGGACGCGACCACCGCGCTCGGCCTCGTCGAGGCCCTCGCCCTCACCGACGGGGTGGCCGGGACGGTGGTGCGGCTCGACGTCGACCGGCGGCATCCCGAGCTGCTCGAATGGGCCGAACGGAACGGGATGAAGGTCGCGTTCACCACGACCGTCATGGAGTACGGCGCGTCGGCCGGCGGCGATCAGTCGCGGCTGTTCGTCCCGGTGATGCAGGCACTCGGCTAGAGGCCGGCGTCGGGGTCAGTGGGAGCGGAAGCGGCCAGGGCCGCCGCGCCACCGTTGCGAGCGGGTGCGCGGGACGGCGCCCGCGCAGCAGCGGCTCTCCCGGGGCGCCGGCGCGGACGAGGCCGGTGATGGCGGAGCCGGGGCGGAGCGGGACGCGGGCGTTTGCGACGTCCGGTGGACGGGGAAATCGCCGCGCAGGATCGCCTCGTGCAGTTCGCGGAGCTCCCGTCCCGGCTCGAGACCGAGCTCCCTGGACAGGATGCGCTGGCCCGTGCGATAGACCTCCAGCGCCTCGCTCTGCCGGCCGGCGCGCACCAGCGCCATCATCAGCAGGCCGCGCATCCGCTCACGGAACGGATGCTCGGTGACCGGCCCCCGCAGGCCGCCGATCAGCTCGTGGTGGCGGCCCAGGAGCAGCCCCACCTCCGCGGCCTCCTCGATGGCGGTGAGCCGCAGTTCCTCCCAGCGGAGCGCGCCCGCGACGATGAGGGCGCGGTCGAGGTCCGCCAGCACCGGTCCGTCCCAGAGCGACAGCGCCGCCCCGAACAGCTCCGCCGCCTCCCGGTGGCGGCCCGCCCGCACGGCCGCCCGCGCCCGCCCGATCGTCCGCGCGGCCGTCACGGCGTCGACCGTGCCCGCCTCGGGCGCGATCCGGTAGCCCGGACCCGCGGTCTCGATCACCCGGCGGGTACAGCCCGCGTCCCGGAACGCGCGGCGCAGCCCGGAGACCGCGATGGCGATCTGGGTCTGGGCCGTGACGGGCGGCTCCCCGTCCCAGACCGCCTCCACCAGCCGGTCCACCGGCACGATCCGGCCCGGCTCCAGCAGCAGCGTCGCCAGGACGAGCCGGGTCCGGCCGTCCCCGAGATCGACCGGTCCCCGCCGCGCACCCGCGCGCAGGGGGCCCAGAATTCGGAACATCACGCTTTCGGTCACCCGATCCGTCACCCTTTCCGTGGCGGTCAATCCGTCTCGATCTCGCGCGGGAACGGCGGGGCGTGCGAGTCAGCGGGGTGTTGCGGGTACCCGGGGCCCGGGTCACCGCAGAAGGTTAGACATCCGGGCAGGCCGAGGGGCCGAGGGAACCGTGAACGGACCGTTCGGATCTGTTCAGAACAAGCACAAGCGCAGGTCAGGGGAGTGTTTCCCCGGGTCAACCAGCGGTGCCGCCCTTACCGCCGGGACACTGCCGCGTGACTGCGGGATCGGGATGCTCGGCGGCCTGGAGATCGCCCGCGGGCACGTACCCCCAGGAGTCCAGCTCCGGACGCTGCGCGGCCCGGTTGCCCCGGGTGTAGTACCAGACGTCGTTGCCGCCGGAATGCGGCTCGCCGCGCGTCCAGCAGATGAACCAGCTGGGATCGGTGTCCAGGACGCCGACCTTCGTCCCGAACCGGGCCTGCTCGTAGACGTCGGCGTGCGGGCGGTTCGGACACTGGTAGAGGTGCGGCCAGGTTCGCTTCATCCGCGAATCCTGGATCGTGCCACGCATGTACTGGCAGTGCGTCGCGGGATCGGGGCGCTCGGCGCCGGGGGCGACCACGAACGCCACCACGCCCGCCGTCAACGCCACGGCCGCCACCGCCGCCCCGGCGACCGCGTACCGGCGAACGCCGCCTCCGCGGGGATCTTGCGGGGCCGCGGCCGGAGGCTCCGGCTCGGTGGCGTCGTCGGGAGCGGGCGGTGGCGGAACGTCGGGCGCGGCGGGCAACAGCACTCTCCTGTGGCGAGGTCGGGTGTGCTCATTGTGACCGCCCGACCGCTCACCCGCTAAGTCCCGCCCCGGCGCCGCGCGCGGTCAGGCGGCGGCCGGCTCCCTGACCGGGGCGGACGGCTCCGGGGCGGACCGGCGCGGCCCGGGGAACGCGTACCGCACGATCTTCTTCCAGGTGCTGCCGACCTGCCTGGCCAGCGGCCCCGTGTGGTACGGCAGCCCGTACCGCTCGCACAGCGCCCGGACCCGGGGCGCGATCTCGGCGTACCGGTTGCTCGGCAGGTCGGGAAAGAGATGGTGCTCGATCTGGTGGCTCAGATTGCCCGACATCAGGTGCAGGAGCGGCCCGCCGCTGATGTTGGCCGAGCCGAGCAGCTGCCGGACGTACCACTCGCCCCGGGTCTCCGCGTCGAGCCGCTCCGCGGTGAAGAACTCGACGTCCCCCGGGAAGTGCCCGCAGAAGATGATCATGTGCGCCCAGACGTTCCGGACCACGTTGGCGGTGAAGTTGGCCGCCAGCGTGCTGCCGAACTGCGGCCCGCTGAGCAGCGGGAACACCAGATAGTCCTTGGCCCACTGGCGGCGGATCTTCCGGCCGATGGCGCGCAGCTTCGCCCGGGTCTCCTCCGGATCGTTCCGGCCCGCCAGAACCTTGTCGATCTCCAGGTCGTGCACCGCGACGCCGTACTCGAAGAACATCGCCAGCAGCAGGTTGACCAGCGGCTGCGGCAGGTTCGCCGGATGCCACCCCTGCTCGGCGGAGACCCGCAGGATCCCGTAGCCGACGTCGTTGTCCCGGCCGACGATGTTGGTGTTGGTGTGGTGCACCACGTTGTGCGAGTGCTTCCACTGCCCGGCGGGCGAGACGTTGTCCCACTCCCAGGTGGTCGAGTGGATCTTGGGGTCGCGCATCCAGTCCCACTGGCCGTGCATGACGTTGTGCCCGATCTCCATGTTCTCCAGGATCTTGGCGACGGCCAGCGTCGCCGTCCCGGCCAGCCAGGCGGGCGGCAGCGAGGAGGCCATCAGCAGCGCCCGCCCGCCGATCTCCAGCCCGCGCTGCCAGCGGATGACGCGGTGGATGTAGGCGGCGTCGCGCTCGCCCAGATCGGCGGTGATCTCCTCGCGGAGCGCGTCCAGCTCGCGGGCGATCGCCTCGTAGT
Source organism: Actinomadura rugatobispora (assembly GCF_055379765.1). NCBI lineage: Bacteria > Bacillati > Actinomycetota > Actinomycetes > Streptosporangiales > Thermomonosporaceae > Actinomadura > Actinomadura rugatobispora. The sequence continues at coordinate 3,769,143 of NZ_AP029191.1, read as the reverse complement.
CGGCCGGGGTCAGGTGCGCCACGGTGGCGGAGGCGGTGGCGGTGGTCATGACGTCAGGTCCCCCTCGGAGGTGGTGCGGTCACAGGTCGATCTCCACGGCCCCGGCGGCCGCCGACACGCAGGTCTGGATCATGTGGCCCTCCTCGCCGTGCAGCTCGCCCGTGCGCAGGTCGCGGACCCGCCCGGACCGCAGCCGCCCGACGCAGCTGTGGCAGATGCCCATCCGGCACCCGCTGGGCAGCAGCGCGCCCGCGCCCTCCCCGGCCTCCAGCAGCGGGGTGGCCCCGTCCGCGTCGGTCTCGACACCGCTCGCGGTGAACCGCACGCGCCCGCCCCCCTCCTCGATTCCGGCGTTCGGGAAGGAGGTCTGGAAGCGTTCGATGTGCAGCCCTCCGGCGGCGCCCGCGGCTGCCCAATGGGCGGAGATCTCGTCCAGCATCCCGGCGGGCCCGCACGCCCAGGTCTCGCGGGACGCCCAGTCCGGGCAGAGGTCGTCCAGCGCGGCGGGCTTGAGGCGTCCCTCGACGGCGGTGTGCCGTTCGTGGAGCCGCAGCGTGCCCGGGAAGCGCGCGGCGATCTCGCGCAGCTCCGCTCCGAAGATCACCTCGCCGGGGGTGCGCGCCGAGTGCACCAGCACCACGTCCGGCATGGGCCGCGCGCCGTCCACCAGCGCCCGCAGCATCGCCCGTACGGGGGTGACGCCGCTGCCCGCGGTCACGAACAGGATCCGTCCGGGCAGCGGATCGGGAAGGACGAAGTCGCCCTCCGGCCGCCCCAGCCTGACGATCGTCCCGGGGGCGATCTCGTGGACCAGGTGCCGGGACACCCGACCCTCGGGGCCTGCCTTGACGGTGATCGTGAGCCTGCCGTCGGACCGGGGCGGCGAGGACAGCGAGAAGCTCCGCCAGTGCCGGACGCCCCCGATGTCCACGCCGATCTTCAGCCACTGGCCGGGACGGTGCCCGGGCCAGGTGACGCCCGGCCTGATCAGCAGGGACGCCGCGCCGGGGGCCTCATGCCGTACGGCCTCGATCCGGCCGCGCGGGTCGGCCGCGGACCACAGCGGGTTGAGCAGGGCGAGGTAGTCCTCGGGCAGCAGCGGCGTGGTCAGCCAGCGCGCGGCACCGGCCAGCCGGCGCCGGACCGGCGCGGATCCGGTGGTGGCGAGCGGAGCGGTCAACGGGCCTCCCCCGGGGGCGCTCTAACTTACTGATCCGTAACCTACGGTCGCGTAAACCTGGAGGGCCTAGCAAGAGCCGCCCGGCAAAAGCGACGGCCATCACACCATCGCATGATGTGACATCGCCTGGTGTAAACCGAGATGACAAAGAACCGCGCCCGCTTAGCACCCACTCGCTAAACGTCGCGACACACGCTCCAGGTGCGCTTCTCCGGCCCCTTCGGGGCGAATGCCTAGACTCCGCCGCACGCCCCACACGCCCGACGGACCGTCCCGACGCCGTCACCGACCTGATCAACCGGCTCCGGGGGTGACCAGGCCCGTCTCGTAGGCGACGATGACGAGCTGCACGCGGTCACGGGAGTCGAGCTTGGTGAGCAGCCGCGTCACGTACGTCTTCACCGTGGCCACGCTCAGGTGCAGCTCGGCGGCGATCTCGGCGTTGGTCAGGCCGAGCCCGACCAGCGTCAGCACCTCGCGCTCGCGTTCGGTGACCGCGGTGAGCCCCCGCGCGGGCACGACGGAGGCGAGGCGGGCGGGACTCGCGGCGAAGCGCGCGATCAACCGCCGCGTGACGCCAGGCGCGATGAGACCGTCCCCGGCGGCGACGACCCGGACGGCGGCCAGGATGTCGTCCAGCGCCATGTCCTTGACCAGGAACCCGGCCGCGCCGGCGCGCAGCGCCCCGAACACGTGATCGTCGTCGTCGAACGTGGTCAGCACGACCACGCGCGCCCCGCCGGGACGCGCGGTGATCAGCCGGGTGGCCTCGATGCCGTCCATGACCGGCATGCGCAGGTCCATCACGACGACGTCGGCGTCCTCGGCGAGCCCGACGGCCTCGGCCCCGGTCGCGGCCTCCCCGGACACCTCCAGGTCAGGCGCGTCGGCGATGACCATCCGCAGCGCCGCCCGCACCAACGGCTGGTCATCGGCCAGAACAACACGCACGCTCACCCCCCACCCCCCACCCACTCCGCCCGATCCGCCGAATCCGCAGGAGTCGGCGAAGCCGCGGGATCCGCGGGAGCAACAGGAGCCGCCGTCCCGGCCGGAGCCGCCGGAGCCGCTGTTCCCGCCAAAGCTGTGGGAGCCGACATCCCCACTGTCCCCGCCGTTCCCAGCGAAGCTGCGGGAGCCGTGGGAGCCGGTGGGACGGGTAGGCGGGCGGCTACCCGGAAGCCGCCTCCCGGACGCGGGCCGGCGGCGAGTTCGCCGCCCAGCAGGCCGACCCGCTCGCGGATGCCGACCAGCCCGTACCCATTGCCCACCACGCCACCGGAGCCACTCTTCCCGGGGCCGCTCGCGCCGGCGCCGCGTCCACCGGCCGCGTTTCCTTCGTCCAGAATCTCGACGGCCAGCTCGCCGGCGCCGTGCTCGATGGTCACCTGGCAGCGGCGGGCGCCCGCGTGGCGCAGCACGTTGGCCACCGCCTCCTGGACGATCCGGTAGGCGGACACGTCGATCTCCGGCGGGAGCGGCCGTGGCTCGCCCCGCCACCGCACGTCCACGTGGACGCCCGCGGCGGTCGTCGTGGCGGCGAGGCGGTCGACGTCGGCCAGCCCCGGGGCCGGTTCGAGCGGAGCCTCCCCCGCTTCGGCGTGCCGGAGCGCCCCGAGCATCCGGCGCAGCTCCGCGAGGGTCTCCCGGCCGGCTTCCTCGATGCTGCCGAGCGCCTCGCGCGCCCCGGCCGGCTGGGTGTCGATCACGCGCCGTGCCGCGCCCGCCTGGAGTGCGATGATGCCGATGCTGTGCGCCACCATGTCGTGCAACTCGCGGGCGATCCGGAGCCGTTCGGCGGTGACCGCCTGGGCGGCGGCCTGGGCGCGCAGCCGCTCGGCGTGCAGGCGGGCCTGGCGCGCGGAATTGCCGACCAACCAGGCGATGACCACCGTCAAGACCATGAACGGCTCCGAGGCGATCCCGTTCTCCTCCGACCACAACAGCCGCACCGCCAGGAAACCCGCGAGCATCCCGGCCGCCATGGACGCGGCGGCGACGGAGACGCGGCGGGCCCGGGTCGCCGCGATGAAGCACAGGGCCACGTCCACCGCCAGGAACTGGGCGGAGGGAAGCTCCGGCTGCCGCCACGCCACTGCCGATACGACCGTGCCCGCGATCAGCAGGACGTACCCGGTCACCGGCCGGCGACGCAGCAGTACGCCGCCCGCGACCGCCAGGACGAACGCCAGTCCCAGCAGCGCCTGCGCCGGGAACGAGTCGAGGCCGTCCGCCGGATATTTGTTGGAGTACCCGTGCTCGGGCGGGAACCAGACGAACTCGACGATCGGCCAGATCGCCATTGCGCACCACGTCACGGCCGTCCAGGCGCCCGGCGGGACGCGCTTCAGCACGGAGAACGGCGGCGAGGCGTGCATGCGGTGATCGTAACCGCGTGTTCCGTCCTCGGGATCGGACTGGGGATGTAGGTCCACGGTCGACCCTCAATGTCCGCGCGGGCCCGATGCCCGGCGGCGCGGCGGGCGGCACCGTGGGCCGGGTGATCGAAGCGAGCGAACTGACCAAACGCTACGGAGGCGTCACCGCCGTCGACGGGCTGAGCTTCACCGTGCGGCCGGGACGCGTCACCGGATTCCTCGGGCCCAACGGCGCGGGCAAGAGCACGACCCTGCGCATGATCCTGGGCCTGCACGCGCCCACGGCCGGGACCGTCACCGTCAACGGCCGGCCGTTCCGCCACCGCCCGCGCGGCCTGCGCCACGTCGGCGCCCTGCTGGACGCCGGCGACGTGCACGGCGGCCGGAGCGCCTCCGCCCACCTGTGGGCGCTGGCCCGCGCCAACCGCATACCGCGCTCCCGGGTCGGCGAAGTCCTGGACCAGGTGGGACTCGCCGATGCGGCGCGCCGCCGCATCGGCGGCTTCTCCCTCGGTATGCGGCAGCGCCTCGGGATCGCCGCCGCGCTGCTCGGCGACCCGCCCGTGCTGCTGTTCGACGAACCGCTCAACGGCCTCGACCCGCAGGGCGTGCGCTGGGTGCGCGGCCTGTTCCGCACCCTCGCCGCTGAGGGACGGACCGTGCTGGTCTCCAGCCATCTGATGTCGGAGATGCAGAACACCGCCGATCATCTCCTCGTCATCGGCCGCGGCGCGCTCCTCGCCGAGGGGTCCCCGGACGAGCTCAGGCGGTCCACCCGTACCGCCTCTCTGGAGGAGGCGTTCATGCAGCTCACCGCGGACACCGGTTCCGCCGAGGCCGCCGCCGGGGGCGGCGCCGACCGTCTCGGTGGAGGGAAGGGATGACCGCCGTGAACGCCGCCTCGGGCGTGGTGGTGATCGACGAGCCCCGCGCCCGCTTCCGTGACCTGGTCGCCGCCGAGTGGATCAAACTGCGGTCGCTGCGTTCGACCGCGTGGGCCCTGGCGCTCAGCGCCCTCGTCGTCGTCGCGTTCAACGTGGGCCAGGCCTACGACGACTACCGCGGCTGGACGGGGGAGGACCCGCGGGCGTCCGGGTTCGTCCCGGTCGGCGCGCTGCACGACGCGTTCACCCAGCCCGCCGCCATGTGCCTGGTGTTCGCCGCCGCGGCCGTCGGGGCGGTCGCGATCGCGGGCGAGTACGGCACCGGGATGATCCGCACCACGTTCACCGCCGTGCCCGCCCGGCGTCCGGTGATGGCGGCGAAGGCGGTCGTCGTCACGGCGGTCACGGCGGCGTTCGGCGCGGGCGTCGCCGGGGCGTCGTTCGGGCTGACCCAGGCGATCCTGTCCGGGCGGGACGCGGGCATGTCGATCACGGAACCGGGGGCGTTCCGCCTGGTGGCGGCGTCGGCGCTGCTCGCACCGGTGTGCGCGCTGGTCGGGATGGCCGTGGGTGCGATCGTCCGGCACGCCGCGCCCACGCTCGTCGCCGTGTTCGTGGTCCTCCTGGTTCTGCCCGCCGCGTTCGGCATCGACGGCCACTGGTCGGCGGTCGTCGCCCACGCCTTGCCGTTGAACGCGTGGGAGCGCCTGGGGCAGGCCGTCCAGGACGCCGTTCCCTACCCGTGGACGACCACCGGCGCGTGGACCGTCTACGCGGTCTGGGCCCTGGCCGCCGCCGCGCTCACCGTGGCCGGTGTCGAACGCCGCGACCAATGATCGGGGGCCACGGCGGACGCTCAGCTGAAGTGAGTCTTGGGGCGTTCCTGCTTCACGCCGTCGACGAAGATGTCCACCTTCTCGTTGTAGAAGCAGACCAGGCCGCCCACGCCCTGGCTCTCGGGCAGCGGATGCGGGTACGACCACGCCAGGTCCTTGTGGGCGGTGCCGTTCACCTTGACCGCCCAGTAGACGGCCTCGCCCTTGTAGGGGCAGCCCGTGACGGTGTCCGTGGACTCCAGCAGGTCCCAGCGCACATGCGGCTTGGGCAGGTAGTAACGCACCGGCAGCCCGGTCTCGAACAGCAGCCGGGGGTTGCTGGACTCCGCCACCGTCACGCCGTCGATCTCAACGCGCACGTGCCGCGAGGACGGCAGGACGTCGACCCGCTTGTGAGGGTCGCGCGGATGGACGAACACCTCTTCGTCCTCCTCGAACCAGGCGTCCATGGCGTCCCACTCGAGACGGACCAGGTCGCGGAGCTCCTCCACGGGCGACTCCTCGTAGCGGAGCGCGGCGCCCTCGGCCTGGGTCCCGTCGACCTTCACCGTGTAGAGGGTGGCGTCGCCCCGGCTGGGGGAATGCTTGCCCGCCCCCTCCTTCACCAGCTCCGCCCGTACGTCCTCCACAGGGATGTAGTAGGTCGGGTAGTACGGGATCTCCCACACGAGGAACGGCTTGATCGTGTCCGCGACGAGCCTCCCGCCCAGGTACGCCCTGACGCGCTTCGCGCCCTGCTCGGTCCGGACGCGGGTCTTCTGTGATGTGCCCATGTCCGGGCAACAGCCCTGCACCACCCCCTATTTCGACCACATCCGGCAATCGGCGCCCCTTCGAGGGCTCCCGTCGTCCCTCAGGCCCCCCGCGTCTCTCGCTGCTCTCCGACCGATGTCGTTGGTGCGGTGAGGGCGGCCCGGCGGGGGACGGCGAGGATGGGGATCACAGCGATGGCCGCGATCACGGTCGCCCACCAGAAGGTGTGGGTGAAGGCCCCGTTCAGCTGGGACGAGGCCTGCGCCGTCGCGGTTTCGCGCAGGTTGCCGGACGTGCCGGGGACGGTGTCGCGGATGGCCAGTTGCAGGACGATGGCGAGGCCCGCGGTGCCGATCGAGCTCCCGATGCGTACCAGGATGTTCGCCCCCGTGGTCGCGCCCGGGATGGAGGGGCGCGGGAGCCCCTGGTAGGTGGCCGCCATGAGGCTCGGGGCCATGACGCCATGCCCCAGACCGATGACGAAGATGGCGCTCATCAGGGCGGTGCGACTGGTGTCCGGACCTGCCTGGGTGAGGGCGAGGGCTCCGCACAGGGCCAGCGCCAGGCCCCCGGCCGCGAGCCAGCGGCTGCCGTGCCGGTCGGCCAGACGGCCCGCCAGGGGCATGGTGACGATGGCGCCGAGCCCGAGCGGTGCCAGCAGCCAGCCCGCCTCCAGCGGGGATTCGCCCCGTACCACCTGCGAGTACAGCGGCAGCAGGATCATCAGCCCGAAAACGGCGGCGCTGTAGAGGAACAGCCCACTCGTGGCCGTGACGAACGGCCGGCTCCGCAGCAGGCGCAGATCGATCAGGGCGCTGTCGCCCTTCCGCGAGGCGTGCACGGCGAAGAGCGCGATGAGGAGGGCGCCACCGCCGACCCCCAGCAGGACGCGGACACTGCCGGGGCCCGCCCCGTTCCCGGCCTCCGACAGCCCGTACACCAGCGCCGCCAGGCCCGGAGAGAGCAGCGCGATGCCCAGGACGTCCAGGCGGGCGCCGGGGACGCGCTCAGTGTCGCGCGGCAGCATGCGCACGGCGGCGACCAGGGCGATCACGGAGAACGGCAGGTTGACATAGAACAGCCAGCGCCAGCTCAGATCGTCCACGATCACCCCGCCGAGCAGCGGGCCGAGCACCGGCGCGAGCATGGCGGGCACGGACACGATGCTCATCACCCGTCCCATCCGCTCCAGGCCCGCGGCCTGGGCGAGCATCGTCTGGCCGACGGGCAGCAGCATGCCGCCGCCCAGGCCCTGCAGGACGCGGAACGCGATCAGCGACGGCGCCGACCAGGCCACACCGCACAGCAGCGACCCGGCGGCGAACAGGCCGAGCGCGGTCAGCCACATCGTGCGGGCGCCGAAGCGGCGCACCGACCAGCCGGTGAGCGGGATCGCCATGGAGAGCGCGAGGGTGTAGCCGGTCACCACCCACTGGATGGTGGACAGCGAGGCGTCGAAGCTCCGGCCGAGGGTGTGCACCGCCACGTTGATGATCGTCGTGTCGAGGATCGTCATGATCGCGCCGAGCAGCACGACCACGGCGAGCCGGCGGAGCCGCGGGTCGATGTCCTGCCGCTCCTCCGTGGAGGCCCCGCTCTGGGCTGTGGTCATCAGCTCCCCCTCGACCGATACGCTGTATCGGCAAAACGATACGCCGTATCGGCGAACTTGTACAGCGTATCGATCGAGCCGTACGCCGTACGGGTACGATCGGGGGCGTGGCAGCAACGAACGAGCCGGTGTGGATGCGGCAGCGCGGTGACCGCCGCCGCAAGCTCTCCCGCGAGGCACTGGTCGCCACGGCGATCGAGATCGCCGACGCCGAGGGCCTGGAGGCGGTGTCCATCCGCCGCATCGCCGGAGAGCTGAACGTGCGGGCGATGAGCCTCTACACCCACATCGAGCGCAAGGAGGACCTGCTCGACCTCATGTTCGACGAGGTCGCCGGCGAGCTGGTGATCGAGGATCCGCTGCCGGACGACTGGCGCGAGGCGATCAGCGCGATCGCCAGGCGGGAGCGCGACACGCTGCTGCGCCACCCCTGGATGGTCGATCTCGCGGCGCGCCGCCCCCAGGTCGGCCCGAACGCCCTCAAACACGGCGAGCAGTCACTGGCCGCGCTGTCCCGCCTCGACGTCGGCATGAAGGACGCCTCGAAGATCGTCATGGCGGTCGACCACTACATGACCGGGTACTTCGTCCGCGCGCGCATGCTGCGCGAGCGAGGCGGCGAGCAGCCCTACATGCGCGACATGCTCGCCACCGGCCGCTTCCCCCACCTCGAACGCGCCTTCAAAGAAGGCGCCGAGGACCAGGAACCCTTCGAGCAGGGCCTCACCTGGCTCCTGGACGGCATCGCGCGCGAATACGGAGCGTGACGCTGGCCTCCGCGCTTGCGGGCCCGTAGCGTGGGATTCCCTGCCGAACCAACGGAACCACAGAACGGGGACGACCAGGTGCGGGCAACGACGACCATCGGCGTGGTCATGGCGCTCACGCTTGCCGTGACAGCGTGCAACGGCAGCGCCCAGGAAAAGCCCGCCACACCCCAGACGCCCCCCGCAGGATCCCCGGCCGGCACCGACTCCTTCTACAAGCAGCGCCTCTCGTGGTCCGACTGCGGGGGCGGCTTCCAGTGCGCCAAGGCGAACGTCCCGATCGACTACACCAAGCCGTCCACCGGGCAGATGCGCATCTCGCTCATCAGGCTCCCCGCCCAGAACAAGTCCGAGCGCATAGGGTCCCTCTTCACCAACCCCGGCGGCCCGGGCGGTTCAGGAGTCGACTTCATCCGCCAGGCCGGACGCAGCTTCGGCAAGGACCTGCGGGACCGCTTCGACATCATCGGATTCGACCCCAGAGGCGTGGGCTCAAGCGACCCCGTCCGATGCATGGACGGCCGCCGGCTCGACCAGTACTTCAGCACGGACTCGTCCCCCGACGACCAGCGGGAACTGGACACGCTGGCCGCCCAGAGCAAGGGCTTCGCCGAAGCGTGCAAGGGCCGGGCCTCCGCACACCTCCCCTATGTCGGCACCCTCAACGCGGCCCGCGACATGGACGTGCTGCGCGCCGCCGTAGGAGACGAGAAGCTCACCTACTACGGCGCCTCGTACGGCACGTACCTGGGGGCCTTCTACGCCGAGCAGTTCCCGAAGAAGGTCCGCGCCCTCGTCCTGGACGGCGCGGTCGACCCCAAGGAATCCTCCACGCAAACCCTGGTCGAGCAGGCCAAGGGCTTCGAGACGGCCCTGCGCGCCTTCGTCGCCGACTGCGTGAAGCGCGCCGACTGCCCCCTGGGAAGGTCCGAGGACGCGGCCATCGACAAGATCTCCGCCTTCCTGAAGCAGGTCGACAAGACCCCGCTCAGGAACCGCCAGGACGCCCGCAAGGTCACCGAGTCGTGGACCACCATGGGCATGGCCACGGCCCTCTACCTGAAGGAGTACTGGGCCGTCCTGCGCCAGGCCTTCACCCAGGCATTCCAGCAACAGGACGGCACCCTCTTCATCACGCTCGCCGACCAGATGATCGAGCGCAAACCAGACGGCACCTACAGCAACCAGTCCGAAGCCAACATGGCCGTCAACTGCGTCGACAAGCCCAACCCGCCCAACCTCGCCACCTACGAGAAGTCCGTGGACCAGGCCGAGAAGTCCTCCCCCCTCTTCGGCGCCTTCGTCGTCTGGGGCGGCCTCCCCTGCGTCTACTGGCCCGTCCAGACCAAGCAGCAGCCCAAGCCCATCACCGCCAAGGGCTCCGCCCCCATCCTGGTCATCGGCACGATCCGCGACCCGGCAACCCCGTACAAGTGGTCCCAGAGCCTCGCCTCACAGCTCGACTCGGGCGTCCTCCTGAGCCTGGACGGCGACGGCCACACCGCCTACCTCCAGGCCAACCCCTGCATCTCCCGTGCCACCGACAACTACCTCGTCACCACCAAGCCCCCAAAGGACGGCACCGTCTGCCGCTGATGCACGCTCACCCCGCAAGACCCGGTAGACTTCTGCCCGCCGTCCCGTACGGCAAGCCGCCTTAGCTCAGTCGGCAGAGCGGTTCACTCGTAATGAACAGGTCATCGGTTCGATTCCGATAGGCGGCTCCACGTCAAAGGCCCCTTCCCGGTCCGGGAGGGGGTCTTTTGCTTACGCCCTTGCGCAACTGGGGACGCGGGCGCCGATACGGCTTTGAATTGGCCGCTGCGTGGCCGGGGCCGGTCCGTCTGGGGTAGTCAAGTCCGGGATCGGTCCGGGTTCACTCGTCTGAGGCGTGTAGATGACTGTTGCGGTGAGGTTCACGCACCCGGCTACTCCTTCCTGAAGGGCTGCAGTGAGGCATGGGGGGTGGGGCCGAGTCCCGGCCGACCTGGCGGGGGGCTGTGCGCATCGAGGGTGGGGTCATTGAGGTGTTCAGGTGAACTCGTGTCGTTTCCGTCCAAGACGGCTGGGGTGGCCACGATCTAGCGTGGACCTAGCGGTCCGATTATGAGGAGACAACACCATGCGTAACTTGGTCTACACCGGTTTCATGTCGCTCGACGGCGTCGTGGACTCGCCCGGCGGCGGGCCGGGGGAGGAGCACCGCAGCGGCGGCTGGGTGGTCAAGGACCTCGAGTTCGTCCCGGAAGCCTGGTCGCTGAAGGGCGAGGAGCTCAACGACACGACGGCGCTGATGTTCGGCCGCCGCAGCTACGAGGCGTTCGCGCCGGTCTGGCCCGGCTCGGAGGACCACGCCGACTACAAGGAGCTGCCCAAGTACGTGGTGTCGACCACGCTGTCCGAGGACGCCCTCGTCGACGGGTGGGGGCCGACGACGATCCTGCGCTCGACCGAGGACGTCGCCGCGCTCAAGGAGGGCGAGGGCGGCGCGATCTTCATCCACGGGAGCGCGGAGCTGGCCCGGCGGCTGTCGGACGCGGGTCTGATCGACCAGTACAACCTGCTCGTCTTCCCCGTGCTTCTCGGTGCCGGGAAGAGCGTGTTCGGCCGGGCCGACCGCGACAAGCAGATGCTGGCGCTGCGGGAGTCGGAGAGCTACTCGAACGGGATCCTGAAGCTCGTCTACGACGTCAGGCGCTGATCCAGGTCAAGGGCGATCGGGCCGCCGGTGCCCTCGCGCAACTGCCCGGCGGTGCGTCCGACGTAGGAGCGCAGCGCCCGGGCCAGGTGCGACTCGTCGAAGTAGTCGAGTTTGGCGACGACGTCGGCGGCCGTCTCGCCGAGCGCCAGCAGCTCCGCCGCCCTGCGGGCCCGCTCGATCTGCCGGACGCCGCCCCGCGTCAGCCCGGTCGCGGCGCGGAACCGGCGTTCGACCGTGCGCCCCGAGACGGCCGGGCGGCGGCCCCGCAGCGCCTCGGCGACGAGCGGGTCACGGACCACGATCCCGGTCCGGACGAGACGCCCGACCAGGACCTCGGCGTCGTCGGGGCCGGGCGTCTCCCAGCGCGCGCCGTCCAGCCGGAACGTCCGGCGTGTGGTGTCGGGGAGCTCGATGCCGCCGTTGACCAGTGCCGACGTGGGCACGGCCTGCAACGAGGTGCCCACGGCGAACTCGATGCCCATGAAGGTCACGCCATCCGGCACGGGTGCCGTGCCGGTCCGGGTCTCGGGACCGCTGATCCCCGCGTACGCCCGCCCGTCCTGTTCCCAGAACACTAGGCCCCAGCGCGCCCCTGCGACCGATGTCATCGCCGTGACCTGCTCGCTCGTGCAGGTCCACACGGTGTCGACCCACGGCGAGTCGGACCGGCGCGTCTCGAAGCGCAGTTTCACGGGCGCAGGATACGCCGTTGCTTGAACCGGAGCCGGAAATCGCGTTGTCCTCGCCTGCTCGGGCTGCTGTGATCGGTGAGGATGCCGGCCGAGTTGAAGGAGGGGGATGCGCCGACCATACGGAGCGGGCACCGCTGTGCTCTGATCACAGGGGACGGCGCCGACGCCAGTGAGCGCGGGACGACACCTACCGCTGGCAGCTGAGGAGGCTCGGCTGACAGTGACCGGAACAATGACCCCCAAACCCGGTCGAGGTTCGGATCCGGCGGCTGAGAGATGCCCCGGTGAAGCAGGAAGCGGAAGTAATCGCCGACCCCTGAGGAGGGGGAACGGGCGGTGAACCGGTCCCTCGCCCGCGTCGAGCCTGGGAGCCGCCCGAGCGCGTACGAGCGGCGAGAAACGAACGGAACCCTGCACTCCCGATTGAAGATCACTTCTTCGATCTGGAGGCAGAGCCGTCGGCAGGTCCGCCCAGAACCAGGGTTTCACGTGCGAGAACTGCGGTGCGAGCGTCGTACCGCTCAGCGGTGGGAGCTACCGCAACCACTGCCCGGCGTGCCTGTGGTCCAAGCACGTCGACGTCGTTCCCGGTGACCGGGCTTCGGGCTGCCGCGGAATGATGCGCCCCGAGCGTGTCGAGCACCGCGGCGGTAAGGGGTTCGTCTTGGTCCACCAGTGCGTCGTCTGCGGTTTCGTCCGGCCCAACCGGGTCGCCGAGGATCCGGTGCAAGGCGACGATCTCGGCGCGATCATCGTGCTGATGTCCAGAGCCGGGTAGCGCCGGCGGTGCCCACGAGAACCCCTCGTGGGCACCGCATCAACCCAGCGAACTAGGGCGGTGCCCCTCGGTCGGGTGGCGTTACATGCGCATGCTGCGGCTCGGTTTGCGGGTCACCGGCCTCGAACGCTCGCTGGCCGTCCACGGCAGCCTGACCACGGCCTCGAACTCGTGCACGAGCCCGCGAGGCCGGTCGTCGTCCGGTGGACGTTCTCGCTGCCAAGGGCGTTACGGCCGAGGGCGGGGATGCGGACGTGCTGGCCGACCGATCCCGACGGTTACAAGATCGAGCTCGTGGTGTTACTCGCCGGTGGTTCCGTCGATGCGTTCGCGCAGGAGGTCGGCATGCCCGTTGTGGCGGGCGTACTCCTCGATCACGTGGGTGAGGACCCAGCGGAGTGAGAACGCCTGATCCTCAAAGCGGCCGATGACGTCAAGGGATTCGGCGGCGTCAACGATGGCGCGGGACCGTTCGCACTCCTGCCGCCAGATCTCGAACGCCTCCTCGGCATCGGCGTCCTCGACGTCGAAGGCGGCGGTTCCTCCGTCGGGGCTCTGCCAGTAGCGGGGGGGTGGCCTCGCCTTTCACGACGTTGCGGAACCACGCCCTCTCGCCCTCGGCCATGTGCCGGATCAGCCCGAGCAGGGACAGATTCGACGGTGGCACGGGGCGCGACCTGAGCTGCTCGGCGGTCAGCCCGGCGCACTTCCAGGCCAGGGTGTCACGCTGGAACTGCAGGAAACCGGTCAACGTGTCGCGTTCGCCGCCTTCGCGCGGGGGACTGGCCCTTTCCCGATCATCCACCTGTTACCGTCCCTCGTCGTTCTTGAGCCTGCTGCCGACGTAAGTGATCAGGTGGTTCGGGCACGTGGCGATCCGCTCACCGGTCGGGTAGATGATCGTGAACTCCACGTTTGCACACTCCCGAACCGCCCTGGGCGCATTTGCCTCGGCCGGGTCAGATCGTAGACGGTCTGGCCGCCGATGATGACCGCCTGGTAGTTGGCCTGGACCCAGGCGCTGATCGCAGTGCTGTTGCCGGGCGCGCCACCGCCGGGGGTGCGGCCGGGGCGCCTGCCGCTGGGTGCGTCGGCCCTCGTGCTGCGGGGGACGAAGTAGTGGATTCTGCCGGCCTTGACCTCGTGCTCGAACGTGGTGAGGCCGGGCCAGGGGTCGCCGCCGGAGAAGCCGCCGATCGCCATGATGGCCTTGCCGCTGGCCAGTTGCAGGTTCGACGTGGTGGCCGACCCGATTCCGGCCGCCGCCCAGCGGCTCGTGGTCGCTTGCACCGCCTTGACCAGTTCGGGGTTCACGGCGCTCCGCGTTCCAGTCGAACCTGTGTGGCCGACCTTGCCGGCGGGGCCGGATGTCGGGATTTCGGGTTTGGGTTCCGCCGCGGTGGCCAGCGCGTAGGCGCTGGTGCCGCCGAGGCCGGTCACGAGGGCGCAGGCGAGCGTCACCACCGTGAGGCGGCGGGTCTGGGGTGCCACGAGCGCGATGACGGTGATGACGCCGAGTGCCAGGAGGCTCCAGCGCAGGCCCGGCATCCAGGAACCGGTGCGTTCAAGGAGGGCGAATCCCCAGGCGACGCTCACGGCGACCATCGCGGCGAGCGTGCAGCGGGCTGTCAGGTTCGCCCGGCTCTCCCAGAGCCGGACGCCGGCGAGGGCGATCAGCGCGCCGATCGCGGGCGCGAGGATCACCGAGTAGTAGGGGAGGATGATGCCCTCCATGAGGCTGAAGACCATTCCGATCCCCACCAGCCAGACGCCCCACAGAAGGATCGCGGCCCGGGTGCGGTCGGTGCGCGGCGCCCGCCGGGTCAGCCAGAGACCCGCGATCAGGGCGATCAGCGCGGGGGGAAGCAGCCAGGAGATCTCGCCGCCGAGCTGGTCGTTGAACATCCGGGCGATTCCGGGCTCGCCGCTGAAGCCGGTGCCTGCTCCTCCGCTCGTGCTGTTGCGCTCGTTCCCGAGGATGCGTCCGATCCCGTTGTAGCCGAGCGCCAGGTCGAGGACGGTGTCGTCCTCCGAACCGGCGATGAAGGGCCGGGTGCCCTTGGGCATCAGGTCGACGAGCGCGATGTACCAGCTCGTGGAGACCACGACCGCCATGCCGGCCGCGCCGAGGTGGTTCAGGCGCCGGACGATGCCGGTCGGGGCCGCGACCAGGTACACCAGCGCGAGCGCAGGCAGCACCAGGAACGCCGCCAGCATCTTGGTCAGGAAGCCGAACCCGATGGCGGTGCCCGCCAGCAGAAGCCAGCGCAGGCCGGCCCTCTCGGTGGCGCGCACCGTGCAGTACGCCGCGGCGATGAGCAGCAGGGTGAGCAGGGAGTCGGGCTTGTTGAACCGGAAGATCGACGTGGCGACGGGCGTCAGCGCGAAGACGGCCCCGGCGAGCAGTCCGGCGGCAGGCCCCGACCAGCGGCGCACGGTGGCGTACAGCAGCCCGACCGAAGCGATGCCCTGCAGGGCTTGGGGAACCAGGAGGCTCCAGCTCGAGAATCCGAAGATCTGCCCGGACAGCCCCATCACCCACAGCGAGGCGGGCGGCTTGTCGACGGTGATCCCGTTGTTCGGGTCGAGGGAGCCGAAGAACAGGGCCGCCCAGTCCTGCGAGCCGGCCATCGCGGCGGCGGCGTAGTAGTTGTTTCCGTGGCCGGACACGCTGAGGTCCCACAGGTACAGCAGCGAGGTGAGGGCGAGGAGGGCCAGCGCCGCCGGGCGTACCCACGTCGGCTGGTCGCTCGGGCCGAGCAGGAGCCGCTGGACGGTGCTCCGCTCATCTGACGGCCGGTGTGCGTGCGCACCGGCCGGGGTCGACATGATGATCTTGGTCTCCAGGGGGGACGGAACGTCAGGACTCGGAACGGCGGTGCGGGGCGAACACCCAGCCGCGCAGAAGCAGGAAGCGCGACATCGTCGCGACGAGGTTGGCCAGGACCAGCACCGCCAGCTCGATGTCCTGGCCCGGCGTGGCGACGGCGTGCAGAACGCCGAGCGAGCCGCTGGTCAGCGCGAGCCCGAGGGCGAACACGACCAGCCCTTCGAACTGGTGGCGACCCGCGTTCGACCGTCCGCGCACGCCGAAGGTCAGCCGCCGGTTGGCCGCGGTGTTGGCGATCGCGGTGACCAGCAGGGCCAGCAGGTTGGCCGCCTGTGCGTTCATTCCGGTGCGCAGCAGCATGAAGAGCCCGAGGTAGGCGAGGGTGCTCACCACGCCGATCACGGCGAACCGCGCCAGCTGCCTGGCCAGCCCGCGGGGGACTCCGGGGGCGTCGACCGGGATCGGGTTCCTGCCGAGTTGGGCGCGCAGATGCGCGATGGGCACCGTGCCGGTCGTGAGCGCGCGTCCGAGCCGGAGGATGCCCAGGATGTCGGCCGCCGCGGTCGAGACGATGTCCACTCGGCTGTCGGGGTCGTCGACCCAGTCGACGGGAACCTCGTGGATGCGGGCACCGGAACGTTCGGCGAGGACCAGCAGTTCGGTGTCGAAGAACCAGCCGGTGTCCTGCACGTGCGGCAGCAGCCGCTCGGCGACGTCGGCCCGGATCGCCTTGAAACCGCACTGCGCGTCGGAGAATCGTGCGGCGAGCGTGCCCCGCAGCAGCAGGTTGTAGCAGCGGGAAATGATCTCGCGCTTGGGGCCGCGCACGACCCGGGCCCCCTTGGCGAGCCTGCTTCCGATGGCCATGTCGGAGTGGCCGGAGATGAGCGGTGCGACCAGCGGAGGAAGCGCGGCGAGATCCGTGGAAAGGTCGACGTCCATGTAGACCAGCACCGGGGCGTCCGACGCCGTCCACACTGCGCGCAGCGCCCGCCCCCGGCCCTTTTCCTCCAGGCTGACGGCGACCACCTCGGGAATCTCCGCTTCGAGTGCCTTGGAGATCTCGGGGGTGCGGTCGGTGCTCGCGTTGTCCGCGACGATGATCCGGAACCGGTAGGGGAAACGTTCCGTCAGGTGCTCGTGGAGACGCCGGATGGACGGCTCGAGGCCATTCTCCTCGTTGTGGACGGGAACCACGACGTCCAGGACCGGGGCCGTGCCGCCGGTCGGGATGGGAAGGACGCTGGGGCGGGCTCTGGGCGAGGGGGCGGTGTGCAGTGTCGTCGGCATGGCCCCGAGATTCGGGCCCGGCCCTGGGTCCAGCTTGTGCCGAAGCTGTGCGGCGGCTATGAGCCTCGATGCCTAGCCGTCGGCGGGTTTAAGCACATATCCGGCGCCGCGCTTGGTGTGGATCATGGGCTGGCGCCCCGCGTCGATCTTCTTGCGCAGGTAGGAGATGTACAACTCGACGATGTTGGCCTGGCCGCCGAAGTCGTAGCTCCAGACGCGGTCCAGGATCTGCGCCTTGCTCAGCACCCGCCTCGGGTTGCGCATCAGGAAGCGCAGCAGCTCGAACTCGGTCGCGGTGAGCTGGATCTCCTTGCCCGCGCGGCGCACCTCGCGGGTGTCCTCGTCGAGCGTCAGGTCGCCGACCGTGACGGTGGTGCCCGCGGTGGCCTCCGTGACGCCGGTGCGCCGCATCAGCGCGTGCAGCCGCAGCACCACCTCCTCGATGCTGAACGGCTTGGTCACGTAGTCGTCGCCGCCCGCGGTCAGCCCGGCGATCCGGTCCTCGATGGCGTCCTTGGCGGTGAGGAACAACACCGGGAGGCCGTCGAACCGCCCGCGTATCCTGCGCAGAACTTCCAGGCCGTCGAAGTCGGGCAGCATCACGTCGAGCACGACCGCGTCCGGACGGAATTCCCGCGCGACGCGGACGGCGCTCGTCCCGTCGGGGGCGCTGCGCACCTCCCAGCCCTCGTAGCGCAGGGCGAGTGTCAGCAGTTCGGCGAGGGCGGGTTCGTCGTCCACGACGAGCACCCTGACCGACTGCCCGTCGGGGCGGCGCAGTTCCGGGCGCCCGGAGGCGTTCATGATCGGCATGTCCTCGTCGTCGGTGGCGGCTGTGGCGGCATTCGCGCCGTACCTGTGTATCAGCCGGATGTCCCCGTGGTGGTCCATCACAGCGACAGCACAGGACGCGCACAGGGAACGCACAGATTCGCCGCTGACACTGGAGCCCGCGCCGTGCTGGATCCCGGCGCGGTCCGCAGCGCCGTGACGGTCCGGATAGCATCGGGCGGGCAGCGTCACCGGAGCGCCCGCCGATACCGCCGGGCGCGGCGGGCACACCACGGAGAGTCGCCGGAGCAGAGGTGTGATGTCGTCCGACCTGCGGGCCGAGCCGAAGCTTTCGCGGCGGTCGCTGCGTACCCGGCTGATCGCCGAGCAGCTGGCGCTGCTGGCGCTCGTCTGCCTGGTGATCAGCGTGCTCACGGTGGTGGTGCTGCGCGCGTTCCTCGTGGGCCAGCTCGACGCGCAACTGGACGCGGCGAGTGACCGAACCGTGAGGTGGTGGTCCCTGCCCACCCGCGTCACGCGGTCCCCGGTCGACGCGCCGGGGCAGAGCGTCGGGACCATCAGCGCCCTGATCAGGGGCGGCAGGGTGATCGAGGCCGGCAGAGTGGCGCCTGAGACGGGGGAGCGGGAGCCGTTGAGCGGCCGGCAGCGCGCGGTCCTCGCGGCCGAACCGCCCGACGGCGGCGCGCGCACCCGTGATCTCGACGAGCTGGGGCGCTATCGGCTGACCGCGCGGCACGCCGGCGTCGGATACGTGATCGTCACCGGGCTGCCGCTGGGTTCCGTCGACGACACCGAGGTCCGCGTGAGCGTCGTGCTCGGCGCGGTGTCGCTGCTGGGGCTGGTCACGACCGGTATCGCCGGCGTGGTGATCATCCGGCGGACGCTGCGTCCCCTGAACCGGGTCGCGGCGACCGCGGGCCGGGTCGCCGAGCTGCCCCTCGACAAGGGCGAGGTCGCGCTGCCGGTGCGGGTGCCGCACGCCGACACCGATCCCGGCACCGAGGTCGGGCGGGTCGGGGCCGCGCTGAACCGGATGCTCGGGCACATCGGCGAGGCCCTGTCCGCGCGGCACGCCAGCGAGACGCGCGTCCGGCAGTTCGTCGCGGACGCCAGCCACGAGTTGCGCACTCCGCTCGCGGCCATCCGCGGGTACGCCGAGCTCGCCCAGCGGCACCCGGAGTTGCCGCCCGAGGTCGAGCACGCCATCGGCCGGGTGGACTCCGAGTCCCGCCGGATGACCGTGCTCGTTGAGGATCTGCTGCTGCTGGCCAGGCTGGACTCGGGACGGCCGCTCGAACGCGAGCCGGTGGACCTGTCCCGGCTGGTGCTGGACGCCGTCGGCGACGCGCGGGTGTCCGGCCCCGACCATCTGTGGCGGCTGGAGCTGCCCCCCGAACCGGTCTACGCCGTGGGCGACCAGGTCCGCCTGCACCAGGTGCTGGCGAACCTCCTCGCCAACGGGTGCAGGCACACCCCGGCGGGCACCACGGTCACGACCGGGCTGTCGCCCCAGGGGGGCGCGGTGGTTCTGACGGTCACCGACGACGGTCCGGGGATCTCGCCGGAGATGCGGCCGAAGGTCTTCGAGCGGTTCGTCAGGGGTGACGGCTCGCGTTCCCGTGCCGCCGGCAGCACGGGACTCGGCCTGTCGATCGTGGCCGCGGTGGTCAGCGCGCACCACGGCACCGTGGGGCTCACCAGCCGGTCCGGGGAGACCCGCTTCACCGTGAAGCTGCCCGCCGCGAACATCCCCGGCTGACCCACCCCCGGGCGGCGTTCCCCGGGCGGCGTTCCCCGGGCGGCGTCCCCGCACGGCGTCCCCGCACGGGGCACTCGCAGGCTCACCAGCACGAACGCACCCGCGCGGCCTGGCCGCCGCATCGCGTCGGCGGGCGGTCGATGGCGGTTCACCGCGTCCCGTTTCCGCCGTGAGCGGGCCGTTTCCCGTGCACAGGTTCCGCACAGCCACCGCTCAGCGACCTCCTAAACGCGCCCGTCAATCTTCTTCCTGGCCCACCCGGACGAGCGGTGGCGCATGGCACGGAGTAGTCCACGACCTGGCGACGGCCGATCCGTTCGACGGATCGCGCGTTCTTCTCCTGAAAGGGCACGCGGTGACCACTCGGGATCTCGCAGTACTTGAATCGGAACAACCCGCGTTTTCCCTGGAAGACGCGGCGATATACAAGCCCGCGCCGGGGGCCGGCCCGCGGATGCTGCTCCACATCCTGGAGCACACGGTGATGCAATGGCCGGACCAGCCCGCGATTGATGACGGGGAACGGGTGCTGTCCTATACGGAGCTGGCCCGCGCCGTCCAGGCACGGGCCGTCGAGCTGCGTTCCATGGGCATCGGCGTCGGTGACCGGGTCGGGGTGCGGGTTCCCTCTGGATCCGCCGAGTTGTACGTGGCGATCCTCTCGGTGCTGGCGGCGGGTGCGGCGTACGTGCCCGTGGACGCCGACGACCCCGACGAGCGCGCCGAGCTGGTCTGGCGAGAGTCCGGCGTCTGTGCCGTCATCGGCGCGGGTCGGCGGATCGCCACCGGGCCGATCGTCCCGCCGTCCCGGCGCGGGACGGCCCCCGGCCTCGCCGACGATGCGTGGATCATCTTCACCTCCGGTTCCGGCGGCACCCCGAAGGGCGTCGCGGTCAGCCACCGTGCGGCCGCGGCGTTCGTGGACGCGGAGGCGCGGCTGTTCCTGCGGGACGACCCGGTCCGGCCGGGTGACAGGGTCCTGGCCGGGCTGTCGGTCGCGTTCGACGCTTCCTGCGAGGAGATGTGGCTGGCCTGGCGCCACGGTGCCTGCCTGGTACCCGCGCCGAGGTCGGTGGTGCGGGCAGGTGCGGACCTCGGCCCGTGGCTGGCCGAGCGGCGCGTGACGGTGGTGTCCACCGTTCCGACGCTGGCCGCGCTGTGGTCGCCGAAGATGCTGGCCGGTGTCCGGCTGCTGATCGTCGGAGGTGAGGCATGCCCGCCGGACGTGGTCCGGCGTTTCGCCACACCGGACCGGGAATTGTGGAACACCTACGGCCCCACCGAGGCGACCGTGGTCTCCTGCGCGGCCCGCCTGTACGACGGCGAGCCGGTGCGGATCGGCCTGCCGCTGGACGGCTGGCGGCTCGCGGTCGTGGACCCCTCCGGGCGGCCCGTGCGCTGGGGCGAGATCGGCGAGCTGGTGATCGGCGGCGTCGGGCTCGGCCGCTATCTGGACCCCGGGCGGGACGCGGAGAAGTACGCCGCCATGCCGTCGCTGGGGTGGGGGCGCGCCTACCGCAGCGGTGACCTCGTCCGCGCCGTGCCCGAGGGGCTGGAGTTCGTCGGGCGCGCCGACGACCAGGTGAAGATCGGCGGTCGGCGGATCGAGCTCGGTGAGATCGAGGCCGAGATGCTGGCGCTGCCGTCAGTGGCGGCCGCGGCGGCCGTGGTCAAGCGTACGGCGGGTGGGCTGGACGTGCTGGTCGGCTACGTGGTCCCGGTGGACGGTGACCCCTGCCGCTTCGACAAGGCCGCGGCGGCGCGGCGGCTGCGGGAACGCTTGCCCGCGGCGCTCGTGCCGCGGCTCGCCGTGCTCGAGTCCTTCCCGGTTCGCGGCTCGGGAAAGGTCGATCGCACCGCGCTGCCCTGGCCGCTGCCCGCCGGACGAGATACCGGACCGGTCCGTGCCGACGAGACCACGGCGTGGCTCATGCGGCTCTGGACGGAACTGCTCGGCACCGAGGCGGGACCGGACGATGACTTCTTCGACCTCGGCGGCACCAGCCTGGCCGTGGCGCGGCTCGTGACGACGCTTCGCGAGCGGTACCCCTCGATCTCGATGATCGACGTCTACCGTCATCCGACCCCGGCGACCTTGCGCGGCCTCCTGGCCGGCGCCGGGTCCGCGGGCACCGAGCCATCCGAGGGCGCCGAGGCGGCACCCGCCGACACGGCGCGGCCTGCCGGGGGCGACACCAGGACGCCCAGGTGGACGGGTTGGGTCCAGGCGACGATCCAGACCGTGCTGCTGGGCGTGTCCGGGCTGCGGCTGGTGCTGGCCATCGGGCTGGTGGGCGCCTTGTGCTCCGCGGCGGGCGCCGACCCTGTGCTTCCGGCCCTGCCGTGGTGGGTGCTGCTCGTCGGGCTGCCGGCCTTGTTCACCCAACCCGGCCGGGTGGTCTTGGCTGCCGCCGGAGCGCGCCTGCTGCGTGGGCGGCTGAAGCCCGGCGACCACCGGCGCGGCGGTGGCGGGCACCTGCGGCTGTGGGCGGCGGAGCGGCTGGTGGCCACGCTCGGTGTCACATCGGTGCTCGGCACTCCCCTGGCCGTCCTCTACGGCCGCCTGCTGGGCTGCCGTGTCGGCAAGGACGTCGATCTGCACGCGCTCCCGCCGGTCACCGGGCTCGCCCGGATCGGCGATGGCGCGGCGATCGAACCCGGGGTCGACATGGCCGGCTGGTGGCTGGACGCCGACCGGCTGCGCATCGGCGAGGTGCGGGTCGGCGCGGGCGCCCGGGTCGGGGCGCGCAGCGTGCTGATGCCGGGCACGGCCATCGGTGACGGCGCCGAGGTGCTGCGGGGCGGCTGCGTCACCGGGACGGTCCCGGACGGCGAGTGCTGGGGTGGATCCCCGGCCGCGCGGCGGGCGAGTTCCTCGCAGTGGCCCGCCGCCAAGGCGAGCCGGTCGTGGGCATGGCAGTGCGCCTACCTGCTCGGCACGGGCCTGCGCTCGCTGATCTCCGGGCTCGCCGCGGTGCCTGCCGTGGCGCTGGCCGTCGCGGTCCTGCTCGATGGCACGTCCCTGACGAGCTGGATTCTGACGCTGGCGGCGTGGATGCCGGTGCTGGTCGTGGTGACCACGGTCTGCCACCTGCTGCTGCTCGCCGCGACGATCCGGACCGTCGGTCTGGCGCTGAGCCCTGGCACCTACCGGGTGCACGGCGCGGCCGCCTGGGCCGCCTGGATGACCCACACGCTGCTCGACGACGCGCGCAGGACGCTGTTCCCGGTCTACGCGAGCCTGATCACCCCGCTGTGGATGCGGCTCCTCGGCGCGCGCATCGGCCGCTCGGTCGAGGTCTCCACGGTGCTGGCCCTGCCGAAGCTGCTCGACGTCGGCGCTGCGGCGTTCCTCGCCGACGACGTGCTCGCCGCGCCGTATGAGCTTCGCGGCGGCCGCATGAGGCTGGGCCGCTCGCGGATCGGCTCACGGGCGTTCGTGGGCAACTCCGGGATGGTCGGCCCGCAGCGTGAGGTCGGCGACGACGCGCTGATCGGGGTGCTGTCCGACACGCCCGACTCCGTACCCCCGGGCACGTCGTGGCTCGGCCGCCCGGCGATGCGTCTGCGCCGCAAGACCGAGACCCACGACCCGGCCAGGACCTTCGCCCCGCCGAGGTCGCTCCTGGTGGCCCGTGGCGCGGTCGAGTCGTGCCGCGTCGTGCCGCCGATCCTGTCGGGGCTGCTCCTGCTGGCCGTGGCAGCCGTGCTGCTGTTCACCTGGTCCGTGGCGGGGGCCTGGGCGGCGGTAGTGGTCGCGGGCCCCGTGCTCTTCCTGGCCGGGATCATCGCCGGGGCGGTGACCACGGCGGCCAAGTGGGTGCTGATGGGCAAGTTCTCCACCGGACGTCACCCGCTGTGGAGCGCGTTCGTCTGGCGCAACGAACTCTGGGACGTCTTCATGGAAACCCTCGCCGTGCCCTGGTTGGTCCAGAACTCGCTGGGCACTCCCGTCCTGAACTGGTGGCTGCGCAGCCTGGGAGCCCGTATCGGCCGTGGCGTGTGGTGCGAGACCCACTGGCTGCCCGAACCCGACTTGATCGAGCTCGGTGAGGGCTCCAGCGTGAACCGCGGCTGCGTCCTTCAGACCCACCTGTTCCACGACAGGGTGATGCAACTGGACGCGGTGCGACTCGACCGCGGCGCCACCCTGGGGCCGGTCACGTTCGTGCTGCCCGGCGGCAAGGTGGGTGAGGCCACCACGGTCGGCGCGGGCTCACTGGTCATGGCGGGCGAATGCGTTCCTGGCAGAGACCGCTGGCACGGCACGCCGGTCATCAGGGCCGCATAGCGGCCCCGCCCCAGGCCCCCGGCCACCCCCGAAATCAGGGACATCGGTCTTCCGCCGACCATCACGCTCACACCCTTACCACGGCTGCGTCCACCAGGTCGGCGCGGTGTCGCCCACGCCACAGAGGCCACTGACAAAGGGACGTTCGCGGGACGCGGGGATGGACTGGGTAGGGGTGTGAGTCGGGGGGTGTTGTATGCCTGAGCGGATCCGGCTTCGGCGGGCCAAGGGGTGGCGGAAGCCTGAGGGGGTGGTGGTCGTCGCTCGGCCTTCGCGGTGGGGGAATCCCTGGAAGATCGGCAAGGGGATGACCCGCGAGGAGTCGCAGCGGCGGTTCGAGGAGTACATGCGGGTGCGGCGCGATCCGCCTGAGGGGTGGGTGGACGAGGTCGGCTATCCCGGCGACGAGGAGATCCGGCGGGAACTGGCGGGGAAGGACCTGGCCTGCTGGTGCCCGTTGCCGGAGAAGGGGCAGCCTGACCTGTGTCACGCGGCGGTGCTGCTGCGGATCGCCTCGGGTGTTTAGGCGGTCGTGGCCGGGACGGGGTCCTGGGCGAGGTGCTCGGCGATGACGGCCAGGTGGGTCCGGTGGGCCTGGGTGTGGCGTTCGCGGCCGGCCTCGGTGATTTTGACGAAGACGCCGCGGCGGTCGTCCTGGCACAGGGTCCGTTCGACCAGGTCGTGCTTCTCCAGGCGGGCGACCGTGCGGGAGAGGGCGCTCTGGCTGAGGTACATGTGGGAGAGCAGGTCCTGCATGCGGCACTTGTCGCAGCCCGCGTCGACCAGCCGGTCGAGGGTCTCGAACTCGCTCATGGTGAGCCCGTGCGCCTCCTGGAGCGCGCGGTCGAGGTGGCACGCGATCTGGTTGTAGCTGGTCAGCAGCCGCCGCCAGCGGCCGACCAGGACGCTTCCGGACTCCATGGCGCGCATCCTAGCATGCGCGCGCATCATATGCATCTGCATTAAATTCCTCGACATCAGATGCATGCGCATGTAATCTTCTGCGCCGTGACCATCACCGACACCTCGACCGTCTCCGCGCCGCCGGCGTCCGCGATCGCCGAGCAGAAGTGGACGCCCCGGCTCTGGGGCGTCCTGGCGGTGCTGTGCGCCGTGCTGTTCCTGGACGGGCTCGACGTCTCCATGGTGGGCGTGGCGCTGCCGTCGATCGGAACCGAGCTCGGCCTGTCGACCACCGCCCTGCAGTGGATCGTGAACGGCTACGTCCTCGGGTACGGCGGGCTGCTGCTCCTGGGCGGCCGCACCGCCGACCTGCTGGGACGGCGCCGCGTCTTCCTGATCGCGCTGGCCGTGTTCGCCGTCGCCTCGCTCGTCGGCGGCCTCGTGGACGACGGCGCGCTGCTCATCGCCACCCGTTTCGTGAAGGGCCTGGCCGCCGCGTTCACGGCCCCGACCGCCATGTCCATCCTGACCACCACCTTCCACGAGGGACCCGCCCGCAACCGGGCGCTGTCGGTCTTCTCGGTGTTCGGCGCCAGCGGCTACTCGTCCGGGCTGATCCTGGGCGGGCTGCTGACCAGCTTCGGCTGGCGCTGGACGTTCCTGACCCCCGTGCCGCTGGCGATCCTGGCGCTGGTCGCCGGCATCGCCCTGATCCCCAAGGACCGCCCGGCCGCCGGCGGCGGACACGACCTGGCCGGCGCGGTCACGCTGACCGGCGGGATGCTGCTGGCCGTCTACACCGTGGTCTCCGCGCCCGAACGCGGCTGGCTGGACCCGCTGACCGTGGGCTCGATCGTGCTCGCCGTGCTGCTGCTGGCCGCGTTCGTGGTCGTCGAGAACAGGGTGGCGCACCCGCTGATCCGGCTGGGCATCCTGCGGATCGGCACGATCGTCCGCGCGAACCTGAGCATCGTCGCGCTGTTCGGGTCGTACCTGAGCTTCCAGTTCATGATGACGCTCTACCTGCAGGACGTGCTGGGCTGGTCGCCGCTGCGGATGGCGCTGGCGCTGCTGCCCGCGGGGCTGCTGGTGGCGGTCGGCTCGCCGTTCGTCGGGCGGCTGATCGACCGGTACGGCACGCCCCGGCTGATCCTGGCCTCGATGACCTCGCTGACCCTCGGGTACGCGTGGTTCCTGGCCACGGCCGGGAACGCGCCGCACTACACGGTCACGATCCTGCCGACGATGCTGCTGCTGGGCGGCGGTTTCGCGTTCGGGTTCAGCTCGATCATGGCCCAGGCCACCGACGGCATCCACGACGACGAGCAGGGGCTGGCGTCCGGCCTGGTCCAGACGTCCGGGCAGGTCGGCGCCGCGCTGGTGCTGGCCGCTGTCACGGCGCTGGTGGCGGGCGGCTCCCACACCGGTACGGCCGCGGCTGACTTCGGCCAGTACCACCCGGGGGTGAACCTCGTCACGGGCGTCGCGGTGGTGGGACTCGCCCTCAATCTCATCCCGTTGGTGCGCCGCTGGACCGTGGGCGCCCTCCCCGGGGGAGGGCGCCCACTCTCCTAAGGTCAGCGCGAGCGCTTCCAGAACGCCCGGCGCTCCGGCTTGGCCTTGTCTTCGACGAATGCCTCCAGGGTCTGGATCGTCCGGTCCCACAGTTCGTCGAACCGGGGGTCGGCCTGGACGGCGAGCTCGATGCCCGGAGACGACGCCAACGCCCTGAGGTCGTTCACCAGGACGGACAGGGGCGTGGTGAGCGCGGCGTCCACACCACTGCTCTGCATCGCCCGGGTGAACGTGTCGAGCGTGGGCAGCACCGAGCCCACAAGGTGGGTCTGACGCAGCTCGCGCGAGTCGGCTGCCATCGCCCGGAGGTCCTGGAGCAGCCTGGCGAACTGCCTGCGCGCCTCAGCCAGGTCGCGTTCGGCAGGGCTCTGGGCGGGCGGGGCCGCGCCTGGACGTCCCCCCGGCCGCTTCCTGGCGGTGCCCCTGGACGGGCCGCCGCCTCCCCTCGCCTGCTCCTCCTGCATCCAGTCCATGGCGGGGGCCGGTGCCGGAGGCGGGCTGCCCTGGAAGGACGGGGCCGGGGGCGGGCCGCCGGGGGCCGCGCCGTAACCCGGCTGGGCCGGGGCGCCGGCCGCCGCCGGAGGCAGAGGTGCGGCTCCGTAGGCCTGGGGGGCGGCCATCCTGGGTGCTGCCGGCGGGCCCCCACCCAGGAAGTCCGGTAGGTCGAGGTCGTCCTCCCAGCCATCGGGCGTCTCCACCGGCTGGACGACCCGATGCGGGTCTCCGCCCTCGGTCACGACCCGGCTGTCCACGGCCACGAACGCGGTGAAGCGGCACAGCACGTTGAAGTGCAGCGAGGTCTCGACGATGCGCGCCTCGAGGGCGCCGGACCCGACGACCGCGTACTTGTCCTCCAGGTCGCGCAGGTGCGCGCGGGCCCAGATCGCGCCTGCCGCCGGGGCCTTGGTCTCCGTGCCGACGGCACGCCGTTCCCAGGCCGTCCCGTCGGGCGTGGTACCGCGCACGACGATGCTCCCGGACGGCGCCCCGCGGAACCGGCCCGAGACGACCAGCGGCACGCCGGGGAACAGCGCCCCGATCCGTTCGGGCGCGGTCGTGTCCGGGAGGATCTGCAGCCCGTCCGTCGCCTCCAGCCGCAGGTCCGTGACCAGCGGGGACCCGATGCGGTGGTGGATCTGCTCCATCGCCTCGTCCAGCCGGTCCTCCGACTCGACCAGCTCGAAGCGGCCCTGCCCGGCCTCGGCCAGCCGTCCCAGGAACCCCGCGTTCACGGCCCGGTCGATGCCGACCGTGTGGACGCGGACGCCGTTCAGCCGCGGGACGAGCCCGGCCAGGATCTGGTCCTCGTTCCCGATCTGCCCGTCGGTGATCAGCACCAGCACCCGGTCGCGCGACGGGTCGGCGAGCAGCCCGCACGCCTCCTCCAGCGGCCGCAGCATCTCGGTGCCGCCGCGGGCGCCCAGCCCGGCCAGGTGCTCCACGGCGCGGAACCGGTTGCGGTCGGTGCCGGGCACCAGCCCGGCGCCGAGGTCCCGGGGGCGCTCGATGGTGTGGTCGAACGACAGCACCGCGAACCGGTCGCCGGCCGTGAACGTGTCGACGATCCGGCCGGCCGCCCGCCGTGCCGCGACCATCTTCCAGCCGCCCATGCTGCCCGAACGGTCGAGCAGCAGCACGATGTCGCGGGGCCGCGGGCGGCTCTCCCCGGAGGGCAGCACCGTCAGCGTGAACGTCCCTTCCTGCTCCGTGGCGGTGTCGGGTGTCAGGGCGAGGACGGGTTCCGAGGAGGACTCCGCGGCGTAGTCCAGGCGCAGGATGAAGTCGCGGTTCAGGCGCTCGCCGGGACGCAGGCTGATCCTCGTACGGTCGCCGGACTCGCTCTCGGCCACCACGTGCAGCGCCGAACGCAGCCGCGTCAGCGCCAGCCCCGCCGGGTCGACGTCCACCGTGATCGACAGCCGTACCGGGAGGGGGAAACCGGGCAGCAGCACCGGCGGGCTGATGCGGGACGCGTCGGGCACCGCGTCGGTGTCGGCCGCGACCCCCGCCCCGGCCTGCTCGCCCTCCAGCGGCGCACCCGGGATGTAGCGGGGCGCCACGACCAGCGGGAAGCGGAACGTGGCCGACCCGCCGGTGTCCGTGCCGCCCCCGGTGCCCGCCCCCGTGGCGGCGCCGGGGGCGGGGGTGTCCACCTCGTACGGCAAGGGCTGGTTCAGCGTCAGCCGGATCGTGACCCGCTCGCCGGGCAGGATGTTGCCGACCCGCATGCTGAAGACGTCGGGACGGTCCTCCTCGGCGATCGCGGCCCGCCGGCCCGAGGCGATGGCGGCGTTGTACTCCTGCCGCGCCTGGCCGCGCTCTTTGAGCACGCCGTCCACCACCCGGTCGGCCGCCTCCATGCGCAGCGCGGTCACGGCGGCCCGGTCGGGCAGCGGGAAGATGTAGGTGGCTTCAAGCGGCACGTCGTAGGGGTTGTGGAAACCCTGGACGACCTCGATCCCGGCGGCCAGGCCGGTGATGGAGGCGTGCACGTCGACGGAGTCGAGGGGCAGGTTGCCGCGGCCGGTCGAGAGCGCGCCCAGCCCGCCGTCGGGGACGGGCGGCGCCGCGGTCTCGGGTAGTGGAGCGATGGGCAGTGTCACTGGGTTCTCCCGGAAGGGTCTGCGGGCCGGTGGTCGGGAAGCGGGGAGGGCCGGTCGATCAGGCCCCGCCGCCGCAGCTCCTCCAGGAGCGGGCGGGCGGCCGTCTCGATCGCGGCGAGATCGTCGTCGTTGAGCGCGGACGGGGCGGGGCCGTCCAGCAGGAGGGTGAGCCCGGTCGCGAGCCGTACGCCCTGGACGAGGGAGACGGTTCGCTCTGCCGCCGCCTCCGGGTCGCCGAGCGCCACGGCCGGTGCGGCGGGGGGCGCGGCGGGCTGGGCCGTCCAGAAGCGCGGCCTGCCGGTGTCCTCGCGACGCTGTGACGGGGCCGGGGCCTCCGTGGACGGGACGGGCCCGCCGCCGTCCGGGCCGGGCGACGGCAGCCGGGCGATCTCGCCGAGCCGGTGGTCGGTCGCCCCGGCGAGCTCGACCTGGATCTCGGCGATGGTGCGGCCCGCGGCCTGGCGGCGCTTGACGGCGACGATCTGGAGGAGATGGCGCGTTCCGTACAGGGCGGTGCGGCCCCGCCGGCCGAGCGGCGGGTCGACCAGCCCGATGGTGGTGTACCAGCGGATCAGCCGCTCGTTCGGCATGTCGCGCACCCGCCCGTTGACCCGCACGGACGCGCCGGCGGTGAGGGCCTCGACGGCCCGCTCCGCCAGTTCCGTGATGGTCCAGGTGCTCTCCATGGTTCCGATAGTGACACTGTCATGATGACAGTGTCAACGTCTCGATCCAGGCGAAGCCGCCCAGCGGCGTTCCGGCGCGGGTGCGTCCGCGTTACCGCGCGGCGGGCTGCGGTCGGGCGAGACGGGGCGGAAAAGCGATACGAGGGAGTATCCGTTCGGCGTAATGCTGATCGCGAGAAGGTGATTGGGCGCGCAAAGGAGGTCATGATTCCGTCAGGGTGCCTTGTGGTTTTCGGAATGACGCCCCGGGGTGGTGGTGGGGCGTGCGAGGGTGGGCGCGCCGGGCGTGCAACGCTGCCGCAACCCCCTGCGTGGTAGGCGCTCCGGGCTGCTGGTGCGACGAGTTGGACATTAGCCTCGTACTCCGACAACTCCGAATATATTGAGCAATCTACTCTGCGTTCGGGGAGCGTCCGGAAATGGCCGTGGCAAAGGGCGGGACCCGGCCAGTTCGATCTTTTGAAATGGCATGTCAAGAGAGCCTCGAGGCTTTATTTTTCTGTCCATGGATGACCGACGACTGGCCGAGGCACTGCGCGCCCGCGATCCGGGCGCGTCGGCCGCCGTCTACGACGCGTACGCCGACCGGCTCTACGCGTACTGCTGGTTCCAGCTGCGCGGGCGCGACGCGGCGCAGGTGGCCCTGCGCGACGCGTTCATCGTGGCCGAGGCGCACGTCGACAAGCTGCGCGACCCCGACCGCTTCGGCCCCTGGCTGTACGCCGTCGCCCGGCTGGAGTGCGGGCGCCGGCTGCCCGGCCGCTTCCACCCGCCGGACCTCCCGGTGGCCAGCCACGACCAGGACGACGTCGACCAGCGGGTGATGGCCTGGCAGGCGGTGCTGGCCCTCGATCCGCTCAGCCGTGAGCTGCTGGAGTTGCTGATCCGGCACCGGCTGTCGGTGCCCGACCTGGCCTTGGTCTTCGACCTGCCGGCGAAGGAGGCGCACGCCGCGCTCGACCGGGCGCACGCCGCGCTCAGGGTGTCGCTGGCCGCGGAGATCCTGGCGCACCAGGGCCCGTACGGCTGCGCCGCGCGCGGCCGGCTGCTGCGCGAGCGGCGCGGCGACCTCGACGCCGGGCTGCGCGAGCGGCTGGTGGAGCACGCCGACGGGTGCGAGGTCTGCGGGGCCTCCCTGCCCCGGACGATCTCGGCCGCCAAGGTCTTCGGCCTGCTGCCGCTGGCCGACCCGCCCGCGGAGCTGCGGCTGCGCGTGATGAGCGGCTTCCTCGACCCGGAGCTGATCGGCTACCGGCTGTTCGTGGCCACCCGGGTGACCGATCTCTCCTCCAGCGGCTTCCCGGTGCAGCCGCGCGGGACGCTGTCACCGTCGGGACGCCCCGCCGGCGGGCACCGCTCCGGCCGCTCCTTCCGCCTCCTCCGGAGGCCACGCCACCGGCCACCGAGAAGCGCCTGGACGCCAGGTCTCGATCCATCGCCGACCGGGATCGGCCCGACGCAAGGTATGCCGCCGTCGTTCGGGATGGGTTCGACGTCAGGCGCGGCCCCGGCATCCGGGATGGGGCCGTCGTCGGGCGGCAGGGCGCGAACGGGTGGTGCCGGGTCTCGGTCCGGGACGCGGGGGGTGCCGCGTGGAGTCCGGCCGGCGGTCCGCCTGCCCGATGACGGGGGGCGCCACCGCGCTGCCGGGAGGCTTGCGGCGGGTGCCGTCACGGCCGCCGTGCTGCTCGGCGGCGGCGCCGCGATCGTGCGGGCGCTGGCGCCGCACGCCGCGCGCCCGGGTGCGGTCAACGCCGGGTCCGGGCCGCAGCGCTCCGTGCCCACGGCCGTCCCGCAGCCTTCCCCGACGCTGCCCAGCAGGGGCGGCGACCACACCGGGGTTCCGGTGTCGGCGACCTTCCCGCTGGGGGCGCTGGCCTCGTCCGCCCCGCCCACGGCGCTGCCGTTCCCGCCCGGAGGCGATCCGGTGCCCGGTGGGGCGGACGGCGGCGCGGGGCAGCCGCCGGGCGGCGGCAACGGCACGCTCGCGGTCGCCCCGCTGTTCCTGGACCTGGCCGACGGCTCGGAGGGCACCGTCCTGCTGCGCGCCGAGGGCGGGCCGGTGAACTGGTCCGTCCAGGGGTGGGGTCCGGTGCGGCCCGCCGCCGCGTCCGGCCGTATAGAGGCGGGGCAGACGTTCAGGCTCGACGTGCACGTGTCGCGTTCGGCGCGCTCGCAGGGGGAGGGAGGGCTGACCTTCCAGCCCGGCGGCACGCAGGTGCGCGTGAGTTGGCGTCCCGGGCCGGACCCCTCGCCCACGCCTTCGCCCACGTCTCCGAGCCCCACTCCCACACGCCCGCCCTCTTCGCCCACGCCGGCGCCCAGTCCGACGGAGCCGTCGCCGGCCTCGCCCGCGGGGCCGCAGCCGTCCAGCCCGTCCTCGCCGCCTCCGCCCGAGCCGGACGACGGTTCGGCGCAGGATGACCCGCCGCCCTCCGGCGGGTGACGGCGGACACCAATGCGACAGAGGTTCACATTGTGTGGTGAGTGAACTACTCTCAGTGTCGATCATGCCCGTGTCGATCACTTGCGGTGGGCGTGAACGCGGTGAGGGGGGACCGTGTTTCTCAACGCGGCGATACTCAACAGGGGCGGGGCGGGCGCAGGAACCGGGATGCGCCTGGCCGTGCTCACGCTGGGCGCGGCGGGTTTCATCGGCCTCACGGCCGTCGCCGCGCCGGCGGCGGTGCGCTCCGATCCCGCGCCCAGCGCCGAGGACGTGGCGCGCGGCCGCGAGCAAGTGCGCGAGCGGGCCGCGAAGGTGGGCCGTACCAAGGCCAGGCTGGCGCAGGCGGGAGGCGAGCTGGAACGGCTCGCCTCGACCGCGGCGCTCGCGGTGGAGCGTTACAACGGCGAGCTGGTCAAGCTCGGACAGGCCCGGCGGGCGCACGCCGAGGCGCAGCACCGGGTGGCCGAGGCGGCCCGGCGCGTCGGCGCCGCCCAGACGGAGCTGGCCGGGTTCGCCGCCGACGCGTACCGGGCCAATACCGGGTTCAGCTCCTGGTCGGCGGTCGTGGCGGGCGAGGGCGGACCGCAGGGCTTCATGGACCGCGCCGGTATCGTCGAGATGCTCGCCAAGCGAAGGGCCGGGGCGTTCCAGCGGGTCGAGGTCGCGCGCAACGTCGCCACCCTCTTCCAGCGGCAGGCGCGGGCCGCCTACGACGAGCAGCACCGCGCCACCGAACGCTCCGACGGGGCCAGGCGCGCGGCCGAATCCGCGGTCGCCCTGCAGCAGACGACGGTCCAGGGGATCGAGGACGAGAAGCGCCGCCTGGAGAAGAGCCTCGGGCGGGCACAGGCGCGTGCGGCCGAGCTGGCCCGCGAACGGCAGGCCGCCCTCGAACGCGCCGAGGAACGCCGCCTACGCGAGGCCCTCAAGGCCAAGACGGAAGGGGACGTCCCCAGCAGCGCCCTCTCCGGTTCGAGCCGAGGGGCGGTCGCCGCACGGGCGGCACTCAGATGGCTGGGCACCCCGTACTCCTGGGGCGGGGGCAACGCGAGCGGCCCCAGCTATGGCATCGCCCACGGATCGCGCATCCACGGGTTCGACTGCTCGGGGCTCGCGCTTTACGCGTGGTCCAGGGCAGGCGTTGAGCTCGACCACTGGACGGGCACGCAATGGACGTCCGGCCCGCGCATTCCCCTCGACCGGCTGCGGAAAGGGGACCTGGTGTTCTTCGCCCACAACACCTCCGACCCCGACACCATCCACCACGTGGGCATCTTCATCGGGGAAGGGCGCATGGTGGAGGCCCCGTACACGGGTGCGAGGGTCCGCGTGTCCAGCATCCACCGCAACGGCCTCATCGGCGCGACCCGCCCGGCGGGCTGAACCTGAACCCGCCAGGGGACAGGCCGAGCCGCGCCGGGGGGGACGGGGCCCGCGCGAAGCAAAACACTTCCGCACGGACCTGAGCCGTGCGGAAGTGTTCCTCGCGCCTCGACCGGACGGCAGGGAGCGGATCGAAGCCGTCGCGGGGGGATGGAGCGCTCCGGCTAGACGGTTGATTCCAAGGGATCGCCTGCGGAAATGGGGCGAGGGTGTCCATGGTCGGTTGTGACCCCAGACCTGAACACCCTCGCCACCGCACTGTATGTGAGGATCGACGACTGGTTGCGGGCTTTCCCGGACCTGGCCCCCTGGCGCCCGGCCACCGGCATCCAGCCCAGGCTCAGTGACGCCGAGCTGGTCACCCTGGCGGTGATGTCGGCGCTGCTGGGCTTCACCTCCGAGCGGCGATGGCTGCGCTACGCCCGCACCGACCTGGCCGTGATGTTCCCCCGCCTGCCCGGGCAGTCCGGCTACAACAAGCGGCTGCGGGCGGCCTCGGTCCTGGTCGTGCACATGATCCAGATGCTGGGCCGGGACACCTCGCTGTGGAGCGATGACGTCTGGGTCGTCGACTCCACCCCGGTCGAGTGCGGCCGCTCCCGCGACACCACCCGGCGCAGCGAGCTGGCCGGATGGGCCGAATACGGCTACTGCGCCTCCCACTCGCGGTTCTTCTGGGGGCTGCGGCTGCATCTGCTGTGCACCCTGGGCGGGCTGCCGGTCGCCTTCGCGCTGACGGGTGCCAAGGCCGACGAGCGCGCCACACTGCTGGACATGCTGGGCGCCGACCCGGACCTGGCCGCCCGCCACCCGGGGCAGACGATCATCGGTGACCGCCACTACTACGGCCGCGCGTTCGAGCACGCTCTCACCGAGGGCGACCTGGTCCTGCTACGGCCCGCCCGCAAGGGCGAGCCCGAACGCCCCACCGTGCATCTGTTCAAGCCGCTGCGGCAGACCATCGAATCGATCAACCAGACCCTCAAGGGCCACCTCGACCTGGAACGTCACGGCGGACGCACCCCGGCCGGCGTCGCCGTCCGCATCGCGGTCCGGGTGCTGGCACTGACCGCAGCGATCTGGCACAACGACCACACCGGCCAACAGGTCAAACGATCACTCACCGCTTTTGATCACTGACCGCACCCAAACCCCTTGGAATCAACCGTCTAGTGGCCGCCCTTCTCGGCGGCGCGCTTGAAGGAACGCTCGATCTCCAGCTCGGCCTCGACGCGTCCCACCCAGCTGGCGCCCTCGACGGACTTGCCGGGCTCCAGGTCCTTGTAGACCTCGAAGAAGTGCTGGATCTCCAGCCGGTCGAACTCCGGCACGTGGTGGATGTCGCGCAGGTGCTCCTGGCGGGGGTCGGTCGCGGGGACGCACAGCACCTTGTCGTCGCCGCCGGCCTCGTCGGTCATCCGGAACATGCCGACCGCGCGGCAGCGGATGAGGCAGCCGGGGAACGTCGGCTCCTGGAGCAGCACCAGGGCGTCGAGGGGGTCGCCGTCCTCGCCGAGGGTGTCCTCGACGAACCCGTAGTCGGCCGGGTACTGGGTCGCGGTGAACAGCATGCGGTCCAGCCGGATCCGGCCGGTCTCGTGGTCCACCTCGTACTTGTTCCGCTGGCCCTTCGGGATCTCAATGGTGACGTCGAAATCCAAGGTGTCCTCCGCTCCCTGCACGGTCGCAGTGAATAGTCTTTCCGGAACCCGCGCGGGCGAGGCCGTCCTCAGGGCCCCGGATGTGGGTGTTCCCTTATACAAGGATGTCGCACGTTGGAGAGTGCTGAGTGGGAGAGGGTGGTCGGTCACGTGCCGAAACAGGCCACCGTCCTGGCTTTGATCACGCTGTCCCTCCTCAATGGTTTCATCGCCTCCGCCGGCGTGGCAGTGGCGAAACTCACACCCGAACGGCGTCTGGCGCCCCGTCCGCCGGCCGTGGCCGAGCGCCTCACGGTCCGTACCGGCGCGGTGCTCCCGGCCGCCGACGAGGCCGCCCGCGTCCCGGACCCGGCCGTCCTGGCGCGGCGGCTGACCCCGCTGCTCGCGGACGCCGGGACCACGATCGGGGCGGTCGTCACCGACGCCGCGACCCGCCGCCCCCTGTTCGCCTCGGACGGGGACCGGCCCGCGACGCCGGCCTCGACCACCAAGCTCGTCACCTCGGTGGCCACGCTGGCCGTGCTCGGCCCCGCGCACCGCATCACCACGCGGACGGTCCGGGGAGGTGACGGCGGGGTGGTGCTGGTCGGCGGCGGGGATCCTACACTGACCGCCCGGTCGCCCCGGACCGGGGCCGGGCCCGCGTACGCCTCGCTGGACGACCTGGCCCGGCAGACGGCCGCCGCGCTCAAGGCCGCGGGCGTCCGGGAGGCGCGCGTCGACTACGACGCGTCCGCCTACGCCGGGCCCCGCACCGCCTCCGGCTGGAAGCCCAACTACCTGCCCGACGGCGAGGTCGCGCCCGTCTCGGCGCTCACCGTGGACCGCGGGCTCGTCGCGCCCGGCGACCCCGGCCGCGACGACCGGGTCGCCGACCCGCCCGCCGCAGCGACGGCCGCGTTCGCGCGCCTGCTGACCCGCGAGGGCGTGACCGCCCGGCCGGGACGCTCCACCACCGCGCCGCGGGGGGCCGCGCAGCTCGGCGCCGTACGGTCCCCGTCCGCCGCCGAGCTCGTCGAGCACCTGATGACCCACAGCGACAACGACGTGGCCGAGGCGATGGCCCGCCAGGTCGCGATCAAGCTGGGCCGCCCGGGGTCGTTCGCCGCCGCCGGGCAGGCCGTGGCCCAGGTCCTGGCCGGGCTCGGGGTGCCCACCGGGATCCTGGTGAACGACGGCAGCGGCCTGTCCACCGGCAACCGGATCACCCCGGCCGCGCTCGCCCAGGTCGTGTCGCTGGCCGCCGCGCCCGGCCACCCGCGGCTGCGCGCCGCGATCACCGGGATGCCCGTCGCGGGGTTCTCCGGCACGCTGGACGCCCCCCGCTACACCCTCCCGGGCAGCCAGGCCGGGGCCGGCGTCGTCCGCGCCAAGACCGGCACGCTCGCCGGGGTCAGCACGCTGGCCGGAGTGGCCCACGACGCCGACGGCCGCACGCTCGCGTTCGCGTTCATGATGGGCGACGGGCGCGGCCCGGTCGACCCCGGCCGGCTGGACCTGCTCGCCGCGGCCGTCGCCGCCTGCGGCTGCCGCTGATCGCTGAACGCGGGGGAACCGGCGCTGAACATGGGAGAAAACGTGTGGCACCGGCCGTACGGGAGATAACCAGAACGGTTGTTCGTTGAACCAGCGAGCAGGGCGCTCCGGCGCCGGATACCCGAACGTACGGTGGAGTACATGAGCGCCTCAATGA
The DNA here is from genome assembly GCF_055379765.1 of Actinomadura rugatobispora. Taxonomy (NCBI): domain Bacteria; kingdom Bacillati; phylum Actinomycetota; class Actinomycetes; order Streptosporangiales; family Thermomonosporaceae; genus Actinomadura; species Actinomadura rugatobispora. Next base: position 3,732,647 of record NZ_AP029191.1, on the reverse strand, counting down.
TCGACTGGCACGTGGCCGTCCAGACCGGCACCCGGCTCCTGCGCCCCGGACCGCAGGTCGGCCATGACGAGGCCCGCGAGGTCGTGGAGCAGCTGCGCGAGCTGTCCAGACTCGCCCAGGGGCACGTTCGAGAGTTCACCGGGATGAGCGCGGAGGAGGATCCGGCGCCGGCGACGATCGTCGACCGGCCGGGCTGGATCCGGGCCAACGTGGACGGCTTCCGGGTCGTCCTCGAACCGCTCATGGAGCAGATGGCCGACCGGCGCGGCACCGGGCTGCTGAGCGGCGGCGCGGGCGGCGTGGTCGTCCAGGCCGTCGGATCCCGCGTCACCGGCATGCAGGTCGGCGCGATCCTGGCGTACATGGCCGGGCGGGTCCTCGGCCAGTACGAGCTGTTCCTGCCGCCCGACCCCGACGGCCGCGCGCCGACCGGCCGGCTCACGCTGGTCGCGCCCAACATCGTCCACGTGGAGCAGGAGCTCGGCGTCGACACCCGCGACTTCCGCCTGTGGGTCTGCCTGCACGAGGAGACCCACCGCGCCCAGTTCACCGGGGTGCCGTGGCTGCGCGAGTACGTCCAGGACCAGATGACGCAGTTCCTGCTGGCCTCCGACCTCGACCCGGGCGCGATGCTCGACCGGATCCGGGACGCCGCCGAGGCGGTCGCCGACGCCGTGCGGGGCGGCGAGGGCAACCTGATCGACGCGATCCAGTCGCCCGAGCAGCGCGAGATCCTCGACCGCCTCACCGCCGTGATGACGCTGGTCGAGGGGCACGGCGACTACGTGATGGACGCGGTCGGCCCCGAGGTCGTGCCGTCGGTGCAGCAGATCCGCTCCCGCTTCCAGGGCCGCCGCGAGGGCGGCTCCAGGCTGGACCGCACGATCCGCCGGCTGCTGGGCATCGACCTGAAGATGAAGCAGTACGCCGAGGGCTCGCGCTTCGTCCGCCGGGTCGTCGGCGAGGTCGGTATGGACGACTTCAACAAGGTCTGGCAGTCTCCGGAGAGCCTCCCCACCCACGCGGAGATCAAGGAGCCCGACCTCTGGATCGACCGAGTGGTGGGCCCCAGGGCCCTGGACACCTCCAAGGCCAACGGCGCCTGACCCCCAACCCCCCACCAATGGGGGGCAAGGGGGCAAAGCCCCCAGGAATCCGGGGGGCTAGGGGCGGCGAAGCCCCCCAGCGGGGGGTGCGGGGGGCGGAGCCCCCTGCCAAGGGCCGGGTGCACCCGTAGGGAGCGCCAGCGACCGGAGGGGGTGCGCGGCCCGGCCGTGGGGGTCTGGGGGGTCGCCCCCCAGAAGACAGGGAGTTGCTTTGGGGCCTGACCCGGCTGTCGCGGCTGTGCGGGTGGCGGTTCGGCGGGTGCTCGCCGACGTGCCCCCTGGGGCGATGGTCGTTGTGGCGTGCAGTGGTGGCGCGGATTCGCTGGCTCTGGCGGGGGCGCTGGCGTTCGAGGCTCCCCGGTGCAGGCCGGAGGGGCGTCCGGCCGGGGCCGTGACGGTCGATCACGGGCTGCAGACGGGGTCGGAGGAGCGTGCCGCGTCGCTTGTGCGGACGCTGGCCGATCTCGGCCTTGACCCGGCGGGGTCCGTCGCGGTGGTCGTCGGGCAGGACGGCGGGCCGGAGAACGCGGCGCGTGAGGCGCGGTACGCGGCTCTGGACGAGGCGGCGGCGCGTTTGAAAGCGGCCGCGGTGCTGTTGGGGCATACCCGTGACGACCAGGCCGAGACGGTGTTGATGGGGTTGGCCAGGGGGTCGGGGGCGCGTTCCGTCGCCGGTATGCCGCCCTCGTTCGTGCGGCGGGCCGCCAAGGACGGTTCGGAGGTTCTCTACCTGCGGCCCTTCCTCGACCTGGATCGGGCGACGATCCGGCGTGCCTGTGAGGCGATGGGGTTGGTCCCCTGGGACGACCCCCACAATGTCGATCCTTCCTACACGCGTGTGCGCGTACGGCATGAGGCGCTGCCCGCGCTGGAGAAGGCTCTCGGTCCCGGGATCGCGGAGGCGCTGGCCCGTACCGGGAAGATGCTCCGCGACGACGCCGACGCCCTGGACGAGATGGCCGCCCGCTGCCTCACCCAGGCGCTCTCGCCCCCGGAGCAGGCGGAGAGCCCGGAAGAGGGGCTCTGGCTGGACGTGGAGCGGTTGGCGGGCCTGCCGCGGGCGGTCCGGTCGCGGGTGCTGAGGATGGCGGCGATCCGGTCGGGGAGCCCACCGGGTAGCCTCGCGGCCGTCCATGTCGACGAAGTGGATCGGCTGGTCACGGCGTGGCGCGGGCAGCGGCACGTCGATCTCCCGGGGGGCGTTCGCGCGTTCCGGCGGTATGGCAGGCTGCTCTTCGGCCCGTCCTGATGCCCTGCCGCCGTCAGGGGGACGGCCGCGTCACTTGAGGGCTACGAGGGTGGGGTTTGTGGACGAGAAGGACCTGGGCGCCGACCTGGCGAAGGTGCTGATCCCGGAGGACCGGCTGCGGGCGAAGGTGCGCGAGCTGGCCGAGCAGATCGACGCCGACTACGCGGGCCGGGACCTGCTGCTGGTCGGGGTGCTCAAGGGCGCCGTCATGATCATGGCGGATCTGGCCCGGGAGCTGCACACTCCGGCGTCGATGGACTGGATGGCGGTGTCCTCGTACGGGTCGGGCACCAAGTCCTCGGGCGTGGTCCGGATCCTCAAGGACCTCGACACCGACATCCTGGACCGGCACGTCCTGATCGTCGAGGACATCATCGACTCGGGTCTCACGCTGTCGTGGCTGGTGAGCAATCTGCGGTCGCGGAATCCGGCGTCGCTGGAGATCTGCGCGCTGCTGCGGAAGCCGGAAGCGGTCAGGACCGAGATCGAGTGCCGCTATCTCGGTTTCGACATCCCGAACGAGTTCGTCGTCGGATACGGGCTGGACTACGCGGAGCGGTACCGGAACCTGCCGTTCGTGGGCACGCTCGCCCCGCACGTGTACGGCGGCGACGGCTCCTGATCCTGCGGCGGCCACCGCCGGAGGCATCCGCTCCCACCACGTTCGCTCCCGCCGCCGCGCCTGCTCCCTCCGCAGGCCGGGCGGCTTACGCCTTGGGCGGAACGCCCGTCCGGGAGGGCGTTCCCGGCGGCGGATCCCCGCCGCGGAACGGGATCGCGGGCGGCCGGATCTGACAGCGCGGCGGGACGTCGCCTACCGTGGACCGATGTCCTCCGGCGGATGTCCATTAGCGGGTTCCGGCGCCGTTTGGCAAGTGGCCGGGCGCGCTGATGTGACGCGCAGGGAACAAGGGGACGTACCGGATCGTTGCAAGGGGCGTCGGCGGGTATGTCGTACTCCGGTGTACCGTCGATATCCGGGCTTCGTGTCGGGTAGCCATGAAGGAGGCCGTCGCGGTGGCCGGAGCGCCCGGCGCAGAGCCCGCGGTGCAAGGACCCGGTTCACAGTGGCGCGCGTCCCATGGGGACGGGCGATCTCGCAAGGTCAGGAGGGACGGGCCCCGAAGGGGTAACCGGATAAATGGACGTGAAGCGCTATTTTCGCGGGCCGCTGCTGTGGATCCTGCTGTTCGGCCTCTTGGTCGCCCTCATCATGTGGGGCGTCAACCCCGGTCGTTCCTACGAGAAGACCGACACCTCCACGGTGGTCCGGGAGATCGCCAGTGGGCAGGTGAAGTCCGCCAAGATCATTGACAAGGATCAGCGGATCGAGGTCACGCTCAACAACGGCAAGCAGCAGCAGGCGTCCTGGGTGGACGGCCAGGGCCTCCGGCTCCAGGACCAGCTCCAGCAGCAGGCGAACAACGGCAAGCTGCCCGGCGGTTACAACGTCGAGGTGCCCAAGCAGAGCGTCTTCCTGAATCTGCTGTTCAGCCTGCTTCCCATCGTCGTCATCGTGCTGATCTTCCTGTTCATCATGAACCAGATGCAGGGCGGCGGTTCACGGGTGATGAACTTCGGGAAGTCCAAGGCCAAGCTGATCACCAAGGACACGCCGAAGACCACCTTCGCCGACGTGGCCGGGGCCGACGAGGCCCTGGAGGAACTGGAAGAGATCAAGGACTTCCTGCAGAACCCGGCGAAGTTCCAGTCGATCGGCGCCAAGATCCCCAAGGGCGTGCTGCTGTACGGCCCGCCCGGCACCGGTAAGACGCTGCTGGCCCGCGCCGTGGCCGGCGAGGCCGGGGTGCCGTTCTACTCGATCTCCGGTTCGGACTTCGTCGAGATGTTCGTCGGTGTGGGCGCGTCCCGCGTCCGCGACCTGTTCGAGCAGGCCAAGGCCAACGCCCCCTCGATCATCTTCATCGACGAGATCGACGCCGTGGGCCGGCACCGCGGCGCCGGGCTCGGCGGCGGCCACGACGAGCGCGAGCAGACCCTCAACCAGCTGCTGGTCGAGATGGACGGCTTCGACGTCAAGGGCGGCGTGATCCTGATCGCGGCGACCAACCGTCCCGACATCCTCGACCCGGCGCTGCTGCGTCCGGGCCGGTTCGACCGGCAGGTCACCGTCGACCGTCCGGACCTGGAGGGCCGCAAGGGCATCCTGCGGGTGCACGGCCGCGGCAAGCCGTTCGCGCCGGACGTCGACCTGGACGTCATCGCGCGCCGCACCCCCGGGTTCACCGGCGCCGACCTGGCCAACGTGATCAACGAGGCGGCGCTGCTGACCGCCCGCTTCGACCGCAAGCTGATCGACATGGACACCCTGGAGGAGTCCATCGACCGGGTCATGGCGGGTCCGGAGCGCAAGACCCGGGTGATGTCCGAGAAGGAAAAGAAGATCATCGCCTACCACGAGGGCGGGCACGCGCTGGTGGCGCACGCGCTGCCGAACTCCGACCCCGTGCACAAGGTGACGATCCTGCCGCGCGGGCGGGCTCTCGGGTACACGATGACCCTGCCGATGGAGGACAAGTTCCTCACCACGCGGTCGGAGATGAACGACCAGCTGGCGATGCTGCTGGGCGGCCGTACCGCCGAGGAGCTGGTGTTCCACGAGCCGACCACCGGCGCGGCCAACGACATCGAGAAGGCGACCTCGATCGCCCGCAACATGGTCACCGAGTACGGGATGAGCGAGCGCCTGGGCGCCCGCAAGTTCGGCACCGGTCAGGGTGAGGTCTTCCTCGGCCGTGACGTGGGCCACGAGCGGGACTACTCCGAGGACATCGCCTCCGCGATCGACGACGAGGTGCGGCGCTACATCGAGGGCGCCCACGACACCGCGTGGGAGATCCTGGTCGAGTACCGCGAGGTCCTGGACGACCTGGTGCTGCAGCTCATGGAGAAGGAGACCCTTTCCAAGGACCAGGTGCTGGAGATCTTCGCGCCGATCAGCAAGCGTCCCCAGCAGAACTCCTACACGGGCTACGGCAAGCGGCTGCCGTCCGACCGGCCGCCGGTGCTGACGCCCAAGGAGCTGGCACTGATGGGGCCGCAGGACGTCGCCGACCTGACCAAGAACAACGGCCAGGGCGCGACCGCGGCGGAGCGGGCCGGCGACCCGGCCCACGGCGAGAGCTGATCGAGTTGGCGATCCAGTACGACGACGAGCCTCTGAGGGAGGACCCGCCCGGGTTCGACCACGCCCGGATCGAGCGGGCGGTGCGCGAGATCCTGTTCGCGATCGGGGAGGACCCCGATCGCGACGGGCTCCGCGACACCCCCGCTCGGGTGGCCCGTGCCTACGCCGAGCAGTTCGCCGGTCTGCGGCAGGTTCCCGAGGACGCCCTGAACAAGGTCTTCGAGGCCGACCACGACGAGATGGTCCTGGTCAAGGACATCGAGGTCTACTCCACCTGCGAGCATCACCTGGTGCCGTTCCACGGGCTGGCGCACGTGGGGTACACGCCCAACAAGAAGGGGCAGATCACCGGGCTGTCGAAGCTGGCCCGGCTGGTCGACGTGTACGCGCGGCGGCCGCAGGTGCAGGAGCGGCTGACCAGCCAGGTCGCGGACGCGGTGATGAACATCCTGGAGCCGCGGGGGGTGATCGTGGTGGTGGAGGCCGAGCACCTGTGCATGACCATGCGCGGGGTGCGCAAGCCGGGCGCCAAGACGGTCACCTCGGCGGTCCGGGGTGATTTCCGCGACCATCCCGAGACCCGGGCCGAGGCGATGGGTCTCATCCTGGGCCGGCACTGACCCTTTCTGGACCGCGCCATTCCTGTTGCGTCCGGGCCGCTTTCGGTGGCCCGGACGCATCCTTTTTCCGGCGTTCCGAGCGTGCCCGCAGGCCGTGGCGGCAAGGGTTCCGGGTGTGATCAAGGGCGCGGGCCCGGGGCGTGGCGCGGTCGGCGCCAGGGCATAGGCTGGGTCGCATGACCGGTGCCGATGTTCCGGGCCTGCCCGCGCCGGGGCGGTGCCTTGTGATGGGCGTGGTCAACGTGACGCCCGATTCGTTCTCCGACGGCGGGGCCTGGTTCGACGCCGACAAGGCGATCCGGCACGGGTTCGACCTGGTGGCCGAGGGCGCCGACATCATCGACGTGGGCGGGGAGTCGACCCGTCCGGGCGCGCAGCGGGTGTCCCTGGAGGAGGAGCTGCGCCGGGTGGTCCCGGTGATCGAGGCGCTGGCGGAGGCGGGCGTCCCGGTGAGCGTCGACACGATGCGCGCCGAGGTGGCCGAGGCCGCGGTGGTGGCGGGGGCCCGGCTGGTGAACGACGTCAGCGGCGGCCTGGCCGATCCCGACATGCCCCGGGCGGTCGCGGCGGCGGGCGTGCCGTACGTCGTCATGCACTGGCGCGGCCACAGCCACGACATGCAGACCCGCGCCGTCTACGCCGACGTCGTCCGCGAGGTCCGCGAGGAGCTGCTGCGCCGGGTGGAGGCGATACTGGCCTGGGGCGTCGACCCCTCCATGATCGTCCTGGATCCGGGGCTGGGCTTCGCCAAGAGCCCCGAGGCCGGGCACAACTGGTCGCTCATCGCCCATCTGGACGCCCTGAACGGCACCGGCTACCCGGTCCTGGTCGGAGCGTCCCGCAAGCGCTTCCTGGGCCGCCTGCTGGCCGGGCCCGACGGGACGCCGCGCGCGTTCACCGACTGCGACGACGCCACGGTCGCGATCACGGCGCTGGCCGCGGCGGCCGGGGCGTGGTGCGTCCGGGTGCACCGGGTGCGGCCCAACGCCGACGCGGTACGGGTCGCCGCGGCCGTCCGCGCCGCCGCCGAGGGCCACCCAGGCCCCGGCGGCCCTTCGTCGCACGAGCGTTCTGAGGCCGGTGGGTCGTCGGGGGCCGGGGCCGCCTCCCGGCGCGGCGGGAGCGCGGGCCGGTGAGCAATACCGTTGACCGGGCCCGGCTCGAAGAGGCCAACGCCGAGTTCTACGCCGCGTTCGAGGCCGGCGATCTCGACCGGATGGGGGCGGTGTGGGCCGACGGCCCGTACGCGGCGGGCGTGACGTGCGTCCATCCCGGCTGGTCGCTGCTGCGGGGCCGGGAGGAGGTGCTGCGCTCCTGGGCGCTGATCATGGCCAACACCAGCTACATCCAGTTCGTGCTCACCGATGTCCGCACCGACGTGTACGGCGACCAGGCCGTGGTGACGTGCAAGGAGAACATCCTCACCGCGGACGAGGGCACGGAGGCCGGATTCCTCGCCGGGGGAAGCATCGTGGCCAGCAACGTGTTCGTACGTTCCGGCGGGGAATGGCGGCTTTTGCTGCACCATGGATCCCCCATCCTGAACGGCGCAGAGGAAGAATGAGCCCCAGAGTGAGCCTGGACCATCTGGACCGGATAGAAGTGCGCGGACTGCGCGCCCGGGGGCGGCACGGCGTGCTGCCCGCCGAACGCGAGCTCGGCCAGGAGTTCGTGGTGGACGTGGTGCTCGGGCTGGACACCGCCCCCGCCGCGGCGGGCGACGACCTGTCGCGTACCGTCGACTACGGATCGCTCGCGAGCCGGCTGGTCGCCGTCGTCGAGGGGGAGCCCGTCAACCTCATCGAGACCTTGGCCGAACGCCTCGCGGCGGTCTGCCTGCACGACGCGACGGTGGCGGAGGCCGAGGTCACCGTCCACAAGCCCAGTGCCCCGGTGCCGCACCCCTTCACGGACGTGGCCGTGAAGATCAGGAGGAGTCGCCCATGACAGCGTCCGATCGCATGCCCGACCGCACCGCGACCGGCGGCCACATGCTGGTCGCCCACCGTGTCGTGTTCTCGCTCGGCAGCAACCTCGGCGATCGCCTGGACAACATCCAGGAGGCCGTCGACGCGCTGTTCGACGCGCCCGGGCTCTCGTTCGTCGCGCTGTCCCCGGTGTACGAGACGGCGCCGTTCGCCCCGCCCGGCGAGAAGATCCCCGAACAGGGCGACTACCTCAACATCGTGCTGGTGGCCGACACCCGGCTGCCTCCGGAGAACCTGCTGGAGCGCGTCCTCAACATCGAGACCTCGATGCAGCGGGTCCGCGAGGTCCGGTGGGGTCCGCGCACCCTCGACATCGACATCGTCGTGTTCGGGAACGTGACCATGAACGACCCGGATCTGACGCTGCCGCACCCGCGGGCGCACGAGCGGGCGTTCGTGCTGGTGCCGTGGGCCGACATCGAGCCGGACGTGCTGCTGGCCGGGCACGGCCGGGTCGGCGACCTGGCCGCGGCCAAGACCGCCGCGGAGGGCCCGCTGCGCCGCCGCGACGATCTGAGCCTCCAGCCCCCTGCATGAGCGAGCCGGAGGGGTGCGGCGTCGTCCGGGTCGAGGAGCGAGGGACGAGCGGCGAGGGAAGGCGATGCCTCGAAGCGCCCCGCGGGCGAGCGGGGAACACGGTATGAGCGAGTCTGAGGGGTGCGGCGTCGCCCGGGCGGGGGCGGCGGTATGAGGCCGACGCGTCCCGCGTTCCTCATCGCCCTGGTGGTCGTGGCCGCACTGATCACCTGGGCGGTGATGAAGACCGCGTACGTCACGCTGCCGCCGCTGCCGTGGACGGCCTTGCCGACGCTGCTGCTGCTGGCGCTCGGCGAGGCGTTCACGGGCTGGAACGTGCTGCGGCGGATCCGCCGCAAGCCCGGGACGCGGCCGGTGGAGCCGCTGGTGGTGGCGCGGATGGCGGCGCTGGCGAAGGCGAGCGCGCACGCGGCCGCGGTGCTGGGCGGGGTGTTCGCCGGGTTCGCGCTGGGCCTGTCCGACTCGCTCGACAAGCAGACGCCCCGTGACGACTTCTTCGTCTGCCTCGGCACGTTCCTGGCCGCGGTGGTGCTGGTGGGGGCGGCGTACTTCCTGGAGTACGCGTGCCGCGTCCCCAAGGACCCGGAGGAAGAGGACCGCGACCGCGGCCGCTCCCGCGCCTAGGCGGTCCCGCCCTCGGCGGTCTCCGAGACGTGCTGGAGGAGGTCGTGGACGAACCACGCCTCCATCCGCCGCCCGTCGAGCTGGAACGGTATGGCGTGCCAGTACGCGTTGGGCATCCGGGTCTCCTCCCAGCCGAAGAACGCCTGGGCCTCGGGCAGCAGGACGGACCAGGGGCGCAGCTCGTCCGTTGACCGCAGCGGCTCGCCCGACCTGCGGACGAACCGGCGATCGAGGACGTAGCCCCCGACTTCGGTGTCCATGGTCGTGTGCTCGAGCCAGAAGCCGGGCCAGAGCGGGAGGGCGAACCGGTGCCGGGAGGGCCCGCCGCTGACCGGTTCGCCCAGGATCGCCGCCAGGTCCTCGATCTTCTGCGATTCCAGGGCGTTCCACCGCCCGGCCTCCTCCCGGAGGTGGGCCGGCGGATCGTCGTAGGGCGCCGGCGGTTCCAGGACGGCCTCCGGAACCGTGCGGCGCATCTCGTCGAGCAGGGAGAGCTGGTAGCCCGCCATGGTCAGCGTTCGCGGGGGACGCGGTTCGGGGTCGGCGAACCGCTCGCACGACCAGCACCACCACGGCTCGGGTCCGCCCATGCACGAGCCGGTGAAGTAGATCTCGCGGCGCTCGTGCCGCCGGTACGGCTCGTCGTCGACGGGCATGCCGTACACCACCGGGACCAGCGTCCCGTCACACCGTTCGCACCGTGGGCTCATGATCCCTCAGACGCCGCGGGCCTCCCCGATGTTCGGCCGGTCACTTGTCGATGTCGCCGACGACGAAGAACATCGAGCCCAGGATGGCGATCATGTCGGCGACCAGGTTGCCGGGGAGCAGCTCCGACAGCACCTGGACGTTGTTGTACGACGCGGAGCGCAGCTTGAGCCGCCACGGCGTCTTCTCGCCGCGCGACACCAGGTAGTAGCCGTTGATGCCGAGCGGGTTCTCCGTCCAGGCGTAGGTGTGCCCCTCGGGGACCTTCAGCACCTTCGGCAGCCGCTGGTTGATCGGTCCCGGGGGCAGGTCGGCCAGCCGGTCCAGGCAGGCGTCCGCCAGGTCGAGGGAGGCGTGCACCTGGTCGAGCAGGCACTCGAAGCGGGCCAGGCAGTCGCCCTCGGTACGGGTCACGACGCGGGTGTCCAGCTCGTCGTAGGCCAGGTACGGCTCGTCGCGGCGCAGGTCGAAGTCGACGCCGGAGGCGCGGGCGACGGGGCCCGACACCCCGTACTGGAGGATCTGCTCGCGGGACAGGACGCCGACGCCGCGGGTGCGGGCGCGGAAGATCTCGTTGCCCATGATCAGGTCGTCGATGCGGCCCATGCCGGCGCGGACGTCGCCGACCGCGTGGCGGGCCCGGCCGGCCCAGCCGGCGGGCAGTTCCTCCTTGAGGCCGCCGACCCGGTTGAACATGTAGTGCATGCGGCCGCCGGAGACCTCCTCCATCACCCGCTGCAGCGCCTCCCGCTCCCCGAACGCGTAGAAGATCGGCGTCATCGCGCCCACTTCCAGGGGGTAGGAGCCCAGGAACATCAGGTGGTTGAGCACCCGGTTGAGCTCGGCCAGGAGCGTGCGGACCCATACGGCCCGCGCCGGGACCTCCATGCCGAGCATCCGCTCCACGGCCAGCACCACGCCCAGCTCGCTGGAGAACGCCGACAGCCAGTCGTGCCGGTTGGCCAGCACGATGATCTGCCGGAAGTCGCGGACCTCGAACAGCTTCTCCGCGCCGCGGTGCATGTAGCCGATGATCGGCTCGGCCGCCGAGATGCGCTCGCCGTCCAGCGCCAGACGCAGCCGGAGCACACCGTGCGTGGACGGGTGCTGCGGGCCGATGTTGAGGACCATGTCCTCGGTGGCGAGCTCCTTCGCCCCGGCCCCCACCCCGACGGTCCGCTCCGTGGTCATGGTCGCGCTCCAGGGTTCACGTCTCTCATCGTGTCATGCTTCCGGCTCGCGGTAGCCGGGGCGTTTCCTGTTGACTGGTCGCATAACTTAGTGACTGATCCCTATACAGGCGTACGTGGTGGTACGCGGTTAGACATCCCATGAACCCAGATGCAGTGCGCGGCCCGGCGGCATCGAGTGTGGTCGCCGGGCGACGCGTCGGAGCCACATGAATTCGGCCCACGAGCAGCAGCCGCCCCACCCCGGCCAGCCGGGCCCGCCCGCGGCGCCCGGCCCGCCCGGCCCGCCCGGCCCGCCCCCGCCCGGACCGCCGCCGTCCCCGCCGGGCGCCGCCGCGCAACCGGGCGTGCCGCCGCACATGGTGACTTCGGCGGACGGCCCCGTCCCCGGCGCGCCGGTCGCCGCGGGCGGCTACCAGGCCGCCCCCTCCTACCCGGCGGACCAGGCGTTCGCCCCCGGCGCAGGGCTGTCCTGGTCGCACATCTCCAGGCGCTTCACCTGGCACCGCGGCGTCACGGCCACGCTGACGGCCGTGCCGGTGGGCCTGGTCGGGGCGTTCGTGGTGTTCCGCGGCAGCGGCACGCTCGGGACGGTGCTGTGGGCCGCCGCCGTCCTGCTGTCGGTCGTGCTGGCCTGGATCGTGGCCGAGCTGGCCTTCCGCTCGCACGGATACGCCGAGCGCACCGACGACCTCATCGTGACGCAGGGCGTGTTCGTCAAGCGGCTGATCGTCGTGCCGTACGGGCGGATGCAGTTCGTCGACGTCACCGCGGGGCTGCTGGAGCGGTGGATGGGCATCGCGACCGTGCGGATGCACACCGCCGCGGCCGCGACCGACGCCCTGATCCCCGGCCTGCCCGCGCACGAGGCGGCCCAGCTACGCGACCGCCTCGCCCAGAAGGGCGAGCAGCGGAGCATGGGCTTGTGAGCGCCCCTCCGCCGGGACCGCCGCCCGGACCGCCGCAGGGAGGGCCGTACGGGCCGTACAACCAGCCGCAGGGGCCGTACAACCAGCCGCGCGGGCCCTACGGGCAGCCCCAGGTCCCCTACAGGCACCCGCAACCGCCGTACGGCCAGCCGCAACCGCCGTACGGCCAGCCGCAACCGCCGTACGGTCAGCCGCAGCCGCCCTACGGGCCGTACCGGCCGTACCGGCCGTACGGGCCCCACGGGCAGCCGGGCTACGGGCAGCAGCCGGGCTACGGGCAGCCGGGCGGTCCGGGTTACGGGCAGCCGCCCGCGGGATATCCGCCCGCGCCGCCGCCGGTGCGGTTCTCCGAGGGCACGCACCGGTTGCACTGGGCGACCGCGCCGCTGCGCGCGTTCGTCATCCTGATCATCTACTTCGTGCTGCTGGGCTTCCCGCTCCTGCTGACCCAGACGAGCCGCGGGGTCGCGCTGGTGCTCTCGCCCGAGGTCCTGCTCCGGTTCGTGGTGGTGACCGTGCCCGTCATGGTCGTCGCCGTGGTCGCGGGGCTGTGGGGCTGGCTGGCGCTGCGGTTCCGCGTGGACGGCGACGACCTGGTGGTGGAGACCGGGCTGCTGCGCAAGCGCAAGCGCCGCATCCCGCTGTCGCGCGTCCAGGCGATCGACCTGGTCCGCCCGCTGGTGACCCGGGTGTTCGCGCTGGCCGAGGTGCGGGTGGAGCTGGCGGGCGGTGAGCAGAGCGAGATCGCGCTGCGTTACCTGGGGCGGCACGCCGCCCAGCAGTTGCGGGCCGAGTTGCTGGCCCGCGCCGCAGGGCTGCCCGGCCACACGCCCGAGGCGCCCGAGCGGCCGCTGTGGCGGGTTCCGTTCGGGGCGCTGTTCGGGTCCCTGGTGCTGAAGCTGCCCGTCCTGGGGACGCTGCTGCTGTTCCTCGGCTCGCTGTTCTTCATGTTCTTCCTCGTGGAGGGCGGGCTGCTGGTCGTGCTGGTGCTGACGCTGCTGGGGCTGATCAGGGGCGTGCTGGCGCCGCTGGTCACCTACGCCAACTGCACCGTCGCGATGTCGCCCGACGGGGTGCGGCTGCGGTACGGGCTGCTGGAGACCCGGATGCAGACGCTGCCGCCGGGCCGGGTGCAGGCGGTCGGGATCGTGGAGCCGCTGCTGTGGCGGTCGTTCGGCTGGGCGCGGCTGGACGTGACGGTGGCCGGGTACGCGGGCGAGCGGCAGGCGCTGTCGTCGGTGCTGCTGCCGCTGGCGCCCCGGCATGTGGCGGTGTACCTGGCCGGGCAGATCTTCCCGGGCGCCGACGTGGACGCGGTGCCGCTGCTGCCCGCCTCGTCCCGTGCGGTCGCGCTGGAGCGAGCGGACGGCGCTGGCACCGATGACGTGGTCTTCGTGACCCGGCGCGGGATGCTGTGCCGGCGGACGGACGTGATCGCGCACGCCCGGGCGCAGAGCGTCCGGCTGACGGTCAACCCGCTGCAGCGGATGCTGGGGCTGGCGACGGTGCACGTGGACGCCCCGCCCGGCCCGGTGCAGGTGGCCGCGGCCGATCGCGATCTAGGGGAGGCACGGGCGATCGTGGAGTCGACGGCGCGGCGGGCGCAGGCCGCACGCCGGTCGGCGTCCGGCGATCCGGGCCGCTGGGCCGCCCGCGAGGCCCGCTGACGCCCGCCGTCCGCGGCACGGCGGGCCTATCGTCGCGGTATGAGTGATTTGGCGGCTTATGACCCTTGGTCCGCGGGCTTCGTGGCCGACCCCTACCCCGCGTTCGCGGCGCTGCGGGCCGACCGGCCGGTGTTCTTCCACGAGCCCACCGGCCAGTGGGTGGTCTCCCGGTACGCCGACGTGGACGCGCTGCTGCGCGACCGCAGGCTCGGCCGTACCTACCTGCACGTGGCGGGCCACGAGGAGTTCGGCCGGGAGCCGGACGCGGACTTCCTCAAGCCGTTCTGGGACCTGATCCGCGCCGGGATGCTGGACGTCGAGCCGCCCGTGCACACCCGGCTGCGGCGCCTGGTGTCCAAGGCGTTCACGGCCCGGATGGTCGAGGGGCTGCGCCCGATGATCCGCGCGCTGGCCGAGGAGCTGGCCGGGGCGCTGGCGGCCGGGGGCGGCGGCGATCTGGTGGCCGAGCTGGCCGAGCCGCTGCCGGTGAACGTGATCGCCGAGATGCTGGGGGTGCCCGCCGAGGACCGGCCGCTGCTGCGTCCCTGGTCGGCCGACATCTGCGGGATGTTCGAGCTGAACCCCTCGGAGGAGGCGCAGCGCACCGCCGTCCGCGCCGCCGTGGAGTTCTCCGGCTACCTGCGCGGGCTGGCGCGGGCGCGCCGGGACGTCCCGCGCGACGACCTGATCAGCGCCCTGGCCCAGGTGGTGGACGAGGGCGGCGACCGGCTCACCGAGGACGAGCTGATCGGCACCTGCGTGCTGCTCCTCAACGCCGGGCACGAGGCGACCGTCAACGCCACCGGCAACGGCTGGTGGTCGCTGTTCCGCAACCCCGGCGAGCTGGCCCGGCTCCGCGCCGACCGCGCGCTGGTGCCCACCGCGGTCGAGGAGCTGATGCGCTACGACACCCCGGCGCCGATGTTCGAGCGGTGGGTGCTGGAGGACGTCGAGGTCGCGGGGGCCGTCATCCCGCGCGGCGCCGAGATCGCGCTGCAGTTCGCCTCGGCCAACCGGGACCCGGAGGTCTTCGCCGACCCGGGCCGCCTTGACCTGGCCCGCGACCCGAACCCGCACATCGGCTTCGGGCTGGGCGTCCACTACTGCCTGGGGGCTCCGCTGGCCCGGATCGAGCTGGCCGAGTCGTACGGGGCGCTGCTGCGGCTGGCCCCCGGGATGCGGCTCGCTCAGGAGCCGGAGTGGAAGCCGGGGTTCGTGCTGCGCGGCCTGAAGGCGCTGCACGTCGAGATCTGATCGTTCACGTCGGTATGCGGGCCGGGGCCTCCGCGAGCCGGGCCAGGGGGGACGGGACCGGGATGCCGGCGGTCTGGACGAGCCAGCCGAAGCCGCCCAGCCCGCCGGGGTCGATGAGCTCGGCGTCCTCGCCCGCGGCCCCGAGCGCGACCAGGTACCCGCCCGGGTCGCGGCGGGCCAGCTCCAGGGGCGGGCGCGCGCCGGTGAGCCCGAGCGCGCGCAGCGCGGCGCGCTGGGTGGTGAGGAGCGTCCCGGTCGCCCCGGCGGCCTGGCCGGCGACGGCGCAGGCGTCGAGGGCGACATGGGCGGTGACGTCGCAGGAGCCGTCCGGGACGGCGGGCACGGTGGCGCCGTCGCGGTAGCCGGTGAGCGTGCCGTACACGGGACGGGACGCGCGGACGTGGGAGTAGTCCATCGCCACCGCCAGCCCGCCGCGCAGCCGGCGGACGACCGCGGCCCAGGCGGCGCAGCGCGGGCCGCCGATCTCGGCGCGGTCGCCGGTCTCGCTCAGCGGCCACCAGCGCTCCATCCAGTCGGCGTCGGAGGCGGAGGGCGGCGGGCCGTGGCTCTCGGCACCGGTGGCCGGGTCGACCAGGACGGTGCGCGGCCCGTCGGGGGTGCGCTCGACGACGTCCAGCGGCACGTTGTCCAGCCACTCGTTGGCGATGACCATGCCGGTGATCTCGCGGGGGATGCGGTCGCGCCAGCGCACCCGGGCGGGGGTCCCGGCGGGGCGCGGGGCGATCTCGACGGCGGTGAGGTCGAGCCGCGCGGCCAGTCCGGGCGGGACGGCGGCGGTGACGCCGGTGAGCAGCCCGCCGCCCCCCGCGCCGACGTCGACCAGGTCGAGCCGGTCGGGGTGGCCGAGCGCGGCGTCGACCTCCACCAGCACCCGGGCCAGGGCCGCGGCGAAGCGGCCGGAGATGTGCACGGAGGTGCGGAAGTGCTCCACCGGGCGCTCGCCGCGCCGGTAGAAGCCGTCCGGCCCGTACAGTGCCCGCTCCATCGCGGTCTGCCACGTCAGCAACGCGCCCACGCCAGCGACGTTACCCGCCCGGGCCCCCGGGCGCGGCCATCCTCGGGCCATCTTGGGCCATCCTCGGGGCGTACGCGGGTCAGACTCGAGGCGGATCCGGGGACGATCGCGCTGAAAGTACGCTTCCGGGATGGGCGGCAGACTCCGGGCGCGGTGGCGCGGCGTGCGGCCACTGGTGGACGCCCTCCGGGTGCGGCCGCTGGTGGACGCTCTGCGCTCGCGCCCGCTGGTGGACGCGTTCCTGGCGGCGCCGCTGGCCTTCTATTCGCTGAGCGGGCTGGTGTTCGACACGACCGCGATGCCCAAGCCCGAGTACGTGGTGTGGTGCGCCGGGCTGCTGGCGCCGCTGGTGCTGCGGCGCACGTACCCGCGCGCCGCGTTCGCCTTCATCTGCCTGGTGTCGTTCGCGCAGGTGGTGGTGAAGGTCATCCCGATGACGCCGAACCTGGCGCTGCTGATGGGGCTGTACACGATCGCGGCCGGGCCGTCGTTCCGGTGGGGCGTGGCGGCCGCGCTGGTGACCGAGCTGGGCGTGTTCGTCGCGGTGTTCCGGTACGTGGGCGGGTGGGGCGACCAGCGGTACGGCCTGGCCCTGATGTCGGTCATCGTGGCCGGGGTGTGGCTGCTCGGGCTGCACATGCGGACGCGGCGGGCGTACCTGCGCTCGGTGGAGCTGCGGGCGGCGCGGCTGGAGCGGGAGCGGGACGCCGAGGTGCAGGTCGCCAAGGCGGACGAGCGGGCCAGGATCGCCCGGGAGCTGCACGACGTGGTGGCGCACAACGTGAGCGTGATCGTGGTGCAGGCGGACGGCGCCTCGTACGCGATCGACACCGACACCGCGCGGGCCCGGCAGGCGCTGGAGACGATCTCGGCGACCGGGCGGACCGCGCTGGCGGAGATGCGCCGGATGCTGGGGGTGCTGCGGGAGGGCGACGACGCCGGGTCGTACGCGCCGCAGCCGGGCGTGGCGCAGCTGGCCGAGCTGGTGGAGCAGATCCGCGGGTCGGGGCTGCCGCTGGAGTTCGAGGTCGAGGGCGTCCCGCTGGAGATGACGGAGGGGCGGCAGCTGACGGTGTTCCGGATCGCGCAGGAGGCGCTGACCAACACCCTCAAGCACGCGGGCCCGCGCGCCACCGCGCGGGTTCTGCTGCATTACGGCGACGAGGCGATCGAGATCCGCGTCACCGACGACGGACGGGGCGCCGCGGCGCGCGGTGACGGGCGGGGGCACGGGCTGGTGGGGATGCGGGAGCGCGCCGCGGTGTACGGCGGCGAGGTGACGGCGGGTCCGCGGCCCGGCGGCGGGTTCGAGGTGGTCGCGCGGATTCCGGTACGCGAGGAGGTGCGCAGGTGAGCTGGGGCGCGACGGGCGCGGGCAGAGGCGCGGGCACGGGTGCGGACGGGGGGCCGCCGGGCGATCCGGAGGAGCCCGCCGACCGGCCCGTCCGGGTGCTGCTGGTGGACGACCAGGAGCTGGTCAGGGCCGGTTTCACGATGGTCCTGGACGCCCAGCCCGACATCGAGGTGGTCGGCGAGGCGGGCGACGGCGCGCAGGCCCTGGAACGGCTGCGCACGGCCCCGGCCGACGTCGTCCTGATGGACGTCCGGATGCCGCGGATGGACGGGATCGAGGCCACCCGCCGGATCACCGCCGCGGGCGGCCGTCCCAAGGTGATCATCCTGACCACCTTCGACCTGGACGAGTACGCCTTCGCCGCGATCAAGGCGGGCGCGGGCGGCTTCCTGCTGAAGGACGCCGGCCCGGCGCAGTTGATCGAGGCGATCCGGGCGGTGCACTCGGGGGACGCGGTGGTCGCGCCGAGCACGACCCGGCGGCTGCTCGACCGGTTCGCGGTGCACCTGCCCGACGCCGCGCAGCGGGCGAGCGGGGCGCTGGCGTCGCTGACCGCACGGGAGGGCGAGGTGCTGCGGCTGGTGGCCCGGGGGATGTCCAACGCGGAGATCGCCGAGCGGCTGTACGTGTCGGAGGCGACGGTCAAGACCCATATGGGCCGGATCCTGATGAAGCTGAACCTCCGGGACCGGGTCCAGGCGGTGGTCTTCGCTTATGAGACGGGTCTGGTCAAGAGCGGGCAAATCGATAACACATAGTAACGCTATGATTACGCGGTGGTGACCGTCCCATTTCGAAGCCGAGCTTCCGCTTGGCATTACCGATCAGTAGTTGACTAACTACCGTATGTGACGCCGCCCGCGACGGGACGGGGGCGGCGGAGCGCGCATGTGAAATGCAGGAAGGGCCTTGACGGCCTCACGTACGGGAGGATTTCAACGTGCTCAAGAAGCTTGCCGCCACCGGTGTCCTCGGCTTCGCCATCACCGGCGCCCTCATGACGGCCGCCGGCCCCGCGAGCGCCGACGCCTACACCCACGGCGGCCACGGCACCGTGCTGTCCGGCAACCAGATCCTGTCCGGCAACGACATCAAGATCTGCGGCAACTCCACCCAGGTCATCTCCGTCATCAGCGGCGCGTTCGCCCAGTGCGACGTCCCGGGGCACCACCCCCACCGGCACAGCTGATCGGCGGCAGCGCGCCGTAGTAGAGAGCGCCGGGGACCCTGTGCACGGGGTCCCCGGCGCTTTCGCGTGTGCGGCCGGGGCCGGCGGAGGCGGCCGGGCGGAGGACGGCCGGCGTGTGCGCGGTCAGCCGTGGCGGTGACGGCGCCGTACGACTCAGGTCGTACGCGGGGACTCCCGCCAATCCTGAAGCTGACGCCGATCGTGGCCGCGCGGGCGATGGCACGGAAGGCGCCCGTTCCTAGCGTGGTCACGGTCGTCATCGATCAGCGGACACGGACGAAGGAGCCATCGTGACCAGTACGTTCGCCGGCCAGGCCGGAAGCGGGGGAGCCCCGGGAGCGCCGGGCGCGCCGGGCGCCGGCCCGGCCGGGCCGGCCGTCTCGGCCGCCGGGGTGACCAAGGTGTACGGGATCGGCGACGCCGCCGTGCACGCGCTGCGCGGGGTCACCGTCGGCTTCGCCCGCGGCGCCTTCACCGCGATCATGGGGCCGTCCGGGTCCGGGAAGTCCACGCTGATGCACTGCCTGGCCGGGCTGGACACGGTCGGCGGCGGGCGGGTGCTGCTGGGCGACGCCGAGATCACCGGGATGAGCGACCGGCAGCTCACCCTGCTGCGCCGCGAGCGCGTCGGGTTCGTCTTCCAGGCGTTCAACCTGCTGCCCACGCTCACCGCCGAGCAGAACATCCTGCTGCCGCTGCAACTGGCCGGGCGCCGTCCGGAGCGGGAGTGGTTCGACCGGGTGGTGGACGTGGTGGGGCTGCGGGACCGGCTCGGCCACCGGCCGAGCGAGCTGTCGGGCGGCCAGCAGCAGCGGGTGGCGTGCGCGCGGGCGCTGGTGGCCCGTCCCGAGGTCATCTTCGCCGACGAGCCGACCGGCAACCTGGACTCCTCGTCCGGCGCCGAGGTGCTGGGCTTCCTGCGCACGTCGGTGCGCGAGATGGGCCAGACGATCGTGATGGTCACGCACGACCCGGCGGCCGCGTCGTACGCCGACCGGGTGGTGTTCCTGCGGGACGGGTCGATCGTCACCGAGCTGTACGGACCGACGCCGGACACCGTCCTGGACCGGCTCAAGAGCCTGGGCGGCTGAGCGATGCTGCGGACGACACTGGCGGGCCTGCGGGCCCACAAGCTGCGGCTGCTGCTCACGGCGGTCGCGATCACCCTCGGCGTGGGGTTCATCGGGGGGACGTTCGTCCTCACCGACGCGATGGACACCGGCGTCCAGAAGACCTTCGCCCGCTCCGCCGGCAAGGTGGACGTGGCGGTGCTGCCCGGCAAGGACTCCGGCGAGAACTCCGGTGCGGAGTCCGGCAAGGGCCTGCCCGCCGACATGCTGGCGCGGATCCGCGCGGTGCCGGGCGTGCGGGAGGCGCACGGCCTGGTCCGCGGGGACGCGGCGCTGGTCGGCCGGGACGGCAAGGTGGTCGGCGACATGCCGACGGTCGGGCTCTCGGTCACCGGCGGCCGGATGCCCCGGTTCGGGTTCGACGAGGGACGGGCGCCGAACGGGCCGGGCGAGGCCGTCCTCGACTCGCGGGTGGCGTCCCGGGCGAAGTACCGGGTCGGCGACACGATCACCGTGCTGGACCCGCGCAAGGCCCCGCACCGGTTCACCGTCGTCGGGCTGGTCGGGGTCGGGCTCGACGGCGACGCCGGTTTCCGCGGGGCGGTCGGGTTCGACCCGTCCACCGCGGCCCGGATGACCGGCGAGCGGACGTTCCAGGAGATCGACGTGGCGGGCGCGAGCCCCGCCGCGGTCGCCGCCGCCGCGGGGCGGGGTGACCACCGGGTCATGACGGGGGAGCGGCTGGCGGACGAGCTGGCCACCGCCGCGGGCGCCGACACCGAGGTCATCCGTACCGGGCTGCTGCTGTTCGGGCTGGTCGCGGTGCTGGTCTCGGCCCTGGTCATCTACAACACCTTCTCCATCCTGATCGCGCAGCGGATGCGGGAGATGGCGCTGCTGCGCTGCGTCGGCGCCACCCGCCGGCAGATCTTCGCGGGCGTGCTGGCCGAGTCCGCGGCGGTCGGGCTGGTCGGCTCGCTGCTCGGCCTGGCCGCCGGGCTGGGCCTGGGCGCCGCGACGCTGGCGCTGCTCGGCGGGCTGGGCGTCGCCGGTCCCGCCGGGCCCGCGCTGTCGCCGGCCGATGTGACGCTGGCGCCGCGCACGGTGCTGGTCGGCCTGGCCGTCGGGGTGGTGGTCACCGTCCTGGCGGCGCTGCTCCCGGCGCGCGGCGCGACCCGGGTGGCGCCCGTCGCCGCGCTCCGCTCCGACCTGGAGCCGGGCACCGGCCGGTTCCGCCTCGGCCGGGCCCGGACCGTCCTCACCGTGCTGTTCGCCGCGGCGGGGACCGCGGTGGTCGTGCTCGGGTCGGTGGTCATGGACAAGGGCCAGACGGCCATGTTCGCGGTCGCGGCGGGCGGCGCCCTGGTGTTCCTCGCGGTGATCGCCGTGATGCCCGCCCTGGTCCGCCCGCTGGGCCGGGTCGTGGGCGCGCTGCCGGGCCGCGCCGCGGGCGTGCCCGGACGGCTCGCGGTGGAGAACGCCCGCCGCGCGCCCCGGCGCACCGCCACCACGACGATCGCGCTCACCATCGGGGTCGGGCTGATGAGCCTGTTCGCGGTGATCGCCGCCAGCGGCAAGGCGACCTCCGTGCGGCAGCTGGACGAGCAGTTCCCGATGGACTTCCAGATCCAGGCCCAGTACGGCGGCGACCGGCAGGAGGGGGTGCCCGCGGCGCTGGGGCAGGCCCTGCGCGGCCGTCCCGAGATCGGCGGGGTGGTCGAGCTGCGGCAGCGGGACGCCGAGATCGCCGGGCGGGAGGGCGCCGTCGCCACGATCACCCAGTCGGCGCTGGGCGGTCTGGTGCGGCCCGAGTTCGCCAGCGGCTCGCTGGAGGGCCTGCGTCCCGGCGCGGCGCTGGTGGACGAGGAGACCGCCAAGGCCCGGAACCTGCGGACCGGGCAGACCGTGACCGTCCAGGGCCTCGGGCGGGAACCGGACACGGCCGACGGTGGGACCGGGGCCTCGGCGGCCCGGCGGCCCGTGGCCGGGCAGGCCATGCAGGTGAAGGTGGCCGGGATCTTCACCGGCGACGTGCCGATCTACGGCCTGGTGCTGACCGAGGCGGACTTCGGCCGGATGTACGGCGCCGCCGACCCGTACCGGGTCTTCGTCAAGGCCGCCGCCGGGGTGCCCGCCGAACGGGCCCGCGCCGCCGTGGAGGCCGCCGCCGAGCCGTACCCGGCCGCCCGGTTCACCTCCGCCGCCGAGCTGCGCGAGGAGTTCACCAGGGCCATCGACACGGTGCTGCTGGTGTTCGGCGGGCTGCTGGCGCTGGCGATCGTGATCGCGCTGTTCGGCATCGCCAACACGCTGACGCTGTCGGTGGTGGAACGGACCCGCGAGTCGGCGCTGCTGCGCGCGCTCGGCCTCACCAAGCGGCAACTGCGCCGGATGCTGTCGGTGGAGGCGCTGGTCATGGCCGTCATCGGGGCGCTGACCGGGGTGGTGCTCGGGGTGGTGTTCGGCTGGGCGTCCACCCGGGCGATGGGCGAGAGCGCGGTGTTCGCGCTGCCCTGGCTGCAGGTCGCCGGGTTCATGCTGCTGGCCGGGGTGGCGGGGATGCTCGCCGCGGTGCTGCCGGCCCGGCGGGCGGCGCGGGCCTCGATCGTGGAGTCGCTGTCGTACGACTGAGCACGGCCCCGGCTGATCCGGGGCCCCGGGGCCCGGGCCCCGGGGCCCCTACTCCGCCCCACCGCCCGTACGGGATGAGCGGTGGGGCGGAGGCGTTGGCGGAGCACTGTCATACACTCCGCGTGACCAGCGCCACTCAGAGCTATCCGGCGCAGGTCAGAGGGTGCAACCGGTTTTCAGGAAGCCTTGCCTGACCCGGCGGTGACTGTGGCGTTCGCGCCGAGGGTTCCGTAACGTGCGGTAGCCGAACCCTTGCCGGACCGCCAGGGTCCCCGCGGGTGCTGTACGGCCTCGGGCTCGCGGGTACGCTGGGTCGCGCACGTCCGGTACCTACCCGAGGACTGGAACGGATTTCATGGATCGACACCGCACGCCCTCCTCCGGCACGCCCGAAAACGGCCCGGTCCGCCCTGAGGACCGTCCCGCGCGGCTCGCCGTGGGCATCGTGGGCGCGGGACGCGTCGGCACGGCGCTGGGCGTCGCGCTCACCCGCGCCGGCCACCGGGTGACCGCCGCCGCGGCGGTGTCCGACCGCTCGCAGCGGCGCGCCGGGGAACTGCTGCCGGGCGCGGTCCTGACCACCCCGCAGGAGGTCGTGGCCGCCGCCGACCTGGTGCTGCTGACCGTCCCCGACGACGCGCTCCCCGAACTGGCCGCGGGGCTGGTCGCCACCGGCGTCCCCGTCACCGGCAAGCTGGTGGCGCACACCAGCGGCCGGTACGGCACCGCCGTCCTCGACCCGATCACCCGGGCCGGCGGGCTGCCGCTGGCGCTGCACCCGGTCATGACGTTCACCGGGCGGCCCGACGACGTGAGCCGGCTGACCGGCATCTCCTTCGGCGTCACCGCGCCCGAGCCGCTGCGCCCGGTCGCCGAGGCGCTGGTGCTGGAGATGGGCGGGGAGCCGTCCTGGATCGAGGAGGCGCGCCGCCCGCTCTACCACGCCGCGCTGGCCGGCGGCGCCAACCACCTGGTCACGCTGGTGGTGGAGGCGATGGACATGCTGGCGCGGGCCGGCGTGGCCGAGCCGGGGCGGATGCTCGGCCCGCTGCTGGGCGCCGCGCTCGACAACGCGCTGCGGCTCGGCATCGACGGTCTCACCGGCCCGGTCGCGCGCGGCGACGCCGGCACGGTCGCCGGCCATGTCGCGGCGCTGGGCGGGGAGTCGCGGGAGGGGCGCGCGGCGTACGTGGCGCTGGCCCGGCTGACCGCCGACCGCGCCCTGGCCGCCGGGATGCTCAAGGCCGAGGACGCCGAGCGGCTCCTGGAGGTGCTGGCGGATTGATCCGGAACGAACATCGAGGAGGCCCGGTGGAGGGGACGACCCCCGTGATCGCGCGTACCCGTGAGGAACTGGCCGCGGCGCGGTCGCGGGTCTCCGGGACGCTGGCGCTGGTGCCGACCATGGGCGCGCTGCACGAGGGCCACCGGTCGCTGATCCGCCGCGCGCGGGAGATCGCGGACACGGTGGCGGTGAGCGTCTTCGTCAACCCGCTGCAGTTCGGCCCGGACGAGGACTTCGACCGCTACCCGCGCACGTTCGCCGGGGACCTGGCGGCCTGCGCGGAGGAGGGCGCCGGCCTGGTGTTCGCGCCGTCCCGCGCGGTGATGTACCCGGCCGAGCCGCAGGTCACGATCCGCTCCGGGCCCATGGGCGAGGTGGTCGAGGGCGCCGCGCGGCCCGGCCACTTCGACGGGATGCTGACCGTGGTGATGAAGCTGTTCCAGCTGGTCCGGCCGGACGCGGCGGTCTTCGGGGAGAAGGACGCCCAGCAGCTGGCCATGATCCGCCGGATGGTGGCCGACCTGGACGTGCCGGTGCGGGTCGTCGGCGCCCCGACCGTCCGGGAGCCGGACGGCCTGGCCCTCTCCAGCCGCAACCGCTACCTGTCCGAGCTGGAGCGGGAGACGGCGCTGGCGCTGTCGCAGGCGCTGCGCGCGGGCGGGGACGCGGCCGCCGCGGGCTCCGCCCCGTCCGCGGTCGTGCGCGCCGCCCGCGCGGTGCTGGACAAGGCGGCGCACGCCGCGCCGCCACTGGACCTGGACTACCTGGTCCTGGTCGACCCCACGACGTTCACCGAGATCGACGACGCCCACACCGGCCCGGCAGTGCTCGCCGTGGCGGGCCGGGTCGGCGCCACCCACCTGATCGACAACCTCCCGATGCGGTTCGGTCCCTCCGAGATCTAAGGAGCCCCCATGTTCCGGACGATGTTCAAGTCCAAGATCCACCGTGCCACCGTCACCCAGGCCGACCTGCACTACGTGGGGTCGCTGACCATCGACCAGGACCTGATGGACGCCGCCGACCTGCTCCCGGGCGAGCAGGTGCAGGTGGTCGACATCGACAACGGCGCCCGGCTGGAGACCTACCTGATCGCCGGGGAGCGCGGCTCGGGCGTGATCGGCATCAACGGCGCCGCGGCCCGGCTCGTCCAGCCCGGCGACCTGGTGATCATCATCAGCTACGCGGCGATGACCGACGAGCAGGCGCGCTCGTTCACGCCGCGGGTGGTGCACGTGGACAGGTCGAACACGATCATCTCGCTGGGCGACGACCCGGCCGAGCCCGTCCCGGGGTCGGCGGAGCTGCGCGGCGACCTCGTTCGCTGACCCCGGCGCACGGCCTCCCCAGGGATTAATGTCACAATGACGAAAACAGACCTCCTGGGGAGGACCCCATGACCCCTCGGCACCTGGCCGCCCCCGAGCCCGGCTGGACCGTCCACACCGACGTCGTCGTGATCGGCTCCGGCATCGCCGGCCTGGTCGCGGCGCTGCGGTGCCGCGAGCGCGGACGGGTCCTGCTGGTCACCAAGGCGCTGCTGGACGAGGGCTCCACCCGCTGGGCGCAGGGCGGGATCGCCGCCGCGCTCGCGTCCGACGACAGCCCCGAGGAGCACCTGGCCGATACCCTGACCGCGGGCGTCGGCCTGTGCGACGAGGACGCGGTGCGGACGCTGGTGACCGAGGGCCCCGCGGCCGTCCGGCGGCTGATCGCGCTCGGCGCCGAGTTCGACCGCGCCGAGGACGGCGGGATCGCGCTGACCCGCGAGGGCGGCCACCACCGCCGCCGCATCGCGCACGCGGGCGGCGACGCCACCGGCGCCGAGATCAGCCGCGCCCTCCTCGCCGCCCTCAAGGAAGCGGAGGGTGGGGCCGCCCGCCCATCGGGCGGGGAAAAGGGCATCGAGGTGATCGAGCACGCCCTGGTGCTCGACCTCCTCCGGGACGATTCCGGCCGGGCCGCCGGGGTGACGCTGCACGTGATGGGCGAGGGCCAGCCCGGCGGGGTCGGCGCGGTACGGGCGGGCGCCGTCGTGCTGGCCACCGGCGGGCTCGGCCAGGTGTTCTCGGCCACCACCAACCCCGAGGTCTCCACCGGCGACGGCGTGGCGCTGGCACTGCGCGCCGGGGCCGCCGTGACCGACCTGGAGTTCGTCCAGTTCCACCCGACGGTGCTGTGGCTGGGGGACGGCGCGCGCGGGCAGCAGCCGCTGATCTCCGAGGCGGTGCGCGGCGAGGGCGCCCACCTCGTCGACCACGCGGGCGAGCGGTTCATGCTCGGCCGGCACGAGCTGGCCGAACTGGCGCCGCGCGACATCGTCGCCAAGGCGATCATGAACCGGATGCGGGAAACCACAACACCGCACATGCTGCTGGACGGCCGCCACCTGGGCGCCCGCACATGGGAGCGGCGCTTCCCGACCATCCTCGCGGCCTGCCGCCACCACGGCATCGACCCGGTGACCGAGCCGATCCCGGTCGTCCCGGCCGCGCACTACGCCAGCGGCGGCGTCCGCACCGACCTGTACGGACGCACGTCGGTCCCCGGCCTGTACGCGTGCGGCGAGGTCGCCTGCACGGGCGTGCACGGCGCCAACCGACTGGCGTCCAACTCCCTCCTCGAAGGGCTGGTCTTCGCCGAGCGCATCGCCGAGGCCCTCGAAGCCTCGCCCCCACCGGACCAGGCCGTCCCGCCAAAGGGACAGCAGGGCCTGATCGACCCGGCCGCCCGCGCGGACATCCAGCGGATCATGACGGCGCACGCCGGAGTGCTCCGCGACGCCGCCGGCCTGGCCGCCGCCGAACGCGAACTCCGCGACCTCGCCACCACCGCGGAACCGGGCGTGGAGGCGTGGGAGGCGACCAACCTGCACGCGGTCGCGACCGCGATCGTCGCCGCCGCCCGCCGCCGCGAGGAGACCCGCGGCAGCCACTGGCGCGAGGACTTCCCCGACCGCGACGACACCGCCTGGGCCGGCCACCTGGTCACCGCCCTGGACGGCACGACCACCTACGAGAGGAACGTGACATGACGCCGGAGCTGGAGGGACGGCTGCGCGACGCCGGACTCGATCCACAGGCTGTGGAAAACCTGGTGCGAACCGCACTGGCCGAAGACGGGCCCACCGACGTCACCAGCGAACCGATCTTCGCGCCCGGCGACACCGCCTCCGGTGACCTCACCGCCCGCGAGGACGGCGTCGTCGCCGGGATCCCCGTCGCCGAGGTCGTGTTCGACCTGCTCGACATCGACCACACCGCCAAGGCCGCCGACGGCGACCGCGTCACCGCCGGGCAGGTCCTCCTCTCGGTCGCCGGACCCACCAGGGCCGTCCTGCGCGCCGAGCGCACCGCCCTCAACCTGCTCACCCACCTGTCCGGCATCGCCACCGAGACCCGCCGCTGGGCCGACGCCGTCGCCGGCACCAAGGCCAGGGTCCGCGACACCCGCAAGACCCTCCCCGGCCTGCGCGCCCTGCAGAAGTACGCGGTGCGCTGCGGCGGCGGCGTCAACCACCGCCTGGGCCTGCACGACGCCGCGCTCATCAAGGACAACCACATCGCCGCCGCCGGCTCCATCACCCGCGCGTACCGGGCCATCCGCGACGTCTACCCCGCGCTGCACGTCCAGGTCGAATGCGACACCCTCGACCAGGTCGACGAAGCCGTCGCGGTCGGGGCCGCCTCGATCCTGCTGGACAATATGAGCGACGCCGACATGGCCGAGGCGGTACGGCGCGTCGCGGGCCGCGCCGAACTCGAGGCCAGCGGCGGACTGTCGTACGACCGGGCCCGAGACGCGGCCGTGACCGGCGTGGACTACCTTGCAGTGGGCGCGCTGACGCACTCGGCGCGCGTGTTCGACATCGGCCTTGACTTCACCTGATCAGCGGGGACCTGATGCTGCTCACCATCGACGTCGGTAACACCCACACCGTCCTCGGCCTGTTCGAGGGCGAGGAGGTGATCGAGCACTGGAGGATCAACACCGACCCGCGGCGCACCGCCGACGAGATCGCCGTCGTCCTCCAGGGCCTGGTCCAGCAGAGCCCGCTGCTGGCCGAGACCGACATCAGCGGCATCGCGCTGTGCTCCACCGTCCCGTCCGTCCTGCACGAGATGCGTGAGATGTGCCGCCGCTACTACGGCGACGTCTCCGCGGTGATCGTCGAACCGGGTGTCAAGACGGGCGTCCCGGTCCGGATGGACAACCCCAAGGAGGTCGGCGCCGACCGCATCGTCAACGCGCTCGCCGCCGTCCACCTGCACACCGGCCCCGCCATCGTCGTCGACTTCGGCACCGCCACCACCTTCGACGCCGTCTCCGCCAAGGGCGAGTACGTCGGCGGCGCGATCGCCCCGGGCATCGAGATCTCCATCGACGCCCTCTCGGTCCGCGGCGCCCAGCTCCACAAGATCGAACTCGTCCGGCCGCGGAACGTGATCGCCAAGAACACCGTCGAGGCGCTCCAGTCCGGCATCATCTTCGGCTTCGCCGGCCAGGTCGACGGCATCGTCGAACGCATGTCGGAAGAGCTCGCCGCCGACCCCGACGAGGTCACCGTCATCGCCACCGGCGGCCTGGCCCCCCTCGTCCTGGAAGAGTCGAGGAGCATCGACGTCTTCGAGCCTTGGCTGACCCTGGTGGGCCTACGCCTGATCTACCAACGAAACGCCGTGTAATCGCGGATAGGCGGGGGGCCCATGAATCGGTCCTCGCTCCGCTCGGGCCGCGCCCCCTGGGGCTCCCGCCCCAGACCCCCAAGGCAGGGGGCTCCGCCCCCCACACCCCCCGAAAAACCCCGGACCGGCAAGCCGGGACAACGCTCGACAAGCGCCAATGGCGTCACCGACTCGGCAGCCTGACCCGCTTATGGAACCGCTCGACTCCCCGCCTGGTCTTCGGCGGAAGCCCGCCGGAGGAGTTCGGCAGCCGCGGTGATGTCCCGTCGGGGGAAGGTGATCGACATCCACGCCTCGGGGTCGTTGCCCTTGGTGACAGGGAATGACCGCCAGGTGCCCGCGCTGGCCAGAGATCGTACGGCCTTCAGCAGCGCGGGACCGTCGTCGACGCCCACGATGATCCAGGCCCTGCCAGCGTGGCAGGCCGACTGGCGGTCCCGGTCGGAGGGAGCCACACGGGTTCCGCCGTGCAGGATCGCCTCGCCTGCATCCTGGCACGCCAGCTTGGTCGTGTAACCCAGCCGCCAGAGCTGTTCGACCAGAGGCGCGATCTCCACATCGATCTCGACGGCCCGGCCGTCCCGCGTGGTCATCGGTGTGGTGGGGTGATGCTGTATCCAGTCGGTCATGGTCGGCTCCCGAGCCTGTACTCCGCCCACCGGCCAGTGAGGTCGGCGTGCAACCGCACCCAGTCGGCGGTGTTGGTCTGGCCGTTGGCCCACCACTTGGCCGCGAACACTTTCGAGAACAGGTCGATGTGCGCGGGGTCAGCATCGGTCCACGAACCGAACCGGGTGACCCACGCGTCGGCCTGCTCGGGGGTGTGGCCAGCCTTGAGCAGCCACGGGATGAGCAGCCCCAGTTCGACGAACGGGGCGCCGCGAGCGGCGAACGCCCAGTCGACCAGGTACGCGTGCCCGTCGGCGATCAGGAAGTTGTCCTCGTTCAGGTCGGTATGCAGCAGCGCGCCGCCGGCCAGCGGTGTGACGTCGTCGCCGACGGAGGTCCAGCGCCGCTCCACGGCCATCCGCACCACGTCGGGGCAGGATGTGGTCTGGAGAGCGTGGACGGTCTTGGCGAGGATCTCCAAGTCCGCCGAGCCTGGGGTGAAGTCCGCGGCTCGTCCGGTGATGTGTTCGAACCCAAGGGCGAGCCACTCCCCGGCCTCCACCGTCCAGTGGAGCCGGGGAGTGAACTCGGTCACGAAGGGATTGATGGCCGCCTCGCGGCGCAGCGACATGACCTCGGGGCCGTCCCGGTCCGCGAGCTTCCGCGCAGCCTTGACGAACACCCGCCCGTCCAGGGCGTGGAGCGTGGAGGCGACGTCGGCGTGGTTTCCCGTCGGCGCGGGCTCGACCCTGCTGATCGGGCCCGTCTCGGCGAGGATCCCGTCCCGAACCTGGGTGGGCAGCTCACTCCAGTCGGTGCGCATTGAGGCTCCTTCGGTCAGAACGAGATGGTGAGCGGCCCGTCGGCGACCCGGCCCTCCCAGGAGCCGAGGAACTCCCGGCCGCCCTGGTCGTTGCACTCGGGCGGGCAGCAGGACGACCCGGCCTCGGCGTTCCAGAACTCCGGGTCGACGTACATGCCCGTGCGGTGCAGGTACGGGATGGTGCGGGCGAGGGCGGCCCCGGAGGCGATGTCGTCGTCCATCACAGGCCGGTGGTGGATCATCGAGTTCGCGAACGCCAGGCTCATCGGAAGGTACACCTCGGTCCGCTGGAGGGCCTCGTGCCACGCTTCATCGACCGGCCTGGTCGGCACGATCCTGACGTAGGCGCCGGGGTCACGCCGCGCCTCACGGCGAATCTGACCTGCGGCTTTCAGGAACACCAGGGTCTGGCCGACGACGCGCTCGGTGTAGGCGTGCGAGGTGTGGTGCTTCTTGCGGAAGTCGTACACCAGCAGGTCGAACGCCCAGCTGGGGATCAGCGTGCGCGGGTTCTTGACGGCGCTGGCCGTCTGGTCGGTGGCGATGGTCATGTGCACCTCCGGCGCGCTGTGGATGTTGCTGCTCTGGCCCCGGCGCGCGCCATCTACCGGAGCCGCAGCCTGTGGGTGCGGCCGGTGCCCTCCGGGGGGACTGAAAGAGCACCGGCCGCACGATTCCCTTGCTTCCCGGGCGGTGACGCTTCCGCCTCACCGCCCGGGGATCTGGACCGTGCGGCCAGCCCCGGGGTGCATGGAGATTTCCCGCGAGGAGGTGTGATCGGCGCACGGCTTCGATGCGGAGCGGGCTGGCTGCCGCGCCGTTTCGGCCAGCCCGCCCCGCCGTCTGGACGGGCGCGCGTCGGAATTGGGTTCAGCGTCACTGGCGCTCGGTGAGCCGTCCTAGCCGCGTCTACGTGCGGCGTGTCAGCACCGCAGCACGTCGGTGGTCACGCCGAGCGGGCGCGCGACGCGCTGTGCGGTTCGCTCGACGTAGATGAGGGTGCCGACGGGCTTGTCCTTGTCAGGACCAGAGGCCCAGACGAACAGCTCGTCGCCGTCGTCCCAGCAGATCCGCCAAGGCCCCCGGTGCCGGTAGGCGACGGTGAGGAACTCCGACGGCATCCTGACGCGCGCTGCGCTCACCTGGGGGAAGGCTCGGCGGAGTGCGCCGTGCAGGCTGTCGAGCGGGCCGAATGGCGCGTACGGTGCCAGGCCGGACGGGTTGGTGAAGCGAGGCATGCTTCGCGCTCCAGAAATCGTCGCGGGTGTCAGCAACGCCCGCAAAGCGGGCTGTGCCCGAGGAGTCCCCGGCGGCCGTGCGTTTGCGGCCCGGGTTTGCGCCGGGCCGACCGGCGTCGGGTGTGCCGGGCGTCCGACGGCTTTGGCGGTCGTGGGCGAATCGGGGCGTGGTGAGGACGGACCGCACGCGGCGAGACAGCTCGGCCGGGTCGGGCGCCTCCACCAAATGGTCACGGCCAAAGCCGTCGCGGGTCAGCGCCCACCAACTCCCCGTGGAGCGTCCCCACCAGGCCACAACGCCCGGAAAACGGCGGCCGAACTCGGCGACGATCCGGGAGACCTCCGCCGGTGGCGGAGCCATCGCGCTCACCGCGCGACCTCTCCCAGTGCGCGACGGGCGAGGTTGCCGCGGATGATCAGGGCGGCGTCGACGATGTGGTCGGCCTCGGCGATCGGCTCGCCCCACGACGTCCACAGCCACAGCCGCCCGCCGTCCTCCGGCCGCGGACGGCAGGTGACCGTGTCGGCCGCGTTGGCCGAGCAGCACCCGGCGATCTCCGGGTTGACCACCTTCAAGCCGCGCTCGGTCAGCTCGGTCTTGAGGCCCTGCCCGCCCAGGAACGCGGCAAGCTGGGCGAGGGGATCGGTGATGGATCTACCATCAGCCATAGGTCGGAGTCTCCTTCCGGCCGAGGCTCCGGGCTCCCCCGGTGTTCGCGCACCGGGCCGGGGCCGTCTTTCGTGTCGGGTGACACGCTGTGCGCAGCACGGTAGGAACGGTTCGTCCAGCTGGGTAGTCACCCCATAACGCGCCGTTATACGTTGCGAGGCATGGGCGTGAGCAGCCTCGGCGAGGCGTTTACGGTGGTCATGAAACGCCACGGCTTGACTGGTGCCGCACTCGCCCGCAAGCTCGGCGTCCCGCAGCCCTGGGTCTCGATGGTCCTGTCAGGCAAACGCGACCCTGGGATGGCCCGATCCGCCGACCTGCTGCGCCGCGCGGGCTGGGAGCTGGAGCTGGTACCCAGCCAGGAGGAGGACCCTGTGAAGAGACGCCGATTCCTGGCGTCGGCGGCGAGCGTCGCCTTGATCCCCTCGGCGACCCAAACGAACCCGTATCGTGACGCAGCGTTCGTGCAACTGCTCGCCGACCGCCTTGCCCATACTGAGGAGCAGATCGGCGGCGCCCCGCTCATCCGCGAGGCCATGCGCCACGTCCACCACATCGCCCCTGCGGTCGGCGAGAAGGACACCGGCCTTCAGGTCGCCGGGTCCGAGTTGGCCCGGCAGGCCGCGCTCGTGCTCCACGACACCCGGCACCTGGACCAAGCTGAGCGAGTCGCCTCGCTCGCCCTCGCGCTCGCCGTCAAGGCGGAAGACACGCGCGGCCAAGCGCACGCCTACGCAACCCTGTCGCTCATCCGCACCTATGGCGTACCGAACTCCCGCGCCGCTGAATACGTTCGCTGCGGCCTTGCCCTCGACGGCCTCGATGACGCGACCCGCGCAATGCTGCTGGTCCGCCTCGGCCGCTCCCTAGCCGTGCTCCCCGGACAGGAACGGCCTGTGCGGCGGGCGCTGGAGAAAGCCCAAGGCCTTGCCGGTCGGCTGAGTCCGGTCGACGGCGCCGAGCTGATGGCAAACTCGGGAATTGCGCTGAGCGACTGTGGCCTGCACAGCCAGGGCGCTGTCGACCTTCAAGCGGCCGTCGCGTCGGTGGAGTCCCGATCTCCGCTGCTGCTCGGCCTCTATCGGGCCCGGCTCACCAAGTCGGCGATCAAGGCCCGTGACCTTGGCGCGGTCGCCGAGGGGATGAGCGCCCTTGCAAAGATCGTTCCGCTGGTGACCTCGCGTCGCCTGACGATCCACGTCGGCCACATCCTGTCGAGCACCCTCCCATGGGGACGGGTGCAGGAGATCGGCGAGGCACGCGACCAGCTACGGGAGATCAGCAGATGAATGAGACGCCCGGCATGGAGGACGTCCTGAACGGCGGCGGTCACAAGGACGCGACCTTTCACCTCGCCAATACGAAGGTCATCGTGCTGACCGACGACGACGGTCAGACATGGCTGTGCCGCCGCGACGACGGCGTCGCAGAATCGGCCACCCCCATGGGGCGGGTCGAGGCGTTGGAGAAGTTCGCTGCGGCTCTGGCCGAGGTCCTGGCGACCGGCGACGTCACACCCCGCCACCACGCCAGGGACTCGTGCGGACGCCACCGCGGATAACCGCAACTCCGCATCCACGCCTTCCAGCTCAGTTCGCTTGAGCACGCGGCCCTCGCCACCCCGGAGGCCCTATGAGCCCATATCCGATCCGTATGTCCGATCACTGGTGGTGGCGGCCCGGTGCCAGGCCGGGTCGGCGCCTTTTGGTGTGGCACATCCTGCTGCACGACCAGCCCGAGCCCCGCGAGCTCGTACGCCAGTGCCAGGACAAGCTCGCCGGATTGGACGGCCTGGACTTGATCCCGGAGGAGTGGCTGCACATGACCACGCAGATCATCGGGTTCGCCGACGAGATCAGCGTGGCCGAGGTCGACGCCATGCTTGAAGGGGCTGCGGAACGGCTCGGCGCCTTGGCCCCTGTGGAGGTGGAGCTGGGCAAGCTGTGGTTCCACAGCGAGGCGATCATGCTCGGCGTCCGTCCGCCGCAGGCCCTCGACCCGGTGCGCGAGGCGCTCCGAGACGCCGTGGCCGCATCGGTACGTGCACCAGCTCGCCGACGAGCCCGACTGGGGCCCGCACGTCTCCGTCGCCTACAGCCACCGGGATGGCCCAGCGAAACCCATCATCGACGCGCTCGCGCTCCAATCCCGGGGCCGCCGGCGGGTCGGTGAGGTTCACCTTGTCGAGCAGGTCCGTGACGGACGGCTCTACCGATGGGATCACAGATCAGCCGTTCCGCTGGGCAAGCGGGAGAACCCCGTTGGTCAGTGACCGAACGGCAAGTGGGCGTGTGATCCAGGATTCGTGTTGGTGGACTTCGGGCGTCCCTTGAGGGCTTGTCTTCTGCTTGTCGTCCCGGGTTTTCGGGGGGTGTGGGGGGCGGAGCCCCCTGCCTTGGGGTCTGGGGCGGGAGCCCCAGGGGGCGCGGCCCGAGCGGAGCGAGGACCGATTCAAACACCAGCCCCCTCGCCTCCGGCGGGGGCTCCGCCCCAACGGGCCCTGCGGGGCTTCGCCCTCGCCCCCTTGAGGAGCGCGGCCTGGGCGGGCGGCCGCGTAGGGCGGGTGGTGGGCTTAATTGGTTGTGTCGGGTCGATAGCCTTGGGCGGGTGAGTGACGAGACCTACGACGAGCTCCCGGAGCAGATGCGCGTGCGCCGGGAGAAGCTCGACCGGCTCCGCGAGAGCGGGATCGACCCGTACCCGGTGACCTTTCCCCGCACGGCGACCATCGCCGAGGTGCGGGAGAAATACCCCGAGCTGGAGCCGGGCACCGAGACGGGCGAGAAGGTCGGCGTCGCCGGTCGCGTCATGCTCGTCCGCAACACCGGCAAGCTGTGCTTCGCGACGATCCGCGACGGCAGCGGCGACGTCCAGGTGATGCTGTCGCTGGCGAAGGTCGGGCAGGAGCAGCTCGACTTCTGGAAGCGGGAGGTCGACCTCGGCGACCATGTCGGGGTCGAGGGCGAGATCATCACCTCGCGGCGGGGCGAGCTGTCGATCATGGCGGACCGGTTCGCGATCACGTCCAAGTGCCTGCGGCCGCTGCCGGAGAAGCACGCGGGGCTGACCGACCCCGAGGCGCGGGTGCGGCAGCGGTACGTGGACCTGATCGTCAACGACGAGGCCCGTTCCATGGCCCGGATCCGCAGCGCCACGGTGCGCGCGGTCCGCGACTTCTGGCACGACGAGGGCTACCTCGAGGTCGAGACGCCGATGCTCCAACCGATCCACGGCGGGGCGGCGGCGCGGCCGTTCCAGACCCACATCAACGCCTACGACATGGATCTGTACCTGCGGATCGCGATCGAGCTGTACCTCAAGCGGCTCGTCGTGGGCGGCATCGACAAGGTCTTCGAGATCAACCGGAACTTCCGGAACGAGGGCGCCGACTCCACCCACAACCCCGAGTTCACGATGGTCGAGGCGTACGGCACCTACCTCGACTACAACGACATGGCCGACCTGACGCAGCGGATGTACCAGCGCGCCGTCGTCGCGGCGCTGGACACCACGGTGGTCGTCCACGAGGGCGCGGAGTACGACCTCGGGCTGCCCGAGTGGCCGCGGATCACGCTGTACGGGGCGGTGTCGGAGGCGCTGGGCGAGGAGATCACCCCGCACACGCCGATCGAGACCGTGCGCAAGCTCGCCGACGGGCGCGGCGTCTCCTGGGACCCGAAGTGGGGGCAGGGCAAGCTCGTCCAGGAGGTGTTCGAGGAGCTGGTGGAGCACACCCTGGTCCAGCCGACGTTCGTCATGGACTACCCGCTGGAGACCTCGCCGCTGACCCGGCAGCACCGCGCGGAGCCGCTGCTGACCGAGAAGTGGGACCTGATCGGCTTCGGCACCGAGCTGGGCACCGCGTACTCGGAGCTGGTCGACCCGATCGAGCAGCGCCGGCGGCTGACCGAGCAGTCGCTGCTGGCGGCCGGGGGCGATCTCGAGGCGATGCAGCTGGACGAGGACTTCCTGCGCGCCCTGGAGTACGCGATGCCGCCGACCGGCGGGATGGGCGCCGGGATCGACCGGATGATCATGGCGTTCACCGGCAAGGGCATCCGCGAGACGATCCTGTTCCCGTTGGTCAAACCGGAGTGACGCTACGCCACGTTCACCCGGAGCTCGGAGAGGCCGCGTAGGACGAGATTGTCGCGGTAGGTGAGCGGGGCACCGGTCAGGGTCACTTCGCGCTCGAAGAGCCGTCTCAGCGCGATCTGGCCCTCCAGCCGGGCCAGGGGAGCCCCCAGGCAGTAGTGGATGCCGTGCCCGAAGGCGAGATGGCGCGGTGCCTCGGAGGCGGCGTAGCGGGACAGGTCCAGCCGGTCGGGGGCGGCGAAGGCGGCCGGGTCGCGGTTGGCGGCGCCGGTGAGGAGCAGCACCATCTCGCCCTGCCGGATCGTCTCGCCCCCCAGTTCGCGGTCGCGCAGCGCGGCGCGCAGGGTGAGCTGGACGGGCGGGTCGTACCGCAGCAGCTCCTCGACGGCCGCCGCGACGTCGTCCGGGCGGGCGCGGAACCGTTCGCGTGCGGCCGGGTCGCGGAGCAGCGCCAGCGCGCCGTTCCCGATGAGGTTGACGGTGGTCTCGTGGCCCGCCACCAGCAGCAGCACGCAGGTGGCCAGGAGCTCCTCCTCCGACAGCGTCTCGCCGCCGTCCGACACCGCGACCAGCGCGCTCAGCAGGTCGTCGCGCGGCTCGGCGCGGCGCCGGTCGGCCAGGCCGCGGAAGTAGGCGGCGAACTCCTCGCGTGCCTCGTCGCGGCGCGCCAGATCGGCGGCGGGCAGCACGAAGTCGGGGTCCAGGCCGCGGGCGAGCGCGTCCGACCAGCCCTTGAACAGGTCGCGGTCCTCCGGTGGCACGCCCAGCAGCTCGCTGATCAGGATGACCGGCAGCGGGTAGGCGAGCGTGCCGATCAAGTCGACCGTGCCGGCGGTGGCCGACTCCCGGGCCGCCGCGTCCACCAGTCCGTCGACCAGTTCCTCCACCCGCGGCCGCAGCCGCTCGACGAGGCGGGCCGTGAACGCCTTGCTCACCAGCCGCCGCAGCCGGGTGTGGTCGGGCGGGTCCATGGTGAGGAACGAGCGGCGGCGCATCGGCGCGTCACGCCACAGGCCGGCGTTCTCGGGACGGTGGCCGAAGCCGGGATCGCGCAGCGCCTGCTCGCACAGCGTGTGGGAGGTGGTGACCCACAGCCCGGCCGGGGTGCGCGCGGGGACGCCGGAAGCGTCGAGCCGCCGGTAGTGGCCGTACGGGTCGGCGCGGAAGGCGGGGTCGAACGGGTCGAAGCCCAGGACGCCGGCCGCGTCGATGACGTGTGCCATGCCCCCCAGCCTGGCACTGTCGGACAGGTTGTCAACAGCGGTCGGTCCGGCGTCAGGCGGACTCCCGTTCGACCAGCTCAGGCGTCAGGATCACCTGCCGGTGCAGGTGCGACTCGCCCTCGGCCCACTCGGCCAGCGCGAGCTCCGCGGCCTCCTCGCCGACCGAGAACCGGGGCTGCCGGATGGTGGTCAGCGGCACCGCCGAACTGGTCGCCAGCTCGATGTCGTCGTAGCCGATCACGGCGATCTCGTCCGGTATGGACACGCCCAGCCGCAGCAGCTCGTTGGTGAGGCCGATCGCCAGCAGGTCGTTCGCGCAGAACACGCCGGTCGGCACCGGCGACATCTTCAGCAGCCGGTGCGCGGCGGCCCGCCCCTCGGTGGGTGACAGCGCACGCTGCGTCAGCGTGATCATCTCGCCGCCGCCGGCCTTCGCCAGCGTGCGCGCCGCGCCCTCGCCGCGCTCCACCACCGGCAGCGGGGCCGGCCTCCCGGTCACGAACACCAGGCGTTCGCGCCCGAGCGTCAGCAGGTGCGCCGCGGCGATGTCGCCGCCCGCCACATGGTCGACCTGGACGGAGCACACGTCCGGGCCGGCGTGGTCGATCAGTACCACGGCCATGCCGGACGAGGAGCGCAGCCGGTCGATCCCGGCCGGGTCGAGCCCCACCGGGACGACCAGTACCCCGGCAGCCTCGTGCTCCACGAGCATGTCCAGGTTGCGGCGCTCCTTGCGCGCGGAGTACTCACTGCTGAGCCAGAGGGCGTCGTGCCCGGCGTCGTTGAGCGTCAGCTCCGCGCCGCGGGCGACGTCGGTGGCGTAGGGGTTGGTGAGGTCCTCCACGACGATGCCGAACGCCCGGGGGCGCGGCTTGGTCGCGCGTCGATCAGAGGAGCGCCGCGGGCCCTGGCGGAGCCGCCGGGCCGACTCGTTCCGCACGAATCCGAGCTCCTGGATCGCCGCGCGAACGCGGTCACGGGTAGCTTCGGCCACGAGGTCTGGCCGGTTTAGGACATTCGAAACCGTCCCAACTGAAACTCCGGCGCGCCTCGCAACCTCGCGGATGCTGGTCTGTGGCAACTCTCTCCTCGTCCGACCCCGGGCTTGTTTTCGCAGGTTATCGAGTTTTCCGCAGGATGCCCCCGTGCGGTCGACCACGGTGTGTGTTCATACGCGTGCACAAAGTGCTTAACGGGCGCTTGACGGGCCGGATCCGGCCGCCTAGCGTTCCGAGCCGAAGCGTGGCTTGAAACGATTCACGATCTTCGTCCACGGCCGGGACGGGGGAGTCGGAAGATCGAGCGAGAAGGGACGGGTGGAGATGGCTGGCGATCAAGACCCGTCTCGGACAAGACGCCCTCCTCTCCGGCGGGACCGCCGTCCACTCCATCGTGGGCGCGTCCGTCGCACCCGGAGGTGCGTCCGCGTTCGGTTGGCCAACGAGTGCATCGTCACCTGGAGTTCCCCCATGGCGCCCGTCAACCGGCCCATCGGCCACCTCCGGCCAAGCGCGCGCTTCGGCAAGAGAGATGATCTCAGTCCGGAGGGTCCGGACCCGGCAACCAACGCGTACAGATCGAGGCCTACCCGTGCCTGTGTAGCGAACGGCTGCATCCCCGCGGTCATCACCACGGACGAGGGAGGACGGAGTGGAACAGGCCACACTCGCACGTCGTGGCACCGACGATCTGCGATTGAGCGAGGAGGAGATCCGCCTGCTCGCGCAGATCGCCAGCGGTGTCACAGCCGATGTGGCGGCACGCAAGCTCGAGCTCAGCGCGCGCACCCTGCGGCGCAGGCTTCGGACGATCTGCGATCGGCTCGAGGTCAACACCCCTATCGAGGCCGTTGTGTGGGCGGCCCGTAGGCAGCTCATCTAGGTCGACGATCCGTTCAGGGTCGCACGGCCCCGCTCGTCAGGAGGAGGCGGGCGGAATGCAGGAACCGGCAGTAGAGAAGACGAACTCCGTCCTTCCCCCGTAGCGGCGGCGTCGCCCCCTGGCAGGTAGGTCCCTGCGAGGCGTCGCCGCGGACGTTGTTCCCTACCCCCTGGCTAAGGCCCCCCGCCCAAACAACCTCCCGCCGCGTGAAGCCCTCCCCGGCACCGCGGCCTCCCCTTCGCCAAGCCCCAGGCGAGCGACGCCCCCGCGAGTGGACGAGCCCTCGGCGGGCGAACCCCCGGCGGGCGAGCACCCCAAGCGGGCAAGCCCCGAGGCGACGAGCCCCCGAGTGGACGAGCCCAGCCAGACCACCGCCTCGAGCAGGCAAACCCCAACGGGCGAACCCCTCAAGTAGCGAGCCCCCCGAGTGGACGAGTTCCCGCGCGGACCAGAGCCCCGAGCGGACGAGCCCTCCGAACGGGCGAATCCCACGAGCAACCTCGCCCTCTGGCGGGCGAGGCCCCTGAGCGGGCGAACCCTCTAGGCCGTGTCCCGTGATCATGTGACGGGGTCGCGGAGCCAGATGCGGATCGAGGCGACGTCGATGGTGCCCTGGTAGATGCGTTGTCGTTTGTCGTAGCGAGTGGCCACGGCACGATGCTGGCGGAGTTTGTTCACGCAGCGCTCGACGGTGTTGCGTTCTTTGTAGGCCTCCCGGTCGAAGACCGGGGGCCTGCCGCCTTTGGAGCCGAGTCTCGTGCGGTTGGCGGCCTGGTCCTTCTTCATCGGGATGACGGCCTTGATGTTGCGTTTGCGCAGGTAGCGGCGGTTGGTGCGAGAGGAGTAGGCCTTGTCGGCCATCGCCCTGGCCGGCCGGTTGCGGGGTCGTCCAGGGCCACGGCGCGGGATGCGGATGGACTTCAGCAGCGGGATGAACTTCGGGCAGTCCGCGTGCTGGCCCGGGGTGAGGATCCGGCTGATCGGTCGGCACCGCCGATCGGCCACCAGGTGAATCTTCGTGGACAGCCCGCCCCGTGACCGTCCCAGGGCCTCCCGACCCGCCGACGTCACTTCGTGATCTTTGCAAGCCCCTTTGAAGGCAGGTCGACGGCCGGAGCGTGCCGTGCCCCGGCCGCGTGCTGGTGCGCGCGGACCACAGTCGAGTCCGCGCTGACCGTCCAATCCTCGCCCTCGACCTCGTCGCAGCCCGCCCGCAGCCCGTCCAGGATCCGCTCCCACGTCCCATCCAGCGACCACCGGCGATGCCGG
The DNA here is from genome assembly GCF_055379765.1 of Actinomadura rugatobispora. NCBI lineage: Bacteria > Bacillati > Actinomycetota > Actinomycetes > Streptosporangiales > Thermomonosporaceae > Actinomadura > Actinomadura rugatobispora. The sequence goes on along the minus strand of NZ_AP029191.1, from coordinate 3,692,569 downwards.
TTGTAGACCGTCTTCCACCTGCCATAACAGGGCGGCAGGTCACGCCACGGCGTGGCCGTACGCGTCCGATGGAAGATCCCGTTCATCACCGTCCGATGATCATTCCACCGAGCTCCATGCACGGTCTGTGACGGCAGCAGCGGCTCCAACAGCAGCCACTCCGCATCCGTCAGATCATGACGCTTCAGACGTTCCTCATCCACATGGATGATCTACACCAAACCGCCCCCAAAGGCCACGGGCACGATCTAGGGGAGGCGGGCCAGCAAGTGGGCGTCGAGGAAGCCCCGCTCGGAGGCCGGGTCGTGGAGCAGCCGGGCGAACGGGAGGAGCCCGGCCCCGGCCAGCAACTCGGCGAACCGGTCCGCTGGCCAGCTATAGGCGGGCGTCACCTTGTGGTCGAAGCGGACCGGCTCCGATCCGTCGGTCGCGAAGAACGAGACCAGGAGCAGGCCGCCCGGTGCCAGCACACGCACCTGCTCGGCGAGCAGCGCGGGCAAATCCCCAGGAGGGGTGTGGATCATCGAGTAGTGGGCCAGCACGCCGCCGAGCGCGCCGTCCTCGACCGGCAGGGCCTCCATCCGCGCCTCATCAAACCGCAGCGCCGGATGGGCCCGCCGGGCGTGGTCGACCATGCCCGGGGAGAAGTCGAGCCCGAAGGCGTCCAGCCCCAGATCGTGCAGCATGGCCGTCAGATGTCCAGGCCCGCACCCGACGTCGACTGCCCGCAGGTTCCCCGTCCCGCGCACCAGCTCAGCGAAGGTACCGATCATGTTCCGCGAGAACGGCTGCGTCTCCAACTGATTAGCGAACATCGACGCATACAGCTTGACGACCCCGTCGTAGGCCGCCCGGGTGTCGTCCTGATGTTCCATCACGGGGAAGGAAACTAGCATCCGCGCACGTTCGCAGTTTCTCGGCCCCGTGTCCCCCAACCCCTTAAGGTCTGGCTGTCCGATCACATGATCACGGGACAGGCCCTAGCGGGCGAGTGCTCTGGGTGGCCGAGCGCCTTGAGCGAGCGAACCCCCCGCGGTCGAGCACCCCGAGTGGGCGGGCGCTCCGAGTGGGCGAGCCTCCCGGCGGGCGAGGTCCGGGCGGGCCAGCGGCCTGGGTGGGCGAACCCCCCTGCGGGCGAGATGGGTTTGGTGTTTGAGGTGTGCCGCTTCCGGATGGTTTTCGAGAGGGATCAGGCGACCCGGACCGCCCCCGCGAACGGGCGACCGGCGATCGGGGCGATCTTCACCACGTCACCGGTCTGCGGGGCGTGCAGCATCTTGCCGTCGCCCACGTACAGGCCCACGTGGTGCAGGTCGGAGTAGAAGAAGATCAGGTCGCCCGGCTGCATCTGGCTCTTGGAGATGTGCGTGCCGGCGTTCCACTGGCTGCCGGTGTAGTGCGGCAGGCTGATCCCGACCTGCTTGTAGGCCCACATGATCAGGCCGGAGCAGTCGAAGGTGGACGGGCCCTCGGCGCCCCACACGTACGGGCGCCCGATCTTGGTCATCGCCAGCCGCAGCGCCTGCGCGGCCTTGCCGCTGCCGACGACGGGCAGCTTGGCGAGCTGGGTGGGGTCGCGCTTGACGAGCTTGCCACGCACCTTCTCATACAGCGTGGTGACCTTCTTGCGCTGCGAGTCGAGCTGGCCGCGCAGCTTCTCCACCTGCTGGGAGCGCTCGTCGGCGGACTTGCGGGCGCGCTGGGCGGCCTGCATGGCCTGCATCATGCTCGCGACGCGGGTGCCGTCCTGGGTGGCGAAGTAGCGCAGGGTCGCGGCCTGGTCGAGCATGGCCTGCGGGTCCTGGGCGGCGACGAAGGAGACGGTGGGGTCGGTGGCGCCGCCCTGCATGTAGCTGGTGGCGGCCAGGCTGCCGAGCTTCTCGCGGACGCCCTGCAGTGCCTTCTCCTGGCGCGCGGCGTTGTCGGTGGCGACCTTGGCGGCCCGCTGCGACTGCTGGAGCTTGACCTTGAGGCCGTTGTACTGCTCGGTCAGCTGCTCGAGCTGGTCGGCGAGCTTGTGCGCCTGGGTCTGCAGCTCCTTGGTGGACGGCTCGGGGTCGGCGTGCGCCGCGACGGGCGGTGCCAGCACGGTCATCGCGGCGACGGTGCCGGCCAGCGTGCCGGCGCGCAGCCGTGCGGCCGGTCTCATGCGCGAAAAGGAACCAGGGCGCGAGCGCTCCACCAACTCTCCTCTCCTCGTCCGCCTACCGAGTTAGCTGACGGGTGCGGGCAAGGAGCAGCCCGTCCGCGGCGATGGACGCGGATTGACCCCGGTCGGTCTCGGCTCCGGGAGGCTCCCGGAACGCTTCCGACATTGGGTTCCCGGCTCCCGGAACGCTGGCGGCGGCCCGTGGACTCGGCGGTCCGGCCGCCCGTGTCCGGGCGGATGTCCCGGCGATCGGTCCCGGCGGCCGATGTCAGCGCAGGAGACTAACGGAACCGGAGGGGCGTGCCAACCGGATGTGACGAAAACCCAGGTGCCGTGACCGATTCTGAGTTGAATGACTGGTATGTCTGGTATTTGGGTTGTGCTTTGCCGTATTTTGCCCGCCGTCCCCCAGAACCGTTCCGCGCGCTCACACCCTTCGTCGGGACGGGCCGCGGCCGTCCGATAACGTCGGTTGTTTGTGGAAGTCGTGATCAGGCGTGCCCGCACCGCCGACGTCCAGGACATCAGCCGGCTGGTCGGCCTGTACGCGGGATCGGGGCGCCGCCTGCTCAAGAAGTCCACCGTCAAGCTCTACGAGGACGTGCAGGAGTTCTGGGTCGCCGAGGAGAGGTTTCCCGTACCGGAGGGGGACGGCCCTGTGGCCCCCGGCGGTGGCCGGATCGTCGGATGCGGCGCGCTGCACGTCATGTGGGAGGACCTCGCGGAAGTCCGTTCGGTCGCCGTCGAGCGGGGATACGGGGGACGCGGGATCGGTCACCGCATCGTGGCCCGCCTGCTGGACACGGCACGGGAACTGGGCGTGCGAAGGGTGTTCTGTCTTACCTTCGAGGTGGAGTTCTTCGGGCGTCACGGGTTCCGTCCCATCCTCGGGACTCCCGTTTCACCAGAGGTGTACGAAGAACTCCTCCGCTCCTACGACGAAGGCGTGGCAGAGTTCCTGGACCTCGACCGGGTCAAGCCGAATACGTTGGGCAATACCCGGATGTTGCTTCGCCTGGAGGACTGACCGATGAGTAGATCCCCCCGACGCGGCAGGCACTCCCAGCCGCCGCAGCCGGGCCCGCCGCAGGGACAGGGACAGGGGTCGTACGGCCCGCCGCCGCCCTACCAGGGGCCCCAATGGCAGCAGCCGCAACAACAGCAGTGGCAGAACCAGCCGCAGTGGCAGAACCAGGCGCCGCCTCCCCAGCAGCAGGGGTGGCAGCAGCAGCCCGTCCAGGACCAGGGGTACCAGGACCAGGGGTACTACGGCGGCGACCAGGACGACGTCTCCGAGGCCGCCAGCCTGCCCCTCGCCCCCATCTACCGGCGCGCGGGCGCACGCCTGCTCGACAACGCGCTGGTGGCGGTGTTCGGGTTCGCGCTCGTCCTGCCGATCGTCATCGGCACGATCGGCCTGGACAGCGCGGGCAGCAAGACCGACACCGAGGGCGGCATCTGGAACTGGCCCATCATCTTCACGCTGTTCGCGGTCCTGTCGGTGCTGCCCTTCATTTACGAGGCGGTGCAGCTCTCCCTCTGGGGGCGCACGCTCGGCAAGCGGATGCTGCACCTGGGCGTCGTCCAGGTGCGTCCCGCCGGTGACGCCCTGACGACCACCCAGGCGGTGTGGCGCGCGGGCATCATCCACGTGGGCTACCTGATCGGCGGGTTCTTCTTCCTGGTCCTGGCCGTGATGGTGTGGGACTACCTGGCGTACGGGATGCTCCTGGTCTGGATCGGCGCTCTGATGGCCTACCTGTGGGCGATCTGGGACCAGCCTCTGCACCAGTCCCTGCACGACCGCTTCGCGGGCACGCTTGTCATCGACGAGCGGGTCGAGGACGGCGATGCGGGTTACGACGAGTACTCCGAGTACAGGGAGTAAGGCGGGACATGGCGGCGGCGGATCAGTCACCGAAGGCCGACCCGCTCCCCGACGAGGGGCCTCCTGACGAGGGGCCGCTCCCGGAGGTCGTTCCCGGCCTGGCCGAGCCGGGGCAGCGGCTGCTCGCCCGGATCGTCGACACGCTCGTGGTGGGGCTGCCCGTGGTGGCGGTCGTCCGCGAGGTGGTGCCGGCCGCCGACTTCGACGTCGTCGCGCCGCCGGCCGTCGCCGGTTTCCTGCTGCTGTACGAGTGGATCCAGCTCTCCCTGTGGGGGCGCACGCTCGGCAAGCGTTTCGCGGGCATCGAGGTCGTGCGGTTCCCCGTCCCGGAGGGGGCGGCGGCGCCCGCGGACGGTGCCCTGGGAGCCTCCCAGAGCGTTTCTGAGGTCGCTGAGGGGCCTTGGGTCGGCTCGGGTCTGCCGGGCGTGCGCAGCGCGGCTCTCGCGGCCTCAGGGGGCGTGCCGGGGGCGCCGGGGCCCGTCACGGCCCGGCGGGACGTCGAAAGCGCGCCAGAGCCCTCCATAGCGGCGGAAGGCGAAGGCGCCGAAGAAGCCGAAGGCGTCCGGGAAGGCGTCCGGGAAGGCGCTGTGGAAGGCGGCGTGGAAGGAACGGTCGAAGGCGCCTCGGAACGCGTCCGCCAAGCGGATCGCGAAGGCGCCGCGGAAGGTGTGGCGGAAGGCGCTCCTGAAGACGGCTGGGAACATGCCGCGGAAGGCTTCCGGGAAGGCGGGCACGAAGACGTCCTGGAAGACGTCCCGGAACGAGTCCCGGAAGGCGCCGTGGAAGGAGCTCCCGTAGCCGCGGCGGAAGTCGCTCTGGGGGATGCCTCAGAGAACGGGAGCGTTCCGGAGGAAGAGCTTCAGAAGCCCCCACGGCTAGGGGTGGCGCGTTCCCTGCTGCGGTCGGCCACCTATGCGCTTCCTATTGCCGTACGGCCCGTCCCGGTGTTCGGTCTGATCGCCGGTGTCTTCTGGGTGGGGAACGCGGGCCTGATGTACGAGGGCGTGCGCCGGCAGGCGTTGCACGACCGCCTTGCGGCCACCGTCGTCGTGAAGCGCGGCGCCGCCTGAGCAACCGCCCAGCGGACACAACGCGGCGGCACCCCGCCGAGCCTTGTGTGACGACATTGAGGACTTATCCGCTGTAATCGGTATGCAGTAGAGTCACCCGCGCCGTACTCGCCTACGGAGCACTTCCCCTGGCCGAGCCCCCCGCACGGCAACGGATTTCGCCGACCCCGCCCCCGCCGGTATCGATGTACATCCCCCCGGTGGAGGCACGTGATCAGGCTGCCGTGCGGGCGTCCGGCCTGCCGTGCATTCCCCCTGGGCCGGTGTGGTTAGTGCCGTTACGTCAGGGTTAATCGATGGCTCCGGGGTGGGTGTTGCCGCCCCGGTTAAGGTGGTGCCCGGCCTAATTTCTTCGCCCGCGGACCCGGCCGGGAAAGCCCGGGGGCCCGCGAAACCGGTCCAATGCATGATCGATCGTGCTGGTCAGGGCCTCCGGAGGTGACCCCGGTCACCTCCGAAATCCCCGTCCCGGCCGGGGCTGCCGGACAAATACATACAGCCTGCCACCCCGGGTCGACCGCCGGTGGCGGCCCGTCGCGTATCGCCCCTTGCCGCCGCGTATCGCCCGTGCGTCGGATTCGGAGGGCGGCGATTACGAAGAGTTACCGAGGGGGAAGGCTACTTCCGCGCGAGTTGAATTGTCATCGGCAAGCATCGCGGTATATCTTTGTCAACCGAATGCAGTTTGCTCCAGCTGAAAGGTCTGTCCCCATGGCACAGAAGGTTCAGGTGCTTCTCGTCGACGACCTCGACGGTGGCGAGGCGGACGAGACCGTAGCGTTCTCGATCGACGGCGCCTCGTACGAGATCGACCTCAGTAGCGCCAACGCAAAGAAGCTGCGGGATTCTCTGCAGCCGTTCGTGGAGAAGTCCCGTAAGGCCGGCGCCACCACTCGCCGCCGTCGCCAGCGCGGTGCGTCCAGCCGTGAGCGCAGCGCCGAGATCCGTGCCTGGGCCAAGGACCACGGCATCAAGGTCAATGAGCGCGGCCGCATCCCGGCGAATGTGATCGAGAAGTACGAGGCCGCCCACTGAGACGCCTCGCCGCGACGGCCCGTCTCCGATGGTGAGACGGGCCGTTCGCTTGTGGCGTAGAGATCTTTGGGTTGTATCGGGCATGTCGCGGTAGACAGGATGCAATCGGCCATCGCGTCGGCGGCCGTGCGCGCGTCGTGGTCCAGTGGTGGTCCACCTGCGGGAAGGTTCCGTTCGCTTGGGGCGTAGCGGGAACATGACGCAACCGTGCGGTAGTTGGATGAGACTGAACAGCGCTTAGCTGGGGAACGTCTCTCGGTGGGCAGCACCGGGCGGCCTCCTCGGGGCGGGCTAGATTGATTGGTGCCAGCACCTGCGGAAGGACAGGTTCGGACATCCCGGACTCTGACCAACCGCTCTGTGAGGAGCGACGAGATGTTCGAGAGGTTCACCGACCGTGCGCGTCGGGTTGTCGTTCTGGCTCAGGAAGAGGCCAGGATGCTCAACCACAACTACATCGGTACCGAGCACATCCTCCTTGGGCTGATCCATGAGGGCGAGGGTGTGGCCGCCAAGGCCCTGGAGTCGCTGGGGATCAGTCTGGAGGCGGTGCGGCAGCAGGTCGAGGAGATCATCGGCCAGGGTCAGCAGGCGCCGTCGGGGCACATCCCGTTCACTCCGCGTGCCAAGAAGGTGCTGGAGCTGTCGCTGCGTGAGGCGTTGCAGCTGGGTCACAACTACATCGGGACCGAGCACATCCTTCTGGGGTTGATCCGTGAGGGTGAGGGTGTCGCGGCTCAGGTGCTGGTGAAGCTGGGTGCGGATCTGAACCGGGTGCGGCAGCAGGTGATCCAGTTGCTGCACGGGTACCAGCAGGGCAAGGAGCCCGCGGCCTCGGGCGGTCCGTCGGAGTCGGCGCCTTCCACCTCGTTGGTGTTGGACCAGTTCGGGCGGAATCTGACGCAGGCGGCGCGTGAGGGCAAGCTCGACCCGGTGATCGGCCGGGACAAGGAGATCGAGCGGGTCATGCAGGTGCTGTCCCGCCGTACCAAGAACAACCCCGTGCTGGTCGGGGAGCCCGGTGTCGGTAAGACGGCGGTGGTGGAGGGGCTGGCGCAGAAGATCGTCAAGGGTGAGGTGCCCGAGACGCTCAAGGACAAGCAGCTCTACACCCTTGACCTGGGCGCGCTGGTGGCCGGCTCGCGTTACCGCGGTGACTTCGAGGAGCGCCTGAAGAAGGTCCTCAAGGAGATCCGCACGCGGGGCGACATCATCCTGTTCATCGACGAGCTCCACACCCTCGTCGGTGCGGGCGCCGCCGAGGGCGCGATCGACGCCGCCAGCATCCTCAAGCCGATGCTGGCCCGCGGCGAGCTGCAGACCATCGGTGCCACGACGCTGGACGAGTACCGCAAGCACCTGGAGAAGGACGCGGCGCTGGAGCGCCGGTTCCAGCCGATCCAGGTGGCCGAGCCGTCCCTGTCGCACACCATCGAGATCCTCAAGGGCCTGCGCGACCGCTACGAGGCCCACCACCGGGTCTCCATCACCGACAGCGCCCTGGTGGCGGCGGCGCAGCTGGCCGACCGCTACATCTCCGACCGGTTCCTGCCGGACAAGGCCATCGACCTGATCGACGAGGCCGGCTCGCGGATGCGGATCCGCCGGATGACCGCGCCGCCGGACCTGCGCGAGTACGACGAGAAGATCGCCGACGTCCGCCGCGAGAAGGAATCGGCGATCGACGCCCAGGACTTCGAGAAGGCCGCGGCCCTGCGCGACTCCGAGAAGCAGCTCCTGGCCCAGAAGGCGCAGCGGGAGAAGGAGTGGAAGGCCGGCGACATGGACGTCGTCGCCGAGGTCACCGACGAGCTCATCGCCGAGGTCCTCGCCACCGCCACCGGCATCCCGGTCTTCAAGCTCACCGAAGAGGAGCAGACCCGGCTGCTGCGCATGGAGGACGAGCTGCACAAGCGCGTCATCGGCCAGGAGGACGCCATCAGGGCCCTCTCCCAGTCGATCCGGCGTACGCGCGCCGGTCTGAAGGACCCCAAGCGCCCGGGCGGCTCGTTCATCTTCGCGGGGCCGTCGGGTGTCGGTAAGACCGAGCTGTCCAAGACGCTGGCGGAGTTCCTGTTCGGGGACGAGGACGCGCTGATCCAGCTGGACATGTCGGAGTTCATGGAGAAGCACACCGTCTCGCGGCTGTTCGGCTCCCCGCCCGGCTACGTCGGGTACGAGGAGGGCGGCCAGCTCACCGAGAAGGTGCGCCGCAAGCCGTTCTCGGTCGTGCTGTTCGACGAGATCGAGAAGGCCCACCCCGACATCTTCAACTCGCTGCTGCAGATCCTGGAGGACGGTCGCCTGACCGACGCCCAGGGCCGGGTGGTGGACTTCAAGAACACCGTCATCATCATGACGACCAACCTGGGGACGCGCGACATCTCCAAGGGGCAGTCGCTGGGCTTCACCCGCGCCAACGACGAGCAGGGCTCGTACGAGCGCATGAAGGCCAAGGTGAACGAGGAGCTCAAGCAGCACTTCCGTCCGGAGTTCCTCAACCGTGTCGATGACACGGTGGTGTTCCACCAGCTGACGCCGAAGGAGATCATCCAGATCGTGGATCTGATGATCGCCAAGGTGGACGAGCGGCTCAAGGACCGGGACATGGGGATCGAGCTGCGGCAGGAGGCCAAGGACCTGCTGGCCGAGCGCGGCTACGACCCGGTGCTGGGCGCCCGTCCGCTGCGCCGCACGATCCAGCGCGAGATCGAGGACAACCTGTCGGAGAAGATCCTCTACAACGAGGTCAAGGCCGGCCAGATCGTCATCGTGGGCACCGAGGGGACCGGCGAGGAGGCCAAGTTCACCTTCAAGGGCGTCCCGAAGCCGTCCACGGTTCCGGACAGCCCGCCGCCCATCGAGGGCGCGGTCAACTTCAACAAGGACTGACCGAGCGAGCGACGAAAGGGCCCGCTCCCAGGGTGTGCACCCGGGGGCGGGCCCTTCGCCATTCCCGGAGAGCGTCCGCCCGCGCCTTTGCCGCCGCCTGGGAAGTCGCCGGAATCAGGTGATACGACGCCGTATCCGGCGGATACGGGATTCTGCTTGATCGGGAGCGGCGTTTCCGTCTTTGACGCGCCGCAGCAGCCGGTATTCGATCACCTCGTTCAGCGGCGTGTCAGGGGCCTTGCGCCACTGGGCGTTGGCGGGACGCTTTTCCTTGAGGCGCTGTTCGACCGCGTCGTCGTGCCTCTCGTCCGGAACGCCCCGGGCCTGCCCCAGCGTCTGGCGGACGCGGTGGCGCTCGGTGCGGTGCCTGATCCGCCGGTTGCGCGGGATGTTCTTGCGTGACGACTTGTGGTTCTCGCCGTAGAGGTTGCGGCGGTCCTTGAGATAGCTCAGCCGCTTCTTCTCCTGGGGTGTCCGACCACTCATGCGCGCGAGGCTAGGTCGCGGACGGCGTGCGGCCAACCGGATTTTGTCGGAGGCGGCTCGTAGGGTTCGAACATGCGATCGAATCTGCGTGGTTCGGCGGTGGACTTCCGGTCCCGGTTGCAGGGCGAGCTCCTGGCGCGGCTGCTGCTGGGCCCGGCGCGGGAGTCGAGCATGCTGGACCTCGCGGTGATGCTCCGTACCGACCTCGGCACGGTCGTCCGGGAGGTGGAACGCCTGGCCAGAGCGGAGGTGCTCGTCCTCCGGCACACCGAGACCGGCAGGCTGGTCTCGCGCAACGCCGCCACCCCGCTGTACGAGCCGCTGGTGCGTCTGCTGATGCTGACGTTCGGGCCGTCGGCCGTCGTCGCCGAGGAGTTCGGGAAACTGCCCGGAACGGAAGAGGTGCATCTCTTCGGGGCGTGGGCCGACCGCTACGCGCAGCTCCCCGGCCCGCCGCCCGGCGACGTGGAGGTACTGGTCATCGGCTATGTCCAGCGCGAGCCGGCGTTCGACGCGGCCCAGGAGGCCACCGCGCGGCTCGGCCTCCCCGTGCACCCGGTGGTGCGCACGCCGGCGCAGTGGGCGAACGACGACGACCCGTTCCTCCGCGAGATCAGGGCGGGCGGCCTGGTCCGCGTCCTCCCCGCCTACCCGGTCAGCCGCCGGCCCTCCGACCCCCGGCCAGGGAGGTGAACCCGTCTCTCCCACGCAGCGAAAGCGCATGGTCGCCAGTGGTGCTGCAGCAGGCCCCGACGGATCTGAACGCCGCCCACCGCATTTCCGGCGCGGCGGCCGACCGGCAGCGCCCTGGGGCAGCGGCGCACCTGGACCCGCGCCCCCCTCGGAGACACGGCGCTCTCGGCCGTCAGCCGCGCCGCTACGCGCGAGCCGGCCGACGGCTCCTCGCGGCGCGGGCCTCGCTCACCTGCAACCGCCGAGGCCCCGGTCCGGGACGTCCCGGCGCGCAACGCCCGTTGCGCCATCACCGGGGCGGTCCGGTCGGGGCTGCCCGAGATCGGAGAAGCGCCGGTGCGAGTGGTCACGTCCGTTCCTGACCGAGGTCGGGATGACCAGAAGGGCGGAGAGGCACAAGGCCTGCGGAGGGGCCGCAAGGCCACGGCATGACCGCCATGGCGCACCGGGCAGGCCGGAATTCCGCCCTCAGGAGGGAGGACGTCAATGGGGATGACCGTTGTGGGCGAGCCAGCCATCGATCTCCGCGTTCAGCCGGGCCTTCGTCGCCGACGGCGCGAACGACGCCGCCACGCCCGCGCGGGCCAGCTCCGCGAGCACGGTGTCGTCGTAGCCGAACGCCTCCCTGATCAGCGCGTACTCCCCGGCCAGCGATGTCCCGGTCATCGCCGGGATGTCGGTGTTGACCGTGACCGTGAGCCCCGCCGCCCGCAGCCGCTGAAACGGGTGCTCCGACAGCGACGGGGCGAATCCCAGGGCCACGTTCGACGACGGGCACACCTCCAGGGGCAGCCGCCGCTCCCTGACCTCGGCGACCAGGTCGGGATCGTCGAGGACGCGGATGCCGTGTCCGAGTCGTTCGGTCCTCCCGCCCGTGATGGCCTGGCGGATGCTCGCGGCGCCCTCAGCCTCGCCCGCGTGGTGGACGACGTGCAGCCCCGCGTCCCCGGCGGCCTCGAAGACCGCCACGAACGGGTCGCCCGGGTGCGCCTCGTCCCCGGCCAGGCCGACCGCGACCACCTGCTCGTACCGCCGCCCGAGGTCCAGCGTCCGCCAGGCCCGCTCCACCGACCGGCGGCGCGAGTGGTCGAGGATCAGCCGGCACTCGATGCCGAACTCCGCGCCGCCCCTCTCCAGGCCCTCCAGCACGGCCTCAAGCGGCATCTCCAGCGCGCCGAGGCGTTCCCCGTGCCCGGCGGCCGTGAACGACACCTCGGCGTACTGCGTGCCCTGTGCGGCCTCGTCCTCGCAGTACTCGTAGGCGATCCTGCGAAAGTCCTCGGGCCGCTGCAGGCAGGCGCGCACGAGATCGTTCTGTACGAAGAAGTCCGCGAAGCCCCCGAACGAGTGCCCCGCCGCCAGATGCTCCGGGACCGCGACCCCGTTGCGCTTCCCTATCTCGCGAAGCGTGGACCACCGCACGGTGCTCTCCAGGTGGACGTGCAGATGAGCCTTGGGCAAACCAACAAGATCGCGCACCGGCTCAAGCTAGCCCTTCCCTCCACCCCCGGGCGAAGCATTTTCCGGCCCCCACCAGGCACGCGACCACCCCGATGGGCTTTCCGAGCACGCCCGGGACACGCTCGATGCCCTGGGCGGGGCCCCAGCCGCGAGCCGGCGCCCTGCTGCAACGCCGCCCTGAAGCGCTGGCACCCTGCGCCAGCGGCTACGGCGGCGGTGGGCGAGTACAGGATGCGCCGCCCATGGATGTGGCTGGCGCCCCCTCGCGCGGACCGGCGCGCTGGGCTGGGCGCTGGCGCGGGAGCCGCACGCGCCGTTCGGCGCACTGCAGCGCGTGGCCCAGCCAGGAGCGGCGGACGGCGTGACCGCGCCCTGAACCGTCCTGCCGTCGGCTGCTGCGCTACCAGGGCTGCAGTGGTCGCAGGAAAGCGTCGCTGCGGGCCTCCAGCACTGCGGCCGGGCGCGTCAGGGCCACCTCGGCGTACGCGTCGTGCGCGCCGGGGCCACCGCGGCGCACGCGTCGTCCGCGCCGGCGGCGGCGCGCTGCGCGCCGGGGCGCATCCTGGTTCGCCGCGTTCTGGTCGCTTGGTTCAGTTGGACGTGGGGCCGTCCTTGCTTGCCGTTCGAGGCTGTATGGCGAGCTCGTGGGGAGATTTTCGGGGGCGGGTGTCGATTGCGGGCGGTCTCGTTCGCCGTAGTGGGTGAGGGGCGGCACCGACGCCCCGGAGCGAAGGAGGCGGCATGCGGAAGCTGATGGTGATGGCACTCGTGTCCCTGGACGGGGTCGTGCAGGCGCCGGGTGGGCCCGACGAGGACCGCGAGGGCGGCTTCGAGCACGGCGGGTGGGCCGTGCCGTACATCGACCGGCAGGTCATCGGGCTCAATGAGGAGCTCACTGGCCGGGCGGGCGCGCTGCTGCTCGGACGCAGGACGTACGAGACGTTCGCGGCGACCTGGCCGCTGGCCGAGGCCGATGATCCGATCGGGTCCAGGATGAACGGGCTGCCCAAGTACGTCGCGTCGCGGACCCTGGAGGCCGTCTCGTGGCAGAACTCGACCCTGCTGACCGGCGACGTCGTCGAGGCGGTGAGGAGGCTCAAGGAAGAGGAGGGCGGTGAGATCCAGGTCCACGGGAGCGGCGGGCTCGTCCAGACGCTCATCGAGCACGACCTGGTCGACGAGTTCCATCTGCTGGTGGTCCCGGTGCTCATCGGCTCGGGCAAGCGGCTGTTCGCGGAGGGGACGGTCCCGTCCGGCCTCGCGATGACCGGTACCGCGACGACGGACACCGGCCTGGTCGTCAGCACCTACGCCAGGACGGGCAAGCTCGAATACGGTGCGATGGGCCCGGAGACCGGGAACTGGTGACAGGGGGGAACGATGCCGCAGTACGCGATCCTGATCTATGAGAAGGAGACGCCCGGGGGCGTGGACGACATCCCGCCCGAGGTCATGGAGGCCAACCTGGCCGCCGGGGAGAAGATCGCCGCGATGGGGGCGCGGGTCGTCCACGAGCAGGCGCTCGAGCCCAGCGCGAAGACGCGGACGATCCGCAGGGGCGGCGTGGTCACCGACGGGCCGTTCCTGGAGAGCAAAGAGGTGATCGCCGGGTTCTTCGTGGTGGAGGCCGCCGATCTCGACACGGCGGTCGCCATCGGCAGACTACTCCCGATCATGGACGGCGCCGTCGAGGTGCGGCCGTTGCTGGTGGTGTGACCGGGGTTCGGGAGGCGGTCGCCGACGCGCACCGTCGCGAGTGGGCCGCGGTGCTCGCCGCGACGGTCCGCGTCACCCGTGACCTGGACCTGGCCGAGGAATGCGTCCAGGACGCCTACGCCGCCGCGCTGGACTCCTGGACGCGCGGCGGCGTCCCGTCCAGGCCGGGAGCGTGGCTGACGACCGCGGCCCGCCACAACGCGCTGGACGCACTGCGCAGGGCGGCGACCCTGAGGTCCAAGCTGCCCCTTTTGGTCGAGCCGCCATCGGACCGCCCAGCCGATCCGGTGGTGCGCGACGACCGGCTGCGGCTGGTCTTCCTGTGCTGCCATCCGGCGCTGGCCGTCGAGGCCCAGGTGGCGTTGACGCTGCGGCTGGTCTGCGGCGTGGCGACGCCCGACGTCGCCGCGGCGTTCCTGGTCTCCGAGCCGACGATGGCGGCCCGGATCACCCGGGCGAAGAAGAAGATCGCGGCGGCCCGGATCCCGTTCCGGATGCCCGCCCTCGCCGAACTTCCGGACCGGTTGGACGCCGTGCTCACCACGATCCACCTGCTCTTCACGACCGGCCACACCGCGCCCGCGGGACCCGATCTGACCCGGAACGATCTTGCCCAGCGCGCTCTCGACCCGGCGCGCATGCTGCGGTCCCTGATGCCGGACGAGCGCGAGGTGCGGGGCCTGCTCGCGCTGATGCTGGCCAACCACGCCCGCCGGGCCACCCGTACCGCCGCGGACGGCCGCCTCCTGCCGCTGGAGGAGCAGGACCGTTCGGCCTGGGACCGGGACGCCATCGCCGAGGCGGACGGCTTGGTCGAGAGCGCGCTCCGCGGCGGCGCCCCCGGCCGGTTCGCGCTGCAGGCCGCCATCGCGGCGCTGCACGCGACCGCGCCGTCCTACGAGGACACCGACTGGGACCAGATCCTGGTGATCTACGACGAGCTGGTACGGATCTGGCCGTCGCCGGTGGTCGCCCTCAACCGTGCCGTGGCGGTCGCGATGACCGACGGTCCAGCTCTCGCGCTGGCCGAGATCGAGGCCCTCGAACGGGACGACCGGCTGTCCGGCTACCGCTACCTCCCCGCCGTCAAGGCCGACCTGCTTCGCCGCCTGGGCCGGACCGCCGACGCCGCCGCAGCCTACGAACGCGCGATCGCCCTGACCGCCAACGAGGCCGAACGCGCCTTCCTGACGTCCCGCCTCACCGAGACCACCGCTCGGGGCAACGGCGCAGCGCCGAAGCCTTCCTCGTCCTAGGGCCTTCTCAGGCAAACAGGACGCCTTCTCTTCAAGGGTCGGCCGTTGTCGTACTCACTCCGTCCGGGCACGCTCTCATCGGGGAGGCAGCATGCCAAACCCCGCCAGATCGCCCCTTGTTTTCGTTCGGAAACCTTGTCAAGGACAAGCCTTCGACTCGTCGGCAAGGCAGCCCGTACGCCTTATCGGCGAGCACGGGCCCCTGGTCGGCCCGGATAATGCGTCAAGGGCGGTTGTCAGAAAGCGGGTCAAGTCACCCCTATTTTCTTGGACCGAGCGGCCATCGGCATGCGCAGCCGGGATGTCGATCAGATCAGGTTCATGCGTCAGGCCAGGCCGCCCATGCGCTGGAGCTGGTCGGCGACCAGCTCCGCCTGGCGGAGGTCGCGGGTGATGGCATGCACGTCGTGGCCGAGCATGGCGCGGGCTCGTTCCGTCCACAGCACGGCGCGCCGGTTCTTCGCGGGCAGGGCGCGCGGTTCTACCGCGTCGGTGTGGGCCAGCGCGGGGGCGCCTCGCCGGACTCGACGGCCGCCAGACCCCGGCGTTCGCGGGGGCGTAGCGGTCTTCGCCGAGTTCCGCAGCGTGGCGGGCCGCCTCCGCCGCATTGGTCGTCCGTCGATCTGGCGGGCGACCGTACAGCTGGTGGAAAGAGCGGCCGGTTCGACGAACTGCGCGTGTGCGCACGACCGTACGCCGGGGCGCCCAGCTGCCTGTGCTCGCCCGCGATCCAGGACCTCGTCGGGTGCAGGAGCGGCAGGCACGTACGACGAGCCGCATGGCCTCGGCACGCACGGGCCCGTCAACGCCTGCCGCGTGCACCGCGGAGTTCGCGTTCGGGTTGACCCTGACGCGACAGGAGCCTCGACGATCAGAGGCATGAGCGACTACATCAGTCCCGTGCCGATGCCCGCCGCCGACGCGGTCGCCCCCGAGCCCTACCGGGACTTCTACGGCATGCCGATGTTCATCACCGTGCCCGCCCGCGACCTCGCGGCGTCGAAGGACTTCTGGATCCGCGGGCTCGGGTTCGTCGACCTCTTCACGATTCCGGACCGGCTGACGCATCTGCGACGCTGGGCCTTCCAGGACGTGCTGCTGGTGTCCGGGGAGCAGGACGGGGAGGCCCCGGCGCTGAGCACCAGCTTCTCCTGCGTCCTCGGCCAGATCGACGAGATCGCCGCCCGCTGCGAGGAGCTCGTGCCGGGATGCACCAGCGGTCCGAGGGAGATGCCATGGAATTCCATCGAGTTGACGGTCGTCACGCCGGAGAACGCGCGGATCGTGATGACGGCCGCCCAGCCGATCGATCCGCGCAGTGCGAAGGCGGACGAGTTGCGGGCGATCGGTATCGAGATCCCGGAGGGCTGACGGTCGGTCGGGCGGCGGCGCTCGTCGGGGTGAGCGTGAAGACGCTGCACCACTGGGACGCGATCGGCCTCGTGCGTCCGGGCGGGCGCACCGGGGGCGGGTACCGGGTGTACTCGGGGGACGACGTCGCCCGGATCCACCGCGTCCTCGTCTACCGGGAGCTGGGGTTCCCGCTCGCCGAGATCGGCCGGATCCTCGACGACCCGGACGCCGACGCGCGCGACCACCTGCTCCGGCAGCGCTCGCAGCTCGTCGAGCGCATCTCCCGCCTGCGGGCCATGGTGGGCGCGGTCGACCGGATGCTGGACGCGTCGGGCACCGGGATGCGGTTGACGCCGGAGCAGCAAGTCGAGATCTTCGGCGCCGACTGGCGGCCCGACTGGACCGCGGAGGCCGAGGAGCGCTGGGGCGGCAGCGCGCAGTGGGCGCAGTACGCCGAGCGGGCCGCCCGGATGACCCCGGAGGACTGGAGGCGGGTCGCGGCCGAGACCGAGGCCTTGAACGCCGATTTCGCCGCCGCGCACCGGGCGGGCGTCGCGCCCGGCTCGGACGGGGCGAACGTTCTCGGGGAGCGCCACCGGACGCTGCTCTCGACGTACTTCGACTGCACGCACGCCATGCACGCCTGCATCGGGCGGATGTTCCTCGAAGACCCGGGGTTCGCCGCGTACTACGACGGGATCGAGCCCGGCCTCGCGGTCTGGCTGCGCGATGTGATCTTCGCGAACGCCGAGGCGCACGGTGTCGACCCTGCCTCCGCGGTATGGGAGTGACCTGGGGCCCGTCCCAAAGCGCGGCTAGGCGGGGAGGGCGTAGCGGCCGTCGTCCAAGGGGTCTACCAGGCCGTCGGCTACCAGGGCGTCCAGGGCGCGTTCGCGTTGGACGGGGTCGGACCACACCGCGTCCAGGGCGGGCTTGGCGACCGGCCCTTCGGCGTCGCGGAGCACCGCCAGGAGGCGGCCGCGGCATTGGCGGTCGGTGCCGGCGTAGGTCTGGCCGCGGCGCGGCGGGCCGTCGTAGGCGGGACGGCCCGCGCGCTGCCAGGCGCATCGGGCGATGACCGGGCAGTCGACGCAGCGGGGTGTCCGGGCCGTGCAGACCAGGGCGCCCAGCTCCATGACCGCCACCGACCAGCGGGCGGCCGTGGGCGGGTCCAGGGGCAGGAGCGATTCGGCGAGCCGTACCTCGGCCCTCGTCTGGGACTTCGGCGGGTACTCCTCGGCCGAGCACAGCCGGGCCAGGACGCGCCGGACGTTGGTGTCCAGGACGGCATGCCGCTGCCGGTAGGCGAAGCTGGCGACGGCGGCGGCCGTGTACGCGCCGATGCCGGGCAGGTCGAGCAGGGCCTCGTGCGAGGACGGGACCTCGCCGTCGTGCCGTTCCACGATCGCGGTGGCGGTGGCGTGCAGGCGCAGCGCGCGGCGCGGGTAGCCCAGGCGGCCCCAGGCCCGTACCGCCTCGCCCGACGGCTCGGCGGCGAGTGCGGCGGCCGTGGGCCAGCGCTCCATCCAGGCGTGCCAGACCGGCAGCACGCGGGCGACGGGGGTCTGCTGCAGCATGATCTCGCTGACCAGCACTCCCCAGGGGGTGGCGTCCGGCGCCCGCCACGGCAGGTCACGGGCGTGCTCGTCGTACCAGTCGAGGATCGGATCGGTGATGGCTGTGCTCATGATGTGCCGCCATTCTGGCACGGCGGGTCGGCACGCCAACGAAGATCAAAGAACGCATACTTTCCGTATGGGTTCGGAAGCGGAACGTGATCTCGGGGAGGAGCGGTACTGGCGGCGGCGCGTGGCCGCCCTGGCCGGGGTGTTCGGCGCCATCGCGTTCGTGGGTTGGGCGTGCTCCGCGTCCGGAGGGGAGGAGGCGGAGGTGGAGACCGCGGCCCCGTCGGTGCCGGCCGCGATGCCGACCGTCACCGTGACCGCGAAGGTCACCAGGAGCGCGCGGCCCGTCCGGAGCGAGGGCTGCGCTCCGAAGTCCGTCGTCGTCACCCTGACGCCGGACAGTGGCGCCTACGGGCCCGGCGGGCGGCCCGAGTTCCGGGTGACGGCCGTCAACACCGGGTCGCGGCCGTGCCGGTTCGACGTGGGGTCGCACCATCTGGACCTGCGGATCACCTCGGGGGACGACCGGGTCTGGTCGTCCGCCGAATGCGTCCCCGGCCGGGCGTCGGAGGTGCGCACGCTGCGGCGGGGCGTCCCGTACGTCGACACCGTGGTCTGGGACCGCAGGCGCTGCACGGGGGAGCACGCCCGTCCCGGCACGTACGTCGCCTCCCTTCACTCCGGCACCGTCCGCGTGCCCGGGAAGGTCTTCCGGCTGAGCTGACCGCCGCGAGCGTTAGATCTGCGGATCGCAGGGGTCCAGGACTCCCACCACCTGGTGATTAGGGCATGGGTGTAATCGGGTCGGAGCGGAGTGTGACCACTCAGACGTACCGTTCGAGGATCGACGACTCCGCGAGCCGCGACAGGCCCTCGCGGACGCTGCGGGCCCGGGCCTCGCCCACGCCGCCGACGCCCTGCAGGTCGTCGATGCTGGCGGCCAGCAGCTTCTGCAGCCCGCCGAAATGCTCCACCAGCCGCTCGACCACCAGGCTGGGAAGCCGGGGGACCTTGGCCAGCAGCCGGAAGCCCTTGGGGCTGACCGGCAGGTCGAGGGCGGCGGGGCCGGAGAACCCCATCACCTCGGCCACCGTGGACAGGTCGAGCAGCTCGTTGGCCGACAGCCCGTCGAGGTCGGCCAGGACGGCGTCGAAGCCGCGGTCGCGGGCGTCCGGCGACGGGTAGTCGCGGACGATCAGCTCCCGGTCGACGTCCACCCCCGACACCAGCTCGTCGAGCTGCAGCGACAGCAGCCGGCCGTCGGTGCCCAGCTCGACGACGTAGCCCTCGATCTCGTCGGCGATCCGGCGGACCATCTCCAGCCGCTGCACGACCGCGCTGACGTCCCGGACCGTGACCAGGTCCTCGATCTCCAGGGCCGACAGCGTCCCGGACACCTCGTCGAGCCGCAGCTTGTAGCGCTCGAGCGTGGCCAGGGCCTGGTTGGCCTTGGACAGGATGGCCGCCGAGTCCTCCATGACGTAGCGGATGCCGTCGAGGTAGAGCGCGATGATGTGCATCGACTGGCTCACCGAGATCACCGGGTAGCCGGTCTGGCGGGCCACCCGCTCGGCGGTGCGGTGCCGGGTGCCGGACTCCTCGGTCGGGATCGTCGAGTCGGGCACCAGGTGCACCGCGGCCCGGACGATCCGCGAGTGCGAGCCGTCGAGGACGATCGCGCCGTCCATCTTGGCCAGCTCGCGCAGGCGGGTGGCGGAGAACTCCACGTCGAGCTCGAACCCGCCGGTGCAGAGCTCCTCGACGAGCTTGTCGTAGCCGAGCACGATCAGCCCGCCGGTGTGCCCGCGCAGGATCCGCTCCAGTCCGTCGCGGATCGCCGTGCCCGGGGCCACCGCGGCGAGCGTGGCGCGGCGTCGTTCGTCATGACCCTTGTCGTGTGCTGGCACCTGGCCCCCGGAGGTCGCTGGACGGCGTCAGTTTACCGAGGAGCCCTCGTCACGGGTTCCCCACCTGGCCCTAAGCGTGAACAGTGTGGCGCAACACTCCGGTGTGAAGAGGGTTACGGTGCTGTAAAGGCCACCTGCAACGCCTGCGTCAGACTGTCCACTTCCATCACTTTCATGCCTTCATAGCTCATCAGTTGAGGATCGGCACGTTTGAGGGGGGTTCCGTCGCCGAGTTCGAGGGAGCCCCGCGGCACGACGGCGTGCTTGAAACCGAGCCGCGCGGCCTCGGCCAGGCGGCGCTGCACCCCCGGTACGATCCGTACCTCTCCGGCCAGCCCGACCTCGCCCAGCGCGATCAGGCTGCCGGACAATGACTGTTCCACGGTCGACCCCGCCACCGCCAGCGCCAGCGCGAGATCGACCGAGGTCTCCGAGAGCCGGACGCCGCCGACGGTGGAGACGTACACGTCCTGCTCGTGCATCGAGATCTTGCAGCGCTGGGACAGCACGGCCAGCACCATCGCGACCCGCGAGGTGTCGAGCCCGGACGTGGCGCGCCGCGGCGAGGGCAGGTGGGACTTGGCGACCAGCGCCTGCACCTCGGCGACCAGCGGCCGCCGCCCCTCCAGCGTGACGGTGACGCAGGTGCCCGGGACGGGCTCGTCGCGGCGGGTCAGGAACAGCCCGCTGGGGTCGGGCACGCCGACGATCCCGACCTCGGACAGGTCGAAGCAGCCCAGCTCGTCGGTGGGGCCGTAGCGGTTCTTGACCGCGCGGATCATGCGCAGCCGGCTGTGCCGGTCGCCCTCGAAGTACAGGACGACGTCGACCAGGTGCTCCAGCAGGCGGGGCCCGGCGATGGCGCCCTCCTTGGTGACGTGGCCGACCAGGACGACCGTCATGCCGCGTTCCTTGGCGACCCGGATGAGGTTGGCGGCGACCTCGCGGATCTGGGTGACGCCGCCGGGGGCGCCGTCGACCTCGGAGGTGCCGATCGTCTGGATCGAGTCGACGACCAGGAGCGTGGGCTCGACCTGGTCGATGTGGCCGAGCACGGCCGACAGCTCGGTCTCGGCGGCGAGGTAGAGGTCGTCGGTGATCGCGCCGACGCGGTCGGCGCGCAGCCGCACCTGCTCGGCCGATTCCTCGCCCGTGACGTACAGCACCGGCCGCCGCCCCGCCCGGTCACCGTCCGCCCCGCTGCCGTCCGGCGCGGCGCCGCCCGTTGTGCCGCCGCCGCGCGTCGTGCCGCCGCCACGCGTCGTGCCGCCGCCACGCGTCGTGCCGCCGTCCGGGGCGCCGTTCTCGGGGCGGTGGCCGTTCTTGGACGGGGGCGGGCCGTCCGGCGCGCCGTCGGCGGCGGTCTGGAACGACTCCGGTGAGGAGGCCAGCGCGGCCACCTCCAGGAGCAGCGTGGACTTGCCGATGCCCGGCTCGCCGGCCAGCAGCAGCACGGCGCCCGGCACCATGCCGCCGCCCAGGACCCGGTCGAGCTCGTCCAGGCCGGTCGGGCGGGTCTGCGCGGACCGGACGTCGACCTGCCCGATGGGCCGCGCCGGCGCGCTGACCGGCCCGGCCGCGACGACCCGCGCCGGGGTGGCGGATCCGGCCTCGGTGACCGAACCCCAGACCTGGCACTCCCCGCAGCGCCCCACCCACTTGGAGGTCTGCCAGCCGCACTCCGCGCAGCGGTAGGTCGGCTTCGCCGTCTTCGCCTTCGCCATGCGCGGAAGCGTAGAGGTCCGGACCGACAGCCGCGGCGCGGCGGCGCGCGTCCGGTCAGGCGGCCAGGGCCTTGTGCGCGCGGTGGACGAGGTCGAGCAGGTGGTCGGTGACCGCTCCGGGACGTTCCAGCATGGCCATGTGCCCGGCGCCCGGGACCACCTCCAGCCGGGCGGACGGCACGCATTCGGCGATCGTGAAGCTGTGCTCCACCGGGGTGAGCCGGTCGTGTTCGGCGCCGATGACCAGGACGTCGGCGTCGCCCAGGGCGGCGCAGTCGCTGATCACCTCGTGGGTGAGCATCGAGTGCAGGAAGTCGAGGAAGGCGTCCATCCGGGTGTCGGCCATCATCTCCTCGGCGAACGCGACCGCGGCGGGCCCGGCGTCCGGGCCGAAGGCGATCAGGTCCTCGATCAGCATGGAGCCGCTGCGGCCCAGGTGCCGCACCTTCTCGATCACGGCCGAGCCCGCTCCGGCGGCGCGCAGCGCGCGCGGGACCAGGACGCGGGTGGCGCGCGCGAGGGCCACCGGCAGGCCCAGGGAGACCTCGGCGAGCGCCCCCGAGGACGTGCACAGCAGCCCCGCGCCGACCACCCGGCGGCCGATCTCCTCGGGGAACTCGTCCGCGTACCGCATGATCGTCATGCCGCCCATGGAGTGCCCGACCAGCACGATCGGGGTGTCGGCCGGGACGGTCGCGTCGATCACTGCGGCGAGGTCGTGCGCGAGGCGGGGCAGGTCGTTGCCGTCGCGCTCGCCGCCGTCGGAGCGGCCGTGCCCGCGCTGGTCCCACAGGACGAGCCGGCCGTGGCCGCGCAGGGCCTTGCGCTGGAAGTGCCAGGAGTCCTGGGTGAGCGTCCAGCCGTGGCAGAACACGATGGCGAGGTCGGTGCGTTCGATGCCGTCGATCTCGGCGTACAGGCGGGTGCCGTCGTGGGCGCGCACCGGCACGGGGCGCCCGCGCACCGATCCGAAGGGTTCGCCCGCGTACGGGTCGGGGCGGAGCTGGAGGCGGCGCAGGGCGCGGCGCTGCGCGGCCAGCCCGGCCCCGGCGGCGCCCGCGCCGAGCGCGGTCACGGCGAGGATGTTGCGGCTCGTCCTGGCGGCACGACCCATGGATGCGTCCCCTTCACGCCCAGTGACCCACTGGTCAGTAACACGGGTTCAGAGGCAACGCCACCACAGATTCACCGCGTAGTCCACCTCCAGGCCCGCGTGCTCGCGCAGCACCGCGTCGGCGAGCTCGGCGGGGAACTCGATGCGCAGCACGGCGGCGAAGTCCTCGCGGCTGCCGAACTCCCAGCGGATGGTCAGCGGCTCGCGCCGGAAGCCGCGGCGCGTCCAGAAGCGCTCGACCGCGGCGGGGTCGTAGGAGGGCAGGCCGCGGCGGAACCAGCCGCCGAAGGTGGACCGGGTGGCGTCGTTGTCGATGATGAAGATCGCGCCGCCGCGCCGGACGACCCGGTCGAGCTCGGCCAGCCCCGGTTCGCAGCCGGGGCCGAAGAAGTAGGCCCAGCGGGCGTGGACCACGTCAACGGAAGCGTCCGGAAGCGGCAATGTCTGGGCCGCGCCGATACGAACGGTGACGTTCGGGACGTCCTGCACGCGCCGCCGGGCGGTCGCGGCCAGCCCGGCATGCGGCTCCACGCCGATCACCCGGGCCGCCTCGCGGGCGAAGAGCGGCAGGTGGAAGCCGGTGCCGCAGCCCACGTCCAGCACCGTGGCCCCGGCCCAGGGACGGATCGCGCGCATCGCCGCTTCCAGCGTCCCGTCGGGGTCCACGGCACGGTTCTCGATCTCGTACACGTGCGGGGAGTTCCAGATGTTGGGGCTCGGCACGGCCCCCGGTGCGATCGCGGCCACGGAGACCCAGGGTAGTCATTCCGGACGTCAAGATATCGGTTCACCGGCTCCCGAGGGTTCCTTCGGCTTCGCGGGCGCATAGGCTTTCGGTCCAGGGAACTGCTCAGCGACCACCCAGGCGAGGGAGCCTTGACCCCGCAGCACAACGGCGCCACCGTCCCGGCCATCCGCGTGCCGGACGCTCCTATCACGCTCTCCACCGCGTCGGTCTATCCGGAGAAGGTGCCCAGCGCCTTCGAGATCGCCGCGATGCTGGGGTACGACGGCGTCGAGGTCATGGTGTCCACCGACGCCTCCTCGCAGGATCTCAACGTGCTGCGCCGGCTGTCCGACTACCACCAGGTGCCGATCAAGTCGATCCACGCGCCGTGCCTGCTCCTGACGCAGCGGGTCTGGGGGCGGGAGCCGTGGGGGAAGTTGGTGCGTTCCAAGGAGGTGGCCGAGGAGCTGGGCGCCGAGGTGGTCGTCGTCCACCCGCCCTTCCGCTGGCAGCGCGAGTACGCCCGCGAGTTCGTCGAGGGCCTGGCCCGCATGCAGGACGAGACCGACGTCCTGTTCGCGGTCGAGAACATGTTCCCGCTGAAGGCGCGCGGCGCCGAGGCCGGCATGTACCTCCCCGACTGGAACCCGGTCGACCAGGACTACCCGTACGTGACCCTCGACCTGTCCCACACCGCCGTCTCGGGCTCGGACGCCCTGGAGATGGCGGGCGAGCTGGCCGGGCGGCTGCGGCACGTCCACCTGGCCGACGGCGTCGGCATCACCAACAAGGACGAGCACCTGGTTCCCGGCCGGGGCAACCAGCCGTGCGGGCCGATGCTGGAGAAGCTGGCCGACGACGGCTACCACGGCCACATCTGCCTGGAGGTCAACACCCGCCGCGCGGCCAGCCGGGCCGACCGCATGGAGGACCTCGCCGAGGCGCTGGCGTTCGCCCGCCTCCACCTGGCCGCCGCCGACCACACCTGGGAGGTCACCTCGGGCGGCGAGGTGACGCGGCGGAGCGTGCGGTGACCGAGCCCGTCCGGCCCGGCGGGAACGGCACCGACCGCCGTTCCGGGCGGGGTCCCGGGCGGCGTCCCGGCCCGACCGAGACCCGCGAGGCGATCCTGGCCGCGGCGCGCGACCTGTTCGCCGAGAAGGGGTACGACGGCGCCTCCCTGCGCGCCATCGCCCGCGCCGCCGACGTCGATCCGGCCCTGGTGCACCACTTCTTCGGGAACAAGGAGGGCGTGTTCGTCCAGGCCATGCAGTTCCCGGTGGACCCCGAGAAGCTGGTGCCGCGGATCCTGGGGGCGCCCCGGGACCGGCTGGGCGAGACGATGGTCCGCACGTTCCTGGAGATCTGGGGCGACGAGGAGCGCCGCGCGCCGATCCTGGCCATGCTCCGCTCGGCGATGACCAACGAGCAGGCCGCGGTGATGATGCGGCAGTTCGTCAGCGCGGCGCTGTTCCGCCGGGCGGCGGAGACCCACCGGATCCCGATGCTGCGCATCAACGCAGCCGTCGGGCAGATGATCGGCGTGGCGCTGCTGCGGTACGTCCTCAAGGTCGAGCCGATCGCCTCGGCCACCGACGAGGAGCTCGTCGAGCTGATCGCGCCGGCCGTCCAGCAGTACCTCGGCTGATCGCCCCCTTCCCTTTCTCCTTCCCGCACCCCGCCCGGGGCCGGTTTCGTTGCTGGGTTCTTCCGTGCCGCCGGGGTCGGCGGGGTTGACCGCGGCGCATCGCCGACTTAAATTCAACACATGATGAGTTCCGACGGATCCAGCCCGGCGGTGCGCGTGCGCGACCTGCGGGTGGACCGGGGCGGCCGGCCGGTCCTGCACGGGCTCGGCTTCGAGGTGCCGCGCGGCTCGGTGGTGGGGCTGCTCGGCCCGAGCGGCTGCGGCAAGACCACGCTGATGCGGGCCGTGGTGGGCGTGCAGATCGTCAAGGGCGGCGAGGTCACGGTGCTCGGCCTGCCCGCCGGGTCCGCGGGGCTGCGCCGCCGCGTCGGGTACGCCACCCAGTCCCCGGCCGTCTACGCCGATCTCACCGTCCGCGAGAACATGCGCTACTTCGCCGCCGTCCTCGGCGCCCCCCGCTCCGACGCCGACCGGGTGATCGACGAGGTCGGCCTCGGACGCCACCGCGGCCAGGTCGCAGGCACCCTGTCCGGCGGGCAGCTCAGCCGCGCCAACCTGGCCGTCGCGCTGCTCGGCACGCCCGAGCTGCTCGTCCTGGACGAGCCCACCGTGGGCCTGGACCCGGTGCTGCGCCAGGAGCTGTGGGAGCTGTTCCGGGAACTGGCCGATCGCGGCGCCACCCTGCTGGTCTCCAGCCACGTCATGGACGAGGCGGTCCGCACCGACCGGCTGCTGCTGATGCGCGAGGGCCGGATCCTCGCCGACGGCGCCCCCGAGTCGCTGCGCGACCGCACCGGCGCCGCCGACCTGGAGGGCGCCTTCCTCCACCTGATCACCGAAGGGGCCGGCGGCGGAGCCACGGCGGCCGAGGGGAGCGCGGCATGAGCGTCTCCATCACGCTGGCCACGATGCGCCGCATCCTGGGCCAGCTCCGGCACGACCACCGCACGATCGGCCTGATGGTCGGGGTGCCG
This sequence comes from Actinomadura rugatobispora, assembly GCF_055379765.1. NCBI lineage: Bacteria > Bacillati > Actinomycetota > Actinomycetes > Streptosporangiales > Thermomonosporaceae > Actinomadura > Actinomadura rugatobispora. The sequence continues at coordinate 3,666,851 of NZ_AP029191.1, read as the reverse complement.
GCGCTGCTGATGATCCTGCTCAGGTACGTGTTCGACAAGCCCGGGACCTTCGACCGGATCGGCCCGATGCTGCTCGGGCTGTTCCCGTTCGTGATCATGTTCATCGTGACCAGTGTCGGCACGCTGCGCGAGCGCACCAGCGGCACGCTGGAGCGGCTGATGACCATGCCGATCGGCAAGCTGGACCTGCTGCTGGGCTACGCGCTGGCGTTCGGCCTGATCGCGCTGGTGCAGGTCGGGGTGGTGCTGGGGATCTCGCTGACCTGGCTCGGCCTGGACCTGGCCGGCTCGGGGTGGACGCTGCTGCTGGTGGCGGTGCTGGACGCGCTGCTGGGCATGGCGCTGGGCCTGTTCGCCAGCGCGTTCGCCCGGACCGAGTTCCAGGCGGTGCAGTTCATGCCGGCGTTCGTCCTGCCGCAGACGCTGCTGTGCGGGCTGATCGTGCCGCGCGACCAGATGGCGTCCTGGCTGGAGGCCATCTCGAACGTGCTGCCGCTGTCGTACGCGGTGGACGCGATGCAGCGGGTCACGGTGGAGAGCGGCTTCTCCGGCGGGCTGACCCGCGACGTCGTCGTCATCGGCGCCTGCGCCGTGCTGGCGCTGCTGCTGGGCGCGGCGACGCTGCGCCGCCGCACCGACTGACCCCCCGATCGGACGGTCCGGGAGGGGGATAACGTCCCGCCTTTACCACAAGATCGGCAAGAGTCGGTGCGGGTCCTTCCCGCGGGGTCCCATGCGGGTTCGAATGCCCCGATTGCGCTGCGGGGGTGCTGATAATCTCCCGCGGCATGAGTCCCGTTGACCTCCCGGGTTCGCCGGCGCCGCAGCCGCACGGCGGATCCGGTGCCGCATCTGTTCCCGGCGCCGCCGGACCGGGCACCGCCCGGCCGGGCGGGTCCGGTCCGGGCGCTCCCGGGCAGGGCCCGGCCGCGCCGACTCCCGCGGGCGCGGGACTGCTGGACCCGGGCGGGCCGGGAGGCCCGTTCGGCCCCGGCGGTCCGGACGGCCCCGGCGGCCCCGGCGGCGGCTCCGGCAGGGCCGGGCGGAAGCGCCGCTGGCCCCGGGTCCTGGCCGCGGTGGTGGTCTTCGTCCTGCTGGTGGTGGCGGGGGTCGGCGGGCTCGTCTGGCAGCGCCAGTCGTCCTACAACGGCAACATCGACCGGCTCCCGGGCGTGATGCCGACCGGGAAGAAGCGTCCCGAGCGCAGCGTGACCGGCACCGAGAACTGGCTGCTGGTCGGCTCCGACACCCGGGCCGAGGTCGGCACCACCGGGGACGGCGGCAAGGTCTGGAAGCCGGGCGAGCAGCGCTCCGACACGATCATGCTGCTGCACCTGCCGGCCGACCGCAGCAAGGCGTACGTGATCTCGCTGCCCCGCGACTCCTGGGTGCCGATCCCCGGCTACGGCCCGCAGAAGATCAACGCGGCGTTCTCGTTCGGCGGCCCGCGGCTGCTGATCGAGACCGTGGAGAGCCTCACCGGCATCCGCGTCGACCACTTCGGCGCGATCGACTTCAACGGGTTCAAGTCGATGACCGACGCGCTCGGCGGCGTCGAGGTCGACATCGCCGAGAGCGTGTACGACTCGGCCAACAAGGTCCACTGGCAGGCCGGCCGGCAGAAGCTCGACGGCGAGAAGGCGCTGCTGTTCGTCCGGCAGCGCTACGGCCTGCCCAACGGCGACTTCGACCGGATCCGGCGGCAGCAGGCGTTCCTGCGGGCGCTGGCGCAGACGGCCGCCGACGGCGGCACGGTCACCAACCCGCTGAAGCTCGACCGGTTCCTGTCGGCGTTCACCAAGTCGATCAGCGTGGACGACTCGGTCACGGCGGGCAGGCTGCGCTCGCTGGCGCTGAGCCTGCGCGGCATGCGGCCGGGCAATGTGAGCTTCCTGACCCTGCCCAACAAGGGCCCCGCGGCGCGCGGCTCGCAGAGCGTGGTGCTGCTCGACAAGGCCAAGTCGACGGCGCTGTTCGAGGCGGTGCGGACGGCCGAGGTCGACAAGTACATCCAGCAGCACGGCGGCACCAACCGCGTCGGCACCGTCTCCTGACCGGTCCCGCTTTTCCCGGCCGGCCCGGCCCCGCCGGTGATCGGAGCCTTCGCCCCAGGGGATTAACCTGGGGAGGGCGGACTGAGCCGTGCCGTCCGGAAAAGGGGATGGGAAGTGCTTCGGCAGGCCCTGCTGGCCGCGTCGCGCAGCGACGGGGTGCGGAAGGTGATGGAGACCGCGCCGCTCACCCGTGACGTGGTGCACCGGTTCATCGCGGGCGAGACGATCGACGACGCGCTGCGCGTCACCGGCGCGCTGGCCGACGAGGGCCTGCTGGTCAGCCTGGACGTGCTCGGCGAGGACGTGCACGACGCGAGCCAGGCCGAGGCGGCCGTCAAGCACTACGTCGAGCTGCTGGAGCGGCTGGCCGCCGCCGGGTTCGGCGGGCGCGCGGAGGTGTCGCTGAAGCTGACCGCCGTGGGCCAGGCCATCGACGAGGACTTCACGCTGGAGAACGCCCGCCGCATCTGCACGGCGGCGCGTTCGGCGAGCACGACGGTGACCCTGGACATGGAGGAGTACCAGCGGGTCGAGTCCACGCTGCGGATCCTGCACGAGCTGCGGCGCGACTTCCCCGACACCGGCGCGGTCGTCCAGGCGTACCTGCGGCGCGCCGAGGAGTACTGCGCCGAACTGGCGTACGAGGGGTCGCGCGTGCGGCTGTGCAAGGGCGCCTACGCCGCGCCCGAGTCGGTGGCGTTCACCGGCAAGGGCGAGGTCGACAAGTCGTTCGTGCGGTGCATGAAGGTCCTGATGGGCGGCAAGGGCTATCCGATGCTGGCCACGCACGACCCGCGCCTGGTCGAGATCGCGGGCGCGCTGGCGGTGCTGTACGACCGCGACCCGGACACCTTCGAGTACCAGATGCTGTACGGGATCCGCCCCCAGGAGCAGCGGCGGCTGGCCGAGCTGGGCGCGCGGGTGCGGGTGTACGTGGCGTACGGCGAGGAGTGGTACGGCTACTTCATGCGGCGCATGGCCGAGCGTCCCGCGAACCTGGGCTTCTTCCTGCGCTCGGTGGCCACCCGGTCGTGACGGGCCGCGCCCGCGCGGTCGCTAGGCTGAGGGCGTCGATGGAACCCCACGTCAAGGTGTATGAATGATCGCGATTCTGGGTGCCGGCAAGATGGGCGAGGCGCTGCTGTCCGGGGTGCTCCGGGCGGGCCGGCCCCCCGCGGAACTGATGGCCACCGTCCGCCGGGAGGAGCGCGGCGCGCTGCTGCGGCAGCGGTACGGCATCGAGATCGTCCGCAACGTCGAGGCCGCGGCCGCCGCCGACACGCTGGTGCTGGCGGTCAAGCCGCAGGACATGGGCGTGCTGCTGGACGAGGTCGGCCCGAAGATCCGTCCCGGCCGGCTGGTCATCTCGATGGCGGCGGGGATCACCACGGGCTTCATCGAGGAGCGGGTCCCCGCGGGCGTGCCGGTGGTGCGGGTCATGTCCAACACGCCGGTGCACGTGGACGAGGCGATGAGCGTGATCTCGGCCGGGTCGCACGCGGGCGAGGAGCATCTGAAGCTGGCCGAGGAGCTGCTGTCGCCGGTCGGGAAGGTGCTGCGGCTGCCGGAGTCGCTGCAGGACGGCGCCACGGCGCTGTCGGGGAGCGGCCCCGCGTACTTCTACTACCTGGTCGAGGCGATGGTGGACGCGGGCATCCTGCTGGGGATGCCGCGGGCGGCGGCGCTGGAGATGGTGGTCCAGTCGGCGGTGGGCGCGGCGGTGATGCTGCGCGACTCGGGCGAGCATCCGGTGATGCTGCGGGAGGCGGTGACCTCGCCGGGCGGCACGACGATCGCGGCGATCCGGGAGCTGGAGCGGCACGGCGTCCGGGCGGCGGTGCTGGAGGCGATCGAGGCGGCCCGGAACCGGGGCCGCGAGCTGGCCGGCGGCTGACCCGCCGGAGGCCGACCCGGCCGACCCGGCCGCTCAGGGAAGCCCTGCCTATCGGAAAAGTCACGGTCCAGGATGGTTGATCCGATCGGGTGGTTGTGGCCGTGTAGTAGGTATGGGAGTTCTGCTGCGCGTTCTGGTGGCCGCCGGTCTGGCGGCCGATGCCTACGTCCACTGGGTCTTCGCGTCCGACATGGCCTTCGTGGACGGCGGCAGCGTCGGGGGTGACGTGCTGTTCCGCGTCCAGGCCGTGGTGGCGGCGCTGGCCGGGATCCTGGTCCTGGTCCTCGCGCGGCGCTGGACCTACGCCGTGGCGTTCCTGGTGGCGGCGAGCGCGGTGGGCGCGCTGCTGCTGTACTACTCCGTGGACGTGGGCGCGATCGGCCCGCTGCCGGACATGTACGAGCCGGTCTGGTACGGCGAGAAGACGATCAGCCTGGTGGGCGAGGGCATCGCCGCGCTGGCCGCGCTGGCCGGGGTGCTGACCGCCCGGCGGAAGCGGGCCGAGGGGACGCCGGGTCCGTCGGAGAGCGCTTCGGAAGGCCCGGTGCGGCAGCAGCCGCTGTGACCACCTGACCCGGCCGTCAGGCGGCCTCCGTCCCGCTCCCGGCCTTGGAGCCGGTCCTGGCCTCGGGGGAGGCCCCCGTCCCGGGCTCGGGGGCCGTTCCCGGCTCGGGGAGGCCGGGCACGACGGAGCGGATGAAGCGGTCGGTGTCGGCCATCGCCGCGTCCGCCTCCGGCAGGACGCGGTTGAGCATCTGGAAGACGTGCATCTGCCCCTTCCAGACCTGGAGTTCGCAGGGGGTGCCGGCCGCGTCCAGCGCCTCGGCGAACGCCTCCGCCTCAGGCCGCAGCACCTCGGCGCCGCCGACCTGGAGCAGGAACGGCGGCGTGTCCGTCCAGGGCGAGGTCAGCAGCGCGAACCGCGGGTCGTCGAACCCGGTCTGACCGACGATCAGCCGCGCCATCCGCCGCGCCGTGGTGGCGCTGATGTACGGGTCGCGGACGAGCCGCTGCGCCGGCTCGGACAGCTCGCAGGTCAGGTCGATCCACGGGGAGAACAGCACGGTCCCGGCCGGGCGCGGCAGCCCCGTGCGGCAGATCTCGCCGGTCAGCGCCGCGGCCAGGTGCCCGCCCGCCGAGTCGCCCGCGATCACGATCCCTTCGGCCGGGACGCCCCGGTCCAGCAGCCATTCGTACGCGGCGACCGCGTCCTCCAGCGGCGCGGGGAAGGGGTGCTCGGGCGCCAGCCGGTAGCGGGGAGCGAAGACGGGGAGCCCGGTGTCGAGCGCCAGCCGGGAGGTGATCGGCCGGTGCGTGCGGGGCGAGCAGAACATGTACCCGCCGCCGTGCAGGTAGAGGATCGCCCCGATGGGGGAGGCCTCCTCGGCGTCCTTGGTCACGACCCACTCGCCGCGTACCGACCGGCGCAGCCGCCCGGTCTCCACCCGCGGGTCGACCACCTGCCTGACCCGGACGCGCTGGGACGGCCGCAGCAGCAGGGAGGCGGCGTCCACGGTGGAGCGGGCGGTGCGTATGCTCCCGGCGTGGGCCGGTACGCGGTGCATGAACGCCCTGGTCCCGAGCCTGAGCGCGCTGGAGATCGCCTTGCTCCGGACGCTCGGGGAGCGCTCGTACGCAGGACCCGTGTCCACCTGCTCCCGGACCATCTGCGCCCCCCAACCGTTCGTTTCGTGCTTGTAAAAAAGATGCCCAAATAATGAAATAGTTCACATAATGACCATGCTGCACGTCAAGTAGGGGTCAAGTAAAGAATCCGGCGCTGGTCACGGCGGGTGGCTGTGACCCAGGCCACGCGGCCGGGACCGCGGCCGGAACGGTAGCGTGAGGGCCATGAGCAGCGCCCCGCCCCCCGCGTCCCCGAACGACTGCGGGCTCAAGGTCTTCTGGGACGACCGGCTCATCTCCTACGACTTCGGCGCCGGTCACCCCATGAACCCCGTCCGCGTCGAGCTGACCATGGCCCTCGCCCGCGAGTTCGGCCTGCTCGATGAGACGAACGTGCGGGTCGAGGGGTTCGAGGCCGCCGACGACAAGCTGCTGGGGCTCGTCCACGACGCGGTCTACATCGCGGCCGTCAAGCACGCCGGGGACACCGGCCTGCCCGACCCCCGGTACGGCCTCGGCAACACCGACAACCCCGTCTTCCTGGGCATGCACGACGCGTCCGCGCTGGTCGCCGGGGCCTCCGTGGCCGCCGCCCGCGCGGTCTGGACGGGCGAGGCCGAGCACGCCGCCAACGTCTCCGGCGGCCTCCACCACGCCCTCGCCGAGGCCGCCTCCGGCTTCTGCGTCTACAACGACCCGGCGATCGCGATCGCCTGGCTGCTGGCCAACGGCGCCGAGCGGGTCGCCTACGTCGACGTCGACGTCCACCACGGCGACGGCGTCCAGGCGGCCTTCTACGACGACCCACGGGTCATGACGATCAGCCTGCACGAGACGCCGCGCACGCTGTTCCCCGGCACCGGCTTCCCGAACGAGTCCGGCGCCCCGGGCGCGGAGGGCACCTCGGTCAACGTGGCGCTGCCGCCCGGCACCGGCGACGCCCTGTGGCTGCGCGCCTTCGACGCCGTCGTGCCGCCGCTGCTGGAGGCGTTCCGGCCGGACGTGCTGGTCACCCAGCACGGCTGCGACAGCCACGCGCTGGACCCGCTGGCGCACCTGACCCTCAGCGTGGACGGGCAGCGCACCGCGTACGCGTGGCTGCACCGGCTGGCGCACCGGGTGGCGGGCGGGCGCTGGCTGGCGACCGGCGGCGGCGGGTACGAGCTGGTCCAGGTCGTGCCGCGCGCCTGGACGCACCTGCTGGCCGAGGCGGCGGGCCGTCCGATCGAGCCGGAGACCGCCACGCCCGAGCCGTGGCGCGACTTCGTCCGGCGGCGGACCGCGGAGATCGCACCGCGCCGGATGACCGATGGGACGAGCGTGGTGGAGGTGGTCACGTGGGGGAACGGCTACGACCCGGCGAACCCGGTGGATCAGGCGGTGCTGGCGACCCGGCGGGCGGTGTTCCCGGAGCACGGCCTGGACCCCATGACGGACCTGTGACCGGGCCTTCGCCCGCGTCCGCGGCCGTGCGGCCCGGGGCGGGAGCGTGATGGCGGCTCCGGAGCGGGCGGAGCTGCGGGCCCACCTGGTCCGCACGATGATCGCCGGAGACGTGGCCACGCCGCGCCAGAACAACCTCCTCCACTACCGGCGGATGGCGGCGCGCAACCCGTACTACCTGTTCGGCCTGGACCTCAAGCGGGCGTGGACGGAGCGGGACGTGCTGGAGGCCATGGTCGAGCGCTGCGGCGTCGTGGCCGACCCCCTGCACCTGTACGGCGACGACACCATCGACCCCGACCTGACCCTCGACGCGCTGGAGGCGATGGGCGACCGGATCGGCCGCGCCGCCCGCCGCCGGGAGCCGGTGGTGCTGGCGACCGGGCACCCGGCCACGCTCACGCCGGTGTACCAGGCGCTGGCGGGGGCGCTGCGCGAGGCCGGCTGCCGGGTGCTGACGCCCTCGGCGGGCTGGTCGTACGAGATCGAGACCTACTACGGGTCCGAGCCGCGCCGGATCGTGTACGCGCCGGGCGGCGTGGCGATGCTGGAGGACGCGGACGGCCGCACCCACCACACCCACGACTCGGCTCCGATGGAGGCGATGCTGGCCGAGCTCGCAGCCGAATCGGGGGATTGGCCGGATCTGGCCATCGCGGATCACGGCTGGGCCGGCGCGGCCGGCGAGGCCGGCATCGACACCGTCGGGTTCGCGGACTGTAACGACCCCGCGCTGTTCGCCGGCGCCGCCGAGGGCAAGATCGACGTGGTCGTCCCGCTGGACGACGGCATATCGTCGCACCATTACGCGCCCATGACCGAGTTTTTGCTCGAGCGCGCAGGGCTCTCCTGACCGTTACCGGCCCGTCCTCCTGTCCGCGAGGCCCCGAAGGCGTCACGCAGTGTGACACGGGGCCCCTGGCGGGGCCGCAGCACGCGCGGGGAGCCGGGTTCGACGCCTGAGTCGCAGGTCATCGGGTGATCCGGACCGGCGCCCGCTCGCCGTGCCACCGCCAGTGCACACAGGGTCGACGCTCGGTGCGCAAGCACACTGTGGCTCCTGGGACAGGTCGGGATACGGAAATGGGTGGAACTCCCCTCTTGCGACTGTCGGTACACGATTTACGCTGGGGGAAGTACACGTGCGTGATCAAAGTCACCCAAAGGGCCGGTGCGCGGCACGTGTGGAAGAGGGCGTCCGATGAGCTCAGGCGAGCGACCTCTGAGTGAGGTCAGGTTCCTGACCGTGGCCGAAGTGGCGGCGGTGATGCGGGTGTCCAAGATGACCGTCTACCGTCTCGTCCACTCGGGCGAGCTGCCCGCGATCCGCGTGGGCCGCTCGTTCCGGGTTCCCGAGCAGGCCGTTCACGACTATCTGCGCGAAGCTTTCATCGAAGCCGGATAACGGGGTAGGGCGGGGCCATGACCCATGACCTCGCCGCACACTCCCGCTCCGGCCGTGCAGGGGGCGTCCGCGCGGGTCTCGCGATCCGCGCGGCCAGCTGGGGAACAGAGCAGGACAAGAACCGGTCGGCGGCCTTGGGCCAGCCGAGGCCGGTGTCCGGGGAGCCGGGGGCATCTCCGATGTCCGCGGCACCCTGGACACCGGGAAAGGTCTTGCCCGGACGCGGGGCGACGAGCCCCGCCGCCGGGCCCGTCGTCGTGTGCCCGGCGACGGCACGCTCGCTCACCGAGCGGGCGATCTCCGAGCGGATGCTCTCCGTCCGGATGATCACGCAGCGTCCCGGCCGCGCCGTGCCGGAGGGCCGTCCGGCACCGGCCACGGGCCCCGCCGAGGCGACCGCCACAGGTGGACGGGGAGGTCGGCGCGCCGTGCCGGGGGTGACCGGCGGACAGAGCGCGACCGGCACAGCGGTACGCTTGGGCCTCGGCCCGTGCACGCCGGGAGAGCCCAGCTCGCCGGACGGCACGGCCGACTCCTGTCGGCACCCAAGACACCGAGCGAGGTCACGTGGGCTCTGTCATCAAGAAGCGCCGCAAGCGGATGGCCAAGAAGAAGCACCGCAAGCTGCTGAAGAAGACGCGTATCCAGCGCCGCAACAAGAAGTAAACGCACCGGCCACTCAGCCGTAAGGGGTGGAGCGCACAGTGTCGTCCATGCCCTCCGCTGCGGCCCGTGTCGTTCTCGTCACGGGAGTCTCCCGATTCCTCGGGGCCCGGGTCGCGAACACCCTTCAGGCAGACCCGGGCATCGAACGGGTCATCGGGGTCGACACCGTTCCGCCCGCGACGCCGCTCGGACGCACCGAGTTCGTGCGCGTCGACATCCGCACGCCGAGCATCGCGAAGGTCATCTCCTCCGCCGGGGTCGACACCGTCGTCCACCTGAACCTGGTGACGGCACCGTCGGCGCCCCGGTCGAAGGTGAAGGAATTCAACGTCATCGGGACGATGCAGCTGCTGGCCGCCTGCCAGCGGTCGCCCGACATGCGCAAGCTCGTCGTGCGGTCCTCGGCCGCCGTCTACGGCTCCTCGCCGATGGACCCGGCGGTGTTCACCGAGGGCGACGAGCCCGTCGAGGCGCCCGCGTCCGGCTACGCCAAGGACGCGGTCGAGGTCGAGGGCTACGTGCGCGGGCTGCGGCGGCGGCGCTCGGACCTGACGGTGTCGGTGCTGCGCTTCGCCAACTTCCTCGGGCCGGGCGTCGACTCGCCGTTCACCCGGTACCTGCGGATGCCCGTCGTCCCGACGGTGCTGGGCTTCGATCCCCGGCTGCAGTTCCTGCACGAGGACGACGGGATCGAGGTGCTGCGCCGGACGACGGTGGAGGACCATCCCGGCACCTACAACGTCGCGGGCGACGGGGTGCTGCTGCTGTCGCAGGCCCTGCGGCGGGCCGGGCGCTCCTCCGTGCCGCTCCCGGGCCCGTCGATCTCGGTGATGGGCGACGCGGGACGCCGGTTCGCCGGGATGACGGGCTTCTCCCCGGCGCTGCAGCGCTGGCTGACCTACGGCCGCGTGGTCGACACGGCCCGGCTCGTGGCGGAGCTGTCCTGGCGGCCGAAGTACACCACCGAGGCGGCGTTCGCGGACTTCGTCTCCGGCGAGGGGCTGGGACGCGGCGCCCCGCTCCACCTGATCGACCGGCTCGCCGCGGCGCTGCACCGCGGCTGATCATCGCGGGGGGCGACCCCCGCACGCCCGGCAGGGAGGCCACCCGATGAACGCCCACCACGAGGAGCGGTTCGCCCGCGAGGACGAGGGCGCCCGGGTCATCCCGCTGAACGCCGCGCGGCACGACGAGCCGCCGCCGCGCTCCCCGCTGGAGCGCAAGGTCGCCTCTGGGCTGGCGTTCCTGCGCCGCCGCCTGGCCGGGGAGTACGAGGTCGACGAGTTCGGCTTCGACAGCGAGTTCAACAGCTCCGTCCTGCTGCCCCTGGCCCGCGCGTTCTACGAGCACTGGTTCCGGGTCGAGCTGTTCGGCCTGGAGCACCTGCCCGCCGAGGGCGGCGCCCTGATCGTCGCCAACCACTCCGGCACGCTGCCGCTCGACGGGATCATGCTGTCGGTCGCCGTCCACGACCACGCCCATCGCGACCTGCGGCTCCTCGGCGCCGACCTGGTCTACCAGGTGCCGCTGCTGGGGCACCTGTCCCGCAAGGCCGGCCACACCCTGGCCTGCCCCGCCGACGCGGGCCGCCTGCTGGGCAAGGGCGAGCTCGTCGGGGTCTTCCCGGAGGGCTTCAAGGGCGTCGGGAAGCCGTTCAGCGAGCGCTACCGGCTGCAGCGCTTCGGCCGCGGCGGCTTCGTCGGCACCGCGCTGCGCGCCGACGTCCCGATCATCCCGTGCGCCATCGTCGGCGCCGAGGAGATCTACCCCAAGATCGCCGACCTGCGGCCGCTGGCCCGCCTGCTGGGCCTGCCGTACTTCCCGGTCACCCCGACGTTCCCGCTGCTCGGCCCGGCGGGACTGCTGCCGCTGCCGTCCAAGTGGATGATCCAGTTCGGCGAGCCGATGCCGCTGGAGGACTACGACGCCTCCGCCGCCGACGACCCGATGACGGTCTTCAACATCACCGACCATGTGCGCGAGGTCGTCCAGCAGATGGTGTACGACACCCTCCTCCGCCGGGGCCCCGCCTTCCTCTGAGGTGACCGGGCAACCGGGAAAGCCGATCACTTTGCCCCGGTTTCCTGTTGTTTTTCAGCGACGGGAATTCGCGTCTCGGGTTCTATCGCTTCAGCAGGACACGGACGAGTTCGATGACCCAGTGCGGTGCCCAGTCCGAGGCCAGTGACAGCACCGGGACCAGGAGGACCAGGGCGATCCAGGGAGCCATTCCCATCGCCCAGCTCCGTGTCCCGTCGGACGGCTCCGTGCGCTGGGAGGGCGGGGAGGGCGGGGCCGGCCCGGTCGCGGAATTCGCGCAGCAGGCGTGCAGGTGGCCCGCGCAACAACGGCTGGTTTCCGTACCGGCCTGACGATGGTCGTGATGGGCATGGGCAGCCGTCGGAGTGGTCATGGTGGGCGTGGCCGGGTTGCGCGGGCAGTTGGGCCCCGTGCCTGCGTCCGCAGGCACAGGGCAGCCGCACGAGTACATGCGCTCCATGTGCTGCGCCTCCGTGGAGAGACGGCCCACGTCGCCTGTGCCGGCAGGAGATCAGAGCGACGGGAGCCTGAGCCGGTGGTGGTGGGAGAAACTCTGGCGCGTCACTGACGAGAGGGCTACCAGGGCTGCCCATAAATGCCAGATTTGCGGCGACGCTCTGGTGTGAGATAAATCACGCATGGATATTTCCGACCGCTTTTCCTATTTGGGGTCGATCGGAAGCGCTATTAGGTGCACGCACCGTGTGGAGGTGTGTGAGGGAAACGTCCCGCGTCGTTCGCTCCGGCGGGAAGAACGACAGGGGCATAATCAAATCACTGATCTCGGCTAATCCGCCCTATGTGCCGATATCTAATGCCGATTGCCGACCTGTGGTCTGACCGCGGCGGGTCAGTCGGAGTGCAGGGCCGTCCGTAGCTCGTCGACCGGGTCGATGCGTCCGGGGCCGGGGGTCTGGAGCCGGACGGAGATCAGGTCGCCGTTCCAGGGGGAAGGCGTCCGGTAGCGGTCCGAGACCGGCAGCCCGGCGTCGAAGCCGAGGCGCAGTCCCGCGCCGCCGTGCTGCACGGACGCGGGCAGGTGGCCGTCGAAGGTCAGCGTCCCGACCGGGGTGTCGCCGTGCAGGAGGTGGAAGGCGGCGCCCGTCGTGTGGACGACGCCGAGGCGCTGCCGTCCGGCGGGCACGGGACGGTCGGCGACCACGTCGAGGGGCTCGCCCGCGCGCGAGAACGCGAAGGTGAGACGGCCGTCGGCGACGAAGAGCGCGAACCCGCCGTTCCAGTCGCCGAGGGCGAACAGGACGCCGTCCGGGGCGTCGGCGGCCACCACCTCGGCGGTGAACCGGAAACCGCCCGACAGCATCGGAAGCGACTCGTCGCAGACGGGCGAGGCGCCGGGACGGAAGGTGCGGTCGCCGCCCGCGGGCCAGACCGGGCCGATGAAGCTGCCGAAGCGGTCGACGAGGTTGTCGAACAGCGGCAGCACGTGGTTGCGTTCGGCCTCCCGATCCCACAGACCGCGGAGTTCGCCGACGACGCCGGGATGCTCGGCCGCCACGTCGGCGGACTCGGAGAAGTCCCCGTCGAGGTCGAACAGGGCCCAGTGGTCGTCCTCGAAACGACGGCTGCCGGTCAGCAGCTCCTCCTCGTCGAGCACGCCCTTGGAGACGTGGTCGGTGGTGGCCTTCCAGCGTCCGTGGATGAGGGAACGGGAGCCGAGCATCTCGAAGTACTGGGTGTCGCGGGGCGCGGGCGCCGCCGGGTCGTCGAAGGTGGCGCGGAAGCTGGCCCCGTCGACCTGCTGCTGGACGATCCCGTCGACAACCTCCGGGGCCGGGATGCCCGCGGCGTCCAGGAGCGTCGGGAACAGGTCGTTGACGTGCACGACCGGGTCGCGGACCGCGCCGCGTTCGCGGATCCCGGCGGGCCAGTGGACGATCAGCGGCGTCCGGGTGCCGCCCAGCCAGGTGTACCGCTTCCACAGGCGGAAGGGCGTGTTGCCCGCCCACGCCCAGCCCCAGGCGTAGTGGTTGTAGGTACGCGGACCGCCCCAGTCGTCGTAGTGCGCGAGATTGTCGGCGAGCGACTCCCGGACGCCCACCGAGAAGCGGTGCTCGTTGACGCTGCCCTCCACACCGCCCTCGGCGCTGGCGCCGTTGTCGGAGAACAGCACGACGATCGTGTTGTCGAGCCGCCCGGCCGCCTCCAGGTGGTCGAGCAGGCGGCCGATCTGGGCGTCGGTGTGGGTGAGGAATCCGGCGAAGACCTCCTGCTGGCGGGCGTACATGCGGCGGTGGTCGCCGTCCAGGCCGTCCCAGGCGGGCACCCAGTCCGGACGCGGCGTGAGGGACGTGCCGTCCGGGACGACCCCGGAGGCGAGTTGCCGCTGGAAGATCTGCTCCCGCCATGCGTCCCAGCCCTGGTCGAACCGTCCCCGGTACGGTTCGACCCATTCGGGCGTCACATGGTGCGGGGAGTGCATGGCGCCCGGCGCGAAGTACAGGAAGAACGGCTTGCCCGGGGCCGCGTAGCGCTGGTCGTCCAGATACCGGATGGCGCGGTCGGCCAGGTCCTCGGTGAGGTGGTAGCCCTGCTCGGGCGTGGCGGGCGGGTCGATGTAGTGGTTGTCCTGGACGAGGTTGGGCGCGTAGTGGTTGGCGTCACCCTGCAGGAAGCCGTAGTACCGCTCGAACCCCACGCCCAGCGGCCAGTGGCTGAACGGACCGGCCGCCGAGCGTTCGAACCGCGGGGTGAGATGCCACTTGCCGACGGCCAGGGTGGAGTAGCCGTTGTCGCGCAGGATCCGCGGCAGGGCCGCCGCCGACCGGGGCAGCCGGGCCGTGTACCCGTGGTGGTCCAGCGGGATGTCGGCGAGGAACCCCATGCCGACCGCGTGGTGGTTGCGTCCGGTGAGGAACGACGCGCGGGTCGGCGAGCACAGCGCCGTCACATGGAACCGGTTGTAGCGCAGCCCTCCGGCGGCCAGCCGGTCCATGTGCGGGGTGGCGATGCCGGAGCCGAAGCAGCCGAGCTGGGCGAATCCGGTGTCGTCCAGGACGATGGCGACGATGTCGGGCGCGCCGCCGGGCGGACGGCCGGCCCGGCGGAAGACGGGTTCCGAGTTCATGGCTGCCCTCCAGATTAAGACAACTTGTCTTAACCCGCCGAACGCTAGGGCATCCAAGGAGAAGATGGCAACGATGCGAGCGAACGAGAAGATCCTGGGCGCCGCCGAGCGGCTCTTCGCCGAGCGCGGCTTCGAGGTGTCCCTGCGCGAGATCGCCGTCGCGGCCGGGCAGCGCAACCACTCGGCCGTCCAGTACCACTTCGGCGACAAGGCGGGCCTGGTCAACGCCCTCTACGAGTCCCGGATGGCGCCGCTGAACCGCCGCCGCCGCGAGCTCATCGCCGAGATCCGGGCCACCGGCCGCGCCCGCGACCTGCCCGCCCTCGTCCGGGCCTACCTGGCCCCGCTCGCCGAGCATGTGCTCGCCCACCGCGGCACCAGCTGGCACCTGCGCCTCACCAGCCGCTACGTCCTGGCCGGAGGCCACCGGGCCTGGCCGTTCTCCAGCGAGCACTACGCCGGAATGACCGAACTCGTCGCCCTCCTGACCGACGTCCTCCCCGGCCTGAGCGACGAACGCCTGCGCGTGGTCAACCTCCACATCGTCATGGTCCTGGCCGACCTGGAACAACGCCTCAGCAGCGATCTCGACGAGCCCCAGGCCACCGCCGCCATAACCGACCTGCACACCACCACCGAGGCCATCCTCACCGCAAGCCCCTGACCGCCGAATCGGCCCTCGGGCGGGGTGTGTTGTTGCGCCGCCGGCGGGTGAGTGTCAGGGCTTGGGGACGCGGTAGCGCAGGTGGGTCACGGAGCCCGTGGTGGCCTTCCGCTCCGGGATCAGCTCGGAGCGCTCGCCGAAGAACAGCGGTGTGCCGTCTCCCAGGAGCAGGGGGACGAGGTGGATGCGGACCTCGTCGAGCAGGCCCGCTCGCAGCAGTTGCCGGGCGATGTCGGCGCCCAGCACCCAGACCTCCTTGCCCCCTGCGGCGTCCTTGGCGCGGCGGGCCGCGGCCTCCAGGCCGTCGAAGGCGAACGTCCCGCCGTTGTCGCCGAGCAGGTCCTCCCTGGTGCGGTGGGTGACCACGAAGGTCGGGATGCCGGGCCACGGCGTGCCGCCCCAGTTGCCCACGCCGAGGTCGAAGGTTCGCCGTCCGGTGATGACGGCCCCGATCGTCCCGTCGGACTCCCGCATGACGTCGAGGTCGGCCCGGCCGTCCGGTCCCTTCCCGGCCATCCACTCGTGCAGCTGTTCGCCGCCGTCCCCCATGGGCTCTTCCGGCCTGACGTTCGGTCCGGTCGTGAATCCGTCCAGGGACACCGAGACGTCCAGTACCACCTTGCTCATCGCGAGACTCCTTCGCTCCATCGGCGCCTGAGAGAACTGTGTCTCAAGGACACTGTGGACCATAGGGGCCCAGGCCCGCCTTCGACGTCGCCCAGGTGGCTGCCGCCGCGGTGAAGGTCGCCGACGCCGAGGGGTGCGAACTGTTCGCCTGTGAGGTCGGTTGAGTGAACATGTGGGTGATCAAGTGATCCGACTTGACGCTTTGTGTTCGTCTCTGTACTTTTGGTAGCGCGATCTGGGACGCCGGGTTCGATGTCAGCGTGCGGGGCCCCCTTTCCACCGGAGTGATGGTCTGGGGCCTCCCCGTCGCCTCTGGTCGAGCCCACTTGGCCAGGTCGCGTAGGGAACCGGCCTCCCGGGAACGGACCACGCACAGGATGCGTGTCGCCGCCCCGGGGTCGAGTACGCCGGGGACCAGTGCGTCCAAGACCGTTCGGGGCGCGCGGCTGAGCAACTTATGCACAGTCCTTAGGAACGGTTGAAGGCGGTCTCCATGCAACGGGCTGCCGCCGAGCTCGGACTGACCAAGATGGCCCTGTGCTGGACGCGGTCATGCTGGTGTCCCACCACATCCGCGCGACCCACGCGGCCGCCACCCCGGGCACCCAAACCTGGACGACCGGTGATGCCGCCCCGATCATGCGCGACCTGCTCCTTCAGAACGCGGACCGTTTCCCGCTGCTGGCCACCACCCAGACCGGCCCCTCGGCCACCACGACCCAGGAGTTCGGCCTCCACGCCATCCTCGACGGTCTCGAACACGCCATCGCCCTACGCGCCCGTTGACGGACGAGAAGGTCAGGACCTGGCGCCGACCCAGCGGTGGTAGGCGTCCATGTCGACGTTGCCGCCGCACACGATGGTGGCCACGTGGCGGTCGGCGAAGCGGTCACGGTCTTCGAGGATCGCCGCGATGCCGAGCGCGGCCGAGGGTTCGACGACCAGGCCGGCGTGGTCGAGGAGCATCCGCATGCCGGCGACGATCGACTCCTCCCGGACCAGGACGGCGTCGTCGGCGACCACGAGGAGGTCGTCCAGGACGGCCGGGATGGGGCGCCGGCCGGCGACACCGTCGGCGATGGTGTCGGTCGAGTCGGTGGTGACGACGCGCCGTTGGTGCCAGGAGTGTGTCATCGCGGGCGCGCCCAGCGGCTGGACGCAGATCACCTCGACGCCGGGCGCCCAGGTCTTCACCACATGACCCACACCGGTGGCCAGCGCCCCGCCGCCGAGAGCGATCAGGACGGCGTCGAACGGCGGCGCGGCGTCCACCAGTTCAAGGCCGATGGTCGCCGCGCCCTCGCAGGTCTCGATGTCCAGGCTGTCTTCGACCAGCCGGATGCCGTCGGAGCGGGCGATGGCCGCCGCCCGTTCGCGGGCCATGTCGAAGTCGCCGTCCACCAGTTCCAACCTGGCGTCCAGCGCGCGGATGCGATCGAGCTTCGCGGCCGGTGCGAAGCGGGACGCCACGACGGTGACGTCGAGCCCCCGGCCGCGACCGGACCAGGCGAGGGCTTGGCCGAGGTTGCCCGCGCTGGCGCACACCGCGGCCCGCCCGGCGAGCAGGCTCGCGACCAATTCGGTGCCGCGGGCCTTGAAACTGCGGACCGGGTTCGCCGTTTCGAGCTTGATGCTCACCGCGCACCCGAGGACGGGCTCCAGCGCCTCGCAGCGGTACAGGGGGGTGTCGAGAAAAATCGGGTCGATCACCTGGCGGGCCGCCCGGATCCGGGCGGTGTCGAGGCGCGTCTCCTGCATGGCACAGCAGCGTAACGCCCGGCGTGATCAGAAGGCGCTCCTTCTGCGGGGAATGCAGCAGGGAATTGCGTACGGGTGAATTGTCACGGGTCCTTTGAAATGGGTGAACGAGTTGTTGTGTAAACGTGGGTAGTGGCTGGTGGTAGTGTCCCAGGGTGATGAGCGAGGGCTTTGCCGGTGATCTGCTGGAGGCGGCGGAGCGGGAGATCGAGGGGGAGCGGGGGAATCTCGGGCGGGCTTACAAGGAACTGTCCGACGGGTACCGTGGCGGCGGTGCGACCCCCGATGATGCCGCTCTGTCGCGCGACCACGTTCTGGCCTATCTGGCGGCGCGGCTTCCCGCCACCTACGCGGTGAGCGAGGAGACACTGGGGGCCATCGCGGCGGAGCGGCCCGAGTGGGAGCCGCGTTCGGTGCTCGATCTGGGGGCCGGGCCGGGCACCTCCACCTGGGCCGCCGTCGCCACTTTTCCCTCGCTGGAGAGTGCCGTTCTGGTGGAGCGGTCGTCCTCGATGATCCAGGTCGGGCGGCGCCTCGCCGAGCGGTCGGACTCCGCGGCCCTGCGGTCGGGCAGCTGGCGGCGCGGGGGCGTCGTCGGTGCGGAACTGCCCGCCGCGGATCTCGTCGTCGCATCCTACGTTCTTAACGAGCTCCCCTCTGGGCAGGTCGACGAGGCCGTGGCGCAGTGGTGGGACGCCGCCAGGGGCGAGTTGCTCATCATCGAGCCGGGGACGCCCGCCGGGTTCGCCCGGATCTCGCAGGCACGAACCCGGCTGCTTGCCTCCGGCGCCACGATCACGGCCCCGTGCCCGACCGACTTCGCCTGCCCCATGGCCGCCGACGACTGGTGCCACTTCGGGCGGAGGATCTCCCGCACCGCGCTGCACCGGTGGGTGAAGAGCGGAACGCTGGGGTTCGAGGACGAGAAGTACTCCTATGTCGTGGCGTCCCGGCAGGAACCCGTCGTTTCGGGGCCGCGCGTTCTGCGCGCGCCGCAGGTTCGTTCAGGACATATTCGCTTGACCGTGTGCGCGGCACCGGAAACGCAAGACGTGGTCGTCGCCCGCAGCAAGCGCGACGCCTATCGCTGGGCCAAACGGGCTCGCTGGGGAGACGCCATGCCGCTGGAATTCTCCTAACTCAGATCTCGACGAGGTGGACCGCCACCTCCATTCGCTGCCAGTATCCGGCCGAGGTGTTTCCCTCGCCGGAATCGCCGCGGCCAAGGTCCTGTTTCAAAGGCAGATCAACCAGCTGCTGGTGCGATCCTGGCCAGGCCGCGGACGGCGAACCGCCGCACCTGCTCATCAGGGTCGTCGCGCAGGAGCCGCAGCGCCGGCTCGGCCGCTGGATCGCCCAACCCGCCAAGGTGCCGGCCGAGGATCATTCGCACGTGCGCGACCGGGTCCTCGACCAGCGGCAGCAGCACCGCGAGCGCGCCAGGTCGGCCGTAGAACGCGACCATGCCGACGGCCTTCGAGCGGACCATCGGGTCCGGGTCGTCCAACAGCGATCGGGCCACAGCGTCGACCCGGTCGACATCCGGCTGGTCGGCAAGCGCCTCCAAGGCCGTGAACCGCAAGCCCGGGTCGGCGAGAGCCGCAGCGATGCGGCCGAAGTCGGCCGGATCACCAAGGACGCCGAGGGCCCACACGCGCATCTCTTCGTCACCGGCGTGGCCAAGAATGACCGTTCGGCTTCCCACTGGGTCGTCGGCGATGAGCGCCTCGATCGCATCGACCAGTGAATCCTTGTCCGCGGCGGGATCCGCGGCACGCAGGGCGCACAGAAGCTCGTCGAGCGTCTCGGGCATCCACCCAAGGTACTCATAAGCGGCGGTACTCGCGCGCAGCCGCCTTCATGTCGTCGGCACATTGATCCAGGCCCAGGGCCTGTTTCCTGGATCAGGTGCGCAACCAGATGAGCAGGACGGCGATGGTCATGGTGCCGGGTGAGGTGCAGGCGCGCTCGTCCAAGTGAACGAGCACGCCACACGGCGTTAACACGGCCCACGAACGCCGCGCTATGGCGCGGAGCCGGGCGGGGGTTGTTGTTCGGTGGTGGAGGTGGAGCGGGTCTGTCCATACGGGGCGGAGTGGCCGGCCTCTTGGGTTCGAAGCTTGTCAAGTCATAGGAACATCGCCGCATCGCCTTGTTATTGCCCCTTATGGCCTTTCTTGGTGCTCTTGTCATATTCCAAGGCTGACGTTTGGATCGAGGGAGATCTTTTATAGCGCGTCCGCGGGCGCGCCGGTTCCCGTGGGCACGTCCTTTGCCTGCGTCGTCTTCCAAGAGAAGGAGCGTTGATCATGACCGCGCTGACCTACACCATTTTCACCGACCCGGCGCCCCTGGAGGCATCGGCGTCCGGGCGGCGATCCAGGTCCATCGCGACCGTGTACTTGGTCGTCACCAACACGGCGAGGAAGGTGGACTGGCGCTCGATCGAGGTGAAGGTGCCCGTGGGCGACGGTGCCGGGCACGTTGGCCCGGACATCCCCGAGATGAAGGGCGAGTACACCACCAACCCGTGGGAGGGCGAGGCGACGACCGCGAAGGTGCGGGTTGAGCGGCAGCAGGGCACTAACGTTTTCAAGGTCACTCCCCAGGCCGGTGACGATACCTCTTTCAAGTTCGGCGACTACCTGGTGCTGAAACTGGAGAACATCGCCGTGGCCACCACGGCCGGGCTGGCCGTGCTGACGGTGAGGGAGAAGACCGAGGACGATGACGGGGAGCACACCCGCTACACCTCGGTGGCGCTGGTGAAGACCGCTCCAAAGGAGATCGCGGCGCCGCGCGACTTCCGCCCGGACAAGGCGATGGTGGACGAGGGGGACACGCTCACGCTGAGTTGGGAGGGGTCCGCCGAATTCGATTACAAGGTTCTGTTCCCCGGCGGGGAGGAGAAAGTGCCCGCGGGCAGCCGTGCCTGGCGGCCGGCCAACGCCCCGAAGCGCGCCACCACCTACACCCTCGTCGCCACCGACCCCGTCACCCGGCAGCAGCACTTCCTCACCACGACCGTTCAGGCGCGTTATCCCGTCCTGGAGAAACTCACCGCCACGACCGGCATTGATACTCCCTGGGTCCAGGGGAGGGCGGATGAGACCAGGGGGCGCCTCACCTTCACCGGCGCAGGTGTGGAGATCTTCGGCAACTCCGGCGCCAAGGGAACCGTGACGGCCGACAAGGCCGACCTCAACGGCGTCACAACCGAATGGGTGCAGGGAAAGAACACCGACGACGGAAAGATCACCTTCCCCAAGGACGGGCTCGACATCAGGCAAGGAAGCGGGTCATGGGGAGTCGTGCACGCCGACAAGGCCGACCTCAACGGCATCAACACCAAGTGGGTGCAAGGCAGGAGCACCAACGACGGATGGATCTCCTTTCCCCAGGACGGGCTCAACGTCAGTGAAGGAGGCGGGTCTTGGGGAGTCGTGCACGCCGAGAAGGCCGACCTCAACGGCATCAACACCAAGTGGGTGCAAGGCAGAAGCGCCGACGACGGATGGATCTCCTTTTCCCAGGAAGGGATCAAAGTCAACCGCGAGGACGGCGATCATCTGACGCATCTGGTCGTCGGTTATGCGACCCTCGACATCGTGAAGACCCGAGTCGTTCGAGGACTGAAGGACGATGACGGATGGATCAGCTTCCGCAAAGAGGGGCTGAACGTCCACCGGGAGCGCGGTACAGAACGGGGCACCGTGTTCGCCGACAAGCTGACCTGAACGATGCCCGATCCAGGTCGCTACAGCGCGACCTACAACGGCCGGCATCTGCACGACCATTCACGATCGGCACACCTGGAGACGGTGGTCGACGTGCGCCAGGTCAACCGGGAAGGCCACGAGTACCAGTCCTCCCTGGTCTCGACCCGCCGTCCCTGAACTCTCGGCAGGGGCTACGGTCGCAGGGTGTATTCGCTTTGGGAGCCGCCTCTGTTCACGCGCCTGAAGAAGGCGCAGCGCATCCTGGTCGCGGGGGCCGGGGGTGGGTTCGACGTCTACGCGGGCCTGCCCCTCGCCCTGGCGCTGCGCGGCGCGGGCAAGGAAGTGCACCTGGCCAACCTCTCGTTCAGCGCCCTGTACGGCCTGGGCGACGAGGTCTGGTGGGAACAGAACGTCGCCAGGATCGGGCCGGACACCAACAGCCGCGACTGGTACTTCCCCGAGGGCGTCCTGGCCCGCTGGCTGGACCGGCACGGCGAACCCTCCACGGTCTACGCGTTCCCGAGGGTGGGCGTCGCGCCGCTGCGCGACGCGTACCAGGTGCTCGTGGAACGGCTCGATCTGGACGCCATCGTGCTGGTGGACGGCGGCACCGACATCCTGATGCGCGGCGACGAGCAAGGGCTGGGGACGCCCGAGGAGGACATGGCGAGCCTCGGCGCCGTCCACGGCCTCGCGGGCGTGCAGGAGAAACTCGTCGTGTGCGTGGGATTCGGGGTCGACGCCTACCACGGCGTCAACCACTCGCTCGCACTGGAGAACCTGGCCGCCCTGGACGCCGCCGGGGCCTACCTGGGGACGTTCTCCATCCCGCGCGACAGCCGGGAGGCCGCCCTCTACCTGGACGCCGTCGAGTACGCCCAGGCCGCGACCCGGGACCGTCCCAGCATCGTGAACGGCTCGATCGCGGCGGCCATCCGGGGCCAGTTCGGGAACGTGCGCTTCACCTCCCGGACGGACGGCAGCGAGCTGTTCATCAACCCGCTGATGGCGATGTACTTCGCGGTCGACCTGGACGGCCTGGCCGCGTGCTCCCTCTACCTGGACCGGCTGGAGGGCACCCGGTTGATGCGCCAGATCAGCTCGGTCATCGAGGACTTCAGGGACGAGATCGCCGGACGCTCACGGCCGCCCCGCCAGTACCCGCACTGACCGGTATGCCCGGATATCGGGTGGGTCGTTTGGTACGGAGGCCACCCGTGGGCGATGCTGGGGCTTGTGTCAACGGAGACTCTCACCGCGGACGGCGGAACGGCCGAACTACGCGCGTTCCTGCATGGTCTGCCCGGTGTCGATCAGGTGGGTGCCGAGGAGCGGGCGGCGCGTTTGTCGACGCGTTCGATCAAGACCTCGGCGAAGGCGGAGGCGATCGATCTGGCGATCGCGATGGTGGATCTGACCACCTTGGAGGGGGCGGATACGGCGGGGAAGGTGGGGGCGTTGTGCGCCAAGGCCGTCCGTCCCGATCCGTCCGATCCGGGGGTTCCCAAGGTCGCGGCGGTGTGCGTGTACCCCGACCTGGTCGCTGTCGCCGTCGAGGCGCTGCGCGGGTCGGGTGTCGGCGTGGCGAGTGTGGCGACGTCGTTCCCGTCAGGCCGGGCGCCGCTGGAGGCGCGGTTGGCCGACACCCGTGCGGCGGTGGCGGCCGGCGCGTCGGAGATCGACATGGTGATCGATCGGGGCGCGTTCCTGGCGGGGGATTACGGCAAGGTGTTCGGTGAGATCGCCGCGGTCAAGGAGGTGTGCGGGGGTGCGCATCTGAAGGTGATCTTCGAGACCGGTGAGCTGGTCACCCTGGACAACGTGCGCCGGGCCTCGTGGCTGGCGATGCGCGCGGGCGCCGACTTCATCAAGACCTCCACCGGCAAAATCTCTCCGGCCGCGACCTTGCCGGTGACGCTGGTGATGCTGGAGGCGGTCCGTGACTTCCGTGAGGCGACCGGTCGCCAGGTGGGGGTGAAGCCGGCCGGGGGCATTCGCACGACCAAGGACGCTATCCGCTACTTGGTGCTGGTGAAGGAGGTCGCTGGTCCGGACTGGCTGACCCCGGAGTGGTTTCGCCTGGGTGCTTCGAGTCTGCTGAACGACTTGCTGATGCAGCGGCGGAAGCTGGCCACCGGGGTGTACTCCGGTCCCGACTATTTCACCTTGGACTGAGCATGGTTTTGGAGTATGCCCCGGCGCTGGAGTCGCGGGACATCGTCGACATCCGCCCCTCCTACGGCCTGTTCGTCAACGGCGCGTTCGTCGACGGCCATGGTGAGCCGTTCAAGACGATCGATCCCTCCACCGAGGACACCCTGGCCGAGGTCGCCTGCGCCGATGCCTCGGATGTGGATCGTGCGGTGGCCGCCGCGCGCGGCGCCTATGAGCGGGTGTGGGGGCCGATGCCGGGTCGGGAGCGGGCCAAGTACCTGTTCCGGATCGCGCGGTTGGTGCAGGAGCGTTCGCGTGAGCTGGCGGTGCTGGAGTCGATCGACAACGGCAAGCCGATCCGTGAGTCGCGGGATGTGGACGTGCCGCTGGTGGCGGCGCATTTCTTCTATTACGCGGGGTGGGCCGACAAGCTGGGCCATGCGGGGTTCGGGCCTGATCCTGGGCCGGTGGGGGTGGCGGGGCAGGTGATCCCGTGGAACTTCCCGCTGCTGATGCTGGCGTGGAAGATCGCGCCCGCGCTGGCGTGCGGGAACACCGTGGTCCTCAAACCGGCGGAGACGACCCCGTTGACGGCGTTGGCCTTCGCCGAGATCTGCGTCCAGGCCGGCCTGCCGCCGGGCGTGGTGAACATCATCACCGGTGCGGGGGAGACCGGGCGGGCGCTGGTGGAGCATCCGGGGATCGACAAGGTCGCCTTCACCGGCTCCACCGATGTGGGCCGCCAGATCGCCCGCGCGGTTGCGGGGACCTCCAAGAAGCTGACGCTTGAACTGGGTGGCAAGGCCGCCAACATCGTGTTCGACGACGCTCCGCTGGATCAGGCGGTGGAGGGGATCGTGAACGGGATCTTCTTCAACCAGGGGCACGTGTGCTGCGCCGGGTCGCGGTTGCTGGTGCAGGAGTCGGTCGCCGAGCCGCTGCTGGAGCGGTTGAAGACGCGGATGCGCACCCTTCGTGTGGGGGATCCGCTGGACAAGAACACCGATGTGGGGGCGATCAATTCGGCGGCGCAGTTGGAGAGGATCCGGGAGTTGGCCGCTTCGGGTGAGAGCGAGGGTGCGGTGGGGTGGGCGCCGGAGTGTGCGTTGCCGGAGCGGGGGTTCTGGTTCGCGCCGACGGTGTTCACGGGGGTGGCCCAGTCGCATCGGATCGCGCGGGAGGAGATCTTCGGGCCGGTGTTGTCGGTGCTGACCTTCCGCACTCCTGAGGAGGCGGTGGTCAAGGCCAACAACACCCCGTACGGGCTGTCGGCGGGGGTCTGGTCGGAGAAGGGGTCGCGGATCTTGTGGGCGGCGCAGCGGTTGCGGGCGGGGGTGGTGTGGGCCAACACCTTCAACAAGTTCGATCCGGCCTCGCCGTTCGGGGGGTTGAAGGAGTCGGGGTTCGGCCGTGAGGGCGGACGGCACGGGTTGGAGGCCTACCTTGATGTCTGAGCAGCGGTTGGTGGTGCGCAAGACCTACAAGCTGTTCATCGGGGGTGCCTTCCCCCGCTCGGAGTCGGGCAGGACGCTGGTGGTGAACGACACCAAGGGCAACTTCCTCGCGCACGCCTCCCGGGCCTCGCGCAAGGACGTGCGGGACGCGGTCGTGGCCGCTCGCAAGGCGTTCGAGCCGTGGGCGGGGCGGACGGCCTACAACCGGGGGCAGATCCTGTACCGGATCGCCGAGATGCTGGAGGGCCGCCAGGCCCAGTTCGTCGAGGAGCTGCGCGCGGCCGGCCTGGGCAAGGCCGCGGCCTCGGCGGAGGTGGGGGCGGCGATCGATCGGTGGGTGTGGTACGCGGGGTGGGCCGACAAGCTGGCGGCGGTGCACGGGTCGGCCAACCCGGTGGCGGGGCCGTTCTTCAACTTCTCCACCCCCGAGCCCACCGGTGTGGTGGGGGTGCTGGCCCCGGATTCGGCGTTGCTGGGGCTGGTGTCGGTGCTGGCGCCGGTGATCGTGTCGGGCAACACCTGCGTGCTGGTGGCCTCCGAGCCGGCTCCGTTGCCGGCGGTGACGTTGGCGGAGGTGCTGGCGACCTCCGATCTGCCGGGCGGGGTGGTCAACATCCTCACCGGCCACCGCGCCGAGCTGGCGCCGTGGCTGGCCTCGCACATGGACCTCAACGCGGTGGATCTGGCCGGGGTCGGGGCCGGGCAGGTGCCGGTGCTGGAGGAGGCGGCGGCAGGAAATCTCAAACGGGTCCTGCGTCCGCAGGAGGGGGCGGACTGGTCCGCAGCCCCCGGAACCGGGCGGATGACCGCGTTCCTGGAGACCAGGACCGTATGGCATCCGGTGGGCGTCTGACCCCTTCATCAGCGGAAATGCGTGTAGAGCGGCACGATCTGTGGAATAGATCTCCCCGAAACTGATCATCACGGGGGGGGAGATCAGTGCCTACCAAGACGACATCTCGTACGACGTCGGGCCGAGGTACGGCCGCGCGTACGACGTCCAAGAAGAGCAGTACCGCGAAGCGGTCGGCGAGCACCGCCGGGCGTGCGGCGCCCAAGCGTTCGAGCGCCGCCCGGACCAGCACCGCCGGCCGCACCACCGTCCGCAGGACCACGGGCACCGCGTCCAGGTCCTCGGGCACGACCAGGTCGACGGGCACCACCCGGCGTACGAGCACGTCGAGCCGCGGCACCGCCGCGCGCAGGAGCACCGGCACCACGCGTGCGAGCACGACCGGGACCGCCCGCAGGAGCACGACGGGGCGGACGGGCACCACCAGGTCGACGAGCCGGACCACGGCCGCGTCGAGCCGCACCTCGGCCGCCGCGGCCACCAAGGTCACCAAGGCGGCGACCGAGGCCAAGGCCGCCGCGACGAAGATGAAGTCGGTGGCGACCAAGGCGACGTCCTCGGCCAAGGCCATGACGGCCATGACCAGGGCGATGACGACCGCGACCAAGGCGATGACCGACGCGTCCAAGGCGATGAACGCCGCGGCGAAGGCCATCACCACGCAGGCCAAGGCCACGCCCAGGGCGAGCACGTCGCGCACGGCGGGCACCCGGACCACGACCTCGCGCACCGGTACCCGGGCCGCCGGCACCGGCACCCGGGCACGGGCGGGCACGCGCAGCACGACCTCGCGCGGCACCGGCACCCGGAGTACCGCGGCCCGGTCGAGGAGCACGGGGACGGGGACGCGGAGCACGGCCTCGCGGAGCACCGCGTCGCGGAGCTCGGGAACGCGGGCGTCCGGCACCCGGAGCTCGGGCACGCGCGCCACGAGCACGCGGAGCTCCGGCACCGGCCGCACGTCCTCGCGGTCCAGCTCGTCCCGGCGGACGAGCACGGCGGCCAAGTCGGCGCCGTCCCGCACCACGAAGAACGAGACGGCGCCGCCGCCGGCGATGGTCGAGCCCAAGACCGAACCGGGCTCGGTGCGGCAGTCGGCGAACACCACCGAGGGCGGGTTCCTGACGGGCATCACCGGGGGCGGCCGGAACGGCTGAGGCGGATCGGCCGCCCGGCGGCGGAGCCCCTGCCCGCGCACGCGCACGGCGCGGACGCGCACGGCGCGCACGTGGGACGGGGCTTCGCCGGGCGTGCCCGCGTGCCCGCGGGCGGCCGGAGGCCACGGGATCAACGGAGGCCAGAGCATGGACGACAAGCAGATCCTGGCGCGCATCGGCGAGTACGTCGCGGACGAGCAGCGGCTGCGCGAGCGGCACCTGCGCGGTGAGCTGACCCGGGACGAGGAGCGCGAGCGGCTGGAGCGGCTGGAGGTGGCCCTGGACCAGTGCTGGGACCTTCTCCGGCAGCGCCGGGCGCGGCTCGGCGCCGGGACGGACCCTGACGAGGCCGAGGTGCGGCCGCCGGGCGAAGTGGAAGGCTATCTGCAGTAATCATGGGCGAGAACGGTCGGCGCCTCCGGTTCGGATACTTCCTGATGCCGGAGGCGGACGCGCCGCTGCTCGACATCGCCCAGCGGGCGGACCGGTACGGTCTCGACCTGCTCGGCATCCAGGACCAGCCGTACCAGGGCCGGCACGCCGACGCGCACAGCCTGATGGGGGCCGTGCTGGGCGCCACGGGCCGGATCCGGGTGTTCCCGGCGGTGTCGTGCCTGCCGTTGCGGCCGCCCGTGCTGCTCGCCAAGGCGATGGCGACCCTGGACCTGGTGAGCGGTGGCCGGGTGGAGCTCGGCCTGGGCGCGGGCGCGTTCCGGGACGCCATCGGGGCCTACGGCGGGCCCCGGCTCACGGCCGGTGACGCGCGCGCCGCGCTGGAGGAGGCGGTGCTGCTCATCCGGTCGATGTGGGACGCGGACGGCGGCGGCGTGTGCTTCCGCGGCGAGCACTACCGGCTGGACGGCGCGCCGCCCGGCCCCGTGCCCGGACGCCGGATCGACGTGTGGCTGGGTGTGACGGGGCCGCGCGCGCTGGCCCTGACGGGACGGGTCGCGGACGGCTGGATCGCCTCGTCCGCGCGCGTGCCGCCGGGGCGGCTGGTGGACGCGCGGCGCCGGATCGACGAGGCCGCCAAGGACGCGGGCCGCGACCCGGCGGACATCCGCCGGATCTACATTCTCAGCGGCTCGTTCGGGCCGGGCGGGCCCGGCGGATTCCTGAACGGCGACTCCGGCCAGTGGGTCGGTGAGATCGCCGAACTGGCCCTGGGGTACGGCGTCGACTCGTTCCTCTACGACGGCGACCCGGAGTATCTGGAGACCTTCGCGCTGGAGATCGTGCCGGCCGTCCGCGAGACCGTCATGCGCGAACGTGCCTGAACCACCGGCGTCGCCGCGGGTGGACGGTCACATGCGTTCGGGCGTGGGGACGCCGAGGAGGCCGAGGCCGGTGACCAGCGTGCGCAGTGTCGCCGCGGCGAGGGCCAGCCGGGACGCCTTCGTCTCCTCGTCGGGCGCCTTCAGCACCGGGCAGTTCTCGTGGAACGTCGTGTAGGCCGACGCCAGCTCGAAGATGTAGCTCGCCAGCCGGTGCGGCTCGGCGTTCGCCGCCGCCTGCTCCAGCGCCGCGCCGAAGCTCAGCAGGTGCAGCGCCAGCGCCCGCTCCGCCTCGTGCCCGACGACGATCGGGCCGGTGGCGTCCTCAGGCGCCAGCCCGCCCTTGCGGAAGATCGACCGGATCCGGGCCACGGCGTACTGCAGGTAGGGGCCGGTGTTGCCGCGGAACGCGATCATCCGGTCGAAGTCGAAGATGTACTCGCTGTCGCGTGCCACCGACAGGTCGGCGTACTTGACCGCGCCCATCCCGACCGCCTCGACGATCGCGGCCCGGGTGGCCTCGTCGAAGGCCTCGTCGCGCTGGATCTTGTCGTACTCCACGCCGGCCCGCTCGACCGCCTCGTCCAGCAGCTCGACCAGCTTGACGGTGCCGCCGGCCCGGGTGCGCAGGATCTTGCCGTCGGTGCCCAGCACGTTGCCGATCTCGGCGTGCTCCGCCACCACCTCGCCGTCCAGCCAGCCGGCCATCCGCGCCACCGCGAACACCATCTGGAAGTGCAGCGACTGCGGGGCGCCCACCACGTAGATCATCCGGTTGACGTGCTCGGTGTCGACCCGGTACCGGACGGTCGCCAGATCGCTGGTGGAGTAGTTGTAGCCGCCGTCGCTCTTGCGGATGATCACCGGGAGCGGCTCGCCCTCCCGGCCGGTGAACCCGGGCGGGAACGCGCACAGCGCCCCGTCGCTGATCACCCCGATGCCCTTGGCCTCCAGCTCCTCGGCCGTCGGCGCCAGCAGGTCGTTGTAGAAGCTCTCGCCCTTGATGTGGTCGTCGGTCAGCGTGATGCCGAGCCGCTCGTACACCGTGTTGAAGTACCGCTTGGACACGTCCACGAGGATCTGCCAGAGCCGCAGCGTCTCCGGGTCGCCCGCCTGCAGCGCGACCACCCGCCGCCGCGACCGGTCGGCGAAGCCCTCGTCGCCGTCGAACTTGGCCCGCGCCGCCTGGTAGAACGCGGTCAGGTCGCTGACCGAGGCGTCGTCGCGCGCGGCCGCGTCCTCGCCGAGGTCCAGCAGGTGCTCGATGAGCATGCCGAACGGGGTGCCCCAGTCGCCGACGTGGTTGTCCCTGATGACCTCGTGGCCGAGGAACTCCAGGATCCGGGCGATCGCGTCGCCGACGATCGTCGTCCGCAGATGCCCGACGTGCATCTCCTTGGCCACGTTGGGCGAGGAGTACTCCACCACGACCCGCTGCGGCGCCTCGACCGGCGGGACGGCCAGCCGGTCGTCCTCCAGCACCTGCTGCGCCTGCCCGGCGATCCACTCGTCCCGGAGCGTGATGTTGATGAACCCCGGGCCGCTGACCTCGACGCCGGCGGTCAGGTCGGCGACGTCCAGCCGCTCGACGATCTCCGCGGCCACCTCGCGCGGCTTGCGGCCCAGCTTCTTGGCCAGCGGCAGGGCGACGTTGGCCTGAAGGTCGGCGAACTGCGACGGCCGGATGACCGGGTCGGCGTCCGCGTACGACGGTCCGAAGGCGGCGGCGAGCGCGCCTGAGACCCGGGCGGCGAGAACGAGTTGCGGATCGGGCATGCCCCAAGGTTATCGGCGCGACGGAGTGCAACCGGTAACCCTTTACGCGAGCCTCGCGGTCAGCGCTCCGAGGGGCCCTTCTCGGCCGCGCCGGCGGTGCACTCCGGGGCCGGGGGCACGTCCTGCCGCGGCTCTGCGGGCGCAGGCGCGGGCGCGGGCGCGGCCTCCGCGTCCTGCTGCTCCGGCTTCTCCTTCTCGGCCTCCGGCGCCTCGGGCGCGGGGACGCCCTCCCGCTTGTCGCCCTTCTCCCTGTCCTTGTCGCCGTCGCGGTCGCCGTGCATCAGCCGCCCCAGCCTGGACGGCGTCCGCGTCGCGGCGATCTGCTCGCGGATCCGGTCCACGATCCGGCCCGCCGCCAGATCGTGCGCCAGCAGGCAGGACGAGGTGATGGCGCGGGCCCTGGACGCGCCGTGCGCGATCACCACGGTCCCGTTCAGGCCGAGCAGCACCCCGCCGCCGTAGGTCTCCGAATCCAGCCGGTCGCGCAGCTCCAGCAGCCGCCGGCGCTGCAGCAGCGTCCCGATCCGCGCCGTCCGGCTGCCGGACATCGTCGCCCGCAGCTCGGAGAGGGCCATCCGCACCGTGCCCTCCATGGTCTTCAACGCCACGTTGCCGGTGAACCCGTCGGTGACGACCACGTCGACGGTCCCGGCCAGCAGGTCGTGACCCTCCACGTTCCCCGCGAACTCGATGCCGTGCTGCCCGCCGGACAGCAGCTCGTACGCCCGCTTGGTCACCTTGTCGCCCTTGCCCGCCTCGGCCCCGATGTTCAGCAGCCCCACCCGCGGCCTGGGCAGGCCGAGCAGGATCTGCGCGTACGCCGTCCCCACCGCCGCGAACTGCACCAGCGTCTCCGGCTTCACATCGGCCGTCGCCCCCGAGTCCAGCAGCACCGTCGGCCGCGGCCGCGTGGGCAGCGTCACCGCGATCGCCGGCCGCAGCACGCCCTGCTGGCCCTTCAGCCGCAACCGCGCCGTGGCGACCACCCCGGCCGTCGTCCCCGCCGACACCAGCGCCGACGCCCGGCCCTGCTTGATGAGATGGCACGCGATCGCGATGGACGAGCGCGGCTTGCGCCAGCCGGCCAGCGCCCCCTCGTCCATGTCGAGGGCCTCGTCGGCGTGCACGATCGGGATCTCCCCGACCACCCCGTGCCGGTCCAGCTCGTGCCGGATCCGCGGAGCCTGCCCCACCAGGACCAGCCGCACCCCGTGATCGCGGACCGCGGCCACCGCCCCGGCGATGACCTCCTCGGGCGCGTGGTCGCCGCCCATCGTGTCGACGGCGACGGGCGCGGGACGGTCCGGCGACGGGCGCGAAGGCCCGCCCGTGCCGGTCATGGCGGCTCCAGATCGTGAAAGGACGGCGACGGCCGCAAGAACGCAGCTCATCGCATGTTAAGGCCCTTTCATCGTGGAGGGGCGCGTCATCGTGGAGGGACGACCCTCCACACCTGCTCATCGTGGGGGGACGACCCCCGCGATGTCAGTTGGTCTTGGCGTGGCAGTCGGGGCCGAGGCAGCCGGCGTTCTCGACGACCGGGCTGCCGTCCACCAGGATCGTGTAGTGGTGCGCCTTGGACTTGTCCTCGCCGGTGCCGATGACGTGGACGATGCGCTTGTCGGACGTCGTGCCGTAGCAGCCGGCGCGGAGCTTGAGCTTGGTCCAGCCCGGCATGTCCTTGCAGGTCAGGGATTTGCCCAGGGAGATGCCGCGGCGGCGGAGCTCGTCGGTCGCGGTGGACGCGAGGGCGCCGCGCAGCGCGGACTGGGTCGGGTAGCGCAGTTGCTTGGAATCGGTCAGCAGCAGATAGGCGATCCCGGCCGCGGCACCGGCCAGGAGCAGGCCGGTGAGGCCGGCCGCCAGGGCTTTCACTCGCGTGATCTTCACAGGTCGTACATCGCCCGTGACCCCGGGTGCATGCGAGGCGCGCCGAGGTTTTCCCGAGTCCTTGCGCGTTCTCGACGGATTCAGCAGCCGCGGCCGAGGCACCGCTTGCGGAGCGGTGCGCGGCCGTCCACCGTGATCACGTACGACTCGCGGGGGTGGGCGGTGTCGGCCTCCACCGCGCCGCCGGTGACGACGACCTTGGCGCCGGTGGCGGTACGGCCCGTGCAGTGGATCCGGACGACGGCGTCGTTGCCGGTCGCGGGGGTCGTGCAGTCGGGGCGCCGGTTCATCCGTACGCCGTGGGCGGCCAGTTCGGCGACCGTGCCGTCGGCGACGGCGTTGCGGTAGGCGCCCTCGGAGATCCGCTTCATCAGCTGGCAGCCCGACAGCGCCAGCGTGAGCGCGACGGCCAGCGCGCAGATCCGGACGGTGCGCATCATGGTTTCGCCACCGCGGCGACGGCGTCGGCGATCGCGTCCGGGCGGTCGAGCTGGAGCATGTGCTTGGCGCGGGGCAGTTCGACCTGGCGTCCGCGTGGGCTCATGGCGGCCAGCCGGCGGTGGCCTTCGGCCCAGGACGGGCCGGCGTCGCCGAGCGCGGTCAGCACGACGAGGGGGAGGTCGGGGAACGGGCGGCGGTCGCGGAGCGCGTCCAGGTCGGCGGCCATCTCCCGGTAGGCGAGTTCCTCCGCGACGATGGTGCCGAGCACGGTGCCGCGGCCGTAGACGTCCCGGACGGTCTCCGCCGGGACGGTGTCGTCGCGGTCGCTGGTGAAGCGCAGGACGAGCCGCCGGCCGGCGGGGCCCGCCAGGCGGGCGAGCCGGGTGGCGTTCAGGCCGGTGCCGAGGGCCCTGGCCAGCGGGTCGAGGGCGGCGGCGAGGCGGGGCCGGGCGCACGGGTCGCGTTCCTGGCTGGGGTCGACGAGGACGAGTCCGTTCAGGAGTTCGGGGTGCAGCCGGGCGAGGGCTTCGGCGGTGAAGGCGCCCATGGAGTGCGCCAGGACGGTCACCGGGGGGCCGATCTCGTCGGCGAGGGCCGCCATGATCCGGACGTTGCGCCGGAGGCTGGGCGGCGCCTGCGCGGCGGGGCTGCGGCCGAGCCCGGGGTTGTCGTAGACGACGACCCGGTGGTCCTCGCGGAGCAGTTCCACGGTGGGGTCCCAGTCGAACCAGGCGCCGCCGAGGCCGGAGGCGAGCAGCAGCGGGGGGCCCTCGCCCGATTCGACGACGTGGACCTGCTCGCCTGCGGCGTTCGCGATCCTCACAGGTGGGCTCTCTCTCGTACGGGCGGCGGGCCGCCGGTCCGGACGCGCCGGTCCTGGTAGAGCGCCCAGGCGATGGTCAGCAGGCCCAGGACGAGGATGCTGATCTGGACGCGCTGGATGATGCCGAGCCAGCGGCCGAGGAGCATCGCGAGCAGGGTGCCGAGGGCGCAGACCGTCTCGACCAGGGCCAGCAGCCAGCCCCAGCGGGCGAGGACGGGCCACCAGCCGTACCGGCGGGCGGCCAGGGACAGCGCGAGCAGCGCCGCCACCCCGAAGGTGATCACCAGGCTGCTGGTGACGGCGTGGAAGGAGTGCGAGAAGCTGACTTTCTCGGCGCGTTCGCGCAGGGCGCAACTCGTCTCGAGGCTGGGGGCGCAGTCGAGGGGGAAGACGGCGTCGCCGATGGCGCACAGCCCGAACAGGGCCAGGGAGATCCAGCCGATGACGGCCAGCGGCCGCCGCCGCAGCGTGAGCAGGGCGATGACCGCGACGGTGATGGCCAGGGCGCCGGTGATGAAGTCGCCGCCGCTGTAGACCGAGTGGTAGGGCTGGTCGACGGCCGACAGCTCGCTGACGTAGCCGTTGATGCTGTCCTGGTGGGGGCTGAGCCAGTGCTCGAGGAAGAACGTGCTGTAGGTGATCGCGGCGACCAGCGCCAGCAGCGCGGCGAGGGCGGGCGCGGAACCCGGCCGGTCGGGTTGCTGCGATGCGTTCACCTGGCTCCCACCGGTCGGTTCGACGTCCCCACAGCATAGGGACCCGGGCAAGGGGTCTCACTCACGTCCCGTAACCGGTGGGGCGGGCGGGGCGGCAGGTGGCGACACTTCGGTCATTTATCCGATCTACGGTTGACCAGCATCTTTGTAGTCGCATAAGGGTAGATATTCGGCATAGGCAGGGTTCAACCGCTTCAATGGGGGTGGCCTGGGCCGAACCGATCACTGTTCGTGACATGCGTGCCCCAGGGTGCGTGCACTGCACCGCGAATTCAAGGAGACCCAACACGTGACACTGGTGAACGACGCGGCTCCCGCAATGCGATCGTCCGGTCGCAAGTTCCGCGCCTTCACGGCGAAGCACCTCGACGAGCTGACCGCCCGGGCCGGGCTGAGCGAGCAGGAACGGCTGGAGACCAGGGCGGTCGCGACCGTCCTGCCCTTCCGGACCAACGCCTACGTCATCGAGGAGCTCATCGACTGGTCGGCCGCGCCGGACGACCCCATCTACCGGCTGGTCTTCCCGATGGCGGACATGCTGCCCGCCCAGGACGTCGCCGAACTGGCCGGCCTGCTGCGCCGCGAGGCTCCCAAGGCCGAGATCGACGCCGCCGCGCACAAGGTCCGGATGCGCCTCAACCCGCATCCCGCCGGGCAGATGGAACTCAACATCCCCAGCTTCGGCGACGGCAAGATCCCCGGACTGCAGCACAAGTACGACGAGACCGTGCTGTACTTCCCCAAGCAGGGCCAGACCTGCCACGCCTACTGCACCTACTGCTTCCGCTGGGCGCAGTTCGTCGGAGAGCCCGACCTGAAGATGGCCGGGGACGACTCCCACCAGCTCCGCGACTACCTGCTGGCCCACCCCGAGGTGACCAGCGTCCTGTTCACCGGCGGCGACGCCATGATCATGGGCGAGCCGGTGCTGCGCCGCTACGTCGAGCCGCTGCTGGACCTGGAGCAGCTGGAATCGATCCGCATCGGCACCAAGTCGCTGGCCTACTGGCCGCAGAAGTTCGTGACCGACCCCGACGCCGACGCCATGCTCGGCCTGTTCGAGCAGGTCGTCGAGTCCGGGAAGAACCTGGCCTTCATGGCCCACTTCACCCACCCGCGCGAGCTGGAACCGCTGGTGGTGACCGAGGCGGTACGCCGGATCCGCGACACCGGCGCCGTCATCCGCACCCAGGCGCCGCTGATCCGCACGATCAACGACGATCCGGACGCCTGGAAGAGCATGTGGCGGACCCAGACGCGCATGGGCATGGTCCCGTACTACATGTTCGTCGAGCGCGACACCGGCCCCCAGGACTACTTCGCGGTGCCGCTGGGGCGCGCGTACGAGATCTTCCAGACCGCCTACAAGGACGTGGCGGGACTGTCGCGGACCGTGCGCGGCCCGTCCATGTCGGCCACGCCCGGCAAGGTCTGCGTGGACGGTGTGCTGGAGCTGTTCGGCGAGAAGGTCTTCGCCCTGCACTTCATCCAGTGCCGCGATTCCGACCTGGTCGGCAAGCCCTTCTTCGCCAAGTACGACCCCGAGGCGGTCTGGCTGGACGACCTCAAACCCGCCTTCGCCGACCGCTTCCCCTGGCAGTCCTGACGTAGACCCCGGCCGGGTGCGCCCGCCCGGCCGGGACCTCCGTCCGGCAGCCGGCTGTGAGCGATCTGACAGACGGCGCGGGCAGCGTGGCCCGCATGCTGTTCATCGAAATCTTCGTACCTCGGGACGCCCTCGACGCCGACCGGTGCCGGCAGCTGGCGCAAAGCCTGCTGGGCCTCATGACCGGCGACGGGGAGGAGGGGATGGCGGGACCGGCCGCCGACATCTTCGCGTCCCAGTTCCACGTCGTCGTGCACCGGCCGGAGACGTGGGTGGTGGGGGACCGCCTGGCGGACGACCCGACGCCCTACATGGTCCGCGTCCACGCACCGGGGCCCTGGCGCAAGGACACCAGCGGGCACATCATCGGCGCCTTCACCAAGGCGATCACGGACGTGGACCCGGGGGCCGCCGTCCAGGTGCACGTCTTGGGCGTTCCGGAAGGAAGCATCGGCGTCCGGGGGGAGGCGAAGACCTCCACCGAACTCGTCGAGATGATGAACGACCCCCTGAAATATGCCTACGCCGCGGGCAAGGCGCTCCTCGACCCCATGTGCGGCATGCTCGTTGAGCCCGACAAGGCCCCGACCCTGGAGTACGAGGGGACGCTCTACGGCTTCTGCTGCGAGGGCTGCCGTACGGAGTTCATCGCCAAGAAGGAGAAGGCGGCCGCCGGTACCGGTTGAGCCGGTGGCACAGTGGGCTCATGCGCGTTGGCATCCTGGGCCCCCTCCAGGTCACGGACGACGACGGCACCATCGCCCGGATCGGCGGGGCGCGGCTTCGCGCGCTGCTGATCCGGCTGGCCCTGGACGCGGGGCGCGTCGTCACGACCGATGCGCTCTGCCACGCGCTCTGGCCGTCCTCTGAGGGCAGCCCCGGCAATCCGGCTCACGCGCTGCATTCCCTGGTCGCCAGACTCCGCCGTGCCCTCCCCCAAGAGACGGCGCTGCGTTCCCTGCCCGCGGGCTACTGCCTGGACGTCCCGCCCGAGTCGGTGGACGCCCAGCGTTTCGAGAGCCTCGCGGGCAAGGGGCGCGACAGCCTTCGCCAGAGCAGGCCCACGGCGGCTCTGGACTTCCTCCAGGAGGCGCTGGTGTTGTGGAGGGGCGAGGCACTGGCCGACGCGGCTCCACGTATGCCCTTCGCCGCCAACGCCGCTCTACGGCTGAATGAGCTGCGCCTGAACGCTCTTGAGGACCGCCTGGACGCCTCCCTGCGTGTTGGGGTCGCCCCGTCCTCCCTTACGGCGGAGCTGGAGGAACTGACGGCCGCCCACCCCTACCGTGAGCGACTCCGGTACCTGCTCGTCCAAGCCCTGCACGCGGACGGCAGGCAACCCGAGGCCCTCACCGCCTACGAGGACTACAGGCGTTTCCTGGCCGACGAACTGGGCGCGGACCCGAGCCCCAGGCTCCAGGACCTCCACCGCACCGTCCTGCAGAACAAGGCGCCGCCCACGGGCAACCTGCGCGCACCCCTCACAAGCTTCGTCGGCCGCGAACAGGAGCGAGCCCAGCTGAAGGCCCTCCTCGCCGACAACCGCCTCGTCACCCTCGTCGGCCCCGGCGGAGTGGGGAAGACCCGCCTCGCCACCACCGTCGCCACCGGCGCCTGGCTCGTGGAGCTGGCACCCGTGACCGACCCGGCCGAGGTCCCGTACGCGGTCACCGCGGCCCTCGACCTCCACGAACCCGGCCGGTCCGCCGACGTCGTGCTCCGCCTGGCCGGTGCGCTCTCCACCTCCCGGAACCTGATCATCCTGGACAACTGCGAACACGTGCTCGACGCCGCGGCCCGGCTCGTGGACGACCTGCTGGGACGCTGCCCCGACCTCACCGTCCTGGCGACCAGCCGCGAACCCCTCGCCATCGCGGGTGAGACCGTCTACCCCGTCCCGCTGCTGGCCGGAGACCCGGCGACCCGCCTCTTCATGGACCGCGCCAGGGCCGCCAGCCACGGATTCACCTTCGACCCCCGGGTGCCCGCCATCTGCCGCCGCCTGGACGGCCTGCCGCTCGCCATCGAACTGGCCGCCGCACGCCTGCGCTCCATGCCCCTGGACCACCTGGCCGACCGCCTGGACGACCGCTTCCGCGTCCTGACCGCAGGCAGCCGCACAGCCCTGCCCAGGCACCGCACCCTGCGCGGCGTCGTCGCCTGGAGCTGGGACCTCCTCACCGACACCGAGCGCGACGCCGCCGAACGCTTGGCGGTCTTCCCCACGACGTTCACGCCGTCGTCCACCGGCATCGCCGTGGAAACCCTGGACGCCCTGGTCGACAAGTCGCTGCTCCAACTGGACGGCACCCGCTACCGGATGCTGGACACCATCCGCGAGTACGGCCTGGAACGCCTGGCCGAGACCGACCGCTTGCTCCCGTCCCGGGAAGCCTTCGTCTCGTGCTTCCTTTCCCTAGCCGAACAGGCCGACCTCCGAGGCCCCGACCAGCCGCACTGGCTCGAACGCCTGGACGCCGAACGGGACAACCTCCTCGCCGCCCTACGCCATGCCTGCGACTCCGGAGACACCGATTCCGCAGTACGCCTCGGTGCGGTCCTAAGCCTCTATTGGACGATCCACGGCGACCACATGGAGGCCGTCAGACGCCTGCGCACCGTCCTGGAAATGCCCGGCACAAGTAGCAGCCGCCTGAGCGCCCTGGCCGGGTTCCTCCTCAACGCGAGCTTCGCCGGTGAACTGGCCCAGGCGAAGGACTTCCCGGACGACCCGTCCCCGCGAGACCCGACCGGAGCCCACGTCCTCGCCCTCCAAGCACTCTCCACAGGCGACGTCCAAGCGGGCGTCCAAGCCCTGGAGAAACACCTGACCCACCCCGGCCCCTGGACCCGAGCCATCACGTGGCTGCTCCGCTCGTTCCTCAACGGCGCGCGGACGGGCAACGCGGCCGAGGGCCGCCGCGACCTCGACAACGCCATCAGCGCCTTCCGCGAGTCGGGCGAACACTGGGGCCTGTCCATAGCCCTGGCCTCACTGGCCTTCGCCCACTCGGCCGCAGGCGACTACGACGCCGCGACCACCGCCCTCGAAGAATCGACGAACCTCATCAACCACCTGGGCGCCGACAACCAGCAGCAACTCTGGCTCCCGATGATCCGCGTCCACACAGGCGACCTGGCCAAGGCCCAAGCCGAACTCCAGACCGTCCTGGCCCGAACCACCTCGCCCGCCCACCTCGCCCTGGCCCGCCTCCTCCTGGCCGATCTGGCCCGTTACAGAGGCGACCTGGACGAAGCCGCCCGCCACCTGACCCTCGCCGCCCCCGAGGCCAACGACCCCCCGTCCCGTGCCCTCTACCTGACGTCCCAGGGCAACCTGGCCACGGCCAAGGGCGACCTGCCCGCGGCAGAGAGCCACCTCCGCGAGGCCCTCTCCCTAGCCACGACCATGCCCGACATGCCCATGGTCGCCGTGATAGCCGTCGGCCAAGCCCAACTCCTGCTCGCCCAAGACCAACTCCACCAGGCCGCCGAACTCCTGGGCGCCGCACACGCGCTACGCGGCGGCCCAGACCCCCGCCACCCCGACGTCCAAGCCCTCTCCGAAGCCCTGCGAACCCGCCTGGGCACCCCCGCCTACGAGGCCGCCTACACCAAGGGCCGCGCCCACCCGGACCCCCTCTGTAACTTGCGTGTTACGTAAGCCAGATGTTACAAAGGGCCTGTGACCGCTAGTGTTTTCGAGGCCCTGGCCGATCCGGTGCGGCGGCGCCTGCTCGAACTCGTCGCCGAGCGGGAGCGGCCCGCCGGTGAACTCGCCGCCGAGTTCGACCTCAGCCGCCCAGCCGTCTCACGGCACCTGCGCGTCCTCAGCCAGGCCGGACTGGTGAGCTGGCGCCACCACGCGCAGCAGCGCATCTACCGTCTCGAACCCGCACCCCTCGAAGAGGCCGGCGCCTGGATCGAACGCACCCGCGACAACTGGGCGGCCCGGCTGGACTCCATCGAACGACACCTCAACGACATCGCGAAGGACACGGAATGACCGCAGGACCCGACCAGCCGCCCATCCCCACCGACCGCCGCGGCACCTTGGGCGCCGGCCCCGACGGCGACTGGCAGATCCGCTTCGAACGACGGCTCCCGCACCCGCCCGAACGGGTCTGGGCGGCGCTCACCTCTCCCGACCAGCAGGCGAGCTGGATGCCCGGGGTGACGATCGACGCCACCGAGGGCGGGGCGGTCGTCTTCGACTTCGGCGACGAGGGCAGGGCCGACGGCCTGGTGCTCGCCGTCGAGCCGCCCCGGCGCCTGGAGCACACCTGGACCTGGCCGGGCGAGCCCCCCGCGACCGTCCGCTGGGAGCTCACCCCCGACGGCGAGCACACCGTGCTGGTCCTGCTGCACCGCCCGCTGCGCTCCGAATCGGTGGTCGACTACGCCGCCGGCTGGCACGGGATCCTCGACGCGTTCGGTGCCCACCTCGACGGCGCCGACCTCGGCGAACCCGACTACGCCGCGTTCCACGACCTCTACGCCGCGATGGTGAAGTGATCTGACTCACGCGCTGTCACAACGATCGGTCGGGCGGCGTCTCCATGTCGAGCCTCGAAAAGGAGACACCATGACCGATGTGCTCGTGATCGGCGGCGGGTACGCCGGCGTGCTGGCGGCCAATCGCCTGACCCAGCGCGACGACGTGACCGTGACCCTGATCAACCCGCGCCCGGACTTCGTCCAGCGGCTCCGCCTGCACCAGCTGGTGGCCGGAACCCACGACGCGGTCGTCGACTACCGGAGGATCCTGGCCGACGGGGTCCGGCTGGTGGTCGACACCGCGACCCGGATCGACGCGGCCGGGCGCCAGGTGACGTTGGTGGCCGGCGGCACGGTCGGCTACGACTACCTGATCTACGCGGTGGGCAGTGGCAGCGCCGACCTGAGCGTGCCCGGTGCGGCGGACTTCGCCTACCCGATCGCCACCCTGGAGGCGGCGCGGCGGCTGCGCAGGGTCGTCGCCGCCGCGCCGGAAACTGCCCCGGTGACGGTCGTCGGAGCCGGTGCGACCGGCATCGAGACCGCCGCCGAGCTGGCGGAGCAGGGCCGCCGCGTGACCCTGCTGTGCGGCGGGGTGCTCGGCCCGTACCTGCACCCTCGGGGCCGGCGCTCGATCGCCAGGCGGCTGGCCAAGCTCGGTGTG
The DNA here is from genome assembly GCF_055379765.1 of Actinomadura rugatobispora. NCBI lineage: Bacteria > Bacillati > Actinomycetota > Actinomycetes > Streptosporangiales > Thermomonosporaceae > Actinomadura > Actinomadura rugatobispora. The sequence goes on along the minus strand of NZ_AP029191.1, from coordinate 3,626,565 downwards.
ACCGTGCTCGACGGCGCGACGGTGACGGCCGTGACCCGCGATGCCGTGCGGCTCGGCGATGGCCGCGAACTGCCGAGCGAGGTGACCGTCTGGACCGCCGGATTCGGCGTGCCGGACCTGGCCGCCCGCAGCGGGCTGAGCACCGACGCCCTGGGCCGCCTGCTCACCGACGAGACCCTGACCAGCGTGGACGACCCGCGTATCGTCGCGGCCGGCGATTCGGCGGCGCCCTCGAACCTGCCGCTGCGGATGAGCTGCCAGACCGCCAGGCCGCTGGGCGCGCACGCCGCTGACACGGTGCTCGACCGGATCGCCGGCGAGCTTCCCGCGACCATCGACCTGGGAGTCTTCGGCCAGTGCATCGGCCTGGGCCGGCACGCCGCCACCGCACAGCTCGCCTCCAAGGACGACACCGCGAACCGGTTCTACATCGGTGGCCGGCTCGGCGCGACGATCAAGGAAACCGCGATCAAGAAGATGGTCAAGGAGCTGGCGGAGGAGGCCCGCAAGCCCGGCTCGTTCTCATGGCACTTCAAGGACGACACCCGCCGCCAGGTCCTGAAGGCCAAGCCCGGCGAGGCGCCCGCCACTCAGCCCTTGTCCAGCTCGAACCACACGTGAAGGCGTCCCCGGTCGCCGTTGAAGTGCCCGCAGCGGTCGGCCAGGGACTCGATCAGCAGAACGCCGTAGCCGTGCTCACGCGCGCCCTCGTCCCGCCGCGCGGTGGGCACGGTCGCGGCGCCCTCGTCGACCACCTCGCACCGCAGCGTCCCCGCCGCGTCGTACAGCGTCAGCGTGATCATCCCGCCCGACCGCGACCGGGAGTGCCGGACGCTGTTGGTGCACGCCTCGGAGATCAGCAGCTCGGCCGTCCCGGCCCGCGCGTCCCCGTCCAGGACGTCGACGGCGAACCGCCGCGCCCCGCCCACGCTCCGCGCGACTCCGGGCAGCGTCACCGACCCGAGCACGACCATCTCCACGGCCCGCCCACCGCCTTCCCCTTGCGTCCGGTACGAGATTTTCGAGAACGTTGCGCGATCGCCTGATCTCACAGCGTCACCCTGCCAAGCTATGCAGAGAGTGCCTCAGCAGAGGCGAAGATGCAACCGATGCATAAAACTTCACTGCAAATGCTCTGAGGAAGGGTCGATGACATGCCGGGTCGCAAGCCAGCGCCGACCATCCGCCTGCGCCGTCTGGCCGCCGAACTGCGTCGCCTTCGCGAGGACGCCGACCTCACCCGGGAAGAGGTCGTCGAGCGCACCGGCATCAACACCGCGACCCTCTACCGCATCGAGGCCGCCCGCGTACGACCGCAGCCCCGCACGCTGGCGACGCTGCTGGAGGTCTACCGCGCCCCGGAACCCAAGCGCGCCGAGCTGTCCACCCTGCTCAAGGACGCCAAGCAGCGGAGCTGGCTGAACACCCTCGCGTCCGAACTCCCGGAGCACTACGCCTCGTACATCGAGTTCGAGACCGAGGCGAACGCCGTCCTCAACTACGAGTGCCTGTTCGTCCCAGGGTTGCTCCAGACCGAGGACTACGCCCGCGCGGTCATTCAGGGCACACTGCCCGACGCCACCAAGGACGAGGTGGAGAACCGTGTCGAGGCCCGCATGCGGCGACAGGCGATCCTCGCCGGGGACGACCCGCTCACGTTCTGGGGCATCGTCGACGAGGGCGCCCTCCGCCGCGCCGTCGGCGGAACCGACGTCATGCGCGCCCAGTTGAAGCACCTCTTGGACGTTGCCCAGCAGCCGAACGTCACTTTCCAGGTGGTCCCTTTCGAGGCGGGCGCGCATGTCGGGATGCCCGGCTCTTTCTCGTTGATGCGCTTCCCAGAGGCGGTCGGGCCTGATGTCGTGTACATCGACAGCCAGGCGGGTGACATCTTTCTCGAAGAGGAAGTCGACACCGGCCGTTATACGCTGGTTTGCGAACATCTTCGCGCCGTGGCGCTGAGCCCTTCCGCCTCGGCTGAGCTGGTCGCCACGGTTGCGAAGCGCGGGCTGTCCAGAGGAGGAGCCTCATGAGCACCCATCGCGAGAAGCACGGCGTCCGCTGGCGTAAGAGCAGCCGGAGCAGCGGCAACGGGCAATGTGTCGAGGTCGCCGCGCTCGCCGCGCACGTCGGCGTGCGGGATTCCAAGGCCCCGGCAGCTGGTCACCTCGTGATTTCGCGTGCTGCGTTCGGGGACATGGTCGCTCGGATCAAGGGCGGACGGGAAGACGCTCGTGAGTAGCTCTCGTGAGCAGGGCGGCGTTCACTGGCGTAAGAGCAGCCGCAGTGGTGCGAACGGCCAGTGTGTCGAGGTCGCCGCTGTGAGCGGCAAGATCGGGATGCGGGATTCCAAGGCTCCGGGAGCCGGCCACCTGGCGATCTCGCATGCGGCGTTCGCGGATATGGTCGCTCGGATCAAGAGCGGACGGGAAGACGCTCGTGAGTAGCTCTCCTGAGCTGGACGGCGTTCGCTGGCGTAAGAGCGGCCGCAGTGGTGGCAACGGGCAATGTGTCGAGGTCGCCGCGCTTGGTGGGCATGTCGGGGTGCGGGATTCCCAGGCTCCGGCGGCTGGTCATCTCGTGATTTCGCGTGCGGTGTTCGCGGACGTGGTTGCTCGGATCAAGGGTGGCGCCGTCACTCCGTAGCCGGAGGCCCTCCCGGCATCGGTAGGTTGTGCCGGGATGGACGGGATTTTCGGGACGGTCGCGGCCGCCGTCGGGATGTTCGCCGGGACGAATGTCGACGACCTCATCGTGTTGACGGTGCTGTTCCTGGCGGGACGGGCCGACGGGCGTCCGCGGGCGTGGCAGGTCTGGGCGGGGCAGTACCTGGGGATCGCGGCGCTGGTGGTGGTGTCGGTGGTCGCGGCACTGGGGCTGAGCGTCGTTCCCGACGACTGGGTGGGGTTGCTGGGGCTGGTGCCGTTCGCGCTGGGCGTGCGGGGGCTGGTCGCGGCGATCCGGGCGCGGGGGGACGACTCGTCGCCCGCGGTCGCGGGGAGTCTGCTGGCGGTCGCCGGGGTCACCATCGCCAACGGGGCCGACAACATCTCGGTCTACACGCCGGTGTTCCGCACGATCGGGGCCGGGGCCACGGTGGTGACGGTCGCGGTGTTCGCGGTCGGGGTCGCGGTGTGGTGCCTGGTCGCGTCCTGGCTGGGGTCGCACAAGCGCGTCATCGAGGTCGTGGAGCGGTACGGGCACTGGCTCGTTCCGGCGGTGTTCATCGCGATCGGGACGGTCATCGTGGTCGAGTCGGGGGTGCTCGGGAAGCTCGTGTGAGTCTCAGGGGGTCGCCGCGTCCAGGCAGCAGCGGACGAAGTCCTGGACGACCGGGTTGGTGTCGTCGGCGGGGGACCAGGCGATGGCCACCTGGGAGGGGCGCACGCCGCTGACGGGCCGGTACGTGACGCCCGGGCGTGCGTAGAAGCGGGCGGCGGACTCGGGGGCAAGGGCGATGCCGTAGCCGTTGGCGATCGCGCTGAGCCACTCGTCGGGCTGGTCGGTGACGGCCCCGACGCGGACCGGGTGGCCGTCGCGTTCGTCGGCGGCCAGCCAGAAGTCCCGCCACTCCGTCGTTTCGGCCGGGGCCGCCACGTACGGTTCGTCCCACAGGTCGCGGAAGGGGATCACGTCGCGTTCGGCGAGCGGGTGCGCGGAGGGGAGTGCGACCCAGCGGGGCTCGGTGAACAGCACCTTCACGCGGAGGTCGTCCTGGCCCGGGAAGGGGAGCCGGAGGAGGGCGGCGTCGACGTCGCCGTCGGCGAGGCCGGCGGTCGGGTTCGACCAGGCGGCTTGGCGCATGTCGGCCCTCCAGCCGGGACGGCGGCGGGCGAACTCCGCGATGATGCGCTGGGTGGCCTCGTTCGCCGCGCTGGCCAGGAAGCCGACGCGGAGTACGCGGGCCTCCTGGACGGCCGCGGTCCGCGTCTCGCGCTGAGCCTGGTTCCAGTCGGCGAGGAGGGCGGGCACCCGCGCGGCCAGGGCCCGTCCGGGTTCGGTGAGGGCCATGCCGGAGCGGGAGCGGGTGAACAGGCGCGTGTCGAGCAGTGTTTCCAGCTGCCTGATCTGTTTGGTCAGGGCCGGTTGCGACACGTACAGCCGTTCCGCGGCACGGGTGAGGTTCCCTTCCTCCGCGACCGCGATGAAGTACCGCAGCAACCGTGTGTCGACATCCATGCCGCCAGGTTATGGATGCGTGTATTGGACGTCGAGAACGGGGCCTGGCGAGGCTGAGCGCATGGTTGTCGTCACGCTCATCACGATCCTGGCGAACGCGGGGATGGCCGTCGCCGACTTCGCGCGGGCGCGGTTCGTGCTCGCCAACGCGGCCGAGGTGGACGTCCCCGAGCCGTGGGTCCCGGTGCTCGGCGCGTTGAAGGCGGCCGGGGCGGCCGGGCTGCTGCTCGGGCTCCTGGGCGTCCCGTACATCGGCGTCGCGGCGGCCGGGGGGCTCGTGTTGTTCTTCGCGGGCGCGCTCGTCGCGCATGTGCGCGCCCGCGTCTACCGCAATATCGCCTTTCCCGGCGGGTACTTCGCGCTGGCCGTCGCGAGCCTTTACGTCGCCGCGTCCTGACGGAGCCAGTCGACGAGGATGCGGTTGACCTCCGCCGGGCGCTCCTGCTGCACCCAGTGGCCGCAGCCCTCCAGGATGTGGGACGCGGCCAGCCCCGGAAGCGTGACGGGGAACGCCTTGATCGCGTCGGCCATCCAGGTGGTGGACGGGTCGAGCTCCCCGCCCACGAACAGCGACGGCTGGACGATCGGAGCCCCGCGCCAGGCGGCGAGGTCCTCCCAGTCCCGGTCGAAGTTGCGGTAGCGGCCCAGCGCGCCGGTCAGGCCGGTCCGCTCGAACTCGCCCGCGTACACGTCCAGGTCGGCCTCGGTGAGCCAGGCGGGCGGCGCGGTGCCGGCGAAGCGGTCGCGCATCGTGCCGCCCGGCGGGACGAAGGTCGGCGCCCCGCCCGCGTAGAAGCCCGCGAGCCAGCCGCGGACGTCGGGCTCGATCTCGGCCTCCGCCCGTCCGGGCTCCTGGAAGTAGGCGACGTAGAACTCCTCCTCCCCGCCCATCTGCGCGAACGCGAGGGTGGGACGCGGGCCGCCCGGCGGTGTGTACGGGACGCCCAGCAGCGCGACCGACGTGAACACCTCGGGCCGCAGCAGCGCGCTCGCGGCTGCGATCGGGGAGCCCACGTCGTGCCCGACGACGGTCGCGGTCTCCTCGCCCAGCGCCCGGACGACCGCGACGTTGTCGGAGACGTGCGCCAGCATCCGGTAGTCCCGCACGTCGCGGGGCTTGGACGACCGGCCGTACCCGCGCAGGTCGATCGCCGCGGCGCGGAAGCCCGCGTCCGCGAGCGCCGGGAGCTGGTGCCGCCACGAGTACCACGACTCGGGGAACCCGTGCAGCAGCAGGACCAGCGGGCCCGTGCCCTGCTCGACCAGGTGGACGCGCCCGCTCGGCACCTCGACGAGCCGGTGCCGTGCCTTGGAAAACGCCAATGGGACCTCCTCAGAACTCCCCTCGATCGTGCGGCCCCGGACGCGGCCACGCCCAACCGCGTTGCCGTTCCGGCAAGAGGCCGCCGGGTCGGGAACCCGGCGGCCTCGGACGAGGGAGATGCTCAGTGCCCGTACACCGGCACGATCGACGCCCGCGCCAGCGTGTGCCCGGTGATGTTGAAGCCCACGACGGCGGGCGCGGCGTCCGAGGGGACGCCCAGCGTCTCCACGTCCAGGGCGTGGACGGTGAAGACGTACCGGTGCGGGTCCCCGGGCGGCGGGGCGGCGCCGCCGAACGCCTTCAGGCCGTAGTCGTTCCGCGCCTGCACGCCGACCTTGGAGTCCTCGCCGCCCGCGCCGGTCGGCAGCGACGTGACGTCGGCCGGGACGTCGAACAGCGACCAGTGCCAGAAACCGCTGCCGGTGGGGGCGTCGGGGTCGAAGCAGGTGATCGCGAAGCTCCTGGTCTCCGCGGGGAAGCCCGACCAGCTCAGCTGCGGCGACAGGTTCCCGCCGCTGAAACCCCAGTCGTTGAAGACGTGCTTGTCCGAGAGTTGCTCGCCTTCGGTCACGTCCTCGCTGGTGACGGTGAACGAGGGAACCTCGGGCAGGTGTTCGTGCGGCAGCGGGGGCTTGCCTGCCATGGCGTGACCTCCTAGTGAGTCGATCTGTTCTTCCCATACCTATCAGCCGCCCCGCCGCCCGGTTCGGATCTTCCGCGGACGTGAAAGCCCCGGGCGCACCGTGGTGCGCCCGGGGCTCTCTCCGTCGTCGTCTACTTGCCGGTGGCGTCGGTGTAGGCGCGCAGGACTTCCTGGGGGTCGCCGTCCATCTTGACGCGTCCCTCGTCGAGCCAGATGACCCGGTTGCAGGTCTCCTCGATCACGTCCAGGTTGTGCGCGACCAGGAACACCGCTCCGGCGTCCTTCCGCAGCTCGTCGATCTTCTCCTTGCTGCGCTTCTTGAACTTGGCGTCGCCGGTGGCCAGGGCCTCGTCGATGAGCATCACGTCGTGGGTGCGGGCCGCGGCGATCGCGAACCGCAGCCGGGCGCCCATCCCCGACGAGTACGTCGACATCGGGTAGTCGATGAAGCCCTTCTTGAGATCGGCGAACTTGACGATCTCCTCGTACCTGGCCTTGGTCTCCTCCTGGGTGAGGCCCATGGCCAGGCAGCCCAGGACGATGTTGCGGGAGCCGGACAGGTCGCGCATCAGGGCCGCGTTCACGCCCAGCAGCGAGGGCTGGCCGTCGGTGTAGACGCCGCCGCGGGCGGGCGGCAGCAGCCCGGCGATGGCCTTGAGCAGGGTGGACTTGCCGGAGCCGTTGGTGCCGATCACACCGACCGCGTCGCCCCGGTAGGCGATGAAGGACACCCCGCGGACGGCGTGCACCTCCTTCATCTGCGGCCGGTTCTCCCGCTTGACCATGCGCAGCAGCGCGCTGGCCGCCGTGCCCTTGCCCCCGCCGCCGCTGTAGACGCGGTAGACGATGTGCAGGCCGTCGACGACCACGATCGGCTCCCGGGTGGGGTCGATGACCACCTCGGGCTGGGGTGTCGCTCCGGTCACCGCGGGCTTCTCCTTGAGCGCCTTAGCCACGGCCGTACCTCTCCTCCGCACGGTAGAAGTACCAGAAACCCCCGATGAAGGCGATCACGGCCCACAGGACCGCGTAGAGCCACAGCCGCGCGAAGTCGACGTCGTACGGCTGGACGTCCTTGCGGAAGCTGGTGAGCAGCGAGGCCCGCATCAGTTCCAGGAACACCGACGCCGGGTTGGCCTCCAGGATCTTGCCGACCCAGGGGTAGCCCTTCTCGGCGAACTTGCGGCCCATGTCGGGGATCAGGAAGAAGACCCCGGAGAAGTAGAGCCAGGACCGGGTGATGAACGGCAGCAGCTGCTGCACGTCCCGGACGAAGGCGCCGAGCCGGGCGATGGCCAGGCTGATGCCGGTGTTGAACAGCAGCTGGAGCAGCAGGATCGGCACCATCAGCAGCCAGTGCCAGGTGATCGGCTCTCCGGTGGCCACCACGATCACCAGCAGCACCGCCATGGAGATGAGCAGCTGCTGCAGCTCCATCAGCACGTGCGCGAACGGCAGCGAGGCGCGCGGGAAATGCAGGGCGCGGATCAGCGACAGGTTGTTGCCGATCGAGCGGGCGCCCGCCGTCAGTGAACGCTGGGTGAACGTGAAGACGAAGACGCCCGTGATCAGGAAGGCGGTGTAGTTGTCGATTCCGCGGTTGGTGCCGATCAGCACGCCGAAGATCAGGTAGTAGACGCCGGCGTTGAGGAGGGGGGTGAGGACCTGCCACAGCTGGCCCAGCCGGGAGCTGCTGTAGGTCGAGGTGGTCTTGGCGGAGGCGAACGCCCAGATGAACGTGCGGCGCTGCCACAGTTCCTGGACGTACCTGCGCGGCGAGGGGCGCGCCGCGCTCTGGGTCAGGCCGTGGCGAGCGGCGAACTCGGCCAGCGATTCGCTGCTCCTGCCGTTCATGTGAGGAGGCTCCGCGATCGTGCCGACCGGCTCGCCACCCGAGGCGCTGAGCCGTTCCGGGTGACTCATGCCGGGAAGCCTATTGCAGTCCACGATATGTGAGGGACGTTCGCCCATATGTGACCGCTGATTTGAGATCTTTGGGGAATCATGTCCGACCTCCTGGGGATACCCCCGACATGCATGTCGATCACCAAGCGCGACGCCCTTGGCGACCCAGCGTAATGTTGGCATCTCGTTACGCGATGTCCGCCCGGCGGGGTGGCGGGGCGGGGCGCCCGCGCACCCCGGCGGTCTACCGCAAGGGGCCGCTGCGCACGCTGGGACGGCTGGACCGCCGGGCGTTCGACCGGGTCGCCTCGACCCATCTGCCCGGCCTGGAGTACGTGCTGCCCCGCCTGTCGCGCGCCGCCGACCACGGCGTGCTGTGGTTCACGGCGGCGGGGGCGATGGGGCTGACCCGGCGCGCCCGGCTGCGGCGCGCGGCGCTGCGCGGGTCGATCGGGATCGCGGTGGCCAGCCCGGTGGTGAACGTGCTGGGCAAGCAGGCGTTCCGGCGGGCCCGCCCGGTGGTCGACCTGGTGCCGCCGATCCGCATCCGGTGGAAGCTGCCGACCTCGCACGCGTTCCCGTCCGGGCATTCGGCCTCGGCGGCGGCGTTCGCGACGGGGGTGGCGATGGAGGCGCCGCGGGCGGTCGCCGTCCCGGTCGGGGCCGCGGCGGGCGCGGTGGCGTTCGCGCGGATCTACACCGGCGCCCACTACCCGGGGGACGTGCTGGCCGGGGCGGGGATCGGGGTGCTGGCGGCCCTCGGCACCCGGCTGGTGTGGCCGGCCCGGCCGCCGGTCGCCCGCGTCACCCGTACCGCCACCGAGAAGGTGACGATCACCGGGGACGGGCAGGGGATCGTGGTCGTGGTGAACGGCGGCGCCGGTACGGCCGAGGGCGCCGGGGAGGTGCCGCTGCTGCGCGGCTCCGTCGAGTCCGCGGTGGGCGTGCTGCGGCGGGAGCTGCCCGCGGCCTCGATCGTCCGGCTGGGCCGGGACGACGACGTCGACAAGGCGCTCGGCGAGGCGGCGGCCCGGGCCGAGGTGCTCGGGGTGATCGGCGGCGACGGGACGGTCAACGCGGGCGCGCGGGCGGCGCTGGAGCACGACGTCCCGCTGCTGACCATCCCGGGCGGGACGTTCGACCACTTCGCGCGGGCGCTGGGCATCGAGACGGCGGCGGACGCGGTGGCCGCCTACCGGGGCGGGCGGCTCGGCCGGGTCGACGTCGGCGTGATCACCCCGGCCGGGGACGCCGAGGGCCGGGAGGCGGAACTGGTCTTCCTCAACACCGCCGGGCTGGGCGCCTACACCGAGCTGGTGGAGCGGCGCGAGCGGCTGGAGGGCCGGTTGGGCAAGTGGCCGGCGCTGGCGGTCGCGGCGGCCCGCACGTTCCGGCATTCCCGGCCGGTGCCGCTGCTGGTGAACGGGCGGCCCCGCCGGGTGTGGCTGGGCTTCGTGGGCAACTGCATGTACGGCTCGCGCGGGCCCGCGCCCACGTGGCGCCGCCATCTGGACGACGGGCGGCTGGACATCCGCCTGGTCGCCACCGGTGAGCGGGTGCCGAGGCTGCGGGCGCTCGCCGCCGTGCTGGCCGGTCATCTGCACGTGATGCCCGGCTACCGGGCGTGGCACTCCGGTTCGTTGGACCTGGTCGCGCCGGAGGGCGGGCTGCGGGTGGCCCGGGACGGCGAGGTGACCTCGCTGCCGCGGGCGGTCCGGATCGCCAAGCGGTCCGGCGCGCTGGCGGTGTTCTGCCCGCCTACGCCGCCACGGCGAGGGGGCAGCGGCGCAGACCGGTGACCACGGTGGATCCGGTGTGGACGGCCTCCCCGGCGAGCTCGATCCGGGTGGGGCCGCGGTCCAGGAGCTCCTCCAGGACCATCCTGATCTCCATCCGGGCCAGTGCCGCGCCCAGGCAGAAGTGCGGGCCGAAGCCGAAGGCGAGCGCGGTCGCGTCGGGGCGCCGGGCGATGTCGAAGGCGCCCGCGCCGGGGCCGTAGGCGGCGGGGTCGCGGCCCGCCGCCCCGTACAGGATCATGAGGCGGTCGCCCGCCCGGATCTCGACACCGCTCAATGTGACGGTGTCGGCGGCGGTTCGCATGAAGTAGACGACGGGGGACGTCCAGCGCAGGATCTCCTCGACCGCCGTGGTCATGAGCGTGGGATCCGGGTGGCGCGCGCGCAGGGCGGACCACTGCTCGGGGTGGGCGGCGAGGGCGTGCAGGCCGCCGGAGATCGCGTGCCGGGTGGTCTCGTTCCCGGCCACCAGCAGCTGGATCAGGAACATCACCAGCTCCAGGTCGGTGAGCCGGTCGCCGTCCAGCTCGGCCAGCGCCAGCTGCGTGATCACGTCCCCGCCGGTGCGGGCGGCCGCGCGGCGCTCGTGGGCGGTGCCGAGCAGGTAGGCGCCGCACTCGGTGCGGAGCGCGGCGCGCTCCTCCTCCGGCAGATCGTCGGCGGCGCCGGGCACGATGGCCTCCGACCAGCGGTGGAACCGGGCCCAGTCGTCCTCGGGGATGCCCAGCAGCAGGCAGATCACCTGGAGCGGCAGCGGCACGGCCAGGTCCGCGACCGCGTCGAACGGGCGGCCGGGCTCCAGCGCGTCCAGCAGCGCCCGGACCCGGGCCCGCACGTCCCCTTCCAGCCCGCGCAGCACGGAGGGGCGGAAGGCGGGGGCCACGAGCCCCCGGTAGCGGGTGTGGTCGGGCGGGTCGGTGTGGGTGATCGTCGGCGGTGCCGCGTACGTGCCGGCGGTCTCGCCCAGCAGGACGCCGTCGCGGGAGCGGAACAGCTCGGGCCGGGCCAGGACGGAGCGCGCGTCCGCGTGCGTCCCGACCACCCAGTAGCCCTCGGGGTGCCGGACGGGCCGTCCGGCCGTGTGGAGCCGCCCGTACAGCTCGTGCGGGTGCCCGGCGGTGAAGTGCGCGTGCGGGAAGTCGGCCGGCAAGGTCATGTAGCAAACGCTAGGTAGGTAAACGGTGGGGCGCAAGGGCATGTTTGGCACCCCCGCAGCGGGTACGAGGAGGACCATGTCGAACGGAGTCGATCCCGCCGAGCTCAGCGACGACGACCTCATGCGCGAACTGGGGCACCTGTACGAGACGAGGATGGACGCCCTGCGCCACGCCGCCGACCAGGCCCTCGCCGAGCACACCCGCCGCATGAGCGACCTGGAGGCCGAGTACCTGCGCCGCATCCCCGAACGCGAGGTGGACCCCGAACGCCTCCGGGAGGGCGCACGTGCCCGCTGAGAGAGAGGTTCCCGTCTAGGGTGACGTCATGGCGACGATCGAGCTGGGCCCCGACCGCGGGCGGCTGCTGATCAATACCGGGCGGAGCGGGCTCGGCCGGCGGGCCGGGCACGACCTCACGATCGAGGCCGCCCGCTGGTCGGGGACGCTCACCCTGCCCGGCGACGCCACCACGATCCCGGACGCCGAGGGAGGCTCGGTCGAGGTGACCGTCCCGGTGGCGGGCCTGGAGGTGCGCGAGGGCACCGGCGGCGTGCTGCCGCTCTCCGACCAGGACCGCACCGAGATCACCAAGAACCTCCGCAAGGTCCTCGACGCCGCCCGCCACCCGGAGATCACCTTCACCGCCCCCACCGCGACCGGCTCCGCGGCCGAGTTCACCGTCGAGGGCCGCCTGACGGTCGCCGGCCACACCGAACCGCTGACCGTCCGGGGCCGCGCCGAGGGCGCCCGGATCCGGGGCGAGGCCACCGTCAAGCAGACCCGGTGGGGGATCAAGCCCTACTCCGCCTTCTTCGGCGCCCTCAAACTGGCCGACGACGTCAAGATCACCTTCGACCTGACCCTCTGACTCAGCGGGCGCGGACCACCCGCGACTCGTCCCAGACCGGCTCCGGCGGCTCGTACACCGACCCGTCGGAGCCGAACACCAGGAACCGGTCGAACGACCGCGCGAACCAGCGGTCGTGCGTCACCGCCAGGACCGTCCCCTCGTACGACTCCAGCCCCTCCTGCAACGCCTCCGCGCTGGCCAGATCCAGGTTGTCGGTCGGCTCGTCCAGCAGCAGCACCGTCGCCCCGCCCAGCTCCAGCAGCAGGATCTGCAACCGCGCCTGCTGCCCGCCCGACAGCGTCTCGAACGGCTGCTCCGCGCACATCTGCAGCTCGTACCGGGCCAGCGTCGACATCGCCTCGTTCCGCAGCCGGGCGTGCTCGGTCATCACGATCTCGCACGGCGTCCGGCCCTCCAGATCGGGCCGGGCGTGCGTCTGCGCGAACAGCCCCGGCACGACCCGCGCCCCCAGCCGCGCCACCCCCGTGTGCGCCACGTCCTCCCCGGCCAGCAGCCGCAGGAAGTGCGACTTCCCCGACCCGTTGGACCCCAGCACGGCCACCCGCTCCCCGTACCAGACCTCGGCGTCGAACGGCCGCATCAGCCCGGTCAGCTCCAGCCCCTCGCAGATCACCGCGCGCTTGCCGGTCCGGCCGCCGCGCAGCCGCATCTTCAGCGACTGGTCCCGCGGCGGGACCTCCGGCGGCCCCGCCTCCTCGAACCGCCGCAGCCGCGTCTGCGCCGCCCGGTACCGGGAGGCCATGTCGTCGTTGAACGCCGCCTTCTGCTTGAGGGTGGTGACCAGCCGCTTCAGCTTGGCGTGCTCCTCGTCCCAGCGCCGCCGCAACTCCTCCAGCCGCTCGTTGCGGTCCCGCCGGGCCTGCGCGTACGTGGCGAACCGGCCGCCGTGCACCCACACCGTCCCGGCCTCGACCGTGACGATCCGCTCGGCCGCGCGGTCCAGCAGCTCGCGGTCGTGCGAGACGAGCAGCACGGTCTTGGGCGTCTCCCGCAGCCGCTCCTCCAGCCAGCGCTTGCCGGGCACGTCCAGGTAGTTGTCCGGCTCGTCCAGCAGCAGCACCTCGTCGGGGCCGCGCAGCAGCGCCTCCAGGACGAGCCGCTTCTGCTCCCCGCCCGACAGCGTCGCCACGCGCCGGTACCGGCACCGCTCGAACGGCACGCCCAGCGCCGCCACGGTGCAGGCGTCCCAGAGCACCTCGGCCTCGTAGCCGCCCGCGTCACCCCAGGCCGCGAGCGCGTTGGCGTAGCGCAGCTGGCTCGGCTCGTCCTCGCGCTCGACCATCGCCAGCTCCGCGGCCTCCAGCCCGGCCGCCGCCTCACGCAGCCGCGGCGCCGCCGTCGAGAGCAGCAGGTCCTGGACGGAGGACTCGTCGCGGACGTTCCCGACGAACTGCCGCATCACCCCGAGCCCGCCACTGGAGGAGACCGACCCGTCCTGCGGTGCCAGATCACCGGCGATCATCCGCATCAGCGTCGTCTTGCCCGCCCCGTTCGGCCCCACGAGCGCGGCGGTCACCCCGTCCCCGATCCGGAACGAGACGTCGTCGAGCAGCACCCGCCCATCGGGCAGCACGTGCCCCACATGGCCGACCTCGATATGCCCCACGCCGCTCCCCCCACAAGACCCGACCCACGAGTCTGCGAACCCCGAAGCAACGAAGGCAACCGGTTTTCCGGTGGCGTCAGCGATGCGAGCCGACGATGTCGTCGGGGCGGTCAAGCCACAGGCGCTCGCCGTCGGGGGTGACGGTCATCCCGAACCGGTCACGGTCAGGCTGTCCCCACCCGACCCACGTGAAGTAAGCGGAGGTGACCTCTCCCCACAGGTCCCGGTTTCCGGCCTGTTGTACCTCGTACTCGTCGTCGCCGGGCTGGTAGTTGACGGCCGTCCATCGGCCGGCGTCGTCGGGGTCCAAGACCCACAAGGTGAAACCGTCGGCGTCGGCCTCGGTGCGGGTGTGGACCCCGGTCAGAGCGAACACGGCGAGATCGGCTCCGGCGGAGGCATGGGCGATCGTGCGCGGGTCGATCCGGGTCGTGCTCCGGGTGATGTCGTGCTCCGCCCACTCGCGCCCGTTGGCCGCGCCGCGGCGTTGGGAACGCAGAAGCATGTAAGAAGCAAAGCCGGGGAACCGGCCTACCGCCGTACCGTCCGGCTTGACCACAAGCCGCAGTTCGTGGCTGTAACCGAACCCGGGACTGTAGGGGGTGACCACGGTTCCCCCTGGTCGTGTCTGCTCTATCCACTCATAAGGGACGCAGGACACTGCGCAAGTGGCGTGAACCCGGTCGAATGGGCCACCCTCTGGGCGGAGGGTGGCACCGTCCCCGATAAGCAGCTTCGGGGCGTACCCGGCGGCCGCCAGGTTGCTCGCCGCCTGCTTGGCCACATCGCCGTCCACCTCGATGGAGACCACACTGCCTTCTCCGACGATGTGCGAGGTGAGAGCCGCCGTCCAGCCGGTACCGGTTCCGATTTCCAAGACCCGGTGATGGCGCTCCAGGTCCGCCAACTCCAGAAGAGACGCGACGGTGCTCGGGGCCGAACACGATGACGTGTAGTCGCCGTTTCCGATATGCACGTCGGTCGCCCCGTCGTCCAGCTGGGTGACGATCGGGGCATCGTCGTACACGGCGTCCCACCATGCGCTCGGATCCCTGTCCCTGTCGATCACGTGCGCTTCCCGATCGTTGGGGCAGGCCAGCGCGATGCGCGGAACGAACCGGTGGCGGGGGACGTCTCGGAACGCTTCCCGCACATAGGTGTCGTGGAGCTGCCCGGATGAGGTGAGCCGCTCCATGAGCCGTGCGGCGCGCAGGGAGGCGTCGTCGACGGCGGTCATTTCTCTCGCTTTCCTCCGCCTTTGGTAGGAGTGTCGGGGTTTGGCTTCTCGGGCTGGGGTGATTTGATCGGCTGTGGCTTGCCCTCGTGCTTGCCCATTTCCTTGATCCTCTCTGCTGAACGCCAGCTTGAACACTACGAAAAGGCGTCCTGCATGGAAATGGCTGGAAAGATGGCACGCACTTACTGCCCGATGGCACTCGGGGAAGCGTAGCGATTCAGGCAAGGCTCAGTGGCAGTTAGCCTCGATCTTTCACAGCGCCGGTTGGGTCGTGTGGCGGCCTGACCGGTTTGTGTTTTCTGGTGGTGGTCAGGTCGGTGGCCCGGATGTCGCTCCGGGTGGGCGGGGTTCCACGGCCCCTGGTTCTCCTTCCTGGGTTGTGGGGACGGTTGGTGCTGGTCAGCCGGGGTTGGGTAGTGCCGCGAGGCGTGCGAGGGCGTCAGTGATCAGGGTGGTCCAGGGCCAGTGCCGGGCGATGCGCAGGATGCGGCGGCGTCCGGTGGTGACCAGCCGTCCGGCGGTGTGCAGCAGCCGCAGCCGCAGGCGGCGGGGTTCCCAGCGGCGGGCGGGGCCGGTAAGGGCGAGCATCGGCATCCAGGCGAGCAGGTCGAGGGCGAGTTGCACGATCTCCAGCCAGATCTGGTTCTGCGCGGTGTCGTGCAGGGGGAGGTTGCGCAGGCCGGTGGCGCGGGCGGCGCGGACGCGGTCCTCGGCCCGGGCGCGGCGGCGGTGCCGCAGTTCCAGTTCGGCGATCGGCGTGCCGGGCGTGTTGGTGGCGAAGCAGGTCAGGCGCATGCCGTCGGCGTCGGTGAGGCGCAGCTGGGCGCCGGGGTGCGGGCGTTCTTTGCGCACGATCAGCCGCATCCCGGGCGGCCAGCCGGCCAGCACCCGGCCGCTCAGCTCGGCCACCCAGGCGCCGTGGCGGATCCGGCCGTCCGGCTCGAGGGCCGGGGTCCAGGCCGGGTCCGGGATCTGCAGGACGGCGGCGTGGATGGACTCGGTGATGGTCATCCCGACCGAGTAGCCCAGCCACCGGCCCCGCGCGGCCAGCCACTCGACGAACCCGTGGGTGCCGCCGGCGGTGTCGGTGCGGATCAGGGTGCGGCGGCCACGCCGATAACGGGCGGGCAACTGGGCCAGCGCCAGCTTCGCTGCGGTGATGTGATCGGCGGCGGTGTTGGACCCGGCGTTCCCGGGCCGCAGCAGCCCCGCCACCGGCTCCCCCGATCCGCCGGGACCGTGATCGACGAACGCCATCAGCGGGTGGTGGCCGAAGGTCTTCTTCCAGGTCGGGGCGGCGTCCTGCTTGTCGGAATGCGCGATCACCAGCACCCCGTCCACATCCACGATCACCTGCCCGCCGGTGTCCGGGGCGGCGTCACCGGCCAGCGCCCACACCCGTTCACGCACCTGGGCACGAGCCCGGCGCAACGCCCTCAGCGCCCGCTCACCGCCACCGGCCAGGACATCGATCAGACGGGAGAACGTCGGGTCGGAGGCCACCGGCCCGAACAACCCCGGCTCGGCACGCAGCATCGCGACATCGGCCAGGCAGTCACCGCCCAGCGCCACCGCCAGCGCCATATCCATCACGATCTTGCCCGGATCATGCCGGGCTCGCGGCCTGCGCCAAGGCGCCAACGCCGCCGAAAGCGCGCCGTCCAGCCCGCTCTTGCGGACCGTTTCCACCAGCAGCACGGCCCCGGCCTGCGAGACCACCCCGCGACCACAGCCATCGACGCCCACACGCGGGTATGACCCGATACGCTTGCTCACCTGAAAAGTGCCTTCTGGACTGGTACGGACAGGACCTTCGACAAGCCCTATCCTCCCAGCACAGAGGCACTTTTCTTATCTAAACGGTCACTCCCGGCCCATCGCCCGGTGAAAGCCCGAGGTTAGCCCCGTCCGGGCAGATCACCCACGTGAGAGCCGAACGGTGGTGGGACGCTCAGTGCGCCTGGCGACGACGGCGGCCCGTTACCGGTCAATGGGGTGTTCCTCGACGTCGAGCCAGACGAACTGACCCTCCGGGGCCACGGTCAGGCCCCACCGATCAGCGGACGGACGGCCGAGCCCGTCCCACCAGTGGTAGGCGGCCTCCACCTCCGCCCACAGATCCCGGGCGCCCGACTGCTGGACCGGGAACGACTCCGCACCCGGCTCGTGCTCCAGGCTCGCCCACGAACCCGACCACGGATCCACCAGCCACACCGTGTACCCGCCATCGCCGTCGTGGGAGACGATCAGCTTGCAGTGCGGCACCCGCAACCCGGCCGCCAGCGACGCATCGTACTCACCCAGTGCGTGGGAAGGGTGCAGGTCGGTCACCGATCGGCGGGCCTGTCCGGTCCGCCGGACGTCACGGGCCAGCGACGCGCGCTTGCCGCGCTGGGCACGCAGCCGCATGAACTGCACGTTCCCCACGATCCGGCCCCGCATGACCGCGCCCGCATCCTCGCGGCCCACGGTGAACGCCACCAGCGCCCCGTTGTGGAGATCGGTCGTCCACGGCACCAGCACCCGACCGCCCGGCCGTGTCTGCGCCGCCCACACCTGAGGCACCCGGTCAACGGCCACAGTCGCGATCACCCGATCGAACGGCGCACCGGGTTCGTAGCCCAACGCGCCGTCCTCGGCCGCGACCGTGACCTGGTAGCCCGCCTCCCGGAGCACGCGACGGGCATGGTCGGCCACCAGCGGGTCCACCTCCACCGACGTCACCTGGTCGGCTCCGAGCCGCTCGGCCAGCAGCGCCGCATTCCATCCGGTCCCGGTCCCGATCTCCAATACGCTCATGCCCGGCTCGACCTCCAGGGCCGACAGCATCAACGCCACCACATCCGGGCGACTGGCCGAACTGGTGATCTCGTGCCCGACCTGGCCCGGCTCGGCGGGGACGCCGTCGTCCACCTGTGTGATCACCGCGTCGTCGGCGTAACACAACTCCAGCCACGCGGCCTCGTCGTCGGCCCGGTGGACGGGGACCAGGCGCTCACCGTCCTCGGTCCAGACAGTGTCGGGGATGAATCGGTGCCGGGGTACCGCTTCGAACGCCGCCCGCCAATCCACACCGAGCGCGCCCGAGTCGATCAGCCTCGCGGCCAGCTCGGCCGGTCGACTCGTGGTCTCGGCCACCTACTTGCCCTTCTCGTGCTTGCCGCCGTCCTTGGGGTTGTCCTTCTCCGCCGGAGGGATCGGCTTGTCCCACTGGCCGTCCTTCTCCTTGTTGTCATCGTGCTTTCCCATTTCCTTGATCCTCTCTGCTGAACACCAACGTGAACACTACGAAAAGGCGTCCTGCATGGAAATGGCTGGAAAGATGGCACGCACTTACTGGCCGATGGCACTCGGGGAGGCGTAGCGGTTCAGGCCAGGCTCAGTGGCAGTGCGCCTCGTCCGGGCGGATCGCCCACGTGAGAGTCACATGGTGGATTCCTGTGGGTCGGGCGCCGAGCCCTCGCGTCCTTGTGCGCCGCGCCCGCGTATCCGTCCGACCAGGCCCGCCCAGGCTTCTGCCGTCAGGACCAGGTGCGGCGGGTCGGGGGCTTTCGAGTCGCGGACCGCGATGACGCAGCCCAGCCGGGCCACTTCCACGCACTGGTTCGCGGCGGTGTCGGACCGGCTGCTCTTGCGCCACACGGCTCTGCTGATGTCATAGGTCACCGCCCCATCGTCTCGGACAATGTCCTGCGAAGCAGTACAAGGGTCGCCTTTTCCGACAAGGAGCTCTCGGCGATGTGCTTGAAGTCGGCGTGGAACCCGCCCACTTCCTGAGCGTTGTCGAAGTAGCGCTCTCCAGCCCGGTTCTCTACCAGGACCACGTCGGGGTCGACGGGCTCTGGGAAGCCGAGGATCACGAACGGATGGCCGGCCGAGGGGTACAGGCCCGCCGTGTACGGGACCACGCGCAGGTGGACATTGTCCAGGGCCGCCATCTCAATGAGATGCCGAAACTGATCTCCGGCGATCTGTGGCTGCCCCGCTGTGCGCCGCAGGGCGGCCTCATCGATGAGGGCGTGCAGGACGAGCGGGTCGGCCGAGGTGAGCCGCGCCTGACGCTGGAGTCGCGCGGTAATGCGGCGTTCCGCCTCCTCGACGGCGAGCGCGGAGCCGGTGCTGTGCATCAGGGACCGCATGTACTCGGGCGTCTGGAGCAGTCCGGGTAGCAAGGTCGGCTGGTAGTTGCGGATCTCGGCTGCCGCGGCTTCCAGTTGGACGTATGGGCCGGGCAGCAGGTCGTGGTAGGCGGACCACCAGCCGCCCCGTTTGCGGGCGTCCCGCCCCAGGTCGAGCAGCCGGTCCCGAGTGTCGGCGTCCACCTGGAACAGCGAGAGCAGCTGCTTGAGGTCGCTCGTGCTGACCGAGCTCTGGGCGTTCTCAATCCGGACGATCTTGTTCGAGGAGACGTCGAGC
Source organism: Actinomadura rugatobispora (assembly GCF_055379765.1). Lineage (NCBI taxonomy): Bacteria > Bacillati > Actinomycetota > Actinomycetes > Streptosporangiales > Thermomonosporaceae > Actinomadura > Actinomadura rugatobispora. Next base: position 3,607,431 of record NZ_AP029191.1, on the reverse strand, counting down.
TCCCGGGCGACCTCGTCCTGCGACAGCTGATGGGCGAGCCGGAGGGCGCGGAGTTCGGCCGCGAGGCGGCGTCGCAGCACGAGCGAAGCGCTCATTATTAGCAACCACCTTGTTAGGTAACAGGTTGAGGACTATGTTCTGACGGTCACAGTGTGCCACCGAACGATCACAGGAGGGTGAGATTTGAGCAAGCGATGCGATGCCGCAACGGCGGAGGGGAGAGTCCTGGGCGCGGTCACACTGCCTGGGGAGACGGCGAGCGTGGGGGTGTTCCGGCGGTTCGTCGCCGACATCATCGGAACGTACTGTCCCGTCGAGGCCGAGCGGGTGGACGACGCAGTCCTGCTCAGCTCGGAAACGGTGACCAACAGCGTCGTCCACTCCGACTCGCGTCATGGCGGAGTGGTCACGTTGACCTTGAGTACGAGTGGTCACGTGCTGCGGGTCGAGGTTCTGGACGACGGAGGGAAGACCACGCCGACGCGGTGTGCCGAGGATGAGCTGCGCGCCAATGGCAGGGGTGTTCTCCTCGTGGAGGCGTTGGCGAAGAGTTCGGGGCACAGTGTCGATGCCGACGGGCGACTACTCTCGTGGTTCGAGATCTAGCCGTGTGGCGGGTGTGCCGTCCAACGTGCTCGTGCGGCCCCGCAAACCGGCGGTCGGCCCTGCCGCGTCTCTCCGGCGGGGCCTGTGTCGGATACGCGGGCAGCCCACCGCCAAGCAGACCAGATGGGGTATCGAGTCGCCTTCGTTGCTGGTGGCCTTCATGAGCGCGGGCGGCGGTGTCGCGATTCTGGTGTGGACGCTCCTTACGTGCGCTGTGGCCGTGCTGGCCACGTCGGCCACCGCCAAGGGCGGCACCGGGCTCCGTAGACGGCGGGTTAGGCGAGGAGGGCTTGCAGGTGGGGGACGGCTTCGGGGATGGGGATCTTCTCGGTTTCGCCGGTGGCGCGGCGGGTGACCTCGACTGTGCCTTCGGACAGACCGCGCTTGCCGACGGTGAGGCGGTAGGGGATGCCGGTCAGCTCGGCGTCGCGGAACTTCACCCCGGCGCGTTCGGGACGGTCGTCGATGATCGTCTCGATGCCGGCGGTCAGCAGGTCCCGGTAGAGGGTCTCGCCGGCCTGGGCGGTGGGCTCGTCGTTGGACTGGGCCACGACCACCGCCACCTGGTACGGGGCGACCGCGGTGGGCCAGACGATCCCCCGGTCGTCGTGGTGCACCTCCACGATCGCCGCCAACGCGCGTTCGACGCCGATGCCGTAGCTGCCCATGGTGATCGGGACCCGCTTTCCGCCCGGGTCCAGGACCTCGGCGCCCAGCGCGCGGGCGTAGCGGTCGCCCAGCTTGAAGATGTGCCCGACCTCGATCGTGCGGGTGATCCGGAGCGGCTCGCCGCAGCGGGGGCACGGCTCGCCCTTGCGCACCTCGCGCAGGTCGGCCCAGGTGCCGACCTCGATGTCGCGCTCGACGTCCACGCCGCGCAGGTGGACGTCGTCGCGGTTGGCTCCGGTGAACATGGCGCGGCGGCCGCGCAGCGCCTCGTCGGCGATCACCGGCAGGTCCCGGACGCCGACCGCGCCCAGGCTGCCGGGCAGCGCGCCCAGCGCCGCGCGGATCTCCGCGGCCTCGGCGGGACGGAGCTCGGCGGCGCCGGTCGCGTCCACCAGCTTCTGCTCGTTCAGGGGATGGTCGCCGCGCAGCAGGACGAGGGTGAGCCGCTCGTCGAGCAGGTAGACGAGCGTTTTGATCTGGCGGTCGGCCGGGGCGGCGTGGTCGCGGGCGAGGTCCTCGATCGTGCGGACGCCGGGCGTGTCGAACGGCTCGGGCGCGGGCTCGCCAGGACCGTCGTCGGCCGGGGGTAGCTGGGAGGTCGCGCGTTCGACGTTGGCCGCGTAGCCGCACTCCGGGCTGTGCACGACCAGGTCCTCGCCGGCCTCGGCCGGGCACATGAACTCGGTCGAACCTGCGCCGCCCATGGTGCCGCTGGACGCCTCCACCGCGAGCACCGGCAGGCCGAGCCGCTCGAAGATCCTCGTGTACGCGCCGTGGTAGGCGTCGAACGAGGCGTCCAGCCCGGCCTGGTCGAGGTCGAAGCTGTAGGCGTCCTTCATGGTGAACTCGCGGGTGCGCAGCAGGCCGCCCTTGGGGCGCGGCTCGTCCCGGAACTTGGTCTGGAACTGGTACCACTGCTGCGGCAGCTGCCGGTAGGAGCTCAGCTCCCGCGCGACCGTCGCGAAGATCTCCTCGTGCGTCATGCCGAGCGCGAGGTCGGCGTCCCGGCGGTCGCGGAGCCGGAACATCTCCTGGCCCATCAGCTCCCAGCGTCCCGAGCGCCGCCACGGCTCGGCCGGGTGCAGGGCGGGGAGCAGCATCTCCTGCGCGCCGATGCGGTCCATCTCGTCCCGCACGATGTCGATGATCTTCGTGCGGACGCGGACCGCCAGCGGCAGCAGCGAGTAGTGGCCCGCGGTGAGCTGCCGGACGTACCCGGCCCGCAGCAGCAGGCGGTGGCTTGGCGCCTCCGCCTCCGCGGGGTCGTCGCGGAGGGTCGGGATGTGGGCCCGCGACCAGCGCATCGGCGTGCTCCCTTCGGGGCGAAAATGCGGCGACAGGACGTGCGGCACAGTGTTATCACACGGTGATGCCCGCTCATGATGATCTTTATCGCGCACCGGACGGCGACCACGGCGACCGCGTGACGGCCGTGGCGATCTCACCCGGCGGCGACCTGGGGGCGACGGGCTCGCGCTCCGGTGAGGTCCGGTTCTGGGACCTGCGTTACGGCGTGCTGCGGGCCTCGGTGGGCGGTGTCGGCGATCTCCCGGTCACGGGTGTCGTTTTCACCGGTGAGACGGAGCTGGTCACCTCAGGGTGCGGCGCCTCTCGCTGGACGCTGGCCGACCGCCGCCTGGAATGGCGGCAGGTGGGCGAGGGGAACCACGCGGGGGCGCTGATCCTCGGGCACGGCGGACGGTCGGCCATGGTCGCCGACCGCGGCGACCTGCGGTGGTGGGCGCTGGACGGCTCGTGGCACGGCCGGTTCCACTGGTCCGGCACGCTCGACGCGCTGGCCCTGGCCGCCTCGGACCTCATCGTCACCGGCCATGCCGACGGCAAGGTCGCCGCCTGGCGCATGCCTCCCGCGGACCGGTGGTCGGATCCCGCGCTCGTCTGGGCCCGCAAGTGGGAGGAGCCGGCCCGCCAGTGGCCTATGTGCGCCTGCGACACGGGACGCCTCGTGGTGTCGCCGCGCCGGGAGGGCGTGGCCGTGCTGGACGCCGCCTCGGGCGAGACCGTCGCCGCGATTGCCCCGGACGAGCGGCCCACGGCGATCGCGGCGTTTCCGGACGCGCCGCTGGTCGTCCTCGGTGGCCGGGACGGCTTCCTGACCTGGTGGGACGCCCGAACCGGCCACCGTCTGGGGCGCGTCCGGGCGCACGAGGGCCGGGTGCGGGCGCTCGCCCTCGCCCCTCGCGTCGGGCTGGTGCTGTCGGCGTCACAGGACGGGACGGCGGCGCTGTGGCGCATGCACGAGCCCAGACCGCTCGCCCGTTTCTCGCCCGCGCCCGCGGACCGTCCGGCGGTGCCCCACGGCCACGAGGATCCGTGGGCGCTCACGGCCGCCGCCGGAACGCCGGACGGGCGGCGGTGGCTGGTGGGCGGGGCGGGCGGCCAGGTGCACATCCTTGCCCGGTCCCGCGGTGGCGGGTTCATGCCCGATCGGGTCGGCCGGCCGTCCCGCCCGGACGCGGAACTGGACGTCGAGATCCTTCTTGAGGACGTCCGCGCGCACTGGGCGGACGGCCCCGCGGCCGTGCGCGCCGCCCGCACCCTCGGGGAACCCGGTGCGCTCGACGCCGCGTTCCCGCGCGCGGAGGTGGTCGAGGCGCTGGAGACCCTGGTCGTCCGGGCCGACGATCCGGAGGTCCGGGAGGCGGCCGTGATCGCGCTGGCGGAGATCGACCGGGACGCCACCACCACCGCGCTCTACCGGATGTTCGACCGCGCGGACGGCATCGCCGCCGGAACGGCCGGAAGGCTGCTGGGGCACTTCACCGGCGAGGCCGCGCCGACGACGGACGAGCTGATCGCGAGCCTGCCGGGCATCGGGAACTTCCTCGGCGTGCTGACCTCCGCGGCCCTGGCCGAACGGGGCGCCGCCGCCGTCCCGGCGCTGTGCGACGCGCTGCGGGCGTTCCCGCTTCCTGCCGACCAGGAGGGCGGGAGGTGGATGCGGGATGAGACGACCAAGTACCGGCTCATGTCGGCGCTCCAGTGGATCGGCCCGGCGGCGGCGCCCGCGACCCCGATCCTGTTCGCGATCCTGGAGGACTGGGAGATTTACCGGGACACCCGCCACAACGCGAAGATCGCCTTGCAGTCGATCGGGCTGCCGGAGACCGCGGACCTCGTCGCGGCGGAGATCCGGCGCCGCGCCGAGCTTCCCGAGACCCCGTGCGACGTCCACGACCACGTCGACGAGGACTGCGAGGACTGCGAGGACTGCGACGGCGGCGAGGGCTTCGGCCTGCTGCTCGACGTGCTCTCGGGGATGCCGCCGGAGGCGCTCGCCACCGCGGACGAGGTCGAGGCGGCGCTGGCGGCGGTACGGCGGCGCTTCGGGGACGGCGTCGGGACCTACGAGCAGGACGGCGAGATCCACGAGTACACCGTCTACGAGATCAGCCTCGCCGAGTTCACCGCCGACAGGCTCGCCGAGGGCCGAGATCGCGGTGCGCGGCGGTAATGAGTCCTGGCAGGCCGCCGGGAGTGAGTACCCTCGGAGCGTGAGTCGAGAAGGTGTGACACCCCAGAGCGAGGATTTCTCCGCCTGGTACAACGAGCTGGTCATCAAGGCGCAGCTCGTCGACCGCGGGCCGGTGCGGGGCACGATGGTCATCCGACCGTACGGTTACCGGGTCTGGGAGCTGCTCCAGGCCGACCTGGACCGGCGGATCAAGGACGCCGGGCACGACAACGCCGTGTTCCCGCTGTTCATCCCGGAGTCCTACCTCAAGCGCGAGGCCGAGCACGTGGAGGGCTTCTCGCCCGAGCTCGCCGTGGTGACCATCGCGGGCGGCAAGGAGTTGGAGGAGCCGCTGGTCGTGCGGCCCACCTCCGAGACGGTCATCGGCGAGTACATGGCCAAGTGGATCGACTCGCACCGCGACCTGCCGCTGCTGCTCAACCAGTGGGCCAACGTCGTGCGCTGGGAGATGCGGCCCCGGATGTTCCTGCGCACCACCGAGTTCCTCTGGCAGGAGGGCCACACCGCGCACGCCGACGAGGCCGACGCGATGCGGGAGACGATGTGGGCGCTGGACGCCTACACGTCGGTGGCGCGCGAGCTGGGCGCGATCCCGGTGGTGGCGGGGGAGAAGACGCCGGGCGAGCGGTTCGCCGGGGCGGTCCGCACGTACACCATCGAGGGCATGATGCGGGACGGCCGCGCCCTGCAGTCGGGCACCTCGCACTACCTCGGCACCAACTTCGCCAAGGCGTTCGAGATCCAGTACCAGGACGAGGACGGCAAGCTCCAGCTCGCCCACACCACGTCCTGGGGCCTGAGCACGCGCATGATCGGCGGCGTGATCATGACGCACGGCGATGACAAGGGGCTGGTGCTGCCGCCGCGGCTGGCGCCGTACCAGGTCGTGATCGTGCCGATCGGGCGCAAGGAGCAGGGCGAGCACACCGCCGCCGAGGCCCGCAAGCTGGGCGCGGCGATCAAGTCCATGGGCATCCGGGTGCATGTGGACGACAACCGGCCGCAGCTGTCGCCGGGCTTCAAGTTCAACGAGTGGGAGATGCGCGGCGTCCCGGTCCGGATCGAGCTGGGCATGCGCGACCTGGAGAGCGGCGTCGCCACCCTCGCCCGCCGCCTGCCCACCGAGGAGGGGCAGGGCAAGGAGCAGATCCCGCTGGAGAAGGTGCCCGAGCTGCTGCCCGGCATCCTGGCCGACTTCCAGTCGTTCCTGCTGGCACGGGCCGAGGCGTTCCGCGACGAGCACACCGCCGAGGTCGACGACTTCGCCGCGTTCGGCGAGCAGGTCGCCGGCGGCTGGGCGCGGGTGTTCCACTGCGGCCGCACCGAGTGCGAGGACGAGATCAAGGCCGACACCGCAGCCACCCCGCGGGTCATCCCGGCCGACGGGCCGGAGGAGAGCGGCGCCTGCGTGAAGTGCGGGCGGCCGTCCGCCTACGGCAAGCGCGTGATCTTCGGCAAGTCCTACTGATCGTCGCCGTTGCCCGCCGCGCGCCGCGCCGCGCGGCGGGTCAGCAGCGGCTGGACGAACCACGCCCAGGCGCACAGCACCACCACGACAGCGCCGACGGCGATCGCGGCCGAGTCCGACACCAGCGTGTTGATGATCAGGGTGGTGGCGGCGGTGATCGACACCGCCAGCGCGACCGCGCCCAGGATGCCGAACCGGTTGGCCCGCCGGATCAGCAGCGGCTTCTGGTTCAGCCGGAACAGGATCCGGTGCTGGGTGACCGGGGCGATGAAGCAGATCGAGGCCAGCGCGGCGGCGAACAGCGCGACGTAGAACAGGTACCGGCCGTCGTCGTCGACCTCGTCGAAGCCGGGCGCGAACGGGACCGTGAGCAGGAACGCGAACAGCACCTGGACGCCCGTGACCGCGACGCGGAACCCCTGCAGCAGCTCCATCAGCTGCCGGTCGAGGCGTTCGTGCTCGGTCTCGTTGCGCGGGTTGGGGGGGCGGGCCGTCCGTCGGAATCATGAACCCGGACATACCCCTGCAAAAGGGTTCTAGTCGGCGTGTCGCCCCTTCGCCGATCATGCGGTGGCGCCCGCGCCGATCAGGCGAGGGACTGGGGCAGCACCCGCAGCGCCAGCATCGACACGTCGTCGCGCAGGTCGCCGTCGCAGAAGTCCAGCAGCGCCGCCTGCACCGCGTCCAGCATGTCCTGGACGGGCCGCCCCGCCGTCCCCGCCAGCGTCTCCAGCAGCCGCTCCTGCCCGAACTCCTGCCGGGCCAGGTCGCACGCCTCCAGGACGCCGTCCGAGTGCAGGAAGAGCGTGTCGCCCGGCCCCAGGTCGAGGAAGTCGAGCCCGGCCTCGAAGTCGTCGAACAGGCCCAGCGGGACGCCTCCGCGCGACGCGGTGCGGATCACGCCGTCCGCCCGGACCACCACGGCCGGGGGATGCCCGGCGGTGCCCAGCGAGATCCGGACCCGTTCGCCCGCCGGCTCCAGCTCCGCCATGATCGCCGTGACGAAGCGGTCCTCCTCCATCAGCGCCTCGTTCACCGCCGACAGCACCTCGCCGGGGCCCGACCGCCACCGCGACACCAGCCGCGCGCCGTGCCGGGCCGTGGCGGTCACCGCCGCCGCGTCCTCGCCCTTGCCGCACACGTCGCCCAGCACCAGGCCCCAGCCGTCCCGGGTGCGGAACGCGTCGTAGAAGTCGCCGCCGACCTCCGCGCCGTGCGTGGCCGTCATGTAGCGGGCGCCGAGGTCGACGCCCGGGATCTCGGGCAGCCGCTTGGGCAGCAGGCTGGCCTGCAGCGTGTCGGCGACCTCGGCGCGGCGCCGGTACAGCCGCGCGGCCCTGATCACCAGCGCCAGGTAGCGTCCGAGCCGCTGCGCCACGGCCAGGTCCAGCAGGTCGAACGGGCCGTGCTCGCCGCTGCCCGCCAGGGTGATCGTGCCCAGGCAGCGGTCGCCGTCCTCGACCGGGACGCACAGCACCGACGTGGCGCCGATCGTGCCGCAGACCGGCTGCCCGTCCGCGCCGACGCCCAGCAGGTCCAGCTCCTCCACGTGCGGGCGCAGCGCGCTCTGCCGGGTGGTGAAGACCGTGTACGGCAGCGTGCCGGGATCGGGCGCCAGCTCCTCCAGGGCCTGGGTGGCCTCGACCGACCGGTCGTCCTCCGGGCCCATCACCACCTGGCGGCTCAGCGCGCCCGCCGGGTCGGCGGCGGCCGGATCGTCCTGCCCGGACGCCTGCCAGGACCGCGCGTTCTGGGCGGCCTGCGCCGCCGCCTGGGCCGCCTGGGGCGTCGAGCCGTTCGCGCCGACCAGATCGATGATCGCCCAGTCCGCCAGCTCCGCGGCCAGCAGCCGGGCGCAGCGGCGCACCGCCACCGTCTCGTTGAAGACCGGCTCGTCCAGCAGCAGCTCGGAGGCGTTGGCCAGCACGTCCATGCGGTGCACGATCGTGGCCACGGCCTGGTCGTCGTCGGCGTGCGAGGCCGCGGGACGCGGCACCGCCGAGAGCCGTCCCGAGGGCGGCCGCGCCGGCTCCCGCACATCCGGGGCCTGCCCGTCCGGGGGCGGCGCGGCCGGGGCCTCCTGGACGGCGTGCTCGCGGGCCGCGTGCTGCCGGGCGGTGGGCTCGCGGCGGGTGCCGTCCGCCGCCGCCTCACCGGCCTCCCGGGTGACCGGCGAGCCCGCGGCCCCCGCCACCGCCACCACCATCGGATCGGGCTCGCCGCGGATCCACACCCGCGCCAGCGTGACCGTCGCGTCGATCGGCCGGTCCCGTCCCATGAACCGGACCGCCACGCGCCGCCGCCGCCCGGTGCGGACCACCGCGGCCAGCTGCGAGCGCAGCGCCGCCCGGGTCGCCAGATCGCAGAACGCGGTGAACTGCTTGCCCGAGACGTAGCCCGGCGAGGTGCCCAGCAGCGTGGCCGCCTGCCGGTTGACCCGCCGCACGCTGGTGTCGCGGTCCAGCAGGAACAGCGGCACGGGGGCGTCCTGGAAGACCGTGCGCAGCACCCGCCGCTCGGTCTCGGCCGAGGCCGAGTGCCCGGCGGCGCCCGGCCGGCCGGTGCCGATCGTGCGCAGCGCGGACAGGGCGAGCTCCAGCTCCACCAGGGCCGCGTCGAGGGTGGCCCGCAGATCGGGGGCGGGCATCCCGGCGGCCTGCCGGAGCTCGCCGATCCGGCCTTCGAGATCACTGATCTCGCGCATCATGGTCTCGGGTTCGAGATGGTCGGGCATCGCGAGATCTCCCTACGGTCCGAGGGGGCACGGTGAGACCGGGCCGTGCTGGTCAGCGCGCTGCGGCGGCCGCCGAGCGCAGCCTACGTCCTCACCGTTGGTGCGCCTAGCCGGCACCGTCGTCGGTCGCATGGCCGGTGGCCCCGTGCAGTCCTTGGTCCCCCACGATCCGCTGCGCGAGCGCGGTCAGCTTCACATGGCGGGTCTGGGAGATGCGCCGCATCTCGGCGAACGCCTCGTCGGCGTCACAGCCCAGCGCGTGCATCAGGATGCCCTTGGCCTGGTCGACCACGGCCCGGGCCTCCACCGCCTCCTGCAACTGGACGGCGGTGCGGTGCACGCTGCCGTACTGGAGCACGTTCGACATCGCCGCGCTGCCCTGCGCCACCAGCAGCGACGCCAGGGCGTGCTGCCCCGTGGCGAGGGCGCGGGGCGACACCCCGTAGAGGGTCAGGGTCACCAGGACCGGCTCGTTGAGGTGCGGGGTCGTCGAGAACGTGCGCACGCCGCGGCACAGCATGTCGGTCATCGCCTCGGGCCAGCGGGTCTCGGCCAGGATGTCGGCCGAGCTCACCGGCGTGCGGGTTCCCACGACGTCGAACACCGGCCCGTGCCTGCGGGCCAGCTGACGGTCGACGATCTCGGCCAGGTCGGGGTGGCTCGCGGCGGAGGCCAGCGGTTCGGGACGCTCGTCGCCGTCCGGGAGCGCCCAGCGGATGCTGGTGGCGCCGGCGCAGCCCGGCACGGCCTGCGGCGCCAGTTCGGTCACGCGGCGCAGGGTGCCGATGTCCGAGGACACCCCGACGACGCCCAGCCGGGCGATCTCCATCGCCAGCTGGTCGGTGAGCACGGACTCGGTGGGCGGCACAAGCCGACGGTACCGCGCGCAACCGGGGATTCGTACTGTCTCCAGACATCTACCTGCCTGCACACAGGCCGTCCCCGCGGGGCCCGGTAGCCCCGCGCGTCACCGCCGTCACGCGCCGCCACGGAGGCGGCGCCCAGAGGGGTCCAGAGGGTCTCGGGGAGGCTCAGATCCAGGGAGTCTCAGAGGCTCGGCGGGGCCCTGCTGATGTCGCAGAGCACGTTCGCGCCGGCCCCGTCCGCGATCACCAGATCGCCGATCGACACGATCCCCAGCGGGCGGTTCTGGTCGTCCACCACCGGCAGCCGCCGGACCGCCTCCTCGCGCATCAGCCGCAGCGCGGTGTCGGTGTCGTCGTCGGGCCCGAGGGTGATCGGCTCGGCCGTGCACACGTCGCTGAGCGGGGTGTGCGCCGGGTCCCGGTTGTCGGCGACCCCGCGGACCACGATGTCGCGGTCGGTGATCACGCCGCACAGCCGTCCCGCGAGGGTGACCAGCACGTCGCCGATGCCCTGGTCCCGCATGATGCGCGCGGCCTCGTAGAGGGTGGCGTCGAGCGGCAGGGCCCGAGGTCCGGCCGTCATGACCTCGCCGATTCTCCGGGACATGATGAGGTGGCCTCCCCGTCGGTACGGCTTCCGGGCAACCCGTCCGGTCCGCTCTACCCGGAGTTGGGGAGGGTATGCGGCCGCCGGGCGGGAAAACCGCGGCGGGTCGGCGCCGGGCGGTTCAGAACCGGAAGACCGCCCCCGTGGCGGCCGTCATCGCGCAGTCGTTGCCGTACTCGGTACGGAACCGCACGGGCCGGCCGTGCCAGTGCCCACTGGCCTCGGCGATCACCGGCGCGTAGATCATCAGGCAGGCGGTGTCGGCGCGCGGGTTGCGCCCGATCACGCCCTGGGAGCGGCCCAGCTCCTCGCAGGCCCGGCCCGCCTCGGGGTGGGTGCCGCCGGCGGGCTCGCACAGCAGGGTGACGGTGCGCGGCGCGACGCCGCTCTGCCCGGGGTGGGTGAGGGTGAGCCGCAGGAAGCTCGCGGTGACGGCCGCGGGAGGCGCGGGAGGCGCGGCGGCCGGGTCCGCCGTGCCGGCGGCGGCGGCACCGACCGGCCAGGGCAGCCCGCCGGGCAGGCCCCCCGACGGCGCGGGCGGGACGGCCGGCAGCAGCGCGAGGGCGGCGCCGGTGAGCGCGGTGGCGACGAGATGCGGCATCGATGCTCCAGTAGGGAAGGGCGGTTCTGCGCAGCGGCCTGCGCTGCGACCTCGCTCAATGTATCGATGCGACTACATATCGTGGCTATGAACGGGTGATCCCGCGGTCACGGGGCAACCGCGGGATCGCGTGGGGGAGGGGAGGCGCGGGAGGCGCGGGAGACGTAGGAGGCGTCAGGCGGCCAGGATGTGGGCGCGCCGGTGGTCGGCCAGCAGCTCGCGCAGCTGCTTGCGGCCGCGGTGCAGGCGGGACATCACCGTGCCGATGGGGGTGCCCATCATCTCGGCGATCTCCTTGTAGTGGTAGCCCTCCACGTCGGCGAGGTAGACGGCGTCCCGGAAGTCCTGCGGCAGCGAGCGGAGCGCGGCCACGACCCGGGTGTCGGCGATGCGGTCCAGCGCCTCGGACTCGGCGGAGCGGAAGCCCGCGGAGTTGGCCGCGGCCTGGGCGATCTGCCACTCCTCCAGCTCCTCGGAGCCCGCCCGCTGCGGCTCGCGCTGCCGCTTGCGGTAGGTGTTGATGAAGTTGTTGGTGAGGATGCGGTGCAGCCAGGCCTTGAGGTTGGTGCCCTCCTGGAACTGGTGGAAGTTCACGTAGGCCTTGGCCAGCGTCTCCTGGACCAGGTCCTCGGCGTCGGCGCTGTTGCGGGTCATCCGCACGGCGCTGGCGTACAGCGGGTCGGCGAGCGGCAGCACGTCGCGTTCGTAACGGTCGGTGGCCGCCGCGGCAGGGATGCTGTCGCGAACTGGCGAGGTCACAGCGGTCATCGTCGCTCCCCGTAAAGGTCAGGACCCGGAAGGGCCGGTCGTGATGCGCGCGCCGGAGGGTCGCGCGGCTACCGGGCGGATCGGGCCGCCCCCCGTGCAGGGGTACGTTCCACCTTTCCCGACGGGTTCGGAACCGGATCATGACGCGGATCAGGGTGCGAGGGTGGTGCGTCATTCCGGGCCGGGGTCTTCGTCGACCACGCTTTGGGGGGTGTGTCGAGGGCGGTGCGCCGATCGGCTCTGCCTGGCGACCCCTGGTGCGGGACGTCGCGGGCGTCGGGAGATCGGGGCGCTGATCGCGTTGGTGGCGTTCCCGCTCAGTAAGACGCCGGATGGGGGTCCGGAGGTTGCGTGGCGTCCATCACATTTACCCACTAAATAGCGGGAGTGGGGTTTAACGCCCTGTATGGCGAGATTCTATCCCGCGCCGGAACGGCCGAGGGCCCCGGCCGGTGGAGACCGGCCGGGGCCCTCGCGATCACTCCGGGCGGGCTACCCGAGCAGATGATCGAGCGCCCTGCGCATGAGCGCCTCCTGCTCCTCCCTCGTCTTCACCTGCTCCACGCCGAACCCCAGGAGTAGCGTGTCCTTGGTCGCCACCGCCGACACCGAGTCGATCAGCGCCTGCGAGCGGACGAACTCCGGCGAGTTCCCCGGGCTGCCCGCCGGGGCCCCGGCGATCGCCCACGGGCCCAGGCCGGACTCGAAGCCCTCCGCGTCCACCTGGCCGCCGGACGTGGTGACCCGCGTGTCGTCCACGAACAGCCCCGACCCGCCGGTGAACGGGTCGCTGACGTAGGCGATCGAGATCTCGACCCGCTTCCCGGCGTAGGCCGACAGGTCGAACGCCGCCGGCACCCAGCCGTTGGAGTTGCCCGTGAACGAGTGCCACTGGCCGCTGGTCCCGCTGTTCTGGCACGGGTTGCCGCCGGTCAGGTAGTGCCGCAGGAACGGGTGCATGGTGAGGAAGTAGTCCGCCTCACACTCGATCGGCACGTTGCCGGAGGTCCGCCCGTTCCGGTCCGGCAGCGTCGTCCAGTCCTCGCCGCCGGCCGTGCGCGCCTCCACGATCACGTGGTCGTACCCGGTCTCGGTGCTGTAGGACAGCTGCGCCTGCAGCGCCGGGGCCTGCGCCGCGGTGACCGACGTCAGGTCGATCGTCCGGGTCAGCCGCCGGTACTGGGAGTCGGCGTGCGGGCCGGCGACGTACCACTGGCCCTCCACCGGCTCGAACGGCGCCGCCGCGCCCAGGTAGTCGCCCGCCTTCCAGCTCCTGAACTGCGGGAACTGGCCCGAGGGCAGGACGGTCGAGGTCACCTGGAACCCGCCGGCCTCGTTCACCTGGTTGGACGGCGTGCCGCCCAGACCGGCCTTGGAACCGTCGAACGGGCGTCCCGTCCCGGTGAACTCGGTCGGCGCGCCCACCCGGGCCCGGTCGTACCCGCCGAGGTAGTACTGCAGGAAGTCGTCCGACAGCAGCTCGCAGTCGTCCCGGAAGCTGCCGGTGACGACGCAGGGCCGCTCCGGATGCCCCTTGAGGCCGTAGTAGATCCCGCCGCCGTTCAGGCGGTTCAGCGGCCCGTTGTAGCCCGCCGTCTCGCCCGTGTAGAGCAGCTTGCCGCCCTCGTTCAGGTACGACCGCACCGACAGCAGCAGGTCCTTGGCCCGGTCCGCCACCTGGGAGTCGGTCACGTTGTCCCAGGTAGAGCCGGGGGCGGCAACACGCACGACCTCGTCGGCCGCGTCCTGGGTGAGCCGGTTGTCGCCCAGGTACCAGACCACGCCCTTGAAGTGCTTCAGGACGCCGAGGTCGTGCGGGACGCCGTCCTTGTCGATGTCCCAGACCAGCGGCTTGTGCTCGGCCGACTTGATCAGGTCCGCGTACCGCTGGGCGTACCTGGGGGCGTTCGTCCCGGCCGGGTAGGCCGGGTTGATCCCCTTGTAGTCCTCGTCGGCGATCACCAGCACGTCGGCCTTGCCGGCGTCCCGGACGGTGTAGGTGAACTTCTGGCTGGAGACCCGTTGGCCGTTCTTGGTCCCCTCGAACCAGACCTCCACCCTGTCGCCGGGTTTCTGCCCGGTGACCTTGCCGCGGTACTCGGCGAAGTAGTGGTCGTTCTCGTCGCCGAACCGCTCGCCGCCCCGCCACTCGCGGGCGCCGTCGGAGCGGACCGGCCCGCCGTTGATCCGGTAGCGCAGGTCCTTGTTGGCCAGCGACCGCCGGACGACCGCCGCGACCTCCTGCGTGGAGCCGAACGAGGTCCCGAAGTCGTCCACCTCGAAGTCCGGGACCGTCCGGCCCACCGGCGAGATCGGCGTGTCGGGCGTGTGCGCCGACTTTCCGACCGAGACCGCGAACTTCAGGTTCTTCTGGAACTCCGCCTGGATCAGCTTCTCGTCGTCGGGGAACTCGAACCCGCTGCCGCAGTCCCCGGGCTCCCACTCGTCGTCCGGGTCGGACGCCGCCGCGCTCGCGCAGGTCGCCATCTCCGGCGTGATCGACAGCGCGCCGTGGCGGTTGTCGGCCTCGCCGTCGGTGTCGCCGTTGGTCACGTACAGCTGGGCCGCCAGCTGGGGCGTGTACCCCGGGACGGCCGGGTCGTCGATGTCGCCCACGACCGCGTCGTAGATCAGGTCGTCGGGGCTGCGGGTCAGCGCCTGCCAGCCCACCCCGTGCAGCAGCAGCTCCGCCGCCGAATGCCAGTTGATCAGGTACTTGGGCTTCAGCCGCGCGTACAGGCCCGTCTGCGCCCTGGTCTCCGGCTCCGAGCCCGCCGACGGGCCGCGGTAGGTCTCACCGCTGGGCAGCGGCGAGGAGCCCTCGTTGTCGTAGCCCCACTTGTAGGGGAAGTTGCGGTTCAGGTCGACGCCGTCCTGGCCGGTGATCTGCCCGTCGCCGTTGTTGTCGCGCACGTTCTTGCGCCACAGCCGGAAGCCGTCCTGGAACGTCAGGTCGTAGCCGTCCACGTTGACCACCGGGACGAACCACAGGTCGGTGGTGTCGACGATCTTGGTGAGCTCGGCGTCCTTGCCGTACCCGCCGACGTAGTGGTGCAGCAGCCGGCGCACCATCTCCGGCGTGATCCACTCGCGGGCGTGCTGGGTGGCCTGGTAGACGACCGCCGGGCGCTGGCCGTCCTTCAGCGAGGCCACGTCCTTGCTCACCCGGATCGCGGTGATCGGCTTGCCCTGGACCGAGGTGCCGATGTCGACCGCGGTGGCGATCCCCGGGTGGTCGGTGGCGACCTTCAGGATCTCCTCGCGGATGTTGCCCGGCCCGCTGTACGGGCGGAACACGTTCTGATCCGCGCGGGCCGCCTTCGCCCGCTGCGTCGTGTCCTTCCCTTCGACCTTCTTCACGGTCAGCTTGACGCCGCGCTTGGCGAGTTCGCCCGCCTGGACGCCGTTGACGACGACCTCGACGCGGGTCCGGCCGTCGCGCGCCGCCTTGCCGAAGGTGATCTCGCCCTGGTCGACACCGACCGCGTTCAGCTGCTTGATCTGGTCCGCCGTCAGGTCTCCGGTATAGACCTCCACCCCGCCGGCCGCCGCGGCGGGGCGCGGTTCGGCCTGGGCCGGTGCGGCGGCGAACGTCCCGATCAGGAGCGCCGCCGCGGCGAGTATCGGTAGGGACGCCGTTCTGAGCCGGGTTCGGTGCCTGAATCGCCTGCGCGCCATCGCGCCTCCCGAGGATCACTACGTGGCGGCGTGATCGTCTGCCCGGGGGCGAAAGGTGTCAATGTGCCTTCTGCGCTGTTTGCCGCATTCGGTCAGTTTGTGCTTTGTGTGCTCCTCGACCCGGTCCGGAACGTCGGCCCGCCCCGGTTGGCAGTGGATTGTCGCCTTCGCGACAGAAGTTTTCCAACGTCCGGCTTTGGTGTGATCGAGAGGACACAGGGATCGAAGGACCCCGCGTCCCGGGGTCCGCGTCGGGGGGACGAGTTGGGTGAGAGTCTGACGCTGCCGGTACCGGACACGCTGTACGCCACGTACGCCGTCGCGTACACGTCACCGCCGCCGGACCCGCGCGAGCTGGCCCGCGAAGGGGTCGCCCGCCGCTACCGCCCGCCGGTGCGCGACCTGGCCCTGCGGATGCTCGACAGCCCGCTGCTCACCCTCGACCTGCGGCCCGCCGCCGAGTTCCCGCCGCTGCCCGCCGACCTCCTCGCCGCCTTCGGCGCCGGCCGCCGCGACCTCGCAGGCATCGCCGCCGCCACCCACCTGCTGGCCGTGCACGCCGCGTACCGGCCCGGCTGGCCGCCCGCGCACGAATGGGTCACCCGCGCCATCGCCGCCGCCGCGGCGGCCGACGCCGACGCCCCGGTCATCGACGTGTTCACCCCCCAGGTCCTCGACCAGGACCGCATCCTGCGCTCACTGCCCGGCCCGGACGGCGGCGTCCGCCTGGTCGACTGGATCCTGCTGCCGCACACCCCCGGCACGCACGGCTTCTACTTCACCACCAAGGGCCTGGCCAGATTCGGGCTGCCGGAACTGCAGACCGAGAACGTCCCGCCGCACCTCGTCGAGCCCTGGGCCCGCCTCCTCAACGGCCTGGCCTCCCGCGTCCTCGGCCTGTGGCTCGACCGGCTCCCCGCCGGGGAGCACCCCGTCCTCATCGACCTGCCCGAGATCGTCCAGGTCGGCCTCCAGGACGTCGCCGCGGCCCAGGGCGAGCACGAGGAGATGCGCCGCGAGGTCCCGGTACGGCTCCGGCTCGACACCGACGAGGAGGGCGAACCGCTGCTCACCGTGCTGCCCGCCGACGACGGCCCCGACCGCCTCGAACACCTCTGCGCCACCCTCTTCGGCACCACCCGTCCGGCCTGACGCGCCGCGGGCGGCTTGCCGTGGATCATCGTCAGGGACCAGGATCGGGACCGTGAGATTCGGTCCGCGTGACACCCCCAGTCCCGAGCCCGGAGAAACCGCCGCCCCCGAGCCGGGCGACCGCCGCACCACACCACCGCCCCCACCGCACCCCGGCGACAGGCACGTGGCCGGCCTGCGCTACAACAACGACCCCTCATCCGGATCGAACCCCACACCGGAACCCGTCCCGCAACCCACCCCCGCACCACCCCCCGAACCGATCCCGCAACCGACCCCCGAACCGGGCCCGCCCGGCCCGGCCCCGGCCGACTGGGTCCCAGTCCAGGGCACCTCCCGCCCGGAGGACCTGACCACCCCCGAACCACCGCCGCCACCGGCTCCGCCGGCCCCGTCGGTGACCGTCCCCGACATCCCGCTCCCGCAGGAGCCCCCCAGGCCGGTGGACGTACCGGCGTCCTGGCGGGCCCCCGAGCCCCCCGCCGACCCCGGCCCCATGAACGACCCCGAACGCCGCAGGACGCTCGTCGACGCGTTCGTCGCGGAGTTCGTCGCCAGCGTGACCTGGCGGGCCACCCTGGCCGTCCTGGAGGGTGCGTTCCCCGGCCTCGGCATGGCCGCCACCCTGTCCCGCCGGACCGACGAGCTCTGGCGCACCATCGACACCCTCGACGCCGTCGGCGCGACCGGCCTCGGCGTCCCCGCCTGGCTCGACCACGCGGGCATGGCGTTCGACCTCAGCGCCCGCCTGCCCCTCCGCCCGCGCCCGGCCGACCCCGGCGCCCAGGCACGTCCCAGGGCCTCCTGGCCGTACGCGGGGGCGTTCGTCATCGACACCCTCGACCCGCTCCGCTACCACCGTCCCGTAGGCGGCCCGCTGGCCCCCCGCGACCTCACCCCCGAGGGAACGCCCGCGCCCCCGGGCGCCCAGACGCCCCCGCCCGGCGAGGAGGACGACAGCGGCGTGGTGATCGTCGCCGACCTGGCCACGGCGGGCCGCCGCGTCCTGGACTCCGCCGCCCTCTGGCGGTACGCGGGACGCGTCGTCACCGCCACCCTCCACGACCCGCTCCACCCGGAGACCCGCACCCAGACCCGCCGCGCCCTGAGAGCCCTCCGCCGCGTCGTCCTCATCGACCCGGGCCTGGGGTTGGGCCTCTGCCTGCAGATCGACGTGGCACGTTCCCCCCGCTGCCTACTGGCCTTCCACGTAGACCGAGACAACCCCCAAACCCCCCACTTCGTCCGCCCCTAGCCCTTTCGGGGTTGGGGGGAGCCCCACCGGGAGGCATGGTGGCTGGTGACCTCGGTCCTCGCTCCGCTCGGGCAGTCACATTGGGGCTCCCGCCCCAAACCCCAAGGCGGGGGCTCCGCCCCCCACACCCCCCACCAACCCCGGACGAAAGGCGCGAGACGCCATCCACGTAGTCGAGGGCACTCCACCCCAAGGCGGTGTGACTGCGCTGGGGGACCGTTGCGGCGCGCCCAGCGCGGCGTGCACACGCATCGCACTCGCGACAACCCGCCGATGCGCTGGTCGTTGGGCAGTTCAGGGACCGGCCGCAGGGCATCCAGGGAACCTTCCACATCCCCGCTGTTGGCCCGCGCCAACGCCATGTCGGCGCGGGCTCCGGCCCCGTCGCTGAACGAGCGTTGTTCCGGAGGGGCTTCCTCATAGGCGTTGATCGCTTCGGTGGCCGAACGTGCGGCGGGTTCCTCCTTGCCGGGAAGCCAGATCCGGGCGTCGGCGACGTAGTAGAGACCGACACAACCCCGCCCTCCACTTCGTCAGGCCCTAAAGCCTTCCGGGAAGCCGGGGCGGGGGCATGGGGACTGGTGATCTCGCTCCTCGCTCCGCTCGGGCAGTCATATTGGGGCTCCGCCCCAAACCACAAGGCAGGGGGCTCCGCCCTCCACACCCCCACCAGCCCCGGAACGACAACGCAGAAGACAAGCTCCTGAGAGGCGCTTGGATGAAACGGTCGGTCGCCGAGCGGCACGACGGCCTTCATCTGTGACCGCCCCAGCGCAATAGTCCGACTCGCGGGCCCGGCGCTGCGCGTCCTGGGCCGCGGGAGGTCACGAGAGCCTGCCAGGCGTCGCTCTCCTATCAGGCCAACAGCACGCGGGCGTCGGTCGCCGCGGCGTGCTGCCCGTGATGAAGCATCAGAGGTCGAACGTACCGGCCTTGATGCCGCTCAGCAGGCTTGCGAGGGTCACGTGGCTGAGGGCGATGTGACCGGCATCCGGCGCCTTGCTGTCCCGGATGCCGACCGCGAGGGGAAGACGGGCCACTTCGACGCAGTCTGTCTGACCGGTGTCGGCGCTACGACTGGACTTTCTCCACTGGGTCACTGCTGTGCCTCGATCATCTCTTGGAGTCTCTCGCGGGTGGCCTCGGGCGAGAGTGCGCGCCCGCCGGTTCGATCAAACGCGACCGTGAGTCTACGCAGGTCGCCCGATTCGGTCACCAGCCTCCCACGCGCGGGAGTCTCGACAAATCCCACCTCGCGTTCAGAAGTACTGAAGATGTGGAACGCACCCCCTAGACCCACCTGTGGTCCCACATCCACAGCTACCACTCGGAGCGTCACGTTCGGGAGGTTCGCAACCGCCGCAAGTTTCTCAAGTTGCCCCAAGCGGATGCGGGAGGGGGCCAGCAAAAGGGCCACCTCGGAGAGCAGCACGGAGACATAGGGGGCGTTCTGTCTGGTGATGACCGTCTGCCTTTCCAGGCGCTGGGCGACCTGCCCTTCCACATCGGGTTCACCAGCCAGCCTGAAGACGGCTTCCGCGTATTCGGGCGTTTGCAGCAGTCCCGGGATGAAGGCGACACCGTTCATCCGGATCACGGTGGCGATGGACTCGTACTCGGCGAACGCTCGGAACTGGGCGGGTGCTTGCAGGGTGCTGGCGTAGTGATGAAGAGCGGCGAGTAGTCCGCCGGTTCTCCATTCGTCGTCGAGAGTCCGGAGAGCTTCGACCGGTGGATGGTTCCTTCCTGCCTCCCAATTCGAGACAGTCTTGTGGTCGGCTCCCACAAGCCGACCCACGGCAGCCTGAGACAGCCGGTGCTGCTTGCGGAGTATCCGCAGGTGAAAGGCTAGAAGCGACCACAGGCCGGCCATCGGATCGATCGACTCAGCGCTGCTGCTCATCTACCCTCCATGACTCTCGATCCTCTCGCGAGACAGAGCCAAACTAGCTCCGGCTGTGTGAATGTGTGTCGCGAACCACAGAACACACACCGGGAGAGTGATCGGGGATGGCAGTTAGGAGCACGGCGGCGGATCGCGATCTGACGTGCACGGGTCTTCCTTCCCGGAGCTTTCCGGGCACCATGCGCCAGCACATGGAGCAGCGCCTCGGCCTCTTGGGGCTTATGGATCACCTGCCGACCGAGTTGATCGACGATCTCCATCTGATCGTCTCGGAACTCGCCACGAACGCGTGTCAGACGACTCCCGAACGAGAGATCACCTTCAAGGCCGTCTTCGAGGAGCGCTCCATCTGGATCGGAGTATGGGACTCAAGTAACGAAGCGCCGAAACCCAGGCAGATCGGTCCCTTTCCGGCGGGGGATCTCCAGCCCGACGCTCACGCCCTTGATGAGGGGCACGAGTCCGATGACATCGGAGGCCTGGGGCTCCCCATCGTCATAGCGCTCACGGACGAGCGAGGCGTCGAGTTCACTCCACCAGAAGGGAAGTGGGTGTGGGCACGTCTCAAGCACTGAAGGGACGGACGGTTCGGGTCGATCGGAACCGACGGTCACGGAGGTACTGAGAGCCGGAGTCGGTGTTACCTTGGGCGTGATTCGCTCACGGATAGATGAAAGGAAAGATGCGATGGGAAAGCACGGCAAGAAGGAGACCTGCAAGCGGTGTAACGGATCGGGCACGATCGTCGTCGATGCCGACGGAAAGGATGGCCGGAGTCAGGAAACCCGGAGCTGCCCGGGGTGCGGTGGGGCTGGAGAGGTATGAATCGGCGGCAGTTCATTCCGGACACGGTGTGGGTATGGGGTGACGACGGCTGGATGATCCCGCTGCGCCGGGAGGACGATCCGGGCAGGTGGGGGAGGCTCTGCGACAGCGATGAAGCGATCGTCACGCAGGTGGACGACGGTGCCGGCACCAGGGGCGTACAGCCCACAAGCTCCAGCAGTGCCCCCTCCGTCATGCGGCACATGATCAACGCGCTCGACGTGGAACCAGGAATGCGCGTGCTGGAAATTGGCACCGGGACCGGATATAACGCGGCGATGCTCGCAGAGATCGCGAGCGCGGTTAACGTGACCACGGTCGAGGTCGATGCAGGAATTGCCGACCATGCCCGGCAGGCGCTCAATGCAGCCGGGTTTCCGGTCACCGTTATCACTGGAGACGGCGCTGCCGGATATCCGGAGAACGCGCCGTATGACCGTGTGATCGTGACAGCCTCGGTAAGCGATGTCCCCTACGCCTGGGTGGTTCAGACCGCCGCGCACGGACGCGTGCTCATGCCCTGGGGCAGCGATCTTTACTCGGGCGGGGTTCTGCTGACGCTGACGGTGGGCACTGATGGCACCGCCGACGGGCGATTCACCAGGGCGGTTGCCTTCATGCGTCTGCGAGAGCAACGGCCAAGGCATGTGCCATGGCGAGATGATGAGGGGAAAGGCGACTATCTGCAGAGGGCGACCGGCGTGTTCCCTCATGAGGTGTTCGAGGCTGGATCAGAGGCCAGGTTCGCGGTCGGGGCCCGGCTTCCGGGTGTTACCGACGGCAGGACTCGGAATGAGGATGGGAGCCACACCTTCCGGCTGTCGCACCATGAGACCGGCTCATGGGCGGCCTGCACGCCGAGCGACGACGAACACCGTGTGCGCCAGCACGGGCCGCGCCGACTCTGGGACGAGCTTGAGCGGGCCTATGCCTGGTGGCATGACTCCGGCAAGCCGGGGCCCACACGGTTCGGGCTCACAGTGACCCCAGAAGGTCAACATGTCTGGCTCGACTCGCCGGCGAACCGGATCACCTGAACCCTGATGGGGGCCAGGCCACCGTGCAGGAGCCGGCGATGGCCGTGGCTCGAGTTCCGGCATATGGACAAGGCCGTGGCGGCCGGGCATGCGGCCCTGGCGGTCAGCCGTCCCGCTTGGTCAACCATGGGGGTGGACACGAGGACATCCGGTCCGGCGCCGCGCTGGAGCGGACCGTGCCGATCCTGAAGGCCACCGGTTACCGCCTCGACATGGAGTTCTGGGAGTCCGGTGCCGGGGCGGGCTGCTGCCCGCCCGAATGCAGCACCATCGGAGACTGACGGAAGGCGTCGATGCGCAGCACATGGGTGGACCTGCCGCATGAGGTACGGGACGCCGTAGCCGAGCAGACCGGCCTCGTCCGGGAGGTCCGGCCGGTCACGGCTGGGAGTAACGCCGAGTTGGCCGCCGTGGTGGACGGCTCGGTGGGGCTGACGTTCGTCAAGGCCGCGACGATCTCTGGCCGTCAGGCCCGTGCGCTGCGCAGAGAGGCCGAGATCAATCCGCATGTCCGCGAGTTCGCCCCTCGGCTCCACTGGACGGTGGAGACCGGGGGGTGGCTCGTGCTCGGCTTCGAGCACGTCGAGGGTCGGCACGCGAACTACGCGCCCGGCTCCCCGGATCTGAACACGGTCGCCGCCTTCATCCGGGAGCTGCACATGCTGGCGTGTCCGGACGTGGTGGAGATGCGCGTCGAGCGGCGCTGGGAGGGCCTCGCCGAGGACGTCTCGGTGCTCGCCGGGGCCACACTTCTGCACACCGACCTCAACCCGCGCAACTTCCTGATCACCCGGTTTGGCCGTCCTTACGTGGTCGACTGGGCGTTCGCCTCTCGCGGGGCCGCCTGGATCGAGGCAGGCCAGGTCATCCCGTGGCTGATCCATGCCGGGCACAGCCCGGCGGAGGCCGAGGCGTGGGCCGACCAGGTCCCCGCCTGGAAGCTCGCCGACCCTGCTGCGATCGACCTGTACGCACAGGTATCAGCCGAACGCTGGAGGCTGCACAGCCAAGCCAACCCACGCCCAAGCGGCGAAGTGCCGGAATACGTCACCGTGAGAGAACGGTGGGCGCGACATCGCGCACGCTGATCCGCCATTCGCGGGGCCATCAGCGCTTATCGAGGGTTGCCTGTTGCTTGTCGGTCCGGGAGGTTTTCGGGGGTGTGGGGGGCGGAGCCCCCTGCCTTGGGGTTTGGGGCGGGAGCCCCAATGAGACTGCCCTCGCGGAGCGAGGACCGATTCTTGAGGGCCTCGTCGGGTTACACGGTGCCTGGGTTGATCGCTGCTCTCAGGTCTTCTGGGAGGTCGCGTAGGCGGGTGGTGAGTTCCCAGGGTTCGATGCCTTCGGGGATGTCCTCGGGGAGGAGGCCGCAGAGGACGGAGCCGGTCGTGTGGACGGCGGTGAACGCGCCGATGCGGGCGATGCCGCCGCCGTTCAGGTGGGCCATCTCGGAGAGCAGGGCGGTCAGGGCCGAGGGGTCGTTCAGGTCCTGCAGGCCCCGGGCGTAGGTGAACAGCTCTTCGGCCAGGGCGTCGGCGCGGCGGCCGGAGAGGTAGAAGGCGGTGCCCTGGTAGACGCCGGCGGAGCGGTGCTCGCGGATACGGATGCGCAGGCCGTACTCGGCGGCGCAGCGTTCAAAGGCTCCGGTGAGGAGGGCCTCGGCCTCGCCTTCCTCGCTGAGGAGGAGTCCGGGTACGACGCCTTCCTCGCGGTTGAGGCGTTCCAGCATCTCCTGCCGGAGTTCGCCGATGACCTGTTCGGCGGCGTCGAGGGAACGGGCCAGGGCGTGCCTGGATTCGCGGTCGAGGTCGGTCTCGGCGAGTCCGGACGACAGGGCGCCGAGTTCGGTCTCGATGCGGTCCACGCGCGCGCCGAGCTTGTCGACCTGGTCGAGGACCTGGGGGTCGGGGCCGGGGGGCGGGGTGGGCCGTTCCGGCGCGTACAGCGATCCGGGCGGCGGTTGCGGCGGGGCCTGCGGGATGGTGATGGCGGGGGCTTCGGCGGCGGCCTGCTCCACGTCGGCGCGCAGCGTGTCGTGCCGCCGGCCCAGTTCGGCGAGCTGCGACCGCAGCTCGCGCAGTTCCGCCTGCGCGCGGGGCAGGCGTTTGTCGGAGGCCAGGTAGAGCTCGCGCCCGGCGATCGCCAGGCACAGCAGGACCAGGATCACGGTGGACATGAGCCTCCTCGGGGGGCGGGCCGCGCCTTCGACCCTAACCGCCGGGGGCGGTCATGCCGAGGGCGCGGCGAGCATTGCGCGATCAGCCGAACAGGCCGCCGAGCAGTCCGCCGAGGATTTCGCCGACGGCTCCGGCGGCCTCGCCCGCGGCGGCGTTGACGGCCTCGCCGGCGACGGCCTTGCCCGCGTCGGCGGCGAGGTTGCCCGCGTAGCCGGCGACGGCGTCGCCGAACTGGCCGACGGGGACGCCGGCGGCGTAGCCCGCGACGTTGGCGGCGCCGCCGACCACGTTGCCGAACGCGTCGACCGCCGCGCCGGCGGCCAGGCCGCCCGCGACGCCCGCGGCGGCGACCCCGCCGACCGCGCCTGCCGCGGCCCATCCGGCGCCGCGCCCGTGGTGGCCGTGGTGGGCCGGGTACGCGGGTCCGCCGTGGTGATGGTGGTGGACGGGAGGCGGTCCGTGGTGTGCGGGAGGCGGCGGGTACTGCGGGGCCGCGGGGGCCGGGGGTGGGGCGTACGGGAGTCCTGCGCCGGGCGCTCCGGGGCCGGGAGGGGGCGGTAGGTGGCCGGGCGGCGGGGGAAGCGGGTTCTGGCCGGGCTGCGGCGCGTGTGCGGCCGGCGGCAGGGGGCTGTTCGATCCCGGTCCGGGGGCGGGCGGGGGGAACTGCCCGTACTGGCCGGGGCCGCCGTAGGCGGCAGCGGCCGGGGCCGGGGCGCCGTGTCCGTGGCCTGGCGTGCCGTGGTGCGCGGGCGGGGCGCCGGGAGGCGGTGGGAACGTCGAGTGGCCGCCCGGTGGGGGCAGTGGCGCGCCTCCGGGGGGCGTGTGCCCCGGCGAGGGGTAGGGCGATGCCTGCGGGCGCGGCCGGGACGCGGCCTCCTCCAGCCAGCGGCCGATCTTGGAGTTCCAGTCCGTCTCGGCGGCCTCCTGGTGCTCGACCTGGAAGCGGCCGAACCGCTCGTCCGGGGACCCGCCGGCCCGCCGGTCGGCCTCCAGCACGAACGCCATGTGCCGCGGGTTGGCGATGAAGCTGAGCCCCACCTCGCCGATCCGGCCCGCGTACTGCGGCGGCGGCGCCAGCTGGATCTCCTGGTAGAACGGGAGCTGCTGCGGGACGCCGCGCAGCTTCGACTGCTCGAACGCCACGTTCTGGATCTTGAAGCCGAGCCGGGCGATCGCCGCGAGCACCCACTGCTGCGACTTCAGCGGCTCCACCGAGATCGGGTCGACGTCGCCCGGGTCGGGCTCGCCCTTGACGTCCACCTCGGTGCACAGCCCGATGGTGAAGCCCGGCAGCTCCCGGCCCAGCACCGTGGTGAACGGCAGCTCGTACGGCAGCGGGATCGAGAACGACAGGTCGCGCCGCTGGCCGGGCTCCAGCCGGAACGCCCTGGTGAGCGCGCCGCGGTAGACCTCGGGGCCCGCGCTCTCCCCGCCGTAGCCGTTCTGCATGCGCGGCATCAGCGCGAGCGTCACATGCCGGATCTCAGCGGGGCGCTGGCCCCCGACCAGGTGCACCTTGCCGGCCACGACCCCGCCGGGGCGGCAGTTCGGCTCCGACAGGATCGTTTCGACGGAGGGACCCGGGGCCCCGCCGTACCCGCCCGCCATCTGCCCATAGGCCACAGGCCCTACCCCTCTCGCGCGACACCGCGGGGGCGGTCCCCGCATCGGTCAGACGAAATCCACCATGCCATCGTTTCATCGCGGGCGGCGACCCCCGATATGCCATGGAATGGGTGAATCGTCCCCTCGGCGAGACGAGGGGACGATCCATCCCAGGTCACTCGCCGGGCTTCGCCTCGCGGGCCGACACGGTGACGGTCGCGTAGCCCAGCTTCTCCAGGGGCTCGCGGATCTGCTCGGCGTCGCCCACCGCGATGACGGTCAGCGCCTCCGGGTCGACGTGCTCGGCGTACGCGCGCGCCACCTCGTCCGGCGTCGCGGCGCGGACGGCGTCCAGGTAGCGCCGCGGGTAGTCGGCGCCCAGGCCGTTGGCGGCCGCGTCGGCCAGCTCCGCGGCGACCGAACGGGCCGTCTCGTACTCGGCCGGCGCCCGGTCGGCCAGGGCCCGCACCGAGGAGCCGCACTCCTCGGCGTCGATGCCCCGCGACACGACCCCGCGCAGCTCGGTCAGCGCGTCGGCGACCGCGTCCGCCGTCACCTCGGTGTGGACGGCGCCCTGCGTGATGAACAGCCCGCAGTGCCGCAGCCGCAGCAGCCCGGCGCGCACCCCGTAGGTGTACCCCTTCTCCTCCCGGAGCACGGCGTTCAGCCGCGAGGTGAGGCCGCCGCCCAGCACGTGCGACACCACGGTCAGCAGCGGCCAGTCGGGGTGCGAGCGGTTCGGCACGCCGTGCCCGAGGCTCAGGTACGTCTGGACCGATCCGGGACGGTCGACCACCACGATCCGCGGGCCCGTCGTCGGCGCGATCTCGTCCGGGACGCGCAGGGCCTCGCCCGAGCTCGTCCAGCCCTCCAGCGCGGCGGTCAGCGCGGCGTCGGCGTCCACGCCGGACAGGTCGCCCGCGACCACCGCCGTCGCCTCGCCGGGGACGGCCGAGCCGTAGAACGCGCGCACGTCCGCGCCCTGGATCGCGTCCACCGACTCGGGCGTGCCGCCGGTCGGCCGGGACGCCCGCGCCCCGGCCGGGAACATCACGGCGCGCAGCTCGCGCATGGCGCGCGAGCCCGGGTCGGCGTCCTCCTGCGCGATCTCCTCCAGCCGCTCGCGGACCAGCCGGCGCACGTCGGAGTCGGCCAGCGCCGGCTCCCGCACCACCGAGGAGAACAGCTCCAGCGCCGCGCCGAGCCGGGTCACCGGGACGTCCAGGGCGATCCGCAGCGCGGTCAGGTCGGCCGAGGCGTACAGGCT
Organism: Actinomadura rugatobispora; assembly: GCF_055379765.1. Classification (NCBI taxonomy): domain Bacteria; kingdom Bacillati; phylum Actinomycetota; class Actinomycetes; order Streptosporangiales; family Thermomonosporaceae; genus Actinomadura; species Actinomadura rugatobispora. Next base: position 3,580,714 of record NZ_AP029191.1, on the reverse strand, counting down.
GGCGCCCAGCCGCTCGAACGCGGCGGTCAGCGCGGTGCCGCCGCCGGGCTCGGTGCCCTCCAGCAGCGCCCGCGCGGCCAGCGCGGCGACGCCGTCGCCGCCGTCCGGCTCGCGCCCGGCGCCGGCGTTCAGCACCAGGCGCACGGCCGCCAGCCGCCGCCCGGGAAGGTCGCAGCGCAGCGTGGCGGGGCCGCCGGGCACCGCGCCCTCCGCGCCGGCCGGGAACGCCCAGGCGGGGACGGGACCGGGGACCGGGCGCGGCGCCAGGGCCAGGGCCGAGGGCTCGGAGCCCGCGGGGTCGGTGGTCACGACGCCGTACCTCCATAGGTCAGGACGGAGCGCGAGCCGGGCCGCAGCCACCGGCCCGCCATCTCCTTGATCTGGTCCGCGGTGACCGCCGCGGCGCGGCCCGGCGCGGTGAACACCCGGGCCGGGTCGCCGAACTGGGTGGCGTTCTGCGACAGCGCGTTGGCCAGCCCGGTCACCGTCTCGGTCTGCTCCAGGAACCCGCGCTCGGCCTGCGCGGTGGCGCGGGCGGTCTCGTCGGCGTCGGGGCCGCCGGCCGCGAACCGGGCCAGCTCCTCGTCCAGCACCTCGGCGATCTTGGCGGTGTCGGGGCCGATCGCGTCCACGATGGCCAGCGACGGGCCGCCCGCCAGCCGGGTCACCCCGGCCCACACCTCGGTGGCGATCTGGTCGCGGCGCACCATCCGGTCGTACAGCCGGGAGCCGGAGCCGCCGCCGAGGATCTCCACCGCCAGCTCGGCCGCCTCGATGTCGGTGCCGCCGTCGGAGGGCAGCGGGAACATCGCGAAGTAGGCGGGCGAGGGCACCTCCTCGTCCACCGGCTCGGCGTTGACCGCGGGCAGCGGGCCCAGGTCGCCCGGCCGGGCCGGCGGCGCCTGCGGACCGGAGGGCAGGCCGCCGAAGTAGCGCTCCACCGCGGCCAGGGTCGCCTCCGGGTCGACGTCGCCGACGATCGAGATGACCGCGTTGCCCGGCGCGTACCAGGTGCCGAAGAAGTCGGCGCAGTCCTCCAGGGTGGTGGCGTCCAGGTCCTCCATCGAGCCGATGGGGGTGTGCGCGTAGGGGTGCCTCTCGGGGAACGTCAGCGCGCACAGCTTCTCGAACGCGGTGCCGTACGGCTGGTTGTCGTAGCGCTGGCGGCGCTCGTTCTTCACCACGTCGCGCTGGTTGTCGAGGTTGGCCTGGGTGAGCGCGGCGGGCAGCGTGCCCATCCGGTCGGCCTCCAGCCACAGGGCCAGCTCCAGATGGCTGACCGGCACCGTCTCGTAGTAATTGGTGCGTTCAAAGGAGGTGCTGGCGTTGAAGGTGGCGCCGGCGCTCTCCAGGAGCGCGGCGTGCTCGCCCTCGGCGACGTTGGCCGAGCCCTGGAACATCAGGTGCTCGAAGAGGTGCGCCAGACCGGTGCGGCCGGCCCGCTCGTGGCGCGAGCCCACGCCGTACCAGATGTTCACGGCGGCCAGCGGTACGACATGGTCCTCGCAGACCACCACGCGCAGGCCATTGCCGAGCGTGTGCTCATGCAGCGGCTGTTCTGCCACGGAGCGCTCCCGTCCGTTCGGTGGATCGGTTGGCGAGACGGCACCGCGCGCGTCTGCGGGACTGCGCCCTGGCGGCGGGCTTGATCTCTGTCTCACGGTACCGGTTCGCGTAGCCCGCGGGCGCCGCACGTCCGGTACGACGAGGGCCGGGCGATTTCCGGTGCCGTTCCGGAGGTCCGGGAGGGGGACGAGACGCGTCTGGGGCCTCTGGGGGCGCTGTGGCGGGGGCGAAGGGAAGGAATAAGGAGGCGGGGGAGTAAGAGAGGAGGGGAGCGGAAGCGCCCTGCGCCGAGGGGAGGCTCAGCGGGTGGTCTGGGACTTGGTGCCGCCCTGGCCGCCGGCGGCCGCGGCCTCGTGGGCGGCGAGCGCCTCGTCCAGCGTGCGGTGCAGCACGAAGATCTTGGTGAGCTGGGTGACGTGGAAGACCCGCCGCACCCGGTCGTTGACCCCCATGAACGACATGGAGCCGTCCCGGGCGCGGAGCCGGTGGTAGATGCCGACCAGGACGCCGAGGCCGGTGGAGTCGAGGAAGGTGACCTCGCTCAGGTCCACCACCAGGTGGAGGGCCCCGTTGTCGATGATGTCGAGCAGTCTCTCCCGCAGGCGGGGGCTGGTGAAGACGTCGATCTCACCGCTGATCGTGACGACGGTGAGGTCCTTCTCGACCCTGTGCTCGACGGCGAATTCCACCGCTACTCCCTCTCCGGACGGTTTCGTGGGTGCACGCATACCCGCCGGGCAGGGCCTTCATTCCGTGGGCCGCTGCGAGGTCCGGCACAAGGCCCCGCTTTGGGCCTGTCCAAAGGACCACCGGGCCAGGAACGCACGGGCTAGGAACGCACGGGCTAGGAACGCACGGGCTGGGAACAGCGGAACAGGGCCCAGACGACCTTGCCCTGGGGCAGGCCGCACCACCCCCAGCGCATACTGAACGACTCGACCAGGTGCAGTCCGCGGCCGGTCTCGGCTATGTAGTCGGGCTCCTTGCGCCGCGGCGCGGAGGGGCTGGCGTCCATGATCCCGCACAGCAGCCAGGGGGCCTGGTACAGCAGCCGCAGCCGGATGGCGGCGGGCGCCGAGCCCAGCGGGTCCCCGGCGGAGTGGACGGCCGAGCCGACCGTGGCGCCGGAGGAGTAAGAGGCCCGCGAGGCGCCCTGGCCGTGCGCGCCCTGCGTGCTGTGGGACGGATGCGCGCCGTGGGACCCGTGGAGGCTGTGGGGGAGGTCGGGGTCCGGGCCGTGTGCGGCCGGGCCGGAAGTGTAAGGGTTGCGGGCGCGGGGGCCGTGGGCGGCGGGGCCGCCGCTGTGCCTCAGCGCGTTGGTGACGAGTTCCGAGACCACCAGGCCGACGTCGTCGGAGATCGCCCCGCAGCCCCAGCCGTCCAGCCGCGAGACGGCGAAGTGGCGCGCCTCGGTGACCGACTCGGGCTCGGGCAGGACGGTGAAGGAGACGGTCGGCGCGGCCGGTTCGACCAGTGTGCGCAGCCCCTGGGCCAGGCGTGGCGGCAGATCACTGGATTCGGGCACCGGTGTCGCCGGTACGGCACAGTCCTGTGGCCCCGGCGCACCCGCGATGGGGCCTACCCCCCATCGCGTGTCGTCGTGCGCGTGGCGTGACGTCATTCCCCGGACCCCGCAGAGTGATCTCGTTGTGCAGCCGTGGCTCGGAAGTCTCGTGCGTTATCCTGCGCATCGTAGCGTGCGAATGCAAGGCCCAATGCACGTGCATCCGAACCGAACGGGCGCGATCCGTCACGATCGGCAGGGTGCTCGCGCGGGCGGACGGAGGTAAACCGCAGGACAGGCACCCCAATGGCACACTGAGTACACTCTCCGGCTTCGCCGGGGAAAAATCGCTGTCCGCCAACGAGCCGCGGGAGGTTGGGCGTGACTCCAGAGACGCCGGGAGCTGGATCGACGGTCCGTCGGATCCTGCTCGGCTCGCAGCTGCGTCGCCTGCGAGAGGCGAAGGGCGTGAGCCGGCAGGAGGCCGGCTATGTCATCCGCGCGTCGGAGTCGAAGATCAGCCGCTTGGAGCTCGGGCGGGTCAGCTTCAAAGAGCGTGACGTGGACGACCTGCTCACGCTGTACGGCGTCGACGACGCGACCGAGCGCGAGGCGCTGCTGCAACTGGCACGGGAAGCCAACACCCCGGGCTGGTGGCACCGCTACAACGACGTCCTCCCCGGCTGGTTCCAGACCTATGTCGGCCTGGAGGAGTCGGCGGCGCTGATCCGGACCTACGAACTACAGTTCGTCCCGGGTCTGCTGCAGTCCGAGGGCTACGCGCGGGCGGTGATCCGGCTGGGCAACGCCGGTGCGGCCGAACAGGAGATCGACCAGCGGGTCGAGCTGCGGCTGCAACGGCAGGAACGGCTGACGGGCCCCGACGCCCCGAGGCTGTGGGCGGTGCTGGACGAGGGCGCGCTGCGCCGGCCGATCGGCGGCCCGGAGGTGATGCGGGGCCAGTTCGAGCATCTCATCGAGATGTCCAAGCTGCCCAACGTCACCATCCAGGTGATGCCGTTCCGGTTCGGCGGCCACGCCGCCGAGGGCGGAGCCTTCTCGATCCTGCGCTTCCCCGATCAGGACCTGCCGGACGTCGTGTACGTCGAGAACCTCACCGGCGCGATGTACCTGGACAAGCGCGACGACGTCGACACCTACCTGCAGGCGATGGAACGCCTCTGCGTCGACAGTGCCACACCCGAGCGCACCGTCGAGCTTCTCGGTGATTACCTCAGAGAGACATGATGCTCCAGACCGACGGCCAGAACTTTCCTGGACGCAACAACGCCTACGAGGGCGCCCACGAGGCCGCCCGCGACAGCGCCTATGACAACGCCTACGACAACGGGATGCCGGCGACCGGCCTCACCGGGGCCCGCTGGCTGAAATCGCGGCGCAGCAACTCCCAGGGGAACTGCGTGGAGATCGCGGAACTGCCCGGCGGGCACATCGCGATGCGCAACTCCCGGCATCCGGAGGGCCCCGCCCTCATCTACACCCGGCCCGAGATCGAGGCGCTGATCCTCGGGGCCAAGGACGGGGACTTCGATCACCTGATCGCCTCGTCCTCCAACTGATCCGAAGCCATACGCCGGGCGCACCCGCTCGCGCATCCGCGCCCGGCCCGATCCCCCGCGCTCCTGAGCCCCGTCACACGGAGGCGAGCCCCTCCGGCTCAGGCTCCGCTCCGGCCGCTCCGGCCCGCTTCCGCCGCTCAGGCTCCGCACTGGCCACTGTCGCCACTCCGGCCCGCTCCGGCTCCGCTCCGGCCTCCCGGCCGCTCCGGCCGTTCAGGCTCCGCTCTGGCCCGCTCCGGTCACTCTGGCCGCTCTACCCGCTTCGGCCGTTCAGGCTCCGCTCTGGCCGCTCCGGCCTCCCGGCTGCTCAGCCGCAGTTCGCGTACGACGACGTGGCCGACCCCGAGCCGAACCGGACGCACTGCCCGGCCGCCGAGACGTACACCGGCCCCGCGTACCAGGCGTACGACCCGCTGTCGGCGACCTTGCTGCCGCCCTGGCGCTGGATCCACACCGACGCCGACGACGCGCGGCCCACGTTCTTGGTCTTGATCAGGACGGCGCAGTTGTAACCGGAGCTGTTGTAGAGCTGGTACGCCCGGCCGCCCGAAACCGCCATCGAGCGCTGCACGTAATACCCGCCGCCGTGGCCGCCGGAGTTGCACACCTGCTGGGGCGTGTACTTGTTGGCGGGTTCGGGGGTGGAGCCGCCGCCTCCCCCGCCGCTTCCTCCGCCCGGCGGGGGCGTGGACGGCTGGCCGGAATTGCCGCCCCCCGTCCTCGGGGTCTCCGAGGTGCCGGGCTGCGCGCCGGGGCTCTGGGAGTTCTTCGGCTTGGCCGTCCCCTTGCCCGGCGTGGGGTCGGGGGCGCCGGGGAGGTTCTCGACAGTGACGGGGCCGTTCGGGCCGTTCTGCTGGGCGGCGGCCGCACCTGGGCCCTTGTCGCCGCCCGAACGGGTCGCGGCCCACACCGCGCCGCCGGCCAGCAGTGCCGCGACGGCGGCGGCCGCTGCGATCGGGACCAGCAGCCGTTTTCGCCCGCCCTCACCCTGGCCGCCGGGCCGGTGCTGCTGCCCCGGCATCGGATGCGGGTGAGGAGGCGGCTGCGGCACGGTGCTGCCGTGCACCCCGTGCTCGCCGCCCGACCTCGGGTCGGTGGCCGCCATCGGGGACGCCGCGGCGTGGAACTGGGGCGGGGGCGGAGGCTGCGGCGGGGCCGGGGACGGAGCCCGGGGAACGCCGGCCGCGCCCGGCGCGCCGTCCGCGGGAGGGCCGCCGGGCACCGCGCCGGCACCGGGTACCGCACCGGGCATCGGGACGGCGCCGGGCACCGCACCGGCACCGGGTACCGCACCGGGTACCGCGGCGGCTCCCGGGACCGCGTTCGGGGCGGCGCCGACCAGCCGTTCCTGGGCCTCGCGGGCGGTGGGACGGCGCTCGGGCTCCTTGGCCAGGCAGGCGTCCACCACCTCGCGCAGCGGGCTCGGCAGGTCGCCGAGGTCCGGCGCGCCGGTCAGGATGCGGTGCATCACCGCGGCCATGTCGTCGTTGCCGAACGCGGGCCGCCCGGTCGCCGCGAACACCATCGTGGTGCCCCAGGCGAACATGTCCGAGGCCGGTCCGACCGCGCCGCCGCTGAAGTGCTCGGGCGCCATGTACGCGGGCGTCCCGACGTTCTGGGTCTCACCGGCCGCGCCCAGCGCCCGCGCCACCCCGAAGTCGATCACGCGCGGGCCGTCCGGGCCCATCATCACGTTGTGCGGCTTGAAGTCGCGGTGCACGATGCCGGCCTGGTGGATCGCGTACAGCGCGGTCAGCGTGCTGATCGCGAGCCGTTCCAGCGCTCCGCCGGCGCGCGGCCCCTCGGCCTGCACCTGCAGGTGCAGCGACTGGCCGGGCACGAACTCGCTGACGATGTACGGCTGGTCGCCGGCCAGGTCGGCGTCCAGGACCTGCGCCGTGCAGAACCGGGCGACCCGCTTGGCGACCGCAAGTTCCCGGACGAACCGGCTGCGCGCGGACTCGTCCCCGGTGAGCCCGGAGTGCAGCAGCTTGACGGCGACGTAGTCGGACAGCCGTTCCGGTTCGCCCGTTCCCGCGCGGCGGCCGAGGAAGACCGCGCCCTGACCGCCCTCGCCCAGCCGGCCCAGGAGCTCGTACTCCCCGAGCGCGGTCGGGTCGCCCGACCGCAGCGGACGGGTGTCCGGCATCGTCCTGTCCGTCACGCCACTCTCACTTCGTCGCATCCGCCTCTGGCCTTGCAAGACTATTGGTCGATCGAGGGTGCGCGCTCATGAACGAGGGCGATCGCGACCGTCCTGCCGGATGTTCGCGCAGGTCCGGGCCGGTTCAGCCGACAGGCGCGGGGCGGCCTCCGTCTACGAGCGAATGCTCGTTCTACAGTGCGGAAGACCCCCGGCACCGCACGTTCCGGTGTGCCGGGGGCCTGCTTCTTATCCGGGTTTTCGGTCAGGCCGGGTCGGGACCGCACCGCCAGAGGCGCCGCTCCGCCCGGCCGTGCTCATGGCCCGGCGGACCCTCCGGGGCATGACCGCGTTCCAGACGCGCCGCCACCGCGAGCGCCCGCAGCGAGGTCGACTTCACATGCTTGTGCCCGGCGCCGGTCCGGGCCTGGGGAATGCTGCTACGCACCAGATACTCCATGGGGGTCGGATTACCCGAATCATCCGGTCGCGCACCTGCCCGCGGACCGGGTCGGGAAGCGCGGGACGATCACCGCGCCCCCGGTACAACCCCAAGATCGTCCACGGTATTCCGAGCGAGCGTTCGATTTTTTTGGCCCCCTGAGGCGGCGCTAGGTTGGCAGGCCACGCCCCCCGCCGAGGAGACCCCCGATGACGACCGCCTACTACGACGATCTGGCCGGGCTCCTGCTCGCGCGCGGCCTGCCCGCCGAAGAGGTGGCCGACACCGTCGGACGGCTCGCCGCGCACGCCGCCGGCGCCGACCCCAAAAACGAGTACGGCCCCTGCGCCGCCCTCGCCGAACGGCTCACCGGCGCCGCGTCCGGCCCCGTCGACGGCGCGCCCAGCCCCGAGACCGACCCCACCGCGCGCACCCGGACCTGGACCGCCGACGCGTTCGGCGACCGCGCCCGCCTCGACGCCTTCGGCGCGGCGGGCTGGGAGGTCGAACGGGTCGACGAGCGCGACCGCTTCGTCGCCCGCCGCGACCTCACCGACCCGCGCCGCTGGGAGTACCGGCGCGAGACCGGCGACGCCGCGCCCCCGGACGGCGACTGGGAACCCTGCGGCACCTGGCTCTGCTTCCGCTACTACAAGCGCCCCGCGCAGGACGGGCCCGGCGACCTCTCCGGCGAGATCCCGCGGACCTCGTCCCGGCGCGCGCAGCTCTCCCTCATGGTCGCCTGCTACGTCGCCACCCTCGCCGCCATCGGCCTCGGCTGGACGATCTTCAACGGCTCCGGTTCCGGCTCCGGGACGGGCCTCGGCTTCCTCGGCGGCTTCCTGATCGGCGGCGCCGTGGCGGCGGGCGCGCTGGTGATCGCCCGCGCCCGCCGTCCCTGACACCGACACCCCTCGTTCACCGGTCCCACCGGTGACCGTTCCCCAACACCTTTTACCGTCGGTGCAGCCGCGGCTCCGGAACGTCTCAACCCCCCTAGGAGACAGCCGATGGAACGCCGTACCTTCATGCGCGCCACCCTGGTCGGGACGGGCGCCGCCGCCTTCACCGGCACCCTCTGGCAGCGCGCCGCCCTCGCCGCCCCCGCGCAGAACGCCCCCAGCCCCTACGGCGCGCTCCAGGCCGCCGACGCCAACGGCATCCAGCTCCCGCCGGGCTTCACCAGCCAGGTCGTGGCCCGGTCCGGGCAGACCGTCACCGGCACGTCCTACACCTGGCACAGCGCGCCCGACGGCGGCGCCTGCTTCGCCGACGGCACCGGCTGGATCTACGTGTCCAACGCCGAGGTGTCCGCCTCCTCCGGTGGCGGCGCCTCGATGATCCGGTTCAACTCCAGCGGCGCCGTGACCGGGGCGTCCCGCATCCTGTCCGGGACGGACCGCAACTGCGCGGGCGGCAAGACCCCCTGGAACACCTGGCTGTCGTGCGAGGAGACCGACACCGGCCGGGTCTGGGAGACCTACCCGTTCGGCGGCACCGCCGTGGCCCGTCCCGCGATGGGACGCTTCAACCACGAGGCCGCCGCGGCCGACCCCGTCCGCCGCGTCATCTACCTCACCGAGGACAAGAGCGACGGCTGCTTCTACCGGTTCGTCCCCACCACCTGGGGGGACCTGTCGTCCGGAACGCTCCAGGTGCTGCGCGCCGGCACCGCCACCTCCGGCACGTTCACCTGGGCGAACGTCCCCGACCCCGACGGATCCCCGACCGCGACGCGCAACCAGGTCTCGGGCGTCAAGCGCTTCAACGGCGGCGAGGGCTGCCACTACGCGGGCGACACCGTCTGGTTCACCACCAAGGGCGACAACCGCGTCTGGCAGGTGAACCTCGCCGCCGGCACCTACGAGCTCGCCTACGACGACAGCCTCGTCAGCCCCGGCTCGCCCCCGCTCACCGGCGTCGACAACATCACCGGCGCCTCCTCCGGCGACCTGTACGTGGCCGAGGACGGCGGCAACATGGAGATCTGCATGATCACCCCGGACGACAAGATCTCCGTGTTCCTCCGCATCACCGGCCAGTCCTCCTCCGAGATCGCCGGCCCCGCGTTCAACCCGGCCGGGAACCGCCTCTACTTCTCCTCGCAGCGCGGCACCTCCGGCTCGTCCTCGAACGGCATCACCTACTGCGTGACGGGCCCGTTCCGGACCTGACCGATACCCGATCTCCGGGCCGGCCGGTCCTGCCGTCCGGCCCGGAGGTCCAATACAGTCGTCCGCCGAACCCACCCGGGGAAGGGGACGATGCGCCGACTCGCAGCGGCGGCGGCAGCCGCCACTCTCGCCCTCCCCGCCCTCCCGCCGACCGCCCACGCCGCACCCGCCCCCTGCGACCTCCCGCGCGGCTACACCGGCCCCGTCGGCGAACAATGGGCCCGGAAACGCCTCGGCTACGACCGCGCCTGGACGCTCACCCAGGGCGAGGGCGTCCTCACCGCGGTCATCGACAGCGGCGCCGACACCCGCCACCCCATGCTGAGCGGCCGGATCGCCGACTCCGTCGACCTCACCGGCACCGGCGACCGCGACTGCGCCGGGCACGGCACCGGCGTCGCCGCCCTCATCGCCGGCCGCGACCCCCGCCTCGGCGGCGTCGCCCCCGCCGCCAGGCTCCTGATCGTCAAGCAGCAGCACGCCGAACGCGACGCCGACGGCGGCGCCCGCCTCCCCAAGGCCGTCCGCGCCGCCGCCGACGCCGGAGCCCGCGTCATCAACATCTCCCTCAAGGCCGCGCCCTCCCCGGCCCTCGACCAGGCCGTCCAGTACGCGCACACCAAGGACGCCGTCATCGTCGCCGCCGCCGGAAACGCCCAGGAACAGGACGGCGACCAGGGCGCCGCGTACCCCGCGAGCTACCCGGGCGTCCTCTCCGTCGCCTCCCTGGGACCCGACGGCGCCCGCGCCGAGAGCTCCGGCGTCCAGTCCAAGGTCGACCTCGCCGCCCCCGGCAAGGGCCTGATCACCCCGTGGCCCGGCGGCGGCCACAACCCGCAGGCCGAGGGCACCAGCTACGCCGCCGCGTTCGTGTCCGGGACGGCCGCCCTCGTACGGTCCCGCCACCCCCACCTGAACCGGGAGCAGGTCGTCAGGCGCATCCTCGCGACCGCCGACGGCAACGCCGGAACGGGCACCGGCCGCGGCATGGTCAACCCCGTCCAGGCCGTCACCGCCGTCCTGGCAGGAGAGACCGCCCCGCCGCCGGCGCCGTCCCAGCCGCCCGCGGCCGTCCTGGCCGCCCCCGAACCGTCCGACGACCGCACCCGCGCGATCGCCACCGCCGTCACCGCGGTCACCCTCACCGCCGCCGCCCTGGCCGCCCTGTCGGGCGTGATCGTCCCCATGGGCCGCCGCCGCAACTGGCGCCCGGGCCGCGCCGCCCTCCCGGCCCCCGAGCCCGAGGACACCCCCGAAACAGCCCCGCCGTCCACCACGATCGGCACCCCCTAGGAGGCGTGCAACCCCGTCTGCACCAACCGCGCCCCGGCCCGCCGATCGGCCAGCGTCCCACGTCCCACAGGCAGGGGCGCCGGGCGGACCTCGTGGAAGAGCGGGCCCTCCTCCTTGGTCCCCGACATGATCAGAGCGGGCGAGGCCATGTCCTTGAGCTGCTGGAGGACCGGGTCGTACAGCGCCCGCCCGGCACCGCCCATCGCGCGCGACAGCACCAGGTGCAGTCCGATGTCGCGCGCCTGGGGGAGCAGCTCCAGCAGCGGCAGCAGGGGGTTGCTCGACGTGGCGACAAGGTCGTAGTCGTCGACGAAGAGGAAGACGTCCGAGCCCTTCCACCACGAACGGTCGCGGAGCCGGTCGGGCGGCAGGTCCGCCGGGGGCAGCCGCTCGCGCAGCGCCTCCGCGAGGTCCTCCACGAGTTCGGACGCCGCCGACGCGGACGCGGCGTACCCGATCCGGTGGCCGGTGTCGGCGGTGTCCAGGAGCGCCCGCCGGTAGTCGACGAAGAGGAGCCTGGCCTCGTCGGGGGCGTGCAGGGTGACGAGCCCCTCGGCGATGAGGCGCAGCAGGTTCGACTTGCCGCACTCGGTCTCGCCCACGACCACGAAATGGGGATCGACGGCGAAATCCAGCTGGACGGGAGCCAGCGCGTCCTCGTCGATGCCGATCGGCACCCGCCACGCCTCCCGGGGGACACCGGCCAGCCCGGAGGCCGGCAGCAGGCTCGGCAGCAGGCGCACGGGGGGCGCCTTCGGGCCCTGCCAGGCCCCGGCGACGAGGTCGACCGTCGCCGCGACCCCGTCGGCCAGGTCGTCGGTGGTGCCGCGCCCGTCCAGACGCGGCAGCGCCGCCAGGAAGTGCATGCCGTCCCGGGTGAGCCCGCGCCCGGGACGCCCCTCCGGGACGTTCTCGGCCAGCCGCCGGTCGACCTCGGACTCGTAGGAGTCGCCGAGCTTCAACTCCAGCCGCGTGCCGAACACGTCCCGGATCCCCATCCGGAACTCCGACCACTTCCCGGCCGTGGCCACCACGTGGATCCCGTACCCGAGCCCGCGCGCGGCCAGATCGGTGATGGCCTCCTCGAGCTGCTCGTACTCCTGCCGCAGGGACGTCCAGCCGTCCACCACCAGGAAGACGTCGCCGAAACCGTCGCCCGGGACCCGCCCCTCCGCGCGCATCCGCCGGTACGCGGCGATCGAGTCGATGCCGCGCTCGGCGAACTCCTGCTCGCGCCGGTCGAGGAGCGTGGACACCTCGGCGACCGTACGGCGGACCCGGTCGGGATCCCGCCTGCTCGCGACGCCTCCGACGTGGGGCAGCCCGGCGAGCGCGCCCAGCGTTCCGCCCCCGAAGTCCAGGCAGTAGAACTGGACCTCCTCGGGGGTGTGCAGCACGGCGAGCGAGGTCAGCAGCGCGCGCAGCGCGGTCGACTTGCCGGTCTGCGGCGCGCCCACGATCCCCACGTGCCCGGCGGCGGCCGACAGGTCGACCCAGAGCGGCTCGCGCCGCTGCTCGAAGGGCCGGTCGATGACGCCGGCCACGGCCCCCAGGCGTCCCCTCCCCTCCCAGCCGGCCGCCGTGAGCCCCAGCCCGGCAGCGGCCGACAGCGGCGGCAGCAGCTGGTCGACGGACGGCGGGACGTCCAGCGGCGGCAGCCAGATCCGGTGCGCCGGCGCGCCCCTGTCCGCGAGCCGGTCGATCACCGCGGTGAAGAGGGTCTCCCCGGTCGCCGGTTCGCCGGGTAGGGGGCGGGCGCCCTCCCCGGCAGGTGGACGCTCGTCGGCCCGGGGGGCGATGCGGTCCAGCGTGTACGGGGTGATCCGCCGGTGCCGGATCGTGCCGCTCGGCCGGACGTTCTCCTGCCGCCCCTCCCCGACCGGACCGGAGACGTAGGCGGCCTTGAACCGCACCATCTCGCTGATGGACACCTTCAGATAACCGTTGCCCGGCTGCGACGGGAGCTCGTAAGCGTCGGGCACCCCCAGCACGACCCGCGACTCCATCGCCGAGAACGTCCGCAGCCCGATCCGGTAGGAGAGGTGTCCGTCGAGGCCGCGCAGCTTGCCCTCCTCCAGACGCTGCGAGGCCAGGAGCAGGTGGACGCCCAGCGAACGGCCCAGCCGCCCGATCATCACGAACAGCTCCGCGAACTCCGGCTTGGCCGACAGCAGCTCGGAGAACTCGTCCAGCACGACGAACAGCGTCGGGAGCGGGTCGAGCCGCGCCCCCTGCTCCCGCGCCTTCTCGTAGTCGCGGAGCGAGGCGTAATTGCCCGCCGCGCGCAGCAGCTCCTGCCGGCGGACCATCTCGCCGTTCAGCGCGTCGTACATGCGGTCGACGAGCGGGAGCTCCTCCTCCAGGTTGGTGATGACCGCCGACACGTGCCGTAGCCGCTCCAGCCCGAGGAACGTCGCGCCGCCCTTGAAGTCGACGAGCACGAAGTTCAGCGTCTCGGACGGATGGGTGAGCGCGAGCGCCAGCACGAGCGTGCGCAGCAGCTCCGACTTGCCCGAGCCGGTCGCGCCGATGAGCAGGCCGTGCGGGCCCATGCCGCCCTGCGCCGACTCCTTGATGTCGAGCTCGACGGGACGGCCTTCGCCGTCCACCCCGATGGGCACGCGCAGCCGGTTGCGCGGTGCCTTCGGCTGCTCCCAGGCGCGCTCCGGCTGGAGGTCGTCCAGGCCGTCCAGGCCGAGCAGCGAGGTGAGCGTGAGGTCGCCGGCCAGCGCGTCCTGCTCAGGCTCGCCAGGTGCCCCGGCGCGCAGCGACGCCAGCCGCAGCGCGAGCCCTTCGCCCTGGACGGGGGTGAGGGCGTCGGGACGGCCCAGCGACGCCGCGACGTCCTTGCCGGTGTGATCCCGCTCCAGCATCTCCAGATGGTCCGCGGCCACGCGCAGCCGCAGCATGGTGGCGTCGGGCGTGGGGGCGACCGCGCCGTCGAGATCGATGACGCACACCCCCTTGATCCCGTCCGCGCCGAGCTGGGAGTCGGGGGTGACGGTGCCGCCGTCCACGATCACGACGTGGAACGGCAGGTCCTGCGCGTCCACGCCGGGGCTGAACCGCGGCCGGTCCTTGAGGTCGTCGTCCAGGAGGCGTTCGAGGTCGGTGAGGGAGCCGGCGAACAGCCGCACCGGGCCCGCCGCGTCCTGCTCGTCCGGGTGCAGGCAGTGCGGCAGCCACTTGGCCCACTCCCAGTCGCGCACCCGCTCGGGCGCCGCGCAGATCGACAGGCGCACGTCGTCGGGCGTGTGGAAGGCGACGAGCTGGGCCACCATCGCCCGGACCATCTCCCGCACGGCCGACGCGTCACCGGTGGGCAAGATCCGCGCGAACGCGGGCAGGGACACCGCCACCGGAAGGTCCGGGACGGTCGAATGCGCCCGCAGGAACCGTCTCAGCGCCCCCGCGCACATCGGCTCCAGATCCTCGATCGGCCGGGTCTCCGGGGTGATCAGCTCCAGCGCGAGCCGCTGCCGGCCCCGGCCGATCCGCACCTGGCCGAAGTCCTCGTCCGCCGGGCGCCGCTCCCAGAGCCGGTGGCTCATCGCCAGCGACCACAGCGTCCGCGGGCTGGGGCCCGTCCATTCCAGCGCTTCGCGCTGCTGCGCCGCGGCCTTCCGGACGCGCCCGCGGACCTGGTCGAGGTGGCGGTAGTAGTCGCGGCGGGCGGCGTTCAGCTGCTGCTTGCGCTCTCCGGCGCCGTGCCCCATGTGCCCGAAGCCCATCCCGACCATGGACAGCACGAAGAGCCCGCTGGCGATCCACATGATGGGGTTCCCGCCGCCCGCGCCCCCCGCGCCGCCCATGAACATGAGCCCCATGGCGCCGCCGCTCGCCGCCATCGGCAGGTACATGAGGGCGTTGGCGAAGCCCTGATTGATCGTCTCCGGGATCTCGGGCGGCGGTTCCAGCAGGATCTCGCCCTCCGGAAGCCGGGGAGGAGGCCGTCGCTCCGGACGGTGTACGAGAACGATGCCCAACCCTCAGGCCCTTCTGCCCTGTTTCGGTACCCCGGGAAGCCAGGAACCGGACAATTCACCCGCTCATCTCCGACTGTGGGAACGTGCCGCAGATCACCATCGGAGTCCGGTTGATATCCAAAAGCCCCCGATGCCCCCGACATTCCCCGTCGACGCGTGTCAAAGTATCATCGTGCGCCGTCCGCCAGATCGGGGTTTCTTCCGCGTTATGATCATGCTCCCTTTTTCTTCTGTGCCGAATACCGGTTCGCCTCATGACCGAATCGGCGCCACGGAATCACCGGGCCGGCGCCCGCGGAGAAGCGCCGCCGAAGGTGTGAGACCGGAGGCCGTGTGAACACGTTGGCTGGGGCCGACCTCTGCCGCGTCGTACTGGTCGCCCCGCAACGGCGCGTCGACCTGTCGCTGCCCGCGGACATTCCGCTGGCCCACCTCCTGCCCACCCTGCTGCAGGTGGCCGGGCGGGAGCTGGCGGACGCCGGGCTCGCCCATTCGGGCTGGGTGCTCCAACGGCTTGACGAGCCTCCCCTGGACGAGTCACAAACACTGTCGTCCCTGGGCGTGCGCGACGGCGAGCTGCTCTATTTCCGTCCCGAACTCGCCCAGCTGCCCGAGGTCACCTTCGACGACGTGGCCGACGTCGTCGCGACCGCCGTCAACGAGCACTCCGAACGCTGGCGTCCGGAGAACACCCGCCGTTTCGGACTGGCGGCGAGCGCGGCGCTCCTGACCGCCGGCGCGGTCGCGCTGGCTCTGGCCGGCCCGTCCTGGGGGCCGTCCGCGATCGCCGCGTCCGCCATCGCGGTGGCGCTCCTGCTGGGCGGCGTCGTCCTCTCCCGCGCCGTCGGCGACGCCACCGCGGGCTCGGTGCTGGGCTTCGCGTCACTTCCGTACGCGTTCCTCGGCGGCCTGCTCGCCCCGGCCCGCCCGGTCGAGCTCCTCGACCTGGGAGCACCGCACCTGCTCGCCGCCCTCGCCGCCGCCACCCTCGCGGCGATCACGTCCGCCTTCGCCACCACGGCCGGACTTCCCACCTTCCTCGGGGTCGGCTTCGCCTCACTCCTCGGCGTCGTCTCCACCGGGCTCGTCCAGGTCGCCGGGCTCAGCCCATACGGGACGGCGGCGTTCGTGGCGTCGCTCTGCCTGACCTTGACCGCGCTGATCCCCTCGCTGGCGTTCCGGCTGGCCCGCCTGCCGCTGCCGCCCGTACCGGAGACCGCCGAAGAACTGCGGAGCGCCCAGACCTTCAACGGCTCGATGCTGCTGCGCCGCACAAGAGAGGCGGACCGCTTCACCACCGGGCTCGTGGCCGGTGTGGGGCTGGTCGCCCTGGCCGCACAGTTCTTCCTTGTGCCCGGCAAAGGCGTACTGCACATCATCATGAGCGTCTGCATCTCGCTCGTTCTCCTGCTCCGCGCCCGCGTCTTCCACGGACGATGGCAGCGGACGTGGATGCTGGGCGCGGGCCTGGCGGGCCTGGCGCTCCTGTGCCTGCGCTGGGCCGCCACCGCGCCCGTGCTCGCCGTCATCGTCCCCATGGTCCTGGCCGTGACCATCACCATGCTCATGGCGCTCCGGCTGCCCGCCCACAAGCCGACGCCGTTCTGGGGGCGGGCCGGGGACATCGTCGACCTGGCCCTCGTCATCAGCCTCTTCCCACTGGCCATGGGCCTGCTGAACCTCTACTCCTGGCTGCGCGGCCTGGCCGGCTGATCTCGGGGACGACGCATGCAAACGCGCAAGGACCTCTACCAGGCGCACCGGCTGATGACCCAGCGGGTCGCCCTGGCCCTCCTCCAGGGCAAGCCCGGAGCCGCCGAATCACCTCTCCGACGCACGGGCGTCGGCGCGCTGTGCGGCGTCATGGTCGTCGTCCTGGTCGCCGCCGGGTTCGGCATCTCCGGCCTCGTCTTCAAGGGCGGCGCCCGCAACCTGGAGCAACCGGGCCTCGTCATCATCGAGAAGGAGACGGGCGCCACCTACGCCTACAGCCCCCAGGACAGGAAACTCATCCCGTTCCTCAACTACGCCTCCGCACGCCTGGCGATGTCCACGACCTCCATCCAGCGCAAGACGGTCTCCGCGAGGTCCTTGGCCAAGTACGGCAGAGGCCCGGTCACGGGAATCCAAGGCGCACCCGAGTCGCTACCCGCCCCGGACAAGCTCACCAAGGCGCCATGGTCCCTCTGCACCACCGGCTCACGCGTGTCCCTCATCGGCGGCCGTGACATAGGCGGAAGCAAGCTCGCCGACAACCAAGGAGTGCTCGTCCAGGGCGGCCCTCAGTCATGGCTCATCTGGCGTGACACCCGGATGCGCGTCTCCCCGAGGGCCGCCCGCGTCCTGAGCGCGGACCAGCCGACCCCGGTCGACGAGCGCTGGCTCAACGGCCTCCCGCAGGGGCCCGACTTCGCGGCGCCTCCCGTGCCGGACCGGGGCCAGACCCGCCCGGGCCCGGACGGCGCCCCAGCCCAGGTCGGCCAGGTGTTCAGGGTCGCCGCCGTCGCGGGCACGCCGACCCGCTGGTACGTCCAGCTGCCGGACGGCCTGGCGAGCGTCTCGCAAACCCAAGCCCGCCTTCTGCTCGACTCGGCCGGAGCCGGCCCGCCGCGCGACATCTCTCCCGGCGCGGCGAACACGAGGCCCTCCCGCACCGCCCTCTACAACCGAAATATCCCCGAAGACCCGCCCCAAATTTCTGCGCACCGTCCCGACCAGTCACTCTGCGCGGTCTACCGGAATACCGGCCGGCTTTCGACGGAGGTCCGCTTCACCCTGGACGCCCACCTCCCTCCCGCTCCCGCCGCTCCCGTTTCCACCGCCCTGGACCAGGTCGTCCTCCCTGGTGGCGGCACATTCGCCGGCACGCTCTCCCAACCGGGACAAAAACCCCAGGCATTCTCATTGATCACCGAACAGGGCGTCCGCCACCCCATCGCCACGTCCGACGACGCCACCAAACTCGGCTACTCGGTGAACACCGCAGTGCCGATACCGGTCAACCTCATCAACCTTTTCCGCCCTGGCCCCATCCTCTCCTCAGCGGCCGCACTGCGGCCGGTTCCGGCCACGTAAGTGTGCGTCTTGACAACGCTCGCGCAGATCAACTGCGGGGTCGGCGGACCTGTTGCCCGAGAGTCTGAAAACCCCTCATGTGCTGGGCGTGGACACCCGCGTTCCCTGATCCCTACGCTCGAACTTGCTCGCTGTCACGGGGTGTGTCGCTTTCGAAGCGCTACAGGGAGTAGGGGGCGCGCCTTGTGATGCCTCATGTCGTCCATCCACAAGGAGAACGCGGTGACACAGCAGTCGGCGCACAGCCGGGAAGGCATGCGCAAGGGCGCGGACGCCATCGAACACGCCGAGCGGCAGCTGCGCGGCACCCGGGCCAGGCTCGAGGCCGAGCAGAAGGCCCTCGCGGCCCGCTGGAAGGGCGAGGGCGCCATGGCCTTCGTGAAGGTCTACCAGCAGTTCGACCAGCAGTTCGTCAAGGTCCTCACCGACCTCAACAAGATCCAGCAGAAGCTCGGCGACGCCCGCGTCACCTACGCCGCCAACGAGGCCGAGACTGCCGCCAGGGTCAACAAGCTCACCGGCATGATCAACGGCTGACGAGGAGGACACCGTGAGCACCGACTACACGCTGGTCAACTTCGGCGCGATGAAAGAGGCCCAGGCCAGCTTCGCCAAGGCCCTGAACGAGTACAAGGCCGCCCTCAACGAACTGCAGAGCAAGGTCCAGTCCACCCTCGCCGAATGGGAGGGCGACGCGGACCAGGCATACCAGGCTATGCAGAAGCAGTGGAACGCCGCCGGCGAGCAGCTCGGCCAGGTCGTCCACAACATGGGCCAGGCCATCGGCGACTCCCACGACGGCTACCTCACCACCGAACGCCGCAACACCGCCATGTTCGGCGGCTGACGAACCACAGAACACCACGGGGAAGGAACGCTGTGGCTCCCAGGGGTGAATGGCCGACACCGACCGATAGTCGGGCTCGTCGCACGGCCCCAGTGATCATGCGAGGCCGGTGAAATGAATCCCATCGAGGTTCGGCGCCGCCGGCTACGCCAGATGGCCGGAGAGATGGAACGTGATCTCACCGAGCTCAGGGCGGCGCTGGACGCCCTGGCCGGAGGCTCCAAGGCGGCCGGTCGTATCGGCGGGTGGGACGTCGCGCAGCAACTCGGATGGAACCTGGACTCCGCGCACCAGAACATGGTGCGCGGGCTGCGCGACTACTGCGACGCCTATCAAGCGCTGATCACGCGCTTGCAGCGCGCGGCGGAGAACTACGAGCGCACCGAAGCCGCTGCCGCAGACCGGGCCCGGGCCGTTCAGGGCGGTGGAGGTACAGGTGTGGTTCCGTGGCAGCACAGGTGAGTCGGGCCAACGGGGATCGGAATAAACGATGAGCAAGAAGGATCGGGCCTACGACCTCAGGCCGGGGACGCTCGGGCAGGGGGACCCGACCCAGTACAACTACGACGCCGTGGCAGCGCATCTGCAGGCTGCCAGTGCGGTCCCGCTTCAAGAGATTTGGTTGGCCTATCACAAGGCGCACGGCGCACTGCGACGGGCCGAGGACTCCCTCGGTCGGCATGTGCGCCAGCTGAACGCCATATGGCAGAGCGACGCCCAACAGCTCGGCGTGGCCGAGATGAAGCAGCTTATCGAAGCCTCGGGGACGTTGGCCGACGTCAGTACCAGGTTCCAGTCTGCGGCGAGCGCGGTCCGAGCCGCCCTTGAATCCGCACAGAGCAGCATGCCACCGAAGCAGAACCCCGAAGGGCTGGGAGTGATCTCCAGACCCGGCGCTCCGGACGCGAGTCCTGCGCGTTACGCAGACGACAAACGCGCGCAGCAACACCTGGCAAGTACCAACACCAGCCTTTCAGCCGCATTCGACCAGATCCCGGAGACGGTGGCAGTCGGTCTTCCCGGCGGCCCGCAACGACGCATTGACGGTGGGGCCACGGGTTCCGCTGGCGGAACGAGCGGTGCGGGCACCGTTCCGGAGTCCTACACAGGTCCGGCCGGAGCGTCGCAAGGCGGCATGGCCGCGAGCCCGCACGGCGGTGGTGGTCCCCTCCTGTCGGATCCACACCCCGGCCCGCAGACTCCTGGCCAGCCCGATATGCGGCCCGATATGCGGAACGCGTCGGAGCTGGAGGGCATTGCGCCTATAACCGGCGGACCCGGCCCCCAACACGCGGATCCACCTTTCAACATGGGTCCACGGCCTCCCGGCTCGGGGGAACTCTCACCGGGTGTTCCCACGATGACGACGCCCGCGCAAGGCGTGACCACGGGTAAACGGCCTGGGCTTCCTGTGGGGCACTCACCCCTGACAGGAAACGCTGAGATGCCCCTTCGCGGTCCAGGGCCCAGCGGTGGCGTGCTCAGAGGCGCCGGCCCCGTTCCCGGCCATGTCGGATCAGGAGGTGTCCCCGGATCGGGGCCGCCACCGGTCAGCCGCGCAGGAGGGATCATCGGAGGCGTCAGCACCCCGAGCGGGCATTCCACGACCAACGGCTCACGTCCCGTAGGCGGCCTGTCTCCGGGAGGTGTGATCCGTCCTGGAGCGACGCCCCCAAGCGCCATTTCACGGGCAGGCGCCACTCCCAGCGGCAGCGCTCCCTGGCAGGGTTCCCCGACGGAGCATCGGACGTCCGCCCTCCCTGGGGCGACTGGTCTCGGCGCCGGACGTCGCGGAGCTGGGGAAGCGATCCGAACCCCCCGCATCCTCGATGAGGATGACCTCTGGGCCGAAGATGAGGACGTGGCCCCACGCGTCATCGGCGGCGATGAAAAGTAGCCGGCGAAGCGACGATAAGGCCATTGCCGTAGGACCGAGCGACGAGGCAATAGGGAAGGCGCGTATAGCCCGGGTCATCCTGGTCGGCGTCGCCGCCTTGCCGCTCATGCTCTGCCATGCTCCCACGGCATTGGCTGCCCCTGGGCCCCGGGGTGAACAGTGGTGGTTTCAGGCTTGGGAGATTCAGAACAAGGTGTGGCCCATCAGCCGAGGTCGAGGCGTCACCGTGGCTCTGATCGACAGCGGCGTCCAGGCGGATATAACTGACCTGCAAGGCGTGGTGCTCCCCGGGATCGCCTACTCGGAGACAGGCACTCAAGCACGAGGTGACGGACGTGTTGACAGCGACTCCGAACTAGGCGGCCACGGTACGGCGATGGCGACACTGATAGCGGGCCAGGGGCGCGGCAGCCGGATGATGGGTGTGGCTCCGGAATCCAGAATCCTGCCGATTCAAGCCTCCAGCCAATACAACTATCCCGAGGCCATTCGCTACGCTGTCGACCATGGCGCCAAAGTGATCAACTTTTCGGAGGGAGTCGGCTACAGGTGCACCGACTCCATCCAGGATGCCGTGAGCTATGCAATAAGTAACGATGTCGTCATCGTCGCGGCTTCGGGAAACGATCCTCGTGAACCCGACACCGCACCCGGCGACTGTGCGGGAGTGCTCTCGGTCGGCGCGTTGAGCCATGACCTGAAAATCTGGGAGAAGAGCGCACCGGGGAGAAACGTCATGGTCGCCGGTCCGGGAGTGAGTGTGGGGGCCACCATGAAGGACGGCCGCTTTCGCCCGAACCTCAACGGCACGAGCCAGGCGGCTGCGCTCTCGAGCGGCGTCATCGCCCTCATGCGTTCGCACTATTCCGCTATGTCGGGCCGTGAAGTCGTGCAACGGCTGGTGGCGACCGCGAAGGACGTGGGCCCCAAGGGCTGGGACAAATGGACGGGGAATGGTGCGATGATTCCCTATCTAGCGCTTACCGCCGAGGTCCCGCACAACGCACGCAATCCCGCTTACGAAAAGCTGGACACTCTGCAGGGCATGGCACCGGACGTCCCCAAGACAGAGTCGCCTGCGCAGCACACGCGCGCAGTGGCCAATGAAAAAGTACAGGGCGGCGGCAGCAGTACAGGGCTTCTGCTTGGTATTGCCGGTTCGGTCGTGGGGCTCGCCGTCATCGCCTTCGCTGCAAGACGCATCATGGGAAGAACTCGATGACACCGAAAAAACGAATCAAAGATGCGATAAATGCGGGCTTCGCCAGTGATGCGGAGGTAGCTGAGTATCCAGCGGGCATGCGAGGGGCTCGCTCAACTCGTAGAGAGGGCGACGCCGAGCGCGATAGCGCGGCCGGCCTGCCCGGCGGGATCGCGGAGGAAAGCGAGACCGGAGAGCCTGTAGGACCGCAGGAAACAGCAGGGGCGGCCCAGGTCTATTCCACCTATGAATCCGTGGATGAGCGGGAAGTGCAGGTTCGAGCGCATCAGTGGCTGTCACGCGCTCGGGTGGCCGGCGATGCGAATACGTCATTGGTCGAGGCTCCGACGTTCACCCCACAGCAAAAGCAAGACCCTCCCCAGAGCGTCGAGATGATGACGCCCGATCCTCGCTACAGAGAATCCATGAAAGCACTCGAAGCCGAACTGTTCGAGATGCGCTTCCACCAAGAATCGGCCCAGGGCGACGTCCAGGCGACCGTCAACGGCTACGGGCAGTTGACCGATCTCTACATCGACCCCGACGCGCCGCTGGGATCGACGGCCGCGAAGCTGGGACAACGGATCGCGCAGTGTGTGGACGCGGCTCAGAGACAGGGCATCGAATTCGCGCAGTCCTCGGCTGAGGAGATCGAGCGCCGCTTCGAAAACGGCAGCCGGTTGTGAGGGCAGGAGACGTCTATCGCGGCGGAAGCAGCGACAACCCCGAACGCCGCCTCGATCGAGCCTTGGAGGACCTCGCGACGGCCATGGCGCGGAGTGATGCAGAGGTGTCCGCTCTCCGTGACTACGTCGAGGCATTGGACGACCTCGAAGACGAAGCCGCCGAGCTTCACTGGGTGCAGGACATCAAGCCTGGGCTGGGCCAGGTGAAGGTGGACGGACGAGGCCGTGTGGTAGCTGTCGAATTGGACATTCATACTGTCCGGCTCTCGGACCGCAGTCTGCTGGCGGAGCGTGTGCTTCAAGCCTTCAATGCAGCCAACGCCCGACGCGTGGCGGATCTGGCCGAACGGGCCGCTGTCAAAATCTGGTGAGTGACGAGGCCGAATCGATGAAGGGGACCTAGAAATGCCGCTGTACGACAGATATCAGCCGTATCATCGGGGTTTCACTGGCCTTGGTTTCGGTCCTGGGGGCGGAGGGGCCAGGGGGCCTCGCCCAGGAGGTGGAGGGAACTCACGACCGAGCGGCAACCAAGGGAACAGGGGGAACCGCGGCGGCCAGGGGGCTGACCCACCGCTCAGTACCAGCCTGATCAAGAGTGCCGGTGCCATTGTGGGCTCGGCTGTCGCCTGGCAGGTTGCGCTTGACAAGCTCGCGGGCCTCAAGGGCAACCCCGAGGCAGTTTACAGAGCGGTGGACGCCTGGCGTGGGGCGGCGAACCTCATTGCGATGTCAATGGAGTCGATCGAGACGTCGTATACGGCGTTGGGGGCCCACTGGGAAGGGCCTGCCTATGACAACTTCAAAGAGTACATGGGCAAGAACCAGGATAAATCCAAAGACAATCGGGATGCACTTCTCGAGGTTGGCATTCAGCTGGCTGAGGCTGCCGGCGTTCTGCAGACCTCCTATATCAATGCCGTGGCCGCGGCCAGAGAGGCATCGATCCAAATCGGTCCATTGATCGTTCAGTACAGGAATGCGCAACAGTATGCCGACCAGGTGACCATGACGGAAGCCATGACGCAGGTTCTGCAGAACTTCGCTTCGGGAATCAATAACATTCATGCGGGCAGTAAGACCGCCATCACCGAGTACAAGACGTACATAGCAAAGATTCAAGGCACGGCGAGCAAGCTGCAGAAGCCGGTGAGTCCTCCCGGCGGGCTTGGTAACAGGGCCGGTTGGGAAGCCAAATGAAGGGCGCACGGGCCGTCTGCGTCATGGGTGGTCTGGCGGTGGTGGCAGCCTGCTCGGGTGAGGCCGCTCCGAGGGCCAGACCTTCCGCGGTGCCGTCAACAGAACGTGCCGTACCTGCACAATCAACCTTGCGCGGACCCGACCCGTGCACTCTGGTGGGGGACGAGCTCCGCCAAGAGGTTCTCGGGCCGAATGAGAAGGCCAGGAGCGAGCACTCGTACGGATGTGTCTGGCGCAGTAAATCTTATCGCCCCGAGCAGCGGGGACCCAAGGCGCTGTCTTTGCACATCAGTGTTTTCCCTGGGCCGGATGGATCCACCTGGTACGAGAAGCTGCCGGAGGCGACGGGCGAGGCATATTTTCGGGAAAAGTCCGTTGCCTATGGCAACTGCAGGACCATCTCTGTCCCGGGTGGGCAAGCGTGCTGGGTGTACCCGCGAGGGCTCAAGGCCAATGGCTCCTGGTCCTGGTCACCTGACTTCTTGACGATCCCCTTGCGTCGCGGAGGGCTCGGCGGCCAGATCAATGTTTTCGGTGGCAATCTTCGGAGCATGCCTTCCGGTAAAAGGGGCGAAATCGCGACTCGGTTGGCCAATGAAGGTTCGGCAAATCTCAAGTAACGCGCCGCTCCGGCACTGTCACGCGGCGCGTGGAGGTAGGGAGGATTGTTGAGTAATACGCAGGTCTCGCATCGTCGAAACCGCATCAAGCAAGCCGGGGAGGATGTGCTCGAAGGCGCATCGTTCTGGGCGTTGGCGTCACGTGCAATCACCGTTCATACGGCGATTCCTGGTGATGCTTTCGGGAGCCTCGGGGCGGAGGTCGGGATCGTGGAGAGCTACCAGGTCGCTGCTCGGGAGATGGCCCATAAGATAGATGACGGTGCAGATACCCTGGGGAAGACCGCCGCTGCCCTGTGGAAGGCTGCGGATGCCTATGACGGCCGGGAGAAGAAGGTCGCCCAGCACTTCCTACTGGCCATTCGGGCCCTTTACAGCACCTACCAGGTGCAACGACCCCGATGAATCCGCTCAGCCGAACTGAAAAAGCCTGTTAGACCTCTAGGAACAGGGCTTTTGACTCGTTTCGCGCATATCACATGGGCTCGTGGGCGAGAAGAAGACTACTTGTCTCCAGCGGTCGTATGGTGGGATCAGTGTTCGCGATGTGGTGTCGATGGCGCCAGAAGAGCGTACAGCAAGAAGTAATAGGCTTGCTGGGGCTCGAGGCTAGGATGAAACAGATCAGCGAATGGTTGACCCCTTAATAAGTTAAGAGATGCGACGGGGCATTCTCTCTGAGTCGGTCTCGACAGGCCGGGGCTCTTGGTAATTGTTTCAGAGTGAAATCGAAGATTCAATAGTCCAAAATTACCTCACTTCGTGAGCTGGTGAACCATGCCCGTACGAGAACGAGTGCAACTCAGCACTGGCCCGGGGCGACGTGGTGGCCTGCTGTGGGGAGGAAACGTTCTAGCGGCCGCGATCTTCCTTGGATTTTCTGTGTACGCCATGCCAGTGCTGATGGCGGCTGGTGACCAACTCTTTGCGGTGATCTTGTTTGTCGCATGCCTTTCTTTTTTTGTTGCCATTGTGTCGATGGTGGTGACTGCCTATCGTCGGTCCTACTGGCTTGAAGATGGCCTACTGTGGCGCAAGGGGGTCTTCCGTAATCAGTCTTACGATTTTTCTACAGTATCACTGTCCTTGCAATCTAGGACTATAGGGGTTGGCGGGTCCCCAGTGCCACGCCTCGTCATCAGCTCTCAGGGTAAGCGTGATGCCGTGCTTTGGTTGCGTAATCGTGACCATCGGCTATCATTGCTGCCCCCTGACCAAATAAGGGCACTTGCGGATTCAATTGTTTCTAAATGTGCGGTTGATCCTGAGGCTATGGCGGTCGCGACCCGGCTCCGGAGATTGTCAGATTAGGAGTGTGATGACAGTTAGGTGGTGTGGTCTTGGGGGGCGGGCGGGTTGAACTGTCCACAGGGCCTGGGGTCAGTGCATGGGTTGCATGGCTCATTTTGGTTTTGGGGACGGTCGGTGCCGTTGTCTTCACGGTAAGAGTGGTGGATGACCTCTCGGTTGACGGGGATAAGGTACTGGCGGTCGTTCTTAGTGTGGCTGTGGCGGTGTCCGTGCCGTTCGTGATTCTGCTCGGTGTTGTTATGCATCGGCGAAGCTTCTTCTTCGAGAGCGGCTGTCTTTGGCGTCGAGGTGTGTTGCGGGATCGTCGGTATGATCTCTCGCGGGCCGTAGTGCGGATGGACGCGGGCAAAATTGGGTTGCCCGGTATTCCCGCGCCGGTTCTGGAGGTCAGCGAGGAGGGAGGCCGTGCTGTTCGGGTTTGGCTTCGGAATAGGGATAAGCGGTTCGCGTTGCTTCCCCCTGGGGAACTCCGCGCGTTGGCGGATGAAATCGTTGCCGCTCGTCCGGATGGTCCGGATGTGAGTGGTGTCGCCGAAAGGTTGCGTCGGCTGGCTGATGATCCGGTTTGTTGAGGGTGGGGGAAACGGGGTGGGGGTTGGGGGCGTCTTAAGGGGTGGGTTGGTTTCGGAGGGAGTGGGATGGGTGCTTTGAGGGTTGGGGATCCTCGGATTTTGGGGGCGTTCACGCTTCGGGGGCGGCTGGAGGAGCATGGCGCGGGGGTTGTGTTCTTGGGGGAGGACCGGGAGGGGCGGCAGGTCGCGGTGGCGGTGTTGCGGTCTGCGGCGGCTGCGGACTCGGCGGTGCGGGAGCGGTTCGAGGCTGCGGTGGGGGCGCTTGTCGAGGAGGGGAGGGTTCGGGACGCTGCGCCTCGTGGGGTGTTGGGGTGGGTTGCTTTTCCGTATGAGGGGCCATTGGGGGATGCCGTTGGGGTGCTGGATGCGGCTGGGCTGACTGCGGGTGCCGCGGAGGGTGGGCCTGGGTTCGAGCCTCACTGGTCTGCGGGGGAGTGGGCCAGCCCGGATGCGGGGGTGGATTTCGCGGTGCCGCATGTGGTGAATGAGGCGGTGCCTCAGGAGCCTTCTGCGGTGCGGTGGCGGGTTGTTGCGGGGCTTGTGTGTGCTGGGGTACTTCTCGGGGCGTTGGTTGTTGCTTTTGTGTGGTCGCCGGGGGGCGGGGGTGCGCCGGTTCCGTCTCCTTCGGTTGCGCGGCCTTCGGCTAGTGCGTCGGCTTCCGCCAGTCCGCGGGTTCCTCAGGGGCCTGATGGGCCTGATGGGCCTGTGGCGGGGCCTACGTATGGGGAGGGCGAGAAGACGTACCACATGAAGTTGGAGGGCTTGCCGTTTGAGTTCGACGCACCTGGGACTTGGGGGTGCATGCGTAGTGAGAAGAAGCCGTTCGAGAGCCGGTGGATCTGCGTTGATGAGGGCGGCACGTTTCCTCCGTCGGGGAGCGGGGCCGGAGGGATGGTGGCGGTGCAGAAGTGCTCGGCTTCTTGTGGGGAGGGCGAGCGGAAGGCGCTGCGTGAGCAGATTCTTGTGGAGGAGGGGGACTGGCGTCAGATCGACTCCACGACGATGTACGCGGAGGTCGAGGCGGAGAACGAGGAGGGGGAGCGCGTGGTGCGGGTCGCTCTGAGCCGTGTGTTCACGCCTAAGGGAGGCGGGCGTGTGGGGGTCGCGGTGCAGTTGACGGGGCCGCCGGAGCAGAAGAAGACGATGCAGAAGCTCATCAACGAGATCCGGAAGCGGACCCCCTGAGGCGTTGGAGGAGCTGCTGGTAGCTCGGCCAGTCGGTCAGGGGGAACCACGATATGGGGCTCCTACCCAGGGCCAGGCCCACCGGGGTGGGGGTGCCTATCCAGCGGGGTTCGGTGGTCAGGTCTGGACGGCCGTTGCCGACGTGGACGAGGAGGGATTGGAACGGGTGCGTTGCGTACAGGGTCGTTAGGAGCGTGGGGAGTCGCTCCAGGGGCGGCGTGTCTGCGTAGGCGACGGTGAGTGTTGTCGTGGTGGAGTCGGTGAGGGCTTGGCAGTGGGTGCCTACGGTGATGATGCGGGTTCCTGCGGGGAGTTGAGAGGTCCAGGGGTGTTGGACGGGTTCTGTGGGGCCCCAGCCTTTGGGTGGTTCGTTGGTGAGTAGGCGTGTCAGGGGCTCGATGAAGGTGGGCTGGGCGCGTGCCACGAAGGTCAGGTGGACGCCCAGGGCTGTGGGCGGGGTCTTGTAGCCGGGGGCGTAGTCCTGTGCGTTCGGGGTCGGTACGAAGGCGTTGTTCCATGTCATGGGG
Organism: Actinomadura rugatobispora; assembly: GCF_055379765.1. NCBI lineage: Bacteria > Bacillati > Actinomycetota > Actinomycetes > Streptosporangiales > Thermomonosporaceae > Actinomadura > Actinomadura rugatobispora. Next base: position 3,552,905 of record NZ_AP029191.1, on the reverse strand, counting down.
CGTCCGGTCAGGCCGTCGTAGTAGCCGTTCTGGTGGCGGACGATCCAGCGGGCTTTTCCTGCGTTGATGAGGGCTCGCAGGGGCAGTGTTATGCGGCTGGTGATGGGGGTGACCAACTGGAGGGCCTTGGAGTGGGTTGCCTGCTCGGCTATGTCCGCGGTCAGCGGGACGATCGTGCGGTCGGTCAGGATTACCGTGGCGTCGTCCGTACGGGCGTCCGCGGTCATGAGGCTCTCCATACGGTTCCGCCGTGGCGGGAGACCAGTTCTTCCGCGCAGTGGAGGGCGATGGCGGTGGCGTTGAGCGCGGCCCGTATGTCGATCCACCAGGTCGGCAGGGGGACCGTTGTGTGCAGGAGGCGTTCCACCTCGCCCGGTACGTCGATGCGCATGGGGCGGCCTAGGTGGACGAGGAGGCGGCCGGTGGGGTCGACGAGGTGAGTGGTTCCTTCGTGGTCGCCTATTGATAGGTGTGTGCCTCGTAGGCGGGCTGAGCTCTGGAGGAGGGGGCGTACCTCTGGGGGTTCTCGTAGGAGTGCGACGTACTCCCGGCTCACAGTGTCCCTTCCCTCTGGGCTCGTCCAAAGGACTCGGCTGCGATGCGAGCGATGGCCGTGTGCGTGGCCGCGCCGACCCGATCCGGGGTGATGGTGGTGCCTGTCTCGAGGTGGCGGTCGAACGGGACGATGATTGCGTCTGTGTTCAGGAGGTCGCGTGCGTCGGGGGTGTGGGCGACCAGTGCGACCACGGGGTTGTGGCCGTTCTCCTGGAGGTGGTGGAGGGCGGCTTGGGCGCTGACCGCTCCGTCTTGTGTTCCGGGGACGACGAACACCTGGGCGTGGGCGGAGCTCAGGATGCTCTGGTGGAGGGGTGATCCTATGCCGGTGCTGCAGTCGATGATGGCGACGGAGAAGTAGCGGCTCAGTAGGCCGGCGCCGGATCGGTACGCGTCGTGGGTTAGTTCTTGGGCTCCTAGTACCCACACGCCTGTTTCTGTGTGGGCCAGGTGGGGGGATGCCTCGGCCCAGGAGCGGGGGCGTGCGGCGATGATGCTTTGTAGGGAGCTTGTTTGTCCTGCAACGCCCAGGCGTCGGGGGAGAGCGCCTAGGCCGGGGTCCGCGTCGATGGCGAGGACTCGGTCGTCGCGGTGCTGCTGGATCGTCCTGGCGAGGAGTGCCGCGATGCTGCTCTTACCTGCGCCGTCCCTGATGCTCATGACCGCGATCCGGCGGCAGGAGCGTACGGGGACGCTGAGCTGGGCGGTGAGCTCGGACCTGTCCCGTTCCCCTGTTGTGGCGGATGCGCCCACCGCTTTGCGCATGCTCCGGCCCAGACGCTTGATGGCACGGTCGCCGTGGGGGTTGCGCTGGCCGCCTGGGGTCGGACGTGCGGGTGGGGTTTCCGAGCGCGGGACGGGCGCCGGCAAGGGAGCCGGTGGCGGTGGGTTGGTTCGCAGGGGTGTCAAGGGCGGGAGTGGGTGGGGTGGGAACAGGCCTGCTTCCAGGGTGCCCAGCTCGCTCAGTACCTCGTGCTGCCAGTCCCGATCGGACACCGATCTCCTTCGTGGACGAACAAGCGGGGTGCGGACGAGTCTAGTCAGAACGCCGTTGACGGTTCAGGGGGTTGGTTGTCGGGCGGAGTGGACGGGAGGGGGCAGGGGGTAGGTATCAGGCGTGCGTCGTTCGCGGGCTATGTTGGGGGCCGCTCGACGTTGAGCCCGGGAGGCCGTCGTGTAGGGGGCGGCCTCTGCCGAACCGTCTCCTGGGAGTTACGCCGTGATCAAGAAAGTGCTCGTCGCCAACCGCGGTGAGATCGCCGTACGGGCGTTCCGCGCCGCCTATGAGCTCGGGATCGCCAGCGTGGCGGTCTACGCCTATGAGGACCGGTTGTCCCTGCACCGGCAGAAGGCCGACGAGGCGTACGAGATCGGGGAGCACGGCCATCCCGTGCGGGCGTACCTGGACGTGGACGGGATCGTGGAGACCGCGGTTCGGGTGGGGGCCGACGCGGTGTACCCCGGGTACGGGTTCCTTTCGGAGAGTCCCGAACTGGCGGCGGCGTGCGAGCGGAACGGGCTGACGTTCGTGGGGCCGCCGGCCGGGGTGCTGGAGCTGGCCGGGAACAAGATCGAGGCGGTGGCGGCGGCGCGGCGGGCCGGGTTGCCGGTGCTGCGGTCGGCGACGCCGGAGCCGGGCGAGGAGGCGGTGGCGGCCGACGAGATCGGGTTCCCGCTGTTCGTCAAGGCGGCGGCGGGCGGCGGCGGGCGCGGGCTGCGGCGCGTCGATCGGCGGGAGGACCTCCCGGCGGCGGTGGAGACGGCGCGGCGGGAGGCCGAGAGCGCGTTCGGCGATCCGACGGTCTTTCTGGAGCAGGCGGTGGACCGGCCCCGCCACATCGAGGTGCAGGTGCTGGCGGACGGCGCCGGGCACATCGTGCATCTGCGGGAGCGTGACTGCTCGGTGCAGCGGCGGCACCAGAAGGTCGTGGAGATCGCGCCGGCGCCGCGGCTGGACCCGGCGGTGGCGGAGCGGCTGTGCGAGGACGCGGTGCGGTTCGCCCGGGAGATCGGGTACGTGAACGCGGGCACCGTGGAGTTCCTGGTGGACGCGGCGGGCCGGCACGTGTTCATCGAGATGAATCCGCGGATCCAGGTCGAGCACACGGTGACCGAGGAGGTCACCGGTGTGGATCTGGTGCAGAGCCAGTTGCGCATCGCGGGCGGCGAGACGCTGGCCGACCTGTCGATCGCGCAGGAGAACGTGCAGGTCTCGGGGTTCGCGGTGCAGTGCCGGATCACGACCGAGGACCCGGCCAACGGCTTCCGGCCCGACACGGGGAAGATCTCGGCGTACCGGTCGCCGGGCGGCGCGGGTGTGCGGCTCGACACCGGGACGACGTACGCGGGTGCGGTGGTGACGCCGCACTTCGACTCGATGCTGGTGAAGCTGACCTGCCGGGGCCGGACGTTCGAGGACGCGGTGCGGCGGGCGCGGCGGGCGGTGGCGGAGTTCCGGATCCGCGGTGTGGCGACCAACATCCCGTTCCTGCGGGCGCTGCTGGAGGAGGACGACTTCCAGGCGGGCGGGGTGACGACGGCCTACATCGTCGATCATCCCGAGTTGCTGACGGCGCGTTCCAGTGGTGACCGCGCGACCCGGCTGGTCCGTTATCTCGCGGACGTCACGGTCAACAGGCCGAACGGTGACGCTCCGACCGATCTGGACCCGGCGACCAAGCTGCCCGAGGGGATCGCGCTGGACGGTCCGTTCCCCGAGGGCTCCCGGGATCGGCTGCTGGCGCTGGGGGCGAGGGCGTTCGCGGAGCAGTTGCGGGCGCAGAAGGCCGTCGGCGTCACCGACACCACGTTCCGGGACGCGCACCAGTCGCTCCTGGCGACGCGGGTGCGCACGTTCGACCTGCTGTCGGCGGCCCCGTATCTGGCGCGGATGACTCCGCAGCTGTTCTCTCTGGAGGCGTGGGGCGGCGCCACGTACGACGTCGCGCTGCGCTTCCTGGGCGAGTCGCCTTGGGAGCGTTTGGCGGCCATTCGTGAGGCGGCGCCCAACATGTGCCTGCAGATGCTGCTGCGCGGGCGCAACACCGTGGGGTACACGCCGTACCCCGACTCGGTGGCGCGCGCCTTCGTCGACGAGGCCGCGCGTACGGGCGTGGACATCTTCCGGGTGTTCGACGCACTGAACGACGTGGAGCGGATGCGTCCTGCGATCGACGCTGTTCTCCAGACGCACGCCGTGGTGGAAGGGACGCTCTGCTACACGGGCGACCTGTCCTCTCCCGGGGAGAAGCTCTACACGCTCGACTACTACCTGCGCCTGGCGGAGGAGCTGGTCGAGGCGGGCGTTCACGTGTTGTGCATCAAGGACATGGCGGGCCTGCTGAGGGCCCCTGCGGCGCGCACGCTCGTGACTGCGTTGCGCGAACGCTTCGACCTCCCCGTCCACCTGCACACGCATGACACGGCGGGCGGTCAGCTGGCGACGTACCTCGCGGCCGTGGAAGCGGGGGTGGACGCCGTGGACGGCGCAGCCGCACCCCTGTCGGGCACCACGAGCCAGCCCCCGTTGCAGGCCATCGTCGCGCACACCGATTTCACCGAGCGCGCCACAGGGATCGACCTGGACTCGCTCACCGTGATGGAGCCCTACTGGGAGGCGGTGCGGAAGCTGTACGCGCCGTTCGAGATGGGGCTGCCGTCGCCGACCGGGCGCGTCTACCAGCACGAGATCCCCGGCGGGCAGCTGTCCAACCTGCGGCAGCAGGCGGTCGCGCTCGGCCTGGGCGACCGGTTCGAGGAGATCGAGCGGCTGTACGCGGCGGCCGACCGGATCCTGGGGCGGCTGGTCAAGGTGACCCCGTCCAGCAAGGTCGTGGGCGACCTGGCGCTGCACCTGGTGGCCGCCGGCGCCGACCCGGACGACTTCGCCGCGCACCCCGAGCGCTACGACGTGCCGGACAGCGTGGTCGGGTTCCTGAACGGCGAGCTGGGCGACCCGCCCGGCGGCTGGCCCGAGCCGTTCCGCGGCCGGGCGCTGGCGGGGCGGCAGTACGCCCCGGCGCGCGCCGAGCTGACCAGCGACGAGGAGAAGGACCTGGCCGGGCCGCAGGTCCGCGACACCCTCGACCGGCTGCTGTTCCCGGGGCCGGCGAAGGACTTCCGGGAGTCGCGGGCGGCGTACGGCGACCTGTCGGTGCTGCCGACCGGGGCGTTCCTGTACGGGCTGCACACCGGCCAGGAGGTCTCCTTCGACCTGGAGCCGGGCGTGCGCGTGCTGGCCGGGCTCGAGGCGGTCGGCGACCTCGACGAGGCGGGTTTCCGGCAGGTCATCTGCACGGTGAACGGTCAGCTGCGCACGCTGTCGGTGCGGGACCGCTCGGTGGCCGCGGACGCGCCGCCGGTGGAGCGCGCGGACCCGTCCGAGCCGGGGCAGGTCCCGGCGCCGTTCGACGGGTCGGTGACGCTGCGGGTCGCCAGGGGCGACACGGTGGAGGCCGGTGACGTGGTCGCCACGATCGAGGCGATGAAGATGGAGGCCGCCATCACCGCGCCGGTCGGCGGGACCGTCACCCGGCTGGCCGTTCCGGAGGCGACGCCCGTCCAGGCCGGGGACCTCCTGCTGGTCATTTCCTGAGCCGCACCACCGGTCCCGGCATCATCTCCGGGACCGGTGGCGCCATGGCGCGGGGGTCGGCTTAGGCTGACTTCCGCAGGATGTCGATCTCCTCCTGGCGTGGGATGACAGGGTGGGCGATGTCCGAGAAGACTCTTCTCATCACGTCGTTTGACTAGAGAGAGACGGGAATGGCGACGAGGCGGTTCGTGCGGCTGAGACGGTTCGCAGGGACGGTGCCGGTGTCCGTGGCGGTGTTCCTGACGGCGGCCGTGCCGCCGACGGCCTCGGCGCAGGCCGCGCCGCCGGGCGCGGCCGTTGGGCCCGCTGTTCCGGCCGTTGCGCTGGGCCGCGCGTACGCCGATCCGCAGGGCGTGTCGTTCGACGCGGGCAAGCTGCGGGTCACCCTCGACGCCACGCACGAGGCCGGGATGCACGGCCTCTACTCGGCCGTCCGCCATGACGACGACGCGTGGAGCGGCGCCTCGGGGGTCGCCGACGTGCGCACGCGGCGTCCCGTGCGGCCCGACATGGAGCACCGCGTCGGCAGCATCACCAAGACGTTCACGGCCACCGCCGTGCTGCAACTGGTCGAGCAGGGCCGCCTCCAGCTCGACGCGCCCGTCGCGCAGTTCCTGCCCGGTACGGTGCCGGGCGAGCGGGGGCAGCAGGTCACCGTGCGGATGCTGCTCAACCACACCAGCGGTATCGCCGACTACGTCGTGTCCGCGTTCCCGTCACTGCGCCGCCTGTCCCCGGAGAGCCTGGACAGGTCGCGGTTCCGTACGGTGCGTCCCGAGCAGATCATCGCGTGGGGACTGGAGGCGCCGCCGACCAACGCCCCTGGGGCGGCATGGTCGTACTCCAACACCAACTACATCATCCTCGGGAAGCTCCTGGAGAAGGTCAGCGGCGTCAAGGCCGAGACCTACATCCAGCGGAACGTCATACGCCCGGCCGGGCTCAAGCACACGTACTTCCCCAACAGGGCGACCATCTCCGGGCCGCACTCGCGCATGTACGAGTCGCTGTACGGTCACGCCCAACCGCTTCGCGAGTACAGCGTCTACAACATGAGCTGGGCGGGTACGGCGGGCGCGCTCGTCTCCACGATGGACGACCTCAACGCGTTCTACCGCGCCCTGCTCACCGGCAAGCTCATCGGACGCGGCGGCCTGACGGAGATGCAGCGCACCGTCCCCGTCCAGGACGGCAACGGCAACACGCTGATGAACTACGGCCTCGGGCTCTACTCCCTGGAACTGCCGTGCGGCACGTTCTGGGGCCACGACGGAGCCGTGTTCGGCGGCGGTACGCAGGCGCTGTCCAGCGTGGACGGGCGCAGGCAGGTGGCGCTTGGGTTGAACCTCACCAAGTACCAGCAGCTGAACGGGCAGGGCGTGCCGATGCCGCACGCCATCGACAACGCCTTGGGGGCGCACTTCGTGCAGGCGCTGTGCGGGGGTCAGGGCCCGCTGGCCACGCAGACCCCCGGCACGTCCGCCAAGCCGCCGCTCCCGCTCCGGTTCGTCATCCGCCCCTGAGCCAGGTGCGGCGTCATACGGCCAGATCGCCCAAGGCGGTGTTGGCGCCGCACAGCAGCACCGCGACGCGTTCGTCCGCCTCGGGACGGTACGCGCCCGCGCGCAGGGCGGCGGCCGCGGCGGCCGTGCCGTGCTCGACCACCAGCCGGTAGTCCTCCCAGATCCGGCGCCGGGCCTCGCTGATCGCCTCGTCGGGGACGAGCACGGACTGCACGCCGGTACGCGTCGCCACCGCGTGCGCGATCTCCCCGGCGCGGGTGGCGCCGAGCGAGTCCGCGGCGACGCCGGAGACCTCGACGTCGACCGGCCGTCCGGCGCGCAGCGCGGCATTCAGCGTCGGCGCGGCGGACGGCTCGACGCCCACCACGGTCGCCTTCCCCTCCAGGGCCGCGGCGACGCCCGCCATGAGCCCGCCGCCGCCCACCGCCAGCAGGACCGTGTCGACCTCCCCGGCGGTCTGCTCCAGCAACTCCAGGCCGATGACGCCCTGGCCCGCGCACATCTCGGGCTGGTCGTAGGGGTGGCAGAACAGCGCCCCGGTCTCGGCGGTCCGCTTGACGGCGGCCTCGTGGGCGTCGGCGTACTTCACACCCACCTGGACGACGGTCGCCCCAAGCGCGCGCAGCTTGGCCACCTTCACCTGGGGCGCGGTCTCCGGCACGTACACCTCGGCCTTCGCACCCACCTGCGAAGCGGCGTACGCGATGGCCAAACCCGCGTTCCCCCCGGACGCGGCGATGACACCGGCCTCGGGCAGGAGTCCCTCCTCTTCCGCCCGCAGAATCCGGTTGAACGCACCGCGCGCCTTGAACGAGCCCGTGTGCTGTGTCAGCTCCAGCTTGAGCCACACCTTCGCGGGCGCGGTCGCCCTCTCGGGTACGAACTCGGCCGGTTCGACCTCCATGACGGGCGTCCTGCGCACCCGCCCCTGGATCCGAGCGGCCGCGGCCCGGACGTCCGCAACATCGATCATCGCCGTGTCCCCTCCGAACGCGATGCCCGCCCACAACGGCGGCCACCTCCTGCCTACCAGACGCCGTGAGGCCCTGCGACGTCCTCACCTTCGGCTGGGCGCGGTGGTTGTGAGACGCCTGCTAATTCGCTTCGCGACCGTGTGTGCTCGCTTCATTCCGCTGCTCGGGGGCGCCGGGAGACAGTCATCAGCGTTCACTTCCAGCGGTCGCCGGCCGCGTCCGGGCCCCGCGCCCGCGCGCCCCCGGCCGCCGCTCGTCCCACCCCTGGAGTGGTGATGAAACTACGGGTTCTGCTCACAACGGCGGCGGCGGGTGCGTGCCTGGCGGCCCCGATGGTGGCGGTCGTACCGTCGGCGTCGGCGGCACCGTGGGCGTGCACCGCGTCCGACGCGCAGATCTACGCCGCGCCCGGCGCGGTCACCGGCGGCCCGGGGGAGCTGCTGGCCTGCCGTCCCACGACACTGCCGGGCGTGCCGCACAACATCGCGATGAAGGCGTGGAAGGTGCGGTACGCCTCGACCGACGCCAAGGGCGCGAAGAACGTGGTGTCGGGTTTCGTGGCCGTGCCCGAGGCGCCGTGGACCAAGGGCGGGTCGCGTCCGGTGGTGGCGTTCAACCCGGGCACCTCGGGATCGGGTCCGCAGTGCGCGCTGTCCAAGCAGATGTCGGGCCAGTACGTGGACCACTATGAGGGGCCGAACATCGCCGAGCTCCTCAAGGCCGGGTTCGCCGTGGCCGCCACCGACGGGGTCGGGTACCTCGACGGCCAGGTGCACACGTACATGGTGGGCGCGAACGCGGGGCACGCGCTGCTGGACGTCGTCCGGACCTCCCGTCAGATCCCCGGCGGTGGTCTCAGGGCCGACGGCAAGGTGGGCATCACGGGCTACTCCGAGGGCGGCGCCGCGTCGCTGTGGGGCGCCCAGCTGGCCGCCTCGTACGCGCCCGAGCTGAAGGTGGCCGGCGCGGCAGCGGGCGGCGTCCCCGGCGACCTGAAGATCACCGCGAAGGCGCTCAACGGGGGCCTGTTCGCCGGGTTCCTGGCCGACGCGCTGGTGGGGCTGAACGCCGCGTACCCGGAGATGCCGTTCACCGAGCTCATGAACGAGGAGGGCGAGAAGGCCATCAAGGCGGTCAGGGAGAACTGCCTGTACGGGACGCTCGCCGTGTTCCTCGGCGCCAAGGTCGAGAACTTCTCCACGGACAAGCTGACCCTGGAGCAGATCTACGCGCTGCGCGGCCCGAACGGCGTGACCTGGGGCGAGGTCATCGACCGGCAGAAGCTGGGCGTCGACATCGGCGGCCCGTCCTCCGGCGCCACGTACAAGATCGGGTTCCCGGTGTTCCAGTACCGCGGCTACTTCGAGGAGATCATCCCGCACGAGACCGAGGACGCCACCCGGGCGGCCTACTGCAAGGCGGGGATCACCACCCAGTGGAAGAACACCTACCCGGCCGAGCACCTGACCACCGACTGGCTCGCGGCCGGTGACGTGACCACGTTCCTGGGCGAGCGTTTCGAGGGCAAGCCCGCGCAGGGCAACTGCTGACACGCCTGTGCTGAGGAGGGCGCGCGGCCCGGGATCCCCGGGCCGCGCGTCTCGTATTCAGGCTTCGTTGCGGGGTGTGGTCCTGCGGCCGGCGGTCGACGCGCGGTCCAGGAGCAACGTCCGTTCGGCCTCGTTGCGGGTCAGGGACGCGGCGCGCTCGAACTCGGTCTGCGCCTCCACGTACCGGCCCAGCCGGAACAGCAGGTCGCCGCGGACGCTCGGCAGCGGATGGTAGTTCTTCAGCGCCGCCTCGTCGGCCAGCCCGTCGACGATCTCCAGGCCCTTCTCCGGGCCGTGCGCCATCCCGACCGCCACCGCGCGGTTCAGTTCCACCACGGGGGACGGCGCGCGGCGGGCGAGGATCTCGTACAGCGCCGAGATCCGCGCCCAGTCGGTGTCGGCGGCCTCGCGCGCCTGCGCGTGGCAGGCGGCGATGGCGGCCTGGAGCACGTACGGGCCGGGCGGCCCGCCGATCTTCTCGGCGCGCAGCAGCGCCGCGTACCCGCGGCGGATGAGCAGCTGGTCCCACAGGGCCCGGTTCTGGTCGAGGAGCGGGACGGGCTCGCCGGACGGCCCGGTGCGCGCCCGCGACCGCGACGCCTGGATCTCCATCAGCGCGACCAGGCCGTGCACCTCGGGCTCGTCGGGGGCGAGCCCGCCCAGCAGCCGGCCCAGGCGCAGCGCCTCCAGGCACAGGTCGGCGCGGATCAGGTCGTCGCCCGCGGTGGCCGCGTACCCCTCGTTGAAGATCAGGTAGATGACCTCCAGGACCGATGACAGCCGGCCCGCGCGCTCCTCGGCCGCCGGCACCTCGAACGGCACGCCGGCCTCGGCCAGCGCGCGCTTGGCGCGGACGATCCGCTGCGCCACCGTCGGCTCCGGGACCAGGAACGCCCGCGCGATCTCGTCGGTGGCCAGCCCGCCCAGCATCCGCAGCGTCAGCGCGACCCGGGACGGGGTCGGCAGCACCGGATGGCAGGCGGTGAACACCAGCCGGAGGAGGTCGTCCTCGATGCAGTCGTCGAGGACGGCGTCGAGCTCCGCGCCGGAGTCCTCGGTCTCCAGCCGGTGCCCGAGCTCCTCCAGCTTGCGGTTCAGGGTCTGGTCGCGGCGGATCCGGTCGACGGCGCGGCGCTTGGCGATCGCCATCAGCCAGGCGCCCGGGTTGTCCGGGACGCCCGACTCCGGCCACTGTTCCAGCGCGGCGACCAGCGCGTCCTGCGCCAGCTCCTGGGCGAGCCCGACATCGCGGACCATCCGCGCCAGCCCCGCGATGATCCGCGCGGACTCCAGCCGCCAGACCGCGTCGACCGTCCTGTGGATCTCCGTGCCACCCGTCACGCCGACGATGAGAGCACCCGCCGCGGCCTTCGCGCAAGCCGCACGCCCCCCGCCGTCCCCCGTGCGACCTGGAGGAACGGCGGGGAGCGGGGCCTGGCGTCAGGCGCCGGGCGCGCCGGGGAAGGGGTCGCCGGGGCCGAAGACCTGGTGGATCACGCCCCCGCCGTCACCGGCGATCGACCAGAACCGCTTGGACAGCTCGATCGCCTCCTCCTTGGTCCGCGTCTCGATCAGCGCGAACCCGACCACGACCTCCTTGGCCTCGGCGAACGGGCCGTCGGTGACCGTGATCTTCCCGTCGGAGGCGGTGATGCGGGTGGGGTGCGGGTCCAGGCCGCCGGTGGCCAGCAGCGCCCCCGAGCGGCTCATCTCCTCGATGAACGCCCCCATCTCGGCGGCCATCTTCTCGTCGAACTCCGAACCGCTGTCGGTCGTCATCATCAGGAACCGCATCGTCGTCTCCTTGCTCTCGATCGCCGGTGAGACCCTCTCCGGCCTCCCCTTTCACCGACGCGTCGAACGAGGGACGGCCCGATCGACATCCCGGGCGACATTCTTTCTGGATTTTTCCGTCCCGCGGGCGCCGGCCTCCGCCGTCGGGCAGTCTCGTACCCGAAGGGGGGCCTCGTACCGGGCGCCAGAGCCGGCACGGGGCGATGGTACGGGAGGCTCGATGGACGTTGTCATCCGCGTCGGCGGCGGGTCCGGGTCCGGCGACACCGAGGCGCTGCGCGGGTGGTTGCTGCGCGATCCGGTGGCGCGGGAGGTGACGTTCCCGCCCGGCCCGCCGGCCCCGCCCGGATCGCCGCCCGGGACGATGGGCGCGCTCGAAGCGATCAACGTGTTCGTGGCGAACGGGATCGCGCTCGGCAGCCTGCTGGTCGCCGCCGCATCCTGGCGGGACGCCCGCCGCCGCGACGCCCGCGGCCGCGACGGCGGCGCGCCGGTCGTACGGGTGACGGTCGGGGGCGTGACCGTGGAGGTGGACGGCGCCGACCCGGACGAGATCGCCCGCGTCCTGCGGGCGCTCCCGTCCCCCGACTCCACCGCCCCGCCCGGGAGGCAGGCGGAGGGGGACGCGCCCGTTCCCCCGTCATGAGCCTGCCCGACCCCGCCGGCTCCCGTGCAGTGCTCCTCGGCGTGCACGCCTACCAGGCGCTGGAGGATCTGCCGGGGGTGGAGCGGAACGTGGCGGCCCTGGGCGAGATGCTCACCGGCGGGACGGTCTGGGACCTGCCCCCCGGCCACTGCGTGCGGGTCCCTGCGTCCGCCGACGTGCCGACGGTCCGCGGGGAGCTCCGCCGCGTCGCCGCCGAGGCCACCGACACGCTGCTGGTCTACTTCGCCGGCCACGGACTCCTCGACCAGTCCGGCGAGCTGTGCCTGGCGCTCGCCGACACCGTTCCCGGCTTCCCCGAGGACGGGCTGCGATTCGAGGTCGTCCGGCGCGCGATCCGCCCGCCCCACGCGGTCGTCCGCCAGACGATCGTGATCCTCGACTGCTGCTACGGCGGCCGGGCCCTGGACGGGGAGATGGGGCCGTCCGCCGACCTGGGCGCCAGGACGGTGATCGACGGGGTGTGCGTGCTGACCGCGGCGGCGGCGACCCGCCGGTCCCTGTGCCCGCCGGGCGAGGAGTTCAGCGCGTTCACCGGGGAGCTGATCAGGCTGCTGCGCGAGGGCGTCCCCGGCGGCGGCCCGGACCTGGACATGGACACCGTGCACGGCGTGCTGGCGCGGACGCTGCGCGAGAAGGGCCGTCCCGAGCCGCAGCAGGGCGCGCGCAACGCGGGCGGACGCATCGTCCTGGCGCGCAACCGGGCGCACGCCCCCGCTCGGCGGCGCGTGGTGATCGACACCCGGGTCGCGCCGCCGCGTTCGCTGGTCGGGCGGGAGGCGGATCTGGAACGGCTGACCTCCCCGCCGCAGGGGCGCGCCGGTTCGGTGGTGTGGGTGCTGCACGGCATGGGCGGCGCGGGCAAGACGGCGCTGGCCCGCGCCGCCGCCGCCCGGATCGCCGACGACTTCCCGGACGGCCGCTTAGAACTGGACCTCTACGGCTTCAGCCCCGGGGAGAAGCCGCGTCCGCCCGAGGAGGTCCTCACCGATCTCCTGCACCGGGTCGGGTTCCGGCCCGCCGAGGTGCCCGTCACGCTCGCCGGGCAGGCGGAGGCGTGGCGGGGCTGGCTGTCGGGCCGCCGCGTGCTGCTTCTGCTGGACAACGCGCTGGACGAGGAGCAGGTGCGGCCGCTGCTGCCCGGTGCGGGCGCGGCCGGGCTCACGCTGGTGACCAGCCGCGACCGGCTCGACGGGCTGGAGACGCCGCACCGGCTCCCGGTCGGCGCCCTGTCGGAGGACGACGCCGTGGCCATGCTGTGCGGGCTGGGCGGAAGGGGCGGAGGCGACGGGAAGCTGGCCGAGATCGCCGCGGTCTGCGGGCGGTGGCCGCTGGCCCTGAACGCGGTGGGCACCCTGCTGCGCGACCTCTCCCCGGCCGATCTGCTCGCCGCTATGGGCGACCTCCGGCGCCCCCTGGAACTCGTCCCCGAGGGAGAGCGGTCGGTACGGACGGCGTTCGACCTCTCGTACCGGGCGCTGGACGTTGAACTGCGGACGGTGCTGCACGCGTGCGCGTGGCATCCCGGCCTGGACTACGACCGGGACTCCGTCGCCGCCATGCTCGACCGTCCGAAGGCACTGACGCCCGTGCATCTGGCGGCGCTCGTCAGGCGGAACATGCTGCTGGCCGTCGATGGGCGCTACCGCCTGCACGATGTGTTCCGCCATGTAGCCCGCGAGACCGCCGAACGGGAAGCGCCGGGCGGGGCCGTGACGGCGCGGCGCCGCCTCCAGGAGCATCTGCTGGAACGGCTCAACGCGGCCCTGGCCTGGCTGCAGGGCGTGGAGCCCGCGCACGAGCCGGAGGCGGACATGGGCCTGTTCCCCGATCCGCTGTCGGCCCGGGACTGGCTGACCGCCGCCTCGCCTGAGCTTGAGGCCGCCGCCCTGGCCTGGGACGAACCGCACCCGTCCGGCCCGGACGCGGAACTGGGGGCGGCCCTCGCCCGGCGCACCGCCCGCTGGTTCCGCCTGGACAACCGTACGGAACAGGCCCTCCGCCTCAGCGAGGCCCTGGAACGCAGAGCGTCCAGGGAAGAGGACTTCATTCTGATGGCGGATGCTCACTGCGACCTCGCGGCGGTGTTCGAACTGCGCGGCGATTACGAGGAGGCCGAGGAGCACTACCGCCGGGCTCGGCACGTCTACAGGGAGAACGGCGATCAGCGGGGTGTCGCCGTCGCGCACGGGGGCATCGCGACGGCGAAGCGGCTGCGGCGCGATCACACGAGGGTCCAGAGCCGCTACGAGGCGGCCCTCGCCACGTTCACCGGCTTGAGGGACCGCCGCGGGTGCGCGTCCGTGCTCTCCGGCCTGGGCCATGTGGCCGTCGGACGGGGCGAGGCAGCCGAGGCCAGGGAGCGGTATGAGAGCGCGCTGGAGCTGTGCGAGCGGATCGGCGACCGCCTGGGCGCCGCGGAGGCGCTCTCGGGCCTGGGCCGCGCCGCCGTCCTGCGGGACGCCCTCCAGGAGGCCGCCGCGCTGTTCCGCGATGCCGCCGACCGGTACGACGCGATCGGCGTCACCGATGCCGCCGCCTACTGCCGGGAGCAGTTGAAGCGGCTCGGTCACCCGTCCTGAGACGGTCTTCGCACGTGGCGCGGCACCGGACGGGTCCGCGAGCGGGGCGCGGGCCGGCCGGTGCCGCGGGGTGACGCTATCAGGCGTCTTCCTTCTTGGGGGCGGGACGGTAGGTCGCGACGATGACGCCGGAGCCGAACGTGGTGGTGTCGGCGAGCTCGAACGTGGCACCGAAGCCGTCGGTGGTGAGCAGGTCGGCGGTGTTGCCGGTGCCGACGATGACCGGGTGGATCCACAGCCGAAGCTCGTCCAGCAGGCCGTTCTCGACCAGGAGGCGGGACACCGAGCCGAAGCCGTACTGGAGGATGTTCTGCCCGGGCTGCTCCTTCAGGCGGCGGACCTCCTCGGCGACGTTGTCCTTGATGATGGTGGTGTTGTTCCACTCGCCCTTCTCCAGGGTGGTGGAGACCGCGTACTTGGGGATCGTGTTCATGCGGACGCCGAAGTCGCCGGTCTGCTCCTCCATGTGCGGCCAGGTCTCGGCGAAGGCGACGTAGGTCTCGCGGCCGGCGATGAGCGCGTCGCAGGAGAAGAGCAGGTCGTGGGCGTACCGCTGGGCGTCCTCGTCGAAGTAGTCCATGGTCCACAGGTGCGGGTCCTCGATGACGCCGTCGAGGGAGATGTAGGTCGAGTTGATGATCTTGCGCATGGTCTTCTCCTGTGTCAGGTGGTGTACGGATGCCTGGTGCGTGCCTCGCGGAGGGCCTCGGCCCACCAGGAGAGCTGGTCGAGCGTGGTCGTGACGGCGGTGTTGCACTCGGCGGACGGCTTGGGCCAGGACCCGTCGGGTGCGAAGTCCTCCCAGTAGCAGGGGAGGGAGATGCCGTCCCGGATGGTGACCGCGTGCAGTTCGGCGAAGATCTGCCGGAGCTGCGCGGCGGCGTTCCGGCCGCCGGACTCGCGGCCGTAGGTGACGAGCGCGACCGGCTTGGCCTTCCACTCGTCGTAGTACCAGTCGAGCGCGGTCTTGAGCGGTGCGGGGAAGCTCTGGTTGTACTCGGGGGCGACCACGACGAACGCGTCGGCGGCGGCCAGCCTGGGGGCGAGGGCGCGCACCGGTTCGGGCGGCGGCTCGTCGTGGTCGGTGAGCGTCTCGGGCAGCCGGGTCTCGGCCAGGTCGACCAGGTCCACCGCCACGTCCGCGCGCTTGCGGGCGTGGGCGGCGAACCAGTCGGCCACGGTCGGGCCGAAGCGGCCGTTGCGGGTGCTGCCGATGATGATCGCCATTCTGAGCATCTCCGCGCCCGCCTCCGTCGCGTGTCGTCCGGTCCGGCTCGATGGGTTCCACTGTGCCGAAGGGGGCTTACGGGATCTTTACGGTGGGTTCGCGGTCGTTTCGGGCCGCTTGACGGGCGGCTTCTCCAAGGTGCTTCTCCCCTCTCCTACCTGCCACTATCGTGCGACCCATGCTTTTCGGGGTGCTGGGGCCGCTGGCCGTGTGGACCGACGACGGGGCGTCCGTCCCGGTGCCGGGCCTGAAGGTGCGCGCCCTGCTGGCGGATCTGCTGCTGCACGAGGGACGTCCGGTGCCCGCCGACCGGCTGATCGACGATCTGTGGGGCGAGGATCCGCCCGGGAACCCGCCGGCCGCGCTGTCGGCCAAGGTCTCGCAGCTGCGCCGGATCCTGGAGGACGCCGAGCCGGGGGCGCGGGTACTGGTGGCGACCCGCCCGGCCGGCTACCTGCTGGACATCGTCCCGGACCGGCTGGACGCGCACCGGTTCCAGGCGCTGGCGGCGCGGGCGCGGGAGACCGCGGCCCCGTCCGCCCGGTCGGGGCTGCTGGCGGAGGCGCTGGGGCTGTGGCGGGGGGCGGTCCTGGCCGACTTCGCCGACGAGCCGTTCACCCAGGCCGCGATCGCCCGGCTGGAGGAGCTGCGGCTGACCACGCTGGAGGATCACGCCGAGTTGCGGCTGGAGCTGGGCGAGCACGGGGTGCTGGCGGGTGAGCTGGGTGATCTCCTCGCCGCGCATCCGCTGCGGGAGCGGCTGCGCGCCGCGCACATGCTGGCCCTGTACAGGTCGGGGCGGCAGAGCGAGGCGCTGGAGAGCTACGAGGCGCTGCGCGCGCATCTGTCCGACGAGCTGGGCTTGGATCCGGGCGCGGAGCTGGCCGCGCTGCACCGTTCGATCCTGACGCAGGCCCCCGAACTGGACGCCCCGCCCGCCGGGGCCGCGAGCCGTCCGTCCCGCACGAACCTGCAGGCGCCGCCGTCCGACCTGATCGGACGGGACGGGGCGGTCGCGGAGATCCGGGCGCGGCTCGGCTCGGACCGCCTGGTGACGCTGACCGGGCCGGGCGGTGTGGGCAAGACCCGGCTGGCGGTCGAGGCGGCGCGGGGCGTGGACGGCTTCGGCGACGGCGTGTGGATGGTGGAGCTGGCGGCCTTCGAGCGGTCCGCGGGCGCCGCGGAGCTGACCGACGGCATCCTGCGCGTCCTGGACATCCGCGAGTCCGCGCCCCCCGGCGGGGCCGCGCCCGCGGAACGGCTCGCGGACGCGCTCAAACCGCTCGACCTGCTGCTCGTCCTGGACAACTGCGAGCACGTGGTGGAGCAGGTGGCCGATCTGGCGCGGCGGCTGCTGGACGCGGTGCCGGGGCTGCGCGTGCTGGCGACCAGCCGGGAGCCGCTCGGGCTGGCCGGGGAGGTGGTGTGGAACGTCCCACCGCTGGACGTTCCCGACGCTCCCGCGAAGCACACTGCCGACCCTGACTCCGAACCCGCCGTCGACGTGGAGGAGCTGGCGCGTTCCAGTGCCGTCCGGCTGTTCGTGGAGCGGGCGTCGGCGGCGGCGCGCGGGTTCCGCCTGGACGAGGACAGCGCGGTCGCGGTCGCGGTGCTGTGCCGTCGCCTGGACGGCATCCCGCTGGCGCTGGAGCTGGCCGCGACGCGGGTGCGGGCGCTGGGCGTGCACGGGCTGGTGGCGCGGCTGGACGACCGGTTCCGCCTGCTGGCCACCGGGCACCGCGGCGCCCCGCAGCGCCAGCGCACCCTGACCGCGATGATCGAGTGGAGCTGGGAACTGCTGCCGGAGCCCGAGCGGGCGGTGCTGCGCCGCCTGGCCGTGCACGCCGACGGCTGCTCGCTGGAGGCGGCCGAGGCGGTGTGCGCGGGCGACGACATCCCGGTCTTCGACGTGCTGGACCTGCTGGCGCGGCTGGTCGACCGCTCGCTGGTCGTGGTGGCCGACCGTGCCGACGGGCCCCGCTACCGGCTGCTGGAGTCGGTCGCCGCGTATTGCGCGGAGCGGCTGCACGAGGCGGGCGAGCATGACGAGGTGCTGATGCGGCACCGCCGCTACTACGCGGAGCTGGCCGCGGGCGCCGAGCCGCGTCTGTTCGGCCGCGACCAGGACCGCTGGCTGCACGTCCTGGACACCGAGGCGGCCAACCTCCGCATGGCGCTGGACGGCCCGGACGCGCTCCGCCTGGCCAACGCGCTGACCTGGTACTGGTTCCTGCGCGGGCGGCTGTCGGAGGCGCTGCGCTCCCTGGACGCCGCGCTCGCCGCGGACGGCGGCGCCCCCGCGGACCGGGCCAGGGCGGTCGCGTGGCGGGCCGGGCTCGCGCTGCTGCACGGAGGCGACGACGCGCGGTGGCCCGCCCGCCGCAGGGAGGCGCTGGCGGGCCTGGACCAGTGCCCGCCGCGCGAGCGCGCCCGCGCCCAGTGGTTCCTCGCCTTCGCCGGCAGCGAGGTCGACGACCTGGCGTCCGGGGAGAAGCTCCTGGAGGAGGCCCTCGCCGCGTTCAACGAGCAGGGCGACCAGTGGGGGGAGGCCGCCGCGCTGATCCTGCGGTCCAGGTTCGCGCACGCGCGCGGCGAGCCCGCGGCCCTGGAACGGGAGGGCGAGCGCGCGACCCGGCTGTTCGCCCGGCTCGGCGACCGGTGGGGGCAGCTCCAGGCCGCGGGGTGGCTGGCGGCGCACGCCGAGCTGACCGGTGAGTACGCGCGGGCGGACGTGCTGCAGAGCGAGGCGCTGCGCATGGCCGAGGAGCTCCACCTGTGGCAGGACGTGGCGCTCAGCCGCGCGTTCCTGGGCTGGATCGCGTTGCAGCGCGGCGAGTACGAGCGGGCCCGCACGCTGTGCGAGCAGGCCCACGCCATGGCGAGCCAGCCCGCCACGGTCTTCGCCGACCTCGTCTTGGGCATGGTGGCCCGCCAGCAGGGCGACGCCGACGACGCCGAGATCCGTCTGACCGCCCTGCTGAAAGCCCTCCCGCTGGACGAGGGCGAGCATCCGCCTCCCTTCCTGCCGCTGATCTACGTCGGCCTGGGCTACACGGCCGAGTTGCGCGACGACCTGGTGAGGGCCCTGGAAATGCACCGCGAGGCACTGTCGGTCGCGCTGCAGATCGACGGCCCGCGCGACATGGCGTTCTCTCTGGAGGGCATGGCGAGCACGCTGAGCCGAGGCGGGCACCCCCAGACCGCGGCCCGCTTCCTCGGGGCGGCCACGGCCATCCGCCGCACGACCGGGATGACCCCCGGGCCGTCCGAGCGCGGGGACATCGCCCGTACGGAGACAAGGCTCAACGAGGCCCTCCAGCCCGAGGCCCTGGACACGGAAATGGCCCAAGGCGCAGCCCTGACCCCCACCGACTGTCTGGCCCAGGCCCACTCCCTGCACCTCTGACCCCCCCGCGGGCGCCGGAACAGTCAAGGTTCGCCGTATTGATAATTCGGTGTCTGGTATTTCGTAAAAGTTGACCTTGACGAGATCTTTCTTTCGATGTAAAGGTAAAAGAAGGGCGGAAAGGCCATTTAATTTCTCCGTGTTCGACGACGATGTCGGGGCTCCCCGCTCTTCCCGTCGTTCCGGACAAGGGTGTAGATGAACAGAAGAACCGGTGGTGGCGGTGGCCCCGGGCAGTCGAACGAACTGCGCGGCGACGTCGCCGGGCCGGTCGTCCAGGTACGCGACGTGCACGGCGGCTTCCACGTCCACGACGGCGCGAAGCCGCTGCCGATTCCGCGGCAGCTTCCCGCCGCCGGACGACTCGTCAACCGGGACGAGGCGCTGTCGGTGTTGGAGCGGATGCCGTCCGGCTCCCGCGCGGTCGTGATCAGCGGCCCCGCCGGGATCGGCAAGACGGCGCTCGCCCTGCACTGGGCCAACGGGCGGCTCGGCGACTACCCCGACGGCCAGCTGTACGCCGATCTGCAGGGGCACTCGGCCGCCGGGCCGGCCTCCCCGGCCGAGATCCTGGGCGGGTTCGTCCGCGCACTCGGTATCGCGGGCGACCGCGTCCCGGTGGACCTGGCCGAGCGGGCCGCGCTGTTCCGCTCGCTGACCGCGGGCCGCCGGCTGCTGATCGTGCTGGACGACGCGTACTCCGCCGCCCAGGTCGCCCCGCTGCTGCCGGGCGCGCCCGGCGACGGGGAAGGCGGCCCGCCCGGCCCGGCCGCCGTCGTGACCAGCCGGTGGCGGCTGGGCGGCCTGGTGATGCGGGGAGCCCGCGCCGTCCAGCTCGGCCCGCTGGCGGCGGACTCGGCCCTGGAACTCCTCGGCGCCACGCTCGGCGCCGAACGGGTCGGGCGCGAGCGCGAGATGGCGGGCGCGCTGGTCGAGTTGTGCGCGCGGTCCCCGCTGGCGCTGAGCGTGGCCGCCGCCCGGCTGGCCACCCGTCCCGCCTGGTCGATGGCCGACCTGGTGCGCGACCTCGCCGACGAGAAGCGGCGGCTGGCGGTGCTGTCGGTCCCGGACGCGGAGGACGATGTGACCATCCGGGCCGCCTTGGAGCTGTCGTACCGCGCGCTGCCCGACCCGGCGCGGCGCCTCTACCGTGCCCTCGGGCTGTTCCCGGGGGCCGCGTTCGACGCGCGGGCCGCCGCGGCACTGGCCGGGGAGCCGCTGCCGGAGGTCCGGGACGGCCTGGGCGTGCTCGCCGCCGCCAGCCTCCTGGACGACCTGCCCGGCGGCCGGTACCGGCTGCACGAGCTGGCCCGCCTGCACGCCCTGGAGACCGTCGAAGGGCACGACCCGCCCGAGCGGCGCGCGGAGGCGGTCGGGCGGCTGGTGGAGTGGACGGTCGCGGCGGCGCTGGCGGCGAGCCGGGCGTGCGCGCCGTACCGGAACCTGCCCGACCCGCCGGACGCGCCGCCCGGCCCGCCCGTGTTCGCCGACGCCGCCGACGCCCTGGACTGGCTCGACGGGGAGTTCGGCACGCTGCGGGCGGTGGCGCGCCGGGCGCAGGAGTCCGGCCTCCACCAGCGGGCCTTCCTGCTGGTGGACGCGGTGTGGCCGCTGTTCCTGCACCGGGGCCGGCACGCCGAGCGCCTGGAGTTCGACCGGCTCGGTCTCGCCGCCGCCCGCGCAGCGGGTGGCGGGTTCGCCGAGGCCAAGATGCTGAACCGCACCGGTCTGGCGCTGCGCGGGCTCGGCCGCCTGGACGAGGCCGCCGCCGACTTCCGGGACGCGCTCGCCCTGTGGGACGCCCTCGGCGACCGCTCCCGGGTGGCCGGTACGCGGCGGCGCCTGGGCCTCCTCGAACTCGACCGGGACGACCTCACCGCCGCCGCCGCGCACTTCGACGCCGCGCTTGGGGAGTACCGCGCGGCCGGTGACGACCGGCGGACCGCCCTCACCCTCTGCGACCTCGGCACGGTGCTGATCCGGGACGGCCGTCCGGACGGGGCCGTGGAGGTGCTGACCGAGGCGGGCCGCCTGCTCGACGACGGCACCGGGGACAACGCCTACAACCAGGCCATGGTCCTGCTGCTGCTCGGCCGGGCGCACGCCCTCCGCGGGCCCGGCGGCCCCGGCACGCCGTCGCCTGCGGCCGATCTCGCCACCCGCGCGCTGGAGGCGATGCGGTCGCTCGGATCGGCGCTGGGCGAGGCCGACGCGCTGCACGTCCTCGGCGACCTGGCCGCGGGCGGCGGCCGCGTCACCGAGGCGCGGCGGCACTACGAGGACGCCCGCCGGATCCTGGCCGGTGCGGGCGCACCGACCGAGGCGCTCGACCGGGCCCTGACCGGCCTCGGCGACGACTGACCGGCACCCGGAACGGAGCGCCGGCGGAGTGGAGGGTGACGGTCAGTCCGCTCTTGCCGGGGAGTCTGAGGGGTCGCCCCCTCAGAGTGTTACCGCCGTCCACCGCCGGGCCCGGTGTGCGGGCGGGCCCGGCGGTGGACGGCACGACGGTCAGGCCGCGCGGCCGTCCCAGCGGCCCTCGATGACGGGCGGCGGGGTGAGCGCCCGCAGCTCCGCCAGCCGGGCACCGGTCAGCGACACCGCCGCCGGCATCCGGTGGCCGACCTTCCAGCTCGCGTGCAGCACCCCGTCCCGCAGCGCCGTGACGGGGTCGCCGTGCCGCAGCCAGCCGTCCAGGAACGTGGCGAACAGGGCGTCGCCCGCGCCCGAGGTGTTCACGACCCGGTGAGGCGGCACGGCGCGCACCTCGATGAGGCGCCCGTCCCGCAGCCCGACCAGGGCGCCGCGCGCGCCCAGCCCGACCCCGGCCACCCGGCAGCGCGGGTAGCGGTGGAACAGCCCCGCCACCCATGCCCGCGGGTCGGCGAGTCGCTCGTGGCTGCAGAACACGATCCGCGCCTGCTCCAGCCACGGCCGGTTGTACTCGCCGTTGGGATCGGAGACCAGGTGCACGTCCACCGCGATCGGCACGCCCAGCCCGGCCGCCGGGGCCACCAGCGGACGGACGAACTTCGCGTTCGTCAGCACCAGCAGGTCCGCGCCCCGCGCCTGCTCCCGCAGGATCTCGTACGGGTAGGCGGCATGGTTGACCGGCGCCAGGTGCGGCATGCCCATCCGGCGCCCGTCCGGGCCCACCAGCACCAGCCCCAGCGAGGACGACGGCGACGCCACGACCCCGGGGCCGTCCAGGCCGTCCCGGCGCAGTTCGGCGCGGATGGCCTCGCCCGCCGTGTCCTGGCCGACCAGCGTGCACAGCCGCACGTCGTTGCCGAGCGCGCGCTGCACCCTCGCCACGTGCCCGGCGACCCCGGCCATCCCGCTCCCGGCCCACAGCGGCCGGGCGGACGACTCGTACCGGACGGGGAACTCCGGCACGTTGACCGACATGTAGAGGCTGACCACCCCCGCGACGACGATCGTGGCGCTCATGAGGCCCTCCGCTCCGCGTCGCCGACGCCGTCCACCCGAACCCGGACGCGCCCGGTGACGGCCAGGCACCCGGCGGGCCCGCCGCGCGGGACGGCCAGCTCGCCGGTGATGAGCACCGAGTGGTGCAGCTCGCCCAGCCCGAGGCCCGACAGCGACCAGCAGTGCAGGAACGACCCGCCGATCGCGGGCCAGGCCGCCGCGGCCGTGCCGGATGACGTCTCCGGTGCGACGAACGCCTCGACCAGCTGGACGCCGCCGCTCCCGGTCCGCAGCGCGGCCAGGTGACCGCGCGGCCCCGTACCGGCCGCCGCGCCGCACCCCGGGTAGCGTTCCAGCAGCTCGACGAGCCGCCGCGGGGTGAAGAACGGGCCGTCGAACAGCACGTCGGCGACCTCCCGCCCGGCCGGGTCGCCGTGCCGGTCGACGGCATGGACGTCGGCGAAGTCCAGCGCTCCGGGCCGGGCCGCGGCCCGCACCGGACGCTCGCCCAGCAGCATCAGCCGCGGCTCCCGCAGCCGCCCGCCGCGCGGGATCACCAGCACCGCCGCCGCCCGGTTCCCGGCCGCCGGCCGGTGCCCGGAGGGTGCGCGCCGCCGGGTCAGCGCCAGCGCCCGGTCCAGCCGGAACAGCTGCGCCACCACCAGTTCCCCGTTCATCGTCCGCCTCCCGCGCGTCGCATGAGGTGCGGCGCCTGGACGGGCCGGGTGACCGGCACCGTCGAGGGCTGCCGCAGCCGCAGCAGGCGGTAGATCACCTGCCGCATGTTCCTGTTGAACCGTCCGGGCTCGGAGGTGAGCCGTTCCACGACCGGCCGGTGCCGTTCCGGCGAGAACTCCGCCGCCGCCCGCAGCAGCTGCCGGCGCAGCGAACCCCGTGCGGAGATCTTCGGCGCCGCCTTCCCCAGCAGCGCCTGCGCCGAGTCCGGATTGACGTCCGCGCCGGGAAAGCCGCCCAGGAGCACCGGCACCCCCGTGACGGCGGCGTACGCGGTGACCGACCCGTGGTCGCCGATCACCCAGTCGGCCGCCGCCAGCACCCCGCGCCAGTCCGACTCCGGCGGCACCAGGCTCAGCCCGCGCCGCAGGTAGTCGGCCAGCCACGACCGGACCTGCAGCTCGCTGTGCCCGTGCCACACGTTCGGGTGCAGCAGCGTCACGACGTGGAACTCCTCCACCGGAAGCTCCGCGAGCAGCCGCGGCCACAGGTCCGGCCGGCTGCCCAGCAGCGACCGCGCACCCCACGTGGAGGTGACCACCACCAGCTTGCGCCCGTCGCCCGCGCCCAGCGCCACCTGGTACGACGGCCGCCGTTCGAGGCTGGCCACCAGCCGGTCGCAGGACGGGTCGCCGGCCACCTGCGCCACCGGCAGCGCCTCCGGGCACGAGCGGGCCAGCTCGCGCCGGTCGTCGCGGTGCGCCAGGACCAGCGCCGCCGGGACGAGCGCGCCGTCGTGGACGAGCCGCTGCGCGTCCAGGCCGTACACCGCCCGGCCCCCGGCCGCGCGCCCGGCCCGCCGCGCCACCAGCTTGCCGTGGCCCGCGCCGTGCGGCATGACGATCAGCGGCGCGTGCAGCTCGTGCACCCCGCCGTAGCTGGCCGCGATCGCCAGGTCGAACTCCAGCCGCGTCGCCTGCTCCCACGGCAGCCGCGCGGCGCCGAGCCCGGCCAGGAACTCCGGCACCCCGGTGCCGAACTCGTCGGGCGCCTGCGTGAAGAACACCTGCACGCGCAGGTCGTTCTCCATGAGATGGACGGCGTCCATGAGACGCTGCCCCGAAGTGACGGTGTGCACGACGATCAGCACGGTCCTGCACGGGCGCCGAGTGGCCCACCGTTCGGCGTCGAGCCCGATCGGGCCCCGGCGCCATTCGCTGACGGACATCCTTTTTCCTGCCCCCTTGGTGATCCCAGGTGCTTGGCTGTCCGACGCGACCCCTGCACGAAGCATCGGCGACCGACCTTGCGGTGCACCTTGCGGAAGGGCTTGCAGTACGGCATGCGGTCCCGGCCCGAACCGGCCACGCAAGACCATGCTTACTTCTGGCCATCATTCCTTGACACTGGCAAAATCTTTTGGGTCAAGGGCGCTTTTCTCCATGGGAGAGGGAGCGGATGGAATTCCGTGTCCTGGGTCCGCTGGAAGTGTGGTCCGATGGCCCGCGCGAGCTCCGCGGCTGGGCACGGGAACGCCGCATCCTCGCCATCCTGCTGATGGCGCCCGGCCGGCCGGTGCCGACCGGGACCCTGGTCGAGCGGCTGTGGGACGCCGACCGCCCCGACCGCGCCCGCGACCTGATCTACCCGTCCGTCGCCCGGCTCCGCTCCTTCCTGCACGACCTGGACGGCGGGGTCCGGCTGGACCACCGCAACGGCGCCTACGTGCTGGACGTCGACCCGCTGCGGATCGACTACCACCTGTTCCTCGACCTGCGCGCGCAGGCCCGCGCCATCGCCGACAACGGCGACCCGGAACACGCGCTGCGCCTGCTGCGCGACGCGGCCCGGCTGTGGCGCGGCGAACCGCTCGACGGCATCGGCGGGCACTGGGCCGAGCGGCGCCGCCAGAGCATTCGAGAAGAGCTGCTCGTCGCCACCCGCGAACGCCTCGAACTGGAACTCTCACAAGGCCGCCACAGCGATATCACGGCGGAATTGAACGACCTCATCGGGCAGTTTCCCTACGAGGAGAAACTGGTCGAGCTGCTCATGCTCGCCCTGCACCGCGACGGCCGCTCCGGCGAGGCCCTCCAGACCTTCGACCGGTTCCGCCGCAGGCTCCACGCCGACCTGGGCACCTCTCCGACCGCGCGCGTCCGCGACCTGCACCGAGGCGTCCTCGCCGACGATCCCGCACTCGCGCCGCCGACCGCCCCCTCGACCTGGTCGCCGCCCAGCGACCTGCCGCCCGCCACGCACACCTTCACCGGCCGCGAGACCGAGCTCCGGCGGCTTCAGGAGATGGTCGACGACAGCGGTGGCACCGTCGCCGTGATCGCCATCGACGGCATGCCGGGCGTGGGCAAGTCCACCCTGGCCGTCCAGCTGGCCCATCGGCTCGCGGAACGTTATCCGGACGGTCAGATCTTCCTGGAGTTGCGCGCGCACCACGTCCGGCAGGCCCCGGTGGAGCCCGCCGCCGCGCTGGAGAGGCTGCTGCGCTCCATCGGCGTCCCGCAGCGCAAGATGCCGGGCGACTTCGACGGCCGCGCGGCGCTGTGGCGCACCGAACTGGCCCGGCGCCGGCTGCTGCTCGTCCTGGACGACGCGCTCGACAACGACCAGGTCAGGCCGCTTCTCCCCGGCACGCCCGGGTGCCTCGTCCTGATCACGAGCAGGCAGCGGCTGACCGGTCTGGACCATGCCCGCCCGCTCCCGCTGGGGCCGCTGGCCCCGGCCGATTCGGTCGTGCTGCTGTCCAGGGTCGCCGGTCCCCTGACCGCGCCGGACGCCCCGGGCGTGGCCGCGGTGACCCGCCTGTGCGGCCATCTTCCGCTGGCGCTGCAACTGGTCGGCAACCGCCTGCGGCATCGCGAGAGCTGGACCGCCGCCGACCTGGCGGCCCGGCTGAGCCGGCCCGGCAGGCTGGACCAGATGCGCGCCGAGAACCGGGCGGTCGCGGCCGCGTTCCGGCTCTCGGTCCAGGGCCTGGACGACGATCTGCGCCGCGCGTTCCTGCTCCTCGGCCTGCACCCGGGCACGGACGTGACGACCGGCTCGGCCGCGGCCCTCCTCGACCTCGACCGGGGGACCGCGGAAACGCTCCTGGAGGGGCTGCTCGACCACAACCTCATCTCCGAACCGCGCCACGGACGCCACCGGTTCCACGATCTGATCCGCGAGTACGCGCAAGGCCAGGCGCTCCAGGAGGCCGATCTCGCGCCTGGCCCGGCGCTGGACCGGCTCCTGGACCACTATCTGGCCACCGCCGACGAGGCCGACCGCGTCCTGTTCCCCCACGTCCCCCAGCGTGCCCGCGCGAACGCGCCCGCCGCCGTCGCCCCCGCTCCGATCGGGGACAGGGAGCAGGCCAGGGAATGGCTTGACGACGAACTGGAGTCCCTCGTCGCCACGGCCCGCTTCGCGGTGGAGGAGGGCAGGGCACGCCATGCCGTGGAACTGGCCAGGGCATTGCAGCGCCACCTGGAGGAATCGGGTGCCCTTCCACAGGCCGCGCAAGTGCACACCTGTGCCGTCGAGGCGTGCAGGAGGATCGGCGATCGCGCGGGGCTGGCGCACTCCCTCCTCGAACTGGGCATGGTGCTCTGGAGGATGGGCCGCTACGAGGAGACGCTCCGGTCGGCCACCGAGGCCCTGGACGAGGCACGCGCCCTCGAAGACGACGCCCTCGTCGCGAAGGCACTCGATCTGTACGGCCTGATCCACTACACCCGGTCCGAGTACGACGTCGCCGTGGGCTACTACGAGCAGTCCCTGGAACTGTGGCGGTCCGCGGGCGAGCACACGGGAGAGGCCGCGGTCCTGAGCCACGTGGCGATCGTGCTGTGGCATCTGGGCCGCTACCCGGAGGCGATCGAGCGGATGCGGCGGGCGCTCGCACTGTACGAGGCGGCCGGCGACATGCGCGGCCTCCAGATCACGCTGAACAACACCGCCGAGTTCGAACGCCAGCTCGGACGGTTCGACTCGGCCCTCCGGCACTACGAGCGGGCGGCCCGCGTCCGGGAGATGACCCGGCAGCACCAGGCCGTCTGGAGCAACAACGTCGCGTCCGTCTACCGCAGGACGAACCGTCTCGAAGAGGCCGTCGAGGAGTACCGGCGAGCGCTCGTCCTCTACAGGGAGGTCGGGGACGTGCGCGGCGAAACGGACTCCCTCAACGGGCTCGGCTCCTGCTATGCCCGGCTCGGCCGGGACGGAGAGGCACTCTTCCACCATCAGAAGGCCCTGCAACTCGCCCGACGGCTCTCCGAGAAGTACGAGCAGGGCTGGGCTCTGCGCGAGATAGGTGATGCACACCACCGCGCCGGAAAGTACGGCACGGCTCTGGAGCACCTGGAGGAGGCCCTCGCTCTCGCCCGCGCCATCGGAGACGCCAACCAGGAAGCGAATGCCCTGAGCAGCCTGGGCGAGGTCGTCGCCCAGACGCGGGGCCCCGCCGAGGCCGACCAGTACCGCAGGAAGGCCCTGGAACTGTACGAGGCGCTCGGCCTCCCGGAGGCGGCCGAGGTACAGGCCCGTATCGGCGGCGGCGCGAGCGACGCCTCGGGCTCCTAAGGAGTCGGCTCGCCCGGTCGGATCTCCTGGACGGCCTGGTGCAGCGCGGCGACGAAGGCCGTGGTCGCCGGCGGATCCGGCGGGTCGCCGTAGGCGGCCAGGTAGACGCGCCGCCGGAACTCCCGCACCACGCTGGTCCTGATCCCCGGCGCGCGGTGGGTGCGCAGCGTCAGCCCCGGCATCGTGGTCACGCCCATGCCCGCCGCGACCAGCGCCTGCTGCACGATGGTGTCGTCGCTGGTGTAGGCGATGGACGGGACGAAACCCGCCTTGTCGCAGGCGTCGAGGAACTCGCGGCGGCAGTTCTCGCAGCCCTCGATCCACGCGGAGTCGCGGTTGCCGGTCAGTGTCTGGTCGGGTTCGAGGCTGAGCAGGTACATCGGGTCGTCGAACAGGTGCGTGGCGCGGATGTCGTCCGGGATCGTGTCGTCGTAGCGGAAGACGACCGCGACGTCGACCTGCCCGGTGCGCAGCAGGTCGAGTGACACCCGCGGGTGCGCCTCGACCAGGCGCATCTCGATGCCGGGGTACTCGCGGCGCAGCGTGCGCGCGGCGTGCGGCACCAGTGCGGCGAGCGCCGACTGGAAGCCGGCGACCCGGACGCGGCCGGTGCGCAGGCCCACCATCGCGGACAGCTCGGCGGCGGCGGTGTCCACCCGGGCGACGATCTCGGCGGCGCGGCGGGCCAGGT
The DNA here is from genome assembly GCF_055379765.1 of Actinomadura rugatobispora. Classification (NCBI taxonomy): domain Bacteria; kingdom Bacillati; phylum Actinomycetota; class Actinomycetes; order Streptosporangiales; family Thermomonosporaceae; genus Actinomadura; species Actinomadura rugatobispora. The sequence continues at coordinate 3,524,659 of NZ_AP029191.1, read as the reverse complement.
GCTCGCCCTCCGGGGTGAGCCGGATGCCCCGGCCGACCCGCTGGACCAGCCTGGCCCCGGTCTCGGCCTCCAACCTGGCCAGATGGTGGCTGACGGCGGGCTGGGAGTAGTTCAGGTGCTTGGCCGCCTTGGTGACCGAGCCCTCCGAGGCGACCGCCGCGATGACCCGTAACCGCAGGATGTCCAGCATGTATCAACGATACGCATGTGTTCGCCCGAACATTGTCATTAGACGGAATGAGTCGGTGCGCGAGACGCTGATCAGGACGAACCCGCCGTACGAAGGAGGACGCGGCCATGCTCCGCTCATCAGTGACGCTCACCGATCTCGTCGCGGCCGTGCGCCACGCCGTCGACGCGCGGACCGGCTGGACGGACACCGCGGACCTGGTCGCCGACCGGCTCCGCGCGCACCTGCCCGGCCCCGAGATCCTGACCCCCGAGCAACGTCTCGGCCGGCCCGACCGGGTCGCCGGGCACCTCCTGCACGCCGAGCCCGACGGCGCGTTCTCCGTCCTCGGCCTGGTCTGGCGCCCCGGTCAGACCACCCGGATCCACGACCACATCACCTGGTGCGTCGTCGGCGTGCTGTCCGGTGTCGAGCACGAGGAGCTGTTCGACGACGCGCTCAACCCGATCGGCGTGCGGGACAACCCGCCCGGCGAGGTCAGCGGCTTCGCGCCGCCCGGCGACATCCACCGCATCCGCAACGTCGGCGACGAGACCGCCGTCAGCCTGCACATCTACGGGACCGACATCTCCCGCGTGGGCTCCAGCGCCCGCCGCCACTACAACTGAGGAGCCCGAACCATGGACCGGAACGCCGTCGACGAGGTACTGAACCGCCCGCTCAGCCAGGAACTGCTGGCCCGCGACCTGGCCCGGCTGGCCTTCGTCGCGCTGGACGGCACGCCGCGGTCGATCCCGATCGGGATCGTCTGGAACGGCTCGGAGATCGTCATGTGCACCGCCACGAACGCGCGGAAGCTCCCGGCGCTGCGCCGCAACCCCGCGGTCGCGCTGACGATCGACACCGAGTCGCACCCGCCGAAGGTCCTGCTCCTCCGCGGCCGGGCGGAGCTGGACGTCGTCGACGGCATCCCGGACGAGTACCTCCAGTGGAACGGCACGTACGAGATGACGCCGGAACAGCGCGCCGAGTGGGAGGTCGGTGTGAAGTCGCTCTACGACGGCATGGTCCGGATCGTGGTGAGGCCGACGTGGGCCAAGCTGATCGACTTCGAGACCACCCTGCCCACCGCCATCGAGGAACTGATGCGGCGGCAGCAGGAACGCCGGCGCGCCTGACCACACCCCACGGACCCCGACAGGAGATCATCATGACCCACACCGAGCAGCGCGGCACGCTCCAGCGGATGGACAACATCGCCATCGTCGTCGACGACCTCGCCGCGGCCAAGGCGTTCTTCACCGAACTCGGCATGGAGCTGGAAGGCGAGGCGACGCTGGAGGGCGGCCTGGTGGACCGCCTCATCGGGCTCGACGGAGTCCGGACGGACATCGCGACGATGCTCGCCCCGAACGGCACCGGACGGATCGAGCTGACCATGTACCACTCGCCGGCGAGCCCGGGTGGCGACCAGCCCGTCCCGGTGAACGCGCTGGGCATGCACCGCATCATGTTCGCCGTCCAGGACATCGAGGACGTCATCGACCGCCTGAGGCCGCACGGCGCCGAACTCGTCGGCGAGGTGGTGCGGTACGAGGACAGCTACCGGCTCGCCTACCTGCGCGGCCCCGCCGGCATCTTCGTCGCGCTGGCCGAGCAGATCGGCTGAGGTGCGCGGCATCCTGGTGTCCATGACCGAGTCGGAGGCCACCGGCTATGACTGCCTGTCGTCCCGTCCGGTTCCGGAGGGCGAACTGCGGACCTTCCTACTGGACTGTTTCGAGATCACCGAGGCGGAGCTGTTCGTCGCCCACACCGATCGCATCACCGACGAACTGCGGGCCCGTCCAGCGGACGCGGTGTTCGCCGCGTACTGCACCTACGACCCCCAGATGTCCGGCCATTTCGCCATGAGTTTCAACGTCGGCATCGAGGGCCGCCTGGCCGACCGCGTCGGCCGCCGGGAATTCGCTGAACGATTCGCCGCCCGCTTCGACGCGTACGTGCTGTACGGCGACGCCGAACCGCCGGGATTGTGGACGGTCATCCTGCCGGACGGCAGTCGCCTTCGGGCCGCGATGGAGCAGGACGACGACCTTTGCGTGCTGTACGCGGCCACGGCACCGGTGCCCGGCCTGCCCGATCTCCGCGTGGACGAGGGGCTCTGGCGGATTCGCTGAAATTCCCAGGAGTGACATCTAGAACGGAATTTCATTCGAACCGCAAAATGCGTGATCGACTTTCCAGTGTTTCCAAGCGGCTTCTCGCATGCCCTGGTAGCTTCTCGATCATCTGAAGATCCACGCGGCGAGACAGTGTCGTCCGCTGCGTTGCGAGAGGAGCCTGCCATTAAGGCGCTCGCTATAGCCCTGCTCGGCGCGGCCACCATGTACATGTTCAGCATCTCGAACATGGCGACGTCCTCCCTCCTCTAGGGAGGGAGCATCGGGGGTCGTACGGCAGGAGGGGCGTCCGCTTCGGCGGGCGCCTCTTCTTTAGGGGTCGTTTCATTTGGTGAGCCGGCGGTAGCGGATCAGGGCTGCGGCGACTGCGGCGAAGTATGGCATCCAGGGTCGGGCCGTGCCTCTGGGACGTCACGCTGATGTGAGGCTTGCGGTACTGCATTCCCCGTACGCGACTGGACACTCTGTGTAGCCAACGTGGTCTACGGAGCGAGGGATGCGACAGTGCGCGGTTCTCAACACGGGGCTTTCCGGAGCGATCGCACACCTGGGACCGGAACGGGGCCGGGACGCGTCGGCTCCGACGGCCGTGCCCAGGTCGAGGTCGCCATCATCGGCGCCGGGCTCAGCGGGATAGGAATGGGGATCGCGTTGCGACGGGCCGGCATCGAGGACTTCGTGATTCTCGAGCGGGCCGATGACATCGGTGGGACATGGCGGGACAACACCTATCCCGGCGTTGGCGTGGACATCCCGGTTCAGGGCTATCAGTTCAGCTTCGAACTCAACCCCCGGTGGAGCCGCCTGTACGCGAACGGCGCCGAGGTCAAGGCATACGTGGATCACCTCACCGACCGGTACGGCCTCAGGGCGCACGTCCGCTTGCACACCGAGGTCGTTGAGCGCGTATGGGACCAGAGCGCCCAGGTGTGGTGTCTTCGCCTCGGCGGAGCCGGGAATCATTTCGGCTCGGAGGTGACGGCTCGCTTCGTGGTGAGTGCCATCGGGTTGTTCGTCGATCCCAAGCCCGTGGACCTCCCCGGCGCGGCCGGGTTCGCCGGGACGATTCTGCACTCGGCGCGCTGGGACCGGACCTGCGATCTGAGCGGCAAACGTGTCGCGGTCGTGGGGACCGGGGCGAGCGCGGTGCAGCTCGTCCCTCACATCGCACGGCAGGCGTCTCGGCTGGAGGTGTACCAGCGCACCCCGATCTGGGTCACCCCCAAGCTGGACCTGCCCACACCCAGGACACTGATGTGGCTGTTCCAGCGCATGCCACGCGTGCAGGCCGCGGTACGAGTCGCCGCGGCCCGCAGCGTCGAGGTCCTTCTGATCGACATTCTGGTCAATCACCGGCGCGCGCCGTTCATCGTGCATGGCATGGAACGGCTGACACGGGCCTTGTGGTACCGATGGCAGGTCCGCGACCCGGACACGCGCGACAGGCTGACTCCGCGGTACGGCCTGGGCTGCAAACGCGCCGCGCTGTCGAACACCTACCTGCGCGCCTTCAACCGCCCGAACGTCGAGCTCGTCACCGACGCCATCGAACGGATCACTCCCGGTGGGCTGCGCACCGTCGACGGCCGCGAACGCCAGGTCGACGTGATCGTGCTGGCCACGGGGTTCCGCACGGCCAGCGATCCAGAGAACTTCCGGCGCACTCCGGTCCGCGGCCGCGACGGATTCGACCTGGCGACGCACTACACCGAGCATCGGCTGCACTCCTACGAGGGCATCAGCATCCCCGGGCTCCCCAATCACTTCATGATGTACGGCCCGTACGGATGGGTCGGCGGGGCCTGGCACCAGATGGTGGAGACGAGCTCCGCGCACATCGTCCGCGTGATCACCGAGGCGCGGAGGCGCGGAGCCACCACCGTGGAGGTACGCCGGGAGCCGACCGCACGATGGACCCGGCAGATGAGGCGCCGACTGGAAACCTCGCTGTGGGCCACTCGCAGATGCGCGACCGCGAACAGCTTCTACTACGACCACCACGGCGACGTCGCCTACGTACGACCTACCAGTTCGAGACAGGCGCGGCGGGCGTCACGGACCTTCCCTCTGGACGACTATGTCTACACCACCTGACCGCTGGCTCGTTCGCGCGGAACGGCCCCCTTCACCCACCGGCCGCTTGACCGGCGCCCGACGGATTCGCCTCTTCGTCCTTTTCTTGATCGGTAGCGGTCGCCGGCGTGAAGTGAAAGCGCGCCCAGACCCACTTTCCCTTCGGCGGCGTCGGATCGATGCCGATCTCATCGGCCAGAGCCATGACCAAAGGCAGCCCCAAACCTCCGATTTCGTCTGATTGGTGCCCTTCGTCAAGGGCATTCGGATCCGGAGTAATGTCATCGAGCTCTAGTTCGATGGCCGTTCTTGGGGTAGGCTGCTCATCGCTGGCATCCCAGACCTGTACCATCACACACCGATCCTCGAAAGCGGCCCGAAAGGTGATCGCCGAGCGGGGAGTCGCTGTACATGAGTTGGTCACCAGCTCCGAGACCGCGAGAAGAATATCCCGACGTACTTCCCTACCGATTGCCCGATTAAGCCCGAGTGCTGCGAACCGCTGTTCCACAAGGCGCCGGACACTGGCGGGAACGGTCGGTGCGGGAAGCGTCGTACAGGTAATCTCCCGATCTCGTTTCGTTTCTATCGCTGTGCCTGACATCTGCCTGGCCTTTCGGTGTGAACATCTGTGAGCCCTTGCACAGAGTGGCGCACCGAACCGGCTCTGTCACTGTTGCCGGCGAAATCGGAAAATCGATCAGAAGCGAGAGGGGCTTCCACATGGTCCGGCCTTCCCCCGAGCCCACGAACTCGATCCACGACTTCATGGCCTACTACCTGCGCTTTCAGCGCATGCGGCATGGCCTGACGCAGGCCGAAGTCAGCAAGATCATCGGCTGCTCGAACGCCCAAGTTTCCAAGTACGAGTCCGGCGAGAAGCAGCTCGACGCCAACCAGTGCAAGGCCCTCGACCTGGCATGGGACACCGGCGGCGTCTTCGCGACCATGCTCGTCTTCGCCAAGCAGGGCTTGGACGTGAACTTCCAGGCACGTCGCCGCCGCTACCAGCACAGGGCGATCGAACATCAGATCTTCTCGCAGCTCATCCCGATCCCGTTCCAGATCGAGGAGTACGCGCGGGGGCTCCTGGAGGTGGGGCGCGCCAACGGGCACATCCAGGACGTCGACGAGGCTGTCACGCAACGGATGGAAGTCCAGTCCAAGATCCTGGAGAATGAGCCACAGCTCTGGATCCTGATCGACCAGATCGCGCTCCGCCCGATGGGGAGTCACGAGATCATGGCGGCCCAGCGTGACAGGCTCTTGGAGGTGGGCACGCTGAACCACGTGTCCATCCGGGTACTCCCGCTGTCGGCCGCGCCCCATATCGGCGTGGACGGTCCCTTCTGGTGTTTCACGATGCCCGACCGCCGATTGGCGGCCTTGTCGGGCAGCGCCCTGGCCGTGGGTCGGATCATCGACGATCAGATCGAAGCCGCTCGCGCAGTCCAGCGCTTCCAGCGGCTCGCGGCGCAGGCATGGAACGAAGAGCAGTCGCTTGAGTGCATCGCGAGGATGGGTGAGGATCATGACGGCTTGGCGTAAGAGCAGCCACAGCGAGGGCGGCGGCGCCATGGAGTGTGTCGAGGTGGCCGAGCTGGGCTCTTGTCGCGTCGGTGTTCGCGACAGCAAGGCTCCCGAGGCTGGTCATCTCGCGCTTGGCCAGGAGGCTCTCGCGGATCTCGTGACGCGGATTCGGCGTGGGGAGCTGGATCTTCCGTAGCGCAGTCACTTCTTTGCCCACAGGCTGTGGACAACAAAGGAGGGGCCGGGGGCGGTGTGCGCCCGGCCCCTCCTGAGGGTGGTTTTACTTGAAGGCCGGCATCAGTTCGTCGTGGATCAGGCGGAGCTGGCCGTCGACGTTCGGGACGCCCTCCAGCTCGCGGCCGGTGAACTGCTTCACCAGGCCCGCGTCCGTGATCGCGGCGATCAGGTGGTTGACGCCGGTCGGGGCGATCTCACTCTCGATCTTCGCGCGGACCTCGTCCGGGGTGCCCGCCAGGGACAGCTTCTCGGTGATCTCCGGCGTGGTCAGCTCGATCGCCTTGGCCAGGTCGCCCGCGCCGATGGCCTCGATGATCGGGGTCATGTCGGCCGGGTCGACGCCGTTGCGCTCCAGCTGCTCGGCCGGCATCGCCGAGGCGTACAGGCCGACCATGCTGCGGGCAGCCTCCTTCGCCGCCTGCGAGTCGGGGCCGACCGCGAAGACGACCCAGGCGCCGATGTCCAGCGACTGCCAGTCCTTGCCCGCGCGCTCCGCGCCGATCTTGAAGTTCTCGACCGCGTACTCGTACGCGCCGCGCGAGTAGCTCAGCGCGTGGTGCACGCCGTCGGACAGCTCACCGGCGGCCTGGAACGACTTCGGCCCGCGCATCGCGCCGATCTTGACCGGGAGGTGCTCCTGGACCGGCCGGGCGAAGGTGAACAGGCCGTCATAGGAGTAGAACTCGCCGTCGCGGGTGATGGCGCCCTCGTCCAGCAGGGTGCGGACGACCGCGGTCGCCTCCTTGACCCGGGTGAGCGGCTTGGTCTTGGCCCAGTCGATCTTGTACTGGGCGAGCACGCCGAAGTTGCCGCTGCCCAGCACGACCTCGGCGCGGCCGCCGGTCAGCTCGTCCAGGGTGGCCGCGGCCTGCGCGATCAGGGTCGGCTCGCGCAGCGTGACCGCCGAGACGGACGGGCCGAGGCGGACCTGGGAGGTCTGGGCGGCGGCGGCCGCGAACAGCAGCCACAGGTCCTTGTGCCACGGCTCGTCGGCCGCGTACACCGCGTAGAAACCCAGCTCGTCGGCGAGCTTGATGGAGGCCAGCGACTCGGCGACCGGGTAGTCGGGAAGCATGGCGTAGCTGAACTTCACGGGAAACGTCTCCTTGTAGTGCGCCATCGCACGTGTCCGGGGGAAGTTGGAGAGCGGGGGTTCTGCTGCTGTTTCTCTCAGGGGGTCGCTGCGGTCACCTCTTCTATCCCTTGATTTCTGCCCAGGCCTGGCTCCAGCGGGAGTAGTCCACACAGGAGTCGCCCCGGTCGTCGCCGCAGTTGGTCACCGGCGTCTTCCAGAACGCGATCTTCTTGTAGAAGTCGGCGTCGCCGACCTTGTACTCCGCGCAGAACGTCTTGGCCGTGTAGCGGCACGCCTTGGGGTTGGCGGGGGCCTGGCCGAACCACTGCGCCACCTGCGACTGCACCTTCGCCGTGCTGATCCAGTTCATCCAGCGGTACATGCAGTTCGGGTGGCGGGCCCGCGAGGAGATCATCCAGGTGTCGGACCACCCGGTGGCGCCCTCGACCGGCAGCACCGTCTGCACCGGGGCCTTCTCGGCCTCGGCCAGCAGCGCGATCACCTGCCAGGTGGTGCCCGCGTGCACGTCGCCGATCTTGAACGACTGCAGCGAGTCGGCGTAGCTGTGCCAGTACTGCCCGACCATCTGGCGCTGCTGCTTCAGCAGCGCCACCGCCGCGTCGAACTGCTCGTCGCTGAGCTCGTACGGGTCGGTGATGCCCAGGTCGGGACGGTGCGACTTGAGGTAGAGGGCGGCGTCGGCGATGTAGATCGGGGAGTCGTAGGCCGTGATGTTGCCCGCCGCGGGGGAGTTCCTCTCGAACACCACGCTCCACGACGTCGGCGGCTGCGGAAGCTTGTCGGTGCGGTACATCAGGTAGTTGGCACCGTAGCCGTGGGGGACGCCGTACATCTGCCCACCGACGGAATTGTACGGCTGTTCCTTGAGGTAGTCCGCGATGTCGGGATAGTTGGTGAGCAGTGAGGTGTTGACCGGCGCCACGTCACCGCCGTAGACGAGCCGGATGCTGGCGTCGCCGGACGCCGACACGCCGTCGTACTTCCCGGTCTTCATCAGCGCGACCATCGAGTCCGAGGTGTCGGCGATCTTGGTGGTCACCTTGCAGCCGGTGGCCTTGGTGAACGGGGTGACCCAGTCGACCTTGGGGTCGGTGGAGCCGTTCTCGGCGTACCCGGCCCAGGCGACCAGGTTGAGCTGGCCCTCGGTGGCGCCGATGACCTGCTGGGCCGGGATCTGCGGCAGGGAGGTGCGGGCGGCGTCGGACGAGCCGCCGCTGCAGCCGGCGGCCAGCGCGGCCGTCACCGCCGCCGTGGCGGCGACCGCCGTGGTCAGTCGGCCGCGCCCGCGGGTCGAGCGCGCACTGCCGAAAACGCCGCCGGAGGCGCCGCCGGACGAGCGGTCCGTCGCCTTCCGGGGGGCCTCGGACGGTGCGCCGAGCGCGTCGCCCGGCGGTCCGCCGGAGGGACGGGAGCCGGGCGCGTTCGGCCGTCGCTGGAGGTGGCGCAGCTGGCTGGGCAGGCTCTTGAAGATCACGCTCGCGGATTGTAGGCCCGTGACAACCGGTCATGTCCAGCGAATCACAATGATTCAGATCTCTATCCACAACCCGCACAAACGATCACGTAGCCCTGTACCCTCTCGTGCGATCAGTGACCGTCGGCTAACGGAGAGCCTCCCCAGTGCAATCAAGGGACCGTCGAATGGGATCACGTATCAGGCATCGGCGTCCTCGACCCGGGACCGGACGGTTCGGGACGGTACGTTTCAAGGTCACGGCGCTGGTGCTGGTGTCGCTGGTGTCGCTGTCCATCCTGTGGGCGTTCGCGGCGAGCGTCACCCTCGGGGAGGGCCTGAACCTGCGCAACGTGGAGACGGTCCAGGACCACTTCGAATACCCCTCCGGCGCGCTCGGCAGCGCGCTCCAGGTCGAGCGGCGCACCACGATGGTGTACCTCGGCTCGAAGGCGCCGACCGACTTCGCGATCATGGAGTCCGCGCGGCTGGTCACCGACCGGCAGGCGACCCTGTTCCGCCGGCTGGCCGGTGACGAGGGCGCTCTGGACAGCGCGCCGCAGCAGACCCGCCAGCTCGCCCGCGAGATCATCACCGGGCTGAACAACCTCGGCACCAAGCGCAACGCGATCGACACCGGCGGCACCGCCCGCACCCAGGCGTTCGCCGACTTCACCGGGCTGCTCGGCGGCATCGGCACCCTGCAGGGCACGATGGCCACGCTGAGCAACGCCGAGGTCGCCAAGGACGCCCGCAACCAGGTCGCGCTGGCCCGCGCCCGGGAGGCCCTCTCCCAGGAGGACGCGCTGCTGGCGGGCGTGCTGGCCGCCGGGCAGATCACCCGTCCCGAGCACGCCGAGTTCGTCAAGCTGGTCGGCACGCAGCGGGCGCTGTACGACATCGCCTCCCCCGAGCTGCGCACCGGCGACCGCACCTACTTCCGCCGGGTCACCGGCACGCCGGAGTACGGCCGGCTCCGCCAGCTGGAGGACCGGTTCATCTCCGCCCCGCGGATGCCGCGCGCGGGCGACGAGACCCCGATCCTGTGGAAGAACACCGTCGACACCAACCTGACCCGGCTGCGCGGCCTGGAGCTGTCGCTGGTCAGCGCCGCCGAGGCGCGCGCCAAGCCGATCTCGGACGCCATCATCCTGCGCGTCGCGCTGGCCGGCATCCTCGGTCTGGTCGCCGTGGTCATGTCGGTCACGCTCGCCGTCTGGGCCGCCCGCTCGGTCATCCGCGACCTGAACGGCCTCAAGCGCGAGGCGCTCGACCTCGCCAGCACCAGGCTGCCGGGCGTCATCCAGCGGCTGCGCCGCGGCGAGGAGGTCGACGTCGCGGCCGAGGCGCCGCCGCTGTCGTTCGGCACCGAGGAGATCGACCAGGTCGGCCAGGCGTTCAACGCCGCCCGCCGCACCGCGATCCAGGGCGCGGTCGAGGAGGCCGGGCTGCGCCGCGGCATCAGCGAGGTGTTCGTCAACCTGGCCCGCCGCAGCCAGACGCTGCTGCACCGGCAGCTCAACCTGCTGGACTCCATGGAGCGCCGCATCACCGAGCCGGACGACCTGGAGGACCTGTTCCGGATCGACCACCTCGCCACCCGCATGCGCCGCCACGCGGAGGGCCTCATCATCCTCTCCGGCCAGGCGCCGGGCCGCGGCTGGCGCAACCCCGTCGCGGTCATCGACGTGGCCCGCGCCGCCGCCTCCGAGGTGGAGGACTACACCCGGGTGTCGGTGGCGCCGATGTCGCAGGCGTCGATCTCCGGGGTGGCCGTCGCCGACGTCATCCACCTGCTGGCCGAGCTGATCGAGAACGCCGCCTCGTTCTCCCCGCCGCACACCAGCGTGCAGGTCACCGGGCAGGCGGTGGCCCGCGGCTTCACCATCGAGATCGAGGACCGCGGGCTCAGCATGGACGAGGAGAGCCTGGCGGCCGCCAACGCCAGGCTGGCCAGCCCGCCGGAGTTCGACCTGTCCGACAGCGCCCAGCTCGGCCTGTTCGTCGTCGGCCGGCTGGCCCAGCGGCACAAGATCAAGGTGACGCTGCGCACCTCGCCGTTCGGCGGGATGAGCGCGGTGGTCCTGCTCCCCGAGGAGATCGTCGTGCACGGCGACACCGAGGGGTACGAGGTCGGCGGCGGCGAGGCGCAGCTCGCGCTCACCCGCCGCAGCGAGGACGCGCTGCTGCCGGTCGGTGTGGTGCGGGGCGGCCCCGGCGGCCCCGGCCACGACCGCGCGCTGCCCGCCGGGAACGGGGGGCCGGTGCTGCGCCTGCACTCCAACGAACCGGAGGTGCCGCACAGCGCGCGGCACCGCAGATCGCACGGGGAACCGTCTCAGCCCATGTCCGAACCGAACGCTCCCGTTCCGCCCCCCAGCGGGCCGCACGTACCGCCGCCGCCGCCGGCCGCGCCGCCGATGCCTCCCGCGCCCGCTCCCGGCCACGCTCCCCCTCCCGGCCCCGTCGCCGTCCCGATGCCGGAACCGGCGGGCGAGGTGCCCGGGGGACGGCCCGTCCAGGAACTGCGACCCGAACGCCGCTCCGGCGGCGGCAACACCGGTCCGCTGCGCCGCCCGCCCGGCGGCGCCTCCCGCGGCCGCGGCGGCCGCGGCGACCGCCCGGACCGTCCCGACCTGCCGCGCCGCGTCCGCCAGGCCAACCTCGCGCCGCAGTTGCGGGAGGAGTCGACCGGGGAGAACGCCGCCCCGGAAGAGCAGGCTCCGCCGCGCGCCGAACGCTCGCCCGAGGAAATGCGCTCGATGATGTCCTCGATCCAGCGGGGCACCCGGCGCGGCCGTACGGAGTCGACCATCGAGTTCGACGAGGGGTCGTGACAGGGAGATGAACGGCCCCGGAAACGAATGGCTCGACGAGGACGCGGGTCCCCTCGTCCGCTCGTACGCGCTGACGCGCGGCCGGGCCCGGCCACGCACCCGCGGCGAGGGCTTCGAGATGATCGCCATCATCGCTACGGTGGCGACCCCGGCCAGCGCCTCGCCCGACATCGGACCCGAGCATCTGGCCATCGTCGACCTGTGCGTGCGGCCCCACTCGGTGGCGGAGGTCTCCGCCCGCCTGGGGCTGCCGCTGGTCGTCGTGCGGGTACTGCTCGGCGACCTGCTCGCCCACCGGCTCATCGCGGTCAGGCGCCCGCAGCAGGAGAGCCAGACCGTGACCGAACATCTGCTCAGGGAAGTGCTCCATGGACTCGAGGCGCTCTGACGCCACCGAAGCCGCGATGCCCCTCGCGGTCAAGATCCTCGTGGCGGGGGGTTTCGGGGTCGGCAAGACCACGTTCGTCGGCGCGGTCAGCGAGATCAAGCCGCTGCAGACCGAGGAGGTCCTCACCGAGCAGAGCGTCGGCGTCGACGACACCTCCGGGGTGGACCGCAAGACCACGACCACCGTGGCGATGGACTTCGGCCGGATCACCATCCGGGACGGCCTGATCCTGTACCTGTTCGGGACGCCCGGCCAGGACCGGTTCTGGTTCATGTGGGACGAGCTCTCGCACGGTGCGCTGGGCGCGATCGTGCTGGCCGACACGCGTCGGCTGTCGGACTGCTTCCCGGCGGTGGACTACTTCGAGAACCGCGGCCTGCCGTTCATCATCGGCGTCAACTGCTTCGACGACGGGTTCGACTACGCCGCCCGGGAGATCCGGGACGCGCTGGACCTGAACCCGGAGACGCCGGTCGTGCTGTGCGACGCGCGCAGCCGGGAGTCGGCGAAGAGCGTGCTGACGTCGCTGGTCAAGTACCTGCTGCAGGTGAACGGCGGGGAGCGGGCCGGGCCCAGGCCGGCCGGCCAGCTGCGCTGATCGGCCGGTCCCGGGGGGGCTCAGCCGTCCAGGGCCCAGGAGTCGTCCTCGTCCTCTTCGTCGTCCGCCGGCGTGACGGCGGCGGGCGGCCGGGGGAGGGCGGCCGGAGGCGGGGCGAACAGTGCCAGGCACCTGTCGACGGCGCGCAGCAGCGCCGCGTCCGGCGGCGTCTCGCGGCAGAGCGCGGCGTGCAGGTCGCGCAGTTCGTCGGGGGTCATGGCGTACAGCGGCTTGGAGATCCACGCGGGGGGCGTCGGGAGTTCCTGCAGCGACCGGTTCACGGCGCACCGTCCTTGCGGGCGATGACGACGATCCGCATGCGGTCCGACCCCTTGGGGTGGCAGCTGATGAGGGTGAGGACGCTCTCCCGGGGCGTCCGCCCTTTCCGGAACGGGACCGGCGCGAGGACGCTCGCCTTCCGCGGGGAGATGATCCGCGTGCCGTAGGCGCGGAAGACGTGGGTCGTGCGCCCGCCGCGCACGATGATCCGGTCGCCGCGGCGCAGCCGGTCGAGGTCGTGGAACGGCGCCAGGTAGGTGGTGCGGTGGCCGAGCAGGACCGCGTTGCCGATCTCGCCGGGCATCGCCGTCCCGGGATAGTGGCCGATGCCGCGGGCCAGGACGCGGCGTGACACGCCCTCGCGGATCGGGCGGTGCCTCAGCTTCAGCCGGGGGATCGAGATCCGCGCGAGCACGCGCCCGGCGGGCTTCGCGGGGGCGGAGACGGCCGTCGGGGCGTGGGGCGGGGTGCGGGTCGCGGAGGGGGAGGCGGCCGCCGCCTGTACCGGCGCCAGCGCTGCCAGCAGGGTGCCGATGACGGCCTGTGTACGCATGCCTTCGGGTGTCCTTCGTCCTTCGGTTCCCGTGTCCGTCGCTCGTCCGGGGGAGGTGCCGCGGCCCTCGGGCCTCAGGGTCTGAGGGCCTGAGGGCCGCGGATCAGGAGGTCAGGGGTTCAGCGGCGTGCCGCGGCCCACGCTGATCGGAAGCCCGTCCAGCGGCAGCGGCAGCGGGGGCTCGGAGGCCCTCTGCTGCTGGGGCTGGGTGGGCCGGCCGCCGGGAGCGGACTGCGCGGGCGCCTGCGCGGGCGGGCGGCCCGGCTGCTGCTGCTTCTGCTGTCCCATCCGGTCCTTCAGCTCCTTCAGCTGGTTCGCCTGCTCCGGGGTGGGCACCGTCTTCTGCTGCAGCGGCCGGATCGCGACGCCGAGCGACTCGATCAGCTTGCGCACGCCCTGCGTCGGGTCCGGCGGGTCCTGCTCGGCGACCCGCCGGGCGACCGTCTCCCCGGCGGACGCGCCGGCCGCGGGAAGCGCGGCCGGGGCCCCGGCCAGCGTGCCGTTCAGCTCCTGCGGGCTCTGCGCCGAGCGGAGCCCGCGCCCGATCGTGTCGGTGAGGCCCTGCGCCCCGGGCAGCCCGGACGCGTCCGGCAGTCCCTCGGCCGAGGGCAGGCCGAGCGTGTCCGCGGCCTCGCGCAGCATGCCGCCTGCCTCGGGGATGTCGCGGGTGCGCTGGCCGGTGGGGACGTTCTGCCGCGCGGTGGACGGCAGCTTGAGGCCCTCCAGCGGCAGCGCGGACTGGGCGGCCGGCGCCTTGACCGCCTGCGGCTTGGCGGCCCGCGGCTTGGGCGCGGGAGCCTTGGGCAGGGCCGGCCTGGGCGCGCCGGGCTTGGACGTGGCGGGAGCGTCTGCGGGCAGGCCCACCGAACCGGCCAGGTCGGAGACGGGCCGCACCGGGTCGGTGCCGGTCAGCTGGCCCGTCGGCACCCCGCTCAGCGGTCCCTCCGACTTGCTGCCGGACGCGTCGCCCACGGACGCCGACGCGCGGTGCTGCGAGCTGCCTTTGCCGTGGTCGTGGCCCCCGTTCACCGTCGCCCCGCCCGGGCAGTCGCCCTTCGCGACGCCGACGACGCCGACGCTGTTGCCGCACACGTTGATGGGGGTGTTCTGGGACCGGTCGATCTGGTTGCCGCCCCCGATGCTGTGCTTGCCCGAGGTGACGTTGCCCTTGCCCCCGTGCACGTGGGCGCCGCCGACGCACCACGCCTTGGCCACGCTGACGACGCCGATGGCGTTGCCGCAGATGTTGATGGGCGTGTTCTGAGGGGCGAAGATCTGGTTGCCGCTGTTGGAGCCCCTTTCGCCGCTGGTGATGTCGGCTGAGGCGGTGCCGGGGCCTGTGCCGGCCATGGCGATGCCCGCCGCCACCAGGGCGGTGCGGGCGATGTTTCTCGTCCAGTTCCGCATGTCCTACTCCCTCGTTGCGGTGTAGCGGATCGGATGGGAACGGCAAGGGCGCGAGGCGCGCACTGCCTGCTGCTGATGAGGTGCTGGGAAGTCCGGGGAACGGCGGGCGTTGGCCGCCCTCTCCTCCGGTGGGTTCGTGCAGTGGGCCGCTGGGGCCGCTCGCGTCGACGGCGAATGCGTCGACGGGCCGAGTTCGCCGCCGTCCTAGTCGGGGACGACCATCGGGCGGGCGGGTGCGGACTTGTCCTGCATCGCCGCCGCCGGAAGGGCGCGCACGTCCACGGTCGCGGGCGTGGCGTCGATGGGGGAGGAAAGGGTGCCCGTCATCGGGCCGGGCCCGTACATGGTGTGCAGGAACGCGGCGCTCGCGTCGCCCTGCCCCGGGGGCATGAGGGGCTGCGGCGCGGACGGCCCCTGCCCCGCGCGGGCGCAGGACCCGCAGCCCGTTTTCAGCGACGCGCCCGAACCGACGCCCGGCGCCGCCGCCGAGAACCCGCCGCGGGCACCGGCCGGGGACGCCTGCGCGCCCGCGTCGTCGTGCGCGGCCTGGAGAGCGGTGGCGCGGCCCGTGCCGGGCAGCGTGCCCAGCGCGGGCGGCTGCTCGGTGAGCGGGGAGAGCAGGCGGTCGACGGCGCGCTGGTCGTCCCGCAGCCCGGCGCTCCCGATGAGCGCGGCCCCGGCCGGACGCAGCTCGTGCAGCCCCGACCTGTCGGAGACCTCGTCCACCAGCCTCGTGACGGCGGACGAGGGACGGCCGAGAAGCCGCCCGGTCGCGTGCTCGGTCGCGTGCTCGGTCGTGTGCGCGAGCACGTCGCCGGAGGCCCGGTCCGCGCTCGCGGTGAGCGCCGCGCCGAGCCGTCCGGCCGCGCCGCCCGGGTCGGCCGGGTCCGCGGTCGCGGAGGCCGGTGACCCGGCCAGCGCGGACAGCAGGTACCAGCCCGCGAACGCGAGCCCCGCGACCACCGCGACCCGCGCCGCCCCGCGCAGCAGGACGCGGGCGTGCGGCACCGGTTCGGGGACCCGGCGGGCCCCGTCGCGGATCGGTGCCGGCTGCATGCGCGGAACTCCTCGGGGACGGCGTCGCGTGTGACGTTGGGCGACGATAGCAGCACTGAGAGTAATGATCGCCCGCATTCGTTTCCGGTTGGCGTGTCTTTCCCGTCGGCCCCCAGCGTGGCCCCCGGCACCGTGCTGGGCCTGGTGGTCTACCGACTGTTTGCCGGAACGTGGCGAGGTCGTGCGGTCGGTCAACCCTGGGGTGCCGCCTCCTTGGCCGCCTCGCTGGCGGTCTCTTCCGCGGGACGCGCGGGCGGGGTGACGGCCGGCTGCGCCGCGAGGCCGGCGGCCCGCGCCGCGACGTGCGCGGCGATCCGGCGGGCCGTGAAGTCGGCGCCGTGCACGAAGCGCATCACCGGCCCGAAGCTCGCCGCCGACGCCAGCCCGGTGAAGTACAGCCCCGGCACCGTGCTGTCGAACGACGGCCCGAGCACCGGCGACCGGTGCGCGGCCTGGACGAGCCCGCGCAGCTCCGGCGCCAGGATGTCGATCCGCCCGAGGTCCGGGACGAACCCGGTCGCGGCGATCACGTGGTCGGCGTGGTGCTCGCCCCGTCCGCCGGTGCGGCCCGCCGTGCGGACCACGGCCCCGCCGTCCGACTCCCGCGCGCCCGTGACCACCCGGCCGGTCAGCACCTGCACGCGCTCGTCCAGGCGGTCGCGCAGCCACCACGCCCCGGCCGGGCCCATGGTGGTGCGGACCAGGTGCCGCCGCGTCCCGTCCGGGAGCAGGCGCGTGGCCCAGGGGTGCTCGGCCCAGAGCCACGTCCGGTAGCCGCGTCCCAGCCCCGAGTGCGGCCCGCGCAGGGCGCGGTTGACCAGCGACGGGGACGGCACGGGCACCGAGTTCCAGGCCAGCCGCTCGGTACGCGCCAGCACCAGCGGGTGCGCCCCGGCGTCGGCCAGCAGCACCGCGGTCTCCAGCGCCGACTGGCCCGCGCCGATCACCGCCACCTCCCGGCCCTCGAACCGGTCGAGATCGCGGTGCTCGACGCTGTGCGTGCACAGGTGCGGGGGCAGCCCGGACAGCACGACGGGCGTGTGCGCGAACGACCGCACCCCGATCGCCATGATGACCGCGCGGGCCCGCGCGACCTCGCCGGTGGACAGCGTGACGGTGAAGTCGCCGCGCGACCGGTGGCGATCGACCAGCTCGACCTGGGCGTCCTCGCAGTCGGGGACGAGGTTCTCGGCGAACCAGCGGCCGTACTCCACGAACGTCGCCAGCGGGATGGGCCGCCCATTGCGCCACCCCGGATGCCGGTCGGTGAACGCGGCGCCCGCGAACGGGGCGCCCAGGCTGGAGGCGAACGGCTCGGATTTCAGGAACATGCCGCGCGGCATGCTGCCGTCCCAGAACTCCATCGGCGTCCCGATGACGCGGACGTCCAGGCCGTAGTGCTTGAGGTGGGCCGCGGTCGAGAGGCCGTAGGGCCCCGCCCCGACGATGAGCGCGTCGGCGGTCGAGTCGTGCATGGGTTCCCCCGTGTCGTGATGGTGGTGGGCCGCTACCCTCCGGTGGTGCCGCGCCGCAGGCCGCGGGCCAGGCCGCGCGCCAGGCTCCGCCCTGCCATGGACAGGAACGGGACCGGGTCGTCGGCGGCGAACCAGGCCGGTTCGCCGGCCTCGCGCAGCCGCCGGACGGCCGCGCGGCGCTCGCCCGGACGGGTCAGGGCATGGTGCAGGAGGTGGTTCTCCACCAGCAGGGTGCGCCCGTACCGGGGGCGGGCCTGGGGCACGGCGCGGCCGGAGTGCGCGAGGTGGGCGATCCTGACCAGGTCGAGGCCCGACCCGTCGCGGAACAGCCGGAACTGCGCGCCGAGCCGGGGGTTGAAGTCGAGCAGGTGGTAGGTGCCGGTCCGGGCCTCGAACCGGAAGTCCAGGTCGACGGTGCCGCGGTGGCCGAGCAGGTCGACGATCTTGTGGGCGAGCCGTTCCAGCGCCGGGTTGAGGACCCATTCGCCGGAGACGGTGTGGCCGGCGTCGGCGGGGTGGGCGAGGTGCTTGCGGCCGGTGGCGCCGAACAGGCAGGCGCCGTCGCCGTCGAAGTGGCCGTGGAAGAACCAGTCGCCGCCCTCGGGGGGAACGTGGCGCTGCAGGATCGGCGGGCCCGCCGTCTGGGCCGCGGCCCCGCCGAGTGTGGCCGCGAGGGCGAACAGCCGGTGGACCTCGGCGGCGGTACGGGCGACGACCGTGCCGCGATGGCCGGGCGGCAGCAGCCATGGCCGCGGCCACTTCACCACCAGCGGGAGGCCCAGCCGCGTCAGCGCGGCCTCCACCTCCGTGGGGGAGCGCGGGACGAGGCTCTCGGGGCAGTCGATGCCGAACCGGGCGCACTGCTCGGCCAGCAGCGACTTGTCGGCCACCCGCCGCGGGCTGGACGGGTCGGGCGCGGTGAACGCGAAGCACTCGGCCAGGGCGGGAGCGTGCTCGGCGATGAAGATGGCGCCGGCGTCGTCCAGCGGGAGCAGCAGGGTGCGGCGGCCGATCAGCCCGGCGATGTGCCGCAGGTGCTCGGCCAGCGCCTCGGGCGCGGTGTGCGGCGAGGGGCCCCACGGCCAGCGCCGGTGCAGGTGGCGCGAGCGTGCGGCGGGGCTGCCGGGGCCTTCCAGGATCGCGTGGACCGGCACGCCCGCGCGGCCCAGCGACCGGATCGCGCCCAGCGTCCCGTGGTGGAAGGGGTTGCGGTCGGTGCGCAGGAGCAGCACCGGCAGCCCGGCGTCGAGCTCGGGGGCGCGGGCGCCCGGGGCGGCGGGCGGCGGCGGGGACTGCATCGGTCAGGCCGCCCGTTTCGCCGGAAAATGCGCTCTTAGCCGGTAATACATAATAAGGAAGCTTTCTCTAAAAAACGGTAATTCTGCTCTCGGTGCGGAGATCCGTTTGTTCATCCACCCGCGCCATCGGGCATACGTTACGCATGAGCTCAGGCGATGACCATCGTGCTCGGGGGCCGTTCGGCCATGGGCGTGCAAGATCTCCTTTGGGACTTCTCTGCCGTGCTGTGGCGGGCCTCACGGTCGTCGTGGCGCTGACGGTGGCGGCCATCACCGCGAGCCGGCCCGACCCCGAATCCACCGGACATGTCGCCGGTGAATCCCGGGCGGTAACACCGCTCCGAACATCCCCCGATTCCGCCTCGGGAAACCCACCCGCGACATCCCAGGAAATGCGCCGCGAAAAGCGCCGCCGCATACCGCTCGGCGCGTTTCTGGGGTCGGGCGCGGAGGGCGTCCAGAGGATCGAGGCGTTCGAGCGCTGGCTCGGCTCCCCGGTCACGGTCGGCCGCACCTACCTGCCCGGCGAGGTGTGGAAGGCGATCGAGGGGCCGTTCGAGATCCTGCGGCCGTGGTCCCTGTGGCGGCACGCCGTCCCGGGGCGGATGCTGGTGCTGAACGTCCCGATGCTCGCGCCGAACGAGGTGGGGCTGCCCGACCGGGCGGTCGCCAAGATGCTGCGCAACGGCGCGTCCGGGGCCTACGACCGGCACTTCAGGACGCTGGCGGAGCGCCTGGTGCTGGAGCGGATGGGTGACACCGTCCTGGTGCCCGGCTGGGAGATGAACGGCACCACCTACAGCCACCGGTGCGGGCCCGACCCGGCGGCGTGGAGGGCCTACTGGCGGCGGATCGTGTGGACCATGCGGTCGGTGCCGGGCACCGCGTTCCGGTTCGACTTCACGGCGGCGCGGGGCCGTGACGCGGTGCCGTGGACCGAGTGCTATCCGGGTGACGACGTCGTCGACATCATCGGTTCCGACAGTTACGACCAGCCGGAGGGCGGCAATTTCGCCCGGTATGTTCATGAACCGCTCGGGCTGCGGGACCAGGCGATGTTCGCGGCGGTCCACGGCAAGCGGCTGTCCATCCCGGAATGGGGACTGTTCCGTAACTCCGATAATCCCGACTACATCCGTGGGATGTATCACTGGATGGAGCAGAACAACATGATGTACCAAAGCATTGCCGATTATTGCCCGCACGGCGTGTGGCAGTGCCAGAACAATCCGCGTTCGGCGGCCGTCTATCGCGAACTCTTCGGCGGAAACACCTCGTCCGTCCAAGAATCGCCGTCGGCTTCTCCGCCCGCTCCGGGGCCGGCCAGTCCGGCGGTGACCTCCGCCAGCAGCGCGAGCGTGCCGGACAGGTCGAACGCCCCGGCGGCGCCCGCGCCCACCCTGCCCTCCTCGTCCGCGTCGCGCGGACGCGACAGCCGGGAGGTCAACTCGGCGGCGAGCGCGTCCGGCTCCTCGGGCGGGACGAGCGCCCCGGCGCCGTAGGGCAGGACCTCCGTGAGCCCGGGAACGCCGCTGCACACCAGGGAGCGGCCGCACGCCAGGGCCTCCAGCGCGACCAGCGGCAGCCCCTCCCAGCGCGAGGGCAGCACGACCAGGTGAGCCGCCGCCAACCACGCGCGCGTGTCCGGCACCGGAGGGACGAACAGCACGCCCGGCAGCCCGTCCGCCCGGCGGCGGAGCGCGGGCAGGTCGTCGCCGTCCCCGACGATGGCCAGGAGGGCGTCCGGGCAGGCGGCCCGGACCGCGGGCCACGCGGCCAGCAGCACGTCCTGGCCCTTCTGTCGGGTCACCCGCCCGATGCACACGGCCAGGGGCGCGCCCGTGGGCAGGTCCAGCGCGTCCCGCGCGGCCTGGCGGTTGGCGTCCCCGGCAGGGGTGAAGCGGCTCAGGTCCACACCGTTGCGGACGACCTGGTACGGCCCGCGCACCCCGGCCGCCTCGCCCAGGCGCAGCTCGCCCGCGCCGACGCAGATCAGCGCGTCCGTCCGGTTGCGCGCCGCGTACCGTTCCCAGCGCAGCACCGCCGCCGCCCGTGAGCCCGTGACGGCCAGCCACGACCAGCCGTGCGGCTGGAAGATCGTCGCGGGACGCGGCGGGCCGCCCGGCGCGGACGGGCCCGGCAGGCGCCCGGCCAGCCCGGCCTTGGCCGAGTGCAGGTGCAGCACGTCCGGCCCGAAGCGGTCGACGATCCGCCGCAGCTCGCGGGCCTCGCGCAGCGTGCGCGCGCCGGGTTCGCGCTCCGCGTCCCAGGCGAGATGCGGCACGCGCAACTCCTCCAGCCGTGCCGGGAGCCCGCCGCCGGGGCCGCCCGCGCCCTCGGAGTCGCCGGACGGGCAGGCCACCGCCACGTCCCAGCCCCGGCGAACCTGGTCGGCGACGGCCTGCGCCACGTACACCGCGACCCCGCCGTCTGTGGGCTGGGTGACGTGCAGGACGCGCAGCCCGTCACGCATGGCGGCCGTCCATGCCCGGTCCCGTGGGGGCGGTGCGCCCGCCGTGCTCGGCACGATGCCGGTGCTCGTCCCGGCGCGTCCGCAGCTCGGCGTGGCAGCGCGCGGCGGCGGCGTACGCGGAGGCGAGCGCGGGTGCGCGCGCCAGGATCAGCCGCTCGTTGTGCACGGCGACGGGCCGCCACTTCCTCTTGTACGGCTCGTCCCCGCGCAGCATGCTCAGCGCCGGGACGCCCGCGTCCCGCGCCACGCCCAGGTCCTGCCGCAGCAGCATCAGCGTCACCTCGACGAAGTCGCGCAGGTTCGGCTCCGCCCCGTACAGGTACGCGCCCGCGAACTCGTGGCCGATCAGCACCAGGTCGGAGGCCACCAGCCCGCCCTCCCAGCGGTACTCGTACAGCGCGGCCCGCCCGTCGCGGATCATCGGGCCCAGCGCGTCCGCCAGGTGGCGGCCGAAGCGCGGGCGGACGTGCTCCGGGTTGATCGGGCGGCCCCGCCACTGCCGGGCGTGCAGCTCCAGCAGCCGCTCGACGCCGGCCACGGCGTCCTCGGCCGGGACCGGCGCGGCCGTGATCCCGTACGCGTCGATCCGGCGGAGCTTGGCGCGCAGCTTCCCCGCGCTGCGGCGGGGCAGCCGGCCCAGGACGCCCGCGATGTCCCCGGCGGGCAGTTCGAGGCAGGTGGACGCGGGCGTGCGCCACGACGTCCGGGGCCACGCCCCCGCCAGCACGTGCGCCGCCGAACCGGGCCTGACCTCGGGGAAGTCGAGCGCGCACCAGCCGGACGCGCCCAGGAGCGCGCGGGTGAGGTACCAGGCGGCGCCCTGGGCCTCGTCGCGGTCCAGCAGGACGTCGGTGTGGTCGCTCTGCGGCGCGGCGAGCGGGACCAGCACCGGGCATCCCCAGCGCCGCACCTCCATCAGCGGGGCGGCGGCCACCAGGCGGCCGTGCCGCCGTACCAGCGCCAGGCGCAGGCTTCCGCGCCTGCCGTAGTTGCGCCACCAGGCCGCCAGCCACGCGTGGGACTGGAACGGGGTGGCGGCCGGGCTGCGCGCGTAGAGGTCGTCCCACTCGGCGGCGAGGCCGTCGAGCGCGGTGTCGTCGCGGTGGAGCTCCACGGTCCAGCCGAACGAGCAGCCGTCGCTGACCCCGCCCCTGGTCCCTGTCCTGGTACCGAGATCGACCCCGGAGCCGAAGTCGATGACGTTGCCCACGAACGGGACGGCGCGGACGCGGCCCAGTTCCACATCGGTCATCGGCGTGCCTCCGCCGTCAACGGGGATCCCTTCGCCGCGGGCTTGGCGTCCTTGCCGTCCTTGCTCACGCCCTTGCCCTTGCCCGCGTTCTCGGACGCCGCCGCGGCGGCGATCTCCTCGGCGGCGCTCGCGAGCGCCGCCTCGAACGCCCGGCGGACCCGCGAGGCGACCCCGGTGGCCGCGACCAGCCCGCCCAGCAGCAGCCCGGTCGCCACCCCGACGGCCACGTTCAGCGGCAGGTTGGGCGAGCTGGGCGCCGCGGGCACCGACGCCTGGGTCATGGGCGCGACCCGCACGCCGGTGTCGTGCTGGTGCGCGTTGCCGTAGCGGACCAGCGCGTCGGCGGCGGTGTTGGCCAGCTCCGCCGACAGCATCGCGGTGCCGGCCGAGGCCGTGAGCCGCACCAGCGGGGTGTCCGGCGAGGACGACGCCTGGATCCGCGCGCGGGAGCGGTCGAGCACCTGGCCCGGGATGGGCTTGGCCGCCCACTGGAGCGTCTCCCGCATCGACGCCAGCCGCCCGTACGCCTGCGCGAAGTTGACCGCCGCGGGCCCGCCGTCCGGATCCGAGACCACCAGCACGTAGCTGGTCGCCGAGTAGGTCGGGGCCTTGAACAGCCCGTACCCGAGCCCCGCCAGCAGGCACGCCAGCACGATGGCGATCGGGAGGGCGAACCGGCGCCCGAAGTTCTTCAGGACGCGGATGACGAGGACGCGGATTTCTTGCATGCCTTGGCCCTTTCGGAGAGGACGTGCTCGCGAGGAGGTGGTGCGGGACGAGGTGCTGTGCGGCGGCGGCGAGCGGGGCCGTCAGGTGGCGACGAGCGCGCTGCCGCCCACGGGCCGGACCGCCGCCGGGCCCTCGTGGTACAGGTCGACGAGCTGGGCGATCCGCGCCTCCACGGCGTAGTGCCCCACCAGCGGCGGCGGGGCCGCGCGGGCCGGGGTGGGCGCTTCCGTGCGCGGCAGGGCGTCGAGCGCGGCGCTCCAGGCCGCCACCCACGACGGAAGCCGCTGCACGCGCGGCGCCATGAGCGACGGCAGGTCGTCGATCGCCGGGCACGTCCGGTAGAGCACGGGAAGCCCGGCCGCCAGCGCCTCCAGCACGCCGAGCCCGAAGGTCTCGTGGGCGGACGGGGCCGCGTAGGCGTCCATCGCCGCGAGCATCCCGGGGACGTCGGCCGTCCCGCCGGTGAAGTGCGTGCGGCCGGCGACGCCGAGGTTCTCGGCCAGCTCCTCCAGCTCGGGCCGGGCCGGTCCGGACCCCACGATGAGCAGCCGCCCGTCGCCGGAGCCGGGACGGGCCGTGCGGCCGGTGCCCGCGAACGCGCGGACCAGCAGGTCCAGGCTCTTGGACGGCACGAGCCGCCCGGTGCTGCCGACGACGAACTCCTCCGGCCCGATCCCCAGGGCGCCGCGGACCGCGGCCCGGCGCTCCGCGGAGAACGCGAACGCCCCGGCGTCGATCGCGTTGGTGATCGTGACCAGCCGGGCGGGCCGGACGCCCCAGTCCAGCAGCCGCCGGGTGACGCTCGGGGACACCGCGACGGTCGCGTGGCCGAGCCGCTCGCTCGCCCGGTAGAGCGCGCGGACGCCCGGCGTCGTCCGGCGCCCCTCGATGTGGCCGTCGCCCAGGGAGTGCTCGGTCGCGACGATGCGCGGCGTCCGGGCCAGCCAGGCGGCAACGCGCCCGTAGACGCACGCCCGGTACAGGTGCGTGTGGACGACGTCGTACCGGCCCTTGCGGATCAGCCGGACGAGCCGCGGCAGCGCCGCCGCGTCCCGGTTGCTCCGCATGCCGATCTCGTGGACGGGGACGCCCCCGGCGCGGATGCCCGCGCCCAGCGCGCCCGCGTGCGTGAGGACCGCGACCTCGCACTCGACGCGGTCCTTGGGCAGGTGGTCCAGCAGCAGCGCCAGCTGCCGTTCGGCGCCGCCGTGCTCCAGGCCCGTGATGACGTGCAGGACCCGCGTCATATGCGGACCAGCCATTGCAGTTCGTGCCGGACCACCTTCGCGCGCAGCCGCAGGCCGCGGTCGCGCTCGCCGACGTAGGTGCGGGCCAGGGCGTGGCGGCCGGGCTCGTCGGGACGGATGGCGCAGGCGTAGTCGTACCCGGCTGCCCTGACCTCCGCCACGTCCCGGGGGCTGACGTGCCCGTAGGGGTAGGCGAAGCCGGTCACGGGCCGCTGGACGGCCTCCTCCAGGACGTACCGGCTCTGCCGCAGCTCGTCCCGCACCTGCTGGGCGGGCGCCCCCGGGAGGGAGATGTGCCGCATGCCGTGCGAGGCGACCTCCATGCCGAAGTCGGCGACGGCGCGCAGCTGGTCGGTGGTCATCAGCGACTTGGGCGGTCCGGAGTCCCAGCTGTTGTAGCCCCCGGCGTGCCCGGCGACCATGAACACCGTCGCGGTGAACCCGAACCGCACCAGCGCGGGCACCGCCCGGGTGGCGAAGTCGGCGTAGCCGTCGTCGAAGGTGAGGCCGACCAGCCCGCGGGTGCCGCCCTCGGCGTCCGCGCGCAGCAGCTCGCCCACGCTCACGCCGCGCAGCCTGCGCGCCTGGAGCCAGCGGAGCTGCCGCTCGAAGCGCTCGGGCGTGACGGTCACCAGATGCGGGTCCCGGTCGTAGTGGTCGACCGAGTGGTACATCAGGACCATCGGCATCGAGGTCATCGGATGCTCGGTCTTCTCACGGCTCTCACGGCTCTCAGGGTTCTCAAGGTGCTCGAGGTTCTCGGGGTGAGTCACGTGCTCTTCCTTCGGATGCTGGTGAACGAGCTGAGCGGCCCGCCCGCGCGGGCGCGCCCGTAGGCGGCCAGGGCCAGCGCGGCGGCGTAGACCGCGGTGACGACCGCGACGCCGGCGCCGGCCTGGTGGAGCGGCGGGGCGCCGGCCGGGACGAGCGCGCCCGGGCCGGGGAACCGGCCGGTGGCGGCCAGCCCGGCCAGGCACGCGGCGCCGGCCGCGAGCGCCAGCGCCCCGATGTCGCCGCCGGCCGCGCGCAGCGACACGGGCGCGACCCGCCTGCGGACGAGCAGGAGCAGCGCCACCGCGGCCACGGTGATCCCGGCGGCGTTGGCGGCGGCCAGCGCGGCGGTGCCGCCGGTGCCGACCAGGGCGGCGCCGAGCGCGCCCGTGACGGCGAGCCCGGCGGCCATCGCGCACACCGGGTGCCAGACGGGACGGGCGCGCGCGAAGAAGGCCCGCGCGGCGACGCCCGCCATCGCCTGGCCCCACACGCCCAGCATGTAGACGCGCAGGACCAGCGCGGTCCGCTCGCCGTCGGCCTCGGTGAAGCGGCCGTGCTGGAACAGCAGCGCGACGATCTGCGGCGCCAGCGCGATCAGGATCGCGGTGGCGTACAGCACGATCGCGCTGACGACGACCAGGTCGGACTCGACGCGGCGGCGCACCCGGTCCAGGTCCCCGCCGGCCGAGGCGCGGGCCAGCCGGGGGAACGTCACGGTCACCAGCAGCAGCGAGGCCACCATCGGGACCTGGCCCACCTTCTGCGCGTAGTTGAGGTGGGAGATCGACCCGGCGGCGAGGCCGGAGCCGAGGAAGCGCTCGACGAAGACCTGCGACTGCCGGGTGAGGGTGTACAGGACGATCGGCGCGGCCGCCGCCAGCGTCACCGAGGCCGCCGTGTCCCGCGCGGCCCCCTTCGGCTCGCGGACGGCGGCGTCCCGCCCGCCGGCGCCGCGCAGGCAGCGGACGAACGCCGGGAGCTGCACGGCCACCATGAGCAGCCCGCCGCACGCCACGCCGAGCGCCGCGCTGGTGATCCCCAGCGGCACCGCGAACGCCGCGATCATCGTCAGGATGCCGAGGTTGTAGGCGAGGTAGATGGAGGCCGGCGGGCCGAACCGGTGGTGCGCCCGCAGCGTCGCGCTCATGAACCCGGCGATCCCGAAGGCCAGCACGGTCAGCGCCGTCAGCCGCACGCACCGCGCCGCCGGGCCGGGATCCTCCAGGCCGGGCGCGAGCACGTCCACCAGCAGCGGCGCGGCCAGCACCAGGACCAGCGCGACCGCGGCCAGCGCGACCGCCAGCCGCGGCAGCACCGACACCACCAGCGGCCGCACCCCGTCCGGCTCGCGCAGCAGCCGGGTCACCACCGGCACCATGAGCAGCGCCATCGCGTCCTCGATCAGCAGCGGCGACACCGTCTCCGGGATCGTCCAGGCGACGAGGAACGCGTCGGTACCGCTGCTGGCCCCGAACCGGTGCGCCATGACCAGGTCGCGCACGAAGCCCAGCCCGGTCCCGGCGGCGACGAGCAGCCCGGTGAGCAGGGTGGCGCGGCGGATCGAGCCGTCCCGGGCCGGCGGGCGCGCCCCGACGGCCGTCATGCGGTCCCGGCCCGGGGACGGGGCGCGACCTCGGTGCCCGGGCGGGGGAGCCCGGTGGCGGCGCCGGCGGCGACCAGCCCGATCATGATCGCGACCAGCATGCTGCTGGCGCCGCTGATGTCGGCGTACACGAAGTTGATCAGCAGTCCGGCCAGGAAGCCGAACGCGGCCAGCCACAGCGGGTCGCGCGGGTCGCGGTGCCGCCACACCCCGTACGCCAGCGCGCCGAACAGGGCCAGCAGACCCACCAGCCCGACCACGCCCTGCTCGGCCAGGACCAGCAGGTACTGGCTGTGCGGGGACAGCAGCGGCTGGCGGTGGTAGCCGTTGACCCGGTCCATGACCTCGCCCGCCGAGGAGAGCTCGATCGGCGCGTAGGAGTCGCGGTAGGCGGGGAAGTTCTTCACGCCCACGCCCGTGACGGGATGGTCGCCCCACATGCCCCGCGCCGCCGTCCACAGGCTGTAGCGGTCCAGGACGGACTGGTCGGGGGCGTCCATGACCGAGGTCATCGACTGCGCGCGGGCGGCCAGCGTCTGCCCGCCGAGGTCGCCGTCGCCGCCGCCCAGCCCGAGGCCGAGCCCGCCCACCACGACCACCGCCAGCGCGGCGGCGGTCGCCGCGGTGCGCATCGCCAGCCGCCGGCTGTAGGCCAGCAGCACCAGCCCGGCCGCGGCGCCGATCGCGATCCAGCTGCCCCGGCTGAGCGCCAGCAGCAGCGCCGAACCCAGCACCGCCAGGGCCGCCGCCGCGAACGGGCGGACCCGGGGCGGCCCGGCCAGCGCGAACGCCAGCGTGAACACCACGCCGAACCCGGCGACGATCGACAGCGCCATCACGTCCCCGGCGCCGAACGTGCCGACCGCCCGGACCGTCTCGCCCCCGATCGCGGCGCCGTTGCGGGTGAGCGCCTGCCAGATGCCGTAGGACGACTCCGCCAGCGCCACCGCGACCACCGCCGCGGCCACCACCAGGCCGTCCGTCCGGTCCTGGACCAGCGTCATCGCGGCCAGCGGCACCAGCACCAGGAGCTGCACGATCCGCACGTAGCCGGGCAGGCTCGACGCGATGTCCTGCGAGCACAGCGTGGCGATCCCGGCGGCGAGGGCCACCGTCCCGAAGGCGGGCAGCGTCCACAGCGGGGGCGGCGCCACCTTCCGGGCGGCGACCAGCACCGCGGCGACGGTCACCAGGACGAGGCCCGCCAGGTCCCCGGCGGAGACCTGCACGGCCAGCACGTCGCTGAACGTCTCGAACCCGGCGAACCGCGCCGTCCACGCGACCGCGGTCGCGCCGATCTCGGGCGGCACGCACACGCACAGCGCGGCGGCGGCGACCAGCGGGCTCCACCGCCCGGCCAGGGCCCGCCTCACGCGACGTTCCTCGTCAGCACGGCCCGGACGGTCATCAGCAGGATGCGCAGGTCGGCTCCGAAGGTCCAGGTGTCGATGTAGCGGTTGTCCAGCCGCACCCGCAGCTCGATCGAGGTGTCCCCGCGCAGCCCGTTGACCTGCGCCCAGCCGGTGATGCCCACCGGCATCCGGTGCCGCAGCGGGTACTCCGGGCAGGTCTCGGAGAACAGCCGGACGAAGTGCGGCCGTTCGGGGCGCGGGCCGACCAGGCTCATGTCACCGCGGACCACGTTCCACAGCTGCGGCAGCTCGTCCAGCGAGGTCTCGCGCAGGAAGCGGCCGACCGGGCCCATGCGGGCGTCGCCGTCCACCGACCAGCGGGTGTCGGCCTCGTGGTCGTCGGCGGGCCGCAGCGAACGGAACTTCAGCAGCGTGAAGGGCTCGCCGTCCAGGCCGACGCGCCGCTGCCGGAACAGCACGCCGGGGCCGCCCTCGATCCGGACCGCGAGCGCGCAGGCCAGCAGCACCGGCCACAGCGTCAGCAGCAGCAGGGCGGCGGCGACCGTGTCGAAGGCGCGCTTGGCGGCGCGGGCCGTCCGCGCGCCGGGACGCGGCCCCAGGCGCACGAAGGGGATCCCCTCCAGATGCTCGACGGGCGCCTGCGCCGTCCGCGCCCCGGCGCGCGCGAGCAGCAGGTCCGTCGTGGACGGGACCAGCAGCGTCTCGCACGGCAGCGCCGCGCAGATCCGGACCAGCTCGTCCAGACCCGAGCGCCGCACCTCGTCGGCGACGATCACCACGGCGGCGCGGGAGCGGGTCTCGGTGCAGGCGGCCAGGGCGCGCCGCAGGTCCAGCGGGCGGCCCAGCACGGGCAGGGCGGGGACGGGCAGGTCGCCCGGGTCGCCGGTGACGATCTGCCCGACCGGGTCCAGCCCGAAGTCGCGGCGCCGCCGCAGCACCCCGGCCACCAGCGCGGCGCCGGGGCCGGTGCCGATGATGACCGTGGGACGGCCGCGCGGGCGCAGCTTGCGGTGGGTCCGCAGGACGGCGCCCGCGGCCAGCCGGGACGCGCCGGCGAACGCGCAGTACAGGCAGGTGATCCAGAGCCAGATCGCGACGCTTCCGCCCCCGGGGAGCAGCAGCGCGGCCGGCGCCGCCACCACCGCGGCGCGCACCGCGAGGGCGGGCGCGTCGTCGAGCAGGGACGGCCTGCGGCGGCACCGGTGGAGCCCGGCGGGGGCGTTCACCGCGACGATCGCGGCGGCGGCCG
The DNA here is from genome assembly GCF_055379765.1 of Actinomadura rugatobispora. Taxonomy (NCBI): domain Bacteria; kingdom Bacillati; phylum Actinomycetota; class Actinomycetes; order Streptosporangiales; family Thermomonosporaceae; genus Actinomadura; species Actinomadura rugatobispora. The sequence goes on along the minus strand of NZ_AP029191.1, from coordinate 3,495,366 downwards.
TCACCATCGCGGTCACCGTGCCGGTCACGGTCACGGCGCCCGCGCCCGTGCCGCCCGCCGCCGTGCCGTTCACCATGCCGGCGGCGACGGTCACGGCGGTGGCCATGGCGAGCGCGTCCGCGGTGCCCAGCGTGAGCGCGTACAGGGCGGCCAGCGGTCGCGGGCGGGACGCCGTGGCGGGACGGGCCGCCGGGCCGGTCACGACCGGGATGACGCTCGTCGCGGTCAGGGTGCGGGTTCCCCCGCCCACGGCCTGCTGCGCCTGTCCTGCGTGTCCTTCGTGTCTCCCGCCGGGATCATCCTCGGAGCGCTCCTCGCGGCCCTCGTCGGCGCCGTCCTCGACGTCCCCTCCGACGGCGGGGACGCTCAGCCCCTGAGAGCCCATCGCGGTCGTCCTTTCTCAGAGGGCTAAGCGGCTGCCCGGTACTGCTGATCCACGGAAGTCTGTCCGCCGGATACCCACTGATCGTTGAAACGCCACCACCCCGTCCCAGGGCTTTAACAAAGGCCGACGCGCTTTTGAGAACGACCGTGGTGCCGGAAACGCCCGGCGCTCACGGCCTCGGCACATGGTTATGCGATGTCCGGTTATCTAGGTCGAACAATGGATATTTCGTCGGGTGTGCTGGGGTGGATTTTGGGCGTCGATGGCTTTATCCGATGTCGCGCGTGCCCAGTAATGTGATGTGCGCTCTTACAAGTTCCGGACGGGTTCGCCCGCCGGGTCCCTGTCCGCCGCGGCCGCGCTCACCGCGTTCACCGCGGCGGCCTGCGCGATCCCGGCGACGGCCGACGGCCCGGTGCCGGGCGCGCGGGAGGCCAGGCCGCCGGCCTGGTGCCGTCCCGGCCCCGGACTGCGGGCCGGAGCGCTGCCCCGGATCGTGGACCTGTTCCAGTGCGACGTGCGCGGACGGGTCATCAGGGGCACGAGCGGGGTCGCCGCCACCGTGCCGCACGACGGCTCCTCGGTGACCTCGCGCCTGCTGCGCCGCCACGGCGCCGCGGAACTGCGGATCGACGTCGACGCCGAGGCCGGGACGGCGACCATCGTCGAGCGCCGGGCCCGGATCCCCGAGGGCCGCCCGCGCCAGGCCGCCCTCGCGCCGCTGCCCGCCTGCACCGACACCGCCCGCAAGCTCGGGCCCGACCGGTGGCCGCGCGGAACGCGGATCTCCTGGCACTACTACCCGGGCTCCGTCGCGTTCAGCGGGATGCCCGCCGGGTCCGGGGCCGGAGCCTTCAGACGCGGCGTGCGCAGAGCGGTGGACGTCCGCACCGACTGCGTCAGGGGCTCGCTCTCCTACAGCCCCAAGCCGGACATCTACCAGCGGTACGCGGGACGGACGGACTCACCGCCGAACATCCTCGGCCCCGGAGCCTGCCAGTCCAGGAACGGGATCAACTCCTTCGGCTGGGCCGAACTGCGCACTCCCGACCGCGACATCCTCGCGGTCACCTGCACCTGGCACGTCGGCAACGTCATCCGCGAGGCCGACATGGCCGTCCAGACCCAGGGCAAGCGCTGGTGGACGACCCGCGCCCCGCGCCGCGGCGGCGCCCAGCCCGTCCCCGGGTGCCCGGAGGGGCGGTACGAGGCGGTCTCCGTCGTCACCCACGAGATGCTGCACGTGCTCGGGCTCCAGCACATCGACGGCGTCCGGCACCAGAACCTGTCGATGAGCCCGTACGTCCGTCCCTGCGACGACCGCGACGCCACCCTCGGCCTGGGCGACTACCTGGGGCTCATCGACCTGTACGGAGCGCGCCCCGGCCCGCGGTGAGGACCTCCAGCATGCCCGCGACGGTCGCGTCCCACGGGTAGCGTTCCGCGCGGGCCCGGGCCGCGGCGCGGCGCCGCTCCCGCGGCCACGACAGCACCTCCTGGACGCCGTCGGCGAACCGCTCCGGCACCGGCGGCACCGCGACCCCGGCACCCGGGACGAGCAGCTCGGGCGCCGCCCCGCGGTCCGCCGCGACCACCGGCGTGCCGCACGCCAGCGCCTCCAGCGCCGCCAGCCCGAACGACTCCACCGGGCAGGCGGCCAGCGCGACGTCCGCCTCCGCCAGCAGCCGCGCCACGGCGGCCCGGTCGGGCACGTGCCCGTGGAACCGGGCGCGCAGCCCGGCCCGCGCGGCCGCGGCCCGCAACCCGGCCGCCTGCGGCCCGTCGCCGACCAGGTCGAGCCGGACGGGCACGCCCCGGCGGTGCAGCTCGATCGCCGCCGCCACCGCCAGGCCCGGCCGCTTCTCCCGGGACAGCCGCCCGAGGTGTGTCAGCCGGACCTCGCCGCGGCACGGCGCCGGGCCCGGCAGCGGCCGGAAGGTGTCCAGGTCCACGCCGAGCGGGACGAGGTGCAGGTCGCGGGCGCCCACCCGGCCGAACTCGGCGGCGGCGAACGCCGACGTGGCCACGATCGCGTCGAACGCCCGCACCAGCCCGCCGTTCCAGCGGTCGGTGAGGGGCCGCAGCGGAAACCCGCCGGGGACGCGCGGCGCGAGGATCGCGTCCAGCCGCTCGTGCGACAGCAGCACCGACCGCACCCCGTGCCGCCGCGCCCACCGCGCCGCCACGGTCAGCGTCGCCTTGTCCGACACCTCGACGACGTCCGGGCGCAGCCGGGCGAGCGCGCGCAGCACCGGCCGCGGATCCAGCACCAGCCGGTAGCCGGGCGCCACCGACGGCCCCGGCACGGTCACGATCGTGCCCGCGGCGCCGTTGTGCCGACCGTGCTCCCGTCCCGGGACGACCAGGGCGCGCTCGTGCCCGGCCGCCGCGTACCCGCGGCCGAGCATGTCCACCGCGGTCCGCAGGCCGCCGGACACCGGGCTGTACAGATTGGCGAGCTGGACGATCCTCACGCGCCCACCAGCGCCCGGTAGGTGACCGGCCGCCCGCCCGCCGCCAGCGCCGCGTCCACGGCGTCCAGCGCGGCCTCGCGCAGGCCCGGCCTGCCCAGATCGGCCGGGTGCAGCGCGATCCGGAACGGCGTGCGCGACCGCGCGAGGAACCGGGCCGCCCCCACCATCAGCCGCGCGCCCGCGCGTTCGCCCGCCCCGCCCGGCCGGTGCGACAGCGCGGGCATCCGCCGCGGCGTCCGCCCGCCGGTCAGGTCGTGCAGCGCGAGCTGGCTCGTCCAGTACGCGAAGCCCAGCCCGGCCAGGGCGCGGCGGGTGCCGGGGGAGGCGAGCCAGCCGGGCGGGGTGAAGCCGACGATGTCGAGCCCGGCCTCCTCCAGCGCCTCCCGCCCCTCGCGCAGCAGCCGCCGCGCGTGCTCCTCCGGGAGCGCGCAGAACTCGCCCGCGCCCCGCGCCACCACCTGGTTCACCGCCTGCCGCCAGGCCGCGCCGCCGGGCACCCGCGCGTGGTGGAAGCCGTGCAGCGACAGCTCGTGGCCGCGCCCGCCCGCCTCCCGCAGCCAGGCCGCCAGGCCCGGCACCTCACCGGTCGCGGGCCCGCCGCCGTACGGCCCGGGGATCACCAGCAGCGTGCACGGGATCGCACGCCGGTCCAGCTCGGCGACCCAGTCGTCCACGGGCACCCGCGTGGCCGGCGCCACGTCGTGCACGGACACGACGAACGGAAACGCCTTGCTCATGCCGCTCCTCCGTGGGGGGACGACCCCCCACACCCCCCGGCAAGAACAGCGCTCATGCCCTCGCTTCGCTCGGTCATGCCGCCTCGCTGGCCGCGGTGCCGCCGAGGAGCCCCGCGTAGTGGCCGAGCAGTTGGTCGCAGATCATGTCCCAGCTCCGTCCCCGCACCGACCGGCGCGCGTTCAGGCTCATCAGCCGCCGCAGCAGCGGGTCGCCCGCCAGCGCGGCGACCGCCGTCCGCAGCTCGGCCTCGTCGTCCGGGGTGAACAGCAGCCCGTTGTGCCCGGGCCGCACCAGGTCGAGCGGGCCCCCGGCGGCGGGCGCCACGACCGGCACACCCGACGCCAGCCCCTCCTGGACGGCCTGGCAGAACGTCTCGTCGGCGCCCGTGTGCACGAACACGTCCAGGGACGCCACCAGCTCCGACAGCTCTTGTCCCGTCCGGAACCCGGTGAACGCCGCGTCCGGCAGCATCCGCCGCAGCCGGCCCTCCTCGGGACCGTCGCCGACCACGACGAGCCGCGTCCCGGGAATGCCGGCGAGCGCGGCCAGCATCCGGGGGCGCTTCTCGGCGGCCAGCCGCCCCACGTAACCGACCAGCACCTCCCCGGCCGGGGCCAGACGAGCGCGGAGGGACTCGGAGCGGTGGCCGGGATTGAAGCGCTCCTGGTCGACGCCGCGCGCCCACAGCGCCAGCCGCGGCACGCCGCGCCGCTCCAGCTCGGCCAGCAGCGGGCTGGACGGCACCAGCGTCAGGTCCGCGCGCGCGTGCAACCGGCGCAGCCAGCGCCACACGGCGGGCGAGGCGGCGCCCAGCCCGTACTGCCGGATGAACCCGGCCACGTCGGTCTGGAACACCGCCACCGCGGGCACGTCCAGCTCCCGCGCGGCGGTCAGACCGCCCGCGCCGAGCACCACGGGCGAGGCCAGATGGACGATGTCGGGGCCGAAGTCGCGCACCGCCGCGCGCATCCGGCCGGTCGGGACGCCGAGGGCGAACGAGCGGTAGCAGGGGAGGGCGAGCGCCGGGACCGTGCGCACGGCCTGCCCGGCGTAACGGTCCCGGTCGGGCGCGGGGGCGATCACGAGGACCTCGTGCCCGCGGGCCGCGAGCTGTTCGGTGACACGGCAGACCGAATTCGTGACCCCGTTGACCCGGGGGAGGAACGACTCGGTCACGATGGTGACCTTCACGCTGCAGAGCGTGGCCACGGCGACCGACGGGCGCGTCGCCCCCCGGCACCGCGTGACCGAACACTAGGCGAACGTCCGGTTTGTCCGTAGCGTCCCGTCAGCTGCCGGTCAGCCGCCCTTCAGCCGCCCTTCAGATCATCTCCAGCAGGCGGGCCAGCGTGTGCGACTTGGTGCCCCCGAGGGCGAGGTCCTTGGCCGCGTAACCGAACAGGTGGTGCATCATCCGATCGCGCAGGTCGCGGTACTGGAGGTAGTCGCGCCGGCCGAACAGCTCCGGGTCGTCCAGGTCGCTGGGCACGTGGTACGGCCGCGTCACCAGGACGCGCCGCGCCGCCACCGCCGGCCTCCTCGTGCCGTTCCCGCCGCCGACCCGGCCCGGCGGGATCCGGTACGCCCTGGCGCCCGCGCCGCCGGAGAACGAGGCGTACAGCGGACCCGACGACTCGTCGTCGACGCAGAGGCCCTCGTGGCCGATCCCGAACTCGACGGTGTGCACCGTGAAGGACCGCCCCGTCACCGGATCGGTGCCGGTCGCGCTGTCGGCGCTGAAATCGACCGTCATCGAGTGCGCCAGCTCCAGCGAGTACCTCACCCGCTGCGCCGTGACGACCAGCCGCGGCGCCAGGCCCGCCCACTCCTCCGGAGACGACGGCCCGGAACGGCCGTGCGCCGGCCCGTCGGCCAGCACCCGCGCGAAGGCGTTGTCGACCCCGCCGCCCGCGAGGAACTCCCCGAGCCGCGCCGGATCGACCGGCTCCATCAGATGCACCTGCGAGGTCAGCCGGATCCGCTCGCCCGGCTCCCCCTGCCGGGTGACCGTGCGGCCCTTCACCTGGAGCAGGAACCCGCCCGGCCCGTCCCCGCCGAACTGGCGGCGCCGCAGCACGATCCCGTGCCGCAGCAGCGTCAGCTCCGGGACGTCGTAGTAGGTGTCGGTGCACCTGCGCACGTCCTCGCCCGACATCAGCTCGACGCCCAGCGCCTTCAGCTCCGCCGGCCGCGAGTACAGCGCCCGCATCTTCGCCACCACCGACACGTGCTGCTCGCCGGAGATGAAGAACTCCGACTCGGCCTCCAGCGCCGTGGCCATCTCCAGGCCCGGCCGCAGCAGGTCGGCGAACGCCCGGTAGACGGGACGGCTGGTGCGCAGCGGCTCGGCCGCCGTCCACGCCGTCTTGGCGACCGCCTCCGACGCCTTCAGATCGTCCACGGTGATGGGGCGCAGATCGATGCGGCCGGAGCCGTACTTCTGCTCGGTGCCGCCGCAGTAGTGGCGGGGCGCGTTCGGGCCGGTGCGGTTGTCCCACCACTCGGCCCGGATGCCCGCCTGGGGAAGCGCTTCGATGACGGCGTCGCGGACGGGCACGCCGTCCGGCCGCTCCAGCTCCAGCAGCTTGGCCAGCTGGTTCCAGGTGTAGGACGCCGAGAACGTGCAGACGTTCTGGTCGGGCGGCGGCGTCAGGACGATGACGATGTCCAGCGTCCGGCCGCCGGGGGCCTCCAGCGTCACCGGGATCAGGTCGTGCGGCACCGCGACGTGCCTGAGGTCGGACAGGACGGTGACCTGGAAGCTCAGCCCGTCCTCGTTGACGCTGTAGCCGTTCACGATCAGCCGGGCGAGGTCCTTGAAACGGTGGTCGCGGGAGTACAGCGGCGGGGTGACCGTGGGCCGGTTCGACAGGTCGCGGCCGAAGACCCGCTCGCGCGCCCGCTCCCGCTGCCGCCGCAGGAACGCCGGGGTGCGCTTCTCCTCCTGCCGGACCGGGTCGGGGGCGGAGGCGTCGGGGTGCACCGCGGGCACCGGCTCCCGGCCGCCGGGCGCGACGGGCCCGGGACCCGCGCCGGTGCCCGCGGCCGACCGCGACGGCGGCGCCGGGTCGGTGGGCGGGGCCGGGACGACCGCGCGCCGCCGGTACACCGTCATCCCGCTGATGGGCTCGCCGAAGCCCGTGCACCGGTAGTAGACGTAGCCGTTGGCCTTGATCTCCGAGCCGACGACGACCGTGTCACCGATCGCCGGCGTCCACACCTCGGTGCCCTCGGGGAGCGGGGGGTTGGTCCACCCCACCGGTGCCGGTGTGGGAGTCGGCATGTTCTCTCCCGATTCATTGAGATGACTCCCGGAAAACGGGGCGGAAAAGTCTCCGTCCCGGTGCCCGCGCCGCCCCGCGGGGTTCGATTCCGGCCTGCAACTTACAGTGTTGCCGATGACGGACACCGGATCGTGATCAGAACCCCGCTACGGCCGGTTCCGGCCGCTTTTACGGAAAGACGATTGGTGCGGGGCCGGAATGGCGGTCGGTTGTTTCGCGGGCACGCCGCGTTTCCGTCGTGTTTCCGGCCTGGGGGGTTATCCCCGCGGCGGATCGGCGGCGAAGGCCGCCCGGTAGGCGGTCGGGGTCAGCCCGGCCCTCCGGACCAGATGGGCGCGCAGCGAGTCGGCGCTCCCCAGCCCGCTGAGCCGCGCCACCTCCCCGACCGGCAGCGCGGTCGACTCCAGCAGCTCCTTGGCCCGCTCGACCCTGGCGTGCAGCAGCCACTGCAGCGGGGCCATCCCGGTCTCCGCGCCGAACCTGCGGGTCAGCGTCCGCACACTGACCCGCGCGTGCCCGGCCAGGTCGGCGAGGGTCAGCGACCGGTCGAGGTGCCGCAATGCCCACTCACGGGTAACGGACAACGACGCCGTCCCGTTCCCCGACGAGACCGGCGCCGCGATGAACTGCGCCTGCCCGCCCTGCCGCACCGGAGCCATCACCACCAGCCGGGCGACGTCATTGGCCACGGCCGCGCCGAAGTCGGAGCGGATGATGTGCAGGCACAGGTCGATGCCCGCCGCCAGCCCCGCGGAGGTGAGCACCCGGCCGTCGTCGACGAACAGCACCCGCGGGTCGAACTCCACCGCCGGGAAGCGGCGCGCGAACTCCTCGCTGCGCCGCCAGTACGTCGTGACGCGCCGCCCGTCCAGGATCCCCGCCATGCCCAGCATGAACGCCCCGGTGCAGATCGACACCAGCCGGCGCCCCTCCCCGGCCGCCCGGCGCAGCGCCTCGAACACCCGCGGGTCGGTCTCCTCCCGGCTGTAGGTGCCCGGCACCACGATCGTGTCGGCCTCGTCCAGGACCTCCAGCCCGTGCCGGACCAGGATCTCCACGTCGCTGTCGCTCGCGACCGGGCCTGGGACGGGCGTGCAGGTGCGCACCTCGTAGCAGGGCCGTCCACCGGCGTCCCGTGCCGAACCCAGCACCAGGCCCGGAATCGTGGTGTCGAACGGCACCACCGGCGGGACCAGCAGAACAGCGACGCGATGGGTCATGGCCAGATCCTCCGGAAGATTGGCATTCCGGCCACTTTCGCACATTTCGGAAAATAGTGCACAGTGACCTTCGCCCCCCGTGCCACCTGGAGGTTCACCGTGCTCCGTCGTCCCCACCGCGCCTGGATCGTGGCGGCGGTCGCGTTCGTCGCCCTGATCGGCGCGGCCGGATTCCGCGCCGCGCCCGGTGTGCTGATGGTCCCGCTCCAGGACGAGTTCGGCTGGTCGCGGGTCACCACGTCCCTCGCCGTCTCCGTCAACCTGATCCTGTACGGCCTCACCGCCCCCTTCGCCGCCGCCCTGATGGAACGCTTCGGCGTCCGCCGGATCACCGCCCTCGCCCTGACCCTGGTCGCCGCGGGCAGCGGCCTCACCGTCTTCATGAACGCGAGCTGGCAGCTCGTCGTGTGCTGGGGCCTTCTGATCGGCCTGGGCACCGGCTCCATGGCGATGGTGTTCGCGGCCACCGTGGTGGGCCGCTGGTTCGTCCGGCACCGCGGCCTCGTCCTGGGCGTGCTGACCGCCGGGGGCGCCACCGGCCAGCTCGTGTTCCTCCCCCTCCTCGCCTGGCTCGCCGACCGGCACGGCTGGCGCTCCGCCTCCCTCGCCGTCGCGCTCGCCGCCCTCGCCGTCGTCCCGCTCGTCCTCCTGGTCATGCGGGAACGCCCCGCCGACGTGGGGCTCCTCCCGTACGGCGCCACCGAACCCGAACCCGAGCAGCCCGCCCGGGGCAACGCCGCCCAGGTCGCCCTGTCCGCCCTGCGCACCGGCATGCGCAGCAAGGCGTTCTGGCTCCTCGCCGGAGGCTTCTTCATCTGCGGCGCCTCCACCAACGGCCTGGTCGGCACCCACTTCATCCCCGCCGCCCACGACCACCACATGCCCGAGACCACCGCCGCGAGCCTCCTCGCCCTGGTCGGCGTCTTCGACATCGCCGGCACCGTCGCCTCCGGCTGGCTCACCGACCGCGTGGACAGCCGCAAACTCCTGGCCTGGTACTACGGCCTCCGCGGCCTGTCCCTCCTCACCCTCCCCGTCCTGTTCGGCGCCAGTGTCGAGCCCAGCATGCTGGTCTTCGTCATCTTCTACGGCCTGGACTGGGTGGCGACCGTCCCCCCGACCATCGCCCTGTCCCGCGAGGTCTTCGGCCCCGTCCAGGGCACCGTGATCTTCGGCTGGATCTTCGCCGCCCACCAGCTGGGCGCCGCCGCCGCGGCCGCCGTCGCCGGCCTGATCCGCACCGAACTCGGCACCTACACCATGGCCTGGTGGGGCGCCGCCGTCCTCTGCCTCTTCGCCGCGGCAATGTCCATGACCATCCGCACCCCCCGCCCCACCGTTCCCCACCCCGAGCCCGAACGCGAACGCCCGGTGGCCACCTGAGCCGCCCGTGCCCTCAACGCCGATGCCCGGGCGGATGGTCCTGCGGCCCGGAACCGTCGATCGGGTGGTCTGTGAAGCCCCATTGGAGTTTGCGGAGCGCCTCGTCGACGACGGTGTGGGGGGCGTGGACGCCCGGGGGCTGATCGGCCCACCAGCTCATGGCGGCCATGGTGGTCGCGCTGATCGCCGCGCTCAGGACCTCGGCCAGTGGAGGCCAGGCGTTGTCCGGTAGCCGTCGGGCGAGGAAGTCGCGGTTGACGTCGGTGCCGAGCCGTATCCGTTCCGACACCGCGAGTTCCGGGGTGGCCGAGACCAGCCGCACCGCCGCGCGCAGGTGCTCCTGATCGGCGGCCATGTCCCGCAGGGAGGAGCAGATCGCCCGGCGCAGCACGTCCATGGGCGGCTCGTCGGGGTCGGAGGCGTCCAGGACGGCTCTCCTGTCGTCCAGGACGCGTTCTATCGGGCTCCAGACGATGTCGGCCTTGACCGGGAAGTAGCGGTGCAACGTGCGCACGCTGATGCCCAGTTCCCGCGCGAGCTCGGCCATCGTGCACCCGGCGTATCCGCGTTCGGCCAGCAGTGCCACCGCGGCGGGGCTGAGAGAACCCGGGTCGGCGGCCCGTCTCGGCCTGCCACCGCGATTGGGGACTGTACCCGTCACGGGCACCAGTCTAGGGTTAGGGTTTTGACAGAGTCTGCCAAAATAGGAGTCCCCTCATGCCTGACGAGGTCATCGTCACTGTCGGTGTCGGCGGTATGGGATCGGCCATCACCCGCCGGGTCGCCTCGGGATCCCGCGTGCTCCTGGCCGACTACGACCAGGAACTGCTGGCCCGGGTCCATGCGGAGTTGGAAGGCGACGGCTACCAGGTCACCTCCGCCGTAGTGGACGTCTCCTCCCACGGCTCGGTCACCGACCTCGCCCAGTCCGCGGCCGACCTCGGGCCCGTGTCCCACCTGATCCACACCGCCGGCCTGTCGGCGGCCAAGTCCGGCGCGGCGGCGATCCTGAAGGTCGACCTCGCCGGCGTGGCCTTCAGCGTCGAGGAGTTCGGCAAGGTCATCGCGCCCGGCGGCTCGGGCGTCGTGATCGCCAGCATGGCCGGCACGCTGGCCGCGCCCCGGCTCACCCCCGAGATGGAAAGAGCGCTGACTCTCACCCGGGCCGACGAACTGCTGTCCCTGCCCTTCCTCAACTCCGACCTTGTGCGGGCCCCCACCGACGCCTACCTGGTGTCCAAGCGGGCGAACCAGTTGAGGATGGCGGCCGCCGCGCTCGCCTGGGGTCGCCGCGGCGCCCGCATCAACTCCATCAGTCCCGGCATCATCTCCACCCCCCAGGGCCGTGACGAACTCGCCGGCGATTCCGGCGCATCGATGCGCCGGATGATCGACGGCTCACCGGCCGGGCGCATGGGCACCTCGGGCGATATCGCCGCCGCGGCGGCCTTCCTCCTCGGCCCCGACGCCGACTTCATCACCGGCACCGACCTGCTCATCGACGGCGGCGCCGCCGCCGCGATCCGCCTCGGCGCGATCCAACCCACCCAGAGCCGCTGACAACTCGCAACGCCCTCGACACCTACGAGGCGGAGCAGTACGGCCCCCGCAGGCTCTAGGGCGAGGTGACCGACGCCTACGAGTGGTGGACGGCCTCTGGACGCCCCGACCGCGACCGGCACGGCATTACCGTCACCCAGAAGCCCAGAACATCTGGCTAGAGCACCGTTTGAGCAACCATCGGTCGCTCACCGTCTGGGTCACGGTGTCCTTTCGCGTCTTGCTGTCCTCGGTGTACTCAGTCGGTTTGTTGACCTGCTTGGTGCCGGTGGGTTTCCCATGCTTGCCCATGGATCGGATTGGGGCAGGGGGCACCGCGTGGTCCAGCCCCCAGGGGCGATGGGTCTCGGTGGGTGCCTCGAGGCTGACGGGCACCGGGACCGGGCAGTCCGAGTGGACCGATCGCGCGGGTTGACCAGGGGGCTTTCATTCATCACGAACGTTCCTTCCATGAGGAGTGGGGGATCCCGCCGCCGCGCTTACGGGCGTGGGCACGTCCCGCCCATGCCTTGTCCAGCGGCGTCCGCGGGATCTGGCCGGTCATGCGGACGCTGCCGGGCTGATGTGAGGTTGTTCCGCGTCGGTGAGCGCGGGGCGGGACAGCTCCGCCAGCGCAGGCAGCGACCATGGGCACCACGGCGTTAGCGACTCCTCGGGGACGCCGTAGGCCGCCTTGGCCTTCCGCTGCCACAACGCCGCCGTGACCCGGCTGACAGCCCAGTCGTACGCGGCCCGAGCGGCACCGCAGGGACCACGAAACCGGGCTGCGGCCGGAACTTCTTCATCTCATACGCCGACCTCGATCGGGTGGGCGTCGGTGCAGCGAACAGACGGCTCGGGCGCGATCGGTTCTCCGGTGATGGTGTCCGTGCAGCTCGCGGCGAACATCTGCTGTTCTGACAACGGGTGGAGGCGGCCATCGGCGATGTACCACCCCCGCACCTCCTTCACCGGGATGCGAGTCCCGTTCGCCAGCGTCTGACTGGTCTCGGCGGTGAAGGTGCGCAGGACGATGCTGGTCTCTTCGCCCGCTTCGATGGCTCGGAGGAGTTCGTCTATGACCCCTTGGTGCTCGACGGAGTAAGCCCCGTCGTGGAGCTGATCGATGGCAGTCGACCAGCCGTTCCCAAGGGTCAGGATGTGACTTGGGCCCCCAGCGGGCTGTGTGAGAGCGGACAGAATGTCGGTCATTGGGTGGTGACCCCCTCTGCTCGACCGGGAGGCCCGGAGACGGAACGTGTCTCCGAGGTCGCGCTGCGTACATTGTCGAGCGGGGGAGGGGCCTTGTGCAGGGGTTTTCCCTGGGTGGGGTGTTCTGCTTCGTTCTACTAGCGGAGGTCGTCCAGGAGGGATTGGGCTTCGGTCAGGTCGGCTTGGTGGTCGTTGTCTTCGGCGGGTTCGTGTAGGGCGCGTTCCAGGGCTGCTTTGGCGTGGGCGGGGGTGCCCAGGTCGTACCAGAGCTTTGCGGCCATGAGTTCGCAGCGGGTGACGAAGGCTCGGTCGGTGGTCTCGCGGAAGGTCTCGGCGGCGAGTTCGGCCTCGGTGGCGGCCTCCTCGGTGCGGTCGTGCGTTGCGAGGATCCGGGCGCGGTCGTACTGCAGGACGGCCAGTTCCCAGGTGCTGCGCTCCTCGTCGTGCGGCAGGTGCTTCACGACTTCGCGTGAGCGTTCTGCGAAGGCCAGGGCCTCGTCCAGGTCGCCGGCCCAGGAGTGGGCGAGTGCCGCTTGGCGCAGGCATACCGCCTCTTCGAAGAGGTCGCCGGTCTTGGCGAACTGGGACGCGGCCTCGGTGTAGCGGGCGGCCGCCTCGTCGTCGCGGTCCAGGGCGCCGAGGATCTCGCCTTCCTTCTTGGCGACGCGGCCGAGCGTCCCGGGCTCGGTGGCGCGTTCGGTCATCTCCGCCAGCATCCGCAGCGCGTCCTCGGACTGGCCGAGTTCGGGGTAGGCGCAGGCCAGCACCCATCGGGCCTGCATGCCGGTGTACTCGGCGTCCTTCTCGGGCGGGACGTCGGGCAGCGCCTCCTCGGCGCACTCGGCCGCGTCCAGGTGGCGGCCGACGGTCAGGTACGCCGTTGACAGGTCCACCCGGGCGAACGCGGCCAGCCGGGTGTCGCCCAGGGCGGTGAACCGGGCCGCGGCCTCGATGAACTCGCCGATCGCCCGGTCGGCGGAGCCGGAGTTCAGCAGGTCCTCGCCTTGGCGGGCGTGGGCCAGGGCCTTGTCCAGCGGGCTTTCCTCGAAGGGTGCGTCTTCCTTGAGGGCGTCCGCGATCTCGGGAAGTTCGGTGGGGGTTTGTTCGATCTGCTTGCGGCGGGCGGCCAGGGGGGAGAGGGGGAGCTCGTCGACGAGGGGTGTCTCCTGGATGATCGCGTGCATCCGGTCGTGGAGGTGGGTGTTGCCGCTGCGCTCGTCGTACCGGCCGGCCAGCTCGGTCACGTCGCGGAGGAGGTCCTCGTGCAGGTCGGCGAAGGTCCACTCCTCGTCCTCCTCGTCGGGGACGTCGGGGTTGGCGGGCCAGATCAGCACCTCCTCGCCGCGGCCCGCCTCGACCAGGGTGCGGAACAGCAGCGCCGATGCCGACGCCAGTTCCAGCTCGTACAGGACGGTCGGGGTGTCCTCCAGCAGGCGTAGGTGTTGCCGGAAGATCTCCAGGCCCCGTTCGGTGTTGCCCGACAGCACGCAGAACCGCAGGTGTTGCGCCACGTCGAACTCGTCGTCGTGGTCCAGGCCCCGGTAGGCCAGGCGGTGCGCGTCCCGGGCCTCCTCCAGGTCGCCGGTGCGCAGGTAGCAGTTCTGCAGGATCTGCAGCACGTCGGCGGGCTGGGAGTCGGTGTCGCAGGGGGTCTCGCCGGTGATGATGGGCTGCGCCACCGCGATCGCCTCCGCGTCCCGTCCCAGGCTCGCCAGGTAGCGGACCTGGTAGAGGCTCAGGCAGGCAGGGCAGGCGTACTGGGGCGGTTCGCGGTGCCGCAGCGTCGCCAGGGCGCGCTCGCCCATCTCGGCGTCGCCGGTCACCTCGGCCAGCAGCAGGCGGATCGAGTGGACGGTGTGCAGATCGTCGCGGTCGGGACGGCAGCGTCCCTCCATGTCGTCGAACACCCCCCGCACCAGCCGCAGCGGGTACACCACCATGAGCGTCAGCACGATCCCCTGGGCGGCGAACTGCCGCCACAGCATGTCGAGCAGGTCGTCGTCGAAGCGGTCCGGGTGCGCGGTGTAGAGCCCGACGCAGCGGGTGAACGCGGTGACGATCGCGTTGACGTCGTCGGCGTTCTCGGCGGTGAGCATGAGCGCGTCGACGAGCGCGAGCCGGGCCTCGATCTCGACGTCCAGCAGGCCCGCCGCCTCGGCGTGCCGCACCACGTCCCGGACCGCGTCCACCTGCGCCTCGCCGGGCGGCATGTCGTCCGCCTCGGCGAGCAGGCCCGACAGCTCAGCCGCGGTGTAGGTCATGTGGGGTCCTCCACGTTGTGCACGGCCCATTCGACCAGGCCGAGGAAAGAACGGTTCAGCGTCGCCGTGTCCGCGGGCCGCATCGGGTGGTGTCCCTGCAGCAGCGCGTGCCCGTACATGGCCTCCACGACGAGGCGGATCAGCAAGGGGTCCGCGAGGGTCGTCACCCGGCGGACCAGGGGGTTGTTGTGGTTCAGGATCAGCTGGGGGCGCTGCGGCCCCTCCTGCTTGGTCTCGTCCAGGCTGTCGAGCATGTCGGCCCAGGCGCCCTCGGCCGAGTCGATGGCGGCCTGGCGTTCGGCGCGGCGCGTGGCTTCGCGGCCCTCCAGGTAGAGGGCGGGCAGGGCGACGGGCTCGAACGCGCGCACCACGGGGTCGCAGCCAAGCCGGTCGAGGGCGCGGCGGGCGTGCGTGAGGAACTCCAGGACGGACGTCTCGGCGTCCGGATCGAGCGGGTCCATGCGCGTCGCCAGCTCGGCCGGGTCCAGGCGTTCCACGCGGATCTCGGGGTCGAGCAGCGGGAGCCGCTTGAGGATCTCGGCGTCGTAGGCGTAGCCCGCGTTGACCAGGCCCATGCCCTGCGCCGCCGCGACCCCCGCGAACTGGCGGAACTCGTCGACTCCGGCGGTGTACCGGATCCCGCCGTGCCGGCGCCGGAACTCGGCGAGGGGCATCTCGCCGTCGCTGGTCTCCACCGGCAGCCACCGGTCCACCAGCCGCAGCATGTCGGTGTCGGTCACGGCCAGCGCCTTGACGCCGAGGTGGTGGACGGACAGGAACCGGTTCAGCCGGGACGGGGCGGTGGTGGACAGCCGCACCAGCCAGGCCCGCAGCTGCTCGCCCAGTGCCTGGCGGGTCTCCTCCAGGAGGTCGTCCTCGTAGAGCTGCTCGCGGTCGGCGGTCGGGCGCAGTTCGCCCGCGTCGACGACGCAGCGGGCGAAGAACGCCCAGTCGGGGAGGAGGCGCTCGACCCGTTCGCCGAGCAGCATCCGCTTGAGGTAGACGCGGTGGGTGGTGCGGGCGCTGGCGGGCAGCGGCGTGGGCAGGACGAACGCGACCCCGGTCAGCCCGGCCGCGGGGACCTTCAGGTCGATGACGTCGAACGGGCGGAACTCCATCGCGGTCTCGGCGTAGCGCAGCAGCTCCTCCCGGCGCGCCCGCGGGTCGCCGTGGTCGGCCTGCCAGGGCGGCGGGCCCTCGGTCACGAGCCGGTCCCCGACGGTGATCGGGTACGGGAGCAGGGAGCCGAAGTGGCGGGCGAGGTGCAGGACGGTGTCGTCCGACAGCCAGTGCTCGGAGCCGCGGCGGGCGCGGAGCGTGACGGTGGTGCCCGGCTCGTTCCGGGGGACGGCGGACTCCTCGACCGTGTAGTGGCCGTCGGCGTGCCCGACCCATCGGACGGTCGCGGCGCCGTCCCCGGCGGCGGCGCTGCGGGTGACGACCTCGACGTCGTCGGCGACCAGGAAGCACGACAGCAGGCCGATGCCGAACTGGCCGAGGAACTGCTGCCGGGAGAAGCCCAGCTCGTCGCGCTTGGAGGAGCGCCCGATGGTGGCGAGCAGCTCGTGCACCTGCGCCTCGGTGAGGCCGACGCCGTTGTCGTGGACGCGCAGTGAGCCGTCCCCGGTGACCGAGGGCGGCTCGATCGCGATCCGCGGGTCGGCGGGGCGGTGGGCGCTCAGCGCGTCCACCGCGTTCTGCAGCAGCTCTCTCAGGTAGGCGCGCGGGCTCGGATACAGGTGGCGTCCGAGCAGGTCGACGATCCCCCGCAGATCAACGCTGAAGCTGTGCCGCACCGGTCGACGCCTCCCGCCTGTGACCCCGTCAATATCAATCCGGGTTAAACCCTGCCGTAACGGGCGGCGCGGTGGGGGTGAGATCTCGCAGGCGACGGGATCCGGTCACGGACCGTGAGCGGTCAGACCGGGACGCCGGACGCGTCGACGGCGCAGGCGCGGCGCCACGCGTACGGGACGCGGCCCGGCGCGAACACGCCCGCGTCGAGCAGCGACTTGAGCACCGACCGGCACGCCTGGCGGCGCAGCTCCACCCGGCGCGGGTCGCGGCGCACGGCCCGCCAGGTCCGCAGCGCGGGCAGCCCGACGGTCCGGTAGACCAGCGGCTGCACCATCATGTCGAACATGACGGCGATCGCGCCCGGGACGATCCAGTGCAGCGCCAGCCGGTCGCTGCGCCGCGCCCTGGCGTAGTGCTCGGCCACGGTGGTGCGGGCGTAGGCGAGGTGCCGCGCCTCCTCCTGCCGGTGGTAGTGGCTGATCCGGCGCAGGTAGTCGTCGGTGTCGGGGTGCTCGGCCAGCAGCCGCTGCAGCAGGTCGGGGACCTCCTCGCCGCCGAGCACCAGGGCGTCCAGCGTGGCGGGGCGGCGCATCAGGTGCGGGAGGGCGCGGCCGCGGGCGCGGCGGGCGAGCCGGCTTTCGAGCGGGTTGCGCTGCCGGGGCTCCAGCTGGCCGATCACGCGGGCGAACAGCCGCGAGTGCCGGGTCTCCTCGCCGATCTCGTGGAGCGCGTAGGTGAAGCGGGGGTCGGTGACGCGGGGCGAGACGGCCAGCCGGAAGGAGAACCCGGCCATCAGGGCGGCCTCGAAGGTGATTCCGAGCCGCAGCATCGAGGCCACCTCCTCGCGGGCGAGCCTGGCCTTCTGCTCGGGGGTGAGGCGGAGGCCGAGCCCGGCCGTGGACAGCAGCTCGTCGGGGACGATCTGCTCCTGGGAGAAGTCGCCGGTGACGTCGGTGTCGGGTTCGATGACCCGGCGCACGGAGGCGGTGTTCAGTCGTTCGACGCGCCTGGTGCGCGCCGCGCGGTCCTTGCGGAGGGTTTCCCTGGTGGCCATCGTGTCGCCTTTCTCCGTGGCGGTGCTCAGGGTGAACGGCTCTGGTCGGGGTCGGGGGTGGGCGCGACGGAGGTGATGATGTGCTCGATGACCGCGGCCCAGGCGGCGGGGTCGGGACGCGGGGTGTCCAGCCCGTTCATGATCAGCGAGCCGAGGACGACGCTCTGGCACAGGTAGGCCAGCGCCACCGGGTCCAGGCCGGGACGGACCGCCCCGTCGCGCTGGGCGCGTTCCACGGTGGCGCGGAACACGCCCAGGCGGCGTTCCAGCCCGGTGGCGATCATCGCCGCCACCGCGGGGTCGCGGCGCGCGGCGGCGAACGACTCGATCAGCATCACCCCCTGCCGGTCGGTGCGGGTGGGGAGCGCCGCCCCCAGCTGGATCATCAGGTCGAGTGCGGTGTCGGTGGAGTCGGTGGCGAACAGCTCGGCGAGCTGGACCGGGACGTGCGCCGCGATGGCGTGCCCGAGCAGTTCGGCCTTGGTGCCGTAGTTGGAGTAGATGGCGCCGACCGACAGCCCGGCGCGGCGCGCGATCTCGCCGGTGCTCGCGCGTTCGTAGCCGCGCTCGCAGAACACCTCGACGGCCGCCTCCAGCAGCCGCTCGCGCACCGCCTCCGAACTGACCCCCGCGATCCTGCCCATGGGTAAAAAATAGCAGCCACTCTTTTTAATGTCACGGGGCGGCGCGAGATGGACCGTCCCGAGGAGGTCAGGGCGTGCGGACGCCCACGCCCGCGTACATGACGGCGGGGCTGGGCGCGCGGGCGCGACCGCCGTTCCGGCGCCACGGCGCCAGCGGCGCCAGGCCGGGCGCCACCGGCTCCAGCTCACCGAAGAACGGGGCGATCTCGGCATGCGAGCGCGGCACCAGCGGGGCCGTGCAGTCCGCCGCGTAGATCCGCGCCGCCTCGGCCACCTCGTCCGGCGCGAAGTCCCCGGTGAGATGGGAGATCACCAGCGCGCTCCCGGGCGCCATCGCCTCTCGCAGCCGCGCCACCGCCTCGTACGGCCCGTCCGCGGTGTCGAGGAACTGCAGCACCGACCCGAGCAGCACCGCCACCGGCCGGTCCCAGTCGATCAGCCCCGGACCGCCGAGCGGCCCCACCGGCCCGCCCGGGTCGCGCAGGTCGTACTGGACGGCCGCGACGCCGCCGTCCCGGGCCAGCAGCGCCCGCGCGTGCGCCAGCACCAGCGGATCGTTGTCGGCGTACACCACCCGGACGCCCGGGTCGTGCCGGACCGCGGCCTCGTGCACGTTGCCGGCGCCCGGCAGCCCGCAGCCGATGTCGAGGAACTGCCGCATGCCGCGTTCGGCCAGCGTGCCCACCGTCCTGCGCAGGAACGCCCGGCTCTCCCGCGCGCCCGCGTCCAGCTGCGGCAGCACCGCCAGCAGCGCGGCGGCAAGGTCGCGGTCGGCCGCGTAGTTGTCCTTCCCGCCGAGCAGGACGTCGGTGACCCGGGCAGGGCTTGCGACGATGCGGGGCCCGAGCTCGCCCACCCTGACGACCTCGCCCACCCGGCTCACGTCGGCGTCCATGTCACCGGCAGCTCGTGCAGGCCGCGCACGGACAGGCCGCTCTTCCAGCGCAGCTCCTCCTCGGGCACCGCGAGGCGCAGTGCGGGGAAGCGGCGCAGCAGGCCGCCGATGGCCTCGTTGAGCTCCAGCCGGGCCAGATGCGCGCCGAGGCAGTGGTGGATCCCGTGCCCGAACGCCAGGTGCGGGTTGCCGTCCCGGTCCAGGGCCAGTTCCTCCGGATCGGGGAAGGCGGACGGGTCGCGGTTGGCGGCGGGCCGCGCGACCAGGACGGTCTCGCCCGCCCGGATCGCCGCCCCGCCCAGCTCCACGTCCCGGGCCGCCACCCGCGGCATCCCGGTGTCGGAGCCGAGCGGCACGTACCGCAGCAGCTCCTCGACCGCCGCGGGCGGCAGCTCCGGCAGCTTCGCCAGCCGTTCCCAGTGCTCACGGCGGGACAGCAGCGTGTAAGTGAGGTTGGTGATCTGCCCGGCGGTGGTCTCGTACCCGGCGACCAGCAGCCCGACGCCCAGTGCGACCAGCTCGTCCTCCGACAGTCCGCCCCCGCCGGGGCCGAGGTCGTCGCGGGCGTGCACGAGCGCGGACAGCAGGTCGCCCGACGGCTCGGCTCGGCGCCTGGCGATCAGCTCGCCCAGGTAGCCGTCCAGGGCCTCGTGCGCCTCCCGCACCTGCTCGGGGGTGTGCGCCGAGACCGACAGGAACGCGTCCGACCAGCCCTGGAAGCGGTCACGGTCGCCGTCGGGGACGCCGAGCAGCTCGCTGATGATCCGCACCGGGAGGGGCAGCGACAGGCTCCGCACCAGATCGGCCGGGGGACCGGCCGCCGCCATCGCGTCCAGCAGCCCGGCGACGACCTCCCGCACGCGCGGGCGCAGCTCCTGGACGCGGCGGTGCGTGAACGCGCGCACCGCGTGCCGCCGCACCCGGGTGTGCTCGGGCGGGTCCATGTCGGTGAGGAAGGTCTCCCGCCGCGCCCCCGCGCCGCGCCCGACCGCCAGCTCCCGGCTGAACACGGGGTCCGACAGGACGCGCCGCGCCTCCGCCCACCCGGTGACCAGCCATCCGCCGGCGCCGCCGGGCAGCCGGACGCGGGTCACCGGCCCGGCCGCGCGCAGCCGCTCGTACGCCGGGTCCAGCTCCAGCCGGTCGCGGCCGAAGTCGGCGACCGAGGGTTCCGGTTCCTTGAGCACCACCCGCCGCACTGTAGGGATCGAAGGTCAGCGAAAGGTCAGCCCGCCGCCGAATGGGCGGGAAAGTCGAGGTCAAGCGGCGAAACGCATGACCGCACCCTTCACAGTCCTGACCCGGCCGCGCAATGGGGCTTGATCCACACCATGCCGCCTCCCTTACCGTGGCACTCCGGCGTCGAATGAAGAGGCCATGGACTTTCGTATTCTCGGGCGGCTGGACGTGCGCTCCGACGAGGGGGAGCCGATCGCGATCTCGCAGCCGCTGCTGCGCGCCGCGATCTGCGTCCTGCTGCTCAAGGCCGACCGCCCGCTGACCTCCGACCAGCTCGGCGAGCTGCTGTGGGACGAGGGCGCCGGCCGCAAGGCGGGGGCGCTCAAGACCGGCATCAGCGGCGTGCGGCGGCTGCTGGCCACCGCCCGGCTGCCGCCCGGCCACGGCGGATACCGGCTGCGGCTGGACGACCACGACACCCTTGACCTGCTGGATTTCCGGGCGCTCGGGGGTCAGGCGCGGGAGGCCGCGGGCCGCGGCGACGACGCGCTGGCCGCCGAGTTGTACGAGCGGGCGCTGGCGCTGTGGGGCGTTCCGCCGCTGGAGGACCTGCCCCGCACGGCCGCGATGTCGGGCATCGTCACCGGGCTGCTCGCCGAGCGCCGCCTGGCCCGCGAGGACCTGGCCCGGGCCAGGCTGGTGCTGGGCGGGCATCGCGAATTGCTTCCCGAACTGCGTTCCTGGGTGGCGGAAGAACCGCTGAACGAGCATCTGTGGGCGCGGTTGCTGCTTGCGCTGTACCGTTCCGGGCACAAAGCGGAAGCGTTACAGGCCTACGATGAGGCGCAGAACACACTGGTCAACGAGACCGGCGCGGAACCAGGGCCTGAACTGCAGCGAATGTGGCATCGGGTGAAGGTCGACGACCCCGAACTCGCGCACCGCGCACAAAAACGTCCGGCCGCGCTGCTCGCGCCGCCGCTCGCCCGCCAGCTGCCGCCCGACATCCGGGACTTCACCGGGCGGGAGGCCGAATGTGGCCGCATCCGGCGGCTGCTGTCGTTCGCGCCGTCGGCGACCGCCCCGCCCATCGTGTGCGTCACCGGCGCACCCGGCCTCGGCAAGACCGCGCTGGCCGTGCACGTCGCGCACCTGGAGGCCGCGTCGTTCCCGGACGGCCAGCTCTACCTCCAGCTCACCGGCGCGTCGTCGGCGCCCCGCGACCCGGCCGTGGTGCTGAACGAGGTGCTGCGCGCGGTCGGCGTGGCCCCGTCCGACATCCCCGACACCCTGGACGAGCGCGCCGCGCTGTACCGGTCGCGGCTGGCCGGGCGGCGCGTCCTGGTGGTGGCCGACGACGCGGCCGGGCCGGAGCAGGTGCTGCCGCTGCTGCCCGGAGCGTCCGGCAGCGCCATCATCGTCACCAGCCGGATCCGGTCGCCGAGCCCGGACGGCGCCCACCTCGTCGACCTGGAGCGGCTGCCGCCCGACGCGGGCGTGCGCATGCTGACCAGGATCGTCGGCCGCGACCGGGTCGCGGCGGACCCGGCCGCCGCCGAACGGATCGTGCACGCCTGCGACGGCTTCCCGCTGGCGGTGCGGATCGCGGGCGCCCGGCTCGCGGCCCGCCCGTCCTGGCCGCTGGCGCACCTTGCCGGGCTGCTGCTGGAGGAGGGGCGCAGGCTGGACCACCTCACCGCCGTGCGCGCCCACATCGAGGCCGCCTACGAGTCCCTGGACGAGCCGTCCCGGCGCGCGTTCCGGATGCTGGCGCTGGCCGGTCCGCACGACGTCGCGCCCTGGGTCATCGAGGTGCTGGTGGGCGACCGGGCCGCCGCCGACGCCGTGGACGGCCTCGTGGACCGGTCGCTGCTCATCACCGTCGGCGTCGACGCGGCCGGGCAGCCCCGCTACCGGCTGCACGACCTGCTGCGCGAGTACGCCGCCGAGCGGCTGGCCGAGGACCCCGAGCGCGAGGCCGCGCTGGAACGACTCACCCTCGGCTGGCTGGAACTCGCCGACGCCGCCGACGCCCGGGTGCCGCGCGACCCGTACTTCCCGGCGCCCACCCGGCTGCACCCCCGGCTCGTGGTGAACGACGACCTGATCGCCCGGCTGATCGAGCCCGACGCCGCCGCCTGGCTGGACAGCGAGCTGGCCAACCTGCGCACGGCGGTCGTCTCCGCCTGCGCCGCCGGCCGCTTCCGGCTCGCCACCGGGCTGGTGTTGCGCCTGGCCGCCCACCTGCACCTGCGCCGCCGCCACGACGAGGCCGAGCATCTGTGGCGGGCGGTGCTGGAGGCGGCCGCCCGGGAGGGCGACACGCTGATCGCCGCGCACGCCAGGCTCCGCGCCGCCACGGTGATCTCCGCCGACCGGAGGCGGCCCCTGGACGCGGTGCCGCTCGTCGAGGCGTGCGTCGCCGACCTGGAGGAGCTCCCGTACTCGCGGGACCTGCCCAGGGCTCTGGGGATGCGCGCGTACGGCAGCCTGTCCCTGGGCGGGCTGGAGGCGGCGCGGCGGGACGCCGAACGGGGGCTCGAACTGGCGCGCGACATCGCGGACCCGTACGCGGCGTTCACCTGCCTGCGCGTTCTCGGTCTCGTCCTGAGCGTGACGGGCCACCACCAGGAGGCGGACAAGGCCGCCACCGAAAGCCTCACCATCGCCAGGGACATCGGCGTCCCCGCCTTCATGGGGCTGGCCCTCTACACGGTCGTCCGCGCGTACCTGACCGCCGGTTCGTACGAGAAGATCCCCGCCCTGTGCGAAGAGGGCCTGCACCTGACCGACGCCATAGGGCACACCCTCGGCGAGGCGTACTTCCATGAGCAGTGGGGCTACGCCCACCAAGGTCTGGGCGAGCACAAGCGGGCCGCGCCCCGCCTCCTCAAGGCCGCCGAACTGTTCGACTCCCAGGAGGCGCTCGCCGCCGGAGCGTCCTGCCGCAGCCTCCTGGCCGACAGCTACCGGGCCCTGGGCCGCCACGAGGAGGCCCGCGCCCAACTGGAATGGTGCCTGGCCGCCTACGGCGAACTCGACGACCCCGAGGCCGAGGACGAGATCCGCACCCGGATGCCGGCCCCCTAGCGTCGGCTCCGCGTCGTTGGCAGGACGCGGCGCAGCAGCAGGACCAGCAGCAGGGCGGGCGCCAGCAGCGCCGCGGCCCGCAGCCCGGCGAGGTCGGCCAGCGCGCCCAGCAGCGGCGGCCCGGTGCCGATCGCGACGCCCGAGGCCAGGGCGCAGCGGGCGGCGGCGCGCACCGGCTGCCCCGGCCACGCCTCCAGTGCCTGCGCGAGGATCAGCGGGTAGAGCAGCGCCACGCCCAGCCCGGTCACCAGCAGGCCGGCGAGCGCGGCGGCGGGCGCCGGGACCGTCCAGAACACCGCGAACCCGGCGGCGGCCACGGCGGGGGCGCCGGCCAGCAGGCGGTCGCGGCCCAGGCGGACGGCCCGTCCCGCCGCGGCCCGTCCGAGCGCCATGCCGAGCACGAACGCGGCGGAGGCGGTGGTGGCCGTCCCCGCCGCCATCCCCTTGACGGTGTGGAGGAGGTCGGCGGCCCAGAACAGCACGCAGAACTCGACGGCGACGGCCAGGACCAGGTCCGTCCACCGGCTCCAGAACGCGCGGGGCGCGCGCCCGGCGGCCGGTGCCGCCCGCGCCGTCGCCGTCGACGCCGTCGCCGCGACCGTGGACCGCCGCAGCAACAGAACGACCGGGATCGCGGCGGCGGCCAGCGGCACCCCCGCGAACGCGGCCCGCCAGCCCAGGTCGTGCGCCAGTGCCGCGCCGACCATGAGCGGCGCCAGGACCGAGGCCGCGCTGGAGACCGCGTTGGCCTCCCCGAGAGCGACCGTTCCCGCCGCGCCGCGTCCGTCCGCGCTCGCGCGCAGTGCCGCCGGGACGAGCTGCACGAGGCCCGCGCCGCCGAGGCCCAGGATCAGCGCGCCGATGCCGGTGCCCGCGCGCCCGTCGCCGAGGGCGAGGACGGCGGCGCCTCCGACCAGGGCGGCCAGGGACGCGGGCAGCGCGTACCGGCCCAGCCGCGCGGCCAGGCGGTGCCCCAGCAGCCCGACGGTGATCAGGCCGAGCGCGAACGCGGACGGGTAGAGGGCGGCCTCGCCGCGCGGGAGCCCGCGCTCGGCGCGCAGTTCGGGGAGGATCGCGCCGAGCCCGGCCAGCAGGTAGCCGAGGCAGCCCATCGCCGCGTACAGGCCGAGGACGTAGGGGGTGCGGAAGGGCCGCATGCGCTCACCTCGACGGTTTATGCTCGTTCGGCGAGGATAAAACGGGGCGCGAGGATTGTCACCATGCAGAAGCAGACCGCCGCGCACCGCGTGCACACCCTGCGCCGCCAGGGCGCGCTGGCCCTGCTGCGGCACGCGCACGCGCACCCCGCCGCGACCAGGGCGGACGCGGCACGGGCGCTGGGCCTCAGCAGCGGCTCGGCCACCGAGATCACCGCCCGGCTCAAGGCGCTGCGGCTCCTGGACGAGACCGTCCCGCCGCAGACCGGCGGGCGCGGCCGCCCCTCGCCCGCCCTCACCGCCCATCCGCGCGGCCCGCTGGTGTGCGCGGTGAGCATCGGGCACGAGCGGTGGCGGACGGCGACGGTCGAACTCGGCGGCCGGGCCGTGGACGGGGACGCGGGACGCAACCCGCCCGGCGGCGCCCCGGCGGTCCTCGGCGTGCTCCGCGCGCGGATCGCGGCGGCCCGCCGCCGGCACGGGCACCGGATCCGCGCCGTGTCGGTCGCCGTGGCGGGCACGCTGCGCGGCACCACGATCGTGCAGGCGTCCGGCCTGAACTGGCACGACATCGCCCTCGAACCGCTGCGCGCCGCCCCCGGCACCCCGCTGCTGGCCGGCAACGACGCGTCCATGGCCGGGCTCGCGGAGGCGCGGCGCGGAGCGGCGGCGGGCGCCCGGGTCAGCCTGCACCTCACGGTCGAGGTCGGCGTCGGCGGCATCCTCATCGTGGACGGCCGTCCCGTCGAGGGCGCCACCGGGGCCGGCGGCGAGTTCGGGCACATGCCGTTCGGCGACCCCGGCCTGTCCTGCCCGTGCGGCGCGCGGGGTTGCTGGGACCTGGCCGTGGACGGCCGCGCCATGGCCCGCGCCCTCGGCCGCCCCGAGCCGCGCGACCCCCGTACCGAGGCCGAACGGATCCTGGCCGCCGCCCGCTCCGACCCGGCCGCCCGCGCCGCCGTCGGCGAGGCGGCCCGTGCCCTGGGACGGGGCGCGGGCGCGCTCGTCAACGCCCTCGACCCCGAGCTGGTGACCCTGTCCGGGCTGGCCACCGGCCTGGTCGCGACCGCGCCGGACGAACTGGACGAGGGCTACACGGCGGCGCTGATGCGGTTCCGCCGCGCCGGCCCGCCGCCGCTGGTGCCCTCGGCGCTCGGCCCCGCCAGCCCGCTCACGGGCGCGGCCGAGGCGGCCTTCGACGCCGTCCTGTCCGACGGCGGCTTCCAGTCCTGGAGCGACGAGACCGAGAGTTGAGCCGGCGCTGACCCCTGCGGCGGAGGCACGCGCGGTCAGCCTTCGTGGCGCCCGGAGCCCTCGGTCTGGACGGCGGCGGAGGCTTCGGCGAGCGCGCGGGTGACGGTCTCGGTGACGTGCTCGATCGCCGCGACGCCCGCGCCCATCGAGGACTGGCGGTCGGACAGCACCGCGATCAGGTACTCGTGGCCGCCGTCCCGGACGTGCCCGACGGAGTTGACCGTCCACGCGCCGCCGTCGGCCTCCCGCGGCAGCCAGCCGTTCTTCAGCGCGCAGTCGCCGCCCTCCCCGGCGGCGGCGCTCACCCCCCACGCCTGCTCCTCCACCACGTCCTCCATCAGGCCGCGGAGGTAGCGGCGGTGCTCGCCGGTGAGCGGGCCGCCGGAGGAGGTGAGCGCGGCCATGAGGCGGACCTGGTCGGACGCGCTGGTCGTGGTCGCGCCCCAGGCCGTGCCGGGACCGGGCTCGGTGCGGCGCAGGCCCAGCTTCTTCACGGCCCGGGCCAGCCCGGGACCGCCGCCGATCCCGTGCCACAGCGCGGTGGCCGCGTCGTTGTCGCTCACCGTGATCGCCCGCTCGGCCAGCGCCCGTTCCGCGGCGGTCAGGGCGCGGTCCTGGCGCTGGGCCTTCAGCAGCAGCGCGGCGACGATCGCGACCTTGACGACGCTGGCCGTGCCGGGCCGGTGCTCGGGGTTGTAGGAGTACGACAGCCCGGTCGCCAGGTCGCGCACCGCCACCGACAGCCGTCCCGGACGGCCGTCCAGGTACCGGTCGAGCGCGCGGGTCAGCTCCTCGCGCCGCTCCCCGTCGAACGAGGGCGACGCCGGGGACGGGCCGGGAACGGGGGTGCGCGAGGTCGTCATGGGAATCGGAACAATACGGGTACGGGCCGCGAAGTCCTCATCATGCATCATCAGGGACACCAGGGGCGCCGCCAGGAGCAGCGCGCACCCCATCGAGATGATCGCGTACAGGACGCGCGGCCCTCGCGGCGGCTCCGCCCACCGGGGCGTCCACGGACTCATGGCCCGGGAGTCTCGCCGCACGGGTGTTACCACCGTGTTAGCCCTCGTGGACGCCCGCCGCCGCGCCACGGCGTCCGCACCACGGGCGGGAATGCGCCGGGCATGCCCGCCCCCAGCGGCGGGCCCGCCGCACCGCGCCTGTGCCGCGCCCCGGTCATCACGGCACAAAACCGCGGAGACCAACGCCCAAACGCAGCGGCGATGACCACGCGGCCAGTCAACAGAAAAGGCCCCATAATTGCCGACCGCGGACGCAGGCATGGCCCACTTTTGCCGCCGGCCGCTCTTTTCCTTGCCGCATTCGGGTAGGACCTTTCAAACGTCGGGATTCCCGGCGGCCGGTGCGGCGCCGGGGGCCGCGCCGACGCGTGATCGGAGGGGGAAGTGCAGGGTGAGGAGAGGCCGGCGCCGGCCGGAGCGGCGCTCGACGCCCTGGTGGCCGGGCTGTGCGCCGACTTCGCCGATGCGCCCGTCGAGCGTGAGACCGTGCGCCGCTGCGTCGAGGACCTGTGGAGCTGCTGCGTGCACCTCGGCATCCGGCCGGAGGCGGAGACGATCGCGGGCCTGGCGCTCTCCCGGCTGGACGGAATCGTCAAGGGAACGCGTTCCAAAGGCCCTCCTCCGACCCCTCGCCGCGCCCGTGTCCATGACGCGGACGCCGCCCCCGCAGCCCTGTCCGCAGCGAGCAGAGAAATGACCGATGAAAAAGACAGCAGTGCCAGGACTGCGCACGGGGAACGCCCGAGGATTCACCGTGCTCGCGCTGCCACCGGAGACCGGATGGCACAACTACTCGGCGATCCGGGAGGCGGTGTCCGAGGCGCTGACCACGCCGTCGGTGCGGGGCCGCGCCGGGCTGGTCGTCGACTTCGGTGACACCGTGCTGCTGGACGCCGCCGGGCTGGTCCTGCTGGCCCGTACCCAGACCCGGGCGAACCTGCTCGGCCGCGAACTGAGGGTGGTGGCGCCGCCGACCGCGCTGCGCACCCGGCACGCCCTGGAGGTCACCGGCCTGGCCGGGATCGTTGAGGTCCACCCCGACCTCATGTCCGCCACCTCCGCACCGCCGCAGAAGGCGCCGCGCCGCCGTCCCGCGACGGGGGCCGCCGCGCACGTGCACGGGTCCGCCGGTACGGGGATCGGCGGCGCCGGCCGCGTGCTGGACGCGATCCGGGCCCTGTACCCCGACGACACCCGGCTGACGACCTACCTCCCGGACGCGGACTTAACGCTCACGGCGGCGGAGTCCGACGACGCCCACGTCCTGGTCGAGGTGGGCGGCGTCCTCGACGACGTCACGGTGAGCCGGCTGGGCGAGACGCTGACGGCGATGATCGAGAAGAACGTCCACCACCTGCGAGTGCGGATGCACGACCGGATCCGGGTGCGGTGCGACCCCTTCCCCGTCCTGCTGGGGATCCGCTGGCGGGCCTGCGCCGAGGGCGGCTGCCTGTCGCTGGTGAACCCGCCGCCGCGGCTGCGGCAGATCGTCGACAGGGAGGGGCTGCGGTCGGCCTTCCAGTCGTGCGGGCTGCTGGCCGCCACCGCGGCGCCGGCCCTGAGCCCGGTCCCCTGAGCAGGCGTCGGGGCGTCCCGGCCGGGTAGGGGCGGGACGGGGGAGGCGACCGGGATGGACACGGAGAGCGCCCCGGGGCGCGAGCGGATGCTCACCGGGCTGCTCCGCGCCGCCCGGCTGGCCACGCTGGAGCAGCTCCCGAAACTGGTGAACGCGCACGCCGCCGCCGTCGGGCTGACCGACGTGCAGATCTACGTCTCCGACCTCCAGGACGAGGTGCTGTGCCTGCTGACCGGGCGCGGGTACGACGCGGGCCGCGGGGCCGGCGACCGGCCCGCCGAACTGCAGGTCGAGGGCACCGTGGCGGGCCGCGCGTTCCAGCTCGGCCAGATCACGCCCGCCGCCCCGGCCGCGCCCGGCGGTGCCGGCGAGTACTGGATGCCGCTCCTGAACGGCGCCGAACGGCTCGGCGTCCTGCGCGTCACCGCGCTCCCCGGCCCCGGCGGCGGTGAGCCGGCCCGGAACATGCGGGACCTCGCGGACATGGTGGCGCTGCTGGTGGTGAGCAAGCGGGGGGTCAGCGACGCCTACGCGCGGCTGGTGCGGCGCCGCCAGATGAACGTGCCGGCCGAGATGCAGTGGCGCCTGATCCCGCCCACGACGTTCGCCACCGACCGCCTGGTGATCGGGGCCGTGATCGAGCCGGCCTACGAGGTGAGCGGCGACGCCTTCGACTACGGCTTCACCGGCGACATCGTCCACATGGGCGTCTTCGACGCGATGGGGCACGACGCCGCCGCCGGGCTGACCGCCAACCTCGCGGTCGCCGCCGGGCGCAACCACCGCCGCCAGAGCGAGGGGCTGGCCGGCACCGCCGCCCGGATCGAGGAGGTGCTGTACGCCCGGTTCCACGGGGACCGGTTCGCCACCGGCCTCCTCGCGGAACTGGACTGCGGCACCGGGCTGCTCGGCTGGATCAGCCGCGGCCACCATCCACCGGTGATCATCCGTTCCGGCCGGACGGTGATCCTGCTGGAGTGCCCCGACCCGGCGCCGCCGATGGGCATGGGCCTGGAGGCGGACCCGCTGCTGTGCCGGGAGCAGCTGGAGCCCGGCGACCGGCTGCTCCTCTACACCGACGGCATCACCGAGGCCCGCGGCAGCGAGGGCCGCGAGTTCGGGCTGGACCGTTTCACCGATTTCCTGATCCGGCACCACGCCGACGGGCTGCCCGTCCAGGAAACGCTGCGCCGCCTCATCCGGCACCATCTGGACTACCACGGAGGGTGGCTCAACGACGACGCCACCGTGCTGCTCCTGGAATGGCACGGTCCCACGCCCTATCCCGAGGAGCGGGCCGGGGCACTCGCCGGGCGACCCTGATCTTTCCCGGCAGAACCGACATTGGCGTCGCACGTCCGAAAGTGGACGCCGAACGGCCTGAGCAGGCAAAAAGGGTTGACCGTGGAAATGATTGCCGCTGCACTGGTGATGCTCAAAGCGGGCCTTAGCCGGGGCATATCAAAGCAGTTATAGATCGTTTTAACTCCCTCGTTTTCCGGGCCTGCCGTTTCCGCATCAACGCGCACGTTCCACGCGTGCGCGACAAATGATCGTGGTCTTCGCCGACTGGGGGACGAGGGATGAGCGACTGGCGGCTGGACGGGT
Organism: Actinomadura rugatobispora; assembly: GCF_055379765.1. Taxonomy (NCBI): domain Bacteria; kingdom Bacillati; phylum Actinomycetota; class Actinomycetes; order Streptosporangiales; family Thermomonosporaceae; genus Actinomadura; species Actinomadura rugatobispora. The sequence continues at coordinate 3,465,591 of NZ_AP029191.1, read as the reverse complement.
TCACCGAACTCGGGGTGCTCGGCACCGGGGCGCAGGGCAGGGTCGTGCTGGCCCGCCGCGGCGGCACCGGACCCGTTGTCGCGATCAAGTACGTGACCGGGCGGACGACCCGCGTCCCGACCCGGGACGAGGCGCTGCTCATGGCCTCGGTCGACGACGCCCACGTGGCCCGCCTCTACGAGCTCGTCGAGGGGCCCGAGGGCGTCGCGCTCGTGATGGAGGCGGTCGAGGGCGTCTCGCTGGAGCGGCTGCTGCGCGAACACGGGCGGCCGCTGGAACCCGAGGCCGCGCTGGTCGTGCTCAAGGGCTCGCTGCTCGGCCTCGCCGCCGCGCACCGGGCGGGCGTGGTGCACCGCGACTACAAGCCGGCCAACGTCGTCGTCCAGGCCGACGGCGCCAGCAAGCTGATCGACTTCGGGATCGCGACCCCGGCCGGGCGGGGCGCGCTGACCGGCACGCCCGCCTACATGGCGCCCGAGCAGTGGAGCGGCGAGCCCGCGGGCCCGCCCACCGACGTGTACGCGGCCACCTGCGTCTTCTTCGAGTGCGTGACCGGGCGCCCGCCGTACGGCGGCGACGGCCCCATGGCCGTGATGGCCCGGCACGCCACCGCGCCCGTCCCGGTGGAGGCCGTCCCCGAGGGGCTGCGCGACCTGGTGGCGCACGGCATGGCCAAGGACGCCGCGCTGCGCCCGGCGGAGGCGGCGGAGTTCGTCCGGGAGCTGGAGGCGGCCGCGGCCGAGGAGTACGGGGAGGACTGGGAGCGCCGCGGCGTCCTCCTGCTGGGGTCCGCCGCGGCCGCGCTGGCCGCGCTCTTCCCGTTCGCCGTCGCCACCGGCACGGTCGGAACGGCGGCGGGCGGATCCGCCGGCGGCGGCGGCAGCAGCGTCGCGAGCAGCATGGTCGGGCAGAGCACCGTCGGCGGACGCGCCGCGGGCCGCGCCGGGCGGCACGCGGGCAGGATCGGCCGCACGCAGGTGCTCACGACCGTGGTGGTCGCGTCCGTGGCGGTCATCGCCATGGCCACCGTCGCCCTCGTCCTGCGCACCATGGGAGACGAGACCAAGAGCCCGGTCACGCTCACCACGCCGTCCGCGTCCCCGACGGCGCCCGCCCCGCCGTCGGGGACGCCCTCACCCGGACCGTCCTCACCGGCCCCGACCTCGCCGGCGCCGTCCACGCCGCCGGACGATCCCACCCCGGAAACGGACGGCACCTCGCCACCGCCGCAGGACGGGCGCCTGCCCGGCGGGGTGACGCCCATCCCGGTCGTGTCCACGCGCCCGCCGCCGCCCCCTGCCTGCCCGCCCGTGACACGGCCCGCCGTCTCGTTCGGCACGGTGAGCGTGGGCGAGACGGCCCGCCAGACCATCCCGGTCACCTGGAACCGCTGCCTCGACGCGTCCGGCATCCGCGTCGAGGGCGCCAGGGCGTTCCGGCGGACGGCGACCACCTGCCCGCCCGCGTCCGGCACGTCCTGCACCATCACCGTCGCCTACAGCCCGACGGCGGCGGTGACCGGCGCCACCGGCACCCTGATCGTCCCGGGCCGGAACGGCAGGCCCGCCGTGACCGTCCCGCTGCGCGCCACCGCCGTGTCCTCCGACTGCTTCCCCTACACCTCCGCCCGCGACCTCGGCGCCGCGCCCGTCGGCCGCACCGTGTCGCAGGACTTCACCTACCCGTGGCGGGACTGCGACGCCGAGGGGCAGATGACCGTCGTCGGCGGAGGCGGGCAGTTCGCGGTGACGATGACCTCCTGCCCGCCCCCGGGCGGCGCCGGAGACTGCGGCTTCACCGTGCGGTTCACGCCGCGCGCCGCCGGCCGCCAGACCGCCACGATGGTGATCCCCAGCGACACGGGCGGCAGGGCCGTGAGCATCACCCTGACCGGCACCGGGACGGGCGACGACGGCGAAGGCGAGGGTGACGGCGGTGAGGGGCAGGGCACCGAGACCGAGGGGGCCGCGCCCGCGACCAAACCGTCGACCCCCGGGAAGGGCGCGCCCCCGTCGTCGCCCGACCCCACGCCGTCGCCCACGCCGTCCCCGTCCCCGTCCCCGTCGCCATCGCCGTCACCGGAGCCCGTGACGTCCAAGCCCGACCCCGAGCCGTCCACCGCGGCCCCTGAGCCGGCCCTCGAATCGGCTCCGCAGGCCAAGGCGACCCCGGCCGGAGACTGAGGAACACCACCGGATGGACGAACAGGAGCTGCCCCCTGAGGTGCTGCCTCTCGGCCCGGACGACCCCGCGTCGATCGGGCCGTACGAGGTGCTCGGCTTCCTCGGCGAGGGCGGCATGGGCCGGGTGTTCTTCGGCCGCGCCCCCGACGGCCGGCTCGTCGCGATCAAGGTCGTGCGCGCCGAGCTGGCCGCCGACCAGCCGTTCCGGGCCCGGTTCCGCCGGGAGGCGGCCAGCGCCCTGCGAGTGCCCCGGTACTGCACGGCCGAGGTCCTGGCCGCCGACCCGGACGCCGCCGAGCCGTACCTGGTCACCGAGTACATCGACGGCCCCACGCTGGAGCGGACGGTCCGCGCGGGCGGGCCGCTGCGCGGCGCGGACCTGGAGCAGCTCGCCGTCAGCATGGCCGTGGCCCTCGCCGGGATCCACTCCGCCGGGATCGTCCACCGCGACCTCAAGCCCGCCAACGTGCTGCTGTCCCGGACCGGCCCGCGCGTGATCGACTTCGGCATCGCCGGCGCGGCGGGCGCCACCCGGGTCACCGAGGACGGCAAGATCCTCGGCACGCCCGCCTACATGGCCCCCGAGCAGCTCCGCGCCGACCCGGGCCCTGCCTCGGACGTGTTCGCGTGGGGCGGGGTGATGGTGTTCGCCGCCACCGGCCATCGCCCCTTCGGCGGGTCCACCCTGCCCGCGGTGGCCGCCGCCATCACCTACGACGAGCCCGACCTCACCGGCCTCCCGGAATCCCTGCGCGCCGTCGTGGCCAGGGCACTGGCCAAGTCGCCGCGCGCCCGCCCGGCCCCGTCCGGTCTCCTGGAACTGCTCGGGGTCACCCCCACCCACCCCATGCGGACCATGACCGACGCCCCGGACATCGGCGATCCGTCGGAAGGCCTTCCCGAGGGGTGGGCGCGCTACGTCCCGCCCCCGCCCAGAAAACGGCCACGGCGCCGCGCCTGGAGCCGCGCGCTGTCCCTTCTCACGATCCTCCTGAGCGTCGTCGCCATCGCCGCCGTGGTCGGATGGGCTCTGCAGCGGGACCGTCAGGCCGAATTCCTGGTGACCGACGTGAACGCGCGCACCGACGGCCGGAAAGCGGGCTGCGGCGCCACGGTCGACGTCATCGGAACGATCACCACGAACGGCGCGGGCGGGCAGATCTTCTACCAATGGAAACGCAGCGACCGCAAGAATCCCGACCCGCCCCTCCAGCACGACATGGAAAACGGCCGGGAACGCGCGACCGTCCACCTCCGGTGGGAAATCAACGGGACCGGCAAGCGCACTTTCACCGCGACGCTGACCGTCCTGAACAATCCCGCGCTCCAGGACTCGGCCACGTTCGAATACTCCTGCCGCGAATGAGCCCGGGGCCGTGGGATGTGATCATGGCGGCATGTCGACCGTCAAGGACGCGGAGGGCGGCCCGGTACGGCCGGAGCGGCGGATCGCCGAGCTCGACGCCCTGCGGGGCTTCGCACTGTGCGGGATCATCTTCATCAACATCCCCCAGACCCTGGAGATGTTCGACGACGCCGGGCAACTGCCCGGCGTGCTCAGGGTGTTCTTCTTCGGGCGCTTCTACCCGATCTTCTTCCTGCTGTTCGGCATCGGCTTCGGGCTCTTCCTGCGGTCGGCCCGGCGGAACGGGCTGCGGCCGCGCGTGCTGCTGCTGCGCCGGTTCGCGGCGCTGGGATTCGTGGGCGTCCTGCTGCACCTGCTGCAACCCGGCGAGGTGCTGCTTCCGTTCGCCGTCACCGGCGTGCTGGTGCTGCTGCCGCTCAGCTACGTGGAGGGCTGGGCGGTGCTGGCGCACGGGTCCGTGCTGACGGCCGCCGGCGTGTTCGTGGGGGCCGGCGGGATCGCACTGCTGCCGGGGCTGTTCGCGCTCGGGTTCGTGCTCGCCGAACTGGACGTCCCCGCGACGCTGCGGCGGCGCACGGGACAGCTCCTCGCGCTCGGCGCCGGGGCGGCCGTCACGGGCGCTCTCGCCTGGTGGCTGACCGTGCTGGACCTGCCCGACGCGGCGCGGCTCCGGCTCGGCATGCTGATCCCGCTGTCCATGGCCGCGGGCTACATGGTGCTGTTCCTGCTGGCGCTGCGCACCCCCGCCGGGCCCGCCCTGTCGCGGACGCTGGCCCCGCTGGGCCGCATGACGCTGACCAACTACGTCACCGCCGCGCTGCTGTTCGTACCGATCGGCGGTGCCCTCGGCCTGCGCCACTCAACGGAATGGGGCCTCGCGGCCCTCCTCGGATTCGGCATCCTGGCGGTTCAAGCGGTCTTCAGCCATCTGTGGCTGGGGACGTTCCGCCACGGCCCGCTGGAATGGGCGTGGCGGTGCGTCACCTACTGGCGGCGGCTCCCGATCAGCCGCTAGATCCAGCCCTCCTCCCAGGCCCGGTGCGCCGCCGCGTGACGCGACGAGGCACCGAGCTTGGCCATGGCCGCCGACAGGTAGTTGCGGACCGTCCCGGGCGCCAGCCCGACCTCGGCCGCGATCTCCCCGACCGAGGCCCCCGTCCTGGACGCCCGCAGGACCTGCAGCTCCCGGTCGGTCAGCGGGCAGTCGTCCTCGGTCAGCGCGGACGCGGCGATCTCGGGGTCCACGTACCGGCGGCCCGCCGCCACATTCCGGATGATCTCCGCCAGCCGGGTCGCGGACGTCGTCTTCGGGACGAACCCGCGCACCCCCGCCGCCAGCGCCCGCCGCAGCACCCCCGGCCGCGCGTGCCGCGTGACCAGCACGATCCGGGTGGGCAGCCCGTCCAGGATCTCCTCGGCGGCGCGCAACCCGTCGGCCGGCGGCATCTCCAGGTCGAGCACGGCGATGTCGGGCCGGTGCAGCCGCGCCAGCCGCACCGCCTCGTCCGACGTGGACGCCTCCGCGACCACGGTGAGGTCCTCCTCCAGCGCCAGCAGCGCCGCCAGCGCGCTCCGCAGAAGATCCTCGTCATCGGCGATCAGCAACCGGATCATTCGCCGCCCTCCGCGGGAAGTGTCGCCTCGACCAGGAAACGGCCGCCGTCGTGCCGCCAGGTCAGCTCGCCCGCGGCCGCGTCCAGGCGCCCGGCCAGGGTGCGCAGCCCGGTGCCGCCGTCCGCCGCGTCCGGCCGGGACGCGCCGTCGTTGACCACCCGCAGCCGCGCCACCCCGCCCCCCACCCGGTAGCCGATCTCGGCGCTCCGAGCCTGGCTGTGCCGCAGCACGTTGGTGGTGGCCTCCCGCATCACCAGCCCCAGCAGATGCCGGGTGGACGCGGGAAGGGGGTCGGCGGGGCCGAGATCCATCCGGGCGTCGATGCCGGCCGCGGCCAGGACCTTGGCGGCGTTGGCGATCTCGTCGTCCAGCGTCGTACGCCGGTAGCCCTGCACCACGGCGCGGGTGTCGCGGAGCGCGTCGGCGGCCAGGCGCCGCACCTCCTCCATCTCCGCGGCGGCCCGCTCAGGATCGGCCCGTACGAGCCGCGCCGCCAGCTCGCTCTTGAGCGCGATCACCTGGAGGTGGTGGCCCTGGATGTCATGCAGGTCCGCGGCGAACCGCAGCCGCTCGTCCTTCACCGCCAGCTCCGCCGACAGACCCGCGGTGTCCCAGGCCCACAGCGGCCCGAGCATCGTCCAGACGGTGAACGCGACCAGGCCGGGCGGGAACAGCCACGCGTAGAGCGGCCCGCCGTCCAGCACCACCAGGGCGCCGCCGGGCAGCGGCGCGACGGCCAGCGCGACGCCGACCAGCACCAGCCGGGCCCGCGTGCCCAGGAACGTCGCGGTGATCGCCACCATCATCGCCGGCGCCACCGCCCACAGCCCGTACTCCCCATAGGCCAGCAGGACGGCCCCGAGCACGAGCGCCGCGACCACCCCGCCGACCAGCCACGCCCGGGACAGCGGCAGGAGCGCCAGCCGCCTGCCGAGCAGCACCACGACCGCGGGCACCGCCACCGCCAGCGCCACCGCCCCGACGGCACGCGCCCAGACGGACAACCCTGGATCCAGGAGCCAGTCCCCGGTGAACAGGATCAGCAGCGCGGCAGTGGTGCCCGGCACCGCCCACCACGTGTAGCGGCGCAGACCCGCCAGCCCCGTCCCACGATCCGGCACACCGCCATTCTCGCAGCAGCCACGACCATGACATCCGTCACGCCACCACGTGACCCCCGCACGCCCGCACATGCGGATCCGGCACTACCGGCGGCCGTCCCCGTTCCGCACCCTGGAACCGAACGATACCCCGCCACCGTATACAGGAGGACAGCGATGCGGATTCGGACCGAGACCCGGCACTTCTTTCGCCACTACCTCGAGATGGTCGCCGCCATGTTCGTCGGCATGGCCGTCCTGGGCGGGGCCGTGCGGCTCGCGGGCGTAAACCTCTCGGCCGCGCGCCACCCGGAACTGGTATCCCTGGAGATGGCCTTCGACATGGCGGTCGCCATGATCGTCTGGATGCGCTACCGCGGCCACCGCTGGACGCCCACCCTGGAGATGGCCGGGGCGATGTTCGTCCCCGCGCTCGCCCTGTTCCCACTGCTCTGGACGGGCGTCATCACCGCCGGCTCGCTGCTCATGATCGAGCACGTGGTGATGCTCCCCCTGATGTACGCCCTCATGCTGCTCCGCCGCGAGGAGTACTCCCACTAGGGCCGTACGCCCACCTGGTCCGGAACGACCGTGGGCAGGGCGCGCAGCCACCCGTCCAGATCGTCGGGCCACCAGCGGCCGGCGGTCAGGTGCGACAGGACGTCTCGTACGGCCGCCGCGGTCGCGTGCGCCGGCACGACCCGTGCGGGCGCCGCCCCGGCCAGCACGCCCAGCCACCAGTGACGCCGCGTCTCCGGCATCTCCTCGGGATCGAGCACCACGTAGTAGTCCGGGAGCACGGCCCGCTGCGAGCGCAGCTCGGCCAGGGCCGCCTCGATCGCCACTTCGAGCCCGCCCGGTGCCGCAGCCTGGTCGAAGTACTCCACCCACGCGTCCCCGACCGCGGCCAGCGGATCGCCGTCGTGCACCACGTACGTGGCCGAGGAATGCGCGACCTGTTCGGTCACCCCGGCGGCCCCGCGTTCACCGGCCACCACGGCCCGCACGTTGTGCAGGCCGCCCAGACCGGCCACGACCCGTTCCGCGCCCGCCCCCGCCACCGCGACCACCGTGCTGCTGACACGCCGCATGGGCCGGAGTCTACGACCCGGCCGCCCGTCAGTTGATGGTGAGCCCGCCGTGCACGTCCCTGACCTGGATGGACTTGTCGGCCGACCCGTTGAACACGATGCTGACGCCGTCGTCGGCCACCGTCGTCTCGGACCGCGTCTGCGAGAGGCGGTTGTGGACCTCGGTGCGGAACCGGGGGTCCTCCTCCATCGCGCGCAGGCGCGCCTCCTCGAGGTCGTCGGCGAACCCCGGGTCCTCCTCCATCACACGGCGCAGGACCTCGGCCAGCCTGGCGATCCGGGCGTCGTCGCCGGGGTCGGCGATGGCGCCGCTCAGCGCCTCCTCGTCGTCGGGCCGGCCACGGAACCGGCCGCGCACCTTCCGGCCGAGCGCGAGGATGCCGTCCTTGACGGGCTGGCCGGTGAGCTCGACCGCCTTGCCGGCCGCCGCCGCGGCGATCGCCAGGGTCAACGGGTCTGCCATCGATCACTCCGAACGTGAGGGGCCGGCGGCCGCGGCGCGGTGGGGATCACCGCCTCCGCCGCGAGGGCTGGAGGCCCGCTCGGCGGTACGGCCGTGGATTCATCGAATGCCCGGCACCGCGCCGACGGCACGGCCCCGGGTACCACGTACTCCTATAGCCCCCTCACCTAGAGGCCGCCACACTGGCGCGGTGAACGGCATCAGAACGCAATCTTCCAGGTAAAGGGACATGCTCGGCAATTGGAACAAACAACAGGGATCGGAAACGCGCCGCATCCGGTAGATATCCGCGAATGGGTGACGAACCGTCTTCCCGGGGGATCTCCGCCCTCGCCCTCGGAAACGCGGCGTGCTGCGGAACTTCTTCGGCTATCCTCCTTTCTGTCTCGAGGCCGTGGGTTGTTGTCATTGCGGTCTTCGGCATCATCGAGGGTGCGCCAACATCCATTCCGCGTACGGGTGCGCTCGAATCTCTGATGTGTCGGCCGACCCTGAGCAGTCCATTCGCATTTCCGCCGTCCGCTGCCGGCGTCCAGAGGTGAGGGCGGCGAGATGATCTCCGGCACCCTTCTGGGGTCGTATCTGTTGATCAAGAACTGGGGGCCGTGCCCCGCGCCCGTGCCCGCCCTCGCGCCCCCATGCGAGGTCGACGCGCCGCCGGCGGCAATGCGCATATGGATCACCGTGCACCGCCTGCGACAGAGTGCCATGCCTTATCACCTTGGGTGACTTTGGTAATGACTACATTTTACTCGAATGTGTTCAGTGTTGCATGATGGTGCGGAGTGGAGTCGGGTGCGGGCATTCGGGTGTCTTTTCGGTCGAGCCGGCGCTGCCGAAACGAGTGATGGGACGGACGGTGGAGTCGTTCAACGACGGAAGAGTCAGGGGGCCCTGGAGTAACGAGCTGACCGGCTTGATAGCGGGATCGGCCGTCCAGGCCAGGAACATCGAGGGCGGCATCCACATCTCGGCCCCGGACAGGGGGCTGCCGCCGGCTCCCGCGCAGCTACCGCCGCCCGGACTCTTCGCCGACCGCCGCGCCGAGCTGGAGGAACTCCGGCGGCTGAGCCATCGGGCCGGAGGCGCCGGGGACGGCGGCCTGGTCGTGATCGCGGGGCCGGGCGGCGTCGGCAAGACAACGCTGGCCCTGCACTGGCTGCACCAGGTCAAGGCCGGCTACGAAGGGCAGCTGTTCGTCGACATGCGAGGGTTCTCCGGGGGCGAGCCGCTGCCGCCCACCGAACCTTTGGAACGTTTTCTGCGGGCGCTGGGCGCGAGCGCCGACGGCATTCCCCCCGAGATCGACGAGCAGGCGGCGCTGTTCCGCTCCGTGACCACCGGGCGGCGACTGATCATCATGCTCGACAACGTGGTGTCGGCGGCCCAGGTGCGCCCCCTGCTGCCCGGCGCCGGGCCCGCACTCGTCGTGGTGACGACCAGGCGGCAGCTGTCGGGGCTGCTGGTGGACGGCGCCCGCTTCCTGGACCTCCACCCGCTGGGAGTGCCGGGTGCGCTGGAGCTGCTGGGCCACATCATCGGCCCGGAGCGCATCGGGGCCGAACGCGAGCAGGCCCGCTCCCTGGTGCGGCTGTGCGGCCTGCTGCCGCTGGCGGTCTGCGCGTCCGGGGCGCGACTGGCCGCACGCCGGCGCTGGCCGATCGCCCGCGTGGTCGACGAGCTCGGTGACGAGGCGCGTCGGCTCGACCAACTGCGCACCGGTGAAGGGGACACGGAGGAAGGGGACATGTCGGTGATGGCAGTGTTCAACGCCTCCTACCGGGCACTCAACGAGGCGCACGCGCGCGCCTACCGCTTGCTGGGCACCCATCCCGGGCCACACTTCGACATCGAGGCCGCCGCGGCCCTGCTGGGCGGCGAACACGACCGCACCGTCGAGCTGCTGGACGGCCTGGTCGACGTCAGCCTTCTGGCGGAGGAGTCGACCGACCGGTACCGGTTCCACGATCTGGTACGGCTCCACGCGCGCGCCAAGGCCGAGGAACTGGACTCGGACGGCGAACGGAACGCCGCGTTCGCGCGCCTCGCGGACTGGTACCTGCGGACGGCAGTGGCGGCCGATCTTCTCCTCCTCCCCGGCCGCTGGCGCCTCGGCGTCCACTACCAGGCTGAACACCGAGCCGGTAGTGAAGACCAGGGGAGATTCACCGAGCGTTCGCAGGCCCTGGCATGGCTGGAGCGCGAGCAGCCCAACCTCGTGGCCGTGGCCCAGCAGGCGCATGCCCTGGAGGCGCACACCCTGGCGTGGGAGATCTGCGAGGCGATGTGGTCGTTGCTCCTGCACCGCAGGTACTACCAGGTGTGGATCCAGGTGCATCAACTCGGCCTGGCGGCAGCCGAAGCCTGCGCCGATCTCCCGGCCCGCGCCCGGATGCTGGAAGGGTTGGGCATGGCCCACCACAACCTGCGGGACTACTCCGCCGCGCGGGAGCATTTCCAGGCGGCGCTCGACCTGGAGCGGCGCGCCGGCCATCGGATCGGTGAGGCCTCCGCACTCGAGGGCCTCGGCCTCGCTGAGCAGGCCGCCGGTGCCGATGCGCGCGCACTCGAACTGTTCACCCTGGCGCGGGACCTGCACGCCGAACTCGGCCGTCCGCGAGGGGTCGCGCTCATGCGGCGCCACATCGGTCAGACGCTCAGCGTGCTCGGCCGGCACGCCGAGGCGATCGACAGCCTTGACCACGCGCTGCGTTACTTCACCGGCACCGACGAGCTGTACCACCAAGCCCGCACACTCGGTTGCCTTGGGCGAGCCCGCCTACGGGCGGACGAGCCCGCCGACGCCGCCACGACCCTCAGGGAGGCCCTGGTGGCGGCGCGCCGGGCCGGGGCGCGGCAGGAAGAGGCGAACGTCCTGCACGCCCTGGCCGACGTGGCGGTACGGCATAGCGACCGGGAGACCGAACGCCTCCTTCTGCAGAAGGCGTTGGACATCTACACCGCGCTCGACGCACCGCAGTCCCGCGAGGTCGAGGCCAGGCTCGCCGAGCTTCCCGCTATCCCACCCGGGCATGAGCGTCCCGACGATCCTCCCCATCCTTCTCGGGGATGACCCGTACGGCTGCCGGCGCCGCCGCACACCCGTAGGTTACGGTCAGCCGCGCCGCGGTGAGCGCTTCCGGCGGCCATCCCGCGGTGATCCAGGCGTGGATCGCCGACACATACGACAGCACGTGCTCCTCGAGGCACGACGCGGGCCGAACGGGAACGAGCCGAGCCCGCCAGCCGGACGCGGTGGCCACTACGGCGTGGCCACGCCCGTCCGGGGTCAGGGCCATGACGAGGCAGCCCGGGAAGCGGCCGCGGAGGTCGTCCACGACACCCGGCGCCGGTTCCCGGTTGCTGTACCGGCGAACGATCACATCCGCGCACGACAGCCACGCCGGCGAACGCTCGCTGGTGCCGGCCACGAGATGCTCGTCCACGAAGGGACGCCCCTCCGGCACGACCGGGAGCCGCTCGTCCGGCAGTGCGGCGGGTCGGCGGCGAAGCTCGACGAGCATCCCCGATCCCTGTCCCGCGTCCACCCGCAGACGCTCCGCTCCCCGAACGCGGAGCACATCGCGCCGGCGGCACACGTCCCGAATCCTCACCAGCGAGGTGTCCCCGCCCATCAGGCCGCCTCGCTGCCGTCGTGCGCGATCGGCCGCGGCATCGGCACCGGGACCACCTCAGGCGGGTCCTGCCGGTCCGGCAGCCGCATGAGCCGATACATCTCCCGGCGGATGAGTCCGGCCGCCTCACCGGGTCTGGAGCTGAGATCCAGCCGGAAATCGGCATACCTGTCGGCGGAGAAGGCGTGTACGGCGTCGTCGAGCTGCGGGCGCAGCGGACGGTTCCAATCGACCCGCGCGGCGATCGTGCCGAGCCTGGCGGTGTGCGACCCGGGCGCCACGCTGTCCTCGGGGAAGGCGCCGAGGAGCACCGGAACGCCGAGCGCGGCGCCATAACTGGTCACGGAGCCGTGGTCACCGATGATCCGGTCGGCGGCGACGAGGGCCGCCCGCCATCCTTCCTCAGGAGGAAGAAGCCGCACCCCCAGCCGCATGCTGTCCGCGTACCAGGATGTGACCTGCCGTTTTCCGTACCAGGCCCAGACATGGGGATGCAGGGCGGCGACGATTCTGTACCCGTCCCGCGGCAGTTCGGCCGCGACGCGCAGGAGCAGGTCGGGATGCCGGCCCAGCAGCGAGTCCGTGTCCCAGGTGGAGCTCACGAAGACGAGCTGCTGAGTGCCGTCCACGCCCAGGGCGCGGCGGTACGCGTCCCGCCGGGGAAGGCTCGCCAGCAGCCTGTCCAGGCACGGATCTCCCGCGACGAAGCTCACCGGCAGCGCCTCGGGACATTCCCTTTCCAGCATGGCCTGGTGCCGCTCATGCGCCATGGCGACCGACGAGGGGACTACGCGTCCGGCGACGACGAGCCGTTCACGAATGAGACCGGTGACGGGACGAGAAGCAGTGGGACCGAACCCCTCGGCTCGGTGAAGGAGCTTGCCCGGACCCGAACCGTGCGGCACGGTCATGACCGGCGCGTGCAGTTTCTCCAGCATGCCGTGGCTCGCGGCGACGGCCAGGTCGAAGCTGGAGCGAATCGCCTGCGGCCAGGGCAGGACCACCCCTCCGAGCCCTTGGAGGAATTCCGTCAGCCCACCGGTGAAGATGGACGCCGGCGCCGCTGTGTACGCGACGACGACCCGCCGGTCGCTTTCCAGCAATGGCAGAATGTCCGCCAACCGCGTCGCCGCCGTGAGATGGTGGGCGACGGCGAGGACTTTGCGTTGGACGGGAACAGTTGATCCCTTGGACGCGTTCAGGTCGAACGGTCCAGGTATCCACTCGTCCGCGGAACAGTGCACTTCAGCCTCCTTGGCAGGTCGCTGCCGCTTCGGACGGCGCTCGGACGCGAAATGCCGGTGAGATCGCCGCGGTCGCGGCGGCTCCGTTCCATCCGAGCGTTGCCGGACCACGCTCCCGACCGTCGAACAGCGGGGGCCGCTCAGAGCCGTGGATGATCGCGAAGCCCTGGGCGGCCCACCGGTTCGGGCCTGTCCGATGCGGACTTCGGAGCCATTCGAAGCTGACATCCCCGTCGACCAACCCCCGTGTGCCGTGCGGGTGCCCCGTGCCCTTACCACGGGGCGAATGATCCGCCACGGAATCGAGCGTCGGTGAAGTGCCTTGACGAAATCTTGCAGTATCCCTGACTGTGTCGGTAACGATGTCCGATGATGGTCAGGTGACCGGCGTGGGCGATTCTGGCCACAGCGGTCTGGTGATGCAAGGATCTACCAAAGAGGAGATTTCCGCAAAGGGGCGCTGATGATATTCCGCGTCATGGGCCCCGTTGAGCTGTGGATCGACGGTCAGCGGCGTGACCTGGGAACGGCCAAGGAGCGCCGCGTCCTCGTGGCTCTGCTGCTCACCCCCCGGCAGCCCGTGCCCGTGCAGACCCTGATCCGTTGTGTCTGGGACGAGGATCCGCCGGCCAAACCACGGCAGAGCCTCTACTCGTACGTCACGCGGCTGCGGAACCGCCTCGAGGGTGTCGAGGGCATCCGGTTGCGGTCCCGGCAGGGCAGTTACATGCTGGACGTCGAGGACGAGGCGGTCGATCTGCACCGTTTCCGCCGGCTGCGGGACCAGGCTCGCGCCATCGCCGGGAGCGGTGATGACGAGTACGCCCTGGAGCGCTACCGCGAGGCGGCCGAGCTCTGGAGAGCCGCTCCACTGGCCGATCTCTCCGGTGACTGGGTGGCACGGACGCGGCGGAGCCTGGAAGAGGAATTGCTGGCCGCCACGTTTGAACGGATCGACATCGAACTGCGCCGCGGCCACCACGCCGATATCGTGACGGAGCTGTCGGACCTCGTCGAAAGCCATCCGTTCGACGAGCGGCCGGTCGAGCGCCTGATGATGGCGCTGTTCCGCGGCGGACGGCAGGCGGAGGCGCTGAACGTCTACCGGCGTACGCGGGATCATCTGGCGAGCGAGTTGGGCACCGACGCCGGACCGCGGCTCCAGGAACTCCAGCGGCGGATCCTGCGTAACGACGCGGCGCTGGCGCGCGTTCCCGGCCAGCAGCCCGTGCTCGATCGCCGCCCGAACAACCTGCCCCATGACGTGCACGCCTTCACCGGTCGCGACGAGGAGCTCAGGCAGCTGCTGGAGGCGGTGCCCGCCGGAGACGACCCGTGGCCGTCGGGAGCCGCGGTCATGATCGCCATCGACGGGATGCCCGGGGTCGGCAAGTCCGCACTCGCCGTCCATCTCGCGCACCGGCTGTCCGGGCGATTCCCGGACGGGCGCGTCTACCTCGATCTGCACGCGCACGACCCCGGGCAGAAGCCGCTGGACCCCGCTGGCGCGCTCGACATCCTGCTGCGCGTGATCGGGGTCCCCGCGGCGCGCATTCCCCGCACTCTGGACGAGCGCGCCGCCCTGTGGCGGTCGCAACTCACGGGGAGCCGCATGGTCATCGTGCTCGACGACGCCGCCGGGCACGACCAGGTCCGGCCCCTGCTGCCGGCGTCCGCCGGGTGCCTGGTCGTCATCACCAGCCGTCGCCGGCTGACGGGGCTGCACGACGCGCATTCCCTCCCGCTGGACGTGCTGCCCGTCGAGGACGCCGCCAAGCTGTTCTCCCGCATCGCGGGGGCGGGGCGGGTGGCGGACGAACCGACCGAGGTCGCCGCGGTGGTGAGGCACTGCGGGCGCCTGCCGCTCGCGGTGGGGATCGCGGCCAGCCGGCTCCGGCACCGCCGTGCCTGGGCCGTCGCCGACCTGCTCGTGCGGCTCGGTTCGGACGACCGCCGCCTGGAGGAGTTGCGGAACGAGGGCAGCGAGATCGCATTGGTGTTCGAGGTCTCCTACCGGGGGCTCGGGCCGCCGCTACGCGAGGCGTTCCGGCGTCTCGGCCTGCACCCTGGGCCCGAGCTGACCGCGTACGTCGCGGCCGCCGCCCTGGGCCGCTCGGTGAGGGAGGCCGAGCGGGTCCTCGAGGAACTGCTGGACCGGCATCTGATCAGCGAACCTGCGCGGGGCCGCTACCGCTTCCACGATCTCGTGCATGACTACGCCCGGAGCCTGGCACGGCAGAACGATTCCAGCGATGAGCGCCGCCTCACCGGTCACCGGATCCAGGACTTCTACCTCGCGGCCGCGGACCAGGCTGACCGGATTCTCTCGCCCCAACGGCGGCGGCGCCGCATCCGCCTGCTGTATGCACCTCCGGAGCTGCCTCCATTGCGCGCGTCGGCGCAGGCCGAGGAATGGTTCTCCGCCGAGCTCGACAGCCTGTTGAACGCGTCCAGGGACGCCCCGCCGGACCATGTGGCCCAGCTCGCCCAGGTGCTCGCCACGTATCTGGAAACCCAGGGCCACTGGGAGTTGGCGGCGGACGTTCACGAACGTGCCGTCTCCGCCTGTGATCAGCTGGGCGACCTGATGGGAAAGGCCGGTGCGCTCAACGGCCTCAGCCGCATTCGGCTCCGTAGTACGGAGTATGACGGCGCGCTGGGCGCCGCGGAGGATGCCTTGGGCATCTACAGGTCGCATGGTGAACGGCATGGGGAAGCCGAAGTCCTCGACCATGTCAGTCTTATTCATTGGCATCAATCCCGCTTTGCTGAGGCGCTGGCTCCCTGTGAGGAGGCGCTTGAGATACGCCGTTCGCTGGGGGACCTCCGCGGCGTGGCGAGAAGTCTCGATCACGCGGCAATTTTCTTGGAGTACACCGGCCACTACGCGAAAGCCGAACGTCTGCGAGAAGACGCTCTTGCGATCTTCGCCGAGATCGACGACCTTCCCGGACGTACGATGGCGTTCAACAACATGGGAGACCTGGCCCTGCGCATGGGGCGGGTGAACGCGGCGGCGCGTTTCTATCAGGACACCGCCGCGGCGGTCGCGAAGTTGGGCCGCCAGTACCAGGCGATCTGGCTCAGTAACATGGCGAATGTTCATCTGCATGCCGGCGACAACGAGGCGGCCCTTGAGGGGTACCGCAAGGCGCTTGCGGTATTCGTGGAGATCGGTGACCGGCGCAACGAGATCGAGGCCCTGCTCGGAATCGGAAGGGCATTCCAGGGCGCCGGGCGTTATGGCGAGGCCCTCATTCACCACCAGAAGGCGCACACCATCGCCCGCTTCGTGAACGGGCGCTACGAAGAGACGATGGCGTTGCGGCAGATGGGCGAGGCGCTCACGGGCGCCGGACGCGGGCCGGACGCGGTCGACTGCTTTCGGCGGGCGTATGACCTGGCCGATCGGATCGGCGTGCCGTACGAGACCGCCAAGGCGCTCGAAGGGATGGGGACGGCCTTGCTGACCTTGGAGGGCAGGGAGGCGGCCCGGCGATGCTGGCGTCAAGCCCTGGCCATTCTAGAATCCTCTGGCCTCCCGGAGGAACAGGCCGTCAAATCGTACCTACGGCAGACAGGCGGCGCCACCGGAACGGGTAGCGATATTCACCCATCGGACCCCGCATCCGGTCGCGGCAAGTGACTGTTTGGTAATTTCCCTATCAATCAAAGTATCATGCGCGATCGTCTCCCGAGGGCCGGCGCCGCCTGTATGATCGTCATGTCGGGAATCTCCCGATATCAACTATCGAAAGGACATGGATGTTGGCGCGCCTGGGAGTCGTCTTTGCCGCTACTACGGCCATCGTTGTAGTAACGGCGGGGGCGGCGAACGCGATCATCATGTGGTGATCGTATGGGGAGAAGCGGGGTGGTAGCATTCGCCCCGCTTCTCCGCAGTGTCGAGATCCGGCTTCCTCCGGCAATGCCTCCGTGCATATCGCATTGCGCGTTCGACGTCCGGTCGAAAAATACGCCATGTTAGCAGGCTCCGGTGATGGCGAGGGCCAGGCTTTCAACACAAACCCCCGCCTGACTACGCGCATGTTCTCGGGTCGCATTGGCTGGCGCGCAGCTCATTCCACCGGTGTGTCTGGAGAGCCCCAGTTGCGGGCGGGTCCTGCTGGTCTGTCCATCAGTGCGCCCCCTCACGCCCCCGAGGCTGCAACCGCGGCACGCCCCCCGCCTTCACCCGAACCTGGGCCGGGCGTATCCAGCTCTCCTTGGCCAAGAAGGCTGCGGACCGGCCGCAGGGAACACCTCTGGCGTCCACGTGCACCGCATCGGGTTCCGGCGAGGGCCGCCATCCGCGTCCGACGACAACATCCGCCTGTCCGCTCAACTCTCCCGCGCTCAGGGAAGCGGTCTCCGCTCGCAACGCGCGGACTGCCCCACCGGGAGCCAAGATCGCCGCCGAGTTCGGCGGTCTTCAGCGACGGCGGACGGCCACTTGAAAGCCGGACCCGTCATGGCGCCGCCGATCAAGGCTGCTTCGGCGACCCGCAGCACGAGACTGTGACCTGCGTCTCTATTCGCCAGGGTGCCGTGGCCACAGCCCCCTCGGAAACATCCGGTGTCCAGGAGGCCGCCGCGATCACAGCCAGGGGAGAGGCGCCCCCGGCAGGATTCGAACCTGCGACACCCGCTTTAGGAGAGCGGTGCTCTATCCCCTGAGCTACGGAGGCTTGTCGTCGCTCGCCGGAAGAGCTTAGCGGACGGCACCTACAGAGTAGGGGAACGGGAGGGGCGATCGCTCCAATTAAAGATGGGGATGACTGGGCCAACTAGGCCGAGTCGGTGTCGGTCGGTACGCTTCCGTCCGTGAGCGGGCGGCATAAGGCACGCGGGGAGACGCGGCGGAACCGGACCTACGTCGTCGCCGGCGCGGTCGGTATGGCCTTCGTGGTGGTCCTGGGCTTGATCGTGGCGGGAGGCCGGGGCGGGACGGAACAGCCGCGGACGCGGCCAGAAGCGGTTGGGGCATTGTCGGAGACGCCGCGGGTGGCTCCCGAGACGCATCCCACGCGGGGGGAGTACGTGCCGCCGAGGCCGTCGCCGACGACGCAGGCGCCCGCGCCGGTGCAGCGTCCGAGGACCCGGGAGGGCCGCAAACCGGAGCGGCGCGCTCACCGCGAATGTCCTCGGGGATGGCCGGGCGTCCCGTTCCTGAGGGACTGGTGTCGGCGTCACGGTTACCGGACTCGGTGAAGTCGTCTGTGAACTTGTAGTAACGTTCCTGCCGCTGTCGTGCTTTTGGGCATCAGGAGGAACTCACTGTGCCAATCCCCCGGTCGGCGCTGCTGACCGCGGTCTTCCTGGTGATGGCGGTGGTGGTCGCACTGCCGGGAGGGGCCGCCGCGCGCGAGGATCCCGTACAGGAACTGCGTCGTTCGGCGGCCAAGGCGCGCTCGGATCTGCAGAAGGCCACGGAGCAGATGGAGGCGCGCAAAAAGGAGCTGGCACGTTCCCAGGACAAGCTGCGGGCGACGCTCAAGGACCTGGCGAAGGCGGAGGCCGAGCTCAACCGGATCCGGGGACCGCTGGCAAGGCTGGCGAACGCCTCGTACCAGCAGCCTGGTGCGGCCGGATCCATGTCGATCTTCGGTGCGGGCGACGCGGGCGACGCGCTGCGGGTGACCGCGGACGTCACCCACATCGCCAACGGGCAGCAGGCCCTGGTCCGGCAGGCCGACGAGCTGCAGCGGCGCCGGCAGCAGCTGGCGTCCACCGCCCAGGACCTCCAGTCACGGAACGCGGTGGAGCAGACCCGGCTGCAGCAGGAGGTCGACGCCCTCAAGCAGAAGTCATTGCAGCTGACCAAGCAGCTCACGGCCAAGCTCAAACGGCTGGAGGCCGACCGGGAACGGCGCTTGCAGGCCCTGTGTGACAAGAGCCTGGCGTCGGGCGCCCGCAGGTTCCCGAACGGGCTGATCCCGGCCAAGTACCTGTGCCCGCTGCCGCAGAAGGGCGAGCAGCTCAGGGCGGACGCCGCGCTGGCCTTCTACAAGCTGAACGCGGCGTACAAGCGGCGGTTCGGACGCGACATGTGCGTCACGGACTCCTACCGCAGCCTGGCCGACCAGCAGCGGGTCTATTACCAGCGGCCCGGGTTCGCGGCGGTGCCGGGTACGAGCAACCATGGCAAGGGGCAGGCCCTGGACCTGTGCGGCGGCGTGGAGAACGCCAGCACCGCCCAGTTCAAATGGTTGGAGGCCAACTCGCGCAAGTACGGGTGGTTCCATCCGGCATGGGCTTACAGCAACCCGTACGAGCCCTGGCACTGGGAGTACGGCAACGAGAGCGAAAGCTGATCGCGCCGAATCGGCCACCGAGCTTCCCGGCGGGCTGATCGGCAACATTCCTGGCGGGCTGTGCCAGCGGTGTTTCCCCATGGAGCGGCCGCCGACGTTCCCGACGGACGGGCCGGTGGCGGCGTTCTCGGCGGGCTGGTGGGTGGTGTTCCCGGTGGAGGGGACGGCGGCGTTTCCGGCGGGGTCGGTCTGCGAGGTTTCCCCAGCGGGACGGTTCGGCGGTGTCTATCGATGGGTTGGCTGGCGGCGTTTTCAGCGGGCCGGTCGGGGGTGTTTGCCGTCGGGTCGGCTGGCCAGGGGTGTTCCCGGTGGATCGGTCGGCGGTGATTTCTGGCGGATCGATCGGTGGCGTTCCTGGCCAGCCGATCGGTGGTGCTCTCGGTGGACCGGCCAGAGGCGGTTTCCTGCGGACGGGGCGGCGGCGGTTCTGGCGGGCCGACCGGTGACGGTTTCCGGCGGTCGGCCCGCCGGACGTCAGGAGGCCGCTGCGGTGGTCAGCTCCGACGTGCAGAACTTGCACCGGGTCGCCTTGATGGGAATGTCGGAGAGGCAGTGCGGGCAGGGCCGCTCGGTCGCCTCCTCCGCTCTGATCATCCGCGCCATGACCTTGGCGATCGGCAGGACCACCAGGAAGTAGACGACCGTCGCCACGATCAGGAACGAGATCAGCGCGGTGACGAAGACCCCGAAGGGGAACTTGGTGCCGTTGAGGGTGAACGCCAGGTCGTCGAAGTTGGGCTTGCCGCCGACAAGGGCGATCAGCGGGCCGATGAAGGCGTTGACGAAGGCGTTGACCAGGCCGGTGAACGCCGCGCCGACGACGACCGCGACGGCCAGTTCCACCAGGTTGCCGCGGAACAGGAATTTCTTGAAGCCGCTCATAGATCCTTCCGATGGTGACTCTTGGTGATGAAAAGAGTGCGGAAAGACGTTATCAAGGCTTGGTGATGGTAAGCGCAAGGTGGGGGCCCGCCCCCGCCAGTGCTGCGGCCTGTGAACGGTCGGCCGCCAGCACGACGAGCGCTCCGTTGCCGCCCGTTCCGACCTGACCGCCGGGGATCGCCACGACCGGCGCGGACGCGACCACCAGGCGGGCGCGGAGCGGCCCGCGGGAATGGGAATCCGCCCCGAAACCATCGGTGTCCGGCGGCGCCAGCACGTCCACACGGTCGCCCCTGCGCAGGAGCCGCACCGAGCCCGCGTCGGCGATCCGCACCGGCGCCGCGACCGTCCCCGGCCCGTAACCGCCCAGCAGGCCCGGAGAGATCAGCCGCACGTCCGTGAGCGGCTCGCCTCGCCGCATCGGCCCGGCCAGGACCCCTCCAGTGGCAGGCGCGCGCAGGACGCCTGCGGGCACCGCGCTCGAAGGCACCGTTGCTGGACGGAGATCTCCCGCACGCAGGGTCGTTCCGCCGGGGAGGTCTCTCGCCGCCACCAGGATCGGTGACCCGTCCACCGGACGCGGTTGCAGGGCCAGCAGCGTGAAGCCCGTTCCGAGCGCGGCCAAGACCGCCGCGAGAGGCCGCCGGTACGCACCTAAGCGGCCACCCATGAGACTCCCCTTCCGGGATAGGTGTCGTCTGAGCACGTGTGCGTGAGATTCACTGACATGTGTTGCCGTCCTTCTAGTTGGTTCGTCGTCGCTGGTTGGAGCCCCGCGCGAGGCTTGGTGGGCATGCTGAGGGTGCTCTCGGCAGCCCCAGGGCGCCGTCCGACGCCCGTGATATGTCGGTCGCTGGTCGGGATGGGCGGTGTGTCGCTGGTTTCTGGAGCGGTTGGGGGTGCTCGGCGCTCTGAGCGGGGGTGCCTGGACGGGTGGCGGTCGTGTCGCCGGTCGCAGCGGCTCGGGGCATTCGCGTTCTGTACGCCGTGGTGTGTTGCGGGTGTCCGGCGGTTCGTGGTTTGTGGAGGGCTGTCGGTGAGGCGTTGGCGTTGGTCAGGCTGTGCTGTTCTGTCGCTGGTTTCAGGGCGCGTTTGGGCGATGTGGGCTCAGCGTTTTGAGTGGGGTGGCCTTGCTGCTGGTCGTGGCGGCTCGGGGTCTTCTGTGCTCCGTTCTCTGTGGGTGTGTTGGGGGTGCCTGGTGGTTCTCAGATGACGGTGCAGTCGCTGGCCGTTGGGTTGTGCGGTGGCTTGCGGAGCGTGGGTTGTTGGCCGCGATTCGCTGGGTGGTTGGTGGCTGGTTTGGGTGATGTCACTCGGGTCTGGGGAAGGTGCTGGCGGTCGTGCGCGATTGGTGGCCGCATGGCTCGACTGCGGAGCGTTGCGGTGAGGGCATTCGGGTGTATCGGCTGACGATGGTGGGGACCCGGCTGGGCAGATGTTTGGTCGGCTGTACGTGCTGGAACTGCATCCCCCGGCTGGGTTTGCGGTTTGTTCGTGGCTGGCTGCTGGTGAAGGTGTTTGGGTGTCCGCGTTTGGTTGTGTTCTGGTGATGGGGTGGGCGGGGGTGTGATCAGGGGAGGGGGATGGGGAGTTTTATGCCGTCCAGGGAGTGGGGGCAGGGGCAGGGGCGGTTTTGGGGGAGGGACTTGATGACTTCGGCTACCAAAGGGCGGAGGCGGTCGATGTTCTCGCCGAAGACGCGGAAGACCTCCTCCATCGTCACGCCCTCGCCCTCTTCGATTCCGGCGTCCAGGTCGGTGACCAGGCAGAGCGGGGTGTAGCAGAGGGCCAGTTCGCGGGCCAGGACGGCTTCGGGGTGGCCGGTCATGCCGATCAGCGTCCAGCCCTGTGCGGCGTACCAGCGGGACTCGGCGCGGGTGGAGAAGCGGGGGCCCTCGATGACGACGAGGGTGCCGCCGTCGACCGGGGCCCACTGGGCGGTGCGGGCGGCGGCGAGGGCGGTCTGGCGGCCGGTCGGGCAGTACGGGTCGGCGAACGACAGGTGGACCGCGGCGCCCTCGTCGTAGAAGGTCTGGACGCGGCTCTGGGTGCGGTCGACGAGCTGGTCGGGGACGGCCAGCGTGCCGGCGCCGTAGTCGGGGGTGAGGGAGCCGACGGCGCTGGGGGCCACGATCTGGCGGACGCCCAGGGCGCGCAGGGCCCAGAGGTTGGCGCGGTAGGGGATCCGGTGCGGCGGGTGGCGGTGGTCGCGGCCGTGGCGCGGGATGAAGGCGACCCGGCGGCCCGCGATCTCGCCGATGGCGATGGCGTCGCTGGGCGGGCCGTACGGGGTGTCGGGCCGCACCTCCTCGATGTCGTCGAGGAAGGAGTAGAAGCCGGAGCCGCCGATGACCCCGATCTCGGGCTGGGACGTCGTTTGAGCCATGCCGCCGACATTAACGAGCTGCCGGATCCCGGCGGGAGGCCCCTCGGGGATTGTGGATAACTTGCCGAAGGGGCCCGGCCGACGGGCCGGGCCCCTTCCGGTCAGCCGACCGGGTCCAGGACCTTGGCCTGGTCGGAGTGGGGCGTTGTGGTGGGCTTGGCGAGGCGGCTCGGGGCCCAGATGCGCCGGCCCAGGTCGTACGAGAGGGCCGGGAGCAGCAGGGACCGGACGATGATGGTGTCGAGCAGGACGCCGAAGGCGACCACGAAGCCCATCTCGGCCAGGCTCACCAGGGGCAGGGTGGCGAGGGCGGCGAAGGTGGCGGCGAGCACCACCCCGGCGGAGGTGATCACGCCGCCGGTGACGGTGAGGCCGCGGATGACGCCGCGGCGGGTGCCGAGGTGCTGGGACTCCTCGCGGACGCGGTGCATGAGGAAGATGTTGTAGTCGACGCCCAGGGCGACCAGGAAGATGAAGGCCAGGAGGGGGAAGCCGGAGTCGGTACCCTCGAAGCCGAACACGTGCTGGAAGATGAGCGCGGAGGCGCCCAGCGAGGCCAGGAACGACAGCACGACGGTGGCCATCATCAGCAGCGGTGCGACCAGGGCGCGGAGCAGGGCGACGAGGATGAGGAAGACCACGGCCAGGACGATCGGGATGATGACCTTGTTGTCGCGGTCGGCGGCCCGGTTGATGTCGAGGGTGGTGGCGGTGGTGCCGCCGACCTTGGCGTCGGCGCCGGGGACGGCGTGGACGGCGGTGCGGAGCCGGTCGATGGTGTGCTGGGCCGCCTTGCTGTCGGCGGAGTCGCGGAGGGTGGCCTCGTACTGGACGAGTCCTCCGACGGTGACCGGTTCGCCGAGTTCGGCGATGCCCCGGGTGCCGGTGACGGCGGTGGCCACCTGGGGTGCGGCGGAGGCCTTGGCGATGACGACGGCGGGCGAGCCGGAGCCCGCGGGGAAGTGCCGGGCGGCGACCTCGGCGCCGACGATGGAGTCGGGCTTGTCGACGAACTGGCCGGCGTCGGAGAGGCCGTCGGCCTTGAGCGAGGTCAGTCCGAGGGTCATGGCGACCAGGCCGACCGCGGTGACGGCCCAGATGACGCGGGGGCTGGCGCTGACGAGGCGGGCGATGCGGCTCCAGACGCCGTGCTCGGACTCGTACGCCTCGGGCTTGAGGTACTTCTCGTCGTGGCGGGGGACCAGCGGCCAGAAGATCCAGCGGCCGAAGATGACCAGCAGGGCGGGCAGCAGGGTGGTCATCGAGGCGAGCGCGGTGACGACGCCCGCGGCGG
The DNA here is from genome assembly GCF_055379765.1 of Actinomadura rugatobispora. Taxonomy (NCBI): domain Bacteria; kingdom Bacillati; phylum Actinomycetota; class Actinomycetes; order Streptosporangiales; family Thermomonosporaceae; genus Actinomadura; species Actinomadura rugatobispora. The sequence goes on along the minus strand of NZ_AP029191.1, from coordinate 3,442,019 downwards.
CGACCGGGCCCAGGCCGGCGGTGGAGTTGAGGTCGGCGGCCAGCAGGCACAGGAGGCCGACGGCGACGGTGGCGGCGGAGGCGACGATGGCCGGGCCGGCGCGGTGCAGCGCGTAGGCCATGGCCTCGTGCCGGTCGTGGTGCCGGTGCAGTTCCTCGCGGTACCGGGCCACCAGGAGCAGCGCGTAGTCGGTGGCGACGCCGAAGACCAGGACGGTGAGGATGCCGGCGCTCTGCCCGTTGACGGTGAGGCCGGCGTGCTTGGCCAGGAGGTAGACCACCGACTGGGCCAGGCCGAGGGCGAAGACGGCGCTGAGCACGGGGACGAACCAGAGCAGCGGGCTGCGGTAGATGAAGAGCAGCAGGATGATCACGACGCTGCCGGCGGCCAGGAGCAGGAAGCCGTCGAGGGTCTCGAAGACCTTGAACATGTCGGCGCCGCCGCCCGCGGGCCCGGTGACGTGCGCGTCCAGTCCGGGCGGGCCGCGCTTGGCGAGGTCGCGGGCGTCGTCGACGGCCTTGACGACGTCGACGTCGGTCAGCGGGACGAGGGTCTGCAGCGCCTTGCCGTCGCGTGAGGGGAAGGGGCCCTGCGGCTGCTGGGCGCCGGGGAGCTTGGCGAACGCGGCGGTGTCGGACCTGGCCTTGGCCTGGTCGGCCGGGGTGACGCCGCCGGAGCGCTCGTAGACGATCACGGCGAGCATGGTCTCGTCGGCGCGGAAGCGCTCCTGCAACTCGACGACCTGCGTGGACTCGGCGCCCGCGGGCAGCCAGGAGGCGGCGTCGTTCTCCTCGACCTCGCCGAGCTTGCCGGCGAGCGGGCCGAGGGCGGCCAGCAGGACGACCCAGACGGCCAGGACGGCCCATTTGGTGCGTCTGCCGGCGATCACCGCGGTCAGTCGGTGGGCCCATGTCCGGGGCGGGCTTGCGGAACTCATCGTCTGCTCCCAGGGAATCTCAAGATATGTCGCGAGAGACCTTAGATTGTCTCTGTTTCCGAGAGTTGTCAAGTAATATCGCGAGTTGCCTCGGCGGGTCCGGCGGCGCGTTCTCATCGTCGCCGCGAGGGCGCCGGGCGCGCGTCCGGCGGAAGGAGTGAGCGCGCGTACCTCTCCAGGGTCATCGCGGCGGCCGCCGCTCCCCCCTGAGAAGTAGGGCAAAGCTCTGGAACCGGACTCAGGTGAACGTGGTCCAACGGGACGGAGAAGATCCGAAGACCCACTCACTCCGATCCGACGGGGGACCGGTGGACACCGTGGTGTGGCGGGCGGCCTCGCTGCTGCTCTCGTACCCTGACCAGCGCCTGTACGACCGGCGGCCGATGCTGCGCACGGCGGTCGCCGACCTGCCGGACGGGGTCGCGCGGCGCCGCCTGGACGCCTTCCTCGACCATCTCGACCGGACCCCGCCGATGGGGCTGACCGTCCACTTCCTGGACGTGTGCCGCGGCGGGCGCCTCCTCCTTCTGGCGGATCACCGTGAGGAGGAGGAGCGGCGCATGGCGCGGGCCCGTCTCGCCGACCTCTACCGGGCCTACGACCACGACATGGACGACGAGCCTCCGGACTCCCTGCCGGCGATGCTGGAGTACGCGGCGCTGTGCGCGGACGACTGGCTCCTGCGTGAGCATCAGGTCGCCCTGGAACGGCTACACGCGGCCCTGGACGCGAAGGGCAGCCCTTACACGGTTCTCGTGGAGGCGGTGCGCGCCACGCTCATGCGGCCGCCGAATACCGCGAGGCGAGTACATACTGCGAGAGGTGTACGCGGCTGCGTCGCGCGCGCAGGGCGCGCCCACAGGGACCTCGCTCTCGCGACGTTCCTTCAGGACGGGGAGCGTTCGTAACGCCGAATGGCCGGCGGTTCACGCCGGCTGGAAACGGGACGATCGCGGCAGGCCCGTCCTGGACGGGCCTGCCGGAACCGGGCTCAGGCCACCTTCTCCGAGGAGGACGAGGAGGAGGTGGAGGAAGAAGAGGACGACGACGTCGAGTCCTTGGAGCTCGAGGACGACGAGTCGGGCTTCTTGGCGTCCGAACCGCTCGACGACGAGGCCGCGGTCGAGGACGACGACGAGCCGGAACCGCGGCTGTCGGTGCGGTAGAAGCCCGAGCCCTTGAAGATGATGCCCGCCGCCGAGAAGACCTTGCGGAGACGGCCGGTGCACGCCGGGCACTCGGTCAGCGCCGCGTCGCTGAACTTCTGCACGACCTCAAGGGGTTCGCCGCACTCGGTGCAAACGTACTGATACGTCGGCACGGTTTCCTCCTCGCCGCCTCAGCCCGGGCTGATCCCGTGCTGGCACTCAACTCAATCGACTGCTAATCGTACCCGTGCATTGAACACGATTCGCCGCCGCCCTGTTCCCGGCCACCCCGTCAGTGGCCGGTCTCGCCGAACCAGCCGGCCAGCTTGCCGCGCCGGCTGACCGCGCGCAGCCGCCGTTCCGCCGCGTCCCGCACCTTGTCGGTGGAGACGACCAGGAGGGTGTCGCCGGCGCGCAGCGAGGTGGTGGGCTCGGGGACGAAGCTGCTGCCGTCCCGCACGACCAGGGTGACCGAGGCGCCCTGCGGCAGCCGCAGCTCGAAGATCTCCACGCCGTTCAGCTGGGAGTCCTGGGGGACCCGGACCTCCAGCAGGTCGGCGTGCAGTTCCTCCAGCGGGGCGGCCTCCACGTCCAGTTCCCGGGCCTCCTCGTCGGGCTGCAGCCGGCACCAACGCGCGGCCAGCGGCAGCGTGGGGCCCTGCAGCGCGGTGAACAGCACCACGATGTTGAACACGATCGCGAACAGCGCGGCGGAGCCGGGGACCTCCTCGACCATGGGGATGGTGGCCAGCACGATCGGGACGGCGCCGCGCAGCCCGGCCCACGACGCGAAGATCTTCTCTCCCAGCGAGAGCTTGAAGCCGATCGTGGACAGCATCACCGACAGCGGCCGCGCCACCAGCAGCAGGACGGTCCCGATGGCCAGGGCGGGGATGACCTGCCCGGGGAGGTCGCCGGGCGAGGCCAGCAGTCCCAGCAGCACGAACACGCCGATCTGCGCGAGCCAGCCGATGCCCTCGGCGAAGCCGCGGGTGGCGGGACGGTGCGGCAGCCGGGAGTTGCCCAGGACCAGCGCGCTCACGTACACGGCGAGGAAGCCGCTGGCGTGGGCCAGGGCCGCGGCCCCGTAGGAGCCGATCGCCAGCGACATGACGGCGATCGGGTAGAGGCCGGAGGCGGGCAGCGCGACGCGGCGCAGCACCAGCGCGCCGAGCCAGCCGATGAGGATCCCGATGATGCCGCCGGCGACCAGCTCGTACACCATGACGGCGGCCAGTTCGAGCAGGTTGGGGGCGGCGGCGTGGGTGCTGAGCGCGATGACGACGATCACGACGGGAGCGTCGTTGATGCCGGACTCGGCCTCCAGCAGCCCGGTCAGCCGGGACGGCAGCGGCAGCCGGCGCAGTACGGAGAACACCGCGGCCGCGTCGGTGGGGGCGAGCACGGCGGCGAGCAGGAACGCCAGCCGCCAGTCCATGCCCAGCATCCAGGCGGCCGCGACCGCGACGACCACGATGCTGATCAGCGTGCCGATGGTGGCGACGGCCACGGCGGCGGGGACGGAGGGTTTGACGTGCCGCCAGTTGGTGGTGATGCCGCCCTCGGCGAGGATCAGGACGAGGGCGGCGAGCCCCAGGATCTCGGCGAGTTCGACGTTGTCGAAGTTGATGTGGAGCGGGCCGCCCTCGCCGATGAACAGGCCGATGCCCATATAGGCGAGCAGCGTGGGCAGCCCGAGGCGGTGGGACAGCCGTACAGCGACGATCGCGCACAGTACGAGGCTGGCCCCGAGGAGTAGCCAGATGTCGAGATGCACATCCCACCCTTCGGGTCGCGGAGCCGAGGGCCGGCACGGAAGCTGATCGTTTAGGGATCCTACAGATACATGTGCTGATCACATAATGTCGGCTGACGGGACGGGGGCGGAAACGGCGCGGTGGGGGCCTGTTCAGCGCCGTCTGACCTGCGGATCTATTCCGTTTACGACATTTGTCACAGGGCGTCCGGTGACCGCCGCTCCGACGTTGTCCCGCACCGCCGAGATCACCTTGATCTGCGCCTGCCCGGTTCCGCCCGCGACATGCGGTGACAGCAGCACGTTCTCGTGCGAGCGCAGCGGATGACCCGCGGGCGGCGGCTCCGCCTCGAACACGTCCAGCGCCGCCCCGGCCAGCCGCCCCGACTCCAGCGCCGCCAGGATCGTCTCGTCCGGGACGATCCCGCCGCGCGCCACGTTCACCAGCAGCGCCTTCTCCGGCAGCAGCGCCAGCCGGTCCGCGTCCAGCAACCCGGCCGTGTCCGGGGTCAGCGGCAGCGCCAGCACGAGGATGTCGGAGCAGGCGAGGAGGTCGTCCAGCTCCCGGTAGGTCGCCGCGGCCTCCGGGCGGCGGCGCCGCGACCAGTACGACACCGCGCAGCCCAGCGCCCCGAACAGCCGGGCCGCCTCCACCCCGATCGGGCCGAACCCGACGATCCCCACCCGCTGGGTGTGGATCTCGCGGGCGCCGAGGGCCAGCAGCTCCTCCTGCGGCCATCCGCCCTCGCGCACGCCCCGGTCGGCCCGCACCAGGTGGCGGCAGAGCGCGAACGCCGCGCCGACCGCCCATTCCGCGACCCCGCGGGCGTTGGCGCCGGCGGCGTTGGCCACCGGGACGCCCGCGGCGGCGAGCGCGGCGGTGTCCACGGAGTCGGTCCCGACGCTGGGGGTCTGCACGAACGCCAGCCGCGGCGCCGCGGCCACCGCCTCGGCGTCCAGCCGCAGCAGCCCGGTGTAGTCGGCGACGATCAGCTCGGCGGCCGGGAGCGCGGCGAACAGCCCGTCCCGGTCCCGGACGGCCGGGAAGAGCAGCTCCACCGCGTCGCCGAGCGGCGCCAGCAGCCCCTTCATCAAGTCCTCGCCGATCGGGGCGAGGGTGAGGATCCGCCACGGTGCCGTCATCTGAGACCTCCGGGATGTGGGTCCGGTCACGGGGCTGTCATGCTAGATCCACACCGGAGCGACGTCCCGTTTCAGGCGAGGCGCACCAGGCCCTCGGACGGCGTCACGGCCGCCCGGACGTGCCGGTCGTGCGGCTCGGCGGGCAGCCGGTCGACCAGCTCGCCGTCGTATACCAGACCGACCGTCAGGATCGCCGGACCGACTCTGGCCAGCGCCCGGTCGTAGGACCCGCCGCCCCGCCCGAGCCGCACCCCCGCGCGGTCCACGGCGAGGGCCGGGGCCAGCACGACGTCGGCGCTCGCCACCGCGTTCGCCCCGCGCGCGGGCTCGGTCGGCTCCAGCAGCCCGCGCGGCCCCGGGGCCAGCGAGTCGGGGCCCTCGTAGGACGCCCAGTCGAGGTCGCCGTCCGGCAGCAGCCTCGGGAGCAGCACATACGTCCCGCGCTTCCACAGCGCGAACAGCAGGCCGCGGGTGTCCGGCTCCGTCCCGACCGACACGTACGCCGCGACCGTCCCGGCCATCTCCAGCTCCGGCACGCCGAGCAGCGCGTCGCGCAGCGAGCGCGCCGCCGCGGCGCGCGCCTCCGGCTCCATGGCGGCCCGCCTGGCCAGTAGTTCCGCGCGGAGGCCGGTCTTAGGGGCGATCTGCTGCACGCTGCGCTCCTCCGAGATGACTAAGGTCTGTTCATGGCCGACTTCGAACCTGTTCTCAAGGCGGTCGTCCCGGCGGCCGGCCTCGGTACCCGATTCTTGCCCGCCACCAAGGCGACTCCCAAAGAAATGCTGCCCGTCGTCGACAAACCGGCGATCCAGTACGTCGTCGAGGAGGCGGTCGCCGCCGGACTCACCGACGTCTTGATGATCACAGGCCGGAGCAAGCGGTCCATCGAGGACCACTTCGACCGGGCCTACGAGCTGGAAGAGGCGCTGCGCGCCAAGGGCGACGACGAGCGTCTCGGCGCCGTCCGCGAGTCCAGCGACCTGGCCATCATGCACTACGTCCGGCAGGGCGACCCGCGCGGCCTCGGCCACGCGGTGTACTGCGCCCGCCAGCACGTGGGGAACGAGCCGTTCGCGGTGCTGCTCGGCGACGACATGATCGACGCCCGCGACCAGCTGCTCACCCGCATGATCGACGTGCGGCGCCGGTACGGCGGCAGCGTGGTGGCGCTCATGGAGGTCGAGCCCGACCAGGTCTCCGCCTACGGCTGCGCCGCCATCGAGGGCACCGACGAGGACGACGTCGTCAAGATCACCGACCTGGTGGAGAAGCCGCCCGCCGGCGAGGCCCCCAGCAACTGGATCATCATCGGCCGGTACGTCTGCGACCCCGCGGTCTTCGACGTCCTGGAGAAGACCCCGCCCGGCCGCGGCGGCGAGATCCAGCTGACCGACGCGCTGCGCACCCTCGCCGACATCCCGGTCGAGAACGGCGGCACCGTCTACGGGGTGAAGTTCCGCGGCCGCCGCTACGACACCGGCAACAAGCTGGAGTACCTGCGGACGGTCGTGCAGTTCGCCTCCGAGCGGCCCGACCTGGCGCCCGAGTTCATGCCCTGGCTGCGCGAGTTCGTGGCGCGGCACGGCGTGGAGACGTCCGAGGAGTCGTGACGGCACGTCACACTGGGGAACCGTGGGCATGAGAACGGTCGACGAGCATCTCGCGGACATCCTGGCCGCCGTGCCGGTGGTGCCGCCCCTGAGCGTGGCCCTGCTGGAGGCGCGCGGCGCGGTCCTGGCCGAGCCGGTGGAGGCGCCGGTCCCGCTGCCGCCCTTCGACAACTCGGCGATGGACGGTTACGCGGTGGTCGCGGCCGACGTGGCCGCGGCCAGCGAGGCCGATCCGGCGGTGCTGCCCGTGATCGGCGACATCGCGGCGGGCGATCCGGGCGTGTCGGCGATCCGGCCCGGGCTGACCGCCCGGATCATGACCGGCGCGCCGATGCCGGCCGGGGCGGACGCGGTCATCCCCGTGGAGTGGACGGACGGCGGCGCCGCCACCGTCCGGATCACCCGTCCCGCGCCGCCCGGCCACTACATCCGGCGGGCCGGCGAGGACGTGCTCGCCGGCCAGGTCGTGGTGGACGCGGGCACCCGGCTCGGTGCGACGCAGCTGGGCATGCTGGCCGCGGTCGGGCGCTCCCACGTGCTGGTGCGGCCCCGGCCGCGCGTGGTCGTGCTGTCCACGGGCACCGAGCTGCGCGAGCCCGGCTCGCCGCTGGCGCCCGGCGAGATCTGGGACTCCAACAGCTTCATGCTGACCGCCGCCGCGATGGAGGCGGGCGCGGTCGGCTTCCGGCAGGAGACCGTCGGGGACGAGCCGGAGAAGGTCCGCGAGACGATCGAGGACCAGCTGGCCCGCGCCGACGCGATCGTCACCTCCGGCGGCGTGTCGATGGGCGCCCGGGACGTGGTGAAGGAGGTCTTCACCGCGGAGGGCGCCGGCGGGCCGGTGGTGTTCGGCAAGGTCGCGATGCGTCCGGGCAAGCCGCAGGGGTTCGGGCTGCTGCAGGGCACGCCGATCTTCACGCTGCCGGGGAACCCGGTGAGCGCCTACGTCTCGTTCCAGGTCTTCGTGCGGCCCGCGCTGCGCGCCATGCAGGGCCTGCCGCCCGAGCCGCTGCCCACGGTCGGCGCCGTGATCACCGAGGACGTCAAGTCGCCGGCCGGGATGCGGCACTTCATGCGCGGGCGGCTGTCGTACCACCGGGGTACCTACTCGGTGACCCCGGCCGAGGGGCAGGGGTCGCACCAGCTGCGGTCGCTGTCGTCGGCCGACGCGCTGATCGTCCTGCCCGAGGACGCCGAGGCGGTCCCGGCCGGCTCCACCGTCGACGTCATGAGGATGCCATCATGAGCCTGGGTTCGGAATTCACCCATCTGGACGCGACGGGCGCGGCGCGGATGGTCGACGTGTCCGCCAAGGACGTCTCGACGCGCACCGCGACCGCCACCGGGTTCGTGCGGCTCGCCGCCGGGACGGTCGCCGCGCTGCGCGCCGGGGACGTCCCCAAGGGCGACGCGCTGGCGGTGGCGCGGATCGCCGGGATCATGGCGGCCAAGCGGACGCCCGACCTGGTCCCGCTGTGCCATCCGATCGCGCTGCACGGCGTCGAGGTGACGCTGGAGGTGCGGGACGACGGGGTGGCGATCGACGCGCTGGTGCGCACCGCCGACCGGACGGGCGTGGAGATGGAGGCGCTGACCTCGGTGATGGTCGCGGCGCTCGCGCTGATCGACATGGTGAAGGCGCTCGACCCGGGCGCGGTGGTCACCGACGTGCGGGTGGAGGAGAAGACCGGCGGGAAGACGGGGGTGTGGCGGCGTGGCGGCTGACGCGGGCGGGGCCCGGCTGCTGCGGGTCATGGCGGTCACGGTGTCCAACCGGGCCGCGGCCGGGATCTACGCCGACAAGTCCGGCCCGGTGCTGGTGGAGCTCCTGGAGGACCTCGGCTGCCAGGTGGACGGCCCCGTGGTCGTCCCCGACGGGGAGCCGGTCCTGGAGGTGCTGCGGGACGCCGTCGAGCAGGGCTACGACGCCGTCGTCACCTCGGGCGGCACCGGACTCACCCCCACCGACCAGACCCCGGAGATGACCCGGCGGGTGATCGAGCGGGAGGTCCCCGGGATCGCCGAGGCGATCCGGCTGGAGGGCCGCGACAAGGTGCCCGCCGCGATCCTGTCGCGCGGGCTGGCCGGGACCGCGGGCCGCACCCTGATCGTCAACCTGCCCGGGTCGACCGGCGGCGTCCGGGACGGGATGGCCGTGCTGGGCGGGGTGCTCGCGCACGCCGTCGACCAGATCCGCGGCGGCGACCACCCGCGTCCCACCGGCTGAGCCCCTCCGACCCCGCGGTCAGCCGTTCAGCACCGGCGTCCCGGCCAGGGTGACGCCCGCCGAACGCAGCTCCTCCAGCGCGAGCTCGGTGGTCTCCGGCGACACGCCCGCGGTGAGGTCGAGCAGCACGGTCGTGCCGAGCCCGGCGCGGACGGCGTCGGCCGCCGTGGCGCGCACGCAGTGGTCGGTGGCGATCCCGACGACGTCGACGCGGTCGACGCCGCGCTCGCGCAGCCAGTCGGCCAGCGCCTCGTCCCGGTCGGTCGCGCCCTCGAACCCGCTGTAGGCGGCCGTCTCCCGGCCCTTGCTGAACACCGCCTCGATCGGGCCCAGCGACAGGTTGGGGTGGAAGTCGGCGCCCTCGGTGCCGATCACGCAGTGCGGCGGCCAGCTGGCGGCGAAGTCGGGGGTGTCGGAGAAGTGCGCGCCGGGATCGAGGTGGAAGTCCCGCGTCGCCACGATGTGCCGGTACTCCGGCCGGTGCTCGGCGATGTGCGCCGAGATGGCCGACGCCACCCCCGCGCCGCCCGCCACGGCCAGCGAACCGCCCTCACAGAAATCGTTCTGCACGTCCACGATGATCAGAGCCTTGCCCATGCTCACTCTCCTCCTGCGACGTCGTACGGGGTTCGGTTCCCCAGCGAACCGCGCGGTTCTTCGCAGGAATCGTTCTGCACGTCCACGATGATCAGAGCCTTGCCCATGACCACTCCTTGATCAGGTCCCCCGAAGATCCCCGGTATCCCCGGACACTGATCGACGCTACCCCAGCGGGCGCGGCCCGCCCTCGACGAACTCGGTCGGGATCGCGGGCGAGCCCTTGGACAGCTGCAGCGCCGTCGGCGGCAGCTCGCGCAGCGCCCGCGCGTGCCGCTCCCGGGCCTCGCCCAGGGGCTCGCGGCCGACCACGACGCCGTCGCGGACCAGCGGCGCGAGCAGCACCCGGTCGCGCGGGCCCGGCGCCGGCTCGCCCGTGGCGATCACCTCGGCGTACGCGGTGCCGTGCGCGTCCAGGCGGCGCACCGCGGACTTGCGGCCGCCGCGCGTCGGCTTGCCCGTGGACCGCTTGGCGACCGGGCGCATCGGCGCGTCGCCGCCGGGCCCGTCGGCGCGCGCCACCAGCTTGTAGACCAGCGACGCGGTCGGCGCCCCCGACCCGGTGACCAGGGACGTCCCGACGCCGTAGCCGTTGACGGGCGCGGCCGCCAGCGCGGCGATGCCGTACTCGTCCAGGTCGCCGGTGACGACGATCCGGGTGTCGCGGGCGCCCAGCGCGTCCAGCTGGTCGCGCACCTGCCGGGCCATCACGCCCAGATCGCCGCTGTCGATCCGCACCGCGCCGAGCGACGGCCCCGCCAGCTCCACCGCGGCGCGCACCGCCCGCTCGACGTCGTAGGTGTCGACCAGCAGGGTCGTGCCCTCGCCGAGCGAGGCCAGCTGCGCCTTGAACGCGTGCCGCTCGCTGTCGTGCAGCAGCGTGAACGCGTGCGCGCTGGTCCCGGCCGTGGGCACCCCGTACCGGCGGCCCGCCGCCAGGTTGGAGGTGGTGCCGAACCCGGCGATGTACGCGGCGCGCGCGGCGGCGACCGCGGCCATCTCGTGGGTGCGGCGCGACCCCATCTCGATCAGCGGCCGGCCCTGGGCGGCCTGCGCCATCCGGGACGCCGCCGACGCGATCGCGCAGTCGTGGTTCAGGATGGACAGCGACAGCGTCTCCAGCAGGACGGCCTCGGCGAACGTCCCCTCCACCACCAGGATCGGCGATTCCGGGAAATAGCACTCGCCCTCGGGGTAACCCCAGATGTTCCCGGAGAACCGGAACGACTCCAGCCATTCCGCGGTGGGCTCGTCCACGATGCCGCGCGAGGTGAGGAACTCCAGCGCGGGGCCGTCGAAGACGAACGCCTCGATCGCGTCCAGCAGCCGCCCGGTCCCCGCGACGACGCCGTAGCGGCGGCCCGCGGGCAGGCTCCGCGCGAACACCTCGAAGACCGCGCGCCGTCCCGCCGTCCCGCTGCTCAGCGCGGCCTGCAGCATGGTCAGCTCGTACTGGTCGGTCAGCAGCGCCGTGCCGCCGCCAAGGTCGCCATGGTCCACAGGTGGAACCCTAAGGCCCACTGCGGGCACCATGGACGTGCAGGCCACCACACCCCAGGACGGCGCGGGGCAAAGCGGATGTGCAGGCCACACCTGCTGACTCCTGGGGCGGCGCGGGGCGAAGTGGACATGCGAGCCGCACCGCCGGACTCGGGGCGGCACGGGGGCGAATAGCATCGGTGCGGTGGGCGCACGGACTCGGCGGGGAAGGGACGGTCGCGAGGAGATGACGGGCGCGAGCGGAGCGGGCCGATGAGCACGGCACCGGCACCGGTCGAGCTGGAACGGCCGGACGTCGGGGAGGACCAGAGCGCCGACCGGCCGTGGCTGGCCATCGTGTGGAACGACCCGATCAACCTGATGTCGTACGTGACGTACGTGTTCCAGACCGTGTTCGGCTACCCCAAGCCGAAGGCGGAGAAGCTCATGCTGGACGTCCACCACAAGGGCCGCGCGGTGGTCGCCAACGGCACCCGCGAGGAGATGGAGCGCGATGTGGAGATCCTCCACTCCTACGGCCTGTGGGCGACGGTCAAACGCGACGACTAGCCGTCCCCCGGGACGGAGCCGAGTGGGACGGGGCGGAGAGCGCGATGAGCATTGTCGAGCAGACGAGGAAGGGCGTCCGGATCCGGCTGGAGGCCGAGGAGGCCGCGCTCGTCCGGGCGCTGATGGAGCAGTTGCTGGAGTTGCTGGGCGACGCGCCGGACCCCGGTGACGAGCTGGCCGCGGTCGGCATCGCCGAGAAGGCGACCAAGCCGGAGGACCCGGTGCTGGCCCGGCTGTTCCCGGACGCCTACCGCGAGGACGGGGAGGCGGCCGGGGAGTTCCGCCGCTACACCGAGATGGGGCTGCGCGACGGCAAGCGGGAGGCCGCGAACACCGTGCTGGCCTCGCTGGGCGACGTGACGTCCAAGGGCGCGGAGACGGTGCTCGGCAAGGAGCAGGCGCAGGCGTGGCTGCGGGCGCTGAACGACGTGCGCCTGGCGCTGGGCACGCGGCTGGACATCTCGGAGGAGTGGTACGAGGAGGCGGCGCGGCTGGATCCGCACGACCCGCGCACCGCGATGTTCGCCGCCTACGACTGGCTGACGATGCTGCAGGAGAGTCTCGTCCAGGCCATGTCGTGACCGTCCGCGGCGGGCGGTGACGGTGCGCGCAGGCCGGTGACCGTGCGCGATGCGGCGGTCGCGGGGGCGAACCGATGGCCGTCTCCGGCCACCCGCCCTTGTGGATTACTACACAATGTCCCGGCCTGGTCGCTTTGGGTGTTGGTACCTTGATCACTATGGCGTTCTCTGGGGCCGGCGAGGCGGTCGGCCGGATGGAGCTCGGCGACCATCTCTGCCTGCCGTACGCGCATGCCGACGAGCGGCGTGCCGTTCTGCTGGCGTACGTGCGGGGCGGGCTGGCCGCCGGTCACAAGATCGTTTATGTGGCGGAGCGGGATTCCCACGACGTGCTCCCGGACTGCCTGCGTCCGGTGCCCGCGCGGCTGGAGCCGTTCGCGGACGCGGAGCCCCCGCGCCCGGCGGCGCTCGATCCGGGGCGCGCGCTGGAGAGCGGCCGCCTGGTCCTGCGGACCGCGGCGGAGATCGCCGGGGCCACCGGCGGCTACGACCCCGACGAGCTGATGGGCCTGATCGCGACGGAGATCGAGCTGGCGCTCGTGCAGGGCTACCGCGGCCTCCGGCTGACCGGGGAGCGGCCCCTGGCGTGGCCGGGCGTCCCGGAGCCGGACGGCGCGGCGGGGGCGACCCCCGGCGGCACGGGCGCGGCCGGCGGTGCCGGCGGTGCCGGCGCGGACGCCGCGGCCCTCGCCGGCCAGGAGGCGGCCGAGCGGTTCGCCGCGTGCGAGCGCCGCATCGCGGAGGTCTTCCGCGCCACCCGCCCGCAGGCGATGATCCTCTGCCAGTTCGAGCGGTGCCGCCTCGACGCCGTCCGGCTGGAGGAGCTGGAGTCCTGGCACCGCGCCCGGGTCCGCGCCGACGACCTGTACGACGACGGGCGGCTGCGCGCCGCGCCGCTGTTCGGCCCGCCGGGGCTGGCGCTGTCGGGCCGGCTCGACGCCGCCACCCGCGCCGCGCTCGACCGCGTCCTGGCGCTGCTGCCGCCGGGCGCCGGGCTGGTCTGCCTGGAGATGTCCGGTGTCACGGCGTGCGACGAGGAGGGCCTGCGCCGCGCCGTCGAGGCCGGGCGCACCAGCGGCGGCCGGCAGCGCCAGGTCCTGCTGCGCGGGGTGTCGCCGCGGCTGGCCGGGATGCTGCGCGACACCGGCCTGGAGCGGGCGCCGGGCGTGACGATCGAGGAGCTCGCCCGCTGAACGTCCCGCGGCCGCCTGCGGAGCGGGACGCGGGAGGAGCTGAGGGTAGCCTTCGGGACATGCTGACGATCGAACGTGCCCTGGTTGACAAGATCATCGCGCATGCGCGCGCCGACCACCCGGACGAGGCATGCGGGATCGTGGCCGGACCGGAGGGGTCGGACCGGCCCACCCGGTTCATTTCGATGACCAACGCCGAGCGGTCCCCGACCTACCACAACTTCGACTCGACGGAGTGGTTGCAGGTGGACCGGGAGATGGACGACAACGACGAGGAGATGATCGTCCACTACCACTCCCACACCTCGACGGAGGCCTACCCGTCCCGGACCGACCTCGGCTACCTGCGCTCCTCGCTGGCCGACCCGCGCGTGCACCGGGTGATCGTCTCCACCCGCGACCCGCACGAGGTGGAGTTCCGCTCCTACCGGCTGGTGGACGGCGAGGCGGTCGAGGAAGAGGTCGTCATCGTCGAGGCGTACGAGTGACCCGAGCGCCCCGTGCGGCGGACGCGGCCCGCGTGGCACGTGTGACCTGCGACGGCGGCGCCGCCGGGCCGAGGTCGGCCGGGAGGGGGCCCGGCGGGCCCGGTAAACTGGGGGTCATGCGGAGCAGCGGGCAGCGAGCGGGCGCCGGGCGCCCCGGCGGTGTCCGCGGCGTCTCCGTGCGCAGGTCATCGGATCCGGCGTGCGCCGTGCCGCCCGTGCAGAGCTTCCTGTTCGGCCACTCGCGCGCCGAGGTCGTCTACGACTGTCGCTGACGCGCGATCCCGCCCGGAATTCCCCCGCGCCCCGCCCTGTTGACATGCCGTGGGCGGGGAGCCCGTACGACCTGAAGGAGATCTTCGCGATGGCGATCGAGGTCCGGATCCCGACGATCCTGCGCAACCTCACCGGCGGCGACAAGGCCGTCGACGGCAAGGGCGGCACGCTCGACGAGCTCATCTCGGACCTGGACGTCCGGCATCCTGGCCTGCGCGCCAAGCTGGTGGACGAGAAGGGTCTGCGCAAGTTCGTCAACGTCTACCTGAACGACGAGGACGTGCGCTTCCTCGGCGGGCTGGAGACCGAGGTGTCCGACGGCGACAGCGTCACCATTCTCCCGGCCGTCGCCGGCGGCTGAGCCGGGGCCCGTGCCGACATGCGCTTCGACTCACTGCTGGAATCCCTGGGCCGTACCCCGCTGGTCGGCCTGCCCCGGTTGTCGCCTAGCCCCGAGGTGCGACTGTGGGCCAAATTGGAGGACCGCAACCCGACCGGCTCGGTGAAGGACCGGCCGGCGTTCTGGATGATCGACAAGGCGGAGAAGGACGGGCTGCTGACGCCCGGCTGCACGATCCTGGAGCCCACCTCCGGGAACACCGGCATCTCCCTGGCCATGGTCGCCAAGCTGCGCGGCTACCGGATGGTCTGCGTGATGCCGGAGAACACCTCGGCCGAACGCCGCCAGCTGCTGGAGATGTGGGGGGCGGAGATCATCTCCTCCCCGGCGGCCGGCGGTTCCAACGAGGCCGTCCGGGTGGCCAAGCGGCTGTCCGCCGAGAACCCCGACTGGGTGATGCTGTACCAGTACGGGAACGAGGCCAACGCGCTGGCGCACTACGAGACGACCGGCCCGGAGATCCTGGAGGACCTGCCGTCGGTCACGCACTTCGTGGCCGGCCTCGGCACCACCGGCACGCTGATGGGCGTCGGCCGCTTCCTGCGCGAGCGGGTGCCCGGCGTCAAGATCGTGGCGGCCGAGCCCCGGTACGGGGAGCTGGTCTACGGGCTGCGCAACATCGACGAGGGGTTCATCCCCGAGCTGTACGACGAGTCGGTGCTGACCACCCGGTTCTCCGTGGGTTCGCGGGACGCGCTGCGCCGTACCCGCGAGCTGCTGGAGCAGGAGGGCATCTTCGCCGGCATCTCCACCGGCGGGGCGCTGCACGCCGCGCTGGGCATGGCGGCCAAGGCGGTGAAGGCCGGTGAGCGGGCCGACATCGCGTTCGTCGTGGCCGACGGCGGCTGGAAGTACCTGTCCACCGGCGCGTACGGCGGCACCCTGGAGGAGGCCGAGGCCCGCCTCGAAGGCCAGCTCTGGGCCTGACCGGCCGTCGCCGGGGGGCGCTTTGCGCGACTGCGGAGCCGAACGGCATACTCGAACGCGATTCTAGGAAGGTCTCGGGGGACCCGGCCCGCGCCGCGCGCGGGCCGGGTCCCGCGACCGGAGTCCGGAGAGTGCGGATGAGCAGGTTCGGGGACGCGATCGCGATCAGGCGGGTGGCCGAGGGCCGGTACGAGGCCGACCTCGACGGCGGGTTCGCCATCGGCGGAGCCCTCAACGGCGGCTACCTGATGGCCCTGCTCGCCCGCGCGGCCGTGGACGTGTCGCCGCACGCGCACCCGGTGTCCACCGCCGCCGCGTTCCTGCGGGTCGCCAAGGCCGGCCCGGCCGAGATCCACGTCGACACCCGCAAGACCGGCCGCACCGCCGCCACCTCCCGGGCCACCCTCGTCCGGGACGACAAGCCCCTGGTGGAGGCGCTGATCACCACCGGCACCCTGGAACCCGGCACCGAGCCGTCCTGGGCCGGCGAGCCGCCCGCGCCCGCGCTGCCGCCCTACGACCAGTGCCCCGACTTCCGCAGCGGCGACGAGCGCGACCGCGGCTTCGCCGACCAGGTCGACATGCGCTACGACCCCGCCACCATGGGCTGGCTGGACGGGCAGCCGCTGGGCCGTCCCGAGGTCAGGGCCTGGTTCGAGTTCGCCGACCCGTACGAGCCGGACGCCTACGCGCTGGCCCTGGCGGTGGACGCGCTGCCCCCGGTCGCGTTCAACCTGGGCTTCCGCGGCTGGGCCCCGACCGTGGAGCTGACCTGGCACATGCGCGCGGTGCCCGCCCCCGGGCCGCTGCAACTGCACGGCGGCGGCCGGCTGCTGGCCGGCGGCTGGTTCGACGAGGAGGTCGAGGTGTGGGACTCCGCCGGCCGCATGGTCGCGCAGAGCCGCCAGCTCGCCCGCGTCGGGCGTCCCGGGAGCTGACACGGCGCGCCCGGACGCCGGTAAAGAAGCAACGTCCGGGCGTGGTTCCGTCCTGACACGTCGTTGACCGCGCCGTTGCCGGCGGACACGAGACCGCCGCACCGCCGGGCGAATGATGGCGGTTTCAGCTGTGTGACCGTGTGATGTACGACGCATGACGCGCCTGTACGGCGGGTTCTCGCCTAGCCTTGTGGACCATGTCAGATTCTTTCTGGGAGGGCGACCTCCCAGACTCTCCGGCGCAAGCCGGTCTGGCCGAGGCTCCGATCGGCATCTTCGACAGCGGTTTCGGCGGACTGACCGTAGCCCGCGCGATCCTCGACCAGCTGCCGAACGAACCGGTGGTCTACCTCGGCGACTCGGCCCGCCAGCCGTACGGGCCCCGGCCGATCGCCCAGGTCCGGGCGTTCGCGCTGGAGATGCTGGACGAGCTGGTCTCCGAGGGCGTCAAGATGCTCGTCATCGCGTGCAACAGCGCCAGCTCGGCGATGCTCCGCGACGCCCGCGAACGCTACGACGTGCCGGTCGTCGAGGTGATCAACCCGGCCACCCGGCGGGCCGCCCGCGCCACCCGCAACGGCAGGGTCGGCCTGATCGCCACCCGCGCCACCGTGACCAGCCGGGCCTACGAGGACTCCTTCGCCGCCGCCCCGCACATCGAGCTGGTCTCCGCCGCGTGCCCGCGCTTCGTCCAGTACGTCGAGTCCGGTGTCACGATGAGCGAGGAACTCCTGGACGACGCCCGCGGCTACCTCGCCCCGATCGTCGAGGCCGGCTGCGACACCCTCATCCTCGGCTGCACCCACTACCCATTGCTAACCGGCGTGATCTCGTATGTCGTGGGAGACGGGGTCACACTGGTCTCAAGTGCCGACGAGACCGCCAAGGACGTCTATCGCGTGCTGCACGACGAGGGGCTGGCCCGCGCGGAGGCGTTGCCGCCTCCCGCGCACCGGTTCCGCGCGACCGGGGACCCCGCCGTGTTCGCCGCGCTGGGCCGCCGTTTCCTGGGGCCGGAGATCGGTCTGGTCGAGGCCGCCGAGAGTAAGGCTCCCACCGCGTTTCGGGCGAAGCCTGGGGGATCTGGGGGTCCGCCCCCAGAGGAGGCTCTGACCACCTGATTCCTCGGGGACCCAAGAGGAGGAGTGAGCGTGCGGGTCACTGTGATCGGCTGCTCCGGCAGCTTCCCGGGGCCGGAGAGCCCCGCGTCCTGCTATCTGATCCAGGCCGAGGGGTACTCCCTGCTGCTCGACCTGGGCAACGGGGCGCTGGGCACGCTGCAGCGCTTCCAGCCGCTGTACGACATCGACGCGATCTGCCTGTCGCACCTGCACGCCGATCACTGCCTCGACCTGTGCGGATACTGGGTGGCGCGCACCTACTGCCCGAACGGCCCGCTGCCCCGCATCCCGGTGCACGGCCCCGCCGCCACGCCGCAGCGGATGGCGCGCGCCTACGACCTGGAACCCGACCCGGGCATGTCGGGGACCTTCGACTTCCACACGCTGCGCCGCGGCCCGTACGAGATCGGCCCGTTCCGGGTGACGACGGCGCTGATGCCGCACCCGGTGGAGGCGTTCGCGTTCCGGATCGAGTACGGCGACCGGGTGGTGGCCTACTCCGGTGACACCGGCCCCTCGGCGGACCTGGTCGACCTGGCCCGGGACGCCGACCTGTTCCTGTGCGAGGCGTCGTTCCTGACCCAGCCCGACCTGCCCGACGACCTGCACCTGACCGCCCGGGAGGCGGGCGAGCACGCGGCCCGCGCCGACGTCGGCCGGCTCGTCCTCACCCATCTGGTGCCGTGGAACGATGCGCAGCGCTCGCTCATGGAGGCCAAGGCCAGCGGCTTCGGCGGCGAGATCGCCCTGGCCCACGTCGGCCTCACCTACGAGCTCTAACGCCTGCCGTCGCCCTGGCCGTCGTTCCCGCCCTCGCCTCTGCCGCCGCCGGCGGGCTCCTCGGGGGCGGGTTCGTTGGGGGTCCGGTCCTTGAAGGTGCGCAGGTACGGCTCGGCCAGCGCCGCCAGCACGCCGCCGAGCAGCGGGGCGAGGATGAACAGCCACACCTGCGCCAGCGGCGTCGTCCCGCCGAACAGCGCCGGGCCGATCGACCGGGCCGGGTTGACCGAGGTGCCGGTCAGCGGGACCCCGATGAGGTGGACCAGGCCGAGGGTGAGGCCGTACGCCAGCCCGTCGAAGCCGTAGACGTCGTTGCGCCGGGTCACCATCAGGAACACCAGCACCAGCATGAAGGTCAGGATGACCTCCAGGATGAAGGCCCCGCCCGCGTTGATCTTCTCCCCGTAGCTGTTGGCGCCGTTCACCTGCATCGTCGCCCCGCCCACCGCCGCGACCAGCCGGATCAGCGCCATCCCGACGATGCCGCCGATGACCTGCGCGACGATGTAGACGCCCGCCTCCACCGGCGGGATCCGGCGCGCCACCAGCATCCCCAGCGTGATCGCCGGGTTGACGTGCGCACCCGACACCGGGCCGATCGCGTACGCCAGCCCCAGCAGCACGAACGCGAACGCCAGCGCCACCCCCAGCGTGCCTATCTGGGCCAGCCCGAACACCGCGCTGCCCACGCCCATGAACACCAGCAGCGCGGTGCCCGCCCCCTCGGCGATGTACCTGTTCATCGGATAGGTCCCCCCGTCATGACTCCCCGTCATTAATAGCCACCGAGCGTGAGATCATGCCGCTTTCAGGCGGGTTCCGGTGGACGCCGGACGTGCCGGACGCGGGCCCCCGGGGGACTAGGCTTGAGCGCATGGCCCGTCCAGATGATCGCGCTGCCGACCAGCTCCGTCCCGTCCGCTTCCAGCGCGGCTGGCTCGACCACGCCGAGGGCTCGGTGCTGGTCGAGTTCGGCGGCACGCGGGTGCTGTGCGCCGCCTCGGTGCAGGACTCGATACCGCGCTGGCGCCGCGACAGCGGGATGGGCTGGGTCACCGCGGAGTACGCGATGCTGCCCCGCGCCACCAACACCCGCAACGACCGCGAGTCGGTGAAGGGCCGGCTCGGCGGCCGCACCCAGGAGATCTCCCGGCTCATCGGCCGGTCCGTCCGGGCCTGCCTGGACTTCAAGGCGCTCGGGGAGAACACCGTCCAGCTCGACTGCGACGTGCTGCAGGCCGACGGCGGCACCCGCACCGCCGCGATCACGGGCGCGTACGTGGCGCTGGCCGACGCGATCGAGTGGATGCGCAAGCGCGGCATGTGCAAGGGCGATCCGCTGGTGGCCTCGGTGTCGGCGATCAGCGTCGGCGTGGTCGCCGGGCAGCCCCGGCTCGACCTCTGCTACGAGGAGGACGTCGCCGCCGAGACCGACATGAACGTCGTGTGCACCGGCGACGGCCGTTTCGTCGAGGTCCAGGGCACCGCGGAGGGCGCCCCGTTCGACCGCGCGGAGCTGGACGCGCTGCTCGACCTGGCGGCCGGCGGCTGCGCCGACCTGACCCGGATGCAGAGCGAGGTCCTCGGACGGTGACCACGATCGTCCTCGCCTCCCGCAACCGGGCCAAGATCGCCGAGCTGGACCGCATCCTCACCGGGCAGGGCATCGAGGTGGCCGGGCTGCAGTCCTTCCCCGACGCCCCCGAGGTGCCCGAGACCGAGCTGACCTTCGAGGGCAACGCGCTGCTGAAGGCCCGCGCGATCGCCGCGCACACCGGCCTCGCCGCCGTGGCCGACGACTCGGGCCTGTGCGTGGACGCCCTCAACGGCATGCCGGGCGTGCTGTCGGCCCGCTGGTCGGGCCGGTTCGGCGACGCCGCCGCCGACAAGGACCGCGCCAACCTCGACCTGGTCCTCGACCAGCTCGGCGATGTCGGCGACGAGCACCGCGGCGCGCATTTCGTCTGCGCCGCCGCACTGGTGGTGCCGGGCGGCGCCGAGCACGTCGTCGAGGGGCGCATGCACGGCCACGTGATCCGCGCGCCGCGCGGCACGGGCGGCTTCGGCTACGACCCGATCTTCGTCCCGGAGAACGACACCCGGACCACCGCCGAGCTGTCGGCGGAGGAGAAGGACGCGATCAGCCACCGCGGCCGGGCGTTCCGGGCACTGGCCGAGCTGCTGCCCGGGGCCCTCGCCACCGCCGGCTCGCTCTGACCCGCCGCCGGGCCCCGTTCGTCCGCCGTCCGAGGGAAATCTCGAAGGCGTGACAACCGCGGGGCCCGGGCCGGGGGTTTAGGGGGGTGTACGGAAACGTCCCCCCGAGGAGCGACATGATCGACAAGCGTCCACGCCGCCGGCTGGTGCTCGCGGCGGCCGGCCTCGGCGCCGTCGGCGCGCTGACGGCCGGGCTGTGGCTGGCCGCCGCCCCTGACGAGACCCCCACGCAGACGCGGCAGGTCGCGGCGCGCTCCGACGGGCGCACCACTTCCCCGCCCGCCACCCCCGTCCCGGTCCCCTGCCCCACCCGGACGCCGGACCCCTCCCGACCCCCCACCCCCACGGCCAGGCCCATTCCGTCCAACGCGGTGCCACACCCGCCGACTCCTTCGGCCCGGCCCGTTCCGTCTACGGCTGTGCCGCGCCTGCCCGAGCCGACTCCCACGGCGAGGCCCGTTCCGTCCGACGCAGTGCCGCGCCTGCCTGAGCCGACTCCCACGGCGAGGCCCGTTCCGTCCGACGCGGTGCCGCGCCTGCCTGAGCCGACTCCCACGGCTCGGACCATTCCGTCCAACGCGGTGCCACACCCGCCGACTCCTTCGGCCCGGCCCGTTCCGTCCAACGCGGTGCCGCGTCCGCCTGAGCCGACTTCTACGGCGAGGCCCGTTCCGTCTGACGCGGTGCCGCGGCCGTCTGAGCCCACGTCGCCGCCGGTGCGGTGCGTGTCGCCGGGCGAGCGGCCGTCCCAGCCTGTGCCCACGCCCACGAGGACCGCGCCGGAGCCGCGCCCGCCGGGCGTGCCGACGCCCGTCCCGTCCCGGCTGCCGGAGTAGGTGCGGTCTGTTCACGGTGAACGCGCGGGAGGCCCGCGGAGCGGAGATCACGTTCGAGGAGTTCGTGACCGCCACCGCGGGCCGGCTGCTGCGCACCGCGGTGTTCCTCGTGTACGACCGGCACCTCGCCGAGGACCTCCTCCAGATCGCCTACGAACGCGTCGCGCGGCGCTGGCACCGGATCGCCGCCGGGGAGCCCGAGGCGTACGCGCGCAAGGTGCTGGTGAACCTGGCCATCGACGAGAACAGGCGGCGGTCCCGGCGGCGGGACGTCCCGGCCGGCGCGGCCGCCGACCTGGAGCGGCTCGCCGGGGCGCCCGCCGGTCCGGGACCCGTGCCGGGCGGCGACCTCGACGAGGTGCTGCGCGCGCTGCCGGTGAAGCAGCGCGCGGTGGTCGTGCTGCGGTACTGGTGCGACCTGAACGAGCAGGAGATCGCCGACGCCCTCGGGATCTCGCGGGGCACGGTGAAGAGCCACACCGCGCGCGCCATGGCCGCCCTGCGCCGCCATGTCGACGCCGCGCGGGGCGAGGGAGGAGGGCCGGGCGCGTGAACGACGACCTCGAGACCCTGGTGCGCGAGCACTACCGGCGCGCCGCGGACGGCATCCACCCGGACCCGGCCCTGCTGCACCGGCTCCAGAACCCCGGCGACGCCGGGGAGTCCGCCGCGCGGCGGGCGCCCGGTCCGGGACGGCGCAGGCTGTTCCGGTGGGCGGTGCCGGTGCTCGCCGCCGTGGCCGTCGCGCTGGTGTTCCTGTGGCCCGCGGACGAACGGCCCTCGGCGCCGCGGCCGATCAGCCCGCCCAGCGAGGCCCCGGTCATGCCCGTGCCGAGCCCGTCCGTGCCTGCGCCGATGGGTACCGCGCCGTCCCCGCGGTGGCCCGCGCCGTCGCGGCCGCCGCGTGCGACGCAGCCGGTGCCCGCCGTCCCCGGGATCGGCCCGAGTCCTTCGCGGTCCGGCGTGCCGACCGCCTCGCCCACGGCCCAGGGCCGCCCCTGAACCGAGGGCGGTCAGGTGCCCAGGCGCAGGCCCGGCAGCATGTGCCAGCCGACCGTCTCCATCAGGGTCCGCAGCTGCGGGGACAGGTGGTCGAGGACGAGCGGGGCGCGGTTGCCGGGATGGCCGGCCGTCCGGGCCAGGATGTTGAGGGAGCCCAGATCGATGAAGCCGAGCCCGCCCAGGTCGAGGTGCACCTCCTCGTCGCCCGCGCTCTTCATCACGGTCGCCAGCGCCTGGACGAGCACGGAGTGGCGGGACGCGTCGAGCTCGCCGGAGAAGGCGAGCCCCGGGGGCTGGAAGGTGCGCACGACGCGGAGCACAGGGTCCTCGAATTCGGGGTCGGGGGCGACCGCGATCCCGTGCGCGGCGCCGAGGGCGTCCAGCTCGGCGGGGGCGCAGCGGAGGCGGTCGAACTGGCACACGGCCGTGGCGCCGCCGGATCCGATCAGCAGGTCGATGTCGCGCTCGCAGCGCAGCAGCCGCTCCAGGCCGTCGGGCAGGTGCAGCGCCCAGGTCAGGTCGGCCGCGATCCGCAGGCCGCGCCCGCCGGCCCTGGCGAGCTCGCCGGCGATGGTCCGCAGCAGCACGTCGGGGTACGCCGCCGCGCCGGGGCGTCCGGCGGCGCGGTCGAGGGCGACGACGTGCAGCCGTTCCGCCCCGGCGACCGGGCCGTTCCCCGGCGGCAGGCCGGGCACCGTCACGGGCGCGCTGCCCGCGAGGTAGAGGACCGCGTCACCGGCGGCCAGCCCGGCCCGGACGAAGGCGCCGGTCACATGGTGCCGCTCCGCCTCGCCCGCGTACGCCAGCCAGCCGTGGTCGCCGGGCCGCAGCCCGCCGACCTTGCACACGGGCCGCCCCGGCTTGCGGACGGACCAGAGGGTCTCCATGACGCCACCCGTCCCGTCTCCACCTCGTACCGGACCTCGGACCGAACCGCGTTCTGCGGCCATGCCCAAGGCTACGACGGACGGCGCCGCCCATGCGGCGCCCGGATCACCCTGATTTCGTCGCCATGTGAGACTTTCTCCGTCTTCGTCGTCCGTCCCGCTCACCGCGCCGTTCGGAGCCGGACGAACGTCCCGTCCCATCCGGCGCGCAGCTCCATCAGGTCGACCAGCAGCCGCACCGACCACAGCCCGAAGCCCCGCTCCAGCGCCGACTCCGGCGGGACGAACCCGGTCAGCGGGCCGGGACCGGGCAGCCACAGCCCGTTGTCGCCGACCTCGCACACCAGATCCGGCCCCTCCGACCAGACCCGCACCCCGACCGGGGGCGCGCCGTGCCGCAGCGCGTTCGCGGCCACCTCGTTGACGGCGGTCACGAAGTTCCGCGCGGGCTGCTCGCCCAGTCCGTGCGCGCCCGCCCGCCCGCCGACGAAGACGCGCAGCGCGTACAGGTCGTCGGACTCGACGGCGAAGTACGCGGTCTCGCGCGGGCGGTCGAACCGGCGCGTCCGGTCGCACTCCTCGCCGAAGGCGACCGGATCGACGTAGCCGGCGCTGTGCGCGCCGCAGGCCAGCAGCGGATGGGTGCGGCGCGCGTGGTCGATGACCGCGGAGGGCAGGCCGTCGAGGTCGTACGGGCACAGCGCCCGCGCCCCCGAGTCCTCGAACACGACGTTGATGAGCGACTCGTACCGTGCCCATTCGACGGTCTCGCGCGGCGACCGGCCCTGCCAGACCGGCTCGGCCAGCGCGCGCACCGGCCGCGGCATCTTGGAGACGACCACTTCCTGGTAGCTCTTCAGCGTGCGCACCGGATGCCGGTAGAAGACGGCCGAGTCGTAGAACTCGATCTCCGCGGCGAGCGGCGCCAGCACGTCGCGCAGCGCGCTCAGCCCCGGCTCGCGGACCACGACGACCACGGCCTCGCCCGCCTCCACGCCCTCCCGCAGGTACGGCGCGGTGACCGACAGGAACTCCTCGACGCCGTCGTACAGGAACGCCCTGTGCTCCAGCGTCATCAGCCCCGCCCCTCCCGCCCGGACGGGCGCGTCCCGGCGCCGTCGCGGCCCCGGACGACCCCGGGCAGCCGGTGCCAGCCGACCGTCTCGATGACGTTCTCCACGTAGGGGTGCAGCTCGTCCAGCACCAGCGTGCGCTCGCCGCCCGGCACGTTCGCCTGCCGCACCAGCAGGTTCAGCCCGCCCAGGTCGATGAAGCGCAGCCGGGAGAAGTCCAGGTGGACGGGGCGGCGGCTCCGGGCGACCCGTCCCAGCCGGTCGCCGAAGGCGGTGTGCCGGGCCGGGTCGAGCTCGCCCTCGACGCGCAGCCCGTGAGGGTCGAAGGTGCGCACTATCCTCAGGATTCCGTCGTCGTATTCGGGGTCGACCTCGACCAGCACCTCGTGGGTGTCGCGGAGCGCGGCCAGCTCCTCGGGGCGGCACGCCCGCCGGGCCACCTGGCAGATCGCCATGGCCATGGTGCTGGGCGAGACGTCCTGGCCGAAGCGGTGCTCGCAGCCCAGCATCTGGGTCAGGTCGGAGCGGCCCGGCCCGTTCAGCACCCAGGTGTAGTCGGTGGTGATCCGCACCGCGCGGAAGCCCTGGCCGAAGGTCTGCGCCGCCTCGTCGGCCAAGGTCTCGAGCATCCGCTCCGGCGAGAACCGGCCGGCGGAGTCGAGGCACGCCCGCTCGCGCGGGATGACCCGCAGCTGCCGCGACCCGGTGAGCTCGTGCAGGTCGAGCGGGGTCCGCAGGCGCATCCCGGGCAGGTCCTCCACCGGGGTGTCGGTCACGTAGACGACCTTCTCGTCGTGTTCGAGCCCCTCGCCGACGAACGCGCCGATCACGCGGTCGCGCTCCTCCGCTCCGGAATAGGCCAGCCAGGCATGGTCGCCGGGGCGTACCTCGCCGACGGGGCGTTTGGCGAACCAGGTGGTCTCCATGGCCTGCCCTACGGGGTCGTCTCGGTCTCGTTCAGCGTACGCCGGTCCGGCCGGATTGGAAGCCCAACGCATGGAGTCCCTCACGCTGTGTTGACGTCGGTCGATGGCCGGGCGGGCGCGGAACCCCCGCCCGGAGCGGGAAGCCGGAACCGCAACCGCACGGTGGTCCCGTGGTCGTCCGTCCGGATCTGGACGATGGAGCACAGCAGCCGGACCGCCCACAGCCCGAACATGCCGGGCCCTCCGTACCGCGGCGGGATCAGCCCGGGATCGGCGCCCGGCGCCCACCGGCCCGCGTCGGTGACCTGGCAGACCAGCGACCGGTCGGCGGGATCGGCCCACATCCTCAGCACGATGGGCGGGTGGCCGTGCCGCATCGCGTTGGTCACCACCTCGGTCACGGCCACCAGCAGCCGCTGCAGGCCGTCGCCGCCGAGCGGGACGCGCCGCGCGCAGTCGACGACCCACTGCCGCACCCAGTACAGGTCGGGCAGGTCGACGGGCAGCGTCTCCGCGCCGGCGGGCGGATCGTTCAGCGGCGCCCGGTCGCACTCCGCGCTGTAGGCCCAGGGGTCCATGTACCGGGGGTTGGCCAGGGCCTTGTCACCCTTGAGGGTCTCCGGGTGGGTGCGGTGCGACGCGGCGACCACGCCCGGCGGGAGGCCGCGCGCGTACGCGCACAGCAGCGAGGCGCCGGTTCCGCTGAACGCGACGTTCACCAGCGCCTCGACCCGCTGCCACTCCAGCACCTCCAGCGGGTCGCGGCCGGTCCACGCCGGCTCGCCCAGCAGCCGCAGCCGCCGCCCCTGCCAGGCCAGCGCCTCGGCCTGGCCCAGGCAGTCCGACAGCGTGCGGCAGGGATGCGCGTACCAGCGCGAGGACTCGGTGAACTCCACGGCGCCGGCCGCCGGGCCCAGCGCGTCGCGCAGCAGCAGCTCGCCGGCCGGCGGCGTCACCACGATGACGCGGTCGCCGGAGTCGATGCCGTCGCGCAGGAACGGGAGGGCACCGGCGAGATAGTCGTCCATCCCGTCGTAGGGAAGCACGCGATGGGTGAAGGGTTCGGTCACGATGACCCCACCTGCGTCGGCGGTCGCGGTGTCGCCCGCCGCGTGCGCGAGACCGCCCGGGGCGGTCGCCCGGCGCACGCGGGAGGGACCCGTCCAGCCTAAGCCGCCGCCCGCCCGATGCCGGGGCCGATTATCACCAACTGAGATATCGCCATTACGGACGGCTCTCCCCGGGGGATGCGGACGGCGAAAGTGATGTCGGACGGGCCGGTCGGGGCGCTAAGCTGTGCTCGCCTTTGTAGGTGACCGGGGCGAACGACCACGGCATCGGGCGGACGTGGCGAAATCAGGCATACGCGGCAGGTTTAGGTCCTGTTGGTGGAGACACCGTGGGGGTTCGAGTCCCCCCGTCCGCACAAGATCGATGCGGAGGACGAGCAGGTCACAGGCGTGCAGCGGTTCGGCGTCCGGGCGCTCAGAGGCCCGTTGATACTCCGCTGATACTTCCCGCCTGTGGATCATGGTTCTACGCCTCGGCGACCAGGGCGGCGAACGAGTCGGCCGCGGCGCGCTGGTTGCCGGGCAAGACGTGCGCGTAGATGTTCATGGTGATCGTCGCGCTGGCGTGGCCGAGGCGCTCGGAGACGACCTTGACCGGCGTCCCCTTGATCAGTAGCAGGGTCGCGTGGGTGTGCCGAAGGTCGTGCAACCGGATCGCCGGGGGCGCCTCCTGGCCGGCCTTGGCGAGGTGCTTCTCGCAGCGGGCGAGGTGCTGCTTAAACGCCTTGGCGAACGTCTCCGGGTGCCGGTGCGTGCCCTCGGCGTTCCCAACACCAGCGCGTCATCGCGGGCGAACTTCAGCGCCAGGCCGCCGCGCTCGCGCTTGTGCGCGCGCAGCAGCGCCACCGTGGTCTCGTCGATGTCGACCGTCCGGGGCTTGCTGGTCTTGGTGTCGCCCTCCTGAATGCGGTTCTTCTGCCCCTTCACCTTGATGACGCCGACCGACCGGCGGATTCTGAGCGTCCCGGCGTCCAGGTCGACGTCGCGCCAGCGCAGCGCGAGCAGCTCCCCGCGGCGCATCCCCGTCATGGCCAGGACCCACCACGCGGTGTGCAGGTGGGAGTGGCTGGCCGACCAGTCCAGGAAGGCACGGAGACGGACGGCCGTCCACGGGTGCATCTCCGGGGGCTTGGCCTCCTTCGCCGTGGGCGGGGTGGCCTTGTCCGCTGGGTTCTTCACCAGGAGGGCGGGCTCGGCGTCGACCGCGTCCTGGAGGGCTGAGCGCAGGATGGTGTGGATGTAGCGGACCGTCCGGGCGCTGAGCCCCGTGCCGGTCGTCTCGCCCTTGCCGTTGCGGCGCCCCGTGGTCTCCAACGTGCGGTACAGCGCGTCGATCTTCGCCGTGGTCAGGGACGCCAGCGGGACCGCGCCGAGGTACGGCTTCAGGTGGAGCCGGATGTTCTTCTTGTAGGACGCCACCGTCGAGTCACCGAGACGCAGGCCGGCCGCCCACGTGTCGAGGTACTCGCCTACCGGCTGCTTGGACGGGTCGACCCATTCGTCCCGGTCGACCTTCCCGAGCGCGTCACGCAGCGCTTTCGACGCGTCGGTGTAGGTCGTCCACTTCTCGCCGTTGGGGCCCCTGCGGCGGAAGACGGTCTTCGTCGTGCCGTCCTCCAGGGGGCGCTGGAACTTGATCCCGTACCGCTCGCCGGCCTTGGTCTTGTACGTGAAGACGCTCCCCTCCCCGGGGCTCCGGCGTCTCCGCTCCTTCTTCTTGGTCGTCACTTCTCCTCCGATCTGTCTCGCTTGGGAAGGTGGGGCTCCAATTCCTTCGCCAACTGCCGGGTGATGTGGCCTCGGCGTGTACGGCGCTGAGTGGGCGTCATCTGCCCGAGCTCGGCCAGCCGACGGTCACGCTCTTCATGCAGGGTTCGCCCGCCCCACAACTCCATTGCGGGGCGGTAGACGTCCTTGGGTTCCAGGCCCAGACGATCCGCCAACTCTGCATCCGCCTGAAACTGGATCTTCCCGTCATCGGGCATCGCGTCGAGAACCTTGCGGGCCGTCCGCCCGGTCATGGTCAGGGGCGGCTTGGGCACTTGCCGGTCGAGCCACCCGCGGTAGTACTCCAACTCGGCGCTGACCTCGGCGCCTAGTCGCACCTCGCCCTTACCCTCAAAGAACCGCGACGGCGGAACATCGTAGGCGAGGGCGAGCACGCTGAACGCGCCGATATCGATCGTCTCCCGCCGGCCGCTCTCGATTGATGCGATGTTCGCGGGCGTCCAGGCAAGTCCGAACCCGCGAACGAACGCCGCCGCCTCACGCTGGGTTTGGCCGCGCGCCTCCCGGAGTTCAGCGAGGTTCCGGCCGACTACCTGCCCGATCGTCCGCACGCGCAGTTTTGCGTCATCTCTTGCCATGGAGCGAACGGTATCAACTGCTCGCTGCTTTGACAGCAGCATGCAGGAGTGAGAGTCTGCTTGCTGTCATCAGTGCAGCATGCAACGACTTAGGCAGGTTCCATGTCTGCTCCCCCTACCACTGAGAGCCTCCTGCGCACGTGGCGCAGGAGGCATGCTCTTTCGCTAGAAGACGTGTCCGGTCTGTCCGGGCTCAGCGTTGCCACGATCAGCCGTGTCGAGCGTGGACAGCGCAACCTCGCCCCGCTCACCAAGGTCAAGGTCGCGCGCCGTCTCGGCGTCAACGTCCGGGACCTGTTCGAGGTCGAGGAACTGTCCGCGTGACCCCCGCCGAACTGCGCGCGCGGAACTTCCTGAGCGTCCGCGAGGCCGCCGAGTTCTTCGCCGACGACCAGCCGTGCGACGAACGCACCGTGCGGCGCGCCATCGAGCAGGGACAGATCCCCGCGGTCAAGGTCGGCACCAAGACCCTGATCCCCGTCGCGCCGCTCCTGGCGATGGTCCAGGCGCCGCCCCCGGCCCCGGCCGAGGCGCCCGCCACCGTCCCGACCGCCGATGCGGTGACGGCCGCGCGGGAAATCCTCCACGGGGCGCTCCGGGCGCTCGACGCGCTCACGGGGTATCACGGTCAGGATCACGGCCCCCTCGCCGAGGGCGGCACCGCTGGTCAGGCCGCCGACGCTGGGGGACCGGACGTCCCCCGACTCCCTTTCGGCGGTGCCCGTGCCTCCTGAGAAGCGAAGCGGCCCCGGGAGGTCACCGGTCCTCCGCAGGGCCGCCAGAACGTCACTCGGTTCGACGCGACATGACACCACCATCGTACGTCGTCACGGTCCGCCCCCGGAGGTACTCGACGACGTGCGCCCGGCCGCGCTGCTCGCGTGGCGCCAGGCCCGCGCGCACCTGCTCGACCAAGGGCTATGGCCCATCGTGCCCGCCTCGGTCGAGCACGCCCTGAAGCGCCGGGGGTGGTGGTGACCGACTTCGACGACCGGCCCCGGCCGCATGACATCGGCGCTGAACAGGCCACCCTCGGTGCCATGCTGTGGTCACCTGAGGCCGCGGCCAAGGTCGCCGAGATCCTTGCCCGTGACGACTTCTACCGGCCGTCACACCAGACGATCTACGAGCGCATCACGGCCATGCGGCGTGACGGAATCCCGGTCGACTCCGAGACCGTGCGGGCCGAGCTGGAGAAGCATCACGAGTTCTCCGGCGACTTCAAGCCGCCGTATCTGCACGACCTGATGACCGCGTGCCCGACCGTCACGAACGCCGACTACTACGCCCGCACCGTTGCGCGTCTAGCCTCACGCCGCCGCGTGCTCGAGACCCTGGAGCGCGCACAACAGCAGGCATGGACCGGGACCGACCTCGCCGAACTGACCGAGCGGGCAGCCTACGACCTGACCGTCGAAACGCGCCTGG
This sequence comes from Actinomadura rugatobispora, assembly GCF_055379765.1. Taxonomy (NCBI): domain Bacteria; kingdom Bacillati; phylum Actinomycetota; class Actinomycetes; order Streptosporangiales; family Thermomonosporaceae; genus Actinomadura; species Actinomadura rugatobispora. The sequence goes on along the minus strand of NZ_AP029191.1, from coordinate 3,412,046 downwards.
CCGACGTCGAGCACGCAGTGACCGCGGTCGAGCTGGACGAGCTGCTCGCCGCTGAGGACGACACGGCCTATGACTGGGTCATCCCCGGCTTCCTGGAGCGCGGGGACCGGTTCGTCCTCACCGGCGCCGAGGGGTCCGGAAAGAGCACCCTCTTGCGCCAGGTGGGTATGCAGGCGTCCAGCGGCATCCACCCCTTCACCGGGGCGCACATCGCCCCCCTGCGCGTCCTCCAGGTCGACCTGGAGAACAGCGAGGCCCAGAGCCGGCGCGAGTTGCGCCCCCTGCGCCTGGCCGCCGGCGACCGCTACCGCGCCGGACACTTCTTCCTGCGCTCCCGCCCCGAGGGGATGGACCTCACCGGGCAGGCCGACCGCGAATGGCTGCGCCGCCTCGCCGAGACCGTTGCCCCTGACCTGCTGATCATCGGCCCCCTGTACAAGATGGCCAACGGCTCACCCATCGAGGAAGAGTCGGCAAAACCCGTCGCGGTCACCCTCGACGCGCTCCGCGTGCAAATCGGCTGCGCCCTGCTCATCGAGGCGCACGCCTCCAAGACCATGCACGGCACCCGCCGCGCCATCGAGCCCTACGGCTGGTCGGGGTGGCTGCGCTGGCCGGAATTCGGGTTCCACATCGGGAAGGACGGCCAGCTCACCCCCTGGCGCGGCCAGCGCGACGCGAGCCGGGACATCCCCGCCGCCCTCCAGCGCGGCGGCACCTGGCCATGGTCGCCCCTCACCCGGCCCCGTGACATCCTCTGGGCCCGCATCGTCGGCTACTGCGAACAGATCGGTGACCGTCCCTCGTACCGCGACCTCGCAGAGATGACCGGCGCATCCGTAGGCGCCGTACAGAAGGCCATCGCAGAGCACCGTGCCGAGTGGGACACGCTCGGAGGTGCCGAATGACCCTCGTGTACGCGCGTATTCGGCCGGTGTATCCGCCCTCTGAACTGCTCGAACAACAGGCGGATACGGATTCGCTGTATCCGCTCCTCTTCGCACACCTTCTGACCTGCGGTGTATCCGCGTATTCGCGTGTACCCCTACGGGGGGCCTTTGGGGGATACGGCCCCCAGGGGCGCGGCCGGTCCCCGGCGCGGCACGCCGCCCGGGAGGTAACCCGTGATTGACGACCAGGCCGCCGACGAACTACGGGCCGCCGTCGACGAGCGGCTCGCCGCACGCCTCGCCGACGCCCGCCGCCGCCGCGAGCAACGCGAGGCCGACCGCAAAGCCAAGAACGCCCGCCGCGCGGCCGGCCTACGCGCCCGCCACGCCCGCATTCTCGCCCGCCGCACCGCCCAGGAGGTGACCACCGATGACCGCTGACGCGCTGCCCGACATGATGCCGCCCGGCGCGGTGGCGGGTCCCTCGCGCGCACGCGCGTGTGTTAGGCGTCCGGCGTCTGTGCGACCGGTCGCGTACCTGCCGGACCCGGACGAGCGCGAGCGCCTGGCCGCCACGCTCGGCGAGACGCTGCGCCGGCTCCGGGCCGAGGCCGGTCTCGGGACGCGGGCGCTGGCGGTCAGGGCGGCGACGACCCGTTCCACCGTGGTCCGGTTGGAGCGGGGGGAGCGTCGGCCGCGCCGGTCGATGCTGTCGTCTCTGGCGATGGGGCTCGATCCCGATCGGCATGTCGAGCTGCTGGAGGTGCTCGCCGCGGCGGCCGGTCCGTCGCTGCGCCCTGAATCGGATGGTTCGGCGCGGTTCCGGCGGCGCCAGATCGAGGCGGGGATCCTGGCCGGCCGGGTGCCGTTGCCGAGCAACATCGCGCGTCCGCTGGCGTTGCACCGGCAAGCCGATGCCGCGTCCCGCAAGGCCGAGCGGATCCTTGCCCGGCCGGGCGCGCTGGATGACGCCGAGGCGCTCGCTGTGGTGAACGAGCTGATGGACGTCGCGCGGCGGCTTCGGGAGCAGGCCGGGCGGCCGTTCACGCTGTACCTCGGTAAGCACAGGATCCGGGTGGGGTACCGGTGGTGACCGGCCCGGAGAAGACGCCCCAGGAGCGGCTACGGGAGTTGCGGCAGTGGCTTGCCGAGGAGCGGCGGCAGCTCGGCGAGGAGGAGGTACGCCGCGGCCGGCGCGGTCCGCGTACCCGTCGGGAGATCGAGATCTGGGAAGAGGCCCGGAAGGGGCGCCGCCCGGCCGCCGACGATGAACCCGGAGAGACGTCCGGATGACTCCCGCACGTGCCATCACCGTGCCATCGGCGCTCATCATCGCAGGTTGCCTGCGGCGGCACCGCTCCATCAAAGCGGTTCCCGAGATGTGCGGCCGCCCGTGATGGCCGAGCAGGAAGCGCCCGCGGTCGTGGTACCGCCGGGCCTGGCCGGGCCACTTCTGCGCGTCCTGGTGCGCGCGTTGGCCCGGGAGGTGCGCGAGGACGGAGGGATGATCCCGCCCGGCCTGGCTCCGTTCCTGTCCGAACTGGCCGCCGTCGCCGACCGGCCGCCGGTTGCCGACAACGGCAACCGCGGGGAGGCGGCGGAGATGATCGATGGTGCCGGGTGGGTCACGGTTGCCCAGCTTGCCGCCGACTCCGGGCACCCTGCCCGGACACTGCGGCACTGGGCGTCCACCGGCCGTCTCCAAGCGCGCCGCGTGGCCCGTACCTGGTTGATCGATCCCGAGTCGCTGAAACGAGGTACCCCACGATGACCGCCACCAAGACCACCCGGAGGACGCCCGCCGCGGCGCCGCGCGACCCGGCCGACGACGTCGCCCAGGCCGAGGCCGAGGCGACCGAGGCCGCCGCACTGGTCGACGCCCTGGAGGAACGCGTCCGGGCTGGCGACGACGCGGTGACCGCGGCCGAGCTGGACGACGCGCACAGGCTGTCGCGGTTCGCCCGGCTCCGCCGCGAGGCTGCCGAACGCAAGGCAACCGTGGCCCGGACCGCCATGGTCGCCGACGCCCGCAAGACGCGCGCCGAGGAGATCAAGGCCGCGGCCCGGTCCGGCGCCTTGGACGTCGAGCCGCTCGCCGCCGCCTACGCGACCATGCGCGACGCCGTGACCGCGTTCGTCTCGGCGGCCAACACCTACAACCAGGCGTGGCAGCAAGCCCGCGACGGCATCGAGGGCTACCCGTTCCGGGAGGAGGAGGGCGGCCCGGCCATGGCCGATCTCGGCGTCAGGGTCGACAGCACGTTCTCGGGGCGCCCTCGGGTGATCGCTGACGGCATCGCCCGGTTCCCGCTGCGGACCAGTGAGCACCTGGCCCGCGTGGTCGTCGACGCCGAGTCGTCCATCTCACCACGGCACGGGCAGCTCCTCCGGCCGGTGGCCGAAGGGATGGCCCGCCACGCCACGATGTATCAGCCCGACCTGGCCGAGGCCGGCGAGGCGGACGGGGGCGCCGCGTGAACCTGGAACAGGCCATCACCCGCCACTATGCCGAGCAGGCCGAGGCCGAGGCGAGCAAGCCCACCAGGACCACGACCGGCCCGCCCGCGACGCTGGAGCACGCCGTCCGGGCCGCGCTGCCACCCCCAAGGCGACGGCGCGTGGCCTCACGGTGAACGCGCTGGTTTACGGCGGCATTCGATCGGCTCGGGACCGCATGTGCCCGACGACCTGGACGACGTAGCCGCGGCTGAAGTATCAGCGGCGGTATCGCGCCCTCGGCCTGCTGGCCGGGGGCGTGTTCCGTTCCTGGTCAGAGGCTCACGGCCTCGGCGCGGTGGGGGACGAACGCTCCCCCCACCCATTCCAGACGGGGCGTGACGGCCGTCGGGTGCTGAGGGGACAGCGCGTCCCGACGACCGCCACGCGCGGAGGCCGTGGTCCCGGCCCCGCTCGCGCATGAGGAGATCCGGGACCACGGGGCTTGTGCGGGGCGGTCCGGCTGCCGCGCCGTTCCGGCCAGGCCGCCCCGCGTCCAGGTGGGGCGGCCGGGGGATTCCACCCCGCCCGGCCGCCCCGATGTGAGCCCCGGTTGAGCTTCCCCGGCCGCCCGGGGCCCACGGTGGTGCCGTACGGCCGCGTGACGACAGGGAGGGACGCACGGCCGTACGACGTGGTCACCCGCGGCCCCAGGTGCGCGCCGCAACCTGCGCGGGCCGCGGGCTGTCTACGCGGGCGCGCGCGGGTGGACGAGCGCGCCGAGCTCGCGGTCGATGTAGTCGACGGCGCCGGGGATGTCGTCGCATCGGGCCATGAGCGCGCCCGTGGACGAGCGGAACCACGGGCCGTCCGGCTCACACGTGACGTTCACGGTCTCGCCGACGACCGGGTTGGACGGGTGCCAGACCCGCAGCCTGATCGGCACCTCGTGATACCGCGGCATGGCGCACCAGTCCTCACCGATCAGGGCCACGGCCAGGGCGCCAAGGAGTTCGGTATCGCTCACGTGCCGCTCTCCGGGACCTGCTCGTCGGTGTCGTCCGCCGTCCGCCACGTCACGCCCTCAGGGTCACGGCGGGCGTAGGAGATCAGGCCACCATCTCGGTATTCATGGCCCGCAATGTGCAGCCGCCGCACTGACCCGGTCGTCCCGGCCGGGGCGGTCTCCAGTTCGTCCTGGACGCGCCCGGCGGCGCGCTGCACGGAGTCGGTGACGCCGCCCGCACCACAGCCGGGGACGTCCCAACCGTAGATCTGCGGCGGCGCCCACCCGTAAAACTCCGCGATGCCTTGTCCGTCCGCGGGTGTTTGGGTCATGACGGAACCATGCCGTCACTCTCCGGCCACACTCGATCCCCCGACGGGTATCTCACGGTGAGATGTAATCTCACGGTGAGATGGAGAGCGCAGCGTACGGGCCCGTAGAACTGCCCGCCTCGGCATGGCGGCGGGCCGATTTGCGCAGCGCGCTCGCTGCCCGCGACATCGCCGCCGTGCTCCGCTTCGCTCAGCAGTATTCCGGCGCCAGTCAGGCCCGCCTCGCCACCGCGACCGGCATGGGCCAGGGTCGCCTGAATGAGATCATCAACGGCAAGCGGACCGTGACCAAGCTGGACGTGTACGAGCGCATCGCGGACGGCCTGGCGATGCCGGACGCCGCCCGCGCGCTGCTCGGTCTCGCGCCGCGGCGCGCCGAGGCCGGCGCGCTGGCCGGGCACGCCGAGATAGCCAACGTGTACGGCAGCCAGGCCGACGTCGCTCGCGAACTGCGTGAGCACGCGGGTACGGCCGAGGCTCTCGACATCCTGGCCGTCCGCGTCCTCGGCTTGGTCGCCATGAACGACTCCCTCCTTCGCGGGCCGCTCACCGGGCGGAAGACGCCCGTCCGCGTCCGCGTGCTGCTGCTGGACCCGGACGCGCCGGCGGCCGCGATCCGTGCCGAGGAGATCGCCGAGTCCGTCGAGTCGTTCACGGCAGGGATACGGTTGTCGCTGGCGCGGCTGGCCGAACTGGACGGGCACCCGCGGATGCGGCTACAGGTCCGGCTGTACGACGACCTTCCGACGTGGCGCATGCTGTCGTTCGACGGGACGCTGTACCTATCGGCGTTCGGGTCCACGCACGAAGGGCACCGGTCCGGGGTGTACAAGCTCACGGCAGCGGCCGATGGCGTGCTGCATGCAGGGTTCAGACGGCATTACGACGACGTGTGGCGGCGGGCACGGCGCCCAGGAGGGGATGACCGGTGATCGAGGCTGAGCTGAAGGCGCGGGTACGCGACCCTGAGGGACTGCGCGAGCAGCTGCGGAAGCGCGCTGAGGAGGAGCCGAGCGTCTACCGGGACACCTACTACGACCGGGTGGACGGTTCGCTGACCGCCGAGGGTCGGGAACTGCGGATGCGGGTGGTCGACCGGAGCGGCACGCGTCAGACGATCCTGACCTACAAGGAGCCGGCCGTGGACGAGGCATCCGGGTCCAAGCCTGAGCACGAGACGAAGGTGGCGGACCCGGCCGTGGTGGACACGGTGCTCCGTGCTCTGGGCGCTGTGGAGCACGTCCGGCTGACGAAGGACTGCGTGAACTACCGGTTCAACGCGCGCGGCATGACCATGCTTGCGACGGTGGTCACCGTGCCCGAGCTTGACGGGACGTTCGTCGAGTTGGAGACGCTCGCCGCCGAGGACGAACTTGCCGAGGCGCTCGGCGCCGTCCGCGCGGTCCTGGCTGAGCTGGGCATCACGGACGCGGACCTGACGACCGAGCAGTACACCGACGCGGTACTTCACGCCCGCGCATGAACGTGCGAGAGCCCCGCCGGTCGGTGACCGTACGGGGCTCCTGTGAGGGCCGGTTCTAGCCGCTGTAGTCGACAGGGAACGGGCGCACCGAGTCGTAGCCACGGCACCACTGCCGGAACTGTTCACGCTCGACCGCCGTCACGGCGTCGAGCCGGTACGGGCATGTCCACAACGTGAACGGCTCTCCGGCCGTCGCGGCATCCCGGCCGCGGCCGTAGGCGTCCCACACCACTGACCACACCCCCGACTCCCCATCGGCGAGCGCTTGGGCGCAAAGCTCGGGACGGGTTTGGGCGTAGGTGCGGCCCCAGATGAATCGCATGGCACGGTCGCGGCCGGCGCGCCCGCGCCACGGGTACGTCTCGAGCGGCAGTCCGCGGCGGGCGGCCACGCTCGCGCAGACTCGCGCCGTACGCCGATCCTGCTCCGACAGGCTCACGACCGGCCGCCCGTGATCACGCGGAAGCTCCGGCGACGCTCAGCCGCGGCCACTGATACCAGCGGCCCCGCCTCGGCCTCGGCGCGCTTGCGCGCGGCCCGGACGCGGGCGAGTGCGTTGGTCAACTCGGCCTCCAGGGCCTGCAACTCGTCGAGTTGCTCGACGCTGGTCACGCCGTGATCGCGTCGAGAACCAGGCGGACCGCCTCGGCGAACGGGTCGCCACCGGGGCCGCGGGTCATCTCCAGGACGGCCAGGAGTTCGCGCGCTTGGCCGGCGGTGAGGACCGCGGCCACGTCGTTCGGGCCGTCCACCACCACGCGGGGCAGCATTCCGGGAACCTGAAAGGGCAGCACCTCGGCCAAGGTGAGCCCGTCGCCGTCTCGGCGGGCGATGAGCACTGGCATGCCCCGGTGGTGGTGGTGCCGCTTGGGGCCTTCGATGCACCAGGCCGGGCAGACGCTCGCCTCGGCGTCCCGCACCGTGGCGGGTTCGCCGGCGGGCCAGTCGTTCGACTTGCCCTCGGCGGCCGGTTCGGTGTGCGAGGCGCAGGCGAACACCTGGGCGCCGTTCACGGTGCCCACGGGGACGCTCGGGATGCCCTGGGCCTCGGCGAGGTAGTCGGCTTTGCAGACCACGCACGCGGTTCCGTCGGCCTGACCGACGGACAGGCGCGCCGGGGTGAACGTCACGCGGTGGGTAGGCTTCTGAGCCATGGGTGAGACCTCTCTTGCAGGTTGAGCCCAGGGGCCCGGCCAGCGCCGGAATCGCTGCGTCCGGGCCCGCCTTGTCAGCGGGGGAAGGGTCAGGCCGCGACGAGTGCGGCGAAGTGGTCAAGGATGTCGGCGGCCACCAGGTGGTTGCAGCGGCCGAGGCGCTGCCCGGCCTTGCAGGTGCATGACCGCTCGGTGGTGTCCACGAGGTAGGTCGAGACGCCGTCCGAACCGTTGGCGAGGTACTGGCCCTCGAACCGGGTCCGAACGATCGCGCCGTCGTCGATCAGCTGCTCGGCCTTGTCGAGCACGCGAGCGCCGTCCTTGAAGGCGGACACGTCGGCGGCGCGGGTGGCGGTGGTGAGCGCCTGGCGCTCGGCGTCCTCGCGACGCTTCAGGGCCCAGCAGCGGGCGCCGTAGCCGCGGGCGACGGAGCGGGCGTTGGTGAGCAGGCCGCGGCAGCGCTGGCAGTTCGCCGTCGGAACCTTGGTCCGCTTCGCCATGTCGCGCTCCCTTGCTCGCTTGCCCTAACCGGGTAGCTACATGGTATGCACAAACCTGGTAGCTACACAACGGGTGTGCGAGGATTCTCCGTAGCTACACGAGCGACGGAGGATGAGCCCGTGGACGACCAGAAGCTCCCACCAGCCAAGACGCCGACCAGACCTATCCGGGTCCCCATCCCGATGTGGGAGGCGTACGGCCGCGTGTGCGCCCGACTTGGCACCGACCGCACGCCCGACCTCCTCGACCACATGCGTGAGCGAATCCAGCAGCACGGGGACGCCCAGGACCTCGCCGACCTGGAGAGCGCAGAGCAGGAGCTGGCCGAGCGTCGGTCACGCAAGGGCGGTCGGCCGCGGCGCACCTGAGCAGCAGCGAGGGCCGTCACCGGCAGCTGGTGACGGCCCTCGGCGTGCTGCTGGCTACGCGCCCTCGGCGAGCGCCTCGCGGATCGCCACGGCGCGCGGGTACCCGACCCGCATCTCTCGGCGGACCGCTCGGACGGACGGCACCGCGCCGGCCGCGAGCACCTCGGCGAACCGGTCGCGGGCGGTCGCGATCACCTCGGGATCGGCGGGACCGTCATCCTCGGCAGGCTCGGACACATCGCCGTTGACCAGCGGCCCCTGGCGGTCGCGACCGTTCGCGACCACCCCGGCCGGCGCCGCGACCGGCACTGTGGGGAACGGTGGCCACCACGTCAACGCCCGCGGCGCCGCCTCGGCCCGGCCGAGCCGGATCATCCCCATGAGCAGCTCGACGACGACCACGAGCGTGACCGCCGGCCAGGCGGCGATGATCGCGCCGATGGGGCCGTGAGCGATGCCGTGCAGGACGTTGACGGCCACCGTTGCCCCGATGCCCAGAGCGAGCGCGACGCGCGCCAGGACGGGCGCTGAGACCCGGCGGCGGGCCGCGTCGAGCAGCACGAGGGACGCGACGAACACAAGCCCGTCGATGGTGAGGGGTAGGAGGCGGCCGGTGGTGCCGGTCTCGCCGTGGGCGATGGCTACGCCGTAGGCGTGCCGGTAGGAGATGAAGGCCGCGATGGCGCCGATGGCTACCACGGTGGCCGCCGCGCTCGCGCGGATGAAACGATCGTGCATGGGTCCGGGACTCCTCCGGGCCAAGGCCCCGGCCGGTGGTTGCATCACCGCGTCCGGGGCCGTCTGCTGTGGACGGCTTCTCCCCCCCGGAGTCCTGGTGTGGGGGAGCGCGGGCGTGATCCCTACGGTGATACTTCGCGTGATACGGCCGCCCGTGTATCGGGATGCTCCCGGATGTGCCTCGTACGGGGCGGGGGCGGCGAAGTGGCAGCGTACGGCGCGGTTCTGGGTATCTGCGGGACGGGGGGTGTATCACCCTTTGGGGGAGTTCGAGTCCCCCCGTCCGCACAGCACCCCGCCGGCCGCGCGGCGCCTCACAGCTCCAGGTCGCGGCGCAGCCGCTCCACGTGCCCGGTGGCCTTCACGTTGTAGTACGCCTTCTCCACCTTGCCCTCGGCGTCGATGATGAAGGTCGACCGGATCACCCCCACCACCACCTTGCCGTACAGCTTCTTCTCGCCGTACGCGCCGTAGGCCTTCAGCACCTCGGTGTCGGGGTCGGACAGCAGCGGGAACGTCAGCCCCTCCTTCTCCCGGAACTTGGCCAGCTTGGCGGGCTTGTCGGGGGAGACGCCCACGACCGTGACGCCCGCCGCCTCCAGTTCGGCCAGGTTGCTCTGGAAGTCGACCGACTCCTTGGTGCAGCCGGGCGTCATCGCCGCCGGGTAGAAGTAGAGGATCACCCGCCTGCCGCGCAACGACGCCAGGGTCACCGGGGCGCCGTCGGCGTCCAGCAGCTCGAATTCGGGTGCGACGTCGCCGGGCTCCAACCGATCGGACACCGGGTACCGCCTTTCTGTGGGATGGTCGGCTCCACCGTACCGGCTGGGGTGGAGCGGGCGTTTCCCGGCAAGACCTGCAAGACTGTTCGGATCATGCGTGGCTGAGGCTCGAACGAGAAGGAACTGGCATGGCTGACAGGTCCCGCGACCCGGAGGCGCTGGAACGGCGGATCGAGCGCACCCGCCAGGAGCTCGCACAGACGATCGACGAGCTGGCGGAGCGGGTCAACCCCCGCAACGTGGCCCAGCGCGGCGCCGAGCGGCTGAAGGACGAGGCGGGCCAGGTCGCCAAGGCCGTCAACGCGATGATCTCCCCGGCGTTCGACGGGGCCGGCGGCAAGGACAAGAACGAGGACGAGGACGACGTGCCCGGCGCGGGCGGCGGCGTCGACCCCCGGCTGGTCCTGGCCGGAGTGGGCGCCGCGGTCATCGTCACCGCCCTGGTGGTCTGGAGGCGGCGCAGGCGCCGTTGAGCAGCCTGGACGAGGCGCCGGAGGGCCGCGTGCGAGCGCGGCGCCCGGCGCCTCGTTCCGTGCGGGGCGCCGCGGCCGCCTCGCCGTCGGCGGGGGCCATCGTCCGGGTCAGCAGATCGGCCACCGCGCGAAGCTCGTCCAGCTCGGCCCGGCAGCCGCCGCAACCGGCCAGGTGCTCGCGCAGCACGGCGGCCTCGTCCCCGGCCAGCCGCCCGATGGCGTAGACGCCGAGGCCGACCCTGTACTCCCCGCAGTCGGTTCCTCCCACGCCCTCAGGTACGCGCCGCGCCCCGCGGGCGTTCACGCGATGTTCAGAACGCGCCGTGCCGCAGGGTCGGCTCGGCCCTGGTGACCGAGTCGGCGCCGCGTTCCAGCTCGGCCTCGGGAATGTAGGGCACCACGAACGCGTACCGCTCCAGCACCTCCGGCGGCACCTCCCCGTCCTCGCCGAACGCCGCGATCTCGCCCCAGCACGGGGCGCCCAGCGAACCGCTGTGATGCCGCACCGACAGGCCCGCGCACAGGTTGGCGAAGCGCAGCCGGTGGTCCAGCGACCAGCCCGCGAGCGTCCCGTACACGAAACCCGCGGCGAACACGTCCCCGGCGCCGGTCGGGTCGAGCGCGGTCACCGGCAGCGCCGCGGCCGACGCCCGCTCCCCGGTCGCCGAGTCGACCGCGATCGCCCCCTGCGCCCCCTGCTTGACCACCACGACCGGGACCCGCTCGGACAGCGCGGCCAGCGCGTCCTCCGCGGTGCGGGTGCGGGTGTAGGCCATGGCCTCCACGGCGTTGGGCAGGAACACGTCCACATGCTCCAGCCGGTCCAGCACGTCGGTCGACCAGGTCTCCGTCGGATCCCACCCCAGGTCGCCGAAGACCAGCGCCCCCGTGGCGCGCAGCGCCCGCGCCCACCCCGGCACGGGACGATCGATGTCGACGAAGCAGGTCGCGGCCCGCGGCGGCCCGGCGACCAGATCGTCGGCCGGCAGCGGCAGCGGCCGCGCGAACGTCACCATGCTCCGGTCGGAGGCGTAGGCCAGCGACACCGTCACCGGGGTCGACCAGCCCGGGACCCGCCGCGCCCAGCGCAGATCGACGTTCTCCTGCTCCGACAGCGCGCGCCACAGGTAGGCGCCGAACATGTCGTCGCCGAACGCCGCCGCCAGCCCGGTGCGCAGCCCGAGCCGGCTCATCGCGACCGCGATGTTGGCGACCCCGCCCGGAGCCGAGCCGAGCCCGTCGGTGACCAGCTCCGTACCGGGCGGCGGCAGCCCCGGCAGCCCGGTGAAGATCATGTCCATGAACACCTGGCCGGTCAGGAACACGTCCAGCTCGCGCGCCGCGGTCTCGGGCCGCCCGTGCAGATGCAGCAGATCCCCGGCGGGGACCCGCTCACTGCAGGGATCCTCCAGCGACGGCTCGGGCGCCCGCCCGATCCCCGGTGGTGCCGCCGTCTCCTTTTCTGTGGTCATCTACCCCCTCTTTTCATTGTGGGGGGTCACTGTGGGTGTCAGTCCAGGTCGGGGGATGTGGCGGTGAAGCGGGCCTCGACGGCGGCGCGGACGATCTGGGTGGCGGGTTCCAGGTCGATGGACGGGGGTTCGGCGCCCTCGGCCACGGCGGCCGGGGCGCCGTAGCCGGCCATGAGGGCCATGGGCTGGGCGGGGGCGCGGGTGTCGCTGGTCAGGCCCTCGTCGGCCAGCTCGACCAGGCCGGTGAGGCGGGCGCCCAGGGCCTCGGCGTAGCTGCGGGCCCGTTCGACGGCCTCGCCGGCGGCCTGGCGGGCGGCCTGCTTGTAGATCTCGCTGTCGCGGCGCAGGCCCCAGTCGGGGCCGTGGACGTAGGCGCGCTCCAGGTCGCCCAGCCGGGTCACCAGCTCGCCGAGCACGGCGAAGTCGGTGACGGTGAAGCGGATCCAGACCGTGCCCTGGTAGGCGCGGATGTCGCCCTCACGGCGCCGGTACTTCAGCTGCGGCGTGATCGACAGGCCGCCGGTCTCCAGCTTCTCGATCGCGTCCCCGTACGACCTGATCAGCTCCAGCGCGGCCTGGTTGCGTTCCACCAGCCGGTCGAGCGCCTCCCGCCGGTCGCGTTCCTGGGACTGGACGTGTACCGACAGCCGGGCGATCTCCGGCTCGACCTCCAGGACCGCCTCGCCGCGAACGCTGATCAGGGGTGCGTGGGTCATACGGGCCAACGTAGCCGGTCAGGGCCCCTCCGGGTCAAAGGAACGTGGCGCCCTCGCCGCGGTAGGTGGGGACGGTCCGGACGAGGCGGTCGCCCTCCAGCAGATGGAGCGTAGCGAAGCGCTCGCACAGCTCGCCGGCCTTGGTGTGGCGGAACCAGACGCGGTCGCCGAGGTCGAGGAGGTCGGCGGTGGCGCCCACCAGCGGGGTCTGGACCTCCCCGGCGCCCTCGTCGGAGTCGTAGGAGAGCCCGGTCGGCAGGTAGGGCTGGGGGAGCCGCAGCGGGTCGGCGGGGCCGGAGGCGAGGTAGCCGCCGCCCAGGCAGGTGACGACGCCGGGTCCGGGGCGGCGGACGACGGGCAGCGCGAACAGGGCGGCCGGGCGGCCCTGGAAGTTGGAGTAGTGGTCGAACAGGTGCGGCTGGTAGAGCCCGGAGCCGGCGGCGATCTCGGTGATGGCACGTTCCCGGGCGGTCTTCTCGACGCTGCCGGTGCCGCCGCCGTTGACGAACTCCAGGTCGGCCAGTTCGCGGACGGCCCGGACGATCTCCGCGCGGCGGATCGCCAGCTCCAGCCGGGAGCGGTGCTGCATCGCGCGGATGGCGCGGGCCCGCGCGGGCTTGCCGGGCGGGGTGTCGCCGACCCCGGCGATCTGCGACTCGTAGGCCATGAGCCCGGTCAGCCGCAGGCCGGGCCGCTGGACGATCTCCTCGGCGAACGCGTGCGCGTCGGCGGCGGTGCGCAGCGGGGAGCGGCGGGCGCCGAAGCGGAGGCGCCCGCCCAGCGGGCGGTACGAGGCGTCGATGTCCACGCAGACCCGGATCGGCCGCCCGCCCGCGTTCTTCTCGATCAGGTCGAGGTGGGCGGGGGAGTCGACCATGAGGGTGACGGTGGCGGCGGCGCGGTCGTCGGCGGCGAGTTCGGCGATGGCCGTGCGGTCGGCGGTGGGGTAGGCGACCAGGATGTCGTCGCTGGTGCCGTGCCGGGAGAGCCAGAGCGCCTCGGGGAGGGTGAACGCCATGACGCCGGCGAAGCCGTCCATCGCGAGCACCTCGTCCAGGAGGGCCCGGCAGCGCACCGACTTGCTGGCCAGCCGGATCGGTGTGCCGGCGGCGCGGCGGACCAGGTCGGCGGCGTTGGCGCGGAACGCGGCGAGGTCGACGGCGGCGAACGGCGCTTCCAGCGTGGCGGTGGCGGCGTCGTAGCGCTCCCGGAGGTTCATGGGGACCACAGTATCGGGAGAACGGGAAGGTGAAAACTTCTCGCGTTTACCGTCGCGGATGGTCGGCGAAGAAGTTCCACAGCATCCGGCTCGCCCCCGCGGGCCAGCGGTGCGTGCCGCCCTCGATCTTGCAGAACGTCACCTCGGCGCCGCGCGCGCCCTTGCCCGTCCCGGAGCACTCGGCGCCGTTGCTCAGCCCGCGCAGCGGCCGTTTCGGCGCGGGCAGGTCGCCGACCCGCCGCCAGAAGTCGACCGCCTCCGACACCGGCGGGAACGGGCGGCCGTCGTTGAAGTCGCGGCGCCCGCCGCCGTCGAACGGCACGCTCTTGTCCGCGGTGCCGTGCACGATCATCGCCGACACCGGCCGGTCCGGCTCGCACGGCGTGACCAGGGCGCCCTCGACCACCCCGATCCCGGCCACCTTCGCGGGGCGCTCGCAGGCCAGCCGGTAGGCCATGCCGGCGCCGTTGGAGAACCCGGTGACGTGCACCCGGTCGGGGTCGGCCAGCCCGGCCCCGGTCAGCTCGTCGATCAGCTTGCTCAGGAAGCCGACGTCGTCGATCTTCCCGAGCTTGGCGGCGCCGCAGCAGTCGCCCGCGTTCCAGGTGGTCATGAACCCGTCGGGGTAGGCGACCAGGAAGCCCTTGTCGTCGGAGATGGCGTCGTAGCCGGTCAGGTCGCGCATCTGCTGCATGGTGGCCAGCCCGCCGTGCAGCGCGAGCACCAGCGGCAGCGGCTTGGCCGGCTTCCCGTCGCGCCAGGCGCCGCGGGTGAGCTTGGGCGGTACGTGCAGCAGGTACTCGCGGTGACCGAAGGTGCCCACGTCCAGCTTCCGCTTGTGCGTGCCGGGGGCGGTGGGGATGCCCTTCACCTTCTCGGGCGGCTTCTCGGTCGCGTCGGGTGTCTTCCTGAACTCCGGGTCGCCGGCCCGGTCGGGGCTGGAGCAGCCGGCCGCGAGCAAAGTCAGGGTCAACGGGAGGGCAAGGAGTCGCCGCATGCGAGCGAATGTAACCCGAGCGGCCCGCGCGAAACTACCGACGGGTAGGAATCCGGGGTCAGCCCGGCGAGCTGCGCCAGCCGGCGGTGCGACTCCAGCCGCAGCGCCCGGTCGTGGGTGCTGGTGTGGACGAGGATCTCGTCCGCGCCGCTGCGCTCGACGAGGTCCTCCAGGGCCTCGGCCACCTCGTCCTCGGTGCCGTGCAGGTGGCCGCGCAGCGCCTGGTCGAAGAACCGGCGCTCGCGCTCGCCCATGTCCAGCGCCAGGATCCGCTCGGCCGGGGCCAGCGGCGGAAACTCGCCGTGGACGCGGGACCACGCGCTCGACCAGGCCTCCGGGACCAGCATCCGCCACGCCTCCTCGCGCGTGTCCGCGATCGCGACCGTGCCGGAGACGACCACGTACGGCTCCTGCCCCCACGCGGTCGGACGGAAGCCCGCCCGGTACCGGTCGATGGCCTCCAGCATCCGCGCCTCGCCGCGGGCCGCCGCGATGACCAGCGGCAGCCCGAACGAGGCCGCCAGGTCCGCGCCCGATCCGGTGGCCAGGACGAACGCCGGCACCCGCAGCCCCTCGGCCGGCCACGCGTGCACGCCGGGGTGGACGTCCTGGTCCCCGGTGAAGTAGCCGAGCAGTTCCCTTAGCCGAGCCGCGAAGTCGTCGGCGTCGCGCCGGTCGTGGCCGAGCGCGCGCCGTACGCCGCCGGTGAAGCCCACGGACCGGCCAAGCCCCATGTCGATGCGCCCGGGGTGGAGCGACTCCAGGACCCCGAACTGCTCGGCGACCACGAGCGGCTGGTGGTTGGGCAGCATCACCCCGCCCGTGCCCACCCGGATGCGGGAGGTCGCCGCGGCCACGGCCGCCGCGAGGACGGTCGGCGCCGGCCCCGCCACCCCCGGCACGCCGTGGTGCTCGGAGACCCAGAAGCGGTGGTACCCCATCGCCTCGGCCTGCCGCGCGAACTCCACCGTGTCGCGGAGCGCCCGGGGATGGCCCTCGCCCTCGCGGGTCCGGGACCGGTCGAGGATCGAGAAGCGGATCGTGCGAAGGCTCACCTTCTCGTCAACATCCTGCGTGGTGGTGCATTCCGTCAGCGAGCGAGGAGCGACGAGACGACCGCGGGCAGTTCCGGGGGCTCCAGGACGCCGGACGCGGCGAGCCCGGCCAGCTCCTCCTGAGCGAACCAGCGGAGCTCCAGGAATGTCTCGTCCTCCTCCGGGGTGAACGCCGCCGGGGCCGCCTCCGGGACTCCGTCGAACCGGGCCAGGAAGAACGGCTCGGTCTTGACGTACCGCGTGCCGAGCCAGACGGTGTCGCGCCGCACCGGCACCGACACGTCCCGGACGGCCTCCGGCGGCAGCCCGGTCTCCTCGTACAGCTCTCGGCGGGCGGCCTGCAGCGGGCTCTCGCCGGGCTCCACGCCCCCGCCCGGCGGCTCCCAGAACCTGTTCCCCGTCAGGGTGTCCTGCCAGCGCATCAGCAGGACCCGCCCGCGCCCGTCCAGGCACACGACTCGGACGGCTTCACGCCCCTCTGGCGCCGCCGCGGCTTCTTCGGCTACCACCCCGGCACCACACCCTCCGCGTAAGCTCGTATATCTCCAGACCTCATTTCACCAGCGAAAGTGGCGCCCGTGTCCGAATTCGTGCTGACGCTCTCGTGCCCGGACCGTCCCGGCATCGTCGCCGCGGTGTCCGGTCTGCTGGCCGAGCGCGGTTGCAACATCCTTGAGAGCCAGCAGTACAGCGACCGGGGGGTGCGGGGGGTCGACCCCCCGCAAGCGGCAGGTGTGCGCGAGGATGGGGACGGCGGGCGGTTCTTCATGCGGGTGCAGTTCACCGGGCTGCCCGACACCGACCCCGACGAGCTGCGCGGCGCGTTCGCCTCGCTGGTGCCCGAGCTGGGCCTGGAGTGGAACCTGACCGAGACCGCCCGCCGCGAACGCGTGCTGATCATGGTGTCCAAGGCCGGCCACTGCCTGAACGACCTCCTCTACCGGCAGCGGTCCGGGCTGCTGGACATCGAGATCGTCGGGGTCGTCTCCAACCACCCCGACCTGCGCCCGCTCGCCCAGTCGTACGGGCTCGACTACCACCACCTGCCGGTGGCCCGGGGCGGCAAGGCCGCGCACGAGGCCGAGGTGCTCACGCTGGTCGACCACTACCGGGCCGACCTGGTGGTGCTCGCCCGCTACATGCAGATCCTGTCCGACGACTTCTGCGGCAAGCTGCCCGGCCGGATCATCAACATCCACCACTCGTTCCTGCCGGGCTTCAAGGGCGCCCGCCCGTACCACCAGGCGCACGCGCGCGGCGTCAAGCTGATCGGCGCCACCGCGCACTACGTGACCGCCGACCTGGACGAGGGCCCGATCATCGAGCAGGAGGTCGCGCGGGTCGACCACACCCACAGCCCGGAGGACCTGATGGCGGTGGGCCGCGACATGGAGTGCCTGGCCCTGGCCCGCGCCGTGCGCTGGCACGCCGAGCACCGCGTCCTGCTGAACGGCGACCGCACCGTCGTCTTCCGCTGAGGTGACGCCGGCGCGGCATGCCGGGTTTCACTGAGCGTCGCCATGCGTCACCATGGGTGATCGTTGCTTGAGCGCCTCGGGGGTGGTGATGGGCGACACGCTGGTCTCGACGACGGGCGGCCCGGACAGGGCCGGTGAGTCGCGCGCGGCGGCCGCCGCGCGGGAGCGGGAGGCCGCCGCGGCGGCGGCCCGGCGGCGGGCGCGGCGGCTGGCCGCGCGCGAGTTCCGCCCGCGCGCCTCGCCGATCGGACTGGTCGCCGCGCCGCTGCTGGCGGCGGCCGGCGGGGCGGCCACCGTCGAGGTGGTGACCGCGCTGGTCGGCGAGCCCGCCGGGCTGCTGCCGGTGGACCGCTGGGCGGCCTGGCTGCGCGCGACCGCGTGGGGCGACCCGTCGATGCGCCGCGCCGCCGCCGTCATCGCCGTGGCCGGCGCGCTCCTGCTGTGCGCGCTGCTGCCGCGGCGCCGTCCGCGGACGCTGCCGCTGCACGGCGCCGGGCCGCTGATGGCCGCCGCGATCGGCCGCAGGACGCTCCAGCGGGCGCTGGCGGCGGTCGCGCTGGCCGTGCCGGGCGTCATCCGGGTGCGGGTGCGGGTGCGCGGCGGGCGGTTCAGGCGGCGCGTGACGGTGCGCGCCTTCAGCGGCTACCGGAACCCGGCCAACGTCCAGGAGATGGTCCGGGACGCGGTCGAGGCGCGGCTCGCCGAGATGGGGCTGATGGACGGGCGGCAGGTGCACGTCCGGCTGACCTGGCGGAGGGACTGACATGAGGGCCGGTATCGCGTTGGTCGGGTCGGTGCCGCTGGCCGCCGGGCTCGGCATGCTCCTGGCGGGGTACGGGGCGTTCGGCGCCTCCCTGGAGGCGGCGCCCGTGCTGGACCCGGCCGTGTCGCGGTTCGCGGCGGGGCAGGCGTGGTTCTGGCCGCTGGCGGGCGCCGTGACCGAGGGCGTCGCGTTCGCCGCGCTGGTCTGGCTCATCGTGCAGGTCCAGGCGCTGCTGCGCCGGTGGCGTCCCTTGCTGGACGCGCCCACCCGGCATCTGGCCGGGGTCGCGGCGGGCGAGCTGCTGCGCGACACGCGGCTGATCCCCGGGGTGCGGGAGGCGCGGATCCGGTTCACCGGCAGCCCGTCCAGGCCGCGGGTGCGGGTGGAGGTCACCTGCCGCGCCGACGCCGCGCCCGCCCGGATCCACGCCGATCTGGCGAGCGGGCCGGTCGAGCGGTATTGCGCCGCCATGGGCATGGACGATCTGGTCGCGGTGATCCGCTTCCGGCTGGACGATCCGCCTCCGCCGCCGAAGCCCGTGCGCGAGCTCGTCTGAGCCCCTGACCCGGTCGTGGCACGCCGGGCGGGGGCACGGGCGGCGGGAAGGCCGCCCGTGCCCCCGGCTCGGGCACGTGGGAGCTCGAGCCCCAGCCGGGGGCGGCGGGTCTAGGAGGACCGGTGCGCCTGGGTGGCGGTCGGTTCCTCGGTCTTCTCCCCGGACGGGGCGTCCCCGTCGGACGGGGGCGCCGTCACGGGGGCGGGGCCGGGCGAAGACGTCCCCGGCTCCGAGCGGGAGGGGCCGGGGACGTCGACCAGGGTCGCCTCGTTGAAGGGGTCCTCGCCGGCCAGCACCCGGCGGGCGCGGTCGGAGTCGATCTCGCCGGTCCAGGTGCCGACCAGGACGGTGGCGACCGCGTTGCCGGCGAAGTTGGTCAGGGCGCGGGCCTCGGACATGAACCGGTCGATGCCGACGATGAAGCCGACGCCGTCGACCAGTTCGGGCTTGTGCGACTGGAGCCCGCCGGCCAGCGTGGCCAGTCCGGCGCCGCTGACCCCGGCCGCGCCCTTGGAGGCGATGATCATGAAGAACAGCAGGCCGATCTGCGAGCCGAGCGACAGCGGCTCGTTCTGCGCGTCGGCGATGAACAGGGTGGCCATGGTCAGGTAGATCGCGGTGCCGTCCAGGTTGAAGGAGTACCCGGTGGGCACGGTGATGCCGACCACGGGGCGGCTGATGCCCAGATGCTCCATCTTGGCGATCAGCCGCGGCAGTGCCGTCTCGGAGGACGAGGTGGACAGGATGAGCAGGAACTCGCGGCCCAGGTAGCGCAGCAGCGTCAGGATGTTGATCCGGGCGCCCATCCACAGCACCGCGCCGAGCACGACGAACACGAACAGCACGCAGGTGATGTAGAAGCCGAGCATGATGACGGCCAGGCTGCGCAGCGCGTCCCAGCCGGTCTCGCCGACCACGGCGGCGATGGCGCCGAACGCGCCGACCGGGGCCGCCCACATGATCATCGCGAGGATCTTGAAGACCCAGCGCTGGGCCAGTTCCACGCCCCGCCGGATCGGTTCGCCCGCCGGTCCCATCTGCTGCAGCGCGAACCCGGCCAGCAGCGCGACCAGCAGGGTCTGCAGCACCTCGCCCTCGGTGAGCGCGGACACCAGCGTGCTGGGGATGATGCCGAGGAGGAAGTCGGTGGTGCCCTCGCCCCCCTTGGCCTGCTCCTGGGCCTCGGACGCGCTGGCGGGGTCGAGGTTCATGCCGGAGCCGGGGTCCAGCAGGTTGCCCACGGCCAGCCCGATGGCCAGCGCGAAGGTGGACATCACGAGGAAGTAGACGATGGCGATCAGCCCGACCCGGCCGACCTTGGCGGCCCGGGCGACCGAGCCGATGCCCAGTACGATGGTGCAGAAGATGATCGGCGAGATCATCATCTTGATCAGGTTCACGAATCCGGTGCCGAGCGGTTTGAGCTCGGCGGCCAGATCCGGGGCGACGAAGCCGACGAGCACGCCGAGCAGCACCGCGACGATCACCGCGATGTAGAGGTAGTGCACGCGGTCGCGGCGCCCGGTCGGCTGCTGCGTCTTCTGGCCCGGGGGCGGGCCGGCGGGCTGGTCGGCCACGGCTGCCTCCCTGCGGTCGGTGGCGGGCGGTGGCCCGCTCGTGATCGGCTGTACGTGAGGGCGGAATCGCATTCGGTGATACGGGGTCCGCAGGCGACTATGCGCGGGTCTGTGATAGCGGTCACGCTTGTGTACATTTCGTTCACGGCGTTCGGCGTCCGGACCGTCCGAAATGGGGGGTCTGTACCGTGACCTGGTTCCGAGTGCAGAGGTGATGCGGTGTCGGGCAGGGGCTGGAGCCTCGCGCGGCAGCTGCTCGCGCTGCAGGCCGTGATCGTCGGCCTGCTGGTGACCGTGGGCGCGGCGCTGGCCTACCTGGACTCGCGCCGCGCGGCCGACGACCGGGCCCGGGAGACGGTGACGGTGGTCGCGCTGACGGTGGCGGACGCGCCGAGCGTGCGCGCGGCGCTGTCGCTGCCCGATCCCAGCCGGGCGCTACAGCCGTACGCCGAGCGGGTGCGCCGCGACACCCGTGTGGACTTCATCACCATCATGGACACCCGGGGGATCCGCTACACCCATCCCACGCCGGGGCGGATCGGCCAGCACTTCATCGGCAACACCGCCCCGGCCCTCCAGGGCAGGACGTTCAGCGAGACCTTCACCGGGACGCTGGGCCCGTCGGTCCGCACCGTCACCCCCGTGTTCGACGACTCCGGGCGGGTGGTGGCCATGGTCGCGGTCGGGATCACCATCCGGGCGATCTCCGCCGACCTGCGCGAGCGGCTGCTGCCGCTGGTGGGGGTGGCGGCGGCGGTGCTGGTGGCCGGGATCGCCGGGAGCTGGCTGGTCGCGGCCCGGCTGCGGCGGCAGACCCGGGGCGTGGCGCCGGCCGAGCTGCGCGGCATGTTCGACTACTACGAGGCGATCCTGCACGCCGTGCGGGAGGGGCTGGTGCTGCTCGACCGCGACGGCCGGGTGGTGATGTGCAACGACGCCGCCCGCGAGCTGCTGGACCTGGAGCGCGATCCGCGCGGCGAGGCGGTGGACGGTCTCGGGCTGCCGACGGAGCTGGCCGCGGCGATGGGGTCGGCGGAGCCGCGGTCCGACGAGATCCATGTCGGCGACACCCGCGTCCTGGTCGTCAACACGGCGCCGGTGCGGTCCCGCGACCGGGCCATGGGCAACGTGGTGACGCTGCGCGACCACACCGAGCTGCAGGCGCTGATGGGCGAGCTGGACACCGTCCGCGGGTTCGCCGAGTCGCTGCGCTCGCAGGCGCACGAGGCCGCCAACCGGCTGCACACGGTGGTGTCGCTGGTCGAGATCGGCCGTCCCGGGCAGGCGGTGGAGTTCGCCACCGCGGAGCTGCGCACGGCGCAGCGGCTCACCGACCGGGTGGTGGGCGCGGTGCGGGAGCCGGTGCTGGCGGCGCTGCTGCTGGGCAAGTCCACCGAGGCCGCCGAGCGCGGGGTGGAGCTGGAGGTCGCCGAGGACACCACGATCGACGGCACCGTGGGCGTGATCGAGCCCCGCGACCTGGTGACCATCCTGGGCAACCTGATCGACAACGCGGTGGACGCGGCGATCGAGGGCCCGGCGGAGGGCCGGTCGGCCGACGTGCCACCGCGGGTGCGGGTGTCGGCCCGTACGGGCGCGTCCGGGCTGGTGATGGAGGTGCGCGACAACGGGCCGGGCCTGGACGGCGACACGGCGCAGGAGATGTTCCGGCGCGGCTGGACGACGAAGGCGTCCGACGGCCCGGCCGGCCCGCGCGGGCTGGGGATGGCGCTGGTCGGGCAGGCGGTGCGGCGCTACCGGGGCGCGATCGAAGTGGAACGTGACGGCGGCGCGGTGATCCGGGTCCGGCTCCCGCTGCCGAACGCGGACGCGGACGCGGGCGCGGTGCCCGCACTGCCCGCGGCGGCGGCAGCGGCGGCGGGGGAGGCGGACGGCTCGTGATCAGGGTGCTGGTGGTGGAGGACGACCGGGTCGCGGCCGAGGCGCACCGGCAGTACGTGGAGCGGGTCGCCGGGTTCGGCGTCGCCGGGGTGGTGCACTCGGGGGCCGACGCGCTGCGGTTCTGCGAGCGCGAGCCGGTGGACGTGGTCCTGCTCGACTTCTACCTGCCGGACACGCACGGGCTGACGGTGTGCCGGGCGCTGCGCGCGGGCGGCCTGGCGGTGGACGTGATCGCGGTGACCTCGGCGCGCGATCTGACGGTCGTCCGCACGGCGGTGTCGGTCGGGGTGGTGCAGTACCTGCTCAAGCCGTTCACGTTCGCGTCGCTGCGCGACAAGCTGGAGGGGTACGCGCGGTTCCGGCAGCGCGCGGAGCGCACCGGGGAGGCCAGCGGGCAGGCGGACGTGGACGGGATGCTCGCCGCGCTGCGCACCACCGACCAGCGGTCGCTGCCGAAGGGGATGAGCGGCGAGACCCTGGAGGCGATCACCGAGGTGCTGACCGAGGCGCCGGACGGGCTGTCGGCCGCGGCGGCGGCGTCGCTGACCGGGGTGTCGCGGGTGACCGCGCGACGCTACCTGGAGTACCTGGCCGAGAACGGGCTGGCGCAGCGCCGTCCGAGCTACGGGCAGGTGGGACGGCCCGAGGTGCGTTTCTACCCGGTCTCCGCATAGCGGTCGCATCCGGCAAAGCCGAGTTGACCTGGTTATTGTTGCCTTTGGTGGTTTTGGTGTGACGATTTGTGAGCATGAACCTGCACACCATCGACCATCAATGGGGGGTTGCGGTCGTGAGTGAGGGAAAAGTCCGGTCGTCCACCACGGAACGGCCCGCGGAGACGTCGCTGCCGAGCCAGGCGCCGCGTCCGGGATCCGAGCAGCAGGCCGCGCCGGAGGGCGCGAGGGCCGGTAAGGGCCTGGAGCGGCCGTCCGGCACCGGCGCCAGCGAGCTGGTGACCCAGCAGGGCCGCACCAAGATCGCCGACGGGGTGGTGGCGAAGATCGCCGGCATGGCGGCGCGCGAGATCGGCGGCGTGCACGACATGGGCGCGGGCATGTCCCGCACCTTCGGCTCGGTCCGCGGGCGGCTGCCCGGCGGCATGGGCCGGCAGAGCATGACGCAGGGCGTGGCGGTGCAGGTCGGCGAGAAGCAGGCCGCCGTGGACCTCGACCTGATCGTCGAGTACGGCAGCTCCATCCCCGATCTGGCCACGGCCGTGCGGGACAACGTGATCAACGAGATCGAGCACATGTGCGGCCTCGACGTCGTCGAGGTCAACATCGCCGTGGCCGACATCCACGTGCCCGGCGAGGAGGAAGCGGAGCCCGAGCCGGCCGAACCGCGCGTGCGATGAGCGCGGGGACCCGGGCGGAGCCGTCCGCCCGGACGGCTCCGCGCGCGGAGCCGCGCGCCGAGCGGGCCGAGCGGATCGGCGCCGCCGTGCGCGTGCTGCCCGGCGTGGCGGGCCTGACCGCCGGGCCGCGCGGCTACGTGGTGACCTACCGCCCCGGGCCGCCCTACGAGGGCGTCGCCGTCCGCGACGGCGAGATCGAGGTGGGCGTGGTCGCCCGCGCGGGCCTTCCGCTGGAGGAGGTCGCCGAGTCGGTGCGCCGCGCCGCGCGGCCGCTGGCCGGTGACGTGCCGGTGAACGTGCTGATCGGCGACATCGCCTACGGCGGGCCGCCCGGATGATGACCGCCGAGGACCGCGCGGCGTTCCGCGCGTGGGTGCGGGCGCACCACCCCGACGTGGGCGGCGACCCGGCGGAGTTCGCCGCCGGTCTGCGCCGGATGCGCGCCGCCGCGGCCCGGTCCCGCGGCCGGGCCCCGGTCGAGGTCGTCCGGATCGGCCGCGGCCCGCTCGCCCGGCTGACCCGGTGGCGGGAGCGCCGCAGGCGCGCGCGCCGCCTGCTGTGAAGGGGAAGTGACATGGACGCAAGGACGGCCTGGCCCGCGATCGGGCTGGGCTTCGGGACCGCGCTCGGGTTCGCCGGGGCGTTCGGGGGGTTCGGCACCTTCGTGATCGTGCTGGTGCTCGGCGTGCTGGGCCTGCTGGTCGGGCTCGCGGCCACCGGCGATCTGGACCTGGTCGAGCTGTTCTCCTCGTTCCGTGCCCGCAAGGGCCCGTCATGACGTCGCCGGACACGCGCGGCCACACCACGATCGCGGAGCGGGCGGTGGCCCGGATCGTCCGGCACGCGCTCCGCGAGGACGCGGGCGGGCTCGGCGAATCCGTCTCCGGCCGCGGCGTGGGCCGGGGCCCGATCAAGGGCCGCGGACCGCGCGTGGACGTGAGCGTCAAGGGCACCCTGGTCACGGCCCGCGTGCGACTGGCCGTGATGTACCCGGAGCCGGTGCGTGAGGTGGCCTCCCGGGTGCGCGAGCGCGTGCGCGACCGCGTCCAGGACCTCACCGGACTCACGGTGCGGCAGGTGGACGTCGACGTGGCCGGGCTGGAGCGCCGCGAGGCCGGGCCCGAACGCTCTCGGCGGGTGGTCCGGTGACCACGCACGCCGGGCAGCTGCCCAAGCACGGCCCCGGCGGTGCCAGTGCGGCGCCCTCCGGACGGACCGCGGCCCGCGCCGCCGACCGCGCGGCCCGCCGCGCCTTCCGCTCCCGCCGGCTCTGGCTCGCGCTGCCCGCCGCCCTGCTGATCACCGTCGTGGGCGTGCTCACCGCCATCGAGACGATCTCCGCGCTGGCCGGGAGCCCGGCGCGGCTCGTCCCGTACGAGCGGGTGGCCGCGTGGGCGACAGGCGCGCGGTACAAGGACTGGGCGCCGCTGCTGATCTCCGCGGTCCTGGCGCTGCTCGGGCTGCTCCTCCTGCCGGCGGGCCTGCTCCCGGGACGCGGGCGGCTGGTGCCGCTGCACGGCGACGACCCCGAGCTGGTGGTCGGCATCACCCGGCACGGCCTGCGGAACGTGGTCGCCGACGCGGCCCGGAGCGTGGAGGGCGTCGAGGACGTCCACCGCGCGAAGGTCCGGCGGCACCGGGCGAAGGTGGTCGTGGGCACCGCGATGCACGAGCCCGGGGACCTGGACGAGCGGGTGGCCGAGGCCGTGCGGCGGCGGCTCGACGAGATCGGGCCGATGCCCGCGCGCCGCGTGGCCGTCGCCGTCCGCCGTCCCGAGCACTGAGCCCCGAGCACTGAGCCCCGAGCACTGAGCACTGAGCACTGAGGAGCCCGGATGAACCGTCACGCTTCCCGGCCCAACCATGTGGGCCTGGCCCTGCTCGGCCTGGTCCTGCTGGTCGCCGGGATCCTCGGGCTCGCCCGCGGGCTGGGCGCGTTCGGCCGGGACGCGGCGGCCGATCCGCTGATCACCGACGCGATGCGCCGCTACGCCGCCGGACAGGGCTGGTTCTGGCCGGCCGTGGCCGCCGGCGGGGTGGTGCTGGCGCTGCTGGGGCTGGCGTGGCTGCTGGCGCAGGCGCGTTCGGAGCGGCTGCCGGGCCTGGCGCTGGAGCCCGACCCGTCCGCGGGCGCGACCCGGGTGTCGGGGCAGGCCGTCACCGCGACGCTGGAGGAGGAGATCGCGGAGTACCCGGACGTGCAGGGCGTGCGCGCCCACCTGCTCGGCACGTCCCGCCGCCCGCGGCTGAACCTCAGCGTCGCCTACGGCGGCCGGGCCGATCTGGACGCGCTGCGCCGCCGGATCGGCGAGGAGGCCGTGCCCCGGCTGCGCGTGGCACTGGAGCGCGAGTCGCTGCCCGCCGTGGTCAAGCTCCGGCCGCTGTCGGGCGGCGGGCGCGAGCGGCGGACGGTGGTCTGAGGCGATTTTGACGGATTTTGGGTGATTCAATCCCTGAATCCGCAGGTCACTGAGCTATCGTCCGAGAGGAAACGGCGTCGAGGGGACGGAGGTTCGCTTGCGAAACGTCCAAGGAGAACGGCCGGCTCCATGAGGAGCCCTTCGACGTTACGGAGGGATAATTCACACGCATCAAAGCACGGGCCCCTTCCACTGAGCGGCCCGTCCCTCGGAGGCCGTGACGCGCACAGTCCGGTCTCCGAGTTTTATGACCGGTGGGTCGCGTTCTCCAACCGAGCCCGCCGAACCTGGTACGACCGCCGCCGAACGTTCCTAAGATGAGAGGCATGCCGAAGGACGCCGATCCGCGCCCCTGCTCGATCGCCGACACGCTCGACATCATCGGCGAACGCTGGACGATCCTCGCCGTCCGCGAACTCTTCCACGGGGTACGGCGGTTCGACGCCATGGTCCGCAACACCGGCGCGTCCCGCGACATCCTCACCGCCCGCCTCCGCAAGCTGGAGGCCGCGGGCATCATCCGCCGCGAGCGCTACAGCGACCACCCGCCCCGCCACGAGTACCACCTGACCGCCTCCGGGCGGGAGCTGGGCGAGGTCCTGACCGCGCTCATGAAGTGGGGCGACCGCCACATCAACCCCGACGACCCGCCCGTCCGCTGGCACCACTCCTGCGGGGAGCTCCTGGACCCCGTCCTGATCTGCGCGCACTGCGGGCGGCCCGCCATGGAGGGCGCCCACACCCCGGTCGGCCGGGGCGTGCTGTCCCGGTGAGCCACGACGACCTGCTGGCCGCGATCGGGGCGGCGCTGGGGCTGGACGGCCCGTACACCGAGACGCCCCCGCCGGGCAGCGGAGGCATCTCCCTGAAGACGATGAGCGGGCTGCCCGCCGGCGCGGGCCTGGAGGTTCTGGGCGGTACGGTCGACGCCGCCACCGGCCGCGTCGCGTGGGTCGAAGAGGTCACCGGCGAGCCGGTGCGGGGCATCGTCCCGGTCGACCTGACGATCAACGTGGCCGGCCCGGGGC
This sequence comes from Actinomadura rugatobispora, assembly GCF_055379765.1. Lineage (NCBI taxonomy): Bacteria > Bacillati > Actinomycetota > Actinomycetes > Streptosporangiales > Thermomonosporaceae > Actinomadura > Actinomadura rugatobispora. Next base: position 3,385,346 of record NZ_AP029191.1, on the reverse strand, counting down.
TGCCGCGCGTCCGGGTGGACGTCCAGACCTACAATCCCTACTTCGGGTGCCACGTGCACGGCATGGGCTTTTTCGGCGACGCGCTGGTGGTCCTCTACACCGAGAAGCACGACACGATCGCCGCCCGCGTCGACCTCCCCTCGGGCGAGCAGAGCCTGGCCGGGGTGGGCGGCCGGTGCGCGCTGATCGGCGATCTCGTCTGCCACGTCCCCTACGGCGGCGACCGCGTCGAGATCCTGGCCGTGCCGGACTTCACCCCGTGCGTGCCGCTTCCGCTGGGGGAGGACCTGGAAGCACGGCTCCCGGGCCCCGGCCGGCGCGGCAGGCCCGACGGCGACGCCGTCCACGCGGGGCTCCGCCGCGCCTTCGCCGAGATCGGCATGGGCGACGAGGACGCCGACATCCTGATCGGCACGGCCGCCGTCCCCTTCCTCCACATCTCGCGCACCACGTCCAAGACCTACGGCCATCTGGCCAAACCCAAGCCGGGCGCGGCCCCGTGGTGGTTCCCGGTCGCCTGGCACCACCACCTGACCCGGGAGGGCCGTCCGTCCCGCTGGCCCGAGTGGCTCGACGCCCTGGCCGCCCCCATGCCCGCGGGCTGGCAGGACCACTGGGACGTGGACGAGGGCGCCGTCGAGCTCACCCTCGCCCACATCTCGGCCCAGGCCGCCGAGATGGCGGCGGCCTGCCACGAGCGCCACCTCCCCGCGGAGATGGAAAAGGCCTGGAAGGAGGGCTGGCGGCACCCGCTGCCCATCGAAGCGTTTCCCGCGGGCTTCCGCCGCGCCTGGAACCGCCTCCCCGGCCCCTCTTCCCCCTAGCCCGCGCGCCCCTGGCGGTTCTGGGACAGGGAGGACGCGACCGCGCGGCTGATGCCGTCCGCGAGGACCTCCTGCTCGCCCGCCTCGACGGCGTCGAGGGCCTGCGCTGCCACCTCGGCCGGGCTGATCTTGGGCGCGTCCACATGCGCCGCCATGTCGGTGTCGATGAACGCGGCGTGCACGGCCACCACCGACGTGCCCTGCTCGCGCAGCTCCGCCCGCACCCCGTTGGTCATCGACCAGGCCGCGGCCTTGGACGCCGAGTACGACGCCGCCCCGGGCAGCGTGATCCACGACAGCACCGACAGCACGTTCACGATCGCGCCGCCGCCGTTGCGGGCGAGCACCGGCGCGAACGCCCGGCACATGGCGAGCGTGCCGAAGAAGTTGGTCTCCATCTCGGCGCGGGCCGCCTCCATCGAGGGCGCCGTGACCAGGCCGCTGCCGCGCCCGATCCCCGCGTTGTTGACCAGCAGGGTGACCTCGCCGCACGCCTCGGCCGCCGCCTCCACCGCCTTCGGGTCGGTGATGTCGAGCGAGACCGGGACCAGGCCCGGATCGGTCACGGAGCCGGGGTCGCGCTCGCCCGCGTAGACCGTCCGGGCGCCCCGTTCGCGCAGCGCCAGCGCCAGGGCCCGCCCGAGCCCCCGGTTGGCCCCGGTGACCAGTGCCACGCTGTCCTGGATCTTCAAGCCGGTGGAGTGCATAACGGACACCCTTCCACCTGCGAAGTTGGAAATCAAGACTCACTCGGAACGATGCCCTGGCCCGGCTCGTACTCGTTGATGATCGCCTGGTCCGGCTCGCGGTCCATGACGCCCTCGTCCACGAGGCGCGCCCCCAGGCGGCGGGCCCACCCGGGAAGCGGCGGCGCGGCGCCGGCCCGCGCGTCCGCCGCCAGACCGCGGCGGCCGTAGTCGTAGCGCCGCCCGTAGTCGTAGCGCCGCCCGTAGTGCTGGACGCGCCGCCGCAGCTCCGTGGACCACTCGGCGGCGTCGATGAGCGGGAGCAGGGACGCGCACGCGCCGGGCGCCAGCCAGTCCGCGACATACCGCAGGCCGGGAACACCAAAAGACTCGGACATGGCGGAACACTAGTGAGCCGGTGCGACACGAAGAGGTGGCCATGGGGGACGCGGAGCGGACGCACGACTGGCGGATCGAGACCCGCGAGTACGAGCGGCACGAACAGAGGCGGGGCCGCCGCTTCGCCTTCACCCGGCTCGTGCCGGAGCGCACGGCGCTGGTCGTCATCGACATGGTGCCGTTCTTCGTGGCCACCAACCCGTACTGCCGCGGCATCGTGCCCGCCATCGGCGGCCTCGCGGACGCGCTCCGCGCGGCCGGCGGCACGGTCGCGTGGGTGCTGCCCGGGGCGGGCGCGCGGACGCCGGCGACCGAGGAGTTCCACGGCCCGGAGGCCGCCGAGGCCTACCGCACGGCCGGCGGCTCGGGCCCCCTGGAAGGGCGGCTGTGGCACGGGCTCGCGCCGCGTCCGGACGAGGACCTGTTCGTGGAGAAGTTCGCCCCCAGCGCCTTCTTCCCGGGACGCTGCGCCCTGCCCCGCCTGCTGGAGGAGCGTCGGGCCGACACCGTCCTCATCACCGGCACCGTCACCAACGTGTGCTGCGAGTCGTCGGCGCGCGACGCCTCCACCCTCGGGTTCCGGGTCGTGATGGTCGCCGACGCCAACGCGGCCCGCTGCGACCGGGACCACAACGCGACACTGCACACGATCTACCGCTCCTTCGGCGACGTCCGCCCGTCCACCGACGTCCTCACCATGATCGAGGCGGCGTCACGGCGGGAGGACTGATCCGCGGCGCGGACGCCGGATCATCGACCAGGTCGTCAGGCCGCCGAGCGGCAGCGGGTACTCGGCCGTCACCTCGAAGCCGAGACGCTCGTAGAACGCGACGTTGCGGGCCTCGGAGGTCTCCAGGAACGCGGGGACGCCGTCGCGCTCGGCGGCCTCCAGCCCCGGGCGGATCACCGCGCGGCCCAGCCCCGAGCCCTGCCGCGCGGGATCGACGCCGACCACGCCGAGGAACCAGACCGGCCCGCGCGGCCGGTGGGCCGCCATGGCCGTCTCCGCCGTCTCGTACGCGGCCAGCCGGTCACCGGCCAGCTCCGCGAACCGGGACGCCAGCTCGGCGAAGATCTCCGGGCCGGTCTCCGGGGTCGTCCACACCGACACCGCCTCCACGTCTCCGGCGACCCAGACCCGCCCGTGCGGGAGGCCGATCCGGGCGACGAACAGCTCCTGGAACTCCTCCAACCGACGCAGATGGTCGTCGGCGGCGATGACGTGCCGGGTGAAGACGTTGTCGGCGAACGCCCGCCGCAGCGTCCGGGCCGCGCGGGGCACGTCGGCGATCTCGGCGGGTCGTACCGCGGCGTCGGACGGCAAGGCGGGCTCCAGGACCGGATCGGTGCGGGTGGCGGCACACAGGCTATCCGCCGCCCGGTCACCGGCACCCGCATGATCGGTTAGCGTGGCGTCATGGACCCCGTGACCGCCGACGACCTCGACCGGGCCGTCGGCCTCGCCGTCGCCGCCCTGCGCGAAGCGCCCGCGGACCCACGGGCCTGGGACGCCAAGGCGGGCTCCCTGGAATGGACGTGCTGGGAGACCGCCGAGCACCTGAGCGACGACCTCTTCTCGTACGCGGCCCAGCTCGGCCTCCGGACGCCGCCGCTCGACGGCCACGTCCCGTTCGTCTGGGAGAGCCGGCGTCCGGGCGGCCCCGCCAACGCCGTCCACGCCGACCGCGGCGCCGGGCCCTCGGGGCTGCTGCAGGTGCTCCAGGCGAGCGGGGCGCTGCTGGGCGCCATGGTGCGCACCACCCCGCCGGACGTGCTGGCCCACCACGTCTACGGCGACTCCGACGCCGAGGGCTTCGCCGCGATGGGGATCGTGGAGACCCTCGTCCACACCCACGACCTCGCCCAGGGCCTTGGACCGGCGTGGGAGCCGCCCGCCGACCTGTGCGCCCGCGTGCTCACCCGGCTGTTCCCGGACGCCCCGACCGGCGCCGACCCCTGGCCGACCCTGCTGTGGGCCACCGGCCGCGGCGAACTCCCCGGCCACCCGCGCCGCACCCAGTGGCGCTGGCAGGGGCGGCCGCGCCACTGACCGTTCAGGCGGGGATGTCGGCCACGTTCAGGGCCGCCGCGATCTCCTTGACCTCGATCTGCGAACACGATGTCGCGACCCGCACCACCAGCTCGAACGCCTCGTCGTCGGTGAGCGCCGGACGCTTGTCGTGGAGGGCCAGCATGACTCGGGCGGCGGTCCAGGCGGTCCGCTTGTTGCCGTCGACGAAGGCGTGATTGCAGATCACCGAATGGAGCAGTGCGGCGGCCTTCTCCTCCAGGGTGGCGTACGCCTCGACGCCGAACGCGACGGTGGCCGGGCGCATCGCCGAGGAGGACACCAGTCCGGCGTCGCGGACGGCCGCCGTGCCGCCCAGCACGGCGGCGTTGATCTCGATCAGGTCGTCCGCCGTGAGGTACTCGGTCACGCGTCGGCCAGCCGGTCGAGCAGAGCCGCGTCCTCGGCCATCACCTGTGCCGTGACGGCGCGGACGCGGGCGCGGTGCCCGCGCATCCGCGCCCATTCCTCGACGGCCTGGACCACGGCGGCGTTGACGGAGATGTGCTCCTCCTGCGCGGCCTTGATCAGCAGGGCGTCGATGTCGTCGGGGATGCGGACGCTACGGGTGGTCATGATGTCGAGCATACCAAGATGGTATCACCACGCTCTGTCAGCATTCGACTACATTGACCGCAAGGCCGCCGCGGCTGGTCTCCTTGTACTTGTCGAGCATGTCGCGGCCGGTGTCCTTCATCGTCTTGATGGCGCGGTCGAGCGAGACGAAGTGCCGGCCGTCGCCGCGCAGCGCGATGCGGGTGGCGCTGATCGCCTTGACCGCGCCGACCGCGTTGCGCTCGATGCACGGCACCTGGACGAGCCCGCCGACCGGGTCGCAGGTCAGGCCCAGGTTGTGCTCGATGCCGATCTCGGCGGCGTTCTCCACCTGCTCGGGCGTGCCGCCGAGGACCTCGGTGAACCCGGCGGCGGCCATCGAGCAGGCCGAGCCGACCTCGCCCTGGCAGCCGACCTCGGCGCCGGAGATGGACGCGTTCTGCTTGAACAGCACGCCGATCGCCCCGGCGGTGAGGAGGAAGCGGGCGGCGCCCTCGTCGGAGGCGCCCGGCACGAACCTCGCGTAGTAGTGCAGCACCGCCGGGACGATGCCCGCCGCCCCGTTGGTGGGCGCGGTGACGATCCGGCCCCCGGCGGCGTTCTCCTCGTTCACGGCCAGGGCGAACAGGGTGACCCAGTCCATCGCGTGCAGCGGGTCGGCGCCCTTGTCGGCCACCAGCTGCCGGTGCAGCTGCGGCGCGCGGCGGCGGACCTTCAAGCCGCCGGGCAGCAGGCCCTCGCGGGAGCAGCCGCGGTCGACGCACGCCCGCATGACATGCCACAGCTCGACCAGCCCGGAGCGGATCTCCGCCTCGGTGCGGCCGAAGGCGCGCTCGTTCTCCAGCATCAGCGCCGAGACCGACAGGCCCGTCTCCCGGCAGCGCTCCAGCAGCTCGGCGGCGGTGTCGAAGCGGTGCGGCAGGACGGTGTCGTCGGGCTGGATCCGGTCGGCGCCGGTGGCGTTCTCGTCCACGACGAACCCGCCGCCGACCGAGTAGTAGACCCGGGAGCGGAGCTCCTCGCCCCCGGCGGCGTACGCGGTGAAGCGCATCCCGTTGGGGTGGCCGGGCAGCGACTCCTTGCGCTCGAACACCAGGTGGTCGTTCACCGCGAACGGGACGTCGTGCGCGCCGAACAGGCGCAGCGCGCCGCGCGAGCGGATCGCGGCCAGCCGGTCGTCCACGGTGTCGACGTCGACGGTCTCCGGCTTGTCGCCCTCCAGGCCGAGGATGACGGCCTTGTCGCTGCCGTGGCCCTTGCCGGTGAGGCCGAGCGAGCCGTACAGCACCGCCCGCACGGACGCGGTCCGCGCCAGCAGGCCGTCCCGCTCCAGGCCGCGCGCGAAGCGGTGCGCGGCCGCCATCGGGCCCCCGGTGTGGGACGACGACGGCCCGATACCGATCTTGAAGAGGTCGAAGACGCTGATCGCCATGGATGCCACCTTCCCGTCCCCTCCGGGTCGCGGGCGGGGGACGAAGGCCGCCCGCGGACCGGGGTCTCCGGCCGGGGCGGCCCGTGCGGGGGTCGGCTTACAGGGTCGGGTAGAGCGGGTGCTTGACCGCCAGCGCCCGCACCCGCGCCGCCAGCGCCTCCCTGTCGAAGGACGGCTGCAGCGCCAGCGCGATGACGTCGGCCACCTCGGTGAAGTCCTCGGTGGTGAAGCCGCGGGTGGCCAGGGCGGGCGTGCCGATCCGCAGGCCGGAGGTGACCATCGGCGGGCGCGGGTCGTTGGGCACGGCGTTCCGGTTGACGGTGATGCCGATCTCGTGCAGCCGGTCCTCGGCGTCCCGGCCGGTCAGCTCGGAGTCGACCAGGTCGACCAGGACCAGGTGGACGTCGGTGCCGCCGGTGAGGACCTTCACGCCGGCCTTGGCCGAGTCCTCGGCCAGCAGCCGCTCGGCGAGGATCTTCGCGCCCTCGACGGTGCGCCGCTGCCGGTCCTTGAACTCCTCGGACGCGGCGATCCTCAGCGCCACCGCCTTGGCCGCGATCACGTGCTCCAGCGGGCCGCCCTGCATGCCGGGGAACACCGCGGAGTTGATCTTCTTGCCGTACTCCTCGCGGGCCAGGATCAGCCCGCCGCGCGGACCGCCCAGCGTCTTGTGCGTGGTGGTCGTCACGATGTCGGCGTACGGCACCGGCGAGGGGTGCAGGCCCGCCGCCACCAGCCCGGCGAAGTGCGCCATGTCCACCATGAGCAGCGCGCCCACCGAGTCGGCGACCTCGCGGAACCGGGCGAAGTCGAGCTGCCGCGGGTACGCCGACCAGCCCGCCACGATCATCTTCGGCCGGTGCTCGGCCGCCAGCGCGGCGACCTCGTCCATGTCGACCAGGCCGTCCTCGGCGCGCACGTGGTAGGGCACCACGTTCAGCACCTTGCCGGAGTAGTTCAGCCGCATCCCGTGGGTGAGGTGGCCGCCGTGCGCCAGGTCCAGGCCCAGGATCGTGTCACCGTGCTGGAGCAGCGCGAAGTAGACGGCCGTGTTGGCCTGCGCGCCGCTGTGCGGCTGCACGTTGGCGTGCTCGGCGCCGAACAGCTCCTTGGCGCGGTCGATCGCCAGCTGCTCGGTGACGTCGACGAACTCGCAGCCGCCGTAGTAGCGCCTGCCCGGATAGCCCTCGGCGTACTTGTTGGTCAGGACCGACCCCTGGGCCTCCAGCACCGACACCGGCGCGAAGTTCTCCGAGGCGATCATCTCGAGCGTGGACTGCTGCCGGTCCAGCTCGGCGGCCACCGCGCGGGCGACCTCCGGGTCGGCGTCGGCCAGCGACTCGTTCAGCGGGTTCTTCGGGGACGGCACGGCTCAGGACTCCTCGATCAGCTTGCCGTAGGCCTCGGCGTCGAGCAGATCGCCGGGCTCGTCGGAGATCCGCACCTTGAAGATCCAGCCCTCGCCGTACGGATCGTCGTTGATCACCTTGGGCTCGTCGATCACGGCGGCGTTGATCGCGGTGATCTCCCCGCTGACCGGCGAGTAGATGTCGCTCACCGACTTGGTGGACTCGACCTCGCCGCAGGTCTCGCCGGCCTCGACCGCGTCGCCCTCCCCGGGCTGCAGTTCGAGGAAGACGATCTCGCCGAGGGCGTCGGCGGCGTGCGCGGTGATCCCGACGGTGACGATGCCGTCCTCGTTGCCGAGGCCCGACACCCATTCGTGCTCTTCGCTGTAGCGCAGCTGCTCCGGAACGCTCACGGTGGTATCTCTCTCCAGGTCTCAGGAACGCTTGTAGAAGGGCAGGGCGACCACGTCGACCGGCTCCCGGCGGCCGCGCACGTCGACGGCGAGTCCGCTCTCGTCCACCCCGTTGTCCACGTACGCCATCGCGATCGGCGTGCCCAGTGTGGGCGACGGGGCGCCGCTGGTCACCACCCCGCACGGCGTGCCGTCCGAGGTGACCACCTCGTACCCCTTGCGGGGCGCCCGGCGGCCGCGTGCGACCAGCCCCACGAGCCTACGGCCTGGCGGGGTCTGCGCCTGCGCGGCCAACGTGGCCTTTCCCACGAAATCTACGGGCTTGTCCAGCTTGACCACCCGGCCCAGGCCCGCCTCGAACGGGTTGGTCTCCGCGGTCAGCTCGTTGCCGTACAGCGGCATGCCCGCCTCCAGCCGCAGCGTGTCGCGCGCCGACAGCCCCGCCGGGGTCACGCCCTCGACCGCCGCCAGCTCCTTCCACAGCGGCACCGCGTCCCCGGCGGACACGAACAGCTCGAAGCCGTCCTCGCCGGTGTAGCCGGTACGGGCGATCAGCGCGTCCACGCCCGCGACCTCGTCCGCCATGATCGCGTAGTAGCGCAGGTCGGCCAGCGGCGCGGCGGTGAAGCGGGACAGGATCCCCTGCGCGTCCGGGCCCTGCAGCGCGATCAGCGCGTACTCGTCGGACCGGTCGACCACCCGCGCGCCCGGGAAGCCCGCCGCCCGCTCGGCCAGCGCCTCCCGCACGGTCGCGACGTTGGCGGCGTTCGCCACCACCATGAACGTCTCCGCGGCCAGCCGGTAGACGATCAGGTCGTCCAGCACCCCGCCGTCGGCCCCGCAGATCATCGTGTAGCGGGCCTTGCCGACGGCCATCGGGGACAGGTTGCCGACCAGCGCGTGGTCGAGCGCGGCCCCGGCCTCCGGCCCGTCCACGAAGACCTCCCCCATGTGGGACAGGTCGAACAGCCCCGCCGCGGCGCGGACGGCGCGGTGCTCGGCGGTCTCGCTCGCGTACCGCAGCGGCATCAGGAAGCCGGCGAAGTCGACGAGGTGGGCGCCGAGGTCGCGGTGGACGTCGTACAGCGGCGTCTTCCTGCCGGGCGCTGTGCTGGACATGGGTCGGCTCCTTCGTCGCGGGCGCGTGGTCCAATCGTCCCACCCGCACCGGGCGTGGTCGGTGCCTCCCCCTCTGTCATCGGCCGGTCGCGGCGCCTGAGAGCTTCACCCCGCGCCGACGAGGGCGGAGGGGCTTTCACCTTCGGCGGGGGACGGTGCGTCCCCGCTTTCCAGAGGTACCTGGTCCGCGCGGTCCTGGGGCCTGAGAGGTTCCGGGGAGGATTTGCTCCTTCGGCGTCCCCGGCTGGCTGCCAGGGCACTCTCCCGCGCGGGATCAACGGCTGGTCGCCAGGCTAGCAGCGGCGACGTCCCGCGACCAGACGCCCCCCGCCCCCCTGGGGGTGAACCGAAAGGCCCGGACGGCCGTATCACCGGCGGGTGCGGGTGCGCGAGTACGCGGCCGCCGAGGACCCGGATCACGTAACCTGAACGGGTCGCTGGAGATCACGACGGAGGGACGGGCGGGCATGGGCTGGTTGGCGGGAGTGCTGATCCTGTTCTTCGGCCTGCTGGCCTCGATCGCGCTGCACGAGCTGGGCCACTTCTCCTTCGCCAAGCTCTTCGGCGTCCGCACCCCGCAGTTCATGGTCGGCTTCGGCCCCACCCTCTGGTCGCGGCACAAGGGCGAGACCGAGTACGGCGTCAAGTGGATCCCGCTCGGCGGCTACATCCGCATGATCGGCATGCTGCCGCCGCGCAAGGGCGACCGGCCCGGCGAGGTCCGCCAGATCAGCACCGGCCCCTGGCAGGGCCTGATCGAGTCGGCCCGCGGCGCGGCGCTGGAGGAGGTCCGCCCCGGCGACGAGAACCGGGTCTTCTACGCCAAGAAGTGGTGGCAGAAGCTCATCATCATGTTCGCCGGGCCCGCGATGAACCTCATCCTCGCGGCGATCTTCTTCGGGATCCTGCTGATGGGCATCGGCACCCCCACCCCGCAGCCGGTGATCGGCTCGGTGGCCAAGTGCGCGATCCCCGCCGGCTCCAAGCTCACCGACTGCCCGCAGGGCTACACCCCGACCCCGGCCGCCTCCGTCGGCCTCCAGGCCGGCGACCGCATCACCTCCTACGACGGCCGCGCGATCACCTCCTACGACCAGCTGCAGGGCCTGATCCGCGACTCCGGCGGCCGCACCGTCGCGGTCACCGTCCAGCGCGACGGCAAGCCCGTCCCGCTGCAGGTGCCCGTCACCCGCAACCAGATGTACGACCTGAAGGACACCGACAAGGTCGTCAACGTCGGGTTCCTCGGCATCACCCCGCTCCAGGAGCGCGAGCGCCAGGGCCCGGTCGCGGTCGCCGGCTACATGGGCGAGCTGACCGCGCACACCGCCGGCGCCCTGCTGCGGATGCCGGAGAAGATGGTCGGGGTCTGGCAGGCCGCGTTCGGCGACGAGAAGCGCGACCCCAACGGCCCCATCGGCGTCGTCGGCGTCAGCCGCCTCGGCGGCGAGATCGCCGCCTCCGAGAGCCCCACCGTCGAGAAGGTCGCGATGTTCGTCGCCCTGCTCGGCTCCCTCAACCTCGCCGTCGGCATGTTCAACCTGATCCCGCTGCTGCCCCTGGACGGCGGCCACATGGCCGGGGCCCTCCTGGAGGGCCTCAAGAAGGGCTTCGCCCGCCTCTTCAAGCGCCCCGACCCCGGCTACGTGGACGTGGCCAAGGCGCTGCCCGTCACCTACGTGATGGCCGCCGTGCTGATCGTCATGGGCGGCCTCCTCATCTACGCCGACCTGGTCAACCCCATCCGCTTCGCCGGCTAGCGCGGGCCGTGTTTCAGGCCCGGCCCACGGCGCTCGGGCGAATCAGGTTCTCAGTCGGTGACGAGGTCATCGGTGGCCCGCCGACCGGCCGATGTCGTGCGGCCGAGGAAGTCGACCAGAAGTTCGAGTTGGTCGGCTGTGTACTCGGCACATATCCCGTCCATCGACGCATTCATGCCGGAAAGCAGCCGGAACAGGTCGGAATTGCGGTCGCGAAGAGCGCGGACGACGACCGCGCGACGGTCGACGGGGTCGCGCTCCCGGGCGATCCAGCCACCGCGTTCGAGCCGGTCGAGGACGCCGGTCATCGTGGCCGGATGCATGCCGGTGCGCCGTGCGACGGCCGTGGGGCTGAGCGGGCCTTCCCGGTTGATCAGGTCGAGGCACTGCAGGTCGGCGTCCTTCAGCTTGAGATGCGCGCTGACGTGGTGGTTGAGCAGCGACAACTGGATGTTCATCTCGCGCAACGACTCCTTGAGCGCATTGCTCAGCCGCCGGTGGCGTCGCCTCTCGTCAGCGCCACCAGAAACCTCGGGTCCCATATACCGCGCTCCCCGTACCGTATGAATCGCCGATCAGAGCGTATCCGCAAGCACGAACGCGGCTCGGGGGCGCGGCATGTGCCGTGGTCGGCGGAGGGCCGGCACCACGCGCGGAACGGTGGGCCACGCGCATCCGGCCGGTCGGCACGGTTCGCCGGCCGGATGCGCGTTCTCCGGTGCTCTCAGTCACCCGCTCGGGCCCACGGGCGGATCAGCGGCGGTCACCACGAGCCGTGGGCGGGTGACCAGAAGATCGCCACCCCGATGTCGATGACGCCCAGGACGAGCAGCGCGGCCCACAGCCGGGTCGCGATCTGCTCGCGCCGCAGGTTCGCGAGCGTCAGTACGAGGATGAGGACGCCGATGCCGAGCTTCACCGCGATCTTCGCGATATCGAGGTCACCGCCGTCCGCCTGGATGACGGCGGTGAGGGCGACTCCGCTGACGACGGCGACGCCGGCTCCGTCACGCACCGGCCCGGTGATCATCTTTGTCGCCTGCGACCGCTGGGCGATCAGAGCGCCGACGAAGGCGACGAAGCCGAGTACATGCAGCAGCAACAGGATGAGGCGGACGGCTTGCATGCGCTTCTCCTTGGGGGGCGGTCGTGCGTGGTTCTCGTCCCGCGACTGAAGGGACGCCGGTCACGCCGCCGTCATCGCTTCCCGTCCGTCCTCTTCCTTGGCGGGTTGCGTGGCCCTGGTCAGGAAGACGATGTTGACGATGACCGCGGGCACGAGGACGAACAGGATCGGGACGAGCACGTCCTCGGACACCGAGGGCGCCGTGGCCAGCTCGTCCCACCGGGCGATCGCGATCGTCGCCGCGAGCGACGCCCACAACGCGGTCTCGAGAGTGGCGAGCCATTCCCGGGCGCGCAGGTGGAAGCCGCTGGCCATCAGCGAGATGACCGCGATCCCGACGGCGGCGAGCGGGGTGGTCCATTCGAACCGGTCGATCAGCAGCGGGACGACGAGGGCGACGGCTCCGAGGACCTCGGTGACGCCGATGATGACGGTCATGATTCGCGGTACCTGGTCGAAACCGACCCAGCGGTCGATGCCCCTGCCGGCGACCTTGGGCAGCCCGGCGGCGAAGAAGAAGAGCGCGAGGAAGCTCTGGGCGATCCAAACGGTGCTGTTGAACACGGATTGTCTCCTGGAGATCTGGTCGGTGCGGGTCAGTAGGAAACGCTGATGGCCTTCTTGAAGGTCGCCGGATCCTCGAGGGCGCGGACCATGAAGTGGGCGACATCGGGGCGGCCGATGCGAAGACCACGGCGTACGTTGCGTTCGAGGGCGGTCCGGTAGGTGCCGGTCAGCGGCCGGTCGACGAGGAATGTCAGACGTACGGCGGTCCAGTCGAGGTCGCTGGCGCGCAGGAGATCCTCCATCAGCGCGAAGTCGACGAAGCTGTATCCGAGTGCTCGCCGGGCCAGCGGGGTGGCGAAGTACCGGTTGTACCAACCGGCGCCCGGCTCGCGCTTCGGTGGATTCGGACGGTCCGGTGTGCGCGCCGTGGACACGCCGGCGCCGCTGACGGTCAGGGTGCGCCGGCAGCCGGCACGTCGCATGGCCGTGACGATGGCCGTGGTCCCCGGCGTGACGACGCCGTACTCGCGCTTGTCGCGGGGCCCTAGGCAGGAGATGACGGCGTCGGCCTTCATGACGGCGCGGCCGAGTTCGTCGAGGTCGGGATCGGTGAGGTCGACGGCGACCGCGTCCACGTCGCGGTGCAGGTTGGCGGGCGTCCGGACGGCCGCGGTGACGGTGTGCCCGGAGTCCAGTGCCTGGTCGAGGACGTGGCGGCCGACGCGTCCCGTGGCTCCGACGACCGTGACATGCATGACGACACTCCAAGGAGGGCTCGGGGCGGCCAGGTGGCCACCTCATCAGTACGCGTACGACTTTATATGAGTTGGATAGTATCTGAATCCCCGAATATATGAATCTCGTTGCGAACCGGCGCCGACGCTCTGCGCCGAGTGCACGCTGGGCGATCCCAGGCCACCGGACGGATGGCGCTGGCCGTAGGAGGGGCCGGACCCGCGCGTCGCCCTTGGCGAGACGGGCGGCCTGCACCTCATCGACGCCGAGATCGACGGCTTCACGGCCTTCCGGGGCGCCGCGCCGACCGCCGATGCCGGTCGCCCGGCGGGCCGTCGACAACCGGCAGCCCGGCGACATCGCCACGGGTATCGACTCGTTCGGCAGGTGGGACCCCAGGCCCCGTCCGATCCCTGGGTAGGGCGGCCGTACCGCCAGGCAGCGCGGAGGAGCCGTCGTCTCCTCACGACGACCTGCTTGTTGTGGTTGACGTGGGTGGCGCGCCGGGCCTCACGGCGGGCACGCCTCTTCGGCCGCCGCGGCTCCACCGGATCGGTGGCCGTCCAGGGACGCCTTACAACCCATCTCCAAGGCTCGGAAGCAGCCTGGGCCGCGTCCACCTAAAGATCGATCACCGGGGCGCGGGGGCCTCGCCCGTCTTGTGGAAGGTGCGCAGCGCCTCCACGTACGGGCCGACCGCGAGGCCCTGCCCGGCGAGCCACGCGTCCGACCCGTAGGTGCGGGCGTACCGCTCACCGCCGTCGCAGATCAGCGTGACCACGCTGCCGCGCTCGCCGCGCTCCAGCATCTCCGCGACCAGCTCCGCCACGCCCCACATGTTGGTCCCGGTCGACCCGCCCACGCTCCGGCCCGTCACCTCCCGCGTCCACCGCATCGCCGCGATCGACGCCGCGTCCGGCACCTGGATCATCCGGTCGATCACCGTGGGCAGGAACGACGGCTCCACCCGGGGCCGCCCGATCCCCTCGATCCGCGACCCCGCCGCGGTACGGTCCCGGTCGCCGTCCTCGAACGCGCCGAAGAACGCCGAACCCTCCGGGTCGACCACCGCGACCCGGGTCCCGAACCTCCGGTAGCGCGCGTACCGGCCGATGGTGGCGGACGTCCCGCCCGTCCCGGCGCCGACCACGATCCAGGACGGCTCGGGGAACCGCTCCAGCCGCAACTGCTCGAAGATCGACTCGGCGATGTTGTTGTTGCCGCGCCAGTCCGTCGCCCGCTCGGCGTAGGTGAACTGGTCCATGAAGTGCCCGCCGCACTCCTCCGCCAGCCGCCGCGACTCGGCGTAGATCGCCGACGGGTCGGCCACCAGATGGCACCGCCCGCCGTAGAACTCGATCAGCTCGATCTTCTCCAGGCTGGTGCGCTCCGGCATCACCGCCACGAACGGCAGCCCCACCAGCCGCGCGAAGTACGCCTCGCTGACCGCCGTGGACCCGCTGGACGCCTCGATGATGGTGGTGCCCTCCCGGATCCAGCCGTTCGCCAGCCCGTACAGGAACAGCGACCGCGCCAGCCGGTGCTTCAGCGACCCGGTCGGGTGCACCGACTCGTCCTTCAGGTACAGGTCGATGCCCCATTCGGGCGGTAGCGGGAAGACGTGCAGGTGGGTGTCGGCGCTGCGGTTGGCGTCGGCCTCGACCTTGCGGATGGCCTCGGCGATCCATTCCCGGCATCCCGGGTCGCACCGGTCCACGAAACGGCCCATGCCCCGTCCCCCTTCGTTCGCCCTCACGATATCCACGCATGTCACAAGGCATCATGGGATGGTCAGGGGGTTCGTTGTCCGAGTTCTTCTCCGTGCGCGTGGCCGATGCCGGGCGCCTGCCGCTGTTCGCCTTCTTCGTCTCCTTCATCGTCACGTTCGTGCTGACCCGCGTCAACGTGCGGCTGATCCGCGCGGACGTCCGCTGGTGGTTCCGCAACGTCAAGGCGGGCGACCTGCACATCCACCATGTCGTGTTCGGCGTCGTCCTCATGCTGGTCGGCGGCGTGATGGGATTCGCCGTCCCGGACGCCTACCAGGGGTTCGTCATCACCGCCGCCGTCATCTTCGGCGCGGGCGCCGCCCTGGTGCTGGACGAGTTCGCGCTGATCCTGCACCTCAGCGACGTCTACTGGACGGAGAAGGGGCGCGCGTCCGTCGACGCCGTCTTCGTCGCGATCGCCGTGACCGGCCTGCTCCTCCTCGGCATCCGGCCGGTCGGGTTCGAGGGCCTCGAACCCGACCCCGACGGCACCCTCAGCCGCCCGCTGCTGATCGCCGTCTACGCCGGGTCGCTGACCGTCAACCTGATCCTGGCCGTCCTCACCCTGCTCAAGGGCAAGATCTGGACCGGCCTGGCGGGGCTGTTCCTGCCCCTCCTGCTGGTGATCGGAGCCATCCGCGTTGCCCGTCCCGGCTCGCCGTGGGCCCGCTGGCAGTACGAACCGGGCTCGCGCAAGGCCCGGTCGGCGGAATGGCACGAGGAACGCTTCCGCCGCCCGCTGATCAGGGCCAAGATCTGGATCCAGGAGTTCATCGCGGGCCGCCACGACCTGATCCCGCCCGAACTCCTGCACCGCAGGCCGTCCACCCGCCGCCGCGCCGCCCGCAGGGCCCCGTTCAACGCCGCCCGCCCCCGCAGGACCACGCTCGCGCGGGGCGAGCGCCGCCCCCTGCGCTCCGCCGTCCGGGGCCGCTCGCCCCGCCGGGGGACCCGCTCATGGAAACCCCGCCCGCCACGCGACGACTAGTCGAACCCCGCGTATTCGCGCAGCGCCGCGCGATCCTCGGGCAGCCCCCACGTATTGAGCAGCCGACGGAAGCCGGGCCCCTCCCAGACCTCCGGGGGCTGCCCGGCCAGGGCCAGGACGGTCTCGCGCTGCTCGTCGTCCAGGTCCTCGAACGGCTCGGGCTCGTCCGCGACCTGCGTGACGTCCTCGACGATCCCGAAGGCCAGCGCCAGCGCCGCCGCGGCCATCGCCGCCCGCCACGCCGGCGGGCCGTCCCGCAGCCCCGCCAGGGCGTTGCCGAGCGAGCCGTCCTCCACCCCGCACCCCTCCAGGAGCCCCATGATGTCTTCGGTGTTCCGCGACGAGACGATCGTGCTGAAGGGATTCGGCAAGCCGCCGTCACCCCAGTAGGCGGTGGCGGCGGCGTGCGCGATGGCGCCCACCACCGTCTCGTCCACCTCGTCCAGGGCGATGAGCGCCACGGCCGCCGCCAGCCGGTGGAACAGGTCGCCGTACAGGAAGTCGCGGAACAGCGGCACGGCCGGGCGGTGCCCCAGCAGACCGAGCGCGCTGATCAGCTCGCTGATGACGAGATCGTCGGTCTCCCGGTCGAGCAGCCCGTCCAGCATCGGCACCGACTCGGCCGCCTCCTCCGGAAACCACGCCAGCAGCCGCACCACCCCTGCGCGCACGGCGGAGTCCTGGTCGTCCAACAGCGGGCGCAGCGCGGGGACACCCGCCCGGACGGCGTCGTAGACCTCGAGTTCGATCTCCAACCGCCGCAGCTCCGCGACGGGGTCGAACTTCTCCTGCCGCCGCTTCCGCCACGACCGCATGACCTCGTCGGACGCCTCGTCCACCCAGGTGTCGAGCCGCCGGCGCTGCTCCTCGGGGTCGGTGGCGCGGCGGTACTCCATGTCGGCACGCCACGCCGCGGCGTCGATCCCGCGGGGGAGATGGTCGGACGCGTAGCCGGTCACCAGGGCTTCGAGCAGGAACAGGATCTGCTCGCGGTCGCGCGTGGCGGGATCGGCGGCCAGCCGCACCAGGAACCGGGCCGCCGGGACGCTCGCCGGGTACCGGGTGCCCTGGTGCCAGATGCTGTGCCAGAGCCCCTCGTCCATGGCCGCCTTGCGTTCATCGGCCGACTCGGACCGCAGCGCCCGCAACGCCTCCGGAACCTTCTCCGCCGAACCGTAGGCGTGCCCCAACCCCGCCCAGTCGATGTCGTCCAACCCGTCCAGCGGACCGCTCCCACTCATGCCGAGCCACTCTTGCACCCGCCACCGACAGCCGGGCCCTAGCACGAAACCCCGTCGATCAACCCACGAGCCCCTTCCCGCACCAACTCCTCCGCCACGAGCACCCCCAACGCCACCGCCTCACCGGCCTCCGCTCGACCCTCGGCCCGCACGACCCGGGCGCCGTCCTGGGTGAAGACCATCCCGCGGAGGCGCAACCGCCCATCGCCCTCCAGCCGCGCATGCCCGGCGATGGGGCTGTTGCATGCCCCTGGAGCCCGCGCAGCATGGCCCGCTCGGCGTTCACGCACTGCCGCGTCTCGGCGTGGTCCAGCAGTCGCACCAGGTTCACGACCCCTGGATCGGAGCGGCGGCAGTCCACGGCCAGTACTCCTGCCCCGACGGCCGGGACGATGTCCAGCGCCTCGCCCGGCCGCTCGATCCCCAGCCGCGTCAGGCTCGCCCGCGCGAGCACGATGGAGTCGAACTCCTCCCCGGCGTCCAGCCGCCCGAGCCGCGAGTTGACGTTCCCCCGCAGGAACTCGATCCGCAGATCAGAACGGATCCGCCAAAGCTGGGCTCGCCTGCGCACCGCCGACGCCCCCCCCGCGCACCGGGGGTCAGCCCGCCCAGAGACCCGGCTCCGCCCCCGGCCGGGAACACCATCACATCGGACGTGTCGTCCCGCTCCAGGTAGGCCGCGAACTCTAGCCCCTCCGGGCGAGGCTCGTCCCCGGGAACGTCCTTGAGGCAGTGCACCGCCACATCGACCCGCTCCTCCACCAGCGCCCGGTCGATCTCGCGCATGAACGCGCCTTTGCCGCCCAGCGCCTCCAGGCGCCCCCGATGCCGATCACCCGACGTCTGGATCCCGACCACCTCGATGCGTACACCGGCCAGCCGTTCGAGCCGCTCGGCGACCCCGCGAGCCTGCGCCATCGCCAGCGGCGATGTCCGAGTCCCCACCCGCAGCATCCGCGCCCTCCTCCCGCACGCCCTCCACGTCCATCCTGTCGCCCCACCTCACCGAGCGGGACACGGGGCCGCCGTCAGGACGTGTCCGCTGCCACAAACCTCGTGCGGGTTCGTCACTAGGCTTCACCGCGTCAACCCGATGCGAGGAGGCGGACACGTGGGGTCGGCTCGATGCGACGAGACCGCCGGTGGCCTGCGTCGCCCTGCGCATCGCAAGACGATCATGAGAACGGACGTGGTCAGGCGCAACACCAGGCACGTGAAGGACGGGCGGGAAACTGCGGGCGGGTACAGCTTTCCCGCCGCCATGGGCAACGAGTTGTGGGTTCATCACGGCAAGCCGCAGGTCGGCAAGGCGCCCATTGCGGACGCCAGGCTCGCGCACATGCTGAACGTGCCGGTCGGTGATCTGGTCATGAGACGGCTGCGCGTGACCGGCCCCGAAGGCGAGCCCGCCTTCCAGATCTCCACGACCTGGATCCACCCGAGGATCACCGCTGAGACGCCGGAGGTCGAAGAACCCTTCGGCACGGGACCGGGGGCCTGGATCGACGCGATCGAGGCGATGGGCCACGGTCCCTTGGAGTGGCTGGAACGCCGCCGCGTGCGCATGCCGACCGTTGATGAGGCCCGGCTCCTGCTCATCCCCGTCGAACTGCCCGTCTGGGAAATCGTCCGTACCAGTTACAGCGCGAAGGACGAGAACGCCGTCGATGTCACCCAGGTCGTCATCCCCGGCGACCGGATGGAGGAGGTCTCCCGCCTGCGGCGCGACGCGTCCGCCCGTTGGCCGCACCAGGACGACGGCCCGGACGGGCCGCCGATCGCCCCGCGGTGACATGCGAGTACGTATGCCGGCGCCGACGCTTCGGTTGCCGTCCGGTGACACCTGGACTCGGGCAGAGTACGAGGCGTTGCCCGACGACCTTCCGGTACGCGTCGGGGTCGTCTACGGAGAACTTGTCGTGAAGCCGCGGCCTCGCCCGATCCAGCGGCGCGTCGCGCGGCGTCTGGCGACCCGGCTCGAGGACGCGGCTCCTGTTGGTTGGCAGGTTGACGCCGACGTGGACGTTCTCCTGGATGACGACGAGGTGGAGCCGGTCGAACTCGCCCCCGACGTCGTCGTCTACTCCAGCGACCACGATCCCTATGAGCGGCCCATCTCCGCAGACCTGGTCACGCTTGTCGTCGAGGTGGTGTCGCCGTTCAGCAGGCGGGTGCGGCCGTCCCTGTACGCGGAGGCGGGGATTCGGCACTACTGGCGGGTGGAGACCGACCAGACCGCACCGGCGTTCGCGATCTACAGCTACGAACTCGACGATGCCACCGGCCTGTACGTCGCGACCGGTGTGCACCACGATCGCATTGCCGTCACCTTGCCGTTCGAGCTCGACATCGAGCTCAAGGGTGTTCGCGAGCCTCGAAGAAGGCGGCGAGCGGGTCGATGAGTTTTGGGCGTGCTCTGTTGAGGCCGTCGTGGCCGCTACGGGGAAGCCGCAGGGTACGGGCCTGGGGGAGGACGCGAGCCAGCGCCTCATTGCTTTCGGCGTAGTAGGGGGCGCTGTTGGCGCCGCAGACCAGCAGCATGGCGGCGGTGATTCCCGCCCACTGTTCGGCGGGGCCGTCATGGCGCAGTATCTGGTCGCCT
The DNA here is from genome assembly GCF_055379765.1 of Actinomadura rugatobispora. NCBI lineage: Bacteria > Bacillati > Actinomycetota > Actinomycetes > Streptosporangiales > Thermomonosporaceae > Actinomadura > Actinomadura rugatobispora. The sequence goes on along the minus strand of NZ_AP029191.1, from coordinate 3,365,773 downwards.
TCGTCCAGGGTCAGCGGCAGCAGTTCGCCCATGGTCCGCCCGATCCGGGTGCGCATGAAGGCGCGGATGACGGCGACCTGGATGCGGAGCGGAAGCTTCGAAGCCGCCATCTGGGGGTTGATACCGGAACTGACGATCGCGAGGGCTCGCGCGGTGTCGCCGTCCCGCGACGCCTCCTTCGCGGCCTCCATCCAGTGGGCGGGGAAACTGCCGTCGATGGAGATCGCCGCGTCGTAGAGCGCGAGCCGGTCGATCGGCAGCCGGAGTGCCGCCTTCAGCGCGATGAAGCCGCCTGAGCTGTGCCCGATGACGTTGCCCGTCCGGGTGTGCTCCATGACGGCCGCGAGGTCGTCGATGTCCTGCTCGATGGTGTGGGGCTGTGACGCGGGCGGGGCGTCGGCCCGTCCCCGGCGGTTGTAGAGGTGGACGGTGAACCGGTCGGCCAGCGCCGAGGCGAGCCGGCGGTAGTCGTCGATGGTGACCCCGCCCCCGTGCACCACCACGATGCCTGGTCCGCTGCCGGTGGAACGCACCGTGATGTCGGCGCCGTCGCGTGCCCTGATCCGCTTCATGGCCGGCCCTTCAGGTAAACCGCAAACGATGTTCGCAGTTTATCGTTGGCCGAGGTGCACCCCCCCGGATCTAGGGGGTTTCGTGGATGCCGCCTCCTAGGTCGAGGACGGTTTGGAGGGTGTCGGCTTCGGAGGCGGGCTTGTCTTCGCGGTAGCGGAGGACGCGGGCGAAGCGGAGGGCTATTCCGGCGGGGTAGCGGGGGCTGCGCTGGATGCCGTCGAAGGCGATCTCGACGACCAGTTCGGGCTTGACGTGGACGGTCCAGCCGTCGTCCTTGACGGCCAGGGCGCGCAGCTTCTCGGTCTGCCAGGCCAGGAGCTTGTCGGTGAGGCCCTTGAAGGTCTTGCCGAGCATGACGAACTCGCCGGTGCCGGGGTCGCGGGCGCCGAGGTGGAGGTTGGACAGGAGGCCGCGGCGGCGGCCGTGGCCCCATTCGACGGCCAGGACGACCAGGTCGAGGGTGTGGCGGGGCTTGACCTTGATCCAGCCGGCGCCGCGGCGGCCGGCGGTGTACGGGGTGCCGGGGGACTTGACCAGGACGCCCTCGTGGCCGCGGGCGACGGCGTCGGTGAAGAAGGCGGCGGCCTCGGCGGGGTCGGCGGTGACGATGCGGGGCATGCGCAGCTCTTCGGGGACGGCGCGGGCGAGGGCCGCGTGCCGTTCGGCGCCGGGACGGTCGAGGAGGTCCTCCCCGTCGAGGTGCAGGACGTCGAAGAGGAAGAGCGAGAGCGGGACGGTGTTTGTACGCGCCGTGCGGGTGGCGGTGCGGGCGGAGGTGACCTGGAAGGGGTGCGGGGAGCCGTCGAAGCGCAGGGCGATCAGCTCGCCGTCGAGGACGGCGTCGCGGACGGGAAGGCCGCGCAGGGCCTCGACGACCTCGGGGAGGCGGGCGGTGATGTCGTCGAGCGTGCGGGTGAACACCGAGATGCCCGAGGGGCGGATGTGGATCTGGGCGCGGATGCCGTCGAGCTTCCATTCCACGGCGGCCTCGCCGTCGAGTTTGGCGTACGCCTCGTCGATGGAGGGGGCGGAGGCGGCGAGCATCGGCTTGATCGGGCGGCCGACCTCGAGGGTGAAGGCGCTCAGGCCGGCGGCGCCGTCGGTGAGGGCGGCGGTGGCGACGGGGCCGAGGGAGCCGCGGAGCATGACGGCGCGGCGGACGTCGGCGGCGGGGACGCCGGCGGCCTTGGCGGTGGCCTCGGCCATGACGCCGTCGAGGGCGCCCTGCCGCAGTTCGCCGGACAGCAGGCGGATGAGGAAGTCCTGTTCGGCGTGGGTGGCGCGGGCCATGAGGGCGGTGAGGAGGTCGCGGCGGCGGGCGACGGAGCCCTTGCCGGACACGGCGCCGATCTCGCTGAACGCGGTGTGCACCTCGGGGACGGTGAGGGCGGGCTCGGCGGCGGGCGGGGGGAGGTCGCGGAAGGAGGCGTAGCCCACGCCGATCTGCCGCTGCGGGAGCTCGCCGGAGAGGTAGGCGACGACGATGGCGGCCTCGCCGGGGCCGGCGTCGCGGAGGCAGTCGGCGAGCAGGCCGGTCTTGGCCTTGCGGGACGTGGTCGCGGCCACCGCGGCCGAGGTGCGGGCGATCTCCGTGAGCAGCACAGTATCCATTGTGTTCCCCGGGTCGGACAGTTGATGTTCGCGGGCGGGGAAGTCAAGATCTCTGTCTTCGGGGATGACCTTTGATCCCCTTGGGGGCCCTGGCCAGGTGGCGCCCGGGCCGATTACCTTGCCTGTGGTAGTGGGCGAACAGGGGAGTCAGGAGTGGGCCTTCCGCGTGCGCCGGAACCCTTCCAGAGGGAGTATTCGGCTCCGGAGCCGCCGGCGCCGGTCCGCAGGCCGAGGGTGGTGGTGGCGGCGCTGGTGGCGGTGGTCGCGTTCGCGCTGGCCGCCGGTGCGGTGTTCCTGTTCTTCCCCGGTGGCGAGGGGGAGCGTACGCAGCGGGCCGCCGTCCCGCCGGCGGAGGAGCCGGAGCGGCCGGAGACGATCTCGACGCTGCCGCCGCCGTGCGGAGGCGTCCAGGCGGGGACGGTGCGGAGCCTGATTCCCGGGGCGCAGCGCCGGGAGAGTTCCAACCAGACCCTCACGAGCTGCACGTATACGGCGGGAGGCGGGTTCCGCTGGCTGAGGGTGGAGGCGCACCTGTACGCGCCGGCCAACACCTCGACCCCGGTGGAGGACGCCCAGCGCTACTTCGGGGCGCAGTGGACGCAGGCCCACAACTCGACGTTGGAGCGGACGGTGAGCCTGGCCCGGCATCCGGGGCTGGGCGACGAGGCGTACCGGTGGTTCACGGCCACCCGGGGCCAGCCGACGGTGGTGGGTCAGGTGACCGTGCGGGTGCGGAACGTGGTGGTCACCGTGAGCTACAGCGAGGAGACCCGCGGCGCCGCGGAGAAGCGCGAGCAGGACTGCCTCGGGCGGGCGACCCGGGTGGCGGGAGAAGTGTTGCGCGCCTTCCGCTAAAGCAATTCTGACCTGATTTGGCCGATCAGTACATGGTGGAAGTCAATCGATCCTAGGCTGTTTCGGTAAAGGGGAGGGACGCGCCGGTTCCCGGGTCGGGATCGTGATGGGGTCCGGCGTGTGCGTCAGGGGAGGAGGAGGTCGACGACGTGGCCGCACAGCCGGTAGGAGTGTCCTGGGTCTAGTGACTTCCGAGGTGAGGGCCGCGGGGTGGACTGCCATCCCGCGGCCTTTTCGTTGTCCGCGGGGGTCCATTGCCGGTTCTGTCGGGGTGTCCGATTCGATGTCCGAAGCCTCCTTAATTGGCGCGCCATTGGCGCTCGCCAGAATAATGCCGAACATGTCATCGGCTAATGTGACGGTCGGGGTCGTCGTCGAATGGAGCGAAAAGTGGAACCGGTTACCGTGTGGTGGGCCTCGCTCGGCCGGTGGGCGGCCCGGGACGCGGCGCGGGCGGGCCTCGCGGAACTGCTGGACCCGTCCGAACGCACCCGCCGCGCCCGGTATCTGCGGGACGCCGACCGCGACCGCTTCACCCTCGGGGTCGCGATCACCAGGGTGGTCGCCGGGCGGCGGTCCGGGCTGCCCCCGGAACGGGTTCCCATCACCCGCCGGTGCCGCGACTGCGACGAGCCGCACGGCCCGCCCGCCATCGCCGGGGGCCCGCACCTGTCGGTCTCGCACTCGGGCGACCTGGTCGCCGTCGCGGTGTCGCCGTACGGCCCGCTCGGCGTGGACGTGGAGGAGGACAGCGGCCGCATCGGCGACGACATCGCCCGCCACCTGCTCGCCGGCGACGAGCCGCGCGCCGCCGGCGGCGCCGGGCTCCTCGCCTACTGGACGCGCAAGGAGGCCCTCCTGAAGGCCACCGGGGACGGCCTGCGGGTGCCGCTCGCCGACCTGCACGTCTCCGCGCCGCACGAGCCGCCGAGCCTGCGCGCCTGGGACGGCCGCCCGGACCTCCCCGCCCGCATGGCCATGCGCGTTCTCGACGCCGCGCCCGGCCACGCCGCCTGCCTCGCGCTGCTCGACCACCCCGAAGGGGTGCCCGTGCGGGAGCGCGACGCCGACGAGATCCTCAGGCAGGCGGCGGACCGGATCTGATCGCTCCGGCCCGGCGTCAGCGCAGCGGGGCGGGGACCCGGGCGAGCAGCCGCAGCGAACCGGGGGAGATCCGCGACATCGCGTGGATCAGGTGGCCCTCGAGATTGACGGGAACGACCGGCTTGTTCTTGACGATGGCCGCGACGACGCGTTCGGCGACCTTCTCCGGCGGGTAGCGGCGGGCCTGGAGCGCCCGGTCGCCGCGCTCGCGCAGCCGCCGCGCCTCGTCCCCGGACACGCCGACGAGCGTGGCGTTCCGCACGATGGAGGTGCCGACGAACCCCGGGCAGACGGCGGTGACGCCGATCCGCGACCCGGCCAGCTCGGCGCGCAGGCACGCGCTGAGCATCACCACCGCCGCCTTGGTGGTGCTGTAGGCGGGCAGCTCGCGGGACGGGGCGAACCCGGCGGCCGAGGCGATGTTCACGATGTGCCCGCCGAAGTTGGGCTTGTCGGGCTTGGTGGGCAGGGCGCGCACCCGGTCGACCATCTGCTTCCCGAACAGCCGGGAGCCGTGCACGACGCCCCACAGGTTGACGCCGATGATGCGCTCCCAGTCCTCGACGCCGGTGTCGAGGAACGGTCCGGCGACGGCGATGCCCGCGTTGTTGACGACGATGTCGGGCACCCGGCGGGACTCGCGCACCTCGGCCGCGAAGGACTCCATCGCGGCGGCGTCGGACACGTCGACCTCGAAGGCGGCGGCGCCGTCCGAGCCCAGCGTCCTGGCGAGCTCGGCGGTGCGCTCGGCGGCGGGCAGGTCGATGTCGGCGGCGACGACGGTCGCGCCGCGCTCGGCCAGGGCCAGCGTGATGGCGCGGCCCAGCCCGCTGCCGGCTCCGGTGATGACGGCGAGCGCGCCGTCGAAGTGCGCGAGGGGCATGGCTGCCTCCGGGGGGACGGGGACGTCACGGGGGCGGCTCGGGCGAGCGTCCCCGGTCGGGCGTGCCTCCAGATCGTGGGGGGCGGGGGCGCCGCGCGTCAACGAGGCGCCCCGGTGCGGGCCGAGGCCCGCGGCCGGAACAGGACGCCCGCCGGGTCCCCTAGGCGGACGCGGTGCCGGCCTCGGCGGCGATGACCGCGTCCACCTCGGCCTTGCGCGCGGCCTCCTCGACCGCGAACCGCTCGGCGTCCAGCTTCTCGGCGATCTCCTCGTCCTGTCCCATCAGCGCGTCCAGGTCGCCCTTGGACGCCTCCAGCACGCCCATCTCGTCGAAGGTCGCGCGGATGCGGTCGCTCCACAGGCCGATGTCCTTGACGCACGGGACGATCCGGCTGAACAGCAGGCCCTGGAACATCCGCATGTAGGGGGAGTTCTCCACCATCTCGTCGACCTCGGCCGGGTCGATGCCGAAGTTGGTCCAGATCTCCCGGCCGCGGATGCGGTCGCGCATCAGGTGGCAGCCCTCGATGACGAACTCCTCGCGCTCCTTGAGTTCGGGCGCCGACAGCTGGGCGTAGTAGTCGCGCAGCGCCATCCGCCCGAACGCGACGTGCCTGGCCTCGTCCTGCATCACGTACGCCAGGATCTGCTTGGGCAGCGGCTTGGTGGTGATGTCGCGGATGACGCCGAACGCTGCCAGCGCCAGGCCCTCGATGAGGACCTGCATGCCGAGGTAGGGCATGTCCCAGCGGGTGTCGGAGAGCGTCTCGTTCAGCAGGTCCTGCAGCTTGGTGTTGATCGGGTAGACCATGCCGATCTTCTCCTGGAGGAACCTGGAGAACAGTTCGACGTGGCGGGCCTCGTCCATGGTCTGGGTGGCGGAGTAGAACTTGGCGTCCAGGTCGGGCACCGACTCCACGATCCGGGCGGCGGTGATCATGGCGCCCTGCTCGCCGTGCACGAACTGGGAGAACTGCCAGGAAGCGGAGTGCCGGCGCAGCTCGCCGCGCTCGCGGACGCTCATCCGGTCCCAGTGGCGGGTGCCGTAGACGGCGAGGGACTGGTCGGGGACGCCCAGCACGTCGTGCGGGTCCACCTCCAGGTCCCAGTCGATGCGCTTGGCCGAGTCCCACTGCCGGTCCTTGCCCTTCTGGTAGAGGGCCAGCAGCCGGTCGCGGCCGTCGTCGTACTCCCAGGTGAACCGGGCGTCCCCGGTCAGGGGGATGTCGTAGGTGGACGCGGGGACGGGCTCGGTGTAGAGGTCATGGGTCGACACGAGCACCCCTTCGGCGGGTCGACGTACGTTGTACGTCTTACGTACACTGTACGTACCGTGTCACGCGCCACTGATCGGTGTCAACGGTGTGAGGAAGGGGCCCGATGGCCGACGAGAAGCGCCCCGTCCCGGAGGTGCGCCCGGCCCTGACGCGCGACCGGATCGTGCAGGCGGCGGTCGGGCTCATCGAGCGCGACGGCGCCGACGCCCTGTCCATGCGGGCGGTCGCGGCCGGCCTGGGCGTGGCGGTGATGTCCCTCTACAACCACGTGCCCAACAAGGCGGCGCTGCTGGAGGGCGTGGCCGAGCACGTGGTCGCGGGCATGGACCTGGACGCCGGTCCCGGCGAGGACTGGCAGGCGTCCGCCCGGACGCTGGTGCGCGCCTTCCGCAAGGTCGCGCACGACTACCCGCGCTGCATGACGATCGTGCTCACCCACAAGATCGACACCCCGGTGGCGGTGCGGCCCGCCGAGCGGGCGCTGGCGCTGGCCGACGCCGCCGGGTTCGACGGCCCCACCGCGGTCCGGATCATGCGGGCGCTGCTGGCGTACGCGCTGGGCGCGCAGATGCGCGAGGTCGGCGCGGTGAAGCTGCTGGACCGGCTGTCGCAGGCGTCCGCCGACTACTACGCCGGGCTCGACCCGGAGCGGTTCCCGCGCGTGATCGCGCTGGCGCCGGAGCTGGCCCGGCTGGACCCGGAGGCCGACTTCGAGTTCGGCCTCGACCTGCTCATCCAGGCGCTGGACGGCCTTCCCCGTCGCCCGGCCCCGGATCCGGGGCCGGGGTGTGGGTCAGGTACGGGCTGAGGCCGCTCCAGCAGAAGTCGGTCATGTAGCGGGCCGCGTCCTCCACGGTCACGCCGGGCCGCCGGGTGCGCCACAGCGACAGCCGCTCGGACGCGCCGATGATGATCTCGGTGTGGGCCTCCAGCACGTCGGCCGGGACCCCGGCGGCGAACGTGGCGAGCACCCCGGCGATCAGCGTGCTCTGCTGCCGCCGGATGTCCTCGATCGCCTGGGCGGTCTCCGGCGGGCCGGCCACCGGCTCGCTCACCAGCATCGCGAACGAGCGGCTGTGGGAGTCGATGAAGGAGAAGTAGGCGACCATGCCGCGCCACAGCACGTCGCGCGGGTCGGTGGCCCCGGCGACCGCCTTCTGCGTGACCTCGTGCAACTCGGCCTGCGAGCGGGCGACGCACGCCAGCAGCAGGCCGTCCTTGGAGCCGAAGTACTCGTACAGCATCGGCTTGGAGACCCCGCAGCGCTCGGCGATCTCGTCCATGGACGTGGCGCGGTAGCCGCGCTCGCCGAAGACCTGCTCGGCCACGTCCAGCATCTGGCGCTCGCGCTCGGCGCGCGACATGCGGCGGCGGCGCGGTGTGGCGGCGCTCACAGGGGTTTCTCCCTTGTTGGACCTATCGTCAGTAGCCTACTGCTAGTAACTTACTACGAGTAGCTTACGTGGAAGGGACGCCATGAGCGAGAGTTCCCCCAGGATCGCCATCGTCGGCTCCGGCTTCGCCGGGCTGGGCATGGGCATCCAGCTGAAGCGCAACGGCTTCGACGACTTCGTCATCCTGGAGAAGAGCCAGGCCCTCGGCGGCACGTGGCACGACAACACCTACCCCGGGTGCGCGTGCGACGTCCCCTCCCACATGTACTCCTTCTCCTTCGAGCTCAACCCCGGCTGGACGCGGATGTTCGCCCCGCAGCCGGAGATCCGCGACTACCTGGAGCGCACCGCCGACAAGTACGGCGTCCGCGACCACATCCGCTTCGGCGCCGCCGTCGAGTCCATGGAGTACGACGAGGACGCGGCCGTGTGGGTCGTGACGCTGGCCGGCGGCGGCGTGCTGAGGCCCAGGGCCGTCGTCTCCGGGGTCGGCGCGCTGCACATCCCCTCCTACCCCGACCTGCCCGGCATTGAGCGCTTCCAGGGCACCGCCTTCCACTCGGCCGAGTGGGACCACTCCTACGACTTCACCGGCAAGCGCGTCGCCGTCATCGGCACCGGCGCGTCGGCGATCCAGTTCGTCCCGAAACTGGCCGACCAGGTCGACCGCATGGTGGTGTTCCAGCGCACCCCGCCGTGGATCCAGCCCAAGCCCGACGTCGCCATCCCCAAGGCGGTGCGCGGCACGTTCGCGAAGGTCCCGGGCACGACCCGCGCGTTCCGCGACCTCATCTACTGGGGCCTGGAGGCCCGCGCGGTCGGCTTCACCATCGACCCGCGCCTGTCCGGCCCCCAGGACAGGCTGGCCCGCGGGCACATCGCCCGGCAGATCAAGGACCCCGAGCTGCGCGCCAAGGTGACGCCCGACTACACCATCGGCTGCAAGCGCGTCCTGCTGTCCAACGACTACTACCCGGCCCTCGCCCGTCCCCACGTCGAGGTCGAGACCACCGGGATCACCGAGGTCCGCGAGCACTCCGTCGTCACCGCCGACGGCCGCGAGCACGAGGTCGACGCCATCGTCTACGGCACCGGCTTCAAGGTCGTCGACGCCATGGCCGACTGGCGGATCACCGGCCGCGGCGGCGTCAAGATCCAGGAGGCGTGGGCGGACGGCATCGAGGCCCACCACGGCACCACCCTGCCCGGCTTCCCGAACCTCTTCATGATGCTGGGCCCCAACACCGGGCTCGGCCACAACTCCGTCGTCTTCATGATCGAGATCCAGATCCAGCACGTGCTGAGCCTGCTCCGGCAGATGCAGCGGCGGAACGCGCGGACCGTCGAGCCCAGGCCGGAGGCGGTGCGCGCCTACAACGACCGGATGCACCGCAGGCTGCGCCGGGCGGTGTGGACCGAGGGCGGCTGCGACAGCTGGTACCTGGACGAGAACGGCGTCAACCGCAGCCTGTGGCCCGGCCACACCTTCGAGTTCTGGGCGGGCAGCCGCAAGGCCAGGCCCGGCGACTACATCTTCGCCTGACCGCTCCGCGGCACTAGGACTTGACCGGCGCGAACATCGGGCGGATGCCCGCGATCAGCTGCCGGATCACCGGCCGCTGCTCGGCCGGCGTGCGGCCCCGCAGGTTCAGCACCGGGTCGAGACCGTCGTAGTACGGCGCCAGCGCCAGGAACGGCAGCGTCACCAGCAGCAGCGTCGCCAGCACGTCCAGGTCGGCGTCCGCGCGGATGTCGCCGCGCTCCTGCCACAGCTGCAGCGACGGGTGGATGACCTGCAGGTAGTGCTGGTTCGCGGTGTCGCGCACCACCGACCGCACGTTGTTGTCGAGCTCGAAGTTCGTCGCCGCCGTCACCGCGCGCTCCAGCGGGTGCTCGGCCATGTACTCCGTCCACTCGCAGAACACGTCGAACAGCCAGCCCTCGAAGGACTGCTCGAAGTCCAGGACGGCGATCCGCCGCTCCATGTCCTCGCGGATCCGGCGCGAGGCCTCGTCGCAGACGAACGCGAAGAACTCCAGCTTGTCGCTGAAGTACTGGAACAGCGATCCCTTGGCGATGCCTGCCTCGCGGGCGATGGTGTTCAGGCTGCCGGTGGAGTAACCGTGCTCGCCGAACTCGCGCATCGCCACCTCGAGCACGCGCTCGCGCTTACCGACGTTGAGCCGGAACCACGTGGAGGTTGGCATGGGACGTCTGCTCTGCTTCCTATTCCTTGAGCATTGCTGCTCGGATCGGATATTTCGCTCTCCGCGCCGGGGCGCTGGAGTCCTGGACCGGCAGTCTGGTCCGGAGGCGATCACGTTCCTGGAGGAGTTCCCTGACCCGTTCGTACCGGGTGTGGAGGGTGATGGCGGGATCCCCGTCTCGTTCCAGGATGTTGACCGCAGCCGCATGGTCGGCGTGCCACACCTTCCCGCACTGGGGGCAGTGAAGCCGGTCCCCTTTGCGGTCACCAAGGACGGTGCAGCACGGGGCGACTTGTGAGGTGTAGGCCGCGTTGACCAGCGTCAGCGCAGAACCTCTGCGCTCCGCCACGCTCGACAGCGCCTCGGCCGTGACGCCCTTGGTCCAGGCGGCGAGGCGGCGATTGGTGTTCCTGCCCAGCTTCTTGCGGGACACGAAAGGCCGGGTGAGGTCTTCGGCCACCACGTGGTCGGCCTTGTCCACGACGGCGTGGACGGCGGTGAAGGTGACCGTGCGGACACGGGACTCGAACCGGCGGCGGCGCCTGTCCCGCTTGACCGTGCCGAGGTTGCCGGCCCAGATCCGGTCGGCCTTGGCGTGGTTTCCGGCCTTGCGGGCCTTGTCGGCGATGGCCCGGATCTGGGCCCGCCGGGCGTTGGTGACCTTGAGGTGGTCGGACTCGCCGCGCAGCAGGGCGCCCAGCTCGGCGCCGTGATGGGTGCCGTCGGAATCGGTGAGGGCTTCGGTGTAGCCCTTGTCCACCCCGACCTTGCCGGTCCCGCATGGGCGATCCTCGCGCAGGTCGGGGGCGTGGATGGCGTAATGCACCTCGACCAGGCCGCCGCGCAGGATCAGCCGCAGCGTGCCGGTGGGGGCGACCGAGGTGTTCAGCGGGATCGCGATCTTCTGACGGCGCTGCAGGCCGGGCACGTCGATCCACACGTTCCCGTCGGCCATGGTCCAGACGTTGTACTGGTCGGAGCGCACCACGATCTGGTTCGCGGTCCGGCTGACCCCGTGACGCACGTGCCGGCGCATCTGCCGGGCCAGGAATGCCTCGTCCTGCCAGCGGCCGTGCCTGAGGGCGGCGTATGCCTTCTTTCGGGTGGCTTCGTCCCGGTAGCGGCGGTGCACGGCCTTGCGGACCTTGACCTTCCCGGCCTCGCGGCAGGCGGCGATGTCGGCCATCGCGTCGCGGACGGTTTCCTTCCACGCGTTGGCCGGCACACCGAAACCGCTGGCGGTGCCGTCCCGCATCCACTCATCGCGGACCTCCCGGTCCTTGACCCCGTCACGCACCGGCGACCCGTACCGGGCCCACACCATCGCCCGCACACGACCCAGACGCCTGGCCTGCTCGACCAGGCGGGCGTATTTGGATGCGTTGAGGTTCCGGCTGTAGGCGATACGGGTGACCTTCATCGGCCACTGCCGGTCAGTTTCAGGGCGTCTCGGTCCATGGGTGTCGTCCGGGGTGTCAGGTGGGAGGTCAGAGACCTGCGGATCAACGGTCAGAGAGTAGCGGTAGCGGCGGCGGGCGGGGGCGGAATCAGCGGGCCAGGCGGATCAGGATGCGGCACACCTCGTCGATGATCTCATGCGCCCCGTCCGCGTCCGGGGCCAGTGCGATCTCCCGGCCCGCCTCGCCGATCACGGTGGTGAGCACCAGCGACAGCACCTCGGTCGCGCGCTCGCCGTCATGGCCGCGCAGCAGCCTGGTGTTCTGCCCGATCCACTGGCGCGCCCGGGTGCGGCGCATCAGCGAGAACCCGGACGGGCCCTCGCCGCCGTGGAACAGCCGCGCCGCCGTCCGGCGCTCCCAGCAGACCTCCAGGTACGCGCGCGCCCCCGCGATGAACAGCCCGATCGGCTCGCCCTCCCCTGCCTTGCGGGCGGCGGCGACCGCGCTGGCGGCCCGCGCCTCCTGCTCGTCGCTGAGTTCCTCCCACAGCGCCAGGTAGAGGCCCGCCTTGCCGCCGTAGTGGTGGTAGAGGCTGCCGACGCTGATCCCGGAGCGCTCGACGATCTCGGCGATGCCCGCGTCGCCGTACCCGCGGTCGGCGAAGACCTCCTGGGCCGCGCCCAGCAGCGCCTGCCGGGTCGCGTCCGCCCTCGCCCACTGGCGGCTGCCGCCCGCCTCTCCCACGCCGCCGGCCTGGCGGTCTCTGCTCGTTCGCACCCCAACATGGTGCCCGATCCCCGGCGGGGACGAGCCGACCGGCACGTCCCGTCGCGCCGGCCCTAGTACCAGTTGTGGGACTGCCAGAAGGCCCAGGCGCGGCACGGGTCCTTGTAGCGGGCCTTGATGTAGCTCAGCCCCCACGCGATCTGGGTCGGGGAACTGGTGCGCCAGTCCGACCCCGCGGTCGCCAGCTTGGACGCCGGCAGCGCCTGCGGAATGCCGTAGGCGCCACTGGAGGGGTTCTCGGCGCGCTCGTTCCAGTCGCTCTCGTGGTCCCACAGCGTCTCCAGGGACGGCCAGCAGCGGCCCCATCCCTTGAGCTCGTTCATCTTCTTGCCGTACGCCTTGTTCTGCTTGGCGGTGGGGTTGGACTTGGCGAGGCGCTCGCGCTCCTGCTCGGCCTTCAGCTTCGCCCGCGCCTGCGCGTCCCGCTCCGCCTTCTTCTTCAGCTCGGCGAGGTCGCGCTGGTGCTGCTCGTACGCCCGCTTCTTGGCGGCCGCGATCGCCCCGGCGGAGACGGCGTCCATGTCGGAGCCGCTCATCATCGCCAGCATGTCGTTGGCCGACAGACCCGCGGCGGCGCCGGGGGGCTCGCTCTTCTCCCCGGTCAGCTCCTCCAGGTCGATCAGCACCACACCGGCCATGATCACGCCGAGGGCGACCACGGTGATGGTGACGTTGCTGGTGAGGATCCGGCGCAGCCTGCGGGGACGGCGCTCGTCCCGCCGGGGCGGGGGCCCGGGGTCACGCGGCCGCCGGCCGCGGCGGGAATCCCCGTCGTCGCCGTACGGCTCGTACGGCTCGTCTAGGCCGTAGGGGTCGTCGTACGCCCCGTGGGTGTCTCGGGGGGACGGCGCGGGCCTGGGCGCGCGTCTGTCACGCCGACGTGAGCCGCCGCGCTTCTGCGACGCGGAGGACCTTCTGCGCGTGCCGTGACTCTGGGGCATGGAAGTAGAGTGCCTTATCACCGGTGAACTGTCGCCGTCCATCACGGTGTACGCGGGCGGGGTCACGCTCGGTTCAACAAACCCCCGGCGGCCCCGCCGCTCACAGGTCCATGTCGCCGGCCGCGTGGCGGGCGGGCTGCAGCGCCTCGAACACGTCCTGGTGGAACTCGGCGAACACCCCCATGGGCCCGTCGGGGGATTCCAGCGCCCGGTTGGTCTCGGCGGCGAGGTCCCGTCCCGCGTCGGTGATCTCCACCAGCGTGGCGCGGCGGTCGCGCGGGTGCGGGTGGCGGTGGACGAGACCGGCCGCCTCCAGCTGGTCGACGGTCAGCTTCACCGACGTGGGGTGCATCATCACCAGCCGGCTCAGCACGCTGAGCGGCGCGCGGCCGTCGCTCTTCAGCGCCAGCGTGGTCAGGAGGAAGTAGCCGGTCCTGGTGAGGCCGAGCCGTTTCAGCTCGGCGTCCAGGGCCTTCTTGAGGAGCTGGTCGAAGCGGCTGACCGCGCACAGGGTCATGAACGGCCACGGATTTCCGGGCAGCCCCCGGTCCTCCCAGCGGTCATGGACGCCGGCCACGAGCGGGTCTACGCAGTCACGCGCGGAAGTGGGCACGCACAAATCGTAACTTCGGACGAATCCCCATGTAAGTACTCGCTTCTTAGAGCTTTGTCCCATAGAGTGCTCCAGATCACAGGCGCTGCCGGGTGTTCGAGAGATCCGTGGCACCGCGTGTGGTCCCGGTCGCAGCCGGTACGCGGGTGCGCGACGTGAGACGCGCCACCGGAGCGGCGGCGGTGACCGGGGTATCGGATGAGCGCCGACGTCCGACTGTGAGGAGGCTGGAATGTCCCGTGCCCCCGCCCCAGGGGAGGGCTCCGGCTGATGGCCCTGAGCCTGACCAAGGCCCCGGACCTTGCCCTCCGGCGCATCGAGCGGACCCTCGACGAGACCGGTCTGCTGTGCGTCACCCTCCTCGAAGGACTGCGCCGCACCTGGGACCTGCGCCAGTGGTGGGGCGAGTTCATCGAGCAGTGCTGGTTCCTGGCCAGGGTGACCAGCGTCCCCGTCATGCTGATCGCCGTCCCGCTGGGCGCCACCATCTCGCTGCAGGTCGGCGACATCGCCCGCCAGCTCGGCGCGCAGTCCGGCACCGGCGCGCTGCTGGTCGCCGCGATGATCCAGCAGGTCGCCCCGCTGGCCGCGGCGCTGCTGGTCTCCGGCGTCGGCGGCTCGGCCATCACCTCCGACATGGGCGCCCGCAACATCCGCGACGAGCTCGCCGCGATGGAGGTCATGGGGATCAACCCCGTGCACCGCCTGGTGACCCCGCGGCTGTGGGCGGCCAGCACCGTCTCGATGCTGCTGTGCTCGGTGGTGATCCTCGCCGGAGTGGTCGGCGGCTACTACTTCAACGTCATCCAGCAGGGCGTCAGCCCGGGCGCCTTCTTCGACGGCGCCACCACCCTGCTGCAGCTGCCGGACCTGCTGATCACGCTGTTCAAGGCGTGGGTCTTCGGCTTCATCGCCGCCGCGGTCGCCTGCCACATGGGCATGAACTGCGACTACGGTCCGGTCGGCGTGGGCCGCGCGGTCAACCGCGCGGTGGTGGTCACCTCGATCGTGGTGTTCACGGCCAACTACGTGCTCACCATGATCTACCAGGTCCTCTTCCCCCCGAGGTTCTGATGGTCGCGATCTCCCCCGTACGCAGGCTCGGCCGCGCGGTCCAGGGCCGCACCGCGGACCTGTCCGCCTCGCTCAACCTGCCGGTCTTCCTCGGCCGCGTCCTCTACCACCTGCTGTTCGACATCGTCATCCGGCGCAAGTACGGGCGGACGCTGGCCAAGCAGGTCAGCGACATCACCGTCGGCGTCGGCGCGCTGGTGATCGGCGGCGGCATGATCTTCGTGATCTCCACCATGTCGCTGGCCACCGGCGCCATGGTCGGCCTCCAGGGCTACCCGGGGCTGGAACGGATCGGCGCGGAGGCCTTCACCGGCCTGGTCGCCAGCTACTCCAACGTCCGCGAGGTCACCCCGATCATCGCCGGGGTGGCGCTGGTGGCGCAGGTCGGCACCGGCTTCACCGCCGAGATCGGCGCGATGCGGATCTCCGAGGAGATCGACGCGCTGGAGGTCATGGGCATCAACTCGCTGGCCTACCTGGTGTGCACCCGGGTCGCGGCCGGCGTCATCGCGCTGGTGCCGCTCTACCTGGTGTCGCTGTTCATGGCGTTCTTCGCCACCCGGTTCATCACCATCGAGTACTTCGGGCTCTCGCCCGGCATCTACGACTACTACTTCCACCTCTACCTGCCGCCGATCGACGTGTTCTACAGCGTCGTCAAGGTGGCCGTGTTCGCCTTCATCGTGATGTTCATCCACTGCTACCGCGGCTACTACGCGGCGGGCGGGCCGGTGGGCGTGGGCGTCGCCGCGGGACGGGCGATCCGCGAGTCCACCATCCTCATGATCCTGATGAACCTGGTCCTGTCGTACATCTTCTGGGGCCACGGCAGCACGGTGAGGTTGACCGGATGAGCGACGAACCCCTGTCCCGGCGCTCCCGCGGCATGTTCGGCCTGGTGGGCGCGGGCGTCATCGCGGGCGCGGCCGTCCTGGTGGCGCTCGGCTCCACCCAGTCGCACGCCGGCTCGACCTACTACACCGCCTCGTTCGGCCGGGCCGGGCAGGGCCTGGACCCGGGCAAGTCGGACGTCAAGATCCGCGGCATCCAGGTCGGCACGGTCGACTCGGTGTCGCTGGAGCGCACCGGCCGGGTGGCGGTACGGCTGCGGGTGGACGAGGGCGTCCGGATCCCCCGCACCACGCAGGCCACGGTCGAACCGGTCTCGGTGTTCGGCCCCAAGGACCTCGCGCTCGACCTCGGCGCCGGGGAGCTGACCGGCCCGTACCTGGCCGACGGCGCCCGGATCGCCCAGACGAAGGACCCGCAGGACCTGTCCGAGACGGCCTGGCCCGCGTACCGGCTCACCCAGGCGATCAATCCCGACGAGGTCGGCGCGATCCTGCGCAGCCTCTCCGGCGGGCTGTCCGGGCAGGGCCAGGCGCTGCGCCGCACGGTGACCAACGGCTCCACGGTGATCGACGCGGCGCACGCCAACCGCGCCGTGATCCAGAGCCTGATCAACGATCTCACCGGCCTGTCGGGCACGCTCGGCGCGCGCGGCGGCACCATCAACGCCGCCGTGCGCGACCTCAACCGGCTCGCCCCGGTGATCGCCGACCGTCCCGACAAGGTGACGCGGCTGCTGGACGAGTCCGCCGCCCTGGCCGGCACGGTCGGCGACACCATGCGCGACCACGGCGCCGACCTCGGCTCGATCGTCGACGAGGGCGGCAAGGCGGTGTCCGTGCTGGCCGCGCAGCGGCGCAACATCCCGGTGCTGCTCGACAGCCTGAACGGGTTCTTCGCGCTGCTGTCGGACATCATCCGGATCCCGGGCCCGGAGGGCACGCTGATCGCCCAGGCCGTCGACACGCTCCCGCTCGACCTGTGCAAGACGTTCGTCGACGTGTGCCCGACCCCGCCGTCGCGGACCGCGTTCGGGTCGTCGGCGAGCCCGCGGATGGTGATGCAGCCGTGAGCCGCCGCACCGGACGCGGGCCCGACACCGCCACCACGCTCAAGTTCGTCGTGTTCGTGGTGCTGACGGGGCTGCTGACGTTCTTCATCGGGCAGCAGATCCTGGCCGCCAGCCCGTTCAGCGACCGCTACCGGCTCACCGCCACCTTCGACGACGTCACCGGGCTGCTGGAGGGCGACGTCGTCAAGGTGGCCGGGACGCCGGTCGGGCAGGTCAAGGCGATCGAGGTGCGCCGCGGCAAGGCCGTGGTCGGCATGGACGTCGACCGGGAGGTCCGCGTCCCCGAGGACTCCACCGCCTCCGTCCGCTGGCGCAACGTCATGGGCCAGCGGGTCATCTACCTGGAGCCGGGCCGCGGCGCGCGCAGGCTCGGCCACGGCGACCGGGTGCCGCACACGCGGTCGGTGGTCGACCTCGGCGCGATCGTCAACAGCCTCGGCCCGCTGACCCGCAACCTCGACCCGAACCAGCTCAACAAGATCCTGTTCGCGTTCACCCAGGCGCTGGACGGCAACGAGCAGAACATCGGCCTGCTCGTGCGGAACTTCGACGTGCTGCTGCAGACGTTCACCTCGCGGCGCGCCACCATCGAGAAGATGATCGACGACTACGAGACGGTCAGCGACGCGGTCGCCACCCGCGACAAGCAGATCGCCGCGAGCGTCGACAACCTCAAGGAGCTGACGCGGGTGTTCGCCGGCAACCACCGGCTGCTGGAGAACGCGGTCGTCGAGGTCGCCGGCGTCACCACCAACCTCAACCAGGTGCTGGGCGGCAACGACGCGCAGCTCGCCCGCATCATCGACAACCTCGGCAAGTTCAGCGAGACGTTCCGGCTGAACGTCGACCAGCTGGAGAAGATGGTGCAGAACCTCCCCCTCACGCTGCGGCAGCTGTTCGCCTCGGCCAACGGCGGGCATTACCTGCGCACCAACGCGCTGTGCCTCAACCTCGTCCAGGGGCCGTGCCCGTTCCCGATGGAGCTGCCGCGGTCGCCGCAGGCGCAGGGGCCGACGCAGGCCGAGCTGGACAAGCTCCGGTCGATGCTGCGGGGTGGTCGGTGATGGCGCTGAAGTCGCTGCGCGACGTCAACCACCGGATCGTCGCCGTCGTCACGCTGACCGTGCTCGGCGCCGCCTGCGTGTTCGCGTTCGCGACCGGGCAGCTGCGCCTGTTCGAGCGCGGGTACACGATGAGCGGGGTGTTCGCCGACACCGCGGGCCTCAAGAACGGCAACGACGTGCGGCTGGCCGGGGTGAAGGTCGGCCGGGTCACCTCCGTCGAGCCCGACTTCTCCTCCGGCACCATCGTGGTGACGTGGCACGTGAACGAGGGCATCGACCTCGGCCGCGACACCCGCGCCGAGATCCAGACGACGACGCTGCTCGGCGGCCGCTACCTGCGGCTGTCCGGCCCGGTCACCGGGACGTTCATGGCCGACCTGCCCGAGGAGCGGCGGCGCGTCCCGCTGCAGCGCACCTCGGTGCCGTTCACGGTGCCCGAGGCGCTGGACAGCGCGCAGAGCATCGTCGGCAAGCTCGACCAGCGCAGCATCGACACCCTCCTCACCCAGATCAACCGGATCGAGTCGCCGGGCGCGGCCAAGCTCCGCCGGATCCTGGTCAACCTGCGGCAGCTGTCGCAGACGCTGAACGACTCCTTCCCCGAGATCGAGAAGCTGATCGACAACGGCCGGACCATCACCGGCACGCTGGCGGCCAAGGACGAGGAGCTCCGGCAGATCATCAACGCCAGCCAGGTGCTGCTGCAGAGCCTGGTGCAGCGGCGCGACCAGCTGGCCGCCACCATCGGGCAGGGCAGCCGCACGGTCCGGACGCTGTCGAACGTGATCGACGGCAACCAGCGCGAACTGGACACGCTGCTGGACAACCTGCACCTGCTGACCACCCGGCTGGCGCCCAACATGGACGCCCTCAACACCGACTTCTCACTGCTCGGACCGACCTTCTCCCAGGTGGCCAACCTCAAGGGCAACGGGCCGTGGATCGAGGGCCTGCTCACCGGGCTCGGGCCGATCCAGCCGCCCGGACCGCACTCCACGAGGCGGCCCCCCGCGCAGCAGGGAGCGAACTGATGAGATCCCGGAGGTTCGCGGCGCTCGCGGCGGTGCTGTCCCTGGCGGCGGCGGCCGCGGCCGGCGGCTGCTCGGCGCTGACCGGCGAGTCCGGCGGCAAGCGCACGATGACCGTGGAGTTCACCAAGGCCCGCTCGTTCTACCCCGAGTCCAAGGTCAAGATCATGGGCGCGGACGTGGGGCTGGTGGACCGGGTCGAGACCGTCGGCGACCGGATCGAGGTCACCTTCCACGTGAAGGAGGACGTGCCGCTGCCGCGCGGCGTCCAGGCCTCGATCGTCCCGCTGAACCTGGTCGGCGAGCGCAACCTGGTGCTGCATCCGGCGTGGCGGCCGGGGCAGCCGAAGGAGACCGCGAACCGGATCCCGATCGAGCGCACGCACGTGCCGGTCGAGGTGGACGACGCGCTCAGCTCGTTCACCAACCTGGCCAACGCGCTCGACCCGACCAAGATGCGCACCGCGCTGGACCGCGCGGCCGGCTCGGTGAACGGCAACGGGCGCGAGTTCAACGCGACGCTGGAGCAGAGCGCCCGGCTGGTGGAGAACGTCGCGGGCCAGGACAAGGAGCTGGTCGAGGTCGCCCGCAACCTGCAGCGGCTGTCGGGCGTGGTGCGGGGCCGCGAGCAGGTGCTCGGCCGGCTGATCACCAACTTCGCCGAGGCGACCCGGGTGCTGAGCGCCGAGCGCGGCGAGCTGCAGGACCTCGTCCGGGGGGTCCTGGAGCTGTCGAAGAACGGCGACAAGCTGATCAAGAAGTACAAGGGCCAGCTGCCCTACGACCTGGCCGTGCTGACCCGCACGGCGCTGGTGCTGAAGGGCAACGCCAAGGAGATCGCGCAGCTGGTCAACGCGCTGCCGGGGATCAGCGAGGCCCTCATCGGCGGCTACAACCCCGAGAACAAGTCGCTGCAGATCCGGTTCGCGACGGACGCGTTCCTGCGGACCTGGCTCAAGGGCCTGCTGAACAGCGACGAGGTGGACTGCCCGCTTCCCCCGCCCAATTCCAACTGCCCCTGGATGCAGGGAGGTGGGAACTGATGCGCCTCCGCCGGAAACCCGACGCGCGGGACGCGGACCGGAAGAAGGACCGTCCGATGAGCGCGGCGGCGTTCGCCGCGCTGATCGCGACGCTGCTGGCCGCGATGACCGGCTGCTCCATCCGCACCGCGGGCGCCCCGCAGGGATCCCTCACCCTCAGGGCCACCTTCCAGGACGTGCAGGGGCTGGTGGCCGGGCACAGCGTGCAGATGTCCGACGTCAAGATCGGCACCGTGACCAAGGTGGAGCTGGACCCGCGCACCTACCGGTCCACCGCGACGCTGTCGATCGTGGACGGGCACCGCGTCCCGCAGGGCACCCGCGCCGAGATCAAGGTGACCTCGCTGCTGGGCGAGAACTACGTGGACCTGGTTCTGCCGCCGGGCGGCAGCATGGACCGCGGCCCGTTCCTGGCCAAGGGCGCGAGCATCACCGACACCAGCGTGCAGCCCGCGTTCGAGCAGGTGGTCGGGCAGGCGGGGCCGCTGCTGCAGGCGCTGGCGGGCAACGACCTGGCCACCATCGTCAACACCGGCGCGGCGGCGCTGGAGGGCAACGGGCAGCGGCTCAACGTCACCATCGCCAAGTCCGGCGACCTGCTGAAGCTGTTCACCGACCAGCGCAACCAGCTCGCGCAGGCGGTCGACCAGTTCGCCAAGCTGGGCAGTTCCCTCGCGCAGGGCGGGGCGGAGCTGAACCGGGCGCCGGTCGAGCTCGAACGCACCACCAAGCTGCTGAACGACAACAAGGACAGGATCCTGCGCACCGTCGAGCGGCTCACCCACATGGCCCGCGAGCTGAACGACAAGGTGCTGGAGGGCCGGGTGGCCCGGTTCCGCACCCTGCTGCGCGACCTGGACCCGGTGCTCGCCCAGCTCGGGAGCAACCGGGCCCGGCTGACGAACCTGGTCAACGGGCTGGTGACGTTCGAGAACAAGCTGCCGCGGGCCAGCTACGACGGCCAGCTGCTGCTCTACCCGATCCTGAGGATCGTGTGGCCGGACGGCACGCCGCTGCTGCCGGAGTCGGGCCAGGGCGGGAACGGCGCCGGGACGGCGAAGAACGGCCAGGGCGGCGGCACCGCGCCCAAGCAGCCCAAGCCGCCCGAGCCGCCCAAGCTGCCGGGCGACCTGCGCACCGCGCTGCCGGACCTGGACAAGCTGCTGAAGGGGGCGCGGCGATGAGCGGCCGAGTGACGATCAACCTGCTGGCCTTCGCCGTCCTCGCCGCGCTCATGGTGGTGTGGGCGTTCAACAACGTCATCCGGTTCGACTTCATCGACCGGCCGTACCACATCACGGTGGAGTTCCAGTCCTCGCCCGGCCTGCACCCCGGCTTCGAGGTCGACTACCTCGGCCTGCGCGTCGGCAAGATCGACTCGGTCCGGCTGGACCGGAACAAGGTCAGCGTCAAGCTGGACATCGAGAAGGGCTTCGAGATCCCGCGCGGCGTCACCGCCGCCGCGGCCCGCAAGTCGGCGGTCGGCGAGCCGGTCGTGGAGCTGACCCCGCCGCGCGGCGCCCGTCCCGGCGGCCCCCGGATGCGGCCGGGCGCGGTGATCCCGGTGTCGCAGACGACGGTGCCGCCCAAGTACGGCGACCTGTTCGGCGCGGTCATCCAGTCGATCCGGGCCATCGACCCCGAGGACGCCCGGGTCCTCACCCACGAGCTCTCGGAGGGCCTGTCCGGCCGCGAGGACTCGCTGCGCCAGATCATCAACGGCGGCGACCAGCTCACCGCCACCTTCGCGCAGAACAGCGAGCTGCTGGACGGCCTCACCAAGGACCTGGGCCGGATCACCCACGTGCTCAACCAGAACCGCGGGCAGCTCGGCGCCGGCATCGACAACCTGGCGGCGCTGACCGCCGCCCTGTCGCAGGTCCGCGGCGAGCTGCGGCAGCTGCGCGACACCGGCCCCGACCTGCTGGCCACGGTGAACGGGCTGCTGGAGAAGACCGGGCCCGACTTCGAGTGCACGCTGGAGTCGCTCGGAAACTGGGGCCTGACCCGCCACAACCCCGACCTCTACCGCGACCTGAGCGACACCCTGGCGTACGCGCCCGAGCTGCGGACCGTCCTGGAGAACGTGATCGGCCTGGACCAGGGCAAGCCGGTGCTGAACGTGGTCTTCCTGGTCACGCTGCAGACGCCGGCGGTCAGGGAGTACAAGTACCCGCTGGCGCAGCCCGCCGTGAACAAGCAGCCGGCCTGCCCCGACGGGCGCCGTCCCGCGGACGGGAAGCAGAAGCCGTACAAGGCCAAGAACCCCGGAGCGACCATCCCGACGCACGACCCGTCGATCCAGGGGGACACCCGGGCGCGGAAGGCGGCGAACCAGTCCGGGGCCTCTCCCGGCGGGCCGCCCGCTTGGCTAGTGTACGTTCCCCCGGTCCTGGCCCTGCTGGTGCTGATCCGGGTGATGGCGGGCTCGGTGCCCGTGATGTCCCGCCTGCGCCGGCGTAAGGACTGATCCCCCAACCACCGAGGAGTGCCTGAAGTGACTGGCAAGACCACCAAGGACGTCCCCGAGGGCGCCGAGGGCGTCGACGCCGTCGATACGGAGGACGACTCGGCCGCGGAGGTCGAGGAGCGGCCGGCGACCAGGCGGAGACGGCGGGTGCGGGTGATCGAGGTCCTCGACGACGAGGATCTGGACGAGGTCCTCGACGCGATCGACGCCGAGGAGCAAGAGGACGACCGGCCCGCCAGGCCGAAGCCCAAGGCGGCCGCCAAGCCGAAGCCCAAGGTCGTGGAGCCCGAGGCCGAGGAGGAGACGGCCGAGGACGAGGAGCGCTCCAAGCCCCAGCCGAAGCCCAAGGCCGCGCCGAAGCCCAAGCCGAAGGCCCCGGTGTCGCTGGACGAGGTCGCCCCCCGGACGTTCCTGGGCCTGCGCCGCAACCAGGCGATCGTGGTGGTGCTCCTGGTGGCGGTGCTGGCGAGCCTGGGCGTCTGGCAGTGGCGGGCGGCCAGTGGCCTGTCCGGCGAGCGGGACGACCGCGACGCGGTGTCGAAGGTCGCCTCCGCCTACGGCGACGTGGCCCTCAACTACAACGCGGGCAACTACCAGGCGCAGATGAAGAAGGCCGAGGGCCTCATGGGCGGCGACCTGCTGGAGAGCTTCAAGACCAACACGCTGCCCAACCTCGGCAACACCTTCAAGCAGAACCCGCAGCTGGTGCTGACGTCCAAGACCGACCAGGTGTTCGTGGGCACCGTCGACCAGCGGTTCGCCGCCGCGACGATCTCGGTGGACGTGACGGTCAAGACCTCCGAGGGCACCCACGAGTCGCCCGCCACCCTGATCCGGCTGGCCATGGCCAAGATCGACGGTGAGTGGAAGGTCACCAAGATGTACGCCTCGGGCGTCAACGACCAGACCCAGCAGAGCGGCGGGCTGCCGAACGTCCCGACCGGCCCGTCGCCCAGCTCCTCGCCCAAGAGCCAGGAGACGCCCAAGAACTAGCCCCGACGGCCTCGTTCGCGCCCCGCCCGGTGGAAGCCGGGCGGGGCGCGGTGCGTTCTGCCAAGAAGCGGGGGATCTGCCGAGAGGCGGGGGAGGAGAAGGACCCATGACGACGACGTACAAGGGGCCTGCCGGGGTGGAGCCGGATGTCGAGCCCGCCGCGGCCGTGCCGGGCGGCATCGTGCACGAGTTCGGCGCGCTGCTGGGCACCACCGCGCTGCTGGAGCGGATCGCGGCGCGCGAGCTGGAGCGCCGCTGCGGGATCCGGCACGCCATGTTCGAGGTGCTGCTGCGGCTGTCGCGGGCGGGGGCGGACCGGCCGACCATGGGCGCGCTGGCCGGGGAGCTGATCCTGACCAGCGGCGGCATGACCCGGCTGATCGACCGGATGGAGCGGGACGGCTACGTGCGGCGGCAGGCGGCGTCCGGCGACCGGCGCCGCCAGGTGGTGGGGCTCACCGAGAGCGGACGGCGCAAGCTGCGCGAGGCGCTGCGGGTGCACGCCGAGACCCTGGACCGGCATTTCGCCGGCCCGCTCACCGAGGAGTCGCGGGGGCAGCTGGTCGCGGCGCTGGCGACGCTGGGCGAGCACGCCCGCCGCGACCTGGGCAGCCTGGGCTGACCCTCTAGAGCCCGCTAGAGGTAGCGGGCGGCGGTGGCCTCGGCGGGGGCGTCGGCGCCGGTCACGCCGTCCACGCCCTTGGGGACGCCGTCGTCGATGCCGGCGGGGCAGTTGATGGTGACCCGGTGCATCTTGCGGCGCTGGGTGTAGTCGGCGACCGCGTAGTGCTGGGTGGGGCGGTTGTCCCAGAACGAGAGCGTGCCGACCCGCCACTTGAGCCGGACCTGGAACTGCGGGTCGCGGACGGCGTCGAACAGCAGCGGCAGGATCGCCTCGTTCTCGCGCCGGGACAGGCCGATGAGGCGGGTGACCGAGCTGCGGTTGACGTAGAGGGCCTTGCGGCCGGTCTCGGGGTGGACGCGGACGACGGGGTGGACGACCGGCGGGTTCTTCTCCTGCATCGCGCGCAGGTCCATCCGGTGGCCCTTGTCGATGGCCTTGGTCACCGACATGGTGAGGTCGTGCTCGGCGTACAGCTCGTCGCACAGGCGCTGGAGCCAGGGCGCGAGCGACTCGTAGGCCAGGTACATGTTGGCCCAGAGGGTGTCGCCGCCGACGTCCGGGAGGATCACCGCGCGCAGCAGCGATCCCATCGGCGGGACGCCCATGAACGTGTTGTCGCTGTGCCACTGGTCGCCGCCCTCGCCCTTGGGGTCGGTCTGGTCCAGGACGTGCACGGGGCTGCCCGAGGTGTCCATGGGCGGCATGTTGGCGGTGCCGAACTGCTTGGCGAACACCACGTGCTCCTCGTCGCTGATGTGCTGGTCCCGGAAGAACAGCACCAGGTGCCGGAGCAGGCCGTCGCGGATGTGCTGGATCTGCTCGCCGTCGAGGGGTTTGGCCAGGTCGACTCCGGTGACCTCGGCGCCGATGTTCCGGGTCAGGGGGTGGAATTCGATCATGTCCTGGGCCTCCATCGGGTGCGCCCCCGCTCACCTCAGGGGCCAAGCAATCGCTAGGTTGATGCTAACCGATGGGAGTGGACGCCTGTCCAGCCCTCCGACCCGGCCCGTCTCAGCGCGAGTAGTGCTCGACCACCAGCTGCTCGTCGCAGATGACCGGGATCTCGCGGCGCTCGGGCAGCCGGACCAGGCGGGCGGCCAGCGCGTCGTGCCGCACCTCCAGGTAGGGAGGTATCGGTTGATGGGGGTGGTGGGCCGGGTTTGAAGAGAATTGCAGCTTCTCGGGGGCGTGGGCGCCGGCCGCCGCCACCAGGAACGGCTCCATCGCGCGGCTGCGCTCGGCGATGGTGATCACGTCGCCGGGCCGGAGCCGGTACGACGGGCGGTCCACCCGGCGCCCGTTCACCAGCACGTGCCGGTGCACCACGAACTGGCGGGCCTGGTAGATCGTGCGGGCCAGGCCGGAGCGCAGGACGAGGGCGTCCAGCCGGCGCTCCAGGTCGATCAGCAGCACCTCGCCGGTCTTGCCCTCGACCTTGCTGGCCTTGTCGAAGGCGTTGCGCAGCTGGGCCTCGCGGATGTTGTACTGCGCGCGCAGCCGCTGCTTCTCGCGCAGCCGGATCTTGTAGTCGGACTCGTTCTTGCGGCCGCGGCCGTGCATTCCCGGCGGGTAGGGCCGCGCCTCGAAGTACTTGACGCTCTTGGGGGTCAGCGGGATTCCGAGGGCCCGGGAGAGACGGACCTTCGGACGGGGGTTGTTCATCGTCCTCCTTAGTGATTAGGTAACCCTTACTTAGGTAAGCCTAACCTACCTCGTCAAGGAGGTCCGATCATGAGCGAGGCGAGCGAGGCCGGACAGGACACGGAGCAACGCCCGGACGGGCGGCAGGTGGTCCGGCCGACGGCGGGCGAGCGGGCGCGGACCCTGGCCTACGGGGTGGCGGACGGCGTGCTGGCCGTCCCGGGCGTCCCGTACGCGCCCGTCCCGGCCCACGCCACCGACGAGCAGGGGCGGCCCCTGCTCCTGCTGCCGGCGCGGTCGGCCGCCGTCGCGGCGCTGCGCGGCGAGCCCGACCTGCCCGCGACCCTGCGGATCTCCGATGTCGCGCCGGTCCCGCTGGCCGACCGGGTGCGCGGCCGGGCCTGGCTGCACGGCTGGGTCACCGAGCCGGCCGGGGACGAGCGCCGCGCCGCCGCGCTGCGGCTGTCCCGCCTGCATCCGCGTCCCGAGCTCCTGGACATCGGGCCCGAACCGGCGCCGGGGCAGTCCTGGACGGTGCTGGCCCTGGAGATCGCCGAGGTGGAGATCCGGGACGCCTGGGGCGAGGCCACGCTCGACCCGGAGGAGTACGAGGCGGGCGTGCCCGACCCACTGGTGGCGATCGAGGCCGGTATCCTCTCCCACCTCGACGAGTGCCATCGGGCCGAGCTGGTCGTGATGCTGCGCCGGCTGAACGACCTGGCCGCCCGGGTCTCCGGCGGCGGCGTGCCGGGGGTGCCCGCGGCGCGGGAGCCCGTCGAGTCTGTGTGGGGGGACGACCCCCCACGCCCCCCGGCGAGAACGCACGACCGCCCTCCGGGCGCTCGGCCGGTCGAGTCTGTGTGGGGGGACGACCCCCCACGCCCCCCGGCAAGAACGCACGACCGCCCTCCGGGCGCTCGGCCGGTCGAGTCTGTGTGGGGGGACGACCCCCCACGCCCCCCGGCAAGAACGCACGACCGCCCTCCGGGCGCTCGGCCGGTCGTGCGGCCGCTCGGGCTCGACCGGTACGGCATGTGGCTGCGCTGCTTCACCGCGCCGCCCGAGGACGTCCAGGAGCGGCCGGACGGCGCCGAGTCCGTCGACCTTCGCGTGGTGTTCGGCGAGCCGGTCAGTGATATCCACGGCCTGCGCCGGGTGTACCGGCGGCTGTTCGCGGGCGTGCACTCGTAGGCGCCGCCCGGGGCGCCCCCGGGGAAACACGGGTAAATGCCCGTAATCTCCCGGATGTCCGGATGGGTGGGGCCGGGGGATAGTCGGGCTCGGCCGGGAGCGCTCGCACCGGGACCGCACCGAACCGCCCGGATCCCCCGCGGGGTGGGGACTCCGGGCGGTTGCTCACCGGCGCGGTCCGCGAGTGCGGGACGACCGGACGGGCCAGTGGCCCGGCGCCGCGAACGCGACAGGGGGGGCGCGGCCCGGGCCACTGGTTGGAATTGGACCTATTCCCCCGCGCGTCCGCGCCGCAGGCTGAAGCCATGACCCATGACGGCATCGACCACCACCGCGGGCACGGCGACCGGGCCGGCGCGCGCCCGCACCCCGAGACCCGGGCCGTGCACCCGAGCCTGACCCACCCCACCGGGAGCAGGCCGCTGGGCATGCCCATCTACCAGGCCCACACCTTCGCCTTCGACGGCGCCGAGGAGATGGCCGCCGCGTTCGAGGGGCCCCATTCGGCGTTCCTGTACGGGCGGTGGAGCAACCCCACCGTCCGCGCGCTCGAGGACGCCGTGAACGACCTGGAGGGCGGCGCCGGAGCGCTCGCCTCCGCCTCCGGCATGGGCACCATCAACGCGGTGCTCATGGCCCTGCTGCGCTCCGGCGACCACGTCATCGCCCAGTCCTGCCTGTACGGCGGGACGTACGCGGTGCTCAACGACCTGGCCGGGCGATGGGGCGTCGAGGTGACCCACGTCTCCGGCGACGACCCCGCCGAGGTGCGCGCCGCGCTGCGCCCGCGCACCCGCCTGCTGATCCTGGAGACCATCGCCAACCCGACCACCCAGGTCGCCGACCTGCCGGCGCTCGCCGCCGCGGCCCGGGAGGCCGGGGTGACGACGATGGTCGACAACACCTTCGCGCCGGTGCTGTGCCGCCCCCTGGACCACGGCGCCGACATCGTCGTGCACTCGGCCACCAAGTACATCGGCGGGCACGCCGACATCGTCGGGGGCGTCGCGGTGTTCGCCGACGAGGTGCTGCACCACCGGGTGTGGAAGCAGGCCACCGAGCTCGGCGCCACCCCGGACCCGTTCGCCGCCTGGCTCACCCTGCGCGGGTTCGCCACGCTGCCGCTGCGCATCGCCCGCGCCAGCGAGACCGCCCTCGACCTCGCCCGGCGGCTGGCCGCGCACCCGGCCGTCACGCACGTCGCCCACCCGGGACTGCCCGGCCACCCGCAGCACGAGCTCGCCCGGCGGCTCATGCCCGGCGGCGGTGGCGGGGTGCTGTCGTTCGAGCTCCAGGGCGGGCGCGAGGCGGGCCGCACGTTCACCGACGCGGTACAGGTGGCCAGGCTCGCCGCCTCCCTCGGGGACGTGTCCACGCTCGTCATGCACCCGGCCAGCACCTCGCACCGGCAGCTCGACGCCGCCGCCCTCACCGCCGCGGGCATCGGCGAGGGCACGGTACGGGTCGCCGTCGGCCTGGAGCACCCCGACGACCTCTGGGCCGACTTCGAGCAGGCCCTCGCCAAGGCGTCCTGAGCGCCGCCAGGGCCCCGGTACCGGCGCGGGCCTCTACAGGTAGAAGCCCGTGCCGGTGGAGGGCGCGCTCTCGGCCTCCGGGGCCTTCTCGCCCTTGCGCAGGGCCACCAGCTCCGCCAGCGTCGCGCCGTCCGCCCCGATCTCGCCCTCGACGCTCGTGTCGTCCAGCCAGGCCAGCGACTCGCTCCGGGTGAGCCGCCCCACCTCGATCTGCGCCAGGCAGCGGCCCGGCCGCACCACGGCGGGGTGCAGGCGGGCCAGGTCCTCGTTCGTGGTGATGGCCACCAGCACGTCGCGGCCCTGGCCCAGCATCCCGTCGGTGAGGTTGAGCAGCCGGGACAGGCCCTGCCCGGCCGACTGCTTGGCCTCGCCCCCGATCAGCTCGTCGCAGTCCTCCAGGATGAGCAGCCGCCAGCGGCGCTTGTCCGCGTCGTCGTCGTCCTCGTCGCCGACCGCCACCTCCATCAGGTAGCTGGGCGTGCCGAACAGCGCCTCCGGGTCGAGCACGCAGTCGGACTGGCACCACGGGTCCCAGGCGCGGGCCAGCGCCCGCAGCGCCGTGGTCTTGCCGGTGCCGGGCGGGCCGTGCAGCAGCAGGAGCCGCCCGGTCACCTCCTCGCGCGTGAGACTCATCACCCGGTCGAGCGCCTCGGCCACCGGCGCGGTGTAGTTGCGGCGGATGTCCTGCCAGGCGTCGGCGGAGATGGCCCGCCCCGTACGGACCGGGCCGCGCGAGCCCATGTGCCAGAAGCCCATCTCGACGTTGGCGTCGTCGGTCTTGGGCGGGTCGGTGGCGTCGCGCACGCACTCGTCCATGACGGACTGCGCCAGGTCCTCGGTCACGGCCGACACCGACACGTAGGCGATGCCGCTCTTCCACCGGCTGGTGAGCAGCGTCCAGCCCTCGCCCTCGGCCAGCACCGACTCCTTGCCGCGCTCGTTGGCGGCACGCACCGTCCGGGCCGCCGGCGGGCGCAGCGGCGCCTCCGGCTTCACGTGCTCCAGCCGGACGGACCGCGACCACGGCTGCTCGCCGGTCGCGAACGGCCGCAGCGACAGCACGTCCATCACCTCGGACGGCGAACTGGTCTCGTCGAGGTTGAGCACCACCGGCGGCGGCGCGTCGAGGGGAGCCTCCGGCGGCTCGACCAGATGCAGGATCTCCGGAACCCCCTGCGGCGTCTCCCGCGACATGGTCATGTCCTCGATGATCTGGGGCGGCGCGGGAGGCCGTCCACCGAATTAAGCGTCACGGTCGGACTTGCGCCGCTCCAGCTCCTTGAGGTCCAGCGCCTCGGCCTCCTCCGGGGTCGGCGCCGAGCCGCCGAGATAGGCGGGCTGCCACCACTCCTGCCCGGTCTTGGGCAGCTCGGGGTACTCGCGCTGCGCCTTCTCCAGCAGCTCCGACAGCTGCCCGCGCAGGTCGCGGGTGGCCTTGTCGTAGTCGTCGCCCCGCTTGGGGTACATCGGCTCGCCGACCAGGATGGTGACCGGGACGCCGCGCTGCAGCAGCTTGCGCGGGCGGCCCTTGGTCCACAGCCGCTGCGGCCCCCACAGCGTGAGGGGGATGAGCGGCACGTCGCCGGCCACCGCCATCCGCACGGCGCCGTTCTTGATGTCCTTGACCGTGAACGACCGGCTGATGGTGGCCTCGGCGAACACCCCGACGACCTCGCCGCCCTTCAGCGCGGTCAGCGCCGCCTTGAACGAGGCCGCCCCGGCCTGCCGGTCGACGGGGATGTGATGCATCCCGCGCATCAGCGGCCCGCCGATCCGGTGGTCGAAGATCTCCTTCTTGGCCATGAACCGCACCAGCCGGCCGGACGGGTGCGCCGCCAGCCCCGCGAAGATGAAGTCGAGGTAGCTGATGTGGTTGCTGACCAGCACCGCGCCACCGGTGCGCGGGATCCGCTCGGTCCCCTCGAGGCGGAACTTGATGTCGAGGGCCTTGAACACGCCCTGGGCCGCCTTGATCACCGGTGGATACACGATTTCGGACATGGGTGCACGCTACTTGAGCGCGGGGTGAAGGGCGACCCCGCGAACGATCGCGCGGCGGGCCGTAACTCTGAGATGGTGGAGCCGGGCGCCCGGTCTTCCGGGAGCCCGGCCCGGCGACGCGCGAAGATGCTATGAAGTGATCTTGAGTGTTACCGAGTGGATCCGGTGAAGGGGGATGAGCATGGAACCGCTGGACGCGGCCGCTGACGTGCACGAGCTCATCCGGGACCTGCTGCCGGTGGTGGCGCCGAGCGCCTGGTTCGACTCCGGCACCTCCGAGGTCGTGCTCCCGGTCGGCCGTTCGGAGGCGCGCGCCTCCACCTGGACGGTGCTGGAGCGCTGCGCCCGCGAACCGCGGGCGACCTGGTCCCGGGTGGTCGACGAGTGGCTCCGCGAGGTCGGCCACCGCGCCTTCCTCGCGGTGGGCGAGATGGAGCTGTTCGGCGACGTCCGCAAGCTGCTGCGGCTGCGCATCGTGCCCAAGCTGGCGCCGCGCGACCGCGAGGGCCTGGTGGTGGTCCCGGCGGGCGACCACTTCGACGCGATGGTGATGATCGAGCATCCGCGGTACGGCGGCCCGCTGACGAAGGCGCGGGCGGGCCTGCTCGGCCTGCGCAAGCTCGGTTATGTCATGACCAATACCCATGACCGTGAGCTCGCGGACGTGTCGGTGCGTGATCAGCCGCTGCTGCCCGGCCGCGATGTGCGGGTGGTGACCAAGCCCGGGAGCCGGTACGTGTCCGCGCTGCTCAGCGAGGTCGAGCAGTTCCTGCCGAGCCCCAACGAGCACGGCGCGCTGGTCGGCGTCCCGTGCCACAGCACGCTGCTGCTCTACCCGATCACCTCGACCGCGGTGCTGGAAGTGCTGCCGGTCTTCGCCGACGTCGTCGCGGAGATGCACGCCGACGCCGACGACCCGTGCGCGCCCGGCGTCTACTGGAGCCACGGGGAGCGCCGGCTGACGCCGCTGCCCGGCGCCGCTCCGGGGCCGTCCACGCCGGACGAGTTCGCCTCCCTGCTGCGCCGCCTCCCCGACATCCCCTGAGCGCCCTCTGAACGCTCCCTGAGCGGCCCCTGAGCGGGCCGCAGCCGCGGTCGGTCAGAGGACGTCCCGGCGGGCCAGGGCTAGGGGAGCCGCCAGTCGACGGGCGCGGCGCCCTGCTGCTGGAGGAGCTGGTTGGCGCGGCTGAACGGGCGCGAGCCGAAGAACCCCCGGTCGGCCGACATGGGGCTGGGGTGCGCCGACTCGATGCAGGGGACGCCGGGCATCATCGGCTTGAGGTCGCGGGCGTTGCGCCCCCACAGGATCGCCACCATCGGGCGGCCGCGCGCCGCCAGCGCCTGGATGGCCTGCGCGGTGACCTCCTCCCAGCCCTTGCCGCGGTGCGAGTTGGGCGCGCCGGGCGTCACCGTGAGCGCCCTGTTGAGCAGCAGCACGCCCTGCCGGGTCCAGGGCGACAGGTCGCCGTTGGACGGCTGGGGGTGGCCGAGGTCCTCGCAGTACTCGCGGTAGATGTTGACGAGGCTGCCGGGCAGCGGCCGCACGTCCGGCGCGACCGAGAAGCTGAGCCCGACCGGGTGGCCCGGTCTCGGGTACGGGTCCTGTCCGACGATCAGCACCCGCACGTCGTCGAAGGGCTGGGTGAAGGCGCGCAGGATGCGGTCGCCGGCGGGCAGGTAGCGGCGGCCGGCGGCGACCTCGGCGCGCAGGAAGTCGCCCATGGCCGCGATCCGTCCCGCCACCGGGTCGAGGGCCTTGGCCCAGCCGGCCTCGACGCTTTCCGCGAGTGGTCGTCCCGTCATGACCGGAAAGCCTAACGTCGTGATCATCACACCGGTTGCGGAACGAAGCTTGATCATACCTGTGAAGTTCTCTGACCAGTCGGGGTCGGATCGGCGGGAAAGTTCCCCGAGTCGCTGGATCGTGCCTGGTGAACGGGGCGAAACGTCCTGTTAAGTCGGCGTTACTTTATGTCTGACCGCATTGACCTACGAGCCGGTATCCCCGACTCCTAGAGATGTAGGGCAGCGCACCAGACCAGCAGGCGGCACTCCGCACATGACGTAGACGGGACGAGCATGAGCCAGCTGAACACCGTTGACGCGACCTTCCTCAACGCCGAGACGACCACCACGCACGCCCACATCGCCGGCCTCGCCGTCGTCGACGCCGCCACCCGCCCCGGCGGGCGGCTCACCGTCGCCGACGTCTGCGACCTCATACGGGAACGCGCCCACCTGGCCGCCCTGCCGCTGCGGCGGCGGCTCGTCCAGGTCCCGCTCGGGCTCGACCACCCCTACTGGGAGGACGATCCCGACTTCGCTCCCGAACGGCACATCTTCGAGATCGGGCTGCCGTCCCCCGGCACCCCCGACCAGCTCGCCGACGCCGTGGGGAGGCTGCACGAGCGCCCGCTCGACCGCGACCGGCCCCTGTGGGAGCTGGTCCTCATCCACGGCCTCCAGGACGGCCTCACCGGCGTGTACGTCAAGGCGCACCACGCCGCCATCGACGGCGTCATGGCCGCCGAGACCCTGGCCGCGCTGCTCGACCTGTCGCCCGAGCCGCGCGAGCTGCCCGCCGACGACGCCGAGCCGGCCCGCGCGCCCGGCACGTTCGGCATGCTCGGCACGGGCCTGCTCAAGGCCGCGCTGCACCCCGTGCGCAGCGCGATGTCGGTGGCCCGCACCGCGCCGTACCTCGACGAGATCCCCGTGCTGGCGCAGATCCCCGGGGTCGGCCGGATGGCGCGGATGGTGCAGGGCGCGCTCGGCCGCGACGGCGCGCCGCGCCCGCCCCGCCTCAGCGTCCCGCCGACCCCGTTCAACGCGTCCATCGGACGGCACCGCACGGTCGCCTACGGCGAGCTGGAGCTGGCCGAGATCAAGGAGATCCGCCGCGCCCTCGGCGGCAGCGTGAACGACGTGGTGATGGCGCTGTGCGCGACCGCGCTGCGGCAGTGGCTGGACAAGCGAGGCGGCCTGCCCGACCGGCCGCTGGTGGTGGGCGTTCCCGTGTCGCTGCGCAGGGGCGCGGGCCGGGGGACCGGGAACGGCCGGGAGGGCGATCCCGGCAACCAGGTCACGATCATGACCACGCCGCTGGCCACCCACCTCGCCGACCCGGCCGAGCGCTACGAGGCCGTACGGCGCGACATGGACATGGGCAAGCGGCGGTTCGTGGCGTCCACGGGCACCTGGGTGCAGGAGGTGAGCGGGCTCCTGCCGGCGCCGTTCGCCCTCCCCCTCACCCGGCTGGCGATGCAGGCGCTGCCGGCCGTCCGCCCGCTGAACCTGATCATCTCCAACGTGCCGGGCCCGCAGTTCCCGCTGTACCTGTGCGGGTCGCGGGTGCTGGGCTACTACCCGCTGTCGGTGGTCACCGATCTCAGCGGCGGCGTCAACATCACCGTGTTCTCCTACGACGGGAAGCTGGACATCGGGGTGGTCGCGTGCCGCGACCTGATCCCCGACCCGTCGGAGTTCATCGACCACCTCACCGACGCCCTGGACGAGCTCAAGGCCCTCGCCCGCGCGTGAGCCGGTCAGGGGCGGAGCGCCGGTCAGGGCAGGAGGCCCGGTCAGCGCCAGAGGGCCGGGCGGTGCCGCCACGCCAGCCTCAGCGCGGCGGCGCCGGCCGGCTGCATCGGGGCGGGGACCGTCCCGTCGAACCGGGCGCGTGCGACGCGGCCCTCGGCGTTGACCGCGACGAGCCCTTCGAAGAGGTCGTCGAACGTCGCGTCGTCGAAGACCGCGACCGTGAGGACGTCCAGGGCGAGCGTCAGGGGGTCCACGCCCAGCCCAAGGCAGTGGACTGCGATCCGGCCCTCCGCGCGGGCCGTGCTGAGGGCCCGGTGGAACGGCCACGACTCCTGGTCGAAGCCGGGGCCGTAGTCCTCGCCGGTGCCGAGCAGCTCCTCGCTGAACTCCCGGACCATGCAGCGCCATAGGTCGAGGTCCGCGCGCTCGTCCGCCAAGGGCTGGAACACGCCGACGGGCATCACCTGGTAGAGGCCGCCCGCGTGCACGACCTTCGCCGGGTCGCGCCAGTGCAGCACGTACGAGCCGGACTCGGTGACGGTGACCGTGGTGATGGCCGGCAGCGCGGTGCGGCGGGAGAGGTCGCAGGGGTCGCCCACACGCCTCCGCAGGGGGAGCGTCTTCGCGCGGGCCGCGTCGGCCGCGTCGACCGCGCTCGCGTCGGAGGCGGCGGCGAGTTCGTGCGCGACGGCCTCGCCCACGTTCAGCCCGGCGAAGTAGTGGGACGGGCCAAGGGTGAGCGTGGGCGTCCCCCCGGTGAGGGCCGCGTCGAGCAGCCGGTAGCTGGGACGGTCCTCGAACACCCTGGGCGGTGCCAGGGCCCGCATCGCCTCGGCGTACGTCCGGTAACCGGCGGGCAGCCCTTCGCCGGGGTCAGCCACGGCGGGCGGCTCCGGGGCCGGCTCCCAGTGGAGCCGGACGGACTCCAGGGGGAGCGGCGTGGCGGGGAGCCACTCGGGCCGGGACAACAGCGGCGTCCCTTCCACGCGGAGCGCGTCCGGGTACAGCGCGCCCGCCACCTCGCCGAGCGCGTGCCGGTTCCCGTTGAGGAACGCGCGGATCTCGCCCCAGTCCATGCCACGACCGTACCGGGGGCCGCC
This sequence comes from Actinomadura rugatobispora, assembly GCF_055379765.1. Lineage (NCBI taxonomy): Bacteria > Bacillati > Actinomycetota > Actinomycetes > Streptosporangiales > Thermomonosporaceae > Actinomadura > Actinomadura rugatobispora. Next base: position 3,330,903 of record NZ_AP029191.1, on the reverse strand, counting down.
GCGGGGGCGGGGGAACGGTCCAAAGAGCACCTCGCATATCGTCAATACACGTGCATGACGATCCGCCGCCCTCGGACCCCTCCCCCAGAACACCCCCGGAACCGCCACCAACGCCCGCCACGACCCCGCGGCTCGCCTGGATCCTGTGGGGCGTCGGGGTCCTGGCCTACGTCGTCGCCATCCTGCACCGCACATCCTTCGGCGTCGCCGGGCTGGACGCCTCCGACCGCTTCGGCGCCTCCGGCGGCATGCTCGCCTCCTTCACCGTGCTCCAGCTCCTGGTGTACGCCGGCCTCCAGATCCCGGTCGGGCTGCTCCTGGACCGGGTCGGACCGCGCTGGATGATCGCGGGCGGCGCGCTGCTCATGGCCGCGGGCCAGGGCCTGCTCGCCCTCTCCTCCGGCCTCGGCACCGCCGTCGCCGCCCGCGTCCTGGTCGGCGCGGGCGACGCGATGACGTTCATCAGCGTGCTCGGCGTGGTGACACGCTGGTTCCCGGCCCGCCGCGTCCCCCTGGTCACCCAGCTCACCGGGCTGCTCGGCCAGCTCGGCCAGGTGCTCAGCGCGGTGCCGCTGGTCGTCCTGCTCCACGGCCCCGGCTGGACGGCCGCGTTCGGCTCCGCCGCCTCGCTCGGCGTGCTGGTCGGCGTGCTCGCGCTGGCCGTGCTCCGGAACGGTCCACCCGGCGGCGGCAAGGACGGCAAGGCCGGCGGCGGCAAGGGCGGCAAGGCCGGCGCGGGCGACCGCGCCGCCGCCCCGACCCTGGCCGAGGTGGGCCGCAACCTCGCCGACTCCTGGCGGCACCCCGGCACCCGGCTCGGCCTGTGGTCGCACTTCACCACGCAGTTCTCGGCCAACACCTTCACGCTGATGTGGGGTTTCCCGTACCTGGTGTCCGGGCACGGCCTGGACCCGGCCGCCGCCAGCGCGCTGCTCACCGTGCTCGTGCTCGCCACCATGGTCTCCGGGCCGCTGATCGGCGCGCTGGTCGCCCGCTACCCGCTGCGCCGCTCCCTGCTGGTGCTCGGCATCGTCGGCCTCATGGTCACCGCCTGGACGGTCACCCTGGCGGTGCCGCCGCCCGCCCCCACCTGGCTGCTGGTCGTGCTGGTGCTGTGCGTCGCGCTGGGCGGCCCCGGCTCGATGATCGGCTTCGACTTCGCCCGCACCTTCAACCCGCCCGGCCGGCAGGGCACCGCGACCGGGATCGTGAATGCCGGCGGCTTCGTCGCCGCCCTCGTCGCGATCCTGCTCATCGGCGTGGTGCTGGACGTGATGTCGCCGGGCCGCGAGTTCACCCCCGAGGCGTTCCGCGCGGCCTGGACCGTCCAGGTGCTGTTCTGGGGCGCCGGGCTCGTCGGCGTGCTGCGCACCCGGGCCCTGGCCCGCCGCCGCATGGCCGAGGAGGGCGTCCGGGTGCCGCCGCTACGAGAGTCCCTGCGCCGCCGCGCCGAGGCCCGTGCTGAGGCCCGTGCCGAGGCCCGCGGCAAGGTCGGGTGCCGCTGAGGCGCGCAGTTCGAGGGTGCAGCACTTGGGGCCGCCGCCCGCCTTGCGCAGCTCGGACAGGTCCACGGGGACCGGCTCATAGCCGCGCCGCCGCAGCGTGCCGATGAGGCCGGCGGCCTCGGCGTTGATGACGACGTTGCGGCCGTCGCACACCGCGTTCAGGCCGAGCACCTCGGCGTCGCGCGCCCCGGCGAGCACCGCGTCCGGGAACAGCCGCTCCAGCACGGCGCGGCTGCCCGGCGAGAACGCCCCCGGGTAGTACGCCACGTTGCCGCCGCCCAGCGGGAATAGCGCCGTGTCGAGGTGGTAGAAGCGCGGGTCCACCAGCCGCAGCGTCACCACCGGGCGGCCGAGGAACTCCTGCGCCTCCTGGTGCGCGGCCAGGTCGGTGCGGAAGCCCGTCCCGGCCAGGATCACCTCGTCCAGCACCAGGAAGTCGCCCTCGCCCTCGTTGGTGTGCGCCGCCTCCAGGACGTCGGGGAACCCGTTGCGCCGCAGCCAGTCCGCGTACGCCGGGCCCTCGGCGGCGCGCTCGGGATGGGCGAACCGCGCCCCGTACACCCTGCCGCCGACCACCAGCGCGCCGTTGGCCGCGAACACCATGTCGGGCAGCCCCTCGACCGGGTCGATCAGGCTCACCCGGTGCCCCAGCGCCAGGTACGCGGCGCGCAGCGCCTCCCACTGCGCCGCGGCCCGCGCGGCGTCCGCGCCCGCGGCGGGGTCCATCCACGGGTTGATCGCGTACGTGACGGCGAAATGCTCCGGGCGGCACATCAGGTAGTGGCGCCGCAGCGCGACCCGCTCGGCCCGTACCGCCTCGGGGGCCGCCCCGGGCAGGAGCCGCCCGTCCGGAACGGTGCTGCCCGGTTCCATCGCCGACGACACGGTCATGGCGCCTCCTGATCCTTCGGGTCGATGACAGGCCTCTCGACCGAAAGCCTAAGAAGCGCCGAGCCACGATCCAATGCGCCGAGATTGCGCCGACCTGGCGTTTCGTTGCTTATCAAGGGACGCGGACGGCGATTCGTTGTGCCCCGCGCCCGTATCCCCGGAACGCGCACGGCGGCCTGGACCACCGGGGTCCGGGCCGCCGTGGACGGTCGGTCGTGCGCGCGAGGGGAGCCGCGCGCCGCGCGCCGCGTCAGAAGTTGATCATGTGGCCGGCCAGGCCGTGCACGGCCTCCTTCATGGCCTCGCCCAGCGTCGGGTGGGCGTGCACGTTGCGGGCCACCTCGTGCACGGTCAGGTCCCACTGCTGGGCCAGGGTCAGTTGCGGCAGCAGCTCGGTCACCTCGGGGCCGATCATGTGCGCGCCGAGGATCTCCCCGTACTTCGCGTCGCTGATCACCTTGACGAAGCCGTCGCCCTCGCCCATGCCCAGCGCCTTGCCGTTGGCGCTGTAGGGGAACTTGGCGGTCTTCACGTCGAAGCCCCGCTCCTTCGCCTGCGCCTCGGTCCAGCCGAAGCTGGCGACCTGCGGCTGGCAGTACGTGGCGCGCGGGATCATCACGTAGTCGAGCTCCATCGTCTCGGCGTCGGCGATGGTCTCGGCCGCCACGATGCCCATCGCCTCGGCCGCGTGCGCCAGCATCAGCTTGGCCGTCACGTCGCCGATCGCGAAGATGTGCGGCACGGAGGTGCGGCAGCGGCCGTCGACGTCGATCGCGCCCCGGTCGGTCAGCCGGACCCCGGTCTTCTCCAGCCCGTACCCCTCGACGTTGGGCTGGAAGCCGATCGCCTGCAGGACCTTGTCGGCCTCCAGGACCTTCTGCGCCCCGTCCTTGCCGGTGACGGTGACCTTGACCTTCTCGCCCGAGTCGTCGATCGCGTCCACCCGGGTGGAGGTCAGCACGTCCACGCCCAGCTTGCGGTACCGCTTGGCCAGCTCCTTGGAGACGTCGGCGTCCTCGTTGGGGACCATGCGGTCGAGGAACTCCACGATCGTCACCTTGACGCCGTAGTTGTGCAGCACGTACGCGAACTCGACGCCGATCGCGCCCGCGCCCGCGATCACGATGCTCTCCGGCAGCTCGGAGCTGAGGATCTGCTCCTCGTAGGTCACCACCCGCTCCGACAGGGAGGTGCCCGGCAGCAGCTTGGTGTGCGCCCCGGCGGCGATGATGCAGTGGTCGAAGGTGACGGTGTCGGTGCCGCCCTCGGCCGTCGCCACCTGCAGCGTGTTGGGGTCGGTGAAGGTGCCCCGCCCGTTGAAGGAGGTGATCTTGTTCTTCTTCATGAGGAACTGGACGCCCTTGACGAGCTTCTCCGAGACCTCACGACTGCGCTGGAACGCCGTGCCGTAGTCGAACGTGACCGGCCCGTCGGCCTTGATCCCGTACTTCTCCGCCTCCTGGGTGAAGATGTGGGCCAGCTCGGCGTTGCGCAGCAGCGCCTTGGACGGGATGCAGCCCACGTTCAGGCAGACCCCGCCCCAGTACCGCTCCTCGATGATCGCCGTCTTCAACCCGAGCTGTGCCGACCGGATCGCGGCGACATATCCACCCGGGCCCGAGCCCAGGACCACGACGTCGAAATGATTGCTCATTCTTGTGACGATATTCGGCTCCGGCAGGTGCTCGCATCCCGACGCGGCGACGTCACAGCCGCTCAGCGACCTCGGGCGCGATCGGGGCCGCGCCGGACACGGGCCGTGATCGGATGGGCTCCGTTCGAAGTCCTTCGTCACGTGCTGTTAGTGTTTTCCGCGTCCTCACGATGCGGTGTGTGGCGCGGAACTCAGCCGATCGTGGAACACCCGCGCCCTGCCGTGTCGTTCATGCGAAGTCGGGCGGTGGACCCGGCTCCGGCCCGGGTCAGGCCGCGAGCGGGAGCGGGCCGCGCCGGCGCCGGACGCGGATCCGGCCGGGTTCCCGCGGGCCGGATCCAACCACGTCCGGGCGGCCGCCGAGCGCACGTGCCGGGCCCCACCCCGTCGGCCCAGACGAAACGGAGGAGAGCCGAGTGAGGATCCCCAAGCCCGTCAACACCGTCCTGGACTGGGCGGAGGGACACGCCGGCGCGCTCGGCACGGTGATCGCCCTGGGGGGCGCCGCCCTGGCCGCGATGTGGGTGCCCGTGCTGGCCGGATTCATCCTCGGGCTCGCCGTCGGCGGCTTCGTCGTCCACCTGCGCATGAGCAAGCGGATCGCCCGCGCCCGCCGGGAGGTCGACGACCTGCTGCGGGAGAACGGCGCGCTGCGCCACCGCAACACCGTCCTGGCCAGCGGCGTCATCACCCGCGAGGCGCAGATGACCCAGGCCCTGGTGGCCATCCCGGAGGACGAGCCCCTGGAGGACCCGCAGCGCACGCGCCAGCTGCCCACGCTCGACGACGAGCTGCTGGGCGTGGTGGCGTCCGCCGCCGCCCCGGCGGACGACCTCAAGGACGATGACGGTCCTGAGGAGGAGGCGCCCGAGCCGGAGGAGAAGGACGCGAAGGCCCGGAAGAGCCACCGCCCGGTGCAGGACGCGAGGGCGGGGAACACCGGCGGCGACCCGGCCGGGGAGATCACCGACCTCACCGACTTCGTGGGCCCCTGGCGCCCCTCCGACTCGCGCCGCTCCTGAACGCACGCCCCGGGCCGCTCACGGCGTGCCGGAAACGGGCCCGTTAACCGTCCTGATCTGGGGGGACAGGTACCGCGGGGGGTGCCATGCCGGTGACGGACGAGCGGACCGGGCCCGCCGGCGAGCCAGGCGAGGAGCCGGAACCGGCGGCGGCCGACCACGTCGCGGTGCGCAAGGCCGTGATCGCCTCGGCGATGGGCAACTGCATCGAGTGGTTCGACTTCGGGGTGTTCAGCGCCGGAGTGATCACCTCGATCATCGGCACCGTCTTCTTCCCGCCGGGCGAGGGCGGCAGCGCCACCCTCCGCTCGTTCGGGCTGATCGCCGCGGCGTTCCTGGCCCGCCCGTTCGGCGGCATGTTCTTCGGCCCGCTCGGCGACCGGCTGGGCCGCAAGAAGGTGCTGGCCACCACGATCATTCTGATGTCGGGGTCCACCTTCGTCATCGGCGTGCTGCCCGGCTACGCCCAGATCGGCGTGGCCGCCCCGCTCCTGCTGCTGGCGGTGCGGCTCGTCCAGGGCTTCTCCACCGGCGGCGAGTACGGCGGCGCCGCCACCATGATCGCCGAGTACGCGCCGACGAGGCGGCGCGGCTTCTACGGCAGCTTCCTGGAACTGGGCACGCTGTCGGGATACGTCCTGGGCGCCGGGCTGGTGCTGGGCATGCACGTGCTGCTCGGGAACGAGCACATGCACGCCTGGGGCTGGCGCGTCCCGTTCCTGGTCGCCCTGCCGCTCGGCCTGGTCGGCCTGTACGTGCGGACCCGGATCGAGGACACGCCCGCGTTCAAACGGATGGAGGCGGCCGGGACGAAGGCCAGGTCGCCGCTGCGGGAGACGATCCTGCACAACTGGCCGATGATCCTGAAGCTGATCTGCATCGTCTTCCTGCTGAACATCGCCGACTACACGCTGCTGACGTTCATGCCGTCCTACCTGACCGACAACCTGCGGATCCCCGCGGTCACCGCGCAGCTCATCACGATCGGGGTGGAACTGGCGATGATCGTGGTGATCGTCCCGCTGGGGGCGCTGTCGGACCGGATCGGGCGGAAACCGCTGCTGCTCACCGCCGCGGCCGGGTACCTGCTGCTGAGCTGGCCCGCGTTCGCCGCGATGCAGACCGAGCGGCCGCTGGGGGTGGCGGCGGGCTACGCCATGATCGGCGGGCTGCTGGTGCTGATGCTGGCGGTGATCGGGGCGACGTTCCCGGCGATGTTCCCGACCAGGGTGCGGTACGGCGCGTTCGCGATCGGCTACAACATCTCCACGTCGCTGTTCGGCGGGACGTGCGCGGTGCTGGTCGGGTCGCTGATCGAGGTCACCGGGAGCAACTTCGTCCCGGCGTACTACCTGATGCTCGCGGCGCTGGTGGCGCTGGGCCCGCTGATCGTGATCCCGGAGACGGCCGGCGTGCCGATCGACCGGGCCGGGGACGAGTACGCCCCGGAACCCGTGGGCTCCGGGGCGCGTGCCTCGTGACGCCGGGAAGAAAACGGGATCCCGCGAAACAGGTCAAGAAACCGCAACACGCAGCGTTGTGTTCCCGTAACGTGCGGTGCGGTGAGTCGCGCTCACCACACCGGCCACAGCCGGAACAGCACAACTGAACGGGTACCGGAGGTCGTCCGGGATCCCGCCCCTGGGGCGAATGCCTGTGGAGGAAACGTAAGACCACTCTGGTTCGTCAGGGAGGCGGTGTCCTGTGAAGCAGGAACCCTTGCCCGTGAGGGCAAGAATCCCCGTGTTTCGGCATGGGGAGAAGTCAATCCGGGTCCTCCCCTCGCGCCCAACATGCGCGATGCCGCCGGGACTTCCCGGGCGAGCGCCCGCAGCGGCCGTGACCTTGGTCACGGCCGCACCGGCGCTCCACCCTCGGTCGGCCGGTCAGTCGGGGTTGCGGTCCAGATGCTCCTCAAGAGAGTCGAGGCGGGCCGACCAGACCCTGCGGTACGGGGCGAGCCAGGCGTCCATCTCGGCCAGCGGCTCCATCCGCAGCTCGTACACGCGGCGCTGCGCGTCCTGCCGGGCCCGGACCAGGCCCGCCTCGCGCAGCACCCGCAGGTGCTTGGACGTCCCCGGCTGGGACATGCCGAGCCGCTCGACCAGTTCGTTCACCGGCCTGGGCCGTTCCAGCAGGAGGTCCAGGATGCGGCGGCGGGCGGGTTCGGCCAGGACCGCGAACGCTGAAGACATGCCCCTAGTATAATCGCTTGTTTATATTCAGTAAGAGGCATGTAGCGACGGCTCAGCGCAGCGCGCGGAAGAACACGCGGATGTCGCCGGTCAGGAGCTCCGGCACCTCCAACGCCGAGAAGTGGCCGCCCTTCTCCAGCCTCGTCCAGTGCACGACGTTGTGGTCGCGCTCGGCGAACGCCCGGATCGACGACTCGGTCGGCGCCACCGCCACGCCCACCGGCACCGGTGACCGCTCGGGCGCCGCGCCCCAGGCGTCACCGCCCTCCTTGTAGATGCGGAACGCCGAACCCGCCGTCCCGGTCAGCCAGTAGATCGACGCGTTGGTGAGGACGTCGTCCCGGTCCAGCGCCCCCACGGCGTCGCCGTGACCGGCGTACCAGTCCCCGTACCAGGCGAGCTGCCCCACCGGCGAGTCCGCCATCGCGTACGCCAGGGTCTGCGGCCGCGTCGACTGGATCACCGCGTACCCCGACACCTCCTCCCACGCCTCCATCCCCGCCAGCCCGGCCTGGTCCTCGGGCGAGAGCCCCTCGAACTCCGCCGGGTCGCCGGACGGGAACGTGACCAGGGAGTTGACGTGCACGCCCACCACGCGCTCCGGGTCGATCCGGCCCAGGTAGGGCGAGAGCAGCGCGCCCGTATCGGCGCCCTGCGCGCCGTACCGGTCGTACCCGAGCCGCCGCATCAGCTCCCGCCACGCCGCCGCGATCCGCCCGATGCTCCAGCCCTTCTCCGCGGTCGGCCCGGAGAACCCGAAGCCCGGGATGGACGGCACCACCACGTGGAACGCGTCCGCCGGGTCGCCGCCGTGCGCGCGCGGGTCGGTCAGCGGCCCCACCATGTGCCGGAAGTCGGCGAACGTGCTGGGCCAGCCGTGCGTGAGGATCAGCGGCAGCGCGTCCGGCTCCGGCGACCGGACATGCCAGAAGTGCACGTTCTGGCCGTCGATCTCCGTGGTGAACTGCGGGTACGCGTTGAGCTCGGCCTCGTGGCGGCGCCAGTCGTATCCGGTGCGCCAGTACTCGGCCAGCCCGCGCACGTAACCGGGCTCGGTGCCGTACGACCAGCCCGCCCCGGGCAGCGCGTCGGGCCAGCGGGTCCGGGCCAGCCGGTCGCGGAGATCGTCCAGGTCGGACCGCGGAACGTCGATACGGAACGGCCTGATGCCGCTTTCTGTGTCGGTCATGACCCGACCGTAGAAACAGTCGAGGTCACCGCCTGACCGCGACTGTCACCTGTACCCAAGGTAATAGAAATCTCTCATTGTTACCAGGTAATCACGTTGGGTAGCGTGGCCGACGGCGCGGGCGGCGATCAGCACCTGGCGGTCGACGACGGCGACCCGCGCGGCAAGCGGCAATGACGACGCGCGACAGACGGATGGGTGGATCGTGACCGAACAGCAGATCGACCAGCAGGCGGCCGACCAGCAGCTCAGCCTCGGCACGGCGGCGGCGCGCAACCTCGCGACGACGACCAAGTCCGTACCCCAGATGCAGGGCATCTCCACCCGGTGGCTGCTGAAGCTGCTGCCCTGGGTGCGGGCCGCCGGCGGCGCCTACCGCGTCAACCGCCGGGTCAGCTACACCGTCGGCGACGGCCGCATCACGTTCATGAACGGCGGCGCCGACCTCCAGGTCGTCCCGCGCGAGCTGGGCGAGCTCGCACCGCTGCGCGGCTTCGACGACGAGCCCGTGCTGGAGGCGCTGTCCGGCCGGTTCGTCCGCGAGGAGTACGCGGCGGGCGACGTCATCGTGGAGGCCGGCGGCCCGGTCGACCGCGTGGTGCTCATCGCGCACGGCAAGGCGGGCAAGATCGGCACCGGCGAGTACGGCGACGAGGCCACCCTGGGCGTGGTCGCCGACGGCGGCTTCTTCGGCGACCGGGCCCTGGTCGGCGACGAGACCACCTGGGAGTTCTCGGTCAAGGCGCTGACCGCCTGCACCGTGCTGATCCTGACCCGCGAGCAGTTCCACCAGGTCCTGGCCCTCTCGGACGACCTGCGCACGCACGTCGAGGACTTCGAGCGCGGCCCGGGACGCTCCCTCAACCCGAGCGGCGAGGCCGCCATCGAGCTCGCCTCCGGGCACACCGGCGAACCCGTGCTGCCCGGCACGTTCGTCGACTACGAGCTCAAGCCGCGCGAATACGAACTGAGCGTCGCGCAGACCGTCCTGCGCGTGCACTCCCGGGTCGCCGACCTCTACAACGAGCCGATGGACCAGGTCGAGCAGCAGCTGCGCCTGACCATCGAGGCGCTGCGCGAGCGCCAGGAGAACGAGCTCGTCAACAACCGCGACTTCGGCCTGCTGCACAACGTCGAGCCCGCCCAGCGCATCCCCACCCGCTCCGGCCCGCCCACCCCCGACGACCTGGACGAACTGATCACCCTGGTCTGGAAGGACCCGGCCTTCTTCCTCGCCAACCCGAAGACGATCGCGGCGTTCGGGCGCGAGTGCAGCAAGCGCGGCATCTACCCCGACAGCGTGGACGTCAACGGCCACCGCGTCCCGGGCTGGCGCGGCATCCCGATCTTCCCGTGCAACAAGATCCCGATCAGCCGGACCAGCACCAGCCCCGTCCTGCTGATGCGCACCGGCGAAGCCGCCCAGGGCGTCATCGGCCTCCACCAGACCGGGCTCCCCGACGAGGTCCAGCCGGGCCTGTCGGTGCGCTTCATGGGCGTCGACGAGAAGGCCATCATCTCCTACCTGGTCAGCGCCTACTACTCGGCGGCCGTCCTGGTCCCCGACGCACTGGCCGTCCTGGAGAACGCCGAGATCGCACACGGTGGTGCCGGTGCCCCCGCGTGACCCACCGGAACCACCCCCAGCCCGACACGCCCAGCCGCACCAACGCCCCCACCCACCAGCAACCCTCCGCCCCCTGGCAACCCCCCGCCCGCCGGCAACCCCCCACCCACTCGCGCCCGTCCGCCCGCCGGCAACCCCCCGCCCGCACGCGCCCGTCCGCCCGCCGGCAACCGTCCGTCCGCTCGCAACCCCCGACCCGCTGGCGACTGTTCGCCCGTTTGCAACGCACCGCCCGCTGGCAACCGTGCGCCCGTTGGCGATCGTCTGCCCGTTCGCAACCTCCCGTCCGCTGGCAACCCCCTGTCCGCAGGCGACTGGCCGCCCGTTCGCGACCTCCCGCCCGCTGGCAACCGTCCGTCGGCTGGCGACCGTCCGCCCGTTGGCAACCGTGCGCCGGTTGGCGACCGTCCGCTCGTTCGCGATCGTGCGCCGGTTGGCGACCGTCGGCCCGTTCGCAACCCCCTACCCGCTGGCAGCCGTCCGCCCGCCGGAAATCCCCCGCCCGCTCGCGACCGTCCGACCGCCCGTGACCCTCCCCGGGCTAGCAGCCGTGCGCCCGCTGGCAGCCCCCGGCCCGCTCGCGACCGTTCGCCCGCCGGCGACCCCCCATCCGCTCGCAACCCCCTCCCCGCTGGTGACCGTTCGCCCGTTCGCAACCCATCGACCGTTCGCAACCGTCCGCCCGCTGCCGTCCTCCCGCCCGCACTCCAGTTCTGGCCCGCACTCCACCTCCCACGCGGTCTCTGACTCCTGCCCGCATGCCACCTTCCGTCCCGAACCCGGCTCCCGCCCTCACCCCACCGGCTCCCACCACGTCAACCTCCGCCATCTCCCTTCCAACCGTCCCCGACACCGACGTGCCCGCCCCGGCGCCCCTGCCCGGCGCCCGCCCATCCGCCCCTTGACCCCAGGAGGGTGTAGCCCATGACCCAAGAGCAGCTGAGCCTGAGCACGGCTGCGGCACGGAACCTGGCGACCACGACCAAGTCCGTTCCGCAGATGCAGGGCATCACCCCCCGATGGCTGCTGCGGCTGCTGCCGTGGGTGGAGGTCACGGCCGGCACGTACCGGGTCAACCGCCGCCTCACCTACCAGCTGGGTGACGGGCTGGTGAGCTTCGTCAACATCGGCAGCGCGATCAGCGTCGTCCCGCCGGAGCTGGCCGAGCTGCCGCCGCTGCGCGGGTTCGACGACACCACCGCGCTGGAGGCGGTCGCGCAGCGCTTCACCCAGCACGAGTACGCCCCGGGCGAGACCATCGTGACCGAGGGCGAGCCGGTCGAGCAGGTCATCCTGATCGCGCACGGCAAGGTCAGCAGGATCGGCTCCGGCGCGTACGGCGCCCGCACCGAGCTGGGCGTGCTGGCCGACGGCCGGTTCCTCGGCGACCGCGCGCTCCTCGGCGAGGCCGGCACCTGGGAGTACTCGGTCCGGGCGGTCACCCCGACGACGGTGCTCATCCTGTCGGCCACCGACATCGCACAGCTCACCGGCCTGTCCGACCCGCTGCGCACCCATCTGGAGGCGTGCGCCGCCGCGCCCGAGCCGCCTCGCAACCGTTCCGGCGAGGCCGCGATCGACCTGGCCGCCGGGCACTTCGGCGAGCCGGTGCTGCCCGGCACGTTCGTCGACTACGAGCTCAAGCCGCGCGAGTACGAGCTGAGCGTCGCGCAGACCAGGCTGCGCGTCCACACCCGGGTCGCCGACCTCTACAGCGAGCCGATGAACCAGATCGAGCAGCAGATCCGGCTGACCGTCGAGGCGCTGCTCGAACGGCAGGAGCACGACCTGCTCAACAACGCCGAGTACGGGCTGCTGCACAACGCCGACCTGCGGCAGCGGATCTCCACCCGATCCGGCCCGCCCACGCCCGACGACATGGACGATCTGGTCGCCCGGCGCCGCAAGTCGCGGTTCTTCCTGGCCCACCCCAAGGCGATCGCCGCGTTCGGCCGCGAATGCACCCGCCGCGGCGTCTACCCGGAGGGAACCGTCCACGACGGGGTCCGGGTGCAGGCCTGGCGCGGTGTGCCGATCTTCCCCTGCGACAAGATCCCGATCAGCTCGTCGGGGACCACCTCGATCCTGTGCATGCGGACCGGCGAGTCCGACGAGGGCGTGGTCGGCCTGCGCCGCACGGGGCTGCCCGACGAGGTCCGGCCGGGCCTGTCGGTGCGGTTCATGGGCGTGGACGACAAGGCGATCGTGTCGTACCTGGCCAGCACCTACCACTCGGCGGCCGTACTCGTCCCGGACGCGCTCGGCGTACTGGAGAACGTCGAGGTCGCCCGGTGACAGGCGAGACCGTCACAGGCGACACCGAGGCGGGTGAGACGGCGGGCCGGACCGCGGGCGAGGTGCTGGAGTGGAGCAGGGGGCTGCTCGACCCGGCGCTGCGCGAGGCCACCGTCCACCTGTCCGACTCGATGCGCAGGGTGGCCGCCTACCACTTCGGCTGGCGGGACGCGCGGGACCGTCCCACCGAAGCCGGCGGGGGCAAGGCGATCCGCCCGGCGCTGGTGCTGCTGACCGCCGTGGCGTCCGGCGGCACCGCCACGGCGGCCCTCCCGGCCGCCGTGGCGGTCGAGCTCGCGCACAACTTCTCGCTGCTGCACGACGACGTGATGGACGGCGACCTCACCCGCCGGCACCGTCCGACGGCCTGGAGCGTGTTCGGCGAGCCCGCCGCGATCCTGGCCGGCGACGCCATGCTGGCCTGCGCGTTCGAGGTGCTCGCCGACGGCCGCCATCCGGCGGCGCTAGAGGCGGGGCGGATGCTGGCGCGGGCGGTGATCGACCTGGTCGAGGGGCAGAGCGCCGACATGGCGTTCGAGCTGCGCGAGGACGTCGACCTGGACGAGAGCCTGGCGATGGCGGCGAACAAGACCGCCGCCCTGCTCGGCGGCGCCTGCGCCATCGGCGCCGCGCACGGCACCGGCCCGCCCGACCTGATCGACCACTACCGGCGGTTCGGCGAGCTGCTCGGCCTGGCCTTCCAGCTCGTGGACGACCTGCTGGGCATCTGGGGCGATCCCGTCGTGACCGGCAAGCCCGTGCACTCCGATCTGCGCAGCCGCAAGAAGTCGCTCCCGGTCGTGGCCGCGCTGTCGTCCGACGGGGCCGCGGGCGAGGAACTGGCCGCCCTCTACCGGACCGACCGCTCCCTCACCGACGCCGAGTCCGTCCACGCCGCGGAACTCGTCGAGGCGGCGGGCGGCCGCGCCTGGGCCGAGAGCCGCGCCGCGTACTACCTGGAAGAGTCCCTCGGCCACCTCGACCTGGCCCGACCCCGATCGCCCGCCTCCGACGAACTCCGCTCCCTGGCCCGCCTGGTCATCACCCGCGACCGCTGACGCTCCCCCCGGCGGCCCAACGAACCGCAGGTCGAGTGGGCCGCCGGGCCTGGACGTGGTCGATCATATGTTCGATTAGAGTGGGGGTGTGCAGCAGAGCCCGGAGCATGTGCCGTTCGTGTGCCCGCGAGGGCATCGGCTGGGGCCGGGGCGGGTCATCGTCGGATGGTCGCCCTGCGTCTGCCCGCCCTGCGCCGAACGCGGCCGCGGCCTGCGCGGTCATCGCACCTACCTGTGCCTGACCTGCAAGGACGAGCATGTGACCACGATTGCTACCTCCCGTACCACGTCGCCGGCACGGGCGCAGGCTACCGCTGGCCCTGACCGCCCCACCCCCCACCACCATCAACGCACCAGACACGGGGGCCGCCCCGGCCAGGGCGCAACGGCCCCGGCCAGGACGCGGCGATGACGGGCGCGGCGCGACGGTCACCTAGCGGGCTCGGCGGCCTCGGTCAGGGTGCGGCGGCCCGGGCGAGGACGTGGCGGTCACGCGCTCGGCGTGGCTGGCCCGGCTGGGCACGGTGGTCCCGGTCGGGACGCGGTGGTGCGGGGGTGTTTAGTGGGTGCGGCCTGTGGCTGAGGCCATGCCTAGCCAGGTGTGCGGGTTGCCTGCCCAGCACCAGCCGAGCTTGGGTGCGTTCTGGCTGATCCAGATCGCCGGGACGCGGCGGTCGCCGCAGCGCGATCCGCCCAGTGAGAAGCACTTGTTCTTCGCCAGGACGGCGGGGAACTGGGTGACCAGTGCGATGCCCTCCTCGATGGTCAGCAGGGTGCGGCCGCGGGCGGCGATGGCGTCCATGGCGTCGTTGGGCACGGCGCCGCAGAACTCCTCGCCGCGTTCGATGCCGTGGAGGAGGTAGGCGCGGGCGTCGGGCAGTTCGACCTCCTTGGTGGGGACGAACTTCACGATGTCGTCGTCGGCGTAGTTGCGGTCGATGACTCCGGGCTTCTTCTTGCCGTGCAGGGTCGTCCGCGCGATGGCCTCCTCGACCGGGACCACCTCGCGGGTGAGGACCAGGACGAACGGGGCGCGGCCTTCGCCCGGCGATGTCGTGGCGTGTTCGAGTGCGGCGGGGCGCAGCGGGGCCAGCAGGGCGGCGAACTCCTCCTCGCCGAGCCCGGCGGCCCGGTGGTGGTCACGGTCGATCAGGGTGCGGACCTGGCGGTCGAACTCGCCGGCCGCGTCGAAGGGGTGGAGGGTCACGTCCTGCCTCTCTGTCGGTTGTAACTCCGTACAACATACAAAGTTTCGGGTTCATTCCCGGCGGTCCGCAAGCGGTCAATCTCCGACAAAGCGGGCAAAGGGTGCGATGGTGTGGGGACGACGGGCTCACCCCAGGGGACGCCATGGCGACCTTCGACTTCCCGCGCGCCGATCACCCGGCCGCCGCCCGGGTGCTGATCGAGCACTCCGACGGCGACACCCCGGTCGTCGAGCAGCCGATCCGCATGGTCTCCGTGGACACCCCGGAGAAGGCGCAGTACGCCGGGAAGGCGTCCACCGCCCAGCCCAAGCTGGACCGCTGCCGCGAGCGGCTCACCGACGGCACGTTCGGGACGCTGATCCCCGATGGCCTCCGCGACCATCTGCTCGCGCGGCTCACCCCCGACGCCGCGGCACGGCACATCGCCGCCGCCGAGCGCGCCACCGCCCACTTCCAGACGCTGCGCGAGCGCCGGCTCACCCGTCCCAATGGCAGTGTCCGGCGGGTCGCGGTCGTGCCCACCGGGGAAATCGTCGACCGGTACGGGCGCCTGCTGGCCTACCTGGCGCCCTGGTTCGCCGGGGCCGACCGCGGCGACCCGCGGCCGCCCCGCGACCACCCCGACCGGCGCACGTTCAACCTCGACATGGTGGCGGACGGCTGGGGCGCGATGTTCCTCGTCCACCCGTCCATCCCGCGCGACCCCGACCTGCGGGTGCTGCTGGACGCGGCGGACGCCGCCTGGACGGGACGCCGCGGCATGTGGGAGGCGTTCGGGGAGGACCTGCTGCTCGCCTACGAGTACCGGGCCTGCGTCAAGCTCGGCGCGCGCGACCTGGGCGATCCGGAGGCCGCGGTGGAGAACGCCTACCAGCGCGTCTGCGTCGACCTCGACGGCCTGCGGACGCTCGGCCCGTTCGGCTACCACCTGGCGCCGCCGTCCCGGCGCCTGTGGATCTGGAAGGACCGGTTCGACCAGGCCCGCGACGACCTGCGACTGCCCCGCTGACGGCCGCGGAGCCCCGGGCGGCGTCCAGTAATCTCGCGGGGTGGCGCGTACACGGAGCAGGCTCGCCGACGGGCGCGAGATCGTCTACTTCGACCGGGAGCCTGGGCGGACGCCGGTGCCCGATCCCCGCGACCTCCCGGCGGCCGAGCCGCTGTGCGAGACCCGGCGCGATCCGCTGACCGGCGACCGGGTGACCGTCACCGCGCACCGCAACACGCGCACGTTCCTGCCGCCGCCCGACCAGTGCCCGCTGTGCCCGGGCGGTCCCGCCTCGGAGATACCCGACGCGGGGTACGAGGTCGTGTCGTTCGAGAACCGCTTCCCGTCCTTCTCCTCGCGCACGCCGGACGTGCCGGCCACGGTCGACGGGCAGGAGATCTTCGCGCGGGCGCCGGGCGGCGGCCGGTGCGAGGTCGTCTGCTTCACCGACGACCACGGCGCGACCCTCGCCCGGCTCCCGATCGAGCGCGTCCGGCTGGTGATCGACGCGTGGGCGGACCGCACGGCCGAACTGTCGGACATGCCGGGCATCGCGCAGGTGTTCGTCTTCGAGAACCGCGGCGTGGAGATCGGGGTGACACTGCACCATCCGCACGGCCAGATCTACGGCTACCCGTTCGTGACGCCCCGGACCGAGCGGATGCTCGCCATGGCGTCCGCGCACCGCGCGTCCACCGGCCGCGACCTGTTCGAGGACGTCCTGGACGCCGAGCGCGTGGCGGGCACGCGGATCGTCGCCTCGGGGGAGCACTGGACGGTGTTCGTCCCGGCCGCGGCACGCTGGCCGGTGGAGGCGCACGTGATGCCGCACCGCCACGTCCCCGACCTCGCCGCGCTGACCGGGCCCGAGCGCGACGAACTCGCCGTCCTCTACCGCGACCTGCTCCGCCGCGGCGACACGCTGTACGGGACGCCGCTGCCGTACGTGGCGGGCTGGCACCAGGCGCCGACGGGCGAGGGCCGCGACCTGCTGCGGCTGCACCTCCAACTGTTCTCGATCCGGCGCGCACCCGACAAGCTCAAGTTCCTGGCGGGGTCGGAGTCGGGCATGGCCGCCTGGATCAACGACGTCCCGCCCGAGCGCATCGCCGCCCGCCTCCGCGAGGCCGCCGTGGGTGCGGAGGCGTGAGCGCGTGGGGAACAGGTTCACCGTCCACGGCACCCGGGCCGACGAAGACTGCCTCTACCTCACCAACGGCGGCACGGACGTCTTCTTCGACGTCCTGACGCTGGCAGGCAGCGCGATCGCCGAGTCCGACTGGGAACGGAACCTCGTCCTGCACTTCGCCGACGGGCACCGCCACTCGCGCGGGTTCGACGGGTTCGACCTGAGCGCGCTCCCCTGGACGGCGGACTGGCCCGCGGAGAAGGCGTTCCTCCTCGCGCTGCTCGGCAAGGCGATGACCCGCCACGGCTGGCACCTGCTGACCTACGACCCCCCTTACGCGCCGGACTCCCTGCGCCGTTACCGGGCGATGGCGGACGGGCTGGCCGCGCCCGTTCCCGTCCGGCGGCGGCCGCGGCGGTGGGGCGACTGGCGCGTCCCGCCGCCCGCGGAGTTCCTCGAACGCTGCCCCGCCCACGGCATTTACCAAGGTGAGCTCGGGTGCCGTCTCTGCGACCCGGAAATCCAGCCGCCGCCCTGGCGGGCCGGGCGGGATGCTCGCAAGACCTGATCAGCTGGGCGGTTTCTCATTTCCCTTACCACTGATCACGCTGCGTTGTTATGTCCAGGGATTGTCGAGATGCGGCAAAATCGTGAACAATAGGGCTCCTGTTCATGATCAGACCATGACGGCCGACCACGACCATGCCGGGGGACGGCGGAGGGGGCCAGGTGCGCGCGGAGTGGCAGGCGCATATCGATGAGCTGCTCAAGGAGTACAAGAAGCAGCACGAGCAGCTGAAGAAGCTGCAGGACCGGCTCACCGCGCTCGAAGCCGAGGGCGAGGGCGGGGACGGGGCCGTCAAGGCCAGGGTCGACCGGCAGGGGCGGCTCACCTCACTCGAGTTCGACCCGCGCCGCTACCGCAAGCTCGGGTCGGAGGAACTGGCCGAAGCCGTCCTCGAAGCCGCCCGGAACGCCGCCGACCAGGTCTCCGGCAAGGCCCGCGAGGCCATGGAGGGCCTGGTGCCCGAGGGCGCCGAGCAGTCGGACTTCGACTTCACCAAGCTGGTCGGCGACACCCCGGGCGACTTCGACGCCGTACGCGAACGTTACGGACTGCTGGACCGATGACCAACGAGCTGCGCGTCGACACCGGCGCACTCAAGCGCTCCGCCGGCGGGTTCCAGCGCGGGGCCGGTTCCCTCAAGAGGATCCACACCGCCCTGGAGTCCGCCCTCTCCGCCGAGGGCAAGTGCTGGGGCGGCGACAAGACCGGCCAGGAGTTCGAGAAGAACTACCTGAAGCCGAGCCAGGACGTGCTGAAACTGTTCGGGCAGCTCGCCGAGGGGCTCGGACAGGTCCGCGAAGGCGTCGAGCAGATGGCCAAGCAGTACAGCGCGGCCGAGGACGCCGCGACGATCCGGAAGACTTGACATCCTCCCCTCCCCTAGAGCCGTAGGGAGGGGATTCCGGCGGCTCGCGCCGCCGGTGGTTTCTGTTTCACAGCCGAGTGCGGAAGGGAGGGCCCTTGCCGTCTGACATCAGCTCCGCAGACATCGCCGGGGCTCGCCCCGGCTGCGACCAGACCGGCCGCAAGGATGTTCTCGGCCGCGTTGATCTCCCGGTCGTGCCGGGTGCGGCAGCCCGGGCACGTCCAGTGCCGGGTCGAGAGGCTCAGCTCGGCGAGCAGGTGCCCGCAGGCCGAGCAGGTCTTGGACGAGGGGTGCCAGCGGTCGATGACCACCAGCCGCCGCCCGGCACGCTCCGCCTTGTACTCCAGTTGGCGCCGGAACTCACCCCACCCGCAGTCGGAGATGGCGCGGGCGAGGCTGCGGTTGCGCACCATGTTGGCGACCGCGAGGTCTTCGATCACGATGGTGTCGGCCTTGCGCACAAGATGTGTGGAGGTGCGGTGCAGGAAGTCGGCGCGGGCGTTGCGGACTTTGCGGTGGGCGCGGGCGACCTTGCCCTTGGCCTTGCGGCGGTTGGCCGACCCGCGCAGGCAGCGGGCCATGCGGCGCTGGTAGCGGGCGAGGTTGCGGGCCTTTCGCTCCAGATGCCTGGGGTTGGCGATGCGCTCCCCATCGGAGGTCACCGCGAATTCCTTGACGCCCAGGTCGATCCCGATGGCGTGTCCGGTCTCGGCGAGGGGCCGGGGGGCGTCGGTGTCGACGGCGAAGGTCACATACCAGCGTCCGTCCCCTTCACGCGAGATCACGCCCATGGTCGGATGCAGCGTGGTCAGGTCCACGTCGTCGAAGGACCACACGAACGCCAGCGGCGTGCTCGTCTTCGCCACGTGCAGCTCGCCGTTCCTCATGCGGAACGCCGAGCGCGTGTAGTGCGCGGCCTGGCGACCGTTGCGGTTCTTGAACCGCGGGTGGCGGGCGCGCCTGGCGAAGTAGTTCGCGAACGCGGTGTGCTGGTGCCGCAGCGTCTGCTGGAGCGGCACGCAGGAGACCTCCGACAGGAACGCGAGGTCTTGGGTCTTCTTCCAGCGGGTCAGCGCGGCGTCGGTCTGCTTGTAGGAGGTCTTCTCGCCTCGCTCGCGGTAGGCCGCGACGCGTTCGGCGAGCGTCTTGTTCCACACCAGGCGCACACACCCGAACGTGCGGCCGAAGACGGCCGCCTGCTCGGAGTCCGGGTAGGCCCGGCACTTGTACGCCGTCCGCATGGCACCGGAACCTACCGACCGCCACCGACATTCTCACTCCACGTACCCGACCGGCCACCCGCACCACACAACGTCAGGGGAGGCCGACATGATCGGATACGCACATACCGGGGGACGACCCATCGCCTGACGGCGGTTGCTCTTTCCCTGCCCCGCTCCGCGGGCGGCCAGATTCCTCCCCAGCCTGACGGCCGGGGCACCCTCCAGGAAAGCCGGTGATCCGTGGGGCTTGAGATCCCCGACTCGGTCAAATGGCTGTCCTGGATCGTGGGCTCCGACTGGCCGGAGGGCGACGAGACCGCCATGCGGCGTGCCGCCGAGGGCTGGACGGACGCCGGCGGTGAGGTCCGGGAGCTGATCGGGGAACTGCAGGGCGTCGCGGCCGAGGTGCTGGGCTCGCTGCAGGGCTACGCCGCCGAAGAGTTCCGGATGCACTGGGAGACCTGGGTCTCCGTGGATCCGCAGCGGCTGACCAAACTCGCCGAGGCCTGCGACAACCTCGCCAAGGTGCTCAACGACGGCGCGACGGACATCGAGTACGCGAAGTACATGTTCATCGCCCTGCTGATCATCACGGCGATCGAGATCATCCTCCTGATCAAGGCCGCCTTCGCGACGTTCGGCGCGTCCACCGCGGCGATCCCGGCCGTCCAGGCCGCCGGGCAGGTCAGCGCGCGGATCATCTTCCAGCGGCTGCTGTCCTGGCTGGCCCGCAACGCCATCATCCACGGCGCGGTCATGGGCGCGCTGGAGGGCGGCGGACTCGACCTGCTGATCCAGGGCATCCAGGTCGCCCAGGGCAACCGGGACGGGATCAACTGGGACCAGACGCTGCGGTCCACCGTGGACGGCGCGATCGGCGGCGCCATCTCCGGCGGCATCGCGGGCGGCATGGGCAAGATCCCCGGCGTCGAGGGCGCCGCGGACACCGCCGCCGGCAGCCTCCTCAAGGGCGCGTTGCGCGAGGGCACCTCCGAGGCCCTCGGCGGCGCCGCCGGAACGATCGCCTCGGCCGCCATCCACGGCGAGTCCCTCAGCCTGGAGGACATCGCCAAGGGCGCCACCTCCGGCGCGGCCGGCGGCGCGATCGGCGGCGCCCGCGGCGGCCTGACCGACTTCAGCGCGGGCACCGGCAGCGGCAGCGGCTCCGGTGACGGCGGCTCGGGTGACGGCTCAGGCTCGGGCGACGGCGGATCTGGCTCGGGGTCTGGTTCCGGCTCCGGTTCGGGTTCGGGGACGGGCTCAGGCAGTGGCTCGGGCTCAGGCGGCGGCGACGGTGGCTCGGGTTCCGGCACAGGTTCCGGCGGCGGCGACGGCGGCTCGGGTACGGGCAGCGGCTCCGGCTCGGGTACGGGCTCCGGTACGGGTTCTGGTGGCGGCGACGGCGGCTCCGGTTCGGGCTCGGGCTCCGGCACGGGTTCCGGGACGGGCTCGGGTGGCGGCGACGGCGGCGGTTCCGGCAGCGGGACCGGCTCTGGAACGGGCTCGGGTTCGGGGACCGGTTCGGGCGGCGACGGCGGCTCGGGCACCGGCACCGGCAGTGGCTCCGGCACCGGCAGCGGTTCAGGCGACTCGGGTTCCGGCGGATCGACCGGCTCGGGGCCGAGCGTTTCCAGCACGGGCGACGGTTCGTCCAGTGGCGGTGGGTCGCCTTCCCCGGGCGGGCCGTCCACCGGAGGCGGTTCGGACGGCTCCGGCGGCTCTCCGCAGACGCCCAGCGGCCCCTCGACCGACACGTCCAGCAGCGGCTCCCCGCAGGCGACGCCCGTCGGAAGCACGGACACCGGGGGCGGGTCGTCCCCGGGCGGTTCGCCGCAGGTGTCGTCGGCGAACGGCGACGGAGGTTCCCCGAGCGGAACCGGTTCAGGGTCCTCCGACGGCGGCTCCGGTGGAGGGAACCGTGTCGCCAGCCTGCTCGCAGGCGACACCGGCGGTGGTGGCCCGGCCCCGGGCACGATCCCCGGTGCCACGCTCGCGTCGATGCCCAGCGATCCGGGTGCGTCCGCAGGGCCTTCGTCCGCGGCGCCGTCCTCGGGTACGCCCGCCGCGTCCGGTACTCCGGCAGCCGCGGGCGCCCCGGCTCCGGGTGCGATGCCCGTCGGCGGAGCCCCCGCAATGGGCGGCGGAGGCGGGTCGTCGCCGGGTGGAGGCTCGCCTGGGACGGCCCGCCCGTCCACGACGCCGTCCGCCGATCCGGCGTCGAACCGCCCGCCGTCCACGGACAACCGCCCGTCGACACCGAACCGGCCCGAGGGACAACCCCCGAGCCCACGCCGTCCGGGCGACGACACCTCTGGCGCCCCGCCTCGTACGACGAACGAGACCTCCACGCCGCCCGGTACGGCCAACGACAACACCGGCACGTCGCCTAGTACGACGGGCGAAGGCTCCACGCCGCCGCGCGCGACCGATGACGGCTCTGGCGTGCCGCCCCGTGCAACAAACGAGAATTCCGCCCCGCCGCGTAGCACCGACGAGGCCACCGGCACGTCGCCTCGCACCACGAGCGAGGGCTCCACGCCGCCGCGTGCGACGCACGACAGCACGGGCACGCCGCCTAGTACGACGGGCGAGGGCTCTACACCATCGCGTGCGACGGACGACAGTTCTGGCGCGCCGCCTCGTACCGCCGACGAGGCCAGCGGTACGCCGCCGCGTACGACGGGTGAGGGCTCCACGCCGCCGCGTGTGAGCGATGACAGTTCTGGCGCGCCGCCTCGTACGAGCGAGACCTCCACGCCGCCGCGTGCGACGGACGACACCACCGGCACGCCGCCTCGTACCACCAACGAGGGCTCCACGCCGCCGCGTGCGGCCGACGACAGTTCTGGCGCGCCGCCTCGTACGAGCGAGACCTCCACCCCGCCGCGTGCGACGGACGACACCACCGGCGCCCCGCCTCGTACCACCAACGAGGGCTCCACGCCGCCTCGTACGAGTGACGACAGCACCAGCACTCCGCGCCGTCCGACCGAGGAGGGGCCGGGAACGCCTAACCAGCGTCCCGAGCGGCCCGATGGGGCTACGACGCCGCCCAGGGACGGTGTCCCCGGCCAGCCCCGCACCCCGGAAACGCCCGCGACGCAGCGGAACGAGCAGCCGGCGACCCCGGCGCGGCCGAACGACCCGTCCACCCAGACGACGCCGCCCGGCAGCACGCTGAGCAGCCAGCCGAGCCCGGTCGGCAGGCCCGACGCCACCGGCGCCGGTGCGCCGCCGCGCGCCAACGACCCCGGCACCCAGCAGCCGACGCCGGTCGGAACGCCGCCGCCCGGACGCGACTCCGCTCCACCGGAAGCCGGCCCGGCTCCGCGTGCCCGCGGCGACGACGGCGACGGCACGCCACAGGACCCGCCGCGCCGCCCGGGCGACTCCGTCCGCGACAGCCCCGAGACCCGCGAACGCAAGCGCCAGGCCCTCGACTGGAGCAACTACTACCTGCGCGAAGGGCAGGCCGTCCGTCGCACGACCGCGCCGGACGCCGACGGCAACGTCAACCCTCCGCTGCGCT
The DNA here is from genome assembly GCF_055379765.1 of Actinomadura rugatobispora. Taxonomy (NCBI): domain Bacteria; kingdom Bacillati; phylum Actinomycetota; class Actinomycetes; order Streptosporangiales; family Thermomonosporaceae; genus Actinomadura; species Actinomadura rugatobispora. The sequence continues at coordinate 3,307,957 of NZ_AP029191.1, read as the reverse complement.
GGAACGACCAGCAGGGCCAGTGGGACGCGCTGCCCGACACCCCGGTGCGGCGCGCCGACTACGTCGAGGAGCGCCCCGTACCGGCCTCGGTCCTGCCCGAACGCCGCCAGGAGCTCCAGGACCTCATCAACCAGCGCTCCGACGCCATCGACCGGGTCAGGGACGCGGTCGAGAACTACAAGAGCGACCCGACGCCCGAGAACCGCGAGGAGCGGCGCCAGGCGTTCGAGGAGCAGACCGGCTACGGGGAGCAGCTCGGCGAGCACGCCGCCGACGACGCGTTCCAGGCCATCCTCCAGGAGCGGTTCGGGCCGCGCACCGACCTCGAGATCGAGCAGCTGTTCCCGCGTCCCACGGCCGACGGGGAGGCGCCGCAGAGCGCCCGCAGCGGGGAGTTCGACCAGGTCTACCGCGTCCACGACCCCGTCACCGGGCAGGACCACCACTTCGTCATCGAGGCCAAGGGGCCGTCCGCGCAGCTCGGCTCCCGCCAGGGCGAGGACGGCCACCAGTACCAGCAGGGCCACCGCGAGTACGTCAAGAGCATCCTGAACGCGATGGAGGAGCGGGGCGGCGCCGACGCCGACCTCGCCGCCGACCTCCGCGACGCGCTCGACGACGGGACGCTCGAATACCACTACGCGCGCGCCCAGGTCGGCGTGGACGCCAACGGGAACCCGTACTACTCGGGGTTCGAGCGGCGCCAGTTCGACCTCGACCCGACCACGGGTTCCGGCGGTGACGCCCCACCGCCGTCCGACGGGGACGGCCCCCCGCCGCCCGACGACGGCCCCCGCCACCGCGAAGCCACCGACACGGACACGACGGACGGCGCCGAGACCCCCGACCAACCAGACGACGCGTCCGGCCAGATCCCCGACGGCCTCCCGGCGGACCTGCACGACGTCTACCGCAACAGCGAGTCCACGCCTGCGGGCCGCTCCTTCTACGGGGCCGACGACGCCCCCATGCGAGACCTCGCCCAGCGCGTCCCGGCCGACCCGAACCGGTTCGTGGTCGACTCCCACGGCGACGCCGACGGCATGATCGTCGACAGCCGTCGCCTCGGCGTCGACGAGGTCGCCGACCTGATCCGCAACGACCCGAACTGGGACGGCCGCGAGGTCATGCTGCTGTCGTGCGACACCGCGGGCGGCCCGTTCGCCCAGCAGCTCGCCGAGCGCCTGGGCGTCCCGGTCACGGCGCCGCACGGCCTCGCCTGGTCCGACACCGACGGCAACGTCTACGCGTCTTCCGGGACCACCGGCCCCGACGGCCGCAAGGAACCGGACATGCCGCCCAACGGTGGCTGGACCACCCACCAGCCCAACGGCGACACCGCGCCCGCGGGCCAGAACGGCCACGCCCCCGGCCACCCCGCGACCACCACCCCCCGAGGCTCCGACCAGCCCGCGGCCGCCCGAGGAAACGACCCTCCGCCCACAGACCCGCGCACCCAAGCCGACCAGAACGCAGCCACCGACCCACGCCCGTCGGCTACCCCCGCCGCCACGGGCACACCGTCGTCCGACCCGCGCGCCGCGACACCTTCGCGCCCGCCCGCCACCACCAACACCCCCGCCGGGCCCGCCACGTCCGCAGACCCGCGCTCGCCTGCCGATTCGGGTACGCCCGGGGACCCGCGTGCGACGACGGACCCGCGTTCCTCTGCCGATCCGCGTGCTGCCGCTGATCCGCGCACGCCTGCGGATCCGCGTTCGTCGACTGCGTCCAGTACGCCTGCCGATCCCCGCGCGACCACGGACCCGCGTTCGTCTGCCGGTTCGGGGACGCCCGGGGACCCGCGTGGGACGACGGATCCGCGTTCGTCTGCCGATCCGCGTGCTGCCGCTGATCCGCGTACGCCTGCGGATCCGCGTTCGTCGACTGCGTCCAGTACGCCTGCGGATTCGCGTGCCGTTGCTGATCCGCGTGCCATCGCAGACCCGCGCGCTGCTGCTGGGCCCAGTACGGCCGGGGATCCGCGCGTGACCGCGGACCCGCGTTCGTCTGCCGGTTCGGGGACGCCCGGGGACCCGCGTGCGACGACGGATTCGCGTTCGTCTGCCGATCCGCGTGCTGCCGCTGATCCGCGTACGCCTGCGGATCCGCGGGGTTCTACGGATTTGAGTTCTTCCGATCCTCGGGGTGGGGCTCCGGCTGGACGGGCGGATGCCGAGGGCTCCGGGCCTGGGCGGACGCCAGGGGCGGACGACGGGACGGGGGCTCCTCCGCCCGGATCCGGGCGGCCGCGGCACGGTGGGGAGGCAACCCCCGCCGGGCGGTCGTTGCACGATGATCCGGCGGCGCGGGATCGGTCACGGCGGATACCCGCGGATCCCCGGCGGTTCGTGGTCGACGGGCTCGCTCCGGGCGGGCGGCGGCTCGGGCCGGACGAGGTCGCCGATCTGATCCGCAATGACCCGAACTGGAACGGCCGCGAGGTGATGATCCTCGCCGACCGCGCCGGTGCGGGGGACTTCGGTACGCGGTTGGCGGAGAACCTCGGTGTACGGGTCGTCACGCCCACGGGCCGGGTGGACGTCGACGAGCACGGGCAGGTGTCGTCCAGCGGCTGGGACGTCGCGGACCCCTCGCCGCCGCGCGATTCCCGGCCCGGTGACGTGGGGCCGGACGGCGTCCGGCGGTTCGGCACCGACGACGAGGGCGAGGCGTACGGCGAGGGGCATCTGGGGGACGTCTACGACGGGCTGCCGCCCCATCTGCGGCAGGCGCTGCACTGGTACACGGTGCAGTCGATGCCGAACCAGTTCCTGCGTCCCGGCGCGGACCTGCCCGGGTTCCTGAACCGCATGGAGTCCGAGCACCGGGCGCTGTGGGACCTGGCGAACATGAACGGCGGCTACCTGCCGAGGACGCCCGACCTGCACCGCATGTGGGCGAACCCGAATCTCACCCCGCAGCAGCGGGGGCTGCTCCAGCACGTGCTGTCGTTCCCGAACCCCGAGCAGCGGGTCGCGCAGATGGTGCAGACCTCGCAGCAGCGGGACTTCCTGCACCAGTACTTCGGCGGGCCGCCGACCGTGGCGGCGTTCAACCAGCGGATCGCCGAGCTCGACCAGGCTCTGGACCAGCCGCTTCCCGAGCCGGTCCAGGTGGAGCGCGGGCTGCACGACGTGTCGTTCATGCGGCTCGCCGACGGCACTCCGCTGGGGAACCGCAGCCCGGAGCTGCTGGTGGGTTCCACGCAGACCGAGCCCGCCTACATGTCGACGTCGCTGGGACGCGATCCGGCGGTCGTGGACGGCAACCCGTTCAACTATCGGATCCACATCGACCTTCCGGCCGGGTCGCGCGGCGTGTGGATGGGCCAGGACAGCGCGTACCCGAACCAGCGGGAGCTGGTGCTGCCGCGCGGCACCCGGTACGAGATCACCGATGTGCAGTACCAGGGCCGGGGTCCGGACGGCAGGCCCGTCTACGAGGTCCGCGCGACCGCGATCCCGCCGGGTGCGCCGAGTCCGGGGCACGCGGCCGCGCCGGGGACGTCCGCGCCGCATGATCCAGGTGACGCACGGCCGCGTTCGGCCCTGGACGATCCGCAAAGCGAGGTCGACGGCGGCCGTGTGGACGAGCAGCCGCCCGCGGGCCTGGACGACGTCTACCGCGGGAGCGACCAGACTCCGGCCGGACGGTCCTTCTACGGCCCCGAGGACGGGCCTATGCGGGATCTCGCGCAGCGCGTCCCGGTGGATCCGGACCGGTTCGTGGTGGACGGCCACGGTGACCGGGACGGGATGCGGGTCGGCGACCGCCGTCTCAGCGCGGACGATGTGGCCGACCTGATTCGCCGCGATCCGAACTGGAACGGCCGCGAGGTCATGCTGCTGTCCTGCGGCACCGGGGACGGTGACTTCGCCGCGCAGCTGGCCTCGCGCCTGGGCGTGCCGGTGACCGCGCCTAGCGGCCTGGCCTGGTCCGATGACGGCGGGAACGTGTACGCCTCGTCCGGGCATCGCGGGCCCGACGGGCGCATGCACCCGGACATACCGCCCAACGGCGGCTGGACGACGCATCACCCGGGCGGCGGCACCAGCCCGGCCGGACGCGACGGTCACGCCCCCGGGCATCCGGTGGACACCACGGGGCAGGACGCGTCCCCGCGGGGGAGGTCGCCGCACGAGCAGGCGGACTGGAACCCGTCCCACCAGCGCGAGGACAGCGTCACGGTCGGGCCGGCCGACCGCGTCGCCGACCGCCGCGACCTCGACCCGCACACGCGCTACGAGGTCCGGCAGCGGACGCCGGACGGCACGGTCGTCCGGACGATCGCGTACACGGGGCCGCCCGAGCCGCCGAACGGCCACGGCAGGGTCACGCACGTCTCCACGCCCCCGCGGCCGGCGGTCGACCCCAACACCAACCCGGACCTGACGCAGCCCGAGCCGGGCGTGGTGCACCGGGTGGACCTGGGGGTCGGGGATCCGCACGTGTTCCGCGGGGGTGATGACCGGCTGTCGCCGCCCGCCGCGCCGTTCGACCCGCCGACGCACATCCCCGGCACGGATCCGGCGCAGCCGATCCACCGGCGGGAGATGGAGCACGACCCGGCGTCGCCGCCGTTCAGCACGCGGACCGACCTGGACGCCCACACCCGCTACGAGGTCCGCACGCCGGCGCCGGAGAGCCGGCTGCACGGCGTCTTCTACACCGGCGGCGACCGGCAGGTGCAGTGGGTGCGGACGTGGTACGGGGACGCCGAGGGCGGCTACAACCCCGAGCTCGGCACCCAGGAGACCGCGGACGGCGGCGTCCGCGTCCCGCGGCCGAACACCAACTACATGATCGAGCCGCGGGACCGGTTCGAGAACCTGTCGTCGGACGACCTCGACCCGCCGCCGGCCGTCCGCACCGGGAACCTGGGGGACGACGACGTCGAGCCCGCCACGTTCCTCTACCACACCGACGAGAACGGCCAGGCGGACAGCGCGACGGGCAGGCCGGAGTACGGCGGCGACCACGACCGTTACGAGTCGGTGCAGCGCGCGGCGGGCGCGACCGGCCGCGGGGAGTACCCGCCGTACCGGCTGTTCGACGGCGGCCACATCTTCGGCCACGCCGGGCACGGACCGGGCGAGGCGATCAACTACTTCCCGCAGTGGCGGGTGGAGAACCAGGGCTGGAACCGGGACGGGACGACCCGTCCCACCAGCTGGTACCAGCTGGAACAGGATCTGAGGGCCCGGCAGGAGGACGCCTCCAACAACGTCGAGGTGGACAGGTTCGAGTTCTTCGCGGAGCCGAACCTGCCCGGCCGCACGCCGCAGGTGGTGCACGCGCGGTGGGTGGAGACCGATCACAACCAGGCGCCGCCGGTCAGCACCGTCCACTACCGGAGCTTCTTCAACCTGCCGCCGACCCTGCGCGGCACCGCGCCGCAGCCGCCCGCGCCGGCTCCGTCGGCTCCCGCGGCGACGATCCCCGCTCCGGCGTTCGCGGCGGCACGCGGCGGCGACCTCGCCTCCGCGCCCGACGACGGCGGCGCGGCACCGCGTTCCACCGGTGACGGCGACGTCCGGCCGCCGGGGGCGGACGCGCCGCCCGCCGACCCGGCGCCGCCGCGCGCGTCCGAGGAGACGATGCGGCGGATCCAGGACGATCCGCGCGTCCAGCGGATGCTGGAGCAGGCCGGCGAACCCCTGGGCGACCGCCTCCGCGCGCGCATCGAGGAGACGCTGCCGAACCATCCCGAGCTGGCCCGCATCATCGCCGGGGACGGCCTGAGCGATCTGGAGACGTCCCTCCGCGACTCGCTGCTGTCACGTCCGAAGACCCTCGACAGCCTGCTGAGCCACCCTGAGGCGGTCGGGATCCTCGAGCAGTCCGTGGCCGACGTCGAGCGGCGCGGCCCGGACGCGTTCCTGGACGGGACCGGCCCGAGGGCCGAGCCCACGCCGCTCACCGACGAGCAGCGGCAGGTCAGCGAGCGGCTGTCCCGCTCGATCGAGGAGAACCGGCGGCCCGGCGAGGACCCCCGCCCGCGGGTCGCCCCGTCCCAGCCCGATTTCGACGGCGAGCCCGCCGCGGACAGGTCCGACCCGCACCTCAACGAGTACCTCGACGGCCTGTACCAGAGCATGCGGGACTCGGTGCCGGTCCTGCGGGCCCTGGTCGAGGACCCCGCGATCCGGGCGCTGGGCGGCGAGCCGCACCTGCGCCCGGGGGAGAAGGACCGGGTCCGCGCCCTCGACAAGATCATGGGCGACTACGACGGGGACCCGAGCCGGCTGAACGACCTGCTCGGCGCCAAGATCCAGTTCGACACGGTCGCGGACCTGTACCGGGCGCTGGCCGACATCCAGTCGATCGCGGCCCGGCACGGCGTGGAGATCGTCTCGTTCAAGGACCGGATGCAGAACCCGGTGCCGAGCGGTTACCGCGACGCGCAGCTGACCGTCCGGATGCCGAACGGCCACATCGGCGAGCTGCGCCTGCACCTGCGGTCGATCGACGACGTCGCCGCGTACGAGCACTCCCTGTACGAGGCGCGCCGCGACCTGCCCAACGCCGCCGAGGAGCAGAACCGCCCGATGACCCGCGAGGAGGAGGCGCTCGACCGCGCCATCAACCAGCGGGTCATAGGACGCTTCCAGGAGGCCCTGAACCAGGCCCTCCAGGACCCGCGGCCCCCAGAAGGCCCCGCGACCGACCTGAGCAGCCGCACGGCCAGACCGGACGCGGCCTCCCACTACGGCTGGTACCAGGACACGCCCTCCGGCCACGACGGCGCGCCACCGCCGCCCCAGGACACCGCCCCTCCGCCGCCCGACGGCGTCCCGGCGGACCTCCCGTCCCACCTGCGCGACGTCTACCGCGACAGCGAGTCCACCCCCGCGGGCCGCGCCTTCTACGGCCCGGACGAGGAGGGCATGCGCGACCTGGCCCGGCGCGTCCCGGCCGACCCGCAGCGGTTCGTGGTGGACGGCCACGGCGACCCGGACGGCGTGCGCGTCGGCACGCGCCGCCTGAGCGTGGACGATCTGGCGGCGCTGATCCGCAACGACCCGAACTGGAACGGGCGCGAGGTCATGCTGCTGTCCTGCCGGACGGGCGAGGGCGATTTCGCCGCCGAGCTCTCCCGCAGGCTCGGCGTCCCCGTCCTCGCCCCGAGCGGCCCGGCCTGGTCCGACACCGACGGCAACGTGTTCGCGTCCACGTCCGAGCCCGGCCCCGACGGCCGGCCCCGCCCCACCTGGCCGCCGAACGGCTCGTGGACGTCCCACCACCCCAACGGCACCGCGAATCCGACCGGCCAGAACGGCTTCGCCCCCGGCCACGACGGGAACCGCGACGCGCCAGGCCCCCAAGGCGAGACAGCCGCCCGAGGTCCCTCCGAGGACACCCCGTCCTCCGACCTCGCCGGCACCCCCACCTCACGCGACGACCCGCCACCGCTGATCACAGGGGAGGACGGGCGGCTGCATCGCGCCGACGACCCCGAGGGCACCTACCGCACACCGGACCGCAAGCTCCACTTCGACGGGGACCCGCCGGACACCTACCGCCACGACCTGACGCAGCGCCTGCACGACAAGAACGGCAGGTTCGCCAAGGACCCGTTCCGCGAGCGCCCGTTCGACTTCGAGCACAAGCTCGCCGAGGGCCCGAAAGAGTACACGCCGAGCCCCCGCGTGCAGGAGCAGATCAAGGACCTGGTCGAGCGGCGTGACGAGATCGTCAGGGAGAGGGCGAATCTCGCGAGGCAGATCCGGGCGCTTCCGGGCGTGAACGGTTTTGCCGAAGGAAATCCCTATGGGCTCAAGAGCATCCATGCTTTGAGCAAGAGCAATCTGGATGACTCCCTGATGTCGGCCGCGAACAATGTAGAGGCCGGCGGCGGGCTGAGTCCGCGACAGCGGGACGCGCTGCTCGATGAATTGGACGACATGGAGGAATGGGCGCGGGATTACGCGAAGAAGGGTGAGGAACTCGTACGCCTCAGTGAAAAGCTCGGAATGATCGCGGCCAAGGACTACGCGGCCCATGCGGCCGGGGCGGGGGTCCTTCTGACTCCGCTGGACGACAAGCCGGGAACCTCCGGGACCCTGGACGTGACCTCGCTGGTGACGGGGGCTCCGCCGACCTTGAAGATCGTCGAGGCCAAGGGCGGCGGAGCCGACCTGGGCGGCCGGCTCGTCGACGGCGGCAAGAAGGCCGAGCAGGGCACCCCCGAGTATCTCGCCTGGGTCATGGCGCGGGACCCGGATCTCGCGAAGGCCCTCGAAGCGAATCCCGAACTGCGGAAGGTTCTGCAGGACGCCTTCGACAACGGAACCCTTCAGATCGAATACCATCGCGTGCACACCGACGAGAAGGGCGTGGTGCGCTGGTCGCGATTCGATTTGGCGAGAGACGATGCGCCGTTCGTGCCGCAGCGAATCTCGGGGCTGGAGGCGCCCGCTAGGATGCGGTCATGACCGACCTTGAGAGGCTCTCGGATCAGGAGATCGCCGAGGCCGCCCGTAGGTTGCGCGATCTGGAATGGCCGCGTGACCGGGCCGATGTCGACAAGATCGCGGATGTCTTCGGATGGCGGGTCGAGTCGCGCCGGGAGACGGTCGCCAGGCTGGGGACCCGGTTCGGCAGGGCGACCGGTCGGTTCACCTTCGAGGAAGGCCGTGCGGTACGAGTGACGGCGGCCGTCTCCTCGTTCGTCGATGAGGAGTCGGCCGAGGAGCGGGCCCGGCTCCAGGACGCCTTCGCCGGTATGACGGCGGCCGTGTCGGGCGCGCTGGGGGAGCCGACGCGGCGGCTGCCGGGCGGCAACCCGGAGGTCCGCTGGCGTGGCGAGCGTTCGACGGTGTCCCTCCACCGGCTGTCGCGCATCGTGAACATCGCCCTCGCGACGAACGAGCATGTGGACGAGCACGACTGGGCCGTGAGCCAGGGGTTGTAGGTGGACTGGGACGAATTCGCCCGCGGGCTGGCCGAGGAGTTCGCCGTGCTCCCGGCCGGCGCGCTGCTGGTGCTGTCGGAGCCGGGAGAGTCCGGGCGGTACGCGCAGTTCGCCCAGGGCCCGGACGAGTTGGTCGCCTATGTGGTCGCCGATTCCTTTCTCAGCGAGCGGGCCCGTGCGACGCCGGAGGGGGCGCGGGCGATCGCCCGTGCGGGCTGGCGGGAGCCCGATCCGTCCGCCGGGCACGAGAACTGGTGGCAGGTCCTGCCCTGGCCGGCGTCCTCGCGGCAGTACCGCGCCCTCGCCGAGAGCGTCGCCGCCGCGCTCCGGGACGGCTACGGCATCTCCACGCCCGGCGGCTGGTCCTACCAGGCGTGGAACGAGACGACGGGCGAGGACCTCGAACTCCGCCACCTCCGTCTTTCGCCCGCTTGAGAGCTCCCCGGGCGTCGGCGGTGAGGGCCCATGATGGGGTGGTGTGAGGAGGAGGTGAGGGGATGAGTGGTGTGTTGCCGGAGTACTACGTGTACGAGGGGCGGCCGGTTGTTTTCGTGGAGCCGGACGGGGGCGGGCTGGACTGCCTGGTTCTCTCGCCGGAGAACGGTGAGTTCCTTCGCGACATGAGCTACGTCCGGAAGATCAGGGGCGGGACGCACGCCGATATCGAGACGTTGTCGCGCGCCGAGTTCGTGCAGCGGGTGGAGGAGTATCGCGGGCGCCGTCTCAAGGGGGACGGGGCCGTGTTCGCCCTGTACGAGACCGTCAACGGGCTGGAGGACGTCGCCAGGGGCGAGGGGCGGGCGCTGACGGGTGAGGAGGCGGCGCTGGTGCGTTCGCTCCGGGGCCGTACGCACGGGCTGTTCGAGGACGGGCTGCGGGCTCGCGGGCGCGGGTACCTGCCCGGCTGAGGGGGCGCGTGGTGGAGCGTGAACGGGAGGACCGGCTGCTGTCGGACATCGCGACGCTGCTGGTGCACCTCTTCCCGGGCGGGTGGGAGAAGGCCGAGGTCACCTATCGCGCGGTGGGACGGTCGTACGAGCGGATCTCCGTCGGCGGCGGCCTGGTCAACCCCAAGCACCTGAAGCGGCACAGCACCAGGACGGCCACGGCGTTCATTCCGGCGGAGGAGTTGCTTCCGGCGTCGGGGGTGTTCGATCTGCTGCGGCGGCTCCGTTCGGAGATGTACGAGGCGCGGCGCGGCACGTGGGTGCAGGTGGGCGTCGGTGTGTACTGCGCGATCGGCGGCAGGCCGCAGTGGGGCGTCACCTACAAGCGGGCGGACGAGGTCGCCTGGGGGGCCGAGGTGCCCGCGGCGGCGTGCGTCGAGGAGTTGCGGGCGTTTCCCAGGGAGGACGTCCCGGAGTGGATGAGTCGCGCGGCCGGGGCGCAGGCCGCGGCGGACGCCGTCGATCCGGGGGTCGTGCAGGAGGAGCGGGAGCTCGTCGCGGCGCTGCCCGCCGGGCTGGAGCACCTGTTCGTCCGGGCGCGGGACCTGGTGCGGGACGTGGCGCCGCGGGCGTCGGGCCGGTTCCTGGCCGGACGGGTCGCGGACGGGCGCTGGTCCGTGGTGCGCGCCCCCGGGGAGGGCGGCTGGGCCGTGGTGGGCGGCGGTGGGGCGGTTCCCTTTGAGCATGTGCGGGAGGCGGTCGCGTACGCGGTCGGCGGGGTGCTGGCCGGGGCGGGCGCCGAGGTGAACAGTGCGGTCCTCGAACTCGCCGGGCTGCTGCACAGGCGGACCGAGCCCGATTCCGGCCGGGACGCGTGGATGCTGACCGCCGAGGGCGGGCGGGTCGGGGCGCGGACGCGCGGGCTGCCTCGCCCGGAGTCGGGGGCCTTCGTCGCGCTGGGGCCTATCCACAACCGGCCGGTAGGTTGTGGATATTTCGCGTGCGAGACCGGTCCGCCGCCGGAAAGGGGCGGGTTCGTCAGTACTCATGAGGTGTTCGAACGGCTCGCCGGGCAGATGCTGCCGCATCCCGCGCCCGAGCCGGAAGCGCCGGAGGCGGCGCCAGTCGAGGTGCTCCCCCCGGGCACCGAGCTCGACGCGTACGGTGGCACCGACCGGCCCTTCCTGTTCGAGATCGGCACGCCGTTCTCGGTCCGGGGCCTGTACGGCACCGCGGACGCCCACCCCTACCGCGTGTACCGGGTGGAACGGCCGCTGCGCGTCCACCCCGGCCTGTTCGCCGGGACGGCCATCTTCCCGACCGGTGAGGAACTGCGGAATCCGCCCGAGGAGCCGGGCCGCGGCTACTACCTGGTGGATTCGATCGCCGACCTGGTCGCGTCGGGCCTGCTGACCGAGATCACGCGTCCCGGCGGGACGCCTGTGCGACGAACCGGGCAATAGACTCGCCCGGTGAGGAGAGGAGCGCTCACCCGATGACCCAGCCGCCTTCCGAGGCCCCGGCGCCCCGCCAGGAGCCGCGGCCGTACGACCGGCAGCGGTACGAGCAGCTCACCCAGCGGACGGGCGCGCTGCTGGTCCAGCTGGCCCCGCCGGACTGGCGGCGGATCGACCTCAAGATCCTGATGACCGCCGGAGCCGCCGACCTGAGGCTCACGGTGATCATGAAGGACGGGTCCTCGCCGCCGGTGGAGCCCGTGCCGGAGCTCACCCACATCGCGGCCGAGCTGCGGTCGATGATGTACCGGCCCGGTGAGGGCACCTGGTTCGGGATGCGCTACATGATGGATCCGCCCGGCGCGTACTGGGTCAGCTTCAACAGCGACTTCGACCCGCTGTGGGATCCGCCCCTCCCCGGCGAGTTCTTCGCCCAGGATCTGGCGGTGTTCCCGCGCGCGGACGAGCATGTGCCGCGGTGGCTGCACGACCGGATCCAGCAGCCGGCCGGGGACGGAGGTGCCCGATGAGCGAGCAGCCGCCCGGCCCGGCCGCCCAGCAGCGGATGCTGGAGCGGATCACGCTGCTGCTGGCGCACGCCCTGCCCGCCGGGTGGGAGGAGAGCACCGTCGTCCACCGGGCGGTGGGCGGGCACACCGAGACGCTGATGCAGGTCCGGATGGTGTCGCAGCGGTTCCCGACGCTGGTCGAGCCGCATCCCGAGCTGGCCGGGCTGTTCCAGGAGCTCCGCTCGGCGATGTACCGGCCGGGCGTGGGCACGTGGTTCTCGGCCATCTTCCGGCTGACCTTCCCGTTCTCGTTCGACGCCAACTACGACAACCGGGAGGAGCCCGACTGGCGCGACGCCCGGCCTCCGGCCGCCGCGTACGAGGAGGAGCTGCGGCTGTTCCCGCGCGAGCCGGGCAACGTCCCCGGCTGGCTCGCCGCCGCGACCGGCGCGGCCGAGGCGGACGACGGGCTGCGCATGGCGAAGCCGTTCGACTCGATGGCGCCCGACGGCGCGCCCGTGGTGCAGCGTGCCCCGGTCCCGGACGGCGACCGTGACGCGGTCGTGCGGTACCTGCAGCAGGCGCCGATCGTGCTGGCCGCGCGGAGCTTCGACACCGACCTCCTGGATCCGCAGCGCGCGTCCAGCGTGCCGCTGACCTATCACACGGACGGCACGTGGATCTGGCCGGGCGCCGTGGGCTACTACCTCAAGAAGCACGGCCTGCCGCCGGAGCCCGACCTGGTCGCCCACATCAGGGCCGCCGGTTTCCAGCTTCCCGAGGTGAGCGAGGACGCGCGCAAGGAAGCCGTCAACGTCATCACCAGCCCCTCCGGATGAGGAGGCCGTCGTGAACCAGCCTCCGCCTCCGCCGTCCGGGGTGCCCTCCTTCCGGGAGCCGCCCCCGGAGACCTACGAGATGTTCACCCGGAAGCCGGTCATCTACCTGCCGGTGCTGCTGAACGGCGGCCGCATCGGCTTCCTGTGGGCGTCGGTGACCGATCGGGCCGCGGGGTTCCTGCGGAGCCGCGAGTTCCTCCAGGAGGCCTGGGACGCCCCGATGGTCTGGAACGAACGGCTCCAGCGCTCGTACGCGCAGGGCCTGCCCGCACGCGAGGCCATCCGCGCCTGGATCGGGGAGCCGGAAGACCCGAGGGGCGGGGGAGTGCCGTCCGGGGTACGCGAGAGGGTGGCGGACGCCCTCACCGAGGTCGAGGCCCTGGCCGACCCCACGCGTCCCCCGGGGCCGGGCCCCCTCATCCAGGACGGCGAGCTCCCCGACGGCACGCCCGTGGACAGGTCCAAGGGCTGGGGGCCGCTGCACTTCGAGGTGCCCCCCAGCTACGACCTGGAGACCGACGGGCCCGTCCGCTACTTTCCCGTCGTCAAGGGCTCGGTGCTGCTGGGCTACCTGTGGGCGTCCGTGGCGGGGAACGCCGCGTTCTACATGGAACGCAAGGACTCGGGCATGGACGGTGTGAACGCGGGCGGCCCCTGGATCGTCCGTCTCCGCGAGCTGTACGGCCAAGGGGTCCCCGCGATCGAGGCGCTGGCGCGTTGCCGGGCCGAGCCGTCGCCTGGAGGCGGTGACCGGGCCGGGGCCGTCCCACCGGACGCGCGCGAAGAGGAGCTCCCGAGCCTCGAAGCACTGGCACGCCTGGCGTCCCGTTACGAGCAGTCGCTGCCCATCGCCTTCAACCCGGCCCCGGACGACACGACGGTGCTGAGGCGCCCTCCCGTACCGGACCATGAGCGGGAGGCCCTGGTCCGCTACCTGGAGCAGGCCCCGGTCGTATGGGACGACGGCGAGCCCCTCGTGGACGCCTACGACCTCCGCCGTCCGGCCAACGTGCCGAACACCTACCATACCGATGGCACGTGGGTCTGGCTCGGCGGCGTTCCGTACCACCTCCACGCGCACGGCGTGGCGCCCGCCCCCGACCTCGTCGAGCACGTCCGCGCACGCGGCTTCCGCCTGCCCGAGGTAGGCGCCGACGCCCTCGCGGAGGCCAGGCGCACCCTGGAGTGGAACGGGCTCCTGCTCGGCCCCCCGCCCCCAGCCGCGCTCTGACTCAGGTGGGGAACTCGCCGACCCAGGTGCCGTCCACGAGCGCCTGGGGCAGGTAGTCCGACCGCACGTCGACGGTGAAGCCGAGCTCCCTGGCCACGCAGGTCAGGGCGAGCGGTTCGAGGGCGACGTAGGCGGCGGGCTTGGCGGCGCGCTCGTCGTCCCTCGTCCAGTAGGTCTGGTGCAGTTCGAGGGCTTGGTAGAGCGCGTTGTTGAAGGCGTCCTGGTCGTTCTCGACGAGGGCCGTGAACATCTTCATGCGCGGGAACGCCAGCAGCGCGATGTGCTCGGCGGCGTCCCGGCCGAGACCGGGCGCGTCCGGGTCGGCCTGGCGCACGGCCTCCACGAGGTGGTCGTAGTAGTCGGGCTCCTGCCGCCACCACCCGCGCAGCGCACGCCCCCAGGGCGCCATGTAGGCGTAGGGCACGCCCCCTGCCTCCGAGGCCCGGAAGAGCTCTTCGGGGACGGCGCACAGGAAGTCGGTGCGCTCCCGCTCCCGGCAGACCATCGCGAAGGACAGGGCCTGCAGCCAGACGCCCTCGTTCGTCCACGACATCGGGCCGGTCGCGGGGATCGTCACCGTCTCCGCGCCGATCTGGCAGTCCACGGTGCCCTCGGCCTGCTGCGCGACCGTGAACACCCCCACCCCGGCCTGCAGGGCCAGCGTGGTGCTCTCCCAGGTCGCCGCCTCGTGGGCGCCCGGGTCGGACGCCGTCCGGTAGGCCAGCTCGCCGCGCGCGTGGCCGAGCAGGTCGTTCAGCCGCTCCGGGAACCGGGGAAGCCTGGGGATGTCGCTCGCGGTGGCCCGCCTGTGGAACCTCTGGGCCTGGTCGGCCGCGAACACCAGGTCGAGCTCGTGTCGCTGTACGACGCGCACGTCATTCCCTCCGGGCCCCGGGTACGAAGGTTACGGATCTATCGAGCAACCGTATCCAGCCCCGGCGTGTACGGGCCACTCGCCCGTGACGCCCCCGACCGTACAGGCACGTTCAAGGCACGCCGTTTGCCATACCGGCCATTTCGGAGCGTCCGGCCAGATCGGAAGGAGCCGACCGGGGTCGCTCAGCTCACCTGACGCTCTGAGGCGGTCCTGCGAGATCGTGAAGGGCCGGGCCAACTTAGGCTGTGTCTCTAAGAGGTGCAAACAGAATCAGCGGACGAGGTGTCGCCGACAGATGGTGCCGCAGCCAGGGCCGTGAAGGCCGCCGGTCAACGCCAGGGCCAGCGGGATTCCGTGGCCTTCGGTCAGGACGTGGTGTTCGGAGCCCGGCCGTCCGTGGTCGACCGGGCTCGGCCCGGTTTTGGGCCGCCCTTGAGCGCCCGGACGTGCGAGCTGTCGATCACCGCCCTGGACCAGTCCAGCTGCCCGGCGGCGTGCAACTCCTCCAGCAGCAGCCGGTGCAGCCGCTCCCATACGCCGGCCTCGTGCCACTCGGCCAGCCGCCGCCGGCACGTCATCCCCGACCCGAACCCCAGCTCCTGGGGCAGGAACTCCCATCGGATACCGGTGTGCAGCACGAACAGGATCCCGCAGAGCACCTTGCGGTCGTCCGGCCGCTTGCGGCCGGCATGGCGCTTGCGGCGCTCGGCCTTCGGCAGCAGCGGCTCTATCCGCTCCCACAGGCCGTCGCGCACGATCCAGGGAGGTTGCTCACCCTTGCGCACCGCCCCACAACACACCCGACCGTCACGACACGTGGCCTTAAATGCACATTTGTTATGACCTCTAAGTCCCGGCCTACGGCGCTCGCCTGGCGGCTCGCCCCTCACCGGGACTTGGCGAGCGCGGCATCGCTTCGCGATCTGGCCGGTGACGCTCGTCTCCGGCGTCGCGCCACCGACCGGGTAACGCGCTCGCGCGGTACCTGAGGCCACTTCGAGACAGACCCTAGGTCCAACACCTCACTGTTTCGGGTGCAGGCTTTGCTCTGTTCTCGAAATCCGTTTCCGCCTTGGTCATGGCGTGTAGATGAGACCGTATCTGATCCCGCCACCGTTCGCTCTTGATGAAATCGCGAAGCACTTTTGCTACTCGAGCGCAGTCGTCCTTATGTCCCGGTGGAAGTCCGATCATGTACCGGCTGAGTTCTCCGAGCCTTGCACCGCGGACCACCTTCACCTCGGCTGGATGGCGTTGCTGGAAGCCATAGAGGATGCTTTCGTCGGTGCTGACCGCAGCGATATCACCCTTGCGGAGCGCCCGTACGCAGGAGCTGTACTCCGGCTCCTCCCTGTACGCAATACCGTAAGCCGGCTTCTTGATCTCTGTCAGCGAGGTTGATCCCGTGGCAGCGCAGACCGTCTTTCCCTTGAGATCCTTGACGGTGTGGATCTCGTCATTATCCGACCGCACCAGAATGCCCTGGCTGGTGATCATGTAGGGTCCGGCCATCTCAATTTTTGTGACGAGCGCATCGGTATACGAGAGAGTGGCAAGCACCAGGTCGGCTTCTCCGTTCCGGAGAACGGTGTCACGGCGGTCTGAGGAAACCCCGAGAGGGACTTTCGTTATTTTGAACTGTGTTGCCAAATATTCACCCAGATCGTATTCGAATCCCGCCCACTTTCCGCCAGATGTGCTGTGGGACAATCCCGGCTGGTCGTCCTTGAATGCGATCGTCATGCGCGGTTTGGAGAAGATTGATGTGGGGTTGGGTGACGTTGTCCGAGCGGGAGGGCCGCTGGGCGCGGATGTATCAGTGTTGAGATGCCAGGCCAGCGCGCCTACCACGGCCACCGTGACCAGCCCCGCGATCGCGGCCAGTAGCTTTCTGCGCCTCCGGTGAGACGTTGTCGCGGCCCTGTGGTTATCTGTGCGCCTTGGCGTATTTGACATAAAGAGTCCCGAGACATCGCGAATCTGCTGAATCCAACCGCACCTGCACCTCGGCGCTTTTGCGGGCGGAGCCGAGGTCGATCTTGATTGCGTCCTTGATTCCGTGCATCTTAATGGGAGATCGCGGGTATCCGTAGTGCCCGAAAAATGTCAGTTCCGCATCGACCCCGCATCCTCCGAGTTCTGGATTTGCATCTTTCCAGCCGAAGGTGATTGTTATATATCTACGTGGAGACGGAATTTCTGTGCGCAGGGGGACGGAATCGCCGGGCCCCAACTGCTGCTGGGGCAGCCTCACGTCGGACGTAACCGTGAGTGAACGATAATTGTACGCCACTGCTTTGTAGCCGAGGAACGCCAGTCCGATGATAGTGAAGATGATGAGGAGATTGTTGGCGATTTGCAGCATCCGTCTTTTGTCGTCTGGTGTGAGCACTAGGGCCGCTACGACCCCAAAGCCCGTGAGGATCACTCCCACGATCGCTAGGATGGTGCCCTGTGTCTGTGCGCCGACGACGAATAGAACGCCGGCGAGAACGGCGAGTACCACCAGTAATCCACAGGTGATGGCACCATTGCCCGTTCGAGGCGTCGCCCGTGCGGCCTGATCCGATGGGGGTGTGTCCTGCTGACCGCCGAGATCGGATTCTGGCACTACAGGCCCCCTTTCGCATATCCCCGTCAATCTGATTCCAGGAAGTGTGCGGGCGATAGTGCCGAGTGCTCCTCACCGATCAGACGACTCTACCAGCGCCTACTGCTCGGCCCAGTCCTGCCTTACGAAGCCGCTGGTGGCGCGTCTTTTGCACCTCACCCTGCCTGGTCCCGTTCTGGCCCATGATGCACCATCTCCTACCGCTTGATGGCTGGTTTTGAACGAGCGTCGCCGATCGATGTGGCCCGCTTGCTCTACCTGGATGATCGTTGCCGCGGTTGGGTGACGTTCGTGATCTCTGAGGATGCTTTGTCGGCGGCGAATTAAAGATCATTACTTACGGGCCGAATCGTCGCCCGGCGTCGCCGTGAGCAGGGTTCGCGGTTCCCTGATCTGTGGCTCTGACGTGAGAGCCGACGTCAGCGATCACGGCATCCCCGTCCAGAGGATCGCCGATCTTGTCGGCCACACCACCACCAACACCACCGAGACCGTCTACCGGCATCAACTCAAGCCCGTGATCAAGGGCGGGGCTGAGGTCATGGACGAGATCTTCCGTACCGGGTCCGAGACGACAGGCAGCAAGTCCGCCTGAGTTGGCTCCCCGGTCGGCTCCTTCCAAGCGAAAGCTTGTACCTGACCAGGGCACTCCGTTTGCCATACCGGGAGAGCTCGGTGGTGTTAGGGCAAACCGGCCACGGTGAGGAGATAAGAGGAACCACCCGACACGCCAGCCGATCCTGGCGTGACGACCGAACACAAGGGGGCAGCAGGATGGCTCACCATGGCCGCAGACGCCTGAGCGACTTCCCGTGCCGCGCCACCGCCGTCGACCTCGGCAGCGCCACGGTGCGGATGCATGTGCACGGCCGCGGCATCGTGGTCTCCCAGCCCTCCGCGATCGCCCGCAGTACCCGCACCGGGCGGATGCTGGCCACCGGAACCTCCGCGCTGACCCTGGCGAGCAACGAGCGCGGCGTCACGCTCGTCCACCCGATCCGCGACGGCGTCCCGGCGGACGTGGACGAGACCGAGAGCCTGCTGCGCTTCCTGCTGCGCGCCCACCACCGGATGCGGCACATGGCCAAGCCGGACATGGCCATCGCCGTGCCCAGCGCCATCAACCAGGTGCATCAGGGCGCGGTGCGGGCGGCGGCGTTCAACGCCGGCGCCCGGCGCCTGCTGCTCGTCCCGGTGCCGGTCGCGGCGGCGTTCGGGGCGGGGCTGCCCGGGTCCGGCGAGGACGTCGCGATCATCGCCGACGTCGGCGCGCAGGTCACCGATGTCGGGGTGCTGCTCGGCGGCGAGCTGGTCGGCTCGCACACGGCGCTGGTCGGCGGCGCCGCCATGGACCAGGCCGTCATGGCCCGCGCCCGCTGGGGCTACGGCCTGCACATCGGGCCGGTGACGGCCGAGGCCGCCAAGCTGGAGCTGGGCACCGCGACGCCGGACCGGACGCCCGACCGGGTGACCGTCGTGCACGGCAAGGACCGGCACAGCGACCTGCCGTGCCGGGCGGTGATGTCGTCCGCCGACGTCCACGACGCGATCGCGCCCGCGCTGCGCGCGATCGTGCGGGCGGTCCGGACCGCGGTCGCCGCCGCGCCGCCGGAGATGGCGCGGGACTTCCTTTCGGTGGGCGTCACGCTCACCGGGGGCGCCGCGCGGCTGCACGGCCTGGACGAGCTGATCCGCCGGGAGACCGGACTGCGCGCGCAGGTGGCGCCGAACGCGGCCGAGGCGGTCGTCCTCGGCGCGGCCGAGATGCTGCGCCCCGTCCATCAGCGGCCCACCGCCGGGCCCGCCCTCGACCGCGTCCGCACCGGTGCGGAGGAGCCGCGCATCGCCGTGCACGCCCCCGCCGAGGAGCCTCTGCGCGTGGCCGAGACCCCGTGACCCGGTCGCGTCAGTCGCAGCCCTCGAACTGGGGGACCTCGACGATCGCCCGGTCCAGCCCGGTGCCGCCGAACCACTTGGCGAACAGGGCGTCGGCGGTGCGGTCCTGGTACATCCGCGTGATGGCCGTGTTGAGCGCCTCGCAGCCGTCCGGGTCGCCGCGCCGGATCCCGATGCCGGTGTTCTGCTCGCTGATCCTGGCGTTGACGAGCCGGTTGGCGCGCCCGCCCTCGCTCCTGATGAGCCCGGCCAGGATCACGTCGTTGGTGGTGACGGCGTCGATCGTCCGGGACCGCATCATCGCCATGCACTCGCCGTAGTTCTTCGCCGGGACGAGCCGCGCCGTCATCCCGTGCAGCGCCAGCAGCCGCGTCGTCGGGTCGGCGCCCTCGACCGCGCAGAACCTGCGGTCCTTCAGGTCGCGGACGTCGTCGACGTCCCGCTCGTCCGAGCGCACCATGACGTCCTGGTAGGAGTTGTAGTACGGGCCCGCGAAGGCGATCTGCGTCTTGCGGTCGGGGGTGACGGACAGGGTGGCCAGGACCAGGTCCGCGCGTCCGTCCCGCAGCACCTCGATCCGGTCCTTCGCGAGGACCGGCACGAACCTGATGTCCGCGCCCAGCTGCCGCGCCATGTAGCGCGCGACGTCGATGTCGAACCCCTCGAACGTCCCGTCGGGCCGTCTGAAACCCAGCGAGGGAAGGTCCGGGCGGACGCCGACGACCAGGGTCTCCTTGTCGAGGATCGACCCCGTCCGGGCGTCCCCGCAGCCCGCCGTCACCAGTCCGGCCACCAGGACGATCGCCGCGAGCAGCCGCATCCCGCCTCCCCCGACGCCTGTGATCAACCGACATCATCCCGACCCCGCCGACACCCGCACAAGCCCCGGGGGCATTTGAGTAGCCGTACTCAGGCGCGGGGCGGGGAGCGGCCGCACACTCTGGAGGCATGACGACTCCCACCGCGGTCAAGTCCTCGGCCACCACCACGGCGTTCTTCGTCCAGTCGGTGATCTCGTTCGCCGCGTCCAGCGCCGGAGTGGCGCTCGGCGTCGTCTACATGCCGGTGGACGCCTGGATGCGGGCGTTCCTCGCGCTGGGCCTGCTGTACGTCATCACGTCCACCTTCACGCTCGCCAAGTGCGTGCGGGACAGGCAGGAGAGCCAGTCCATCACCACCCGCGTGGACCAGGCCCGGCTGGACAAGCTGCTGGCCGAACACGACCCCTTCCGCAATCCGACACCGTAGGCGCCCCCGGAAAGGGAGGCGCGCCCCGCCCGGGAGGTAGGCGGGGCGCGCGTGGCCTGTCGGCGGTCAGCGGCGGAACTGGTGGCGGACCTCGGCGGCGGTCGCCGGGCGGTCCAGGAACAGCAGCGTGTCCATCCGGCAGTTGCACGGGTTCTGCTCGCGGGTGTTCTGCGGGAAGCTCCCGCCGATCTTGATCCCGGCGGGGTCGGACGCGGTGGTCACGTCCGGCTCCGGCGGCCCCTCGATCGCCCACGGGTCGTCGGCGCGGGTGTAGAAGCCCGGCAGCGCCTCGCCGTTCTTGTAGAGGGCCATCGTGCCGGTGTCGAAGTCGAACGTCGCGGCCAGGTGCACCCACTCGTTCAGCGGCAGGACGCTCTGCCAGTCCTGGGACGCGGCGAACGTCTGGGAGTTGCCGCCGTCGACGCGGCGGCCGAGGGCGACCACCTTCAGCTCGCCGTTGACGTTGATCAGCTCCAGCAGGGCCCGCACGTCGTGCCCCTGCGAGGTGCCGGTCAGCACGCCCGCCAGCCCGATCGCGTTGTACAGGTCGTTCGGGTCCGCGGTGTTGGAGTTGGGGCTGGGGTTGGTGCCGGTCATCTTGAACCAGCCCATGATGGTGGCGCCCTTGGCGGCGTTGTAGGCGCGCAGCGACGGCACGCCGGTGGGCGAGTAGATCCCGGCCTTCCAGTCGTCGTTGCCCGCCGTGCCCGGGTTGACCTGCCCGAACTGGACGGCGTTCCCGCTCCGGCGGTGGGCCCGGTCGGGGACGCGCATCGCGGCGCCGCCGTTCACCAGGTCGATGTCGGTGCCGGACCGGCCGAGGTCGCGCTCCTTGGCGGGGTTGCCCCGGACGGGATGGTCGAAGTCGTAGTAGGCGACCAGGTCGCGCTTGAGGCTGGGGAAGACGTCCGGGCCGTGGAGGCCGCCGCCGGGCTGCGCCTGGGCCGGGCCGGCGGCGGCCAGCAGCGAGGCTCCGATCGTGGCGGCCAGCAGCGCCGCCGGGACACGACGAACGATCATCGTCGGCTCCTAAGGGAAAAGGGGGTGGGGCCGGGCCGTGGCGCGCTCCTGCGTACGCGCCACGGCCCGGTGCAGGGGGGTTACCGAGCGGGGACTACTGGGCGGGGGTGCCGGTGACGGTCAGGTCGCGCAGGCGCCCGACGTTGTCGAACGAGCCGAAGCCCACCCGGCCGGAGCCGAACGTGGTGTCCACGGCCGTCATGATCGGCTTGCGGCCGCCGTCCACGTACACCGCGATCTCGCCGGTGCCGGCGCAGTGCTCGACCTGGACGTCGTGCCAGGCGGCGTCCTTGATCGCGGGCGGCGCGCCCTTCGGCGCCTGCCGGTTCCCGTTCCACTGCCCGTCGATGCGCAGCCGGTCCGCGTTGTTCACCACGAAGATCCCGTTGTGCGGGTAGATCGTGTTGTCGCTGGACAGGTGGGCGTAGTAGAACTCGGTGTCCGACTTATAGCCGAAGACGATGATCACGTCGCGGTTGCTGACCTCGACCGGGGTGTCCAGCCTGACCTTGGCGTCGATCCGGCTGGAGCCGACCGCCGGGCCCTTCTGGAGCACCGCGTACTCGAACGGGCGGCGCGGTCCGGGCCGCTCGGCGCCGGCCTCGGCCAGGACGACCTGCCCGTTCTCGAACCGCCACTTGGACGGGGTGACCGGCGTCCAGTCACCGGCCCTGGTCGCGTGGCTCACCCGTACCGGACCGGTCTTGCAGTCGGCGAACGTCCGGGTCCCGACGATCTTCCAGATCTTGCCGTTGGCCTTGGCGAGCAGGTACGGCTCGCCCTTGGCGTCCATGCCGAACCGCAGGTCGACCCGGTTGTCCCCGGCGAGCTGCCGCATCGTGACGGGGTTGCCGGCGGTGTCGTAGGCGGCCAGCTGGTAGATCTGCGCGCGCTTCTGCCCGGTGGGGTCGCGCCGCATGTCCCGCTCCTCGGTGTAGAGGAGCCGGCCGTCGACGATGTCGGTGAACAGGTACTTGCCGCGCAGCGCGGGCAGGTGGCCGCCGCGGTAGACGTAGCCGCCGGAGATGGCGTGGCCGCTGTCGGACGTGCACGAGTGGCCGACCGGCGGGTCGTGGTCGTAGGCGGCCAGCGGGTACTCGTAGCCGTTCTTGATGTCGTCGGCGGGCAGCGGGTAGAGGAAGCAGCGGTCCGCCTTGTCGAAGCGGAACGCGCCCTCACGCTCGCTCCAGCCCAGGTTGCTGCCGGGCGAGATCTGGTGGATCGACTCGATGGCGTGCTCGCCGATGTGCGCCAGGAACATCCGCTTGGAGCCCTTGGTGTCCCAGCTGAAGCGGTGCGGGTCGCGCATGCCGTGGGCGTAGATCTCGCCGACCTTGCCCGCCTGGCCCGCGTACGGGTTGTCGGCGGGAATGCCGTACTTGCCGTTGGCGCTGTCGTTCCCGGCCGGGTCGATGCGCAGGATCTTGCCCTGCGGGACGCCGAGGTTCTGCGGGTCGCCGCCGTTGTCGCCGACGTTGCCGTTGCCGCCGTCGCCGACCGCCATGTAGAGCTTGCCGTAGTCGGCGTCGCCGGGCCGGGCGTTGGGGCTGAAGTCGATCTGCTGGATGCCGTGGATGCGTCCGGAGAACCCGACGCGCAGCAGCTCCCGACGGGTGCCCTGGAAGGTGTCGGAGGACGGGTCGGTGGCCGTCCACTCGTCCACGACGCCGTGGTAGGCGGTCCTGGGCTGCGGCGTGAGGTCGGGCGTCTTGGTCTTCAGCGCCTCGCCGGCCTCGACGTGGACGGTGTAGAACTTGCCGTTCTTCTTGAACTCGGGGTGGAAGGCCGTGAAGCCGAAGCCCTGGCCGAGCCCCTGGGCGGAGAAGAAGTCCGGCGCGAAGGTGGCCCCGACGTCCAGGTAGACCTTCTGCTCCTTGGTCTTACCGTCGAGGAAGTACAGCTTTCCGTTGAGGTCGGGGACGAACAGCCGTCCCGAGCCGTCGGGGATCTCGCCCACGTAGTTGATGCGGTTGTGCCGCTTCAGCCGCGGGTCGGTCACCAGCTCGGGCGGAGTCGGCTCGGACTTGGGCAACTGGGCGACTTCCTGGAGGACGAGGCCCATCCCGGCGGGCGCCGGGTCGTCCGGGATCGGATCCTTGATCGGGCCGTCGTCGCGCGCCGTGGCGGGCGGCACCGCCAGCAGCGACGCCGCGAGGGCGAGGATCGTCGGTACGGACCATCTCAGTCTGGTCATTCCGGCCGTCCAAAGGGGGGTGGCGAGTTGGCTGGAAAGCGCTTTCTGGAAGCGCTTTCATGAACGTACGAGGAACCTTCCGGCCCGTCAAGAACGAATTCGGCGTGTTCCGCGCGCTCGTGTGAGCGTGCTGTGCGCGACCGTGGCCAGCGACGACACCGCCAGCCCGGCCGGCGCCGCCGCCGTGAACCCGGCCAGCGTCAGGCCGAGCGCCAGGGCCGCCCCCGGCGCCCACAACCACGTCGACACGTACCGCCGCGCCCCGCCCGCCGGCGGTGCGTCCGCCGAACGCGCGACCGCGCCGTCCGCGCCGTCCGTGTCCGGAGGCGTCGCGTTCGCGGGCGGAGCGTGCGCCGTCGCCCGCACCCGCCGCCGCGCTCCGCGTGAGGGCGCCCCGCCACGCTCCCCGGCGGGCACGTCCGTGTTGGCGGCCCCGTCGGTGCTGCGCTCTGGGTATGGGCGCGGGTCCGTGCGGGGAGGCGCCCCTTCGCTGAGGGCGCGGCGGGCGCGGTGGCGGCGGAGGGCCTCGGCGGTCATGGGCGGGATCAGGGCCGGGAGGACGGCGGCCAGGATCGTGAGCCAGGTCAGCAGCAGCCGGTCCACCCGGACGGCCGCCAGCACGGTCCCCGGCACGGCCAGCACGAGCACCGCCGCCCAGTCCGGCAGCCGCGGCGAGAACCGGCGCACCGCGAAGACGCCCGAGTGCACCGCGGCCAGCGTCGGCGCGATCACCGAGGCCGCCACGAACAGGTTCGCGACCGGCAGTCCCTCCGGACCGGCCAGCACCGCGACCACGTCGGTGGAGCCGCTGGAGGCCGCCAGCCCCGCCCCGACGACGGTCGCCGCCAGCGCCGGGCCGACCAGCAGCCCCACGCACCACCACAGGTCGCCGCGGCCGCGCAGCCCCACGGTGAAGTCGGGCGCGCGCACCGCGAACACCGACACGTAGCCGATGTACCCGGCCAGGTCGGCGGCCAGGACGAGCGGCGAGCCGCCCGGGGACAGCGTCACCGGCGGGGACGGCGGCGCGAGCCGTACCGCCACCACCGCGATCAGCGCGATCGCGATCAGCGTGGTCGCCAGCGCGACGGCGTTCCACCGGCCGCCCCCGGCCAGCAGCACCGCCACGATCGGCACCGTCAGCACCAGCACGCCCGCGACGTCGGGAACGCCGGTCAGCGCGGCGACCGCCCCGCCGCCCAGCCCGACGTTGAACCCGAACCAGCCGATCATGGCGAGGGCCAGCAGCCCGGTGACCGCGCGGTCGGTGACGGGCGGCAGGTAGCGCGGCGACAGCTCGGCGAGCGTGGCGTTCTCGCCCTCGGGAGGGCGCAGCCCGCGCCGGCCCTGGGCGGCCAGCAGCGCGCACATGACGATCCCGCCCGCCACCAGCACCACCAGCGGCAGGGCGCCGTCGTGCCGCCCGCCGACCTGGGCGCCCAGCACCAGCGTGCCGGGCGCGGTGCCGATGCCGAGCCACGCCCCGGCCGAGTTCCGCCAGCTCCGGCCCTCCGCCGCCGCCGTGCCGGTCACACCACGTGCTCCGCGAAGCGGTCCAGGGTGAGGGTGAGGGCGTCGGGGCCGGGCATCGCCCACAGTTCCTCGTTGAAGATCTCGACCTCGATGGGGCCGGTGTAGCCGGTGGCCTCCACCGCCTCGCGGAAGCGGCGCAGCTCGACGCAGCCGTCGCCGAGCATGCCGCGTCCCGTCAGCACGCCCTCGGGCAGCGGCGTGACCCAGTCGGCCACCTGGAAGACGGCCAGCCGGTCCTCGGCCCCGGCGCGGGCGATGTCGTCGTAGGCGGCCGTGTCCCACCACAGGTGGTAGGTGTCGATGACGACGCCGACCTGCTCCGGGGGGTGCGGGGCGGCGAGGTCGAGCGCCTGGCCGAGGGTGGAGACGACGCACCGGTCCGACGCGTACATCGGGTGCAGGGGCTCGATGGCCAACTGGACGTTGTGGCTTCCCGCGTAGGGCGCCAGCTCCGCCAGACACTCGGCCACCCGTGCACGCGCAGCGTCGATGTCGCGTGAACCCTCGGGCAGGCCACCGCTCACCAGGACGAGCACAGGAGTGCCCAGTTCGGCGGCCTCCTCGATGGCGCGGCGGTTCTCGGCGATGGCGTCCTTCTCCTGGAAGAACCCTCCGCGGCACAGGGACGTGACGGTCAGCCCCTCGTCGCCCATCAGTTTCGCCGTACGGGCCAGGCCGTACTCCGCGACGGGCTCCCGCCACAGGCCCACGCCACGGACGCCCCTGGCGACGCAGCCGGACACGAGGTCGGGGATAGGCCAGTGCCGTGTCGTCCACTGGTTGAGGCTGAATCGCGGATCGGGAACGGTCACTGGGGCACCCCCTGGACGGTCAGCCAGGCCCGCATGCGGGACGCGGCGAGTTCGGGGTCGGGCAGCAGACCGGCGGCGTCGGCGAGCTGGAACAGGCGCACCAGATGCGGGACGGACCGCGCGCTCTCCAGGCCGCCCACCATGCGGAAGTGCCGCTGGTGGCCCGCCAGCCACGCCAGGAACACCACACCGGTCTTGTAGTAGTAGGTCGGGGTCTCGAAGATGTGGCGCGCGAGCGGCAGCGTGGGGGAGAAGACCTCCTCGTACGTGGCGAGGTCGCCTTCGTCCAGCGCGTGCAGGGCCGTCGCGGCCGCGGGGGCGATCGGGTCGAAGATGCCCAGGAGGGCGTCGCTGTGGCCCTGGTCGTCACCGCGGATGAGGTCCGGGTAGTTGAAGTCGTCACCCGTGTAGAGGCGCACGGACGCGGGCAGGCGGCGCCGGATGGCGATCTCGCGGTCCGCGTCCAGCAGCGAGACCTTGATGCCGTCCACCTTCGACTCGTGCTCCGCGATGATCGACAGGACGGCGTCGGCGGCCGCGTCGAGATCGGCCGCGCCCCAGTAGCCCTCCAGCGCCGGATCGAACATCGGGCCGAGCCAGTGCAGGATCGCCGGGCGGTCGAGCTGGCCCAGCAGCCGCCCGTACACCTTCGCGTAGTCCTCCGGGCCCGTGGCCGAGGCCGTGAGCTGGCGGCTGGCCATGAGGATCGGCACCGCGCCGGCTTCCGCCACCACCGCGAGCTGCTCCTCGTACGCGGCGGCCACCCGGTCCAGGGACGTCGGCCCCGGCTCCAGCTGGTCGGTGCCCGCGCCGCAGGCGATCAGCCCGCCGTGCGCCCGCGCCTCCGCCCCGCTGCGCCTGATCAGCTCCTTCGTGGTCTCCCACTCCAGGCCCATCCCGCGCTGCGCGGTGTCCATCGCCTCCGCCACGCCGAGCCCGTACGACCACAGGTGGCGGCGGAACGCCAGCGTCGTGTCCCAGTCCAGCGAGGAGCGTTCCGAGAACGGGTCCGGGACGACGTGCGCCGCCGCGAACGCCGCCCGCGACCGGGCCGGACCCGCCGGCCGCGCGAACGCCCGCGGCTCCCCCAGCGCGTACGGGACCAGCGACCCGTCCGCCGCCGGCAGGTCCAGCTTGACCGCCGCCGATGTCATCGGGTCAGCTCCGGCACCTCGAGCCGCCGCCCCTCGCGCCACGCCTTCAGCCCCAGCTCGGCCAGCTGCACGCCCCGCGCGCCCGCGTAGAAGTCCCACGGGAACTCCCCGTCGTCGGCGACATGCCGCAGGAACATCTCCCACTGCACCTTGAAGCCGTTGTCGAACTCCTCGTTGTCGGGGACCTCCTGCCACTGGCCGCGGAAGTCGTGCGTGGCGGGCAGGTCGGGGTTCCACACCGGCTTGGGCGTCATCGAACGGTGCTGGACGCGGCAGCGCCGCAGGCCCGCCACGGCGCTGCCCTCGGTCCCGTCCACCTGGAACTCCACCAGCTCGTCCCGGAACACCCGGGTCGTCCAGGAGGAGTTGATCTGCGCGACGATCCCGCCCTCCAGCTCGAAGATCCCGTACGCGGCGTCGTCGGCGGTGGCCTCGTACGGCTTGCCGTGCTCGTCCACCCGCTCGGGGATGTGCGTGGCGCCCAGCGCCTGCACCGACCGGACCGGCGCGATCGCGTCCAGCACGTACCGCCAGTGGGCGAACATGTCGAGGATGATGCCGCCGCCGTCCTCGGCCCGGTAGTTCCAGCTCGGCCGCTGCGCCTCCTGCCAGTCGCCCTCGAACACCCAGTAGCCGAACTCGCCCCGCACCGACAGCACGCGGCCGAAGAACCCGCCGTCCATCAGGCGCTTCAGCTTGCGCAGCCCCGGCAGGAACAGCTTGTCCTGGACGACGCCGTGCCGGATGCCAGCCGCGTCGGCCAGCCGGGCCAGCTCCAGCGCCTCATCCAGGTCCTCGGCCAGCGGCTTCTCGGTGTAGACGTGCTTGCCCGCCTCGATCGCCGCGCGGATCGCCGGGACCCGGGCCGAGGTGATCTGGGCGTCGAAGTAGATCTCGACGCCGGGCCGTGCCAGGGCCTCGGCCAGATCGGTCGTGAAGGCGTCCAGCCCGTGCTTCTCGGCCAGCGTGCGCAGCTTGTCCTCGCTGCGCCCGACCAGCACCGGCTCCGGCCACAGCAGGGTGCCGTCGGCCAGCGGCAGCCCGCCCTGTTCCCGGATCGCCAGGATCGAGCGGAGTAGATGCTGGCGGTACCCCATGCGGCCGGTGACGCCGTTCATGACGATCCCGATGGACCTGCGTGCCATCCCGTTCCTTCTTTCGTATGTGTGCGGGGAGCCGTCGGCGGGCGCGTCTATTCGACGGCCGCGCCGGCCCCCAGAAGCTCGCGGATGCGGCCCGCGACGCTCGCGAACTCCGGCATGGCCAGGGTGGCGGCGTACTCGCGCTCGGCGGGCAGGTCGACGTCGATGATCTCCCTGATGGTGCCCGGCCGGTCGCTCATCACCACCACCCGGTTGGCCAGGAAGACCGCCTCCGGGATCGAGTGCGTGACCAGCAGCACGGTGGTGCGGGTGGTCCGCCAGATCCGGTTCATCTCGATGTTGAGCTGCTCGCGGGTGAGGGCGTCCAGCGCGCCGAACGGCTCGTCCATCAGCAGCACCGGCGGCTCGTGCAGCAGTGCGCGGCACAGCGCCACCCGCTGCTGCATGCCGCCCGACAGCTCGTGCGGCAGGGCGTCCTCGAAGCCGGACAGCCCGGTCATCTCGATCAGCTCGGCGGTGCGGCGCCGGGCCTGCTCGCCCGGCATCCTGCGCATCTCCGCCTGGAGCAGGATGTTGCGGCGGGCGCTGCGCCACTCCAGCAGCGCGGCGCGCTGGAACACGTACCCGATGTCGTGCCGCGGCCCGGCCACCTTCTCGCCGTTCAGCCGCACCGTGCCGGTGGTGGGCTTGAGCAGCCCGGCCACCATCTTCAGCAGCGTCGACTTGCCGCAGCCGGACGGGCCGACGATCGCGACGAACTCGCCCATCGGCACGTCCAGCGACACCTCGCGCAGCGCCGTGACGTCGCGCTTGCGGGTGCGGAAGCGCACGGCCACCTCGTCGATGCGGACGGCGGCCTGCTCCGCGGGCCCGGGGTCGCGCCCGGACGCGGTCGTGGAATCGGTCTCCGGCTTGCTCATGATCCTCATCGCTGGTCCCGTCAGCCCTGGGGCGCGGAGTCCGCCTGCCAGTACGTGGCGGGCGGCTGCGCCTTGCCGATGAGGCCGGTCTGGTGGAAGAGGTCGATCGTGCTCTTCCAGTCGGCCTCGGTGTTGACGCCGGGCGTCTTGCCCTGGGTGGCGTCGGTGTGCAGCAGCGTGAGCGTGGTCTTGAACTGCTCGGTGATGACCGGCACCGGCGGCAGCTGGTCGGAGGCTCCGGCCATGGAGGCGACCGCGCCGGCCTCGTCCTTCTGGGCCGCGGTCCAGGACTCGCTGGTGGCGGCGACCATCTTCTTGACCAGGTCGGCGTCGCTCTTGAGCTTGCGCTCGGAGACCATCAGGCCGTTGGAGTAGAAGTTCAGGCCGAACTCGGAGAACCGCAGCGCCGACACCGGCTTCTTGGCCTTGTCCTGCATGATCGGGCCCTGGTCGCTGGCGTAGCCGAGGAGCCCGTCGGCCTTGCCGGAGATGACCGCGGCCATCTTCCCGGCCGGGTCGGTGTTCTGGATCTGGACGTCGCTCTCCGACATGCCGTTCTTCTTCAGGAACGCCGGGAAGGTGCGCGACAGCGCGTCGCCCGCGGTGCCGGCGATCTTCTTGCCCTTGAGGTCGGCCGGCTTCTTGATGTTGGTGGCGTCGAACGCCTGCACCGAGGCCGGGGTGGTCTGGAGGAAGACGCCGATGCTCTTGATCGGCATGCCCTTGTCGACCGCGGCCAGCAGCGCCGGGGTGTCGGCCCAGCCGAAGTCGGTCTGGCCCGCTCCGGTGGCCTGGACGGTCTTCTGCGAGCCCTGCCCGGCCTTGATCTCCAGGTCGATGCCGTGCTTCTCGTAGATCTTCTGCTTGACCCCGTAGTAGAACGGCGCGTGCTCGCCGTAGGGGTACCAGTTCAGGGTCAGCGAGACCTTGGTGAGCTTCTTGCCGTCGGCGCCGGTGGTCTCCTCGGAGCCCCCGCCGCACGCGGTGAGCGCGAGGAGGGGCAGCAGCGCGGTGGTGACGGTCGCGAAGGTGCGGAGTTTCATGGGGTGGTCTCTCCGTCAGTAGGTGGTGGTGACGGCGTCGCCGCGACGGCTGGCGTGCCAGGGGAGAAGGAGGTGCTCGGCCAGTTCGACCAGGACGAACAGGACGACGCCGATCAGTGACATGACCAGCAGGCCGGCGAACAGCATCGGGGTGTCGACGTTGCCGTTGGCCTGCAGGATCACGTAGCCCAGGCCCTCGTTGGCGCCGACGAACTCGCCGACGACGGCGCCGGTGACCGCCAGGGTCACCGCCACCTTGAGCCCGGAGAACAGGTACGGCAGCGAGGCCGGGAAGCGGATCTTGGCGAAGGTCTGCATCGGCCCGGCGCCCATCGTGGCCGACAGCTGGATCATCTCCGGGTCGACCGCCTTCAGGCCGGTGACCATGGAGATGACCACCGGGAAGAACGCGATGAGCACCGCCACCACGATCTTGGGCGTGATGCCGAAGCCCAGCCACACCACGAACAGCGGCGCGATGGCGATCTTCGGGATGACCTGCGCGAACAGCAGGACGGGGTAGAGCGTCTTCTCGACCGTGGTGGAGTACACCATGACCACGGCGGCGGCGATGCCGATGATGACGGCGATCGCGAAGCCGAGCAGGGTCTCGTAGGTGGTGACCCAGGTGTGGTGCGAGAGGTAGGACCACTTCTCGGCCATCAGCGACAGCGTGCTGCCGGGGGACGGCACGAGGTAGGGCTCGACCAGCTCGGCGGCGGTGACCGCCCACCAGGCGGCCAGGCAGGCCAGCAGCAGGCCGACCGGCCGCCAGGACCGTTCGAGCAGGTCGCGGGTGCGCTCGCCCGCGGTGGGGCCGCCGCGCTCGGCGACCCCGGCGGCCGCCGGTCTGGCCGGCGGCGCGGTTGTGGTGCCCTGACTCACCTTGGTACCTCCGTGGTCGGGGACGCGGTCTCACTCGGAAAGCGCATTCTGAAAGCGCTTTCTGATGTACCGTAAGAACGACGAACGGCGCGGTCAAGAGGGCGACCCACCCCAATTGACCGGGAGCGGCGGCTCGAGGCGACGAGGGGGCGGCGATGACGGCGGACGGTGTACGGTCGCCCGACCGGCGGCACGAGCGGCAGAACGACCGGCCGAACGACCGGCAGCACGTCACGCTCCAGGACGTGGCCCGGCAGGCCGGCGTCTCCCTGGCCACCGCCTCCCGCGTCCTCAACGGCACCGCCCAGGTCCGCGCCGACCTCCGCGAGCGCGTGCTGGCCGCCGCGGGCGAGCTGGCCTACACCCCCAACGCGCACGCCCAGGCCCTGGCCAGCTCCAACAGCAAGGTCATCGGCGTCATCTGCCACGACGTCAGCGACCCCTACTTCGCCGCCATCGCCCGCGGCGTCATGCGCACCGCCGCCGACCACGAGCTGCTGGTCATGCTGGCCAGCACCTTCCGCGACCCGGCCCGCGAGATCGAGTACATCGCGACGCTGCGCGCCCAGCGGGCCCGCGCCATCCTGCTGATCGGCTCCGGCTTCGAGGACCGCGACTGGGAGCGCTCGATGGGCGCCGAACTGGACCCCTACCAGCGCGCCGGCGGCCGGGTCGCCGTGGTCAGCCGGCACCGCAGCCTCAAGGTCGACACCGTCCTGCCGCAGAACCGGGAGGGCGCGGCGGCGCTGGCCCGCGCGCTGCTCGACCTGGGCCACCGCGACTTCGCCGTCCTCACCGGGCCCCGCGCGCTCACCACCGTCGCCGACCGGTTCGGCGGGTTCGCCGCCGCGCTCGCCGAGGCCGGGGTGCCGCTGCCCCCCGAACGGATCGTCGAGGCCGGCTTCACCCGCGACGGCGGCTACGCCGCGGCCACCGAGCTGATCCGCCGCGGCACCCTGCCGACCTGCGTCTTCGCCGTCACCGACGTGATGGCGATCGGCGCCCTGGCCGCCTTCCGCGACTCCGGCGTGGACGTCCCCGGCGAGGTGTCGCTGGCCGGGTTCGACGACATCCCGATCGTCCGCGACCTCACCCCGCCGCTCACCACCGTGGCGCTGCCGCTCGACCTGATGGGCGAGCGGGTCATGGAGCTGGCCGTGCGCGAGCCCGCGCCGCGGCGCAGCCGGGTGGAGCGGATGGCGGGCGAGGTCGTCCTGCGCACCAGCACCGCCGCACCGCGCGGCGCCCGAACCGGCGGGAGTCCCCAGTGACCTTGAGCGACCTGAAGATCGAACGCGTCGAGACCTTCGCCGTGGCGCTGCCGACCCGCCGCTCGTTCGGCGTCTCCGGCGGCGCGGTGGCCGTCGCCGGGCGGCCCAGCCTGCGCGTCCTGGTCAAGGTCAGCGCGGACGGCGTGAGCGGCTGGGGCGAGGCCACCCCGATCCCCGCCTGGACGTACGAGACCGCCGAGTCGATCGTCACCACCATCGACCGCTACCTGGCGCCCGCCGTCGCGGGCCGTCCCGCCTGGGATCTGGACGGCGCCTGCGCCGCGGTCGAGCGGGCGGTCAACCGGGGCTTCAGCATCGGCGCGCCGCTGGCCAAGAGCGCCCTGGACACCGCCCTGCACGACCTGCTCGGACGGGCCGCGGGCGTGCCGCTGGGCGTGCTGTGGGGCGCCCGCCGCGCCGAGCGGATCGAGCTGGGCTGGATCGTGTCCGGCCAGTCGCCCGCCGAGGTCGGCGACAGCGTGGCCGAGGGCCGCGGGCTCGGCTACGGCGCGTTCAAGGTCAAGATCGGCCTGCACGACGAGGCGACCGACGCGGCCGTGGTGGAGGCCGTGCGCGAGCACGCGGGCGACACCGCGCCGCTGTGGGTGGACGCCAACCAGGGCTACACCGTGCACGCCGCGCTGCGCATGGCCCGCCGCCTGCACGACGTGGGCGTCACCGCGTTCGAGCAGCCGCTGCCGTCCAACGACGTCGCCGGGCTGCGGCGGCTGCGCGAGACCTGCCCGATCCCGGTCGCGCTGGACGAGAGCCTGCGGCACCCGTCCGATCTGGCGACGTTCGTCCGGCTGGAGGCGATCGACATCGCCATCGCCAAGGTGCAGCGCAGCGGCGGGCTCACGCTCTCCCGCCGCCTGTGCGCGCTGGCCGAGGACTGCGGCGTCCAGCTGATGGGGTCCGGGCTGACCGACTCCGACCTCGGGCTGGCCGCGTCGCTGCACCTGTTCGCCGCGCACGGGATCGACACCCCGGTCGACCTGAACGGCCGCCAGTTCGTGGAGTCGCCGTACGCGGGCCCGACCGTGCGGGTCGAGGGCGGCACCGCCCACGTCCCCGAGGGGCCGGGGCTGGGCGTGGAGGTCGACGAGAAGACCGTCCGGCGCCTCGCCGTGGACGTCCTCACCACCGGCCTGCCGTAACCACCGGGCGAGGGGCCGCGGAGACCGCCGAGGGGGGCGGTTTCCGCGGCCCCCGCATCACTGTCCCGTGCCCTGGTCGTCGGCCGCGGACGCGGTGGAGTCGGCGGGTACGACGGGCCGCTCCTGTTCCGGGTGCTCCGTGGCCTGCGTGGGCCAGGAGGCGAGCTGGGTACGACGGGGATTGGCGAGAGAGGTGCTCACGGTGGTCGCCGTCCTCCTTAGAAAGATGGGCGCGCGTGGTATGCGCTCTCCGGTCAACGCTCCGGAGGAGTAGATCTTCCCGGATACCCCGCCCCTTTCCGCAAAATGGTCTAGACCGCTGGCCCGGAGCCCTGCCGGGGACGGCTCCGGCGCGGGTGGCGTGATGGGGGTCTCAGTCCTGATTTATGGTGATGAGTTCATTACATTATGGAATTACTGACTGGTAGCGGCTTGATCAACATGTCGCATGGGGAGCGGCGCCCTACCGGACCGGTCCAGTGAACTCCAGAAAGGGATATCCCCGACATGAGTCCCGCTTCCACCCCCGTGAACGACATTCGCCGGGGGTACCCGGCGTTGTGGATGCTCGGCCTGATCGTCATGGCCGCGAGCGTCACCGCCTTCGCGGAGTCGTACAACGGCCTGCGCAAGTGGGCCGAGCAGCACCGGGTGACCGGGGTGTGGGCGGACATCTGGCCGCTCCAGGTGGACGCGTTCATCGCGGCCGGGGAGCTCACCCTGCTGCTGTCGGCGCTGTACCTGTGGCCGATCCGGGTC
Source organism: Actinomadura rugatobispora (assembly GCF_055379765.1). Lineage (NCBI taxonomy): Bacteria > Bacillati > Actinomycetota > Actinomycetes > Streptosporangiales > Thermomonosporaceae > Actinomadura > Actinomadura rugatobispora. The sequence continues at coordinate 3,273,634 of NZ_AP029191.1, read as the reverse complement.
CGGGTGCTGGCCTGGACGGTCAGCCTGACCGGGCTCAGCGTCTCGGTGCTGTGCAACGCGGGCCATGTCGGCGAGCGCGCGAGCGTGGCCGACCACCTGACCGCCGCGCTGCCGCCGGTGGCGGCGATCGCCGGGCTGGTCATCTCGCTCAGCGTGATCAAGCAGGTCACCCTCATGAACCCGAACAGCACGCGCGGCCGGGAGCGGGCCGCCCAGGGGCGGCGCGGCAAGCGCGGGCGCGACGAGGCCGGCGCCGCCGAGCCGGCGGGGGCCGGGTCGGTGACCGTGGAGCAGGTGGCGGCGGAGCCGTCCGCGGTGGAGGCGCCCGCCGAGCCGCCCGCGGTGGAGCGCGCCGCGGAGGAGCGGCCGGTGGAGGCCCTGCCCGCCGGGTGGTGGTCGCGGCGCGGCGCCCAGCGTGGTGCCCGGCAGGGCGCGGAGCAGGGCGCGGAGCAGGGCGGGGAGCAGAGCGCGGAACCGGTCGCGGCGGCCGGCGGGGCCGGGGCGCCGCTGGAGCCCGCGCTGCCGAACGGCGCCGCGGTCGACCCCTCGCCCCAGCCCGACGCGCTCCGCAACCGCTACGACCGTCTCTTCGGCGGCTCCTGACGGCCGGGGGCGGGCCCCGCCCGGCGGCTGGCCGGGTGTGGTCGGCTCCCTCGTCCCACTAACCTCGCCAGCATATTCTGGCGAGGTTTGGTGTTCCGGGGGGCCTGCCGCAACGCACCGAGGAGCCGTCCGTGGCCGACCGACCGAGCACGCCCCGTTCCCCCCTCACCCGCAGGCGCGCGCTCGGCGTGGCGCTGGGCACCGGTGCCGCGCTGGCCGGCGCCGAGACCTTCGCCGGATCCGCCGCGGGCGCCGCACCCCCGCCCGGGACCTGGACGAACGTGCCCCTCCCCGACGGCACCACCCCGCACATGTGGGCCGTGTCCGCCCCGACCCGCCGTACCGCGTTCGCCATCGGCCAGCACTCCTGGGCGCCGGTCGACGTCACCGGCGTCCTGCACTGGGACGGCCGCGCTTGGCGCACCGAGCCCGTCCCGCCGATGCGGTGGAGCTGGTACATGGACCTGGCCGCGGCGCACCCGCGGGCGGCCTGGATCGTCGGGATGGGCCTGGCCGACCAGGTCCCCGCCTCGCTGTACTGGAACGGAGCGCGCTGGCGGACCGCGCCGCTCCCCGTCCAGGGGGCGACCCAGGGATGGCCGGGCGTCGCCGCCGAGCCCGGCGGTACGGCCTGGGCCTACGTGAACGGCCCGTACGCCGTGCCGGATGCGAACGCCCTGCTGCGCTTCGAGCGCGGTGCGTGGGCGCGCAAGCCCTCACCGATCGCGGACGGCGACATCTTCCTCGCGATCGCGGTCCGTTCGCCCCGGGACGTCTGGCTCGGCGCGGTGCCCACCAGCGGCGGCATCGCCTACACCATGCACTGGAACGGCCGGGCATGGCAGCGGTACGACATCCCCGGCTCCTTCTCCCTGGGGAAGATGAGCCTCCTCCCGATCTCGCGGTCGAGCGCTTGGGGCTACTACGCCGAACAGCTGTGGCACTGGGACGGCACCGCATGGTCGAGGGTCGGCCAGGTTCCCCGGTACGGGATGCTCCCCTTCCCGTACGCGGGATCGCTGGTGTCCGACGGGCAGGGCGGCGTCTGGCTGGGCCACCTGGCCGAGGCGACCTCCGGTCGCGCGGGCTACCTGCACTGGGACGGTGCCACGTGGACGACCTTCCTCGGCCCGGCCCGGACGTACCAGGGGCAGACGGTGCAGGCGCAGGTCACCGACATGGCCCCCATCCCCGGAACCAGGTCGATGTGGGCGGTCGGCTACGAGGGCACCGGCCTGCGCCCGTTCATCGAGCGTTTCGACCGGGCCTGAGCCGGCGGTCAGTCGCTGCCGGCCGCGCGGTGCGTGGCGAGCCAGGCGTGCAGGAGCATGTGGAACTCCAGCCGCTGCGCCGGGTCGTAGATGTCGTCGCCGAAGAAGGTCTCCAGCTGCCGCACCCGGTAGCGGATCGTCTGCGCGTGGACCTGGAGCCGGATGGACACCTGCGTGGCGTTGAACCCGCACTCCAGCGAGACCAGGAGCGTCTGGGCGAGCCGGTAGCGCTGCGCCGGGCGCAGCTTCATCAGCGGCGCCAGCCGCCGGGACGCGGCGCGATCCAGCAGCTCCCGGTCCTGCATCATCACCAGGATCGGGATGTGCCGTTCGGCCAGCACCAGCCCGTCGTGGGCGATGACGCCGGCCGCCGCCAGGTCGAGGGCCTGCCGGGCCCACCGCAGCGACTTGGCCAGCTCGGTCAGCGCGACCGTGGGGCCCAGCGCGCCCGCCCGGTCGCGCAGCCCGGAGCGCAGCAGCTGGTGACGTCCGGGCCCGGCCGGGTCCGGGACGACCAGGCAGGGCCGCTCCAGGTGCAGTCCCGGCAGGATCTCGTCGGGCAGCGAGGGCGGGTGCGCGTCGGGGTGCGGTTCCCCAAGGGCGACCGCGGCGACGGTGCGGGGCAGCTGCCACTCGGCGCGGCGGGCGGGTTCGCGGAGGTCGGCCAGCCGCGGCGCGGGTTCGGCGATCAGCAGTTCCAGCAGGGCGCGGCGGCGGTTCTGCCGCTCGCCGACCGCGCGCGCCGCCACCTCGGCGTGGCCCTCGGCGACCACCGCGGCCAGCCGGTCCAGGTAGGACAGCACCGCCTGCGCCACCTGGGCGATCATGCTGGCGGTGACGGGGTGGGCGGAGCGCTCGGACGCCTCGGTGAGCCGCCGCACCGCCACCCCGGCGCCGGTGCGCAGCGCGGCCTGCAGCGGGTCGAGGCTGCGGCCCTCCCGGGCCTCGCCGACCCCGATCTCCCGGAAGAACTCCATGATCTCGGCGGAGGAGGTCCCGGGCTCGGCGATCAGGTCGACGAAATGCCCGATCGACAGCTCGGTGGCGTGGGCCAGCACCTCGGAGTAGCGGGCGTCGTGCGGGCGGGCGTACTCGGGGATCCCGCGCTCGATCTCCGCGACCGCCTCCTTGACGATCTCCGGGACGTGCTTGCGCAGCGACCGGGCCAGGGCGGGCGTGGCGCCCTCGGGGAAGCGCGTCCGGATGTCCAGCAACTGGTCGGATACCTCCATGACCCCGCCTTCTCCGACAACATCCCTCGAATCACTTGTAACTCATCTCACACCTGATTATCGGTCACGCCACCGAAGTCGGTGGTTTGTGGTCCAAGGGTGGGCTTGGTGGTGTTCATCCGTTTCTCCGGGGTAAAGGGCGGGGCATGGCCGAGTCAGCCGAGGAAACGCTGGTCCTCGCCCGATCCGTGATGGACGCCGCCCAGCGAGAGATGTGGTCCAAGGCGCGGCAGCGCGTGCCCGCCGTCCGGTTCGGCGCGCTGGCGGGGACCCTGGGCGTCCTCGCGACGGCCGCCACGTACCGGTTCAACGTGCTGCTGCTGGAGCGCAAGCTGCCGCCCGAGGCCGCCGCGTTCGTCGCCGCCGCCGCGTACGCGGGCGGTGCCGGCTGCGCCGCGGTGGTGGCCGCGCGGCGCTGGCGCGGCCTGCCCGCCCCGCTGCCCACCGAGACCGCCCGCCAGGTCGCCGAGATCCTCGCCGACAGCACCGACTGACCCCGCCGACAGCACCGACTGACCCCGCCCGCGCCCGGGTTACCTGGTCGATCGCGGGTAGGGACGCGTCCATGGAGAGCCCTGAGCAGCCGGGCCCGCCCCGGCCGGTGGTCGCGCGCCCCGTGTCCGCCGAGATCACCTTGACCGTGAACGGCCGCGAGCACCGGATCGCCGTCGACACCCGCTCGTCCCTGCTGGACGTGCTGCGCGAACGGCTCGGCCTGACCGGCGCCAAGAAGGGATGCGACCACGGCCAGTGCGGCGCGTGCACCGTCCTGCTGGACGGGCGGCGCGTCAACGGCTGCCTGGCCCTGGCCGTGGCGCACGACGGCGCCGAGATCGTGACCGTCGAGGGCCTGGCCGCCGAGGGCGACCGGCTCGGGCCACTGCAGGAGGCGTTCGCGGAGTGCGACGCCTTCCAGTGCGGCTACTGCACGCCCGGCCAGCTGTGCTCGGCGACCGGGATGCTGGAGGAGATCGCCGAGGGCGCGCCCAGCGTGGTCACCGGGGATCTTTCGGCCGACGCGGAGCCGACCGACGCCGAGATCCGCGAGCGGATGAGCGGCAACCTGTGCCGCTGCGGCGCGTACGTCAACATCGTCGCGGCGATCCGGCAGGTGGCCGGGGCCCGCGGCGCCGCCAGAGCCGCCGGTGACCGGGAGGAAGCGGGGGTGCCGTCATGAGGCCGTTCGCGTACGAGCGGGCGGGCACCGCCGAGGACGCCGTGGCCCTGCACGGTGACGACGCCCTCTACCTGGGCGGCGGCACCAATCTGGTGGACCTGATGCGGCTGGGCGTGGCCGAGCCGGGCCGGCTGGTGGACGTGACGGGCCTGCCGTACGACCAGGTCCGGGAACGGCCGGCCGGTGACGGCGGGCTGCTCATCGGGGCCGCGGTCCGCAACGGCGACCTGGCGTCCCACCGCGCCGTCCGCGAGCGGTTCCCGATGCTCGCGCAGGCCGTGCTGGCCGGGGCGTCCGGGCAGATCCGCAACGCGGCCACGGTCGGCGGCAACCTGCTGCAGCGCACGCGGTGCTCCTACTTCCAGGACATCGCCAAGCCGTGCAACAAGCGCCGTCCGGGCACGGGCTGCCCGGCCCGGGAGGGCGAGCACCACAACCTGGCGATCCTGGGGCATTCGCCGGAGTGCGTGGCGACGCACCCCTCCGACATGGCGGTCGCGCTGGCCGCCCTGGACGCGCGGGTCCGCGTCAAGGACCGCGTGGGCGAACGGGAGCTTCCGCTGGTGGACGAGGGCGCCCGGTCGCTCTACCGGCTGCCCGGCTCCGAGCCGCAGCGGGACACGACGCTGGACCCCGGCGACCTGATCACCGAGGTGGAGGTGCCGCCGCTCGGCATGCCGTCGCGGTACCGCAAGGTCCGGGAGCGGGCGTCGTTCGCGTTCGCGCTGGTGTCGATCGCGGCGGCCGTGGACGTGGCGGCCGACGGCTCGGTCCGGGACTGCCGGATCGCGCTGGGCGGCGTCGCCCACAAGCCGTGGCGGGCGTGGCGGGCCGAGGAGCGGCTGCGCGGCGGGCCCGCGACCGAGGAGCGCTTCCTCCGCGCCGCCGAGGCCGAGCTGGAGGCCGCCGAGCCGCTGCGCGACAACGGCTACAAGGTGCTGCTGGCGCGCAACCTGATCGCACGGACGCTGGCCGAACTGGCCGAGCCGCAGGGGGAGGGGGAGGGCGCATGACGGCGCTGGACCGGATCGAGGCCCACGACAAGCTGACCGGCCGGGCCCGCTACGCGTTCGAGTACCCGGTGGAGGGCGTGGCCTACGCCTACGCCGTGCAGGCGAACGTCGGCAAGGGCCGGGTGAGGTCCGTGGCGGCGGGGGAGGCGCTGGGGCTGCCGGGGGTCCTGGCCGTGCTGTCGTGCGAGAACGCGCCCGCGCTCAAGCCGGTCGATGACGGCGAGCTGGCGCTGTTCCAGTCCCGCGCGGTGTCCTACCGCGGGCAGCTCGTCGCCGCCGTCGTGGCCGAGACCCTGGAGACGGCGCAGGAGGCCGCGCGCCTCCTGCGCGTCGAGTACGACCCCGAGCCGCACGACGTGCGGATCAGCACCGGCCATCCGACGCTCTACAAGCCGGACAAGGTGAACCCGGCGTTCCCGGCCGACACCGAGCAGGGCGATCCGCTGGGCGCGTTCTCGGCGTGCGCGGTGCAGGTGGACGCGACGTACACGACCCCGGCGCAGCACAACAACCCCATGGAGCCGCACACCTCGCTGGCCCTGTGGGGCGACGACGGCCGCCTGGTGGTCTACGACTCCAACCAGGGCGCCTCGATGGTGCGCGACACCCTCGCCCGGCTGTTCGACCTCGATTCCTCCCGGGTGCGCGTGGTGTCGCCGCACGTGGGCGGCGGTTTCGGGTCGAAGGGGACGCCGCGGCCGAACGTCGTCCTGGCCGCGATGGCGGCGCGGGTGACGGGCCGTCCGGTGAAGTACGCGGTCACGCGGCAGCAGATGTTCGCGACGACCGGCTACCGCACGCCGACGATCCAGCGGCTGCGGCTGGGGGCCGACGCGGAGGGCCGCCTGGGCGCGGTCCTGCACGAGGTGGTCGAGCAGACCTCGACCGTGCGGGAGTTCGCGGAGCAGACCGCGACGCCGACCCGGGTGATGTACGGGGCGCCGAACATGCTCACCTCGCACCGCCTCAACCGCCTGGACGTGCCGTCGCCGTCGTGGATGCGCGCCCCCGGGGAGACCCCCGGCATGTACGCGCTGGAATGCGCGATGGACGAGTTGGCGTACGCCACCGGAATCGACCCGATCGAGCTGCGGATCCGCAACGAGCCCGAGACCGAGCCGATCAGCGGCCTGCCGTTCAGCTCCCGCAACCTGGTGGCCTGCCTGCGGGAGGGCGCCGCCCGCTTCGGCTGGGCGGACCGCGTGCCGATGCCGCACGCGCCCACGGAACGGCGGGGGCCGCGGGGCCGCAAGCTGGTCGGCATGGGCGTGGCCGCGTCCACCTATCCCGGCTACCGCAGCCCCAACCGGGCCTCGGCGAGGCGCGACCCGGACGGCCGCTTCACGGTGCGGATCGCCGCCGCCGACATCGGCACCGGCGCCCGCACCACGCTGACGATCATCGCCGCGGAGGCGCTGGGCGTGGAGCCGTCCCGGGTCACCGTGGAGATCGGGGACAGCGACCTGCCCAGGGCGACGGTCGCGGGCGGGTCGGGCGGCACCGCCGGGTGGGGGACGGCGGTCGTCCGGGCGTGCGAGGCGGTGCTGACGGCGCCCGAGGGAGTCGAGGTGTCGGTGGACACGGCCGAGGAGGTGCGGGCGCAGGAGAAGTACGCCCGGCACGCGTTCGGCGCGCAGTTCGCCGAGGTCGAGGTGGACGCCGACACGGCCGAGATCCGGGTGCGGCGCATGCTGGGCGTCTTCGCGGCGGGCCGGATCATCAACCCGAAGACGGCGCGCTCGCAGTTCATCGGCGGGATGACGATGGGGCTCGGCATGGCGTTGATGGAGGAGAGCGTCATGGACGGCGAGTTCGGCGACTTCGTCAACCGCGACCTCGCCCAGTACCACGTGGCCGCGTGCGCGGACGTGCTCGACATCGAGGCGGCGTGGATCGAGGAGGACGATCCGCACCTCAATCCGATGGGGTCCAAGGGCATCGGGGAGATCGGCATCGTGGGCGCGGCGGCGGCCGTCGCCAACGCCGTCCACCACGCCACCGGCGTCCGGGTGCGGGATCTGCCCATCACCCCGGCAAGGCTGCTGCCCGCGCTCTGACCCTGGACGCGTACGTCCCGCCATGAGATGGTGATACGAAATTCGTGTAAACGTCTCACGGTGGTGATCCGGAATGACCGACCTCGACGTGCGCGACCTCCCGGCGGACGGCCCCGCGGACGGCCCGCGCCGCGCCGCCGGGAGCATCCCCGGCCCCGGCTCCCTCACCTGGCGGTACGCGGGCGACTGGCGCGGCGGGCTCACCGCCCGCGCCACGCTGCTCCTCCAGGTGGCCCATCCCGTGGTGGGCGCGGGCGTCGCCGACCACTCCGGCTTCCTGGAGGACCGCTGGGGGCGCCTGATCCGCACCATGGAGTCCACCTTCGACTTCCTCGGCTACCGGGGCGACGAGCGCGGCCGCGGCGAGGCCGCCCGGCTCCGCGAGATCCACAAGGACATCAAGGGCGTCGACGCGCAGGGCCGCCGCTACCACGCCCTCAACCCCGAGGCGTACCTGTGGGTCCACGCCACCCTCTTCCACGGCATGGTGCAGACCCAGGAGCTGTTCGGGCGGCGGCCCCTCACGCCCGACCGCGAGCGGGCGCTGTTCGCCGAGTGGCGGGAGCTCGCCCTGGCCCTCGGCATCACCGAGCGCCACCTCCCCGCCGGCCCGGACGCCTTCCGCGAGTACTTCGACGCGATGGTGGAGGAGCGGCTGGAGTACAACGACACCGTCCGGCTGCTCATCGACCTCGACCGCAAGCCGCTGCCGCCCCCGCCGCGCTGGCCGCTTCCGGTCTTCGCCTGGTCGGGGATCGCGGTGCCGCCGACCGTGCTGCTCCGCAGGGTCGGCGTGGGTGCGCTGCCGCCCGTCCTGCGGGAACGGTTCCAGCTGCGCTGGACGGCCGCAGACGACCTGCGCTTCCGCGCGTTCGCCCGGTCGATGCGGGCGGCCGACACCGTGATGATCGACGGCCTCCGCCAGTCGCCGATCGCGTCCCGTGCGACGCGCAGGGCCCGGCGCGGCCGCTAGGGTCGGGACGTCATGACCCGAGAACCCGACGCCCCGGACCAGGACCCGGGCCAGGCCCCGGACGAGGGGGAGCGGCCCGTCGAGGTCCTGCTGCGCGGGCTGCTGGCCGGCCCGCCCGGTCAGGACGGCCCCGAGGAGTCCGGGCCGCAGGCCGACCGGATCCTGGACGCGGCGCTGGAGCTGTTCGCGACCTTCGGGCTGCGCCGGACCACCATGGACGACGTCGCCCGCGCCTCCGGCCTCGGCCGCGCCACCATCTACCGGCGCTTCCCCGGCAAGAACGACCTGGTCACCGGGGTGCTGCTGCGCGAGGCCCGGCGCTTCTTCGGCGAGCTCGACCGCTCGGTGGCGGCGTTCACGACGCTGGAGGAGCGCCTGGTCGAGGGGTTCGTGACCACGCTGCGGATCAGCCGCGAGCAGCGGCTGGTGAACCGGCTCATGGTGCTGGAGCCCGAGCTGCTGCTCCCGCACGCGACGGACCGGGCCGGGCCGCTGCTGGCCGCCGCCCGCGGCTACCTGTCCCGGCGCCTGCGCGCCGCGCAGCGCCAGGGCGACGCGGGGCGGCACTTCGACCCCGAGGTGGTCGCCGAGATCCTGGTCCGGCTGACGCACTCCCTGCTGCTCACCCCGGCCGGGCACATTCCGCTGGACGACGAGGGCGCCCGCGCGTTCGCCCGCCGCTACCTGACCCCGATGATCACCTAGCGGGCGGTTCTGTGGGCGACTGCTAAAGCAGCGCCGGACTTCTTGATTCCCGCCCGTTACGGCCGCCCGGTGTCGTGGGCGACAGTCGATCAGGTCTTTCCGTTTCCTGTTCGCCTGCGACACCGAGGGACAGCCAGTGAACGAGACCGCCCTGCCCGACCTCGACGACGCCGAGGCCGTCCGGAGGTTCATCGACCGCATCGACGGCCCCGAGCGGCTGCGGGCGCTGCTGGACGCGCCCGGCATGGACGACGACGCCCGGATCGAGGAGGTCGTGGCCGCCGCCGGGGCGCCGGAGATCCTCGACCGGGTCTTCCAGATCATGGGCGAGCGGTTCGTCCCCGAGCGGGCGGGGGACGCCGCGGGCGCCGTCCAGTGGGGCGTGCGGACCCCGACCGGCGTCTACACCTACCACGTGGTGATCTCCGGCGGGCGGGCGCGGGGCGAGCGCGGCGCGCTGTCGGGCGCCGCGCTCTCCCTCAAGATCGCCGCGCCGGACCTGCTGCGGGTGTGCGCCGGGCGGCTGAACGCCGTCACCGCCTTCACCAGCGGGAAGATCAAGCTTGAGGGCGACATGATGTTCGGCGCGAAGATGTCGGCCTGGTTCGACTACTGACCCGCCCTCTTCCTCCCTGTTTATCCCCCTTCGTCCCGCCGCGCATGTTTGAAGCCCGCGCGGCGGGTAGTGGCCCGATCACCGTCCGGATCGGGTCCTGTGGGGAGGCTGCTGTGGGTGTGCGGACGTGGATCGAAGGCTGGCCCGTCTACCGGCAGCTGACCGGCGCCGACCGGCTGGGCCGCGGGGCCGCCGCCGAGTCGGCGCGGACGGCGGGCCTGGAGCCCAGGACCGCCACGGCCGACCGCGTGGTCAAGTCGGTCTGCCCGTACTGCGCCGTGGGCTGCGGCCAGCAGGTGTACGTCAAGGACGAGAAGGTCGTCCAGATCGAGGGCGACCCCGACTCGCCCATCAGCAGGGGACGGCTGTGCCCCAAGGGATCGGCGAGCCTCCAGTTGACCACCGGCTCCTCCCGCGAGCATGAGGTCCTCTACAGGCGCCCCTACGCGAAGGACTGGGAGCGCCTGGACCTCGGCACCGCCATGGAGATGGTCGCCGACCGCGTTCTGGAGACCCGTGCGCGGACCTGGGAATGGGAGGTCGAGGACAACCGCGTCAGGCGGACCCTGGGCATCGCCAGCCTCGGCGGGGCGACCCTGGACAACGAGGAGAACTACCTCATCAAGAAGCTCCTCACCGCGCTGGGCGTGGTGCAGGTGGAGAACCAGGCGCGGGTCTGCCACAGCTCCACGGTCGCCGGTCTGGGGACGTCGTTCGGACGCGGCGGGGCGACGACGTTCATGCAGGACCTCCAGCACTCGGACTGCATCGTCATCCAGGGGTCGAACTACGCCGAGGCGCATCCGGTGGGGTTCCAGTGGGTGATGGAGGCGAAGGCCAGGGGCGCCACGATCATCCACGTCGATCCCCGGTTCACCCGGACGAGCGCGGTCAGCGACATCTACGTGCCGCTGCGGGCGGGCTCGGACATCGCCTTCCTGGGCGGCATCGTCAACCACGTGCTGAGCACGGAGTCGTACTTCCGCGAGTACGTGCTCGCCTACACCAACGCCTCGACGATCCTGCGGGAGGACTTCCGCGACACCGAGGACCTGGACGGCCTCTTCTCCGGCCTGAACGCGGAGACGCGGCACTACGACTTCGACACCTGGCGGTACGAGGGCCTGGACGTGGTGGCCGCCGCCGGGGAACGCGACGACGATTACGAGCGCCGCATCGGATGGGGCCCCGCCATACGCGAGGCCGGACGCGGCGAGAGCCATGGCGCCGGAGGCGCCGCGCTGGGCAAGGGCAAGCCGCGCACGGACGAGACCCTCACCCACCCCCGGTGCGTGTTCCAGGTGCTGAAGCGGCACTACTCCCGCTACACGCCGGAGATGGTCGAGCGCGTGTGCGGCGTCCCGCCCGAGCTGTTCGCCAAGGTGTGCGACGCGCTGGTCCGCAACTCGGGGCGCGACCGTACGAGCTCCTTCGCCTACGCGGTGGGCTGGACGCAGCACACCATGGGCTCGCAGTACATCCGCACGGCCAGCATCCTGCAGCTGCTGCTCGGCAACATCGGCCGCCCCGGCGGGGGCATCCAGGCGCTGCGGGGGCACGCGAGCATCCAGGGGTCCAGCGACATCCCCACCCTGTTCGACCTGCTCCCCGGCTACATCCCCATGCCGCACGCCCACCACCACGAGACCCTGGACGACTTCGTCAGGGCGGACTCGGCGCGCAAGGGCTACTGGGGCAACATGCGCGCGTACACGGTCAGCCTCCTGAAGGCCTGGTGGGGCGAGAACGCCACCGTGGACAACGACTACTGCTTCGGCTACCTGCCGCGCCTGACCGGCACCCACAGCACCTACGAAACGGCCCTCGCCATGATGGAGGGCGCGTGCAAGGGCTACTTCCTCATGGGGGAGAACCCGGCCGTGGGCTCGGCCAACGCCAAGGTGCAGCGGCTCGGCATGGCCAACCTGGAGTGGCTGGTGGTGCGGGACTTCTCCCTGATCGAGAGCGCCACCTGGTGGAAGGACGGCCCGGAGGTGGAGACCGGGGAACTCCGCACCGAGGACAACGCGACCGAGGTCTTCTTCTTCCCGGCCGCCGCGCACACCGAGAAGGAGGGCACCTTCACCAACACCAACCGGACGCTCCAGTGGCACCACACCGCCGTGCAGCCGGACGGCGACGCCCGCAGCGACCTGTGGTTCATGTACCACCTGGGCCGCATCATCCGGGAGAAGCTCGACGGGTCCACGCAGGAGCGCGACCGGCCGGTGCTGGACCTCACCTGGGACTACCCGGTGGAGGGGCCGCACGACGAGCCGTCCGCGTCCGCGGTCCTCGCCGAGATCAACGGGTACGACGCCGACGGCGCGCACCTGTCGACCTACAGGCAGCTGAAGGACGACGGGTCCACCTCCTGCGGCTGCTGGATCTACTGCGGCGTGTACGCCGACGGGGTGAACCAGGCCGCGCGCCGCAGGCCGGGCCAGGAACAGGACTGGATCGCCGCCGAGTGGGCCTGGACGTGGCCGGCCAACCGGCACATCATCTACAACCGCGCCTCCGCCGACCCCGACGGCGTGCCGTGGAGCGAACGCAAGGCGCTCGTCTGGTGGGACGCGGAGCAGCGCCGGTGGACCGGGCACGACGTGCCCGACTTCCCGCTCGACAAGGAGCCCTCGTTCCGTCCCGACGAGGACGCCGTGGGCCCGGCCGCGCTGGCCGGCGACGACCCGTTCATCCTGCAGGCCGACGGCAAGGGGTGGCTGTTCGCCCCCGCCGGGCTCGTGGACGGCCCGCTCCCGACGCACTACGAGCCGCAGGACTCGCCGTTCGACAACCCGCTGTACGGGCAGCAGCGCAACCCCGTCCGGCAGCTCCTCCCCGACCCGCACAACCGGCTCCACCCGAGCGGTTCCGAGCCCGGCGCGGAGGTGTTCCCCTACGTCGTCACGACCTACCGGCTCACCGAGCACTTCACCGCGGGCGGGATGAGCCGCTGGACGCCCTACCTGGCCGAGCTGCAGCCGGAGTTCTTCTGCGAGGTGTCGCCGGAGCTGGCGGCCGAGCGGGACCTGACGCACGGGGGCTGGGCGACGATCGTGACCGCCCGCAACGCCATCGAGGCGCGGGTGCTGGTGACGGACAGGATCGCGCCGCTGCGGGTGCAGGGCCGTACCGTCCACCAGATCGGGCTGCCCTTCCACTGGGGGCCCAACGGCTACAGCAAGGGCGACGCCGCCAACGAGCTGGCCTCGATCGCGCTCGACCCGAACGTGCACATCCAGGAGGTCAAGGCGCTGTCGGCCGACATCCGTCCCGGGCGCCGTCCCCGGGGGCCGGCGCTACCGGAACTGGTGCTCGACTACCAGCGCAGGGCGGGGATCACCGCGGACACGGGCATGGGGGTGTGACGATGGGCAGGTTGGCGGGGCCGCTGGCCGATGTCGCGGGCGAGGCGGGTCACCGGGACCATCCGCCCCGCATGGGGTTCTTCACCGACACCTCGGTGTGCATCGGCTGCAAGGCGTGCGAGGTCGCCTGTAAGGAGTGGAACGCCATCCCCGAGGACGGCCTCACGTTCACGGGGATGTCCTACGACAACACTCGGGGGCTCAGCGCGGACACCTGGCGGCACGTGGCGTTCATCGAGCAGCGCAAGCCGCTGGGCTTCCAGGACCCGGGGGTGGAGCACGGCGACTACAGCGACGTGGACCTGCTCGGCCTGACCGCGGAGGCGGCCGCCCGCGCCCCGGTGGACGGCCCCGCGACCCTGGACGGGGAGGACCGGGGCGAGTTCCGCTGGCTGATGGCCTCGGACGTGTGCAAGCACTGCACGCACGCGGCCTGCCTGGACGTGTGCCCCACCGGCTCCCTCTTCCGCACCGAGTACGGGACGGTGGTCGTCCAGGAGGACATCTGCAACGGCTGCGGCTACTGCGTGCCCGCCTGCCCGTACGGCGTCATCGACCAGCGCGAGGACGACGGCCGGGTGTGGAAGTGCACGCTGTGCTACGACCGCATCTCCGACGGCATGGAACCCGCGTGCGCCAAGGCGTGCCCCACCGATTCCATCCAGTACGGCCCTCTGGACGAGCTGCGTGAACGCGCCTCCGCGAGGGTGGAGCACCTGCACGAGGCCGGGGTCGAGGACGCCCGCCTCTACGGCCACGACCCCGGCGACGGCGTCGGAGGCGACGGCGCCTTCTTCCTGCTCCTGGACGAACCCGAGGTGTACGGGCTGCCGCCCGACCCCGTCGTCACCACCCGGGACCTGGGGTCGATGTGGCGGCACGCGGGCGTCGCGGCCCTGACCTTCCTGGGCGGTATCGCGGCGGCGAACCTCATCACGAGGAGGCGGGGATGAGCGAGGCCGAGGTCACGCGCGAGGGCGAGCGGGGGCGGCGTCCCGGCCGGGAGGCCGTGCCCGGGGAGCGCGGCGGGTACGAGCGTCCCGGCCCGCGGCGCCGCCGGAAGGGGGAGCGGACCGTCGTGCCGGAGGCCGAGTTCGGCTCGTACTACGGCAGGCCGATCATCAAGGAGCCGCCCTGGGCCGCCGTCGACATCGCCGGGTACCTGTTCTTCGGCGGGCTGGCGGGGGGCTCCTCGGCGCTGGCCGCCGGGGCGGAGCTGACCGGCCGCCCGGCGCTGGCCAGGGCCGGGAAGATCGGGGCGCTGGCGGCGATCTCGCTGTCCACGGCCGCGCTGATCCACGACCTCGGCCGCCCGGCGCGGTTCCTCAACATGCTGCGGGTCGTCAAGCCGACCTCGCCGATGAGCATGGGCTCCTGGATCCTGATCGCCTACGGTCCCGCCACGGGGGTCGCCGCCGTCACCGACGTGACCGGGCTGCTTCTTCGTGGGGGGACGACCCCCCACACCCCCCGGAAAGGCAAACCGTCCCGGCTCCCTCCGCTCCGCTGGCGCTCCGCTACGGGAACCGGGACGGTCCCCCGGATCGGCCGCGCCGCCACCATATGGGCGGGGCTGTCGGGCGCCGGGGTGGCGTCCTACACCTCCGTGCTGATCGCGAACACGGCCGTGCCGGCCTGGCACGAGGCGCACCGCGAGATGCCGTTCATGTTCGTCGGGTCGGGGACGATCGCCGCCTCCGGGCTGGGCCTGCTCGCGGCCCCGGTGCACGAGAACGCCCCGGCGCGGGCGTCCGCGGTGTTCGGGGCGGTGCTGGAACTGGCGGCCGGGCACCGGATGCGCCGGCGGCTGGGGTTGCTGGCCGAGCCGTACCGCAAAGGCAGGGGCGGCGCGCTGATGCGCGCGGCGCAGGCCCTCACCGTGGCGGGCACCGCCGGAGCGGCATTCGCCGCGGGACGGTCCCGGCTCGGCGCGGCCCTCGCCGGAGGGGCGCTGCTCGCCGGCTCCGCCTGCACCCGCTTCGGCGTCTTCGAGGCGGGACGGGCCAGCGCCCGCGACCCGCA
Source organism: Actinomadura rugatobispora (assembly GCF_055379765.1). NCBI lineage: Bacteria > Bacillati > Actinomycetota > Actinomycetes > Streptosporangiales > Thermomonosporaceae > Actinomadura > Actinomadura rugatobispora. The sequence continues at coordinate 3,258,594 of NZ_AP029191.1, read as the reverse complement.
CTACACCGTCGCCGCGCAGCGCTCAGGGCACGCGCCCGCGGTGGAATGACGCCGGGATTTCCCGAAACGGCCCGTTGACATGGTCCGCCGGCCCCGCCTAGGTTGAGCGCGCTCGCTAAGCGGACGCTTAATGGCCGGGGAGGCCCACGATGACGGACCTGTTCAGCCTCACCGGCAAGACCGCCTTGGTCACCGGCGGCACGCGCGGCATCGGCCTGATGATCGCCCGGGGCCTGCTGCAGGCCGGCGCCGCCCGGGTCTACGTCAGCTCCCGCAAGGCCGACGCGTGCGAGCGGGCGGCCGAGGAGCTCGCCGAGTACGGCGAGGCCGTCCCGCTGCCCGCCAACGTCGGCACCGAGGAGGGCTGCACCGGCCTCGCCGAGCAGATCGCGGCACGCGAGGACGCGCTGCACATCCTCGTGAACAACGCCGGAGCCACCTGGGGCGCCCCGCTGGAGGAGTTCCCCGCCCACGCCTGGGACAAGGTCGTCGACCTCAACCTCAAGGCCCCGTTCTTCCTGACCAGGGCGCTGCTGCCGCAACTGCTCAAGGCCGCCGACCCCGACGACCCCGCCCGCGTCATCAACATCGGGTCGATCGACGGCATCAACACCCCCGGCGAGCGCTACTCCTACACCTCCAGCAAGGCCGGGCTGCACCAGCTCACCCGCGTCCTGGCCAAGGAGCTCGGCCCGCGGGCGATCACGGTGAACGCGGTCGCGCCCGGCCCCTTCGAGTCCAAGATGATGGCCGCCACGCTGGACGCGTTCGGCGAGACGATCGCGGCCACCGCCCCGCTGCGCCGCATCGGCCGCCCCGACGACATGGCCGGGATCGCCGTCTACCTGTCCAGCCGCGCCGGCGCCTACGTCACCGGAGCGGTCATCCCGGTCGACGGCGGCTTCACCGTCCTTTGACCGGCCGTGCCGGGGAGGTCTGGTCGGACCGTCCCGAAAGCGCCCGGCGGCTGCTGCACGCCGCGATCGAGGTGATCGGCGAGCACGGCTTCCACGGCACCTCCACCCGAGCCGTCGCCGCCCGCGCCGGCCTCAGCCCCGCCGCGATGTACATGCACTTCCCCACCAAGGAGGACCTGCTCTACCAGATCAGCCTGGCCGGGCACGAGCTGACCCTGGACCTGGTCGAGGAGGCGTCCGCGGCCTCGCACGACCCCGTGGAACGCGTCCACGCCATCGTCACCGGGCTGGTCCGCTGGCACGCCGAGCACTCCACCATCGCCCGGATCATCCAGTACGAGCACGCGTCCCTGGCGCCCGGCCACCGCCGCGAGATGATCGAACTGCGCCGCCGCGTCGAGGACGTGCTGCGCCGGGCCGTGGACGACGGCGTCCGCACCGGCCGGTTCGACTCGGCGGCCGTCCCCACCGGGGTGCTGGCCATCATGTCCCTGACCATCGACGTCGCCCGCTGGTACCCGGTGCAGACGCGCCGCAAGCCCGAGCAGATCGCCCGCGCCTACGCCGACCTCGCCCTGCGCATCCTCAACTGGAACGGCGGCCCTGAGGTGATGGAGCCGGGACCGGGGTGACCAGCCTGCCCTCCTCCAGGAAGCGGCGCAGGTTGAGCAGCGCCAGATCGCCCATCGCCTCGCGCGTCTCGTGCGTGGCGGAGGCGATGTGCGGCAGCAGGACGACCGAGTCGAGGTCCAGCAGGGCGGGCGGCACGTTCGGCTCGTCCGCGAACACGTCCAGCGCCGCGCCCGCGAGCCGTCCCCCGGTCAGCGCCGCCACCAGGGCGGGCTCGTCCACGACGCTGCCGCGGGCGATGTTCACCAGGTAGCCGTCCGGGCCGAGCGCCTCCAGGACCTCCGCCGACACCAGCCCGCGCGTCCCCGCGCCGCCCGACGTGGCCACGATCAGCGCGTCGCTCCAGGCGGCCAGCTTCTCCGGCGACTCCGCGTAGGCGTAGGACACGCCCTCCACCGGGCGCCGCGAGTGGTAGGAGATCTCGGTGTCGAAGCCCTGCAGGCGGTGCGCGATGGCCCGCCCGATCCGGCCCAGGCCGAGGATCCCGATCCGCTTCCCGCTCACCTTCGCGGCCAGCGGGAACGGGCCGCGCGTCCAGTCGCCCCGCCGCACGAACCGGTCGGCCGCCGAGAACCGCCGCATCACGTCGATCAGCCCGCCCACGGCGGTGTCGGCCACGCAGTCGGTGAGCACGTCGGGCGTGTTGCTGACGGCGATCCCCCGCTCGGCCGCCGCCACGACATCGGTCGTGTCGTACCCGACCCCGAAGTTCACGATCACTCGCAGCCCGGGCAGCCGGTCCATCAGCGCCCGGTCCACCCCGACCCGCGCCGTGGTCACCACGGCCGCGAACTCCGCCCCGTGCCGGTCGAGGAAGCCGTCGTCCTGCCCGTCGAGGAGCACGGCGTCGTACCGCTCCCGCAGATTCCGCTCAAGCGACGGCAGGAGCGGCCCCACCTGCAACACACGATCACTGTTCAAGGTCAGCTCCGATCCAGAGCTGGACGCTTCGGATCGAAGGTCCAGCCGGGGAGTAGGTATTGCATGGCGGCGGCGTCGTCTCGGGCGCCGAGACCCTCGGCAAGGTACAGGCGGTGGGCCTCGTCCAGCCTGTCGGGGTCGATCTCCACGCCCAGGCCGGGGCGGTCGGGGACGGTCAGGTGGCCGTCGGCGATCTCGAACGGGGCGGTGGTGAGCCGCTGGCCGTCCTGCCAGATCCAGTGCGTGTCGACCGCCGTGATCTCGCCGGGCGCGGCGGCGGCGACGTGGGTGAACATGGCCAGCGACACGTCGAAGTGGTTGTTGGAGTGCGAGCCCCAGGTCAGGCCCCAGGCGTCGCAGAGCTGGGCGACGCGGACCGAGCCGTCCATCGTCCAGAAGTGCGGGTCGGCGAGCGGGACGTCGACCGCGCCCGCCTTGATCGCGTGGCCCAGCTCCCGCCAGTCCGTCGCGATCATGTTGGTGGCGGTGCGCAGGCCGGTCGCGCGGCGGAACTCGGCCATGACCTCGCGGCCGGAGTAGCCGTTCTCGGCGCCGCACGGGTCCTCGGCGTAGGCGAGGACGTCCCGGAGCCCGCCGTCGCGGGCCAGCTCGACCGCCTGGGCGAGCGACCAGGCGCCGTTGGGGTCCAGGGTGACGCGGGCGCGGGGGAAGCGCTCGGCGAGGGCGGTGACGGCGGCGGCCTCCTCCGGGCCGGGCAGGACGCCGCCCTTCAGCTTGAAGTCGGCGAAGCCGTACCGGGCCTGGGCGGCCTCGGCGAGCGCGACGATCGCCTCGGGGGTGACCGCCTCCTCGTTCCGCAGCCGGAACCAGTCGTCGTCCTTCTCACCGGCGCGGTAGTCCAGGCCGGTGCGGGTCCGGTCGCCGATGAAGAAGAGGTAGCCGAGCACCGGGACGCGGTCGCGCCGCCGCCCGCCCCCGAGCAGGTCGGCGACCGGCACCTCCAGGTACTGCCCGAGCAGGTCGAGCAGCGCCGACTCGAAGGCGGTGACGGCGTGGACGGTGGTGCGCAGGTCGAAGGTCTGGGCGCCGCGCCCGCCCGCGTCGCGGTGGGCGAAGCGCCGCCGCACGGTCTCCAGGACGGCGTTGTACGCGGCGACCGGGCGGCCCACGACCAGGTCGCGGGACTCCTCCAGGGTGCGGGTGATCGCCTCCCCGCCCGGGACCTCGCCCACGCCGGTGCGGCCGTCGGAGTCGGTCAGCAGGACGATGTTGCGGGTGAAGAAGGGGGCGTGCGCGCCGCTGAGGTTGAGCAGCATGCTGTCGCGCCCGGCGACCGGCACGACGCGCAGCCCGGTGACCGTGGGCACGGCCGCGCGAGTGCCCGGAGGGCGGCCGTGCGCTCTTGCCGGGGGGTGTGGGGGGTCGTCCCCCCACCGGGGCATGTCCATGTCAGTCCCTTCGGCCGTCGACGCGGCGCGGGACGCCGAGCGGGTTGTCCTCGCGCAGTTCCTCGGGCAGCAGGGCGTCGGGGACGTTCTGGTAGGCGACCGGGCGGAGGAAGCGCTCGATCGCGCGGGTGCCGACCGAGGTGGTGGCGGGCGCGGAGGTGGCGGGGTAGGGGCCGCCGTGCACGACCGCGTGGCCGACCTCGACGCCGGTGGGCCAGCCGTTGACGAGCACGCGGCCCGCGAGCAGTTCCAGTTCGGGGAGCAGTTCGGCGGCGAGGGCGTGGTCCTCGGGGGTGAGGTGGAGGGTGGCGGTGAGCTGGCCTTCGAGGGACGCGATGATCGCCTTGAGCCGTTCGGTGTCGCGGACCCGCACGATCAGGGACGCGGCGCCGAAGATCTCGTCCTGGAGGGACGGTTCGGCGAGGAAGGTCTCGTCGTCGGTGAGGTACAGCCCGGCGCGGCACGCGACGGCGATGTCGGCGCCGGCGAGGCCGCGCGCGAGCGTCCTGACGCCCTGGGTGGCGGCCAGGCGCTCGGTGCCGCCGTCGAAGGCGGCGCGGATCCCGTCGGTGAGCATCGGCGCGGCGGGGGCGGCGGCCACGGCGGCGAGGGCGGCGTCCGCGAACGCCTCGAAGCCGTCGCCGTCCAGGGCGAAGACGAGGCCGGGGCTGGTGCACAGCTGCCCGGCGCCGGTGGTGAGGGAGGCGACGAAGGCCCCGCCGAGGTCGGCGCCGGAGTCGCGGAGCGCTCCGGGCAGCACGAACACCGGGTTCACGCTGGACATCTCCGCGTACACCGGGATCGGCACGGGCCGGGCGGCGGCCGCGGCGACCAGCGACAGCCCGCCGCCGCGCGAGCCGGTGAAGCCGACGGCCCGGATGCGCGGGTCGGTGACCAGCCGGGTGCCGAGGTCGTGGCCGTGGCCGAGGAGGACCGAGAAGGTCCCCTCGGGCAGCCCGTGCTCCTGGACGGCCTCGCGGACGGCGCGGCCGACCAGCTCGCTCGTCCCGGGGTGCGCCGAGTGGGCCTTGACCACGACGGGGGCGCCGGCGGCGAGCGCGGAGGCGGTGTCGCCGCCCGCGACGGAGAAGGCGAGCGGGAAGTTGCTGGCCGCGAACACCGCGACCGGGCCCAGCGGGACGCGGCGCTGCCGCAGGTCGGGGCGCGGCAGCGGGGTGCGGTCGGGGAGGGCGGGGTCGACGCGGGCGCCGAGCCAGTCGCCGTCGCGGACGACGGAGGCGAACAGCCGCAGCTGCCCGGTGGTGCGGGCGCGTTCGCTCTCGGCGCGGGCGCGGGGGAGCCCGGTCTCGGCCATGACGAGGTCGGTGAGGGTGTCGCCGAGGGCGTCGATGCGGTCGGCGGCGGTGTCCAGGAACGCGGCGCGGGCCTTCAGGCTCGTCTGGCGGTAGGTGCCGAACGCCTCCCAGGCCAGGGCGAGGGCGCGCTCGATGTCGTCCGGGGTGGCGATGGGATGGGCGGGTTCGAGCCGCTCGCCGGTGCGCGGGTCGTGCGCGTACAGCTCGGCGGCGCTCATCGGGCGGCCTTCTCGATCAGGGCGGCGAGGTCGGCCAGCTCGCCCTCGGTGAGGTCGGTGAGCGGCGGCCGGACCGGTCCGGCGGGACGGCCGATGGCGTGCATCCCCGCCTTGACGATGGACACCGCGTACCCGGCGCACCGGTTGCGGATGTCGAGGTAGGGGAGCACGAAGTCGGCGAGCCTGCCGTAGACCTCCGCCCGGTCCCGCGCCTGCACGGCGTCGTAGAAGGCGAGCGCGAAGTCCGGGACGAAGTTGAACATCGCCGAGGAGTAGGTGGTCACGCCCAGTTCGAGGTAGGGCAGCGCGAACGTCTCGGCGGTGGGGAGCCCGCCGACGTACAGCAGCGAGTCGCCGAGGGTGGCGTACAGCTTGGACATCAGCTCGATGTCGCCGACGCCGTCCTTGAAGCCGATCAGGTTGGGGCAGTCCTCGGCGAGCCGCGCGACGGTCTCCACGGTGAGCTGGGCGTTGGCCCGGTGGTAGACGATCACGCCGAGGGAGGTGGCCGCGCACACCGCGCGGACGTGCGCGGCCAGGCCCTCCTGGCCCGCCTCGGTGAGGTAGGGCGGCAGCAGCAGGACCGCGTCCGCGCCGGCCTGCTCGGCGTCGGCGGCCAGCTCGCGGGCCAGCGCGGTGCCGTACCCGGCGGGCGCGATGATCGGGGTGCCCTCGGGGGCCTCGGCGACGGCCGCGCGCACGACCCGTCCGACCTCGGCGGGGGTGAGGGAGAAGAACTCGCCGGTGCCGCCCGCGGCGAACAGGCCCGCGGCCGGGTACCCGCCGAGCCAGCCGATGTGCTCGCGGTAGGCGGGCTCGTCGAAGTCGAGCCCGCCGGTCATGTGCGTCACCGGGAAGGACAGGAGCCCGGCCCCGAGCACGGACTTCAGCTCGTCGTGGGTGAATCTCGTCATCTGCTCTGAACTCCAGGGTCGGGGGCGGGGAGCGACGCGCTCAGGCTAAGGACCGGGCATGATGCCTGTCCAAGTTGTATTTGGCATGCGCTGATACCTTTCGTGCATGTACACGCTTGACCAGCTCCGGGGCTTCGTCGCGGTCGCCGAAGAAGGCCATTTCGGCCGGGCCGCCGAGCGGCTGCGCATGACCCAGCCGCCGCTCAGCCGGCAGATCCAGAAGCTGGAGCGGGCCGTGGGCGTCACGCTGCTGGAGCGCACCCCGCACGGCGCCGCCCCGACCCCCGCCGGCCGGGCGTTCCTCACCGAGGCGCGGCGGCTGCTCAGCCAGGCCGAGGCGGCGGTGCTGGCGGCGCGGCGCAGCGCGCAGGGCACCAGCGGCACGCTGCGGATCGGATTCACCGCCGTGTCGGCGCTGGCCGTGCTCGGGCAGTGGATCGCCGCCGCCCGCGCGCACCTTCCCGGCGTGGACCTGGTGCTGTCGGAGATGGTCACCCGCGTCCAGGTGGACGCGCTGCTGGCCGGGGAGATCGACGTGGGGCTGGCGCGTGGGGTGCCCCGGTCGGACGTGCTGAGCGCGCGGCTGGTGTTCGCCGAGCCGCTGGTGCTGGCGGTGCCGCGCGGGCACCCGCTGACCGGACTGGGCCGCACGCCGCGGCTGGCCGACATCGCCGCGCACGACCTGGTCACCTACGCGGCGGTCGAGGCCCGCTACCTGTACGAGCTGGTGATCACCGTGTTCCGGGACGCGGGGGTGGCGCCGCGCTACGTCCAGCAGATGGGGCAGGTGCACAGCCTGCTGGCGCTGGTGGACGCGGGCGTCGGGGCGGCGCTGGTGCCGCGCTCGGCGTCGGTGCTGCGGCTGCCGAACCTGGAGTTCCTCGCCATCGACGGCCTCGCGCCCGACCTGGTGGAGGTGCACAGCGTGTGGCGGACGGGCAACGAGGATCCGGCGCTGCGGGCGCTGCTGCGCCTGGTGGGCCGCCGGGACGGGCCGTCGCACCCGGGTCCGTAAGCGACCCTTGACGACGGAAGAGAGAGGACTCTAAGGTCCGTCTACCCATAGAGACGACTTTCCTCCTCGTAGACGATCGTTCGGAAAACGCGCCCGGTGCTCCGGGCGCGCCCGCTGCCCGCCCGTCCGCGGCCGCCCGCACGTCTCCGCGCTCTCGGCACGTCCTGTCTGGAGAGGCAATGTCCGCAATCCCACCCTGTCCCCCACCGCGCGCCCCCTCCCGGCGCACGGCGGTCGCCGCGGCGGTCCTCCTGGCCGGCCTGGTGGCCGGAACCGGCTGCACCGTCGCCAACAGCGACTCCCTGACCGGGGGCGCCGACGGCGCGCTGCAGATCGTGCTGCAGCAGGAACCGCCCACCCTCGAACCCTGCGAGTCCTCGCTCACCTCCACCGGTGTGGTCGTCCGCTCCAACGTCACCGAGCCGCTGATCGAGCGCGACCCGACCAGCGGCGCGCTCAAGCCGCTGCTGTCCACCGGGTGGAAGGCCACCGACGACCGCACCTGGACGTTCACCGTCCGGGACGGCGTCCGCTTCCACGACGGCTCGGCCTTCGACGCCAAGGACGCCGCGTACTCCATCACCCGCGCGGTCGGCTCCAAGCTCGGCTGCAACGTCGACGGCTACGTCTTCGCCGACAGCAAGCTGGAGGTGTCGGCGCCCGACGCCCGCACCCTCACCGTCAAGACCGCCGAGCCCGACCCGATCCTGCCGCTGCGGCTGTCGTTCCTGGAGATCGTCCCGGAGGGCACGAACCTCAAGGCCAAGGTGCGCGAGCCCGTCGGCACCGGCCCGTACAAGATCGAGGACTGGGACACCGGCATCAGCCTGCGGCTCGGCCGCTTCCCCGGCTACTGGGGCACCAAGCCCGACTACCCGGCCGTCCGGTACGTGTGGCGGGCCGAGAACAGCATCCGCGCCGCCATGGTCACCAGTGGCGAGGCCGGGATCGCCACCGGCCTCGGCCCCGAGGACGGCGCCGGCGACCTCGGCGTCCCCTTCCCCAACAACGAGACCACCGCGCTGCGGATGGACGCCAACGTCGCGCCGCTCAACGACGTCCGGGTCCGCCGCGCGATCAACTACGCCATCGACAAGAGCGGCATCGTCCAGTCGCTGTTCCTCAAGCTCGGCGAGCCCGCCGGGCAGCTGGTCGCCAACGGCGTCGTCGGCCACGACCCGGCGATCAAGCCCTGGCCGTACGACCCGGCCCGCGCCAAGGCCCTGGTCGCCGAGGCCCGCGCCGCCGGGACACCGGTGCAGACCCCGATCACCCTGATCGCCCGGAACGCCCAGTTCCCCAAGGTCGCCGAGACCGCCGAGGTGATCCAGGAGGCGCTCGGCCAGGCCGGGCTGAACGTGAAGATCAAGATGCTGGACACCGCCGCGCACCTGGAGTACCAGCTGCGGCCGTTCGTCCGCGACGCCGGCCCCACCCTGCTGCTGATCATGCACGGCAACCAGGCCGGCGACGCCGCGTTCACCACCAGCCAGTACCTGGCGAGCGACGGCCCGCAGAGCCAGTACGGCACGCCCGCGCTGGACGCCATGATCGCCCAGGCCGGGCAGAAGACCGGAGCCGAGCGCGCCAAGGCCTTCGGGCAGGTGCTCGCCTACCAGAACGAGAACATCGTGCAGTACGCCCACATCGCCCACATGCGCGGCCTGCTCGGCATCGCCCGCGACGTCCGCTACAAGCCGGACTCGGCGACCACCGACGAGCTGCGGCTCGCCGACGTCCACCGGGCCAAGTGAGGGAGCAGGGATGCTGACCTTCGTCCGCAAGCGCGTGGTCTCCAGCGCGCTTCCCCTGGTCGTGGTGATCCTGGGCGTGTTCTGCCTGGCCCGGCTCACCGGCGACCCGGCCAAGCTGTACCTGCCGCTCAGCGCCACCCCGCAGATGCGGGAGGACTTCCTGGCCCGCAACGGGTTCGACCGGCCGCTGTGGGAGCAGCTGCTGGACTACCTCGGCGGGGTGTTCACGCTCGACTTCGGCGAGTCGCTCCGCACCGGGCAGGACGCGGCCGGGATGGCGCTGCGCGCCTTCCCCGCCACCCTCCAGCTCGCCGGGGCGACCATGCTGCTGGCCATCATCGGCGCGGTGATCATCGGCAGCTGGGCCGCCTACAAGCCCAACTCGCTCGCCGACCGGCTCTCCGGCTTCCTGTCCATGACCGCCGCCAGCATGCCCGACTTCTGGTTCGCGATCATGGGCGTGCTGGTCTTCGCGGTCACGCTGGGCTGGCTGCCCACCTCCGGCGTCGTCGGCGGCCCCGAGGTGTGGGTGCTGCCGCTGCTCACGCTGCTGATCCGCCCGTTCGGCGTGCTGGTGCAGGTGGTGCGCGGCTCGATGGTGTCGGCGCTGTCGGCGCCGTACGTGAAGGTCGCGCGGAGCAAGGGGGCCAGCGAGCCCCGGGTGGTGTTCGGGCACGCGCTGCGCAATGCCGCCCCGCCCGCCCTGACCGTCGCCGGGGACCTCACGGTCGGCCTGGTGAACGGCGCCGTGGTGGTCGAGACGATCTTCGGCTGGCCGGGCATCGGCAAGCTGATGATCGACTCCATCCTGCAGCGCGACTTCGCCGTCCTGCAGGCGGCCGTCCTGGTCACCGCGGTGACGATCTTCGCGCTCAACATCCTCATCGACCTCGTCCACGCGCTCCTGGACGCCCGCGTCCGGCAGCCCGTCGCGGCATGAAAGAAGGTGACGTCATGACGGCGACCCTCGACACCGCGGCGAAGCCCGCGGGCGCCGCGCCGCCGCGCCGCGTCCGGTGGTGGAAGCTGCTGCTGCGCGACCGGGTGGCCACGGCCGCCGCCGCCGTGCTGCTGCTGGTGGTGCTGGCCACCACCGTCGGCCGGATCCTCATCGGCGACCTCGACACCCGGCAGAACCTGCGCGCCACCAACACCCCGCCGTTCAGCCTCGACCACGGCTGGGAGTTCATCCTCGGCAGCGACGCCCTCGGCCGCAGCGTCCTGGCCCGGCTGATCGTCGCGGGCGGCACCACCCTGTCGGTCGCCGTCCCGGCCGTGCTGATCTCGCTGGTCGTCGGCGGGGCCTGGGGCATGTGGGCGGGCTACCACCGCGGCTGGCGCGAGAACGTGTCGATGCGGATCGCCGACATCATCCTCAGCTTCCCGTCGCTGCTGATGGCCGTGGTGGTGCTGTACATCTTCTCGCCCAGCGCCGCCAACATCGTCGCGGTGCTCGCGATCGCCCGCATCCCGGTCTACCTGCGCACCGCCCGCGCCGAGGCGGCCGAGCTGCGCGGGCGGCTGTTCGTGGACGCGGCGCGCACGTTCGGCACCCGGTCCGGGGCGGTGATCGTCCGGCACATCGCGCCGGTCGTCGCCCCGACCCTGCTGACCGTCGCCACCGTCGACTTCTGCTTCGTCATGCTGGCCGAGTCGTCGCTGAGCTTCCTCGGCATCGGCATCCAGCCCCCCGACGTCAGCTGGGGGCTGATGGTCGCGCAGGGCCGCCAGTACCTGCAGACCGCCTGGTGGACGGCCGTGTTCCCGGGCGTCGCCATCGTCGTCACCACGGTCTCGGCCACCCTGCTGGCCGCCTGGTTCCGGCTGGCCACCGACCCCGCCCAGCGCTGGCGGCTGGCCCTGCCCCGCGGCCGCCGCGGCCGCCGGTCCGCCCTCCCGGAGGTGCCCCAGTGACTTCTTCCACCACCGCTCCGGCCCTGGAGGTCGAGGGCCTGTCCGTCGACCTGCGCACCCAGCACGGCACGGTGCGCGCCGTCGACGGCGCCGGCTTCGCGGTGCGGTCGGGGGAGACCCTGGCGCTGCTCGGCGAGTCCGGCTGCGGCAAGTCCATGACCGCGCAGGCGATCGTCGGCCTGCTCGACCCGGTCGCGAGCGTGACCGGCGGCGCGGTCCGCCTCGCCGGCGACGACATCCTGAAAATGGACCGCGCCGCCCGCCGCAAGATCGCCGGCCCCCGGCTGTCGATCGTGTTCCAGGACGCGCTGACCGCCCTCAACCCGGTGCAGACCGTCGGCGCCCAGCTCGCCGAGCCGTTCCGGATCCACCGCAAACTGTCGCGCCGCGCCGCGCTCGCCAAGGCCGCCGAGCTGATGGAACGGGTCGGCATCCCCGACCCGAAAGCACGCCTGTCGGCCTACCCGCACCAGTTCTCCGGCGGCATGCGGCAGCGCCTTCTCATCGCGATGGCCGTCGCCCTGGACCCCGACGTGCTCCTGGCCGACGAGCCGACCACCGCGCTGGACGTGACCGTCCAGGCGCAGATCATGGAGCTGCTGCGGGAGCTGCGCACCGAACGGGACATGGCCGTCGTCCTCATCACCCACGACCTGGCCGTCGTGGCCGAGCACGCCGACCACGTCGCGGTCATGTACGCGGGACGGGTCGTGGAGACCGGCCCGGTCGCCGAGGTCTTCGCCGACCCCCGCCACCCGTACACGCGCGGGCTGCTGGAGTCCGTCCCGGCGAAGGTCGGGCGCGGCGAGGAACTGCACTCGATCAAGGGCGGGCCGCCGGAGCTGCACGCCATCCCGAAGGGGTGCGCGTTCCAGGCCCGCTGCCCGGCGGTCGAGGACGTGTGCCGCACCGAACGCCCCGGCCTAGCGGTCACCGCGCCGCGCCGCGCCGCCGCCTGCCACTTCGCGAACAAGGAGCCGGCCCATGCCTGACCTCCCCACCAATGTGATCGAGGCGCGGGGCGTGGCCAAGACGTTCCACGTCCCGAAGAACAAGGACGGCAAGAACCGGCTGCGCGCCCTCGACGGCATCGACCTCACCCTAGGGCGCGGCGAGACCCTCGGCCTGGTCGGCGAGTCCGGCTGCGGCAAGTCCACGCTGGCCCGCGTCCTGCTGATGCTGGAGCGCCCGGACGAGGGCACGCTCAGCTTCGACGGCGTCGACCCGTTCACCCTCAAGGGCAAGGAGTTGCTGGCCTGGCGGCGCCGCGTCCAGATGGTCTTCCAGGACCCGTTCGCCTCCCTCAACCCGAGGATGACCGCGGCCGAGATCATCGCCGAGCCGTGGCGGACCCACAAGGACGTGCTGCCGTCCCGCCAGGACCGGCAGGCACGCGTCAAGGAACTGCTCGACCTGGTCGGGCTGCGCCCCGGGGACGCCGACCGCTACCCGCAGGAGTTCTCCGGTGGCCAGCGGCAGCGCATCGGCATAGCCCGCGCGCTGGCGCTCAACCCCGAGGTGATCGTCTGCGACGAGCCGGTGTCGGCGCTGGACCTGTCGGTGCAGGCCCAGGTGCTCAACCTGCTGGACGAGCTGCAGCGCGAGCTCGGCGTGTCGTACGTGTTCATCTCGCACGACCTGTCGGTGGTCCGGCACGTCGCCGACCGGGTCGCGGTGATGTACCTGGGCCGGATCGTGGAGTACGGCACGGCCGAGGAGGTCTTCGAGTCGCCGCGCCACCCGTACACGGCGGCGCTCCTGTCGGCCGCGCCCGAACTGGGCGACAGCCGACGGAAGCGGATCCTGCTGGAGGGCGAGGTCCCCTCACCCCTGGACCCGCCGTCCGGCTGCCGCTTCCGCACCCGCTGCTGGAAAGCGGCGGACAAGTGCGCCACGACCGTCCCGACCGCCCCCGAAGCCGACGCCCACCAGGCCGCCTGCCACTTCCCCCTGGCCCCGGCCGCCAGCCGATGATCGCGACCCCTCGGCCTTGACCGGCCGGGGGGCCGCCCAGTTGCCAGCTTGGCCCAGAACCCTCAGGGGTGGTGATCCGCCTTCCCTCCGGGCCGGGGAAGGCGTTGACGCCAGGTAACTGCCTGCTCACGGGTTGGTCGGCTAGGTCACGCCTTCGGATGCCTTGCCGGGCGGAGCCGGTGGGGCAAGGCTGGGGCCATGCCCGTGCCTGGTGCCTTCGGGCACACAAGGAGGATGACGATGGCTCTAGAGTTCCTGGGCGCGGACCCGACGTCGGAGGTAGGAGGGTCCCCGTCCGTATGGCGCGACACGGAGACAGGTGACTACGTCCTGCGCGGGTGGGTCATCTCCGATTCGGAGACCCGCGCACAGATCGGGCAGGACCCGGCGGGCGAGATCAGCATCCGGTTCCCGCAGCGCATGATGCAGTTCTTCCCGGAGGTGGACAGTGGCGGCGGAACCGACGTTTGACGACGTCTGTGGCCGTCCGGGCCGCGGCCCGTACACGGGGGCGCTGCTGTCGGCTGCCCCGGAGTTGGGCACCGCGGACGACCGGCGGGAGCGGATCCTGCTGGAGGGCGAGGTGCCCTCGCCGCTGGACTCGCCGTCCGGCTGCCGCTTCCGCACGCGCTGCTGGAAGGCGTCGGACAAGTGCGCCACGGGTGCCGGTCGCCCCCGAAGCCGACGCCCGCCAGGCCGCCTGCCACTCCCCGCTGGAGCCGGCCGTCAGCACCTGAGGGACGGCACGGCCGATGCCCATCGGCCGTGCCGTCATGCTCAGTCCCGGAGGGCCAGCACCCGCGCGATGGACGCGAGTGCCGTAGGAATGTCGTCGGCGCGACAGATGCGCTCACCCCACGACCACAGCAGCCAGCACACGCCGTCGCGGTCGCGTTCCGCGCCGATGTCCTCGACCAGACGCGCGGCCCCCGTTCGGCCGACGTGCAACGCGGTGGGGTGCTCGATGAGCCGGACGGTGTAGTCCCCGGTGGCTTCCAGAGCTTCACCGAGACGCTGTAGGTAGGGGGTCACCCGCCCACCCCGCCGAGTTCGCGCTCGATCGCCTTGACCGCCCCCGTGATGTCGTCCGCCGGAGCGATCGCCGTGCCGTCGGCCGACCGCACGAACCACCATGCGCCGTCGCGGAAGTCGCACCCGATGGCGAACGTCCGGCGCGGCGACCCGAGGTCCAGCCACGTCACGCCGCGCCGCTCGACGAGCCCGCACCCGATGCCGGGGCGCGCCTCGACGGCCGCCCGCAACTCGTTCAGGTGCTCGCGCCGGTCGTTGTGCGGCCTGGGCGTGCTGATGGTCGCCGCGTGCCGTCCCCTGGCGAAGCTCATTCCCTCACCTCTCTCGCTCGCTGCCGTTCCGTGCGCGCTCGGCTTCTTCGACCAGCGCCGCACGCAACGCCTCCGCTGTCGGACACATCACGGTCGGATCGACCCCCGCACGCGGATCGTGCAATGTCGCGACCCATTCACCGAGAAGCCCGTCACGACGAACCGACCGCCAAATTCGATAACCACCGAAATCAGCACGAAGCCGGGCAAGCTCCCAATCCTCGGGATGCGTGCGCGTGTCCATCACGGGCCCCTTCCGGCCTGGTCGCCTGCGTGAATCTCGTGGTAAGCGTCACAGCTCCGGACTACGCTCAGCTACATAGCGAGCACCCCCCGAACACCCCCCGAACCACCCCCCCCACGAGGGATGAGAACCGCCCCTGATCCGTCCGCGACGCACTCTGGAGCCGTGATGCCACAGAACCAAGGCGACTTCACGCGAGACCCGCTCATTCGCGCATTCGGCGCGGTCCTTCGCGCCCATCGTGAAGCCGCAGGGCTTTCACGCCCTCAGCTCGCCGAGTCGCTTGGCTGCAAGCCCGGATGGATCGAGAAGATGGAGACCGGAACGAAGCCGTCCATTCTCTCGGCGATCGATCTCGATACGTTCTTCCAGATCAAAGAGAAGACGTTTCAGACGATGGCCGAGGAGATCGAGCAGACCGGAAAGCACACTGCCCCGCCGCCCGGGTTCAAGGAGTACGCGAAACGGGAAGCGAAGGCGAGCGAGATCAGGGGGTTCAGCGGCCTGCTGATCAACGGGCTGTTCCAGTCGGAGGGCTACGCCCGTACGATCTTGGAATCGATCGAGCATGGCGCCGACATCGATACTGCCCTGGCCGAGCGCATGGAACGCAAGGCGATCCTCGCCGGTGACGCCCCGCCGCGCGTCTGGCACACCCTCGACGAAGGGGCGTTGCGCCGGATCGTGGGCAGCAGGGAGATCATGCGTGAGCAGTTGCAGGCTCTTCTCGACGTGTCCGAGCACCCGCGAGCGATGATCCAGGTCGTTCCCCTCAGCGCGGGATATCACGCGGGGCTCGGTGGCGAATTCACCATTCTCGGATTCGAGGGCGGCGCGAGCACCGGCTACACCGAGTCGGCCGGAGTCGGGGTCCTGATCGAGCAGCCCGCCGGAGTCGCGGGGCTCCAGGTACGGTATGACTTGCTCAAGGGTCACGCGCTACCCGTCGGGGAGTCGCGTGCCTTGATCAGGACCGTGATGGAGGAGATATGAGCACGATGGACCTGGCGGCCGCTCAGTGGCGCAAGAGCAGCCGCAGCGACCATCAGGGCGGACAATGCGTCGAGGTCGCAGGGATCGCCCCCGTGATCGCGGTGCGGGACTCCAAAAACCCCGACGGCCCTAAACTGATCCTCGATGCTGCCGACTGGCGTGCGCTTACGCGTCAGATCAAGGCGAGCGAGCACGACCTGGCCTGACGGCCCCGCAGGGGGTCATATGGGACTGGAACTCGTCCGATATCAGGAGAGTCGCATGAACACGGACCTCTCGGTCGCCCGGTGGCGGAAGTCCAGCCGAAGCGACGAGCACGGTGGGTCGTGCGTGCAGGTCGCAGGGGTCGACCCCATGGACGCTCAGTGGCGCAAGAGCAGTCGCAGCGGTGGCCAGGGGGGCGAGTGTGTAGAGATCGCCAACCTCGCCTTCGTCATCGCTGTTCGGGACAGCAAGGACCCGGAGTGTCCCAAGCTGATCCTCGATGCTGCCGACTGGCGTGCGCTCGCGCGCCGGATCAAGGCGTGCGAGCACGACCTGGCCTGATCCCCCACCCTCCCGGCGAGCCCTCGGCCTGTGCCCCAGGTCGGGGGCTCTTTTTAGCGGATGGCGTGGAGGGGGGCGGTTCTCGGTCAGGGCTGTGAGGTTGGCGGCGATGTCGTGGCTGCGGCGCTCGAACGTCTTGGTCGTGTGACCGGAGTTGTGCGGCGTCAGCACGACGCTCTCCAGCTTCTCGAAGGGCATCGTGCTGCCGCCGCGGGCCTTGCCGTCGGTGGCGAGGCATGCCGGGGAGTGCGGCCCATCGGCTTCTCCGTCCGCATCACTTCTGCCGGGCGAAGAACTCGTTCGCATCGGGAAGGAACATGAACACCACGGCAGGGATGGTCAAGCACCAGCTGATCAACTGAAGGAGGCCCATCATGATGCCGAAGTCGCCTCCGGAGAAGTAGGTGCCGAGGTCGCCGAGGCGGATCACCAGGCCCAGCACCGCCAATACAGCCAGAGTGATTCGCGCCCAGTTCTTGCCTTTGCGCATCTTGGAGACGAACCAGAACCAGAGGGCGAGAAGCATCGACCCGAGAAACAGGCCACCGATCAAAGCACCCTGGACAAGGTCCCGATCTTCTGCGGTGAGGCCGTCTTCGCGGAGAGCGTTGTCCACCAGGGTGTCCATGAACATCAGGCTGACCAGGGCACCGATCAACCCGACGACGATGCCGGCGATCCAGAGTTTGAAGGAGGTCTCCACAGACTTCGACTCGGATTCGGTAGTCATACGTGACACCGTGCCGAGAACGCTCTCGCTCGCAACATAAGGTTTGTTGGGCTGC
Organism: Actinomadura rugatobispora; assembly: GCF_055379765.1. Taxonomy (NCBI): domain Bacteria; kingdom Bacillati; phylum Actinomycetota; class Actinomycetes; order Streptosporangiales; family Thermomonosporaceae; genus Actinomadura; species Actinomadura rugatobispora. The sequence continues at coordinate 3,241,701 of NZ_AP029191.1, read as the reverse complement.
TTCCCGCCGGGCTGGGGCCAGGGTCGGGCTGCGAGACGGGACGGGCCGCACGGTAGCCGCGTTAGCCGCGCCGCGTGGCATAGAGGCGGTCGGCCCAGGTAAGTCGGTCATCGCCAACGTCTGAGAGGAATCCGGCGTTGACCTGTTGGAGAGAATTTGGTTCGGTGAATTCCTGCAGAGCAGTTCAGGCCCTGATCCCCGGCGCAGGGTGCGGACCCTGCCGCCGTGGGCTCCTGGACGGCACGTTGATCTGGAACCGGCGGTACTTGCTCCACGCGTTCCGCGAGTCCATCCCGCAGGCTTGAGGTGGACGGCCAAGGTACGGCGTGCGCGGTCAGGCGACCCGCCAGGTGCGGTCGCCGAGGGTGGCGACGAGGTCGAGGTGGCCGCCGAGGGCGGCGACGTAGTCGCGTACGACCTCGATGCCGGATACCTCACCATGCTCGATCTTGGAGATGCGGGCTTGGCTGACGCCGAGGAGGTCGGCGAGTTCGGCTTGAGTGACTCCAGCGGCCTTACGGATCTCCGCGAGTTGGAATCCACGGACGTAAGCTTCGCGCCGTTCACGGGCTGCGGTTTCTCCGGCGGCGCGTTCGGCATCACTGCGCGGGCCGAGGGCAGCCGCTTTCGCCTTGACACCGGACCACGTGCCGTATCCGGTACCCATCACCCCTCCTGTTCTTCTTTGAGCGCGATCAGATGCTCGGTGGGCCGGGGCGGCCTGGGGAACGAAAACGCCGTCGTGCCGCCACCTTCACCGACGCCCAGCCACGAACAAGAGAACCCGATCAATGACCGCTCTGCGCTTAATCGAGTGCATCGCCCTGGCCAAGCGCCGTGCGGACGGCCAGGCGTCCAGCTCGCCGGAAGCCGCGTTCGCCGGAATCGACTTCGTGCCAACGGGCGTCAGTAAGCGCGACCTGAACGGCCAAAGCGTCGGGGCCTGCCTGCGGCAGCGGCTTCTCCCACTCGTAGTCGACGTCGCCGAGCAGTTCACGTCTGATGCCGTCGGCCACGGCCTCGGCGAACTCGGGTGGAAGATCCGCCTCGTCGACAAGATTGACGAAGTCGAATTCGGTCACGCCGTCCGGCAATGGTTCGAAGTCGACGGTGATGACGGCGAACGGCCCGCAGGCTCCGATGTTCTTGATGTAGCGGACGTGCACATCGCGCACCGCATCCACGAACAGGCTGGCCATCGACGTCCTTCTTCCACTCACTACAGCGCGATGAAGACCCTGTCCCGAACGGGCAGGGTTACCGCGCTTGCACCGAGGCTAACCGGTCTTACCCCGGAAAAGGACGACGTTGTGGAGGGGGCGGTTCTCGGCCAGGGCTGTGAGGTTGGCGGCGATGTCGCGGGCTCGGCGCTCGAATGTCTCGGTCGTGTGACCGGAGTTGTGGGGTGTCAGGACGACGTTCTCGAGCTTGTCGAACGGCATCGTGCTGCCGCCGCGGGCTTTGCCGTCGGTGGGCCACCACACGTCGATGCCCGCTCCGGCGATGCGGTCGGCGGCGAGCGCTTCGTAGAGGGCGTGCTCGTCGATGACCGGGCCGCGTGCCACGTTGATCAGGAGCGCGGTGGGACGCATCAGGTTCAGCTCGGCGGCGCCGATCATGCCCCGGGTGTGCTCGTTCAGCGGGACGGTCACCACGACGATGTCCGAGGTCGCGAGGAGTTCGGGCAGCTGGTCGGAGGGCAGGACGCGGTCTAGGTGGAGGCCGTCTTCCAGGGGTGAGGCCGGGTCACGTCGTGTCGCTTGGACGCGCAGGCCGAACGCCTGCGCGAGGCGCGCCACCTCGCGTCCTGTTTCACCTAGGCCGAGGAGCCCTAGTGTTCGTCCGGCCAAGGTGTCGCCCAGGGGGAGAGCGGGGTCTGCGGAGACCGACTCCCAGACACCCTTACGCACCAGCCGGTCGCGCCGCAGCACCTTCCGGGACAGCATGAGCGCGACCATCACGACGTGCTCGGCGATGGAGCGGCCGTGGTGGAAGGTGTTGCAGACGGCTGTGCCGGGCGGGAGCGCGTCCAGGGCGATGCGCTCGTATCCGGCCCCGGTGCACTGGACGAGCCGCAGGCCCGGCCCGGCGGCGCGGGCCATGTCCTCGGTTAGGCGAGAGCAGACGATTATCTCGGTGCCGGGCAGGGCGGCGAGGAGCTCCTCCTCGGGGAGATCGGCGGCGAGTACGATTTCGTGCCCGCCGCCTTGCAGGATCGGCGCGAAGCGGGCGGTGATCGGGTCGGTGACCAGGACCTTCACCAGCGGGGCTTCTTCAGTTCGTAGGAGGGGTCGACGCGCTTCATGTAGCCGGTGTCGTCGCGGTCGCGGATTCCGCACTTCACGTACTGCTCGTGCAGTGCGGCCAGCCGGTCGCGGTCGAGTGTGACGCCGAGGCCGGGCGCGGTCGGGACGGCCAGGGCCCCCTCGCTGAACATCAGCGCGCCGTCGGCGATGACGTCCTCGCCCGGGTCCTTCCACGGCCAGTGGGTGTCGCAGGCGTAGGTGAGGGCCGGGGACGCGGCCGCCAGGTGCGTCATCGCGGCCAGGCTGATGCCGAGATGGGAGTTGGAGTGCATCGACAGTCCGAGCCCGAATGTCTCGCAGATCCCGGCGAGCAGGCGCGACCGGGTGAGGCCGCCCCAGAAGTGGTGGTCGGACAGCACGACCCCGACCGCGTCCCGCTTCACGGCGGGCTCGATGTCGGCGAAGCTCACCACGCACATGTTGGTGGCCAGCGGCATCGGCACCTTCCGCGCGACCTCGGCCATCCCCTCGACGCCCTCGGTCGGGTCCTCCAGGTACTCCAGGACGCCGTCCAGCTCCTGCCCGACCCGGATGGACGTCTCGACCGTCCAGGCGCCGTTCGGGTCGATGCGGAGGGGGTGGTCGGGGAACGCGGCGCGCAGGGCCCGGATCGCGGCGATCTCCTCGTCCGGCGGGAACACCCCGCCCTTCAGCTTGATCGCGGAGAAGCCGTAGCCGTCGATCATGCGGCGGGCCTGGGCGACGATGCCGTCGGGGTCGAGGGCGGCGCCCCAGGCGTCCGGCTCCTGGCCGGGGTGAGCGTCCCACTTGTAGAACAGGTACGCCGAGTAGTCGACCCGGTCGCGGACGGCGCCGCCGAGCAGCGCGCTGACCGGCAGCCCGACCGCCTGCCCCTGGATGTCCAGGCAGGCCACCTCGAACGGGGAGAGCACGGCGTCGGCGGTGCTGCTGTTGGTGACCATCCCGGCCATGCCGTGCCCGCCCGTCCCGGTGTCGCCGGCCAGGCTCGCCCGGACGCCGCGGGCCAGCGCGTTGAGGTCCCAGACGTCAGTGCCGGTGATCTCCTCGGCGGCGCGGCGCAGCCGGGCCAGGTGGGCGGTGTCGGCGTAGGTCTCGCCGAGGCCGGTGAGGCCCTCGTCGGTGCGGACCTCGACGATCGCGCGGATGGCGTACGGCTCGTGCACGCCCACGGTGTTGAGCAGCGGCAGGTCGCGGAACGCGACCGGGGTGACCGTGATCGCGGCGATCCGCTGGCGGGTCCGCGGTCCGGGAGCGGCGGCCTCGGGTGACGGATTCGGGGGCGGCTTGGGCATGGGGGCGGCACCTCACAACACCGATCGGCTCCAATGTCCGGCTACGTTAGCAGACTGCGTTTTTATATGTAGACGACGGTCCGGTATGTGGGCATGACGGAACCCCGGGCCGCGTGACCCGGGTTTCGGCCGTCCGGGGTCAGACTTCCCAGGAGTCCTCGGTGATCGGCGGGGCGCTCCGCTCGATCCGCTCCCGCGCCTCCCGCATCGCCGCGACGATCTCGGCCTCCCGCTCCGGGGTCAGCCGGGCCATCGGCACCGAGCAGCTGATCGCGTCCCGGGGCGGGCGGCCCTCCGGCGCGTACCGCAGCGCGAAACCGAAGCAGTGCAGGCCGAGGCTGTTCTCCTCGACGTCGACCGCGTGGCCGCGCTCCCGCGTCCGCTCCAGGTCGGCGTCCAGCGCGCCCCGGTCGGTGATAGTGCGGGCGGTCGAGGCGACCAGCTCCGCCGGCACGTGCCGGTCGAGTTCCCCGCCGTCCCGCTCGGCCAGTAGCGCCTTGCCCAGCGCCGTGCAGAACGCGGGCAGCCGCCGGCCCACCCGGCTGTAGGGGCGCAGGTACTGGCTCGACTCGCGGGTGGCCAGGTAGACCACGTCGAACCCGTCCAGCCGCCCGAAGTGGAAGGTCTCGTCGAGCTTCTCGCCCAGCTCGTCCAGCACCGGCTTGACGATCCGCAGGTGCGGGTCGGTGTCCAGGTAGCTGGTGCCGACCAGCAGCGCGCGGATGCCGATCCCGTACATCGTCCCGGAGGCGTCGGTGCGCACCCAGCCGTGCTTGGTGAGCGTGCGCAGCAGCGCGTACAGGCTGCTGCGCGGCACGTTCAGCGCCTCGGTGAGCTCGCGCAGCCGGGCGGGGCGGTTCTGCCGGGACGCCAGCAGCTCCAGCAGCTCCAGGGTCCGCGCCGCGGACTTGACCTCGCGCACGCCGGAGGTCCTGTCGTCGATGCCCGGTGACTCGTCGGACGAAGCGGCCATGGTGCGGGCCTCCAGAGATCCAGCGGAACGGATACTTGGGACGTGGTGGATGGAACCCGTTATAGAGCCGGGGGTCGCGCCAGCCTAATAGATGGGGAGGCGCTGTCTACATTCGGAGAAGCTCCGGAGGAGGGTGGGACACGATGGACGATCTTCCGGGCGGAGGGGTTCGGTTCGAGGTCCACGATCCCGCGCCGCCGCGGCTCCGGGTCGAGATCGCGGCGCCCGGCCGGTTCTGGCTCCGTCAGGACGACCGTCCCGTGCTGCTCGCCCACGTCGAACGCTCGCACTACGGCGTGCACTACATGCGCCTGGACGGCCACACCCCCGTACTGCCGCCCCTGACCGCAGCCGAGGCGCGCAGGGAGCCCTCCTGGCCGCACCACTACGTCACCTGGCTCGCCCAGGGACCCGGCCCCCTGCACCCCGGATGGTGGACGCTCCAACCCTGGCGCCCGCCCGGTCCACTGGAACTGGCGGCCGAGCACCCGTCGGGCTATCTGGACTGGTTCGCGGGCTGGAACGGGATCGTCCCCCTGCGTCCTCTGCCCGAGCCCGGGAACGGCCGCGTCAAGGCCCACCGCAAGCTCGTCCGGGACGGCCTGCTGCCGCCGATCCTGCTCTGGTGGGTCAGCGGCCTGGACGGCTGGGTCCTCCTGGACGGACACGCCCGCCTCGCCGCCGCCCTGGCCGAGGACACGATTCCGCCCGCCCTGGCCCTCGCCCTGGGGCCGTCCCCGTCCCAGGTGGACGAGATGGTGGAGTACGCGCAGCGCGGCCAAGCCCTGGTCGAGGCCCAACTCGACAAGGAAAGTGCCAGGCGCGCAAAGCAATGGCACTTCGCCGACGTGTACGCGGGCATCCCCGGGGAGAGGCTGCGCACCCGCGCGTGGCCCCTGCCCGAAGGCGGCTCCGAAGCCTGGCAACGGGCCGCACCGCCGGGCTGGCCACCGCCCGACGACTGAAAAGGGGCCCGCGCCGGACGGCGCGGGCCCCTCGAACCGAACGTCAGCCGGTCACCGGCAGGTCACCCGGAACGGGCGTCGGCGCCGGGGCCTGGCCGGGCGGGGTCGCCGACGGCGGGGTGGACGGCGACGGCGCCGGCTGCTCCGGCTTGCCCGGGTCCGACGGGCCGTCCGCGCCCTTGCCGCAGGTGGCCGAGGCGATGCTGATGGTCTCGGTCTTGCCCGGGCCGAGCGGTAGCGTCAGCTCGATCGCGGTCACGTTGAGGCGGCCGTCGGGGGTGCGGGTCTGCTTGTTCAGCACCAGCGAGGCCGTGCCCAGCGTGTCCAGGTTCACCGACACGCCGCTGTTGGGCTTCGCCGCCGCATTGATCGTCTTGCCGTTCAGCTGCACCTTCACCAGCTGGGACCGGCCCTCGCCCTTCACGCACTTGGCGGTGACCAGGCTGGCCGTCAGGTGCGCCTTGGGCACCTTCAGGTCGACGACCGACGCGCGGGCGTGCGCCTTCCCGGCGGAGGCGTTCAGCACCCGGGCCTGCAGCACCGGGTTGGCCGGCACTTCGGCGACGCTGCGGCTCAGCGTGGACGGGCCGGCGGAGGTCACCGACGGGGTCGCCGGGATGGCCACCGGACCGGACGCGGCGAGGGCGAACGCCTGGCTGGGCGGGGTGGTGGCCTGGGCGGACGGCAGCGCCCCCGCCAGTGGCAGGGCTCCGGCCAGCGGCAGGACGGCGGCGCCGGCGATCACGGCGGCACGGGCAAGGTGCTTCACGCGCATGCATGTCTCCTTCGACAGGGGGCGGAGGGCCCCCGAGGGATGGGTAAAGCGGGGCGTTGCAGCGGGGAGGGCGGGGAGTCCCGTCAGTCGACGATCTCGACCGGGGTGCCGAGCGGAGCCTTGGACAGCCGGGTCAGCGCGTCCGCGGGCACCCGGACGCACCCGTGCGTGACGGCCTTGCCGAACACGTCCTTCTTCGGCCACCCGTGGAAGGCGACCGTCCCGGGGCCGCCGCCGAAGGTGTCCAGGGTGTCCGAGTGGGCGCCGACCGGAAGGATCAGCGGGCTGTAGGTGGCCTTCGGCGGAGCCAGCAGCGCCATCAGGAACGTCCGCCCCGTCGGGGTGGGCGTCTTGGCCTCGCCGACCGCGACCGTCCACGAGCCGACCTTGCGGCCCGACTCGGTGAGCGTCAGAAGGCGGTCGCTCACGTCGACCTTGACCGCGTGGGTGCTGCGCGCGGTCTCCACCTTGTCGGCCGCGCCGGGGATCCAGCCGGTGACGCGGTTGGGCCGGCTGGGCAGCAGGACCCGGTTCCACCCAGGCTTGCTCTCCACGACCGGCACCCACGTGGGCCCGCCCAGCTGCTTGTCCGGCAGCGTCGCCAGCGCGGGCCCGCCCGGCTGCGCCGACACGGGGAGCGGCGCCTTCGGGCGGACCACGGTGCCGTCGGTCTTGCCGAACGGCTCCTGGTCCTGCGGCAGACCCTTCAGGGTCGTGTACGTGGTGGCCTCCGGCAGTTTCCCGCCGCCCCCTTGGGGGCCGGCGCCGGACGCGGTGGTCGTCTTCTCACCCCCGCCGCATCCGGCCGCGAGCACGGCCGCGGCCGAGGCGGCCGTGGCGGCCACCGTGATCCTGCGTACAGGCGTCATCTCCAGCCCTTTCTCTCCCGCCGAGCCTTTCTGTGCCGACACATACGCACGAGGTGCGACGGGGGTTGCACGCTTCTCAAGAACTCTTCAAAGCGGCCCCCACGGGTTTAGGGCGGGTACAGGGGGAACGGGCTGAAAAGGTCCCGGATAACGCGCCGACCTCGGGCAAGACCACGGGAGGGGCTGGTTCGATGAGCACGGTACGGCCGCAGGAGAGCGGCGAGCGGACGGCCGGAGACACCGTCTACACGGCGCCCGCGCAACGCGTCCCCGAAGACGCGCCCGTCAGGGCCGCCCGCGGAGGCGAGGGCGTGGGCGAACTGGTGTCCCGCGCCAGCCAGCAGGTCTCCGAGCTGGTCCGGGCCGAACTGCGCCTGGCCGTGATGGAGCTCAAGGACAAGGGCAAGCACGCCGGAACCGGCGCCGGTCTGTACGGCGGCGCCGGACTGGTCGCCTTGTACGGCGTCGGCGCGCTCATCGCCGCGGTGATCGCGGCGCTGGCACTGGTGCTGCCGGTGTGGGCCAGCGCGCTCATCGTCGGCGCGGTCCTGCTGGTGATCGCGGCGGTGCTGGCGGCGATGGGCCGCAGCCAGACCAAGCGGGCCGTCCCGCCCAAACCCGAACAGGCCATGGACAGCGCGCGCCGCGATGTGGCGGAGATCAAGGAAAGGGCCCACCGATGACCCAGCAGCGCTCGCGTGACGCGGCCGCGCCGCCGTCCCCTGCCGGCCACCGTGCGCCGTCGGGGACCGAGGAACTGCGCGCCGAGATCGAGCAGACCCGCCGCGACCTGGGCGACACGGTGGAGGCCCTGGCGGCCAAGACCGACGTCAAGGCCCGTGCCAGGGAAACCGCGGACCGCATGAGGACGGACATGTCCGCCCGCGCCCGCCGGATGACGCGCCGAACCGGCCCAGGGGAGGATGCCGGTACCGCCGGAAAGGGCACGGCGGGCCGCCGGGCCGGCGCCGTCGCCGTGGGCGCGGCGGGCATCGCGGTCACCGTCCTGGTCGTCCGGCGGAGCCAGGCCCGGCAGCCTTCGCCGTGGCAGCGCATGATGACGACGCGCGGCCGCCGAAGCCTTGCCACCCGCGCCCGCGCCGCCGCCTTGGCCGCCATGGGCGCGATGGCGGCCAAGGGCGCCCTGTCCACCCGGGCAGGCCGCAGGGGCGGAAAGCATCGCATGGGCGCCTACATGGGGCGCTCGTCCACACACGCCCGCACGGGCGGTCGGCGCGGCACTCGCATGGGCGCGATGCCGAGCATGGCTTGGCGGGCTTACAGGGCGCGCCCACACACACGCGGTCGCGCCCGCACAGGCGGCCCGTTCGGTATGAGCGGGCGCGCTTACATGGGGCGGCCGTACACGTGGGCGCGTGCGCGCACGGGCGGCCCGTTTGGAGGCGCCCGCACGGGCGGTCGGCGCGGTATGCGCGGTGCTCGCATGAGCGCGATGCCAGGCATGGCTCAGATGGGATGGCCGTACATGCGCGGCGGCGCCCGCGCGGGCGGTCGGCGCGGTATGCGCGGCGGTCGCATGGGCGCGATGCCGGTCATGGCCGGGCGGGCTCAGAAGGGACGGCCGTACACGCGCGGCGGCGCCCGTATGAGCGGGCCGTTCGTCGTGAGGGGCGGCGGCGCGATGCCCGGCATGGGCGGGCGTGCCCGTACGGGCGGCCTGCCGGGCATGGCGGAGCGCATGCGCCGCAACCGGCGGCTGCGCGCCATGCTGGCGGGCAGGGCCCGCACCCGAGGCGGCCGGTGGCGATGACGCTGCTCTACAAGCCGCTGTCGCTGCTGATCAGCATGCTCGGCGGCATGCTCGCGGGCGTGGCGTTCAAGCAGCTGTGGAAGGTGGCCTCGGGGAAGGACGACGCTCCCGACGCGGACGACTTCGACCGCACCTGGCGCGAGGTCCTCGTCGCCGCCGCCGTTCAGGGCGCCGTCTTCGGCCTGGTCAAGGCGGCCACCCAGCGTGCGGGGGCGCGCGGCCTGCGCAGGCTGACCGGCCGGTGGCCCGGCGACTGAGCGCGCCGATGGCCGCCGGGAGGCTGCACGGTCCGCGGCTCTGGCGGCGGCACCGCGCGGGTGACGCCGGTACCGAGACCCCGGCCGGTACGTGGCCCGAGTCGTGGTGGGACGCGGGCAGGCGGACGCTGGGCGAGTTCAAGAAGGACGAGCTGAGCGACCGGGCCGCCGCGCTCACCTACTACAGCGTCCTGTCGATCTTCCCCGCGATGCTGGTGATCGTGTCGCTGGTGGGGCTGGGCGGCCGGTCGGTGTCGCAGTCCCTGCTCTCCAACGTGGGCGATCTGGCGCCGGGCGCGGTCCGCCAGGTGCTGGTGACCGCGCTGGACGAGCTCCAGGGGAGCCGCGGCAGCGCCGGCGTGGTCGCCGTGGTGAGCCTGGTCGCCGCGCTGTGGTCGGCCTCGGGGTACGTCGCCGCGTTCATGCGAGCGTCCAACGTCGTCTACGACGTCCCGGAGGGGCGGCCGATCTGGAAGACGCTGCCGATCCGCGTCGCGGTCACGGTGGTCACGCTGGTGCTGCTGGCCGCCTCGGCCATCGCGGTGGTGGTGTCCGGGCCGCTGGCGCAGCGGGCCGGTGACGCTCTGGGTCTGGGCGCGACCGCCGTGGCGGTCTGGAACGTCGCCAAGTGGCCGGTGCTGCCGGTGGTGGCCGCGTTCCTGGTCTCGCTGCTGTACTGGGCGGCTCCGAACGCCCGGCACGGGTTCCGCTGGGTGACGCCGGGCGGGGTCCTGGCGATCGTGCTGTGGCTGGCCGCGTCGGCCGGGTTCGCGTTCTACGTGTCGGGGTTCGCCTCGTACAACAAGACCTACGGCAGCCTCGCCGGGGTGATCGTCTTCCTGGTGTGGCTGTGGATCACCAACATCGCCATCCTGCTGGGCTGCGAGCTGAACGCCGAGCTGGAGCGGGGCCGTGCCATGGCCGCCGGTCATCCGGCCGGGGACGAGCCGTACGTGGAGCCGCGCGACACCCGCACCCTCGGCAAAGGGGGCGGACCCGAGGCGGCCTGACCCGGGCAACCTCCGGAGCAGCATGGACGTCTCCCCTGCGAGGGGGAGATGCGATGGGCACAGAGAAGCGGATCGAGTCCCTGGTGCGCGAGCTGGCCTCCGGGGACCCGTCACGGCGCGCCGCCGCGGCGAAAGGGCTCGGACGGATCGGTCGCCCGGAGCATGCCGCGGTCCTCGCGGCGGCGGCCCGGGACGAGGACGCCGGAGTCCGTGCGGCGGCGGCCATCGGGCTCGGCAGGCTGGCGGCGCCTGCGGCCGGGGACGTCCTGTTCGAGCTGCTGGACGATCCCGACGCGCAGGTGCGCCGCCGGGCCGTGCTCGCCGCCGACCGGCTGGCCCTGGACGGTCCCGCCTTCACCGCCGCGCTGGGACGCCTGCTGCGTGATGAGGAGTACCACGTCAGGCTGAACGCGCTGGCGGCCCTGGACCGGCTGCGGGAGCCCGGCGACCTCCCGTCGCTGGTGGAGCTGCTCGACGACCCCGTCCAGAAGGTGCGGGAGTGGGCGGGCGTTCTGATCCGCGTGTTGCACTACCGAGGCGGGCACGCGGACGCGCTCGCGCCCCTGCTGGCACGTACCGCGCGATCCGGCCCCGGAAGGGCGCGCGCGGTTGCCATGACCTTGATCCCCGAGGATGAGCGGCCCGGTGTGGCGGTCGCCGGGCTCACCGCCGCCGAGCCCGAGGTGCGGGTGGCCGCGGTCGGTCTGCTGTCCAGAAGCGGTCGGCCTGACGTGCCCGAACGCCTGCTGGCGGCGCTCGACGCGGAACGCGATCCTGTGGCGGCCGGCGTCCTGATCGGCGCCCTGGGTTGGATCGGGGAACGCCGCGTTGTCGCGGGGGCCGTCCGATGGCTGTACGACCCGCACGCGGGGTTCACGGCCGCGTGGGCGCTGGGCGTGGTCGGCACGCCGGACGCGCTCCGGCGGCTCCGGACGCTTGTCGCACCGGGGAGCGCGCCGCCGCCGGGGGTCCGCGGCTCGGCCGCCACCGCACTGGGGGCGGCGGGCGACCGGCGCGACGCCGCGGCTCTGGCCGCCCTGCTCGTGGAGCCGGACAGCGACGTCCGGAGGGGGGCGCTGCAGGGCCTGGCCTCGCTGGACATCGTGGGGCCGCGGTCACGCCGCGAGCGCGCCGTCGTCCTCGAAGCGGTGCTGGGCCTGTGGGAGGCGGAACTGATGTCGGACCGGCTTCTGCCCATGTACGCCGCCATGGCCTTGCGCGGTTACCCCGAGCTGCGCCGCCCCGATGTGCGGGCGCGGCTGCGGCGGCTGGTCGACGAGTCGTTGGACGCGTCCCGGTCGGCGGCGGCCGAGCTCCTGGAGGGCACCGGCTGAAATGGCGTTGCACGGGGCTTTGGGCGGCTCGTACTGTTTGCGGCGCGGCAGCGTGTAGCTCAGCAGCAGAGCACCGGGCTTCGGACCCGGAGGGCGCGGGGGCAGAACCCGCCACGCTGGCATGGACGGTGAGAGCGCGGGCGACGCGACGGTGAAGGTGAACGTGCACTACCCGCACGCCCAGCTGGCCAAGGCGTTCACGACGGCCCTGACGCACGAGGACGAGGCCACCCGGCGGCGCGCCGAGGAGCGGTTCGAGCGCTGGCACCTGGTGTTGCAGGGCATGGCCGACGGGACGCTCACGATCGGTTCGCGCGAGCCCGTGTCCGGGCTGCCCGCGTGGGTGACGCCGAAGGTCGTGCGGGGCGGGTTCGCGACGGGGCAGGCCGCCGCAGAGGGGCCGCTGGAGCCGTACGAGACCGAGGCCGCCCGGCGCGCGGGCATTGCCGCCGAGCGCCGCGCGTTGTTTAACTACTACCTGACGGACGCGGGTCTGGCGGAGCTGTGCGCGTACCTGGACGAGGGCCGGTACGACGTCGCCCTGCCGGAGGAGGGCGCGCTGCTGGTGGTGGCGTGGCTGCTGCGCGCGGGCGACTCGGCCGCGGCGGTCGCCGTGCTGGAGGCGATCGAGCCGTTCGCCGACCGGCTGCGGTTCGCGCCGCGTCCGAGGCCGGCCGGTCCGCCGGGGTCCGGCGCGGGGGCGGAGGTCGTGCACCGGGCGAGCGTCGGCGACGTGCGGCAGGCGCTCGGACGGCGCGCCCCCAACCCGGCGGTCGCCGCGATGAACGAGGCGCTGGCGGTGTGGAACCCGTTCGCCGACGAGTTGCTGGCGCACTGGCTGGAGACCGCGGACCCGGAGACGGGACGGGTCGCGAGCCGCGTGCCGGACGATGGCTGGCGGGCGCGCGGCGAGGCGCTGCTGGTGCGCTACCGGGCGCTGAAGGCCGAGCACACCCTGTGCCGCAAGCACCGCAGGCCCAGGGAGAACCTGGCGATCCTTCGGTCGGCCCTGGAGCAGGTCGTGGAGGGACGCGGCGCGCCGGAGCGTCCGGGGCTGCTCCAGCACGCGGTGGACGCGATGGTGCGGCGCCGCGGCGCGCCGGGCACGGCCGTGCACGCGGCGCTGCGCGAGCAGCAGGCGGGGATCGCGGCACGGCCCACGCACCACGCGCTGGCGCAGGTCCTGGTCGGGCGGTTGGCGGAGTTGCCGGCGGACGGCGGTCTGGCGGATCCCGACCGGCTCACCGGTCCTGTTACGGCGGACGAGGCGCGCCGGTCGCGCGGTCTCGTCGCGGGTGCGGCGGTGCCGCCGTCGCTGCGCGCGGCGGTGGAGACGGCGACGGCCGCGCCCATCGGGACGCTGGTCGAGCGCGGCGTGGTGCCGTCCGCCGAGGTGATGGCGCAGCTGGTGCCGCAGCTGGTGGCGTGGACGACCGCGCAGTCGTACGTGGACGAGCCGCTGCGCGTCCTGATGGCGGGCGTCTACCGCGCGTTCCGTAACCGGCGCTCGCTGCTGCTGCTGAACCTGGAGCACCAGGTGCAGCTGACCGAGCTGCCGTGGGTGCGGGCGGTGCACGGGCACCGGAGCCCCGGCGGCGGCTTCGCCGACGGCGCCCGTACCGCGCTGGTACGGCTCGGGGAGCTGGCGCTGCAGGGCTTCCCGGGCACCGTCCTGCCGAACCCGCTGCTCAAGGAGCTGGGGGCGCTGGCGAGGGCGGCGGGCATCGATGTCCCGCTGGTGGAGGAGCTGGCCGCCGACATCTTCATGGGCGCCTTCTCCGGCAAGTTCCTGCGGGCGGCGCAGCTGGCCGGGGAGCTGCTGGAGGGGTCGCTGTACGCGCGGTACTACGGCATCGACTACGGCGCGATCCAGGGCGTCCAGGACACCACGTGGGTGCGCGGGTTCAGCGCGAACACGTCGGCGTCCTTCGCGGACCTGTGCGTCGCGCGGGCCGGGGCGCGCGGCCTCGGGGACTCGCCCGCGGTCAACGGCATGGTGATCGAGCAGGCGCAGATCCTCACCACGCACAATCTGGCGGCGCTGGTGCACCCGATCGGGGTGGACCCGTCCCCGGGCTGGGACGACCTGGCGCGCCGCGCGTTCGTGACGGCGTGCCGCCTGACCGGCCGCCTGCACAACAACCCGCGGCCGCTGGGCACGGTCAAGGACGCCGCGTACGCGTGGCGGCAGGCGGTGTTCTTCCTGGCGCTGTGCGGGCTGGAGGAGCAGATCGCCGTCGTCGCGTGGATGCGGGAGGAGACCGCGCGCCACCCGGCGCACGTCGGCGCGCGGCTCGCGCCCGCGCTGTCCGGGCTGCGGCACGTCCTGACCGGCGGAACCCTGGACGGCGACGCCCCGCCCGGCGCCCGCCGTTTCCTGGGGTGGAAGGGCGGCCGGCGGCACTGGATTCTGACACCGGCCTGATCGATTTGTGAGTTTTATTCAGATATCGACGCCTTCTCGGACTAGGCTGACCCCCGATTTTCCGGGGTGATCCCGGACCAACCCGTGACCGCGAGGGACCGCCGATGACCGAGGACAGGCCCGGCTGGCCGCCGCCGGAGCTGGACTTCAGCAAGCCGACGATCGCCCGCGCCTACGACGCGCTGCTGGGCGGCAAGGACAACTTCGCCGCCGACCGCGCCCTGGCCGACCACGCCTGCGAGCACATCCCGGGCCTGCGCGACTCCGCGGTGGAGAACCGCAAGGTGCTGGTACGGGGCGTGCGGTGGCTCGCCCGCGAGGCGGGGATCGACCAGTTCCTCGACCTGGGCAGCGGCCTGCCCACGGTCACCAACACCCACGAGGTCGCGAAGGCGGAGAACCCCGCCGCCCGCACCGTCTACGTGGACATCGACCCGCTCGTGCTGGTGCACGGCCGCGCGCTCCTCGCCGAGAACCCCGAGACGAGGGTGATCGTCGGCGACGTCCGGGAGCCGGATGCCGTACTCGGGCACGAGGAGGTGACCGGGCACCTGGACTTCGGCCGGCCGATGGCGCTGATGCTGGTCGGGATGCTGCACTACCTCTCGCCCGACATCGGGGACCGGGTCGTCGCCACGCTGCGGGACGCCCTCGCCCCGGGCAGCTACCTGTTCATGACCTCGCTGGTCGACACGGGGCTGCCGGCGCAGCAGGAGCTGGCGCGGATCACCCGGGAGAGCCTGGAGGAGGGCTGGGCCCGGACGCCGGAGGAGATCGAGCGGCACTTCGGCGATTTCGAGCTGGTCGACCCGGGCGTGGTCTACACGGCGCTGTGGCGTCCGGACGGGCCGGTGGACCCCGGCGCCCTCACCCCGGGCGAGCAGCTCGGCATGGCCGGGATCGCCCTCAAGAAGTCCTGACGGGCCCGGCCGTTAGGGTGGGCGCGTGGCCGCTCCGACCTATTCCCCCGACCACGGCCGGCTGTTGGGCTGCCTGCTCGGCGGGGCCATCGGCGGCGCCCTGGGCGCCCCGATCGAAGGCCGTTCCCTGGACGCGATTCGGGCCGAGTACGGCCCCGACGGCCTGACCGAGTACGCCGAGGGGAAGCACGGCCAAGGCACCATCACGGGCGAGACGCAGCTGATGATGCGGACCGCCCGGGCCGTCGTCCAGGCGTCGGTGCGGGCGCGCGCGAAGGGCATCGGCGGGGCCGTCGTCGGGCTGCTGCAGGCGGGCTACCTGCGGTGGCTGGCCGAGCCGGAGTTCACCGGCGTCCCGCCCCTGCCGCCGCTGCCTCCGCCCGGCACGCCGCCGCCCCCGCCTCTTCCGCCGCCTTCAGGGCCGCTGCCGTCGACCGGCCCGCCGCCGCTGCCGCCGTCCTTCACCGAGGCGCGGCGCAGCGTCGGCCGCAGCACGCTGGACGCGCTGCGCAAGGCCGAGGCGCGAGGCAAGCCCGGCCACCCGCTCGGCACGATGGACGACCCCATCAACGACTCCAAGGGATCCGGCGGCGTCGTACGGGTCGCCCCGTGCGGGTTCGGGGTGAGCAACGCGGAGGCGGCGTTCGAGCTCGGCTGCAGGGCCGCCGCGCTCACCCACGGGCACCCCAGCGGCTACCTGCCCGCGGGCGTCCACGCCGCCACCGTGTGGGGCCTGGTGCACGGCCTGGAGTTCGGCGAGGCGCTCGCGCTGGCACGCGAGCAACTGGCCGGACACGAGCACCACCAGGAGACCTCCGAGGCCCTCGACGCCGCGGCCCGGCTCGCCTCGGAAGGCCCCGCGACGCCCGAACGGGTGGAGACGCTCGGCCGCGGCTTCACCGCCCCCGAGGCCCTGGCGATCGCGGTCTACGTCATGCTGCGTGCCGCCGACGGCGTCCCGGAGGGCCACTGGGCGCCCTGGAAGCGGGACACGCTCTCCGGGCGCCACGCGCTGCTGCGCGCCGTCAACCACTCCGGCGACAGCGACTCCACCGGCGCCCTGGCGGGCAACCTGCTCGGCGCCCGGTACGGCGCCGCCGCGTTCCCCGGGCACTGGCAGGTGAAGCTGGAGATCCGCCGCGAGATCATCGACCTGGCGGCCGACTGCGCGCTGGAGTTCAGCCCCGACCCGCCGACCGAGCCGGACGGCTACGGCACGCCGTCGACGGGCTGGCTGATGCGTTACCCGGACGCCTGAACGAAATCACCGGATCCCCGACGTGCCAGGGCAAACCGGTTGCACGCTCCTCCGGGCGTCGGCAGACTCAGCGACGGTCGCGCGGCGACCGCGAGGAGGAGCCGATGAGCGGGCCGGACAACACCTATCTCCGCCAGGTCGTGGAGCAGCAGGCGGTGCTCGAGGACGACCTCAAGTCCCGGCGGGCCGCGGCCCCAGCCGCGGCACCCGCGCCCGGCGGCGCGGCGCCCGCGCGCGGCAGGCAGACGGCCCTGCGCAAGCGGGAGCGGGCCCTGGGCGGCGGAGGCCCGGGGCAGGCCGGGGGCCCCGCCGACCGGACCGCGCCCGGCCCCGTGGACGTGCGGATCAGCGGGTTCTGGCGGTGGAAGAACGTGCTCGTCCCGCCGAACGCGTTCGTCGTCCACACCCGGCGCGGCCGGGAGAAGCCGCTGCACATCGGGCTGGGCGTCTCGTTCCGGTTCAACCCCTCGACCGATTCGTTCCTGGTCGTGCCCGGCGCGACCCAGACCATCCTGATCAACGCGTACTGCATCTGCCGGGAGCTGCAGGGCGTCCTGGTGCAGGGCTACGTCCAGTGGATCATCCAGGACTTCGGCGTCGCCTACCGCAAGCTGGACTTCGGCGACGACGAGGACCCGATGCGGCTGGTGAACCTGCAGCTCAAGGAGCAGGCCGAGGCCGCGATCAAGGACAAGGTCTCCACCATGGGCGTGCGCGACGTGCTGAGCGACAAGCAGCCCATCATCGAGGAGCTCACCGCCCGGCTGCGCGCGGTCGCCGAGGGCGAGGAGACCGGCGACCAGGGCCTCGGGCTGCGGATCGTCACGGTGCAGATCAAGGAGGCCGTGGTCAGCTCGTCCCGGCTCTGGGAGAACCTGCAGAAGCCCTACCGGTCCGAGCAGGCGCAGATCGCCCGGCTGGCCGAGCTGCAGGCCGAGGAGGCGATCGGGCAGCGCGAGATGGCGGCCGGCCGGCTCAAGGAGACCCAGCGGCTGGAGTACGAGCGGGAGCTGGCCGAGCTGCGCTCCCGCAACGAGGCCGAGCGGTTCGACACCGACACCGCCGAGCGGCTCCGCCGCACCCGGCGCGAGCAGGAGAACGCCCGCGAGGTCGCCGAGCTGAACACCGAGACCACCCGGCACGCGCTGCGGATGGAGCGCGAGCGGCACGCCGAGGAGGCCGAGACCGGCCGCCTCCGCCTCGAACGCGAGCAGGAACTCAAGCGCCTCGAACTGGACGGCGACCTGTCCAGGGCCCGCGCCCGCGCGGAGGCCCACCACCAGGAGGCGCTCCTGGAGGTGGAACGGGCCCGCGCCCACGCCGCCATCGAGAACGAGCGCACCCCCGCCAGCGTCCAGGCCGAGCTGATCGGCGCCCTCCCGGAGATCGTGGAGAAGCTGCCGACCCCCGCCGAGGTCCGCTCGGTGAACCTCACCGGCACCGACCCGGGCAGCGTGGCCGGGCTGCTCGCCCAGCTCACCGCCGTGGTCGGGGCGCTGCGCGAGGCCGCCGGCGACGGCCGCGACCGCTGACCGGCCGCCGCCCGCGCGGCTATCATCACCGCAGGACAGAGGGCTGACGGAGGGTGTGATGGACGGCGCGGGACGGCGGGTCACCGCGGTCGACGTGGCGCGCCTGGCCCAGGTCTCCACCGCCACCGTCTCCCTGGTCGTGAACGGCAAGGCGCGCGGCCGGGTCTCGCCCGCCACCCGCGAACGGGTGCTGGCCGCCGTGGACGAGCTGGGCTACCGGGTCGACCCGGTGGCCCGCGAACTGGCCACCGGCCGCCGGCACAGCGTGGCCCTGGTCGTCCCCGACATCGCCAACCCCTACTTCTCCCAGCTGACCAAGGGCGTCGCGGACCGGCTCGGCTGCGGCTACCGGCTCTGCCTGATCATCGCGGACCCGTCCCGCGCCGGGCTGGACCGGATCGTGACGGAACGCGTGGACGGGATGCTGGCCGAGGCGCCCGCCGTCGACGTGATCCGCGAGCTGGACGGCCGGACCCCGCTGGTGGTGCTCGACCGGCCCGCCCCCGGCACCGACCACCCGTACGTGGGTTTCGCCCTGGCCGACGGCGCCACCGAGCTGGCCGACCACCTGCTCGACCTGGGACACACCCGGATCGGCTACCTCGACGCCGACATCGGCACGCCCACCTTCGAGTTCCGGCGGGCCCGCATGGACGAACGGCTGCACGCCGCCGTCGGGCACGGGTTCACGGGCCCGCTCGTCCGCTCCAGGACCGACATCGACGCCGCGGCCGAGGCGTTCACCGCGGCCTGGGACGACTGGCGCGCGGCAGGCGTGACCGCGGTCGTCTGCGCGGCCGACGTGCACGCGTACGGGGTCCTGCGCGCGGCGGCGAGGCTGGGCGTCCACGTCCCGGGTGACCTCTCGGTGGCCTCCTTCGACGACCTGCCCTTCTCGGCTCTGACCGACCCGCCGCTGACCACGGTGCGCCTGTCAGCGGGGGACCTGGGCTTCCACGCCGCCGAGCTCCTCCTCACCCTCATGCAGGGCACCCCGGCCGGCCCTCCGCCCCTCCTCCCCGCCACCCTCCAGATCCGCTCCACCACCACCCCGCCCAAGACCACCTGACCATCATGACCCGTTAAGCGCTTTACTTGACCGTGCTCGTCGGGCTAGCGTGCGGCCGGTGAGCCGCTCTACTTCCGTGATCGTGTCCGCCGAGGTCGCCGAGGCGCTGGCCGCCGGCCGCCCGGTCGTCGCGCTGGAGTCCACGATCATCGCGCACGGCCTGCCCCGCCCCCGCAACCTGGAGGTGGCGCTGGAGCTGGAGGACGGGCTGCGCGCCGCGGGCGTGATGCCGGCCACGGTCGGCGTGGTGGACGGTGATCTGATGGTCGGCCTCTCCGGGGCCGCGCTGGAGCGGATGGCGACCGGGGACGGCATCGCCAAGGCGAGCGTCCGCGATCTGCCGGCCGCGGTGGCGACCAAGTCCAGTGCCGCGACCACGGTCGCCGCCACCGCGTTCCTCGCCCGCCGCGCCGGGGTCCGCGTGTTCGCGACCGGCGGGCTCGGGGGCGTCCACCGGGGCGCGGGGGCCAGCTTCGACGAGTCCGCGGACCTGCACACGCTCGCCCGCACGCCGATCACCGTGGTCTGCGCCGGGGTCAAGTCGATCCTGGACGTCGCCGCCACGCTGGAGCGGCTGGAGACCCTCGGCGTCACCGTCGTCGGGTACGGCACCGACCGGTTCCCCGGCTTCTACCTGTCGGAGTCCGGGCACACCGTGGACTGGCAGGCGGACGACCCCGGGACGGTCGCGGAGATGATGGCCGCCGCCGACGGCCTGGGCCTCGACTCGGCCATCGTCGTCGCCAACCCGCTGCCCGCCGCCGAGCAGCTCGACCCGGAGCTGCACGACCGGATCCTTGAGGAGGCGCTGGCCGAGGCCGCCCGCGAGGGCCTGCACGGCAAGCCCGTCACGCCGTTCCTCCTCGACTACTTCCAGCGGGCGTCGGCGGGCGCCAGCCTGGAGGCCAACATCCGCGCCGTGCGGTCCAACGTCGCGCTGGCGGGGCGGATCGCGCGGGCGTGGTCGCCGGGCCGATGACGGTGCTGGTGGTCGGCGACGTCGTGGACGACATCGTCGTCCGGCCGCTGACCCCGGACGCCGCCGACAGCGACACCCCGTCCACGATCAGCGCCTGCCCCGGCGGGTCGGCCGCCAACCAGGCGGCGTGGCTGGGCGCGCTCGGCACCCCGGTGCGGTTCGCCGGACGCGCCGGGGCCGCCAACGCCGAGGAGCACGCGGCGGCGCTGGCGGCCTGCGGCGTGGACGCCCGGCTGGCGGCCGACCCGGGCGCGCCCACCGGCCGGATCGTGGTGCTGGCCCGCGGCGGGCGCCGCGACATGTACACCGACCGGGGCGCCAACCTCAACCTCGTGCCCGCCGATCTCCCGGACGCCCTCCTCGACGGGGTCGGGCTGCTGCACGTCTCCGGCTACTCGCTGTTCCATCCGGGCGTCGCCGCGGCGGTCGGCGACCTGATGCGGCGGGCCCGGGAGCGGGGCGTCGACACGTCCGTGGACCCGGCGTCGGCCGCGTTCCTGGCCCGCACGGGCGCCGCCGCGTTCCGCTCCTGGGCGCGCGGGGCCCGGCTGGTGTTCCCGAACCTGGACGAGGGCCGCCTGCTCACCGGCGAACACGCCCCCGCCGCCGTCGCGGACGCGCTGGTGGCCGACCACCCGGTGGTCGCGCTCAAGCTCGGCGCGGGCGGCGCGCTGGTCGCGGCACGGGACGGGACGCGGCTGCGCCTCCCCAGCGTCCCGGCCGAGGTGGTCGACCCGACCGGCGCGGGCGACGCGTTCTGCGCAGGTTTCCTGGCCGCGTGGGCGGACGGGCGGCCCCTGGACGACTGCGCCCGGTCCGCCCTCGGCACCGCCGCCCGCGCCGTGGCGTCCGTCGGCGCCCGTCCCCCGGCTACCGCGACAGAGTACGGATCGCGTCCAGCATGAGGTCCCAGAACCGTTCGGCGTCCAGGTGCATGGCGACCCGGGCGTTGGGGGCCGCGCCGGTCACGCGGTGCAGGTCGACGACGGTGGCGCCGCGCGTGTGCGTGCCGTCCAGCTCGACGGCCACCGGCGCCTCCACGGTCGTCACCACGCCCGGCTCGATGATCGCCGCGATGGCGACGGGGTCGTGGACGGGCGGGTCGGGCATCCCGTACACCTCGTCGTAGGCGCGCGCGAAGAACCGCAGCAGCCCCTCGCACGTCGCGGGCAGCGTCCCGCCGATGGCGCGCAGCCGCTCGAACACCTCGGGCGTGGCCAGCGCCTGGTGGGTGACGTCCAGCCCGCACATCAGCAGCGGCAGCCCGCAGCGCAGCACGCGGTCGGCGGCCTCGGGGTCGACGTACACGTTGAACTCGGCGAGGGGACGGGTGTTGCCGCGGCCCGCGGCGCCGCCCATGAACACGATCCGCTCGATCCGCTGGGTGAGGTCGGGCCGCCGGTCGAGCAGCGTGGCGACGTTGGTGAGCGGCCCGGTCGCCGCGATGGTCACGGGACGGTCGGCCTTCTCCAGCAGCCGCGCCATCACGGCCACCGCGCCGTCCTCCGCGAGCGGGACGGCGGGTTCGGGGAGGTCCGCCCCGTCCAGCGCGCTCTCGCCGTGGATGTCGGGCGCCGTGCGCTGCCCGCCGCGCAGCGCCCGGTCGGCGCCCGCCGCCACCGTGACGCCGTCGAGCCCGGCGAGCGTGCAGATCCGCCGCGCGTTCTCCGTCACCGCCTCCAGCGGCCCGTTCCCCGCGACCGTCGTGACGGCCAGCAGCTCCACCCGCGGGTGCGCGGCGGCCAGCAGGATCGCGAACATGTCGTCGTGCCCGGGATCGCAGTCCAAGATGACGGGAACCGCCCGAAGATCAGCCATAGGCCCATTGTGACCTGGGTGAACGGGGGGCGGAAAAAATCTTGAAGAAAAGTCCGGGGGATGTCGATCCGGGCGGGGGCCGCTCGACGCGTAGGTGAAAGCGCGCGACAGCGACCTACGCGAACCGGAGGACAGAACGATGACCGCTCTCACCCACACCACCGCCGCCGCCACCACCGACGTCCCCACCACCGGCCGCCGCCGTGCCGTGAACAGGGCGATGTGGACGGCGCAGATCCTGCTGGGGGCGTTCCTGCTGTTCGCCTCGGCGCTGCCGAAGTTCTTCGGGGAGGCCAACGCGATCGAGACGTTCGAGCTGATCGGCTGGGGCGACTGGTTCCGGTACGTCACCGGGGTCGTGGAGGCCGCCGGGGCGATCGGGCTGGTGGTGCCGCGGCTGGCCGGGGCCGCCGCGACCGCGCTGATCGGGCTGATGGCCGGGGCCGCGCTCACCCAGATCCTGGTGATCGAGCCGGCGTGGGCGGCGATGCCGGTGGCCATGGGCGTGATCTTCGGCCTGATCGCCTGGGCGCGGCGCGGCGAGACCAGGGCCCTGGTGCGCAGCCTCACCGGGCGCTGAACCCCGGAACGCCCGAGGACCCCGTGGACGATCCACGGGGTCCTCGGGCGTTTCTCAGCCGAGCCGTACCGGGAGGCTGGACGCGGAGTTGGTGAACAGGCTCGCGACCGGGGGGAGGCCGGCGGGGTCGGCGGCCAGTTCCAGGCGGGGGTGGCGGGCGAAGAGCGCCTTCAGGGCGATCCGCGTTTCGAGGCGGGCCAGGTGCGGGCCGAGGCAGACGTGCGGGCCGTCGCCGAACGCCAGGTGCTTGGCGCGCGGCTCGCGGGAGATGTCGAACAGGTGCGCGTCCGGGCCGTGCTGCTCGGGGTCGCGCGCGACCGCCGTGTACGGGGCCATGATCGCGTCCCCGGCCGGGATGGTGACGCCCGCGAACTCCAGGTCCTCCAGGGGGTAGCGGGCCAGGAAGTTGCCGATCGGCGGGTCCCAGCGCAGCACCTCCTCCACGACCCGCGCCCAGTCGTCGTCGGTGCCGTCCAGGACGGCGGCGAGCTGGGCGGGGTGGGTGAGCAGCGCGCGGACGGCGTTGGTGATCAGCCCGATGGTGGTCTCGTGCCCGGCGGTGAGCAGCACCCAGAGCGTCCCGGCCAGCTCCTCGCCCGACAGGCCGCTCGGGTCGGCCACGAGGGCGCTGGTGAGGTCGTCGCCGGGCTCGCGGGTGCGCAGTGCGATCAGCTCGCCGAGGAACCGCGGGATGTCCTCCTGGACGGCGGTGACCTGCTCCGGCGTGGTGTCGGTGCGGAAGATCGTGTCCACCAGGTGGCGCAGCCGCGCCTGCTGGTCGTCCGGGACGCCGAGCAGCTCGCAGATCACCCGCATCGGCAGCGGGACGGACAGGTGCGCCCGCAGGTCCACCACGCCCGAGGCGTCGGCGTGCGCGGGCAGGGCGTCCAGCAGCTCGGCGGCGGTCGCCTCGATGCCGGGCCCGAGGGCCTGGACGCGGCGCGAGGTGAACGTGCGGGTGACCGGGCGGCGCAGCCGGTGGTGCTCGGCGCCGTTGGCGGTCACCATGTTGGTCACCTTGATCATCCCGATGATCGGGTTGTCGTCGGTGAGCTCCCCGGTCTTCACCGCCGTCCAGTCCCGCCAGTCCTTGCTCACCCGCTCGTGCCGCACCAGCTCGCCGACCAGGGCGTGCGTGGTGAGCGCCCAGGCGTGCAGGCCGCCCGGCAGGACGACCCGCACCACCGGCCCGGCGGCGCGCAGCCGCGCGGCCTCGCCCATGTGGTCGGCGCCGGTCGGGTCGAGGGTGACGACCGGGACGTCCCCGGTGGACGGCGCGGTGCTCGGCGTGGTCAAGGGCGGCCTCCGGGGGCTTCGTGGGTGGCGGTGAACGAGACCGGCAGCGAGGCGGGGCAGCGCGTCCACGGGGACGGCTCGAACTCCAGCCCGGCCGGGTCCACGGTCAGCCGCAGGTCGCGCAGGTAGTGCAGCGCGGTCGCGACCGCCGTGCGGGCGATGGTGCGCGCCGGGTCGCGGGCCGGGCAGGCGTGCGGCCCGGCGCTCCAGGCCAGGTGCGCCCGGTTGCCGCTCTGCCAGAACGCCCGGCCGCCGTGCGCGCGGTGGTCGTGCGCGACCCCGGCCAGCCCGAGGATCAGCGCGTCGCCGCGGGCGATGGCGCGGCCGCCCAGCTCGGTGTCGCGCAGCGCGTACCGGGCCGGCATGTTGATCATCGGCGGGGCGACGGACAGCACCTCGTCCAGCGCGTCGTCCAGGCCCAGCCGCCCGCCCCGCACCCGGCCGGCGAACCGCGGGTCGGTCAGCACCAGCCGCAGCGTCTGCGCGATCCAGCTGATGGTGGTGTGGTTGCCCGCCGACACCAGCACCACGATCGACTGGAGGACCTCGGCCTCGGTGCGCAGGTCCGGGTGGCCGAGCAGGAGGCTGGTCAGGTCGTCGCGCGGGTCGGCGCGGCGCGACTCGGCCAGGCCGAACAGCAGCGCCTCGAAGCGCCGGTTGCCGTCCTGGGAGTCCTCCTGGGAGCCGAACAGGGCGCGCATCGCGTCCAGCAGCTCGCGGCTCTGCCCGGGGTCCAGGCCGATCAGGTTCCCGATCGTCAGCAGCGGGACGGCCGCGGCGTACTCGGCGACCAGGTCGGCGGTGCCGCGCCCGGCGAACCCGCCGATCAGGTCCGCGCACACCGACTCGACGGTACGGCGCAGCCTGCGGTGGTCGACGGAGGCGATCGCGTCCTCCAGCGGGCGCCGCAGCCTGCGGTGCTCCTCGCCGTCGTAGCCGATCACGTTGTCGCGGAAGAACATCATCGGGCCGAGCGGCGAGTCGGGTGGGACCGTTCCGTCCTGGAACGCCTTCCAGTCCCGGGCGTCGCGGGAGAACAGGTCCGGGGTGCCGGTGAGCGCCTTCAGCTCCTCGTACCCCATGACGAGCCAGGCGTGCACGCCCGGCTCCAGCTCCACCGGCGCGACCGGGCCGTGCTCGCTCCACAGCCCGTCGAAGACCGGGCCCAGGTCGGGGCAGGTGGTGGTGGCCGTCAGCGGGAGGGGCGCGGTGGTGGTCATCGCGGGCGGTCCTTCCGGTCCTTCCGTCCGTGGACGGCGATGGCATGGCCGGTCAGCGCCGCCAGGGCGCGGATCGAGGACGTGCGCTCCAGCGCGTTGCAGTCCACGATCGGGGTCTCCGGCAGCAGGTCCAGCGCCTGGCGGAGCTCGTCATGAGTGTGCTGGGGCGTGTCGGGGAAGTGGTTGACGGCGACGGCGAACGGCGCGGGCACGTGCGACTCGATCTGGTCCAGGACGTCGAAGCTGCCCGCCAGCCGCCGCGCGTCGACCAGCACCAGCACGCCGACCGCGCCTTCGGCCAGGCCCGCCCACATGCTCCAGAAGCGGCGCTGGCCGGGCGTGCCGAACAGGTACAGCGCCGTCCGGTGGTTCAGGGTGACGCGGCCGAAGTCCATCGCGACCGTGGTGGTGGTCTTGCCGGTGAGGCCGTCCAGGTCGTCCACGCCGGCGCTGGCCTGGGTGATCGGCTCCTCGGTGCGCAGCGGTTCGATCTCGCTGACCGAGCCGATCAGGCTGGTCTTGCCGACGCCGAAGTCGCCGACGACCAGGATCTTGGCGGTGCGCGCGACCGTGCCGGGCAGGTAGGGGATCCGCTCGACCGGTTCGGGCGGTTCGCCGTCCTCGTAGCCGGCGGCGGGCCCGGACCCTGGGTCAAAGGTCGCGAAGGCCATCGAGCACCTCTTTCAGCAGTTCGAGGCCGGGATCGGTGAAGGCGCCGGCGTGCGTCCGCAGCCGTCCGGCGGCGACCAGGTCGCCGACCAGGATCCGGACGACGCTGATCGGCAGGTCCAGGTGGGCGGCGGCCTCGGCCACCGACAGCACCCCGCCGCCGCACACCCGCAGCAGCGCCCGCTGCTGCGGCGAGGCGGTGGCGGGCAGCGGGCTCTCGGCGGGGGTGGCGGTCAGCAGCGTGTCGACGCCGACCCGTGAGCCGGACGGGGCCGCGCGGCCCCCGGTGAGCACGTAGGACCGCAGCGGCGTGTCCCGGTAGCCGCGCCCCTCCGGTTCGCTCATGCGACCATCCCCGCCCGCCGCCGGGGCGCCCGCGGGCGCCCCCCGGGGCCGCTCATGGCTCGCTCGTGCCGCGGGCCGGCGTGGCCAGCGTCTCCTCGCCCAGCTTGAGCACCATCGCCTGCATCTCCTGGGCGATCAGCGCGGCGTTGATCACCGGCTCGGTGACCACCGCCAGGCAGGACCGGGCCGCGGCGCTGCGGACGAACAGGTAGCCGCCCTCGTGCCCCACCATGAGCTGGTAGAGGGCCCGGTCGCCGGTGCCGAACTCGCCGGCCTGGTCGCGGGCCAGCGACAGCAGCCCGCTGCAGCGCGCGGCCAGCCGGTCGGCCTCCTCCTGCCCGGTGCCCTCGGACCTGGCCCGCAGCAGGCCGTCCACGGAGCACACGATGGCGTGCCGCACGCCCTGGACGTGTGCGAGCCTGCCGACCACCCAGTCCTGATCAGCCGTCATCGGCCTTCGTCTCCCGTTCGGTTCGCGTCGTCGTCACGGTCATCGGGCGCGGTCGCGGGCGGGGGGTGGGGGACGGCCGCGGCGCCCTCGAACAGCGCGCCCATCAGCTCGCCCGCCTCCTGCGGAGTCTCGGGCGACGGCGCGGTCATGGGCGGGGCGGAGGGCGGCGGGACGCTCCGGTTCCGGCGCGAGACCCGCTGCGGCAGGCCGCGCCCGAGGCCGCCGTCCGGCTCCGATTCCGGCTCCGGGACGGGGGCGGGGGCGGGGGCGGGGGCGGACGGAGCGGGCGGCAGCGGGTCGGCCGGAGCGGGCGCGGAGGAGGGGTGGGGGAACGCGGCGGGAGCGGGGGCCAGCGCGACCAGGTCGCGGGGGACGAGCACGACCGCCTGCAGGCCGCCGTAGGGAGACTCGTCCAGCGTGATCTTGAGCCGGTGGCGGCGGACGTAGCGCGCGACGACCGGGAACCCCATCCGCGGGACCTCGCCCATGTCGGCCAGGCTCACCGTGCGGGTGCCGTCCAGCACCGCCCGCGCCTGCGACATGCGGGGCTCCTCCAGCCCGGCGCCGTGGTCGTCGATCCGGAACACCGCGCCCTGCGCCGCGGTCGTGACCCGGACCGTGACCGGGGTGGCCGTCGGCGAGGACTCGGTGGCGTTGGCGAGCAGCTCGGCCAGCACGTGGATCACCGACTCCAGCGCCACCGGCGCGATCGCGGTGTCGGGGTCGCCCTCGACGCCGACCCGCCGGTAGTCCTCGATCCGGGCCTGCGCGGCCTGGACGACCTCGGCGAGCCGCATCGGGGCGTCCCACTGCTGGCCCTCCCAGGTGCCGGACGCCACCGCCAGGCCCTGGGCGAGCCGCGCCGACTGCGCCGCCAGATGGTCGATGACCTGGCACGTCACGTACAGCTCGGGCAGGTCGCGGTAACGCTCGGCGGCGGTCGCGGCCTCCTCCTGGACGCGGTGCATCGCCGACTGCACGCGCCGCGCCAGCGCCACCAGCGTGAGCTGCTGGGACTCCAGGACGTCCGCGTGGTCGCGGTGCACCTCGGCCGCCGCGTCGAGCACGGTGGCGCGCAGCTTGGCCAGCCCGGGATCGAGGGACTCGTCCGCGATCTCCGCCGGCGGCACGTCCCGGCCCTGCCAGGCGGCGGGGAGCTGCGCGGACAGCAGCCGCTCCATCGCGGCGGCGACGGCCTCGTTGCGCGCGGCGAGGTCGCCCGCGTGCGCCTGCCACGCCTGCTCGCGATGCGCCTGCTCCTGCTGGAAGCGGTGGAGGGCGGCGGCCTGCGCCTCGGCCTGGGCGCGGTAGTGGGCCATGCCGTCCCGCGCGGTGGCGTGCCCCCGGTACGTCCACCAGGCCCCGGCCGCGGCGGTGGCCACGAGCAGGTCGGCCAGGACCGCAAGCGCCCACCCCGCCGGGTTCGACCCGTCCAGGAACGGCAGCGGCACGGCCACGACGGCCACCACCGCGCAGAGGGCGAGGATCGGCACCGCCGGCCGGAGCAGCCGCCCGGCGGCCCGCTCTCCTCCCGCGGGCGCGAGGGCCGCCGGAGGCCCCGCGGCGGGCGGGTCAGGCGGGGTAGCAGTCATGATCGCTTTCGTTGCGTGGGGGTCATGGGCCCGGTGCCGCGGACGAGCGCGCGCTCCGCCTGGGGACGCGGGCGCGGCGCGGGCGCGGGCGCCGATCAGCAAATCGCCTACGCGATCGATCGTCAAGGTGGTGATCACTCACACGGGGCCCGTTGTACCCGTTCCGACCTGGGTCTTTTCTCCGGTTCACTCGCGTGACCAGGGGAGATGATCGTTCACCTGGAATTTTCGGATCGCCGGGACGGGTCGCGGCGGGTGCGCGGAGCTATGCGGGTGCTTGCCGTATCTAGCGGTCTTTTATGCCTTTCGCGCGATATGTAGGGAATTGTTGGGAAATGTACCGGGCGGGGGGACGGGAGGGGGCGCCGCGGCCCGATCCTTGACGGCTCAGGTACAGTGGGAGCGGCGAAGGGGAGTAGTCCCGATCCGCTGAGTGGTCGACATACTGGCGCAAGCCCGGCCCTCAGGCCGCGTCCCGCCCGTCCGGCGGGCCCGCGGTGGACGAGACCTTCGGTCTGGCAAGGCGTGCCCGGTACCCACCGGGCGCATCCGTCGTGCCGGGCCGAGCGGTCCTCTCCTCCCTCCGGGTGGCGCGCCACAGGGCCGTCGAGGCCCGGCCCTGAGGGGAAGGCCCCCGAGACCCCATGTCGTTCGACCTGTCCTTCGATCTGGCCACGTTCGCCACCGCGTTCGCCGTGATCTTCCTGGCCGAGCTGCCCGACAAGACCATGTTCGCCTCGCTGGCCATGGGCACCCGGATGCGGCCGCTCTACGTCTGGTTCGGCACCTCCAGCGCGTTCCTGGTGCACGTGCTGGTCGCGACCGCCGCCGGGAGCGCGTTCTCGCTGCTGCCCAAGCCGCTGGTGCAGGTGGTCGCGGCGGCGCTGTTCGCGTTCGGCGCGTACACGCTGCTGCGCGGCGGGGACGACGACGAGGACGAGGACGGCGCCCCCGCCAAGCGCGTCACCGGCCTGTGGCCCACCTACCTGACCGCCTTCACCGTGGTCTTCATCAGCGAGTGGGGCGACCTCACCCAGATCACCACGGCCAACCTCGCCGCCACCCGCGGCCCGCTGGCGGTCGCCCTCGGCTCGCTGCTGGCGCTGATGACGGTGTCCGCGCTGGCCCTGGTCGCCGGCCGCTTCATCGCCGACCGCGTCCCGCTGCGGGTCGTGCAGCGGATCGGCGGTCTGGTCATGGTGGCCTTGGCCGTATGGTCGCTGGCCGAGGCGGTCTTCGGATGAGCCGTCCCCGGACGAGGGGCCGCCCGCACCCACACGGACAGGGACACGGGCACATGCATGCACACGCGCACGGGCACTCCCACGGCGGACCCTCCGATCCCACCGTCGTACGGGCGGTCCTGGCGGTCATCGTCCCGCTCGCGGTGGCCACGCTGGCCGCGCTCCTCTGGATGTGGCCGGGCGAGGTGAAGGCGGGCGGCACGGGGGCCGAGGGCATGACCAAGGTCGGCGGCACGATCGTCGACATCGACCTCAAGCCGTGCCCGCGCCCGGCCGCCCCGCCCGGTGCCTGGCCCGCGGCCGAGCCGGGGGCCGCGCCGCGTCCCACCGACCCGCGCCGCTGCGGGAACGCCCACGTCAGGATGGAGGACGGCGCCCAGGCCGGACGGGTCGTCACCGTCGCCCTGCCCGACGGCCCAGGCACGCAGACGTTCGCGACCGGCGACGACGTCGTCCTGCTGCACCTGCCCGGCGGCGGCCCCGGCGCGGAACCGGGCCCCGAGGGGAGCAGCCCGTACCAGCTGTCCGACCACGACCGGTCCACCGGACTGTGGCTGATCGGCGCCGCGTTCGCGCTGGCGGTGGTCGCGTTCGGCCGCTGGCGCGGGCTGACCGCGCTGGTCGGGCTGGCGGTGACGTTCGGGCTGCTGCTGACGTTCCTGATCCCCGCGATCCTGAACGGCTCCCCGCCGCTGGCCGTCGCCATCGTCTGCGCGGCCGCGATCATGCTGGCGGTGCTGTACCTCACCCACGGGTTCAGCGTCGCCACCTCGATCGCGGTGATCGGCACGCTGGCCAGCCTGGCGCTGACCGGGCTGCTGGCCTGGCTGTCGATCCGGCTGACGCACCTGAGCGGCATCACCGACGACAGCTCGCTGAACCTGGACCTCGGCTACCAGATCAGCACCCAGGGGCTGCTGCTGGCCAGCATCATCATCGGCTCGCTGGGCGTGCTGGACGACGTGACCGTCACCCAGTCGGTCACCGTCACCGAACTGGCCCGCGCCAACCCCTCCTACGGGTTCGGCCGGCTCTACCGGGCCGCGGCCCGGGTCGGCCGGGCGCACATCGCCTCGGTCATCAACACGATCATCCTGGCGTACGCGGGCGCGTCGCTGCCGCTGATGCTGCTGTTCACCGTGGGACGGCAGCCGCTGGGCGAGGTGGTCACCGGCCCGATCATCGCGCAGGAGATCGTGCGCGGCGCGGCCGGGACGGTCGGGCTGATCGCCGCCGTGCCGATCACCACCGCGCTGGCGGCCTTCGCCGTCTCCCGCCGGGCCGCACGCGACGCCGAAGCGCCCGCGGTGCCTCAACCGGCCGGTTCCGGCATGTGAGACATCACCCGGGCCCCGCCCGTACCGGAGGAGTTTCCGGCAAGATGTCGGCCCAGTGGGGCTCGGTACGGGGGAGGTCCGGGTTGGCGCGCATCAGCCTGCGTGATCGGATGCGGTACTGGTTCGACAACACCATGTCGAGGGGGACCCCCGCGCTGATCGGCTGGCTGGGCCTGGCCTCGGGCGCGCTCATCCTGGTCGTGGCCACGCTGGCGGTGGTGCTGGCGCCGGGCGACTCCGAGCAGAACGGGCGCTGGCCCGGGGTCGTCTGGCGCAGCCTGCTGCGCACCCTGGACCCGGGCACGATGGGCGACGACGAGGGCACCGCGCCCTTCCTCGCCCTGATGCTGCTGGCCACGGTCGGCGGGATCTTCATCGTCAGCGCCCTGATCGGCGTGCTCACCACCGGCCTCGAAGGCAAGATCGCCGAGCTGCGCAAGGGCCGGTCGCGGATCGTGGAGCGAGACCACACCATCGTGCTGGGCTGGTCCGACCAGGTGTTCACGGTGATCGCCGAGCTGGTGGAGGCCAACCAGAGCCGCCGCCGGTCGTGCGTGGCGATCCTCGCCGACCGCGACAAGGTGGACATGGAGGAGGCGATCCGGGCGCGGGTCGGCGACACCGGGCGGACCCGGGTGGTGTGCCGGCGCGGCGACCCGCTCAAGGTCGCGGACCTGGAGCTGGTCAGCCCGGGCACGGCCCGTTCGATCATGGTGGTGTCGCCGCCGCTCGCCGACGCCGACAACCACGTGATCAAGGTGCTGCTGTCGCTGGGCGCCCGCGCCTGGGACGACACGCGCCCGCACGTGGTCGCCGCCGTGCACGACTCGGCCAACCTCCCCGCGGCCCGGCTGGCGGGCGGCGAGGAGGCGCACGTGATCGACGCCGACGACATCGCGATCCAGCTGATCGTCCAGTCCCACCGGCAGTCCGGGCTGTCCACCGTGTGCACCGACCTGCTCAACTACCGGGGCCACGAGTTCTACATGCTTCCCGAGCCGGCGCTGACCGGCTCCACCTACGGCGAGGCCCTGAGCGCCTACGAGCTGGGCGTCCCGGTGGGACTGCGCCGCGCCGGCGGGACGGTCGCGGTCAACCCGCCCGGCGACACCGTCATCGGGCCCGACGACGAGGTCATCGTGCTGGCCGAGGACGACCTGCTGATCCGGCTGGCGCAGCACCCGGTGCCGGTGGAGGAGGCGGCGATCACCACGGCGGCGCACCGGGAGCGGGAGCCCGAGCGCACCCTGCTGGCCGGCTGGAACGATCGGGCCCCGAAGATCATCCGACTCCTGGACTCCTTCGTGGAGCCCGGCTCCGAACTGGTGGTCGCGGCCCGCTGCGACCGCGACCCGAGTGGCGACTTCGCGGACCTGGACAACATCAAGGTCCACTTCGTCCACTGCGACCCCACCGACCGGACCCGGCTGGAGGCCCTGGACGTCGGCTCCTTCCAGAAGATCATCGTGCTGGGCGACGCCACCCGCGACCCCCAGCACGCCGACGCCCGCACCCTGGTCACCCTCCTGCACCTGCGCGACATGGAGGAGAGCCTGGGCGACCCGTTCTCCATCGTCAGCGAGATCAACGACGACGCCAACCGCGAGGTCGCGCAGGTCACCAAGGCCGACGACTTCGTGGTCAGCGACAAGCTGATCAGCCTGATGCTCACCCAGCTCAGCGAGAACCGGCACCTGCAGGACGTGTTCACCGACCTGCTCGACCCGGAGGGCTCCGAGCTCTACCTCAAGCCCGCCTCCGGCTACCTGCGCCCGGGTGCCGCCGCCAACTTCGCCACGGTCATCGAGGCCGCCCGCCGCCGCGGCGAGACGGCCCTCGGCTACCGCCTGCGCGACCACCACCACGAGCCGCCGTCGTACGGCGTCGTCCTCAACCCCGACAAGGCCGCCCCCCTCACCCTGTCCGCCGAAGACCACGTCATCGTCCTCGCCGAGGACTAGTCCCTTGACATTTCCCGGACGGAGCGGGGACCGCGGTCACACCCGGGTCACAGCTTTCCGCACCGTGCTGTGACCCCTCGGCCGTTAGAAAGATCGCGACGAGGGATCCGCACGGAAAGGGAGCACATTGGCTGTGGACAAGGAATGGGAACGGCGTTCGGTCCTTCGGGGTGTGGCCGTGATGGCCGGTGCCGCCGCGACCGTGCCCCTCCTGGGCAGGACGGCCATGGCAGAGCCCCGCAGCGGTGACGCGGACGCGCTGTTCAAGGCCGGGAACTTCGAGCAGGCCGGCCGCGCCTACGAGGAGATCCTGAAAAAGGACCCCGAGAACGTGCACGCGGCACGCCAGCGCGGCTATGTAGGGCTACTGGCCAACAAGTTCCCCGAGGCCGAGAAATACCTCACGATGGCCCTCGGACTGGCACCCGACGACAAGCAGACCAACCAGTTCCTGGGGGACTGCTACATCCGGCAGGACAAATTCGCCCTCTCCGTCCCGCGCTGGCAAGCGGCCGGCAAGGACGTCTACGCCAAGTGGTTCGCGGCGGTCAGCGGCGAGCCGTACCAGATCCATGGCGACACCGCGCGGCTGCCATGGCAGCAGATGGATCCGTTTCCGCTGGTGGAGGGTTCGGTCAACGGCGGACCGCCGAAGCGCTTCCTGCCCTACACCGGTGCCTCGTGGCTGGGCATGTCCGCGAAGGTGGCCGAGGAGGCCGGGCTGCGCGCCGTGGCCAGCCAGAAGATCGATTACCTGGACGGCACCGCGTGGCAGTACTTCGGGGTGCTGGAGTCCTTCAAGATGGGCGGCATCGAGCTGCGCAACATCCCCGTGGTGTGGACGGAAACGGATATGCCCGAGGAGGACAGGGACGGCGTCATCGGCACGTGGATCTTCTACCACCTGCTGACCACCTTCGACTACGCGGGCCGGTCGCTGATCCTGCGCCGCCGGACTCCCGAAACGGCCAGGAAGGCACGCGCCGACGCGGCCCGTGCGGGCGCCAAGCCCCTGCCGCTGTGGCTGGCCCGTGAGCAGATGCTGCACAGCACGGGCAGCATCGCCGGCTCCGGCCCACGGGTGGTGGGCCTGTCCATCGGCGGAAGCACCGAGAGCGCCGCGATCATGCCCGAGGCAACGGTCAAGGAGTTGCAGATCCGCACCGACTACGACCGCCCGCTCGAGACTTTCGGCCACAGCCACCCGCAGATCGTCTACCCCTGCTACCCGAAGGAGCTCCGCCTCGGCGACGCCGTCGCCGAAGGGGCCTACAGCGGAACGAACCCGAAGATGCCGGTCGCCCCCTACGGGTTCGACGTGCCGGCCACCCTCTTCCACCCCTTCTACAAGCCCTACAACCTCACCCTCGACTTCACCGACATGAACCTCTACATCGCCCGCGGCAACGCCTGACGATCCTCTCTCGCTCGTCGTCATGTGACGCGCCGCCACAGGGGCGGCGCGGCGCCGGGCCGGACGACGCCCGCGTCGGTGAGGGCCTTGAGGACCGCGCGGGCGCACTCGCGGCGCAGTTCGGCGCGCTGCCGCCGCACGGCCCGCCAGGTGCGCCAGGGCGGGAGGCCGACGGTCTCGTACACGTACGGCTGGATCATCAGGTCGAACATCACCACGACCGCCACCGGGACGATCCAGCGGACCGCGAAGCGGTCGGACCAGGTCGTCGCGGCGTAGTGCTCGCCGAGCGTGGTGCGGGCGAAGGCGAGGTGCCGGGCCTCCTCGGCACGGTGGTAGCGGCTGACCGCGGCGATGTAGGGGTCGGTCTCGGGATGCTCGGCGAGCCGCTTCTGCAGCAGGTCGGGGACCTCCTCCCCGGCCAGCACGAAGGCGTCGAGGGTGGCCGGTCGTTTGATCAGCTTCGGCAGGGCGAGCCGGTAGAGCCGGGTGGCCCAGCGCCCGCCGATGAACGGGTTGCGCTGCTCGGGTGCGAGCTGCCGGAACAGCCGGACGAACAGCCGCGAGTGCCGGGTCTCCTCCCCGATCTCGTGGAGCGCGTAGGTGAAGCGCGGATCGGTGATGTCGGCGCCCAGGGCCATCTGGTAGGCGAACCCGGCCATCAGCACCGCCTCGAACATGATCCCGTTGTGGAAGATCGACGCGAGTTCCTCGCGGGCCAGCCGCGCCCGCTGCTCCGGGCCGAGCTCCAGGTCCAGCCCGGCCACCGACAGCAGCTCGTCGGGGACGATCTGCTCCTGGGTCGGCTCGCCGGCGACCTCGACATCGGGTTCGATGACCCGGCGCAGCGAGGCCCTGTTGAGCCGCTCGACGCGCACCGCGTTGCTGATCATGACGGAGGCCCTCCTTGATGATCGCTCACTCCCAAAGTAGACGATTTCAGTGATTCACTCAATCTCTCAATTTTGAGTAGAGTGAAGCGGTGAGCGCAGCCATGACGAAGAGCGAGCGGACTCGCCAGGCCCTGCTCGAAGCGGCCATCACCCGGTTCGGGCGGGACGGATACCGCCGGACCTCGGTCGCCGAGATCGCCCGGACCGCCGGGCTGAGCGGCACGGCCCCGTACGCCTACTTCGCCGGCAAGGAGGACCTGTTCATCGCCGCCGTCGACGCGGACGCGGCACCCGTCATCGAGGAGGGACTGGCCGGACTCACCGGTGACATCTCCATCGACCACTGGCGCGCCTCGCTGATCATCGCCCTCCTGGACGCGCTGGAACGGCACCCGCTCGCCCGCCGCATCGTCGCCGGTCTCGAACCCGAGTACACCGTGCGGCTCATGACCATCCCCGCCCTGGACCAGTTGCGCGCCGAGACCGCGCGGCGACTGCGCGTCCAGCAGAAGGCGGGGCAGGTCCGCGCGGACATCGACCCCGACCAGTTCGCCCGAGGTCTGGTCCCCATCGTGATGTCGCTGCTGATGGCGCTGCTCCAGACCCGCTCCGACCCCGCCACCCTGCTCGGTCCCGACGTGGCGGCCATCTTCGACGCGGCCGTCCTGCCCCCCACCACCTGAGCCCTCCACGAGCTCTTGCCCTCCGACTGGTGCTCAATTGGGGATAAGCCGGGAATGGACAAGCCGTGGACGTTCAGCCGCAGCCCGATGACCGGACCGACTTCGAGAACGCCGACAAGGGCTTCATCGGTACGGCGTCGAATCCCGCGATCCGGGACGCCTCCGGCCGGACCGTCTGGGACCTGGCCGCCTACGACTTCCTCGGACCCGACTGCCCGGAGACGGCGAACCCGAGCCTGTGGCGGCAGTCCCTGCTGAACGCCAGGCACGGCCTGTTCCAGGTGGCCGTCGGGGTCTACCAGGTGCGCGGCTTCGACCTGTCGAACATCTCCTTCATCGAGGGCGACGAGGGCGTCGTCGTCGTGGACCCGCTGCTGTCCACCGAATGCGCCGAGGCCGCGCTGGCGCTCTACCGCGAGCACCGGGGCGACCGACCGGTGAAGGCGGTGATCTACACCCATTCGCACGCCGACCACTTCGGCGGCGTACGCGGAGTCGTGCCCGAAGGTGCGGAGATCCCCATCATCGCCCCGGCCGGATTCCTGGAGCACGCCGTCGCCGAGAACGTCTACGCCGGGACCGCCATGAACCGGCGCGCCATCTTCATGTACGGGACGGAGCTGCCCAGGGGCGCCGCCGGCCAGATCGGCGCCGGACTCGGCCAGAACACCTCGACCGGCACGATCTCGCTGATCGAACCCACGCTGTCCATCACCGAGACCGGCCAGGAGGAGGTGGTCGACGGTGTCCGCCTCGTGTTCCAGATGACTCCGGGCACCGAGGCCCCCGCCGAGATGAACTTCCTCGTCCCCGACCGCCGCGCCCTGTGCATGGCCGAGAACGCCACCCACAACCTGCACAACCTGCTGACGCTGCGCGGCGCGCTCGTCCGCGACCCGCGCGTGTGGGCCCGCTACCTCACCGAGGCGATCGAACTGTTCGCCGACCGCGCCGACGTCCTGTTCGCCTCCCATCACTGGCCGACGTGGGGCACCCGCGAGCTCACCACGTTCCTGACCCAGCAGCGCGACCTGTACGCCTACCTGCACGACCAGACCCTGCGGATGATTAACAAGGGCTACACCGGCAACGAGATCGCCGAGCTGATCCAGATGCCGCCCGCGCTGGAACGGGCCTGGCACGCCCACGGCTACTACGGCTCGGTCTCCCACAACGTCAAGGCCATCTACCAGCGCTACCTCGGATGGTTCGACGGCAACCCCGCCCACCTGTGGGAACTGCCGCCCGAGGAGTCGGCGAAGAAGCACGTGGAGTACATGGGCGGCGCCGACGCCGCCCTGGCCAAGGCCGCGACCGCCGTCGAGGACGGCGAATGGCGCTGGGCCGCACAGGTCCTCAACTACGTCGTCTTCGCCGACCCGGACAACACCACCGCCTGCGAACTCCTCGCCCAGGTCTACGACAGGCTCGGCCACGGCAGCGAGAACGGCACCTGGCGGAACTTCTACCTGCAGGGCGCCGAGGAACTGCGAGGCAACAAGGCCCCCACCGCCGTCGACACCGCCGCGCCGGACGTCATGGCCGCCCTCAGCGTCGACCAGGTCTTCGACTCCCTCGCCATCCGGGTCGACGGCCCGCGCGCCTGGGACACCCGCCTCACCATCGACTGGAACTTCACCGACCTGAAGCAGGAGATGAGGCTCACCCTCGCCAACGGCGTCCTCACCCGGACCCGCGTCCACGACGGCTCCCCGGCCGACCTCACCCTGACCCTCACCAAACCGCAACTGCTCCAACTCGTCGCGACCGGCGACCTCGACGGCATCCAGACCGAGGGCTACCCCAGCGCGCTCAACACGCTGATCGGCCTTCTCGACGATGTCGACCGCGACTTCGACATCGTCACCCCGTGAGGGTCCCGCCCGCCGAACAAGCGACATGAGGCCCGCGCGGGCGCGGGACCGCTCGTCCCGGTGGCGCAACGGCGGACCCTCGCCCGTCGGGCCGAGAGGACGCCGCCCTCGCCCTGGCCCGCGCGGGCGTCCCGACCTGGGCCACCGCCCGCCGCGCTCGCCGAGGGGGGCTGCCGCACCCTGGAGTTGGACGTCACCGACGACGCGTCCTGCGTCCGGGCCGTCAAGGCCGAGCACAACGTCGCCGGCGCGCTGGTCAACAACGCGGGCTACGCCCTCGGCGGCGTGGCCGAGGAACTGTCGGTGGGCGACCTGCGCAGCCAGTTCGAGACCAACGTGTTCGGGCCGGTCAGGCTGCCCCCACCCTGCGCGGGCTCGTCCCTCCGCCTGTGGGACCGCATCATGCTCCGCATGGTCCCCTTCGAGTGATGTGGACGTGGACAACCGGGCGGGTAGGGGCCGGGTATGAGTAAGACGCCGATGGACAAGGACGCCGCGGCGCGGATCCAGTCAGCCGCGGCGCATGATCCGCACAGCGATTCAGCGCAGGACGACTTCGACCGGCGGGCACAATCCGCCGCCGACCGACACGAAGACGACGACGATCGCGGCACCGGCCAGGACGCCGACAGCGACCGGTGAGGCTCCTCCCAGGCGGCAACGGCCCGGTGGTCGGCGGTGTCGGCCGGTACGAAGGCCCGCTCTGCCCAGTGCGCCCGGCAGCGGCGCGGCCAAGCCCTGGCCGGGGCAGCCGAACCACCTTCTTGTGAGGGCGTCCAGCCGGACGGGCTTGTGAGCGACTGTTTGAGGGCTCAGCTCTCAGGCGGGACGCCGCACGGCGCCGACTGCGGCTGCTCGTTTCCGCCGGTCACCGCGATCGCCTGAAGATCACTGAGTCGCTGGGGCAGCCCGTCCTTGGGGAACGTGGCGGTGTTGCCCGCCGTGGACCGGACGCGGCCGCTCGCGGGGTCGAACAGGCGAATCTCGCGGGCGTTCTTCGGTCCGATCACTCTGACCCGGTCACCGTCGGGCAGGCAGGCCACGTCCCTGGTCCGCCGCGGCCTGGAATCGTTGGTGGATCGGGACGCCGCGGTGACGTCCTGGCTGCCGGTCAGCACACGGTAGTCCGGGTAGCGGACGTCCATCTGCACGTCGGTGTCGACGGCGACGACGGTGTGGAGGGTGGACGACGCGCGGCGGCCCGTGATGAGAGTGAGGTCCTCGCTGAGAACCGTCTTCCGCCGGCCCTCGTCGCCGCCCGTCTCACCCTGCCACAGCTCCCGCCAGGTCACTTCCACGGGAATGTCGCCGCCAGAGATCGCCTCGTCGCACAGCAGTGCGCCCGCGGCGTAGCGGATGTGCAGCCGGTCCAGCGCCGCGACGTCGTGCTGCCCTTTCCGAGCCGCCTCGGGCGTCGGGTAGTAGGTCAGC
Organism: Actinomadura rugatobispora; assembly: GCF_055379765.1. Lineage (NCBI taxonomy): Bacteria > Bacillati > Actinomycetota > Actinomycetes > Streptosporangiales > Thermomonosporaceae > Actinomadura > Actinomadura rugatobispora. The sequence goes on along the minus strand of NZ_AP029191.1, from coordinate 3,203,176 downwards.
TCGATGGGATAGGGAAAACCCGGTTTGTAGAGGTAGGTCACCTGGCGGACCCCATCGGGACCGGACCGGTCGTCGGCACGCAGCAGGACGGCCTCGCCGCACCCGTCGTGGGGGTTCCTGGGGCCCTCGTCCTTCTCCTCGCCGGACGAAGGGTCGATCTCAACCTGCGGCGGCACCGTCGCCGTACCGCCTTCCTGAGTCTTCGCCGGATGCCAGGCGAGGGGGTCTCCTCCGGCGGGGACATTGCCGAGGCTGGAAAAGCGCAGGTTGGTCAGCCAGGGCGGCATGACGAGCGTGACGTCCCCCGATGAATAGGAATAGTAAGGATCATCCGGAGCGTCCCAGACGAGCGACACGGGCGGGCCTTCGCCGGTCGGCCGGGCGCCCATGCTGGGATGCGGCGGCGCGGTGAGGACCGTCCCGTTTCCGTTGCGCACAGGGTTGTACATCAGCAGGTAGCGGTTCGACGTCATCAGGGAGACCCACCCGGGACGAGGGCCTTCGGGCTTGCCCGGCGAGTAGAGGTCTTTCCGGTGGCCGCCGTCGGTGACCGTCCCGGAGAACAGCAGTCGGGAGTGCTCGACGTCGTCGGGGGAGTCCACGTCCGTGGGGTAGGCGCCGCCCAACGCACGCACCTTGGTGCCGGGGGAGGTGCCGTGGTCGACCAGGATTCCCAGCGCCTCCCGGGCCTGGGCACGGTCGTTGCTCCGGTTGCCGAGGGTGGGCCAGCCGCGATACCCGTACGACGAGCGGACCTGGTCGAGCGAGGTGACACCCGGCGCCGCGTCCGGAAGGTCGGGGGTGGAGCCGTCACCGGGCGCGGGCGCGGTGCCGCGGCCGACCAGAAAGCTCGCGAACATCGCGGCTACGCCGACGGAGGCCACGATCATCACCGGCCTGGACGTGGCCGACCTGAGGGACGGACGGCTGGTGCGCACCTGGGCGTCAGCCTCCTCCTGTGCGTTCGTCATGTGATCAACTCCCCTTCTTCCCCTGTGAGCCGAGCGGGCGGAGTTAAGAGAGTCGGGCCTCCGGCCCACCCGACGGGCGCCGTCGCCGAACCAGGTACATCGTGTGGCTCTACTGGCTGTGCATGACCGTCCGCATCGAGTGGCCACGTGCAACCCATTCGGGTGTGGCCGGCACCCGCACGGCAGGACGGCGCTGGTGGCCGAATTTTCCGGGGCCTTCGTCCACGGCTGCCTCGCGTCGGCCGCGAGGCCAAGGGCGCCCCCACGCTGCGCCGGATCGCCTCCGGGACCGCATCATGCTTCGCAAGGTCCCCTTCGGGTGATGTCGATCGCCGCGCACACCCACTTGCACCCCGGCTCGTCCGCCGCCTCGACCCAGAACCGGTCCGCGTAGTGCCGCGCCAGGCGCAACCCCCACCCCCCGAAATCGGCACCGGAGGCATCCAGGTCCTCCACCGACCCGACGACCTCCCGGAGCACGGGCCGGACCCCGCCCGCCCCGTCCCGAACCCCGAGCCAGAGCTCCCCTTCCCGACGGCTCAGGTGGACCCGCACGGTCTCGCCCGGCGCCGAGACTTCCACCGCGTTCGTGGCGAGCTCGCTGATGATCGCCACCGCCGCCTCTTCGTAACGCTCCAACCCCCACCCCCGGAGCGTCCCGGTGACGAACCTCCGAGCCACCCCCACCGAGGCCCGAGCCGCCAGCAGATCCCGCTGCTCCACCGCCCCAGATGCGACCGTCCCAGACACCATCTCGACCTCCCCGCTCGATTCATGTGATCTAGCCCACAGGATTCTCTACAGCGAGTAACTTGTCGTGTGTACAGCGTAGTTACGGGAAAAGCTGGGACAGGAGAAGGAACGATGGCGACCAAGCGCACCCCCGATCAGCTCCCCAACCCCAAGTCGAGCATGTGGGCCTTCATCGCCTTCTACCTGCGCTTTCGTCGTAACCAGGCTGGCCTGTCAGGCGAAGCCATGGGACGCATCATGAAGGTCGGCAAGTCCAAGGTGTCCCGCATCGAGATCGGCCAGGAGCGGCTCGATTGGCAGGAGGCCGAGATGATCGACAAAGAATGGGACACCGGAGGCCTTTTCGGCCTCCTGGTCTGGTACGCCAGCCTCGGCCACGACCCCCAGTGGTTCGCCCAATACCTGGATCTGGAAGTGCGTGCAGGAGTCATCAGCGCCTTTGAGGCGCAGGTCGTTCCGGGCTTGCTGCAGACAGAGGATTATGCGCGAGCCTTGCTGATCTCAGGTGACGCCAACCTTGCTGATCAATTGCTGCGGGAGCGCATTGAACGTCAACTGATCTTTAACAGGGTATCCCCTCCGCACTTCACCACGATCCTCTCGCAGAACGCGCTGGAGTGGCCGATCGGAAGCCCTGAGATCATGCGAGCCCAGCTCGCTCGCCTCCTGGAATGCGCGGAACTGTCGAACTTCGTGGTCCGGGTGGTCCCTCGGAGCTGGCAGACGGGGGCCTGCCCTGGGCTGGATGGCAGTTTTGTCCGTATGTCGGGGGATGATTTCGGTGAGGTGGCCTACGCTGAGTCTCCCGAGGGTGGTCGGCTGGTCTCCGCGCCTCCTGACGTGAGAAAATTTCACGTGCGGTACGACCGGATCAGCGCGAAGGCCCTGCCCGAGGGGCCGTCAAGGGATCTGATCCGACAGGTGATGGAGGCGCTAAGTGAGTGAGTTGGTGTGGCGCAAGTCCAGCCGCAGTGGGACGCAGCAGGGAAATTGTGTCGAGCTGGCGGATCTGGAAAGCAAGGCTGTTGGTGTCCGGGACAGCAAGGCTCAGGAGGTCGGCCACCTTGCTCTTGCCCCGGCTTGCTTCAGCGATCTTGTGACGCAGATCAAGGACGGCGCGTTGGACGTCTGACCGGGTTCGGAGGCCGTCATGTTGGTGATTCGCACGGACTTTTCGGATGAGGGCCGCTGGAAGGCCGTCCGGACGGCGATCGACGAGCCCGGCGAGATCGGGTACATGTACCCGCCGGAGTTCTGGGAGCGCAGGACGTACGAAGACGCGTCGGTGGAGGGTGTCCTCGCCCGGCTCCCCGAGGCCATCGAAGACCCGTTCGTCGCCGTGGTGGACCGCACGACGATCTCATCGGTCGAGATGCCGATCCTGCTCGTGGACCTGCGGGAGTCGGACGGCCGGACGTTCCGGGTGATCCCGAGCGAGCTGCCGTCGATCGAGGTCAACCTTTCGCTGGCGAACATGGACTTCTTCGAGTTCGCCGACAGCGCCGACGGCGACGGTGTTTTCCGGGGCTTCTCCGGCCAGCGGTGAGCGCGAACCGTCCAAGGGGACGGGTCAGTTCGGCGGTGCCGGGTGGAGGGGGCGGCCGTGCAGCTCGGTCTCACCGGCGAACGTCCACCACAGCTCGCGGCCGCCGATGAGGTACGGGTGCCACACCCGTACGGCCCCGCCGGTCTCCAGCGCGTCCGCGGTCTCGGTCAGGTAGGCGCCGAGGCTGGGCCACGCGTTCGCGACGTTCCCGGCGTCGTCATGCGCTGCCGAGCCGAGCCGCCCGTATCCCGGACCCGGCCGCAGATCGATGATCTGCGAGTCACCGTCCAACTCGGCGAACGGCAGCCACAGCGGGTGCCACCATGGCTCGTCGCCCTCGTCCAGGAACTCGTCCTCCTCCACCTCCCCACAGCACATCTCCCAGTGGGCGACGATCTTGGCCACGGGCAGCGGACCGGTGTCCTGTCGTATCCGACTGTGTTGTATTCGGGGTGCGCAGGATGCACGCTAGGGTCTGCGGGGATGAACTCGGCGAGTCGGTCCTTTGTGGAGGACGCTGGTGGTGCGGTCGTCGATAGGTGGCAGAGAAGAAGAACAACGACGTCCCGACCCCGGGGACTTCTTTCCGGGAGGAAACGAGCAGCGCAAGACCAGGCTCGCCGATGCGATGCACAGAACGCTTCAAGTATCCGACCCCGAAGTCCCCAGGGCGCTTGCACGTGAAGTACTTAACGTGCTCACCGACGAGCTGGGAAGGCTGGACGGTGCCCGCGAACAGTGGGTTCGCGTCGAGAGCGACATCGTCGGGCTCACCAAGGAGATCGACGAGGAACGCGGACGTGATTTCGGTGTCGCGTTCAGCGGAACGGGCCGTGGGCTGGCAGATGCACTCCAGGCGGAGGCCCGCGCTGCTCTGGACAGGGCAAAACCTGTCCACCCAAGGTTCATCGAGGGCTATGAGGCCGGTGTGCGAGCCTTTGGTGAACGTTTGGAAGGACGCGTCGCCGAGATCCGGCGGGACGGCAGCAACGCGTTGTTTCCCACACCTGCGGACTCTGCAAGTTCGGCCCTTGGGTTCAGTAAGCCCAGCATTGAGTTGAGGCGGCTGCTCGAACTCCGCGATTCCATAGGCGATGATCGGGACGCCTGGCACATGGCGCTGGCCAAAAGGGCCGCCTCCGTCCTAGAGCATTGGGGGGGCCTACAGCGGCGTCCGTGACGGGATGCCGACGGCCATCAGGCTCATCCTCCAACTCCCAGAGCTGAATCTGCTGGATGCGGTCGTGGATTATCTCGGCGCAGCGGAGGATGAGCGCCGTGAACTCCAGCAGCGCATCGCTCACGCATGGTCTAGCGCGAGCATCGCCAAGGAGGAGATTGACTGGCGCAACGCACTCGCGAAGGAACTGCGTGACCAGGCAAGATTCACCTCGGGCGGTTCCGGGCGCGTCGGTGGTGATTTCGTCTCCGGGTTCAACCTGGCCTGCAACCGGATCACCGCGGCCCTCAACGAGCGAGCCCACCAGGTCACCGTCCCCGATTACCTGTTTCCTAACCAAGAGCAGCCCTGACGGTTTGCATTCGCGCTAGAAGAGGATCACCAGAAAGGGCGGCGATCTTTCGAGACACGGCCTCGGACCGGGGCGTCAGGCGGGGGCGTTGTACTCGGCGTCGGTGACGTGGTCGCCCCATTCGGTTTCGGGGACGCCTGGTTCGGCGGGGCCCTCCCACATGGCCAGGTGGGCCATGAAGTGGTCCGGGGCGGCGCCGTGCCAGTGCCATTCGCCGGGCGGGGTGTGGACGGTGTCGCCCGGCCGCATCACGACGATCTCGCCACCCCGGGACTGGACCAGGCCGATGCCCTCGGTGACGTGCAGGGTCTGCCCGACGGCATGGCGGTGCCAGGCGGTACGTGAGCCGGGGGCGAAGCGGACGAGGTTGACCCGCATGCGGGACGGTTCGTTACCGGCGTAGATGACGTCGAACCAGACATCGCCGGTGAACCACTCGGACGGGCCCTTGCTGGACGGGCGCTTCTGCAGGACTTCCATGGCGGATTCCTCCATTCAGCGTTCGATCATCTGCATCTGTTCCTCGTTGTGGTCGTCGCCCGCGGCCGGGGGCAGGTTATCGAGGCTGTGGATCTGGTCGGGGGTCAGCTCGACGCCGTCGGCGGCGACGTTCTCCTCCACGCGGGAGACCCGCTTGGTGCCGGGGATCGGGACGATGTGCTCGCCCTTGGCCAGTAGCCAGGCCAGGGCGACCTGCGCGGGCGTGCGGCCCGCCTCGGCGGCGATGGCCTGCACCTGGTCGGCGAGGGCCAGGTTGCGCTCGAAGTTCTCGCCCGTGAAGCGCGGGCTCGTCCTGCGCCAGTCGGTCTCGTCGAACTGCTCGGGCGAGCGGATCTGCCCGGTGAGGAAGCCGTGGCCCAGAGGTGAGTAGGGGACGAAGCCGATGCCCAGCTCGCGAACCACCGGAATCACGCGCTCCTCCACGTCCCGGGTCCACAGCGAGTACTCCGACTGGACAGCCGTGACCGGGTGGACGGCGTGGGCGCGGCGGATCGTGTCGGGCCCCGCCTCCGACAGGCCGATGTGGCCGATCTTGCCCTGCTCCACCAGCTCGGCCAGGGCGCCGACGGTCTCCTCGATCGGCGTGCCCGGGTCCACGCGGTGCTGGTAGTACAGGTCGATGTGGTCGGTGCCCAGCCGCGCGAGCGAGCCCTCGACGGCCCTGCGGACGTTGGCCGGGCTGCTGTCCAGGCGTCCCAGCTCGCCGTGCGCGTGGGAGATCATGCCGAACTTGGTGGCCAGCACGACCTGGTCGCGGCGGCCCTTGAGGGCGCGGGCGAGGAGTTCCTCGTTGAGGTAGGGCCCGTAGACCTCGGCGGTGTCGAGGAAGGTGACACCCAGCTCCAGCGCCCTGTGGATGGTGCGGATGGACTCGGCGTCGTCGCTGCCCGCCCCGGTGTAGCCGAAGGACATGCCCATGGTGCCGAGGCCGATGCGGGAGACGTCCAGGTCTCCCAGGGTGGTGTGCTTCATGGTGCGCCTCTTTTCGTCAGGAGGACTTTGAGGGCCTGGCGGCCGGCCATCACGCGGTAGCCGTCGGGCACCTGGTCCAGGCCGATCGTGGTGTCGAACACCCGGCCCGGCTCGATCCGGCCGTCCAGGATGTCGGGCAGCAGCTCCTCGATGTACGCGCGGGCCGGGGCCACCCCGCCGGTCAGGGTGATGTTGCGCAGGAGGAAAGCCCATCGGTACGGCGGGGCGCCGACCCGGCTGACCATGCCGCACCGCGCCGAACACCGTCTCGATCGCCTGCTCCAGCCCGACGCGCTCCAGCACGGTGTGCGTGCCGTCCCCGCCGGTCAGCTCCCGGACCCGCTCGACGCCCTCGGCGACCACGTCGGTCGCGCCGAAGTCACGACCCCGGCCGGTGCGGTCCTTGTGCCGTCCCATCAGGATGATCCGCTCGGCACCCGGCACCGCCGACAGGCCGACCGCGCCGTCCCCGATCACCGTGACGGTGGCGCGCGGGTTCACCCCGGCGGTCACCGCGCAGTGGTGGCCGGTGGGGAACACCTCCGACAGGGTCGGCAGCGCCGAGTCCTCGCCGACCGGCAGTTTCACCAGCGTGCCCTCGGCCTGCGGGACCCGGACCGCCTCGCCCTGGCCGCCGTCCACCCCCGGCGCGCCCCACTGGCCGCCGTGCCGGCAGGACGTCTGCAGCCCCGCACGGCAGAAATCGCAGGTGTTGTCGGCCCACACGAACGGCGCGACGACCACGTCGCCCCGTTCGAGGCCGGACACCCGCGACCCGGTGTCCTTGACCACGCCGGACGGCCACAGGTCGCTGCCGCGGATGCACGAGCGCAGCACCCGCACCAGCGCGTCGGTCGGTTCGCGCAGCACCGGGTCGGGCACGTCCTCCACCCGAACGTCACCGGCGCCGTAGATCAACGTCGCACGCAATGGACAACTCCCCTCGACCTCCACACTGCCGCGCGTGCCCGTTCGGTGACAGGCCGGGCTGTTCGGGGGTGTGAGAGGGCCCCTCACGGCCCGTCCGGTGGGTATAAGACTGGGGTCATGGCAGGTGAGAAGCACGGCGGGACGGAGCTGGGACGGTTCCTGCGGGCCCGCCGCGAGGAGGTCACGCCCGACCAGGCCGGCCTCACCGTCGGCCCCGGGCTACGCCGCACCCCTGGGCTGCGCCGCGAGGAGATCGCGACCCTCGCCGGCGTGAGCGTCGACTACTACACCCGGCTTGAACGCGGCCGCGAGGCCCGGCCCAGCCCCGCCGTCGTGGACGCCCTCGCCCGCGCCCTGCAGCTGGGCGAGCCCGAGCACGAACACCTGCTCGAACTGGCCGTCCGCGCCGCCCGCCACCTCCCCGAACGCCCGTCCGCCCCCAGCCGTACCGTCAAACCCGGCGTCAAGCTGCTGCTGGAGGGCTTGCGCCCGCATCCGACCCTCGTCCTCAGCCGCACCATGGACGTCCTGGCCGCCAACCCCGCCGGGCTGCGCCTGTACGCGGGGATGGGGGACTGGCCCGCCAAACACCGCAACCTGGCCCGCTACACCTTCCTGCACCCCACGGCCCGCACCCTGTTCGATTCCTGGAACACCCAGGTCCGGGGCTGCGTCGCCCGCCTGCGCGCCCTGGCCGGCACCGACCCCGACGCCCCCGACCTGGCCGCCCTTGTCGGCGAACTCCTCCTCAAGAGCCCCGAGTTCGCCAAGCTCTGGGAACGCTACGACGTCCGCCCCCACACCACCGGCACCAAGACCCTCCACCACCCCGACGTGGGAGACCTCACCCTCGGCTACCAGGGCATGATCCTTGAGGGCACCCCCGGCCACCGCCTCAGCGTCTACCACGCCGAGCCCGGCACCCCCGACCACGACGCCATGATCCTGCTCGACATGACCGTCGAGGACGCCGCCGAGGTCCGCTCTCATCGCTCCCGGTAGAAGACGTAACCGCCGTGGTGCAGGGTGTTCAGGTCGGCGAAGTCGCCGTCGGCCGTGAAACCGGTGTCGTCCCGGTACTCGATGTGACTGCCGTGCACCGTGTAGCTCCCGGTGTACGCGCTGCGGCGCTCCCCGCGCGCCTCGTCGTAACGCCCGTCGGGACGGAGCTCCTGGCGGATGTGCCCGTCCTTGGTCACCCACATCCCGACGTAGGGGTGCGTGTTTTGCGGGCCCGGCTTGGATGAGGCGCAGGCGGTCACCAGGACCAATCCGGCCGCCACCGTCAGCGAAGTTCTCAACGTCATGCCCCGACCCTCGCCCAACGGGAGTAGGCCAACCAGGCAGCAACGTTCCAGGGAGCGCCACACCCAGTGTCGGCATCGAGTGGCCGCGCCACTATCGCGGAGAGCCCCAGATGTACGTCCGTATGCTCATGCTCCATTCTGGATAAAACTCGCCCAAACAATTGGGCCATTGAGGTGGCGCCGCGCATCAGATGTGCCGTTTTGTCGGCAACGAGGTTACTGAAGTCCTGGTCAGGGGATGAGGAGCGCGCGGGACGGCGATGACCCTATTGTGCGCCGTCCGCGAAGCAGGTGAGGGCTGCATGCAATGACGGAAACACCGGAAAGCGGCGGCGGATCGGACGATCCACGAGAGCCGGACAGGCCTCTCAGGCCCAAGAGAGGCGCATTCCCGAGCCCCCAGTCGGAAATTGACAGGGCAGAGCCGTACATCCCGGACGGTGGCGAGGAAGACGCCGAGGAAGGGGAACCCGACACGTCGCCGGAGAGCGACAGCGAAAAGGACGAGTGACCTGGCCTGAGGCCTTCGCATCTAGCGAACTCAACTCAAGGTAAGGAGAACCCGCATGCCGAATCAAGCACTGAAACGCGGTGCGATCCCGTCGCCCCGGAGCGCGCTCGCGGCCGCGGTACCCCATGCCGCCCGCATCGGGGCGCCCCCGAACATCATGATGTATCCCCAGAAGATCTCGATGTGGGGCAACGATACGCACGGCGACTGCGTCACGGCCGAAGAAGCGTTCGCCAAGGCGTGCAACGACCCTGAGATCTTCATCTCGGACGACGAGGTCATCAGATGGGCGAAGGCACACGGTGTTCTTGAGGGCGCCACTCTCGTCGAAGTCCTGAAGGCGATGCAGGACGACGGATTCGCCGGCGCCGGCGTGACCTACGATGACGGCCCCTACTATTCCGTCGATTGGACGGATTCCCGGATCCTGCAGAGCGCCATCGCCGCGGGCCCCGTCAAGATCGCCATCGCGGCGGACCAGATCGAAGCCGCCTGGCACAGCACACACGGCGCGACGGGATGGTTCGCCACCGGGTTCAAGGAAGATGTGCACCTGGATCACTGCGTCTCGCTGTGCGGCTACGGCTCCCTTTCCTGGCTGGCGCAACAGCTCAATGTCGACGTCCCCGCGGGAATCGACGGGTCGAAGCCGGGCTATGGAATGTTCACGTGGAACTCGATCGGGATCATCGACCAGCCTTCCCTGAGCGCCATCACGGGCGAGGCGTGGCTCCGGCAGCCCACCACGGTGACGAAGTCCGGCTGAACCATCGTGCAGCCGAGGAGCAGTGCCGCGGCACGTTCGCGGCACTGCTTCTTGCGGAGGCTTCAGGACCGCTGTGATCACGGCACGAGCCAGAGCGCCTGCGACCGCAAGGACGGCGAGTTGCAGCGGCGCGGCGTGGCAGGCTGACCCGGCCGGGGCCATCGCCGCCTTCCGGATCGCCGGACCTGGCACAGATCCGGGAGTCGCTCGACGAGGTCAGGGCCGTGGTTGGTCAGTCGGCTAGGGCCAGGTCCAGGGCTACGGCGGCCGTCCAGGACTGGGGGCGGGCGCCCAGGGGCTCGCCCGTGAAGGGGTGGTAGTACTCGGCGAACAGGCCGTCGGAGAGCTGGTCGAGGGCGGAGGCGCGCAGGACGGCCGCGGCCTCGGGCTCGCCGGAGCGTTCGAGGCCCCAGATCAGCAGCCAGGTCATCGGGGGCCACTGCGGGCCGCGCCAGTAGCGGGCCGGGTCGAACGCGGGCGAGGACGGGCTGGTGCTGGGCGGCAGCGCCACCGCCAGGCCGGGGTGGCCGCACCAGTCGGGGGAGAACAGCGCGTTCACGAGGCCGCGGCGCCGGGATTCCGAGAGGCCGCCGCACAGCAGCGGGGCGAAGCCCGCGATGGTCTTGGTGCGCAGGACGCGGCCGGTGCGCAGGTCGAGGTCGGTGGCGAAGCCGTCGTCGCCGATGGTCGAGGCGACGCCGCGGCGGAACCGCTCGGCCTGGGCGATCAGCTCGTCGCCGCCGGGCAGCGCGAGCTCGTCGGCCACGGAGGCCAGTTCCCCGGCCGCGGCGGCGAAGATCGCGCTGGCGAACACGTCGGCGACCAGGAAGCTCAGCGTCTCGCGGGCGCGGGCGTCGTCGTAGCGGGCCTGCCGCAGTTCCTCGATCAGCCACTGGTAGCGGGCGTAGTCGCCGTCGGTGGGACGCTGCGCGGCGGCGCCGCCGACCGAGTCGAGCGCGTGCACGTCCGCACGCCGGAACGGGACGAACGCCTTGGCCGGGACGACGGCCGCGTAGGGGACGTCCCAGCGGGGCGAGTTGTCCAGCCCGCTCTCCCAGCCGTGGTAGATCGTCAGCAGCCCGCGGCGGTCGGGGTCGCGGTACTCGGCCAGGTAGCGGTGCCAGGCCAGCAGCCGGGGCCACAGGGCGCGGATCCGGTCGGCGGCGGCGCGCCGCTCGACCGGGCCGGCGCGGCGGGCCGAGTCGAGCACGCGGCGCACCGCGATGCCGTGGATCGGCGGCTGCATCAGGCCGCTGGTGGCCGGGCCCCCGGGGGCGTCGGCGGAGATCTCGCCGCAGGCCCACCGCTTGGGGCCCGGCTCGTAGGAGGCGTCCCCGTCGGAGAAGACGATGTGCGGGATCTTCCCGTTGCGCCACTGGGCGGAGAGCAGCGTCTCCAGCTCGGTCAGTGCGCGGTCGGTGGACAGCCGGGCCAGGCCGATGGCGATGAACGCGGCGTCCCAGCTCCACATGTGCGGGTAAAGGCCCGGGGCGGCGACGGTGAGGCGGCCGCGGTCGTTGCCGCGCAGCGCGTAGGCCGCCCTGGCCGCGGTCTCGACGTTGGTGAGCGCGCGAGGCTGCGGCCTGGCGACCCTCTGCAGCTGTGGTCGAGGGCCGAGGTGAGGGACCTCGGTCGAGGGGGTTGCAGTCACGAAACTCCTACTTCGTCCGTAGAATCGGACACTTTGTCCGCGACGACGGACATAGTCTCGCGTACGGGTCCCCGGGTGCAAGGGCAGGGACCGTAACCCGGACGTAACACCTATGCAACATACCTGCCAGGGAGGGCCGCGGACAGGGGTGGCGGAGGCCGGTGACGCGAGTCTTGCCCAATAGTTGGCAAAGCCAGTGTGACCTGCGGCTTCATCGGGGTAGGACTAGGAGATCACCCGGCCGGTGCGGGGGTCGTACAGGCTCATCCGGTCGGGGCGGGGCCGCAGCCGGATCCGGTCACCCGTCGCGATCCTGAAATCGGCCGGGACCTGCACCTTGAGCCGCTGCCCGCCCACCAGCGCGGTGATCAAAGTGGCGCTGCCGAGCGGCTCGACCACCTCGGCGGTCGCCTGGAGCGCGCCCTCTCCGGTGCCGGTCTCCGCGGTGATCGTCTCGGCCCGGACGCCGACCAGGACCTGCCCGGACGGCTCCCACGACGGGGGCGCCGCGATCCGCTGCCCCTCGATCACGATGCCGTCCCCGTCCAGGACGGCCTCCAGGAAGTTCATCGGCGGGCTGCCGAGGAAGCCGCCCACGAACACCGAGGCGGGCGCGTCGTACACCTCCAGCGGGGCCCCGGCCTGGACGATCTCGCCCTCGTTCATGACCGCGACCCGTTCCCCCAGCGACAGCGCCTCCACCTGGTCGTGCGTCACGTACACGCAGGTGGTGCCCAGGTCCGAGAGCAGCTTCTTCAGCTCGGCCCGGAACTGGAGCCGCAGGAGCGCGTCCAGGTTGGACAGCGGCTCGTCCATGAGCAGCACGTCCGGCTCCATCACGATCGCGCGGGCGACCGCGACGCGCTGCCGCTGCCCGCCCGACAGCTGGGCGGGGTAGCGGTCCAGGAGGTCCTCCAGGCGGAGCAGCCCGGCGGCCCACTTCACCTTGGACTCGATCTCCGGCTTGGCCGCTTTGCGCATCGCGAGACCGAAACCGATGTTCTGGGCGACCGTGCGGTGCGGGAAGACGGCGTAGGACTGGAACACCATCGACAGGTTCCGCTCGCGGGGCGGCCGGTCGGTGATGTCGGCGCCGCCGATCCTGATCGTGCCCGCGTCCGGGGACTCCAGGCCCGCGATCATCCGCAGCAGCGTCGTCTTGCCGCACCCGGAGGGCCCCAGCAGCACCAGCAGCTCCCCGTCCGCCACGGTCGCGGAGACCGCCCGGACGGCGGGACGCCCGCCGCCGGGATAGGTCTTCTCCAGCCCGGTGATCTCGACCTCGGCCATGATCCCCCTAACGGAGCGTGGTGCCCCACATGTTCAGCAGGTAGCGGCGCATGACGAAGATGAACAGCAGGGCCGGGACGACCAGCGCGAACCCCCCGGCGAAGCGGAAGGCCAGCGGGCTCCACTGGAGCGACCCGAGCACCTGCGCGGGCAGCGTCCGGTGGGTCAGGGTCAGCACGGCGGCGCCCAGGATCTCGTTCCACGACAGGACGAAGGTGAACACGGCCGCCGCGGCCATCCCCGGCAGCGCCAGCGGCGCCACGACCTGCCGGAACGCCTGGAGCGGCGTGCAGCCGAACACCAGCGCCGCCTCCTCCACGTCCTGCGGCACCGAGACGAAGATGCTCGCCGTGATCAGGACGGTGGTCGGCAGCGCCAGCGCCGTGTGCAGCAGCGTCACCGCCAGGACGGTGTCCGACACGTTGATCGTGATGAACAGCCGGGCCAGCGGCACCGACAGCACCACGATCGGCAGCGCCCGCGTGAACAGCAGGAACAGCTGGTAGGAGTCGCGGCCCCCGAAGACGAACCGGGCCAGCGCGTACCCGGCCGGGACGCCCAGCGCCAGCGACAGCAGCACCGTGAACAGGCCGACGAGCAAGCTGTTGAGCAGCGCCGGCACCACGCCGGTGCTGGTCAGGAACGCGTTCATCGTCTCCGTCGACACGCTGGTCGGCAGGAACGACTTCGGGTACTCGTTCAGCGCGGCCGGGGACGAGAACGCGGCGAGGGTGATCAGGTACATCGGCGCGACCATGAACAGCGAGATCGCGACGCACGCCGCCTGCACCAGGGCGCGGTTCCGGCGGGCGCGGCGGCCGCGCCGGGCGGGCCGGGCCGGTGGCGGGCGCTCCCGCGCGGCCGTCACCGGGCGCCCCGGACGACGTCGGGCTGCCGCAGCGTCCGCAGGTACACCACGGCCGTGAACATCGACACCACCAGGATCACCAGGCCCACCGCCGCGGCGACGTAGGGGTTCTGCAGGTTGACGTACCACTCGTAGGTCTCGCCGATCAGCAGCGGGAAGCCGCGCCCGGTGAGGGCCTGCGCCACCGCGAACGCCTGGAGCGCCAGGATCGTCCGCAGGATCAGCGCGACCTGGATGCTGGGGCGCAGCAGCGGCAGCGTGACGTGCCGCAGCCGCTGCCACGGCGTCGCGCCGAAGACCTGCGCGGCCTCGTCGTACTCCTTGGGGATCACGCTGAGCCCGCCGACCAGGATCACGAACACCAGCGAGGTCGCCCGCCACAGCTCGGCCAGCACGACCGCCAGCAGCATCGTCCCCGGGTTCCGGTACGACAGCCAGCCGTGGCCCGTGCCGCCGAGCGCCTCGATCGCGGAGTTGAGGTACCCCTGGTCGGCGAAGACGGCCAGCCACACCAGCCCGGCCGCCAGGTCGGAGATCGCCAGCGGCACGGCCCACAGGTAGAAGTACAGGCCGGACAGGCGGGGCCGCTCGCGCAGCAGCAGCGCCATCGCGATCGCCAGCGCGAACTGCACGGGCAGGACGATCACGATGAGCAGGACGGTGTTGCGGACGGCGGGCCAGAAGGCCGGGTCCTCGACCATCCGGCGGAAGCTCTCCAGGCCGAACCCCGTGCCGGTGGACGGGTCGCGCAGCGCCGTCGCGACGCCCTGCACCAGCGGCCAGGCGAACAGCGCCAGCATGAACAGCGCGGACGGGACGAGCAGCAGGTAGGGCGTGGGCAGCCGCGGGAACCGGCCCGGGGTCTCGGCGCGACCCGCCATCACGCGACCCGGCACGTGCGGCCGCCGCTGTCGGGGTCGGGGCGCCAGCAGGGGGCCCGCGCGCCGTCCAGCAGCTCCTGGATCACCTTCGCCTGCTTGCCGAGGGTGGCGCGGATGTCGTCCCCGTCCAGCACGATGCTGGTGAAGGTGTTGCGGAACGCGGCGCTCATCTCACCGTCCTGGGTGCCGAGCCGGGCCGGGGGCAGGGCCAGCAGGCCGTGCCGCTGCTGGAGGTCGACCGCGCGGGCCTCGAGCCGCACCCCGATGGGCAGGTCGCGGGGGATCGGGGTCTTCACGGCGGGGAAGAAGGCGTTCTGGCGCAGCACGTCGAGCTGGACCTCGGGCCTGGAGAGGGCCTCGATGAGCTTCTTGCCCTCGGACCGCCTGGGGGCGCCCTTGGGGATGGCCAGGCCCGCCAGGACGCTCATGTACCCGCGTCCCTTGGGGCCCGCGGGGCTGGGGACCATCAGGTAGTCGTTCGGGGCGGCGGCCGGGGCGCCCGCCAGCCGGGCGACGTGGTCCCAGGCGACCTGCACCTGTCCTGAGGTGAGGGGCTCCTGCATGAACTCGAACGTGGTGCTGGCCGGGACCATGTACGTCCACAGCTCCCGGACGTACTCCCACATCCGCACCGCGTCGTCGCTGCGGAAGGTGGTGATCTGGCCGCCGGTGAAGGACGGGTAGAGGTGCCCTTGGACGAACCGGTGCAGCAGCCCTTTCGGCCCGCCCGGCAGCCCGAACACGGGCCTGCCGTTCTTCGCGCGGGCCTCCTTGGCCCAGGCGAGGAACTGGTCGTAGGTGAGGTTGTTGACGTCCGCGCCAGGGGGAAGGTGCTCCAGGGCCTTCTTGTTGACCGCGAGGATGTAGGTGGCCTGCATCCAGGGGATGAAGTACGTCTTGTCCGTACCGAACCTGGCCAGCTCCAGCATGTCGCGCGTGTAGCCGTTGCCGGAGAGTCTGGCGGCCACGTCGGACAGGTCTTCCAGGCGGTCGGGCGCGAACTGCGCCAGCTCCCCGTAGAGCGCCCCGATGACCCCCGTGCCGACCCGCCCGCTCTCTACCTCCGTGGACACCCGGGTGGCGAACGCGGACGGCTCGGCCGGGACGAACGACGCCCCGGGCGCGGCCTTCCGCAGCACGCTCCGGAACCGCTGCGCCTCCTCCACGGCGATGAACTGGCTGGAGAGGAACACCAGCTTGCCGCCGCCGCCCCCGGTGGTGTCGAACCCGAAGCACCCCGACAGCAGCGGGGCGGCTCCGGCCGCCGCACCGGTCACGAGACCGGCGCGCAGCACGGATCGGCGGGTCATGGCACCGCCGGTCGGGGTCGGGGGCGGGGTCGAAGGAGTGGACGCATGGTCGGGAGCCGCGGCCATGGAGATCGTCGTACCCCGGCGCGGCGGGTCGTACGCCCCGTCCGGGCGTCAACCGGAGGGGAGCCGCCGCTCCGCGATCCGGGCGTCGACCGCCTCGGCCGCCAGCACCCGGTCCACCACCATCGACGCCGCGCCGATCACCCCGGCCCGCTCGCCCAGCCGGCCCTCGGAGATCCGCAGCCCGCGGGTGGAGCGGTACTGGGCGACCTGGTAGACGACCTCCCGGATGCCCGACAGCAGATGCTCCCCGGTGCGGGCCAGCCCGCCCGAGATCACCAGCACCCCGGGATTGGTCACGCTCACCAGCGTGGCGAGGACCTCGCCGAGCACCCGCCCGGCCTCCCGCGTGCGGTGGACGGCCGCCGGGTCGCCGGCCTCGACCAGCCGGACGACGTCGGCGGTCTCCCGCACCGGGCCCGCCGCCTCGCCCAGCTCGCGCGCCAGCTCCCGGGCCAGCGCGGCGCCGCTGGCGACGGCGGCCAGGCAGCCGCGCGAGCCGCACACGCAGACGACCTCGTCGTACCCGCGCAGCCGGATGTGCCCGATCTCGCCGGCCGCGCCGCCCGCGCCGTGCAGCACCCGGCCCTCCTCCACGATCCCGGCGCCGATGCCGGTGCCGACCTTGACCAGCACCAGCGTGGAGGAGTCGTCGTCGATCGCGGTGAACTCGCCGAGCGCCATCATGTTGGCGTCGTTGTCGGCCACGACCGGGCCGGGGAACTGCCCGGCCAGCGCCGCCACGATGTCGTGGTCGTGCCAGCCCGCCAGGATCGGGGTGGGGATCACCCGCCCGGTGCGCCGGTCGATCGGGCAGGGCAGGCCGACGCCGACGCCGCACACCTCCGCGGTCGACCGTCCCGCCTCGGCCAGCAGCGTGTGGAACCGGGACGTCGCCCAGGCCAGCGTGGGCTCCGGGCCGTCGGCCACGTTCAGCCGCCCGGCGGACTCGGCGAGGGTGCGGCCGGCCAGGTCGACGACGGCGGCGCGGCCGTGCGTGGCGCCCAGGTGCGCGGCCAGCACCACCGCCGAGCCCTCGTCGATCCGCAGCAGGTTGGGCCGCCGCCCGCCGGTGGAGACGTCGACCCCGCCCTCCCGCAGGTAGCCGGCGCTGACCAGCTGCTCGACCCGCTGCGCGACGGTGGACCGGGCCATCCCGGTGAGCTCCATGAGGTCACGGCGGGTCCGGGCCCGCCCCTGCCGGACCAGTTGCAGCAGCTGCCCGGCCGAGGGTGCGCTGACCTGCGGCATATCGCCCACTCCACTTCCTCCAATGATCGCCGCGCGGCCCGGTCCGGCGGCTGGGGTGGGTGCACGACATCGTACGGGGGGACGCGCCCCGGCGGGCGGGACCGGGCATCCCCACCGAGGATCATGAGCCCGGCCCGGACGGCAGGCGCCGGGCGGCGACACCGGCCCAGCCGAGGCCGAGCGCGGACGCGAACAGCACCCCGCCCGCCCCGGTGCCCGCCGCCGGCAGCCCCGCCACGCTCGGATGAGGATCTGGCCGGTCCGGTTGCCCGCCAGCCGCAGCGACATCGCCCGCCCGCGCAGCCCCGGCGGCGCCGACTCCGCCAGCCACGAAATGGTGAGCGGCTGTCCCGCGCCCATCCCGAACCCGACCGCGACCAGCAGCGCGCCGATCGCCCACGCGGGCAGCGGGACCGCCACCAGCGCCAGCGCGACCGCCGCGCCCGTCGTGCTCGTGACGAGCACCGCCCGCCGCCCGAACGCGGCGGTGAGCCGTCCCAGGAAGAACCGCGACCCCATCGACGCCAGCCCGCGGACGGTCAGGAACGCCCCGACCGTCCCCGACGACAGGCCCCGCTCGGCGCCCAGCGCGGGCAGGTAAGCGCTGGGCGCGGCGGCACAGCGTGATGTCCAGCGTGGCGAGGACGACGCAGCTGGTCAGCAGTGCCCGCCGCAGGCCGGGGGTCCGCAGGAGGGTCCGCACCCCGCCCTCGGCGGCGCGGGAGCCTCCGGTCCGCGCGTGGCCGCTGCCCGCCAGCAGCGCGCTCAGCACCACCAGCGCCGCGGCGATCCCGGTCGTCCAGGCGAAGATCGCGGTGGTGTCCGGGATCGCCCGCGCCCCGCCGAACAGCGCGATCAGCGCGGGCCCGGCGGCCTGCCCGAGCGAGGCCGCGAAGGTGTAGTGGCCGAAGGCGGTGTCGTACGACCCGCGCCCCGCCGTGTTGGCCACCAGCGCCTGCTGCCCCACCACGCAGCCCAGATGGCCGGTGCCGAGCAGCATGCTCGCCGCCAGCAGGCCGCCGACCGTGCCGCCGAGCACCAGGAACGCCAGCGAGGCGGCGGTCAGCAGCAGCGCGCCGCCGACCATGACCCGACGCTCGCCGACCCGGTCCACCAGCCGTCCCGCGGGCAGCGCCAGCACCAGCGGCGCGATCGCGAAGCTCGCCGCCAGCGCCCCCAGCACCGCGGGCGGCACCTGCAACTCCAGCGCCCGGTAGGTCATCGTGGGCCGCAGCACGAACGTGAGCAGCTGCGTGATCACCGAATGCGCCAGCAGGATCGCCGTCCGCGCCCGCGGCCCGCGCGGGACCGGCACCACCTCGCACCTCCCTCGTTGCCGGACAAAACGGATCATGCCCATCGCAACCTCCGCCGCGGTGCCGGGGTTCAGCGCGGTGAGATCGTCCCCGAGAGAAAAGAGCCGACCATGGACCTGCGTCTCACCGGCAAGGTCGCCGTCGTCACCGGAGCCTCCAAGGGCATCGGGCTGGCCGTCGCCCGCACCCTCCTGGACGAGGGCGCCCGAGTCGCCGCCGCGTCCCGCACCACCGGGCCCGGCCTGGACGCCCTCGCCGGCCCCGGCCTGCTGCACGTCCCCGTCGACCTCATGGACCCCGCCGCGCCCGGCCAGGTCGTCGAACGCGCCGTCCAGCACTTCGGCGGCCTCGACATCCTGGTCAACAACGCCGGCGGCCCCCCGCCCGGCGCCACCCTGCCCCGCTTCGGATTCATGACGCCCACCGACGACGACTGGCGGGACATGTTCGAGTTCAACCTGTTCTCGGCCGTCCGCGCCATCCGCGCCGCCATTCCCCACCTGCTCGCCCGCGGCGGCGGCTCCATCATCAACGTCTCCAGCGTCAACGCCCGCCACCCCGCCCCGATGAACGTCGACTACAACGCCGCCAAGGCCGGCATGAACAACCTCACCAAGGGGCTGTCGGAGGAGTACGGACCGCAGGGCATCCGCGTCA
Source organism: Actinomadura rugatobispora (assembly GCF_055379765.1). Lineage (NCBI taxonomy): Bacteria > Bacillati > Actinomycetota > Actinomycetes > Streptosporangiales > Thermomonosporaceae > Actinomadura > Actinomadura rugatobispora. The sequence continues at coordinate 3,184,100 of NZ_AP029191.1, read as the reverse complement.
ACAGCGTCTCGCCCGGCCCCGTCCGCACCGACTGGTGGACCAAGGACGGGGGCGCCGCCGACATCATCGGCGCCCAGGCCGGCGCCGGCCGCGCCGCCGTCATCGACAAGGTCGCCCCGGAGATGATGGCGCTCACCACCGGCCGCCTGGCCGACCCCCAGGAGATCGCCGACGCCGTCGCCCTGCTGGCCTCCCCGCGCTCCGCCAGCACCACCGGCGCCGACATCGTCGTCGACTCCGGGTTCCTCAAGGAGCTGTGAACCCCCGCCGAGGTCACTTCTGGCGGGTCAGGCGGCCCTTGGTGTGGACGGCGCCGGTCAGCACCTCGTAGTCGAGGGCGCCGTCCTTGCGGCGGGTGAGCTGTACGGGGACGGAGACGCACTTGGAGTGTCCCTCGATGATCCGCTCCCGCGCCTTGAGGCGTGTCGGCGTCGCGGTCTCCAGCTTCAGCCCGCCGGAGCATCCGAGGCCCGGGTACCGGGTCGTGCCGACGGTGTTGCCGACCCCTCCTCCGGCGCGGATCTCGACCCGCATCTCGTACTTGCTCCTGGGCTTCCCGTTCGGCCTGTACTCGGTGACGATGCCGCTCCACTCTCCGACGAAGCGCTTGTCGACGGACGGGGACGGGGACGCCGAGGCGGAGGCACGGGCGGACTGGCCCGCCTCCACGCGGTCGCCGATCGTCCGCCAGATGTCGGGGGTGAATGACAACCCGTACATCACCGCCACGAAGGCCACGACCCCGACGACCAGCCCGGTCAGGACGCGGAGCGGCGAACGGCGGCGCCGGCGGGCGGCGTACGGCGGAGGCGTGGCACCGCCAGGGCGGGGGTAGACGGGCGGGCGCGGGAGGGGCGGCCGGGTCGAGAGAGGGGCGGGCGGCCTGGTGCCCGGGGGGATCGACGGCCCGGCCACGGTCGGCAGGATCCGGGTCGCCGGGTTCGCGGCCTCGGTCTCCCCGCCGAGGCTGGCGGCGAAGCCGGTGAGCAGCTCGGAGACGGTCGGCCGCAGCTCGGGGCGCTTGTTCAGCGCCCGCTCGACCACGTCCCGCAGCAGCGGGTCGAGACCGTCCAGGTCGGGCGGGTGCGAGCCGACCTTGTTGAGCACCTCGTGCAGGCTCCGCCCGTCGAACGGCGGCCGCCCCGTCCCGGCGAACGCGACCACGCCGCCCCACGAGAACACGTCCGCCGCCGGGGTCAGCGGGCGGCCGTCGATCAGCTCCGGCGCGATGTAGGCGGGGGTGCCGACGATCTGGCCGTGCGCGGTGATCCGGGTGGCCTCGTCCACCGCCCGCGAGATGCCGAAGTCGATGACGCGCGGACCGGTCGGCGACAGCAGCACGTTGGACGGCTTCAGGTCGCGGTGCACCAGCCCGGCCTCGTGGATCGCCCGCAGCGCGGTCGCGACCCCCACCGCGAACTGCTCCAGGGACGAGCCGCGCAGCGGGCCCCGCTCGGCGACCGCCGACTCCAGGTCGGGGCCGTCGATGTACTCGATCGCGACGTAGAGGGGGTCCTCGTCCAGCGACGCCTCCAGCACCGGGGCGGTGGAGTGCGACCGGACCCGGCGGGCCGCGCCGACCTCGCGCCGGAACCGCGCGCGGAAGGCGGCGTCGGCGGCGTACTCGTGGTTGATGAGCTTGATGGCGACCGGGGGCGCGTCGTCGGCCTCGCCGAGGTACACCGTTCCCATCCCGCCGCGCCCGAGCCGGGCGGTCACCCGGTAAGGGCCGATGGTCTCCGGATCGTCCGGTCCCGGCGGCTCCCGCATGGTCGGCCCAATTCTCTCGATCGGCGGTGCACCGATCCTAGACCCGGCGCGGCGGGTTGCGGCATGGGTTCTCTTCCGGACGGTTCCCCGGGAGGGGAACCCGGCGGGCGTCTCGATCATCCAAGGGCGGTGATGTAACCCATATATCGGGTGCCCGGAAAAGCGTTGACGAGAATATCTCGACACTGAGACATTCTGTCCCGTAGCCAAAACAAGATCGTTCCAAAGGAGAATCCCATCAACCGCATGCAGATCGCGTCGCTGGGCGTCGCGGGGGTGGCCGTAGCGGGGCTGCTCTCGGGATGCGGCGGCTCCGACTCCGACTCCGCCGGCCAGGTCTCGGCCACGCCGCCCTCGCCGCCGCCCGCCGCCGCTCCCCCCGAGCAGCCCGCGCCCGGCGCGGGGGCGGGCAACGCGCAGGTGACCGCGCCCGGCACGTCCCTCAAGATCGGCCAGCGCGCCGTGGTGCCGCTCAAGCGGGCCTCGACCACCGGCACCCTCGGCATCACCGTCACCGCCATCGAACCCGGCGACCAGGCCGCCTTCACGCAGCAGTTCGGAAGCCGGGGCCAGGGCATGACGCCCTACTACATCCGGTACACCGTCACCAACGTGGGCGGCACCGACCTGTCGCGCACCACCGCGCCGCTGCTCAACGCCGTCGGGCCCAACGGAGGGTCGACCGGCGCCACCGTCATCTTCACCGGCGCCCTGCCGGGCTGCGAACGCGGCCGTCCCGACGCCTCGTTCGCCTCGGCCGGCGCCACGTACCAGCACTGCCGGCTCCAGGTCGCCCGCCAGGGCGTCCCGGTGACCGGCGCCGAGTACGACGACCGCGAAGGCGGCTACAACGACGGCCCGCTCGTCTGGACCAGATGACCGGTCGCACGGCGGTGCGCGGCGCTCACCAGAGGGGGCGTATCCGTGCGGCGGCGTCCGGGGCCTGGCGGGCACCGGCCAGATAGGCCGGCCCCCAGGCCCCGCGGTCGCCCAGGTCGCCACCGAACGCCCGCACGGACGCCGCGTCCGGGACGATCCGGGCGACGGCCGTCCCCACGGGCGAGGCCGACGGGAGCGGGAACAGGTGCGCCAGCGGCTCCACGAGCACGAGCGCGTCCGCGTTCCCGGCCAGGCCGGCGTGCGAGCCGCCCGCCAGCGCGCCGTCCATGTACCGGCGCCCGCCGATCGCGATCGGCGGGTACACGCCCGGCATCGCGCAGCTCGACGCGACGGCGGCGTGCAGCGGGACGCCGCTGTCCCGATCCCACACGCGGAGCGCGCCCTCCTCGACGTCCACGGCGGGGACGAGCAGGCGCCGCTCCGGCCAGTCCGTCGTTCCGAGCAGCGCCTCCATGCGCGCGACGTGTACCTCCCCGGGGACGGTCGCGGCGGCCTGCGCCATCCGCCCGGCCCGGCGCAGGGCCTCCGCGGGCTCCAGCGCCGGATCCTGGAGGACGGCGAAGACGTCCGCAGCCCCGCCGCCCCTACCTCCCGGGGCGTCGTCGGACGGCGCGTCCGGCAGCACGGCGTGGCGGGACGGATCGCCCCCGGTGGCCAGCACCGCACCCGCGATCGCGCCCGCCGACGTGCCGACGATCAGATCCGCCGCGGCCAGGTCCACGCCCTCCCGGCGCAGCCCAGCGGCCAGGCCGAGCAGCCACGCCGTGCCGGGAAGCCCGCCGGGGCCAAGGACCAGCGCCCTGTCCGTAGTCGAGGTCATGCGGGCGATTCTTCGACCTCAAGCCCGGTCGAGGTCAAGCCCGCCCGGGTCAGGCGAGCCCGAGGCCGTCCGCGAGGCGTTCCAGATGGTGGTCGTCGTCGCCGAAGGCCAGCGCGGTCGCCATCGCGTGCCGCGAGTACAGGTGCAGATCGTGCTCCCAGGTGAACCCGATCGCGCCGTGCACCTGGTGGCCGAGCGCGCACACCCGTTCGTACGCCCCGCTCACCCACGCCTTGGCCATCGACACCTCCTCGGCGGCCTCCCGCCCCGCCGACAGCCGCCAGATCGCCTCGTAGGCGATGAACCGCGACCCCAGCACGTCGATGGCCATGTCCGCGCAGTGGTGCTGGACGGCCTGGAACGCGCCGACGGGCTTGCCGAACTGCTCCCGCTCCGTCGCGTACGCGATCGTCACGTCCAGCACGCGCTGCGCCGCCCCGACCATCTCCGCGCACGTCGCCGCCGCGCCGTACGCCGACATCGCGTCCACGGCGGCCCGGTCGTCGCCCAGCACGCGGTCCGGCGGGACGCGCACGCCCGCGAACGCGACCCGGCACGGGCGGTCGAAGCCCACCGTGCCCGCCGCCGGCTCGACGGTGACACCGGGGGAGTCCGCGTCCACCAGGAACGCGCGCGGCTCCCCGTCCAGCACGGCCGCGACGAGGAACGCCTCCGCCGACGCCGCGTACGGCACGAACAGCGCCGCCCCGTCGAGCGTGAAGCCGTCCCCGGACGCGGCCGCCACCGGGCCCTCGCCCGGACGGTCCCACGCCACGGGCGTGTGGCTCACCACCCGGCCACGCGCGATCGCGCCGAGCCACTCGTCCTGCTGGCCCGCCGTCCCGTACCGCGCGATCGGCAGCGCGCAGCACGCCACCGACGGCAGCAGCGGGCTCGGCACCAGCGCGTACCCGAGCTGCTCGAACAGCAGGCACACCTCCAGGAACCCGCCGCCGACCCCGCCCCGCTCCTCCGGGACGGCCAGCCCGGTCCAGCCGAGCTCGACCATCTCCTTCCACAGCTCCGCGGAATACCCGGCCGGGTCGCCGTCCATCGCCCGCGCCCCGGCCGACCCCGCCCGCGACTCCAGCACCTCGCGGGCGGTGGAGGCGATCAGCTCCTGGTCCTCGGTGAGCGTCAGATCCATGACATCAGGCCTGGGGCGCCGGGATCTTGTCCGAGCGCACCCACACGCCCGGCCGCTCCTCCCAGAACAGCTGCACGAGCACGCCCCCGGTGTGCTTGGGGTGGATGAACGCGTCCCGCCAGGCCGCGCCGTCCGTGCTGCCCTCGTTCTCCCCGAACGTGGGCGTGTCGTGCTCGCCGCACGCCGCCAGCGCCCGGTCCCAGTCGGCGACCTCGAACGTGACATGGTGCGCGGCGGCGCCGTTGCGCTCCCAGAACCGCTCGATGAACGAGTCCTCCCCGCGCGGCATGATGATCTCCCAGCAGATCGCCGACCCGGGGATGTTCATCACCAGGTCCGCCATGTCGGGATGCTCCTCCAGCGGCGTCCGCCACACCGGGACGAACCCGGCCAGGTCCGCGTACCAGCGGGCCAGCTCGTCGCGGTCGGGGAACGCCTGGCACACGTGGTCGAGCCCCACGATGCCCAGCGACGACCCGCCCCCGGCGCCCGGCGGGGCGGGCACCGCGTCCTCGTCCCCGCACATCCCCAGCGCACCCGGCCCGCGCATCCGGAACAGCACCCCCGGCCCGTGCTCGGGCGGCGACAGCGACGCCTCCAGCCACGTGCCCCGCGCCCCCGCCGTCGTCTTGACGCCGCGCGTCTCCAGGTCGGCGCGGACGGCGTCGAGGTCGGGCACCTCCGCGCCCACATGATGCAGCCCGGCACGGCCGCCGTGGTCGTCCAGCCACGCCTGCAGCGGCGAGCCCTCACCCGTCGGCGCCAGCACCTCCCACGCCTGGCCCCAGCTCCCCGGCACCTCCAGCCGCACGCCGCGAGTCCCCTCGTCCGGGCTGTCCCAGCTCCGCACGGGCCGGAACCCGAACAATCCCTCCAGCAGCGCGACCTGCCCGTCGAGATCGGGCGTCACCTGAGCGACATGATCGATCCGGTAGATCAGCACTCTCTCTCCCTTCTACGTGGGCCGGTTCAGCTGGGGTGGGGTTCGATCCAGTCGTAGCCCTGGGTGACGAGTTCCTTGACCAGGCGCAGGTTGTAGCGGTTCATGGCGGCGATGCGCTCGGCCAGTTCGGCCACCCCCTTGTCGAACTCGTCCACGGGGAAGACCTCGTTGACCAGGCCCAGTTCCAGGGCGCGTTCGGCGTCGACGCGGGCGCCGGTGAACAGGAGCTGCTTGGCGCGGGCCTTGCCGATGCGTTCGGGGAGCCGCTTGACGCCGCCCCAGCCGGGCGCGTTGCCGCCGAACTCGGGCTGGTCGGGGTCGCCGTCCTCGGTCATCTTCGGCCGGTACGGGGGACGCGCCGACAGGGTGATCTCGACCAGGCCCATCTTGGCGTTGTCGGCGGCCACGATGAAGTCGGCGGCCAGCGCCAGCTCCAGGCCGCCGCCCACCGCGTACCCGTGCACGGCGGCGATGACCGGGAGGGACAGGCGCTCCATCATGGCGAACGTCTTCTCGCCGAGGCGGCCCTGCTCGATCCGGTCCCTCTTGGTGAGCGACTCCGACCATTTCAGGTCCATGCCGGCGCAGAAGGCGCGCTCGCCCGCGCCGCGCAGCACGACCACGCAGACGTCCTCGTCGTCGTCGACCGCGGTGAAGAAGTTCCGCAGCTCGGCCATCGTGGTCGGGGTGAGCGCGTTGAGCTTCTCCGGGCGGTTCAGCGTCAGCCACGCCACCCGTTCCTCGATCTTCAGGTCGACGGTCTCGTAGGGGCCGTAGCCGGTGTCGGCGTTCGCGGGCATGAAGGATGTCCTCCTTAGCGGGGCAGGTTCAGGCCCCGGGTGGCGATGACGTTGCGCTGGATCTCGGAGGTGCCGCCGAGGAAGGTGGCGGCGATGGAGTCGCGGCGCATGTGGGTGAACGCGGCGTTCAGCGGCGAGCCCCCCTGATAGGCGGCGGAGCCGTTCGGGGGGTCTGGGGGATCGCCCCCAGGAACGACATTGCCGCGGTCCCAGAGCGCGCCGGCCCGGCCGAACGCCCTGGCCCCGGTACGGGCCAGCCGCTGGTGCAGCTCGGCGCCGAACAGCTGGTTGACCGACGCCTCGAAGCCGGGTTCCTCGCCCGCCGCCTGCTTGGAGACGGTGTAGCGGGCCAGGTTGTACAGCACCCGGATCTCGGTGTGCCGCCGCGCGATCTCCTTGCGGTAGGCGTCCCGGTCGGCGCGCGCGAAGCCGCGGCCCTCCGCCGAGCGCAGGTAGCCCACCAGGTCGTGCAGCGCCTGCTCGTACTTGATGGTCGCGCCGATCCCGGCCCGTTCGAAGCCGAGCGCGGACATGGCGACGTACCAGCCGCGGTTCTCCTCGCCGACCCGGTCGGCCACCGGCACCCGCACGCCCTCGAAGAAGATCTCGCAGAACGGCGCCGCGCCGCGCAGGTCGGTGATGGGCCGGACCGTCACGCCGGGCGCGGCGGTGTCGACGAGCAGGAAGGTGATGCCGCGGTGCTTGGGCTCGGCGCCGGGGTCGGTCCTGACCAGGACGAACAGCCAGTCGGCGTACTGGCCCAGGGACGTCCACACCTTCTGCCCGTCGACCACGTAGTCGTCGCCGTCGCGGACGGCGCGGGTGCGGATCGAGGCCAGGTCCGAACCCGACCCCGGTTCGGAGAAGCCCTGCGCCCAGGTCGTCTCGCCGCGCGCGATGCCGGGCAGGTGCCGGGCCTTCTGCTCCTCGGTGCCGTGCACGAGGAGGGTCGGGCCGAGCAGGAACGCGCCGATGCCGTTCACCGTCGGTACCCGCGCCCGCATCAGCTCCTCCTGGAGGATGAACTCCTCCTTCGCCGACAGCCCGGCGCCGCCGTACTCGGCGGGCCAGTGCGGCGTGATCCAGCCGCGCCCGGCGAGGGCCCGCGCCCAGGCGCGCGCGCCGTCCCGGCGGTCCGGGTCGTCGCTGGCGCGGTCCTCGGCCCAGTTGTAGCCGCGCACGTCCTCCGGCTCCAGGCTCTGCTCGCCCTCGGGGTCGGGACGGTAGGAGGGCGGGAAGTTCTCCTGGACGAAGGCCCTGACCTCCTCGCGGAAGGCGGCCTCCTCCGGCGTGTCGTCCCAGTTCATGCCGTGCCCTCCCGTTCGTGGGACTCGCGGTCCCAGGTGTCGGGGGTGAGGCCGTGGTCGCCCTCGGCCCGCAGCCGGTACTTGGCGACCTTGTCGGTGGGGGTGCGCGGGAGGGCGTCGACGAACTCCACGTACCGGGGGACCATCGAGTGCGGCAGCCGCTCCTCGCAGAACGCGACGAGCTCGGCCGGATCCAGCGGATCCGACCCGGGCCGCACGACGACGCTCACCTTGATGTCCTCGTCCTCCAGTTCCGAGGGCACGCCGATCGCGGCGCACTCCAGCACCTCCGGATGCAGGTTGATCTCGCACTCCAGGTCGAAGGCCGAGATGTTCTCCCCGCGACGCCTGATGGCGTCCTTCATCCGGTCCAGGAAGTAGTAGTAGCCGTCGTCATCCCGCCATACCCGGTCTCCGGTGTGGAACCACATGTTCCGGAAGCAGCGGGTCGTCGCCTCCCAGTCGCCGTAGTACCCGGTGGTGAGCACGAACGGCTGCTTCGGCCGCAGCACGAGCTCGCCCGGTTCGCCGGGGCCGACCTCGCGGTCGTGCTCGTCGACCACGGCGACCTCGAACCGCTCGTCGTGCGCCGTCCCGCACGACCCGGTGCGCCATTCGCCGTACGGGCTGCCCGTCGCGATCCCGGCCTCGGTGCTGGTGTAGGTCTCCACGGAACGCACCCCGAAACGTTCCCGCAGCGGCTCGTCCAGGCTCGACTTGCCCATGTAGAAGGTCTCCATGGGGTGGTCGCGGTCGTCCGGTGCGGGCGGGCGGCTCAGCAGGATCGGGATCATGGAGAACACGCTCATCGTGACCTGGGCGTCGAAGCGGCGCACGTCGTCCCAGAACCGGGAGGCGCTGAACCGGTCGACGATGGCGATGGATCCGCCGCCCAGCAGCGCCGACAGCATCCCGTCCCACAGCGCGGCGGCGTGGAACAGCGGCAGCGGGCAGTAGATCGTCTTGCCCCAGCGGTCGAGGAAGTCCAGCGAGTCGTACGCGCAGGCGAGCGCCAGCGCGTGCGGCACCATCGCGCCCTTGGACGGCCCGGTCGTCCCGGAGGTGTACATGATCGCCTGGAGGTCGGAGAAGGTCACGCCGGCCTCGACCTCGCCGGTGCCGTTGGCGCGCGCCGACAGCGCCGACATGTCGACGGCGGGCTTGCCGAGCGCCTGCAGGGGCACCCCGGCGGCGGTGCCGTCCCGGACGATGACCAGGCCCAGGTCCGGGAGCCGCCCGGCCACGCCGGGGATCCGCTCGGCGTACGGGGCGTCCGCGATCAGCCAGCGCGAGTTCGAACTGGCGAGCACGTGGCGCAGCAGTTCGCCCTTGTAGGCGGGGTTGATGGGCACGGCGACGGCGCCGAGCCGGGCCAGCGCGAAGATGAGGGGGACGAAGTCGGCGCAGTTGGGGAGCATGACGCCGACGTGGTGGCCGCGGCCGACGCCGAGCGCGGCGAGCCCGCGGGCCATCCGGTCCGCGGCCGCGTCCACCTCTCCGTAGGTGATCTCGCCGTCCCGGAACTTGAGGAAGGGGTCGGCCCGGTGGGCCCTGGCCTGCGCCCGGAGGACGTCCCCGAGGACGAAGCTCTCCAGCGTGGCAGTGCGCAATTCCGTGCGCAGCCGATCGCGCATCCGAACCTCCGCTGCCGCCAGGGGCGGCGTTGTGGGTGCGGGTGGGGTGGGTCGGTAACAGGACACTGACCTGAATATCCGAACACGAATGAATAAAAGGGGCAATAGAGACATGAGGGATTAAAACGGTCACCCCAGGGTTGCATGGTGCTGCCGTGACCCCTGGGACGGCCACGACGAACTGGTGCCCGCCCCGCGCGAAGGCATCGGGCAGAACCGCCCGCTCCGCAAGGCAGTGCCCGCCGGCCTCTCCGCCCCCCGCTTCCACCCCCGATGACCCCCTCCCCACCAGGAGCTTTACCCCCGAGAAGGGAAACGAGCCACCGCGAATCGGATCGCGGTGGCCCGTCGCCGTCCGAGACGATCCAGCAGCGCCCGGCGGACGGACCAGGCCCGTCAGACGTAGTCAGGCTCGACGTCGAGATCGATCCGCAGATGCTGCGCGACCTCACGCGTCTCCGGATGGTGGGGCCCCAGCTTCTCCCGGTACTGCGCGAGAGTCCGCCGGTGCAGCTCCGACGCAAGCTCCCCCTCGCCCGCGGCCCGGTGGTCGAGCGCCAGATTCGCCGCCGTGGCCAGCGTGAACGGATGGTCCTCCCCGCGCACCCCGCGCCCGAGGCCGAGCGTCCGCTCGCCGAGTTCCACGGCCTCGCCCACCGCCCCGCAGGCCGCGAGATCACTCGCCAGATTGGCGCTGACCGTGAGGCAGTGCGGATGCTCCTCACCGAAGATCTCGCACAGCTTCGCCCGAGCCCGGGCGCTCGCCTCCCGCGCCTCCTCGGGCCTCCCCTGAAGCCGCAGTACGACGGCCAGGTTCGCCACGGCCGCGAGCGTGTTGGGATGGTCGCCGCCCACCACGTCCGTCCAGACCCGCACGGTTCTCTCACCCAGGCTCAGCGCGCCCGCCAGGTCCTTGGCCAGCCGACGGTCGTTGACGAGATTGGTCGCGACGCCGAGAGAGTGCCGGTGCTGCGCCCCCACCAGAGCGAGGTGGCGGTTGAGGACGGCCTCCAGGTGGTTCAGCGCCTCCTTGCGGTCACCGGTGCGGCGCAGCGCGACGCCGAGGTCCATCGAGTACATCAGGGCCGGGAGGCGTAGAGGCTCACCCCGCTGCTCCACGGTCCTGTTGATCTGGATCAGCTCGTCCAGGGAGTCCTCGTACCGGCCCAGCCGCCGCAGATCGCGGGCGAGGGCGAACTGCGAGTCCAGCGTGCGCAGATGAGTCTCCCCGATCGTGCGCACCCTTTCGTCGTGCGTTCGCCGGTCGTTCTTGAGCGCCTCCTCGTAGCGCCCCAGGCAGCGCAGGTTGATGGCGATGTCGCTGAGGACGTCCAACGTCTGGAAGTGATCCCAGCCGAACACTTGGACGTACAGCGGCAACCACTGTTCGTCCCATTCCAGCGCCTCGCGGTACTGACCGAACGCGCGCAGGCCGGTGCTGTAACTGCGGGCGCAGGCGAGGAACACATCGTTCTCCACGCCGTACTCACCGCGCAGCAGGGTCATCGTCTCGGTGTTGAGCTGGAGCGCCTCTTCGCCATGCCCGAGCCGCTGGAGCGCGACTCCGAGTTCGGTCGCCAGTGCGAGCGTCTGCAGGTGCTCGGGGCCGAGCTTGCGCCGCCAGCTCTGCAGCGCGAACGCGGCCAGGCCCGCGGCCTCGCTGTAACGGGCGCGGAGATGGAGCCGACGCACCTGGTTGATCACGAGTGCGCGCACCGGCGCGTAGTCGCTGGTGAGCGCACCCGAGGGGATCAGGTGGGGGCGCGACATCTCGTAGACGGCGTCGTTCTCCTCCCGTTCCGGGCCCTCGGGATCGGTGCCCGCGAGCAGCACGTGCACGGCATGCCGGTGCCGCTCCTCCGCGCGGGGCCCCTCCAGGCCCAGCCCGCCCTGCACGATCGCTTTCACGATCCGGTGGATCTGCGTCTCGTTGCGGACGCCGTCGAAACGCACCAACGAGAAGCGCGCGAGCTCCCGCACGGCGTTCCTGAGCCGCAGGGTGCTCGAGAGCACCGCGCGCAGATCCTCCGGCAGCTCGTCCAGCAGGTCGGGCTGCACCAGAAGATCACCGGAGACGGGCTCCGGTGAGATCATCGCCAGCGTCCGCAGCAGCGCCAGGGCCTGGCGTGCCAGCGCGTTCTGGGAGAGGACGCAGCACACGGCGACGGCGTGCGGGTATTCGGCGTCCGGAATGAAGAACTCTTCGGAGACCCGTCGGAATCGCTCCAGGTAGGTGCCGACGGTCACCTCCGTCTCGTTCAGGTAGGCGGCCGCGTGCTCGACCGCCAGCGGCAGCCCGTCGAGCGCGGAGGCCAGTTCGACCGCCTCGGTCCGCCGTCTCTCCTCATCGGCCGTGGCCGTGATCCGCCGGTCCTCCTTCTCCGTCATGGCGAGGAGCGGCACACGGTGCCGGAGGAACTCGACGGCCTCCGCCAGGTCGAACTCCAGGACGTTGAGGGTCTCCGCGGGCAGCGTGCCCCGCCAGCCCAGGTACTGCGTCGTGATCAGCACATGGGACCCGCCCTCGGGGAGGTAGCGGGAGATGATCTCCGGCCGGATGGCGTTGTCGAAGATCAGTAGTGATCTCCGGTAGGGGACGCCCGTGCGCAGCGCGCCGAGGGTCGACTGGATGAGGTGGTCGCTGTCGCTGCCGCGCAGGTCGTGGAGTTCCAGGTGGCGGCCCAGTTCGATCAGGGCGTCCCTGATGAGGTCCTCCTGCTCGGCGCGGATCCACCAGACCACGTCGTAGTAGTCGCGGTAGCGGTGCGCGTACTCCAGCGCGATCTCCGTCTTGCCTATGCCGCCGGGGCCGTAGAGCACCTGTGCGAGCGGGCCGTGCGGAGCGTCACCGTGCTGCCGCCACCGGTCGCGCAACGTCGCCAGCTCCGCGCGGCGCGCCGTGAAGTGCCCATTGCGGGGAGGCACCACCGGGCCCCAGAGCGCGCGGCTCCCTCCGGTCGGGGACGGCGGGGCGGGCGGTGCACCGGGCCGGCCGGGGGCGGCCGGGGCGGGTACGGGCCCCGGAGCGCGTACCTGGTCGGTCAAGGACGACGGAGCGGGAGCGGACGCCTGAAGGGGCGCGGACGCGTGAGGAGCGATGGCGATGGGAACGGCCGGCCCGGCGCGGGGGGGGTCGGTTCTGCACCGCCTGCTCGGCGCGCCGCGCCGCGTACCACAGTGGCTGATACTCGGTGACGTTCCCGCCGAGCTGCTCCACGATCAGCTCCAGAAAGCCCCAGGCGGGGACGCGCGGGCCGCTGAGCGCGTTGTAGACGGTCGACGCGCTGACGGTTCCCTCGCCGATCCCGCGCGCTATCTGGCGGACGGACGGTTCGCCCGCGCGAAAGTGCAGTTCGTTGAGGCGGTCGAACAGTTCGGTGATCGGCCCCGGGGGCGTGAGGCTACGCCTGATCGACCCCATCGGCGGCCCCCTCGCACGAGAAACGATTGTTCAAATATGTCAAAAACTGTGCATCGGGACCAGAATCTTCTCAGCATCACTCCATGGTCGCGCAATGACCGAACATCTGTTCCTGTGAAGCCGACGTAATGGTGGGGCGTCCATGCTTGCGACGTGCGAATCGGAAGTCCTGAGAACGGCGCATCCGAGCGTTCAACGACACCGGTGAACACCGATGCCCGAGCGCCGCCGTGCACGCCCACGGGCGCCACGTACAAACTTGTCCATCCCGCTCGTAAACCGTGCACCTGCGGCCATGCACAGTGAAGCCGGGTCAGGCTGGAGATGTGAGCTCACCACGACGTCCACCACATCTCGCCTGAGGAGGCGGTCTTGACCATCGCCGAAGTCACGTCCCTCGACGTTCCGCCGCCGGCCGGCCGGGCCCGGACGGCCCGCGCGGCCGGAGCCCGCCGGGAGCCGGTCCCCGCTCCCTGCTTGCCGGTGCACCGCGCGATCGTCGCCCTCGACATGGAGAAGTCGACGCTTCGCACGAATCCCGTGAAGGAGGAACTGCGGCGTCGTACGTACCTCGTCCTCGATGAGGCGCTGCGGAAGGCCGGGATCCGCGAGCAGCACCTGGATCGGCTCACCGATCGCGGAGACGGTGTCCTCGCACTGGTGAGGCCCGTCGACGAGGTGCCCAAGACGCTGCTGCTGAACGCCTTCACCCCCGTGCTGTGCTCCCTGCTGGAGGACTGGAACGCCGGCGTGACCGGTGACCCGGCGCGGCTCCTGCGGTTGCGCATGGTGATCCACGCCGGTGAGGTCCACGACGACGGGCAGGGCTTCTTCGGCGAGGATCTCGACGTCGCGTTCCGGCTGCTCGACGCGCCGCGCGTGAAGCGCACCCTCGCGCGGGCGGACGGCGCGCTGGCGGTGGTCGTCTCGGACGAGATCTACCGCTCGATCGTGCTGCACGGGTACGGAGGGATCGACGCCGGGGGCTACGACACGGGCGTGCGCGTCCGGGTGCGCGGCAGGCAGCGGCACGGCTGGGTGCACGTCCCAGGCCCGCCGGTACCGCAGACGTGATTCCCGGTGGGCCGCCGGTTTCGTTCGTTGGGCGGCCCGCCGGGAACCGATGACGGTCAGTCCCCTTTTCGGTCGGCGTCGGTGTCGGTGCCGGGCTCGGTGGTGCGGGCGGACTGGGCGAAGCCCGGGTCGAAGTCGCCCACGGCGAAGTCTTCGGACTTGGGCGGGGTCATGGCCGGCAGGTCGTGGCCCGGCAGGGCCCTGGACGGCGCGGGCGCGGCGGGCGGCGCCTCCGCCTCGGTGCGGCCCGCGGGCTCGGTCCGCTCGAGCTGGCGGGCCAGTCGCGGGATCGAGGCGGGGAACTTCTTCGGCTGCGGGGCGCCGGGCCGGACCGCCCCCGCGAACTGCCTTGTGCGGAATCCGGAAAGCCGGTCGATGCGTATCCGGGACCCGCTGTTCGGCGCGTGGATGTACCGATTCTTCGACACGTACATGCCGACGTGCGCACGGCCGCGGAAAAAGACCAGATCGCCCGGTCGCAGCGATTTTATGCCCACTTTCCGGCGGACCGCGCTGTACTGCGAATAGGAAACCCGCGGCAGCCGCACCCCGCCCTTCCGCCAGGACCTCATGACCAGCCCCGAGCAGTCGTAGGCCCGCGGCCCGGCGGCGCCCCAGCGATACGGCTTGCCGATCTGCTCGCGGGCGAACCGGAGCGCGGCGCGGGCGCTTTTCTCCTGCCGGGTGATCTTGCGGCGGTACGTCGTGTACGCGCGGACCTTGCGCAGCGTCCTGGCGTCCAGGCCGAACCGCTGGGCGGAGGTGGGCTTCGGCTTGACCGCCTCCGCGGCCTGCGCGGGCGCCTCGGCCGGGACGGTCACTAACATCGTCGCGGCGAGCAGGCACGAGGCGGTCTGCGGCACCAGCCGCGCCGCCCGTTTGGAACGGGTACGCGGTTTTCCACCGCGATGATGCGGCGGGAATGCCTTCGGGCCGTGCGATGCGATGTCCATAGGGCGTCCTCTGTTGGCGGGCGTCGAGTGTAGCGTTTTCCGAATAACCGACTACCCGCGTGCGTTGCCCCGCTATTCGGCGAGCCGTCAGACTTTAGATGATCATGGTGGTGCCATGGAAATGTCATGCGCGCCGATTGACGGCCGCGCCGCTAGGTGCGCAACAGAACGACCATGAAAGTCATCCCGCTCGAAATGGTCACACCCCGCGTTAATGGCGGTCTCGGGCGGTGTGTTCTTTGGGGCGGATTCCCGCGGCGCTTCCGTCATGGGCGGCATGGCGTCCGCGGTGCCGATGTCGGACGGTGGCGCTAGCGTCTGACGGCATGAACGATGCCTATCCCACGGTGGAGGGACTCCGGGAGGCGGGCCGGAGACTCGCGGCGACGCTCCGCGGCGTGCCCGAGGGAAGCCGTGAGCCGCGGTTCCCGGGCGGGACCTTCCCGGCGGACTACGTCGAGCTGCTCTCCCGGACGGGCCCGGGGACGCTCGCGGGCGTCCTCCGGCTCCTCACCCCCGGGGACGGCGACGGGCACCTGCCGCCGCACGAGGACGCGCTGCTCTGGGGCGTGTTCGCCGGAGGGGAGACGTGCTGGTGGCTGCCGTTCGGCGACGACCCCGGCCGGTGGCTGGTCGCGCTGAACGGCCACGGGCACCAGCAGCTCAACCTCACCACCACCGAGTTCCTCGACGAGTGGCTCGACGGCCGCCTCGACCTGCCGGTCCTTTCCCTGCCGCCCGTGCCGCGCGAGCGGACCTTCACCCCGCCCGGCCACCCGGTCACCGCGCCGCCCGCGGGCGAGACCGCCCGCGACTCGCTGGCCCAGCTGCGGACCATCGTTGGCCCCGGCACACCGGCCACCTTCGACTGGGAGGCCGCCGAACGCCGGCTGGGCGTCCCCGGGCTGCCGTCCGACTACAAGCGCCTGTACGAGGAGTACGGCGGCCACGGCCACTGGATCGTCTTCAACGGCATCTTCATCGAGACCCCGCAGGGGATCGCCGCCGAGCATCCCGACCAGGCCGACATTCTCCGGGACGACCTGGACGTCCTCCCATCCGCGGCCCCGGGACGCCGCTACACGCTGCACCCCGAACCCGGCGGTCTGCTGTACTGCGGCAGCACCGAGGGCCGCGACACCCTGTTCTGGGACACCCACGACGCCGACCCCGACAGGTGGCCCGTCGTGAACGCGGGCTACGGCGAGGCGCAGAAGTTCGGCCCGCTCGTCGAACTCCTCGTCGCGGAGCTCACCGGGGTCGGCCTCGGCATGACCAACAGTTCGCTCGGCGACCCCTACGGATCTGCGTGGCCCTTCTACGGCCCGCGGCTCCGCCGAACCTGACGATTACCCGGCGCGGGTGCGGTAGACGTCCTCGACCGGGGTGGCGTGGAGCCGGGGCGGCTGCTCGTAGGCGCCGGCCTCAGGAGGCATCACGGTGTTGATGAGGTGCGCCTTCTCCGTCCCGTACAGGAACGACCCCAGCCCCGTCAGCAGCCGGTGCACGTCTTGCGGCGGACGCACCACCAGGCGCAGGAACCGGCTGGTGCTGCCCAGCTTGTTCCCGCACTCCCGGACGAACACGCCGTGCTCGCTGAGCAGGTAGTCCCGCAGCCGCACGCCGTCCTTGTCGTCGGGCAGCTTGATCAGGATGAAGTTGCCCTGGGACGCGAACACCCGCAGCCCCGGCAGTGACGCCAGCTGGCGCGCCATCGACCGGCGGTCCAGCGCCAGCCGGGACAGGCTCGCCTGGTACTCGGCGCGGTGCTCCTTCAGGAGGAACACCACGATCTCGGCGAAGGAGTTCAGGTTCCACTTCGGCAGCGCCTTCCTGATCCGGCCCGCCAGTGCCGGGTTGGCCACCAGGTACCCGAACCGGATGCCGTGCAGCCCGAAGTTCTTGCCGAGGCTCTTCAGCACGACCACGTTGGGCCGGATCGCGGCCTCGTCGGCGACGCTGGTGTGCGGCTCGGCGTCCACGAAGTCGATGAACGACTCGTCCACCACGACCAGGTCCAGGTCCACCAGCGCGTCCAGCATCCGGAGCACGTCCCGGCGCGGGACGTAGCCGCCGTCGGGGTTGTTCGGGTTGCAGATCACCGCGACGCGGGACCGGCGCTCGCGCAGGAAGCCGACGAAGGCGTCCAGGTCCAGGGCGAAGTCCCGGCTCTCCGGCAGCGGGAACATGTCGACCCGCTTGCCGGTCTCCAGCGGCTGGTCCGTCCAGCGCCCGAACGTGGGGATCGGCGTGCACAGGCTCTCCCGCACCAGCAGGTGGTCGATCCAGGTGATGAGCTCGGTGGAGCCGTTGCCCATCGCCACCGTCTGCGGGTTGAGGCCCAGCGTGGCGCACAGCTCGGCGGTGATCGTGTCGGCGTCGCTGGGGTAGTACTTGAGGATCGTCTCCAGGTTGTCCCGCAGCCGTCCGAACATCTCGGGCGTCGGGAAGTACGGGTTGCACGGGATGCAGAAGTCGACCAGTTCGGTCCCGTGCCCGCCGTCCGCGCGGTTGAGCGCGAAGAAGGACGGGCTGTGCGCGTTCTGCCGCAGCAGGTTCGCGTCGATGGATCCGGCCACCTCGTACCTCCAAGGGCTGGGCACTGAGAGGAGATACGAGCCCGCGCGCGATCAGGTTCGACCGGCGCCCGGAAGGTAGACCGTGCGGCCCCGCTCGCGGGCCTCCCGCGCGGCCGGGATCCGCGGCGCCAGCAGCGGGGAGAGGAGCTTGGCGGCCTCGTCCCACGGGTAGAACCGGGCGTCGTCCAGTTCCTCCTCCTGGAGGCGGATCGAGGCGCCGTCCTCGACGCGGCCGCCGTCCCAGACGAACGCCAGGAACGGGCGGAGCTGCTCGCCGTTCGCGGGGATCCACTGGACGACCAGGAGCGCGTCGAGCGTCACGCGCAGGCCGACCTCCTCGGCGATCTCGCGCACCGCGCACTCGTGCGGGCCCTCGCCCTCGTCGGCGACCCCGCCGGGGATCGCCCAGTGGTCGCGGTAGTTCTGCTTGACCAGCAGCACGTTGTCGTCGCGGTCGGTCAGCACGACGTTCGACGCCACGCACACCGAGGGCAGCGACGCGAACCACTGCTCCGGCGGCACCCAGTCCTGTCGTCCCACCCGCCCCACGCTAGCCCACCCGCCGTCGATGCCCCGTAGGCACCAGAACTCTCGCCCGCCGCCTTGAAGGCGTCCGGCGATTTCGCACGAGTGCTTCGGGCGGGGGCCGGGGGATGGTGAGCGTATAGAGTTGTGATCATGTGCATGTCAGCCTGATACCGCATGCCCCCCGCACATCTCCGGCGGTCGGGTGGCGCCCCCCGCGGGCGTTCACCATGCCTGCCGGCCTCCCGCATTGCCCGAGCACGAAGGAGCACGTCGGGTGAGCAATGTACTGACCATGAGAGTCTCCCGGGAAAGAGCCCGCGACGCCGCTGCGCCGACCAGGGCCCTGGTCTACCTCACCGAAGAATCGGGACCGACCCAGGTGGTCGCGTACGCGGAGCGCGAGCTGCCGCCGGGCGGCCTGCCCGCATACCTCGCGGCCCGCGGCAGCGGCGCTCGGTCCTTCGTCCTGTGGGCCGACGCGCACCGTCAGAAGCGGGCGGCCACCGTGGTGACCCTGTCGGCCGCCGGCGGTGTCGCGACGTTCCAGGTGTTCGGTGCGCACAATGAGCTCATCGGCACGCTCGTGCGCGAGAAGGCGCTCCGTGGCAGGGGCCTGCGCACCCGCTGGACCGTGACACAGGCCGGCGGCCCCGAGGCGGTGGGCTTCAAGGGCCGGATCTTGTGGTGGTGCCTGTGGTGGTCGTCGTTGCCCCTGCAGGTGCTGATCCTCGTGTTCACCATTTTCGACAGCATCCCCGGCAATGAGGCCGGTGTCGCGCGCGGCCCTCGGCGCATCAGGTGGCGTGCGGGCGGGCAGATGCCGCTGGAGTTCAGATCCAGAGGCGACAAGCTGCATCTGCACGCGCCGGGACTGGACTGGCGGCTTGGGGCCGCGCTGGTCGTCCTGCTGCGCAGCTTCGGCCTCGGTTCGTGGGACGCCGGCAAGAAGTGACTGTCGGTCGCAGCGGCGGTGAGGGCGGTGTCTCGGGTAGAACTGGCACCATGCCTGACCAGCAGCCAGTCCCTTACCCGGCCCAGATGCCCGTTGCGCCCCATGCCTACGCGCCACCGCAAACCAGGGGGGTCAGCACCGGCTACCGGCTATGGGCCGGCATTCTCCTCTGGCTTGCGGTCATCATCGCGGTCCTCGTGGTGGTCGCGTTCGTGGCGAGCATTGTCCTCCTTGCACAGGCGGACAAGGATGTGGCGAACGCCGCCTACGGTTACCTCGCCATTTTTCTCTGGTTCGGGATCGCCGCCGCGGTCCCGGTCCTGTTCGCGGTCGCCATCCCGGGTGCGCTCATGACGCGGCGTGTGCGGCGGGAGCGGCAGGCGGGGATCCTCTGAAGGCGTAGCGGCGGCTCGGGCGTCCTTATGATCGCGGCATGGCACTCGACTTGTTCGCCGGCATCGCGGTCGTCGACTACGCGGCGGCCCTGGCGTGGTACGAACGGCTGCTGGGGTCGCCGCCCACGTACGTGGTGAGCGACACCGAGGCCCTGTGGGAGCTGGCCGAACACCGGTCGCTGGTCGTCGAGGAGCGGCCCGAGCGGGCCGGGCGCGCCTTCCACACGGTGTTCGTCGACGACTTCGACGAGCGCGTCGCGGCGATGGCCGCGCGGGGGATCGAGCCCGCGGAGCGCGAGACCTACTCCAACGGCGTGCGCAAGGCGATCTACCGCGATCCGGAAGGGAACGAGATCGGGTTCGGCGGCCCCCCGGTCAGCGGTTGAGGACGTTCGCGGCGTTGGCCAGGCGCCGGGTGAGGGCGGTGCGGAGGGCGTCGAACGCGGCGCGGTTCCTCGCGATCGCCCGGTCCTGGTAGGCCGTCTCCACCCCGGCCCAGACGTTGACGACGCCGGTTTCCCTTTTGCAGCGGGCGTCGGCGACGGCGGTGCCGATCTCGGCGGGGCCGGGCGTGTGGTGCGCGTCGTCGAGGAAGCGCTTGTCGCGTACGGCGTCGGGCGGTGTCGCGTACCGGTGGCCCGACTTCTTCATGCAGGCGCTCCAGCGGGCGAAGACGGCGCGCACGCGGCTGTCGCGCAGGGCGAGCTCGTAGGCCCCGAACGCGGCCCGGTCGAGCGTCCTGCGCTGCGCGGTCAGATCGGGGACGCCCGCGCGGAGCGTGCGGCCGGCCTCGTCGTCGCAGCCGCCGTCGCCGCGGACGGCGCGCCTGATCTCGTCCGGCATCCTGGGGTGCGGGGCGCGCTTGCTGATCTCGGGGACGCTGTAGCCGAGCGTGCGGGCGCGGGCCTCGTCGACGATGCCGTACCGGCGGGCGTTGCGGCCGGACACCGCGGGGTGCGGGTCGGGCACGTCGGCGTCCAGGCCGCGGCGCTCCAGGCAGCGCGCCACGAGGGTCTTCTCGGCCGCGAGCAGCGTGTTCTGCTGCGCCGGGGCGGGCGTGTACGCGTCCAGCGGCAACGTGAAGGTGTTCATGTCGCGGACGTTCAGGGGCCGGACGGGGGGTTCCGCGCCCTGGGGCGCGGCGCATCCCGCGAGGAGGACGCCGGCGCCCAGGAGCAGCCCCGCCGTCGGATGGCGGTTCACCACAGGACTCCTTGGTTCGGGCGCGCCGGGTCCGCACGGGAGGGAGCGGACCCGGCGCTCACGCGGGGTGGGTCAGGCTAGGCGGCGTCGTAGGAGGCGAGCCTGTTGTTGAGGTCCCCGTTCAGGTCGCCGACGGACTCGTCCTCCAGCTCCTGGGAGGCGCCGGTGTAGTTGGCCCCGTTGTAGACGACCTCGTTCCACGACCAGTTGAGGTTCTGCCACGAGCTGGCGTTCCTCATCGGCTCCCCGTTGGGGAAGGTGTGGTTCGTGAAGCTCTTGACGTTGACGTTGTAGCAGCGCTTGGAGCCGGTCTGCCCGAACTCGGTCCAGAAGCAGCTCTCGGCCTGGGCCGGAGCCGCCAGCCCGAGAGCGCCGAGTCCGACCCCGCCCGCCAGGGCGAGCGTGCCGAGCCGGCGCCTGGTGATGATCGTGCCGCGCATGCGTTGTCCTCTCTGGAAAAGGGACCCATCGGCCCCGCGAACCGATGCCCAATTCTGTGTTCGATCGATTACGCAGCGCAATGTACCTGTGGATGAACTGGGGTGTTTCCAAGGAGTGAGCGGGAAGTCGTCCGCGAGGAGGATGCGTGGATCGGTCCACCCGTGCTGCCCTGTGGGGCGGACTGCGGACGGCGAAAGGGAGCGGTGGACGTGGGCGGGCTGGCAGAGGTCGAGGCGAAGCTGGAATTGGTCAGGCGGGTCGAGGCCGAGCACCGTTTCGGAGTCGTCATCGGAGAGCCGCGAGAACTGGAGCCCATTCCCGGGATTCCCGAGGGCGTCATCGAGGTCTTCAGCCTTTTCGACCGGTTGCGCGGTGACGGCTTCGTCTTCCGGCGGCCGGCCGAGATCGAGAGCCCGGAGGCGTGGGAGGCGAGGGATGTCAATCCCCACTGCCCGCTGGGAAGTCCGCTGGTCATCGGGTCCGAACTCGGCGGGCCCGACAAGGTCGAGGCCGCGCCCGTGAACCTGGACCTCGACGACGGGAGCGTGTACTACTGCGACCCCGACGAGTACGTCTTCGCCTACAAGAACGTCGAGGTGGAGGAGGTCGAGATCGAGGAGTTCGCGCCCGGCATCGTGACGTTCTTCGACGAGTTCGTGCTGGGCGAGCGCTATCCGCGGCTCGTCGAGGTCGTGCTGGGGAGCGCCCCCGTCACGCGCCGCGACCGGAAGGGACGCCCCCGGGACGCGTGGATGCGCCTCCTCCTGCAGAGCGGACTGGTCCCGGCGTCAGAGTGAGGGGACGTCCTCGGGCAGGATGAGCCGCAGGTCGTCGAGCGTGACCTCCGCGCCGCCGCGTTCGAGGCGGGCGATGCGGCGGGCGTGCGCGGTCTTCAGGGCCTCGAAGAGCTTGCGGATCTCCCGGCCGTTGCCCTGCGCGTACACCTCGGCGGCGGCGCCGAGATGGGCGCGGACGGCCCCGGCCGTCTCCTCCGCCAGTACGAACCCGGACGTCTCGGTCTGCGCCGCCAGGATCGCCAGCAGCTCGTCCGGGCCGTAGGCGGGGAAGGTGATGGTGGCCGAGAAGCGGGAGGCGAGCCCGGGGTTGGCGGCGAGGAACCCGGCCATCTCCCCGGTGTAGCCCGCCGCGATGACGATCACCTCGTCGCGGTGGTCCTCCATCAGCTTGACCAGCGTGTCGATCGCCTCCTGCCCGAAGTCGTGGCCGGTGTTCGACGGGCGGGCCAGGGTGTAGGCCTCGTCGATGAACAGGACGCCGCCGCGGGCCCGTTCGAAGACCTGCGCGGTCTGGACGGCGGTGTGCCCCACGTACCGGCCCACCAGATCGGCCCGCGCGGCCTCCACCACCTGGCCGCGGGCCAGCACGCCCAGCGCCGCCAGCAGCTCCCCGTACAGGCGTGCGACGGTGGTCTTGCCGGTGCCGGGCGGTCCGGAGAAGACCAGGTGGCCGGGCATCGGGTCGGCGGGCAGCCCGGCCTTCTCGCGGCGGCGGGTCGCCTCGATGACGGCGAGCAGGTCGTGGATGCGCTCCTTGACCTCGGCCAGGCCGACCATCGCCTCCAGCCGCTCCATGATCGACTGGAGCTGGCCGGGGTCGCGGGCGTCGCCGTAGCGGACGCCGAGCCCGCGGTCCACGACCCCGTCGAGGTCCTCGGCGAGCAGCAGCGACAGGTCGGCGGCCGAGGGGTCGTCCAGGTCGGCCAGCCGGAGCGCCTGCTGTTCGAGGGCGGCCTCGAAGATGCGGCGGGCCTCGCGGCCGTTGCCGAAGCCCTCGCCGCGGCGGACGTTCTGGAAGTGCCGCTGGACGGCCTCCTCGGCGGCCGGGTCGAGCCGGAACCCGTACTGGTCGGCCAGGCCGCGGACGATCGCGGCGAGCTCGGCGGGCCCGTGGTCCTCGAACTGGATCGTGCGGGAGATCCGCGACCGCAGCCCGGGGTTGGCGTCGAGGAACTCCCGCATCTCCGCCGCGTACCCGGCGAAGACGACCACGACCTCGTCGCGGTGGTCCTCCATCAGCTTGACCAGCGCGTCGATGGCCTCCTGCCCGAAGTCCGTGCCCGACCCGAAGCGGCGGGACAGGGTGTAGGCCTCGTCGATGAACAGGACGCCGCCGCGCGCCTTCCGGAAGACGGCGGTGGTCTTCTGCGTCGTCTCGCCGAGCGCCTTGCCGACCAGGTCGGCGCGGGACACCTCGGTGAAGCGGCCGTCCGGGACGGCGCCGAGCGCCGCCAGCAGCCGCCCGTACAGGCGTGCGATGGTGGTCTTGCCGGTGCCGGGGGCGCCGGACAGGACCAGGTGGCGGCCGATCGCCGGGCCGGCCGGCAGCCCGGCCGCGCGCCGCCGCTCGACCACCCGCAGGAACTTCACCAGCTTCCCGATCTCGTCCTTGACCTCCTGGAGGCCGACCAGGGAGTCGAGCTCGGCCAGGATCGTCTCGACGCTGTCCGGTCCGCCGGGAGCCGCCTGCTCCTGGACGGGCCGCTCCGGCGGCGCGGGCGGGGCCGGGGCGGGCGCGGGCGGCTCGGGCGCCTCCGCGGCGGCGGGCCCGGCCGCCGGCGCGGGCTCCGGGGCGCCCTTGCCCTTGATCTCGATGTCGAGCATGTCGTCGGAGGCGTTGTCGTGTGACGAGGTGCCCTCGACGTGCACCCGCGACCCCTGCGAGGTCACCAGTCCCGGGCCGTCGTTGCCGGTGAGGGCGCAGTCGAGCAGGAGCAGTTCGGTGTCCGGGTCGGCGAGGACCCCGGCGCCGTTGCCGGTGACCCGGGTGCCGCGCAGTATCAGCTTGCCCCCGGTCGAGACCGCCGCGCCGTTGTCGCACGAGGTCAGCGCGCCGCGCTCGAACGTGCCGGTGCCGCCGCCCAGCACGATGAGCCCGTACCGCAGCGCCTCGACGACCTCGCAGTCGGTGAACTGGCCGCTGGCGCGCTGGTCGACGGCGACGCCGTTGTCGCGGGCGCCGCGGACCACGGCCCCGGTCGCGGTCAGCTTCGACGACCCGACGGTGGCGATGCCGACCAGCCCGGAGCGCTCCACCTCCAGCCGCTCGACCACGGCCTCCGAGCTGTCGCGGACGGTCACGCCGTTCTGCCCGGTGCGGCGGACCGCGCCGCCGCGGATCGCGGCGGACGAGCGGTGCTGCACCAGGATCCCGCCGGCCTTGGCGTCCTCGACCGTGCAGTCCTCGATCAGCGGGGCCGAGCCGGAGTTCACCCAGACGCCGTGCTCCCCGGCGTCCCGGACCCGCACCCGGCGCAGCGTCACCCGGCTGCCGCCGTGCAGCGCCACGCCGCACTGCGCGGGCCCGACCACCTCGGTGTCCTCGACCATCCCCTCCGAGTCGGAGTAGACGATCCCGCCGTCGCGGACGGTGCAGCCGCGCATGAACAGCTTCGCCCCGTTCCACGCGCTGATCGTCTTGTTCGAGGCGCTGATGAACTCCGACCGTTCCGCCCGGCAGGTGCCGCCCGCGACCCGCAGCGCCGAGCCGGACTCGTGCCAGTTGCGCAGCGTCAGGCCCTGCAGCGTCACGTCCCCCTCGACCTGCAGGTCGTGCTCGCCGGCGCCGTCGATGACGACCGTCCCGGGGCCCTGCGCGGCGGTGATGATGGCGGTGCCCCAGTACTTGCACGCCTCCATCCGGTACTGGCCGGGTTCTATGACGATGTGCCGTCCGAGGCCCTGCGGGAGGGGTGTCTCGAACGCCTCCAGGATCGTCCGGAAGGCTCTCGGGGCGGTCGGGGACACCACCAGGCGGCGCACAAGGGCCTCCTTCGGATCGGCTGCATCGCCCCTGTATTATCCGGCGCGATCAGACGACCCGTGACGGCGGCCGCGGGGAAGACCGCGACGGGGGCTCCGGTTCCGGCTCGAACGCGTAGTTCTCCGGGCACGCGGGCAGCGTCACCGTCACCGCCAGGCCGCCCTCCTCGCGGGGACGCGCGGTGACGTCGCCGCCGTGCGCGCGCGCCACCGACCGGACGATCGACAGCCCCAGCCCGGCCCCCTTCGCGGTGATCACCCGGTCCGGGCCGAGCCGCCGGAACGGCTCGAACAACGCGGGGACCTCGTACGGCGCCACCCGCGGCCCCGAGTTGGTCACCACCAGTTCGATGAGCTCCCCGCCCGGGCGGGTGCGGCTGGCGACACGGACCCAGCCGCCCTCCCCGGTGTTGTGCCGGATGCCGTTCTCCACCAGGTTCTGCACGAGCCGTTCCAGCAGCATCGCGTCACCGGAGGTGGGCGCCTCGCCGGGCTCGTCGTGGACGGTGATCCCGGCCCGGCCCGCCTCCATCGCGGTCTGCGCGGCGACATGGCCGACGATGTCGGCGAGGTCGACCGGCGCCGGGTCGGTGACCTCGCGTTCGGAGCCGGCGAGCAGCAGCAGCCCGGTGATGAGCCGCTCGTGCCGCAGGTTGATGTCCAGCAGGTTCTGCCCGAGCTGCCGGACGTCGGGGGACGCCGAGGGGCGGTGCATCGCCATCTCGACCAGGGCGCGGCCCACGGTGAGCGGGGTGCGCAGTTCGTGCGAGGCGTTGGCGACGAAGCGGCGCTGGCCGTCGAAGGAGCGGTCGAGCCGTTCGAGCATCGTGTCGAAGGTGTCGGCGAGCTCCTTGACCTCGTCGTGCGGGCCGTCCAGCGCGATCCGCTCGTGCAGGCCCTTGTCGGCGGCGGGCGCCCCGGCGATCCGGCGGGCGGTGTCGGTGACGCGGTGCAGCGGCGCCAGCATCTGCCCGGCGATCAGCCAGCCGAGCCCGGCGGCGACCCCGCCGACGACGGCGAGCGCGATGGCGCCCTGGGTGATCAGAGAGGTGGTGGCGGCCTCGCGCAGCTCCCGCTGCTGGCCGAGCATCCACCGCTCGGCCTCGGGGCCGGTGAGGACCTTGCCGTCCTGGGTGAGGGCGAAGGTGCGGTTCTGCAGCTCGGCTCCCGGCCCGGCCGTGGCGCTCGAACCGGCGGGGGCGGACGGGGACGCGGACGCGGCGGCGGGCGGCGGCCCGATGCGGGCGAGGACCTTCGTGTGCTGCCTGCCGATCTGCTGGCTGAACAGCGCGTAGGTGACGCCGAGCAGCACCACGCCCGCGAGCAGGAACAGGACGGCGTAGGTCAGGGTCAGCCGGGCGCGCAGCGGCATCCGGCGGGGGAGAAGCGTCCTGGTCTTCATGGGATGCGGTACCCCACTCCGGTCACGGTCTCGACGACCGGCGGGTCGCCGAGCTTGCGGCGCAGCTTCAGGATGGTGAGCCGGACGGCCCCGGTGAACGGGTCGGCGTGCTCGTCCCACGCCTTCTCCAGGAGGCGTTCCGCCGAGACCACGGCCCCCTCGGCGAGCAGCAGCTCGTTCAGGACGGCGAACTGCTGCTTGGGCAGCGGGACGTAGCGGCCGTCCCGGAACACCTCGCGCCGGGCCGGGTCCAGCGTGATGCCGGCGCGGCGCAGCACCGGCGGCGCGGCCGGGCGGCTGCGCCGGCCCAGCGCCAGCACGCGGGCGGCCAGCTCGGGGAACGCGAACGGCTTGGTGAGGTAGTCGTCGGCGCCCAGGCCGAGCCCGTCGACCCGGTCGGTGACCTCGGCGGCGGCGGTGAGCATCAGCACGCGCGCGTCCGGGCCGTCCGCGGTGATCCACCGGCAGACCTCGTCGCCGTGCACCACGGGCAGGTCCCGGTCGAGGACGACCACGTCGTAGTCGTTGACGGCCAGGCGCTCCAGCCCGGCGCCGCCGTCGTAGGCGACGTCGACCGCGTGCGCCTCGTTCCGCAGCCATTCGGCGATCGCGTCGGCGAGCAACGGCTCGTCCTCCACCACCAGCACTCGCATCGGCCCGGCCTCCCTTTCCGTCCCGGAACGGCTCCCGGCGGAATGATCCCTGATCGCGTGTTTCCTTTCCGTTAGTGATCGCGCGGGACGCGCCGGGATTCTGCGGCGGCTCGCGGACGGAAACACCGGGGAAACGGGCGCCCGAGTTGCATCGCTTCCCGTCGGCCGGAACAGGTCCGGTCCGTACGAGGAGAGAAGAGAACGCGATGCGACTGCGTACGCGGAGCGCGCTGGCGGCGTTGCCGCTGGTGCTGGCCCTTTCCCTGGCCGGCTGCGGCGGCGAGGAGAAGCAGAGCGGGATCCCCCAGGGCGGCAACGGCGGGGCGGGCGGCGGCAACACCGCCGGGGCGAAGCTGAGCCCCGACGAGATGGGCGTGAAGTTCGCCGAGTGCATGCGCAAGAACGGCGTGGACATGGAGGACCCCAAGCCCGGCCAGGGCATCCAGTTCAGGGTGAACCCGGAGAACAAGGACAAGATGGAGAAGGCGCAGGAGGCGTGCCGCCAGTTCAACCCGATGGCGCAGAGCGACGGCAAGCCCGATCCTGAGGCCGACGAGCGCGGGCGCAAGTTCGCCGAGTGCATGCGCAAGAACGGCGTGGAGTCGTTCCCCGACCCCAAACCGGGCCAGCGCGGCATCCGCATCACGGGTGAGACCGGCAAGGACCCGGACATGGACGCGGCGATGGAGAAGTGCCGCAAGGAGTTCGGCCCGATGGGCCCCGGCGGCGGCCCCGGCGGCGGAGCCCAGCAGTGACCGGTGAGGCCACGGTGGAGGACAGGATCGAGCAGCCGGCGCCGGAGGAGCGCCGCCCCCGCCGCAAGCGGCGCTCGCGCCGCCGGATGGCCCTCGCGGTCGCGGCGGTCGTCGCGGCGGGCGGCGTGGCCGCCGTCGCCACGCTGGGCCTCGGCGGCGGTTCGGGCGGCGGCGCGCCCACCACGAACCTGCCGCCGAACACCGCCCAGGTGACCAAGCAGACGCTCAAGGACACCCAGGACGCCGACGGCGAACTCGGCTACGGGCCGGCCAGCAACGCCACCAGCCGGCTCTCGGGCACCGTCACCGCCGTGCCCGACAGCGGCGCCACCGTCACCCGGGGCCACTCGCTCTACCAGGTGGACGACCGGCCGGTGACGCTGATGTACGGCTCCAAGCCCGCGTACCGCCCGATGCGGGAGGGCACCGAGGGCGAGGACGTCGAGCAGCTGGAGAAGAACCTCAGCGCCCTCGGCTACGACGGGTTCACGGTGGACGACGAGTACACCTCCGGCACCGCCGCCGCCGTCATGGAGTGGCAGGACGACCGCGGCCTGGAGGAGACCGGCACCGTCGAGCTGGGCCGGGTGGTGTTCGCACCGGGCGCGGTGCGGATCGACAGCGTCGAGGCGGGGGAGGGCGACCCGACCGCGCCCGGCAAGAAGATCCTCACCTACACCGGCACCGACAAGGCCGTGACGGTGCGGCTGGACACCTCTGACCAGCGGCTGGCGAAGAAGGGCGCCGAGGTCGAGATCACGCTGCCCGGCGACGACACCGTCAAGGGGAGGATCGACGAGGTCTCCACCGTGATCGAGCCGGGCTCGCAGGGCGAGGACCCCACCACCAAGGTCGAGGTGGTGGTGTGGCTGACCGACGGCGAGGCCCGGGAGGCCGCCAAGAACCTGTCGCTGGCCTCGGTGAGCGTGGCGTTCACCGCCGAGACCCGCCGGGACGTGCTGACCGTTCCGGTGACCGCGCTGCTGGCGATGCAGGAGGGCGGCTTCGGCGTGGAGGTGGTCAAGGGCGGCGCGACCTCCTACGTCCCGGTCACCACCGGCCTGTTCGCCGCGGGCAAGGTGGAGATCAAGGGGACCGGCATCGCCGAGGGGACGGTCGTGGGGGTGCCGAAGTGAGCCTGGGGACCGTGGCCGCGGAGGTGCCGTCGTGATCTCCCTCCGGAACGTGACGAAGGTGTACTCGGGCGGCGTCACCGCCCTCGGCGGGGTGTCGCTGGACATCGCCGCCGGGGAACTGGTGGCGATCGTGGGCCCGTCCGGGTCCGGGAAGTCGACGATGCTGAACGTGCTGGGCACGCTGGACCGTCCGACCGAGGGCGAGGTCCGCATCGACGGTCACGACGCCGGGACGCTGTCGGACGCCAAGCTGTCGGCGCTGCGCGCGAGCCGGATCGGGTTCGTCTTCCAGCACTTCCACCTGGCCGCCGGGACCGCGGCGGTGGAGAACGTCGCCGACGGGCTCCTCTACACCGGCCTGCGCTCGGGGGAGCGGGTCCGCCGCGCCGAGGCCGCGCTCAGGCGGGTGGGGCTCGGGCACCGGATGGACCACGAGCCGCACGAGCTGTCGGGCGGCGAGAAGCAGCGCGTGGCGATCGCGCGGGCGGTGGCCGGGGAGCCGCCGCTGCTGCTGGCCGACGAGCCGACCGGGGCGCTGGACTCGGCGTCCGGCGCCGGGGTGATGGAGTTGCTGCGCGAACTGCACGCGGCCGGCACCACCGTGGTGATCATCACCCATGACCGGGAGATCGCCGCGGCGCTGCCCCGGCAGGTGTCGATGCGCGACGGGATGATCGTCGACGACGTCCGCACCGCCATCGGAACCGCAGTGGCGGGGGTGGGCTGATGGCCGCCGTCGCACGGGCGCCGGGGGATGGCCTGCGGCCGGCCCGGATGTGGCCGCGGGACGTGCTCAAGGTCGGCGCGGTGGGCCTGCGGACGCGGCCGATGCGGGCGTTCCTGTCCGCGCTGGGCATCGCCATCGGGATCGCCGCGATGGTGGCCGTGGTCGGGATCTCCTCGTCCTCGCGCGCCGAGCTGGACCGGACGCTGGCCGCGCTGGGCACCAACCTGCTCACCGTGTCGCCCGGCAGCACGATGACGGGGGAGGAGGCGCAGCTTCCGCACGAGGCCGAGGCGATGGTGGGGCGGATCGCGCCGGTGCACACGGTGTCGGCGGTCGGCCTGGTCGACGACGCCAAGGTGTACCGCAGCGACAAGATCCCCGAGACCGAGACCGGCGGGCTGTCGGCCTACGCCGTCCGCACCGGCCTGCGCGAGGCCGTGGGCGCCGAGCTGGCGAGCGGGAGCTGGCTGAACGAGGCGACCGGGTCGTTCCCCGCCACGGTGCTGGGCTCCCGGGCCGCCGAGCGGCTCGGGATCGGCCACGCCGGGCCCGGCACGCAGGTCTACATCGGCGGCCGCTGGTTCACCGTGATCGGCATCCTGAAGCCGGCCGCGCTGGCGCCGGAGCTGGACAGCGGCGCGCTGGTCGGCTGGCCGGCGGCGGAGCAGGAGCTGTCGTTCGACGGGCATCCGACGACGATCTACACGCGGTCGGACGAGGCGAACGTCGAGGCGGTCCGGGATGTGCTGGGCGCCACCGCCAACCCGGAGTCGCCGAACGAGGTCGAGGTGTCGCGCCCGTCGGACGCGCTGGCCGCCAAGCAGGCGGCGGGCGAGGCGTTCACCGGGCTGCTGCTCGGGCTGGGCGCGGTCGCGCTGCTGGTCGGCGGGGTCGGGGTGGCCAACACGATGGTGATCTCGGTGCTGGAGCGGCGCTCGGAGATCGGCCTGCGCCGGTCGCTGGGCGCGACCCGCGGGCAGATCCGCACCCAGTTCCTGGCCGAGTCGCTGCTGCTGTCGGCGCTGGGCGGTGCGGGGGGCGCGTTCATCGGGACGGTCGTCACCTTCGTCTACGCCTTCTCGCAGGACTGGCCGACGGTCGTCCCGCTGTGGGCGGTGTTCGGCGGCATCGGGGCGACGCTGCTGATCGGCGCGCTGGCCGGGCTCTACCCGGCGATCCGCGCCTCCCGCCTGTCGCCCACGGAGGCGCTGGCCGCACAGTAAGGCCGCGCAGTAAGAGAAGGGCCACCGGCCGGGGACGCCCACGTCCCCCACAAGTGGGGCGTCCCCGGCCGGTCTCGTCCGTGCTCAGAGCAGTCCGGCGGCCACCACCTCGTCGGCCGTCACGCGCGGACGCTCCTGGCGGGCCAGCGGCCGGGCCGCGGACGGCTCGGGCGGGCGGCGCGTGTGCCAGGACGTCGAAGCCTGGTAGGTGGCCGCCAGCCCCAGCAGCCGCTGCTCGCCGTACGGCAGCCCGCCGACCAGCGCGCCGATCGGCACCTCCAGCCCGGCGGCGTTGCGGTCGAAGCCGATCGGGAAGCCGATCAGCGGGCAGCCGACCAGGTCGAACGGGGTGACCGAGGTCTGCACCACCAGGTCGACGCCCTTGAACAGCTCGAACAGGATCTTCTCCAGCAGCAGCATCCGCAGCCGCAGCCAGGACACGTAGTCGTGGCCGGGCACGAACAGCGACCGCAGCCAGCTGTTCAGCGACACCCCGAACTGCCGGACGTCGCCGCGCAGGTACTCCATGAACGTCTCGCAGCGCTCGGCGGCGCTGGCGGTGGTGATGGCGGAGCCGGTGAGGAAGTCCCACTCGGCGGGCAGCTTCACCTGGACGATCCGGACCCCGGCGTCGGCGAGGGTGTCGAGCATCGCGGCGCGGGCCTTGGCGGTCGCGGACGTCCCGTCGGCGTAGCCGGGCAGCACGCCCAGCCTGATCGGGAACGGCGGCCGCACCCGGCCGCCGCCCGAGCGCGGCACCCGCGTCGCCGCCACGTAGTCGGGGACCTTGGGCAGCCCGCCGGTCCGCGGGTCGTGCGGGTCGCCGCCGGCCAGCGCCTGGAGCATGATCGCGGCGTCCACGGCGTCCCGGGCGATCGGGCCGGTGTGGTCGCGGGTGTAGGTCAGCGGGATGACCCCGTACACGCTGCACCGGCCGAGCGTGGGCTTGAGGCCGGTCATGTTCTGCGCGTTGGCCGGGTTGGTGATGGAGCCGCCGGTCTGGGTGCCGATCGAGGAGGTGACGAGCCGTCCCGCGACGGCGGTGGCCGAGCCGGTGGACGACCCGCCCGGGTTGGTGCGCGGGTCGCCGGGCGTCCAGGCGTTGACGGAGGTGACGACGCCGTACGGGTCGGTGGCGCGGGTGGTGGCCAGCGGCCCCATCTGCGTCTTGCCGAGCACGATGCCGCCGCTCGCCTTCAGCCGCGCGACGCAGGTGGCGTCGTAGTCGGGCACGAAGTCCTTGAAGATGAGCGAGTTCGCGGTCGTCTTGACGCCGTCGGTGTAGTAGTTGTCCTTGATGCCCAGCGGGATGCCGTGCAGGGCGTTCCGCGAGGACTTCCGTGCCAGCTCCCGCGCGCGCTTGCGGGCGGCGTCGGCGAGCACCGTGTTGAAGGCCTGGTAGGTCGGTTCGTGCTTCTCGATGCGTTCCAGGTAGGCGTCCACCAGGTCGACCGGGCTGAGCTTGCGGGCCCGGATCAGCGCGGCGGCCTGCGCGACGGTGAGTTCGGTGAGGTCGCCGCCGACCTTGGCGTCCTCGGTGCCGGGCAGCGGGCCGGTGAGCGGGCCCGGGTGCGGTTCGGCGGCCGTGGCGGGGGTCGCGGTGGCGAGAACGGCGCCGCCGGTCGCGGCGGCGGCGGTGATCGAGCCCATGTACGCCAGGAAGCGCCGCCGCGCGGGGCCCTCGTCGGCCAGTTCGACCGGGCGCTGCGCGGCCTCCAGGGGCTCACTCACCGCTGAACCCCGTCCACTCCGAGTGCGGCGCCGGGTAGAGGATCGGCGCGTACCGCTGCGCGTCCAGCCGGTACGCGGTGACCGGCGCGACGTCGGCGAGCGCGGAGCGGCACGCGGCCAGCGCCCGCGCCCGGTCGGCGGGGGCCGACGGGTCGTTCTCCGGCAGCACCGACAGATCGATTCCGATCATCCGCAGCCGGGTGGTGATGAAGGTGTCGATCTCTGCTTCCGTCGGCGGTGTGGGCGCCACGGGACCTCCCGGGTTCACAGGTCGGATCACCGCGGATCAGGAGGATCCCGGTGCCGGATCAAGGTCGCCCCGGCCCGTGAAGGGCGCGTTTCGCCGCGAACAAATCTGTGTTTCGGCCGTTCCGCATGTACGCGTCGTCGCTGGTCGGAGCCGCAGCGTGAGCCGCGGACACCCGTTGCGAGGCCCGGCCCGGCGGCGCGACGAGCACCACCGGGCCGGGCGGTGTTCAGGCGGGGACGGGAGCCGGCTCGTCCGGGCGGCCGCACTTGTCGATCGGGACCCGCGCCGTCTCCTTCAGCAGCAGGATCGGCCCCAGCGCGATCACGCCCGCCAGGATCAGGTAGTAGGCGGGGATGTAGTTGGTGCCGGTGGTCTTGATCAGCTTCTCGATCACCAGCGCGGCCGTGCCGCCGAAGATCGAGGTGGAGATGTTGTAGCCGATCGCGAACGCGCCGTACCGCACCTGGGTGGGGAACATCGCCGGGAACGTCGAGCCGATGACCGCCAGCATCAGCACCAGCAGCCCGCCCATCAGCGCGAACCCGCCGGCCACCGCGAACGCCCCCTTGGTCTGCATCAGCGCGATCGCCGGCCAGCTCACCACGATGAACCCGATCGCCGACGTCAGCAGCAGCGGCTTGCGGCCGACCCGGTCCGACAGGGCGCCCAGCGGGACGATCACGGCGATCATCGCCAGCTCCACGCCGATGGTGATGAGCGACGCCTCGGTGTCGCCGATGTCGAGGTTCTGCGACAGGTACGACGGCATGAACGTCAGCAGCGTGTAGTGGCCGACGTTCAGGAGGACGACGATCCCGATCAGGTTGAGGATCATCCGCCAGTTGTGCAGGAGGGTGTCCTTCAGCGGGGAGCGGGACGTCTCGCCCGCCTGCTCCATCCGCTGGAACTCGGGGGTGTCCTCCAGGCGGGAGCGGATGTAGAGCCCGATCAGGCCGAGCGGCAGCGCGATCAGGAACGGGATCCGCCAGCCCCAGGAGTGCAGGGCCTCGTCGCTGAGCATCAGGTCGACGCCCAGCACCAGGGCGGCGCCGAGGACGTAGCCCGACAGGGTGCCCAGTTCGAGGAAGCTGCCGAAGAAGCCGCGCCGCTTGGTGGGCGCGTACTCGGCGATGACGGTGGCGGCGCCGCCGTACTCGCCGCCGGTGGAGAAGCCCTGCACGAGCCGTACCGCCAGCAGCAGCAGCGGCGCGGCGATGCCGATGGTGTCGTAGCTGGGGAGCACGCCGATGAGGAAGGTCGAGCCCGACATCAGCATGATGGTGATGGCCAGCACGGTCTTGCGGCCCAGCCGGTCGCCGAGCGGGCCGAAGAACATGCCGCCGAACGGGCGGGCCACGAACGCGGCGGCGATGAGCGCGAACGAGCGCAGCGCCGCCGAGCCGCCGTCGTCGGGCGGGAAGAACACCGTCCCGACGATGGCGGTCATCACACCGGCGCTGAACACGCCGAAGTCGAACCACTCGATGCAGTTGCCGATGGCCGAGGCGGTGACGGCCTTGCGCACCGTCGCCTTGTCGGGTCCTTCCCCTACTTCTTCGTCCAGGTCCGGCACGGTCTGCTCGGAAGTCATATGCCGTCGATGCCTCCATATAGACGTCAGCAGGCGGGCGACCTTACCGAAGGAAGGGGTCAGAAGAAAACAAAGTCTCCGTCCTCCGGTAAACCGATCGCCCGCCTCAGGCGTCTACCCCTTTTTTGGTGAAGCGTGCCTAAAAGGCTGTGACCTCGGGCGACTCCCATCCCGCGCATGTCAGGTTTCATCCGGTTTTGTGGCGGTACGGGAAGCGCATGATGGTCCTGAGGCCACCGGGGGTGTATCCGCCTCAAGGGGACACCGCGCTGCTGTGCGAGGTGGCGCGCCGTACCGACGCGCTGCTCGGGGCCCGCGTACTGGACGTGGGCACCGGAACGGGCACGGTGGCGCTGGCCGCCGCCCGGTGCGGTGCGGCCCGGGTGACCGCGGTGGACGTGTCCGCGCGCGCCGTCCTGGCGGCACGGGCCAACGCGCTGGTGCGCGGGCTGCGGCTGAGGGTGCTGCGCGGCGATCTGTTCAGGCCCGTGGCCGGGGAGGTCTTCGACGTCATCCTGGCCAACCCGCCGTACGTCGCCGGGGGCAGGGGAGAGCTCGTTCCGCGTCACGGCACGGCGCGGGCCTGGGACGGGGGCCCGGACGGGCGGCTGCTCCTGGACCGCATCTTCGCCCAGGCACCCGCCCATCTGGCGCCGGGCGGGACGCTGCTGGTCGTCCACTCGGCGCTCAGCGGGGTCGAGGCCAGCCTGCGCGCGCTGCGCCGGTCCGGGCTGCGTGCCGCGGTGGTGGCGCGGCGCTCCGAGGCGTTCGGCCCGGTGATGCTGTCCAGGGCCGAGGCCCTGGAGGCGCGCGGGGTGATCGGCGCCGGTCAGCGATCCGAGGAACTGGTGGTCATCCGTGCCGTCTGAACCCACCCGCGTCACGATGGTCCGGGGCGGGCCGGTCCTGGTGGAGGGGCCGGTCGAGATCGTCCTGGAGGACGGGTCCGTGGTGACCTCAGACCGCTTCCTCGTGGCCCTGTGCGCGTGCGGGCGCAGCGGACGCTACCCCTTCTGCGACACCAGCCACCGCGCCGCCCCCTGCGCCCAGGAAAGCCAGGACAAGGACTAGACGGCGGAAAGGGGACGCCGCAGCGAGGTGCGCGGGACGTCCGCCTGCCAGCAGTCCAGCAGGTGGTCCTCAAGGTGCTGCTCCAGGAGCCCCGTGGCCTGCACGCCCAGCACGACGTCGGCGGCCAGATGCGGATCGGTGGCGAGCAGATTTCCCACCACGTCCCGGCGGAGCACCTGCTCGTGGACGGCGTCGGCCTCGATGTGCTCGGTGAAGAACCGGGTCCCGCGCTCGCCGACCCCGAAGTGCCGCAGCACCCGGGCGAACCGCCGGGCGCTGGGCGCGGTGGTGATCTCCGCGGCGGCGAAGTGGCCGACCAGCGCGCCGCGCAGCGAACGGTGCAGCCCGAACAGCGACATCATGTTGGTGATCGCGAGCATGGGCGCGGTGACCACGTCCGCATAGGCGCCGTAGGCGGGGTCGAGCCCGGCCTCCTCCATCAGGTCGGCGAACAGCCGCGAGTGCATGCGCTCGGCCCGTCCGCCGCCGAACTCGTCGAACTCCACCGCGACCAGCGCCGCCTTGGCCCGCCCGCGCAGCCGCGGCAGCACCCAGGCGTGCGGATCGGCCTCCTTGAGGTGGTAGATCGAGCGGTGGACGAGGTACTCGCGCAGCTGCCACCACTCGCCCGACCGCCGCAGCTGGCGGGGCACCGCACCGGCGTCGGCCGGTTCGGTCAGCAGATCGTCGAGAACGGCGTCCACATCACCGCCGCCGGGCGTCCCGTCGCGGAGCGCGGTGACGAACGTGCGTTCCAGCCCCCCGCGGAGTTCGAGGAGCGAGGGGTCCCACTCCCACGCCGGGTCCACGTCCTCGAAACCCTGGTAGTGCAGTTCGTAGCAGACGTGCAGGGCGAGGTGCAGATCGTCGCCGAACGGGTCGGCGCCGCGGGCGGCGGCCAGCGGTCCGGTGAACGTCCAGCTCGGCGACGGGCTCCGCGCCAGCATGGTGACGATGGCCTCGGACACCTGGCCGCGCGGCTCCGGCAGTGCGGGCCCGGCCGCGGGTGGCGCGGCCGGATGCGGCGCGGTCTCCGAGACGGCGCTGTCGGTCATGAGCTCCGGCTTCCTTTCGTTTTCAATACTCGGTGAGCGCTCGCCGGCTCGGACGGCGCGGTGGTCTGCCGGGCGAGCAGGCCGACCGCCGCCCGGAGCCCTCCCGTCGCGGCCGCCTCACGCTGCCGCCGCGCGCCCGATCCCGTGCGCCGCAGCCGGGCCAGCAGCGCCTCCGCCGCCGCCAGGTCCCCGGCCTCTTCGAGGGACGGGGCGGCGCGGCGCATCAGCCCGCCGATCAGGACGTCCACCGGCACCCGCCGTTCCTCGAACGGATGCACCGCGGGCCCCTCCAGGCCGTACCGCGCCGCGCTCCACACCGCCGCCGCCGACACGCCGGGGTCGACCGGGGGAGCCTCGCGTCCGGCGTCCAGGTCGGCGAGCGCGGCGGCGACCAGCGCCCGCGTGAGCGCCGCCTGCAGCACGGCCTCCCCGGCGGTCACGACGGCGTCCGCCGCCCTGACCTCGACCGTCGGGTAGCGCGGCGAGAGGCGGGCGAGCCAGAACGACATCGCCGGATCGGCGATCACGCCGCAGTCCACCAGCCGGTCCACGCCGCGGTCGTAGTCGGCGGCGGAGGCGAAGAACGGCGGCACGCCCGACCCCGGGAACCGGGACTGCTCGACCATGCGCCAGCTCGCGTGGCCCGAGTCGCGGCCGTGGTCGTACGGCGAGTTGGCCGACAGCGCCAGCAGCGCGGGGAGCCAGGGCCGCAGGTGGGCCAGGACGGCCACCGCGGTGTCGCGGTCGGCCACGCCGGTGTGCACGTGGCATCCGCAGACCTGGTAGCCGGTTACGACGCCCGCGTACAGGGCGGCGATGGCGCGGTAGCGGTCGTCGCCCTCGGAGACGGGCGCCCGGCCCGCCAGGACCGGCGTCCCGGACGACAGCAGCAGCAGTCCCTCCCGGGTCGCCGCCGCGCTCAGCGCCGCGCGCGCTTCCTGGATCTGGCGGTGCAGGCCGTCGAGCGTCCGGCACACCCCCGTGGCGGCCTCGACCTGGGAGGCCAGGAGCTCGCGGTGGTACCGGCCGCCGGACGCGGGGAAGGGGTGGTCACCCGCCCTGAGCAGCAGCTTTTCCGCCCCCGCCACGGTCGCGCCCGACACGGGGTCGGCCAGCAGGAACTCCTCCTCGACGCCCACGCTGAGACATCCGGCCGCTTCTCCGGTCACCGCGCCCCTCTCGTTCACCCGGTCGAAGGGGCCTTACCCGCCCCGCACAGGTCATGCGTCAAAGCCGGACCAATCCGATCTATCGGGCCGATTCGGTGCCCTCCCCTCGGGTACAGCCGGGGCAAAGTTTCACAGAGCGCAACGAGGTGATGACCGGTGATCGAGGGAACCGCGCAGTCGTACTGGATGGCGTCGTCGGACCCGACCTCCTACCCCGCCCTGACCGGGTCCGCCGAGGTGGACGTCGCGGTCGTCGGCGGCGGCATCGCCGGGCTCAGCACCGCCTGGGAGCTGGCCCGCGCGGGCAGATCACCCGTGGTGCTGGAGGCGGACCGGATCGCGGCGGGCGTCACCGGCTTCACCACCGGACGGCTCTCGGCCGCCCATCCGTGGATCTACAAGCCGCTGCGCGACTCGCTCGGCCCGGACACCGCGTGCCTGTACGCCCGCTCGCAGCAGGAGGCCGTCGAACACGTCGAGCGCACCGCCCGCGACCTGGGCGTCGACTGCGACCTGGAGCGGCGGCCCTCCCACATCTACGTCGAGTCCCCCGACCGGGTCGACGAGCTCAAGGAGGAGGCCGAGGCGGTACGGGAGGCGGGCCTGCCCGCCTCGTTCGTCACCGACACCGACCTCCCTTACCCGGTCGCGGGGGCGCTGCGCGTCGAGCACCAGGTGCAGTTCCACCCGCGCCGCTACCTGCTCGCCCTCGCGGAGGACCTGGTCCGGCGCGGCGGGCGCGTCCACGAGCGGACCCGCGTCGTCGACCTCACCGAGGGAGCCGGGGACCGCCCGCACCGGCTCACCACCGCCGGGGGCGCCGTCGTCACCGCCCGCGAGGTCGTCATCGCCACCCTCTTCCCGATCGTCGAGCACGCGCTGATGTCCTTCCGCCTCACCCCGCTCCGCGAACTGGTCGTGGCCGCGCCCATCGACGAGGACGCCGACCCCGGCGCCATGTACATCACCCGCCAGGAGAACACCCGCTCGGTCCGGACCGCCCCGTACGGGGACGGGCGGCGGCTGCTCCTCATCACCGGCGAGTCGTTCGCCCCCGGCGACGGCGACCTCGCCCGGCACCACCGCGACCTGGTCGCCTGGGCCCGCGAGCACTTCAAGATCGGCGAGATCGCGTACTGGTGGTCGGCGCAGGACCTCGACACCGCCGACACCGTCCCCTACGTCGGCCGGATCTCCGACCGCGTGCACGTCGCGACCGGCTTCGCCCGCTCCGGCATGAGCCACGGCGTCATGTCGGGACGGCTGCTGGCCGGGCTCATCACCGGTAACGAGCCCG
The DNA here is from genome assembly GCF_055379765.1 of Actinomadura rugatobispora. NCBI lineage: Bacteria > Bacillati > Actinomycetota > Actinomycetes > Streptosporangiales > Thermomonosporaceae > Actinomadura > Actinomadura rugatobispora. Next base: position 3,145,394 of record NZ_AP029191.1, on the reverse strand, counting down.
AGTGGGCGCACCTGTACGACCCGCGCCGCGCCCGCCCCCACCGCGAGGCCGGGTCCGTCCTGGGCACGGGCATGACGAACATGCGGCGCTTCGTCGAGGACCGGGTCCGCTCCCGCGCCGGGACCCTGGACGACATCCGGCCCGGAACGGGCGCCGTCATCCGGCACCGCGGGCGGCACTGCGCCGCGTACCGGGACGAGGAAGGCGAACCGCACGTCGTCTCGGCGCGCTGCACGCACCTGGCCTGCCTGGTCGCCTTCAACGACGTCGAGCGCGTGTGGGAGTGCCCGTGCCACGGCTCCCGCTTCGGGGTGGACGGCACCGTCCTGCAGGGCCCCGCAACCACGAGCCTGGAACCGGTCGACCCCTGAAAGCAGTGGGCAGGCGGTGAACGTCGCGGACGGTGGGACTCGTGGAGGCACGCGCCTCCACGAGACCTCGCCGGCTCCCCGAAGGATTGCGCGACGTGGAAGAAACGAGAACCGCCGAGGAGACGGGCGGCGAACCCGACCGGCTCCCCAGGGTCGAAGCCGCCACCCTCGACGCGATGATCAAGCTGATCGCGCGGCTGCTCCGCGGGAACCCGATCACGCTCGCGCCGGCTACTTTGATCACGGCCGCGCTCACCGTGCCGGGCTTCATGATCATCCTGCTGAACCTGGACGGCCAGGCGATCATCGTCAACGGGGAGTTGCGCCCCGCCGACCCGAAACGGGCCACGCTCATCACGGGCTTCGTGGTCTCGGCCGTCCTCCTGGCGGCCCACCTGGTCACGGTGGCGACGGTCGCGGTCATGGCGGCGGGCGCCCTTCTGGAGCGTCGCGTGCGCCCTGGACAGGCCCTGCGGTACGCGCTGCGCCGATCCGGCCCGTTCCTGGTGCTCCTGCCCGTGACCGGCGGCGCCGTGCTCGCCGTGGGCGCGGTCATGGCCTGCACACCCATCGCCACGCGAACGTGGCTGTTCGTCTCGCTGGTGCTCGCGCTCCTCGCGCTGGCCACAAGCTGGCTCCTGCTCACCGTGCCCGTCGTGGTGCTGGAGCACGCGGGGCCGTTCCGGGCACTGTCCCGCCTGTGGAAGCTCACGAAGGCCCGCCGGACCTCCGCCATCTGGAGCACACTGCTCATCGGCATCCTGTTCCCGGTACTGCTGGGAATGGCCGTGCGCTGGCTGGTCGCGCAACCGTTCTCCGGCGTCGCGCAGACCGCGGCGGAGGCAGTGGTGACGACCGTCATGGGCGTGTTCACGGTGCTCGTCCAAGGAGCGACCGTCGCCGCGGTGACACTGAACCAGCTGGTACCGCGCCAGCACGAGAACCTTCACTCAATGGGCTTGTGGGATCGGCCTCCCCATCCCATGAAGCCGGCCGAGGTGGCCGCCCGGCTTCCGTCACCCGTGTCAGCAAGGGGGCGGGCAAGGTGGGCGATCGCCCTCGCCGTGGTCACGTCACTGGTGGCGCCGGGACTGCTGTACGGCGGATACCTCCAGGCCAACCCCCTGAGCCTGCCGTCCATCACCGACCGGCCCGTGAGGGCCGGAGAGTCCCACAACGAGCTCCTGCTCCTGGACGGGCGAAGCCCGGCGATAATCACCGAGGCGCGCGACGATTCGGATGAACCCGAGTGGTACAACGTCCAGGCGTGCGCCGACACGGAATGCCGCAGAAGCTCCTCTTACAGATTTCCCTATCGGGGAAGGGAGGATGTACTGCGTTCAGTGCCGCTCCCGGACGGATCCATGGCCATTGCATGGTCCCACGGGCGCGAAATCCGGCTCATGCAGTGCACGGCCGAGGGCTGTCCAAACGGCCGAAACGTCGAGTCGTACCCGGTCATCGCGGAAACCGACTTCCCGTGGATCGGCTACTCTGGGGACAACTCCTGGGACATCGCCCCCTCCGGCCGGGGAATCGTGGCCGCCGCCCTGTCCGCGGCCCCGAGGGGCGGCAAGGACGATGCCGATGAGGAACGCGACCTCCGGCGTCTCACCATGCAGATCGTCCAATGCGCCGACATGCGGTGCGCGAGACCCCGCACGCTGGCGACCGTCCCCTTCGAGGCATCGGAATGGACGGACCAGCCTCGGGTCACGATCGCGACGGGCGCCGGAGACCGTCCGGTCGTGGTGTTCGAGAACTCCTTCGGCAACGATGTCGCCATCATCACCTGCGATGACGCGGCATGCCGCAATCCGACGACACGAAGGTACAAGCCGGTCCGGAGCTTCGGCTTCGCCAGGGCAGGTGTCCACCGGCTCGCCGTCCCTGTGGACGATCGTCCGGTGCTCGCCTATCGGGACCGGGAGTACGGAGAGCTTCGCCTGCTGCGGTGCCGCACCCCCGACTGCGCGGGGATCGACCAGGTCACCCTCGCCGAGCCCGACGGCTGGAGCTCGTACTTGTCTCCGGATCTGGCCGTGGGACCGGGCGGGCTGCCCTGGATCGCCACCTTCGACACCACCCGGCGCAAAATCGCTCTGCACGCCTGCGAGGTGGCCGACTGCACTCGCCGGACCACCGTCCCCCTCCTCGCCGACGTCGACCCCGTAGGAACACTCCAGTTGGCGATGACCCGGGACGGGCGACCGCAGGTGCTCTGGTCGTACGAGGACCAGGGCGAAGAGCAGGGCTCCGCCGACGATGTTTCCGTGAACCGCCTGCTCACCTGCCGCGACCCCCGCTGTGGTACGTGAAGCGTCAGGCGAGGTGCCGCCCCAGGAAGGCGAGCTGGGCCGGGAGCCGGGACTTCCAGAACGCGCCGTCGTGGCAGCCCCGGCCCATCCCGCCCTCAGGACGCAGCCGCGCCCTGAGCTTGCGCACCATCGGCGCGAACGCGTCGCCGTCCCCGCAGTCGATCCGCACCGGGACGCCCCGGAGCCGGTCCAGCCGCCGGAACACGTCGTGCCGCGCGAAGTCGTCGGCGTCGTCGAACGCGAGCCGGTTGGTGGACCGGGCGTCCTCGTACGACGCGAAGACCGCGGGCGACGAACCGACCACCGCCGCCACGCGCGGCAGCCCCACCGTCTGCCCGAGCACCAGCGCCCCGTACCCGCCCATCGACCACCCGATAGCCCCGAACCGGTCGATCCGCGCGCCCTGCCGTCCGAGCCAGGGGAGCAGCTCTTCCACGACCATCGCCAGGGGATCCTCGCCCCTGCGCGGATGCCAGTAGGAGTCGGCGCCGCCGTCCACCGCCACCAGCGCGAACGGCCGCACACCCCGCGCCACCGCGCCGGTCAGGTACCGGTCGAGCGCCAGCCCCGACACCGCTGAGGGCCCGGTGCCGCCGTTCCCGTGCAGCGCGACCGCCACCCGCAGCCCCCGCACCGACCGCACGCCCGCAGGAAGGACGACCGCCACCGCGACGTCCCGTCCCCGATGCCGCGACCGCAACGTGTGAGAGCGCACCACCCCCGGCACTGGCGGCGCCACGGGCATGTCGCCGCACCGCCCCGTCATCCGATAGAGCCGGACCCGGCCCGGCAGGACGTCCCGCTCGACCAGCGCGGCCCCGCCCCCGGCCACCGCCAGGCCGCCCAGCGCGACCACCCCACCCCCGATGAAGGCCCGCCGCGACACCACAGCATTCCCTCCCCACCAACGGTGACGAGGCTTTGGACGCCCGGCGGCCGAAGGGAGTTCACAGCGGCACGCACTCGATTTCCGCCCAGACGACCTTTCCGCCTTCGCTGAGCGGCCGCACTCCCCACCGGACGACGAGCTGGTCCATGAGCAGAAGCCCCCGCCCGGATTCGGCGGTGTGATTCTCCGGCTGGAGCTCGGGCGATTCCACCCCGCGATCCCACACCTCGATCACCGCGTGCGTCTCGTCCCGCCGGAACACCCGCACCACGACGACGTCGCCTTCCCGCGCCCCGTGGCGGATCGCGTTCGTGGCGAGTTCGGAGACCACGACCCGCGCCACGAAATCCTCGACCCCCCACCCCCCGAACACCAGCGCGACAAAATCCCGCGCCTCCTTCACCGCCTCCGGACACGCCTTGATGACGAGTGTCGGCGGTTCGCATGACGAGCGATTCGGCATCGAGATCACCTTCCGGCGGTCGTGTGCGGCGATGTGAAGTTCCGCACACAATCGTGAGGGTCGAGCACTACGCTCTGTAGCAACCTGACAACTGCGAGGAATCTGGTGCGGACGACGGTCAACATGCTTGGGGGCCGCTTTCGCGCCGGTTGAGGGGAGCCCGGCATGACCCGGCAGAAGCGCGCGAACGTGTCCCCCATGCTGCTGGCCTTCGGGAAGCAGCTGCGCAGGTACCGGGAGGCGAAGGGCCTCTCGCAGGAGGCCGCGGGTCAGCGGGTGCCCGTGACCGGCCAGTACGTGGGGCTCGTAGAGAAGGGCAAGAGCCGCTGCACGCGCGAGTTCGCCGCCACCATGGACCACGAACTGGAGGCGGGCGGCACCCTCCTCGCCCTGTGGGACGACCTCGTCAAGAGTCCGGCCTGGCCGACCTGGTTCGACTGGCACGCGATCGAGGGCGAGGCCCTCATGCTCGTCTCGTACAGCCTGTCTCTGGTGCACGGCCTGTTGCAGACCCCCGAATACGCCGCCGCGATGCTGAAGGGCGACCGGGACGCGGTGGAGGCACGCATGTCCCGGCAACAGATCCTGATGCGTGAGGACCCACCACCTCCGGACTGCGTGTTCCTGATCGACTCGTGCGCCCTCCACCGAGAGGTCGGCTCTCCCGAGATCATGCGAGGCCAGCTCCAGCACCTCATCGCCTTGATCGAAAAGGGCGTCCCCATCCAGGTCGTCCCGTCAGAGGGCACGCACATGGGGAATATGGGTTCGTTCACGCTCGCCACCTTGGAAGACCTGCAAGAGGTCGTGTACGTAGAGACGGCCGCGCGGGGCTTCACTATGGCTGATCCGGAGGATCTTGTAGCCTTTCGAAAGGCTCTCCAGGAGATCCAGGCATGCGCATTGCCTGTGAGGCAATCGATCGACGAGCTTGCGAGGACGGTCGAGAAATGGAAGTAATCAACTGGCGTAAGTCGAGTCACAGCGGCCCCACCGGTGGTGAGTGCGTTGAACTGGCGTCAATGCCCCGCGCCATCGCCATCCGAGACAGCAAGGACCCCGACGGCCCCGTGCTCGCGCTAGACCGGAGCGACTTCGGCGCGTTCCTTGCGCGGGTCAAGCAGCACTAGCCCTCCGTCCAGCACCAGGCCCCGGTCCATTGGTCCGGGGCTTTGTGTATGTCGCGTGTGGCAGTAAGGACCAGCGTGCGGGGGCATTGCCGTATGAGGGCGGTGCGGAGATCGTTGGGGGCATGGAGTTGAGCGCGGTCACGTGGCGGAAGTCGAGCCAGAGCACCTCAACTGGCGGTGAGTGCGTTGAGGTCGGAGACCTTCACGGAGCGATCGCCGTGCGGGACAGCAAGGATCCTGACGGTCCCGTGCTCGCGGTAGATCGGGATGTCTTCGGCGGGTTCCTTGCGCGGGTCAAGCAGCGCTAGCCCCGTCCAGCGCCAGGCCGCTTAGCGCGACTACCTCGCCCCCGATACGCCGCGACACCACAACAATCCCTTCCCGCTGAACGGCGCTGGGCCTTTGGCGTCCAGAAGCCTCAGGGAAGTTCACACCGGTACACACCCGATGTTCACGGGACGATCTAGGCTGTGGCCCGTGATCGATCTCATCGAGCCGTATCGGGACGCGGCCTCCCGCCCGGTCGAAGTCCGCGTCCGGGTCGGTTACGAGCACTACGCCAAACAGCTCGTCCGGTTCGTTCTGGAGCGGGAACTGGCCGACGACGTCACGATGTGGCTCGCGGCGACCCCCTTCCTGAAGGGGGAGCGGGTCAAGACCGGGGACGCCGGCTACGCGGTGGTCCTGCGGACGACCGAGGACCGGATGGGAGCGATCGTCGAAGGCGTCCGTTCCCTGCACGCGGACGCGCGGCCCGAGATCGTGGCCGTCCCCGTGCTGGCGGTGTGGAGCACCAGGGCGAACGGGTGATGGACGAACAGCTCAAGCAGCCGGGCGCCTCGCCCGCGGTGGTCGTCCGGCGGCTCGGGTGGAGGCCCGTGCGCGGGCTCGTGATCGCGCTCGGGCTGCTGGGCGGGGTGATGGTGGCGCTCAGCGGGGTCTCGCCAGGTTTCCCGGTGGTTGCGCTGGTGGCGCTGGTCGCCGTCGGTTTCCTGGTCGCGGTGACGGTGCGGGCGCGTACCGAGATCGGGCCGGACGGCATCCGCAACCGCCCCTTCCGTAAGGAGGTCTTCATCCCCTGGGACGACATCACCGATGTCGTGGGGACGGAGAGCACGCCCAGGATCATTACGGTCGTGCGGGCCGGGAAGGAGCCGGTGACGCTGGCCGCGGTCCGTGATGACGGGTCCGCGCCGGACGGTATCGGCTTCGACGACCTGGTCGCGCTGATACGCGAGCGGGCGCGGGGTGGCGAGCCGGAGGATGCGCGCGAGCCCGCGCCGCCCGCGCGGCCGCTGTCGCTTCGCCCGTCGCGGAAGCCGCTGATCTGGCTGCTGCCGGTGTTCGCGGTGCTCGCCTGGCAGTTCACGAGGTCCTTCGGCGGCTCGACCTTCTCGTTCGCCTTCGGGTACCTCATCGCGGTGCCGTTCGTGCAGGCGCTGCTGATCCTCAAACTCCTGCGCGGGTCCACCAAGGCCGACGAGTCCGGGCTTCGCAACCGCCTGATCCTCAGGACCAGGACGGTGGCGTGGGGTGATGTCGTCCGGTTCTCGGTGATGCCCACGCTGTTCGGCCGGATCGTCCAGGTGGAGGTCAGGGAAGGGAAGGGGTTCTTCCTGGCGGCGCCCCGTGAGGGGCTGCTCGGCCGCGACCGCGGGATGGACGCCGCCCTTGAGACGATGCGGGCGCTGGCGGGGCATGGGCGGCTGACGGTCGTCCCGAATCCGGTGCGGGCGGTCCGCACCGCGCTGTGGGTGGCGGTCGTGTTCGCGCTGTGCGTCGCCGCGGCCATCGGCAGGCCGTGGCTGGAGCCCTGGTTCCCGGGACGGGACGAGGCCGACACGATCCCGCGCGCCTGCTCCGTCATCGACCCCGCGACCCGGCAGCGCATGCTGCCCGGCCCCGCCGTCCAGAACAGCTCGGCCACGAACGACACCTTCTCGGACTACTCCTACTCGGCGGTCTCCCGCTGCCTCCGCGCCGACGATGACGGCAACACGCTGCTGCTGGACCTCGACCTGTCGGGCAGGGGCGCCTTCGAGAGCGCGACGGGCAGGGCCCGCGAGGATATGGCCATGGAGCGGGGGTTCCTGGAGCGGGTTCCGGCCGGGCAGCCCCGTCCGGCGGCCGTGCCCGGGCTCGGCGACGAGGCGTGGCGGACGGTGTCGACCGAGGACGGGGAGACCGAGGTCGATCTCCTCGTCCGGCACGCCAATGTGGTGATCAAGGTGGACTACGAGGCCGCACGCCCCGCCGCGCAGGTGGAGGCCGACGCGATCGCGCTGGTCCGCGCGACGATCGCGCGGATCGGCACCTGACTCACCGGCCCTCGGAGGTGTGGGCGGTGGCCTCGGGGTTGACCGCGTCGCGGAGTACGCGGAGACCTGCGAGGAAGGTTTCGAGTTGCTCGGGGGAGAACGGGCCGGCGAACCAGCGGTCGATGACGGCGAGGTAGTCGGGCAGGGTCTGCTCCAGCCGTTGCGCGCCTTCGGGGGTGAGGGCCGCGTAGGTGGTGCGCCGGTCGTCGGGTGAGGCCTCGCGTCGGACGAGGCCAGCGCGCTCCAGGCGGTCCACCAGCCGGGTCACACCGCTGGTGGACAGCGAGGTCTGGGCGGCCAGGTCGCTCATGCGCATCCGCCGCCCGTGCGAGCGGCTCAGCCGCGTCAGGGCGTTGAGGTCGAGCCCGGACACGCCGTGGGCCTTCAGGACGGGCTGCAGCTTGGCCAGCAGCCCCTCATGCGCCTCGAAGAGCAGGCCCGACATCGTGAGGCGGGGGTCGGCGAACAGGTCGGTCACCCCCTCACCCTACCCGCATTATTTGCGAGGCGGATAGTTGACATGAGGAATATTGTGTGAGCAGTATCAGGGTACCAGATATTCCTCGCGTCAACTAATGGGAGTGAGACGATGACGGAGCGATGGGCGGCGGGCTTCCGCAGCGCGGTGATCAGCCCGTACGAAAAGATCAAGCTCAGCGAGCCGCGGGGGTTCGCCGGTCAGACGGTCCGGCAGGTGCTGCGACCGGCCGGCGGCGGCGAGCGGCTGCGCGTCCGGCTGACCAACCTGTACGGGCGGGAGCCGCTGACGATCGGCGCGGCCCGGATCGCGGTGGGCAAGGCAGGCGATGAGATCGTCCCGGAGACCGACACCGCGCTGCGGTTCGCGGGCTCCGAGCAGGTGACGATCCCGGCGGGCGGCGAGCTGGACAGCGACCCGGTCGACCTGGCCGTGGCGGCGGGCACCGACCTGGCGCTGAGCCTTTACCTGCCGCATGAGACCGGCCTGGCGACCTACTCACACATGCCGATGCGGACCGCCTACGTGGCGGACGGGAACCTCGCGTCCGCCACCGGGCTGCCCGGGGCCGAGCGCGTCGAGGCGAGGTTCTACGTGACGGGGATCGACGTGCTCGCGCCGGAGGGGTCCGCGGTCGCCGTCGCGTTCGGGGACTCGTGGTTCGAGGGCGTCGGCAGCACCATGGACGCCGACCGCCGCTCGGTCGACGCGCTCAACGAACGGCTCGACCGCGGCTGGGTCGTCAACCAGGGGATCGCCGGGAACCGGCTGCTGACCGACGAGATCGGCCGGCACGCCCTGGCGCGCTTCGACCGGGACGTCCTGGCGGTGCCCGGCGCGACGCACGTACTGGTCCACTTCGGCATCAACGACCTCGGGCTGCCCGGCATGGCGGGCCTGCCGCCCGCGACGGCCGAGCAGCTCATCGACGGCTTCACCGAGCTGGCCCGGCGCGCGCACGAGGCGGGCCTGACGATCCTCGCCGGCACCATCGGCCCGTACGGCGGCGCCGTCTACCCCGGGGTCAGCACCCCCGAAGGGCTCGCCGTCCGGCGCCGCGTGAACGAGTGGATCCGCACCGGCGGCCCCTTCGACGCGGTCTTCGACGTCGCGCGGGCGGTGGAGAACCCCGACGACCCCGACTTCATCCGGCCCGAGTTCGACAGCGGCGACGGCATGCACCTCAACGACGCCGGCGCCCGCGCCATGGCCGAATCCGTCGACCTCCGGGCGCTCGCCCTATAGCCGCGCCCGCCACTCGTCTTCGAGCATCGCGTAGACGACCTCGTCCGCCCATTCGCCCTTGACGATCTGGTTCTGCCTCAGGTGCGCCTCACGGCGCATGCCGAGCCGCTCCAGAACTCGGGCGGACGCGGCGTTGCGCCCATTGAGGCGGCCGACGATGCGGTGCAGCCCGAGTTCCTCGAATCCCAGCCGCATCATCACCCGGGCCGCCTCGGTGGCGTATCCCTGACCGCCGTGGTCCGGATGGAAGATGTAGCCGATCTCGCCCTGCCGGTGCTCGCGGCTCGTCCACGTGAGCATGAGGTCCCCGATCACCCTGCGGGAATCCCGCAGGGTCACCGCCAGGGTGAGGGTGTCGCCTTCGGCCTCCAGCCCCGTCGACCGGATCCGCTCCTCCAGCGACCCCCGCACCTGATCGCGGTCGCGGACGTCGAACAGGAGGTAGCGCGTCACCTCGGGCCGGGACTGGATGTCGTACAGATCATCGAGGTCGCTCTCGTCGTAGGGCCGGAGCGTGAGGCGGGCGGACTCGATCGGGTAGCCGGGTCTCAGCATCGGGCGATCATAAAGGTCGCGGGCTCGGCCAGGACTGCGTGGACAACGAGCAGTGGCGGGACGCATAGGGAATCAATCACCGCAAACCGGGTACCACGCCGTCGCACACGGTGGAGGTGGCAGCATGCGACTGTTCAGGCGGAAGGCGACGACGGGTCGGCGGCCCACGCGGCGTGAGCGCAGGGCGGCGGCTCGCACGGCCAGGGCGGAACGGGAGTTGCGGCAGACCGAGCAGAAGATCCACGACCTCGCCGCGGAGGTCCGCGGCCGCCGCTGAGCGGCGGTCAGGCAGCGGTCGGCTCGGGCTGGAGGGCGGGGCCGAGCAGCAGCCCGCCGTCCAGGACGTACTCCGAGCCGGTGGCGAACGACGCGTCGGCGGAGGTGAGGAACAGCAGCAGGCGGGTGACGTCCTCCGGCTCGGCCAGCCGCGGGACGGCGAACGGCTCGGGCGAGTAGAAGTCGCCGATGGCGGGTGCGCCCGGCGCGGCCGGCTCGTTGATCAGCGGGGTGGAGACGACCCCGGGGTGGATCGCGTTGACCCGGATGCCGTCGCGGCCCAGTTCCAGTGCGGCGCTCCGGGTGAGACCGCGCACCGCCCACTTGCTGGCGACGTAGGGGGCGTACAGCGCGGTTCCGCCGTGGGCCATGGTGGAGCCGATGTTGACGATCACCCCGCCGCCGCCCGCGCGCATGGACGGCGCCACGGCCCTGATGCCGAGGAACTGGCCGGTGACGTTCACGGCGAACGTGCGGTCCCAGGTGTCGCGGCCGGTGTCCTCGGCGAGGGCGGCGGCGTTCTGGATCCCGGCGTTGTTGACCAGGATCGAGACCGGTCCGAAGCGGTTCTCGGTCTCCTGGACGGCGGCGGCCCACTGGTCCTCGTCGGTGACGTCCAGGTGGACGTGCAGCGCGCGGTCGCCCAGTTCGGCCGCGAGGGCGCGGCCGCGGTCGTCCGCGAGGGCGGCGATGACGACGCCGGCGCCCTCCCGGTGGTAGGCGCGGACGTGGGCGGCGCCCATGCCGCCGGTGCCGCCGGTGACGATCACGGTCTGGCCGTCGAAGCGTCCCATGAGGTGGTCCCTTCCCCGAGGTGAGTGGTGAGTCGAGTGGCTCACCTCGGGGAAGGGTAGGCGGCGTCGCGGTGGCGAGTCAAGTGACTCACCTCGCCATCGGGCATAATGGGCCGCGTGACGACCGAGCCCTCGGCCTACCACCGCCGCATGGCGGAGCAGAAGCGGAGCGCCATCATCGACGCCGCGACCGGCCTGTTCCTGGATTCGGGCTACGACGGGACGTCGCTGGCGCGGATCGCCGAGGCCGCCGGAGTGTCCAGGGCCACCCTGTTCAAGCAGTTCCCCACCAAGGCGGCCCTGTTCGACGCGATCGTCACCGAGTACTGGAAGGTCGAGGGCGAAGGCGGCCTCGACCTGCGGCCGGGCGACCTGCGCGCCGGGCTGACCGCGGTCGGGCGCCGGTACGTGGCCCTGCTGACCCGTCCCCGGATGGTGGCCCTGTTCCGCATCGTCATCGCCGAGGCGCCGCGCTTCCCCGAGCTCGGGCAGACCCAGTTCAAGCGGGGGAAGATGCCGTACTTCACTTCGGTCCGGCGCTACCTGGAGGCCGAGCACGAGGCCGGGACCGTTCGGCTCGACGACCCCGAGCTCGCGACCACCCAGTTCCTCGGCATGATCGCCGACTATGTCTTCTGGCCGCGGATGCTCCTGGTGGACTGGTCGCCGGACGAGGCGTCCATGGCGCGCGCCGTGGACGAGGCCGTCCTCACCATCGAGGCCAGGTACGCGACGTCCTCGGCCCGTCCCGCGTAGTCACGGCGGTGGGGCGGCCCGCTTCGGCGTGAAGCGGGCCGCCCCACCGGTCAGCGGGTGGGGTCGCCCGGGCCGAGGGCGGGGCCGTGGTCGAAGGTGTGGCGCGGCCCGGGGTACGGCGCCGGCGCCGGGGTGGTGGTGCGGCGGGTCTGGGCCGTGCCGAGCAGGCCGGCGACCTGGTTGCGGAGGTCGGGGAGCCTGGCGTACAGGCGGTCGCCGGGGCAGGCCGTGGCGTTGTAGTCGCGGTGGCCGACGATCGCGCCGTGGGGGTCGAGGCCGTAGACGTCGCACAGCCACGCGCATGTCTCGACCAGCTTGGCCCAGAGCGCGGCCGTGGGCCCCACCGTCATGTAGAGGCCCTCGTTCTCGATGCCGATCGTGTGGTCGTTGTGGCTCGCGGTGTGCGCGCCGACGACGTGGTCGCCCGCCTGGATCGCCTGGAGGCTGCGGTTGCGGCCCTCCATCAGGTGGCCGCCGCGGCTGATGGTGAGCTGCTGCCCGGTGTCGGCCCAGCCGTTGGAGTCCATGTGGAAGTTCTGGATCGAGCGGGACAGCGCGTACGCGGCGGCCAGCGAGTAGTCGGTCTGGTTCGCCGACGCGGTGTGGTGGACGACGATGTGGTCGGGGGCGCGGTCGAGCACGCTCGCCGCGGACTTGGGCGGGCGCGCGTTCCATTGGGAGCGGGTGTGGACGGTCGGCGCCGCGAGCGCGGAGGCGGGGAGCGCGGTGGCGGTGACGCCGAGCATCGTGCCGCCGGCGACGGTCGCGGCGCCGCGCAGCAGGGTCCGGCGGTCGAGGGGGCTGTCTCCGAACATGAGCGGGAGCTCCTTGCAGGGGTAGCGATCGGTCGACAGGGATCTCGCGCCGGACCGTATTAGAGAAGCTCCGTGAGAAATAGCCACCCATGGGGTTTTTGGGGTATCTGATGCATGAACGGTCTGGGATTTGTCGGTGTCTGCCCGTATCGATCCCGGTGCCGTGCCGTTCGCCCGGTCAGACCAGGCCGGTCTCGCGGCCGATCCGCGCGAACTGCTTCCCCATCTCCTCGGCGAGCGCGTTGGCGGCCGACAGCGGGCGCACCATGACGCAGAACTCGTCGATCAGCCCGTCGTCGTCGTGGTGGACGAAGTCGCAGCCGTGGATCTCGCGGTCGCCGACCCGGGCCCGGAAGACCAGCGCGTGGTCGCGGCCCCCGGGCTCGCCGATCTCGTTGACGTAGCGGAAGTCCTCGAAGACGTGGAAGGCGCCGCGCAGGATCTCGGCGACCAGCGACCGCCCGCTGTAGGGCGCGAACGCCACCGGGCTGACGAAGGTGACGTTCTCGGCCAGCAGTCCGGGCACGGACTCCAGGTCCTCGTTCTCGACGGCCTGGCGGAACGGATGCATCCGGCTTACCTTCCTACTCAACTTGTTGAATAGGTGTGTACGTTAATAGGGCGCTGGTACGTTGTCCAGGTGGCCCTGAGGTACGCGGTGCTCGCGGCGCTCCTGGAAGGGGAGGCGTCCGGCTACGAGCTGGCCAAGCGGTTCGACGCCTCGGTGGCCAACTTCTGGACGGCGACGCCGCAGCAGCTCTACCGCGAGCTCGACCGCCTGGCGGGCGAGGGGCTGCTGGCCGCGCGGGTCGTGGAGCAGCGGCGCCGTCCCAACAAGCGGATGTTCCAGGTCACCGAGGCCGGGCGCCGGGCGCTGCACGAGTTCACGGCCGCGCCGGTGCGGCCGGTGGCCGTCCGCGACGACCTGCTGGTGAAGGTGCAGTCGGCGGACGCGGGGGACGTCGCCGCGGTGATGGCGGCCGTCCAGGAGCGGATGGCCTGGTCGCGGGCGAAGCTCGCCCGGTACGACCGGCTGCGCGCGCGCATCCTCGGCGGCCGTGACGAGGAGGAGTACCTGCGCACGGCCGAGAGGGTCGGCCCGTACCTCACTCTCATGCGCGGCCGTGCGCTGGAACGGGAGAACCTGCGCTGGGGCGAGGCGGTGCTCGCCACCCTCGCCGAACGCGCGGCGGTCAGGGACACCGGCGGCCGTTAGATCCGGATGCCCTGATCCACGACCGACCGGAACTCGGTGGTCACGGCGGAGGGGGACCGAAGGCGTCCGTCGTGCGCTGAAGATCGTTGCGTGGTCGGAGGGTTCGGCCCTGCCCGTGCGGGGGTGGTTTCTGGCATTGTTGATTCGTGGACCCGACAACAGAGAACCGGCACGAACTCGGCGTCCGCGTGCGGCAGAGGCGGCTGCGCTTGGGCCTCAGCATCGGCAAGGCCGCCAAGGAGGCGCCGATGAGCCCCACGACCTGGAGCAGGGTGGAGCACGGCGGCACGGTGCGCGAACTGGCCTACAGCTCTATCGACGCGGTGCTCAAGTGGCGCGAGGGCGCGTGCGAGAGGTACCTGCGCGATGGCGAGGAGCCGGAGGCCGCGGAGGCCGCCGAGACCGGGGCCGCCGGGGGTGAGGTGTCCCCGCGGCAGAAGCCGGGCGGGGCGCCGCCGGCCCGCGCGACCGCTGCCAAGGGCGGTCCGCACAAGCTCCCGGGGCGGCGGGCCGGGGCCTCGCTGTCCGTGAGCGAGATCCGCGAATGGCGCACCGTGCCGACGTCCGTTCCCGACTCCGAAGAGACGACGATCGTGTTCTGGAGCGGTCCGGCGAACGTGGACATGGACGAGGTCGGCCGTGCGTTCGACGAGCTGCGCCACCGCCGGACGCCCGCCAGGGAGGCCGCGGCGATCGCCGAGCAGGACCGGTGGGAGGCGATCATCGCACGCGAGAAGGCCGACGCGGCCCGTGCCGCGAACGGTGATAGGGAAGAATAGAAGCGGATGGCCCGGGCGCTGAATACGTGCCACCCGTTGCCGACCATCCGGTGTTCACCGACAATATGGGGTCAGTCCTGAACAGGTGCAACCTGGCGAAGTAACCTCTGATCCACGGGAATCCCGTGTCGAGGTGCCGGCTCCCAGGGGAACAGCACGCGAGGAGACAGTCGATGACGAAGGGGTCGTACGATTCCACGCCCGCGCGGTTCCGCATGGTGCCGATCCGCGAGCGGCTGCCGATGGGGCAGCTCATGGCCCAGACCTTCCGGTCGGACGGGGTGATCTTCGTTCACGTCAGTCCCGAGGTCCGCACCATCGAGGATCTGTGCAAGGTCTTCACCGAGATCGGCACCAAGGCGATGAACAGCCCCTTCTGGTCGCACGCGAGTGCCCGCGGTTGGCTGTCCAACGAATTCATCGCCAATCGGAACCTGCCCGAGCCGGTGGTCTACCACGAGCTGAGCGGCCCCGCCATCGTCGAGATCCGTTCCGACCTCAGCGTGGACGAAGCGCTCGCGCGGCTGATGCCGCTGTTCAACGACGAGATCAACAAGCGCTGGAAGCTGTCCCTGTCCGACGGGCAGGTCGCATAACGCGCGTAACGGCCGACGCATCCCTTACCCCGCCGCCAACCCTTCGTATTTGATCGCTTGCGCTGGGTCGGCAGGGGGAGGGATAGCCGCATGACCGACGCTCCCGCTCCGCCCTCCACGAAAGTCACCCCCGACGACAAGCGCTATCCCGCGCTCAGCCGCGGCTTCAACCAGCGGTGGATCGCGCGGCCCGAGTACGTGCGGCTGGTCCGCACCGGCCAGGAGGTCTGCGCGGCGCTCGCCGAGGCGCTGGCGGGCCGTCCCGAGGACGACCCGAAGCGGATCACGGTCCGCTCCGGCGGCCACTGCTACGAGGACTTCGTCTGCGGCGACGACGTGCGCGTGATCCTGGACATCAGCCCGATGTGCGGGATCTCCTACGACGCCGCCATGGGCGCCTACTGCGTCGAGGCGGGCGCGACGAACTGGCATGTCTACAGCCATCTCTACCCGCTCAGCGGCCGGGCCCTGCCGGGCGGCTCCTGCTACTCGGTGGGTCTGGGCGGCCACATCACCGGCGGCGGTTTCGGGCTGCTCTCCCGGCAGCACGGGCTGACGGTCGACTACCTCTACGCCGTGGAGGTGGCGGTGGTCGACGGGAACCGCCAGGTCAAGCTGGTCACCGCCAAACGCGACGACGACGACGAGGACCTCCGCGACCTGCTCTGGGCCCACACGGGAGGCGGCGGGGGCAACTTCGGCGTCGTCACGCGGTTCTGGTTCCGCGACCTTCCCGAGCCGCCGAAACAGGTGCTGCTGGCCGGTCTCGCCTGGGACTGGGACGACTTCACCAAGCAGGACTTCGCCGACCTGGTCACCGCGTACGGCGACTACTTCCGCGAGCACCAGGACCCGGGGACGGCCGCCGGCAAGCTCTTCGCGATGCTGAAGCTCAACCACGTCAGCAACGGCCAGATCGGGCTGCTGGCGCAGGTCGACGTCGACGACCTGGAGGGCGCGGAGGCCATGAAGGACTTCCTGGACGCGGTCGACGGCCGGATCGGCCCGAAGTCCAGGGCGATGACGGCCCCGATGGGCGAGCATCCGGCCATCGCCCACCTGGACATCCCGCGGGTCATGCCCTGGCTGACCGCCACCCAGGCGCTGAACGCCAGCGGCGAGAACCGCTGCGGCAAGTACAAGTCGGCGTACCTGCGCAAGCCGTTCACCGAGAAGCAGATCGACGCGATGTGGGCCTATCTGGGGAAGGAGAAGTACCGGGACTACGTGAACAAGCAGGCCCTCATCCAGGTGGACTCCTACGGCGGTGCCGTCAACAGGGCGCCGCGCCCGACCGCCGTGCCGCAGCGCGACTCCATCCTCAAGCTCCAGTTCCAGGTCTACTGGACCCAGCACGACGCCTACGAGGACGAGCACATCGCCTGGATCCGCGACATCTACAAGGGGACGTTCGCCGAGACCAAGGGTGTCCCGACGATCGACGGGCAGACCGACGGCTGCTACATCTGCTACCCCGACGCCGACCTGAACGACCCCGAGTGGAACGGGTCGGGCCAGAAGTACTGGACGCTGTACTACAAGGGGGCGTACGGCAGGCTCCAGGCCGTCAAGCGGCGCTGGGACCCGCACGACGTCTTCCGGCACCGCCAGTCCGTCAGGCCGTTCTGACCTGGGCCCGGTCCGGGCCGTCCGCCCATTCCACGGGGGCGCCGTCCAGCCACTCCACGGCGGCGGGGGCGCGGCCGGCCCGTCCGGCGATCCGCAGCAGCGCCTCGGCCTGGGCGGACGGCGCGCAGCTGCGCCGCCACACCGCGCGCAGCCGCCGGTCGAGGTCGACGCCGGTCACCGGGACGCGGGCGAGCCGTCCGGTGGCCAGTTCCCGCCGGACGGCCAGGGCGCTGAGCACGGCGACGCCCGCGCCGGCGGCCACCGCGTCCTTGATCGCCGCGGTGGAGGACAGCTCCAGGTGGCCGCCGCCGTCCCGCAGCTCGCGGACGCCCCGGTGCAGGGCCTCGCGGGGGCCCGAGCCGCGCTCGCGCAGGACGAGCCGTCCGGACGCGAGCTGGGCGCCGGTCACCGGGGCGCCGGCGCGGGCCCACGGATGGCCGGGGGAGGCCACCACGACCAGTTCGTCGTCGGCGATCACCCGGTCGCGCAGGTCGGGGTGCGCCGACGGGTCCTCGACGAAGCCCAGGTCGACCTCTTCGTCCCGGAGCAGCCGTTCGACGTCGTGCGAGGTCTCCGTGCGCAGCGCGACGGTCAGGTCGGGCAGCTCGCGGCGCAGCTCGACCAGCCAGCGGGGCATGAGGAACTCGGCCACCGTCGTGCTGGCGGCGATCCGGAGCCGGCCGTCGCCGGCGGCGCACAGCACGGCGGCGCCGGTCAGCAGGCGCCCGGTCGCGGCGACGACGTCGCGGGCCCATTCGGCCACGCCGGCGCCCGCGGGGGTCAGCCGGCAGCCCGTTGGGGAACGTTCCAAAAGCACCAGTCCGAGACGGCTCTCGAGCGTCCGCATGCGGTCGTTCGCCGAGGGCTGGGAGATTCCGTGCTCGCGGGCGGCACGGCCCAGGCTGCCCAGCCGCTCGACCGAGAGCAGCAGGTCGAGGTCGGCGAGTTCGGGGGTGGTGGGGGGGAGAGGCACCCGTCCACAGTGCCATGCCCGCAGGTAGAACGTCTATGGCCGTTCGGGCAGCGCCGTGTGGCGGCAGGGTGATCCGGGTGACGGTCAGTCCTCGTCGGCGGGGAGGGTGAAGAGGCGCAGGTGGACGGGACGGGCGTCCGGCGGCGCGTCCTCGGGGCCGAAGCCGTGCTCGCGCAGGAGCCGGAGGTAGCCCTCGAAGAACTCCGCCAGGCCCTCCCGGGTCATGTGGGTGAAGCCGCGGGAGAGGCGCGCCCACTCCCGGTCCCGCTCGTACTCCTCGGGCAGCCGGCTGAGCAGGGCCATGTCCTCGGCGTGCCCCAGCCGCAGGACCTCGGCGAGGACGGGACGGTCCGCGGCGGCCAGCGACCCGGCCGCGGGCATCCGGACGTCGCGCGGCCCGCGGGTGGGCCGCCACCAGCGCTCGCGCCCGGCCGAGCGCTCCGGGATCTCCTCGACGAACCCGTACTTCTCCAGCTGCCGCAGGTGGTAGCTGGTCGTGCCGGTGTTCTCGCCCAGGGCCTCGCCGATGGTGGTGGACGTGGCGGGGCCGTGCGCGGCCAGGCGCCGCAGGATCTTCCGGCGCAGCGGATGGCTCAGCGCCTTGAGCCGCTCCGGATCGGCCGTCTCGGCGGCGCCGGCGGCGGCGTCGGCGCCCTCACCCTCGCGTTCCCCGGGCTCCATGGGGGGAGTCTAGCCCTGTGCAGAGAACTCTCTGCAATAGGCGCGGCGCGATGGGCGAGATCGGGGCGGATTCGGGTGGGTTGCCCAGTACGGCGGGAACCTTGGTGATCTCGTTGCCTTAGGCGAGCGATCTGCGGGGATCGTGATCAATGTCGATGACCTTGGGAAAGGTCCGAACCACGCAGAAAGGAACCTGGGATGGCCAAGTCGAGCGGGGGCAAGAAGTCGGCACGCCGCAACGGGGCGCCGTCACCCGGCGAGAAGATGCGTATGCAGGGCCACGGCGCCGACGCGGCGGCCATGGACGCCGACCTCGCGGAGGGGGCGGAGGCCGCCGCGCCCCGGGAGGGCATGCGGGACGCGGACGACCGCGCCGCCGGCAAGGCCGCCGCGTACCGTCCGGCATCTCCGGAGAACCTGAAGAAGCGCCGGTGACGTCCTAGGGCCGGTCTCGACGTGGCCCTAGGTACCGCGCGAGCGTGTTACCTGGCCGGTGAGGCGACGCCGGAGGCGAGCCTTACCGGCCAGATCGCGGAGCGATGCCGCGCTCGCCAAGGCCCGGTTAGGGGCGAGCCGCCAGGCGAGCGCCGTAGGCCGGGACTTTGAGACACAGCCCAGCCCCGGTGGAGAGGGTTCGGGCCCCTTCCGACAATGGCGTCGGAGGGGGCCCGAGCCGCGCGCCCCAGGTCAGCGGCGTTCGGCGATCAGGAGCATGAACAGGGCGATCGGGAAGCCGCGGCGCCACCACGGGTCGTCGCGCAACTGCTCCTCGGTCGGATGCGGCTCCCGCAGGTCCGCGATCACGAACCCGGCGTCTCGGAGCGTTCCAGAGTAGTACTCCAGCGGACGCAGCCAGGAGGTGATCTCCGAGGGCGACTCCAGCCCGTCCACCAGGAAGCGCTGGTCGATCCCGCGCGGGCTGAAGTAGCGCGCGGCGGGCACGGCCGTCCGCGCGCCCTGCTCGGCGTCGGCGATGTAGAAGCACGGGTGCAGGGTCAGCACGACCAGCCGGCCGCCGCTCCTGAGCACCCGCGCGAACTCCCCGACCGCGTCCGCCGGATCCTGCAGGTGGCTGAACAGGTGGTTGCAGACCACCAGGTCGAAGCTCGCGTCCTCCACCGGCATCGCGTCGACGCTGGCCCGGTGGTACGACACCGCGCGGCCGTCCGGATGGGCGCTGGCCGCGTCGATCAGCCCCTGGGCGGCGTCGATCCCGACGACCTCGGCGCCGCGCGCCGACAGCGTCCGCGACAGGTAGCCCTCGCCGCAGCCCGCGTCCAGGACCCGCAGCCCCGCGCACGGGCCGATCGCGTCCAGCACGGCCTGGTCGGTGAGCTCGGTGCGGTACCGGTCACGGCCCTCCCGGATGATCTTCACCCAGTACTCGGCATTGGCCTCCCAACGTTCCCGCGTGAGCTGCGCGACCGTCCGCGTCGTCTCGTCCACCGGCCCCCCATTCCTTTCGCACGCCGCATTCAGGGCGCGTCGTACCGCGTGTTCCGCCAAGGGCCCGCATGGCTCAGGCCATGCCCTTGATCTGTCTCACCAGGGCGCCGCAGGCGTCCCTGACCGTCCTGTCCCGGCATCCGGAGCCGCGCCGTTCCAGCGTCCGCACCAGATCGCCGATCCGCCCGCCGAACGTCGGATCGCGTTGCAGCGCGAGCGGGATGTACGTCGACACCAGGTAGTAGAGGTAGGCGTCGTTGTAGCTGCCGATCTCCCGCAGCACCTCGCGCGCCGTGTTGCGCAGCAGCAGGGAGCTGGGCAGCGTGAAATCGGAGCTGATCCGGCCGTCCCTCATGTAGGTGGGGAACGACCACTCCTCCAGCGCCGCGTAGACGGGCGTCCGCTGGAGCTCGCGGTGGTAGCGCTCGGCCAGTTCCAGGTCGTCGGAGCCGATGAGCGAGCCCATCACCACCCCGCGCATCATGAACGCGCTCTGCCGCCCCGGGACCGGCGGCTCCAGCTCCGCGCTCAGCGACCCGGTCACCTTGCTGACCTGGTGCGTCAGGATGTTCAGCGCGAGGATCGAGTGGAAGGAGTAGGACTTGCGGTTCAGCCGGGGGGCCAGGTCGATGGACGCGTCGAACAGCTTGTGCGGGTCGTCCAGCAGCCCCTCGCCGGGGGTCGGCGAGTAGAGGACCTCCATCGCGCGGTCCTGCTCGCGCCCCCAGAAGCGCGCGATGTAGGACGACACCCGCTGGGTGGCGTGCCCGCGCATGATGTGCAGGGCCGCCTCCAGCGCGTTCAGGAGGTGCTGCTGGGGGACGGTCGACTCCTTCAGGACCTGGAGGTCGACCGTGAGCCCCTGGTCGGCCAGGTCGTCGACCAGCGCGTCGCGCCGCCGCCGCAGAGAGTGCGCCATGGAGTACTCGGCGATCCCCGGAATGGAGGAGATGAGGCTCTGCAGCGAGCGCCCGCTGATCCGGTCGAGCCAGGCGGTGTTGTCCCACAGCCGGGAGACGGTGCTCTCGTCGAGTCCGGAGAACATCGCCACGTCGGACATGTTCAGGCCGAGGGCCCTGGTGAGCTCGGAGAGGGACTTCGGCTCATCGTCGGCGGTCATCGCTCGCCCTAGGAGTGGCACGTGCTGGCGAGTCGATCGTATCGGGGCAATTGGGGGCGACACGGACTCTTGGCGCGATCCGGCGGCGGTGCATCCGCGCCGGGCGGTGCCGTCCCGGCCCCTCCGGCCCCCGGCCGGCTTCGTGCGGAACCGCCCCGACCTGGGCGTCCTCTCGGGCAGTGGGGGCACCGTCCGGAAGGTGCTGATCGTCTCGGGCGCCGTCATCGATGTCCTCGGGGGGTGGATAGGGGCGGTGCTCTATCGGGGTTTGCGGCCGACGAAGCAGGCGAGGGGCATCGGGTCGGACTCAAGGCCGGCGGACCGCGGGAACCGGTCCGGGACGGGCGCGGGCACGGACACGGGGAGCGGGGGCCCGGCGGGGAACGCCTCGACCGGTTCCAGCCCCCGGCACAGCTCGGCGATCGCCTCCCGGGTCCTGGGCGTGAACGGGACGTCCGCCTCGTCCCGGTAGAGGGCGGCCACCGCGTCCAGTTCCGGGGTCCGCGCCGCGTGGGAGATCGCGACGTGGCTGCCCGGCGGCAGGCCCGCCAGCAGACCGTCCATGATCGCGCGGGGATCCTCGGCGTCGGTGACGAAGTGCAGCACGCTCAGCAGCAGCACCGCCACCGGCTCGTCGAAGTCGATCAGCCGCCGCGGCGCGGGATGGCCCAGCAGCGCCTCCGGATCGCGCAGGTCGCCGCCGAACGCGTCGGTGAGGTCGTCCACCGCCAGCAGCGCGCGGGCGTGGCTGAGCACCATCGGGTCGTTGTCGGCGTAGGCGACCCGGCAGGACGGGTCCACCGCGCGGGCCAGGCCGTTCACGTTCTCGAGCGCGGGCAGGCCGCAGCCGATGTCGAGGAACTGCCGCATCCCCGCGCTCTCGGCGAGGAATCGGACCGACCGGCGCAGGAACGCCCGGTTCGCGCGGGCCACCAGCGGCACGACCGGTGCCGCGTCCACGACCCGGCCGGCCAGCTCGCGGTCGACGGCGTAGTTGTCCTTGCCGCCGAGGTAGTAGTCGTACATCCGGGCCGCGTTGGGCTCCGGGGCGGTCTCGGGCACGGGGCGTCCGCGGCGGCCGCCGGCGCGCCGGCCGGGCAGGGCGGCGGGGTCCCGCGCGTCCATGCTCAGCACCGGCCCGGAGGTCACGGCATCACCCAGCCGCCGAGCCACCGTTCCGGCTCCTCCAGGGGCGAGGCGTCCGGCGCGTCGCCCGGAAGCTCCTCGCCCGGGTGGGCGTCGACCGCGACCTCGAACCAGAACGTGGCCGTGCCGTCGGTGTTGTGATGCCTGCCGTGCTCCACGGCGAGCGCCTGGACCAGCCGCAGCCCGCGCCCGCGCGCGGCGAGCGGGTCGTCCGCGGGCCCGGGACCGCCCGGCATCGGGCCGCCGTCGGTGATCTCGACCCGGACGTGCCGGTCGACGTGCAGGACGGCCAGCATGATCATGCCGTCGATCAGCGGCGCCGCGTGCACCACGGCGTTGGTCACGGTCTCGCTGGTGAGCAGTTCGAGGTCCTCGAGGACGGCCGCGCCCGCCCCGAAGAACTCGCCCGCGAGCTCGCGCACGTAGGAGCGGGCGAGCCGTACGGCGGCCGGGGTGGCGGCGAGGTCGATCTCGCCGAGCAGGCCCTCGGCGGCCAGGGCGCCGGGCGCCCAGCCCGCGGGCGTGCCGAGCTCCAGCGAGGGCTCGGAGAAGGGGTCTGAGATGAACGCCGGCGATCCGGCCCAAGCGTCGAGTGCGTCCATGGCGTCGGCGGTTCCACGTATCCGTGTAGGGCTGTAACCGAACATGCGCGTGCCAGGGGAAGTCGGGGGACGGTGGATGTCGGGTTCCCGTGGGAAGTCGGATGGCGGGTTCGGGCGAGCCGGCGGGCCGCCCGCACAACAGACACTCTGACGCGACGGGGCGGGCGGAGTCACCGGGGCTTGCACGCATGCAAAGCCCTTGCGCCACGCTGGGAAAAGTCGGCCGCGACCTCGAGTGGAACGCTCTAGCCGCCCGAGGGTGTAGGGATAGGGGACATGAAGGGGTTCGCGCGGCGGGAGTTCCAGCTCGTCCTGCTCCGGCGGATGGCCGACTACCAGCCCGACCTGGTGGCGCAGGCCGCCAGGTCGCTGGACGCCTCGCGCACCGAGATGCGCGAGGTGAACGCCCGCTGGCAGCGCATGGTGCGGTCACGGTCGTTCCCGGACGGGCGGCGCCGGCTCGCCGCCGTCCTCGGCCCGCCGTCCGAGACCGGGGAGCGGCGGCTCGGCGACGTCGGGTGCACCGTCGAGCGGTGGCCGCTGTGGCTGTGGCCGGAGCTGCGGTACGAGACGCTGACCGGCCCTGAGGGGACGATCCTCCAGGAGTGGCTGGTCAGGGCCGCGGACTCGCCCGTCCCCGAGCTCGCGTCGGTCGACGACCTGGTCCCGTGGTCGTGCGTGGTGGGCGACCTCGACCTGCGCTTCGGCGGCGCGGGGACGCTCCGGCACCAGGCGGGAGAAGTGCCGAGCCGCTGGCACGTGACGTTCACCCGCGAGGAGAACGGCGGCGGCACGTACGTGGCGCACTTCGTCTGGGGACTGCTCCAGACCGTCGTGGCGGTCTAGAGCCCGCTGCCGGTAGGGGCAGTTTGTTCTTACCTTCCTTGACCCGTGCCGGGCACGCGCAGATTTTGAACTCATGTTCAGAACAGACGTTCAGGAGAGACGGCGCGTGGCGGCGCCGCGGTTTCCGGTGTCGTGCCGGGTGGCGGTGCTCGGCGGCGGGCTCGCCGGGATGGCGACCGCGGCGCGGCTCCAGGCGGCCGGCCTGTCCACCGCGGTGATCGAGGCGCACGGCCACGTGGGCGGCTGCGCGGGCTACTACCGGCGGCGCGGTTTCTCGTTCGACGTGGGCGCCACGACGATGGTCGACTTCGAGCCCGGAGGGGTCGGCGCCGAACTCCTCGACGGCATCGGCATGGCCCCCGTCCCCGGCGAGGCGCTGCCGGGGTACGCGGCGTGGCTGCCCGACCGCACCGTCACCCTCCACCGCGACACGGCGGCATGGCACAGGGAGCGGCTGCGGGCCCTCGGCGGCACCCCGCGGCACAGGGCGTTCTGGGCGGGGCTCGACCGCATCGCGCAGGTGTTCTGGGACGCGAGCCGCGCCGGTGTACGGCTGCCCCTGCGACGGCCCTCTGACGCCGTGCACAACCTCCGGGCGCTGGGCCCGCGCAACCTTCCGCTGGTCCGGCACATGAACGCCACGCTCGGGGACGCCCTCGTCCGGCACGGTCTGCGCGGCGACGACCCGCTGGTGGGCTTGCTGTCGATGCTGGTGGAGGACACGGTGCACAGCACGGTCGACAGGGCCCCGCTCATCAACGCGGCCCTGGGCGTGACCATCCGCGGGGCCGGGCTCACCCGGGCCGACGGCGGCATGCGCGGCTTCTGGCGCCGCTTCACCGCCCACTACAGGGGGATGGGCGGGCAGCTGCGCGTGGGTTGCGAGGTGGAACGGGTGCGCGGCCAGGCCGGTGCCTTCGAGGTCCACACCAAGAGGGGGGTCGTCCACGCGGAGCAGGTCGTGAGCGCGCTACCCGTGGAGACGACCGCCCGCGTTGTCCCCGCCCTGGCGGCACGGCTTCGGCCCTACCTCGAACGGGACGCGGACGACCTCGGTGGCGCGATCGTCGTCTTCTTGGGCGTTCCAGAGGACGAGGTCGTGGGCCAGGACTTCACCCACCACCAGTTGCTGCAGGACTACGGCCGTCCCCTGGGCGACGGCAACAACATGTTCGTCTCGGTCTCCGCACCCGGCGACACCGAGAGCGCCCCGCCCGGACATCGCGCCGTGATGGTCTCCACCCACACCGAGCTCGCGGCCTGGGAAGGGCTGACGGACGCCGCGTACGAGGCGCGCAAGCATGAGATGGGGGAGCGGCTCCTGGGGCTGGCGCGCCGCGTCCACCCGAACCTGGGCGAACGGGCCGTCGTGTTGGACGTGGGCACACCCCGCTCGTACGAGCGCTTCGCGTTCCGGCCGCGCGGTGCCGTCGGGGGTGCGCGCCAGACTCCCGGCAACGCCAACCAGAACGCCGTCCCGCACTCCCTGGGCGTCCCGGGCCTCTGGCTGGCGGGCGACTCGACCTGGCCTGGGCTGGGCACGGTCGCCTGCGCGCTCGGCAGCCGCATCGTCGCCGACGCCGTGCTGAGAACGGCCGGACGGGTGGCCGCGCGATGAGAACGCACCCGATCCCCCGGCTGTCCGAACTCGGCCACGACCTCCTGGTGACCACCCGCCGCCGCAGGACGCTCACGCTCTCCCTGCCCTACCTGGGCGTCGCGCTGTTCGCCGGGGCCGCCGCGGCGGGCTGGTGGTGGACGACGCCGCTCATCGCGTTCGGGATCTTCGTGGCGGTGGTGACGGCCACGCACGACGTCGTCCACCGCTCGCTGGGCCTCGGCCGCACCGCGACCGAGGCCGCGCTGTTCTGGCGGGGACTGCTCGTCTACGCCACGATGATGATCGCGGGCAGCTGGGTCTACCCGCTGCTGACCGTCCACCTGCCGCACCGCCACTACGGGGAGGATCCGCTGACCCAGACGCACACGCTGCGCGGGCGCGTGGTCCCGGCGCTGTTCCTGGAGCTGACCTACCACCTGGAGCACCACCTCTATCCCCAGGTGCCGAGCCACCACCTGGCCAGGCTGGCCCGGCGGCTCGACCCCTTCCTGGACGCGGCGGGCGTCCGTCCGCGGAGAGTGATCTGACCCCGATGCCCCTATCCCGGCCCCGGACGTCCCGGCCGCGCGCCCGGCGTGAGGAGGCCCGGGAGCGGCTCCTCCAGGCGGCCGTCCGCACCCTCGCGACCGAGGGGTACGGCGGTACGACCGCGCGCTCGATCGCCCGCACCGGCGGGTTCGCGCCGGGCGTCATCTACTACCACTTCGAGGATCTGGAGGATCTGCTCCTGGCCGCTTTGCGCCACACCGGCCGGAAGCGGATGGAGACGTACCAGGAGGCGCTGGGGTCGTGCGACAGCGCGGTGGAGCTGCTGGACCGGCTGCGCGGCCTGTACGCCGAGGACATGGCGGAGGAGGGCCACATCGCGGCGGTGCAGGAGCTGTTCACCGCCGCGGCGACGTCCCCGCGGCTGCGCGAGGAGCTGCTGGCCCATGTGGGCCCGTGGTCGGAGTTCGCCGCCGCGGCCGTCCGCCGGCTGGTCGCGGGCACCGCGCTGGAGGACGTGGTCCCGTCGCGGGAGCTGGGCTCGATCGCGATCGCGGCGTTCCTGGGCGTGCAGACGCTGACCCATCTGGACGGCGACCGCTCCCGGGTGGAGGAGCTGTTCCGGGTGGCGGGCCCGGCCGCGTTCCTCTGGGACGGTTTCGCGGGCCGAACGCCAGAACCGGATGACTCGGATGGTTCGGATATCTCAGGCAACTCGGGCGTCTCACGCGCAGATGGAACGGACAACCCGGACTTTCCGAGCGGTGCGCCTCACGCCGGGTGACGGCCGGCGTCATCGGCGGTGACGGAGTGTCGCTGTGGACCGATACACAGCGCACCGACCGTCGTCGCGACGCTCACGGGGCCGCCGACGTGTGCGTGAGGCACGGGCGGGAACCGTCGATGCTCGGGTGGTCATTTTCGCGTTCGGCGCTGTCCCAAAATCCCCGGGTGGCACGGTGTGCCCGGTCGTCGCGCCTCGTCCCGCGTGTCGGATCCGGTGCAACTCTCACGTTCTGTCCGGATCCCACCCGGTATGCGGGCAGGTGAACCGGGGGGAGGGAAGAAAAGGATCTTTCTGCGCGCCCGGATGATCTCTTTCTCCGGCCCGGCCCGGACCCGTCCATTGATCACGGTCCGCCAGGACTTAGGTCCGCCCCATTTACCGGCTCGCTGACTCAATTTACAGCGCAGAAAATAGATTGTTTCCAATAGTTCACAGGTCACTGTGCCGTCTGATACGGTCACGGCGGTAATCTTCGTTGCGCCCCGATAGGAGAAGCCCGATAGCGGGGGAAATCGCGTTGAACTCGGGGGGACTCGGTAAAAAATCACCTCTACAGAAGGGGAACGCGGTGAACGAAACGGAGACCATATCTCGCGGTGGGCTGCAAACCTGGCTCCTCGACCGGATCGCGTTCTATCTCGACAAGCCGGCCGACAGCATCGACCCCACGGTCGAGCTGGCCCGCTACGGCGTCGACTCGGTCTACGCCATCAGCATCATCAGCGACATCGAGGACCACCTGCAGGTCGAGGTCGACGTGGCGGAGGCGCGCCGCCGCGGGACGGTCGACACCCTGACCGACTACCTGCTCGAGCTGGTCCGCTGATGCGGGAACGGGCAATGCCGCCCGCTCCCGCTCCCGTAAGGCTGGTCGTGCTCGGGGACAGCCTGGCCGAAGGCCGCGACGACCCCGATCCGGCCGGCGGCTGGCTCGGCTGGGCCGGCCGGCTGGCCGGCAACCTCGACCTGACCCGCGACCGCGTCGCCAACCTCGGCGGGGCGGGCGCGACCGTGGCGGAGGTGACCCGGGCCCAGCTGCCCGAGGTCCGCCGCCTGACCCCGGGGCTGGTGGTGCTGAACTGCGGAATGAACGACGTCGTCAACGGATTCGAGAGGACGGAGGCGGCCGGGCATCTGGGAGAGATATTCGGCTGGACCCGGTCGGTCGGCGCGGTGGGCGTCGCGGCACCGGTCCCCCGTCCGCCACTGCTGGAACGATCTATCATCTCCGACTTCCGAAGAAAACGCATACTCGAACGTATTCAAGGGTTCAACGCGGAACTGCGGCACAGTGCACGTGCACATGCAATGGAATTCATCGAGCCGGACGCCGTGCCGCGCGTGGCCGACCCGTCGCTGTGGGCCTTCGACGGGATCCACCTCAACTCCGCGGGACACGCCTACGTGGCGGAGATCATCACCGGAATCGTAAGAAACCTACTGGGGGAACACGTCCTCTCGTCATCGGGATAGCCACACTCTGGGGTAGAGATGCAGAGACCAGCCTCTTTCACCCGTGCCGACAGCTACACCGACACCGACATCCGCCCGGACGCCACCGCCGACCCCGGCACCCCACGCGTCCCCGACTCTCGCGACGCCACCGGCACCGGCGGCGTCCCTGACACGCGCGCGGCCTCCGACGCCGCGCCCCCGCCTCCCCGCCGTACGGGGAAAGCCTCCCGCGCCGCCCGGATACCGCGCGTGCTGGCGGGTGTTCCGCACGCGGCCATGGCGCTGGTCCTCGCGCCCGTTCTGCTCGTCCAGGGTCGGCGGACCGTTCGCCGGACCCCGCGGCTCGACCCCGCCTCCGGCGCCGACCGGGGCACGGTCGCCGGCGCGGTCCCGCTCCTGCGGCTCGTCGTCATCGGTGAGTCCACCGCGGCGGGAGTGGGCGCCGCCGAGCACGAGCGGGCCCTGCCCGGCTTCCTCGCGGGGGCGCTCCAGCGGCGCCTGCGCCGCGGGGTGGCCTGGGTCGTGTCCGGCAAGAACGGCGCCACCGCCCGGCGGATCGGCACCGATCTCGTCCCGGCCCTGGACGCGGATCAGGACGGAGCCCCGCCCGACATCGTGGTGGTGACCGTCGGCATCAACGATCTGATGAGACGGCGCCCGCTGAAGACCTGGACCGCCGACCTGACCGACCTGCTCGGGGCGCTGCGCGGCCGGTACCGCGACGCCGAGGTGATCGTCGCCGGGATGCCCCCGGTGCACCGGTTCCCGGCGCTGCCCCAGCCGCTGCGCCTGGTCATGGGCGGCCGGGCGCGGGCGATGGACCGGATCATGCGGGAGGTGGCGCGGGCCAACGGCGCCGTGCACGTCCCGATGGATCCGGACATGGCCGCCGACCGCACGCTGTTCGCCTCCGACGGCTTCCACCCGTCGCCGGACGGCTACCGGGCCTGGGCGAACGACCTGGCCGAGGCCGTGGGAACGGAACGGGCGGCGTGAGCGCCCCGCCCGGATCGTTCCGCGCGGCGGTGGAGTCCAAGGACCTCGCCGCGATCACCCGGACCCTCGCGCCGGACATCGAGTTCCACAGCCCGGTGATGGTGAAGCCGTACCGGGGCGCCGACTCCGTCACCGGTCTGCTCAGCGTGCTGCTGGAGGTCTTCGAGGACTTCTCGTACACGCACGATCTGGCCGGCCGGGACCCCGCCGGGAACGGCGGCGCCCCGCCGGTGCAGGCGCTGGTCTTCACCGCCAAGGTCATGGGCACGCGGGTCCAGGGACTGGACCTGATCACCTTCGACGGGAAGGGGCTGGTCCGCGACCTGACGGTCATGGTCCGGCCGCTGCCCGCCGCGATGACCCTGGCCCGGGCGGTCGGACGGCGCATGCAGGAGATCGAGGAGTCCGCCTGAAACCGTCGCGCGTCCCCGGCTCCCCGGAGCGCCCGGCCACCTTGCCGACTGACGACCGTTTGACCGCCTGACGGCCGGCCCCCGCCGCCGTATCCCCCTGGCCACCGCACGCGCGGCCGCCCGGCCCGCCCGGTGCCGTCCACCCAGGACGGCACCGGGCGGGGGTGCGACCGTGCCCCCGCCCCGCCGTGCCCTGCGAACGACGTCTCGCCACGCGAGAAGAGGGAACCCAACGATGACCAGTAGCCAAGTCTCCCCGCGCGCAGAGTTGTCCCCGGCGCACCGGATCGCCGCCGATCTGGACGCCCTTCTCGGCGACCCCCTGGACGACGCCGCCGGGCCCTTCTCCTACAAGTCGATCGTCGAGGCCGAGGAGCGCGACGAGCTGCCCGAGGGCGCCGTGGAGACGGTCCGCGCCTGGGGCTTCCCCGGATATCTGGTGCCGCGCCACCTCGGCGGGCGGCTGACCACCTTGGAAGAGCTGTTCTTCGTCACGCGCGGCATCTCGCGGCGCAGCCTCACCGTCGCCGTGATGTACGGGTCGGGCCTGCTGGCGGTGAACCCGGTGTGGCTGTGGGGCGACCCGCGCCAGCAGAAGGCCGTGGCCGAGGGCGTCCTGGACGGCGACCTGGCCTGCTTCGGCGTCTCGGAGGCCGACCACGGCAGCGATGTGATGGCCTGCGAGGCGCAGGCGGTCCCCAAGGCCCACGATGGCGATCTGGTGCTGACCGGCACCAAGTGGCCGGTGGGCAACGCCACCCGCGGCCGGTTCGTCACCGCCTACGCCAAGACGGGCCCGCGCGACTTCTCCCTGATCCTGGTGGACAAGCAGGACCTGGACCCGGGCGAGTGGTCGGTGCTGCCGCCGGTCAGGACGGTGGGGCTGCGCGGCCACGACCTGTCGGGGGTCGTGTTCGAGGGGGCGCGGGTGCCCGCCGACGCCATCATCGGGCGGCCGGGCTCCGGGCTCGTCCAGACGCTCAAGACCCTGCAGATCACCCGGACCGCGATCGCGGCGCTGTCGATCGGGACGATGGACGCGGTGGTGCGCATCGGGATGGAGTACGCGCGGGCCCGCAAGCTGTACGGCGCGGACATCTACCAGATCCCGGTGATCCGCGACCATCTCGTCAAGGCGCATCTGGACCTGCTGATCGCCGAGTGCGTGGCGATCCCGGTGGCGCGGACGCTGACGGTGGCGCCGGGGCGGCTGAGCCTGTGGTCGTCCATCGTGAAGTACTTCGTGCCCGTGCAGGGCGAGGAGGTGGTGGCCAGCATCGGGGCGGTGCTCGCGGCGCGCGGCTACCTGCGCGAGGGCGTGGCGCACGGGGTGTTCCAGAAGCTGCAGCGCGACCACGCCATCGCGAGCATCTTCGAGGGCACCACGCACGTGAACCTGGCCAACGTCGCCGGGCAACTCCCGTTCCTGGTCGGCGACCAGCCCGAGGCGGAGGCGTCCGGGGAGTTGCTGGCCGACCTGTTCAGCTGGACGCGGACGCCGCCGGAGTGGCGCCCGGACGGCCGGCTGCTGCAGCTGACGAACGAGGGGCACGACGAGATCGGCCGCCAGTACGAGGCGACGGTGGAGACGCTGCTGGCGACCGCCCGGGTGTTCGCCGCGCCGGACGTGGCCAACGACCTGGCGGCGCTGGTGGCGCGGATCGGCGATCTGCGGTCGGAGCTGCACGCGCAGGTGCGGGCGGACCCGTCCGACACCACCTCGGCGGAGGCGCTGCGGCGGGCGCGGCGGCACTGCGAGATCCACGCGATGGTCTCGTGCATGCTCACCTGGATCCACAACCACGCGGAGTTCGGCGGCTCGTTCGCCGACGGCGCGTGGCTGGTGCTCGTGCTGGAGCGGCTGCTGCAGCGCGCGCGGCCCGACACGGCGCTGTCGGAGCAGTACCTGCCGTCGCTGGAGGAGACGATGTTCCGCTGCTTCGGGGAGGGCCGCTGGTTCACGCTGCTGGGCCTGGCCGACGGCGGGCGCTCGGTCTCGGTGCCGCTCCCGGCGGCGGGGTGATCGCGGTGGAATCGGCGCGGGAGTTCAAGGACGCCAAGGACTTCGTCGCGGTCGTCCGGGAGAACGTCCGGCGGCACGGCGACGGCCGCTCCTTCACCTTCGTGAGCGAGGAGCGCGGGCCGGGGCGCCGCTACCGGGAGGACGAGCTGGGGTTCGCCGAGCTGGACCGGCGGGCCCGCGCGGTGGCGGCGCGGCTGAACGCCCTCGGGCTGCGCGACCGGGCCGTGCTGCTCCTCTACCCGGAGGGCCTGGAGTTCCTGGTGGCCTTCCTCGGCTGCCTGTACGCGCGGGCGATCGCGGTTCCGGCGCCGCTGCCCGCGCTGGACGCGGGACGCGCGGACCGCACCTACGGGATCATCGGCGACGCCGACATCACCTGGATCCTCACCGACGAGGCGCGCCGCGGCATGATCGGCGAATGGCTGGACGGCGCCGGCCTGGCGGAACACGTCGGCCGCCTGGCCACCGACACCGATGTGAGGGACGACCCGGACGGCTGGACGGCCCCCGAGTTCACCCCCGACACCCCCGCCTTCCTCCAGTACACCTCCGGCTCGACCAGCGATCCCAAGGGCGTCATCGTCACGCACGGGAACCTCCTCTACAACGCCGAGGAGATCAAGCGGCGGATCGACGGGTCCGCGGACACCGTCGGGGTCGGCTGGGTGCCGCACTACCACGACATGGGGCTGGTCGGGCAGTTCCTGGAGCCGCTGTACCTGGGCTGCCGGTACGTGTTCACCTCGCCGATCACGTTCATCAAGCGCCCGGTGCTGTGGCTGGAGCTGATCAGCCGGCATCGCGGCACCATCACCGTGGCGCCCGACTTCGGGTACCAGCTGGTGCTGCGCCGCGTCACCGACGCCCAGCTCGAGGGGCTGGACCTGTCCAGCCTGCGGACGGCCAAGAACGGCGCCGAGCCGGTGCGGGCCGACACGCTGGAGCGGATGGTGGAGCGGTTCGGGAAGGCCGGGTTCCGGGCCGGGGCGTGGATGCCGTGTTACGGGATGGCCGAGACGACGCTGCTGGTCACGGGCGCCCCGCTGGGAACGGGCGCGGTCGTCCGCGAATTCGACGCCGAGGCGCTGAGCCGTCACGAGGCCGTCGTCCGTACACCGGGGAAACGGCTGGTGAGCAGCGGCCGTCCGGTCAGGCTGGACGTCCGCGTCGTCGATCCGGACACCCGGGCCGTGCTGCCGGACGGGCGGGTCGGCGAGATCTGGGTCGCGGGCGGCAGCGTCGCCCGGGGCTACTGGCGGCGGCCCGACCGCACCCGCGCGGACTTCCAGGCCCGGACCGCCGACGGGCGGGGGCCCTACCTGCGCACCGGCGACCTGGGGTTCCGGGTCGACGGGGAGCTGTACATCACCGGAAGGATCAAGGACCTGATCATCGTCAACGGGCACAACATCTACGCCCACGACCTGGAGGAGGCCGCGATGGCGGCCCATCCGGCGGCCCGGACCACCGCCGCGTTCGCCCTCGACCCGGCCGGTTCCGCGCCGGGGGCCGAGCACGTGGTGATCGTGCAGGAGTTCGCCGCCGCGGCGGCGGGGGAGCGGTCGCCGGACGAGCTGGCCGCGCTGACCCGGGACACGGTCGCCCGCGCGTTCGGGCTGACCGCGGTGAGCGTGGTGCTGGCCGGCCGGGGCGCGGTCCGCCGCACCACCAGCGGCAAGATCCAGCGCCCGCTGACCCGCGAGGACTTCCTGGAGGGGAGGATCAGGCGGCTGGGCGGCGATCTCGATCCGGCCGCCGCCGCGCCGCGCCGCGCGGGCACCTGACGTTCTCGGCGTCGGACGAGTCAGGAAGGGAGGTACCGAGGGTCCCGGCGGGCGGCCGTCTCCGTTGCGAGGGAGGCCGCCCGTTCGTCCGATGCTGCGAAGAATCTGCCCTTTTTAGTTGAAGTCCTTACTAGTCATGTTTTTGACTAGTAAGCTCTGACACTACCCTGAACCAACCGGGGAGAGGGCGATCCATGGCGCTACGCCACGCGGTGCTCGCGGCACTGCTCGACGGTGAGTACAGCGGTTACCAGCTGGCCAAGATCTTCGACGTGGCGGTCTCCAACTTCTGGCACGCGGTCCCTCAGCAGCTCTACACCGAGCTGAGCAGGCTGGAGTCGGAAGGGCTCATCTCCGGACGCCAGGTCATCCAGCACGACCGGCCCAACAAGCGGGTCTACACCGTCACACCGGCCGGGATCGAGGAGCTGGAGCGGTTCGCCACCGTGCCCGCCAAGCCCGGGCTCATCCGCGAGGACCTGCTGGTCATGGTGCAGGCCGTGGACCACATCCAGGTCCCCGCGGTGATCGCCCAGCTGGAGGAGCGCGCGCTGGCCGCCGCGGCCAAGGTCGCGCTGTTCGACCGCACCCTGGAACGGCTGCGCGGGGATCTCGACGAGGAGACCTTCCTGCGGCAGGGCGAACCGATCGGACCGTACCTCACCTGCCTCCGGGGGCGGCGGTTCGAGCAGGAGAACCACGACTGGTTCAGGAGCACCGCACAGCTGCTGCGCGAGCGCGCGGCCGCGCACGCCGAGGGGTCCGACCCGTCATGAGGGCCGTCGTCACGACACCCGCCATGACCCGTCCCGGCCGCCCGGCTCCCCCCTCACCGATCATCTTCCCGCCGCGCGTCCACGCGGCATCGGTGCCCACATCCGGTGATCCGCGGATTCCGGCGTGCCCTCCGCGCCGGACGCCCCGGTCACTGCGCCCCTTCCGAGGAGGCGTCCCCCATGTCGGCCGAACCCCCCACCATCGCCAGGACTGACCAGGCGAAACAGACCCCCGACCCCCTCATCCCCGACCCCCGGGACCCGGCGGCGTCCCCGGCCCCGAGCCCGGCTCCGGCGCCCGGCCCGTCCAGGCTCAGACCCCTGGACGAGCTCGAACTGCCGGCCGTGCACGCCTCCGTCCCCCGGGCCCGCGCGTTCATGCGGGCGCTGGTGACGGCGCGCGCCGTCCAGCACGTCCGCGAGGACGCCGAGGTGCTGGTCTCCGAGCTGGTCACCAACGCGGTGCGGCACGCCGCCACGCCCAGGTCCACGCTCCGCCTCACGGTGCTCCGCGCCGGGCCCCGGCTGCGCATCGAGGTGCACGACCCGAGCCCGTTCCCGCCCAGGGTCAGGCGCGTCGACCTGATGGACGAGACCGGCCGCGGCTGGTTCCTCGTGGCGGCCATCGCCGACCGCCACGGCACCGACCAGACCGTGTCGGGCAAGTGCGTGTGGTGCGAGCTGACCGCGTGGCCCGCACCCGGGCCGCCCGTTCCCTGAAAGCCCTTCTCCCTTCTTCCTGGGGATGGTCATGGCCGTGGACTGGTACCGCGCGGACGGTGGGCGCGCCACCTCGGACGAGGCTCAGCGGCTGCTGCTCGACATAGGGGCGCGCCTCCTGGCGCAGGACGTCATCCATGTCGGGACCGAGGTGGTCGTGGTCTCCACCTGGTTCACCGTCGTCGATCAGGGATTCGCCTCGAACGGAAGGCCCTTGCTATGGCAGACCATCGTCTCCGATCTGACGACGCACGCCGACATCGGGCAGTACACGACGCGCGAGCAGGCCGGGCGGGGGCACGCCGAGGCGGTCGTGCTGATCTCCAAGCGGCTGCGTCACCTGGCCTCCCGTCCGCGCGGCGAGGAGGACCCGCCATGACCCCGTCCCCACCGACCCCGTCCCCATCGACCCCATCCCCGAGGACGTGATGAGATGGCCAGCCGACATCACCAGGAAAGGCCGCCGGGCAAGCGCCCGCGCAGGCGCCCGATACGGCTGCGGATCACCGCGCTGCTGCTGGTCCCGCTGCTGTCGCTGATCGGGCTGTGGGGGTTCGCGGCGAGCATCACGCTCGGCGACGCGCTCGACAAGTACGACTTCTCCGACACCTACGAGAAGATCAGCCTGCCCGGCATCTACCTGGTGAACCAGCTCCAGCAGGAACGGCAGCTGAGCGTGGTCGCGCTCAGCACCGGCGGCCGCGCCGGCGGCGACGGGCAGGAGCGGCAGCGGCTGGAGGCGCAGCGCAAGCGGGCGGACGGCGTCCAGGCGTCGTTCCGCCGCACCGCGCTGTCGGCCGAGGCCCGCGACGCCGCCGACGCCCGCAGCGAGCAGCGGCTGGCCGCGGCGCTCAAGCGGCTGGACACGCTGCCCGCGCTGCGCGCCCAGGTCGACTCGGGCGGTGCCGAGACGCTCCAGATCATCGACGCCTACAGCCTGATGCTGGACAGCATCATCCAGGTCTTCAGCGGCCTGGTGATCGTCAACGATCTGGCCATCTTCGAGCAGGGCCGCGCGCTGATCAGCCTGGGCAACGCCCGCGCGTTCATGCTGCGCGAGGACGCGCTGGTGA
Source organism: Actinomadura rugatobispora (assembly GCF_055379765.1). Classification (NCBI taxonomy): domain Bacteria; kingdom Bacillati; phylum Actinomycetota; class Actinomycetes; order Streptosporangiales; family Thermomonosporaceae; genus Actinomadura; species Actinomadura rugatobispora. The sequence continues at coordinate 3,109,818 of NZ_AP029191.1, read as the reverse complement.
CCGCGGCGCTGGCCAGGGACGGCCGGTTCACTCCGGCCGAGCACCTGGCGTTCGTGCAGTCGGTCGCCCTCGGGCGCCGCGAGTGGCAGGCCGGGATGAACGACCTGGACGACGAGCTGCGCGCGCCCCTGGAACGGCTCGCCGCGTCCCAGGGCTTCAAGGACGTCCGGGCGATGGAGGGCGCGATCGCCGCCGCCCCGGGCAACCGGCTGCCGGGCGAGGCGGCGAACTGGCCGGCGACCACGCCGCGGCTGTCGCAGGCGTGGGAGCAGGCCGTCACCCAGACCAGCCTGTCGCTGAACGAGATGGCGCAGCCGATCGGTGAGCGGATCGTGCTGCGGCTGGCGCTGGCCGGCGGGTTCGGGCTGCTGGCCGTGGTGGCGTCGGTGATCCTGTCGCTGCTGGCCGCCCGCAGCCTGTCCCGCGAGCTGCGCGGGCTGCAGCGGGCCGCGCTGAACCTGGCCGAGGACCGGCTGCCGGGGGTGGTCGCCCGGCTGCGGCGCGGTGAGGAGGTGGACGTGGCGGCCGAGGCCCCGCCGCTGGAGGTCGGGAAGACGACCGAGGTGGCGCGGGTCGGCGAGGCGTTCAACCGGGTGCAGCGCACCGCGATCGAGACCGCCGTCAGCGAGTCGCATCTGCGCAAGGGCATCAGCCGGGTGTTCCTCAACGTCGCCTGGCGCAGCCAGTCGCTGCTGCACCGCCAGCTCAGCATGCTGGACGAGATGGAGCGCGGCGCCTCCGACCCCAAGGCGCTGGAGGACCTGTTCCGGCTGGACCACCTCACCACCCGCATGCGCCGGCACGCGGAGGGCCTGGTCATCCTGTCCGGGGCGTCGCCCGGCCGCGGCTGGAGCCGTCCGGTGCACGTGGACGACGTGCTGCGCGCCGCCGTCGCCGAGGTGGAGGACTACACCCGGGTCGAGGTCGTGGTGGTGTCCGCGCAGGCCGCGGTGATCGGCGAGGTGGTGGCCGACATCATCCACCTGCTGGCCGAGCTGATCGAGAACGCCACGGTGTTCTCGCCGCCGCCGACGGAGGTGCTGGTGCGCGGGGAGATGGGCGCCAACGGCTTCGCGATCGACATCGTGGACCGCGGCATCGGCCTGGAGCCGGCCGAGATGGACGCGCTGAACATGCGGCTGGCCCGCCCGCCGGAGTTCGACCTGGCCGACAGCGACCGGCTCGGCCTGTTCGTGGTGTCCCGGCTCGCCGCCCGGCACGGCGTCAAGGTCGCGCTCCAGCCGTCGTTGTACGGCGGCATCAGCGCGGTCGTGCTGGTGCCGCGCGAGCTGATCGTGGACGTGGAGGGCCCCGAGGACGACGCGCCGCGGCGTCCCGAGCGCGCCCCGATCGCCCGGCCGCAGGACCCCGGCCGCCCGCCGGCGATCCAGGCGCCGGGCGGGCGGAACGGCGTGCCGAACCCGGCGCAGACGATCGAGGCCGAGGTCTGGCGGAACCCCTCGCCGGGCCCCGGCAACAACGCCGAGCTGTCGGCGCCCGTCCCCGACCGCCCGGTGCTGCCGGGGCCGCGCCCGTCCCCCGAGGCCTCGCCGGGCCCGGTGGCCGGGATCACCGACATCCCGGTCGCCGGCGCCACCGGCGCCCCGGCCCACGACTTCCCGGCCCCCGACGTCCCGGTCGCCGGGATCTCCGACGGCTCGGGCTCGTGGACGCCCGAGTCGTGGACCAGGCCGCTGCCCGAGCCGGAGGACCGGCACCCGTACGTGCCGCCGCCGATGTCGCCGCCGCAGGTGACCGGCACCGGCAGCGGCCGCACCCCGCTGCCGCGCCGCGTCCGGCAGGCGAGCCTGGCACCGGAGCTGCGCAACGTCGCGCCGCCGCAGCCGCCCGGCGCGACCCCGCCGGAGGGGACCCGCATCCCCTTCGCCGAGGACCGCTCGGCGGAGGCGTCCCGCGACCTGTTCGCCTCGCTGCAGGCGGGCTGGCTCCGCGGCCGCGAGGAGGACGAGGGCCCGGCCGGACGCGCCGGGTTCACAGGGGAGGGCTTCCCCGGAGACGGTTTCACTGGAAACGGGTTCACTGCAGATGGGAGACCGTCATGAGCGCTCCATCGGACGGAACGGCAGGGCTCGCCTGGCTCTTGGACGATCTGGTCGGCCGGGTGCCCCAGGTGCGCAAGGTCGTCGTCCTGTCCCGGGACGGCCTGGTGATGGGGGCCTCCAGCGAGGTCGCCCGCGAGGACGCCGAGTATCTGGCCGCGCTGGCCGCCGGGTTCCACAGCCTGGCGATCGGGGCGCAGCCGCACCTGGACTCGGGTGAGATCCGGCAGACGATCGTGGAGATGGAGAAGGGCCTGTTCTTCGTGGTCGCGGCCGGGAGCAACAGCTGCCTGGCGCTGCTGAGCGATATCGGCGCCAACGCGGGCCTGGTCGCCTACGAGATGACGATGCTGGTGAAGCGGGTGCATCGGCAACTGTCGACCGGGCTGAGACCGAGCGGATCGGGTTCCGGGTGACCCCGCATGGAAGGAAGCACCACCGGGGGTCCTCCCCAGGGGCCGGGACGGGAGCGGTGGCTGGACGAGGCCGCCGGTCCCATCGTCCGCCCGTACGCGATGACGCGCGGCCGGACCGTCCCGGCCGGAGAACCGCTGGACATCGTGGCCATCATCGTGGCGACCGGCCACGCGCCCGCCGACCTGACCCGGCTGTCGCGCGAGCAGCGGCGGATGCTGGCGGCGTGCCGGCGGCCGTACACGCTCGCGGACCTGGCCTCCGAACTGGACCTGCCGCTCGGCGTGATCCGGGTGCTGGCCGGGGACCTGCTCGCCCAGGGCCTGCTCGCGGTGCAGCAGTGGGAGCCGCCGACCGCGCAGGTCGACCAGAACCTGCTCAGAAGGGTGCTCGATGAGCTACGCGCGCTCTGATCCCGCCCCCGCCGCGGCTCCCGATCCGGGTGCCGCGGACGGGCCGCGGGTGGCGCTGAAGATATTGGTGGCCGGCGGCTTCGGGGTCGGCAAGACCACGCTGGTCGGCGCGGTCAGCGAGATCCGGCCGCTGCGCACCGAGGAGAAGCTGACCAACGCCGGTGTCGGCGTGGACGACATCGAGGGCGTGGCCGCCAAGCGCACCACGACCGTGGCGATGGACTTCGGCCGCATCACGCTGCGGGACGGCGTGGCGATCTACCTGTTCGGGACGCCGGGCCAGGAGCGGTTCTGGTTCATGTGGAACGAGCTGTCGCGCGGCGCGCTGGGCGCGGTGGTGCTGGCCGACACGCGGCGGCTGCCGGCCAGCTTCGCCTCCATCGACTACTTCGAGCGGCGCGGGACGCCGTTCGTCATCGCCGTGAACTGCTTCGACGACGCCGAACGCTACGACGGACCGGAGATCCGGGCCGCGCTGGACGTGGACCCGCAGGTCCCGATCATCCTGTGCGACGCGCGCCGTCCCGGGTCGGCCAAGGAGGTGCTGGTGGGGCTGATCGAGCACGCGCTGCGCTCGGCGTCCCACACCGGGAACGGGGGCGCGGTCCCGGCCCGCTAACCGGTCTTGCGGGCGAGGACGCGGTAGGCGTTGGCGCCGCCGGTCCTGGCGATGACGGCGCTGGCGAGCTGGTCGGCGGCGAAGGCGGCGGCGAGCGGCGGCAGCGCGGCCAGGTAGGCGGCGGTGCGGACGGCGACGCGGAGGCGGCGCCGTCCGGCGGGCCGCCAGGGCCGGTCCGGGTCGGGGACGAGCCGGTTGAGCATCACCATCAGGGCGGGGAGCGCGTCGGCGCGCTGGTGGGCGGTGCCCCGGTCGACGGCCACGACCTCCAGGCCGCGCTCGTGCAGGGCCTGGACGAGGTTGCCGAACGGGATGAGGTGCAGGTGCTGGGGCTGGAGCCAGTTGTGCCACCAGCGTCCGGCCAGCCGCCCGAACGGCGACTGCGGGTCGGGCACCTCGACGAGCAGGTGGCCGCCCGCCGGGAGGACCTTAGCGGCGGCGTCCAGTTCGGCGGCCGGGTCGAGGGTGTGCTCCAGGTAGTGGTGCATGCTGACGACGTCGTACCGCCCGGCGAGTTCGGCTGCCTTGTCGATGAAGAAGCCCCGGTGCGCGCGGTCGACCCAGCCCTGCTTCTCCGCCTGGACGATGCCCGCGCCCATGTCGAGGGCGTCGAATCGGGTGTCCGGCCAGATGTCGCGGGCGTAGGAGCAGAAATGGCCGAGGCCGCCGCCGACGTCCAGCCACGCCTTGGGAACGGCGTGGCCTCTCACCATCGTGGCGCGTCCCTTGTAGGAGTGGCCGCTGACGCGGAACGCGTCCTCGACCTCTTCCGCGCCCAGGCCGTCGTAGTAGTCGCGGTAATAGAAGTCGAGGCCCTCGGTGCTGAGCCGGGGGTTCTGGAAGACGTGGCCGCAGGATCGGCACGTGTCGAGGCGGAAGGTGCCCGGCTTGTTCCGCTGGTACTCGCCGCTGGTCAGGAGCTTGCGGAGGTCGGTGCCGGCGCACCAGGGGCAGGCGGTCGCGGCGGGCAGGAGGAAGCGTTCGACGCCTTCGGCGATGTCGGCGGCGTATCCGTCCCGGGCCCGTTCGATCCGCGGGTCGGGGTGTTCCGGGGCGATGGCGACGCGGGCCCAGCGGTAGGGCGCGGCGACCGGCCGGGTCAGGGAGAACCGGGCGCGGTCGTGCGGGCGCAGCGGCGTGCACAGGGTGGCCAGGTACGGCTGGGCGCAGGCGGCGGCGAGCACGGCGGCGCCCCAGCGGGGACGGCGCGCCGCGAGCGCGCCCAGCCCGCCGAGCGCGAGGAGGTTGCCGGTCAGGTACGTCGGCAGGTGCGACAGCCAGCGCCGCCGCAGCACGGCCCGCCGCTCGGCGGGCGTGCACGGCACGGGCGCCAGGCCGGGGACGATCACCGCGTCGGTGGTGACCGGGGCGTACCTGCGGAGCCTGATCGCGAGCTCGTCCATCTCGTTGTAGGTGAGCGCGTCGCCGGTCACCTCGGCGCGGCGGTGGACGTCGGCGGAGACCAGCAGCGCGTGCCCGGCGGTCGCGCCGCGCGCCATCCGGTTCGCCCGCCGGGGCGCCAGGAGCAGCAGTTCGAGCGCGCGGGCGGTGTCGAGGCGGGCGGGGACCAGGTCGAGGACGTCCAGTCCCTGGTCGGCGGCGTGGGCGCGGGCGGCGCGCAGGTCGGGCTCGGGAACCCGCACCCCGGCCGCGCGGACCAGCCGGTACGCGCCCTCGGGGGTGTCGGGCGCGGCCGACGGCGCGGTCGCCAGGGACCTGGCCCGGGTGCGGCGCCACAGCGCGTCCGCGACGAATCCCACCGCGGCGGCCCCGAGCAGCAGGCCGCTTGTCCTCGCTCCGCGCATCCCCGCCCCCAGCACGCTCTCCTGTCAGCCTGCTGACAAGAGTAAAGATCCTTAGCGACCGATTTCGGGAAAGCTCTGAGATCCAGGGATAATTCGGTGGTGCAGGTGACCGGTGGTCACGGAACGGAGGGGCCGATGGACGAGAAGGACATCCTCGAACGCATCCGCGCGTTCGTCGACGAGGAGCGCGAGCTGCGGGCCCGCCACGAGCACGAGAGCCCGTCCGACGCCGAGGAGCACCGGCGCCTCAAGGAGCTGGAGGTGGCCCTCGACCAGTGCTGGGACCTCCTCCGCCAGCGCCGCGCCCGCGTCCAGGCGGGCCAGAATCCCGATGACGCCCAGGTCAGGCCCGCCTCGCAGGTGGAGAACTACCGCCAATAGCGAGCTTCTCGGGGATCTCGCGATCGCTACTGGGTCTGCTCGGTGAGCCCGAGCGAGCCGTCATAGACGCTGATCTTGACGGCGACCGTGCGGGCGGCGTTCCCGGAGTCGCGGCCGAAGGCCCGATCGCTCAGCGTCGGCTTGACGTAGCAGCGGCCCGGCAGCACCGCCCGCGGCGCCGCGCGCTGGCGCTCGGGGAAGGCGTCGCACCTGATCGCGGTGGCGCGGGGCGAGTACGTGCGCCACACCGCGGCCTGGATCCCGGTGCGCGTGACGACCATCGCGTCCGCCTGGGCCTTCCAGGTGAAGGAGTTCGTCCCCCGGGCCTCGGTGGTCACGCGGTAGGTGACGACCTCGTCCATGAAGGTGACGCGGCAGGTGAACGACGGCGTGGCCACGGTGGTGTCGCAGTCGGACTTGAGCGGACGGACCAGCCCCGCCGTCGCCGCCACGCGCCCCTCCAGCGCGACCCGCAGCCCGTCCACCCCGACGACCGACGCGTCGGGGGAGCGGGTCGGCTGCGGCTCGTTCGGAACGGGCACCGCCGCCCCGCGCGTCGCCCAGGCGTCTGCGTCGCCGCCCCCGCACCCCGCGACACAAAGGACGAAGGCGAGCCCCGCGCCGCGCCATCCGACGGCCACCGGATCAGATCCTTTCCAGGACGCCGCGCAGCAGCACGACGAGCTTGTCCTTGGGATCGCCCGGGAAGCGGCAGCTGAACGTGATCGTCCGCATCTGGGGGCCTTCCGCCCGGGTGACCACCATGGTCTGGCCGCCGGGCCCGTTCTGGTAGTACGCGGCGTCCCCCACCCCGGAGACCTTCACCAGCGACCCGCTGTAGCGCCGGATGACGCGGGAGGCCATCTCGTCGGCCGTGCCGTTGGCGGGCTCGGTCCCGACGATCAGGAACATCCCGCCGCTGGTGGACACGTACCGGCAGGTGCGCGCCAGGGGACCGCCCGGGTCCTCGTGCGGCTTCGGATCGCGGGCACCCAGCACCGAGACCAGCCGCCCCGGCGGCAGCAGCGGGCACGCCGCCTTCAGTTCGGGACCGGGCGTCCGGGTGCTGGACGGGGGCGGGGCCATCGGACTGACCTCCGACAGCGGCGGCGCCTCGGACTCGGCGGCGCCCGGCGACCCGCCGCCCCCGCACGCGGCGAGCGGGAGCAGGGACGCGGCCGAGAGGGCGACAAGGAACCGGCGCACGCTGCGAGCCTCCGTCTTGGAGCAGGGAGGCACGAGGGCGCTCCACCCGATCCCCCGATCGCGACGCCAACATAACAGCACACCCGGGCGAGGACATATCCAGGGCATTCACCCCGGCAGGTGAACTGCAGGCAGGGGGACGGCCTTCAAAGGACGGCACCAGCGGCCTGCGGACATGCCCGAACGTCCCCGCGGACTGCCTCTACTCGATCAATTCGGCTCCCAACTGGGTCACCGTCAGCGTCCGGGACCGCAACCGGACCGTCACGGGCACGCTCCAGGCCGCGGCCGGGGGCGGGCCGGTGTCGCAGATGTCGGACACCCAGGTGACGGTGTTGGGCAAGGCTCTCGCCGCGGTGCCCTGACTCGTCGGTCATGGGAGGCCGTATCCGGTGTGCGGGGCCAGCGGCAGCGGCCCGCCGGTGAGGAACGCGGTGATCGCGTCGCGGTGGAGCGCAGGCTGCTCGGCCTCGATCACATGGCCCGCACCCCGCACGTACAGGAGCTTCGCGCCCGGCAGGGTGTCCCGGTACTCGCGGGCGATCTCCCACCGCTTGTAGTCGCACTGGCCGCGCAGGACGAGCGCGGGCGTCCGGTCGCGCCTCAGGACGGGCCGCGGATCCGGCACGGTGAGCGCGTCGGCCGAGGTCATCTGGTTGGCGTAGAAGCCCGACCGGGACGACGGCTCGGCGAAGGGCCGTCCGGGACGGCAGGTCGCGGCCGATCCGACCGTGGCCAGCAGCCGGTCGAACAGCGGGTCGATCTCCTCGTCCGGCATCAGGTCGTGCGCCGCCCGCGGGTTGGCCTCCGTGAGCAGCGACCAGGCGATCAGCTTGGGGCGGGCCTCCAGCGCGTCCATGGCCGCGCGCTGGGCGGGGGTGAGCCGGTCCCAGATCTCGCCCTCGCCGGACCTCTCCCATTCCGGCGCCCACAGCGCGCCGGGGGAGACGAACACGGCACGGGCGGTGCGGCCGGGGTGCGCGGCCATGTAGCGGGCGGCGAGCGTGGCGCCCCACGAGCCGCCCACCAGGATCAGCCGCGGCACGCCGATCCGCTGCCGGATCGCCTCCAGGTCTGCGACCTGCCGGGCCACGGTGTAGCCGGTCGGGTCGTCCAGCCGCTGGGACCGTCCGGAGCCCAGCTGGTCGTAGGTGTAGACGTCGAAGCCTTCGGCGGCCAGGTGCCGGTCGAGGTCGTCCGGACCGGTGCCCGGCGTTCCGGGGCCGCCGTGCAGCCGGACGACCGGTTCCGGCCGCCGCGTCCCGGTGCCGAGCGTCAGCGTGTAGGCGATCCGCGAACCCGTGGACAGCCCCCAATACCGGGTGTCCTGGGAGGGAAGTGGACCGGCCGCGACGCCGAGCGGCCGGAAGACGGTCAGCGCGGAGCCGAGGACCACGGCGGCCACGATGCCGCCGGTCACGAGCGCGGCGGCGAGCCGCCGTCGCCGCCGCAGCGCCAGCCGGGCGCCGAGGCGGGCGGCCGGCCCGCACACCAGGACGGTGGCGGCCAGCGCGAGCACGGCGCTCGGCACCAGCCCGGCCCGGACCGCCGCGGCCAGCAGGAACGCGGCGGCCGCCAGCGGCAGGCCGAGCACGACGGTCAGGAGGAGAAGCGACCAGCCGGCGACGCGGCGGCCCGTGGAAGGGGAGTTCGTCATGCCGCGACGCTAGGAACGGGACGGCTCGCGGATCGTCCCCCGGCCGGGATCGGATCCGTCCCCCCGCAGGGGGACGAAGCGCCCGCCTCCGGTGTGATTCCGCAGATCACCGACCTTCCGTACGCTGACCGTCATGGACCTCACCCGGTGGCGGCCGGACCGTCGGGCCGATCGCCGGTGGCGCTGGGTGGCGATCGACGTCCTGGTGGCCTACACGTCGGCGACCATCCCGATCGGCGAGTCCGACGCCACCGCGTCGGTGCTGCACGGGCCGCCCGTGGCGCGGGCCGCCGCGGTCGTCTGGTTCGCGGCGATCGCGGGCCGCCGGTTCGCCCCGGCCGCCGCCCTGTGGGGCGCCGCCGGTGCGACCGCCGCCGTGGCGCTGGCGGACCTCCCGCTGACCAACCTGTCGGCGGCGTCCGCGCTGGCCCTGACGATGGTCGCGCAGACCCGCCCCCATGCGGTCGCGCTGTCGGTGCCGCCCGTCCTGGTCGCCCTCGCCGCACTCGCTTTCCAGAACATGGAGGCGCTCGTCCTGGGCGCGGTGCTGCACGGCGTCGCGTGGACGGTGGGGGCCTCCAACCGTTCCCGCTGGGAGACGGCACGCGTGCTGCGCGCACACGAGGAGGAACGGGCGGCGGCCTCGCGCGAGCGCGCGCTCGCCGACGAGCGTGCACGCCTGGCACGCGAACTCCACGACGCGGTCGGCCACGCCGTCACCGTCATGGTGACGCACGCGGGCGCCGCCCGTCTCGCGCTGGGCGGCGAGCACCCCGACGTCCGGTCGTCGCTGCGCCGCATCGAGGACACCGGGCGCGCCGCCATGGCCGACCTCGACCAGGTCTTGGGCCTGCTCGCCGCCGACGGCCCGCCCCCCGACCTGGCGGACGCGCTGCGAACCCTCGTGGACGGCCTGCCCACCGGCCTCACGGCCGAACTGTCCGTCGACGGCACACCCCTTGACGAACCCGTCCGCCGCGCCCTGTACCGCGCCGCGCAGGAGGCGCTGACCAACGTCGTCCGGCACGCGTCCGCCACGAAAGTCCGGATCACCCTGTCGTACCACCAGGAGGAGATCACCCTGCGCGTCACCGACAACGGAACCCCCGCGCCGCACGTCCCCGGACGCGGCCTGACCGGCATGCGCGAGCGCGTCGAACGGCTCGGCGGGACCTGCGACGCGGGCCCGGCGCCCGCCGGCGGCTGGCGCGTGGAAGTCCGAGTCCCGGGACGGTCCACGTGATCAAGGTGCTGCTCGCCGACGACGAGGAGCTGATGCGCGGCGGGCTGCGCATGATGCTCCAGACCCAGCCCGACATCACCGTCACGGGCGAGGCGTCCGACGGCGCCCTGGCCGTGCGGCTGGCGCGCGACCTGGCCCCCGACGTCGTCCTCATGGACGTGCGCATGCCCGTCATGGACGGCGTGACCGCCACCCGCGAGATCACCGCGCGCGGCCCGGAACCCCGCGTCCTGGTGCTCACCACCTTCGAGCTCGACGAGTACGTCTTCGCCGCCGTCCGCGCCGGGGCCAGCGGCTTCCTCCTCAAACGGTCCCCGCCGGAGACGCTGATCGAAGGCGTGCGGACGGTCGCCGCGGGCGAGGGACTGCTCGGCCCGTCGGTCACCCGCCGCCTGCTGGACGAGTTCGCCCGCACCTCGCCCGCCCCGCCGGACGAACCGACCCGCCGCCGCCTGGACCGCCTCACCGACCGCGAACGCGAAGTACTCCTGCTACTCGCGCGCGGCCTGTCCAACGGCGAGATCTCCCGCGCCCTGCACGTCGGCGAGGCCACCACCAAAACGCACGTGAAGCGCATCCTCGCCAAGCTGGACCTGCGCGACCGCATCCAGGCCGTCGTCTTCGCCTACGACCACGGCCTCGTCCGCCCGAACCCGTGACCCGGTAGCGCCGCGGCGGCGTCCGGCGAGGGCGCGTGAAGGAAGCGCAGCTTCTCAGCTGAGCAGGACCGGCAGCTCCGTGTGCCCGTTGGACAGGAACGTGGGCGTCGTCCTGAGCTCGGACGCCGGGATCGCCAGCCGCAGGTCCGGGAACCGCTCGAACAGCGCCGGCAGCGCGATCTGCGCCTCCAACCGCGCCAGCGGCGCCCCGATGCAGTAATGGGCGCCGTTCCCGAACGTCAGGTGCTGCTTCGTCTCCCGGCCGCTGTCGAACTCGTCCGCCCGGTCGCCGTACTTCTCCGCATCGCGGCCGGCGGCGCTGTACGCCGCCAGGATCGGCTCGCCCTTCCGGATCGTCACCCCGTCCACGTCGATGTCCTCGACCGCGTACCGCAACGGCAGGTAGGGCACCGGTGCCTGCCACCGCAACGTCTCCTCGGTGACATCACTCCACGACAGCTCTCCCGACCGCACCTGCTCGAGCTGGTCCGGATGGGTGAGCAGCGCCGCGATCGCGTGATCGATGAGATTGACCGTCGTCTCCTGCCCCGCCGACAGCATCCCGATCAGCGTGTCGATCAGTTCGGTCTCGCTCATCGCTCCCGGCTGATCCTCCATCGCCGCGATCAACGCGCTGGTCAGGTCGTCCGCCGGTGCCGCTCGCTTCAGCTCCACCAGGTTCGCGAACCACTCGTGACTCGCGACGGTGTTCGCCTCCCTCTCCTCGGCGGTGATGGCGCTGTCGAACAGCGCGTCCACCTTCGAGCGCAGCTCCCCGCGCTGCTCCTCGGGCACCCCGAACAGGTGACAGATCACCTGGATCGGCACCGGGAACGCGTACCTGTCCCGCAGGTCCACCGACTCCCCGGCCGGTGTCCGCGCGATGTCGTCCAGCAGCCGTCCCGTGATCGCCTCCACCACCGGCCTCAGCTCGGCCGTCCGCCGCGCCGTGAACGCCGACGACAGCAGCGACCTCAGCCGTTTGTGGTCGTCCCCGTGGGCCGTGGACATGTTCCGTTCCGACACCCAGTTGCTCAACGGCCAGTCGTGCGTCACCTCCCCCGAGATCCAGGCACCCCAGTGCTTGTACGCGTCCTTCGACACGTGCGGATCCGCCAGCACCCGCCGGAGGGTTTCGTAACGGCTGACCGCCCACGCGCGCACCCCGCCTGGCAACTCCACCAGCACGGCCGGCCCGCGCCGCCGCAGTTCCGCCCCCTCCCCGTCGATATCCGTGCCTGCGTCGTCCAGCCGAACGATCTCAGACATCCTCACGCCTCCTCCATCTCTCTCGAAGAACAGGGGTTACTTCGTCACGCATAGGCCTCCACCAGGTGAATGGAGGGAATGGCGAGGAAGCGTTCCCAGTGCGCGGCGCCGTGCTTCTCGATGCCTTCCGGGGACACCTGCCAGTCATGCCAGCGGAGCGTGGTGAACCCGGCCGCATGCAGAGCGGCCGCATAGGTCTCGGGCCGCCACAGATAGAAGTTGAGCGCGATGTGCTCGCCGCCCATCGTCGTCTCGACCAGCGCCTTGGTCCCCTCCTCGCGGTCGGCCGGCACGGTGCAGGTGAGCCCATAGGGCCGGTAGTACTCGGTGTCGTCGGGCATGTCCCAGTTCGCGCAGGTCGCTACGAAACGGCCGCCGGGCCGCAGCGCGCTCCGGGCCGTGCCGCACATGCCGGCGACCTCGTCCCGGCTGGAGCTGTAGTGAAGGACGTTGATGGCGGTGACCAGGTCGAAGCCGCCCGCCAGGCCGCCCGCCAAGCCCTGCGAGACATCGGCCACGTGGTAGGTGATGCCGAGCGGTTCCTCGCGCTCCTTGTCCCGGGCGGTGTCGACCATGGGAGCGGAGACCTCCACGCCCTCGACACGGCCGGCTCCGGCCTGCTTGATCCGGCGGGTCCAGATGCCGGTACCCGACCCGAGATCCAGGACGTCGCGTCCTCGCACGTCCCCGATGACCGCCGTGTACGTCGGCTCCTCGACATAGGCGGGGTAGGTGAGGACGTTGAGGCTGTCCTCGTAGACACCGGCGGTCTTGTCGTACTGCGTCCCTGTCACGAGTCCTCCATTCTTCGCGTCACTCGTTGACGGGGACACATAACCGACAAATGGGCAACTAACCCGATGTGAGAGAATTGTCAGATCTGGCGGGGTTTGGTGCTGTCCCAAATGGTTAACCGCTGCGCAACCGGATCCGGGATCCGTCCCCGCAACCGTGACCCGGACAGCGCCTCCGGCTCGGACGAACCCGACAAGGCCCCGCGCGGAAGCGGCCGGCGCGTCCTTCGTTTTCCGGCTCGTCACGGCGGTAGATGTACTCGGGTGTCGACAGTCCGCGGACCGGCTCCAGCGTGTCGGGCGCGGGCGTCGTCCAACGTCCTCCTCGCGCCCAGCGTCACTATCGTCTTAGTCTTGATGGTGACGGCCTAGGGCGCACACCGATCGTCACGCTTTCGATGGCACGAGAGAGGAAGCTTCTCGATGACCCAGGCAAGCGACACCGTCGACGGCACGGAGGCCGGCCCGGCCGCGTTGCCCATGCTGGGCCTGCTGGTGATCTGTGCCGCGCAGTTCCTGGTGGCACTGGACCTGTCCATCGTCAACGTCGCCGTGCCGGCCATGACCGGGGAACTGGGCTTCGACCCCGGCTCGGTGGGCTGGGTGTTGTCGGCGTACGCGCTGGCCTTCGCCGCGATGCTCCTGCTGGCCGGGCGCATCGCGGACCTCTACGGGCGCAGGCGGGTGTTCGTCGTCAGCCTGCTGGTGCTGGGCGCGGCGTCGATGCTGGCCGGCGCCGCGTGGAACCCGGCCGTCCTGGTCGCCGGCCGTGTCCTGCAGGGACTGGCCGCCGGATTCATCGCGCCGTCGGCCCTCGGCCTGCTGACCGCCACCATTCCCGAGGGGCCGCAACGCGAGCGGGCCCTGGGGATCTACGGCGCGATCCTGTCCACCGGGTTCGTCAGCGGCATGATCGGCGGGGGCCTGCTCACCGAGTTCCTGGGCTGGCGCTGGACGATCTTCATCAACGTGCCCATCGTGATCGGCGCGGCGGCGCTGGCCGTGCGCCGCCTCCCCGAGAGCCGGGTCCACGACGGCAGCAGGAAGCTGGACATCCCCGGCGGCCTGCTGTCAGCCGGGGCGATGGCGTGCATCGTCTACACCCTCGAGGAGGCCGGGCCCGAGAGGTCCTGGGGGTACACGGCGTCGCTGCTGGTGGTCGGCGCCGGCCTCGCGCTGCTGTTCGTACTGCGTGAACGCCGCAGCTCCTCACCTCTGCTGCCGCTGTCGCTGTTCCGGACCGGAGCCGTGGGCGGGGCGAACCTCACCGCCATGGCGATGGGCGCCGCCCACGGCGGCATGCTCATCGTCCTGACGCTGTACCTGCAGGAGGTCCTGGGCCTCGGGGCGCTGGCCACCGGCCTGGCGTTCTCCCTCTCGGGCGCCGTCGCCGTCCTGACCGGCACGCTCACCGACAGGTTCCTGAAGCGCTGGTCCCCGGACCGCGTGCTGCTGTTCGGCATCGCCGCCACGGCGCTCGGCATGCTGGCCCTGGCCGTCCTGCCCGAGCGCGGAGGGCTGTGGCTCGTGCTCGGGGCCACCTCGCTCAACTCGTTCGGGCACATCATCGTGGTGGTGGTCGCCAGCATCGCCGCCAACAACGGCGTGCCCGCCGATCACAAGGCCGTCGCGGGGGCCGTGCTGAACACCGCGCAGCAACTGGGCATCGCCCTGGGGGTGGCGATGCTGACCTCCCTGGCCGTCGCTGTCACCGCCGCCCAAGGGGGTCCCGACACCCCGGGAGCGATGGTCGACGGCTGGAGGTGGGCCCTGGTGCTGAGCACGGTCATCATCCTGTCGACCGCCCCCTTGGCCGTAGCGATGCGAAGGAGGCTGCAGACGGCGTGAGCGACCAGGGGCCCCGCCCGGCGACGGCGTGATCTGGACATGATCACGTGGGGCGACGACGTGGCAGGCCCGCTGGCAGGCGCCCATCGACCAGCCGATGTTCTTCACGCGGCGGCGTTGTGCATGGCCGAGGAGTTCCGGCCTGACGGGTTTCGATGGATCAAGTCCCGGCGCTGCTTCGAGAGACGAGGCCATGGTGGCCGCGTCGAACGGATGACGCTGGAGCCGAGCCGTCACAACAGGGCCGGCTCGTCGGTCGGGTTCGCGGTGGCGCACCTGAATGTCGACGAGCCCGACCTGGGAGACTGGCGCACGGCCAACCACCTCCTGACGGTGATCCGCCCAGATGGCGCGCTGGACGTCCTGTGCGCCACCAGCTGCTATGACCTGGCGCGAGTCGGATTCCGCAACACCGTTGCGCTGAGCCGGGGGCCCGGCGGACTGCGCGTCGGTTCAAGCCGGAACGAGCGTTGCCGGGGTAGCTACTCCTCGGCGGGGTGTGCGGGGCGGCGCAGGCCTTTGCCGCACAGGTCGGTCTGTTTGAGCACGTGCAGCGGCAGGTAGGGAGCCGACCAGATCTGGAAGAGATAGACCTCTTGTGATCGCGACTCGCATCCGTCGTAGGCGATGTCGCGGCCGCGAGCGTGTGCGCGGACCCGGTAGGGGCCTGGCCCGGCCGGAGTGAGCACCGGCAGGTCCGGCGGATCTTCCATCAGACAGCGCACCATGAGTGAGCCTTCTTCCACCTGCATGCTGGCCTCGGCGACCTCTTCCCAGTCCGCATCGTCCAAGGGCGGCTCGTGGTCGTGGATCTCGATGTGCACCGCGACGTTGCCGCCAGCGATTCCGGTGTGCACGATGACCGCCTCGCCTGTGGGGGAGATGAGCCGTCCGGCCTCCTCGGGCACGAAATCCTGATGCTCCGGTTCCATGAGGAAGAACTGGTGGTAGTCGATACGGGTCCACGCGGGACCGTGCTGGGCGATCAAGCTCATCGAGCTGTTCCTTTGCGGGTGGGGGTAACGGTTCCAGGTGCCGCCGGCGGCGGTGCGGGGCTGGGTGGTCTGGTCCAGGCGGCGGCTGCGGTCGCCGAGCCGGGGGCGGACGGTCGCTGCGGGCGAGGGACTGCTCGGCCCGTCCGTCGCCCGCCGCCGCCTGGACCGGCTCACCGACCGCGAACGCGAAGTACTCCTCCTACTCGCGCGGCCTGTCCAACGGCGAGGCCACCACCAAAACTCAAGCTGGACCTGCGCGACCGCATCCAGGCCGTCGTCTTCGCCTGTGACCACTGACCAGGTAGGGACGCGGCGGCGGCGTCCGTGGCAGGCGCGGGGCGGGGTCAGGGGGTGGTCAGCTCGACGAGATCGGCGAGGACTTCGGAAGCGGTGAGCGCGTCCAGTTCGGAGAACGGCAGGGGGCGGGACTCGGTCCGCCAGCTGAGGTGGGCGCCCTGGTTGAGCCAGACGCGGTCGATGCGCTGCTCGGGCCAG
The DNA here is from genome assembly GCF_055379765.1 of Actinomadura rugatobispora. Taxonomy (NCBI): domain Bacteria; kingdom Bacillati; phylum Actinomycetota; class Actinomycetes; order Streptosporangiales; family Thermomonosporaceae; genus Actinomadura; species Actinomadura rugatobispora. The sequence continues at coordinate 3,093,960 of NZ_AP029191.1, read as the reverse complement.
TAACCGATGTCACCGACGGCGATGCCCGGGTCGACGCTGATGACGAGGGCTCGTCCGCCGGGCAGTTCCCGGAGGACGCTGACCTGGATGCCGTTGTCCTCGGCGCTGCCTCGCTGCCAGCCGCGCCGTTCCATGCCGACCAGCGTGCCGACCGGCACGGTGATGCCGTGGAAGCGTTCCAGCTCGGTACCCGCGCGCTCCTCCTCGGTCAGCGCGTACGTGGGGCGGCTCAGCTGCGGGAAGGGCTGGGTGATCTCGTAGTCGTCGAACACCTTGGCCCAGTCCTCCAGCCTGCCGGACAGGTGGAGCGGGTGGGCCACCCGCACCCGGGTCGCCTCGGTCAGGGTCAGCTCGTCGTCCTGGAGGTCGGCGAGCGACCTGTCCTCGGCGACGCGCAGCGCGCGGCCGTCCTCGGTGATCCACACCAGCCGCCGGGCGACGTGCCACACCAGCGGGTGTTCGACGATCAGAGTCCGGAACTCCTCGGCGGTCCACCGGCGCTGGGTGACCATGGCCCGTTCGAAGCGCCGGAGCTGCTCGCCGGCCACGGTCCGGACGTCCTTCTTCAGCGCGGCGAACCGCTTGTGGGCGGCCGGGGCCAGCTCCTGGTCGTCGCGGACGCCCGGCTTGGGGAGGCTCGCGCGCCGCCGCCCGGTGTCGTCGACGACGTACGGCCGGAGCTGCTCGTCGAAGCCCACGGTGAAGCCGCGCGGCCCGTAGTCGAGGAAGATCCCGCCCGTCTCGTCCAGCGCGAAGTCGGGGACCAGCCGGTCGCCGAGCTGTTCGGCGCTCAACCCGAGTTCTTCGGCCAGGGCGTTGATCCGCTCCTGCGCCTTCGTCCTGATGCCCTTGTACTTGACCTTGGTGGCGATGCCGTGGAGGTGCATCAGCGCCACCTCGCTGCCGATCGCGAGCAGGGCGTCCAAGCCCCTGACCGCCTTGTGGTGGCCGCCGTCGCCCGGCCAGGCGCGGATCACCGGCGTGAGTCGGCGCACCGTCTCGTCGTCGCCGAACGACCCGAGGGCCGTCAGCACCCAGTTGCGGTCTTGCGAGCTGTAGGTCTGCCCGCGCAGGCCCGACAGCTCGAACAGCCGCCAGGCGAGTTCGGCGAGGGAGGCGGGGTCGCAGATCTCCTTGACGACCTCGAGGCCCGCGTACGGCTTGTCGGGCTCGGAGATGGAGAGCATGGCGACGATGTGGTCGAGCGCGTCGGCGGGAAGCGCCAGGCCGTTCTCCCGGAGGAGCACCTGGGGGAAAAGGTGCGGATCCTGCCAGACCTCCCGCCGGGGCATCGCGGCCGGAAGGTCGTCCAGGGGGTCGGCTGCGAGCAGCGTCCTGACCGCCTTCGCGGCCTTGGCGCCGTATTCACCGGCCACCTCAAGGACCACTTCCTCGGCGATGCGCCGAAGGGCGGCCTCCGCCTTGAAACGCTGCGGGCCGGTCTTGCCCAGCGCGATGGGAATGAGGGCGCGGGCCGCCGCTCGTTCCTCCGGCTCCCCTGGCACTTTGGTGGTCAGAGGTTGGAGTCCCTTGACGGTCACCCGCTTGAACCTGGGACGCTCGCGCGTCCACGGCGGCTCGATGAGCAGCCGTGGCAGGGGCTCCGCGCCGGTCACCGGCGCCCACCCGGCCGCCAGCTCGTCGATCGACTCGACGGCGTCGCGGACCGCGGCGGGCAGCCGCGGCAGAACGGCGGCGGTGACGTCGGGATGGGCCGCCACATGGTCGCGCAGCAGCCGGACGGCGTAGGCGGAGATCGACGCGGGACCCGACGCGGCCGCCTCGCCGAGCAGCCGCACCGCCCGCTCGGGAAAGCGGCGAGCCGTCTCGATCATGGCCTTGTGCACGCGCGGCCGGTCGAGGCGGTCCACCAGAAGCCGGAACGCCTCGTCCGTCGCCAGCACACCGAGCGCCCGCAACAACTCGTACGGGTCGCGTCCGGTCTCGGTCTCTTCGTCGGCGACGGTGGCCAGCGTCGAGGCCAGCGCCGGGCCGACGCCGTCGACGGCCGTGGAGAGCACGCCCGGCCTGCCGTCGAGCCAGTACCACCCGCGCTCACGGGCGAGCAGCGTGGCGAGATGGTCGGCCGACCCCATCGTGCGCAGCACCATCATCCATGTGTGCGGCTGCAACTGGGGCAGGGTCGCGCAGAGTTCGTCGACCCACGCGGTCTGCGTCGGCACCAGGTACGCGGCGGTCAGGCGTCGCATGCCGTCATGGCGGCGCTCGCCCAGTGCCTTGACGACGCGCTCGTACTCCGGCTCGTCGGCGGCCGCGAGGAAGGCGCGAACGCGGCCCGCGACCTCTTCGAGGCAGTCCAGACCGCGGTTGTAACCGGAGTCCTGCTTGTCCAGGCGGCGGTTCTTGAGATGGCGCCAGTGCTTCCGCTCCCGCCATTCGTAACCGTCGACGAAGACGCCGCTGAGTTCGACCGCGGCCTCGGCGGCGAACACCAGGCCGTACTCGGCGATCCACGCGTCCGCGAAGGTGGCGAAGGGTTCCTCGTCGTACTCGTAGTCGTCCTGCAGGGGCCACTCCGCGGCCAGGACGGCCGCGAGTACGGCGGCACCCTGCGGGTTCGCCTCGCCCCGCAGGTGCGCGCGGGCGGATCCGACCAGGTCCCCCCGACTCGGCCGGGCGCCGAGCAGATGGTCGATCTCGTCGCGCGACTCCTTCACCCACTGCTGAACGGTGGAGGCGGCGTCCGGGGCGAGTTCGAGCGGGGGGCCGGGAGTCCCGCCACGACGCGGATGGAGGGTGACGCGCCAATCATCAGGAAGAGTGAGAAGGTCCTCGTTCTGGGTCATGCGGGGCAACGTAGCCCCAACGCCCGACAAGATCATGCGTAACGCGTGCGGGACCGTGTGGCATGATCGGAATCATGCTCAGGCGAAAGGGCACTCAGGCCGCGCTCCGGTGAACGCCCCGGAATGGCGAACGCTCGGCGACCCCATCGGGGACGGGCCTTCCTACTACGAACACGTCAGGCACCTGCTGCGGTCGTCCGACTCCGGGCCGCCGCCGGGGGACGGCTTCCCCGGGCCCGACTCGCACACGGCGGATCGTCCGCGCTCACCGACCGGATCCGATCTCGACGCACTGCTCGGCGCCCTCAGCGGTGTGCTCACCGACTGGCCTCCCAGCCGCGAGATGCTCCTGCGGCTGGACGAACTGCTGCGGCAGCTGCATCTGATGCATGAGCGTGGCGAGCTGCGGGCGCGGATCCTGGCGCGCGACGACTTCTCCGAGGATCGCCTCCGAACGCTGGGACGATGGCTCGCCAGGACCGGGGCCCACATCGGCGCGGTCGAGCTGGGGCTACTGCTCCTGGGGATCGCCGGGAACGACGACGACCGGGACACCATCCTCACCTTGAGCCTCCTGGAGGGTCCTTGCTGCTGCGCCGCGGACGCTCTCGCCGGCTCGCAGTCCCGTCCCTACGAGGCGCTGTTCGAGATGGCCCGTAAGCGCACGGGATGGGCTCGGATCGACGCGATCACGCACATGCGCGGCGCCACGGTGGACCGGCACATCAAGGACTGGCTCGTCCGCGAGGCCTGCGAGGGGTCCTTCCTCGACGTCTACATCGCCGACATCGTCGCAGAGACCGGAGACCTGGCCGCCGCGCTCACCACCGCCCCCGCCGACGACGATGTGCTGAACGGTGCCGGCTGGATTCTGATCGCCATGTGCGACCGCGAGTTCCCTACAACCTCCATCCTCACCTTCTCCGCTGCCGAGACGATCCTGACCGCGTACGCCCAGCGCGTCCTCGCGCGGCCGCCCACGCTCAGGCGGCTGCAGACCCTGATGTTCGTGGACGATTTCCTGCGCAGCGACCAAGCCGAACGTGCCCAATGGAGCCACCGCCTGCCCGTCATCCGCGGTCTCTACCAGAGCGTGCTCTCCTCGCCGTTCGCCCACCAGGCGATCGCCATCGGACTGAAGGCGACCGACCCCGCAACCGCCGGCCTGGCGAGATCGCTCGCCGAACTCCTCGACCTGCCCGACGCCCCCTAGCGTCCCGAGTCATCGGTTCGCGTGGAGAACTCGTCATCGATCTGCCATGCCGGTCCGAGTTCCGTGCGTAGACGGCCAAGGGCCTGACGCACCGCCTCGTTGAACTGGCGCCACTCCCCTTCCCGCCACGGCCCCGGATCCGGTGGGTAGTCCCAGTTGAATGACGTGTCGTACCGCGCTACCAAGCTCTCCAGCTCCTCGCGGAGGGGTCGGCTGATCGGCAGCCGGTCCAGGTCGACCGGATATCCCCACACGTCGCGGTCTTCCGGCGTGATGGCCCACAAGACCCCGCCCGATCCCGCATCGAAGAAGAACCTGGCACTGGGCATGGCACACGAGGATAGGGCGTTAGCGGTAGGCGTCGACGGCGGCGAGGTAGAGGCTCAACGTGGTGCTGGCGGCGCTCGCCCCGACGAGGACGGCTCCCGGCGCGCCGTCGGCGCGGTGGGCGGCGAGGCCCGCGGTCGCGCTGCTGGGCGCCCTCCAGGAGGCAGGGGTGCGAACGGGCGATCGGAGTGCTGCTGACCCGGGAGCCCGGCCGCCGCGTGGTGCTCTCCGGCCCTGGGGGGAAAGGGGCATCTGGTCCGAGGCCGTCCGGCTGCTCGTCGCTCTCCTGGACGCGGGCGCGGAGGACGAGGCGAGGACGCTGGCCGATCGCATCGTTGACCAGATCCTCGTGCTTGACCACGACGACCTGCTGAACCGGCATCAGGAGGGACGGCACCGAGCGGTGAGTCTCCTGGCCGACGGCTACGCCCACAGAGCAGACCTCACACTGCTCAGCAACCGTTGCGTGGAGACGCTTCGGGAGGTCGGCGCCGACCAAGCAGCGGATGTGCTGCTCCAGCGGTATTGGAACACCGGAAGGTTCAGCGTGCGGACGCCGTTGCGGGACCACTACTCGCCCCTGCGCGTGGACGCCGGGCAATGGCGCTATGGCCGCGATGCGACCGGCGCGCCGTCGCCACCGTGGCACTGGCACCAGCTTCACTGAGCTGGCCTGGACCCGTCCCACGATCGCAGGACGGGTCCGGGTAAGCCCTAGTGCGGTGACCATGAACGTTCACCGGGTCGGGACACGCCGGTCGAGGTCCACGGTCGGGTCGTTGCTGGGCCTCACCCCCGATGGCGACGAGATCGCTGTTGAGGGTGAGGTGGTGGGGGTGGCTGAGCCGGTGCGGGCACGTCGGCTGACCGAGGATGAAGGCCGCAGGCTGCGGCAGATCGCGCGGCGGGGCACCTGGGTTTCACAGGTGCCGTCCTGTGGGTGCGGTCAGGCTTGGCTGCGCGCGAAGATGACGGCTCCCGGGCCGTCCTCGTCCGGCCCGATGACCAGTTCGGCCTCGATCGTGAACCCCGCGTCACGAAGCCAGCCCGCGATCTTGCTCGGCCGGCGGTGGTGACTGTCAACGTTGATCGGGCGACCCGTGTAGCCCTCGGACGTATGTCGTGTCTCGTCACCGACGTGAAAGCCGACCAGTAGCGGACCCCCTGGGCGCAACACTCGGCGGAACTGCTCGAACACGCCGGGCATGGCGTGGTCGGGCACGTGGATCACGGACCAGAACGCGAGTACGCCGGCGACTGAATCGTCCGCCAGGTCGAGGTCGGTCATCGTCCCGACCTCGAAGCGTAGGCCGGGGTAGTCGCGCCGCGCGATGGCGATCATTTCCGGCGAGATGTCGATGCCGAACGCGTCCACTTCGAGGTCGTGGAGGTAGCCGGTGACATAGCCCGGCCCGCAGCCGACATCGGCGACCGGCCCGCCTCCGGCACCGTGCACCAACTCGGCGAACAACGCCAGGCTCGTGCGTAGGTAAGGCCTCTCACCGAGCAGTCCACGCACCTTCTCGGCGTATCCGGAGGCGTCGGTGTCGTACGAGGAGCGGGTATCGGACAGCCAGGTGTCAGGCATGGGCGACACGGTAGCCAATCCGTCAACCTCCGGCGCGGGCCGGGGCTGTCGATCATGAAGATCGCCCCTACAAGTGCGATGACCATGAAGGTTCGCCAGGTGCGATCACGCGGCCTTGGGGTGTGGCCGGCCCCAGCGGTGCTGGCGTTCGCTGCGGACGCGGGCGCGTTCGCGGCGTTGGGCGGCCAGCACATCGGGATGACGGGCGTTGGTGTTGCGCCACCGCAGGTAGGCCCGCAACTCGCGGGCTAGGACGGGGTGGTTGGGATGGTTGGAGTTACCCGGCACGAAGATGCGCAGCGGGCCGAAGTGCGCCTCGATCGGGTTGGTCCACGACGCATACGTCGGGGTGAGACAGAGTTCGACGTTGTTGCGGGCCGCCCAGGCCCGGATGCTCTTGAGTGCGGCCAAGGTGTTGGCGCCGCTTTTGCCGCGGCGGGTGACGCCCCACAGGGTGTCGTCGCTCAGGGAATGGCAGCCGTGGAAGTACCGGACGCCGTGGGCGCGGGTGTAGGTGGTCGGCAGCCGGTCCGGCCGCCCCTCGTCGGCCCAGCCGGTGCCGTGGCAGGGCCGGATCGACAACGGCCCGAACTGGTCGAACGCGAAACACCGGTCCGGGAACCGGCTGGTCACGTGCTCGATCCGGTCGAGCTTGGCGTCGAAATCGGGGTCGGTGGAGGCCTTCCAGGTGCGGGTGCGCTGGAAGGTGATGCCATGAGCGTGCAGGATCTGCCGCAGCCGCTCCCGCCCGATCTCCACGGTGCGGTCGGCACCGTGTCCTCATGCGCGGCCACCAGGCGGGTGATCGCCGACGCCATGACGATCATGGCCCGGCGCACCCGGATCGACTCGTGCTTCCCCCGCCGCACGATCTGCTACAGCCTGCGCCCCTCACCCTCGACAACGACCACATCGCATCGAGGGTGAGGCCCAACAACGACAAGACCGTGGACGTCGACCGGCGTGTCACCAGACCCGGCGAACGTCCATGGTCATCGCACTAGACGGTTGATTCCAAGGGATCGCCTGCGGAAATGGGGCGAGGGTGTCCATGGTCGGTTGTGACCCCAGACCTGAACACCCTCGCCACCGCACTGTATGTGAGGATCGACGACTGGTTGCGGGCTTTCCCGGACCTGGCCCCCTGGCGCCCGGCCACCGGCATCCAGCCCAGGCTCAGTGACGCCGAGCTGGTCACCCTGGCGGTGATGTCGGCGCTGCTGGGCTTCACCTCCGAGCGGCGATGGCTGCGCTACGCCCGCACCGACCTGGCCGTGATGTTCCCCCGCCTGCCCGGGCAGTCCGGCTACAACAAGCGGCTGCGGGCGGCCTCGGTCCTGGTCGTGCACATGATCCAGATGCTGGGCCGGGACACCTCGCTGTGGAGCGATGACGTCTGGGTCGTCGACTCCACCCCGGTCGAGTGCGGCCGCTCCCGCGACACCACCCGGCGCAGCGAGCTGGCCGGATGGGCCGAATACGGCTACTGCGCCTCCCACTCGCGGTTCTTCTGGGGGCTGCGGCTGCATCTGCTGTGCACCCTGGGCGGGCTGCCGGTCGCCTTCGCGCTGACGGGTGCCAAGGCCGACGAGCGCGCCACACTGCTGGACATGCTGGGCGCCGACCCGGACCTGGCCGCCCGCCACCCGGGGCAGACGATCATCGGTGACCGCCACTACTACGGCCGCGCGTTCGAGCACGCTCTCACCGAGGGCGACCTGGTCCTGCTACGGCCCGCCCGCAAGGGCGAGCCCGAACGCCCCACCGTGCATCTGTTCAAGCCGCTGCGGCAGACCATCGAATCGATCAACCAGACCCTCAAGGGCCACCTCGACCTGGAACGTCACGGCGGACGCACCCCGGCCGGCGTCGCCGTCCGCATCGCGGTCCGGGTGCTGGCACTGACCGCAGCGATCTGGCACAACGACCACACCGGCCAACAGGTCAAACGATCACTCACCGCTTTTGATCACTGACCGCACCCAAACCCCTTGGAATCAACCGTCTAGACGCGCTTGATGGCGTCGGTGAAGCGACGGAATTCCTGGCGGCTGATGGGGAGTTTGGGCCCCTCGGGGTCCTTGCTGTCGCGAACGAGAACAGCGTTGGAGATCGAGGCGACCTCGATGCAGTGCCCCCCGTTGTTCGAGCTGCGTGATGACTTGCGCCATTGTGTGGTGCTCAGATCCATCTTTCTGTCGCCACTTTCCTGATGAGTTGGGCTGACTGGTTGAGGGGGTAAGCGAGAGCTTGAATTGACGCGAACTGATCGTTGAGGCTTCTGATGTCATCGCGATCTGCTGTGGTGTCCCCGCGAAGTGCGCCTTCTCTGTATGCTATCTCGCCGCCGTCCTTCAGGTTGCCGATGACGAAGGCGCCAGAGAGGCCCTCGTGGTTCACGCTGGGAACGATCTGTACCTTCACTCGCTTTGAGGAGATCGCGAGCAGGTGCTCTAGCTGGGCGGACATGATTGCCGGGCTTCCGATCTCGCGGTAGAGAACGGACTCGTCGATCACGCAGAGCAGGCTCGGCGGGGCCGGGTCCGTCCGGGTGAGGATGTCCTGCCGGGTGATGCGCGTTTCCGCCGCCCCTTCGTCACCTCCCAGCAATGCGCTCGCGTATTCGGGGGTCTGCAACAGGCCGTCGATGATGAGCGGCTGGAAGCTGCGGATGTGCGTGGTCTTGGGTTCGTGCTTGAACCAGTTGGTGAACCAGGTCGGGACGGCGCCGGACTTCTTGAAGAGGCCGTCCCAGAGGCGGGTGAGGGCGTCGCGGCTGTCGAGGGCGCGGTCTGACTCGACGGCCAGGGAGCGGTCGCAGCGTGATTCGCCACGTTCGGCCGCGCTGATGGTGCTCTTGGCGAACGGGATCTGGTCGGCGAGCTTGTCCAGGGAGAGCCCCGCGGCTTCGCGGTAATGCCGGAGTTCGCTTCCGAAAAGGGCTTCGGGGGATTCCCAGGGGCGGAGGTCGTTGGGCCGCTGCGGCATTTGTGTTGCTCCTTTCGGTACGCGGGGTGCTGATGACCGGCGATGGCCGGTGACGGCCGTCAATAACCGGTCGGGGTCTGTTCTTGGCCGTACTTTGGCTGGTCGGCGTGCGTTTCGGCGCATTGAGTGTGGCGCCGGGCACATCATTTCACCAGCCGGTCGGAAACGTTCCAAGGAGCCTTCCATGATCACCGAAGAAAGCGTGGAAACAGCCGTGTTCGAATCGTCGGACCGGGCACCGGGAGAGGCGCGGGCATTCGTGGCAGCGACCTTCGCTCGCTGGGGCATAACGGAGCACTACATGGCGCGCCTCGTAGTGTCGGAGCTGGTGACCAACGCCTACCGTTATGGTGAGGGTGGGATAGGAGTCCGACTCTGTCTGGGCGGGCAACATGGGCTTCCCGTGGTGGAAGTGTACGACAGAGGAAGCGAAATGCTCACCCTGCTGCCGGAGAATCATGCGGCGATCAATGGGCGCGGGCTGGCGACAATTGCGGACATCTGCGACGCATGGGGTGTACGGCCCGTGAAAGAGGGCGGAAAAGTCGTATGGGCGCGACTTAAGCTCTGATGTCGGTCATTTCCTGGAAGAGGGATTCGATCAGCTGGGCCAGTTCTTCTGGGTCCGCGTCGGCGAGTGCGGGCGTGGTCAGGACGCTGCGCATGAGCCATACGCCCGCCTGGACGGCGAGCATCAGTTCCGCGCGGATCCCGGTTCCGCCGCCGGAGAGTTCCTCGGCGAGGTGCCGTCCGGGGTGCCGTCCGATCGCTTCGCGCATGATCTCCGCGGCTCTGGGGTTGGCCGCCGACCTGAGCATGAGCAGGAAGGGGCCGAGTTCCTCCGCGTCCGGCGCCGTCCGCGCCACCAGTGTGCGTGCGGTCTCGCCGGCCAGTTCGCCGCCTGTGCCCGCGATGACCGTGCGCGGTGCGAAGGCGACGTCGACCGCCTCGGTGAAGAGCTGCTCCTTGGAACCGAAGTAGCGGTTGATGAGCATCGCGGTCACGCCCGCGTCCTGGGCGATGTCGCGGACTCCGACGCCGTCGTAGCCGTGCCGGGTGAAGGCCGCGATCGCCGCGTCCAGGATGGCCTGCCTGGTGGCGGCGGCGTCGCGGCGGCGCCTGTTCGAGGGGGCGGGCGCTGGGGTAGCACTCATGTCTACGAGTGTATACTTCCAGAGAAGTCTACGGGTGTAGACATGAGAGGACATCATGGATCTTCAACTGACGGATAAGCGCGCGCTGGTCACCGGCTCCAGCTCCGGTCTGGGCGAGGCCATCGCGAGGGCTCTGGCGGCCGAGGGTGCCGACGTCGTCGTCCACGGTCGCGACCGCGGCCGCACCGAGGCCGTCGCCGCCGCCATCCGGGCGGACGGCGGCAGCGCGCACGTCGCCATCGGCGACCTGACTTCCGACCCCGGCGCCGACACCGTGGCCGAGGCCGCGCTGGCCCGCGGGCCGATCGACATCCTGGTCAACAACGCCGGCGCCTACCCCCACCGGACGTGGAAGGAGGCGACCGCCGAGGATTGGCGGGAGACCTACGAGGCCAACGTGACCTCCGGCGTCCGCATGATCCTGCGCCTGGTCCCCCGGATGCACGAGCGCGGCTGGGGGCGCGTCATCCAGATCGGCGGCGGGCTCGCGCTCCAGCCGGGCGCCGACCTGCCCCACTACACCGCCACCCTGGCCGCCCGCCACAACCTCACGGTGTCGCTGGCCCGCGAACTGAAGGGGAGTGGGATCACCTCGAACACCGTCGCGCCCGGCGCCATCCTGGTCGACGCCGTCCAGCGGTACCTCACCGACCTTGCCCCGGACCGCGGATGGGGGGAGACGTGGGAGGAGATCGAGCGCAACGCCATCGAGGAGCTGGTGCCGAACGACGTCGGCCGGATGGGACGGCCCGAGGAGATCGCCGGTGCGGTCCTCTACCTCAGCGGCCCGCTCGCCGACTACGTCACCGGCACGACGCTACGGGTGGACGGCGGTACCGTTCGCGGCGTGCACTGAGAGGGCCGTGGCCAGGGTGGCTGGGATGGCGATGAGGGCGGTCAGGGCGGGGACGGCGATGCCCGAGTCGTTGACGGCGAACCCCGCGACGGCCGTGACCAGGACGGCGGGCAGGGCCATCCGCAGTGCGGGGATGTCCCGCAGGAGGGGGCCGAGGAGCCCGTCGCGGCGCAGGGGCAGCGCTAGGAGAAGGATGAGCAGGGCGAGCGCGGGCAGTGTGAGCCAGGCGCTGCCGAGCGAGTTCAGCATCGAGTCCACCTTGCGCTCCAGGACGGGTCCGGCGGCGCCGTCCAGGAGGCGGAGCCAGAAGTCGCCGAGGTGGGAGCGGGCGTCGGCGGGGCGCCGGGCGTCCAGCCAGGAGAGGGCGCCGACCAGCACGATGCCTGCCGCGCCCGCGAGGAGGATCGGCCGGGCCGAGACGCGGCGGCCCGATGCCCACAGGGCGACCAGCACGACGCCGGGGGTGAGTGCGAGCACGCCGCCGAAGTCGCTGCCCCAGCCGGGCCAGCCGTCCACCACGATGGCGGCGCCGCCGACCAGGAGGGGCAGCGCGACGGCGAGGCGGCGGCGTCCGGCGGCGAGGGCGTGGGCGGCGAGCCCGGCCGCGCAGATCAGCGTCGCCGTGGCGAAGAGGGCGAAGGTGAGGTTGCCGAACCCGTAGAAGCGCCCGGCGGCCAGCGAGAAGTTGCCGTTGAGGCTGTCGGCCTGGAGCGGGGATCCGGCGATCGCGTCCGCGGCCAGGGTCAGGCTGGTGATCGCGGCGACCACCGTGACGGGTCCGAACGGGCGGCGCCGCCACGGCCCGGCCAGTGCCGCGGCGACGACGGCGAGATCCGCCGCGACGACGGCGGCGGTGAGCGCGCCCGCGGGATGCTCGCCCCGCCACCACGGCACGAGGTTGGCCAGGTAGGTCGCGATGGGCGCGGCGGCCGCGGCCAGTGCGGCGAGGCGGGCGAGGGAGAGGACGGTGCGGCGCCGTGCGGTGGGGCCGCGGCGCCAGGCCCAGGCGGCCAGGGCGTAGGCGAGCAGTTGGCCGCCGACGAGCGCGATGTTGAACGGCGCCACCATGTCCCGGCTGATGCGTGCGGCCAGGTCGCGTTCCTGGAGGTGGGCGACGGCGGTCGGCGGGGCCTGCGGGGTCTGGTGCGTCCAGGACGCGCCGGTGATCTCGCGGGGGACGGGCAGCCGCAGCAGGCTCAGGACGGTCGGGGTGACGTCGGTCAGGGACAGCAGGCCGGGGCGCCGGGTGGACGAGGCGGTCAGGTAGCCCGGTCCGGCGGGGGCGCCGCTGTCGATCGTGACGCGCAGCCCCGAGTGACCCGCGTCCGCGACGCCGACGACCAGCACCGTCGCGCCGTCCGGGACGCGGTCCAGGACCTCCCCGATGCGACGGTCCGCCCGCGACAGCGTTGTCGCGCGGCCGCCGGTGCCGTGCGCGATGTCGTCGACGTCCACGACGGTGAGGGCGCAGCGCCTCCAGTCGCGGCGGTCCATGTCGCGGACGCGGTCGCGGTAGTGGCGGACGTGCCCGGTGGAGTCGGCCGCGGCGAGGGCGCCGCCCGGCCCCACGGCGGTCGTGCAGCCGCCCGTCCTGCGCACGGCGTCGCCGAGCAGGCCGACCCGGGCGGCGTACCCGGTGGCGGCGTTGTGGGCGCGCAGTCCGGCGTGGCCGGGGACGACCGCGCCCGCGCCGTCGCGCCGCGGCTCGGGCGGCGGGGCGCAGCGGTTGCTCGGGGGCTCGGCGCGGGCTCCGGCGGAGATGGTCAGCCAGCCGTCGGACGCGCAGGTCCGGGGTGTGACGCCGCGGACGGCGATGTTGGCGATCCCGCCCCGGCTCGCCATCCGCCACAGGACGGGCGTGGCGTGCGGCTTCACGTCGCCCCAGCGCAGGCCCGGCACTCCGACCAGCACCACCCTGCCGTCCGAGGCCGTGGCGGGTGCGGCCGCCAGGAGCGGCAGGACGCAGAGTGCGGCGAGCAGCGTCACCGTCAGGAGCACGCGGCGGCGTAGAGAGCCCATGATCGGATTGTGCGGTCCGTCCAGTAACGACCCGGTCGCGTTTGCGTGTCTCCCGCACGCGAACGGCCGGTGGCGGGCCGCGCCAGGTCGCGGCCCGCCACCGGGATCAACGGTCGGGATCAGGAGCCGGGGCAGGTGTCGCGGTAGTCGGAGATGTCCCCGATCGCCCGCGGCGGCGGGCAGAGGAACTGCTCGTAGCGGGTGTCGTCGTCGATGTACCGCTTCATCCAGCTGATCATGTACTTGGCCACGGTCGTGTTGGAGGTCTGCGGGAAGAAGTGGCTCGCGTTGTCCAGCTCGAGGTACGCCTTCTCACGGGCGCCGCTGAGGCTGTTGTAGAACGGGATGGCATGCGTGCTCACCCCGGCGACGGCATCGGCCTCGCCACCGAGGATCAGGGTGGGGGTGCGCACCTCGGGCCAGGTCTTGTCCAGGTTCCAGGGCGCGATCGGGATGGCGGCCTTCAGCGAGGTGCGGGACGCGGCCGCGTGGAGCGTGCCGCCGCCGCCCATGGAGTGACCCGCGACGGCCAGGCGGGACGCGTCGATCCGGCTGCGCACCGAACTGCTCTGGGTCAGGTAGTCCAGGGCCGCCAGGAGCTGCCGGCCGCGGCTGTCGGGCTGGTCGAGGGTGGTGTTGGTCTCGATGCCGATGACCACGAAGCCCTGCGAGGCCAGCCGCGGGCCCAGCCACGACAGGCTCGACCAGTAGGCGGTGAAGCCGGGGGAGATGGCGATCGCGCCGAACGTGCCCTCGCTGGTGGAGGTCGGGTAGTAGATCGTCCCGCCGCCGAAGCCGGAGACGCCCAGGCTCGGCACGTTGGTCTGCGAGGTGGCGAACGGGCCGCGGATCGCGGTGACGCTGGACTCGGTGGGGGCGGGGCCGCGTTCGTAGGGGTTGGCGGCGGCCGCCTGTGCGGAGGGCGCCGTGACGAGGCCCGCGATCAGGGCCGCGCCGGCACCGAGCAGCGCGAGTGACTGCTTGCGGAGCATGGTTCTCCTCTCACTGACGGTCAAGCGGCGGGGGGTGCACGCCTGCCGTATTGGATGCGCCGTCAGTGTGTTGCGCCCGTGTTACGCGGGCATCGGTGAAACCACCGTCCTCGGGACGGGCGCCGCGAGCTTGTGAACGACCACAGCGGGCGGCCCCGCGCGGTTGTGACCGCTCACAACGCTCCGGTTTTCGGCGCGGCCGTACGGAGCGCGGGAGCGAGGGCGAGCGTGACGGCGATGGAGGCGGCGGCCATCACCGCCATGCCGGTCGCGGGAGAGGTGTGCTGCGCGACCGTCCCGGCGAGCGCGGCGGCGACGCCCTGCATGGCGAGCATCCCGGACGAGTGCAGCCCGAGCGCCTGCCCCTGCATGTCGCCGGGCGTCAGCGCCATCAGCCGTTCGGTGAGCAGCAGCGTCGCGGAGTAGCCGTACGAGGCGACCAGCACGGCGGCGGCCACGACGGGGAACGCCGGGTCGAGCAGGAAGACCAGGTACGGGACGGCCAGGAGCAGCCGCAGGAAGGGCTCGAGCCGTCGCCGCCACGCCGCGGACAGGAAGCGTCCGGTGACGGTGTCGCCCGCGAGCATCCCGAGCGCGGCGACCGACAGCAGCACACCCGCGTTCTGGGGTGTGTACGGGACGAACAGCGACTCGCACCCGACGATCAGCCCGTTCGGCACCCACAGCGCGAGGTAGACGTACCGGCGCGGCGGCGACGACCACAGGCGCGCGTTGGTCCGCCAGGTCTGCGCGACCGACGGCCGTCCCTGCGCGCGCGGCGGCCGGGGCGACAGCCGCAGGTACGCGACGGCCGCGGCGGTGAGGTGCAGTGCGGCGCCGGTCAGCAGGGTGCCGCGGGCCGACAGCCCGGCGACCAGCGCGGCGCCCGCCGCGAACCCGAGGACCTGCATCGTCCCGGAGGTCATGTTGAGGACCGAGCGGCCGATCAGGTAGCCGTCCCGGGGGAGGATCTCGCCGAGCAGGCCGTGCCGGACCCCGCCGCCGACCGAGGCGACCAGCCCGAGCGCGACCACGACCAGCACGCCCGCCCAGCCCGGCAGCCCGGGGGTCGCGAGCGCGGCCGTACCGGCGGCGGAGGCCAGCGCCAGCCCGGCGGTCGCGGCGCGCGGCGGCAGCCGGTCGGCGGCCGACAGCAGCGTGGTCGCGCCGACCACCTGCACCAGCGACGGCCCGAACATGCTCAGCGCCGACAGCAGCGGCGACCCCGTCGCCGTGTAGACGAGCGTGCTGAGCGCCAGCCCGCTCACGGTGGTCGCGGCGCTGTGAGCGGTGGCGGCCGCGAACAGCGGGGTGAACTCGGGGGAGGCGAACAGCTCCCGGTAGGTGCGCATGGCCGGAGTCTGCGGAGCACGCCCGGCCCGGCGTTAATGTTTCGCGGGAGGTCGAAACGTATGGGTTTCTGGCAGGTGGGCGCGGACACGCTCGCGCGCGGCCGGTTCGTGCTCTCGCCGCTGGCCGAGACCGTGGCGTGCCTGAAGGCCCTGGAGAAGGGGACGGCCGCGCATCCCGGCGAGCGGGCCTGGCTCGCGGCGCACCTGGATACCTACCGGGAGCGGCTGGCCGCCGACCCCGTCACCGCGCTCATCGTCCGGTCCGCGCTGGGACGGCGCTGGAACGCCGACTTCCTCACGCCCGCCCCGTCCGGCGAAGGCGAGCCGACCTTCCACGAGGAACTCGAACGGGTCAGGGAGACACCGCCCGAGGCCGCACGCGCCCACCTGGTGATGGCCCTGGAACGTCCACTACCCGAGAGCCTGCGCCGCCGCCACGACGTGGCCGACCGCGCCGCGGACCTGCTGGAGTGGGTGTGGACGGAGACGGTCCTGCCGTCCTGGCCGCGCCGCCGCCGGATCGCCGAGGCCGACACCGTCGCCCGGACGCGGCAGCTCGGCCGGGGCGGATGGGCGGCCGCGCTGGACGACCTGCGCCCCGGCACCCGCTGGCTGGGCGGGGGCCGGTTGCAGATCAACGCGCACGACTACCCGCCCCGCGACATCTCCGGCGCCCAGCTGTTCTTCGTCCCGGTCACGCCGCGGTTCGGATGGGTGGCGTGGGAGGAGCCGTACCGGTACGCCGTCGTGTACCCGTGCGCGGGCCCGCTCGCGGAGGCCGGGCACGCCCCGGTGCCCGAGGCGCTGGCGCGGCTGCTGGGGGCCGGGCGCGCGAACGTCCTGGTGCTCCTGGAGTCGCCGAAGAGCACCACGCAGCTGGTCGCGCTGACCGGGCAGGCGCTGGGGTCGGCGGGCCGCCACCTCAGGGTGCTGCTGGACGCCGGTCTGGTGGGACGGCGCCGCGCCGGGCGGTCGGTCCTCTACTACCGCACGGCGGCCGGCGACACCCTGGTCCGGGCGGCCGGGGACCGCTGACGGCGTCGCGGCTCAGGTGTTCTGGGACGACACCCTGCGCTGCGGCTTCCGTCCACGCGAGGCGGCCGGGTCGTGACGCGTCTGCTCGCTCACGGCGTCGCGCGTCCCGCGGCCGCGGCGCGGCTTCCGCCTGCGACGCGACGCCTTCGCGGGCCCCTCCCCGGAAGCCTTCGCGGACCCCGCCGCCTCGCCGGGCGCGCCCGCGGCGGGCTTCCCGCGTGCGGCGGTTTTGCCGGGTGCCGTGTTCCTGGAGGTCGCGCCTGCGGCGGAGTTCTCGCGTGCGGCGGTCTTGGCGGGTGCGCCTGCGGGCGCGGTGGTGGCGGACGTGGCGGGGGCTCCGGTGAGCTCGGCGAGCCAGGGGTCGGCGGAGTGGACGCGGGTCGTGCGCGGGGTGATCCCGGCGGCCGACATCAGGCGGTCCATGTCGCGGCGCTGGGCGGGCAGCACCAGCGTGACGACGGTCCCCGAGCGCCCGGCGCGCGCGGTGCGCCCGCCGCGGTGCAGGTAGTCCTTGTGGTCGTCGGGCGGGTCGACGTTGACGACCAGGTCGAGGTCGTCGACGTGGATACCCCGGGCCGCGACGTTGGTGGCGACCAGCACCGTGAGCGTCCCGGAGCGGAAGCCCTCCAGGGCGCGGTTGCGCTGCGACTGCGACTTGCCGCCGTGCAGCGACGCGGCCTGGACGCCCCGCGCCGACAGCTTGCGGGCGAGCCGGTCGGCGGCGTACTTCTTGCCCACGAACATGATGACCCGGCCGTCGCGGGCGGCGATGCGGGCGGTGGTGTCGTGCTTGTCGTCCTCGGTGACGTGCAGGAGGTGGTGCTCCATCGTGGTGACCGCGCCGGCGGGCGGATCGACCGAGTGCGTGACCGGGTGGTCCAGGAAGCGGCGGACCAGCCGGTCGACGTCGCGGTCCAGCGTCGCGGAGAACAGCATCCGCTGCCCGTCGGACGGCACCTGGTCCAGCAGCTTGGTGACCTGCGGCAGGAAGCCCATGTCGGCCATCTGGTCGGCCTCGTCCAGGACGGTGACGGCGACCCGGTCCAGCCGGCAGTCGCCGCGCTCGACCAGGTCGGTGAGGCGGCCGGGCGTGGCGACCACGACCTCGGCGCCGCGCCGGAGCGCCTCCGCCTGGCGGTTGAGGGACAGGCCGCCGACGACCGTGGCCGTCCGCAGCCGTACGGCCTCGGCGTACGGGGCGAGCGCGTCGGCGACCTGCTGCGCCAGCTCCCGCGTGGGGACCAGCACCAGGGCCAGGGGACGCCTGGACTCGGCGCGCCGTCCGGCGGTGCGGGTCAGCAGGGCCAGCCCGAAGGCGAGCGTCTTGCCCGATCCGGTGCGGCCGCGGCCGAGGACGTCCCGTCCCTGGAGCGCGTCGGGCAGGGTGGCCGCCTGGATGGGGAACGGCTCAGTGACCCCCTGGCGCGCGAGCGCCTTCAGAAGGGCGGGGGGCAGGTCCAGATCCGCGAAAGCGGGGGAGCGACGGTCAGCGGGCAAGCGGAATGCCTTCCTCGGGTGGCACGTGTCGAGGAGTACTCCGCTGCCGGGCCCGGAGGCGACACGGGGCCGGACGAAAAGTCCTGCGAAGGAATCTCAAGAACGAACCATGGATGAAAAAACGAGCGGCGGCGGGCCGCGGTGAAGCGGTCCGCCGCCGCACGCGAGTCAGCGCGGGCCTGAGCGGCCCGGCTTGGTAAAGCGTGTGTCGCGGGCTCAGGCGGGGGTGATGTTCTCCGCCTGCAGGCCCTTCTGGCCCTGCGTGACGTCGAAGGAAACCTTCTGCCCCTCCTGCAGCTCACGGAAGCCCTGGCCGGCGATGTTCGAGAAGTGGGCGAAGACGTCGGCGCCGCCGCCGTCCTGCTCGATGAAGCCGAAGCCCTTTTCAGCGTTGAACCACTTCACGGTGCCGGTGGCCATATGCGTCTCCTTATGGGTCGGTCCCCGTTCCGCACCGTGCGGGACGGGCAGCCGCGGATTCAGCCCCATCCGGAGGATCCAGATCAACAAAAAATGCGCCTGAGGCGAAACCGTCAGGCGCACACAAGAGTCTATGGGAACCGCAACTGGCATCGACATTACCACATGGTTCCCGGACTCGCCTTCGGTGCGCCCGGCGGCGCGGTCAGGGGATGTCGAACAGGTTGGGCCTGCCGGCGCGGTAGCGGCGTGCGTCGATCTCCTTGAGGCCGTCGAGTTCGGGTGGCTGGTAGAGCGTCCACAGGTCAACGGGCCCGGCGGGGGAGTCGGCGGCGTCCAGCAGCGCGTTGACGGCCGCCCGCCCCGACTCGTTGGCGCCCTCCATGGTGGCCAGGTCCATGCTGGTCCGGACGTAGTCGCCGGCCATGAACAGGTTGGGGATCCCGGTCCGTGGGGTCGGCCGTTTCGCCCAGCTCCCGACGGTGTTGACCATCAGGGGCTCGTCGTTGGCGTTGCGGCCGGCCGCCGGATCCCAGCTGATCGCGGGATCGAGGAACCAGGAGTGCAGGATGTCGTCGGGGAGCACGGAGCGGCCCGTGTCCTCCAGGTGGTCCTTCATCTGCGCCCAGCACTCCTGGACGACCTGGGCCGGGCTGCACTCCTTGGCCGGACGGCCGTACAGGATGCCTGGGGTGTCCCAGTCGGAGACGTCCAGGGACAGGCAGTCGGCCACGTTCCCGTCGCCGTAGTCGCGCCGGAAGTCCTTGCCGTCCCAGAGCCTGCTCTGCAGGACGGCGGTGAGCTGCCACGGCGAGTCCATGAAGTTGACCTCCTCGCCGAGGCCGGCGGGGGTGCGGCGCAGGAAGAGTTGCAGGCCGTTCATCCACTCGGTGTGCAGGTCTTTCAGGCCCTCCAGCTCCGGCGCCAGGGCCAGGACGCCCGGGGTCAGCAGCGCTCGTGCCCGTTCCACCGGAACCGCGCAGACGAACCAGTCCGCCTCGGCGGTGCGGCGGCGTCCCGCGGAGTCGGCGACCCGTACCGACCGGATCCGGCCAGAGTCGATCTCCAGCGCCTCGACGGCCTGCCCGACCTCGAACCGGACGCCGCGGCCGGTCAGGTAGCGCACCCACGGGTCGATCCACGCCTCGTTGGTGGGCGCGTCCAGCATCCGCGCCAGACCGCCGTCGGCGCCGAGCCCGAGCCCCGACAGCAGGAACGCCTGGCCCATGGAGCCGACCGTCCGGGTGCTGGCGACCTGCTCCTTGACGGCCACGAGCCCGCGGGTGAGGAACCTGGCCACGATGGCCTGGTAGTCCCTGGACCTGCCCTCGGCCCGCACGTACTCCCACCACGGCAGCCGTTCCCACTGGCCGAGGCGCCGCTCGTCGCTGCTGGTCACGTAGACGATGAACCGGTTGACGAACAGGGCCAGCTCGGCGGGCGGGATGGCGGCGACCTGCTCCACCAGGCCGGTCAGGGTCTCCTTGAGCACGTCCAGGGTCAGCCCGCCGCCGGGTGAGGTCAGCTCGGGGACGATGATGTCCGAGCGTCCGTCGTTGCGGGAGATCCGGGTCGAGGACAGCGCGAACATGTTGTCGTGGACGCCGTTGGCGTTGCCGGGGAACGGGATGCGGCGCATCGTGTCGGGGACGTTGCGGTAGAAGCCGGGGAAGAAGCGGAACCCGTGCTCGCCCTGGAGGTCCTGGCGCCCTTCCTTGCCGGTGCCCTGGACGGGGATGCTGCGGGCCTTCCCGCCCAGGGCTTTGCGCTCGAAGACGGTGACGTCGAAGCCTCGTTCGACCAGTTCGTGTGCGGTGGCCAGCCCGGCCATGCCGCCGCCGAGCACGGCCACCGTCCGCTTCGCCCTGGACGTGGCCGCCGCGCGGGCGGAGGGGACGGGCAGCAGCGCGGCCGCGCCCGCGGCGGCGGCGGTGCCGGTGAGCACGCGGCGTCGTGAGATACGCGTCGTCATGGTCGCTCCTGGGGTGGGAGGAGATGAGGCCGGATCAGGAACGCGGCACCCTGGCCGACAGGGTCCGGATGTGCTCGATGAGGCCGAGGGAGCCCGGGACGGTGCGCCCGAGCGACTCGGGCAGGGCGAGCAGGCCGACGTCCAGGATGAACGGGTCCACCACGTGGAAGGTGCGGTCGAGCCCCGGCCGCTCGCCCTTCAGGCCCTCGGGCGTGGCGAGCAGTGAGGACGGGCAGGTCGCCCTGGTGGCCTCCGGATAGGAGAACAGGCCGGAGGTCCGCCACTTCGACAGCGTGAGCGTGCTCATGCAGCCGTAGGTCTCCTCGCGGGTCACCCGTCCGACCACGCCCTGCCAGGTGCCGTCGCCCTTCACCACGCCGCCGAGCAGGGTGGCGGTGCCGTCGGGTTCGTGGGAGACGCCCCATTCCCAGCCGGAGTAGCTCTGGTCGAGGACGTTGAACTTGCCCCAGTTGTGGTCGTGGTAGCCGCGCCAGCCGTCCACGCTGATCGGGGACGAGGCGCCGGGCGGGCGGAGCCAGCCTTTGACGCGGCTGGTGGCCACGGGCGCGGACCAGTACATGTCCTGGCCGTTGTCGTACTTGATCGGCCCGCCGGTCACGCCCGGCAGCGCGTCGTCGAACCAGATGTCGGCCTTGGCGAAGGTGCCGGTCCACTTCAGGTGGTAGGCGCGGCGCCGCTCGTCGTAGACCAGGCTGCCGGCGCTGCTGCGGACCTCGGGGCCCTCGGTCGCCGTCACCTTGGCGGTCGGCTCGGGGAGCACCAGCTTGGCGCCCTCCTCCGGGTACCAGAAGATCACGGCGGTGGGGAGGGGCGCGGTGAACAGCATCGCGATGAACGTGCGCTTGGTCTCCGGATCGATGACGTGCGTGTACCACCACTCGGTGGTGGAGCCGGGGTGCGGCCCGTCGTCGGAGGGCTCGGCGAGCTTGCCGGGCACCTGCGTGAGGTCCGAGCCGGTGATGTCGGTGGGCGGGATCTCCCAGGCGGCCCGGGGCGGGGCGGGCGGGGCCTCCGCCCGCGCGGCGGCCGGTGCCGGGGAGAGGGCGGCCAGCGCCGTGACCGTGAGAGCGAGTGCGGCGATGCCGGTTCTGGGACGTACCACGTTGAGCCTCCTTGGCCGAGCCCCCGTGACGTCCGGCTCCCGCGGTGAGCCGTGGACCGAGTGTGATTCGGTTAAGGAGGGCTGTCAAGCACAGTGTCGACACACTGTCCGACATGCCGTCCGAGCGGGTACGCTGCGGCCATGTCCTCCACCACGCGAGCGCGCGGGAAGGTCCGGGAGCGGCGCGAGGACGTCCGGCGCCGCGTGCTGCGGACGGCCGCGGAGATGATGGCCGACGGGACGCCGTACACCGAGCTGCCCGTCCAGCGCATCGCCGAGCGGGCCGGGGTCGCCCGGTCCACCTTCTACCTGCACTTCCCGGACAAGAGCCGGCTGCTGATCGCGCTCGCCGAGGAGGCCGTCGACGCGCTGTTCGGCGAGGCCGTCGTCTGGTGGCGGGCCGACCACTCCGGCGGGGAGGAGGACGTCGCCCGCGCCATGCGGCAGATGATCGCCGCGTACCGCGAGCACCGCCGCGTCCTGCACGCCCTCGGGGAGGTCGCCGGCTACGACCCCGACGTCGCGGGCTTCTGGCGCGACCGGATGCGGGGGTTCACCGAGGTCGTCCAAGGCCGGCTCGACGCCGAGCGGCGCGCGGGCACGGTCGACCCCGCGATGGACACGCCGACGACCGCGCAGGTGCTGATCTGGACGGTGGAGCGGACCATCTCGGCGCACTGCCACCACGACGAGGGCCCGGGGGACGACCGGATCGCCCGCACCCTGGCCCGCTCCATCTGGCTGATCATCTACGGCGTCGCCCCGCCGGCCCCGACCGACCGGCGCTAACCGCCGCGCGGGAGGTGCGCCTCGGCCGTGGCGTGCAGGGAGAGTGAGAGGTCGACGGCGCGGTCGACGACGGCGTCCAGGTCGTCGCCGAGGCGGCCGTCCGCCCACTGCTGGGCCAGCTCGGTCATGGCGCCGGTGAACATGGTGGCGGCGACGACCACCACGAGCGGCGGGTCCTGGACGGCGCTCATCGCGAGCACGCCGTCCAGCAGGGCGGTCTGCGCGGCCCGGCGGCGCTCGGCCAGGACCTCGTTGCCGCGCGCCTCGACGAACAGCACCCGGCCGCGGCGCGGGTCGTCGCTGATGAAGCGCAGCACGGCGCGGATGCCCGCGCGGGTGCGCGGGCCGGGGCGGGGGCCGGCCTCGCCGAGGGCGGTGGCGAGGACGTCCGCGAGCGCGGTCGCCTGCTGGTCGTAGACGGCGGCGAGCAGCTCGCCGGTGTCGGCGAAGTTCTCGTAGAAGTAGCGGGTGTGCAGCTCGGCCTCGCGGCACACCGCGCGGACCGTCAGCGCCGCCTCGCCCCCGTCGCCGAACAGCCGGAACGCGGCCCGGACGAGCATGTCGCGCCGCTCGTCGCGGCGCCGGGCCGGGGGGATCCCCGCCCACCGGGTCGACGTGGCCGTCCGGACGCTCGCCATGGCGGTCACCCTACCAAGACTGGACACGGGCGTACCCAGACGCTTACCTTTCTGGATACAGCCGTATCCAGAAATGGTTTGGGAGATCCGGATGCCACCGAACGACAACCTCCTCGCCCGGCGCTTCGAGCGGTCCTTCGACGCCGACATCCGCTCCAGGTTCTTCAAGGGCCTGGAGTTCGCCGGACCCGAAGGCGACCCGGGATGGTTCGGCCCCGGAAGCGCCGTCTGGTACGTCCACTCGCACCTGCCCACGCTGATGCTCGGCCTGGTCGCCGCCGCCTACATCGAAGGGCTCGACCCGAGCATCAGCTGGATGGCCTACGACCACTCCCGCATCCCCGAACGGGTCGACGGCGTCCCCACCGGCGGCATCGACCCCGAGGGCGCCGCCGTACGGCTCGGGCACTCGCTCTCGTTCTTCATCGGCACCGCCTACGGCTCCACCGCCACCGCCGAGCGCCTGGCCCGGACCGTCCGCGCCATGCACCACACGGTCAAGGGCACCCGTCCCGACGGGCTGCCCTACGACGCCGACGACCCCGACTGGCTGAGGTGGAACTACGCCACGGTCGTGTGGGGGCTGGCGACCGCGCACGAGCGCTACCACCGCCGCCCGCTGCGCGGCGCCGACCTGGAGCGCTACTACGGCGAGTTCGTCCGCGTCGGCGAGGCCCTCGGCGGGACGGACCTGCCCGCCACCAAGGCCGAGACCGCCGAATGCCTGGAGTCCTACCTGCCGCGCCTGGCGGTGACCCCGATCAAGGCGTTCGGCACCGGGCCCAACCTCCGCGACAGCAAGGCCAAGCCGTGGGAGCCCGGCAGCCCCTTCATGGACTGGGCGGCCCGCGACATGCTCCCGGGATGGGCGCAGAAGCTCGCCATGTACCAGCCGCCCAACCCGGCGGCGCTGCGGCTGCGCCGGGGCGCGCTGTGGGCGGCGCTGAACGGCCTGCACGACGCCACCGGCCCGCTGCCGGAGTTCCGGCGGGCCAAGGCCCGGGTCGCGGGCGGCGTCTAAGCGCTTATTGCATGCGCGAGCTGCGCTCCTCGCCTGGCGGCTCGTCGCTTGTCGCGCCTGCGGCGATCGCTGCATCGCTCCGAACTCGCCTGGCGGCTCGCTCCGCGATCAGGTTCTCGCTCCGCTCGAACCTGCCTCCGGACGCGATCGCAACGCCTGGGCGACCGTTCGGGGCTGGGCCGACAGCTGAGGTGGTCTCCAACCGAAAAGCCCCACCCCATGCCGGGTGACATGCCGCTCGTCAGGGTGTGCGGCGATCGCCGCATCGCTCCGAACTCGCCTGGCGGCTCGCTCCGCGATCAGGTTCTCGCTCCGCTCGAACCTGCCTCCGGACGCGATCGCAACGCCTGGGCGACCGTTCGGGGCTGGGCCGGCAGCTGAGGTGGTCTCCAACCGAAAAGCCCCACCCCATGCCGGGTGACATGCCGCTCGTCAGGGTGTGCGGCGATCGCCGCATCGCTCCGAACTCGCCTGGCGGCTCGCTCCGCGATCAGGTTCTCGCTCCGCTCGCACCTGCCTCCGGACACGATCACAACAGTTGACAGGATCGCCGGGCGCAGTGGCTCGCCGGACGCGGTCGCGACCACCTCGCCCTCGGGCGTGACCAGCACGCCCTCCGATGTCGACGCCGAGCAGCAGGTCCATGGACCCGTCATGGACTCAGAGGTCGGCGGCGACCTCGCGGGCGAGCCGGTCGGCGACCGAGTCGAGGGCCAGGGCCAGCAGCTCCTGGAGGGCGTCGATGTCGAGGGTGTCCGGTTCGGCCGCGGACATCGCGTACAGGCCGTCCGAGGCGGCCATGTTGAGACGGGCCAGCAGCGCGGGCACCTCGGGACGGCGTTCCAGCAGGTCGGGTGGGAGGACGGCGGCCCACCACTCGCCCATCGCGGCCAGCATCTCCTCGCGGATCCGCTGGAAGCGGGCGCGGGCGGCGGGCTCCTCGGCGCGGCGCTCCAGCAGCAGCATCAGCCCGAGCCGCATGAACTCGGGACGTTCGGCGAAGCTCTGCCCGGCCTCGCGCAGCGCCCGGCGCAGGTGGTCGATCCGGTCCGTGCCGGGCTCGGGCGGCTCCCAGCGGGGGCGGTCGGGCAGCCACTCCCGGTAGCTGTGCTCGATCACCTCGGCGAGCAGCTCGTCCTTGCTGCCGAAGTGCCAGTAGACCGAGCTGGCGGGCAGCCCCGAGCGCTTGGTCACCAGGGCCACGCTGGTCCCGTCGTAGCCGCGCTCGGCCGAGATCTCGGCCGCCGCGCGCAGGATCCTGCGCCTGGACTCCGCGCTGTGCTGGGTGCGCCTGTCGGTTTTGGGTGCCACGGACCTCTTGCTATCACACCGCGTCGCGGCGTACGTTTCGGCTACGCGAAAATCCTGTAGCGATTACTACAGGGTGGAGCACCCATTACAGATCCGAGAGGGGTCGTCCATGACGATCGCTGACCGGGTGCGGGCGCTGGCACCGGAGCTGGCGGCGGAGGAACGCCTCGCCGCACGCGACCGCGCGCTGACCGGCACCACCTGGAAACACCTGCTGGAGACCGGCGTCCTGCGCGCGCTCCAGCCCGCCCGCTGGGGCGGCGGCGAGGCTCCGCTCCCCGACTTCCTCGACGCCGTCTTCGAGGTCGCGCGGGTCGCGCCCGCGGCCGGCTGGGTGGCCGGCGTCATCGGCTCCCACCCCTGGCAGTCGGCGATGTTCGCCGAGGAGACCCAGGCCGAGCTGTGGGGCGAGGACCCGTCCCGCATGCTGTCGTCCTCGTACGCGCCCACCGGCACCGTCGTCCCGGTGGACGGCGGCTACCGGGTCTCCGGCCGCTGGTCGTTCTCCTCCGGCTGCGACCACGCGCACGGCGTGATCCTCGGCGGCAACGCCGGCACGATCGAGGCGGACGGCCAGACCTTCCCCGACTACGGCTCACTGATCCTGCTGCGCGACCAGTACCGCATCGACGACACCTGGCACACCTCGGGACTGAGGGGCACCGGCAGTAAGGACATCGTGGTCGAGGACGCGTTCATCCCCGCCCGCCGGTTCCTGTCCCACCTGCGCTACGAGTACCGGCCCGACGTCAAGGCGCCCGGCCAGGAGAGCAACCCGGGCCCGCGCTACCGGCTGCCGTGGGCGACGCTGTTCAACCTCGTGCTGGTGGCGCCGACGCTGGGCATGGCACAGGGCTTCCTGGACGAGTGGACCCGCATCACCCGCACCCGTAAGGCCAACTGGGGCGGCACGGTCGGCGAGGACCCGCTCGTCCAGAAGCACCTGGCCGACGCGTACTGGACCCTGGACGCCGCGATCGCCAAGATGCGCGCCGCCGCCGTCGCCATCACCGAGGCCGGCGAGACCGGGCGGCACATGGAGAAGGGCGAGCGCGCCCGGCTGCGCTGGGACGTCAACCGCGGCTGCGAGCTGGCCGGCGACGCGATCGGCGACCTCTACCGGATCTCCAGCGGCCGGGTCGCCTATCTCGACCACCCGCTGCACTCCCGCTATCAGGACATCGTCGCCGCCCTCGGCCACGCCTTCCTCGTCCCCGACGCTGTCGGGCTCGCCTACGCCGCCCGCGAGCTGGGCGCGACACCCCTGGAGGTCCAGCTGTGATCCAGTCGCTCGACTACATCGGTTTCTCCTCGCCCGGCTTCGCGGAGTGGCTGTCGTTCGGTCCCGAGGTGCTCGGCATGCAGGTCGCCTCGCGCGGCGCGGACGGGACGGTGCGGCTGCGCGTGGACGACGCCGACCACCGCCTGACGATCCATCCCGGCGACGAGCACGCCCTGGAGTACCTCGGCTGGGGCGTGCGCACCCCCGAGGCGCTCGCGGAGGTCGCGGGGCGTGTCCGCGACCAGGGCATCGCCGTCCACGAGGGCGATCGGGAGCTGGCCGGGGAGCGCGGGGTGGCCGGGCTGGCGTGGTTCGTCGACCCGTTCGGCAACCGGCACGAGCTGTCGTGGGGGCAGCACCGCCACCCGGGGTCGTTCCGCCCGGGGCGGGCCATGGCGGGCGGCGGTTTCGTCACCGGGTCCCAGGGGCTCGGCCACGCCGTCCTGGTGGTGCCGGACCTGGCGGAGGCGAACGCGTTCTTCACCGGTGTGCTCGGCTTCAAGCTGTCGGACCGGATCGTCGACCCGCCGCTGAACGCGCAGTTCTACCACGTCAACGGGCGGCACCACTCGCTGGCGATCGCCGAGGTGCCGGGCGCGAGCGGCTTCCAGCACCTGATGGTCGAGGTGGCCTCGCTGGACGACGTCGGCATCGCCTACGACCTGTGCGAGGAGCGGGACGTGCCCGTGGTGCTGACCCTGGGCCGGCACACCAACGACCGGACGACCTCCTTCTACCTCTACACGCCCGGCGGGTTCCACCTGGAGTACGGCCACGGCGGCGTGGTCGTGGACGACGCGCTGTGGGAGCCCGCCACCTACACCAGCACGAAGATCTGGGGCCATCGCGGCACGAAGCATCGCGACGTGCTGCCCTTCGCCATCTTCAACCAGCCGAAGGAGAGCGCCTGATGCCCGCCGCGATCACCACGAGCGACGTCCGCGCCGGGGACCGCACCCTGCGCGTCAGCACGGCCGGCGACCCGTCGGCCACGCCGCTGCTGTTCCTGCACGGTTCGGGGCCGGGCGTCACCGGCCTGTCGAACTGGGAGCGGCTCATCGGTGACCTGGGCGACCGCTACTACTGCGTCGCCCCCGACACGCTCGGCTTCGGCGACTCCGACCACCCGAACCCGCCGCCGCGCGGGATGGCCGCGTTCACCGAGCTGCGGGTGGCGGCGACGTGGGCGCTGCTGGACGCGCTGGGCCTGGAGAAGGTCATCCCGGTCGGCAACTCCTACGGCGGGCAGATGTCGCTGGCCATGACGCTGGAGCGGCCGGAGCGGATCGAGAAGGTGATCCTCATGGGCAGCGGCGGGATGCCCGATCTCAAGCCGCTGCCCGGACTGGTCAAGCTGATCGACTTCTATGACGATCCGACCGAGGAGGCGATGGCCGAGCTGCTGTCGCTGTTCGTCCACGACCCGGCCGCGTTCGGCGACCGGCTCAGGGAGATCGCGGCGGCGCGGATCCCGCGGGCCACCCGCGAGGACGTGCGCCGCTCGCACCTGGCCACCTTCGACTTCTCGGCCGGGGGCCGGATCGGCTGGCAGCCGGACGAGCTGGCGAGGATCGAGCAGGAGGTGCTGGTGATCGCGGCCCGCGAGGACCGGATCGTCCCGCCGGAGGTCAGCCTCTACCTGTCGCGGAACATCCCGAACGCGCGGCTGCACGTGGTGCCGAACTGCGGGCACTGGAGCCAGATCGAGTACCCGGAGATGTTCGCGCGGCTGGTCGACGGCTTCGTGCGCGGCGCGTTCTGAGAGGGGCGTCCGATGTCAGAGATCGATCCGGAGGCCATGCGGCGGGTGCTCGGCCACTACCCGACCGGGGTCGTGGCGGTGACGGCCGTGCACGAGGGGGAGCCGGTCGGCATGGCGGTCGGCTCGTTCACCTCCGTGTCGCTGCGGCCCGCCCTCGTGGGCTTCTTCCCGGACGCGGGGTCGACGACGTGGCCGCGGATCCGGGCGGCCGGGCGGTTCTGCGTCAACGTGCTGGGCGAGGACCACCAGGAGGTGTGCCGGCTGTTCGCGACGCGGGGCGCCGACAAGTTCGCGGCCCTCGGCTGGGAGCCGGGCGCCACCGGCTCCCCGGTGCTGGACGACGCGATCTCCTGGATCGACTGCCGGCTGGAGCGCGTGCAGGAGGCGGGCGACCACTTCCTCGCCCTCGGCCGCGTGGTCGACATGGGGGTGAAGGAGGCCGGCGGCCCGCTGATCTTCTACCGGGGCGGGTACGGCGGCTACCGCGCGCCGCTCGCCTCCTGACCCCCCTTTTTTCTTGCTCGAAGTACGGGCCTTCGCGTGCCCAGAAAGGATCGCCATGTCACTCGCCGAAGCCGTACGGGCCGCCGGGCCCGTCCTCGCCGCGGAGGACGCGGCGGGCGCGCGGCAGCGCCGGCTCACCGACCTCGCCTGGAAACAGCTCGTGGACACCGGCGTGCTGCGCGCCCTGCAGCCCGCCCGCTGGGGCGGCGCGGAACTGCCGCTGGCGGAGTTCCTCGACGCCGTCGTCCAGATCGGCCGGGCCTCCCCGGCCGCCGGCTGGGTCACCGCCGTCATCGGCGTCCACCCCTGGCAGATCGCGCTGTTCCCCGAGGAGACCCAGCGGGAGATCTGGGGCACCGACCCCGACCGCGCCGTGGCCTCCTCCTATACGCCCACCGGCACCGTCGAACCGGTCGACGGCGGCTACCGGGTCTCCGGCCGCTGGTCGTTCTCCTCCGGCTGCCTGCACGCCGACGGGGTGATCCTCGGCGGCATCGCGGGAGGGCGCACCTGGAACGGCACGCCCGTCCCCGACTTCGTCTCGGTCATCCTGGACCGCGACCAGTACACGATCGAGGACACCTGGCACACCGCCGGGCTGGCCGCCACCGGCAGCAACGACATCGTGGTGGACGGCGCGTTCGTCCCCGCCCGCCGCGCGCAGTCGCACGTCGACTACACCTACCTGCTGGGGACGCCGCTGCCCGGCCGCGAGGTCAACTCCGGCCCGCTGTACCGGCTGCCCTGGGCCGTCGTCTTCAACGCGATCATCGCGGCGGGCGCGCTCGGCGCCGCGCAGGGCTTCGTGGACGCCTGGACCGAGGCCACCCGCGGCCGCCGCTCCAACTACGGCGGCATGCTCCGCGACGACCCGCTCGTCCAGTTGCACGCCGCCGAGAACGCCTACGTCGTGGACGCCGGGCTGCTCAAGCTGCGGCGCGTCGCCGACGAGCTGACGGCCGTCGCCGAGTCGGGTGAGTGGCCGGACCGCGCGCTGCGTGCCCGGCACCGCTACGACCTGGCCCGCGCAGCCCAGGACGCGGGGGCCGCCGTGACCCGGCTGATGCGCGCCTCGTCCGGTCGCACCGCCTACACCGACCACCCCCTGCACCGGCGGTTCCAGGACGTGACCGCCGCGATCGGGCACGCGTTCCTGCTGGCCGACCCGCTCGGCCAGGCGGCCGGCGCGCTTGCCCTGGGCGCGGAGAACTCTCCGGCGGTGCACCTGTGAGCCACGCCGTGCTGCCGGGCCCGACCCCGGAGGAACGCCGCGCCGCCCTGCGCGCGCTGCTCGCGTCCGGCCGCACCGTGATCGCGCCCGGCGTCACCGACGCCGCCGGGCTGCGGCTGGTCGAGGAGGCCGGGTTCGAGCTGGCCTACCTGACCGGCGCCGGGCTGGCCAACGCCCAGTTCGGGGTCCCGGACGTGGGACTGATCTCGCAGCGCGAGGTCGCCGACCACGTCCAGCGGCTCGCCGGGGCCACCGGCCTGCCGCTGGTGGTGGACGCCGACACCGGCTACGGCGGGCCGCTGTCGGTCATGCGGACCGTGCGGCTGCTGGACGCGGCCGGGGCGGCGGCGATCCAGCTGGAGGACCAGGTCCTGGACAAGCGCTGCGGCCACTTCGACGAGCACCACCTGGTCTCCGCCGCTGAGATGACCGGGAAGATCGAGGCCGCCGTGGCGGCCCGCGGCGCCACCGGCCCGCTGATCATCGCCCGGACCGACGCGCGCGGCGTGCTCGGCCTGGACGCCGCGATCGACCGGGCCCGCGCCTACGCCGCCGCGGGCGCCGAGGTGATCTTCGTGGAGGCGCCGCGCACCGTCGAGGAGATGCGGACGATCGGCCGCGAGCTGGCCGGGGTCCCGCTGGTCGCCAACATCGTCGAGGGCGGCAAGACGCCCGAGCTGAGCGTGGCGGAGCTGGAGGAGCTGGGGTTCGGCGTCGCGCTGTTCGCCAACTACCTGATGCGCAGCATGATGCACGCCGGCCGCGACGCGCTCGCGCACCTGCGTGCGAAGGGGGAGACCCGCAGCCGCGCCGAGCTGCTGCTGCCGTGGGCCGACCGGCAGTCGCTGTTCGGGCTCGCCGCGTACACCGAGATCGAGCGGAGGTACGCGGGTGAGCGCTGAGGTCGTCGCCGTCGGCGCCGGGCTCGCCGGGCTCGCCGCCGCCGTGGCCGCCGCCGAGGGCGGGGCGCGCGTCACGATCCTGGAGAAGCGGCCGGAGATCGGCGGCAGCACCGTGCTGAGCGCCGGCCTGTCGGCGTTCGCCGGGACCGATGAGCAGGCCGTCGCCGGGATCGCCGACGACCCCGCGACGCTCCGCCGCGACCTGCTGGAGACCGGGCGGCACCGCAACGATCCGGCCCTGGTGGAGGTCTACTGCTCCGACCAGCTCGCCACCTACCGGTGGCTGCGCGGGCTCGGGATCGTGTACGGCGAGGTGCACGCCGCGTCCGGGCAGAGCGTCCCGCGCTCGCACCCGACCGACACCCGCGTCCTGGTCCGCACGCTCCTGGACCGGGCCCGGTCGCTGGGCGCGGCGTTCCGGCCCGGCACCGGGGCGCACCGGCTGATCGTCGAGGACGGCGCCGTGCGGGGCGTCCGCACCACCGGGGGCGAGGAGCTGCGGGCGGACGCGGTCGTCCTCGCGTCCGGCGGCTTCTCCCGCAACCCCGAACTGCTGGACCGGTTCGCCCCGCGGATGGGCCGCGCGCTGCGCGGCGGCGCCGAGGGCAGCACCGGCGACGGGCTGCTCATGGCTTGGAAGGCGGGCGCCGGAGTGATCGACACCCCGTACATCAAGGGCACCTTCGGCATCCATCCCGACCCGGACGGGGCCGAGGGCGGCACCGGCATCCTGGCGATCTACAAGGGCGCGATCGCGGTCGACCGGTCCGGGCGCCGGTTCGTGGACGAGTCCCTCCCGTACAAGGAGGTCGGTGACGCCTGCCTGGACCGGGACGGCGGCATCGCGTTCCAGATCTTCGACGCGGCCGTCATGGAACGTTCCGACCCGTCCGTGCCCATCTACGACTTCGCCGCCCGCACCGGCAACGGGCTCCTGCACACCGCGCCGACCCTCGCCGAACTGGCGCGCGACATCGGAGTCCCCGCGGACGCGCTGGAGGCCACGGTCGCCGAGTACAACGCGGCGATCGAGAGCGGCCGGCCCGACCCGTTCGGCCGGGCCACGCTGTCCGGCGGCGTCGGCGCGCCCGTCCCTATCGCGGTCCCGCCGTTCTACGCCCACCCGTCCACGGCCGTCGTGCTGGCCACCTACTGCGGACTGACGATCGACCCGGACATGCGGGTCCTGGACGTGTTCGGCGAGGTCATCCCTGGTCTCTACGCCGCCGGGGAGGTCGTCGGCGGCCTCCACGGCGCCGGGTACGTCACCGGGACCTCGATCGGCAAGGCCGCCGTCTTCGGCCGCCGCGCCGGGCTGCGCGCGGGAGCCGCCGCATGACCGGGGACATCTTCGACCTGACCGGCCGCCGGGCGCTGGTCACCGGCGCCGCGCGCGGCGGGCTCGGCGCGCACGCCGCCCTCGCCCTGGCCCGCCGCGGCGCCGAGGTCGTCGTGGCCGACCTGCCCGCCCGCGGCGCCGACCTGGACGCCACCCTCGGCCTGCTCCAGGAGTCCGGCGCCCGCGCCCGCGCGCTGCGCTTCGACGCCACCCGCGAGGACCAGGTGGAGGCGCTGGTCGCGCACGCCGCCGACCCCGACGGCAGGCTGGACGTCCTGATCAACGCGGCCGGGGTGATGCTGCGCCGGGAGGTGTTCGCCACCTCCCTGGAGGAGTGGCGGCGCGTCCTGGACGTCAACCTGACCGGGACCTGGCTGCTCAACCGGGCCGCCGGGCGCCGCATGGTGGAGCGGCGGCGCGGCGCGATCGTCAACTTCTCCACCGTGTACGCCGAACGAGTCGGGCCCGTGCCCGAGTCGGCGTACTACGCGTCCAAGGCCGGGGTCGGCAACCTCACCCGGTCGATGGCGGCCGAGTTCGGCCCGTACGGCGTCACCGTCAACTGCCTGGCCCCCGCCGTGTTCTACCCGACCGAGATGACCGCGCCGCTCGGCGACGACCCCGAACGGCTCCGCTGGATGACCGAGCGGACGATGCTCGGCCGGCTCGGCGTCCCCGGCGAGGACCTGGACGGCCCCCTGCTGCTGCTCGCCTCCGACGCCGGCCGCTACATGACCGGCCAGATCGTCTACGTCGACGGCGGCTGGTCGGCGTGGTGACCCGATACCCCCAGGAAGAAAGGTGCATGAGATGACCGGCGGACGTACCGCCCTGCTGATGCTCGACTACCAGGTCGCGCTGTGCGAGCGCGGCGAGCACATGCGCATGCCCGCGCTGGTCGACCAGGTCGAACGGCGCGGCGTCCTCGCCGCCGCCGAGAAGACCCTGGCCGCGACCCGCGACGCCGGACTGTACGTGGTGCACGTGCGGCTGGCGTTCGACCCGTCGTACGAGCTGCGCACCAACCGCTCGGCCCGCTTCGACGCCTACCCGCGCGAGCGCGCCATGCTCCGCGACGCCCCCGGCGCCCGCATCGTCAGCGCGCTGGCGCCGCTGCCCGCCGAACCCGTCGTCGACAAGGGCGGCGTCGGCGCGTTCACCGGGACCCCGCTGCTGGAGATGCTGCTCGGCGCGGGGGTGCGGCACGTCGCGCTCGGCGGGGTCGCGACCAACCTGGTCGTGGAGTCCACCGCCCGGCACGCCGTGGACAGCGGGCTGGCCGTCACCGTGATCGAGGACATGTGCGCCTCGTTCGACCCGGCGCTGCACGACTTCGCCGTGGAGAAGATCCTGCCGATGTTCGCGGAGGTGCGCTCCGCCGCCGCGTTCACCGCCGACCTGGGCGGGGACCGCCGATGACCGCTCACGACGTCGTGGTGGCGGGCGCCGGGATCGCCGGGCTCGCCGCCGCCGTGGCCGCCGCCGAGGCGGGCGCCCGGGTGGTGGTGGCCGAGCGGGCGCCGCGCTCCGACAGCGGCGGCAACACCCGGCACACCGAGGCGTTCCTGCGGATGAAGTCGCTCGACGAGGTGTCCGACGACTTCGAGGAGCGGCTCCTCGGCGACTTCATGGGCCACCCCGACCCGGGCCTGCTGGTCGAGTCGCTGCGCGATCCCGCGACCTGGTCGGCGCCGCTGCGGTCGATGAGCGTCGCCGACCCGCGCGCGGTCGCGACGCTGGCCGAACGCGCCGGGCCCACGCTGCGCTGGATCGCCTCGCACGGCGTCCGGTTCGAGCGGCTCGCGACGCCGTTCCTCACCACCTCCACCACCCGGCTCATGCCGGTCGGCGGCGGGCTCGCCCTCGTCGAGGCGCTCACCGCGGCGGCGGAGCGGCTGGGCGTGCGGTTCGCCTACGAGACCACGGCCCGCTCCCTGATCATCGAGGACGGCGCCGTCACCGGGGTGGTCACCTCCCGCGGCGCCGAACTGCGCGGCCGGGTCGTCCTGGCCTGCGGCGGGTACGAGGGCAACCCCGAGCTGATGGCCCGCTACCACGGGCGCGGCGGCCGCCACACCCGCCCCGTCGCGCGCGGCGGCCACTACAACAAGGGCGACGGCCTTCTGATGGGCCTGGCCGCGGGCGCCGCCACCGCCGGGGACTTCGCGCTGTTCCACGCCGAACCCGTCGACCCCCGCTCCGGCGCCGCCGAGGCCGCGATCTTCTCGTTCCCGTACGGGATCCTGGTCAACCGGGAGGGCCGCCGCTTCACCGACGAGGCGCCCGGCCCGGTCGACGCCTGGTACGAGCGGGTCGCCCGCCGCGTCCACGACCAGACCGACGGCATCGGCTTCGCCGTCTTCGACGCGGGCAGCGCCGAGGTGCCCAACCTGTCCGCCGCCGTCCGCACCGACCAGCCGCCCGTCACCGCCCCCACGCTCGACGCGCTGGCCGCCGCGCTCGACATCCCGGCGGACGCGTTCGCCGAGACGGTCGCCGCGTACAACGCGGCCTGCCGGGACGGCGAGTTCCGTCCCCTCGAACCGGACGGCCTGGCCACCGCCGGGCTCGTCCCGCCCAAGTCGAACTGGGCGCGGCCGATCGCGACGGGCCCCTTCCACGCCTACCCGATCATCGCGTCGAACGTCTTCACCTTCGGCGGGCTCAAGACCGGCGACCGCGCCGAGGTCCTGGACGGTGACGGCGTCCCGATCACCGGGCTGTACGCTGCGGGCGAGCTGACCGGGCTCTACTACACGAACTACACCGGATCGACGTCCGTGCTCCGCGGCGCGGTGTTCGGGCGCATCGCCGGGACCGAGGCGGCGGGGAGCCGATGACGAGGATCTGGCACCAGAGCTTCACCGTGCTGGACGACGTGCCGCACTACCGGGACGCGCTGCGCCGCCACCTGGACGCCGTGGCCCGTCCCGGCACGACCGTCGAGCTGCACGGGATGGCCCCCGGCACGTACCCGGGCTCGTACCCGGGCGTCCACATCGGGCACCTCTACCTGACCAACCTGCACCGGGAGCAGTTCGTCCGGGCGGCGCTGGAGGCCGAGGAGCGGGGCTACGACGCGTTCTTCATCGCGACGATCCCCGACACCGGCTTCGAGGAGATCCGCACGCTGGTGGACATCCCGGTGGTGGCGTTCGGGAACGCGTCGGTGGCGTTCGCGGCGACACTCGGCTCGCGGATCGGCATCGTCAACTTCATCGCCGCCCTCGAACCGCAGCTGCGCCGGAACATGGCCGCCTACGGGCTCGGCGCGCTGGTCGGGCCGATCGTCCAGGTGGAGACCGCGTTCACCGACGTCATGGCCGCGTACGCCGACCCAGGACCGCTGGTCGAGGCGTTCCGCCGCGCCGCCCGCACGGCCATCGCCGAGGGCGCGGACGTCATCGTCCCCGGCGAGGGACCGCTCAACGTCTTCCTGGCCGACCAGGGCATCTCCCGCGTCGACGACGTACCGGTCATCGACTCGCTCGGCACCGGACTGGCGCTGGCCGAGACCCGCGCCGCCTTCCACCGCAGGACGGGCCTGCACCCGCCCCGCACCGGCCTCTATTTCTCCAAACCCGACCCGGCCATGGTGAAGGCGGCCCGCGCGTTCTACCACGGAGCGAGCGCATGACGTTCGACGACCAAGTGGACGTCGCGGTCCTCGGCGGCGGGGCGTGCGGCCTCGTCGCCGCCCTCCGCGCCGCCCGCGACCCCGGCCTGGTGGTCGCCGTCTACGAGAAGAGCACCCGCGAGGGCTGCAACACCCGCTACTCCAGCGGCAGCCTCGCCGCGGGCGGCACCCGCTACCAGCGGGCCGCGGGCATCGACGACTCCCCGGGACGGCATGCCCGCGACATCCTCGCGGTCAACGGCGACCCCGCGTCCGCCCCGATCGTGAACGCGCTGTGCCGCGTCGCGCCCCGCTACGTCGAATGGCTGGCCGACGACCTCGGCCATCCCGTCGAACTGGGACTCGACATGGCCCGCGCCGGGCAGAGCGTCCCGCGGCTCCACACCGACACCGGCCGCGCCGGGGGCGCCCGGCTGATGGAGACGCTCCGCCGCGCCGCCGAGGCCGCGCCCAACATCGCCTTCGTCGACAACGCCCCGGGCATCGGCCTGATCAGCCGCAACGACGCGGTCGTCGGAGCCGAGGTCCTGGAGAACGGCGTCAAGCGCCGCGTCGGCGCGGGTGCCGTCGTCCTCGCCGCCGACGGGTTCGCCAACAACCCCGCCATGATGGCCGAGCACTGCCCGGAGGCCGAAGGCGCCTTCTACGGCGGAGTCAGCACCAGCACGGGCGACGCCATCGGCTGGGGCCTCGAACTGGGCGCGGCCGTACGGAACATGGGCTCCTTCCTGGGGCACGGCCTGGTCGTCCAGGGACACGGCACGCGCCTCAACCCCGTCCTGCCCTTCCTCGGGGCCGTCCTCGTCGACGACCAAGGCCACCGCTTCGTCGACGAGAAGGCCCAGGGCTACTCCAAACTGGGCCGCATCATCGCCGACCGCCGCGCCGTGCTCATCTGGGACCAGCCCATGCACGAGACCGCGATGCACTCGGAACTCATGCGCGAGTCCGAGACCGCGGGCGCGTTCACCACCCACCCCACCCCCGCCCACCTGGCCGCCGCCTACTCCCTGCCCGACCTGACCCTCCCCGCCGACTTCACCCCGCCCCTCCGCGCGGGCAGGGTGACCAGCGGAATCCTCACCACCCAGGGCGGCCTCCTCGTCGACCCCCGCGGGCGCGTCCAGCACCGCACCGGCGGCTGGATCAAGGGCCTGTACGCGGGCGGCGGCTCAGCGTGCGGGATCTCCGGACCGTCCAGCGAGGGCTACATGTCCGGCAACGGCCTCCTGGCGGCCCTCGGTTTCGGCTGGCTGATCGGCGACCACCTCGCCGCCCGCGAACGTGGCATCATGGCGGGGTGATGATCTACCGAAAGGCCGATGCCGCGTAGGCGTCCCGGCGCCCTGCGCGCCCCCCGGCGGCCCCGCCCGATCACCTGGGCCGGTGACCTGGAACGCGTCGACCGCCTGTCGATCGACGCCAGCGCCGCCGTCCACCTGGCCGAACGCCTCTCTCCCGACGCCGACGTCCGCCCCGGCAAAACGGCCCACCGCCTGCACATCTACCGCTCCTTCCTGCGGCAACCGGGCAACCGGCTGAGGCTGGTCACCTCGCTGATGCCGTCCTGCCCCGGCTGCCAGGACGACGACGTGGCCGTCGCCAGGGACGGCCTGGAGGCCGTCCTCGAAACCCTCCCACCCTGGGCCCGCCGCGAACTGTCCCGCCTCCTCGCCGACCTGGACGCCGAATTCGCCCGCCGCACCCTCCCCACCTTCGACCCGTCCCGCCGCCTCGACTGGGAGGGCAACCCCACCCCCTGGTGGCACCACCGCGCCTACACCGACGACTGACACGCATGGCCCGGGTTGCCGGGGACGGAGGGCGCTGGAATGATCTCCGGCCGCTTCCTCCGCGAAAGGACGGTCATGACTCCGCCGCTCGACGACCCGTACTTCACCGCACTCCACAAGCATGTGACGCCGCGCCTCGGGCCCGGGTACGCCTACGCCCGGCCGGTGGACGACGAGGGCATCGGCGTCGGGATGCACAGGCTCAACCCCCTCCAGATCACGGCGATAACGCTGGGCCTGCCCTTCCAGCCGGGCGCCAAGGAGCCCGCGGAGTTCGCCTGCTCCCTCCAGTCGGACCAGGAACGGGAGGCCCACTACCTGGTGCGGCTCGCCGCGCGGTGGTTCCTGAAGAACGACGAGGCGTCCGTGGGCTTCGGTGAATGGATCCAGTCGGGGGAGCCGATGATCGACGGGACCGGCATCCACGGGCTGCTGTTCGACACCTTCCCGCACGGCACCACGACGTTCTCGGTGTTCGACGGCGCCGTCTGGCCGGACGGCGGGGAGGGCACGCTCCAGATCTTCGCGGTGGTCCCGCTGACGGCACCGGAGATCGAGGTCCTGGAGGACCCCGGGCAGGGCGTCGAGGCGCTGTGGACGCGCTGGCGGGAGGAGGAGACCGAGATCTGGAACGCCCGACGAGAATGATATTCTCACCTCCCAGAACCTGATTTCGGGCAGGAAGAGGCGGAGATGGCACGGCGTCTGCAGGACAAGGTCGTGGTGGTCGCCGGTGCGGCCACCGGGCTCGGCGCGGCATCGGCCCGGCGGCTGGCCGAGGAAGGCGCCCAGGTCGTGGTGGGGGACGTGAACCTCGCGGGCGCCGAGCAGACCGCCGGAGCCATCACCGAGGAAGGCGGCCGGGCGGCCGCGGCGCGCTTCGACATCTCCGACGACGCCTCCGTCCAGGACCTCATCGCCTTCGCCGTGGACACCCACGGGCGCCTGGACGCCGTCCACATCAACGCCGGGGCCATGGACGCCGTCTCCAAGGACACCGACGTCGTCGACATCGACCTGGAGATCTGGGACCGCACCGTCGCCGTCAACCTGCGCGGCCACATGCTCGTCACCCGCCACGCCGTACCGCGCCTGCTGGACGCGGGCGGCGGCGCGATCGTCTACACCTCGTCCATCGCGTCCTTCGCCGGGGAGCCCAAGCGTCCCGCCTACGCCGCGACCAAGGCGGGCATCAACGCCCTCGCCCGCCACGTCGCCTCCCGCTGGGGCCGGGACGGCATCCGCGCCAACGCCATCACCCCCGGCCTGATCCTCACCCCCGAGATCCGCGAGGGCGCCCCGCCGGAGATGCTGAAGTCGATGCTCGCCCGCACCCGCAGCCCCCGCCA
This sequence comes from Actinomadura rugatobispora, assembly GCF_055379765.1. Classification (NCBI taxonomy): domain Bacteria; kingdom Bacillati; phylum Actinomycetota; class Actinomycetes; order Streptosporangiales; family Thermomonosporaceae; genus Actinomadura; species Actinomadura rugatobispora. The sequence continues at coordinate 3,055,059 of NZ_AP029191.1, read as the reverse complement.
CGGCGAGGCCGGCGACGTCGCGAGCCTGGTCGCGTTCCTGCTGTCGGACGAGGGCTCCTGGATCAACGGCCAGGTCGTCAACGTCGACGGCGGCACCGTCCTGCGCTGACCGGTCAGCCGGCCAGCCGCTGGGCGCCCGCCCTCGCCCGGTCCGCCGGGATGGCGAACCCGATGCCGATCGAGCCGCCCCCGCCCCGCATCAGCGTCGCGATCGCCGTGTTCACCCCGATCACCTCGCCGCGCGCGTTGACCAGCGGGCCGCCGGAGTTCCCCGGATTGATCGACGCGTCGGTCTGCAGGGCGGTGCCCCCGATCCCGCCCTCGCCCAGGCGCACCTCGCGGTTCAGCGCGCTGACGATGCCGCTGGTGATCGTCCCCTGCAGGCCCAGCGGCGAGCCGAGCGCGAGCACCGGCTCGCCGACACGCACCCGCGCGGACCGTCCGAACCGCAGCGGGGCCGGGCTCTGCGCGGCGGGGATCGCCAGCACCGCCAGGTCGTTGGCGCGGTCGAAGCCCACCACGCGCGCCGCCAGCCGACGCTGGTCGGCCAGCACGACGGTGACCCGGCCCGCGTCCCCGACGACGTGCGCGTTGGTCAGCACGCGTCCTTGCCGGTCGATCACGAACCCGGACCCGGTGCCGCGCGCGTTCCCGGACCGCACCTCGATCGACGTCACGCTCGCCTGCACCCGCGCGGCCACGCCGCTCAGATCACCCGCGGGGCTCGTCGGCCCGGCCGCAGGCACCGCCGTGGCCGCCGGGCCGCCCGCGCTCACCCGCCCGGCGGCCGCCCCGGCCACGCCCCCCGCGAGGCCCCCGACCAGGAACGCCGCGACGACCGCGGCGGCGACCGCCCGGCCGCGGCCGCTGCGCCGTGGTTCGTCGAACCACGGCGCGGACCGGCTGAACGGATCGTCCGGCGGCCACATCATGGCCGGAGGCTCGTTGCGGCCCAGGCCGTACCGGGAGTCGTCACGGAGGTCGTACCGGACGGTGTCTCTGGGGACGGGCGGCGGATAACTCATCGGGCTCCTCACGCGCATCGCTCACTAGTGAGTACTCCGCGCCCCGGGCACTTCGTTCACCGAAAACGCAGCCGATCAGGAGCGTTGGAGGGCGGCGGCCTCGCCGGTCTCGGTGTATTCCCACCGGAGTCCCGACGCGCCCTGCGGGGTGAACTTCTGCAACCCGCCGAGCACGCAGCCGGCCTTCTGGGTCAGCATGCGGCTGGGGAAGACGAGGATGTCGCGTTCGGCGGAGACGAGCGTGGCCATGGAATCGCAGATGAGGCCGCTGCCGTTGGCCACGCTGATCCGGACGGTCTCCGTGCCCACGGCGCCGTCGCCGATGTCGAAGCGCCTGCGTACTCCTGCGGAGGCGACGGCGGTCAGCCCTTCGGACGTTCCGGTCCAGCGCCCGCGCACAACGGCCGGTACCGCGTCGTTGCGGGCGCGGGTGAGGGTGCCCGACACGTCGTGCGCGGCCCAGTGGACCTTGTCGCCGTTCATGGTCATCGTCTGCTGGGACTCGTTCCCGCACCGGCCCGGCGGGACGCCACGCGTGACGCGGGCGCGGAGCTTGACCGATGGGGCGCTGGACGACAGCGCGGCGGTGTACTCGCAGAACCCCGTGTCGTCGACCACGCGGATCCGGGCGACGTCCGCGCCGAGCCTGCCCTGGGAAAGGGTGACGCGGCGGAGCCACCAGGTCTGAGTGCCGGCCTTGCTGACCCATCCCTCCCAGGTTCCGAGCATGGCCGGCGGCACGTCCCCCTCGGCACCGGTGCCGTCCCCCGTGAGGGCGACGCCCATGGCGGCCGCGGCGACCGTGACCGCGGCGGCGGTGGCCCCGGCCGCCAGGTACAGCCTGGTCGGCCGCTTGGCGGCGGTTTCGACGTCCTCAAGTGCGAGCAGGCCGGCCGCATGGCGGCCCAGCTCCGTGACGATCTCGGCGGGCAGCCAGGACGCCGGCACCGGCGGCAGCGAGTCCAGGATCGCGGCGAGCGTGGGGCGCTCGCCCGGCTCCTTGGCCAGGCAGGCTTCCACGAGCTCGCGGACCGGCCCGGACAGGCCGCCCAGCTGCGGTCGTCCCTGCGCGACCTGGAGGAGCAGGGCGGGCAGGCCGCTCAGTCCCTCGCCGAACGGCCGCCGCCCGGTCGCGGCGTAGGCCAGTACCGAGCCGAGGCTGAAGACGTCGCCGGCGGGGCCGGGCTCCTCGCCGCGCACCTGCTCGGGCGACATGAAGGCGGGCGTGCCGACCAGGGCACCGGTGCGAGTGACCACGCTGGCGTCCACCGAACGCGCGATCCCGAAGTCGATCACGCGCGGTCCGTCGACCGTCACCAGCACGTTGGACGGCTTGAGGTCGCGGTGGACCAGTCCGCAGGCGTGCACGGCCCGGAGCGCATGGGCGAGACCGGACGCCAGGGCCAGGACGGACGCGGTGGGCAGCGGGCCATGGCGTTCGACGGTCTGATCGAGCGTGGGCCCGGGCACGTAGCCGGTGGCGACCCAGGGCGTGTCCGATTCGGTGTCGGCGTCCAGGACGGGCGCCGTCCACTCCCCGCCGACCCGGCGCGCCGCTTCCACCTCGCGCCGGAACCGCCGCCGGAACATCGGATCCAGGACCAGCTCGGCGTGCACGAGCTTGACGGCCACCAGCCGCCCGCCACGCGAACGGCCCAGGTAGACCCGTCCCATCCCGCCGGCCCCCAACCGGCCGAGCAGGCGGTGGCCGCCCACCCGACGCGGATCGCCGGGTTCCAACGACTCCACGCTCCTCCTTCGATTCGGGCGTTTCAGGCGCCCGCTCCTCCTCCTCCGTCGCCGCCGCGCGCGCCGTCGAGGACGAGGTCGGCCGTCCTTTCCAGGAAGGCGTCGTCGAGGGGACGGCCGAGCATGAGCAGCCGGAAGTAGAGCGGACCGGAGATCATCTGCAGAAGGAAGTCGGGGTCGGTGCCGGCGGGCAGCTCGCCCCGTTCGACGGCCCGCTCGAAGATCGCGCCCGCGACCTGGAAACGCTCCGGCCAGAACCTGTCGAGCAACTCGTAAAGCTCGGCGCTCTTGGCGCTGCGGGGCGCGGCCTCGCGCAGCAGCGCGGTGACCCACGGGGCCTTGAGGCCGAGCCGGATCTCCTGGAGCAGCGCGATCAGGTCGCCGCGCAGGGTGCCGGTGTCGGGCGGCGGCACCAGCTCACCGCGGCGCTCGACGATGGCGGCCGACACCAGGGTCGCCTTGTTCCGCCAGCGCCGGTAGACGGTCGACTTGTTGACGCCCGCACGCTCGGCCACCGCCTCCACCCGCAGCGCCGCGTAGCCGACCTCGCTGAGCTCGGCGACGGTGGCGTCGAAGACCGCCTGGCGCACGCGCGCGGTCCGGCCGCCCGGCCGAGCCGTCGCGGTGTCCAGATGGTCGAGCGGGTCCTCGGGCATCGGGGCAAGGCTAGAAGCCGGCCGCCCTAGACGCAACTCACCGACGCGTTAAGCGGGCTCTTAAAGCGCCAATGTGTTGCGTTAAGCCTCAGGGGTGGTTACCGTCGCTAACACGACAACCCGGTGCAACAAGGTCAGGAGAACCGACGTGATCTACCACCAGGTCCGGATCGCCATGAAGCCCGACGCCCCCGAGGACAAGGTCCGGCACGCGCTCGACCTGATGCGCAGGCTGGGCGACGAGCTCGACGCCGTCGAGTTCTTCATGGTCGGCCGCGACTTCGGCGGCGAGTTCCAGTACGGCGCCATGTACGCGCTCAAGGACGTCGACGCCTACCGCACCTACATGTACGACCCGCTGCACCGCGAGATCGACGCGATCGGCCTGCCGCTGGTCGCCAACATGATCTCCATGGACCTCACCGACGACGAGGACCCCGGGATCGGCGACAAGATCGCCCAAGTGCACGGCGACCGGTTCAAGGACCACCCCGAACTGCAGGACCTGGTCGACGACCTCGGCTCCTACGAGGGCAGCGGCACCAAGCCCACCTGAGACGGCGGGCGCCGTCCGACGACCAGAGGGGGATCGACGAGGACATTCCCGATCCTGCCGACGATCCAGACAGAACACCGTCACCTGGGTGATGACCGCCCGAGGTCTACACCGGGACGATCAGGCTGAGCCGGTGCCGGTCGGACCCGCTCCCGAGCGCCCGCGCCGACCTGCCGTCCCTTTCCGCTCGCGCGGCGACGGCAGGTTGCGCTTGTACTCACGCCTGAGCCCCCAGACCAAGGCTCCGCAGCCGACCGTCACCGCGAGTGGAAACGCGCAGCCGACGAAACCGGTCGCCTTATAGGTCCCCGGGACCACGGCATGATCCTCCTGCCGCACGGACCAGGGAATGGGAATCACATACCCTCGCCGGGCGCGCAGATACGCCGGCTGTTGACCTCCTGGGGGACATGGCGCGTCGAAATCCACATGGACTTCACGTTGAACGGTGCCGTCCATCGAACGAAAGGTTCCCGCGCAATATGCGGGACTGCTTCTACCTGCTCCTGCATAGTAGTGCGTGGTGACAGTGCCACGCGTGCCGTACTTGCCCTGGGAGAACGTCAGGTTCTCGTACGCGGTGACGACGTTCCAAGCCGTCCACCATCCGGCGGCGATGACCAGGCAATACGTGAAGGCCAGCAAGCCGAGGTATTGGGCCCTTGACGTCTCCGACTTTCGCCGGCGAGCTTCCTCGAAGCTCTTTCCAGCACTCTCGGCTCTCTTCTCCATGCCGATTCGGACGGGACGCCGGCGCCTCCGGTTCCTTGTCCAGTTGATCGGTATGTTCAAGGAGACTAAAGGCGCCGGCCTCTCATGCTTGCCGTCCCGCCCGCGCCCGCCGAACCACGTCCAGTCGTCGAAACGCGACGGGCTGCCCCATCCCGGCGTCGCCCGCGAACCATTCGCATCTGATGTGAGCGCGAGGGAAATGCCCGGTTCCGTCCCCTGGTTCTGGCTGATCCCTACGGTGCGGCCTGGACGGCCGAGTCGGTGGCGCTCGCCGGGAACTCACTGTGCGCATGGTGGAGGACCCGAGTCGTTGGGTGTTGGACATTAGTGTGTGTCGCACAGTATCGTGCCGGACATGTCCCCCGAGGAACTGATCCGGGCGCAAGCCCAGGAATTGCGCCGCGGCACCGTCGTGCTGGCCTGCCTGGCGCTGCTCGAGGAGCCGCAGTACGGCTACGCGCTGCTGGAGACGCTCAACGACGCGGGTGTCTCCGTCGACGGGAACACCCTGTATCCGCTGCTGCGCAGGCTGGAGAAGCAGGGGCTGCTCGCCAGCGAGTGGAACACCGACGAGTCCCGGCCGCGGAAGTTCTACCGGGTCAGCGCCGAGGGCTCCCGGGTGCGGGCGGGCCTGGTCGGCGAATGGCGCGACCTCGTCGCCTCGATCTCACGACTGACGGAAGAGAAGCCATGAACGCGAACACCCTGACCGAGCGGTACGTCCACGAGGTCGTCCGCCGGATCCCCTCCGACCAGCGCGACGACATCGCCGAGGAACTGCGCGCCGTCATCGCCGACACCGTCGAGGCGCGCGGCGCGACCGCGCGGGAGGTGCTCACCGAGATGGGCGACCCGATCCACCTCGCCGCCCGTTACGCGGACCGGCCGCTCGGGCTGATCGGCCCCGGCCTCTACCCGGCGTACGCCCGGACGCTGAAGGTCCTGCTGGCCGGCGTGCTGCCGGTGGTCGTCGCGGTGTCCATGGCGGTCGAGGTCTTCGACGGCGGCGGCGTCGCCTCGGCGATCGGCGGCGGCGTCGGCGCGCTGCTCGCCGTCGGCGCCCAGATGATCGCCTGGCTCACCGCGGTCTTCGCCGTGGTGGAGCGCTCGCGCTCCCTCGGCCGCCTCTTCCGCGGCACCGAGGGCTGGACGCCCGACGACCTGCCCGACGCCCCACAGACGGAGAAGGCCGCGGGCCGCGGCGTTCTGGCCTCCGCCGCGGTGAGCACGCTGCTGCTCGCCCTGATCGTCTGGCAGCACGTCGCCGAGCCCTACCGCACCGGCGGCGACCGCATGCCGATCCTCGACCCGGCCCTGTGGTCGGGCTGGATCTGGCCGATCCTCGTCGGCCTCGCCGGCACCGTCCTCTTCGAACTGGTCCGGGTCGCCGCACACCGCTGGACCGTTCCCCTCGCCGCCGCCTACGCCGCCGCCGAAGCCCTCTTCGCCTTCTCCCTCATCTGGGTCCTGCACCGGCAGGCGCTCTTCAACCCCGACTTCCTCGCCACCGTCAACGACGGCAAGGGCTGGACGGTCCCCGAAGCCTTCTACACCGGCACCATCCTGGTAGTCCTCGCCATCAGCGCCACCGAAATCCTCGGCCGCTTCCGCGACACCCGCCCCTGACCCGAACCCCGCCCCTCCCAAGGACCCGCCCCCGGCGGGTCCTTCCGCTCTCCGGCCCAGGACATCGAGCAGCAGCGACCACGGCACGCGTCGTCGGCGGCGGAGTCATCCCCGGGTGCGGGTTCACCGGGAGGGCGGCCGGAATACGCCAGAAAGGGATCACGGCCTGACGGTTGATCGTCAGGGTGATCGGCGTCGGGTTGGCGGCGGTCCTGGGGGTTGCGGGTGACCTCGATCGATCGGACCGTGTATCCACGGTTTGCGCGGGTGTTGGCGGCGCAGGAGTTGGCGGAGGCGTTCACGCCGACCGGGGCCGAGGTGGAGTGATCAAGTGATCTGTATTCGAAGCGACGGTCTCCAGAGGTGGTCATTTGGAGTGGTCGTTGGGGCGTGGCGGTTCCAGGTTCCGCCCGCGTCGACGGCTACCCGTCAACCGGTGGTGCAGGCAGATTCCGGGTCTGTGTCGACTGTTGGCGTACGGGGGCGGGTCTGTGGAGCCGGCGTCGGGGGTCGGCACACTGGCTATCCCGCCCCTACCTGGTGGCGTGCCTCGTCGCGGAAGTATCGGGGCGAAGCCCCGACTACGCGCCGGAATGCCGTGCTGAAGGCGCTCTCGGACTCGTAGCCCGTAGCCGCTGCGAGCTCGGAGATAGAGCGGGTGTCATTGCGCAGGGCGTCGCGGGCCAGGCTCATTCGCCATTCGATCAGGTAGGTCAGGGGGGCCGTGCCGACCTTGGCTTTGAACGCGGCGGCGAACGCGGAGCGTGACATGTGGCTGATCGCGGCGAGCTCGTCGAGCGTCCAGCGCCGGCTCACGTCAGCGTGCATCGCGCGCAGTGCCGCCCCGATGCCGTCCTCGACCAGTGCGCCGAGCCAGCCGACGGGCCGCTCGGTCTCATCGGCATGGACTCGCAGCATGTGGACGAGGATGAGCTGCGCGAGGTGCTCCAGCACGAGGGATCGTCCGACACCGGCGGACTCCATCTCCGCGACCGTGAGAGCGGAAAGGTTCGCCAGGAGTGCTCCACGCGGGTCGCCGACCCGGACGAGGACGATGGGCGGAAGCACGTCGAACAGCACCGAGGCGTTGGCTTCCTCGAACACGAAGTCGATGCAGCACACGTAGGTGTCCTCGTCGGACTCGGCTCCGATGCGCACCTCGCCGTCGTTCTCGCTCTCCCAGAAAGCAGTGGCCTGGCCCGGTCCCACGTCGAGTGTGCTGGTCAGCGTGTAGGACGGTGGGTCGTTCAGCAGGAAGAAGTCGCCCTTGTGCAGAAGTACCGGCTCGCACCCGTCGAGGGCCATCCAGCATTCACCCTCAAGGACGACGCCCAGCTTCACGTGCGAGTAGGGATCGAAGCGCACGGCCCACGGCGAGGCGGCGTGCACGCGTGCTGGGACAACCGCCTTCGTGCGCAGTAGTCGCAGAACGTCGACGATCGGGTCACCCGATCCGACAGCCCTATCCCGCCTGGACGATGCGTAATCTTTCTTGGACTTCACGTTATTCATCATACGCGCCCGTGCTCCTACGGTTAGGCCCATGAGCAACGCACACACGGTGCCCGCAACGGGCACCAGCACCACAGACGGGCTGCCCAGCAAGAACTACAAGATGATCGATGCCCTCGGCCACCAGCTGCGGGTGTACGACGAGGGACCGGCCGATGCGCCGACCCTGGTCATGTTCCACGGCGCCCCGCACAACTCGCTTGAGTTCCGGTTCAACGTCCCGGCGATCGTCGAGGCCGGATACCGCGTGGTCGTCCCGGAGCACCTGGGCGCCGGCGGGTCCGACCGCCCCGAGGAGGTGGAACTCTACTCGGGCTACCACGACTATGAGCGTGCCGTGGCCGTCGTGGACGCCCTGGGCCTGGACAAGTTCTATGTCGAGGGTGGCGACCGCGGAAGCCTCCCAGCGTGGATGATCGCGGCTCTGAATCCCGAGCGGGTCCTCGGCCTCATCTCGGAGAACGTCAGCCACCTCAACGGCTTCTTCATCGATCCCGCACTCGATCAGCGCAAACGGTCGTGGTACATGTCCTACTTCCAGTTCGAGGCCGCCGAAGAGGTCCTGCGAGCCGACGACTGGGCCCTTGCCCGGGAGTTCTTCGACTGGCATCCCGACATGGAGCACATCCTTGCCGACTGGGAGCGCCCCAACGGCCTCAAGGCAAGCTGGCTCAACTGGTACCGCTCGACCGTCAACCCCGACACGGCCCCCAAGGCAGAGCCCCTGCCTGACGTGACCGCTCCGGTCCTGCAGCTCTACACCATGAACGACCCCTACATCGGCCCGGAGCAGCTGATCACCGGCCGCGAGTTCATCAAGGGCCCCTTCACTCTCAAGCGGATCGGCGGAGCCGGCCACTTCATCGCCCGCAACGCCCCCGCAGTGTTCAACCGCGAAGTCATCAAGTGGCTCGGCGACCGCGAGAACGAGCGCCGAAGCAACTGACGCCAGTCCAGCGATCCGCAGCCGTCCGGGGAGCGAACAGCGAGCCCCTGGACGGCTGCGATCCCGATTACAGGCCATCGCGTCTCTCACCTGAGTACTGCAGGTCCAAAACGTCAGAAAGGATGGCCGCGTGAGGGCGTCCGCTGATCAGATGCGTGCCGAAGGCGGAGACCCCAGCGGACAGGGGGTTGCGCACCGTCTCGGAACCCGCCCGGCGGCGCAGTTCGAGCAGCAGCCCGGACGTCCGCGAAATGGCGGCGCACAGGCCCTTCTGGCCTGTGCGCCGCCAGTCTGCCCAGTCTTGGACTGGAGCGGGCGACACGGCGACAGTGACGACCTGGGATCCAGCCCATGGGTCGGTCTCAGGGGCGTGTGGCGGCACCCGGTGCGCAAGGGTGCTACTTCTGCACGGTATTTGCGCTCGCCAGGTCCATGAAGATGGCGACGTGGGCCGGAGGCATGGCTGCCAGCGTGCCCCCGATGGGCGAGGGGCGCTCCGCGCTGTCGATCATCTTTCGGGCGGCCTCCGGTGAGACGGGCGGGACCGGGTGTTCGAGGTAGAAGCTCTTCTCCTCGTCCGCGGTGAGTCCGTCCGGGATGGTGGGGGCGTACGGCCAGAAGTAGATCGGGGTGTTGGGCTCGATGCGCCAGCTCTCTGCGAGCGGGCCGGCGTCGACCACGTCGTAGCCGACCGCTTCCAGGAACTGCGTCACGGTCTTCTTGGCAGCGGCATCGTTCCCGGCGATCGGCATGGTCGTCCGTTCCGGGTCACCCTCGGGGCGGGCGTTGGAGTACATGTGGTTCCAGTCCAGGTTGTGCAGCCCCTTGACGACCAGGGAGTCCTTGAGGTGCCGCTGTACGAGCTCACTCGAGGTGAGTGCCCCGTTGTCGAGCTCGGCGTTGCGCCAGAACTCGGGGTAGTAGTTCGTCTGGTCGATGACGATCTTCCCGGCAAGCTTGTCGGCCGGCAGCGCTTCGAAACTCGCGAGCGGGACAGGAAGGGCGATGATGTCCCCGGCCGCGATCGCCTCATCGACGGTTCCGGCGCGCGCGAGCGGACCGAGCTCCTGAACGAGTTCCGCAAGGGACTCCGGACCTCGCGAGTTGCTGAGCACGACCCTGTGGCCCGCGTCGACGGCCAGACGAGCGACGGAGCCGCCGACCAGGCCGGAGCCGACGATTCCGATGGTGCGTGTCATCACCGATATCTCTTTCTTCAAAGGGGGCGTCAGCGCGCCGCAGAGGGCTCTGCGTCTGACGCGCTTGGCTTACGAGTCGATATTCGGCCTGTCCACAGGGGTGCACCAGGCGTTGTCGTCCCTGGTATTCCCGGTACCACCCAGCTCTTGACGCGCGGACGCATACTGATCCCATGAGCACCCATACCGAACTCGGTCCAGCCCTGCGCGCATGGAGGGAGCGCATCCGCCCGGCCGACGTTGGTCTGCCGACCGCGGGCAACCGGCGAGTTCCGGGTCTGCGACGTGAGGAACTGGCCGTGCTGGCCGGCATCTCCGTCGACTACCTCGTACAGCTCGAACAGGGCCGCGCGAAAAATCCGTCGCCCCAGGTCCTTGCCGCCTTCGCGCAGACACTGCGCCTGAACGCCGTGGATCGCGAGCTCCTCTACCGGCTGGCCGGTTCGGTGGTCCCCCCGTCCGGTTCGGTGCCGCGCGAGGTGCCGCCCGGTGTGCAGCGGATGATCGACCGGATGAGCGACACTCCGCTGGCCGTCTTCACCGCTGCCTGGGATGCCGTGCAGAGCAACCCGCTCTGGGGCGAGCTGTTCGGCGATCCGGCCGCGGCCGATGCCCGGTCGGGCAACCTGATCTGGGGGCATTTCGCCGCTCCGCATGCAGCCGGCGCATCCCGGATCGAGCGCGACGCCGCACACGCCGACGCATTCGAACGCATGATGGTGTCCGACCTTCGACGGGCCGCTGACCGATACCCGGACGACCGCGCCGTCACCGAACTGATCGACGGACTCCGCGAGGCCAACCCGCGCTTCGCCGACCTGTGGACCCGCTACGAGACCCTGCCGATCGGTCGCTCGCACAAGACAGTCGTCCACGCCGAGCTCGGTGAGATCGTCCTGGACTGCGACATCATGACCATCGAACGTGCCGACCTCCACATCGTGCTCAACTGGGCCGCCCCGGACACCGGTGCCGCCGAGAAGCTTGCCGCGCTGCGCGAGCGGGTGACCACCGCGGCACGCTGAACACTGCTACGGCTCATCGTTCTTCTTCTGGCAGGAGTCGTTGATCAGGTGATCTGTGTTCGAAGCGACGGTCTCCGCGGTGGTCACTTGGAGTGGGTCGTTGGGGGCGTAGCGGTTCCATCTTCCGCCTGCGTCGGCGTCGACGCGGGTGGTGGTGACGTGGTGGTAGCCGAGGTATCCGGCGCCGGACCAGCCGGAACGGTCATCGCCTTCGAGACGGGGACCTTCCACCGAGGCACCCGACTGACCGCGCCGCGCGGTGTTCGTTACAGCATGCACCTGGGATTTCGGCCATCCAGCCTTCGGTGGGGACAGCGGACCGGGTGGGCTGCGCAGGCATTCGAAGAAGCATGGGTCGACTTCGTCCACCGCGCCACGCCGCGGCAGCTCCAAGCCCTGGGGTTCCCTCCCGGCACCGCCCGGTTCGGGTACGCCCGCTGCTCCACCGACGAGCAGGACGTCGTCGTCCAGACCGAGCAGCTTCTCGCGCTCGGCGACCCGGTCGATCGGATCTACATCGACCGGGGCTTCTCCGGGACCACCCGCCGCAACCGCGGCGGCTTGGACCAGGCCCTGGCCGCGGTGTGGCCCGACAGCGTGTTCACCGTGACCAAGTTCGACCGGTTCGCCCGCAACATGGCCGAGGCCAACCAGATCCTCACCGACCTGTCCGACCGGGAGGTGCTGTTCGGCCTGGGCGGGTCGGTCCACGACTGGAACGACCCGTTCGGCCGGCTTTCCTGCAGACCCTGGCGATGGTCGCCGAGTTCGAGGCGAACCTAGGCCACCTGCGCACCCGCGAGGCATGGCGCTGGCCAAGAAGAACGGCAAGCTCAAAGGCAAGCAGCCCAAACTGCCCGAGCCCGCGCGGCGTTCCATCCGCCGCCGCTACGCCGAAGGCGAGGTGTCGCTGGCCGACCTGGCCACCGAGTACAGCGTCGGCCGCTCCACCATCCACCGCATCATCCACGGGCCGCCGGCCGGACAGAGCTGACGACCAGTGCGCGGCCGGTCCCAGGGCGCACCATCGGAGCGGAAAAGGCTGTGTTCCCCAGCCCCGATGTCCCACTCCCTCTCCCTGGGGCGACTCGGAACTGAGACGGCCGCGAAACCCCGTCGGTTTGGCCGCGCCATCCGTCCACGTCCGAATGTCCGCGTAATGTCAGGGCATGACGCGGGCCGAACTGCTGCGAGCCCTTGTGGCCACGGGCCGACGCTACGAACCTGCGCGGCTGCATGAACTGGCGGCCGAACTGGACCTGCCCGTCTCCGACCTGTTCGTGATCGCGGGACGTCCCGTCCCCGCGCACCTGCTGCCACCGGACCGCGATCGCGAGGTCATGCGCGAGTTCGCCTACCGGGTGACCTACTGCGACCACGCCCGGCTGGCTTCCCTCGAAGACTTCGTGACGGGCCTGGCGTCGGCCGCCGAGACGCCGGACGAGATGGAAGCCGCCTCCGACATGGACGGTTTGCCGCGCATACTCGACGGGCTCCTGCGCAACCGCGGCTTCGGAGCCGGGGAGTTGCCGTTCACCGGGCTGGCCCGCAGCACGATCAACGGCATGCTGAGCGGCCGGTGGCACAACCTGCGGCAACTCCATGCGATGGCGGGGCCACTGGGATGGGAACTCGAGGACCTGGCGCCCGTGGCAGGCGAACCGCTGGGCCCCTTCAAGCCCTGCTCCGTGCTCTGCCGTCATGTCGGCAGGGTGTACGTGGCCGCCATTCCCCTCACGACCGAGCAACTGATTCAGGCCGCCATTGAGGTGGATCGTCTGAGCGGCCGGGAGGATCAGGGCGCCTGGCGCCCATGGGTTGAGAACCAGTGCCCCGACGTGCCGTCCCCGGGCTAGCAGGAGCTCGCGGTCCGCCGTCCTGCGGCGATGTCGCGCATGGCCAGCAGCGCCGCGCGGTGGCCAGCTCCGCCTCGTCGAAGGCGCGCGTCGCGGTGACCATCTCGCCGATCATCGGCCCGAAGAACGACCAGCCCAGGGCGATGGCCTCGTCCTGCACGGTCAGCAGCACCCGCCGCCGGTCGCGGGTGTCCGGTTCACGGCGGACGAGCCCGCGCCGCGTCAGCCGATCGACCAGGGCCGTGGTCGAGGCGTTCACGCCCAACTGCGAACGCAGCCATCCGGGGGTGGCGGTCGCGCCCGCCCGATCGGCTAGTCGCCGCTATCGGTTGGAGCCCGACGTTTTGGAGAGGTCGGTGCGGATCAAGCAGATACTTTCCTCAGTGCCACGGGTGCCCGCGTGGGGTCATGCCAGTGAACCGTCCTGAGCATCCGTGATGGGCCGGTCGGCCTCACAGCGGTGAAGGGACGGGGCGGATCGTGAGGGTGTTGACGTCCACACCCGTCGGCTGATTGATCGCCCACACGATGGCGTCGGCGAGTTGGTCGGCGGTGATCATGGCACGGTCCGGCGGCCCGCCGTCGGCGTCGAAGAAATTGGTCTCCGTGGCTCCCGGATTGACCAGTGTCACGCCTACGCCGTCGTTGGTCACCATGCGCCTGGTGTTCTCGGCGAGCCCGGTCACCGCCCATTTGGTCGCTCCGTAGATGTTGCCAGGGCTGTAGACCACGCCCGCGACGCTTCCAATGAGGACGATCCGCCCGCGAGTCTGCTTCAGAGCGGGCAGGGCGGCCCTGATCAACAGGGCGGGGCCGAGCACGTTGGTCAGCACCATGTCTCGCCATACATCGGGATCCCCTTCGGTGACATCATCGAAGGAGGCAAAGCCGGCGTTGGCCACGACAGCGTTCAACTGCCCGAACTCCCGGACCGTGGATTCGACGGCCGTCTGGACGTCTTGATAGTCGCTCGCATCGCCGATGACCGTGCGCAGGCCTGCTGGCCGGCCCAATTCCTCGGCGAAGCGGCGCAGACGATCCGCGCCACGCCCGGTGACGGTGACTCGGTACCCCTCCGCCAGCAACCGCCGAGCGGTGGCCGCCCCGATACCACTTCCGCCTCCGGTGATCAGGGCGACAGGAGAGTCGGACACGCGCAGCCTCCGAGGGCACTTGGGCAACCGGTATCGACCAACACGCACACATTACGCATGGGCGACTCGCAGGGCGAGTTCGCACAGCCCGGTGAAGTCAACATGAAGCCCGTTGCGCCCGGCGAACTCGGCGGCGAACAGGTCGAGCCCATGGTGACGGCCCGCAGCAGCTGAACCGGTTGGAGATCGTTGATCGAAAGGATGGATGCGGTGGACGAGGGGCTCTTCTCCGCGGCCCACGACGCCGCCCTGCGGCGATGGCCCGAACCGGTGCGCGGCGTTGACCTGACGTCCCGCTACGGCACCACCCGGGTCCACATCTGCGGTCCGGAGGACGGCGTCCCCCTCGTGCTCCTGCCCTGCGGCGGGACGACCTCGGTGTCATGGTTCGCCAACGTCAGAAACCTGGCCCGCGACCACAGGCTCTACGCCGTCGACCTGTTGGCATGGCTGGACGTGCTCTTCGACGAGCTCAGCCTTGACGGCGCCCACCTGTGCGGCCACTCCTACAGGGCCTGGATCGCCCTGGCAGAGGCGTTCCTGGACAGCACCACCACCGTCCGACGCAAGGCTCACAACGCGCAACGCGTTGCCATCGCCGCCTCCTCCCCAATGCCGACATCACCACCCTGCGCGGCGCCTCCCACCACTCCATCCCCACCGACCTCAACCCAGTGTTGACGGGCTTCCTGGCCGGATGAACTCCAGCCCACCCATGCGAACGGCCTGGAGAAACGCCGCCACTCCTGGGGAGCGAATTCCAGGATGGGTCCGCTATCGCGCTCCTTGGTGTCGCGGACACCGATCGTGCCGTTGGGTGAGCGGCCGACTTCAACACAGTTCGTGTCGGGGGTGCTGCGGCTCGGCTTGCGCCAGTGCTCGAATCGGGTGGTCATCCGAGCTGTCCTGAGCGGACGGAGTGGAGGAGGCTGGCCCACTCGCGAGGGGTGAGTTCGAGGATAGGGCTGGCGTCGCCCTGTTTGGTGTCGCGTACGCCGATGGCGCCCTGCGGCGAGCGGGCAACCTCGACGCATTCGGCGGCGGCGGAGCTGTGACTCGACTTGCGCCAACCGTTGTAGTGCTGCTTCACGTGCCGGACCCAATCTGCTCGTTCAGCCGATCGGCCGTGTCCGCGAAGTGGGAAAGGCTCTCCAACGCGGGCAGAGCCGCCTGGCTGAGGCGATCATAATGACGTTCATAGCTTGCCACCTCCTCCGGCTTTGTGAGGACGAGGTCAGTGGTGAACATCTCGGAGACGACCATTGGTGGATCGGCGAGATCCGGAAACGTGTAGAGCATGAACGAGGAAGCTTGAAGGCTTCCCGTGATGATGCGGACGTCCAGCGGGAGAAGGCGGAGGGTGAATCGCGGCTGGTGGGAAAGCACGTCCACCATGTGGCGGAGCTGAGCCGCCATGACCGCGGGTGGGACGGGGAGACGCTTGAGGACGTATTCGTCGAGGATGATCTCACAGGTAGGACCGTCGGGGCGGAAGACGGTCTCCTGGCGCATCCGGCGGGCCTCGATAATGCGGGCGGGTACGTAGTCGAGTTCAGGAGCCTCGGCCGCGTCCAGATCGATGAGTGCCTGGTGAAACTCGGCAGCCTGGAGCAGGCCGGAGATTGACATCTGGTTGTAGCCGCGGATGGTGGCGGCGCCGGATTCCACGTCAGCGTAGAGGCGCTGGCGGCGGCCCATGGAGTTGCCGAAGGAGTCCCACCAGCCCCGCTCGGCGGCCTCGACGGCGATGGTGATGATCTTTTCGCGTCTGTCGCCGGTCACGTCGAGAGCGTCGAGGATCTTGATGACGGCGGCGATATCGGGACGGCCGCGCGCGTTCTCCAGCCTGGAGATCTTCATGCGCGAGCGGTAGAGCCGTTGGGACAGTTGCTCGGCGGTGAGGCCGTGCTCCTCGCGGAGCGCCCGGAGTTCGGCGGCGAGACGGCGGCGGCGAACGAAGGGGCTGCTCATCAGGGCCTCCCTGGGGGTGGAGGATGGTCTGCCTACTCTTTGTTACCACTCTCGAACCGAACGTGTTGGCGATTGCTCGTGTGTTCGAAAGGGTGCGGCGACGAGGAACGATCGCCTGGTGAACGTTCAGATCGTGTGCGTGCCACTTCGTGGTCTGGGCGAGGAAAGCGGCGGTCTCACGGGACGGCCTCAGTGGTTCTGGTGACGATGAAGGCGGATCGTCCCCGCTTCAGCCCGTGAGGTGATCAATGCTGCTCACTGTGCCCGTTTCCGCCGATTCCGAGGCGCCGCTCTACTGGCGGCGCGAGTTCCGTGGGCGGCCCGATCAGGTCCGCGTCGTCCGCGCCTTCGCCGCGCATCTGCTGGACGGCTTCCCCGCCCTGGACGACGTCCTGCTCGTCCTGGACGAACTGGTCGTGAACGCCCTGCGCCACACGCGGTCAGGCCGGGACGGCGGTTGCTTCACCGTCGGGCTGCGCTGGGAGGAGGACGGGGTGACGGCCTGGGTCTCGGACGAGGGCGGCCCCGGCAAGCCGGGCGTGCGGCAGCCGGCCGATCCGGAGGCGATCGACGAGCTGCCGGAGTGCGGACGTGGCCTGCTGACCGTGGACGCGCTGGTCACGCAGTGGTCATGGACGGGTGACGTCCGGGGCCGCACGGTCCGCGCGTGCTTTTCGCACGACCAGGACTGACAGCGCGACGCCGATGGCACCCGACAGGACGTGCCCGACCGACGAATAGTCGGGAAGCCGCCCGTACCAGGTGGCGGCGGTCAGCGGATAGAGGACCGCGACCGCGGCCCACGGGATGCGCAGCCACTTGTGAAGCAGCCAGGTCACCGCGCCGATGGCGCCGATCGAGCCGAAGCTGACGCCGTAATCCGGGTCGTGCCGCACCTCGTCCGGGTAGTGGCCCGCGTGGACGGCGTACGCGACGACCCCCAAGACGAGAAGAGTGGCCAGGACATGGGCCGTCGCGAAAATCCCGAAAGCACGAAGCGTGCCCAGACGATATTCGAGCCAGGACAGGCAGACCGCGATTCCCAGGCCGATGATGAGGATCTGGTCCAGCACGACGCCCGAGGTGTCGACGACGAGGGCGCTGGCCACGAGCCGGAACGGCGCCGTCCAGTTGGTCATGTCGGCCAGGTTCGTGCTGATGGCCTCCAGGACGCGCCGCCGATCGTCCGCGGAAAGGACGCGGAAGACGATGACGTGCGTCCCCAGCAGGAAGACCAGATAAGAGGCCGTGCCCGCGCATCGGCGCAGAAACCGCATCGTCCCCTCCTCCGGCCCCTCGGAACCCACCGCACCCTATCGCGGGGGAAGGACGGGCCCATTCGGCTCCACCACTCGAACACATTGTCGGCCCATTGAGGTCTCTTCATGGGCTCGAACAGTCAGTGCGAACGCGACCGGTGTCACGATGCCGTCGTGGCCGGTCCGGAGAGGAAGCGGTCGGCCTCGTCGAGTGTTCGCGGTTGCTCGGGTGTCACCTTCAGGACGTCGCGCCGGTAGTTGCGGATCTCCAGCACGCTGCCGGGGTCCGCCTCCGGCATGAGCCGCAGCCCCCGTTCCACCATTGCCCGCGGGTAGACCTTGAACGTCTTCTCCCGCACCGAGGTGCGGCCGCCCATTTCCTCGAAGCCGTGCGCCCGCCGCAGGTCGAACTTCAGGTCGATGACGGGGAACGGCTCGCGGTCCCAGGTGGTGGAGGGCATCGAGTTCCGCCCCTGGATCCGTGCCTCGACGAACGTCTCGGTGTCCTCGTCGCCGATCTCGCAGTCGCGGATCGGGAAGACCCTGCCGAGCCTGCCCCCATGGTTCGCGGCCGTCAGCGAGGGCGCACAGAACAGCACGTGGTCGAACGGGCCGATCGGCGCGGGCAGCGGCACCTTGTGATGAGAGCGGCCGTCGAAGGCCAGCCCGACGCGCGGCCGGACGAAGTCCAGGAAGGCCGACACCATCGCATCGTCGTGGCCGGGCTTCTTCACCACCAGGGACAGGCCCCGGCCCGCGGTCTCGCCGAGGATGCAGTAGTCGTAGAACGGCCCGGGCCCGGCCTTGAAGTCGTGGAAGATCACGAACACGCCGGCGTGCCCGGCGACCGGCTCGTACTTGTCGCCGTGCGCGACCACGTCGAGCAGTTGGACGTCCGCCTCGTCCGCCTTCGCCTGCGGTGCCTCTGGCGCGACCTCGACGTACCCGGCCCGCTTCTTCTCGCTGATCTTTCTGATGAAGTGGCGGAGCGCGTGCGCTTCGTCGTCGAGCGTCATGCTCGACCCGCGCATGACGCCGCCGGCCACGCCCCAGCCCATGCGGCAGCGGATCCCGTCCAGGGTGATCTGCCAGTGTCGGACGACGTCATTGTCGTTCTTATCGAAATACCGTGTCTCCGCCATGCTCCCGGCCCCCCTGTGATCCGGAAAGCCGCATGATCCCACGCACGTGCGACACCAGGGGGAGATGTGGATCGCTCAAGCCGCCTGAGGGTGAATGACCTTGTCGGAGCCGTTCACTCCAGTTCGGGCCAGTGCGCGGTGCCGTGCACCGGCAGGACGCCCTTGACGCGGCAGCCCATGGCGTCGATCGCGGCGAGCAGCGCGTCGCGTACTCGCGTGTCCGCGCCGGGTGGGTAGGCGACCCGGATCTGGTGCCCGTAGGCCGTCTCGTAGGTCAACGTCCACTGGTCGTCGGCCGCGGCGAAGTGGTCCTGCCGGGCGCCGCCTGCGCCTGCGAAGCCGCCGCGGTCACTGGTCGGTGCCAGGCTTCGGCGCAGGATGCGGAGTCGCTCCTCATACGGGGGCGCGCCTTCCGCCTCCGTCAGCTGCAGATATACGTGGACGTCCTTGCGGTAGGGGGTGAACCAGGGGGCGCCGACGTCCGCGCCGTTCTCCCTCCGATTCTCGATGAGCCCCATGAGTACGGCGGCCACGCCGCCTTCGGGGTACTCGAACTCGTCGTCGCGCGTCCAGTAGACGGTCTGCCAGTGTTCGGGGGATTCGGCGGGCTCGGTGAGCCAGGCGAGCGTCCCGCCGATCGAGTCCGATCCCCACAGCACCAGCCCCCCGGGCTCAGGGTGAACGGGATGCGGGCAGTCCTCGCCCGCGTCCCCGAGGATCAGCCGCAGGTCCTCCAGCCGACCGGGGTTCTCCTCGATCATCTCCTCTGGGGCGCAGCAGGAGAACTCGTCGCAGAACGTGCCGCGCCCGTACCGCCGGGCGATCTCGGTGAACTCGCGGGGAAGGACCAGCCCGAGCGCATCCTCCACCCGCGTCCAGTCGGCATGGGGATCCACCGGGGCCGCGGGCGGTGGTACGAGCGCCAGCAGCCTTTCGAGGTCCGTCATGACCGCAGACTCTAACCGTCCCGGTTCATCCGGATCGCCTTGCGGCGCCAGGTCCGCAACGGGCGGCGCCCGCGTCGTCGGTCAGACGAGGAGGCCGCCGGTGGCGCGGAGGTTCTGGCCGGTGATCCACTGTGAGTCGGGGCCGGCCAGGAAGGACACGACGGCGGCGATGTCGGTGGGCTGGCCGAGGCGCTGCAGGGCGGTGAAGGCCACGCTCTGCTCCAGCGCCTCGGGCGGGTTGGTGGCGCGGAGCAGATCGGTGTCGATCGCGCCCGGTGAGACGGTGTTCACCGTGATCCCGCGTACGCCGAACTCGCGGGCCGCGACGGCGGTGAGCTGCTCCAGCGCGCCCTTGCTCGCCGAGTAGAGGGCGTGGCCGGGTGCGGGCACGACGGTGTTGAGGGTCGAGATGTTGATGACGCGGCCGTTGTCGCGCAGCAGCGTGGCGGCCTTCCGCATCGCCAGCAGGGGAGCTTTGGCGTTGATCGTCATCACCCGGTCGAACTCTTCGGAGGTGATGTCGGTGATCGGGGCGTGCGGGTTGATCGCGGCGTTGTTGACGAGGATGTCCAGGCCGTCGGCGACGGGCTCGAAGAGGGTCTCGATGCCGGCCGGGTCTTCGAGGTCGGCGCGGACGGCGACGGCGTCGTCGAGTTCATCGAGGAGGGCGTCGGCCGCCGTCTTGTCCTGGCGGTAGCCGAACACGACCTTGGCGCCGTCCTGCGCGAGCCGCCGCACGATGGCCCGGCCGATGCCGCGCGAACCGCCGGTCACGAGCGCCGTCTTCCCGGTGAGTGTCATGATCCCGGAGGCTAGCCAGCGTGCCGGATCCCGTCTTGAACGAATGCGAACAGCTGGCCGGGCGTCATCCCGGTCATCGCGCGGATCTCACGGCCGAGATGGGGCTGGTCGGCGTAGCCGCACGCGACGGCGCTCGCGAGCGTGGCCGCGGGTGATGACAGCGCCCGTACGGCGTCCTGGAAGCGGGCGATGCGGGCGATCGTCTTGGGCGGCAGGCCGATCTCCTTCTGGAACCCGAGCTCCAGGTGGCGCCGGCTGACCGCGAGTTCGTCCGCCAGGCCGCCGATCGTGAGCCGCCCGGCCGATTCCTGGAGCCGCCACCAGGCACGCGGCACCAGCCCCTGCGGGGTGGGGTTCAGCCAGGCGGTGAACGTCTCGTCCAGGAGGGCGAACCTGGCGGGCCAGTCCGGCGCCTCGGCCAGGCGTTCGGCCAGGCGGCCGGCGCGAGGGCCGAGGACGTCGCCCAGGTCGGTGATGGCGCCGGTCAGTTCGCGCGTCGGCATGCCCAGGAGTGCCCGGACGCCTGCGGGAGTCAGCCCGACCGAGACGCCGTGCCGCCAGCCCACCTCTTCGTAGATCACTGTGGTGGCGCGCGGCCCGGTGACCACCCGTCCCGTTCCGGTGAAGTCGATGATCAGCGTGGTCAGGCCCAGCGGCAGCACCCGGCGCCGCGGCGGTCGTCCGGGACCGGAACTGAAGCTCGCGTAGCCCACGACGTACGGCCGCAGCGGAGGCCGCGCCGGTCGAGTGGTCGTCTCGCACGGTGTCGGCTCGATCTCGGCCGACACCGAATGCACCACCGCCAACCTCACACGTCGATCCTAAAGAGGTTGCGTCGCGTGGGGCAGGGCGGTTCGCTTCCTCGCATGAGCCTGAGCGTGCACGCGTTCGTGATGGACGACGACGGCGAGATGACGCTGTTCGACGGGGAGGAACCCGGCTCCGGTCTGGCCGGATTCGAGAGCACCCGGACCGACCTGTGGGGTTCGGAGACTGTCCGCTCTCTGGGCGCGCGTTTCCTGCCCACCCTGGACGGTGCCGACCTTTACGTCATGCCGGAGGACGTTGACGGTTTCCTCGCCGAATGCGAGATGGTGCGCGAGAACATCCCCGCCATCACGGCCGCCACGGGACGGCCCGCCGACTACGTCGCGCACAGGCTCGGCAACATCATCGACGCCGCCCACCGCGCCAAGAGCCTCGGGGGCGGCGTCGTCGTCTGGTGACGCCCGTCCAGTACTCCCTGGCCGCAGCCACGCTCGCCGCTCTTGTCACCCGCGTGTAGTACTTTCTCAGGCTTTGGTGATCAAGACCGGCTGCGTGCGCGGGTGTGGTCGCGGCCCGGACGATGGGTGGAGCTGGATGCTCGTTCGTGAACTGTTCGCGGAGTACGTCGAGTGGCTGGGCGTCAACGTCCCGTACGCGCATGCCAACCTGGCGCCGGGGGCGAGCGATGCCGACATCGAAGCGCTGGAGGCGGGGATCGGGGCGCGCCTTCCCGAGGACGTGCGGACGGTGCTCGGGATGCACAACGGGCAGCGCGAGTCCATGGTCGCCGACCGAGCCGGGCCCGCGGTCCCGTGCCTGCCCACCCTGACGTTCCTGTCCACCGATCTGATCCTGGAGACATGGCGGTTCTGGCAGGAGATCGGGGACGTCATCGAGGGGTCGGTGTTCCCGGGTGCCGAAGGCGTCATCAAGCCGCTGTACAGTTCGCCGGGTTGGATTCCGCTGTGGAGCGATCCGGTCAGGTTCGACCACGTGGGGCTCGACCTCGACCCGGGCCCGAAGGGCACGTCCGGGCAGATCATCAATTTCGGGCGGGACGAGGAAAACCACTTCCTGTGCGCCGACGACTTCACCGGGCTCATCTCGATCCTGCACCGGGAGACCGTGCTCCGCGGCGCCTGGCAGGCCGCCACCATCACCTACGCCGACGGCAGCGGCGCCCATCCCTGGTTCGGAGACCCGGAGGAGCACTTCTTCAACACCCTCCACGCGCATTTTGCCGGGCGGATGTCATAAGGGGGCGCGACCGGCGTCCGGGCGTTCGTCCAACGCTCGTCTGATGAACACGACCGGAACACCGCGGGGCCCGGTAGGCGGCTATTCTCCGGCCACCGTCGCGGCGAACTGGGCGAGCAGCATCGTCTGGGCCTCGAACTCGCGCCTCAGTCCCCAGGCGGCGGGTCCGGCGAATGCCCGTACCTCGAAAACCCCGGAATCCTCCCGGTAGCAGGTCAGCACCGAGACGCGCCGCGTCCCCCACCAGTCCGCTGCGCTCGCGTCCGCATGGGCCTCGAAGACGTGGTCGCACAGCAGGTCGCGCGCCTCGTCCAGCGCCTCTCCGGTTTTCCCGAACGGATCCGTGTGCCGCAGGTGGCCGAGGGCGGGGATGCCCCTCATCGTGACCTGCATGCCATTCTGGCCTCCGCCTCGGGTGAGATCGGCATATTCCACAATGCCGGTGACATGGGTGTCGTCGTCGTGAGTCGCACCGGCGATGCGATGGCCGGCGAGCGTCGAGCGATAGGCCTCGGCCAGAGCGGATGCGATGTTCGCGGGAACCGGCACCACAACGGCCTCGTCGATCGACGACGGCGCGGGAGCGTCCTCGATGCGCCGAGGCCGAGGCCGCGTGGGCGCGTCCACCCGCGCGTACCGGTACCAGAGCCGGGTCAGCAGGAATCCCATCTCGAAGTCCACCGACACGGTGCGCACCAGCCGCCCCGCCTCATCAAGGGTCAACCGTGCCGTGGCAAAACAGTCGGAGCCGTTGCCGTAGTGGTACCCATTGGGCTCCACCTCGCCGTTCTCGTCCTCGTCGGGGACGAAGTACAGCGCGTCCTTCCCCCGGACGACCTCGCCGTTGAACGGCTCGCAGCGGTTGTCGAGCACCACCTCGCTTTCCCACCACGGCATCCGCACCCGGCCGGCGGCATACTCGGTGGCCGTGCCGTCCGCGGCGATGTGGAGGACGAAGCCGTTGACCGGAAGAAAGCCCCCCGGTTCGGGCAGTGCCGGATCGTCGAGCCAACCCTGCACGTACGGCCGGGTGTCCACGCCCTCCGATGCGCAGAGCTCGCGGGCCTCCGTGTAGGCCTCCAACTCCCAGTACCCGGTCAAGTCCTCCAAGGACAGGCCGCCACTTCCCACGTTCGGACATCCCATCACCCGTGCCGTTTCCCGCCGCGTGCGATTCTTCCACCTGGCGGCAGTGTGACGACTGGGATGATCCTCTGCGCCCGCGACTCCGATGTCCCTGCACGTGCGGCTATCGCGACTACTGGCCAGGTGGGTTTTCCCTGCCCCGCCCCCTTCTCGAGGCCAGGCCTTCGCCGTGTCCCGCCGCATCGGCTGCGTATCGGCCGTCGCCTAGCGTCTGCCGGCCTTGGTACGGCATCGGCAGTGTGCCGGAGCGAAAGGGCCGCGCTACTACGACCGGGCCTGGGGCGGGATCGGCGCCGATGGCTGTCGGCACCTGCTGATTCGCCGCAACTCCAGCAGCGGCGAGCTCGCCCGCTACCTGTCGTGGGCTCCGAGGTGGGTGGCACTGGCGCAGCCAGAGTTGTCGAACTTTTCTGATATTCGGCATATTTGCGTGTTCGGGGTAGAGAGTGGCGCGAATCTGTTCGTATTCGTCCGCCTCCGTTCGGGCCTGCCTGGAAGGAATCGTGATCATGATCTCGCTGGACGTTCGGGCCCGTTTGCCGGTGATCGGGGCTGTCCGCCTTGGTTCGTACGTGTTCCGACCGTTCGGTATCGATGCTCTTTTTACTCAATCCCGCCCACGCGCCCCCGGTGAGGCTGTCAAATGGGATGTGCAGTGATTCGGATATGGGTGGAACTTTGCCCGGTTGCTCGCATGACGACTGGTCACGGCTGCCCAATTCTATTCAAAACGGGCAATCTGGATGGTGGAGGTGAAGTGAGTTATGTCCGTCGACCGTGGCGACGAAGCTGTCGAAGGCTTCGCTGAGGTGCTTCGCAGGGGCTGGAGCGCAGCGGGCCCGCCGACTTACGGTCGCGTGCGCACGATGTCTGAGCGGAGCGACCTGGTGGGGTCGGTGTGCTCGCTGCCGAAATCGACCGTGCACGGCGTTATCAGCGGGAAGAAGCGTCAGCAACTTCCCCAGTGGAGGTGGGTGTATTCGTTCCTCGTCGTTCTACGGGAGATCGCGAAGGAGGACGGCCTGGACCCGGACACCGTCGGGACGGTTGAGGAGTGGAACGCCCGGTACAAGGAGGCGGCGCTCGAGATCACAGAAAGAAGCAGGCCCTCCCCTGTAGGGGTTGCGGTCGAAATCTGGTCGTCCCCGAAATTCCAGGAGAAGGATGCACCGGCCAAGGTGTAGGTCGATGTGCGCAGTGAATGACGCACGTCAGTTCACGCCAAGACCCTCGTGGTCAGGAAGGAGAGTTGCATGTCCAGTCGTCGTCGTTCCTGCCGGAGTGAGCCGTCCACTGAGCGGCCCTGGCTGCTGGAGATCGTCATGAAGTCCGTGGTGTGGCTGGCGCTCACGGTGGCCGACCACTGGTGGGGAAACAAGTAGCCGGGACGAGAATCGTGCATATGAGCCAGTCCGTGCGCGCTGGGGCGGGGCGCGCACGGTAAGGCTCGTCTGGCTAGGGCGTGCCTCGCGGGGCGTTATCGCTGGCCGAGGGCGCGAAGGAGCATGGGGAGGGAGGTGTGTAGCTCTCGCTTCCAGTAGGCGGGGCCGTGGGTGCCGCGGAAGAAGTGGGTGGTGACCGGGACGCCGGCCTCGATGTAGCGGTGGGCCACGGTGCGGGACTCGTCGCCCATGACGGCCTCGGTCAGGGACACGACCTCCTTGGGGAAGAGGACGGCGAGGTCCTGGAGGCCCGGGATGATCGGGTCGGGTTCGAGGGGCTTGTCGAGTTCGCCTGGGGTTCCGTCGCCGGAGGCGATGTAGACGGGAGTGTCGCGCAGGCGGTCGGCCATGTGGTACGGGTCGTTGGCCTCCCAGATGTGCCGCTGGCGTACGGGGTCGCCCCAGATCCTCCGCCAGTCGATCTTCAGGTACTCGGCGCCGCCGCTGATGGCCTTGACGTACTGGATCGGGTGGACGAAGCCGCTGTAACTGGCCGCGGCGCGGAACATTCCGGGGTGCTTGCCGGCGTATTTCAGCGCCCCGTATCCGCCCTGGGACTCCCCGGCGACGGCGCGGCGGGTTCCGGCGCCGTAATCGCGTTCGAGGATCGTGCGGACTTCTTTCAGGTGGAAGTCCTCGACGGCGGGGGCGCCGCCCTTTCCGTTGTTCCACCAGTTGCTGTAGAAGCCGAACATCGGCATGTTCGGAGAGACGACCAGGACGTCGCGGAGTTCGGGGATGTTCTCGATGTCGTACTGCTCGGTGAAGGCCGTGTAGTCGCCGTCCCCGCCCGGGAGCAGGTAGAGGACGGGCCAGCGTTTCGAGCGGTCGTTCTCGTTCCAGCCCTCGGGGGTCATCAGCCGGACCTTGCCGTTCCCGCCGAGGGCGGGGGATTTCACGGTCAGGTCGACGACGCGGTCGCGTATCTGGGTGCGCTCGATCACCTCGGCCTTTTCTTCCGCGGGGCTCGCGGCGGCGCTGGCGGGAAGTGAGACGAGGAGGGCGGTCAGTGCGGCGAAGGTTGTCCTTTTGCGCATGGAGATCGACGGTAGGGGGCACCGTTTGTCATCCGCGTCACTCGTGGTGGGGAATCACGGCCGTCATACGTGGGGGGTACGGGTGCAACGGCCTGGTCCGGGGTGTCTGGAGCGCGGATAACCTGCGGGTTCATGGAGGAGACCGGGCCGTTGATCCCGCTGGACGATGTGGTCGCGCTGTTCGACATGGCGGTGGACGGCAGCCTGGACGGCGGCCGGGCCGCCGAGCTGCTCGGTGATGAGCGGGCGGCGGGGCGGCTGCGGCGGCTGGCGGTGGAGCTGCGGCGCTGGCGGCGGCGTGAGCGGGAGCTGGCGGCGCTGTTCTCCAGCGCCCGCGAGCTGGCCGAGCTGCGCGACCCCGACGAGCTCCTCGACCGGCTGGTGCGGCGCGCGCACGAGCTCATGAACACCGACGTCACCTATTTGTCGGAGTTCCAGGAGGCGTCCGGTGAGCTGCTGGTGCGGTCCACCACCGGGACGGTGACGCCGGCGATCCGGCGGCTGCGGGTTCCGGCGGGCATGGGCCTGGCCAGCGAGGTGGTGCGGACGCGGGTGCCGCAGTGGACGGCCTCCTACGAGGACGCCGTGGAGCTGTCCCACGAGAGCGGCATCGACCAGGCCGTGCGGGCGGAGGGGCTGGTGTCGCTGCTGGGGGTGCCGATGCTGGCGGACGAGGAGGTCCTCGGCGTGCTGTTCGCCGCGAACCGCAGCGCGCACGCCTTCACCCCGGACGAGGTGGCGCTGCTGTCGGCGTTCGCCGATCACGCGTCGGTGGTGCTGCAGACGGCCCGGCTGCTGCGCCGGGCGCGGCGGTCGACGGAGGCGGCCGAAGGCGCGTACGCCGAGCTCAGCAGGCATGCCGCGGCGGTGGAGCGGGCGGGGGCCGTGCACCAGGACCTGACCGCGGCGGTGCTCGCGGGCGGCGGCGCCGAGGAGGTCGCGGCGACGCTGGCGCGGGCGCTGGGCCGGGCCGTGACGATCTTGGACCGCGATCTGGAGGTGGTGGCGGGCGGGGAGGCGCCGACCGGGCTGTCGGAGGCGGTGGGCGCGGCGGTGGACGCCAGCCGGAGGTCCGGGCACTGCGTGCTGCTGCCGGAGGGTGAGGTGGCGGCGGTGGCGGCGGCCGTGGCGGGCGGGACGCTGCTGGGCTGCCTGCTGGTCGGGCCGGGCGGGCTGCCGATCGGGGAGGTGGAGCAGCGCACGATCGAGCGGGCCGCGCAGATCACCGCGCTGCTGACGTTGAGCCAGGACGCGGTGGCCGATGCCGAGGAGCGGGTCCGCGGCGAGTTGCTGTCGGACGTGCTGGCCGACAGCCCGGCGCGGCGGCGGGACGCGGCGCGCCGGGCGCGGGCGCGGCATGTGCGGCTGGACGATCTGCGCATCGGGGTGGTCGCGGTCGTGGCGGCCGAGCAGCGGCGACCGGCGCTGCGGGCGGCGCAGGGGGCGGCCCTCCCGCACGGCCTGGCCGGGGAGCACGAGGGGGTGCTGACCGTGCTGCTGCCCGGGGACGATCCCGAGGCGGCGGCGCGGCACGTCCACCGGCGGCTGGGCGCGGCCGTGAAGGGCGGTGTGCTGGCGGTGGCGGCGCCGGTGGCGGAGGATCCGGGGCTGCTGGCGGAGCGGTGCGAGCTGGCGCGGGCGTGCGCGCGGCTGCTGCCCGCGCTGGGCACCGTGGACGGGGCCGTGACCACCGACGCGTACCTGCCGTACACGGTGCTGTTCGGGCCGGACCGGCGGGCGCTGGAGCGGTTCATCGGGCGGACGCTGGGGCCGGTGCTGCGCTGGGACCGGGAGCGGAACGCCGATCTTCTCGCGACGCTGCGCGCCTACGTGGAGGCCAACGGCAGTCCCACCCGGGCGGCCCGTGACCTGGGCGTGCACACCAACACGATGCTCCAGCGGCTGGAGCGGATCACCGCGCTCCTGGGGTCCGGGTGGCGGGATCCGGAGCCGTTCTTCCGCCTGTCCGTCGCCGTGCGGCTGCACGCGCTCGGGGATGCCGCCCGGCATGGGTGAACGTCACATCATCTGGTCCCGGATACGGACGATCGACCCATGGTCGTAGGCGGCCGTCCTGACCTAGCGTCGGCCCGCACCCACCCCGTACGCAGGAGGAACTTCATGGTCAACAGCCGTCTTTCCGGTTTCCGGAACCTGTCGGTGCCGGAGCGGCTCGCCCGGCTCGCGGACGGCACCGCCCTGACCGCCGCCGATCTGTCGGCGCTGGCCCCCGAGGGCGGGCTCGGCCTGGACCAGGCCGACCGGATGGCGGAGAACGTCGTCGGGGTCTTCGGCGTCCCCCTGGGGGTGGCGGCCAACTTCACCGTGAACGGCGCGGACGTGCTGGTCCCGATGGCGACGGAGGAGCCGTCGGTGGTGGCCGCGGCCAGCAACGCCGCCCGGATCGCCCGGGTGCGCGGTGGTTTCGTGACGTCGTCGTCCACGCCGGTGATGCAGGCGCAGGTGCAGGTGCTGGACGTGGCCGATCCGGAGGCGGCGCGGCTGCGGCTGCTGGCGGCGCGGGCGGAGCTGGCCGGGCTGGCCGACGCCCAGGACCCGCGGCTGGCGGAGCTGGGCGGCGGCGTCCGGGACGTGTCGGTGCGCGTGGTGGACGCCCGGGAGCAGCGCTACGTGGTGCTGCACCTGGCCGTGGACGTGCGGGACGCGATGGGCGCCAACGCGGTCAACACGATGGCGGAGGCGGTGGCGCCGCGGGTCGCGGAGATCGCCGGGGGACGGCCGCTGCTGCGGATCCTCACCAACAAGGCCGATCTGCGGCTGGCGCGGGCGCACGCGGTGTTCGACGCGGAGGCGCTGGGCGGGCCCGAGGTGGTCCGGGACATCGTGCACGCGGCGGCGCTGGCCGAGGCCGACCCGTACCGGGCCGCCACCCACAACAAGGGGATCATGAACGGGGTCACCGCCGTGGTGCTGGCCACCGGGAACGACACCCGCGCGGTCGAGGCGGGCGCCCACTCGCACGCGGTGGGGCCGGACGGCCGCTACACCTCGCTGTCCCACTTCGCCCGGGACGCGGACGGGAACCTGACCGGGACGCTGGAGCTGCCCATGCCGGTCGGGCTGGTCGGCGGGGCGACCCGGGTGCACCCGGTTGCGGCCGCCGCGGTGCGGCTGCTGGGCGTGTCGACGGCGGCGGAGCTGGCGGAGATCATCGCGGCGGCGGGCCTGGCGCAGAACCTGGCGGCCCTGCGGGCGCTGGCGACCGAGGGCATCCAGCGCGGCCACATGGCCCTGCACGCCCGCAACGTCGCGGTCGCCGCGGGCGCCGGGCCGGAGGAGCTGCCCCGGGTGGTCGCCCGGATGGTCGCGGACGGCGCGGTGCGCGGCGACCACGCCGAGCGCGTGCTGGCCGAGCTGCGGGCGGAGGCGGCGCGATGAACGACGACGCGAAGACCGGCGACGGCCCGTACACCGAGGTCTGGAACGACGCGGTCGACCTGCGGCACCTGTTCGCGTCGCTGCTGATCGGCGTGGCCGGGGGGCTGCCGCTGTTCCTGATCGCGCGGGCGCTGCTGCGCGGCACGCTGGACACCCCGGCCCTCGCCGACGGGTACGCGCTGCTGGCCGGGCTGGCCGGATGCCTGATCGCCGGGACGATCTGCGCCCGGCTGTTCCCGCCCAAGCGGACCTTCGCCGACGACGACGGGGACGCGGCGGGCTCGGCTGCGCTGCGCCGCGCCGCCCTGGCCGAGCTGGTGCAGGACGGCGACGACCCCTCGCCGGACCGGCTGCCCCCGGCCGTCCGCGAGGAGCTGCGCGAGCTGGGCCTCCTGGACGAGACCGCCGCGCCCACGACGCGGGAGGAGGCGGGGACCCGATGATCACCGAGCTGCTGTGGGCGCTGTCGATGGGCCTGGCCGGGGCCCTGGTCTTCGCCGCGATCGGGCTGGTCTCGGGCACCGACGAGACCTCCACGCTGGGACCCCTGACCCTGCTGGTGGTGCTGCTGGGCGTCCCGCCCGAAGGAGTGATCACCTTCTTCCTGGCCGGTGCCGCGGCCAAGCACATGACGCACGCGATCCCGACCACGCTGCTGGGCATCCCGGGCGACACCACGGCCGTGCCGCTGCTGGACGACGCGCGGGCGATGCGCAGGATCGGCGCCCCGCACATCGCGCTGCGCAAGGCGCTGGCGGGCGGGCTGCTGTCGGCCGCGATCGCGGTGCCGGTGGCGGTCGCGGTGGCCGCGCTGCTCGCCCCGCTGGCCGACCCGGTCAAGGAGATCGTCCCGTACGTGTTCGTGGCGGTGGCGGCGCTGGTGGCCTACTTCTCGCCGGGACGCTGGGCGGCGGTCGCCGGGCTGGTCCCGTTCGTGCTGGCGCTGGCCGCGCTGAGCGGGTTCGCCAAGGACGTGCTGGACAAGCCGCTGAGCATCAGCTTCTTCCTCGGCATCGCGATCGGGCCGCTGGTGATCGACGTGCTGATGGCCGGGTCCCGCACCGGGCGGGGGCTGCTGCCGCGCGGCGGCGGCAAGGTGTTCTCGCTGGCGCCGGAGGGCGCGGCGCCGGGCGGCTGGTTCCCCAACCCGTTCCGGGTGCTGACCAGGGGCCAGACGGCCGCGACCGCCGCCACGGCGGCGGTCAGCTCGACCACGTTCATGCTCAGCCCGGTCGCGACCGCGGTCATGGCGGGCGAGGCGGTGGGCAGCCGGATCAAGCACCCCTACCAGCGGCTGAGCACGCTGATGTCGGTGAAGAACGGGACGACGGAGTCCACCTACATCGCCGAGACGCTGATCCCGCTGATCGCGTTCGGGCTGCCGCTGAGCCCGGTCGCGGCGGGCCCCGCCGCAGCGCTGTTCAACGCGCCCCCGGTCTACACGGTGGAGGCCCCGGGCGGCGGCGTGCACAACCTGCACACGCTGCTGTCCACCTGGCAGTTCCTGGTGTTCGGGCTGCTGGCGGTCGCCATCGCCGCGGTGGTGGTGTACCCGCTGGCCGTCCGGCACGCCCGCACCGCCAGCGCGTGGGTGTCGCGGCGGATCAGCCACGAGGCGCTGATCGGCGCGTTCGCCGGGCTGATCTGCGTGGTGGCCTGGTACGAGGGCGGCCCGCTCGCGCTGCTGGTCACGCTCACCGTCGGCGCGCTGGCCGGGGCCTGCCACCGGCTGCTGGGCATGACGTCCGGCGCCCAGTACATGGGGTACTACGTGGCGACGCTGTTCGTCCCGCTGCTGATCGGCTGATGGGCTGATCAGCGGCGGCCGGCCCGCGACCAGAGCGCGGGCCA
The DNA here is from genome assembly GCF_055379765.1 of Actinomadura rugatobispora. Classification (NCBI taxonomy): domain Bacteria; kingdom Bacillati; phylum Actinomycetota; class Actinomycetes; order Streptosporangiales; family Thermomonosporaceae; genus Actinomadura; species Actinomadura rugatobispora. The sequence goes on along the minus strand of NZ_AP029191.1, from coordinate 3,024,003 downwards.
GCCGCCGCCCCCGGCCACCCACGCCGCCGGGACGCGCAGCCCGTGCCGGGAGACCCGGTTCCAGAACTCGCCGGTGTCGGCGCCCAGCTCGCGGGCACCCGGGAACGCGGCGTGCCAGGGGCCGTCCTCGTCGTCGAGCGCGGACGCCGGGAAGCCCGGGACGGTGACGGCGCCCGGCGGCGCCACCGGGGCCAGCTCGATCGCGGGCGCCTCGCAGGTGACGTGCACGGTGAGCGCGCACAGCGGCGGCACGGCCGGGCGCCGGGTCAGCGAGCGCGTGACGGCCGGGTCGCCGTCCAGGACGAGCCGCCCGATCGCCGCCCGCAGACGCAGCCCGACGAGGCCCAGCGAGTACGCGGGAGCCACCCGCGGATCGCGGGCGAGCCTTCGCAGCGACCCGGGCAGGGGCGCCGCCCCGGTGAGGAGGCCGAGCTGCCCGAACCGTTCGCGCAGCGCCGGGTCGAGGCCGCCCAGGGCCGCCTCCAGCGGGCGAATCCCGCTGAGCGTCCACAGGTCGGCGAGATCGAGGTCGCGGCGGTCCAGGACGTTGCGGCAGGCGGCGGCCAGGGACGCGGGGCCCAGCCGTCGCAGCCTCGTCAGCTGCGCGAACGCCTCTTCGGAGGCCGGGTCCTCGGCGGACGCCAGGACGGCCAGGGCGTGTGAGGGCTCGGCCGTCATCCGGTCGTCCCACGCCTTCACGGCCAGCTCGCCCAGCGCGGGCCCGGCGTCCTGAAGCAGGCGCGGACGCGGGGCCCGCCGCCCGGACCCGGACCTGCCGGGCGGCGTGAGCGGCGTGGGCGGCGTCTCCTCGCCGGTGGCGGCGCCGTTCGCGGCCCGGTCGACGCCGGGGATCGTGCCGACCCATTCCCGCACCCGGCGGGCCAGATCCTCATCGGGATCGTCGTTGAACCGCGCCGCCATCTCCGAGACGTGCCAGCCGCGCAGCTCGGGCCGGAGCGGGACCAGTTCGAGGTTGACCCGAACGTGGCCGTCCTCCCCGTACAGGGCGGCCAGGCCGCACCGGCCCGCCGTGGCCTTCTCCACGTAGTCGGGACCGGCGATGCAGTTGCCCATGTAGTTCGCCCACTCGGCCAGCGTGCGGGCACTGCGGGCCAGCCGGAACCGGGCGCCGCCGGTGCCGGGCACGACCGTCCCGTCCAGGGCCGCCAGCGGCGCCGGCACCGCGAACTCCCCGCGCAGCGCCTCATCGATCTCCGCCTCGGCGAGCAGGCCCGCGACGAGCGCCTCCCACGTGCGCACCCCCTTGCCGGGCGGGCGCCCGCCGCCGAACGCCACCAGCTGCGCGGCTCCCGAGACGGCCCGCGCGACCGAGTCGTACGCCGGGGCGAGCGGGGCCGGGTCCTCGGGCCCGGGGTCCGGATCCAGCCACGGCGGCCCGTCCTGCCGCCGCATCGTGGCGGCGTCGTGGCCGTGCAGGTTCGCCAGCGCGTCCATGAGGTCGGCGCACCACACCAGGTCGCCGACCTCCTCCTGCGCGTCGTCGCCGCCCCGCTCCAGCCGCTCGGCGAGCGGCTCCCTCGTCCCGAGCAGGTACTCCGCGAAGCGCGGCGCCTCGGTCCAGTCGGCGGGCCCGCGCACGGCGGAGTACCCGACGTTCTCCCGCCACTCGCGCAGGGAGCGCGACGCCCAGTGCCGCAGGTAGTCCTCCGGCACCCTGTGGTCGTCGTCCAGCAGGCTCTCGACCATCTTGGCGGCGAGCTGCCCGTAGTTCAGCGCCCGCGCGAGCCGCTGCCGGTAGTAAGGCGCCGGGCCGTCCACCTCGGGCTTCGGCCCGTCCATCTTGCCGACGATCTCCCGCACGTACGCGCCCGGCCGCGCGGGCAGCCCCGCCGCACGCTTCTTCCGCTCCCGGCTCAGCGGGAACCGGTACTCCTCCCGGTCGAGCGCCCGGACGGTCGCGCGCAGCAGCGGCGCGCGCCGCGCCAGCCCCTCCGGGACGCCGTGATCGGACACGGCCACGGCGGTGCGCAGCAGCGCGGTCGCCGCGCGGGCGTCGTTCAGGAGCCGCGCCAGCATGCCCATCCAGTAGTGCATCTCCGGCTGCCACCGCGCCGCCTCGGCCAGGGTCGGCTCGCGCGCCCCCAGCTGGGCGCGCAGGTACGACAGGAGGATGTCGTCCTCGTACCGCCCGCGGCGGTCGCGCAGATCGTCCAGGCGGTCCCGGCGGCCCTGCGAGGCCAGCAGCCGCTCGCGGCGGGCCAGCCAGGCGTGGTGCTCCGACACCCGTTCCCACAGGTCGAGCAGCAGTTCCAGCCGCCGAGGCCCCGGAACGGGCTCCAGCACCCGCCGCAGGTCGGCGGCCAGCACCGACGGGCGCCCGCCCGCGATCAGGTCGGCGCCGCCCGGCGCCTCCAGCGCCAGCACGCGTTCAAGCTGCTCGGGACCCAGGACGTCGCTGGCCGCGGCGGCCAGATGCAGCGCCGCCCAGCGTCCCTCGCCGATCGCCCGCGCCGCCGCCGCGCCCACCCGCCGGGTGACGGCGGGCCCGAACAGGCCCGTCAGGAACCCGGTCCGCTCGCCCAGCCGCCCGGCGCCGTCCACGCCCAGCGTCCGCAGCGCCGCCACGACGGCGTCGCGCTGGTCGCCGCGCGCCCCGGCCAGCCGCGCCGACCGGAACCCGCCGCCGAGGTCGACGCCCGCGCCCGCCGCCGCGATCCCGCCGTCCCGGACCAGGACGCCCAGCTCGGCCACCGCCGCGCCGGCCTCCGCGCCGCCCGCCCCCGCCGGGCCCAGCGCCACCGCCGCACCGGGCGGCGCGTCGCCCTCACCGGCCAGCCGGACCGGCTCCGTCCTGGGCCGGGGAAGCCACGCGGCCGTCCCCGGCTCGGCCACCACCCCGTACGCGAGCCGCAATCTCATCCGCCCCATCATCGCGGACGGGGCGGACGAGACAAACGGAATATCCGGCCGGGGAGCGGTCAGGAGATGCAGAACTCGTTGCCCTCGGGGTCGTTCATGACCGTCCAGGAATGGCCGAATTCGTCGTGGTCGGCGCCGCGCTTCGCGCCCAGCCCCACCAGCCTCGCGATCTCGGTCTCGCGGTCGCCGCCCGAGTCGAGGTCCAGGTGCGTCCGGTTCTTCACGGTCTTCTTCTCCGGGACGAGTATGAAGAAGACGCTCGGCGTGCCGTCGCGGTCCTTCTCGGTCAGGCCGATCGAGGCGAAGAACTCGGTGGGGTCGGGGTCCAGCGGGCGGCCGAACGCCGCGGACCAGAAGCGGGCGGTGGCGAGGGTGTTCTCGCAGTCGAAGGTCACATTGGCGATGCGCACGGGCATGGCGGAATTTCCTTTCTCGGATTTCTTGGGAACGTGGCCGGGGTCAGGCGACCGGCCACTGGATCTCGGTGCGGAAGCCCTCCGGGTCGGGCGTCTCGTCCGCGCTCACGAGGTACACCTCGCGGACGGGCCCGGCCCCGGGGACGGCGTTGGCGGCCACCCACGCGCCCAGCCGGCGGTAGGCGCCGTCGATGGTGTCGTACGGTCCGGCGTGCACGGCGATGGCGACCCGCGCGGCCGGGACCTCGCCCAGCAGCACCCGGCCGCGGTCGCGGGGCAGCGCCGCCGGCGCGGCCAGCGGCAGGTACGCCTCGACGTCGACCGGGTCGTCCTCGATCTGGGACGGGTAGAGCGCCCCGGCCGGGCCCGCCGGCACCAGGCCCAGCCGGGCGGCGAGCCCGCCCATCTCGGCGTAGGCGGGGCCGAGGAAGGCGGCGAAGTCGTCGTCCGTCACCACGCCCCGCACGGCGAGGGTGTGCGCCGCCGGGACGTCCCGCACGTGCACGGGCGTGTGCTCGGCCGGACGCTCCACGCCCGCCTGGAGCTCGGCGACGATCCGGGCCGTCTCCTCCAGGCGCGCGCGCATCACGCGGGCGTGCTCGGCGAGCACCTCCCGGGTCACCTCCGGGTCGCGGGCCGCGACCACCTCCCGCACCCGGTCCAGCGGCAGGTCGAGCGAGCGCAGCCGGCGGATCACCGCGGCGTCGGCGAGCTGGGCCGGGTGGTAGGCCCGGTACCCGGTCCGCGGATCGACGCTGGCCGGCACCAGGATGCCGGCCTCGTGGTAGGCCCGCAGCATCTTGATCGACAGCATGCTCGCGCGCGAGAAGGCGCCGATCGCCAGAAATGGATCGCTCACGTCAAGGACCCTCCCCTCTCCCCCCGGGGGAGAGTCAAACCGCGACCCCCGTTCTAGGAGGTGAGCGCCGCCGCCAGGGCCAGCCCGCAGTACGCGGCGCCCAGGCCGGCGGCGATCGAGGCGGCGGCGTTGAGGAGCGCGAACATGCGCGCGCCCTCCTCGGCCAGCCGCAGTGTCTCGTACCCGAACGTGGAATAGGTGGTCAGCGCCCCGCAGAAGCCCGTCCCGGCCAGCGCCGTCAACCCGTGGCCGGACGGCAGCGCCGCCGCCAGGAACCCCAGCAGCCCGGACCCGGCGGCGTTGACGATGAACGTGCCCCACGGGAAGACCGTGTCGTGCCGGGCCTGCACGGCGCGGTCGACCAGGTAGCGCAGCGGGGCGCCCAGCGCGGCCCCGACCGCGACCAGCAGCACCGTCACCGCTCGTCCCGCTGGTCCTGCCGGTCGCGGTCGTCCCGGCCCGTGTAGCGGACGATCTCGACCGGGTCCAGCACGACCAGGCCCTCCCCGACCAGCTCGTCCAGCTCGGGAAGGAAGGCGCGGATCCGGTCCTCGGCGTCCACGATCACGATCGCGATCGGCAGGTCCTCCGACAGCGACAGGATCCGGGCGGTGTGGACGCGACTGGACGCGCCGAACCCCTCGATGCCGCGCAGCACGCTGGCGCCCGCCAGCCCGGCGGCGCGGGCGCGGGCCACGATCTCGTGGTAGAGCGGGCGGTGCCGCCACCGGTCGCCCTCCCCGACGAAGACCGTCAGGCGGAGCGCCGGGCCCGCCGACCTCATGATCGCGGCCTTCGCTTCAGCGGGCGGGCCGCCAGCCGGGTCGCCCGCGTCCCGGCGAAGACGGCGGCCAGCGCGCACACGGGCGTCACGGCCAGGTAGAGCAGTGCCGTCCGCGCCTGGCCCACATCGAGCGCCCGCTGCGCGTCCACCACGTAGGCGGAGAAGGTGGTGTATCCGCCGAGCACGCCGATGCCCAGGAACGGGCGGGTCAGCGGATGGGCCTCCCACACCTCGGTGATCGCCGCCATCAGCACGCCGATGAGCAGGCAGCCCGACACGTTGATCAGGAACGTCGCCCAGGCGAACTCCGCGGGGCCGTGCCCGAACGCCTCGGAGATCCCGTACCGGGCCAGGGACCCCAGGATCCCGCCCGCCGAGATCACCCCCAGGAGCGCCCACGGCACGCGCCGCCGTCCCTCCACCTCGCCGGAGACCACGCCGTCCTCCTACCCCGATGGACCGATTCGGTCCAACCCAATCCAGGCAAAGGATCGCACGCAGGCGAATCGACGACAGCAGGCGGGGAAGGCGGCTCTTAGAGGAGCCCGAAAGGCAGGGGAGAACGGTGAGTGAAGCCGACGACGTGCGGGAATCCGCGCTCCCGCTCGAGTACGAAGACGATCTCGACCCCCTCATGGACCGCATCGGCGACGCCCGCTGCGTCCTGCTCGGCGAGGCCAGCCACGGCACGCACGAGTACTACGCCTGGCGGTCCGCCCTGACCCGGAGGCTGATCACCGAACGGGGCTTCTCCTTCGTCGCGGTCGAGGGCGACTGGCCCGACTGCTGGGAGGTCAACAACGCCGTCACGCGAGCGCCGGGCGCCCCCGAGGACCCCAGGACGGTCCTGGGCGGCTACCGCCGCTGGCCCACCTGGATGTGGGCCAACCAGGAGACGGTGAACCTCACCCGCTGGCTGCGCGACCACAACGACCCCGCGCGGCTCGGCGGCTCCGCCCCGGCGGCCTTCTACGGCCTGGACGTCTACAGCCTCTGGGAGTCGCTGCGCGCCGTCATGACCCACCTGGCCGACCACCGGCCCGAGTACGTCGAGCAGGCCGCGGAGGCGTACCGCTGCTTCGAGCCGTACGGGGAGGACCCGCGGGCCTACGCGCTCAAGCTCACCCCCGACGACTGCGAGGACGAGGTGCTGGCGCTGCTCACCCGGCTCCGCCGCCCCGTGGCCGCCGACCCGGCGGGCGACCTGAACGCGCGCCAGAACGCCGAGGTCGCGGCGGGCGCCGAGGAGTACTACCGGGCCATGATCGGCGGCGGCCCGCGGTCGTGGAACGTCCGCGACGCCCACATGGCCGACACCCTCGACCGGCTGCTGGACCACCACGGGCCCGGCGCACGCGCCGTGGTGTGGGCCCACAACTCCCACATCGGGGACGCCCGCGCCACCCCGATGGCGGCCGCCGGCATGGTCAACCTCGGACAGCTCGCCCGGGAACGCCACGGCCGCGACCAGGTCGTCGCCGTCGGATTCGCGGGCGGCTGCGGCGAGGTCGTGGCGGCCGGCCGCTGGGGCGACCCGTGGGAGACCATGAACGTCCCCCGGCCGCACCGGGGCAGCGGCGAGGAGCTGCTGAACGAGTCGGGCGTCGAGCACGGCCTGTTCGTCTTCGCCGACTGGCCGGAGGCGTCCTGGCTGAACGCCACCCGCGGCCACCGCGCGATCGGCGTCGTGTACGACCCGGCCCGCGATGACCGCAACTACGTCCCCACCAGGCTCGCCGACCGCTACGACGCGCTGTGCTGGTTCCGCCGGACCTCGCCCCTGGAGCCGCTGTACCAGGAGGAGGCCGGCCAAGCCGAGCTGGAGACCATGCCCTCGGGCGTCTGAGCCCTCAGTGCCCGCGCGGTGCGGGGAAGCGGGCCACCCACTTGCGCTGCCAGGGGGTTTCCACGGCCCGGTGGTGGTAGTTGGCCCTCGTCCAGGAGACGGCCTCCTCGGGCGGGAGACCGGCGAGGATGGCCATGCAGGCGATCGTCGTCCCGGTACGGCCCACGCCCCCGCCGCAGGCGACCTCCACCCGGTGGCCCCGGCGCGCGTGCTCGTGGAGGTCGCGGATCTGGCCGATCGCCCGCTCGCCGTCGCGCGGGAGCAGGAAGTCGGGCCAGTCGATCCACTCGTGCGGCCAGGGCAGGTCCAGCCGGGCGGCGTGCCGGCGGCGGAACCGCCGGCCGCCCAGGTAGAGGCCGTGGTCGGGCGTCTTGCCGGAGGGAAGGGGCCGCCGCAGGCCGCGCCCGCGGACCCGGGAACCGTCGGGAAGCCGGATCGAGCCGGTCAGATGTGCGTCGCTCATACGGCTCCCATTGTGGCGGGGCGGCCCTTCCCCCGGCGCACCCGGGTCAGCCGTTCCAGGCGCCCGCGGCGGCCGCCGCCTTGGCGAACTCGGTGAAGTCGCGGGGCTCGCGGCCGAGGGCCCGCCGGACGCCGTCGGAGAGGTGGGCGTCCAGGCCGTTCCTGATGGCGGCGACCGCGGTGGCCATCCCCCGCGCGTCGGCCTCCGGCCAGCCCTCCCCGACCAGCTCGGCGACGAACTCCTCCGGGGCGAGCGGGACGTAGCGGACCGCCCGCCCGGTCGCCGCCGAAATCTCCGCGACGGCCTCGGCGATGGTCAGGGCGCGCGGGCCGGACAGCTCGTAGATCCGCCCCGCGTGGCCGTCGCCGGTGAGCGCGGCGACCGCCACGGCCGCGATGTCCTCGGCGTCGACGAACGACGCGGCGCCGTCCCCCGCCGGGAGCCTGAGCTCGCCCGCGAGCACCGCCTCGCGGAGGAACCCTTCGCTGAAGTTCTGCGCGAACCAGCCCGGCCGCACGATCGTCCAGGCGGTGCCGGTGAGGGCGCGGACCGCGCGCTCGCCGTCGATGTGGGGTTCGACGAGCTCGGCCTCCTCGCCGACGTAGGAGGGGTCGTCCAGGCCGCGTCCCGACAGCAGGACGACGCGTTCCACGCCGTGGCGCACGGCCCGCTCGACGAACGGGCGGGTGAGGGCCTCCCCGTCGAAGGGCACGATGAAGACCGCCCGCGCGCCCTCCAGGGCCTTGTCCCAGGTGCCGCGGTCGGTCCAGTCGAAGGGGTGCTCGGCGGTGCGCGACGCCGCGCGCACCGGCGTTCCCTGGGCGCGCAGGAGCGACGCCACGCGGCGGCCCGTCTTGCCCGTGCCGCCCAGGACCAGAATCGGTTGCTCGATCATGAGCTCCAGTGAAGCCGTCAGGGGTGAGACGCTCCATGGCCGTGCGGCTCAATCCGATGTCCGCCCGTCTAACCTGGCGGGGTGGACGTGCTCACCGACCTCCTCGACGGCGTGCGGGCCCGCGGGGCGCTGTTCCGGCAGGCGGTCATGAGCCCGCCGTGGGGCCTGCGGTTCGCGCACGGGGCGCCGCTGACCCTGGTCACGATGCTGCGCGGCGAGGCGTGGATCGTCCCGGCGGGCTCCGAGGCCGGGGAGCCGGTGCTCCTGCGCCCCGGGGACGTCGCGGTCGCGCGCGGGCCCGCGCCGTTCACCGTCGCCGACCGGCCCGGTACCCGTCCCGGCTACGCCGTGACCGACGCCGACTACTGCTCCCGCGCCGACGGGACCGAGGCGGGCGAGGAGATCGTCCGGGGCGTGCGGAGCTGTCAGGTCCCAGGGACTTGCGGAGTCCGCGACCCTGGGGCCCCGGCGTTGCTGCTGGCCGGGGCGTACGAGGGCGGGGCCGGACGGGAGACGGGCGAGCGGTTGCTGCGGGCGCTGCCCGGCCTGCTGGTCGTCCCGGACGACCCCGGCGCCCTCCGGCCGCTGCTCGACCTGATCGCCGCCGAGGTGGTCCGGGATCGTCCAGGGCAGCGGGTCGTCCTCGACCGGTTCCTGGACGTGCTGCTGGTGTCGGTGCTGCGCGCTTGGTTCGACCGGGCCGGAGCGGACGCCCCCGCCTGGTACGGGGCCATGCGCGACCCGGTGGCGGGCGAGGCCCTGCGGCTGCTGCACGACGAACCGTCCCACCCCTGGACGGTCGCGGGCCTGGCGGCCAAGGTCGGCGTCTCCCGCGCCACCCTCGCCCGCCGCTTCGCCGACCGGGTCGGGGAGGCCCCGATGACCTACCTCACCGGCTGGCGCCTCGCCCTGGCCGCCGACCTGCTCCGCGAGACCGACGCGACCGTGGGCTCGATCGCCCGCCGGGTCGGGTACGCCAACGCGTTCGCGCTGAGCGTCGCGTTCAAGCGCCTGTACGGCACGACGCCCAGCGCCCACCGCGCCTCCCGCTGACCAGGACAGGGGTCAGCCGGTGACGGTGATGCCCACCTCCCTGGCGACGCCGTTGACCTTGACCGTGAGCGTCACCGCGCCGGGACGGAGCGCCGTCAGCTTGCCCGTCGCGGGGTCGAACGCGGCGGCGTGCTGCCGGCGGGCGGTCCGCGGGGAGCCGATGTGGAGGTTCGGCGAGCCGCTCCAGTCGGCGCTCATCGGATAGGCCAGCGGCATGTCCCGGCCGTGCTGCCGCAGCGTGGCGGTGACGTCCGCGGTGGTGCCGGAGGCGACCTGCCCCGGTGCCGCGAGGGTGAGCTCGTCCACGTGCGGGCGGACCTCGGCCCGCAGCCACTCGGGAAGTGCCCGGCCCTGTCCTGGCGTGGCGTTCACGCCGAACATCGTCCAGCCGGTGAAGCCGCCCTCGGACGGCGGCGCGGCCGGGCTCTTGCCGGAGTTGCCGTTGATGAACGTCGGCACGCCGTCCACCCGGGAGGCGTTGAAGACCCCGACGTGGGCGTTCACCACGGCGGCGCCCTTGCCGGTCCCGGAGCGGAACTCCGCCAGCCACCGCTCCAGCAGCGCGGCCTCCTTGCGGTCGGCGAGCTGGCTGTTCTTCGCCGGGAGCGGGTCGCGGGCCGGGTGGTGGCCGAACACCACGACCGACCCGACCGACCGGTCGCGGCGGGCGCCGTCCAGCGCCGTCCGCAGCGTGCGGAGCTGGTCGAACGAGCTGGTCCGGTAGGTGCCGGTCGAGGAGTCCAGCAGCACGAACCGGGTCCCCTTGTGGTCGAACGTCCGCGACGGCTCGCCGAAGGCCCGGCGGAAGTTGTCGATGGTGCCGGGCCCGTAGATCTCGTGGTTGCCCGGGACGTAGTGGTAGGGCAGGCGCCCGCCCAGCTCCTCGTCCAGGATCCTCCTGGCCAGGGCGAAGTCCGCCTCGCCGCCGGTGTCGACGAAGTCGCCGTTGACGACCAGGAAGTCGGGCCTGGCGGCGAGCACCTCGCGGAGCGTGCGGCGGGCCCGCTGCGCGTAGACGCTGCCGGGGTCGGCGGCGACGAACTGCGCGTCGGAGATCACCGCGAACCGCCACGCCGTGCCGTCGGCGGCGGTGCCGTCGCGGATCACGATCGGGTCGGCGGGCGCCGGCGGCGCGGGCGGGGCGTCCACCGACGGCGGCACCTTGGCCACCAGGTCGTCGATCAGGACCTCGCCCGTGTACTGCCGGTTCGCGGCGGTCTCGATGGTGTAGAAGCGGTTCACCTCGATCGGGTAGGCGACCGAGGCGGGCACGGCCATCTCGACGTACCGCCAGCCGGTCCAGCGGATGTACGGGCCGTACAGGGAGTAGGTCTGGCCGTTGGCGTCGGTGATGGTGAACGCCGTCCACTCGCCCTTGTCGTGCCCGTACACCCAGGCGCCGAGCGCCTGCGGCTGCCCGTCGACCTTGATGGGCTGGGGCGGGTAGGCGTAGGCGGTGCGGGTCGCGGTGGACTGGGTGAAGTCGTACGACAGCCGAAGCCCGGCGCCGGTGCGGCCCTCGGCGACCGGCTCGACCTCCCCGGAGCCGCGCGCCGACCCGAACCGCCACTGGGCGCCGTCGTCGAGGCCGGCGATGGTCCGCTGCTCCAGGCCGACGCTGATCGGCAGGGCGGTCCTGTGCCCCTTGACCTCGATCGTGACGAGCGTGGAGCCGGACGCCTTGCGGGGCGTGGCGGTGAACGTGCCGCCGTCGCCGGGCTTGATCTCCAGCAGTGAGGTGTCGTAGGTGAGCTTGGTGTCGGACGGCTCGATCGGCGCGGTGAAGCCGTCCCGGTCGAAGCCGACGACGCCGAACGTGCCGGTGCCGTCCTGCCCGGGGATCGTCACCCGGTCGGCGGTCGCGCCGACGCGGGCCAGCCCGCCGAGCACGGTCAGCGTCACCTGGCCGCGGGCCCTGCCGTCGGCCGCCGAGACCGTGACGGCCCCCGCCCTGCGGCCCCGGAAGACGCCGTCGCCGTTCACCGTGCCCTGCGGCCCGGCGGCGCTCCAGCGCGGGTCGCCCGCGGCGGGGCCGTGCGCCTCGTCGTGGCCGCGCGCGACCAGCGTGCGGGTCAGGCCGGGGAACACGCGGTCGGGGCGTCCGCCGCGGGTCGGGCCGACGCCGGGCGCCCGCGCCGGGTCGGCGACGGGCTCGACCCAGAACCCCTTGAGCCTGCCGCTGCCCTTGGCGAACAGGCCGATGCCGTTGGGGGTGGGGCGTTCGGCGCCGTCCGACGGCTGGTTCTCGATCTGCCCGCGCGCCTGCCCGGGCTCGCGCGCCAGCAGCGTGGACGACCCGCCGCCGTCCAGGTTGATCGCGTTGTGCGCGCCGGCCTCCTTCATCAGCCCGGCCAGCTCGGCGAGCGTGACGCCGCGGCTGTCGAGCTGGCGGCCGTCCACCGTCATCAGGAGCATGCGGCGGCCGTCGGCGGTGAAGCCGACGGCGGTGCGGGGATGGGCGGCGGGGTCGGTGCTCGGCTGCACCTGCCCGTCCCTGACCAGGACGTGGTTGCCGCCGACGGCGAAGGCCGGGTCCTTGGCCGACGAGCGCGCCTTGTACGCCATCGTCACCGCGTCGCCGGGCTGCAGCGTGCGCAGCAGGTCGCCGCCGGCCTCGCGGCCGAGCAGGACGAAGCCGTCCGCCGGGATCGCGCCCGAGCCGGGGGCGCCGCCGACCGAGACGACCCTGCCGTTCACGACGAGGGCCTCCGCGACCCGCTGGGCGCCGTCGGCGAGGGAGCGGCCGCGCGTGGCGGTGCCCCACAGGGAGGTGAACGCGCCGATGCCGTCCTTCTGGACGGTGTGGGCGTTGAGCTGGTCGAGCGGGGCCTTCCGGCCGCCCGGCAGGGTGAGCTCGCCGTCCAGCAGGATGTCCGCGATCTGGCCGAGGCCGTCGGCGCCCACCCCGGCCGTTCCCACGGGCCAGCCGGGCCGGGCGGACTTGACCAGCTTCCCGCCGTCCACGGCGGGGCCGTTGGCCGCGCCGGTGTTGTTGATGTCGAAGAAGTCGCCGTTCACGCCCGCGATGGCCCCGGCCCGTCCGGCCTGCCCGGACAGCGGCTCGACCGAGGAGACCGCGCCGGGCGACAGGTAGCCCGCGCGTGTCATTGTGGGGGGACGACCCCCCACGCCCCCCGGGCTGACCTGGACGGGCGCCCCCAGATCCACGTTGAGCTGGTCGGCGCGCAGCCAGCCCTTGGCGTCCAGCCGGTCGAACGAGGTCAGCGCGGTGCCGGGTGCGACCGGGCGGCTCGTGCGCTCGGTCTCCAGCGCGGTCCCGGCGGTCGCGGCGGTGCGCTGCGTTCCCAGCAGGAGCCGGTCGGCCTCGCGGGCGGCGGGGGAGGCGGGGTCGGGAGGTACGGCGGGCGGCGGGGGCGGTGCGGGGGGCGCGGCGTGCGCGGGAACGGCGGTGCTGGCGACCAGCGCCGCCGCCAGTCCGAGCGCGGCGACCGGGCGGCCGAAGCGCGAGCCCCGGCGCGGGCGGGTATGCGGTTGTGGGCGTGGGGACACTGGCCCTCCTCGAGGCCCGGCGCGGGCACCTCCCGTCACCTGGCGGCCCAAGTCGAACCGGGCCGCGCGGCGCCCGGTCGTGGCGTGGGTGGCCGGACGGCCAACTGATCACTAAGGATCGCCGAGGCGGGCGGCCGCGTCCTGGGGCGCGCACGCTATGCTGCACGAGATTTCCCAGTCGCGGGTGTGAATTTATACCTCCATGGCGTTATCTCGCTCATGGGTGTCTCGGGGCGCGGCCACGGAAGGACCGGAGCATGGGCACGGACGGCAGCGGGCGCGGCGCGCCCGAACGGCGCCGCGAGCAGATCACCGCGCATGTCCTGGCCGCCGGGTCGGTGACGGCCGCCGAGCTGGCCGAGAAGTTCGGGGTCAGCCTGATGACCGTCCACCGCGACCTGGACGAGCTGGAGCGGCGCGGCATCGTGCGCAAGTACCGCGGCGGCGTCACCGCGCAGCCGTCCCGGGTGTTCGAGAGCAACGTCGCCTACCGGATGACGTCGATGCGGGGCGCCAAGGAGGCCATCGCGGCGCGGGCGCTGGAGCTGGTCGAGCCGGGCATGGCGGTCATGCTGGACGACTCCACCAGCGCGCTGGAGCTGGCCCGGCTGCTGCCCGGGATCGCCCCGCTCACCGTGGTCACCAACTTCCTGGAGATCATCAACCTGCTGGCGGCCGAGCCGGAGCTGCGGCTGGTGGCGCTGGGCGGCGACCACGACCCGCTGCACAACTCCTTCCTCGGCGCCTCCTGCGCGGACGCGATCGAGGCGCTCAGCGTGGACCTGTGCTTCGTGTCGACCTCGGCCGTCTCGGGCGGGTTCGCCTACCACCAGGAGCAGCACATCGTGTCGGTCAAGCGGGCCATGCTGCGCTCGGCCGCCCGCGGCGTGCTGCTGGTCGACCGCACCAAGCTGGGCCGGGTGGCGCTGCACCGGGTGGCGCCGCTGGCGGCGTTCGACCGGCTGATCGTGGACGACGGCGCCGGCGCCGAGGCGCTGCGCGATCTGGACGAGCACAAGGTCCGGTACGAGGTCGCGGCGACGTAACGTCGCCCTTTGTGGGGATATCACACCTGCTCTGCGCTGGGACAAGACCGGCAGTCAGCTGATCATGGCCCTCCCTTGACACCGTAACCGGGCACTTCTACGCTCTTTTTCGCACTTGATCACGTTATCTTCACATATGCCCGCGTGGTCCTGGAGATCGGAGACGGCGTGGAACCGGGTCTGGAGCCGTACGGACTTCGCTGCGAACACCGCCCCGAGCCCCTGGGAGTGGACGAGACCGCGCCGCTGCTGTCCTGGCGATCCGCGTCCCCGCACCGGGGCGACGCGCCCGCCGCGTACCGGGTCCGCGTCCGGTCCGCTGCAGGAGCCGCCCTTTGGGACACCGGAGAGGTGGCCGACCCCGGGGCCGTCTCCGTCCGCTACGCCGGACCCGCCCTGCGCCCCCGCACCCGCTACACCTGGACGGTCGCCCTCACCGGCCGGGACGGCACCGCCCGCGAGGCCGGATCCTGGTTCGAGACCGGCATGCTCGCCGACGCCGCCGGGGCCTCCGAGTGGACCGCCGCCTGGATCACCCACGACCGCTCCGACCTCGACGTCGTGGACGCCCCCGAGGAGGGCGAGCTGGCCCTCGCCGACCACGGCCTCGAACCCGCCGTCCGGCTGCGCCGCGCGTTCACCGCCCCGGGCCCGCCCGTCCGCGCCCGCCTCTACGTGACCGCCCGCGGGATCTACGAGGCGCGGCTGAACGGAGCCCGCGTCGGCGACCACGAGCTCGCCCCCGGCTGGACCGACTACCGCGACCGTGTCGACTACCAGGTCCACGACGTGACCGCGCTGCTCCGCACCGGCGAGAACGTCCTGGCCGCCACGGTCGCCGACGGCTGGTGGAGCGGCTTCGCGGGCTTCGACCCGCGCCGGCCCGGCGCCCACTACGGCGCCTTCCCGCAGTTCCTCGCCGAACTGCACGTCGAGTACGCCGACGGCTCCACCGCGGCCGTCGTCACCGACGAGCGGTGGAGCACGGCCCGCGGCCCCGTCCGCTACGCCGACCTGCTCAAGGGGGAGTGCCACGACCTGCGCCGCGAGACGCCCGGCTGGGACCTCCCCGGCTTCACCGGCGGCGGCGACTGGCGGGCCGCCGAGGTCACCGGACGCGACCACGGCCTCCTCACCGCCTCGGTCGCGCCGCCCGTGCGCGCCGTCCGCGAACTGCCGGCGCGCCGCGTGATCCGCGTCGGCGAGCGCGCCCACCTGGTCGACTTCGGGCAGAACTTCGCGGGACGGGTCCGGCTCACCGCGCGCGGCCTGACCCCCGGCGCCCGCGTCACCATCCGCCACGGCGAGGCCCTGGACGGCGGCGGCCGCCTCTACACCGCCAACCTGCGCACCGCCGACGCCACCGACGTCCTGATCGCCGGGGACGGCGCGGAGGCCGTCTTCGAGCCCCGCCTCACCTGCCACGGCTTCCGCTACGCCGAGGTCACCGGTCTGGACGACCTCGCCGAGGCCGACATCACCGCCGTCGTCCTGCACAGCGACACCCCCTGGGCGGGCGAGTTCGCCTGCTCCGACCCCGACGTCGAGCGGCTCCACCACGCGATCGCCTGGGGGCAGCGGTCCAACTTCGTCAGCGTCCCGACCGACTGCCCGCAGCGTGACGAGCGCCTCGGCTGGCTCGCCGACGCCCAGGTGTTCCTCCCCACCGCCTGCCTCAACGCGGACGTGGCCGCGTTCTTCGACGGCTGGCTGCGCGAGGTCCGCGGCGCCCAATCGTCCGAGGGCGGCTTCACCAACGTCGCGCCGCGGCTGCCCGGCGTCTCCGACGAGGGCGCCCCCGGTTGGGGCGACGCGGGGGTCCTCGTCCCCTGGCACCTCTACCTCGTGTACGGGGACGAGCGCGTCCTCGAACGCAACATCGACGCCATGACCGCCTGGGTCGACTTCGTCCACCGGCACAACCCCGACCTGGTCTGGACGCGCCGCGTCGGCCCGCACTTCGCCGACTGGCTCGCCCCCGCGCCCACGCCCCGCCCGGTCGTCGCCACCGCCTACTTCGCCCGCAGCGCCGACCTCACCGCACGCGCCGCCGCCGTCGTCGGCCGCGCCGAGCAGGCCGAGCACTACGGCGCGCTCGCCCGCCACATCCGCAAGACCTTCACCGAACGGTTCGCGACGCGCGACGGCCGGATCGAGGGCGACACCCAGACCGCCTACCTCCTGGCCCTCGCCTTCGACCTGCTCCCCGCCGAACTCGTGCCGCGCGCCGCCGAACGCCTCGCCGCCCTCGTCGAGGAGGCCAGGCCCGGCGTCACCACCGGCTTCCTCGGCGTCGGGCTGATCGCCCCGGTCCTGGACGCGCACGGCCGCGCCGACCTCGCCCACGCCCTGCTGCGCCGCACCGATCCGCCGTCCTGGCTGTACCCGCTGCGGCACGGCGCCACGACCGTCTGGGAACGCTGGGACGGCTACACCCCCGAGCGGGGCTTCCAGGCCGCGGCGATGAACTCGTTCAACCACTACGCGCTCGGCTCGGTCGGCGAATGGCTGTACCGGGGCGTCGCCGGGCTCGACCAGGCCCCGGACTCGGTCGGCTACCGCGACCTGCTCGTCCGGCCCCGCCCCGGCTCCCTCACCGCGGCCCGCGCGGCCTACGAGTCGGTGCGCGGCCGGGCCGCCGCCGGATGGAGCGTGCGCGACGGCCTGCTCCAGCTGGCGGTGACCGTCCCGCCGGGCGCCGCCGCCACCGTGCACATCCCCACCGCCGACCCGGGCGGTGTGCGCGAGGGCGGCGTCCCGGCGGACGAGGCGGAGGGCGTGCGCGTCACCGGCATGGAGCCCGGAACGCTCCACTGCCGGATCACATCGGGAGAGTTCCACTTCACCGCGGCGGCGCCGCGGCAGGAGCACTGACCCGTCCCACGACCGGGACGGACGGCGCGGCCCGGACGGGCCGCGACCCTGAGGAGGACACATGACATCGTCATCGCGCGGGACGCCCCTCGGCCGCCGCGGCTTTCTCCGGCTCGCCGGAGGCGCCGCCGCCGTGACCGCGCTGCCCGGCGCCCTGGCGGCCTGCGGCGGCTCGTCCGGTTCGGGCGGGACGCTGCGCCTGGTGGGCGTCGCCGACCAGCAGAAGCCGCTCGACCTGCTCGTCAAGGGCTACACGCAGGCCAAGTTCAACGCCTCGTACGCGCCCACCGACCAGGTGCAGACCTCGGTCCGCACCCAGCTCGGCGCGGGCGCGGCCCCCGACGTGCACGTGGTCTTCCCGGGCAACGGCAGCGCGATGAGCATGGCGCAGATCGCGCAGGCCGGGCTGCTCGCCGACCTGTCCGACCAGGCGTGGACGAAGAACATCCCGGCCAACTTCAAGCCCGCCTTCCAGCAGGGCGGCAAGACCTTCATCTACTCCGCCGGGTCCAGCGTCATCGGCGCCATCTACAACAAGAAGGTGTTCCAGGAGGCCGGGATCGAGGCGCCGCCCACGACCTGGACCGGGTTCCTGGACGCCTGCGACAAGATCAAGAAGAAGGGGAAGGTGCCGATCGCGCTGGGCGCCCAGACCCCCTGGGTCACCCAGCTGATCACCTACGCGCTGGTGCCGTCCACGGTCTACGCCAAGAACCCCCAGTTCGACGCCCAGATGCAGGCGGGCTCGGCGACGTTCGCGAACTCGGGCTGGACGGACGCCTTCACCATGTACCTCGACCTCCAGAAGCGCGGCTTCTTCAACGACAACCCCAACGGCACCACCTTCGAGCAGCAGACCTCGATGGTCGCCACCGGCAAGGCCGGGATGGCGATCCAGGTGTCGGCGGTGCTGCCCGACTTCCGCAAGGCCGCCGCCACCCCCGACGACCTGGCGATGTTCCCCGTCCCGGGCGCCGACGACGCCAACGGCGTCTGGATCCCGGCGGGCGTGGTCGTCGGCCTCGGCGTCAGCGCCCGGAGCAAGAACCGGGACGCGGCCAAGGCGTTCGTCGACTACCTCGGCCAGCAGAAGAACATCAACGCCTGGGCCGAGGCGGTCGCCTGCGTCCCCCTCGTCCGCGACGCCGGCTCCAAGATCGACCCCGTGCTGAAGGACTTCCTGCCCTTCATCGACGGGAACAAGGCCGTCCCGTTCATGGACCAGGCCTGGCCGAACGCCGAGGTCCAGCCCGCCCACTTCGCGGTCGTCCAGGAACTCCTCGGCGGTAAGACCACCGTCCCCCAGGCCCTCGCCAAGCTCGACGAGACGTACAGGAAGAAGTAGCAGGTGGCCGAGGTGCTCAGTGCGCGGGGCAGCCGGGCGCGCCGCCGTTCTCCGGGACGGCGGCGGCGCGGCGGGTTCCTGTCGCCGCCGTGGTGGTTCGCCGCGCCCGCCCTCGCCGTGTACGCGCTGGTGGTGCTGTACCCGAGCGTGAGCGGCGTGGCCGTGGCGTTCACCGACTGGAACGGCATCGGCGACCGTTCGTTCAACGGCCTGGCCAACTTCCAGAAGCTGCTCCAGGACGACGCCGCCCGCGGGTCGCTGGTCAACACGCTGCTGCTCACCGTCGCGATCGTGCTCGTGCAGAACGGGATCGGGCTGCTGCTCGCGCTCGGCGTGCACACCCGCATCAAATCGCGGGCCGTGCTGCGGGTGGTCTTCTTCGCGCCCGCCGTGGTCAGCCCGGTGATGGTGGCGTTCCTGTGGAAGTACGTCTACAACCCCGCGCCGGACGCCGGCCTCAACGGGATCCTCGGCGCGGTCGGGCTCGGCGGGCTGCGGCAGGACTGGCTCGGGAACCCCTCACTGGCCCTGTGGTCGGTGGCCGGGATGGTCGTCTGGCAGTTCGCCGGATACTCGATGGTCATCTTCCTGGCCGGGCTGGAGGGCGTCCCGGAGGAACTGCACGAGGCCGCGATGATCGACGGCGCCGGGCGGTGGCAGCGGTTCCGGACCGTGACCTGGCCGCTGCTGGCGCCCGCCGTGACGATCAACGTGATGCTGTCGACGATCGGCGGGCTCAAGCTGTTCGACCAGGTGTACGCGGCCACCAACGGCGGTCCCGGGCACGCCAGCGAGACGCTGTCCACGGTGCTCTACAAGCAGGCGTTCGTGTTCGGCAACTACGGCTACAGCACGGCGATCGCACTGGTCCTGGCGCTGTTCGTGGCGGCGGTGTCGATGGTGCAGATCTTCTACCTGCGCGGCAGGGAGGTCACCTCGTGAGTTTCCGGTACGGGTTCCGGACGTTCCTGCTGGAGATCGTGATGATCGGCGCGGCGGTGGCGTTCCTGTTCCCCGTGTACGCGCTGATCACGCTGTCCCTCAAGGACAAGCAGCAGATCGCGGAGGCCCCGCTGGCCCCGCCCACCTCGCCGCATCCGGGCAACTTCGCCGACGCGTGGCAGCGGGCCTCGCTCGGGTCGGCGCTGCTCAACAGCACGGTCATCACGGTCGCCAGCCTGGTCGCGCTGATCGCGATCGGGTCGTTCGCCGCCTACTTCCTGGCCCGGCGGGCGACGCGGCTCGGGTTCGGGCTGTACGTGCTGTTCCTGCTGGGCATCGTGCTGCCGTTCCAGCTCGGCATGATCCCGCTGTTCAAGCTGGTCGACTCGGCGGGGCTGCTCGGCACCTACCAGGGGATGATCGTCTTCTACACCGGCATCCAACTGCCGTTCACGATCTTCCTCTACACCGGGTTCATCCGGGCGCTGCCGGGCGACTACGCCAACGCCGCGCTCATCGACGGCGCCGGGCACCTGCAGGCGTTCACCCGGGTGGTGTTCCCGCTGCTGCGCCCGATCACCGGCACGGTGCTGATCCTGAACGCCGTGTTCATCTGGAACGACTTCTTCACGCCGCTGCTCTACCTGGGCGGATCGGCGCGGGAGACCGTCCCGGTGCGGATCTTCGCGTTCGTGGGCCAGTACGTCTCGGACTACGGCCTGGTGTTCGCCGGGCTGGTGCTGGCCGCGCTGCCGATCATCGTGGTGTTCCTGGTGCTGCAGCGGTACGTCATCAAGGGCTTCGCCAGCGGACTCAAGGGATGAGGCGATGATACCGCCGCGGCTGAGGGCCGTGCTGGAGGCGCCGCCGCGCGCGTTCTCCCCGGCGCCGATCTGGTGGTGGAGCGGCGAGCGGCTGGACCGCCGGAGGCTGCGCGACCAGCTGGAGCGGTTCGCCGACGGCGGCGTCCACAACCTGGTGATCCTGAACCTGGCGCCGTCGGGGCCGATGTTCGGCGCCGACGCCGACGACCCGGCGTTCTTCGGCGACGCCTGGTGGGAGCTGCTGGACGGGGTGTGCGATGACGCCGCCGCGCTCGGGACGTCGCTGTGGTTCTACGACCAGCTCGGCTTCTCCGGCGCCGACCTCCAGGCGCGGCTGGTGCGGGAGCGGCCGGAGTTCGCGGGCCTGTGGCTGGAGCCCGATGGACGGTCGGCGCACCGGGGGTTCGACTACCTGTCGGCGGAGGCGTGCGAGGCGCTGCTGGACCGGGTGCACGGCGAGTTCGAGCGCAGGCTCGGGCACCGTCTCGGCTCGGTCATCGTGGGGTCGTTCCAGGACGAGCTGCCGTCGCTGCCCACGTGGTCGGCCCGTTTCGCCGAGGAGTTCGAGCGGCGGCGCGGCTACGACCCCGTCCCGCACCTGGACGCCCTTTGGGGACGAGGGGAGGGCGGGGGCGCCTTCCGCCGCGACTACCACCTCACGCGGGCGGAGCTGGCGGAGGAGGCGTTCTTCCGTCCGCTGGCCGAATGGCACGGCGAGCACGGCCTGGTGCACGGCTGCGACCAGCAGGATCCGGCGCGGGCCGGGCTGCCGGTGGACGGGGTGCGCCTGTACGCCGACTACGCCCGCACGCACCGCTGGTTCGGGGCGCCGGGCTCCGACCACCACGGCGACGCCCGCGTCCACTCCTCGCTGGCGCACCTGTACGGCCGCGACCGCGTGTGGATCGAGGCGTTCCACTCCAGCGGGTGGGGCGGCACGCTGGAGGAGACCTTCGACTGGCTGCTGCCCTGGGTTCGCGCCGGCGCGACCCTCTACAACCCGCACGCGGTGTACTACACGACCAAGGCCGGCTGGTGGGAGTGGGCGCCGCCCTCTACGGACTGGCGGCAGCCGTACTGGGCGCACCACCGCGTGTTCGCCGACGCCGTCACGCGCCTGTGCGCGGCGCTTTCGCTGGGACGGCACGCGTGCGATGTGGCCGTGCTCTTCCCGACGGCGACCGCGCAGGCCGGGAGCAGGCTCGACGGGGTCGATCCGGACGCGGAGCGGGCGCAGGAGGTCTATCGGTCGCTGGTCGGGGACATGGCGTGGTTCCGGATGGTGCCGGGTGCGCTGGACCGGCTCCGTGTCGACGCCGACGTGATCGACGACGACTCGGTGACGCGCGCCCGGGTCGTGGACGGGCGGCTGACGGTCGCGGACGAGGCGTACCGCACCATCCTGCTCCCTGCCTGCACCGTCCTGGAAGGGGAGACGGCGCGGCGCCTCGCGGAACTGGCCGAGGCCGGGGGCCGGGTCATCGCGGTCGGCCCGCCGCCCCGCGCGGGCGTCGGCGACCCCGAGGCCGGGACGGCCGTGGCCCGGCTGGCCGCGCTGCTGGAGACCGTCCCGGACGCAGCCGACCTGGACGGCCTGCTGGACGGCGACCGCCGGGTGGACGCGCCCGTGCCCGCGCTCGTCCGGGAGGTGGACGGCGCGACGCTGGTGTTCCTGACCGCCTCGCCCTCCATGGCGAGCCGCGTGTCGGTGGGGCGCCCGGACGAGCGCGGCGCCGACCTCGGCTGGATCGACGTGACCTACGACTTCGACCCCGACCGCTACCTGCGCGACATGCCCGTGCGCGTGCGGGGCGTGGCGGGGGCCGCGTACGCGGTCGGCGTCTTCGACGGCGTGCCGCGCAGGCTCCCGGCCACGGCGGTGGACGGCGGCGTGGAGCTGGTCGTCCCGTTCGACGACGGTCCCGCGGCCCTGCTGGTCTTCCCCGGCGCGCACGCGGACGAGGAGCCCGAGCCGTCGCCGCCCGCGTACCGCGAGGTCGACCTGGGTCCGACCTGGGAGATGGAGCTCGTCCCGACCCTCGACAACACCTGGGGCGACTTCGCCCGGCCCTCCGGCGAACCGGTCGCGCTCGAACGCTGGGAGCTGCTCCACCGCGCCGACGACGACCCCGAGTGGACGCGGGCGCACGCCACCTTCGGCCCGCACGGCGTCTGGTCCTCCGACGGGACGCACTGGCACGAGGCGATCTACTCGGAGACCAGGGGAATCCGCAAGGACGCTGTTCACCGGGCGTTTCTCGGTCCGAAGGGGCACGTGCCGGAGGAGTTCCTCGACTTCGGCCAGGTTGGTGCGGGACGGCGGGCGGTGTTCCGCACCCGCCTCACGGTGCCCGCGCCGGGAGGGTTCCCGGCGGCCGGCGCCGCCGCCGTCAAGACGCTGCTGGTGGACGGGGCGCCGACGCCCCTGGACGACCACGGTCACCTGGCCGTGGCGAGGGCGCCGCTCGCGCCGGGGGAGTACGACCTGGAGTTGAGGCTCGAATCCGCCGAGGACGTGCGGTTGCGCGCGCACCTCGCCGTCGTGGCCGACCCGGAGCGCTACCGGCGACCGGAGTGGATCACGATCCCGGAGGCGTCGCGCGGCGGCTCCCGGGTCACGTTCACGACCCGGCTCCCCGCCGACGCGCACGGAACGCTCCAGGTGGCCTCGCCCGCGCCCTGCCGGATCCTGGTGGACGGCGAGGAGCTGGGCCGCCAGGGCGGCTTCGACCCGTACGCCGAGCAGGAGGCGCCGCGCGTCGGCCGCTACGACGTGACCGGGCACGGTGGCGCGGAACTGGCGCTGGTCCTCGCCGCGACCGGCGCGGCGCCCGCCGTGCTGGTGGACGGCCCGGTCGTGTCCGGTCCGGGGGCGGAGTGGCGCGCGGACCGGGACGGGGCGTCCGTGCCGGTCGTGCCGGGCCGCACGCAGCACGGCGACCCGGCGGCCCTGCACCTGCGCCGCCGCCCGCATCCGCTGCCCGGCGCCGCCTGGCTCGAAGGCCCCGCGGACGGGACGGTCCTGCCCACGACGCTCGCCGTGCCCGGAAAGGGCGGTCGCCTGGAACGCTTCAAGTTCGCGGTGCCGCCGGGCGCGACCCGCATGACGGTGGACGTCCACGGCGAGGTGGTCGGCGCCTTCCTCGACGGCGACCCGATCGAAGCGCCGTGGCCGGACTGCGCGCTGCCCGGGGGAGCCGCGCGAACCGCCGAGCTGCACGTCCTGACCGTCCCCGGCCGCACGGGCGGGGCTGCGCTGGCCGGGCCCGTCCGCTTCACCCCCGGTCCCGGCACGCTCGGGCTCGGCGACTGGGAGGAGCAGGGCCTCGCCGGATACAGCGGCGGCGTCCGCTACCGCTGCCGCGTCGACATGCCCGCCGACGCGCGCGATGTCGTGCTCGACCTGGGCCAGGTGCGCGGGACCGCCGAGGTCGCCGTCAACGGCACGGCCTGCGGCGTCCGCGTCTGCGCCCCGTACCGCTTCCCCCTGGACGCGGCGGCGCTGCGCCCAGACGGCACGAACGAGATCGAGATCGTCGTGTACGGAACCCTCGCGCCGCACCTCGACGAGACCAGCCCGACCCACTTCGTGTTCGAGGGCCAGCGCGTCTCCGGCCTGTTCGGGCCCGTCGTCCTGCGCGTCCCCGACACCCCCTGACCAAGCCCCGGTCCCCCCGCCCCCCCCAGGAGAGCGAATGACAGGTACCGCACGGCCCCATGCCCGCGCGCTCGGCAGACGCGAGCTGCTCCTAGCGGGGGGCGCGCTCGGGCTCGGCGCCGCCGCGGCCGGGTTCTCCCCGAGCAAGGCGTGGGCAGAGCCGCGCTTCGCGTCCGATCCGTTCGCGCTCGGTGTGGCCTCGGGCGATCCCTGGCCGGACGGCTTCGTGCTGTGGACGAAGCTCTCCCCCGAGCCCCTTTCCGTGGACGGCTCGGGCGGCATGCCGCCGCGCAAGGTGGAGGTCGGCTGGGAGGTGGCGGCCGACGACCGGTTCCGCCGAGTGGTGCGCCGGGGCCGCACGTTCGCCGTCCCGGAGCTGGGCCACTCCGTGCACGTGGAGGTGCGCGGCCTGGAACCGGCGCGCGAGTACTTCTACCGGTTCCGCGTGCACGGCGAGCTGAGTCCCGTGGGACGCACCCGCACCGCGCCCCCGCCCTGGGCGGACCTGCGGAGCCTGAGCTTCGCGGCCGTGTCGTGCCAGGCGTGGTTCGAGGGCTTCTACACCGCCTACCGGCACCTGTCGGAGGAGGACCTCGCGGTCGTCTTCCACCTGGGCGACTACATCTACGAGAACCCGATCGACGCCAACGGCGGCGTCCGCAACACCCCGGTCGCCCCGGAACTGCGGCCCGAGCCGTACGACCTCGTCCAGTACCGGCTGCGGCACGCGCTGCACCGCTTCGACGCCGACCTCCTCGCCGCGCACGCCGCCCACCCGTTCGTCGTGGTCTGGGACGACCACGAGATCGACGACAACTGGGTCGGCGACATCCCCAAGGCCAACGAGGACCCGGCCGGGTTCCGGCAGCGCAAGACCGCCGCGGCGCAGGCGTTCTACGAGTACCTCCCGCTGCGCCTCTCCAGCAAGCCCACGGGAACCGACGCGCGCCTGTACCGCCGCCTCGGCTACGGGCGGCTCGCGCAGTTCCACGTGCTCGACACCCGCCAGTTCCGTGCCGACCAGGCGTGCGGCGACCGGACGAGCGACTGCGCCGACCGGCTGCTGCCCGGCCGCACCGTCCTCGGCGACGAGCAGGAGACCTGGCTGTACGAGGGACTCGGCCGCAGCCGGGCGCGGTGGAACATCATCCCGCAGCAGATCCCCGTCACCCAGGTCGACACCGTCCCCGGCGACGGCCGCGCCTTCGTCATGGACTTCTGGGACGGCTACAAGCCCGCCCGCGACCGCCTCTTCGACGAACTCGTGAAGCGGAAGGTGAGCAACCCCGTCGTCCTCACCGGCGACATGCACCGGCACATGGCCGCCGACCTCAAGCTCGACTTCGACGACCCGGGCTCGCGCACGGTCGGCGTCGAGTTCGTCGGCACCTCCATCTCCACCAAGATGGACGGCGAGGACCTCGACCAGGGCGGCCGGAACCTGCTCGACGCCAACGAGCACATCGCGTTCACCAGCTACCAGCGCGGCTACCTGCGGTGCACGCTCACCCGGGACGCCTGCCGCGCCGACTTCCGCGTCCTGCCGTACGTGACCCGTCCCGGAGCCCCGGTGAGCACCCGCAGGAGCTTCGTCACCGAGAACGGCGACCCCGGCCTCAAGGACGCCTGACAAGACCCGCTCAACCCTGAGATCCCCCCACTCAGCAGGAGGTCTGATGTCCTCGCATGTCGACCCGGTGTCGCGGCGCCGGTTCCTCGGATGGGGCGGGGCCGGCACGGCCGCCGTCCTGCTCGGCACCGGAGCGCTCGGCGGCACCGCCGCGCACGCGTACACGCTCCGCAAGTCCGGGCTGTTCACGCTGGGCGTCGCGTCCGGCGACCCGTCCCCCGACGGGTTCGTGCTGTGGACGCGGCTGGCGCCCGAGCCGTTCGCGGCCGACGGCAAGGCCGGGATGCCCGACCGCCGGATCCGCGTCGAGTACGAGGTGGCCCGCGACGAGCGGTTCCGGCAGGTCGTCCGGCGCGGCTCGGCCGTCGCCACGCCCGAGCTGGGCCACTCCGTGCACCCCGAGATCGCCGGGCTGGCGCCGGACCGGGAGTACTTCTACCGGTTCCGCGCGGCCGGGGAGGTCTCGCCGGCCGGCCGCACCCGCACCATGCCCGCCGCGAGTTCCCTGCCGCGCGACCTGACGTTCGCGGTCGCGTCCTGCCAGGCCTGGCAGGACGGCTACTACACCGCCTACGACCACATGGCCGCCGAGGACCTCGACCTCATCGTCCACCTCGGCGACTACCTCTACGAGTACGAGATCACCGGCAACAACCGGCGGGGGGTGACCGTGCCGCCGCAGTTCGGCACCGAGACCTTCGACCTGGCCCGGTACCGCCTCCAGTACTCCCTCTACAAGGCCGAGGCGCCGCTGCAGAAGGCGCACGCCCAGTTCCCGTGGATCCACACCCTGGACGACCACGAGGTGGTGAACGACTGGGCGGACGACACCGTCATCATGGGCCGCGACCCCAACCCCGACCCGGCGGAGTTCGCCCGCCGCAAGGCCGCCGGGTTCCAGGCGTTCTACGAGAACCTGCCGCTGCGCCGCGCCCAGCTGCCCTCCGGCCCGGACATCCGGCTGCACCGCCGGATCGGCTACGGCCGCCTCGCCGAGTTCACGATGATCGACACGCGCGGGCACCGCGACATCCAGGCGTGCTCGTACGGCAACGGCACGGGCCGCACCCGCGACTGCGACGAGCGGTTCGACGCGTCCCGCACCATCCTGGGCGACGAGCAGCGGCGCTGGCTGCTGGACGGCTTCGGCCGGTCCAGGGCCCGCTGGCAGATCCTTGGCAACCAGGTCCCGATGACCGAGACCGACTGGGACCCGGGGCCCGGCAAGGACGTGTGGGTCGACCCGTGGGACGGGTACGCCGGCGAGCGCAACAAGGTGCTGGCCGCCGCCCACGACCGCGGCGTCCGCAACCTGGTCGTCATCAGCGGCGACCGCCACCAGAACTACGCGGCCGACCTCAAGAAGGACTTCGACGACCCGGGCTCCCCCACCGTCGCGTCGGAGTTCGTCGGCACGTCCGTCACCAGCGGCGGGGACGGCGCCGACATCGACGACCTCGGCCGGACGTTCCTGTCGGCCAACCCGCACATGAAGTTCTTCAACGCCCAGCGCGGCTATCTGCGTGTCAACGTGGACCGCGAGCGTTGGCAGGGCGACTTCCGGGTGCTCCCGTACGTGACCCGCCCGGGCGCCCCCGTCTCCACCCGAGCCACCTTCGTAGTGGAAGACCGCCACCCCGGCGTCCAACAAGCCTGACCCCGCCCTCCGCCGCCGGCGCGCTCCGGAACCCGCGGGTTCCGGAGCGCGCCGGCGGTGCCATGACGGCAAGGGAGCCTTTCTGGGGGGTAAGGGTGGGGAGGGCTTGCGGGTGACATTCGGGGGATCCGGGTGACGCTTATGTGGGGGGATGTGAGCATGGGTCCGCCGGAAAATCGTCAGGGGGACGATCGGCGAGCGATCGATGGGAACGCACCCGATGCTCGATCTGTTGACAGAATTGCGGCGGACGCCCACGTCATTGTGGACGGAGTCGGCGTTCGGGACGCGGTCCCTCAACGCCCCGCCGGACGGTGAACGGCCCAAGCCGCGTCCGCAGTTCTGCCGGGCGGTCGTCCGGCACCTGGCCGAGATGGACGGCGGCACCGACTTCGCCGCGGTCCGGATCGGGCGCGACGAGCTGAAGCGCCGGACCGGCCACCAGGGCGAGGGCACGCTGTACGCCACCTTCGGCCCGAACGCCCAGCAGTCGCTGGCGTCGCTGCTGGCCGCCGAGATGGGCTCGACGTTCGCCGTGCGCGACGCCGTCCGCCACGTGCTCGCCGAGACGAAGGTGTGGAGCCACCGGCCGCACCGCGACGGCTGGCTGGCCGCGCTGGAGGACGGGGCGGCGCCGTCCCGGAGGTTCGCCGCCGAGACGCTGGTGCGCGTCCTGGCCGACTGGACGGCGCGCAACCCGCGGCTGGCGCGGTCGGCCGGGCACCTGCCGCCGCCGACGGCGGTGCAGGACCTGTGCGTCATCTCCGGCGGGCGCGCCTCGTCCGCCGACGCCAGGGTCTTCCTGGCGGAGGTCGTGCGGGTGGCGGCGGGCTTCGAGGGCGCCTCGGCGCAGGCGGTGCTGAACGCCGTGCACGACGACCTGATGCGGCTCCTGGCGATCGGGCACTCGGACTACGCCGACGAGCTGGTGCGCAACGCCAGGGAGTCGCTGGGCGAGATCGAGTACATGTGGCCGCACCTCGGCCCGGACGAGCGCGAGCGCGTGGCCACGAGGCTGGGCCCGATCGTGGGCGACCTGTACCGGCGCATGGACAAGGACGAATCATGACCGGACCGACGGCGCTGGCCGACGCCGAGGCGGACCTGGCGGCACGGTACGAGGTCGCGATGCACAGGGCGGAGACGTCCGGGGACCTCAGGGATCTGGAGCGGCTGCTGGCCCGGGCCGCAGAGCTCCTTGGCGCGTCCAACCGGATCGCGCTGCTCGTGGAGTGCGGGCTGGAGGAGATGAAGAGCCGCGCGCGCCCGCTCACCGAGTCGGTGGAGGTGTGGGAGGCCCTGTGGTGGCGCGCGTCCGCGGCGCTGCCGTCCGACGATCCCACGCTGATGTCCGCCCGTGCCTTCCGGGCGCGCTACCGCAGGCGGCGCGGGCGGAGCGAGGACCTGGAGGCGGGGGTCGAGTCCTACCGCCGCCAGTGGGAGCAGCGCCGCGAGGCCCTGGGCGTGGACCACTACCGGACCCGGGTGATGCACGCGAACCTGGCCCTGGCCGTCCGCGACCGGGACGCGGACGGTGACCTGGACGAGGCGCTGCGCATGCTCAGGGACGAGGTCGCGCACCGCATCGCCAATTACGGCGAGCAGCACCCGTTCACCTGGATCGTCCGGTCGGTCCTGGCGCAGACGCTGGTACGGGCGGCCGAGCGCGCCCCCGGCCCCGCCCGCCGGGCCGAGCTCGCGGGGGAGGCGGCGGAGATCGCCGGGTCCCTGGCCGACGGGCGGCGGATCAGGTTCGGCGTCGCCGACATCTCGACGCTGCGGGCGCAGCTGGTGCACGCCCACGCGCTGGTGCTGCTCGGGCGGGCGGCCGAGGCGGTGCCGGAGATCCGGCACGTGCACTCCAAGGCGCGGTGGGCGCGGGTGCCGCTGGAGCCGGGCTGGGCGGAGTCGCTGCTGGCCCGTGCCGAGGCCGGGGCGGGCGAGCCGTCCGAGGCGCTGCGCTGGGCGGAGGAGTCCCACCGGCTCAAGGC
Source organism: Actinomadura rugatobispora (assembly GCF_055379765.1). Taxonomy (NCBI): domain Bacteria; kingdom Bacillati; phylum Actinomycetota; class Actinomycetes; order Streptosporangiales; family Thermomonosporaceae; genus Actinomadura; species Actinomadura rugatobispora. The sequence goes on along the minus strand of NZ_AP029191.1, from coordinate 2,995,330 downwards.
CGGCTATTTCCCGCCGGGCAGCCGCCAGGTGGTGGAGGCCGAGCGCCTGCTGTCCCGGCTCCGGGAGGACGCACCATTCGATTCCACTCATCGATCTTGATTTATGGAATCTCGTATTCCATCGGGGACATGTCTTTATTGGAATTCTTGATGGTGCGTATCTGGTTTGTCTAAAGTCGTCCGGGCATGCTGGCGATCCGGGCCGGCGGCCTTTCCCTGGCCGCGGGAGCGCGGGCGGGAATGACGGGGGACGCGATGGGGGAGTCCGATGGCGCCGCCGAAGTCGGCGGGCCGGCCTGGCGGGAGGCCCGGGCGGCCTTGATCCGCTATCTGGATCGCGGGGGTGGTCCGGCGGATCTCGACACGGCGGTCGAGCGGCTCCGCGCCGTCGTGGGTCCCGGCCCGGACGCCCGCATCGAGCGGGACGCGCTGGTGCGGCTGCTCCTGGGGGTGCTGCTCGTCGTCCGCGTCCTGCCGGAGGGCCTGCTGCGCTCCGGGACGCCCACCTTCGAGCTGGCGATGCGCCTGTTCACCAGCTGGAGCCCGCCCGGCGCAGACTCGGCCTCGGATCTCGACGAGGGCATCTGCCACCTGACGAACGCGTCCGAGGACGCCCTCCTCTCGGAGGAGATGCACACCCTCGCCAGGGGGCTGCTCGGGACGGCCCTCATCTTCAGGGGGATGTCGAACGGCGGCGGCACCGACATGGAGCGCGCCCTCGGCCTCATGTCGGAGGCGATGACGGCCGGGCTGCCCACCGGGAAGGCGTTCACGACCGGCGAAGGGCTGAAACTGCCCGACCTCATGCGGGCGCTTGTCGGCCTGACCGCCGCAGGGAACGCGCCCGGCGCGGCCGACCCGGCGCGGTTGGAGACGGCGCTCGACGCGCTCGGCCAGGCCCGCGAGGGGCTCGCCGGACACCCCCTCGGCGACTACCTGACGGGTGCCTTCGGCGAGACGCTGGCACGGCGCGCCTACCTGACCGGCCGGTTCGCCGACTTCGGGACGGCGTGGGAGCACATCTCCGGCGCCCTGGAGAAACTGGAGCACGACGACCACCTGCTGCACGACCACCTCGTCTACGACGAACTCCTGCGCACCCTGGCCGGGGTGACGGTGTCCCACACCGCGCACACCTTCGACCACGGCCGGATCGACGAGCTGGTCCGGCTGAGCGGACGGGTTCTGGAGCGTCCAGGCGACGACCCCCGGGACGAGGGCAGGGACCGGTTCCTCGCCGGCATGGCGATGGCCCTGCGCGCCCTGCGCGACCGCAGCCGCGACGACGAGGCCGCCGCGATCGGGCACCTGCGGCGGGCCGCGGAGCGGATCCCGCCCGACGACCCCCTCATGGCGAGCGTCGTCGGCCTGCTCGGGGGCCTGCTCTTCGACCGGCACGGCCGCGAGGGCGGGCTGCAGGACTCGGCGGCGGCGGGCGTCTACTTCGACATCATCACGCGCGCCCTCAAGGAGTCGCGGGCGAACGGCGAGGTGCTCGACCCCACGACCGAGGCCGCCGTGCTCGGCATGGGGACCTACGCCCGCGCGGTGCACGGCTGGCGGACCGGCGACGCCGGAGAACTGGACGCGGCGCGCGGGGAACTGCGTTCGCTCGCCGAGCTGATCCCCGCCGACCATCCGTGGCACCCCCGTGTGCGCACGTCGCTGGGCGTCACCCTCATCGTCCACGCCCGGCTGAACGGCGGCACGCCGGAGGAGATCGGCGAGGGGCTCGGCATCCTGGCCGAGGAGGCGGAGACCGCCGCGGCCCCGCTCGCCGGAGCCGAGGTCGTCGACACGCCCGCCGCCGACCTGTCCGGGCTGCTGGCCAGGGGCGGGTGCGCGCTGGCGGCACTGGCCGTTCTCTCCGGCGACGGCCCCGACGCGGACGCGCGGCTCGACCGGGGCGTCCAACTCCTCGAACTGTCGCTGGACGACCGGCTCACGCGCCGCAGCGAGCTCCCGGGCGCCCGCCTCCAGTGGGCGCTGGGCACCGTGCTCCTGCTGCGGTACGACCGGAGGCGCGTCCAGGGCGACGAGCGCGCCGCCCAGGATCTCGGCGCGGGCATCGCGCGCCTGGAACGCTCACGGGAGTTGTCGGCGGACCGTCCCGGCGATCCGTCCAGGACCGCGTGCCTGCAACGACTGGCCCTGCTCTACCGCGACATGGCCGACACGGACCGGGCGATCGAGGCCGGCATGGAGGCGCTGCGCGCCCACGCCGACGACGTCCTGCTCCAGACCACCTCTGAAGGGGCCCTGACCGTGGCCCGGGGCGCGGCGGAGCTCTCGCAGGCCATGGCCGGCTGGTGCCTGGGCGAGGGGCGGCACGAGGACGCGGTGGCCGCGCTCGAACTCGGCCGCGGGCTCGTCCTGCACGCCGCGACCGAGAGCCGGGACCTGCCCGAGGTCCTCGACGGCCTGGGCGAGACCGATCTCGCCGCGCGGTGGCGGGCCGAGCAGTCGAAGTCTCCGGCGGCGCCCTGGGACGGCGGGGTCACGGGCCTCCGGGCGGCGGACGGCCCGTCCACGCAGCTGTTCGGCGAGATCCTGGGCATGGAGCCGCCGGACGATCTGCGCGCCCGGACTCTGGAGACGTTGCCGGGACGGCTGCGCACGGCCCCGTCGGCGGTCGCCATCGCCCAGGCGGTGCGGGCTCTGGGGTCCGACGCCCTCGCCTACCTGCTCCGCGACTCCGGCGGCACGGCCGGGCGGGCGCTCGTGGTGCGCGCGAACGGAACGGTGTCGTCGGTCGAGCTGCCCCGCCTGGACGCCTCGGGCGACGGCCCGCTCGCGGAGTTCGTCGAGGCGGAAGCGGCCCTTGACCCGGACGACCCCAACGACGGCCCGGCGAACGCCAGACGCGACGCCGCGCTGGAGAGCCTGTGCGACTGGGCCGGGGAGGCGGTCCGGCCGCTGGTCGAGCACGCCCTCTCCTGGAGCCTGGCGCAGCGGGAGCCGCGGCTCACGCTGGTGCCCTGCGGGGTCCTGGGCCTGGTGCCCTGGCACGCCGCCGCGCTCGCCCCGGACGGCTCCCGGCGCGTCCTGCACGACCTGGTCGTCACCTACGGCGCCTCCGGCCGCCAGCTGATCGACGTGGCCGGCCGCGAGGCCGTGGACCCGTATCGGAACCCGGTCTTCGTCGCGAACCCGTCGGGCGAGTTCTTCTGGAACGCGAGCGTGGTCAAGGACCTCCGGCGCCACTACTACCCCGGGTCGCTCCGGTACGGACGCCCCCGCGGTTCGGCCGAGGGCGCGGGTACGGCGGAGGAGGTTCTGCGGTGGCTGCCCGGCGCCGCCGCCGAGCGCCCGGAGCGGGCGCCCGCGTCCCTGATCCAGTTCGGTTGCCACGCCCTGGCGATGCGTCCCGCCGCCCGCTCCTACCTCGAACTGGCCGGCGGCGAGCGGCTCGAAGTCTCCGACGTCCTGCGCCAGGCGCGGCGGAGCGGGACCGGGGCGGGCGGCGGCATGGTCATCCTCTGCGCCTGCTCCTCCGACCACACCGAGGTCGACCACGACGAGGCGCTGACCCCCGCCACCGCGTTCGTGGCCGGCGGCGCGGTGACCGTGCTCGGCGCCCGCTGGGCCGTGCGCGACAGCCGCGCCGCGCTGCTGGCGTTCATGTATCACCACCACCTGCGCGAGGGCCGCGCGCCGGCCGACGCGCTGCGGCTCGCGCAGCTGTGGATGCTCGACCCCCGGCGGCGGCCGCCGTCCCCGATGTCGGCGCTGCTCACCGACCGGGTCTCGGACGAAGGACTCGCCGACATCGCCTCCTGGGGCTCGTTCGCCCTGCAGGGGCGGGGAAGGTAGGAGGACGGTGCCGTCACCGACACCCTTCGGAGAGGCGCTGCGCGCGCTCCGCGACCACTGGCCGGACGTCGCAGGCAGGCTGGACGGCGCGGCGCGGGCCCGCGTGCTGGAGCTGATCGGCCGGTACCGCGACGCCGACCCCGACGACCGGCTCGACGTGGTCCTCGAACTCATGATGCTCCTCGGCGAGGTGCTGCCTGCGGGCCATCCGGTGCGGCGGGCGCTCGCCCAGGGCGACCCCATGATGCGGGCCACCGCCCTGGCCGGGGACGAAGAACTGTGGGCGGACCTCGACGTCCTCTTCGCCGAACTGGCCGAGTCCACGTCCGGCACCGGGCGCTTCGACGTGGAGGCCGTGCTGCGCGAGGTGAAGGCCCGGCTCCTGCGGAACCCCACGCTGACGGAACGGGAGGTGCGCGAGCGCGGCCAGGACCCCGCCGCCGCGGACCTGATCAAGCTGCCGGACCCGGCGGGCGTCCCGCTCCTGCCCGCCTTCCAGTTCGGGGACGACGGGGCGCCGCGTCCCGTGGTGCTGCGGGTCAACGCGATGCTCGGAGCGGGCGGCGACCCGTGGGGCGTGGCGAGCTGGTGGCTCGACCTCAACGCCCGCCTCGACGAGGCGCCGTTCCGGCTCCTGGGGCAGGTCCCGGACGAGTACATCCTGGCCGCCGCGGCCGCCGTCATCGAGGACGCCGGCTGATGGTCGCCCAGGAGCCGCCCGCCGACTACGACGGGACGCCCAACGTCCACGTGCTGAGGGCGGGCACACGCCTCTACCGCTGCCACAGCGTGCGCCGCACCGCCACCGGCTTCAACACGCGCCGGGTCCACTCCCACTTCGGAGGCGGGCGCTTCGACGCGACCGAAGAGCACCCGTACCCCTACTACTACGCGGGCACCAGCAAGACGACCGCGCTGGCCGAGACCCTCCTGCGGGACGTCCACCGCGATCAGCGCGGCTTCCACATCCTCCCGCGGGCCGCGGTGCAGGACCTCATGCTGTCCGAGGTCGAGACCCTCGCCGACCTCCGGCTCATCTCGCTGCTCAGCGCCGTCGACCTCGCCGCGGTCGCGCAGGACCGCTGGCTCATCCACTCCTCCGAGTATCCGCAGACCCGGTACTGGGGGCACTGGCTGCGGGAGCAGCGCGTCGACGCCCAGGGGATCATCTGGGAGTCGAGCCGGGACTTCCCGCACCGCACTCTGATCTTCTTCGGCGACCGCTGCGGGGACGGCGCCGCGCCGCTGAGACCCGTGGGCGCACCGGAGCCGCTCGGCAAGCCCGCGGGGATCGACCTCCTGAACACCCTCCTGAGCCCCTACCGGGTGATCGTCGCGCCCGACTGACGCCGCTCCATGAATTCCATGGCATTCATGGAATATGTGGAGAATTCCGTTTTTCGGGTCGGATCTTGGAATTGTTCGAATGGGTCGAAAATGTAGTGCCCGCTATCCTTCTTGTGTCATAATTTCGGGTATCGGAGGATGCGTGGTCAGGGCCTCCGAGACAGATCTCTGACGTGGATCGGGGCGGGACGGATCACGGATCCGTTGATCCGTACATTTCGCGGGTGAGCCGTGCTCACCAGCCTCTTCAGCATGCCGGGCGGCCGGAATCCCTTGACCGCGGCCCGCCATGCCCTCTCGCGCCCGGACGGTCGCAGCGAAAGAACGAGGTAAGTCGATGGTCTCCTTTGACAAGGACGAGCAGGGGAGCGCGAGCCGGCGCGACAGGCGCCGCCGCCGGAGGATCGATCTGATGCTGGTGCTGACGGCCTTGGCGGTGCTGGTGACCCTGGGCGCATGGCTGTTCCCCAGGGACAAGGGGCCCGTCTGGCTGCTCGGCCGGGACCCGGCCACCCCGGCCACGCCGGCTCCGGCCACCCCGGCGACCCCGGCGACCCCGCCCTCCGTGCCGCCGCCCACGGCCACCGCCACGCCCTCGCCCACCCCCGTCGCGGACTGGCTCGTCGACATGGAGCCGGTCGACGACAGCAGCGACGTCGACCCCGAGCCGGTCACCATGGGCGGCGTCGACTACCCGCGCAGCCTGCGGCACGAGTGCAGCCTGTTCTGCAACGACGACGGCAAGGGCGTCGAGGTCTACTACCTCGGCGGCAGGTACAAGAAGTTCGAGGCCATGATCGGGGTCAACGACCGGGCCGAGGAGGAGCAGGTCGGGCTGTTCCAGGTCACGCTGGACGGGCGCCACCAGCCCGGCACGAAGGTGTCGACCGGCCACCCGAAGAAGATCTCGATCGATGTCACCGGGGTGCTGCGGCTGCGGCTGGAGGCGTTCCGTCCCGGCACGACCGACGACCCGGCGATGGCCGGGGCCCGCGCGGCGGGCGGCCGGTCGAACCTGCTGCCCGACCTGGCCTGGGGCGACCCGCGCGTGTCGCAGTGACCGCGGTCAGGGGTCGCGCGAGGTGCGCCAGATGTGCTCGAACTGGCCGAGCCAGTACCCGTACCAGCGGCCGCCGTCGCGCGGTCCGAGGGTGATGTGCATGCGGCCGTGGCTGGACTCGTTGCGGGCGCCGTGGAACTCCACGATCACCTTCCCGTCGGGCGAGGACGGGTCCAGCGCGATGAGGCTGAACCCGGGGTTGTAGGGGAGCAGCCGGTAGGCGAACCGGCCGGGGCAGCTCCAGCGGCCCATCGTCCTCAGCCGTTCCAGGCTGGCGGCCAGGGAGCGGGGGAAGCGCTGCCCGGGGAAGTCCACCGAGTCGGTGAGCTGGCACGTGGCCAGCGCGATCGCCTCGGTGTGCTCGGGGTCCAGGACGACGACCCGCACGATCCCGTCGGCCCTGCCGAGCACGTGCCGCCTGAGGGTGTCGCAGCGCGCCGCGGTCAGCACGTGCGCACCCGAGGGGGCGAACAGCCACAGCTCCTTGGTGCGGCGGAGCAGCGCTTCGAGGGAGTCCTGCTCGAAGGCGGTGCGGTCGTCGAACGGCTGCCCGGGGACGGCCGCGCGGTCGTCCGGGATGGTGATCCGGTAGACCAGCAGCCCGATCCCGGTGATCGACACCGTCCAGCGCAGATCGTCGCCGATCAGGTCCGTCAGCGGGGACACGGCGGCGATGACGAGCGCGGTGAACGCCACCACGTAGGCCTCGACATGGCGCCGGTCGCGCAGATCGCGGCCGATCCTGCGAAGTAGGTCGGTCATGCCCTTCATGGTGAGCGCGTTCCTGCCCGCCGCCGAGGGCACGCCCACGATCCGCCCAGGCGGCGACCGGGGGCCGCCCCGCCCCGGAAAGGGGCGCGGCGGGGGCGCCCCAGTGACCCCCGCCGCGCCCCAGGCCATCAGCCGTTGTCGCGTGGCTCTTCGCTCTCCCCGTCGGGCGGGCCGAGTCGCATGGCGTCCTCCTCGTGCATCGGCGTGCATCGGATCTCGATGCGTCCGACGATGCTCCGCCGCGCCCCGCCGGGTAAGGCGAGAACAAGGACAGCAACTGGACAGGCCCCTCGTCGGACGGCGCGTTCCGGTGGCCGTGGACGAGGTACGCGATCCCCGGCTCGTGCAGGATCAGGACCGAGCGCTCGCCGACGGCGTCTCCCGCGCCTCCTCCAGGACTTCGATCGCCTCGCCGGCGCCGGCGCGCATGTCGTCCGCCATGCGCCTGAGCATCGGGGGAGCGTCCCGCCCGCCGGACAGCTCGTCGAAGAAGGACCGGGCGGTCTTCATCAAGGTCGCGATCTGGAAGAGGTTGATGCGGCCGGCGCGGCCCTCCGACAATGCCCGGCAGTACATGAGCAGCAGCTTCAGCAGGAGGGGCAGGGGCTTGATGTTCTCCGGGAGCCGTTCCTCCTCGACGCGGCCGAGAAGCTCGACCGCCTCCTGGAAGTCCTGGGGCCCGGTGGCCACCACGTGCATGGCGATCTTCAGCAGGTCGGCGGGGCCGGCGGCCCGGAACGGGAGGAGGATGCCCTGGACGAGCACGATGCCGAGCAGCAGGCGTGCGGTCTCGGCGCGGTCGGCCGGGAGGGCCTCGCCGGAGACGACCTCGCGCAGCAGGGCGAGGATCGTGTTCTGCTCGGTGGGATCGCCGTCCGCCATGTTGCGCAGGGTCAGCAGGGCGGCGAGACGGAAGGTGACCTCCGCGCTCCACGCGGCGCCGGGGGCCGGGTCCGTGGTCGCCTGCACCTGGCGGGCGGTCGCCAGCGCCTCGATGGCCTCGTCGAGGTAGGGGCGGCGGGCCTGGAGGTCGTCGTCGGGGGAGCTCCTCCACAGGGCCCCCGCCAGGTCGGCCAGGGCCCGGACGCGCTCGTCGTCCCGGCCCGAGGCGGCTGCGTCGGCGGCTCTGCGGCGGAGGGCCTCCAGGTCGTCCGGGGGGTCGTCGTCGGTGGTGCGGCTCATCGGACAAGCCTTTCTGTGCTCTGGTGATCTCAGTTTCCTGTTCTGATCGACCCGCCACCGAATATTCCAGGCATCTTTCTCGGGTCATGGAATGGTCCGAGGAGAATGGTGAAAATTAAAGGAAAGGCGTGCGGGTGGAATGCCTCAGTGGCGCCGGGGCGGCCGGTGGGCGGCGCCGCTCAGGCAGCGGGGCCGCGCACCCGTCCGGGGGGCGCCGTGCGGGGGCGGCGCGGTCGCGGGGCCGTGCTCGATGGTCTCGGCGAGCAGGTCGAGGGACTCGTCCAGCCGCCGCCGGACCGTCCTGGCGTCCCTGGCCATCCGCCCGGCGAGCCAGTCCAGCCGGTCGCGCAGGAAGCGCTGCCGCGTCCCCTCGTGCAGCCCGAGCGCCACCCGGGCGACCAGGGCCAGATCCTGGGGCAGGGCCTCGATCTGCGGGGTCAGCATCGCGATGAGCCGGGCCCGCGATCCGTGGTCGCCGCGGGCATTTCCCAGATGCTCTTTCAGCAATGGCCCCAGGCGTGCCGTGAGATCGGAGGCGTACACGCCCCTTCCCCGGCAGAGCATTCTGAGTTCCCGGCGCAATGACGAGGCCCGCGCTGCGCGCAGGGCGGGTTCGGAATGGTGATCGCTCATGGCCGCCTTCTTCCGCCGATCACCTTTCACGCTAAGGCGGCACGGTGCGGAACCACCGCGGGCGACCGCATGACGCCCCGCTTCCGACCGTTAGGCGACCGGCGGGACGGCGGGGTGGTGGCAGGCGATCCAGTGGCCCGGGGCCAGCGGGCGCATGGCGGGTTCCTCAGCGGCGCAGCGGGCGTCGGCGCGGGGGCAGCGGGTGCGGAAGCGGCAGCCGCTCGGCGGGTCGACGGGCGAGGGCGGCTCCCCGCCCGCCCGCTCCTCCTCCTCGGCGGTGAGCCGGAGCGGGCCGCGCGGGACGGAGGAGAGCAGCGCCCGCGTGTACGGGTGCGCGGGCCGTTCGACGAGGGTCTCGCCGGGGGCCAGCTCGCACGTCTTGCCCAGGTACATGACCAGGACGCGGTCGCTGACGTTCTTGATGACGGCCAGGTCGTGGGCGATGAAGACGAGCGTGAGGCCGAAGCGGGCCTTGAGGTCCTCCAGCAGGTTGAGGATCTGCGCCTGGACGGACACGTCCAGCGCCGACACCGGCTCGTCGCAGATGAGGACCTCGGGTTCCAGGGCCAGGGCGCGGGCGATGCTGATGCGCTGGCACTGGCCGCCGGAGAACTCGTGGGGACGGCGCCCGGCGGCGGTGGCGGGGTCGAGGCCGACCGCTTCGAGGACCTCGTCGACGCCGTCCCGCGAGCCCCAGACGCGGGGGCCCTCGGCGACGATGTCGCGGACGCTGCGGCGCGGGTTCAGCGAGGAGATCGGATCCTGGAAGATCATCTGGAGCCGGCGGCGGGTGCGGCGCAACGCCTCACCGCGCAGGCCGGTCAGCTCCAGGCCGTTCAGCCGCACCGACCCCGCGACGGGGCGAGGCATCTGCATGACGGCGCGGGCCGCCGAGGACTTCCCGCAGCCGGACTCGCCGACGATCCCCAGCGTCTCCCCGCGCGCCACGTCGAAGCTGATGCCTGAGACCGCGTGCACGGTGCGGCGCCGTCCCGCCGGGAACCGCACCGTCAGATCCTCCACGCGCAGGACCTCGTCGCCGTCGCGCAGATGCGCGGTGCCGCTACCCGCCATGCGGGACGCTCCCTTCCATCTGGGCTGTGCGCGGTTCGTCCGCCGGGTACCAGCAGGCGTAGGCGCGGCCGGTCGTGCCGTCCGAGGCCAGGGGCGGCTCCTCGGCCGCGCAGCGGTCCCGGGCGAACGGGCAGCGCGGATGGAACCGGCACCCGGACGGCGGCGCGGCCAGATCGGGCGGCCGTCCGTCGATGACCTCCAGCCGGGTGTGAGCGGGCGCGGCCAGGTCGGGTGCGGCGCGCAGCAGCGCCTCGGTGTAGCGCATCCGGGGCGCGCCGAGGACGGCGGCGGCCGGGCCGCGCTCGACCACCCGGCCCGCGTACATGACGATCACGTCGTCGGCGCGGTCGGCGACCACGGCCAGGTCATGGCTGACCAGGACCATCGCCATGTCCCGCTCGTCGCGCTGCCGGTGCAGCAGCGCCATGATCTGCTTCTGCACGGTGACGTCCAGCGCGGTGGTGGGCTCGTCGGCGAACAGCACCTCCGGGTCGCACGACAGCGCCATCGCGATGGTGATCCGCTGCCGCATCCCGCCCGACAGCTGGTGCGGGTGGCCGCGCAGGACACGGCGCGGCTCCGGGATGCCGACCGAGGCGAGCAGTTCCTCGGCCCTGGCCCGCGCCTCCCCGCGTCCCATCCCGAGGTGGACGCGGAGCGGCTCGGTGACCTGGGCGCCGATGGAGCGCACGGGGTTGAGCGCGGTCATCGGGTCCTGGAACACGGTCGCCATGCGGGTGCCGAGGACGGTCCGCATCTCCTCGGGGTCGGCGCCGTCCAGGTCCCGGCCCGCCAGGCGGACGCGTCCGGAGCGCTCGACGCCCGCGTCCGGGAGCAGCCCCAGGACGGAGCGGATGAGCATCGACTTGCCACTGCCGGACTCGCCGACGATCGCGAGCGTCCGGCCGCGTTCGAGGGTGAACGACACCCCGTCGACCGCCCGCACCAGGCCGCGCGGCGTGGGGAAGGCGGTGCGCACGTCCACCGCCTCCAGGAGCGGCGGCGGCCCGTCCCGCACGGGATCGTCCTGCACCGGCGCGTCCCGCAGCGCGGACCGCGCGGGCCGGCGCCCGGCCCGGACCGGCTCCAGGCCGCTCCGCCGATGGCCGGTGACCTCCTGGAGCCGGTCGCCGACCAGGTTGAACGCCAGCACGGTCAGGAACATCACCACGGACGGCACCAGCACGACGTGCGCGCTCGTGTCCAGCGTGCTCCGCCCCTCGTTGATCATCCCGCCCCACGTGGGCGTCGGCGGCCGCACCGACAGGCCCAGGAACGCCAGGCTGCCCTCGGCCACCACGACCACGGCCATGATGACGAACGCGTACGAGGCGGCGGGCGGCGCCACGTTCGGGGCGATCTCGCGCCGCATCACCGTCCCGCCGCGGGCGCCGAGCGCGCGTGCCGCGGTCACGAACTCGCGCTGGGCGAAGGTGAGGGTGGCGCCGCGGATCAGCCGCACCCAGGCGGGCGCCCCGAGCAGCCCCAGGACGATCAGCACGTTCCGCACCCCGGCCCCGGCGAACGCCACCACCGCCAGCGCGAACACCAGCGCGGGGAAGGCCAGCAGGATGTCGTTGGCGGTCATGATGACCCGGTCGGCCAGCCCGCGCCGGTACCCGGCGAGCAGCCCCAGCGGGCCGCCGATGAGCAGCCCGAGCGCGACCGCGCCCAGTCCGACGCCCAGCGAGACGCGGGCGCCGTGCACGACACGGCTGAGCATGTCGCGGCCGAGCGCGTCGGTGCCGAACGGGTGGGACGGGCTCGGCCCCGCGTTCGGCTCCCCGGCGAGCGTGGCGTCGTAGTGCGGCAGGGGCAGCAGGTCGGCGGCCAGGGCCGCGCCCGCCACGAGCACCAGCCACAGCGCCGCCAGCCGGAACCCCCAGCCGAACCTCCCCCGGTCAGGACGCATGGCGGATCCTCGGGTCCAGGACGCCGTACACCACGTCGATGGCGAAGTTGACCAGCACGTAGCCGACGGCGACCACCAGCACCCCGCCCTGCACGACCAGGTAGTCGCGGGACAGGATGCCCTCCACGATGAGCCGCCCCACGCCCGGCAGCCCGAACAGCGTCTCGATGATGACCGCGCCTCCGATCAGCGCCCCCAGGTTCAGCCCGACCACGGTGACCAGCGAGATCGCCGAGGGGCGCAGCGCGTGCCGCCACAGGATCCGGCGCGGTGACAGGCCCCGGGCGCGGGCCAGCGTGATGTAGTCCTCCCGCAGCGTCGCGACCAGGTCCGAGCGCAGCACCCGCGCGTACACCGCCAGCTGCCCGGCGGCGAGCGTCACCGCGGGCAGCAGCATCGACCGCAGGTTCCCGCCCGGCGACACCCCGAACGGGGTGTGCCCGGTCGCGGGCAGCAGCGGCCACCGCACCGCGAACAGCATGATCAGCACCACCCCGGACACGAACACCGGCGTGGACAGCAGCCCGAAGGCCGCCGTGCTCAGCAGCCGGTCCAGCGGCCCGCCCGGACGGCGCGCGGCGGCCAGCCCGGCGGGCACCGCCAGCCCCAGCGAGATGACCTGGGAGAGCAGCAGCAGCTCCAGCGTCACCGGCATCCGTTGCGCCAGCGACTCGCCCACCGGGACGCTGGTGATGTACGAGGTGCCCAGGTCGCCGGTCACCGCGCCCGCCAGCCAGGCGGCGTACCGGCTCCAGAACGGGTCGTCCAGGCCCAGCTCGCGGCGCACCCGCTCCAGCGCCGCCTCGTCCCCGCCGTACCCCAGGATCTGCATCGCGGGGTCGCCGGGCAGCAGCGTGATCATCCAGAACGCGAGCACGGTCACCGCGAGCAGCACGAACACCAGTTGCGCGCCCCGCCGCAGCACCACCCAGGCCATCCGCGCCTACCCGCCGATCCAGATCTGGTCGAACTTGTGCGTGGCCGAGCCGGTGAGCGCCTTCCCGACCGAGCCGTCCGGCAACGTGGAACGCCCGAGGCCCTTCACGTTCGCCTTGGTGATGACGGCGCTGGTGGTGAGGTGGTCGACCCAGATGAACGGGAGCTGCTCGCGCAGCCGCCGCTGCACGGTGGCGTACGCCTGCTTGCGCGCGGCCTCGTCGGAGCTGCGCCGACCGGAGTCCAGCGCCGCGCTCAGCTGCGCGTCCCTGATCCGGCTCATGTTGATCGACAGCCCGCCGGACGGCTGGACGAAGCGGGAGTGCAGCCAGGAGTACTCGCGGTCGGGATCGGCGCCGGTGAACTGCGTCCAGACGACCGCGCCGTAGTTGCCGGTGAGGGCCCGCTGGATGAGGTCGGCCTGCTCGGCCTGCCGGATCGTGACCTCCACACCCGCCTTGCCCCACATGTCCTGGACGAGTTCGGCGTTCTGCATCGACGACTGGTCGGGCACGCTCAGCAGCTCGAACCGGACCGGGCCCTTCTCCTTCTCGTACTCGGCCACCAGCGCCTTCGCCCGGTTCAGATCGAACGCGGGGTAGCCGCCGGGGACGTACCACCTGGAATCGGGCGACCAGGGGCCGTCGGCGGGCTTGGTCAGCCCGGACCGCAGCGTCTTGACGAACGCCTGCCGGTCGGTGGCGTGCGCCAGCGCCCTGCGGACGCGCAGATCGTCCAGCGGGGCGGCGGCGGTGTTGAGCATGAACGCCAGCTCGGGCACCGACATCCCGGTCGCCTGGTACATCCGGTACCGGCCCTGCTGGGCGAGCTTCCCGAACTTGACGATGTCGTTGTCGCGCTGCGTCGCCATCGCCGTCAGCCCGCCCGACTCCAGCGTCTGCGCCCGGGTCTGGAAGTCGGGCAGGATCCGGAACTCGATCTGGTCGAGATAGGGCAGGCCCTTGCGCCAGTACTTGGGGTTCTTCCGCACGACGAAGCGGTTGTCGGGCGTGTGGCTCTGGAACACGAACGGCCCCGTGCCGACCGGCCGCCGGCTGGCCTCCGCCGGGTTCGCCAGCGCCGTCCTCGGAATGATCATCCCGACCTGGTCGACGAGGACGTAGGGGAAGCTGCCCCACGGCTGGCTGAGATGCACCTGCACGGTGCCGCCGTCCAGGACCTCGATGCCGCGCACCGGGGCCAGGACGGCGGCGGTCAGCGGGGACGCCTTCTGCGCGTCCAGGTTGGCCTTGACGACCTCGGCGGTCAGCGGCTCGCCGGTGGAGAACGCGATCCCCTCGCGGATCTTGATCGTCCACTGGGCGCCGTTCTCCGCGGGCGTGATCGACTCGGCCAGGTGCGGCCGCCAGGCGCCGGAGGCGTCGACGGTGGCCAGCGACTCGATGATCGTCCCGCCCATGGCGTAGGTCTGGGCGGCGAAGGAGTCCTTGGTCGGGTTGAAGCCGTTGGCGTCGGCGCCCAGCCCGTAGACCAGCCGCCCGCCCGGGACCGGACTGCCCTCGGGACCGGGGCCCGAGGCCGGGGCCGTCCCCCCGCCCGAGCACGCCGCCGCGGCCAGCGCCGCACCCGCCACCAGTGCCAGGACGGGACGCCGGCGTCCTCGCCCGTCCATCGTGTGTGCCACGTGCGGACCCTCCTCAGCACCGGACAGTGATCCAGGTCACGAGATTCACCGATAGTACTATCGGTCAAATGAAAAGCAACGCTTGACGAAAGATCATCGATATGCTGCACACGATGGAACGCTTCACCGCCAGACCTATCGGCGAAGGCTCCGGGAGGCCCGATGCCTGATGTGTCGCTGAGCCGGCGCGAGGCCAAGGACCTCACCCGGCGCCGGCTGCTCGCCTCCGCGCTGCGCATCCTCGACACCGAGGGCGAGGCGGGCCTGTCGACCGGCAGCGTCTGCCGCAACGCCGGCATCGCCCAGTCCACCTTCTACGTGCACTTCCGCAACATGCACGACCTGCTGGAGGCGCTCGCCGAGGAGGCCGGCCGCCGGGTCGGCCCGGTCGTCCGGGAGGCCCGCCGACGCTCCACCGCGGAACCGCACAGCGCCGAACGGCTCCGCGAGGCGTTCCGGGTCCCGCTGGAGGCGATGTGCGGCCACCCGGAGTTCTTCCGCCTCAGCGTCCGGACCCGCCTCGACCGCAACTCCCCGCTGGGCGAGGCCGCCCGTGCCCGCGCCGCCGAAACCCGCGCCCGCCTCGTCGAAGACCTGGTCGCCGCCGGCCTCCCCGCCGCCACCGACCGCCAGCGCCGCAGCCTGGAAATGGTCGCCGACGGCGTCACCGCCCTCACCGAGTCCATGGCCCTGGGCCACCTGGACGGCCGCTACCCCGACCTGGAGGAGTGCGTGGACATCCTCGTGGCCTTCTTCGCCGGCACCCGCGCCCAACTCCTCACCGACCGCGAACCCGACGACGCGTAGGTGAAGAAGGAGACCGCCCCGATGTCGTCCGTCCGGGGACCCGTCCCGGACGGACGATGACAGAGTCCGGCGCATGACGATTCGGCAGGCGCGCCAGGCATTCGGGCGCCGGGCGCCCGGCAGGCCCGCGGCGGTTCACCACGTCACGGCGACGGCTCTGGTCATGGCGTTGGCCGGGGGCTGCTCGTCCGGAGGCGCCGACGGCCCGACGGCGAGCGGCGCGTCCGCGAAACCGGCCACGACTCCGGCGACCGCCATGTCATCCGCCGCGCCTGGGGCGCCGTTCCAGGCCGGCGAATGCTTCGATCCGCAGGCGGGCGCGAAGGGGTGGGGCGACTGTTCCCGTCCGCACGACTACGAGGTGATGCTCGCGCAGCGCCTCCCGGACAGGGTCGTCGGCGACTATGTCCGGACGGAGATGCGCCGCGCCTGCCACGCCGCCCTGCCGACCTATCTGAAAAGCCCGGACGCGAACGCCAGCCGACTGCAGGCCGCGACGGCCGGACCCTCGCGCGGCAAGGACGGCGCCCGCTGGTTCGCCTGCCTGGTGTCCGAGGAGGGGCCGGACGGCCGTCCGCGCCGCCGGACGGGCAGTCTCGCCGGGGCGCTCGCGGGTGGTCTCGGGTCCTTCCAGAAATGCCTGGTCGGCGAGCCTCTGGACGACGGCCCGCCGCGTATCGTCCCGTGCGACCGGCCGCATCGGAGCGAGGCCGTCCCGGGCGTGCTCGTGCTCGGGCGCCCCACCGACCAGCCGCCGGACCTCGAGGAAATGACCTCGCGCGCCCTCGACCACTGCAAGAAGGCGGTCGACGCCCACGTGGGCCGCGGCAGGTCAGGCGTGCGCCCGAGCGGGCTGTCTCCCCTGCCCGAGGAATGGGCGGAAGGAGAGACGACGGCGACGTGCTATGCCGTCACCAAGAAACCGGTGACCGGCTCACTGCGCGGACGCTGACCGGGACGTTCCCGTCCGGTTCCGTCACGGCGGCGGCCAGATCACGTACCACCGGCCGCCGGTCCGCTGGAGCCCGAGGAGAATGTCGTGCGCCACGGGGCCTTTTCCGTTCGCGCCCCCGATCGGCGGCAGCTTCGGGTGGACGTCCTCCACGCCCACCGTCACGAATCCGTCGCCGTCGTTCCGCACGCGGCGAACCATGGCGCCTCTCGCGTTCCGCAGGTCGGTGCGCGACCAATGCGCGCTGCCGAGCCAGATCAGGTTCCCCATGCACGTCGTGTAGTCCGGCGAGGGTCTTTCGAGCGGACGATCCGGATGGTCGAAGTCGACGGCCATCGTGCAGGCGTCCTGATACTGCCGGTGCCCGACGTGGCGGAGAAAGCGTTCGGCGCTCGTCACCGGGTCGGGTGACGCCCCCGCGGCGGGCTTCTCGAACATCACGACCGCCGCCGCCGTGAGCAGCGCGATCGTCAACGCGACCGCGCACGCGAGCAGCGCCTTCCGGGGCCACCCCCATTCGGGCGGGAGAGGCGAGTCCGGGAACAGGACGCGCACGGCCTCGAACCTGGTCACCGATCCTTGCCCTTCTTCCGGGGCCCGCCGTCATCGTCATCGTCCTTCGGGTCGTCGCCGCCGTTTCCGGGGCGCTCGTCCTTTCTCCACTGCTCCCGGATCTCCCTGATCCGCGAGCGCCTGAGGAACCACTCGGTGACGACCGAGACGAGCACGAGAAAGCCGAGGTCCTGGTTTCCGTAGACCGTGTGCCGCGCGACGTCGATGCGGCCCTTGGCGCGGGCGTCGCGCAGTGCCGCGTCACCGAGCCGGCTGAACGCGTTCGCCACGAAATCGTTCAGCTTGCTCTGCGCCTGCTTCGCCGCCGCGGCCAGTTTCTTCCCCGCTGCCGCGATCTCGCGCGGGTCGCTCGACTGCTCGGTCGCGTCCTTGACCCTGTTGTGCTCGATCACCAGAGCGTTCACGGCCGTCATCGCACGGGTCGCCTTGTCGATGAGCCCGGCCTTGCCCACCTCGTCCAGGGCGATCTCGCCGTTGGCGAGGACCTTGCGGATCAGCCTCTCCACCACGGCGGGGAGGTCCTGGACGGCGCCCGCCGCCAGGTCGGCGAGCCTCCGCGCGACGGCGACACGATCGGGTCCGGGATCCTCCGGGAGGGTCGCGAGGAAGTCCGCGACGATGTCCGCGCGGGGCTTGACGTTCCCGGCGTACAGGGACAGCTGGGCGAGCAGGTCGCGTGCGGCGTTCTGCTCCGGGGTCAGAGCGGCGGGGTCGAGGAACGGCTCGTCGTCCGGCTCGAAGCCTTCGTCGAACCGTTCGGGCACGTCGTTGCCCTGCGTCTCGTCCACCACGTTCGGCCCGTGCTCCGCGGGCGCGTCGGCGGGCGCGTCGGCGGGGGCATCGGCGGGGGCGTCCACCCCCGGCCGGGAACCGGGGGTCGCCGGGACGCCGGGCGGCGGGACCCCGTCGGGCGCGATCTGGGGCTCGGTGGGCACGCCGGGTTGCGGCGCGTCCGACGGCGGAAGCTCCCCGGGCGCCGGGACGTCCGACGGCGCGCTCTGCGGCGGCCCGGCGGCAGTCTCCGGGACGGCGGTCGCCGGCCCGAGCCCGAGCGCGACCCGCTCGAACCACGAACCCAGGAAGGGAATGACCGAGGTGGTGAGCATCACGACCGGGAGCAGCACGAACGTCACCAGCACCCCCGCGCCCAGCAGCGCGATGCCCACGAGCGGCACCGTGCCCGTGCACGCGGCGATGTCGTTGATGTCGCTGCCGCAGTCGCGTTCCGGCGCGGCGAGGACGATGAGGATCGGCGTCGTCGTCATGACAGGTGCCCCTCGCCGACGGCGGATCCCGAGGGCGTCGCCTCGGCCTCGGGTTCCGGCCCGGACGACGGCTCGGGCCGCCACGCGTCCTGTCCCGGATCGAGGCGGGCCAGGGGTTCGTTCCGCCTGATTCGGTGGACGCGGTGACGCAGCCGGTCTTCGAGGTCACGGTCCACGCCGAAGTCGCCGCGTGCGCGGTGCCAGCGCGCGAAGGCCAGGTCGATCTGTGCCGCGTGGAGCCTTCGGACGTGGCGGTAGCGGGCGTAGTCGCGCCGCCGGTACAGGCGCCACCTCGTGCGGAAGCGCGCGCTGGCGCGGGCGAGTACGTCCACCTCGTCCGGCAGGATCGCGCCCAGGCCGGTGCGGGCCTCGTTCCGCAGTTCGGCCATCAGCCCGCGCACCTCGAACCGCAGCGCGGCGATGCCCAGCACGGCGAGCAGCACGAAGTAGGGCCCGTGGTAGATCAGCGAGTTCAACGGCATCGCGACGTACACGAGCGTCGTCGCCCCTTCGGGTTGCCAGAAGAGGCCGGTCGATCCGGCGATGTTCCATATCGCGTGGGCCACGACCGCGGCGACGTAGCCGCTCAGTGCGCAGACCGCCGTGCGCCAGACCCCCCGCTGCTGGAACGCCAGGCCGAGCGCCGCGCCCGCGATACCGGTGTAAACGGTGTGCGAGGAGAGAAGCGCGACGTACTGCCGCACCCAGTACTGGTAGATCGTCACGTCGGTTTCATCCGCCAGCATGTAGGCGGCCGACTCGGTGAACTGGAACCCCGCTCCCACGACGGACCCGATCGCCAGCCCGCCGAGCGCGCCGTTGACGCGGTGCCGGAAGACGAACAGGACCGCCAGCACCCCGGCCGCCTTGACGGCCTCCTCGTTCAGCCCGGTGGCCAGGGCCTGGACGAACACGAAGGGACGGCCCGGCGTCACGAGGCCGGTCAGCGCGTCGCTCACCACCATCGTCGTCATCCGGGCGCATTCGATCGCGACGCACATCCCCCACACGAACGCGACCGCGACCAGGGCCCAGGGCAGCCGCCGGCTCCGCTCCACCCGGCGGCACATGACGACGCAGAACAGCGTGGTCGGGACGCAGATGAGCGCGGTGGCCCAGGTCTCGTCGCCGCGTCCCCAGTGCAGCACCGTGAACCACGCCGGCAGGAACACCGCGAGGACGGCCGCGACGAGCACCTGCCCGCGGCGCCGCCACCGGACGGGCCGGACGAGCGTCAGCGCCACCAGCGACACGACGCCGGCCGCGCCCACGCCGAGCAACGGAACCGACCAGGTCACATAGGTGTACGCCAGTTCGTCGTCGTAGACGACCGCCTGGTACCACGTGACGCTCAGCAGGTAGAGCACCGGGACGGCTGCGATGGCCAGCCCGCCGAGCAACCGGCGGTGCCCGACCGCGAGAACACCCGCGGACGGCACCCGGACGGGCGTTTCGATCGTCCCGTGCGCCCCCGTCATCGGACGTTCACCACCTGGATGTCGGTGCGCGCGTAGATCCGTGCGAAGCGCTTCCGGCCGGGGTCCCAGGTGCCGAACACGAACGTCATCTTTCCGGTCGGGACGATCAAGTCCGGGTCGATGGGGATCGGCCGCGTGAAGTCGGCCTTCCGCTTGCCGACCACGGAGCCCCATTCGCCGCCCAGCCCGTCGTACCAGGACGCTCGGAAGGTGCGGTCGCCGAATTCGACGTCCTTGACATCGAGAATCGCGGCGGGCCGGGCGTCCAGATACTCGAAGACCCTCTTCGGGGGCCCCTCCACCGTCGGAGCCCGCCAGAGCGGCGCCGGGAAATAGCTCCGCACCACGACCTTCACGGGCCGGTCGGCCGCCGGGGCGAACGGACCGGCCCGCACGAAGAACACCCCGGCGACACCGAGGGCCATCGCGCCGAGGACGCCGACGGCGAGCATCGGCCGCCACAGCGGATTCCGCTGCCGGCCATCGGAAGCGCTCAAGGCCTCGTCCATTCCGAACCTCAGAATTCCGCGGTACGCCCCGCTGCCCCGGTTTCGTCTGAGCGGAAACTAGCGGCGCGGCCCCGGGACGGGTCCCGACGACGGTCCTGACCGCACCGGGCCGAACGAGTAGAAAGACCCGGTACGCGGCCGCGAGGCTCCGTAGCATCGCGCGCGGGAATCCCCTCGCGATTGGAGCCTTGGTGCGCCGGACGTACAACTACCGCCAGGCGGTCATCCTGCTCGGCGGCGAGAGCGCGCTGTCCGGCCTGCTCGACAAGGTGTCCGCGGCAGCGCTGCTCGGCATGGGCGCCTTCGACCTCCTGGACGCCCGGCTGGAGGCGTCCAAACTCGCCGACTCCCTGATCAGGAGCCTGCGCGACAAGGCCAGGGGCCTGGGGAGATACGACCGCACCGACCGGCTGGCGGCAGCCCACGGCGTCATCGTCGTCACCGCCTACTTCGAGGCCCTCGGCGAACTGAACCTGCGCGTCGCGAACACGCTCACCCGCGAGGACCGCGAACTGATGGTCGGCCGCGACCCCGTAGGCCACTGGGTGGAACAGCTCATCGCCGCCGACCTCCCCCTCCCGTCCCCGCAGTCGCCGCACGAGACCCTGCTCGCCGAACTCGACGACCGCTACGCGCGTTTCTCCATCGACCTGATCATGCTTCTTCGCGGGCTTGCGATCTGGGATCGCTGGGACGACACCGAGCGCGAACACCTTCTTCTCGATCTGCGCGAGACGCTCCCCTTGCTCGCCCGCCGCCGCTACGAGGAGCACTTCCGGCAGCTCGTCGCCGACTTCCCCGAGGTCGGGGCCTGGATCGACCTCAGCGAGCACCAGGCCACCCGCGAGGCCGTCCATGACCTCCGCGAAGGGCTGTCCGGCCTGGAGGAACACCTCACCCGCATCGCGTCCGGGCGCACCCCTCGCGACCGCCTTGCCGCGCTCATCATGGACAACCGCGCCGCCCTCGACCGCACCATCATCTCCGCCGACGACGTGCCCGCGGACATGACCATCCCCCGCCTCGGCCTCGCCTACTTCAACCCCGGCTACCGGATCCTGCCGCCCGGCCGCGACCGGAGCCCCGCGGACGAGACCGACTGGAACGACCTGCCCCGCCGCGACGACCTCAACGAGTTCCTGTTCGGCCACCTCACGCTGCCGCAGGCCACCTGGGCGCCGCTGCTCGTCCTCGGCCAGCCCGGCGCGGGCAAGTCCGTCCTCACCAAGATGCTCGCCGCCCGGCTCCCGGCCGGCGACTTCCTGCCGCTGCGCGTCGAACTCCGCACCGTCCCCGCTGACAGCGACCTGCTCGCCCAGATCGAGCACGCCGTCCGGGACGCCCTCGACGAGCCGATGTCCTGGCCCGACCTGGTGCACGAGGCCCGCGGCGCGCTCCCCGTCGTCATCCTGGACGGCTTCGACGAACTGCTCCAGGCGACCGGCGTCAGCCAGACCGACTACCTGGAGAGGATCGTCGCGTTCCAGCGCCGCCAGGCCGAACGCGGCAGGCCCCTCGCGGTCATCGTCACCAGCCGCACCGCGGTCGCAGACCGGGCCCGGGTGCCGCCGGAGACACCCGTGCTGCGGCTGGAGCCATTCGACGACGAGCAGATCGACGGCTGGATCAGGGTCTGGAACACCGCCAACCAGCGCTACTTCGCGCGCCGCGACCTCCAGCCCCTCTCACCTGAGCACGTCCGTGCCGTCCCCGACCTGGCGGGCCAACCACTGCTGCTGTTGATGCTCGCCCTCTACGACGCCGACGCCAACGCCCTGGACCTCGCCGACCGCCTGAACGAGACCGAACTCTACGAACGGCTCCTCTTCACCTTCACCGAACGCGAGGTCCTCAAATCCCAGCCGGGCATCTCCAGCCCCGACCTCTCCCGCGCCGCCGAACGGGAACTCTTCAATCTGTCGGTGACCGCATTCGCCATGTTCAACCGCGGCCGCCAGTGGGTCATTGAGGAAGACCTGGACGATGATCTGGGAACGCTCGTTCCCGCATCATCGCGGCCATCCCGGGAGTCCGCGGGCTTCCGCCGCCCGCTGACCGCTGCCGAGGAGGTCATCGGCGGCTTCTTCTTCGTGCACCGCGCCCAGGCCCTCCGGGACGACGAACGCCTCAAGACCTACGAGTTCCTGCACGCCACCTTCGGCGAATACCTCGTCGCCCGTCTCATCAGCCGCGAACTGGCCGACTTCGCCGAAGAACTCGCCCTCGCCGAATCCCGCAACCGCCCGACCCGGCCCGACGACGCATTTCTGCACGCCCTGCTCTCCTTCGCCGCCCTCACGACCCGCACCAACGTGACGGCGTTCGTGGAACACGGCATCCGGCGCCGCATCCCCACCGACAAACGCGACGTACTCCTACGCCACCTCTGCGAGATGTTCGCGGGCTCCCTCGAGACTCGCACGAGCAGCGCCTACGACGCCTACCGGCCCGCCCACGCCGTCGCGCCCCGCCGCTACGCCGTCTACAGCGCCAACCTGCTGCTCCTCAGCGTCCTGGTCGCAGGCCGCCCCCTCCGGGGCGCCGACCTCTTCGCCACCGAAGACGCGAACTCCGCAATCAACAAATGGCACGGATTCGGCCGCTTCTGGTATTCGCAGTACGAGGTCCAGGAATGGAACTCGCTCACCGAAGTGCTGCGAGCGAGCTATCCTGCGCACAACGGCGTCAGGGAGCTGCAAGTAGACAGGGAGGAAGTCGACTATGTCCACCTCAGTGCCCTGTGGCCGGACTTCGACACTCTGTACGAGCGTGATCACGATGCGCTTATTGAATACTTCAGCAACAGTGGTGTGATCGCTAAAGTGGCATTCAAAGGTGATCTGGATTCGGTCGATCTGCTCGTCATGCTGGCGCCGTACATCAGACATGTCGATGGCGACGCCTTCACCACGATATCTCGGGGTGACCTGGCGGCGATTCCGGTCGCCGAGCTGCTGGACGTGCTTTTGGGTACTCCCGCTGACCCCGAAAGGATGGTCCGGGCCTACGAGCGCGCATTCATTTCTTCCTCCGTGCAGGGACGGCGCTACGGCGACATCCTCTTGGGGCGGTTCGGGAAGGATCTCGCCGTCCTGCCGGGCGCGGAGGTCCTGACACTCGTCGATGACTGGGCCCTTCCCAGTATCGAGGACCGACAGCAAAGGCTTGTCCTCCAGCGGCTTCTGGGGGAACTGAGCGGGCGGCCCGATGTGGACGCGGAGGGACTCAGCCGCACCCGAGGGCGGTTGGCCGCGCGGATCCGCGAGCAAGGGCCGGACCAGTAGTCCAGCCGCAGATCGTGATCTTCATGTCCGGGTCGGGGCTTGTCGCCGGTCATGGCTGGTGCGGGACCGGGCTTGATGGCGGCCACGAACTCCTGTGCCCGGCGTCGCGGTTCCCTTCGGCGGAAGCGCGGCGCGATGCGGCTCATGCGGACCCCGACCATGTCCTGCCGGCGGGCCGGAACGATGATGTGGTCTGCGGCCACCATCTGATCTTCTGTCCTCGCTCTCGCGTTTCAGGATCCGGCCAGGATGAGATGCTCGCTCAGTGATGGATTACGCCACGCGAGTGATCGCCATCGACTGGAGCCGATACGAATCGGCGGCGGGACCGGTGCTCGCTGCCTATGAGGTCCCGGGCCACCTGATTGAGCTGGCCCACACCAAGCCCGAGAGGGCGTCCCATGCGGCCCGCAGGCTGAACGAGAGCCTGTGTCACCAAGGTGTGTTCATCGACTCCGCCGCTCTTCCAGCCCTCCCGTTTCTGTTGGAGGCACTACGGTCGACGACCGATACGTCAGTGGCCTGGTCGCTTTTGCACCTTTTGGAAGGCTTCGCAGACTGCTCCCGATCGATTCCGGGACCGAATCGCGACTGGCCGAACCGCGAGTGGGTCATCACGCTGCGTCAAGAGCTTGTGCTGCACCGCTCCGCCATAGCGAGTTGGACCAGGCACGAGGACGAGAATGTTCGTACCGAAGCACAAGCCGTCCTGAGCAGCCTAGATATGGATTAGTTCAGCCCATACCTGTGATTCGCGAGTGAACTGGCTCCTGCGGGCTTGGCAGGGACGACGGGAGCGAGCGAGATCACGATTCACGGCTGGAGCACTAGCTAGCCTTGTCTGTCATGGAGTCGTTGCCTGCTGATCCGACCGTGCTGCATCCGTTTCCCGACCAGCCTCGGGTGGTGCTGCTCAAGCCGTTGGTGACGTCGCCGCTGATCGAGGTGGGGGAGTACTCGTACTACGACGACCCGGACGAGCCGACCGCGTTCGAGACGCGGAACGTCCTCTACCACTACGGGCCTGAGCGGCTCGTCATCGGGAAGTTCTGCGCGTTCGCGACCGGCGTGCGGTTCATCATGAACGGCGCCAACCACCGGATGGACGGCCCCTCGACGTTCCCGTTCCCCATCATGGGCGGGGCCTGGGCCGAGCACTTCGACCTCATCACCGGGCTGCCCGGACGCGGGGACACGGTGGTCGGGCATGACGTGTGGTTCGGCAACAACGTCACGGTGATGCCGGGGGTGCGGGTCGGACACGGCGCGATCGTCGCGTCCGGTTCGGTGGTCGTCGACGACGTTCCCGACTACGGCGTCGTGGGCGGGAACCCGGCCCGGCTCATCCGCACCCGGTACGACGAGAAGGACGTCGCGCGGCTGCTGGCGGTCGCGTGGTGGGACTGGCCGGTCGAGCATCTGACCCGGCATCTGCGGGTCGTGATGTCCGGCACTCTCGACGATCTCGAACGAGCCGCGCCGCCCCGCTGACCCGTCCGCCACCCTCGTAATGATCACGCTGGGTGAACGATGCGATCCGCGGCGACGCGGTGGGCCGGCCGGAATCGGTGCAAGGTGTGGCCGTTTCGGCGGCTATGGTGAAGGGAGTGACGGAAGGTGAGGTGATCACTTTCCGTGAGGGTTGGTGACCGTTCGCTCCGGTCGGCGGCCCGGTATCCCGGACCCTGACCGTGCGGAGGCGGTGACACCCTGAAAGTCAGCGTGATCGTGCCGGTGTACAACTGCCGGTCGAGCCTGGGGCGGGCCCTGCGGTCGGTGTACGACCAGTCGATCGGCCGCGACGCGATAGAGGTCATCGCCGTCGACGACGGGTCCACCGACGGCAGCGGCGAGGAGCTTGACCGCTGGGCGGAGCGGTGGCCGCAGCTGCGGGTCGTCCACCAGCCCAACTCGGGCGGGCCGGGCGGGCCGCGTAACGCTGGGCTCGAACTGGCGGCCGGCGAGTACGTCTTCTTCCTGGACGCCGACGACCACCTGGGGCCCGAGGCGCTGGAGCGCATGTGCGCCATGGCCGACGCGAACGGCACCGACGTGGTGGTCGGCCGGTACGTGGGCGTGGGACGCAAGGCGCCCCGCTTCGACCGCGACGTCCCGCGCACGACGGTGCTCGCCACCGGCCCCTCCGTGTACGACTCGCTGTCGGTGCTGAAGCTGTTCCGGCGGTCGCTGGTCGAGGGGCTCGGGCTGAGGTTCCCCGAGGGGCAGTTCTCGCACGAGGACGAGCTCTTCACCGCCAGGGCCTACTTCGCGGCCGACGGGATCTCGGTCGTCGGCGAGTACGACTGCTACTACTGGATCGACCGCGAGGACGGTACGAGCGTCCTGCAGCAGGGCGGCTCCGATGCCGCCGAGTACTTCACGGCCATCGGCGAGGTCATGGCCTTCGCCGGTGAGCAGGTGCCACCCGGGTCCGACCGCGACCGGCTCATGGCCCGGCACTTCCTGAACGAGGTCTTCTCCCGGTTCGGCCGCCGCTACCCGGCGCTGGACGCCGCCGAGCAGGCCGCGACCCGCGACGGCGCGCGGGCGCTGTTCGAGGCGTGGTGGACCGACGGCGTCGCCGAGCGGTTCGGCGCCCGCGGCCGGGTGATCGCGCACTGCGTCACCCACGGCCTGGACGGGCTGCTCGCCCGGGTCGTCCAGTCCGGCCTGGACGGGACGCCGCCGCCGGTGACCGTCGAGGGCGCGCGGGCGTTCCAGCTCTACCCCGGCTTCCGGGACGCGGCGCTGGCCGTCCCCGAGACGTGCTACGAGATCACGCACCGGGTGCGGCAGCGGCGGCGGCTGGAGGCGGTCGAGTGGAGCGACGGCCGTCTGCGGGTGCGCGGATACGCCTTCCTGACCGAGCTCGGCACCTGGGACCAGTCGGCGGAGCTCGTCCTGCGGCAGCGGGACGGCGCGGCCGAGTACGGGGTGCCGTTCGAGGTGGCGGCCTGGCACGGCGAGGTGCCGGAGATGACGGCCGTCATCGACCTGGCGACGCTGGCGGGCGGCGGACCGCTGCCCGCGGGGCGCTGGGACGTCGTCGCCGTCATGACGGCGGGCGACATCAGGCGCGAGGGTGTTCTCCTTCCGAAACCCGGCGCCACGGTGGAGTTGCCAGGGGCTCGCGTGGTGCCGGTCAAGGGCGGGCCGCCGTACGCGGCGCCGTACTTCACCAGCGGGTCGGGGGCCTTGGCCGTGCACTGCGGCGGGCTGGCCGGCGGGCCCGCCCCGATCGCGACGGCCGCCGCCGCCGTGAGCAGGGTTCCCGAGCTGGAACTGGAACTGGCGGTCAGGACGGCGGCCGACGTCGAGGTCACGGCCGTGCTGCGGCGCCGTGACGGCGCGGCGGAGTTCGAGACGCCGCTGACCGTCCGGCGCCGGACCGAGGCCGCCGGGCGGCTTCCCCTGCACGACCTCGGCCCCGGCAAATGGGACGTGTGGTGCCGTATCGCGGTCGGTGACTCGGTCGACGAGCGCCGCCTCCAGGCACCGGAGCGCCTTCACCCCACAACGGTGAAGGGCGTCGCGCCGTACGTCACCGAGAAGGGCAACCTCTCCCTCACGGTCGCTCCGCGCCGGGGTCTCGTACGGCGCGCCTTCAGGCGCTCTTGACGCCCAGGGCGCCGTGCAGGTTCCGCACGAGCCCGATCTCCGCGACGTTCTTGGTCAGTTCGACGGTGACCCAGCCCGCGATGTCCCCGAGCGTCATCCCCTCACCCCAGGGCAGGGTGGCGGTCCGCTCGGTGGAGTCGAGGTCGGCATCGGTGAGCCCGGCCAGCTGTTTCTGCCAGTCGGCCTTGAGATCGCGCAGCCAGTCGGCGGCTCCGGCGGCGGTGCCCGGCCAGGTGATCTCCTCGCGCTCCGGCGCGCCCGTCCCGAAGCAGTGCCCGAGCGTGGTCGTCCACCAGAACCCGATGTGCCAGGTCAGCCAGCCGATGGTGAGCGCGGGGACGGGGTCGGGCTCGGGAACCTGCCAGTCGGCGACCCAGCGGCCTCGCTCGTCCTGCCGGACCGTCCAGCAGTGCGGCGCCGGCTCCCAGAGACAGAGGTCGTCGTCGATCCCCTCCAGGTGATATTCGAACAGCGCCCAAGCGATGTCCACTTGCTTGAGCAGCAGGTCAACACGTGCGACAGCCATCCGCCGACCCTCCCACCACCAAGATCCATCCCACCACTCCTTTTTCATGCCCGGCGATGCGGCGCAGGTCGGGCACGTTGAGGAGCGTGATCTTCCTGGGGGGTGGGTCGTCTGCCGGGCCACCTTGATCAGCTGCCCGAGCTTCTCCTGGCCGAGCGGCGGATCGAGGACGATGCCGTGTGCCCCGCCCGGTCGACGATGCGGCGGGAAACGCCCGCGTGTTCTCCTACCTCGCGGCCGAGTCTCGATCGGCAGCGCGCGGGCCTGCCTGTAGGACAGGCGCGCCCCCGGTGGCGGGGCAGAGGTCACGCGATCCGAGCACCTTGCCCTGCCGGGTCGGCGGTGAGTGATGAACACTGGGCTCCGGGTGCGGCCGCGGCCGTCCCGGGGTCACGTCCCGGGTCGCCTCCAGCACCAGGTCCTCCCGCGCGTGCCCTGAAGAACCGTCACATGGCGACCCCGGGAACGCGTGGCTTGAGAGAAGTGTTCAGGGGCCGCCAGAACCAGCAGGTCTGACGGCCCCGTTCGGCCTGGTCGGTCAGCGGCTGGGGTCGCGGTTGAACAGCCTTACCGACCAGAAGAAGCCGACCAGGGTGATGCCCACGGACCAGGCGAGCGTCTGGTAGGCGCTGTCGCCGATGGCGTCGCCCATCAGCAGCCCGCGCAGGGTCTCGATGGCGGGAGTGAACGGCTGGTATTCGGCGAACCAGCGCAGGGCGGTCGGCATCGAGTCGGTGGGCACGAAGCCGCTGCCGAAGAAGGGCAGCAGCATCAGCAGCAGGGGCGCGTTGCTGGCGCCCTCGGGATTCTTGGCCGCCAGGCCGAGCGCGACCGCCAGCCAGGTGAGCGAGAAGACGAACAGCGTCAGCAGGCCCGCGGCGGCGATCCATTCGGCGGGGTGGGCGTCGGGCCGGAAGCCGATCGCCAGGGCGACGACGGTGACGACGACGACGCTGATCGCGATGGAGATCATGCTGCCGATGACGTGTCCGGTGAGGATCGACGATCGGGCGATGGCCATGGTCCGGAACCGGGCGACGATCCCCTCCGCCGCGTCCATGGCCACCGAGATGGCGGTGCTGGTGGCGGCGCCGACGGTGGTCATCAGGATGATGCCGGGGGTCACGTAGTTGAGATAGGCCTCGCGGCCCCCTCCGCCGGCGAGCCCGTTCCCGAGGGTGCCGCCGAAGACGTACACGAACAGCAGCAGGAAGACCACCGGCATGCCGATGAGCTGCACCGTCATCGCGGGGTAGCGGAGCATGTGCTTCAGGCGCCGGCGGATCATCGTCGCCGAGTCGGCCAGCGGGCGGGTGGCAACGGCGGTGCTCATCGAACCTCGTCCTTCGGGTTGCCGGTGAGGGTGAGGAAGACGTCGTCGAGGTCGGGGGTGTGCACCGACAGCTCCTCGACATCGATCGACTGGTCGTCCAGGCGGGCGAGCAACTGCCGCAGCGAGCCGACGCTGCCGTCGCTGGGGACCTGCAGGGTGAGAGCGTCGCCGTTCAGGAAGCCGGTGCCCAGCGCGCGGAGCGCGGAGTCGACGCCGTGCTCGTCGGCGAAGCGCAGGCTGACGTGCCCACCGGGGATGAGCCGCTTGAGTTCCTCGGGGGTGCCTTCGGCGATCAGCGTGCCGTGGTCGAGCATCGCGATGCGGTCGGCGAGATGGTCGGCTTCCTCCAGGTACTGGGTGGTGAGGAAGACCGTGACCCCGCGCTCTGCCAGGTCCCGGATGATCTGCCACATGGTGCGACGGCTGCGCGGGTCCAGGCCGGTGGTGGGCTCGTCCAGGAAGATGACCCGCGGGTTCCCGACCAGCGTCATCGCCAGATCCAGCCGGCGCCGCATGCCGCCGGAGTAGGTGGACGCGAGCTTGCCGGCGGCCTCGACCAGGTCGAACCGCTCCAGCAGCCGCGCGGTGAGCCGCCGGCCCTCGCGTCGCGGAAGGTGGTGCAGGTCGGCCATGAGGTCGAGGTTCTCCTCGCCGGTGAGGAGCTTGTCCACGGCCGAGTACTGACCGGTCACGCCGATGGACGCGCGGACCGCCTGGGGGTCTTCGGCCAGGTCGTGGCCCGCCACCCGGATGTCGCCGCCGTCGGCGCCGATCAGGGTGGACAGGATTTGGACGGCGGTGGTCTTGCCGGCACCGTTGGGGCCGAGCAGGGAAAAGATCGTTCCTTCGGGGACGGACAGGTCGATGCCGTCGAGTACCACCTTGTCGCGGTAGGACTTGCGCAGTCCGTGGGCCGCGATGGCCAGGTCGGCCATGATGCTGCTCCTCACAGGGGGATCAAAGGTCGCGGGAGGCGATGCCGCCCGGAGGCGGATGGTGCCGCCGTTGTTGAGGGGGTGCCGATGTGGCCGGCTTGGCTGCGCGGCAGGACCGCGCCGTACACGCCTTGGCGTCGCCGACTGGCAGCACCGGCGCGGGCTCGTCCCAGGTCGTGGCAGGTCGGGCTAGGCAGGCAGGGGCGGGACGCCAGTCCAGATGGTTGCGCGATGACGATCGCGCTCGGGATGTCACCGTCCGCCGGAAAAGCGGGCGGGCGTCCACCGGCCGAGCGCCGCGAGCGACCGCGACGGCGGCTTCGGCGGGAGGACCGGCGCGGCACAATAGCAAGCAGGCGGCCGACGGTCAGGGCCCGAGGTTCTCTTTCGGCTCACCCATCGAAGAATTCCGCCGGCACCGGGTTACTTCTCGGCCGTGCCGGGCTTCCCGCCGATGGACTCCTGATGGATGTCCGCGTAGGTGCGCGAGTTTTTGAGCAGGTCGTCGCAGAAGGCGGCGACATCGTTGCCGGTGAGTTCCAGAACTCCCCTGTCGGTCGCGACGCCCTCCTCGAAGAAATCAACGATCCCTGAGAGCAGGGACCCGTCCAGCAAGTCGACCGGTCCGACCTTGAAGATGTACCTCTGCATCTCCTTGTAGACGATCTGATAGTCCGGCGGAAGGGCCTTGACTCGCGCCATGTGCGCCCGCCACTGCTTCTTGCCCTCGATGATGTCCTGGATGCCCACGTCAGCCTCCTAGTCGACCCAACTTCTTCGCGACATTCCTGTTCAGCTGCTCGCGCCACCGGTCGCGGTAGCTCCGAGCCCTTTCTCCGCCGGCCAGCGCCGCGCAGAAGCCCTCGATGTCGTCACCCAGCACGTCGTGAACGCTCTGCCCGTCCGATGCGGTCTCTTCGAGCAGTCCCAGCGCGTTGTCGAGAATCGGCATCAGATTTCGACCTGTGAAGTCCGCGTAGGGAAAAATGTGGCCCTTGATCTCTTCCCACGCCGCCCGGTAGTCGGTCGGCAATACCTCGGCCCGGGCTTCGAACGCCTTCCATTCCCTGGTGAGATCGCTGCCTGTCATGGTCTCCCAGAACTTCATCTCCCACCCTCCTTGAGCTTGTCGATCCGGGACGTGACGTACTCCCATTTGGCCCAGAACGTCGCGAGTTCTTTGCGTCCCGCGTCGTTGAGCGCATAGAACTTGCGCGGCGGGCCCTGCCCGGACGGTCGTTTCGTCACCTGGACGAGCCCGTTCTTCTCCAGCCGCAGCAGGATGGTGTAAACGGTCCCCTCGACGACGTCGGCGAAGCCCAGTTCGTTCAGCCGACGCGTGATGGCATACCCGTAGGTCTCCTCGCTGCCGATGATTTCAAGCACGCAGCCCTCAAGCGTGCCCTTCAGCATCTCCGTCAGGTCGTCCAATCGCGGGCCCTCTTTGATCTCCGGGTACCTTGTAGTACCGAGTACCACTATAAAGTACCACATAGTAGCGAGCCGGCAAGGGGGCGTGCTCGATGGCGAACAGGGCGAGCGCCGCGCGGCACTTGCCTGCGAAGGCGGTCTCCGCGTTCCGCCACAGCGCGTGGAGCTCCGGCGTACGAACCAGTGCCGCCACCAACTCGGCGCCCTCGGCGATGGCGCAACTGGCGTAGGCGTCGGCTCCCGTAGCGCGCGGTCCCGGCGGCCGTAGAGTTCGGCCAGAAGGCCGCTGCGGGTCTCGAAGCGCCGCTGAGTGTGAGGGACTCGGTGCCCTCCTCCCGGATGAGCGTGCGCGCGACGTCGAGGAACTGCCGGTGGCGTGCACTCCACGGGAGGCGGATGACACCGGACGGCCACCTCGACTGACTGGTGAGCGTCCGTGGCACGAGGAAGGCCGAACCGACATCCCCACAAAGCGGAAGAACGCGGCTCTCGTCGGGCTGGACACTCCACCGCGGCGACACGCTGATGCACCTGGCCGTCAACTCCGCCGGGGTGCACGTTGTCGGCTTGAAGGCGAACCCCACACCAATGTCCGGCACCAAACCGTGCGGTATGCGGCCCCGTCCGAGCTGAGTAGCGCTGTCAAGCGCTGTCCGCCAACAGACAACACCCAGACAGCAGGGTCAACACCTTCCGCTCCGGGCTGGCCGATGGACAGGGACGCCGCGGCGGGCGATCCGCACAGCGATTCCGCGCAGGACCACCCGCGACCGGTGAGCACGCCTCCGCACTGCGCTTGATCCCGGACAGCCCATTTGGCTCGGGAAGGCGCCTACATGCAGGACAGACCTCCTATCGGCCCCTCTACCCGTTGCCCTCGTCGACGACTTCTTCGGCAACCCGTCGCTGCGGCTGACAGAACGCGCGCCGGTGTACCTCGGGGCAGTGGGCCGCCGTGTATGAGGAGGCGGGGGAGCGGGTGAGCGCCGCCAGGGTGAGGAACGCCGGCCCCGGCAGTGTGATCACCGGCTGTCCCTGGGCCGAACGGGCCGTTCCATGCGCTGGTCGGCCCAGAACTCCACAAGGGTGTCTGCGTCGAGTTCGTCGATGCGGACACCGGAGGGCAGGGTCCGGCCGGTGGTCAACGACTGGATCGCGATCAGGGTGAAGGCGATCAGGTCGTCGTCGGAGTGTCGCGGATTGAGCACCGTGCCTCCCGCGGGTGGGGACGGGGCGGACGGCGGCGCGGTGGGGGGCATGCGGGCCTTCCGGTGAGTCATAGGGCTGGGACGGCGCCCACGCTCGCACTGGCCGGCCGTCGGCGTCCCGACTGCCAAAGACCCCGAAACACCTCATATAGATCTTGGAGCATTCGGTGCGACCCTGAAACTTCCACAAGGATCTTGAACCCTTCGGAAGGATCTTGAATTCGCCTGAAAGATCTTGAAGGGGTCGGAGGGCTACGGGGTATCCGCAGATGACAACTCCGGTCTCGACAATGGTGTGAGATGTGGGTGGAGACATGCTCGCGCTAGGGGTTTGGGGACAGAGCGCAGTTCGTCACCAAAACTGCAAGCTGCTGTTCTATGTCGGAAGTATCTGATCAACTATGGACAGCAATCACTCTGTTCAATCCGGATGGGGCATGCCTCGAAACCCCCGGGCTCCACAGAGCCCGGCTCTGCGGAGCCTTATTGACGCCATGAACGACCTATTCGCCATGGCGAGTACCACATTGCCGGACCTGCGCAGATTGTCTGCCAAGAACGGCGGTGTGCTGCTGGTGGAGTCGACCACCCACGAGTGGCTGGCGGGAAAGCGTGCCAGACCGCCCCGCCTGCAGTGGCTGATGGCGTTCGTCAAGGCCTGCCGGGCGGCCGTTGCCGAGGGGGGCTTGGACCCCGACGAGCTCGGCATGGGCACTCCGACCGAGTGGGCGGCGCGATTGGCCGCCGCCAACCGCGCGATCACCAGGGAGAACGACGAACGACGGTCTCAGCCCCCCTCACCGCCACCCCTCGCCCCTCGGATTGAGGAGGTGTACACCCCCGTCCCATCTGCCCACACCCAGCCCCCAGCGCAGCCGCCTGGCGCGTCTGACAGAGCGGTGCCACCGCAGGAGGCGGGCCCACCGCCCCCTGCGGTAGGCCCGCAAAACGATGGGCAGGGCCGCCTGCCTCCCCAGGCCCGGGAGTCGACGCGCGCGCCAGTGCCCACGGCGGTCCTGGAGGCACTGGCCGCCGCGGAGGTGTTCACCGGTGGCGCCCGGATAGAGGAGGTCCCGCTGGCCGAGATACGGGAGATCGCGGTTCTGCTGGCCGCCGCCAGCAACGCCGCAGAGATGATCAATGGTGACCCGCCCGCGGAGCTGACCCCGCCGCTGAAGCGCATCTTGAACGACTACGGGCGCACCGGTGCCCGGCTGCTCAGACATGCCGAATCCGCAGCCCACCCTCCCGCCGAGGTCGCCGAGGCCGCCTTCCAGCTCGCCGTGCTGCTGCTGTGCGATGAACGCGAGGACGGCCATGCCTACCTGGACAAGGCCACCAGAGCCGGCCACGCCGGAGCCCAGCAACTCCACTACCACCCCGCGGCTCACCTGGCCATCCGCGGGACCGCCCACCAGATCGCCCGCTCCTACCAGCGCAACGGGAACTTCAGCTCGGCGCTGGTGTTCTTCCAGGCGGCCACCAAACACGGAGACGCCGAAGCCTGCTACCAGATCGGCCTGATCCACACCGACCAGGGCAAGGCATGGGAAGCGGCCACCTGGTTCTCCCGCGCCGCCCGCAGCGGCCACCTCAGCGCCTACGAGCACCTCAACGCGCTCAGCGACCAACTCGTCACCCACATCACCCAGGTCACCCAGTAGCACACCACCGGGTCGACCAGGAAGGCAGTTGCGCCGTCGCGGCCGGCACGTGGTTCAACGGGGCGCGCTTCCCGGCTCCTGTGTCTCCACACGTGGCAGGGTGCGCTGCGCGGCACCAGGGCC
Source organism: Actinomadura rugatobispora (assembly GCF_055379765.1). Classification (NCBI taxonomy): domain Bacteria; kingdom Bacillati; phylum Actinomycetota; class Actinomycetes; order Streptosporangiales; family Thermomonosporaceae; genus Actinomadura; species Actinomadura rugatobispora. The sequence continues at coordinate 2,961,251 of NZ_AP029191.1, read as the reverse complement.
GCGGGCGATGTCCGAGGCGATCGTCATCGCGTGCGCAAGATCCTCAAGACGCGGGAGGCAGAGACGACTGCGATCCTGGCCAAGATCGAAAAAGCGGAGGCGGCCGGCTTCCGCATCATCACCGGCGGCCAGACTGGTCAGGACACCTAAGACATCATCAACCGGCGAACCAATGCCCTCATCGCCAAGGACGGCGGCTTGGACGGCCATCTCGAGACCTACGAGCAACTCGACCCCGAAGGAACCTGGCAACAGGAGCGTGCCGGAGCACGCGGGAGCATGACCGATCACGCGCGACCGCACTCACGATGATCGCCCCGCCACGCCCCCAGCGACGTTTGCGCCACCCCTCCCGGTGGCAACCCGCCCGAGGGCTTGGCTGCGAACCCGACGGTCGAGGACCTGCTGACGACTAACCAGGTGACCTTCAACAACGTGGCCACCACGACCGCGCCCACGATCCTCGGCGACAGCCAGGCCACCGCCATGCCCCAGGCGGGCGCCGCCCCCTGGCACCAAACCGCGTTCACCGCCTACGGCACCCTCGCGATCACGTGACTGAGCCGCACGTCAGGAGCTGCTTGCCCGTCTGGGGCTTGGACTCCGGCCTACCGACAGGCGGGGCACCATTTGATGATGCCCGCCTGGCCGGCGGCCGGCGGAACGTTCACTCGTGCGAAACGGGGCGGGCAGGATGTGTGGGCGACGCCTTGCCCACCCTGCCGATCACTTTGGGTGTGCGCACAACGCCGAACTCATACAGCGCACGAGGGCAGCCCCCGGCGCCGCATCGCCGCCGTCGTCCTCGCTCTCGGTCTCACCGCGGGTCGGGACGGCTGCAACACCCGGCATGAGGCACTCCTGGTCGAGGCGGCCCTGCACTCCCAGGTGCAGGGCCGCTGGCGCATGGTCGACGTCACGGTGACCGGAGCTCGGGGTCTGGACATCGACCCCATGGTCCCGCTGGCCGAGGCACTAGATGATCTGCTCGGTCGGGAGGATGGTGATCTCGGTCAGGTTGACGTGCTTGGGGACCGCGCTCATGAAGGCGACCGTTTCCGCGACGTCTTCGGACGAAAGGACGTCGATCTGGGCGATCAGGTCGGCCATGAGCTTGCTCGCCGCCGGGTCGGTGACGTGGTCCGGCAGCTCGGTGTCGACCATGCCCGGCTCGATCGTCGCCACGCGGATCTTCTTGCGGCCCAGCTCGGTGCGCAGCAGCTTGGAGAGCTGGGTGACGTAGGCCTTGGTCGCCGAGTAGACCTGGAAGCCCTCCAGGATCCGGACGGCGGCGATCGACGATGTGGTGATGAGGTCGGCGCTCCGGCCGGCGGCCGCGGCCGACTCCAGGGACGGCACGAAGGCCTGGATGGTGTTCATGACGCCCTTGATGTTGAGGTCGATCTGGGCGTCCCAGTCCGCCGTGGCCAGGTCGGTGATGCCCGAGATGAGCTGTACGCCGGCGTTGGCGAAGACGAGGTCGACCTGGCCGAGTTCGTCGGCGACCCGGTCGGCCATCGCGAGGACGGCGGCGCGGTCGGTGACGTCGGTCGGCAGGGCCAGGGCGGTTCCGCCGTCGGCGCGGACGCGGTCCTCGACCTGGTCGAGCCGGTCGCCGCGGCGGGCCACCAGCGCCACCTTCGCGCCGAGTTCCGCGAAGCGGGCGGCGGTCGCTTCGCCGATGCCGCTGGAGGCACCGGTCACCACGGCGACACGTCCGGCGAGCGGGGTGCCGGAGACGACCTGGGCGGAGGGCTGGATGCTCTGCGTTGTGTTCATGCCGAAAGCGTGCATCCGGTTCCGCCGAATCGGGGGGTAGTGATACGGCCCCCCACTGAGCAGGGGTGCATCGTGACCGCCGGTAGCCTCGAATCATGCCACGCGCCGAGTTGGGCGAGTTCCTCATGACCCGCCGTGCCAAGGTGACGCCCGAGGCCGTCGGAATGCCCGCGGCGGGCGAGCGTCGTGTCCCCGGCCTGCGCCGCGACGAGGTCGCCGCGCTGGCCGGAGTGAGCGTCGACTACTACCGCCGTCTGGAGCAGGGCAAGGAGACCCGCCCCTCGCAAGTGGTCCTCGCCGGCCTCTCCCAGGCGCTGCGGTTGACCGAGGCCGAGGAGCGGCACCTGTACGCACTGGCCGGTGCGGCGCACCGACTCGGCGAAGAGGCGACGGTCCGGCCGGTACCGACCGAGCTGCTGACACTGATGGACTCGTGGAGCGACTCCGGCGCGATCTTGCTGGATCCGGTACTCGACGTCCTGGCGATGAACGCCGAGGCGCAGAAGCTGTTCGCCGGCTTCGAGGAGACCGCGAACCTGCTGGAGATGGTCCTGCTGGACCCAGAGGGCCGCCGGTTCTTCGTCGATTGGGAGGCCTCCGCCGAGGCGACCGTGGCCAATCTGCGCGACAGCGCCGACTTCGCCGTCGCTCCCGCCCGGCTTCGGGAGCTGCTCGACCGGCTGGAGGCCGAGAGCCCGGAGTTCCCCGGCCTGTGGGCGCGCCACGACGTGCGGCCCAAGACCCACGAGACGAAGGTGTTGCGCCACCCCGCCCGGGGGCTGCTGAGCATCGACTTCCACGCCTTCAACGTCGCCAGCGTGCCTGGGTACCAGCTCCTGGTTTACCGGGAGAACCCCGCTGTTCCCGGCCAGGAGCCGGGCGGGTCCGGTTGAACGAAGAAGAACGGGTGGTCACTGCACCATCCGCCATGATCAGGGTCGCTTCCACGTCCGGCGAACGCCCACGTACACCAGGGCGTTCAACCCACCGGCCGAACCCGGACCATGAACAACAAGCTTCCCCTCCCGCGCGAGCCGCGCACCGCTGGGCGTGCATAGGCGCCACTGTGCCGTTCTCGAAAGCAGGTCCGCGCCCGCGTCAGGGGCCTGGTTTGGAGCCGGTGGGTGCCCGGAGCGCGATCAGGGCGATGTCGTCGGTGCCGGTGGTGGCGAGGAGACTGTTCAGGAGGCCGTCGCAAAAGCCGTCCAGGGGGCGGCGCGCGAGCGCCGAGGCTTGTTCGCGGAGCCGCTCCAGCCCCTGGTCCAGGTCCTCGCCCGGACGTTCGACCAGGCCGTCGGTGTACAGCAGTACGGTGGAGCGCGGTGGCAGGTGCTCAACGGCGCTGTCGTAGGGCTGATCGAAAACCACGCCCAGCAGGGGATTGGCGGCGTCTTCCAGCAGGCGGCAGTCGCCGTCGGGCGTGACCAGGAGCGGTGGCGGGTGTCCGGCTACGGCGTAGTTGAGCTGCCACTGGTCGGGTTGGGTTTGCTCGACGCGAGCCAGGGCACAGGTGGCGGTCGCGTCGGGGGCCAGTGATTCCATGACGATCTTGAGCCGCCGCAGGATCTCGCCGGGCCGGCCGAGGCGATCGACGCTCAGCGCCCGCAGCATGTTCCGCAGCTGGCTCATCTGGACGGCGGCGTCAAGGTTGTGGCCGGCCGCGTCACCGATGGCCAGCACGGTCGCGCCGTCGGGGAGAACGACGGAGTCGTACCGGTCGCCGCCGACCTCGGCGGCCGAGGGGCTCGGCAGGCAGCGGGCGACGATCCGCAGGTCGGCGTCGCCCGGGCTCACGGGCGGACGGTCCCCGCAGGTGGCGGCGGTCACCACCGCCGCCACGGTCCCGTCGACCATCACCGGCAACAGCACCACGCTGTTGGCGGCCGCTTCGGTCAGCCAGGCCGTCGACCCTTCGGGCAACAGGTCGGCCGGCGGCTCGCCCGGCGGGAACCGGCGGTACAGCGGGCGGCGCCGCTCCACCGCGCGGGTGAATCCGCTGTTGGCGGCGAACTGCTCTTCGCGGAGCGGCGGGTGCGGCGGCAGGGCAAGGCATGGGAAGCGGCCACCTGGTTCTCCCGAGCCGCCCGCAGCGGCCACCTCAGCGCCTACGAGCACCTCAACGCCCTCAGCGACCAACTCGTCAACCACATCACCCAGGTCACCCAGTAGCACCCCACCCGGCTCGGTCAGGAAGGAGTGGCGCCGCCGCGGCCGGCACGCGGTTCAACGGCCGCGCTCCTGGAGCCTGTGTCTCCACGCGTGGGCAGGAGGACGCTGCGCGGCACCAGGACCGCGGGCGATGTCCGAAGTGATCGTCATTGACGTGCGCAAGATCCTCAACCGGGAGGCAGAGACGACTGCGATCCTGGCCAAGATCGAGAGAGTGGAGGCGGCCGGGTGCCGCATCATCACCGGCGGCCAGACCGGTCAGGACACCGGGGACATCATCGACCGGCGAACCAATGCCCTCATCGCCAAGGGCGGGGGCGGCTTGGACGGAACCGAGCACGCCGAATCGGGATGGCGGTCACGAGATGCCGTGAGGCGGAGAGCGGGGACGGCTCTGGCTCGGGCACCTGCCGGTCGGCCACCCAGCGGTCCTGCTCGTTGTACTCGAACAGCGCTCAAGCGATGTCCACTTGCTTGTGCAGCAGGTCAACACGTGCAACGGCCATCCGCCGACCTTCCCACCACCAAGATCCATCCCACCACTTCTTCTCTCACACCCGGCGATGCGGCGGCGGGCAAGGGCCCGCATCGGTCTGCGGAGGGTTCAGTCCGCCGCGATCCGGAAGACCGGCCAGCCGATCTCGGTACGCCAGCGTGCCGGGTCGGGGGTGTCGCGCGGGCCCACCGGGTAGCTCTCCCGGACCGGGCCGGCCACGGAGAGGGCATGCTCGACAACCCAGCCGCCGAGTCGTCCATACGTGACCTCGATCGTGTCGTGGTCACCGTGGTGGGTCGTCAGGGCGAGTTCCACCGCGGGCAGCGTCACCGTACGCACTCCGCTCGCGGAAGGCGGCGGTTCGGTCACCGGCAGGTAGACCAGGGCTTCGCCCTGGCCGTGGGTGAACAGCGCGTTGTCGTACAGGCCACCGGGCGGCCCGGCCGGTTCCGGGACGGCGGCCTCCAGCAGAGCCATCGCGCCGGGATACCAGTCCAGCAGTTCGCCCTGCTCCAAGGTGGCCTTGACAGCGGCCACGAGTGTCGGCGGGACGTGCCGCAGTTCGACGTCGAGATTCTCCGGCTCGGGCTCCAGCAGGCGCCGCAACGAGGTGACGGCCGAACGGGTGCGCTCCAGCCGATCCTCCAGCCGGCGCAGGTGCTCGGCGACCAGGCTCGCCCGCTCCCGCAGGTCGGGGGTGCGCAGGATTCGCTGGACGTCGGCGAGCGGGACCTCCAGTTCGCGCAGCTTGTGGATCACCTGGGCGATGGGGATCTGCTCCGGCGTGTAGTACCGGTACCCGCTGGACCGGTCGACGCGCGCGGGTTTCAGGAGCCCGGCGTCGTGGTAGCGCCGCAGCGTGCGGATGCTCAGATGGGTGAGCCGCGAGAATTCGCCGATCGATAGCACGCTCAGATCCTGCCCCCTCCCCCTACGGGAGATTTTCGCATTTGACCCTCTCCCTGGGAGAGACTCCAAGGTCGGGAGCATGACCGAAACCATGATCGGCCGCCGCGCGCTGGTCACCGGCTCCAGCCGTGGGACCGGTGCCGCGATCGTGGCCCGCCTGCGCGCGGCCGGCGCGACCACCCTGGCGACCGCGCGCAGCAAACCGGACCGGCCTGGCCTGTTCGTGTCCGCGGACGCCACGACGACCGACGGTGTCTCGCGGATCGTCGACGCTGTACGGCAGGAGCTCGGCGGCCTGGACATCCTCGTCCACGCACTCGGCGGCTCGGAGGCCCCGGGCGGGGGGTTCGCGGCGCTGACCGACGAGCATTGGCAGGACGAGCTGAACCGCAACCTGCTCGCCGCCGTCCGGCTCGACCGGGCGCTGCTGCCGGCGATGACCGCCGGCGCCGTCGTCCACGTCTCCTCGATCCAACGCCGCCTGCCGCTGCCCGACGGCACACTCGGCTACGCGGCCGCCAAGGCGGCGCTCACCACCTACAGCAAGGGTCTTGCCAGGGAGCTCGCACCATGCGGCATCCGGGTCAACGTCGTCTCTCCCGGGGCGATCCAGACCGAGTCCGCCGACGCGCTCGTCGCCCGGATCGCGCAAGCCGAGGGCATTGACGAGCCCGCGGCCTGGGACCGGCTGCTGGCCGCGCTCGGCGGGATCCCCCTGGGCCGTCCCGCCCTGCCCGAGGAGGTCGCCGAACTGGTGGCCTTCCTGGTCTCCGACCGCGCCGCCGCCATCACCGGCGCGGAGCACACCATCGACGGCGGCACGGTGCCGACCATCTGACCTACCGATGCGAACAGGAGAAGACCGATGACGACCTCTGACACCGTTCCCCGGATCATCCAGCGTTACTTCGAACTCGCCTCCTCACAGGACAACGAGGCATATCTCGCTCTGTTCACCGCCGACGCCCTCGTCGAGGACGAGGGCAGGGAGTACGCGGGCATCAATGCCGTCCAAGGCTGGCGCAGCAGGGTCCCCGTTGTCGAGCACACGATCACCGATGTCGAGCCGGCCGACGAGGGACTGATCGTGACCTGCACGATCACGGGGGATTTCCCGGGCAGCCCTCTGGCCGGACTGAGGTTCCACTTCCAAGAGTTCGATGAGAACCACGTGAAGGTTCTGCGCATCCGGCCTTGAGCGCGCCGAGCCGCCGAGATCCTCGCGGCCCATGGCCACGAATGCCGTCCCGCGTGAGGCCGTGGCGGCTCAGCTCAGATCGAGCCGCCCGCCCTTCACCGCGCCGATGAACGTCCGCCAGGCGTCAGGGCCGAACCCGAGCACCGGCCCCTCAGGATCCTTGGAGTCCCGAGCCAACACCAACGCCTCATCAGCAGCCACCTCGACACACTCGCCGCCGTTGCCGGTGCTGTGGCTACTCTTGCGCCACATGCCGCCCTCGACGCACTCGCCACCGTTGCCCATGCTGTGGCTGCTCCTTCGCCAAGTTCCGATCTCGACGCAGTTGCCCTGCTGAGTGCTGTGACTGCTTCTGCGCCACCGGACGTGGGGGGAATGCATGATGACGCGCTCCTAGGTCGTTGTCTTTAAGACAGTTCTGCAGCCACCTGCTCCATCAAGATGCGGGACTCGTTGGGGCCGAGGGCCCGGGAGCGGAGGTGGTCGAAGAGGTCGACGTAAGCATTGACATCGGAGGGATCCTCCAGGTAGATGCTTCCTCGTCTGTATTGAAGGTACACGACGTCCGGATCAGCGGGCTCAGGGAACCTGAGGACGTTGCAGGGGCCTTCCATGGAAGGGTGGGCACCTGCGCTGTAGGGCAGTACGACGATGTTGATGTGGTTGAGGCGGGAGAGCCTGATCAGGTGGTCCAACTGCTCCTTCATGGTTTCAGGTGGGCCGACTGTTCTACGTAGCACGGCTTCGTTGAGTACTGCCCACAACTTCGGTGCGTCGTCGCTGGTCAGCCGTTCTTGACGCTTCTTTCGGAGAGAGACCTGACGGTCGATTTCTTCTTTCGTAGGTTGTTGTATGTCGGCGAGAAGCATTGAGTTGATGTATTCCTCAGCCTGCAGGAGGCCGGGGACAGCTTCGGACTCGTAGGTGAGGATCTCGGCTGCCTCTTCCTCCAAGCCGACGTAGACCTCGAACCACTCGGGGATGGATCCCGAGTACTGGTGCCACCAGCCGCGCTGGCGGCTCTGGCGGGCGAGGGTGACGAGGACCTCGGCGCGTTCGTCGTCCAGGCCGTAGAACCGGCAGAGGGCCATGATGTCGGCGACCTTCGGGGCGTGGGTCGCGGCCTCGATGCGGCTGACCGTGGCCGGGGCGATGTCGGCGAACCTGGCCGCCTCCTCCCGGGTCTTGCCCGCCTCCTTGCGGAGCCTCCGCATCTCTGACGCGAGTCGACGCCTGCGCACGGTGGGGCTCGTTCGACTTGCCATTCTTGCTCCCTTCTGGGGGGATTTGCCGCCCGCCGGACCATGATTTTTTGATCGGGCTCACTCTTATGGGTTTACAAAATCCGTGGGCTCAATCCACACTCTGAACCATAGCGACCATCACGCACGGTGCGGGTGTGATCACGGAAGATAGTCGTGATCGCGGCGGTGTGCCGTGCCCGGCGAAGGGGCGGCCTGGCGGTGACGGCGGATACACGACCGCATGCGGTGCGGTTCGGCCTTCTGGCCCATCTCTGTTTCAAGCTCAAGGAACGGCAGGGTTGCGGCTCGCTGCTCGTCCACCCCCGGCAGGGCGAGGCGGTGCTGTACGTGCCGTACACGGAGCGGCAAGGGCGGCTCGGGGTGGCGGCGGTTGATCATCGCGGGCGTTGGCTTTACGCCTTCGGCGACCAATGGAACGTCGCGGGCGATGTCGCCGGGACCGCTGCAGCGATCGCGTGGGCGGTGGGGCTGCGGTGACCCGGCGGCATCTTGGGACGTGTGTCGTCCCCTCGGCGGCGGCGCACGTGGCGATCGGGCGGCGCTGGCTGCGCGGCACGATCGAGTCGCTACCTGGTTTCGGTGACGGTGCTGGCGACGACGCCGTCCTGCTGCTGTCGGAGGCCCTGACCAACGCGATCGTGCACGGTGGCGGCGAGGTCGTCGAGGTCGACGCCTTCTTCGAGGACGGGGCGCTGCGGGTCGAGGTCGTCGACGGCGGTGGCGGCGGCGTCCCGCGGTTCAGTGAAGAGCCGTGCGGGGAGGGCGGACGAGGGCTGCCCATCATGGAGGCGGTCGCCCGGAAATGGGGCTACGAGGCCGCGGACGGTGGCCGCCTGCGGGTGTGGTTCGAGATCACCTTCCTCTGAACGCATGCAGTACTGGTTTGGTGGAGTCATTTACCTTGCTAGCGTGCTTGCCATGTCGGATGCCCTGCCCGATCCGCGGGCGTCGCACGGGGACCGGGACCGTGTCGTGGACGCGTTGCGAATCGCCGCCGGTGACGGTCGGCTCGATGCCGAGGAACTCGACGTCCGGGTGGGGCGTGCGCTGGCGGCCCGGACGCTCGGCGAGCTGGCCGAACTCACCGCTGACCTCGTGGTCGCGGCCGACGATGTACTCGTGGTCCAGCAAGGGGGCGGCAAGTATGCGAAGGAGGGGCGGTGGCGGGTACCCGCGCGCATCGAGCTTCGCACGCAACTGTGCCGGGTCACCCTCGACTTCACCCAGGCGGAGATCACAGCGAGCGTCCTGCGTATTGACGCGGAGATGGTGCACGGGAAGCTGGTCATCGTCGGTTCGCCGGGCATCGTGATCGACACTGACGGGCTCAACCGCACGTACTCCAAGGTCAAGCTTCATTCCAAGGACGTCGCCGCCGATCCCCTTCTCCGCATCGAGCTCGTCGGCACGCTCGTCCACGCGAAGGTCATCGAGCAGCGGCCGCGACGTTAGCCTGAGGCCAGGCGCGCCGTAACGCCGCCCGGGGCGGCCACCGGCCTTCGATGGCGTCGTAGGCCGCCCGGGTGGTGTCCAGAGGAGGAAGACTCGATCACGGGTGAGGACCCTGATCCGCGTAGTCCGGCCTCCGTACGGTTGCGGCGCCCTCGGGACGGGCGATACCGCAGCGAGGGCCTGACCGACTCGGCCCCCGATCGTGCGACGGGCCGGACAGTCGTCCCGAACTACATCATCCTGGACAACCTCGCCGTGGGGACCCGGCGGTATCTGGGGACGTGGGTCGTCCCCTCGGCGGCGGCGAACGTGGCGGCCGGGCGGCGCTGGCCGCGAGGCAGGATCGGGCCGCTGCTCTGTTCCGGGGATGGTGCGTGCGAGGACGCGTCCCGCTTCTGTCGAGGGCCCTGACCAACGCGATCGTGGACGGTGGCGGCGAGGTCACCCACGGCGGGGCGGTGTCCTGCGGTTCGAGATCTCCTTACCCTGAACGCCCTTCCTGCCGCGGGTTGTCAGTCCCACTTACTAGATTGACCGCATTGGTCACGTTGTGCGGTCGGGGATGGCATCGTGGGCAATGGGTGTGCAGGGTCGATTTCGGAGAGCGTGATGGCCAAACGCCAGGGCATGTGGGCGGATCTGCAACGGGAACGGGCGCGGCGGCAGCGGCTCGAACAGCAATTGCGGAGATCACGGGAGCAGGCGCTTGCCCGGGAGAACCGCGAGCGGGAGAAGGCCCGGCGGGAGGCCGAGCGGCAGGCCGCCGCCAACGAGCGGGAACGCAGGCGGCTCTACGTCGAGCAGCGTAAGGCGGAGGCCGAGGAGAAGGGCGTCGACCTCGATACGCGGGTGGCGAGGCTGGAGACGCTGTTGGCCGATGGGATCGGCGGGACGCGATCGTTCGGGTTCGCCGCGTTCAAGAAGGCGGTCGAGCCGCCGCCGTTCGACCCGCAGGGGCTGGACGTGCCGGTCGATGAACCGGCGTGGGCGGACGTGGCTCCCCGTCCGCCCGGCGCGGTGGTGGGGCGCCTTTTCGGTGGCAACGCCCGGTACGAGCGGGAGGTCGCCGCGGCGCGCGAGGAGCATGAGCGCCGCCGTGCCCAGTACACGGAGGCCGAGGAGCGGCGCCGTCGGCGGTTGGCCGAACTCCGTGCCGAGCACGCGCGGCGGGTGGAGCGGGCCGCGGACGAGACGCGGCGGCAGAACGCCGAGGTCGACGAGTTCGAGCGGGCCTTCCGCGCCGGGGAGCAGGAAGCGGTCGCGCAGTACTTCACACTCGTGCTCGACTCGGCCGAATATCCGGACGGGTTCCCGCACCGCTTCCGCGTCGTCTACCGGCCGGAGCCCAAGGAACTGGTGATCGACTACGAGTTGCCCGGCCAGGACGTCGTCCCCGCCGACCGTGGCTACAAGTACGTCCAGACACGCGATGCGATCGAGCCGCTCGTCCGGCCGCTCAAGGAGATCAAGACGCGGTACGCCTCCGTCATCGCCCAGGTCGCGCTGCGCACGCTGCATGAGGTCTTCGCCGTCGACGTCCCGGACATCGTCGCGGCGGTCACCTTTGGCGGGTACGTGCGGACCAAGGACAGGGCTACCGGCCGTCCGATCAGGCCCTACCTGCTCAGCGTGGCCGCGACGCGCGAGGTGTTCGCCGGACTCGTCCTGGCCGATCTGGATCCCGTCGCGTGCGTCAAGCAAAAGCTTGGCGCGCTCGTCTCGCCGCACCCCTACGACCTGGAGGCGGTCCGGCCCATGGTCGACTTCGAGGCGCTGCTCAAGCAGTTCGCGTTCGTGGAGGGCATGGACGCCGTCGCCGGGCTGGACAGCCGCCCTGATCTGCTGGATCTGACCCCCGCCGAGTTCGAGCACCTGGTGCGTCAGCTCTTCGAGGCGATGGGGATGAAGTCGTGGGTCACGCAGGCGTCCAAGGACGATGGCGTCGACGGCGTCGCCACCAACGAAGACCCGATCTTCGGCGGGCTGTGCATCATCCAGGCCAAACGGTACCGAGGTGCCGTCGGCGTCGACGCCGTACGCGAGCTGGCGGGGACGATGGAGGACAAGCACGCCACCAAGGGCATCATGGTGACGACGTCCTGGGTCACCAAGGGCGGGCACGAACACGCCCGACGCCATGGCCGGATGCAGGTCATCGAGAACGAGGAGTTGAAGTTCCTGCTCAAAGAACATCTGGGCCTGGACGTTCTCATCAGCCTTCCCAAGCGGCCGCCCAAGCGATCGTGAACTGCGAGGGGCGTGTGGTCCCTTTACGGCCGCCGGTGTGGCGGCCTCTCGATGGCGAGCGTGCTCGCGAGGGGACGAGGTGATGTGCGGCTTCGTCCACTCGCTGCAGCGGGATGCGTGGTCTGACCAGCGGCGTGAGCGCGGCCGCATCCGCGGAGAGAAGGGCATCCGCAGCACTCTGGTGTACATCACCTCCGCGCCATCGAAGGACCAGGAGGTCATCCCGTGAGCATCCGGCGAACACATCGCGCGCTGCTGAGTCAGCTGCTGCCCGTCGACGACCCGGACGATCTGGCTGTGCGCCGGGGACAGTTCCACACCGTCGTCATCGGCTCGGACCGGGTCGTGTGCCTGCCTCGTACCCGGGCGGCGGCCGAGCGGTTGCCGCAGCGCGTGGCCGCTCTCCGTGCACTTGCCGGGTTCGACCTCGGCTTCCGCACACCTGAGCTGCTGCTGCAGGGCGGAGACCCGCCGTTCCTGGTGCTGAGCCGCATCCCCGGCGAACCGCTGACGGCCGACGCGCTCGACGATGGCCGCGTGGCCGGCGCCGTGGCGGCGCAGTACGCCGCGCTGCTGGCCGCTCTGGCCCTGCCTCAGGCACCGGAAGACCGGTGGCGGTACTTCGCGGAATGCGTGCGCGCGGAGCTGTTCCAGCTCATGTCCGACCACGGGCGTCTGCGGGCCGATCGGGAACTCGCAGCGCTCGACGGCCTTCCCCACCTCACCCGAGCAGTGGTGCACGGTGACCTCGGCGCCGAAAACGTCCTGTGGGAGTGGACGCACGGACTGCCGCGCCTGGCCGGAGTACTCGACTGGGACGACGTCACACTCGGCGACCAGGCCGAGGACCTCGCGGCCATCGGCGCCGGCAACGGCCGCGACCTCCTGGAGCGGGTACTCGCCTTGGGCGGCTGGTCCAACGACGGACTCACCACCCGCATTGCCGCGATCCGCGGGACGTTCGCCCTGCAGCAAGCCCTCTACGCCCTCCGCGACGGCGACGAAGAAGAGCTGGCGGACGGCCTGACCGGCTACCGCTGACGCGAACGTTCCCGGACACAGGTTCACCAGCTGCCCTCGAAGAAGGCCAGGAGAGCCGGTGCAGGGTCCGCCGCGGTGGCCGTGTTCGCCACGGCGATGACGATCATGGCCAGTGACAGCAGCGCCGACAGGACGCCGAACGATCCCAGCACGCGCTTGGCGGACGGCTCCGTTCTCGCGAATCTGATCCACAGCATTGTGCTGACGGCGATGAGGAAGGCTGCCACGATCGCGGCTATCACGGCCATCGCCACGTGGTAGCGGGCGAAGTCGCTGATCATCACTTCGAGTGCGGGCGGGGTGTGGCCACCCGCGCCCGGGTAGCCGGCCAGTTGCTGCCGGACTTGATCGAGCGTGCCGGTGGGCTCTGCGCCGGCCGTCAGCATCGGCAGCAGCGAGGCGTAGGGCGCGGCCGCGCCCTGGATGTTGGCCATCGTCGCCAGCAGCGAGGACACTGCGAGCATCGTGACGAGGACGCCGGCCGAGGCGAGAGCGGCTCTCTTTCCTCGACCGTCGGCCTTCAGGAACGCCTTCCAGACGAGGGTGCCGAGCGCGACGAGCACGACCAGCAGGACCGCGGCGATCGCCGCCTTGGCCAGGTGGTAGCGGAACCAGTAATCGACGACCCTCTCCAGGTCCGGGGACAGATCCCGGTCGCCGGAACTCCAGTACCCGGTGAACGACTCGCGGAGGGCTTCGACGAGGTCGCGGCTACCGGCGAAGTCGCCCGCCAGCATGCGGGGAGCCGCGACGAAGGCGGCGGCCAGGGCCACGGCCAGGACCGCGAGCACGGAAAGAGCGCGACCAGGGATACCCGCGGATCGCGGCAGGGCTGCATGAGCAGACATGTTCCTCGCCTTTTGAGCAGGTAGGGACTCCGTGGAGCATGACGCTCTGGGGAAACCATCCGCATCAGGCCGTGGCGTGATTCGCGCATCGCTCCCCGGCATGACCAGGCCGACTCTCTGGTCTACTGGGCCGATGGACGAGCGCGGGCCGGACGCCGACGTGGTGGCCCGCTGGCGGTGGGTGTACGACTATCCCGACGATCCGCCGGGCGGCTTCGTCTTCGGCGAGATGGTCCTGTACGCGGACGGGACGCTGCTGCGCCGTTACGGCGATGGCGGGCTGCCGTGGGCCCCGGTTTTGTGGTGGCCGGGTGAACGCGACCCCGGCCGCGCCGCCGCCCTCCTGGCCTCTCGCGGCTACGGCCTCCATCCCGCCTGAGGTTTTTTTCTGGGGCGTCGCGGTTTCTTCGCGTGCAAATCGTGATTATGCGGGCACTTTTTCTGGTGATCAACTATTGGCCGCTAGATCGACTCTAACTGGGTGATGTGGTTCTCCGGCCGGGACATGGCGTCGCGGCATGCCTACTTGAAAGCGGGCAAACTGCATGATCAACCGCAATCCCTTCCGTAGGGATAAAGGTCGTGAAGAGTGGATATTCCAGGAGGTGGAGCGCGCGGTCCGCAGCGCGGCCCGCAAGTTCAGGCTCTCTCGAAGCGATGCCGACGATCTCGTCGGTGACGTCCTCGAGTCGCTGTACAGGAATCCTGAGCGGCTCGGTGACCTGGTGGACAGGGAGGTTCTGGCGGGCTACGCCTACACGGCCGCCGTTCGCAGGGTCGTCAAGAATCTGCGGCGGAGCGCGAAGTGGAACGAGATCCCTCTCGATTCGGTTCGCGTGGCCGGGCCCGAGGAGACGGGTGCGGTCGCGACCCGGATCGACGTCCGGAACGCCGTCATGGGGCTCTCCGGGACGCTCGCGGCGGTCGTGCTCGCGCGACACTTCCTGGGAATGACATTTTCCGAAATAGCGCAGAAGTTCGATGTGCCCGAGGCGACGGTCAAAAGCCGTTACCGCAAGGCGCTGACCGAACTGGCGAAGGTCATTCCGGACCCGAACGATGACGCTGGAAGGTGAGGACATGGCAGACCTCGACTGGGAGGCCGGGTTCGCGGCCCGGCTGGACGTTCTGGCGGCCGAGGACAAGAGGGAGTTCGTTCGGGAGTTCTGCGACGGCGCGGCCCCCGCGGGGCCCGTGCCGTCACCGCGCGGATCCGGCCGCCGCGCGCGCTGGGGGTTCAAGACGGGCGTGCTGGCGGGCGTCACGGCGACCGGGTTGGCGCTGGGTTCACTCGGTGTGGCCTATTACGTCCTCGGCCCGGCCGATCACAAGTCCGGGTCCATGCACCTGGCGGATCCGGGCCGTTCGGACGACCCTGGCGGGCCGAGGAGGAGCATCCGGATCTCGTGGCCCGACAAGGAGTTCGTGACCGACGGAACCACCGGCCGTCCGCGGGCGGGGGCGGGGGCGGAGGGCATCCGGATCGGCGGCCGGACCTACACCTCGGGGTGGGTGCTCAGCGGCGGCGCCGTCGCGGCCGAGCGCGTCATCGACTTCGAGACCTCCGTGGCGCGGGGCGACCTGACCGCGGTGGTCGCCGCGCTCGGAACCTCGGAGCCATGCCGCTGGACCGCGACGGCCGGTGGGGTCCGGAAGAGCGTGCGCGCTTCCGCCGGGGGCCACGAAGCCTTCTCCCTGCCGATCGACCGCTCCACCGACGGTGTCACGGTGCGGGTGGAGAGGGAGTCGCCGCAGGCCGGACGGCCGGAGGGCTCGTGCGTCATGGCGGGCATCAAGGTGCAGGGCCGTCCGGCCGTCCCGGACGAGCGTGTCAAGCCCTCGACCACCCCGAAGGACGACCGCCCGCCCGGGAAAGCGGTGGAACGGGTACCGGTCGAGACCTCCAGCGGCCCGGCGCAGCCGTCGCCGCCTGTGGAGTCGCCGTCGGCGGAGCCCGTCCAGCCGGATTCGCAGTCTCCCGCTCCCGCGAACTGAAAGGACCTGTATCCGGATGCTGAATTCCGATGGGACGGTCTGGCGCAAGAGCCGGCGCTGCGAGAAGGGGGAGGCGTGTGTGGAGGTCACGGCCCTGCCCGGCGGCATGGTCGGGGTCCGGGACGGTGCGCATCCTGAGGGCGGCTCCGTGCTGCGGTTCTCCGGTCCCGCGTGGAGAGCGTTCCGCGCGAGCGTCGGCACCACCGTCCAGGCGCGCCGGTGAAGATCTCGCTACTTGGTTCATACGGAGGCGCAATCTTCCGGAAATGCGGTGTACCTAGCGTCTGTCAGCGCGTTGCCGCGCTCGGCGAGGCCCGTGAAACGCAGCCTTGCTCGCTGGCGGCCGCTCGATGGTGAGCGCGCTCACGAGGGGATGGGGCCGATGAGGGCCGAGTCTGCTGGGGCCGGGGCATGAGTCCCCGCCATCGTGCGCCGGTTCAGGAGAAGGGCCGGGGTGCGGGCGGGCGGCGCAGGTTCGCGCCGGCCCGCACGATCCGGGCGCGGCTGGCGCTCATCCTGGCCGTGCCGACGGTGTCGCTGGTGGTGCTGGCCGGGGCCGGTGTCGCGGGGCAGGCGCGGGTCGCGGCCGACGCCGAGGCGACGGTACGGGACGTCACGCTGGTGCTGGCCGCCCAGGAGCTCATCCACTCGCTGCAACGGGAACGCGGTCTGACCAGTGGCCTGCTCGGCGGCGCGGGCGGGTACCGGGCGCAGGTGGACGCGCAGCGCCGCGAGTCCGACCGGTACCGCGCCGATCTCGGCGTCGCGGCGCGGGCACCGGACGGTACGGCGCGGGCGGTGCGGGGTGCGCTGGGGCGGCTGGGCACGCTGGGGTCGGTCCGGGGGCTGGTCGACTCGGGGCGGATGGGCCGTACCGAGACGCTCGACTTCTACACCGGGGCGATCACCGCGCTGGCCGGGGCCGCCGCGGCCGACTCGGCGGCCCGGCAGGACCGCGCGCTGCGGCTCGGGCTGGAGGCGCTGAACGTGCTCGGCGACGCCAAGGAGGCGACCGCGCTCGAACGCGGCCACCTGAACGGGGTGTTCGCCGCCGACCGGTTCACCCAGGACGACTACCGGCGGTTCTCGGAGGTGCGGGCCGCGAAGGTGAACGCGCTGGCCCGGTTCGGGCGGGTGGCGACGCCGGGGCAGGCGGCGGCGCTCCAGGCGGCGCGGGCGACCCCGGCGGCGGGCACGGCCGACGTCTACGAGCGGCGCGCGCTGGACGGGACGAACGGCGGGCGGCTGGGCGTCGACGCGGCGCGCTGGTGGGACGCGATGACGGTCCTGGTGGACGACCTGCGCGCCGTCCAGCACCGGATCGGCGCGGACGTGCGGGAGCGGGCGCTGGACGTGCGGGCCGGCGCGCGCCGGACGCTGGTGCTGTACTCGGCGGGCGCCGCCGCGGCCCTGCTCGTCGCGGTGCTGCTGTGGCTGTACACGTTCCGGTCGGTGGTGCGGCCGCTGCGGCTGCTGGCGGCGGAGGGCCGGGAGGCGTCGGAGCGGCGGCTGCCGTCGGCGGTGGCGCGGATCCGGGCGGCCGAGGATCCCGGGACGGTGGTGGTGGACGCGTCGCGGTCGGCGCTGACCCGGCGGGCGGACGAGTTCGCGGAGGTGGCCGAGGCGCTTGAGGACCTGCAGCGCACCGCCGTGCGGCTGGCCGTCGAGCAGGCGGTGATGCGGCACAACACCGCCGAGTCGCTGGCCAACCTGGGGCGCCGCAACCAGAACCTGGTGCGCCGCCAGCTCGGTTTCATCAGCGCGCTGGAGCGCAAGGAGGAGGACCCGGGCGCGCTGGCGGACCTGTTCGAGCTCGACCATCTGGCGACCCGGATGCGCCGGAACGCCGAGAGCCTGCTGGTGCTGGTGGGCGAGCACAGCCCGCGGCGCTGGTCCGGGACGGTCCCGGTCGGGGACGTGCTGCGGTCGGCGTTCGCGGAGGTGGAGGACTACCGGCGGGTGGTGCTGCGGCGCGCGGACGAGGCGGCGGTGCGGGGGTCGGCGGCGGCGGAGATCTCCCATCTGCTGGCCGAGCTGATCGAGAACGCGCTCTCGTTCTCGCCGCCGGACATGCAGGTGGAGGTGCAGGCGCGGGCCGACGCGACGGGCTACCACATCGCGATCGTCGACCAGGGGATCGGGATGGCGCCCGAGGCGATGGCCACGGCCAACGCGCGGCTGCGCGGCGAGCAGAACTTCCTGGTGAGCCCGGCCCGCGATCTGGGCCACTACGTGGTGGGACGGCTCGCGGCGCGGCTGGGCGTCCGGGTGTGGCTGCACGACTCGCCGCTGAACGGGGTGTCGGCGCGGGTCGTGCTGCCCCCGAGCCTGCTGGTGGAGCCCGAGCCGCCCGCGCCGGAGCCGGTGCCGGAGCCGGTGCCCGTGCTGGCGGTGGCGGGTGAGCGGGGGCGGGCGGTTGACGTCGTGGCGGTGATGCCGCCGCCCGGCGACGTGGCCACGACGCGGAACGGCCTGGTCAAGCGCCGTCCGCGCGAGCAGCCCCTGCGGCGTCCGGTGCGTCCTCGGGAGGCGCCGTCCAGACCCGCCGACGATCCGGCGCGCAGGCCGGACGAGGTGCGCTCGATGCTCAACGACTTCCGGGCGGGTGTGCACCGGGCCGCCGAGCGGCGCCCCGGCGAGGAGGAGGGTGAGGACCGATGACCCAGGTGGCGGCGGAGGCGCAGAGCTTCAACTGGCTGCTCGGCAATTTCGTGCGGAACACCGACGGCGTGACCGACTCGGTGGCGGTGTCGTCGGACGGGCTGCTGATGGCGATGTCGGACGGCCTGGACCGGGACGGCGCCGAGCAACTGGCCGCGATCGTGTCCGGCGTGACCAGCCTGGCCCGCAGCGCGTCCCGGCACTACGACTTCGACGGCCTGAAGCTGGTGATGATCGAGATGCGCCGCGGGTTCCTGCTGGTGTCGGCGATCTCGGACGGGAGCTGCCTGGGCGTGGTGGCGACGGCGGGCTGCGATCTCGGCCTGGTGGGGCACGAGATGGCGACGCTGTGCGACCGGTTCGGCGGGCTGCTGACGCCGCAGATGGTGACCGAGCTGAAGAACCAGGTGCTGCGGCGGGCGGCGCCGAGATGACCGCTCCGGACGACGGGTTCGACGGCGACGGGGGGTTCGTGCGGCCGTTCATCGTGACGGGCGGCCGGACCCGTCCGGTGGACGGGCGGCTGCGGGTGGAGACCGTGATCAGCGCGCCGCCGTCCGCGCTGTCGGCGCCGCTGGGGTTCGAGCGGCGGCGGATCGTGGAGACCTGCCAGCGTCCGGTGGCCGTCGCGGAGGTGGCGCACGCGCTGCGGGTGCCGGTGGGGGTGGCGCGGGTGCTGATCGCCGATCTCGTCGCGGAGGGCCTGGTGACGGTGCACGAGCACGTGACGGGCCTGGCGGGCGCCGCGGGCGGCGACGGTCCTTCCCTGTCGCTGCTGGAGAGGATCCGTGACGGTGTCCGTGCGCTCTGAGCCCGCGGCGGGCCGGATGGTCTCCGCGAAGATCGTCGTCTCCGGCGGGTTCGGGGTCGGGAAGACGACCTTCGTCGGCGCGATCTCCGAGATCCGCCCGCTGACCACGGAGGCGGCGATGACCGAGGCGGCGGCCGGGGTGGACGACGCCTCGGCCGTGACCGGGAAGACCACCACGACCGTGGCGTTCGACTTCGGGCGGATCACGCTGGACGGGAGCGTGGTGCTGTACCTGTTCGGCACGCCCGGTCAGGAGCGGTTCGCGTTCCTGTGGGACGACCTGGTCGAGGGCGCGCTCGGGGCGGTGGTGCTGGTCGACACCCGCCGGATCGACCAGGCGTTCCCGTCCGTGGACTTCTTCGAGGAGACGGGCGTCCCGTTCGCCGTCGGCGTCAACCACTTCGACGGTTCCCGCGTGTTCGACGTGGACGAGGTGCGCGAGGCGCTGGGCGTCGCGGAGCACGTGCCCGTGGTGCCCTGCGACGCCCGTGACCGCGAGTCGGTGAAGGGCGTGCTGGTGGCCCTGCTCGACGACGTCATCATGGGCACCGCCGCCGTCCGCTAGCCGGAGGAGGCCGGGCAGGAGGTGTCGCGTGCCGGGACCTTCAGGTCGGTGAGGTAGGCGTTGACGGTGTTCTCCATGCAGGGGCCGCTGGTGGCGCTGCCGTGGCCGTGCCCTTCGTAGGTGAGGAGCACGCCGCCGCGGCCGAGCTGCCGGGCGACGGATCGGGCTCCGGCGTGGCCGGTGGCGGGGTCGTGCCGCGCGTTCGACAGCAGGATCGGCGGGGCGCCGTCCACCTTGAGGCGGTGCTGCGGGTTGGTGGCGGGGGCGCCCAGGCACGCGGTCGTGATGCGGAGGGGGAGCAGGTACGGCATGTCGGGTGCGGCGGTGTTCAGCGTCCGTACGAGCGAGGCGTACTCGCGGTGGTCGCGGACGGGAAGCCGCCAGTCCGAGCAGAAGATCGGGGCCGTGGGCGGGAGGGGGGAGAGGGCGGTGGGCGCGGCGGGCAGCGGCGTGCTCGCCTCCATCGCGGCGATCGTCCTGGCGAGACCGGCGAAGTCGGCGGTGTAGAAGGCGCGGAAGGCGATCACGTTGACCAGGTCGATCGAGGAGATGCGGGTCCCGGGCTTCTTCGGGTGCTCCAGCTCGCCGCGTTCGGCGCGGGCGAGCAGCGTCTTCCAGGTCGCGCGCACGTCGCGGCCGTGCAGGGCGCAGCCTTCGTTGGCGCCGCACCATTTCACGAACTCGTCGAAGGAGTCCTGCGCCGCGATCCCCTGGTCGCGCAGCAGCGCGCGCGCTGTCGGGAGGCTGTGGTCGAGCACGCTCTCCAGGACCATGGCGCGGATCCGGTGCGGGTAGGTCTCGGCGTACTGGGCGCCCAAAACCGTCCCGTACGAGCTGCCGTGGAAGGTCAGCTTCGGTTCGCCGAGGGCGGCCCGCAACGCCTCCAGGTCCCGGACGGTGTGGGCGGTGTCCAGGTGGTCGAAGACCGGGCCGGTGCGCTCGCGGCAGTCGGCGCGCAGTTCGGCGTTGTAGGCGAGGGTGGCCGCGAAGTCGGCCTGGCCGTCCATCTTCGGTGAGGGGCGCCGGGCGAGCAGGTCGCCGGAGCAGGTGATCGGGTTGCTGTCGCCGACGCCGCGCGGGTCGAAGCTGACGATGTCGAAGCGGCGCCGGATCTCGGGGCTGAACCTGCCGATGCCGGTCACGACGCGGTCGACGCCGCTGTCGCCCGGGCCGCCGGGGCCGAACACCAGCGTTCCGACGCGTTCGCCGGGGCCGGTGGCCGTGCGGCGGGCGAGTGCGAGGCCGAGCTTGGGGCCGTCTGGACGCTCCCAGTCGACGGGCACGGAGAGCGTGGCGCACTCGGCGCCGGGGTTCTCCGGGTCGTCGCACGGGGACCACGCCAGGCGCGAGGCGGCGGCGGGCGCGGCGTTCGGCACGGCGTTCGTCACGGCGGGTGCCGCGTGCACGGTGAAGGCGGTGACGGCGGCGGCGCCCGCGGTGAGCCCGGCGGCCGCGCCGAGCCATCGTCCAAGGATCGTCATGCCGCCCGAACCTACTCTACAGAGACTTCTTTGCAAAGCTTTCTCTGCAATTCACGAGTTCTCATGCGACGTTAAGAATCGTCCGATGCCCCGTTGAGGTCCGCGTCGCACCGTTGCGTGAGAAGGCGGAACGAACGGGGAGGACGCCTTGACCACGACCTACGACGCCGAGCGCCGGATCCTGGTGGCCTGCGACGACCACGAGGCGCGCGCCGCGGTGGAACGCGCGCTGCGCTTCGGCGGCTACACGGTGGAGACCGCCCGCGACGGGCTGGAGACGATGGAGGCGATCGACCGCGCCCGTCCCGACGCCGCGGTCCTGGACGCGCGGCTGCCGTACCTGGACGGCCTGGACGCGTGCCGGATGCTGCGCCTGCGCGGTGACGACCTGCCCGTCCTGCTGCTCGGCTCCCGCCACGGCCTGCGCGACCGGATCGACGGCCTGGAGGCCGGGGCCGACGACCACCTCGCCAAACCGGTCCAGCCGGAGGAACTGCTGGCCCGGCTCCGCATCATGCTGCGCCGCGCCCGGCGCTACGACCGCGAGCCGGAACCCGGGGAGGTCCCGCGGTTCGCCGGCCTGCCGCTGAACGCCGGCCCCCGCGAGGGCCGCCGGCGCCGCGAACCCGAGGTGGTCACCGGCTGGTGAGCGTCCAGGTGAACGCGGCCGCGATCGGGTAGTGGTCGGACAGCATCTCGTCGTCGGCGGTCCGGAAGCGGGCGTCGTCGTTGGAGTAGCCGGTGAGGCGCAGGCCGACGGTGCCGCTCCCACGGAAGAGGATCTTGTCGACGACCTCGCACGCGTCGGTGACGGCGGCGTCGTCGCAGACCAGCGCCGGGTCTCCGGCCGGGGGCGGGTCGCCGCCGCGCTCGGCGGCGACCCACGCGTCGGTGAGGCCGCCCGCCGTCACCAGGTCGCGGATGTTATCGCCCGCGCGCGTGTAGCGGGTGTTGGTGTCGCCCGCCACGATGACCGCGTTGCCCGCCGAGTGCGCCGTGATGTACGAGGCGAGCTGGGTGATGTTGGCCCTGCGCGCGGCCAGGTCGGCGTTCGTGGACCCCGCGTTCGCGTGGACGTTGTAGAGGTCGATCACGGCGCCCTCGGCGAGCCGGAGCCGTTTGAGGGTGAAGCCCTTGGGCGTCAGGCAGTCGAAGCCGTTGCAGGAGGTCCACTTCACGCGGGTCAGGCCGGTGAAGGGGTGGTCCGACATCGTGTTGAGGCCGCTGCCGAACAGGACGCCGCCGCTGGTGGGCGTCCGGTGCGGATGCCGGTCGGTGCTGTAGAGGTCGGCGTGGTAGTTGAAGTCCTCCTGGACGTTCACCACGTCGTAGGCGTTCACGCGCTCGCCGATCGGCTTGGTGTTCTGCGCCGGGTTCCCGCCGGAGATCGGCTCGGGCAGGCCCGCCACGTTGTAGGCCAGGACCGTCAGGGTCCCGCCGGTGGCGGCCGCCGCCGGGGCGGGGACCATCGCCGCCGCCACGGCGAGGGCCGCCGCCAGCCGGGTCGTCGTTCTCGCGCGCATGTCGTCCCTCCGGGGGGCAGGGGCCGGGCACGGTTCAACCCGCGTACCGATCAATCTCGCCCGGCGGCGGGCTCCCGGGAAAGGGACGAAGGTGACAAATTTCGTTCGGTGGTCGTGCGGGCGGCCGGGTGCACGGCACGGGCCGACAGCGCCATGAGCCCCGCCAGCGCCGCCACCAGGCCCAGCGCCGGGCCGAGCCCGATCAGCTGGGCGACCGCGCCGATCAGCGGGGGACCGGCGATGAACCCCAGGTAGCCGCAGGTCGAGACGGTCGCGATCGCGGGTCCGGGCGCGTCGGTGACGTGCGCGGCGGCGGTGAACACCACCGGGACCACGCACGCCAGCCCCAGCCCCAGCGCGGCCAGCCCGGCCAGGGCGGCCGGGGCCGTGCCGACCGCCAGCGCGGCGCCCAGCGCGGCGGCGGCGACCCCGCCCAGGACGCCGACGACCCGGACCGGCCCGACGGCCGTGACCAACCGGTCACCGGCGAGCCGCCCGACGGTCATCGCCACCGCGAACGCCGCGTACCCGGCCCCGGCCGTGCCCGCCCCCGTGCCCAGCGTGTCGCGCAGGTAGACCGCGCTCCAGTCGGCCACCGCGCCCTCCGACAGCAGCGCGGCGAACGCGAGCGCGCTGAGCAGGAGCAGCCGCCCGGTCGGGCGGGCCAGCGCGGGGCCCCGCGCCTGCGCGTCGTGGTCGGCGGGCAGCAGCCCCCGGGTGGCCGCCAGCCCCGCCACCAGCGCGATCGCGCCGCCCCCGGCCAGATGGACGGTCACGGGCACCGACAGGTGCGCCGCCACCGATCCCGCCGCCGCGCCCGCCAGCGCGCCGCCGCTGAAGGCCGCGTGCAGCCCGGACATGATCGGGCGGCCGTAGAGGCGCTGGACGGTCATGCCCGCGCTGTTCATCGCCACGTCCAGGCACCCCATCGCCGCGCCCCACGCGGCCAGCGCGGCGAACAGCGCGGGCCCGGACGGCGCGGGCCCCACCAGGGCGGGCAGGGCGCAGAACGCGGCCAGCGAGACCCGCGTCACCGGGCGGCTGCCGAGCCGGACGACCAGCACCCCGGCCGCCATCATCGCGATCACCGCGCCCAGCGCCGGGCCCGCCAGCGCGGCGCCCAGTTCGGCGTCGCCGAGCCCGAGCGCGGCCTTGACCTCCGGAATGCGCGGCAGCCACGAGGCGAAGACCGCGCCGTTGAGCGCGAACACCGCCGCCACGGCCCGCCGGGCCCTGCGCGTTTCGGGCATCACCGTCCCCCGCATCGCTCCCACCTCCCCGTTTCCTCGGGTTGACCGGTAAACAAGACGAGCCTACGGGTAGTCTGGTTTACCGGTCAAACGGAGAACGAACGGGGACACCATGGCCACCTTGCGGGACGTGGCGCGCGCCGCGGGCGTGTCGCACACCACCGTCTCCAACGCCTACCACCGCCCCGGCAAGCTGTCGGCCGCCGTGCGCGAGCGGGTGTTCCAGGCCGCCCGCGAGCTCGGCTACCACGGCCCCGACCCGCTCGCCGCGGGCTTGGCCACCCGCCGCGTCGGCGCCCTGGGCGTCCTGTTCACCGAGGCCCTGGCCTACGCGTTCACCGACCCGGCCGCCGTGCTGTTCCTCCAGGGCGTCGCCGGGACGAGCGAGCTCGCCGACGTCGGCCTCACCCTCATCCCCGCCCCGCCCGAATCGCCCGCCTCCGGGGCCACCGCCACCGACGCCGTGAGCCGCGCCGTCGTGGACGGCTTCCTCGCCTACTCCCTCTCCGACGACCACCCCGGCCTCGTCGCCGCCCGCGCCCGCGGCCTGCCCCTGGTGGTGGTGGACGAGCCCGAGCTCCGGCCCGGCGACAGGGAGCCCTACATCGGCGTCGACGACCGCGACGGCGCCCGGCAGGCCGCCGCGCACCTCACCGGCCTCGGCCACGAGCGGATCGCGGTGCTGGCCGACCGGCTCGCCGCCGACGCCCGCTCCGGCCCCGCCGACCGGGCCCGGCTGGAGGCCATCGGCTTCGCCGTCGCCCGCCTCCGCATCGCCGGATACCGCGACGGGCTGCCCGCCGGGCGCGCCGTCCCGGTCGTCGAGTGCGGCGGCAACACCGCCGACCTGGGCCGCGCCGCCGCCCGCGCGCTCCTCGACCAGCCGTCCGGGCGGCGCCCCACCGCGATCCTGGCGATGACCGACCGGCTCGCCCTGGGCGTCCTGGACGCCGCCCGCGAGCTGGGCCTGGACGTCCCCGCCGACCTGTCGGTGGTCGGCTTCGACGACCTGCCGCTGTCGGTCGGCGCCAGCCCGCCGCTCACCACCGTCCGGCAGCCGCTGGTGGAGAAGGGCCGGCTCGCCGCCCGCACGCTCCTCGACCTGATCGCGGGCACGGCCCCGGCCGCGCAGAGCCTCCTGCTGCCCGCCGGGCTGGTCGTCCGCGACACCACCGCCCCGCCGCCCGCCGCCTCCTGAGGGGGAGATGTCGGAGGCCCTCGGTACGGTGCGGGGGCATGGAGGAAGACGTGATCGTCCTGCCCGGCATGTGGCGTGGCCTGGTGCATCCACGGCGCGGGACGCCGGTCGAGCACCCGGTGCGGATCGACCCGGAGGCCGCCGGGGCCGTGCGGGAGCTGACCCGGGCGGCCGAGCCCGTGATCGAGACGATGCTCCGGCAACCCGTCACCGACCCGGAGATGGCCGGGGCGGTACGGGCGTGGCTGCGGGGCGAGCCCGACCCGGTCGGCGCGGCGGCCGTCGCCTCCATCCTCGTCACGTGCACCGGCGTCGACGACGCGCGCCGCGCCGCGTTCGCGGACGCCTGGGCGAGCGAGCACGGCCTGCCCTTCGCGGCCTGCGCGTTCACCGAACTGGTCGGCGTCCAGGTCGGATTCCCCCGGCGGGAACCGCCCCCGTGGGTCGTCGGCAAGCGCGGCCTCGGCCGCGGTATCGTCGCCGTCCCCGGGCCCGAGCGGCACGGCGGGGTGATGCGCGCCGCCTCACCGAGGGATCTCTCCTGGTGGTGGGCCGATGGGGCGTTCATGCGGAGGCTCCGCGCGCTGCTCGCCACCGCGGGCGACGAGGAGTACCGGGAGGCAGTACGGCGGCTCGCCGCCCATCGCGGGGACGGGCTCCGGCGGCTCGCGGTCACCTACCTCGTGCCCACCGAACGGGAGTGGGCGGACGAATGCCTCACCGAGGACCGTCCTCACGTGTCGCGGGCCACGCACCTCCAGTACTTCTGCTCCCTCTCCACCGCCGAGCAGGCCGCCGACGTGTGGGCGCAGCCGCTGGTGTCCTGGGACGAGGGGCGGCCGGAGATCCTCGCCACCCTGCTGCACGGCGGCGGAACGGCCACCATTCCGGTGCTGGCCGCAGCCCTCGGCTACAACTTCCGCAGCTACCCCTCGGCCTGCCGCGAGGTCCTTGAGGCGCTCGCCCTGGTGCCGAGCGACGAGGCGTTGCGGGTGCTGGTGAGTCGGATCCGCGAGAAGGACGCCCTGCCGTGGGTGGCGGCCGCGGCCGAGCGGTTCCCCGCCCAGGCGATCCGGGTACTGGCCGAGGCCACCGGCACGAACACCACCGAGCGGCTCACCATCGAGGGGCTGCTGCGCTCCCGCGTCAACGCCGATCCCGACCTCGCCAAGGCCGTGCTGCCCACGCTGACACCCGAAGGCCGTAAGACCGTCGAGCCGCTGCTGCCCGTCGCCGCCGACGTCCTCGATTCCCCCGATCTGCCCCCGCTGCTGGCCGACCCGCCGTGGACGCGCCGCACCCGCAACCGGGCCAAGCCCGTCGTCCTGGACGGCCTCACGCCGCCCGCCGAAAGCTCCATGCGGTGGGAACCGGGCGAGCACGAGGTCTACGACGAGTTCATGCGGCACCTCCCCGATTGGGCGCGGAAGCCGGACGCCCACTGGGCCGCCGTCGAGACCTGGGCGTCCGAGCGGATGCCCCTCGCCAACCTGTGGCTGCCGGCCGTGATGGCGCGGTTCGGGGCCGACGCCCTGCCGCTGGGGCTGCGCGTCGCCACCGGCGCGCCCGTCCAGCACGGCGCGACGCTGATCCCCTGCCTCGACGCCGACGTGGCCCGCACGATGGCCGACTGGCTCGCCCGGCTCAAGAGCGCCGGGGAGTTCGCCCGCCGCTGGCTACGGCGGCACGGCGTCGCGGCGGTGCCGTACCTCGTCCCGGTCGCGTTCGGAAAGACCGGCCCTGAACGGCGCGGCGCCGAGAGCGCGCTGCGGCTGCTGGCCGAGGAGCACGGCGAGGACGCGGTCAGCGAGGCGGCGGGCGAGGCGGGTTCAGCCGTCCGGGACCTGCTCGCCCTCGACACGCTGGAGATCCTGCCCGGCCGCATCCCCAAGACCGACTGGGCCGACCCCGCCCTGCTGCCTCGGGTGCTGCTGCGCGGGCGGGAGAGCGCCCTGCCCGCCGCCGCGACGCGGCACGTGCTGACCATGCTCGCCATGTCCAAGGCGGACGAGCCCTACGCGGGCGTCGACGTCGTCCGCGAGTTGTGCGACCCGGTGTCGCTGGCCGAGTTCTCCTGGGCGGTGTTCCTCTGCTGGCAGGGGTGCGGCGCGCCCAGCAAAGGCAACTGGGCGCTGACCCAGCTCGGGCTGCTCGGCGACGACACCACCGTGCGGCGGCTCGCGCCCCTCATCCGCGCGTGGCCTGGGGAGAAGGGCACCCCCAGGGCCGTCACCGGGCTGGACGTCCTCGCCCGGATCGGCTCCGACGTCGCGCTCACCCACCTGCACGCCCTCGTCCGCAAGGGCAAGTACGCGGGAATCAAGGACCGGGCCCGCGCGAAGATCGACGAGATCGCCGCCGCCCGGGGGCTGACCTCCGACGAACTCGCCGACCGGGCCGTCCCCGACTTCGGCCTCGACGCCGAGGGCGGCATGACCTTCGACTACGGCCCGCGCCGGTTCGCGGTCGGCTTCGACGAGCAGCTCCGGCCGCACGTCGTCGAGCAGAACGGCAAGACGCGCAAGAGCCTGCCCAAGCCCGGCCCCGCCGACGATCCCGTCCTGGCCCCGGCCGCGCACACCCTCTTCGCCGGGCTCCGCAAGGACGTCAAGGCGGTCGCGGAGGACGAGATCCGGCGGCTGGAGACCGCGATGGTCCAGGGGCGCCGCTGGAGCCCGGACGACTTCCGGCGGTTCTTCGTCACGCACCCGCTGCTGTGGCACATCGTCCGGCGGCTGGTGTGGCTCGCCGAGGACGGCGAGGGCGGGGCGACGGCGTTCCGGATCGCCGAGGACCGCACGTTCGCGGACGTGGACGACGACGCCGTCGAGCCGCCCGAGGGCGCGCGCATCGGCCTCGCCCACCCGGTCCAGCTCGCCGGATCGGTGACCGCGTGGTCGGAACTGTTCGCCGACTACGAGATCCTCCAGCCGTTCCCGCAGCTCGGACGGCCCGTCCACCGCCTCACCGACCAGGAGCGCGCCGCCACCCGCCTGACCCGGCTCGAAGGACGCGTCGCGCCCTACGGCAAGGTGCGGGGCATGGCGCAGTCGAGGTTCCAGGACTGGGGCGGCCGGCTCGTCCGCGCCGACCAGAACGGCCGGTACGTCATCGTGCACATCAGCCCCGGCCTCGGGACCTACTACGCGGGCCAGGGCGACGACCAGACCGTCACCGCGGTCTGGGCGAGCCCCGACCCGCGCGTCACGTCCGAGGACCTCCCGCTCGGCGAGATCCACCCGGTCACGATGAGCGAGGTGATCGCCGACATCCTCCGGATCAGCGACTGACCCCGGCCTCCGTCTCGGTCTCGGAGGCGAGCAGGTCCTGGAGTTCCGCGACGGCCTCCCGCAGCTTCCCGGCGAAGAGGTGCATGGCGCCGGCCACCTTCGCGGGGGTGCTCAGGTAGACGTTGAACCGGTCGGGCAGCAGCACGTACGCCACGCCGATGCAGTCCTCGCTCGTCGACCCGAACCCGAAGTAGCGGATGTTGACCGACGGCGCCGAGCTCGTGCTCAGGTAGTCGTGCCGCATGACCTGCCAGCCCGGCGTCTCGAACAGCGGGAGCGGCCCGGCCACCCCGAGCTCCTCGCCGCGCCGCTGCTGGATCAGCTGCAGCTCCCACAGGTGCTGCTCGGGCGCGTCCCCGGCCTGGCAGTCCTTCGCCCGCCGCACATGCGCCTCCGCGGCGGCCCGGAACGCCGCCCGGCGGGCCTCCTCGCCGGCCGCCGGATCGTCCAGGACCTCGACGAAGCGCAGCGCCTCGGGCGTCACCACGCGCATCGCCTCGGTCCGGCCGTGCTTGAAGTGGCGGGTCGCGATCGACTCGTAGGTGGCGCCCGTGAAGCCCTTCGAGCGCTTGTGGGCGAGCTGGTAGGCCAGCTGCACGAACGCGTCCGGCGAGATCCGCAGCCGCTTGGCCCGGTCGCCGCCGAAGTCGTCGAACGACACCGTTTCCGTCGCGGTGGCCGCGCCGTACGCGGCGAACGCCTCGCCGGCGTCCCGCACGACCTTCCGCAGCTTCTCGTCCAGCGCGAACACGATCGGCCGCACGGCCGGGACGCCCTGCGCCTCGGCGCCCGAACGGGCCGACTGTGCCTCGGCGGGCTCGCCCAGCAGCGCGTCCACGAAGCTGAGGATCGTGGTGCCGTCCAGACCGCAGTGCTCCACGTTGATGCCGGCCGTGCCATCGGCGAAGACGATCAGGGAGACCGCCTTGTCGAACCAGCGGTTGCCACTGCCGCCGTACAGGAGCTCGTCGCAGGCGTCCAGGTCGTCGCGCGGGGCGAGGTCCTCCAGGCAGACGCAGAACAGCGCGGTCTCCACCTCGTCGAGCGAGGCCGCGTTGCCGGGGTCGTGGTCCAGGAGCGCCTCGCGGGCCTCCGCCCACTCCGCCCTGGCCATGGTGGTGAGGTGCCCGACGGGCGCCTCCGGCCGCCGCTCGGCCTCCAGGACCGTGCGGAGGGCGGCGGCGAGCTCGTCCAGGGTGTGCGGGCGGCCGCCCGGCCCCAGCACGTCCACCCGGAACATGTTCCCGCGGAAGAACACCACGATGTGGCGGGCGCGGGACGGGCCGGGCCACTCCTCCGAGTAAGGGACGCGCACGGTGTCCTGCACCACGCCGGGGATCCGGGTGGTGGAGAACAGGAACGTGTTCTGCACCATCGACAGGGGGCGGCCGCGCTGGGTCGCGGGCGGGATGCGCTCCTCGTCCAGCCGCAGCTTGTAGTCGAGCGCGGCGGCGATCAGCCCGGCGGCCCGCTCCACCTGCGGCGACGCGGATCCGCTCAGGGCGGGGTCGTCCTTGAAGAGGAAGAAGAAGTTGGCGTTGAGCGCGATGCGGTCGCGGCGGCCCAGGTAGCGGTACGGCCAGAACGTGTCGAGCCAGCTGTGCACGCCCTCGCTCGCGTCGTACCGCTCCAGCTCCGCCTGCAGCGCGCGGCCGGGGCCGCCGGGGCGCTGGAATTCCTCCAGCGCCGCCCGGGTCTCGGCGAGCTGCGCCTCGTCCAGGAGCGGCGCGCACCAGTCGAGCAGCCGCTCGCAGCTCGCCTCCAGGGAGGGCAGGGGAACGCGGGGCAGGCCATCCTCGTTGCCGAAGGTGCGGGGGGACGGCTCATGATTACTGTTCAATGCGTCGATCCTCGGTCCGGATGGTCTTATCGGCTGCCAGGTCCATGATTACGCGTCACTCGCGGCGCGGGGCCGGGAAATGTGGAGTCGGGCGTAAAGGCCGCCTTCGGATTCCACGCCGCCGGCGTCCACGCCCACACCGGCCAGGGTGTCCAGCACCTGCGACTCCTCGTCCGCGGTCGCGAATCGGCGTTGCCTGAACACCCCGTCGGCGCGGACGGTCTCGTAACCGGCCGCCGCCAGGGTCTCCTCGACCGCGTCGAACGGGAACATCCGCAGCACGAAGTGCGCCATCCACGGCCGGCGCCCGCCTTCCCGGGCGGCGGCGACGATCCGGCCGATCGTCTTTTCGGTGACATAACCGATGCAACCGGTGGAGATCACCAGGTCCGCGGCGGCGAGCCGTTCGCGCTGCGGGCCGGTGGGGTCGTTCTCCTCGAGATCGGCGTGCACGGCGTCGTCGAGGAACCCGGCCCGGACCGCGTACGACAGGGCGGGCTCCGAGGTGTCCAGGCCCACGAAACGAGTGGTCCTCGAACCGGTGCGGGAACGGACCAATTCCCGGTCGCGACGCACCATTTCCTCGGTTCCGGGTTCGGCGGAGCCGGGGCCGCTGTAACGCTCGTAAAGCTCGTCCATCGTCGCGTCGCAGCGCAGCAGTGCGGCGTTGATTCCGTACGAGCAGCCGAGGTCGAGCACCGTCGGATGCCGCACCCCCGTCGCGTCCTTGTATTCCTGGAGGAGCTTGGTGAAATACGGCTTGGCGAGCTGCGGAATGGCGTAGTCGAGTTCGCGGAGCGTGCTGAAGTAGGCGCGTGGATCGGGCTGCGTGTAGATGTGGTCGAGCGAGATCTTGCCGGTGCTGTCGGCGCGCACGGTGGCGTTCCTCTCGGGGAGCAGCTCGGGCGTTGCTGGGCTAGTCGAGGAGGGCGTCGACCCGTACGGCACGGCTCTCGGCGGCCAGATGCTCGGGCAGCACGCGGCCGAAGAGCTGCTTCGTCCGCGCCACGCTGCCGATGACGCCGGGCCGCTCGCTGTAGGCGAAGATCGCCGTGTGGCGCGGTGTCGCGCCCCGGACCGGGCTGACCCGGTGCAGCGAGTAGCGGCCCTTGAAGAGCTGGAGGTCGCCGGGACGGAGGTCGAGCCGCCGGACCAGCCGGCCGCCCCCGCCGTCCAGGACGGCGCGCACGTCTTCGAAATTCTCCGCCTCGGCCGTACGGATGTTCGGGCAGTATTCGAAGGTGCCGCCGTCCTCGGCCCGCTGGGTGAGCATGCTCACGGTGAACTCATTGGTGTCGAAATGCCACGGATGTTCCATACCCGGATCGACGACGTTCAGACACAGCCCTGAGAGCGGGTCGGCGAGCTCGTGCACGCGCTCCAATCCGAAGCAGTCGGCGACGAAACGCTGGAACGGCCGGCTGGAATAGATGCGCTGGACGATGTGCCCGGCGGGGATGAGGTCGCGCGCGACGAAGGCGTTGCCGCGCGCGAACGAAATACGTCCGGGATGGCCGGCGGGCAGCGGCGCGTCCACGGCGATGTTGTAGGCGTTGACGGTCTCGACCTCGAAATGCGCCCGCGGCGCGATGGCCGCGCATTCCTCCCGCAGCGCCCCGCGCGATGCGGGAGGCACGAAATCGGGTAGCACGCTGCAGCCCGATTCCCGCAGTTCGCGGCGGGTGCGGGCCACCACGGCCCGCCATCCTGCGCTTCCCGGGTCGGACAGCGGATAGCGCGCGGTGTTGATCACCTGTTCGACGTCCCGAGCCTCGGGCGTGCCCATGACGATCCTCTCCACCCGCGGGCGCCCGAACAGGAGCCGCCCGCCGTCAAGACCCTCGATCGCGAACAGGCGACGCTGCCTGCGTCAGGAGATCCCGCCCGCAACCGGACGGGAACCCCAGACGGGTTTTAGCACAATCAATGCCGGAAATAATGGCCGAATTTTCCGTGCGGGATTGTCACCGGAAGGCGGGCCGGGCGGGGTGACCTGTGCGTACGGACGCCTCCGCACACGGCCAGTCCGGGCCCCGCCCGGAGGGGATGTGGTCCATATCACCCCCGGGCTCACCCCTCGGTCCAGCGGGGCGTGCCGTCCTCCACGCGCACCGCCGCCCGCGGGACGGGCGCCTTCTCGTACGGCGTCTCCGTCGACCGCGCCTGGCGCGGCGGCACGTGGGAACCCCCGAGCCCCTCGTGGACGCGGCACGCGCAGGACGAGTCGAGCGGCGCCGGGCAGGAGGCCGCCGCCTCCAGCATCGCACCCATGTCGGCGGGGTCGATGCGCCACCACCAGTACATGTCCCAGGACGGGTGGTCGGCCGGATCCCAGCAGTCGTGCGAGTGGTGGACGACCACGCCCCCGGCGCAGGCGCCGCAGCGGCTCACCCGCGTGTAGTCGTGGCCGATGCTGTGCCCCGGGCCGCCGTGCGGGACCCCGCGCTCGGACAGGTTCATCAGCGGTGTGAGGGACGGGCTGTCACAGCATCGGGAGACCATGGTCGATTCTGGCAAGCGGCACCGACAGACCCACCCAAAGCACTACCCCGCGCCCGTCCGCACCTTCTAGTCTCCTGCCGGGGACCACGCAACGTGAACGGTGTGCTTCACCGGGTGGGGAGGAGGCGGTGGACCCGCTCCAGCCGGGCGATCCCGAACGGATCGGCTCCCACCGGCTGCTCGCGCGCCTGGGCGCCGGCGGCATGGGCGTCGTCTACCTGGGCCGGTCGCGCGGCGGCCGGCTGGTCGCCGTCAAGGTCATCCGCAGCCGCTTCACCGGCGACCCCGACTACCGCGCCCGGTTCCGGCGCGAGATCGGCGCCGCCCGCAGGGTGACCGGGACGTTCACCGCGCCGGTGCTGGACGCCGACCCCGACGCGCACGACCCGTGGCTGGTCACCGCGTACCTGCCGGGCCTCACGCTGCGGGACGCCGTCGGCTCCCACGGCCCGATGCCCGCGGACTCGGTGCGCGCGCTGGCGGGCGGGCTCGCCGAGGCGCTCGCGGCCGTCCACGGCGCGGGCGTCGTCCACCGCGACCTGAAGCCGGCGAACGTGATCCTGACCGCCGGAGGGCCCCGGGTCATCGACTTCGGGATCGCGCGGCCGGAGGACGGCACCGCCGTCACCCGGGCCGGGACGCCCATCGGCACCCCCGGATTCATGTCGCCCGAGCAGGTGTCCGGCGAAGAGGTCGGACCGGCCGGCGACGTCTTCATTCTGGGCGCGGTCCTGGCGTACGCGGCGTCCGGGACCGAGCCGTTCGGCAGCGGCTCCGCGCGCTCCCGCCAGTACCGCATCAAGACCGGCCAGGCCGACCTGGACGGCCTCACCGACCCGTGGCTGCGCGCACTGGTCACCGACTGCCTCCACCAGGACCCCGGAAGGCGCCCGACCGCAGCCGCCCTCCTGGAACGGCTCGGCAACGAGGGCGGGCCGCCGCTGCAGGGGACGAGGTGGCTGCCCGCCCCGCTCGCCGAGGAGATCGACCGCCGCACCAACGAGTCCCGCCGCCTCGACGCCACCCCGGTCCCGCCCGCCACCAACGCCGCGTCCGTCCAGGCGGCAGAGCGACCCGGCGCCTTCGCGGTGACGGCGGAGCCGCCCGACGGCATCGGAGGGGCCGCCGAGCCGCCCAGCGCCGATGCGGCGACCGCGGATCCCGCGGACGTACCAGGCTCACCGGCGAGGGCGATGAGCCGTCGCGGGCTCATCGCCGGGGCGGGTGCTCTGGCCGCGGGCGGGCTCGGAGCGGTGCTCTGGAGCCGCAGCCGGGACGACGGTCCGGCGCGGGCGGCCGGGAGCGGCGCGTCGCCGTCGTCCTCGCCGGAAGGGCCGCCGCCGCGCGCCGTCCAGCGCTGGAAGGTGAAGGTGAGCGACTACTACCCGAACCTGATGAGCGCCGGAGGGCTGGTCCTGGCGAAGGGCGACGAGGAGCGCGTGCAGGCCCTCGACCCCCGCACCGGGCGCGTCGTGTGGAAACGCGGTGCGCTCGGGCTGTCCGAGGCCGTGGGGGACGTCGCCTACCTCGTCGACCCGGACACCTGGGACCTCACCGCCGTACGGGCGGCCTCCGGCAGGATCCTCTGGAAACACGACCTGCCGTTCGGGACCATGCCGACCCCCGGGCCCGCGCTCACCGGGCCGGTGGCCTGTTTCGGGCACGGCGACGACAAGCGGGTCCGCGCGCTCGGCGCCCGCGACGGCCGGGTGCGGTGGACGGCCCGCGCCGGCGCCGAGGAGGGCATCGCCGCGGGCGACGGCATCGTCGTCGCCGTCGACACCAAGGTCGTCGGGCTCGACGCCCGCGACGGCCGTACCGCATGGACCCGCGCGATCGACACGGGCCGCTACCCGCACCACGCCGACGGGCTGTTCCTCGTCGCCGACAAGCACGCCACCCTGCACGCCCTGCGCGCCGCCGACGGCCGGGTCGCCTGGCGCAGGCCGGGCGCGGGGTACGGCTTCCGGCTCCAGTCCGGCGGCGGGATGGTCTACACCGACGCGGGCGGCGGGACGGTCCTGGCGCTCCGGACCGCCACCGGCGAGGTCGTCTGGTCGCGCCGCCTCGGCCGGGGCGAGGGCGGCGACTACGGGCGGGGCAACGCGCTCGGCCTGTCCGGCGGCACCCTCCACGTCGGCTGCACCGACCGGAACGTGTACGCGCTCGACCCGGCGACCGGCCGCGTCCGGTGGACCTACGCCGCGGACATGACGCTCAGGTCCGGGCCGGTGGGCATCGGCGGGCTGGCGTTCGTCGCCACCCGGGACGGCCACGTCCACGCCGTCGCCCCGCCCGGCGGCACCACGACCAACGGAGGCGCCCGTGCGGCCCCTTGAACCAGACGACCCGCGTTCCATCGGGACGGCGGAGCGGCGCTACCGCGTCCTGGCCCGGATCGGCTCCGGCGGCATGGGCACGGTCTACTTCGGCCGCTCGGCCGGGGGCCGCGCCGTCGCGGTCAAGCTGGTGCACCCCGAGCTGGCCGGGGACCCCGAGTTCCGCGACCGGTTCCGGCGCGAGGCCGCCGCGGCGCGGGCGGTCGGCGGCGGGTTCACCGCGCCGCTGATCGACGCCGACCCGGACGCGGACGTCCCCTGGCTGGTGACCGAGTTCCTGCCCGCGGTCCCGCTGGGCGAGGCGGTCCGGGACGGCGGCCCGCTGCCGCCCGCGGCGGTGTGGCCGCTGGCAGCCGGGATCGCCGAGGCGCTGGCGGCGATCCACCGGGCCGGGATCGTCCACCGCGATCTGAAGCCCGCCAACGTGCTGCTCACCGCCGACGGCCCGCGCGTGATCGACTTCGGGATCGCCCGCGCGGTGGACGCCGCCACGGTCACCCGGCCGGGGGCCCGGGCCGGTTCGCCCGGTTTCATGTCGCCCGAGCAGGTGGCGGGCGCGGAGGTGGGCCCGGCCGGGGACGTCTTCTCGTTCGGGGCGACGCTGGCGTTCGCGTGCACGGGCGAGGAGCCGTTCGGCGACGGGCCCTGGCACGCCGTGATGCGCCGCATCGAGTCGGAGGAGCCGCGGCTGGACGGCATCGCCGACGCGGGGCTGCGGGAACTGGCCGCGTCCTGCCTGGCCCGCGACCCCGGGCGCCGTCCCAGCGCGGAGGAACTCGCCGAACGGCTGTCGGCGCCGCCGCCCGGTGACGCGTCCTGGCTGCCGCCCCGGGTGGCGGCCGAGATCGGCAGGCGCGCGGGCGAGGCGGAGAACCCGCCCGGCGGCCCGCCCACCGCCGGTGCTCAGCCCGCGACCGGCGCGGCGTGGCGGCGCGGGCGCAGGCTGCCGGCCGTCGGCGCCGTCGCGCTGGCCCTGGTCGCGGGCGGCGTGATCGTGGCCTGGCCGGGGGACGGCGCGCGGCCCGCCGCGTCCGGCACCGTCACGCCGACGGCGTCACCGGTCGTGCGGCAGACGCAGCCGAGCCCCCGCACGCTGGAGTTCTACATCACCGGCGACGTCAGGCTCACCTCCGTGACCTACACCGTGAACGGCCGGGCGACCACACTGAGGAAGGTGAAGCTGCCCTGGCGGCAGGTCGTGCAGGTCCCGCCGCTGCCGCAGCGCAGCAAGTGGCGGCTCCAGTACCGGTTCCCGCCCGGAGAGGTCAGGTGGCGCGTGCTCGTCAACGGGTTCGAGACCTCCAGCGGCGTGGCCGCGGCGGCGGGGCAGTCGGGCCGCGGAGACTACGACGGCACCGGATGAGAAACGTTCCGGGACCCCTCCCGGGCCCGGTGGGTAGCGTGGAGCGGGGGCACGGCCCCCCGGGTGTGCACAAGGAGAGGTGAGCCATGGTCCTGGCGATGCCCAAGCGGTCGAACAAGGTCGACATCCTGCCGAAAGAGGCCGGCAGCCTGGCCCATGGGCTCCCCCCGGCCCAGCCGGGGACGCTGTTCGTCATGGGGCTGAACGGCGGCATGAGCGTCGCGCCGGGCGCGCGCTTCGACCTGCTGTTCGGACGCTGCGAGCCCGACGTCCACGTCTGCGTCGGCGGCAACGACCCGCACGTCAGCAGGCGGCACGGCTACATCACCGCCGAGGGCTCCCGCTGGATCCTGCACAACACCGGCAGGCTGGCGATCCGCTTCCCCGGCTCCCGGCTCGTCCTGGGCGGGCACCGCGCCGAACTGCCCGTCGCGTACACGCCGCTGTTCATCGTCGCCCCCCGGCAGGAGCACCTCCTGGAGGTGCGGATCGCCACGAAGGCGGCGACGCGGAACCGGGCCGAACGGCACGAGGCCGACACCTGCGACGCCGACCAGTGGGAGCTCAGCGACGCCGAGCATCTGGTGCTGGTGTGCCTGAGCCAGCGCTACCTGCGGCAGGAACCGCACCCGCAGCCGCTCACCTGGGCCCAGGTCGCCGACGAGTTGAGCCGCCTCCAGCCCGGGGGGCGGTGGACGAGCAAGCGCGCCGCGCACATCGTCACCGACGTGCGCAAGCGCCTCAGCCCCAAGGTGTACGGCCTGGTCGAGGAGGAGGTCCCGCCGCCGCTCGGCAACACCCTCAACCACAACCTCATCACCGAGCTCCTGGTCACGGCCACCATCGCCCAGTCCGACCTCGCCCTCCTCGACGGCGCCCCGCGCACGAGCGAATCGTGAAGTAAATCAGCCGCTCCATAAAACGCACCGAAAAGAGCACGTCCGCGACCTCATAACCAACGGTTATAGCGGTATGTCTTGGACGCCGTCCGAGAGCGTGCGGCAATGTTCGGGGCACATCCACCTTCTTTCTGGAGGAATTGTGCTCGACATTTCCCGTGCGGCCCTGCCGCGTGCGGCAGGCGCGTCGACCCTGGGTACCGCCGCGCTGGGCCCGGCCACTGCCGCTCCCGGCCGTCGCGAACACCCGCACGTACGGCTGATCCGCGGATATCACACCGCCTATGCGGCGGGCGACCTCGACGCCCTGCGCGACCGTTTCTCCGCCTCCGGCATCGAATGGACGACCATCGACCGGCCGGCCCGCCGGTGATCGCCCCCGCCGAAGGAGGAAACGCCGTGAACGAGCACACCGCCGAGCCCGCGTCGTCCGGGCAGGAGTCGTCCAGGTCGCGGCGGAGCCTGCTGGCCGCCGGGGCGATCGGCGCCGCCGGGCTGGCCGCCGTGCCGCTGACCGCCCGGACCGCCGCCGCCAACACCCAGAACCCGCCCGCCCCGGCCACCGGCCGCGCGAACCCCGATGGCCGCTTCGCCGGAAAGGTAGTCCTGATCACCGGCGCCACCTCCGGCATCGGCCAGGCCACCGCGTACGAGATAGCGCGGGAGGGCGCCCGGGTCGTGTTCTGCGGCCGCCGCGCCGAACTCGGCCGCCGCCACGAGCGCGAGATCCGCGGTTTCGGCGGCGACGCCCTGTACGTGCGGGCCGACGTCACCCGCGAGTCCGACGTGCGCGCCCTGGTCGAGGCGTGCGTCCGCCGGCACGGCCGCATCGACATCGCCTTCAACAACGCCGGGATCGAGAGCCCCCGCTCGGCGCCCCTGCACGAGCAGACGCTGGGCGACTTCGAGCAGGTCTGGCGCACCAACACCGCCGGGACGTTCCTGTCGATGAAGTACGAGATCCCGCACATGCTGCGCCGCGAGCGGGGTGTCATCATCAACACCGCGTCCATCTCGGCCGAGGTGGGCTTCGCGACGATCGCCCCGTACAACGCCAGCAAGCACGGCGTGGCCTCGCTCACCAAGGTCGCGGCGCTGGAGTACGCCGCCCGCAACATCCGCGTCAACGCCCTGGCGCCCGGCGCGGTCGACACCCCGATGCTGCGCCGCGCCGCCGAGGCGTTCGGCATGACCTACGAGCAGATCGCCCAGGACTACCCGATCAGGAGGATCGTCCAGCCGCAGGAGATGGCCCGCGTGGTGATGTTCCTCGCCTCGGACGACGCCACCGCCGTCCTGGGCACCGACATCGACGCCTCCGGCGGCTACCTCACCGGCTGATCGCGCGGGGCGGCTCAGGCCGGGACGAGCGCGCGGGCGGTGGCCAGGAGATTGGTCAGTGCGGGGGAGGGCGCGGCCGGGTGCCAGGCGAGGGAGAGTGCGGAGGTGACCGTGCGCGGGGTGACCGGGACGAACGCCACGTCCTCGCGACGCAGCCTGGCGACCGAGTCGGGCACCAGGGAGACGCCCAGCCCGGCCGCGACCATGCCCACGATCGTCTGCATCTGGACGGCCTCCTGGCCCAGGGCGGGGACGAAGCCGGCGCGCCTGCACAGCGCGGTGATCTGGTCGTGCAGGCCGGGCCCGGCGGGACGGGGGAACAGCACGAACGACTCGGCCGCCAGCTCGGAGATCGCGACGCGGCGGCGGCCGGCCAGGGCGTGGCCCGCGGGCAGGGCGGCGACCAGCGGTTCCGTGCCGAGGGCGAGGAGCTGCAGGTCGCGGGCGGCCTCCCCGGCCAGCGGCGGGCGCAGCAGCCCGGCGTCCAGCTCGCCGCTGAGGAGCCGGGCGGCCTGCTCGGCGGTCGTCATCTCGCGCAGCGTGAGGTCCACGCCGGGATGGCGGCCGCGGAACGCCCGCACCAGCCGGGGGAGCGCGGCGAACGCGGCCGACCCGACCAGGCCGATCACCAGGTGGCCGGTGTCGCCGCGTCCGGCGGCCTGGGCCGACAGGCGGGCGCGGTCGGCGGCGGCCAGCACCCCGCGCGCCTCGGCGACGAACGCCTCCCCGGCGGGTGTGAGGGTGACGCGGCGGGAGCTGCGGTGGAACAGCCGCACCCCCAGCTCTTCTTCGAGGGCCTTGATCTGCTGGCTCAGCGGGGGCTGGGCCATGTTCAGGGACCGGGCGGCGCGGCCGAAGTGCAGCGCGTCGGCCACCGCCACGGCGCAGCGCAGGTGCCGCAGTTCCACGGGCGGGCTCCCTTCCGGCGATATGAGATCAGTATCGTCGAGCATCGATCCATCTATTCGATTGGATCGTCGGGTGGGCCGTTCGGCAGGCTGCGAGGAGATCCGCCGACGACGAACGGGGCCGAGAGATGGCTGACGTACCGCCCACCCGCCGCCAGGTGGCCCGCTTCGGGGCCGCACTGGGCGCCCTCCCGCTCCTTTCCGGCCTGGCCGCACCGGCGGCCCGCGCCGAAGCCCGCTCGGGCGGCGGTGTGCGCCGGAGCCGGTGGCAGGCGCCGAGCGACCGCGGCGTCCGCGTCGCCGTCCGGGAGGTCTGGCACACCCGGGCCTTCGACCGCGACCTGCCGCAGGTCGTCCTGCTGCACGGCGCGCGGGTCCCCGGCGCCGCCAGCTTCGACCTGCCCGTGGACGGCGGGTCGCTGGCGCACGACCTGGCCGCGGCCGGGCACCGGGTCCACATCATGGACGCCCGCGGCTACGGGGACTCCACGCGCCCGCCCGCGATGGACCGTCCAGCCCGGGAGAATCCGCCGCTGGCCGTGGGGACGGAGGTCGTCCGCGACATCGCCGCGGTCGTGGACCAGGTGCGGCACCGCAGCGGGCGCCGGGTCTCGCTGGTCGGCTGGGCGACCGGCGGGCACTGGCTCGGCTGGTACGCCGCGCGGCACCCGGCGGCGGTCGGCCACCTCGTGATCTACAACAGCCTGTACGGGGAGGTCGACGGCCATCCCACGCTGGGCCGCGGGACCGACTACGAGGACCCCGAGCGGCCCGGAGAGTTCAACGCCGCCCTCTTCGGCGCGTACCGGTTCAGCACGGGGGCGTCGCTGCTGCCGAGCTGGGACAACAGCATTCCGGTGGACGACAAGAGCCGGTGGCGCGATCCGGAGGTCGTCGAGTCCTACGTGCGGGAGGCCCTGGCGAGCGACCCGACGTCCGGGGACCGCGAGCCGCCGAGCTTCCGCGCTCCCACGGGCGCCCTCTCCGACAGCTTCTACCTGGCCACCGGCCGCAAACTCTGGAACGCCCGCGGAATCAGGGCGAGGACGCTGGTGCTGCGCAGCGAGTTCGACTTCTGGAGCCGTGCCGAGGACGTGCCGACGCTGCGCGCCGACCTGGTGAACGCGGCGAGGGTGCGGACCGTGGAACTGGCCGGTGCCACCCACTACGCCCATCTGGACCGCGTGGACAAGGGCCGCGGCCAGTTCCTGGAGGAGGTGCTGGCCTGGCTCAGGCGCTGATCACGAGGAGGGCGGGGGCGTCAGAGCTTGCGGGCGCCGATGGCCCGCATGATCGTGGGCCAGTTCTCGTGCATCTCCCGCTTCCAGTAGCCCCAGGTGTGCGAGCCGCGGCCGTAGAAGTCGGAGGTGACCGGGACGCCGGCGGCCCTGGCCCGCGCGACGAAGTCCCGATTGGTGCGCTCGACCTGGGACTCGCTCAGGTAGCGGATGTCCCAGGGGGCGTGGCCGCCCTTGTCGAGGGGGCCCGCCGAGCCGTTGCCCGAGGACACGTACACGCCTGTGCCGCGCAGGTTCCCCGCGAGGGTGGCGGGGTCGTGCGCCGCCCAGTTGGCGCGGTCGCGCACCGGGTCGCCCCAGATGTCGTTGGCGTTCTGCCCGGCCCGCGTGTTGATGAACAGCAGCAGGGCCGGGATGCCGGGCGAGAGCATCGACAGGACCCCGCTGTAGGCGGCGGCGTACTTGTACATGCCCGGGTGGCGCGCCGCGTAGGTCATCGCGCCCTGCGCCCCGGAGGAGATCCCCATGGCCGCGCGGGCCGCGCCGGCGCGGAAGTTGCGTTCGAGGAGCTGGCGCACTTCCTGGGTGTGGAAGGTCTCCCACTTGGGGGTTCCGCCCCGGCCGCCGTTGTGCCAGTCGGCGTACGAGCCGTTGAGGCCCTCGGGCATGGCCACGAGCACGTCGTAGGCGGCGGCGACCTTGGCGATGTCGGTGCTGCGGGTCCAGGAGATGTAGGTGTCGTTGCCGCCGTGGAAGGCGTAGACGGTCGGCCAGGTGCGGGTGGACGAGGTGCTCCAGGTCCGGGGGACCAGCACCCTGACCTTCTGGGTGGAGCCGAGCGCGGGGGAGGAGATCGAGACGTCCGCCCGGGTCTTGCCGCTCCACTTCACGGCGGTGATGCGGGCGCCGTTGTCGGCCGGGACGTTGTAGCCGGACGGCTTGGCGGGGCTCGATGATCTACCGCCGCCTCCCTGCCCGGTCCTGGGAGTGTCGATGTCGGGGAGCGTCCCGGAGTTGCGTCCCGCCGGGACGGGCGGGACCGGGCCGTCGGTGGGCGTGGGGCTCGCGGGCCCCTCCACGCCTCCCGCGGCGGGGGACGCTCCGGGCTGTCCCGTGGTGCCGGCCGGTTCGTCCTTCGTCAAGGGCATCAGCACCAGGACCGTGGGCACCACCGCCACGGCGACGATGCTCCCGACCCCGATCCAGCGATCCAGCTGCTCGCGCACGGAACCCCACCTTTCAGTGGGGAAACTTTACTTGCGCACTGGTCCCATTGGCGAGCACTTTGCTCAGGAATGTCGAGCTTGTACCACTCGAAGCTGGATAAGGGGTTTATCGGAGTTCTTTCGGGGCACTCGCCTGCGGGTTCGCGGTCATCCCCGCGATCACCCTGCGCTCATCCCTCGGCTCATCCCTCCGCGCGGCGGGCTTCTGGGACGTGGGCACCGTGGTCGGCGGACCGGTCGGTGTGCGGGGCGTCGTCGGTCGCGGTGCGCGGCCGGGGCCAGGCGTCGATCCGGGTACGGCGGGGGTTGGCCAGCGAGGTGCGCATTCTGTCTACTTCCTCCGTCTTGGTCATGTTCAGTGCGTTGCACGGTGATTCCACTCAGTTGTAACGCGACAGGCCCGCGAACCTTGCCAGAAGGTTTTCCCTGTTTCCGTAAACACCTCTTTGCCCAGGCCGCAATCCGGTCAACGTCCCGCCAAAGCGCCGTCCACGCCCGCCCCCGGCGGCCCCGGCGCCCGGCGCGGATACCGACTTTGGTGGGTGCCGGGGCCGGGCCGGCCCTGGCTAGCGTGTGGCCGGTGAAACGGTGTTCGGGCAGAAGAGCCGAGGTCATCTTCCTCCTCGGCGTCATGGGAACCCTCGTCGGGCTCACGCTCCTGGCGCGCCACCAGGCCGGCGACCTGATCGTGCTGGACCTCGTCGCCGGGATCGCGGGCTGGCTGGCCGCTCCGATCGCGCTCTGGCGCCCCGTGACCGGAACCCTCGGGCTCACCGTCCTGGCGGTGCTCTCCCCGGCCGCCACCCCGCCGGCCACGTTCGGGGCGCTGCAGGTCGCCCAGCGGCGCGACGGGCGGATCGCGATCGCCGTGGCCGCCGCCGGGATCGCGGCGCACGCCGTCCAGGGCCTCTGGCGGCCCAACGGCGGGATCTCCTTCGGCTGGTGGCTGCTCCTGGTCACCCTCGCCTACGGCGCGCTGATCGCCTGGGGCGCCCGGACCCGGGCCCGCCGGGCGCTGCTGGAGTCGCTGCGCGAGCGGGCCCGCCGCGCCGAGGCCGAGCAGGGCCGCCGGGTCGCCGAGGCGCGGATGCTGGAACGCACCATGATCGCCCGCGAGATGCACGACGTCCTGGCGCACCGGCTGTCGCTGCTGGCCACCTACGCCGGCGCCCTGGAGTACCGCCCCGACGCCCCGCCCGAGAAGCTGGCGCACGCCGCCGGGGTGATCCGCGCCGGGGTGCACCAGGCCCTCGACGAGCTCCGCGACGTGATCATCGTGCTGCGCGAGGAGGACTCCGGCGGCGCGGGCGAGCGGCCGCAGCCCCTGCTGGCCGACGTCCCGCGGCTGGTCGGCGAGGCCCGCGAGGCCGGCGGCGAGATCCGGCTGCGGAACGGGGTGGACGGCTCCGGCGAGCCGCCCGCCGCCGTCGGCCGCACCGCCTACCGGGTCGTCCAGGAGGCGCTGACCAACGCCCGCAAGCACGCCGCGGGCCGCCCGGTGGCGGTCCGGCTGGACGGGCGGCCCGGCGACGGCCTGATCATCGACGTCCGCAACCCGCTCCCGCCGCCGGACGGCGACGGCCCGGACGGCCCGGACGGCAAGGCCGGCGCGCCGCTCGCGCCCGGCAGCGGCACCGGCCTGGTCGGGCTGACCGAGCGGGTGCGGCTGGCCGGAGGACGGCTCGACCACGGGACCGCGGGCGGCGAGTTCCGCCTGGAGGCGTGGCTACCATGGCCGGCGTGAACCCTCCCCTGCGCGTGCTCATCGTGGACGACGAGGACCTGGTCCGGGGCGGGCTGACCATGATGCTGGACGGCGTCCACGGCATCGCGGTGGTGGGCGAGGCCGCCGACGGCGACGAGGTGCCCGCCGCCGCCGACGCGCACGCCCCCGACGTGGTCCTCATGGACCTGCGGATGCCGCGGGTGGACGGC
The DNA here is from genome assembly GCF_055379765.1 of Actinomadura rugatobispora. NCBI lineage: Bacteria > Bacillati > Actinomycetota > Actinomycetes > Streptosporangiales > Thermomonosporaceae > Actinomadura > Actinomadura rugatobispora. Next base: position 2,917,482 of record NZ_AP029191.1, on the reverse strand, counting down.
ATCACCGCCACCCGCAGGCTGCGGCTCCGGCGCGACCCGCCCGAGGTGATCGTGCTGACCACGTTCGACGCCGACGAGGACATCCTGCGGGCGCTGCGCGCCGGGGCGAGCGGGTACCTGCTCAAGGACACCCCGCCGGCCCGGATCGTGCAGGCGGTGCACTCCGTCGCGGCCGGCGAGCCGATCCTGTCGCCCGGGATCACCCGCCGGCTGATGGACCGCGCGCTCACCCGGGCGGGCGCCTACGAGCGGGCCCGGGACGCCCTGGCCGCGCTGAGCCCGCGCGAGAACGACGTGGTGGTGGCCGTGGCGCAGGGGCGGTCCAACGCCGACATCGCCGCCGAGCTCCACATGAGCGTGGCCACGGTCAAGGCCCACGTGTCCAACGTGCTCGACAAGCTCCACCTCGACAACCGCACCCAGATCGCCCTGCTCGCCCACGACGCCGGCATGGCCTGATGGGAGCTGACCCCCGGAGCGCTCCCGGAAGGGCTACGCGGTGGAGGGCAGCCAGGTGCGCGCCGCCGACACCAGCGCGGCGACCCCGGTCTCCAGCGTCGGCTCGACCACCGGGGCGAACAGCGGGGAGTGGTTGGACGGCAGCCCCCGCACGATCCGCTCGATGTCGGCGATCGAGGCGGCCATCGCGAACGCCGCGGGGTCGGCGCCGCCCAGCAGCCAGTAGACGCACGGCGCCCCGGCGGCGGTGGCGAGATGGCCCACGTCCTCGCTGCCGGTGACCGGGCCGGGGTCGTGCACCAGCCCGGGGCCGAGGTCGGTGTCGAAGCCGCGCCTGGTGAACGCGCACGCCTCGGGGTCGTTCACCACCGCGGGGAAGGACTCGATCACCGTGACCTCGGGGGCCTGCGGGGCGCCGGAGGCGGCGGCCTCGGCCCGCACGATCCGCTCGATCGCGGCCAGGACCCGCTCGCGCACCGCGGTGTCGAAGGTCCGCACGCTCAGCAGCATCTCGGCGTCGTCGGGGATGACGTTCTCCCGGGCCCCGGCGCGCAGCGACCCGACCGTGACCACGGCGGTCTCGGACGCGGCCACCTCGCGCGCCGCGATGCCCTGCAGCCGCATCACCGTCGCCGCGGCCATCACCACCGGGTCGACCGCGGTCTCCGGCCGCGACCCGTGCCCGCCGCGCCCGTGCAGCACGACCCGCAGCGCGTCGGACGCGGCGAACGCCGGGCCGGGCCGCAGCGCCAGCACCCCGGCGGGCAGCGGCGCCACATGCTGGCCCAGCACCACCGCCGGGCGGTCGAACCGCTCGAACAGCCCGTCGTCGATCATGGCGCGGGCGCCGCGTCCGGCCTCCTCGGCGGGCTGGAACACCAGCAGCAGCGTGCCCTGCCAGCCGGAGCGGTCGCCGGCCAGGACCGCCGCCGCGCCCAGCAGGCAGGTCACGTGCACGTCGTGGCCGCAGGCGTGCATGACCGGCACCTCGCGGCCGTCGGCGTCGATGGTGCGGGCGGCGCTGGCGTAGGGGAGCCCGGTCCGCTCCTGGACGGGGAGGGCGTCCATGTCGGCGCGGAGCAGCGCCGCCGGGCCGGGCCCGTTGCGCAGGACGCCGACGACGCCGGTTCCGCCGACCCCGGCGGTGGTGTCGTAGCCGAGCTCGCGCAGGCGGGCGGCGACGATCCCGGCCGTGCGGGTCTCCTGGAAGGCGAGCTCGGGATGGGCGTGCAGGTCCTCGTAGAGGCCGGCCAGCCCGGCGAGATCGGTTCCGTCGCGCCCTGCCATGCCCGACCGCCTTCCGTAGCCGTCCGTGCCCATCCTATGACTCGGCGCGTTCTCCCTGGTCGGAGAGGGGGACGCTGGACGCCCGCCGCACCAGTTCGGGGGCCAGCCGGCGGGACCGGGCGGGCCTGCCCTCGATCAGCTTGACGATGGCGGCCGCGGCGCCGCGTCCCATCTCCCGCATCGGCGACCGGACGGTGGTGAGCGACACCGGGAGGTCGGCGGCGATGGACACGTCGTTGTACCCGACCACCGAGACGTCCTCGCCGACCCGCAGGCCGGCCTCGCGGATCGCGCCCATCGCGCCGATGGCGGCGAAGTCGTTCACCGCGTAGATGGCGGTCGGCCGCGGGTCGAGGGCGAGCAGCGCCTCGGCCATGCGCCGTCCGCCCTCGGCGTCGAACGGCGAGTGCAGCACGTGGTCGTCGGGGACGGGCACGCCCGCGGCCGCGTACACCTCGCGGAACCCCCGGGTGCGCTCGATGCCGGTGGAGGCGTACGGCCGCCCGGCGATGACGCCGACCCGGCGGTGCCCCAGCTCCAGCAGGTGCCGCCCGGCCAGCCGGCCGCCGTCGAGGTCGTCGCAGGTGACGGAGGTGACGCCGGGGAGCCGCCGGGACGTGAGGACCACCTTGGCGCCGCTGTCGACCAGCCCGTGCACCAGGCCGGAGTCGGTCCGGGCGTCGCCCAGGATGAGGCCGTCCACCCGCATGCCCAGCAGCGTCTCGGTGCGCAGCCGCTGGGTCTCGATGTCGTCGCCGCTGTTGGCGACCACGGCCTGGTATCCGGCCGCGGCGGCGCCCTCCTCGATGCCCTCGTAGATCGTGGCCAGCACCAGGTCGGTGAGCCGCGGCACCACCACGCCGATCATGCGGGACCGGCCGGTGCGCAGGCTGGTGGCCGCCGGGTGGGGGAGGTAGCCGAGGTCGGCGGCCACCCGCCTGATCCGCTCGGCGGTCTCCTCGCCCACTCCCTCGCTGCCCCGCAGGGCGCGCGAGACGGTCGTGGTGTGCACGCCGGCGGCGCGCGCCACGTCGGACAGGCGCGGTCGGTCGGCCAAGTGGATCTCCTCCGGGTCGGGTCCCTCCACATTGTGGCGGACGGGCGGGTCGCCGGTGTTAAACCGCCGCATTCTCGGGAACCGGGGCTTGACGTGCGCCGATGCGGACCCCACTATGTACGCAATCGTTAGCGCAAACGTTAGCGGAGGTTGCGTGCGTCATCTGATCCTGCTGGGCACCGGGGGCACCATCGCCACCACGGACGGGCCCGGCGGCCGCCGGGTCGGCGTCCCCACGGCCGAGCTGCTCGCGGCGTCCACCGCCGTCTGGGCGGATCCGGCCGTGCGGGTCGAGGTGCGCGAGGTGCGCCGCACCGTCAGCTTCGCCGCCACCGTCGCCGACGCGCTGGCCCTGGCCGCCACCGTGCGCGAGCTGGGCGCCGCCGCCGACGGCGTCGTCATCACGCACGGCACCGACACCATGGAGGAAGTGGCCTTCCTGCTGGGCCTGGCGCACGGCTCGGACGTCCCCGTCGTGCTCACCGGCGCGCAGCGGCCCTACGGCCACCCCGGCGCCGACGGGCCCCGCAACCTCGCCGCCGCGCTCCGCTGGGCCGCCTCGCCCGCCGCCCGCGGCACCGGCGTCACCGTGGCCTTCGACGACCGGGTGTGGCCCGCCGCCGGGGTGCGCAAGGTCAGCAGCCTCGCGCTCGCCGCCTTCGCCGCCCCCGGGCGCGGCCCGGTCGCGCACGTGGACGAGGCGGGCGTCCGGCCGCACGCCGTCCCGCCCCGCCCCGCGCCGCTGCTCACCGGCCGCCACGACGACCTGCCCCGCGTGGACGTCGTCCCCCAGTACCTCGGCGCCGACGCCACCGCCGTGCACGCCGCCCGGCGGGCGGGCGCGCGCGGCCTGGTCGTCGCCGGGTTCGGCGTCGGGAACGCCACCCCCGAGGTCGTCCGCGCCTGCCTCGACCTGCTCCGCGAGGGCGTCCCGGTGGCGGTCGCCAGCCGGGTCGGGGAGGGCCCCGTGCTCGGCCTCTACGCGGGGGCGAGCGCCGAGCTGTCGGCGGCCGGGGCCCTGTTCGCGGGCGACCTGTCGCCCTGGCAGGCCCGGCTGCTGCTCGCCGCCGCCCTCGCCGCCGAGCCCGGCGCGGGCCCGGCGGAGGCGGCCCGCCGCTGCCGCGCCTGGCTCGCCGAGGCCGGGGCGCTCAGCCCGTCCGGCACCAGCACCTACACCTACACCGGCACCGGCACCGGCACCGCCGGGGTGCCCGGCCCCGTCCGAGAAGTCTGAGAGGGAGACAATGGCAAAGGAAATCCTGGTCGCGTACGGAGTGGACGTCGACGCGGTCGGCGGCTGGCTCGGCTCGTACGGCGGGGAGGACTCCCCCTGCGACATCTCCCGCGGGCTGTTCGCCGGCGAGGTCGGCGTGCCGCGCCTGCTGGAGCTGTTCCGCCGCCACGAGCTGCCCACCACCTGGTTCTGGCCGGGCCACTCGATCGAGACCTTCCCCGAGCAGTTCGACGCCTGCGTCGCCGCCGGGCACGAGATCGGCGCGCACGGCTACAGCCACGAGAACCCGATCGCGATGAGCCGGGAGCAGGAGGCCGCCGTCCTGGATCGTTCCATCGAGCTGATCGAGGACCGCGCGGGCCGCCGCCCCACCGGCTACGTCGCGCCCTGGTGGGAGTTCTCCCCGGTCACCAACGAGCTGCTGCTGGAGCGCGGCGTCAAGTACGACCACTCGCTCATGCACCGCGACTTCGAGCCGTACTACATCCGGGTCGGCGACTCCTGGACGAAGATCGACTACGACCGTCCGGCCGGCGCGTGGATGAAGCCGCTGGAGCGCGGCGAGGAGACCGCGCTGATCGAGATCCCCGCCTCCTGGTACCTCGACGACCTGCCGCCGATGATGTTCATCAAGGCCAGCCCGAACAGCCACGGGTTCGTCAACCCGCGCGACCTCGAGCAGATGTGGATCGACCAGTTCGACTGGATCCACCGCGAGTCCGAGTACGCGGTGTTCACCATGACGATCCACCCGGACGTCTCGGGACGTCCGCAGACCCTGCTCATGCACGAGCGGATCATCGAGCACATCAACCGGCACGACGCCGTCCGCTGGGTCGGCTTCGACGAGATCGCCGACGACTTCGCCCGGCGCAACCCGCGCTGACCGCCACCGGTGCGGGCGCCCCGCGCCCGCACCGCACCCGCCGTACCTGATCACGACGGCCCCAGCCTCCCCCCCGCAGTCCCTTTCCTTCTTTCACCCCTGAAGGCTGACCATGTCTGGAAACTCCGCGCCCTTCCCCCCTGGCGGCGCACCGCTCGCCCCGGCGGCCGTCCGCCGCGTCTCGATCGTCTGCTTCCTCGCCTGGGTGTTCAGCGTGTTCGACTACACCCTCTTCGGCACCCTGCTGCCCGCCATCTCCGACGACTACGGCTGGGACTCCGGCACCGCCACCGCCGTGACCACCTGGATCACCATCGGCACGTTCGTGGTCTCGCTGTGCGTCGGCCCCATGCTCGACCGCTGGGGACGCCGCCGCGCCCTGGCCGTCACCACCGCCGGCGCCGCGGTCGCCTCCGGCCTCACCGCGCTGGCCGGCGGCAAGGTCTCCATGGTCCTCATCCGGGCGCTGTCCGGCCTCGGCTACTCCGAGGAGGTCGTCAACAGCGTCTACCTGAACGAGGTCTACGGGAACAACCGGCGGCGCGGGTTCATGTACAGCTTCGTCCAGAGCGGCTGGCCGGTCGGCGCGCTGCTGGCCGCGCTGGTCTCGGCGCTGCTGCTGGACACCATCGGCTGGCACGGGGTGTTCCTGTTCGCCACGTTCCCCGCCGTGGTGATCGTGCTGCTGGTGCGCAAGCTCCCCGAGTCGCCGACCTTCGTCAACCTGACCCGGATCCGCGAGCTGCGCGCCGAGGGGCGCGCCGGCGAGGCGGCCGAACTGGCCCGGCACGCCGGCGTCGAGACCGGCGAGACCGGGCGGCTGCGCGACATCTTCACCCCCGAGCTGCGGCGCCACACGATCTGCCTGTCGGCGGCCTGGCTGCTGAACTGGATGGGCATCCAGGTCTTCTCCGTGCTCGGGACGACCGTGCTCACCGACTCCAAGGGCGTCTCGTTCGACAGCGCGCTGCTGGTGCTGATCCTCGGCAACGCGGCGGGCTTCGCCGGGTACATCGCGCACGGTTACGTCGGCGACCGCATCGGCCGCCGCCTGACGATCACCATCGGCTGGCTGATCGGCGGCGTGGTGATGACGGTGATGCTGATCGGCCCGTCGTCGGCGGCGTTCGTGATCCCCGCGTACGCGCTCGGCCTGTTCTTCCTGCTCGGCCCGTACGCCGCGCTGCTGTTCTACATGGGCGAGTCCTACCCCGCGAAGGTCCGCGGCATCGGCCCCAACACCGCGCACATCATGGGCCCCATCGGGGCGATCGCCGGATCGGCCGTGCTGTCGGTGCTGCTGAGCGCCGTCCTGCCGATGTCGGTGGCCGCCTTCTTCGCCGGCGCCGTCGGCATCCTCGGGTCCGGCCTGGCCATGCTCGGCACCCGCCGCGTCGACCAGGACGGCTCCGGCGCCGCGTCCGGCGGGCCCGTCCCGTCCCAGAACCCGCACGACCTGAGGAGCACCCTGTGAGCGAACCGGCCAAGGCGGCCGTCATCAGCGGCGGCGCCAGCGGGATCGGCCGCGCGCTCGCGGTCGCCTACGCGAGGGCGGGCGTGGCCAGCGTCATCGGCTACCACCCCGGCGACCCGCACGACCCGCGGGCCGCGGTGGACGAGGTGACCGCCGCCGGGGGACGGGCCGTCGCCGTCCCGGCCGACGTGCGCGACTCCGCCGCCGTGGACGGCCTCGTCCGGACCGCCGTCGACACCTTCGGCCGCCTCGACATGGCCGTGGCGGCGGCGGGCGTGCTGCGCCGCGCCCCGCTCGCCGAGCTCACCGACGACCGCTGGGACGAGATGCTCGGCGTCGACCTCACCGGCGTGCTGCGCGTCTTCCGCTCCGCCGCGGCGGTCATGGGCGAGGGCGGCGCCATGGTCGCGGTGTCGTCCATCGCGGGCGGCGTGTACGGCTGGGACGACCACGCGCACTACGCGGCGGCCAAGGCGGGCGTGCTCGGACTCGTCCGTTCCCTGGGCGTGGAGCTGGCGCCGCGCGGCATCCGCGTGAACGCCGTCATCCCCGGCCTGATCGAGACGCCGCAGTCGCTGGACGCGGAGAACTCGCTCGGGCCGGAGGGGCTGCGCGCCGCCGCCCGGGTCATCCCCGCCGGGCGGGTCGGGAGCCCCGAGGAGGTCGCCGACGTGATCAGGTTCCTGACCTCCGACGAGGCGGGCTACGTCACCGGCCAGCAGCTCCTGGTGGACGGCGGCCTCACCGTCCGGTTCCCCGACTGACCGAGGAGAGCGACATGACAGCCACTCCCGTCCTCGCCGGACGGCGCGCCCTGATCACCGGCGCGGCCAGCGGGATCGGCGCCGCGATCGCGCGGGCCTACGCCGAGGCGGGCGCCGCGCTCGCCCTCGCCGACCTGGACGCGGCCGGGCTGGAGGCGGTCGCCGACGGTCTGCCCGGCGGCACCGCCGTCACCCGGCACGCCCTGGACGTCACCGACGACGGCGCCGTCCGGGAGACGGTCGCGGCGGCGATCTCCGCGCACGGCGGCCTCGACGTCCTGGTCAACGGCGCCGGGATCCTCAGCGAGGTGCCGCTGGTGGAGATGGACACCGCCACCTGGGACCGGATGCTGGAGGTCGACCTGCGCAGCGTGTTCCTCTGCTGCCGGCACACCGTCCCGCACATGATCGAGGCGGGCGGGGGCCGCGTCGTCAACATCGCCTCCCAGCTGGGCCAGAAGGGCGGCGAGGGGCTCACCCACTACTCGGCGGCCAAGGCCGGCGTGATCGGCTTCACCAAGGCGCTCGCGCTGGAGGTGTCGCGGCACGGCGTGCTCGTCAACGCGATCGCGCCCGGCCCCATCGAGACGCCGCTGATCGGCGGCCTCAGCGCCGAGTGGAAGGCCGCCAAGGGCGCGGAGCTGCCGCTGGGACGGTTCGGGCGGCCCGAGGAGGTCGCGCCCACCGCCGTCCTGCTGGCCTCCGACCCCGGCGGCAACCTCTACACGGGGCAGACGCTCGGGCCCAACAGCGGCGACGTGATGCTGTAGGCACCGATGTGCGGAGCCTGCGGCACGGCCGCGACGTGGACCGAACGGATCGCCCCGCTCGACCAGGGCGGGGCGGTCCGCCGGGCGCGCGCCCTGAACGCCCTGCTCGCCGTCGGCCCGCCGCGGCTGCGCCGGGTGAAGGCGTCACCATGGCCGGGCGGCGGGTGGCGGCTGCACGCCCCGGACGGGTGGCACTTCGCCCGCTCGCTGGACGAGGCGATCGGCCTGCTGGCCCGCCGCTACGGGCCGCTCGTGGCGCCCGACCCCGGCGACGCCTCGACCGAGGCCCCGCTGCCGGAGGCGGTGCCGGGCCACGCCCTGGTGGTGTGGGCGGTCGCCGTTCGGCACGCGGGCCTCACCGCGACCGTGCGCACGCTGGACGTGAACCTCGCGATCGACCCGTCCGGGGTGCACGCCACCGCCGTGCGGCCCGGCGCACCGGACGCGGGCGTGCTGCGTTCGGGACGGGCGGCCCGCTCCCTCGCGCGGCACCTGGAGATTGCCTGCGCCTGACCTGCCCGGGTTCGCGCGGCTCAGGGCTTGCGGGCCACCGCGCAGTACGCGTCCACCGGCTCGATCGTCCCGACCTCCACCTCGTCCGGCCGCCACTGCGTCAGCGGCACCAGCCCCGGATCGACCATCTCCAGCCCCTCGAAACATTGGGCGAGCCGCTCCGGGGAACGCAGGTTGTAGGCGATGGGCGCATTGGCGTTGTAACCGTCGGTGCCGACGCGCATTCCCTCACTGGTGTCGGTGGCGTCCCAGAGCACCAGATAACTGCCCGAAGGTGCCGCGTCCATGACCCGCCGGACGATCGAGAGCACCTCGTCGAAATCGGGGGCGAAACCCAGCACGCCCATGAACATGGCGGCCAGCGGCTCGTTGAAGTTCAGCACGTTCCTGGCGTCGGCGATGATCTGGTCGGGCTGGTGGTAATCGGCGTTGACATAGGTGGTCACGCCCTCGGGACTGGTGTTCACCAGCAGCGCGCGGGCGTGCGCCAGCACCAGCGGGTCGTTGTCCACGTACACGACCTTCGACTCGGGCGCGACGCCCTGCGCGACCTCGTGGGTGTTCTGCATGGTGGGCAGGCCGGTGCCGATGTCGAGGAACTGGCGGACGCCCGCCTCCGCCGCCAGATGCCGTACGGCGCGCACCAGGAACCCGCGCGACTTCACCGCCATGTCGACGATCTGCGGGTAGGTCGCGGTAACGGCGTCACCGGCGACGCGGTCGGCCTCGTAGTTGTCCTTGCCGCCCAGCCAGTAGTTCCAGACCCGCGCCGCGTGCGCCACGTCCGAGCGGATCTCGGGAATCGACGCGAACTGCGAAGCGGGAGGCCGTTCTGTCATGGGGTCGGACTCCAAGTCGGGGTCGGCAGTCCATACGGACCTGGGAATGGTGTGATCGCATACTAGCGGCGGACTTTCCCGGAACCGGACGACGAACGCGCCGATTTTCCGACTCCGCGGTTTTCGTCCGGGCCTCCGCCCGGATCCCCGCCGGACCTCGGCCGGAGCGGCTCCGAAGTGCTATTTTCCGAGGGGGTCGGCCGGGAAATTGGTCCCTGATTCATGCTGAATGTCCGTGTCCCGCCGGTACCGAAGCGCCGGAGCTGGAGGAGCAGATGCGCGAGGTCGCCTTCTCGGTGCTGGGCCCGGTCGAGGTGACGATCGGCGGGAGCGCGGTGCCCCTCGGCGGCGGGCGGCAGCGCGCGCTGCTGGTCGCGCTGGTCCTCGACACCGGCCGGGTGGTGTCGGTGGAGCGGCTGGTGGACGAGCTGTGGGGCGACCTCCCGCCGGGGTCCGCCCGGACCCAGGTGCACACGCTGGTCCACCGGGTGCGGCGCGCCCTGGGCGAGGCGGGCTCCCTCATCGAGACCTGCCCGCCCGGCTACGTGCTGCGCGCGGGCCCGGCGCGAGTGGACGTCACCGCGTTCACCGAGCTGGTCGCCCGCGCCCGCGACGACGTCCGGCGGGGGCACCCGGACGAGGCGGCCGCCGCCTTCCGCGAGGCGCTCGGGCTGTGGCGCGGCCGGGCCCTGGACGGCGCGAACGCGGCGTTCGTCCTCCGCGAGGCCGCCCGCCTGGAGGAGCTGCGGCTGGCCGCGTACGAGGAATGCCTTGGCGTGGAGCTCGCCCTCGGCCGGCACGGCGCCGCCGCCGCCGAACTGGCCGCGCTGGTCGCCGAGCACCCCCTCCGCGAGGAGCTGCGCGCCCTGCTGATGCTGGCCCTCCACCGCTGCGGACGGCGGTCGGAGGCGCTGGAGTCCTACCGCCAGGGGCGCGCCCTGCTGGTCGAGGAGACCGGGCTCGAACCGACCGAACGGCTGCGCCGCGTCCACGACGCCGTGCTCCGGGACGATCCGGCCCTGCGCGCCGCCGAGCCGGACCCGCCCCCGACACGTCCGGAGCGTCCACCGCCACCAGCGCCTGCGCCGCCCCCGGCTCCGCGGAGAACGAGCAGCGTACGGCTCCGCCTCGCCGCGGCCGGCGTCGCGCTGACGCTGGCGGTCAGCCTGAGCGGCTCGTCGGTCACCGACCGCCACCGCGCCGAGGCCGGCACGCCCGACCGGCAGTGGGTCCCGGGGCCCGCGTGGGTGAACGACCCGCCCAAGCCGGTCCCCGCGACGTTCTTCGGCACGAGCGTCGGCACCAACAGCGGCGCCATGCCCGGCTTCCGCACCGGGGCCGTCCGGTTCTGGGACAGCCGCACCCGCTGGGCCAACGTCGAGCCGCGCCCCGGGGCGTTCGACTGGGCCAACCTCGACCGCATGGTCGACGGCGCCGAGGGCGCCCGGCTCCCGATGCTCTACACCATGGGCATCACGCCGTCCTGGGCGGCGCCCGACGGCCCCCGGAGCGCCTACGACGACGACTCCAGGACCGCGCCGCCCCGCGACCTGGCCCACTGGGACCGCTACGTCCGCGCCGTGGCGTCCCGCTACAAGGGACGCATCGGCGCCTACGAACTCTGGGACTACGCCAACACGCCCCACCACTACACCGGCGACCTGCCCACCCTGGCCGAGATGACGCGGCGCGCCTCCGCCATCATCCGGCGGGAGGACCCGCGGGCCACGGTCGTGTGCCCGTCCATAGGGGAGCTGTGGGAGGCCGAAGGGCTCCGCTACATCGCCCGGTTCGCGTCCCTGAAGGGCTACCGCCACTGCGACGCGGTGGCCGTCAAGCTGCACCCGCGCGACCCGGGCGGACGGCCGGAGGAGATGACCGAGCAGGCGACCCTCGTCTACAACGCCCTGCACGACGAGGGCGTCCACCTGCCGATGTGGGTCACCGGCCCCGGCCACTCCGGCCCGACGGACGCCTCGCTCGGGGAGGAGGACGCCAACAACTTCGCGGTGCGGTTCTACCTGGCGGGCCTCTACGCCCGCTACGCCCGCATGTACTTCTACAGCTGGGGCGTCCGGAACCTGCCCCTGGTGCTCCAGGTGGAGGGCAGCCCCCCGACCCGCGCCGCGTTGTTCGTCGAACAGCTGCAGGAGTGGCTGGACGGCGCCCGCATCCGGTCGTGCGGGCAGGGCCGCGTGGACGGCCTGCCCGAGGGCGTCCGGCAGTGCCGCTTCCGGCTCGCCGGTGGAGAGGAGGGCGCGGTGCGGTGGGCGATCAAGGGCGGCGCCGAGATGCGGCTGGAGCACGGCGCGTACCGCGCGGACCACCTCGACGGCCGGGTCGCGGCGGTGCACGGCGGGGTGAAGCTGCCGCTCACCGAGCGTCCCGTCCTGGTGCGCTTCCGCGCCGTGCGGCCCGCCGACCCGTGATGACAGGCGCCGCATAGCGGTCGGACAGCCCGCTCGGGCCAGGCGCCCCGGGCCGTCCAGCCGGGCCAGGCCGTCGAGGTCAACGGCAGCCCCGTCATCGTCCGCTACCGGACGGCGTAATGGACATGAAGACCATGGGAGGGAAGGGCCGCCGGAGAATCTCGCGGCGGGCGGCATAGGGAGTACGGGGCTCCGGTGTCTATTGGGGTGACATCGGAAGGAGGCGCCGTGAACCGAGAAGCCCGCGAGAGCTTCACCGCGTTCGTCGCGGCGCGGTCCGGCACCCTCATCCGGACGGCGTACGTGCTCACCGGCGACCAGCACGCGGCCGAGGAGCTGCTGCAGTCGGCGCTGGCCAAGACGGCGGCGCGGTGGCGCCACGTCCACGACAACCCCGAGGCGTACGTGCGCCGCGTGCTCTACAACGAGCAGGTCAACCGCTGGCGGCGGCGGGGCCGGGAGGCGATCGTGGCCGAGCCGCCCGACATACCGGTGGACGACGGCAGCCGCGAGGTCGACCTGCGCGTGACGCTGGAGCAGGCCCTGCTCGCGCTGCCTCCGCGCAAGCGCGCCGTGCTGGTGCTGCGCTACTACGAGGACCTGCCTGAGAGCGAGGTCGCGCAGATCCTCGGCTGCTCGGTCGGGACGGTCCGCAGCCAGGCCCACCGCGCCCTCGCCCGGCTGCGCGAGCTGGCCCCCGACCTCGCCGCCCACCTCGAGTTCACGGGAGCGTGAGATGACCGACGACATGCTCAAGGACGCGCTGGGCCGCATCGCCGACCGGGCCGAGCCCGTGGACGGCCTCGCCGAACGCGCGCTGCGCGCCGCCGACCGCCGCCGCCGGACCCGCGCCACGGCCGGTGCCGCGCTCGCGCTGGCCGTGGCCGTCGCCGTGCCCGTCACTTTCACGCAGGCCACCGGCTCCGGGGAGAAGGCCCCCGCCCTGAACACCACCCGGCCGGACAAGACCTCGCAGGGCCTCCCGGAGAACTCGCCCGAGGAACTGAACACCGCCCGCCGCTGCCTGCGGAACGGGGTCCCCAGGGGAATGGGGGGCGAGCACCGTCCCGAGTACGGCAGCGCGAGCGACTTCCGCTTGCTGGTGAAGTCACCGGTGGACAAGGGAGATTACCTGGCCGAGGTGGCGAGCGAGGCGGGCTTCGTGCTGTGCGCCACCAGCGAGAGGGCGGGGAATGTCGAGGTGCCGATCTTCCATGCCTGGCCAGGACGGACCTCCGGTGGCCTGTGGACGTTCGGCGCCCCGTTCCGCGTCGACGCGATACGGCAGGTGTCGCCCAGCGCGTGGGATGCGTACGCGCTCAGTGTCGTCCTCGTGGGCCGCGCGAAGCCCGGCGTGGCACGCGTGAGGATCGCCTGGGAGAACGGGCGCACGTCCGAGGCCACCGTGGACAACGGGTTCTTCCTCGGTCACACGCCCACCAAAGTGGTCCCGACCAAGGGCGAGGGCGACGCGATGTCGCGCGGTGCGATGAGTCCCGTGACGATCCGGGTCGCAACGGTGACCGGGTACGACTCGGCGGGCCGCGCCGTGCACACGTGGCGGCCCGAGAGCAAGGGCGAGGCCGGGGGCTTCGCGCCCGCCGACTGCCATGACGGCCTCACCAATCCGCCCCCGTCCCTCTGCTCGGACTGACTGCGACCGACCAATACTGGCAATTCGGGCAGCACCTTTTGAGAATATCGTTTAAGGAGAAGTCCGCCCTTTTGATGTCGGTTAGGGTTTACCTGTGGATCTGGGGCTGGTCCAGCGATGGTATTCCGTCGGCTCGGACGTTGTGGTGCATCTGATCGGGGGGCGGTCCACCCGCGGCCGGCTTGAGGCGATCGACGCCGACAGCCTGGTGCTGGTGACCGAAAAAGGACCCTCGCTTCTTCTGGCGACGTCGATCGAGCAGATCGAACTCGCGGACGCGTCGGTGGCGGTCGCGGCGCCGCCGCCCGCCGTCCCGGCCGCCGCGCGGGCGCCCGCCCCGCCCCCCGAACCCGAACCGGTCGTGCTGTCGGCCGACTGGGAGCGGCTGCCGGAGGAGTTCGCGGTCGACGCCGAGCAGGCCGAGCTGACCGCGCCCGTCTTCGCCCGCGACACCGCGATCCCGCTCTCCTACGGCATCGTCCAGGAGGTCGACGGGCATCTCAACCGCGTGCGCAACCGGCTCGCGTCGTCCAGCACGCTGAACGAGCCCGGCCGCGCCATCCAGGCGATCCGCGACCTGGTCACGGCGAGCGGGCGATGCGGGTACGCGCCCGCCGCGCACCTGGCCGCGCTGCTGCTCCTCGAACGCAGCGGCACGGAGGCGTCCCGGCGGCAGGCCGCGGAGTGGATGGCCGGAGCGGCCCGGTACGGCGGGCGCTACGCCTGGGACCTGGCCGTGCTGCGTATGCGCGCGGGCGAGCACGAGGCGGCCGCGGCGGTCCTCGGCGACGCGCTGCGCCTGAGCCCCGCCCAGCAGGCCGACGACCAGCCGCTGGGCCTCTTCCTCGCGCTGGTGCTGGACGTCGGCGACCTCTCCCTGCCCGCGTCGGTGCTCGCGGCGGCGCGGACCGGCGCCGCCGAACGCGCGGTCGCGGTACGGGCCGGCCTGTACCTGGTGTGGCGGCTGGCCACCGACCGGGCGTACGACCTGGAGCCGCTCCTGTACAAGACCGGCCCGGACGCCGACGACCTCGCGCGGGTGCTCGACGCCCTCGAACCGGGCGCGGCCGAACGGTACCGTCCCGAGGCGCAGGCCCCTCGCGGAGGCGTTGCTCCGCGCGTCCCGGCGCGTCCCGGCATGCCCGTCCCGCCGCCGGGGCCGGGGCGCACGCCCGCGCCGCCGGCGCCGTCCGAGACGGCCGCACGGCTCGTACCGGAACCCGAGTCGGCCCGGCCCGCGCCCGCCGCCTCGCGGCCAGGCTCGGCGGAGGAGACCGAGGACGAGACCGCGATCAGCCCCAAGGACCCGCGCCTGCACGTGTTCGCCGCCCGCCGCCAGCTCGACCTCGGCAGGTTCGCGGACGCGCTGAAGATCGCGCAGCGGGCGCTGGCCGACCACCCCGAGCATGCCGAGCTGCTGGAGATCGTCGACGTGGCGCGGCGCGAGAAGGCCCCCGCGCCGCGTCCCGCCACGGCGCCCGGCCGGCCGTCCAAGCCCCAGTCCGCCCGCGACCGGGGGTCGCTGTACGCGCGGGCGCAGCGCGCCGACACCCAGGAGAAGGACCCGGCCAAGGCCGAGGAGCTGTACCGCCAGGCGATCGCCAAGGGCGGCGACAACGAGCGCGCGGTGCGCTCCCTGGCCTGGCTGCTGCACCGGCAGAAGCGCAGCGAGGAGGCGCTGACGCTGCTCCGCGACGCCGACCACGAGGTGCAGGAGCACCTCCCGCACCAGAACATGATCATCACCATCGTCAGCGACCTCGGCCGGTGGGACGAGGCGGCGCTGCTGCTGGAGGCGCTGCTGGAGGGCGACCACTCCAAGCAGACCCGCACCGGGCTGCTCAAGCGGCTGATCGTGGCGTACCGGAAGCTGCGGGACGCGCGCAGCGCCAAGGACGCGGCCGAGCGGCTGCTCAAGCACGGCCCCCGCAACCCCGAGTTCCGCGACATCTGGGAGGAGCTGGAGAAGGCCGAGCGCACCGGCATGTGGGACAAGATCGACGTGCTGCTCGCCAAGAGCGACTGGAGCCCCGAGCAGCCCGGTTCGATCAGCCCCATCCTGCTGCTGCACCTGGACCGCTGCGAGTACGCGGGCGTCAACCCGCTGCGCGTCCAGGAGGGCACGCTCAGCGAGAAGGACGTGCACGGCCTGGAGGCGCTGATCCGCAAGCTCGGCTCGCGGCGCTCGGCCGACCGGGCCGCCTACAACCTGTCGGCCGCGCGGATCCTGCGCGACCTCAACCAGACCGACGACGACCTGTTCCGCCGGTCGCTGCGCGGTTTCGGCGCGGCGATGGGCGACCTGTGCGCCGCCGAGCGCCGGCACGGGGACGTGACCCGCACCTACTACGCGCAGGCGGTGGCCCTCGGCCCCTGGGACGAGATGGGCAGGCTCAAGGTCATCCAGTTCGTCCTGTCCTACCTGGACCCCGACTGGCAGCAGCCGCAGGAGAAGCCCCCGTTCGAGAAGGTCGTGGAATGGGTGCTGGAGAACGAGAGCCTGCGCCGCCCGCTGCTGCTCGGGCTGCTCAACCTGGCCGGCGGGTCCGACCCGGTGCGCAAGGAGATCGTGTCGCGCACGTTCCTGGTCGCCGAGATCCGCCGGGTGCTGTTCGACGAGGTGTGCGCCTACCTCGGCCGGGAGGCGGGCAGCTGCACCCGGGACGTGTACGTCACCGTCTGGCAGGAGGCGCTGCGCACGCTCCGCCAGCAGAACGACGAGCAGCGCAAGTCGCTGCAGCTTCCGCTGGACCGCAGCGAGCCGCTCGGCACGCTGGCCGAGGACCAGCAGCAGCTGGAGCAGGCGCGCACACTGGCCCCGACGACGCCGCTGGACATCGACCGGCTGAAGACCGTCGCCACCACGCTGGGCGACATCCGCGGCTACCTGGAGCAGACCTCCTACCTGGAGCAGGAGCGGCTGGAGTCCAAGATCCGCACCGCGGTGCGGGAGCTGGTCGCGGAGATCGAGGAGTACCCGACCCGGCTCTCCCTGGAGTACCTCGTACCGCTGCTGCGGAAGCTGGACGCCGCGATCACGGCGCACTTCGACGAGGTGGGGCGCGCCGCCGAGCCCAGCGAACTGGAGGTCGACCAGGTCCTGCCCAGCTACGCGCCCGACGCCGCGTCCACCATCCAGGTGCAGCTCAGCGTGAAGAACCTGCCGCGCCGCAGCCCGGCCGTGGACGTGATGCTGCGCGTGCTGGACAACCCCGACGACTACCGGCGCGTCCCGGAGCCCATCCAGGTCGCGCACAGCCTCCGGGACGAGCAGACCGAGAGCTGCACGGTGCCGCTGGTGGTGACGCCGTACGCGGTCGGGGAGCGGCTGGTGACGCTGCGCTACCGGCTGGAGTTCACCGTCCGGTCCGACCGGCGCGTCGTCACCGAGCCCGACACGCTGTCGCTGCGGCTGAACGACCCGCAGGACTGGAAGCCGATCCCCAACCCGTACTCGGAGGGCTCCCCGGTCGAGGACGTGGAGATGTTCTACGGCCGGGAGGAGCTGATCCAGACCCTGGTGGACGCGCTGGAGCGGCCCGACGCCAAGTGCGTGGTCATCTACGGCCAGAAGCGCGTCGGGAAGTCCTCGGTGCTCCACCACCTGCAGCAGGCCCTCGAACCGCCGGTGCTGGCGGCCAAGTTCAGCCTGCTGGAGCTGGCCACCAACCTCGACCACGCCCGCTTCCTCTACAAGATCGCCGACGCGTTCTTCCGGCAGCTGGAGGACCACGAGGAGGAGGGCCGGCCCGCCCTGGACCTGCCGCGCCCCGTGCTGCGCGACTTCATCGACAGCGGCGACCCGCAGATCTACTTCGACGACTACATGCGCGGGATCCAGCGCGGGATGCGGCGCAGCGAGGCCTACCGCGACTGGCGGATGGTGCTGCTCCTGGACGAGTTCACCGTGCTGTACTCGGCGATCGAGCGCGGCGGCCTGCCCCGCGAGTTCATGAAGGCGTGGAAGGCGATGCTGGAGAGCAAGCTGTTCAGCAGCGCCGTCGTCGGCAACGACCTGATGCCGCGGTTCCTGAAGGCGTTCCCGAACGAGTTCCAGGTGGCCCGCCAGGAGCCGGTGTCGTACCTGGACATCGGGCCCGCCGAGGCGCTGATCACCAAGCCGGTCCGGCTGGAGAACCAGGAGAACCGCTACCGGGGCGACTCCGTGCAGCGCATCCTCGAACTCACCGCGCGCAGCCCGTACTACATCCAGCTGTTCTGCAACCGCCTCATCCAGCACATGAACGCCGAGCGGCAACTCCTCATCGGCCCCGCCGACGTCGACCGGGTCGCCACCGCGCTGGTCAGCGGCGACCAGGCCCTCCTGCAGGAGCAGTTCGACAACCTGCTCACCCCGGGCGACGCCGATGTCAGCGACCTGCCGGGGGACACCGTCATGGCGGTGCTGAACGTCTGCCTCACCGGCCGCCGCCGCGACCTGCACCTGGACGGCCGCAAGGCGCGCGACCTGCCGGAGGGGCCGCGGGTCCTGGACGACCTCGTGCGGCGGAACGTGATCGTCCAGGAGGCCGAGGACCGCTACCGCATCCGGGTGGGGCTGTTCGCCGAGTGGCTGTGGCACAGGAAGGCGTAGCGGACATGACCGACAGCCGTGCGGGCAACCCGTTCGCCACGGTCGGGCACATCGTGCACGGCGACGCGCACGTCGGCCGGGCCGGGGCGATCGGGACGCTGCGGGAACGCGTGCTGGCGCAGCCGACCGCCGCGGCCACCGCCATCATCGGGCCGCCGCGGATCGGCAAGTCCAGCCTGGCCTACCACCTGTTCATGCGGCCCGAGGTCCAGGCCGAGCATCCGCGCCTGCTGCCCGTCTGGATGAACGTGAGCGTGCAGGGCGGGGCGCACCGGCTGTTCCGCCGCCTCGTCGAGGACGTCTGGGACCTGGTGTGCGAACGCGTGCCGGACACCGACGCGCGGATCGCCCGCGCCTACGAGCGCGCCCTCGCCCCGGACCTGGACTGGGCGGAGCTGCAGAGCGAGGCGCGCGAGTTCCTCCGGCTGGTGCGGCGGCGGGGCTGGCGGGTGGTGCTGGTCCTGGACGAGTTCGACGCCGCCCGCGAGGCGTTCAAGTCCCAGCCGGGCACCTTCCAGGCCCTCCGCGAGCTGGCCTACAACCTGGACTGCAACGTCGGCCTGGTCACCACCTCGCGCCGGGAGCTGCGCGAGATCGTCGACATGGCCGACCCGGACGAGTCCACCTTCCCGGGCATCTTCCGTTCGATCTTCCTGGTCTGCTTCGACCGTCCCGAACTGGAGGAGCTGGTCGCCCGCCTGCCCGTCCCCGGCGACCTGGCGGGCCGCCTGGAGGAGCTCACCGGCGGCCACCCGTACCTGGCGAGCGTCCTGCTGGAACGCGTCTTCGAGGCGCACCCGGACGGCCCGCCGCCCGGCGACATCCCGACGCTGAACGGCCCCATGCCCCCGGAGTTCCAGTACTACTACCGCGACCTGGAGGAACTCCTGCGCGCGGACGGCAAGCTCCGCGACATGCTGGAGGTCGTCTTCGGCCCCCAGCTCGTGGTGACCCCGAACGACGCGCTGAGCCTGCAGCAGCGCGGCCTCGTCCGGGTGCGGGACGACTCCTACGGCGCCTTCTCCGACCACTTCCAGCAGTACCTCGCCCTGCTGAGCCGCGACGTGGCCGACTGGGACAACTGGATGAGCGTGGAGCGCGGCCTCCGCGACCTCATCGAGCGCTCCTTCGAGGACCGCTACGGCCCCGACTGGCCGGACGAACTCCGCAAGACCCGCCCCAAGCTCACCGCGATGCTCGACAAGTGCGGCCAGCTCATGGACCGCGAGGTCGCCTCCTTCGGCTCCCGCGCCTCCACCCGCCTCCTCGACTTCACCTACCCGCGCGACCTCTACGACCTGATGGCCTCGCACTGGGACATCTTCGGCAAGGTCATCAACAAGGACAAGAGCTACTGGAGCGAGCGCTTCTCCCTGCTCGCCAAGGTCCGCAACCCCATGGTCCACAACAGGATGTCCGTGGTCACCCCCATGGACCAGCGCAAGTTCAAGCTCTACTGCGACGAACTGAGAGAACTCCTCAACCCCTAGAGCAGTCCGGCGAGCTTGTAGAGGACCAGGGAGCCGGCGACGGCCACGTTGAGGCTCTGGCCGGTGCCGACCATGGGGATCTCCACCGCCAGATCGAGCAGGTCGAGGGCCTCGGGCGGGATGCCGTGCTGCTCGTGGCCCAGCACCGCGACCGTACGCGTACGGGCGGCGGGGAGGTCGGCCAGGCGGACGGCCTCGTCGGCGAGTTCGACGCCGACGACCTGGGTGTCCTCGGCGCGCTGGTGCTCCAGCCAGGAGAGCGGGTCGTTCACCCAGTGCACGCAGGACGGACGGCGGAGCGTGTTGCCCCGTTCCAGGGCTTCGGGCACCCAGGGGAAACGCGGCACGGCCAGGCAGGCGCCCACCGCGTCGCAGGTGCGCAGCAGGGTGCCGAGATTGGCGCCGTGCAGCGGCCACAGCGGGGCGGCGATCAGATGATCCCAGCAGGAGTGCGCGCGGCGCCGACGGGTGCGGCGGAGTTCGCGGCGCGGCCTGGTGCGGATCTTGCCGGGGTTTCCTGCCCCGGTACGGGTCGTCACCGGGACGGGGCGGTCAAGCCCCCCTTGCACGAGAGAGAGTTCATGGAGCAGCGCACTTCTCGGTGTGAGCGGACCATCGCCGGTACGGATTTCGCCCCATTTTACGGCCTGGCGGACCAAAGGGGCCAGGGCCCGCCCCGCTGATCACAGCGGCTCGTCCACGACCAGCATGTCGGCCACGAAACATGCCACGCCGCCCCGCTCGTCCCGGCCGATCCACGTCGGGTACGAGCCGTCGCCGAATCCGGACCGGAACGCGATGAGGTTGGCGCCCGTGCCGGGATCGGTGAACTCGTGCGCCGGCCCGGTCTCGTCCCCCGAGAAGGTCTCCTCCCACGCCTCCTCGACGATCTCCGCCAGCGAGGGGAGGGCCGCCGCGTCCACGAAGCAGCCGAGCCCCGCGTCGACGCCGAAGCCGAAGAACTCGCCCTCGCCGAGCGTCCGGGGATCCTGCCCGTCGCGCAGCGCGAGCTCCCAGCTCGCGACGGGCTGCTCGCTGATCTCCAGCCTGGCCGCCGCGACGATCGCGGCCTCCGGGGGGTCGTCGAGCCGGAGCCGGGACAGCACCAGGTCGTACTCGCCCGGCGAGACCGCCGTGGTGAACGGCGCGACATCGGAGTCCAGCCAGCCGGGATCGGCGGCGGCGACCTTCCCGGACGAGAACCGCCCCGCCCCGGCCCGCCACACCTCGACGGTGACCTCCTCGCCGGTCGTCAACCGGTGGCGCGTGCCCTCGGTGAACAGGAGGTCGATCCGCCCCGGCCGCAGTGGCCGCGGCGGGTGCCAGGGCCGCTCCTCCGGGGGAAGCCCCTCGCCCTCCACCCCGGGCACCTCGCGCAGGACCACTTCCCCGGAAAGCTCCCCGCGAATGGCCAGGAACCCGGCGAGCGCTCCCCAGTCGCCGAACTCGGGGACGTCCATCCAGTAGTCGTCCGGTGAGACCTCGCGGCCGGTGTCCGTCCGCCCGCCGCGACTGCCGGACGGCTCGTGCTGCAACCACAGCTGCCCGTCCAGCCTGACCACCCAGGTGCGCCGCTCCGCGACGTCGTCGAACTCGGGCCGCCCCGCGTCCGCGTACACCCACTGGCGCAGCCGCTTGATGAAGAGGCGGCCCTCGGCGAGGACGCGTCCCTCGGCGACGAAGTCGCGCCGCCCCTCCTCGTCCAGGAGCCAGGTCGCGCAGTAGTGGGCGCCCCACGCGATCTCGATGACCGCGACGGGCCGTCCCGCACTCGACAGCAGCACCGCGTACTGCTCGCCCGCATGATCACGGCCGCGCGCGACCTCCGGGGACAGCGCCCCGACCGCCGCACGGGCGCCCGGATCCCACCCCTCGTGGTAGGAGACCTCAAGCTCATCCACCATGTTCGCCTCCTAGAGAGCCAGTGGTTCGCCGTCCATCCAGCGGGCGAGCGCGTCGCGGTCGACCAGGACCAGCGTGCCGTCCGCCTCGTCCAGCGCGTGCCGCGTGAACGTGCTGTTGGTGACCAGCACCCCGACATGACCCCGATACGTCGAATGCACGGCCCCGATGAGGTTGCGCACGCGGTCGGCGCCGACCGTCTTCTGCTGCCGCTTGCACTGCACGGCGACCTTGACACCGTCGCCGGTCAGCGCCGTCACGTCGACGCCCCGGTCACCGGCCCGGCCGACCACCTGGACGGCCCGGAACCCGTCCCTGCGCAGCAGCTCGGCCGTGAGCTCCTCGAACTGCGCGCCGGTCATCACGTCCACCCGTTCCAGATGGGCGAGCTCGCGCAACCGCTCCGCCCGCCGCCTCCTCTCGCGCCGCTCCATCACCAGCAGCACGGCCCCGCCCGCCGCCAGCAGCAGCGCGACGGTCAGGACGCCCACGATCCACGGCCAGTACTCGGCCACCAAGGGAGCGACCACGAACACGACGGTCATGGCCAGCGCACCGGCGACCAGCGCGCCCCCGGCGACAACGACGACATGCGGCCCGCTCCGGGCGGGCGGAGGAGCTGCCATCAAGAACCTCCGTTGACTGCGACCTGACCCGAGAATGACACCCCCCTCTGACATTCCGGTCGCTCTTCCAGGATTTCCCCCCTCAGCCAAGGGATTGGCGCAAGGAGGACGGCCGCACACTTCGGCCTACGTGCCGATCTCCTGCTTCCCGACGCCGACCCACTGGCCGACATCGCGCCACACAAACCGCGCCGTAGGCTCGGTGCTCGATGGACGGTGGACGCATGTCGGGTCGCGCCATCAGCGATCGCGTCGTCCTCTGCGGCGAACGGGCGGGCGTCCCCGGCCTGAACGGGCACAGCCTGCGTTCGGGGTTGGCCGTTTCGTCCAGGTGGAGTGAGCCGGAGCAGACCCGAGATCGCACGCTCGGCCCCCACCTTCGCGCCCTGGCCACCATCGCGAGGCTTGATTCGGAGGCTGCGCGGACGAGGTAGGCAGGCCCGGTGACGCGCTTCACAGTCGGCTCCTGTCAGGAATCGGGGCGCTGTCTCGCTCAAGGGGCAACGAACCAGACAGGAGCAACGCCATGAAGCACCGCATCCTCGTCCTCGGCGCCGGATACGCCGGGGCGTACGCCGCCGGGAACCTGGCCCGCCGCCTCTCTCCCGCCGACACCGAGATCACCGTCGTCAACGCCGAGCCCGACTTCGTCGAGCGGATGCGCCTCCACCAGCTCGCGGCGGGCCAGCGGCTCAGGACCCAGAAGCTCGCCGACATGTTCGCCGGGACCGGGGTGCGGCTGCGCCTGGCGCGCGTCACCTCCGTCGACCCCGAGGGAAAGACCGTCGCCATGACCGGCGGGGACGAACTCGCCTACGACACGCTCCTCTACTCGCTCGGCAGCCGGGTCGCCGACCACGGTGTCCCCGGCGTGGCCGAGCACGCCTTCAACGTTGCCGGGCGGCCTTCGGCGCTGCGTCTGCGCGAGCGCCTGGACAGCCTGGACGAAGGCGGGACCGTGCTGGTCGTCGGCGAGGGGCTGACCGGCATCGAGACCGCCACCGAGCTCGCCGAGTCACGGCCCGGTCTCTCGGTCGCGCTCGCCGCCCGCGGCGAGCTGGGCGCCTGGCTCTCACCCGGGGCCCGCCGCCACCTGCGCCAGGCGTTCGACCGGCTCGGCATCACGGTCCACGAGCACACCAGCATCGAGGCCGTCGAGCCGACGCGGGCGGTCGGCGCCGACGGCACCTTGTTCCCGGCCGAGGCGACCGTATGGACGGCCGGGTTCGCCGTCGACTCCATCGCGGCCGCCGCCGGCCTGAAGGTCGCCGAGACCGGTCAGATCGTCGTCGACCGCACCATGCGCTCGGTCTCGCACCCGGACGTCTACGCCGCGGGCGACAGCGTCCACGCGATCGGCGAGAACGGCCGGCGACTGCCGATGTCGTGCGCGTCGGCCGGCTACACCGGCGTCCAGGCGTTCGAGGCGATCGTGGGACGCCTGACCGGCGACCGGGTCTCGAACACCAAGCTGGTCTACGTCGGCAACCACATCAGCCTCGGGAGGCGGGACGGGATCCTCCAGATGGTCGACGGTGAGGCGCGATCGAAATCCTGGTACGTGGGCGGCAGGAAGGCCGCCCGTGTCAAGGCGGGCATCCTCAAGGGCGCCCGCTTGGGCGTGGCGCACCCGACCTTCGGCATGCCCAAGCGCAAGCGCCGCCTGGCCGCGGCACCCGAGAGGGTCGCCGCATAGGTTGGTCCTGATGGACAGCACCGCCATCGAACGGTTCGAGGCCAGCCGGGACCGGCTGGCCTCGCTCGCGTACCGTCTGCTCGGCTCGGCCGCCGACGCCGAGGACGCCGTGCAGGACGCGTTCCTGCGCTGGCAGGCCGCCGACCGGGAGCTGGTCGAGGTGCCGGAGGCCTGGCTGACCAAGATCGTCACGAACCTGTGCCTCGACCGGCTCCGCTCGGCGCAGGCACGCCGCGAGCGCGCGGTCGGCGCCTGGCTGCCCGAGCCGCTCCTGGAGGGCGACCCGATGCTCGGCCCGGCCGACACCTTCGAGCAGCGCGAATCGGTGTCGCTGGCCGTGCTGACCCTCATGGAGCGCCTCTCGCCGGTCGAACGGGCCGTCTACGTCCTGCGCGAGGCCTTCTCCTACGGCCATGCGGAGATCGCCGGGATCCTCGACATCACCGAGTCGTCGAGCCAGCAGCACGCCCACCGGGCCCGGCGCCGTGTCGCGGGCGCGCGCCGCGGCGGCGAAGTCGACCTCGCGTCCGCGCGCGAGGTCGTCGAGGAGTTCCTCGCCGCCGCCTCGTCGGGGCGCACCGAACGGCTGGTGGCGCTGCTCACCGATGACGCGACCGCGATCTCCGACGGCGCCGGACTGGCCAGGACGCTGCTGCGGTACGGGACCCCCGAACGCGTCGCCGTCGTCGCGCGGGCCGGGTTCACACCCACTCCCGCCAAGCGGCGGCTGGTCGGCGGTGCCCTCGCGATGCACTTCGGGCTGGTCAACGGCTCCCCGGCCATCCTCGCCGTGCTCGGCGACCAGGTCGTCGGCGCCGCGGCGTTCGAGATCAGCGGCGGCAAGGTCGCGACCGTCCGCGGCTTCGCCGCCCCGTCCCGCCTCGCCCGCCTCACCGAGACCTGGCGGCAGCACGAACCCGACGCGCCGATCATCGCCGAGTGGTGACCGCCGATTTGCTGAGCGCGTTCACAGGTTGGGGAGGGGTGTGCGTTCGTGGGGGCGGGGGAGGAGGGAGAGGAGGTAGGGGGGGCCAGAAGTCGTCGCGGTCGGAGATCATCAGTTTTCCGTTCCGGCGTAGGAGCCAGGTGATTTCTCCGGCGAAAGTCAGGAGAGCCGGGCCGTCGAATCGGTCGAGGATGGTCGTGGCCAGGCGGATCATGTCCCGGCGTTGCCGGGCGCCGTCTTCGAGCATGTCCAGGCGGAAGAGGACGTGGACGGTCGGGGTGAAGCCGAATTGCTCTTCGACGGGGTCGGGGAACGGGAGCGGGGACCGTTCGCCGGCCATCACCAGGAGTCCGCTGGGCAGGCGGGTCTGGGGCAGGACGCGGGCGACGCGGTCCGCGGGCTCGGGGCAGGCCAGTTCCAGCGCGTAGTCGATGGCCATGTGACGACCTCGCTTGCAGATGTGGGGCCCGCGGCTTTCGGTCAGTGCTACCGGGTGTTCTCCAGGTAGCGCAAGACGGCGGCGACGCGGCGGTCGGTGCGGTCGGCCGGGGCCAGGTCGAGCTTGGCGAAGATGTTGCGGATGTGCTTGTGGACGGCCCCGTCGGTGATGAAGAGGCGTTCGGCGATGGCGCTGTTGCCCAGCCCTTCGGCCATGACGGCGAGTACTTCCCGTTCGCGGGGGCTGAGGCGTTCGAGGGCGGTGTCGGGGCGGGTGCGGGTGAGGAGTTGCGCGACGACGTCGGGGTCGACGGCGGTGCCGCCCGCGGCCACGCGGTGCAGGGCGTCGATGAACTGCTCGACGCGGCCGACGCGTTCCTTGAGCAGGTAGCCGAGCCCGTCGGCGCCGCCGGAGAGCAGCTCGGTGGCGAACGCCTGCTCGACGTAGGCGGACAGCACGAGCACGGCCAGCCCCGGACGGCGGCGCCGGGCCTCGACGGCGGCGACGATGCCCTCGTCGGTGTGCGTCGGCGGCATCCGGACGTCCACGATCGCGACATCGGGTCCGTGCTCGTCGACGGCCTTCAGGAAGGCGTCCGGGCCGTCGGTGGCGGCGACCACGTCCAGCGACTCCGCGCGCAGCAGCAGCGCGAGGCCCTCGCGCAGCAGCAGGTCGTCCTCGGCGATCACGATCCGCATGGCAGCTCCACCTGGAGTGTCGTCGGCCCACCGGCCGGGCTGGTCAGGGTGAGGCGGCCGTCGTGCGCCTCGATCCGGCGGCGGATCCCGGTGATCCCGGAGCCGTGGCCCTCGTCGGCGCCGCCGGCGCCGTCGTCGTCGATCCGCAGGTGCAGCCGGTGGTCGTGCTGCCGGACGGTCACGGCGGCGTGCCGGGCGCGGCTGTGCTTGGCGATGTTGGTGAGCGCCTCGGCGACCACGAAGTAGGCGGTGGCCTCGACGGACGCGGCGCACCGGCCGGGCATGTCGACGTCGACGCGGCAGGGCACGGCGCAGTCGGCGGCGAGTCCGGCGAGGGCGCCGGTGAGGCCGCGGTCGTCCAGGACGGGCGGCAGGATGCCGCGCACGACCGTGCGGAGTTCGGCGAGCGCCTGCTCGGCGGCGGCCTGGGCGCGTTCGAGCATGGCGTCGGCGGTGGCGGGGTCGCGGGCGAGGGCGCGGCGGGTCGCGCCCAGCATGACGGTGACGGCGACGAGCCGGTTCTGGGTGCCGTCGTGCAGGGAGCGTTCGATGCGCCGCAGTTCGGTGGCGTGGGCGTCGAGCGCGGCGGCGCGGGTGGCCGACAGCTGCGCGATCCGGAGGGAGAGGTCGGTGTCGGAGGCGGAGGCCAGGAGCCGCCGTCCGGGCCAGGCCTGGAGGCGGGCCAGGACCGGGCTCAGGGCGACGAGCGCGGCCGCCCAGACCAGCCCCATCGGCACCACCAGCAGGGCGCCGGTGAAGTCGTGCACCAGCCACCATTCGGGTGACCGCTCCACGGGGCCGCCCGGGATCAGCCACCAGTACAGGGGGAAGGCGAGGTCGCGCATGACCCACAGCGGGAGGGACGCGCCGAAGACGCCGAGGAGCAGCCCGCAGGTGCCGTGGGCGGCGACCCAGCCCAGCTCGCGCCGGACGGCGGGGTCGGCGAGGGCGTCGCGCGCCCGGGGCGGCATCGGCGCGGGGCCGATGATCTCCGGGCCCCACCGCGACAGCCGGGCGCGTTCGCGTTCGGCGACGAGGCGCACCCCGCGCAGCGTGACGGGGAGCAGCAGGCGGCCCACGCCGATCAGGCAGGTCAGCGCGACCACGATCGCCCAGACCAGCGCGATCAGCGCCAGGACGGCGGTGCCGAGCCCGCCGACGATGTGCTCCAGCGCGTCCAGGGTGATCCGGGCGCGGGCCCGCACCCGCCGGCCGGTGTGGGTCGACATCCGCACCTCCTCGGCCAGGACGATAGGGCGCCGCGATGATCAGTGTCAGGCCGTCGCCGGAGGAGTACAGCCTGCTGTACCACGGGCGGAGGCCCGGACGGGCTCCGGGCCTCCGCCGCCGTGTCACCGGCTGGTGGGCTGGACGTTCCAGGAGTTGTCGCCCTGCAGCGTGGCGGTCACGTCGTAGACGTTGTTCGCGTAGTCCACCTCGGCGACGTTGGTGATGGTCTCGAGGTCCAGGATCTGGCCCTCGGTGAAGGTGCCGGCGGCCACCCAGTAGTTCGGGTGGGGCTGGAAGACCAGCTCCAGGTTGGGCTGCGCCTGCACCAGGTAGGTGCCGTTGCCGGACATTCCGATGCCGACGCCGGCGGTGTTCGCGGGCACCTCGGGCCCCTGCTTGATGTAAAGGCCGTTGCTGCTCGCGCCGGCCTTCCGCTCGAAGGTGAACGCCCCCTCGGTGTAGTCGAGGCCCACCGTGTTCAGCGCCGGGTCGGCCGGGTCGGCGTCCCAGGTCTGGGAGTCGTCGAAGATGACCCCCGGCACCAGCGTCCCGGGCTCGTTCCAGACGAACGAGTAGTCGATCGTCCAGCGGAAGGTGAGCTGGGTGGTCGGGTGCGCCGACTGGGCGAACCAGGCCAGCGAGAAGACGTCGCGCACGGTCGTGTCCGGCATCCGCTGGAACACGCAGAAGTCGAAGAAATTGGCCGACTGGTTGTCGACGCGCAGCACGTACTCGGTCATGGGATTCCTTCCAGATGATGAGGCCGGTCGTTCCGGCCGGGCGCCCGAATTCCTTTGCGGCGCCCTCTGCCGGACACTTCACCAAGGCCGTGTCACCGGTGCGTCACCGAATCGGTCCGCTCGGTGGTGATTCGTGATGGCGGCGGTAAAGGCGGCGGAAAAGCCGGCGTCCTAACGGCGGCGCTCCCCGTGCAGGATCTCCATGAGGGACAGCGGCGGGGTGACCCCGAGTTCGGTCTCCAGGAGATGCGCGTAGTGCCGGTAGCGTTCGACGGCCTGACTGTGGTTCCCCTCCGCCATGAGGGCCCGGATGAGGAGCCAGTGGGCGCTGTCGCGGAGATATTCGGCCTTGATCGCCCGTGCCGCGAGCGCGACCGCGTCGCCGGGGCGTCCGTCGGCCAGCAGCCTGTGCCCGGCCTCCTCCAGCGCCCGCACGCGCAGCCGGCGGTACGACTCCCGGTAGGGATCGACCCATTCCTCGAACCAGTACGGAAGCACGTCCCGGTCCAGGAGCCGCATTTCCTGCGCCCTTTCCGGCATGAGCCGTTCCTGGCCCGCCAGCACCCGGCGGGCCAGGTGCGCGCCCTGGCGCTGGTCCACCGAGACGGCGGGATCGATGCACATGCCGTTCCCGGCGGAACCGATCAGCACCGGGCCGATGCGCCTGATGCGCCAAAGACTGGTCCGCAGGTTGCCCCGCGCCCGCACCGGATCGCTGTCGGGCCACAGCGCGCTCACGACCGCATTCCGCGAGACGGGGGCGTCGGCGCACGCCACATAGGCCAGCAGCCGCTGCTCGGCCGGCGGGATGTTCACCGGACGTCCGTCCATTAAAAGGGCGAAGTCGCCCAGCAGTTCGAGACGGGCGGGAGCCGGCCCAGCGGCGGGTCCGGACGCCATTGCGAGGTGAATGGCCATGATGCTCCTCCTGTTCGGTTCCACGGCGCGGCGAAGCGGCGGAGCACAAAGTCATGCCGCCGGCTCCGAATAATGGCATTCGTCATCATCCGGGCTCGCCGAACGCTCCGGCCGGGTCATTCGAGCGTTCGGCAGGAACGTCCCAGCAGCATCCGGATAGGGCGTCACCGCCGCGTCACCGCGCGGTTCATTTGACGAACAAGCGAGCAATGATCTTGCAGTTATGGCTTTGCCGAATTAGCTGGACATGAAGTGATTTCACGGCGGCGGGCACGGCCATTCCGTGCCGTCCGGAGCGGTGACGGTCCGGTGACGGCCCGTTGCTGCGATGGCCGGGCGAGAAATTCTCCACGGCCGGACCGCCGAAAAGCCGCCGATCGCGCAGGGCGCACGGCGGCGAATCGAAAGGGCCGGCCGGACACAGAAGACGGAGACGAACACCCATGGCATCGAAAGCCCAGCTGCGGGCGGCGCACCACCAGATCAGCCGGCACATGGCCGGATCCGGCGCCGCCGACCTGCCGGTCCACACCTGTTACGTCGACGCGACCGCGCACACGGTCGTCGTGGGAATGCCGCATTCGGCGCTGCCGTCCGCGCCGGACCTGCGCGACACCCTGGACATCGACCCGGACGTGCCGCTGACGTTCGTCGCGGCCGAGCCCGCCGTGCGGCACGCCGGCAAGAGGCAGCCCAACTCGCCTCTGGTCGGCGGCCTGCTCATCTCGACCGACGGCGAGGGGACGCTCACCGTCGTGGGGAACATGAACGGCAGCAAGGGCTTCCTCACCGCCGGCCACGTGGTCGGGAAGACCGGGGTCCCGGTCTTCCAGCCCTACGAGAGCAACGACTACAACTACTTCGCGGGTACCGCGAGCAAGGTGAGCGACGTGGACGGGGGGACGACCGACTGCGCGTTCGTCGAGAGCCCGTCGGACCTCGGCGTGCGGCAGATCTGGAAGGCGGCGGACGCCTACTACCAGATCACCGACACCGGCGATCCCGCGGTGGGCGCGAAGGTCTACATGCAGGGCTCCCAGAAGCCCGACGAGCAGTCCGGCGTCGTGGCGCAGACCGGGGTCACCGTCACCTTCGACGACGGCACCACGAAGGTGAACCAGTGCTTCGGGACCTACACCGGCATCCCCGGCGACAGCGGTGCCCCGGTCTACGCCAAGACCGGCGGCGGCGACCAGGACGTCACGCTGCTGGGCATGCACATCGGCGGCCAGTCGGTCGACCTGCGCGGCATCCTGGACGACGTGAGCCCGCCGACCGGTCAGGGGGGTGACTACTCGATCTTCACCCCGTGGAACAGCATCGCCAATGACCTGCAGGTGATCCTGGACATCTGACCGCCGGCGGACGTCCGGTGAGGGGGACGTCCAGCGCGGGGGAGGCCCGAGGCCCCGGGCCTTCCCCGCGCCCTCATGCGGTCGGGGGGTCCCCGGCCAGGTCGGCGGGCTCCTCGTCGAACCAGCAGAACACCGGCGGGCCGGGGTACGGCATCAGCAGCCCGTACTCCCCGGCCTCCTCCGGTTCCGGCGTCTCGAACGCCGCCGGGTCGGGGAGCCGGCGGAAGTCGACGTCCATGGCACGTCCAGGCCCGGCCTCAGACCGTGCTCGGGACGTCGAGCCAGGTGATGAGCGACCGGCGGGCGTCCAGCAGCCGCATCTTGAGGGCGGTCGGCACGATCGGCCCGCCCGGCAGGTCGAGGGGCAGGTCGAGGGCGGTCCCGCCGGCGTGCCCGGTGGACAGCGGCCACCGGTAGACGTTGCGGGGCCAGTCGCACAGCTGGTCCACCGTCCAGGAGAACCAGGTGTCGAACGCCGTCCGGTCGGCGCGGGGGTCGAGGGCGCCCAGGTCGGCGATCCCCAGGCCGCGCATCCGCGCCCGCAGCCAGTCGACGGTGTCGGCGCCGGTCATGTCCGTCGTGGTCACCGTCTCCGCGATCCGCCGCACCATCCAGCTCCAGGGCACGAAGTGCCGGTACTCGCCCGTGGCCGCGCCGTCCCCGAAGCAGTCGACCGCGGTCCTCGACAGCTCGCTGAGGCGGGTCCGCCGGTAGTCGACGAGCATGATCGTCTCCTCCAGCCAGTTCCGGGAGGCCCGCGCGTCACCGGGATCCTCCCAGTCCGCCAGATCCAGGTACGTGTACGGACGTGCCGCCATCCTCGCCCCGCTTTCCTCCCCGTCCGGGCAGGCGGACGGGGAGCCGAACAGACACCGTCATGGTCGAGAGCCGCCGCGGACGGCCTTGACCACGCCCGCGACGGCTTCACCGCCCACCCCACCGGTTCGCCGTCACCATCCCGTCACCGCGAGCACGGCCAGAGGGCGGCCGGAGCGCGGCAGTACAGCCTGCTGTACCGAGGGTGACGCGATGGCTGGATCGTCCGTGCGGGGCCGCGCTCCTAGCGTTGTGGCACATCAACGGCAGTCCGACGAAGCAGGAGCGTCCCGTGGCGGATCCCTATCGAATCTCCGATGCGAGCGAGAAGCCCGAAGCGGCCGGCGGTGGTGGCGGGGTGCTGCGGCCGGTGCTGTGGCTGGTGCTGGCGATCAGCCTGGCCGCCAACGTGCTGACCTCGTCGATCGGCGAGAACGTGCTGATCGGGAGCGTGTTCGGGGCGTGCGCCCTGGCCTCCGGCATCACGCTGATCGTCCACCACTACAAGCACCGCCGCCGGTGAGCAGGACCGCCGCCGAGCAGGCGCACCCGCAGGCGTCCCAGGGGACGCCCGCCGTCGCGCTGGAACAGGTCTCCAAGGTCTACCCGGGCGGAGTGCGGGCGCTCCACGAGGTGTCCCTCACCGTCGAGCGAGGCACGTTCCTCGCCGTGATGGGGCCGTCCGGGTCGGGCAAGAGCACGCTGATGCACTGCGCCGCGGGCCTGGACGCGCCCACAGGCGGGAGCGTCTTCATCGACGGCACCGCGATCGGCGGGCTGAACGAGACCCGCCGCACCGAGCTGCGCCGCGAACGCGTCGGGTTCGTGTTCCAGTCCTACAACCTGGTGCCCTCGCTCAGCATCGCCGACAACATCACGCTGCCGCTGCGGCTGGCGGGCAGGGCGCCGGACCGGGACTGGGTCCGGACGCTGGTCGAACGGGTCGGGCTGGCCGGACGCCTCGACCACCGTCCCGCCGAGCTGTCCGGCGGCCAGCAGCAGCGGGCCGCGATCGCGCGGGCGCTGGTCACCAGGCCCGCGGTCGTGTTCGCCGACGAGCCGACCGGCGCGCTCGACCTGCGCACCGCCCGCGAGGTGCTCGCCCTGCTGCGCGACCTGGTCGGCGGCCTCGGCCAGACGGTGGTGATGGTCACCCACGACCCGGCCGCCGCCGCGCGCGCCGACCGGGCGCTGGTCATGGCCGACGGGCGCGTCGTCGACACCCTCGAATCCCCCACCGCGGCCGGCCTGGCCCACCGCATCACGACACTGGAACTGGAGTAGGCGATGCTGCACCTGGCGCTGCGCATGGCCCGCCACAGGATCGCCGCGCTGCTGGCCATCGCGTGCGCCACCCTGGGCGGCGGCGCGTTCGTCACCGGCATCGGAGTGCTGGCCGAGTCGGGGCTGCGCTCGCACGCCCCGGCCGACCGGCTCGCCCGCGCCGACGTGGTGGTCTCGGCCCCGCAGACCTACAAGCCGGAGGGCGACCTCCCGATCGCGCTGCCCGAGCGGGCGCGGGTTCCGGGCGCCCTGGCCGGACGGCTCGCCGCACTGCCCGGCGTGACCGCGGCGGTCGGCGACATCGGCTTCCCCGCCGCCGTCGTCGACGGGCGCGGCGGGCTCGTACCGGCCGGGGACCCGCGCACCGCGGGCCACGGCTGGTCCTCGACCGCGCTGCTGGACGGCCCGCGCGTCACCGGCACGGCCCCCGCCGGACCGGACGAGGTCGCCGTGGACGCCCGCACCGCCGCCGCTGCGGGCGTGGCCCCGGGCGGACGACTGCACGTGGTCGCGGCCGGGCGCCGCGCCGCGTACCGCGTCTCCGCGGTCGTCGCGACCTCCGGGAACGGAGGCGGGGACGCGAGCGGAATCTACTTCGCCGACTCCACCGCGCAGCGGCTCGCCGGACGCGACCGCGGCGCGCCTCCCGCGCAGGCCGGCGCCGTCGACCTGATCGCGCTGCGCACCGCCCCGGGCGCCCGCGCGCGGGTCGAGACGGCGGTCCGCGGCATCGCGCGGCAGCACGGGCTCACCGTGTCCACCGGGGCGGCCCGCGGCGACGCCGAGACCCCCGAGGCGATGGCCGCCCGCAACGTCCTGCCGGTGCTGGCGGGCTCCCTCGGCGGGGTCACCCTGCTGATCGTCGGGTTCATCGTCGGCGGCGCGCTGGCGGTGTCGATCGGGGCGCAGCGCCGCGACCTCGCCCTGCTGCGCGCCGTCGGCGCGACCCCCAAGCAGGTCCGGAGGCTGGCCGCGGCCCAGGCGCTGATCGTCACGGCGGTCACGCTGGTCCCCGGCATCCCCCTCGGCTACCTGCTGGCCGAACGGCTCCGGCGGCTGCTGGCGTCGTCCGGGATGCTCGCCCCGGAACTGCCGCTGACCCTCAGCCCCCTTCCGGCGGTGGCGGCCGCGCTGCTGATGCTCGCCGTCGTCCAGGTGGCCGCCTGGAGTTCGGCGCTGCGGGCGTCCCGGATGCCCGCCACCGAAGCCGTCGCCGAGTCGCGCAGCGAACCCCGCACCCCGTCCGCGCGCCGCGGCTTCTTCGGGCTCCTGCTGCTCGCCGCCGCCAACGTCGTCGCGGTCGCGCCCCTGCTGGCACGGTCGCAGGCCGGGGCGGCGGTGACCGCCCTCGCCGGCATCCTCGCCGCGATCGGGCTCGGCCTGGCCGGGCCCGTGCTCGTCCGCCGGCTCGGCGACGCGCTCGCGCGCAGGCTGCCGCCGCGCGCCGCCGCGCCGACCTGGCTGGCCGTGGCCAACAGCCGCGGGTACGCGCTGCGCGTCGCCGGAGCCGTCACCACCCTCGCCATGGCCGTGGTCTTCACCCTCACCTACGCCCTCACCCAGACCACCGTGCTGTCGGCCACGAACGAGGACGTCCGGGCAGGCACCCGGGCGCAGCTCAGCCTGAGCGCGCCCGGACTCGGGGGCCTGCCCGCAGACCTGCCCGCCGCCGTCGCCGCCACCCCCGGCGTGCGGGCCGCGGCCCCGGTCACCACCACCACGGTCCTGTGGTCGTACCGGATGCTGGGCGACGAGGTCGTCGACAGCCGCTCCGCGCTCGTGCTGACCCCGGCCGCGCCCTCCGTGCTCGACCTGGACGTGCGCGAAGGCGACCTGGCCGACCTCACCGGCGCCACCGTCGCGGTCGACTCCGACGCCGCAAAGTCGCGCGGCGCGCGGGTGGGGAGCACGGTCAGCCTCGTCCTCGGCGACGGCGCCCGCGTCAACGCCCGGGTCGTCGCCGTCTACGGCCGCGGACTCGGCTTCGGCCCCGTCGCGGTCTCCCGCGACCTCGCCGCCGGGCACACCACCACGGGACTCGACCAGACCCTCATGGTCCGCACCGACGGGACGGCGGCGGCGCAGCGCGGCCTGGCCGCGCTCGCCGCGACCCGTCCCGGCCTGGCGATCGACGACAACGGCCGGGGCGGGGCGAACGACCTCGACACGATCCCGCCCGAGCTGTGGATCAACGTCGCCGTGCTCGCGGTGCTCCTCGGCTACCTGCTCCTCGGCATCGCCAACAAGCTCATCGCCACCACCGTCCAGCGTCGCCACGAGATCGCCGCGCTCCAGCTGATCGGCGCGACCCCGGGCCAGATACGCTCGATGATGCGCCGGGAGGCCGCGCTCATCTGCGGCGTGGCCCTGGGCGCGGGCGTCCTGCTGTCGGCCGTCCCGCTCGCGCTCCTGTCGGCCGGATTCCTGCACCGCCCGTGGCCGGCCGGGCCGCCCTGGCTGCTCCCGGCCGTCGCGGCGGTGGTCGCCGCGATCGCCTTCGCGACCATGGAGATCCCGACCCGCCGGGCGCTGCGCGTCCCGCCCGCGCAGGCCCTCACCCGCGGCTGACCGGCGGTTCCTGGTGCCTTCCGGAATTCCTGGAAGGCACCAGGAATGCGTGGAAGGCACCAGGACGTGCGGTGATCGGGTCCATGGTCGCGTGTTCGGCCACGCTGGAGTTCATGAGCCGAGGACGCAGCCACCAGTCCGTCTCGTACGCCGAGCTCGCGATCGACCGCTTCCGGAACTGGCCGCTGAAGGCATGCCGCTCCGACTGCCCGCCCGGCCGCGCCCTGGCCCTGCCGGGACTGCAGATCGTCCACTTCCACCAGGGGGACCTGGCCGAGGTCTTCCTCACCAAGCAGCTCATCTGCCGCCTCACCGCCACCCTGACCGGCTCCGGCCGCGTCGACATCGCCCAGGACAGCGACTGGATCCAGGTGCATCTGGACACCGAGGGCGACCTGTTCCTCCTGGAGTCGCTGGTCAGCCTCGCCATCCAGGCCAGCGACCCGGCCCGCCGGCAGCTCCGCTCGGCCCACGCGGACTGCCCCCACGCCAAACCCGTCAGGACGGCCGGCGCCCGGCTGCGCTCGATGCGGTGCTCGCCCAGAACGAGCGCCACCTCGTCCTGACCTGCGATCCCAGGACTCCCGCGCGTTGCCATGCTCCCCATAGGTGACGTTGCGTCTACCTCGTAGCGAGAGAACCGCGTCGCGCCCGCCTGTTGCCGACGATCACGCCTTCCCAGCAAGCTCTTAGTGGCAAATCGGCTACTAAGCGTGACTTTCTCGGGGTCGCGTGGGAAGCGGGTGGGCATGGGCGAAAGCCCGGACGGGTTCGGTGACGGGGGAGGGGCCGGCCGCGGGGGCGGGGCCGGCGGCGGGAACGGGTTCGGCGGCCGGAACGGATCCGGCGGCGGGGCGGTCGCGATCGTCGGGGTGGGCTGCCGCCTGCCCGGGGGCATCGCCGACCTGGACGGGCTGTGGACGGCGCTGGAGCGGGGCGACGACCTGGTCGGCCGGGTGCCGCCGGACCGGTTCGACGCCGACCTGTTCGTCGACGAGCGCGTCCCGCGGGTGAGCAGGAGCTACACCCGGGCGGGCGGATTCCTGGACCTCGACCTCGCCGCCTTCGACGCCGCCTACTTCGGGATCTCGCCGAAGGAGGCCGCGGCGATGGACCCGCAGCAGCGGCTCCTGCTGGAGATGGCGGTCGAGGCGCTGGACGACGCGGGCATCGACCCGGCCGCCCTGGCCGGCTCCGACACCGGCGTGTTCGTGGGCATCTCCGATCCCGCCTACGGCACGCTGCAACTGCTGGAGCCGGGCGGCGCCAACCCGTACACGATGTCGGGCGGGACGCTGTCGATCGCGTCCAACCGGCTCTCGCACGTCTTCGACCTGCGCGGCCCGAGCATGAGCATCGACACCGCGTGCTCGTCGTCGCTGCTGGCGGTGGAGCGCGGCTGGCGGACGCTCGTCGAGGGCCGCAGCCGGGTGGTGCTGGCCGGCGGCGTGAACGTGCTGCTCAGCCCCGGCCCGTACATCGGGTTCAGCCAGGCGTCGATGCTGTCGCCGACCGGCCGGTGCCGGGCGTTCTCGGCCGAGGCGGACGGGTTCGTCCGGGCCGAGGGCGGTGGCGTGGTGGTGCTCAAGCGGCTCGGGGACGCGGTCGCCGACGGCGACCGGATCCACGCGGTGATCGTGGGGGCCGGCACCAACAACGACGGCCGCACCATCGGCCTGTCGCTGCCCAACCCCGAGGCCCAGGAAGACCTGCTGCGGCAGGTCTACGCCCAGGCCGGGGTGGCCCCCGACGACGTCGTGTACGTCGAGGCGCACGGCACCGGGACCCTGGTGGGCGACCCGGCCGAGTGCCGGTCGCTGGGCCGGGCCCTGGGGCAGGGGCGCACGCGCGGGCCGCTCCCGATCGGGTCGGTGAAGAGCAACCTCGGGCATCTGGAACCGGCGTCGGGCATGCCGGGCCTGTTCAAGGCCCTGCTGGTGCTCAGGCACAAGACGGTTCCGGCGTCGTTGCACGCGGACACGCTCAACCCCGACATCGACTTCGAGGGGCTGGGCCTGTGCGTGGCCACGCGCCCGGTGCCGCTCCAGGAGACCGGCGGACGCTCCGTGGTCGGCGTCAACTCGTTCGGATTCGGGGGCGCGAACGTCCACCTCGCCCTGGCCGCACCACCGCCCTCGGCGGGCGGCGCGGCCGAGTCGGGGGAAACGGCGGCGGGGTTGCCGGTGGTGGTGTCGGCCCGCACCCGTCCCGCGCTGCAGGAAGCCATGGCGGCGGCAGCCGGGGCGCTGGCGTCCACCGACGAGCGGGACTTCTACGACGTCGCGTACACCGCCTCGCGGCGGCGCGGCACGCACGCCCACCGCGCCGTGGTCGTGGCCGATACGCCCGCCGCCGCGGCCCGGGCC
This sequence comes from Actinomadura rugatobispora, assembly GCF_055379765.1. Classification (NCBI taxonomy): domain Bacteria; kingdom Bacillati; phylum Actinomycetota; class Actinomycetes; order Streptosporangiales; family Thermomonosporaceae; genus Actinomadura; species Actinomadura rugatobispora. Next base: position 2,880,448 of record NZ_AP029191.1, on the reverse strand, counting down.
CTGACCGGCACCGGATCGGTCGCGGTGGGGGAGGCGGTCGAGCACGGCCGGGTCGCGCTGGTCTTCTCCGGCAACGGTTCGCAGTGGGCGGGGATGGGCGCCGACCTGCTGGAGGACGAGACGTTCCGCGCGGCGGTCGCGGCGGTGGACGCCGAACTGGCGCCGCTGCTGGGCTGGTCGGTGCGGGAGGAGCTGGAGGCGCCCGCCGAGCGGTGGCGGCTGGCGGAGACGGAGGTCGCCCAGCCGCTGCTGTTCGCCGTGCAGGTGGGCGTGGCCGCGATGCTCAGGGCGTCCGGCGTGCGCCCCGCCGCCGTGCTGGGCCACAGCGTGGGCGAGGTCGCCGCCGCGTACACCGCCGGGGCGCTGTCGGCGGCGCAGGCGGCCAGGGTGATCGCCGAGCGCGGCAACGCTCAGGCGCTCACGCGGGGGCATGGGCGGATGGCCGCGGTCAGGCTCCCCGAGTCCGCCGCCCGGCAGCTGCTGCGCGCCTACCCGGGGGTGGAGATCTCCGCGGTCAACAGCGACCGCGACATCACCGTGGCCGGTCCCGCGGACTCGTTGAAGCGGCTCGGCGAGGACATGGCCGCACGCGAGGTCTTCTTCCGCGAGCTCGACCTGGACTACGCCTTCCACAGCGCGGCCATGGATCCGGTCCGCGAGGGCCTGGCGGCGGGGCTGGCCGGGCTGGAACCGGAGCCGGGCAGGATCCCGCTGGTGTCGACGGTGACCGGAGCGGTGGTGCAGGGGACGGAGCTGGACGCGGCGTACTGGTGGCGGAACGTGCGCCGGCCCGTGCGGTTCGCGGCCGCCGTCGAGCACGTCATCGACGCGGGCTGCGATGTGCTGCTGGAAGTCGGCCCGCATCCGGTCCTGCGCTCCTACCTGCGCCGCATCAGCGGCAACGCCCGCACGCGCGGCGCCGTGGGAGCGACGCTGCGGCGCGGCGAGCCCGGCCGCGCGTGCATGCGCGACGCGGTCGCGCACCTCATCGCGGTCGACGCCCGCATCGACTGGGACGACCACTTCCCCCGGCCGGGCGCGGTGCGGCCGCTGCCCGCCTATCCCTGGCAGCGGGAGCGGCACTGGATCGGGCAGCCCAGCGCCTGGGTGCCCAGGATGGGGGTCGCGGCCCTCCAGCATCCGCTGCTGGGCGAGCGGATGCCGTCGCCGCGGCCGATGTGGGGCGGCGAGCTCGACCCGGGCCGGGTGCCCTGGCTGAACGACCACCGCGCCGGCGGCGTCCCCGTCATGCCCGCCACCGGCTACCTGGAGATGATGATCGCGGCCGGACGGCTGGCGCTGCCCGAGGCGGCCGAGGCGGTGGAGGTCGACCGGGTCGACATCTCCCGGGCGCTGGTGCTGACCCCGGCGACCGAGAACGAGCCGGTGTGCTCCGGCCTCGGCCTTGACCCCGAGACCGGTCTGGTCACGGTGGCGAGCGCCGAGGACAGGACCAAGCAGCCCCGCGAGAACTGCCGGGGCCGGGTGCGGGCCCTGCTGCGCCCCGCCCCGCCGCCGGTGGACGTGGCCGGGCTGCGCGCCCGCGTCGCCGCCCCCGTCGACGTCGCCGACTACTACGCCCGCGCCGCCGAGGGGAACATGGCGTGGGGGCCGCACTTCCAGGTCCTGACCGGCCTGTGGCAGGGGAACGGGGAGGTCCTGGGCGAGTACTCCTGCCCGGCCCAGGAGGACGACCGCTACCAGGCGCATCCGGTGGTGCTGGACAGCGCGCTGCAGGCCGGGGTGCTGTGGCTGGTGGAGGAACTGCGCTCGGGCACCGGGTACATGCCCGCGTCCATCGGCTCGGTCCGGTTGTGGGGACGGCCCGCGGCCGAAGGGCTGCTGCACGTCCGGGAACGTTCGCGCACCGCGGAGGAGGTCTGCTGGGACATCACCATCACCGACCTCCAGGGCCGCGTCTCCGTGGAGATGCGCGAATGCCGGCTGCGCCGCCTCCGCGGCTCGCTCAGCGCACCGCTGGCCCGCTACGAGACGGTGCTGCGCGCCGCGCCGCGAGGCGGCCAGGTCGCGGGTGGACGGCGCGCGGCCGACCCCGTCGAACCCGCTGAGATCCTGGCCGGAGCCGCCGGGCCGATCGACCGGCTGCGATCGGCGTGGCACGAGCTGGACTACGGGCGGTTCGCGACACTGGCCGAGAAGACCTTCGCCCACGCGCTCGCCCACGCCCTGGCCCGCGCGCTCGGCGCGCTCGACACGGCCGAGACCTTCACCCCGGAGCAACTGGCGGAGATCTGCCACGAGCCCCACCACCGGCTGATGCTGCACCAGGCGCTCCCGCTGCTGGAACGGCACGGACTTCTGGAACGGGCGAGCGGCACGCACCTGCGCTGGGCGACGCCGCCGGAGGACGCGGACGAACTGCACCGGGATCTGGTCTGGCAGGGCACCGGCTTCGCCGCCCACGGCACGCTGGCGGTACGGGTCGGCAGGCATCTGCCCGACCTGCTGAGCGGGCGGCGCACGGCGGCCGACCTGCTGTCCGGCGGCGGAGGGGCCGACCTGCTGGAGCAGTTCCACGAGATCGGGCCCGTGTCGCTGTTCGTCAACAGGATCGTGCGGGCGCTGGTGGAGGAGATCGTCCGGGAGTGGCCCGCGGACCGTCCGCTGCGCGTCCTGGAGGTGGGCGCCGGAAGCGGGGGGACGACCGCCGCGGTGCTGCCGGTCCTGCCCGCCGACCGGGTCCGCTACACCGTCACCGACGCTGCCGAGACGGCCCTGGCCAAGCTCCGGCAGCGGTTCTCCGACAGCGATGTCGTCGACCACGTCCGGCTGGACCTCGACCGCGACCCCGGCGGGCAGGGCCTGCCCCTGGGCTGCTTCGACCTCGTGATCGCGGTCGACGCCCTGCATCTGGCCGAGGACGTCACCGCCTCGCTGCGGCACCTGTCGGCGCTCCTGGCCCCGGGCGGCCGGCTGCTGGCCGCCGAGCCGCACCGGGCCGGGCCGCTGCTGCCCATCCTGGGGATGCTGGAGGAGTTCTGGCGGTTCCGCGACCGCGACCTGCGCCCGCGTTCGCCGCTGCTGTCCCGCGACCAGTGGCCGGCGGTGCTGGCGGAGGCGGGGTTCACCGGCGTCGTCCAGACCGGTGACGATCGCGAGCCCGGTCGCGACGACTTCTCGGTCATGCTCGCCTCCGCGTCCGCCACGCCGGTGCCGGACGAACCGCGCCTTGAGGAAACGGGTATCGACGCGCCGGAGCCGGACGGCCGCGACGCCTGGATCATCGCCGCCGAGGACGACGACGGCCTGGCCGCCAGGCTCGAAGCGGTGCTGAGCGAGCGCGGCGCGCACGCCGGCCGGTCGCCCCTCGGTGCCGATCCCGATCACTGGGTGTCCCGCGTGCCGTCGGACGTCCGCACCGTCACCTTCGCCGTCCTCCTGGGCGGGGAAGATCCCGGCGGTCCGGAGGCGGTCGTCGAGCAGATCACCCGGCGGGCCGCCGCGCTGCGCGGCATCGTGCTCGCGTGCGAGCAGCTGCCGCAGGATCTGCCGGTCTCGCTGTGGCTGGTCGCGCGCCCGTGCGGCGCCCTGCCCGAACCCGACCTGCCCGATGTGGAGACGTACCCGCAGGACGCGGCCACCTGGGGTTCCGTGCGATCGCTGGGCAACGAGCACCCGCGGCTGGCGGTACGGCGCGTGTGCCTGCATCCCACCGGTGACGCGGCCCTCGACGCCGATCGCCTGGCGGCGGAGCTCCTGGAGCCGGACGAGGAGGACGAGATCCTCCTCACCGGCCGGGGCCGCTTCGTCCCGCGCCTGCGGGAGGCGCCGCCCGCGACCGTCACCATGTCCGGAGCCTCCCCGGACGCCTCCTCGGACGTCTCGCCGGACGCGCCGTCCGGCGGCGACCTCTGCTACCGGCTCGCGGTGCACGATCCCGGACTGTCGTACGGCCTGGCCTGGCACCAGACCCGCAGGCCGGTGCCGGAGCCCGGCCAGGTGGCGATCGAGGTGCGGGCGGCCGGGGTCAACTTCCGCGACGTGATGCGCGCGGTGAACATGCTGCCCACCGAGGCGATCGAGGCGGTCTTCGGGTGGCACGAGCTCGGCCTGGAATGCGCCGGGATCGTCACCGCCGTCGGCCCCGGCGTCACCGGCCTCCAGCCGGGCGACCGCGTCGTCACGGCCGGGCCGGTCGGGTTCGGCGACCACACCGTCGCCGACGCCTGGGCGGCCGGGCGGATCCCCGACGGCCACACCTTCGCCCAGGCCGCGACGCTGCCCATGGGGCTGGCCACCGCGTTCCACTCGCTCGTCCACTGCGCGCGGGTGAGGGCCGGGGAGATCGTCCTGGTGCACGGCGGCGCGGGCAGCGTCGGGCTGGCCGTGCTGCACATCGCCCGGCGCCTCGGCGTGCGGGTGATCGCCACGGCCGGCACGCCCGCCAAGCGGGACCTGCTGCGCGCCCTGGGCGCCGAGCACGTGCTGGACTCGCGCAGCCTGGAGTTCGCCGAGCGGGTGCGGGACCTGACCGCGGGCCGCGGCGTGGACGTCGTGATCAACTCGCTGGCGGGCGAGGCCGTCAGCCGGGGCTTGGAGACGCTGCGGCACGGGGGCCGGTTCATCGAGCTGGGCAAGCGCGACATTTACGAGAACCAGCCCCTGCTGCTGCGGCCGTTCGGCGACAACCTCTCCTACTTCGGCGTGGACGTGGGCACCCTGATGTGGAAGGACCCCGAGCGGGCCGCCGAGGACATGGGCGTATGGCTCGACCTCTACCGCTCCGGGGAGATGGCCGCGCTGCCCCACACCGTCTACCCGGCGGCGCGCGTGGACGAGGCGTTCGCGCTGATGCGCCACTCGCGGCACATCGGCAAGGTCGTCGTCTCCTTCGACCCGCGCGACGAACCGGTCGCCGTCCGGCCGGAACGCACCGCCCCGACGCTCGACCCCGACGGCACCTACCTGGTCACCGGAGGGCTGAGCGGGTTCGGCGCGGTGACGGCCCGCCGGCTGGCCGGTCTCGGAGCGCGCCATCTGGCCCTGGTCGGCCGCCGGGGCGCGGACACGCCCGAGGCGTCCGGCCTGCTGGCGGACCTGCGCGGCGAGGGCGTCTCGGTGAGCGTCCACGCCGCCGACGCCGCCGACCGCGCCGCCATGGGCCGGATCCTCGACGACCTCGACGCCGGAGGCCACCCGGTGCGCGGGATCGTCCACGCGGCGATGCACCTGGACGACGCCCCGCTCACCGAACTGCCCGACGAGCGGATCCGCGCCGTCCTGCACCCCAAGGTCGCCGGCGCGATGGTGCTGGACGACCTCACCCGCGACCGCCCGCTGGACCTGTTCGTCATGTACTCGTCCATCGCCGCGCTCGGCAACATCGGCCAGTCGTCCTACGCCGCCGCCAACCTGTACCTGGAGGCGCTGGCACGCCACCGCCGCCGCCATGGCCGCCCGGCGCTCACGATCGCCCTGGGCCCGCTGGCGGAGACCGGCGTCCTGGCGCGCGGCGGCGAGGGGCAGGCGCAGGCGCGGGCGCTGGCGGTGTTCGGCGGCGAGACGATGCGTCCCGCGCAGGCCCTCGCCGCCGTCGAGGACATGGTGACCGAGGGGGCCGGGGCGGCGCTGGTGGGCCGCTTCGACTGGGCCCGCCTCAGCCGTGCCCTGCCCGCCCTGCGGCGGCCGATGACGGCGGCGCTGCTGCCCGCCGGTCTGGAGGAGCAGGAGGCCGGGCAGGCGCAGCTGCTGGAGATGCTCGCCCGGATGGACGGCGAGGGGGTGCGGGCCTTCCTCGTCGAGCAGATCACCCAGGGGCTGTCGGAGGTCCTGCTCGTGCCCGCCGACCAGATCGCCCCCGACCGCCGGTTGGACGAGTACGGGATGGACTCCCTCATGGCCGCCGAGCTGCTGGCCTCGGTGCGGGCGCGGTACGGCATCGACATCCCGCCCATGGAGCTGCTGCGCAGCGGCGGGACCGTCGCCGACATCGCCCAGGTCGTCCTGCTGCGCCTCGGCCTCTCGACGGGCGACACCGCGCCGCGCGTCCCCGCGCCCCGCGCTTCCGCGCCCCAGGCGCCCGAGTCACCGGGCGGCCCCGCCTCCCAGGGAGCCGCGTTCGGCGAAGGCGGGGCGGAGAGCCCGTCGGCCGACGCCGATTCCTTCGCAGGTCAGGCCGGGTGACCCGGTCTGCGAAGAGCCGTGACCTCATCCCCCGCCATCCCCGTCACACCCCTCCCCCCGCACCGCATCTGGAGTTCGACGTGAGCACGACCTACACCCGGCTGGCCGCCGTCGCCGCCCATCTGCCGGAGACCACGCTGACGACCGCCGAGCTGGAGGAGCGGCTGGCCGAGCGCAACCCCGGGCTGGACCTGCCGCGCGGCCTGATCCTCGACGGCAGCGGGGTGCGGCGGCGGCATGTCGCCGACCCGTCCGACCGGCCGTCCGACCTGGCCGCCGCCGCGGGCCGCAAGCTCCTGGACGAGCACGGCGTCCACCCCGGCGACCTGGACCTGATCATCTACGCGGGGGTGTCCTCCGACCTCGTGGAGCCCGCCACGGGACACGTGGTCGCGGCCAAGCTGGGCGCCGACTGCCCGGTCTTCGACGTGCGCAACGCCTGCAACAGCGTGCTGAACGCGATCGAGGTGGCCGACACGCTGATCGGCGGCGGCCGGTACCGGCGGGTGCTGATCTGCTGCGGCGAGCTGCCGAGCGCCATCACCCCGTGGACCGTCGGCGGCACCGAGGAGTTCTTCACCGTCGCGGCCAGCTACACCGTCTCCGACGCCGGCGCCGCGCTGCTGCTGGAGGCCGGCGGCTCCCCGGGCGTGCTCGCCCACGCCTTCACCGCCTACTCGGCGGCGTGGGAGGCCGCGGTGGTCCCGGTCCTGGACTTCAACAGCGATCCGCTGGCCGGTCCGCCGCGGCTCGGCCCCCTCGTCGTCAGCGGCGTCAAGCTGCTGGGGGGCTTCGAGAAGATCGACTCCACGGTCTTCCACAAGCCCCTCGCGGACCTGGGGCTGACCTGGGACGACATGGCGGCGATCTGCGTCCACCAGGCCTCGCTGCCGATGCTGTGGAAGTTCTGCGACCACGTGGGGATCCCGCCGGGCAAGGTCGTCGTCACCATCGCCCAGCACGGCAACATGGTCGCCGCCACCCTGCCCGTGCAGCTGGCGATGGCGGTGGAGTCGGGCCGGGTCCGGCGCGGCGACCTGGTCGCCATGATCGGGCTGGCCAGCGGGGTCAGCGCCGGCATCGCCGTGGTCCGGTGGTGAGCCGATGACCTCCCTCACCCCGTCCGGGGGCCTGGGCCGGAGCCGGGACGTCCCGGTGAGCCCGCTCGCGCTCCGCGCCGTCCAGTGGGTCCGTGACCAGCCCGAAGAGGTCCTGTGCCGGCTCGCCGGGCGCGCGCCGCGGGAGACGACGTTCGCCGAGATGGCGGTGCTGGCCGACCGGACCGCGGCGGCGCTGGCGCGGGCGGGCGTGCGCGCGGGGACGCGCACGGCGGTGATGGTGCCGCCCGGCCCGGAGCTGTGGGCGGCGCTCCTGGCTTTGGCGCGGCTGCGCGCCGTGCCGGTGCTGGTGGATCCGGGCTTGCCGTTCGCCGCGGTGCGCCGCTGCCTGGACCGGGCCCGGCCCGAGGCGTTCATCGGGATTCCGCTGGCGCAGGCGGCGCGGCTGGCGCTCGGCTGGGGGCGGAGCAGCGCCCGCATCGTGGTGACCGTCGGCCCCGGGCGGCTGTGGTGGGGGCGCACCATCGACGGGCTGCGCGCCGCCGCGGCCGATGACGCCTGCTCGTGGCCGGTGCCCGTCCTGGACGATCTGGCGCTGATCGGCTTCACGTCCGGTTCGACCGGGCCGCCCAAGGGGGTGCCGCTGCGGCACCGGCACCTGGTCGCGCAGCTCGAAGGGCTGGACACGCTGGGCGCGCTCGGGCCGGGGGTGGTGATGCTGTCGCCGTTCGTGCCCTTCGCGCTCGGGGCGACGGCGTTCGGCGCGACCGCGCTCATTCCCGACATCGATCCGCGGCGTCCGGGCCGCGCGAAGCCTGCCGTGCTGGCCGCCGACATCCGGCGGCACCGGGTGACGGCGATGTTCGCGCCGCCCGCGCTGTTGGACCGGCTGGCTCGGCACTGCTCGGCGCGCGGCATCGTCCTGGACTCCCTCCGGCACGTGCTGGTCGCCGGTGCGCCGCTGCCGATCGGCACGCGCGAGCGGATGCGCGCGGCGCTGGACGACGGGGCGCGGCTGGTGTCGGTCTACGGGGCGACCGAATGCCTGCCGGTGGCCGCGATCGAGAGCCGTGACCTGGCCCGCACCGCCGAGGCCACGGCCGCCGGGGAGGGGACGTGCCTGGGTGTCCCGCTGCCCGGCGCCGAGGTCCGCGTCATCGGGGTCACCGACGAGCCGATCGCGCGCTGGAGTCCGGATCTGGAGGTGCCGCCCGGCACCGTCGGCGAGATCACCGTGGCCGGGCCCGCCGTCGGAGACCCCTACCTGGACGACCCCGGCGCGACCGCGCTCGCCCGTATCGCCGACGGCGACCGGGTCTGGCACCGCATGGGCGACCTGGGCCGCGTGGACGGCGAGGGCCGGCTGTGGTTCGCCGGGCGCAAGTCCGAACGCGTCCGTACCGGCGGCGGCGACCTCTACACCGACCAGGTCGAGCCGATCTTCGACGCCCTCCCCGGCATCGCCCGCACCGCCCTGGTCGGCGTCGGCGCGGCGTCGGCGCAGCGCCCGGTGCTGGTCGTGCAGCCCGAGCCGGGGGCCACCCGCGCCCAGCGCATCCGCCTCGCGATCAGGATCCGGGCCGCGGCCGCCCGGTACCCGCACACCGCCGGCATCCGCGACGTGCTGTTCCGCCGCCGCCTCCCGGTCGACGCCCGGCACGAGAGCAAGATCCGCCGGGGCGAGCTGGCCGGCTGGGCCGCCCGCCGCCTGGGCACGGGCCGGCTGATCGGGGGAGGGCGATGAAGGTCCTGGTGACGGGCGGCAGCGGGTTCCTCGGCAAGGCGATCTGCCGGAGGCTGGCCGCCCGCGGCGACACCGTCCACTCCCTGCACCGCCACCACAGCCCCGCGCTGGACGCCCTGGGCGTCACCCAGCACCTGGGCGACATCCGCGACCGCGCCGCCGTGCACGCCGCGGTCGACTGGTGCGACGCGGTCGTGCACTGCGCGGCCAAGGCCGACATGGCGGGACGGCCCCGCGACTTCGAGCAGGTCAACGTGGACGGCACCCGGCACGTGCTGAGCGCGTGCGCCCGCGTCGGGGCCCGCCTGGTCCACACGTCCTCGCCCAGCGTCGTGCACGATGGCCGCGACCTGGAGGGCGTGGACGAGTCGGCGCCCTACGCCCGCCGGTTCCTGGCGGCCTATCCGCGTACCAAGGCCGTCGCCGAAGGGCTGGTGCTGGGGGCCGCGGGCCACCTGATCCCCGCCGTGGCGCTGCGCCCGCACCTGATCTGGGGTCCGGGCGACCCGCACTTCCTGCCCCGGTTCGCGGCCCGGCGCCGCAGGCTGTGGATGCTGGGCCGCACCGACAAGCTCATCGACACCACCTACATCGACAACGCCGCCGACGCGCACCTGCTCGCCCTGGACCGGCTGGAACCGGGGTCGCCCCTGACCGGGCGGGCCTACTTCATCTCCCAGGGGCGGCCGTGCACGACCGCCCACTGGACCAACGCCCTCCTGGGCGCGGCCGGGCTGCCCCCGGTGCGGCGGCGCATGCCGGTCCGCGCCGCCTGGGCGGCCGCGGCGCTGCTGGAGCTGGCGTGCCGCGCGCCGGGCGTGCCGGTGGAGCCGCCGCTGACCCGGTTCCTGGTCGGCCAGGCCAGCACCGCGCACTGGTTCGACATCTCCGCCGCCCGCCGCGACCTGGGCTACCGGCCACGCGTGAGCATGGACGAGGGCCTGGCGCGGCTCACCGACCACCTCGCCCGGCAACCGGATCGGACCGCCCTGTGACCCGCACCCGTTTCCCCGGCTACCCCTTCACCTCCCGCTGGTACGAGCACCCGGCGCCGCGGGGGCAGCGGCAGCACTACCTCGACGAGGGCGTCGGCCCGCCCGTGCTGTTCTTGCACGGCAACCCCTCGTGGAGTTACATGTGGCGGCGTCCCGTGCTGGCCCTGCGCGACCGGTTCCGCTGCGTCGCCCCCGACCATCTCGGCATGGGGCTGTCCGATGCCCCCGCCGACGACCGGCACCCCTTCACCCTGTCCGCGCGCATCGACGACCTGGACGCCCTCGTCGGGCACCTCATCGCCGACCGCGGCGCCCCCGGCCGGGGCTGGACGCTGGTGATGCACGACTGGGGCGGGCCGATCGGCATGGGCTGGGCGGCCCGCCACCCCGAGCGGGTCTCGCGGCTGGTCGTGCTCAACACCGCCGCCTTCCCCAACCCGCACGGTGCCCGGGTCCGTCCGGTGCTGCGGTTCCCGTTCTGGCTGCTGCGCGACACCCGCGCGGGGCGGCGCCTGTTCCTGCGGCACAACGCGTTCGCCCGGCTGGCCACGCTCCCGCCGTACGGGGTCCGCCGCCCGATGCCGCGGGCCGTCCGTGCCTCGTTCCTGGCCCCGACCGCGCGGCCTCAGACGCGCCGCTCCATCCAGCGGTTCGTGCAGGACATCCCGCTGCGTCCCGGGGACGTGTCCTGGCCGACCTTGTACCGCATCGGCCAGAAGCTGGACGGCTTCTCCCACCTGCCCACTCTGATCGCGTGGGGGTTGCGCGATCCGGTTCTGGATCCCGCGATGCTGGAGGAGTGGCGCCGTCGCTTTCCCGCCGCCCGGACGCACATCTACCGCGACGCGGGCCACTACCTCCTGGAGGACACCGACGATCGGTTCCTGGTCGCGTTGCGCGCGTTCCTGCTGGACTACGGCGCCTGACCGGACTGGCGGGCTTGACCGGACTGGCGGGCCTGGCGGGCCTGGCGGGCGCCGGGAGGGCGCCAGGCGAATCCGAGCGACGCCCCGACGATCGCCAGCAGCGACCCGAGGAGCAGGCCGCCGAGGTTGGCCAGGACGAACGCCGTCAGCGCCGCCATGGCCGCCAGCACGGCGATCATCGTCCGCTGCCCGGCCGCCAGCCACAGGCCCGGCCCCATCGCCATGATGAAGCAGCCGATCAGGAAGCTGGAGTAGCCGCCGGGCCCGGACTGCACGAGCACGCCGACCGGCGCCACCGGCACCAGCATGATCTCCGCGCCCGCGGTCAGCAGCAGGCACCCGGCCGCGAACGGCCGCCCGCGCGTCCAGCCCCGCAGCCCTGCCAGCGGCGCCCGGCGCCGGCTAGAAGCACTCATCGACATCGCGTCCCAGCGCCGCCCGCAGCCCGCTCACCTGGAAGGAGCCGCCGGTCGTCATCCATGTGCCGGCCTTGACGTCGCGGACCGTGAAGCCGAGCGACTGCAGGCCGTAGGCGCCGGGCGCACCCGCGTGGCCGGGCACCGCGTCCAACGAACCGGCGTCCCGGTTGAGCTGGAGCGACCCGAAGTCAACGTCGGCGTCGATGGTCGTCGCGGAGATCACCAGACGGTCCACCTGGGAGGCCGGTTCGCCGGGCCGCGCGTGCAGGCGCAGCACGTAGCGGCCCAGCGGGGTCCGCACCACCGTCGAATGGCACAGCCCCTCCACCCGCGCGGTGCGCATCGCCAGCACCATCACCGGATGCCTGCGCCCGTCCACCGACGTCACCACGGCCGGGTAGAGCGCGAAGCCGTTGCCGGAGATCTCGTCGGCCGCGACCTTCGCCTGGCGTCCCGACACCGCGAACGACGCCGGCAGCGCCCCCTGCGCCATGCCCACCGCGAGGACGGTCAGCGCGCCCAGCGACGGGACGAACAGCAGGGCGAAGCGGCGCCACCGGATCCGCCCGCACAACGCCTCGCGCCACCGGCCGGCCATCGCCCGCATAACACCCGCCTCACCCGTCAGGCCCCGCACCGCAGTGCCACACAGGGTAATCAGTCTGTCACGCTTTCGTCGAGTCGTGTGGTTCGGTCGCGGAGATACCGGCCTGGGGGAGATGGGAGGCCCGCGCCTTCAGCAGGTGGACGAGGTGCCGGACGTGCGCGGTCAGGTGGCGGGTGCGGGCGTGCTGGGCGACCAGCAGGACGTCCGGGCTCTCGATGTCCAGCGGGCGGCGGGTGATGATGCCGCTGCGTTCGAGCGGGTCGTCGGCGATGCTGTAGTCGGGCAGCAGCGTGACGCCCAGCCCTTCGGCGACCATCACCTTGCCCATCTCGGCGCCGTCCACGGAGTAGGCGAAGGCGGGCTCGCGGCCGTTCAGCAGGCGGTGCACGTAGCGGTGCATGAGGTAGCCCGCGCGCATCGCGACGAACGGCTCGGCGAGCATCCGCTCCAGCGGGACGGCGTCCAGCCGGGCGAGGGGGCCGTCGGCGCGGCAGCAGACCACGGCCCGGCCGCGCAGCAGCTCGACCGTCGCCAGGTCGGGCGGGGCGTCGTCGCCGTCGATGAGGTTGACCAGGCCGAGGTCGAGGCCGCCGCCGCGCAGCGCGTCGTGGATGTCGGGCTGCTGGGCGGTGACCAGCTCGACCTGCGTCTCGGGGTGCGCGGCGCGGAACGCGCTCATCGCGGGCGTGACCAGTGGGACGGTGGCGGCGTTCACGGTGCCGACGCGGATCATCCGCCGGGTCCTGACCTGGTCGCCGGCCGCCGCGCGCAGCCGGTGCACCGCGTCCAGCACCTCGGTGATCCGGGGCAGCAGCTCGCGCCCGCCGGCGCTGATCCGGGCGCCCGCCCGGTGCCGTTCGAGGAGCGTGACGCCGAGCTCGCGCTCCAGGTTGCCGATGGTCTGGCTGAGCGCCGGCTGCGACATGTGCAGCGCCTCGCTGGCGCGGCGCATCGAGCCCAGCCGGGTGACGGCCGCGACGCATTCCAGCTGTTCGATCCGCATCGGGTCCTCCGCGAAGCGTGCGTGCAAGGTTCGCCCTATCACCCCGTCGGCAACGCCACATTGACCTGGGGCGGGACGGCACGCAGAATCCTAACTATATTTGTAGGAAATATCGATAAGTCGACGAGGATAAGGACGTCCCTGCCGTGTCGCTCACGTTCCACTGGTTCCTGCCCACCTACGGCGATTCCCGCTTCATCGTCGGCGGCGGCCACGGCGGGCCCGCCGGCGCCGCGTCCGGCGACCGGCGCGCCTCGATCGGCTACCTGTCCTCGATCGTGCGCGCCGCCGAGGAGCTCGGCTTCACCGGCGCGCTCACCCCGGCCGGGGCCTGGTGCGAGGACGCCTGGCTGACCACCGCGATGCTGGCGCGCGAGTCCGAGCGGCTGGCGTTCCTGGTCGCGTTCCGCCCCGGGCTGATCAGCCCGACGCTCGCCGCCCAGATGGCCGCCACGTTCTCCCTGCACGCGCCGGGACGGCTGCTGCTCAACGTCGTCACCGGGGGCGAGGCCCACGAGCAGCGCGCCTACGGCGACCACCTGTCCAAGGAGGAGCGGTACGCCCGCTGCGCGGAGTTCCTGTCGGTCGTGCGGCGGCTGTGGGACGGCGAGACCGTCACCCACCGCGGCACGCACCTCGACATCGACGCCGCGCGCCTGCCGACCCTGCCCGACCCCGTCCCGCCGCTGTACTTCGGCGGCTCGTCCGCCGCGGCCGGGCGGGTCGCCGCCGAGTACACCGACGTGTACCTGACCTGGGGCGAGCCGCCGGACGCGGTGGCGCGCAAGATCGAGTGGATCCGCGGGCTGGCGGCGGCGCACGGCCGCAAGCCGCGCTTCGGGATCCGGCTGCACGTCATCACCCGCGACACCGCCGAGGAGGCGTGGGGGCAGGCGGGCCGGCTCGTCGAGGCGCTCGGCGAGGACACCGTCGCCGCCGCCCAGGCGTCCCTGGCCCGCAGCGAGTCCACCGGCCAGGCGCGCATGCGCGAGCTGCACGAGCGGGGCCGCGCCGACGGCTCCTGGCGCGACCCGCACTCCCTTGAGGTGGCGCCGAACCTGTGGGCCGGCGTCGGCCTGGTCCGCGGCGGCGCGGGCACCGCCCTGGTCGGGAGCCACGCCGAGGTGGCCGAGCGGATCGCCGAGTACGCCGCGCTCGGCATCGACGAGTTCGTCCTGTCCGGTTACCCGCACCTTGAGGAGCTGTACTGGTTCGGCGAGGGCGTGCTGCCGCACCTCGCCCGGCGCGGCCTGTTCCACGAGGTCGCGGGGGCGGGCGCCGGCCACACCGCCTTCCTGCCGAAGGAGACCGAGCGCCGCTGACCGCTCACCCGACCCGATGTCCGGGCCCCGCCGCCGGCTCCGCACCCGGGTCCGCTCCCGGGGCCGCGCCCAGGTCGCGGGCCCAGCGGAGCAGCTCGGCGCGCACCGGGACCTGGACGTCGGTGATCGTGACGAGGGTGGCGGTGGCGCCCCACGGCTCGATCGCCGCGTTGAGGCGCTCCAGCAGCTCGGGATCGCCGTCGCTGATCATCCGCGGCAGCGCCTCCAGATCCCGGGCCGCGATCACCGACCGCAGCGCGATCTCGGCGACCGCGCGGTCGGCCGCGGACGGCGTCCGGGCGGCCAGCGCGTACCGGACGGGGTCCGCGGCGCCCACCATCGCCAGCGCCTTGACCTGGACCGGGACGCCGTCCCGGGTGGTGCCCCGGAACCACACGTCCAGCGGCGCCGCGCGCATCGAGACGCGCACGCCCCGGTCGGCGATCGGCGCCAGGTAGCGCAGGCCGGGGCCGTGCGCGCCGCGCACCTTCCCGAAGCGCAGCACCACCAGCCGCTCGCCCTCGGCGACCCGGCGGATCCCCGCCGCCGCGGCGACGACCACCAGGAGCCCGGCCAGGAGGAGCAGCATTCCGGCGCGGGCTCCCAGGGAGTTCTGCACGTCCATCGGCCGACCTCCGTTCCGTCCGTCGCCTTCCAGCCTGCCCGGTGGAACGTCCCCCGGAAATGGGGCGCAGTGCCCATCCCCGCGGGGGGTCACTATGCAGGGAACCGTCCATGACCTGGGCCTTTCCGCCCGGATCGGCGGGGCGCCGATGGACAAACCCGGGTCCGATGCGGTGACGTGGAGCCATGAGCACAGCGAAGACCGAGCGAGACGGCGGGCACGGCGGACCGTCCAGGGCCTGGTGGCCGGGCGGCGGGCGCGGCACCCCGGCCTCCGCGCTGTACTGGCGCATCCTGGGCATGAACGGGCTGATCTTCGCCGTCGGCACCACCGTGCTCGCGCTGTCGCCCGCCACGGTGTCCTCGCCCGTGCTGCTGGGCGAGCTGCCCGTCCTGACGGTCGGCCTGGCGCTGATGGTGCTGGTGAACGCCTTCCTGCTGCGGGCCAGCCTGACGCCCCTGGACGGCCTCACCACGCTGATGACGCGGGTCGACTCGCTCAGCTCCGGCGACCGGCTGGCGCCCAGCGGCAACGGCGACCTGTCCCACCTGATCGGCACGTTCAACGCGATGCTCGACCGGCTGGAGGCCGACCGCAGCTCCAGCGCCGCCCTCGTGCTCGGGGCGCAGGAGTCCGAACGGCGCCGCATCGCCCAGGAGCTCCACGACGAGATCGGGCAGAGCCTGACCGTGGTGCTGCTGGAGCTGAAGTCGGTCATGGACCGCGCGCCCGGCGACCTGTCGCGGGAACTGCGGGGCGTCCAGGAGGTGGTGCGGTCGAGCCTGGACGAGGTGCGGCAGGTGGCCCGGCGGCTGCGGCCCGGGGTGCTGGAGGACCTCGGGCTGACCAGCGCCCTGGCCGCCCTGGCCGGCGACTTCTCCGGCACCGGCGGGCTGCGCGTGACCCGCTGCCTGCGGGCCGGGCTGCCCGAGCTGGACCCCGACGCCGAACTCGTGATCTACCGCGTCGCGCAGGAGAGCCTCACCAACGTCGTCCGGCACGCCCGGGCCGGGCACGCCGAGGTCTCGCTGACCGGCGGCGGCGACGGCTCGGTGGTGCTGCGGGTGGTGGACGACGGCTGCGGCCCGCCCGAGGGCGCGGGCGCGGGCATCCACGGCATGCGCGAGCGCGCGATGCTCATCGGGGCGCGGCTGACGATCGGCGCGGCGGAGGGCGGCGGCACGGAGGTCCGCCTGGTCGTCCCGCCCGCCGCGCGGCCCGGCGGACCGCCCCGCCGGCACGCCGCCGCGGACCTCCCCTGACGCGGGCCGGCGCCGGCTGATCAGGGCTCGACGAGCCCGACGCGGATGGCGTACTTGGTCAGCTCCAGCCGGTCGCGCATGCCGAGCTTGCCCAGGATGTTGGCGCGGTGCCGGTCGACGGTCTTGACGCTGATGGTGAGCGTCTCGGCGATCTGCTTGGACGAGTAGCCCTCGGCGACCAGCTTGATGATCTCCTCCTCGCGCGGGGTGAGGATGCTGTCGGGCAGGTTCTCGAAGTCGCGCCCGAGGTACTCGCGGATCAGGGCGGTGACGGCGCCGGGGTACAGGTACGGCTCGCCGCGCATGGCGCCCCGGCACGCGTCCAGCAGGTCGCGGTCGGCGACCGACTTGAGGACGTAGCCGCACGCCCCCGCCTTCAGGGACTCGAAGAAGTACTGCTCGTTGTCGTACATCGACAGGATCAGGATGCGCACCGAGGGGGTGCGCCTGCTGATCTCCCGGGCCGCCTGGATGCCGGTCATCCGCGGCATCGCGATGTCCAGCACGGCCAGGTCGATGTCCGTGGTGGCGCACTCCCGCACGGCCTCGGCCCCGTCGGCGGCCTCGGCCACCACGGTGAGATCGGGTTCGGCGTCCAGGATCAGGCGCAGCCCCCGCCGCACCAGGGCGTGGTCGTCGGCCAGCAGGATCCGGGTGGGGCCGCGGTCGCCTGTCTGCACAGATCCACCTCCGCTCGATGCCGTCATCCTATGCGCCGCCCGCCGCTCCGGACCCCCGCGGCAAGCCTCTGAACTGCGGCTACATAGTGCCTCCCGGTGAATATGGGTGCCGGACCCGATAGTGGCGGCCCTCGCCGCGCCGAAGACTGGACGGAGATCACGATGTGGAGGGAGACGTCATGGCGCACGCGAGAAGAAGCTCGCCCTGGAGTGCTGCGCACGCCTCCGAACGAGGGCTCGGACGACGGCCCGACCGCTTCCGGGTCGCCGCCGGCCGCCACGGGGCGTGATGAGGCTTTTCCAGTGCGGAACGGGGTTCCCGCGCGTCGCCGCGGAAGGGGATCCCGAAGGGGCCGGCCGGAACGGACGGAGAGGACATGTCGCCTCAGAAGGTGATATCGGAGAGGGTCCGCAAGGACATGCAAGCTCGCGACATCGCGGTACAGGTTCCCACCGTGACCATGGACGACCCGGTCACCCAGGCGGTCCGGGTGATGGCGCTCGGCCGCCTGCCGGGGCTGATCGTGGTCGACGCGCGGCGGCGCCCGCGCGTCGTCCTGCCGGGCACCCAGGTGCTGAGGCTCACGGTGCCGCGCGCCTACCAGGAGGATCCGGCGCTGACCCGGATCGTGGACGAGGCGCACGCCGACATCTTCTGGCACGAGCTGGGCGACCTGACCGTGGGGGACTGCCTGCCCACGCCGGTCGCCCGCCCGGTGACCGTCCCCGCCACCGCGACGCTGCTGCAGGTGGCGGCGCTCATGGCGCGCCAGCGCAGCCCGCTGGTGGCGGTGGTGGACGAGGCCGGGATCCTGACCGGAGCGATCACGCTGGACCGGTTGCTGGCCAGCCTGACGCTCGCCGGACCGGGCGCCTAGCGGGGCGTTCCGGCCCGCCGGTGTGCCGGGTGGGGGATCCGGCGCGCCGTTACGGGCGGCCCGCGGGGGGCCGCCCCGGGCGGGCCCTGCCGTCGGGACGGCGGCGATGAGCGCGGTGGCCGCACTGGCCGTCTTCGTGGTGGCGTTCTTCTTCATCGCCACGGAGAAGGCGAACAAGGTCAAGGTCGTGCTCATCGCCGCCGGGGCGATGACGGTGCTCGGGTTCACCCCCGGCGCCGAGGTGTTCTTCTCCGAGCACGAGGGCATCGACTGGAACGTCATCTTCCTGCTGCTCGGGATGATGATCATCGTCGGGATCATCAAGCAGACCGGGCTCTTCGACTTCCTGGCGATCTGGGCGGCCAAGCGCTCCCGCGGGCGGCCGTACCGGCTGATGGTGATGCTGATGATCATCACCGCGGTGGCGTCGCCGTTCCTGGACAACGTCACCACGATCATGCTGGTGGCCCCGGTGACCGTGGTGGTCTGCGACCGGCTGCGGATCGCGGCCCAGCCCTACCTGATCGCCGAGGTGCTGGCGTCCAACATCGGCGGGGCGGCGACCCTCATCGGGGACCCGCCCAACATCATCATCGGGAGCCGGGCGGGGCTGTCGTTCAACGACTTCCTCGTCCACATGGCGCCGATCGTGGTCGTCACGTTCATCGTCTTCGTCCTGCTGACCCGGGTGCTGTTCCGCAAGGCGCTGCGCCACGCCCCCGAGCACATGGACGAGGTGATGGCGCTCCAGGAGCGCCGCGCGATCACCGACCCGCGGCTGCTCGCGCGCTGCCTGGCGGTGCTCGCCCTGGTGGTGGCGGGTTTCGCGCTGCACTCGGTGATCCACGTGGAGCCCTCGATCGTGGCGCTGGTCGGCGCCGGCGTGATGATCCTGGTCACCCGCACCGAGGTCTCCGACGTCCTGCACGAGGTGGAGTGGCCGACGCTGGTCTTCTTCGTGGGCCTGTTCGTCATGGTGTCGGGGCTGGTCCACACGGGCGTCATCGAGAACATCGGCGAGTGGGCCGTGGACACGGTCGGCGACGACTACTTCATGGCGGCGACCGGGCTGCTGTTCGGATCGGCGGTGCTGGGCGCGTTCTTCGACAACATCCCCTACGTGGCGACCATGGCGCCGATCGTCGAGGGGGTCGTGGCGCAGGCGCCCGACCCGGCCACCGGGGAGGCGCTGTGGTGGGCGTTCGCGCTGGGCGCCGACTTCGGCGGGAACGGCACGGCCGTGGCCGCCAGCGCCAACGTGGTGGCGATCGGCATCGCGGCCAGGACGGGGCACCCGATCTCGTTCTGGCAGTTCACCCGCTACGGCATCGTCATCACGGCCCTGACCACGGTGATGGCCTGGGTCTACGTGGCGCTGCGGTACTTCATGTGAGGACGGGCCGGCGTCACGGGTGGTCCAGCCAGCGGCGCCGGCCGGTCACGGCGGTCAGGGTGAGCGGGATCGCTGCCAGGGAGGCGATCCCGAACAGCAGCGTGTACCGCTCGTGCTCGGCGAGCGGTCCCGCCACCGCCGAGGCGGCCGAGCTGCCGACGAACAGCGCGGCGGCGAAGAACGCGACCGCCGTGCCGCGCGCCCGCGGCACCACGGAGGTGGCCCACGTCTGGAGGGAGGAGTGCATGAACGACCAGCCGCCGCCCAGCAGCAGCGCGGTGACGACGACGGTGACGATCTCGACCCGGCCGGCGACGACGCCGTACCCGACGCAGATCTGCGCGCCGCCCACGGCGATCAGCGCCCACCCCGGGACCCGGCTGGTCAATGCCTTCACCAGCCGGGTGAACGCGACCACGCCCAGCCCGTAGGCGGCGGTGGCCAGCCCGGCGACGGCGCTGTCGACGCCCCGCGACTGCAGCGCCGCGGCCAGCAGCGTCATCGTCCCGAGCAGCACGGCGCCCTCCACGAACGCAAGCCCGAACACCAGGAGGGCCCAGCGGTTGCGCAGCACCGCGCGCAGGTGCTCGCCCATCCCGGCGGCGGCATGGCGCGGCGGCTCCGGCAGCGAGCGCAGCCCGAACGAGCACACCGCCGCGCACACCGCGGGCATCGCGAACACCATGCGCCAGTCCAGCACGTGGGCCAGCACGCCGCCGACGGCCGTGGCCAGCGCCGTCCCGAGCGCCGAGACGGCCATCAGGTCCGACAGCGCCCGCTGGCGCTGCCCGCCGGGCACGGTGTCGCCGACGTAGGTCAGCGAGGTCGGGATCACGGCGCCGAAGCAGGCCCCGGCGACGACCCGGGCCGCGATCAGCACCGTCATGGTGGGCGCGATCGTGGACAGCGCCCCGGCCACGGCGGCGGCGAGCAGCGTCACGCGCATGAGGCGGACGCGGCCGAACCGGTCCGACAGCAGTCCCCACAGCGGCTGGGACAGCCCGTAGGCCAGGAAGTAGCCGCTCGCGGCCGCGACGGCGGTGCCGAGCGGCACCCCCATCCCGGACGCGATGAGCACCAGCATGGGCGTGATCGCGAACCGGTCGAAGGTGCTGACGAACGCCGCCGCCGACAACGCGAGCGGCGGGCGGGACAGAGACGGGGGCGGGGGCGGCGGGGGGTCCTGGTGGGGCATCGGCATTCCTCGTCGGGGGCGACCCTCCATGGTCCCGCGTCCCGCCGACCGGCGGTCGGGCAGGTCCCCGGTACCGCCCCAGCCGGTCCCGCCCCGGGCGCGCACTACTAAGGATCTTCGTAAGCGATCGCCGACCATGGAAGGGATGGGTGTGGTGCGCCGCTCCCTCGGTCCAGAACGTCCCCTGTGTCGAAGATCAACGCGGGGGCGGCGTTCTTTCCGGGACGACCGATTAAGTACTAGGTCATGTAGTAGTTTGTCGTCGGTCAAGGCCCGGGAAGCCCGAGGAGGACGCTGTGCATCGGAAGCCGGTACGCGCCGCGGCGGCGGCGGCCGTCGTCGTCGCGGGACTGCTGACGGCCGCCGGTCCGGTCCGGGCGGCGCCCGCGCCGGACCCGGAGAAGCTGGGACGCCAGGCCGAGATCCTCACCGAGCAGTACAACGGCAAGCGCCTGGCGCTGAAGAAGGCCCGCCTGGCCCAGCGGGCCGCGGAACGGCAGGCGCGGCAGGCCGGCGCCGACTACGAGACCGTGCGCCGCAAGGCCGGGGTGCTGGCCGCCTCGCAGTACATGACCCCGGGCGCGGAGTCGGAGGTCTCCCTGTTCATCGGGGACGAGCCCCAGGTGGCCTTGGACCGGTCGGCGGCTTCCAGCTACCTGGCCGCGCAGCAGGTCCAGCAGCTGCGCGAGCTCGCGCTCACCCGGATGCGCTACGAGCGCAGCGCCGGAGCCGCCCGCGAGCGCACCGCCGAGATCCAGAAGCTCACCAAGGACCTGGCCGGGAAGAAGGCCAGGATCGAGAAGCTGATCAGCAAGATCCCCGCCTCGCGCGCGCGGACGGGAGGGGCGCCGCCCCGGTCGTCGTCGGCCTCGGGCAGGGCCGGGACCGTGGTGAACGCCGCACTGTCGCGCGTGGGCACCCCCTACGTGTACGGGGCCGCAGGGCCGAACTCCTTCGACTGCTCGGGCCTGATGCTGTGGTCCTACGCCAAGGTCGGCATGAACCTTCCGCACTACACCGGCGCGCAGTACAACATGGGCACGCGCGTCTCCCGCGGCCAGGTGCGTCCCGGCGACATCCTCTTCTTCTACCCGGACCTGGGCCACAACGGCATGTACATCGGCGGGAACAAGATGGTGCACGCCCCCCGCTCGGGCAAGAACGTCGAGGTCGTGGATCTCGCCGCGTACTGGTGGGGACAGTTCACCGGCGCCACCCGCCTGCTCTGACTCAGGCGGGGTCGCGGGGCGGGACGACCTTGAGGGCCGTGTGGAGCGCCTCGGACTCCTCGGCGGAGAGGTCGGAGAGGAAGTGCACCAGCGCCGCGGCCTGGTTGTCGCTGGTGGCGAGCGCCTCCCGCATGAGCTTGGCGGTGTAGCCCTCGCGCGAGGAGACCGGCTCGTAGAGGTAGGCGCGGCCCTGCCGCTTCCGCCGCAGCCAGCCCTTCGTGTGCAGGTTGTCCATCACGGTCATGACCGTGGTGTAGGCGATGCTCCGGGTCTGCTGGAGGTCTTCGAGAACCTGCCGGACGTTGGCGGGATGGCCGTAGGACCACATCCGGTCCATCACCACGGCCTCGAGCTCGCCGAAACGCTGTCCGGCCATCCGCCACCGCCCCTCCGGCATCGCCGCGTCCCGCCGTCCCGCCACCCCGCGGTAACCAGTACTACTACCGATAGTAGCAGCGGGGGCCGTTGCCCCTTCGGGTCCGCGCGCCGGGCAGAATGTGGGGGCGAAGTGGGGTGATCACGTGGTCGGACTGGCGGGTTCGCTGGAGCGCGCCGTGATGGAGGCGCTGTGGGCGGCGCCCCGGCCGCTGCGCGTCCGCGAGCTGCTGGAACGGCTGAACGAGGGAGCGGCGAAGCCGCTGGCCTACAACACCGTGCAGACCGTGGCGGAGCGGCTCTCCCGCAAGGGCATGCTGGCGAAGATCCCCGACGGCCAGGCCTTCCGCTACGGCCCGACGCGCGACCGGGAGGCGTACGTGGCCGACCTCATGCTGGACGCCCTGACCGGCACCACCGATCACGGCGCGGTCCTGGCCCGCTTCGCCGAAGGCGTCGCCGACGAGGACGCCCGGCGGCTGCTGGAAGCGCTGCGCCACCGGGGCGCCGACGAGCCGGGGCCCTGAGCCGTGCTCGCGCTTCTGGCCGTCCTGGGCGCGGTCGCGGTGCTCCTGGGGTGCGGCGCCGGCGTCGTGCTGGACCGGCTCTGGGCGTCCGGGGTCCATCCCGGGACCGCCGCGGCCTGCTGGTTCGCGGCGCTGGCGGGCACCGTCGCGGCCGTCGCCGGGATGATCGCGGTCGGGCTGCTCTGGCCGCCCACGCCCGGCCACGGGATCGTCGAGTGGCTGCACGGCTGCCTGCCCCACCATCCGGTCGCGGCCCTCGTGCTGGGCGGGCTGGCGAGCGTGCCCGTGGTCTGGCTGTGCTGCGCCAGGGTGGCGGGCGGCGTGCCGCGGCTGCGCCGCGCGCTGCGGCAGCGCCGCGACCACCGCGAGGTCCTGCACATGGTGGCGCGCGAGGACGCCGACCATCCCGACGTCCTGCTGCTCGACCACCCCATCCCGGTCGCCTACTGCCTGCCCTCGCGGTGGCGGCCGATCGTCGTGAGCACCGGCGCCCGCAGGAGGCTGTCGCCCGCGCAGCTGGAGGCCGTCCTCGAACACGAGCGGGCGCACCTGCGCCAGCGTCACCACGCCCTGCTGCTCCTGCTCGACGCGGTGCACGCCCTCCTGCCGTGGCCGCCGACCGTCCGGCGGGCCAGGGCCCGGATCCCCGTCCTGCTGGAGATGGCGGCCGACGACGCGGCGGCCCGTGCCGGCGGGAGCCGGCCGCTGGCCGAGGCCCTGCGGCAGATCGCCACCGCGCCGGAGTTCGCCGGCGCGCTTGCGGCCTCCGGGCAGGGGCCCGGCGCGCTGTCGCGGCGGCTGGCCCGGCTGGAGGGGGCGGCGGGACGGCAGGCGACGGGACGGCCGGGCCGGGCGGTGCGCCCGGTCGCGTGGACGCTGTCCGCCTGCGCGGCGGCGGTGCCGTTCGCCGCGGCGGTGGCCGCCCTCGCGAGGCTGGTCCCGCCCTGCTGAGCGGCCGCCGTCACGGCTGTGACGCAATGTGAGAGTCGTGCACTCAAGTGGCATTTGGGGCCGGAACCTCCTACCCTCCGTAGGAGCCAGTCCCGGGTCTCCTACCGGGCGCCTGCCGGTCGGGGCGGGCGAAACCTGAAAGGACCGTGCATGCTGCCAGGCGCCGACGGCGTGAACTCCCGGCTCCCGCGCCTGTTCAGGGCGGCGGCGACAGGGGCGGCGGTGGCGGCGGCGGTGTTCCTGGCGCCGGCCGCGGCGTCGGCCGCGCCGGAGCCCTCGCGCCGCGAACTGACCGAGCAGCAGCGGCGGCTCACCGACGACGCCGAGCGGATCACCGAGCAGTACAACGGGCTGCGGGTCCGCCTCCAGCAGTCCCAGCGGGCGGCCAGGGCCGCCGCGCAGAACGCCGGCCGCCAGCAGAAGGCGCTGGAGGAACTGCGCGGCCAGGTCGCGACCATGGCCGCCGAGACCTACAAGAACGGCAGCACCGACCCCTCGGCCGCGTTCGCCTCGGCCTCCGACCCGCAGGCGGTGCTCGACCGCTCCGCGACGCTGGACTACTTCGCGCGCCAGAACGGCACCCGCGTCGCCCTCCTCCTCCAGAGCATCCAGGCGGCCCAGCGCGCCCAGAAGTCGGCCACCGACCGCGAGCGGCAGGTACGGCGGCTGGCCGCCGACTCCCAGCGCAAGAAGCAGGAGCTGCAGGACAAGCTGGCCAAGGTCGAGCGGAAGCTGAACATCGGCGCGCCGCTCCCCAAGGCCGGGGCGGCCCCCGCCGTCGCCCCCGACGGCGCGTCGGCCAAGGCCATGGGCGCCGTCAAGGCCGCGCTCAGCCAGCTGGGCGTCCCCTACTCCTGGGGTGGGGGCAGTCCGTCGGGTCCCAGCTACGGCATCGCCCAGGGGGCGAACATCAAGGGCTTCGACTGCTCCGGGCTCACCCTGTACGCCTACGCCCAGGTGGGCATCGGCCTGCCGCACTACACCGGAAGCCAGTTCAACGCGGGCACGCGGGTGTCGCGCGCCGCCCTCAGGCCCGGCGACCTGGTGTTCTTCCACGCCGACCTGCACCACATGGGCATGTACATCGGCAACGGCAAGATGGTCCACGCCCCCCAGACCGGCGACGTCATCAAGGTCAGCCCGATCTCCGGGCGGCCCTTCGCCGGTGGTGTCCGCATCGCCTGACGGCCGCCATGAGAGAGTGGTGACGATGTTGGAGCGCTTCCCCCGTCGCCTCGTCGTCCCCTCGGCCATCGCCCTCGTCGTGGTGCTGCTGCTGGGGCTCGTCGCCGTGCGGGCCCTGATGGTCGCCGGGAAGGTTCCGGGAGGCACCAGGGTCGCGGGCATCGACATCGGCGGGCTCGCGCCGCGGGCGGCGGAGGCGAGGCTGGCCCGGGAACTGGCCGACGACGCCGAACGGCCCATCGCGGTGACGGCCGCGGGCCACCGCTTCACGATCTCGCCGGCGGAGGCCGGCCTGGCGCTGGACGCCCCTGCCACGGTCGCCGCGGCGGGCGGCGGCGCCCCCTCTCCGGCCGACCTTCTGCGGCCGTGGATCGGCGCGCGCACCGTCGAGCCCCGCGTCAAGGCCGACGCGGCCAAGCTGAGCGCCGCGGTCGAGGGCATCGCCAAGGAGGTCGACCGGCCGTTGCGTGAGGGCGGCATCCGGTACGCGGGCCTGCGTCCGGTGGCGGTGGCGCCCCGTCCGGGGAACGAGATCGACCGCGCCGCCGCCCAGCGCGCGATCAAGGAGGCGTTCCTCGACCCCCGCCCGCAGGTCACGGTTTCGCCCCGGCCCACCGCGCCCACGGTGTCCGCGGAACGGGTCCGGCAGATCGCGCAGACCACGGCCAAGGCGGCGGTCGCACGGCCGTTCCTGCTGACCGGCCCGGGCGGGCGCAAGGCGACGGTGCCCCCGGCGGACATCGCGCGCGGGCTCCGCTTCGTCGCCGACGGCCGCGGTTCGCTGCGTCCTCAATTCGACGCGACCGCCGTCGCCAGGGCGGCGGACAAACGCTTCGTCCCGGCCGCCCAGGCGCCCCGCGACGCGACCTACACGGTGAAGAAGGGACGGCTGCAGCTCGTTTCCGCCCGCACCGGCCAGGGCGTGGACGCCGCCGCGCTCGGCCAGGCGATCACCGGCGCGCTCGCCTCCGGCGGGAGCCGCACCGTGCCCGTGCGGGTGGTCACCACCCCGCCGCGGATCACCGACGCGCAGGTCCGCGCGCTGGGGATCAAGGAGAAGATCAGCACGTACACCACGCAGCATCCCTGCTGCGCGCCGCGGGTGACCAACATCCAGACCATCGCCCGCATCGTCGACGGCCACATCGTCCGGCCCGGCGAGATCTTCTCCCTCAACGGCCTGGTCGGCAGGCGCGACCGGGCGCGCGGCTTCGTGCCCGCCCCGATGATCCTCAACGGCCGGTACGTCAACGACGTGGGCGGCGGCGTGTCGCAGTTCGCCACCACCATGTTCAACGCCGTGTTCTTCGGCGGGCTGCAGGACGTGCAGCACACCCCGCACTCGTTCTACATCTCCCGGTATCCGGCGGGGCGGGAGTCGACGGTGTCCTACCCGCAGCCCGACTTCCGGTGGCGCAACGACTCCCCGCACGGCGTGCTGATCAAGACCGCGTACACGAGCACCTCGATCAGCGTCACGTTCTGGAGCACCAAGCGGTACGACATCGAGTCCCAGTCCTCCGGCCGGTACGCCGTGCGCGGTTTCGAGACGACCACCGACTCCGGGCCCAAGTGCATCCCGATGCCCGGCGCCGAGGGCTTCAAGATCGACGTCTGGCGGATCTTCAAGAAGGACGGCCGGGTCGTGCGGCGGCAGAAGTTCCACACCGTCTACCTGCCGGAACCCAAGCTGACCTGCGAGGAGACCCCGGGCCGGTGACCCGGCCGGTGGCCCCGCCGGTGGCCCTGGCACGGGCTCGGATATCGTGATCCGATATCGGTGCGCGTAAGCACGCCAGGTCGTTCCGCTCCGATCCACCAGGGGGCCGCCATGGGACGCTCGCCCGCCGCCACCGGGGGTGCCCCGCCGGAGTTGCGCCGCCGGCTGGGGGTGCCCGACGCGGTCGTCATCGGCCTGGGGGCGATGATCGGCGCGGGCGTCTTCGCCGCACCGGCCCCGGCGGCACGGGCGGCCGGCGCGGGACTGCTGCTCGGCCTGGCGCTGGCCGCGGTGGTCGCGTACTGCAACGCGACGTCCTCGGCGCGGCTGGCCGCCCGCTACCCGGCCTCGGGCGGCACCTACGTCTACGGCCGCGAGCGGCTCGGGGAGTTCTGGGGGTACCTCGCCGGGTGGGCGTTCATCGTCGGCAAGACCGCCTCGTGCGCGGCGATGGCGCTGACCGCCGGCCTCTACCTGTGGCCGGGGCACGCGCACGCGGTGGCGGTCGCCGCCGTGGTGGCGCTGACCGCGGTCGACTACAGGGGCGTGCAGAAGTCGGCCTGGGTCACCCGCGTGATCGTCGCGCTGGTCCTGGCGGTGCTGGCCGCCGTGGTGGTGACCGTGCTCGCGTCCGGTGAGGCGGAGGCGGCCCGGCTGGACCCGTTCGCGGACGCCTCGTTCGGCGGCGTGCTCCAGGCCGCGGGCCTGCTGTTCTTCGCGTTCGCCGGGTACGCGCGCATCGCCACCCTCGGTGAGGAGGTCCGCGATCCCGCGCGCACCATCCCGCGCGCCATCCCGCTGGCGCTGGGCGTGACCCTGGTCGTGTACGCGGCGGTGCTGGTCGCGGTGCTGGCCGTCCTGGGCGCGGACGGTCTGGGACGGGCGACCGCGCCGCTGGCCGAGGCCGTGCGCGCCGCCGGGGTGCCTGAGCTCGCGCCGGTCGTGCGCGCGGGCGCCGTGGCGGCCGCGCTCGGCTCCCTGCTGGCGCTGATCCTCGGAGTGTCCCGCACCACCCTGGCCATGGCCCGCGACCGGCATCTCCCGCACGCGCTGGCCGCCGTCCACCCCCGGTTCGGCGTGCCGCACCGCGCCGAGCCGGCCGTCGGGGCCGTCGTGGCGGTGCTGGCGGCGGTCGCGGACCTCCGGGGCGCGATCGGCTTCTCCTCCTTCGGCGTCCTGGTCTACTACGCCATCGCCAACGCCTCGGCCTGGACCCTCACCCGGGCCGAGGGCCGTCCGGCGCGCGTCATCCCGATCGTGGGGTTGGCCGGGTGCCTGACGCTGGCGTTCGCCCTGCCGGCGTCGTCGGTGCTGACCGGCTCCGCGGTGCTGGGCCTCGGCGCGCTCCTGTACGGCGCTCGCTACCGGCGTTCGCGTCCGGCGCCGGAGGAGGGCGACGGCCGCGGCGGCCGGTGACCTCGATCAGCGGCGGTGGTCGTCGCCGAGCACCTCGCGGGCCAGTTCGGCGAGCGCGGCCCGGTCCTCGGCGAGCGCGGCCCGGCCCGCGTCGGTCGCGCTGTAGACGCGCCGCACCCGGCCCTCGACCACCTGCTGGCCGGAGGTCAGCAGCCCGTCGGCCTCCAGGCGGTGCAGCGTCGGGTAGAGCGTGCCGGGGCTGATCTGGTAGCCGTGCGTGGCCAGCTCGCGGGTCATCCACGCGCCGTGGATCTCGCCCTCGGCCGCGTGGTGCAGGATGTGCAGCCGCACCGCGGCCCGCTGGAACTCCCGCATGCCCGCTCCGTACTCCTCCGGCGCGCGTCGATGACGAACCCGATATCGGGTGTCGATGTTACCCCGCAGCGGCAACGGTGTTTCGGTCGGGAACTAATCCCTAGTAATCCTATCGGGTTTATGCTAATTTCTCCCTTATGTCCCAGGCAGCTGACTTCTTCGGTCGGCGGTATCTCGATCTGTGCCGCCTGTTCGGCGCGCGCTGTCGCTGAACGCTCCTGACAACCGGTCCTCCGGAGCCGCCCAGGCCGTGCGCGTGCACGGCCGGTGATCCGCGCCCGCCGGGGTACACCCCCCGGCGGCGGACCGACTGCCACCGGCGCCCAACGAGAAGGAGATCCATGCCTTTCCGCGACAGCACGGACGTCCCCGCCCGCGACACGGCGGCGGGCGCCTGAGCCGATGCCGATCCATCTGCACTGGTACCTGCCCACCAACGGCGACAACCGCGACATCGTCGGCTCCGGCGACGGCTCGCAGAAGACACTGGCCGCCGTGCGGTCGGGCTTCCGTCCCCCGACCGTCGAGTACCTCGGCGGCATCGCCCGCGCGGCCGAGCAGCTCGGCTTCGAGGCCGTGCTCACCCCGACCGGGACCTGGTGCGAGGACGCCTGGATCACGACCGCCGCGCTGTCGGCCGTCACGACCCGGCTGAAGTTCCTGGTCGCGTTCCGTCCCGGGCTGGTCTCGCCGACCCTGGCCGCCCACCAGGCCGCGACGTTCCAGCGAGTGTCGGGCGGGCGGCTGCTGCTCAACATCGTCACGGGCGGCGACGCGGCCGAGCAGCGCCGCTTCGGCGACCACCTCGACCACGACCGCCGCTACGCGCGGACCGAGGAGTTCCTGACCGTGCTCCGCGGGGTCGGTGGTGCCGCCGAGCCGTTCGACTTCCACGGCGAGTACTACGACATCGAGGGGGCCGCGATCCCGTTCGCGCCCTACGAGCCGCCGGCGATCTTCTTCGGCGGAGCCAGCCCGGCGGCGGAGCGGGTGGCGGCGCGGACGGTCGACACCTACCTCGCCTGGGGGGAGACGCCCGCCCAGATCTCCGAGCGCCTCGACCGGGTGCGCGGCCTGGCCGAGGAGGCGGGGCGCTCGGTGTCCTTCGGGATCCGCTTCCACGTGCTCGGCCGGGACACCGCGGCCGAGGCGTGGGCGGAGGCGGACCGGCTGCTCGACCGGATCGACGAGTCCCGGATCCGGGAGACCCAGCGGACGCTCGCGGCCAGCGAGTCGGTGGGGCAGCGGCGGATGGCCGCGCTGCACGGCGGCGACCGCCGCAACCTGGAGGTCTACCCGAACGTGTGGGCGGGGTACGGCCTGGTCCGCGGGGGCGCCGGCACGGCGATCGTGGGCAGCCACGAGGAGGTCGCGGAACGCATCGAGGAGTACCACGCCCTCGGCATCGACCACTTCATCCTCTCCGGGCAGCCGCATCTGGAGGAGGCGTACCATTTCGCCGAGGGCGCCGCCGCCGAGCTGCGGAGCCGCGGGCTCGTCGCTCCCGCCGGCGCGGGGCCGGGCGCGGCGGAGGGCGGGCGCGGATGAGCGTCGAGATCATGGTGCTGACCACGTCCGACGAGGTCAACGCCGGGCTCCGGGTCTTCCTGCGGGCCATGATCCACCTGCCGTTCCACGCCATCGACGCGACCGAGATCACCGAGCCCGGCCGCTTCCTGGGCGCGCTCGACGGCGGCGAGGTCGTCGGCGGCGCGGACTCCTACACCAGCCGGCTGGTCGTCCCCGGCGGCGCCCGGGTGCCGCACGCGGCCGTCACCCACGTGGGCGTCCTGCCGACGCACCGGCGCCGCGGCATCGTGAGCGCGCTCATGGCGCGGCAGTTGCGGGACGCCGCCGCGCGCGGCGAGGTCGTGGCCTCGCTGCGGGCGACCGAGGCGGTCATCTACGAGCGGTTCGGGTACGGCGTCGCCAGCTCGGCGCGGTCCGCGCGGGTGGCGGTGGCGCGGGCGCGGCTGCGGCCGGAGGTCCCGGCGGGCGGCACGGTCAGGCTGGTCGACCGGGAGGTCACCACCGAGCTGCTGGACGGCGTCCACGCGCGGGCCGGGTGGACCGGCGCGATCGACCGGCCCGCCGGCTGGTGGGAGCTGCGGCGGCGGCTCCGCGAGGCCGACCAGGTGCCGCACTACGCGGTCGTCCACGGCACCGGCGGCGTGGACGACGGGTACGCGCTCTACCAGCCCCGCGACATTGCTGGCCGGCCCGGCGGCTCCGAGCGGACGGTGGGCGTGACCGACTTCGTCGCGCTCGACGACGGCGCCCGCGCGGGCCTGTGGCGCCACCTGCTGTCCCTGGACATGGTCGACACCGTCGAGTTCGACGCGCTGGCCCTGGACGATCCGCTGCCGCTGGCGGTCGTCGACCGGCGCGCCGTCGAGCTGGGGCCGGCCCGCGACGAGACGTGGCTGCGCCTGGTCGACGTCGAGGCGGCGCTGCGGGCGCGCGCGTTCGGCGAGGGCGAGCCGGTGGTGGTCCAGGTGAGCGACCCGCTGCTGCCCGAGAACGACGGCGCCTACGAGATCGGCCCCAAGGGGGTCGCGCGCACGGTCGCGCCCCCGGACCTCGGCGTCGACGTCGCCACGCTGGCGGCCGCGTACCTGGGCGGGACGCGGTGGCGGCAGCTGGCGGCGGCGGGCCGGGTCGACGTCCACGACCCGGGGGCGGTGCGGCGGCTCGACGTGCTGTTCGCGGTCGACGCGCTGCCGTTCTCGGGCACCTTCTTCTGACCCGCCGCCACCGTGGCGAGCGCCGCCGATGACGGCGGTCGCTCCCGTTCCCCCTGCCCTCTTCCATGGAAAGTAGAGATCCGCTGTGACGCAGCCCGACCCGTTGATCCTCTCGGCCTTCACCATGTCGACCGTCTCGCACGGCAACGCCGGCCTGTGGCGGCATCCGGACGACCGGACCGCCGGCTACACGGAGCTGGCCTACTGGCAGGACCTCGCGCGGCGCCTGGACGCGGGCGGGTTCGACCTGCTGTTCATCGCCGACGCCGTGGGCCAGCTCGACGTGTACGGCGGCAGCGCGCGCGAGGCGCTGGCCCGCGCCGTCCAGACGCCGGTGACCGACCCGCTGCTCGCCGTCTCGGCCATGGCGGCCGTGACCGAGCACCTGGGCTTCGGCGTGACGGTGTCGACGACCTACGAGTACCCGTACCTGCTCGCCCGGAAGCTCAGCACGCTCGACCACCTGACCGGGGGCCGGATCGGCTGGAACATCGTCACTTCCCTGCTCGACAGCGCCGCGCGCAACATCCTCGCCCGCGACCGGCAGATCGCGCACGACGAGCGCTATGCGATCGCCCAGGAGTTCCTGGAGGTCGCCTACAAGCTGTGGGAGGGGTCCTGGGAGGACGGCGCGGTGCTCCGCGACCGGGAGGGCGGGATCTTCACCGACCCCGACAAGGTCCACGCCATCGGGCACTCGGGACGGTACTTCTCGGTGCCCGGGGCGCATCTCGTCGAGCCGTCGCCGCAGCGCACGCCGCTGCTGCTGCAGGCCGGGACCTCGCCCGCGGGCCGCGAGTTCGCCGCCCGCAACGCCGAGCTGGTCTTCGTCGCCGATCCCCGGCCCGAGGTGCTGCGCCGCAACGTCGACGACATCCGGAGCCGGGCGGCCGGCCACGGGCGCAGGCCCGAGCACGTCAAGTTCATCACCTCGGTGACCGTGGTCGTGGACGACACCGACCGGGCCGCCGAGGCCAAGGCCCGCGACCTGCGCCGGTTCCGCGACACCCGCGGCGGGCTGGTGCTGCTGTCGGCGCTCAGCGGCGTCGACTGGTCCGAGCACGACCTCGACCGGCCGATCGAGGAGTTTCGACACCGACGCCAGCCGCTCGGTGCTGGCCTCCGTCGCCGACCCGGTCGCCCGGAAGCGGCTCACGCTGCGCGACTACGTGGACGGGCTCAGCGGGTTCGGCGGCGAGGCGCTCGTCGGCGGCGCGGCCACGGTCGCGGACGCGCTGGAGGCGTACGCGGACAAGACCGGTGTCGACGGCTTCAACTTCGTCTACCTGGTGACGCCGGGCAGCTTCGACGACCTGGCCGAGCATCTGATCCCCGAGCTGGTGAAGCGGGGCCGGGCGCGCGAGCGGGGCGGCGCGGCGCCGCGCACCGTCCGCGACGCGCTGTTCGGCACGGGCCCCGGCCTGCCCGGCGACCATCCGGCCACCGCCTTCCGCCGTCGTGCGCAGCTCCAGCACCAGGACCCCGATCAAACGCGCCGCGCTCGCGTGGACCGCCGCGACCGCCGGCACGCCGTTCGACGCCGAGGCCGTGCGGTTCAACGTGCGCCGCTGCACCGACCCGGCCTTCGAGTATTACGACAAGGTCAGCGCGGCCACGATGTCGCGGGTCTACCAGGACCTCAACTCGTTCAAGGTCATCGATGGCCGGGACGGTGCAGCACACCTTCAAGCACCGTTCCTAAGGGCTGTGCCTAAGTTGCTCAGCCGCGCGCCCCGAACGGTCTTGGACGCACTGGTCCCCGGCGTACTCGGGCTCCGGGGCGGCGACACGCATCCTGTGCGTGGTCCGTTCCCGGGAGGCCGGTTCCCTGCGCGACCTGGCCAAGTGGGTCCGACCAGAGGCGACGGGGAGGCCCCAGACCATCACTCCGGTGGAAAGGGGGCCCCGCACGCTGACATCGAACCCGGCGTCCCAGATCGCGCTACTGAAAGTACAGGGGCCAACACAAACCGTCAAGCCGGATCGCTTGATCACCCGCACATTCACGCAACCCACCTCACCGGCGAACAGTTCGCACCCCTTCGTCGACTACCTCCGCCAGATCCCCAACAGCGGCAACGCGGCGTCCGGCTTCTTCAGCCCGGCCGCGCTGAAGAAGCACGGGCAGGACGGGCTCGCCGACCACCCGGTGGGGACCGGCCCGTTCAAATTCCAGGAGCGGGTGCGCGGCGACCACACCACGCTCGTGCGCAACCCGGACTACTGGGGTCCCCGCCCCCGCCTGGACAAGGTGATCTTCAAGCCGATCGGCGACGACCAGAGCCGCGTGTCCGCGCTGCGCAGCGGATCGGTCGACCTCATCAGCCGCGTCCCCCCGGACTCGGTGGCGACGCTGGAGAAGGCCGGCTTCGCGGTCCCGGAGAACAGGAACGTTCCACACGCCATCTACTACCAGTACAACTTCAAGAACCGGTTCCTCCAGGACAAGCGCGTGCGGCAGGCGATCATCCACGCCATCGACCGCAGGCAGCTGGCCGCGAAGATCTACAAGAACCACGCCCAGGCGTCGACCTCGGTCCTCAACCAGGGCAACGAGGCCCACGACCCGTCCGCCGTCGACTACCGGTTCGACCCCGCGGCGGCCAGGAAGCTCATCGCCGACGCCGGCTACCGGCCCGGCCAGATCACGTTCACCATCCTGAGCGACACCACCGGCCAGCCCACGGCCGAGTACATCCAGCAGGGCCTCAAGGCCGTCGGCATCGAGGCCAAGGTCGAGTCCTTCGAGTGGATCACCTACGGGACGCGCACCGCCAACCTCACCCCGGACGACGGCCTCTACCTGGGCGAGTGGGGCTACCTCGCGCCCAACTGGGTCCAGATCGCCTACAACCACAGCGTCGCCGACAAGGGCGGGGACAAGTACTCCGACACCAGCGCGGCCACGAGGAAGGCCATCGAAACGGCCGCGCACAACCCCGACCCGGCCAAGGCGAAGGAACTGTGGCAGGCGGCGGCGCAGACCTGGGCGAAGGACGCCACGTCCTTCCCGCTGCTGTCGTTCAACCGCTACTACGGCATCGCGCCGCGCGTCGGCGGGTTCGTCTGGCCGCGGCAGAACCACTACGACCTCACCAAGGTCTGGGTGGCGGACTGACGATGGCGCGGCACATCCTGTGGCGGCTGGTGAACGTCGTCCCGCTGCTCTTCGTGATCAGCCTGCTGGTGTTCTTCATCGCGCAGGCCGGCCCGGCCGACCCCATCAAGGGCGCGCTCAGCCAGAAGATGTCCCCGGCGCAGATCGAGGAGATCCGGAGCGCCTACGGGCTGGACCGGCCCGCCTGGGCGCAGTACCTCAGCTGGCTCCAGGACATGGTCACCAACGGCGGCGGCCTCTCGCTCAGCGTGCGCAGCCCCGTCTCGGAGATCGTGTTCCCGGCCTTCAAGAACACCCTCATCCTGGGGGCCGCCTCGACGCTGCTGTCGGTGCTCCTCGGCGTGCTGATCGGCTTCGCCTCCGGCATCCGGCACGGCCGGCTCACCGACCGGGCGGCGATGCTTTTCGTCCAGATCGGGAGCAACCTGCCGATCTACTGGTTCGGCCTGATCATCATCTGGATCACCGCCGTCCAGTGGAACCTGCTGCCCGCCGGAGGCATGCACGACCTGCGCGGCGACGGCGGCCCCGGCGACCTGCTGCTGCACCTGGTCGCCCCCGCGTTCGCGGCGTCGCTGGTGTCGATGCTCATCATCGCGCGGTTCGTCCGGGCGGCGGTCATCGAGAGCGAGCAGTCGGACTACATCCGCACCTACCGGTCCCAGGGGTTCGGCCGCGCCGCCATCCTCGGCAAGCACATCGGCCGCAACATCCTGCCGCCCATCGTCAACACCACCGGGCTCACGGTCGGCTCGGTGATCACCGGGGTGGTCTTCGTCGAGACGATCTTCTCCTGGCCCGGCATCGGCGGCGTCCTGCTCAACGCGATCGCCGGCTCGGACTACCCGGTGATCCAGTCCGGCATCCTGCTGGTCGCCGTGACGTTCGTGGTCGTCAACCTGGTCACCGACGTCCTGCTCGACCTGCTGAACCCGCGACTCCGGCACGGTGGCCCATGAGCACCTCCACCCCCGCCGCCGTGATCGCCGACGTCATCGGGCCGACCCCGCCGCGGCTGCGGCGGTCCGCGCTCGCGCGGCTCGTGCGCAACCGGGAGGCGGTGCTCGGGCTCACTGTCCTCGCCGTCGTCGTCGCCGTCTCGGTGCTGGCCCCCTGGCTGGCGCCGCACGACCCGAACGCCGGCGACGCGGGGAACGTCCTGGCGCCGACCGGATCGCCCGGCCACCCGCTCGGGACCGACGAGCAGGGCCGGGACGTGCTGAGCCGCGTCCTGCACGGCGGCCGCGGCGCGCTGGTCGTGGCCGTCGGGTCGGTGGCCGTCGCCCTGGTCGCCGGCACCGCGATCGGGCTCTTCGCCGCGTTCGCGGGACGGCGCACCTCCGGCCTGCTGATGCGGGCCGTCGACCTGATGTTCGCGTTCCCGGTGATCCTGGTGGCGCTCTCGCTCGCCGCGATCATCCGGCCGGGACCGTGGGTGCTGGTCGGCACCGTGATCTTCGCCGCGGTGCCGTACATCACCCGCATCGTGTTCGCCGAGGCCAAGGTCGAGCGCGAGAAGGACTACGTGGAGGCCGCCCGCTCCCTGGGCGCGTCGGAGGCGTCCATCCTGTGGACCGAGGTGCTGCCCAACCTGGTCTCCTCCGTCGTGATCTACGGGACGAGCCTGGTCGGCGTCAACATCGTCTTCACCGCCAGCCTGAGCGCGCTCGGGCTGGGCGTCCAGCCGCCCGACCCGGACTGGGGCCGCATGATCTCCGAGGGCGCCAAGGTCCTCGTGAACGGCAGCCCCGGCGTCGCCACCTTCCCCGCCGTCGCCATCCTGCTGGTCTCGCTGGCCTTCAACTGGCTCGGCGACGGGCTGCGCGACGTCCTCGACCCGTGACGATCCCCGAAGGCCATCAGCTATGAAACCCGTACTCACCGTGCAGGGCCTCGGCGTCGACTTCGCGCTGCCGGGCGCCGTGGTCAACGCGGTCCGCGGCGTCGACCTGGAGATCCGGCCCGGCGAGGTGCTCGCCCTCGTCGGCGAGTCCGGGTCGGGGAAGAGCGTCACGGCCGCCGCCGTCCTCGGCCTGCTGCCGCGCACCGCGCGCGTCACGTCCGGGAGCATCCGGTTCCACGGCACCGAACTGGTCGGCCTCCCCGAGCGGCGGCTCAACCTCCACCGCGGCTCCGGCATCGGAATGATCTTCCAGAACCCGGTGACCTCGCTCGACCCGTCGTTCACCATCGGCACCCAGCTCGGCGACACGGCCCGCCTCCATCTCGACCTCTCGCGGAGCGCGGCGGCCGGCGTCGCGCGGACGTGGCTGGAGCGCGTCGGGATCCACGATCCGGACCGCGTGCTGCGCTCGTACCCGCACGAGCTGAGCGGCGGCATGCGGCAGCGCGTCATGATCGCGCTCGCCGCGCTGTCGGGCCCCGACCTGCTCATCGCCGACGAGCCGACGACCGCGCTCGACGCCACCGTCCAGAAGCAGATCCTGGACCTGCTGCTCGGCCTGTCCGCCGAGACCCGGACGGCGGTCCTGCTGATCACCCACGACTTCGGCGTGGTCGCGCACACCAGCACGCGGGTCGCGGTGATGCGCGAGGGCGCGGTCGTCGAGACGGGGGAGACCGGGCAGGTGCTGAGCGCGCCGTCGCACCCGTACACGCGCACGCTGATCGACTCGGTCCCCGAGATCGGACGGCGCCGCGCCGAGGGGGAGCGGCGGCTGCTGGGCGGCGCGGCCTCCGTGCCGCGCGTCC
This sequence comes from Actinomadura rugatobispora, assembly GCF_055379765.1. Taxonomy (NCBI): domain Bacteria; kingdom Bacillati; phylum Actinomycetota; class Actinomycetes; order Streptosporangiales; family Thermomonosporaceae; genus Actinomadura; species Actinomadura rugatobispora. The sequence goes on along the minus strand of NZ_AP029191.1, from coordinate 2,843,905 downwards.
ACGCGACACCGCGCCCGGACGGGCCGAAGACGGCGAAGGGGGAGCCGATCCTCGAACTCCGGGACGTGTCCAAGGAGTTCGTGATCGGCGGCCTCGGCACTGGGCGCCACAAGGCCACGGTCCGCGCCGTCGGCGGGGTGTCCCTGAGCGTCCGGCGGGGCGAGACGTTCGGCCTCATCGGCGAGTCCGGCTCGGGCAAGTCCACTCTCGCCCGGCTCGCCGGGGCCCTGCTGCCGCTGACCGGCGGGTCGGTCTCCTTCGACGGCGCCGACGTCGCCGCCGCCGACGCCGGGGGCCGCCGCGACCTGCGGCGCCGCTTCCAGTACGTGTTCCAGGACGCGGCCACCGCGCTCAACCCGCGCGTCAAGGTGGGCGACCAGATCGCCCGGCCGCTGGTGCGGCTGGGCAAGGCCGCGAACCGGAAGGAGGCCGCCGCGCTGACGGGCCGGGCGTTGGAACTGGTCGGTCTCGACCCGTCCCACGCCGACCGCTACCCCCGCGAGTTCTCCGGCGGGCAGCGCCAGCGCGTGAGCATCGCGCGGGCCGTCGCCCTCGAACCGGACCTGCTGATCCTGGACGAGCCCACCTCCGCCCTCGACGTGTCCACCCAGGCGACCATCCTCAACCTGCTCCTCGACCTGAAGGACGAGCTCGACCTCACCTACCTGTTCATCGGCCACAACCTGGCGGTGATCGAGTTCGTCTGCGACCGGATCGGGGTCATGCGGCAGGGATCGCTGGTCGAGACGTTCCCGGCCGGCGAGCTGTTCGCTCCGGAACGGGACCCGGCCACCCGCGCCCTCCTCGACTCCGTCCTCCCGATCGGCGCCGCCGCCACCAGCACGAAAGGTTCACCATGACGACCACGGACACGACCGCCGCAGTCCCGGCGGCGCGGGCCTACCTGCGGCCGGCCACGGCCACCGACGCCGAGCTCACCGACCGGTTCCAGCCGGTGTTCGACCGGATCGCCGAGGGGAACGTGGCGCGGGAGCGGGACCGGATCCTTCCGCACGAGCAGGTCGGGTGGCTCAAGGAGGCGGGCCTGGGCGCCGTCCGGATCCCGGTCGAGTTCGGCGGGTCCGGCGCGTCGCTGGAGCAGACGTTCGCGCTGCTGGCCTCCCTCGCCGAGGCGGACGCCAACGTCGCCCACATCTGGCGGAACCACCTCGCCTTCGTCGAGGACCGGCTCAACGCCGCGCCGTCGGAGTCCAACGACAGGTGGCTGCGCCGCTTCCTGGACGGCGAGTTCGTCGGCGGCGGCTGGACGGAGGCCAATAACGGGACCTTCGCCGACCTCAAGACCACCGTCCGCGAGGACGGCGACCGGTGGCTGGTCTCCGGCGCCAAGTTCTACGCCACGGGCAGCCTGTACGCCGACTGGCTGGACGTCCTCGGGAAGGGCGACGGGGACGCGGTGCTGACCGCGCTCGTCCGCCGCGACGACCCCGGCGTGGAACTCGTCGACGACTGGAAGGGGTTCGGCCAGCGCACCACGGCGAGCGGCAGCGCCAACTACACCGACGTGCCCGCGGTGGCCGGCGACGTCTTCCCGGCCGGGGAGCGGTTCGTCTACCAGGGGCACTTCTACCAGACCGCGATGCTGTCGGTGCTGGCGGGCATCACGCGCGCCGTCCTGCGCGACGGGACGAGCGCGCTGCGGGCGCGCGGCCGCAACTACCCGCAGGCGCTGGACCCGGTGCCGTCCTCCGACGCCCAGTTGCTCCAGGTCATCGGCCAGGTGTCGGTGGACGCCTTCGCCGCCGGCGCCGCGCTGGCCCGGTCGTCGCGCACCCTCGACCTGGTCGCCGAGGCGCTCGGCACCGGCGACAAGGAGGCCCGGGAGCGCCGCGTCCTGGAGGCCGAGGTCGCCACCGCCCAGGCCCAGCTCGCGATCATCGACGCGGCGCTGCGGGCGACGACGACGGTCTTCGACGCGCTCGGCGCCTCCGGCGTCTCCGAGACCCTGCTGCTCGACCGGCACTGGCGCAACGCCCGGACCCTGGCCTCGCACAACCCGCGGGTCTACAAGGCGCGCATCCTGGGCGACTGGCTGGTCAACGGCACCGACCCGGTCCCGAACCTGGCGGCCGTCGGCCGCGGCGGCCAGGGCGACTGACCCGCGATGCGCGGGCACCCGCCCCGGCCCCGGTGTCCGGCGGACCGCGTCAGGCGGGCCGCGCGACCGCCGGCCCGGCCTCGCCGGGCGTCGGCGCCGCGGCCCTGAAGTGCTCGCGCAGCGTCCCGGTCTCGTACTCGTGACGGAACAGCCCCTTCGCCCGCAGCAGCGGCACGACCTCGTCGACGATCACCTCCAGGCCGTCGACGAGGCGGTCGGGCTGGAGGTTGAAGCCGTCGATCGCACCGGACCGGAACCAGTCCTCGATGTGGTCGGCCAGCTGCTCGGGCGTCCCGACGAACCCCGCGTGCCCGGACCCGGTGTAGCGGGTCTGCCGCAGGTACTCGCGGACGGTCGGCTTGGTGCGGCGGATCTGCTTGATGATCGACTCCCGGAACCCGATGCTCCCGGTGAAGGTCTGCCGGTCGATGGGGCCGGAGAGGACCTCCTCGGGGAAGGGCTCGTCCAGCGGCAGCGTCGAGGCGTCGAAGCCGATCGCCTGGGACAGCCACTGCGTGGAGTAGGCGGCCGGGCCGAGGTCGTGCAGTTCGTCGCTGCGGCGCCGGGCCTCCTCCTCGGTGCTGCCGAGGCTGAGCAGCAGGCCCGGCAGGATCCGGACGTCGTCGGGACTCCGGCCGGACTCCACCGCGTACCCCTTGACCTGCCGGTAGTGCTCGATCGCGCCCTCCTTGGTCAGCTCGGCGGCGAAGACGCCCTCGGCGAACCGCCCGGCGAGCCGCCGTCCCTTCGGGGAGCCGCCCGCCTGCAGCAGGACGGGCCGTCCCTGCGGCGACGGCGGCACCCGCAGCCGGCCGACCAGGTCGAAGAAGTCGCCGTGGTGGGCGACCGTCCGCCCGGTGCGAGCGGACTCCCACAGGGCGAGCACGAGCTCGACGAACTCCTCGGCGCGGTCGTAGCGGTCGTCGCGCGCGGGCACGTCCGGCAGCCCGAAGTTGGCGGCGGACGCCGCGCCCCGGGTGGTGACGATGTTCCAGCCGGCCCGGCCGCGGGAGAGCACGTCCAGGGACAGCAGCCGCTCGGCCAGCTCGAACGGGTCGTTGAACGTGGTGGACGCGGTGACGACCAGGCCGACGTGCTCGGTCGCGGTCGCGACGTGGGCCCAGTTGACCGTGGGCTCCAGCCGGCCGGCGTTGGCGTCGTGGGACGGGTCGCCCAGCGCGGGCCCGTCGGCGAGGAAGATCGCGTCGAGCGTGCCGCGTTCGGCGAGGCGCCCGATGGTGCTCCAGTACCCGGGGTCGACGAACGCGTCGTCCGGCAGCCGCGGCGACTGCCACGCTGCGGGCAGGTAGCCGAGGACCAGGACGTTGACGCCGAGCAGGACATGGCCGGTTCGCGGTGGGGACACGGGCTTCCCTTTCCCTCATAAACTCCACTAAGTCTATCGATAATATCGAGAATTGGAGAGATCCCATGTCAGAGGACTTCGGCGCGCGGATCCACCTCGCCCTGGCGCTGTCCGGCGACCAGGCGCTGACCGTGCTCGCGGACGACGCCCTCCTCGCGCGGCTCGACCGGGCGCCCCTGGCGTTCACCGTCGTCGGCGCCGACCGCCTCGCCGCCCGGGAGGCGGACGGGGAGGCGGACGGCGCGCGCACGATCGACCCGAGCACGGCGACGGCGGTGCTGGCGGGCCGGACGGTCGGCGCGGCCTTTCTCGCCGCCGCGTCGCCGGCGCGCGACCACCCGTACAACCTCGCGCGCCGGATCGCGTCCGCCGGGCACCTCTCGCGCGGGCGCACCGGGCTGGCGGCCGGTTCCGCCGACCCGTTCGTCGCCGACGGCGCCGGCCGGTCGCACGGCGGCGGCCCCGTGCTCACCGCGCGGCCGGGGGCCGCGGCGACGCGGGACCTGGTGCTCGCCGTGCAGAAGCTCGAACAGACCTGGCCGTACGACGCGATCGTCGCCGACCGGGAGCGGCGGATCTTCGCGCGCGGGGACCGCATCCGCCGCGCCGGCCACGACGGCGTCTTCCCGACCGCGGGCCCGCTCACGCTGCCGTCGACGCCCGAGGGCTCGTCCCCGGTCGCGTGGTGGGCGAGCGCCCCGGACGAGCTGGAGGCCGCCGCCGAGGTGGCCGACGTCGTGATCGTCCCGGAGGGGGACGACTGGGCGGCGGGCGCGCGGGCGGCGCTCGACGCGGCCCCGCGCCGCCACTTCACCGACCCGGCGCAGCGCCCGCTGCTGTTCACGGTGATCGACGTCGCGCCCGGCACGGCGGCCGGCGAGCTCCGCACCCGGATCGACGCGGCGGGCGCGGCCGACGGCATCGTGCTGCGCCCGGCGGGCGCGGACCCGGGCGAGGCCATCGGCCTGGCCACCGACCTGGGCGGCGGCGACCGTCCCGACGTCCTGTCACTGCGGGCGCGGCTGGGGCTGCCCCGGACGGCCGACCTCCTGCCGGAGGGCCCCGGAGTGTTCCCCGAACCCGCCCCCCAGACCTGACGCCGCGCCGGGCGGGTCAGCCGGTCCCGGCCAGCGCCGCGAGGCGGCGGGCGAGCAGGGCGGCGGTCTCCCGCAGTTCCGGAGGCTCCAGCACCTCCGCCTCGAAGCCCAGCCGGGTCACGTGCACCGCGAGCCAGTCCAGGTCGAAGCCGCCGAGGACGAGCACGCACCAGCCGTCGCGATCGTCCTCGACCCGCCCCACCTGGGGCGGGACCAGCTCCCGCACCCGGTCGGCCGGGGCGCGCAGCCGCACGCGGGCCAGATGCCGGTACGGCGCCTCGGCCACGGACCGCTGCACGTAGGCGACCGGGTCGGGGTGCTCCCTGGGCCGGAAGCGCCAGGTCGTCGCCGCCGCCTCGCGCATCCGGTCCAGCCGGAAGGTGCGCCAGCCGTCGCGGTCGACGTCCCAGGCCATCAGGTACCAGCGGCGGCCGGTGGCGACCATCCGCACCGGCTCCACCGCGCGCTCGCGCTCCGCGCCGTCGCGGCCCGCGTACCGGAACCGCACCCGCACCGCGTCGCGGCAGGCCCGCGCCAGCGTCACCAGCAGTTCCGGGTCGATCTCCACCCCCGGGCCGACCAGGGTGTCGGTGGCGCCGTGCACCGCCCGCACCTCGGCGCGCAGCCGGGGCGGCATCACCTGGTCGAGCTTGGCGAGCGCCCGCAGCGCCGCCTCGCCCGCCCCCGCGACCGTGCCGCCCGACGCCATCCGCAGCGACACCGCGGTCGCGGTCGCCTCCTCGTCGTCCAGGAGCAGCGGCGGCAGCCGGGTGCCCGCGCCGAGCCGGTAGCCGCCGCCGACGCCCGCCGTCGCGTGCACGGGGTAGCCGAGGGCGCGCAGCCGCTCCACGTCGCGGCGCACCGAGCGGTCGGTGACGCCCAGCTCGGCGGCCAGCTCGGCGGCGGTCCAGGACGGCCGGCGCTGCAGCAGCGCCAGCAGCCGCAGCACCCGCTCGGTGGTCGCCTCGACGGTCACGGGCCCATCGTTCCACAGGTCAACGGAACATCGCGGAACGATCCTGTCCGCTATTGGCGGCAGGCTGGGCCCATGCCCGACCAGGTGCTTCACATCGACCGCGAGCTGATCCACCATGTGGCCGGGGTCCGCCTGCTCCGGGACCTCCACCCGCACACCCACCGACCCGACCGCCGGGAGGCGAGCTGACATGGCCCGCGACGTCCAGATCACCTTCGACTGCGCCGACCCCGCCGGGCTGGCCGCGTTCTGGGCCGAGGCCCTCGGCTACCGGGTGCAGGACCCGCCCCGGGGCTTCGAGTCGTGGGAGCAGGCCCTGGAGGCGATGGGGGTGCCGCCCGAGAACCGCAACGACGCCTCGGCGGTGGTCGACCCTGAGGGCACCGGGCCGCGGCTGTTCTTCCAGAAGGTGCCCGAGGGCAAGCAGGCCAAGAACCGCGTCCACCTCGACGTGCGGGCCGCCCCCGGGCTGGAGGGCGACACGCGGATGGCGGCCCTGGAGACGGAGGCCGAGCGGCTCGCGACGCACGGCGCCGTCCGGATCCGGCGCCACGAGCCCGCGCCCCCGCTCGGCGCCGGCCACATCGTGATGACCGACCCCGAGGGCAACGAGTTCTGCCTCGACTGACCGGCCGGCCGGCGGGCGCGGGTCTCAGACCCAGATGGCGCAGGGCAGGCCGTCGGAGAACACCTCGGGCGGATCGGGCATGCACTCGGCGTCGCCGCGCGCGATGCGGCGGGCGGTCCACGCGGCGGCCGCGGCGTCCAGCACGTCGTCCACCCCGGCGGCGGCCCCGGGCCCGCCGAGGTCGGCGGGTAGCGTGATGCCGTGCGCGGCGAGCAGCGCCATCCGCTGGTGCGCGCCCGCCCATGACTTCTTGCCGGCGACGGGAGGGCGGCCGGAGAGCTCGGCCATCCTGGCGAAGCTCACTTCCGGATGCGCCTCGGCCACGCGGAGCCGGGTCTCGCGGACCCACGCGTCGACCTGCAGGATGCCGGTCCTGAGCGCGTAGGCCTGGGCGGAGATGCCGGTGCCGTTGATCTCGCGGCTCCTGGCGTTCGCGGACGCGAGGTCGGGGGCCGCGAGGGCCTGCCTGACCGGGGTCATGAAGACCGACTGCCACCGGGGCCGGGCCGCTTCGCGGGCGCGCAGGTCGGCCTGCCGCCGGCCGGTGTCGGGCAGGCCGATCGGGATGTCGATCGCGACCACGTCGAGCGGCGCGCGCCCGGCGGCCGCGGCGACCAGGTCACCGATCGCACGGGCGTGATGGGCGGCCGGCGCGCCCCCGCCGAGCACGATGCCGAGCCAGCCGTTCCTGCACGCGTCCACGCCCAGCACGCGAACGTCGTCCATTCCCCCATCGTGTCAAGGAAAGGGCGCGACCGGTCCCGGCCGATCTTGGCAGGATGGTCCGGGGCGAACGACGACCGACCGGGGGAAGAGGCACGATGACGGCGACCGTCACGCTGGTCGTGGTGTCCGGCGCGCTGCGCGGGGAGGAGTTCGCGTTCGGCGAGCGGGACACGTGCGTCATGGGGCGCGCGGCGGACTGCTCGCCGCGGCTGCCCAACGACCGGGAGCACCGCACGATCTCCCGGCACCACTGCCTGCTCGACATCAACCCGCCGGACGTCCGCGTCCGCGACTTCGGCAGCCGCAACGGCACCTTCGTCAACGGCGTCAAGATCGGGCAGCGGGCGGAGGGGCTGACTCCCGAGGAAGGCGCCGGCGGCCACTACCCCGAGCACGACCTGCGCGACGGCGACGAGATCGAGCTCGGCGACACCGTCATGCGCGTCCGGATCGACGTCCCCGAGCCCGCGCCGGGCGAACCGCCCCGGAGGCGCGAGACGCTCGAACTGGACGAGCCGCGCGGGGCGCGCGGCGCGGGATGCGCCGTGTGCGGGCGTTCCACCGCGGAGCGCCTGTGCGGAGCCTGCCGGGACGATCCCGGCATCGTCGTCCGCCACCTGCTGGACGAGGCCGGCGACGACCCCGAGCTCGCCGCGCTCGACGGCTGCACCCTGGTCGGCGAACTGGGCCGGGGCGGCATGGGCGCCGTCTTCCGCGCCCGCGACCCGCAGGGCGCCGACCTGGCCCTCAAGGTGATGCTGCCCCGGGTCGCCGCCAGTGCCGCCGCGCGCCGGCGGTTCCTCCGCGAGGTCGAGCTGACCGGGAGCCTGCGCCACCCCAACATCGCCCGCCTGCACGCCTACGGCAGCGCGGACGACATCTTCTTCTTCACCATGGAGTACTGCGCGGACGGCAGCATCGACCGGTTCGGGGCGGGGGCCCTTCCCTTGGACGACGCGGTCGGCCACATCCTGCAGGCGCTGGACGGCCTCGACCACGCGCACCGGCAGGGCGTCGTCCACCGCGACCTCAGCCCGCAGAACATCCTGCTGCACGGCGGGGTCGCCAAGCTGTGCGACTTCGGCCTGGCCAAGGCGTTCGACCAGGCCGGTCTGAGCGGCCTCACCCGGACGGGCAGCGCGGCGGGCAAGCCGCGGTTCATGCCGCGCCAGCAGGTCGTCAACTTCAAGAACGCGGGGCCCGATGTCGACGTGTGGTCGATGGCCGCCAGCCTCTACTGGCTGCTCACGGGCTACACCCCGCGCGACTTCTCGGTCCTGAAGGACCCGTGGCAGATCGTCCTGCAGGACCCGGCGGTGCCCGTCCGCGACCGGGCGCCCGGCGTCCCGAAGGCCCTCGCCGAGGTGGTCGACCACGCCCTTCGGGAACGCCCCGCCATCGGCTTCTCCACCGCCGCCGACTTCCGCGAGGCTCTCGGCAAGGCCCTCTGACCCGCGACGGTCGTCAGTCGTGGCCGCCCTCCTGGACGGGCCGGCACGGGATCACGGCCCGGACGCTGAATCCGCCGCCGGGCAGGGCGCCGGCCACGAGATCGCCATCGAGCATCCGCATCCGTTCGCGCAGGCCGTTCAACCCTCGTCCCCCCGCCGGGAGCGGTTTCCGCGGCTTCGGCGCGGTGCCGGAAGGGCCTTCGGTGGTCACCTCGATCTCGATGTGCTCGTCGCCGTGCCGGAGTTCCACCGCGGTCGGCCGCCCGGTCGCGTGCTTGATCGCGTTGGTGAGCGCCTCCTGAACCACCCGGTAGGCGGCCAGTTCCACGTCCACGGCCCGCGGCCGGGGTTCGCCATGCTCGGTCCACGCGACGGGCTGGCCGGACAGCCGGGCCTGTTCGACGAGGTCTCCCACCTTGCCCAGGGCGGGCGCCCGCCCGCCGCCCGCCGCCGACACGCTGGTCGCCTCCAGCACCCCGAGCAGCGAGCGCAGCTCCGCCAGCGCCCGCCGCCCGGTGCCGCTGATGGCCGCGAGCCCCTCGGCGGCGCGGTCGGGCGCGGTGCGGACGAGGAACTGCGCCGCGTCCGCCTGGACGACCATGGCGGTGACGCGGTGGATCACGACATCGTGCAGCTCGCGGGCGATGCGGGCCCGCTCGGCGTTCGTGGCCACCTCCGTGGGCGTCGTGCTCATGGGGGACCTCCGTCGCTACGGCCGCGGCCGTTCGGCGGCCACACGCAAGGTTAGGAAGACGGGCTCGTCCGCGGGTCACCCGCTGATGGACGGTTTTCTTAGCTCTCGCGGGGGATGCGCGGCCGGGGAGCAGGAGATCAGCAGGCGGGGGCCGGGACGGTGCCGCGCGAGGTCGTCGGGAGGAACTCCAGCCGGAACGAGGAGGCGCGCGGCAGCAGGATGGCCGTCCCGTTGCGCCGCGTCCAGGCCCGGGACAGGAAGACGTACTGGTCCCCGGACCGGATCACCAGCTTCAGCCCGTCGTACCGGAACCGGTAGGCCGACGCGGGCTCCGCGCAGCGGACCTCCCGGACGCCCGGCGCGGTGATCCGCAGGCTCTTCTCGCTGTAGATCACCACGTCCGGGTAGTCGGCCAGGTTCGCCACGTACCGGCGGGCCCGGCCCTCGCCGACGGCGGACGAGTAGAGCTGCGCCGCCCAGAACAGGCTCAGCGAGACCAGCGTGAACACCACGATCCACTCGACGACCGCGGCCGGGCCCTCCGGGCGGCGGTGCAGGTGGTTGGCGTACGCCAGGAGCAGCACCCCGCCCCCCAATGCCAGCGGCGGCACGACCAGGAAGCGGGTCAGCGGCGTCGTGGTGAAGGCGCTCACCAGGCCGGCCGAGGCGAGCACCAGCCCGGCGGCCGCCATGCAGACGCGCAGCACGCGCATCAGCCGGGGCCGCGGCCCCGCCGTCAGCCGGGCGCGGAGCTCGGTGTGCGCCCAGAAGACGACGAGCGCGCCGCAGGCCGTCACCGTCAGCGGCGCGAACAGCGCGTCCAGGCTGCGGAGCAGGTAGTCGGTCGTGGTCAGCCCGAGGGCGGTCGAGTGCACGCCGAAGTAGTTGAAGAACCAGTAGGCGTGCGACCACCCGAAGTAGTAGAGCAGCGCGGTGAGCAGGGTGGTCGGCCCGACGACGGCCCCCAGCGAGGTGCCGAACCGCCGCAGCCCGGACGCCTGGGGCGTCTCCGGCGGAGGGGCGCCCGTCGCCGTCACGAACTCGGCTCGCCGCTGGGCGCGACCGGGGGATCGGTGGGGGGATCGGTGTCGGTGACCGGCGGCGACCCGTCCGGTGACGGCCCCTCGCTGCACAGCTCGTCGCCTTCTCCGGGCCGCCCGCCGGTGATCAGGGTCACGGTCTCTCCCGGCTGGACCGTCTCTCCCTCGGGCGGGTCGGTCTCCAGGTAGATGCAGTCGGGGTACTGCTGGTTGGGGCCAGGCCGGGCCACCACGGTGACGCAGGTGTCCGATCGTCCGGCGGCACGGCACTTGTCCCGGAAATAGGCCCTTGCGAACGCCAGGACTTGCTCGATCGGTTTCCCGTTGAGGTTGATGTCCGGCATCTTGAAGGGCGCGCCGGGCGCGTTGCCGCCGCCTCCCGACCCGCCGCCGCCCCCGCCTCCGGCGCCGCCGGCCTCACCGCCGGGCGCGCCCGGGGCCTGCCCGCCGCCCCTTCCGCCCGGTTCGGTCGACAGCGCACCGCCACCGTCACCGCAGGCGGACGCGGTGAACGAGAGCGTGAGCACAAGAATGAGAATCGGTGGCAGCGCTCGCACGGTCGCCATGCCGGCCTCCCCGTTCGCCCGCGGATCGGGCCCCCGTAGGGATAATCCGCTCGGCGAACCGCGCTGACCAGACGCGGATGTGATCGAGGGGTGACCGTTAGTGGTCACCCCTCGCGCGGGGCGGGGGTCAGGCGACCGAGCCGGCGGTGATGAGGGGCAGCTCGTCCACCGTGACCAGTCCCGGCGCGGCGGCGACGACCGCGGGGATCGCGTTGACGGCGGGGTTGGCGGTGTGGGCGTTGCGGTCGACGGCGTCGTCGGGGTCGAGGTACTCCACCCGCATCCGGACGCCGGGCACGCCCACGATCTCCACGCGGTGCCCCTCCTCGATGGGCCAGTTCGGCTCCATGGCGTCGCCGAGCCGCCACAGCAGGCCGATCTCGATGAGCGTCCGGCCGCCGACGATGCCCTTCCAGATTCCGTTGATCCCGCACACCGTGCCCTGGGGGAGCCGCATCCAGCCCAGGTCGATGTCCTCGGCGGCGACGCCGAACTGCGGGTCGTAGCGCACCTCGTCCAGTTCCACGCCGAGGGCCTTGGCGACGACCTCGACGGCGTCCATGAACACCAGCTGGCGCTCGCGGGCCAGGTCGCCGATGCCGGGGGTGTCGGGGGCCTTCCCGAAACCGAGCGCCGACCAGGTCTCCTCCGAGGCGTAGTGGGAGCAGTCCGAGGCCTCGAAGATGGAGATCCGCTCCACCTCCCGGCAGGCGGAGGCGGCGGTGAGCGCGATCGCGCCGATCAGCCCCGGGCTGATGCCCGTGCCGTAGAGCGAGGCGCCGCCGCGCCGGGCGGCGGAGTGCAGCCGCTCCATCTCCGCGTCGCCGTAGGAGTGGCCGGTGATGAAGTTCGCCGTGGAGATGACGTTGATGCCCGCTTCCAGCAGGCGCACCATCGCGTCGATGTCCCAGAGCAGGGGCATGTACAGGACCACGTCGGGCTTGAGGGCGACGATGTCGTCGATCTCCGCGGTCGCGGTGATGCCGAGCGGGCCGGTGCCGAGCAGCTCGCCGACGTCCTTGCCCGCCTTCTCGGGGCTCCACGCGAAGCAGCCGGCCAGCTCCAGCTCGGGGTGCTTGAGCACGGCCCGCACCGCGGCCTTGGCCACGCCGCCCGTCGTCCACTGAACCACACGGATCGCCATGCCGATTCTCCTTCGCCTCGCGCCCGCCGGAGCCGCCGGCATCCGGCCTCCGGGCGAGCGTAAGCCGAAAATCTGACCTCGGTCAACATTTTGTGGCCCGGTGACATGGGTATTCTGTGGGCTGTGGAGAGCGATACGCCGACGGCTCGTCCTGGGGGCCGTGCTGACCACGGTCAGCGCCGTGCCAACCTGACCCAGTCCCGGTCCCGCGAGACGAAGCGCTCGCTGGCGCAGGCGGCGATCGCGCTGTGGCGGACCAAGGGCTTCGCCGACACCACCGTCGCCGACATCTGCCAGGCCGCCGGGGTCTCCAAGGCGCTGTTCTACTTCTACTTCCCGCGCAAGGAGGACGCCCTGCTGGAGGCCGGGGTGGTCTCCACGCGGGAGGCGCGCACGACGATGCGGGAGCTGCTCGGCGGGCCCTACGACCTGGCGGAGGTGATCGTCGAGATCCTGGCCGCGCTGGAGCGGAGGATGAGCCGCAGCCCCCGGGACCTCATCATCGAGACCATCCTGGAGGGCCACCGGGCGGAGCACCGGGCCCTGGCCGAGGGCCGCTCGGACGAGCACCACGCGACCAGGTTCATGTTCCTGGAACTCCTGGAGCGCGCCGCCGCGGACGGCAGGCTGCCGCCCGGCCTGGACGTCCTGCACGTGGCGCGGGTCGCCCAGTCGCTCATGGAGACCGGTGCCCGGCACTGGGCGGTCGGCGAGTACGGCGACCGCGGCTTCGCCGAGGTGGTGAGCCGCGACATCCTGGCGTACCTGGCCGGCTGCGGCGTCGCGCTGGAGACGCCGCGATCTTGACCGGGCGCCCGCCCCGGTGCTAGGCAGATGCCCAGCAGAGATCGACAGGGAGGCTGTGCCATGGACGACCTCGAAGCGATCAAGCAGTTGAAGGCGCGCTACTTCCGGACGATGGACACCAAGGACTGGGCCGGGATGCGGCAGGTCTTCACCGACGACGTGACCATCGACACGACCGATTCGGGCGGCGGCGTCATCACGGGGGCCGACGCGTTCATCGCCTTCCTCCAGGAGGTGCTGGGCGACCGGCCCACGGTGCACGCCGGCCACATGCCGGAGATCGAGCTGACCTCGCCGACCACGGCGACGGGCATCTGGGCGATGAAGGACATGCTCCGCTGGCCGGACGGCAGCGAGATGCACGGCTACGGCCACTACCACGAGACCTACGTCAAGGCCGGCGGCGTCTGGCGCATCTCCTCCTCCAAGGTCACCCGCCTGCGGGTGGACGACGTCCCGGCCCCCGCTAGCCGGTGAGGCCGAAACCGGCGCTGGTCAGGAGCGGGGCGAGGGTGTCGATCGTGATCGCGAAGGACGCTCGCTCGGAGCGGGCCGGGGCGGACAGGACGCCGATCACCTCGCCGACCTCGTTGAGCAGCGGGCCGCCGGCGCTTCCGGGCGGCACGCGCAGTCCCACGCGGTAGAGGTTCAGGTCCTGCTCCGGGAACGACTCGAAGGCGTCGACGACCCCGGAGACGAGAGACCCGCCGGAGACGATGTGGACCGGGTCGCCGATGCGGACGAGCTTGGCGTGGCCGAGCCGGAGCGGCGGCGACGGCACGGGCTCGGCCAGCTGGAGCAGGGCCGCGTTCAGGTGGGGGGAGTCGGGCGTGAACACGTGCCCGACCTGGAGCGGGACGCCGGTGCCCGTCTCGACGGCCTGTCCGTCCTGGGCAGGGCGGCCGGTGAGCACGAGGCGGTCGGAGATCAGGAAACCGCCGCCGCCTGAGGGCACCCGCAGGAGCGCGGGCCCGATCCGCCGCAGGAACTCCTCCGGCCGGGCCGGGTCGAGGACGGCGGTCCCCAGCCGTTCCGCGTTGGCGGCGAGCGTGCGGCGGTACTCGGCGGCGGCGCCGGTCTCGGCCAGGCAGTGCAGGTGGCGGCGCACGTCGTCGGGCCCGGCCGGCGGCTCGTCCAGCTCGGCCAGGGCTTCGAGGGCGCGGACGTGGTCGCCGGCGGCGTGGTGCCCGCGGAACCGCAGGAGCGGGTCGGCCTCCAGGGCGGCGACCCTGGCCAGGACGCTGTTCCACAGCGTGACCTTCGCCAGCCCGGGGCGTACGCGTTCGAGGTGGTCGGCCAGGCGGGTCCGCAGGTGCTCCCCTTCGGCGGGGTCGGCCGGTTCTGCCCGCTCGTCCTGACCGGCCTGGCCGGCCAGGTACTCCTCCGCCTTGGCGGCGAGGTCGAGCAGCGGCGCCCGCGCCGACAGCAGCTCGGTCTCCAGCTCCGTGGCGGCCGGGCTGTAGATCTCGGCGAGCACCCGCTCGGTGCCGGGATCCAGGCGGGCCCGGGACGTGCGGTGGCCCTCCAGCCGCCCGCGGAACTCCCTGAACAGCGGCTCGGCGTCGCCGCGGCGGGCCTCCCCGACCAGTGCGGTCAGCTCCTCACGCAGCTCCGCCAGCCGGCGGCGCCGGGCCTCCCGTTCGACCTGCCGCCGGTGCCGCTCGGTCATCCGCGCGATCTCGCCGGGGGAGAGCAGGGTCGTGTCGGCCACCTTGATGGAGTTGCGGTTGCCGGTCAGCCGGTCCCTGGCCGTGACCTCCAGGACGCAGCTGCTGTCGATGGCGAAGGTCACCTCGATCTCCGGCTCGCCCTTGGGGGCGGGCGCGATGTCGCCCAGCTGGAACTCCCCGATCTTCGACGCGGGGCGCAGGTCCCCGTTGTAGATCTGGATGAGCACCACGTCCTGGTCGTCCCGGGTGGTGGTGTAGGTGCCCTGCCGCTGGGTCGGGATGGAGGTGTTGGCCTCGATGAGCGAGGAGAACTCCTCTTCGCCCGGCGACGGCGCGACGAGCAGGCCGAGCGCCAGCGGCGTCACGTCGATGAGCACCTGTCTGCCGTGGACGCCGCTGAGCACGGCGGCCTGGAAGGCGGCGCCGACGGCCACCGCGGTCCGCGGATCGGCCAGCACCTTCCGGCGCAGCCCGAAGACGTCCTCGACCACCCCCGCGACCTGCGGTGCGAGCATCGGCCCGCCGACCAGCACCAGATGCTCGGGACGGTCCAGGAGGGACTTCTTGAGCCGCTCGCAGGTCTCGCGGAGGGTCCGCAGGGGGCCGGCGAGGATCTCGGCCAGCTCGTCCCGGCCCAGTTCCAGGCGGAAGCCGGGGTCGCCGTTGAAACCCGGCAGCGGGTAGGCGGCGTACGGCTGGTCCGAGAGGCTGATCTTCAGGTACTCGACCGCGATCTCGAACCGCAGCCGCTCCTTGCCCTTCTCCGGCACCCGGACGCCGTCGCGCGCGAGCCGCCGCTCCACGGCCTCGGCGATGACGGCGTCGAAGTCCTTGCCCCCGAACCCGTTGTCGCCGGTCACCTGGTGGACCTCGTAGACGTCGTCCTCGACCGACAGCGCGCTGAGGTCGAGCGTCCCGGCGCCGAGGTCGACCACCACGACCTCGCCGGTCAGCCGCCGCTGGCGGGCCGCGGCGATGCAGGCGGCGGTCGGCTCGTGGATGAGCCGTTCCAGCTCCACCCCGGCGATCCGGCAGGCGTTGCGGGTGGCCTGCTTCTGGTTGTTGCGGAAGAAGGCGGGGATGGTCAGGATCGCCCGGGGGCGCGTCAGCCGCGGGTCGTGCTCGTCGGCCAGCCAGTCCAGCCACTCGCTCCGGACCTCGCCGAGCTCGGCGCGGGCCAGCTCGCCCGCCCGTTCCAGGACGCGCTCGGCCAGGAAGTCCTCCACCATGCGCCGGGCATGGGCGATCAGGCGGGCCGCCACCTCCTCGGTCCGGTAGACGCGGTCGCGCATCCGGTACTTGGTGGCCCCGCCGATGCGCCGCTTGGCGGCGCCGATGAAGCCCTTCACCCAGCCCGCGAGGACCTCCTCCCCGGACACGCCGACCCGCTCGTTGCCGTCCTCGTCGACGGTGAGGGTCGAGGCGAAGAACGGGCGGCCCTTCCAGCGGCAGAGCACCGGCTCCCCGGTCTCGCCGTCGTAGATCGCGACGGCGCAGGTCGTGGTGCCCAGGTCCAGCGCCCAGATGCGGGCGTAGCGGGCGTCGACCTCCTCGCGCGCCCGGGCCAGCCAGGCCGCGGCGCCGTCCTCGAACGGCCCGCGGCCCTGGGCGCCGAGCGTCTCCAGGGCCCGCCGGACCTCGGCCTCCAGGTGCGGGGGCAGCAGGGAGCCGTCACTCAGCCGCCGGAGCTCCTCGAAGCCCGCGGTGGCCCGCCCCTTGCGCTCGACCGCGCGCAGGCACAGCTCGGCCAGCCGTTCGGTGGCGCCCGAACGGCGCAGCGCCTCGATGAGCCGGTCGTCCTCGACCGCGTCGTCCCCGAGGCTCGCGATCAGGCAGCGGGCCGCCTCGGCGGGCCGGCCGGCGCGCAGGTAGAGGTCGGCCGCCGCCTCCAGCGCGCCCGCCTCCGCGTGCAGTTCGGCCGCTCCCACGACGTCCCCGCCCGCCTCGCGCGCGTCGGCGCGGGCCCGCCAGCCGCCGGGGTCGTCCCGGAGGACGCGCTCGGCGTCGCCGGGCCGCCCGGCCTTGAGGTAGAGGCCGTGCGCCCGGTAGAGATCGGCGGCCCGCTCGGCCTGCTCGGCGGCGGCGAACAGCTCGCCCGCGCTCTCCTCGAAGCGGCTCCACTCCTGGTGGACCGCCTCCGTGGCCTCTTCGGACGCGGCCCGCTCGGCTTGTCCGGCGAAGTGCCGGCGGCCGGTCATGACGACGGCCTCGCGCCGGGCGGAGGAGTCCCGGAGCCGCCCGGCGATCTCCTCGGCGGGCTCGGTCACCTCCTCCAGGCGGGCGACCACGGCCCGCGCGCGCCGGGCCGCCTCGGTGTACTCCGCCCGTCCGACCAGCGCGTCGATCTCGGGCCAGGACGCCGCGGCGAGCCGTCCGAGCCGGTCGGGCCGATCAAGGGGGCAGGTGGCCAGGGCCTCGTGGAGACGCCCCAGCCGCTCGTGGCATTCGCTCTCCCGGTCCCGCAGCCCGGCGGCCCGGAAGTGCGGCAGCGCCTCCTCGTGCTCGCCGCGGTCGAACAGCAGCTCGCCCGCGCGTCCCTCCAGGGCGGGCAGGGCCTCGTCGCCCTCGCGGCGGGCCAGCGCGATCCCGGCCCGGACATCGTCGACGCGCGGCGACCGCAGGCAACCGTCCAGCGCCTGGCGGCGCCGCGCGGCCGTGTCCGCGAGGTGGACGGCCCGCTCGCCGTGGCCGAGAAAGGCGTGCACCTCGAACAGATCGGGCAGCGAGGACTCGGGCAGTCCGGCGAAGAACGCCGTCCACAGCTGCTCGTCCCGGCCGAGGGGCGCGCTCTTCAGATGGGCGCGCAGCGCGGCGGCGAGGGTCTCCCGGTCGAGGACGTCCAGTTCCCGCCAGCGGTCGAGCCGGGTCACCAGCCGGTCGGCGTCGCCCTGCGCGCCCAGCAGCGAGGCCGTCCCGTCGCGGGCCTGCCGCGCCGTGTCCGCCAGGCCGAGCCGGGTCGCCAGCTCGAACGTCACGGTCAGGACGTCGAGATCGCGGCCGGACGCGAACCCCGCCAGCAGATCCCGCTGCTCTTGGGGGAAGGCCGGAGCGTGGACCTCGCCGGGGAAGCGGGCGTCGTAGTCGCTGAACAGGCGGCGCGCCAGCGACGGCTGCTCGCGCAGCGCCTCGATCAGGAGGCGGCCGTAGTCGCGGGCCGCCTTCTCCAGCCGCTTGCCGGTCGGTGCCGCGCCCGCGAACGCCGCCTCCAGCCGGCGGAGACGCCGCTCCCCACCCCAGTCGAGCAACGGCATCGCTCTGCCTCCCAGGCACCCCGACAGACCGGTCGCCAACATGCTAGAGAGACCTGCCGGTCAAACCTAAGTATTTGCGTACAGATCGACATCCCGGATGATCGAGCGCGGCCGGGGCGGAGCGCGGTGGCCGCCCGGTTTAGTGCGGGCGGGGGTGCGGTATCCCGCAATTAGGGGCGGACTTTCGCATGCGCGCGGGTCTGTCCGAAAAGGCGCCCGCTCAGGGCGTGAACCGCGGCCGCCGCGCGGCGGACCGCAGAAGGCTTGGGGCAGCACGCCCCGGGGAGCGCCGCCGAACTCAATCCGGAAACGGGGGATCACTGATGGCGGACACGAACCGAGGCGTGGTCTACGAGGGGCCGGGCAGGGTCGAGGTCGAGGACCTGGAGTTCCCGAAGCTGGAACTGGACGAGCAGAACCACCGCAAGCTCGAGCACGGCGCGATCCTCAAGACCATCGCCACCAACATCTGCGGATCCGACCAGCACATGGTGCGCGGCCGGACCACCGCGCCCGCCGGCCTCTCGCTCGGCCACGAGATCACCGGCGAGGTCGTCGAGACGGGACGGGACGTCGAGTTCATCAAGAAGGGCGATCTCGTCAGCGTCCCGTTCAACATCGCCTGCGGCCGCTGCCGCAACTGCAAGGAGCGCAACACCGGGGTCTGCGAGAACGTCAACCCCGCCCGGGCCGGCGCCGCCTACGGCTACGTCGACATGGGCGGCTGGCACGGCGGCCAGGCGCAGTACGTGACCGTCCCCTACGCCGACTGGAACCTCCTGAAGCTCCCGGGCGACCGGGACCGGACCATGGCGAAGATCAAGGATCTCGCCATGCTGTCGGACATCTTCCCCACCGGCTACCACGGCGCGTACACGGCCGGGGTGACCACCGGGTCGACGGTGTACGTGGCGGGCGCCGGGCCGGTCGGGCTGGCCTGCGCCACCGCCTGCTTCCTGCTCGGCGCGGCGGTGGTGATCGTGGGCGACATGAACGCCGAGCGGCTCGCGCAGGCCCGCAGCTTCGGGTGCGAGACGGTCGACCTGTCCCAGCACGACGACCTCGGCGAGCAGATCGCGCAGATCCTCGGCACCCCCGAGGTGGACGCCGCCGTCGACTGCGTCGGCTTCGAGGCCCGCGGCCACGGCCGGGAGGCCGGCGGAGAGCGGCCGGCCACCGTCCTGAACTCGCTGATGGACGTCACGCGGGCGGCGGGCGGCCTGGGCATCCCGGGCCTGTACGTCACGGGCGACCCCGGCGGCGTGGACGAGAACGCCAAGATCGGGCAGCTGGGCATCCGGTTCGGCCTGGGCTGGGCGAAGTCGCTCACCTTCGCCACCGGCCAGTGCCCGGTCATGCGGTACAACCGGCAGCTGATGATGGCGATCCTGAACGACCGGGTGGAGATCGCCAAGAACGTCAACGCCACCGTCATACCGCTGGAGGAGGCCCCGGCGGGCTACCAGGAGTTCGACAAGGGGGCGGCGCGCAAGTACGTGATCGACCCGAACAACCTGGTGGGCGCCGGAGTCTGAGGACCACTCCGCCCGGCCCCGTCCCGCCCCGGCGGGCCGGGGCCGCGGCGTACCGGGCGCGGGCGACCCCTCAGGAGAGGGCGGCGAGCTTGCGCTCCAGGACCGCGCGCTCGCGCTCGTTGCCGCACAGCCGCACGGCCCGCTCCAGCTCGGCGCGGGCCTCGCCGGTACGACCCAGGCGGGTGAGCAGCTCCCCGCGGACGCTCGGCAGCAGGTGCGAGTCCGGCAGCGTCCCGGCGTCCGCCAGCCCGTCCACGATCGGCAGCGCCGCCGCCGGGCCCTGGGCCATGGACACCGCCACCGCCCGGTTCAGGTCGACCACCGGGGACGGCGCGAGCCGGCCGAGCGCCTCGTAGATGAGCACGACGCGCTCCCAGTTCGTCTCCTCGACGGACGGGGCGACGGCATGGCATTCGGCGATCGCCGCCTGCAGGCCGTAGGCGCCCAGGCCCCGGCCGGCCTTCTCCGCGCGGGTCAGCGCGGCCCGTCCCCGGCCGATCGCGGAGCGGTCCCAGCGGCCGCGGTCCTGGTGCTCCAGCAGGACGGGCTCGCCGTCCGGCCCGGTGCGGGCGGGGAACCGCGCCGCGGTCAGCTCCAGCAGCGCCAGCAGGCCGTGGACCTCCGGCTCGTCCGGCATCAGCCGGGCCAGCACCCGGGCCAGGCGCTGCGCCTCGCCCGCGAGGTCGAACCTGATCAGATCGCCCCCGGAGCTGGCCGTGGACCCCTCGGTGAAGATCACGTAGATCACGTTGAGCACCGAGCCGAGCCGCGCGGCCCGCTCCCGCGCCGGCGGCACCCCGAACGGCACCCGGGCCGCCCCGAGCGTCTTCTTCGCCCGGGTGATCCGGGCCTGCACGGTGGCGGTCGGGACCAGGCACGCCCTGGCGATCTCGTCACTGGTCAGACCGCCGACCACGCGCAGCGTCAGCGCCACCCGCGCCTCCCGCGACAGCACGGGATGGCAGGAGACGAACATGAGCGCGAGCATGTCGTCGTCGATCTGGTCCGGATCCCACAGCACGTCCTCGTCCTCCCGGGCCGGGTCGGGCGGGCTCCCCGAGACGGCGCCCCCCTCACCCAGGTTCTGGGCGAGGGCGGCGTACCTGTCGTCGCGGGCGGAGCGCCGCCGGAACGCGTCGATCGCGCGCCGCCGGCCCACGGTGAGCAGCCACCCCGCCGGGTGGCGGGGGACGCCGTCGCGCGGCCAGTTCACGAGCGCCTCGGCCAGCGCCTCCTGGGCGAGGTCCTCGGCGAGCGCGAAGTCGCCGGTGTAGCGCGCGAGCGCGCCGACGATCCGCGCGGACTCGATCCGCCAGACCGCGGCGACGGCCTCACGGCCGGTGGGGTCGGCCATCTCCGGGCGCCCCGCTCAGAGCTGCCCGGTGGACTCGCGCCACGCGCGCTCCTTCTTGATCCACTCGTTGTCCTGCGGGAACTCGTCGATCGTGGTGACGCGGCGGATCTCGGTCTTGAAGCCCGGACCGGTGATCGGCTGCCGCTTGGCCCACTCGACGGCCTCCTCCTTGGACGCCACGTTGAGGAGGTAGAACCCGCCGAACAGCTCCTTGGTCTCGCCGTACGGGCCGTCGGTGACCACGGGCGGCTCGGCGGAGTAGTCGACGACCACGCCCTCCTCGGCGTCGTCGAGCCCCTCGGCGGCCAGCAGCACGCCGGCCCGGATCAGCTCCTCGTTGAACCTGCCCATGGTCTCGATCATCTCGTTGAAGTCGACGTCCCCCATGCCCTGGTAGGCCTCGTCGGTGGCGCGCATGATCAGCATGTACTTCATCGTTCGATCTCCTGGCTCGTCCGGGCCCCGCTCCGGGAACCCTCTCACCCCAAGGTCGAACGGGAGGTTCACGGGATCGACACGGCCGCGGATCTTTTTCCGAGAACTTTCAGCGAGCGGCCGCCCCCTCCTCGTCCTCCTTCCCGGACTCGGGCAAGGCCGGACTGTCTCCCTTGGTGAGGACGTTCCTCACTACGGCCGGGCGAGCACGGGAGCGCGATGATGACGGGTGTGGCGTCGGAGCGGGCGGACTTCGGCCGGCTGGCCGACCGGTTCCGGCCGGATCTCGTCCAGGAGACCTATCTGCGGGCTTGGCGGTCCCTTGACGAGTTCGAGGGGCGGGCCTCGCTGCGCAACTGGCTGTACCGGATCGCCACCAACGCGTGCCTCAACGCGATCGAGTCGCGCGGCCGGCGGCCCCCGCCGACCGGGCTGGGCGGCCCGCGCCGTCCTGCTGCTGTGCGAGGTCCTCGGCTGGCGCGCCGCGGAGGCCGCCGAGCTGCTCGGCAGCAGCGACGCCGCCGTCCACAGCATGCTGCAGCGGGCCCGCGCCCGGCTGGCCAAGGCCGCCGGATCCGCCGAGGAGGTCGGCGAACCCGACGATCCGCACGAGCGCGACCTGCTCGACCGCTACGTCGCCGCGTTCGAGAACGCGGACCTGCCCGCGCTGCTGGGCCTGCTCACCGGCGACGCCGTCCGCGAGGTGGCGCCCGAGCCCGTGGAGCTGGCCGGACGCGAGGCGATCGGCCGCTTCCTGGCCACCGAGTGCCCCGCCTTCGGCACCTGCCGGATGGTCCGCACCGCCTACCAGGGCCGCCCGGCGTTCGCCACCTACCTGCGGGAGGAGGACGGCACCCACCGCGCCTACTCCGTCGAGGTCCTGACGATCACCCCGGACGGCATCGCCCGGATCGTGACCCACCAGCGCCCGGACCTGTTCCCGACGCCGGGCCTGCCGCTCTCCCGAGGCGGAAGTTCGATCAGAACCTAGCCGGGAGCCCTCCCGTCCAAGTCATGGGATGGTCTGTCACGCCCGGCCGACCGGCGCGAGCGGACCCGGGACGCGAGGAGCCCTCCGATGGCCAAGCCGAGATCGCGAATCGTCATGACCGTGGCGTGGTGGGCCTGGATGCCCCTCGCCGCCTGGCTCTTCTGGGCGCTCCTCCACACCGTGTTCGGGGGCGTGGGGACGTGGGAGCAGTGGTGGCGCCTCACCGTCGTCCGCTCCTGGTGGCTGCCGGGCGGCGACCTCGGGCACCCCACGTTCCTGTTCTGGCTGTGGGTGGCGATCGGCCTCATCGGCACCGCCGTCATCATGGGCGGCGGCCTGGAGGACCTCTACGTCGACACGGTGCCGGGCGGCGTCCCCGCCGCGGTCGCCGCCGGGGTCGCCGCCGCGGTCGTCCTCGCCTACCCGCTGCCGGTGGCGCTGTGGGACAACGACAAGGACGCCGGCCGGCACTACGGCACCGGGACGGTGTTCCACGACACCAAGGGCACCGCGCCGCCGTCGTCGCTCGGCTACCTGCTGGACGGCGCCCGCCCCGCCACCGCGGACTGCGACGCCCGCGGCCTCCACGACGTCCCCTCCTGCGTCAAGCACGACCAGCTGGAGGGGATCCGCTCCTTCGAGGGCCGCACGTCCAGCTTCGCGTCCGCGGACGCGATGATGGAGCACGCCGCGTCCCCGGCCCCCAAGGTCGACGCCTGGGAGCCGTCCATCACCTACTTCTACGGCTCCGCCCCCGGCCAGATGGGGGTCTGGAGCGCGATCCTGGACGGCTCGGGCAAGGCGACCCCCGCCTACGGCATCGCCACCTGGGACGGCAAGACCAACAACGTGCAGGTCGGCTGCCGCTTCAACGTCGGGCCGGACAACCGGTTCGACCGCGCCTTCGCCGGGCAGCGCGGCAACAGCCTGCGCAACCTGCTGGCCGAGAAGTACCCCGACTACCGCTACGACGACTCCGACGTCTGGGGCTACTGCAAGGGCAGCCGCCCCGTCATCGTGGTGGCCGTCAGCAGGCAGAAGGCGATCGGGCACCGCACGGTCGACACCGCCGCCGGCGTCCTGATCCTGGAGGGCGGGCCCAAGGGCGTCGCCCACCGGCACCAGGCCGACGTGAAGGCCGGGGAACTGCCCGGCCCCGTCTACCCCGACAGCCTGGTCGAGCGGCAGACGGACGCGACCGCCTGGGCGGCCGGCCGCAAGTGGAAGCAGCGCGCCTCGTTCGGGTTCAAGCCCACCAGCGACGACGTCCAGGCGGGCAACACCTCCGAGTACCTGCTGCGCGGCCCGGACCGGCGCCTGTACTTCGTGACGCCGCTGTCCCCGAACGCCTCCAAGTCGCAGGCGTTCATCGCCTACGCCGTCACGCCGGCGGACGTGGTCTCCTCCGGCCGCCTCAACCGCATGGACGTGTACGTGCTGCCCGACGGCGACCGCCGCGTCGCCAACCTCAACACCCTGGTCGGCCAGGCGACCAACGCCGTCCGCTCCACCGACCCCACCTTCCTGAACACCAAGGGGGAGCTGGAGGAGTTCACGCCGCTCGGGGGCGACATGTGGCGCGTGTTCGGCGTCCGCCGCGGCATCACCGAGTTCTACGTCGACCTGTCGGCCACGGGCCGTACCGCGCCCAAGACGGTGGCGGTCGCGGGAACCCCGCCCGCCGGACGGGCACCGGCCCCCGCCTCCGGCGCGTCGCCGTGCGCCAAGCAGCCGCGGCAGATGAACGAGCGGGAGATCGCCGACTGCATGACGGCCCTCGCCGAAGAACTGCGCGACAGGGACAGGCCCTAGCCCTGGCGGGGACATGCCGCACGACGGCGCGGACTGACCAGTGCATTCACGGCATTCATCCGCGGCGCACACATAAAATCTTTTGCTCGGCTAAAGGATGCGCTAGAGTGGCCACTGGTGTGCCGGGAAGTCTGGTCGGCGATACAGGAGAAGTGTCGCCAACTGGAGGTCGGATGACTGCCCGGAACCAATTCCTCGCGGCGCGTCATCCGGCGCCCCTGGCCGGTACGGCCGCGAACCCCTTCGGTCTTCGTGTCGCCGCGCTCAGCGCGGCCTTCCCGGATAGCGGCACCGCCCCGGGCGGCCGCGTGCGCCCCTCCGTTCGCTGAGGCGCGCTTCTTCCTTCCTTTCACGGCGTGATCCCCGCCCGCCGGACAGTGCTCCTTTCCGCATGGCCTCGACACGAAGGCGCTATTCGCATGGGCGATTTCCTTGCTGTCGCATTCGGTTATCCGACCGCGTTTCTCACTTTCTCGCTGGTGGTCGTCGCCGGTTACTGGGTGCTCGTCCTGACCGGGGGGCTGGGGCTCGACGCCCTCGACGCCGACGCCGATACAGGGGCCGGCGCCGACGTCGGGGGCGGCGGTCCCGGGGGTCTTCTCGCGGCGGGCGGGCTCGGCGGGGTGCCGGTCTCGGTCGCCCTGTCGCTGCTGCTGGCCATCGCGTGGTTCGGCAGCCTCGTGGGCTCGGTGCTGGTCGGCGGCGTCGGCGGAGGAGTGGTCCGGGCCGTCCTCGGAGGGGCGGTCCTCCTCGGCGCCCTGGCCTTCGCCTGGCTGTGCACCAGGCTGCTCGTCCTGCCGCTGCGGCGTGTCTTCCGTACTCAGGCGCCGCCGTCACTGCGCGACTTCGTGGGCCGGGCCTGCGTCATCCGCACCGGGCGGGTCGGGACCGGATTCGGCCAGGCGGAGGTCACGGCCGAGGACGGCTCGACGGCGCTGGTGCAGGTCCGGGTGCCCAGCTCCGACCTGCCCGTGGCGGGCGCGGCGGGCAGCGCCCGGCTGGGCCGCGGCAGCACCGCACTGATCTTCGACTACGACGCGGCGGAGGGGGTCTTCCTGGTGATGCCGTACGAGCAGTACGGGCTCCCGGGCGATCCGGCCCCCTGAACCGCCGACCCGAACCCCGCGTTGTTCCCCATCCCCCCTAGTAGACAGGGACTCCAGATGGACGCCATCACCATCGGGGCCGGCGTGATCTTCGCGCTGGTCCTGCTCGTCGCCCTCGGCCTGCTGCTGATGGTCACCCGCCTGTTCCGCAAGGTCGAGCAGGGCCGGGCGCTGATCATCTCCAAGCTCCGGAAGGTCGACGTCACCTTCACCGGCGCGATCGTGCTGCCGGTGCTGCACAAGGCCGAGATCATGGACATCTCGGTGAAGACGATCGAGATCGAGCGGACCGGCCGGGACGGGCTGATCTGCCGCGACAACATCCGCGCCGACATCCGCATCACCTTCTTCGTCCGGGTCAACAAGACCGCCGAGGACGTCAAGAAGGTCGCCGGCGCGATCGGGACGGCCCGCGCCAGCAGCCAGGAGACGCTGCAGGAGCTGTTCGCGGCCAAGTTCTCCGAGGCGCTCAAGACGGTCGGCAAGCACCTGGACTTCGAGGACCTCTACACGCGGCGCGACGAGTTCCGCGACCACATCATCCAGGTGATCGGGACGGACCTGAACGGCTACAGCCTGGAGGACGCGGCGATCGACCACCTGGAGCAGACGTCGCTGCTGTCGCTGGACAAGTCCAACGTGCTGGACGCGCAGGGCATCCGGAAGATCACCGAGCTGACCGCGCTCCAGCACGTGCGGACCAACGAGCACGCCCGCAACGAGGAGAAGGAGATCGCCCGGCAGAACGTGGAGGCGCGCGAGGCGATCCTGGAGCTGGAGCGCCGCCAGGCCGACGCCGAGCTGAAGCAGCAGCGCGAGATCGAGACCGTGCGGGCGCGCGAGCAGGCCGAGATCGAGCGGGTGCAGGCGGAGGAGCGGCTGCGGGCGCAGTCCGCGCACCTGCGCACCGACGAGCAGCTGGGCGTGCAGACCGAGAACCGCAACCGCGAGGTGGCGGTCGCGGAGAAGAACCGTGAGCGGGTCATCGCGATCGAGACCGAGCGGATCGAGAAGGACCGGCTCCTGGAGGTCATCGCCCGGGAGCGGGAGACCGAGCTGACCCGGATCGCCGCGGACAAGGAGGTCGAGGCGGAGAAGCGCACGATCGCCGAGGTGGTCCGGGAGCGGATCGCGGTGGAGCGGACCGTCGCCGAGCAGGAGGAGCACATCAAGCGGCTGCGCGCGGTCGAGGAGGCCGAGCGCGAGCGCCAGGCGATCATCATCCGGGCGGAGGCCGAGGCGCAGGAGAACCTCGTCAAGGACATCAAGGCGGCGGAAGCGGGCGAGGCGGCCGCCGCGCACCGGGCCCGGGAGGAGCTGACGCTGGCGGAGGCGCGGCGGCAGGCGGCCGAGATGGAGGCCGAGGCGAAGGTCCGGCTGGCCGACGGGCTGCGCGCGGAGGCGGCCGCCGCCGGGCTGGCCGAGGTCCAGGTGCGGGAGCGGGACGCCGAGGCGATCGAGAAGGTCGGGCGCGCCGAGGCCGCGGTGGCGCGGGAGAAGGCGCTGGTGGAGGCGGCGGCGATCCGGGAGAACCTCAAGGCCGAGGCCGAGGGGCTCACCGAGAAGGCCGGCGCGATGGCGGCGCTGGACGACGCCACCCGGCTGCACGAGGAGTACCGGCTGCGGCTGGAGGCGGAGAAGGACGTGCGGCTCGCCGGGATCGAGGTGCAGCGGCAGGTCGCCGAGGCCCAGGCCGCCGTGCTGGCCGCTGGGCTGGAGGGCGCCGACATCGACATCGTCGGCGGCGACAGCGTGTTCTTCGACCGGCTGGTCGGCTCGATCTCCCTGGGCAAGAGCGTCGACGGGTTCGTGGAGAGCTCCGACGTCGCCCGGTCCCTGGCCGGGCCGTGGCTGGACGGCTCGGCGCGGTTCACCGACGACCTGTCGCGGCTGCTCGGCTCGCTCGGCACCGGGGGCGTGCGCGACCTGACGCTGTCGGCGCTGCTGGCCCGGCTGATCAGGGACGGCGGGCCGGAGTCGGCGCAGCTGGGCGAGCTGCTGGAGACCGCCCGGCGGCTGGGCGTCGCCGACGCGCCCCTCACCGCACCGGCCGGCGTGCCGGTCGAGATGCCCGCCGAACCGCCGGTCGTGGCCGCGGCCAACCACGTGGTCAGCACCGTCAAGCACTGACCGGCACACGGACCGGCACACGGACCGGCACCGTCACCGAACGAACGTCGCAGGGAGGATGGGCGTGAGCCAGCGCGTCGACGACACCACCGGGGAGAGGGCCGGTCAGGAGACCTCGCTCGATCACGGCACCTACGAAGTGCTGCGAGCCAGGCTGGCCGAGCACGCCGCCGAGCTGGCGGGCCGTGCCGCGGCGCTCGACACCCGGCGGCTGGAGGTCTTCGGCGGCTCGGGGCTGCGGCTGCTGGGCACCGGGCGGATCCGGACCGAGCGTCCCATCGTGCCCCGCGACATCGTCGCGGTCGGAGGGGCGCTGCTGTTCGGCGGCAACCCGTCCGGCGGGGCGGCCGGGCCCGAGGCGGGCGTGGACGACGTCTTCTCCGTGCACGGTCTCGCCCCTGCTCCCGCAGCCGACGCCGGCGCCGGGCCGGGCTTCACGCCCGTGCCCGGCGCCCTGCCCGGACTGCTGCGCGACCCCGCGTTCGAGCGGGACTTCGCCGAGATGTACCGCTACTACCGGCAGGCCCGCCTGCTGCGGCTGCGGCGGGTGGAGGGCGGGCTGCTGGCGGTCTTCCAGACCGGCCCCCGCCTGGACGACGTCCGCGTGCTCCGCTGGAACGCGGGGACCGGCGACCAGGTCGGCTACGTCGACAACCAGGGCGAGCGCGAGAACGTCCTGCCCGCGCCGCATGACTTCACCTGGACCGAGACGACCCGCGCGGACCATGTCGACGGCCATATCGCCATCCAGGACGCGGTGCTCGTCAGCACGGTCGGCGGAAGCCTCACCGTCGCGTTCAAGGACGACCCGGACGCCGGATCCGGCGACGACGCCGCCTACCGGGAGCCCCTGGACGAGCGGCTGCAGAGCCTGGCCGATGCCGACGTCCACCACGCCCGGGTGGGCGCGCTGGTCCTGTTGCGCGTCCGCCCGTACAAGGAGAGGGCCTGGCGGCATCTGGTCGTCAACACCCGCGCCGGGACCGTCACCCGTCTGGACGGCATCGAGCCGGCGTGCCGGCGGCTGCCCGACGACCAGGGCATCGTCTTCCCCGGCGGCTACCTCCTCGACACCGGGGCCGCCAAGACCTTCGACCTCGACACGACCGGCCTGGAGTACGAGAGCGTCGTCCGCTCGCCGAACGGCGAGGACGTGCTGTACGTCTTCCACTCCCGTGAGGACGGGCGGTCGCTGCTGCTGTCGTACAACGTGATCCGGAAGGAGGTCGCCGCCCCCATCGTCTGCCACGGGCACGGCCTGTTCGAGGACGGCACGCTGGTGGTGCTGCGGGCGTTCTCGGGCGAGGCCGCCCGCGTCCATCCCGTGCAGGTGTGGCGGACCCCGTTCGAGTCGGACGCGCACGCCGCGTCCCGCCCGGTGGGGACCGGCCCGCTGGAGCGCGTGGGCAACGCCGACCTGGTCCGCGGCATCTCCGGCTGCCTGTCGGTGGTGCGGATGGTCGAGGAGATGGCGCCGTCCACGGCGATGTTCGAGGCGCTCATCGCCGCCTGCGTGCGGGCCGCCGACCTGCACCACTGGCTGGGCGAGGACGAGCTCGGCGACCTGCTGGCGCCGCTCGGGCGGGTGCGGGCGGCGGCCGGGCAGGTGCTGGCCGAGCACGAGAACGTCCGCGCCCTCCGCCGCCAGGCCGCCGAGGCGGTGGACGGGGCGGCCGAAACGGTCGCCGGGCTCGTCCGCGAGGCCCGCGATCGGCCCCTGGACGCGGCGGACGCCTGGATCGGCCGCCTGTCGGACCTGCGCCGCGCCCAAGGGCACCTGGAGACGCTGCGCGAGACGCGGTACGCCGACCGCGCCCGCATCGACGGGCTGGCCGGGGAACTCGCCGCGGCGCAGGACGACACCGGCCGCCGCACCGTGGAGTTCCTGGGCCGGGACGGCGCGTTCGACGGCTACCGGACCGAGATCGACCGGCTCGCCGGCGAGGCCGGGGCCATCGAGTCCACCGCCGGCGCCGGGCCCGTGGGCGACCGCATCGCGGCGCAGGCCGAGGGCCTGGAGATCGTCACCGCGGCGGTCGGCGACCTGGACGCCGCCGACCCCGCCGCCCGCACCGCGATCCTGGAACGGGTCGGGGAGGTGATGGGCGGGCTCAACCGCGCCCGCGCCGTCCTGGACGCGCGCCGCCGCGAGCTGCTGGACCGCGAGGGCCGTGCCGCGTTCGCCGCCGAGTTCGCGCTGCTCGACCAGTCGGTCACCGCGGCCCTGGCCGTCTCCGACGACCCCGAGCGCTGCGACGAGCAGCTCGGCCGGCTGCTGCTCCAGCTTGAGGGCATGCAGGCCCGGTTCGGCGAGTTCGACGACTTCCTGGAGCGGTTGGAGGACAGGCGGACCGACGTCTACGAGGCGTTCTCCACGCGCAGGCAGGCGCTGCTGGACGAGCGGGCCCGCCACGCCGGCCGCCTGGCCGAGTCGGCCGCGCGGATCCTGCCCGCGGTGCAGCGCAAGACCGCCTCCCTGACCTCGCAGGACGAGGTCAACACCTACTTCGCCACCGACGCGATGGTGAACCGCCTGCGCGCGGTGGCCACGGAGCTGCGCGACCTCGGCGAGCACGTCCGCGCCGGGGAGCTGGAGGGCCGGATCCGGGCCGCCCGCCAGGAGGCCGGGCGGGCCCTGCGCGACCGGCTCGACCTGTACGCCGACGGCGGCGAGACCATCCGCCTGGGCGGCCACCGCTTCGCCGTCAACACCCGCCCGGCCGAGCTGACCCTCGTCCCGCACGGCGACACCCTCGCGTTCGCCGTGACCGGCACCGACTACCGCGCCCCCGTCGACGGTGAGGCGTTCCAGGAGACCCGGCCGTTCTGGGACCAGCACCTGGTCTCGGAGACCCCGCAGGTGTACCGGGCCGAGTACCTGGCGGCCTCGCTCCTCCTGGACGCCCAGACCTCCGCCCCCTCGCTCCAGGCCCTGCACGAGGCCGCCGCAGAGGACGCCCTGGACGAGGTCGTGCGGAGGGCGGCGACCGAGCGCTACGACGAAGGCTACGAACGGGGTGTCCACGACCACGACGCGACGCTGCTGCTCACCGAGCTGCTGCGGTTGCACGCCGGGGCGGGCCTGCTGCGCTACCCGTCCGCCGCCCGCGCCGCCGCGCAGCTGTTCTGGGCGTACGGCACCGCCGAGCCCGCGCGCACGGCCTGGACGACCCGCGCCCGCTCGCTGGCCCGCGCCCGCGACGCGTTCGGCCGCACCACCGGCCCGGACGAGCTGTGCGGGGAACTCGCCGCCGGCGTGGCCGCCTTCTGCGAGCGGACCGGCGTCCCCGCCGACCCGCTCGCCGGGGAGTACCTGTTCGAGGAACTGGCGGCGGCCCCGCCCGGGTTCGCCGCCGGCGCGAACGCGCGGACGCTGCTCCGCGACCTGCGCGCCGCGCTCGGCGACGCCGCGGGCGAGGTCGAGCGCG
This sequence comes from Actinomadura rugatobispora, assembly GCF_055379765.1. NCBI lineage: Bacteria > Bacillati > Actinomycetota > Actinomycetes > Streptosporangiales > Thermomonosporaceae > Actinomadura > Actinomadura rugatobispora. The sequence goes on along the minus strand of NZ_AP029191.1, from coordinate 2,813,579 downwards.
ACCTCGCCGCCCTCGGCGACGGCCCGGACACGCTCGCCGCCCGCCACCAGCTCGCCCGCGCCTGGCTCGCCTCGTCCACCGCGGCCGACCCCGACCTTCCCGAGGCCGTCGCGCTCCTGGTCACCGGGACCTCCCTCGCCCGCCACGACGTCACCGCCGACCTGACCGCCGCCGTGGACGGCCTCCTGGGCGCCCACCCCCGCCTCACCGGCTCGCGGAGCCTGGAGCTGCGCCTGGACGAGACCCTCGCGCGGATCCGCGACTTCCGCGCCGTCCGCGTCCCCGCCTTCGCCGCCTACCAGCGCGCCCGCACCGAGCTCGTCGCCGCCGAGCGGAGCCGCCTGCGGCTGGCCGAGCACGCGCCGGGGGTGCTGAGCTCGTTCGTCCGCAACCGGCTGGTCGACGAGGTCTACCTGCCGCTGATCGGCGACAACCTCGCCAAGCAGCTCGGCGCCGCCGGGGACGGCGCGCACACCGACCGCATGGGCCTGCTGCTGCTGATCTCCCCGCCCGGATACGGCAAGACGACCCTCATGGAGTACGTCGCCGAGCGCCTCGGCCTGCTCCTGGTCAAGATCGACGGCCCGGCCCTCGGGCACGCGGTCACCTCGCTCGACCCGGCCGAGGCGCCGAGCGCCACCGCCCGCCAGGAGGTCGAGAAGATCAACCTGGCGCTCGAACTCGGCTCCAACGTCATGCTCTACCTCGACGACATCCAGCACACCTCGCCCGAACTGCTGCAGAAGTTCATCCCGCTGTGCGACGCGCAGCGCCGCGTCGAGGGCGTCCGCGACGGCCGCGGCCGCACCTACGACCTGCGCGGCAAGCGCTTCGCGGTCGTGATGGCCGGCAACCCCTACACCGAGTCCGGCACCCCGTTCCACGTCCCCGGCATGCTCGCCAACCGCGCCGACGTCTGGAACCTGGGCGACGTCCTGACAGGCAAGGACGACCTGTTCGCCGCCAGCTACGTGGAGAACGCGCTCACCTCCAACCCCGTCCTGGCGCCGCTGGCCGCCCGCGACCCCGGCGACCTGGACCTGCTGGTCCGGCTCGCGGGCGGCGACCAGACCGTACGGCCCGACCGGCTCGCCCACCCCTACTCCCGGGACGAGCTCGACCGGATCTCGGCGGTGCTGCGCGGGCTGCTGCGCGCCCGCGAGGTCGTCCTGGCGGTCAACCGGGCCTACATCGCCTCCGCCGCCCAGGCGGACGCCTCCCGTACCGAACCCCCGTTCCGGCTCCAGGGCTCCTACCGCGACATGAACAAGCTCGCCGGACGGATCCTGCCGGTGATGAACGAGGACGAGCTCGACGCCGTCATCGACGACCATTACGCGGCCGAGGCCCAGACCCTCACCTCCGGCGCCGAGGCCAACCTGCTCAAGCTCGCCGAGCTCCGCGGCCGGCTGACCCCGGCGCGGGCCGCCCGCTGGACGGAGGTCAAGGCGGCCCACCGGCGCGAGCGGGTTCTGGGCGGCGCCGGGGACGACCCCGCGGCCCGCGCCGTCGCGGCCCTGGGCCTGCTCGCCGAGCGCGTCGGCGCCGTGGAGGGCGCCATCAACCAGGCCGCGCACCGGTTCGGCAACGGCCACGGCCCCGTCCGCATCCCACCCGAATGACGATCACCGGCGGAAACACAACTGGAACCGGGACGAAACCGGGCATTTCTAGCCTCCGGGCATCCCCTGGAAAGGATCTTGGATGCTCTCGTACCGTTCCGTCGCCGCGTTCACCGCGGGCGCCCTGCTGGCCGGGGCCGCGGCCACCGCGACGCCCGCCGCCGCGGCAGGGCCTCCCGGGCGGCCCGCCGTGCAGGTCGCCGGGCTCGGCGTGACCGACCTGCGCGCGCTGCTGACCCAGCGCAAGACCACCTCCGTCCAGCTCGTCCGCGAGTACCTGCGCCGCATCGACGCCTACGACGGCCCGCGGGGCGAGCGGCCGGGCCTCAGCGCCGTCATCAACGTCAACGGGCGCGCCCTGGGCGAGGCCGCCCGGCTGGACGCCGAGCGCCGCGCCGGACGGGTGCGCGGCCCGCTGCACGGCGTCCCGGTGGTCGTCAAGGACAACTTCGACACCGCCGACATGCCCACCACCAGCGGCTCGGCGGCGCTGCGGGAGCTGCGCCCGCCCGACGACTCCGAACAGATCCGGCGGCTGCGGCAGGCCGGGGCGATCGTGCTGGCCAAGACCAACATGCACGAGTACGCCATGAACATCTACACGATCAGCTCGCTGGGCGGGCAGACCCGCAACCCCTACGACCCGTCCCGCCACCCGGGCGGGTCCAGCGGCGGCACCGGGGCGGCGGTCGCGGCCTCCTACGCCCCGGTCGGCCTGGGCTCGGACACCTGCGGGTCGATCCGCATCCCGGCCGCCCACAACAACCTGGTCGGGCTCCGGCCCACGATGGGCCTGTCCAGCCGGGACGGCATCGCGCCGCTGTCCGGGACCCAGGACGTGGGCGGCCCGATCGGCATGTCGGTCCGCGACGTCGCGCTGGTGCTGGAGGCGACCGCCGGATACGACCCCGACGACCAGGTGACCAAGGCGTCGATCGGCCGCGTCCCCCGCGACTACGAGAAGACGCTGCGCAAGAGCGCGCTCAAGGGCAAGCGGATCGGGGTGTTCACCGACTACTTCGCGACCGCCACCTCCGACGAGCAGGCCACCGCCGCGCTGGTGCGCGCCGCGATCGCCGACATGACCGGGCTGGGGGCCAGGGCCGTGGAGCTGGGCCCGCAACCGGAGATCATGACGGCGGCGGCCGGCGCCAACCGGGTGCGGGACGAGTTCGAACGCGACCTCAACGCCTATCTGGCCTCGTCCGCGCGGGGCCGCCCCGCCCACCTGGCGGCGCTGGAACCGCCCTACGACCAGCTCACGCTGGCCGACATCGCCACGTCCGGGGAGGTCACCCCCAGCGTGCTGTCGACACTGCGCGCCTGGGTGAACAGCCCCGCGCTGCCCAACCCCTCCTACACCGAGAAGCTGCGGCAGCGGGACGTCCTGCGGCAGGGCCTCACCGACCTGATGAAGGCCCACCGCCTGGACGCCGTCGTCTACCCGACCATCGGCAGCCCGCCCACCAAGATCGGGACCACGCAGTCGTACCTCAACTGCCGCCTGGCCGGGTACAGCGGCTTCCCGGCCCTGAGCGTGCCCGCCGGGTTCACCGCCGGAGGGCTGCCGGTGGGGGTCGAGCTGCTGGGCCTTCCGTTCAGCGAGCCGGCCCTGCTGGGCATGGGACACGCCTACGAGCAGGCCACCCGGCACCGCACGCCGCCCGCGGGCACGCCCGCCCTCCCCGCGGCCGGGTAGCCCGTTCACGCTCCACCTTGGAACGCGAGACAGGGACGTCCTGGCGCCCCGCCGGCTGAGCGGGGTCCGGGCAGCGTGAGGACCCGCGGGACGCGGTCGAGGTTGTCCGGACGGTGCAGGACCATGATCCATGCCGCGGCCGGGGCCAGCGCGTGGAGCGAGCCCAGCAGGTGCCGCTCGGAGGCGGTGTCGAGCGCCGAGGTCGCCTCGTCCAGGAACAGCACCGCCGGCCGGCACCACAGGGCCCGCGCGAGATTGACGAGCTGGCGGTGCCCGTGGCCGAGGTCGCCCAGCCGGGTGGACGGGGCGGGCGGGGCCACGCACGCGGCGTCGAACACCCGGCGGACGTGGGCGTGCAGGCAGGGGTCGCCGGGATGCCAGGGGGCGACGAACTCGGCCAGGCCGAGCGGCAGCCGGGGGACGTCGCCCGCGAGGTACTGGACGAGGTCCCGGGTCCGCGCCGACATGCCGTCCGGCGGGCGGCCCGCGATCATGACGCGGCCGGCGGACGGTTCGCGGTAGCCCGACAGGGTTTCCAGCAGCGTGCTCTTGCCCGCCCCCGACGGGCCGCGGATGGCGACGGCGTCCCCGGCCCCGGCCGTCAGCGAGAAGCCCGTGATCAGGTCGGGGCGGTCGCCGACGCGGATCGCGACGCCGTCCGCCACCAGCCCGGAGGCGGCCGCGGTCTCGCCCGTGCCCGACAGCATCGTGCGGTAGAGGCTTCGCGGGGTGTCGGGGACCTCGGCGCGCAGGCGTCGCCATCGGGGGAGGGCTCCGGTCCGTCCCAGCAGGGCGGCCAGCCGGGCGAACTGGCTGAGCAGGGAGTCGGCCTGCCGCAGCGATTCGACCAACCCGGCGGTCTGCCGCGAGCAGGTGAAGGCGACGAACACGAGGAGACCGCTGTCGACGAGGCCGCCGCGGTAGGCGACGGCCCCCCAGAGGGCGGTGAGGAGGACGCACAGGCCCGCCGCGTCGGCACTGATCAGCATGCGCATGTGCAGCATCTGCCAGCGGTGCAGGGCGGCGGCACGGCGGTCGGCGAGCACGTCGAAACGCCGGGACAGGGCCGTGCGTACCGGCGTGGAGAGCCGGTGGCCCGCGCAGCCGGTCGCCGCCGCGCCGAACGCGAGCACCGGTGCGCGCACGGCGGCGGCGAGATCGCTGCCCGCGATCCTGGGCCGCCTCGTGCGCAGGAGCAGGACGAGCAGCCAGACCGTGAGCAGCAGCAGGACGGGCGCCGCCCGCGGCGCGCCGGCGAGCACGATCACGGCCGCCGCGCAGAACTGCACGACACACGTGACGACCTGGAGGTACAACCCGGGGACCTGGCTCTCCAGCACGAAGAAGTCACGGGACAGCCGGCCGATCACCGCCGTCCTGCGCTGGTGCGGCGGCGCGGCGAGAAGCGCGCGGGCGAACGCGTCGTGCAGCCGTCCGGCCGGACGCAGCGGCGGGAAGGAGACCGCGGCTTGGGCGAGGGCCGCCGCGGCGACACCGGTCGCGGTCACCGCGCAGAGCACGCCGAAGGTGTGCGAGGCGCCGCCCGGCTCGATCAGCGCGGCGAACACCAGGTCGGCGGCGACCGCGACGGCGGTGGCCACGAGCAGGCAGAACCCGCCCCTGACACCGAACAGGGCCAGCCCGTTGCGGAGGAGGTCGGCGGGGCGGGGCGGTGTCGAGGGCGCCTCCTCGAACGAGTCGTCCTGCGTGGTCTGCGCCATGTCAGGGACCGGCGCGGGCTCGTCGGCGGACGGGGCGTGACGGGCGGCGGCTCCGGCGGCGGCGTCGCGCAGCCGGGCGAGGAGTTCCGCGCCGAGGACGTCCTCGGCCTCGTCGAGCGAGGTCAGGAGCTCGTCGCGGTTCACCAGCGCGAGGCGGCCCCGCCGGACGAGCAGGAACCGGTCGGCGTACGCGGCCAGTTCCAGCCTCGTGGAGACGAACAGCGTCGTTCGGTCGCCCGGGGCGAGGACCGCCGAAGCCACCGACCGGGCGGACTCCGGATCCAGCGGGGCGAAGATGTCGTCCAGCAGCAGTACGTCCGGTTCGCAGCAGAGAGCCTGGGCGAGCGACAGCCGGGCGACCTGCCCTTCCGAGAGCCGCGTCTCGGTCGTGCTGAGACGGGTGGCGTCGCGTCCGGGACGGTCGGCGAGGAGGGGCAGGAGGCCGCTCATCCGCAGGGCGCGCAGGTACGCTTCCGGCTCGACGGGGCGCCAGAGGGTGACGGACTCGGCGAACGACCCGTCGAAGAGCGGCTGGCCGCGTGCCGCGAGGACGGCCGTCCCACCGCAGGCGACGGCGAAGCGCATCGGCGGCCGGGTGCCTCCCTCCGCCGCGCTCGCGATGTCTTCGAGCAGGGTCGTCTTGCCGCCGCCCGGCAGGCCGACGACCATGATCCGCTCGCCGGGCCGGACCGTCAGCGACGGCCCCTCGTCCGGCCGGAGCAGCACGGTGCCGGGGGCGGCGGGGGCCTGGGACGGGTCCGGGCGTCCCGGGACGGGTGCGAACAGCGCGTCGATCGCGTGCGCGGCGCGGGCGGCGTCGTGCAGGGAGCCGTAGGTCGTGGCGCTCTCCGTGCCCACGGCGACCAGCATGCGGACGATGAGCAGCGCCGACAGCGCCGTGCCGCCGTCGAGACCGCCGCCGCCCAGCAGCAGCACGCCGACGGTCGTGAGCGACACCAGCGGGCCCAGCCCGTTCTGCAGGGTCCTGCTCACCACCGTGGCCCGTGCCCGCTCGCGCATCGTCACGAGCTGCCCGAGCCGGACCTTGTGCACCGCCAGCAGGAACTGCCCTTCGAGGAACTGCCGCCGCAGGGACTGCCAGGAGCAGGCCAGCAGCTCGACGAGCCGGGCCCGTTCGCGGTCCTGGCCGACGTAGGTGAAATCGACCCTGGCCTCCGCGGTGACCGCGACGTGCAGCGCCGCGAGGACGAGGGCCGCCACCGCCACGACGGCCAGCGCGAGCACGCTGGTCCAGAGCACCAGGCAGACCAGCAGCACCACCGCCAGCACGCCGTTCACGGCCAGCTCGGCGACGAGCGCGAGCTGCGAGAGGAACTGCGGATAGGTCACCAGGTACGTGGCCGCCGGACGATCCTCGCCGCCGCCGCCGTCCGGCCCGGCCGCCGCGTCCACCGACTGTAGCCCGTGGAAGACGAGCCGCTGCGTCAGCAGCTCCAGGTAGAGGATGAGATGGCGCAGCCGCCACACCGACACCCAGCGCAGCAGCGCCTCACCCGCCGCCGCCACCGTCAGGACGACCGCGAACCTGACCGCCGACCCCTGGTCGCCGCGGTGGAACGCGGCGACCAGGCGGTCCAGCGACCAGGGCAGCACCGGCGTGACCAGCAGCAGCGGCCCGGACACCGCCAGGTACGCCAGCACCTTGCGGCGGGAGGTCCACAGCGCCGCACGCCACAGCCCGCGGCCCCGGTACCTGCCGGCCAGCTCGTCGGCGGCGGCGCGCACGTCCAGTCCGGCCGCCGCGGCCTCGTCCGGCGACAGCCCGGCGGGCCCGCAGCGGATCCGCCGGTACGCCGACAGGAAGCCCGCGGCGGCCGTCGCCCTCACGGGCCGCCCGTCACGGCCCGCAGGTTGCGGCTGACCAGGTCGGAGCCGGGGTGGACGTCCGCCAGCTCGCGCAGCCTGGCCGCGACCTGGACGGTGGACAGCGGCGGTGAGCCGTTCGCGTCGATCTCCAGGGCGAGCAGCGCGGCCTCGGCCCGCTGCTCGCCGGTGAGCGCCCGCTCGTCCAGCCGTGCCAGCCAGCCGCGCGCGGCCCGGTGCTCGCCGACCTCGATCAGCTCGCGGGACGCGGCCAGCGCGTGCTCGGGCGCGCCCGGGTCCTTGGCGGCCGCTTCCTGGTAGTGGGCGGCGGCCCGCGCGTGGTCGCCCGCCACCGCGTGCAGGTATCCCAGCAGGGCGGGGATCTCGGCGATCGCCGCCGAGCAGCCGTCCGCCGCCCGCGCCGCGGCGAGCGCCTCGTCGTGCCTGCCCCGTTCGGCCAGGAACAGGGCGAGGTCGAGCCAGTACTCGGCGAACCGGGGATCGGTCTCGGCGGCCTGCCGCAGCGCGGACTCCGCCTCGGCCTCACGGCCGCCCGAGGCCGCGCAGACCCTCCCCAGGTTGTTCAGCAGCACCGAGTGATGCTCGCTCGCCTCCAGGCCGCCGGCCACGAGCCGCCGGACGCTGTCGCGCAGCAGTGCGATGGCGCCCTCGCCGTCCCCTTCCTTGTGCAGCACCAGTGCCAGGCCGTTGCGGTTCAGCACCCGTTCCCTGACGATCTCGTCGGAGTCCGGCAGAGGGGAAAGCGCCCGCCATCCCGATTCCAGCAGGTCCGCGGCGGCGCCGACGTCCCGCCACGCCCTCGGGTGGTGCCGCGTGTAGAGCATGGCCAGGCCGTAGGCACCGCGCGCGTGCTGCACGCCGCCCTCACGCATCGCGGCGCGGAACAGCAGTTCGGCCTCACTTGTGCGGTTCTGGAGGAAGAAGGCGCTCGCCATCATGTTGGCCGCCGCACCCGACGGCGCGACGGCGCCGTCCAGGACGGCCTGGGCGAGCCAGAGCCCCGTCCAGGAGTCACCGCAGGACAGGTAGCGCCCCAGCCTGCGGCAGAGCCAGGACCAGTCCGCTTCGCCACGCAGCCCGGCACGGACCCGCGCCATGTCGGCGGCGACCTCCGCGTCCCCGGGGTGCTCCTCCGAGGTGCCGGCTCCCCGCGTTCCCTCCGTCCGCAGGACGACGGGGCCGTAGCGGGAGAGGACGCCGAAGAAGTCGGCGTCGGCCGGGGAGAGCGGCCCGGCCGTGACGACCTCGACCGGGCCGGAGCGCCGGTCGTTCAGCAGCCAGGCGACCGCCCGGAACTCGCGCCGCCCGCGCAGCCGCGTCGGGAAGCGAAGCTGCGACTTGAGACGCTGGCGATCGCCGGGCCAGGTCCCGTCGGGCGTGGTGTGCAGGACGGGGCGCAGCGGCCTGGCCACGGCCGCCACCTCGTCCTCGGTCAGGATTCGGCGGATGAACTCCCGCGCGGCGGCGAACGGAACGTCGCCTCCGGCCGGGATCACAAGATCGTCGGGCACTGCCCGTTTCCTTTCGGCTTTCCGGCGCATGGGCAGGATCCGCGTGGCACGGGCACCGGGAGCGAAGTCCCGGTGCCCGTGCCGGCGGATCAGCGGTTCGGGTCCGCGCAGTGGTTGTAGCCGTACATCAGCGACATCGGCACGGCCGGAAGCCGCAGCGGGTTCTTGAGAAGCGTCATCGGTGCGTTCACCTCCTCGCACGACCAGACCCCGCTCAGTGCGAGGCTCTGCTCATGGGGCGCCACATCCGATGCGGCAGCCGCCACACCGAATGGCGCACCCGATGACGCGGGCCATGGCATGCCCGGTGGCGGCCTCAGAGGGCGTCGGCGAGGCGCTCGCGGAACCGGCTCTCCAGTTCGGCGATCGTGCGGAGGTCGGCCAGGACGCCGGGGCGCGGCCGCCTGCCTCTGGCGATGCTGAGCGCGTTGTAGTGCAGAGTGCGGACAAGCGCCGTCCACGCCGGGACGAGTATCGACTCCGTCCAGGCGCCCACCTGCTCCAGGCCCGCGGAGACCTTGGCGCACCGCGGGGACTGGAGTGAGGCGGCGACCATCTTGCGATTCCGGGCGGCCACCCAGAAATCGTTCTTGTGCGCGTACGTGGCCGACTCGGACAGGCCGGATTCCAGCCATTCGGCCAGGACCGTGAAAGCGTCCGGGCCGGTGGCCCAGCCGTGCGCGGCGACCTCGGGATCGGTGATCCGGCCCTGGACGGTGCGGTGGCACATGAGGCGGCCGAACTCGGCGGCGCCGGCGTCCGCGACCTCGGCGCCGGCGACCTCCAGCCATTGCCACGGGCGGCCGTCCGACCAGGACGGACGGTCCCGGCGGTCGCCCAGGGCCCAGCGTTCGCGGCTGGTCTGCTGCGGGCCGAGCGGCGGCGGCGACCAGGCGAGCGAGCCGATGCCCGTGGACGGGAACGGCCCCGCGAACCCCGGGTGGTGGCGCCCGGCGCCGTCGGTCCAGGTGAAGGGGTCGTCGACCTGGAAGGTTCCGGACGGTCCGTCGGACGAGCCGTCGGACGGGCGCACCAGGAACCAGTGCGGCGCGGTGTCGGAGCCGCCGGCCCCGATCCAGTCGAGATGGGCCGAGCAGCCGGTCACGACGGCGACCCCGCGCGCCTCCGCGTGCCGGGCCATCGCCTCGCCCGCGGCTCGCGGCTCGGTGGCGCCCCGGCGTCGCAGGTCGATGCGGTAGAGGACGCCGTCGCCCACCAGAGGGGTGTGGTGGTGCAGGAACTCGACGAGAGAGCCTGCGCGGCGCACGCCGAGGAACAGTTGCGTGCCCATGGCCAGTTCTTCGGGAACCCCGACTGAACGGAGCAGGCCGGCGGTCGCCGTGCCGTAGCAGGAGAGCAGGTCCCCCCGGACCGGTCCGGTGAGCGTCAGCCTGTCCACGGATCCTCCCAGGAGATGACGAGGGGACGGGCGAGCCAGTCGGGCGGTCCTTCGCAGGCGAGCGCGCCCGCGTAGCCGTCGGGCATCGGCAGTTCGCGCCAGTGGACGCCGTCGAGGGTCCCGGCGTCCGCCTGAGCGAGCGCGGTCGGGGACCGGAAACCCGCGAGCCCCCGGCCGGTGGCCTTGCAGCGTGCCTCGCGGATCGCCCAGGTCCTGGTGAACTGGGCCCGGCCCTCGCCGGGGGGCAACGCGCTGATGCGCGCCCACTCCTCGGCGTGCAGCCAGCGGCGCCCGATGCGTTCCCAGCCGTGCCGGGGCTCTTCCTGGACGTCCAGGCCGAGGGGACCGGGCGTGCCCAGCGCGATCGCGAGGAGGTCGCCGCTGTGCGAGATGTTGAAGTCCACGTTCCAGCGATCGCCGTTGGGATGCGCCAGGTAGGGGCGTCCCGCACGGCCGCGGCGCAGCGTGCGGGGGGCGTCCAGGCCCAGCCGGTCGGCGGCGGTCTGCAGGATCTCGGCCGTGGCGGCGGTGCCGGTGGCCACGAGGACGATCGCCGCCGTCCGCTCGACGGGCATGAACGTGCTCAGGCGGCGGCCCACGCGGACGCGGCCGGACGCGGTAGTAACACTCTGAGGGGGCGACCCCTCAGACTCCCCGGCAAGAGCACGACTGACCATCACCCTCCACTCCGCTGGCGCTCCGCTCCGGGCGCCGGTCAGTCCTCCTGCGGGCACAGCGCCAGGACCTTCGCCACGTGCTCGTATTCGGTGACGTCGAAGGGCAGGTCGATCACGACCGTGCGGACGTCCAACTCCCGGTAGGCGCGCAGCGCCGCCGCGACGGTCTCGTACGAGCCGACCAGCTTCGGGCAGTCGATGCCGATCCGGCCGGCCCCGTACCACAGGCACTCGTCGCGGCGAGGCGCCTCGGCGGCCAGCGACAGGTTCGCCCGGTGCTGGGAGGAGGTGATCTGCCGCTCGAAGACCTTGCGGGTCAGCGCGTCGCGCCGGGTCCCGGCGTGGTGCCGGTGCGCCGTCTCCCACGCCTCCTCGTCGGTGTCCCGGGCGACGATCCCGACGAGCATGGCGAGCCCGCCCTCCAGCCCGCCCGCCGCCAGCCGGTCCCGCTCCTCGGCGAGGTCGGCGCGGGGCTTGGCCATGACGAGGGCCCGGTCCAGCCGGGGCAGCAGCGCCGCGATCCCGTCCGACCGGGACCCGGGGGCCAGGACGCGCGGCGCCAGCGCCGGGTCGGGCACCGGTTCGGGAGGCGCGATCCGGATCCGGTACCGGGAGCCGGTGTACGGTTCGCCGCGCAGGACGCCGCCCAGCGCGCCGACGAAGTCGGCCATGCGCTCGTACTTGCCGCCGGGATCGGGCTCCAGGCCGAGGGCCTCCAGCTCGCCCGTCTTGGCGCCCGCGACCACGTTGAGGTTGACCCGCCTGCCGTACAGGTGGACGAGCCCGGCGAGGGCCCGCGCCGCGACGGCCGGGTGCGTCAGCGCCGGGTTCACCGCCACGATCGGTTCCAGGGTCGTGCTGCGGGACAGGACGAGCTGCCCGGCGACCCACGGGTCCAGGGACTGCCAGAAGTCGTAGATGAGCATCGCGGCCGCGCCCAGCCGCTCGGCCGCCCGGCAGTGGTCGGCCACGACCTCGGCGTACTTGTCGCCGGGGCCGGGGGCGCCGGCGAAGACGTCGCCGTGCGCCGGGCAGATGGTGAACGTCTCCATCGCGCCTTCGCCTTCCCTCTCTCAGCCGCGGCCCAGCGGCCCCGCGGCGGGGAACGAGCACGCGGCGGCGTCGAGCAGCCCGAGCTTCCCGTTCGCCCGCAGCAGCCGCCGGTTGCCGTACATCAGGCTCGCCGACCGCAGATCCCGGAACACCCGCTCCAGGACGAGGCCGCCGCCCGCCTGGTAGCCCAGTCCCAGGCCCGCGACCTCCATCAGCTCGTCGACGGCGGCGAAGGCGTGCTCGGACACGGCCACCTTCACGTTGTTGATCATGATCTGGAAGGACGGCCGGTCCCGCTCCGCGCCGTCGTGCAGCTCGTACTCGCGCAGCCCCGCGACCGCCATCGCCTCGGCGACGTCCAGATGGCGGCGGGCGACGGCGACCCGGTCGAGCACGTCGTCGTCGCGCCGCAGCCGGGGGCCGCCCGCGGCGGGGCGGCGCAGGTGGCCCACCACGTGCCGGACGGCCTCGCGGGCCGCCCCCGTCCAGGCCGCCGCCCAGCCCAGATGGCCGAGCGGCGCCATCGTCCTGGACGCCAGCCGCGCGAACCCGCCCGGCGGCTCGATCAGATGGTCGGCGGGGACCTCCGCGTCGATGGACATCGACACGTTGCACGTGCCGCGCATGCCCAGCATCGCCAGCGGCGCCACGACCTTGGGGGACGCGAGCGCGCGGGGGCAGTACACCAGCACCACGTCATCGGGGGCGGAGTCCTCGGACCGGCGCATGGTGACCAGGAACGCGTCCGCCCGCGCCCCGCCCGACACCACGGGCGCGTCCCGGTGGAAGCGCAGCATCCCGTCCCGGTCGTCCAGGGCGGCGGTGGCGGTCATCATGTGCCCGCCCTTGGCCGCCTCGGTGGTGATCGAGCCGAGCAGCGCCTGCTCGGCGGCGACGGCGCGCAGCACCCTCGACCGGAGCGGCTCGGCGGCGTACCCGTCGATCACCGCCACCTGCTGGCAGTGCATCACCCACAGCACCGCGAGCCCGAGGCACTGCCCGCCCAGCTCGCCCGCCACCTTCATGAACGCCGCGGTGCCCGCACCGGCGCCGCCGTACTCGGCCGGCACCGTGTACGACATCAGCCCGTGCTCGCGCAGCAGGCCGATGCCGAGGCCGTCGGGATCGCCCGTGGTGTCGATGAGCCCGGCCAGATCGGACAGCCGGCCGGTCAGCGCGGCGAGGTCGGGCCCGCCGGTCACGGCCGCGCGCCCTCGGCCGCGTGCGCCGACACCACGGCCCAGATCGTGTCGGCGGTGGCGAAGACCTCGTCGGTGAACGCCTCGTCGGGAAAGGTGAAGTCGAACGCCTCCTCCAGGTCCATCACCAGGTCGACGGCCCGCATCGAGTTGAGGCCGAGCGTGCGCAGGTTGACGTCCGGGGCGATCTGGTCGACCGTCTCCACCGCTCCGAGGTGGCCCAGCAGCACCCGCAGGAAGTCATCGTGCCTGTCCGTCATCGCATCTCCGCTCTGTCACCTCTGTCACCGGTGAGCCCGCCGTCCGGCCGGGCGGCCGGGAGTTCGCCGTACCGCAGGTCCAGGCGCAGCGCCGACCGCACGCCCCGGGCGTCCACGCTGACCTCCGCGGGCGCGGTCCGGCCGAGGAACGCCACCAGGCTCGCGGTGAGCCCGTAGGCGCCGACATTCGGGATGACCAGCAGGTCACCGGGCCGGACGCCGGGCAGCTCCGCCCGCTGGTTGAGCAGGTCCAGGGCGGTGCAGAGCGGTCCCGCCAGCACCGTGCGGGACGCCGCTCCCGAGCCGCCGGCGCCGTTCGCGCCGGGGGCGGGCAGCGCCTCGGCCATGATCGGCGGGACGCGGCGCAGGCCCTGCATGCCGCCGAGCGCGTTGATGCCGCCGTCGGCGATCACGAACCGGGTGCCCTGGCTGGTCTTCACGTCCTGGACGCGCACGACCAGCGCACCGCAGCCGCACACCAGATAGCGTCCCGACTCGAACGCCACGACCGGCGGAGGACCACCGAACCCGCCCAGCGCCTCGGTGATCCGGCCGGCCAGGCCCGGCCACGGCGGGCGGGTTCCCGGCCGGGCGTACGGATGACCGAACCCGCCGCCGAGGTCGATGATCTCCAGGCGCAGGCGGAGCGCCTCCTGCGCCTGCCGCACGGCGTCCAGGGCCACCTCGAACCAGGTCGCGAGCCGCTCGACGTCGTCGATGTTGGTGCCGGCGTAGACGTGGTAGCCGACCAGCTCCACCCCGTCGGCGCGGAACCGGTCCGGCTGCTCGCGCACCCACGCCACGTCCGCGCCGAACTGCGAGGGCGCGCCGCCCATCGCCAGTCCGGCGCCGCGCGGGTAGTCCGCCGGGTTGAGTCGCAGGATCGCCTTGGCCGCCGTCCCCGCGCGCCGTGCGCACCGGCCCAGCCTGGCCAGGTCGGTCGGGGAGTCGACCGAGAAGAGGCCGACACCGCGGGCGAGCGCGTGGTCCAGCTCGGTCTCGGTCTTGGCCGGTCCCGTGTACAGGCAGGCCGACGCGTCCGCGCCGGAGTCCAGCGCGGTGTCCAGCTCGCTGGGGCTGCACACCTCGGCACGGGCGCCGAGGTCCAGCAACTCCCGTACCAGGGGCGGGTGGGGGTTGGCCTTGAGGGAGTAGAAGAGGTGACTGCCGGTCGGCAGGGCCCCGGACAGGTCGGCGTACGCGGCACGCAGCTCGTCCAGGTCGTAGACGTAGAGCGGGGTGCCGTACTCGGCGGCCAGCCGTTCCAGCCGCTCCGGCCCCAGGGAGCTCACACCGGCCTCCCGGATCCGGCCAGGGCGCGCACGGCGGGCCCGTCCACCTTGCCGTTGCGGTTCAGCGGCAGCCGGTCGACCGGCACGATCAGGTCCGGCACCTTGTACCACTCCAGGTGCTTCTGCAGTTCGACCCGCACCTGCATGGCGGTCAGCTCCGTCACCACCGCCAGCACCGGCGGATCGTCGCCGCGGGCGGCGGCGCAGTACGCCTCCAGGACGCCCGGGACCTCCTCGGCCGCCATCGCCACCTCGGTCGCCGACACGCGGAACCCGTTGGACTTGTAGATGTCGTCGTCGCGGCCCTGGAAGTAGAGGTAGCCCTCGTCGTCCAGCCAGCACTGGTCGCCGGTGAACAGCGCCACCTCACCGTTGGGCCCCCAGGGCCGGAACCGCAGCGCCGTGCCCTCGGGGTCGCCCCAGTAGCCCTGGGTGACGTGGGGGCCGCGCACGACCAGCTCACCGACCTCGCCCGGCGCGAGCGGGCGACCCTCGGGGTCCACGATCACGCATTCGGTGTCGTCCAGGGGACGGCCGACCGAGCCGGGTTTGCGCGGTAGTTCCTCCGGCAGCAGGATCGAGATGCGCTTGCACTCGGTGAGCCCGAACATCAGGAAGACCTCGAGCCGCGGGTAGCGGTCCCGCAGGCGGCCCAGCAGGTCCGCCGACATCGCCGCGCCGGTGTTGGTGAGGACGCGCAGCGGCGGCAGGGCGCCGGGGGAGCGGCGCGACAGCCGGTCCAGGTTGTGCGCCAGCCCGGGGACCGACGGAAGCACGGTGATGCCGTGCCGGTCGAGGAAGTTCAGCAGCCCGGGTCCGGCGTCGGTCCCCTTGCCCCACACCAGCGGGCAGCCGGCGATCATGCTCAGCAGGATCTGGTAGACGCCGTAGTCGAAGGCCAGCGGCAGCACGCAGCCGATGACGTCGTCCTCGCGCAGCCGGAACCGCCGCGCGATCGCGTGCGCCGCGAAGACCATGTTCCGGTGGGTGCCCGCGACGCCCTTCGGTCGGCCGGTCGACCCGGAGGTGTAGAGCACGCTCACCAGGTCGCGGGAGATCGGGCCGGGCCGCCACGGCTCCGGGGGCGGTGCCGGACGGCCGAAGCACGGCGGCGCCGCCACGGGAAGCCCCAGCGACACCGCGGTCCGCCTGGCCGGGCTGTCACGTTCCGCCAGCACCAGGACGGGCTCGCAGTCGCGCATCACATGCCCGGCCGCGTACTCGGTGGTGTCGCCGTTCATGAGCACGTAGACGCCGCCGAGCCGGGCCACCCCGAACATCATCGCGATGGCGTCGACGAACTCGTCGATCACCACGACCACCCGGTCGCCGCGGCCGGCGCCGAGCCGCCGCAGCTCGGCCTCGGCGACCAGGGAGGCGTCCCTGAGCTCGGCGAAGCGGCACCGGCGTTCCCCGCTGACCAGCGCGAGCCGGTCCGGCCACCGGCCGGCGGCGCGGTCGAGCATGTCCGGGAGGGTGGCGACCTCGCGCCCTGGCGGGGTGAACGCGGTCATGGCGCGGCGCCTTCCCGCAGGGCCGGGGCCACCAGGACCTCGGCGATCCGGGCGGGCGTCTCGAACGACTCGGGAGTGATCAGCTCGTCGGGCAGGGGCCGTTCCAGCTCGGCCTCCAGCCCCTCCACGACGGCCGCGAGGGCCAGCGAGTCGAATCCGGGCACCTCGAACAGGGGCGTCTCGGCGGTCAGGTCGGCCTCGTCGCCGAGCACCGCCTGCAGCACCCGGTTCACCAGATCCACGGCCGGTGAGCGCGTGGGCGTCATCAGTGCGTACCTCCCAGGGCGGAACGAGCGATCTTTCCCGTCGAGGTCGTCGGCAGCTCCCGGTGGACGGTCACCGTGGCCGGGACCATGTAGGCGGGCACCTGCCCGGCCAGCCACCGGCGCAGCGCGGGCGGCGTCAGCGGCGCCGCCCCGTCCGGGCCCGTGGTGAGGCCCGTGGTGAGGCCCGTGTTGAGGCCCGCGTCCAGGACGACGTGCGCCTGCAGCACCGTCCCGAACTCGGCGTGGGGGATCGGGCGGACCACAGCCTGGACCACCTGCGGGTGCCTGAGCACGGCCGCCTCCACGTCGCCGAGCTCGACTCGGAACCCGCGCGTCTTGACCATCCCGTCGCGGCGCCCCTGGAACCGCAGGACGCCCGCGCCGTCCGCGCTCGCGAGGTCGCCGGTGCGGTAGTAGACGCGCTCGCCGCCGTCGGAGGCGAAGGGCACCAGGGCGCGGGACGTCCGCTCCGGATCGTTGAGGTAGCCCGGTGTCACCGAAGGGCCGGACACCAGCAGTTCGCCCTCGGCGTCGGCCGAACGGAGCACGCCGTCCTCCCCGAGCAGCCTTACCTCGGTGCCGGGGACGGCGGAGCCGATGGGCATCCTGTCGCCCTCCAGCAGGGCGGGGGTCACCCACTCCCAGGTGACGACGTTGGTCTCGACCGGGCCGTACAGGTTCGCGACCTGGGCGTCCTCGGGGAGCGCCGCCACCAGCGCGCGCAGCCGGGGCACGTGGAACTCCTCCCCGGCGTACAGGAGCCGCCGGAGCCGGGGGAGGCCGTCCTCGGCCAGACCGGACCGCTGCAGCAGCGAGTTGAGCGCGGACGGCACCGCGTAGAGCGCGGTGATCTCGCGCTCGCGCAGGAACCGGTACGCCGACGCGGGGAACATCACCGTGCGCTCGTCCATCAGATGCAGGCACCCGCCGGAGACGAGCGTGACGAACACGTCGTAGACCGGGAGGTCGAAGTGCAGCGGCGCGTGCTGGGCCACCTGGTCGCCCGGCCCGAGGGGGAAGGCGGCGGCGGCCCAGTCGACGAAGTAGCCGGCGTTCGCCCTGCTGATCATCACGCCCTTGGGGGTACCGGTCGACCCCGAGGTGTAGAGCACGTACGCCAGGTCGTTGCGGGCGATCTCCGCCGACCCGGCCGCGGCGCGGCGCGCCACCCGCAGATCGTCGCCGAGGAGCGTTGCCGGCAGGCCCGGCAGGCCGCCGAACTCCTCCTCCGGCCAGTCATCGGCGGCGCCGGCCGAGACGACCAGCAGCCGGGGGTCGGCGTCGGCGAGGATCTGCAGGCGGCGCCGCGGCGGCGCGCCGGGATCGATCGGCACGTAGGGGACCCCGGCGATCAGGCAGGCCAGCATCATCACGATCGCCCGGTGGCTCTTGCGGATGCTCAGCCCCACGCACTCGCCGGGGCCGACGGCCGCGGCGATGGCGTCCGCGGCGCCGGTGGCCAGCGCGAGGCACTCGCCGTAGGTCAGGCTCAGCCCGTCACCCCGGACGGCCTCGTCCCCCGGCCGGGCCTTGGCGGTCTCGACGAACCGGCGCGCGATGTCGAACCGGGGGTTCATCCGGGCCTCCCCGGCACGGCGAACCGGGCGACGAGCTCGGCGGCCAGCGCCGCCTCCGCCGCTGCCGCCGCCTCCACCAGGCCCGCGAGACTGTCGTTCGGCCGCCGCCCGGCGCGCATCCGCCGCAGCGCCAGATAGGCGAACCGGTTCACCTCCGCCCACCGGGGGACGATCTCGGCCCGGAACCGCGCGGCCACCTCGGCCGCCTCGGCCGCGCCGCCGCCGGGCTCCGCGGCGAGATCGTCGAGCCAGGTGGCGTAGAGGCCGCGGCGGCGCTCGATCGTCCAGCACGCCTCGCAGAACGCCTCGAAGTCGCCCACCTCGACGCCGGCATGGCAGTAGTGCTCGGCGAACGGCCGGTACGAGGCGAAGCCGTTCCCATCCGCGAGCGCGGCGATGTTCGCCTGGAACAGGGCGGTCCGGTCGATCGCCGCGGTCGGCGGCACCGGGCGCAGCGTGACGACCCGGGTCGCCGGATCCCCTTCCAGGACGGCCAGGAGGTCGCGGTCCACGACGGCCTCCAGCGGGCGCGCGTCGCCCCACTCGGTGCGGTTGTCGTAACCGTCGACCACCCGGAGCTCCTCGCCGGCGGCGGTGACGGCGAAGCTGTGCTCGACGTGCTTGCGGCCCGCGTACGGGCACCAGGGCAGCAGGTAGGCGTCGGTGACCACCATGGGCGACTCGCCGCGGTCCAGCGCCGTCCGGCAGGTCTCGGCCAGCCGTCCCGGGCCGGGACGCCCGGTGTGCGGCCGGAGCCCGGCGAGCGCGGCGCACCGGTCGTCGACGGGCTCGAAGTCCAGGCGGGGCGCCCCTTCCCCGCCGGGGTCGAAGGCGAACCACCACTGGGAGCCCAGGACGGAGCGGACGTCGCGGCGGCCGCGGGCCAGCAGGGACATCGCGAGCGTCACCTCCCAGCAGTCCAGGAGGCGGCTGTCCAGGCCCGACTCCGCGAGCAGGCCGGGGGATGGGGTCGGCGAGGATGTCATGGGCAGTCGCTCCGCTCCAGCCGGTCGAACCGCTCGCGGACCCAGTTCAGCATCCGGAGCAACTCGACGGATCCGGGCGCCGGGTCATGTCCGGGCGCGCTTTCCGGGGTCGCCTCCAAGGGCATGGCTCCGACCGAGGCCCAGCACAGCCGGCCGTCTTTCCCGAGGTACGTGCGGGCCCGGTTCTTATTGTCATGGTGCAGGCAGTAAGGGACGTCCAGAAAACCGCGGCGGAAGCCTTCGAGCAAAGCCGCGCCGAGATCGTCGGAAAGGGCGAGAACCGTCTCGATCAGCGTCCGGGCCTCCCGGTACACAGTGGAACGGTGCACATCGCCGTTCCGGAAAGCGGCGCCGGGGGAGGCGTCCTGAAAACGCGCCGCCGCGGCGTGCGCGTCCTTGAGCGCCGCGACGTTGTCCTCGACGCTCGGAATGCGGAAGGCTTCGGCCCGCGTCTTCAGGACCAGGCGTTCGGTGCCGGTGGCCACGGCCAGCCTGACGCTTTCCCTGAGGAGCGCCGCGGCGCCATGTCGCGTTCGCGGAAAAACCCCCATGTAGGTGTACAGGACCACGTGCCAGTCCAGGTCTCCGAGAAATTCCCCGGCGAGCGTCCGCAAGGCGGCCAGCGCCTCGGCGTCCTGTCCGGAATCGGTCTGCTGCGCGTAGCTGAGCGAGACGCTGCGCAGGCCGTGCTGGCGGAAGAAGAGGCATTCCAGGACGTCCAGCGCCACCAGGAGCGAGGGCGGGCAGAGCTGGCCCAGCATGCAGCCGCCGAAGCTCTCCAGATGGGCGTCCGGATGCCGGGCGAGCATCGCGCACGCCCGCGCCCAGTCCGCGACCGCCTCGGCCAGCGGCACCCGGCTGTAGGGCAGGCAGTAGGAGACCGGCCCGCCTTCGGTGGCGGTCAGGCCGCACTCCAGCGCCGCCGCCACGAGCGCCGACGGCAGGGCCGAGCCGTGCCGGACCTGCACCGGGAAATCGGCGCCCGCGATCCCGGCGAGCACCCGCTCCGTCACCTCCGGAGGGTGCGTGACCAGCGGGTATCCGTTCAGCTCGGTGCCGCCCGCCAGCGCGATCGCCGCCTGCTCGTGCGCCCCCACGCGGGTGAAGCTGTCCACGGTGATCGTGCCGACCGTGCGTGGTCCGGCGGCCCGCACCGCGGCCAGCCCGCGCCGCATCTCGGCGGGCGCGCCGAAGCCCATCCTCGGCTGGAGCACCAGTTCCCCGGCCCGGGACCGTTCCGCGACGAACGCGCCGAAACGCTGCCCGGCCGCCGTCGCCGCGGGCGGCCGTTCAGCGGGCATCCGCGACGCCCCGGACGGCCGGCGAATCCAGGAAGAGACCGAAATCCGGCAGCGCCGAATCGCCGGTGAAGACCGCCTCATAACCGAGCCGGGTGAGGCTCGCGACCACCTTCTCCTGGTCCATCCGCCCGGTGGTCAGCATTCCCCCGATGACGGCGGGCACGTCCGACTCCCGCCGGACACTGGCGATCAACTCGGCGCCCTCGGTATGGCCGTGCCCGTTGACCGAACTCACCACGAGGAGATCGGGGCGGAGCCCGCGGCACGCGTCGAGCACGAGGGGAATCGGCGTGCACGCCCCGAGATTCCGGACGGCGAATCCGGCCTCCTCCAGCACCAGTTGCAGGAACACCAGATTCCAGGTGTGCGAGTCGGAGGGCGTCGAGGTCACCAGCGCGATGCCGGGACGTAGGAGGGCAGGGAGGTCCGGATTCCGTGGGAGCTCGACCATGACGTTCCTTACGTGCGCACCGGATATCGGTCGGTCGGCACAATCCGATGCCGGTTGACACACCGGCACCATCTTTGTCTCGGTCCCAGTCATCATCGGCGCGCACAGGCTAACCCGGTGTCACCCGGCTTGGTCCAACACAGATCGGGTACATATCGACAACTGATATTTGTCAGCCGAGGTGAGAGCCGTGGACCTGGATCTGGCCATAGTCCGAGCCTTCGTCATCGCCGCCGATCACCTGCATTTCGGCCAGGCCGCAAAAGAGCTATCTCTCACCCAGCAGGCCCTGTCCGCCCGCATCTCGCGTTTGGAACGCTCTCTCGGCGTCCGGCTGTTCGACCGGAGCGCGCGGGGCGTCGACCTCACCGCCGCCGGGCGGCTGTTCCTGGCCTCGGCCAGGCACCTGCTCATCGCGGGCGACCGCGCGGTGGCGTCGGTCCATCTCGGCGACCGCCCGCTGCGCATGGGCGTCTGGGGAGACCTCTTCTTCCCCGGGCCGGCCATCCGCGCCCTCACCGGCGGGCAGCCGGACCTCCGCCTGGAGGTCG
Organism: Actinomadura rugatobispora; assembly: GCF_055379765.1. Taxonomy (NCBI): domain Bacteria; kingdom Bacillati; phylum Actinomycetota; class Actinomycetes; order Streptosporangiales; family Thermomonosporaceae; genus Actinomadura; species Actinomadura rugatobispora. Next base: position 2,792,655 of record NZ_AP029191.1, on the reverse strand, counting down.
GCACGTCCCAGCACGCGCGGGCCGCGGTCGCGGCCCTGCGCCAGGACGAGCTCGACGTGGCCTTCGGACGCGTGGCCGAACGCGACGAGCTCTCCACCGGCGCCCTGAGCCGATGCCTCGTCCGCCTGGACGCCATGGGCGTGCTCGTGCACGCCGACCACCCGCTGGGCTCCCGGACGGCGGTGCGCCCGGTCGATCTGCGCGGCACCCGCCTGTGGTTCCCCGGACGGCTCCGCCCGACCGACTTCCTCCACCAGCTCATCGACCACTTCGGCCTGGTCGGCGAGTCCGACGGCGTCAACCTCGGCCCGTACCACCTGCTCCACCTGATCCCGGACGACCCGGGCCTCGCCGCGATCGTCCCCTGCCACGTGAAGCCGCTCGTCGGCCCCGCCCTGCGCCTGATCCCCCTCACCGACCCGACGCCGCTGTACGGCTCCTCCCTCGTGTGGCGCAAGGACGAGCCGCACCCCGACTTCGAACGCCTCCTCCAGCGCGCGGCCGCCGCCGGCCAGCGCCACGCATGGCTCCGCTACGACGAGCACCGCCACTGGCTCCCCGCCGAAGAACTGGCCGACGTCTCGTCCACAAAGAGCCGCACGACCTGCGCGACCTGACGGGCTACCCGGTTCCGCGAGCCGCGGTGGCCGCCCGGCGCAGGTGTTCGTGGCGGGTGGTCACGGGGGTGAGCAGGTCGCCGTGGGTGATGGCGTAGCGCTCGCCGTTGAGCAGCGCGTCGATGACGTTGCCCGCCGCCTCCTCGGGGGACACCACGGCCTGCACCATGGCCGGGTTGCTGGCGGCCATCGCCTCGAAGTCCTCCTGCTCGCCGATCGGACGGCGCAGGTGGTCCGGCTGGGCGGCGGCGCTGGTCTCCAGGTGCCGCGACGCCATCCCGGAGGGGAAGAGGACGCACACGGCGATGCCGTCGTCGCCCAGCTCCAGGCGCAGCGTCTCGGCCAGGCCCAGTACCGCGAACTTGCTGGCCTGGTAGGCGGCCATCCGCCCGGCCGGGTCGAGCACCGACGAGGACGCGGTGAAGGCCAGCCGCCCGGCCGGGGCCGCGCGCAGCGGCGGGACGAAGGCGCGGGCGACGCGGGCCGCGCCGACGACGTTCACGTCCAGCACCCACCGCCACTCCTCGTCGGTGAGCCGCTCCACCGCCCCGAAGAGCTGGACGCCCACGTTCGACACCACGAGGTCGGCGCGTCCGAAACGGTCGAGCACCGCGCCCGCCGCGGCCCGCACGCCGCCGTCGTCCGCGACGTCGGCGGTCAGGCCGACGGCGTCGACTCCGTGCGTTTCCCGCAGGGCCTCGGCTTCGGCCTCGGCGCGTTCGCCGTCCCGGTCGAGCAGCGCCACGCGCAGGCCGCGCTCGGCGCAGCGGGCCCCGAGCGCCAGCCCGAACCCGGACGCGCCGCCGGTGATGACCGCGACCTCCGTCATGTCGCGGCCGGTTCGGTGATGTCCATGCGGAGGCGGGTCAGCGTCGAGGTCTTGATCCGCCACGTGCCGCCGGACTTCTCGTAGGTCTCGTGGTAGTGGCCGTAGCCGGTCAGCTCCCGCCCCTCGGCCCACTGGACGTGGTCCTCCATCGCCCAGACGCCGGTGGCCGTGGACGGGGAGGTGACGGTGATCTCGGGCGTGTGGCAGTGGTGCACGGTCACCCGGTCGCCCAGGGTGTCGAGGAGGAAGGCCATGAAGGCGTCGGCGCCGGTGATCACGGTGCCGCCCGAGCCGGTCGTGTCGATCACGACGTCGTCGGTGAAGACCCGGCGCATGGCGTCCCAGTCCTTGGTGTCCATCGTGCGGCAGTAGCGGGCCTTGAGCTGCTTGATGGCCTCGATGTCGTCCACGGGGATCTCCTCGTCTCGCGATCAGGTGAAGGCGGGCAGGACCTCGCGCTCGAAGAGGCGCAGGCTCGACCACGCCAGTTCCATCGGGATCCCTCCGCACAGCGGATGGAACTGCACGTAGGGGGACGGGGACGCCTTCAACTCCTCCACGAGCTGGGCGGGCGTCAGGACCCGGTACTGGCCGGTCTCCCGCAGCCGGTCGGCGCCGGCGGTGGTGCGGTAGGGCCCGGCGAGGTCGTCCTGGTCCCGCCAGGCGCCGTAGGCGTTGGTCTCGTGGAGGAAGAAGGGCGCCAGCTCCGCCCAGCCCTTCTCGGGGTCCTCGGTGAGCGCCACGACCCGGTTCCTGCCGATCGGGCTGGGGCCGGGGTCGGGACGGCCGAGCTTCTGGACCTCGTCCCGGTAGAACTCCCAGATCTCGGGGAGCGAGGGGATGAAGCCGTCGGCGATGCGGGCGGCCCGCCGGGCGGCCGGCTCGCTGCTGCCGCCGAGCAGGACGGCCGGCCCGCCCGGCCGGTACGGCGGCGGCGTGACGCGCACCGTGCGGCCCCGGTACTCGAACGGCTCGCCGGTGAACGCGGCCTTCATCGTGGTGACCGCCTCGGTCACCCGGCGCGCCCGCTCCTTCATGGGGATGCCGAACATCGCGAACTCCTCGCGCACGTAACCGCCGCCGACGATCAGGTCGGCCCGCCCCCTGCTCAGGTTGTCGAGGACGGTCATCTCCTCGGCCAGCCGCAGCGGGTCGTGGAAGGGGGCGATCAGCGCGGCGATGATGAAGCGGACGTCGGTGGTGCGCGCCGCCATCGCCGCGAGCAGCTGGATCGGGCTGGGCAGGTAGCCGTCCGGCGAGCCGTGGTGCTCGGAGACGGCCACGCTCGAACATCCCAGCCGGTCGGCCCACTCGACCATGTCCAGGGCCGCCGCGTACCGGTCGGCCATGGACGTCCCGGCGAAGTCGGGGTTGCGGAAGTCGAAGCGGAGGCCGAACGGCACGGCGGGACGGTTCATCGGTCCGCGGGTTCCTCTCGTTTCAGCATGGCGGGGGACTGGAGAAGCGGGCCCGGGTCAGGGGCGGGGAACGTGGCGGGACGCCTGGGTGGGCAGGTCCGCGTAGGTGACGATGCCCGGCCGCGCGGCGACCACCGCCGGGATGGCGTTGACGACGGGCATGGCCGTGATGACCGACCCGATCGCGAGCATGTCCTCCAGGCTCATCGACGTGAAGTCCTGCGGCAGGACCTCCACCCGCACGTTGACCTGCGGATGGCCGCGCACCTCGATGAGGTAGGCCATCGCGATCTCCCACGCGGGGTCGAGCTCCTGGGTCACGGCCCAGCGCACGTGCGCCTCGGTGACGTCCACGCCGCCGGAGACGCCGAACCACCGGACGTCCAGTCCGGCGACGGTTCCGGCCTTGACCGTGCGCCCGGGGATGTCCAGGTCCTTGGTGGCGTGGGCGAAGCCGACCTCGCAGCGGACGTCGTCGATCGTCGCGTCGAGCAGTTCGGCGAGGGCCTCGACGGCGTCGCCGAACGGCGCCGTCGCCTTCCGGACGTCGTCGGCGTGCCCGGGGTCCCCGGCCGGACGGCCCCAGCCCAGCTCGTCCTGGTTCGCGTCGCCCGCCCACATGCCGATGTCGAACGACTCCAGGACCCGGACGTAGTTCACCTCGCGGCAGACCCCGGACGCGACCGCGGCCAGCTGGTCGGCGTAACCGGGGTTGACGCCGCTGCCGAACAGGCTGGCGTTCCCCGCGCGGGCGGCCTCCTCCAGGGCCGCGCGGGCCTCCTCGCCGTACGCGCGCCCGGTGAGGAACGACGCGGTCGTGAGGACGTTGACGCCCGCGCGCAGCAGGCGGGTCAGCTGCTCCACGTCGGGATGCAGCGGCATGTGCAGGACGCAGTCCGGCGCCAGCGCGATGATCGCGTCGATGTCGTCGGTGGCGAGGATGCCGAGGAGGCGGCCGAGGCCGGCGAGCTCGCCGACGTCCCGGCCCGCCTTCTCCTTGCTGTAGGCGTACACCCCGACGAGTTCCAGGTCGGGGCGCTCCACGATGGCCGCGATCGACTGGCGTGCGACGTTGCCCGTCGTCCACTGGACCACGCGTAGGGGGCGGTCGGACGTGCGTTCCACTGTGCCTCCCTGGACAAGGGGGATCGTGCGAAGCGTCCGCCGTTCACCGGCGTCGCCCGAGCCTAAGCGGAGAATTTGACCACGGTCAACATTTGCGCGGCCGCCATTCCACGCGGTTCCGGCGGGCCGGGAGAAGGCACTTGCTGACCATGGTCAGCGCCCCGGCGTGAAAGAGGTGTGCCGGAAGTGGACGAGTGTGCCGTCCCGCCGCATCCCGCCTGGTATGACGTTGTGCGGGAGAGGAGGCGCCATGACCGGATCGATCGACGCGGCGGAGTCGTCCATCACGGCCCGGGCCGGGATCGCCGTCGCGCGCGTCGGCGTGGGGCTCATGTGGATCCAGAACTCCGGGTGGAAGACCCCGCCGGATTTCGGTGAGGACCGCGACGACGGCCTGTACGCGCAGACGCGCCTGGCCGTCGAGCACGAGGTGCTCGCGCCCTGGGCGTGGCTCGTCGAGCACGTCGTCCTGCCGAACTTCACGTTCTTCGCCTGGGCGACGATGCTTCTGGAGGCTTCACTGGGGGCGTTCCTCCTGGTGGGGCTGGCCACCAGGTTCTGGGCGGTGGTCGGGATCGGCCAGTCCGTGGTGATCACGCTGTCGGTGCTGAACGCGCCCGGCGAGTGGCACTGGTCGCGCTTCCTCATGGTGCTCGTCCACGTGCTGCTGTTCGCCGTGGCGGCGGGCCGGTACCACGGCCTCGACGCGCTGTGGCGCCCGCTGTGGCGGCGATCGCCCGGACGGGCCGGCCGGCTGCTGCTGAGGGCGTCATGAGGGCCGCCGACCGCGCCGTTGTGGCGCTCGGCGCGACCTCGCTGGCCAGCGTCCTGTTCGCCTTCACCGACGGGTATCCGTGGGAGATGGCGGCGATGCCGGGCCGGGCCGTGGTGGTCGCGGTGGTGCTGGGACTGGCGGCCTGCGCGGCGGTCGCGGTGCGCACCTCGATTCCGGTGCTCGTCGTGGGCGCGGCCTTCCTGGTCGCCGCCGTGGTGGTCGTGGTGGAGCAGACCCTCGGCGAGACGTGGATCGAGGGCACCGGGGCCACGTTCTCCCTGTGGCTCGGCCTGGGCGCGGGACTGGTGGCGGCGGGGCTCGCCCGCCGCCTGGAGTGAGGGCGCCCGCCGCTCAGCGGTCCGAGAGGAGGACCGGGCCGCCGATGTTGACCGTGCCCAGCGTCCAGAGAGCGCCGGAGACGGGATCGACGGTCAGGGCGTCCACGTGGACGTTGCTCCGGTTCGGGACGGCCGGGGTCGGCACGCGTTCCCAGGCGCCGCCCCGGTAGCGGATCAGGCCGGGCGCGGCGGGCTGGTCGCCGGCGTGGCCGTTGGCCCACAGCGTCCCGTCCGGCGCGCGCACGATGCTGCCGAGCGAGTTGAGCCCGGCGGGCACGGGGACGCTCTCCCAGGCGGTGCCGTCCCAGTGCAGCAGGATCGGCCTGCCCCCGCCGTCGCTCCAGTTGACGCCGACGGCCCACGCCTCGCCGGACGGCAGCGGCAGCACGTCGGTGATCGTCCCGAAGCGTCCTGGCTGGTGCAGCGTGGATCTCGTCCAGGACGTGCCGTCCCAGTGCGCCGCCTCGAGGGTGTCGGAGTAGTCGGAGACCTCGCCGAACAGCCAGATGTCGTCGGCCGACCGCACGCGCAGCGTGTGCTGCCACCGCAGTTCCGGGAGCGCGGTGAGGTGCGCCCAGGTCCCGTCCGTCCAGCGGTAGAGGTCGGTGGCCGTCGACAGCCAGACGCCGGACGCGTCGGCCTGCACATGCGCGGCGGTCGTCCCCGGGGGCAGCGCCACCTGCGTGAACGCCGAGCCGGTGAAGCGCGCCACGTAGGGCTGGTGCGAGTTTTCGGTGACGTGCTTGGTCCCGGAGATCCACACGTCCTCGGGAGCGACGGCGTCGACGCCGATGATCGTGGCGTGGCTGGGAAGCCCGCCGAGGGGGTACTCGACCCAGCCGCCGTCCTTCCAGCGCCGCACGACGGGGTTGCCGGGGATCGTCCGCCCGGTGCCGGGAATGGGGCCGGGCACGACCAGTTCGCCCTGGGTGCCGGCGATCCAGACGCTGTCGGGGGACGCCGCCGACACGTCGTAGAGGTAGTTGTTCGGCCAGAAGAAGGGCAGCGACACCCGTCTGAGGTCGCCGGGCGTGCCGAGCAGGGCGGTGCGCGCCGCGACGGCGGGCGGCGCGGCCGGTGACGCGGCCGCGGGGGAGACGAGCCCGGCGGCGGCGAGGACGCCGGCGGCCAGCGCGCCGGAGAGCGTGAGTCGGAGCATAGGCGCCAGTATTCACTGGCATGGTCGGGGGTTCTTGTCACCTCCCGCACAAGAACCCCCGACCGGCCTCCGCTCAGCGCAGGCGGGCCTCGATGGCCTCGATGATCCGCGGGCGCAGCTCCGCGGCGCGGATGACGGCGTCGACGGAGCCGACCTCGACCGCGCGCCGGATGCTGTGCACCCGGTCGAACTCGGCCGCCACCTCGCCCAGCTTCTCCGCCCGGACCGACGAGCGGAGCTCGTCCAGCTCCGCCGTCAGCGCGGCGCGGTCGGCACCCGAGGCGGGCGTGACCCGGGCCTCCAGCTCCCGCACCCGCGGGTCGGCCGCGGTACGGGCGTTGACGTCGCCGGAGAACACCGCCGCGGCGGCGGGAGCGCCGCCCAGCACCGACGCGAACGAGCCCTCCAGCGCCAGCACCGTCATGTTCGGGTTCAGCGCCTTGGAGAACACCACGAACGCGCCCCCGTGATACCGCGAGATCACGCAGAACACGATGGGCCCGCGGAAGTTCACGATCGCCCGGCCGATCTCCGCGCCGTACTCCAGCTGCAGCTTGCGCATCGACTCCGGCGAGCCGTCGAAGCCCGACAGGTTCGCCAGCACCACCAGCGGCCGGTTGCCGCTGGCCGCGTTGATCGCCCGCGCCGCCTTCTTCGACGACCGCGGGAACAGCGTGCCCGCGGTGTAGGCGTCCGGGCCGTCGGTCGGCGGGTAGCCGCGCCGCGGCACCGACCGCGACTCGATGCCGAGCAGGCACACCGGCAGGCCGCCCAGATGCACGTCCTGCACCACCGCGGTCTCCGCGTCGGCCATGCCCGCCCAGCGCTCCAGCACTGGGTGGTCCTGGTCGGACAGCGCCCGCATCACGGTCCGGATGTCGAACGGCTTCTTGCGGTCCGGGTTGGCCTCCGCGGAGAAGATCTCGCCGACGGTGGCGAAGTCGCTGCCCTCCACGGCGTGCGGGAAGCCGGAGATGTCGCGGTCGACCGGGTCGGACGTCGCCGCGCGGCGCGGCGCGTCCTCGCCGGGCGCGACGTAGGTGTGGTCGTAGTGCGCCATCAGGACGTTCCGCGCGGCGGCCAGGTTCGGCGCCCAGTACTGCGCCTGCCCGTTCGGGCCCATCACCCGGTCGTAGCCGCCGATGCCGAAGTTGTCCTCGGCCGACACCCCGCCGGAGAAGTCGAGCGCCTGCTTGCCGGTGAGCACCATCGCCGAGTCCGGCGTCATCACCAGGACGCCCTTGGTGTGCATGAGCATCGTCGCCTCGGCGTTCCAGTACGGCTGCGCGCCGACGGTGATGCCCGCGACCACGATGTTGATCTCGCCGCCGTCCTGGGTGAACTCGACGATCCGCTTGAGCGCCGCGGCCACCCAGTCCATGTTCTCGGTGCCCGACTCCATGGAGATCCGCGCGCCGGAGGACAGCGCGTACCACTCCACCGGCACCCGCATCCGCTCGGCCAGGTCCAGCGCGGCGATCACGCGGCGGCACTCCGGCTCCGACAGCGCGCCGAGCGACTTGGTCGGGTCGCCCAGCAGCACGACCCGGGTGACGCCCTGCGGGTGCCGCCGGGTCGGCGTGCTGACCACGCCCGCGACCATCGCCGCCTTGTTGCGGCCCTTCGGCCGGTCGACCGGCACCAGCGCGTGCCCGCCGTCCAGATCGTGCTCGACGAAGTCGCCGAGCAGGGCGGTCAGCTCGTACGGGTACACGGTGTTGCGGCTGCTCGCCCGCAGCACCTTCAGGCGGTAGTCGTCCACCGGCTCGACCGGCTCGTCCGACGGCTCCCCGATGTCCAGCGCGGCGCCGCCGGCGGCGTCGAAGGAGAGCCGGACGGCGACCTTGGCCGGCTCGCCGGTCGTCCGGTCGCGCTGCCGCGCGATGAACAGGATCTCCTCCAGCCCGGCGCCCGCGGTCGTCGGCAGCATCCGCTCGACCAGCACCTCCAGCTCCGCGCGGGTGATCTGGCTGGTCGGCCAGACGTAGACGACGATCCGGTTGGTGTTGAAGCGCTTCTTGGACGGCCGCAGCGACTGCGCGCGGCGGATCGAGTCCAGGCAGGCGGCCACGGTGTACTCGGCCGTCGGCAGCGCCGCCAGCCTGCCCTCGTTGTCGCGCAGCTCGGTCAGGTCCCGCACCTGCGCGAACGCGACGAGGCGGTCGTCGGACGGGTTCTCCCGCGCCGCGCACTGGAAGAGGTAGACCTCCTCGTCCGACGACGGCAGCCGGGTGAGGTCGAACGCGCTCAGCCGCTCCATCTGCATCCGCTGCGCGATGTGCGGGTGCAGGCCGCGGATCAGCCGGTCCTCGGCCATCCCGGTGCCGGCCGTGCGGAAGGTGAAGTGGTGGTGCATCACCCCGCCGCCGCTGCCCGCGACGGTGGCGGTCACCCTGCGGACCTGGGCGGGCAGCGGGTGCGCGTCGACGACCTCCTGCAGCGCGTCCGCCATCGCGTCGAAGTCCTCGGGCTGGTTCTCCCAGGCGAGGTAGATGTCGGCGTCGAGGGCGTCCTCGTCCTTGGCCAGCTCCGCGAGCCCGCGCAGCGCCCCGCCGAGCTCCTCGAAGCCGACCGCGGAGGAGACCAGGCACGAGCCCGCGCGCTCGGCGACCACGAACCTGCAGCCGGCGACCTCGCTGGTGCGGACGCCGGTCAGCCCCTTGTTGCCGTAGTACCGCCGGGTCAGGACCTCCAGCATGACCGAGTTGTCCCGGTCGTCGCGGCCGAGCCGCCGGCCGAGCAGCCGCACCAGCGGCTCGGTGCTGCGCACCATCTCGGCGATGCGCTCGGCGCGGTCCGGCGAGTCCGGGTGCGCGTCCAGATGGCGCAGGTGCCGGCGGACGTCGGCGTAGACGCGGGCGCGGTTGCGGCGCAGCAGCGGCTGGGCGAACCAGGCGAACACCATGCCCGCGGCGAGGTCGTATACCACGGGGAACCGCACCTGCGAGGCGGCCACCAGCCGCTCCAGCGCCAGCCCGACCGGCTCGCGCAGCGCCTGGCGCGGCGCCGGCTCCCGCAGCCACGCGCGCAGCAGCGTCGCGATGACCGTGGCGTCGGCGGACGCCCGCTGCTGGGCGAGGAAGATCCGGAACACCGCGGCCTCGAGCTCGGGGGTGCGTTCCAGATCCGTGACGCCGTAGTGCCCGAGCGCCTTGGCCAGCTTGGCCTGGAACGCCTCCGGCAGCCCGGCCCGCTCGACGTCCAGGCTCTGCAGGTAGGTGTGGAAGTACTCGCGGGCGCTGTGCACGTGGCCCTCGCCGCCGTCCCCGCCGTCGCCGCCCGCCGGGCGGTCGCGGCCCAGCTCGGCGAGGTCGGTGAACACCTCGAGGAGGCCGAGCTCCTCGGCCACCGTCCGGTGACCGTCCTCGGCGGCCGCCCGGCGCGCGGCGAGGTAGTCGTCCAGCACTCGGCGCTCGTCGTGCGGGTCGACGTCGTAGCCCAGCAGCAGGCTGCGCAGGTTCTCCAGGCCGCGCGTGGTGCGCACCCGCGCCGGGACCCCGGCGGGCGCGGCGGGCAGGTCCAGCTCGGCCGACTCGGCGGCCGCGGAGTCCTCGCCCGCGGCGTCGTCGTCGGCGAGCGGCTCCAGCCGCAGCAGCGGCGCGCCGGTCTCCACCTGGCTGCCCACCGACACGGCGCATTCCTTCAGCCGCGCCCTGAACGGCGCCCGCAGCACCGTCTCCATCTTCATGCTCTCCAGCACCAGCACCGGAGCGCCCGCCTCGACCTCGTCGCCGGCCTGCAGCGGCGTGGCGACGACCAGCGCCGGCGCGGGCGAGCGGACGACGCCGCCCTCGTCGCGGCTGACCCGGTGCGCCACGCCGTCCACCTCGACCAGGTGGGTCGGCCCGTGCGTGCCGGTGAGCAGCCGGTACCGGGTGCCGTTGACGACGATCTGCCCGGTGTGCCGGTCGAAGCGGTCGAGCTCGACATCGGCGGTGCGGACGTCCTCGCCCGCCTCGACGACCACGCGGAACCGGTGCGCGCCGACCCGGGCGACGCGCACCCGGTAGGCGGCGCCGCGCAGCTTGAGGTCCAGCGGCCGGCCGCTCTCGTGCCGCACCTGCGGGCGCCCGCCGAACGCCGTCGCCAGCAGCCGCTGCCGCTCGGCGCGCTCCTCCTCCTCGTACGCCTCGATCGCGGCGGCCGCCAGCGCGACGCCGGAGTGCCGGTGCGCGACGAGCCGTCCCCCCGGGCCCTCGCCGCGGACGCGGTCGATCCACCCGGTGTCGGCGGAGGCGTCGATCACCTCGGGCTGGTCGAGCAGGTCGAGCACGAAGCTCTTGTTCGTCGCGCCGCCCTCGATGATCACCGTGGTCTGCGCCAGCGCCCGGCGCAGCCGGCCCAGCGCCTCGTCCCGGTCCCGGCCATGGGCGATGATCTTCGCGATCATCGAGTCGAAGTCGGCGGGGATGGTGTCGCCCTCGCGGACGCCGGTGTCCACCCGGACGCCCGGCCCGGCGGGCAGGTCCAGCCGGGCGATGCGGCCGGGCGCGGGCGCGAAGTCGCGGTCGGGGTCCTCGGCGTTCAGCCGCGCCTCGATCGCGTGCCCCCGCTCCACCGGCGGCTCACCTTCCAGCCGCCCACCGGACGCCACCATCAGCTGCGCCTTGACCAGGTCGAACCCGGTGGTGGACTCGGTGATCGGGTGCTCGACCTGCAGCCGGGTGTTGACCTCCAGGAACGCGAACAGCTTGTCGGCCGGGTGGTACAGGAACTCGACGGTCGCGGCGCCGCGGTACCCGACCGCCACGGCCAGCCGCTCGGCCGACGCCTTCAGCTCGGCCGCCTGCACCGGGCTCAGCACCGGCGACGCCGACTCCTCGATGATCTTCTGGTTGCGGCGCTGCACCGAGCAGTCGCGGACGCCGAGCGCCCACGCCGTCCCCTGCCCGTCGGCGATCACCTGCACCTCGACGTGCCGGGCCCCGGTGACCAGGCGCTCCAGGAACACCACGCCGCTGCCGAACGCCCGCGCGGCCTCCTGGCTGGTGCGCTCGTAGGCGTCGGCCAGCTCGGCCCCGTTGTTGATCACGCGGATGCCGCGCCCGCCGCCGCCCGCGGTCGCCTTCAGCATCAGCGGATAGCCGATCGACTCCGCCGCCTCCAGGGCGGCCTCCAGGCTCTCCACCGCGCCGCGGCTCCACGGCGCGACCGGCACCCCGACCTCCTCGGCGATCAGCTTCGCGCCGATCTTGTCGCCGAGCTTGCGCATCGCGTCCGGGCTCGGCCCGACGAAGGCGACCCCGACCTTCGCGCACAGCTCCGCGAACGCCGGGTCCTCCGCGACGAACCCCCAGCCGACCCACGCGGCGTCCGCCCGGGTCTCCACCAGCGCGCGCTCCAGCACCTCCAGGTCGAGGTAGGGGCGCGCGGACGCGGGACCGAGGTCGTAGGACCGGTCCGCCTCCCGGACGAAGGCGGCCGTACGGTCGACGTCGGTGTACAGGGCGACCGTCTCGATCCGAGCCCCGGTCTCCGCGGCGATGTCCCGCACGGCGTGGATGAGCCGCATGGCGGCCTCACCGCGGTTGACGATGGCGACACGACTGAACACCCGACCGAGCCCTCCTGTAGACCACGATGTGCGCGCCGCGACACGGCGGCATCCCGGCAGTGTTCACCCTTCCGTCTACCGGGCGGCAGCGCCATGCCGTGAACAACGCAGGCTGGGCGGCCTCAATTTGTGGGAAACGTCCAAAAGCCTGCCGGCCGCACGGGCCCGATCGGGCCGCTCGCGAGCGGGGGAGCGACACGCTCTACCGCCCCCGACCGTGCCATGAGCAGGGCAGACGCGGATACCGGCCCACGCCGGCCGGCCCCGCTCCGGGCACGAGCGAGCGGCGCGAAAGCCCGCCGAGTTGTCTTCACTCCACGTGATCGCAGGATCACGATCCCGGAGGCTCCGGCCGGAGCCCGGTGAACGACGCCCCGGCCGGATCCGCCAGAATGATCACCTGACCGGTTGAGTCGACGAAGGGCGCGGGAGCGTAGATGAGCGAGCCGTCCCGCGAAGGAGACGCGGACCTGGCAGCCGAGCCCGGCCGGTCATCGTCCCGGTCGGCCATCGTGAAGCTGTCGGTCTTCGCCGCGATGCTGCTCGGGTTCGGTGTGCTGGTGGCGCTGGGCGGCGGCGCGCTGTGGGACGACATCAGCGCGTGGGTCGACTCGCTCGGCTTCTGGGGACCGCTGGTCTTCGCCGTCTGCTACGCGCTGGCGGTGACCGTGCTGATCCCCGGCTCGGTGCTGAACGCGTCCGCCGGCGCGCTCTTCGGCGTCGCCCTGGGCGCGGCGGCGGTGCTGGTCGGAGCCACCGCGGGCGCGGCGCTCTCCTTCGGCCTGGCCAGGCTCATGGGACGTCCGGCTGTGGCCAGGTACACCGGGTCGGGCCGGCTCGCGCGCCTGGAGTCCTACCTGTCGCGCCGCGGCTTCGAGTCCGTCCTGGTGCTGCGCATGGTGTCGATGTTCCCGTTCGGGGCGGTCAACTACGGCGCCGGGGTGGCCGGGGTCGGGTTCGGCCCCTACATGGCGGGCACCGCGCTCGGGATCGTGCCGGGCACGCTCGTCTACACCGGGCTCGGCAAGGCACTGAGCGAACCCGGCTCCCCGGCGGTGTGGCTGGCGCCGGTCGGCCTGGTGCTCCTGAGCGGGGTCGGCTGGTGGCTGGCGCGGCTCGCCCGCTCCCGGACGGACCGCGCCAAGACGACCGACCAGGAAGCCGGGACGAGCTGAGGCGCGGCCGTCACATCACCAGGCGCGCCGGGCCTTCCGGTCGAGGAGCCGATCCGTCGCCCACCACACGGCGACGAGCACCGACACGACCGCCGGAACCCCGAGCAGCGCCGGAGACCAGTCCCGGAGCAGGTAGAACACCACCGCGCCCACGACGTAGCCCCCGACCAGGACGTGGACGGACATCTGGCCGATCGGGTGGAAGAGCGCGCCGAGGACCAGGACCGCGCCCGCCCACGCCACCAGCCAGTAGAAGAAGAACTCCCGGAACAGCGGGATCCGCTTGCTCTCGGACCCGACCGTCAGCCGGGTGACGTGCCCGCGCCACATCTCGGCGTACCCGGACGTGCCGGGCCTGGCCCTGTCGTACAGCCCCTTGCCGACCTGGAACGTCCGGCGCCTGCCGTCGGGCGTCCGGACGGTCACGTCGTAGCGGAACCGGTCCGCGACCGCCGCCCGCACCGCGACCGCGGGCACGTCCCCGGCGGCGGGCAGCGCGTGGGCGGCGACGGGGATGAGCCTGAGCACGGGCATCGGAGGCTGCGGCGCGGGCGGCGGGGTCGGCACCTGGATGGGCGTCGGCGGGGAGTCGTCCTCGACGCGCCTGGACCTCTCCACCACCGTCACCGTGACCGTGGCGATGCACTCGCGCTGGTCACCGGGCAGGTGGGGGGCGCAGTGCAGCGCGCGTTCGTAACCCCGCATGTCGTGGTAGGCGTCAGAGGCCGCCATGCCGCACGCGGCGACCAGCGCCAGCCCGGCCGCCGCGACCACCAGCCGTGCCGCCACCAGGACGAGGACCCTCCGCATGGTCCGATGATGACGGCACGGGCGCGTCACGGAAAGCGTTTTTCCCATGACGCTGGGAAGCAGCGGGCGGCCGCGCCGCCGAGCCGGTCGAAACGAATGTTTTAGTTCGTGCTACGAATGAGATTGATGAAGGGGCTCATGCTCCCGGCATCCCGGCGATGATCAATCCGAATTCGTCGGCCGGGGCGCGGCCAACTCCGCTCCAGGGATCATCGCCTCGCCCTCGAAACGGCGCAGATACCGTTCGACGACCTTGAGAGTCTCCTCGTGGCCGCTGTCCATTCCCAGGGCGGTCTCCATGCCCACCACGCGGGACAGGCTCGTCACCAGCACTCCCAGGAAGCCGACCGGGAACCTCTCGAGGTCGATCCCGTGCTCTTCCGCGATGCGCGCCAGGGTCTCGTTCTGCATGCCGCGCAGCCGCTCGGCATAGTGGGCGATCTCGTCCTTCATGGACTTGCGGTGGTTGGCCAGCGCGCTGAACTCCATCGTCAGGGCGCTGGCGGCCGGATCGGTGGCGAAGGCCCACAGGGCCCGCAACGGCTGAGGCGAGGCCAATGCCTGCGCCTGTGCCTCCACTCCCGCCTCGGCGAGACGCCGGAAAACCTCAAGGAAGAGTTCGTCCATCGTGCGGAAGTAGTAGTGCACGAGCTGGGGTTTGAGACCGGCCTTGGCGGCGACCCGCCGTGAGGTCACCGCGGCATATCCCTCTTCCAGCATGAGCTGTTCCGCCGCATCGAGCAGGACCGTCCGATTCTTTGCGTCCGGTGCGCCAATTCTGCGCGGCGTTGACATCTGGCCGACCTCCACGGGTATTTCAGTAACGTCCCTGCTGGACCCGGCGACATCGTAGCGCCGAGCTCCAGGCGTGACCTTGACCACAGTCGCTCAGCAGTGCTAAGCAGGTGCCTAGCATCGCTGGGCGAGCGCTCAGCGGCGAAGGATCGGCGACCTCCACCGTGCGCGACGGCTGGCGGCGCACGTCTTCGAGGAGGGCCTGGGTGAGTGACTTCGCACCGGCTGACCCCGCCACCGAGGGTCCGGTGAACTCCCATGACCGCTGCGCCCATCGTGGGGTGCAGTGTCCATCACGGGTGGTAGCGCGGCAAGACCCTGAGCGCGGTCGGCATCGGCGGACATCCCCGGTACCGCACCGCGGCACGGGCTGCCGCGAGCGCGGCCGGGCCGCCGTCCCCGGTCCGGGACGGGCGAGGACCTGCGCGGTGGGCCGGTGAGCGCGGGCGTGCAGGCGGCCGCGGCTCGATACGTCGGGACGCGTGTGCCGCGGGTGGAGGATCCGCGGTTGCTGACCGGTCATGGCACGTATGTGGATGATGTGGTGCGGCCGGGGATGTTGCACGCGTGTTTTGTGCGCAGTCCGCTGGCGCGTGCGCGGATCACCGGTGTGGACGCCTCTGAGGCGTTGGCGCTGGAGGGTGTGCATGCGGTGTTCACGGCGGAGGATCTCCATCCGGGTGTGCACGAGGCGTGGTACACGCTGATCGGCAAGGACGTCCCGGACACGCCGCGGCCTCCGATGGCCGAGGGTGAGGTGCGTTTCGTCGGTGATCCGGTGGCGCTGGTGGTGGCCGATGACCGGTATCTGGCCGAGGACGCGGCAGAGTTGGTGGTGGTCGACTACGACCCGCTGACCCCGGTCGTCGACTACGTCACCGCGCGGGACTCCGAGGAACTGGTGCACGAGGCTTACCCGCGCAACGTCGCGGGCGAACTCGGCGGCGCCCCCGCGGACCAGCTCGCACCCGTCTTCGACGAGGCGGCGCTGGTGGTCGAGGACACGATCTACCAGCAGGCTTACGCCCCCGTACCGATGGAGACGCGGGGGATCGTGGCGGAGTGGTCGGCCACCGAGCGCGAGCTGACGATCTGGACGGCGACCCAGTCGCCGCACGAGGTGCGCCTGTTCTGCTCCCGGCTGCTGGGGCTCCCCGAGCACCAGGTGCGGGTGGTGATGCGCGACACCGGCGGCGGTTTCGGTCAGAAGGTCATCCCGATGCGCGAGGACATGTGCGTCATGCTCGCCGCGCTGAAGGTGCCGGGTCCGCTGAAGTGGATCGAGGACCGGCGGGAGAACCTGCTCTCGTCCAGCATGTCGCGGCACGAGCACGCCGACGCCCGGATCGCCTTCGACTCCGAGGGCGCGATCCTGGCCGCCACGATCGACTACGTCCAGGACGTGGGCGCCTACCCCGTGCCATGGCCGGTGGGCACGGCCGCGGCCGTCGGGATGTTCTACCCCGGGCCGTACCGCGTTCCGCAGGGCACCTTCACCACGACGTGCGTCTTCTCCAACACCCTCGGCCGCGCCGCGTACCGCGGGCCGTGGCAGTTCGAGTCGGTGGTGCGCGAGGTGCTCCTGGACCGCGCGGCGCGCCGGCTGGGCATCGACCCCGCCGAGTTGAGGCGCCGGAACCTCCTGCGGCGGGACGAGCTTCCGTACACCAACCCCATGGGGATGCCGTACAGCGATATCACGCCGTCGGAGACGTTCGAGCAGGCGTTGAAGATGCTGGATTACGAGGCGTTCCGGCGTGAGCAGGAGCTGGCGCGGGCGCAGGGCCGGTATCTGGGTGTCGGTACGTGCACGTATGTGGAGCCGACGACCAGTGCGATGGGGTTGCACGCGACCGAGGGCGCGACGATCCGGATCGAGCCCTCGGGCAAGGTGAACGTCTACGTCTCGGGGGGTTCGAGCGGGAACAGCATCGAGACGACGGTGGTGCAGCTGACCGCTGACGCGCTGGGGGTGGACATCGCCGATGTGCACACCATCCAGGGGGACACGGCGGTGACGCCGTTCGGTGGCGGGACGGCGGGGAGCCGGTCGGGGTCGATGACGGCGGGGGCGGTGGCCGAGACGGCCTCGGTGCTGCGGGAGCGGATCGTGGCGATCGCCGCGCACCGCCTGGAGGCCGCGGCCTCCGACATCGAGTTGTCGGGCGGGCGGGCGTCGGTGCGCGGTGTGCCCGGGTCGGGGGTGTCGCTGGCGGAGATCTCCAACCTGGCCTACTTCCAGCCCGAGGCGTTGCCGGCGGGGGTTCCGGCGGGGTTGGAGGCCAGTGGCCGCTACAAGCCCGAGCATCCGATCATCTGGGCCAATGCCACGCATCTGTGCACGTGCGAGGTGGACGTGGTGACCGGTGAGGTGCGGTTGCTGCGGTTCATCGTGAGCGAGGACTGCGGTCCGATGATCAATCCGAGTGTGGTGGAGGGGCAGATCGCGGGCGGGACGGTGCAGGGGATCGGCGGGGCGCTGTACGAGCATCTGGCCTATGACGGCGAGGGCAACCCGATCGCGACGACGTTCATGGACTATCTGCTGCCCACGGCGTTGGAGGTGCCCGATATCGAGTACGGGCACATCGAGACCGACTCGCCGGGTCCGGGCGGGTACAAGGGCGCGGGTGAGGGCGGTGCGATCGGGGCGCCGCCGGCGGTGATCAACGCGGTCGCCGACGCGCTGTCCCCCTTCGGCGCGGAGATCACCCGGCTGCCGATCACCCCGGAGTCGATCGTGGAGATCGTCCGCCACGGCACCGGGGCGGAGGCCAAATGAAACCGGCCGCTTTCGAGTACCACGCCCCCGCGAGCGTGGGGGAGGCGGTGGGGTTGCTGGCGGAGCTGGGCGAGGACGCCAAGGCCATCGCCGGCGGCCAGAGCCTGGTCCCCATGCTCGCCCTGCGGCTGGCCGTGCTGGATCACCTGGTCGATTTGCGCCGCATGGAGGAGTTGCGCGGCATCGAGCAACGCGATGGCGGGGTGTGGATCGGCGCGGGCACCACGCAGGCGACGATCCAGCGGTCGGCGGAGGTGGCGGCGTGGGTGCCGTTGCTGGCGCGGGCCACGCCGCTGATCGGGCATTTCCAGATCCGCAACCGCGGCACCCTGGGCGGCTCGATCGCGCACGCCGACGCCGCCGCCGAGTACCCCGCCGTCGCGCTGGCCCTGGACGCGCGGCTGGAGGCGACCTCGCCGCGCGGCGCGCGCACCATCGCCGCCCGCGATTTCTTCCAGGGCATGTGGAGCACCGCGCTGCAGGCCGATGAACTGCTGACGGGCGTGCTCTTCCCCCAGTGGGGGCCGCGCAGCGGGTTCGCGATCGAGGAGTTCGCCCGCCGCGGCGGCGACTTCGCCATCGCGGGCGCCGCCGTCGCCGTCCAGCTCGACACCGACGACCGGATCGCCCGCTGCGGCATCGGCCTGTTCGGGCTCGGGCAGGCCGCACTGCGCGCCACCACCACCGAAACGCAACTGACCGGCTCCGCCGCGGGCGAGGTGAGCGCCGAGGACATCGGGCGCACCGCGATGGAGGGGCTGGAGTCGGTGCCCTCGGATCTGCACGGGTCCGCCGATTACCGCAAACACGTCGGCGCGGCCATGGTGGCGCGCGCCTGGGAACGGGCCGTCCAGGAGGCCGGAGTGCAGGAGGCGAGCAATGCCTGAGGTCGAGATCGGGATGCGGGTCAATGGCCGGTCGCGGCGGGCGAGCGTGCCGGCCCGGCTCACCCTGGCCGACTACCTGCGCGAGGACTGCGGCCTGACCGGCACCCACCTGGGCTGCGAACACGGCGTCTGCGGCGCCTGCTCGGTCCTCATGGACGGCGAGGCCGTCCGCGCCTGCCTCGTCTTCGCCGTCCAGGCCGACGGCGCCGACATCACCACCATCGAAGGCATCGCCTCCCCCGACGGCACCCTGTCCCCCCTCCAGGACGCCTTCCGCGAACACCACGGCCTGCAATGCGGCTTCTGCACCCCCGGATTCATCGTCTCGGCCACCGCGTTCCTGCGCGAACACCCCGACCCCACCGACGACCAGATCCGCGAGGGCCTGTCAGGCAACCTGTGCCGCTGCACCGGCTACCAGGGAATCATCAACGCCGTCCGCGCCGCCGCAGCCACCAAGGAAACCTGATGAAACTCGAGAACACGCTGACCATCCCGGTGCCGGTGCGGGAGGCATGGCAGGTCCTGCTCGACATCGAGCGGATCGCGCCCTGCGTGCCCGGCGCCACCCTGACCTCCAACGACGGCGACACCTTCCACGGCAAGGTCAAGGTCAAACTCGGGCCCATCGGCCTGTCCTACAACGGCACCGTCACCTTCGTCTCCCTCGACGAGACCGAACGGGTCGCGGTCCTGGAGGCCAGCGGACGCGAGACCCGCGGCGGCGGCACCGCCAAGGCCACCGTCACCTGCCGCCTCACCGACCAGGGCGACACCACCGACGTCCACATCGAAACCGACCTGGCCATCACCGGAAAGCCCGCACAGTTCGGCCGCGGAGCACTCAACGACGTCGCCACCAACCTCATCGGCCAGTTCGCCGCCAACCTCGCCGACGAACTCACCTCCACCAACGACGCCGGCGGTGACGGCGAAGGTGACGGCGAAGGTGCCGGAGACCCGAGCCCCGCGCCGGCGCTCAACGGCGAGGCGCCGCGCGCCGAGCCGGCCCCACCGCGTACGGCCCCCGCCGCCCGCGCCCCCGCCGAACCGATCAACCTCCTGCCGGTGACCGGCGGTGGACTGCTCAAGGCCGCCGGCCCCATCGCGGCCGCGACCGCCCTGGTCGTCCTCCTGGTCACCATCCGGCGTCAGCGCTCGGCGACCAGCCCGCTCGACGCCTCGGCCAAGGCCCGCTGACCGCGGGCACCGCCACCCCGCCGACCGGTCCCGGTCGAGCGGAGACCGACCTCACCCCCCGACTGCCTGGAAAGAGGTAGTGATGACTGGACGAGTCGAAGGCAAGGTGGCCTTCATCACCGGTGCGGCGCGCGGCCAAGGGCGCGCGCACGCCGTGCGCCTGGCCCAGGAGGGCGCCGACATCATCGCGGTCGACATCTGCAAGCAGCTCGACAGCGTGCCCATCCCGATGTCCACTCCCGAGGACCTGGACGAGACCGTCGCCCAGGTCAAGGCGCTGGGCCGGCGCATCATCGCCTCCCAGGTCGACGTGCGCGACCTGGACGCGCTGAAGGCGGCGGTCGACGACGGCGTGACCCAGCTGGGCCGCCTGGACATCGTCATCGCGAACGCCGGTCTGGCCGCCTCCGGTGCCCAGATCGAGGAGATGGACGCCAACCTCTGGAAGGACTCCATCGACGTCAACCTCACCGGCGTCTACCACACCGCCAAGGTCTCGGTTCCGCACCTCATCGAGGGCGGCCGCGGCGGCGCCGTCGTCCTGACCAGCTCGGTCGGCGGTCTCAAGGCCCACCCCCACGTCGGCAACTACGTGTCGGCCAAGCACGGCGTGGTCGGGCTGATGCGCACCATGGCGGTGGAGCTCGCCCAGCACAGCATCCGCGTCAACTCCGTCCACCCCACCCAGGTGAACACGCCGATGCTGATCAACGACATGACCTTCCGCATGTTCCGCCCCGACCTGGAGAACCCGACCGCGGAGGACATGGCGCCGATCTCGCAGATGATGAACGCGCTCCCGGTTCCGTGGGTGGAGGCGGAGGACATCGCCAACGCGGTGCTCTTCCTGGTCTCCGACGAGGCCCGTTACATCACCGGCGTCACCCTGCCCGTCGACGCCGGAAGCATGCTGAAGTAACCGCCCACGCGCTCTCCGCAGGCTCCGAGCGGCGGTTCGGAACAGCCATCCCGCCGTACCGGCTGCTCATCACCGCTCGCCGCGCGCGCCGCCGTGACAGAGACCCGCGGAGCGGTCCGGGCCGGCCCGTCGGGCCGGCCCGGTCCACCGCGAATCCGCCGGGCGTCCCCCTTGACCGGGCGGGCGCAAACCGAGGAGGCCAGCGCAGGAAAATGGTCGTCAATGTCCTCGGCGGCGCACCCTTGACCCTCGCTGACGCCAGTGATACAACTCACTATTAAGTGTGCTGAGCGATCGCTCAACACAGCGTGTTGGCATCTCAGAACGGCACGTAGGAATACCTGCCGTAAAGCTTTCAACAACCCTCGGCACGCGACTCGAAGGAAAACACGTGAGCACTGAACAAGTGAGCACTGAAAGCGCCGTCTACTGGGATCCGTACGACCCGCGATTCTGGAGCGACCCCTACCCGACGTACCGCCGTCTCCGGGAGGAGGCGCCGCTCTACTACAACGAGAAGCACGACTTCTACGCGGTCACGCGCTTCGCCGACGTCGAGCGCGGCCTGCCGGACTGGAAGACGTTCTCCTCGGCCCGCGGTGGAATTCTCGAGCTCATCAAGTCCGGCATCGAGATCCCGCCGGGCACGCTCATCTTCGAGGACCCGACCATCCACGACGTCCACCGGCGCCTGCTCGCCCGGGTCTTCACCCCGCGCCGGATCTCCGCCCTCGAGCCCAAGGTCCGCGACTTCTGCGTGAAGACGCTGGACCCGCTGGTGGGCGAGAAGAGCTTCGACCTCATCGAGGCCGTCGCCATCGAGATGCCGATGCGCGTGATCGGCATGCTCCTCGGCATCCCCGAGGCCGACCAGGTCGCCATCCGCGACGCCGCCGACGAGAGCCTGCGCACCGAGGCCGGCGGCCAGATGGACTTCAAGGGCGGCGCGGTCATGAGCAACGAGATGTTCCGCGACTACATCGAATGGCGCGCGAACAACCCGTCCGACGACCTGATGACCGAGCTGCTCAACGCCGAGTTCGAGGACGAGGACGGCACCCGGCGCACGCTCACCCACGACGAGGTGCTCACCTACATCACCGTCGTCGCCGGCGCCGGGAACGAGACCACCGGACGGCTCATCGGGTGGACCGCCTCCCTGCTGGCCCAGAACCCCGAGCAGCGCCGCGAACTGGTGGCGGACCCGTCGCTGATCCCCGGCGCCATCGAGGAGGTCCTGCGGTACGAGCCGCCGGGCCCGTCGATCGCCCGCTACGTCACCAAGGACACCGAGTTCCACGGCCAGACCGTGCCCGAGGGCGCCGCCATGCTCTTCATCGTGGCCGCCGCCAACCGGGACGAGAACCGCTACCCCGACCCCGACCGCTTCGACATCCGCCGCGAGATGCCGCAGCAGCTGACCTTCGGCCTGGGCCCGCACTACTGCCTGGGCGCCGCGCTGGCCCGCCTCGAGGGCCGGGTGGCGACCGAGGAGATCCTCAAGCGCTTCCCGGAATGGGACGTGGACTGGGACAACGTGAAACTGGCGCAGACCTCCACGGTCCGCGGCTGGGAAACGCTCCCGCTCGTCGTCAACTGACCCGCCGGAGCCGCCCCTCGAAGGCGGCTCGA
This sequence comes from Actinomadura rugatobispora, assembly GCF_055379765.1. NCBI lineage: Bacteria > Bacillati > Actinomycetota > Actinomycetes > Streptosporangiales > Thermomonosporaceae > Actinomadura > Actinomadura rugatobispora. Next base: position 2,770,640 of record NZ_AP029191.1, on the reverse strand, counting down.
CTCCCTATTCAAATAACGAGCAAACGGCATCATCTGGCCGGCCCGGTATTCGCGATCAGAAGTCGCGCGGCCGGGCCGGGACCAGACGGGGTCGCCACCGCACCGACCCCTTTTCGGGACGACCGAGCTCGATCGGCCGTCACAGGAGAACAGCTCCACTTGCACCGTGACACGGCTCCGGTTCCGCCCGCATCGATTCCAGGGGCACGGACATTCCGTCCGGGAGAATTCATCCTCTGGAGGGGGCGCCGCCGTATGACCGGCTGAGCCGCGTCACCGGAGAACGCAAGGCGCAGGACGGGCGTGGTACCAACCTGCGGCCCCACCCCACCCCCCACTGGAGGCCACCCATGGCTCACATACGTGCACAAGCGCCCCCCTGGGCTCTCCGGGGTCGCCGGCCATGAGCGCCGTGCCGAGCCGCGTCACTGGGTGGGGTCTCGGTGCTCTGGTCGCGATGGGTTCGTTGTTCGCGATCGGGTTGGAGGCGTTGCGGCGGACGTGGGATGTGCGGGACTGGTTCTGGGAGTTCGTGGAGCAGTCCTGGTTTCTGGCGCGGGTGACGATGTTGCCGTCGTTGCTGGTGGCGTTGCCGTTGGGGGCGACGGTGGCGTTGCAGGTGGGTGATCTGGCGGGGCAGTTGGGTGCTCAGTCGGCGACCGGTGGTGCGGTGGTGGTGGGGTTGGTGCGGCAGGTCGCGCCGATCGCGTCGGCGTTGATCATCGCGGGTGCGGGTGGTTCGGCGATGACCTCGGACATGGGCGCGCGCAACATCCGGGATGAGTTGTCGGCGATGGAGGTCATGGCCGTCAATCCGGTGCACCGTCTGGTGACACCACGCATGTGGGCGGCCAGCATGATCTCGTGCATGCTCGCCTCCCTGGTGATCCTGTCGGGTGCGGTGGGCGGTTTTGTGTTCAACGTGCTGCTGCAGGGCGTGACCCCGGGCGCCTATTTCGATGGGGCTTTGGGTCTGCTGCGGGTGTCGGATCTGTTCGTGACGTTGGGCAAGGCGTGGTTGTTCGGTCTGATCGCTGCGCTGGTGGCCTGTTATATGGGGATGAATTGTGAGCGGAGCCCTGCCGGGGTTGGCCGGGCGGTGAACCGGGCGACGGTGGTGGCGTTCATGCTGGTGTTCGTTTTCAATTACGTGATCACGACGGTGTATTTCGTCGCGTTCCCGCCGAAGTTGTGAGTGGGGGCGGCTGATGTTGGTCAATGCTCCGCGTAAGGCGGCGTTGGGGACGACGCGGGTGGCGGTGGCGGGTGCCGAGCGGGTGGCGGCGTTGTCGGCGTGGCCGCGTTTCATCGGTGCGGTGCTGTTGTATTCGCTGCGTGACATCGTGTTCCGGTTCAAGTACGCCAAGACGGTGGCGTTGCAGGTCAGTGACATCGTCGTGGGTGTGGGCGCGACGGTGGTCGGCGGCGGCATGATCTTCGTGATCTTCACGATGTCGCTGTTCTTGGGCACCGAGATCGGTATGCAGGTGTACACGGGTCTGGAGGTGATCGGCGCCGAGTCGTTCATGGGCTTGGTGGGGGCGTTCATCAATGTCCGTGAGACGACTCCGGTGATCGCGGCGATCGCGTTGGCGGCGCAGTGCGGGTCGTCGTTCACGGCGGAGCTGGGGGCGATGCGGATCTCGGAGGAGATCGATGCCCTGGAGGTCATGGGCATTCACTCGTTCGTGTATCTGATCTGCACGCGGGTGGTGGCGGCGCTGATCGCGCTGGTGCCGTTGTATCTGATCGCCTTGTTCGCGAGTTTCTTCGCGACCCGGTTCATCAGTACCGAGTTCTTCGATCTGGCGCCCGGGGTTTACGACTACTACTTCCATCTGTATCTGCCGTTGATCGATTTGATCTATAGCGCGATCAAGGTGGCGGTGTTCGCGTTCGCGGTGATCTCGATCCACTGCTACTACGGCTACTACGCCACCGGCGGCCCCGTCGGCGTCGGGCAGGCCGCCGGCCGCGCGATCCGCCTGTCGATCATCGTCATCGTCACGCTCAACCTGCTGCTGTCGTATGTGTTCTGGGGGCAGGGCGGAACAGTGAGGCTGGCCGGATGACCACCAACGAACCCGACTCGCTGACCCGGCGCCTGGCCGTCTCGCTGCTGACCCTCGTGGTCGCCGCCGGTGTGCTGTACGCGCTGATCACCAAGCCGTGGGAGGCCGAGGGCACGCGCCTGACCGCCGACTTCGACAAGGCGAGCCAGGGGCTGACCACCACGTCCCCGATCAAGGTCCGCGGGGTGCAGGTGGGTCAGGTCGAGTCGATCGACCTGCTGCCCAACGGCCGCGCCCGCCTCATTCTTCGCATCAACGAGGGCGTCCAGGTCCCTCGGACGGCCCGGGCCTCCCTGGAGCCGGAGTCGGTGTTCGGGCCGAAGTTCATCAACCTCGTCCCCGGCCAGGGCGAGGGCGCCGGCCCCTACTACGCCGACCGCGCCCACATCGCCGCGACGGCCGGTTCGGAGGATCTGGACGATCTGGTGTCCAGCGCCGATCGGATACTGACGGCGATCGATGCCCGGGATGTGTCGATCATCGTGGGCACCCTCGCCCAGGGCCTGGGCGGGCAGGCCACCCCGGTCCGTGAGCTGCTGGACGATGCGGACACGATCGTGGCGATCGGTCATAAGCAGCGGCAGCGGGCGGTGCGGTTCACCGCTGATCTGGCGCGGTTGGCGCAGGTGCGCGGTATCGGTGACAGCGTGGCCGGGTTGGCGGGTGACACCAATGCGATCGTGGGCACGGCCGCTTCGGGTCAGGACCGGTTGCGGCGTTTGACCGGGGAGACCGCGCGCCTGTCGGGGATGCTGGCCGGTGGCCTGAACCGGCATGGCGGCCAGCTCGGCCAAGCAGGCCGCTCGGCCGAGCGCGCGACCTCGTTCATCTACGCCCAACTGGGCGTGGGGGGCGGGATCGTGGGCCCCTCGATCGATTCGATCATCGATCAGTTGCCGATCTACCGGGCGGTCTCGTGGCCGGCCGCTCCGCAAGGCAAGCACATGCTCGCAGCCAAGATCATGCTTCCCACCGATCCCTGCGAGCTCATCCTGGGCATCTGCGGCTCCGGCTCCGGCACTGCCACCAGTACGGGCACCGCCGGCGGCGGAGGCACGGGCGCGGGCACCGCGCCTCGTCCCACCTTGCCGCTCCCATCCATAGGAGGGCGGTGACATGGCGGCGCGTCCTGAGAAGGCGTTCTCCTCGCTCGCGCGGTTGTTGTTGTTCCTGGCCGTGACGGTGACGTTGACCGGGTTCATCGCGATGCAGATCGCGCGGCTGGACTTCTCCGATTCCTACCGGGTCACCGCGACCTTCGACGATGTCGGGGGGCTGCGTGAGGGCGACCGGGTCAAGATCGCCGGGGCCCCGGTCGGGCAGGTCGACCAGATTCACGTCCGCAAGGGCCGCGCCGAGGTCACCCTGTCGGTGCGTGAGCGGCACCGCCTCCCCTCCGACAGTGAGGCCGCGGTGCGGTGGCGGGATCCGATCGGGCAGAGGGTGGTGTATCTGATCCCGGGCACGGCGGGCGCGATGCTCAAGGACGGCGACAAGATCACCCGGACCCGGTCGGTGGTGGATCTGGGTGAGCTGATCAACCAGATCGCGCCGCTCACGCGGACGCTGGACCCCCAGCAGATCAACCAGCTGATGACCTCGCTGCACCAGGCGCTGGAGGGCAACGAGGCCAACATCCACCAGCTGATCGGCAACATCGATCAACTGTCCTCCACGATCGCGGCGCGCCGGCAGAGCCTGCAGTGCACCCTGGACGACTTCGCCGCCGTCACCCGGGTCCTGTCGCGGCGTGACAAGCAGATCGCGGCGATGACCGACAACCTGGTGACGCTGTCGGGTGCGTTCGTGGACAACCGCAGGCTGGTGGATCAGGCGATCACGCAGCTGGCGGCGATGGTGCGGACCTCCGACCGGTTGACGGCGGGCAACGCGCGGGAGTTGGAGGAGGTGGTGGGCCGGATGGCGGTGGTGATGGGCGGCACCAACCGCAATCTGGACCGTTTGACCCCGATCCTGAAGTCGGCGGGCCCCAAGATGTCGCGGCTGTTCGATCTGATCAACGAGGGCGAGCTGTTCGTCGGGACCACCCCGTGCCTGACCCTGGCGCCGGGGCCGTGCCCCTACAAGACCGAGTTGAAGAAGTATCCCGAGCGCGGTTCTTCGGAGGATGTGCTGCGGGGCCTGGTGGTCGGAGAGGGGAACTGATGGCGCGCACGTCCTTCCGTGACCGCAACCCCCTCATCGTCGGCATCGCCGGACTGACCGTCCTGTCGCTGGGCGTCACGATCTCCTTCCTCACCGGCACCCTCGGGCTGCTCAAGGAGCGGTACACCATGACCGGGGTGTTCGCCGACACCGGCGGGCTCCGCTCGGGGCATGAGGTGGAGGTGGCGGGGGTCGCGGTGGGTGAGGTGACCGAGGTCAAACCCGATTTCCGCAACGGCCGCGTGGTGGTGACCTGGAAGGTCGACGCCAACGTCGAACTCGGCCCCAGGACGCGGGCGGAGATCCGGATGTCCAACATCCTGGGCGGCCGGTACCTGCGGTTGAGCGGCCCGGTCGGCGAACCCTACATGGCCGATGTGTCCGAGGGGCGCCGGCGGATCCCGCTGGAGCGGACCGCGACCCCGATCACCTTCAACGATCTGCTGAACGAGGGCACCGGCACCCTGGCCAAACTCGACGCCAAAGCCGTCTCCTCGGTCCTGGACCAGCTCCGGGACGTGTCCCGCCAGGGCCGCGGCCGCCTGGGCGGTGCGTTGCAGAATCTGACGGCGTTGGCGGAGGCGGTCAATGAGAGCGATCCGCAGATTGCGCGGTTGCTGGCCGATGGGGACCGGTTGATCGGGCTGGTCAATTCCAAGGACCGGCAGTTGTCGCAGCTGGCCCGCAACGCCAGTGTGCTGCTGGGGCAGTTGCGTGACCGGCAGGCCGAGCTGAGTGTGCTGCTGGGCAGCGGTGACCGGACGGTGCAGAGTCTGTCGCGGTTGATCAGCACCAAGCAGGCGGAGCTGGTGGAGATCGTGGATGAGCTGGGGACGACGATGAAGACGCTCGAGCCGCAGATGGACGATCTCAACGAGACGCTGGCGTGGTCGGGGCCGACGATGGCGGGGTTTGTCAGTACCGGGGTGAACGGGCCGTGGTTCAACGCGGTGTTCTCCCAGCTCGGTCCGCTGGCGGCCAGTGATCTGCAGGGCCTGACCCAGATGCTGCAGAGTGGACGGACCGCCCGATGAGACGTTTGATCCCCCTCCTTGCCGCCGCGGTGATGCTGTTGTCCATCGGCGGCTGCGCCGTGGTCCCCGGCGGGAACGGCACCTACCGGATGAGCGTGTACTTCGCGAAAACCCCGTCGTTGTATGAGAAGTCGCGGGTGAAGGTGATGGGTGCCGATGTCGGCAGCATCACCGCCATCGGGGTGCACAACCGTCAGGTCCGCGTCGATCTGCGGATCCGCGAGGACGTCCCCGTCCCGCGTGATGTGCGCGCGACGATCGTGGCGGCCAGCACCATCGGCGAACGCAGCGTGGTCCTGCATCCGGCCTGGCGTCCGGGGACTCCGCGGGCGCCTGCGGGGTCGGTGATCCCGAAGGAGCGGACTGACCTGCCGGTGGAGATCGATGAGGCGTTGACGGCGTTCACGGCGTTGACGCAGTCGATTGATCCGGGGGCGTTGGGTGAGGTGTTCGAGGGGGGTGCGCGGGCGGTCGATGGGCGTGGTGACGATGTCAACCGGGCGTTGCAGTCGACCGGGACGCTGGCGGGGAATCTGGCCGCCCAGGACCGCAAGCTCGCCGGGATCGCCCGCGACCTCAACCAGCTGGCCACCTCCCTCAACCGCCGCGATGAGAAACTCACCGCCTTCATCGGCGACTTCTCCGCCGCCAGCCGCGCGCTGGCCGATGAGCGGGCGCGGCTGCGGACCTTCCTCGCGGGTCTGGAGGCGCTGATCCGCCAAGGCGGCGCGGTGGTGACCGCCTACCAGGAGAAACTCCCCGCCGTTTTGACCGAGGCGTCGGAGATGGTGATGACGCTCAAGGCCAACAGCGCCTCGATCTCCCAGGCCATCACCTCGCTGGCCGGGGTCACCGACGCGGTCATCAAAGCCTGGGACCGCAAGACCGGGACGATCACGGTGCGGGCGCAGATCAACGCCACGCTGCGGATCTGGCTGCAGCCGATCTTCACCGCGATGGGCTGGGGCAAGGTGCCCTGCCTGGACGGGCAGAACGGGTGCCGGTCCACCGTGCAGCGGAAGGGACGACCATGAGGATCACACCGGTGGTCGCCGCAGCCGCGCTAGCGGGCACCTGCACCGCATGCTCGGTGCAGACGCTGGGGGCGCCCAAGGGCGACTTCACCCTGTACGCGTTGTTCGGTGATGTGCAGAACCTGGTGACCGGGCACAGCGTGCAACTGGCCGATGTGCGGATCGGGACCGTGATGACCGTCCAGCTGCAGGGCTACAAGGTCCGGGTGAGGATGTCGATCACCAACGGCCGCCGCGTCCCCGCCGGGACCACCGCCGCCATCGCCAAGACCTCCCTGCTGGGCGAGAACTTCGTCCGCCTCACCCCGCCCAAGGGCGCGGCGATGAGCACCGGGCCGTTCCTGGCCCAGCGCGCCACCATCACCCAGACCACCCTGGCCCCCGACCTGGAATCGGTCACCCAGCGGGTCGGCCCGATCCTGGCCGCGGTCGGCGGCCAGGACATCGACGCCATCGTCACCACCCTGGCCAGCGCCACCACCAACAAAGGCCCCCAGCTCAACCGCATCATCAAACGCTCCACCGAACTGTCCGACAGCTACGCCGCCGCCGCCACCGACCTGGGCAAGGTGATCGACGGCCTGGGGCGGCTGAGCAGTTCGCTGGAGAAGGGGTCGCGGGACCTGGACCGGCTGCCCGGCATGGTGTCCTTGGCCACGGAGCGGGTGCGCAAGGACCGGGCGGAGTTGAAGGGGTCGGTGCAGGAACTGGTGCGGCTGGGCAACTCCTTCAACACCACCTTCCAGCAGCGCCACGCCACCCGGCTGCGCGCCCTGCTGCTGCGCATCGACCAGATCATGACCTCCATGACCCGCGGTAAGGAACAACTCAAAGAGGTGGTGGACCTGCTGGACAAGGGCCTGGTCAACGCCCCCTCCATGACCTACGACGGGCAAGCCCTGGCCCATGCCTGGGTCGCGGGGTTCCTGCCCGACACCGGACCCAAACCGGTACGCGATCCGGCCCGTGAACTTCGACGCCTGCTGGCACCCAGGTAAAAGGGAGAGCGGTCGTGACCTCACGCATCCTGGCCAACCTGGCCTTCTTCACCGCCCTCGGCGTCGCTCTGATCGTCTGGGCGCTGACCAGCATCATCAGTGTCGACGCCGTCCGCCGCCCCTACACCCTCACCGCCGAGTTCGCCTCCTCACCCGGCCTGCGCCCCGACCTGGAGGTCGCCTACCTGGGCGTGCGCGTCGGCAGCATCGGCAACGTCGCCCTGCGACCGGGCAAGGTCGCCGTCCAGCTCAAGATGGACCGCGGCACCACCATCCCCACCGGCGCCCGCGCCGCCGTCCTCCGCAAATCCGCCGTCGGCGAACCATATGTGGAACTGTCGCCCCCATCGGGGCCTGATGGGGCGCCGATGCGGGCCGGGGACAACATCCCCCTCGCCCGCACGTCGGTGACGGTGGAGTACAAGCAGCTGTTCGACAACGCCGGCAAACTGCTCCGGGCGACCCGGCCGCAGGACGCCAACACGCTGCTGCGCGAGCTGTCCAACGGACTGGAAGGACGCGGCACCACCCTGCGCGACCTGATCGGCGACACCCACCAGCTCGCCGGCACCCTGGCCGACAACGCCGGCACCCTCGACAGCCTGGCCGTCCAGCTCACCGCCCTCACCGCCACCCTGGCCCCCACCGCCCCCCAACTGGGGTCGGGGGTCAACGACCTGGCCGCCTTCACCCACACCCTCAAGCAATCCCGCCACGACCTCGACAGCATCCTGCAACGCGGCCCCGCCATGGTCACCCAGACCAACAACCTCCTCACCGCCGCCCGCCCCGGCCTGCGCTGCATCCTCCACGCAATGAGCGCGCCCGCACCGCCGGTGTTCACCCCGGCCAACACCCGCCATTTCGACCACGCTCTGACCGTGCTGGCCAAACAACTCCCCATCGCCACCGACTCCTTCATCGAGAAACGACCCGAGGGCAGCTACGTGCGGCTCAGGCCGCTCATCTCCATCGGGAACGGCGTCCCCACCCCTGATGGCCGGCTCTACTCGCGTGAGACCCCCGGGCCCGTCATTCCGCCGCTTTATGAGTGCACCGGCCAGGCACAGAGCACCAACACCGGCCAGCAGGGCAACCCGCAGCAGGGCACGGCTGCTCCCTCGGCGCCCGGTTCCACGGCGGGCACCATCGCCAAGGGCCCGTTCATCACCGCCGACAAACGGGCCGCCGACACCCCACACGACTCCCCGTGGTCGCGGTGGCTGCCGCTGCTGCCCGTGGCCGCCGCCGCACTCGTCCTGGCCTACGCCGCCTACCGGATGAGCGCCACCGTCCGACGCCGACCCCGAAGCTGACCGGAGGCAGTATGACCACCAAAACCAAGAAGACCGGCACCGACGACAAGAAGGCCACCGGCGACGAGGAAACCCGGGACGAGGAAACCCAGGACACCCCCACCGCAACGGCGACCGAGAACGCCGCCACGGACGACAAGACCGACGCGGACGGCAAGAGTGCCGCGGCCGAGAAGGCCGACGCGGATGGCAAGGCCAAGGGCGAGGTTGTGGACGGCGACGCCGGCGATGAGGGCGACGACGACACGAAGACCGCCAAAGAGCGGCCGCGGCGGCGGACGCCCCCGCGCGGCCGCGGCCTGCTCGCCGGACGACGCGACAAACTCGGCACCGCCCTCATCCTCATCGTCCTGGCCGCCGTCACCACCACCGCCGTCCTGCAATGGCGCCAAGCCGACCACCTCAACCAGCAAGCCCACACCCAGCAGCAAGTCCGCACCCGCGCCGCCCAATTCGGCCAAGCCCTCCTCGCCTACGACCACACCGACCTCAACAGCGCCCGCACCCGCATCCAACAACTCACCGCCACCGACTTCGGCAAAACCTACGAAGCCGCCTTCACCGGACTCGCCGACACCATCGGCAAATACAAAGCCACCGCCACCGCCACCGTCCGCGACACCTACATCAACCACATCGACGGCGACCGCGCCAAAGCCCTCGTCGTCCTCGACTCCGAAGTCCGCTCCACCGCAGGCACCCGCCGCGTCCTGGGCACCAAACTCCTCCTCGAACTCATCCGCGAAAAAGGCCAATGGCGCGTCAGCGGCCTCGCCTCACTCGAAGCCGACGACGAGACCATGACCAAACCCGACGGCACCCCCACCACACCCAAGGACACCGGTGGGGCCCCCGCCGTCCCGTCCCCTTCCAGCGGTCCCTGACCCGCGGGCGTCAGCCACCGAAGGAGATCCGCGCATGCCCAGGGCGATTCTCTATCTCGCATCCCGACCGAACCCGGACCGGGCCGTCCCACCCGAGCCTCCCGACCAGGACCGCCTCCGGCAGATGCTCGCCGTCGACGAGTTCGTGTCGGCGCACTCGTTCGCGCCGCTGGGCACCGACGGCCCGTATCTGGCGATCTACGAGATCGACACCGACGACGTCCAGGCCCTCCAGGCCAGGCTCGCTCCGGGACGGCTGGGGGAGATGACCCTCTACGCGCTGTGATCCCGCACTGACCGTCCTGGATCGTCGTGCACGCCACGATGCCTTCCGCGCCGGGCTCGTACTCGTCCCGGCCGTCGGCACCCCCGGCCGGCCATCCGCTCGCCCGGTGACCCGGGCAGCCCCTGCGTCCATGTGACTCGCCGCAGCGACGCGGATTCCGGCGCCCGGTGACCCCGGCCGCCGCGGAAGGGCCGACGCCGTCAGGTACTCCACGTGACCATCGAGGCTGAAATGACCGATCGTTCCACCGCACACGTTCTCTTGGAGCCCACGCCGCTGCGGCTCGATCTCGCGGCGGCCCTCAGGCCCGAGCTGCCCTCCGTCGCCGAGGAGATCGTCCAGGCGATCCGGGACGAGGTCCCCGACTTCGCGCGCAGGCTCGGCGGCCGATCCGGAACGAGCGTACGGCTGTGCGTCGAACGCGGCCTGCGCCAGTTCCTCGATCGGACCGCCGCCCCCGGCAGGCCCAGGCCGACCGGCGCCACCGGCAAGATCTTCCGCTCGCTCGGCCGCGGCGAGTATCTCGCGGGACGCAACCTGGACGCGCTGCAGTCGGCCTACCGCATCGGCGCACGGGTCGCCTGGAGCCGCTTCGCCCGCGCGGGCCGCGAGGCGGGTGCGCCGCCGGACCAGCTGTACATCCTGGCCGAGGCGCTCTTCGGCTACCTGGAGGAGATCTCCGCCCACTCGGTCGACGCCTACACCGAGCTGGCGACACGGGCGAGCGACCAGAAGCAGCGCGCCCGTGAGCGGCTGCTGGAGCTGCTGCTGGCCGAGCCTTCGGTCTCGCCGGCCAGGCTGGGTGAGCTGGCCGCCCAAGCGCAGTGGCGGCTGCCCCATCGCATCGCCTGTGTCGCGCTCAGCGACCGCTGGAACTCCGAGCACCGGCTCAGCCCCGGCATGGGCGCCGAGGCCCTCGTGGACCTGGACCGTCCCGATCCGTGCCTGCTGCTGCCCGACCCCGACGGCCCCGGCCGGATGGACGCCCTCCGGCACGCCCTGAACGGCGTCGAGTTCGCCGTCGGCCCCACGGTCCCGCTCACGGGCGCCGCCTACTCCCTCCGGCTGGCGCGCCAGGCGCTGTCCCTGATGCGCCGCGGCCTGCTGCCGGCCGAGGGGCAGATCCGCTGCGAGGACCACCTGTCCACGCTGCTGCTGCTCAGCGACGAGGAGTCGGCGCGGCTGCTGGTCGAGCACCGGCTGGCCGCCCTGGGGTACCTGGAGTCGGAGCGGAACCAGCGGCTGGCCGAGACCCTGCTCGCCTGGCTGACCAGCGGCGTCTCCACGATGAACGTCGCCGAGCGGCTGCGCGTCCACCCGCAGACCGTCCGCTACCGCATGCGTCAGCTCAAGGAACTCTTCGGTGATCTGCTGCACGACCCGGAATGGAGGTTCGAGACCGAGCTCGCGCTCCGCATGCACCGCCTGTTCCAGACCGAGGAGAGCGAGGAGGCGGTCGATGAGCCCCGGTCGCCTGCCGCGGGACGCAGCGCCGCGTCCCGGCACTCGTCCGCCGACCGGCGCTTCCGGCCGCTCGAACTCGCCACCCGGCACAACGGCAGGTGACGACGCCCGCACCCGCGCGGAACCGCCCGCCGGTCCCGGGGTCGCTCCCGGGACGGCGCTCTCGGTAGATTCGACGCGAGGACGTTTCGGATTGCGGGGGCGCGGGTGTCGGACGAAGGCGGTTGGCGGGTGCGGCGGCCCTACGGGTGGATGCTCGGGCTCGCCGCGGTGATCGTGATCGCGGACCAGACCTCCAAGTTGTGGGCGGTCTCGGCGCTGGCCGACGGCGCGCACATCACCGTCATTCCGCAACTGCTCCACCTCCGGCTGCTGTTCAATCCCGGCGCCGCGTTCTCCATCGGCACCGAGGCGACCTGGCTGTTCACGCTGGCCACGGCCGCCGCGGTCGTCGGCGTCCTGTACGTGGGGCGGCGGCTGCGCTCGCGCGCCTGGACGATCGGGCTGGCCGCGCTGCTGGGCGGCGCCGCCTCCCACCTCCTCGACCGCCTCTTCCGCGAGCCGGGCTTCGCGCAGGGCCATGTCGTCGACTTCATCGACTACGGCGGGCTGTTCGTCGGCAACCTCGCCGACATCGCGCTCACCGGAAGCTGCGCCCTGCTCATGCTGCTCAACCTGCGCGGCGTCCCCCTCGGAGCCGCGCCCGCGTCCGACTCCGAGAGCGCGCCCGACCTCGAGAAGGCGCCGGACGAGGAGCACCCGCGTTCGTAGGCGCGGCCGGACGGCACCTCAGCCGCCCCCCGGCAACGGCGACAGGGTGACGGGCAGGCGGTCGAAGCCGCGCACGGTGAAGCTCGGGCGCCGTACGGGATCGCCCGCCGGTGCCGGGTCGTAGCGCCGTACCAGGAGCGTGAGGAAGACCTGCGCCTCCAGCCGGGTGAGGTGGGCGCCCAGGCAGAAGTGCAGCCCGGAGGCGAAGGCGAGGTGCGATCCGTCGTCGCGGCCGAGGTCCAGCCTGTGCGGCTCGGTGAAGCGGTCCGGGTCGTGGTTGGCGGCGCCGAACATGGTGAGCACCAGCCGTCCCGGTTCGAGGTCGGCGCCCGCCACGGTGACCGGTTCCAGGACGGTGCGCGCGCTGAACTGGACGGGGGAGTCGTAGCGGAGCAGCTCCTCGATCGCGGTGGGCATCAGGTCGGGGCGGTCGCGGAGTCTGCGCAGCTCGTCGGGGCTGTTCAGCAGCGCGTGCAGGCCGTTGCCGAGCAGGTTGGTGGTGGTCTCGAAGCCGGCGGCGAACAGCAGCAGCGCCGTCGAGATCATCTCCTGCTCGTCCAGGGCGTCGTCCTCGTGCGAGGCCACCAGGCGGCTGAGCATGTCGTCGGCCGGGCGGGCCCGCTTGTCGGCCAGCAGCGCCGTGAAGTAGTCGACGAGTTCCCGTCCGGACCGTTCGCCGAGGGCGACGGTGTCCCGGTCGGCCGTCGGTTCCAGCGCGGCGATCAGCGCGTGCACCTTCGGGGTGAAGGCCAGCCGGTCGGCCTCGGGGACCCCGAGCAGGTCGGAGATGACGTTGACGGGCAGGGGGAGCGCGACGGCGTCCATGAAGTCGCCGCCGGGCTCGGCGGCCAGCGCCTCCAGCATCGCCTGGGTGCGGGCGGTCACCGCGGCGCGCAGCGCTTCGACGTGGCGGCCGGTGAAGGCCGAGCTGACCAGCCGGCGCAGCCGGGTGTGGTCGGGCGGGTTGGCGAACAGCATGCTGTCGCGCAGGAGGTCCACCATCGTGCCGGGACGGTCCATCGCTTCGTCGCCGATGCCGAGGTCGAGGACGTCGTCGCTCTTGCCGATGGAGCGGTGGCGCAGCGCGGTGTCGCAGTCCTCGAAACGGGTCAGCACCAGGGTTCCGTCACCGGTCACCAGGGCGGGGGCCTGTTCCCTGAGCCTGCGGTAGCCGTCGTAGGGGTTCTCGTTTCCCGGGTCGAGCATGAGCTCGTAGAGGAGTTGTTCGGCGTCCGGGTCGGTGCGGGCCATCGTCGGGGCCGCGTCGTGGGGTGGGGGGCTCGGGGCCATCGGCTGCTCCTTCCGCCGGCGGGGGCGTCCGCCCGTCCCCAGTAGCATTGACAACCGGGCGCCGATCGTCAATGGCGCGGACAAAATTGTGTTTTTGTCTTCACTGGGTCTGGTCGGGGCACCCGTGTCATCGAGGCGGCGGTGCCCCTTGGTAATGTCCGTGGGGTGAACACCTCAGCGCCCGGGGCCGGGACCTTCCGTTCCCGGGTCCGGCGCCAGCTCCGCGAGGACGCGCTCGACGCGGCGTACCGGGTGGTGGAGGAGCGGGGCTGGGGCGCGGTGCGGATGACGTCCGTCGCCTCCTCCGTCGGGGTCAGCCGGCAGGTCCTCTACAAGGAGTTCGGGTCCAAGGACGGGCTCGGCGAGGCGCTGCTGATGCGCGAGGCCCAGCGGTTCATCGACGGCGTCGCCGACGAGATCCGCCGGCACGCCGACGTGGAGGCCGCCATCGAGGCGAGCCTGCGGTTCGGCATCAGCCAGGGAGCGGCCAGCCCGCTGCTGCGGGCGGTCCTGACCAGCACCCTGGAAGGCGGGGACGACACGCTGCTCCCGCTGGTCACCACCAGCTCCGAACGCCTGGTGGCGCTGTCCCGCCAGGTCCTGCAGGAGCACATCACCACCCGGGCGCCCGGCCTGGACGCCGAGGACGTCGAGTCCACCGCGGACGCCGTCGTACGGCTGCTGGTCAGCCACCTGCTGCTGCCGCTGGACGACCAGGAGACCACGGTGCGCCGCCTCACCCGCCTGGCCGCCCGCAACCTCGGGCTCTGACCCTCACTCCACAACCGGACCCCGCCGGTTGCCGATGACGACCATGTCGCCGGGGCGCGCGGCAGCGCGCCGGGCACGATACCGGCGGGAACGGGATGAGCGCCGGGCCTGTCCGGCTCAGGCCGCACCGCCTCGCGGGCGGGATGGGATGCCACCATGAGCGCTATGCCGGACCCATCCCCCGCCGTGCGGCACGATGCGCTGGTCGGTGAACTGCGCGCGATCCGCGAGCGCGGCCTGCTGCGGCTCCGGGACGTGCGGCTTCCCGCGCTCGCCGCGGCCGCCACCGCGCTGGGGCTGCCCGTGGGCGACGACCTGCTGCCCTCGTCGATCACCCGGCTGCTCGGCGAGGTGGTCGAGCGGCTGGACGGCTCGCTGGCCACCGCCACCGCCTACACGCTCGGCGTCGCCCCCGGCACCCGGGACTGGCCGGCGCACGACCGCAGGCAGCGCGCCGCCCAGGTGTACAGCGTCAGCGTCGAGCGCTTCCGCAAGTCCCACGAGCGCATGCTGCTGGACAACGTCGCGCAGGAGATCCTCGCGCTCTGCGCGAAGGAGACGAGCGAGGCGGAGGAGCCGGAGCCCGCCGCGCCCCCGCTCGGCAGCACCTCCGTGGTGTTCGACCTTCCGGGCCGTGGTCGGTCCACCGGGGTCGGGGGCGGGAGGATCACGGTGCTGTGCCGCCCGGTGGAGACCCTGCGGGATGTGGACGTGGTGGTCTCCTCCGAGAACGTCTACCTGCAGATGTCCAAGACGTACCAGTCCACGTTGTCGGGGACGCTGCGGAACGCGGCGGCCCGGTGGGACGGGGCCGGGGCGCTGACCGACGACGTGCTCCAGCGCGAGCTTCAGGAGTGGCTGCGCCGCCGGGGACGCCTGGGGGCGGCGGTGGCGCCCGGCACGGTCGTGCCCACGGGCTCCGGGGAACTCGCGGCGCAGGGGATCCGCCGGGTCTACCACGCCGCCGTGGCGATCCCCCGGCCGCGCTCGCACGGTTACGCGATCGAACCGGGCGCGGTCGTCCGGGCGGTGCGCCAGGCGTTCGCGCTGCTCCGGCACGAGCGCGACCAGTACGACCCGCCGTTGAGGTCGCTGTGCTTCCCGCTGTTCGGCGCGGGACGCGGCGGCCTGGCCTTGGAGACGAGCTGGTCGTACCTCTGGGCCGGTCTGGAGGCCGAGCTCGGCGCCCGGGACGTCCCGGACGTCTACCTGCTCACCCGCCGGGACGAGGTCATGCGCACGGTGTCGGACGCCCTGCGCGGTCTCGGCGCGCATCCCGTTCAGAGCCCCTGATGGGTGAAGGCGGCCCAGGCGTGCATCGCCAGATGAAGCAGGGACGCCTTCGGCGTCCAGGCGAGGTTCAGGCGTCGGATCCCCGCGGTATTCCGAGGGTGGCGAGCAGGTCTTCGTGGAACTGGATCCACAGCATGTGGCAGGAGTCCCGGTCGTGGCCGTCCACCCAGGCGCGTTGCCCCAGGTCCACCTTGCGCAGCGCGGAGGCGTACCGGTCGGCGTAGCCGTCGAAGCGCGCCAGGCACTCGGTGAGCCGGCCGCACAGGCCGGCGAAGGACTCGCCCACCTTCGCCAGTGTCCGGAGCACCCGTTCGTCCCAGGGCCAGTCGGTGTGGTCGTTGAACGCCATGGGGTCGTACGGTGTCGGCCGTATCTGCCAGTTGGTGCAGGCGGTGCCGAAGCGGCGGTTCAGGGGCACGAACGCGGCGTGCACATCGGTGACGGCGGCCCGTGCGCCCGACCGGTCGAGTTCGGCGGCCTGCCGCCGCTCGTTCTCCACCCGGCCGGCGTCGGTCAGCGACCAGTCCGTCCTGCCGGCGAAGCTCGACTGGCGGGCCCAGCCCAGGGCCTCGAAGTCCAGCAGCGCCTCGTGGACGGTGTCGGCGGAGAGCCCGTAGCGGGCGGCGACGCGGGACGGCGTCGCGGCGCCCAGCACCCGGACGCCGTGCAGGGCCAGGTCTTCCGGCTCGGACCGGTAGGTCACCTCACGCCTCCCCTCGGCGGTTCTCGACGCGGCCCGTCACGCGGCCGAACCGCTGCTGCGCGGCCTGGGCGGAGGCCAGTCCCATCGCGCGCGAGATCCGCGGCCACGACAGGCCGCGGGCGCGGGCGGTGAACATCAGTGCCGCCTCCGCCTGGTCCACTTCGGCGCGGGCGGCGGGCAGCAGGGTCAGGGCCGCCATCACGACGCTCTCGTCGACGTCGTCGTTGCCGGCACGCCACAGGGCGAAATCGATCAGGTCGGCCGCCGAGGGCGGCCGGCCGCCGTGCAGCCAGGGCGCCCGGGGGAGGGACGCCGCCCCCGCCTCCATCAACCGCCTGCGGGCATCCGCCTCGCGGGCCGCCTGCCCGTGGTCGGCGTCGCTGTTCTCCATGGCGGCCCACCCTGGCCTATCAACATGTTGTTGTCAACGGAACGTTGATGGCGCTCCCGGGGGCCTAGCATGATCGCCGTCAATGCTTCCAGGGGGAGTCGATGGACCCACTGCGACCGCACGATCCGCGCCGGATCGGCCCGTACCGCCTGCACGGCCGGCTCGGCGCCGGCGGGATGGGCGAGGTCTTCCTGGCGGGCTCGCCGGGCGGCCGCGACGTGGTGGTGAAGGTCATCAGGCCCGAACTGGCCGACACCCCCAACGCGCGCCGCCGCTTCGCCCGGGAGATCGCGGCGGCGCAGCGGGTCGGCGGGTTCCACACCGCGCAGGTGGTGGAGGCCGCGCCGGACGCCGACCCGCCGTGGATGGTCACCGAGTACATCCCCGGCCCGTCCCTGCGGCAGATGGTGCAGGAGACCGGGCCGTTCTCCGAGGAGAACGTGCGCGCCCTGGCCGCGCAGCTCAGCGAGGGGCTGGCCGCGATCCACGGCTGCGGGCTGGTGCACCGCGACCTCAAGCCGGGCAACGTGATCATGGCCGACGACGGGGCGCGGATCATCGACTTCGGCATCGCGCGCATGGACGACGCGAGCGTGCTCACCGAGAGCGGCGCGGTGGTCGGGACGTACGCGTTCATGTCTCCCGAACAGGTCGATTCCGGTGACATCGGGCCGTCGAGCGACGTCTTCTCGCTGGGCGCGGTGCTCACGTTCGCGGCCACCGGCCGCAGCCCCTTCGCCGCCGGGACCATCCCGGCGATGGTGCTCCGGATCGTCAACGCCGAGCCCGATCTGGGGACGGTCCACGGCGAGCTGCGCGGGCTGATCGCGGCCTGCCTGGCCAAGGACCCGGCCGACCGGCCGACCGCCGCCGACCTGCTGGGCTGGCTCTCCGGCTCGGGCGAGGCCCCGCGCGTACCCCCGGCGCCGGCCCCCTCGGTCGGCGCACCGACCGGCGGCCCCGAGACGACCCCGCCGGGCTCGGTGCCGCGCCGCCGGTTCCTGCTGGTCGGTCTCGCGGGAGCGGCCACGGCGGCCGCGGTGACCGTCCCGGCCGTCATCCTGTCCACGCGCGACACCGACGCGAAGAGCGGCGGGACGAGCCCGTCCGCGACCCCGCGAGCACCGGTCCGGGAGATCCCCGCGAGAGTGATCACCGGGCACGGCGCCGTGGTCACGCACGTGACGTTCAGCCCGGACGGCTCGACCCTGGCCAGCGGCGGCGCCGACGGCCCCATCCACCTGTGGGACGTCACCACCGGCAGTCGCACCCGTACGTTGCAGGGCCACAGCTACCCGCTGGTGTCGATGGTCTTCGGCCCGGACGGCAGGACCATGACCACCGGGGCGGAGGTCGTCAGGTTCTGGGACCTGGCGACCGGCCGGGAGACGCGCAACATCGCCACCCAGCAGCGCACCGGGCACGACACCGCACTGTTCGCGATGGCCTGCGGCCCCGACGGGAAGTACCTGGCCACGGACGGCCCCGACGGCAAGGCGCTGCTGTGGGACGCGGCCGGCGGCAGGATCGTCCGCACCTTCACCGGGAACGCCGGCAGTGCGCTGGTCTTCACCCCGGACGGCCGCGCGCTGGCCGGCGGCGGCGGCGATCTGCGCCTGTGGGACGTGGCCAGTGGCGCGACCATCCGGACCTTCCCAGGGATGGCGGGGCAGGTCCACGCGATCGCCCTCAGCAAGGACGGACGCTTCCTGGCGGGCAGCGGCGCGACCAGCCCGGTCGTGCTCTGGGACGCCGCCACCGGCAGGAAGATCCGCGAGTTCACCGGCATGGGGAAGGCCACCGGCCCCATCGCCTTCAGCCCCGACGGCAGGCTCCTGGCCAGCGCTCCTCCCGAAGACGCCGCCGGGACCTCGGAGCACGCTGTGGAACGTGGCCACCGGCGCGGTCGACCGCACCCTCGAGGGACACACCGGCGCCGTCAACGCCCTCGCCTTCCACCCCGGCGGCTCAGCGCTGGCCAGCGCGAGCCAGGACCGGACCGCGCGGCTGTGGAAGCTGGCCTGACCCCCGGACGGATCTCCTCGGGCGGGTCAGGCGTTCTGCCGGTCGTACTCCTCGCGCGCCCTGTCCACGTCGGCCATGTGCGCCTCGGCCCACTCCTTGAGGTGGCGGATCGTGTCCAGCAGTGACATGCCCAGCGGCGTGAGCTCGTAGTCGACGCGGACGGGCACCGACGGGGTCACCGTGCGGGTCAGCAGCCCGTCCCGCTCCAGGCCCCGCAGGGTCTGGGTCAGCATCTTCTGGCTCACCCCGGCGATCCGCGCGGAGAGCTCGGAATAGCGCATCCGGCCCTGCAGGCCCAGCGCCACGATCACGAGGCTCGCCCACTTGTTGCCGATCGTGTCGAGCAGCCGCCGGCTGGGGCAGGAGGCGGCGAACGCGTCGAACCGGGCCGGCGGGGCGTCAGCGGTGGTCACGTCCATGGCATACCTCCGGGTTCCTACACCACTTCAAAGTGCCTTCTTTCCAAAGGAGAGCAGGGAACCGATGGTTGTGCAATCCACCCATCGGAAGGGGAACCCTCATGACGCTCGCACTGGTGTCCAAGGCCGGCGGCTCCGCGCCCGTTCTGGAGGACGTGGCGCCGCCCCCGCTGGAACCCGGTGACCTGCGGGTCCGTGTCACGGCGGCCTCGGTCGAGCCCGTCGACACCCTCATCGCCCGCGGGCCGGGCCGGGAGATCTTCGGGCTCACCGGAACGGCCGGTCTCGGCCTCTCCCTCACCGGCGTCGTCACCGCGACCGGTGCCGGGGTCACCGGCTTCTCGGCCGGCGACGCGGTCGCCGCCCTGCACCGCGACTTCGCCGCCCCGGTCCGCGCGCACGCCGTCGAGACCGTCGTGCCGGCGGCGACCGCCGCGCCGCTTCCGGACGGCCTCGACCCGGTCGACGCGGCCGCCCTCCCGATCACCGCCCTGACCGCGGCGCTGATGGTGGACGCGCTGGGCCCCGCCGCCGGGCGCACCCTGCTGGTCATCGGCGCCGCCGGCGGGGTGGGCGGGTACGCGCTCGCGCTGGCCGCCCACGTCGGCTGGGCCGTCACCGGGCTGGCGCGCGAGTCCGACCGCGACTTCGTGCTGCGGGCCGGGGCCCGGCGGCTCGTCACGGACCTGCCGGGGCCGTCGTTCGACGCCGTCGTCGACGGTGCCGTCCTGAACGCGGCGGGCCTCGCCGCGGTCCGCGACGGCGGGACGTTCGTCAGCGTGCCCTCGGCGCCTCCGGCGGCGTCCGAGCGGGGCATCGAGATCGGCGTCCCGGACGGCGACCCCGGCCGTGCCAGGCTCGCCGAGCTGCTCGCCCTCGCCGCCTCGGGCGTCCTGGAGCCGCGGGTGGCCGGCCGGGTGCCGCTGGCCGAGGCCGCGACGGCGTACGACAAGGTCGCCGGGGGCGGTCAGCGGGGGCGGTGGCTGCTGGTGCCGTGACCGCCGTCCCGCCTGACACGTCCACGACACACGTGCGAACGCCCGCCCGGGGAGCCCTGGGCGGGCGTTCGCTCGTCCTGAGGTCCCTCAGTGGGACAGGTGGGGTGTGGGACGCGGCCAGGGGCGTCCGGCGAGGTGCTCTATGTCGGTGTTGAACCGTCGCAGGTAGGACGCGAACGCGGCGATGTCGTCGTCGGTCCAGCCCGCCATCACCTTGTCCAGGCCCCGGATGATGTCCCCCCGCTCCTCGTCGAGCATGCGCTCGCCCTTGTCGGTGATGCGGAACTTGCGGGCGATGCCGCCGGTCGGGTTGGGGATGCGCTCCACGAGCCCGGAGCGCAGGGCCGCGGCGGTCTGCCGGTGGACAGTGGAGACGTCGAGCCCGAACGCGTCGCTGAGCTCGCCGATCGACATGGGGCCCTGGACGCGGATGCGGCTGAGCAGGATGTACGCGCTGCGGTCCAGGGTGCGGGGCCGATCGCGCAGGGCCTCGTAGCGGCTGAGCAGCATCTGCTCGTACTCGACCTCGTGGGTGGGGGTGGGGGTCGTCATGTGCGTGTGCCTCCTGCCGTGCCGGCGGATGCCCGCTCCATCCGTGTGGCACTGGTCTCATCCGGGCTCGACATCATATGTATCAGCCACGTCATATGTACGATACATAACGCATGTACGATGCACATTAAGTCTCCCGGAGGGCGAGCTGAGGCGCCGCGGCGCGTCCACCTCCAGGCCCGCGCCCCCGGGACGTCTCACTCCAGACCTTCATTGAGGAGAGCACCTATGCACGCAGCCAGACCCGCGGGCCAGGCGGCACGTCCGGGCGGCGTGATCGCCACGCTGGCCCTGGCCGGCATCACGGCGGCGATCATGCAGACGCTGGTCACCCCGCTGATCGCCGAGCTGCCGAGGATCCTGAACACCACCTCCGCCAACGCCGCCTGGGTGATCACCGTGACCCTGCTGGTCGGGGCCGTCTGCGTGCCGGTCGTCGGCCGGCTGGGCGACCTGGTCGGCAAGCGCCGGATGCTGCTGGCGTGCTCGGTGCCGCTGGTGGCCGGCTCGGTGGTGTGCGCGCTGTCGTCCGCGGTCGTCCCGATGATCATCGGGCGCGGGCTGCAGGGCATGGGCATGGGCATGGTCCCGCTCGGCATCGCCCTGCTGCGCGACGTCGTCCCGGCGGAGCGGCTGAGCTCGTCCATCGCGCTCGTCAGCGCCTCCATGGGCATCGGCGGCGGGCTCGGCCTGCCGATCGCGGCCGCGATCGCCGAGTACTCCAGCTGGCGCGTCCTGTTCTGGGGCTCGGCCGGCATGGCGATGCTCGTCGCGGTCCTGATCTGGTTCCTGGTCCCGGACGTGCCCGCCGCCGCCAAGGGCCAGCGGTTCGACGCCCCCGGCGCGGTCGGCCTCGCCATCGGCCTGGTCAGCCTGCTGCTGGCGGTGTCCAAGGGCGCCGACTGGGGCTGGGCCTCGGCGACCACGCTCGGCCTGTTCGCCGTCGCCCTCCTGGCGCTGGTGGCCTGGGGGTTCTGGGAGACCCGCACCCGTGAGCCGATCGTGGACCTGCGCACCACCGTCCGCCCCCGGGTGCTGATGACCAACCTGGCCTCGATCTTCGTCGGCTTCGGCATGTACGCCTCGATGCTGATCGTGCCGCAGCTGCTGCAGTTCCCGAAGGAGACCGGGTACGGCCTCGGCCAGTCGATGCTCGCGGCGGGCCTGTGGATGGCCCCCGGCGGGGTCATGATGATGCTCGTCTCCCCGCTCGGCGGCCGGCTCACCAACGTCCGGGGCCCGAAGTTCACCCTGATCAGCGGCATCCTGGTGCTCGCCGCCGGCTACGGCGCGTCACTGGCCCTGATGGACACGGCCTGGGGCCTCATGCTCGCCATCATGATCATCAACGCCGGGGTCGGGCTGGCCTACGGCTCCATGCCCGCGCTGATCATGGGCTCGGTCCCGCTCCACGAGACCGCCGCCGCCAACGGCTTCAACACCCTGATGCGCTCGCTGGGCACCTCGGTGGGCGCCGCGGTCGTCGGCGTCGTCCTGTCCCAGCTCACCATCAGCATGGGCGGCCACACCCTCACCTCCGAGCAGGGCTTCCGCACCGGCCTGATGATCGGATGCGGCGTCGCGCTGGTCTCCGCGCTGATCGCCGTCGCCATCCCGAAGGGCCGCGACGAGGACGCCGACCAGCTCGCCGCGGCGGCCACCGTCACGGTGCCCGAACAGGTCAAGATCAGTAACTGAGCGCCGCGGGCGGCCGGCCCGTCAGCCTCCCTGCCGGCCCGCCAGCCCGCCGAGGAGCGGGGAGGTGAGGTGCCCGACCAGGTCGGTGACGGGCTTGAGGGGGCCGTCCGGGCTCGAACCGCCGTCCGGCGGCTGCTGCTCGGGCGACTCCTGCGGGGGCGCGGAGGCGGTCTGCCGCGAGTCCGGCTCCCTGACCGACGGCGTGGACGGGGCCGGCTCCTCGCGGGGCTTGGCCGGGCCGGTCGAGCCGCCGCCCGACCCCGCGGGCTCGTCGGCGACGGGGGCCCGCGCGGCGGTCGTCGGCGTCGCCGCGGGGGCGGTGCCGTCCGGCTCTCCGCCCGGACGCTCCGGGGTGCCCGGATCGTCGGTGATGTTGCCCACCGGGGCGGGGCCGGGACGGGTGCCGCCGTTGGACGGCCCGAGGGCGTTCACCGTGCCGTCGCCGGCGGACGGCCAGGTCATCACCAGGCCGGCCGCGACCGAGGCGGCCACCCCGGCCACGCCGCCGACGCCCTTGAGGGCGCTCCTGCGGCGCCGGGAGCGTTCCCGTCGCGGGTCTTCGTCGCCGGCGGAGCCGATCACCACGACCTCCCCGGCCGGGACCGCGGGCTCGGCGTGGCCGATCTCCTCGCGGTCGGCGGCGGCCAGCACCTGGTCGCGCAGCGGCGCGGGCGCCATGGCGGGCGCGCGACGGGCCAGGAGGTTGGGGAGCCGCCCCCGCTCGAACGCCTCGATGACGTCCATGTGCCGGGCGGGATCGGCGGCGCCGCGCATGAGGGCGTCCAGGACGACGCGTTCCAGCCCGGTCCGCGCCTCGTGCAGCAACTCACGCACGGTGCCCGGCGAGCAGCGCAGGACGGCCGCGATGTCGCGGACCTCCAGCCACTCGCCCGCCGACAGCAGCAGCGCCTCGCGGTGGCCGGCGGGCAGGTTCGCGACCGCGTCCAGCAGCGGGTCGGCGGCCGCCTGCGCGAAGACGGGACGGCCCTGGCGGCCGAACGCCCCGCGCTCGGAGCAGACCGCACGGGCCAGGCCGTGCAGCCACAGCACCGTCTCGCCGCGCGGCGGGATCCGCGACGCCTCGGTGAGCGTCTCCCTGAGCGCGCCGGCCGCGCCGCGGTCGCCGACCAGCGACCAGCAGTGCGCGTACAGGCGATGTGCGTGGGCGTCGTAGAGGGTTTCCAGGTCCGCGCGCATGTGACCTCCTCGTGAGGTGGCCGTGGGAGCAGCCGTTCCGAGAGCAATCAAGGGGACGGGCCGTTCCGGTGGCACGCCTGGGCACGGGACTGTAGTGCACGACGTGACGGATGAGAAGTGAGCGATGTCTGAGTGTAGCGGGTTTCACACTCGGTAAGGCATTGGTCGTTGCCTGTCATTGTTGGCCGGGATTGGTCCTTGGTCCCGGCCGACGATCCGGTTCGGTCGCGGAAAAAAGATCCGATTCTCTAGTACCGGTTCGTCTCGGCGTCCCGGTCCAGGTCGGCGTCGATCTCGGCCGCGGACAGCTCGGTGATCCCCATGTGGTCCTTGGCGATCCGTCCGAGCGTCGGCAGGCCCTTGCGGTCCGGCCAGGTCTCGGGGGCCCACAGCGACGAGCGCAGGAACGCCTTCGCGCAGTGCATGTACAGTTCCTCGACGTCGACGAGGACCGCCAGCCGCGGCCGCTTCCCCTGCACCGTCAGGTCGTCGAAGAACGGCGCGTCCGACACGAGCGTCGCGCGCCCGTTCACCCGCAGCGTCTCGTTCATCCCCGGCACGATGAACAGCAGCCCGACGCGCGGGTTGTGCAGCACGTTGCGGAGGCTGTCGACCCGGTGGTTGCCGGGGCGGTCCGCGAGCACCAGCTGCCGGTCGTTCAGGACGAGCACCGACCCGGCGGGGTCGCCGCGCGGCGAGACGTCGCAGGCCCCCTCCGCGTTCGAGGTCGCCAGGAGCACGAACGGCG
Source organism: Actinomadura rugatobispora (assembly GCF_055379765.1). Lineage (NCBI taxonomy): Bacteria > Bacillati > Actinomycetota > Actinomycetes > Streptosporangiales > Thermomonosporaceae > Actinomadura > Actinomadura rugatobispora. The sequence goes on along the minus strand of NZ_AP029191.1, from coordinate 2,746,530 downwards.
AGTGCGCGATGATCGTGCGCGCGTGCTCGTCGATCCGGGCGATGTCCTTGTCCCAGATGACCTGCGACGGCTCCGCGACGATCTCCCGGAGCTCGGCCTCGGTCCTGACCGCGCGAATCTCAGAAGGATGCACCGTCCGAATATAAGGTAAACCTGACCTCTTAGGTAAACCTGGTATCACCCTGGGTCTCCGGCCTCAGCGGTCCAGGGCGCGTTTGATGACCTTGCCGGTGGGCGTGCGGGGGAGTTCGTCCAGGAAGACGACCTCGCGGGGCACCTTGTAGCGGGCCAGGTTGGCGGCGACGTGCGCCTTCACCCGCTCCGCGTCCAGGGGCCCGGAGGCGACCACGTAGGCGCGCAGCCGCCGGCCGAACTCGGGGTCCGGGACGCCGACGACGGCGCACTCGGCGATGTCGGGATGGGCGGCCAGCAGCTCCTCGATCTCGGCGGGGTGCACGTTCTCGCCGCCCGAGACGATCATGTCGTCGGCCCGGCCGTCGATGTGCAGGCGCCCGCCCGCGTCGAGATGCCCCAGGTCGCCGACGGGCAGCAGGGGCCCGGTCACGGCCGCGCCGGAGGTGTAGCCGTCGAACCGCGTCGGGCTGCTCACATGGACCTGCCCGACCGTGCCCGGCGGTACGGGGCGCCCGTCGCCGTCCAGGATGGTCACCGCCGTTCCGGGCGGCGGCGTGCCGGCGCAGCCGGGGGCCGCGACCAGGTCCTCGGGCGTCGCGATGGTGATGCAGGACGCCTCGGTGGAGCCGTAGAAGTTGTAGAGGACCTTCCCGAACGCGGCCATCACCTCGCGGGTCAGGTGCGGTGTGAGCGGGCCGCCGCCGGTGGCGATGACGCGCAGGGCGGACAGGTCGTGGACGCCCAGGTTCGGGGCCTCCAGCACGCGGCCCAGCATGGTCGGCACCGCGATCAGGGCGGTGCAGCGGTGCCCGGCCAGGTCCGCGACGGTCCGCTCGGCGTCGAAGCGGCGGTGCAGGACGAGCGTCGAGCCCAGCGCGAGCGCCAGCGTCGCGGAGGTCAGGCCCCAGCCGTGGAAGAGGGGCGGCGCGACGAAGACGGCCTCCTTCCGGCGGAACGGGATCCGGGTGAGGATCCCTCCGGGCAGCGCCAGCGGCTCGCTCGGCGCCGACGACCGGGCCGCGCCCTTGGGCCGGCCGGACGTACCGCTGCTCAGGATCACCAGCGTGCTCGCGCGCGGCGGCGCGGGCGGGGTGAGGGCGCGGCCCGCCGACAGCCCGTCCAGGTCGGAGCCACCGTCGTCGGACCAGGCGGTGTACGTGCCCTGCGGGACCTCGATGCCCTGCAGCAGCGGCGCGAACTCCTCGTCGTGGACCAGGGCGGTGATGCCCTCCTCCTCGACGGTGCCGCGCAGTTGCGGGGCGGCGAAATCGGTGTTGAGCAGGACGATCCCGGCCCCGAGCTTGGCCGCCGCCGACATCGCCAGCAGCAGCCCCCGGTGGTTGCGGCACAGGACGGCGACCCGGCTCCCGGGGCCGATGCCGCGCCGGTGCCAGGCGGTCGCCAGCGCCTTCGCCGCGGTGTCGAGCTCGCGGTAGGTCACCGGGCCGTGATCGTCCACCACGGCGGTGCGGTCGCCGAAGCGCGCCGCGCCGACGGTGGTCGCCGCGCCGATCGGGCCGTACGCGCGCATCGCCCGTGCCACCGCCGCCAGCGTCCGCGGAGGCATCGGGGCGAGCAGCCCGGCCCGCCACGCGGCGCGCAGCCACGCGAGCCGCGCGCGGTTGGACGTCATCGCCCACCGCGCCGGCGCTCGCGGGCGAACGCCCTGCGGGCCTGCGGAACGTACCGCACGGCCTCGGGAAGCAACGGCCACACCCGGTTCAGGCCCCGGACGGCGGCCGCGAACCGCCGGTAGCGGCGCTCGTCCGCGGCGCTCCAGGGCGTGCCGAGCAGCTCGCGCATGCGCGGGTGCAGACCGCCCACGGTGACGAAACGGGCGACCGAGTTCAGCGGCGGGCTGACCGCGCGCCATACGGGCGCGGGAACCTGCTTCGGCCTGGGGAGCCCCTTGAACACGTAACCGACGCCGTAGCGCGCGGTCTTGTGCGCGACGATCTCCTCGTCGAGCATCCGCTTCCAGTACGCCTGGAAGGACTCCCAGTCCTCCGGCATGACCCGGTCGCTGACCCCGTACATGCGGTACCAGGTCTTGGACTCCTCGTAGACGCGGCGCTTCTCGGCCTCGCTCAGGGGACGGATGAAGGTCTCGACGCAGTACAGCATGGTGTCGAGGAACGTCGCGTGCGCCCAGTAATAGGTGTCGGGATCCAGCGCGTGGTAGCGCGTCCCGTCCGGCATGGTGCCCTTGATGCCGGTGTGGTAGTCGCGGACCTTCATGCCCGTCCGGTTCGCCTCGGCCCCGCCGTAGACGGTGTTGAGGATCGGCCCGGCCGACCGCTTCACCCGCGCGAAGGTCTCGTCGAAGAACACCGAGTGGTCGAGCACGCCCTGGCCGAGCGCCGGGAGCATGTTCTGCAGCACGGCGGCGCGCGGGCCGACCAGCGCCATCCGGGTGTCGCCGAAGAAGCGCCACGTCAGCGAGCCGGGTCCGAGTCCGGTCATGACGGATCCTGGACGGGCGGGGTGAAGGTGTAGGGCATCCGCTTGACGCCGTTGATGAAGTGGGAGAGCAGCCGGTCCGGTTCGCCCTCGCTGCGGATGTCGGGCAGCCGGGTGAACAGCTCGCGCAGCATCACGGTGATCTCGCGGCGGGCCAGATGCGCGCCCAGGCAGTAGTGCGGGCCCGGCCCGCCGAAGCCCACGTGCGGGTTGGGGGAGCGGGTGATGTCGAACGCGTCGGGGTCGGTGAACACCGACTCGTCCCGGTTCGCCGAGGTGTAGATGAGGACGGCGATGTCCCCCTTCTTGAGCGGGATGCCGTTCAGCTCGCAGTCCCGGGTGACGTTGCGGCGGAACTGGATGACCGGGCAGGAGTACCGGACGATCTCCTCGACCGCCCCGGCGATCCGTCCCTCGAAGTCCTCGGCCAGCAGCCGCCGCTGCTCGGGGAACTCGGTGAACAGCCGCAGGGCGTGCGCGATCGCGTTGCGGGTGGTCTCGTTCCCGGCGGTGACCAGCAGGATGAAGAACGAGCCGGTCTCCTGCGCGGTCAGCGACTCGCCGTCGTCGTTGGCGTTCACCAGCCTGGAGATCAGGTCGTCCCCGGGCCGCTTCCTGCGCTCCTCGCCCAGCCGCTTCACCAGGCGGGACAGATCGCGGCCCGCCCGGACGAGCCGGACCGCGCCCTTCAGCACGTCGAGCCGCCGCGGGTCGCCGTTCATGTAGCGCTCGTCGGCCTTGATCCCGTTGTACTCGGGGTCGCTGTAACCGAGGATGACGTTGGTCCGGTTCAGGACCATGCCGTGGTGGCGCTCCGGGATGCCCATCAGGTCGCAGATGACCTCGACGGGCAGCCGCGCCGCGGCCTGGGCGACGAAGTCCCGCGGCCCCTCGGCGATCATGTCGTCGACGATCCGGGCGGCCCGCCGCTGAAGATCCTCCTCCGCCCGGGCCAGGATCTTCGGGCTGAACGCCCGGGACACCACGCGCCGGATCTGCGCGTGCCGCGGATCGTCCATGTTGATCATCGATCCGAAGAAGCGGCCCGCCCAGGCCGGCATCTCGGTCAGCGTGTTGGCCGTCGGCTCGCTGCTGAACAGCTCGGGGCGGCGGCTGGCCTCGGTGACGTCGGCGTGGCGGGCCAGCGCGTGGAAGCCCGGCTTGGACGCGATGAACGGGAGCTTGGCGATCGGGACGAAGGCCGCTCCCTCCATCTCCCGCATCCGCCGGAACGCCTCCAGCCGGTGGGCGTCGGGGCGCGTCCAGAACCCCAGCCCCGAGAGGTCGAACTCCCGCAACTCCGGCGGGAGTGTCCGTGGAGTCGCCATGCTGCGATACATATAGAGAAATATGTCTCTCTGTCTCACGCCGGTCAACGTGACCTGGGGCACAGCCGGGCCGTGCGGCTATAGTGACCGCGACATGGCGCCACCCGAAGACCTGATCTCGCCCGGGCTGAGCCTGGACGAGGAGACCGGAGAGCTCACCACGCGGATCCTCGACGCGGCCCTGGAGGAGTTCGGCTCCTACGGGCTGCGCCGCACCAGCGTGGACAACGTCGCCCGCCGCGCCGGGCTGGCGCGCGCCACCGTCTACCGCCGCTTCGGCAGCAAGAAGGACCTGATGCAGGCCGTCGCGCTGCGCGAGGCGCGGCGGGCCATGGTCGTCATGGTGCGCGCCGCCGAGCGCCGCCCCACCATCGAGGACCGCCTGGTCGAGGGTTTCGTCACCGGCGTCGGCCTGGCCCGGGGCAACCCCCTGCTGGCCCGCCTGATCAGCGCCGAGCCGGAGCTGATCCTGCCCTACCTGACCACCGACTCCCGGTTCGTGCTGACGTTCGCCCGCGACTTCCTGGCCGAGCAGTTCCGCCGCTCCGCCGGCCCGCCCCCGGTGCCCGCCCCGGACGCCGCCGCGGAGATCATGGTCCGGCTCGCGATGTCCATCTTCCTGGCCCCGCAGAGCTGCATCCCCCTGGAAACCGAAGCCGACCTGCGCGCCTTCGCCCGCACCTACCTGGTCCCCCTCCTCCGCACCGCGCCCTGACCCCGCGCCGACGGCAATTCCCGATCTGGAATATGCCCTGTATTCGCCGCCTTTCCGGCACTGTCATACTCCGGCCAGGACGACCCTTCCCGGTAAAGATGGTGATCATCTCAGTCAACGATTATTGTTGAATCGCTCGGCGCACCATCGACCGTGAGATGCCGATGCGGCCTGTACGGGGTGACCACGGGCCGGGGAAGCGGGGTCGTCCCGCCATGAGAGCACAGGCCGTGGTCCGCAGCCCCGCCGCCAGGCGGCTGCTCATCGCGCTGTTCATCACGGCGACAGGGGTGGCCCTCGGCCGGGCCGTCGGATCCGGACAGGTCGACGATCTGGTCAATGGTCAGCCGTATTTCCACGCCGTCGCGGCGCTGCTCGCGATCGGCCTTTACAGCGGCACGCACGGAATCGAAACCGCCCGGATGCGCACCGATCTGCGCACGATCGTCCTGGCCGTCACGGTGGGGGTGCTGGCCAAGGCCGCCCTCATCACGCTGGTCATGACCGTGCTGTTCCCCGGGCCCGAGGCGCTGGTGCTGGGCGTGGCGGTCGCGCAGATCGACCCGCTGGCGGTCGCCGCGCTGCAGCACTCCTCCCGACTGTCGGCGCGCGGCAGATCGCTGCTGCTGGCGTGGGCGTCGTTCGACGACCCCGTGACCACGCTGCTCACCATCTACGCCGCGACGCTGGCCGTGACGGCCCACGACCTCGACCGCACCGGCGAACTCGCGGTGCTCCAGGGCTCCGGCCTGGGCGGCGTCGCGCTCGGGATGGCCGCCAACGCGGCGTTCGCGGCGGTGGTCTGCGGGATGTGGTGGGCGCTGCGGCGATGGCGACCGGACGGCACCGCGGTGTTCGCGGCCGGCTGCGTGCTCCTGGCGGCGGCGGGCGCCGTGGCGGTCACCCAGTTCTGGATGCTGGGCGTCGCGCTCATCGGCCTGTTCGTCCGCCCGGTCCTGCCACGGGCGCCCGAAGCGTTCGCACGGACGCTGGCGCTGCTGACCCAGATCGCCCTGGTGCTGGCGGTCCTCGGCGTGGGCTTCCTGCTGTCGGTGCGGGTGCTGATCGCCGCCGGGATCGTGCTGGGCGTGACCGCCTTCCTGGCGCAGGTGGTCGTCAGCATCCCCCTCACGCGCGGGCAGACCGCCGACGACCGGGCCCTGCTCGCGATCGCGCAGCAGAACGGCATCACGGCGATCGTCCTCGCGCTGCTGCTCAGCTCGATCCTGCCCGACGTGATGGCGGTCGTCGCCCCCGCGATCGTCGTCGTCAACATGCTGCACGCCCTGTTCAACTCCGCCTACGACCGCGCCGGGTCGTGGGCGGCGATCCGGGAGGCGGCCGGACGGCGGTTCCCGCCCGGCTCGGCCCGCCGCCCGCCGCCCGCCGGCCACGAGCCCACGGGCGGCGGCGGCCGCGAGCCCACGGGCGCGGCGCCGGCGCCGGGGCCGTCGCCGGAGGGGCCCGGGCCTCCCATGCCGCTGATCCCCCCGCCGCGCCGCGGAGATGAGGACACCGCCTGCTCCACCTCACTGGGCGCGGCCGAGCACACGAGGAGGCACGGGAGTGCCGGGTGAGGCGTCCGGCCCGGTGGCCGTCCAGCAGGTCTGGGACCGTCAGAACGTCTGGTCGCGGGCCGCGGACCGGCTCAAACGGCGGATCGCCCGGACCCGCCTCGCGAGCCTGCTGCTCGGCGCCTGCGCCGCCGTCATGGGCGCCGCCGCCGCCCAGACGATGGATCTGGGCATGGCAGGGGAGACCCTCGCCTTCGGCGCCGCCGTCGCCGCGGCGCTGGTCCCGCTGACGGTCCGGTCCGCGGGGCCGGCCGCCACGCACGACTGGACCCGGCTGCGCTCCGTCGCGGAGGCGCTGAAGTCGGAGGTGTACGTCTCACTCGCCGGTGCGGGCCGGTACCGCGGTGCGACCGGCCCCGGCCCCCTGCTGGAGACCTCCGAGCGCATCGAGGCCGACGGAGCCGACCTGCTCCACCACCTCACCGGCATCAGGGCGGACGCGCGGTCCCTTCCCGCGGTCTCCGGCATCGACTCCTACGCGCGCGAACGGGTCCGGAGGCAACTGGACGGCTACTACCGGCCCAAGGCGCGGCTGATGGGAGGCCGGGTCCGGGTGGTCCGCCGGATCGAGATGGCGCTGGGCGCGGCCGGGGCCGTGTGCGGCGCGGCGGCGGGGGCCTTCCAGGTGGGGGAGATCGCCGCCTGGGTCGCGGTGGCGACCACGCTCGCGGCGGCGGTCAGCACGCACGCGGCCGCCTCGAAGTACGAGTACCAGGAACTGGAGTACGCCAGGACCGCCGGTCAGCTCGCCAGGCTGCTGGCCCGGCACGAACGGGACGCCGCGCACACCGGGTCGGCCGAGGGCGGCGACGCCTTCGCGGCCGAGTGCGAGCTGGTCATCTCCGCCCAGAACGAGGCGTGGATGGCCAGGCTTCCCGGCGACGACGCCCCCGCCCTGCCCTGAGCCCTCCTCCCCTGAGCCCTGCTTCGCTGAGCCGGGGGCGCGGCGGCGGGCGTCGTCAACGGGCGGCGATCGCCTGGGCCAGGGTGTTCAGCGCCGCCTCCGCGACCGCGACCTTGGCCTGGTCGAGCGTGATGCCGATGAGCGCCTGGTCGTTCCCCAGCCGCCGGTAGTACACCGCCCCGGCCTCGACGTCCAGGACCACGCGGTGCAGCACCCCGCCCAGCAGCGGGAGCAGCATGCGGTCCATGCGGTGGCTGGTGATGTGGGTCAGCTTGCCGATGCGCTCGTAGTGCTTCCGGCGGTCGGCGTGTTCGGTGCCGACCGTGAACGAGCCCAGCCGGCGATGCCGGAGCAGGTCGGCCGACCGCACCAGGTCGGGGCCCTCGAAGTAGGCCACGTAGTGCAACGCCTCGGGGCTGAGCGCGGCACGCAGGTGCCCGCTCAGCTCGCCGCGCGAATCGCCGCTCACGGCGTACTCGTCGATGTACCGCTCCTGGGGCAGGAGGTCGGCGGGGTCGACGTCCACGTCGTACTTGGTGTGCTCGCCGGCCGGATTCTGGTTGCCGCCGTATCCGCGGGCCAGCCGGACCTCGTCGCAGAGCCAGACCATGGTGGCGTCGGCTTCGTCCACCGGTGACTCCTCCAGGGACGCGCCCACCAGGTACTCGCCGTGGAACGGCGAGTAGTAGAACAGCGCGCCCTCCCCGACGTCGAACACGCAGCGGATCAGCCGGCCGCTGCGGACGGGCTCGAACGCCTTGTCCAGCCGGGCCACCACGTAGTGGAGATGCTGCCCGCTGGTCTCCAGCGACTCGCGCTTGCGCTTGGCGTCGTCCGGCGAGGCGATGCCCGGCGCGTGGGCGGAGGCGAAGGTGTCCTGCCAGAACTGCTGGTTGCCGCGGATGTAGTACGAGACGTACTGCACGGTGTGCCGGCCGAGGGCCCGCCGGCACAGGCCCTTGATCCTCTCGAAGCCGTTCGCGGCCCGGGCGGGCTGCCCCTCGGTGATCGTCAGACCCGGTCCGTTGCCGCCCTCGGGGGGCTGGAGCGTCATCACGTACCCCGTTCTCCGTCCGCCTCGGCGGCGGAATCGGCGCTCACGTCGACGGAATCTCAAGGTCGATGTCCCTGCGCAGGCCGCCGTCCCCGCCGTCGGCATCAGCTCTCGCGTCCTCGGTCACGTGCAGGTTGGTGTAGGCGATCCGGCTCAGCGGATGCCCCGGCCCCAGCCGCTGCTTGAAGCCGGCGTAGGCGTGCCGCTCGCGCTCGGCCGCGGCCTCGGTCTCGCCCAGCGCGACCAGCGCGTTGGCGTATCCGATCTCCGCGCCCAGCGTGAACGGGTGCTCGGGGCCGACGTCGGCGTCGTCGTGCAGCGCCCGCCACGCCTCCTCGCCGCTCCTGCGGGCCTCGTCGAGCCGGCCGGCGAGCCGCGCGTACACGCCGAGGTTGGCATGGCAGGCGAGCGTGAAGGGATGCGACGGGGAGAAGGTCTCCCGGTAGAGCGCCAGGTTGAGCCGTCCGCGGCGCAGCGCCTCGCCGTACCGGCCGAGGGCCGCCTGGGTGGCCGCGAGGCTGACCACGCACGAGAGGGTCTCCGGGTGGTGGGGGCCGTAGAACGCCTGGCTCGCGTGCCAGGTCTCGGTGATCGACCCCAGCGCCTCCTCCGCCTCGCCGTGGTCGCGGAGGGTGACGGCGAGCGCCCGCGCCGCCCGCAGGGTCGTCGGTGAGGCGTTGCCGGCGGAGGCGCGCAGGAGGGCCAGCGCCGTCTCCAGGTGGCTGCGGGCGTTGGCGTACTCGCCCATCTCCCGGTAGTCGATGGCGAGCCTGACCATGGAGTGCCAGGTCGCGGGCGCCTGCTCGCCCAGGATCCGGCGGCGCGTCTCGTAGGTGGTACGGTCCAGCTCCATCGCCGCCTTCGCCGCTCCGGTCAGGAGGAACGCGAGCGCGAGGTTGTTGGCGGCCCGGAGCGTGTCGGGATGCTCCTCGCCGAGCCGTTCCTTGAACGCCTCCAACGTCTGCTGGTCCATCAGGAGGGCCTGGACGAACGCCCCGCGGGCGCGCAGGTCGGCGGCGACGCTGCGCCGGATCCGCAGGCCGAGCAGGTGGTTGGACGGCAGCGACTCCTCGCGCAGCCGCTGGGCCTCGGCGTCCCAGTGCGCGGCGCGCTCGTACATGCCGAGCTCGCGCTGCACGTTAGCGAGCTGGATGAGCAGCTCCAGCCGGTGGCGGTCGCTTTCGCCGAAGTCGGCCGTCCACTGGACGCGCAACTGCTCGGCCAGGGCCCGCCCCACCTCCCAGTCGTTGGACATGTAGAGGTACCTGACCTGCTGGACGGCCCAGGCGCGCACCTCCGGGCCGGCGTCGGCGGTCTCGCCCACCTCGCAGGCCCGCACGTGCCGCTGCGACTCCCGGTGGCGCCGCTCCTGGACGTGGCGGGACGCGTCGTCGCCCGCCACGAACGCGGCCAGTGCCAGCTGCGCCGACGCGCGGGCCTCGACGCGCTCGTCCTCGGACATCCCGGCCCGGACCGTCCGCAGCGTGTGCGGATGGACCTGCAGGCGGTCGAGCTGCTGGTCGACCCGGACCAGCGAGTACCGCTTGACCATCTGGACGACCTCGTCGACGGTCAGGTCGACGCCCACGTCCGGATCATGGCGCCCGATCCGCTCGCGCATCCCCGCCGAGCGCACCAGCTCCATGGCCACGCCGTCGGAGGCCAGGTACGCGCAGATCCGCACCAGCCACAGCGCCGCCGGGCGCTCGCGGGCCAGCCGTTCCAGGGAGAGCCCGGCGGTGCGCGCCGCGGACGCCCCCTCCTCGCCGGCCGGCGCCGTGGTGATCTCCTCGGCGTCGCCGAGCAGGTCGAGGAGCTGGTCGGCCAGCGCGCCGGGCGTGCGGTCGAGGGGCGGCGGCCCCTTCTCCTCCTGTGCGGCGATCCAGCGCGAGGTGACCCATCCGGCCGCCTGGTCGACGGCGAGCGGATGGTCGTCGAGCCGCCGGGCGACGCGCTCGGCGTGGGAGTGGGTGACATCGCTCTGCCCGATGCGTTCGCGGAACAGGCGGACGCTCTCGCCGCGCTCGAAACGCCCGACCGGGACGGTGCTGTGACCGGCCGCGGCCCAGCCCTCGTGCCGGGAGGTCACGAGCACCTCGCCCGGGCCGCCGTCGGGCATCAGGCGCTCCAGCTCGAGCGGGTCGCCCGCCGCGTCGTAGACCAGCAGCCACCGGCCGTGGTCGCCGCCGCGCAGCGCGGCGAGGGTCTGCTCCACGGCGTCCTGGGCGTCGGGGGCGGCGCCCTCGCGCAGGTGGGGCAGCAGGCGCGCCAGCCGCGTCCGCACCTCGCGCTGCTCCTCGGCGGAGATCCACCAGATCACGTCGTAGTCGTAGGCGAACAGGCAGGCGTACTCGGCCGCGACACTGCTCTTCCCGATCCCGGTGGGACCGGTCAGCACGGTGGGACGGCCGGTGCCGCGGTTGTCCCGCAGCTTCTCGCGCAGGGACCGCAGCACCGCGTCACGTCCGACGAAGGAGCGCGTGGTCGCACGGACCCGCTGGACGCGCGGGACCCGCTTGGGGAAGCGGGGCGCGTCCGGCAGGTCGTCGGCGCGGGGCACGAGCCGGTCGCTGTAGGTGAAGTAGGTCAGCAGCTCACGGCGGGCGGTGGCGTCGTCCGGCCCGTGCGGCACCAGGTCGACGTCGACGACCGAGGACAGGATCTCGCCCAGCGTCCCCTCGCTGACCCGCACGCCCACCAGCCGCTGGTCGGCGCGGGCACCGGACCCCGACCGCAGGTCGGCGATCAGCCCCATGGCCGGGTCGAGTTCGCTGGACTCCAGCAGGCGCGGCGACAGCAGCACGACGCTGGTCTCGGCCGGCGCGTCGCCGCCCCCCGCCCTGACGGTCAGCCCGGCGCGCCGCAGCACCCAGGTGATCCAGTCGGCCCAGGGGGCGTCGGCCGCGCAGGAGAAGATCGCGACGTCGAATCCGGCGGTCGCCGGCTTCGCGGTCAGGTGCCGTTCCAGGGCGCGCCGGCTCGGCTCGGGCAGCGGCCTCAGCTCGGTGGCGGGGTCTCCGGTGATGGCCTGCGCCACCGCCTCGTACGCCTTGAGGGCCGTTCCCTGTTCATGGGGGCTCTGGGCGATCGCCGCGATGACGGGATGGCGCCAGAGGGACGGCGACCTCGGGACGGTGATCTTCCCCCAGTAGCGCTCCCGCCCGATCTCGTCGAGCCCTTCCAGCAGCGGGCCGTACTGGAGGTGGGCGAAGCGCTTGATGTCGTCGGCGGGGTAGTGGTCGTCCCCCATCGGCACCGGCAGCACCGTGACGGGCCCGGCGTCGCGGCCCGCGGTGAGCTTCCGCAGGTCCTGCGTCACCCTGGCCCCGTCGGAGATGCTCTCGACGTGCCCCAGCCTGAAGCAGGCCATCAGCACGTCGGCGAGATGGACGACGCCGAGCCGCGCCAGCGTCGACCGCCCCGAATGGTTGTCGAGCAGCACGTAGTCGTACCCGCTGCCCACCAGGTCCTCGCGCAGCGAGGCCAGGAAGTGGCGGCCGTGCCTGCTCGCCGCGAACAACTCCCAGTCGAGGCGTTCGGCCTCGGCCCAGTAGGTGTCGTCGGCGCGCCTTCCGGGGCCGAGGTGGGCGAGCTTCCCGGTCAGGCCGGTGTCGATCCCGGCCTGCGGCCAGTTGAGCTCGACGATGTGGCGGCCGATCCCGCCCTGCCGCCGCCAGATCACGTCGAGGTCGGGGTCGGGGTCGCGGCGCACGGCCTCGGAGTGGGCCTTGCGGTAACTCAGCAGGAGGTCGAGGAGGCCCTCCTGCTCGTCGGGGACCTCCTCGTCCGCGAAGAACTTCGCGAGGTACTGGTCGACCGACGGGCGCTGCGCCCCGATCGCCCAGTCGACGATCAGTACGTTCCGGCCGGTGCTGGACAGGATCCAGGCCGCGTTGGCCAGCGCCATGGAGCAGCCGATTCCCGCCTGGCTTCCATGGAAGCTGACGATCTTTCCAGGAGGTGTCGCGATCGCACCGGACGCCTCGCCGTGATGTGGAGTCACCCTCGCCCCCGCCCTGGGACCCAAGTGCACAACGATGGAAAGAATACTTAGGGATGGACCATCCTATATGCCTCGCGCGCTCAGGTTCACACCCACGAGTTATCCGAGTAAACGATCAAGTGAAAAATGGTTTGGGTCGTCCTGAATGGCGGGACCCTTGGCCGCAAGTGGCCGCAGTGGGCGAGTCCGGGCCCCTGATGTGCGGTGATGGTCTGCGTTTCATGGCGTGGCCGATGGTGTGAGCGCACCTTCCCGGGCCGACCGGTGTCCGATCCCTTACGATGGCCCTACAAGTGAGCCGTCGTCCCCGACCCTCCGTACCGGACCCCGCAGGCGATGCCCGAGCTGAGTCCGTCCGCGCATGCGAGGTAACGTGAAGACCTATTTCTTCACCAGCTACGCCAGGGTTGAGGAGCGGGCCTGGGTTCGCCGTTTTCACAATGATCTCGAAAGGGAGATCCGCGTCCGCCGCGGTCCTTTCACCGAGGGGTGCCTGGCCGCACCGGGCGGCGCGTCCGTGCACGCGGCGGCCACCTCCCCGGCGATGGTCGCGCTCGTCTCCCACGCGCATCTCCGCGACCGGCGCTGCGGCCGCGAATGGGCGATCTTCGCCGAGCGGCTCGCACTCCACCCGCAGGTGCGGGACCTGTGCCTCATCCCGGTCCAGTGGAAGCCGCTGAACCCGGAGACGCGACTGCCCATGATCATGCATCCCCTGCCCGCCTTCTGGACCTCGGCCGGCGCCGGGCCCTACACCGCCTCCGGGCTTTACGGCCTCATGCGCGCCCGCGCGCTCGACGGTCCGGGCGGTTACTACGCGGTCGTGCGCGCGGTCGCGGCCTTGGTCTTCGAGGCCGCGCAGGCCGGTCTCGGACCGCTCGACGAGGCGACGGCGGCGGCCACCGGGCCCGCGTTCGGGGTGCGCGACGCGACCGAGGAGCCGGTGCCGGTGCCGGGCCCGGCCGAGGCCGGCGAGCTGCCCCGCACCGTCGCGATCAGCTATGTCGGCCCCGACCAGCCCTGGGCCGAGTACCTCGGCAACCTGCTGCGCACCAACGACTACGAGGTCGAGTTGGTCCGGTGGAACGCCGGCCGGGCCGAGCGCCTGCGCGACTCGGTCGCCCGCGCCCGCGACAGCGGGGAACGCGTCGTCGCCGTGCTCTCACAGAACTCCGTCGCCCCGCACATGGAGGCCCTGGTGCGTGAGGACGACCTCGACTGGGAGCAGGCGCTCGGCGCGCCCCCGGGACGGAGCGCGCCCGTCATACCCGTCCAGGTCGACAGCGGTCCTCTTCCCGGCGGCCTGAGCGAACGCGCCATCCCCATGCACGGCCTCGACGAGAGCGTGATCAGGACGTTGCTCGACGCGCTCCGACGCTCGGCCTGAACGGCCCGTCGTCCATGCCCGCGCCCCATTCGCACCGCTTCGTTCCCTCGGCGCCGCCCGATCCGCTCCGGCGCCCCGGTGCTCCGCCGCCCGTCTGCAGGCGCGGCACTCGGGACCCCCACTTCGCCGGCCGCGACGACGAGCTCGAAGAGGTCGGCGAGCTGCTCGCGTCCAAGCCCGTCCTGCTCACCGACGGGGAGGGGATGGAGCGGTCGGGGAAGACCGCGTTCGCTCTCGAGTACTGCCACCGGTTCGGGCAGCGCTACACGGTGATCTGGTGGTTCGACTGCCGTTCCGGGGACGGTCTGAGCGCGCAGAAGGCCGCTTTGCGCGAGGCGGTCGGCGCCGTGGCCGCACCCGGCCGGTGGTGGCTGACCGTCTACGACGGGGTGCGGTCCGACGGGGACCTGGACGGCCATGTGCCCGAGGGGCCGGGGCACGTTCTGATCACCTGCGCGGGCGAGACCGCTGTGCCCGGCGCGCTGCCCTATCCGCTGGGGCCGCTGACCCTTGAGGAATCGGTCATCCTGCTGATGAGGAAGGCGCCCGAGCTGAATCCCGTCCAGGCGGTGCGGCTCGCCGAGGGGCTCGGCCGCCGGCCCGCCCTGCTCAGCCGGGTGGGGGAACTGCTCCTGGAGGCGCCGGGACTCGGCGTGGACGCCTGCCTGGAGCTGATGCGCCTCGGCGGATCCCTCGCGCCGCCGGCCGCGCCGGCGGTGCCGGTCGCACCTGTCGTGCCGGACGCACCTGTCGTGCCGGCCGTCCCGGACGCGCCGGTGGTGCCGGCGCCGCGCCCGCCCGTCGCGGGAGAGGGCCCCGCGCCCGCCGAGCCGGTGCCGACGGCACTGAAGGCGCAGCTCGTCGACGCGCTGTACCGGGTCGAGGCACTGAGCAACGGCGGGGTCGAGATGTGGATCAAGCTGATCGGAGACCAGCTCGGGACACTCGACATCGGGGGGGACACGATGCGGGCCAAACTGGTCAACGTGGTCCGCCGCTGCCTGCTTCACGGGGACGGGGCGATGCTGGACGAGATGGTCGCCGCCCTCCGCGTCATGGCGCCCGAGAACGATCCCGCGCTGCCCGACGTGGTCGACCACGTCGGGCGGATACGGCGGATCCGCTACCCCTGACCACCTGGAGAGCGCCGATGTCCGAGACGCCCTATGCCTTCTTCGTCAGCTACGCGCGGCACGTCGACCAGGATCTGGTCGCCCAGTTCTTCGACGAGCTGGACGTGGAGGTGCGGCTGCTCCTCGGCCGCGGCCGCGCGAACGTCGGCTTCCTGGACCGCGAGGGGCTGTACCCCGGCGACGACTGGGAGGCGGTGCTCATCGAGCGGGCCCGCACCGCACGGTCCATGATCGCGTTGCTGTCCGCCGACTACGGGAACAGCCGCTGGTGCGGGCGGGAGTGGGCCGTCTTCGCCGAGCGCACCGGCCGCGTCAACGCCGCGCCGGGCACTCCGGCGACCCGCTGCCTCATGCCGTTGCGCTGGTCAGGGTCCGCGAAGCCGCCCGACGCGGTGGCCAGGCTGCACAACAGCCACCGAAGCCTCGGCGGCGATCCGCTGATCGATCTCAGGCGCGTCGGCGGGAAACCCTATCTGGACGCGCTCAAGACGATCGCGCGATGGATCGTCGAGGCCGATGCGCTCGAGCTGCCGCCGCTCGGCCGCGCCGAGGCCGAGGCGGTGAAGCCCGCGTTCGGTGAGCCGTCGACCGCCGCGTCGCCCCCTCCGCTGCCCTCCCCGGTTCCGGGCACGGTGCCGTCGGTGCTGAAGGAGCGCCTCGTCCGCGCCCTCTACCTGGTGGAGCCGCTCCGGGACGGGGGGATCCGCACCTGGATCAGGCTGGTCGAGGAGCAGCTCGGTCCCCTCGACATCGGCGGCGCCACCCCGATGCTCCAACTGACCGCCGTGGTCCGCCGCGCGCTGCGCCACCAGGACGCGGCCATGCTGGACGAGCTGAGCGCCGCTCTGCGGATCATGACGCCCGCGAACGACCCCGCCCTTCCCCGCGTGGACGAACTCATTCGGCAGATCAGGGACATCCGTTATCCCTGATCGGGATCGCGGCCGGACCCGGTCATTCCGATTTCCTGTCCATCATCGGCGAGTGCGGACTCAAAACCCGCGACGCCCTCCGGAGAGTTTGTGTCGAGTGACACAAAAATCCGGTGCAGAGCCCTGGCCAACACCGTTTCCCCGAGATCGTCCAGTGTGTGCAAGGGGATGGCGCTGACATCGAGCAACTGATCGGGCGAGTCCGCTCCTGTATCGGGCATGGATGCACCTCCATGGAAAATGTTATTTTGCGATGAAGGCCACCGCGACGCCGGCCGAATAGGGGATGGCCCGTTTCCGGTGCGGCGCCTGGCTGGAGTGGGGAGTGCCATGCTCGGGCACGGGTCCGCATGATCGAGGAAACCGCTTTTCCGGGCGCGCCGCCGCGCGGCCAGTGGCCGGCGGACCTGGACGTGCCCGCGCTGCTGGCCGGAGGCTGGCGGCCCACCCCCTTCCGGCACTTCGTCCTGAAGGTCGCCAGCCGCTGCGACCTGGCCTGCGACCACTGCTACGTCTACCGGATGAGCGACCAGAGCTGGCGCGGCCGTCCGCACCGGATGCCGCGCCGGGTGCTCGTCCGCACCGCCGGGCGCATCGCCGAGCACGTGCGGGACCACGATCTCGACTCCGTCGCGCTCGTGCTGCACGGCGGCGAGCCGCTGCTGGCCGGGACGGACCTGCTCGGGGACGCCGTCCGCCTGACGCGTGAGGCGGTCCGGGAGACCGCGGGTCCCGGTCCGGACGGCCGCGACCGCGTCCGCGCCGTCGTGCAGACCAACGCCGTCCGCCTCGGCCAGGAGGAACTGCGGCTCTTCGACGCGCTCGGCGTACGGGTCGGGGTCAGCCTGGACGGCACGGCCGCCGCCCACGACCGCCACCGCCGCCACGCCGACGGCCGCGGCAGCCACGCCGCCGTGCACGCGGCGCTCCGGCGGCTCGCCTCCGGCCGCTACCGGCACCTGTTCGGCGGCCTGCTGTGCACGGTCGACCTCCGCAACGACCCGGTGGAGACCTACGAGGCCCTGCTGGAGTACGGCCCGCCCACCGTCGACCTGCTGCTTCCGCACGCGAACTGGTCGCAGGCTCCCGCCGGACGCGACGATCCGGCGGACGCGCCGTACGGCGACTGGCTGGCCGCGGTGTTCGACCGTTGGTACGGGGCGCCCCGGCAGGAGACCGGTGTCCGCCTGTTCCAGGAGATCCTGCATCTGCTGCTGGGCGGGGCGTCCACCAGCGAGGTGGTGGGGCTGTCGCCGGTCGGCGTCGTGGTGGTCGAGACCGACGGGGCCATCGAGCAGTCCGACATCCTCAAATCGGCCTTCCCCGGCGCCCCCGAAACGGGACGGCACGTGTTCGGCGACTCCTTTGACACGGTACTGCTGTCGCCGTTCGTGGCGGCCCGGCAGATCGGCGCGGGGGCGCTGTGCCCGGCCTGCCTGTCCTGCCCGGTGAAAAACGTGTGCGGGGGCGGCCATTACGCGCATCGCTACCGTCCGGGCAGCGGTTTCAGAAATCCTTCGGTGTACTGCGCGGATCTTCTCCGCCTCATCCTGCACATCCGATCCAGGGTCGCCGCCGACCTTTCGCGGACGGCGGCCGAGCGAAAGGCGGCACATGGAGATCCGCTACCACCGGCCGCCGGCTGAGATCGTGCGGGAAATGGCCGCGGGCGCGGGCGGCGTTCCCGCGATGCGGATGCTCGGCGACATCCAGACCAGCCGGCATCTGCTGCTGCTGCGCGGTGTGGCGGAACTGGCGCGCGCGTCCGGACGCCCCGGTACCGCAGGACGTGTCGGCGCGGCCTACCGGATGCTCGCGGACCTGCAGACGGCCCACCCGGAGGCGGTTCGCCAGGTGGTCAGGCATCCCGCGGTCGGCGCGTGGGCGGGCCAGGCGATCCGGGAGGCCCGCCGCGACGGCACGTCCCGCGGTCTGGAACGGCTCGGCGCGCTCGCGGCGGCGGCGGCGATCCGCGCGGGCACCGGCGCCACCGTCACCGTCCCGGTGACCGGCGGGAAGCTGATGCTGCCCTCGGTGGGCATGGCCGCCCTGCCGGGGCGCGTCCCGTCCGCGACGGTGCGTGTCGCGGGCGCGGGCGCGGTGGTGGAGGCGCCGGGCGCGAGGGTCGCGATCCCTGCCGACTGGGGCCGCGAAGCGCCCGGCTGGCTCGGCCTGCGCCGCCTGACGGTGTCGTCGGAGGGGCTGTCCCTGGACGTCCTCGTCGACGACCTCGACCCCTACCGGCTGCCCGCCGTCCCGCTGCGCGGCAGGCTGCCGGACGCCGAGCTGGCGCGCTGGCGGGACGATCTCGCGGCGGCCTGGCGCTGGCTGGTCCGCCGCCACCGTCCCACCGCCGAGGAGGCGGGGGCCGGTATCCGGGTGGTGACACCGCTGGCCGACCGCGGTTCCAGCCGGAGCAGCGCCAGTTCCCGCGAGGTGCACGGCAGCGTCGCGTTCTCCTCCACCGGCGACGCCCGCGCCCTCGCCCTGGTCCTCGGGCACGAGGTGCAGCACGTGAAGCTGGCGGCACTGATCGAGGCGGTGCCGATGATCCGACCCGGCCATGACGGGCGGTACTACGCCCCGTGGAGGGAGGACCCCCGCCCGGTGTACAGCCTGCTCCAGGGCGCCTACGCGCACCTCGGCGTGACGGCCTTCTGGCGGCGGGAGCGCCGGTGGTCGCCTGGCGACCTGCACGCGCACGCCGAGTTCGAGCGCTGGCGGGCGGCGGCGCTGCTGGCATGCGCGAGCCTCCTGTCCAGGGACGGCCTGACCCCGGCCGGGGTGGATTTCGTCCGCGAGATGTCAGGAACCCTGAGTTCGTGGGGCCGCGAGGAGCCGGTGCCCGCCCCGGCGAGGCGGATGGCCCACCGCGAGGCGGCACGCCACCAAGCCCTCTGGACCCGACGCAACCGCAGCGAGGCGACCATCTGAATCATCGGAGGCCACGGGCCCCGATTCCCCAGCCGCCGTCCGGGCGTGCTCGCTGCAGGGCGTCGCGGAACGCGTCGGTCGGGTCCGCCTCGGGCAGCGCACGCTCCATCGCGGCGATGGCCTCGCCTGGATCGGCTCCGGTGCGGCGCATCGCGTACAGGGCGCCGATGGTGGGGGTCCTGCTGTAGGCCGCGACGCAGTGCACCAGCACCACGTGCCCGGCGGCGCGCAGTCGTTCAATGGCGGTGACGGTGTCGTGCAGGACGAAGTCCAGGTTCTCGTTCTCCGCCGGGTCGTCGGTGTCGGCCAGCCGGACCTCGAGCCAGTGCGGCGTCCGCGCCAGGACCGCCTCCTCGTCCTGCTCGCCGACGGTGCACAGCGAGACGACCGCGGTCACCCCCGGGGGCATCGCCCGCAGGCCGGCGAGGTCGGCGAGCAGGAGACCGGGGTCGTCCGGATGCGGCTCGGTGACCGCGGGACGGTGCCCGCCGCCGTAGACGGGGCGCGCGTACGTCCCGCCGGTGGCGACCGTGGCCGCGAGGGCGACGAGGTCGCGCGACCTCAGGCCCGGACGGCCGTGCAACTCCAGCCGCCACCGCGCGGGGACGGCCGACGCCCCGTAGGCCGCGCCGAGCAGGCCGCCCGCGATGGCGGCGACGTCCCGGCCACCGCGCGTCGCCTCCTCCAGCGCCAGCCGCAGGTGATCGGCGCGGAACGAGCCGGCGGACGGCTCGTCCTCCGGGACCTCGGTCGTGGTGATCGCGCACCAGGCCGCCTGGAGCGCCTCCACCACCCGGCCGGTGCGGGTGAAGTCCTGCGTCCGGGCCTGCTCTGCCTTCTTCAGCCGCTCGGCCCACCGGGTGCGGCCGGGTTCGGCCAGCCGATCGAGACCGGCACGGGCGTCGAGGCGGCCGGTGAGAACGGCGTGCCGGACGGCGTGGCACCACAGCACACAGGCGTCGCCGGCCTCCGGGTCGTCATGGGTGAGGGCGCTGAGCGCGGCCTCCGCGAGACCGTCGGGGTCGTCGAGGAACGCGAGCGCGACCGGGGCGGCGCGCATGAGCGAGCCGTTCCCCGCGGTGCGCTCGCGGGAAACGGCCAGGTCAGCACCGGCGATGGCCGTTTCGGCGAGCACAATCGCCGTGAAGGTGTCGTCGGTCCATTCCCCTGGAGACTCATGTCCGGCGCCGAGCGCGTCCCCGGCGGCGGCGGCGAGCAGAACGCCGCAGGCACGATCCAGTTGGGCGGTACTGAGGTCCACAATGCCCAATTATGTGGCGGTCATAGGCCGTGGCGGCGGTCGCCCAGGATCTGTTCGCATACGCGGGCTTCGGATTCGGCCGAGAACGGGTCGTTGCGGGCCTGCACTGCGTGGCGGGTGTCCTCGGCGATGAGGTCGGCGTTGACGGCTCCGGCCGCGGTCGCCCCGGAAGCGGCGGACGCGAGCACGTTCGCGTTGGGGTCGGCGAGGTTGCCCGCGACCCACACCCCCGGGACGGAGGTGAGACCGGTCTGGTCGGCGGCGATGTGCGTGCCGAGGCCGTTCGGGTGCGGGACGGGCGCCAGCCCGAACGCGGTCAGGACGTCCGCGCGCGCGACAGGACGGGGCGCCACGGCCAGCGCCCGCAGCGGGACCAACTCACCACTGTCCAGGCGCACACCGGTGAGGCGGTCGTCGGCGATCTCAAGACCGGTCACCTCACCGGTCAGCACCGTGATCCGCCGTGCGGCCAGTTGCTCGGCCTCCTCAGGGGTGGGGCGGGGGCCCGTGTGCTGCAGCAGGGTGAGCCGGTCGGTCCACTGCCGGAACAGCAGAGCCTGGTGGACGCTCTTCGCGCCGGTGGCCAGGACGCCGATCGGCTGGTCGCGGATCTCCCAGCCGTGACAGTAGGGGCAGTGCACCACGTCACGCCCCCAGCGCGACGCGATGCCCGGAACATCGGGCAGATCGTCGATGACACCGGTCGTCACCAGCAGACGCCGCGCCCGCACGGTGCGACCCGTGTCGAGTTCGACCGCGAACCCGTCGCCGTCCTTCGCCGCGCTCCGCGCCCGGCCGGTCTGGACTTCTCCTCCGTAGCCGGCGACCTCGCGGCGTCCCGCCTCCAGCAGGTCACCCGGCGGGACGCCGTCGCGGGAGAGGAAGCCGTGCATGTGCGCGGCCGGTGCGTTGCGGGGCCGACCGTCGTCGATCACCAGGACCGACCGCCGGGCACGTCCGAGCATGAGCGCCGCGCTCAAGCCCGCCGGGCCGCCACCGACCACTGCCACGTCATACCGACCCAACTGGGGATTCATCGTGACCACCTCCGCCGCCAACGTGCCCCAGCCCCGGCGCCTCTGGCAAAAATCTGTGCAAAAACAGCAAAACACCATGACAGTGGACGGATGAGCGATGACGTCGATGCCGTGCTGGCGGCGGTCGGGCCCCGGCTGCGCGACCTGCGGCGCCGCCGCGGCGCCACCCTGACCGCCGTGGCGGAGACCACCGGCATTCCGATCAGCACCCTGTCCCGGCTGGAGTCCGGGCGTCGCAAACCGGGCCTGGAACTGCTGCTTCCGCTGGCCAGGGCCTACCAGGTGCCGATCGACGAGCTCGTCGGCGCCCCGGCCGACCTGGACCCCCGGGTGTACCCGAAGCCGTTCACCCGCAACGGCATGACCGTCGTCCCGCTGACCCGCAAACCCGGCGGCCTGCAGGCGTTCAAGCACATCCTGCCCGCCGGCCTGACCGCCGGTCGCGAACCCGATCCCCGATCGCACGAGGGGTACCACTGGCTGTACGTCCTCAACGGACGGCTGCGCGTCGTGCTCGGCGACCGGGACTTCGTCCTCACCGCCGGAGAGGTCGCCGAATTCGACACCCACCTACCGCACTGGTTCGGCAATGCCGATGAGCGCCCGGTGGAATTCCTCAGCATCCTCGGCCCCCAGGGAGAACGCGTCCACATCAAAGCCCGCTACCGGCCCGACTAGGCTACTTGGACTCAATCCGACCCATGTGCTCCGGCAGAGAACTCTGCGCCGTCCAATCGTCTGCAATGCCGAGTGCATGGCGAAGGTACGCCAAGGTGATCCGCTGGATCAGGGCGACGCGCTCGGGATTCTCATCTGTCGTTTCCTGGACCTCGTAGCCGGCGATCCCGCCGAGCGAGTGCTCCGCCCCGAACAGCGTGAGCAGGCTCTTGGGGCCCGGGCTCAGGAAGTACGGGTCGGCGAGCCAATCGGGCCCCCTGACCGAAAGCGGGGAGTCGTCCTTGTCCCCGGCGACCACGAGGGCCGGCGTGGTCATGGTCGCGAAGTTCGGGTTCATGAACGGGAAATGCTCGGCCGCGAACGGTGTCAGATCGGCTCCGCCCTTTCCGGCCGTGGCGAGCAGCACGCCCGCCTTGATCCGCGAGTCGGACAGGTCTTCTTCCGTCCTGCTCACCGGGTCGAGGACGCGCAGGCCCAGCAGGTTGCCCGCCGTCTGGCCGCCGAAGGAGTGCCCGGCCGCGGCGACGCGGCTTCGGTCGAGCCGGCCGCCAAGACCGGGAACGGCGGCTTCCAGCAGGTCAAGCCGGTCGAGGACGCGCTTCATGTCCTCGACGCGGAAACGCCAGAGCCGCGGTGTGCGGGGATCGTCCTGGGGCAGGCCGACCGTCCTGGAGTCGAGATGGGTCGGCTGGATCACCACGAAGCCGTGAGCGGCCCAGAAGTCGGCCAAGGGGCCGTAGGCGTTCAGCGACGAGCCGAAGCCGTGCGAGAACACGATGACCGGAAGTTCACTGCCGATGATCGGTGCGGACACCTTGACCCGCAGGTCCTCGCCACGGCCCGGTGCGTCCAGCACCACCGGCTTCACCGCGACGATCGCCGCGCCCGTCGTTTCTGATGCGATCATGCGGTTACGTTAAAACCTGACGTTGACGTCAGAGGCAAGGGGCATGATGCGCATCGGCGAACTCGCCGCCAGGACGGGCGTCAGCGTTCGGGCGCTGCGGTACTACGAGGAGCAGGACCTGCTCGCCTCCGAACGCAGCCCCAGCGGCCAGCGGCACTATGAGGACAGCGCGGTCGACCGCGTCGAGCTGATCCAGCAGTTGTACGCCGCCGGGTTGCCGAGCAAGTCGATCCTGGAACTGCTGCCGTGCGTCGTGAACGGTGAGGCCACGCCCGAACTGCTCGACCGGCTTTCCGTCGAACGGGACCGCATCGACAGCCGGATCGGCGACCTCGTGGGCGCCCGGGACAGGCTCGACACCCTCATCACCACCGCCACCGCGAACTGGCGAACAGGCCACCGCTGCCGCCCCCAATGACCGCCCGCCGGGCCGTATCGTCCGTTCCGGGCGCTACATCTGTGCTTTGCAGTGGTCGACGATCGCGCGGATCTCCTCATCGGAGACATAGGCGTTCTGGAGCCGCATCGGCTTGCTCGCGCCCATCGGCAGGAACAGAGCGTCGCCCTGCCCGACCAGCTTCTCGGCGCCGGGCTGGTCGAGGATGACCCGGCTGTCGGACAGCGAGGAGGTCGCGAACGCCAGCCGGGACGGCACGTTCGCGCTGATCAGCCCGGTCACCACGTCCACGCTCGGCCGCTGCGTGGCCAGCACCAGATGGATCCCCGCCGCGCGCGCCAGCTGGGTGATCCGCACCACCGAGTCCTCCACGTCGCGCGGCGCCACCATCATCAGGTCGGCCAGCTCGTCCACGATCACCAGCATGTACGGATAGGGCTGGTACACCCGCTCGCCGCCGGGCGGCGCCTTCAGCTTGTTCGCGCGCACCGCCTTGTTGAAATCGTCGATGTGCCGGAACCCCGACGCCGCCAGATCGTCATAGCGCCGGTCCATCTCACCCACCACCCAGTCCAGCGCCTCGGCCGCCTTCTTGGGACTGGTGATGATCGGGGTGATCAGATGCGGAATCCCCTGGTACATCGTCAGCTCGACCCGCTTGGGATCGACCAGGATCATCCGCACCTCGTCCGGCGTCGCCCGCATCAGGATCGAGGTGATCAGCCCGTTGATGCACGTCGACTTGCCCGCCCCGGTCGCACCCGCGATCAGGATGTGCGGCATCTTGGCCAGATTCGCCACCACCGTGCGGCCCTCGACGTCCTTGCCCAGCCCCACGACCATCGGATGGTGCTCGTTGGCCGCCGCCGGCGAACGCAGCACATCCCCCAGACTGACGATGTCCTTGTCGACGTTGGGAATCTCCACCCCGATCGCTTTCACCACCGTGTCATTGGCCTTGGTCCGCGGCTTGGCCACGCTGCCCGGACGCAGCAAGGACACATCGGGCAACTCGTACCAGAGGCCCGGGTCGTCCCAGGCCGCACTGATCCGGCCCAGTTCACCTGCCACGGCGGCGGCGTCCCCAGGCCGCTCCTCAGGTGCTTTGGCGAGCAGGGCCACGATGAGCGCGTCCAAGGCGAAAGGAATCTCAGAGCGCAATTCACGCGGAGACGGAGCGGGTCTGGCGAGGTGCTGGGCGACGACGGCCTGCATGTCCTCACCGGGGAAGACGTACCGGCCGGTGAGCAGGTGGAACAGGGTGCAGCCCAGGCCGTACAGATCGGCTCGCTCGTCCAGGGGCCTGCCGGTGATCTGCTCGGGCGGCATATAGGCGATGGTCCCCATCCGCACGCCCGCCGCCGACAGACCGGCCGTCGCGCCCTGGAGCCTGGCGATACCGAAGTCGCAGATCTTGACCTGCCCGCTGGGCAGCAGCATCAGGTTGGCGGGCTTGATGTCGCGGTGGACCACCCCGGCGGCGTGCGCGGCCGCAAGCCCCTCGGCCACCTGGATTCCGTAGTCCAGCACATCCTCGACGGGCAGGCCGTAAGGGTGCCGGGACAGCAGGGCACGCAGGTCCTGCCCGTCCAGCAGTTCCAGCACCAGGTAGGAGCACCCGCGGTCCTCGCCGACATCGAAGACCGCGGCGATGGCCGGGTGCGCCAGCCGGGCCGCGGCGCCCAGGGTTGCCGCAGTGGTCCCGCTTGCGTCCACACCTGCTCTTTCCGCACCGCGATGGCCGCATCGGCCGTGGACGCTCCCCGGGCGCCGGGGCGTACGGGTTTGCTCATGCGAGGTCGCGTCTGGTCCGGCCAGGTCGGTGCCGATCGGCGTCACGACATCGCGGGGGTCAGGTCGCCACGCGTGCCGCCCGGCCGACTACGTAGGCGACGACGTCGCGGACCGTGACGAGGTCCTTGATGTCCTCTTCGGCGATCTCCACGCCGAACTTGTCCTCCAGGGCGAATCCGAGTTCGACCAGGGCCAGCGAGTCGAGGTCGAGGTCGTCCATGAAGTGCTTGTCCGGCGTGACGTTGCCGGCGGGGATGCCGACGATGTCCTCCACGATTTCACCGATCGCCTGAACAACCTGTGTCTGGGACACGTCCATCACGACACCTCCGGAGTCGATCGAAGTCAGGCGGGGATTTCCGTCTTTGCAAGCAACTATGCAACGGGCCGGCTTCGCCGGACAAGAGTGTCGGTGGTTATTTCGGGGATCGGTTATATCTATCGATAGATGTGCTATATCGAAATGTATAACGGGGTTGATTTCCGGGGTGTGCGACTCTTGTCGGGAATTGTTCGCGGTGGTTAGCTTTGTCGTACGGTATTCGGCGGGAGGAGATGGCCACGTGAGCACCATGCTGTCTCCCGGTGGAGTGGGGGAGTACTCGTTCGCCGATCCGCAGGCCGCTCTCCGGATGGTCCGGCACCTGCGGGAGGTCGGTGTCTCCGCAGGTGATCGGGTGATGCTCAAGGCCGATAACTCGATGGCCTTCGTCGCGACGCTGTTCGCGCTGCTGCATCTCGATGTCTCATTGGTCCTGGTCGACCACCAGCAGACCGCGGAGGAGAGCCAGCGCGTCGCCGGGCTCACACGGGCCGGCTGGGCGCTGCTCGGCGAAGGTGTTCAGGCGCCCGAGGGGGCGCGTGCCATTCGTTTCGAGCGAGTCCCGGGCGGCAGCGTCGGCGCCGAGCGCCTGGAGCTCGGGGAATGGCGGCGCCGGTCCGATGCGTTGATCGCCTGGTCTTCCGGGTCGACCGGGCAGCCCAAGGCCGTCGTGCGATCCGGCCGGGCTTTTCTGGACAACCTCGAACGCACGCGGGAGATGATGGGCTACCGGTCCACCGATATGTTCCTGCCGTTGCTCCCGTTCTCTCATCAGTACGGGCTTTCCATGCTGTTCCTGGCGTTTCTTTCGGGCGCCGGAGTGCTGATCGGTCCGTACCGGCGGCTGGACGCCACGCTGCGCTCCGCGAACCGCGCGACCGTTCTGGACGCCACGCCCGCGACGTACCGGAGCCTGGTGTCGCTGCTGGAGCGCAGGCCCGAACTCGGGGAGGGGCTGCGGTCGGTGCGGTTGTTCTGCACCGGGGGAGCTCCGCTGGACGCGCACTTCTCGGAGCGGTTCCGCGCCGCACTCGGGCGCCCCCTGCTCGACGGGTACGGGAGCACGGAACTGGGCAACGTCGCCTTCGCGACCTTGGAGGCGCCGGTGGGGTGCGGCCGCGTCCTCGACGGCATCGAGGTCGGGATCCTGCGCGAGGACGGAAGCGCCGCGCCCGCCGGCGAGGTCGGAGAGGTCGTCGTGCGGTCCCCCGACGTCATGGAGGGGTACCTCACCGAGGACAACACCGTCGACCCGACGTGGCCTCCCCCTCACCGCACAGGTGATCTCGGCTACCTGGACGAGCGGGGGCATCTCTTCGTCCTGGGCCGCAAGCAGGCGGTGCACCGGCTCGGCCACACGCTGTACCCCGAGGTGCTGGAGCGCAAGGCCGAGGCGATCGGCCGGCCGGTCGCGGTGGTGGCCCTCGAGGACGAGCGGCGCGGCTGCACGCTGGTGTTCGCCGTGGAGGACGCGGATGTGGACGCCTGGACGTGGCGGCGGCGGATCCGCGCCCACCTGGCGCCCTACGAACAACCGAATCATGTGGTGGTCTTCGAGCGGTTCCCCGTCAACCGCAACGGCAAGACCGACCGCGCCGAACTGCGCCGCCTCTGCCGGGAGGCGGTGTTCCGGCCGCCCGCGCCCGCCGCGGCGGCCACCCTCGCCGAGGGGGACGCCGATGCCTGACCTCGCTCAGCGGTGCCGTGGCACCGGAAGGGGGCCGAGATCGCTATGACCGACCAGGAGGACCGGCCGCCGCGGCGCCGGGTCGCGATCACCGGCACCGGTGTGATCACTCCGGTGGGACTGTCGGTCGAGCGGTGGTGGGCGGCGCTGCTCGCGGGACGCAGCGGGGTCGGCCCGATCACCGGTTTCGACGCCACCGGCCTGCCGGTCCGGATCGCCGCGGAGGTCCACGGGTTCGCCCCGGCCGAGCACTGGCCGCGCGAGGTGAGCCGCCGGCTGGACCGGTCGGTGCTGTTCGCCCTGGCCGCCACCGAGGAGGCGGTCGCCCAGGCCGGCCTGGAGATCGGTCCCGGCCTGGCCGAGCGCACCGCTGTACTGGTCGGCAGCTGCGACGGCCCGGACAGGTTCATCACCGAGTCCCAGCGGCGGCTGCACGACCACGGGTACCGCAAGATCCCGCCCTACTACGCGGCGACCAGCGGCCAGGGCATCGCGACCAACCAGATCGCCCTGTGGCTGGGCGCCGGCGGTCCCTCCGCCGCGATCAACACGGCGTGCGCCACGGGCGCGACCAGCATCGGCGAGGGGATGCGGCTGATCCGGTACGGCGTCGCCGACGTCGTCATCGCCGGCGGCTGCGAGGACTCCATCGGCCCGCTCAACGTCGCCAGCGCGGCCATCGCGGGCGCGCTGACCCGCCGCAACGACGAGCCCGAGCGTGCCAGCCGCCCCTTCGACCGGGAGCGGAGCGGCTTCGTGATGGGCGCCGGCGCCGGCGTGGTCGTGCTGGAGGAGAGCGAGCACGCGCGCCGCAGGGGCGCGACCATCCTCGCCGAGCTCGCGGGATACGGCGCCACCACCGACGCCTACCACCTGACGGCGCCGCATCCCGAAGGGCTGGGCGCCCAGAGGGCGATGCGGCTGGCCCTCGCGGACGCGGGCGTGCGCCCCGACGAGGTGGACTACATCAACGCGCACGGCACCAGCACCGTGCTGAACGACCGGGTCGAGCTCGCGGCGATCCGCGCGGTCTTCGGCGAGCGCGCCGCCCGGACGCCGATCAGTTCGATCAAGTCGATGCTCGGCCACATGATCGGCGCGGCCGGCGCGGTGGAGCTCGTCGCGGCGGTCCAGTCGCTGGTGACCGGGATGCTGCCGCCGACCGTCAACTGCGACGACCCGGAGGACCCGGAGATCGACTTCGTCCCGCACGTGCCGCGGCGGCACGACCCGGAGGTGGTGATGAGCGACTCGTTCGGCTTCGGCGGGCACAACGCCGTGCTGGTGGCCAGGCGGTGGCCGGACGCGCCGCCGGCCGGAAGCGGAAACGACCAGAACGGAGAGCGGCCACATGAAGGGTGACTACGTCTCGCTGAGGCGCATGAAGGACGACGACTTCGACCTGCTCGCCGACTGGATCGGGGGGCGCGTGGGGAGCTACGGCGCCGGCTCTCCCACCTTCGTCACCCCTGAGCAGCTGCGCCACGGGTTCGTCACGTTCCTGATGGTCGTCAGGAACGACGGGGAGCGGATCGGCGTCGTGTCGTGGCGGCAGCTGGCCTACGAGGGAAGCTACGAGCTGGGCGTGGCGATCGGTGACGAGGAGGCCTGGACCGACGGGTACGGCGTCGAGGCCGTGCTGCTGCTCCTGCAGTACATCTTCCACGCGCGCAACGCGCACCGGGTGGAGATGGTGGCGGGACTGTACAACCGGCAGCCGATGAGGATGGTCACCCAGGGGATCATGGTCCTGGAGGGCGTCCTCCGCGACTACTTCTTCCTCGATGGCGAGTATCACGACGCGGCGATGTTCTCCATGCTGCGCGAGGATTACTACAAGCTCGTCCAGGAACTGGAGCTGACACCGGATACCGTCCCGGAGGCGGAGAAGCTGGAAGCGCGCAAGGTGTTCCAGGAGTACGTGACGAACAAGCCGCAGAGCTACCTTTCCCAGCTGGCGAACCGGGTGGTCGAGGGCTGACGCCCGGCGAGGGCCGGGAAATCTCCAGGGCCGTGGACGATCTGGTCGGATCGTCCACGGCCCTGGCGTTGGTGCCGGCGGCGCCGATGGTCGTGCCGGTACGGCGTTCGCCTCCCGGCGGCCCTTGGGCCACCGGGAGGCGGCGGTCTCGGTCAGGAGCCGCTGCCCGGCACCGGCGGCCGGTCCCGCGACGGTCCGCCGCGGTCGGCGTCCAGCTTCCTGATGTGAGGGCTCAACGGGTACCGGGCGAGGACGTCGCTCGGCAGGAAGTAGGCCCCCTGCACCATTCCGATGCAGTCCGGGGCGGCGCAGAGGCAGGCGAACGGCCGGACCATCGCCCATTCCGTCGAGGGGTAGAAGAAGGTCAGTTCCTCCCCTTGGCCGATCGCCCGCATCGTGATGACGATGCGGGCGACCGTGTCGACGAAGACGTTCGCCGCGCACGAGTGATTCAGATAGCGCACGGTGGGCGAGTCGACGTGCTCGGCGACGCCCACCTGGATCGTGTAGACCGACGGCACGGTGTGGACCGGGCGGTCGGCGAAGTCGGCCACCGCGGTGCCCGCGGCGATGGGCGCCGCGGCGACCAGCCCGGCGCCCGCCGGGCGGTCGTCGGCGACCTCGTAGAAGGTGCTCGTGCTCATTGACGGCTCCAGTCGGTTACGGCGCATCGACGCCGGAGGGCTCGGCGCCTGGGAGGAGGGGACGGGGATCAGGGAGAGGCCGGGGACGCGTCGGGCCCGGAGGCGGCCTCGCGGAGGATTTCCTCGATGTGCCCGGTCAGGGCGGAGACGGTCGGGTGCTCGCGCAGCACCACCGCCGGCAGCCGGTGCCCGAGCAGGGACCGCAGCTTGCGCAGGATCAAGATGCTCATCAGCGAGTCCATGCCCAGGTCGTAGATGTTCTGGTCGGGGTCGAGCGCCTCGGGGGACGGGAGCTTGAGGATTTCGGCCACCACGGCCCTGACCTGCTCCCGCAGGCCGGTCGCGCCGTCCGCGGGCACTCGGGCGCCCGGCCGCGCCGGCTCGTCCAGGTAGCCGGCGAGCAGGCTGGACGGGCGGCTCCCGTCCGCGATCCCGATCCGGGACCATTCGGCGTCGGCGATGACCAGCTGGGCCGGAGCCTCCCGCTCGTCCAGCCGCCCGAGGACGGCGCTGAGCCGGCGGCCCGGCATCAGCCGGATCCCGCCCCCTTCGAACAGTTCCTGCTGCGGGGTTCCGGCCATTCCCTCGCGCCAGCCTCCCCAGTTCACCGTGTGCCCGGGAAGGCCGCGGGTCCGGCGGTGGAGGACGAGCGCGTCCTGGAAGCAGTTGGCGGCCGCGTACGCGGCGTCCCATCCGCCCAGGAGCGCGGCCAGTGCGGAGAAGCACACGAACCGCGTCACCTTGTGGGACTCGGCGAGCCGGTGCAGCAGGTGCGTACCGGTGACCTTGGAGCCGAACATCGCGGCGAGGTGGTCCTCGTCCATCTGGTCGAGCGGTGTCGTCGCGCCGGTGACGGCGGCCTGGTAGACGCCGCGCAGCGGAGGCAGATCGGCCCCGAAGCGGTCGCTCAGGGCCTGCATGGCGGCCTCGTCTCCGACGTCCGCGGCGACCGCGGTCACGGTGACGCCGCGGCCGCGCAGCTCCTGGACGATGGGGGCCGTGTCCGGCAGGCCGCGGCGGGAGAGGGCCACCAGGTGGCGGGCGCCGAGGTCGGCCAGCTGCCGCAGCACCAGCGGGCCGACTCGCCCGCTCGCGCCCACCACCAGCTCGCAGCCGTCGGGGTCGATCGCCAGCGGGGCGCCCGCGGGCAGCGTGCCCGGCACGAGCCGCGGCACCAGCCGGGCCTCGCCCCGGTGGCAGACCTGGTCCTCGGGCGAGCCGGCGGTGATCTCCCGGCGGATCAGCTCGGCGGCCCGCTCCGCCGGACGGTCGTCCAGGTCGATCAGACCGCCGTGCAGGTCGGGATGGGCGGGCAGGAGGCTCCGCGCCGCGCCCCAGACGGCCGCCCGCGCGGCGTGCACCGGATCCCCCGGTCGCGCCGCCTGCGCGTACCGGGTCACCAGCCAGAGCCGAGGGGGCCGGTCGGCGCCGGCGGCCGCGAGGTCGTGGACGAGCCGCCACGCCTGGAGGGTCAGGCGATGGGCGGTGGCGGGATCGGCCTCGGCCCCGTCGCCGGCGTCCAGGCCGACCGGCAGCACGACCTGGGCGACCCCGGCCGGCGGGCCGAGGCGGGCGATCCTGTCCGCGGCCGCCGGTGCCGTCAGTTCCGTGATCGGGACGACGCGGTGCTCGACGCTCGCCTCGGCCAACGCGTGCACCAGGGCGCCGGCCACATCCGACCCGTCGCTCACGACGACCCAGCCGCCTTCACCGGCCAGGCCGTCGCGCGCATCGCCCGCCGGAAGGGGAAGCTCCCGCCAGCCCACCGTGTGCACCCATGAGCCCGGCACCGGCGCCGGGGCGGGCTCGAGCCGGAGCCCACGCAGCGATCCCGCGTCCCCGCCTGGCCCTTCCAGGGCGGCCGACACCGCCAGCCCCGCACCGGCGGGTTCGGCCGACAGCAGCCGCGCGCTCAACGCGCCCGCGGCCGGTTCCCAGAACAGGCCGTCGGCGCCCTTCGGCACCAGCGCCCCGGACGCCTGCGCCTTCCCGATCGCCTGCGCCGTCAGGGTGTCGATGCATCTGGCGAGTACCGCGACCCGCCCCGCGCCGCCCGTGCCGGCGCCGTCCGTGCCGGTGACGCCCGTGCCGGTGCCGTCCGTGCCGGCGCCGCCCGTGCCGGCGCCGCCCGTGCCGGTGACGCCCGTGCCGGTGCCGGCGGCGGAATCCGCGGTCGCCCGGTGGATCCTGGCGGAGGCGCGCAGCCGCCAGCCGTCCGCGTCGCCGTCGGCGGTGTAGATCTTCACGCTGGACAGGACCCCGCCGTCGTGGTCCTCCGGAACCAGCGCCGTCTGGACCTCCGCCCGCTCGCCCGGCCGCAGCGGCTCGTGGACGCACAGGTCCCGGACCACCGAGGGCCGCAGGCCGGCGCACCGCGCGGCGGCCAGCGCCATCTCCCCGTACAGGGCCAGCGAGACCGGCTCCTCCGGCAGGTCGGAGCACTCGGCCGTCCACGACGGGTCGAGCCGCCCGTGCCAGAGATGGGTTCCGGGGCTGTTCGCCGGCCTGGTGTGCATGCCGAGGAGCGGATGGCCCGCCATGAGGCCCGGCGCCGGAGCCGGAACGGCGGTCGCGAGCGCGTCGCCCGCGGCGGTGGCCGGTGCGCCGCCGTCCGGCGACGGCGACGTCCAGTAGTCGCGGTGATGCCAGGCGGTGGTGGGCAGCGGCGCGACACCGCCGCCGGGGAACAGCCGCTCCCCCGGGACGGGCAGGTGGTCGCAGCACAGCGCGGCAAGTTGGGTGAGCATCGTGGCCCGCGCCGGCTGGTCGCGCCGCAGGGTCGGCACGACGAGCGGGTCGCGAACCTCGGCCGCCGCCAGCGTCGACTCGACCGCCCATCTCAGCAGGGGATGCGGGCTCACCTCGACGAAGACCTCGTGCCCGTCGTCGGCGGCCGCCTTGATCGCGGCGGCCAGCCGGACCGGCCTGCGGAGGTTGTCCACCCAGTACGGCCCGTCGAAGGACGGCGCCTCGCGCGGATCCTCGGTCACCGTCGAGTAGAAGACCGGGCCGCCCCGCCGATCCGGCTCGGCGGGCCGCGGGCCGAGATCGGCCAGCGCGGCGAGCAGCGGCTCGGCGAGCGGGTCCATCAGCGGGGTGTGCGAGGCGGCCTTCCCCGGCACGGACCTGGCCGTGACGTCCCGCGCGGCGAAGTCGGCGACGACCCGCTCCACATCCTCGGGGCTCCCGGCGATGCCCGTGGTCGCCGGCCCGGCCAGGACGGCCACCCAGACCGTGTCGCCGACGCCCAGCTCGGTCAGCCGGGCCGCGACCTCGTCGGGCGGCGCCTCGATCGACCCCATGGCGCCCTCGCCCTCCACGCCCGCGATCGCCTGGGAGCGCCGGCACAGGATCCTGGCGCCGTCCTCGGGGCTGAGGACGCCGGCGACGACGGCCGCGGCCACCTCGCCCATCGAGTGACCGATCACCGCGGCCGGCTCCACCCGGTAGGAGCGCCACACGGCGGCGAGGGCCACCTG
Organism: Actinomadura rugatobispora; assembly: GCF_055379765.1. Lineage (NCBI taxonomy): Bacteria > Bacillati > Actinomycetota > Actinomycetes > Streptosporangiales > Thermomonosporaceae > Actinomadura > Actinomadura rugatobispora. The sequence continues at coordinate 2,713,784 of NZ_AP029191.1, read as the reverse complement.
CATGGCGAAGATGAGCGGCTGGACGTCGGTGCCCCGGGCGGGAAGCCCGCCGCGCGCCAAGGTCTCGGCCAGCGCCAGGCCCGCCTCCTCCTGGATCACCGGTTCCAGCTCCGCGATCGCCGCCGCGAACGCCGGCTCCGACTCCAGAAGCTCACGGCCCATCTCCGGCCACTGCGACCCGTACCCGGAGAACACCCACACCGGCCCCCGGCGGCGTTCCCGCCACCGTTGCGCCACGACGCCCGGTACGGCCCGGCCCGCCGCCAGGCCGCGCAGTCCCGCGAGGAGCTCCTCCCGGTCCGCCGCGACGACCGCCCCGCGCTGCCGGACGCCCGCCCGCCGGGCCAGCGTCGTGCCGATGTCCGGCATCGGGACGCCGGCACCGGGGCCCTCCAGCCAGTCCGCGAGGAGACCGGCCGTCTCGGCGCACCGTTCACGGTCCCATCCGGAGACCACGTACACCCCGGGACCGGACGCGGAGCCGGAGCCCGGCCCGTTCGCGGGCGCGGCCTCCAGCACGACGTGCGCGTTGGTGCCGCCGAACCCGAACGAGGAGACCGCGGCCCGGCGGGGCTCGTCCGTGGCGGGCCACGAGACCGGTCCGGTCGGCACGAAGAAGCGGCCGCCCTCGGCGTCGATGGCCGGGTTCCACTTGGTGAAGTGCAGGTTGGGCGGGATGACGTCGTGCTGGAGCGCCAGGACGGCCTTGATCAGGCCGGCGATCCCGGACGCCGCCTCCGGATGGCCGATGTTGGTCTTGACCGCGCCGAGCGCGCACGGCAGGTCGCCGGTTCCGTAGACCTGGTCGAGCGCCTCGAACTCGATCGGGTCCCCCAGCTGCGTGCCCGTGCCGTGCGCCTCGATCAGGCCCACCGAAGCCGGTGACGCGTCCGCGAACCTGAGCGCGTCTCTGAGCACCGCCGCCTGCGCGTTCGTGTTCGGCGCCGTCACCCCCTGCGAACGCCCGTCGGAGTTGACCGCCGAGCCGCGGATGACCGCCAGGACGCGGTCCCCGTCACGCAGCGCGTCCCCGAGGCGCTTCAGCACCACGACGCCGCACCCCTCCCCGCGCACCATGCCGTCCGCGGCGGCGTCGAAGGTCTTGCAGCGGCCGTCCGGGGCGAACGCCCCCCACTGCCCGAGGGCGATGTGCGTGTCCGGGTCCAGGATCACGTTGACCCCGCCCGCCAAGGCCATGTCGCTCTCCCGCAGGCGCAGGCTCTGCGCCGCCAGGTGCACCGCGACCAGCGAGGAGGAGCAGCCCGTGTCCAGCGCCGTGCAGGGACCGTGCAGATCGAGGAGGTAGGAGATCCGTCCCACGGCCACGCTGTGCGCGTTGCCGGTGCCGCTGTAGGGGCCGACCTCGGCAGCGAGCTGCTGGTAGTCGCTGTACACGAGGCCGCCGAAGACCCCGGTCCGGCTGCCCGCCAGTGACCCGGGTCCGATGGCCGCCCGCTCCAGCGCCTCCCACGCGGTCTCCAGGAGCAGCCGCTGCTGCGGGTCCATGGCCTCGGCCTCACGGGGCGAGATGTTGAAGAACGCGGCGTCGAAGCCGCTGACGTCGTCCAGGAACCCGCCCCACCGGGAGTTGGCGCTGTCCGGGGCGTACGGGTCGGGATCGTAGAGTTCCGCGGCGCCCCAGCGGGTGGCCGGGATGTCGGTCACGGCGTCGCGTCCTTCGACGAGCAGCCGCCAGAACGCCTCGGGGCTGTTCGCGCCGCCGGGGAAGCGGCACGCCATGCCGACGACGGCGATCGGTTCGGCGGCGATCGTGCCCGCCGCGCCCGCCAGCCGGTCGGCCAGCACGTCCAGTTGGTCCTCGGACAGTTCGGCGAGCCGCTCGGTGATGCTCGTCATGGCTCATCTCCCATCGTCGCTCTCGATGCGGGTGAGAAGGTCGTTCCAGCCGCGGGCCGCGGGGCCCGGTGCCGCTTCGCGGGACGGGCCGGGCTCCGCCTTGCGGGAGGCGGTCGCCGGCGCGCCGTCCGCCTCCGCCAGCCGCCGGTCCAGGAGGTCGGCGAAGGCGTCGATCGTCGGGTGGTTCCACAACGCGGTCGCCGGAATGCGCAGGCCCAGTGCCCGCTCGGCCCGGTTGCGGATCATCAGGGCCATGATCGAGTCCAGGCCCAGCTCGGCGAGCGGGCGCCGGGTCTCCACGTCGCCGGGGCGCATGCCGATGACCCCGGCCACGATGGCGGTGACCGTCGTCTCGACGCGCGAGCGGCGCTCGGCGGGGGCGAGACCGGCCCAGGCCCGGGCGTCCGCCGCGTGGCCGTCACCGCCCTGGTCCGCCGCGTTCGCCAGGGCGACGGCCTGGCCCAGCAGGCCGGGCGCCTGGGCCGACGGCCCGGTCCGGGTGACCGGGACCACGATCGCCTGTGCGGCGCCGACGCGATGCAGGTGGTCCCAGCCGGCGAACGCCTCCTCGGGCCGGAGCGGCCGCAGCCCCGCCGACCGCAGTTCGTCGACGACCAGCCTGGCCGCCTTGGGACGGGCGAAACCGAGCCCTTCCCACACGCCCCAGTCGATGCTCGTCGCGGTGCATCCCCGATTCCGCCGCAGGTGGGCGAGGGCGTCCAGATAGGCGTTGGCGGCCGCGTACGTGCCCTGGCCGGGCACCCCGGCCAGGGCGGCCGCGGACGAGAACAGCACGAAGAAGTCCAGGGTCCCGGGCGGGAAGGCGCGGTGGAGCACGGACGCGCCCACCGCCTTCGCACGCAGCACCGCCTCCAGATCCGCGGCGCCGGTGTCGGCGAGCATCCGGTCGGCGAGCACCCCGGCGGCGTGGACGACCCCGCGGATCGGCGGATGGCCTTCCCGGTCGAGATCGCTCAGCAGCCGGGCGAGGGCCGCGGGGTCGGCCACGTCCAGCGGGGCGACCCGTACCGCGACGCCGCGGCGCTCCAGCCGCCGGACGGCGGCGACCGGCTCCCGCCACCGCTCCCGGCCGCCGGCCTCGTCCCAGGTGCGCCGGGGCGGCAGCCCGGTGCGGCCCGCGAGCACGAGCCTGCGGGCGCCGCGGTCGGCCAGCCATCGCGCCGTGCGGAGGCCGAGGGCGCCCAGCCCGCCGGTGATGAGGTATCCGGCGTCCGGTGCGCAGGCGAGCGGCCCCGAGCCCGCGCCCGGGCCCTGCCCGGCCTCGGCCGGCCGTATCTCCGGGACCAGCGGCTGTTCGCGGGCCACCACGATGCTCTCGTCGGGCGGATCGAGCAGCAGCCGCGCCAGCCGGGCGGCCCGCTCGGCGGCGGTTCCGGGGGACAGGTCGGCCACGGCGCACCGCAGGTGCGGGTATTCGGCCGCCGCGACCTTCGCCAGGCCCCACAGCGTCGCCGCGGCCGGCGCGTTCTCGTCCGCGGCCTCCTGCACCCCCTCCGTGACGAGCCAGAGGGCGGCGCCGCCGGAGCGGTGGCGTTCGGCGAGCGTGTTGATCACTTGGAGGGCGCGGCGGCAGCCGTCGAGCACGGCCGCCGCGATGTCGTCCCCTGAGGGGGCGGGCGGCAGCAGCACGAACGTCCCGGCGGGCGCGTCCCGCAGCGCGGGATCCTCGAGATCCGCGATGTGCCGTACGGCCACGCCGGCGTCCCGCACGCGGCCGCCGAGAAGGCCGGCCAGCTCCGAGGTAGGCCCGAGCAGGGTGACGTCCGCGGGGGCGGCGGCACGCGCGCCGGAGCCCTGGCCGAGCGGCCGCCACCCGACGGCGTGGACCAGCCGCCGGACGTCCAGCGCGGCCTCCGCGCCGTCACTCTGGAGGGGCGCGTAGCGGACCCCGGCCAGGCTCAGGATGCGATGCCCCGCCGGTCCTTCGACGCTGATGTCGACGACCAGTTCGCCCGTTCCCGACTGGCCCGGACGCCGGACCGCGCGTACGACGGCGGGGGACTCCGCGTCGGTGTACGCCGCCGCCCGTTCGATGCTCGCCGGCACGCGGGCGGTCTCGTCCGCGTCCGCCATCGGCGCGATGGTCAGCGCGGCGTCGAGGACGCCCGCCCACGTCACGCCCTCGTCCGCGAACACGATGTCGGCCGTCAGGCTGGTCTTCCCTGTGGACAGGGCCTTGACCTGCCATGGATACGCGGTGCCTTCGACCCCGGCCGAAGCCAGTGCCGACTGGACCGCCGCCAGATCGGTGACGGTCTCGTTCCCGGCCGGCGCGAGGCCGGGCGGCTCACCGGCGGCGTCGGCGGGAGCCGCCTGCGGCACGCCGGCGGTCATGCTGAGCACCCAGGCGCGGTCCTGCCCGGCCGGTCGCACGTGGACCTCCAGCGCCTGGTCCCGGACCGTCACCTGGACGTCCTGGTCCTGGTCCGGCAGGACGGGGTGGATCAACCGGATCGCCGTCGCCTCGGCGTGAGGAGCCGCGCGCAGCGCGGTGTGCACCAGGACGGAGGCCGGCACCAGCGGCACCCCTTCCACCGAGTGCCGCCCGGGGTAGGGGAGCGCGCCGGGGCCGAGACGCGCCTGCCACAGCGTCAGCCCGTCGGCGCCCGGGACGTCCACACGTTCGCCGAGCAGCGTCCCGGCCCCCGGGGCGGCACCACCACCGCCCGCCCGCATCCGGGTCATGTCGATCCAGTGCCTGCCGCGCCGCCAGGCGGTGGTGGGCAGGTCGATGACACGGCCTCCGGGGAACAGCCGGTCCGCGGCGGCCGGCTCGCCGCCGAGCAGTACCGTCGCCGCCTGCGCGCGCATGGTCCGGGCCTCGTCGCCGTCCCGGACCAGCGTGGGCAGGACGACCGGGCGGCGCGGACGGTCCTCCAAGGTCTCGCTGACCGCCTGCAGCAGCAGCGGATGCGGAGACACCTCGACGAAGCAGTCGAAACCGTCGTCCGCGGCGGCCGCGACCGCCGCGCTGAACCGGACCGTACGCCGGAGATTGGCCACCCAATAGGCGGCGTCGAAGCCGGGGACCTCCCGCGGGTCCTCCAGCACCGTGCCGTAGAACGGCACCTCGGGCCGGTGGCCGCGGACCTCGGCGAGCGCGGCCGCCAGCCGCTCCAGGATCGGGTCCATGTGCGCCGAGTGGCTCGCGACCTCGACCGCCACGAGCCTGGCGCGGCCGCCGTCGCGCACCACCCGCTCGACGAGCGCCCGCACCTGCCGCGCACCCCCGGCGATCACCGTCTGGCGGGGCGCGGAGCGCACCGCCACCTCGACCCCCGGGACGAGGGCGATGAGCTCCAGCACCTCGTCCTCGGCGAGGTCGAGCGAGGCCAGCGCGCCGCGCCCGGCCAGCTCGGCCAGCAGGCGCGACCTGCGGACCATCACCGCGAGCCCGTCCTCGCAGGACAGCGCTCCCGCCGCCACCGCGGCCGCGACCTCGCCCATCGAATGCCCGATGACCGCCGCGGGCCGCAGTCCCATCGCCTCCCAGGCGCGGGCGAGGGCCACCTGCATCCCGAACAGCACCGGCTGGATCCGGTCCATCGAGCCCGGATCCGCCCCGGATTCCAGGAGCCCGCGCAGGGAGAAGCCGGCCTCCGCGACGAACAGCGGATCCAGGGCGGCCACCGCCGCCGCGAACGCGCGATCCTCCTTTAGCAGCCGCCGCCCCATTCCCGGCCACTGCGATCCCTGCCCGGAGAAGACCCAGACCGGTCCCTTCAGAGGGCCGCCGTCCGGAGCGCGCACGACGGCGGGACCGTCTCCGCCCTCGGCCAGAAGATCCAGCCCTTCGCGCAGTTCGCCGGTCGTCCGCGCCAGGACCGCCGCGTGGGCCCTGCGATCCCGCCGGGCCAGGGAGTAGCCGATGTCGGCCAGCGAGGGGTGGGCGTCCTCGGCGTCCAGCCGGCGCCGCAGCGCCGCCGCCGTGCCGACGAGACGCTCCGGCCCGCCGCCTCCGATCAGGAAGATGCCCGGCGCGGTCGGCGAGTCCGCACCCGTACCGGCACCCGCGTCCGCGTCCGCCGCCGGTTCGGCGGCCGCCTCCAGGACGACATGGGCGTTGGTGCCGCCGAATCCGAAGGACGACACTCCCGCGACCGGGAGGTCCGCGCCCCGGTAGCGCGGCCACGAGAGCGGAGCCGTGACGACGCGCAACCGCAGTTCGTCGAAGCGGATGTGCGGGTTGGGCGCGTGGAAGTGCAGGCTGGCCGGCAGCCGCCGGCCGGACAGCGCGAGCACCACCTTGATCAGCCCGGCGACGCCGGCCGCGGCCTCCAGATGCCCGAGGTTGGATTTGACCGAGCCGATCAGCAGCGGCCGGCTGGCCAGGCGGCCCTTCCCCAGGACGGCGCCGAGCGCGTTCGCCTCGATGGGGTCGCCGAGCAGCGTCCCGGTGCCGTGCGCCTCCACGTAGTCGACCTCGCGCGGGTCGAGGCCGGCCGCGGCGTAGACCTCCCGCAGCAGGGCCTCCTGCGCCGCCGGACTGGGCGCCATCAGCCCGTTGGTGGCGCCGTCGGAGTTGACCGCGCTTCCCCGGACGACCGCCAGCACGCGGTCGTCGTCGCGCACGGCGTCGCTCAGGCGCTTCAGGACCACCATGCCGCAGCCTTCGCCGCGGCCGTACCCGTCGGCCGCGGCGTCGAAGGTCTTGCACCTGCCGTCGCGCGCCATGACGCCGGCGCGGTCGAAACCGATCGTTATGGCCGGGGAGACGATCAGGTTCACCCCGCCGGCCAGCGCGAGGTCGCTCTCACCGGAGCGCAGGCTCCGCACGGCCAGGTGCACGGCGACCAGCGACGACGAGCAGGCGGTGTCGACCGTCATGCTGGGCCCGCGCAGCCCGAACAGGTAGGAGACCCGGTTCGCCAGGATGCTGGGGGAGGAGCCGGTGCCGGTCCAGGCGTCGATCGTGGCCTGGTCCTGGAGCTGCAGCAGGCCGTAGTCGGAGGTGGACGCGCCGATGAACACGCCCGTCCGGGACCCCGCGAGCGAGCGGGTGGCCATGCCGGCGTGCTCGAGCGCCTCCTGGGTCACCTCCAGCACGAGCCGCTGCTGCGGGTCCATCGCCGCCGCCTCCCGCGGCGCGATCCCGAAGAAGCCCGCGTCGAACTCCGCGATGTCGCAGTCGAGGTAGCCTCCTCGGCCACCGGGCCGGGCCGCGGGCGGCGCGGCGGGGCCGGCGGCCGGCTCCCCCCAGCGCTCGGCCGGGACCTCCCTGGTGCCGGAACGGCCGGACAGCAGCAACGCGCCGAACTCGGCGGGGCTGTGCGCCCGTCCCGGGAACCGGCAGCCCAGCCCGACGACGGCGATCGCCTCGCCGGCACGTGCGGCGTCGTCGCCGGTACGCGCGGCGTCCGCGCCGGTGGCCTCCGGGGTCCGGGGCGGGGCGCCCGCGGCCGGCTCCGCGCAGTATCCGGCCAGCAGGGTGATGGTCGGATGACGGTAGATGATCTGCGGGTCGACGGGCCGGTCCAGGATCTCGCCCAGCTCGCCCGTGAGTTCCACCAGGTCTCGCGATCGCAGCCCGTACGCGTCGAACGTCCGGTCGGGATCGATGGCGCCCGCGGGTTCGTTCACCCGCTCGCCCAGCCAGCGGATCAGCCAGTCGCGTACCTGCCCACCGCGCACCACCGCAGATCTCACCTCGGAAAGACAGCCCGGAATATGCGCCGGGCGATTGACGAAATCTGGATTGGAATTCCTCTGCACACGTTGACACCGGCGCCGGATAAATGTCTATCATGTGCCCTAGGCATTCGGGTTGACCGGAGGAATCCATGGGCATTCTGGACGGTAAGAACATTCTGATTACCGGAGTTCTCACCGACTCTTCGATCGCCTTTCACGCGGCCCGCCTCGCGCAGGCCGAGGGCGGCCGGGTCGTGCTGACCGGGTTCGGCCGGTTGAGCCTGGTGAAGCGCATCGCGCAGCGGCTTCCCGAGCCCTGCCCGGTCATCGAGCTGGACGTGACCGACGACCGCCAGCTGGCGACGCTCAGCGCCCGCGCCGGCGCTCATCTGGATGGTCTCGACGGCGTTCTGCATGCGATCGCCTTCGCTCCGCAGACGGCCATGGGCGGCAATTTCATGAACACCGGCTGGCCCGACGTCGCGACGACGCTGCACGTTTCGACATATTCGCTCAAGGCGCTCGCCGGCGCCGTGCTGCCAATGTTGCGCGAGGGCTCCTCCATCGTCGGACTGGATTTCGACGCGCGGGTGGCCTGGGACGGTTACGACTGGATGGGCGTCGCCAAGGCCGGCCTCGAGTCCTGCACCCGCTACCTGGCCCGCGACCTCGGGCCCCGGGACGTGCGGGTCAACCTGGTCGCCGCCGGGCCGCTGCGCACCACGGCGGCGCGGAACATTCCCGGTTTCGACGAGTCCGACGAGTCCTGGGACCGGCGGGCGCCGCTCGGCTGGGACACCCGCGATCACGGCCCGGTGGCGCGGGCGTGCGTGGCGCTGCTTTCCGGATGGTTCCCGGCGACGACCGGCGAGATCATCCATGTCGACGGAGGAGCGCATGCGATGGGCGCCTAGCGCCGCCGGCCGAGCCGCTCGGGCGGGAACGTGCCGCGCGGATCGCCGTTGTCGAGCATCCCGACGATGCCGCCGCCCACCGACGTGGAGTCGTGCACGGCATAGCCGAGCAGCTCGGCGATCTCGGGGGGCAGGCCGGCGGCCACGTCGGGCGGGGCGACCAGGGTGCCGGTCTCCTGCGGGCGCAGCCAGCCGGCGCAGTAGCTCACCGCGCACCCGCGCCGGTACTGGTCCGGGGTGCCGTTGCGCCCGCCGCCGTGGAAGACGTCGGCGCGGAAGAGCAGCACGTCGCCCTGGTCCATGATCGCCTGCCGGAGCGTCCCCACCTTGGGCCGCCGGCCCGCCGGCCAGCGGTGGCTGCCCAGCGCGATGCGCGTCCCCCCGTTCTCGGCGGTGAAGGGCGTGAGCCCCACCATGGCGGTCACGCTCACCGCGTGCTCCTGGCGCAGCAGCTCCGGCCACCACGCGTCGGAGTCCCGGTGCACGAACTGTGCGGTCTCCTGCGGGCCGATCTGGATCATCTCGGCGGTGCTGAGCAGGATCCGCCGGCACACCGGGGTGAGCATCCGGTGCGCCCAGGCCAGGATCTCCTCGTGCGTGACCAGCTCGCGGACGACGGGGATCCTGGTGACCAGCCGCTGCAGCCGGACCGTGCGGAATCCCAGGAAGGTGTCGTAGACCGGCGTCCCGGTGCGGGGTCGGCGGGAGTCCCGGTCCCGCGCCAGCCAGCGGTCGATCTCGCCGTTGACGCGGGCGCACAGGTCGCGCCCGGCCAGCCCGCCGACGACGGCGGCCCCCCACTCCTTCACCGCCGCGTCAATGGCCTGCCAGTCGTACGGCGGCCCGAAACGCGGCACCTCTTCGGGGACGGGCTGCTCGGGGTCGGCATGGGAGGACACGGCATTCTCCTTCGGGGTCGTCAGTGGCCCATGGAGGCGCCGCCGTCCACCGGGATCACGGCCCCGGTGAGGTAGGCGGCCTCGTCGCTGGCCAGGAAGCGCACCACGGTGGCGATCTCGGCGGGCGTCGCGGCCCGTCCGAGCGGCGTCTGCTCGATGTACGTGGCGAGGACGCGGTCGGGCAGGTCGGCGGTCATGTCGGTCAGGACGTAGCCGGGGGCGACGACGTTGACGGTGATGTCCCGCGCGGCGACCTCGCGCACCAGCGACCTCGCGAACCCGATCAGGCCCGCCTTGGAGGCGGCGTAGTTGGTCTCGCCCGCCGCGCCGAGCAGGCCCAGCGAGGAGGAGATCAGGATGATGCGCCCGCGCCGCCTGCGCAGGATCCCGCGCATGGCGCGGCGCACCACGCGGTAGACGCCGATCAGGTTGGTGTCGATGACCGAGACGAACTCCTCGTCGGTCATCACCGCGAGCAGGTTGTCGCGGGCGATGCCGGCGTTGGCGACGAGCACCTCCACGTCGCCGTGCCGCTCCTCCACGGTCGTGAAGGCCGCGTCGACCTGCGCCCCGTCGGTCACGTCGCAGCGGACCCCCAGGAACCCGGCCGGCGGTTCCCCGGTCCGGTAGGTGACGGCGACCGCGTCACCCTGGCGGGCCAGCTCGCCGGCGATGGCCAGCCCGATGCCGCGGTTGCCGCCGGTGATCAGGCAGGAACGGGACGCCGCGGCCGGTCGCGGGCCCTGCTCGCGCGGTCCCGGCGCCGGCGCGGTCTCCGGCGCGGTCTCCGGCGCGGTCGGGAGCGGGGGAACCGGCCCCGGGCCGGTGGGCGCGGTCATGACCAGTCCGGGGTCGGCAGCCGGCCGGACAGGAACAGGTCGCGGCAGGCGCTCCGCCGCACCTTGCCGCTGCTGGTCCGCGGTATCGCCCCGGGCCGGGTGAGGACGACCGTGCCGGTCGCCAGGCCGTGCTCCGCGGCCACGCACTCCTTGATCGCCATCGCGATCCGCTCGGCGGTCAGCGCCGCGGCCCGCGCCCTGGCCGGACGCACCTCCGCGACGACCACCACGCTCTCACCGTCGCCCGGGTCGACGGAGAAGGCCGCCGTCCTGACGACGGCGCCGGCGGCCGGCGATTCCGCGAGGGTGGCCTCGATGTCGTCCGGGTAGTGGTTCCGGCCGTCCACGATGATCAGGTCCTTGAGGCGGCCGGTGATGAACAGCTCCCCGCCGCTCAGGAAGCCGAGGTCTCCGGTGCGGAGCCAGGGCGCGGACCCGTCCGCCAGGCGCGCGCCGAAGACCTCGGTGTCGCGTTCGGACCGGGTCCAGTATCCGTCGGCGACGTTGGGACCTCGCACCCAGATCTCCCCCACCCGGCCGGGGGGCAGCGGCCGGCGGTCCTCCGGATCGACGATCCGCAGATCGACCTCGGGGAGCGTGGTGCCGCAGCTGGCCAGCGGCCAGGAGCCGGCGGCGGCCGGGTCGGCGGTGCGCGCGTGCCCGCGGCCGAGCGCCGCCCGGTCGAAGTGGTGGACGAGCCCCTTGGCGGCCAGCGGCGTGGAGGTGACCGCCAGGGTCGCCTCGGCGAGGCCGTATCCCGCCGAGTTGGCGCGCTCGGAGTACCCGCGGTCGGCGAAGGCCGCGGTGAACTCCGCCACGCTGGTGGGGCGCACGTGCTCGCTGGCGTTGACGAGGTCGGTCACCGTGCTCAGGTCGAGCCCGATCTTGCGGCCCCCGGTCACCCGGCGCACGCACAGTTCGAGGGCGAAGTCCGGCGCGGCCGTGTACGTCCCCCGGTACCGGGTGATCAGTTCGAGCCAGCGGCGCGGATCCTGGATGAACGCCGAGGCGGTGAAGTGCACGGAGTGGGCGCCCGCGCCGGTCGGCATCAGCAGCCCCAGGACGAGCCCCATGTCGTGGAAGTACGGCAGCCAGGAGATCAGAACGCCGTCCTCGGAGAACGCGCCCTGCGTGCGCATCTGCCAGCACGACGCGACCATGTTCCGGTGCGTGACGCGCACGCCGGCCGGGCGGCTGGTGGAGCCGGAGGTGTACTGCAGGTAGGCGACCTCGTCGAGATCCACGTCGACCGGACGCCACTCCCCGGCGATCCCGGCCGGGATCTCGTCCACGGGGATCACCTGCCGGACGGAGTGGTCCGGGCATTCCTCCAGGAACGCGTCGACCGCCCCTCTGCCCGCCACCGTGCTCAGGACGTGCCGCGGGCCGCAGTCGGCGAGCACCGAGCGAAGGCGGTCGCCGCCGCGTCCCTCCGGAGCGAAGAGCGGCACCGCCAGGACGCCGGCGTAGAGGCACCCGAAGAACGCGACGGCGTAGGAAAGGCCCTGGGGCAGCAGAAGCGCGACCCGGTCACCGGGCGCGGTCAGCGACTGCAGTTCGGCGGCGACCGCCCGCGCCCGCAGATCCAGGTCGCCGAAGGTCAGCGTGACCGGCACCCCCCGGCGGTCGGAGCCGAAGTCGACGAAGGTGAGGGCCGGCGCCGCCGATCTGTGCCGTGCGTGCCGCCGCAGCACGTCCCTCATGGACTCGTTCGTGTGGACGTCGGCGGCCGCCAGCGAAATCGCCATTCCCAACTCCCTCGAATCCGCAGGTCGCTCAAGCCATGCGCACGATCCTTCCAGCGCGATCAGGTATATGCCATCTATCCTTGTCTATATATCCATTGTTATAGAGTCCGGATGCCTCCCCCTGAACAGCCTGAAAAGGGTTGACACGGCGACTTGCCATGGCGAATCTGGACACGGCCGCCACCTCTCCGGAATATGGCACGGAATCACCGTGTCCGGCGCAGAAGGATGACCACGATTCGCAAGGGAATGCCATGGATCCGATGACCGAGGCCCTGCTGGACGACGCCCCGGCGGAAGTGCTGGCACGGACTCCCGTGCCGGACGAGTATTCGGCCCTGCATCTGCGCGCCGAGGACGTCGACATGTTCACCGGCGTCACGGACAAGGACGTGCGCGCGTCGCTGCGCGTCGGCCCGGTGCCCATGCCCGAGCTCGCGCCGGATGAGGTGCTGGTCGCGGTGATGGCCAGCTCGATCAACTACAACACCGTGTGGTCGGCCATTTTCGAGCCGGTGCCCACCTTCGCGTTCCTCGAGCGCTTCGCGCGGACCGGAGGCCATGCGATCCGCCATGACCGGCCCTACCACGTCGTGGGATCGGACGGGGCGGGGATCATCGTGCGGGTCGGGACGGGGGTCAGGCGCTGGCGGGTGGGCGACCGGGTGGTGATCAGCCCGGCCTACGTCGACGACCAGGAGGCCGCCACGCACGGCGACGGCATGCTCGGCGCCGAGCAGCGGGCCTGGGGCTTCGAGACCAACTTCGGCGGGCTGGCGTGCTACAGCGTCGTGCGCGCGAGCCAGCTCATCCCCAAGCCCGCCCATCTGACGTGGGAGGAGTCCGCGTGCGTCTCGCTGTGCGCGGGCACCGCGTACCGGATGCTGGTCAGCCGGCAGGGCGCGGCCATGAAGCAGGGCGACACCGTCCTGATCTGGGGAGCCACCGGCGGGCTCGGCGCGTACGCGGTCCAGATGGTGCGCAACGGGGGAGGGGTCGCCATCGGTGTGGTCGGCTCGGCCCGCAAGGCCGAGCACCTGCGGACGCTGGGCTGCGACGTGATCCTCGACCGCAGCGAGTTCGGCCTCGACGACGGCGGCGAGCCGGGCCCGGACCAGAGCATCCGGCTCGGCAAGAGCCTCGGCAGGGCCATCCGTGCCGAGACCGGCTGCGATCCGGACATCGTCTTCGACTACGTCGGCCAGGCGACGTTCGGTCTGTCGGTCTTCCTGGCCGCACGCGGCGGCACGGTGGTCACCTGCGGGTCCAGCACCGGGTACCAGCACCGGTTCGACAACCGCTACCTGTGGATGAACCTCAAGAGGGTCATCGGCAGCCACGGGGCGAACGCGCGGGAACAGTGGGAATGCCTGAGGCTGTTCGAGCGCGGCCACCTGGTGCCGACACTGTCGCGGGTCTACCCGCTCACCAAGGCCGCGGAGGCCGCCCGCCTCGTCCAGAACAACGGGCATATCGGCAAGGTGGGCGTGCTCTGCATGGCCCCCACGACCGGCCTGGGCGTCACCGATGACCGGCTGCGCGAACGCATCGGTCCCGGCAGGCTGAACCCCCTTCTCGACACTCCCGTGCCGGTCGGCTGACGACCCCGGCCGAAGCCACGTCCGATCCTGTTCACCTCCCGGTCCGGTCGCGCCTATATAGGGCGGATATAGAGGGCCGGCGAATAGTGAAGGTGGAAGCAATCGGTATCCGTGGAGGGGAACCAGCGGATGCATGCCCGCGAACTGCCACGACAGAACTCATCGCACGGTCATCGACAGGCGGGCGCCGGAAGGCCCGGCCCCGCGATCAGAGTGCTCATCGCCGATGGCGAACCGGCCGTCCGGCGAACGCTGAGGCGTTTTCTCATGGTCCCGGAGGACATCGAGGTCGTCGGCGAGGCCGCCGACGGTGGCCAGGCCGTCGAAGCGGCCGCACGACTCGGGCCCGATGTCGTCCTGATGGACCTGCGCATGCCGCGGATGGGCGGGATGACCGCCATACGGCGGATTCTGGCCGCACCGGACACGCCGCACACGGTGATCGCGCTGAGCACGGACACCAATGACGAGCACCTGTTCGACGCCCTGCAGGCGGGTGTGTCCGGCTTCCTGCTGAAGGACGGCGACCCCGCGGTCCTCATCGAGGCGATCAGAAGGACCCACCGCGGGCACGGGTTGCTCGACCCGCTGGTGACGCGGCGCGTCATCGAACGGCTGGCCGTCCTTTCGCCGCTGCCGCCGTCTCCCGAGCTCCGCAGTCTCACCGCACGGGAACGCGATGTGCTCACCCTGCTCGCGCAGGGGCACAGTAACCGCGCGATAGCGGGCCTCTTGAAGATCGGCGAGGGGACGGTCAAAATCCACGTCAACCGGGTGCTCGCCAAACTGAATCTGGACTCGCGGGTGCAGGCGGCCATCTACGCGATCGAGCACGGTGTCATTCTCCCGCGCCGGGGCCCCGGGGCCGGCCGCGACGGTGACGGCCGTCCCGGCCGCGCCGTCACCCGGACCGAGAGCTTTCCCCGCGCGGCCGGGTGGTGACCGTGGCGGGCGCGGCACGCGTCACCCGAGGCGTTCGCCGGTTCGGTTAAGGCTCACCGGGCAGTGCGGTCAGGTTCACGACCGCGCTGTCCGCGTTCGCGCGTTCACGCCTTCCCGTGTTCCCGGGGGACTCCGCCCGTTGGATTTCATCCGCGTCGGCCCCATTACCGCGGAATCCAGCGCGTCGACGTGATTCTCCATATCTCCTCGCGTGCTCTTCCGACTGCGCCCGCGTATAACCCGCGGAACTACCGAGAAGCTGTAAGCGAACGGTAAGCCAGATCACCGACAATGGAGCCGGGCGGTCAAGAACGGACGCCGGACGGGAATGGAGATCTGTGTCCGGCGCACCACGCGGGGCGAGGGTGCCCAGTGAGGACATGGTAATGATCTTGGCTGGCGGAACAGTGGTGGATCGCGTCATCGGCCACGCGGTCCTGACCCCCGAGCGGCAGGCGGCGGTGTTCGTCTCCGGACCGGACGACCCCCGTCCGGCCGAAGCCCTCTCGTACGCGGAACTCGACCGCGCCGCCCGCGCGGTGGCCGCGTACCTGCAAAGCCGGATCGACCCGGGTGACCGCGTCCTGGTCCTGCACCGGCCGGGGATCGAATTCGCCAAGAGCTTCGTCGGCTGCCTGTACGCGGGCGCGGTGCCGATCGCCTGCCCCATGCCGGACGGTTCGGGGCACCACCTGGCGCGGGCGACCGGGATCGCGCTGGACGCCGGTCCTCGTGTGGCGCTCACCGATCCGGCGCACCTTCCGATCGTTCACGCGTGGGCCGACCAGGACGGGCTCGGCCGGATCGGCTGCCTGTCGAGCGACGGCACGGCGGACCTGACCTCAGCGCAGTGGAGGCCGCCCCGGCGCACCGCACGGGACACCGCGTTGCTGCAGTACACGTCCATGGCAGGCGGCGATCACCGAGGCGTGGCGGTCTCGCACTTGAACCTGGCCGACAACGCGGCGACGGCGGCGCGCCTCCTGGGCTGGGCGCCTGGCACCCGGTTGTGCAACTGGTTCCCGCTCCATCACGCCGCCGGCTTGATCGCCTTCCTTGAGGCGCTCTTCCTCGGGGCCACCACGGTGCACCCGGAGTCCACCGGGTTCGCCCGGCGGCCGTACACCTGGCTGGAGGTCATCGACCGTTACGGCGCCGACGTCGCCATCGCGCCCGACGCCGGCTACGAGCTGTGCACCGGCCAGGTGGACGACGAGGAACTGGCCCGGCTCGACCTGTCCCGCTGGCGGCAGGCGGTCGACATCGGACGGCCGGTGCGCGCG
This sequence comes from Actinomadura rugatobispora, assembly GCF_055379765.1. Taxonomy (NCBI): domain Bacteria; kingdom Bacillati; phylum Actinomycetota; class Actinomycetes; order Streptosporangiales; family Thermomonosporaceae; genus Actinomadura; species Actinomadura rugatobispora. The sequence goes on along the minus strand of NZ_AP029191.1, from coordinate 2,698,049 downwards.
AAGACCATCGGTGAGTTTTCCGAACGCTTCGCGGCGGCCGGGTTTCGTCCGGAGGCGTTCGTGGCCGGGTACAGCCTGGCCGAGGCCACCATGCTCGTGACCGGCGGTCCCGCCGGCAGGCGGCCGCGGGTGCTGCCCGTCTGCGTGGAGAGCCTGCAGCGCGGGCGCGTGGTCGAGGTCGGCGGCGAGGCGGGCGGGCTGGAGCTGGTCGCGCACGGGACCGTGGACGAGGACGCCGTCCGGATCGTCGACCCCGCCTCCCGGAGGGCGCAGCCGGCGGGGGTCCTCGGCGAGGTGTGGATTCGCGGCGCCGGCGTGGCCGGGGGCTACTGGAGCTCGGACCCGGGGAGGAGGCCGGTCTTCCAGGCGACCACGGCCAGGGGCGAGCGCGGCTTCTTGCGGACCGGTGATCTCGGCGCCGTCCACGCCGGCGAGCTCTACATCGTCGGGAAGCTGGACGAGCGCCTCGTCATCGGCGGTCGCGTGATCCATCCGGAGGCGATCGAGCAGCAGGTCCGCCGGCTGGGCGGCCCGCCGGCCCGGCGGATCCACAAAGTGTTCACGATCCCGCTGCCGGACGGGGAGATCGCGGTGGTCCTGGAGCTGGACGGCGACGCCGCCGATCCGGAGGACGCGACCCGGTTGACGAGCGCCGTGCGGGCACGGCTGGTGGGCTACCTCGGGCTGCCGGTCGCCGATGTGGTCATCGTGCCCTGCGGCACGCTCTGCGGCCTTTCCGAGGGCGGGCTGAGCCACGAGCTGATGTGCCACCTGTTCGCGGCCGACGCGCTGGGGCCGGTGCTCGAGGAGCCGGGCCGTGCCGATGCCCCCGCCCGGTACCAGGTCTCCACCGGCCGCCTGCTGGACCTGCGCCGGTAGCGCCCTTGGGGGGGGCTCGCGCTCTCAGCCGGTCTCCAACGTCAGGTCGGCGGGGCCGAAGAGCCGGTTCAGCGAGGCCCAGCGTTCCTCCGTGGTCTCGTCCCGAACCGCGAGGTCGAGGGCCACGGCGCGGATCAGGGCGTGGAAGGCGTACCGGGCGTGGTTCGGCGACCGGCCCTCGCTCACCACATCGAGCAGCCGCGCGTCGACGAGCTGCTCCGCGAGTTTCCGCGCCCGCGTGATCGTCACGTCCAGCACGAGCGCCACGGTCCAGATTCCGAAGCGGGGCAGGTCCAGCAGCGCCAGGAGCCGGAACGCCCGGCGGGCCGGTTCGGTGAGGAGGTGGTAGCTCTCCTCGATGCGGCCCCGGACCTCCAGGTCGGCGAGGGCCAGTTCGTCCAGGCGGCTCCGGCCGTCGGCGAGCGAGTCGGCGAACGAGCCCAGGGACCAGTGCGGCTTGGCCGCCAGCCGGGCGCCGGCGATGCGCACCGCGAGAGGCAACCGGTCGCAGAAGGCCACGATCCGCCCCGCGGCCTCGGACTCGGCCGCCACCCGCGCCGTACCGACGATCTTCCCCAGCAGCCCCAGTGCCTCGGCATCGGTGAACATGGGCAGATCGACCAGCCTGACCCCGTCGATCGCGGTCAGCCGCGGCCGCGTGGTCACGATGGCGGTGCTTCCGGGCCCGGCCGGCAGCAGCGGCCTGAGCTGCCGCTCGTCGGCGACGTCGTCGAACACCACGAGGAGCCTGCGGCCATGGGCCGTGCTGCGGAAGAGGCGGACGCGGGCGTCGAGCCCGTCGGGCGCCTCGCGGGCGCCGACCCCCAGCCACTGCAGCATCATGCCCAGCACGTCGGCGGGATCCGCCGGGCGTGGCCGAGATCCCCGCAGGTTCACGAAGAACTGCCCTTCGGGATAGTCCCCGAGTGCGCGATACGCGGCCTGCACGGCCGTCGCCGTCTTCCCCACTCCGGCGGTGCCGGTGATGACGACGCGGGGCCTGGGCTCCTCCCGGGTGCCTGAAGCCAGCAGCGTCTCGATGCGGGTGAGCTCCTGCCGCCGCCCGGTGAAGTCGGCGATGTCCGGCGGCAGATGGGCGGGCCGGACCTCGGCGCGGACCTCGGCGCGAAGCTCGGCCCGGGCCTCGGCGACGGCAGGGCGGTGTTCCCCGCGGCGCACCGGAGCCGCCAGGGAATCGTCGGACGCCAGGATCTTCCGATGGAGCGCCTCCAGCTCCGGTCCCGGGTCGATGCCCAGTTCCGTGCCGAGGACCCTGCGGTACTCCTGATAGGCGGTGAGCGCATCCGCGAGGCGACCGCACCGGTACAGCGCGAGCATGAGCCGGCCGCGCAGCCGCTCCCGCAGCGGATGCGCGGCCACCAGTCCGATGAGCTCGGCTATCAACTCGTCGTGCCTGCCGAGGGCCAGGTCGGCCTCGATGCGGTCGTCCAGCGTGGCGAGCCTGGACTCCTCCAGCTGAGGGCGCCAGGCGTCGCCGAGGAACTCGGTGACACCGGACAACGCGGGGCCGCGCCAGACGGCCAGAGCGTCCCGGAGAGCCTCGGCGGCCTCCGCGGCGCGACCGGCCGACCACGCGGCCTGGCCACGGGAGGCGTGCCGTTCGAACTCGGCGAGGTCCACCCGGATGGCGTCGGTCACCATGACGTACCCGGGGGACTGCCTGCGGATCTCGACGGCCGGGCCGAGCTGCCGGCGCAGCCGGGACACATAGGTCTGGATCTGCGCCTCGGAGGTGGCCGGCGGCCGGTCACCCCACAGCATCTCCGTGAGCCTGTCGTCGGAGACGACGTGCCCGCGGGCCAGCACCAGCATCGCCAGGACCGTCCGTACCTTGGCGGCGCTCAGCTTGATCCGCCCGGTGGCGGTCCATGCCTCGACCGGGCCCAGCAACCGGAATTCCATGACCTCCCCTGGCGAGTGCGGCGAAGCAGGTACGTTTTTACGCTCGTGGTCTGATGAGCCACCGGGACGGTGAAAGAGATCCGGCGGAGCCGGGCAATGCTCGAGGGAGCGATCGATTTTCTCGGGGCCGCAGGACGGCCAAGCCCTTTGATTCGTGCGGCCATCCGGGCCGTTCAGCTCGATGACCGGCACTGTCAGTGCGCAATCGGTCACATGTCAGCGGCGCCACGCCTTCGTGAACTCCCCGGAAAGGCCGTCCATCATATGCCCCTTCATTCCCGCGGGCCGCCGTGGTTCGTACAGTACACCGCGCCCGCAATCGATGAAAGCGTCGACGAGGCCGTGAAGGGCGTAGTCGTAGGGTCGTCAATGATTTCGATCTGCTCCCGAGAATGACTCGCAGTGAGGCGGCAATGACTCACGTGGGGGTCGCCGCTCCGCGCGCGGTCACCGGCTCGCTTACCTGGGGCGACGGGTCGAAGCGGAGGTCATCGCCGTACCGGCACCAGATACCGGCCGGCCTCCGAGCTCCCCGCGTGCCCGGCGTCTCGGGACGGTCGCCCTGCGGTCCGAAGGCCGCGCGAGGCGCCGGATCCGATGGCGGCGGACCATGGCCGAACACGCCGAACAAAGGCATGCGTCGATTATCGTCCTGCCGTATCCCGGTCGGCATTCGGATTCTCCGATGGCGGGCTATACTCCAGCTATACAACCGCCGCCATTGCCGGTAGGTGGACGGCGGTGTACTCAATTGAGACTAGAGTCGATGGCCCGACCGGCTTGCAAAGTGATTGGCCGTCGGTTCTCATGATTCCTATGCGCACTGATCGACTGCCGGCGATCATGGATCCTCAGCGGTGGCGGAACAGGGCGACCACGACGCGGGACGCGTTGCTCGCCGTCGCCGCGCTCGCATTGGGTTACCTTCTGTGGCGGGCCGAAGCCTTTTTTCTGGGGCCCGGACCGGTCGACCCGGCGTGGCTCGTCCCGCCCTTGGTCCTGGCCTGCGGGTCGTTGCTCCTGCGCCGGACCAGGCCCCTGCTCGGGCTGGTGCCGGCGGCGATCGCCGCCGCCGGCGACATGGCGGCCGGGCCGTCGCTCCTCCCCGTGCTCATCCTGAGCGACCTGATCTACAACGCGACCCTGTACGGATCCGCGCGCGCGGTGCCTTGGCTGACCGGCGGAGGCTACGCCGCGTCCGGGCTGGCGGCGCTGGCCGTCCTGGTGCGCACGGAGTCCGTCCGGGACGCCCTGCTGACCGCGATCGTCACCTACCCGGTGCTGGTGTGGCCGTCCGCGACCGCGCTGATGGTCCGCAGGCACCGTGAACGCGCCGAGCGGGCGCAGCGCAGGGCCGGGGCGGAACGCCGCAGGTCGGTGATGCGGGAGAGGGCCCGGGTGGCGGGTGACCTCCACGACATCGTCGGCAACCACCTGAGCGCCATCGCGCTGCAGTCCACCGCCGCGATGGCCACCGCCCCGCGCGACAACGAGAAGCATCTGACGGCCCTGGTGGAGATCCGCCGGAGCAGCCTGGAGGGGGTCGACGAGATCCGCCGCATGGTCGCGGCGCTGCGCACCGACGGGCGGGGCCCGGAGCCCGCGTCCGCGTCACTCGACCTGGCACGGTCGCTCATGGAGCGCATGCGGCGCCTGGGGTCACCGGCGCGGCTGCGGACGGTGGGCACGCCCGCCGAGCTGTGCCAGGAGGTCGAGACGGCCGCCTGCCGGATCATCCGGGAATCGCTCACCAACGTGCTCAGGTACGCCTGCGGGGCCGCCGTCGACATCATCATCGCCTACCTGCCGAACCGGCTGGAGATCATAGTGGAGAACGACCTGGCCGCCGCGAACCCGGACCTGGCGCTCGGCGGCTCCGGGTTCGGCCTGGTCAGCATGGGCGAACGGGCCGCGCGGGTCGGCGGGAGGTGCACCGCGCGGCGGCGCGGGGACCGGTGGCGGGTGCACGCCGTGCTGCCGCTGAACGAGGCCGGCCGGGGCCCTTCGGAACTTTCCCTGTCGGGGGATTGGCTGTCATGACCATGCGTGTTCTCGTCGTCGACGACCATCCGGCCGTCCGGGTGGGGCTCACCATGATCATCAATTCGGTCGCGGACGTGGAGGTGGTCGGCGAGGCCGTCAACGGCGAGCAGGCCCTGAAACTGGCGCAGACGCTCCGGCCGGACGTGGTGCTCATGGACATCCGCATGCCCCTGCTGGACGGGATCGCCACCACCCGGCGGATGTGCGCGCTGGGCGTCACCAACATCCTTCTGACCACGGCGTTCGACAGCGAGGAGTACCTGTTCGGGGCACTGCGCGCGGGGGCGGCCGGATTCATCCTGAAGGACACCGACGCCGACTCGCTGATCACGGCGTTGCGATCCGTGGCGAACGGGGACGGCGCGCTGTCGCCGAGCGTGACGCGGCGGCTGATCGCCGACTACGCGACCCGGCTGTCGCCGCCGGAGGCGCGGGAGCATCAGGCGAAGGTGCTGGAACCGCTCACCGCACGGGAACAGGAGGTGCTGGCCTGCATCGGCCGCGGCCTGTCCAACCGCCAGATCGCCACCGCACTGGAGCTCGCCGAGAACACCGCCAAGACGCATGTCAGCCGTGTGCTGGCCAAGCTCGGGCTGAACAGCAGGGTGCAGGCGGCCATCCTGGCGCAGGAGCTCGACCTGACCTGACGTCCACGGGCGCCGCACCGAGCGAGGATCCGCGACGGGCTCGGCGGCGCCGGCGCACGAGCCTCAGGCGAGCTTCATGCGCGCTTCTTGAAGGCGCGCAGGGACAGCGGGGCGAACACCAGGGAGATGCCCACGCCCCAGGCCAGGGCGATGACCGCGTGGTCCATGACCTGGCCGCCCACCAGCAGGCCGCGCATGGCCTCGCCGAGATGGCTGACCGGGTTGTTGTCCATGACCCAGGCGACCGGCCCGGGCACGCCCCGCGTCGTCGGGATGAACGCGGTGCTGAGGAGGCTCAGCGGAAAGATCACCACAAGGCCGAAGATCTGCACCTTCTCCGGCTCGCCGACCTTCAACGCGATGTAGACCGGCGTCCAGGAGAACAGCAGGACGAAGGCGAGCAGCAGCGCGAACGCCGGCAGCAGTGCCGCGACCGAGGTCTCGATCCGGAAGCCGATGGCGAAGCCCACCGCCAGGAGGACCAGCATCGACCAGGCCTGCCTGGCCGTGTCGGCGACGATCCGGCCGGCCAGGGGGGCGATGCGGCTGATCGGCAGGCTGCGGAACCGGTCGAAGACGCCCTTGGCGATGTCGCTGTTGAGCCCGAAGCCCGTGTTCAACCCGGCGAACAGCGCGTTCTGCGCGATGATCCCCGGGACCACCACCGGCAGGTACGCCTCGACGCTGCCCGCCATCGCCGGTCCGAACACGTAGGCGAACAGCAGCACGAACATGATCGGCTGGAAGCTGAGATCCAGCAGTTCCATCGGGTTGTGCTTGATCTGCACCAGACTGCGCCAGGCCAGCGTCGCGATGTTGCGCGCCGCGGTGGCCGGGGACACCCGCCGCGGCAGACCGGTCCGGACGCCGCCGCGCCCTTCCGGCTCCCTCACGCCGCGGCCCCTTCCCCGTCGGCGGCCCCGGCAGGCCGGCCGGGTCCGGCGGCGACGCGGCCGGCGTGGTGACCGGTGAGGGCGAAGAAGACCTCGTCCAGGCTCGACTTGCGCATAGAAAGCTCGGTGAGGACGACCCCGGCCTCGTCGAGGCGGCGGACCAGGGCCGGCATGATCGCTGGGTCGCCGATCCCCACCGCGACCAGGCCGTCGCGGACCTCGGGGGCCGCGCCGGCGAGCTCCGCCGCGATCCGGGCCACGGTGCCGGCCTCGGCCTCGTGCCGCGCGCGCATCTCCAGCACCTGCCCGCCCACCCGGGCCTTGAGGTCGTCGGACGTGCCGTGCGCGATGATCCGGCCGCGGTCCATCACGATGATGTCGTCGGCCAGCCGGTCGGCCTCCTCCAGGTACTGCGTGGTCAGCAGCACCGTGACGCCCTCGCCGGTCAGGCCGCGCACGATGTCCCACAGTCCGGTGCGGCTGCGCGGGTCCAGGCCGGTGGTCGGCTCGTCCAGGAAGAGGAACCGCGGGCGCCCGACCAGACCGGCCGCCAGATCGAGGCGGCGGCGCATCCCGCCGGAGTAGGTCCTGGCGGGGCGCTCGGCGGCCTCGGCGAGCCCGAACCCCGCCAGCAGCTCGGCCGCGCGGGCCTTGGACGCCCTGCGCGGCAGGCCCAGCAGCCGGCCGATCATGACCAGGTTCTCGGTGCCGGTCAGCATCTCGTCGACCGCCGCGTACTGCCCGGTCAGCCCGATGAGCCGGCGCACCTGGTGGGCCTCGCGGACCACGTCGCGGCCGTCCACCCGGGCGCTGCCCTCGGTCGGCTCGATGAGCGTGGCCAGGACCCGGGTCGCGGTGGTCTTCCCGGCGCCGTTGGGGCCGAGCACGCCCAGGACCGTTCCTGCCTCCGCCGTGAACGACACCCCTGCCAGCGCCAAGGTCCCCCCGAAGCGTTTCACCAGGCCGTCGACCTGGATGGCGTAGGTCATGCGATCTTCGGCGCGTTCCGGGACTGCTCGACGACCTTCCGGTTGTCACCCATCTGCGTCGTCGCCGCCCCGGGCATGGCGCCGGCGAAGGCGGGGCACTTGGCCGCGGCGGGCGGCAGGGTCGCCGGATCCACCCCGGCCGCCACCTCCCCCCGGCCCGGCCCGACCCGTCCGGCCGCCGAGCGGAGCCCGTCCAGGGAGAACCCGTACAGGCCGGCCGCGTTCCCGGCGAGCATGGCCGCCGTCTCGTCGACGGGCACGCCGGCGAAGGCGAACCGCATGGCCTCCCGCGAGTAGGGGAAGCTCGCCTCGACATGCGGGTAGTCGCTGCCCCACATGATCTTGTCGACGCCCACGAGCTCCCTCTTGGCGGTCTCGCTCGGGTGCAGGAAGCTCGCCCCCACGTAGCACTGCCGCTTCCAGTACTCGCTGGGGCGCAGGGACAGCTGATCGATCACATGCGACCCGTGATAGGTCACCCCCTCACCGGCCAGCCCGGAGGGGGTGCGCGCCGAGTCGAAGAACCGGTCCATGGACTGGAGCAGGGCCGGGATCCAGCCGACCCCCACCTCGGTGAACACGACCTTGAGCCCGGGATACCGTTCGAGCACGCCGCCCAGGACGAGGTGGCGCAGCGTCCGCTGGTCCCACCACTTCATCTCCATGAGGAAGAACATGTCGTCCTCCCGGCGGTCGCCCGTCCTCGGCCCCGAGCCGCCGCTGTGGCAGTTGATCGGGATGCCCAGCTCGACGCAGGTCTCCCACAGGGGGCCGTAGTGGTCGTGGTAATAGAGCGGTGGCAGGCCCGATCCCGGCGGCGCGCCCGGAAGCACCACCCCGCCGCGCAATCCCGAGTCGACGGCCGCGCGGATGTCCTCGATCGCCGCGTCGATGTCGTGCAGCATGACCTGGAACACGCCCGAGCGGCGCCCCTTCGCCATGGCGCAGAAGTCCGCCAGCCAGCGGTTGTGTGCCTGCAGCCCCGCCCGTCTGCGGCGCAGCTCCTCCGCGTTCCGCACGGCGGCCTGACCGCTTGCCAGGGAGGCGGTGGAGAAGAACGGCGGAACGGTGTTGGGGAAGAGGACCTCCGCCACGATTCCGTCCTGTTCGAGATCCCGCAGCCGGCGATCGGAATCCCAATTGCGGGAGCCCTCCTCACCCTTCATGTCCTCATAGGGAACCTCATAGGCCGCCGCCCAGCGATCGAACTCCTCGTGATAGGACGACTCCAGATAATCCCTGTACCCGAGGACCGGAGCACCGCCATGGCAGTCCACCGAGATCACGATGTGGCGGTCGTCTGCTGTGACCATGAACGCATCCTTTCCGAAGGGAACGGCGGGGGCGGCGGGGTCATGCCCGCCGCCGCCCCCACCGGGCGGATCTCACATCAGACCCGCGCGTAGACGAAGGTGAGCCCGTACTCGAGGTCGGCCGACTCGTCCAGCTCCTGCACCTCGGTAACCTCCGCCTGCTGTGCTTCCGCCGTCTCGGACTGCATGGTCCACGACTGGTCCGGAATGTTCAGGTTGCGCATTGATCGTTCACCCCCTTTCCCTGTCGGAACGTCTTGGGACATCGCCATGGGACATCTCGAGGAGACATCTCATGGACGCCGGTGGCGGCCCGTCAGAGCGACGGGCCGAAATGATGGGTCGCCGCCGCGACCACGAAGTCCATATGGGCACCGGTGATCCCATCGCCGAATCCGATGTGCACCGGCCCCGCCCCTTCGTTGAGCTGCGAATTGAACGTCCAGTCCACGTGCGGCAGGACGTGCTGGTTGGTGCCGAGCCCCAGCTCGAGGGCGTGCAGCCCGTACGCGGGGTCGGTCACCTCGCGGAGCGCGTCGGTGAAGTCGTCGCCGCCGGCGCGCACGTCGGCGAGCACACCGCCCCTGAGCCGCAGCACGATCGGCGCGCGCCGGTTGAGTTCACGCCGGAGGTCGTGCGCGGCCCGGATCCGGGCGTCGCCGGCCTCGTCGAACCGCGGATCGCGGGCGGCCAGGACACCCGAGGCCACGGCCGTGCCGTCGATGGTGAAGGGACGCGGCCGGTCCGGCCTGGGCCGGGCGGTGAGGGCGATCTCGCAGTAGCTCCCCACGCCGACCCACTGCCCGGTGGCGATGGCGGGCGAGGCCCAGGCGTCGATGCTGAGGTCGTCCGAGAGTGAGCAGACCAGGTGTGTTCCGGGTTCCCCGGCCGGGCAGGGGCCCGTCGAGACGAAGGTGATCGGGTCGGGCCGGCTCCTGAGGTCGTCGATCCACCGGCGGGACCGCTCGCAGGCGGCCCCGTAATCCGTGAGCAGCGTGAGCCGCAGTGTGTAGAGGGCCGCGTCGAGACCGGTGTCGAAGCTGGCGATGGGGACGAGCAGGACCTTGGCTTCGCGGAAGCGCTTGCGCAGCTCCTTGCTCAGCAGGACGTGCCGGAGGAAGAGGACGACGTTGGCCCCGGCGGGGAGCTCGCCGGCCTCGGCCAACGGGATGCTCGAGAGCCCGTACCGGGAGGCGGCCCGGAGCAGCGCCTCGTCGTCGCTCACCGCGTGGATTTCTCCGTCCGGGAAGACGTCGCGCAGTTTCCCGGTCGAGACCGCCGCAGAGTCGCCGTGCCCGCCGCCGGACGCAGGATGGTCCTTCATTGCACCCCACTCGTCTCGCAATTCGATGAGATTCTTGCCCGGATGCTCAAGGCAATAATGCGCACCTCCCCGAGCACTGTCAAGACACATTTCTCGGCCAGTTTCCGGACCGCTCGAAGGGGCGTGAGAGGGACTTTCGTCACGGGTTGATCCGACGCGTTCTCCCTGGTCAGCGCCTTGTCTGAGCCGGAATGAGTACATGAATTACCGCAAAATAAGTAGAGCCGTGTAACCGGTTTTCAGTACTGCGATGCGTCGGCCGTCCAGGAAAAGGAATGACCGAGGGTAGGCCATTTTCTGGCCCCGCGGCCGGGGGCGGCTCGCACGCGGCCGTCGGCCGGCGGGCGGGCACGACGACGTGCTGGTCCGCACCCGCAGGGACCCGGCGACCAAGGCATGCGCGGGTTCGGATCAGCCGGATCCCGGCAAGCGGGCTCCGTGCGGCCACGGCTCGGTGCCGGGCGGCTCGGCGCTCATCGCCTCGCCGTTGGCCTCGGCGATGGCCGTCGCGGCCTGCCGCGGAGCCACCCCGCCGGCCGCCGCGGCGCGCATCATCCGGCCCACGAGGTCGTCCATCGACTCGTCGATCTTCGCGAACGCCGACTCCGCGGTGGGCGCGATGTCGCCGAACAGCGTCCACCACCACCAGGCGTTGGCCGCGGAGTTCACCGCGAAGTCGGGCAGCACCACGACGTTCCGCCCGGCCAGCGCCGCCTCGGCGCCGGGTGTGACCGAGGCGTTGGCCGCCTCGGCCACGTACCGGGCGCGCACCCGCTCGTGGTTGCGCTCGTGGACGGCCCACGACACGGCCGCGGTCACCAGCACGTCGGCGTCGACGTCGACCCACGCGTCCCCGGGCAGCTCGCGGTCCCCGGGCGACAGCCGATCGCGGTTGATGCCGCCGTGCACGGTGCGTGCCCGCAGCATGGTCTCGACGTCGAGCCCGTCCGGATTCACCACCAGGCCGTCGGCGTCGGTGATCCCCACCACCCGCAGGCCATGGCGCGCCAGGTACCGCGCGGTGGCACCGCCCATGGAACCGAACCCCTGGATCACCACGCGGGTGTCCGCCACGCGTTCCCCGAGGTGCCGCAAGGCCGTCGTCACCGCCCGGGCCACGCCGTAGCCACCGGTCAGATCGCCGAGGCCGATCTCGTCGACGGTGACGGCGAACGCGCCCGCCAGCCGGCGCAGCCCGGCGTCGGCGCCGTCGGGCACCTGCGCGAGCGCGGCCTCGACCGAGCTGCGCAGGCCGATCTCGGCCATCAGGCCGTCGATGGTGGCCTGCCGGACGCCCAGATCCTCACCGGTGGCCCAATGGTGTTCCAGCAGCGGACGCATCGCGGCGAAGTACCGCTTGAGAACGTTCCGCGCCTCCGGATGCCGCGGATCCAGGTCGATGCCGCCCTTCGCACCGCCGAACGGGTGGTACCGATCACCGGGGCGGAAGACGACCATCTCCTTCAGCGACATGACCCGGGCCAGGTCCGTGACCTCTTGCAGGGTGCACCCGGAGCGCATGCGCACGCCGCCGCTGGCGACCCCGCGCCGGAGCCGGTCCACGACCAGGTGACCGACCACGCCTGTGACCTCGTCGGTCCAGGTGATCCGCAGGTGCGGCGCGTTCACCTCGTCGGTTCCGCTTCGGGCTGTTCGGCGCGGGCGCGCGCGACGCTGTTCCATGCCCGGCATGATCGTCGCTCGTCCCCCATTCGGCAATGGTCCGGAATGAGCAAGCGACTCGTCATTCGGCGCCCCCTGACGGTCGATCCGTAATCATTACCGAGGAGCGGCGTCATACTTTCGATGTACGTCGGGCTTGGTCCTTGTGGGGCCCTCTCGAAGTCCTTGACGTCCCAGCATGGGCATATCAGCATGATTGGCAGGAATATGTCGAAGCCCAGGCTGATCGCGCGCGGCGCGATCCACGGCGAAGCCGAGGGCGGGGAACGCGCCATGAGGATTCTCTGCGGCACGGACACACTGATCATCCGCCGCTCCCACGTCGCAGGCCACATCGGAGGGCGCGGCCCACGCCGGGGCGCCGCCGCACACACGGAAGGTGGGCACAGCACGTGGTCTTCAGCTTCATCGTGGCCAGTGAGATCGGCTTCTGGATCATTCTCGGCGCCGGCCTGGCCGTGCGCTATCTGCTCGGCCGGCGGCGGCTCGGCGCGGTGCTGCTCGCGGGTGTTCCGCTCCTCGACCTCGTGTTGCTCGTCGCCTCCTACCTCGATCTGCGCGACGGGGCGACGGCCGGACCCGAGCACGGGCTCGCCGCCGTCTACATCGGCTTCTCCGTGGTGTTCGGCCCGAGCGTCGTCCGGTGGGCGGACGAGCGGTTCGCGCACCGGTTCGTCGGCGGCCCGCCTCCGCGCCGCCCGCCCGAGTCGGGCCAGGCCCTGGTGCGCTACGAGTGGCGCAATTTCGGCAAGGCGTGCCTGACCTGGATCGTCACCTGCGGGCTGCTGCTGGCGATCATCGTGTTCGTCGACGACCCCGACCGCACCGCCGACCTCTGGCCGTGGATCAGGTCCATGACCGTCATGCTGTCGGTCTGGGTGATCTGGCCCATCGTGGCGTCGCTCACGACCGGCGGCGACGAGGACGATTCCGCGCAGGAGCAGGCCGGGGAACGGCCGCCACGGTGAAGCGCCGCTCGGCGGCGTGATGACCACGCCAACGCCGGTCGGTGCGGCCGCGCACCGGGGTGCGGACTCGTCCGGCCCGGTCGCGATGGTGTTCAACTGACCGCTCTGAGCACTAGAACGCCGGGTGCGCGTTCAGGCGGAGCGTCGTTCCAGCTCGGCGGCGAGCGAGTTCAGGCAGGCCGCGGACGAACGCACCACCTCCGCCACCATCATCGCGGCGTGCGGCGGAACGCGGTCGGCGATCTCCGTGCACCTTTCCGCGCCGGCGACCAGCGAACCCAGCCAGCGCAGCAGTTCCCGGCCCGAGTCGCTGAAGCGCAGCGCGGGATCCTGCCGGAGCTTGGTGATGAGGATGTGGGGTTGCAGCGGAACGGTCCGGGGGGCGGCCACGCCGTTCCGCTTCTTCTCCTCCCTCTCCGCGCGCTGCCCGGCGGGCACCGGATCCTCGCCCTTCTCGAGCCTCTTGCGGACGTCGTGCGCGGTGGCGGGCGAGATCCCGGCGGCCTGGGCGATCTCCCGCAGCGAGGCACCTGGGCGGGCCCGGATCACCTCGCCGGCGTGGCGACGCCTTTCGGCCGGGTCGAGCGGTCGCGCCTTGCCGTCCCGGCCGATCCGCGTGGCCGGCTGCCGTTCCGGCACGCGCTCGCGCAGAGCGCCCACCGTGGCGGTCGAGAGCCCGGTGGAGGCCGCTATCAAACGGTCCGCCCAGTGCGCGTGCGTTCGCAGGATGCGCTCGGCCGCGGCCTTGCGCTCGATCAGCGTGAGGGGCATGCCGTGCGCGATGTTGGCCTTCACCGCGGCCACGAACACGGCCTCCGGCCTCCCGTCAAGGAACCGCGCTTCGATGCGCCGGTCGCCGCGCAGCCGGCACGCCTCCAGCCGATGCAGCCCGTCGATCACCGTCATCGTCGGCCGGTGCACCAGGATCGGCGGCAGCGGCCCCTCGATCTGGGCGAGCGTCCTGACGTGTTCTTCGTCCAGTCCCTCGAGCCGCGGGGAGTCCCCGGGCCTCAGTGTGTCGATGGGGATGAGCTCGGTCAGAGGTTGTGTGAGGGAAACGGCTTCTGTGGTCATTTCGTCCTCGACGTCGGTCCGTACCGGATGAAGGCGTCAAACGCACCATCGCCGCGGCGGGCATGCCCTGTGCCGGTCCCGCTTCGTCGTGACCGCTTAAGGCCAGCGGGCCATCGTCATGCCGGCCCCATCCTCCGAGGACGATCGCGCGTGAAGGCGGCCGGCGCCTGACGCGTGATCGCACTTCAGCGGCGGATCAGGGCGAATCGGGAGCAGGGGCTTCGGGTCGGGAGCGGTTCTGGCCGTCCGGCTCGGCGGGGAGGTCTCGGGACATCGGCAAGCGTCGAGGAACCGGCGGCTTCCGCGGCCCCTCGCGTTCGATGAATCGTCCTCGTGCGGTCGGCCCGTGGCGCCGACCTGCACTGAACCGTCGAACTGCCGACCACCGTCAGGGCATTATCATATATAGCCACGGATTGCAAAGTTTCCACTCTTTGTTTGACCTGACCGGAACGGGCTCCGCCCGGATGTGCGACCTTGATCGGAAGCAGTGCGCCGGTCTAATTTTTGCAAGGTCATATCGGGCTGTCATGACCTCCATTCGGATGTCAGCCGAACGGGGGTCTTGACAACGGTCTCCGTTTCTGGAAGACGCGTCGGTCATCCGGAACCGGTCAGGCATGCTCCGGTACGGCTCCGACCGGTCATCCGCACATGCGCGAAAGATCTTCCGGATGTGATGAATGCCTGTACCAGGCCTCCGGCGAGTCCCAACGGACGGACCGCGGCCTGCGCTGGGCCCCTCCGACTACGCTCTGGCGCGCACCGTTCTCCGGTTCGCGATCGCGCTGCGCTGCGGCGGAGTGGCGGCGGCGTGCCTCGCCGCCCTTCTGGACGACGCCACCGGAGTCTCCCGCGGATGGCAGGCCGCGGCGCTCGGCGTGATGGTGGCCTGGGCGGCGTTCTTCACCGCGGTCGCCGTCCGCCGCGGCATCGGGCCGCCGCTGATCGTCTGCGACGCCGCCCTGGTGACGTCGGTCATGCTGCTGCAGCCGCGGCTCGTCTCGGTCTCGACGGTGGTCGACGAGACCACCTGGGCCATCATGCTGGCCAGCACCGCCATCTACGTCTCGCAACTCGCCCTGCGCCCGGTCGCGGGGCTGCCGCTCGCCGCCCTGGTCATCGCCGCCTACATGATCGGCGTCCCGGCGGAGACCAGCCAGATCCGCATCCTGTTCGTCCAGGCCGCGGTGGTCAGCGCGATGATGTGGCTGCTGCGCCGCGGCGGGCGGCGCGCCGACGCCATCGTCGCGGAGCGGGACCGCGAGCGGCATCGGGCCATGGCGGAGGCGGCCCGCAGGGCCGACGAGCGGCAGTACCGGGTGCAGATGCACGACTCGGTGCTGGCCACGTTGACGATGGTCGCGTCCGGGGCCGTGCGCGCCGGTTCGCCCGGCCTGCGCGAGGTCGCCCGGCAGGCGCTGGAGATCCTGGAGACCTACGCCTCGCCCCCGCCCCTCGCCGACGGGCCGCTGATCGACGTGGTGGAGCGGCTGGAACTGCTGGTCGCCCGGATGCGCCCGGCGATGTCGGTCGATCTCGCGGTCGCCGGGTGGCGCGGATCCGACCGGCCCGCCCTCGAGGTTCCCGAGCCGGTCGCCCGCGCGATCGTCGACGCGACCCGCGAGGCGCTGCGCAACGTCGCGGCCCACGCCGGGACGCGCCGGGCATCGGTGCGCCTGGAGCGGTCCGGTGACAGCGTCAGGCTGCACGTCGTCGACCACGGCCGCGGGTTCGACCCGGCCCGCGTCCCGGCCGCGCGGCACGGCATCAGGCACTCGATCGTGGAACGCATGGCCATGGCCGGCGGAACCGCCACCGTCCAGTCGCGCCCGCGCAAGGGAACCGTGGTCACGCTGCGGTGGACCTGTGGCTGAGACCTCGTCGGCCGACCCGTTCGCCGTGCGTTTCCACCGGGCGTTCGACGTGGCCACGGTCATCGCGGTCGCCCTGTGGCAGGTCGTCGCCGTCGGCGCGGCCCTCCTCGACTACCACGACCTGTACCGGTCCCCGGGCCTGGCGGTGGCGGTGTGGGGCGCCCAGCTCCTGATCATCGCGTGCGGCGCGGGGTCGCTGCTGCGCAGGAGGGCGGCCGCCGCGACGACCTGGACCCTGGTCGCGGTGAACCTCGCCACCGGCGCGGCGATGGCCGCCAACTGCCCCGCACCGCTGCAGCTGCAGACCAACTGGGCGTGGACCTCGGTCGGCCTGATCGGCGTCCTGCTCCTGCTGCATCGGCCCGTGCGCGAAGTGGTCGGCCTGCTGGCGGCGAACGCGGGGATCGTCGTCGTGACGTTGACGGCGGAGGGCGGCATGGACCGGCACGCCTTCGCCGGGGTCGTCACTCTGCTCTACGCCTCGGCCAGCATCCAGCTGGCCCTTATGGCCGGCGCCAGGGTGTTCCGGTTCAGTGGCGGCATGGCGGCGGCGGCCGCGGCCGAGCGCTGGGAGATGGCGACGCGTGAGACCGTCATCGCCGAGGTCGCGGCGGCCCGGCAGGAGCGCTACCGGGAGGCGCGAAGGCTGATCGCCGATGTCCTGCGCGGCCTGGCCGACGGCACCGTGGACACCGACGACCCGGACGTCCGGCACCGGTGCGCCACGGCCGAGGCCATGCTGCGGCAGTTGCTGGCCGAGCAGGACGACGTCCCCGACCCGCTGCTGCGTCTGCTGAGGACGGGCATCGACGAGGCCATGCGCCGCGGCGCCGTCATCGATTTCGCCCAGGTGGGCGAGGCGCCACCGATCGGCGAAGAGGCCGCCGCGGCGCTGGCCGAGGTCCCCCTGGCCGTGCTGACCGGTGCCCGCGGGCACGCCCGCGTCACCGTGGTGTCCGCCGAGACCGGGCACGTCAGCGTCTCCGTGCTCATCGACGGTGACGTCGCGGTCCCCGAGACCGCCGCGGCGCGGGGGATCACCGTCACCACCGACCGCGACAGGGACATGCTCTGGGTGGAGGCCCGATGGGACGCGCCGTGACCGTCGCCGTCATCGACGACCAGGACGTCGTGCTGTCCGGCGTCCGGACCTGGATCGCCGAGGACCCCGGCCGCCGGGTCGAGATCGTGCACGTCGGCACGGATCCCGACGACCTGCTGGGCGGACCCGCGGCGACGGCCGACGTGCTGGTCATCGACCTCCGCATCAACGGCGAGCTGGTCTTCGACCGGATCGCCGAGCTGGCCCGGCAGGGCCGCCGCATCGTCGTGTTCTCCCAGCACACCGAGCACCACGTCGTCCACCGCGCCGTGACGGCCGGGGCCCGCGCCTACATCACCAAGGAGAGCAACGAGGGGCGGCGCCACCTCATCGAGGCCATCCTGGCGGTGGCGGCCGGCGAGACCTACACCACCCCGTCGCAGGCGGGCGCGATGCTCGCCGCCACCGGCCGGCATCGCCCCAGGTTCTCCGAACAGGAGCTGCGCAGTATGCGGCTGTGGCTGGGCGGTCTCACCCATGCCGGGGTCGCGCGCCAGATGGGGATCAGCGAGCACACCGTCAAGCAGTACCTCGAACGCGCTCGGGACAAGTACGCCAAGGCGGGCCGGGAGGCGTCGACCAGGATCGACCTTTACCGCGAGGCCCTGCGCGACGGCATCGTGGACAGCTGAGAGCCCGTCAGAGGGTGTCCCAGAAGTCGCATTGGTGGGCGGTGCCGAAGGCGGTGTCGACGGTGTCGCCGTTCGGATGCAGCCGGAGGACGGGGTCGCCGGCCTTGTAGCGGGGGAACCGCGGACCGCCTTGGGCGCCGGGGGAGCCGGTGCGGGCGAACGCCGACCAGTAGCCGATCATTCGCGCCGCCAGCCTGTCCTGCGCCGGGGTTCGCCGGCCCGCGGGGTTGAAGACCCCCCAGAGATAGAACAGGTCGGTCTGGTGGAAGGCGCCGAGCGGGAACGACGGCCGGACGATCAGTTCGACGGGCACCCCGGGGTCGGCGAACTCGTAGACATAGGTGGGCACCCGTGGTGCGATCGCCCGGTTCCAGCGCCGCTGACCGCACGCGAAGCCCTGGTCGGTCAGCAGGGCCGACAACGTCGAGGCCGGATGCGGACGGGCGCCGGAGGGGTAGCGTCCGAGCACCGCGTCGGCGGCGGCGCCGAAGGCGCCGCGCACTCCGGCCTCGTAGTCCTCCGCGGTGAGCCGCTGCCCGATCGCGTCGGTGGCCTCGTACACGTAGATCGCCGATTCGTTGGCGGTGGTCCCGGTCAGCACCGGCACGCGGGCGAACCTTCCGCTGCGGAAAGCGGTGGCCGGGTCGAGCGGGAGCGTGCGCCCGCCCAGCGCCGGACTCCAGGTCTGGCTCGCCTGTGCCCGTGCCAGGGCGGCGACCGGCTTGGCGCGCAGGCAGGCGGCGGCGTCGGTGGTGTCCGCGCAGCCCAGTGCCTGCGCGAATGCCCGGCCCTGGCCGGCCGCGGCGTCGGCTGGACGGGTCTCGCAGGCACCGGCGCCGTATACGCCGCTCTGCGAGATCGCACGGTGGAACAGCCCACGCGCGGGGGGCGAGATCATGTGCGTGCAGACCGACGCCCCGCCGGCCGACCAGCCCGCGATGGTGACGTTCCCGGGGTCGCCGCCGAAGGCCCTCGCGTTCCGCCGCACCCAGCGCAGCGCCGCCTGCTGGTCCTGGATCCCGTACGCGCCCGAGGAGCCGCCGGAGTCGAGCGCTTCGTGGGCCAGGAACCCCAGCGCGCCGAGCCGGTAGTTGATGGTCACGATGGCGGCGCCGCCCTGGACGGCCATGTCGCGTGGAGCGAAGTCGGCGCCGGCGCCGAAGGCGTACGAGCCGCCGTGGATCCAGACCATGACGGGCAGCGGGCGACGGACGCCCGCCGGCCGCCAGACATTCAGGTAGAGGCAGTCCTCGGCCTCGGAGGCGGGCTTGCCCGGCCGGAAGTAGACCGTTGACTGGGCGCAGTCCGGTCCGGCCGTACCGGCGTCCCGGACGCCCCGCCAGCGGTCGGCGGGCCGCGGCGGTCGCCAGCGCAGGTCTCCGACCGGCGGAGCCGCGTACGGAATGCCCGAGTACTCGATCACCTCGCCGTGGTCGACACCGCGCACGGCACCCTTGTCGGTGTGGACGACGGTGCGGCCAGGACGCGGTGCCGCGGCGGCGGACGGGGTCAGCGCGGTCGCCGTCAGAGCGAGCGCGGTCAGGACGGTCAGGACGGCGCGCGGGAGGGGGCGAATGCACACGTTCAATGGCATGTCCCCGGCCTATCCCGACGGAAAAGCCAGATCAATATATCAATTGGTATATGCCTGTCGATTGGCGCCGCCCATTGGTCCCCACGGGCGCGGAGCGGCCGCACCTCGTGGATTTCGGGCAGGCGGGTAAATTCTCCTGGCGTGGCCGCGAGTTTCCGGGCGGACCGCGACCGGGATCCGGAGAGCGAGGGATGATGGGCACGTATGTCGTCGTCGGGGCCGGTCTCGCCGGTGCCGCGACCGCCTGGCAACTGGCCCGGAGGGGCCACGAGGTGACCGTCCTGGAGCGCTCGGTGCCGGCCAACGGCGAGGGCAGCTCGCACGGATCCGCACGGATCTTCCGGTACGCCTACCTCGACCCGTTCTATACCCGGCTGGTCGTCGACGCGCGGGTCGAGTGGGATGAGCTGGAGCGTTCGGCCGGCGAGCGGCTCATCAGCCCGACGGGCTCGCTCGACTTCGGGGCCGGGCGGGACCCGGCGGCGCTGGCCGCTGTTCTCGGGAAGCTCGGTGTCGAGCACGAGCTGCTCACCGGCGCCGAGGCGGGCGCACGCTGGCCGCGGTTCGGTTTCGACGACGGCGCCGGCGTCCTGTGGCATCCGGCCGCGGGCGTGATCGACGCCGAGACCGCGGTGTCGGCCATGCTGCGACTGGCACGGGCCGACGGCGCCCGGGTCGAGACCGGCCGGCCGGTGGCCTCGGTCGAGCGGGTGGGCGCCGGCCACCGCGTGGTGGGCTTGGACGGGCGCACCGAGGAAGCCGAGAAGGTCATCGTCACCGCCGGCGGCTGGCTGCCCGAGCTGCTCGGTGACCTCCCCCTGCCGAAGGCGTTCTCGGCAGGGTTTCCGCGGCTCCAGGTAATGCAGGAGAACGCCTACCACTTCCCGTACCGCGATGTCCCGGAAGGGCCGTGGCCGGCGTTCATCCACAAGACCCCGGCCATGCTGGTCTACGGCCTGCCCGGCGGGCGCGACGCCGCCCTTCCAGACGGCGGGGCCGGGCAGAAGGTGGCCGAGTTCAACGGCGGCAGACCGATCCGGAGCGCGGCCGCGCAGAACGGTGAGATCGACCCGGCCAACCGTGAGCGGATCACCGCGTACGTCCGGCGGACCCTTCCCGGTCTCGTCCCCGAGCCGTACGCCGAGACGACCTGCCTGTTCACCAACACCCCCACAGAGGACTTCGTGATCGACGGCGTTGACGGGATCACCGTCGCCTCGCCCTGCTCGGGGCACGGCGCCAAATTCGCGCCACTCCTCGGCCGGATCATCGCCGAGTCGGCATCGGGCGAGCGTGCGGCCCCGCGGCGGTTCCGCGTGGGCGCCTGACCTCTCCAACATCGTGGCGGACTGCTCTCCGGCATCATCCGGGGGCGTCGGTGGCGCAGTGTCCGCTAGAGGCCTGGGAGGACATCCGTCGGGGCCATGCAGGGTATGCAGGTCGATGTGAACGACGCCGAGTTCCGCCGGTTCATCGCGCATCTGCGGGAGCGCCGTATTCCGGCGAAATATCTGTACGCCGGCAGCGCGGCCGCCTTGCACGCCAGGTTCGCGATCGAGTATTCGGAGGAGTATGTCGACGGGCGGGTCGATCACGAGATCGCGACCCTGCTGGCGGCACAGGGTGCTGCCGGACCGCCTCGGCAGATCTGCGATATCGGGCCGAGCAACGGGGCGCACACTCTGCAGTTCTTACGGCGCTATGGTGAGATGGGCGGTCAGGTCACCCGCTATCTCGGACTTGATTTCAGTGAACCGTTGCTCCGGGTGGCTCGGCGGCGTCTCGAATACGTTCTCCCGGCCGAGCACGCCTTCGGGCAGTGGGATGCCGAACTGCTGCCCTCCGAACGTATCGAGTCGTGGCGCACCGACGATGTCGTGCTCATCTGCTTTCTTGGAAACACTCTGGGGAATGTCGATGACCCGGTCGGGGTGCTGCGGAATCTGCGTTCGAGCGTCCGGGAGGGAGACCGTCTGCTGCTGGGGGTCTATGCCACGCCGGTCGCGGAATCGGCCGGCGATGCGATGCGGACGTACACGCATCCCGCGGTGCGCCAGATGATCAAAGAGCCCCTGACATGGGTGGGGGTGACGGATGAACTCTTTGACTTGTCCGTGGTCCATGAACCAGGTGCGATCCATGCTCGGATCCGTCTGCGGGAGTCCATCGTCGTCAAAGGAATCCGATTCGAGGCGGGCGAGGAGATCCATTGCTTCACTTCGCGGCGGTTCGATGCCGGGCTCGTGGCGGACCTCCTGCGGCGGTCCGGGTGGGAACTGGAGCGATGGACGCGCGAAGGCGCGATCGATCACCTGGTGTCGCTCGCCCGGGCGGTCGGCTCGGGCCGGGCGTGAGCGCTCAGCCGACGGTGCCCTGAAGATGGGCCACGACGTCGCCGATGGTGGCGAACGTCGTGATCTCGTCCTCCGGAAGCTCGACCGCGAAGCGCTCCCGCACCGTCGCGAAGATCTCGAGCAGGTCGCTGCCGGCGAGGCCGAGGTCCTCCCCGAGCCTTTTGCCGAGACCGACCTCGCGCAGGGGCACCCCGATCTCCTCATGGAGGATGTCGGCGATGCCGTCCAGGATCTCCTGCTCGCTCAGAGCCACGGATGCCCCTTCCGGTCAGGATGAAAATGGTATTTAGCGCATTGAAGAGTGTTTGTCCGGACTCGTCGGACCCGTGGTGCTGGGTACGATCCATGTTCGTGGGGCCCAAGGATCACAGGTCGATATTCTCGGTCGGAATCGATTATCACGATAGTGCCCACGACCATCTTCCGTATGCCGTCCGGGACGCGGCGGACCTGGGCGCGTTCATGGCCGAGAGCGGGTTCGCGCTCTCGGCCGAGTGCCTGAATCTGGCCCAGGCGTCGGCGCGAGAGATCACGGATCGGATCGAGGCGTGGTCGGACGGCATCCGCGAACGCGGGCCCGGGGCCGGCGTGATCCTCTATCTCGCGGCGCACGGCCGGTTGCACAATGGACGCCACTACCTCCTCTCCGTGAGCAGCCCGCCGCGGCCGCCGTATTTCGGCAGCAAGGCGATCGGCGTGGAAGAGATCGTGCAGTCGATCCTCAACAGCGGGGCCGCCGCGGGACTCATCCTGCTCGACACCTGCTACTCCGGGTTCGCCGCCCAGGAGATACAGCAGGCGCTGGACAGGGCCGCCGCGGTCCAGGGGGTGCCAGGGATGGATCTCGCCGTCCTGGTGCCCTCTTTGCACCATCAGCGGTCATATGGAGGGTTGTTTGTTGAATGTGTGCTCGATTCGCTCAAAAGCGGGTCGCGGGGAGGTCATTGGAAGGACGGTGATAGATATGTTACATTGTTTGAGATGCGCGAGGAATTGAGGCTCCGGTTGGCCGATGACCAGTGCGCATATGTGGCCGGCAGGGACGGTCTTAAGATCATTCCAAATCCGCGCTATCGCGTGGACGCGGCTGATCGTGCGGTGGAGTTGGGAGTCCTGCTGCGGAATCTCCCGGCCACGGAGCGTGAACACTTCCTGCGGAAGGCGTCGAGCACCGACGCCGGCGACGTCGGCTGGTTCTACACCGGCCGGAAGGACGCCGCCCGCACGCTCACCGACTGGCTCGAGCGAAACGATGGCGGTGTCTTCGCGGTCACGGGCGCTCCCGGGTGCGGCAAGTCGGCCTTCCTCGGACGCATGGCCGTGATCACCGATCCCGGGTCGCAGGCCGCCTGCCGTGCGCTGGGCCTCCTCGACGCGGGAGCCCCTCCGGGGCCTCCGGTCGGCACGTTCGACGCCTTCGTGCACATCAAGAACCGGCGCTCCGACGACGTGGCGCGGGATATCGCTCTGCAGCTCGGGATCGACCTGACCGACTCGTCGAGCCCGGCGCGCGATCTCGTCGCCGATGTGAGCGACTCGGGACGGCGGGTCACCGTCCTGGCGGACGCGCTGGACGAGTCGGAGCACGGCGAGGAGGTCTTCGTCGCGCGGGACGTCCTGCGCTCGCTGGGGACGCTGCCCGGCTGCAGGGTCGTGGTGGGCACGCGGCGCGACACCGACGGCCGCCATGCGGTCCCGGCGGACGACGCCGGTCCGCTCCTGGAGACCTTGCGCCCGCGCAGCGTCCCCTTCGAGATCCTGGACCTCGACGATGAGGCCGGCACCAACGCCGACATCGCCCGTTACGTCGACGAGCGTCTCGCCGATCCCTCGTCCGCGGCGCGCTGGGGGCGCCCCGAGAGGCGCAGGGCCGCCGCGGTCGAGGTCGCCCGCCAGGCCCAGGGCGTCTTCCTCTACGCCCGCTTCGCGGTTCGGGTTCTCCAGGGCTTCGGCGAGCGCGTCGTCGAGGATCCGCGGTGGCGCGACCGCCTGTCCGCGGCGGTCGGCGACGAGGGAATGAACGGTGTCTTCGCGGAGGACCTGCGCCGCTTCCCCGACCCGGTCCTGATCAAGGAAGTGCTCGCCCCGCTGGCGTTCGCGCGGGGGAAAGGGCTGCCGCGGCGGCGCGTCTGGCCTGAGCTGGCCAGCGCGTTGAGCAGCGTGGGGCGCGCCTACTCGGCGACCGATATTTCCAGGACGATCAGGGAGGCGGGCTGGTACCTGACCGAGGGGACCGAAGACGGTGAGGCCGTGTTCCGCCTGTACCACCAGGCCATCGCCGACTACTTCCGGGAGGAGATGAGACGTGGACGGCGAGCCGGAGACGGAGGCGGTGATCGTTGAGCGCCTGCTGGCGCTCGCGCGGTCCGAAGGCTGGGAGAACACCAGCCCGTACATCACGCGCTACCTGGCGTCTCATGCCAGCGCCGCGGGAAGGCTCGCGGAGCTGGCGTCCGACTTCGGCTACCTGGCCGTGGCCGAGCCGGAGGTCCTCTCAGCCGCGCTCGGCACGGGACTCGAGCGAGGGATGCCCGATTCGGCGCGGTTGTACCTGCGCTGCGCCCATCTCATGCGCCGGCTCGACGTGCCCGAACGGAAGGCGCTCTTCGAACTGACCGCGCAGCAGCAGGGGCTGAGCGGGCTCGGCGTCGACGAGCCGGATCACGTCCGGTGGTGGCCGCGATGGACGCGTTACACGCCGACTCCCTATCACCGTGTTCTGGAGGGGCACCTTGGGGAGGTGCGCGCCGTGGCGTGCACGTCCCTGGACGGTCGCACGGTCGCTGTCACCGGTGCGGAGGACGGCACCGTCCGGATCTGGGATCTGGAGACCGGAGCGGCGATCCGCCTCCTCGAAGGGCATGACGGCGGTGTCCAGGCCGTGGCCGTCTTCACCCGTGACGACCGGCCGTTCGCCGTGTCCGCCGGCGACGACGCGACCCTGCGTGTGTGGGATCTGCGGTCCGGTGGGGCGGTCGGCGTCCTCGAAGGGCATTCCGGACCGGTCCGGGCGGTGGCGGTCACGACCGTCGGCGACGGCCCTGTCGCGGTGACGGGCGGCGCTGACCGGACGGTGCGGACGTGGGACCTCGAGACCGGGTCCGTGGTGCATGAGATGGAAGGGCACACGCGGGGAGTGCGTGCCGCCGCGGCCGGGGTGGTGCACGACCGGTTGGTCGCGGTGACCGGCGGGGCCGATCGGACGGTGCGGACGTGGGATCTGGTCGACGGCCGGCCGCTGCTGGTGATGAGCCACCGCACCGGATGGGTCCTGGGGGTGGCCCTCGCGCGGCTCGACGGGACGCCCGTGGGCTTGAGCGCCGGTGACGACAGGGTCCTCAGGGTGTGGGACCTCGAACGCGGAACGGTTCTGCGAACGTTCGAGGGGCACGGCCACTGGGTGCGTTCCGTCGCGGTCCAGCCGGACGGTCCCGTTGCGGTGACCGGAGGCGCGGACCGTTCCGTCCGCGTCTGGGACCTTTGCACGGGAGCGGAGACGCAGACCATGTCCGGTCATTCCACGGGCGTCCGGTCCGTCGCCGTCGCCGAGGTGAACGAGCGTCCCGTCGCGGTCAGCGTGGCGGACGACCGCTCCGTCCGCGTCTGGGACCTCAGTGCTTCGCTGGCCGCACGGGACGACCACGGTGCCGACTGGGTCCTGGGGGCCGCCATGGCGGCGGACGGCGATCGCCTGTACGCGTTGACCGCCGGCACCGACCGTGTCGTCAGGGTGTGGGACCTCGCCGACGGCACCCTCGTCCGGGAGATGAGGGGGCACACGGGCTGGATCGGCAGGATCGTCCCCACGGTCGTGGGGGGTCGGGCGGGCGTGGTCACCACGGGGGCCCACGGCGAGGTCCGGGTCTGGGACCTGCGGCGCGGGACGGAGATCCGCAGGATCCCCGGGCATCTGTCATCGGTCCTGGCCTGTGCCGCGGCGGTGGTCGACGGGCGTCCGGTCGCGGTGACGGCCGGGAACGACGGCACGGTGCGGGTCTCCGGGCTCGACGACGGAGCCGGGCGTCATGTGATGGCGGGGCACGAGGGGGGTGTCCGGGCGGTCGCGGCCGGGGAGGTGGCCGATGGACCGGTCGCGGTCTCGGGAGGCTCGGACGCGACCGTCAGGGTATGGGACCTCGGGACCGGAACCGAGACCGCGACGCTCTACGGCCACACCGGGTGGGTCAGGGAGACGGTCGTCATCCCCGAGTGCGATCTCGCCCTGTCGGTGAGCGACGACATGACGGTCCGGATCTGGAATCTGGTGACCAAGGAGCCCGCGGGTGTGTTCACCGGCCACACCGCGGCCGTGTACGCGGCGGCCGGCGGAATGCTCGGAGGGCGGCCCACCGCCGTGACGGCGGGCGACGACGGAACCGTCAGGGTCTGGAACCTGGAGAACGGCGAGCAATGGAGTATCCCGCTCGCCGGATGCTATGGACTCGCCCTCCGTGATTCGACCGTGGTCGCGGGCACGCATTTGGGTGTCAGCGTCATCGACCTGAAGTGATCCGGGGGACGGCGGGAGGTCGAACGGCATTGGACGGGATCGCGGGCGGTGACGTCGTCGTCGTGATACCTGGCATACTCGGCTCCGTTCTGCGGCGGGGGAACAGAACCGCCTGGGGGTATCGGCAGATCTTCACGAACGTGCATCGGCTGGCGGATCGGATCTCGGCGGACCTCGCCCCCGGCGGAGACCTTTTCGAGCAGATCGAGACGGCTGATGACGACGGAATCGAGCCGGTCGGGGTCATGCGCACTCTCGGCATCATCCCCGGCTTTTTCGCCATCCAGGGTTATGACGCGCTGGTGGCCGGTCTGCGCAGATGGTTCGCCGCCGATCCGGGTGCGGTGCATGAATTTCCTTACGACTGGCGGCGGTCCAACGAATACACCGCACGCCGGCTGCGATCCTTCGTGGAGTCGACGCTCCGTGAGCGCCGCTCTCGCGCACCCGGGGCGAAGGCGGTCCTGGTGGCCCATTCGATGGGCGGCTTGGTCGCCCGCTACTACGCTGAATGCCTCGACGACGAGAGACTCGTGCGCAGAGTGGTGACGATCGGTACCCCTTACCAGGGCTCGGTCAAGGCGCTGGGACTCCTGGCCAACGGATTCGTCCGCGTTGGGCCGGCGAAGCTGCGTCTCGGCGAGCTGGCCCGATCGTTCCCGTCCGTGGCGGAACTGCTGCCCACCTATCCCTGCGTCGGGCCTTCCGCGGACGAGCTGCGCCGGTTCGGTGCACTGCCCGGGATACCGGACAGTGCGTTGCGGCGGAGCAGGGACTTCCATCAGCGGATCAACGACGCGATCAGCGAGAACGGCGCCGGCCGGCCCCGCTACCACGCGGTGCTGAGCGGCCGGAACCGCACCGATCTGTGGGCCTACCCTGATGACGGGGGCGAACTCTCGCTCCGCCGCTCCGAGGGATTCCACAACGGCGGAGACGGGACGGTGCCGCGGTGCTCCGCCGCGCCTCCCGAATGGCCGGACGACTCCGGCGCGATCTTCGTTGCGGGGCGGCACAGCGGGCTGCAGCAGGAGGACGGGACCCTGCGGCAGATCCGCGGCATCCTCAGCGCCCACCCCCGGATTCCGCAGGCCGCGGGCGATGAACTGGCCATGGACGCGGAGATGTTCGTCGAACCGGGGGCTTTGTGGGAGCTTCGGTGCCGCTCGGTCGAAGGAGCCGAGAATCTCGTTCTGGCCGTGCGGATCACGGGACCGGCGGGCCCGGATTCCGGAACGACCGTGACGCCGCTGGTGTCACGCGGCGGCGGCGCATACTCCGCCCGCGTGCCGATCGAAAGGCCGGGCGTGTATTACTGGAACGTCCATGCCGAATTGACCGGAGCATCACCGGTCGAACCGGTGTCCGATGTTCTCCTCTGCGCCGCCGCGGATACTGCTATCCTTTGACAGGTTTTACCGACTCGAGTGGAGTAGCGCATGGCTGAAGATCCGCGCCCGCTGGATGTCCGCAAGTCCGACGCTCTTCGTCATCTGACGGATGACAAGGATCTCTGGATATCGTCCGGCGATATTTCCGGCATTCCCACTCTGGTGCCACTGTCGTTCTACTGGGAAGGTGCGCGCCTTTTCGTCGCCACGGTCGAGAGCAACCCCACCGCACGCAACATCGTGGCCTCGGGCCGGGCGACGGTCGGCCTCGGCCACACCAGGGACGTGGTGCTCATCGAGGCGGAGGCGAGGCCGCTCGACCCGGACGAGCTCCCGGCCGAGGCGGGCGACGCCTACGCGGCCAAATGCGGCTGGGATCCGCGCACGTCGAAGGGGTACCGCTTCTTCGAACTGGTGCCGGTGCGCATCCAGTCCTGGCGCGAACTGAACGAGCACGCCGACCGCGACCTCATGCTCGAGGGAAGGTGGCTCGTCTAACCCGCCCTCGGTGGGGCGCCGGTGGTGCGCCACGCGTCGTGAAGCACGCTCAGCGAGCACGACGGTGCCGCAGTCCTCGGGGGTCACGGGGCCGCGGCCGGGTAGGCGCACCGGAAACCGACCTCGTTGTGCCGGTCGGTCAGCAGGTCCTTTCCACGGAACGACGTGGCCAGGCAGTCCGGCGGCGAGGTCCACGTGCCACCGCGCAGGACGTGGAAGGCGTCCTTGCGGTTCATGAACTCGACCGGTTTCCGGCCCTTGAAGAAGGGGTCCATCTCCTTTCGGGTGAAGAAATTCGTCCGGGTCATCTCCCAGACGTTTCCGGACATCTGTATGGCGCCGAAGGGACTCGCGCCCGCCGGCAGCGCGTCGACGGGCAGGACCGGCTCGCCGGGATGGGTGCCGGTCACACTGGTGAGAAGCCGTTCGAGTTCGTCGATGTCCCGAATGGGACGGCCGAACGAGCGCTCCGCGTCGTTCACCCGCTCGGGGTCGAAAATGCCGCCCCAGGGATATCTGCGGCCGTCCGTGCCGCGAGCGGCCTTCTCCCACTGCTCTTCGGTCGGCAGGAAGCCTCCGGACCAGTTGGCGAACGCCCAGGCGTCATACCAGTCGATGCCGACCACGGGAAGTTCCGGACGGTTGAAACGCGGGTCGTGCCAATGGGAGGGGCGGTGGTCTCGCTCCGGTGACTGGTCCGGATGATCGAATGATCTGTCGTCCCCGATGTCTTCCAGGAAAAGCCGGTATCGCTCGTTGCTCACCACGCACCGGTCCATGCGAAAGGCGGGGAGTTCGACCACGCGGGCCGGCCCGTCGTCCCCATCGAGGCCGAAGGAGTTTGGCAGGGGTTCGGCCACTCCCATGGTGAATGGTCCCTCGGGAACCAGGACGACGTCGTCAGCGCGTATCGGCCGTGTCTTGTGAGCATCGCGCAGGGGAGAGAAGTACGCGTCCTCGACCTTTCGGAGCGCCTCGGGGTCGCGTGATCCGAATATGGAGAGAAGTGCTCTCCTGGTGAAGGCGGCACCGCAGCCGACCGGCTTGCCGGCGAAGTCGTGCCTGGTGAAGACGCTCGGCCATCCCGAGATCCGGATGAGGTCCGGCACGGCGGATCTGATGGCGTACCGCTCCACCAGCGTGATCCCGGTGAACGCGACCTGGTCGACCGGGTCGTGGACGGCTGCGACGATCGCGCTCGCGGCGCCGGGGGCGGGCAGGTGACGCTCCGCGAGCAGCCGTGCCCCGGCGGCGCGAACCGGCCATTCCGGATGCTCTCTGACGACCTGCACCAGGACTTCGAGGTCCGCGTCGGCGAGTGATCGCACGCATGCGTCGACGTCGGCCCAGAAGGCAGCGTCAGAAGAATGGTCGAATGGCTTCCGGATGTTCACGATTCCGGGTGGTCACCATTTGCTGATGGACGGTTCCCGCTCGCGGTTCTCCAGTAGCCTCATCATCTCGGTTACCTCGACCGCGTCGCGGGAGTCGGGAGTGAACGTCTGAGTCTCGGCTTCTTCGGTACGTGAGTACTCTGGCACCGGGGCCTCGCTCTCCACCTGGACCTTGACCGTGGAATCAACTCGCATCATATGTTTCGGGCAAGCATGACGTCAACAATTCACGTCTGCGGCGCCATGCGGTGGAATACCGGGGGCGTGTCAGCGGGTGGCGTTGATGACGTGGACAAAGATCCGGAAGAGAAGGCTGGCTATGCCGAGGAGAAGACCGGCGACCACGCCGGCGCGCAGGCCGACCGAGTCCGGAATCGCTCCGGCGAGCACCAGGGCGCACACAGAGAGATCGGCGAGGATGGCGGTCACGACCATCAGGGCGTACACCCGCACCCTCTGCAACGTCCAGAACCGGGCGGCGCGCGGGCGGCTCGCCAGCTCGTCGAAATACTTCGACTCCCATACGAGGGCCAGCAGCACCACAGGAAGCACCTGGGCCATGGTCCCATAGAAATCCCGCATGGCTACCTCCGCCACCATTGTCCACTTCGGGCCAGGTGATCCGGCCGTCCGAACCCGGATGAGGTGATTCCGGATGTCGGGGCCCGGGTTTCCACCTTCTATCAACCGGGGCGACTCGTATATGTGTCGAGTGACACGTTGATGATTGATCAGCCCGCTCCGGAACGTGGGCGAGACGCCCTTCGCGGGACCGGGGAGTCCTACCGGGACGCCCGCAACGGGCCGCCCCTTTCGGGGCGGCCCGTTGGTGAGTGCGGGTCGGGTCAGCGGACGGGCTCGTAGGGGACGGTGCCGTCGATGTCGATGACGTCGCCGAAGGGCTCCAGGAGGCCCTTGGCGCGGTTGAAGCGCTGCAGCCGCATGCCCTCGATGAGGTTGGTGTCCTGCGGGGTGATGGTCATCTTGACGCCGGGGAGGGTGAACGAAGGGCCGGTGTAGGTGAGGTTGCGGGTCGCCTCCATGACCGACGGCCGGTCCATCTTGGCCGCGTGGCGGACGACCCACTCGAACATGCGGCCCTGCCACCAGCCCTGCGAGGCCGTGGTGGGGTCGATCTTCGCGGTGGCCGGGGTCGAGCGGAACCACTTGAGGAAGAGCTGGTACTCCTCGCCCTTCTGATTGGCGGGGTTGGCGAGGTCGAGGCTGGGGCTGCCGATGATCAGGCCGTCCCCGGCGCCCGGCTGGAGCTTGGCCAGCAGCGCGCTGCCGACCTGGGCGGCCTGGATGATCTGGGGCTTCCAGCCCGAGGAGGCGACGTGGTTGATCGACTGCAGGGCGCTGAGGCCGATGGCGACGTTGAAGAAGACGTCGGCCTTGGTCGCGGCGAGCGTGGTGATCTGGTTGTTGACGTCGGGGTCGGTGGACTCGAACGTCACCTTCTTGACGATCTTGATGTTGGAGCCCTTGATGCCCTGCTCGAAGCCCTGCAGGTAGGCGCGGCCGAGGTCGTCGTCCTGCTCCAGGACCGCGACGGTGGCGTCCGGTTTCGTCTGCTTGAGGTACTGGCCCAGGATGCGGGCCTCGACGGAGTAGCTGATCGAGCCGGCGACCTGCCACGGGTAGCGGGGGTTGGCCAGTTCGGGCGCGCCGGTCGTGGCGAACAGCGACGGCACGCACTCCTTGGCGATGACCGGCCGCGCCGCCAGGTTGCCCGCGGTGCCGAACTGGCCGATCAGGGCGAAGACCTTGTCGTCGCCGATCAGCTGCTCGACGTTGGCCTTGGCCTTGGTGGCGGTGTACGCGTCGTCCTTGGCGATCAGCTCGACCTTGCGGGCCTTGCCGTCGGGGCCCTTGATCCCGCCCTGGGCGTTGGCGTAGCGGAAGTAGGCCTGCATGCCGTACAGCTGCGCGCCGACCGCGACGAGCGGCCCGGACAGCGGCTGGCTGACGCCCAGTTTGAGGGTCGTGTCGGTGACGCCGGTCGTGGCGTTGTCCGGGCAGTTCTTCGCGAGCGCGCTGCCGCCGGACCCGGCGTCGGCGGTGTCGCTCACCGCTCCCCCGCACGCGGTCGACAGCAGGCCGGCGAGCCCGAGGACGAGCAGGGCTCTGGGGTGGACGGTCATGGGGTGCTCCTAAGGCGTGCGGGTGGAGGAGACCAGGGGAGTGCCCCCGTCGCCGGCGGTGGGTGGGGCGGGCGGCGGCTCCGGCGGGCGGGTCAGCCGGGACGTCAGGGAGGAGAGCGCCCCCGCGGCGCCCCCGGGCAGGAAGTAGGTGACGAGGATGAGGACGAGGCCGTACACCGCGGGGGTGAGCAGCGGGTCGAGGCCCGTCCCGGCGGTCAGGTCGGGGACGTAGTACAGGAACGCGGCGCCCAGGATCGGGCCGGCGAGCGTCCCCGAGCCGCCGACGGCCATGCCGAGCAGCAGGTTGATCGACACCAGCACGGAGAAGTCGCCGGGGCTGACGAACTGGTTGCTGACGGTGAACATCCAGCCGGCCAGGCCGGCCATGCCCGCGCTCGCCGCGAACACCGCGATCTTGGTGAACGGCACGTTGACGCCCGCGGTGTGCGCGGCCAGCGG
Source organism: Actinomadura rugatobispora (assembly GCF_055379765.1). Classification (NCBI taxonomy): domain Bacteria; kingdom Bacillati; phylum Actinomycetota; class Actinomycetes; order Streptosporangiales; family Thermomonosporaceae; genus Actinomadura; species Actinomadura rugatobispora. Next base: position 2,666,358 of record NZ_AP029191.1, on the reverse strand, counting down.
CTGGTCGCGGATCGCGACGACCGCGCGGCCGAGGCGGCTGGCGCGGACGTTGCGCACCAGCCAGAAGGCGCCCGCGGCGAGGGCGAGCAGCACCCAGTACCGCCAGGCCACGTCGGAGATCCCCAGCGCCGCGGGCGCCGCCAGGCCGGCGTCGACCGTCAGGCCCTGCGTCCCACCGGTCTGCTCGGTGAACCGGATGGGGATCTGCGGGAACACCATCGCCAGGCCCAGGGTGACCAGTGCGAGGTTCATGCCCTTGATCCGCAGTGCCGGGATGCCGGCCAGCGCGCCGACCGCGGCGGCCACCAGCACCGACACCGGGAGCGCCGCCCAGTACGACCAGCCGGAGTTCTGGACGGCCAGGGCGGTCACGTAGGCGGCCATGCCCATGAAGGCGCTGTGCCCGATGGACGCCTGCCCGTTGAAGCCGGTCAGGACGTTCAGGCTCATGACCGCGACGGCCAGGTAGAGCACCCGCTGGAGTCCCGTCACCTGGGACACGCCGACGAAGAAGGGCGCGAAGACCAGGACGGCGCCCAGCAGCCCCCAGGCCGCCCGCACGGCTTTGCTGTTCATCAGAGGACCTCCGAGGAAACCCCGGCCTTGAGGCCGGGGCGGAATCGGACCCCTGCGAAGCAGGGCAGGGAAAGGAGATCCGCCCGCTGGGGGCGAATGCCGGTTGACCAGGCACTATCCAGCATGTTTTCGCACCTGTGTTCGAGCGTGCACGCTACGCTCGCCCCGTGCCGCGCTACCGCCTGGACCCCACCAGAGAGCAGGAGCAAGCCCTGCTCTCCCATTGCGCGCACGCCCGTTACATGTGGAACCTGGCCGTCGAACAGCACGGCTTCTGGTCCCGTCGGCGGGGCGGGGCACCCGGCTACAACGAGCAGTCGCGCCAGCTGACCGAGGCCCGTGCCGAGTTCGGGTGGTTGCGGGCGGGGTCGCAGACCGTGCAGCAGCAGGCGTTGCGTGATTTCGCGCAGGCGATGAGCAACTTCTTCGCCGGTACCCACAAGCGGCCGACGTGGCGCAGGCAGGGTGTGCATGAGGGGCTCCGGCAGGTCGGCGTCAGACCGCATCAGGTCGTGCGGTTGTCGCGTAAGTGGGGTGCGGCGCTGGTGCCCAAGTGCGGGTGGGTGAGGTTCCGTCTGTCGCGGCCGGTGCCGGAGGGTGTGAGGTCCTATCGGGTGACCCGTGATCGGGCCGGGCGCTGGCATGTGGCGTTCGCGCACGTCCCCGCCCCGGTTCCCGGCCCCGGCGACGGGAGCGTGGTCGGGGTGGATCGGGGCGTGGCCGTCAGCGCCGCCCTGTCCACCGGGGATCTGCTGCGCGTCCCCGGCCTTACACCCGGGGAGGCGCGGCGCCTGCGGCGTCTGGCGCGCAGGCTGGGGCGTGCCCGGCGCGGCTCCAGCCGCCGGGCCAGGCTCAAGGCCGCGTTCGCCCGGCTGAGGGCCCGCGAGAGCGACCGCCGCAAGAACTGGGTGGAGCAGACCACCACGATGCTGGCCCGCCAGTTCGAGGTGATCGGTGTCGAGGACCTCAACGTTCGGGGCATGACCCGCTCGGCCAAGGGCACCCTCGAGCGGCCGGGACGCAACGTCGCTCAGAAGGCGGGACTGAACCGGGGCATCCTCGCGGGCGGTTGGGGGATGCTGGTGGAGCGGCTGGAGCACAAGGCGTTCGGCCGCGTGTACAGGATCGATCCTGCGGGCACCTCGCAGCGCTGCTCGGCGTGCAGGATCAGGGACCGGGAGGCGCGTGAGAGCCAAGCGCGTTTCCGGTGCCGGTCCTGCGGCTTCGCCTGCAACGCCGATGTGAACGCAGCACGCAACATCGCCTACGAGACCGAACTCAGGCTCGTGGGCACGGCGGCCGGACCGGCCGTCGCTGCGCGGGGACGCCCCGGGTTGCCGGGGCGGACGAACCGCGAACCTCAATCTGTTCTCCTCTCCTGAGGCCACGGGTTGGAATCCCCCTCGTCACGAGGGGGAGGAGGTCAAACGCGCTCCACCGAAACCCTTCCGAACAGGCCCTGCGGCCGCACGATCAGGACCGCGAGGATGAGGACGAAGGCCGTGGTGAGCTGGAGTTGCGTGCCGATGAACGAGACGTAGCCGCTGGCCAGGGCCTGCACGACGCCGACCAGGACGCCGCCGACCAGGGCGCCGGGCGCGCTGTCGAACCCGCCGACGACGGCCGCGGCGAACCCGTAGAGCAGCAGCGTCTGCATCATGGCGGGGCTGACGAAGATCGCCGGGGCGACCAGCGCGCCGGCCAGGGCGCCGATCGCGGCCGACAGGCCCCAGCCGACCATCAGCATCCGGCTGACGTCGACGCCGAGCAGCCGGCTGGACTCGGGGTTCATCGCCGCGCCGCGCATCGCCAGGCCGAGCCGGGTGCGGTTGAACAGCTCGCGCAGCAGCGCGGCCATGAGCAGCAGCACGACGATCATGCCGATCTCCCGGATGGAGATCGCGACCCCGCCGATCCGCAGCGTCCCGTCCGGGAAGGGGGAGGCCAGGCGCTGCGTGTCGGCGGTGAAGATATAGGCGGCCAGCGAGTTCAGCGCCAGGAAGAGCCCGAGTGTCACGATCATCTGGCGTAGGTGGTCGGCCGATTCGAACGGCCGGACCACCACCCGTTCGAGCGCGGCGCCGAAGAAGAACCCGAACACCACGCCGCCGGCGATCCCGGCGACGATCGGCAGGCCCAGCCCGGAGCCGGGGTCGGCGAGCTTCCAGGTGACGAACGTGCAGAACATCGCCATCTCGCCCTGGGCGAAGTTGACCAGGCCGGTGGCGCGGTAGATGAGGACCAGGGCGAGGGCGACCGAGCCGTAGAGCATGCCGTTGCCGACGCCGTCGATGAGACGCTGCAGGAAGACCGACACGATCACACCCCCAGGTAGGCGCGGCGGACGGAGTCGTCGCCGGACAGCTCCGCGCCGGTGCCCGACAGGACGATGCGGCCGGACTCCAGGACGTGGCCGCGCCGGGCGACGTTCAGCGCGACCGCCGCGTTCTGCTCGACGATGAGCATCGCGGTGCCGAGTTCGGTGTTGATGCGACCGAGTTCGGCGAACAGCTCGGTGGTGATCTGCGGGGCCAGGCCCATGGACGGCTCGTCCAGGAGCAGCAGCCGGGGCCGTGCCATGAGGGCGCGCGCGACGGTGAGCATCTGCTGCTCCCCGCCGCTCAGCCGTCCGGCGGCCTGCCCGCGCAGGGGCGCCAGCTGGGGGAACATGGCGAACGCCGTGTCGAGCGCGCCGGCGACCTCGCGGGCGGGACGGCGCAGGCCGCCGAGCCGCAGGTTCTCCTCCACGGTGAGGTCGGCGAACGTGCCGCGCCCCTCGGGGGCGTGCCCGAGCCCGAGCCGGGCGCGGGCGTCGGCGCGCAGGCCCGCGAGGTCGGTGCCGTCCAGGACGACGCGGCCGCGCGCCTGCAGCAGTCCGCTCAGGGCGCGCAGCGTGGTGGTCTTGCCCGCGCCGTTCGCGCCGAGGATGACGACGATCTCGCCCGCCCCCACGGTGAAGGAGAGCTCGCGCAGCACGGTCAGCGGCCCGTAGCCGGCGGTGAGGCCGTCGACCTCCAGCAGCGGGCTCACGCGGCGGCGCCCAGGTAGGCCGCGATCACCTCGGGGTCGCGGGTGACCTCCTCGGGGGTTCCTTCGCAGATCCGCCGGCCGAGGTTGAGGACGACGACCTTCTGCGAGATCGACATGACCATGCCCATGTGGTGCTCCACCAGCACGATCGACAGCCCGAGGTCGGCGCCGATCCCGGCGATCAGCTCGCCCAGCTCGGCCACCTCGCCGTGCGGGAGGCCGGCCGCGGGCTCGTCCAGGAGCAGCAGCCGGGGGCGGGCCATCAGCGCCCGCGCCAGCTCGGTCCGCTTGAGGGTGCCGTACGGCAGCCCGGCGGCGGGCCGGTCGGCCAGCGCGGCCAGGCCGAGCCGGTCGAGCACCTCGTGGGCCTGGCGGCGCAGGGACCGCTCGGCGCGGCGGTGGCGCGGCAGGTGCAGCGCGCACGCCCAGGCCCCGGCCCGCTCGTTCAGGTGGCCGCCGAGCAGGACGTTCTCCAGCACGGTCAGGCGCGGGAACAGGGCCAGGTTCTGGAAGGTGCGGGCCACCCCGGCGGCCGCCACCGCGTGCGCGGGGAGCGGCAGCAGGTCCCGGTCGCCGAACAGGACCCGGCCGCCGGAGGCCCGGTAGAGGCCGGTGACGCAGTTGAAGACGCTGGACTTGCCGGCCCCGTTGGGGCCGACCAGGGCGCACAGTTGGCCCTCCTCGACCTCGAACGAGAGCCGGTCCAGGGCGCGCACGCCCCCGAACCTGAGCTCCAGGTCCTCGACGATCAGTTTCGGCATCGGCCCGCCCCGGTCTGGAGGGTTCGGGCGTGCGGGCGGCCGGGCGCGGGGCGGGGTGGGCGCAGAACGGTCACGGGCATGGGGGTACTCCTTCACGTCCCGGGCGAGGGCAGCGGCAACGGGAGCGGTCCAGGTGGAACTGAAAGCAGATTCTGAAACGATGTTTCTGTGATGTCAAGCACACTGAGCGGCCGTCCGTTCCTGGCCGCGAGGATCTGATGCCATCGGCGATGGGGTCTGACATCCCATGTCAGCGTCGATATCTCCGGGCTCGGCTCCGATCCGGGCCGGATGCCCACCGGGAGGCTTCCTGTGCGTTTGACAGAACGACGTTCGATTTTCTTGGCCCCGGAGGGCGGGTGGGGTCCCGGCGATCGCTCCGCTGAACTGGGCCGCCCCCGCCGCGGCGACGGCGCCGCCACCGGATCGAGGTGGACGGAAGTGAAATCCCGTTGTCGTAGAATCGCGCGGGTGAGCCAAGACTTCTTCCGCGCGCCGATCACCTCCATGACCCCGAACCAGCGCGCCCGCCGTGAGCGGCTCACCGGCGCGGTCATCGCGATCGTCTCCGAGACCGGGCCGGAGAACCTGCAGATGCGCGAGGTGGCCGAGCGCTCCGGGGTCGCCCTCGGCACCGCCTACCGCTACTTCGCCTCCAAGGAGCATCTGCTCGCGGCGGCGTGGGCGGACTGGCACGGGCGGCTGACCGAGAAGGTCATGGCCGACCTGGCCCGCCCCGACCGCCGGCAGATCACCGAGCGGGTGCTGGACTTCGCGCTGCGGCAGATGCGGGCCTTCCAGCACAATCCGAACTTCGCGCGGCTCGCGGTCCAGGTCGAGGCGTCCTCCGATCCCTACGCCAGCGAGACCCTGGTCCAGATCGGCGAGGAGAACCAGCGGGTGATGGAGGCCCTGATGTCGGGGCTGCCTCCCGAGATCGCCCGCCCGGCCCGCATCGCGATCTCGTCCACCCTGGGCGCCGGGCTGATCAGCTGGTCGACCGGCCGGGCCACCATCATGGACACCCTGCGCAACCTGGAGGACGTCGTCCGCCTGGTCCTGCGCGAGACCGGCTGACCGTCGCCGGGCCGCCGGGCCGCGCTTCCATCGCCCTGACCTTGGAACAAGGTTCTACGGGATCGTGCCGGAAGATCGGTGCCCGTCGGGCTCGGTTCGAGCACTACATCGGGCCGGCTGGCAGGTAGAGGCACCCCCGCTCTTGCCGCGAGAGAAACCATATTCTATTTTTGACTCAGCCCGGCGTCCGCGTCCGCGGCCGCGTCGCCGGTTCCCCCGTTCCCGATGGAGGGCGACCCCATGGCACACGAACTCCCGTTCCGCTTCTTCGACTGCGACAACCACTACTACGAGGCGGTCGACGCGTTCACCCGGCACATCGAGCCGGAGTTCCGCAAGCGGACCATGCAGTGGGTCGAGATGAACGGCAGGACCCGGCTCCTGGTGGCCGAGAAGGTCAACAAGTTCATCCCGAAGCCGACCTTCGACCCGGTCGCGGCGCCCGGCGTCATGGACGAGTACTTCCGCGGCCGCAACCCCAAGTCGGCCGACCCCAGCAAGCTGATGGGCGAGCTGGAGCCGATCCGCGCCGAGTACCGCGACCGGGACGCCCGCCTGGCGGTGATGGACGGCCAGGGCATGGACGCCTGCATCATGCTCCCCACCCTCGGCGTCGGCATGGAGGTCGCGCTCGCCCACGACATCCCGGCCCTGGCCGCGGCCTTCCGGGCGTTCAACCGGTGGCTGGAGGAGGACTGGGGCTTCGCCTACCGGAACCGGATCTTCGCCGCCCCCTACATCACGCTCGCCGACCCGGCCAACGCCGTCCGCGAACTGGAGTGGGCGCTGGAGCACGACGCGCGCTTCGTCGTGATGATCCCCGGCCCGGTCGTCACCGAGTCCGGCATGAAGGCGCCCGGCGACCCGATGTTCGACGCGTTCTGGAAGCTGGCCGGTGACTCCGGCATCACCGTGCTCTACCACGGCGGCGAGACCCACTACACCAAGTTCCTCCAGGAGTGGGGCGAGAAGAGCTTCACCGAGGCGTTCCGCGCGAACGCCTTCCGCATGATCAGCTCCCCGGACCCCATGCAGGACACGCTCGCCAGCCACCTGTCCCTCGGCCTGTTCCACCGCTTCCCCAACCTGCGGATCGCCTCCATCGAGGTCGGGTCCGCCTGGGTCTTCCACCTGTTCGAGAAGCTCTCCAAGGCCTACGGCCAGGTCCCGCACCTCTTCCCCGAGGACCCTCGCGAGACGTTCAGGCGGCACGTGTGGGTCTCCCCCTTCTACGAGGACGAGCTGAGCAGCCTCCTGCGCCTGGTCGGCGTCGAGCGCATCCTCATGGGCTCGGACTGGCCCCACGTCGAGGGCCTCGCGGACCCCGCGTCCTACATCAAGGACCTGGAGAACTTCGACTACACGCCGGAGGAGTGCGAGACCGTCATGCGCACCAACGGCTGGGAACTGGCGACCCGCCGTCCCGCCTGAACGCGGCACGAGGGGGCGGGAACGGCGAGCCGTTCCCGCCCCTTCCGCCGCCCCGACACGAAGGAGCCCGCCGTGCGGCTCGGCAAGCTCAGCCTGATCAACCTGCTCATGGAGGAGGGCGAGGAGGACACCGCCGTCCTCATCGCCCGATCCGCCCTTCCGGACGAGCTCGACCTGGAACGCGACGCCGCGGCCCTGCGGGCCCTCGGGCTCGACGCCGACGAACTGCTCGCCCTGCTGCCGGCGGTCGGCGGCGAGGCGGGCCACGGCCCCAGGCGGCTCAGCGCCGAGGACGGGGCCGCGCTCGACCGCGCCATCTCCGAACGCTGGGCCGGCCTGGTGGCGAACTGGACCGCTCCACGCTGAGCGGCTGGAGCAGGCTGCGGGTCAGGGTCGGGACTCGGGGCCGGTGTCCCGGCGGGTCCAGCGGGCCGGGGCGCCTTCGGCGCGGACGCGGCCCGCGGCCTTCAGATGGCGCAGGAAGGTGTCGGTCTCACCGGCCGCCAGGGCCTGCGCGGCCATCGAGATGCCGGGCCCCGGGCGGCCGGCCGCCAGCACGCCGGCGATCTCCCAGGCGGTCAGGCCGCCGGCGTCCGGTCCGGGCACGGCCGCCAGGATCCGCTCCCCGCTTGCCGTGGTAGTGGTCCCAGACGTCCTGGTGGAGGGCGTGCGCGTCGGTGACCACGGGCCCGTGGCCGGGCAGGACGACGTCCGCCCGCACCGACCAGGTGAACCAGCGCAGCTCGGCGGGGTACGAACCGTTCGCCTGTGAGGTCGGTTGAGTGAACATGCGGGTGATCAAGTGATCCGGCTTGACGGTGTGTGTTGGTCTATGTACTTTGAGTAGCGCGATCTGGGACGCCGGGTTCGATGTCAGCGTGCGGGGCCCCCTTTCCACCGGAGTGATGGTCTGGGGCCTCCCCGTCGCCTCTGGTCGAGCCCACTTGGCCAGGTCGCGTAGGGAACCGGCCTCCCGGGAACGGACCACGCACAGGATGCGTGTCGCCGCACCGGGGTCGAGTACGCCGGGGACCAGTGCGTCCAAGACCGTTCGGGGCGCGCGGCTGAGCAACTTATGCACAGTCCTGAGGAACGGTGCGCGCCCACCCAGCATCCGGTGTGCTCCTGGAGGCGGGCGGCGAGTCCCGCGTGGTCGGGGTGGCCGTGCGTGAGCACCACGCCCTCGACGTCGGCGAGGCCGGCGCCGAGGGCGTGGAGACCGTCCCGCAGGGAGGCGAGGCTGGTGTCGTCCCAGCCGGCGTCCACCAGGACGAACCGGCCTCCCGACTCGATCGCGTAGACGTTCACCGTCGGCGGCACGTTCCGCTCCACGACGACCGGCAGCCGCCACACGCCGGGCACCGGTTCCTGGAGCGCGCCGCGCTCCCGGTCTCCGGACGGCCGCACGGTGGCGCCGGTCATCGCCGTCCCGCCGGGGCGGTGCCGTTCAACGCGGCGGCCGGGCGTCGCCGGTCCGGCCGTCGCCGAACGACGTGTCGCGTTCGCTGAGCGCCTTGGTGAGGCCCTTCTCCTGCGCGGACGCCATGAACGCCTTGAAGCCGTCGTTGTGGACGGCCAGCGCCGACAGCTCGGTCCCGGCGCGCAGCGCGTCCCGCAGGCCCATGCGCTCCATCGCCCGGTGCACCGTGCGCTTGTTGGCCTGCAGGACGTCCGCCGGGATCTGCGCGACGCGCTGCGCCCGCTCCAGCACGTGTTCCTCCAGTTCGGCGGCCGGGTAGGCGCGGTTGGCGAAGCCGTGCTCCACCGCCTCGGCGCCGCTCATCGAGTCGCCCGTGAGCATGAACTCCATGGCCTTGCGCATGCCGAGCAGCCATGCCTGGTACTGCATGTCCGGCACGCCGAACCGCACCGCCGGGTAGCCGATCTTGGCGTCCTCGGCGACGTAGACCAGGTCGCATCCGGTGGCCAGCTCCGACCCTCCGGCCAGGCAGTGCCCGTGCACCTGGGCGATCACCGGCTTGTCCAGGTCCCAGATGCCGGTCCAGCGGTCGACCACGGTCCGCTGGAACGCGCCCTGCCCGCCGCCCTCGGTCGCGTACTCGCCGGGCTCGGGCGCCAGGTCGTAGCCCGCCGAGAACGAGGTTCCGGCGCCCCGGACGATCTGCACCCGGACCTCCGGGTCCCGGTCGCCCTCGCGCAGGGCGTCGATGACCTCCCGCTGCAGCGTGGCGTTCAGCGCGTTCCGCTTCTCCGGGCGATTAAGCGTGACGCGCCTGACGTAGGGCGCCGGGGTGTCGACCAGGACCAGCTTGTAACTCACCATCACTCCGATCCGTGCGGGCGGGGGAGAGCCCTCCCGCGGCCGGGACGCGCCGTGCGCGTGTGCCGCGAGAGGGCCAAGTGTGAAACGTGATTCTATCGGGGGCCGGCCGCGTGCTCCTCTTCGAGCCTGCGCTTCATGACCTTGCCCGTCTCGTTGTAGGGGAGCGCGTCGCGGAACTCCACGTGGGCGGGCACCTTGAACGCGGCCAGCGTCTGCGCCGCCCACTCCCGCACCCCCTCGGCCGTCAGCGCGCTCCCCTCCTCGCGGACGACGTACGCCTTCACCTCCCGGCCGAGGACCCTGTCCGGCACCCCGACCACGGCCGCCTCGACGATCTCGGGATGTTCGACGAGGCGGTACTCGATCTCGATCGGGTAGATGTTCTCCCCGCCCCGCAGGATCAGGTCGCGGATGCGGCTCTCCAGGTAGAGCAGGCCGTCCTCGATGCGCCCGTAGTCGCCGGTGCGGTACCACCGCTCCGCGTCGAGCACCCCGGCCGTCGCCTCCGGGTCGCGCCAGTAGCCCAGGAAGACCCCCGGCCCCTGGATGTGGATCTCGCCGACCTCGCCCTCGGGCAGCGGCCGCCCGTCCTCGCGCACCTGCACCCGCACGGTGGGCACCGCCGCGCCGACCGAGCCGGGGTGCTCCTCCAGCAGGGAGCCGGTGCACAGGGTGCCCGTGCCGAGGGTCTCGGTCATCCCGTAGCCGTTGCCCAGCTGGACCCCGGGCATCGTCTCCCGGACGTGCCGCATCAGCTCCGGCGGGAAGATCGCGCCGCCGCTGCCGACCATCGTGACCTGCGCCGTCCGGAAGGACGCGAAGTCCGGGTGGGCCAGCATCCGCCAGAAGTGGGTCGGGACGCCGCTCCACTGCGTGATCCCGTGCTCGTGCGTGAGCCGCAGCGCGCGCTCGGGATCCCACCGTCCCGGACCGGGGAAGACCAGCTTCAGCCCGGCCATCGGCGCGACCGCCATCGTGACCCCGGCCCCCGAGACGTGGAACAGCGGGCTGACGATCAGCGACGCCCGCTGCGCGCCGTCCGGGACCTGGCGGTAGCGGTGCCCGTCGAGCAGGGCGGTGGTCGCGCCGCCGAGCGCGCCGTGCTGGTTGAAGAAGACGAAGTTGCGGTGGGAGATGGTCGCGCCCTTGGGGCGGCCGGTGGTGCCGCTGGTGAACATGATCGCGGCGGGGTCGTCCTCGTCCACCGCGACGCCGGGCAGCGCGCCGGGAGGATCGGCCAGCCCGGTGGCGGCCGCGTGCAGCTCCTCCAGCGGCACGTGCGGCACCCCCGCCGTCCCGGACCACGGCGTGGCCGACGCCCGCTCCATCGGGGCGCCGGACCCGAGGACGAGCGCGGGCTCGGTCAGCGCCAGGCCGTGGTCCATCTCCGCAGGCGTCCACCAGCCGTTCAGCCCGACCAGGATCGCGCCGAGCGACACCGTCGCCCAGTACGCCAGGACGTACTCCAGCGTGTTGGGGGCGGCGACCGCGACCCGGTCGCCCTTGCCGATGCCGTGGCGGCCGGCGAGGACCTCGGCGTAGGCGGCCGCGAGCCGGTACGCCTCGGCGAAGGTGACGGTCCGCGGCTCCGGCCCGTCGAACACCAGGTAGGGCAGGTCGGGCGTGGTGGCGCGGGCGTGGGCGAGCTGCGCCGCCAGGTTCGGCGACCGCCGCGCGAACACCTCGACGGGCGTGCCGAGCACGTCCTCCGTGGTGCGCTCGAACGGGGCGCCCGGACCGCACAGCGCGGTCCGGGCGTCCTCGGGCAGCCGCCGGTCGCCGGGCCAGGTGAGCGTGACCGGGGCCGGGGCGCCGCGGTCGTCGGAATCGTGCAGGGCGGTGGTCACGGTGTCCTCCGGGGGTGGGGGAGAGTTCGGTGGACCTGCGGGCCCGGGACGGCGGCTCACCCGCGCGGCAGGCCGAGGATCCGCTCGGAGATCACGTTCAGCTGGATCTCCACCGTGCCGCCCCCGATGAGCTGCGGGGGGACCGAGAGATAGGCGTGCACGACCTCGTCGTCGGTGCCGTCCCGCGCCGCCGACGCGCCCGCCCACTCCAGCGCGGTGTCGGCGATCGCGGTGGTCTGCAGGGCCGCGGCGACCTTCAGCACGCTCGCCTCGGCTCCCGGCTTCAGGCCGGAGACGCTGCGCAGCGTGGACCGCAGCCCCATCGCCGACAGCGCCTGCGTGGTGGCCGTCAGCCTGCCGTACGAGCGCAGCACGCCGTCGTCGCCGGGCGCCCCCGCGGCCCGCGCCAGCTTGGGGACGTCCAGGGTGGTGACCCGCATCGCGCTGATGCTGACCCGCTCGTTGCCCAGGGTCGTGCGCGCGAGCGTCCAGCCTTGGCCGGGCTCCCCCACCAGCCGCGCGTCCGGGACGAACACCTCGTCGAGGAAGACCTCGTTGAACATGTAGCCGCCGTTGGCCTCGCGCAGCGGGCGCACGTCCACGCCCTCCGACGCCATGTCCACCAGGAAGTAGGACAGGCCCTTGTGCTTGGGCGCCTCGGGGTCCGTGCGCGCCAGGCAGATCCCCCAGTCCGCCTCGTGCGCGCTGGACGTCCAGACCTTCTGGCCGCTGATCCGCCAGCCGCCGTCCACCTTGACCGCGCGGGTCGTCAGCGAGGCCAGGTCCGAGCCCGCGCCCGGCTCGCTGAACAGCTGGCACCAGGTGAGCTCGTCCCGCAGCGTCGCGGGGACGAACGCCTCCACCTGCTCCGCGGTCCCGTAGGCGATGATCGTCGGCAGCGCCCATTCGCCGATCACCGTGCCCGGCTGCTCGATCCCCGCGCGCTCGTACTCCTGGGCGATGACGATCTGCTGGAGCGGGGTGGCCCGCAGCCCGTGGGGAGCCGGGTACTGCGGTGCCACCAGGCCGCTGCCGGCCAGGAACACGCGCCGCTCGCGGCCCTCCAGCGCGGCCGCCTCGCCCAGGATGCCCGCGATCCGGTCGCGGAACGCCCCGTCCTCGTCGGGGAGTTCGAGGTCGAACCGCCGCTCGGCGGTGAGCGCCGCCCTGCCGAGCCGCCGCTCCCAGACGGCCGAGGGGCCGAGCAGCGCCCCCAGCGAGATGCCTCGCCGCCAGGCGAGGTGCGCGTCGTGCTCCCAGGTGTAGCCGATGCCGCCGAGCAGCGTGATGGTCTCCAGGCCCAGCCGCCGCGCGGCCGGGACGCAGACCAGCGCCGCCGCGGCGGCCGCGAGCTCCAGCTGCCCGGACGGCCCGCCCAGCGCGCGCGCCGCGTCCCAGGCGGCGGCCTTCATCGTCTCCAGCTCGATGAACATGCGGGCGCACTTGTGCTTGATCGCCTGGAAGGAGCCGACCGGGCGGCCGAACTGCTCGCGCGTCCGGACGTAGTCCACCCCCGTCTCCAGGCACCAGGTCACCAGCCCGACGGCTTCGGCGGCGCCCAGGGCGGCGGTGACGAGCAGGGCGCGGTCCCGGTCCACGGCGGCGACCTGGTCGGCGGCGACCTCGTGGCCGTCCAGGGTGACGCGGCCCAGGCCACGGGTCAGATCGACGCCGGGGAGGGTCGCCACGTCGCCGGGCGAAAGCCGCTCGGCCTCGACGAGGAACCAGACCTCCCCGTCCCCGCCCTCGGCCGCCGCCGGCAGGAGGAACAGCCCGGCACCGGACGGCGACAGCAGAAGGCCGCTGGTGCCGGTGACGCGGTAGCCGTTGTTCGTGCGGCGCGCGGTCAGCGTGCCGGCGTCCAGCGCGACCGTGCCCCGGGCGCCCTCGGCGAAGCGCTTCACAACCGTCTCGGGCGCGCGGCCGTCCACGGCCCACGTCAGGATCGCGCTCGTGACCACGGTGGGGAGGACGCCGCCGGGGCACAGGCCCCGTGCCAGCTCCGCCACCACGACGGCCAGGTCCACGCCGCCGCCCCCGGCACCGCCCGCCTCCTCGGGAAGGTGCAGCGCCGTCAGCCCCTGGGACGCCAGGGCGTCCCAGCCGGCGGGCACCTCCCCGGCCCCGAACCGCTCCAGCCCGGCGCGCGTCTCTGCGCGCGGCGCGTGGCGGGCGGCGAAGCCGGCGACCGCGGTCGCGAGATCGTGCTGCTCTTCGGTGAGTCCCAGCGTCATGATCACTCCTACCGGTCGAGCTTGAGGACGCGGCGGGCGTTCTCGTGCAGGAACCTGGGCCACACGTGGTCGCGGAACGGCACCCGCGGCATCGCCTCGAAGATCCGCTCCAGGGACAGCCCCATCGGGAAGTAGCCGCCGTAAATGATCTTGTCCGCGCCGCGGGTGTTGGCGTAGTCCACGATCGCCCTGGGGTAGTACTTCGGCGAGAACGCGCTGGTGGAGTAGTGCAGGCCGGGCCACTTGAGCATCAGCTTCACGGCCAGGTCGGTCCACGGCTCGCAGCCGTGCCGGGTGACCATGACCAGCTCGGGGAAGTCGAACATCACCTCGTCGATCAGCTCGACCCGCTGCGGCGCCATCGGCAGCCGGGGGCCGGGCACCCCCGCGCAGATGAAGATCGGGATGTCCAGCTCCACGCACTTGGCGTAGAACGGGTACATCTTCTTGTCGTTGATCGCGACCTGCGGGAACGTCCCCGAGGGGAAGGCGCCGACCGCCCGGATCCCGAACTCCTCGTACTCCCGGACCATCTTCCGGACGCCGTCCATGCCGGTGTTGGGGTCGACGCTCCCCGAGGCGACGAACCGGTCCGGATACCGCTTCAGCGCGTCCCGGGAGACCTCGCCGTCCACCCCGATCAGGCCCCGCTCGATGCCGTGCCGGTCCATCCCGCCGAGCGTCACGCCGATCGGGTCGCCGGGCGGCAGGTCCTTGGGGACCTCCTTGAACATGTACTCCGCGGGGAACTCCATCTCCTCGCGGGAGGCGGTGTCCTTGGTCTGGGCGCGGATGAAGTCGTAACGGGACGTGCCCTCCTCGGGGAAGGCGATCATCGTGTCGATGACGGGGACGCCTGCGGGATACGCCATGAAGGCTCCTCTCCGGCTCTGCGCGGACGCGACGCGCGCGGGCCCGGCCCCTCCGCCGGACGACCCGCCAGCACGTGAAACCAGATTCTGAAACAGTGTTCTAACTATGTCAAGGGTCACACCGTCATCTGGAGCGGTGTTCGATCATGTCCCCGATCAGGATCAAGGTGTCTGCCTCCCCGCCCCGCCGCGTCCACCCGCGAGACAGGACAACCCCACTGAAACGTAATTTCAGTAGAACGGCGTTCGCGGCCGACGGCCGGTCAGGGTCAGGCACCCGCGTCAGGAGGCGGCGGCGCCGAGTGCGGCGGCGGCCAGGTACGCCCGCTCATGGGGCCGGGGATCTCCGGCGGAAGGGATCGCGGCCGCGCGGGGCGTCAGTCGTCGCGGCCGGTCAGGTGGGCGGCCAGGTGGGCGATGACCTCGCGGGCGTCGTCCTCGATCCCGTGGATGAACGTCGACTTGCGCCGCCGCAGCACGGGCAGGCCCAGTGCGTAGAGGCCGGGGGACGCGACCACGCCGCCCTCGTGAACCAGGCGGCCCTTCGCGTCGACCACCGGGACGTGCAGCCAGTCGTAGTCGGGGCGGTAGCCCGTCGCCCAGACGACGGTGCGGATCGCGCCGGAGCGCAGGTCCAGGCGCAGACGTGCCGTGGCGGGGACGGCGGTCGGCTCGAAGCGTTCGGGCGGGAACGCGGCGTCGTGGCCGGCGGCCTCGCCCCACTCGTCGAAGGTGCCCAGGAGGCGTTCCATCTTCAGGTCCGCCAGGGACGCCACGTTGCGCAGGCCGCCGGAGAACAGCGCCTCGCCGTCGCGGAGCGCCGCCCAGCGGCCCACCAGCTCGACGCCCGCTGAGGTGAGGGCGTTGAGGTCGAGCGTGGCCCGGTCGGGGGTGCCGACGAGCTGGGGGGAGGGCAGGCGGCGGGCGCGGGAGAGGTCGTCCATCTCGTCGTAGCGCTGGTCCCAGACGCCCGACGCCTCCATCCACCACAGGACGTCGCGGCCCCGGTACGTGCGCGGCAGGCGGACGTGCTCGCCCACCGCGAGGGTCACCGGCCTGCCGGAGCGGTGCAGTTCGGACGCGAGCTGGACGCCGGTCGCCGACGCGCCCACGACGAGGACGCCGCCGTCGGGCAGGTCGCCGGGAGCGCGGTAGTCGAACGAGGTCCGCTGCTCGACCGACGGCGGCAGCGCGTCCGCGAACGCGGGCACCACGGGACGGTTGCAGGCGCCGCTCGCGATGACGAGCGCCCGGCAGCGGATCGGGCCGTCGCTCGTCGTCACGTCGTACCCGTCGCCGGCCGCCGTCCGCCGGACCGACGTGACGTTCACGCCGGTCCGGACGGGGGCGGCCGCGGTCTTGGCGAAGCGCTCGACGAACTCGGCCGTCTCCCCGGCCGTCATGTAGCCGTCCGGGTCCGGGCCGTCGTAGGGGCGGCCCGGCAGGCGGCTCTGCCGGTTCGGGGTGAGCAGGCGGAGGGAGTCCCAGCGCTCGTGCCGCCAGGAGTTGGCGATCTCGCCGCGTTCGAGCACGACGTGGTCGATCGACCGGGCGCTGAGGAAGTGGCTCGCGGCGAGGCCGGCGTGCCCGGCGCCGACGACGACCGTGGTGACGTGCTCGATGGCGGGCTCCGTCAGGCGACGCCGACGGTGACGTTCGTCGGGTTGGTGAGGGCGTCGAACACGGCGGAGCGCTTCTGCGACTGGGCCACCAGCGCCTCGATCTCCTGCGGCGAGGCGTCGGCGTCGATGGTGAAGGTGACCTTGACGTCGTTGAAGCCGTTGCGGACGTCGCTGTCGGCGCCGAGGATCCCGCGGATGTCGTGGTCGCCCTCGACGACGGCCTCCACCGAGCGCAGCTGGATGCCGCGGTTCTGCGCGACCGACGCCACGCCCGCGGTCAGGCAGCTCGCCAGGCCGACGAGGAGGTACTCGATGGGGGTGATGCCGTTGTCCGCCGCGGCGAAGACCTCGGGGTGGTCGGCGTCGAAGACGGTCTCGGTCTTGTGGCTCTGCTCCTGGCCGAGGCCGAAGAAGTTCTGGATCCGCGTCGTGCTGTGGACGCCGTCCTTCCAGGCGGACGTCGCCCGCCAGGTGAAGCGGGCCGCCTCGGGCGTCTCCTTCAGCGCCTCGCGCGCCTCCAGCAGCGCCTGCACGTTCACTCCGTTGGAAACCGTGGTCATGGCGTGCGGTATCCCTTTCGTCTGAATTCCGGTAATCCCGACCCGATTGCTTGACAATACAACGGTGAGGGCGGGCAACATAACCCCATGTCCACGTCAGCTCACGCCCCGGCACCGGGATCGGCCGGCACCGTCGAGACGCGGTACCTCGACCTCCCCGACCCGGTGGAGCTCGACTGCGGGCGCACCCTCCATCCCGTGCGGGTGGCGTACGAGACCTACGGCACGCTCGCGCCGGAACGCGACAACGTCCTCCTGGTGTGCCACGCGCTGAGCGGGAACGCGCACGCGGCGGGCGTCGCCGCCACGCCGCCCCCGGAGGGGACCCGCGACGGGTTCGCGGCCCGGGACCGCGACGGCGCCGCGGGCCGCGGACTCGGCTGGTGGGACGGCATGATCGGCCCCGGCAAGGCGTTCGACACCGACCGCTACTTCGTCGTCGCCACGAACCTGCTCGGCGGCTGCGGCGGCACGACCGGGCCGTCCTCCACCGACCCCGCGACGGGCGAGCCGTACGGACCGGACTTCCCCGTGGTCACCGTCGCGGACATGGTGCGGACCGAGCGCGCCTTCCTGACCGCCCTGGGGATCGAGCGCCTGGCGGCGGTGGCGGGCGGCTCGCTCGGCGGGATGCGCGCGCTGGAGTGGGCGGTCCGCTACCCCGACCAGGTGGACGCCATCGTCGTCATCGCCAGCACGCACGCCCTCCACCCCCAGGGCGTCGCCTGGAACGCGATCGCGCGCGAGGCGATCCTGCGCGACCCGGACTGGCGGGGCGGGCGCTACTACGGCACGGGCCGCGCGCCCGACGCGGGCATGGGCGTCGCCCGGATGGTGGGGCACGTCACCTACCTGTCCGCGCCCGCGCTGGAGGGCAAGTTCGGGCGGCGGCTCCAGTTCGCCGACGACATCCGCCACACCATCACCGAGCCGGAGTTCGAGGTCGAGAACTACCTGCGGCACCAGGCGTCGTCGTTCGTCCGGCGCTTCGACGCCAACTCCTACCTGTACATCTCGCGCGCGCTCACCTACTTCGACCTCGCGCGCGAGCACGGCGGCGGCTCGCTGGCCCGGGCGCTGGACGGCGTCGCCGCGCGCACCCTGCTCATCGCGTTCAGCTCCGACTGGCTGTACCCGCCGGCGGCGTCCCGGGAGATCGCGGAGGCGCTGCGCGCCCTCGGCAAGCCCGTCGAGGAGCACGTGATCGACACGCGGTACGGGCATGACAGCTTCCTCCTGGAGGAAGCGCGGCAGACACCCATCATCCGCCGTTTCCTATCCTGAGGACCGGTGGACGACTTCGAGGGAAGAGAGCACGTGACCGACGGACCCTCCCGTGTCGAGGAAGCCCGCGCGTTCGGGTTCGAGACGCGGCAACTGCACGCCGGGCAGCGTCCCGACCCCAACACCGGCGCCCGCGCGGTGCCGATCTTCCAGACGACGAGCTACGTGTTCGAGGACCCGGAGTCGGCGGCGGCCTACTTCAACCTCCAGGAGTACGGGAACACCTACTCGCGCATCATGAACCCGACCGTCGCGGTGTTCGAGGAGCGCGTCGCGAACCTGGAGGGCGGCTGCGGCGCGGTCGCGTTCGCCAGCGGGATCGCCGCGCAGGCCGCGGCGCTGTTCACGCTGCTGGAGCCGGGCGATCACGTGGTCTCCTCCGCCGCGCTGTACGGCGGGACGGTGAACCAGCTCAAGCACCTGCTGCGCAAGATGAGCGTGGACCTGACCTGGGTCGACCCGGACGACCCGGACGCGTGGCGGCGCGCCGTCCGCCCGTCCACCAAGGCGTTCTTCGCGGAGACGATCGGCAACCCGGCGGGGAACGTCCTGGACATCGCGACCGTGGCGGCGATCGCCCACGAGCACGAGCTCCCGCTCGTGGTGGACAACACCTTCGCCACGCCCTACCTGTGCCGCCCGATCGAGTGGGGCGCGGACATCGTCGTCCACTCGGCCACCAAGTTCATCGGCGGGCACGGCACGAGCATCGGCGGGGTCGTCGTCGAGTCGGGCGGGTTCGACTGGTCCAACGGGCGGTTCCCGGTGGTCGCGGACCCCTCGCCCGCCTACCACGGGCTGCGCTTCCACGAGACGTTCGGGACCTACGGCTACCTGATGAAGCTCCGCTCCGAGACGCTGCGCGACCTGGGCGGCGCGCTGTCGCCGTTCAACGCCTTCCTCTTCCTCCAGGGCCTGGAGACGCTCTCGCTGCGGATGGAACGGCACGTCGAGAACGCGCGGGCCGTCGCCGAGTTCCTCGACGCGCACGAGCACGCCTCGAACGTGACCTATCCGGGCCTGCCGTCCAGCCCGTACCGGCCGCTCGCCGACAAGTACCTGCCGCGCGGCGCGGGCGCGGTGTTCTCCTTCGACTGCGCCGGGGGCCGGACCGGAGGCCAGGACCTGATCCGGGGGGTGACGCTCTGGTCCCATCTGGCGAACGTCGGCGACGCCAAGAGCCTCATCATCCACCCCGCCAGCACGACCCACCGCCAGCTCGGCGACGAGGAACTGCGGGCCGCCGGGGTGGGACCGGGCACGGTGCGCCTGTCCGTCGGCACCGAGTCCGTCCAGGACCTGATCTGGGACCTGGAACAGGCGCTCGCGAAAGTGGAGAAGACCGCATGACCGACCTCACGCCGTACCAGGAACCGGCCGCGATCCAGCAGGTGCTGAACACCGCCCGGACGGTCGCCGTCGTGGGCCTGTCCAGTAATCAGCTGCGCGCCAGCCACTTCGTCGGCTTCTACCTGCGGCGGCACGGCTACCGCGTGATCCCCGTGAACCCCCGCGAGACGGAGATCCTGGGCGAGACGTCCTACCCGAGCCTGCGGGAGGTGCCGGAGCCGGTCGACATCGTCAACGTCTTCCGCGCCCCCGACGCCCTGCCCGAGATAGCCCGCGACGCCGTCGCGATCGGCGCCCGCTCCCTGTGGTGCCAGTTCGGCGTCATCAACGAGGAGGGCGCCCGGATCGCCGCCGACGCCGGCCTGACCGTGATCGTGGACCGCTGCATCAAGATCGAGCACGCCCGCTACCAGGGCCGCATGCACTGGCTGGGCTTCAACACCAACCGCATAACCTCCCTCCGCACCGGCCTCCAGTAACTGCTGCGAAGCACGTCCGGCGATCGGACCCTGGTCGATGGTCCTCCGGCGAGGAGTCGAGGGCCTCTCCGGTGACCTTGATCCGCACAGCTGGATCGTGGTGGCGTTCATCGCCGACTCAAGGGCCTCACGGACCAGTCGCGTGTCCGATTCAGTGAGTACGGCTCGGTGGCGGTGAGGAACGTGCCCACCCCGTCGCCCGCTGCTCGCACTACCGCGCTCTCGTACGCAGAGAGGCGTGGTGGCGACGTGCTTCACATTCCGGGTATTTACTGCATCAACGTGGATGCGCTATTAAATTGATTATGTCTGATCGCGGCAGGCAATTATAACGTGATGTTCGGGTCGACCATCCGCTGTCCGATGAAATGGCGCAACCCTTTGAGGATCGATCAATATAGCTTTACGGACAGCCCTATTTCCTGGTGCTGGTGTATGTAAGTCGCCGGGACTTTGTGGCTATATTCGCTGGCATGAATGTTGTGCCTGAAAGCTCGCTCATGGCAGATCTGTTGGCCCTGTCGCGGTTTCGAAACTATCGCCGGGGTGATCTGATGATCCGCCAGGGCGATGTCGCGTCCAGCGTCGTCATGGTGCTGGAAGGGCACGTGAAGGTCTGGCGGGTGCTCGGCAGCGGGAAGTCGGATGTGCTGGCTTTTCGTGGACGGCATGACGTGATCGGACGCACCGCCGTGCTGTACGGCCGGCCCCGGTCCGCGTATGTCGAGGCGCTGGAGCGGTGCAGGGTGGCGCTGGTGCCCGGCGCCTCCTATCTCGCGCTGATGGAACGGCACGGATTCATGGGCCGTGTGTCAGAAGACATTCGTGAGCGGCTTGCCGAGACGATCGCCGTACGCGGCGGGAGTGACGTTTCGGCCCAGCTGGCCTTCGTGCTCACCAGAATTCTTGACCGTCAACGTGCCGGGGGTTTCTGTGATCCCGGGCCGGTAGCCCTCCATTCGACCCAAGAGGATCTAGGGTGCCATCTCGGAATAGGGCGGAACAGCGTGTCCAGTGGGCTCAGGCAACTGGAGAGCATGGGTGTTCGCAGGCGGCGCGGGAGGATTGAAATCCTCGACAACGAGAAGCTTCGGAAGCTCGCACGGACCGTTCAGGCGTGACAGTGGAGGTAGTGGTGAACCATCAGGAATGGTACCCGGTTCCCGGGTACAGGGGAATCGTTGCGGTCGATGCGGAGGGATTCAGCAAGCGTAGTGACGTTTCCCAGGAACACGCGACCGGATTCATCCTCGACGTCCTCGCAAGGTCGTTCGAGCGCGCGGGTGTCGGGGAGGTGTGGGAGCGCAGGGTATTCCCCTCTCATCGGGGCGACGGTTATGCCTTCGGTTTCGACCCGGCGATGATGCCCGGCGTCATCGCCTCCTGGCCGGCGACGCTCCAGCGGACCCTCATGGAGTGCGAACCGCAGTCCGGCGGCCCGCTGCGGCTGCGGGTCAGCCTCCACATAGGGCCGTTGCCGGTGGACGGCGGGCCCCATGACGGCAGCGGCACGGCGCGCAACGAGGCCCACCGCCTCCTGAACGCGGACGTGCTGAAGCTTCTCCTCGCCAAGGCGAGCCGTGAGGTGACCCGTGCGGTCGTCATCGTCTCCGACGACTGCTTCAAGGTCGCGGTTCGCAGCATGCGGTCACTGCACCCCGACCTCTTCTGCGAGGTCTCCGCGACCTTGGCCGACAAGCAGTTCGACCAGCGTGCCTGGATCCACGTCCCGGTTCCGTCGGGGAACCTGCTCGCCGCCGGAATCGCCGCGCTGCTGAACCCGGAGACCGGTCCGGACGGTGAAGCCGCTGAACGGCGAGCTCAGGGTGCTGCGCATGTCGTCCACCACACGGTCGGCAACCGCAACGACGGAGTGGTCGGCGGGAATCAGTCGATCAACTTCAACGGCTGACCGGGAGCCCAGCGGTGTGACCTGCCTCATACGAGATGTGCACTCCCGGAGCAGAACGCCGGCCGCCGTCGCCGGAAACTCGGGCGGGACGGGGGAACCGACGTCCAGGGCAGTGGAGAGGAGGTTCGCGGTCAGGTCCACGGCGGGCATCCCGCCTTCAGCGGAGGAGCCAGGAGATCTCGATGGCTGAGCGACCAGAGCCCGGTCAGGTTCTCTTTCTCAACCTGTTCAACGGAAATTTCAATGCGGGAATCATCGGCCAGAGCCAGGAGAAGAGGGTTGCCCTCGCCGGCGCCGGAAGCCCGCCCGGCCGACGGTCGTCGGCGTCCGCCGGGAGACTGCACCCGCAGGTCCTGGAGAGCGCGGCCAAGGCGTTCGTGCCGCCGGAGAACTTCGAACTGGCAGGTCGTGTGCTCGCGAAACGCCGAATCGTGTTCTTGGCGCACGGTCGGGGAACCGGGCGCAGAACGCTGGGCCTGAATCTGCTGCGTCGGCATGTCGGCGCCGGTGTCGTCCGCCACCTGGACGAGAGTCTGGACCTCGGGTGCTGGAACCCGGCTGCTGACGAGGCGGATGGCTTCCTGCTCGACGGGACGTTGGGCGCCCTGGTGCAGCGGCCAGCCGCCCTAGCGTCGCTGGCCGCCGACTTGCGCGACGCCGGAAAAGTACTGGTCGTGCTTCTTCCGGAGGATGACGAACTGGCCGTCCGCGTGGAGGAGGATACCGAGTTCTCGCCGATACGCTGCGTGCCTCCGCCGGGAGCGGACGTGCTGCTGGAGCACCTTGCGGTCGCCGTTCCGGATGAGTGCCGCCGACGCCGGATACTCGACGGCTTCTCGTGGGACTTCTTGGAGGGCCTGCTGCCGGTGGGTGCTGCGCCGGGTGCCGCTTTGGAGGCGCTCGATGCCCTGCGCACGGCCGCGCGGTTGGCCAGGACACCGGCGGAACGGCCCGCGTTCGTGCTGGCCGAACTGACGGTCGCGGCTCAGCGCGAGATCGGGGAACGACTCGCAGCGCCTCTCGACGACGCCCAACGGAGCTGCCTCATCGCTGCGGCGGTATTCGCGGGCAAGGAGCAGCACGTCGTCATGGAGCAGGCGGCCCGGCTGCACGCGCAGATCCGGCGGATCGGCCGCAGCGCGTCCGACGGCGGCACGGACACCGAGGTGGCCTTCTCCACTCTTCTCGCCCCCTTCGGCATCCGGACCGACCTTGTGTGGCGGCCGGGACGTCCCGCTCGGTCCATCGTGGTGTTCATGCGCCCTTTGTGGACGTTGGCGATCATGCGGCACGCGTGGCATCGGATGGGCATCGGCCGCGCGCTCGTCCGATGGCTAGGTGGAGTCGGGGCAGAGAACCACCTGGTGGAGAGGGCGGGGTGGGCGCTGGCCCAGTCAGTGTCGCCGAAGCCCGGCGTGGGCGGGCTGCGAGACGTGCGGGCTTGCGTGACCTCCGGCGGCCCGTCGGGGTACGTCGTCGCGGCGGCGGCGTTGCGGACACTGCTGGAGGATCCCGGTGCGGACCGGGAGACATTGGGCCTCCTATGCACCTGGGCCTACGCGGAACGCGTCGCCTACCGAATCACGGCGGCGACGGCCTGCGGCGGACGCACGGAGACCGCCTCCCTGCGTCCCGCGCTGACCGTCCTGCGCTACCTCGTGAAGGGGGCCGAGGAGAACCCGCACGGACGCGTCGACCGAGCGGTGGACGACGCGATGCTGGACCTGTTCCTGCGGGACGACGGCATCGAGGTTCTCCGAGAACTGGTGGCCTGGTCGGAGACGGAGGACGCCGAGGCGCAGTACGCGGTGCGCATCGTGCCTCGGTTCCTCCACGTGAATCCGCTGTGGTTCGAGTCCCAGATGGACGATCCCGAGGCGGCCCGCCTGATCACCACGCTGATCACGCGATCCATCCGTGCCCGGAACTGCGGTCGCCTCCGCGAGACGGTGGTCCGCTGGCGCCGTTCGGCCCAGCGCGACCCGTCCCGCGCGGCGAGCGTCGAGACCCTGCTCGTCGCGGTGGGCGAGGACCCCCATCCCCGCGTCCGTCGCTTTCTGGACGCGATCAATCGACACGACTGAGGAGGATCATGAGGTCATACGGCAGACGCAGCCCTCTCTTCGTCCAGCTCGACGCGCGGATCGTGCGGGAACACCCGGGGGTCCGGATCGATCTCGGAGACGGACACCGTCATCTGACGCCGGAGGAGGCATACACCGAAGTCCGTGGTGATGGCGTCGCGGCACCGCTGCGGGACGCCGTCTGGGCTGTGGCGATCGCCTCGGCGCTGCGGGAGCGGCCGGATCGCGACCTGGCCCGCTGTTTCGCGCTCTGGCTGGGGGAGTCGTGGATCCGGCGGACGACCACGTTCGTCACCGACCGCCTCCGTGTCGACCGCGCCGACGTCGAGGCGGAACTGGTCGCCGCCTTCCTTGAGGAACTGCCCCACAGCGACCCGGATCACTCCGGTTCGGGCGAGACCCTGCTGCGCAGGATGTCGCGCCGCGTGTGGCCGGAAGTCCGTCGCGGCCACAGGGAGGTGGCGGTGGCCGACCCTAGGGGACTCGCCGGGCCGGACAGCCCCGGCGACGTTCCCGGCGACGCCTGGGAACTGGAGATCAGTCCCCCGCCCTCCCCCACCGGGCTGCGGGCTCCCATCCGCATCACCCACCGCGAACAGGCCGAGGGGGAACGGCTGGGGCTGCTCGCCGGAGACATGGGGCTGGGCGAGGTCGTTCATCGGGCCCGGCGTCTCGGCGCGGGCCGTCCTGTCGGGCGGCTGTCACTGCGCCCGATCGGTTCCGCCCGGTGAGCGCCGACCCGCTGACCTTCGCCGAGGTGTTCGGCCTGCCGTTGGCCGTGAACCTGCAGACGGCGGCCCGTGCGTTCGGCGTCAGTATCCAGACCGCGTACCGGATGGTCCACGAGGACAGGTTCCCGTGCGAGGTCATCCGGGTGGGCCGTCGCTACCGGGTCCCCACGATCGCGCTCATGAACGCCCTCGGCATCGAACAGTTCCCGATCGACCTCGAGCACCTGGAGACAGGCGTCCAACTCGCCCTCGACACGGAGGAGACCCGGTGACCGTAATGGCCCCGCCCGCCCAGCCTGAATCGTCGAAGCAGCCGGAGCGACCGCTGACGGCTTTCGCCATGGGCCCGGCCGGTGACCGCCATGCCAGGCTCGGCACGCCCGAGCGGGAGGCCTACGAGAAGTACGTCAGGTTCTGCGAGCAGGTCGCGTTCGAGGCTTGCCAGAAGTACGCCATCAAGCTCGTACGTGCCGACGAACTGCCCGCGCTGGGCGAGTCCGCCAAGCAGATCAGCCGCTACCTGCAGGAGGCGGACATCGTCATCGCCGACCTCAGCGGCGGCAGCTGGACCGTCGTGCACGGGGTGGGGATGCGCCAGCTGACAGGCAAGCCGACGATCATGATCGGCGAGTACGAGCGGATCCCCGCGGACGTCGCGAACACCCAGATCATCAGGTACAAGCACTCGCCGGGAGGATTGATCCAGGCGCGGACGGAACTGGAGGTCGCGCTGGAGGCCGGGGTGCAGGAGAGACTGAAGGCCATTGCCGACGCCCCGGCTGGACGGGACGAAGAGACGCACGTGCCGTCGTCCGAGAACGACGAGGAGTCACCGGGCCTCTTCGAGACCATGGACTTTCTAGAAAGCGAGTTCATGGCCCTCGAGCAGGACGCCAGCGAGGTTGCGCTGGCTCTGGAGGAACTGGGCCGAGCGGGGGAAGGCGCCGCGCCGGACATCCCCCTCGAGAACGCCCGACCGGGTGCACTGGTGGCGGCGATCGGCAGGTTCGCGCGGGCGATCACCGAACCCGCCGAGGAACTGGACACGGTCAGCAGACGCCTCTCCGAGCGGATGCGGACCATCGACAGTGGGATCCGCGGCGTCCTCCATTTCATCGCGGAGCTTCCGGAGGAGGGCAGGCGGGAGCACGAGGAGTTCCTCCAGCAGATGGTCGAGATGGCCGACGGTCTGGAGGAGAGCATGGCGGGACTCAACGAGGTCAGGCAGATGGTGGACATGTCCAAGAAGCTGAGCCGGCAGCTCAGGAAGCCCGCCGGGAAGATCTCGGCGTCGCTGCGGCGCCTCAATCAGGTGGTCACCTGCGTCAACGAGTGGGCTGGAACCGCTCGCACCCTCCTGTAGGTCCGGCCTGGGACCCTGCTCTCGTGGGCCTGCGGCCGATCGCGGAGACGAAGGCGTGCGATGGTCGTGCGTCGGCGCGGGCCTACGGGAAGAAACGGGCAGAGCGCCCGAGTTGGTTGGAGGCCGACGGGCAGCCGACGGTTCGACTTGGCCTCATCCGGCGGGGGATGTTCTCGACGCTGTGGCAGATTCTCAAGGACGCCGGAGCCCTCGAAACGCCGAGCCGGAACGGTCCGGCAAACGATCGGAGGAGCCGGTTCGTCGAACTCGCAGCTCAAGGCTGGTACCTCTTCCACATCCGCGCGCCACGGCGAAGTCGGCCGGTGGGTGGGAAGTCGCTTATTCGAGGGAACGATCGAGCCGAGCGGTGAGTCAGAAATATCTGACGTGTTCCTTTACAGCCGGTTGTCGCCGACGGATGATGCGTCCTCTGCCTCTCGTACTTCGCGGAGAACGCATGACGACAATCGAGCGTACCGGTCACAGCAAGAACTGCGAGCGAGCCGAGAAGCCGCCGTGCGCCTGCGAGTGTGGGGGAGCCGAGCACGGCTGGCAGGGCGCACTCACCATCGCCGCCGCCTCGTCCGACCGTGACCTGCGGGAGCTTGAACAAAAGGCGGACAAAGCCTGGGACGCCGTACTGAAAAGGGCCGAGAGACCCGGCACTGGTCGAGGCAAGCCAGGGCCGCAGACCGCAGACGGGCAGCGAGCAGCGATCAAAGGGTTCGTCGCCGAGGTCGTCCGATGGCTGCGACGCGATCAGAACATTTACGGGGCGACCAAACAGTTCGGCGAACCGTTCCGTATCTCCCGCGACAAGGACCCGGACGACTCGCGCAGACGCCCCACGCCCGAGGAGCACGAACGGTTCGTCGAGGCCCATGTAATCCCGCGGCTGCGCCGGGAGCTTGGTGACCGGCGCCTCGATGCCTTCCAGGAAGAGGCGCGCAAAGCGCATTTCTGGTGCGAATTGCTTGCGCAGACCGCCCATGCCTTGGACGAGTTCCAGGACCGGTACATGCAGGCGAAGCAGGCAGTCATCGCGGTGCTGCTGAGCAGCGACGACGGGGAGAGGCCGGACGGCTGGGCCTCTCTCCTGCCGGAACATGTTGTCATCAGGCGGGCGGTGGAGTTGGTATTCGAGCACCTGCCGAGGGCCGCGACCGGCGGCATCACCGCCGACGACGCATTCCGCCTGATCTGGCCGGCTCGGGTCCTGGCTGTGCTGATGTGCCGGGAACCCCGACGCCATCCGGCTGTCCGCGAGTACTGCGTGAAGCCGATCGTCGAGTACGGGGCGGCGGAGATCCGGGAACAGGTCAAGGACCGCCTACGCCAAGCATTCCCGCTTGAATGGCCTGCACCGTCGGCAACCGACCCGGGCGTCCCGGGCGAGCGATTCTAGGAGGGAGTCGTAGCTTCAGGAGGGCGCTCACTTGGGTACCGGGTGCTGGTGGTGGTGTTCGCTGGCGTTCGGGGTGGGGCGGGTTTTTGCGCGGAAGGTGCGGCGGTAGGTGTCCGGGGGCACGCCGACCGTGCGGTTGAAGTGACGGCGCATGGTCGTGGCGGTGCCCATGCCGGTGGCCGCCGCGATGGCGTCGATGCCGTCGTCGGTGCTCTCCAGCAGTTCCTGGGCGCGGCGGATCCGCTGGGTCAGCAGCCACTGCAGCGGGGTGGTGCCGGTCGCCGCCCTGAAGTGGCGGCCGAGGTGGCGTGAGCTCAACCGGGCCTGACGGGCCAGATCCTCCACCGTCAGCGGCTGGTCGAGGCGTTCGAGGATCCAGGGGAACAGGGCGGCGAGCGGGTGCTCGTCCTGGGCGGGCACCGGGGTGGTGACGAACTGGGCCTGGCCGCCGGCCCGGTGCGGTGGTACGACCAGGCGGCGGGCGACCGCGTTGGCGATCGACGAGCCGTGGTCGAGCCGGACGAGGTGCAGGCACAGGTCCAGCGCGGCGGCCTTGCCGGCGGAGGTGAGCACGTCGCCGTTGTCCACGTAGAGCACGTCCGGGTCGACCTGCACCCGGGGATGGCGGGCGGCCAGAACCTCGGTGTGCGCCCAGTGCGTGGTCGCGCGCTTGTCGTCCAGGAGTCCGGCGGCCGCCAGCACGAACACGCCCGTGCAGAGGGAGACCATGCGCGCGCCCGCCTCGTGGGCCGCGCGCACCGCCTCGACCAGATCGGCGGGCGGGTCCTCGTCGACGTCCGCCCAGCCCGGGACGATCACGGTGTCGGCGTGCCGGAGCCGGTCGAGCCCGTGGTCGGGCTCCAGCCGGAACCGGCCGACCCGTACGGCGACCGGACCGCAGACGGAGAGGTCGTACCAGGGGACCGTCACGCCGGCCGGGGCGGCGGCGAAGACCTCGTACGCCAGGGACAGTTCGAAGTGCAGCATCCCGTCGGTGACGGCCAGCGCGACAGAGCCCATGTCCGGAATTGTACGAGTGATGGCGTTCCAGACACTCGTGGACGAGGCCCCGGCCCCGCCAGGATGTCGGCAGTGATCATGCGAGTACAGCGAGAGCCCATGGGATCGGGGCAGCGGGTGGCGGTGTTCGGCGCGTACGGGCACACCGGGCGGTTCGTCGTGGCAGAACTGCGGGAGCGCGGGTTCGTCCCGGTTCTCTCCGGGCGCGACGCCGACAAGGTGCGGGCGCTGGCGGCGTCCCATCCCGGACTCGAGGCCCGGCCCGCGCCGGTCGACGATCCGGCATCGCTCGACCGCGCGCTGGCCGGGACGGCAGTGGTGATCAACTGTGCCGGGCCCTTCGCCACGACGGCCGCCCCCGTGATCGAGGCGGCGCTGCGGGCCGGGATCGCGTATGTGGACGTGGCGGCCGAGATCGAGGCCAACGCCGACACGTTCGCGCACTTCGGCGACCGCGCCCGCGCCGCGGGAGCGGTGATCGTCCCCGCGATGGCCTTCTTCGGCGGCCTCGGCGACCTGCTGGCCACCGCCGCGATGGGCGACTGGACGGCGGCCGACGAGGCGCACATCGCGTACGGGCTGAGCGGCTGGCACCCCACGGACGGGACGCGCGCCTCGGGCGCGGTCTCCCGGCAGCGGCGGAACGGCGGACGCGTCCGCTACGCCAACGGGCGGCTGGAGTACCGCCATGACGACCCGCCCACCCTGAAGTGGGCCTTCCCCGACCCGATGGGCACCCGGGAAGTCATCGGGGAGTTCACGATGGCCGACGTCGTCACCGTTCCCAGCCACCTGTCCATTCCCGAGGTGCGCACCTATATGGCGATCGAAGCGGCCAGGGACCTGGCGTCCCCGGACACGCCGGCGCCGGCCGCGGCCGACGAGCGCGGCCGGTCCGCGCAGACCTTCCTCGTCGACGCGGTCGTGCGCTCCGGCGGCACCGAACGGCGCGCCACGGCGAGCGGCCGGGACATCTACGCCGTCACCGCGCCGCTCGTCGTGGAAGCGGTCGACCGCATCCTCACCGGACGGACCAGGACGGCCGGTGTCGCCTCCGCGGGCGAGATCTTCGACGCCCCCGGCTTCCTCCGCGCCCTCTCCCCGCACCTCGACGTCACCGGCCCGGAGTCCCTCCCGGCTCCGGGCCGGCGGTGACTCACGTCAGGACGCGCCTTGGAGGTAGGCGGGCGGGATGGCGTCGACCACTCGCTGGTCGACGACCGTGTAGGAGCCCACAACGGTGCCGTCCTTCTGGTCGACGCCGTACAGCTTCTTCCGCTCCGGGCCCGTGAGTTCCCTGCCGCCCTTCGGCTGGAACGAGGTGTCGTGGTCGGCCACCTGGCGGGTACCGATGAAACGGTACGTCTTGGGCGCGAACAGCAACTCGTGCCGGAGTCCCCGCCAGGTCTGGCCGACCGCGATGTGCTGCGAGGTCGATCGGACGACCTTCACACCGGGGATCGTCCCGATCGCCTTGAACATCGCCGCCTGTGCGGCGGGCGTCAGCTTTGAGACGCCGAGGATCTCGTCGGCGTACCTGTAGGCCCGCACATCGGGCGGGTAGACGTTGCCCAGGCCGTTCTTGTAGAGCCAGTCGCGCATGGCCTTCGCATTGACCGGCAGGTCGCGGCGGTAGTACGGCGGGTTCTTGCAGTCGGCGGGCGCCTTGGACGGGTCGGGCCGCTTGACGGCCTCGCAGACCCAGAACCGCTCGCCCCCTTCGATCTTCAGGCCGATGCGCTTGCCGTTCACCGAGTACCAGGACTTCGCCCGGATCACCCCGCGGGGCAAATACGCGGCCCGTGACTCGGCCTCGGTGTAGATGTACTGGCCGGGGCGCGGCTCGGCGGCCCGGGCCGCGGTCTCGGCGGCGCGGTCGAGGACCTGGGTGGCGCTCATCGGGACGACCTCGGCGGGGCCGATGTTGCGTCCGGTGTCCCCGCCGGTGTCCGGACCGGTGTCGGGGACGGCGATCAGGGCGGCGGCCACGCCACCGGCAAGAGCGGCCGTGGCGAGGCCGCCGAAGGCCAGGCGGCGGGCCGGGACGCGGCGGCGGGCGGTCATCTCGGTCAGGAGCGCGGCGCGCCGGGCCGCGTGGCGGTCGGCGGGCATGTCCTGCCGCGCCGGGGGCTGCAGGTCGATCATGAGGTCTCCTTCGTGAAGAGCGCGGCGTTCGCCCGCTGGCCGTCCGTACGGGTCGGTTCGGTGTGCTGCCTGAGCCGTTTGCGGGCCCTGGCCAGCCGTGACCGCACGGTGCCGACCGGGATGCCGAGCGCCGTGGCGGCCTCGGCGTACCCGAGCCCCTCCCAGACGCAGAGCGCGAGGACCTCCTGGTCGCTGCGCGACAGTTTCCTGATGGAGTCGAGGATCTCCCGCATCTGGCGTTCGGCTTCCAGGCGGGCCTCGGCGGCCGCGGCGTCGTTGGGGGCCGTGGGCATCGCGTGGACGCGTTCCAGCGCGGCCCGGTGGCGGCGCAGGCTGCGGCGGTGGTTGTGGAGGACGTTGGTGGCGACTCGGTAGAGCCAGGGCAGCAGCGAGTCCGCGCTCAGCCGCACGTGGGCGCGCCGCCGCCAGGTCTCCATGAAGACCACGGAGGTCAGGTCCTCGGCCGCCGACCAGTCCGCCGTTCGGCGGAAGCAGTAGTTGTAGACGGTGCGCGAGTACCGGTCGAAAAGCTCACCGAAGGCTTGCTCGTCGCCGTCCCGGGCACGGCGCCACAACTCCGCGTCCGCAGGGGGTTCGAGGGTCATGACCTTCTAGTGTCCGCTCCGCCCTTCCGGTTCCCCCGATCTTCGAGATTCGTCCGATCCCGGCATCACGTCGGTGTGCGGCACGGTGGGGGTCTGCCGGTGCTCGGCGAGAACGGCGTTTTTGTGTGTTGTAAGTTGGATTTCCGCCAAGGATGCGAACGAGTGGGAGCAGGGATGACGGGACCAGCCACGGACGTGTGGACGGTGATGTCGACGGCGCGGACGATCCGGCGGTTCACCGACGATCCGGTCGACGAGGCGACGCTGGGCCGCTGCCTGCGGGCCGCGACGTGGGCGCCGTCCGGTGCGAACGCGCAGGAGTGGCGGTTCGTCGTGCTCAGGTCGCCGGAGTCGCGGGCCGTCGTCGCGAAGGCGGCGGAGCAGGCGCTGCGGGTGATCGAACCGGTCTATGGGATGAGCCGTCCCGACGACCAGGACGACAGCCGCCGCGCGCGGGACAACCGGGCGACCTACGAGCTGCATGACCGTGCGGGCGAGTTCACGTCCGTGCTGTTCACCCAGAAGCGCTTTCCCACGGCGTCGGAGTTGCTGCTCGGCGGGTCGATCTTTCCGGCGATGCAGAACTTCCTGTTGGCCGCCCGCGCCCAGGGCCTCGGGGCCTGCCTGACCAGCTGGGCCTCGTACGGGGGCGAGCCGCTCCTGCGGGAGGCCGTCGGAGTGCCGGACGACTGGATGCTCGCCGGGCACATCGTCGTGGGCTGGCCTCGGGGCAAGCACGGCCCGGTCCGCCGCCGTCCCGTCGAGAAGGTCGTCTACCTGGACCGCTGGGAAGAGCAGACGGGCCTCACCATCGGGAGCGAGACTCCCACGCCGTGAGGAGGCAGAGGAACGCGCGGTTCATCGCCGCCACGCCCGTCGGCCGCCGCCCGGTGAGCAGCGCGTAGCCGTACATCGCCTCGACGGCGATCGCCACGGACCGTCGGGCCTCCCGCGGTGGGCGGGCGGCGGTCTTCCGGGCGGTGGTTCTGTCGGTGGTGGCCCGTAGCGTTGGGTGGCGTGAGCGATCAGGCCTCTCGCGATGAAGACGTCCTGGTGATACCCGAGTCCTGGCGGGGTGTCCTGCACCCGCGCAGGGGCGGTGTCCCCGGGCCGCCTGTGGTGCCCGAACCCGCAGCGGCGGCCTGGCTGGCCGAGCGGATCGAAGGGGCGCGGGGGCGGCTCACGGACTTGCTGGCCGCGAACCGGTCGCAGAAATCGGTCGCGCAGGCCATGCGGGCCTATCTGGAGGGTGCGGCCGATCCCTGCGGCGCCGCCGCGGTGGCGTTCCTGGTGGCGGATCCGGCCGGCCGGGACGTCGAGACGATCGTGGACGCCTGGGTGACCGGCCAGGGAATGGCGTTCGCGGCCTGCGCGCTCGCCGAGACGTCCGCGATGGGCCCGATCACGAGCGTCGATTCCACCGTGGTGGGCGTGCGCTCGCTGCCCCCCAAGCAGTCGCCCTCGACGTGGTGGCATCGAGGGGCGGTTCGCCTCCGGGCACTGATCGCGGCGGCCGGAGACGACGACCACCGGGAGACCGTCCACCGGCTCGCCGGGCATCGGGACGGTGAGGTGCGGCGGTCGCTGGCGGCCTACCTCGTCCCGACGCGGCGGGACTGGGTCGACGAGGCCGTCCAGGCGCCACCGAGAAGCACCGGCCTGCGGTGGACGCTGTGGTGCTCGGTGGGCGACCCCGGGCAGGTCGACCTGCTCCGGACCTGGGGCCTCGGCCATGAGGACCTGCGGCCCGACGTCCTCATGACGATGGCCGAGGGGGTCGGCGCGGCGCTCGCTCCGATGCTGCTCCGGGACGTCGCCGACCACTACCGGCTCGACGATGAGCAGCGCGGGCTCCCCTGGGAGATCCTGGCGGTGCTGCCCGGTGACGCGGCTCTCGAAGGGCTCATCGGCCGCGTGCGTGACGGCCGCGTGTCGCCCCTGATCGGTGCGGCGCTGGACCGCTTCCCGCGTCGCGCCGCGCGCCTGCTGGCCGCGCGGGCCGGCACCGACGAGCTGATCGACGAGTTGCTGGCCGGACACCTGCGCACCCACCCCGCACTGGCCGATCTCGACCTGCCGGACGAGGCCGTCCGGACGGTGGTCAAGAACCTGCAGCGGGTCCCGGACGCCCCGCCCGAGGAGGTGCCGGCGCTCCTGGCCGAACCGCCGTGGACGCGCGGCCGCACGCCCCGGAAGCCCGTCGTGGTCAAGGGGCTGGCGGCGCCCGCCCGACGGTCCGTCGCCTGGGCGCCCGGGGAACGCGAGGACTGGCTGGCCGCCTTCCCCGAAGGCGGCGATGCCCAGTGGGCCCGTGTCCGCGAGGACCCCGAGGCCGTGGCCGGGGTCAAGGACCCGGAGGCGGCCTCGTTGCTGGCCCGCGGGCTGCTGGCACGGTTCGAGTCCGACGCCGTGCCGGCCGTCCTGCGCCTCACCCGCAGGTGCCCGATCACCTGCGGGAAGATGCTGGTGCCGTTCCTCGACGCGCGGGTGGCCGCGTACATGGCCGACCGGTTCGCGCGGGCGACGGCGTCCCGGCAGATCGCGCAGGGCTGGCTCGTCCGGCACGGCACGGCCGCCGTCCCGTGGCTGGTCCCGGACGCGCTGGGCGAGTCCGGCCCGCGGCGGAACGCGGAGGCGATGCTGCGCCATCTGGCGTCCCGCCACGGCCGCCGGGAGGTCGCCGAGGCCGCCCGCGCCTGCGGCGAGGACGCGGCCAACGCGGTCGGCGCGATGCTGGCGACCGATCCGCTGGACGTGCTGCCCGGGCGCGTCCCCAAGGTCGGCGAGTGGGCCGATCCGGCGCGGCTCCCGCAGGTGCTCCTGCGCGGCGGTGAACATGCCCTCCCGGAGCCGGCGGTCCGGCATTTCATCACGATGCTGGCGATGTCGAAGCCCGGTGAGGTGTACGCGGGCGTCCTGGCGGTACGGGACCTCTGCGACCCGGTGTCGCTGGGCGAGTTCGGCTGGTCCCTGTTCCGGCGGTGGCGGATCGACGGGGCGGGCTCCAAGAACGGCTGGGCGCTGCACCAGCTCGTCTGGACGGGGGACGACCACACGGTGCGCGCGCTCGCCGGTGTCGTGAAGGGATGGGTGAAGCAGGGCGAGCCGCGCCTGGTGCACAAGGGGCTCGACACGCTCGTCGCGTTCGAGAGCGATGTGGCGCTGATGCATCTGCACTGGATCGCGGAAGAGGGCAGCCGCCGCAGCGTCCGCGGGCAGGCGGCGCAGCGGATCGACGCGCTGGCCGGCAACCTCGGCCTCACCCCCGATCAGCTCGCCGA
Organism: Actinomadura rugatobispora; assembly: GCF_055379765.1. NCBI lineage: Bacteria > Bacillati > Actinomycetota > Actinomycetes > Streptosporangiales > Thermomonosporaceae > Actinomadura > Actinomadura rugatobispora. The sequence goes on along the minus strand of NZ_AP029191.1, from coordinate 2,632,405 downwards.
CCGGGTGGTACCGGACTTCGGGCTGGACGCGGAGGGGAGCATGCTCCTGGATTACGGGCGGCGCCGTTTCAGGGTCGGGTTCGACGAGCAGCTCCACCCCTTCGTCATCGAGCCCGGCGGCCGGCACCGCACGCTGGCGCCGCGCCCGGTCAAGACCGACGACCAGCGGCAGGCCGCCGCCGCCCACCAGCGCTACGCGGCGCTGCGGAAGGAGGTCGGGAAGATCGCCGCCGGTCAGATCGAACGGCTGGAGGCCGCGATGCTGGAGCGGCGGACGTGGGAGCCGGAGGAGTTCCGCACGTACCTCGTCCGGCACCCGCTGCTCTGGCACATCGTCCGGCGGCTGGTGTGGCTGTGCGACGGCGAGGCGTTCCGCCTGGCCGAGGACCGCACGTACGCCGACGTGAACGACGATACGCTGACGCCCTCCCCGGACTCGCGGATCCGGATCGCGCACCCGGCCGATCTGGGTGATCGGCTGCGCACGTGGGCGGAGATCTTCGAGGACTACGAGATCACACAACCGTTCGACCAGCTCACCGCCGGACCCGAAGGAGAAACGACATGAGCGACGGGGACGCCCTGGCACGGCTGCGGGACATCTGCCTGGCGCTTCCGGAGGCGGCCGAGAAGCCGTTCGGGGGGCACACCGCCCCCTCCTTCCGGGTCCGCGACAAGCTGTTCGCGATGACCAGCGAGGACGGGACATCGATGACGATCAAGGCCGGCCCGGGCGTGCAGGAGGCCCTGGTGGCCGAGGATCCCGAGCGCTTCTTCGTCCCGGCCTACGTCGGCTCCAAAGGCTGGGTGGGCGCGCGGCTGGACGTCGACCAGGACTGGGACGAGATCGCCGAACTCGTCGAGGACAGCTACCGGCTGATCGCCCCGAAGCGCCTGTCCGCCCAGATCGCTTCCTCCAAGTAGGCCGGCCGAGCGCGAACAACCCAGAACGAGTCCCTCCTCACGGCATCCGAACGGTCCGCCATCGCCACTAGCCGCTCCGTTGCTCAAACCCCGGGCCCGTGTGGAGGCAGCCATCGCAAGATCCTGGTCCGTTCCTCAAAGTCCTGATGGACGATGCCGTTGGTGATGAAGATCGGCTCGTGGTGCTCGGCCCCGGGCAGGTCGAGGAAACCGAGCCATTCGCCGGTCTGGAGGTCCCAGAAGACCAGCCCGGCGGTCTGCCACCCCAGGCCGCTCGCTGTCCGCCGCTCCTGTTCGACCGCCACGGCCAGCAGCCGACCTCGGATGCACACGGGACCGTTCAAGCCGACTGCCAGGCCATCGGTGCCCGGCGTGCCCAACCCGGCGGCGAGCAACGGACGTGGTTCGCCGCCGTCGTCTCGAAGGAGCCGGTCGCCGGCGCCGAGGCGCCGCGTCCCCGCTGCGGGATCACGCCAGCGGATCGCTGACAAGAACTCGTCGGAGTCGAGCACCACCAGCTCACCGGACGCCGCCAGCGCGAGCCCCATCACCCGTTCGCCGGGGATGTCGTCGGCGAGCGATGTCCGGCCGGGCACGGCCCCGTACAGCCGCAACCGATCCTCCACCACCTCGGCGACGGCCAAGACCAGGGTGTCGTCGCCGTGGCACGCCGCGAACGCGACCGCGGTCGACGGCGCCGCCGCACAGCCGACCTCCACCCCCTCCCCCCAGTCCTCGATCAACACCTCGTCTGTGGCGCTTCGCAGGGCCGAGACGCCGTCGATATGCGCCAGCGTCGCCGCGTCCAACAGGTTCAACCGGGCAGGCCCCTCGAACACGGTTTCGCCGAACAGCAGATACGAGCCGTCGGCGGTGAACTGAAGCCACCCACGCTGCACCCAGGCAAAGTTCGATGACCTGCCTTGTCCTGCCCCGTCGTCCCGACCCGCGCCACCGCGCAGTCGGTGCACCGTGCCGTCGGATCGCCACAACTCGACCGTCATGTCCTCGCCGAGCACGGCGATGCTCTTTCCGTCGGGGTGCACGGCAAGCTGGTGGAACGGCCCGGTCGGCACACAGGACATCACCGGACCCAGCGCGGCATCGGCGTCGTGCACCGTGACGACCCCACCCCGCGCGACTGCCACATACCGCCCGCCCGGGTCGACCCCGGCAACCCGTCCGACCACGTGCCCAACGTCGACGATGCCGCCGACACCGGCAGCCACGAGCGGATCCCGCATCGGTTCGCTCCACTCCCAACGATCAGTGGTCCGCGGTCGTCGAATCCTATGTGGCCGCAGGTCGGCGACGTCGGCCGCAACCACGGAGCCCATCCGCACCGACATCGCGGCGCCGCCGGCGTGGGCCCTGAGGCGGAACGCGGCCGTCGTCGCATCACCCGTACCGCGCAACTGCCGCGGCCGGACGCCGCATGTGCACCACGACGTATGCCGGTGTGACGGCACCCGCACGACCATTCCCGGCTGGGAGTACCGGTTCGTCGCCGCCTTGGGGGAGCTGAGGTCGGCCTCGCCGGTGGATGCTCCGGCTGCTTGGAGGCCATCGGGCAGGCCGGTGGTGATAGGCCCGCGCCGATGGTGGCGCTGGACGCCGGATACCCCGCGACCGATGGCGGCCGAGAGGCCGCCTGGCCTCCGGCCCATCCTTGCCCGGGCTGGCCCGCCTCCACGCCCCACCTGCCCGTGACCCCACATCTTCGACACCGGCCCCGGCGACGTCCGACTGGGCCGACCACGAGTTCGTCCAGCTTCCCTGAGAACCGTGCACATGAACCTCGTCCCGAGGGAACCCGCGCTCGACGGCGACGACGCAGGGCCGGGCGGGGGTCTACCTGCCCGGCCCTGGACTCACGCGAGGGTCGTCATGTGGAGGATCAGTAGACGCTCACGCCGTACGCGCTGAGCGCCTCGGTGACGGGCTGGAAGAAGGTCGTGCCGCCGGTCGTGCAGTTGCCGCTGCCGCCGGAGGTCAGGCCGAGCGCGACCGTGCCCGCGAACAGGGAGCCGCCGCTGTCGCCGGGCTGGGCGCACACGTTGGTGCGGATCATGCCCGTGACGGTGCCCTCGGCGTAACGGACGGTCTGGTTGAGCGCGGTCACCGAGCCGCTGCGCACGCCCGTCGTGCTGCCGCTGCGGCGCACCGACTGACCGACGACCGCGTTGCCCGCGGAGGTGATGTCCTGGGAGCCGCTGCCGTGCAGGTAGACGTCACCGGTCCTGGCGACCGAGCCGGTGTAGCGGACGATGCCGTAGTCGTTGCCCGGGAAGCTGGTGCCCGACCGGGTGCCCAGCACCGTGCTGCCGCCGGAGTTGGCGTACCAGGTCGACCCGATGTTGGTGCAGTGCCCGGCGGTCAGGAAGTAGTCCGTGCTGCCGCTGCGCACGTTGAAGCCCAGCGAGCAGCGCGAACCGCCGGTGTAGATGGCCTGCCCGCCCCCGATGAGCGTGTTGAACGTGCCGGCGACGTGCTCCAGCCGGATCGTGTCGCCCTGCTTCTTCGCGACGCTCTTCAGCGCGGCGAGCTTGCTGCCCGTGACGGAGTCGTCGTAGGACAGGACGACCTTGTTGCTGACCGGGTCGACGGCCCACGCGGTGCCCGCGGTCTTGACCGAGCGGTTCAGCGTGTCGGTGACCTTCTTCAGCTCGTCGCCGTCGCGGGCGACGGTGCGGGGGACGGCTCCGGCGGCGCGCACCTGGTCGGCGGACTTGGCGTCGGTGACCGTGACGACGAGCTTGCCGTTGTCGAGGTAGGAACCGCCGGAACGGGTGCCGAGCCGTTCCGACAGGCTGGTGGCGAGCACGCCCGGGTTGTCGGACTGTACCTGCGGCGCCGCCGGCGCGGGTGCCACGGTCGCGGCGCTCGCGGCGGGGGCGGTGACCAGAGCGGTCGCGGCGGCGATGACGGCTGCTCCGACGACAGTGGCGGGGGGGATGGATCGCATCCTCACTGTGCCTCCAAGTCGTCAGGACGCCTCCGGGTGAGGTGTCCTGAGTGACTTGGATCTTCAAGGCACGGTCAATCCCGCACAAGACGGAGAAGTTGACCAATGATCTGACAGACTATGGCAACACTGAGAAAATGCCGTGTCAGTGTGGGGTCGGGGTACCGGTGTGTCGTCCGCGCCTGAGTGTGAGAGCTCCGGCTTGGCCGGATGCGGACGCTTCTGCGGGCGTCCGCCAAGATCGCTCCCGGCTCGGCGCGGAGGTCAGCGGTCGCCGCGGCGCAGGCCGCGCAGAAAGCGCCACAGCAAGGGCCGCGCCGGCCGGCGCGGCGGGCGGGTCCTGGATCGCTGCGGCGCTGATCGATCTGGGAGGGTGACGCTCTCGACGATGCGGGCGACGAGTCGGCCTTCGGCATCGCCTCGCAGGTGAAGCGCGACTTCATTGCGGGGCTGTGCCGCACCCGCAGCACGCACCACGGCGATTCCCGTGAGGCCGGACGCGCCACGTACGCCCGACTCCGCGCCTGCTACTCCCAGGGGCAGGCTGAATCCGGAGAGCCTGGCCATACTCGGTCGCATGAACGACGCAACGCGCGGCAAGTCCCTCCTCGGTGAGTTCCTCTCCACGCGTCGGGCGCGGTTGAAGCCGGCGGACGTGGGGCTGCCGGACTACGGCGACCGGCGGCGGGTGCCGGGGCTGCGGCGTGAGGAACTGGCCCAGCTCGCCGGTGTCAGCGTGGCCTACTACATCCGGCTGGAGCAGGGACTGTCGCTCAACGCCTCGCCGCAGGTCCTCGACGCGCTGGCCACGGCTCTGCGGCTGGACGACGCGGAGCGGCGGCACCTGCACACCTTGTCCGGTGATGCCCGGCAGAGACGCCGCCGGCTCCCCGCCGAGCGTGTCACCCCGGCGGTGCGCCAACTGGTGGATGCCTTCGGGGACTCACCCGTGGTCGTCCTCGGCCGGCGCTCGGACATCCTGATGTGGAACCCCGCCGGGCATGCGTTGTTCGCCGGGCACTTGGCCCCGGACAGCCCGGAGCAAGCGGCCACGCGGCCCAACACCGCCAGGCTGGTTTTCCTGGACGCCCACACGCGGGACCTGTACGTGGACTGGCCCAGGAAGGCGCGGGACGTGGTGGGCAAGCTGCGGCAGGCGGTCGGCGAACATCCCGACGACCCGCAGCTGGCCTCCCTCATAGGCGAGTTGACGATGCGCAGCCCGCAGTTCGCCACGCTGTGGGCCGAGCACCGGGTGCGCGCCTGGGACATGGCCGAGTACCGGATGCGCCATCCGGTGGTCGGGGAGCTGGACGTGCTGCAGCACTCGCTCCCGGTGCCCCGGGGGCAGGGGATCCGGCTGGTGGTGACGACGGCGGCGCCCGGCTCCGCCGCCCAGGCGGCACTGCAGTTGCTCAACCAGACCCTTGCGGACATGGCGGCAACCGCCCACCCCGTACGCGTCGTTTCTCCCGTGCACTCCTGACCCGGCCGTCCGGCCGCCGCAACACCCCGACCCGCCTGAACATCACCCGGCAGCCCCCGGCCCAGGGAGTACCGCGGGGACCTCGTCACGCGCGCCTCCCGTCGCCGATGACCCTCGATGCGGAAGCGCTCAAGGGGACGTTCCTGACGACGGCCGACGCCCTGGTCGCCGCCTTCGAGGTGCCGGGAGCTCGCCGCCCTGCTCGGACGTGACATCGCCGGGTGACCCCCGGGCGGCTCACCGCACTACACACCGACACCATTTCTCCCGAGGAGCGGAAACGATGAAGAGGACGAAGCTGAAGATCGCCATCGCGAGCGCGGCGGTCGTCGCCGTCGCGGCCACCGGGACGGCGTTCGCCATGAGCGGTCCCTCTGCCGGATCCGACTCCACGCAGCCCCGGATCGGGCGGAGCACGCAGAAGACGCCCGGCGTCATCAAGGCCGACGGCGCGAATGTGTTCCCGCACTCGCTGGACTTCGACGCGCAGTCGAAGACGTTCTTCGCCGGCTCGCTGAAGCACGGCAAGGTCTTCGCCGTCGGTCCGGACGGAACGGTGCGCACCCATATCGACGATCCGCAGCTGGTGTCGGCGCAGGCCGTCCTCGTCGACCGCGAGCGGGACCGCATCCTGGTCAGCAATGTGGACTACGGCACTGCCGGCCGTTCCAAGAAGGACAAGCCCTTCCACGTCGCCGGTGTGGGCAGCTACGACCTGAAGAGCGGCAAGCAGCGCTGGTGCGTCGATCTGACCGCGGTCGCCCTCGACGGCGAGCGGCATCTGATCTCCGACGTGACGGTGGCGCCCGACGGCACCGTCTACGCCGTCGACGAGCTGACCCCGACGGTGTTCCGCATCGACCGCAGGGGACGCGCCTCGGTCCTCCTGCGGAACGACCTGCTCAAGGGCACGCTGGACATCCCCGACTTCCTGAACGATGTGGGCATGTCAGCGGTGCAGTGGGTGAAGGGGAACCAGCTGATCATCGCCATGGCCGACGGCTCCCTGGTGCGTGTGCCCGTCCAAAGTCCCGAAGACGCGCAGAAGGTGAAGCTCGACAAGCCGCTGGGGGCGCCGACGGCCGGCATGCGGCTCCTGAAGGACGGCTCGATCGCGGCGGTCAGCAGCGGTCTGCTGTCCGGCAGGCCCGCCGATATCCAGCGCGTGGAGCCGCGCGACGGCTGGAAGGAGGCCACGGTGAAGGTCACCGACACCGTCAAGGATGCCGTCACCAGCGACGTGACAGCGGGACCCGGTACGACGACGTACGCGCTCAGCGGCGGGCTGGCCGACCTTCTCGCGGGCAAGCCCAACGACGGATTCGCCCTGACCCCCGTCGAGACCGGCTGAGCCGTAGGCCGTTCCCCGGCGGGCGCCGCTCCCGCGACCTGTCCCGGAGCCGGCATGGTGCGGTAGACCTCCCGCGGGCGGGCTACCGCACTTCTGGCCGTGCGGACGGAGCACGGCCGGCCGCCCCGTTCGGGCACGCCGGTGAACGCCTGCACGAGTGGATGTTCGCCACCCGGTTCTGGCATGCGATGGGCGGCGGCCGGGACGGGGGCACCGGCGCCGACCACGCGTTCGCCGCGGCGCACGGTGCCGGCTTCGGCGCGGAGATCATGGGCGTCGGCACGTTCGGCCCGCCCGGCTGGCAGGACGACCCCGGCTACGAGGGCGCGTGGGGCGCCAACCCGCCGTTCCGCACGCCGGTCTTCGTGCTCACCCACCGGCCGCGGCCGTCGATCGAGATGGAGGGCGGCGCCACGTTCCACTTCCTGGACGCCTCACCCGCCGAGGCGCTCAAGGCGGCCCGCGAAGCGGCCGGTGGCCAGGACGTGCGTCTCGGCGGCGGACCCTCGGTGATCCGCGACTTCCTCGCCGAGGGGCTGGTCGATCACATGCACGTGGTGCGGGTCCCCATCGTGCTCGGCCGCGGTGCAGCGGTGACCGCGAGGCGATCGAGCCGTGGGCGGCAGACCATGGACGCCTTTCGATGACGTGTCACCGGCGCCGGGCATGACCGGGATCTGGTGGGGCTTGCTCGCCTGGAAAGTGTCTTCTGGATTGGTGCGAAATGATCTCCGGCCAACTCTATCCGCCCTTCGCGGAGATATTCTTCTTGGCTGGACGGTCGCTCCCGGCGGGGGCTCGGGGCTAGGGGGTGGGCCTCCTGGTGGGGTGTCGGGCGGGCATGGCGGATGTCACGGTCCCCGTGCCTGAGTGGGGACCCTGCCTGGTCAGGTGCCTGCTAGGGGACGGCGGTCGAGGGCGCTAGGGGGGCGGGGGTAGGGGCGGCTAGGGGCTACCTCGCCTCCGGGTGCCGCATTAGAGTCCAGAATTGCTCATGAGTCGATAAACAATTGAATATCGGATTTCTTTGAGTCGAACCAGGGGAGCAATTCGTGCAATCGGCGACGGGGGAAATCGAAGAGGAGCCGGTGGTCCAGGTCGAGATCGGCGCGCTGTCGGGTGCCGACTCGCCCAGGATCTTCGGCGAGAATCCGGACCATGTGGAGGCGCTGGCCGCGGCCGGGGCCGAGCTTCCGCCGATCATCGTGCACCGCGCGACGATGTCGGTCATCGACGGGATGCACCGGCTGAGGGCGGCCGAACTCGGCGGCCAGGACACGATCGCGGTCAGGTTCTTCGACGGGGACGAGGCCGACGCCTTCGTGATGGCGGTCAAGTCGAACATCGCGCACGGGCTGCCGCTGTCGCTGGCCGATCGGAAGCGGGCGGCGCAGCGCATCATCGCCTCGCATCCGCGGTGGTCGGACCGGATGATCGCGTCGGTCACCGGGATCGCTCCGGGGACGGTGGCCGAGATTCGCAGGCGGGCGACGGCCGAGCCGGCCGCCGAGACGGCGCGGATGGGGCGCGACGGGCGGGTCCGGCCGATCAACGGCTCGGAGGGGCGGCGCATCGCCTCCGAGCTGATCACCGAGAACCCGGACCTCTCGCTGCGGCAGATCGCGCGGCGGGCGGGGATCTCGCCGGAGACGGCCCGGGACGTCCGGAACCGGCTGCGCCGGGGAGAGGATCCACTGCCGCGGCGGCGCAGCGCGCCCGTCAGCCTGGCCGGCCGGCGCGCGGGCCGGGCCGCCGCCGCGCCCGTGCCGGCCCGCGTGCCGGCCGACCGCACGGCGGTGGTGGAGAGGCTCAAGGCGGATCCGGCCCTGCGGTTCAGCGAGACCGGCCGGAACCTGCTGATACTGCTGAACATCCACACGATGAAGTCGGCGGACTGGGACGACATCATCAGCAATGTCCCTCCGCACTGCGGGGACATCGTCGCCCGGCTGGCCAGGGACTGCGCGGACGTCTGGGCCGATTTCGCGGCGAAGGTCGAACGGCAGGTCGCCGGCATCGTCTGACGGCGGGCCCGAACCGCGGTGGTCTTCCCTTCCGGGGGAGGCCACCGTTCGCCCTCCCCGCCGGTCAGCCATCGCCGCGCAGCCTCGCCCGCAGATCGGTGCGGCGGTTCACCTGGAGTTTGCGGTAGACCCGGGTGAGGTGCTGCTCCACGGTGCTGACCGTGATGAGCAGCTTGTCGGCGATCTGGCGGTTGGTCCATCCCTCGGCCGCCAGCGTGGCGATCCGGCTCTCCGCCTCGGTCAGGTCGCGGGCATCGGGCTCGGGGTCGGGGGCCCGGTCGCCGGGTGCGCCCGGGTTCCGGGTGCGGCCGAGCTCTCCGGCCGCGAGCGCCGACTCGTACCGGTCGCCGCTCTGCTCCAGGACGTCGACGGCCTCCTGGAGCCACGCGTTCCGCTCGTCTCCCTCGGCGGCCATCCCCCGCACCCGCAACGAGATGCCGCGCGTCCTGGAGGGGCCCGGCGGGACGAGGGCCAGTTGCGCCTCGATCAGCTCGACGGCGCGTCCGGCGTCGCCGAGGGCGATGAGCGCCTGAGCGGCGTCGCTCCGCCAGGTGATCAGCCCGGGCCGGTCGAATCCCCAGGCGGTCATGAGCCCGCCGCAGTGCTCGAAGTCGGCCAGGGCCGCGGCCGGATGCCCGGTCGCCAGGTGGTACCGCCCGCGGGCCTGCAGGTAGTGCAGCCCGCACGGGGACTGGAACGTGGCCTCCGGCACCGGGACGTCCAGGTAGGTGGCGGCGTCCTCGAACCGGCCGAGCGCGGTGGCGGCGAGCACCATCACCGACAGCGGCAGGCCGATGGCCACGCCCCAGCTCGCCGGGGAGATCCGGGTCAGGGCGGTCCGGGCGTGCCGCTCGGCCCCGGCAGGATCCCCCTGGCGAATGGAGATCACCGCGCGGGCGGCGGCCAGGACGGCATGGGCGACCGGTTCGCGCCGGGTCGCGGCCTCGGTCAGGAGCGGGTCGCACCACGTCGCCGCCTGATCCGGCCGGTCGGCGTAGACCAGCGCCGCCAGCGCGGCGAGGGGCGACTCCGAGAGCTGCTCGCCGAGCCGGGTTCCCTGCAGGACCTGTTCGGCGGTGGCGATCACGTCGCGGTCGGACGCGCCGGTCAGCACCGCCGACAGTGCCGAGGCGGCCCGCACCCGACGGTCCGCGGAGGCGGCGGCGTCCCGCCTGCCGGCGGTCGCCGTCGACCGGGGCGCCGCGCGGCGCACCACGTCCGGGTAGACGCACGACATCAACAGCGTCACGGCTTCGAGGTGGGCCGAGGCCCCGATGGGGCGCGGTGTCCCGGGAGCGGTCAGCCGCACCAGCAGCCCGGCGGCCTCCTTCACGCGCCCGCACCACATGAGGTGGCCCAGGAGCCGGGCCGTGTGCCGGCCGGTGAGCAGGCCGTCGCATGCGGCGGAGACCAGCGCGGGCAGCAGCCGGCCCGCGGCGGACGGATCGATCCGCCACTCGGTGCCGGCCAGCGCGCTCGTGATCCGTGCCCGCTGCCGCTCGTCGGAGTCGGTCCGGTGGGCCAGCCGCAGGCAGGACAGCGCGGTGTGCGTCTCCCTGGCGGCCAGCGCCTGTTCGGCCGCCTCCTCCAGCACGGGCACCGCCCACGCGGCCTCGGTGTCGCCCACCGCGACGAGCTGGCCGGCCACGACCGCGGGGGCCGCGCCGTGCTCGTGCAGCAGCCGGGCCGCCCGGCCGTGCAGCGCGGAGCGCTCGCCGGGGGCGATGCTGTCGAGCACTCCGGCCCGGGCGGCGGGGTGCCGCCACCGGCCGCCACCGAGGAGCCCGGCCCGGTTCATCAGCTCGATCGTGTCACGGACATGCTCCGCGTCCATGTCCAGCAGGCGGCCGAGCAGAGCGCGCGAGGGTGCCGGCTCCTCCAGGACGGCCAGGGCGCGGGCGACCGCGACCATCGCCGGCCCGCCCCGCCGCAGGCAGGTCAGCAGGGCCTGGGTGTACGCGGCGTCCACCAGGGGCTGGTCCGGTGGCCGGACCAGGTGCCTGTTGTCCTCGAGCAGGGCGTGGGCGAGCAGCGGATTGCCGCCCGTGATCGCCTGCCATGTCATGGCCAGCCGATGGCCGGCCGGGTCGCCGAACCGGGGTGCCAGCAGCCGGGCCTGGCCGCGTCGCGAGAGCGGGCGCAGGCGGATGTGCCGGCTGTGCGGCAGGCTCAGCAGCTCGGCGTTGAACGCGGGGTGCTCCTGCCACGGCCCGGCCGGCTCGTTGAGGACCATCAGGACGCGGGCCGATCGCACCCGGTGGGCGGCGTAGAGCAGGAATTGCAGTGAGGCGGTGTCGGCGTGGTGCGCATCGTCAATACCGATCACCAGAGGGGCGTGCCGAGAGGCGGTGAGTAGTACATCATTCAACTTCTGGAGGACGGCTCCGGTGGTCTCGGTGATGTCGATCGGGGAGAAGTCGTCTCCGGCGAATGCCGCGCCCATTGCCTCGTCGAGGAGCCGCGTCACATCCGATCCGCCGCACGGCAGGGAGGCGATGCCGCGGAATATCTGCCGCACCACCCCGAGCGGGATCTTCCGCCGCCCCGGTGTGGCCGCCGCGCTGAGGAAGAACGCGTCGGACGCCGTCGCGGTCTCGGCGAATGTGTGCAGCAGTGCGGTTTTCCCGGCGCCCACCGTGCCGCTGACGACGGCGACTCTGCCCCGGCCGGCCTGCGATTCGCTGAAAAGGTTCGTGAGCCTGGTCAGTTCTCGTTCGCGCTCGATCAGATTCATGCCCCTGCTCCCCGAGGATGGAGGCATGCCGACCCCGGCGGCGGGCGCCGTCGCCAGTGCCGAAACCACCGTCGCTGCCATCCCCGACTCCCTCGCGTCGCAGGTCGCCCGTCCCGTGGGGCGACGACGCCAGGAGTAGATCACGCATCGAGTCACAAGGACGTAACGAGCCGCGGCGGTGCCCCCGTGCACCCGAGACTCCTGGTCAGAAGACGTTTCCGCCGCCCCCGGCCGGTGAGTCTCACCCGCCGCCGGGGTTAGATCCGGGTCGCGCCCGCGAACCTCCGCGGCGAGGCGGCGGTCGAACCGGAGTGGGTCCGCCAGAGGGCTTCCCGGCCACGCGAAAGGGTGGCGGTGCGGGGTGTTCCCGAGAGGCGCCGACCCCGGAACCCGGCGCGGGCCGGGAACCGTCCGCACGCTGTCCACCGGAGGCCGAAGGGGGTTCTTGACGCGGCGCTCGAACGGTGTCAACTGATCATAGACCTTAGAGAGATTCAAATGGCAGAAAGCGGTCAAGGTGGGGCTATGGCTACAGAGCCGTTGATCAGGAAATAATGATCACGGATTCATCACGGGGGAGTCGAAGCGTCGTAACGGGGTGGTCGGCAGCGGAGCGAGTCAAGATCATGCCGTGCCGCACACCGGCACGGCCACGGCCGGTCAATGATCGGCCGTAGTTCTGCCGGCTTCGAGACGTCGCACGCGATGACGGAGTCCACGGGGGTGATTGGTCAATGGGGGTCGCCGATATTTCTCCTACCAGGCGCCCGGTCACCGGAAGGGTGATCCTGATCGAGGGGGCGGCCGCCACGGGAAAGACGCGGCTGATGCACATCCTCGCCGGGCGCGAGGCGGCGGCCGGCTCGACCTTCCTCAGCGCCTCGGCGTCGAGCGTCGAGCGCAACCTGCCGCTGAGCTCGGTGAGCCAGCTCTTCCAGCACCCCGCGCTGACGGCCGCCGAGAGCGAACGGGCCGAACGCCTGCTGGGCGACGGCACGCTCGCCGCGATGGCGCACCGGATCGGCGCGGAGCCCGGCCCCGACGGCGACGCGGACTCCGGTGCGGTCGCCCGGGTGCCGGCGACGATCTTCAACGGCCTGAGCGCCATCCTCCTCGAGGTGGCCGGACGCGGTCCGCTGGTGATCGGGATCGATGACATCCACCACGCCGACGAGCCGTCCCTGCAGTTCCTGCTGTACCTCGGCCACCGGCTGAGAACGACCTCCGTGCTGATGCTGCTCACCGAGTGCCTGCGCCCCACCCGGCCGCACTCGCCGCTGCTCACCGATCTGCTCCGCCAGCCGTACGCCCAGCGGGTCAGGGTCAGGCCCCTCACCGGGCAGGGAGTCGCCGAGATGCTCGCCGAGCATCTCGGTCCCCTGCCCGCCCGGCGGCTCGCGCCGGAGTGCCACGAGGTCAGCGGCGGCAACCCGCTGCTCGTCCAGGCGCTCGTCGAGGACCTGCGGATGTCGGGCCCGGCCCGCCCCGCCTGCTTCGTCTTCGGGGAGGCGTTCCGGCAGGCGGTCCTGACCTGCGTCCACCGGTCGGATTCCACGGCGCTCGCCCGGGGGCTGGCGGTGCTTCCCGACCATCCCTCCCCGGGGCTGCTCGGCGAGCTGGTCCGGCTCGACGCCGAATCCCTCGGCCTGACCCGCGAGGTGCTGCGGGCCACCGGTCTCATCGACGGCGGCGGCCGGATTCATGAGGCCGTCCGCGCGGCGGTGCTGAGCGGTATGCGCCCCGACGAGCGCACGGCCCTCTACCTCCGGGCGGCGGAGGTGCTGCACGCCCACGGTGCCTCCGCGGAGGTCGTCGCCGGCAGCCTCATCGCCGCCGACCGGGCACGGGCCCCGTGGGCCGGCGCCGTGCTCCGGGAAGCGGCGGGGCAGGCGCTGGCCGCCGGCGGGGTGACCGAGGCGGTCGGCTACCTCAGGCTGGCCCTGCGGGAGTGCGCCGACGACGACCAGCGGCCGGCGATCCATCTGGAACTGGCCGGCGCCGAGTGGCAGCTCGGCCCGGCGACCGCGGCCCGCCACCTGCCCGAGCTGATCCGCGGCCTGCGGGAGGGGCGGCTCCCCGCCCACGCGGCGGCGGTCCTGGTCGCCTGGCTGTTCTGGCTCGGGCGGATCGACGAGGCGCTCGAGCTCATGCACGAGGGGGCCGGCCCCGCCGACGCGCCGACGGTGACGTACGGCACGACGTTCGACGTGCCGCTGTGGTGGCTGCGCCACGCCTACCCGGGGTTGTTCCGGCAGGAGATTCTCGACGATCTGCCGTCCCTGCCCTGCGGCCCACGAGAGAAAGCGCTTCCCACCCCTCTGGCGCCGTCCTTCGGGTGCGAGGCCAGGCTGGCCGGGACACTGGTGCGCGGCGCCCACGAGGAGACGCTCGTCGAAGCGGAGGAGATCCTCGGCGCCGCGGGCCAGACGTTGCGGACGCTGGCCCCGGTCGTCGCCATCGCGGCTCTGGTCTATGCCGACGAGCCCGGTGAGGCGGTCCGATGGCTCGACTCCTTCGACGGGTCCGCGGCACGATCGACGCCTCTGGTCAACGCGTTCGCCAGTGTCCTGCGGGCACTGATCCATCAGCGCCACGGCGATCTGGAAGCGGCCGTGACATGCGCGCGGGGGGCCCTCACGGACCTGACGCCCAAGGGCTGGGGCGTGCTCGTCGGGTTCCCGCTGGCCATCCTGGTGCTGGCCCTGACGGCGATGGGGAGGTTCAAGGAAGTCGAGGAGCACCTGGACGTGCCGCTGCCGGGCCCGCTGTTCCGCAGCCCGCTGGTTCTGCCCTACCTGCAGGCACGCGGCCGCTACTACCTCGCGACCGATCGCCCGCACGCGGCGCTCGCGGAGTTCAGGGCGTGCGGCGAGCTGATGACCTTCTGGGAGTGCGACGTGCCGGGGTTCGTCGCGTGGCGGATCGACCAGGCGGAGGCCCATCTCGCGCTGGGGGAGCGCGAGGAGGCCGGCAGGCTCGCGGCCGACCAGCTGAAGCGGCTGCCCGACGGCCAAGGGCGGCAGGCCGGCGCCCAGCTGAGGACGCGCGGGATGACCCTGCGCGTGCTGGCCGCGGCGGCCGACGCCGACCGGCGCACGGCACTGCTCACCGAAGCGGTGGAGGCGCAGGAGAGCTCGGGCGACCGGCTTGAACTGGCCCGCGCGCTGCTGGACCTGAGCGCGTCCTACCGGAGTGAGGGCCGGTCGTGCCGCGCCACGGCGCTGGAACGGCGGGCTCGCTCGCTCGCGGCCGAGTGCGGGGCCGAGTTGCCGGTGAGCATGGGCCCGGCGAGTGCGGCGGACCCGGCGGACGTCGCGGAGGGCGATGGAGCCGACCCGGGCTCCGATCCGTTGTACGGGCTGAGCGAGGCGGAGCGGCGGGTGGCCGAACTGGCGGCCGACGGCTACACCAACCGGCAGATCGCACGCAGCCTGCACGTCACGATGAGCACCGTGGAACAGCATCTGACCCGCGTGTACCGCAAGCTGAAGATCGGCCGGCGAACCGATCTGCCGCTGTTTCTCATGCCCCTGTCACGGGATTCCACCGGCTAGGCCGAGAGTGGCATTCGTCACACGCGGCTCCCGGGGCCTTTCAATGGACACCTCCGATCTGGCGGTCACCCGTACGAGGGCGTTACGATCAATTCGCCCCCGTAGCCCAAATGGCAGAGGCAAACCCCTTAAAAGGGTTCTGGTTGTCGGTTCAATTCCGATCGGGGGTACCGCACCCGCCGCCCGGCCGAACGCGGGGCCCTCCTCCGGGGCCCCGCGTTCGCTTCCGGCGTCTCGACCGCGCACGGCCCCGCGATCACGGTCGGACGGCCGGGCCCGACCGGCACCGGCCGGACGAGCAAGAGAATGAACAAAGAATATGGCGTGCGGAAACTGTGCACCACCGTCACGTTGCGGACGGTCCGGCCCTATTGGGCTGTCCAACCGTGGAGGATTCCCGCTTGGACATGGACGCTCCTTGTCGGGCGGATGCCGTCGTGTAATCCTTGGCCGGGCTCAGGAAGCGCTCCACCATCAATGCCCGGGGGATCTTCATGGCCGGACGAGGCAGCGAACAGGGCACGTGCGCGGACGGTCGCCTTATGAAAGGCGCACCCGGCGATTTCGCGCGACCGGTGGAAGAGGGCATGAACCCCGTGCTGCGCGGGTTCGTCGCGGAGCGGGAGCGGCGGAACGCGGCCGATATCGCGGGCTTCGGCCGGACGGGCCTGCGGCCCCGCGGGGCGGGACGGCCGGCGGGCATCGGCCCGCCCGACCCCGCCACCAAGATCCTCGGCCGTACCTGGGCGGCTCCGCTGGCCGTCGCCCCGCTCGCCGGGCCGGACCTGGCCTGCCCGAACGGCGAACCCGCCATGGTGCGGGCCGCCGCCGCGGCCGGTGTCCCGGTCGTGGTGAGCGCGTACACCGGCCGGACCTTCGCCGAGCTCGCCGCGACCGCCGACACGACCTGCTGGCTGCGGCTCCCGCCGTACAAGGACCGCGCGGTGACCCGGCGGCTCGTCGAGCGGGCCGAGCGGGCGGGCTTCGAGGCGCTGATGGTGGCGGCGGACGTGCCCTGCCTGACGGTGGCCGCGGCGCCCGCGCACCTGGCCGGCCCGTCCGATGCCCACGGCGACCCCGCCGATCCGGTGGAGGTCGAGTGGCTGCGTTCGGCCTGCTCGCTGCCCGTGTTCGTCGCCGGGCCGCTGAGCGCGGCGGACGCCTCGCGCGCCGTCGACGCGGGCGCCGCGGGGATCGTGGTCACCGGCCGCCCCGGGGGGCGGGGAGCGATCGACGTCCTGCCCGAGGTCGCGGCGGCCGTGGCCGGTCGCTGCCCGGTGCTGCTCGACGGCGGGGTCCGCGGTGGAGCCGACGTCCTGATCGCGCTCGCCGCGGGCGCCGACGCGGTGTGCCTCGGCCGTCCGGTGCTCGACGGGCTGGCGGCGGACGGGGAGTCCGGAGCGGCGCGCGTGCTGGACGTGGTCGTCACGGAGCTGAAGGAGGCGATGACGTTCACCGGGGCGGGCTCGGTCGCCGACATCGGTCCCGGTCTCGTACGGACGCAGCCGGGCCCGGTCGCCTCGGACCCGCCGGGCTCCGGCCCGGTGGAGCCGGCGCCCCGGCCCGCCGGGGCCGACCTCCGCAAAAGGGAGCTGCACGGCAGCGTGTCCAGCCCGGTGCTGGACACGATGACCTTCCTCAACGAGATCACCCTGCGCTATCCGGACGCGATCTCGTTCGCGCCCGGCCGCCCCTACGACGACCTGTTCCAGAACGAGCAGATCTTCGGCTACCTGCGGCGCTACCTCGACCACCTGGCCGCCCAGGGCCGCTCTCCGCACGCGCTGCGCACCAACCTGTTCCAGTACGGGCCCACCGCCGGGCAGATCCAGGACGTCATCGCCGACTCGCTGCGGATCGACGAGGACATCGACGTCCCGCCCGAGTCCATCGTGGTGACGGTCGGAGCGCAGGAGGCGATGCTGCTGGTGCTGCGCGCGCTCATCGCCGGTCCCGACGACGTGCTGCTGGTGTCCAGCCCCTGCTACGTGGGCATCACCGGCGCCGCCCGGCTGCTGGACATCGCCGTGACCGGGGTCGAGGAGCGGGCGGGCGGCGTCAGCTGCGCCGACCTGGAGGCGGCGATCCTGGCCGAGCGTGCCCGCGGCCGCCGCCCCCGCGCCTTCTACGTGGTGCCCGACCATTCCAACCCGTCGGGGACCACGATGGACCTGCGCTCGCGGCGCGAGCTGCTCGCCGTTGCGGCCAGGCACGACATCCTCGTTCTGGAGGACAACCCCTACCGGCTGGTCAGCCCCGGCCCGCCGCCGCCGACCCTGAAGTCCCTGGACCGCGAGCGCCGGGTCGTGCACCTGGGCTCCTACTCCAAGACGGTGTTCCCCGGCGCCCGGGTCGGCTTCGTCATCGCCGACCAGCGGGTCGAGGACGAGACCGGCCGGACCGGGCTGCTGGCGGACGAGCTCGCCAAGATCAAGAGCATGGTGACCGTGAACACCAGCTCGCTCAGCCAGGCGGCCGTGGCGGGCGCCCTGCTCAGCGCCGGCGGCCGGCTCTCGGAGTTCAACGCCCCGGCGGCCGCCCACTACGCGGGAACCATGCGGGCCACGCTGGAGCACCTGGACCGGCGTCTCCCGGCCGGCCGCCGCGCCGCGCTCGGCGTGCGGTGGAACAAGCCCGCCGGGGGGTTCTTCCTCACGGTCGAGGTGCCGTTCCGGACCGGCAACGCCGCGCTGAACCGCTCCGCCCAGGAGTTCGGGGTCATCTGGACGCCCATGACCTACTTCCATCCCGAAGGAGGGGGCCACCACGCCCTGCGGCTGTCCACCAGCTACCTGACCTCCGCGGAGATCGAGGAGGGCACCGCCCGGCTCGCCCACTTCATCGAGGCGCAGAGCAACGAGGCGCAGGCATGACGGCCCTCCATGAGCAGCGAGACCACAGGCGCAAGCACGGGAACGTCCCACTGTGACGGGACGCGAGAGAAAGGCGCTTTCCGTGATCGAACGCGGAGTCACACCGATCAGGAGCAAGCCACGAATGTGGGGATGGACCTTCCGATGACCTTGAACCTCGAAACCCCGGAGAACCTCGGCGCCGTACCGGAGGCCGTACCGAACGCGGGACCGGACGCCGCGTTCCTCGACGCCGAGCCCGCCTTCTTACCGCCCGGCCCCCACCTCGCCCGGATGGTGGGGGTCGGGACGGCCGTGACCGCGACCTCCTACTCCCAGCAGGAGGTGCTCGCCGCGTTCGGGATCACCGATCCCAAGGTGCGCTCGGTCTTCCTCAACAGCGCGATCGACCGGCGCAACCTCGCCCTGCCCGAGCCCGGCGCGTCCGGTGCGCGGGTCTCCGAACCGCAGGGCGACCTGCTCGACAAGCACAGGCGGCTGGCGGTCGAGATGGGCGCCGAGGCGCTCCACGCCTGCCTGAAGCGGGCGGGCGCCGAGCTCTCCGACCTCGGGCACCTGTGCTGCGTCACCTCCACCGGATTCCTCACCCCGGGGCTCAGCGCCCTGCTCATCCGCGAACTGGGCATCGACCGGCACTGCAGCCGCGCCGACATCGTCGGAATGGGTTGTAACGCCGGGCTGAACGCCCTCAACGTCGTCAACGGCTGGGCCGTGGCGCACCCCGGCCGGCTCGCCGTCGTGCTGTGCGCGGAGGTCTGCTCCGCCGCGTACGCGATGGACTCCACCATGCGGACCGCGGTCGTCAACAGCCTGTTCGGCGACGGTGCCGCCGCGCTCGCGCTGATCGCCGAACCCGCGGTGGACGCCGGCGGGCCCGCCGCGGGCGCCGAGCGGGGCCCGCGCATCCTGAAGTTCGCCAGCTGCATCATCCCCGAGGCCGTGGACGCGATGCGCTACGACTGGGACCGCGACCAGGGCCGGTTCAGCTTCTTCCTCGACCCGCAGATCCCGTACGTGGTCGGCGCGCACGCCGAGATCGTCGCCGACCGGCTGCTGGCGGGCACCGGCCTGCGGCGCAGCGACGTACGGCACTGGGTGGTGCACTCCGGCGGCAAGAAGGTCATCGACGCCGTCGTGGTCAACCTCGAGCTGAGCAGGCACGACGTGCGGCACACCACCAGCGTGCTGCGCGACCACGGCAACGTTTCCAGCGGCTCGTTCCTGTTCTCCTACGAGCGGCTGCTCGACGAGGGCGTGACGAGGCCGGGCGAGTACGGCGTCCTCATGACGATGGGTCCCGGCTCCACGCTCGAGACCGCCCTGGTCCGGTGGTGAGCGGACCTGATGAACACCGATCCAGTGGTGATGGCGGAGCAGACGGGAAAGGGCGGGGCTGACATGTTCGAGGCGGGTACTCCGGCGGGCATCGATGAGGGGCTGACGGTCCGGGTCGACGGGGCGGCCGCGTTCTCGGCCGGGACGGTCAGGGCGCTCGGCGCGGTCTGCGACCGGGCCGAGGACCACGCGGGTCCCGGCGTCGTGGTCGTCCAGGTCACGGGTGCGCCCGAGGGCGCGTGGACCGGCGCCCTCGACACGCCGCTGGTCACCAAGTGGGAGCGCGTGCTGCGGCGGCTGGAGAGGCTGCCCATGACCACGGTCGCGGTCGCCGCCGGCGATGTCGGCGGTCCGGCCCTGGACGCGCTGCTGGCCACCGACCTGCGCATCGCCGGCCCGGACGTGCGGCTGCTGGTCGCGGGCGACGGCGTGGCGACCTGGCCCGGCATGGCGGTGTTCCGGCTGGTCCAGCAGGCGGGAGCCGCGGCGATCCGTTCGGCGCTGCTGTTCGGCGTGCCCGTCGAGGCGTCGCGGGCGCTGGGCCTCGGCCTGCTCACCGAGGTGGCCGACGACCCGGCCGCCGCGCTCACCGCGGCGGCCGGGCGGTTCGGCGGCTTCTCGGGCAGCGAGCTGGCGATCCGGCGGCGGCTGATGTTCGACGCGGCCACCATGAGCTTCGAGGACGCGCTCGGCGCCCACCTGGCCGCCTGCGACCGCGCGCTGCGGCAGCTCGCCGAGGCGGGGACGGCGTCGTGACGGCGCCCGCCACCGCGCCGCCGAGCGAGGCCGTAGGAGGCGCGGCGTCCAGGCGAACCGTGCAGTGGACAGTCCTCGCGGACGCGGTGCGTCGCTTCGAGGACCTGGTGTCGGCGGCGCCGGAGCCCGTGGAACGCTCGCCCGAGCAGCGCTCGGCGATCGCGGCGGCCGCCGCGGAGGCCCGGAGGCTGCGCACCCGGTTCATGGACGCGCACGCCGACGCGGTCTACGACGACCTGACCGGGGGCCGCACCGCCCACCTGCGGATCGGGGAACTGGTCGAGGCCGCCGCGAACGCCTACCCCGGGCTCGTCCCCACGGCGGAGCAGCTCGCCGTCGAACGGGCCCGCCCGCAGGCGGGCAAGGACGGCCGGGAGATCGACCAGGGCATCTTCCTGCGGGCCGTGCTGCGTTCCCCGGTCGCGGGCCCGCACCTGGTCGACGCGATGCTCCGGCCGACCCCGCGGGCGCTGCGGCTGCTGCCGGAGTTCACCCGGACCGGCCTGGTCGAGATGGAGGCCGTACGGCTGGAACGCCGCGACGGCGTGGCGTACCTGACCATGTGCCGCGACGACTGCCTGAACGCCGAGGACGACATCCAGGTCGACGACATGGAGACCGCCGTCGACCTGGCGCTGCTGGACCCGGCGGTCGGCGTCGGCATGCTGCGCGGAGGGGAGATGACCCATCCCCGCTACCGCGGCAGGCGGGTGTTCAGCGCGGGCATCAACCTCAAGCGCCTGCACTCCGGTGACATCTCGCTGGTCGGCTTCCTGCTGAGGCGCGAGCTCGGCTACATCAGCAAGCTCGTACGGGGCCTGCGCGTCGAGGGCGAAGGCGGCGCGGAGGGCGGTACCGGAGGGGACGGGGCGTGGCAGTGGCCGACGGCGGACAAGCCGTGGGTCGCCGCCGTGGACGCCTTCGCGATCGGCGGCGGAGGCCAGCTCCTGCTGGTCTTCGACCACGTGATCGCCGCGGCCGACGCCTACCTCAGCCTGCCGGCCGCGCAGGAGGGGATCATCCCGGGCGCCGGCAACTACCGGCTCGGCCGCCTCACCGGACCGCGGGTGGCGCGCCAGGTCATCCTCTCGGGCCGCCGCATCTGGGCGACCGAGCCCGACGCCCGGACGCTGGTCGACGAGGTCGTGGAGCCGCGCGACCTCGACGCGGCCATCGAACGCGCCGTGGGACGGCTGCGCGGCCCGGCGGTGGTCACCAACCGCCGGATGCTGAACCTCGCCGAGGAACCGCCGGAGGAGTTCCGCCGCTACATGGCCGAGTTCGCGCTGCAGCAGGCGCTGCGGATCTACGGGGAGGACGTCATCGACAAGGTCGGCCGCTTCTCGACCGGGCCGTCATGACCGGCGAAGCCGGCACCGGGTCCGCGGACGACGACGTCCGGGTGCGGTACGAGAAGAAGGACCATGTCGCCCGCATCACCCTGGACCGTCCGGCGGTGCTGAACGCGATGGACCTCCGCACGCACGAGGAGCTCGCCCTCATCTGGGACGACGTGGAGGCGGACGACGAGGTGCGGGTGGCGGTCCTGACCGGTGCGGGCGACCGTTCCTTCTCGGTCGGGCAGGACCTGAAGGAACGCGCCCGGCTCAACGCCGAGGACGCGCCCCCCACCACGTTCGGCAGCCGCGGCCTGCCCGGCTGGCCGCGGCTCACCGAACGCTTCACCACCCTGTCCAAGCCGGTGCTCGCGCGCGTGAACGGCTACGCGCTCGGCGGCGGCTTCGAGCTGGCCCTGGCCTGCGACATCATCGTCGCGTCCGAACACGCCGTCTTCGGCCTGCCGGAGGTGCGGCTCGGCCTGGTCCCCGGCGCGGGCGGCGCGTTCCGGCTCGCCCGGCAGCTGCCGCTGAAGGCGGCGATGGGGCACCTGCTCACGGGCCGCCGCATGTCCGCCGCGGAGGCACTGCGGTTCGGGCTGGTGAACGAGGTCGTCCCGCACGACGCCCTGGACGAGTGCGTGGACCGGTGGACCGGTGACCTGGTCCGCGGCGCTCCGCTGTCGGTGCGGGCGATCAAGGAGGCGGTGCTGCGGTCCGTCGACATGCCTCTGGAGCAGGCGTTCGCCACGCGTTACGTGTGGGAGGAGCGCCGGATGCGCAGCCGGGACGCGGTGGAGGGCCCGCGGGCCTTCGCCGAGAAACGGGACCCCGAATGGTCCGGACACTGAGGAGGACGGCGATGACGACCAGTCCTGGGGAGAACTACGAGAGCGGATCCGGGCGGTCGCACGCGGCCCGGGTGAGCGATTCCGGCCGGCCGGACGAGCAGGGGCAGGTCCGGAGCGGAGCGGAAGGCGGGCTGGAAGACGGGCCGGAACGGGGGAGCACTCCGCGGTCCGCACTCGCCCACGAGATCACCGAGATCCTGCTGGCGCAGGCGCCCGAGCTGCCGGGCGAGCAGGTCGTGCGGGTCCGGCAGAGCCTGCTGGACCTGGCCCGCGCGCACGGCTGGTCCGGCGCCTGACCTTTTCCGGAAACCCCGTGGAGAGGGGCTCGCCGATGAATTCGGCGGGCCCCTCTCTTTTGTCCAAGTGTTTTTCTGAACAGTTGGACGGTGCGGGTAAGTGTCCATTTATGCGGCGTTGCAGGGTTCTCGGGGTCGCCGCTATCTTTGCGAAGGAATGTGCAAGAACAAGTGCTTTCCTTTGTCAAAGGAGTGATCATGGCGAATCCTTTCGATGACGAGAACGGCACCTTCCTGGCCCTCGTCAACGACGAGGGCCAGTACTCGCTCTGGCCGTCGTTCGCCGACGTGCCCGCCGGCTGGACCGTCGCGCACGGCGAGGAAACCCGGCAGGCCTGCCTGGAGTTCATCGAGCAGAACTGGACGGACATGCGGCCCAAGAGCCTCATCGAGGAGATGCGCGAGTACGAGACCGCGCGGTGACCCGTCCCCGCCAGCGGCCACAGTGAGCGAAAGGAGGTTTCCGTGCCATGATCGGCGGTCCGGGGCCGATAATCATCAACGGGTTCGGCGATGACGAAGAGCCGCCGACCCGGCAGCGGATAAAGCCGGGCACCGTCCGGCGGATCCTCCCTTACGCGAGGCCGTACCGCGTGCGCATCGCCGGTCATCTGACGCTGACCGCGCTCACGGCGTTCATCGCGGTGTCGATTCCGCTGCTGTTCAAGTACATCCTCGACCAGGGCGTCATGCCCCGTGACACCGGCATGGTCGTGATCCTCGCGCTCGCGGTCGCCGGGCTGGCACTGCTGGAGGCGGGCTCCAGGCTCGCCCAGAGCCTGCTGTCGGGGCGGATCGGCGAGGGGCTCATCTACGACCTGCGCACCGAGGTGTTCGACCATGTCCAGCGGCAGCCGCTGGCGTTCTTCACCCGCGCGCAGACCGGGTCGCTGATCAGCCGGCTGAACACCGACGTGCTCCAGGCGCAGCAGGCGGTCACCTCGCTGCTGTCGAGCGCGCTGTCCAGCCTGCTGACCCTGGTGCTGGTGCTCGGCACGATGTTCTACCTCTCCTGGCAGATCACGCTCGTCGCCCTGGCCGTGCTGCCGTTCTTCCTGCTGCCCGGCAGGCTCGTCGGGCGCCGGCTGCAGCGGCTGGTGCGGGAGTCGATGCAGCAGGACGCCGCGATGGCCTCGGTGATGCACGAGCGGTTCAACGCGGCCGGGGCGCTGCACACCAAGCTCTACGGGCACCCGAAGGCCGAGGCCCGGCTGTTCGCCGCCCGCGCGGCCCGGGTCCGCGACATCGGCGTCATCACCTCCGTCTACGGCGAGCTGCTGCTGATCACGGTGATGCTGCTGACCTCGCTGGCCACCGCGATGGTGTACGGCCTCGGCGGCGTCCTGGTCATCGACGGCGCGATCCAGATCGGCACGCTGGTGGCCCTGGCGACCCTGCTGACCCGGCTGTTCGCCCCGATCAACCAGCTGTCGAGCATGCTGACCCACGTGATGACCGCGCTCGTCAGCTTCGACCGGGTCTTCGAGATCCTCGACCTGAAGCCGCTGATCGCCGAGCGCCCCGACGCCCGCGCCCTGCCCGTCCTGTCCGCCGCGTCCCCCGTGCCCGAGAACGGAACGGCGCCGGAGATCGAGTTCGAGAGGGTGTCGTTCCGGTACCCGTCCGCCGCCGAGGTGTCGCTGGCCTCGCTCGAGTCGTTCGCGCTGCCCGTACCCGAACGCGCCCAGAACGCCATGACCCTGCGCGAGGTGAGCTTCCGCGCGCCCGAAGGGAAGCTCACCGCCCTGGTCGGCCCCTCGGGCGCCGGCAAGACCACGCTCACCCACCTGGTGACGCGGCTGTACGACCCGGACTCGGGCGCCGTGCGGATCGCCGGTCACGACCTCCGCGACGTCACGCTCGACTCGCTGCGCGAGACGGTCGGCGTGGTCACCCAGGACGCCTACCTCTTCCACGAGACCATCCGGTCGAACCTGGAGTACGCGCGTCCCGGCGCCACCGAGGAGGAACTGATCGAGGCCTGCCGGGCGGCGCGGATCTGGGAGCTGATCTCCTCGCTGCCGGACGGCCTCGACACGGTCGTGGGCGACCGCGGCCACCGCCTGTCCGGCGGAGAGAAACAGCGCGTCGCCATCGCCCGGCTGCTGCTCAAGGCCCCGCCGATCGTCATCCTCGACGAGGCCACGGCGCACCTGGACTCCGAGTCCGAGGCGGCCGTGCAGCGCGCGCTGAAGGCCGCGCTGGCCGGCCGCACCTCACTGGTCATCGCGCACCGGCTGTCCACCATCCGTGAGGCAGACCAGATCCTGGTGCTCGACGCCGGTGAGATCGGCGAACGCGGCACCCACGAGGAACTGCTGGAGCACGAGGGCCTCTACGCCGAGCTGTGCCGCACCCAGTTCGCGGCCGCCCGTCCGTCCCCCCGGAACGGTGCTCCCGCCGGCTTCCCCGGCGGCCCGCCGCCCATGCACGTCGGCGGCCCGCCGATGGGCCCGCCGATGGGGCCGCCGCCGTTCGGCCCGCCACCGGGAATGCCTCCAGGGCCCCCGCCGGGCCCGCCGCCCGGACGGTGAAGGTGCGGAACCGAATGAAAGGGCCTCAGGTCGAGATGGAGCGGAACGACACGGCCCAGCCGGTGCCGGACGCGTCATTGGCGGAACTGTTCGAGCGGCGGGTCCCGCAGTCCCCGGACGCGATCGCGGTGGTGTCCGGGGATGTCGCCCTGTCGTACGCCGAGCTGGACGGGCGTGCGAATGGTCTGGCGCATGCGCTGGTCGGCCGTGGGGTGCGGCCGGGTGATCTGGTCGGTGTGGTGATGGACCGGTCGGCCGATCTGGTCGTGGCGTTGCTGGCGGTGTTGAAGGCGGGTGCGGCGTATGTGCCGCTGGATGCGGGGCATCCGGTGGAGCGGCGGCGGGCGATCGTGGCCGAGGCCGGTGTGTCGGTAGTCCTGACCGG
This sequence comes from Actinomadura rugatobispora, assembly GCF_055379765.1. NCBI lineage: Bacteria > Bacillati > Actinomycetota > Actinomycetes > Streptosporangiales > Thermomonosporaceae > Actinomadura > Actinomadura rugatobispora. The sequence continues at coordinate 2,607,000 of NZ_AP029191.1, read as the reverse complement.
CGAGGACTTGATCGAGGAGCCGCGTCCGGACGGCCCGGACGTGCGGGTGTCCGCGGAAGACCTGGCGTACGTGATGTACACGTCGGGGTCGACGGGTGTGCCGAAGGGCGTCGCGGTCACGCATCGCAACGTCGTCGCCTTCTGCCTGGACCGGTGCTGGCGTGATGACGTGGTGGAGCGGGTCCTGGTCCAGGCGAACCACGCGTTCGACGCCTCAACCTATGAGCTGTGGGTGCCGTTGCTGCGGGGCGGTCGGCTTGTCGTCGTTCCGCCTGGTGAGGTGGACGCGGTCGAGCGTGGTCGGTTGATCGCTGAGCACGGGGTGACCAACGTGCATGCCACGGCGGGGTTGTTCCGGGTGCTGGCCGAGCAGTCTCCGGAGATCTTCGCCGGGGTCCGGGAGGTCTCGACCGGCGGCGACGTGGTGTCGTCCGCCGCGATCCGGGCGCTGCTCGAAGAGCACCCGGGCATGGTCGTGCGGACCACCTACGGGCCGACCGAGACGACGGCGTTCACCACTCAGTTCTCCTTCACCGAGCCGGAGTCGATTCCGGCGTCGGTCCCGATCGGCCTGCCGATGGACAACACGCGCGTCTACGTCCTGGACGAGCTTCTGCGGCCCGTTCGACCGGGCGTGGTCGGCGACCTGTACGTGGCCGGTGCCGGGCTGGCCCGAGGCTATGTGCGGCGGGCGGGTCTGACGGCCGAACGCTTTGTGGCGTGTCCCTTCGCCGAGGGACGGATGTATCGCACGGGCGACCTGGCCAGATGGAACGACGCGGACGTCCTGGAGTTCGCCGGGCGGGCCGACGAGCAGGTGAAGATCCGGGGCTTCCGGATCGAGCCCGCCGAGGTGGAGGCCGTGCTGGCCGCTCACGAGCGGGTCGGCCAGGCGGCGGTGATCGCTCGTGAGGACCGGCCAGGCGTGAAGCGGCTCGTCGCCTACGTCGTCCCGGCCAACGGCCGATGCGAGGAGGGCGAGCTCCGTGACTTCGTGGCCGATCGGCTGCCGGACTACATGGTGCCCGCCGCGTTCGTGGCCCTGGAAACCCTGCCCGTCACCGTCAACGGCAAGCTCGACCGCGCCGCCCTCCCCGCTCCCGACTTCGCCGCGCGGGCCATCGGCCGTGCACCCGAGACTCCCACCGAGGAAGCGTTGTGCGCGCTGTTCGCCGAGGTGCTGGGCCTGGAGACGGCGGTGGGAGCGGACAGTTCCTTTCTCGAACTCGGCGGAGACTCGCTGCTGGCGATGCTGCTGATCGCCCGCATCCGGGCCGGGCTGGACGCCGAGGTCGGCATCGGCGAGCTGTTCGCCACCCCGACCGTGGCCGAGCTGGCCGCGCTGATCGAGAGCGGGCGGGACGGCGGGACCCGGGCGGCGCTCACCGTGCGAAACCGGCCCGAGGTCGTCCCGCTGTCGTACGCCCAGCAGCGCATGTGGTTCGTGAACCGGCTGGAGGCGGCGGGAGCCGGGGCCACTTACAACGTGCCCCTGATCCTGCGGCTGTCGGGCGAACTGGACGTCGGCGCGCTCGGAGCCGCGCTGGGCGACGTCGCGGACCGGCACGAGAGCCTGCGGACCATCTTCCCCGGCGACAGCGACGGAGTGCCGCGCCAAGAGGTTCTGCGGGGCGCCGCCGGCCGTCCGCAGCTGGTCGTGGACGACCTCGGCGACCGGGACGTCGCCGAGATCGTCGCCGCCGAGATGCGGCGCGGCTTCGACGTGGAACAAGAGCTGCCCTGGCGCGTCCGGCTCCTGGTCGCCTCGCCCACCGATTCCGTCCTGGTCGTGATGGCGCACCACATCGCGGTGGACGCCTGGTCCACCGGCGTGCTGGCGCGCGACCTCGGCATCGCGTTCGCGGCGCGGTGTTCGGGCGGCGTGCCCGAGTGGGAGCCGCTGCCCGTCCAGTACGCCGACTACACGCTCTGGCAGCGCGAAGTGCTCGGCGAACCCGACGACCCGGGCAGCCTGATCTCCACCCGGCTCGGCCATTGGCGCGAGGCGCTGGCCGGGCTTCCCGAGGAGATCGCCCTGCCGACCGACCACCCGCGGCCCGCGGAGGCGACGCACGAGGGCGGGGCGGTTCCGGTACGGGTCGCGCCGATGGTGCACGCCCGGCTCGCGGAGGTGGCGCAGGGCCACGGCGCGACGACGTTCATGGCGATCCATGCGGCCCTGGCGATGCTGCTGACCCGCATGGGCGCGGGAACCGACGTTCCGCTGGGCACCGCGTTGGCCGGGCGCGATGACGCGGCGCTGGAGGATCTCGCCGGGTTCTTCGTCAACACCGTGGTCTTGCGCACGGATGTGAGCGGCACCCCTTCCTTCGGTGAGATGCTCGCCCGGGTCCGGGAGACCGATCTGGCGGCTTTCGCGCACCAGGACCTGCCGTTCGAGCGGCTGGTGGAGGACCTCAACCCGGCGCGTTCGCTGGCACGGCATCCGCTGTTCCAGGTGATGCTGACCCTGCAGAACGTCCCCGAGGCGCAGACGCCCTGGGACCTGTCCGGCCTGCGGGTGAGCCCGCAGGCGCCGTCGGGCGCGACCGCGGCGGCCCGGTTCGACCTGTCGTTCATCCTCACCGAGCGCCGCGACGCGACGGGCGCCCCGGCCGGGATCGACGGCGGGCTCGAATATGCCCGCGACCTGTTCGAGGAGCCGACCGCCCGGTCTCTGGCCGACCGGCTGCTGCGGGTGCTGGAGCAGGTCGCGGCCGATCCGGACGTGCGGATCGACGAACTCGACGTGCTGGACGCCGGGGAGCGGCGGCGGGTGGCCGAGGACTGGAACGCCACGTCCCGGCCTGTGCCGGAACGGCCGCTGCCGGAACTGTTCGAGGCGCAGGTGGCGCGGACCCCGGACGCCGTGGCGGTGGTGGGCGACGGTGTGGAGCTGAGCTACGCGGAGCTGGACGAGCGGGCCAACCGGTTCGCGCACGAGCTGATCGCCAGGGGAGCGGGCCCCGAAAGCCTCGTCGGCGTGGTGATGGAGCGGTCGGCCGACCTGCCCGTCGTCCTGCTCGGGATCATGAAGGCGGGCGCCGCCTATCTGCCGGTCGATCCCGCCTACCCGGCGGACCGTATCGGGTTCATGCTCGCCGACGCCGGACCGGTGATCGTGGTGTGCGGCCAGGAGACCGCGGACCTGGTGGGCGATGATGCCGGGGTCGGCCGGTTGGTGTGGGACGATCCCGCGACGTCCGGCCTGCTCGCGGCCCGTCCCGCCACCGCGCCGACCGACGCCGATCGGGCGGCGCCGCTGCTTCCCGACCACCCGGCCTACGTGATCTACACGTCCGGGTCGACCGGGACGCCCAAGGGTGTGTCCGTCTCGCACCGGGGGATCGGGAACCTGGCGGCGGCGCAGATCGACCGGTTCGCGGTCGGCGCGGACGCGCGGGTCCTGCAGTTCGCGGCGCTGAGCTTCGACGCCTCGGTCTCGGAACTGTGCACGGCGCTGTTGCCGGGAGCGGCGCTGGTGCTGGCCGGCGCCGACCGCATGCCGCCGCGTGGCCGCCTGGAAGACCTGGTGGCGGAATTCGGCGTGACGCACGTGACGGTGCCGCCCTCGATACTGGCCGCGGTCGGCCGGCTGCCCGAAGGGCTGCGCACGGTGGTGGTGGCGGGTGAGGCGTGTCCTCCGGCGCTGGTGGAGCGGTGGTCGGCCGGTCGTCGGTTGATCAATGCGTATGGGCCGACCGAGACGACCGTGTGCGCCACGATGAGCCTGCCCCTGGCGCCCGGGGGCGCGGACGGCGGCGCGGTCCCGATCGGCGGGCCGATCTGGAACACGCGGGTATTCGTGCTGGACGACTTCCTGCGGCCCGTCCCGCCGGGTGTGACCGGGGAGTTGTACGTGGCGGGCGCGGGGCTGGCGCGCGGGTATGTGGGCCGGGCCGCTTTGACGGCGGAGCGGTTCGTGGCGTGCCCGTTCACCGATGGCGGCGAGCGCATGTACCGGACCGGCGACCGTGCGCGGTGGACCAGATCCGGGGAGTTGGTGTTCGCGGGCCGGGCCGACGACCAGGTGAAGATCCGCGGATTCCGGATCGAGCCCGGCGAGATCGAGCAGGTGCTGGCCGGTCACGACCAGGTGGGCCCGGTGGCCGTGATCGTGCGCGAGGACCGGCCCGGCCTCAGACGGCTGGTCGCCTACGCCGTCCCCGCCGAGGGGGCGACGCTGGACGGCGGCGCGCTGCGCGAGCATGCGGCGGCCCGTCTGCCCGACCACATGGTCCCGGCCGCGGTGGTGGTGCTCGACGCGTTGCCGGTCACGGTGAACGGCAAGCTGGACAGGGCCGCGCTGCCCGTACCGGACTTCGGGGCGCTCGCGCCGGGCCGAGGCCCCGTCACCGTGGCCGAGGAACTGCTGTGCGGACTGTTCGCCGAGGTCCTGGGCCTGGAGCGGGTCGCCGCGAACGTCTCCTTCTTCGAACTCGGCGGCGACTCGCTGATGGCGATGCGGTTGATCGCGCGGATGCGGGCCGTTCTGGACGCCGAGGTGAGCGTCCGCGAGCTGTTCGCCGCGCCGACCGTCGAGCGCGTGGCCGAACTGGTGAGCGGCCGCGACGGCTCCGCGGCCTGGACGGGACCGACGCCGCGGGAACGGCCGCCGGTGCTTCCGCTGTCGTTCGCCCAGCACCGGATGTGGCTGCTGAACCGCATCGAGGAGGACGGCGCGCGCGCCGCCTACAACATCGCGCTCGCGCTGCGGCTGTCGGGTGATCTGGACGTCGCGGCGTTGGAGGCGGCGCTGGGGGATGTCGCGGACCGGCACGAGAGCCTGCGCACGGTCTTCCCCGAGAGCGACGGGCTGCCGCGTCAGGAGATCCTGCACGGTGAGGCGGGCCGGCCCCGGCTGGCCATCGCCGAAGCCGGTGAACGGGACTTCGCGAGCGCGCTGGCCGCCGAGACCGGGCAAGGGTTCGAGCTGGCGCGGGAGCTGCCGTGGCGGGCTCGGCTGCTGGTACTGCCGGACTCGGAGTTCGTGCTGTCCGTGGTGGCGCACCACATCGCGGTCGACGGCTGGTCGATGGACGTCCTGGCCCGCGACCTGGGCACCGCCTACGCGGCGCGGAGCGCGGGCGGCGTTCCCGGGTGGGAGCCGCTGCCGGTCCAGTACGCGGACTATGCGTTGTGGCAGCGTGAGGTTCTGGACAGCGTGCTTCCGGCACAGCTCGCGTACTGGCGCGAAGCCCTGGCGGGCCTCCCTGAGGAGATCGCCCTCCCGGCGGATCGTCCCAGGCCCGCGGCCGCCTCTTTCCGGGGTGGTACGGCACCGATCCGGTTGGACGCGCGTGTCCACGCCGGGCTGGCGGAGGCCGCCCGTCGGAACGGTGTCACGATGTTCATGGTCGTGCAGGCCGCGTTCGCCGCTCTGCTGGCCCGGATGGGCGCGGGCACCGACGTTCCGATGGGCACGCCCGTGGCGGGCCGGGGCGAGGCGGCGCTGGAGGACCTGGCCGGGCTGTTCCTGAACACGGTGGTGTTGCGGACGGATGTGAGCGGCGACCCGTCGTTCGCCGAGCTGCTGGAGCGGGTGCGGGAGACCGACCTGGCGGCGTACGCGCATCGGGATCTGCCGTTCGAGCGGCTGGTGGAGGACCTGAATCCGGCGCGTTCGCTGTCGCGGCACCCGCTGTTCCAGGTGATGCTGACGCTGCGGAACATTCCGCCGGCGAGCTGGGATCTGCCCGGCCTGTGCGTGACCGAGCTGCCGGTCGAGACGCTGCCCGCCAAGGTCGATCTCGCCGTCACCCTGGCCGAGGAGCCCGACCGGGCGGGGATGACCGGTGTCCTCGAATACGCCGCCGATCTGTTCGATGAGGCCACGGCGAGGTCACTTGCACGGCGGCTGGTGCGGGTCCTGGAACAGGTGGCCGCCGACCCGCGGGCGCGGCTGGGCGACCTTGAGCTCTTGGAGCCCGACGAGCGGACCACGGTGCTCACCGGCTGGAACGACACGGCTCGTCCGGTGCCGGAGGCGTCTCTGGCCGAGTTGTTCGAGCGGCAGGTGGCCGAGTCTCCCGATGCGGTGGCGGTGGTGTTCGACGGTGTGGAGCTGACCTACGCCGAGCTGAACGAGCGGGCGAACGGTCTGGCGCACACGTTGATCGCCCGGGGTGTGCGGCCCGGACATCTGGTCGGTCTGAGGATGAGCCGCTCGGCCGATCTGATCGTCGCGTTGCTGGCGGTGTTGAAGGCTGGTGGGGCGTATGTGCCGCTGGAGGAGCGGCGGCGGGCGGTCGCAGCCGAGGCGGGCGTCTCGCTGGTCCTGACGGATGCGGATCTGACCGGGGAGTCTCGTGCTGACAACCCGGGCGTGCGGGTGTCGGGGGATTCGCTGGCGTATGTGATGTTCACGTCGGGGTCGACCGGTGTGCCGAAGGGCGTGGCGGTCACGCATCGCAATGTGGTCGCGTTCTGCTCGGATGGGCAGTGGCGTGATGACGTGTTGCGGGTCGTGTTGGTGCAGGCCAACCATGCTTTCGATGCGTCGACGTATGAGGTGTGGGCGCCGTTGCTGCGCGGCGGACGGCTAGTCGTCGTGCCTGCGGGTGAGGTGGATGCGGTTGAGCGTGGTCGGCTGATCGCTGAGCAGCGGGTCACGCATGTGGTTGCGGCGGCGGGGTTGTTCCGGGTGCTGGCCGAGCAGTCGCCGGAGATCTTCGCCGGGGTCCGGGAGGTGCTGACCGGCGGGGACGTGGTGTCGGCCAATGCCATCCGCGTGCTGCTGGAGACCCATCCGGGCATGGTCGTGCGGACGACCTATGGGCCGACCGAGAACACCGCGTTCACCACCCAGCTCGCGTTCACTGACGCGGGGGCCGTCCCGGCCCCGGTGCCGATCGGTGTGCCGATGGACAACACCCAGGTCTTCGTGCTGGATGAGTTCCTGCGGCCGGTTCCGCCTGGTGTGGTCGGCGAGCTCTACATCGCGGGCGCGGGGCTGGCGCGCGGCTACATGGGCCGGGCGGGTCTGACCGCGGAGCGGTTCGTGGCGTGCCCCTTCTCTTCCGGGCGCATGTACCGGACCGGTGACCTGGGCCGGTGGACGTCCGCCGGAGTCCTGGAGTTCGCGGGCCGGGCTGACGAGCAGGTGAAGATCCGGGGGTTCCGGATCGAGCCTGCCGAAGTGGAGGCGGTGCTTGCCGCTCATGAGCGGGTCGGTCAGGTCGCGGTGGTCGCTCGCGAAGACAGGCCCGGCGTGAAGCGGCTGGTCGCCTACGTCGTTCCCGCCGGTGTGAACGGTGTGGACGAGTCGGCGCTGCGGGCGCATGCCGCCGAGCGTCTGCCGGACTATATGGTTCCCGCCGCCGTGGTCGTGCTGGACGGGCTTCCGGTCACCGTCAACGGCAAGCTCGATCGTGCGGCGCTTCCGGCCCCCGATTTCGCCGGGCAGGTCACCGGCCGGGCCCCGGCGTCGGTGGCCGAGGAGATCGTGTGCGGGTTGTTCGCCGAGGTCCTGGGGTTGGATTCGGTCGGTGCGGACGACTCGTTCTTCGAGCTCGGCGGCGACTCGATCCTGTCGATGCTGGTGGTGTCGCGGGCTCGTCGTGCGGGCCTGGTGCTGTCGGCGCGGCAGGTGTTCGAGCACAAGACCCCGGCCGGGCTCGCACGCGTCGCCGACCAGGTCGATTCCACCGACCGCACCACCGAACGCGACGAGGCGACCGGCTCCGTACCGCTGACCCCCGTCATGCGTGAGCTGGCCGAGCGAGCAGGACTGGCGGGCAAGGTCGGCCAGTCGATGACGGTGGCGGTGCCGCCCACTCTCGACCTGGACCGGCTTGTAGACGCGGTCCAGGTCGTCCTGGATCACCATGACGTGTTGAGGGCGCGGCTGGAGGAGGACGAGGGGGACTGGCGGCTGAACCTGCCGCCCGCCGGTGCGTGTGCGGCAGTCGGCTGCGTGCGCCGTGTGGAGTCGGCCGCTCAGGATCCGATGCTGGCAATCGATGAGGCCGCCGGCCGGCTTGATCCTCGGGCCGGTGTGATGCTGCAGGTGGTCTGGCTGGATGCGGGGCCGGACGAGCCGGGGCGGCTGGTGCTGGTGGCTCATCACCTGGTGATCGACGGGGTCTCGTGGCGGGTGCTGGTGCCGGATCTGGCGGCGGCGTACGAGGGTGTCGTGCTGGAGCCGGTCGGCACGTCGTTCCGGCGCTGGGCGACCGAGCTGGCGGCGCAGGACCGTCGTGACGAGCTGCCTGCCTGGACCCGGATTCTGGAGGGTCCCGATGTCCGGCTGGAGAACACGGAGCCCGGCGGGGAGCGGCTGGCGGCGCTGACCCTCCCCACCCAGGTCACCGCCGAACTGCTCGCGCGCGTTCCGGCGGCCTTCCACACGAGTGTCGAGACCGTTCTGCTCGCCGGGCTGGTGGCGTCGGTCGGTGAGCGGCGGGACGTTTCGGGCGGCATCCTGGTCGATGTCGAAGGGCATGGCCGCGAGCCGTTGACCGGCGACATGGATCTGACCCGTACGGTCGGCTGGTTCACCAACTCCTACCCGGTCCGCCTCGACCCCGGCACCGGGCTGCCTCCCGGCCGCGTGGTCAAGCGGATCAAGGAGCAGCTCCACGCCGTTCCCGGTGACGGCCTGGGCTACGGCCTCCTGCGCCACCTCACCGATCTGCCCAGGCCGCAGATCGGATTCACCTACATGGGCCGCTTCACTGCCGCCCGAGCGGAGTGGTCCCCGATCGAGGAGGGGCTCGGGCGGACGTCCGGCGGCGATGTGCCCGCCGCACATGTCCTTGAGGCCGCCGCGCTCGTCCAGGACTTGCCCACCGGGCCCGAGCTCACGGTTTCACTCGCCTGTCCCGAAGGCCGGATCACGCGGGAGGCACTGGCCGAGCTGGCCGACGGCTGGGTGGAAGTACTGGAGGCTCTGGCCGCCGATCTGGACGGCGGAGGCCACACTCCATCGGACTTCCCGCTGGTGGCGCTCACGCAGGACCAGGTCGACGAGCTCCAGGCCGTCGAGCCCGACCTGGCCGATGTGTGGCCGCTGTCACCGTTGCAGGAAGGGCTGTTGTTCCACGCCCGCTACGACGACCAGGCGCACGACCTGTATGTGGAGCAGCGCGTACTGGAACTGGCGGGGCCTCTGAACGCAGACGTGCTGCGGGCCTCGTGGGACGCGCTCCTGGATCGGCATGCCAATCTGCGGGCCGGATTCCGGCAGCTCGTCCAGGTGATCGCGCACGAGGTGGCGGTGCCCTGGCGCGAGCTGGATCTGTCCGGCACGGCGGAGGCCGAGGCACGTGCGGACAGGCTGGCGGCCGACGAGCGGGCCCGGGGATTCGACCTCGAGGTCCCGCCTCTGTTGCGGCTGCTGCTGATAAGGCTGGACGACACGCGGTACCGGCTGGTGCTCACGATGCACCACATCCTGATGGACGGCTGGTCGCTGCCGATCCTGTTCGACGAACTGGCGCGGATCTATGCCGCGGGCGGCGACGCGAGCGCTCTGCCGCCGGTGACCCCGTACCGCGAGTACCTCGCGTGGCTGGCCCGCCAGGACAAGGACGCTGCCCGTACGGCATGGGCCGGTGCGCTGGCCGGTACGACGGAGCCGACGCTGGTCGGCCCGGCCGAGCATGGCGGGGCAGAGGTGCTGCCCCGCTATGTGTACGCGCAGGTCGACGAGCAGCTGACCGAGACGCTTCGCGAACTGGCACGCGGGCACGGCCTGACACTGAACACGGTGGTCCAGGGCGCCTGGGCGGTGCTGGTGGGCCTGCTCACGGGCCGCCGCGATGTCGTGTTCGGCACTTCGGTGGCCGGACGTCCGGCCGAGTTGCCGGGCGTGGAACGCATGGTGGGGTTGTTCCTCAACACCGTGCCCGTGCGGGTCGAACCGGACGCGGCGAAGCCTGTCGTGGAGATGCTGACCGAGTTGCAGGCTCGCCAGACCGAGCTGTTCGACCACCAGTACCTGGGGCTGGCGGAGATCCAGCGGGTGGCCGGTCCCGGAGCCACGTTCGACTCCCTCCTTGTGTACGAGAGCTTCCCGCGTGACCCGTCCGGGTCCTCGGACCCCGGCCACCTGAACATCGTCGGGATGACCGGAGAGGACGCCGCGCACTATCCACTGATCCTGGGCGTCCTGCCGGCCGAGGGCCTGCGAGTGCGGCTGGACTACCGGCCCGACCTGTTCGACGAGCGGATGGCCGAGGGCCTGGTCGCCCGGTGGGTCCGGCTTCTGGAGCAGGTCGCCGCCGACCCGAGCGTACGGGTGGGCGAGCTGGAGATCCTGGACGAGGCCGAACGGCGCCAGGTGGTGCTCGACTGGAACGACACGGCCCGTCCCGTGCCGGATGCGTCCGTGGCCGAGTTGTTCGAGCGGCAGGCGGTCCGGACTCCGGACGCGGTCGCGGTGGTGTCCGGGGATGTCACGTGGTCGTACGCCGAGCTGAACGAGCGGGCGAACGGGTTGGCGCATGCGTTGATCGGACGGGGTGTGCGGCCCGGACATCTAGTCGGCCTGAGGATGAACCGTTCGGCCGATCTGATCGTCGCGTTGCTCGCCGTCCTGAAGGCCGGTGGGGCGTATGTGCCGCTGGAGGAGCGGCGGCGGGCGGTCGCAGCCGAAGCGGGCGTCTCGCTGGTCCTGACGGATGCGGATCTGACCGGGGAGTCTCGTGCGGACAACCCGGGCGTCCGCGTGTCCGGGGATTCGCTGGCGTATGTGATGTTCACATCGGGGTCGACCGGTGTGCCGAAGGGCGTCGCCGTCACTCACGCCAACGTGGTCGCGTTCTGCTCGGATGGGCAGTGGCGTGATGATGTGCTGCGGGTCGTGTTGGTGCAGGCCAACCATGCTTTCGACGCCTCGACGTATGAGGTGTGGGCGCCGTTGCTGCGGGGCGGACGGCTTGTCATCGTGCCTCCGGGTGAGGTGGACGCGGTCGAGCGTGGCCGGTTGATCGCTGAACACGGGGTGACCAACGTGCATGCCACGGCTGGGTTGTTCCGGGTACTGGCCGAACAGTCTCCGGAGATCTTCGCCGGAGTCCGGGAGGTCTCGACCGGCGGCGACGTGGTGTCGGCCAATGCCGTCCGCGCGCTGTTGGAGGCCCATCCGGGCATGGTCGTGCGGACGACGTACGGCCCGACGGAGAACACCGCGTTCACCACCCAGCTCGCGTTCACTGACGCCGAGTCGATTCCGGTTCCGGTGCCGATCGGTGTGCCGATGGACAACACCCGGGCGTATGTCCTGGACGAGTGCCTGCGCCCTTGCCCGCCAGGTGTGGTCGGGGAACTCTACCTCGCGGGCGCGGGGCTGGCGCGCGGCTATGTGTGCCGGGCCGGGCTGACGGCCGAGCGGTTCGTGGCGTGCCCTTTCGCGGGCGGGCGGATGTACCGGACGGGTGATCTGGCGCGGTGGACCTTCGCCGGAGTCCTGGAGTTCGCGGGCCGGGTGGACGAACAGGTGAAGATCCGGGGGTTCCGGATCGAGCCCGCCGAGATCGAGGCCGTACTGGCCGAGCACGAGCAGGTCCGCCAGGCAGCGGTGATCGCTCGCGAGGATCAGCCGGGCGTCAGGCTTCTGGTCGCCTACGTCGTCCCCGCCGGTGTGGACGGTGTGGACGAGTCGGCGCTGCGAGCGCATGTCGCCGATCGTCTGCCGGACTATATGGTTCCCGCTGCCGTGGTCGTGCTGGACGGGCTTCCGGTCACCGTCAACGGCAAGCTCGATCGTGCGGCGCTTCCGGCCCCCGATTTCGCCGGGCAGGTCACCGGCAGGGCCCCGGCGACGGAGGCCGAGGAGATCGTGTGCGGTCTGTTCGCCGAGGTCCTGGGGCTGGAGGCGGTCGGTGCGGACGACTCGTTCTTCGAGCTCGGCGGCGACTCGATCATGTCGATGCTGGTGGTGGCGCGGGCGCGCCGCGCGGGCCTGGTGCTCACCGCGCGGCAGGTGTTCGAGCACAAGACCCCGGCCGGGCTCGCACGCGTCGCCGACCAGGCCGACTCGACCGACGGTCCGACCGAACGCGACGAGGCGACCGGCCCCGTACCGCTGACCCCGGTGATGCGCGAGCCGGCGGCGCGGACGGACCGCTTCTCCCAGTCGATGCTGATCACGGCTCCGGCCGGGCTGGACCTTCCCAGGCTGACACAGGCCCTCCAGACGGTCCTGGACCACCATGACGTACTGCGGGCGCGGCTGGAGCAGGTCGACGGCGAGTGGCGGCTGAACGTACCGCCTCCCGGTACGCGCGCGGCCGCGATCTGCGTACGTCGCGTCGTCTGGACCGGGCAGGATCCGGTGACCGTGGCCGACGAGGCCGCCGGGCGCCTCGACCCTCGGGCCGGTGTGATGCTGCAGGTGGTCTGGCTCGATACGGAGTCGGACGAGCCGGGACGCCTGCTGCTGGTGGCTCATCACCTGGTGATCGACGGGGTCTCGTGGCGGGTGCTGGTGCCGGATCTGGCGGCGGCGTACGAGGGTGTCGCGCTGGAGCCGGTCGGCACGTCGTTCCGGCGCTGGGCGACCGAGCTGGCGGCGCAGGACCGTCGTGACGAGCTGCCTGCCTGGACCCGGATGCTGGAGGGCTCCGACCCGCCGCTGACCGATCGGCCGCTGGATCCCCGCCGGGACACCGTCGCCGCGGGCATGCACCGCGTGGAGCTCCCGGTGTCGGCTTCGGTGACTTCGGCCCTGCTGACGCGTGTTCCGGCGGCTCTGCACACCGATGTCGAGACCGTTCTGCTCGCCGGGCTGGTGGCGTCGGTCGGTGAGCGGCGGGATGTCTCGGGCGGCATCCTGGTCGATGTCGAAGGGCATGGCCGGGAGCCGTTGACCGGTGACATGGACCTGACTCGTACGGTCGGCTGGTTCACCAACTCCTATCCGGTTCGCCTCGACCCCGGCACCGGGCTGCCCCCCGGCCGCGTGGTCAAGCGGATCAAGGAGCAGCTCCACGCCGTTCCCGGTGACGGCCTGGGCTACGGCCTGCTGCGCCACCTCACCGGCATCCCGACGCCGCAGATCGGGTTCAACTACCTTGGCCGCTTCTCCGCTTCGGCTCCCGCCGGGGCCGCCTGGCAGCCCGCCGGTGACGCGGCGCTGGGCGGGGCGGCGGACGCGGACACGGCGGCCTCCCATGCCCTTGAGGCGGGCGGGCTGGTGCTCGACCTGCCCACCGGGCCCGAGCTCACCCTGTCACTGGTCTCCCCGGCCGGTCTGCTGGACGTCGCGCAGCTGCGCGAGCTGGCGGCGAGCTGGGCGGACATGCTCACGCATCTGGTCGCGCACTCCGCCGAGCCGGACTCCCGCGGTCATTCCCCCTCCGACTTCCCGTTGGTGGCCCTCTCGCAGGACCAGGTCGACGAACTCCAAGACCTCGCTCCGGACCTCAGCGACGTGTGGCCGCTGTCGCCGCTGCAGGAAGGGCTCCTGTTCCACGCCCGCTACGACGCCGACGCCGGTGACGTTTACATCTGGCAACGTGCTCTGGACTTTACGGGGGCCCTGGATACAGGAAGGTTGCGGGCTTCGTGGCAGGCGTTGCTGGACCGGCACGCCGGCCTGCGGGCCGCGTTCCTGCAGCCGGCCGGGCTGGAACAGTTCGTTCAGGTGGTCCGCCGGGACGTGGCACCGCCCTGGCGCGAGATCGACCTGTCCTCGGCACCGGACGGCACCGCCGCCGAGGCCGAGGCCGGGCGGCTGGCGAACGAGGAGCGGGGGCGCGGCTTCGACCCGGCGGTGCCGCCCCTCATCCGGCTCCTGCTGATCAAGCTCGGGGAGCGCCGCCACCGGCTGGTGATCACGATGCATCACGTCGTGCTGGACGGCTGGTCCCTGCCGGTGCTGTTCGAGGAGCTGTCCGAGGTGTACGGGGCGGGCGGCGACGCGAGCGGCCTGGCGCCGGTGACCCCATACCGCGAGTACCTTGCGTGGCTGTCCCGCCAGGACAAGGACGCGGCCCGTACGGCATGGGCCGGGGCGCTCGCGGACGCCGGTGAACCGACGCTGGTCGGCCCCGCCGACTCCGCCGGGAGCGCCGCCATGCCGCGCCAGGTGACGATCCGGGCGGGCGAGCGGCTCGCCGAGACGCTCCAGGAGACGGCCCGTGCGCGGGGACTGACCGTGAACACGGTGGTCCAGGGCGCGTGGGCGGTGCTCGTCAGGATGCTGACCGGCCGCCGCGACGTCGTCTTCGGCGCGACGGTCGCCGGTCGTCCGGCCGAGCTGCCCGGCGTGGAGCGGATGCTGGGACTGTTCCTCAACACCGTCCCGGTGCGGGTCGTACTGGACCCGTCGAAGCCGTTCGCGCGGACGCTCGCCGACCTTCAGGATCGGCAGACCGCGTTGATCGACCATCAGCACCTCGGGCTCGCGGAGATCCAGCGCGTCGCCGGGGCGGGCGCCTCCTTCGACACCCTGGTGGTGTTCCAGAACTATCCCGCCACACCGCCGCGTTTCGGCGGGCCCCAGGTCGCCTGGGCGGGCGGCGAGGACATGGCGCACTACCCGATCACGCTGGTGGTGGCGCCGGCCGAGGGGTTCGAGGTCCGGCTGGAGTACCGCCCGGACCTCTTCACCGAGGAGACGATCACCGATCTCGCCGGGCGCCTCGTTCGGCTGCTGGAACGGATCGCGGACGACCCCGGGCTCCGGATGGGCGACATCGACGTGCTGGAGCCCGCCGAGCGCCGCCGGATCCTGCACGAGTGGAACGACACCGCCCGGCCGTTCCCGGACGGAACGCTGGTGGACCTGGTCGAGCGGCAGGCCGCCCGGACACCGGACGCGACCGCGGTCGTCGGCGGCGGTGTGGAGCTGACCTATGCCGAGCTGGACGAACGGGCCAACCGGCTCGCGCACGAGCTGATCGCCAGGGGAGTGGGCCCGGAGGACCTGGTCGGGGTCGTCATGGAACGCTCGGCCGGGTTGTTCGCGGTGCTGCTGGGCGTGATGAAGGCGGGCGCGGCGTACGTGCCGGTGGACCCGGGCTATCCGGGCGAACGGGTGGCGTTCATGCTGGGGGACGCCCGCCCGGCCCTCGTGGTGAGCACGCGCGCGACCGCTGGCCTGGTGGCGGACGCGGACGCGGGCCTCGCACAGATCGTCTGGGACGACCCCGCGACGGCGGCCGTCCTGGCGGCCCGCCCCGTCACCGCGCCCACCGACGCGGACCGGGTGGCGCCGCTCCACCCCCGCCACCCCGCCTATGTGATCTACACGTCCGGGTCGACCGGCGCTCCCAAGGGCGTGGTGGTCCCGCACCGGGGCGTGGTGAACTACGTGACGTGGCGGGCCGGCGCGTACGGCTGGCGCCCCGGAGACCGGGTGCTGCAGTTCGCGTCGGTGTCGTTCGACACCTCGGTCGCGGAGATCTACCCGGCGCTGGCGGTGGGCGCCACCCTGTGCGTGGCCCGCCGCGACACCGACCTGCGGCTCGAACTTGAGGAACTGGCGGTCACGGTCGCCACCTTCACCCCGTCGGTGCTCGACTCGCTCGCCCGCGACGGCGGAGCCGAGTCGCCGGCGCTGCGGAACATCCGGAGCATCGTCACGGCGGGCGAGGAGTGCGGTCCCGAGCTGGTGCGGCGGTGGGCACCGGGCCGGGCGTTCTACAACGAGTACGGCCCGACCGAAGGCACCGTCGACGTCACCTGCTGGACCTGCCCGCCCGAGATTCCGGACAGGGTTTCGCTGGGGCCGCCGATCGGCAACGTGCGGGTGTTCGTGCTGGACGGGTTCCTGCGCCCGGTGCCGCCCGGCGTGATCGGCGAGCTGTACGTGACGGGCGCCGGGGTGGCGCGGGGCTATGTGCACAGGCCGGGGCCGACGGCCGCGCGGTTCGTGGCCTGCCCGTACGGCGACCCGGCCGACGGCTCCGGCGGCCGGATGTACCGGACCGGGGACCTGGCGAGCTGGACGCCGGACGGCGAGCTGCTGTTCGCGGGCCGCGCGGACGACCAGGTGAAGATCCGCGGTTTCCGGGTGGAGCCGGGCGAGATCGAGGCGGTGCTGTCCGGTCACGAGCGGGTCGGGCGGGCCGCCGTGATCGCCCGGCAGGACCGGCCGGGCGTCAAGCGCCTGGTGGCCTACGTGGCGGGGGACGGCCTGGACCCCGCGGAGCTGCGCGCGTACGCGGCCGAACGGCTGCCGGACCACATGGTGCCCGCGGCCGTGATGGTGCTGGACGCGATCCCGGTGACCGTGCACGGCAAGCTGGACAGGGCCGCGCTGCCCGCCCCCGACTTCGCCGGGCAGGCCGGGAGCCGCGCCCCCGCGACCTCGGCGGAACGGCTGCTCTGCGAGCTGTTCGCCGAGGTCCTCGGGCTGGAGAAGGTGGGCGCGGACGACTCGTTCTTCGAGCTCGGCGGCGACTCGATCATGTCGATGCTGGTGGTGGCGCGGGCGCGCCGCGCGGGCCTGGTGCTCACCGCGCGGCAGGTCTTCGAGCAGCGCACCCCGGCCGGGCTCGCCCGGATCGCGGGCGTGGCCACCGGAGACGAGGGCACCGCACCGGCGGGGGCCGAGGACGTCGCGACCGGCCCGGTGCCGCTGACTCCGGTGATGCGCGAGCTGGTCGCGCGGTCCGGCCCGGCGGCCCTGGCCGGGCGGTTCTGCCAGTCGATGCTGGTGTCCGTGCCCGCCGGGATGCGGCTCGAACCCCTCACCGCTGCCGTACAGGCGCTGCTTGACCGGCACGACATGCTGCGAGCCCGGCTGGAGGCACCGTCGCCGACCGGAGGGTGGCGCCTGCACGTGCCGCCCGCCGGTGCCCCCGAGGCGCTCTCGGCGGTGGCCTGCGTGCGCAGGGCCGACGTGACGGGGCTTGACGGCGCGGCCCTCGCGGACGCCGTGGCGGCGCAGGAGGACGAGGCCGTCGGGCGGCTGGACTCGCCTGCCGGAATGCTCGTCCAGGTGGTGTGGTTCGACGCGGGACCGGACGCGCCCGGACGGCTCCTCCTGGTCGTGCACCACCTGGCCGTGGACGGCGTGTCGTGGCGGGTGCTGATCCCCGACCTGGCCGCGGCGTACGAGGGGGCCGCGCCGGCGCCGGCGGGGACGTCGTTCCGGCGGTGGGCGACCGAGCTGGAGGCCCAGGCGGGCGACCGCGGACGCGCCGGGGAGGCGGCGGCCTGGACGGAGCTGCTGGCGGGCGACGAACCCCCGCTCGCCCACCGTCCCCTGGACCCGCGCCGCGACACCGTCGCCGCGGGCATGAACCACGTCGCCCGGACCGTACCCGTTCAGATCACCAGGGACCTGCTGACCCGCGTCCCGGCGGCCTTCCACGCCGGAATCGACGACGTCCTGCTGACCGCGCTCGTCCTGGCGGTCGCCGAGTGGCGGCAGGGGCGGGGCCGGGACGCCGAGGGCGGCACGCTGGTCGACGTCGAGGGGCACGGCCGCGAGCCGCTGACCGGCGACATGGACCTGACCCGTACGGTCGGCTGGTTCACCAGCGCGTATCCGGTGCGGCTCGACCCCGGCGAGACGGACTTCGCCGAGCTGCGCTCCGGCGGGCCCGCCGCCGGCCGGGCGGTCAAACGCGTCAAGGAGCGGCTCCGTGTCGTACCCGGTGACGGGCTGGGCTTCGGGATGCTGCGCCACCTCAACCCCGGCACCGCGGCGGCCCTGGCCGCACTGCCCGTGCCGCAGATCGGGTTCAACTACCTGGGACGCTTCCCCGCGCCCTCGCCGGCGGACGGTACGGCCCTCGCGCTCTGGGAGCCCGCCGGGGAGACCGCCGTGGGAGGCGCGGCCGACCCGGAGATGGCGGCCGCGCACCTGATCGAGGCGGGCGGCCTGGTGCGGGACCTGCCCGAGGGGCCGGAGCTGACGGTGACCCTGATGTCTCCGGCCGGACTGCTGGAGGAGGCCGCGCTGGACGGGCTGGCCGAGAGCTGGGCCGCCATGCTCGGCGGACTGGCCGCCCACACCGCAGAACCCGGCAGCGGCGGCCGCACCCCGTCCGACTTCACCCTGGTGACGCTCGCCCAGGACGAGATCGACGAATTCGAGATCAGGCTCGCAGACGAGAGGCGAACACGGTGACCCAGATGCGGATCGAGGACGTGTGGCCGCTGTCCCCGCTGCAGGAAGGGCTGTTGTTCCACGCCGGATACGACGGGGACGCCCAGGACCTGTACGTGGTCCAGGGCGTGGTGGAGCTGACCGGGACGCTGGACGTGGCGGTGCTGCGCGCGTCCTGGGAGGCGCTGCTGGCCCGCCACGCGAGCCTGCGCGCGAGTTTCCAGCACCGCGCCTCGGGCGCGCCGGTCCAGGTGATCGCCGAAGGCGTGCCGCTGCCGTGGCGGGAGGAGGACCTGTCCGGCCTGGCCGGGCCGGAGGCCGAGGCGGAGGCCCGGCGGCTGGTGGAGCGCGACCGCGCCCGGCGGTTCGACCTGGCGGCACCGCCGCTGCTGCGGCTGACGCTGATCAGGATGGGCGAGGCGCGGCACCGCATGGTGTTCGCCTCGCACCACATCGCGCTGGACGGCTGGTCGCTGTCGGTGCTCCTGGAGGAACTGTCCGAGGTGTACGCGGCGGGCGGCGACGCGGGCGGCCTGCCGCCGGTGACTCCGTACCGGGACTATCTGGCATGGGTGGACCGTCAAGACAGGGACGCGGCGCGGACGGCATGGCGCGAGGCGCTGGCGGGCGCGGACGAACCCACGCTCGTGGCCCCCGCGGGCCCGGCCGACGACGACCCGGCGAAGCCCGGCCACGTGATCGTGACGACGGGTGCGGACGCGGCACGCGCGCTCGCGGCGACGGCCCGCGCGCGGGGCCTGACCGTGAACACGGTGGTGCAGGGCGCGTGGGCGGTGCTGGTCGGCCTGCTGGCGGGCCGCTCCGACACTGTGTTCGGCACCACGGTCGCGGGCCGTCCGGCCGAGTTGCCCGGCGTGGAGCGGATGCTGGGCCTGTTCATCAACACCGTCCCGGTACGGGTCGTGCTCGACCCGTCGAAGCCGTTCGCGCGGATGCTGGCGGAGCTCCAGGACCAGCGGACGGCGCTGATCGATCACCAGCACCTCGGGCTCGCGGAGATCCGGCGCGTCGCCGGGGCGGGCGCCTCCTTCGACACCCTGCTGGTCTACCAGAACTTCCCGCGCGACCCGTCCGGGCCGCTGCGGTTCGGCGGGGTGACGGTCACCGGCGGCCACAGCGAGGACGCCTCCCACTACCCGCTCACGCTGATCGTGACCCCGACCCCGGACGACGGTCTCGAACTGCGCCTGGACCACCGCCCCGACCTGTTCGGCGAGGAGGACGCGCGGGCGCTCCTGCACCGGCTGGCGCGGGTCCTCGATCGCGTCGCCGCCGACCCGGAGCTGAGCGTCCGCGACCTGGACCTCCTGTCCGGCGAGGAACGGCGGCAGGTGGTGACCGGGTGGAACACCACGACCCGGGCCGTGGCGGACAGGCCCCTGCCGGAACTGTTCGAGGCGCAGGCGGCGCGGACCCCGGACGCCGTCGCGGTGGTGGGCGACGGGGTGGAGTTGAGCTATGCGGAGCTGGACGAGCGGGCCAACCGGTTCGCGCACGAGCTGATCGCCAGGGGACTGGGCCCGGAGGACCTGGTCGGCGTCGTCATGGAACGGTCGGCCGAGTCGCCGGTGGTGCTCCTGGGGATCACGAAGGCGGGCGCCGCCTACCTGCCCGTCGATCCCGAGTACCCGGCGGAGCGGATCGGGTTCATGCTCGCCGACGCCCGTCCGGCCCTGATCGTGTGCACGAGCACGACCGCGGGCCTGGTGGGCGATGATGCCGGGGTCGGCCGGTTGGTGTGGGACGATCCCGCGACGTCCGCCCTGCTCGCGGCCCGTCCCGCCACCCCGCCGACCGACGCCGATCGGGCGGCGCCGCTGCGTCCCGGCCACCCGGCCTATGTGATCTACACGTCCGGTTCGACCGGGACGCCCAAGGGCGTGGCGGTCCCGCACCGGGGGATCGGGAATCTGGCCGCGGCGCAGATCGACCGGTTCGCGGTGGGGCCGGAGTCCCGCGTGCTGCAGTTCGCGGCGCTGAGCTTCGACGCCTCCGTTTCCGAGCTGTGCACGGCGCTGCTCGCCGGGGCCGGGCTGGTGCTCGCCGCCGCCGACCGCCTGCCGCCGCAGGGCGCCCTCGAGGACCTCGTCGCCGAGTTCGGCGTGACGCACGTGACGCTGCCGCCGTCCGTGCTGGGCGCGGCCGAGTCGCTGCCGGAGGGGCTGCGGACCGTCGTGGTGGCGGGTGAGGCGTGTCCTCCGGCGCTGGTGGAGCGGTGGTCGGCCGGGCGCCGGATGATCAATGCGTACGGGCCGACCGAGACGACCGTGTGCGCCACGATGAGCCCGCCCCTGGCACCCGGGGCCGTGGACGGCGGCACGGTCCCGATCGGCGAGCCGATCTGGAACATGCGGGTATTCGTGCTGGACGACTTCCTGCGGCCCGTCCCGCCGGGTGTGACCGGGGAGCTGTACGTCGCCGGCGCAGGGCTGGCACGCGGGTATGCAGGCCGGGCCGGTCTGACGGCCGAGCGGTTCGTGGCGTGCCCGTTCACCGGTGGCGGCGAGCGCATGTACCGGACCGGCGACCGTGCGCGGTGGACCGGGGCCGGGGAACTGGTGTTCGCGGGCCGCGCCGACGACCAGGTGAAGATCCGCGGATTCCGGATCGAGCCCGGCGAGATCGAGGCGGTCCTGACCGCCCACGAGCGGGTCGGCCAGGCGGTGGTGATCGCCCGCGAGGACCGGCCCGGCGTCAAGCGGCTGGTCGCTTACGCCGTCCCCGCCGACCAGCCCTCCAGAGTCGACGGGCGGGCGTTGCGGGAGCACGTCGCGGCCCGCCTTCCCGATCACATGGTCCCGGCCGCGGTGGTCGTGCTGGACGCGTTACCGGTCACGGTGAACGGCAAGCTCGACAGGGCCGCGCTGCCCGTACCCGACTTCGCGGGGGCGGTCACCGGGCGCGCCCCCGCCACCGCCACCGAGGAACTGCTGTGCGGCCTGTTCGCCGACGTCCTCGGGCTGGAGCGGGTGGGCGCCGAGGACTCGTTCTTCGAGCTCGGCGGCGACTCGATCATGTCGATGCTGGTGGTGTCCCGGGCCCGCCGGGCCGGGGTGGTCATCAGCGCGCGGCAGATCTTCCAGGAACGCACCCCCGCGGGGCTGGCGCGCGTGGCCGAGACGGTCGCCGACGCTGACGCCTCCGCATCCGAAGCGGCCGAGGACGTGGCCACTGGACGGGTACCGCTGACCCCCGTGATGCGCGAACTGGCCGAACGCGCGGGTCCGGCCGCGCTCACGGGCCGGTTCTGCCAGTCGATGCTCGTCTCCGTCCCGTCGGGGACACGACTGGAGCCCCTGATCACCGCCTTTCAGACCGTCCTCGACCACCACGACGCGCTGCGGGCCCGGCTGGACGCGGACGCCCGGTGCCTGGTGGTGCCGCCGCCCGGCGCCGCCGAGGCGCTCTCCGCGCGGGCCTGCGTGCGGCGGGTCGACGCCGTCGGGCTGCGGGATGAAGCGCTGGCCGAAACCGTGGCCGGGCATCGACGCGACGCGGTCGCCCGCCTGGACCCGTCCGGCGGCGTGCTGGTGCAGGCGGTGTGGTTCGACGCCGGTCCGGAGGTGCCGGGGCGGCTGCTGGTGGTGGCCCACCACCTGGCCGTGGACGGGGTCTCGTGGCGCGTGCTGATGCCCGATCTGGCGGCGGCGTATGCGGGGAACGCGCTGGAGCCGGTCCGGACGTCCTTCCGGCGGTGGGCGATCGCGCTCGCGGAGCAGGCGGTCGGTCAGGAGCGCGTCGGAGAGCTGCCGCAGTGGACCCGGATGCTGGCCGGGCCCGACCCGCTGCTCGGCGGGCGGCCCCTGGATAAGGAGACGGACACCGCCGCGGAAACCCGGCGCGAGGCGCTACGCCTCAAGGGCGAGGTGACCTCGGCGCTGCTGACCGGTGTTCCGGCGGCGTTCAACGCGGGGGTCGACGACGCCCTCCTGGCCGGACTGGTCGCGGCGGTGGACGAACGGCGCCGCCGCCAGGGCCGCCGCGCGCCCGGCGGAATGCTGGTCGATGTGGAGGGCCACGGCCGTGAGCCGCTGGCCGAGGGCATGGACCTGACCCGGACGGTCGGCTGGTTCACCGCGCAGCACCCGGTACGGCTGGACCCCGGCGGAACCGGCTACGCCGACGTGCGGGCCGGAGGCCCGGGGGCCGGGCTGCTGGTCAAACGGATCAAGGAGCAGCTGCGGGCGGTTCCCGGCGACGGGCTGGGCTACGGGTTGCTCCGCCACGTCAACGAGGCCACGGCGCCCGCCCTCGCCGCGCTGCCGGTGCCTCAGATCGCCTTCAACTACCTGGGCCGCTTCACCGCCTCCTCGTCCGCCGCCGGAGACGGCTGGCGGCCCGCGGGGGAGGCGGTCCTCGGTGGGGCCCCCGACCCGCGGATGGCCGCCACGCACGCGCTGGCGGCGTCCGCGCTGGTACGGGACCTGCCCGGCGGGCCCGAGCTGGAAGTGTCGCTGACCTGCCCGGCCGGTCTGCTGGACGCCGGCGAGCTCCAGGAGCTGACGGCCGGATGGGCGGCCATGCTGCACGGCATCGCCGCCCACGTCACCCGGACGGGCGGCGGCGGCCTCACCCCTTCCGACGTCCCGCTGACGGAGATCAGCCAGGACGAGCTCGACGAGTTCGCGGCACTGGCGGAAGACCTGGGGCAAAGGGGGATCGCGTCGTGACAGGTTCCGCGCTGGCCGAGGTCTGGCCGCTGTCGCCGTTACAGGAAGGGCTGCTGTTCCACGCCCGGTACGACGAGGGCGCCCGCGACGTCTATGTGGGGCAGCGGGCGCTCGACCTGACCGGCCCCCTGGACGCCGCCGTACTGCGGGCTTCGTGGGAGGCGCTGCTGGACCGGCACGCGAGCCTGCGCGCGGGTTTCCAGCGCCGCGGCTCGGGCGTCCCCGTCCAGGTCGTCGTCCGGGGCGTGGCCCTGCCGTGGCGGGCGGAGGACCTGTCGGACCTGGACGAGGAGGCCGCCGAACGGGAGGCCCGGCGGCTCGCCGCGGAGGAGCGGGACCGGCGCTTCGATCTCGCGGCGCCACCGCTGCTGCGGTTGCTGCTCATCGGCTTCGGACCCCGGCGGCACCGGCTGGTGATCACCACGCACCATCTGGTGATGGACGGCTGGTCGATGCCCGTCCTGGTCAGGGAGCTCACCCAAGTCTACGCGGCGGGCGGTGACGCGGGCGGCCTGCCGCCGGTCACGCCGTACCGGGACTACCTGGCGTGGCTGGCCCGCCAGGACAAGGACGCGGCGCGGCGGGCCTGGAGCGAGGAGCTCGCGGGCGTGACCGGGCCGACCCTGGTCGCCCCGGCCGACCCCGGGCGGGAGCCGGTTCTGCCCCACCACGTCATCGCGCCGGTCGACGCCGCCCTGACCGAGGCGCTGCGCGAGACCGCCCGCAGGCACGCGTTGACGTTGAACACGGTGGTCCAGGGCGCGTGGGCGGTCCTGGTGGGCCTGCTCGCGGGCCGCCGCGACGTCGTCTTCGGCGCGACGGTGGCCGGACGGCCGGCGGATCTGCCCGGTGTGGAGCACATGCTCGGCCTGTTCATCAACACCGTGCCCGTACGGGTCGGGCTGGACCCGTCACGGCCGGTGGCGGAGATGCTGGCCGAGGTCCAGATCCGGCAGGCCGAGCTGTTCGACCACCAGTACCTGGGGCTGGCCGACATCCAGCGCGCGGCCGGTCCCGGCGCCACGTTCGACACCCTCGTGGTCTATGAGAGCTATCCGCGCAGCCCGGACGGCCCGCCGAGGCTCGGTGACGTCGAGCTCGGCGGAGCCGGCAGCGTGGACGCCTCCCACTATCCGCTCACGCTGGTGGCCACCCCGGGCGACCGGCTCGAACTGCAGATCGACTACCGGCCCGACATGTTCGACGCGGCCACGGCACAGGCCCTGGCCGGTCGTCTGACGCGCGTCCTGGCCCAGATGGCCGCCGACCCGGAGGTCCGGGTGGGCGATCTGGAGGTGCTCGGCGAGGCCGAGCGTCACCAGGTCCTGGTGGAGTGGAACGACACGGCTCGTCCGCTGCCGGATGTGTCGGTGGCGGGGTTGTTCGAGCGGCGTGCGGCGGAGTCTCCGGACGCGGTCGCGGTGGTGTCCGGGGATGTGGAACTGACCTATGCCGAGCTCAACGACCGGGCCAACGGTCTGGCGCATGCGCTGGTCCGGCGGGGTGTGCGGCCCGGGGATCTGGTCGGTGTGCTCATGGAGCGGTCGGCCGATCTGATCGTCGCGTTGCTGGCGGTGTTGAAGGCCGGTGCGGCGTATGTGCCACTGGAGGAACGGCGGCGGGCGGTCGCCGCCGAAACGGGCGTCTCGGTGGTCCTGACCGGCGAGGACTTGATCGAGGAGCCGCGTCCGGACGGCCCGGACGTGCACGTCTCGGCGGACTCCCTGGCGTATGTGATGTACACGTCGGGGTCGACCGGTGTGCCGAAGGGCGTCGCCGTCACTCACGCCAATGTGGTCGCGTTCTGCGAGGACGGAAGCTGGACCGATGAGGTGGTCGAGCGGGTCCTGGTCCAGGCCAACCACGCCTTTGACGCCTCGACCTATGAGCTGTGGGTGCCGTTGCTGCGGGGCGGGCGGCTGGTGGTCGTTCCTCCGGGTGAGGTGGATGCGGTCGAGCGTGGTCGGTTGATCGCTGAGCACGGGGTGACCAACGTGCATGCCACGGCCGGGTTGTTCCGGGTGCTGGCCGAGCAGTCTCCGGAGATCTTCGCCGGGGTCCGGGAGGTCTCGACCGGCGGCGACGTGGTCTCGTCCGCCGCGATCCGGGCGCTGCTGCAAGAGCACCCGGGCATGGTGGTGCGGACCACCTATGGCCCGACGGAGAACACCGCGTTCACCACCCAACTCGCGTTCACTGACGCCGAGTCGGTTCCCGCCTCGGTACCGATCGGTGTGCCGATGGACAACACCCGGGCGTATGTCCTGGACGAGTTCCTGCGGCCTGTCCCGCCGGGTGTGGTCGGGGAGCTCTACCTCGCGGGCGCGGGGCTGGCGCGCGGCTATGTGGGCCGGGCCGGTCTGACGGCCGAGCGGTTCGTGGCGTGCCCTTTCTCCTCCGGACGCATGTATCGGACGGGTGATCTGGCGCGGTGGAACTTCGCCGGAGTCCTGGAGTTCGCCGGCCGGCTCGATGAGCAGGTCAAGATCCGGGGGTTCCGGATCGAGCCCGGCGAGATCGAGGCGTTCCTCGCCGCCCACGAGCAGGTCGGCCAGGTCGCGGTGATCGCTCGTGAGGATCAGCCGGGCGTGAAGCGGCTGGTCGCCTACGTCGTCCCCGCCAACGGCAGGTGCGATGAGGGCGTCCTGCGCGAGTACATGGCGGAAGGGCTGCCGGAGTACCTGGTCCCGGCGGCCGTCGTGGCGCTGGACCGGCTTCCTGTCACGGTCAACGGCAAACTCGACCGGGCGGCTCTGCCCGCGCCCGACCTCGCCGGGCCGCGCGACGGCCGGGGCCCCGCGACGCCGACCGAAGAGGTGCTGTGCGGGCTGTTCGCCGAGGTCCTCGGCCTGGAGACGGTGGGCGCCGAGTCCTCGTTCTTCGAGCTCGGCGGTGACTCGCTGCTGGCCATGCGGCTGGTCGCCCGCGTGCGGGCGGTGCTGGAGGCGGAGGTGAGCATCAGGCAGATGTTCGCCGCCCCGACGGTCGCCGGTATGGCCGGGCTCATCGACGGGGAGCGGCCCGGCGGCGCGCGCGCGGAACTGGTGGTGCGGGAGCGGCCGGAGGTTCTGCCGCTGTCGTACGCGCAGCAGCGCATGTGGTTCGTGAACCGGCTGGAGGCGGCGGGAGCCGGAGCCGCCTACAACATCCCCCTTCCGCTGCGGCTGACGGGTGACCTGGACATCGCCGCGCTGGAGGCCGCGCTCGGCGACGTCGCCGACCGGCACGAGAGCCTGCGGACGATCTTTCCGGCCGTGCACGGCGTCCCGCACCAGGAGATCCTGGAAGGCGCGGTCGGCCGTCCCCGGCTCGCCGTCTCCGAGATCGCCGAGGACGGGCTGCCGGAGGCGCTGGCCGCCGAGATGCGCCGGGGCTTCGACCTGGCCCGGGATCTGCCCTGGCGGACCACGCTGCTGGCGTTGTCGCCGACGGACCACGTCCTGGTCGTGGTCGCGCACCACATCGCGGTGGACGGGTGGTCGATGGGCGTGCTGGCCCGCGATCTGAGCACCGCGTACGCGGCACGGCGGTCCGGGAGCGCGCCCGGGTGGGAGCCGCTGCCGGTGCAGTACGCCGACTACGCGCTGTGGGAGCGCGAGGTCCTGGGCGACGCCGATGACTCCGGCAGCCTGCTCTCGGCTCAGCTCGCGTACTGGCGCGCGGCTCTGGCCGGCGTCCCCGAGGAGATCGCCCTCCCGGCGGATCGCCCGCGGCCCGCGGAGGCGTCGTTCGACGGGGCCTCGGTGCCGGTGCGCGTGGGGCCGCGGGTGCACGCCCGGCTGGTGGAGGTGGCGCAGCGGACCAGGACCACGACGTTCATGGTGGCCCAGGCCGCGCTGGCGGCGCTGCTGGCCCGGATGGGCGCGGGCACCGACGTCCCGGTGGGGGCGGTGGTGGCCGGGCGCGGCGACGCGGCGCTTGAGGACCTGGCCGGGTTCTTCACCAACACGCTCGTGCTGCGCACCGACGTGAGCGGCGACCCGACCTTCACCGAGCTGCTGGCGCGCGTACGGGAGACCGACCTGGCCGCGTACGCGCATCGGGAGCTGCCGTTCGAGCGGCTGGTCGAGGACCTCAACCCGGTCCGTTCCCTGGCGCGGCATCCGCTGTTCCAGGTGATGCTGGCCTTCCACAACATCCCGCAGGCCCGGACCCCGTGGGACCTTCCCGGCGTGCGCGTACGGCCCCTGCCGCCGCTGGAGGAGACGGTGACGGCCAAGTTCGACCTGTCGCTCGCGCTGGCCGAGCAGCGGGACGAGGCGGGCGCCCCCGCCGGGATCACCGGGGACATCCAGTACGCCACCGACCTGTTCGACGAGCCGACGGCGCGGGCGCTCGCCGAGCGGCTGGAACGGGTCTTCGAGCAGGTCGCTGCGGACCCGAAGCTGCGCGTCGGCCAGCTCGACCTGCTCGACGAGGCCGAACGGCGGCGGCTCGCCGCGCACCAGGCCGCCGTTTCGGACCGGCCGGCGCCGGAGGTGACGCTGCCCGAGTTGTTCGAGCGGCGCGCGGCCGAGACCCCTGACGCGGTGGCGGTGGTGTCCGGTGAGGTCTCCTGGACGTACGCGGAACTGGACGAGCGGGCGAACCGGCTCGCGCACGAGCTGATCGATCGCGGCGCGGGGCCGGAGACGCTGGTGGGCGTCGTCCTGGAGCGTTCGGCCGAGCTGGTCATGACGGTGCTCGCCGTGGTGAAGGCGGGCGCCGCCTACGTTCCGGTCGACCCCGGATATCCGGACGGCCGCATCGCCTACATGCTGGCCGACGCGGCTCCCGCCGTCGTCGTGTGCACGAACGCGACCGCGGGCGCGGCGGCGGCCGGCGGTGGCGGGGACGGGCGGCTGGTGCTGGATGATCCCGCGGTCGCCGCGGCGCTCGCCGCACGTCCCGGCACGCCGCCCGCCGATGCCGGCCGGGCCGTGGCGCCGCGCCCCGGGCACCCGGCCTACGTGATCTACACGTCGGGCTCGACCGGCCGGCCCAAGGGCGTGGTGGTCCCGCACGCCGGCGTGGTCCGGCTGCTGACCGAGACGGAGCACTGGTTCGGGTTCGGGCCCGACGACGTGTGGACGCTGTTCCACTCCTACGCCTTCGACTTCTCGGTGTGGGAGCTGTGGGGGGCGCTGGCGTACGGCGGGCGGCTGGTCGTGGTGCCCTATCCGGTGTCGCGGTCGCCGCGCGACTTCCTGGCGTTGCTGGCCGCCGAGCGCGTCACCGTGCTGAACCAGACGCCGTCGGCGTTCTACCAGCTCATGGCGGCCGACACGGAGGCGCCCGCGGCCGGTCTGGCGCTGCGGTTCGTGGTGTTCGGCGGCGAGGCACTGGAACCGGCGCGGCTGGCGGGCTGGTGCGCCCGGCGCCCCGAGGCGGTGCCGGTGAACATGTACGGCATCACCGAGACCACCGTGCACGTCACCCACGCGCCGCTGGACGCGCGGACCTGCGCGGAGGAGAGGGCGAGCGTCATCGGCGTGCCGATCCCGGACCTGCGGGTGCACGTCCTGGACGACTGGCTGCGGCCCGTGCCGCCCGGAGTGACCGGCGAGATCTACGTGGCGGGTCGCGGGCTCGCCCGCGGCTACCTGGGCCGCCCGGAGCTGACCGCCGCGCGGTTCGTCGCGGAGCCGGGCGGCTCCGGAGGCGCCCGCATGTACCGGTCCGGCGACCTGGCGCGGCGGCGCCCGGACGGCACGCTCGAGCACCTCGGCCGCGCCGACCAGCAGATCCAGCTGCGCGGCTTCCGGGTCGAGCCGGGCGAGATCGAGTCCGTCCTGGCCGCGCACCCGAGGGTCTCCCAGGTCGCGGTGGTCGCCCGCGAGGACCGGCCCGGCGTCACGCGCCTGGTCGCGTACGCGGTGGCCGGCGGCGTCGACGGACCGGCGCTGCGGGAGTACGCGGCGGCGCGGCTGCCCGAGCACATGGTCCCGGCCGCGGTGGTGATGCGGGACACGCTGCCGGTGACCGTGAACGGGAAGCTGGACAAGGCCGCGCTGCCCGCCCCCGACTTCGCGGGCGCGGCGAGCGGCCGGGGCCCGGCGACGCCGGTCGAGGAAGTGCTGTGCGGGCTGTTCGCCGAGGTCCTGGGGCTGGAGCGGGTCGGCGCGCAGGCGTCGTTCTTCGCGCTCGGCGGCGACTCGCTGCTGGCGATGCGGCTGATCGCGCGGGTCCGGGCGGTGCTGGGCGCCGAGATCGGCATTCGCGAGCTGTTCGCCGCGCCCTCGGTCGCGGGCGTCGCGCGGCTGGTGGCCGGCGACCCCGAGGGCGCGCGGGCCGAGCTGGTGGCGCGGCAGCGGCCGGAGACCGTGCCGCTGTCGTACGCGCAGCAGCGCATGTGGTTCCTCAACCGGCTGGAGGAGGACGGAGACCCCCTCGCGGTCGCCGCCTACAACGTGCCGATGGCGTTGAGGCTGATCGGCGATCTGGACGTCGCGGCGCTGGAGGCGGCGCTCGGCGATGTGGCCGACCGGCACGAGAGCCTGCGCACCCTGTTCCCGGACGCCGGCGGCGTGCCCCGCCAGGAGGTCCTGACGGGCGCGGCGGGGCGGCCGCGCCTGGTGGTCGGGAAGGTGGCCGAGCGGGATCTGCGGGAGGTGATCGGCGCCGAGATGACCGGGGGCTTCGACCTGGCCCGGCGGCCGCCGTGGCGGGTCCGGCTGCTCGTCGTGTCACCGTCCGAGTTCGTCCTGGTCATGGTCGCGCACCACATCGCGGTGGACGGCTGGTCGATGGGCGTGCTGGCCCGCGACCTGGGCGCCGCGTACGCGGCCCGCCGGTCCGGGAGGGCGCCGGGGTGGGAACCGCTGCCGGTGCAGTACATCGACTATGCGCTGTGGCAGCGCGAGACCCTGGGCGACCCCGACGACTCCGGCAGCCTCATCTCGGGGCAGCTCGACTACTGGCGGCGGGCCCTGCGAGGGGCGCCGGAGGAACTGGTGCTGCCCTGGGACCGGCCGCGTCCGGCGGTGGCCTCGTACGAGGCAGGGACCGTCCCCGTCGAACTCGACGCACGCCTGCACGCGCTGCTGGTGGAGGTGGCCCGGCAGAGGGGCGTCACGATGTTCATGGTGGCGCAGGCGGCGCTGGCGATGCTGCTGGCCCGGGTCGGTGCCGGCACCGACATCCCGGTGGGGACGGTGGTGGCCGGACGCGGCGACGCGGCCCTGGAGAACCTGGCGGGCTTCTTCGTGAACACGCTGGTGCTGCGGACGGACGTGAGCGGCGACCCGTCGTTCACCGAGGTGCTGGAGCGGGTGCGCGAGACCGACCTGGCGGCGTACGCGCACCAGGACCTGCCGTTCGAGCGGCTGGTCGAGGACCTCAACCCCGCCCGCTCGATGAGCCGGCACCCGCTGTTCCAGGTGATGCTGGCCGTCCACAACATCCCGCCGGTGGACTGGGACTTCCCGGGCGCGCAGGTGGCCCCCATGCCCGGCGGATCGATGTCGGCCAAGTTCGACCTCTCGGTGACGCTGGAGGAGCACCGGGACGAGGACGGCTCTCCGGCCGGTATCGGCGGTGAGATCGAGTACGCCGTCGACCTGTTCGACGAGGGCACCGTCCGGGAGCTGGCCGGACGGCTGGTGCGGGTCCTGGAGCAGGTGGCCGCCGACCCGGAGACCGGCCTGGGCGACCTGGACGTCCTGTCCGGCGAGGAGCGGCGCCGTGTCGTCGAGGAGTGGAACGACACGGCCCGGGAGGTGCCGCGCGATTCGCTGGCGGGCTTGTTCGAGGCGCAGGTCGCGCGTTCCCCCGATGCGGTGGCGGTGGTGTACGAGGGGGAGCCCTGGTCGTACGCGGAGCTGGACGCGCGGGCGAACCGGATGGCGCACGAGCTGATCGCGCGCGGCGCCGGACCGGGCGGCCTGGTCGGCGTCATGCTGGACCGGTCGGCGGATCTTCCGGCGGTGCTGCTGGGGGTCATGAAGGCGGGCGCCGCGTACGTTCCGATCGACCCGGAGTATCCGGCCGACCGCATCGCCTACGTGATCGAGGACGCGTCGCCGGGCGTGACGGTGTGCACGACCGCGACCCGGGAACTGCTGCCCGGAGCGGCGGGGCAAGAGTTGCTGGTGCTGGACGACTCGCCTGTGGCGGACCGTCCGGCGACCGCGCCGTCCGTGCCGCTGCACGCCGACGCCCTCGCGTACGTGATCTACACCTCGGGCTCGACGGGACGTCCCAAGGGAGTCGCGGTCGGTCATGCGGCGGTCGTCAACCAGCTGCTCTGGATGCAGGGCCGGTACGGGCTCGCGGCCGATGACCGGTCGGTGCAGAAGACTCCGCTGGGGTTCGACGTCTCGGTGTGGGAGCTGTTCTGGCCGTTGATCGTGGGTGCGGGCGTGGTGGTGGCCCGGCCCGGCGGTCATCGCGATCCGGCCTATCTGGCCGAGTTGATCGTGCGCGAGCGGGTCACCACGGCCGAGTTCGTTCCCTCGATGCTCGCGGCCTTTCTCGAGGAGGAGGGTGCGGTCAGGGCGGCGGGGAGTCTGCGCCGGGTGTTCTCGGGCGGGGAGGCGCTGCCGGCAGGGTTGGCGGCCGAGTTCGGTGAGCGGCTGGGGGTGCCGCTGGACAACTCGTACGGGCCGACGGAGGCGACGAACAGCGTGACGGCGTACACGTGCTCGTCCGTGGCCGGGACGGGTGCGGTGCCGATCGGGCGTCCGGTGTGGAACACGCGCCTGTTCGTGCTGGACGAGTTCCTGTGCCCGGTCCCGGCGGGAGTGGCCGGGGAGTTGTACATCGCCGGGGTCCAGCTCGCGCGGGGATATGTCGGCCGGGCGGGCCTGACCGCGGAGCGGTTCGTCGCGTGCCCGTTCACCGGCGCCGGTGCGCGGATGTACCGGACGGGCGACCTGGTGCGGTGGGACAAGGCCGGGGAGCTGGTGTTCGCCGGTCGCGTGGACGAGCAGGTCAAGATCCGGGGTATCCGGATCGAGCCCGGCGAGGTCGAGTCGGTGCTGGCCGGCGACGCGACGGTCGGTCAGGTCGCGGTGATCGCCCGCGAGGACCAGCCGGGTGTGAAGAGGCTGGTCGCCTACGTCGTCCCGGCCGACGGCGCCGGCGGCGTGGACGAGGCGGCGCTGCGGGCGCGCGTCGCGGACCGGCTGCCCGACCACATGGTGCCCGCGGCCGTGATGGCGCTGGACGCGCTGCCGTTGATGGTCAACGGCAAGCTGGACCGGGCCGCGCTGCCCGCGCCTGACCTGGCGGGCCGGGCGACCGGCCGGGCCCCGGCGACCGTGGCCGAGGAGATCCTCTGTGCGGTGTTCGCCGAGGTGCTCGGGCTGGAGACGGTCGGTGCGGACGATTCGTTCTTCGCGCTGGGCGGCGACTCGATCATGTCGATGCTGGTGGTGGCGCGGTCCCGCAGGTCGGGCCTGCTGATCACCGCGCGGCAGATGTTCGAGCAGCAGACCCCGGCCGGGCTCGCCCGGGTCGCCGAGCCGGTGGCCGCGGCCGGTCCGGCGAAGGCCGAGGACATCGCGACGGGGACGTTCCCGCTGACCCCGGTGATGCGCGAGACGGCCGAGCGGGCGGGCCCGGTCGCGTTGACGGGCCGGTACTGCCAGTCGATGCTGCTGACCGCGCCGCCCGGCCCGGACCTCGACACCATGGCCGCGACGCTCCAGGCGGTGCTGGACACCCATGACGTCCTGCGCGCGCGGCTGGAGGCCGACACCCCCGAGATCGCCACGTGGCGCCTGGTGGTGCCGCCCGCCGGGGCGCCGGCGGGGCGGACCTGCCTGCGCCGCGTGGACGTCGGCGGGCTGGACCCCGCGGCGGTGGCGGAGGCGATCGAGACCCACTCCTGGCAGGCGATGAGTCGCCTGGACCCGCGCGGCGGCGCGATGGTCCAGGCCGTGTGGTTCGACGCGGGCCGGGACGTGCCCGGCAGGCTGCTGCTGGTCGTCCATCACCTGGTCATGGACGGGGTGTCGTGGCGGGTGCTGCTGCCCGACCTGGCCGCGGCGTACGCGGCGGTGTCCGCCGGACGCGAACCCGACCTGGAGCCGGCCGGGACGTCGTTCCGGCGCTGGGCCGAGGAACTGGCGGCCCAGGCGGCCGGTACGCGGCGGACCGCCGAACTGCCCGAGTGGAGGCGGATGCTCGCCGGTCCGGACCCGCTGCTCGGCGACCGGCTGCCCGATCCGGCTCGCGACACCATGGCCGAGGGCATGAACCGGGTCGCGCTGCCGGTGCCGGGAGAGGTGACGTCGGCGCTGCTGACCCGGGTCCCGGCGGCGTTCCACGCCGGGGTCGACGACATACTCCTGGCGGGCCTGCTGGCCGCGATCGCCGAACGGCGCCGCGGGCAGGGGCGCGACCTGGTCGGCGGGGTGCTCGTGGACGTGGAGGGCCACGGCCGCGAGCCGCTGGACGACGACATGGACCTCACCCGCACGGTCGGCTGGTTCACCAACGGATATCCGGTGCGCCTGGATCCGGGCGGAGCGGATCCCGCCGGGGTGCGGGCCGGCGGCGAGGCGGCGGGTCACCTGGTCAAGCGGGTCAAGGAGCAGCTGCGGGCCGTGCCCGGGGACGCGCTGGGCTACGGGATGCTGCGCTACCTCAACCCGGAGACCGCGCCGGTGCTGGCCGCGCTGCCCACCCCGCAGATCTCGTTCAACTACCTCGGGCGCTACGCCACCTCCGAGGCGGACGGAGCCCCGGCCGCGGGCCGGCGGGCGGAGGTGCCCTGGCAGCCCGCCGGGGAGACGGCGCTGGGCGGCGGCGCGGACGCGGACATGGCGGCCACGCACACGCTGGAGGCCGCCGGACTGGTGCGGGACCTGCCCGGCGGGCCCGAGCTGACCGTGTCGCTGACGTGCCCGGCCGGGGTGCTCGACCGGACGGCGGTCGAGGAGCTGACCGCCGGGTGGGTGGACATGCTGGGCGGCCTGGTCGCTCACACCGCCGATCCCGAGAGCGGCGGATACACCCCGTCCGACTTTCCGCTCGTGGCCCTCGCACAAGATCAGATCGAGGAACTCCAGGCGAAACTCGCGCAAGGAATGGGCTGAGCCCGGCGGCGCGGCCCGGAAACAATTATCCGGCCGAATCGAACGAGGGATTCTGGTCAGTTGGACACGGCCTTACCAGGGCTCTCACTTGGTAAAGTCCAAAATTGGTTGAGTTTGCACGAGGCTTTGTTCTGGCGGGGCGAGAGGGAGCTCGATGACTCAGATCCGTATTGAGGATGTGTGGCCGCTGTCGCCCCTGCAGGAAGGGCTGCTCTTCCACGCCTGGTATGACGAGCGGGCGCGCGACGTTTATGTCGGGCAACATATTCTGGATCTGGCCGAACCCCTCGACACCGGGCTGCTGCGAACCTCCTGGCAGGCGCTGCTGGACCGGCACGCGAGCTTACGCGCGGGATTCCAGCAGCCCACCGGGGCGCAGCAGCTCGTCCAGGTGATCGCGAGCGGTGTGCGGGTGCCCTGGCGCGAGCTGGACCTGTCGGGACGGCCCGCCGCGGAGGCGGCGGAAGAGCTCGCGCGCGCCGCCGAGCAGGAGCGGTCGCGCAACTTCGACCTGTCGGTGCCGCCGCTGCTGCGCCTGCTGCTGGTGAAGCTGGCGGGCGGCGAGTACAGGCTCGTGGTCTCGATGCACCACATCGTGCTCGACGGCTGGTCGTCCCCGATCCTGTTCGACGAGCTGGCCCGGATCTACGCCGCGGGCGGTGACGCGGGCGGCCTGCCCCCGGTGACGCCGTATCGCGAGTACCTGGCATGGCTGGCACGCCAGGACAAGGACGCGGCGCGGCGGGCCTGGCGGCGCGCGCTGAGCGGGCTCACCGAGCCGACGCGCGTGGGCCCGGCCGAGCCGCCGAGCGCGCCGGTGATGCCGCACTACGTGACCGTGCGCGCGACGGAGGAGCTGACGGAGCGGCTGCGAAGCCTGGCGGGCGGCCGCGGCCTCACCCTGAACACGGTCGTCCAGGGCGCCTGGGGACTGGTGCTCGGCAAGATCACCGGCCGGGCCGACGTGGCCTTCGGCGCCACGGTGGCCGGGCGTCCGGCGGAGCTGCCGGGCGTGGAGCGCATGCTCGGGCTGTTCACCAACACCGTCCCCGTGCGGGTCCGCCTGGAGGCCGGCGAGCCGTTCGGAGAACTGCTGGCCAGGCTCCAGGGCGAGCAGTCGGAACTGCTGGCCCACCAGCATCTGGGCCTGGCGGAGATCCAGCGCGTGGGCGGTCCCGGCGCCAGGTTCGACAGCCTCATGGCGTACCAGAACTACCCGCGCGTCGGTGGCGGCGGTCAGCCGGGCCCCGGCGGCCTGAAGGTCACCGGCGCCGAGGGCGAGGACGCCTCCCACTACCCGCTCACCCTGCTGGCCGCCGCCGCGGACCGGCTCGACCTCGGCCTGGAATACCGGCCGGACGTGTTCGGCGAGGAGGCGGCGCAGGCTCTGCTCGACCGGCTGGTCCGGGTGCTGGAGCAGGTCGCCGCCGACCCGACGGTCCGGACGGGACAGGTCGGGGTGCTGTCGGACACCGAACGCCGTCATGTCGTCGTGGAATGGAACGACACCGTCCGGGATGTGCCGGGCGAGTCGTTGGTGGACCTGTTCGAGGCTCAGGTGGCGCGGTCCCCGGACGCTGTGGCGGTGGTCTGTGAGGGGACCGGGTGGTCGTACGCGGAACTGGACGCGCGGGCGAACCGGATGGCGCACGAACTGATCGCGCGGGGGACCGGGGCCGGCGCCCTGGTCGGTGTCGCGATGGACCGGTCGGCGGAACTGCCCGCGGTGCTGCTGGGGATCATGAAGGCGGGCGCCGCGTACGTTCCGATCGATCCGGAGTACCCCGCCGACCGCATCGCCTACATGCTCGGCGACGCCCGCCCGGCGGTGGTGGTGTGCACGACCGCGACCGAGGAACTCCTGCCCGGCGAGGCGGGAGCCGAGCGGCTGGTGATCGACGAACCGTCGGCCGCCGCCGCGCTGGCGGCTCGTCCGGCGACCGCGCCGTCCGTGCCGCTGCACGCCGACGACCTCGCGTACGTGATCTACACCTCGGGCTCGACGGGACGTCCCAAGGGAGTCGCGGTCGGTCATGCGGCGGTCGTCAACCAGCTGCTCTGGATGCAGGGCCGGTACGGGCTCGCGGCTGATGACCGGTCGGTGCAGAAGACTCCGCTGGGGTTCGACGTCTCGGTGTGGGAGCTGTTCTGGCCGTTGATCGTGGGTGCGGGCGTGGTGGTGGCCCGGCCCGGCGGTCATCGCGACCCGGCCTATCTGGCCGAGCTGATCGTGCGCGAGCGGGTCACCACGGCCGAGTTCGTTCCCTCGATGCTCGCGGCCTTCCTGCAGGAGGAAGGAGCCGTGCCGGCCGCCCGGACCCTGCGCCGGGTGTTCTCGGGCGGGGAGGCGCTGCCGGCAGGGTTGGCGTCCGAGTTCGGTGAGCGGCTGGGGGTGCCGCTGCACAACCTGTACGGGCCAACGGAGACGACGATCGGTGTGACCGCCCAGCCATGTTCCGGTATGGGCGGGTCCGGTGCGGGCGCGTCCGATGCGGTGCCGATCGGTCGTCCGGTGTGGAACACGCGGGTGTTCGTGCTGGACGAGTTCCTGCAGCCGGTCCCGGCAGGGGTCGCCGGGGAACTGTACGTCGCCGGGGCCCAGCTTGCCCGTGGGTATGTGGGGCGGGCCGGTCTGACGGCGGAGCGGTTCGTGGCGTGCCCGTTCACCGGCGCCGGTGAGCGGATGTACCGGACGGGCGACCTGGCGCTGTGGAACGAGGCCGGGGAACTGGTGTTCGCCGGTCGCGTGGACGAGCAGGTCAAGATCCGCGGTATCCGGATCGAGCCGGGTGAGGTGGAGGCGGTCCTGGCCGCCCACGAGCAGGTCGGCCAGGTCGCGGTGATCGCCCGCGAGGACCGGCCGGGTGCCAAGCGGCTGGTCGCCTACGTCGTCCCCGCCGAGGGGCGGACGGACGCGAGCGCGAGCGCGCTGCGGGAGTACGCGGCCGCGCGCCTGCCCGAATTCCTGGTGCCCGCGGCCGTGGTGGTGCTGGACGCGCTGCCGGTGATGGTCAACGGCAAGCTGGACCGGGCCGCGCTGCCCGCACCCGACCTGGCGGGCCGGATGACCGGCCGGGCCCCCGCGACCCTCACCGAGGAGATCGTCGCCGGCCTCTTCGCCGAGGTTCTCGGGGTGAGGAGGGTGGGAGCGGAGGATTCGTTCTTCGAGCTGGGTGGTGACTCGCTGCTGGCGATGCGGTTGATCGCGCGGGTGCGGGCCGTTCTGGAGGTCGAGGTCAGCGTCCGTGAGTTGTTCGCCGCCCCGACTGTGGCGGGTCTGGCGGGTCTGGTCGACACCGGGCGGGGTGGTGCGCGGACGGCTCTGACGGCGCGGGAGCGTCCGGAGGTCGTGCCGCTGTCGTACGCCCAGCAGCGCATGTGGTTCCTGAACCGGCTGGAGGGAACCGGTGCCGGGGCCGGCTACAACGTGCCGCTGGCGCTGCGGCTGTCGGGTGATCTGGACGTCGCGGCGCTGGAGGCGGCGCTCGGCGATGTGGCCGATCGGCACGAGAGCCTGCGGACGATCTTCCCCGCGGTCAACGGCGTGCCACGTCAGGAGATCCTGCACGGCGCGGCGGGGCGGCCGTCGCTGGCGGTGACCCGGACCGATGAGCAGGGTCTCCCCGAGGCCGTGGCCGTCGAGCTCGGGTACGGGTTCGAGGTCGACCGCGAGTTGCCGTGGCGGGCGCGGCTTTTGGAGTTGTCGGGGTCGGAGTTTGTGTTGGTGGTGGTGGCGCATCACATCGCGGTGGATGGCTGGTCGATGGATGTGCTGGTGCGTGATCTGGGCGTGGCGTACGCGGCGCGGCGTTCGGGCGGCGTGCCCCAGTGGGAGCCGCTGCCGGTCCAGTACGCCGACTATGCGCTCTGGCAGCGCGAGGTTCTCGGCGACCTGGACGATCCGGACAGTGTGATCTCGGCTCAGCTTGGTTTCTGGCGTGAGGCGCTCGCGGGCATTCCCGAGGAGCTGGCGTTGCCGGTGGATCGTCCGCGTCCGGCGGAGGCGTCTTTCCGGGGTGGGTCGGTGTCGGTGGGTGTGGGTGCGGAGGTGCATGCGCGGTTGGTGCGGGTGGCTCAGCAGCGTGGTGTGACGATGTTCATGGTGGCGCAGGCGGCGTTGGGGATGTTGCTGGCGCGGTTGGGTGCGGGGAGTGATGTTCCGGTAGGTACGGCGGTGGCCGGTCGTGGTGAGGAGTCCCTCGAAGACCTCGCTGGGTTCTTCTTGAACACGTTGGTGTTGCGGACGGATGTGGGTGGTGATCCGTCGTTCGCTGAGGTGTTGGAGCGGGTGCGGGAGGCCGATCTGGCGGCTTTCGCGCATCAGGATCTGCCGTTCGAGCGGCTGGTGGAGGACCTCAACCCCGCCCGTTCGCTGGCACGGCACCCGCTGTTCCAGGTGGCGCTGACGCTGCATCACGTGTCCGAGTCCCGATCGCTGAACGTGCTGCCCGGCCTGGACGTCCGGCCGCTGCGGACCGACGAGATGGTCTCGGCACGGTTCGATCTGGAGATCACCTTCGCCGAGTTGCGCGACGAGCGCGGCGCCCCCGCGGGCATGAGCGGAGCGATCGACTACGCCGTGGACCTGTTCGATGAGGGGTCTGTGCGGGCGTTGGCGGAGCGGTTGGTGCGGGTGCTGGAGCAGGTGGCCGCGGATCCGCGGGTTCGTGTCGGGGATCTGGAGGTGCTGGCGGCCGATGAGCGGCACCGGGTGCTTGAGGGGTGGAACGACACCTCCCGGTCGGTGCGGGAGGGGACGCTGGCGGAGTTGTTCGAGGCTCAGGTGGCGTGTTGCCCGGATGCGGTGGCGGTGGTGTTCGAGGGCGCGGAGCTGAGCTATGCCGAGGTGGATGCCCGTGCCAACCGGGTTGCGCATGAGCTGATCGCTCGGGGCGTGGGCCCTGAGGATGTGGTCGGTGTGCTGGTGGAGCGGTCGGTGGACCTTCCGGTGGTGGTGCTGGGGGTGGCCAAGTCCGGTGCCGCTTACCTGCCGATCGACCCGGAGTATCCGGCCGATCGGATCGGCTTCATGCTCGGTGATGCTCGTCCCGCCGTGGTGGTCTGCACGCAGGCGACCGCGGGCCTGGTGGAGGGTTTCGGGGTTGAACGCCTGGACCTGACGGCCGTCTCCACTGGTCGGGATGCCGCGCCCACGGATGCGGACCGGGTGAGGCCGTTGCGTGCCGGTCATCCGGCCTATGTCATCTACACCTCGGGGTCGACGGGGACGCCGAAGGGTGTGGTGGTGACGCATGCGGGTGTGGGGAGTCTGGCGGACTGGCAGATCGAGCGGTTCGGGTTGGGTGAGGGTGCGCGGGTGCTGCAGTTCGCCGCGCTGGGGTTCGATGCGGCGTTCTGGGAGCTGTGCATGGCCCTGCTGACCGGTTCTGCCCTGGTGCTGGCGGATCCGGATCGGATGCAGAGTGATCTGGAGGGGTTGGTCGGTGAGGCGGGGGTCACGCATGTGACGCTGCCGCCGTCGATGCTGGCGACGGTCGGGGAGTTGCCGGCCTCGCTGGGAACGATCGTGGTGGCGGGTGAGGCGTGCCCGTCAGGTCTGGTGGAGCGGTGGTCGGCTGGGCGGCGGATGTTCAACGCCTACGGGCCGAGTGAGTCGACGGTCTGCGCGACGATGAGCCCGCCCCTGGACGGTGATGGGGTCGTCTCGATCGGCGGGCCGATCTGGAACACGCGGGTGTTCGTGCTGGACGACCTGCTGCGCCCGGTGCC
Organism: Actinomadura rugatobispora; assembly: GCF_055379765.1. Classification (NCBI taxonomy): domain Bacteria; kingdom Bacillati; phylum Actinomycetota; class Actinomycetes; order Streptosporangiales; family Thermomonosporaceae; genus Actinomadura; species Actinomadura rugatobispora. Next base: position 2,567,551 of record NZ_AP029191.1, on the reverse strand, counting down.
ACCGGGCGTGGTCGGCGAGCTCTACATCGCCGGTCCGGCGCTGGCCCGTGGATATGTCGGGCGGGCCGGGCTGACCGCCGAACGGTTCGTGGCGTGCCCGTTCAACGGTGGGCGGATGTATCGCACGGGTGACCTGGCCAGGTGGGACGAGGCGGGCGTCCTGGAGTTCGCCGGTCGTGCGGACGAGCAGGTGAAGATCCGGGGCTTCCGGATCGAGCCCGCCGAGGTGGAGGCCGTGCTGGCCGCTCACGAGCAGGTCGGCCAGGCGGCGGTGATCGCTCGTGAGGACCAGCCAGGCGTGAAGCGGCTCGTCGCCTACGTCGTCCCGGCCAACGGCCGATGCGAGGAAGGCGTGCTCCGTGACTTCGTGGCCGATCGGCTGCCGGACTACATGGTCCCCGCCGCGGTGGTCGTGCTGGACGCGTTGCCTGTCACGGCGAACGGCAAGCTGGACCGGGCCGCGCTGCCCGCCCCGGACTTCGCGGGCGCGGTCACCGGTCGCGGTCCGGCGACACCGACCGAGGAGGTGCTGTGCGGGTTGTTCGCCGAGGTCCTCGGGCTGGAGACGGTGGGAGCGCAGGACTCCTTCTTCGAGCGTGGCGGGGACTCGCTGCTGGCGATCCGGCTGATCGTCCGGATCCGTGCGGTCCTGGACGTCGAGATCGGCATCCGCGAGCTGTTCGGCGCCCCGACCGTCGCCGAACTGGCCCGAATCCTCGACAACGACCGGCCCGGCAACACCGGCGTCGCGCTCACCGCACGCCAACGCCCCCAGAACGTGCCACTGTCCTACGCCCAGCAGCGCATGTGGTTCCTCAACCGACTCGAAGAAGCCGGCGCGGGCGCCGCCTACAACGTCCCGCTCGCACTGCGCCTGTCGGGTGACCTGGATGTCGCGGCGCTGGAGACGGCGCTGGGGGATGTGGCCGACCGGCACGAGAGCCTGCGTACGGTTTTCCCCGAGAGCGAAGGGGCCCCACGTCAGGAGATCCTTGAGGGGCGGGAAGGCCGTCCCGGGCTCGTCGTCACCGAGATCGGTGAAGAGGAACTGGACGCGGCCGTCGCGAGGGAGGTCGGGCGAGGGTTCGACCTGCGCCGGGAGCTGCCCTGGCGTACGACGCTGCTAGTGCTGTCGCCGACCGAGTACGTGCTGATCGTGGTCGCGCACCATGTCGTCGTGGACGGCTGGTCGATGGGCGTCCTGGCCAACAACCTGAGCGTGGCGTACACGGCGCGGACGGCAGGGGCCGCCCCCGCGTGGGAGCCGTTGCCGGTGCAGTACGCGGACTACACGCTGTGGCAGCGCGAGGTGCTGGGCGACCTGGACGATCCCGAGAGTGTGATCTCGGCGCAGCTCGGCTACTGGCGGCAGGCGCTGGCGGGGATTCCGGAAGAACTCGTCCTGCCGCTGGACCGGGCGCGTCCGGCGGAGCCGTCCTTCCAGGGACGTGCCGTACCGATCCAGGTGACCGCGGAGACGCACGCCGCGCTCGTGGAGATCGCCCGGCAGCGTGGTGTCACGATGTTCATGGTCGCGCAGGCGGCGCTGGCGCTGCTGCTGGCGCGGATGGGCGCGGGGACCGACATTCCGCTCGGCACGGCGATCGCCGGTCGCGGTGAGGAGGGCTTGGAGAAGCTCGCGGGCTTCTTCATCAACTCGTTGGTGCTGCGAACGGATGTGAGCGGCGACCCGTCGTTCGCCGAGCTGCTGGAGCGGGTGCGCGAGACCGACCTGGCGGCTTTCGCGCACCAGGACCTGCCGTTCGAGCGGCTGGTCGAGGACCTCAACCCCGCCCGCTCGCTGGCACGGCATCCGCTGTTCCAGGTGATGCTGGGCGTCGACGCCGTCCCGTCGGCAGAGACCCCCTTGGACCTGCCGGGTCTGCACGCCCAAGCCCTTCCGCCGGACGAAACGCAGGTGGCCAAGTTCGACCTGTCGGTCACGCTGGCCGACCATCGGACCGAGGACGGCCTGCCCGCCGGCCTCGGCGGAGAGATCCTCTACGCGACGGACCTGTTCGATGAGGCGACCGCTCGGGCGCTGGCGGACCGGTTGGTTCGCGTTCTGGACAAGGTCGCGGCCGATCCGTGGGTGCGGGTCGGTGATGTGGAGGTGCTGGAGGAGGTCGAGCGGCGTCGGGTGCTGCTGGACTGGAACGGCACTGCCCAGCCGGTGCCCGATGCATCTCTGGCCGAACTGTTCGAGCGGCAGGTGGCCGAGTCTCCGGACGCGGTGGCGGTGGTGTTCGAGGGTGCGGAGCTGACCTACGCCGGGTTGAACGAGCGGGCGAACGGTCTGGCGCACGCGTTGATCGCTCGGGGTGTGCGGCCGGGTGATCTGGTCGGTGTGCTGATGGACCGCTCGGCCGATCTGATCGTCGCGTTGCTCGCCGTCGTGAAGGCCGGTGGGGCGTATGTGCCGCTGGAGGAGCGGCGGCGGGCGGTCGCAGCCGAAGCGGGCGTCTCGCTGGTCCTGACGGATGCGGATCTGACCGGGGAGTTTCGTGCGGACAACCCGGGTGTCCGCGTATCTGGGGATTCGCTGGCGTATGTGATGTTCACATCGGGGTCGACCAGTGTGCCGAAGGGCGTCGCGGTCACTCACGCCAACGTGGTTGCGTTCTGTTCCGATGGGCAGTGGCGTGATGATGTGTTGCGGGTCGTGTTGGTGCAGGCCAACCATGCTTTCGATGCGTCGACGTATGAGGTGTGGGCGCCGTTGCTGCGGGGCGGTCGGCTTGTCATTGTTCCGCCGGGTGAGGTCGACGCGGTTGAGCGTGGTCGGCTGATCGCGGAGCAGCGGGTTACGCATGTGGTTGCGGCGTCGGGGTTGTTCCGGGTGCTGGCCGAGCAGTCGCCGGAGATCTTCGCCGGTGTGCGGGAGGTGTTGACCGGCGGGGATGTGGTGTCTGCCAATGCCATCCGGGTGCTGTTGGAGACCCATCCGGGCCTGGTCGTGCGGACGACGTACGGACCGACCGAGAACACCGCGTTCACGACGCAGCTCGCCTTCACTGACGCCGAGTTGGTTCCGGTTCCGGTGCCGATCGGCTTCCCGATGGACAACACCCAGGTCTTCGTACTGGATGAGTTCCTGCGGCCGGTTCCGCCTGGCGTGACCGGCGAGCTCTACATCGCCGGTGCGGGGTTGGCGCGCGGCTACATGGGCCGGGCGGCTTTGACCGCGGAGCGGTTCGTGGCGTGTCCCTTCTCTTCCGGGCGCATGTACCGGACCGGTGACCTGGGCCGGTGGACGTCCGCCGGAGTCCTGGAGTTCGCGGGCCGGGCCGACGAGCAGGTGAAGATCCGCGGTTTCCGGATCGAGCCCGCCGAGATCGAGGCCGTCCTCGCCGCCCACGAGCAGGTCGGTCAGGTCGCGGTGATCGCTCGCGAGGACCGGCCCGGTGTGAAGCGGCTGGTCGCCTACGTCGTTCCCACCGATGAAGACACCGGCGCGGACGAGGCGGCGCTGCGAGCGCATGTCGCGGCGCGACTGCCGGACTATATGGTCCCTGCCGCCGTGATGGCGCTGGACGAGCTTCCGGTCACCGTCAACGGCAAGCTCGACCGTGCGGCGCTTCCGGCCCCCGACTTCGCCGGGCAGATCACCGGCCGAGGGCCGGCGACGGTGACCGAGGAGATCGTCTGCGGGCTGTTCGCCGAGGTCCTCGGGCTGGAGACGGTCGGTGCGGAGGACTCGTTCTTCGAGCTCGGTGGTGACTCGCTGCTGGCGATGCGGCTGATCGCCCGGGTGCGGGCCGTTCTGGACGTCGAGGTCAATATCCGTGAGTTGTTCGCCGCGCCGACGGTCGCGGGCATCGCTCGGCTGGCCGATGGCGAGCAGGCCGGTGGCACGCGGGCGGCTTTGGCGGTGCGGGCGCGTCCGGAGGTCGTGCCGCTGTCGTACGCCCAGCAGCGCATGTGGTTCCTCAACCGGCTCGAGGAGAGCAACGTCCGGGCCGCCTACAACGTCCCGCTCGCCCTGCGCCTGTCGGGTGATCTGGACGTCGCGGCGCTCGAGGCCGCGCTGGGGGACGTGGCCGATCGCCACGAGAGCCTGCGCACGGTCTTTCCGGAGACCGGCGGGGTGCCGCGGCAGGAGATCCTGCACGGTGAGGCGGGCCGGCCGTCGCTGACCGTCGTGCGGGTCGACGAGCGTGAGGCGGGCGGGACCGTCGCCGCCGAGATGGGCCGCGGGTTCGACCTCGGCCGCGAGTTGCCCTGGCGGACGACTCTGCTCACGATCTCGGAGTCGGAGTACGTGCTGGTCGTGACCGCGCACCACATCGCGGTGGACGGCTGGTCGATGGGCGTGCTGGCTCGCGAGATGGGCGTGGCGTACGCGGCGCGGCGTTCGGGGAGTGCCCCCGAGTGGGAGCCGCTGCCCGTCCAGTACGCCGACTACGCGCTCTGGCAGCGCGAGGTTCTCGGCGATCTCGACGACCCGGACAGCCTGATCTCCGCGCAGCTCGCGCACTGGCGTGAGGCCCTCGCGGGCATTCCCGAGGAGCTCGCCCTGCCGGTGGACCGTCCCCGTCCGGCGGAGGCGACCTTCCGGGCCGGCTCGGTGCCGATCGAGGTGGACGCGCGGACCCACGCCGGGCTGACGGAGACCGCCCAGAAGAGCGGCGTCACGATGTTCATGGTGACGCAGGCGGCGTTGGCGTTGCTGCTGGCGCGTTTGGGCGCCGGTACCGACATTCCGGTCGGTACCGCCGTCGCAGGCCGCGGTGAAGCCGTGCTGGAGGATCTCGCCGGCTTCTTCATCAACACGTTGGTGTTGCGGACGGACGTGAGCGGCGATCCGTCGTTCGCCGAGCTGCTGGGGCGGGTGCGGGAAGCCGATCTGGCGGCGTACGCGCATCAGGATCTGCCGTTCGAGCGGCTGGTCGAGGACCTCAACCCGGTCCGGTCCCTGGCGCGGCACCCGCTGTTCCAGGTGATGCTGACCGTGCAGAACCTCCCGCAGGATGAAGCTCCCATGGAGCTGCCCGGTCTGCGTGCCCGTCCGCTGGTCGAAGCGGAGGAGGAAGCGGCGTCGGCCAAGTTCGACCTCTCGTTTTCGCTGGCCGAACACCGGACCGCGGACGGCGCTCCGGCGGGGATGAGCGGGGGCATCCACTACGCCCGCGACCTGTTCGACGAGGCGACCGCCCAGGCCCTGGCGGACCGCATGGCGCGGGTGCTGGAACAGGTCGCCCGCGATCCACAGGTGCGGGTCGGTGATGTGGAAGTGCTCGGCGAGGCCGAGCGTCACCAGGTCCTGGTGGAGTGGAACGACACGGCCCGTCCGGTGCCGGAGGCGTCTCTGGCCGAGTTGTTCGAGCGGCGGGTAGCCGAGTCTCCGGACGCCGTGGCGGTGGTTTTCGAGGGCGCGGAGCTGACCTACGCCGAGCTGGACGGCCGAGCGAATGGTCAGGCGCATGCGCTGGTCGGCCGTGGGGTGAGGCCGGGTGATCTGGTCGGTGTGGTGATGGACCGGTCGGCCGATCTGATCGTCGCATTGCTGGCGGTGTTGAAGGCTGGTGGGGCGTATGTGCCGCTGGAGGAGCGGCGGCGGGCGGTCGCAGCCGAGGCGGGCGTCTCGCTGGTCCTGACCGATGCGGATCTGACCGGGGAGTCTCGTGCGGACAGTCCGGGCGTGCGCGTGTCGGGGGATTCGCTGGCGTATGTGATGTTCACGTCGGGGTCGACCGGTGTGCCGAAGGGTGTCGCCGTCACTCACGCCAACGTGGTCGCGTTCTGCGGGGACGGAAGCTGGACCGATGAGGTGGTCGAGCGGGTCCTGGTCCAGGCGAACCACGCGTTCGACGCCTCAACGTATGAGGTGTGGGTGCCGTTGCTGCGCGGTGGCCGCTTGGTGATCGTTCCTCCGGGGGAGGTGGATGCGGTCGAGCGTGGCCGGTTGATCGCTGAGCACGGGGTGACCAACGTGCATGCCACAGCGGGCTTGTTCCGGGTGCTGGCCGAACAGTCCCCGGAGATCTTCGCCGGGGTCCGGGAGGTCTCGACCGGCGGCGACGTGGTCTCGTCCGCCGCGATCCGGGCGCTGCTGCAACAGCACCCGGGCATGGTCGTGCGGACGACCTACGGGCCGACGGAGAACACCGCGTTTACCACGCAGGTCCCCTTCACCGACCCGGCGGCTGTTCCGGCCTCGGTGCCGATCGGTGCGCCGATGGACAACACCCGGTCGTACGTGCTGGACGGATTCCTCCAGCCGGTGCCACCGGGTGTGGTGGGCGAGCTCTACATTGCGGGCGCGGGTTTGGCTCGGGGGTATGTGGGGCGGGCCGGGCTGACGGCGGAGCGGTTCGTGGCGTGTCCGTTCGACGGCGGGCGGATGTATCGCACGGGTGACCTCGCCAGGTGGAGCGAGGCCGGAGTACTGGAATTCGCCGGTCGCGTGGACGAGCAGGTGAAGATCCGTGGTTTCCGGATCGAGCCCGCCGAGGTGGAGGCCGTGCTGGCCGCTCACGAGCAGGTCGGGCAGGCGGCGGTGATCGCGCGTGAGGACCAGCCGGGCGTGAAGCGGCTCGTCGCCTACGTCGTCCCGGCCAACGGCCAGTGCGACGAGGGCATGCTGCGTGACTTCGTGACGGAACGGCTCCCGGACTACATGGTCCCCGCCGCGGTGATGGTGCTCGACACCCTGCCGGTGACCGTGAACGGCAAGCTGGACCGGGCCGCGCTGCCCGCCCCGGACTTCGCGGTCGCGGTCACCGGTCGCGGCCCGGCGACACCGACCGAAGAGGTGCTGTGCGGCCTGTTCGCCGAGGTCCTCGGGCTGGAGACGGTCGGTGCGGAGGATTCGTTCTTCGCACTGGGCGGGGACTCGCTGCTGGCGATGCGGTTGATCGCACGGGTCCGGGTCGTCCTGGACGCGGAAGTGGGCATCCGGGACCTCTTCACGACGCCGACCGTCGCCGGTGTGGCGCGTCTGGCGGACGCCGACAGGGGTGGGGTACGGGCCGAACTGGCGGCGCGGTCGCGTCCGGAGGTTCTGCCGCTGTCGTACGCCCAGCAGCGGATGTGGTTCCTCAACCGGCTCGAAGAGGACGGCGCGGGCGCCGCGTACAACATGCCGCTGGCGCTGCGGCTGTCGGGTGATCTGGACGTCGCGGCGCTGGAGGCGGCGCTCGGCGATGTGGCCGACCGGCACGAGAGCCTGCGCACGATCTTCCCCGAAGCCGACGGGGTTCCTCGCCAGGAGATCCTTCACGGCACCGCCGGCCGGCCCGCTCTGCCGGTCACCCAGGTCGGCGAACGCGACCTGGACGACGTGCTGGCCGCCGAGATGGGCCGCGCGTTCGACGTGGAGCGCGAGCTGCCGTGGCGGACCCGGTTGCTCAAGCTCTCTGACTCGGAGTTCGTGCTGGTCATGGTCGCCCACCACATCGCGGCGGACGGCTGGTCGATGAGTGTGCTGGCCCGCGACCTGGGCACCGCCTACGCGGCGCGGAGCGCTGGCGGCGTTCCCGAGTGGGCCCCGCTGCCGGTGCAGTACGCGGACTACGCGCTCTGGCAGCGCGAGGTCCTCGGCGACCTGAACGACCCGGAGAGCGTGATCTCCACTCAGCTCGGCCATTGGCGCGAAGCCCTGGCCGACCTTCCGGAAGAGCTTGCCCTGCCGATGGACCGTCCCCGTCCGGCGGAGGCGTCCTTCGCCGGTGGGTCCGTGTCGGTGCGGGTGGACGCGGATGTGCACGCGAGGCTGGTCGAGATCGCCCGGCAGCGCGGTGTCACGATGTTCATGGTCGCGCAGGCGGCGCTGGCGACGCTGCTCGCCCGGACGGGTGCGGGCACCGACATTCCGATGGGCACACCGGTGGCCGGACGCGGTGACGCGGCCCTCGAAGATCTGTCTGGGTTCTTCCTGAACACGCTGGTCCTGCGGACGGACCTGAGCGGTGATCCGTCGTTCGCCGAGCTGCTGGACCGTGTGCGGGATGCGGACCTGGCGGCTTTCGCGCACCAGGACCTGCCGTTCGAGCGGCTGGTCGAGGACCACAACCCGGTCCGGTCCCTGGCGCGGCACCCGCTGTTCCAGGTCATGATGACCTTCCAGAACGTCCAGGCGGAGACGCCCTGGCTGCTGCCCGGACTGCGTGTTCGGCCGCTTCCGCCGCCGGACGGCGCGGAGGCCGCCAAGTTCGACCTGTCGGTCACCTTCGCCGAGATGCGTGACGAGCAGGGCGCTCCGGCCGGAATCGACGGCGGCATCCAGTACGCCACCGACCTGTTCGATGAGGCGACCGCTCAGGGACTCGCAGACCGGTTGACCCGGGTGTTGGAGCAGGTCGCGGCCGATCCGTGGGTGCGGGTCGGTGATGTGGAGGTGCTGGAGGAGGTCGAGCGGCGTCGGGTGCTGCTGGACTGGAACGGCACTGCCCGGCCGGTGCCCGATGCATCTCTGGCCGAACTGTTCGAGCGGCAGGTGGCCGAGACTCCCGATGCCGTGGCGGTGGTGTTCGACGGTGCGGAGCTGACCTACGCCGGGTTGAACGAGCGGGCGAACGGTCTGGCGCACGCGTTGATCGCTCGGGGGGTGCGGCCGGGTGATCTGGTCGGTGTGCTGATGGACCGCTCGGCCGATCTGGTCGTCGCGTTGCTCGCCGTCGTGAAGGCTGGTGGGGCGTATGTGCCGCTGGAGGAGCGGCGGCGGGCGGTCGCCGTCGAGGCGGGCGTCTCGCTGGTCCTGACGGATGCGGATCTGACCGGGGAGTCTCGTGCGGACAGTCCGGGTGTGCGGGTGTCGGGGGATTCGCTGGCGTATGTGATGTTCACGTCGGGGTCGACGGGTGTGCCGAAGGGTGTCGCCGTCACTCACGCCAACGTGGTCGCGTTCTGCTCCGATCGGGAGTGGCGTGATGATGTGTTGCGGGTCGTATTGGTGCAGGCCAACCATGCCTTTGACGCGTCGACGTATGAGGTGTGGGCGCCGTTGCTGCGCGGCGGACGGCTAGTCGTCGTGCCTGCGGGTGAGGTGGACGCGGTTGAGCGTGGTCGGCTGATCGCGGAGCAGCGGGTTACGCATGTTGTTGCGGCGTCGGGGTTGTTCCGGGTGCTGGCCGAGCAGTCGCCGGAGATCTTCGCCGGTGTGCGGGAGGTGCTGACCGGCGGTGATGTGGTGTCGGCCAATGCCATCCGGGTGCTGCTGGAGACCCATCCGGGCATGGTCGTGCGGACGACGTACGGACCGACCGAGAACACCGCGTTCACGACGCAGCTCGCATTCACCGAGGCGGGGGCCGTCCTGGCCTCGGTGCCGATCGGTGTGCCGATGGACAACACCCAGGTCTTCGTGCTGGATGAGTTCCTGCGGCCGGTTCCGCCTGGTGTGACCGGCGAGCTCTACATCGCGGGCGCGGGGCTGGCGCGCGGCTACATGGGCCGGGTGGCTTTGACCGCGGAGCGGTTCGTGGCGTGCCCCTTCTCTTCCGGGCGCATGTACCGGACCGGTGACCTGGGCCGGTGGACGTCCGCTGGCGTCCTGGAGTTCGCGGGCCGGGCTGACGAGCAGGTGAAGATCCGCGGATTCCGGATCGAGCCCGCCGAGATCGAAGCCGTCCTCGCCGGCCACGAGACGGTCGGTCAGGTCGCGGTGGTCGCTCGCGAGGACAGGCCCGGCGCGAAGCGGCTGGTCGCCTACGTCGTCCCCGCCGATCACGACGCCGGCGTCGATGAGGTGGAACTGCGGACGGGCGTCGCGGTGCGGTTGCCCGACTACATGGTCCCGGCGGCCGTGGTCTCGTTGGACGCTCTCCCGGTCACGGCCAACGGCAAGCTCGATCGGGCCGCCCTTCCCGCCCCGAACTTCGCCGGGCTGGTCACCAGCCGTGGCCCCGCCACGGCGGGCGAGGAGATCCTTTGCGGGCTGTTCGCCGAGGTCCTCGGCCTGGAGACGGTCGGTGCGGAGGATTCGTTCTTCGAGCTGGGCGGTGACTCGCTGCTGGCGATGCGGTTGATCGCGCGGGTGCGGGCCGTTCTGGACGTGGAGGTCAGCATTCGTGAGTTGTTCGCGGCGCCGACGGTGGCGGGTCTGGCGGGTCTGGCCGATGCTGGGCGTGGTGGTGCGCGGGCGGCTTTGTCGGTGCGGGAGCGTCCGGAGGTCGTGCCGCTGTCGTATGCCCAGCAGCGCATGTGGTTCCTCAACCGGCTGGAGGAGGCCGGGGCGGGCGCGGCGTACAACGTGCCGCTGGCATTGCGCCTGTCGGGTGACCTGGACGTCGCGGCGCTGGAAGCAGCGCTGGGCGACGTTGCGGACCGGCATGAGAGCCTGCGCACGGTCTTCCCCGAGACCGGCGGGGTGCCGCGCCAGGAGATCCTGCACGGCGAGGCGGGCCGGCCCCGCCTGACGGTCAGCGGAATCGACGCCGAGGACCTTGGTGGAACCCTGGCCGCCGAAGTGGCGGAGGGCTTCGAACTGAGCCACGGGTTGCCGTGGCGGGCGCGGCTTTTGGAGTTGTCGGGGTCGGAGTTTGTGTTGGTGGTGGTGGCGCATCACATCGCGGTGGATGGCTGGTCGATGGATGTGCTGGTGCGTGATCTGGGCGTGGCGTACGCGGCGCGGCGTTCGGGCGGCGTGCCCCAGTGGGAGCCGCTGCCGGTCCAGTACGCCGACTACGCGCTCTGGCAGCGCGAGGTTCTCGGCGAACTCGACGACCCGGACAGCCTGATCTCGGCTCAGCTCGGGTACTGGCGTGAGGCCCTCGCGGGCATTCCCGAGGAGCTCGCCCTGCCGGTGGACCGTCCCCGCCTGGCGGAGGCGTCTTTCCGGGGTGGGTCGGTGTCGGTGGGTGTGGGTGCGGAGGTGCATGCGCGGTTGGTGCGGGTGGCTCAGCAGCGTGGTGTGACGATGTTCATGGTGGCGCAGGCGGCGTTGGGGATGTTGCTGGCGCGGTTGGGTGCGGGGAGTGATGTTCCGGTAGGTACGGCGGTGGCCGGTCGTGGTGAGGAGTCCCTCGAAGACCTCGCTGGGTTCTTCTTGAACACGTTGGTGTTGCGGACGGATGTGGGTGGTGATCCGTCGTTCGCTGAGGTGTTGGAGCGGGTGCGGGAGGCCGATCTGGCGGCTTTCGCGCATCAGGATCTGCCGTTCGAGCGGCTGGTGGAGGACCTCAACCCCGCCCGTTCGCTGGCACGGCACCCGCTGTTCCAGGTGACCCTGACCCTGCAGAACCTCGCCCAGAACCAGTCGTCGCCCTGGGAACTGCCGGGTCTGCGCGTGCGAGGGCTGGAGTCCAACGAGATGGTCTCGGCGCGCTTCGACCTGTCGATCACGTTCGCCGAGGCGCGCGACGAGTACGGAGTCCCGGCCGGGATGGACGGTGACATCCAGTACGCCGTGGACCTGTTCGATGAGGCCACCGCGCAGGCCTTGGCGGAGCGGTTGGTGCGGGTGCTGGAGCAGGTGGCCGCGGATCCGCGGGTTCGTGTCGGGGATCTGGAGGTGCTGGCGGCCGATGAGCGGTATCGGGTGCTTGAGGGGTGGAACGACACCTCCCGGTCGGTGCGGCGGGGGACGCTCGCGGAGTTGTTCGAGGCTCAGGTGGCGCGTTGCCCGGATGCGGTGGCGGTGGTGTTCGGCGCGGAGGAGTTGACCTATGCCGAGGTGGATACCCGTGCCAACGGGGTTGCGCATGAGCTGATCGCTCGGGGCGTGGGCCCTGAGGATGTGGTCGGCGTGCTGGTGGATCGGTCCGAGGATCTGCCCGTCGTGGTCTTGGGCGTGGCCAAGGCCGGTGCCGCTTACATGCCGATCGACCCGGAGTATCCGCCGGAGCGGATCGGCTTCATGCTGGGTGATGCCCGTCCGGCCGTGGTGGTCTGCACCAGCGCGACCGCGCACCTGGTGAGCGACCGGGAACGTCTGGTCTGGGACGACCCGGCGACCGCGTCGGCACTGGCCGCGGCGCCCTCCGACGCCCCCCGCCGGGCGTCCCTCCGGCCCGACCACCCCGCGTACATCATCTACACCTCCGGCTCCACCGGCCGTCCCAAGGGTGTGGTGGTCACGCATGCGGGTGTGGGGAGTCTGGCGGACTGGCAGGTCGAGCGGTTCGGGGTGGGTGAGGGTTCGCGGGTGCTGCAGTTCGCGGCGTTGGGGTTCGACGCGGCGTTCTGGGAGCTGTGCATGGCTCTGCTGACCGGCTCTGCCCTGGTGCTGGCGGATCCGGATCGGATGCAGAGTGATCTGGAGGGGCTGGTCGGTGAGGCAGGGGTCACGCATGTGACGTTGCCGCCGTCGATGCTGGCGACGGTCGGGGAGTTGCCGGTCTCGCTAGGAACGATCGTGGTCGCGGGCGAGGCGTGCCCGTCGGGTCTGGTGGAGCGATGGTCGGTCGGACGGCGGATGTTCAACGCCTACGGGCCGAGCGAGTCGACGGTCTGCGCGACGATGAGCCCGCCCCTGGACGGTGATGGGGTCGTCTCGATCGGCGGGCCGATCTGGAACACCCAGGTGTTCGTGCTGGACGACCTCCTGCGCCCGGTGCCACCAGGCGTCGTCGGCGAGCTCTACATCGCCGGTCCGGCGCTGGCCCGTGGATATGTCGGGTGGGCCGGGCTGACCGCCGAACGGTTCGTGGCGTGCCCGTTCACCGGTGGTGGCGAGCGCATGTACCGGACCGGTGACCGTGTGCGCTGGACGCCGGCGGGTGAGCTGGTGTTCGCCGGTCGTGCGGACGAGCAGGTGAAGATCCGCGGTTTCCGGGTCGAGCTCGGCGAGATCGAGGCGGTGCTGGCCGGTCACCCGACCGTCGGCCAGGTCGCGGTGGTCGCGCGCGAGGACCGGCCGGAGGTCAAGCGGCTGGTCGCCTACGTCGTCCCGGCCGACGGCCGGTGCGATGAGGGCGCGCTGCGCGACTTCGCGGCGGAACGCCTTCCGGACTACATGATCCCCGCCGCGGTGGTCGTGCTGGACGAACTGCCTGTCACGGTGAACGGGAAGCTGGACCGGGAGGCGCTGCCCGCTCCCGATTTCGCCGGTCCGGTGATGAGCCGTGGTCCGGCGACACCGACCGAAGAGGTCCTGTGCGGCCTGTTCGCCGAGGTCCTCGGCCTGGAGACGGTGGGGGTACAGGACTCCTTCTTCGAGCGCGGCGGGGACTCGCTGCTGGCGATCCGGCTGATCGTCCGGATCCGTGCGGTCCTGGACGTCGAGATCGGCATCCGCGAGCTGTTCGGCGCCCCGACCGTCGCCGAACTGGCCCGAATCCTCGACAACGACCGGCCCGGCAACACCGGCGTCGCGCTCACCGCACGCCAACGCCCCCAGAACGTGCCACTGTCCTACGCCCAGCAGCGGATGTGGTTCCTCAACCGACTCGAAGAAGCCGGCGCGGGCGCCGCCTACAACGTCCCGCTCGCACTGCGCCTGTCGGGCGACCTGGACATCGCGGCCCTGGAGGCCGCCCTCGGAGACGTCGCCGACCGGCACGAGAGCCTGCGCACGCGGTTCCCCGACGAGGGCGGGGTGCCGCGCCAGGAGATCGTGCACGGCGCCGGCGGCCGTCCTGAACTGGTGATCAGCGAGGTCGCTCCCGACGGCCTGGACGAGGCCGCGGTCACCGAGATGGACCGCGGCTTCGACCTCGCCCGCGAACTGCCGTTCCGCGCCCGGCTCCTGGCCGCGCGCTCCGCACCGGCGGCGGAACCGGAGTACGTGCTGGTCGTGGTCGCGCACCACATCGCGGTGGACGGCTGGTCGATGGGCGTCCTGGCCCGCGACCTCGGTACCGCCTACGCGGCCCGCCGCGCCCACGGCGCACCGGGCTGGGAGCCGCTGCCCGTCCAGTACGCCGACTACGCGCTCTGGCAGCGCGAGGTCCTGGGCGACCTCGACGACCCGGACAGCGTGATCTCGGCGCAGCTCGGCTATTGGCGTGAGGCCCTCGTGGGCATTCCCGAGGAGCTCGCGCTCCCCGCGGATCGTTCCCGCCCGGCGGAGGCGTCCTTCCAGGGCGAGTCGGTGCCGCTGTGGGTGGGGGCCGACGTTCACGAACGCCTGCTGGAGGTGGCGCAACAGCACGGCGTCACGATGTTCATGGTGGCGCAGGCGGCGCTGGCGATGCTGCTGGCCCGGGTCGGCGCGGGCACCGACATCCCGGTGGGGACGGCCGTCGCCGGACGCGGGGACGCCGCGCTCGAGGGCCTTGCCGGCTTCTTCGTGAACACGCTGGTGCTGCGGACGGACGTGAGCGGCGACCCGTCGTTCAGCGAGGTGCTGGAGCGGGTGCGCGAGACCGACCTGGCGGCTTTCGCGCACCAGGACCTGCCGTTCGAGCGGCTGGTCGAGGACCTCAACCCCGCCCGCTCGCTGGCACGGCACCCGCTGTTCCAGGTGATGCTGACCCTCCACAACCTGCCCGAGGCCCAGGAACCCTGGGAACTGCCGGGCCTGGACGTCCGGCCGCTGGACACCGAGGACAAGCTGGCGGCGCGGTTCGACCTGTCGGTCATCCTGGCCGAGCAGCGTGACCGGCAGGGTGCCCCGGCCGGAATGGCGGGCGGCGTCCACTACGCCACCGACCTGTTCGACGAGCGGACCGCGGAGGTCCTGGCAGGCCGGCTGGTGCGGGTGCTGGGACAGGTCGCCGCCGATCCGGGACTGCGCCTGCGCGAGATCGAGGTGCTGGACGCGGACGAGCGGCGCCAGGTCGTCCGCGACTGGAACGCCACCGACCGGCCGCTGCCGGCCGCCTCGCTGCCGGAGCTGTTCCGGCGCCGCGTGGCCGAGACCCCGGACGCGGTCGCGGTCGTGTCCGGTGATGTGGAGCTGACCTACGCCGAGCTCGGCGGGCGGGCCAACCGGCTGGCGCACTCGCTGATCGATCGTGGAGTGCGTCCCGGGGATCTGGTCGGTGTGCTGATGGACCGGTCGGCCGACCTGATCATCGCGTTGCTCGCCGTCGTGAAGGCGGGTGCGGCGTACGTCCCGCTGGACGCCGGTCATCCGGCCGAGCGGCGCCGGGCGATCGCGGCCGAGGCGGGCGTCTCGGTGGTGCTGACCGCCGAGGATCTGGTCGAGGGGTCGCGGGCGGACGACCCGGACGTGCGGGTGTCGGCGCAGCAACTCGCCTATGTGATGTACACGTCGGGGTCGACCGGCGTGCCGAAGGGTGTGGCGGTCACGCACGGCAACGTGGTCGCGTTCTGCCTGGACGGCAGCTGGGCCGACGAGGTGGTCGAGCGGGTTCTCGTCCAGGCCAACCACGCCTTCGACGCCTCCACGTACGAGGTGTGGGTCCCGCTGCTGCGCGGCGGCCGGCTGGTCATCGTCCCCGCGGGCGGCGAGGTGGACATCGCCGAGCGCGGCCGGCTCATCGCCGAGCACAAGGTGACCAACGTGCACGCGACCGCCGGGCTGTTCCGGGTGCTGGCCGAGCAGTCACCGGAGATCTTCGCCGGGGTGCGGGAGGTGTCGACGGGCGGTGACGTGGTGTCGGCCAACGCCGTCCGGGCGCTGCTGGAAGAGCACCCGGGCATGGTCGTGCGGACGACGTACGGGCCGACCGAGAACACCGCGTTCACCACGCAGCTCGCGTTCACCGAGGCGGGCGCCGTCCCGGCCTCGGTGCCGATCGGTGTGCCGATGGACAACACCCGGGCGTACGTGCTGGACGGGTTCCTGCGCCCGGTGGCGCCGGGCGTGGTCGGCGAGCTCTACCTGGCGGGTGCCGGGCTGGCGCGTGGATACGCCGGCCGTCCCGGTCTGACGGCGGAGCGGTTCGTGGCGTGCCCGTTCACCGGTGGACGGATGTACCGCACGGGCGACCTGGCCCGCTGGACGTCCGCCGGCGTCCTGGAGTTCGCGGGCAGGGCCGACGAGCAGGTGAAGATCCGCGGGTTCCGGATCGAGCCCGCCGAAGTCGAGGCCGTCCTCGCCGCCCACGACGGCGTCCGCCAGGCGGCGGTGATCGCTCGCGAGGACCGGCCGGGCGTCAGGCGGCTCGTCGCCTACGTCGTTCCCGCCGATGGGGGCACCGGCGCGGGCGAGGCGGCGCTGCGGGCGCATGCCGCGGCGCGGCTGCCCGACTACATGGTCCCGGCCGCCGTGGTCTCGCTGGACGCGCTCCCGGTGACGGTCAACGGCAAGCTCGACCGTGCCGCGCTCCCCGCGCCCGCCCTCGCCGGGCCGGTGACGAGCCGTGGCCCGGCGACGCCGACCGAAGAGGTGCTGTGCGGGCTGTTCGCCGAGGTTCTCGGCCGGGAGACGGTGGGCGCGGAGGACTCGTTCTTCGAGCTGGGCGGTGACTCGCTGCTGGCGATGCGGCTGATCGCCCGCGTGCGGGCGGTGATGGACGCCGAGATCAGCGTCCGTGAGCTGTTCGGCGCCCCGACCGTCGCGGGCCTGGCCGAACTGGCCGACGGTGATCGTGGCGGCGCCCTCCGGACGGAACTGGCGGTGCGAGAGCGTCCGGAGGCCGTGCCGCTGTCGTACGCCCAGCAGCGCATGTGGTTCCTCAACCGGCTGGAGGAGGCCGGCGCGGGCGCCGCGTACAACATGCCGCTCGCGCTGCGCCTTTCAGGCGACCTGGACATCGGCGCCCTCGAAGCCGCGCTCGGCGACGTGGCGGACCGGCACGAGAGCCTCCGCACGGTCTTCCCGGGCGACGGCGGGACGCCCCGGCAGCAGGTCCTGGAAGGCGAGGCCGGACGGCCCCGGCTGACGGTGACCCGGGTCGACGAGCGCGACCTGGACGGGGTGCTCGGCGGCGAGATGGCGCGCGGGTTCGACGTGGAGCACGAGCTGCCGTGGCGGACCCGGCTGCTGGAGCTCTCGGAGGCGGACCACGTGCTGGTCGTGGTCGCGCACCACATCGCGGCGGACGGCTGGTCGATGGGCCTGCTGGCCCGCGACCTCGGGATCGCCTACGCGGCTCGAAGCGCGGGCGGCGCGCCCGGCTGGGAGCCGCTGCCCGTCCAGTACGCCGACTACTCGCTCTGGCAGCGCGAGGTCCTCGGCGAACTCGACGACCCGGACAGCCTGATCTCCGGACAGCTCGGCTACTGGCGCGAGACCCTCGCCGGCCTGCCGGAGGAGCTCGCGCTCCCCGCGGACCGTCCCCGCCCGGCGGAGGCGTCCTTCAAGGGCGGCTCGGTGCCGTTGCGCGTCGACCCCGACGTGCACGCCCGCCTCGTCGAGGTCGCCCGGCGGAACGGCGTCACCATGTTCATGCTGGCGCAGGCGGCGCTCGCGGTGCTGCTGGCGCGGACGGGCGCCGGAACCGACATGGCGTTCGGCACCGCCGTCGCGGGCCGGGGCGACGCGGCCCTGGAGGACCTGGCCGGGTTCTTCCTGAACACGCTGGTCCTGCGGACGGACGTGAGCGGCGACCCGTCGTTCGACGAACTCCTGGCGCGGGTGCGGGAGGCGGACCTGGCGGCGTACGCCAACCAGGACCTGCCGTTCGAGCGCCTGGTCGAGGACCTCAACCCGGTCCGGTCCCTGGCCCGGCACCCGCTGTTCCAGATCTGGATGACCTTCCAGAACATCCCGCAGGCCGACACCCCCTGGGAACTGCCCGGACTGCGCGTCCGGCCGCTGCAGCCGCCGGACGAGACGGAGACGGCCAGGTTCGACCTGGCGGTCACGTTCGCCGAGGTCCGCGACGAGCGCGGCGTCCCGGCCGGGATCGACGGCGGTGTCCAGTACGCCGTCGACCTGTTCGACGAGGGCACAGCGCGGCTGCTAGCCGATCGGCTGGTCCGCGTGTTCGAGCTGGTGGCCGCCCACCCGGACCGGAAGGTCAGCGGGCTGGACGTCCTGTTCGACGACGAGCGGGACCGCGTGCTCGAAGGCTGGAACGACACGTCCCGCCCGGTGCGCGGGGGAACGCTGCCCGAGCTGTTCGAGGCGCAGGCCGCGCGCGTTCCGGACGCGCTCGCGGTGACGTACGGCGAGGCGGAGCTGACCTACGCCGAGCTGGACGCCCGCGCGAACCGGCTGGCGCACACCCTGATCGATCGCGGAGCGGGCCCCGAGGGCCTGGTCGGCGTGCTCATGGATCGTTCGGAGGACCTGCCCGTCGTGGTTCTGGGCGTGGCCAAGGCCGGGTCCGCCTACCTGCCGATCGACCCGGAGTATCCGCCGGAGCGGATCGCCTTCATGCTGGGTGACGCCCGTCCGGCCGTGGTGGTCTGCACCAGCGCGACCGCGCACCTGGTGACCGACCGGGAACGCCTCGTCTGGGACGACCCGGCGACCGCGTCGGCACTGGCCGCGGCGCCCTCGGACGCCCCCCACCGGACGTCCCTCCGGCCCGAACACCCCGCGTACGTCATCTACACCTCCGGCTCCACCGGCCGCCCCAAGGGCGTGGCAGTCACGCACGGCGGTATCGGCGGCCTCGCGGACTGGCAGATCGACCGGTTCGGGCTGGGCGAGGGCTCACGGGTGCTGCAGTTCGCCGCGCTGGGCTTCGACGCGGCGTTCTGGGAACTCTGCATGGCCCTGCTGTCGGGCGGCGCGCTCGTCCTGGCCGACCCCGACGGCATGCAGGACAGCCTGGAAGCCGTGGTGACGGACGCCGGTGTCACCCACGTGACGCTGCCGCCCTCGATGCTCGCGACGGTGGAGGACCTGCCCGAATCCCTGAGCATCATCGTGGCCGGAGAGGCATGCCCGCCCGCCCTCGCGGCCACGTGGTCGGCCGGCCACCGGATGTTCAACGCCTACGGCCCCACCGAGTCCACGGTGTGCGCCACGATGAGCGCGCCCCTGACCCCCGGAGGCGGCATCTCCGTCGGCGGCCCCATCTGGAACACCCGGGTCTACGTCCTGGACGAGTTCCTGCGCCCCGTCCCGCCCGGCGTCACCGGCGAGCTCTACATCGCCGGCCCCGCCCTGGCCCGCGGCTACGTCGGCCGCCCCGCGCTCACGGCCGAACGCTTCGTCGCCTGCCCCTTCGCCCCCGGACGCATGTACCGCACCGGCGACCTCGTCAGCTGGACACCGGCCGGCGAACTCGTCTTCGCCGGCCGCGCCGACGACCAGATCAAGATCCGCGGCTTCCGCGTGGAGCCGGGCGAGATCGAGGCGGTCCTGTCGGCCCACGCCCAGGTCGCCCAGGCCGCGGTCATCGCCCGCGAGGACCGGCCGGGCGTCCAGCGCCTGGTCGCCTACGTCGTCCCCACCGAGGACGGGGTGCCCGCCGACATGCTGCGGGAGTTCGTGGCGATCAGGCTGCCGGACCACATGGTCCCGGCCGCGGTCGTGCTGCTGCCCGAACTGCCCGTCACGGTGAACGGCAAGCTCGATCGCGCGGCCCTCCCGGCGCCGGACTCCGCCGCGGCCGGCCGCCCCCCGGCCACCCCGGCCGAGGAGATCCTCTGCGACCTGTTCGCCGAGGTCCTCGGCCTGGACCGGGTCGGCGCGGAGGACTCCTTCTTCGAGCTGGGCGGCGACTCCCTCCTCGCGATCCGCCTGATCTCCCGGATCCGCGCGGTCCTGGACGTCGAGGTGAGCATCCGCACGCTGATCGGCACCCCGACCGTCGCCGAGATCGCCGCGTCGCTCCACGAGCACGACCGCACCGGCGACTTCGCGCCGGTGGTGGCCTTCCGTACCGAGGGCGACAAGCCCCCGATCTTCTGCGTCCACCCCGGCGGCGGCCTCGGCTGGAGCTACGCCGGACTGGCCGACCACTTCCCGGACCACCCGGTGTACGGCCTCCAGGCGAGTGGACTCGACGGCGAAGGAGACCTCCCCGACACCGTCGAGGAGATGGCCGACCACTACCTGTCCCGGATCCGCGCCATCCGGCCGACCGGCCCGTACCACCTCGTGGGCTGGTCCTTCGGCGGCGTGGTGGCCCAGGCGATCGCGGCCCGCATCCCGGACGAGGTCGCGATGCTGGCCGTCATCGACGGCTACCCCTACCGCGAGACGGAAGGGGCGGGCGTCGCTCCCCGAGCCCGCCTCCGGCCGGTCGCGGCCGAACCCGACGCGTCGCTCTCGGCCCTGCACAAGGTCGCGGAGAACAACACGCGCCTCCTCATGGAGCACGTGCCGGCCCCGTTCCCAGGCGACCTCCTCCTGTTCGTCGCCAAGTTCAACCGGCCCGACGACACACCCGCCACCGAGGCCCCGGAAGCCTGGAAGCCCTACATCGAGGGCACCGTCCGCAGTCACGACATCGCCTCCGACCACCACCGGATGCTGGAGGGCGAACCCCTCCAGGAAATCGCCCAGCTGATCTCCACCGCCCTCCGCGCCTTCTGAAACCGCCCCGAAACCCTTGCGGCGATAGAACTGTTCAGGAACAGACAAGTCGTCAGAGGGAGAAAAAGCAATGACCGGAAATACCGGAAGGTTCAGGGGTGTCGCAGTTCCGTTCGCCGTGGGGCTGAGCGCGTTCGCGCTGCTGACGAGCGCCTGCGGCTCGTCCGGAGACGACAAGCCCAAGTCCGTGGCGGTGGCGCCCGGCGGGAGCGCCGCGCCCTCGCAGAGCGGCAACGGCGGCGAGAAGATGCCGAGCGATAAGGAGATCTACGCCGGCCTCCTCAAATACTCCCAGTGCATGCGGTCGCACGGGGTCAGCAATTTCCCCGACCCGGTACCCGGCAAGGGCCTCCAGGTGAATGGCAATGCCGTCGGGGCCAACTCCGCGACCACCAAGGCCGCCGAAAAGGCGTGCCAGTCGCTGATGCCCGCCGGCGGAAGCGGCGACAACCCCGCGCAGGACCGGGCCAGGGCGCTGAAGCACTCGAAGTGCATGCGCGACCACGGCGTGACCAGGTTCCCGGACCCCAACCCCAACGGCGGGGCCGCCCTCGACGGCGACAAGATCGGCATGGCGCCGGACCACCCGGTCTACCAGGCGGCGGAGAAGGCCTGCCAGAAGTACGCCGGCGGCGACACCCACGGAAGCTCCGCCGGCTGACCGGCGTCGACGCATCGACGGCCCGGCCGGGCTCCCGTACCGACCCCCGTACCGGGCCCGCTTCTCCACCGGCCCGCTCCCCGTACGGAGGTTCTGCGTGTCCACGTCGCACGGTCCGTTACCGACGACGAAGGAAGATCGTTCCGACGCTCCCGCGCCCCCCGCCGGAGCCGCGCCGAGGCCGCGCCGCCGCTGGGAGGTGTGGCGCTCGCCGGACGGGCAGCCGCCCTGGGCCCGTCCGGCGCTGCTGGCCGTCGCGGCGGTCGCCGGCCTGCTGTTCTCCTGGAATCTGCACGATGCCGGGTACGCCCCGCTGTACTCCGTGGTCGCCAAGAGCATGTCGATGAGTTGGAAGGCGTTCCTCTTCGGCGCCGTCGACCCGGCCGCCACGTCCACGGTCGACAAGCTGGCCGGGTCCTTCGTGTTCCAGGCCCTGTCCGTCCGGATCTTCGGGTTCCACGAGTGGTCGCTCGCGCTGCCGCAGGCGATCGAGGGCGTCATCACGGTCCTGGTCATGTACCGGGTGGTACGCCGCTGGCAGGGCCCGGCGGCGGGGCTGCTCGCCGCCGGCCTGCTCGGGCTGACGCCGATCGTGACGTCGATGTTCGGCCATTCCATGGAGGACGGGGCGCTGACGATGTTCCTCGTGCTGGCCGCCGACTGCTACCAGCGGGCGGTCAACGAGGCGCGCCCGCGTTCCCTGGTGCTGGCCGGCGTCTGGATCGGCCTCGGGTTCCAGTGCAAGATGCTGCAGGCGTGGATGGTCGTCCCGGCGCTGGCCCTGGGGTACCTGCTGGTGGCCGACGTCGCCCTGCGCCGCCGGATCCGGCACCTGCTGATCGCGGGGGCCGCCCTGATCGTCGTGTCGGCGTCCTGGACCATGCTCTTCGTGCTGACGCCGGCCGCGGACCGTCCCTACGTCGACGGCACCACCAACGACAAAGCGCTGTCGATGGTGTTCGGCTACAACGGCCTGGACCGCCTCGGGATCATGGTGCCGGGGACGCTCCGCGGCGCCGGATCCCAGGACGGCGGCAACGGCCCGGCGACCCAGAGCAAGGGCACCGACCCGAACGCACCCGGTGCCCCGAGCGGCCAGGACGGTGGTACGAGCCAGGGCGGAGGGCCCGGCAACGAGGACACCGGCGGCCCGGGAACCCATGAAGGCGGGGGACCCGGCGGCAAGGACGATCGGGGCCCGGGCACCACGAGCGGAACGGCCGACAGCGGACCCGACACCGCACCCGGCACAGGACCGGACGGCGCCGCCCCCCGGGCCGGGACGTCGGAGAGCTCGGGAGGCTGGACCAAGCTCCTGAGGCCCGACATCGCCACGCAGACCGGCTGGCTGTATCCCGCGGCGCTCCTGTCGCTGGGCCTCGGCCTGGTGTGGCACCGCCGGGCCGGCCGCACCGACCGGACCCGTGGCGGGTACCTGATGTGGGGCACGTGGTTCGCGCTATCCGCGCTCGTCTTCTCCAAGATCGATGTGTCCCACAAGGCCTACCTCGCGACCCTGAGCGTCTCGATCGCGGCCCTGGCCGCGGCGGGAATCGTCGCGATCTGCCGCGCCCACCGCGCGGGCGGCAGGCGTGCCTGGGCCCTTCCGGTGCTGGTGGCCGCCGAACTGGCGTGGACGATCCACCTCTCCAGGGACTACCCGAGCTTCCTGCCGTGGCTGGTCCCGCTCGTCTCGGCGGTCGGCGGGGCGGCGCTGGTGGTCCTGGTGGTGGCCCTCGTCAAGCCCTGGGCGCGCCCCCGCATGGTCACGGCCGCGCTGGTCGCCGGAGTCGGCGCGGTCCTGCTCACGCCCACCGTCTGGGCCGCCTCCGTACTCGACTCCCGCTACGCGGGCGACTCCTTCGAAGCCGGCGCCGGACCGGGCAACCACCGCGAGCCGGGTTCGCACTACGAACTGACCGGCCACCAGCGCGCGCTGCTCCGCTACACCCGAGCCCACGCCAGGGGCGCCGACCACCTCTTCGCCACGACGTCCTTCGACACGGCCAGCACCTTCATCGCCGGTGCCGGCGCGAAGGTGCTGCCGATCGGCGGCTTCCGCGGCTCCGTACCCGCACCGACGCTGTCACGGATCAAGGAGCTGGTGGCCGACGGCGACCTGCGCTTCATCCTCGTCGGCGGCTCGGCCGACATCGGCTACTCCGGTACGCCCATCACCCCGACCGTCAACGACGTCATCCAGTGGACGCGCTCCGCCTGCACCCCGGTGCCCGAATCGTCCTATGCGGGCGCGGGCGCCGCCCAGCCCAACCCCCAGGAGCTCCTGTACGACTGCGGCAACTCCTGACGAACGAACGCCGAGGCCCCGCGGTGGGGCCTCGGCGTTCTCTTGTCTTCTCGAGCATGTCTCGAAGTGGCCTCAAGTACCGCGCGAGCGCGCTACCTGCCCGGTGAGGCGAAGCCGAAGGCGAGCCTCACCGGGCAGATCGCGAAGCGATGTCGCGCTCGCCAAGGCCCGGTTAGGTGCGAGCCGCCAGGCGAGTGCCGTGGGCCGGGACTAGAGACACAGCCGCCAGGCGAGCGCCGTAGGCCGGGACTAAATAGAGCACGGGCGGTGGAGCCAGGACAGGAGGTCGGGGGAGGCCATGGTCTCCACGCGTTCGCGGTAGTGGGCCAGTTCTTCGCCAGCCAGCAGGGCGCGGCCCGAGCCGGAGGTGCCCTTGCGGAAGAACGCGCGGTTGTCGGTCAGGGCCTTGGCCGCCTTGGGGACCAGCAGGTCGGCGCGGGCGCGCATGTGCTTGAACGTGGCCGCCTCCACGAGGGCGGGCCAGGTTCGGTCGGGGACGCTGATTCCCAGGCGGCCGGCCAGGCGGCGCATCTCGTGGTCGAGGTCGAGGGACAGGTCTTCGTAGTGGACGAGCACCACGTTGGGTTCGTCGCGGCGCTCCCAGGCGTCGGAGAGGTGCCAGACGAGGCGCTGGAGCGAGTCGGGCTGCCAGTCGTCGCGGTCGACCCAGGACAGCACCCATTCGCGCACGGGCGGGATCCGGGGGCGCTCGCCGGCCGGCAGCCCCTCGAAGTGGTGGTAGCGGGAGACCGCCACGTCGAGCGGGTGCCGGGCGACGACGATGTAGGTGACCTCGGGGGCCAGCGGCAGCCCGTCGAGCGGGGTGTGGGTCTTGATGAAGCGGCGGTGCTCCTGGGCGGCCAGCGAGGCGTACACCTCGTCGGCCGGGGTGACGAGCTGGTCCAGCCAGGGGGACAGCTCCGCGAGCGGGGCCGGCAGCTCGGGGGTCTGGAAGACCAGGAGCGCACAGATCATCTGGGTCCAGGTCGTGCCGCTCTTGTGCGCCGTGCTGACGACGATGTCGCCCGGGCGGAACGGGAAGCCGAGCCACCGGGTGCTGTCGTCCTCGGGGGTGCGGTAGACCATCGCGGGCTTGCGCATGGTTCCTCCCGCTCAGAAGTCCGGCAGGGCTTCGATCAGGCTGAGGGCGTACGGCAGCTCGATCACCCGGTTGGGGCGCAGTCCCGCCTTGCCGAGCAGGGCGAGGTACTCGTCCTCGCCGCGTTCGCGGGCGCCGTCGTAGAGCGCCAGCATCCGCATGTCCAGGTCCTTGCCCAGGTGGGGACGGTCGTCCTCGGGCAGGAGGATGTCCAGCAGCAGCGCCCGGCCGTGGTCGGGCATGACCTCGCGCATGTTGGTCAGGATGCGCAGGGCGCCGTCGTCGTCCCAGTTGTGGACGATGTTGGAGAGGATGTAGGCGTCCGCCGCGGGGACCGAGGTGAAGAAGTCGCCGGCGACCAGCTCGCAGCGGTCGGCGACGCCCTGGTCGGCGAGGAAGCCGGCGGCCCGGGCGACGACCGGTTCGAGTTCGAACAGGAGACCGCGCAGGTTCGGAGCGGCCCGCAGGATCGTCGCGAGCACGGTGCCCACGCCGCCGCCCAGGTCGGCGATGACGCCGATCCCGGAGAAGTCGTACTCGGCGACGACGGCCTCGGCGATGGAACGGGACCGGGTCGACATGTGGGCGTCGAAGTGGTGCCGGGCCTCGGGGTGCTGCTCCAGATAGCCGTACATCGTTCCGAAGCGGGTGGCGAACGGGGACCTGCCATCGCGGACCGCCTCGGCCAGGGAACCCATCGCCTCCAGGAAGTCCGGCGCCCCCTGCGGGATGACGACCGAACGCATCGAGCGCGGCACGTCGGTGCGCAGGGTCTCGCCCGCCGGGGTCAGGGCGTACCTGCCCAGGCCGTCCTCACCCGGGACGCTGCGTACGATGCCGAGACCCGCGGCGGTGCGCAGCAGACGGCTCAGGGCCAGGCGGTCGCCGCCGCAGCGTTCGGCGAGCGTGTCGACCGTCAGCGGGCCCGAACCTAACCGGTCCGCGAGTTCGAGGTCGACGAACGCGTACAGCGCGGAGAATCTCCACTGGCCGCGCAGCACTTCCCAGATCTGCGCGCGCGGGTCGTCGTCGTCGACGACGTTCTTGTCGCGCACGGTCGTGGTCTCGAGCACTTTCCGCCTCCTTCAGCGGGGGATGTCCTCCGGACGTCGCTCGACTCCGGACAAGAGCGGGAGCAGGTCAAGCGCGCGGCCGGGCGGGTCCCGCGCCGTTCGCGAGGGAGGGGGCGCGCCGGTGGGCGGGGGCGGGCGGGTCCGGGGCCTGGAAGCTCACGGTGATCTCCAGGCCCCCGCCGGGGCGCGGCTCCACGGTGATGCCGGCGTCGTGGGCGTCGGCGACGGCCCGCACGATCGGCATGCCCAGGCCGAGGCCGTCCTTGCGGGTGCGCTCGGCGCCGAGCCGCTCGAACGGGCGGAAGAGCCTGTCGACGGCGTCGGCGGGCACGACGGGGCCGGTGTTGACCACCGTCAGGACGGGGCGGCCGTCCCGGACCCCGGTGCCGACCCGGACGTGGCCGTCCGGGACGTTGTGGCGCAGCGCGTTGTCGACGAGGTTGACGATCAGGCGTTCGGCCAGCCGGGGGTCGCCCACCGCCGTCGCGGGCGAGAACCGCGTGCCGATCCGCAGGCCGCGCTGCTCGGCGTCTTCCTGCCGGATGATGACGACCTCCTCGGTCAGCCGCGCCAGGTCGAACGGCTCGCGGGCGCTGAGCCCGGCCTGCCCTCGGGCCAGGGTGAGCAGCGCCGCGATGAGCCGTTCCTGCTGCGCGCCCGCGGCGAGCACCCGCTCGTGGGCCTCCCGGAGCGTGTCGGCGGTGGCCCCGGGGTCGGACAGCGCGACCTGCGCGACGGTGCGCTGCCGGGCCAGCGGCGTGCGCAGCTCGTGCGAGGCGTTGGCGATGAACTGGCGCTGCGTCAGGAACGAGGACTCCAGCCGGGCGAGCAGCTCGTCGAAGGTGTCGCCGAGCTCCTTGAGCTCGTCGCGCGGGCCGTCGAGGGCGAGCCGTTCGTGCAGGTTGGTCGCCGAGATGTCGCGCGCCGCCGCGGTGATCGTCCGCAGCCGGTGCAGGATGCGTCCCGCCACGATCCAGCCCAGCCCGATCGAGATCACCGTCATGATCCCCAGGGCGATGCCGGACTGGATGATCAGCTGGTGCATCTGCTCCTCGTGCTGCCGTTTGGCGAGGAGCTCGGCCGTCCTGGCGTCGGCCATCGGCTGCTCGGCGGCCGGGTTCGGGTCGACGCCCTCGAGCTGCCCGCTCTGGCTCTGGCGGCCCTCCGGGACCGGCGGGTACCCCTGCGGCGGCTCGGGGGAGCCGACCATCGCGTTGACGCTGTTGTCCTTGCCCTTGTAGATGTAGCCGTCGGCCGTGGCGTGGTCCATCAGCACGTACGTGATCGCCAGCAGCGCGGTCCCGCAGACGAGGAACAGGGCGCCGTACAGCAGGGTGAGGCGGAGCCGGACGGTGCGGTTGGGCAGGCGGAGCCGCGACGTGCGCGCGGCGGCCCGTGCCGCGTGCCGAGCGGACGGCCGTCCCTGGGCGGCGGGCCGCTCCTGGGCGGGGGGTTCTTCCCGGGCGGCGGGCTGGTGCGAGCGCATGGCGGCCTCAGATCCGGTATCCGGACTTGGCGACGGTCTCGATGACCGGCGGGTCGCCCAGCTTGGCGCGCAGCCGGCTCATGGTGACCTTGACGGTCTTGGTGAACGGATCGGCGGCCTCGTCCCAGACCCGTTCCAGCAGCTCCTCGGAGGAGACGGTACGGCCCTTGGAGGCGATCAGCAGCTCCAGGACGCCGAACTCCTTGGGGGCCAGCTCGAGCGGCCGCGACCCGCGGTGGGCGCGGCGCCGGGCCGTGTCCACGACGATGTCGCCGTGCTCGAGCACCGGCGGGACCATCGGGTGGGCGCGGCGCGCGAGCGCGCCGATCCGCGCGACCAGCACCGGGAAGTCGAAGGGCTTGGGCAGGTAGTCGTCGGCGCCGATGCCCAGCCCGTCGACCATGTCCTCGGCGGTGGCGGCCGCGGTGAGCATGAGCACCCGGCTGCGGCACTGGGCGGCGATCAGCTCGCCGCAGATCTCGTCGCCGTGCAGGCCGGGCAGGTCGCGGTCGAGCACGACCACGTCGTAGTCGTTGAGCAGGGCGCGTTCGAGCCCGGCGGGGCCGTCGAGGGCGAGGTCGACGGCCATCCGGGCCCGGCGCAGGCCGGTGGCGACCGCCCGGCCCATCTCCTCGTCGTCTTCGATCACAAGAACACGCACTGCCGCTCCTCCCGATGGGGATCGAGGGCCCCCGTCTGAACAATTCGCGCAGTTGGACGGAAAGCCCCACGGCGCCGCGGGCCCACAGCCACAGGCGCCCGCGTGCCCACGGCGCCCCGCGCTGTCCCGCCTCTCCCATGATGCCCGGCGATGGGTTTCAGCGCGGTTTCGGTCAGACCCCGCAGGTTATTCCTGCCAGTCGGCTCCCCTGGCCGGGGCGGCCTTCAAGGTCACCGGCAGGCTGCTCATTCCGGACAGGAAGTTGGAATAGATGTGACGGCCGGGCCCGGTTTGTTCGATGTCGTCCACAAAGGTGCGCAGACCGTCCAGCATCGCGTTGATCTCGACGCGGCCGAGATGGGCGCCCAGGCAGAAATGGCGGCCGTAGCCGAGGGACAGATGCTTGTTGGGGGAGCGGGACAGGTCGAACCGGTCGGGTTCGGAAAAGGCTCTTTCATCCCGGTTGGCGGAGGTGAACCACAGGGTGACGAGGTCTCCGGAGGCGATCGTGCGCTCGCCCACGGGGACGTCGACGAGGGCCGAACGCCCGAAATGCATGGTCGGCGTGGTCCAGCGGAGCACCTCCTCCCCCGCGCTCTCCACGGTCACCTCGCGGTTCTTCAGGGCCCGCCACTGGTCGGGGTTCTCGACCAGGGCCCGCACGGCGCCGATCATCGACAGCCGGCTGGTCTCGTCCCCGCCCATGATCAGGCTGTAGCAGTTGAGGACGATGTCGTCGTCGCCGAGCCGCCGGCCCCCCACCTCGGCGGTCGCCATGAGGCTGATCGGGTCGGTGCCGGGGCGGCGGCGGCGCTGCCGGAGCAGGTCGGTGAAGTACAGCAGGATCTCGCCGCGCGCCATCCGGTCGACGTCGGATCCGGGCGACTCGTAGTCCGAGGCCAGCGCGGACTTGGTGAGGCGGAGCACCTCCCGCCGGTCGGAGACGGGGACGGCGAGCAGGTCGCAGATCGTCTCCAGCGGGATGACGGACGCGATGTCCTTGGCGAAGTCGCATTCGCCGCGCTCGGCGGCCTCGGTCAGCAGCGTCCTGACCAGCCCGCGGACCCGCAGCGTCACGTCCTTCAGGGCGCGGGGCGCGAAGGCCTGCAGGAGAAGGCTGCGCAGGTCGGTGTGGTGCCGGCCGTCGGTGACCGCGAGCATCCGGCCGGCCCCGGTGTCGCCGCCCTGCAGCATCGTGGCCAGCACGTTCCCGCGCTCGGAGGTGAAGCGCTCGTCGTCGCGGAGGATCCGCGCGACGTCGTCGTGGCGGCTGATCACCCAGAAGCCCGGCCGCCCGGCGGCCGCCGGATGCCGGTACACCGGCTCCTCGGCCCGGAGCCGCCGCCAGACCTCGATCATGTCGTGGTCCAGATGGCTCTTCGGGTCCACCAGGTCCGGGACCGCGATCTGCTGGGCAGTCATGCGAGAACCAACTCCTTCGGCTGCGGGCGGGACGCGCGAATCGACGCGCGGAGACAATGTGCGAACGGCATGGGCGCGGAGTGCCATTCGCCGCGGTCACTTACTGCGGCTGATCAGCGCAAACCGGCGGGGTCCATCCGATTTTTCACCGTACCGGACCGGTTTCGCGTTCTCAAGGGAGTGCCCGCGCCGCCGCGAATGGCGAATTTGGACAGTCGCGGAAAGAGGCGCGTTCATGCATGGTGGGCTGGGCGGAAAAAGAAGTTTCGGTCACGCGGCGCCGCTTCGCGGGGTCGCCGGATAGCACACATCACGGTGTCAAAGCCACCCGCCGACGGGTTCCGCTCTGATACCTCGCCGAAACCCCCTGGCCCGTAGAACGGGCCCCATCGAGGTTCAGCCTTGGCCGAGGGCATGGAAAAGGAGCTGCACATGGACGCGAGCACAGAACACGACGGCGGCCGGGAGGCCCGGCCGCGCGCACGTCGGCGCCGTGCCTGGCCGGTGACCGGCTCGCTGGTCACCGGGGCGGCGGCCCTCGCCCTGCTGGTGGGCGGTTGCGGGGGAGACCCGGAGGGCGAGGGCAAGGAAGTGGCGAACGTCGGCCCCAGCGGCGGATCGTCCGCGCCGGCCAACCAGGGCGCGGGCCCCGGGGTGTCCAAGGACGAGGTCAAGAAGATGGCGCTGGCCTACTCCCAGTGCATGCGCAAGAACGGCATCACCGAGTTCCCCGACCCCGACTCCAACGGCGGGCTCTCGATCGACGCGCAGAAGGTCCAGCAGTTCTCGCCGCAGTTCAAGAAGGCCGACGCGGCGTGCAAGTCGCTGCTGCCCGCGCCCCCGGCCGGCGGCGTCCCCGAGAACCGTGCCGCGGGCCTCAAGTACGCCAAGTGCATGCGGGAGAACGGTGTCCCGAAGTTCCCGGACCCCAAGCCCGGCGGCGGCATCGGCATCGATGGCGACAAGCTCGGCGTCGACCCGGCCGGACCGGTGTTCAAGAACGCCGAGAAGAAGTGCCAGCAGCACCTCGCCGGCGGCGGAAAGGGCGACACGCAGGGCAGCGGCCCCGGCGGCCCCTGATGGTGGACGACGGCCCCTCTCCGAGATTCGCCGGGCACCCCGGCCCGAAGGTTCGTGGAACGAATCGACCCCGGGCCCGGTGAGCGAACCGCGCCGTGTGCCGCG
Organism: Actinomadura rugatobispora; assembly: GCF_055379765.1. NCBI lineage: Bacteria > Bacillati > Actinomycetota > Actinomycetes > Streptosporangiales > Thermomonosporaceae > Actinomadura > Actinomadura rugatobispora. The sequence goes on along the minus strand of NZ_AP029191.1, from coordinate 2,537,429 downwards.
CGACGAACCGCGATCTTGAACCCTTTCCAGCCTGGCAGGCGGCGGACCGGCACCGCCAGGCTGGGGAGGGTTCGCTCCGTGCCGCCGTGGCGGCGTTTCCTCATGTCCGATACCTGCGCGGGCAGTTCGCGGCGAAGCCGAGCGGAACGAAACTGTTCCGAAACCGCCGGTCCCGTAAAACCTACTTAGAGCGCCTCAGTGCGACTTCGAGCACGACCCGGCATGCGGATGAGGAGTTGCCATGGAAAGCGGTGGTGAGTCGTGAACGCACTTCCCACATCATTGCAGAATGACGCCGACAAACCGGTCGAACCGTCGGCCGCGCAGCGCCGCCGGCGCCGCCGGGTCGTGCTGCCCGCCGTGGTGGTCGTCGTGGCCGGGCTGGGCATCGCCTACGTGATCACCGGTCCGCTCGACGACGGCAAGGCCGGGGACACCGGCAGCGTGGCCCCCACCGGCACGGCGACGATCACGAAGGGCCGGCTGTCCGCCCGTACCTCGGTGAACGGCACGCTGTCCTTCGCCGGCTCCTACCAGGCGATCAACCAGGGGTCCGGGACGTACACCAAGCTGCCGAAGACCGGCAGGGTGTACCGGCAGGGCGAGGTGCTGTACCGGGTCGACGGCAAGCCGGTGATCTTCCTCGAGGGCGCGTCCTCCCCGTTCTACCGGGACCTGAAGCGCGGCCTGTCGGGCACCGACGTGCGCCAGCTCAACGCGGCGCTGGTCGCGCTGGGCCACACCGCGGGCGGCTATCTCGACCCGCGCTCCAAGTACTTCGGCTGGGCCACCGAGGACGCGCTGCAGGATCTTCAGGACGACCTCGGCCTCGACGACACCGGGACGCTGACCAGGAGGCAGGCGGTGTTCCTGCCCAAGGACAAGGTCAGGATCACCTCGGTGCCCGTGACCTCCGGCACCGCCGCCAAGGCGGGCGAGGTCGTGGTCAAGGCCGGCTCGACCGAGCGCACGGTGACCGTCGCGGTGGACGCGGCCATGCAGTCGCAGGTCAAGGAAGGCGACAACGTGACGATCACGCTGCCGAACATGAAGAGCACCCCCGGCGTGGTCACGTCGGTGGGCACGGTCGCCAAGAAGACCTCGACCGGCGGCGCCACCATCACCGTGCGCATCAGGCCGACGGACGAGAAGGCCACCGGCACGCTCGACCAGGCCCCGGTGGGGGTGTCGATCGTCACCGAGAGCGTCGAGGACGTCCTGGCGGTCCCGGTGAACGCCCTGCTCGCCCTGCTCAACGGCGGCTACGGCGTCGAACTGGTCGAGGCGAACGGCGCGCGCCGCATCGTCCCGGTGACGCTGGGCCTGTTCGACAACACCAGCGGCACGGTCCAGGTCAGCGGCAAGGACCTGGCCGCCGGCCGGCGCGTCGTGGTGCCTGCGTCATGATCGGCGGGAAGGCCGCGGCGCCGACGATGCCGGACCCGGCCGGCGTGACCGGCGGCGGCGACGACCGGGCGGTCCTGCAACTGGACTCGGTGAGCAAGCTGTATCCGGCGGCGGAGCCCGTGGTGGCCCTGGCCGGGGTGAGCTTCACCATCCAGCGCGGCGAACTCATCGCGATCGTGGGCCCCTCGGGTTCGGGCAAGTCGACCCTGCTGCACGTGATGGGCACGCTCGACCGCCCCACCTCCGGCGTCGTGCGCATCACCGGCATGGACGTCGCGCGGATGAGCGACCGCGACCTGGCCTCGCTGCGGGCGACCACGATCGGCTTCGTGTTCCAGCAGTTCTTCCTGGCGCAGCATTCCACGGCGCTGGAGAACGTGGCGGACGGCCTCCTCTACGCGGGCGTGAACCGCGCGGCGCGCCGCGCGGCGGCCGCCGAGGCGCTCCACCGCGTGGGGCTGTCGCACCGGGCCGACTTCCTGCCGTCCAAGCTGTCCGGTGGCGAACGGCAGCGGGTGGCGATCGCCCGCGCCCTGGTCGGACGGCCCGCCCTGGTCCTGGCCGACGAGCCCACCGGCAACCTCGACAGCAAGACCGCCGAGTCCATCTACGGGCTGCTGACCGACCTCAACGCCGAGGGCGCCACCATCGTCGTGATCACGCACGACCGCGACCTGGCCGCCCGGCTGCCCCGCCGCATCGAGGTCCTGGACGGCCGCATCGTCAACGACGTCCGCCACCCCGCGGCACCTGACAACGAGGCCCGAGCGGACGCGCCCACGGCGCTCCGGGCCGACCGCACCGAAAGGCCGCACCCGTGACCGTCATCGCTCCGCGCCGGATGCAGCCGGCCGACCTGGCCCGGGTCGCCAGCGTCGGGTTGCGCACCCGGCGGATGCGCGCGGCTTTGTCGGCCCTCGGCATCGCCATCGGCGTGGCGTCCATCGTCGCCGTGCTCGGCCTGTCCGCCTCGTCCCAGGCGGGGCTGCTGGCCGAGATCGACCGGCTGGGCACCAACATGCTGACCGTCAGCACCGGCAAGGACCTGTCGGGCAAGGAGGTCCCGCTGCCCAAGACCGCACCCGGCATGATCGCCCGGATCGGGCCGGTGGAGCAGGTGCAGAGCACCGGGGCGACGAAGGCCAAGGTCTACCGTTCGCCGCTGGTGCCCGCCGTCAACACCAACGCGCTCACCGTACGGGCGGCGACCCTGCAACTGCCCGAGGCCGTACGCACGACCGTGCTGCGCGGCCGCTACCTGAACGCCGCCACCGCGACGCAGCCGGTGGCCGTGCTCGGATCCAGCGCGGCGCAGCGGCTCGGCATCGACCGTGTCCGCGCCGGGCAGCGGATCTGGCTCGGCGACCAGTGGTTCTATGTCGCGGGCATCCTCGGACCGGCCAAGCTGGCACCCGAGATCGACTCCTCCGTGCTGGTCGGCTTCAAGGCGGCCGAGCAGTACCTCGGCTTCGACGGTCATCCGACCACCATCTACGCACGGTCGCAGACCGACCAGGTGGACAACGTGCACGCCGTCCTGGCGGCGACCGCCAACCCGCAGTTCCCCGGCCAGGTCACGGTCAGCAACCCCTCGGAGGCGCTCGTCGCCCGGGCCGCCGCCGAGTCGGCCCTCAACGGCCTGTTCCTGGGGCTCGGCGCGGTCGCCCTGCTGGTCGGCGGAGTCGGCGTCGCCAACACGATGATCATCTCGGTCCTGGAACGCCGCTCCGAGATCGGCCTGCGCCGCGCGCTCGGCGCCACCCGAGGACATATCCGCACCCAGTTCCTGAGCGAGTCCATCCTCCTGGCCGGCCTCGGCGGCGCGGTCGGCGTCGCCTGCGGGGTGCTGGCCACGGTCGTCTACGCCTCCGCCAAGGACTGGGCCGTGGTGATCCCGCCCACGGCCTGGGGCGGCGGAGTGGCGGCGGCCGTGGCGATCGGCGGCGTCGCCGGCCTCCTGCCCGCCCTGCGCGCGGCCCGGATGCAGCCCACCGAAGCCCTGCGAACGGTCTGAGGGAGCACCATGCCCATCGTCAACGGCATCAACTACGAAGAGTACGGCGCCGGCGACCCCGTCGTGCTCCTCGCCGGCACCGGAGCCCCGGGCCGGGTCTGGCGCACCCACCAGGTCCCCGCCCTGATCAAGGCCGGCTTCCGCGCGATCACCGTGGACAACCGCGGCATCCCGCCGTCCGAGATCTCCGCGGAGGGCTTCACCCTGGCCGACATGGTCGCCGACACCATCGGCCTGATCGAGCACCTCCGCCCGTCCCCCTGCCGCCTGGTCGGCTTCTCCATGGGCGCGATCATCGCCCAGGAACTCCTGACCACCCGTTCCGACCTGGTGAGCCAGGCGGTCCTGATGGCCACCCGAGGCCGGACCGACGCCCTCAGCGCCGCCGCCTCCCACGCCGAACTGGAACTCCTGGACAGCGGCGTCAAGCTGCCCCCTCGCTACGAGGCGGTCGTCAACGTGGTCCGCGGCTTCTCCCGCCGCACCCTGAACGACGAGCGCCTCGTCCGCGACTGGCTGGACATCTTCGAGATGTCCCCGATCAGCACCATGCTCAGCCGTTCACAGCTCTCGATCGACACCATCCCCAACCGCCTGGAGCGCTACCGGACGATCGAGTCCGCCTGCCTGGTCATGGGCTTCACCGACGACCTCATGGCCCCGCCCCACCTGGCCCGCGAGGTGGCCGACCACATCCCGGGCGGCACGTACCGGGAGATCGCACACTGCGGCCACTACGGCCAGCTGGAGCAACCCGAAGCCGTGAACGCGGCCATCCTCGACTTCTTCCGTCCCTGACCAGGAAGGACTTCTTCCGGATGGCGATGGCTTCACCGCGCCGACGCTGCCGTGGTGGCATCATTCCGGCATGGGCAGAGCCGACAGCGACGAGGCGTACGTCATCGGTCTGTGCAGCGAGGTCCTGGGTGAGCAGGCCGTGACCCAGCACCGGTTCGATTGGCTGCTGGGCGACCCGACCGCTGACGGTCGAAGGGCCAGGCTCCCTGTCGATGGCTACTGGCCGGGCCGCGGGCTCGTGGTCGAGTACCGGGAGCTTCAGCATGACCGGCCCGTACCGCACTTCGACAAGCCCGACAGGTTGACCATCAGCGGAGTGCACCGTGGCCGGCAGCGGGCGATCTACGATTCCCGGCGCGACACCGGGATCCCGGCGCACGGCCTTCGGCTGGTGGTGATCCGCCCGTCGGATCTGGACGCCGACAGCCGGGGCCGACTGCGCCGCGCCCGGGCATCCGACCTGGCGACGGTACGCGCACTCCTCGCCTACGACAGCGACGAGGACCGGGTCGTCCACGTCTTTCGCACGTGGCTGGTCGCTCAGGGCTGGAGACCGGTGACGCCGACCGACCGGTGGACCGATCTGGAGGCCACCCGCGGCCAGGAGCGGCTGGTCTGCGAAGCCAAGGGGCGTACCGGCGAAAGAGGCATCGACACCGACATCGCCTACGGGCAGTTGCTGCGTCGCATGACCGATGAATCAGTATCCGTGAGTTACGTGCTCATCTTCCCATCGTCTTCACTGCAGGCGGCCAGGCGCGTCCCAGCCCACGTACGGCGCATGCTGCGGATCGAGCTGTACGAGGTGACCGATGACGATCGAGTGTGCCACCACCCCGCTCAAGCCACATTGCGGCGCTAGGTCACCAGGTCAGACGACCCGTTCCACGCGCACGCGGGGAACGCGGACACCGCGGTAACGCGATCAGATCGGGCAGAGCCCGTCGCTGATCCAGGCCTGCAACCAGATCGAGCTGGCATCGTGCCGGCGCCGCAGGTGATGAAGAGGCTGACGGAACTGCGGCAGCCGAACTTCGGCGGGGAGCCAGCGCGAATTCGACGTCGCCGGGTACGGGCGGAAGGCCGGCGGCATCACCAACGCGAGGGCCGACGGCAAGGTCAATGCCTGGCTCGGGGTGAAGCTTCTGACCACGGTGATCCCGGCGGCGGGCGGCCCGGGCAAGGCGTGGCTGGACGAGGAGAAGGCGTTCGACACCGGCGGCGTGACGGCCCCGAACAACTTCACCGCGCCGGTGGACGTCGCGCCAAGAACGCCTCTGCGTTCAAGAGCGAGATCCAGAACGGGCAGGCTCGTGGTCACCGGCACGAAGCCGTTCGGCCGCCGGACGTGTGGTACGGGCCGGCGCTGGAGGGATTGCGGAGTGAGTGATTACTGACTACGCTTCGGCTCAGGTCGGGTGTGGTGCCGGTCACAACATCGGGGCCACTCGCACTGTGGGAGTGACATGCGCATTCGTCATCGGTCCATGGCCACGCTCGCCGCGGTTTCGCTGGGCGCGACGGGGTGCGGCCCGGCCGGGGGGAGCGCGGCGGACGGCGACGGCCCGATCAAGCTGGGCATCATGGCGGGGCTGCAGACCAACTCCTACTCCCATCCCTGGGTGCCGCAGGGGGCCAAGATCGCGGCGGCGGCGGTCAACGACGCGGGCGGGATCGGCGGCCGCAAGGTGGAGATCGTCGTCTGCGACGACAAGGGCACCCCGCAGGGCGCCGCGCTGTGCGCGCAGAAGCTGCTGAGGCAGGACAAGGTCCTGATGATGGTCGGCAACGACGGCAACATGGAGGCGGGCCTCGTCCCGACGCTCAAGGCGACCAAGAGCATCTCGTGGGCCAGCCTGGGGTCGAGCCTGGATTCGCTGAAGAACGACCGGGTCTACGTGCTGCAGCCGGTGCTGGTGCAGTACTGGATCCTGCCGCAGATGCTCCCGCCGGCCACCAAGAAGGTCGCCTACGTCTCCTCGGACAGCGTCATCGCCCGGGAGAGCCAGAAGCGGGCGACCACCTACTACCCCAAGTCGATCTCGATCAGCTCGGTGACGCTGCCGGCGACCACCGCCGACTTCCAGCCCGCCTGCCTGAAGATCAAAGAGTCCGGCGCGGACACCGCCGTGCTCGCGATCAGCGCGGGCCAGAGCCCCATGCTGATCCAGACCTGCCACCAGATCGGGCTGACCGGGCTGCGCTGGGCGATCCCCAGCATCGAGGTGTCGCCGCAGCTGACGAAGACGCTGATGCAGTTGCGGCAGCCGAACCTCGGCGTCCTGGCCTACGGCGGGACCGTACGCAAGGACTTCGAGGCCGACGTCGCCAAGTACGGGCCGAAGGTGGGCGGCCTCACCAACCCCATCGCCGACGGCGTGATCAACGCCTGGCTCGGAGTGAAGCTGCTCACGAAGGTCGTCCCGGCGGCGGGCGGGCCGGACGCGGAGAAGATCAAGGCATGGCTGGACAAGCAGAAGGCCTTCGACACCATGGGCGCGACGGCTCCGATCGACTTCACCGCGACGCCGGTGCCCGCCATGCCGCGGATCAAGAACACCTCGGCGACCAGGGGCGAGTACCAGAACGGCAAGCCCGTGGTCACCGAGCCCAAGCCCTACACCATCAAGACCCCCTAGCCCCAATGCCGGGTAGTTAGGCCTGTGGGCTGGTTGTCCAGGGGTTTGGTGGATCTTGGAGACGTGGGAACGGAGATCCAGTAGAACGGGTGATCTTCTACCATCGTCCGTCTGACCTACTGGATCTCCGTTGGGTGTTGAGTCTGCCAGGTCTGCTGGGGCCTGTGCCATGGGTTCGGTCGACCGTTGGGCGGGCGGGGTGTTCGCGCCCGGGCATCTGGGGGAACTGACCCGGATCGTGCCGTTCGAGATGGTGGACGAGGTGCTGGCCGAGACGCGGTCGGCGCAGCGGCGGGTGCGGCGGTTGCCGTCGCGGGTGGTGGTGTATCTGCTGCTGGCGGCGGGGTTGTTCGAGGGGCAGGGCCTTGGGCAGGTGTGGGCGCGGCTGGTGTCGGGCCTGGAGGGGCCGGGGTGGGTGCCCTCGTCGTCGGTGCTGGCCCAGGCCCGCCGCCGGGTGGGGGTCGCGCCGCTGCGGGCGTTGTTCGATCTGCTGGCCGGTCCGCCCGCGGGGGCGGTGCGGTGGCGGGGGCTGCTGGTGTGCGCGATGGACGGCACCACGATGAGTGTCCCCGACAGCCCGGCCAATCTGGCGGCCTATGGTCATCAGAGCGGCAGTCATGGCGGGTCGGGCTATCCGCTGGTCCGGCTGGTCGCGGTGGTCGCCTGCGGCACCCGCACCGTGCTGGGGGCCGGGTTCGGCCGGTTCGCGACCGGTGAGACGGCCTACGCGCCCGAGTTGTTCGGCTGCCTCAAGGCGGGCATGCTGCTGCTGGCCGACCGCAATTTCGCCGTCAAAGCCCTGGTGGCGGCGATCGCCGGTCCGCAGGGCACCGGCGCGGACCTGCTGATCCGCTGCAAGAGCAACCGGCCGCTGCCCCGTCTTGAGACCCTGGCCGACCGATCGTGGCGTTCGGTGCTGGGCGGGGTGCCGATCCGGGTGATCGACGCCCAGATCACCCTCACCCTGTCGGGCGGCGGGCACCGCACCGGCCATTACCGGTTGATCACCACCCTGCTGGATCCGCGCCTCCACCCGGCTGCGGAGATCGTGAGGCTCTACCACCAGCGGTGGGAGATCGAGACGACCTATCTGGAGCTGAAGTCCACCATGCTGGGCGGCCGTGTCCTGCGCTCGCGTACCCCGCAGGGCGCCGACCAGGAGATCTACGCTCTGCTGGCCGTCTACCAGGCGTTGCGGCTGGCGATGGCCGACGCCACGGCCGGCGGCGGCCTCCCCGCCGACCGGGCCAGCTTCACCGTCGCGCTGCTGGCCGCCCGCGACCAGGTCGTCCACGCCGCCGGGGTCATCGCCGGCACCGTCATCGACCTGGTCGGACAGATCGGCCGGGCGGTCCTGGACAACCCGCTGCCCGCCCGCCGAGACCGCAGCTGCCCCCGCATCGTCAAACGAGCGATCTCCAAACACCGGGCAAAAGGCCAGGTCGACCGCACCAACCACCGGGCGACCCTCACCATCGACATCCTCCACCCACCTGAGTTGACGCCCACCCCAAGCCCTTAACTACCCGGCATTGCCCCTAGCCCTCCAGAACGTCCTGGCCCGCTGAGACGTCCCACCCCTTCAAGGTGTCGGAATCCGGGCAGGCTGGTCGCTTGGTGGGTCGACTCGCGACCCTCGCGGTGGGGCCATCGCCGAATCCTCGGTCCGGGGCATCGGATCGGTGAGGGCGCCGTTCGGCCGCGATCCTGGCCGCGGCCGGGCGGGTGTCGTGGCGCGCGACTTCCTGCACTGTTGCTGTTCCCTGGCCACCCCTCTGGGCAGCGGTGATGCCGATCTCTCGATCCATCATTACAAAGATTGCAAGACTATTGCCTTTGGTTGGGGCAAGCGTTAGATTCGGCTGTTGAGAACCTCGTTCTCTTCCAGGTGATACGTTCACGCCGAGCTCGCTGGGAGTCCGTCACCATGGTGATGCAAGGGGCGCGCTGGGCCGGAGCGGCTCACCCCGCCGAGTCGGCCGTTCGGCGCCAACGGCCTGCGCACCGGTCGTCCGGACGACCGCGTCCACGTGGCGCAGGTGGCTGCTGCGCCCCCGGCCAGGCGCTGAGAGTCAACGGCGGACGCAACATGTGATCGCCCAGCAAGAACCCGCCCCCAATCAACCACCCCCCCGAGTAGCCGAAGCGCCTAGATCCGGGCCTGCGAAGCCGCAGGCCGATGTCGTCGTGCTCGGAAACGGGCCGGACTCGTCCGACGGCCTCGGCATGGCTTCACCCCACGCGCCCAGCGGCCGTCCGGCCCGGCGCCCACCACCCCCTACGGAACGCCATCACCGAATGGCGTCGAAAGAAGGCGAACGATCACATGATCGGGATGCTGAAGCTCACGTCGATCGCCCGCGCACCGGCCATCACCGCCGGGGGCGGGGCGGGCGCCTCTGCCGGAGCATCGGACGACGACGCCATCACGATCGGGGCGGGTGGTGTCAGCGGACACCGGGATCTCGGCCGGGCCGAGGACGTCACCGGCCAGAACATCGGGGTCAACGCGGACGCAACACCTGACCAGAAGGAAAGATCATGAGAGCACCGCGCATCCTCGTGGCCGCCGTCGCCGCGATGACGATGGCCGCCGGCACGGCGTGCGGCCCGGGAACCGACGCCTCGGCGCCGTCGGGGACGGGGCCGGGCGGCAAGCCGTTCAAGATCGACGTTCTTCTCGGTCTGAGCGGCGACTACGCGCCGGTGGGCAAGGTGATGGCCCAGGGCGCACGCGCGGCCGCTTCCGTGATCAACCAGCAGGGCGGCGTCTTCGGCAAGCCGGTCGAGCTCAACGTCATCGACACCGCCGGCGACCCTGTCCAGGCCGTCACCCAGACGCGGAAGCTGGTGGCCGACGGTCGCCCCCAGGCCGTGGTCCCCGGCATGGTCACCGCCGACATCATGGCGACCGCGCCGCTGCTGGCCCAGGCGAAGGTCTTCATGGCCACGCACGGGCCGGATCCCAGGCTGAACGACCCGAAGAAGTACCCGTACCTGTTCGGCACCACCTACCTCCGGGACCAGATGGCGACCTCCCTGGCGGCGGAGTTCACCGCGAAGGGATTCAAGAAGGTCAGCCTGATCACCGCGGAGAAATCGGGCTCGGTGGGCGCCCAGACCATCAAGGACGTGCTCGGGACCAAGGGCATCACCACGAACATCGTGACGGTGCCGGTGGCCGCCGTCGACGCGACGTCCCAGATGCAGCAGGCGCTCGACCTCGACCCCGACGTCCTGGTCCTGGACTCCTACGGGCCCCCTTCCGCCGCGATCGTGCAGGCCCGCACGAAGCTGAAGCCCGACGTCCCGACGTACGCGAGCCAGAACTTCTCGTCGGGCGACCTTTCGGAGAACGGGCCTGCGAGCGCCTACGACGGGGTGCGGCTGCAGTCGCTCTCCTTCGCCGTCAAGGGGCATCCGACCACGCAGACGCAGGCGTTCAAGGCCTTCTTCGACGCCACCCGCCAGCAGACCGGCGGCACGTTGGAGTTCAGCATGAACACCTACGTCGTCACCTATAACGACGTCATCCTCGCGGCCTACGCGGCCAAACTCGCCAACAGCACCGACCCGGCCAAGATGACCGCCGCGATCGAGAAGGCGGGTCCGGCGCAGATCCCCTACTTCCTCGGGCCGGTGAACTTCTCCTCGAGCAACCACTACCCGAGCTTCGGCCCGGAGTGGTGGGCGTTCGCCGGCTACAAGGGCATGGACAACTCGCAGATCGTTCCGGCCACGCCGTGACGACCATCTGGACGGGCCTGGCGATCGGCGCCGTGTACGCCCTCGTCGCCGTCGGCTACAACATCACGATGGCCCAGAGCGGGGTCTTCAACTTCACGCAGGGCCAGATCATGGTCTTCAGCTGCTTCTTCGCGTGGTTCATGATGGTCGACCTGGACCTTCCGTGGTGGGCGGCCGCGATCGCCGGCGCCGTCGCGTGCGGCCTGATCGGGCTGCTGGTGGAACTCCTCGCCATTCGCCCGGTCGTCGCCCGCCACGGAGCGCACGGCCACGCCGTGCTCGTCACCACCGTCGGCGCCTTCGTCATCATCCTGGGCGTCCTGGCGGCGACCTGGGGGCGGACGCCCAAGTCGCTGCCCTTCTTCGGCGGCACGGAGACCGTGACGCTGCTCGGCGGGAAGCTCGCCCCGGTGGACATCTGGCTCGTCGCCCTCGCCGTGGTCGCGGCACTGGCGATGCACCTGGTGTCCGGACGCACCGCGTGGGGGCTCAGCGGGCGCGCTGCCACCGACAACCCCGACGCGGCGAGGGCGAAGGGCGTCAACGTCACGGCGCTGCGGACCACCGCGTTCATGCTGGCCGGTGGCCTCGGGGGCCTGCTGGGACCGGTGATCGCCCCGAAGGTCGGCGTCAGCGTCTCCATCGGGGTCTCGCTCACGATCTACGGCTTCGTCGCACTCGCCCTCGGCGGGTTCGGGAGCTACCTCGGCTGTCTCGTGGGAGGCGTCGCCGTCGGTCTCGTCCAAGCGTTCGCCGGCCGGTACTTCGGCGCGGAGTACCCGCCCCTGATCCTGTTCGGGCTGCTGGTGATGATCCTGCTGGTGAAGCCCACCGGCTTGTTCGGCCATCGCGGATTGAGGGTCGTATGAGCATGCGTCAACGGCTGTCCGCCCTCGCGCTGGACACTCCGGCCCCCGCCATCGCGGCCTTCGTCCTGGTGGCACTGCTGCCCCTGTTCGGTCTGGCCGGCTACTGGCAGCAGCAGCTCGCCCTGATCGCCATCTACACCCTGATCTGCAGCGGCCTGAACCTGAGCTTCGGTTACGCCGGCGAGCTGGCACTCGGGCAGGTCGCCGTCTTCGCCTCCGGCTCCTACATCAGCGCGATCCTGTACCAGCACGGGGTCACGGACATCCTGGCGGGCTTCGCCGTCGCGGCCTGCCTGGCGGCCGTCACGGGACTCCTCACCGGAATTCCCGGCCTGCGCCTGAGCCGATGGGCGCTCGCCCTGGTGTCGTTCTTCTACGTCCTGCTCGTTCCGGAACTGCTGAAGCTCTTCGAGTCCGAGACCGGTGGTACGGCGGGACTCGCCGGCATCCTCGCTCCGACCTTCTTCGGCTGGCCTCTCGGCACGACCGGGTTCTACGTCGTCGCGGTCGTGGTGACCCTGCTCTGGCTGCTGCTCCAGCGCAACCTCATCGTGTCCCGCTTCGGCCAGTTCCTGCGCATTCTTTCCGCGAGCCCGACCCTGACCGAGAGCCTTGGCGGCTCGGTGTACCGGTTGCGTGTCCAGGCGTACGTCATCGGCGCGCTTCCTGCCGGGCTCGCGGGAGTGCTCTACACGTACCTCACCGGCTTCGTCAGTCCGGAAGCCTTCACGCTGCACATGCTCATCGCGCTCCTCGCCGCGACGGTCGTGGGGGGTGCCGCCAGCGTCTGGGGCGCTCCCGTCGGAGCCGCGATCCTGGTGCTCGGGCCGCTGCAACTGAAGTCGTTCGAGGAGTACTCGACGCTGGCCTACGGTGTCTTCCTCGTCGTCATCGGGACCGCCTTCTCAGGAGGCCTCGCCGGCCTCGCCCGGAAGTTCCGTGACCGGGCGCTCCCTGGCCGCGGATCGCAGGGCACCGTCGAACGTCCCGCGGATCTGTCGATTCCCGGCACGCGGATGGTCGTGGCCGGGGTGGAGAAGAGCTTCGCGGGCCTGCGCGCGCTTTCCGGCGTCGACCTCACGGTGGAGCCGGGGACGATCGCCGCGATCATCGGCCCGAACGGCGCCGGCAAGACCACGCTGCTCAACCTCGTCTCCGGCCTGCTGCCGGCCGACGCCGGCCGGGTCGAGCTGGCCGGTCGTGAACTCACGGGCCTGCGGGCGCACCGGGTCAGCCGGCTCGGCGTGGGCCGGACCTTCCAGACCCCGGTCGGCCTCGGGTCGATGAGCGTCCTGGAGGTCGTCGAGTCCGGCCGGTTCCGGAAGGGGGACATCGGCGCCCTGTCGGCCGTCCTCCGGCTGCCGAAGTACCACCGGGTCCGGAAGGCGGACCGGGAGGCGGCGGTCGCGGCGCTGTCGTTCGCCGGCCTCGAGCATGCCGCCGCCCAGGACGCGGCGTCCCTTCCCCTCGGGACCCGGCGGCTGCTGGAGGTCGTGCGATCGGTGGCGGGCGAGCCGAGCGTCCTGCTCCTCGACGAACCGGCAGCAGGCCTGGACGACAACGAACTGCGGGAGCTGGGCATGCTGATGCGCCGGATCCGGGACGCGGGCGGGACCGTCGTGCTGGTCGAGCACAACGTCCCGTTCGTCATGGACGTGGCGGACCAGGTCTTCGTCATGGAGCTCGGCCGCGTCATCGCGGCCGGACCACCCGAGGTGGTCCGGCGTGACCAGCGCGTCATCGACAGCTATCTCGGCCGCCGCGGCCGGCGGGAACCGGACGACCTTGATTCGAGGACGACGTGATGGATGAGTCGACCAGCCCGCCCGCCCTCGATGTCGCCGACCTCCAGGTCGCGTACGGCGACCTCGTCGCGGTCTGGGAAGCCTCGCTGCAGCTGATGCCCGGCAGGATCACCGCGCTGGTCGGCCGGAACGGAGCCGGCAAGACGACGTTGCTCTCCGGGATCTGCGGACTCCTGCCGACGCGATCGGGCAGCGTCGCCCTCGACGGACGGACCATCACCGGCCTGCCACCGCATAGACGCGTGCGGCTCGGCATGTCGATCGTGCAGGAGGGCAAGCAGGTCTTCCGGGACCTGTCCGTTCACGACAACCTGCGCGTGGGTCTGCGCGGCCGCCGATCCCGTCAGGACGACGCGACGATCCTGGAGGAGCTGTACGAGCGCTTCCCGGTCCTCGGGGAGCGGCGCAGGCAACGAGCCGGGGCGCTGTCCGGCGGCCAGCAGCAGATGCTGGCGATCGCCACGGCGCTTGCCGCCCGGCCCCGGGTGCTCCTCGTCGACGAGCCGTCCTCGGGGCTGGCCCCCGTGATCACTGATCAGGTGTTCGAGCTTCTGGACCGGCTTCGCGCGGAGGGCCTCGCGATCCTGCTCGTCGAGCAGCTCGTCGACGAGTTGCTGGGCGGCATCGCCGACGACGTGGTCGTCCTCGACCGGGGACGGGTCACCCTCCGGGACCGTGCCTCGAACCTCTCCGCCGAGACCATCGCGAACAGCATCTACTCCTCCCTCTGACCACGACGGCCGCGTCCGGCCCGACCTTGTGAGCGTGCGGCCCGGTTCCGGACGGGATCAGTGTTCGCGCAGGAGGGCGCCCGCGCCGTACACCCGGTCGTGGACGCCGTTGTCGCGCAGTGCCATCCACCACGTGGCGGCGTTGATGGCGATGACCGGCAGGCCCAGCCAGCGTTCGGCCTCGTCGGCCAGCCGCACCATCGACAGGTTGGTGCCGCATTGGACGAGCGCGTCCACCTCGCCCCGCGTCAGCTCCTGCAGCGCCTCCCGCAGGTCCTTCTCGGGTACGTGCGCGATCGACACCGCGGTCGGGCACCTGAGGCCGATGATGCGGTCGACCTCGAAGCCGAGCTCGGTGAAGAACCGCTCGACGTTGGCGTCGCCGACCGGCTGGTACGGGGTGACGATCCCGATGCGCCGCGCGCCGTAAAGGTGCAGGGCGCGCTCGCAGGCCTCCGCGCCGGTCGCGACCCGCAGGCCGGTGATGTCGTGGATCTGCTTGACGAACTCCTTGTTGCCGGCCACGCCGCCCCAGAACGTCTCGGCGGACATGCCCATCACCATGTAGTCCGGCTCACAGGTCAGCACCCGTTCGCAGGCCGCGCCGATCTCGTCGCGGATCTGCTCCAGCAGCCGTTCCATGCCCGCGTCGCCGGCCATGTTCTGGTCGCGGATGTGGATCCGCGAGAAGTGGGACGTCACGCCCGGGACGCCCATCCGGGAGAAGTCCGGTTCCACGATCGTGTTGGTGGACGGCGCGATCACTCCGAACTTGCGCCGCCAGCCGAGAGCATCGGTCATGCCGCTTCCTTCCCTGTCGGTACGGGCTCGCGGGCCGTCCTGGCGAGCCGCCAGGCGGCGAACGCGAACGCCGCCTGCGCGACGGTGTTGCAGGACTGCTCCACCCATTGCAGGGCGATGGACTGCTCGGACCTGGCCGCCATCGGGCCGAGCAGGTACTGACCGGCCAGCCAGAGCCCGAACAGCACCGCCGCGAGCACGTCTCCCTCGCGGCGGGCGGCCCGTACGAGCAGCACGGCCACGACGGTCACGGCGATGATCGTCCACACCATTGCGGGCCAGGTGTCGCGCAGGACGGCAGCGGCCGCGAGCACCGCCGACAGCGGGACGGCGAGCACGGCGGCGTGCGGCGTGCGGCGCAGGTCCCGCGACAGCGCGTACGCGAGCACCGTGAAGCCGAGGGCCAGCAGCGGGAACAGCGCGTGGTACAGCCATGGCAGGTCGGGGCCGTCGAGCGCGACGATCAATTTCCAGCCGGCCTTCGCGAACCCGCCCGCCAGCAGCAGGCCCGCCGCAGCGGGCACCAGGGGGTGCCGGTGCCGCAGCAGCATCACGCCGGCGGCGGTGAGCGCCACCGGGACGAAGTCCTCGGCGGCCAGCGCGATCGGGTAGTCGGTCATGCCGGGCGCTCCGCGTCCCCGAACAGGTCGCGCTTCCGGAACGTGGCCAGCGCGAACCGTCCCATGATCTTGGGGGTGGTGAGCCAGGCGACGGTGCCGCCGTTGCGGGTACCGGCCAGGACCTTGTCCGCCAGCCAGGGCGTCACGGTCTCCACCTGGTCGGCGAGGATGTTGAAGACCTTCTTGGCCTTCGCCAGCTCCTTGGGGGAGTAGTCCCGGATCAGCAGATCGGTGACGACCATGCCGGGGGACAGGTGCGCCACCTTCACGGGCCCGCCCTTGACCTCCTTGGCCAGGCCGGTGGTGAGGTAGTCGCTGCCGCGCTTGGTGGCCCCGTACGCGATGAGCCCCGCCACGGTCCGCCCGTCGCTGCCGAGTCCGGCCATGTTCCACACGGTGCCGCCGCCCTGGGCCGTCATGCCCCGTACCGCGACGGCGCTGCCGTGCAGGACGCCGAGGAGGTTGGCCGACACGACCGTCTCCAGCTGGTCCGGCGGCAGTTCGGTCAGGGGGCGCCGGGCGGTGGAGACCCCGGCGTTGTTGATCCAGTGGTCGATCCGGCCGAACGCCCCGGCGGCCTCGTCCCAGAGAGCCTGCACCTGGTCGCGGTCGGCCACGTCGCAGACGGCCCCGACCGCGCCGTCGCCCAGCTCGGCCAGCGCCTTGCCGACCGATTCCGGCGACCGGCCGCAGATCGCCACCCGGGCGCCCCTGGCCAGGAACTGCCGGGCGAGGCCGAGCCCGATGCCGCGGGTGCCGCCGGTGACGACGACCGCGGGCCCGCTCCCGGTCATGCCGCCTCCCAGGCCAGCACGCCGTGCAGGACGCCGGCGAGGACGTTGCCCTTGAACAGTTCGTACACGACCGCGAGCGTCTCGCCGGCGGACATCCCCGGCCGCGCGTCGATCATGAATTCGCGGCCCTTGGCCTTCCACACGTCGCCGAAGTGCAGGACGGGGTAGTTGGCGCGCCCGAACGCCTGGGCGTTGCCCCAGGCGCCCGGCCCTTCGTAGAAGGAGCGGAACCCGTCCCGCCGGACGTCCACCGTGTGGTTCCGGTCGAGCGCGCCGGACCAGGTGACGCGATGGCGGGTGCGCAGCAGGTCGAGGGGCTCCAGCTCGATCGACACGGCCACTTCACCGGCCGGTTTCTGGTCGGCGCCCCACAGCTCGCACGTTCCGCTGTACGCGCCGCTCGCCTTGGTCGGGAGGACGTACGGGACCGGCCCGTTCCGGGTCTCGCCGTCCAGGAACCGTTCGATCTCGGCCCGGGTCCCGGCGTTGGTGTCGTAGTCGGTGCTGCGCCTGTAGACGCCGTTGAAGCAGCCCACCAGAGCCCACCCCTGGTAGAGGGTGGACGAGTACACCTGGGTCTCGCCGTCGGGCAGCACGTGGTTCCAGGTGTTGAGGTCCACCTGCCAGCCCGGTCCGTAGTAGTGCGCGTCCACGAACCCGCCGTACGGTTGCCCCGTACCGTGGAAGTCGGGCCCGGTGTAGACCCGGTCGCTGTCGGAGTCGACCACGCCGAACGCGAACGGCGCCCCCAGCCGGAACCTCCCGGCCAGCGGGCCGCCGCCCTCCAGCCCGCCGTCCATGTAGTACGTGGTGCTGCCGTTCTCGAACACCGAGGAGCGGCGGATGTCCTCGTACCCCTGCCAGGTGCCGGTGGCGTCGAACAGCGACGGGCGGCCGTGCCATTCGCCGGCGATCCGGGTCTGCCACTCGCTCGGCTCAGCCATGGGAGGCCCCCGTCTCGTTGGTGAGCAGTTCGGCACGGAGTTCCTCGGCCTGCTCGTCGCCGAGGAGACGGGCGACGTTCGCCCAGACGGGGTCGACCTCCGGGCTGAAGAGGGCGGCGCGGTTCCGGGCGTCGCGCGCGGCGAGGCCGGTGTCGGAGAGCGTGCCGAGCACGTCGTCGGGGACGCCCTTCACCAGCAGCTCGCGCCAGTGCTCGAAGTAGCGGTCGAGGTAGGCGCCGATCTGGTCGAACTGCTCCTCGGTGGCCCGGTCGACGAGCATCCAGGGCGACATCATGGCGTGCTGGCGGGGCCCGATCGCGGCCGTGGACGGGCCGAACCGTTCCCGGACCTCCTCGTAGGCCGGGGTCAGCGGCTGGAACACCGCGTTGACGTACTCCAGGTGCGCGCCGAGGTCGGCGCGCGGCACCAGGTCGATGTGGTACGCCAGGTTCCCGCCGGCCATGACCGCGTCGAGCGTGAAGTGCGGGACGGCCGACTCCGTGCCGGTGAAGGCGAAGACCATGTGGCTGTCCATGCCGATGGCCTCGACGGTCAGGCCGATGCGGACGATCTTGGCGATCCGTTCGCCGCGCAGGACCTCCAGCGTGCCGACCGGTTCGGGGGACATCGGTCCGGTCAGGTCCTTCGCGCGGACGGTGGTCAGCTCTTCGATGCCGGCCAGCGCCGCCATGGTCCGGTCGCTCAGGGCCTTGGGCCGCGACACGCTCACTCGCTCTCTCCTTCGGTGGTCCGTTCGCGGGGGCGGGGGTCGGCGCCGCGGGCGCGGTGCTGCCAGGCCCGTGCCAGCTCGGGGTTCTCCCGGCGGGCCGGGGAGGGGATGACGGCGGCGTTCCCGGCCCGGCCGCCGGCCACCGCCGCGTCGTCGTCGCCGACCCACCAGCCGTCGGCCATGAGCTTCTGGCGGCGCCGCCGGTAGGCGACCTGGAGGGCGTCGCTGCGCAGGTGCAGCTCGTCGGGCAGGTCGTAGGGCAGCAGTTCGGGGCGCTGGCTCTCCACCACGGGCTTGTCCTGCAGCAGGATGCTGCGGATCCGCTTGCGGGCGTCGCGGTCGGCCCACCTGCCGGTGAAGAAGTTGCGGTACCCGACGATCTTGACGAGGGTGCGGTCCCGGCTCAGCGGGATGTTGTGGTCGTAGAGGATCATGTCGCCGAACGGCAGCCGGACGTGCAGCTTGACGATGTTCGGCAGGTACCAGCCGTTGGTGACCACGACCTCCGCGGGCCGCTCCTTGTAGAGCCGCTTCCACAGACCCCGGGCCGGCGGCGGGCTGAGCCGGATGTCGGCCACCGCCGACCAGTCGTCCTCGGTGATGTCGTAGTCGGGGATCTGCGGCTTGTCGGGGTTGCCGAACCGGGTGCCGTGCACGAACGGCGTGTGCGCGGCGTCCACCACGTTCTCGAACGTCCGCTCGTAGTTGGCCTCGATGACCATGTCGACGTACACGGTGCTGAACGCGGGGTCCTCGTGCTCGGGGAACGCCGGGATCGGCGGGCGCTCCTCCGCCGGCAGGTCGCCGAGGAACGCCCAGATCAGCCCGGCCTGCTCGCGGACCGGGTAGGAGTCGACCCGGGCCTTCTTGGGGATGCCGCGCCCCTCCGGATTGGCCGGGATCTTCGCGCAGGCGCCGTCCGGCTCGTACTGCCACCCGTGGTACGGGCAGGCGATCCGGTCGCCGACCAGCGAGCCCGCCGACAGGGCGGCGCCGCGGTGCACGCACAGATCGGAGAGGCAGACCACGCTCCCGTCGCGCTTGCGGTAGAGCACGAAGTCCTGGCCGAGACACGTCACCTTCGTCGGGGCACGGGTGACCGCGTGCGCGAACTCGACCGCGTACCAGAAGTTCTTGAGCATGGGGCTCCCTATCGGCGCCGCAGGTCGATGAGCGCCGGGTCGGCGTTCGGGGTCACGTCCTCGCCGCGCACGTGGGCGCGCAGGAACGTCACGACCAGGTCGGTGAAGGCACGGCGGCTCTCGCCGGGGTCGGTGTCGGGGTCCAGGTCGAGGAAGGCGCGGGCCGCGGTCGGGTCGACCGGGTCGGCGACGGCGAAGTGGTTGGCGCCCTTCACCACGGCGAGCAGGTCGCCGGGGCCGGCCAGCGCCTCGGTGAACGTGCGGGTGACCGGGTCGGACGGGACCGGCTCGCCGTACCGGTCCGAGCTGCCCGCGATCACGCCGTCCCGGGTGCCGACGCCCAGCAGCACCGGGCAGTCGGCCTGGGCGGGCAGCACGGTGCCGGGCGGCCAGCCCAGCATGGTGGCGACCATGGTGTGGGTGCCGTAGGCGAAGCAGGCCCGCACACCGGGGACGAAGCGGGCCGACTGGAGCACGACGGTGCCGCCGGCCGAGTGCCCGCCGAGCGCGATCCGGTCCAGGTCGAGCACCCCCTTGAGCAGGTCGATCCCGCCCAGCGCGTCCAGCACGGCGGGGATGGCCGGGCAGGTGGGACGGGTGCCGTACGCGTCGGGCCGGGCCGCGTCCACGTCCACGCCGGGTGTCAGCCCGTACTGCCCGCCGAACAGTTCGGCGACCCGGTCGAAGGTCACGACGGCGAAGCCGGCGGCGGCGATGCCGGCCGCCAGGGGCCGGTAGGCGGCCTGCTCGACGTTCACGCCGGAGCAGAACAGCACCACCGGGTACGGGGCGCCCGCCGGATCGGGCGGGAACACCCCGGTGAGCCGCTCGGCGTCGGTGCCCTCGGCCCGGGCCGGATAGTAGACCTTCAGGTGGGCGGTACCGAACGGCGAGGGGCCGCCGGTTCCGGCCGGCCACCACAGGGAACGCACGTTCATGGGCGCGGCAGTTCTCGGTCGCCGCCCCACAGGGCGCGGACGAGGCGGTCGGTGGTCTCCTCGCCGAAGTAGCGGACGCCCATCACGTTCGCGGGGTCGCGTTCGGCGATGTTGCGCCGGGCGGCGAGGTCGGCGGCGGCCAGCGCGGCCCGTTCCTCCCCGGGTACGGGCGCGGCCTCGTCGACCCAGCCGAGCCAGCGGTCCACGTGCTCGTCCAGCAGCCGCTCGACCAGGTCGATGTTCTTCTCCGAACGGGGGAAGGAATAGCAGTGCGCGGTGGGCGAGAGGCTCGCCCGGATGAAGCCGGCGCGGCTGGTGAACCACTCCAGTTCCGGGTTCTCCTCCCGTACGGCCAGCCACGCCTCGTCGAGGGGCCCGTAGTAGGCGTCGTAGTACGCGCCGTCGGCGAGCAGGTTGGTACGCGGGACGGAGTCGACGTAGAACCAGCCCTCCGGCCAGACCAGGAGCGCGATGCCGAGGTGCGGGACCCGGATGTGCGGGCCGAGCCACACGGTCAGGTGCAGATTGGCGAACCCCGCCGTCGGATCGCCGAGCCAGGAATGCACCATCCAGTCGACCTCGGGCCCGCTGTAGGCGGCCAGCCGCCCGCCGGGGCTCTCAGGAGGGTTCCCGTACGACTCCAGGGCCTCGGTGGAGGGGTCCCGGGACAGCTCGAACCGCGCGTCGATCTTCGCCTTCAGCCCGGTCAGGATGGACTCGTAGCGGTGGAGGGTCTCGGTCACGTCGATGACGGGGGACTCGTCGAGCATCTGCTCGACGTGACGCAGGGTTTCCTTCAAAGGGGGCTCCGCTCAGTGCGTGACGGCGGGTGTTTCGCCGGCAGGCGCGTCGCCGGCCGGCGCGGCCAGCGCGGCGAGGGCGTGCGCGGGACGCCCGCCGACCAGATCGGTGTTCTTGGAGACGAGCCGGTTGACGGCCTGGGCGGGGTGGACGGCCGCCATCGTGACGGGGCGGGAGGCGCGGGTGACCACGGGATGGCTGATGCGGCCCTCGAACGGCCCGTCCCAGGAGGTCCACAGGGTGAAGTCGGCGGGGAGGGCCAGGACGAGGCCGTCCTCCGGACCGGAGGCGATGACGTTCAGCCGGTTCTCGGCGGCGCGCTCGGGCAGGCCGAGCGCGGTCTCCCACTCCTCCAGCGGCGTGAACGGCACCGCCACGGCGTCGGCTTCGGCGATGGCGGCGAGCCGGAACGTCTCGGGGTAGAGCGCGTCGTCGCCGACGACGAGCGCGAGGCGTCCCCACGGCAGCGTGAAGATCTCCAGGCGCTCGCCGTATTCGGTGGCCCAGGGTGCGTGCCGGGAGCTGGCGTGCAGCTGGGGCTGGCCGCCCGCCAGGCCGTCCGCGTTCACCAGGTAGGCGGTGTGCGCGCTGCCCGCCCGCACGCTCGTCACCACATGCGCGGAGGTGCCCTCGACCGCGCGGGCCAGGGTCTCGACGACGGCCGCCGGGTCGGCGCCGGTGCCGAACGCCAGCTCCGGCAGGACGATGAGCTCGGCGCCCGCCCGCGCGGTCTCGCCGGTCAGGTCGGGGGAGCGGACGGCGGCGGCCGCCAGCTTCCCCGCACCGGGCGCGGCGGTGCGGGGAAGCGGCGGCCGGACGATCGGGGCGTACAGCCTCGGCCTGCGGGCGGCGAACACGTCGGTGCCGTCCGGGCGGGTCTTGGGGTCGGCCAGCGCGGGGTCGATGTCGGCGACGACGACCGCCTCGCCGGTGCGCGGCCCCTTGGCCAGCACCGTCCCGTCGGGGGCGACGATCTGGCTCTCGCCCGCGCCGTCCAGCAGGCCGGGCGGCACGCCGAGCCGCCCGGCGATCGCGGGCAGCAGGTCGGCGGGCAGCAGCGGGCCGACCTTGTTGGCGGCCACCACCCACACCCTGTTCTCGGCGGCCCGGACCGGGACGTGCAGGCTCGCCTCGTCGGTGGCGAAGGAGTTGAGGCTGTTGAGCAGCACCTGCGCGCCGCGTACCGCGAGGTCCCGGGGCACGTCGCTGGTGACGCCCTCCATGCAGGAGTACAGGCCGAGCCTGCCGTGCGGGGTGGCGATGACGGGTCCGGCGGTGGTGCCGGGATCGAGGTGGTCGCCCTCGGCGCCCATCAGGGTGAGCTTGTCGGACCGGCCGAGCAGCGCGCCGTCCGGGCCGTACAGGAGGCCGGCGACGGTGACCCGGCCGGCTTCGGCCAGCGTCACGTTGATCTTGAGATGGACCCGGTGCTCGGCGGCCTTGGCGGCGATCGCGGTCAGGAACGGACCGTCCAGGGTGCAGGCGTGCCGGCGGGCGCTGGCGCGGTCCTCGTACCAGGACAGCCGGTTGCAGAATTCCGGGAACGCGATGAGCCGCGCCCCCTCCGCCGCCGCCCGGTCGGCCATCCGCAGGCAGGTGGCGAGGTTGCCGGCGACGTCCAGGCCGGCGGCGAACTGGACGGCGGCGACCCGGACCGATCCCATGCGGCCTCCCGGCTCTCGAAGGGCGGTTCTGCGGACTTGGTTCCACTAGCGAAACGGCGTTTCCAAACTCTACAATCGCGGTCCACCCGCCCGCCAGATCCCCGAGGCGGAAACTTCACCCGACCAGCCCGGAGGCCCGCGGATGCTCACCCACGTCGTCCTGATGAAGTTCACCGACCCGGCCGACGCCCCCCACGCCAAGGAACTGCTCGAAGGACTGGCCGGCAGGGTCGCCGAGATCCGCTCCATCACCGTCGGGCTGGACGTTCTGCGCACGGAGGCGTCCTTCGACCTGTGCATGACCACCACCCATGACTCGGCGGAGGCACTGCGCGGCTACCAGGAGCATCCGGCCCACCTGGAGGCGGCCGGCTGGCTCCGGCCGCGGCTGGCCGCCCGCTCCGTGGTCGACTACGAAGGCGGCGATCACGAGGGCTGACCGGCGGGCGGGACGGCGCGGGCCGCCGCGGCGTCGGCGTCGGCGTCGTAGTGCCGCCGCCCGCCGAAGGTGACCAGGGTGCCCGCCAGCAGCGGCAGCAGCAGTGCGGTGAACGCGCCGCGCAGCGAGCCGGTCAGGTCGGAGGCCGCGCCCACCAGGAGCGGTCCCGCCGCGCCGCCCAGCGTGATCAGGAACTGGAGCACCGCGAATCCCAGCCCCCGGCGGTCGGCGCTGACGACGTCGGCGGTGGCCGCCGTCAGGTTGGGGATCGCGATGGAGAAGCCGGTGTTGGCCAGGAAGTAGAACGCGATCTGCCCGGGCAGCGCCGGGATCAGCACCGCCCCCGCCAGGCCGGCGGTGCCGATCGCCAGGCCGATCGCGCCGATGTGGACCCGCCACCCGGGGGACAGGCCGTGCCGCCGGTCCCCGTACCGGCTGCCCAGCAGCGTGCCGAGGACCATTCCGGCCAGCCCCACGCCCCCGGCGATGGCGGCCGCGGGCCCTTCGGCCAGGTCGTAGGCGCGCTGGTAGTAGCTGGGCATCCAGTAGAAGAGGCCGCCGAGCCCGAAGAACAGCATCGTCAGGCCGAGGACCACCGAACGCAGCGTGGGGATGGCCAGCAGGGTGCGCAGTTGCGCGGCCACCGGCTCCGG
This sequence comes from Actinomadura rugatobispora, assembly GCF_055379765.1. Lineage (NCBI taxonomy): Bacteria > Bacillati > Actinomycetota > Actinomycetes > Streptosporangiales > Thermomonosporaceae > Actinomadura > Actinomadura rugatobispora. The sequence continues at coordinate 2,513,893 of NZ_AP029191.1, read as the reverse complement.
GGACGCCGCTCCCGCGGTCTTCGTCGTGCCCGTCGTGCCCGTCGTGCCCGTCGTGCCCGCCGTGCCCGCCGTGCCCGGCGCCTGTGCAGGTGCCGGGTCCGGTGTCGTGTCGGGTGTCGTGTCGGGTGCCGGGTCCGGTGGCGTGCCGGGCGTGGCGTCCGCACGGCCGGCGCGCATGGCCTCGATGCGGTCGCCCAGGCCCCGCACCGGCTCGCGGACGGTCAGGCAGAGCAGCGCGATGACGGCGCCCGGCACGGCGACCAGGAAGAACATCATGCGCCAGCCGAAGGCCTGGGCCAGCGCGCCGCCCGCCATGATGCCCAGTGGCAGGCCGGAGTAGTAGGCGAAGCGTTCCAGCCCGTACGCGCGGGCCCGGCCGGGGCCGGGGTAGTAGTCGGCGATGAGGCTGGAGCCGGAGGGGTTGTAGAGCAGTCCCGCCCCGCCGAGGAAGACCCGGACCGCGAACAGCGTCGCGTACGACTGGACCAGGCCGCTGCCCAGCGTCAGCAGCGACCAGACCGCCACCACGGCGGCGATGGTCCAGGTCCGCCGGGTGCGGTCCGCGAGCCGCCCGGCCGGGATGAGCAGGATCACCCCGGCCAGAGCGGCGGCGGTGGCGATGGCGCCGCCGGCGGTGTCGGAGAAGCCGAACTCCTCCTGGATCCGGGGGAGCGCCCCGGCCATCAGGTTGGCCTCGACCCGGTCGATCAGCGCCACCAGGGCGACGCAGACCGCCGGCCACCAGCCGAACGGGGCGGCCCGCCCCGGATCGACGGGGACCGGCGGCCGCCCGGCATACGCCGTGATCCTGGGGAGCGGGGCCGGTGAGGGTTCGGTGGTGGCGGTCATCGTGCCCCGTTCTCTCGGTGGAGACAGCGTGCGGGTGGTGCGGTGGCCCCGGTCGGGGGGCGCCGGGTCAGGAGGCGCCGGTCAGCGTCTCGATCTGGCCGGCGTTCAGCAGGCCCTGGTAGTAGGAACCGCCGGGCAGGTACGCGGCCGTCTGGGTGCCGTCGAAGGCGTCCTTGACCCAGGCGCCCGCGAATGTCTGCAGGGCCGCGATGTCGGTGGCCTTGGGCGTGCCGCACGCGACGGTGCCCACGGCGTCGGTGCTGGCGCCCTCGGCGTCGGTGTGCGCGCCGCCCGTGAGGCGGACGCCGACGAACGGTCCGCTCACCTTGGCCTGGACGGCGTCGGTCCCGCTTCCGCTGTTGTTGCAGATGCCGTCGGGCGCGGAGATCGTACGGACCGTGCGCCCGGTCCCGCGCAGCGCGTCCAGGCCGGTGTCGAGGTTGCCGCCGATGAACGACTTCACCGGGTCCAGCAGGACCAGGCCGCGCACTCGCGCCCATGCGGCCGGGTGGTTCCCGCGGATCCGGCCCGCGACGTAGGTGACGGCCTCGCCGCCCGCCGAGTGCCCGGAGAAGACGAGCTTGTCCGGCAGGGTGAGCTCCGGCCGGCCCGCCTCGGCCTTCGCCTTGGCGAAGCTCCGGCCGAGCTTGTCGGACGGATCCGCCATCTTGCCGAACAGATCGGCGACGTTGCCGAGGAAGTCGGTGTTGTTGCCGATGTTCTGCAGCGTGCAGCCCAGCAGGTGGGCCGAGGGCAGCGTGGGCGCGAAGACCAGGTAGCCGGCCGAGGCGTACTTCCCGGCCAGATCCGCGATGTGGTCGTTGGCGCGGGCGAAGCCGTGCTGGAGCCACACCAGGCCCTTCGGGGAACCCGCCGGGAGGTACCAGTCGGCGCTCTGGTTCAGCATCGTGAACGCGCAGCGGATCTCGACGGTGGTCTGGACGCGGGTGACCGCGGCCTGGGCGGGGGCGATGGGGCCGAGAGCGGTCACCGCGAGTGCGGCGGTGGTGGTGGCGGCGAGGGTGCGGATGGCATGGACGCGCATGCTGCCTCCGAAGGCAACCAACCCCGTTTCTCTAGAGGAAACGGAGTTTCCAATATTGCCTTCATTAAGCGGTCCCGCGGAGCAGAAGGCAACGGGGCGTGGAACGCGATTCGGTAACGCTCTCGCGGCCGTCACAGCGGGTAGGCGCCCGCGTCCATCCCGCCGCCGCCCGCGCGGAACGCGGCGGGGGCGTGGACGGCGCACGTCTGCACGTACTCCAGCAGCCCCTCGACGCCGTATTCGCGGCCATGGCCGCTGCGCTTCACCCCGCCGAACGGGGCGTGCAGCGCCATCCCGGTGCGGTTGTGGGTGTTGACGAAGGTGAAGCCAGCCTCGAAACGGCGGGCGAACGCGAACGCGCGCTCCTCATCGGCCGACCAGACCGAGGCGCCGAGGCCGAGCTCGCCCGCGTTGGCGCGGGCCACCGCCTCGTCCTCGGTGTCATAGGGCAGCAGCGGCACCACCGGGCCGAACTGCTCCTCCGCCACCACCGGGGCGTCGTCGGCCACGTCCGTGACAAGGGCCGGACGAACGAAGTGGCCCCGTTCCAGGTCGACGCGCACCGCGCCCAGCCCGGTGACGGTGCCCCGTTCCGCCGAATCCGCGATGAGCGCCCGTACCCGCTCGGCGGCCGCCGCCGAGACGACCGGGCCGACCGTCGTCCCCTCGGTGAGCGGGTCGCCGAGCACCAGCGCCCGCTCCGCCGCCGCCAGGTACGCCTCGCGGACCTCGGCCAGCCGCGACCGCGGCGCGTACAGCCGCTTGGCCGCCATGCAGACCTGCCCGGCGGTGGCGAAGGAGGCCATCACCAGCCGGTCCATCGCCGCGTCCGACAGGTCCGCGTCGTCCAGCAGCACCACCGGGTCGTTGCCGCCCAGCTCGAGCACCGCCGGCGTGAGCGCGGCGGCGGCCGCCGCCCCGATCGCGCGGCCGGCCGCGGCGCCGCCGGTGAAGGCGACCCGGTGGACCGAAGAGTGCCCCACGAGCGCGCCGCCCGCCTCGGCCCCGCCGTGCACGACGTGCACCAGTCCGGGCGGGAACGCCGCCAGTACCCGCGTGACCGCCAGCGGTGCCAGCGGGGACGGCTTGACCACGGCGGTGTTGCCCGCCGCGAGCGCCGGGCCGACCTTGAGCAGCGCGAGGATGACCGGCGCGTTCCAGGGCGTGATCGCCGCGACCACCCCGTACGGGCGGCGCCGCAGCACCAGCCGCCCGGCCGCGTCGTCGGTCTCGCGGTCGGCGTAGGCGGCGGGCGCCCGCGCGGCGGCCCAGCGCAGGTACGCGACGGAGAACCGCAGCTCGCCCGCGCAGTCGGCCAGCGGCTTGCCGGTTTCGCGGGCCAGCAGCACCGCCGTGCCCGGCAGCATGGCCTCGACGGCGTCGGCGGCCCGGAGCAGGACCGCGGCCCGCTCCCCGGCGGGGACCTCGCGCCAGGAGCGTTGCCGGTCCGCGGCGGCGCGGACGGCCCGGTCCACCCCGGCCGCGTCCGCCACCGGGACGCGGCCCACGATCTCCGCCCGCCGGGCCGGATTCTCCCGGACGATCTCGGCCGGCATCAGGCGACGTCGCGCAGTGAGGCGATCATGGAGCTGCGCAGCAGGTACCGCCGTGCCTCGACGGGGTCGGCGGCCAGCCTCCGCAGCTCGTCGTGGTACTCGCCCGGATCGCCGGAACGGAGCCGCTCCCAGTTGGCGTGCGTCGCCCGCCGCACGAACGTTCGGGCCGTTTCGCGGCGCGCTTCCGCCACGGCGTCGAGCGCCTCCTCGGGGCCGCCCTCGATCACGGCGGCGAGGGCCCCCGCCATGAGCACGGCGTCGTGGATGCCGCTGTTCATGCCCATGCCGCCGAGCGGGTTGTTGACGTGCGCGGCGTCCCCGGCCAGCAGCACGCGGCCGGCGCGGAAGCTTCCGGCGATCCGCTGGTGCACCCGGTAGAGGGTGGCGTGCGCGACGTCCCACGCGGTGTCGGCGACGCCGCGGAGCCGGTCCGGAAGCCGCTTGAGTTCGTCGCCGTCGTCGGTGCCCTCCGGCGTCGGGAACAGCACCCGCCAGTGGTCGGGCGTGCGCAGCAGCACCAGCCACTCGGCCGGGTCGAAGACGTAGTTCACCGCGGCGATGCCGGGCAGCAGCCTCGCGACGTCGGTACGGGTCGAGGCGACCAGGAACCGTTCCGGGTACGTCATGCCCTCGAACGGCACCTTCAGGGCGCGCCGGACCGCCGAGCCCGCGCCGTCCGCGCCGATCAGCCAGTCACCGCGCACCCGGCCGCCGTCCGCCAGAGCCGCCTCGACCCCGCCCGCGTGCGGCAGCACCGACCGCACGGCCGCGCCGAAACGCACTTCGCCGCCCGCCGCGAGCAACCGGTCCCGCAGGAGCGGGGTGAGCTTGCTCTGCTCGCACTGCACGCGGAACGGGTACGGGGTGTCGCCCGCCAGCACCGACAGGTCCAGCTCGGCGATGATCCCGCCGCGCCGTTCCCGGTACTGGAAGGTCCGCGAGACGAGGCCGCGCCCGATCAGGTCGTCGAGCACGCCGAGATCGGCCAGCATCTCCAAAGACGGCGGATGGAAGGTGGAGGCGCGCGACTGCGCCGCCAGCTCCGGGCCCGCCTCCAGGACCGTGACCGGTACGCCGCGCCGGGCCAGGGCCAGCGCGGCGGTCAGCCCGACCGGTCCCGCCCCGGCGACCAGCACCCGCGTCACGGCGTGTCCCTGGACTGCGGCGTGTCCCGGGAGTGCAGCGCGAAGCCGTCCTCGACACCGACCACGCGCGGGTTGGTGAAGAAGCGCAGCGTCTCGGCGGTGCCCTCCTCGCCGAGCCCGGACGCCCCCCACACGGGGCGCGGCGCGAACAGGTGCAGGCTCAGCACGCTGGAGCCGTTGACCTTGACCTCGCCGGCGCGGATCCGGCGGGCGACGGCCAGCGCCGCGTCCTCGTCGGTGCCGGTCACATACCCTTCCAGCCCGTACGCCGTGCCGTTGGCCAGCGCGACGGCCTCGTCCAGCGTCCGGTACGGGTGGACGGTCGCGACCGGCCCGAAGATCTCCTCGGTGGCGTCGACGGGATCCACCCCCGTGACCAGCGCGGGAGCCAGGTAGTTGCCCCGGTCGGGCACCGTGGTGGCGGACCGGACCCGGCCGCCGAGCGCGTCGCGGCGGGCGGTGACGCGGTCGCGGTGCCGGGAGTGGACCAGCGGCCCGAGATCGGTCTCCGGATCCAGGGGCGGGCCGGCGCGCAGGGCCGCGAGCCGCTCGCCGATCGCCTCCAGCAGCGGGTCCAGGGCGCCCGCCGGCACGATCAGGCGGCCGAGGGCCCGGCACCACTGGCCGTTCAGGGTGGTGAGCAGGTCGACGGCGGCGCGCGCGGCGCGCCTCAGGTCGGCGTCCGGCATGACGACCAGCGGGTTGTTGCCGCCCAGCTCCAGCTGAACGGGCTTGATCCCGGCGGCGCAGGCGGCGGCCACCGACCGGCCGCCGGCCGTCCCGCCGGTGAACGACACCGCGCGGACACGGGGATCGCCGGTCAGCCGCGCGCCGGTGCGGGCGTCGCCGTGGACGAGCTGGAAGGCGCCGCCGGGGACGCCGCGTTCCGCGAGCGCGCCCGCGACGGCCTCGGCGAACCGCTGGCTTCCGTACGGGGCGTACTCGCTGGGTTTGAGGATCGCCGGGCAGCCGGCGGCCAGCGCGTTGGCGACCTTGTGCGCGGCCATCGGCGCGGGGGCGTTCCACGGGACAAGGCACAGGGCGGGACCCCAGGGCAGCCGCCGCACCTCGACCGGGCGGCCGTCCTCGCGGGTGCGGGCCGTGTCCAGGCCGCCGCCGCGCAACTGCTCGGCGGCCAGCCGGAACGCGCCGGTCACGATCACGCCGAGGGGGGCCGCCTGCCGGATCGGGACGCCGGTGGCGGCGGCCTCCAGCGCGGTGATCTCGGCGGCCACGGGCTCCAGGGCGCCGCTGACCGCGTCCAGCAGGTCCGCACGTTCGGCGGCCGGGACGGCGGCCCAGCCGTCCGCCGCGCTCTCGGCCGCGGCCAGCGCGCGTTCCAGGCGTTCCTCCGGGGTGACGGGGGCCGGGCCCAGTGCCTCGCCGGTGGCCGGGTCCTCCAGGATCGGGCCGGTGCCGGCCGGGGAGGCGGCCCACTCCCCGGCCACCAGATCGCGATGCGGCGGGGTCATTCGGGCACGCTCGCGAACAGCTCGTTCTCCTTGTTCTCGGTGATGATCTGTGCCGCTTCGAGCCGGCCGCGCTCGGCCGGGAACGTCATGACCAGCCCCATCGCCAGGTCGCGCAGCGCGCGCCCGACGATGCCGTCCATCGTCGCCGTGGAGGTGCCGCACGCCTTGAACGCGCCGAGGGCGACCTGGAAGCACGCCTCGGCGATGTCGCCCTTGGCGATCCGCCACTGCCGGTAGACCTCGGGTTTGGGCCGCAGCGGCGGCTCGGAGGTCTCCAGCTCCAGCTGGCGGCGGATCCAGAGGCAGGCCGTCTCCAGCCGCTCGGTCATGTCCCCGATGATCACCTGGTGCATCGGGGAGGACGCGATCGGGCGCCCGGAGTCGGCGAAGGTCTTCCGGGTGAGCCGGTCGACGGCGAAGTCGTACACCGTCCGCGCCGCTCCCAGGTAGCAGGCGGAGATGGCCACCTGGTTCCCGACGAAGCTGCCCCGGCTCATCGTCAGCATCCGCACGAAGGCGCCGGGGACGGTGAGCGCCTCCTCGGCCGGAATGAACACGTCGGTGAGCGTCACCCCGTGGTTGTTGGACGCGCGCATGCCCAGCCCGTTCCACGGGGTGCGGGACGCGACGCCGGGCGCCTCGCGCGGTACCAGGAACAGGGCCAGCCCGTCGGCGTCGGACGTGCCGTCCAGGCGGGCGGTCACGAGATAGGTGTCGGCGACCCCGGTGGCGCAGCCGAACGACTTCACCCCGTTCAGCACCCAGCCGCCCTCGGCCGGGACCGCGGTCGTGGCGATGGCGATGTTCGCACCGGAGCTCTTGACCTCCTCGCTGGCGAAGTTGGCCATCCACGTCCCGGCGGCCATCCGGTTCAGTACCTTCTCGGCGAACGCCCGGACCGGCTTGACCTCCTCGTCGCCGGTGAAGAGCCCGGCCTCGATCGCCTCCAGCGGGAGCAGGCCGCGCGAGGCGCTGGTGTTGTGGAAGAAGTACGCCAGGGCGGTCGACGGGCAGGCGGTGCCCATCGCGTAGGTGGCGGCGGCCAGGTCGCGCAGCCCGCCGCCGAGCCCGCCGTACTCGGCGGGCACCACGAGGCCGAGCAGCCCGGCCTCGCGCAGCAGCGCCACGTGCCCGATCGGGAACTCGGCGGCGCCGTCCGCGGCGGCGGCCGCCTCGCGCAGCGCGGGCAGGACCGACTCCACGCGTTCGGCCCGTTCGCGTTCGGCCGCGGTCATGTTCTCGACGAGCCGTTCGCCTGTGGATGTCATCGGAACGGTCCCCCTTCGCTTGGTCCGGATGCGGGGCGGTCGAGGCGGTAGGTGCGTCCGGGCAGTGCCGAGCCCCATATCGCCTCCAGGTCCGTGGCGGCCGTCACCAGTGCGGCCCGGTCGATCGGTGCGGCGACGCCGAGGCGGGCGGCGAGGAACAGCACGTCCTCCGCGCACAGCCCGCCGTCGATGCCGCCGAGTGTCGCGTCGAAGTGCCGCACGCCGCTCTTCATCGCGGTCAGCGCGTTGGCCGGCCCCAGGCCGTACGCCTCGCGCAGCCGCACGCGCAGGGGCACCGGCCGGACCCGGGGCACCGCCTCCTGGAGCAGGTTGCGGACCTGCAGCGGCGAGGCGGCGTCCGGGCCCTCGTCCAGGGCGACCTCGGCGCAGCCGGCCGCGACCAGCCGGTCGGCGGCGGCGAGCACCTCGGTCTCCCTGGCGGGCGCGAACGCGTCGGGCACCCGTCCCACCACGCCGAGGCCGCGCTCGCGCGCCGCGCCGATCAGGCGGAGGGCGCCCGGGGTGTCGGTGACCTCGACCATGATCGGGGCGCCGTGCGGCAGCACGGGCAGCCGCGCCGGCTCCTCGACCAGCGTCGACCAGGACGGGCGGCGGGGGACGGCGGCACCGGGTTCGTCGGCACCGGGTTGGTCGGCACCGGCCTGGACCGCCGAGGGCAGGGCGGTCGCCGGGACCCGGACGCGGACCCCGGCCGCGTGGACGGAGTCCAGCAGCAGGGCCGCCCCGGCCGGGGTGACCCGGGTCCGGGCGGAGCCGAAACCGCGCAGCCGGCGGTCCAGCGCGGCCGCCAGGCCGGTGTCCGCGAGCGTCACCTCGTCCGGCAGCGGGTCGGCGAGCTGGCCCCAGGCGCGGGAGTGGAAGAGCAGCGGCGCGGTGCGGCGGGAGACCTCGGCGGCCAGCACCTCGCCCACGAAGATGGTGTGGTCGCCGCCCGGATAGGCGTGCGCGACCCGGCAGTCCAGCCAGGCCAGCGCCCCGCCGAGCACGGGGGCGCCGGTGGGCGCGGCGGTCCACGGCTGCCCGGCGAACCGGTCGCCGCGGTCGCGGCCGGCGAACCGGTGGCCGATGCCGGTCTGGTCCTTGCCGAGGAAGCTGACGGCGAAGACGCCGCTGCGCTCGATCAGCTCGTGCGTGTGGATGCCCCTGGCGAGGCAGACCAGGACCAGCGGCGGGTCGAGGCTGACACTGCTGAACGAGCTGGCCGTCATGCCGTGCCAGCGGTCTCCGGCGGTGGTGGTGACGACCGCGACGCCGGTCGGCCACTGGCCCAGCACCGCCCGGAACGTCTGCGCGTCGACCGCCACGGCATCGTTCCTTCGTTTCGCTAGAGGAAACATTGTAACGCTCACGGTAACGATCGCCGGATCGGGTGTCAACGCCCGAGCGGGCCGCAGGTGTTTCCCTAAGGGAAACGCCATGCCCTAGACTGCGACTGGCCCACCCTGGTCCGTCGGAAGGAACCGCCGTGTCGCGCAATGCGACCTCCCAGAACGCCCCCGCACCCGCCGCCGAGGAGGGCGAGGGACAGAGCCGCTCGATCGCCGCCGTCGAGCGCGCGATGGACGTGCTGCTGCTGTTCGGCCGGAGCGCCCGGCCCGACCTGGGGGTGACCGAGATCGCCACCGAGCTCGGCCTGACCAAGGCCGCCGTGCACCGCATCCTCACCGCGCTGCGCAGCCGCGACCTGATCACCGTCGACCCGGTGAGCCGCAGGTACGCGCTCGGGCACGCCGCGATCGGGCTCGGCCGCGCCTACCTGGCCCGGATGGACCTGCGCGCGATCGCCGCCCCCGAACTGCGCCGCCTCTCCCAGGAGGTGGGGGAGACCGCCACCCTGTCGATCCGCCGGGGCGACACCCGGCTGTACGTCGACCAGGTCGTTCCGCCGCACGAGCTGCGCGTCGACGTCAGCCTCGGCATCCCGTACCCGCTGCACGCGGGCAGTTCGTCCAAGGCGATCCTGGCCTTCCTGGACCCGGTGGAGGTCGATGGCCTGGTGGCCCGGCACGGGCTGGAGGCTCTCACCGGCAGGACGATCGTCGACGAGTCCCGGCTGCGCAGGGAACTGGCGGCGATCCGCAAGCGCGGCTACGCCTCGTCCCAGGGCGAGCGGCAGGAGGGCACCGCGTCGATCGCCGCGCCGATCTTCGACAATGACGGCCGGGTGATCGCGGCGTTGAGCGTGGCCGGCCCGCTGACCCGGTTCAAGGCGCGGATGGCCGAGTGCGCGCCGCCGCTGCTGGAGGCCGCGAGCCGCATCTCCGGCCGGCTCGGCCACGACGGCTGAGGGAGCGGCCACCGCTCACAGGTCGGCGCCGGGCTTGAACACGCCGAGGGCGGCCGCGCCCAGGACGGCCGCCCAGATTCCGAACACGTACGGCAGGCAGCCGTCCACCGAGCGCTTGAGCGCACGCTCGACCTGCGGGGTGGAGCCGCCGCCCAGCAGCGCGTCGAAGGCGGGACCGAACGGGCGGAGCGTGACGCGGATCCCCAGCCCGCAGGCGATGGCGAGGGTGTAGAGGGCCAGCTTGGCGCCGAGCCAGCGCGGGTCGGTGCCGACACCGAACGGGCGGTCGGCGAGCAGGGTGTAGCCGGCGACCACGGCGAGCGCCGCCACCAGGGCGATCCGCACCGCCCAGTCGGCGCGGCGCACCCAGGGGAACCCGCCGTGCGTGCGGTGGTCGGCGACGGTGGCCGCCAGCCAGGCCAGCGCGAAGATCCAGACCAGCGTGACCTGCCACCAGCCGAAGGCGGGCGCGCCGAACAGTTCGGCGCCGTGCGGATCCAACGCCATCAGCGTCACCCCGCTCGGCAGGAACAGCACCAGGCAGACCTTCGGGCCGAGGTCGAGCCCGCTCATGACGCTGAGCGCGGCGGCGCGGGCGGCCGGGGCCAGATCGGGCTTGAGCACGTACCGGCTGGAGTAGAAGACCCCGAGGTCGCCGCCCAGCCAGAAGACGAAGAGCACCAGGTGCAGCAGGATCCACCAGCCGTGCGCGTGAGCCCCCACGACCATCCCCTTGCTTTGGAAACGAAGTTTCGTTGTGGGGAACGTTAACACGTGCCGGTCAGGTGCCGGCGGCGCGCGCCCGCCGGCCCGCCAGCTCGGCGAAGACCACCAGCCGGTAGGCGGCCGAGAACTTCGGATGGCAGGTGGTGAGCGTCAGCATCGCCTTGCGGGGCTTGCGGCCCGGCTTCATCGGCACCGGCGCCGCCACGTCGGTGCGGCTCGGCCGCACGATGGTCCGGCCGGTCACCTTGTAGACGTACGTCGTGGTCGCGGTGTCGACCAGGATCTCGTCCCCGCGCGCCAGCTCGCCGTTGCGCTCGAACGGCCCGCCGTAGGTGGTGCGGTGCCCGGCGACGGCCAGGTTCCCGACCTCGCCCGGACCGGCCGTCCCGGGATAGTGGCCGGGTCCCTTGCGCAGGTCCGCGACGCCCACGCCCTCCACGACCGCGTACCGGTACGACGAGCCGAACCTCGGCACGCGCAGTAGCGCGAACGCGTCGCCCTCCGGCACGGCCGGGGGCGCGGCGCCCCGCCCGCCGCCGCCGTCCGAGCCCGTTCCGGCCAGGGCCCGCACGCGTTCGGAGTTCCACCGGCGTTCGAGATCGTCGTGCAGGTCGCCCTGCCGCCGTTGCGTGAACCCGCCCGTCCCCCAGGACAGGTAGCCGACGAACATGGCGAGGATGAGGCCGGCCGTCAGCGACATCTCGGCAAGGCTCCTCAGGACCGTGCGCATGGCCACGAACCGTAACCCGGAAAAAGGGAAACGGCGATCCCCACAATGAAACGATTCTGTTTCCGGCGCGGGCCATCCCTTGACATCGTGCGCCCGCACGGCTTCGCTATGTCCACGTTGCGAAACTATGTTTCCCTATGCGAAACAGAGTGCGGCGGAGAGGAGTGGCGACACACGATGAGACGCTCACGAACGGCTCTGCGCGGCGCGGCCGCGGCCATCACCGCGGCCGGCGCCGTCGCGATCCCGGTCGCGGCGGGCACCGCGTACGCCGGCACGGGACAGATCCCCTACCAGTGCCAGATCTTCGGTACCCGGTTCGATTACAACGCGACCGTGACGGTGACCGCCCCGGCCGCGGCGAAGGTCGGGGACGAGGTGAGCGTCGACGTCGACTTCTCCGACCTCCCCGGGGTCGCGCCGCTGCCCGTCCAGAAATGGACCACCTCCGGATCGGTGACCGTCTCCGGGGCGCAGTCGGGCACCCTCCCGATCAAGGCGCCCGAACGGACCGGCCCCGTCCCGGCCTACGGACCGCTCCCGATCGGCAAGGTCTCCGGCAGGCTCACGCTGAGCGCGCCCGGTGACGTCGGCCTCGCGCCCGCCGGGCTGTCGATCCTCGCCGACGCCGGCGCCCAGGCGACCATCGCCTGCACGCCCGTGACCACCCCCGCGCCACTGGCCACCATCAAGGTCGAGGAGGGCGGGCAGGACGGCCCGGACGCCTCGGTCGAACCGCCCACCGTCGTCCAGGGCGGCGCGTTCACCGTCTCCGGCACCGGCTGGCGGCCGGGCGCGGCGGATCTGACGCTGTGCGACGCCAACGGCGCCGCCTGCGAGCCGGACGATCTCACCGGCGTGACGGCCTCGGCCGACACCGCGGGCAGGCTGACCGCGTCCGGGAGCATCGCCGAGTCCGCCGCCGTCGGTGCCCGCACCCTGATCATCGCCCAGGGCGCGGTCACCAAGAGACTCGCCCTGACCGTCACGGAGAAGGTGACGCCGCCCGACGGCGGATGCGGCGACAAGCCGGCCTCCGAGTGCGGCGAGCAGAAGATCAACCTGACCGTCAACGGCGGTCCGCTCACCATGTCCCGGCAGCCGGGCGAGGTCGACCTGACCCCGGTCACGCTGAACGGCACGGAGCAGAACGCCACCGGCTCGCTCAAGGACGTCGAGGTCGTCGACGCTCGGGGCGGCACCACCGGATGGTCGCTCACCGGCACGCTGACCGACTTCGGCTCCGCCGCCGGCACGAAGATCCCGGCCGGGAACCTGTCCTGGACCCCCCGCTGCACCGCCGGCCCCGGTGCCGGCACCGTGACGCCCGGCAGCGCGGGCGCGCTCAGCACCACCACGGCCGCGACCCTGTGCCGCGCGCCCGACGGCGCCGGGAAGATCACCGGCGGCACCTTCACCGCCGATGCCGGCCTCGACCTCAAGATCCCGCCGACGACCGGCGCCGGCCGCTACACCGCCATCCTCACCCTCACCCTGTCCTGACCGTCCCGCATCCGCTCGACGCCACCCGAGGTGATCGATGAGCCCGCGATCCCGGATCGCCGCCGCCGCGGCGTCGGCGGCCCTGGCCACCGCGCCCGGTGCCGCCCTCGCGGCGGCGCCGGCCGGGACCGCGGCGCCGCCCGCGCCCGCGCCCGCGAACGGGAACGGGTCCTGGTCGGTGGGCCCGGTCAACCGCAGCGCGGCCCTGGCCGCGCGGCCCAACTTCGCGCTGGAGGCACCGCCCGGGGAGACCGTCCGGGACGCCGTGCGGATCACCAACCTGACCGCGGCCCCCATCACCTTCCGCCTCTACGGAGCCGACGCGTACAACACGCCCAGGGACGCGGGATTCGCGCTGCGCACGGCGGAGGAGAAGGCCCAGGACGTCGGCGCCTGGATCGCCCTGAAGAGCACGACGCTGAAGGTCCCCGCGCGTACCGCGAAGGAGGTCCCCTTCACCGTGAAGGTCCCCGCGCACGCCACCCCCGGCGAGCACATCGGCGGCATCGTCGCGCTGAACACCGCCGTCGAGAGCGTCCAGGAGAGCGGCGGCGCCCGCGTCGGGATCCGGCGGGCCGTCGGTGCCCGCGTCTACCTGCGTGTCAGCGGGCCGCTGACCCCCGGCCTGCGCCCTGACGGGCTCACCGTCGCCCGGACCGAGCCGCTGGTCCCGTTCCTGCGGAAGGGGCGGGGAACGATCCGCTACACCGTCGTCAACACCGGCAACCAGCGGATCACGCCGACCGCGCGGGTCTGGGCCACCGGGCTGTTCGGCCGCCGGATCGAGCAGTGGCCCGACCGGCGGCTGCCGGAGATCCTGCCCGGCCAGCGCACCGAGATCACGCTGCCGTGGAACGGCACCCCGCCGATCGACGCGGTGACCGTCCGCGTGGAACTCACCGACGGCGACGGGATCAGAGCCCGCACGCAGGTCGGTTTCACCACGGTGCCCTGGGCGGTGCTGATCGTCCTTGCCGGCTCCATCTTCCTGGTGTGGTCGGTGCTGCCCCGGCTGATCCGCCGCTGGCGGGAACGGGCCGGCCTGGGCGGAACCGACGAGACGGGGGTGTTCCTGTGAGGATCCACGCGCTCGCGGTGCTGCTCGCCGCCGGGCTGGCGGTCCCGGCGTCGGCCGTTCCGGCGCAGGCCGTGCCCGGAGTCATCCGGGCCGCCGCCCCCGGCGTGGGCGTCCAGCCCACCGGCGCCGCGGCCGGCACCGCGGCCCGGGTACGCGGCAGCGAGTGGACGCCCGGAACGACCGTGCAGATCCAGATCTGCGGTGCCGGCGCGGTGCACGGCTCGGCCGACTGCGACACCGAGCGCGGCGTCACCGCGATGGTCGCCCCCACCGGGACGTTCGAGGCCGGCCTCACCGTCGGGGCACCGCCCGCCGCCTGCCCCTGCGTCGTCCGGGTCGCCACCATGCCGGGCGGTACCGCCGCTCCGGCCACCGCCACCGCGCCGTTCACCGTCGAGGGGCACCGCGTCGAGCGCATCGTCCGCGACGCCGTGCCGGTCCGCGCCGACGTGGTCGGCATGGAGATCGTCGGCGGCGGGGAACGCGGCGAACTGTTCGGCGGCACGCCGCGCCGCACGCTGGTGCTCCGGATCCGCAACGCGGGCCCGGAACCCATCGTGGACGCGCCGCTGGTCGTCGGATGGGGCGCCGGGGCCACGGCCGACAGCCCGCTGGACGCGCCCGCGACCGGTACCCTCCGGCCCGGCCAGACCGCCACGTACCGGGTTCCGGTCCAGTTGCCGCCCGCCTCGTTCGGACGCTTCGTGGTCGGCGGCCGGTACGCGGGCTCGGTCCCGTTCGAGAGCTCCTTCAGCACCTATCCGTGGGGACTGCTCGGCGTGAACCTGCTGGCGGCGCTGCTCCTGCTCCTCGGGATCCGGCTGGCGCTGGGCCGCCGCGCGGCGGCCCGCCGCCGTCGGCGTCTCGCGGCGGTCCCGGCGGCGTCCCGCCAGGCGGCTCCGGACACCGGGCCCGTGGTCGAGGTCACCGACCTGATCGGCTACCTGGACTCGGCGGCGCGCTCACCGTCGGGAGCGTACGTGGTCGACCGGGACGAGCTGATCGGCTACCTGGAGGGACGGCGCGGCGGCGCCGCCGACGCCGTCGACCTGGAGGCGCTGGACCGGTTCCTCGCCCCGGCCGGGGAGGAAGGCCGATGACCACCCGGCCGATGACCACCGGGCCGATGACCACCGGGCCTGCGCCGCCGCGCGGCCGCGCCACCGTCGCGGCGGCCGGCCGGCTCGCCGTGCCCGCCGCCGGAACGCTCGCGGGCGGCACCGTGCTGCTGCTCGCCGACGCCCTCGGCGGCGTCGTGAAGGTTCCCGGCGACGTGGTGACCTACATGGCGCTCACCGGGCTGCTGCTCGCGTGCGCCGGGCTACCGCCCGTGCTGTGGCAGGCGCGGCGAATGCCCGCGCACGGCGCGACCGCGGTCGCCGGCGCGCTCGCCTGCCTCGCGATCGCGCTGGCGGGATCGGTGCCCGCCGTCCCGGTCTTCGCCACCGGCGTGATGCTGGCGGGCCTCCTCGCCGCCCCGCTGCTCGCGGTGCCCCGGGCGCAGGCCGTCCGGGCGCCCGGGGCGCCGGCCTGGTGCCAGGCCGCCGCGCTCGCCGGAGCGGCCGTCGCCGCCTGGCTCGCGACGGCCCACTCCGCCGAGCCCGGTACGGCACTGCTCTTCGCGGGCCTGCCGGCCGCCCTGCTGGCGCTCGCCTCGATCGCGGTCCCGTACACGGTCCCGGCACCGCCCGCCCGGCCGGTGGCCCGGCTCCGGGACGTCGCCGGCGGGGACGTGCGCGCCGCCCTTCCCGCCTACCTGGCGGCAGGCTGGGTCGTCGGCGCGTCGCTCATGGGCGGGCTGCACCTGCTGCTCTTCCGCTGGAACCTGGTCGGTGAGCAGCCCGTGCGGCATCTGGCCTGGGCGCTGCCGCCCGCCGTGGTGCTGGTCGTGCTCGGGCGCCGGACGGCGGAGGCGGCGCGGACCCTACCGTGGCTCCTGCTGGCCGGCGCGGCGGCGCCGGTGCTGATGGCGACCGCCCCTGGGCCGGTGCTCCTCGCCGCCGGATTCACGGTCGCCGCGGCCGCCGCCTGCCTGGCCGTCGCCGCGCTCGACACCGCCGTGCTGCGCCCGCTGCCGTACGAGCGGCACCTGCCCGCCGCCGGGCTCACCGCGGTCGCGGCCGTGGCCGGCGGCCTCGCGGGGTACGGCTGCGTCACCGCCCTGCGCGGGATGCTCGCCGAGGGATCCGCGCTGACGCTGACGGCCGTCCCCCCGATCCTCGCCGCCCTCGCGGCCCTGCGCGTACGCGGCCGGGAGGCGCGGCGGCCGCCGCCGTTTCTGGAGGTCCGCGCCCTGGTGGTACCGCGGGGGCCGGTCCGGCTCCGCCGGATCCACCTGAGGGTGGAGGCGGGGGAGATCGTCGCGCTCACCGGCCCCGGCGCGCGGGTGCTGCTGGCCGCCCTGGCCGGCCGGGTCCCGTCCCGGGGCAAGGTCCTGCTCGGCGGCGCGGATCTCGCCTCGCCGGCCGCCCGGCGGCGGACGGGGCGGGGGCTGTGCCACCTCGCCGGCCCCGATCCGGGCGTCCCGGACGCGCTGCCGATCGCCGAGGGACTGGCCGGCCGCGCCCGCGCGATGGGGGCCGTCCGGCCGGAGGACGCCGCCCGTTCCGTACTGGAGGTGTTCCCGGCACTGCGCGGGCGCGGCGCTGATCTCGCCGGGACGCTGGACGCGCCCGAGCGGAGCCTGCTCTCGCTCGCCGAGGCCCTGCTGGCCCGCCCCGGGCTGCTGCTGGTGGACGGCATCGCCGACGGGCCCTGCGCCGGCGCCGCGCACGCCGTTCTGCGGCGCCTGGCGGCCACCGGCACCGCCGTCGTGCTCGCCGGACCGGCGGGACCCGGAACCAGGGCACTCGCCAGCCGCGTCTGCGCCGTCGGCCATGACCGCGTCACCGAACTCCCCGATCCCGCACCCGCCGAGGCCCGCCGGCCGTCGCCGGCGGCCTCCAGCACCGGAGGTCCCGCCCTGTGATCGCGATCGTGCTCGCCGCGCTCGTGGCGGCCCCGCTCGCCGTCCCCGCACCCGCCGTCCCCGCACAGGGGGCCGCCGCGCCGGCGCTCCGGGTCAGCCGCAGCACCGACCTCTCGGAAGGCGACGCGATCACCGTCACCGGGAGCGGTTTCCGTCCCGGGCTGAAGTCGGTGGCCGTGGGGCTGTGCCGGGAGGGCTACACCAACGGGCTCAGGGACTGCGATCTCGGCGGCGGCGCCACCTTCGTCAACATCGACGCCAAGGGCGCCTTCCCCACCGTGAAGCTCAAGGCTCGTGTGAAGTTCAACGGCATCGACTGCATGGCGCGCCAGTGCGTCATCGGTGCCGCGCCCCTGCCCACCACCAACCCGCCCGCCGTCGTCAACGCCAACACCGCGGTCGTCCGTGTCGGCTTCAAGGGGTCGTCGTTCAAGGGCGGCGCCACCCAGGCGCCCGCGGCGGCGCCCGCGCCGTCCGCGGCCCCGGATACGGGCGGCCCGTCGATCGCGCTCTGGGCCGCCACCGCGGCCCTGCTGATCCTTGCCGGAGCCGCTGTCGCCGCCGTCCAACGCCGCAGCCGATGACCAGAAGGAGCGATCCATGACCGCCATCAGAAAGCGTGCCGGTACCGTCGCCGCGCTCAGCGGAGCCTGCCTGCTGGCGCTCGCCCAGCCCGCCCTGGCCGCACCGAAGATCGACGCGAGCAAGACCACCGGGCTCAAAGCGGGGGACACCATCACCGTCACGGTGACCGGCCTGACCCCGGGCGAGACCTTCGTGACGCTCGGCCTGTGCGAACCCAAGCCCAAGTTGCCGACCGACTGCGCCGCGCAGTCCACCGGCGCCGCCATCCAGGGCACCTCGGACAGCGGCGGCAACTTCCTGACCCAGGCCGGTGCCAAGGAGGCCAAGCTCAAGATGGTGGCCAAGGCCGGGGACGTCACGTGCGCGTCCAAGGCGGGCGCCTGCGTCGTCGCCGTCACCGCGCTCGGCGCCAACATGGCGGCCAACACCGCGGAGATCCCGCTCACCTTCACCGGCGGCGGCGGAGGAGACGGAGGCGGTGGAGACGGCACTGGCGGCGGCGACACCGGTGGTGGTGGCGGTGGCGACGGGGGCGCCCTGCCGAACACGGGCAGCCCCGACGGCCTGCCCACCTACGCCCTGATCGCCTCCGCGCTGATCATGGCCAGTGGCGCGGTCCTCTTCATCATCCCGCGCCGCCGCAGGAACGAATCGTGAGGCGGGGTCGGACGGCCGCGGCCGCTCTCGCCGGCGCCCTGCTCGCGGCCGCCGCGTTCCCGGCCGCGGCCGCGGCGGCGCCCGGACCCATCACGTACACGACCACGGTGAACGGTGACCCGGCCGACGTGTACGCGCCGGCGCCCGGCGACATCAAGGCCGACCTGCCGGTGGCCCTGCTGCTCCAGGGCGCCAACGTGGACAAGTCCGCGTACGCGGCGTACGCCAGGGCGGTGGCGGGGTACGGCTTCACCGTCGTGGTGCCCAACCACCACCGGGTGGTCTTCGGGCAGCCGGGCCTGTTCGCCGAGGAGGCCCAGGCGACCTGGACCGTCGCCTGGGCGCGCGGCGAGGACGGACGGAGCGGATCGCCGCTCGAGGGCAAGATCGACACCGGCTCGCTGGTGCTGCTCGGCCACTCGTTCGGCGGCGCGGCCGGGCTGACGCTGACCACCGGCGCCTGCGTTCCCCCGTTCTGCGGTACGCCCGCGGGTAAGCCGGCCGAACTGAAGGGCGCCGCGTTCTTCGGTACCAACAACACCCCGCCCGGCGGATCGGGCAACCCGCCCGTCGCCAACACCGTCCCGGTCGCCCTGGTCCAGGGAACGGCGGACGGGGTGGCACCGCCGGCGGCGGCCCAGGGCACCTACGGCGCCCTGCAGTCGCCGCCCAAGATGCTCGTGTCCGTCACGGGCGCCAACCACTACGGGATCACCGGCACGCAGAACCCGGCGGGCGCCCTTCCCGACCCGTCCCCGCAGACGGTGTCCCAGGAGACCAGCGTCAAGGCCTCCGCCCGCTGGAGCGCCATGTTCCTCCGGACGGTCCTGGGCGACGCCTGGTCGGGAGTCTGGCTCTGGAACGTCGGGGATTCGGTGGACGACGCCGTCACGGTCCAGTACGTCCGCTGACGACCGGCGCTCCCGCGGGCCGGCGCTCCCGCGGCCCGCGGGAGCGCCGGCTCAGCGGGGTTCGGCCAGGTAGGCGAGCGCCGCGTCGAGGGAGATCACCTCGGCGTACTTGGCCTGCAGGTCGAACAGGCTCGCCTCGTGCGGGCGCGGATCGCGGTCCCCGCAGGCGTCCCGTACCACGAGGGGCACGAATCCGTGCTGTACGGCGTCGACGGCGCTGGCACGCACGCAGCCGCTCGTGGACAGCCCGCACAGCAGCACCGTGTCGATGCGCATGGCCGTCAGCGTGGCGGCCAGCGAGGTACCGAAGAACGCACTGGCGTACTGCTTGACGATGACGGTCTCGTCCGGTTCCGGGCGCGGGTCGGCCGGGAATCGGCCGAGCGGGTTGCCCGCCTCGAAGCAGGCCAGCGCCGGGACCTTGCGGTAGAAGAGCCCGCCGTTCCGGCCGCCGGGATCGAACTCGACCCGGGTGAACAGGACCGGCACGTCCCGGCCGCGTGCCCCGGAGACCAGCCGCGCCGCCGCGGCCACGGCCTTCTCCACTCCCGCGTACAGCGGCGAACCCCGGTCGAGGTAGGCCCGGACGATGTCGACGGCGACGACGGCAGGGCGGGCGCCGGGCGCCAGCGTCCCGCCGAAGCCGGCCGCCTCGTAGTCGGATTCCAGATCACCGGTCATGCGCGCGGCCTCCTCCATCGACTCGGTGCGCGAAGGCGAACCCCGCCGCGCGGAGCCGCCCCGACGTCACCGGTACGGCCGGAGTCCGGATCTCGCCCCGGTAGACCAGCTCCGGCAGCCCCTCGGCCGCGCAGATCTTCCCGAACGCCGCCGCGTTCGTCGGCGGCACCGTCGCGTCCGGGACGGCGTTGTAGACACCGGTGAGCTCCCGCTCCACCACGAACTCGAGCGCCCGCGCCGCGTCCCGGTGGTCGATCCGGTACAGCAGTGACTCCGCCGCGAACGGCACGCTTCCGCCCAGCACCTCGTGCGCGAACCGGACCCGGGCCGGGTAGTCGATGTCCCGGGGATGTCCGTACACGTCGGGGATCCGTACCACCGCCCCCCGCGGCGAGGACAGCACCGCCTCCTCCGCCGCGACGAAGTTGCGCGGCGACGCGTCCGCGTCATCGGTCGTGGGAGTCGCCTCGTCGATCAGCGATCCGCTCCCGGCCCCGTACACCGACGTCGAGCTGGTGAACACCACCCGCGGATGGACGGCCACGGCGGTCCGCGCGCTCGCCGCCAGCGTGTCGGCGTACTCGGCGACCCGCCGCGCCGCGTCGAAGGAGCGCGACAGGCGCGGGCTCACGGTCAGCACCACCGCGTCCGCGCCCCGCGTCGCCTCCGCCACGGCCGCGCTGTCGGATCCGCGCAGCACCGCGACGTCCGAGCAGACCTTCCGCAGTTCCCCGACCCGCTCGGACGAGGTCGTCGTCCCGGTGACGGCATGCCCCGCCGCACGCCACCGCCGCGCGAGCTCCATCCCGACATTGCCGCACCCGATGATCACGTACCGCACGCCCACCTCCATGGAAACGACGTTTCCATCATCTCACCCGGACGCGTTCCCGCGCACCCGTCGGACGCCGCCCGCCGGCTCCGCCCAGGGGCGAGCGATCACCGCGCCCGCCCGGCGGCCAGGCGACGGCCCAGCAGGCGGCCGAAGGTGAGGGCGGGGGTGATGAGCATGCCGCCGCAGAAGCTGTTGCCGCAGGTGGCGGCGGCGCCGATCACCTCGCCGGCGGCGTGCACCCCGTCCATCGGGGTGCCGTCGGTACGGCGCACGCGCAGGTGTTCGTCGACGTCCAGGCCGGAGAACGTGACGAGGGCGATGGCGTGGTTCCGGATGGCGAAGAACGGGGGTTCCGCGATCGGGGCGGGCAGGTGGGTGCGGCCGAACTCGGCGTCGTGCCGGGCGGTGACCGCCTCGTTGTAGCGCTCGACGGTGGCGGTGAGACCGTCCGGAGCGATGCCGGCGAGCGCGGCCAACTCGGTGAGCGTGTTCGCCTTGTGGACGCCGGCGCGTACGCCCGCCTTGGCCGAGACGTCGTCCGGGCTCCAGCCGACGACCATCGGTACGGAGCTGCGCCGCGCCTTGTCGTCGAAGACCGTCCAGAACGTCCCGTCGGCGGACGTGGCGAGCGCGCGTTCCTTGAGGTCGATGCTCGTCTCGTCCTCGGCGACGAACCGGAGCCCGGTCCGGTCGACGTAGATCTCCCAGGGGAGCCGTTCGGAGGCGATCAGCAGCGGGCGCTCGTCGTAGTACGCCCTGCCGGGGGTGGTGGGATGCGGGAGCCCGCCGAAGGTCGGCAGGTACAGGCCGCGTCCGGCGATCGCCGCGCCCGCCTCCCGCGCGATGACGATGCCGTCGCCGGTGGACGTCGGATGCGCGGCACTGACGAGGGCCGCTCCCTCGAGCTCCTCGAACAGCTCCCGGTCGGAGGCGAAGCCGCCGGTGGCGAGCACGACCGCGGGGGCCGGCACCTCGACCTCGTCGACACCGCCGCGCAGGACGGTGACGCTCGGCGCGCCGCCGGGCCGTTCGGTGAGGCCGATCGCGGCGCTGCCGAGCCACAGGTCGACGCGCCCGGCGGCGATCTGCTCGTCCAGCAGGCGCCTGAGCACGGCGAGGATGGACAGGCCGGCGTCCTTGCCGTAGTGGGTGCGCGGGACGCGGTACGGCTCGTGGCCGTAGACCAGCCGGGGCGACTCGGGCGCGAACTCGAACCCGTGGCCGTCCAGCCAGTCGATGGTCTCGGGAGCATGGCGGGCGGCCAGTTCGACCAGGTCGGCGCGGGCGGTGCCGCCGCTGATGCGTTCGATGTCGGCGATGTGCTCCTGGACGGAGTCCTCGATGCCGCGTTCGCGCTGCCTGCGGGTGCCGGCGGCCGACATGTGGCCGCCGCTCGTGTGCAGGGTGCCGCCGATCCTGGAGTCCTTCTCCACCAGCAGCACCCGTGCGCCGTGGCCCGCGGCCTCGACGGCGCAGGGGATGCCCCCGGTGCCGGCTCCGACGATGACGACGTCGTACTGGTGATGCATCGGCAACACCCGCTCCTTTGTTCCGGATAAAGGAACAAGGTTCCATTGATCAGGCTTCCATGGTGCCTGCCGTGCCGCCTCCGTGCAATCCGGGTGGGGCCGCCGTCATACCGGGCTCGTCAGGCGGGACGGTGGCCGAACCGCTCCGACAGCCGCCGCACCGCCTGCAGCAGCGCCTCGGCGCAGGCCTCGGCCTGCTGGGTGAACCGGTCGATCGGGCCGCTGACGCTGATCACGGCGATCGGCCGGTCCCTCTCATCGAGGATCGGCGCGGCGACCGACGCCGCGCCCGCCTGCCGCTCGGCGGTCGAGCGGGCGTAGCCGCGGGCGCGGATCTCCTGGATCTCGCGCCGCAGCCCGGGAGCGTTCGCGATGGTCGCCGGGGTGAGCCGCTCCAGCGCGGGCTGCGCCAGATAGTGGTCCACCTCGTCGTCCGGCAGGAAGGCCAGGAACGCCTTGGACGACGCGCCGGCGTGCAGCGGGTAGGGGACGCCCAGCGTCACCGACATGATCAGCTCGCGGCGCGGCAGCACCTGGTCGATGTAGGAGCGCGTCCAGCCGGACCGGACCGACAGCGTCGCGGTCTCGACCGTGAGCTCGGAGAGCGCGACCAGTTCGGGACGGGCGACCGTCCGCACGTCGATCTGCTCCAGGTACGCCATCCCGAGCTTCATCGCGCCGAGACCGAGCGAGTAGCGCCGCGTCGCCTCGTCCAACTCGATCAGCGCGTGCCCGCGCAGCGAGGTGAGGATGCGGTGCACCGCCGCCTTGGAGAGCCCGAGCGCGTTGGCGACCTCGGTGACGCCGAGGGTGGCCGACCGCTGCTCCGCGAAATACATCAGGACGTCGGTGGCCCGCTCCACCGTGGAGATCGTCTGGCTGGTGCCTCCGCGCTCCTCGGCGCCGGGCGAGCGCTCGCTCGAGCGGACGGTGCTGCTCATGGACGTGGTTCCTTCCAGATCCTCTGGCCGGACATCGGCGCACGCCGGTCGGGCGTGAGGCGGTTTCGTTTCGTTAAGTGTAATTCCGTTCCACTGGGCGGGCCCTCTGCCCCTCCGAGAACCGTAGCCGACCGCGAAGGGAACACGAACCTACGATGTGAACAGGGGGCCGTCCCCTCGGGCGCAGCGGCTGGGCGGTGCGCACCCGCGACCTGGACGCGGCGCCGGCCGGCGTCAGGTGCACGGGCGGCCGGGTCCTCGGAGAGCCGGCCGAGGGCGCCGACCCCCTGCACGGCAACGGCGCCGCGACGCCGACCACCACACCGAACGGCGTCTCCAGGCAGGCGGCACCCCGTCCGGCGGCGAGGCGCAGATACCCTCCCGTCTATCCGGTCCTACATGCCGTCGCCGTTCCAGCGGCCGGCGGAGCGGCTGCGGACGGGGCGGCTGGACAGGATCGGGGCGGGGATGGGGTCGCCCTTCCGCCAGTTGCGGCCGGCGCCCCAGACGTAGGCGAGGTCGTCCGTGCGCTCGTCGGGGTGCTCCAGGGAGCGCGGGTCGGCACCCCAGTCCGCGTTCACCGGAGCGTGCTCGTGCTCGTGGTCGTCGTCGCCGTGGCCGCCCTGGAGGCGGGCGGCGTCCACGGCCTTGGCGATGGCGAGGAGGCTCTTGTCGGTGCCGGTACCGTGCTGGACGTACTCCTCGTCGATCTCCCCCTGCTCGCGCTGGTACCGGACGGAGGCGCGCAGGTCGGCCAGGTCGCGGTCGCTGCGGCCGGGGGCTCCGGCGCCCAGGTCGTGCGAGGACGTCGACCAGCGCATGCGGCCCTCACCCGGGCCGTAGTTGATGGCCTCGCCGCCCCAGCGGACCCACTCGCTCTGGGTGTACCAGTTGAACAGCTCACCGTCGGAGCGCAGCAGCCAGGTCGCGCCGCCCTCCAGGCTGGTGAAGTGGCCGTGCTTCACGCGGGCGGGACGGAAGAAGTAGGTGCCGAGGTCCAGGGTGCCGAAGTTGTACTCCATGTGCCCCTGGACGGTGTACGCCTCCTCGTAGCACGGGTGGTGCGCGAGGCGGTGGTCGGTCCATCCCTCCTGCGCGTGCACGAGCCGGGTGTAGAAGCCGGTCTCCGGATCGACGTGCAGGTACTTGATGAACAGGCCGGGCATCGGGCCGGGGTTGGGAACGGCGTCCCACGTCATCGCCTCGGTGTCGATGACGATGACGTCCTCGCGGGCACCCTTCCAGCGCGTCGCCCTGGTGCTCTCCACCGCGTCGAAACCGGCGTCGCCGTACTCGCGGTAGTGCAGCAGGCGGGTGCCCTCGCTGAACGTGATCGCCTCGGTCGGGACGCCCTTGGGCGCGTAGACGTAGCCGCCCTTGCCGATCTCCTTGCCGTTGTAGGTCATCGACCCTTCGAGCACGTGGTATTCGGTGTTGGCGTGGTGGATGCCGGGGCCGCGTCCCCAGTCGGTGTGGAAGTCGACCCGGAGGGAGCAGGAGCCGTCCTCCTCGTCGACCGACAGCCGGCGCTCGCTGGCCCGGCCCTCGCCGCCGACCAGTTCGGCGCCGTGCCAGACGTAGTCGTTCTCCTGGATGAGCTCGACGTGGGGTCGCATCAGGGCACCTCTCCGGTATTCGGCGTATTCGGGGAATCGGTGGTGGCGGGCCGGGCGGTCAGCGGTCGCGGAGCTCGCGCTTGAGGACCTTGCCGGCGGCGTTGCGGGGAAGCGCGGTGAGGAACTCGACGCTGCGCGGCACCTTCGGGCCGGACAGCCGCTCGCGGCAGTGCGCCTCGAGCGCTGCGACGTCGACGGACGCGCCGGGGAGGGCGACGACGTAGGCGGCGACCCGCTCGCCCCACCGCTCGTCCGGCAGCCCGACGACGGCGCAGTCGGCGACGCCGGGGAAGGTGCCGAGGACGTCCTCGATCTCGCGGGGGGCGATGTTCACCCCACCGGAGATGATCATGTCCTTCTTGCGGTCGACCACGTAGATGAAGCCGTCCTCGTCCCGGGTGACGATGTCGCCGCTGGTGAGGAAGCCGTCAGCGGTGGTGCAGCCGCCGGTGGCGGCGTCGTCGCGCAGGTAGCCGTTCATCAGGAACGGGGAGCGGCTGAACAGCTCGCCGCGTTCGCCCGGCCCGACGGGCTCGCCGGCGGGATCGACGACCCGGACCTCGGTCATGTACCAGGGCAGCCCGACCGATCCGGTGCGTTCGGCGTCGGCCGGCCGGCAGTTGGTGACGATGCCCGCTTCGGTGGAGCCGTACAGCTCATGGACTCCGGCATGGGGGAAGGCCTCCATGACCCAGTCCTTGAGGACGGCGGGCAGGGCCGCCGCGTTGAAGTAGAGGGTGTCGAGGCTGGAGGCGTCGTACCGGTCGAGGGCATCGGACGCGCGAAGCGTCTGCGCGTGGGTCGGCACGAGGAACGCGGACTGGGCGCGGTGCCGCTCGGCGAGCGCGAGCATGTGCTCGGGGTCCCACTTGGGCAGCATGACCACGGTGCCGCCGGCCACGACGGGCGCGTAGTCGAAGACCATCCCGGCGCCGTGGTACATCGGTGCGACGGCGAGGCTGACGCGGCGGGCGCCGAGGCGCCATTCCATGGCGGACAGGTAGCACATCAGCGTCCGGGCGCGGTGGCTGCTGAGGACGCCCTTGGGCTTCCCGGTGGTGCCCGAGGTGTAGTAGAGGCAGCAGGCGTCGTTCTCGTCGACGGGGACCATCGGGTCGGTGGCCGGCGCGGACTCCAGCGCCTGCTCGTACGAGGCGACGCCCGTCCCGCCGATCTGGAGGACGACCTCGACCGGCACCGGCGGTTCCGTGTCGGAGATGTGGGCGCGTGCGCCGGAGTGCTCCAGGATGTGGGTCGTCTCGGCGTCGGTGAGCCTGGTCCCGATGGGGACCAGGACCAGTCCCGCCTTGGCCGCCGCGGCGATGACCTCGGGGTACTCCAGGCGGTTGCCGAGCCGGACGGCGACGCGGTCGCCGGGCCGGAGCCCGCCGGCGAGCAGTGCCCGCGCCAGCCGGCTCGACCGTTCGTCCAGGGTCCGGTAGGTCAGGCCGCGGTCGCCGTCGATGACGGCGACGGTGTCCGGCGTCGAGGCGGCGAACTCGCGCACGCCCCCGGCCATCGTGAGCGACGCGCCGCCTGGGAGTAGTGCCATGACACCACCTCCGTGGTCAGCGGATCCGTGTTCCACAATATGGAATTGAGTTCCGTTGTGCGTACCCGAGAGCTTGCCGGGTGTGCGTATCGCTCGTCAATGCCTGGCTTCGGGAAAGTCTGACGTTTAACGTACGATGGCGCGCGTGACCGCCGACAGGGCCCCCGACCGGCCGCCAGCTCCCGTCCCGGCGTACGCCGGGATCGCGGCCAAGCTGCGCGAGCGCATCATCGCCGGGGAGTTCAAGCCCGGTGACCGGCTGCCCATCGAGCCGGAGCTGTCGGCCGAGCACGGGGTCAGCCGGAGCACCGTCCGGGAGGCGCTGCGGCTGCTGGCCAGCCAGAACCTCGTCACCACGACCCGCGGCGTCGCCGGCGGCAGCTTCGTGGCCTATCCGCGGCCCGACCAGATCACCGAGTACCTGGCGACCAGCCTCAACCTGCTCACCCTGGACACCAAGATCACGGTCGACCAGCTGCTGGAGATCAGGGAGATGCTGGAGGTGCCCGCCGCCGGGCTGGCCGCCGCGCGCGGCGACGAGGCGGGCCGGGCGGAACTGCGCGGCTCGCTGTTCGACCCGAGCGCGCTCGACCCGGCGGAGATCTTCGCGCCCAACCGGCACTTCCACGCGGTGCTGCTGAAGATGGCGGGCAACCCGTTCCTGGAGGTCGTCACGCAGCCGGTGTTCCGCGTGCTCAACGAGCGGTTCCTGCGGGAGAACGCGCCGGTCCGGTTCTGGTACCGCGTCGACCACGACCACCGGGAGATCCTTTCCCGGATCGAGGCGGGGGACGAGGCGGGCGCGCGGGAGGCGTGCCACGCGCATCTGGAGAACCTGCGCGAGACCTACACCACCATCGATCGCACCCGCCTGACCGGCGCCTGACCGGCACTCGACCGGCCCGCCGGGCGCAGCCGATCCCGACCTCGTCGATGAGGGTGCACCGGTGGCGGGCGCCGTTCCCGATCCACTGCCGCCGGAAAGCCGATCTCCACCTCCCTCAGCTTGTCGGAACGCCGTCACGGTAAGCGGAACCAATGGGCCGTGCGCGAGGGGCGAAGGGTTGACGGGCTAAAAGTCTGACCTTTAGGTTCGGAAGGGCCCCTCGAGGGGCCCTTCCGGAGGAGGCGCGGGTTGACCGTCCACGAAGCCCAGATCGGCCGCTACTACGAGGACTTCGCCCTCGGCGAGGTGTTCCGGCATCCGTTCGGACGCACGATCGGCGAGAGCGACAACACCTGGTTCACGCTGCTCACGCTGAACACGAACCAGAACCACTTCAACGCCGACTTCGCCGGACGCTCGCCCACCGGCAAGGTCATCGTGAACTCGGGCCTGACGGTCGCGCTCGTGCTCGGCCTGTCGGTGATCGACATCAGCCAGACCGCGCTGCTCAACCTCGGCTGGACCGACATCAGGCTCACCCATCCGGTGTTCGTCGGCGACACCCTGTACGCCGAGTCGCTGATCACCGAGATGCGCGAGTCGGCGTCCCGGCCGTACGCGGGCATCATCACCGCCCGTACCCGCGGCCTGAACCAGGACGGCGACGAGGTCGTCTCCTGGACGCGGACGGTCATGGTCTACAAGCGCGGCGCTCCCCACGACAAGAACTACTTCCCAGCGGCCAAGAGCGGGCCGATGACGGGATGAGGATCACCTACGGGCCGTGGGGCGAGACCTTGGCGGAACTGGTCGCCGCCGCCCGGGCCGCCGAGGAGGCGGGAGCCGAGGCGCTGTGGCTGCCCGAACTGCACCGCAGCGCCACCGTCTCCGCCGCCGCCGTCATCGCGGGCACCGGCCGCGCCCAGGTCGGCACGGCGATCGCGCTGGCCTTCACCCGCAGCCCGATGACCACCGCGCTGGAGGCCCTCGACCTCGCCGAGATGTCCGGCGGGCGGTTCGTCCTCGGCCTCGGCACCGGCGTGAAGCGGCTCAACGAGGACTGGCACGGCGTCCGGTGGGAGCCTCCCGCCGCGCGGCTCCGCGAGACCGTGGCGATCATCCGGCACTTCGCCGCGCACGCCGGATCCGGCGAGCCGATGACCGTCGAGGGCGAACTGGAAAGCCTGCGCGTGCGCGGCTACCGGCGCCCGTTCCCGGCGACCCGCTTCCCGCTCTACCTCGCGGGGATGGGGCCGGTGATGACGAAGCTGGCCGGAGAGATCGCCGACGGCTGGATCTCGCACGAGCTGTGCTCGCCCGCGTGGCTGCGCGAGCGCGCCCTCCCGCTGCTGCGTCCCGGCGTGGACGCCGTCGTGTCCGCGGCCTGCTCGATCGATGTCGACCCGGCCGAGGCGCGCCGCCGCGCGGCCGGGCTCACCGGCTTCTACGCCTCGGTCCGCAGCTACGCCGGCTTCTTCGCCTTCCACGACCTCGCCGCCGAGCAGGAGGCGGTGATCGAGGCGTTCCGTTCCGGCGCCGGCGCCGCCGGTCTCGCCGCCGCCGTGCCCGCTCGGATGGTCGACGCGCTCACCCTCGCCGGCACCGCCGACCAGGTCGCCGAGCGCATCGCCGGCTACGCCGGGCACGCCACCACGATCAAGCTGACGCCCCCCGTCCACGGGCTCGCACCCGGGGAGATCCGGACCGCGCAGGCCCGGATCATCGACCTGATCAAGGAGCTGCCATGAGGCCGCTGGAGGACGTGCGGATCGTCTCGCTGGAGCAGTACGGCGCCGGACCGTTCGGCTCCCTGCACCTGGCCGACCTCGGCGCCGAGATCATCAAGATCGAGGACCCCCGGACGGGCGGCGACGTCGGCCGCTACGTCCCCCCGTACGCCGAGGGCGAGGACTCGCTGTTCCACGAGGCGTTCAACCGCAACAAGCGCTCGGTGCCGGTCGACCTGACCACCGAGGCCGGGCGGACGGTGTTCGAGGAACTGGTCCGGATCTCCGACGCGGTCTACTCCAACCTGCGCGGCGACGTGCCCGCCAAGCTCCGCATCACCTACGACGACATCAAGCACATCAACCCGCGGATCGTGTGCTGCTCGCTGACCGGGTTCGGGATGACCGGGCCGCGCGCCGAGGAGCCTGGCTACGACTACATCCTCCAGGGCCTCGCCGGGTGGATGCACCTGACCGGTGAGCCGGACGGGCCGCCCGCCAAGTCGGGACTGTCCCTCGTGGACTACTCGGGCGGCTACGTCGCGGTGCTGTCGATGCTCGCCGCCCTGCACGCCGCCCGCCGCGACGGCGTAGGCATGGACTGCGACGTCTCGCTGTACGACACGGCGATCTCGATGCTCACCTATCCGGGCGTGTGGCACCTCAACGCCGGGTTCACCCCGTCCCGCACCCGGTACTCGGCGCACCCGTCGCTGGTGCCGTTCCAGAACTTCCGCGCCAAGGACGGCTGGCTCGTCGTCGGCTGCGCGAAGGAGAAGTTCTGGCGGCGGCTCACGGCGGTCCTCAACCGCTCGGAGCTGGCGGACGACCCGCGCTTCGCGACGTTCGCCGACCGCCAGCGCAACGCCGCCGAACTGCTCGGCCTGCTGGAACCGCTGTTCCTGGCCCGGACGGTCGCCGAGTGGCTGGAACCGCTGTACGCCGCGTCCATCCCCTGCGGGCCGATCAACGACGTGGCCGCCGCGCTCGCCGAGGAGCACACCGCCGCCCGCGGGCTGATCGTGGAGACCGACCATCCGCGCTACGGGACGGTGCGGAACCTCGCCTCTCCCGTCCGTGCCGGTACCGAACCGCCCGCCTACCGCCGCGCCCCGCGGTGCGGTGAGGACCTCGCGCACGTCACCACCGAGGTCCTCGGCTTCACCGAGGAGCGCGTCGCCGAACTCACCGCCGCCGGTGCCTTCGGGCCGGAGCGCGCCCCATGACCGTCGCCCGCGACCTGGCGGGATGGGCGCTCGGGCTCACACTCGACACCGTTCCCGAGCCCGTGCGCCGGGCCGCCGTCCGGCACATCCTGGACGGGCTCGGCTGCGCGGTGGCGGCGGCCCGGAGAGGAGCGGCCGACGCGGCCGTCCTGACCGCGCGCGAACTGGGCGGAGGGCGCCCCGAGGCGAGCATCATCGGGCAGCCGCGCGGTGCGGTACGCGTGACACGCGCGGAGGCGGCGTTCGCCAACGGCGTCCTGACGCACGCACTCGACTTCGACGACACCCACGCGGGCGGGCTCGTGCACGCCTCCGCGCCCGTCGTCCCCGTCGCGCTGGCCGAGGCCGAGGCGCTCGGCCTCGGCGGGCCCGACATGCTGCTCGGGACCATCGCCGGGCTGGAGGCCATCTGCCGGCTCGGCGCCGCCGCACCGCACGGCTTCCATGCCCGCGGTCTGCATGCCACCGCCGCCTGCGGTGTCCTCGCCGCCGCGCTCACCTCGTCCCGGATGCGCGGGCTGAGCGCCGACGCGACCGTTCACGCGCTGGGCATCGCGGGCAGCCAGGCAGGCGGGCTGCTGGAGTTCCTCAACACGGGAGCGTCCACCAAGCGGCTGCACCCCGGTTTCGCCGCGCGCGCCGGAGTGCTCGCCGCGACCTTGGCGTCCCATGGCGCGACCGGACCGGACACCGTGATCGAGGGCGAGTACGGCCTGTACGGAGCGCTGCTGGGCCGTCGCGTCGAGCCGGCGGCGATCACCGGCGGGCTCGGCGAGCGGTGGGAGCTGACCCGGATCACCGTCAAGCCCTATCCCGCCTGCCAGCTCATGCACGCGCAGCTTGACGCCGCCCGCGAACTCCACGGACTGGAGATCGCGGATGTCACCGCCGAGGTGCATCCCGACGCCGCGTCCATCGTCTGCGGGGACGGCAAGGAACGGCCGCGCACGTCCTACGACGCCAAGTTCAGCCTGCCGTGGAGCCTCGCGGCGATGATCGTCGACGGTGCGGTGACCGCCGCGACCTACGACCGGATCGACCGTCCCGAGGTGCTCGACCTGGCCGCCCGGGTCCGTACGGAGGTCGCCGGCTACGGTGGCGCCGCCGCCGACCAGCCGGGACGGCTGCGCGCCGTCACGCCCGGCGGCCGGGAGATCCTCGCCGAGGTACCGCGGAGCGGCGGCGGACCGGACGACCCGGACATCGAGCGCGCCGTCCGGGACAAGGCGTGCGCCAACCTCGGTTCCGCGGACCATGTGGACCGGATCCTCGGCCTGCCCGGCTTCGCGTCGGTTCGACCGCTGCTCACCGTTCTGGAGGAAGAGTGACCGTTCGCCTGTCCGCCTGCACGGGGACGATCGCAAGCGCGTACGAGAGGGCCTTCGCGGCGCTGGCCGAGGCCGGCGCCGTGCCGGGCGACGTCGTCCACGTCATCGAGTACGCCACCGCCGCCGCGCTCGGGTCCTACGCCGGCGTCGAGGCCGCGCGGCGGGCGGCGCTCGGCGACCACCGCGTGCCCGTGGCGACCGTGGCCGTGGAAGCGCTCCCCGGCGGGGAGGACCTGGCCGTCGAGCTGACCGCCCACCCCGGTGGCGGTGAGCTGATCGAGGCCGCCCCGGACGACGGCATGCACCGCGGCGGTCTCCGGATCGCCGGCGGCATCGTCTACCTGCCGAGCGTCCATCCGCGCGGCGGCGACTTCCGCTCCCAGTACCGGCAGTGCCTGGAACAGGCCGCCGACCTGCTGAAGGCCGCCGGGCTCGGCCTCGGCTCGCTCGTGCAGACGATCGACTACACCGCGAGCGCGACCCGCGCGGAGTACCCGCGCTGCGGCCGTCCCCGCAAGGAGCTGCTCGGCACCGAGGACGGCGTGTTCCCCGGCGCGGCGGGCATCATCGTGGACCGGCCGGTGATGCCGGGCGCGATGGTGTCGCTGGACGCGATCGCCTCCACCGCGAAGCTGCGGACCGTCAACCCCGGCTGGAAGCGGTACGACACGCTCACCTACAAGCCAGGGGTGGCGGCCGGCGACACGCTGTTCCTGTCGGGTTTCGGCGCGCTCGAACCGGCCACGCAGAAGAGCGTCTTCGACGGCGACCTGCTCGCCCAGGCCGAGTACACCTACGCGTCCATCGCCGCGACGCTGCGGGAGGCGGGCCTCGGCGACCGGCCTCCCTACGGGAGCGTGGTCAGGCTCGTCGAGTACATCACTCCCGCCGCCGTCGAAGGCTACGACCAGGTCGCCGAGATCCGCCGGACGTACTTCGGCGACGCGCCCGCGCTCTCGTCGCTCGTCTGCTCCGCGCTGCTGCGTCCCGAGTTCCTGATCGAGGTCGTCCCCACGGCGGTGCTCGCGTGAGCCTGCTGACCGAGGAGATGCGGGCGCTCATCGGACGCGAGGTCGTCTACACGGCGCCGGAAGAGCTCGGCCGCGCCTCGATCCGCTACTTCGCCGAGGCCGTCGGCGACCGCAACCCGCTCTACACCGACGACGCGTACGCGCGCGAGCACGGGTACGCGGGCGTGATCGCCCCGCCGACCCTGATCTTCGAGACGAACCAGTACACCGGCCTGCGCCGCGGCGACGACGGCTTCGCCGGGCACACCTGGCATCTGGACGTCCCCGGGACCCGGCTGGTGCGCGGCGGCAACACCTACGAGTTCCACCGGCCCGTCCGCCCGGACGACGTGATCACCGCGACCTGGCGGATCAGCGACATCACCGAACGGGTCACCGGCCGGGGCCAGGCGATGCTCGTCGTGACCTCCAGAGCCGACTACACCGACCGGCACGGCGAGCGGCTCGCCGCCAACGAGGAGACCCTGATCTACGTGGAGATCGCATGACGGCCGTGGGGGACACGGTCCCCGAACTGGTCCGCCGTATCGAGCTCGCCGACATGGTCGCCTACGCCGGCGCGACCTGGGACTGGCACCGCATGCACTACGACCCGGCGTTCCTGGAGCCGCGCGGTCTGCCCGCCCCCGTCGTCGACGGCCAGGTGTTCGGGGCGCTGCTCGCCGAGCAGGTACAGGACTGGCTCGGTCCGTCCGCGCGGCTGACGAAGCTCGGCTTCCGGTTCAAGAACCTGGTGTTCGCGGGCGAGACCGTCCGCTGCACCGGAACGGTGACCGCGACCGGCGGCGGCCTGCTGACCATCGAGCAGCAGATCGAGGTGGTGGAGGACGGGCGCGTCGCCGTCGCGCCCGCGGGCTGCGAGGTCCGGCCGTGACCGTCGCCATCGCCGGCGTCGCCGAATCCGACCTCGGCGTCACCGGAGCCTCCATCCTCGGGCTCCAGGCACAGGCGATCACCCGCGCGCTGGACGACGCCGGGCTCGCGCTCGCCGACGTCGACGGCATCGCCACCACCGGGGTCTCCCGGTTCTCCGCCACCCAGATGGCCGACTACCTCGGGATCCGGCCGTCCTGGACGGACTCGACGTTCGCCGGCGGATCCGCGTTCGAGATGTTCGTGGCGCGGGCCGCCCAGGCGATCGAGGCGGGGCAGTGCCGTACCGTCCTCATCACGTTCGCCTCCGACCAGCGATCCGCGCGGTCGCGTTCGCTGAGCGGTGCCGTCGAGGCGCACACCCCCGAAGCGATCTTCGAGTCGCCGTACGCGCCGCTGTACCCGATCTCGTACTACGCGATGGCCGCCCAGCGGTACCTGCACACCTACGGCGCCGCCCGCGAGCAGCTCGCCGAGGTCGCCGTCGCCGCCCGCGCATGGGCGCTGCTCAACCCCAAGGCGTTCCGGTACGGCAAGGGGCCGATCAGCGCGGCGGACGTCCTCGCCGCGCCGATGATCTCCACACCGCTGACCACCGCCGACTGCTGCCTGGTCACCGACGGCGGTGGCGCGATCGTGCTCACCTCCCTGGAACGGGCGCGCGACCTGCGCCGGCGTCCCGCGCTCGTGCTCGGCTACGGCGAGTCCACGACCAACACCGGCATGACCACCGCCGACGACCTGCTGCGGCCGGGCTCGTTCGACTCGGGGCGCCGGGCGTTCGCGATGGCCGGGCTGACGCCGTCCGACGTGGACGTCGCCGAGGTCTACGACTCGTTCACGATCACCGTCCTGCTGACGCTGGAGGGTCTCGGCTTCTGCGCACCGGGCGAGGCCGCCGGGTTCGTCGCCGGCGGCCGGATCCGTCCCGGCGGCGACTTCCCGCTCAACACCAACGGGGGCGGCCTGTCCTACTGCCATCCGGGCCAGTACGGGCTGCTGCTGCTCGTCGAGGCCGTCCGGCAACTGCGCGGCGAGTCCGGTGACCGGCAGGTCCCCGGCGCCGAGATCGCGCTCGCGCACGGTACCGGCGGCATCCTGTCCAGCCACGCCACCGTCCTGCTGGGAGCGGACCGATGATCGAAGACGAGTGGTGGGACGCCACCCGGGAGCGCCGCCTGGTCGTCCAGCGATGCCCGTGCGGGCATGTGCAGCACTACCCGCGCGAACTCTGCACCGGCTGCGGCGGTACCTCCCTCACCTTCGCCGACACCTCGGGGCACGGCACCGTCGACTCCTTCACCGTCGTGCACCGCGCGCCCGCGCCCGACCTGGACGTGCCGTACACCGTGGCGCGGGTCCGGCTCGCCGAGGGCCCGATCATCCTCACCCATCTGGACGGCCCCGGGCCGTGGACCTGCGACGAGCCCGTCCGGCTCGGCTGGCGGCCGCTCCCGGACGGCCGGAACCTCCCCGTCTTCATGAAGGAAGCCCGATGGACTTCGAACTGACCGAGGAGCAGCGGCTCTTCCGCGACACCCTCCGCGACTTCGTGAACCGCGAGATCCGTCCGGTGGTCCGGGAATGGGAGGCCGCGGACCGGTACCCCGCCGAGATCGTCGAGACGATGAAGGAGCTCGGGCTGTTCGGGCTCACCGTTCCCGAGGAGTACGGCGGTCTCGGCGTCGACATGGTCTCCTTCGCCCTGGTCTTCGAGGAGATCTCCAAGGGCTGGATGGGCATCGCCGGGATCCTCGGCAGCCACTCGCTGTCCTGCTGGATGATCGCCAGGCACGGCACCGCCGAGCAGCGGGACCGCTTCCTGCCCGACCTGGCCGCCGGCCGCCGCCGTACCGGCATCGGCCTCACCGAGCCGGGCTGCGGCACCGACCTGCAGGGCATCACCACCACCGCCCGCCGCGACGGCGACCACTACGTGATCGACGGACGCAAGACGTGGATCACCAACGCGCGCCATGCCAGCCCGCTGCCCGTCCTGGTCAAGACGGACCCGGCGACCTACCCGGCGCACCGGGGAATGTCCGTCCTGCTGGTCGAGGACGGCTTCGAGGTGCTGCGCGACCTGCCCAAGCTGGGCTACAAGGGCACCGAGTCCTGCGAGATCGTGTTCGACGCCGTCCGCGTCCCGGCGGGGAACCTGCTCGGAGGGGTCGAGGGACGCGGCATGCAGCAGGTGCTATCCGGCTTGGAGACCGGCCGCATCAACGTCGCCGCCAGGTCCCTCGGCATCGCGCAGGCGGCCTACGACGAAGCCCTGCGGTACGCGGCGCGGCGGGAGGCGTTCGGCCGGCCGATCCACGACTTCCAGGCGATCCAGCTCAAGATCGCGGAAATGGCGATCAAGGTCCAGGCCGCCCGTCTCCTGGTCTACTGGGCCGCGTCCCGGGCCGACGCCGGCGACCGCGTCGACATGCAGGCCGGAATGGCCAAGACCTTCGCCAGCGAGGCCGCGATCGAGTGCGCCCTGACCTCGATGCAGGTCCACGGCGGCTACGGGTACTCCAAGGAGTTCGCCGTCGAGCGCCTCTACCGCGACGCGCCGCTGATGAGCATCGGCGAGGGCACCAACGACATCATGCGCACCGTGATCGCCAAGGCGCTGACCTCCGGCAAGGAGACGGTCGGGTGACGACCACCTGGCTCTACGTGCCGGGCGACCGCCCGGACCGGCTCGCCAAGGCCCTGCGCACCGGTGCCGACGAGCTGATCGTCGACCTGGAGGACGCGGTTCCCGTCGCCGCGAAGGAACGCACCCGGGAGTCGGTCGCCGGCTGGCTCCGCTCGCTGCCCGCCGACCGGCCGGCCGTCACCGTCCGCGTCAACCCCGGGGAGCTCGGCCACGCCGACGTCCGGGCGATCGCCGGTGCCGGCCTCGACGGCCTGTGCGTCGCCAAAGTCGAGAGTGCCGGCGAACTGCGTACCCTGGACATCGTCCTCACCGGCGCGGGCATGCCCGGCCTTCCGGTCGTCCCGCTGCTGGAGTCGGCGGCGGCGGTCCTGGCGGCGCCGGAGATCGCGGCCGCGCCGCGGGTCGCCCGGCTCCAGCTCGGCGAGGCCGATCTCGCCGCCGACCTCGGTGTCACGCCCGGGCCGGACGAGTCCGAACTGCTGTGGGCCCGGTCCCAGGTGGTCGCGGCGTCCGCCGCGGCCGGCCTGCGCCCCCCGATCGCCCCGGTCTCCACCGAGTTCCGTGACCTGGAGGCGTTCCGCGTGACCACGCTGCGCCTCAAACGGCTCGGATTCCGTGGCCGTGCCTGCGTTCACCCCGCCCAGCTTCCGGTCGTCGCGGAGGTCTTCACCCCCTCGTCCGCCGAGCTGGATCGGGCCCGCGCCATGCTGGCCGGCTACGAGGCCGCGCTGGCCGCCGGCTCCGCCGTCTTCGTCGGCGACGACGGCCGCCTCGTCGACGAGGCCGTCATCCGTGCCGCGCGCGAGCTGCTGGCCTGAGGCCCGGGGCGCCGACGCCGCGCTTCCAGAGAGGTCCGGCACCGGACTCCGGCCGGGCCTGCCGGTGCCGATGACTCTGTCACCCCATGCCTGGATGAGTCCGCCGAGTCGAGCACGGCGCAGGACGCGGATGCCGTCGACGCCAAGCCGTTCAGTGAATGCAGGGCGGTGTATTCATGATCGAGAACGTAGGCCGGCCGCGGCCGCAGGGAGGATGACCGGAGTCGCGAGGTGCTCCTCCAGCCGAGTGGCCATGGAGTTACACGGGGGATGGCTGCCCCCACACCCGCCCCGGGCGCGATATCACAAGCGTTAGGTGACGGCTCCTAGGAGGGCGGGGGATCGATGAAGACGTCCCGGTCAAGGCGTGACCTGTCCAGTTGGGCGGTCAGGGTGGCGAAATCGAACGCGTCCACAGCGGCGGTCGTGCCGGTGAAGACGGCTGAAGCGCTACCTGCCGGAACGACCACTTCCGCGGGGACCTGCAGCACCTGGTTGTCGCTGCTCAGCTTGATGGTGAGGGGCACATCGGTAGTGGTGCCCAAATGGATTGTCCCTTGGAACGTCTGACCTCCGTACAGCGGCCAGGGTATTTCGACGTCCTTGATACCCGGCCGTACGCGAACGTTGAAACTGCGGCTTCCGACGCCCTCGATGTCTGCGGTGACAGTGGCATTGCCGTCAATATCGTAGGGCGCTGAAAACTGGAAGTTCAGTGTGCCGCCGACCCCTTCGTTCAGCGTCCGGGAACTGGGAAGGTCGAGCCGCGGGTTGTCCGAGGAGAAAGTGACTTCCACGCCCCCGTGCGGGACGGGGTTGGGTAGGTTGAGGGTCATACCGTATGCGCCGCTCCCGTACATCTCCTGCGGACCGGTCAGACTCCAGTCGCCAGGGTCGTAGGTCCACGCCCGTAGTGCGATTACGGAGGACCTGTTCTGGCCCGGTAGTTTGGCGGTGACGGTGACGTTGGCGTCCTGTGGAATACGGACGGTCCTGCCGAAGGAGCCTGCAGTCCCCAGAGTTCCGCTTTTTATGGTGATGGACGTGGGCAGTTGGAGCGCGTCGTTGTCGCTTTCCAGCGTGATGGTGATGCCGCCTTCAGGGGCGGTGCCGTTCAGGCCCACGTCGAGCCAGACGGCATCGCCGCTTATGACGGAACTGGAGGTCGACAGGAACTTCAGGCCGGGCTGGAGTTCAAGCGGTCGGCTGAGTTCCTGGCCATGCAAGGTCGCGGTGACGGCGACGTTGAACGGTCCGTAGATGTAGTCCGGTTGATGCGTGCCGATGGGAACGGTGGCCTCGGTGGCACCGGCCGGGACGGTGACGCTGTGCGGCACGCTCACCCATGTCGGGTCCGCGGAGGCCAGTGCCACGGTGACGGCCCGGCGCGACGCGCAATCCAGCCGTACCTTGCCTTGTGCCGCAGCGCCCGAGTGCACTTTCTCGCTCGGCAACTCCAGGCCGACGAGTGCCGGATGGCAAGCAGGCGATCCCCGCATCTCGGCATTGGCCGGCATTATGAGACCGGGGTATCCGATGACGAGTGCAACGATCGCGGTCCGGATGAGGCTCCGCAACCCCTTGACCTGATACAAGCCACGTCCTTTCATGACGTTCGGCGGTTGTACGGCTCAGTGGAACCTGACCCGACGTTCGGGGGGCCCGGCGCCGGCCACGGCCGCCGAACGATTCCCACCTGCCGGGGAGGGGCTACTTGTAGACGGCTTTGAAGGTGAGGCCAGGGCCTTGTTGACCCGCGTAGGCGGATCGGCCGAGGTAGAGGTAGGGGCCGCGGTATTTGGCGTCGTTGACGGTGGCACCGGGTGAGGTGACGTCGTAGCGGCGGATGTAGATGCCGGTTCCGGTGACCTTGATCTGCAGTTTGGCCAAGGTGCCGGTGACGGGGGCCTTGGTGTTGATGCTCTTCAGCAGGACGGTCCTGCTCGGCTCCTTGCGGTAGAGCTGGAGTTGGCCGTTCTGGCGGAGGATGAGGTTGTATCCGGCGTTGTGGGGATCCGCGGCGGCGTCGGTGAAGGCGTGGTCGCGGTCGGCGGAGAAGTAGACACCGCCCCCACGTGTCTTGTCGGCTCCGAGAGCGGTGAACTTCATCCAGACGCGCAGCTCGTAGGTTTTGGGAACCGGTGAGGCCCAGCCCTGGCGGACGAACATCGGGTAGCTGCCGCGGGGCACGCCCCACCAGTCGGGGGCGGTGAAGGAGCCGCGGTCGGGATGGGCGGCGGCGAGCCGGTTGGCGGCCTGCACCTGGCCGAGGTGGCCGTACCACCAGTTCTGGGTGGCGAACGGGTCGCCGGCACGGCGGTAGCGGGCATGGTCACCGCGGGCGTAGGTGGGGTCGTCGCTGTCGATGCCGCGGACGCCGAGGGCGTAGAGCTGGTCGCGGCGGTAATGGCGGTTGACGTCGTAGCAGGTGACGACGAGTCCGGCGGTCACGTACTGCTTGATGGTGCTGTCGGGCAGGCCCTGCCACAGGGAGACGCGGTCGATGCCGTCGGCCTTGATGGCTTCCGGGGTGTCAATGGCGGCCTGCTGCGCGTTTCCGACGATGACCTGGACGGTGAATCCGGCCCGGCGTGCCAGGACGGCGTCGGAGCGGGAGAAGGTCTGGACCTGGACCGTGTTCTGCAGACCGCGTCGTGTGAGCGTGTCGATGGTGAGCCGCATGGCGGCGGTGTCCTTGGGGTGGGCGAGCAGCGGCTTGAGGCCGGCGTAACGGTCCAGGAGTTCGTTCAGCAGCAGAGGATGGGTGTCGGCGGCGGTGCCGCCGAACCAGGAACGCGGGTCGATCACCAGTTTCTTGAACGCGGCGCTGTCGAGATCGGTGACCGGGCCGGTGGATGTGGAGATGCGGTCGACGGTGGGGTCGTGCCAGACGGCCCCGGCGCCGTCCTTGAGTACCTGGACGTCGAATTCCAGCATGTGCGAGTCGGGGTCGGCCACGCCCCGGTCGAATGCTGCCGTGGTGTTCTCCGGGGCGAGAAAAGCGCCTGATCCCCGGTGTGCGATCACGAAGCGTTGCGGGAGTTCATTGATGCGTGCCCGGGTGTACGCGGATGCGTTTCCGTCAGTGCTTTGGGCGACGACCAGCAGGGGTGACAGGCAGGCGGCGACGACCGCAACGGATGTGAGGCGCACGAACGTGGAGTGTAAGCCGGTGGCTCCAGTTCAAGGGTGGCCGGCACCGGCCGGTTTGAATTGTTATCGAGCCGACAGCCGGGATGGCATACCTCTTTTCCTGACTCCTTGATCGGCAACTTGGTTTACCGGTGGACACACGATTGGTCATGTGGCCTATGTCACAAGATCGCCCTCTGGGGAACTTGATCACTGCTTGATACGTTCACGCTGCTCAAGTCGGATCCTGTCGCTTGGGCTTCATGTTCTGTTCTCCTTGGTGGGGGTGCAGTGTCCGCAGTCGATGGGATCCCGAGTCGCTTCGCACGCACTCGCCGGACTAGCCGCAGGTCGGTCGCCTTCCTGCTCGTCGCCGGTATTGCTGGCGCCTTCTTGCAGGCCGCCGCCACAGTTCCGGCATTCGCCGAAGCAGGTCCTCCGGCGCCGCCCGAGGGTTCGGAGGCGGCGGCCGGCCTTGAGGCGGCGAGAACGGGGAAGCCCGTTGAGGCGACGGCACTGCGCACGGAAACCTCGACGACCTGGGTCAACCCGGATGGCAGCGCCAAGCTGGAGGTGACAGGCCTTCCTCAGCGTGTACGGCGCGCGGATGGGTCGTGGACTGGAATCGACCTCACGCTCAAGCGGCGCTCCGACGGCGCGTTGGAGCCGGTCGCGAGTCCGGCGAAGGTGGCATTCTCCGGAGGAGGCAGCGGGCCCCTCATCTCCTTCACGGACCGCAGCGGGCTTCGTTCGATCCAGCTCGGCTGGACGAGAGAGCTGCCCGAGCCGACCGTGAACGGCGCGACCGCCACCTATGCGTCAGTGCTTCCGGACGTGGACCTGAAGGTCACGGCGACCGTGTTCGGCTACAGCGAGGTTCTGGTCGTCAAGACCGCCGAGGCCGCCAAGAACGCAGCGCTCGCCGAGATCCGTTTCAGCACGCGGACACAGGGTGTGTCGCTGCGTTCGGACGGCCACAACGGCGTCGACGCCGTCGACGAGGCAGGCCGGCGGATTTTCCACGCCGGATCGCCGAGGATGTGGGACTCCGGTGGTGCGGCACCGGCGCAACGGTCGGGCACCACGGTGTCGGCCTCGGACGAGCCCGCGGTCGAGATGCCCACGAAGATCGGGCCGGACTCGATCAGCATCGCTCCGGATCAGCGGATGCTCACGGACCCGGCCACCAGGTTCCCCGTCTACATCGACCCCGACTTCACCGAGGGCCGGAATCACTGGGGCTACATCGACAAGGCATATCCCAGCAATGTCTGCTGGGACAACTCCTGCAAGTACAGCGACGGGGACCCGATCCCGCCCAGGTCGGGCAGCTATAACGGCGCGGGGCCGATCCGCTCGCTGTTCCTCATGGATGTCGACCCACTGCCCAAGGGCTCCTTCGTCGGGCAGGCGGTCTTCTCCATCACCGGTACCTGGACTCCGGACTGGTCCTGCACGGCCAAGCCCGACGTGGAACTGTGGCAGACCTACACCGTCAACGGGAACGAGACCTGGAACAACTTCACCGGATCCGACCATTGGCTGGTCAGGCAAGACGTGCAGAACGCGTCGCTGGGCCATGACAACTGCGGATCGAAGTCGCTGGAGTTCAACGCGCTGGCCGCGACCCGGCGCGCGGCGGCGGGTGGATGGAACAATCTGGCGCTGGGGCTCAAGGCACCCAGTGGCAGCGAGGACAGCAACAGTTCCTGGATGCGTTTCAAGCTCGACCCGAAGCTGACCGTCTACTACAACCAGCGCCCGAACCAGCCGTCCCAGCTCAAGGTCAATGGCAAAACGTGTTCGGCGACCACGTGGCCGCTGATCGGGAAGATGTCGGGGCGTCAGGCTCCGGTGGTGTCGGCCATCGGCACCGATCCTGACGGCGCCAAGGGGCAGAAGCTGACGGCAATGGAGTTCGAGTGGGGAACCTACGACCCCGCCACCAAGATCATGACGAAGGTCGGTGCCCCGCACGACACGCATGATGACGACTCGGGCCGAACGTGGCAGACCGCGATTCCTCAGGATCTGTCGAAGAGCCTGAGCGACGGGACGTACTACGTCAAGGCTCGCTCGTACGACACCTGGCAGACCGATGAGCAGGGCGTCAGCTACTGGAGCAACCCCTGTTACTTCAAGGTCGACACCGCGGTGCCCGACGAGGTCGTCACCATCACTCCGGTCGCCGGCGAGGGGGAGACGGCGCCTGTGTACGGGGCGGACACCTGGGGCGGCGGTATCAACCGGGCGGGATGGTTCGAGATCAAGGCTCCGCAGGTCGGGACGACCAACGACGTGGCCTATTACCAGTGGTCACTGGGCAGCGACCAGCCGACCAACCGGGTCACCGCGGGCACCGACACCGACCGCACCGCCCGGATCAGTGTGACGCCCGCGCAGTTCGGCCCTGCCGTTCTGTACGTGAAGGCATACAGCCAGGCCGGCAACACTGGGCACTCGCTGTTCTCCTACACCTTCAATGTGCAGGCCCCCGATTGTGGTGAGGGCGCTTACCGGCCGTGCCCGCAGATGAGCGCCGGTTTCTGGACGATGGGGGAGGGGAGCGGCGGGGTGAGCCAGGACATGTCCGGCAAGAACCGTCCGCTCATGTTCGGCGCTCCGGCCTTCTGGGCGGAGGGCCGGCCCGGCTTCGGCAAGGCGATCGGCTTCGACGGCCTTGCCGCATGCGGTAACACCAGCACCCAGGTCATCTCCTGCCCGAACAACCCAAGCGCCAAAGTTCCCGTGATCCGCACCGACCAGAGTTTCACGGTCTCGGCGTGGGTCAATCTGAAGAGCCTGCCCCGGCACAACATGGTCGTGGTGAGCCAGTCCGGCAACCATGGCCCCGGGTTCTCGCTGTACTACAAGTACATCAGTGACACCGAGAGGTACTGGTCATTCCTCATGACCAAGACCGATGCGCTGCCGTCCGATCCGAACTACGAGGCGCGCCGGTCGATATCCAATGGCGAGTATCCGGCGCAACAGGGAGTGTGGACCCATCTCACCGGGGTCTATGACTCCAACGAGGGCACGCTCAGCCTGTACGTCAACGGCAGGAACGTCGGAGAAACCGATGTCGTCGACCCGAACGGGTTCCGCCCGAACTGGAACGCTGTCGGCAGCGTTCAGGTCGGGCGCAATTGGTACAACGACAAGTACACCGACTACCTGGACGGCTATATCCAGGACGTCCACATATACCCAGGAGCGTTCAACGGGACGCTCGCGGGCCTGGTGAGAGCGGACGCCAATCCCAACGTGCGGCTTCCGCCGACCGGCTCCTGATTGTCAGCCGTAACGGACGGCGGGGTCGGTAGGGATGCCCGGCCCGCACCGCCGATAGCACGACCGTGTCCCGTTCAGCGTTCTCGATGCGTGGATTTTCCTCGGAGGAAACGTGCGTGGCTGGCTGAGCAGTGCCTGGTGGTCGGGGTGGCGTAAGGTCCTCCTGGCCTCGGTTATCGCGCTTGCGTTGCTCGCGGAGTTGCTGGCGACGACGCCCGCCTCGGCCTATCCCACACCGCGCGGTGACCAGCGTCCCAAGACGCAGCAGCAACGTCCGGTCAAGACGCGCAAGGTACCGGCGAAGTCATCCAGGATGAAGACCTCGAACGGCCATCGACCGGTGGTGACCGATCGGGGACCGAAAGCCGGCAAGGCCGTCGTCGAGATACCCGAGGCCGCCGAGGCTGACCGGCAGCCGACGGCCCAGCGGACGACTCCCGTGGTGCAGGCCGGTGACCTCCCTGTCTGGATCGGCCCTGGGCAGCCACCGGCCGGGCAGCGCGCCGGCACACCTGCTCCCGGAGCGCGGCCGGAGAAAGTGGACGTCGAGGTCCTCGACCGGAAGACCGCGGACCGAGCGGGCGTGCAAGGC
The DNA here is from genome assembly GCF_055379765.1 of Actinomadura rugatobispora. NCBI lineage: Bacteria > Bacillati > Actinomycetota > Actinomycetes > Streptosporangiales > Thermomonosporaceae > Actinomadura > Actinomadura rugatobispora. Next base: position 2,470,381 of record NZ_AP029191.1, on the reverse strand, counting down.
GCTCTCATCAAAGTGGGTGCCTCCGCGACCGCGCTGTCCACCACCACATCCTCAGGCGCAAGTTCGATCTCGTTGCAGCTCGACTACTCCGGATTCCGCAGCATGGGAGGCGCAGGCTGGGCACAGCGCCTCCGGCTGGTCAAGATGCCGGACTGTGCGCTGACCACGCCCGACCACCCGCAGTGCCAGCCGCAAGCACTCCCGCGGTCCCGCAACGACGCGCATTCCAACCGGCTGAGCGCGGACGTTGAACTCGCCCCCGCGGGCGGGGCACCCGTGCTGCTGGCGGCTGTCGCCTCGGTGTCCGGGGCGGCGGGCGACTTCTCCGCCACGCCGCTGTCAGCGTCGGCGACCTGGCAGGTGTCTCCCCAGTCCGGAGCGTTCTCCTGGTCCTACCCGGTGCGGACGCCTCCGTCGTTGTCCGGTCCGACACCCAAGATCGGCCTTTCGTACTCCTCGTCCGCGGTCGATGGGCGCACGTCGTCGACCAACAACCAGACCTCCTGGCTGGGTGAGGGCTTCGACTACTGGCCCGGCTACATCGAACGCAAGTACAAGGCGTGCCCGGACGACGGTCACACCGGCAACCCGCCGCCGGGCGACCAGTGCTGGGGCGGCGACAACGCGACCATGTCGCTCAACGGCTCCGCCACCGAACTGATCAAGGACGAGGACACCGGGGTCTGGCGGCCGAAACTCGATGACGGCTCCAAGATCGAACTGCTCACCGGGGCCACCAACGGGGACGACAACGGCGAACACTGGCGGGTGACCGTCGCCGACGGCACCCAGTACTACTTCGGCCTGAACCGGCTCCCCAAATGGGCCCTCAACAGCCCCGAGACCAAATCCACCTGGACCGTCCCCGTCTCCGGTGACGACACCGACGAGCCGTGCAACAGGTCTTCCGGGTTCGCCGACTCGTTCTGCGACCAGGGCTGGCGTTGGAACCTGGACTACGTGGTCGACCCGCGAGGCAACGCGATGTCGCTGTGGTACGGCACGGAAACCAACTACTACGCCAAGAACAAGGTCACCAAGCCCGGAACCCTCTACATCCGCGGTGGATACCTCTCCCGGATCGACTACGGTCAGCGCAGCGACACCATCTTCTCGGCGAAGGCCCCCCAGCAGATCGTCTTCGATGTCCAGGAGCGCTGTTTCAAGGCGGCGACCGAATGCGTCGACAGCAAGTTCACCGAGGCCAACAAGGCGAACTGGCCCGACGTCCCGGTCGACCAGCATTGCGCCAAGGACGCCACGTGCACCAACAAGTTCGCACCCACATTCTGGACGCGCAAGCGCCTGGCCGCAATCACCACCCAGGTGCTGAACGGCACCACCTACAAGCCGGTCGACACCTGGACCTTCGACCAGTCCATCGTCGCCGCCGGGGACACCTCGGACCCGTCCCTCCGGTTGAACGGCATCACCCACACCGGCAAGGCGACCGGCGCCGGCGTGACGGGCGGTGCCGTCAGCCTGCCGAAGATCAAGTTCGGCTACAGCCAGATGCCCAACCGGGTGGACGGCATCGGCGACGGCCTGCCCGCGTTCATCAAGTGGCGCCTCACCGGCATCGAGAACGAGCACGGCGGCGCCACCAACGTCACCTACTCGGACGTCGACTGCGCGGGTTCGTCGCTGCCCGCACCCGCGAGCAACACCCGGCTGTGCTTCCCGCAGCGCGTCACCCGCCCGGGGGCGACCGATCCCAACGACCTGATCACGGACTGGATGCACAAGTACGTGGTCAAAGAGGTCAACAACGCCGACTACGTCGGCGGCGCGCCCGCCGAGGTCACCCAGTACCAGTACCTCGACCAGCCCGCCTGGCACTACGCCGACGACGACGCCCTGGTCCCGGCCCGCTACAAGACCTGGTCGGAATGGCGCGGCCACTCCAAGGTCCGCACCCTGCACGGAGCTCCGGGCACGATGCAGACCCGTACCGACTCGCTGTACTTCCGCGGCATGGACGGCGACCGTACCAAGGCCGACGGCTCGGAGACCCGAACGGTCAAGGTCACCGACTCCGAAGGCACCGAGATCGGCGACCGCGACCAGTTGCAGGGGTTCCTGCGCGAGCAGATCAGCTACCAGCAGGCGTCCGGCGGAGAGTTGTCCGCCACGATCAACAGCCCCTGGGAACACGGCCCGACCGCCGAACGCGGTGGCAACAAGGCCTGGCGGATCGATACCGCCAAGATCCGCACGCGCACCGCGCTGAGCACGCCCGGCTCCTACCGCCGTACCGAACTCGTCAAAGACTTCAACGACGACGGCACGGTCAAACAGCAGTGGGACAAGGGGGACATCGGCACCACCGTCGGTGACGGGGACGACCTGTGCACCAAGACCACCTACACAGGCAACGACGCGAAGGGAATCTGGGGCCTGGTCGACAGGTCGTGGACGGTCGCCAAACCCTGCGGCGAGACCCCGTCCCTGCCCACCGACGCCGTCTCCGACGTCAAGACCACCTACGACCTGGCCTACGGCGAGCAACTCAAGACAGAAGAGGTCGATTCCTACACCAACGGAACCCCGGCCTACACCACCACCTCGCGAACGGTCTACGACGGCCTCGGCCGCGTCAGCGAAACCTACGACGCGCTGAACAACAAGACCACCACCACGTACACGGCCACCGGCGGCGTGGTCACAGGGCGGACGGTCACCAACGCGCTCAACCATGCCGCCACCCAGACGCTCGAACCCGCATGGGGCCTGCCCACGCAGACCAAGGACGCCAACGGCAACACCAGCACCATGCAGTACGACGCCCTCGGGCGTCTGGTGAAGGCCTGGGGACCTGGCCGCACAACCGACAAGACACCCAACGCCGAGTTCGCCTACCAGATCAGCACCACCGCGCCCACGGTCATCACCACGAAACAACTGATGCCCAACGGGCAGCAGAAGGCCGGCTACCAACTCTTCGACGGCCAACTGCGCGCACGGCAGACCCAAGGACCGGCCAGCGGCTCAGGCCGAGTCCTCACCGACACCTACTACGACAGCCGTGGCCTGGCCTGGAAGACCAACGCTCCGTACCTGGACACCACCGGCGCCCCCGGGACCACGCTGCTCACCCCCGTACAGGACAACGCCGTCCCAAGCCAAACCCTGGTGACCTACGACGGCGCTGCACGTCCCACTGCCAGCACCCTCTACAGCTTCGCCACCCGCAAGTGGGCGACCACCACCGCCTACGGCGGCGACCGCACCACCGCCACGCCACCGCAGGGCGGCGTCCTGTCCACCACGCTCACCGACGCGCGTGGCAAGAAGACCGAGCTACGCCAGTACAAGAACGGCGTCGTCAGCGACAATCCCGCTGACTACGACGCCACCAAATACACCTACACCCCGGCCGGTGAGCCGAAGACCCTCACCGATCCGGCCGGGAACCAGTGGAAGTACGACTACGACCTGCACGGCCGCCTCAAGACGGTCGACGACCCTGACCGCGGACCGGCGCAGTTCGAGTACAACGCCGCAGGGGGCCTGACCAAGAGCACCGACGCCGAGGGCCGCGTCCTGAAGTTCACCTACGACGCGCTCGGCCGGCGCACCTTCGAGCACCAGGTCCGCGACGACGGCACCGAGACCAAGCTCGCCGAATGGACCTACGACAAGGTCGTCGGCGCCCTCGGCAAGCCTTCCGCCTCCATCCGCTGGGTGGGCGACCAGCCGTACAAGCAGGAGATCACCAAGTACGACGCCGCCTACCGGCCGCTGGAGAGCCAGGTCACCATCCCCGCCGCCGAAGGCGGCCTGGCCAAGACCTACCAGACCAAGCTCACCTACAACGCCGACGGCAGCATCGACACCCTCGGCATGCCCGCCGCCGGCAACCTCGCCGGCGAGACGATATACCACGGCTACAACGGCCTCGGCCAGCTCACCACCGTCGACGGCCTGGACGCCTACGCCCAAGGCGCCACCTACACCGACTTCGGCGAACTCTCCCAGCTGTCGCTGGGCACCCACACCTCCAAATGGGCCTGGCTCACCAACTACTACGACGACGCCACCCGCCGGCTCACCCGCTCGCGCACCGACCGCGAGAACATCGGCGCGGGCGACGACGACGTCAACTACACCTACGACCCGGCCGGCAACGTCACCAAGATCGCCGACACGCCCGCGAACGCGCCCGCCGACGTCCAGTGCTTCGACCACGACTACCTGACACGCCTCACCCAGGCCTGGACCGCCACCGACGACTGCCGGCAGAAACCCACCAAGGACAACGCCGGTCAGATCGTCGGCGGCCCGCAGCCGTACTGGCAGTCCTTCTCCTACGACCTCACCGGCAATCGCACCAAGAGCACCAACCACGACGTGGCCGGTGACACCACCAAGGACCACACCAGCACCTACACCTACGACGGCAACGGCAAGGGACAGCCGCACACCCTCACCTCGGTCACCACCACCTGGGGCGGACCCGGCGTCCCCGAGAGCGGCACCGCGCAGAACACCTACGAATACGACAAGACCGGCAACACCACCCTGCGCCAACGCGGCGGAGACGACCAGACCCTGAGCTGGGACGCTGAGGGCCGCCTGGCCAAAGTCACCGACCCCGACGGCAAGACCAGCAGCTACCTCTACGACGCCAACGGCAATCTGCTCATCCGCCGCGACGCCGACGGCAGCAGGACCCTCTTCCTGGACGGCCAGGAACTCGAACTCGACGCCTCCGGGACCGTCACCGGCACGCGCTACTACAGCCACGGCGACTCCATCATCGCCGTCCGTACCGCCAAAGGACTGTCCTGGCTCATCCCCGAACGCCAGGGCAGCGCCCAGATCGCCATCGACGCCAAGACCCAGGAGATCACCCGCCGCCGCTACCTGCCCTTCGGACAACTGCGAACCGCGCCGACCGACTGGCCGGGCAACAAGGCGTTCGTCGGCGGCACACCCGACCCCAACACCTCGATGCTCCACCTCGGAGCCCGAGAATACGACCCCGAAACCGGGCGCTTCGCCTCCGTCGACCCCATCCTCAACGCCGGCGACCCCCAATCACTGAACGGCTACGCCTACGCCAACAACAGCCCGGCCACCAACACCGATCCCGACGGGCTGATGTGCCATTCGATCGAAGGCAAGATCGAATGTTTCAACGGCGACGGCGTCAACCGCCAGCCCACCAAGGACGGCAAGGGCTACAGGGTCGTCGGCCGCCCGAACGGCTGGGCCCCCGGGTTCTATGCCCCCAGGCGCAGCTCCGGTCCCTCCGCCGCCGAGGTCCGAGCCCAGCTTCTCGAGGCCGCGGCGGCCGCCATGCGCGCCCGCGTCGCCGGCGCCCAGGCCCGCATCGCCAATGCCGCCAAGGTCCTCGCCAAGATCGCAGCCGACGAACTCGGCATCACCGCGGGCATCGACTGCTTCACCACAGGAGACCTGGGCTCCTGCGGCGAAACCGTCCTCAACGTCGTCACCAGCGCCGCCGGCGGCATCGCCGCCAAACTCATCGGCAAGTACGCCCTCAGATGGGGCAAGGCCGCCCGCCTGGTGAAACGCCTCTGGGGAGCCGTCTCCGACATCGCCGGAGGCATCAAGGACTGGTTCAAGGCCAACCGAGCCCTCAAAGCCGCCGAAAAAGCCGCCAACACAGCCAGAGCCGCCGCCGACGCCGCACCAGATTTCCGTGATGGGACTCAACCCAGGTTCTCTGTCGATAAAGATGGGGTAGCCACCGACCACCATGCCGACCCGAATGACTTGGTTAATCCGCTAGAGGGAACGACATATACACAAAAAGTTCGAGATCAGATCGAAAGCGGCGACAATCACGGATTCCCGGCAATTATCGACACAATTCCCATGGCAAGAGATGCCTCCGAAATTGCTGGCGGCGATGGCGTTCTTAGGATCCATGTTAAGCTGCCGGGGGCGGTTAACGGTAGACAAGGGACATTTCATTGGATCATTGAGCCAGATGGAATGATCAACCACAGATTCTTTGATCGGAGAATGAAGTAGTGGCGGCACCGAAGCAAGAACGACTCCTCGCGGCACTTCCGCATAGGTTGCAGGCCCTGGCCGTTGACCTGAGTAGCGAGGGATCCTTCGAGTACGCATTTCCTGTCGCTAATTGTGACGAGGTCTTCGAGGCGCTTGTGGCGTCGGGGTTCGTACCGACGGGCGGAGACCTTTGGGAGCCGCTCAGTGATGGATTCGGTTCCACAGGTGAGGGCTGGTACTTCCAGCGCGATGAAGGTTCTTCCGCAGCGGAGACCTTGACGCTCGCTAGACGCCGTTGGGACGCATTTAGGATGACCTTGCTTGACGGGGACGTAAGATATGTAACCTTTATGGGGAGCTTTCCTGAAAATGAAGTGAGGTAGACGTGGGGCCGTGTCATTGGGCGGCATGTCGAAGCAGACCATCGACTTTGGGTCACTGATTGGCATATATTATAAAGACGTGTCAAAATATGAATATTGGCGCACGAATTGTCCTCCAAGGCCACCTGAAATACCGTGCATGATGCTGAACGTCGGTTGGTTGGCATGTGGCCATTCATACGAAACGGGAGTGTTTCCGGAACCGGCACTGGAGAGATTGATCGAGCTGGCAGCCAGCCTGGCAGTCGGCCCAATTCGCCCAACTAGTGCCCCGTATCTGAAGTAGCTTTACTCTTGCCCCGAGTGAGATCATGCCGATTGTGGATCTTTCGAAGCGGCAGCGTTCGGCGCTTGAATCGGTGGTCGGTGAGGGCGGGTATGACGGGTCGGTCGCGGCTCGTGCGCAGATTGTTCTGTGGTGGGCGGACGGTCGTTCGGTGGCCGAGATCGTGCGGTTGTCGGGAGCGACGAAACCGACGGTGTACAAGTGGCTGGACCGATATGAGCGGTCCGGGCTGGACGGTTTGATCGATCTGGAGCGGCCGGGCCGGCCACGCGGGATTTCGCAGCGGGTGCGGTCCCGGATTGTGGCGCTGACCCGGACATCGCCGCCCGAACGGCTGGGCGCCCGGGTTCTATGCCCCCAGGCGCAGCTCCGGTCCCTCCGCCGCCGAGGTTCGAGCCCAGCTTCTCGAGGCCGCGGCGGCCGCCATGCGCGCCCGCGTCGCCGGCGCCCAGGCCCGCATCGCCAATGCCGCCAAGGTCCTCGCCAAGATCGCAGCCGACGAACTCGGCATCACCGCGGGCATCGACTGCTTCACCACAGGAGACCTGGGCTCCTGCGGCGAAACCGTCCTCAACGTCGTCACCAGCGCCGCCGGCGGCATCGCCGCCGAACTCATCGGCAAGTACGCCCTCAGATGGGGCAAGGCCGCCCGCCTGGTGAAACGCCTCTGGGGAGCCGTCTCCGACATCGCCGGAGGCATCAAGGACTGGTTCAAGGCCAACCGAGCCCTCAAAGCCGCCGAAAAAGCCGCCAACACAGCCAGAGCCGCCGCCGACGCCGCACCGAAGTTGTGCAAGAAGAACAGTTTTCTGCCTGACACAAGGGTCAGGTTGCCCGACGGCAGGACCAAACCGATCAAGAAAATCAAGGCCGGGGACAAAGTGCTGGCCACTGATATCAGGACAGGCAAGACTTCACACCGCACCGTTGTGGCGACGGTCGCCGGGGCCGATATCAAGAACCTCGTACAGGTGAATATTGATAGTGACGGGGACCGCGGCGTCAAGGCCGACGTGATCATTGCCACCGGCAATCATCCCTTCTGGGTCCAATCCCTCTCCCGCTGGCTGCCCGCCGAGCAGGTGAGGGCTGGAATGTGGCTACGTTCCGACACGGGCACCCAGGTTCGGGTAACCGCCATCCGGACTTGGAGCCAGTATCAACATGTCCACAACCTCACCGTCGCTATCGATCACACCTACTATGTTGAAGTCGGTGCGACTACGAATTTTGGATTGGTCTCCATGATCAATGCCATGACCGACCTTCCTGGGGCATTCGCAAGAGCTCAAAGCTCGGGCGATGGGGTTCTTCATTTCTACGAGCGCGATGGTCACCTGACCGTGCAGCGCCACGCTGATCGAGTTCGCGTGACATGCAGCTATGTCGACGGGGTCATGGACGTGAGCGATAAAGAGCTGGCGATCGCCTTGCTTGACTTTGTCCATAAGGGCACCACGTCTCTTATTGAGGATTATCCGGATCTCTTGAAAAATCCCAGCTTCCTCGGTCTCGCTTACAAAAATTGAAGTAAGCATGTTAAGAGGGGGAGCCGGGCGGGTCAACGGGGTGGGCGTCGGGAACGCCATCTATGATGAACGCGCCATAGTCCGCGGCCGCCTGCCGGTGGGCCAGCGCCTCCTGGCAGGGGGCTCTCGCGCCATACGTTTGCCTCTCTGACGCTCGGAAACCGGTGGATCAAGGACGCCGTCGAACGGCTCGCCCTCAAGGGGCTTGATCGCGTCATACCCGACGGCGGGTGTTACCGGGTGGCCTACCCGCGGACGACGCCACCCGCCGGCTCACCCGCCCGCGCACCGACCGCGAGAACATCGGCGCGGGCGACAACGACATCAACTACACCTACGACCCCGCCGGCAACGTCACCAAGATCGCCGACACGCCTGAACGAGCTGGAGACCGAGTCGCTGCGGTCCACCGGCGCGGTCCTCACCCCGGCCACCGTCCGGGCCGTCTACCAGCTCGGAGCCGACGACGCCGAGGTGCTGTTCAGCGCGGTGACCTGGCTGCGTCGGCACCCGGACGCGGGAGCGTGGACCGCACGTCAACTCCCGGTCCCCGGCATGCACACCAAGTGGCTCGACACCCATGGCGCGCTGCTGCGCGACGTCGCGGGACGCGACGTCCGGGACGAGGTCCGGCCCCGGCCGGCCGTGCTGCACCTGACCTACGTCGACCCAGGCCACGCCGCGTCGGGCCGTCGCAGGCATGACGCCTGGACCACCGGCGACACGCACGACATCGCCTACCGGCCGCGGATCGTTCTCGTCGTCGAGAACCGCGACTCCCGGCTCTGGTTCCCACCGGTGCGGGACACGATCGTGGTCGAGGGCGGCGGTAAGGCGGCCGGGACCCTGCTCGCTAACGTGCCCTGGATCCGCGCTGCGGAGCACGTCGCCTACTGGGGAGACATCGACGCGGACGGATACGCGATCCTCGACCGGTTCCGCGCCGCGCTGGCCGAGCCCGGACCGGACGAAGCGCCACCGAAACCGGTCACCTCGATCCTGATGGACGCCACGGACCTGCACCGCTACGCCCGGCACGGGGTGAACCATGACAAGGCGGGTCGCCCCATCAAGCCGTCCCCGGTGATCCTGCCGCACCTCACCGAAGCCGAGACGACCGCCTATGACACCATCGCGACTGCAGGCCCCACCCCGTTCCGCCGGATCGAACAGGAAGCCATTCCCCTCGCCCACGCCGCAACCCGGTTGCTGGACGTCTGCATGAGATCCCCTTCGTCACCGGGCCGCAGCCGTTGTCACCCGATCGATGGGGCGTAGGGTTTCAAGCCTGTTCGCCAAGCGGCGGGCCCGTCTCAGGAAGCCTCGCGTGCCGGCCGGAACATCGTGTTCGACACCGGCGGCGTACGAGGATGGACGCAGCGGGGATTGTGGGGACACCGGTTTCCAGGTCGAGGTGGCCAGTCTGACGACCTGTCCGACCAGGAAGGTCGATCTCGCGGTGGAGGCTCCGCCGTCGGCTTCTCCGGTCATGACCATGGCAGGTCCGGCGCCGGCACCGCTGGAGTCGGCGGGCAGGAGGCCTCTCGCGCTGTCCGGTAGGGCGGAGGCGCGTGATCTCGCCGGCTCAGCTCTCGCCGTTTCCGGGCCCGTTGCCGCCGAGGAAGTAGAACACCGCGAAGGTGAACAGCACGGTGGCTCCGAACACTCCGCACCCGTACTCGATCGCCTGCGGAAGCGAGTCGCCGTCGAGGCGCTGCAGGATGCCGCCGACCAGCGCGGCGATGACACCGAGGAGGACGGCGATCGTCGCGAGCAGGGCACGGACGGTACGCGATCTGTGCGACCGGGGGGCGGTCATGATGCTCCCTCCAGGGTGTGGACGGTTTCCAGCAGGCCGTTGACCAGTCCGTCGGCCAGAGCATCGCGTGTGGTCTCGGCGGCCTTCACCAAGGCGTGGTGCGCGATGATCTGCGTGTCGAGGGCGTCGACCGCCAGGCCGATGCGGCGCTGCTCGTCGGCTGGCGGCAGCTTCACCGGAAGCGCCCCGAGGTTCGCGGCGCTGATGGACGGGATGGCACTGGCCGCCCCGCTGCGCGCCTCGATCCACTTTTGGACCGTCGGAGACGAAAGGAGCGCCAGCAGGTAATCCGGTTCCACGCCGTCGTCGGGGCGCAGACGCATGAGGTTGGTGGACGGCAGCCACCCCTCCTCCGCCGCGGTGACGAGCGCCGTCGGACCGACCGAGCCGGTGCGAACGATGAGAACGTCGCCTTGCCGGACCTGGTACTTCTCCAGTGCACGCGCGCTCTCGACAGAGAGCAGGACGGGGTCTTCGACCGATATTCGATGGTCCCTCAGGTGCGCGGGCATCACCAGAGGGACGCCATGGGGCGCGCGTTCGGCCTTCTTGACGAGGCTGTGGGACGGGCCCGCCTGGATGCGGCACAGATCAGCCAATCGCACCTCCCGCCGGTCACTGACGCGACCGCGCTCGTCCAGCGTCCGGTGCGCGATGCTGATGCGGGCGGCCCGCGCATCGGCTTCCCGGGCCTGCTCCGTCTGGAATTCCAGCGCGGCCGCCGGTCGTGGAACCTGGATTCCGGTCTCACCGCCGGGCCAGAACGGCGTCTCGGGAAGGTGGTCTGAAGGGACGAGTGAATGGCTGCGCTCCGCGATGTCCGCGACCGGGACGGCGGCGGCCGCGCCGCGACCGCCCAGCGCCTCAAGCCACCTGTCGTCCCCGGAACGCCACCGGTGCACGCACTCGACCAGGGCGTCGATCTCGTCCTGGGCGAGGACGCGCTGCTTGCCGGTCTTGACGCCGAACCGGCGGGCGTCGATCAGCAGGATGCGCCCGCCCTGTGCCGCCACCCGACCGGTGGGATGCCTGAGGACCCAGATCATCGCTGGAGCGGCGGTTCCGGCGAAGAGCTGGCGGGGCAGGGCGATGACGCACTCCACCGCCCCGTCCTCGATCATCCTCCTCCGGATGTGCAGTTCCCGGGCGTCGGTGGACACCGCCGCCCGATTGGGCATCAGCACACCGGCCCGGCCGCCCGGTGCGAGTGACCCGAGGATGTGCTGGAGCCAGGCGTAGTTGTCGTTGTGCGGTGGTGGAGATCCGTAGACCCAGTCCTTGCCCGGCTCCTCGTGGCGGCCGTGCCGCCGGCTGTTGAACGGCGGGTTGGACACAACGACATCGACCTGCGCGGAAGGCGAAGCGGTCTGATGAGGCTGAGGAGCCACACTCAGGTCCACCTGCGGGACGCCCAGCGCGTGGAGCCTCATCCCTGCGATCTCCAGCAGGTCCCGCGAGGGGCTGGTTCCCGAGAACCGCAGGCCGGGGGAGACCTCCAACGCCCCTGCCAGGAACTCTCCGCCGCCCAGGAAGGGGTCATGGATGCGCCCGGCGGCGCGGCCGTCCTTGAGCAGCAGATCGATCATCGTCCTCACCACCGAGCGCGGGGCGAAGAACGCCTCGTCGGCCGGTTTGCTCCAGGTCTGGAAGCGGTCGAGCAGTGGGTGGAAGGCGTCCACCCCGAGTTCCTCGCACAGCCGCACGATGTGCGCCACGTCGTCGACGGCCTCGGCGTCGAGGTCGTCGAGCCGGACCGCCGATCCCGGTGGCAGGCCAGCCGATTCCAGCGCCGCCGCGACGCGGCGGCCGATCGCCCGCAGCAACTCCTGCGGAGACCATTGCTCGTCGAGTGCGCCGCGCACATCGTCGCGCAGCCGGGACCATGCCGGACTGTCTCGGTGGCGCAGCAGGATGAGGGAGGACAGGAGGTGGAGGTAGACGGTCGGGTGCTCGCGTCCGCGGACTCTCACCGAGAGCGGTCCGAAGAGCTCGGTCAGGATCTCCTGGGTACGAAGGGCGGCAGCGTCCTCGTCCGGGGCGGCGGTCATGAAGCAAGTCTCGGGGAAGGACGCCCTGAGGGCAACTGCGCATCATGATGCGCACTTCCGCTGAGCCGGGAGAAGCCGGCCGGCCTGCTGACCGAGCGGCAGGACGCGATGGCCGCCCCGGAACGGGTTCTCGCGCCACACAGGGAACCCCGACTCCGACACGCCCAGGACGCGGCAGCACGCCTTGATAGGCAGCCGCCGTCCGTCCATCACCTCGATCGCTTCGAACCGTTTTGGGGCACGGCCTGCTGCATAGGTTGGATCGCCCGCTGGGTCACCGCCGGTTCGGTCTCCACGCGCGCGATCCGGCGCCGGGACGCCGCGAGTCCTGCGTGGCCGGCCGCTGCCAGCCTCGGCTCCAGACCCGCGTCGATGTGGTCCTGGCCCAGCCGGATGTAGATGCTCCGGTTGGGCATCTGCACATCCGCAGCGCCCTGCCGGACCGGCGGGCCGTCCTTGACCGGATGCAGCACTCGCGGCGGAACTCGAGCGGTGGCTCCCGGGCCCTTCTTCAAGATCCGAGTCAGGGACGTCACCGAACCCGGTGAACTGGATTGCCAGACGCTCGGGACGTACTTCTGGTTGTCGGCCGGGTCTGGCCTGGGGGCCGAGGGCGGGCCGTGGCCCGTCGGCTTGCGTTCCTGACGACGCCCGAGTACGACAGTGATCGGGTTGTCAGGACACGGCCTGCAAGGGTGAGTCTGGCTCGTATCATGACTATCTGCACGACGGGCGATCCAGTGTGGCGGTGATGATGCCGGCGCGGCGAGGCAGGTGTGCATGGATGACCTCAAGCCATCCGACCCCCGCGTGATCGGAGGCATCGAGTTGCGGGGCAGGCTCGGTGAGGGTGGCATGGGGGCTGTCTATTTCGGGCTTACCGCGGACGGGGAGCAGGTTGCGGTCAAGGTGATCCGGGACGCGATGGTCGGCCATCAGATCGTCCGTGAACGGTTCAACCGCGAGATCAAGGTGATGGACATGATCCGCGGGCCCGGTGTGGCGGGGCTGGTCGCCGCCGCGGCGGAGGGCGAGGAGCCACCATGGCTCGCCATGGAGTACGTGCGCGGCCTCACGCTGCGGCAGTACGTCGAAGGCCGCGGCACGCTGGCCGCGGCGATGGGCGCCGCGCTGGGTGACCTTCTCGTCGAGGCGCTGATCGCCGTCCACACGGCCAAACTGCTGCACCGCGACCTCAAGCCCGGCAACATCCTGCTGGGGTCGGAGGGGCCGAAGATCATCGATTTCGGGCTGGCGGGGCTGCTGGAGGCGCTGGAGGATCAGGAGCTCACCTCGACGAACGAGACCTTCGGCACCCCGGTCACCATGTCTCCGGAGCAAGTGGAGAGCGCCAAGAACCTGACGCCGGCGGCCGACGTGTACTCGCTGGGCGCGACGCTGATCTACGCCCTGGCCGGTCACTTCCCGTATCAGCGTCCGAACAAGAACGCGCTCTTCCACGCGATCACCGACTCGAACATCGCGCCGGACCTGAGCGGCCTGCCGCCCACGCTGGAGCCGGTGATCGTCGCGATGGTGGCGCACGAGCCGGCTTCGCGCCCGACCCTGGCCGAGGCCGCCGACGAGTTTCGCCGAGTGTGCAAGGAAGCGGGCCTGTCGCCGAGGGACGCTCGTGTGCACCTGGCTACCCTCACCTTCGTCAAGCGCGACACCGACCCGCCGTCCGACTTCGACCCGCCCTCGCAGGCGTGGCGCCGCCGTCCCGTCACGGTCCCCGTGCCACGGCCCGCGATCCAGGCGCTGGCGGACCGGATCCGCGCCGCCTACGCGACCTCGACACGGCTTTGAGATGAAGGAGTTCTGCGAGTGACCATCGCACATCCGCAGGCCACGCCGTTCGCGAACGGCGCGCGGATCGAGGTGCGCGACGCCGAGTGGATGGTGCGCACCTGCACCCCGGTCGAGCGGGGCTACATGGTCCGGGCGGTGGGGGTCTCGGAGTTGGTCCGGGACGAGGACGCGATCTTCTTCACTGACATCGAGGACGTGCGCCCTTTGCGTCCGGAGGACACTGAGCCGGTCGCCGACACCACGCCGGCCTTCGCCCGCGGCCGCCTCTACCTCGAATCCGTGCTGCGCCGCACTCCTTTGCCGCAGACCCAGCGCGGCCTGGCACTGGCCGATCGGTTCCTCCTCGACCCGCTCACCTACCAGCAGCGCCCCGCCGAGCTGGCGCTGCAAGGGCTGCGCCCCCGCATCCTGCTGGCGGACGTGGTCGGCCTCGGCAAGACCCTGGAGATCGGCCTGATCCTCGCCGAGCTGATCAGAAGGGGCCGGGGGGAGCGGATCCTGGTCGTCACGCCCCAGCAGGTTCTCGAGCAGTTCCAGCACGAGCTGTGGACGCGGTTCGCGATCCCGCTGGTCCGGCTCGACTCGGTCGGCCTCGAGCGCATCCAGCGTGACATCCCGGCCGGCCGCAATCCGTTCCTGTTCTACAAGCGCGCCATCATTTCGGTGGACACGCTGAAGAACCAGGGCAAGTACGGGCAGCACCTGGAGAACATGCACTGGGACGCCGTCGTCATCGACGAGTCCCACAACCTCATCAACGAGGGCAATCTCCGCAACCGGCTGGCCAAGCTCCTGGCCGCCCACACCGATGCGCTCCTGCTGGCCAGCGCGACCCCGCACAACGGCAACGCCGAGTCGTTCGCCCAGCTCGTCCGGCTTTTGGACCCCGCCGCGATCGCCGACCCGAAGAACTACTCGGCCGATCAGATCAAGCACCTCTACCTGCGCAGGACGAAGGTCAGCCCGGAGGTACGCGACCAGATCGGCGGCCGCTGGCCGGACCGCGGCCCCTCCGTCGCGGTGCGCTGTCCGGCCACGCCCAAGGAAGAGCGGATCTTCGAGGAGCTGACCCAGGTCTGGCTGGACGGGCCGGAGCGCACCGGCGGCCCCCTGGCCGGCCCGGACCGGCGGCTGTTCCCCTACACGCTGCTCAAAGCGTTCCTGTCGTCCCATGTCGCGCTCGCCTCGACGGTGGGACGACGCCTCAAGAACGCGACCGAGCCCCGCGAGATCGAGGCCCTCACCGACCTGGCCGCTCTTACCGGAGCGATGCAGGACAAGGACTCGGCCAAACGCCGCGCCCTCATCGACAAGCTTGAGGAAATCGGAGTCGGAGGCGGCAAGGCGACCCGCGCGGTGGTGTTCTCCGAGAGCGTTCCCACCCTGAACTGGTTGACGGAAACGGTCCCGGCCGAGCTGGGCCTGCGGCCCGATCAGGTGCTGCTGATGCACGGCGGCATCGGAGACCAGGAGCAGCAGCGGATCGTGGAGGAGTTCTCCCTGCAGGACAGCGAGGTCCGGCTGCTGGTCACCGGTGACGTGGCGTCCGAGGGCGTGAACCTGCACCGCCAGTGCCACCACCTGATCCACTACGACCTGCCGTGGAGCCTGATCCGGATCGAGCAGCGCAACGGCCGTATCGACCGCTACGGCCAGGAGCACCAGCCGCAGTTCCACGCGCTGATCCTCACCTCCGAGATCGAGGGCGCCAAGGACGACACCACCGTCGCCGAGAAATTGCTGCGCCGGGAGGAGGAGGCGCACCGCAGCCTGGGTACGGCCGAAGCGGTCACCCGCGAGTTCACCGCCAAGAAGGAAGAGGACCGACTCATCAAGGACCTGCTCGCCGGCAAGACCGTCGAGCAGTCCCTGGACGAGGCGCCGCCCGCCGGGTTCGACTTCCTGGCCGACCTGATGGGCTCCATGGAGCAGAACACCCAGGAACCGCCGCCCAGCGCGCCCGACCCGAAACTGTTCGAGTCCACCGAGGCGTTCGTCCGAGAGGCGCTGCGGACGGTGGTCCCCGGCCTGCGCATCGACGACGACGGGGAACTGCTGGCCTTCGAACCGCCGCCGGACCTCATCCAGCGGATGTCGGCCCTGCCCGCCTCCTACCTGCGCAGGCACAAGGTGCACGAGCGGATGAAGGTCACCTTCAACCGCGCCCTGGCCCAGCGCAAGCTGGACGAGGCCCGCCGCACCAAGACCATGTGGCCGGACATCGCCTACCTGTCGGACCTGCACCCGATGGTGGAGTGGCTGGTCGACAAGGTGCAGGTGCAACTCGTACGGCAGCAGGCACCCGTGATCACCGCCCAGGTGGACGAGCCGGCGTTCCTGCTGCAAGGCATCTATTCGAATGCTCTGGGGCAGCCGCTCGTCGTGGAGTGGATGGCGATCGACGGCCTGCCGCACTGCCCGCGCGTCCGTGACATGTTCGAGGTGCTCGCCGAGGCGGGAGTCGGCCCCCAGATGATCAACACGCTGCGTCCGCCGGACCTCGACCGCCTGCGCCCCCTTGTCCGGAACGCGGTGGAAGAGGCCCGCCGCCGCCTGGACGCCCGCCGCGACGAGCACGCCGAGCAGGTCGAGAAGCAGCTCAGCGGGCCTCGCGAGCGGCTCGTGGATTGGGAGCAGACGTCCCTGTCCGGCATTCCGGCCGAGGGACGAGGCGCCCGCAAGCGCGACGACGTACGCGACACGGCCGACCAGCAGCGGCGGCTCATGGAGAGCATCCGCACCACTGGGGAGCCGCTGCTGCGCGTCCTCGCCGTCCTGGTTCCGCATGATGACTGAGCGGAGCGAAGGACTGACCGCTGTTCTTGCTGGGGGTGTGGGGGTTCGTCCCCCCACAGGGGGAGGGGAGTGACCATGACGTTCGATTCGCTGGTCAACCGCGGCGACTACTTCTCGGCGCACTACCTGGCCGAGGTGCTGCCCAAGGACCTCAAGAAGAAGGACGGCCTGTTCGCCCGCTGGACCGAGCAGGAGAAGCGCTGGCGCGACGAGCACAAGGGTGGCGAGGAGAACCAGGACGAGGAGAGCGGCTGGCCGACTCCCCGCGCCGGTCTGCGCGCCCTCCGCAAGCCGTACTTCAAGGCGCGCCCCACCTTCGCCGACTACCTGGAAGCCGTCCGGGACGACGCGCCCGTCCGTCCCGACCCGCTCGAGTACAAGAAGTCGCTGCACGAGCTGCACGGCCACGTCCTGCGCGCTCTCGGGTACGAGGCGGAGCCCCGCACACTCACCGTCACACATTCCGGCGGTGCCTATGAGGTGGACGTCGCGTACGCGGGCCCGCACGACCGCCCTCTCGTCGTCGCGATCGAATGCGGCTGGGCCCCCGATGTGGACGCCGCCCTCGACCCCGAACTGTCCGGCCTGCTGCTGCGCGGGGTCGAGCTTGACGGCAGGGAGACGATCGAGACCGGGGACAAGCTCGCGTCCTGGCTGCTCAACAGCGAGGACCCGCCCCGCTACGTGCTCATCCTGGCGGGCGGTGTGGTCATCCTCGCGGACCGGATGACCTGGGGCGAGGGCCGCTACCTCGCGGTCAGCCTGGACGTCGCCCTGGGCCGCGGCACCGCCCTGCCCGACGAGCTCGGCACCATCGCGGCCCTGTTCGGCGCGGACACGCTGCTGCCGCCCGAAGAGGGCGGGACGGAACGGCTGGCCGAACTACTCACCAGCTCCCGCCAGCACGCCGTCGGCGTCTCCAAGGAATTGCGCGATGGACTCCGCGACTCCGTCGAGATCATCGCCAACGAGGTGCTGAATCGCCTGTACGAGCAGGGCGTGAAACCCGCTGACCTCATGGAGCCCGCCGCGTTCGCCAAGGAACTCGGCCGCGAATCCCTCCGCTACCTGTACAGAATCCTCTTCCTTCTGTACGCCGAGGCACGTCCCGAACTGCACGTGCTGCCCGCGGACGATGAGGCGTACGTCAAGGGGTACAGCATGGCCCGCCTCGGCGACCTGCTCATCCGGGAGTTGGTGTCAGAGGAGTCCCGCCGCGGATTCCATTTCTACGATTCGCTGGACCTGCTGTTCCGCATGGTCAACGACGGCTACAACCCCCGTGGAGGGACGGAGCCCGGCGAGTCCGAGGGCGAAGGACTGCGCTTCGAGCCTCTCAAGAGCGACCTCTTCGACCCGGAGCGCACCAGGCACATCGGGACGTTCGTCCTCGACGATGACGACGAGAACCCACGCCGCATCGACACCCGCCTCCGCAACGAAGCCCTCCGGAAGGTGCTTCGCCTTCTCATGCTGGCCAAGGGGAAGCGGAAGGAGCGGGGAGGTTTCATCTCCTACGCCCAGCTCGGCATCAACCAGCTGGGAGCGGTGTACGAGGGGTTGATGTCGTACACGGGGTTCATCGCCAAGGAGGAGCTGTACGAGGTCGCCAAGAACGGCGACCCCAAGGACGGCTCCTGGATGATCCCCGCCCACAAGGTCGCCGACTACGACGACTCGGTGTTCGTGCGCCGCATCGACGAAAATGGAATCAAGACCGGCGAGTGGGTCAGCTACAAGCCCGGATCGTTCGTCTACCGGCTGGCCGGCCGCGACCGCCAGACCAGTGCCTCGTACTACACGCCCGAGTCCCTGACCCAGGTCACCGTCCAACTCGCGTTGCAACATCGACTTGACCAGGACGGGACGACCACCAAGGCCCGCGAGATCCTCGACTGGACCATCTGCGAGCCCGCCCTGGGCTCCGGCGCGTTCCTCAACGAGGCCATCAACCAGGTCGCCGCCGAATACCTCAAGCGCCGCCAAGCCGAGTTGAGGAGTGAACGCCTCGAAGGTGAGCGCTACATCCAGGAACTCCAGAAGGTCAAGGCGTACATCGCCCTGCACAACTCCTATGGAGTGGACCTCAACGAGACCGCCGTGGAACTGGCGGAGGTCTCGCTCTGGCTGAACGTCATGCACGAGGGCCTCCAGGCCCCCTGGTTCGGCCTCCACCTCCGCCGAGGCAACTCACTCATCGGTGCAGGCCGCCGCCTGTACGCCCCGGACGCTCTGAAGAAGGGTGCCTGGCTGACCACCGCCCCCAACGACCACCCATTCCGGGACGGTCCGATCCCCCATGGACACATCCACCACTTCCTGCTACCCGCCCAGGGCTGGGGAGCGGTAGCGGGCGAGAAGGAGGCCAAGAACCTCGCCCCCGAAGAGGCGAAGCAACTGGCCGCCTGGCGCAAACGCCTCCGCACCTCCCCTTCTACTGGGAAGAAGCGCTCTCAGACTGAACGCCTTCAAGGCTTGGCTCGCCGGGCCGAGTTCCTGTGGGGCCTGGTCATCAGGCGGCTGGAGCTTTCCGAACGTGAGATCAGTCGGCGTGTGGACGTCTGGGGCGCTGAGGATCTGCCCGAGCCCAAGGAGGCTATCCCCAGGGAGGAGATCAAGGAGAGGCTCACCAGGCAGGGGTCGCCCTACTGGCGCCTCAAGACCGTCATGGACGCCTGGTGTGCCCTGTGGTTCTGGCCGCTCGACAAGGTCGGTCTCTTGGACGGAACGGACGAGCAGTACGAGGTGCTCAAGGCCCCGCACGTTATCAGCCGTGTCGCCGAGCCGCAGAAGGCGGAAGAAGCAGCCACTACGGACTCGCTCGTTGTTCAGCAGCGATGGGAGGCGCCCACCCTGGACGGGGCGCTACCTCCTGCCCAGCAGGAACTTGCTCTCCAGAAGCAGCGCCGCAAGAGCCAGCCAGCCAAGCCGCGCGTCAAGCGCCGCACGGTGACCCCGTTGAACAGCCTTGACGACTGGCTCGACTTCGCCGAGGCACTCCTGGGCGCCGACGACTTGGACGAAGAGCGTTCTCTGTTCCCGAAGTCTGACCTTCTCAGCGACCTAGACCAGTACGAGAGGGCGCTTCCGACTTGGATGGGCATGGAGGACGAGTGGAGACTGGAAGAATTCTTCCCCTGGCTCCACACCGTCCAGAACATCGCCGAGCAGCAAGGCTTCTTCCACTGGGAACTGATATTCGCCCAGATCTTCAACAAGGGCGGCTTCGACCTCCAGGTAGGCAACCCACCCTGGGTACGACCCCGCTGGGAAGAGGCAGTTGTACTGGCCGAACTTGCACCCTGGTTCGTGTTGGCGACGGAGCAAAATTCTATCTATAAGGAAGAACGGAAGCGGAAACTTCTCGAGCCGAACTCTTCGCGCGACTACTTCCTGAGTGAACGGACCAGAATCAGTGGTATCGGCAGCTTCTTGCAATCTGAGCCAACTTTTTCACTGCTAGTTGGCACGCAGCCAGATCTGTATCGCGCATTCATGTGCCGTGTGTGGAATAGTCTCAACGGTGCGGGAGTTGGCGCATTGATACACCCCGACACTCACTTTGGTGGGGCTCGCGAAGGGCGTTTGAGGGCTGCTGCATATAGGCACCTGCGCCTACATGCAACTTTCGTGAATGCTGGTAACTGGGCATTCCAGGACCTGGTGCGGACGCAGGAGTTCGGACTGCATGTGTACGGCCCTCGCAGTGAGATCAGTTTCGTCCATTTGAGCGATCTATATAGTGCTCAGGTGCTCTCGAAATCGTTGGTGCACGATGGGCAAGGGGAACTTCCCGGTATCAAGTACAAAGGCACCTGGGATACCCGTCCTCATAAGGCTCGGGTCATCAGTGTTGATGAAGAGGTGCTGGACGGCTGGAGAAAGCTCACCGTAGGCGCCGAAGTTCCTGTTGAGGAGACACCGTTGCTGTATCCGGTGACAACGGCGGAAGCGGACGGTATCGAGTTGTTGGCCGCTTATCCTCGACGCTTGGGGGATAGTAACCCTTATGTTAGTAGTGGATATCATGAAAAGGGGGCCAAAGACGAGGGTTTGATTCAGTGGAAAACAATGCGGCCAGAATCGCTGGACGACGTGGTCCTGCAGGCACCGCATTTTGCGATTGGGACACCCTTCTACAAGCAGCCCAAGATCCCTTGCCGCACCCATCACGACTATGTGGCGTGGGATGTTAGGCAATTGACCTCAGATGCGATCCCTATCACAAATTATCAGAGGGCTGCCGATCCCTCCCGTTTTCAATTGGCCCAAGATAGGTGGGGCGATTCTCGCTATACGGAACACTATCGCATGGCATGGAGGTCATTTATCGACCCAAAGGCTGCCGAGCGATCGCTGTTCGCAGCGTTGATCCCGCCAGGACCTGCCCATGTCCATACCGTCTACAGTATGGCAGTGCCCGTGGAGGGGAAAACTGGCACTCTGGGCAATGGTGTGAATATTGATAATCACGCCACTGCCCTCTTGGTCGGTTTCTGGGCCTCTATTCCTCTGGACTACCTGCTTCGCGTGACAGGTCGTGGGCATCTCCAGCGAGCTGAAGCTTTTGCGATGCCCGTGGGGGAACTGCGCCACCCATTTGCATCGGCAATGCTTTTGCGGACATTGCGGCTTAACTGTATGACAGAGGCCTACGCTGCATTGTGGAAGAGCGTATATTCTGCCAGTTGGTCAACGGAGACATGGGTCGTCAACTGGCCGCAAATGCCAGCGCTGGAAGCAGTGGGGCCACAGTGGGATCGAGTAACGCCGCTGCGTACGGAATACGAACGTCGTGCAGCCCTCGTCGAGATCGATGCGCTTGTTGCTGCATGGCTTGGGTTTTCGGTGGAGCAGTTGATTGCGATCTACCGTGCCCGCTACCCGATATTGGCTGATCGTGATTCGGCGATGTGGTTTGACAGCTCCGGTCGAAGGCTTTCAGCGGACCCATATGCATTTGGTTATGGGCAGACGAAAGAACACTTCAAGCACCTCCAGGAGCATCTGGAGCATCCGGAAAGGGTTCCTGCTCCGGAGGGGTACACGCCGCCGTTCTACAAGGCGGATCGGGAAGCTGAGTATCGGCAGGCACATGCCGTGTTCTCGGAGCGGCTGGAGCGGGCTAAGGCTGAGGGGTGGACGCCTGATGGGGAGTCGGCGTCGTGAACTCGGCTTCGACTGGCTTTGAGGCGGCTCGTTGCGTCGGCCAGGGCGTGAGGCTTGGGTGTGATCGGCAGCAGGCATATGGCTGCGGCGGCTCGTCTACCGGCCAAGACTCGGGAGGGGTGGGGTGTGTCAGCGAAGCTGCGCGTCTCTGATGCGTCCGCTGGCTCCATGCCCGATGTCGTGGGGCGGTTCCGGTTGGGGCGTCTTAAGGGGCGCAGGCCTGTTGCCTTGGACGGATGGCGGGTGACGACCGGCGATCAGCGTGTTGCCGACAACGTGGCCGCGCTGTTGGGTGGCACGCCGGAGGAGTGGGTTACCGAGGGCGAGGACGACATTGAGGTCCTGACGGACGCCGATGCCGTTGAGGTGATCTTGGATGGCCCCGACGCCATAGCGGCGGACCTCATGCTGTGGGGGATGGATGGGACCATCCTTCACCACTGTGATAGCCAGGCGTTTCTGAGTGGTGACCGTCCCGGGCAGCCGTGCGGGTGCCCTGAGCTGGTGGCAGACCGCAAGGCTGCGGCGAAGTCGGGACGGGGGCCTAAGCCCCGTACGAGGATCACGTTTCGGCTGCTCGGCGCTCCTGGCCTCGGGAAGTTCTGCATGACATCGGGGTCGTGGGATCTGGTTCGCGTGCTGCACGAGTATGCGGACGCCCTTGAGGGTGTTGGCGGGCCTGCTGCATGCGTGCTCAAGCTTGAAACGGTGTCCTTCACCCCTGAGCGTGGGCCGTACAAGGGGCGGGTGATCTCGTACAAGAGGCCGGCCTTGGCGGTTTGTGGTGCGTATGAGCATGGTGCGTCTGGCTAGGCCCGCGCCCGTCGTGGAGTCGTCAGGGCTTGAGGCGGGCCCACACCCACTTGCCTCCGCTGGGATCCCTCGTATAGCCGCAGCTGCTGGCGATCGTCGCGACGATGTTGAGGCCCCAGCCGCCGTTGTCGTCCCAGTGCTCGGGGGAGAGGTCGAGATCGTCGAGCGTGGGCTCGGTCGGCTGGCCGGGTGTCGGGACACGGTCGGACGAGTCCCAGACGGCCACGAGGATCTCTTTGGCCTCCCGGCTGAGCCGGTACGTGATCTGTTGGCCGGGCGTCGCGTTGACCGCATTGTTGATCAATTCGGAAGCGACGAGGAACGTGTCGTCCGAAATGTGAGAGTGGCCCCACTTTATAAGTCGGGCATTTGTAAGCGTTCTGGCCATTCCAGCTGCTGCTGCCGATGCCAGCATGGGAAGGATCAGTTCGTCCGTCTTTGTTGTCACGTCATCCTGCCCCTGACTTTGTTGTCGCTTTCTTGTGGCAAGGATCACGCGGTCGCTCTACTCTCGCCTGTATCAACAGAAGGCGAAAACCTGGAGGGCCCGTGGTGAACGTTCGAGACCCCCTAGACCCCAAGATCTCGATGTGGCACTTCCTCGCCTACTACCTTCGGTTCGTACGCGAGAAAGAAGGGCTGTCCCTCGCTCAGTGGGGGAAGATCATCGGGATGGCGCGATCGAGTGTTTCGAATATCGAAGCCGGGCGCGCCAAGCTCCAGGTGGACTACGCGAGACGTCTGGACGTGAAGTTCGAGACGGGTGGGCTGTTCGAGTTGCTTCTCTGGTACGCCCGCATGGCGCACGATCCGAACTGGTTCCGCCAGTACAGCCAGCACGAGAAGCAAGCGGCCGACATCAAGGTCTACCACGGGCAGGCAGTGCCGCTCCTGCTCCAGACCGACGACTACACCGAGGCTTACGGTCGACTCAGTATGTCCATGGACCGCGAGGCGGTCCTGGCCGGGCGTATCTCCAGGAAGCGGGCCATCCTGGAGCGGGAACACCCGCCCTGCATCTGGGCCCTCCTGGACGAGGCCGCTCTCGCACGTCCGGTCGGTGGCCCAGAGGTCATGGCGGCTCAGCTCCGGCATCTCCTGGAAATGGCGGATCGCTGGAACGTGATCCTGCGGATCATTCCTTTCTTGGCGGGAGAGTACGAGGGAGCCGACGGGTT
Organism: Actinomadura rugatobispora; assembly: GCF_055379765.1. Taxonomy (NCBI): domain Bacteria; kingdom Bacillati; phylum Actinomycetota; class Actinomycetes; order Streptosporangiales; family Thermomonosporaceae; genus Actinomadura; species Actinomadura rugatobispora. Next base: position 2,446,563 of record NZ_AP029191.1, on the reverse strand, counting down.
CTTCCAGCTCATCGGCCTGCCTGACCGGGACATCGCCTACGCGGGCGCCCAGGGAGGCGGACGGCTGATCGAGATGGCAGACGAGGTCAAGTCGTACGTTGATACGTTCGAGCGTATCGGCGCAAAGGCCGAATCTCAGGCGAGGTCACGTGACGTGATCAAGCAGTACTTGGAGAGGTACCCATGACCGTTCAGTGGCGCAAGAGTTCCTACAGCGGCACAGCGAATGACGACGTGTGCGTTGAGCTTGCGCGTCTTCAGCAGGGCGTCGGAATCCGGGACTCCAAGGACCCGGACGGGGATCGGTTCACGGTGAGCGGTGCCGTGTTCGGGGTGCTGGTGGAGAAGATCAAGGCGGGTGGCCTCGACCGGCCGTGACGGCCTCCGTTAGGGTGCGGCGGGCCTCCTGACCTGGCCCGCCGCGCCGGGCCGGTCGGGTGGACGACACAGAACGAAAGGGGTGCGTGGTGAGGCCGACGCTGGCAGCCGATGAGGTGCGGCGCAATCTGACCCAGTACCTCACCACGACGTTCGCGCTGGCGGACGACCAGGTGCGCGAGGGGCTCGAACGGTTCCTCAACCATGACGAGCAGGGCATCTTCCGTGGGCCCTACCTGCGGATCCGGACGCCCTTCCGCAAGGTCGGCGACGACTGGCGCAACCCGCTGGAGTTCATGCCGGACGGCCCGGCGCCCTACCTCCACCAGGCGAAGGCGTTCGAGCGGCTCAGCACCTTCAACAAGGAAGCCCAGCCGACGCTGATCACGACGGGGACCGGGTCGGGCAAGACCGAATCCTTCCTCTACCCCGTCCTGGACCACTGCCGGCGGGAGCGCAAGAAGGGCAAGACCGGGGTCAAGGCCCTCCTTCTCTACCCGATGAACGCGCTGGCGACCGACCAGGCGAAGCGGCTCAGCGACTACCTGTCCCAATCCGGCCTGGGGGAGGTCACCGCCGGGCTCTACATCGGTGACACCCCCGACACCGAGTACCCCAGGGTGCAGACGCGGCGGACGGTGATCCGGCGGGAGCGGCCGGACATCCTCATCACCAACTACAAGATGCTCGACCTGCTACTCCAGCGGGCCGCTGACCTCCCGCTTTGGAAGGACGCCGACCTCGCCTACATCGTGGTGGACGAGTTCCACACCTACGACGGGGCTCAGGGCACGGACGTGGCCATGCTCATCCGGCGCCTGGCGGCGGCAACCGGGCACAGCCGTCCCGGCAGGCCGCTCGGGAAGATCTGCCCGGTCGCGACGAGCGCGACGCTGGGGCAGAGCGGGCCTGGCGCGGCGGCACAGATCCGGGCGGTGGCCGAGACCGTCTTCGGTACCGCGTTCCCCGAGGGCTCGGTGATCGGCGAGGACCGGCTGCCGGTCGACGCATGGATGGGGAGGATCGACTTCGGGCTGCCGATTCCCGAACCCCACGAGCTGGCGGCCCTGCCCGACCCGCACGACGACCCCGGCGCGATGGACCGGATCATGGAGGCGGTCACCGGCACCCGCGCGCTCACGCCGCCCGAACTCGGCGAGAAGCTGCGCGCCCACATCCTCACCCGCGCTCTGCTCGAAGTGCTGGACGGGGAGCCCAAGACCCTTGAGGAGATCCTGGAGGTCCTGCCTCTCAAGGGGGCCTACAGCTGGGGTGACGCCGTCCGCCGGTCGCCCACGCAGGCCGCCGTCGCCCTGTCCCGGTTCGTGGCGCTGCTGTCGGTCGCCACCGAGGTCGCCGACTCCCGCGAGCGTCCCATCCTGCATGTCGAGACGCACCTGTGGATCCGGGCGGTGTCGCGGCTGCTGCGCGCGGTCGGGCCCCGTCCCGGGTTCGGATGGTTCGGCGAGGCGCCCCCGCCGATGGACGCGGAGACCACGCTGGCCGGCGGCGGGCGGGAGATGCTGCCCTCCATCTACTGCCGGCACTGCGGCCGGGCGGGCTGGGCCGCGATCTCCCCGGAACGCGACCCGCAGCAGCTCGACACCGACCCCGCCCGCATCTACCGGGCCGCGATCGCCGAGAAGGGCCGCGTCCGCCCGATGATCACGGCGACGGAGAGTGAGGTCAAGGCTCAGGCCGAGGGCAAGCCGGGCCCGCCCGTGCTGGTCCTGACCGACGGAGGGCACCGGCTCCGCCCGCTCGACCCGTCCAGAGATCTCGGCGAGAACCGCGACACCCGCGATGTCTGTGTGCTCGCCGACATCGCCCACAACAGGACGAGTGTTCGCGCCGCCGAGAACGACCACTGTCCCGCTTGCGGCATGGAGCAGGGCACCCGATTCCTGGGAGCGGGGCTGGCCGCGCTGGCGTCCGTGGCCGTCACCGAGCTGTTCACCGGTGGTCAGCTCGAGGGCCCCCAGCGCAAGACGCTGCTGTTCAACGACGCCGTCCAGGACGCCGCGCACCGGGCCGGGTTCGTCGCCAACCGCTCCTTCGGCTTCTCGCTGCGGCTGCTGCTGGCCCGCGGGCTGGACTCCGAGCGTCCCGTCCCGCTGAACGAGCTGATGGCCGAGGTGGTGAAGGAGGCCAGCGTGCCCGAGTACCTGCCCTCCGTCGTCCCGCCCGACCTGCACGACCGTGACGACGTTGACGCGTTGCTGGCGGGGGAGAGCGAGGGGGCCGCCCGCACCTGGGACCTCATCGGCGAGCGGCTGGCGTTCGCCACCGTCATGGAGTTCGGCCTGCGTTCCCGGCAGGGCCGCACGCTGGAGCTGACCCGCACCGCCGCCGCCGAGGTCCTGCTGGCCGAGCCCGAACGCGTCGGGACGCTCGCCCGTGACCTGTTCCTGGGCACCGCCGCGAGACTCGAGGGCATGCCCGACGAGACCATGTTCATCCGGTATGTGCGAGGCCTGCTGGAACGCATCCGGATGCGCGGCGGGATCAAGCACCACTGGCTCGATCCCTGGATCGAGCAGGCGGGGACCAAACGCTTCCTGACCATCTGGGGACGGCGGCCCGACGGCATGCCCGCCTTTCCCCGGGGACTGCCCGCACCCCGCTTCGTCCTGGACCGGCCCAAGGGACCCAGCGAGTTCGACGGGATTCACGGGACCGCCGGACAACCCTCCTGGTACCAGTACTGGACCGCCCGATGCCTCGGACTGGACGCGGCGGGCGCCACCCACTACCTCAGCCGTGTCCTCGACATGCTTGTAGACGAGGGCGCCCTCGCGCGCCGCACCACAGGGGACGGCACCACGAGGATCTACGGACTGCTGCCCGGCCACATCCAGGTCTGGGGACTGGCCGACCCCCAGGCGCCCGCCGCCGGCGTCCACTGCGTCGTCTGCAACTGGAAGCAGACCGTCCACCCCCTGCGCCTGCACGAATGGGTGGACGCGCCCTGCCCGCGCTACCGCTGCGGCGGGCACCTGGCCGCCAACCAGGACGAGCGGTTCCGGGACGACTACTACCGGCGGCTCTACCAGAAGCGCGCCCCGTTCCGAGTGATCACCGCGGAGCACACCGGCGCCCTCACCCGCCCGCAGCGCGAGAAGGTGGAACGCGCGTTCCGCGAGGGGAACCGTTACAACGACCCCAACGTCCTGGCCTGCACGCCGACGCTGGAGCTGGGCATCGACATCGGCGACCTCTCCGCCGTGGTCATGGCGTCGCTGCCGCCCGCGCCCGCCAACTACGTGCAGCGGGCCGGTCGTGCGGGACGCCAGACCCGCAACGCGCTCCTGCTCACCTTCATCGGCCGCCGGGCGCGCGAACGGTACTACCTGGCCGAACCGCGCGACATGATCGCCGGGGACATCGTCCCGCCCGGCTGCTACCTGTCGGCCATCGAGATCCTGCAACGCCAGTACCTCGCGCACCTGGTCGACCTGGCCGCCCGGGAGAGCACGCTTCCCGGCGTCCTGCCCATGCCCCGGCTCGCCTCCGCCCTCTTCGGCGACTCCGGCTGGTTGACAGGGTTCCGCGCCGCCGCGCTGGAGCACGGCCCCGCCCTGGTCGAGCCGTTTCTCGCCCTGTTCGGCCCCGTCGGCGGCGAGCCCGAGCGCGGCCTCACCGAAGAGGCCGCGCGGCGATTGCGTGCCTTCGCCGCGGAGGGCATCGGGGAGGCCATCGACCGGGCCGCCGCCCTCTGGGACGAGCGCCTCACCGACCTGCGCGGCCGCACCGAGGTGATCGAGGCGGCGATCGGGGCGCTGGTGGAGTCCGACCCCACGCACAACGCCCGTCAGCGTGAACTGCGCGCCGAGCGGGACGCCGTCCGCAGGCGCATCGGGGAGATCGGCCGCGCCGACGCGCACGGCACCATGGTCGAGTTGGGGCTGCTGCCCAACTACTCGCTGATCGACACCCCCACCGCACTGGAAGCCACCCTCACCTGGGAGGAGCGGAACACCGACGCGGACGGGCCGGTCGCGGGCGGCGAGCCGGAAACCGGGCCGGGCCGTCCCGGACGACGCCCTGGGACGCCGCGCGGAGCCGACCGCCGCTACCACAGCGAACTGCGCGAGTACGAGCGCTCCGCCGCCCAGGCGCTCACCGAACTCGCACCGGGCAACTACTTCTACATCCGCGGGTACCGGCACCAGATCACGGGCGTGGACGTCGGGACCCGGCAGCGTCCCACCTACGAGAAATGGCGGATCTGCCAGAAGTGCGGCTACGTCCGCACCCCGCCCGCATCCGATGACACCAGCCGATGCCCGCGCTGCCGCAACCATCTGATCGGTGACAGCAGCGCGCTCCATACCGTGCTGGTCCCGACCAAGGTCACCGCACACGACCGCCGCGACGACGCCCGCATCCGCGATGACCATGACGAACGGCAGCGCCGCTACTACGAGCGCGCCGTGGCCGTGGACATCCCCGGCGAGACCATCGAGCGCCCCGGATCGTGGCGGCACGCGCACCGCGCCTTCGGCATCGACTTCACCCGCCAGGCCAAGATCCGCACCTTCAACCTCGGGCCGCTGCGGATGGACCGTCCCGCGGGGGACCCCTTCGCCGGGGAGCTCAGGCGCATCTCACCGTTCGTCGTCTGCACCGAATGCGGCGGTGCGACGGCCGAGACCGCGCAGGGCGGCGTCCAGCAGGGCTTCGACCCGGCGGGCGGTGGCGCGGGGTCCGCCACCTCCGGGTACGACTTCTCCGAAAGCCACCACCGGCCCTGGTGCCCCCAGCGGCGCGGCGGCGACGCCCCGCAGGAGCGGATGATCCTCGCCCATGAACTCGAGACCGAGGCGCTGCGGATCCTGGTTCCGGTGGCGACGACGATGATCCCCGAGCGCACCGCCACGTTCAAGGCCGCGCTCATGGCCGGCATCGCCCGCAAGTACGGCGGCGACCCCGACCACCTGCGGATCACCCCCGCCACCATGCCCGACCACCTGCACCACAGCGGGCACGAGCGGCGCTTCCTGGTGCTGTACGACACGCTGCCCGGCGGCACCGGCTACCTGCACCGGCTGTCCACCGAGTCCGGGCTGAAGGAGGTCCTGGAACACGCCCGGGACGTCGTCGGGAACTGCGTGTGCGCCGGCGACGACACCAAGAGCGCCTGCCACCGCTGCCTGCTCGCCCACGCCGCCGACGACGAGTTCGACATCGTCGACCGGGGCCTGGCGGAGGAGATGCTGGACGACCTGCTGGACGGCTGGGAGTCCGCCGAGGTCGCCAGCACCGACGACATCTCACTGTGGGACCAGGTCGAAAGCGAACTGGAGGCGCGGTTCGTCGCCGGGCTGCGCACGTGGGCCGCCGAGCCCGGGGCCGGGCGCGCGCTCGGCCCGGCCGGGCGGATCAACGACCGCCGCACGGCCGACCTGCGCGTCACCGGCCGCGACGGAACCGTCGTGCACTGGCAGGTGATCCTGCAGAGCGCCATCAAGGGCACCCGGCCCGACGTGATCTTCCGGCGCCTGGACGCCGCGCCGCTGGAGGTCGCCGTCTACCTCGACGGGTATGAGTACCACGCGTCCCAGCGGCACAACCGGCTCGCCGACGACGCCGCCAAACGCGCCCGGCTGCGCGCGCACGGACGGGTGGTCCTCCAGCTCACCTGGGACGACATCCGCCATTGGGAGACGGGCGAGGAAGCCGCCGACCCCGTCTGGCACCCCTACGGTGGCGTCGCGCAGGATCGGGCGCGGCAGACGTACCGGCAGGCGGGCCTGGATCCCGCCGAGCTGCCCGACCTGATCTGGACCAGCCCCATCAACACCCTGCTCGCCTTCCTGGCCGATCCAGATCAGGAGCGCTGGCTGCGGCGTGCGGAGGCCGCCGTGGCCGGCGCCGCCAAGGGAGCGTCGTGGTTCACACTCTGCCCCTCCGATCGCGTCCCCGAACTGGCGGCAGCCGTGTTGCGGGGGCAGACCCCTCCGGCCGTGCGCCAGGGTGACGTGATGCTGTTCCGCGCCGAGGACGCTTCCCAGTGCCCGGTCGTCGGGCTGGCCACCGCCGCGGGCGTATGGAGCGGGTTCACCCTCGTCGACGACCGTCCCGAAACGGTGCACGACGACGACCAGGCGCACAGGCGCCGCTGGAAAGCCTGGCTGTATTGGGGGAACCTGCTCCAGTTCCTCTCCCATGGGAGAGGCGAGGGCGGGCAAATCGCCGCGACCGCACTGGACACCTTCGACACCGGAGCCCTCGCCGCCGCCGGCGGCCACGGTCTGTTCAGTGAGCTGAGCCTGCTGGACCTCGACCCGGACGACACGGCAGGCGGCCTGGCCACCCAGCCGGGCGGCGAACCGGACGAGAACGAGTCGGCCGAGGACGCGGCCGCGGCCGCGGCCGCGGAGCCCGCCGCCGAGCCCGTCCCGCGCGGCGCCGGAGAACCCATGGAGCCGCCGCCTGGCTCGGCGTGGGCGGAGGTGCTCGACCTGCTCGACCCCGACGAACCGGGGCTCGCCGAACTGGCACGCGGCCTCATGGAACGCGGCCTGCCAGTGCCCGAAATCGGCTACGAACTGGGCGAGAACGCCTGGCAGGCTGAGCTGGCCTGGCCGGACCGCAAGGTGGGAGTCGTGCTGGCGGGCAACGACCAGGAGGCCACCCAGCGGTACCAGGCGTACATGCGCGCGAACTGGGAGGTTCGCACCGCCCGCTGGTGGACCGTGGACGAACTTGACGAGCGGATCAGGGGAGAGGACACGTGAGCGAGCGTGCGAGCGGACCGATGAGCACAGCAGTCTTGCTCGCGGCGCCGACGAAGGAGGTCGCGTGAGCGGGGCGACGCTGCGGCTGCTGCAGGAGGCGGACGACGAGATCCGGAAACTTCCCAGAATCGTCAAAGGCGCGATCTACGACTTCCAGCACAAGTTCCGGGAGAACCCTGACGCCCCCGGTTTGCGCCTCAAGCAGCTCAAGGGCGGCGGCCCCCGGCTGTTCTCCGCGCGGGTCAACGCCGAGTACCGGGCGCTGCTGCTGCACATCGATCGGCGCAACTACGTCCTGGTCGCCGTTCGGCACCGCAAGGACGTCTACGAGAATCTCGACCGCTACCGGTACCAGATCAACGAGGTCACCGGTGCGATCGAGTTCATGGACATGGTGTCGGTGCGGGCGGGTGCCTCGTCCCCGGCGCCGGAACCCGCGCCGTCACCGGAGCCGCTGTTCGCCGCCCACGGGCAGGAGCGGCTGCGTGAACTCGGTGTCGCCGAGCCGCTGCTCCCGCTCGTCCAGAAGATCACCACGGAGGAGGAGCTGCTCGGCCTCATCGAGTACGCGCCCGCGCACACCCGCGAGGTGCTGTTCGCGCTGTACGAAGGCAAGACCTTCGACGAGGTCTACGACCAGGTCACCGCCCCGGTCGCCGCGCCGGCCGAGGAGTCGATCGATACCACGGACTACGTGACCGCGCTGGCCCGCCCCGCCACCCGCGTCACAACGGAGGACGTCGCGCTCCGCCCTGTCCTCGACGGTGCCTTCGACCGCTGGAAGGTCTTCCTGCATCCCACCCAGCGGCGGCTCGTCGGACGCGACTACTCCGGCGCCACCCGGGTCAGCGGCGGTCCCGGCACCGGCAAGACCATCGTCGCGCTGCACCGGGTGAAGTACCTGGTGGACCGGCTTCAGCCCGGTGATGACAAGGCCGTGCTGCTCACCACGTTCAACAAGAATCTGGCAGCCGACCTGGAGAAACGGCTGAAGGAGCTGGGCGGGGAAGAGCTGGCCGCCCGGGTCCGGGTGGTCAACATCGACAAGCTGGCCACCGAGATCGTCAGCAAGGCCGAGCCGGGCGGGCGCCGCCGCTGGATCGACGACGGACGCGCCATTCAAGAATGGCGCGACATGCTGACCGAACTCGGCCACATGACCTGGGACGCCGATTTCCTGCACGCGGAATGGACCCAGGTGATCCTCGGTCAGGCGATCAACTCGCGCACCGCCTACTTCCGTGCCCGCCGCGCCGGACGCGGCCGCAACATCGGCCGCGCGCAACGTGACGAGATCTGGAAGCTGGTCGAGAAGTTCAGCATGCGGTTGGACGAGAAGAACCTGTGGACCTACCGGCAGGTCGCCGAGCGTGCCGCCCGACTGGAGATGGCCCGCGCCGAGCGGATTCGGGAGCACGCCGCGCAGGAGATGAACATCCACGCACAGGACGCCTCGATCGCCCTGAAGAAGCCCCGCTATCAGCATGCCGTCGTCGACGAGGCGCAGGACCTGGGCGCCGCGCACTGGAAGATGCTGCGGGCCATGGTCCCCGAGGGCCCGAATGATCTGTTCATCGTGGGCGACACGCATCAGCGCATCTACGAGAACTACGTCTCTCTCGGCAGCCTCGGCATCAACATCCGGGGGCGCTCGTCCCGGCTGACGCTCAGCTACCGCACCACCCACGAGATCCTCGGATCCGCGCTCGGCCTGCTCGGCGAGCAGTCCTGGGACGACCTCGATGACGGCACGGACGACCTGGACGGCTACAGGTCGCTCCTGCGTGGCCCGCTACCCGTCCTGCGGTCCGCCGCGTCCTGGGAGGCGGAACTGGACCTCATCGCCGAGCAGGTCGCCGAGTGGAACGACGGGCCGGGTGCTTCGATCGCCATCAGCGTCCCGGAACGGCACATGGTCGCCGACGTGGAGTCCAAGCTGGGCAGGGCGGGCGTCCTCGCCGCCGCCATCGGCCCGGACGGCCCCAAGAAGGACGACGTCGTGCACGTCGGCACGATGCACCGCTTCAAGGGCTTGGAGTACCAGCACATGATCATCGCAGGAGTGGCGGACGGGCTCGTCCCCCAAAGCTACGTCCGCCAGTACGAGACCACCGACCGTGTCCGGTACCGCAGAGAGATACAGCGCGCCCGCTCCCTGCTCTTCGTGGCCGCCACCCGCGCCCGGGATTCTCTGGTTATCACGTGGCACGGCACCCCCAGCCCGTTCCTCCCCGCGCCCGGCACGTAGCCGGCTCTTCGCTGGTCTGCCCTGCCTCAAGGTCACTCTGGGGGGCCGGCCCTGGTGGGACAGTTCTTTCGAGCAACGCTGGAACCTCGTCCGGCACGCTCAAGTAGGTCGTTTCGACCCCATCGGGATACTGAGCGACGAAGACCGGCAATACTTGACCGCTCTCGCCGTTGACGGCCTGCAGGACCAGGCGACCTCATCGTCGTCCCGCATGCCGTTGTCGCCGCCTCGGCGACGTTCTGGGCCGACCCCGAGTGGAGCGACGTGCCGCCCCAGGGCGTCGAACTCCTCCAAGGCGCCGCCGGGGCAACCCGCACATGCTCGTCTCGGAACCCGGGACGTGCCGCTGGACCGCCAAGGATTTCGACCGCGAGACCCTGGCGATCGGCGTCTTCGAGGCCAAGGCCGTCGTCTACCTGATGCACCCGAGCACGGCGCCTCCGGGTGCGGGCTCGGCACCTGCGTCGTCCGGCGGCGGCGCGAGCACGAGAGCGGCCGCTCCCCTGGTCGCCGACCGGCAGCCTGGTGGCCGGCTGATCGTCCGTTTCAGGCCGTCTGTGGATATTCGCGTTGATCCCTGATCGGGCGGGGCCCAAGATACTGCTGTGACGAAGTGGCAGAGGGCGACGGGCGTCGCCGTGACGGTGTCGGGTGCGCTGTGCTTGAGCGCGTGCGGCGGCGGGACGACACCAACTTCGCGTGCGGCGGGGTCGCCGTCCGCGACGCCGGTATCGATGGAGCAGTACCGCGCCACGCTGAAGAGCGCCGTCGATCCGCTGGAGACCGAGCTGGCAGACTTGGCGAAGGCCAAGGCGTACAAGGGCTTGCAGGGTCGCGTCAACGACGTCAAGGCCGCCGTGACCCAGGCCGCCGCCAAGCTCCGTCCGGTCACCCCGCCTGCCGAGGCCGCCCGGGAGCACACAGGCCTCGTCAGTGCCCTCGAGCGGTTCGAGAGCGTGGTCGGCGGCCTGGGCGGCGAGGTCGGCTCGCGGAACCTGTGCACCGGGGCGGCGGTCCGGGCCAAGATCGGCGACGCGGACGGCACGGGCGCGCTCCGCTCCGCCATGGCGGCGGTGCAGGCCAAGGTGCCGGGCGGGCGGCGGACGCTCACGCTGCCGTCCGCCGGCCAGAAGCCGGGGTCGCGCCCGTCCAACGGGGCGCTCATCCGGTCGGGCGGCGGCGGTGGCAGCGGGCGGCTCACCATCGACAACAGCGGCGGCTCGGACGACGCGCTGGTGACGCTCGGCAAGGGAAGCAAGCCGATGCTGTCGGTCTTCGTCCGGCAGGGTAAGAAGCACACGGTCAACGGTGTGCCGGACGGCGCGTACACGGTGTTCTTCACCGGCGGCACCAACTGGGACGGCGCGGCCAAGGCGTTCGGCCGCGAGTGCGCCTTCCAGAAGTTCGAGGATCCGCTCGACTACACCACCACCCGGACAGCCACCCAGATCCGGTACAGCACATGGAGGATCACCCTTCAGGAGGTCGTCGGCGGGAACGCGCGCACCTCGGACGTGGATCCCGACGACTTCCCCGAGTGACGGTCACGAGATCGCGTCGCTGTAGGGTCCGGCGGGCTCAGCCTCGCACCACGCCGTCACAGCCGACGAGTTCGCAACCGTGAGGACTTCGCTCGATCTGTTGGTCGCTTGCGTCGGGGACGTGGCAGGAACTGCGCGCCGGGTGGCGGGAGTTCACCGCGCACCGCGGGTGTGGATCCTCACTCTCCAGTTCACCGCGGTTCCCGGGCCTGGGGCGTCATCACCGCTGTCGAGGCCGTGGGCGCGTTCCTCGGTGCCGTGATCGCGGCCCGGCAGACTGCTGCCGTCGCTGCGTTGGCCCTCGCCTGCGTGCGGGCGACGATCGGGCCGGTTCCCCGACTGGTCCGGGATGAAGAGGAACAGGGCGTCCCGGCCGAGAGCAGCGGTGTGCGGGGGGCCGTTTCGGCGGCGCATGAGGCCGGGAAACGGCCGCCGATATGGCCATTGGGGGCGCGGGTGTCACGGCGAGCGAACATGGAGCAGCGTGGGTGGGCCAAAAAGGGCCCATAAAGACTGATGGGCATTCGCGATACTGCTGCGAATGCCCAAGCCGTGGCGGGTGCGCCGTCAGGGACTTGAACCCCGAACCCGCGGATTAAGAGTCCGCTGCTCTGCCAATTGAGCTAACGGCGCCTGTCGGTGTGGAGGGGGGTGGTGCGTCCCCTCCTGGCGACAGGAAGAAGGTTAGCAGGACGCGCGGACCAGTGCGAATCGATTAGTCCTGGGCCGGGAGGACGCTCATCATGCCTCGCCAGAGGGCGATGGCGGTGGCTCGGGAGCCGACGCCCAGCTTGGAGTAGATGCGGTTGACGTGGTTCTTGACGGTCTTCTCGCTGAGGAAGAGCTGGCGGGCGATCTCGCCGTTGGAGCGGCCGGTGGCGATCAGGTCCATGACCTCGGCCTCGCGGGCGGACAGGCCCAGGGTGAGGCGGCTGGCGGCGCGGAGGCCGCGGATCAGGTCGGGGACGGTGAAGGAGCCGGGGACGAGGTGGCCGCAGGCGCCGGCGCGGAGGGCGGGTTCGGCGGCGTCCCGGTCGGGGGCCAGGACGAAGACCCGGGAGGCTCGGCTCAGGGGGGCGGTGTGGTGGGTCGCGTGGGGGGTCAGGAGGACGACGTCGGGCCGCAGGCGTTCGGCCAGGGCGATCGCGTCATCGGAGGTCTCGGCGACGACCTCCAGTTCGGTGCTTCCGTTCAGGAGGGAGACCACGTCGGCGCGGGCGCGGGGGTCCTTGTCCACTACGAGAACGCGCAGGGGGGCCGTTTCGTCGACACTCATCCCGGCTCCGGTGGGGTGTCAGTGGCGGGTTATTGCGTCGGAGCATAACCGGCCGATCTTCAGGAGTCGACGAGCTTGCCTGACAGCTCGGTGGCGTAGAAGTCGAAGAAGCCGTCGACGTCGGGGCCCGCGTTCATGAGGGTGAGATGGTCGAAGCCCGCGTCGGTGAACTGGCGGACGACCTCCGCGTGGCGGTCGGGGTCGGGGCCGCAGCCGAAGGCGCGGCGCATGTCGTCCTCGGTGATGGACGCGGTGGCGGCCTCGAAGTTGATCGGGTTGGGGAGTTCGGACTGGACCTTCCAGCCGGTCAGGCCGAAGCGCATCAGGCGGTGCGCGGACGCGGCGGCGGTGGCCTCGTCCTTGGCGTAGGCGAGGGGGACCTCGCAGTAGCGGGGGCCGGTGCCGCCCGCCCCGGTGTACGCGGCGATCACGTCGGCGTCGGCCTCGGTGGCGAAGAGGCCGTCGCCGAGGGACGCGGCGATCTCGGCGGCGCGGTCGCCCGAGGCGGCGACGGCGATGGGCGGGAGCTCGGACGGCAGGTCGAACACGCGGGCGTCGTCCAGGACGAGGTGCTTGCCCTCGTAGGAGTGGTATCCGCCCGACCAGAGCAGGCGGATGATCTCCAGGGCCTCGCGGAGCATCGCGTGCCGGACGGTGACCGACGGCCAGGGGGCGCCGGTGACGTGTTCGTTGAGGCGCTCGCCGGACCCGACGCCGAGGGTGAAGCGGTGGTCGGACAGGATCGCGGTGGTGGCCGCCGCCTGCGCGATGATCGCCGGGTGGTAGCGGATGAACGGGCAGGTCACGCCGGTGGCCAGCCCGATCCGTTCGGTGCTCGCGGCGGCCGCGGCGAGCATCGACCAGACGAAGCCGCTGTGCCCGTGGCTGTAGAGCCAGGGATGGTAGTGGTCGCTGATCTCGACGAAGTCGAAGCCGGCCCGCTCGGCCTGCCGGGCCTGCCGCACGATCTCCTTGGGGTCGTACGCCTCGGCGAAGAGCTTGTAGCCGATCTTCACGGATGCCTCCCGGTGACGGTGCGTAGTGGGGAGGTCTGCCCGTGAGCGGTTCGGTTACACGTAAGGGCCCGGTCGCCGTTTACCGGCGGCCGGGCCCTTGTGCGTGGGGTGAGTGACGGGATTCGAACCCGCGACATCCAGGACCACAACCTGGTGCTCTGCCGACTGAGCTACACCCACCGTGGCCGGGACGCGACCCGGCTTCAAAGAGTGTAGCGGTTCCGGGAGGGTGGTTGGCCACCCGGTTTTTCAAGCGTCGCCCACGATCTGGGCGGCGAGGGACCGCGCGGTCTCCGAGTCGGGGCCCGGATGCGGGACGAAGATCGCAGAACGGTAGTACCGCAGTTCCTGGATGCTTTCGGTGATGTCGGCGAGGGCGCGGTGGCCGCCCTTCTTCTCCGGGCTGGCGAAGTAGACCCGCGGGTACCAGCGGCGGGCGAGCTCCTTGATGCTGGAGACGTCGACCATGCGGTAGTGCAGGTGGGCGTCCAGCGCGGGCATGTCGCGGGCCAGGAACGAGCGGTCGGTGGCGATGGAGTTGCCGCACAGGGGGGCCTTCTTGGCGTCCTTGACGTGCGTGCGGACGTAGCGCAGCACGGTCTCCTCGGCCTCGGCCAGGGTGACGCCGCCGGGCAGGACGTCCAGGAGCCCGGAGGAGGTGTGCATGTCGCGGACGACCTTGGACATCTGGGTGACCGCCTCCTGCGGCGGTTTGATCACCACGTCGACGCCCGCGTCCAGAATGTTGAGCTCGCTGTCCGTCACCAGTGCCGCAATCTCGATCAGCGCGTCGTCGCGCAGGTCGAGTCCCGTCATTTCGCAGTCGATCCAGACCAGCCGCTCGTTCATGGGTCAACCCTACGACCAGGAATGACCGCGCGGGTCATCGAGTATTGATCGACTTTACCCGGTGAGGTGGGGCGGGACGGGGATTCCGGGGCGGAGCGCGGGGTCGGGGACGGGGTCGCCGAAGACCTGCCGGACGGGGAGGACGCCCGCCCAGACGTCCAGGGCGTGGTCCTCGGCGTCGTCCGAGGGAGGGCCCTGGCGTACCTTGACGGACGCTTCCCGCAGGGAGAGGGCGAGGACGGTGGTGGCGGCCAGTTCCTTGGGGGTGGGGCGGCGGGCCAGGTCCCACTGGCCGGGGGCGAGGCTTTCGGTGATGGCGCGGAGGCCCTCGAGCTTCTCGTCGTCGCCGATGAGGCGGTGGGGCGTGCCGTAGATGACGGCGCTCCGGTAGTTCACCGAGTGGTGGAACAGGGAGCGGGCGAGCACGATGCCGTCGAGGTGGGTCACCGTGACGCAGATGTCCTGGGACGGCCCCGCGAGGAGGCTGCTGGCCCCGGTGGAGCCGTGGAGGTACAGGGTGTCGCCCGAGCGGCCGTATCCGGTGGGGATGACCCTGGGGGAGCCGTCGACGACCACGCCGAGGTGGCAGATCCGCGCCTCGTCGAGGATCTCGTAGAGCGCGGAGCGGTCGGTACGGGAGCGTTCGTTCCTGTACCGGCCGAGGCGGGTGCGGTCTGTCGACGACAAGGGTGTGCTGCTCATGGGTTCTACGCTAGGAAAGAAGTGGCATGGCATGAAGGGCCACTTGGCGCCGATACGTGGAGACCACTTTGACCTTCGACCTGCCGTTGTCGGTGGAGCGGGCCTCTGGCGAGCCTCTGAACGAGCAGCTGGCGGTGCAGTTGCGGGCCGCGATGCGCGAGGGACGGCTCCTGGCGGGGGAACGGCTGCCTTCCAGTAGGGCGCTGGCCGGGTTGCTCGGGGTGAGCCGGACGGTGGTCATGGAGGCCTACGGGCAGTTGTACGCCGAGGGCTGGCTGGAGGGCAGGCACGGGTCGGGGACGTTCGTCGCCGACATCGCGCCGCCTAGCCCTGTGCGGCCTTTGCCTGAGGCGAGCGTGCGTGGTGAGGAGGACGGGCCGCGGATCGATCTGAGGCCGGGGATCGCCTGGGTCGGGGCATTGGACACGCCGGCGTGGCGTCGTGCCTGGAGGCAGGCGGCGGCGGTGACCACGCCCCTCAAGTGGGAGCCGTGGGGGCTGCACGGTCTGCGCGTTGCCCTGTCGGACTACGTGCGCCGCAGCCGAGGCGTGGCGTGCACCGCCGAACGGCTTCTGGTCACCAGAGGTGCCACGAACGGGCTGGACCTGCTCGCGGCCACTGTTCTGGGCCCCGGGGACAGAGTGGGTGTGGAGGAGCCGGGCTATGTCAAGGCTCGCCAGGTGCTGCAGGCGCGAGGCATGGAAGTGGTGCCGTGCCCGGTGGACGGGCAGGGGCTGGTCGTGGACGGGCTCCCCGAGGACCTGAAACTGGTCTACACGACGCCGTCCCACCAGTACCCCTTGGGAGGGGTGCTTCCCGTGCCGCGCCGCCAGGCTCTGCTGGGCTGGGCCCGGCGCACGGGCGCCTTGGTCGTTGAGGACGACTACGACGGGGAGTTCCGGTACGACGTCGCACCGCTCCCCGCCCTCTACGGCCTCGATCCCGAGGTGGTCGTCTATCTCGGTACCTCGTCCAAGATCCTGACGTCGAACATGGGGGTCGGCTGGCTGGTGGCCCGTCCCGACCTCGTCGAGGCCGTCGCGCGTCGCAGGGAGGAGCTCAGCGACCGTACGGCCGTCGGTCCTCAGGAGGCGCTCCGCGTCCTGCTCGAACGCGGAGACCTGGAGCGGTATGTAAGGCGCATGCGTGCCGAGTACGCGCGCCGCCGGGCGGAGGTGACGCGGGCATTGGAGGGCATGCCGTTGCGCGGGGACACCGCCGGCCTCCATCTGGTGGTGGAGATGCCGGCGGCGGTGACCAGGAAAGTGGTGCGCGAGGCGTACCGGCAAGGGGTGCTGCTGGACGACCTCGAACGCCACTACGCCCAGGCCCGGGGTGTGTCCGGGCTGGTGGTCGGTTATGGAGCGGCGGCGAGCACGGGTGAGCTCAGGACCGCATGCTCGCTGGTTCGGGAACTGGCGTTCCGGTTGATGGAGGGGGTGCGGGTATAGGGGCCGCCGCGCCGTCCGAGGGAGACGGGGCCGAGGTCGCCAGCGGTGCGGAGATCCGGCGCGGTGGGGGTGTGCTCCTGGGGTAGAGGGGCACGGCCTTGGTGTCCTCTGGTTTCGCCTGGGGCACGCTCGCGGGCTCCACGGGATCGGTGATGTTTCCCAGGGGGTCCAGGGGATAGTGCTGGGCGACGGACACCACCGCTCCCAGAGGGGCGGCCCTCCGCGGTAGTGGGACGGCCACGCAACTTCCGTTCGTCCCGGCCGAGCCCTCCGCCGAGCCCCCTGCGGTGCCCCCCGTGACGGATCCGGCGACGGCGGGGACTGCGCCGGCGGGTACGGGTTCAGGGGTGTCCTGCGGGGGCACAAAGTCTGGAGAGTCCCGCATGGGTACCGGCCGCGGTGCGTCCCCCACCGGCGGTGCCTCCCCAACCGGCACGGGCCGGGGCTCCTGCTGTGCCGGGATCGGACGCTGCCTCGGGAGCGCGGTGACCGGGGTGTCGGGGCCGGTGACGCGCCGGATGTCGATGCCGCCGGGGTCGGGCCGGTGCAGTCCGGGCACCTGGGACGCGCCGAAGTGGCCGCCGCGCGCCCAGTCCCGGCGGCCCCGCTGGGAGTGGTACGACTGCGGCGACGGCAGCGGCGGACCGGCCGGCCAGCGCCGGACGACCCCCCACGCGTCCAGCCAGCCCATGATCGTGTCGAGGCCGTGCAGCAGCGTGCCCGTGAACGGGTCGCGGGCATGGCCCACCACCATCACCTGCACGCACACCCGGCCCTCGTGGCCGACCGTGCCCTCCAGCAGCCCGCCGGCACGGGTCACCGGGACCAGTTGGATGATCTCCCCCGAGCACGGGTTCCATACCAGGTGCGCCGGCGTCTCCTCGCGGAGCAGGTCGGCGGCGACGGAGCGGGCCGAGACCACGCGGGGGTCGGACTCGCTGCTGAACCAGACGACGCGCGGCGCACCCCCTCGCAAGGCTCCACCGTCCTGTTTCACGGGCATGCGGCCTACTCTCGGCAGCCATGCGTCTGCCACGGTGTGTCCCCCCCAATCGGGCGGTCTGGCCCCGAATGGTGTAGTTGCTCGTTCTAGTCCTCGTTCGTAGCCCAGCCGGACTTATAAGTCCAGCCTGCCGCCCGTGGGCTGTTTCGACGGACGACAGGGGGGCTGTCCAGTGGGTCCCATTTTGATCGACTATGGGGGCCGCTGCGTACCCTCCGGGCATGGTGAATTACCCTCGGGACACCGCGTTGAGGCGGCCGCGAGGCGCCCGGTGCCGGGCGGTACGGCGTTGACGCAGGTGGTGGACGGAAGTCAGCCGTCCCGAAAGTATCTTGCGGCGAACGGCCAGAAGTGGCCGAGGAGTTACGAAGCGGCTACGGAGATCATCCGTTGCCGCCACCCAGGAGGGGCCGCGGGGCGAGACGGGCCGGACGGGCCGGATGGGGCGGTGCGGGGAGGCGGTCGCCCGGTCTCGCCGGGGGGGTGGGCTTCCCATGGCCGACCGAGCAGCGTTCTAATAATGGGTCATGACCGTTGACGCTGAACTTCCGGCCGGGGTCCCCGGCATCGACGTCCCCCGGTTGGCGGACTGGCTGGCACGCACGCTCCCCGGCACCGGCCGGATCACCGCGATCGACCTGATCGCGGGCGGGCGGTCCAACCTGACCTACGGGATCACCCTCGACGGCGGCCGCCGCGTCGTGCTGCGCCGCCCGCCCCTCGGCCACGTCCTGCCGACCGCCCACGACATGGGCCGCGAGTACCGCGTGCTGTCCGCCCTCGGCGGGGGCAGCGACGTGCCGGTGCCGGCCACGCTGGCGTTCTGCGACGACGAGGAGGTCATCGGGGCGCGCTTCTACCTGATGGACTTCGTGGACGGCCGGGTCCTGCGGTCCAGGGACGACGCCGCGGGCATGACGCCCGAGCAGGCCGCCGCCCTCAGCGAGCGGCTGGCCGAGGCGCTCGCCGCGATCCACACGGTGGACCTGGCGGCGACCGGCCTGGAGGACTTCGGGCGGGCCCAGGGGTACATGGCCCGCCAGCTCAGGCGCTGGGGCAAGCAGTGGGACAGCTCGCAGGAGGCCGTCCGGGCCACCGGCGCCGAACGCGACCTGCCCGAGTACGACCGGCTCGTCGCGCGGCTCGCCGAGCGCATCCCGGAGGGCGGGGACGGCCCCGCGGGGCTCACCGGGCTGGTGCACGGCGACTTCCGGCTCGACAACGCGCTGGCGCGGCTGGAGCCGCGTCCCGAGATCGCGGCCGTGGTCGACTGGGAGATGTCGACGCTCGGCGACCCGCTGTCCGACCTCGGCCTGACCCTGGTCTACTGGGCGGAGGCGGCCGACTCCGAGAAGGTGATCCTGCCGGTCGGCGGCACGATCACCATGGCGCCCGGGTTCCACTCCCGCCGCCGGTTCGCCGAGCGCTACGCGGAGCTGAGCGGGTTCGACCTGGGCGCGCTGGACTTCTACGTCGCGTTCGCCTGCTTCAAGCTCGCCGCGATCCTGGAGGGCATCCACGCCCGCTACCTGCAGAAGGCGACGGTGGGCGAGGGGTTCGAGAAGATCGGCGAGGGTGTCCCGGTGCTGCTGGGCCGCGCGCACGACATCCTCGACGCGGGCTCGGTCTGGTGAACTGAGCCGGCGTCCGGCCGCGGCCGGACGGCCGGACGGGACGCGGGGCCGGGCGGGCGGCGGATCGCCCGGCCGGCCCCGTCCCGTCTCAGCAGTAGGAGACGGAGGCCGAGCCGCCGGGCGAGAACGACACCGAGCCGCTCCGCTTGCCCCAGCACCAGCCGTTGGTGCGGGACACCCGGACGCCGGTGGACTCTCCCGCGCCCAGCCGTCCGGAGCCGCCCGCGCTGAGTTCGCCCGAGGCCCCGGTGACGGTCCAGTTCACCGCGCCGCCGACCGCCGTGATCCGGATGGTGCACGACTCGTTCACGCCCATGCTGCAGCCGGCCACCGACAGCGTGCCGGGCCGCGGCGGTCTGGGCTTGGACGTGGTGGGCCGCGGCGTGGGCGACTCGGTCGTCGGGGTCTCCGACGGCGACGGGCTCTCCGACGGCGAGGCGCTGGTCGAGGACACCGACGGCGACACCGACTCGCTCGGGTCCACGCCGCCGGGGAGGGACGGGTCCGGGCCGGGACCCGACGGGTCCGCCGACGTGCCGGGCGACTCCGGGCCGGTCGCGCCGGTGTTCTCGTTGGCGCCCGCCCCGCCGATGGCGGTCATCGCGACCGCGACGAGGGCGATGGCGGCGACCCCGCCGCCGATCGCGGCCACCAGCCGGCCGTTGCGGCGCCCTCCGGCGGCGCCGCGGTCGCGGGCGCGCGGCGGGGGCGGCTGGTAGGGGACGGGCCAGCCGCGGGCGGTGAACGGCTCGGCGTAGGCGGCGATGGCCCGCCGGTTGTCGGCGCGGTCGGCGGCGGTCGCCGCGGTGAGGACGTCCAGCCGCAGCTCGCCGGGGATGGCCGCGATGGGCAGCACCGCCAGCAGCCGGTCGGCGGGCAGCGGCGGGGTGTCCCGGCCGCCGCAGGTGGGGCAGCTGTCCACGTGCCGGATCAGCGACCGGGCGGCCTGCGGCGCCAGCGGCCACGACTCGGTGAGCGCGGAGACGCTGGGGCAGTCCTCCCAGTGGTTCTGGGCGATCAGCGCGGCGTGCAGCGCGATGCCGAGGTCCTCGAGGGTCTCGTCGAGGAGCTGCGCGGCCTCGTCCGGCGGGATGCCGAACAGCCCGGCCAGGTCGGTGGCGTCCAGCTCGTGCCGGGCCGCCAGGTCGATCGCCTCGCGCTGGCGTCCGCTCAGCGCGGCCAGCGCGCTGTGCGCCAGCGCCCGGCGCTCCTCGCGCCGGGAGAGCTGCTCCTCGGTGAGGTCGCCGTCGTCGGCCTCGGGCGCCTCCTGCCCGGTGTGCCGGTTCGGGCTCTCCCGCCGGCGCATGCACTCCTTGCGGGCGAGCGCGTACAGCCAGCCGCGCAGCCGCTCCGGCTGGCTCAGGCGGCCGACGTGCTCGCGCGCCATGATCAGCGTGTTGCGCAGCGCCCCCGCCGCCTCCACGCGGTCGCGCAGCAACCCGTGGCAGTAGTCGAAGAGGAACGGCGCGTAGGTGTCGTAGACCTCGGTGAGCGCGATGACGTCGCCGGCACGCAACGCATCCGCCAGCCGAGGATCGTCGAACTGACCGGGACCTGGCCCAGCGGACACGGGAATCGCCCCCAGGTGATCGGTGATCTCGGATTGCCCCCGAGGAGGCCCTGACGCTTGTCATGGCGCTCCGGTTGCCCGATCTTGCCACCAAATAGGAGAGATTTCTGCATCTTGTGGGATTCGTGTGACCGGTGTAACACGGCCCGTGGTCATAACAGCACGTCACGGGCCGGTTTCTGAATACATGACGAATCGGAAAAACTTCGGGGAGGCGGAGGTATGGAGCGTTCCGTACAAAACGACCCCCGGAGGTCCGGGGGTCGTCGCCTTCCACCAAGCCGGGGCGGCCGGCCCAGGTCGGCCCTGCGCTCAGCCGCCGGGGCCACCGGGCTGGCCGCCGCCGTCGTTGTCACGGCACTCCCAGCTCACGGCCGCCGAGCCGCCGGGTGAGAAGGAGACCGAGCCGGTACCCGAGCCGCCGTCGCAGCCCGGACCAGATGCCATCACGGTCGTCGACGCGCCCGCGGCCAGCCGCCCGCCGCCGCCCGCCTGGACGCCGCCACTTCTGCCGATGACCGCCCAGTTCACCGCTCCGCCCACGGCTTGCACCGTGATGGGGCAGGCCCGCTCACCGCGTTCGATGGTGCAGCCCGACACCGACAGGGTGCCGACGGACGGACGGCTCGACGACCTGGTCGGCGTCGGCGTCCGGGACGCGCGCGTGCGCGTCGGGGTCGGCGTCGTCACCGTCGGCGTCGGTGTCGGGGACGTGGTGGTCGGGGTCGGCGTCGGCGACTCCGACGGCGACTCCGACGGGTCGGCGGGCGACTCCGACGGCCCCGGCGCGGAGGAGCCCGCGCTCGGGCCCACGGCGCCCGTGCGGTCGTCCGAGGAACCCGGGAGCACCATGAACGCCCCCACCGCCAGGACGATCACCGCCGCCGCGGCGGCGATCGCCGGCCACAGCCGCGGCGTCCCGGACCGGCGCGGCTCTCCGTCACCGCCACCGCCGCCACCACCACCGGCGGCGGCGCGCTCGGCGGGCAGCGGCCAGCCGTGCCCGTCGAACGGCTCCGCCGCGTACGCGATCGACGCCAGGTCGCCCGCGTAGGCGGGGTCGGTCGCCGTGGCCAGGATCCGCCCGCGCAGGTCGGCGGGCATCAGCGCGACCGGCAGCGCCTGCAGCAGCCCCGCCGTGGACACCGTGCGGTGCCGCCGCTCGGTGCACGTCGCGCACGTGTTGATGTGCCGGATCACCTTGCGCGCGACCGCCTGCGGCAGCGGCCACTCGCCGCCCTCGGTCAGCGCCGCGACGGCCGGGCAGTCACCGCGCCCGTCGCGGGCGATGACGACCGCGGCGAGCGCGCCGTCGAGACGGTGCCGCGCCTCGGCCGCCAGCTGCTCGGCCTCGTGGGACGGGACGCCCAGTACCCCGCCGATCTCCACGGTGTCCAGCCCGTGCCGCAGCAGCAGGTCGAGCGCCTCGCGCTCGCGGCCGCGCAGCCCCGCCAGCGCGTTGTGCACCAGCCTGCGGGTCTCCTGGCGCTGCGCCCGCTCGTCGGCGTCCAGGAACATGTCCTCGACCTCGGGCGCCTCGAAGCGCTCGGCCGGACGGTCGGGGTCGTGCAGGCGGCGCAGGCACTCGTTGCGGACCAGCGCGTACAGCCAGCCGCGGAACAGGGAGGGGTCGTACAGCCGACCGGCGTGCGCGTACGCGGCGAGAACGGCGTCGTGCAGCGCGCCGGCGGCCGATTCCTGGTCGCGCAGCAGAGCGTGACAGTAGTCGTACAGTCGCGCTGCATAACGGTCGAGGAGCTGGATGAGGGCTTCGGCGTCGTTCCCGGCGGCGAGCGAGCGCGCCAGGCGTTCGTCGTCCGCACGGTCGGGACTCGGCCAACCGGAACTGGACCAACCGGACACAAGGTCCTCCTGCGGGGGGAGACATCAGCGGCCGTTCGACGGCCTGTGAAACCACATCCGGGGGATCGCCGGGCGATCGCTCCGCGGATCTCGTCTGCCCCTGACCGGGGACTGCCCCGCCCTCGTGCGCGGGTAGGTCGGAGGCCCGACGGCCCCGCTCCCCGTCGGGCCTCCGAATACAAGACGAGCGGCGCCCGCGTCTGGTTGACACGGGTTGGCCGAGAAATCTCGGAGATTTCGGAGCCGACGGGGCCGAGAGGGAGAGTTCCAGGTCAGGGACGGTGCTGGGGGAAGGGATGGACTAGTTCTGGATGCGCCGGGAGAGCATCTGAAGGAAGATCTTCGAGATCTCCTGCGGGGTCATCGCGACCGCCGTCGCGCCGCCGGTCGCCTTCGCGATCCTCTCCAGCTCATTGCGGTCCACCCCGTCGCCGAACCCGATCATGTTGACCTGGATCGGCTTGTTGGGGTCCTTCATGTCCTCCAGCCTGGCCAGCGTCTCCTTCAACGTCGGTCCGTTGTCGTCGTCGTTCTTGCCGTCGGTCAGCAGCAGGATCGAGTTGCCGAACTCGGGCTTGTAGGTGTCGCTCATCTTCTTGTACGCGGCCAGCACGACGTCGTACAGGCCGGTGTCCCCGTCGGGCTTGGGACGCATCTGCTGCAGCGTGGACAGCACCAGCTGGCGGCGCGTGATGGAGCCGATGCGCTCGCCGAGCGGGCCGATCGACACCGTCTCCCGCCAGTCCTGGCGCCCCTGCATGTTGGTGGAGAACAGCCACTGGCCGAGCTCGGTGTCGTTCGACATCATCGCCAGGCCGCCCTGGGACACCTGCGCGATGGCCTGCAGCCGGTTGGTGTTCGGCCCGACGACCTCGGCCATCGAACCGGACACGTCGATGAGCGTCAGCATGCGCAGGCTCAGCGACAGCTTCGCCCACGACTGCATGACCGCCGCCACGTCGCTCGCCTTGGGCGCCGGCAGCTGGCGCGGCCGGGACGGGCTCACCCCGAGCCTGGCGTCGAACCCGGTCGGCGCCTTGCCGTCGGCGGCGCGGAACCCGAGCGCGCGCACGTCGTTGCGGGTCGCCTCGCTGTTCATCGCCCGCTCGAACTGCCGCGCCGCGGCGCGCTTGGCGTCGTCGTCGGCGGTCACCGCGAGGGGGTAGTCCATCGACAGCGTGCCCTCGATCGGGTACAGCGCCACCGCGGGCTCGGCCGGGCCCTTCCGGTTGTAGGTCCACAACGCCTGCTCCGACGACAGCGAGATCGGCTGCTTGCCGGTACGGCCCTTCCTGAACTGGGCGAACTGGGCGTCCACGGTCGGCAGCGTGCTCTCGCGGACGGTGCGGACGATCCCCGTGAAGATGGACTCGCGGTTGGGGTCGTTGGTGAGCAGCGTGCTGGTCACCATCAGCGCGCCCATGCCCGCGCCGTTGCGGACCGGGTCGGGCACCAGCAGCCGCACCGCGCCCTGCGGGATCATCTGGTTCTTGGTGACGCCGCCGCCCGCGGTGCCGCCCGCGGCCTTCAGCAGGTTGTCCCAGGACGGCGTCGCGGTGACGCCCTGCCGCTTGAGCTGCGACGCCAGCGTCTGCGGCAGCCCGACCACGATCGGGCTGCTGGCGACGGAGGTCTTGGTGGTCTGGACGGCGTCCTTGCCCTTCTCCGAGCTGCCGACCAGCGACGTCCACAGGGACGAGTCGGGGATCCACACGTCGGGGCGCTGGTTGGAGCCGGTCGCCACGCCCTGCCCGGACAGCAGCGTGGTGACGGCCGCCGGCTCGGACTTGGCGACGGTGGCCTGGACGCACTTGCCGCCGGACTCGTTCTTCGCGTTGTTGAAGCGCTCGGCGGCCTTGACGACGGCGGGCTGGATGTCGGGGGCGGCGGCCACGTTCAGGGTGATGGCGTCGCCGCTGTCGCAGTCGGCGCCGGCCCCCGCGAACGCGTACACGCCCACGCCGAGCAGCACCGCGAGGCCGACGGCGCCCGCCATCGGGCCGATGAGCGCGGTGGCGCTGCGCCGCTTCTTGCGGCGCGTCCCGTAACCGCCGGTGCCGTAACCGCCCGAGCCCGAGGAACTGGACGGTCCGCCCGGACCGCCGTAGCCGCCCGAGCCGCCATACCCGCCCGAACCTCCTGGGCCGCCGTAGCCGCCGGAGCCTTGGGAACCGCCGTATCCGCCCGAGCCGCCGCCCGTTCCGCCAGAGCCGCCCGAGCCGCCCGAGCCGCCCGTGCCGTACGGGCCGGAAGCGGGCGCTCCGCCGTACGGCGACGACGGCCTGCCCGGCCCGGTCGGACCGCCGTCGGAACTGCGGATCGAGTCGTACTCGCTGTACCCGGAACCGGGAGGCTCCGGGGGAACCGGAGCGCCGAGAGGAGAGGACGCCGCGCTGTACCCGCCGCTGGACGAGCCGCGGCCGAGGCCGTACCCGCCCGCGTCGGAAGCACCCGAGAACGGCGAGCCTCCCGGCGGACGCTGCACGGACCAGTCGGGCTCATCGGCGCCGCCCGGTGCGCCCGGTGGTCCGGCCTGATTCTGGGGGATGGGCTGCGCGGGCCGGCCCGGCGGCGCGCCGAACCAGTCGGAGGAACCGTCGTTGGCAGGACCGAAGACGGGCCTGGACGCGTCATGCCCGTCACCGCCCGGCGGCTCGTCCGGGATGTCATTTCTATGACGTCCACTCACGATTGCCCTCGATTCACCCGAATCCCTCGATGTTCCCCGGCACTGTAGTAGTACGAACGGAAGGTTACAAAGAACTCATATCGGAAGACCATGCAGGTCATCCGCTTGACTCTGTAGGATCCGACGATCGCCGTCGGTGTTGTCACGCACCGCGTTCGAAGCCGTACGCGACGGCACGGCAACTTCCCGCCCCGGCCGGGCATCAGACGGACGAGGGCTCCAAGGGGGACGGAGCGTCTCGCCCGCGAGGGCGCGCGGCCGACGAGGGGATGCCGTGAGCGACACAGAAGTGCCGCAGGAGCAGCCGCGGCAACAGCCGCGATCCGCGGAGCGGAAGGCCGTCCCGAAGCCGGCCTTCCGTGTGGAAGAGCCCGCCCGCTGGCGGCCGCTGCTGGCCTGGGCGGGCGTCGTCGGCTGGGGGAGCTGGGCCGTGCTGCGGCTGGCGGGCGGCGACCGCATCCCCGGTGTCGGCGCGGCCGCCGCGCCGCTGCTGGCCGTCACCCCGTTCGTGGTCGCCGCCTCACCGATCCCCGTCCTGGTCGCGCTGCTGACCCGCCGGTGGTGGGCGACGGCGACGGCCGCCGCGATCGCGCTGGCACTGGTGGCGTCGGTCGCGCCGCGCGCGGTCGGAGGCGGCCAGCCCGCCGCGCACGGCCCGGCGCTCCGCGTGATGAGCGTCAACCTCTTCGTCGGCGAGGCCGACGCGGACGCGCTCGTCGACCTGGTCCGGCGCGCCCGCCCCGACGTGCTCAGCGTGCAGGAACTCAGTCCCGGGGCGGCCGGGCGCTACGAGCGCGCCGGACTGTCGCGGCTGCTGCCGCACGCCGTGCTCGACGCGCGCTGGGGCGCGTCCGGTTCCGGCCTCTACTCCCGCCTCCCGCTGCGCGAGCTGCCGCCGCCCGGCCCCACCCAGATGGCCACACCCAGGGCGGCGCTCACCCTTCCGGGAGGACGCGCGGTGGAGGTCACCGCCGTGCACCCGGTGCCGCCGATCACGTCCCGGGCCTACATGGCCTGGAAGCACGACATCGAACTGCTCCCGTCCGCTCCGGGCGGGAGCGAGCCGGTGCGGATCCTCGCGGGCGACTTCAACGCCACCCTCGACCACGCCACGCTGCGGAAACTGATCGGCCGCGGCTACGCCGACGCCGCCGACCGCGCGGGCGCCGGGCTCATCCCGACCTGGGGACTCGGCGGACCGCAGCCGCCCCTCACCCTCGACCACGTCCTGCTCGACCGCCGCTGCGCCGTGACCGGATTCACCGTCCACGACGTCCGGGGCAGCGACCACCGCGCCGTCGTCGCCGAGATCCGCCTCCCCTGACGGGGCCCGGAGGCCGACCGGGCAGAATTGGAGCATGGCCGCCCGACTCGTTCCCGTCTCCGACCCGGGGGACCCGCGCCTGGCCGACTACGTGCGGCTGCGCGACGTCAACCTGCGCAAGAGCCTGGAGACCGAGCACGGGCTGTTCATCGCCGAGGGCGAGAAGGTCATCCGCCGCGCCGTCGGCACCGGGTACCCCGCGCGGTCCTTCCTGATGGCCCGCCGCTGGGTGGAGCCCCTCGCCGACCTGCTCGACACCGTCGACGCCCCGGTGTACGTCGCCGACGACGCCACCGTGGAGGCCGTCGCCGGATTCCAGGTCCACCGCGGCGCGCTCGCCTCGATGGAACGGCTCCCGCTGCCGCCGGTCGAGGACACCGTCGCCGGGACGCGCCGCATCCTCGTCCTGGAGGACCTGGTCGACCACGCCAACGTCGGCTCCATCTTCCGCTGCGCGGCCGCGCTCGGCATCGACGCGATCGTGCTGTCGCCGCGCTGCGCCGACCCCCTCTACCGGCGCGCCGTGAAGGTCTCGATGGGCGCCGTCTTCGCGATCCCCTACGCCCGCATGACCAACTGGCGCGACGGACTGGACGCGCTCCGCGAGGCGGCCGGGTTCACGCTGCTCGCGCTCACCCCCGACCAGTCGGCCGTGCCGCTCGACAAGGCCGCCCTCGGCGAACGCGTCGCGCTGCTGCTCGGGGCCGAGGGCGACGGGCTCTCGTCACGCTGGCTCGCCGAAGCCGACGAACGCGTCTGCATCCCCATGAGCGGCACGGCCATGGCCAACGGCGTCGACTCCCTCAACGTGGTCGCCGCGGCGGCCATCGCCTGTCACGCCCTGATGCGCTCCTGAGCCGCCGCGCTCACTTCCCGAAGAGGCCGCGGCGGGGGCGCCGGTGGTGGCCCTTGGACCGTCCGGCCGCGCGGGCCGTCCGCGCCGACACCGGAACGGTCCGGCGGCGGCCCAGCCGCAACTGCGTCATCAGCAGCGAGAACGCGACCAGCAGCGCGGCCAGCCACGCGATCTGCGTGCTCGCCATCCGCTCGAAGGTGAGGTCCTGCGCGACGGGCGCCGTGTTGTTGCGCAGCCGGCTCTCGGGGGTCGGCGCCGTCTGCGGCGCCACCGACGGGCTCGGCGGTGCGATCGGCGGCAGCGCCACCTGCGGGCTCGCCGGAGCGCTCGGCGTGTTGAACGAACCGTTCGGCGTCGGCGGCGCGTACGAGGACCCCGACCCGGACCCGCTTGACCCGCCCGAGTCGTTGTCGTCATCGTCCTTGTCGGACGACTTCGTCGGCGTGGGCGTCGGCTTCGGCGTCTTGGTCGGCGTCGGCTTCTTCGTGGGCGTCTTCGTCGGCGTCGGTGTCGGCGTGCTCACCGGCGTGTACGTGACCGTGCTGGTGGCGACCTTCTCCTCGGTGGTGGAGGAGTCGACCGTGAACGTCACCGTCACCTTGGTCGTCTTCGTGATGTCCTTGGGCACCGTCACCGAGGTGAGCGGAATGACCTGGCCATCGTCGGCGGGGGTGAGCTTGGGCGTCAGGTCGCAACTCGGCACGCACGCGCCCTTGAGGTTGATGTCGACGCCGGTCGCGGGCTCGGCGACGGCCGTCAGCGACGTGACCTTGACGACCTCGGCGTCACCGTTGACGGCCTTCACCGACGCGGGCAACTCCACGATCGTCCCGGCCCTGGCCTCCTTGGCCGCGTCGAGCACGACCTCCAGCGCGGGCTTGAGGTCGTCCTCGGGGGCCGCCGCCTGGACCTGTGCGGCGCCGACGGCGAGGATCGCCGCCGTGCCGAGCCCGATGAAGACCGGTTTGCCTGTCGACCGGGGAAGCACAGCCCCAGCACCTCCGTCGCGCCGTCGCGTTGGTCGCAGCAATCATGCGAACACGGATGGGTGGGTCAAGGCAACCCGTCGTCCGCATCTTCATACGATCAGATGAATTCTTCCTGCAGATCCTCGATCTCGGCGCGCGGCGCCCAGCTCTGCCACACGCCGTGGTCGATCCGGTCCAGGCCGAGATGTTCGGCGACCGGGGCGCGGCCCCCGCTGTACTCGACGCGCAGCCAGCCGTCATGCTCGCCCACGACGACGAACCGCTCGCCGCGCCACCGGCAGATGGTGCGGATGTACCGCAGCTCCTCCACCTCGGAGGCCGGGACGACGCGACGGAAGCGGCCGGGACGGAGCTCCTCGAAGCCGTCGGTGGGCTCCGGCGTGTAGAGCCGGATCTCCCCGTCGGCGCCGGGGGACGCCTCGAACTCGCGGCCGAGCCAGCGCGCGAGGTAGCCGTCGCGGATCACTGTGCCGCCCCCTGTCCGGCCTGGCCTTCCCAGCCCTCCTGCCAGCCCGGCGTGCCGGTCTCCGGGCGCAGCCAGGCGAGCCGGTCGGGATCGTACATCGCCACGAACCGCTCCGTCCGGTCCTCGGCCAGGTAGTACATCTCCGCGCCGTACGGCAGCCGGACGCTGTCGACCTTGTACTCGCGGATGGAGCCGGCGCTGCCGGGCGCGAAGCCGCCGCCGTGGAACGGCGCGCGCTCGATGACCCAGCCGTCCTCGCCCCAGGCCGCCAGCTCCTCCTCGGTCTGCCCGCCGAACGGGATGCGGTACAGGTCGGGGCAGTACGCGGGCCAGCGGATCACGTGCACGCCCTGGTCGCCGGGCTGGAACGAGGAGTCGTCGTAGAGCAGGCCGAGCGCCTCGTACAGCTGGATCGGCGTCTGCAGTTCGGCGACGTCGGAGGTGGGGTGGACGAAGCCGCCGACGCGGTCGTAGCCCTGCTCCAGGTACCACTCGACGTGCCGGTGCGACACGACCTTCTGCATGATCGTGGGATGGGCGACGCGGTCGCCTTCGGGTTCGGGCAGCGGTGCGGGCGCCGGGCGTTCCGGCTCGGGCGCGGGCGGCGGTGCCTGCGGTCCGGGGGCGTCCTGGTCGTGGACGGCGGGCAGCGGCACGTCGGTGGCCGTGGCGCCGGCGACGGGGTGGGGCGTGTGCGCTTCCGGCGGCGGCTGTGCCGCCGGCGGGTGCGGCTGCTGCTGCGGAGCGGCCGGTGCCGCCGGAGGGGGCGGGACTTCGGGGCGCGGCTGCACGAGCCCGACCCGCACGGCCCATTCGCTGAGCGCCTGCACCTGGTCGCCGCGGAGCGACGCGCCGATGCGGGTGCCCGTGTTGAGGAGCATGGCCCAGTCGACGTGCGGCCAGGAGCCGATGAGCTCGCGGAAGTCGGCGTACACGAACCGGGACTCCGGGAGCACCTCCCGCAGCCGGACCAGCGAGGTGAACACCCGCACGGCCGAGTCGCCGCGCAGCGCCGCCTCCCAGCGGAACTCCCGCTGGACGGGGGTGACCTCCAGCGGCGCGTCGGCGGGGATCGGGACCAGCACGTTCGCGGCCAGCAGCACCCGCAGGAACGCGTCGGAGTCGCCTGCGAGCGCCGCCTCGTACAGCTCCTGGTCGATGCGGTTGCCGGGCTCGAACTCGGCCTCCGGCGGCGCGGGACGCGTCTCGGGCGGCGGGTCCTCGGCGCGGATGGGCTCCGTCGGCGTGGGGGCGGGCGGTACGGGGGCGGGCGGTGCGGGGGCGGGCACGTCCTGCGGTTCGGCCGCTTCGGGCTCGGGCGCCGCGGGGGCGTCCGCCGGTGGGGGGACGGGCGCGGCGGCGTCCTGGGGCAGCGGCTCGGGCGCGGGCACCGGCTCGGGCAGCGGTTGCCGCGGTGGCTCCGGCTGCGGCTCGGCCTTCGCCTGCGCTTCCGGCTGCGGTCGCGGTTCCGTTTCCGGTTCCGGCTGGGCGGCGGGCGGCGCCGCGGCGGCGGCGTCCGAGCGCGCCGGGCCGCTGAGCGCGCGGGCCTGCTCGCCGGGCATCGTCGCGTCGATGGGCGTGCCGGGGTTCAGGACGAGCGTCCACTCGGTGTCCGGCCAGGCCGACACCATCTCCAGCAGGCTCGGCATCACGAACCGCGACGTCCCGATCGCCTCGGTCATCCACTTGAGCGAGGTGAACAGCTGGATGGAGACCTTGCCGTGGACGGGGACCGGGCGCCACGGGAACTCGGCGCCGTCGGGCGCGATGCCCCACGGCGTCTCCTGCTCGGCCGGGACGAGCACCTGCGCGCCCAGCAGCACCTTGAAGAAGGCGTCGGTGTCGCGGCGCAGCGCCGCGTCGAACAGCCGCTGCTCGACGTCGTTCTGCGGCTCGAAGGACTCCGACATGCGGCGGGCCGCGCGCTGGTCCGCCCAGGTCGCCAGGCCGGACAGCTGCTCGGCCAGGATCGTCCCGCCCGCGGGGGAACCGGAGTTGATCGCCAGCGGCCGGTCGCGGTCCGGCCAGTAGCGCAGCACGACGGTGAACGGCAGCGTGATGTAGTCGGTGCCCGCTCCGGCGGTCGCGGCGGCCTCCACCAGGCGCTCCCTGGAGGTGAACAGCGGGATCACCGTCGCCCCGTCGATCTCCCGCGTCTGCCACGGGAACCCGGGACGGCCGGGCCGCAGCAGGTAGTCCATGTCCTCCGGGATCGGCAGCAGCACCTCCGCGTCCGCCAGCGTCTGGAGGAACAGGTCGTGGTCGTTGTTGGCGGCGGCGCGCAGCAGCGAGCGCTCGACTTCGTTGGCGGGACGGAACTCGGGCCGCCGGGGCTCCGCGCGCGGCAGGTCGCGGTGCTGCTCCTGCAGTTCCTCCCAGGGCGCCCCGTCGGCACCGGCGGGCGCCGTGGCGGCGGGGGGCTCGGTCGCGTCCGCCGGGATGGCGGGGGTGTCGAGCCGCGTGGCGTCGGCGGCGTCGGGCGGCGGCACGGTCGTGTCGGCGCCGAGCGCGGCGGCGACCCCGCCCTCGGGCAGCTGCGACAGGCCGTCGGGCGGCGCGTCCGGAGCGGGCGCGTCGGGCGCGGGCGGCGGTACGGCCGGGGCGCCTTCCTGCACGGGCACGCCGGGCTCTGCACCCACCGGTGGCGGCGGCGTCTGAGCAGGCGGGGACGGCGGCTGCGCGTTGTGCTCGCGCTCCACCGCGTCGAGCGGAGCCGACGGAACGGGCGGACTCGGCGGGCTCGGCGGAGCCGCCGGGACGGGCGGGGCGGCGTGCTTGCCCAGGCCCTTGCCCGCCGCGTGCGCCGGGGCCCGCCGGCCGTCACGCAGCGGATCGGCCATGCCCCGGCCGACCTTCGGCGGACGGCTGTCGCCCTCCACCACCTGCTTGATGAACCACGACGGCAGGCGCGACTCGATGGGCAGCACCACCTCGTCCGCCCCGCGCGCCGGCGCGTCGACCGCCAGCCACCACCGGGTGTCCGGCCACGTCTCGGCGAGGTCGCTGAACCTCAGCGTCAGGAAGTGCCGGTACGCCGGCCCGAGGCATTCCCGCATCGCCGCCGCCGAGGTGTAGGCCAGCACGTGCGTGCGGCCCTCCTCCTCCTGCACCGGCCAGGTCGCCTGGGCCCGGTCGGCCAGCACCTCGTCGGCCAGGTCCGGCGGCACCGGGATCACCAGTTCGCTCTCCGCGAGGACGCGGAAGTAGCCCTCCTGGTCCCCGGCCCGCACCGTCTCCTGTAGTCGGCGCTCGAGTTCCGACGTGGGTCGCCACGCGTCGGCCACGATCGCCACCCCCTGTATCAGTCACGCCTGCGTCAATCCCGCGCCGCCGTCGCGCCGCCCTCGTCCGAGCACCGCCGGTGACCCGGCGAGGCTCAATCCTGCCCGTCCCGGGCCCGATGACCGGGCTCTTGACGCGCAAGTTACGGACTCGCCTTACGCTACATGGGCGAACAGGACCAAAGTGCCCCCGGCGACGCTCCGCCCGGCGGACGATCCGCCCCGCGCACCGTCCGGCGGCCGGGGAACGAGCCTCAGCCGCGCGGCTCCCGGACGAGCTCGGCCAGCGCCCGCAAGAGCCGGTCGACGTGCTCCTCACCCGTCCCCAGTCCGAAGCTGGCGCGCACCGCCGTGTCGCCCTCGCCGCACCCAGCGCCGTCCGCGGCGGCGCCGGAGAGCAGGTGCCCGACGAACGGATGGGCGCAGAACTTCCCGTCCCGGACACCGATGCCGTACGACCCCGACAGCGTAAGCGCAGCGTCGCGCGCGTTCCACCCGTCCACCACGAATGACACGATCCCGACGCGAGGCACGCCCGTGCCCCACAGCGTCAGCTCCCGCACGCCCGGCAGCGCGGCGATGCCGCGGCGCAGCCTGGCCAGCAGCCGCTCCTCCCGCCGGACCAGCGCGTCCCAGCCGGTCGCGGCGAGGGTGTCGCAGGCGGCGGCGAGGGCGATGGCGCCCAGCACGTTCGGGGTGCCCGCCTCGTGCCGCCGCTGCGCGTCCGCGGACCAGCGGACCCGGTCGCCGTGCGCGCTCACCGAGTCGCTGGCGCCGCCGCCCTTGAGGAACGGCTCCGCGGCGCGCAGCCAGTCCGACCGGCCCGCCAGCACCCCGGCGCCGAACGGCGCGTACAGCTTGTGCCCGGAGAAGGCGACGTAGTCCACGCCGAGCGCGGTCATGTCGAACGGCCGGTGCGGGACGTACTGGGCGGCGTCCACCGCGATCCGCGCCCCGTGCCGCCGCGCCGTGCGGGCCAGCTCGGCGATCGGCCACACCTCGCCCGTCACGTTCGACGCCGCCGTGACCACCAGCAGCCTCGGCCCGGCCGGCGCCGCCGCCAGGGCCCGGTCGGCGGCCTCGATCGCCTCGGCCGGGTTCGCGGGGGCGGGCAGCCGCACGGCGCGCCGCCAGGGCAGCAGGCTCGCGTGGTGCTCGGTCTCGAACACGACGGCGGTGGTGCCGGGCGGGGCCGCGTGCGCGAGCAGGTTCATCGCGTCGGTGGTGTTGCGAGTGAAGACGACCGCCGCGCGCGTCCAGGCCCCGAGGAACCCGCGTACGGTCTCGCGCGCGCTCTCGTAGGCGTCGGTGGTGACCTGCGAGGCGTATCCGGCGCCGCGGTGCACGCTGCTGTAGTACGGCAGCGTGCGGGTGACGGCCTCGTGCACCGCCTCCAGACAGGGGGCGCTGGCGGCGTAGTCGAAGTTGGCGTAGGCGATGCTGCCGCCGTCGTCCAGGGGGACCGGCGCGCCGGTCCCGATGACGCGCGGGAGGTCCGGCTCGTGCCGGGGGACGCTCGGCTCACGCGGCGGTACGGGGGTGCGGGGCGCCGGAGCGGACGGAACGAGCGTGGAGATACCGGCGGACGACATGCGTGCGACCCTCCCAGGGTCCCGGGGACCCCATGGAGTGTCCGGCCCTGACGGCCGCGACCGGGTGGGATCCGCGCTTGCCGGGACGCGGGTTCGCGTCCGGCCAGGTCCTCACCCGGGGCACCCCATCGCGGACGAAGGGTTGCCGGTCAGCAAGCCGGGGCTTGTCGCTGACGCTCATGACCTAATGCGGAAGTATATGCGGGTGCCGACGGGGAGCAAAGAGAGGGATGCGATGAGGAACGCGGCGGTTCGAGCGCTGACCGGGGGAGTGCTGGCGCTCGGCGCTCCCGGGCTGCTGGGCGGGTGCGGGCTTCTGGGAGGCGACAACTCCGCCCAGGTCTGCGCCGACACCAGGAAGGCGTTCGAGCAGTACATCACCCAGGTCAGGAGCGTCGCCGCGAACAAGCCCGAGCAATGGAAGCAGGCCACCGAGCAGCTCGCCGGAAAGGTCGAGGGGCTGTCGGGCCAGGCCGAGAACCCCGAGCTCAAGAAGGCGCTGAAGGAGGAGGGCGGCCGCCTGCGCGGGGCCGCCACCTCGGTCGGAACGGGCGACGCCGCCCAGCTCAACACGGTGATCACCCAGACGCCGCAGCGGATCGGCCGCGCCTGCGCCTGACCCGCCGCCCCTGGCGGTCGAGCGCGCGGCGGCCGAGCGTGGCACCGTGCCGAGGCGCGTCGTCTCGGGTGACGAGGAAGGGGCCCGGCGTTTCCGCCGGGCCCCTTCTCTCATCCGCGTAGTCGGCCGGGATCGGTGCCGCCGCCCCCACCACCGGGGTCGCCGGGATCGCCGGGGTCACCGCCCCCGCCGCCGGGATCGCCCGGGTCACCGGGCTCGGGCGGCAGCGGCAGCTCGGGGCCGTCGTCGGTGGGCGGGGTCGAGGGCTCGCGGCCGGGCCCCTCGGAGCCGGGCGGGCGCGACGGGCCGGGCCCGGTCGCCGGCGGCCCGCCGGGACGGTCGGACGGCTGCCCGGAGTACCCGCCGCCGGGGGTCACCGACGGCGACCCGAACGACTTCGGCGAGTAGTTCATGATGGAGACCGCGTCCGCCATGAAGGTGCGCCACACCTGGGCCGGAAGGGCACCGCCGTACGTCCCGTACCCGGGGATGTTCAGCGGCCTGCTGTCACTGCGGAACATCGACACCGTCGTGGCCATCTGCGGGATGAACCCGTTGAACCAGATCGCCCGGCCCGCGTCGGTGGTGCCGGTCTTGCCCGCCACGTCGCGGCCGTCGGCCAGCTGCGCCCCGGTGCCGGTGCCGCCGCGGACCACCTGCTGCATCGCGTACGTGGCGTCCCGCGCCACCTGCTGGCTGAAGACCCGCTCGCCCTTCTCGGTGAACGTGCGGGTGTGCTCCTTGTTGTCGGTCACCGACTTCACCACGAACGGGGTGCGGTGCTGGCCCTCGGAGGCGAACGTGGCGTACACCCCGGCCTGCTGCACCGGGTGCACCGAGATGACGCCCAGCGGGAAGGTCGGCGCGGTGTTGGCGCCGTTGGCGGTGAGCTGGCTCCTGGGGATGCCCATCTTCTCGGCCATCGCCGTCACCTTGTCGAGGCCGACCTTCTGGCCGATGTGGATGTAGGCGGTGTTGACCGAGTTCTGGGTGGCGCCGACCAGGTTCACGTAGCCGAAGCTGCGGCCGCTGTCGTTGCGGACGGGGGTGCCGGCGAAGTACTGCGGCGAGGACCCGTCGACCGAGTCGTACAGCTTCATCCCGTCGTCGAGCGCGGTGGCCAGCACGATCGGCTTGAACCCGGACCCGGCCTGCGCCCAGTCGCCGAACGAGCTGCTCAGCGCCTCCACCAGGTAGTCGCGCCCGCCGTAGAACGCCAGCACCTGCCCGGTCGCCGGGTCGACCGACACCATCCCGGTGCGGATCTTCTTGCTCATCCCGGCCGGGGCGTTGGCGGTGACCGCGCGGCGCGCCGCGTCCATCAGCCGCTTGTCGAAGGTCGTGGTGATCTTCAACCCGCTGCGGTTGATCTCGTCCTCGCTGTAGCCGCGGCGCTCGATCAGCTCCTTCTTGGCCACATTGACCATGTAGCCCTTCTGGCCCTTGAGGATGTTGGTGATCTTCTGCTTGACCGGCATCGGGAAGGTCATCGCCGCCGCGTCGGCCTGGGTGACCGCGCCGTCCCGGACCATGTTGTTCACCACGGCCCGCCAGCGCTGCTCGGCGTAGACGCGGTTCTGGCCCTCGGGCTCGGCGAAGTTGCTCGGCTGCTGGATCGCCGCGGCGAGGAAGGCGCCCTGCGCGGGGGTCAGCTGGCTGACGTCCTTGCCGTAGTACGCCTTGGCGGCGGCCTGGACGCCGTAGGCGTCGCGGCCGAAGAAGATGGTGTTGAGGTACTGCTCGAGGATCCAGTCCTTGGACTTCTCCCGCCCGACCTTCAGGGAGACCATGATCTCCTTGAGCTTGCGGGTGACCGAGCGCTCCTTGCCGATGCCGCCGTAGTAGTTGCGGACCATCTGCTGGGTGATGGTGGAGCCGCCCTGCAGCTGCTCGCCGGTGACCGTGGACCAGAACGCCCGCCCGGTGCCCCGCACCGAGACCCCGGGGTCCTCGTAGAAGCTGCGGTTCTCGGCCGCGATCACCGCGTCGCGCACGCCCTCGGGGATCTGCTTGATCGGCACGGCGTCGCGGTTGGTGCCGGTCTTGGCGATCACCGTCTTGCCGTCGGCGTAGTAGAACGTCGGGCCCTGCGCGATGGCCTGCTGCTGCGGGGAGGGGACGGGCGTCAGGAGATAGGCGACGCCGAACGCGGCCACCGCGAACCCGAGGAATGCGAGAACGGCGAACAGGGTGCGGCGCGCGTAACGGACGGGCCTGCTGCGCTTCTTCTTGGGCGGCTTCTTACCGCCGCCCCCGCCCTTTCCGGGGGCGCTGCCCGCGCCATTGCCCGCGCCCTTCTTGCCGCGCCTGCCCTTCTTCCCGGGAGGGGCGTCAGGGGACGCGGCAATGGGGGAGGCGACGGTGGCGGAGGGGTCTTCGGCCGGGGGCTCGGCGGGGGCGGAGCCGTCGGAGGTCGCGTCGGAGCCGCCGGCGGGGGCGGGCTCGGCGGGGGCGGGGGAGAGGGGCTCCGAGGGGGCGGGGGCGGGCTCGTCGAGGGGGGCCGGTGCGGTCTGCGGCGCGGCCTCCGCCTCGGTGGCGGGTTCGGTGGCGGGGTCGGCGGCGGGCTCGGCGGCCTCGCCGGTGCCGGTGGTCTCGGTGGCCGCCTCCTGCCCGTTCAGGACGGGGGCTTCGAGGGCGTCGACGGGCTCGAAATCGCGGGTCGTACCGGAATCGGAGCCGAGGCCGGTGCCTTCGTCCAGGTCGGGGGCCTGGTCCGGGAGAGGCTTCTCGGACGGGTCCGTGACCTCGTCCCGGGGAGCGTCCGTGCCGGTGGTGTCGTCGTCGACGATCGGGGTTCCGTCGCGGACGGTCTCGCCGAGGGGCGGGTCGTCCGGAGGCGTCTCGTCCTCGGGCGCCGCCTCGTCCCTGGGCGCCTCGTCCGCCGGGGGGTCGTCCACGGGAGTCTCGTCCGGAGGTGTGTCGGCCAAGGTGGCCTCGTCCGCGGGGTCGGGGTGGTCGTCGGTGCCGGTCCCGGTCGTGCCGGGGACGCCGTTGTCATTCATGTTCGCGGCGATGTCGTCATTCTCGGATTTGTCGGATTTGATGTGGTCCGGGGCGGTGCCCTTCACCCTGCCGCCCGCGGCCGGGCCCTCATCATTACTGCTCACAAGCCCCCCGTGATTCATTTGTTACCGACGATACCCGAGGGGTTCGCCGGGTTCGGCGGGTCAAGCGCACTGCCATGGCTTTCCCTCAATAAGGACGGCCCGGAAGCCCGAACGGTTGTCGTGATCGTTACCGGGCCTCGTTTCCGTGCCCCGCTCCCGGGGCGCGCGGAACGCCGGACGGCGGGCCACCCCTCCGGATGCCCCGCCGTCCGATGTCGCGGAACCGCGCCAGGCGCGCTCTAGGCGGCCGTCACTTGGGCACGGTGCCCAGGATGTCGACCAGGAAGACGGTGTGGTCGGTCCCCTTGATCCCGGCCTGCGGGTTGCCCTCCTTGCCGTACCCGTCCCCGGGCGGCAGGAGGAGCATCACGCGGCTGCCGATCTTCTGCCCCTGCAGGCCCTTGAAGAAGCCGGTCATGCCCTCGGTGGCGTTGAGCGGGAAGGTGGCCGGCTCGCCCTTCTCCCAGCTGGAGTCGAACTGCTTGCCGTCGCGCCAGATCAGGCCCTTGTAGTGGACCACGGCCACGTCGTCCTTGGTGGTGGCCGGTCCCGTGCCCTCGATCAGGGTCTTGACCTGCATCTTCTCCGGCGGGTCGGCCTTGGGGATGGTGACCTTGGGGCCCTTGCCCGGCTCGACCGCCCCGACCGTCGGCAGGTCCTTGTCGTCGAGCGGCTTCGGGGTGCCCTTGGCCTCGGCGTTCTTCGGGTACGAGGCCAGCACGTCCACCACGAAGACCACCGAGTCGCCGCTCTGCAGGCCGAGCTGCTGGCCCTGCTCGCCGAAGCCCTCCTTGGGCGGGATCTCCAGGATCACCCGGCTGCCGGCGGTCTGGCCGGCCAGGCCCTTGTCGAGGCCCTTGAGCTCGGTCTT
Organism: Actinomadura rugatobispora; assembly: GCF_055379765.1. Classification (NCBI taxonomy): domain Bacteria; kingdom Bacillati; phylum Actinomycetota; class Actinomycetes; order Streptosporangiales; family Thermomonosporaceae; genus Actinomadura; species Actinomadura rugatobispora. The sequence continues at coordinate 2,408,498 of NZ_AP029191.1, read as the reverse complement.
GCCGATGGTCATCGGCAGCACCTGCTGGCCCGCCGGGCGCTCCCAGGACGAGCTGAGCTTCTTGTTGGTGCTCTCGTCGGGCTTGTCCGGGTCGGTGCTCTTGGCCCACTGGTAGAAGGTGAACTTCACCAGCGTGGTGTCCCCGTTGGCGATCTTGGTGCCGGTGCCCTTGATGGGGGTGGTGACGTTGAGCCGCCCGGTCGGCTGGAGGTTCTTGGGAATGCTCACCTTGGGCGCCGAGCCGAGCGCCCCGGTGGCCTTGATCTCCGGCCCGGGACGGCTCAGGTAGTCGGGGACCGAGTCGGGGAGGAACCGGTGCCCCTGGGTGTAGCTGATCGCCCAGGCGACGGCCACCACGGCGACCACCGCGACGGAGATCCCCGCCATCCGCTGCCGCTTGGCCTGCGCCGCGGTCTTGCCCGACGGGCGCGGGCCGCGGCTGCGGCTGCCGCCGCTGATCCCGTGCGGGGTGAACTCCGGGCTCCGGATGTTCTTGGCGTTCGGCAGCTTGGCCTTGGCCTTGACCGTACGCTCACCCCGGGGCTTGTCATCCTCGGACATGTTTCCTCACTCGCTCCGGGCTCGACGACACCACGAGGTCACACCCTGCCACCGTGGACCTAAGAAGGCTGTGAAAACAGGGCAAAGAAGACCGGCCCAATGTACCGGCTCCGACGCAATCTACCGGTCGGGGGAGTCGAGGACCCCGTTCAGGAAAATCGCGGTGATGGCGGAGCTGGCCTCCTCGACGCCGAGCCGGCCGCGGATCACCCGTGACACCGCGCCCTCCAGCAGCGCCACATAGATCTCGATCATCGTGGCCACGGAGACGTCGCCGCGGAAGGAGCCCTCGGCCGCGCCGCGCTCGAACAGCCCGCGCATCGGCTCGATCAGCTCGCGGTCGAGCTTCCTGGCGTCGCCGGGCGTCTTGTGGAACAGCTCCAGGGCCCGCCATTTGCCGGCCGCCCCGACGAACGCGCGGGTCAGCCGGGCCAGGCCCTCGGGCACCGTGGCGGTGTCCAGCCCGGCGTCGGCGACGCGCGCGGTGAGGTCGGCGAAGGCGGCGTCGTACAGCGCCTGCCGCAGTGCCTCGCGGTTGGGGAAGTAGCGGTAGAGGGTGGCCCGGGCCACCCCGGCGGCCTCCGCGATGTCGGTCATGCTCGCCGACTCGCCGCGCTCGGCCAGCACGGCGGCCGCGGTCTCCAGCAGGCCGGTGGCCACATGGTCGCGAAGGGCGGGACTCCTCATCATCATCACGGCCGACTCTATCTCCCTGTCCCAGTATTTGACAGCCTTGTCTCTAAGATGAGACATTCTGTCTCGCTACAGAGATGTGATGACAAAAGATCTGATGGGAGCCTCAGGTGGCCGCGTACTTCTACCGGCTGGGCCGGTTCGCCTTCCGCCGACGGCGCTGGGTCCTGCTCGTCTGGGTGCTGCTGCTCGGGCTCAGCGGGACCGCCGCCGCGACCCTGTCCGGGCCGACCGACAACGCCTTCTCGATCCCCGGCACCGAGGCGCAGCGGGCGATCGACATGCTGGACGAGCGCTTCCCGCAGGCCGCCGGAGGCGGTGCCACCGCCCGGGTGGTGTTCGCCGCCCCCGAAGGGCGGCGGCTCACCGAGCCGTCCGCGCGGGCGGCGGTCGGGCAGGCCGTGGCCGCGCTCAGGGCGGGGCCGCAGGTCGCCGCCGTCCAGGACCCGTACCAGGCCGGTGCCGTCAGCGCGTCCGGGGCCGTCGCGTTCGCGCAGGTCACCTACCGCGTCGGGGCCACGGACCTGAGCGAGGAGGCGCGCGCCGCGCTGGAGCGGGCACCCGACCCCGCCCGCGCCGCCGGGATCCGGGTCGAGATGGGCGGCGACGCGACCGAGGCCGAGGGGGGGCCAGCACCTCATGGAGGTCATCGGGGTGCTGGCGGCCGCGGTGGTGCTGGTGGTCACCTTCGGCTCGCTGGTCGCCGCCGGGCTGCCGCTGCTCACCGCGCTGCTGGGCATCGGGATCGGGGTCACCGCGATCACCGCCGCCACCGGGTTCACCGACCTCAGCTCCTCCACCCCCACGCTGGCGATCATGCTGGGGCTGGCCGTGGCGATCGACTACGCGCTGTTCATCGTCTCCCGCTACCGGCAGGAGCTGGAGTCCGGCGGCGACCCGGAGGAGGCGGCCGGACGGGCCGTCGGCACGGCCGGGACCGCCGTGATGTTCGCCGGGCTCACCGTTGTGATCGGCCTGGCCGGCCTGACCGTGGTCGGCATCCCGATCCTCACCGAGATGGGGCTGGCGGCCGCCGCCACCGTGGTCGTGGCCGTCCTGATCGCGCTGACCCTGCTGCCGGCGCTGCTCGGCTTCGCCGGCCCGCGCGTCCTCGGCCGCCGCGGCCGGGCACGGCGCTCCGCGAACCCGGACGCCGCCGGCGGGTCCCGGGCGGCGGCACGAGGCCCGATGGGCATCCGCTGGGCACGGCAGGTGACGCGGCGGCCGATCCCGTTCCTGCTGGCCGCCGGAGCCGTGCTGATCACCCTCGCCGTCCCGGTGACCGACCTGCGGCTCGGCCTGCCCGACGACAGCATCTCGGCGCCCGACACCACCCAGCGCCAGGCCTACGACCTGCTCGCCGAGGGCTTCGGCCCCGGCTTCAACGGACCGCTCACCCTGGTCGTGGACGCCGCCCGCAGCGACGACCCGCGGGCCGCCGCCCGGCACGTCGGCGACGTGGTGTCCCGGACGCCCGGCGTCGCCGCCGCCCGGCCCGCCGCGTTCAACCAGGCCGGCGACACCGCGCTGATCACGGTGATGCCGCGCAGCGGGCCGAGCGAGCAGGCCACCACCGACCTGGTCGAGCGGCTCCGCGGGCAGGCCCCGGCGATCCGCGCCGCGACCGGGGCGTCCATCGCGGTGACCGGGCTGACCGCGCTCAACATCGACATGTCCGCCACGCTGGCCGACGCGCTGGTGCCCTACCTGGCCGTGGTCGTCGGCCTGGCTCTGGTGCTGCTTCTGCTGGTGTTCCGGTCGGTGCTGATCCCGCTGAAGGCCACCGCCGGGTTCCTGCTGAGCGTCGCGGCCACCTTCGGCGCGGTCGTGGCGGTGTTCCAGTGGGGCTGGGCCGGGGCGCTGTTCGGCGTCGAGCAGACCGGCCCGATCATCAGCGCGCTGCCCATCTTCCTGATCGGGCTGGTGTTCGGGCTGGCCATGGACTACCAGGTGTTCCTGGTCACCCGGATGCGCGAGGCGTACGTGCACGGCGCGGACCCGAAGGAGGCGGTGGTCACCGGGTTCGCGGACGGAGCGCGGGTGGTGACGGCCGCCGCGATCATCATGGCGGCGGTGTTCTCGGGGTTCCTGCTGGCCCCCGACCCGCTGGTGAAGTCGATCGGGTTCGCGCTGGCCGCCGCCACGCTGTTCGACGCGTTCGTGGTGCGGATGACGATCGTGCCCGCGCTGATGACGCTGATGGGCCGCACCGCCTGGTGGCTGCCGCGATGGCTGGACCGGCTGCTCCCTGGGATCGACATCGAGGGCGACTCCCTCGCGCCGGCGCCCGCCGCCCCGCCGGGGCCGCGCGAGCCGGAGGCCGCGGCCCAGGGCGCCGGGACCCGGGGCGGTGCCCAGTGAGCGCCGACATGACCGGTAAGACCGTGGTGATCACCGGGGCCAGTTCCGGCATCGGCGCCGCGGCGGCCCGCCGCCTCGCCTCGATGGGGGCCGACGTCGTCCCGGTGGGCCGCTCGCCCGAGCGCACCGCCGCCGTCGCCGCCGGGCTCGGCGTCGAGCCCCTGGTCGCCGACTTCGCCTCGCTCGACCAGGTCCGCCGGCTCGCCGACGACCTGCTGGAGCGCTGCCCCCGCATCGACGTGCTGGTCAACAACGCCGGGCAGCTCGTGCCGTCCCGGAAGCTGACCACCGACGGGCACGAGATGACCTTCCAGACCAACCATCTCGCCCCGTTCCTGCTCACCACCCAGCTGCTGCCCCGGCTGCGCGACAGCGCCCGGCACGGGCCGGTACGGGTGATCACCACCTCCAGCCTGGGCAACCGGTTCGGGCGGCTGCGGCTGGACGACCTGGAATGGGAGCGGCGCCGCTACGGCGGAGGGTGGATCGCCTACTCCACGACCAAGCTGATGAACGTCCTGTTCACCCGGGAACTGGCGCGCCGCACCGAGGGGACGGGGATCGAGGCCGTGTGCTTCCACCCTGACCCCGGCCCCCGGCGGGACCGTCCCGCCGGGGCGGTCGTCCCCACCCGCGACGAGGCCGAGGGCGCGACCGTGACCCAATTCGCCTCCGGGTCCCGGGCGGTCAGGGCCGTCTCGCGGACGCCGCTGCGCAGGTTGCAGCTCAACAGCGGTGTCGGTGCGAGCCCGCTGGTGTGGCTGGCCTCGGCCCCGGAGGCGGGCGGGGCGAGCGGCTCCTATTTCCACGGGTTCCAGCGGGACGCCAAGGTCCACCCCAAGGCGGACGACTCCGACCTGGCGGCCCGTCTGTGGGGGCGCTCGGCCGTGCTCGTCGCCCCCTACACATAGAAGGAGGAGTCACGCCGCCGCGGGGCTCGGCTGGAAGGGACCGATCAGCCGTTCGGTCACCTCCCACAGCCGCGCGGCGGCGTCCCGGTCGCGGGCGGGGGGCGACGGCGCGGACAGGGCCGCCCGGTCGTAGTAGCCGCCGTTGCCCTCCACCGGCTCGACGGCGAGCCTGATCACGGCCGGTGCGGCACGGTCCGTGCTGATCGCCGTCGCCTGCGTCGCCAGCACCAGCAGCCGGGGGAACTCGCGGCCCAGGTCGCTGCGGACCACGCCCGGGTGCAGCGCGTTCACGATCAGCTCGTCGCCGTGGCGGCGGGCCAGTTCCAGCGTGAACAGCATGTTGGCCAGCTTGGTCCGGCTGTAGACGAGCGCGGGCTCGTACCCGGACTCGGCCTGCAGGTCGGCGAAGTCCAGCGTCGGGTTCCGGTGCCCGCGCAGGCTGGTGTGGTGCCCGGCGCTGTTGACGTTGACCACCCGCGGCCGGTCGCGTCCCGCCGGGTCGCCGGGCACCGACCCCTTCCGCAGCAGCGGCAGCAGCGCCCCGGTGACGGCGAACGGCGCCAGGTGGTGGACGGCGAAGTTCAGTTCGTGGCCGTCCTCGTTCACCCGCCGCCGGGGCAGCATCACCCCGGCGTTGTTGATCAGGGCGTCGATCCGGCCGGTGAGGCCGGGCACCGCGCCGGTGAACGCGCGCCGTCCGGCCACCGTGGACACGTCGCCGACCAGGACCTCCGGGTCGGGGCCCGGCCGCCGGCGCAGCTTGTCGCGCAGCGTCGCGGCCCGCTCGGCGTCCCGGCCCACGGCGATCACCCGGTGCCCGCGCTCGGCGAGCTTCAGCGCGACGGAACGGCCGACGCCGCTGGTGGCGCCGACCACGACCACCGTGCGCGGGGCGGCCGGGTCCGGCCCGCGGGCCGCGCCGGTGCGCCTCACCGGGCACCGTCCCCGGCCGGGGCGCCCCCCGGCGCTCCGGCGCCGGCCTCGGCGGCCGCGCGCAGCCCCAGCGCGCCCGCCAGGACCCGGTCGCGGACCCGTACCGGCAGCCGGGAGATCGTCAGCAGCAGCCGGGCGTCCCGCCCGGCGTTGTAGACGGCCTTGGGACGGCGCGCCTCGACCGCCTTCACCAGGGTCTTCACGACGCCGCCGGGCTCGGCGCCCGCCGTCCGCGCGGTCGCCCGCTCGACGGCGTCCAGACCGGGCCGGTAGAGGTCGACCACGCGCGGGTCGATCTGGGCGAGCGACTTGCGCGCCGCCGTCTCCGCCTTCCCGAAGATGGCGGTCCGCACGGCTCCGGGCCGGACGATGCTGACCGGGATCCTGAACGGTGCCAGCTCGACCCGGGCCGCGGCCGAGAACGACTCCAGCGCCGCCTTGCTCGCCGAGATCGGGCCGTTGTAGGGCATCGCGAGGCGGGCGGTGGGCGCGCTGACGTTGACCACGCGGCCGCGGCCCTCGCGCAGCAGCGGCAGGAACGCCCGCGTCACGGCCATCGGGCCGTAGACGTTGATCTCGAACTGGCGGCGCAGTTCGTCGGCCGGGACCAGTTCCACCGGGCCCTGCACGATGATCCCGGCGTTGTTGACCACCGCGTGCAGGCCGTTCCCGGCGCGGTCTTCGCGGACGCGGGCGGCCGCCGCCTCGACGGCCGCCGGGTCGGTCAGGTCGAACCGCAGCGGCCGGACGCCGGGCAGGCGGGCCAGATCGGCGGGCAGCTCGCCGCGCGCCGCCGCGTACACCGTGTACCCGCGCGCCGCCAGCGCGGTGGTCAGCGCGTGGCCGATCCCGCCGGTGACCCCCGTCACCAGCACGGCCTTTCCTTCGGTCATGATTCGATCTCCCTTACCTGGGGACATGTACCTAGGGACATAAGTCTGCATGGTCCGGCGGACATGTCAAGATGGGGCCCACATTTCGGGGCGGTTGACGGAGGAGCACATGTCGCTGCGGTACGGCCTGCTCGGCCTGCTGGCCGAGGGGCCCGCCAGTGGTTACGACCTGAACAGGCGATTCCAGGAGACGCTGGGCGCGGCCTGGCCCGCCCAGCACCCCAAGATCTACGCCGAACTCGGTCGGCTGGAGTCCGACGGGCTGATCGAGGTGGACAGCCACGGCCCGCGGCGGCGCAAGGCGTACCGCATCACCGAGTCCGGCCGGACCGAGGTGCGCCGCTGGCTCGTCAAGGGCGCGGACGAGGGCGCCGACCACACGCTCCGGTTCGAGCCACTGCTGCGCACCTTCTTCCTCTGGCTGATGGAGAAGGACGACGCGATCCGCTACCTGGAGGGGGAGGCCGAGTACTACAGCGAGTGGGCCGACCTCTTCCGCGGCATGGCCGAGGCCAAGGACAGGGGCGACTACGGCACCGCCCCGTCCGTGCAGTCGTTCCGCATCACGATCGAGGCGGCGATCCGCATGTACCAGGGGCTGGCCGACTGGGCCCGCTGGGCGGCCGAGTTCACCGAGGAGGGACGGCTGCACCAGCAGGACCCAGAGGGCGACGAAGCGGGGCAGGAGCCGCAGGACGGGCAGGGCGGCTGACCGTCCCTGGCCTTAGCGCGAAAGGCGCGGCCTCGGGCCTGTGTAGCGCAGGACGTAGATTCCCCGGTTCTTGTCGCTGATGTAGATGAACCCGCGCCGGTCCACCACCACGTCCTCGGTCTGCGTCACCAGCTTGTCCTCGGGCAAAGGCATGTAGCGCTTCTTGGGGTCGGCGGGCAGGAAGTGCCCGATCTCCTGCGGGAGCCTCCTGTTGGAGACGTCGTAGATGCGCAGCCCCGCGTTGAAGTGCGCCATATAGAAGATGCCCTCCTGACGCTCCACCGCGGGGTGGTACTGATGGTGGTTCATGTTGTGAGGGCCGCCCCAGCCCCCGCGCGTGTAGAAGTCCTCGTAGGGCGCGTCGGGGTGCGGCACGGGCTCAGGGAGCAGTGACAGCAGAAACGGCTTGCTCGGGTTGGAGATGTCCACGATCGAGGCGTGGTGGGCCGCGCCCTTGCCGTAGGAGACGTCCTCCGAGTTCACGAAGGCGATGCCCTGCTCGGGCAGGGGCAGCACGCCGTGCACGCCGAAGAGCGAATGGAACGGCGGGCTGAACGGCAGCGTGCTGACCGGCTTGGGATCCGACACGTCCGAGATGTCGAGGACGACCATGCCCGCCCCGCCGTAGGGCAGGTAGGCGAGGTTCCCCGACACGTACGCCGGGCCGTGCAGGGAGACGGTATTGCCCGCGCCGCAGCAGAACCCGTGGAAGTGCCCGGAGCTCGTGCCGCCGTGCGCGGGCGTCTCGCCCTCCTTCTGTCCGGGCACCCACCACCGCCCGGCCTCCTTGGGACGGCTCCGGTCTGAGATGTCGAGGATGACGTAGATGTTGCCGCGGTAGCCGGGCATCCCCGCGGCGAGGTGGACGTAGCGCCCGCCCGAGTAGTGGTTGCGGTGGGTGCCCGTGCCCTTGGTCCTCCAATGGCTGAGGCGGCGCGGGTTGACCGGGTCCTTGATGTCCCAGATGACCACGCCCTCCTCGAACGGGTCGTCCGGGGTCGGGTCCAGGTGCACGGGGAACGGCTTCTCCAGCGCCGTCACCATCGTGTCGCCGGACAGGTCCATCTGGAGCGTCATCGTGTGCACCGGCCCCGGGATGTGGTTCACCAACTCGGGCTCGCGCGGGTCGGTCACGTCGACGACGCTCCAGCCGCCGAGGTAGTCCGGGGCGATGTTGAAGTGCGCCACGTATAGGTACCAGCGTCCGTTCACCTCCCGGACCGCCATCTTGAAGCCGGGGTGCTCGCGCAGGTCGCTGTAGCCGACGACCTCCACGTTGTGCGCGTACGACCCGTCGGGGAGCTTCGTCCCCACGGGCCGCCCGGCCTGCCGCGCGGGCGGGGCCGCGGCCTGCGCCGTCCCCTGCTGGGACGCCGCCGCCGCGAGCCCGCCCAGCGTCGCCGCCGACGCCTGGAGCGCCCGCCGCCGGGAGATCCGGTTCTGGTCCGCCACGTCTTCCTCCTGACATCAAGACCTCTATATGTCCTTAGGAACATATGATGCTGGACATGAACCTTGGTAGATGTCAAGGCTGCCAGGTGGCGGGCGCGGGGTCAGAGCCCTGCCAGCGCGCCGCCGTCCACCAGCACCGAGACCCCGGTCTGGAAGCTCATGTCGGGCGAGGCCAGGGCGAGCGCGGCGGTGGCCATCTCGTCGGGCGTCGCCATCCGCTTGAGGCCGTCCACGTTGGCCTGGGCCCAGCGCGCCTTCTCCCGGCGCCACTCCTCGTCCGACATGGGCGGGTAGAAGGCGCGCTGCGCGTCGATCATCGCGGTGTCGGTGGTGCCGGGCGCCAGCGACACCACCCGGATCTTCGGGCCGAGCTCCAGCGCCGCCGCCCGCACGATCCCGCTCACCCCGCCCTTGCTCGCCGAGTACGAGCTGAGCCCCGGACGGCTGGCGAACTCGTTGGACGAGCCGGTGACCAGGATCACCCCGCCCTTCTCCTCCATGTGCGGGACCTGGTGCTTGATCGACAGGAAGACCCCGCGGGTGTTGGTCTCCAGCGTCGCGTCGAACTCCTCGACGGTCTGGTCCCTGAGGGGCTTGAACGTCTGGATCCCGGCGTTGTTGAGCGCCACGTCGAGACCGCCGTACCTGCGCGCGACCCGGTCGACGAACGACTTGACCTCGTCCGGCCGCCGCACGTCGGCCCGGATGTAGGTGGCCTCGCCGCCCTGCCGCCGGATCTCCGCCTGCACCTCCCGCCCGAGGTTCTCCCGGCGGCCGCAGAAGCCGACCTTGGCGCCCTCCCGCGCGAACGCGATCGCGGCGGCCCGGCCGATGCCGGAGGTCGCGCCGGTGATCACCACCACCTTGCCCTCGTAGCGGCGCTGTGCCCGTCCCGCCTGCGGCGCCGGCGCGGTACGGGCCGCGGCGGGCCCCGCGGCCATGCCCAGCCCGGCCGCCCCGGCGGCCAGCGCCCCGCCCGTCAGCATCGCCCGCCGGCCGAGCGCGCCCCGTTCGTCACCCATGATCGTCTCCTTCAAATGCGAGTGATCGCTCGTATTGATCCGAAGAATACGAGCGATCACTCGTATAGGCAAGGCGGGCTGGAGTTCGCGGCGCCCGGGGCTGCCGTCTGAGGCCCCCTGCCGGTTGAGGGCAGCCCGCCGTCGCGGTCGTCGGGCCCGGGGGCAAGGCCGTGCCGCCGCGGACCGTTGCCGTCAAATATTCTCGCCCCGTGTCCAAAGGTGATCGACTCCGGTAATGAATCCGCGTTTTTAGCGGTGCCTTTTTGTGGCGGCCGGGTGCCATTTCAGAAGTCGCCGTCATGGGCCGGGAGGGGCGGGCGTCCGGCCCCCCGGGGGGAGTAAGGGTTTCCTGGCTTCCGGGATAGATCCGGCTGGGAGCGCGGTGCGTCCAAGCGACCAGTCCCCGCAATGCCGTCCCGCACTACGGAAACGGCCGGATCCGGCCGTGGCATGACCATCGTCCGCCGCCGTGCCCGCGGTGGCGGACGCGAGCCCTTCCGCCTCTCCCCGGAGGCCGGCCGGGAACGCGGTCCGAAATGGGAATGAACATTCTTGTTCTTTCCGTCATCTCAATGGATATCCAATTGCCAGGGGGCACCACGATGGCGTCAGGTCATGTCCACTCCCGCCTGCCGACCAGGAGACCCACCCGCGCGCGGGGGCCCGGAACCGACGCGACCGCCTTCACGCCGATCGTCGGCCGCGACGCCGAGCTGGGCCTCCTGCGCGAGCAGCTCGCCGATCCCTCCGTCCGGCTGCTGACCATGACCGGGCCCGCCGGGGTGGGCAAGACCCGGCTCGCGCTGGCCCTGGCCGACGACCTGGGCGGCCCGCCCGAACTCCACGACCTGGCCGGATACGACCGGGCCGCCGACGTCCTCGACGCGCTGGCGGCACGGCCCGGCGAACGCGACCGGCTGATCGTCCTGGACCAGGGGGAGCACTTCACCGAGGCGCTGGCGGCCGGGCTCCCGAGGCTGCTGGCCGACCGGCCCGAGACCCGGGTGCTGCTGGTGAGCCGCGAGCCGCTGCACCTGTACGGGGAGCGGGTGCTGCGCGTCCCGCCCCTGGCCCGCGTCGCCGCGCTGGAGCTGTTCCGGCAGCGCGCCGTCGCGGTCCGCCCCGGCTTCTCGCTGGACGGCGGCGTCCGCGCCCAGGTGACCGGGCTGTGCGAGCTGCTGGACGACCTGCCGCTGGCGATCGAGTTCGCCGCGGCACGGTTGAAGCTGTTCCGCCCGGCCGAGCTGCTGGACCGGCTGCGCGCCGGGCAGGACGTCCTGTACGGCGGCCCCACCCTGTCGCACCACGCGAGCATGCGCGCGGCGATCGGCTGGAGCTACGACCGGCTCACTGGGCAGGAGCAGGCGGTCTTCCGCGCGCTGGCGGTCCGCGAGGGAGCGTTCTCGCCGATGGACGACACCGATCTGGCGCCCGAGCTCATCGAGACGCTGGTGGACAAGAACCTGCTGGTCCCGCTGCCGTCGCGGGGCGGCGAGCCGCGGTTCCGGGTGCTGAACGTCGTCCGGTCGTTCACCCGCGACCTCGGCCGGTCACCGCACGTCCCGGCGCCGCGCGCGGCGGCCGGGGCGGAGCCCGCGCGCTCCCGGACGCAGCCGCTGACCCCGCGCGAGCAGGAGGTGGCGATGCTGGTCGCGCAGGGGCTGACCAACCGCCAGATCGCCGGGCGGCTGGGCATCGCCGAGTGGACGGCCGTCAACCACGTGCGGAACGTCATGCGCAAGCTCGACTGCACCTCGCGCGTCAACGTGGCGAGCTGGGTCCTGCGGGACGGCGCGGTCGCCGGCGCCGTCGACTGAACGCTCCACACGAGAGCGGGCGGCCGGAGGGATTCTCCGGCCGCCCGATTCCGGGTGGAGGTCAGGAGGCGATGGACTCCAGTGCCTCGGTGTCCAGGGAGTCGAGGTCGTAGCCCATCTCCTCGGCCAGTTCGAGGGCCTTCTCGATGAGCGTTTCGACGATCTGGGCCTCGGGGACGGTCTTGATGACCTGCCCCTTCACGAAGATCTGGCCCTTGCCGTTGCCGGAGGCGACGCCGAGGTCGGCCTCGCGCGCCTCGCCGGGGCCGTTCACCACGCAGCCCATCACGGCCACGCGCAGCGGCAGGTCGAGGCCGTCCAGCCCGGCCTGCACCTCGTTGGCCAGCCGGTAGACGTCGACCTGGGCGCGTCCGCAGGACGGGCACGAGACGATCTCCAGGCCGCGCTGCCGCAGCCCCAGCGACTCCAGGATCTGGGTGCCGACCTTGACCTCCTCCACCGGAGGAGCCGACAGCGACACCCGGATGGTGTCCCCGATCCCCTGCGACAGCAGCGCACCGAACGCCACCGCCGACTTGATCGTCCCCTGGAACGCCGGACCCGCCTCCGTCACCCCCAAGTGCAGCGGATAATCGCACGCCGCCGCCAGCTGCCGGTACGCCTCGATCATCACCACCGGATCGTTGTGCTTCACCGAGATCTTGATGTCCCGGAACCCGTGCTCCTCGAACAGCGAGCACTCCCACAACGCCGACTCCACCAACGCCTCCGGAGTCGCCCGCCCGTGCTTCTCCAACAGCCGCTTGTCCAGCGACCCCGCGTTGACCCCGATCCGGATCGGCACCCCCGCCTCCGAGGCCGCCCGCGCGATCTCCCCCACCCGGTCGTCGAACTTCTTGATGTTCCCCGGATTCACCCGCACCGCCGCACACCCGGCATCGATCGCCGCGAACACGTACTTCGGCTGGAAATGAATATCGGCGATCACCGGAATCGGCGACTTGCGCGCGATCACCGGCAACGCCTCCGCGTCATCCTGCGACGGCACCGCCACCCGCACGATCTGGCACCCCGACGCCGTCAACTCCGCGATCTGCTGCAACGTCGCGTTCACATCCGCCGTCAGCGTCGTCGTCATCGACTGCACCGACACCGGCGCGTCCCCGCCCACCGGCACATCCCCCACCATGATCCGCCGGGACGCACGGCGCGCGGCCACGGGCGGCGGCGGTTCCCCGGGGCGGCCGATCGGCGGTATTCCGAGTGCGACGGTCATGTTCGTCCTCCAGACGTGGTGAGAGCGGTGAGCGGGGCGGCGGACTCGACGGCGGCGGCGATGCGCGGGCCGGTCAGGCCGCAGTCCTCCAGGATGCGCGGGCGCTTGCCGTGCCCGATGAACCGTTGCGGGACGGCCAGCGCGGTGACCGGGACGCGCACCCCGGCCTCGCGCAGCAGCGCGGCCACCGCGTCGCCCACGCCGCCCGCCTCGCCGTTGTCCTCGACGACCGTGACCGTCGCGTGCGCGGCGGCGAGTTCGGCGAGGGCGGGGTCCAGCGGTGCGACCCAGCGCGGATCCACCACCGTGGACGCGACGCCGCGCGCCTCCAGCAGTTCCGCCGCCTCCATGCACGGCCCGGCCATCGCCCCGGCGGCGACGATCAGCGCGGCGTCGCCGCCGGGCGCGGTGCTCTCGCGGAGGACGTCGACCGCGCCGTGGGAACGGACGGCCGCCACGTCCGCCGCGACGGCGCCCTTGGGGAAGCGGACCGCGGTCGGCCCGTCGTCGACGTCCACGGCCTCGGCCAGCAGCTCGCGCAGCCGGCGGCCGTCGCGCGGCGCCGCGACCCGCAGCCCCGGCACCACCCGCAGGATCGACAGGTCCCACATGCCGTTGTGGCTGGGCCCGTCGTCGCCGGTGATCCCGGCGCGGTCCAGGACGAACGTCACCGGCAGCCGGTGCAGCGCCACGTCCATCATGAGCTGGTCGAACGCCCGGTTCAGGAACGTCGCGTACACCGCCACGACCGGGTGCAGCCCGCCCAGCGCCAGCCCGGCCGCGGACGCGGCGGCGTGCTGCTCGGCGATGCCCACGTCGAGCGTGCGGTCCGGGTGCGCGGCGGCGAACGCGGACAGGCCGGTCGGCTCCAGCATCGCCGCCGTGATCGCGACGAGGTCCGAGCGCTCGCCGCCGAGCCTGGCCAGCTCCGCTCCGAAAACGTCCGTCCAGGTCTCCTGGGCGGGGCCGGTGCCCGAGGCCATCGGGCGCACGGCGTGGAAGCGGTCCAGGTCGTCGTTCTCCGCCAGGACGTAGCCCGCGCCCTTCACGGTCACCGCGTGGACGACGACCGGGCCGCCCATCGCCCGCGCCTCCCGCAGCGCCTGCTCCAGGGCGGGGATGTCGTGCCCGTCCACCGGGCCGATGTAAGCGAGGCCCAGTTCCTCGAAGATGGACGCGCCGGCACTCCCGGCGCGCAGTTCGGCGAGGTGGCGGGCGAGGCCGCCGACCGTGGGCGCGTACGAGCGGCCGTTGTCGTTCAGGACGACGACCACGTCCGCGTCCGGGTCTCCGCCGATGTTGTTGAGCGCCTCCCAGGCCACGCCGCCGGTGAGGGCGCCGTCCCCGACCACCGCGACCACGGCGCCGCCGTCGCGGTCCCCGGCGATCCGCCGGGCGCGGGCGAGCCCGTCGGCGATGGACAGGGCGGTGGAGGCGTGCGAGTTCTCGATCAGGTCGTGCTCGGACTCCTCCCGGGACGGGTAGCCGGAGAGCCCGCCGGGCTGCCGCAGCCCGCCGAACCCGCCGGCCCGCCCCGTGACGATCTTGTGGACGTACGCCTGGTGGCCGGTGTCCCACAGGATCCGGTCCCGGGGCGACGCGAACACCCGGTGCAGCGCCAGCGTCAGCTCCACCACCCCGAGGTTCGGGCCCAGATGCCCGCCGGTCCGGGACACCCGGTCGACGAGGAAGCGGCGGATCCCCGCGGCCAGCGACCGCAGCTCGTCGGGCGGCAGGCCGCGCAGATCCTCCGGGCCGGTGATCGTCTCGGGTGTCATGTGAGGGCCCTCCCGTCGTCTCCGCTCGTCCCGCCGAGGCCGCCCGGCAGGGCGAACACGACGTCCTCGGTGGCGGTCCGCTCGATCTCCAGCCCCGTGTAGCCGAGCCCCGCCAGCCGGTCCACCAGTTCGTCCACGAGGATCTCCGGGGTGCTCGCCCCGGCGCTGACGCCGACCGCCTCGACGCCGTCCAGCCACGCCCCGTCCAGGTCGGCGGCCGACGGGACCAGGTGGCCCGGCGTCCCGGCGGCGCGCGCCACCTCGACCATGCGCAGCGAGTTGCTGGAGTTGGGGGAGCCGACCACCAGCACCAGGCCGGTGCGGGCGGCCAGCGCCTTCACCGCCGTCTGCCGGTTCTGGCTGGCGTAGCAGATGTCGTCGGAGCCGGGGCCGCGCAGCCGCGCGAACCGCTCCCGCAGGGTGCCGACGATCTCCGCGGTGTCGTCGATCGACAGCGTGGTCTGGGTGAGGTAGGCGACGTCGGCGTCCGCGTCCAGGTCGAGGGCGCGGGCGTCCTCCGGGGACTCGACGACGATCGTGCGGTCCGGCGCCTCGCCCTGGGTGCCCTCGACCTCCTCGTGCCCGGAGTGGCCGATCAGCAGGATGGTGCGGCCGTCGCGGTCGAACCGGCGCGCCTCCTGGTGCACCTTCGACACCAGCGGGCAGGTCGCGTCCAGCACCCGCAGCCCGCGCCGCGCCGCGTTGTCCCGCACGGCGGGGGAGACCCCGTGCGCGGAGAACACGCAGACCGCGCCCTCGGGCACCAGGTCCTCGGTGTCGGTGAAGACCGCGCCGCGGCGCTCCAGCTCGCCGATGACATGCCGGTTGTGGACGATCTCCTTGCGCACGTACACCGGCGGGCCGTGGATCTCCAGGGCGCGCTCCACCATCCGGATCGCGCGCCGCACGCCCGCGCAGAACCCGCGCGGCTCGGCCAGGACGACCCTCTTCACGGCGCGCTCCGCAGGCGGGCGGCGGCGCCGTCCCAGGTGATGAGGACCCGCTCGGGCGCCTGCGCCGCGGTGTCGCTGTTCCACGGGACCTCCGCCTCGGGCACGGCGAGCGCCAGCCCCGGCAGCCGGTGCAGCAGCGCGTCGAACGCCAGCTCCAGCTCCATCCGCGCGACCGGCGCGCCCACGCAGAACGCGGGCCCGGCGCCGAACGTCAGGTGCTGGTTCGCCGTGCCGCGGCCGATGTCGAACCGCTCCGCGTCCGGGAAGTGCGCCTCGTCGCGGTTCCCCGAATGGCGGGCGACGAAGACGGTCGAGCCCGCCGGGATCAGCACTCCGCCGACCTCCACGTCCTCGACCGCGTACCGGGCGATGCCGTAGCCGGCGCCCGGCGGGGTGAAGCGCAGCAGCTCCTCCGACACCCGGCGCAGCCTCGCCTCGTCGCGGTGCGCCCGCGCGGCGGCCAGCTCGGCCGGGTGCCGGAACAGCGTGAGCAGCCCCTTGCCGATCTGCGCCGCCGTCGTCTTGTACCCGGCGACCAGCAGCGTCATGACGGTCACGAACAGCTCGTCGTCGTCGAGCCGGCCGTCGTCCTCGTCCCGGACCGCGACCAGCGCGCTCAGCATGTCGTCGGCGGGGGTCCCGGCGCTTGGCGTCCGCCAGGGCCTTGGCGTAGTCGATCAGCGCGGCCGCGGCCTCCATCCGCCGCTCGGAGGTGAACGCGGCGTTCAGCATGTCGTCGATCCAGCCGCGGAAGCGCACCTGGTCGGCCACGGGCACGCCGAGCATGTCGCACAGCACGGTGATCGGCAGCGGGTAGGCCAGCGCCTCCATCAGGTCGGCGTCCGGCCCCCGGTCGATCATCGCGCCGACCAGCCGGTCCACGATCGCCTGGATGCCGGGCCGCATCCGCTCCACCCGGCGCGCGGTGAACGCCCGCGCGACCAGCCGCCGCCAGCGGGTGTGGTCCGGCGGGTCGGCGAACGGGTTGCCGTGGTTGCCGAACCCGATCGCGGTGTTCATCCGGGCCGCGTCCGGGCGGGCGGTGTCGCGGCTGAACCGCCAGTCCGACAGCACCGCCTTGGTGTCGGCGTACCGGGTGACCAGCCAGGCCAGGTCGCCGCTGGGCAGCCGGACCCGGGCCACCGGCTCGCGCTCCCGCAGCTCCGCGAATTCCGCCGGCATCGTCATCGGATCGGTCTTGGCGAAGGGGAAATCATGCGCCACCGGGCAGGCGCTCGGCTTGGCGGCCATACGGCGTTCCTCCTCGTGGATGGGAATGAGAACGCATCGTAGGAAGGAGCGGCCGCGAGGGGGATGGCAGGCAATGGTCGGCATGTTCCTGTCGGCTGGATCCTGCTGGCTGAACCTTGCTAGCTGGGGGTTGCCAGTGCGTCCGACCAGCACTTCCGCCTACTTTCGGAGCGACCCAGAGTGGACTGGGGCCCCGCGCGACCAGTTTCCGATCGTCGAAAGGGGTGGTTCCGCGTGCAGTCACACGCCGGAAAGACCGCCGATCCGTCGTCCGTGCCGGACGGGGCGCGCGCAGTTCCCGGAGAAGGCGTGCTCCCGCAGGAATACCTGACGCTGCTGAATTCGGAATTCGAGTTGTGCTGGGCGGGCGGGGACCGGCTGCTTGACGCCATCTGCCGGTACGCGATGGCGCCGGGCGGCAAGCTGCTGCGGCCGATCCTGCTGCTGGAGTCGGCGGTGGCGGCCGGGGGCCGGGCCGCCGACGTGCTGCCGGCCGCGGTCGGCACCGAGTGCGGGCACGTGGCCAGCCTCGTCCACGACGACATCATCGACGGCGACGACACCCGGCGCGGCCGTCCCGCCGTGCACCGCGAGCACGGCCGCGACAACGCGATCATCGCGGGCGACGCGCTGATCTTCTTCCTGTTCCGCTGCCTGTCCGACTGCCGCGCCACCGGGGTCGGCGACGACCGGATCGTGTCCGCGCTGCGGGTGGTGGCGCAGGCCGGCTACGACATGTGCCACGGCCAGTCGCTGGAGGCCGAGGTGTGCGGCGACCTGAGCTGCGACACCGAGACCTACCTGGAGATGATCCGGCTCAAGACCGCCGCGTTCTTCCGGGCCGCGTGCCAGAGCGGCGCGATCCTGGGCGGCGGGTCGGCCGAGGCGGTGCGGGTGCTCGGGGCCTACGGCGACCACCTCGGCGCCGCGTTCCAGATCCACGACGACCTGCTCGCCTACGACAGCACGCCCGAGGCGACCGGCAAGTCCGCGGTCAGCGACATCCGCAACCGGCGGCTGACGCTGCCGGTGATCCTGGCCTACGAGACCGGCTCGGACGCCGACCGCCGCACGCTGGAGGACGTCCTGCGCGGCGTCCAGGACGACACGCTCGGCGAGGACGCCGCGTTCGCCGCCGTGCACGGCGTGCTGGAGCGGACCGGGGCGCTGGAGTCCTCGCGGGGACGCGCCCGGTGGCACTCGGCGCGCGCCCGCGAGCAGCTGGCGGTGCTGCCGCCCAGCCCGAGCGCGGACCGGCTCGCGCACGTCGCCCGGCTCGCGGTGACCAGGGACCGGTGACCCGATGATCAGGGCGCATCTGGAGACCTGGCGGCCGTACACCCTGTTCTACCCGGGTCTGGTCGGCCTGGCCGGGGCGGTGCTGGCCGCGCCGCACGCCTCCGGCTGGCGGCTGGCGGGCGCGTGGGCGGTGCCGACGCTGGGCTGGCTGGCGGGGCTGTACGGCGGCGACTACTTCGACCGCCGGCTGGACGCGGCGGCCAAGCCGCACCGCCCGATCCCGTCGGGCCGGATGCGCCCCGGCACCGCGCTGGCCTGCATGATCGCGTGCGTGGCGGCGGGCGCGGCACTCGGCCTGCTGCTGAACTGGCGCACCGTGCTGCTGGCGGGCGGCGCGCTGGCGGCGGGCATCGCCTACAGCACCGTGTTCAAGGCGCGCGGCGTCCAGGGCAACCTGGTCCGCGGCGGGATCACCGCGCTGGCCCTGGGGTTCGGAGCGCTCGCCGCGACGGCCGAGCCGGGGGCGGCGGTGCTGTGGGCGGCGGTCCTGTTCCTGCTGCACGACGCGGGCTCCAACCTCGTCGGGACGCTGCGGGACGTGGACGGCGACCGCGAGGGCGGGTACGAGACGCTCCCGGTGCGGCGCGGCACGGGCTTCGCGCTCGGGGTCTGCGCGGCGCTGTACGCGGCGTGGCTGGCGCTGGCGGTGTCGGCGCCGCTGGTGCTGCCGTCGGCACCGGGCGCCGCGGCGTTCGCCGCGCTGCTCACGGCGGCGGCGTGCGGCGGGCTGGCCGCGCTGGTGCTGCTGGCGCGCTCGCCCCGTCCGATCCCGCGGCGGGCCGCGCTGCGCGCCCACGAGATCCTCGTGCTGGAGCGGATCGTGCTGGCCGGGGCGTTCGTCGCGCTGGGCGGCGGGCCGCGGCTGGCGCTGCCGGTCACGGCGGCGGCGCTCGCGGTGACGTGGGCGGCGCAGCGGCGGATGCGGCTGCGGTACGAGTTCGCCGCGTCCGCGGCGGAGGCGGAGACCGCGCGGGACGGCGACGCCCCGGCGGTCGGCGCGGACGCCGTGGTCGACTACGTGCGCCGGCAGCTGGCCGCGCTCCCGGACACCCTCAGCTCGCTGCGGCGCTGGGACCGGCGGATCGTCATCGAGATCACCGACCTGGACCTGAGGGTGGAGCTGGCCGTCGCGGGGGGCCGCATCCGCCTGGTCGAGCCCGGCGACTCCGGGGCGGCCGACGGTGCCGCGACCGTGTCGATCTCGACCGCGAGCCACGTCTTCCGCGACATCTTCCTGCTGGCCCGTACCAGCCCGAGGCACGCCTACATCGCGGGCGCCATCGACATGAACGCCTCGCCCCGCGACATGATCCGCCTCAACCAGGTCTTCAACGAGTTCCGCCGCAACGCGAAGGCCGACGCCCCGGTCGCGCGGTTCTCCGTCACCGAGCGTTCCCAGCCCGTCCAGGAGGACGAGGAGAGCCTGCCGCCGCGGGTCGTCATCAGCGACACCACCCTGCGCGACGGCGAGCAGATGCCCGGCATCGCGTTCGGCGTCGCGGAGAAGGTGGAGCTCGCCCGCCGCCTGGACGCGCTGGGCGTGCCGCTGATCGAGGTCGGCTACCCGTCGGTGTCGCCGGAGGAGGCCGAGGCGGTGCGCGCCGTCGCCGGACTCGGGCTGGACGCGACGATCCAGGTCATCGCGCGCCCGGTGCGGGCCGACATCGACGCCGCCGTGCGGTCCGGCGCCGACAGCATCGCGCTGTTCGCCGGGACCTCCGACGCCCACGTGCGGGCCAAGCTGCGCACCACCCCCGAGCGGCTGCTCGCCCGGGTGCGCGGCGCGGTCGTGCACGCCAAGGAGTCGGGACGGCAGGTGGTGTTCGCCGCCGAGGACGCCACCCGCACCGACCCCGGCTACCTGGTGGAGATCTTCACCGCGGCGGCCGACGCGGGCGCGGACGCGGTCGGCGTCGCCGACACCGCCGGGGTGGCCACGCCGTGGCGGATCGCGCGGCTGGTCCGCGAGGTGGCCGCGCGCACGTCGCTGCCGATCGCGATGCACTGCCACAACGATCTGGGCCTGGCGACCGCGAACTCGCTGGCCGGGCTGCTGGCGGGCGCGTCCGCCGTGCAGTGCTCGGTGCTGGGCATCGGGGAGCGGGCCGGGAACGCGCCGCTGGAGGAGGTCGTGCTGGCGCTGGAGACCGCCTACGGGCATCCGACCGGGCTCGACCTGACCGCGCTGACCCCGCTGGCGCACCATGTGGCCGCGCTGGTGGGGGAGCGGGTGCCGCCGACCCGTCCGGTGGTGGGCGGGCACGCCTTCACCCACGAAAGCGGCCTGCACGTCGACGGGCTCGTGCGAGACTCGAGCAGTTACGAGCCCTACCCGCCCGAGCTCACCGGCCGCCGCCGCCGCTTCGTCTTCGGCAAGCACTCGGGCCGTACGGCGCTGCGCCAGGTCCTGTCCGACCACGGGCTCAGCCCCAGCGAGGACGAGCTGGCCGCGCTGCTGGCCCATGTCAAGCGTTCACCGGGGGCCGACGACCGGTCCGTCCTGGAGGCCGCCCGCACGCTCGCCGAGAGCGCCGCCGGCGGGGAGGGCACCGCACTGAGGAGTGAAAGGTGACGATCCAGACAATGCCCCAGATTACGCACCCTACCACCATCGAGGTGCGCGGGCTGGCCAAGCGCTACGGCCGCCGCCGGATCTTCGAGAACGTCGGATTCACCGTCCCGCGCGGCGCCCTCGTCGGCATCGAGGGCGAGAACGGGGCCGGCAAGTCCACCCTGCTCAAGTGCCTGGTCGGGCTGCTGAAGCCGGACGCCGGGACGGTCGCGCTGCACGGCCGGATGGGCTACTGCCCGCAGGAGCCGCTGCTGGCCGACAGCCTCACCGCGCGCGAGCACTTCACGATGTTCGGCGCCGGCTACGGCCTGAGCGCCCGCGAGACGGCCTGGCGCTCGGAGCGGCTCATGGAGACCTTCCGCTGCGAGAAGTACGCGCGCACCCGGGTCGACCGGATGTCCGGCGGCAGCCGGCAGAAGATCAACCTGATCGTCGCGCTGCTGCACCAGCCCGACGTGCTCGTCCTGGACGAGCCGTACCAGGGCTTCGACTACGAGACGTACCAGATCTTCTGGGCCTACGCCGAGCGGTACTGCCAGGAGGGCGGCTCGGTCGTGGTGGTCAGCCACATGCACACCGAGAAGCACCGCTTCACGACCATGCTCCAGCTCGCCGAGGGCACCCTCGCCGAAGGGAGGGCGTCGTGACGGTCACCTCCGCCGCCGAGCCGGCCCCGGCCGCGCAGCGCATGAACGGCACGCTCACCGTGACCCGGATGTTCGTGGTCGAGCTGGCCCGCCGCTGGCCCTCGGTGCTGTTCATGATCTTCATGCCCGCGTCGTACTTCCTGGTCAGCTATCTGACCACGGCCGGCGACGCCCGGGTGCCCGACCAGGTCTGGACCGGCGACGGCCACCAGACCGTCAACGTCCTGGACCGCGACCTGCGCGCCATCTACCTGGCCGTGCTCGGCACCAGCGTGACCAGCTCGTTCGCCGCGCTCACCACCGTGCGCTCCAGCATGGGCGTGATGCGGCGGCTGCGGCTGGCCGGCTACCGCGCGGGGCAGCTGCTGTCGGCCCGGCTGCTGGTGCTGCTGCTCATCACCGCGCTGTCCACCGCCGTGTTCATGGCGATCTTCGTGCCGCTGGTGAACCTCCAGTCGGTGCTGATCGTGACCGGCGCGTTCCTGCTGGTCGGGCTGATCGGGGTGGCCATCGGCACGCTGGTCGGGCTGGTCGTGCCCCGCGAGTTCGAAGCGTTCATGCTGGTCGTCGCCATCGCCGGGGTGCAGATGGCGCTCGGCCGCGGCGACTCCTCCGCCGAGGAGTACATGCCCTACACGCCCGCGATCGACGCGATGAAGGCGGGCGCGTTCACCCGGACGGGCGATCTGGCGCTCCAGTTCGGACAGGGCCTGGTGTACGTGGCCGTCGTCTTCGGCCTCGTCTTCGCCGTCTGGAACCTGCGCACCCGCGTCTGGAAGAGAGGGGAACGCCCATGAACGCCGCCACCGCGGCAGCCACGGGTACGACCGGAACGTCCTGGCTGGAGAACTACATGGACCGGGCGTCGGCCGGCGCGCTGGCCGCGCCGCCGTCCGCCTGGTGGATCGTCACCCGGGCCTGCAACCTGAAGTGCTACTACTGCTTCGCCGACGCCCGCAAGCGCGATCCCGACGAACTGGACACCGCGCAGGCCAAGGCGGTGCTGGACGACTTCGCCGACAGCGGCACGATGTTCGTCACCTTCCTCGGCGGCGAGCCGCTCACCCGCAGGGACATCTACGAGCTCGTCGACCACTCCACCGACCTCGGCATCTACACCGCGCTCCTCACCAACGGCCTCAACGTCCGGAACAACAAGATCGACCGCCTGGTCGAGGGCGGGCTGGAGATGATCGGCGTCTCCATCGACAGTAAGGACGACGCCGTGCACGACGCGGTGCGCGGCGTCCCCGGCTCGCTGGCCGGCGCCAAGGGCACCATCCGGCACGCGATCCGGCGCGGGCTGCGCACCAGCGTGCGGATCGTGGTCACCGAGGACAGCTACCCGGCCATCCCCGACCTGTTCCGCTGGGCGATCGACGAGGGCGTCGAGGAGCTGATCCTGCTGCCGATCTTCATGGTCGGGCGGGCCGCGGGCGGCGCCGAGGACCGCCGCGCCGACATCGCCGGCAAGGAGCTGTTCCTGTCGACGCTGCGGCGGCTGCACGACATCGGCGCGCCGCTCGGCATCAGCGTCCCGCTCCAGGAGAAGCTGGCCTGCCCGCAGGGCATCGAGCTGAACGCGCCCGACGACGAGCTGCACCACGCCGGGCACGCGGTCGGGTTCGAGAAGTCGGTCGGCTGCAAGGTCGGGCGGTTCATGGTGAGCGTCCAGCCGAACGGGACGGTGTACCCGTGCCCGTTCGTGCACACCGAGATCGGTGACCTGCGGGAGCAGAGCATCACCGACATCTGGCAGGCGCCGCTGATGCGCCGGGCGCGCGGCGAGGACCTGGGCTGCCTGGCCCGCTCGGTGATCCACACCGGCCGCGCCGACGCCCTCGACCCGACCTACCACGGCGACCCGGAGGAGCTGCTCGCCGCGCTGCCCGAGCCGGAGGGCCGCCGCCGCAAGCTCGTCACCGTCCCGGGCACGATCCCCGGCACCGCCCCGGCCGCGGCCGCGCCGCGCGTCGTCGAAGGACTCTCGCTCGCCACCCACCGGACCCGGAGCGCGTCATGACCGTTTCCCCCACCTCCCCCGAGTCGATGACGGCGGCCGACGTGGTCGCCGAGCTGCGCGAGATCGTCGCCGCCGGGCGCGGCAACGACACCCTCGCCCGGCGCCTGGAGGGCGGGTCGCTGATCGTCCTGTTCGAGTTCCCCGAGCCGTACACGATGCGGGTGAGCGGCGACGACCGGCGCGTGGACGAGGGCGGGGTGCCCTACGAGGACGCCGACGTCGTCATCCGCGCCGAGCCGCTCACCCTGCACCGGCTGACCAGCGGCGAGCTGGGCGGCCGGGAGGCGATCGTGGGCGGGCTGCTGGACATCCGCAAGGCGCCCGAGCTGAACAAGCTGCTGCTCATGCGGGGGATGTTCAACGTCCACAAGAAGGCCCGCGCCCGGGGAGAGGCGCCGTGACCGCCGAGATCACCGGGACGGCCCCGGCCCCCGCGCGGGTCCGGGACGCGCTGGCGGCGGCGCTGGACGGGGTGTTCGCGCTCCAGCGCCCGGACGGCTCCTGGCAGGGCGTGCTGCCCTCGTCGGCGGTGTCCACCGGCTCGGCCGTCATCGCGCTGCACGCCGCCGGGGAGTCGCCCGACCTGGTGACGGCGGGGGCGCGCTGGCTGCGGTCGGCGCAGGAGCCCGACGGCGGCTGGGGCGACGCTCCGGGCGGGCCGTCCACGCTCAACGCGACCGCGATCGCCGTGGCCGCGCTGCGCGTCGTCGAGGGGCGCCGCGCGGACGACGCCGTGGCGCGGGGCCTGCTGCGCATCGATGCGTTCGGCGGCATGGACGCCGTCGGCGACCGCGAACGCTGCACGCTCAAGGCGGTCTGCCAGCAGTACCTGGCCGAGGCGGGCCTGTACCCGGAGGAGCGGCTGGGGCGGATGCCGTACGAGCTGCTGCTCGCCCCGGCCTGGCTGCGCAACAAGCTGTCGTTCACCGTCCCCGGCCTGGCCGCCTGGGGCGTCATGCAGGGCCGCACCCGGGAGTTCGGCTCGGTGCGGCGGCTGGTCAACCGGTTCGCCGAGCCGCGCGCGCTGGCCTACCTCGACGACATCCGGCGGTACGAGGGCCCGTCGGGCGGCGTCGAGGAGTCGCCGCTGATGGCGTCGATCGTCGCGTTCGGCTACCACCGCGCGGGGCTGCGGCCGGTGCCGTACCTGGACTACCTGCGCGGCACCGTCCGCCCGGACGGCTCGTGGCCGATCGACCGCGACATCGAGTTCTCCGTCAGCGTCTACCTCGTCCAGGCGATGTTCGACGCGGGCCTCGACGGCGACGAGCGGCTGCGGCGGATCGAGCCGTGGATCAGGGCCGCGCAGCGGTCCTCCGCGTTCGCCCCGACCGGCTGCCCGCCCGGCGGCTGGGGCTGGTCCATGCCGTCGGGCTGGCCGGACACCGACGACACCTCGGGCGCGGTCGCTTCGCTCGCCGGGCTGGGGGCGGGCAAGGGCGACCCGTCGCTGCGCCGCGGCGTCGCCTGGCTGCTGCGCATGCAGAACCGCGACGGCTCCTGGGGGTGCTTCACACGGAACGCGCGCGTGTCCATGGACGCCCCCTGCGCCGTGATGACCGCGCACGCGGTGCTCGCGCTGTGGCGGGCCGGGGCGGGGGACGGCACGTCCGGGGCGACCGCCAGGGCGGTGCGGTGGTTCGCGCGTGCGCAGCGCGGCGACGGCTCGTTCGCCACGCCGTGGTTCCGCGACTACACCACTGGGACGGCCCGCGTACTGGAGGCGCTGTCACGGCTCGGGCTGTCCCGTACGCCCACGGGGGTGCGTGCACGGAACTGGCTGCTCGCCCACCAGCACCCCGACGGCGGCTGGGGTGACGGGCGCGGCGGGGCCGCCACCGTGGAGGAGACCGCGTGGGCCCTCATCGGCCTGATCGGGGCCGGTGACGCCGACGACCCCGCCACCGCGCGCGGCATCGCCTGGCTGCTGCGGCACCAGCGGGACGACGGCCTGTGGGAGCCCGCCATGGTCGGCGTCTATTTCCTTGACCTGACCTACTGGTGCGACCACTTCGCCAACGCCTACGCCCTCCAGGCCCTGGCCCTCTACGCCTCTGCCCTGGACGGGGGCGACGGTGGCTGACCACGACGCGATCATCTGCGGAGCGGGTGTCGCGGGCCTCGCCCTGGCCCGGACCCTGCTCCGCCAGGGGCGGCGCGTGGTCGTCCTGGACAAGCAGCCGGGCGCGCGTGACGTCCACAAGGGGGAGCTGATCCAGCCGCGGTCGTTGCAGATCCTCGAATCGCTGGACGTGCTGGACGGCCTGCGCCGCCAGGGGGCGATCGCCGCGCACAGGCTGTGCTGCCGCACGGCCGACGACGACGAGATCGCCTCCCTCGACTACCGGCCGCTTCCAGGGAACTTCAACCACTGCCTGGTGCACTACTACGCCTCTATACAGCGAGCACTTTCGATTGATGTCCCCGTCTCGTACGGCACGCGCGTAGAAGAGCTGGTGTTCGACCCCGCCGGCCGGGTCGCCGGTGTGCGCCTGGCCAGCGGCGAGGAACTGCGGGCTCCGCTCGTCGCCGCGTGCGACGGGCACTCCTCGCGGCTGCGCGCCCAGGCCGGGATCGACGCGTCCCGCCACACCTACGGCCACCAGCTCGTCGGCTACGACTTCGCCGCACCCGGGCTCGGCACCGACATCGTCGCCCACCTCACCGACGCCGGGCTGCGGCTGCTGTTCGCGATGCCCGGCGGCCGGGCCAGGCTCTACGCCCAGATCGACCCTGAGGAGCGCCGCGCGATCGGCGGCCGGGACGGGCTCACCGCCTGGACCCGCCGTATGGCCGACGCCGTTCCCGCGCTCGCACCCCTGGCCGACCCCCTGATCGACAGCGCCGCCGACGCCCGCGTGATGGCGGCCTGGCGGTTCAACGCGCCGCACTGGACCCGTCCCGGGCTGGCGCTGCTCGGCGACGCCGCGCACTGCGTCCACCCGATGGCGGGCCAGGGCATGAACGCGGCGATCGCGGACGCCTGGGCCCTCGGCGAGCACCTCGCCTCCTTGGACGCCCTCACCCCCGGGACCGTCGATCCCGCCCTCGCCCGCTACGACGCCACCCGGCGCCCCCGCGTCGACTACGTCGCGCGGCTCTCCCACAACCTGGCCGGCCTGTTCACCGACACCTCCTGGAAGGGACGCGTCGTCGCCCGCCGCATGCTCCGCCGCAACCGGCACAACCAC
Source organism: Actinomadura rugatobispora (assembly GCF_055379765.1). Lineage (NCBI taxonomy): Bacteria > Bacillati > Actinomycetota > Actinomycetes > Streptosporangiales > Thermomonosporaceae > Actinomadura > Actinomadura rugatobispora. Next base: position 2,382,192 of record NZ_AP029191.1, on the reverse strand, counting down.
AGGCTGCAGCACATCATCACCTACAACATGTCCGGCCTGGGCGTGCGCCGCTTCACCACGCGCGACCGCTTCATCCAGCTCGGGCTGATCAGGGACAGGCGCTCCCACGTCCTCCCGGAGGTGTCCGTTGACTTCTGAACGACGCTCCGTCCCGCCCGGCGCGCTGCACCCCCTGGTCCTGGTCGGGCTGGCGTGCGGGCCGTTCATCTCGATGATCGACTCCAACGCCGTCAACGTCGCCATCCCCGGCATCGTCCGCGAGATGGACAGCACGGTCTCCACCGTCGGCTGGATCGTCGGCGCGTACCTGCTCGGCATCGGCGCGTTCCTGCCCGCCACCGCCTGGCTGGCCGACCGCTTCGGCAACCGCCGCGTCTACATGGTCGCGCTGGCCGCCTTCGGCGCGGCCTCGGCCGCGTGCGCGTTCGCGCCGACCATCGAGGCGCTGATCGCGCTGCGCGCGGCGCAGGGCGTGGCGAGCGCGCCGATGATCCCGCTCGCGCTGGCGCTGCTGTTCGCAGGCGGCTCGGCCGGCGGGTCCGGCGGCTCGGGCGGCGGCGAGCGGGCCCGGCCGCCCATGGCCGCGGGCCTGTGCTTCTTCCTGGCCCCCGCCCTCGGCCCCAGCGCCGGCGGGATCCTGGTCGAGGCCGCGAGCTGGCGGTGGATCTTCCTGGTGAACGTGCCGCTGGTGATCGCCGGCCTGCTCTCCTGCCTGAAACTGCCGCGCGACCGGCCCGTCCCCCGGGCGGACCGCCGCCCCCTCGACACGGTCGGCATGCTGCTGCTGGCCGCCGGCGCCACCGGGGTCGTGCTCAGCTCCTCGATCATCCCGACCGACGCCCGGCTCGGCTGGGCCGTCGCCCTGGTCGGCGTCGACCTGCTGGCCGCCTACATCTGGTGGCAGCTGCCGCTGCGCCGCCCCGCGCTGTCGCTGGGCCTGGTCAAGAGCCTGGCCGGCGCGATCCCGGTGGCGGTGTCCGTGGTCGCCTCGCTGGTGCTGTTCGCCGTGCTGTTCCTCATCCCGATCTTCATGATGGAGGTGCAGGGCCGTTCCGCCATCGCCACCGGCCTGGTGCTGCTGCCCCAGGGCATCGTGATGGGGCTGTGCACCGGGCTGGGCGAGAAGCTCGTCGGCTCCCTCGGGTTCCGCGCCACGGTCGGCGGCGGCATGCTCGTCCTGGCCGCCACCTCCGCGCTGCTGCTCCTGGTCACCCCCGGCACCCCGGCGTGGACGATCGCGCTGCTGCTGGCCGGGCGCGGGATCGCGCTCGGCCTGACGCTGCAGCCGATCATCATGGGGACGCTCGGGCGGCTGCCCCGGACCGAGGTCGCCGACGTCAGCACGCTGTTCAACGTCGTCCAGCGTCTCGGCGGGTCCCTGGGTGTGGCCGGATTCGCCGCGTTCTACCAGTTCCGGTCGTCGTCCGAGGGGGCGGCCACGGCCGTGCCGTTCCACGAAACGGTGTGGCTGATGACGGGCCTGGCCCTGGTCGGGGCCCTGCTGGCGATGTTCCTCCCCGGACGCACCGCCCCCCGAGAGCACACCGCCCACACCCACACGCACCAGGACCCGTGCGAGACGGTGCCCGACAAGATCGTGGCGGCCGCACCGCCACCGGTGCCGGCGGCCCCGCCCTCGGAGCCGCCCTCCTCTGAGCCGCCCTCCACGGCGCCGGCGCCGCTACCGCCGCTGCACAGCTGCCCGAACTGCCACCACCCGATCTCGATCACCACGCTCGTCCTGCCGTCCCCGATGGACGTCACCACCATCACCACCGGGCCCCACCGCATACCGGTGAGCACGGGCCCGCCCAGCCGGTGAACCGGTCGCGCGGCGCGTACCCGGCCCCCTACCGGAGAGGGTGCGGGCGGCGGCCGGGCAGCGCCCCGGGCATCGCCGGAAGGCGTCCTGCGTGTCGGCGCGCCCGTTCGGTCCGCCTGGGCCGAGACGCGGTTGATTTGGGTTCGACTCCTGCCGGGCGGTCCTCTCCGGCCACCGGCCGGGGCGCACGGCCCTGCGGGCTCCCGGTACGTGGCGACGCGTCCGGGAACGCCCCCGCCGTGCCCCTGCGGCCGGAGAGGCCCGCTTGCCCGGCGAACCGGAGGTAGGCGCGATGGCACAGGTGACGGTCATGGAGCGGGAGCGCGTCAGCACCACGGTCACCTGGGCGGTCGGCGACCCGATCACGTTCACGACCGCCGCCGCCTCCGCCCGCGACATGCTGTACGCGGCCGTGCAGGAGGCGATGTGGGACGCCGTGGCGGGCGCCGCGCTGGACGACCTGGTCGCCGACCGGGAACGGCTGTCGTCCGGGCTGCTGCCCGCCGTGGCAGGGCACCCTGCGGGCCGCCGCGGAACCGGGCACGCAGATCGTCCTCGACCCGCGTCCCCGTACGCCATGATCGGAGGCCGGCGAACAGGAGGAGGACGGGCATGGCCGACATGTCGTGGCTCGTGGGTGAATACTCCGAACGGAAGGCGGCGGCCGAGGCGCACGTGACCGAGTGGGTCCCCTACTCGGACGCGGCCTTCGAGACCGAGCCCCTCTACGGACTCCGCAACCGCTTCCGGGCAGGGATGCCGGTCGACGACGCCGCCGAGGCCCACTACATGTACGGCCTGGACGGGGAAGGCCGCGCCTGGGCGGAACGGCAGGCGGTGGAGTTCGAGGGCCAGTTCTACGAATCCTTCCGCGTCCTGGACGACGGAGGCCGCGTCCTGGAACTGGCCCTCTACGACTACACGCCGCAGAAGAACCCGATCCGCCACCAGACCTTCTCCTACGAGAACGGCGTGCTGGCCGAGACCGCGTACCAGGCGAAGGGCGGATACGGCCGGACGCGCTACGTCCACGAGGACGGGCGGCTGGTCCGCATCGAGGACGAGCACGGCGAAAGCCCGGAGCGGCTGCGGCCCTTCGCGCGGGTCCTCGTCCACTACGACGAGCACGGTGAGATCGCCAGGCTGACCCAGGACGCCATGACCATCTACCGGGCCTGGCCTCCGGACCTCACACCGGACGACGCCGAGCGGGCCTTCCTCGATCTCTTCGCCGAGGCGCTGCCCGCCGCCGTGGCCGCCGCGTCGCCGCCGGTCCGGCCCGCCTGCCTCTGGCTGCAGTACATGCCCGGCCAGTTCAGCGTGCTCCCGCCCCTCGCGCTCTTCCCGGAGGAGGACGGCGACGCCGGGATCGCGGAGATGCTGACCGACTTGACCGCCCACGAGATCGACCTGGACGAGGACCGCCACCCCAGGCTGCACGAACTCGCCGGGCTGCTCGACCAGACCCCGCTCGACGACGACCGCGTGGGCGCCCTGATGAGCCGGGCGGCCCGGCGCCTCAACGCCCTCGACTGGACCCGTCACCTCCCGGTGCCCGGCGACTTCTTCGTCTTCGCCGCCGACATCGAGCAGATGTGTCTGGAGGATGCTCTCCGCGAGGCCGCCGGAGCGGAAAGGGCACGGCGCCTCCTCGCCCTCATCGAGAGGTGAGGCGGGCCGCCGCTATTCGCGCATCGGATTCCAGGAGGTCACACCGGTCACGTCCTGCTCGCGCATGGTGCGCAGGTACGGCCGTGCCCGGCCGCCCTTGACGCTGCCGTGGTGGCAGGCGAGCGCGTCCGGCTCCAGGGCCTCGATCTTGTCGAGGGCGGCGTCCAGATGCTCCCTGGACGGGAAGACCCCGACCGTCTCGTAGAACCCGATCATGGCGTCGGAGTCGTCGCCGTCCGACACCGCCCGCCCGCCCAGGGTCGGGGTCGCGAAGACGTCCGAGGCGAACAGCGTCCCGGTCGCCTCCTCGTAGGCCAGCATGCCGTCCAGGGTGGGCACGTACGGCGTGATCAGCGCGACCAGCCGGTGCTCGCCCAGATCCAGTTCGTCGCCCTCCTCCAGGGCGAGCGGTGCGCGGTCGCCCACCTCCGGCAGGGTGGTCATCGCGCCGATCGGGCTGCCCACCGGCAGCGCGTGCGGCGCCTGCCCGAGGAAGGGCTCCAGGGCGCCCGCCTCGTCCCCCTCCCAGTGCGGGACGACGATGTAGCGCAGCCCGCGCGGGTCGATCACCCGCCGGACGGCGTCGTAGGTGTCCTGGTAGGCCTTGCGGAAGCCGGTCTCGACGAGCGTGGGGGCCTCGTCCCGGATGACGAAGCAGCTGACGTCGAAATCCGGCTCGAGCTCCAGGTTGACCCGGAAGATGTCGGTACCGACTTCGGAGATGGTCGACATGGTCGCCTCCCGAACCTCGCGGACCATCACGCCCGGCGGCCGCCGGGCCGTCCCTCCCATTGAACCACCGCACCCCGCCGACCAGGGAGATCAGTCCGCCGGGCGGGGGATTTGTCCGTTCGCGGATCGGGGGGCCGGGGGGACTGCTTAGATCATCGGCATGCAGATGGTGCGGAAACCGTGGGGTGTGGCCGCCTACGGCGCGGCCAGCGTGAAGGCGATGCCCGACCTGGTGCGGGCCAGGTTCATGGTCGTCCGCCTGGAGCAGACGCCGTCCGAGGCGTTCGCCTCGGCCAACCGCGCCGTGCAGGCGGTGCGGGAGACGCTGCGCCGGCACGGGGTGCCCGACTCCGCCGTCGAACGGTCCCGGCTGGGCCTCAAGAGTTCGTGGGCCTATGGGACGGAGCGCAAGTTCCTCGGCTACCAGTGCCAGGCCGCGTTCTCCGTCGAGTCCGGGAACCTGGAGGACGTGCAGCCCCTTCTGGTCGATCTGGTCGACGCCGGAGCGAACGAGATCGAGGCCGTCGACTTCGACGTGACCGGCAAGGGCGAGATGCGGGCCGAGGCCCGCCGGAAGGCGGTCAAGGCGGCGCGCAGGAAGGCCGAGCTGTACGCGGAGGCCGCCGGGGTGCGGCTGGGCGCCGTCCTGCACATCGACGACGTCGACCCCGAGCAGGTCGGCACCGAGCGTTACATGAGCCACTCGTCGGCCGGCGCCGCGTCCGGGGAGGACCTGGCCCCGGGGCACGTGGTGGTCTCGGCGGCGGTCGTCCTCGGGTTCGCCATCGCCCACGGCTGAGCCGCGCAGGCCGGCCCCCGCGGGGAGCCGGCCTGAAGGGCGGGGGCGGTCAGGAGATCTTGCCGAGGCCGCGCGCCAGCACGGTCGTGGTCTTGGCGAAGACGGTGTCGTCGACGGCGCCGTCCTCGGTGTTCCGGTTGGTGTAGACGGCGATGATCAGCGGTGCGCCGGACGGCGGCCAGGCGATCGCGATGTCGGACGCGGCCCCGTACACGCCGCCGGTCCCGGTCTTGTCACCGACGGTCCAGCCCTCGGGAAGGCCCGCGCGGATGCGCTTGTCGCCGGTGGTGTTGGCGCGCAGCCAGTCGTTGAGGCGCTTGCTGTCCTGCGCGACGAGGGCCGGGCCGAGCGTCAGCTTGCGCAGGTCGGCGGCCATGAACGCGGGCATGATGGTGTCGCGCTTCTCGCCGGGCGCCCAGATGTTGAGATCGGTCTCCCAGCGGTCGAGCCGTCCGACCGGGTCGCCGAGGGAGCGGTAGAAGCGGGTGAGCCCGGGCGGGCCGCCGATCTGCTTCAGCAGCACGTTCGCGGCCGTGTTGTCGCTGGTGGTGATGGTCGCGTGGCAGAGCCGCGCGGAGGTCAGGCCGTTCTCGATGTTCTCCTTGAGCCCGGTGACGGGGGAGTGCGAGACCACGTCGTCCGCCGACCAGCGCAGCGTGCGGTCCAGCAGGCCCGGATCGGCGGTGCGCGACCTGTGCAGGATCGCGCCGCACAGGATCGCCTTGAAGGAGGAGTTGCTGGGGAAGCGCTCGTGCGTCCGGTAGCCCACGCTCCTGCCGGTGGCCGTGTCGATGGCGAACGCGCCGATCCGTCCCTGGTAGGAGGTCTCCAGGCTGCGCAACTCCTTGGCGACGTCTGCCTGAGTCGAGGGGCCCTGCTGGACGGTGGTCCCGGTGCGCGCCGCGCGCTCGCCGGCGGTCGAGGTCCCGGCGCCGCAGGCCGCTCCGGCGAACAGCGTGGTGATCGCCAGGGCGGAGGCCCCGAGTTTCGCCCGGAGCCCCCGGTGGTGGACGTGCCGCATCACAGATTCCTCGCTCTCGCCGACTGTCTTCGTTCCGGCACGAGCAGACCAGAGCGCCTTCCGTGATGTCCAATACTGATATTGGGCTCCGGCTGATACGGGTTTCCATATCCACCCAGGTCGGACGGGGCGCGGGGGCGGATCTACCTATGCGCGGTCGAGTACCCGGGCTCATGACGCGGGCCGCCGGCGCGCCGACCATGGGCCCATGGTCCGAAACGTGCTCGCCTACGCCCTGCTCGTGGTGCCGTGGAACGTGCACTTCCAGGCCCGCCGGCTCGTTCAGGAGATCGGGGCCGGCCGGGCACGCGGGCTGGAGGTGCCGCCGGAACGCGAGGCCGAGGCCCGCCGGATCGCGGCGCGGGCCCGGACGGCCGCCGTGTGCGGCCACGCGGTCTCCGCGGCCGTCGTCGCGGTGATCGCCTTCTTCTCCGGAGCGGTGATCGGGTACTACTTCGCCGGCTTCTACCTGCTCAGCACGTTCTTCCGGCCCGCCCACGCGTGGTTCGCCCACCTGCGCAGCCGGCTCGGCACGATGCTGCGGGAGGTCCGGTATCCCCGCGACGACGTCCTCGACCTGGTCGAACGGCTCACCTTCCTGGAGGGCCGCGTCGAGGCCATGCGGCTCACCACCGAGCACCTCCACCAGGCCGATCACACGCTCGAACGGCGGCTGGAGGCGGTGGACCTCACGGGCCGGCGCGCCGCCGCCGACCTGAACGGCAGGCTGGACGCCCTGGGCCGCCGGTTCGAGACCACCGTGGCGCAGCTGACCGACGACCAGGAGCTCATCACGGGCATCAAGGCGTTCCTGCGGCTCCTCCGCGCCGACCCCGCCTGATCGGCGGGGTCGTCCCGCAAATAACCGGGCGCGCCGCGGAGGGCCTCCGGGGTAGTGTCCCGGCGATGGTTGACGACGATGGCCACTTCGGCGAGTCCGTCGCGGCGACGTACGACGAGGCGTCGAAGGAGATGTTCGAGCCCGGCGCCGTCGAGCCCGCCGTCGACGTCCTCGCGGAGCTGGCCGGCGACGGCCGGGCCCTGGAGCTGGGCATCGGGACCGGCCGCATCGCGCTGCCCCTGTCCCGCCGCGGCGTCCCGGTCCACGGCGTCGACCTGTCGCGGGCGATGGTCGCGCGGCTGCGCGCCAAGCCGGGCGGCGACGCGATCGGCGTGACGATCGGCGACTTCGCCACCACCCGCGTGGACGGCTCGTTCTCCGTCGCCTACCTGGTCTTCAACACCATCATGAACCTGACGACGCAGGACGCCCAGGTCGACTGCTTCCGCACCGTCGCCCGGCACCTGGAGCCGGGCGGCCGCTTCGTCGTCGAGGTCGGCGTCCCGGACCTGCGCAGGCTCCCGCCCGGCCAGGACGCCGTGCCGTTCCAGGTGGGGGAGACGCGGTGGGCGTATGACGTGTACGACGTCGCCACCCAGTCGATGAGCTCCAACTACGTCGAGATCGTCGACGGCCGCGGCACGTTCACCTCGATCCCGTTCCGGTACGTGTGGCCCTCGGAGCTGGACCTCATGGCGCGGCTGGCCGGGATGCGGCTGCGCGACCGCTGGGCGGGCTGGACGCGCGAGCCGTTCACCGGCGAGAGCCGCGGGCACGTCTCGGTGTGGGAGAAGCCCGCTCCCTAGCCTGTGACCGGCTCCGGCCGCCGCGTGGTGATCTCTACGGCTTCGTCGGCCAGTACGGTCTGGGCGAACGCACGACCCGGGTAGATGTAGGGCCGGGGGCGGACGATGGCCGGGAGTGGATGATGGCGGAGCGCACCGCGGTGATCGCCGGCGGCGGGATCGGTGGCCTGGCCGCGGCGGTGGCGCTGTCCCGGCGGGGGTGGCGGGTCGAGGTCTGCGAGCGGGCCGCGGAGTTCACCGAGATCGGCGCGGGCCTGTCGCTGTGGCCCAACGCCCTGAGGGCCCTTGCCGCGCTCGGCCTGGACGGCCAGGTCAGGGAGGTGGGCGCGGTCGAGGCCGGCGGCGGCGTGCGCGACCGTACGGGACGCTGGCTCGCGCGTACCGACAACGCCGTCCTCGAAGCGCGGTTCGGGGCGCCGCTGGTCGTGCTGCACCGCGCCGAGCTGATACGGATCCTGGCCGGGGCGCTGCCGGACGGGGCGCTGCGCCCGTCGACCACGATCACCGGGGTGCACGACGACGGCGACGCGGTGGTGGCCGAGCACGACCGGGGAAGTCTGCGGGCCGCGCTCGTGATCGGCGCCGACGGCCTGCGCAGCGCGGTGCGGCGCGCCGGGTGGCCGTCGGCCGCGCCGCCCCGGTACGCCGGGTTCACCGCCTGGCGCATGGTGACCGAGCCGCTGCCCGAACCGCTCGCCGGCGGCGCCGTGACCTGGGGGCGCGGCGAGGAGTTCGGCTTCACCTCGATGAGCGGCGGCCGCGTCTACTGTTTCGGCGCCGCCGCGACGCCGGAGGGCGGCGCCGCCCCGGACGGGGAGCGGGCCGAGGTGCGCCGCCGGTTCGAGGCGTGGCCCGAGCCGATCCCCGCCCTGCTCGCCTCGGTGCCCGAGGGCGGCGTGCTCCGCCACGACATCTACACCCTGCCGCCCCTGTCCACGTTCGTCAGCGGCCGGATGGCGCTGCTCGGCGACGCCGCCCACGCGATGACGCCCAACCTGGGGCAGGGCGGGTGCCAGGCGCTGGAGGACGCCGTCGTCCTGGCCGAATGCCTCGGCGGCGCCGCCGGGGACGTCGCCGCGGCCCTGGCCCGCTACGACCGCCTGCGCCGGCCCAGAACGCAGCGCGTGGCACGCCGTGCGGCCCGCCTGGGCGCCGTCGGGAACGTGGCCTGGCCGCCCGCGGTCATGGCGCGGAACGTCGCCGCCAGGCTGCTCCCCACGTCGGTCACGCTGCGGTCCATGGCACCGATCCTGGGCTGGAGAGCCTGATGCCCGACTGGACCTACCATCCGCTGCGCGGGCCCGCGGGCGCGCTGCTGGGGACGCGCCGCTCGCAGCGGGCCGCGCTGCGCGCGCTGGCGACGCTGACCTCGCTGCCGGGCGGGCGCCGGACGATCGAGGCCGTGTTCGGTCACACGGCGCCTCCGTCCGCGCTGGCCGGGACCGTCGCCGGCATCGCGGTCGGGTCGCGCCTGGGCGCGGTCGTGCCGCCGGACGTCGCGCGCGACGCCGTCCGCGCGCTGCCCACGCAGGGCGCCGGTCTGGTCGTCGTGGAGCCGGTCGGCCCCGGCGACGTGGACGCGGTGCGCCGGGCCGCCGCCGGGCGGCGGTGCCCCGTGCTCGTGCGGACGGACGATCCCGAGGTCACGGCCGCGCTCACCCCCCATGTGGACGCGGTGCTGGCCGTCGGCGGCGCGGAGACGGCCGAGCCCGCGACCGCCGCCGTCGCCGATGCCCTGGCCGCGCTGTCCGCCGATCCGGGCGGGGCGGTCCTGGCGACCCCGGAGATCCTGGTGGAGGCGGGGCCCGGCTGGTTCCAGCGGGTGGCCGAGGCGGTCACGCCGACCGATCCCGCGCCCCGCGTGCGCGAGGTGGGGCTCGATCCGCGGCGATGGCCCGCGTGGTGGTGGGGGATGTGCGTCGGGATCGGGATGATCGTCGCCGGTCTGGGCGCGGCCGCCATCACCCTCGGCCCGCTCCTGCTCTGGTACGACCAGGGCTTCCTCGGCCTCGACCGGGCCGGGCTCCACGGAGCCAACCACCAGCTGGTGCACTTCCTGCAGCACGACCGGATCACCATGGCCGCCACGATGGTGACCATCGGCGTGCTCTACACCGGGCTGGCCGCGGGCGGGATCCGGCGCGGGTGGCCGTGGGCGCGCAACGCCTACCTGGTCTCCGGGTTCATCGCGTTCCCGACGCTGTTCTACTTCCTGGCGTTCGGGTTCGTGGAGCCGCTGCACACCGCCGTCACCGTCACGCTGTTCCCGATGTTCGTGGTGGCCGTGCGGCGGCGTCCCGTCCTCCCGCGCTGGACGCTCGCGGCGGACGGGCCGGAGACCGAGCGGCGGCGGGCGCTGCTGGGGCAGCTCCTGCTGATCGTCACCGGGGTGGGGCTGTTCGCCGGGGGCGCGGCCGTCTCGACCGTGGGGCTCACCCACGTGTTCGTGCCCAGCGACCTGGCCTTCCTCCAGACCACCTCCGGCGAACTCAGCGCCGCGAACCCGCGCCTGCTGCCGTTCATCGCGCACGACCGGGCGGGGTTCGGCGGCGCGCTGATGGCCGCCGCCGCGGCGATCACGCTGCTCACCGCCTGGGGCTGGCGGCGCGGCGAGGCGTGGCTGTGGTGGTCGCTGGCGGTGGCGGCGGTCGTGGGGTTCGTCCCGCCGGTGGCGGTGCACGCGCACATCGGCTACACCGACCTCCTGCACCTGGCGCCCGTCTACGTCGGGATCGTCCTCACCGCCCTGGCGCTGGTCCTGGCCCGCCCCTACCTGTGCGCGCGGCGGTGACGTCCGCGCCCGTCAGGTGGTGACGAGCGTGGACAGGTGGGTGAGCATCCGGTCGGGGTCGGGCTCCAGGCCGGTGAAGAGCCGGAAGGCGTCGGCGGCCTGGAAGACGACCATGCCGCCGCCGTCGAGGGTGCGGCAGCCGAGCCGGCGGGCGCGCTGGAGGAGCCGGGTGTCGAGCGGCCGGTAGACGATGTCGGCGACCCAGAGGCCGGCGTGCAGGTGGCCGGCGGGGAGCGGAGTGCCGGGGTGCGCGGTCATGCCGATGGGGGTGGTGTTCACCAGCCCGTCGGCGTGCCGGAGGGCGGCGGCCAGGTCGGCGGTGGTGGCGGTGCGGGCGCGGCCGGAACCGAAGTGCCGGGCCAGTTCGGCGGCGAGGCTGCGGGCGCGGGCGGGGTCGGTGTCGACGAGGGTGAGGCGGTCCGCGCCGAGGGTGAGGAGGGCGTGGGCGACGGCGGCGCCCGCTCCTCCGGCGCCGAGCTGGACGATGTGGCCGGTGGGGGCGTCGGGGAGGCCGCGGGCGAAGGAGTGCGCGAAGCCGGTCCAGTCGGTGTTGTGGCCGATGGCTCTGGGGCCGTCGAAGGTGACGGTGTTGACGGCGCCGAGGCGGGCGGCGTCGGGGGACAGCTCGTCGAGGTGGGGGATGACGGTCTGCTTGCAGGGGTGGGTGATGTTCAGCCCGGTGTAGCCGAGCCTGCGGGCGGCGCGGATCAGCTCGCCGGGATCGTCCGGGGCCACGTCGTCCAGGTCGATGATCTTGTAGAGGTAGCGCAGGCCGTGGTGGTCGGCCTCGCGCTCGTGCAGGGCGGGGCTGAGGGAGGTGGCGATGCCGGAGCCGATCAGCCCGATCAGATGCGCGGTCATCCCGGCCCGCTCCTTCGGCTGTGTTGTACGAACTAGTACGTTCGTAAGCCGATGCTACCGGACGGCCGCGACGATCAGCAGTGCCGCGGCCGATCCGCGCCTCCGGGAGCGGCCGGATCAGCCCGGGGCGCCGGGGGACGGCAGGGGGCGGTGGCCCAGGGCGGCGAGCAGGCCGGTCATGAGGCCGATCTCCTTGCGCTGCTCGGCGGCCATGAGCCTCGCCGTCCCCCGCACCTGCGGATGGGCGGCGTCCCGCGCGGCGGCGGCCGCCATGACCAGCCCGCCCTCGTGGTGGCGGATCATGAGCTGCAGGAACCGCACGTCCAGGTCGCGGCCCTTGGCCCGGCCCAGCCGGTCCAGTTCCTGCTGCGTGGCCATGCCCGGCATCGCACCGCCCCCGCCGCCCCCGCCGCCCCCGCCGCCGCCAGAGGCGCGATGACCGGCCGTCCCGTGACCGGTGTGGCCGGGGCGGTCCGGGGCCATCCAGGTCATCGGCGGGCCGGAGGGCACCTGGGGCGCGTTCCAGAGGCCCAGCCAGCCCTGCATCTGGCCGATCTCCTTGATCTGGTTGAGCTCCATCGCGGAGGCCAGCTGCGCGACCGACGAGCCCGTCCGCCCGCGGACCGCCTGGGCCATCGTGACGGCCTGCTGATGATGGACGATCATGTCCTGGCTGAACCCGACCTCGACCTCGCCGGGGGCCGCGACCCGTGCCGCGGCCCCTCCCGCCGGCCCGTCACCGGGCAGCAGCATCACCGACCCCGCGCCCAGCACCATGAACCCGACGGCCGCGAGCACGCGTCCCGCGGCGGCCCGCGCGCTCATCGCAACGGGTAGGCGTTGTTGCTGAAGCGCAGCAGCAGCGCCCCGTTGTCGTCGCACGACACCCACAGCCGGTCGCCGTCGAAGCGCGGCGGCGACATGCACCAGTCGGCGGTCATGTCCGTCTCGCCCGTGTAGAGCGGCGGCTTGCCCGGGTAGTTCTCGAGGATGTCGGAGAAGTGCGCGCCGAACGGGACGAACGCGTGCGCCGAGTTCCGCAGCTGGTCGCGCTTGCCGACCTGCGCGGGCGGGTTGAAGTAGGCGATCTCGCGGGGCGCCCGCAGGTCCCGGATGTCGAACACGCGGATCCCCGACTGCGCCCAGCCGCAGGCCATCGCGGTCGGATCGGCGAGCCGGTCGAGGGTGCAGTAGTGCGAGTCGTAGCCGAAGATCCCGTTCTTGGCGGTGTCGGCCCCGCGCCGCTGGGCGTGCTCGGGCCGGTTGATCTCCAGCTTGAGCTGCCGCACGGTGACCGGCTTCGTCTCGTCGGACATGTCCAGGATCCGCGCGCCGCCCGACCCCAGCTCGTCGACCGCGACCATGTAGGGCCGCCCGCGGTGGGTGAACGGGATCGTGTGCTGGGTGACCAGCCCGTCGGACCACGTCGTCCCGGAGACGCGGCGCAACTGCGGCTGCGGCTTGCGGTCCTGGATGTCGCCGGCGTCGAGGGTGGTGAAGCCGGTCGGGATGTCGGCGACGTGGATGCGCCTGCCGTCCGCGCTCACGCCGATGCCGTGGTTGACCAGTCCGGTGGAGCCGTTGTAGAGCACCTTCGGGGACCTCGGGTCGGACATGTCCAGCGCGGCGATGGTGCCGCCCACCGTCCCGGTCGTCCAGTACGTGCGGCCGTCGGCGGACCAGGCGGCCTCGTGGCCGGGGAACAGGCCGGGCAGGGTGAGCTTGGTGCCGTTGATCCCGTTCAGCAGCCGGGGCTTGGCGCAGTCGGTCTTGATGTCGTACACGGAGACGAAGAAGCCGCCGCTGAGGAGGCCGACCGACACCGCGGCCAGCAGCCCGCGGCCCTCGTGCACCTTGAGGGTCTCCCACGTCCCGCCGAGCGTGGCGGGGCTGACCAGCGAGTCGCTCAGCCGGGGCCGCGCCGGATCGGACATGTCGACGACGTTCACGCCCGGCCGCTTGGCCGACACCGCGCTCGGCAGGATCGTCCCGAGGTACTGGCAGTGGCCGTAGGACGCGCCGACCGTCGCCTGCCCCTGGCCCTGGTAGCGGCTGAGCAGTTTTAGGTTGCACTCGTAACCGCGCTGGCTGCGTCCGCTCTCGCGGTCGGCGAGGGGGACCTGGCCCTGGAGGCCGGTCTCGGGCGCCGAGCCCGGCCCGCAGTCGGCGCGGGCCACGGTGGTGTCGACGGGTGCCTGCGCCGCGGCCCGCTCGACGCCGCCCGCCACCAGCGACCCGGTGATCGCGGCCAGGGCGAGCGCCCCGGCGGCGCGTCTGCCGGTACGCCGGGTCTGGACGGGGGCGGGCGCGGGCGCGTCCGGCACTGGGGCGCCGAGGTCGGTCGGCGTGCTCATGGGAGGCTCCTGGGGGGTGGGAGGCCGGCGGACGCCTAGCGAAACGCTCGCGTTCTTTTGAATGCCGACCCACTGTAAGCACGCCCTTGCCATCTGTTCAGTGCTCCAGGGTGAGTGATTTCCGGGCGGATTTGTGGCCGCCGATACAAGCCGGAAAGGAGCGCACCTCCGGATCCGACCGGTGAACCGCCGGGGCGGGCACGGCCGTACGACCTTCCGTCAGGCCCCAGACGACCACGGCCTCCGGCGAAGCTCTCCCGGCACAGCCCGGCGTGACGCGCGCCCGGACCCTCACGGAGGATCGCGTGCACGGAGGAAAGACGGTTCCACCGACGAGCCCCCCGGCCGCGTACGACGACACGTACGGCGGCGACCGGGATCGGCGGCGGGCCGCGGCCATGCGCCGCACCGTCCCCGACCTGGCGTGGCCTCCGCCGAGCGCGCCTCCGCACGGGCCGCCTCCGCACGGGCCGCCTCCGCAGCGGGCGGCGCCGCGTCCTGCCGTGAGCCCGGACAACCTGACGGCCCCCCTGGTGAACGACCCCCGGGCCCAGCCCCCGCGCTACGCCCGGCACGGGGACCAGCCGCTCGCCCGGCGGGAGCGGCCGTCCAGAGCGCAGGCCGCGCCCGCACGGCAGAAGGCGCCCGCCGCGAAGATCGCCGGCAACCGGCTCCTGGTGGTCATGCTGTTCTGGACGATGCTGTCCGCCAGTGTCGCGCTCTGGGTGTTCAACACCCCGCCCAGCGCGGTCAGTGAGCCCGCCGAGGTCATCACCGCGGCCGGGCGGGTCACCGGTCTGGGCGGCGGGTTCCTGCTCCTGGCGCAGGTGCTGATGATGAGCCGGGTCGCCTGGCTGGAGACCTGGATCGGCGGCCACGACCTGATGCGCTGGCACCGCCGCCTGGGCGCGTGGCTGCTGGTGATGGTGCTCGCGCACGCCGGGTACATCACGGTCGGCTACGCGCTGACCGAGGACGTCACGATCGCCGACGAGACCGTCACCCTGTTCACCACCTACGACGGCATGGTCGGCGCGTTCACCGCCACCGGGATCATGGTGGCGATCGCCGCGCTGGCGATCCGCGGCGTCCGCCGCCGCCTGCCCTACGAGCTGTGGCACTGGCTGCACCTGGCCACGTACGCGGTGCTGATCCTGGGCTACGGGCACCAGTTCGCCAACGGCGCCGAGCTCTCCCGCGGGGGCTTCGCCGCCTGGTACTGGGCGGGCCTGTACGCCCTGGTGATCGCCTGCCTGGTCTGGGGCCGGGTGGTCGAGCCGCTGTGGCTGAACCTGCGGCACCGGCTCCACGTCATCGACGTCGTGCCCGAGACGGAGACGATGTTCTCCGTCTACGTCGGCGGCCGCCGCCTGGACCGGCTGGAGGCCCGCGCCGGGCAGTACTTCCGCTGGCGGTTCCTGAACGGCGGGGGCTGGTGGCAGTCCCACCCTTTCTCGCTGTCGGCGGCGCCCAACGAGCAGTGGCTGCGGCTGACCGTCAACGCGGTCGGCGGCCACACCGCGCGGCTGCGCCACCTGCGGCCCGGCACCAGGATCCTGGCCGCCGGACCCTCGGGAACGTTCACCGCCGGCCACCGCGTCCGCCAGCGGACGCTGCTGATCGCGGGCGGCAGCGGCATCGCCCCGATCCGCGCGCTGCTGGACGAGCTCCCGAGCGACACCGTGGTCATCTACCGGGCCGCCGACGCCTCCGGCATCGCCTTCGGCGACGAGCTGCGCGGCCTGGCCCGCCGCCGCGGCTTCACCGTCCACTACGTGCTGGGCTCGCGCGACGAGCCGGGCCCGCGCCGCCTGCTCACGCCCGAAGGGCTCCGGGAACTCGTCCCGGACGTGCGGCACCGCGACGTGTACCTGTGCGGCCCGCCCGGCATGGTCGAGGCCGCGATCGCCACACTGCGCCGGCTGCGGGTGCGCCGCCGGCAGATCCACCGTGACCCCTTCGAGTTCTGAGAACCCTGAGCCGCGACCGACCCCTGGGAGACAACGAGATGCGCCGAACCACCGCGGCCGTCGCCGGCACGCTGACCGGGACGGCCCTGCTGCTCGCCGCCAAGTTCGGGACGAGCCCGCCCGACCCCGTCGCGACCGACCAGGCCGCGGGCGAGACGGACGGGGCCGCCCCCGCACCCGCCCCGTCGGGCACCGCGCGCGCCGGGGGCGGGGGCGCGGCCGCCGCGAACGGGCTCAAGAACGGCGTGTTCCGGGGCACGGCCTCGGTCAACCCGCACGGCCCCATCCAGGTCACCATCAGGGTCGCGGGCGGGCGGATCACCGGGGTCAGCGCCACCCACGCCACGTCCCCGGCCAAGACCGTGCAGGTCAACCGGCGGGCGATCCCCGTGCTCCGGCAGGAGACCCTGACCGCCCAGAGCGCCCGGATCGACACCGTCTCGGGCGCCACGTACACCAGCGGCTCGTTCACCGCCTCGCTGCAGTCGGCGCTGGCGGCGGCGAGGGCCTGAACGGGAGCGCGAGCATGCATCACATCGAGCACGTCATGGGGACGGCGGTCAGCATCGACATCGCCGACCTGCTCCCGCGCCGCGACCTGGCCGGCCTCGTCGAGCGGACCTGCGCCTGGCTGCACGAAGTGGACCGGAGGTTCAGCACCTACCGCGCCGACAGCGAGGTCAGCCTCTTCGACGACGACGACGACGGGCCGGCCGGCCTCGACGGCTGCTCGCCCGACCTGCGCGCCGTCCTGGAAGCCTGCGCGGACCTGCACCGCCGCACCGATGGCTACTTCGACGCGCGCGCGACCGGGAGACTGGACCCCTCCGGGTACGTCAAGGGCTGGTCGGTCGAGGTCGCCTCGGCCCGCCTGGCCCGCGCCGGCTCCCTCAACCACTGCATCAACGCGGGCGGCGACGTCCGCTGCCGGGGCCGGTCGGCGTCCGGCGGCGCCTGGCGCGTCGGGGTGCGGCATCCGTGGGAGCCGGACAAGGTCGCCTGGGTGGTGACCGGGACCGATCTGGCCGTCGCCACCTCCGGCACGTACGAGCGCGGCCACCACGTCCTGGACCCGCACACCGGCGAGCCGGTCCGCGCCCTGCGCTCGGTGACCGTCACCGGCCCCGACCTGGGCGTGGCCGATGCCTACGCCACGGCCGCGATGGCGATGGGGGCGGACGGCCTGCTGTGGCTGGCGCGGCTGGCCGACTCGACGTACCAGTCGGCCGCCGTCACCCGCGACGGCCACGCCTACCGCTCCGACCGGTTCCCGGTGGCCACGGACGAGCCCGCCCCCGTCCCCGGAAACGCCCTCACGGACGGAACCGGCCTCGTGGCGGACGCCGTTCTCGCCGTGTCCGCCCCACGCCCCTGACCCGCCCCGGGAGGACCGCCGTGCACAAGTTCTTCCTCATCCTCATCACCGCGGCGCTGGCCGTCGGCCTGGGCATGGCCGTCTCGCTCAGCGTCACCGGCTAGAGAGCAGCCCCGAAAGCTCGCCGAGGGCCGTGATCCGGAACACGCCTTCCGGGACGGCCGCCTCCGCGCCCGCGCGGTCGAGCCAGATGCCCGTGAGCCCCGCGCGGTGCGCGCCCACGGCGTCCACATCGAGCCGGTCACCGACATAGGCGACCTTGGACGGAGGAAGGCCCAGCGCCTCGCAGGCGGCCAGGAACGCGGAGCGGTCGGGCTTGGCGCAGCCGAGCCGGTCGGAGCACAGCAGCACCTCGAAGTGGTGCCGCAGCCCCAGCGCGCTCATCCTGCGCTCCTGGTGGACGGTGCTGGAGTTGGACAGGATGCCCTGCCGGTAGGGGAGCGCGTCCAGTACCGCGGCCACGTCGGGGAACGCCGTCCACGCGGCCTCGAACAGCACCTCGTACCGGCCGTACCAGGCGTCGGCGTCGCCGTCGCCGACCGGACGCCCGACGAACCCGCGGACGCGCCGCCGCCGCTGCTGCTCGTAGGTCAGCTCCCCGGCCGCGAACCGCCCGTACTCGGCGTCGGTGATCCGCCGCCACCGTTCCAGCGCCGCCTCGTCGGACGGCAGCCCCTCCGCCGCGAAATGCCGCAGCAGGCCCGCCCGTTCCGAGCCGGAGAAATCGAAGATCGTGTCATCGACGTCCCACAGCACCGCCTCGATCACACCCGCGAGCCTCTCATGAAAGGCTGGAGGCCATGAGCGGAGACCAGCCCGAGGCCGCGACGGAGCACCCCGAACTCTGGGGGTTCCTGGCGTCGCTGCGTCCCGGCGAGGTCCTTTCCGGCACGGTGGCCGCCATCGAGAGGTTCGGCGTGTTCGTGGACCTGGACGACGGCCCCGACCATCCCGTCTTCCCGGGCGTGGGCTTCGTGACCATCCCCGAACTGGCCTGGGAGCACTTCGACGACCCGGCCGACATCGTGCGGGTCGGGCAGCGGGTCACCGGCGAGTTCCTGCAGTTCGACACCACCAACGGCGAGGCCCGGCTGTCACTGCGCGCGCTGCGGCCCGACCCGTTCAAGGAGTTCGCGCGCCGTCACCACGCGGGGCAGAGCCTGGACGGCACGGTCACCAAGGTGGTCCCGTTCGGCGTCTTCGTCCGCGTGGCCGACGGTGTCGAAGGGCTGGTCAAGGGGGCGGACGACGCCGTACGGCCCGGTGAACGGGTCACCGTCGTCATCACCGCGATCGATCTGGAGCGCCGCACCCTCAAACTGGCCCGTTAGTGGCGAGGCGGGCCAGTTCGGTGCGGTTGGCGACGTGGAGCTTCGCGTAGACGTGGGCGAGGTGGGTCTTGACCGTGCCCCTGCTCATGAACAGGCGGGCGGCGATCTCGGGGTTGGACAGGCCCTGGACGGCGAGGTCGACGACCGACCGCTCGGTGGGGGTGAGGCTCTCCCAGCCTGAGTCGGGACGGCGCCGCGGCCCGCGTGCTCGGGCGGCGTAGGAGATCGCGTCCCGCAACTCCATGCAGCGGCCCTGGTCGAGGGCCTCGCCCGAGTCCGCGGCCAGTTCGTCGCGCAGGGCGGCCGTGGACGGTCCGGGGCCCGCTCCGGCCTCCGAGCGGGCGCGTTCCGCGGCGCCCGCCAGGATCCCGGCGGCCTTGCCCGTGCCGCGGCGCAGTGCCAGGAGGGCCAGCGACTCCAGGGAGTCGGCGCAGCACAGGACGAGGCCGTGCGCCGACGCGATCCGCAGGACCTCGTGGTGCAGGTCGAGCGCGCGTTCGGGGTCGGCGGCGCGGGCGAGGACCGCCCTCTGCTCGGCCACGGCCGCCCGGACGCGCGGCATCGAGCCGATCAGGGGAGAGCCCGCCAGGCCGTCCAGGATCTCCGCCGCGGCGGCCTCCTCGCCCGAGGCCCGCAGCGCCTCCGCCAGCACCAGCCGGGTGTCGGGGGCGAGGTGCTCGTCCTTCGGCTCGGCCCGCCACCGCCCTTCCCGGCGGCACCATTCCACAGCCTGGCCGGGACGGCCCCGGCCGAGCGCGAGCAGGGCCTTGACGCGTTCCCAGCCGGGGATGAAGACCGGTTCGCCGGAGTCCGCCACGAGACGGTCGATCGGGGCGATCGCGTCGGCGGCGTCCTCGACACGGCCCTGCAGCGCGCGGACCTCGGCCAGCACGCCGCGCGCCGTGCCGATCCGGTGGAAGTCGCGCAGCGGCTCGGCCGTCGCCACGGCGCGTTCGGCCAGGTCGGCCGCCTTCCTCAGGTCGCCCGACCTGGCCGCGGCCAGCGCGTGCCAGCCGAGACTGGAGGACGCCACGCCGCGGTCGCCGCGGCGCAGCAGCCCCTCCAGGGCGGGCTCGAAGCAGGCGATCGCCTCGGCGTACTCGTCGCGGAGCAGGTGGACGAGCCCGGCCAGCGCCAGCGAGGAGTCCGCGACGAACCCGTCGCCCGCTTCCAGGGCCTCGTCCCGGACGGCCATCGCCGCGGTGTGCGCGCCGTCCAGATCCGTGGCCAGCAGGCCGATGGCGGCGAGCGACCCGGCCAGGCGCCCGGCGGCGGGCGCGCCCGCCTCCGCCGCCAGCTCGCGCGCGGTCCGGGCGGTCTCGTACGCGTCCCCGCCCGCGAGCGCGGTGTCGGCGACCAGGGCCTGCGCCACGAGGACCTCCGCCTGCAACGCGCCGCGCTCGCCCGCCCCGCGCCCGGCGGCCAGGCGCAGCAGCCGGACGCCCTCCGGCCCGCGGCCCTCCAGGTGCCACAGCCACGCCATCGACGCGGCGAGCCGCCGTCCCCGCGCCGCGTCGTCGCGCGACAGTCCCCATTCGATGGCGGCGCGGATGTTGGCGTACTCGGCGCCAGCCCTGGCCCGCCAGGCGTCCTTGTCGGTGTCCAGCAGCGGGGCCAGCCCTTCGGCCAGCGACAGGTAGAGGTCAAGGTGCCGGTCGCGGACGGCGTCGGCGTCGCCCGCCTCGTCCAGGCGGGCCCGCGCGTAGGCGCGGACGACCCCGAGCATCCGGTAGCGCGCCACGGGTCCGGCCGTGTCGGCGACGACGAGTGACTTGTCGATGAGCCCGCGCAGGGCCTTCAGCAGGCGCCCCGGCGGCGGTCCGCCGAGCGCGGCGAGGCCCGCGACGGCGTCGGAGGCGAAGCCGGGCTCGAACGCGCCGAGCCAGCGGAACAGCACCCGCTCGTCCTCGTCGAGGAGGCGATGGCTCCACCGCATCGACTCTTCGAGCGTCCGCTGCCGGAACGCCGCGGTGCGCGCGCCGCCGTCCAGCATGGCGTACGGGTCGCCCAGCGAGTCGGCGATCTGCGCCGGTGACAGCGTGCCCGCCCAGCCGGCCGCCAGTTCCAGGGCGAGCGGGAGCCGGTCGAGCCGGTCGCAGACGCGCCTGGCACCGGCCCGCGCCTCCGCGCCGAGCTCCGTCCCCTCCGTCGTGCGGGCGCGTTCGAGGAAGAGGCTCAGCGCGTCGGACAGGTCCAGCGGCGGGACGCGCCACACCCGTTGACCGCCGATCCCGAGCGTGGCGCGGCTGGTGGCCAGGATCGCCACGTGCGGGCATTCCGCCAGGATCCCGGCGATGACGTGCGCCGCTCCGTCCAGGACGTGCTCGCAGTTGTCCACCGCGATGAGCGCCGAGCGTCCCCGCAGCGCGCGCACGAGCGCGGGCAACGGGTCCGTCCCCTCGGGGAGCGGCACGTCCAGCGCCCCGGCCAGCGCGCGGGCGACGCCGCCGTCCTCCGGTTCGTGCTCCAGGCCCGCCCAGAAGACACCGTCGGCCCAGGCCCCGGCCTGCTCCCGGCAGGCGCGGACCGCCAGCCGGGTCTTGCCGCACCCGCCCGGCCCGACCAGCGTCAGCGCGCGGCCGGCGGCGAGCAGGCCGCCGATCGCCGCCAGCTCGCCGGTCCGCCCGACGAACGACGTCAGCTCCTGCGGGACGCGGTCGACCTCGGACATCGCGGGAAGTCTGCCACCATCCGGGCCGCCGCGCCCACCTCGGCCACCGCGCCAGCGCATATCGGCCACCTGGCAGATGTTCCCGGGCCGCGCCGGCGACACCATCGAGGGAGACGGCGCCGCGAGGGCGTCCCGACCACAGGAGCACCACCATGACGACCACCACCGGCGGCCAGGCCCGCAAGGTCATCGCCAACATCTCCCTGTCGCTGGACGGCCGCGTGCACGGGCGCGGCGGCGAGTACGACATGGGCTGGATCGGCCCGCACGCCGTCTCCGACGCGCCGCGCGACCTGATGGTGCGGATGGCGGGCTCGGCCACCACGGTCCTGCTGGGCCGCAAGAACTACGAGGGCTTCGGCGGCTACTGGCCGGCCGTCGCCCAGGACGAGAGCGCCGAGCCCCGCGACCGCGAGATGGCGCAGTGGCTGGACGAGGTCGAGAAGGTCGTCTTCTCCTCGACGCTCACCGGCGCGCCCTGGAAGAACTCCCGGATCGTGAACGGCGACGCGGCCGCGGAGGTGCGGCGGCTGCGCGCGGAGCCCGGCGGCGACATGGTCGTGCTCAACAGCGTCAGCGTCATCAAGGCCCTGGTGGCGGCCGGGGAGCTGGACCGGCTGACGATCACCCTGTGCCCCGAGCTGGTCGGCGGCGGTGCGCGCCTGTTCGAGGACGGCGTTCCCCAGACGTCCTGGACGCTGACCGACCTGTCCACCTCCGGCACCGGCGCCATCTGCCTCACCTACGACAGGAAGCCCGCCGGGAGCTGACCCGGCCGTCGGTGAGAAGCTCATTCTCCGGAACAGGCAGTCATGATCTCGTGCCAGGTTTCGGTGCGGTGCCCGCGGGGGATGAGCGCGCCAGGCGGCGGCGCGGCGCCGTCCGGCCGCGACCTCGGCCGATCCTCGTTCTCGTATCCGGATGCTTGCTTCGCTCTTGCTGAGAATGTAGTTTTCAAGCGTCGGGGAGGTTTCCGGAGGCCCCGGCGTGCGCGCCGCGGGCGGGCACGGGTCGCTCACGACCAAGCGGGACACGCGCGTCGCGGTGTCGAAGGGAACGGTGCTGACGGTGAAGGACTACGAGGCGCTCGACTTCTTCCGGGGTGAGGAACTGGTCGAGGACCCCTACCCCTACTTCGAGGCGCTGCGCGGGCAGTGCCCGGTCCAGCGTGAACGCCACCACGACGTGGTGATGGTGACGGGGTACGACGAGGCGGTGCAGGTGTTCAACGACACCGATACCTTCTCCTCGTGCACGTCGGTGACCGGCCCCTTCCCCGGTTTCCCCGTCCCGCTGGAGGGCGACGACGTCTCCGAGCTGATCGAGCGGCACCGCGACGAGCTGCCGATGAGCGACCAGCTCCCGACGCTGGACCCGCCCGTGCACACCGCGCACCGCGGCCTGCTGATGAAGCTGATCACCCCCCGGCGCCTCAAGGAGAACGAGGGCGCCATGTGGCAGATCGCCGACGGGCTCCTGGA
The DNA here is from genome assembly GCF_055379765.1 of Actinomadura rugatobispora. Taxonomy (NCBI): domain Bacteria; kingdom Bacillati; phylum Actinomycetota; class Actinomycetes; order Streptosporangiales; family Thermomonosporaceae; genus Actinomadura; species Actinomadura rugatobispora. Next base: position 2,359,666 of record NZ_AP029191.1, on the reverse strand, counting down.
CACCTGGCTGCAGGGCGACGAGGGCGAGTTCATCAACGGGTTCGCCGCGCCGTTCACCCTGCGGGTCATCGCCGACCTCCTCGGCGTCCCCGAGGAGGACCGCGAGGAGTTCGCCGACGCGCTGCAGCACGGTCCGCCCGGCGACGGCGGGGCCATCGGCGGCACCGGAGAGAAGAGCCTGGCGCACACCCCGCTCGAATACCTGTACGGGCGCTTCACCACCTACATCGAGGAGCGCCGCCGCGACCCCCGCGGGGACGTGCTCACCGGGCTGGCCACCGCGACCTTCCCGGACGGCTCGACCCCCGACGTCGGCGACGCGGTGCGGGTGGCGGCCAACCTGTTCGCGGCGGGCCAGGAGACCACCGTGCGGCTGCTGGGCTCGGCGCTCAGGATCCTCGCCGAGAACCCCGACCTGCAGCGGCTGCTGCGCGAGGAGCGCGACCGCGTTCCCAACTTCATCGAGGAGACCCTCCGGACCGACAGCCCGATCAAGGGCGACTTCCGGCTCTCCCGCGTGCCGACCACGGTCGGCGGGGTGGACATCCCCGCGGGCACCACGCTGATGGTGCTCAACGGCGCCGCCAACCGCGACCCGCGCCACTTCGACGACGCGCAGACCTTCGACGTCGGCCGCAAGAACGCCCGCCACCACATGGCGTTCGGGCGGGGCATCCACACCTGCCCCGGCGCGCCCCTGGCCCGCGCCGAGGCCCGGGTCGCCATCGAGCGGCTGCTGGACCGCACGACCGACATCAGGATCTCCGAGCGCGTGCACGGCCCGGCCGGCGAACGCCGCTACCGTTACATCCCCACCTACATCCTGCGCGGCCTGACCCACCTCCAGCTGGAGTTCACCGTGGCGGCCGAGGGCGAGGGCGAGAGCCGATGAAGGTCACCGTCGACGACGACCGCTGCCGGGGCCACGGCGTGTGCACCGCGCTGTGCCCCGAGGTCTTCACCCTGAACGACGACGGCTACACCGTGGTGGAGAACCCCGAGGTCCCGGCGGAGTTCGAGGACGCGGTGCGCGACGCCGTCGCGCAGTGCCCCGAACGCGCCATCACGGCCGTCTGACATCCACGGCAACCACCCAGCACAGCTTGAGGAGGGGCGATGCCCAAGGGGTACGTCATCTTGACCGAGGACATCAAGGACCCGGCCGGCATGGAGGCCTACAGCCGGGCGGCCGGAGCGGCGATGGCCGGCGGCGGGGTCACCGTCCTGTCGGTCGAGCGGACGCCGCAGGTCCTGGAGGGCGAGTGGCACGGCACCCAGACCGTCGTCCTGGAGTTCGAGTCGGTGGAGGCGGCCCGCGCCTGGTACGAGTCCCCCGAGTACCAGGAGGCCAAGAAGCTGCGTGAGGCCGCGGCCGACACCAACGCCGTGATCGTCTCCGGTTTCGGGGCGCCCGGGAAGGGCTGAGTCCCGGCGCCACCATCGAGCACGGAACGGCCTGGCCCGGCGCGGCCCGGCCGTGCCGACGCGCGGTCCGCGCGTAAGTCGAAGCCCGCGGTGCCCCCCTTGCCGCGGGCTTCGTCGTGCCCGAGGCCGCCCGCTCAGCCGGCCTCGGGCGGCAGGACGGCTTCCATGAGGCGGTGCATGGAGGCGCGGAAGGACTCGCGCGCGTGCGGGTCCGAGGGGCCGGACACGGTCCCGTCGAACTTCTGGATGCCTCCGACGACGAACCCCCGCAGGCACCAGTCGAGGATGTTCGTGCTCATCCGGTACTCGTCGGTGAGGTCCAGCAGGCGCGAGCCTCCGAAGGCGTCCGCGACGAGCCTGTAGATGGGCCTGCTGTAGCGCTCCTCGATGTCGGTGAGATCCGCCGCGTCGGACAGCGCTCGATGCGACCACAGGAAAAGCGACTCGGGGTGCTCGAAATAGAAGTCCATGTGGGCGTCCAGTAAAGCGTGCAGCCCCGCTCTGTCCCGCGACACCCGGGTCAGCGCCTCGCGGGTGATCTCCGCCAGTTCGTCATTGGCGTGCTGCATGGCCGCGTGGTAAAGCCCGGCCCTGCCGCCCGCCCTCATCACGGTCTCGCGGGTGACCCCCGCGGCTTCGGCGAGCATGTCCGTGGTGGTCCCGTCGTAGCCGAGGCTCGCGAAGAGCTGGAGGGCCGTCTTCAGCAGCCGGGCCCCAGCCTCGTCGTCAGAGCTCTCAAAACTCACATTTCACAGGGTAGCCCGGCCCGCCTCCCGCCCATCTTCGCGGCCGCACAAATTCTCCATTGCCGCAATCTGGCAAAGCATTACCCGCATAAAGGCGGCCGGACTTCGCGGGAAACAAAAACGCCGGACAGAAAGCGCGGATATGTGCGGGCCGGCCGATCTCGCACCCGGAATGCGCGATCCGTCCTGGAGTGTCGTGGGCCGGCTGTAGGATCCCCGGCCATGACTTCACCCCCGACCCCGCTGGACATGGCCGTGGCGCTCCTCCGCGAGGGACGCCCGATCGACGCTCAGGAACTCATGGTGCGCGAGCTCCAGAAGATCGAGCGCGAGCACGGGCGGGGCGGCCCCGCATGGGCGTCGGCCCAGTGCGACCTCGGGCACGTCCTGCTCAACTCCGACCAGTTCGACCGCGCCGCCGAGTGCTACCGCCAGGCGTGCTCGGGTCCGGTGCCCGCCGACCAGGAGCACCGCAAGGACCAGATCACCTACCGGCTCAACCTGGGCATGGCGCTGCAGCACGCCGGCCGCCTGGACGAGGCCGCGGACGAGCTGCGCCGCAACGTCCAGGAGCGCATGGCCTTCTACGGCCGCGAGCACGCCGGGTACGCCTTCGGCCTGGAGGCGCTGGCCGACGTGCTCTACCGCCGGGGCGACCTGCGGGAGGCGCTCGAGGCGGCCGAGGAGACCGTCGCCACCTTCTGGCGCGACGGCCACGAGCGCGTCGCCGGGGCGCTGGCGCAGCGGGCGGAGATCCTCAAGGCCGCCGGGTCCGAGGGGCCCGCCTTCACCGGCCTGGAGCCGCTGCCGGACGAGATCATCGAGCGCATGGCACTGGAGGCCGTGAACCGGATCGACCGCGCCGACCCGCAGACGGGCGCGGCCGTCCTCACCGATCTGGCCTCGCTGCTGGAGGCCCGGCTCGGCCCCGACCACCAGGCCACCCTCAACGCGCTGTCCACCCTGGCCAACCTCGGGCACCACCTCGGCGACCAGCGGATGCGGATCGAGACGATCCGGCGGGTGCTGGCCTCCTACGACCGCCAGGGCGCTCACGAGCAGGCGCTCATGACCGTGCTCGGGCTGGCGATGGCGTACGGCGACGCGGGCGACACCGACGCCGGGCTGCACGAGTACGCGCAGGCCCTGGCGCGGGCCCAGCGCATCGACCGGCCCGAGATGACCAGCCAGGTGCTGCGCAACTGGGGCCTGGCCCTCAAGGAGGCGGGACGGAAGGAGGAGGCGGAGCGGCGGCTGCGCGAGGCCGTCACCGAGGCGCTGCGCGGCGCCGACCACGAGATGCTCGGCCGCGCGCGGATCGCGCTGGGCCTGTTCCTCCAGCACGAGGAGCGGCTGGAGGAGGCGCGCTCGATCGTGTCGGAGGCGCTGGCGGGCATGGACCCGGCCCATCCGGACGCGGTGGTCGGCCGCAGCCATCTCGGCGCGATCGCGGAGGGCCGCTCGTGCGGCTGCGGCGACATGGGCGGCGCCGTCGCCGAGGCGTTCCGGCAGTTCGTCGTGCACCAGCTGCCCGCGGGGCTGCTGAGCAGGTTCGACGTGACGGTCGAGGACGGCGACTTCAAGATCCAGGTCGAGCTGAGCCGCGAGCCGGAGCCGGAGGAGCTGGAGCGTCTCGACCGGGTGATCCAGACCGGGTACGCCGACTTCAGGCGCCGCCTGACCGCCCGGGTCTGACGCCGTCCCGGGCGGACACCGGTCGCCTCGCGGACGTCGCCGGCCGGCCCTGATGCGGTCTATTCGGATTCCGCGACGGCGGCGGGCGGGCCGTCCACCTCACCGGGCCCCGCCTGCGGGCCGGCGGCCCGGGGCTCGGCGGCGGTGGCCTCGGTGCGCAGCTCCCGGACGGCGCGGATGATGGGGACGCAGGCGCGGAGCAGTCCGGCGAAGGCTCCCAGCACGTGCGCGGACGCGCCGAGGATGACGACGATGGAGCCGATCAGGGCCAGGACGCTGCTGACGGTCACGGGCTCACCTCACTCGATTCACTCGGTCCGCCGCGCGGGGCGTCCCGCGCGGCCGGGACATGCTTCATGCCGCGATTACGCCCGAGCCGGCGACCACCGGGAAATCCGGTTTCGGCGGTGGGCGGGCGGGAGCGCCGGTCGGCGGTCTACGGTGAGATCTCCGGTCCGGATCCGGTGGCCGGATCCCGGCCGGATCCGGTGGCGGGGCGGCGGCGTCCAGAGACGGAAACCGAGGAACACGCACGGGATGCGCGAGAGGGCCGAGTCGGGGGACGACGCTCGCGTTCCGGACGCCGGGGACACGAGCGGCTGGCAGGGCAGTGCACGCGAGCGCAGCGCCCGCGAGTTCAGCGCGCAGGAGCTCGACGCGCGGCGCGCCGGGCCGCCCGAACAGCGGGAATGGCAGGGCCGCGAGCGGGACGCCTTCGCGGCGCGCCTGGCCGAACTGCTGCGGGCCTCGGGCCTGACCCAGCAGCGGGCCGCCGAGCACGTCCGGCAGCGCTGGCCCGGCGCCGCCTGGAAGGTGACCGCGCAGCGGATCAGCGACTGGAAGCTCGCGCGCGACCTGCCGCGCCCCGAGCCGCTGAAGGGCCTGCTACGGGTCCTGATCGAGCAGGCCCGCCGCCGTACCGCCGACCCGGCCCGCCTCACGCCGGGCCTGCTCAGCGAGGAGGTGTGGCAGCGGTGGTGGCGTGCCGCCGAGGCGAGCCCGGCCCGCCGGGACGCGCCGGACGCCGGACGCGGCGGGCCCGACGGCGAGCGGAGCGTCCCGCCGGGCGCGGTCAGGAGCCGCGAGGCGCGGCCGCTGCTGCTGGGCGTGCACCGTCCGATCGAGGCGGACGGCGCGGACGCGGACGCGCTGCCCTCCTACGTGGCCCGCGATGTCGACGAGGATTCCGGCGGCCTCCGGGCCCGGGTGCGGGCCGCGGCCGGGCGGGGCGGGTTCGTGCTGCTGGTGGGCGAGCCGTCGGCGGGCAAGACCCGTACCGCCTACGAGGCCGTGCTGGGCCTGCTGCCGGACTGGTGGGTGCTGCACCCGCGCGACGCGGCCGAGGTCGACGCCTTCGCCCGCCGCGTCCCTCCGGCGGGCCGGGTGGTGGTGTGGCTGGACGACCTGGAGGGGGTGCGAACTGTTCGCCTGTGAGGTCGGTGTAGTGAACATGCGGGTGATCAAGTGATCCGGCTTGACTTTCTGTATTGGTCTCTGTACTTTCGGTAGCGCGATCTGGGACGCCGGGTTCGATGTCAGCGTGCGGGGCCCCCTTTCCACCGGAGTGATGGTCTGGGGCCTCCCCGTCGCCTCTGGTCGAGCCCACCTGGCCAGGTCGCGTAGGGAACCGGCCTCCCGGGAACGGACCACGCACAGGATGCGTGTCGCCGCCTCGGGGTCGAGTACGCCGGGGACCAGTGCGTCCAAGACCGTTCGGGGCGCGCGGCTGAGCAAGTTATGCACAGTCCTTAGGAACGGTATCTCGACGGCCCGCACGGGCTCACCGCCGCCACGGTGCGCGCGCTGCTGAACGCCGAGGGCCCGGTGCTGCTGATCGCGACGATGCGGTCGCGGCGCTACGCGTCCGGCTCGGGCGCCGCGTCCGGTGCGGCCGGCGCCGGTGCGGACGGGCGGCCGGTGCTGGGGCTGGCCGAGGTGGTTCTGCTCGGCGCACGCCTGAGCGGGGAGGAGCACCCCCCTCAACGGCGGGGTCAGGGCGCTCGCGCCCGTGGGCTCGCCGAGCGGCGGAATGGGCGAGGTGGCCGGGTACCGCGTGGCCGACTACCTGCTGCGGCACGTCCGCCGACTCCGCGAGGCGGAACCCGGCCCCGGCGCGCTGTGGGACGCCTTCGTCGCGCACGCGACCGACCCCGATGACCTGCGCAGGCTCGCCGACGCGGCCGAAGCGCGAGGTCTCCACCAGAGCGCCGCACAGCTGAAGGAGGCCGTCGCCTCCGCGGGCTGAACCGGATGCGCCCGGCAGCCCGATTCCGCATACGGTGGCGATCAGCACGGCGAGCCCGCGCGGCCTGGTGGAGGCCGCCCGCTACCGGCCGAACGTGATCGTCCGGACCGAGGGCCCCGGTGACGAGGAGAACGCCTGGGCGGGCCGTGACCTGGCCATCGGGGGCGAGGTCGCCCTCACCGCCCGGTTCCTCTGGGGACCCGGCAGGTTACGGTCGCGTCATGAGTGACCGTGTGCTGTACCTGGTGTGCTGTGGAGCCCCGCCCGCGGGGTACGCCGTCCAGGCCGTCGACCTCGCACGCGCGCGCGGCTGGGACGTGTGCGTGATCGGGACGACCGCCGCGACGAAGTGGCTGGACGTCCCCGCCCTGACCGAGGCGACCGGCCATCCGGTCCGGACCGACTACAAGGCCCCGGACGAGCCCGACGTGCTGCCGCCCCCGACGGGCATCCTGGTCGCCCCGGCCACGGTCAACACCATCAACAAGTGGGGCGCGGGCATCTGCGACACCCTGGCGCTCGGGCTCATCGTGGAGGCGATCGGGCTCGGGCTGCCGATCGCGGTGATCCCGCACAGCAACCGGTACCACGCCGCGCATCCGATGGTGGAGGTCAACCTGAACCGCCTCCAGGAGTGGGGCGTGCGCGTCGTCGGGGACATACGGACCCTGCACGAGCCGTCGCAGGGCAATCCGGAGGCGTTCCCCTGGGCATCGGGGCTCGACGCCCTGGAGCGCCCCTGAATCAGCGGCGCGGGTAGGTGCGCAGGACCTTGCCCTTCATATCGGCGGCCAGGTACGCCGCGCCGTACGCGTCGGAGAGGTAGACCAGCAGCACGGGCCGGTCGTCGGCGAACGCCCACGCGGGGTCCACGATGAGGTAGCGGCTGGTCGGCTTGACGATGCCCAGCTTGCTCTCCGCCGTCTTCATCAGCTTCGGCACCGCGTCCCAGGCGAACGACCTCAGCTTCACGGTGGCGTCGCCGGATCCGAGGGTGCCGCCGGCGCCTGTACGGATGGCCTGCCCGTCCCTGTAGGAGAACCGGTCGTAGAGCTTGCCCCGTCCGGGCACGGGTGCCTCGGCGGCGGCGTGTTCCGGGTACACCGAGAAGCGGGAGAACTCGACACCGCCCGAAGCCTTCTCCAGCGCCGCGACGACGGCGCGGAGCCGGGCCGGAGCCAGCAGGCTGCCCGACCCCGCGGTCTCCGTGCCCTGCATAGCGTCGGTGGCGCTCGGGGTGGGGCGGTCGGTGACGGAACGGAGCCGGTCGCCGGCCGCCTCTCCGGTCTCCCTCACCAGCGTGGGCAGCACGATCACGACCGTGGCCAGCATCGCGGTGAGCAGGCCCACGGCCAGGACGGCCACCGCGACCAGCGGCGCGGCGCGGCGTCTGCGCGGCCGCACCGCCGGCGGCCCGGGAGGCAGGCCCATGCGCGGGTCGGTGCCGCCCACGGGGTGGGTGTTCGGCCCCGGCGGGACGGGTCTGAAAGGCGGCACCGCGTGCGCGGGCCGCATCGGGGCCTGGCCGGCCGCCGGGGTCTGGCCGGCGGCCGCCTGCGCGAGCATGCGGTCGAGCTGCTCGGGCGCGGGCCGCGCGGCGGGGTCGGGCACCAGCAGCGCGGACAGGACGGGGGCCAGCGGCCCGGCCTGGCGGGGCGGCGGGACGGTGCCGTTCATGACGGCCGCGAGCGTGGCGACCGGGCTGTCGCGGCGCATCGGATGGTGCCCCTCGACCGCGACGTACAGCAGCATGCCCAGCGACCAGAAGTCCGAGGCCGGGTTGCCCTCCTCGCCGCGCAGCCGCTCGGGGGCGATGTACAGGGGAGAGCCGACCAGTCCACCGGTGGCGGTGACCCGGGTCGACTCGCGCAGCGCCGCGATGCCGAAGTCGGTCAGGACCGGGCTCCCGTCCTGGCGCAGCAGCACGTTCGCCGGCTTCACGTCGCGATGGGTGATGCCCGCCTCGTGCGCGGCCCGCAGCGCCGCCAGGATCCCGCGCCCGGCCGCCGCCGCCTCCGCGGGCGCCATCGTCCCGTCTTGGAGTCGGTCCTCCAGGGACCTGCCGCGCACCAGTTCCATGACGATCCACGGGTGCGCCATGCCGGGCGAGTCGACGATGTGGTGGACGGTCACCACGCTGGGATGGTCGAGCCGGGCCAGGGCGCGGGCCTCGCGCAGCACCCGCTCGCGCATCTTCGCGGCCCGGACCGGGTCGTCCTCAAGCGAGGCGTCGACGACCCGCACTTCCTTCAGCGCCACCTCGCGGTGGAGGGCGAGGTCCTGCGCGCGCCAGACGGTGCCCATCCCGCCGCTTCCCAGCCGCTCCAGCAGCTCGAAACGCCCATCGATCACCATCTGCGCAGACGCCACGGGCACAGCCTAGAGCCACGGCCGCAACAAACACCTCATTCCGTAACAACTCGGCCTCGGTGGCGCCGATGCCGGGGCGGACAAGCCGGGTATGCAGGTGAAGGAGGGGGTACGAACGGGGGGCTGGGGCATGGCCGAGGTGGATTTCACGCAGGTGTTCGACGCCGCGCCCGCCCCTTTGGCGGTGCTGTCGCCGGAGCTGGTGTACCTGGCGGTGAACCGGGCGTACGAGAAGGTCTCGGGCCACAGCCGGGACGAACTGCTCGGCCGGGAGGTCTTGGATGCCTTCCCCGGAGGGCCCGCCGCCAGCGAGGCGGTGGCGTTGCGGACCTCGCTGGAGCGGGTGCTGGCCGAACGCGAGACCGACGTCATGGGGCTGCAGCGGTACGACGTCGCGGTCCCCGGAGAGCCGGAGAGGCTCGAGGAACGCTACTGGAACATCGTCAACGCCCCGATCCTGGGCCCGGACGGCGAGGTCCGCTGGATCTACCATCGGCCGGAGGAGGTCACCGGCTTCGTCCACGAGCTGCGCAAGGCCGGTGCGAGCCCGCCCAGAGGCAGCCGCGGCTCGGCCATCGCGAAGATGCTGGCGATCGAGGCCGAGCTGTTCGCCCGGTCCCGCGAGATTCAGGAGGTCAACCAGCGGCTCCGCCGCGCCCAGGCGGGCGAGCGCCAGACGATCGAGGGGCTGCGGCGCGCGATGAGCCGGCAGCGCGAGGTGGTCGCCGACGCCTCCCACGACCTGCGCGGCCCGATCACCGGGCTGCAGACCCGGCTGCAGGACGCCCTGATCGACCCCGACACCGACTGGCGGCGGATCGTGCTGGCGGCCCTGCAGGACGCCGAGCGGCTCGGCGACATCGTTTCCGACCTGCTGGAACTGGCCCGTCTCGAGGCCGGCACGCCCCCGCCGCTGATCGAATCGGTCGATCTGATCCACCTGGTGGAGGACGAACTGTCGCGGCGGCATCCCCCCGCCGTCACCATCACCATGCGGGAGCGGCCCGGCCCCGTCGTCGTGCGGGGATCCGCCCTCCAGTTGGCGCGCCTGCTGGAGAACCTGATGACCAACGCCGAACGGCACGCCCGCGGCCGGATCGAGGTGTCGGTCGCCCGCGACGACGGGTGGGCGGTCCTGGAGGTCGTCGACGACGGGCCCGGCATCCCGGTCGCCGACCGCAAGGCGGTGTTCAGCCGCTTCCACCGCGGCTCCGACGCCCGCCGCGCCGACCCCGCGGGCACCGGGCTGGGCCTGCCCATCGCCCGGGAGATCGCGCACGCCCACGGCGGCACCCTCCACATCGCCGACAACCCGACGGGCGCGCGCCTCGTCCTGCGCCTGCCCCGGCTCTGACTTGGCCGAGTGTTTGGCCGCCCTTGGTCAGGGAACGGCCTGGCCGTCTTGACGAAGGGCGGCGCGACGTGGCGGGCACAGGAGTGCGGGAGGCGGTCCGCAGGACCGCGGGGCATGCGTGGTTCCACCATCTGACCCGCGTCGGGCTGGTCGGCCGCGGCGCCATCTACCTGCTGATCGGCCTGCTCGCCGGCCGGATCGGACTGGGGCGCGGGCACGGCGAGGCCGACCAGAAGGGCGCCCTGACCGCCGTGGCCGGCACGCCGGGCGGCACCGCCGCCCTCTGGCTGATCGTCGCCGGATTCGCCGGGCTCGCCCTGTGGCAGTTCGCCGAGGCGCGGTACGGCCGCCCCGTCCGGGACGGCCACCGGGCCCACAACCGGCTCATGTCCTTCGCCCGCGGCCTGCTGTACACGATGGGCTTCGCCGCCTCCCTGGCGTTCGCGGCCGGGCACGGCGGCGGCTCGTCCGACCAGCAGTCGCGGACCTTCACCGCCAGGGCGATGGCCGAGCCCGGCGGCCGCTGGGTCGTGCTGGCGGTCGGTGCCGGATTCCTGGTCGTGGGCGCGATCACGATCGTGAAGGCGGTCCGGCGCGAGTTCCTCGAGGAGCTCAAGACGGCGGGGATGCGCATCCGGACCCGCCTGACCGCCACGGTCCTCGGAACGACCGGCAACTGCGCCCGCGGCCTGGTCCTCGGCGGGGTCGGCGGCTTCCTCGTCCACGCCGCGCTCACCTTCGACCCGGGCAAGGCCAGGGGCCTGGACGGCACCCTGCGGGAGTTCGCCCGGACGCCCGCCGGCCCGTGGCTCCTGCTCGCCGTCGCCGCGGGCCTGGCCCTTTTCGGCGCCTATTCCTTCTTCGAGGCCCGCTGGCGCAAGGTCGAAGCCACCACCTGACGCCGTTCACCGCGCAAAGCGAACCCCAACCCCTGGGTAAAAGAAACATGGATGTTCCCCGTGATGCCAGGTAAGCCTGCCGTGAAGGTGACGACGACACACAGGCTTATCGCCACGGAGGTGAACGGTCATGAGTTCGGCCGTACTCGAGGGTCCCTGGAACTCCGGCCCCGGCCCTCAGCAGCGGCTCCAGATCCGCACCGGCGACCGCGGTTGCGCGGTCGTCGTCCACGTCGAGGGCGAGATCGACTACACCACCGCCGACCTGCTGCGCGAGCGCGTCCGCACGGCGGCCGAACCGCTCACCCCGCCCCGCGTGGTGCTGGACTTCGACCGCGTCACCTTCTGCGACTCCTCAGGCCTGGGCACGCTGGTGTCCATGTGGAAGACCGCCCGCGCCGCCGGCGGCGACCTCCTGGTGGCCAGACCGCCCGGCATCTTCAGACGCATACTGGAACGCACCGGCCTGGAACGCCACATCACCATGACCCCCACCCTCGACCAGGCCCTCACCCTCCTCACCCCCCACCCCCGGGGCGCGCCGGGTCGTCACAGCGCCTTCACGCGGTCCTCCATGGCGTCCAGGAAGGACGGGTCGTAGAAGTCGTCGACGTGGTCGCTGTTCCACAGCCCCGAGGTGCGGACGTTCCCGTTCTCCGCGTTCAGACCCAGCCAGCCGAGCGCGACCTGGTGAACGCCCCCGGAGTGCCGCATGGACAGCAGGGCGATCGAGTTCGCCCGGATGGCCTTCCGTTCCTCGCGGTCGGGGACGTCCAGCCAGAGCAGCGGCATTTCGGTGATGCGGCCGCTCACGGATCGCTCCAGGCGGTGTTCGGCTCCCCGCTGGAGCGGGCTCACGTTCTTCTGGTGCCAGGACTCCGAGACGCCGGCGGGCCACGGCCCGGTGTTCAGGAGGGCGGTGCCGACGTGGTGGCGGAACACGGAACCGCGGTGATTGCCCACTCCCGCGTTGGCGCCCTTCACCGGGCCCCGGTGCTGGGCGAGCCTGGACCAGAACGTCGCCCGCGATGCGGCGCGCAGGGCGTGGCTGCCCACCCGGACGACGCGGAGCCCTTCCCCTCCGGCGCGGGCCTGGCCCTCTTCGAGGAAGAACTCCACGCCGAACCGCGGCCAGCCGGTGGCCTCGGAGCAGTCCCGGAGCCGCCGGGCCCCGCCGACCCGTTCGGCCAGTTCGTCGAGAAGGGCGTAGAAGCGGTCGGTGTCCCGCCCGCGTGCGGCCGACGGACCGCTGACCTCACCGTCGAGGGGCACGGATTCCTCCTGTCTTCTCTTGTCGGCGCGTCCGGGGCGGGTCAGGGTTTGCGGCCTACGGCGCAGAAGAAGCCGAGTTCGCGGTCGGCGTAGAGGGTGTTGGGGTCGGGGCGCCAGCGGGGGAGGGAGACCAGGCCCGGTTCGAGGAGTTCGGTTTTCTCGAAGAAGCGGGCGAGCTGGGCGGCGTCGCGCAGGGCCGCGGGGGTGGCGCCGCTCTCGTTCCAGCGGCGCACGACCTCCTGCATCGCCTCGGTGTTCACCTCGCTGGTGGGGCAGGCGATCGCCAGGTGGCTGCCGGACGGGACGGCGTCCAGGAGGCGGTTCACGATGGGGTACGCCTGGTCGTCGGGGACGAACTCCAGGATGCCCAGCAGGGTGATGCCCACGGGGCGGGAGAAGTCGAGCGTGCGCGCGGCGGCGGTCAGGATCGCCTCGGGGTCGCGCAGGTCGGCGTCGATGTAGTCGGTCGCGCCGCTCGGGGAGCTGGTGAGCAGGGCGCGCGCGTGCGCCAGGACGATGGGGTCGTTGTCGACGTACACGACCCGGCTCTCGGGCGCGAGGCGCTGCGCGACCTCGTGGGTGTTGTCGGCGGTGGGGATGCCGGTGCCGATGTCGAGGAACTGCCGCACGCCCTCGGCGACCATGTGGCGGACGGCGCGGCCCAGGAACTCCCGGTCGGCGCGCGCCCAGATGACCACCTCGGGCATCGTCTCGTTGAGGTGGTCGCCGACCTCCTGGTCGGGAGGGTAGTTGTCCTTGCCGCCGAGCCAGTAGTCCCAGACGCGCGCGGGATGCGCCACGGAGGTGTCGATCTCGATCTCCGGTTCGTGCCCGGAGGGGGTCGCTTCGGTGGTCACGGCGTCACCTTTCCCACGGCTGCGTCGGCGTCGGCGGGGACAAGTCTGACCGGTGCCGGGGGATCTCGCCAACCGGGTGGTCAGGGGGTGTCGCCGATGATCCGGTCGAGGATTCCGGCCGTCTCCCGCGGCGGGGACGCGTTGACCGACAGGCGGTCCAGGCACTTCTTGTAGACGACCAGGTCGGCGGGCTTGTCAAGGTAGAGGGCGCTGGTCAGCTGCTCCAGGTAGACCACGTCGGGCAGGGTCGGCTCGGCGAACCGCAGCAGCGTGAACGGCCCGCTGAGCGCCGCGATCGCGCCGCGGTGCGGCGGGACGACCTGCAGCGTGACCGACGGCGAGCCGAGCGCCTCCCGCAGCCGCCGCAGCTGGGCCCGCATGACGGCGTCCCCGCCGACCGGGCGGCGCAGCGCCGCCTCCTCGACCACCGCCCACAGATGGGGCGGGCGGGGGCCGTCCATGATCTGCTGCCGGCGGGTCAGCACCCGGACGCGGCGCTCGATCTCGCCGGTGGTGGCCTCGGGGTGGCTGAGCGCGATCGCGGCGGCGGCGTACTCCTCGGTCTGCAGGAGTTCGGGGACGAACCGCGTCTCGTGGATCCGCAGCGCCGACGCGGCGCCCTCCAGGCCGATGTAGACCTCGAACCAGGGCGGCAGGACGTCGCCGTAGTGGTGCCACCAGCCGGGGGCGTTGGCGCGCACGGCCAGGCCGAGCAGCGCGTCCCGTTCGCCCGGGTCCCGCACGTCGTACAGGGTGAGCAGGTCGGCGACGTCGCGCTCCTTGAACCCGACGCGGCCGAGCTCCAGCCGGCTGATCTTGGACGCGGAGGCGCGGATCGTCTCGCCGGCGGCGTCCCGGGAGATGCCCCGGGCCTCCCGCAGCCGGCGCAGCTGGCCGCCGAGCAGGATGCGCAGCACCGTCGGGCCGCCGTGCGCCAGGCTGCGCACGGCGCCGGTCGTTTCCGGAGCGTCGTTCGAATCAGGTGTGCTCACTGCCGGCCCCCCGAAAAATCGCGCGAAATCAAGTGTCGCACCACGACCGGGCTGCTCGGCGGGTCTCCGGGTGACTTTCCCGCCGAATTCGGTAGCGGGATTTGTTGCTATCTGACGAGATTGAAGGACTATTCCGTCATGCGGGTTCGGAGATCGTCTGGTAGGCGGCGCGTGCCGGGCCTACCTTACAGACAGTGATGTCTGTATAATGGGGGGTCACGAAGGCGTGGCAGGGAGGGTCCTTCCGCGGACGTTCCCGCTCAGCGCGCCCACTCAGCCGTTCCCTTATGGTGGTCGGATGCCGGACTCTCCACCCCGCCGGTTGCCCCGGGGGCGCCACGCGCTGGCCCCCGAGGAGGTGCGGCGCATCCAGCGGTCGCGGCTGTGCGCCGCCATGGCCGAGGTGATGGCCGAGAAGGGGTACGTGGCCACCTCGGTCGCGGACGTCCTCCAGCGCGCGGGGGTGTCGCGGCAGAGCTTCTACGCGCTGTTCGACTCCAAGCTCGACTGCTTCATGGCCGCCTTCGAGTGCGCGGGCGAACTGCTGATGGACCGCCTGGTCGAGGTGGTCGGTGACTCCACGGGCGGGCCCTCCGCGGGCGGGCCCGGCACGGTGGACGACCGGCTGGCGCTGTGCGAGCGGGCCATCTCCGCCTACGTGGACGCGCTGGCCGAGGAGTTGCCCTACGCGCGGCTGTTCCTGGTCGAGGTGTACGCGGCCGGGCCGGAGGCGATCGCGCGGCGCAGCCGCACCCAGGAGATCATCACCGCCGCGCTGGCCGACCTGATCGGGGCCGCCGACGAGCCCGCCCGCTTCGCCTGCCGGATGATCGTGGCGGCGATGAGCGCGATGGTGACGCCGCCGGCCGCCGAGATGGACGCCGCCGCGCTGCGCGCCCTCGGGCCGTCCCTGATCGAGCATGTCCGCGTCCTGTGGCGGGCGGGCGTTCTCGGCGGGGTTCCCGCCCGGTCGCGTTCCTGACGGACCCGCCCGTTCCCGATGGCGGCGGGCCCGCATCGGCGCGGGCAACTATTCACTCAGTACATACATCGAGTGTATAGTGCGGGCATGTCGACTCCGCAGATCCTGCTGGCGCTCCTCGCCGAGCGTCCCAAGCACGGGTACGAGCTCAAGCGCGAGCACGACGAGCGGCTCCCGGGAGCCAAGCCGCTGCCCTACGGCCAGGTCTACTCGACGCTGCAGCGGCTGGAGCGCGACGGGTTCGTAGCGGTCGCCGAGGTCACCCGGGAGGGCGGGCCCGAGCGCACCGTCTACGAGCTCACCCCCGAGGGCGACGCGCGGATGCGGGCGTGGCTGGCCGAGACCGAGCCGCCCGCGCCCTACGTCACCGGCGCCCTGTTCACCCGGGTGGTCATGGCGCTGGTGGTCGGCGGCGACGCGCGCGCCGGCCTCGACCGGCAGCGCGCCGCCCACCTGGACCGGATGCGGGAGCTGACCCGGGACAAGACGGCACCCGAGACCTCCGCCGCCCGAATCTTGGCCGCCGACTACGCCCTGTTCCACCTGGACGCCGACCTGCGCTGGATGGAACTGGCCCTCCAGCGCATGGCCGACCTGACCAAGGAGATCAGCCGATGAGCCCCCTGCTGCAAGCCCGCGACGTCGCCAAGTCGTTCGGCCGGACCCTGGCGCTGCGCGGCGCGTCCGTGACCGTCGGCGCCGGGGAGGTCGTGGCGATCACCGGCCCGAGCGGCTCCGGCAAGAGCACGCTCCTGCACTGCCTGGCGGGGATCGTCGTCCCCGACGCCGGGGAGATCCACTACGGCGGGACGCGCCTGGACGAGCTGGACGAGGACACCCGGACCCGGCTGCGGCGCGAGGCGTTCGGCATCGTCTTCCAGTTCGGCGGCCTGGTCCCGGAGCTGACCGCCGCGGAGAACGTGGCCGTCGCGCTGATGTTCGGCGGGCTCGGCCGCGCTGAGGCGTCCGCCGCCGCGCTGGACTGGCTGAAGCGCGTCGGCGCCGGCGACTGCGCGCCCCTGCGGCCCGGCGACCTGTCCGGCGGGCAGGCGCAGCGGGTCGCGCTGGCCCGGGCGCTGGCGCCCGCGCCCAAGGTGGTCTTCGCCGACGAGCCCACCGGCGCGCTCGACAGCGTCGCCGGCGAGGAGGTGCTCGGTCTGCTGCTCGGCGCGGCGCGGGAGCACGGCACCACCGTCGTCCTGGTCACTCACGACAATCGGATCGCGGCCTTCGCCGACCGCGAGGTCGTCGTCCGCGACGGCGCCGTCTCCGAGGTCCCGGCGGTGACCCGGTGAACGGGGGCAGGGGGCGGGTGCTGTTCGCCGTCGCCGGGATGCTGGCGCGCGGCACCTCCCGCGCCGACCGGCGCCGCCGGCGCCTGATGACCGGCGGCGCCGCGCTGGCCACGTTCTTCCTCATGGGCGCGGTGAACCTGCTGCTGATCCGGGGCACGACCTACACCGCGTGGGCGGGCCTGGTCAGCGAGTCGGGGCTGCGGCCGGGCACCGCGCTGGCGCTGGCGCTGCTGGTCGTCCCGGTGCTGGCGCTGCTGCACCAGGTGGGACGGGTCGCGCAGGCCACCCAGGAATGGCGCCTGGCCGCGCTGCGGCTGGCCGGTGCCACGCCCGGCGACGTGCGGCTGCTCGGCGCGGCCGAGGCCGTCCGCGTCGGCGCGCTCGGGGCGGTCCTCGGGGGCATCGCCTACGTGGGCGGGCAGCGGGCGGCGATGGCCTGGTTCGGCGTGCGGGACACCGCCCGGTACGCGATCCCGGCCTGGCCGGTGCCGCTGGTGGCCGTCGCGGTGGTGGGCGCCGCCGCGGTGGTCAGCCTGCTGGTGTCGCGCCACGTCGTCACCTCGCCGCTGCACGTGGCGCGGCGCGCGGCCCGGCCCCGGCCGGCCTGGTACACGCTGCTCCCGCTCGGCATCGGCGTGGTGCTGATGGTCTCGGGCTCGTTCACCGAGAACGTGGACAAGGTCGGGGTGCCGCTGTTCTTCGCCGGGGGCACGCTCAGCGTCCTCGGCGTGGCGGCCGGGGCCAGCCGCCTGGTCCTGATGTCCGCCCGCCTGGCGGGGCGCTGGGCCCGCACGCCGGAGACGCTCCTGGCGGCACGCGCCCTGGAGGCCGACCCTCGCGCCTGGGGACGCACCATGGCCGTCGTCGGCCTGGTGGTCATGTTCGGGACGGGCACCGGCGTCGTCGAGTACGACGTCTTCCAGGGCGCCAGGGAATTCGACGGGTACATCGACGGCTTCTGGCTGGTCAGCCTGGGGCTGACCAACGCGGCGCTGCTGTTCGCGCTGCTCGTGGCGGTGTCGGCGCTGGTGGTGCACCGGGCCGAGTCGCTGCTGGAGAGCGGCCGGTCGACGGCGGTGCTGGTCGCGACGGGCGCCCCGGTCAGGTCGCTGCGCCGCTCCGCCCTGCGGCAGACGGTCATCGCGGCGGCCCCGGTCTCCCTGATCGCCGCCCTGGCCGCGCTCGTCGGCATGACGCCGGGCATCTTCGAGCTGTCGGTGAACCCGGCGATGCTCGCCTGGACGGCCGGTCGCGCGCTGCTCATGGTCGTCGTCGCGGTGGCGGTCGCTGTGCTGGTCGCGCTCCTGTCGGGACGGCTCGTGGCCCGCGCCGCCTCACCCGTCCACCTCCGGACCCAGTGACGGCGGGGCCGGACGCGTGCCGGCGGCCAGGAAGGCGCCGGCGAGGGCGACGAGGGCCAGGACGGTGAGGGCGGCGGTGTAGCCGCCGAGCAGTCCGGCGAGGAACGCCCCGGCGGCCGGCGCCAGCGCGACGGCGAGGGCCGTCGGGGCGGTGGCGAGCCCGTTCAGGGTGGCGAAGCGCCGCACGCCCCAGCGGTCGCTGACCGCGGTGGCCTGGACCAGGGTGTAGACGCCCCGGACGGCGCCCGCGAAGACGGCGGCGGCGATCAGCAGCGCCGGCGGGCCGGGGACGACCGCGAGCAACGCGATGCCTGCCGCCGCGGCGGCCAGGACGGCGACCGTGCGGGCCCGGGGGCTGCTTCTGCCGGTGAGCGCCGGGTAGCCGATCCGTCCGAGGACCTGCCCGGCGCCGCACAGCCCCAGGGCGGTGGCCGCCGCGGCGGTCCCCGTGCCCCGGTCGACCAGCAGCGGGACCAGGTTCGAGGTGGCGGCGTACAGGCCGAACCCGCCCAGGGCCATGCCGGCGGCCAGCAGGAGGAAGGCCCGACTGGAGGCCACCTCGCGGATGGACGGTCCGGGCGCCTCCCGCGGGCTCGCGGACGCGCCGGGCCAGGCCGGGGTCAGGAAGAGCAGGTGCAGCGGGAGGGTGATCGCGCACAGCAGCGCGGCGAGCACCAGGTAGGTCGTCCGCCAGCCGAGATGGGCGGCCAGCAGGGCGGTCAGCGGCGCGTAGACGGTGCTGGCCAGCCCGCCGACCAGCGACAGGGTGGTCAGCGGGCGGACGCGGTCGGGGCCGTACCAGCGGGTGAGGGCGGCGAACGCCGGCGGGTACAGCAGCGCCGACTGGGCGAGCCCGGCGAGCATCCAGGCGGCCGTGAACCAGGGCAGGCCGGGGGCGGCGGCCACGGCGAGCAGGGCCGCGGTGCCCAGCGCCGAACCCGCGGTCATCACCGGGCGGGGGCCGCGACGGTCCAGCAGCCGCCCGACCGGCGCCCCGGCGAGCGCGCTCACGACCAGGCCCGCCGAGTACGCGGTCATGGCCGTGGCCGTCGACCATCCGGTGTCCCGGGTCACCTCGATGAGGGCGACCGGGAAGGAGTAGTACAGGATTCCCCAGCTGGTGAGCTCGGTGACGCAGAGGGCGAGGAGGGCCCTGCGCAGGCCGCCCTCGTCCCGGCTCATCGGCCGTGCCCGCCGTCCTCCACCGCGCCGGACGGCAGGGCGCGCTGCATGAGGATCGTGTCGATCCAGCGGCCGTGCTTGTACCCGACGCCGGTCAGCCGCCCGGCGTGGACGAAGCCGTGGCGGCCGTGCAGCGCGGCCGACGTGCCGGACCCGGTGTCGGCGATGACCGCGATCACCTGCCGCGCGCCCGCCTGGGCGCACCCGGCCAGCAGGGCGCCCAGCAGCGCACCGCCGAGGCCCTGGCCGGTGCGGGCGGGGGCGAGGTAGATCGAGTCCTCCACGGTGTGCCGGTAGGCGGGTTTGGGACGCCAGGGGCCGGCGTAGGCGTAGCCCGCCACCTCGCCGCCCGCGTCGGCGACCAGGAAGGGCAGGCCCTTTGCGTCCAGGGCGGCGAGCCGCTCCCGCCACCGGGCGACGGTGGGCGGGGTCTGCTCGAAGGTGACCGTGGAGTGCAGGACGTAGTGGGCGAAGATCTCGGCCACGGCCTCCAGATCGGCGGGGAGCGCCGGGCGGATGCCGGTCTCAGGGAGCGTCACGGCGATGAATTCCTCTATAGCGAAAATTACCTCTATTATAGAGGAATGGTCGATCTTGCGGCACTGGGCGGCCGCGTCCAGGAACTGCGCCGCGCCAGGAGCCTGACGCTCCAGCAGCTCGCCGACGCCGCCGACGTCAGCGTGAGCATGCTGTCCTCGGTGGAGCGCGGGCAGAAGGCGCCCACCATCGTGACCCTCGCGCGCATCGCCGACGGCCTCGGCGCGCCCCTCGCCGACCTCCTCCCCAGGCCCGGCGACGACCAGGTCATCGTGCGCCGCGCCGCCGCCCAGGACACCGTCGACGAGCCGGGGGGATGGCGGCGGACGGTCCTGACCCCCGTGGTCCCCGGCGTGAACTTCGAATGGGTGCGCTCCACGCTCCCGCCGGGCTGCGACGCGGGGGAGTACCCGGCGTACGCGCCGGGCTCCCACGAGTTCGTCGCCGTCGAGTCCGGCACCCTGCGGCTCACCGCCGGGGAGCGGGTCATCGACCTGGAGGCGGGGGACTCGGTCTACTTCGCCGCCCACGTCACCCACGCCTACGCCAACCCCGGCGGCGAACCGTGCACGTACCACGTCGCCGCCCTGATCATGCGCCCCCGCACGCCCAAGCCGCGCGGCCGCTGAGCGCACTCCCCACGGAGCCCTGCCGACGGCGCAGGCCCGGCCGGAGAACCCGGCCGGGCCCACGCCGTCCTTTCCGGGGTCCTTCCTAGAAGACGCCGCCGAGGTCCTGGCGGAGGATCGCGGCCATGCTGTGCTCGGCGAGCGCGGCGATGGTCATGGACGGGTTGCAGGCCCCGGTGGAGCCGGGGATGCGCGCGCCGTCCAGGACGTACAGCCCGCGGTGGCCCAGCACCCGGCCGTGGCGGTCGACCGCGCCGCCCATGGGGACGCCGCCGAGGGCGTGCCAGGTCGAGGGCACCTGGGCGTCCCGGTCGATCATCATCCCGCCGCCGACCCGGACCATCTCGTCCATCCGCTGCTTGATCAGCGCCTGCAGGTCGGCGTCGCCCGCCGGGTTCCAGGTCAGGCGGGCGTCGTCGGCGGACGCGTCGTAGGCCCAGGTGCCGGTGGCCTTGACGATCCCGAACCCGACCACGGTCATCATCCTGGTCCCGTCGGGCGGCAGCATCGGGGACCCGGCGTGGATGATCGTGTACGGGATCGGGCTGCCGGCGACGCGCCCGCCGACGCAGGCGGGGCCGCCCTGGGGGCGTCCAGGGTCGCCGTTCATCTGCACCCAGGCGAAGATGCGGTCGCCGTTGTTGCCCCACTGGGTGCCGATGGCGTCGGGCAGGTCGGGCACGAGGTTCTTGGCCCGCGCCTTGACCATGAGCCGGGTGGTGCCGGGCGACCCGGCGTTGAGGAACACCGCGTCGGCGGTGATGCGCTTGCGCTCCTGGACGACGCCGTCGGTGTCGATGCGGTCGACGTGCAGCACCCAGCGCTTCAGCGCGTCCATCGTCAGGTCGCGGACGACGTGCAGGGGTTCCACCCGGACCCGCCGGGTGGCCTCGGCGGCGGCGAGGTAGGTGACGTCGATGGAGTGCTTGCCGCCGTTGTTGACCCCGAAGGTGAGGTCGCTGGTGGTGTAGGTCGGCTGGTACCTGCCCTGCAGTTCGCCGCGCACGAAGTTCCAGTCGACGGGCAGGGGGACCTTGAAGGTCTCCATGCCGGCCTTCGGCGCGACGTCCAGGAACAGCCGGGACGAGCGGTAGGGGTCGGTGGCCAGCACGTCGTCGGGCACCGTGGTGATCCGCAGCATGCGGGCGACGGTGGGGTAGGCGTAGCGGTCGAGCGCGTCGTAGTCGTCGGCGATCATCGGCATCGAGGCGGCGAAGGCCGCCTCGGTCGGTTGCAGCGTCATGCCGTGGTACGTCAGCGACCCGCCGCCGACCGCGGAGCCGCAGTTGATGGTCATGCCCTGGCCTTCCACGGTCTCCAGCACGCCCGTGTAGGGCTTCCAGGTGCCGGGGACGCCGGGGATCGGGCTGTGGTCGGTCAGCCAGGAGGACCGGCGGTCGACGTTGGCCATGCGGCAGAACGTGGTGGCGTTGGGCCCGGTCGGCCAGCGCAGGCCGCGTTCCAGCACGAGCGTCCGGACCCCGGCCAGGCCGAGCCTGAGGGCGGTCACGCCGCCGCCGAAGCCGGACCCGATGACGACGGCCCGCTCTCTCTGCTCGGTGACGGGGACCCTGGTCCGCCGGGTCGCGGCGTGTGCCGTCCCGGTGCCGAGTCCGGCGGCGAGGCCGAACCCGCCGAGCGCGGCGGCGCCGAGGACCTTGCGGCGGCCGACGCCGGGGCCGGGGCCGGGGTGGTGGGGAGTGGAGGCGTTGTCGGGCATGGCGTGCTCCATGTCGGGGGTGGGGGAACGGGAGCGAGATGAGCGCGCGCCGGGCAAAAGATCTGCCCTCTCCGGACCTGGAAACTACATTCTTGTAGGTCGAGAATCAACCATTCATCGCGTCCTGGGAATGGCGATGGATGCATTTCGGAAGAATTGGTTTCGGGCACAATCAAAGCCCGCCCGGGGTGTGGCCGTCCCTGGGTCGGCCCGGCCGGAACCCGGGACGGTCGCCGTCCCGATGCAACCGCCGGGCCGCTCCGCCCCGAAGTCATGAGCGACGGGCCGGATGGATCGGGCGGCGGCGACGGAGGCGACGGTGATCTTTGATGACGGCGGGGCGGGGGACCGCGTACCGGGTGAGGACCCCTGATGGGCGCGGGCGATCCGGTGGTGGTCGTCGGGGCCGGGCTGGGCGGGCTGGCGGCGGCCGTCCACCTGGCCGCGCGCGG
The DNA here is from genome assembly GCF_055379765.1 of Actinomadura rugatobispora. Taxonomy (NCBI): domain Bacteria; kingdom Bacillati; phylum Actinomycetota; class Actinomycetes; order Streptosporangiales; family Thermomonosporaceae; genus Actinomadura; species Actinomadura rugatobispora. The sequence continues at coordinate 2,337,653 of NZ_AP029191.1, read as the reverse complement.
GCGGGAGGTGCTGGTCGTCGAGGCCCGCGGCGAACCGGGCGGATGCTGCGGCTCCGCGCACCTCGGCCCCTACCGGTTCGACACCGGGCCCTCCGTGCTCACCATGCCGGAGGTGCTGGCCGACACGTTCGGCGCCGCGGGCGAGGACCTGGAGGACGTGCTGCCGCTGCGGCGGCTCGACCCCTTCTACCGGATGGCCTTCCCCGACGGCTCGCACCTGGACGTGGTGGCCGGGGCGGAGGAGATGGCCGCGAACGTCCGCGCCCTGTGCGGCCCGGCCGAGGCCGCGCGGTACCTGCGGTTCCGGCGGCGGCTCGCCGCGCTGTTCGCCGTCGAGTGGCCGTCGTTCATCGACGCCGACATGACGAGGCTGCGCGGTCTCGCGCGCCCGTACGCGCTGCTGAGGCTGGCCGCCGCAGGTGGATTCCGGCGCCTGGACCGGTTCGCCGCCGCTCACCTGACCGACGAGCGGCTCATCCGCGCGCACACCTTCCAGTCGCTGTACGTGGGGCTCGCGCCGCAGAAGGCGATGGCCGTCTACGCCGTCATCGCGCACATGGACACCGTCGGCGGCGTCTACTTCCCCTCCGACGGCGGCATGCACGCCGTCCCGCAGGCCCTCGCCCGGGTGGCGGAGAAGGCGGGAGCGTGCGTCCGGTACGGGACGCGCGCCACGCGGGTCGAGACGGACGCCTCGGGAGCGGCGGCGGCCGTCCGGCTCGACACCGGTGAACGGCTCCGCGCGAGCCACGTGGTGATCGCCTGCGACCTGCCCGCCGCGCACCGGGACCGCCTGCTGCCGGAGGCCGCGCGGGACTGGCGGCTGCGCCGGCCGCGCTTCGCGCCGTCCTGCCTCGTTATGCATCTGGGGCTGGACCGGCGGCCTGCCGGGCGGGCGCACCACACCCTGCACTTCGGCCGCGGATGGGCGAGCACGTTCTCAGCCCTGGAGGCCGGGCGCCCCCAGCCCGATCCCAGCCTGCTGGTCACCTGCCCCGGGCCGGACACCACCGCCGCCCCGGCCGGGCACGCCACCCTGAGCGTGCTGGAGCCCGCGCCGAACCTGGCGACCGGCGCCGACTGGGAGCGGCTGGCGCCGTGGCTGCGCGACCGGCTCCTGCGGCGCCTGGCGGACCTCGGGTACGGCGACCTGTCGGCGGCGCCCCGCATGACCTTCGACCCGCCCGCCTGGGCGCGGATGGGCCACTCCGCGGGGACCCCGTTCGCCCTCGACCACCGCTTCCGCCAGACCGCGTGGTTCCGGCCCTCGGGGCGGAGCCGCCGCGTTCCGGGCCTGCACTTCGCCGGGATGCACACCGCGCCGGGCGTGGGCGTTCCCCCCGTACTCATCTCCGGGCGACTGGCCGCGGCCCGGATCCTGGAGGACGGCCGATGACGCTGACCGCGAGCTACGAACGGTGCCGCCGCCTCAACGCCGACCACGGGCGCTCCTACTACCTGGCCACGCTGCTGCTCCCCGCGTGGAAGCGGCGGCACGTCCACGCGCTGTACGGGTTCGCCCGCCACGTGGACGACATCGTCGATTCCGCCGGTGCCCCCGCCGGACGGGCCGCCGCGCTCGACGACCTCACCTCGGCGCTGGCCGCGTGCCTGGCCGGGGAGCCCGCCCAGGGGCCGGTGCTGCCCGCCTTCGTGCACACCGTGCGGTCCTTCGGCATCGAGCGCGCCGACATCGACGCCTTCCTGCGGTCGATGCGCGCCGACCTGACCGTCACCCGCTACGAGACCTACGGAGACCTGCTGGAGTACATGGAAGGCTCGGCCGCGGCCATCGGCCTGATGATGCTGCCGGTGCTGGAGACGGTGCCCGGGGCCGGGCGGCTCGCCCGCGAACCCGCCCGCGAGCTGGGCCGGGCGTTCCAGCTCACCAACTTCCTCCGCGACGTCGCCGAGGACCTGGAGCGCGGCCGGGTCTACCTCCCGCGGCGCGACCTGGCCGAGTTCGGCGTGGCCGAGGACGACCTCGCCCGCGGCCGCGCGTCCCCGGAGCTGCGGGAACTGGTCGCCTACGAGGAGGACCGCGCCCGCGACCACTACCGGCGCGCCCTGGAGGGGGTGGACCTGCTGGCGCCGTCCTCGCGCCCCTGCGTCCGCGCCGCCTACGAGCTGTACGGCGGCATCCTGGACGCGATCGCCGCGCGGAACCACGACGTGCTGGCCGGGAGGGCGCGGGTGCCGCGCCGCCGCCGCGCGGTGATCTTCGCGCGGCACCTGCGGGCGGCGTCGGCGGCCCGGCGGGCCGAGCGCCGCGCCCCGGCGGGTGCGCGGTGACGGCCATGACGCCCCGGTCACGGGCCCGGAACGACGCGCTCGCCCGGCCGGGACGGGTCGTGCTGGACGCGATGGGCGGCGACCACGGCCCGGTGGAGACGGTGCCGGCCGCGGTGGCGGCGCGGCGCAGGTTCGGGGTGCCGGTGGTGCTCGTCGGCCGGTCCGAGGAGATCGGCGCCGAGCTGCGGCGGCACGGCTCGTCCGGCGAGGTCGAGGTGGTGGACGCCCGGGACGCGGTGCCCATGACCGAGCGCGGCGCGCGGGCCGCCGCCCGCCCGGAGTCGAGCGTCATGGTGGGCTGCGAGCTGGCTCAGGGGGACGGCGGCGCGTTCGTGTCGGCCGGGTCGACCGGGGCCGTCGTGACGTGCGCCGTCCGCGCGCTCGGGCGGCGGGAGGGCGTGCTGCGCCCGGCGCTGGCGGTGGCGCTGCCGTCGCTGACCGGCACGACCGTCCTGGTGGACGCGGGCGCGACCGCCGACCCGACCGCGGAGATGGTGGCGCAGTTCGCGCTGCTGGGCACCGCCTACGCTCGGCGGGTCCTGGGCGTCGCCGACCCGTCGGTGGGCCTGCTGTCGCTCGGCGCCGAGCCCGGCAAGGGCAACCGGCTCGCCCGCGAGGCCGGCCGGCTCCTGCCCGCGCTGCCGGTCCGCTTCCACGGCAACGTGGAGGGCCACGACGTGCTCGCGGGGACGGTCGACGTGGTCGTGACCGACGGCTTCACCGGCAACGTCGTGCTGAAGAACATCGAGGGCAACGTCCGCACGACCCTGGAGTTGGTCGCCAGGGCCGGCATCGCCAAGCCCGCCCGGCTGCGCGAGGTCGCGCGGCTCTACGCCGCGGAGACCCACGGCGGCGCGGCGCTGCTCGGCCTGTCCGGGACGGTCGTCGTCGCGCACGGCTCGTCACGGGCCGCCGCGATCGCGCGGGCCTGCCGGGTCGCGTGCGATCTGGCGGCGGACGACACCCGCGCGTCCGGGGACGGGGCCGGCGGGTGAGGCGCTCACAGTGTCGCGGCGTCGCGCAGCGGGTCGCGGCCGTCCCAGGCGCCCTCGCTGCCGTACGGGGTGAAGCGCGCGAAGAGTTCCTCGGCGTACCAGTCCTCGTTCCGCACCCGGCCGATGACGTCGCGATGGGCGCCGTCCCGGTAGGCGAAGCGGGCGACGGCCGCCTCGTCCCGCCACAGCGAGAACGTCGCCTGGCGGGCCAGCGGCCATTCGCCGGCGCCGACCGAGGCCAGGCAGCCTTCGTGGAGCCGCAGCAGCCGGTCCACCTCCGGGACCGACCGGTAGAACGCCACCAGCCGGAACGGGCGGATCGAGGCCCTGGTCAGCACGGCCACCGGCGCCCCGTCGCGTGCCCGGTCCAGGGCGGCCGCTCCGGCGAACGGGTCCCGCCCGGCCCAGGCGCCCCGCGACGCGAGCGGCGCCAGCCGTACGTGCCAGGCTTCCACGGCCTCCCGCCGCCAGCGGTCCGCGACCGGCGACCGGCGCAGGAAGTCCGCCAGCGCGGCCTCGCCGTCCCACACCGCGAACAGCGCCCAGCGGCGCGGGTCGGCGCCCAGGCCCATGGACCGGCCGCGGCCCGTCCCCAGCAGCCGCCAGAACCGCAGGCCGGCGGTGCGGCGCAGCCGCGGCCGGTCGAAGGCCATGTGCCGCATGGCGTCCACACCCGCGTACCTGATGAGGTGGAACGAGGCGATGACTCCGGTTCTCGTGGCGGTCACCGCCGGCTACCTGCTCGGATCGGTGCCGGTCGCGGTGCTGGTCGGCCGCCTGCACGGGTTCGATCCGCGCGCCGCCGGCGACCGCAATCCCGGTTTCTGGAACGTGATGGAGCTGCTCGGGTGGCGCGCGGCCGTGCCCGTCTTCGCCGGCGACCTGCTCAAGGGGACGGCGGCCGGGCTGGTCGGGCTGGTGGCGGGCGGCACGGAGACGGGCCCGCTCTGGGTGGTGGACGGCGCTAGCGTCCTGCCCGTGTACGCGGCGGTGGCGGCCGCGATGGCCGGGCACGCGTGGCCGGTGTTCGCGGGGTGGCGGGGCGGCCGGTCGATCCTCACGTTCGCGGGCGGCTTCGCCGTGATCTGCCCGCCGGCGTTCGGGCTCGGGCTCGCGCTGCTGGTCGGGGTGAGCCTGGCCCGGGGCTCGTTCGCCTGGGGCACGCGCGTGGCGGTGTTCTCGCTGCCGGTGCTGCAACTGCTGTTCATGCCGCCCGCGCTGGTGGCGGCGACCGGCGGGCTGATGTGCCTCATCGGGCTGCGTTTCGGGCAGGCCGCGCTGGCGGGACGGCGCCGCGGACGAGCCCGGCGGCGGCGCGTCCGAGGCCCGGCGGGCTGACCGCGTCGTCGCCGTAGGTGCGGCCGCGCCAGGTGCGCACCGGCCGTACCGCGGCCTGTGTCAGGCGCACCGCCGTGGCCACGTCGAGCAGCGGCGAGAGCGCCAGGCCCAGACGGGGCCCGGCGTAGCTGCCGCGCAGCGCGGCGGCCAGCAGCAGCCGTTGCGCCAGCAGGCCGAGGTCCAGGGGCGTGGGCCGTCCCGCCGCCAGCCGCAGCACGGGCAGCGCCGTGGTCAGCCACAGCACCGCCACGTCCAGGACGAGCCGGTCGGGCGCGGTCACGTCCCGCAGCGGCAGGGAACGCCCCCACTCGCGCCACACCTGCGCCGCCGACTCGTGCATGTCGACGCCGAGCAGGGCGCCCGCGTCCACGAACCCGACCCGCCAGCCGTCCCGCGCCAGCAGCCGCGCGAGGGCGACGTCGTCGGTGAGGTGGCGGCGGACGCGGGCGAACCCGTCGGCCTCGACCATGGCGTCCTTCCGGAAGGCCATGCACTGGCCGTTGGCGAGGATCCGGTCGGGGGACGGCGCCGCCGGCCCGATCGGCCCGAACCGGTAGACCAGCCCGGCCAGGAAGGAGGCGTGCAGCGCCTGTTCGGCGACACCGCCGCAGAGGAACCGCGGCCCGGCCGTCACCAGGTCGCAGGTGCGCAGCCGCTCGGCCAGCGCGGTGCACAGGCCCGGTTCGGGACGGGTGTCGGCGTCCAGGAGGACCACGACGGGCCCGGCCGCGGCGGCGACGCCCTGGTGCAGCGCCCACTGCTTGCCGACCCAGCCGGCGGGCAGCGGGCGCCCCCGGACGACGGTGGCCCCCAGGCGCTCGGCGAGCCGCGCGGTCTCGTCGCGGGACTCGTCGTTCACCACGATGACCTCGCCGACCGCCGGATCCTTGAGCAGCGGGACGAGGCAGCCCGCGATGCGGTCCTCCTCGTTCCGCGCGGGGATCACCACGGAGATCCGCTGATCCGGGGGAGCGACGGGCGGCGCGGGCCGCGCGAGCGGCGCGGGACGGCCGCGCCCCCGCGCCAGCCGCGCCGCCACGGCCACGGCCGCCGCCGCCTGCAACACGGTGAGCACTCTCATGCCGTCCTCTTTTCCCTTCCGCGCGGGAAGTCCTGCTCGACCAGGGACGCGACGATGCGCCCGCCCATAGCGACCAGCGGCAGCCCGCCGCCCGGATGCGCCGAGCCGCCCACCAGGTACAGCCCGCGCCGCGGCCCCCGGTTGCCCGGCCTGCGGACCGGCGCCAGCCGGCCCCGGTAGGCGCTGCCGTAGATCGCCCCGCCCCACGCGTCGTACCGGTCCCGCAGGTCCGCGGGCGTGAACAGCTCCGTGAACCGCAACCGCCCCGACAGGTCGTGCCCGCGCCGGGCCAGCCGTTCCAGGACCAGGTCGCGGTAGGACTCCGGGGACATCGGCCAGCGGCCGGGATCGCCGGACGGGACGTTCACGAGCATCACCCAGTTCTCGGCGCCCGCCGGGGCCTGGGACGGGTCGTCCACCGCCGAGCAGCCGATGTACACGGTCGGGTCCAGCGGGGGCCGCCGCCGCTGGAAGATGTCGGCGAACTCGTGCCCGTAGTCGGCGGAGAAGACGACGGAGTGGTGGGGGAGGCCCTCGGTCCGTCCCTCGACCCCGGCCAGGATCAGGAACGCCGACGACGACAGGCCCAGCCGGGCCAGCCCGCGCAGCCGCCGCCGGTCGGGCAGCAGCCGCCCGTGCAGCGCGGCCGCGTCGGCGTTCACCACCACCGCGTCGGCCGCGTCCCGCTCGCCCGAGGCCAGCCGCACTCCCGAGACCGCCACGCGGCCGGCGACCACCTCGGCCACCTCGGTTCCGGTGCGGACCTCCACGCCCGCGTCCGCGAGCAGTCCGGCCAGGTCGTCGGCGAGGCGCGGCAGGCCGCCCGGCACGTACCAGCCGCCCTCGCCGTGCTCGATCGCCGGGACGCAGCCCAGCGCGGCCGGGGCCGCGTACGGGCTCGACCCGGCGTACGTCGCGTATCGCCCCACGTACTGGCGCAGGCGCCGGTCGCGGAAGAAGCGCCGCGCCAGGCTGTCCAGCGTCCGTCCGGGCGCGACCGCGAACAGGTCGCCCAGCCTGGCCTGCCCCGGCGGGCGTCCCGGCGGCCCGGCGAAGAAGGTGCGCCGGGACGCCGCCAGGCAGCCCTCCGCCCAGCGGTGGAAGGCGCGCCAGGACTCGCCTTCGCCGGGCGCCAGCCGGTCGACCTCCGCGGCCATGCGCGACGGGTCGCGGAAGGCGCGCAGCCCGGACCCGTCGGCGAAGCGGTACCGGCACAGCTCGTCCAGCCGCAGCAGGTCCCGTCCCACGCCCAGGTCGCGGAAGACGCCGGGCAGGGTGAGCAGCGACGGGCCGAGGGAGAACGCGAACCCGTCGCGCCGGTGCTCGGCCAGCTTGCCGCCCAGCCGGTCCAGCCGCTCGTACAGCCGCACCCGGTGGCCGCCCCGCGCCAGCAGCAGCGCGGCGACCATCCCGCCGACCCCGCCGCCGACCACGATCACCTCGGCCATCGACGCCTCCACGCCAGCACCGCGAACGTCCCCATCGACAGCCCGCCCGCCGCCGCCACCAGCCGGTCCGGCGGCTGGAACACCGCCGCGAACGCCAGCGTCTCCATCGCGGCCATCACCGAGTAGAGGGCGAGCAGGCCCCGGGACGCGGCCCTCTCCGCCCGTCCCACGATCGCGTCGATCACCACCATGACCAGCGCCGACACCGCCAGCCAGCCGGCGAAGTTGCTGAGCGGCACGCCCCGGTACGGGCCCGGGTCAGCCCACGTCCACAGGCCCAGCCGCAGCATCTGCGGGTCGAGGAACAGGTCCCACGCCGTGAGCGCCGCCGCGCCCACCGCCACCCGCGCCACGCCCCCGGACGGGACGATCGCGGTCGCCACCGCGTGCGCCGCCAAGCCCATGCCGCCCCAGGCCGCCGCCACGACGACCGGCACACCGCCCACCTGCGGCCACAGCACCGTCGTGTAGGAGTACTCCCCGAACGGCACGCCGGTGCGGACTCCGATCCACTCCGCCGCGTACCCCACGGCCACCGCGGCGGTGAAGGCGCCCGCCGCGCGCCCCGGCCCGCGGCGGGCGGTGAGGAACGCCACGGCGCTCGCCCCCAGCAGCAGGACCACGACACTGGTCAGCCGGACGGGCTCGGGCCTGATGCCCGACGCGACCTGCGCCGCCACCATCGCGAGGAGAAGCCCGGCCCCGGCGGCGACCGGAAGCCGCGCACGCATCCGCGCACGCGGCCTGACGGCATGCCCGCCGCGTACGTGCCCCATAGTCACCTTCTTGGCCGTGAACGACCGAGCTTGGAGGCCCGGTGTTCACACCTCGTCGCGCTCTCCGGCGTGGCTGGCTGCCGTGCCGGGGGCGCATCACCCTTCTCTCCGTGCCTGGCCCGGGTGGGCTGGTGTGGGGGGTGGGGGCCGGGCATGGTGACAAATGCCCACGCCGTGCGCGCCCGCTGACGGACGTTCACGGCGGCGATGTCGTCGGCCGGGCCGGCGAGCCCGCACGCGACGCAACGGAAGGTGCCCCGGGTGGGGCGGTTCTGGCGGGAGACGTGCCCGCACCACGGGGTGGGACATCTCTGTGAGGTGTAGGCCGGGTCCACGTGCAGCAACGGCACCCCGGCCCGGCGGGCCTTGTATTCCAGGAAGGTGCCGAGCTGGTGGAACGACCAATGGGACAGCGTGGCCCGCTGGTGCCGCCTGAGCCGGACCCGGTCGCGGATGCCGTCGAGTTGCTCGACGGCGATCCCGCGTCCGGTGCGTTGGGCATCGGCCACGATCTGTTTGCTGATCTTGTGGTTCTCGTGGGTGGCGTGCCGGGCCTCCCGTGCCGACCGCCTGGCCAGCCTGCGCGCGGCCGACCTGGACCCGGCGGCCTTCTTGGCCTGCAGTCCGGCACGGGCCCGCGCCATCGCGCGCCGGTACCGCTTGAGCGCCTTGCCCTGGTAGTTGTTCCCATCGGAGGTGGTGGCCAGGTTCTCGATCCCGCGATCGACACCGATCCAATCGGCAGGGGCGGGATTGAGCGGCGCCTCGGGGATGTCGCAGGTCGCGGCCAGGAACCACGTGCCATCCTGGTGCACCAGGTCGCTTTCGCCCGCGCGATGCTCGGCCAGGGTCTTCAAATGTGACGGGCTGCCGGTGAACGCGATCGCCTTCAACCGGCCCGCCGTGGTCCAGATCGACACCGTGCGGGCGTCGTACCGCCAGGACAGGCAGCGGTCGTCGAACGGGTGCGCCGCGTCGGGCCGGAAGGTGATCGGTTTGGCGGTGGCCTTGCGGCGGCGCTTGGAATTCTCGCCGCCCAGCAGTCCGGCATCGATCTGGGCGTGCAGTGTGGTGTAGGCGTCGGCGGTCTTACGGATCACGTGCAGCGCCGGCTGCGCCGACAGCCCGGACGCCTTCAGTTCCGCATAGACCAGCTTCTGCAACCGGGCCCGGGAGAACACCTTGTGCTCGTACGCCGTGGCCGACACCCGGTTCGCGGCCGCGTTGCAGGCGTGCAGGGTCGCTGTCAGCGCATCCGCCTGCTCGGGCGTCGGCAGCAGCTTCACCCGCACCACCAGTTTCACACCCATCACTCTACGTCCCCGGACATCAACGGAAAGTGCTCATCGGGCATCAAGGAATACATCGACCGGTGGCCCGACTAGCCAGGCCAGGCGGCGCTAACGCGCCGCGACCCACCGGAAGCGATGCCTCCCGGCCGTGAACAGCCGGGATTCCTCGGTAGAACCCTGTTAAAGCCTTCGGAGCGGCGGACGTTCCGGATGCATCCGCCTCCGGAAGCGGGCGGATCAGGTCTCGGAGGCGTCGGCGCGGTGCGCGGCGAGCTCGTCGTTCAGGGTGCGCAGGAAGCCGAGCACGACCTCCAACTGGTCGCCGGTGAGGCGGGCGCGCGCCTCCCGGGTGCTCTCCGACAGCGGCAGGACGTAGCCGCGCGTCACGTCCATCGCGGCGGGCTCGTGGCGGAGGTGGACGACCCGGCGGTCGTGGGCGTCGCGGACCCGCCTGATGTGGCCGGAGCGTTCGAGCCGGTCCAGGCACGCGGTCACCGCGCCCGAGGTGAGCTTGAGCTCATCGCCCAGCCGGCCCGGGGTCATGGGGCGGCCCGGGGTGAGCCGCGGGGCGTCCATGATCAGGACGAGCGCCTGGACGTCGGTGGGATGCAGGCCCTGCGCGTGGGCGAGCGCGTGCGCGATCCGGTTGATCTGGCCGTTCATCCGGCGCAGCTCGACGCCGAGCGCGCGCGTCCCGTCCGGGTCGTCGGTCGGGTCGGCGGCCCGGTGCTCGGGCCCTTCGCCGGGGCTGCGCATGGCACGACCCTACAATAACTTGATGATTGAGATACTTGATTATCGTGATATACCTGGCGGCGAACGGTAACGGCCCGAGCGAGGACGTGATGAGCGCACCGGTACGGAAACTTCGTTGGGCGATCCCCGCCCTCCTGGTGATCGTGTGGCTGGCCGTCGGCGGCGCCTTCGGCCCCTACGCGGGCAAACTCGGCGAGGTCTCCAGCAACGACCAGGCGGCGTTCCTACCCAGCAGCGCCGAATCCACCCGGGTACTGGACGCGCAGAAGGCGTTCAACCAGGAGGAGACGATCCCGGCCATCGTGGTCTGGACGTCCTCGGGAGACGCGCCCGTCTCCACCGCACAGCGGGACGCCGCCACCCGCGCCCTCGCCTCGCTCGACGGCGCCCCGGGCGTCGCCGCCACGCCCACCCCCGCCCTGGCGTCGCAGGACGGCCAGGCCATGCAGGGCATCGTCCAGCTCCGCCCCGACCTCGGCGAAGAGCTTCCCGAGGTGCTCGACCGCATCCGCTCCACCGCCGGGGGCGTCCCGGGCACACAGGCCCAGCTCGCCGGCCCCGCCGCCAGCCAGGCGGACCTGTCGGACGCCTTCGCCGGGATCGACGGGCTGCTCCTCGGCGTGGCGGTCGCGACCGTCCTGGTCATCCTGCTGCTGGTCTACCGCAGCCTGATCCTGCCGTTCGCGATCATCATCGGGGCCGTGCTCGCCCTCGCCCTCGCCTGCGCCGTGGTGTACGTCCTGGCCGACCACGACCTCATCCGCGTGGACGGGCAGGTCCAGGGCATCCTGTTCATCCTGGTGATCGGGGCGGCCACCGACTACGCCCTGCTGCTGACCGCCCGCTTCCGGGAGGAACTGGGCGCGCACGGCGACCGGTTCACCGCCGGCCGGGTCGCGGTGCGGCGCTGCCTCGGCGCCGTCGTCGCCAGCGCCGCCACGGTCGCGCTCGGGCTGCTGGCGCTCCTGCTGAGCGGCCTCACCAACAACCAGGCCCTCGGACCCGTCGGCGCCATCGGCATCCTCTGCGCCGTCATCAGCACCCTCACCTTCCTGCCCGGCGTCCTGATCCTGCTCGGCCGGGCCGCGTACTGGCCCACCAAGCCGAAGGCCACCGGGCAGGCCGGAGGGCACGGCGTCTGGCGCCGCGTCGCCGCCCTGGTCGACCGCGCGCCGCGCCGCGTCTGGGCCGGGACCCTGGTCGTCCTGCTGGCCGGCGCCGCGTTCGCGCCGATGCTGAAGTCCTCGGGCGTGCCCCTGGAGGAGACCTTCGTCAACGACGCCCCCTCGGTCAGCGCTCAGCGGACCCTGGCCGAGCACTTCCCCGCCGGATCCGGGCAGCCCGCCGTCATCATCGCCGGAGCCGACCGCGCCGGCGCCGTCCTGGCCGCCGCGAACGCGACCGGCGGCGTCGCCTCGGCGGCCCCCGTCACCGCCTCCGGCCGGCCCGGCGGCGGCCCGCCCCTCGTCGTCGACGGCCGCGTCCGCATCGACGCCACCCTCACCGCCGCGCCCGACAGCGACCCGGCCAAGCGCACCGTCGAGCGGCTCCGCGCCGCCGTGCACGCCGTCCCCGGAGCCGACGCCCTGGTCGGCGGCTACACCGCCCAGCAGTACGACACCCAGGCCACCGCGGAACGCGACCGCCTCCTGATCATCCCGGTCGTCCTGCTGATCATCCTGCTGATTTTGATCGGGCTGCTGCGCTCCCTGGTGACCCCCGTGCTGCTGGTCGCCACGGTCGGGCTGAACTTCCTGGCCACCCTCGGGATCTCGGCGCTGGTCTTCACCTACCTGTTCGGCTTCACCGGCACCGACGCGTCCGTCCCCCTGTACGGGTTCGTCTTCCTCGTGGCGCTCGGCGTCGACTACAACATCTTCCTGATGACCCGGGTCCGGGAGGAGAGCGTCCGGCACGGCACCCGCGAGGGCGTCCGGCGGGGCCTGGTCTCCACCGGCGGCGTCATCACCTCCGCGGGCGTCGTCCTGGCCGCCACCTTCGCCGCCCTGATCGTCATCCCGCTCGCCTTCATGGCGCAGCTCGCCTTCATCGTGGCGTTCGGCGTGCTGCTCGACACCCTCGTCGTCCGCTCCCTGCTCGTCCCCGCCCTCATCCGCGACCTGGGTTCGAAGTCGTGGTGGCCCGGCCCCCTCGCCCGCGCCGACCGGACGCCGGACCCCGCCCCGCAGGAACAGGCGTCCGCCAGGCACTGACAGGCCCCGATAATCACCCTGCGAGATCGAACAATTACTGTATGTTGTCCAAGTCTTGGTCTCGCATCGACGGATCGGAGCCCCCCATGCTCTCCACCACGTTCGCCCGCTTCGCGACGCTCGTCGCGGCATCGGCCGCCGGCCTGTTCCTGACGGTCGGCACGGCCGCCGCCAACGCCGCCCCCGAGGAGGTGGAGAACCGCGACGACGTCCAGGGCATCGCCGTCCCGGTGACCGCGAACGTGTTCGGCAGCACGTGCAGCGTCAACGTGATGGCCGCACCCGAGAAGTGCAACAACGTGCCGGACGAGGTCACCGACATCGGCTTCTGACCCGGCGTTCCGGCCGGCGTGCCGGCGTCAGCCTGGACGCCGCGCCCCGCGTCGTCGAGGGGCGCGGCCCCGAGCCGTCTGTTCGTTACACCGACGCCCACCCGATCGAGGCCGGCGTCTGAGACCCGTGAGCCGCTACCGGTCGGTGGAGAACAGGTCGCGGCGGTAGGCCTCGCCGACCGCCGCGGCGCGGTCCCGGACGCCCAGCTTGTTGTAGATGTGCGCCAGGTGCGTCTTGATGCTGGCCTCGCTGATGAACAGCGCGGCCGCCGCCTCCCGGTTGCTCGCACCGTCCGCGACCAGCTTGAGCACCTGCAGCTCCCGCCTGGTGAGCGGCCCTTGCGCCGGTTTGCGGGCGGCCCGCATCAGGCGGGCCACCAGCGCGGGCGACAGGACCGACCCGCCGCGGTGGACGGTGCGCACGGCGTCGAGCAGTTCGGCGGTGGGCGCGTCCTTGAGGAGGTAACCGGCCGCGCCCGCCTCGATCGCGGGCACCACGTCGCCGTCGGCGTCGTAGGTGGTGAGCACCAGGATCGCCGGAGGCGTCCCCGACCTCACCAGCCGCCGGATGGCGGTGACGCCGTCCATGCCCGGCATGCGCAGGTCCATCAGCACCACGTCGGGCCCGAGCCGGGCGACCTGGACGAGGGCCTCGGCGCCGTCGCCCGCCTCCCCGACGACGGCGAAGCCCGGCTCGTGGCCGAACGCGGCGCGCAGGCCCTCGCGCACGATCGGATGGTCGTCCACGATGAGCAGCCGGATCGCGTCCCCGGCGGCGGTCAAGGACCGTCCTCCGCGGCCGGTTCCGGAACGGACACGCTGACGGCGGTGCCCTCGCCCGCCGCGCTCTCCACGACCAGGGTGCCCCCGACCTCGTCCAGCCGCTGCCTCAGCCCTCTGGGACCGCAACCGCTGCGATCGCGTGCGAAGCCGGTTTCGAGCCTGCGAGAAACCGATCGCGCAGCGAGCCGCCAGGCGAGTCGGAGCGATGCAGCGATCGCGCCGTTGCCCGCCGAAGGAGGGCGTTCTGCGCCCGACGCCAAGGGCGACGAAGACAACTCGGGAGCCGGGAGCCGGTCAGCGGCCCGGGACGCAGGGCCTGCACGGAGCGGCGGGCCTCGTTCAGGCTGTCGGTCGCCAGTGACTCGACCCGGTCCAGGTGGAAGCCGAGCCGTCGCGGGTCGCCGGCCGCGCGCCCGGCCGCGCGGACGTGGGTGACGATCCCGGTCAGGCCCTGGGCCAGGGTGTCGTGGATGTCGCGGGCCAGCCGCCGCCGCTCGTCCAGGCGCCCCGCCTCCCGTGCCTGGGCGACCAGCAGTTCCTGCAGGCCCGCGTTCTCGGCCAGCGCGTCCTCCAGGCGGCGGTTGGCCTCGGCGAGCCCGGCGTTTGGCCCGCCGGGCCCGCCGCTGCTCGACCGCGGTGATCCAGCCGGCCACCGCCACCGGCGCGAAGGCGCCGAGGGGCAGGAGGTAGACCATCACCTCGCTCGGCACGCCCACCGCCAGCAGGGTCGTGTACTGGGCGAGCGCGTTCGCCGTGACGCCCGGCAGAATCCAGGGCGACCCGAACAGGGTGAAGGCGTAGAGGTAGCCGATCCACGAGAAGCCGAAGAAGGCGGGGCTGACGAGCACCAGCACGGTGGCGATGGCCAGCAGCCCGGCGAAGAAGGCCACCGCGGGCCACCGCCGGTCGCCGGCCGGGCGCACCGGAAGCGCCAGCCACGCCAGGGCGAGGACGGCCAGCGCGAGGACGGCCGGCGCCGGCGCGGCGGCCGTCCCCGTCGCGGCGCCCGCGCCACCGGCCAGGTGGAACACGGTGGAGACGGCCAGACCGGCGGCGCCGAGCGCGAAGAACAGCCACCGGTCCCGCGCGCGCTCCTGTGTCACTCCCACCGGAACAGTTTGACGGCGGCCGCGCCGAACACCAACGCGAAGACCGCCAGCACCAGCAGGTGGGACGTCTCGGGGAACGAGCCGCTCCGCGAGTCGCGCAGCCCGCGCATGGCCGCCCCGAGCGGGGTGTACTCCCCGACCCTGGCCAGCCCCGGCGGCAGCGACTCGGCGGGCATGGCGACCCCGCTCAGGAACAGGCTCGGGAAGAACGCGAACAGGCCGATCCCCGTGGCCATGCCGCCGGTGACGGAGATCGAGGCGATGAACAGGCCCAGCGCCAGCAGCGCCGCGACGCCCAGGACGAACGCCACCGCGACCCCGGCGAGGTCGCCCGGCGCCGACCAGCCGAACACCAGCGTGCCGGTCACGGTGATCAGCAGCAGCGTGGCCACCGCCATCGCGGCGCTGATCAGCGTCTGCGCGACCAGGACCAGCCCGGGCCCGGCCGGGGTGGTGGCCAGCCGCCGCAGGATCCCCTTCTCGCGGTAGCCCGCCAGGGTGGACGGCATGATCAGGATCGTCAGGATGGCCAGCGTCAGCACCATCACCATGGCGGGGAAGTAGGCCAGCAGCGAGTCGCGCAGCCGGTCGGGCGCCCCGCCGGGGTCGAGGATGACCCCGAACACCACCACCAGCAGCAGCGGCAGGCCGGGCACGAAGAACACCGATTCGGGGGCCCGCAGGAACAGCTTGAACTCGGTCAGGGTCATGTGGCGCAGGGCGCGCATCGCCGTCTCTCCTCAGCTCTCGAACGTGCGGCCGGTCAGGGCGACGAAGGCGTCCTCGAGCGTGGGCCGCTCCACCGACAGGTCGCGGGGCCGGATCCGGTGCCGTGCCAGCGCCACCGCGACCTCCTGGACGACGTGCTCGCCTCCGGTGACGGAGACCCGGTCGCCCGAACGGCGCACTTCCATGACCTCGGGCAGGTCGGACAGCAACCCGTCCGGGATGGGCTCGGCGGTGCGGAACAGAACGCGCCGCCCGCCTTCGGCCCGCGCCACCAGCTCCCGGGGGCCGTCCAGGGCGGCCACCCTGCCGTCGCAGAAGACCGCGACGCGGTCGCACAGCCGCTCGGCCTCCTCCATGAAGTGCGTGAGCAGGATGACCGTGACGCCGCCGTCGCGGATCTCCTCGATCATCCGCCAGGCTCCCCGGCGGGCCTGCGGATCGAGCCCGGTGGTGAGCTCGTCCAGGACGGCGATCTCGGGGTCGCCGACCAGGGCCAGGGCGATGAACAGCCGCTGCTTCTGGCCGCCGGACAGCTTGGCGAAGGGGGTGTCGCGCTTGCCTTCGAGCCCCCACTGCCGCATCAGCCGGTCCGGGTCGGCCGGGGCGCGGTAGAACGAGGCGTACAGTTCCAGCGACTCGCGCACCGTCAGCCGTTCTGGCAGCTCGCTCTCCTGCAGCTGGACGCCCACCTCGCCGTGCAGGCGGCGCCCGTCGCGGGACGGGTCCAGGCCGAGGACCCGGACCGTCCCGCCGTCCGGGTCGCGCAGGCCGGTGACGCATTCGACGGTGGTGGTCTTCCCCGCCCCGTTGGGCCGAGAATGCCGAAGATCTCTCCCTTCTCGACCGTGAACGACACGTCCTCCACGGCGACCTTGTCGCGGTAGAGCTTGCGCAGGTTGGTCACTTCGATGACCGGCATCGGCCCGTCCCCTCGTCGGTGGTGCCGGCGGTCTCGCCGCCGGCACCACCGACGATGCCGTCGAGCGGGGCGGGCGGGATCGCCCCGCCGGTTCACCGATGGGATGATCCGGACCGTCCCCCGGACGGCCGGGGCATCATCCGAACGGGGGATGCGAGGGGAACCGGTCGAGGGCGGCCTCGATGTCGGTGGGGATCTGGAGGTTCGGCGCCGCGAGGGCGTCCTCCAGGTCGGCGATCGTGCGGGCGTCGATGATCGTGGCGGTGACGGGCGGCCGGGTCAGCTGCCAGGCGAGTGACAGCCGCGCGGTGGTGCAGCCGAGCGCCGCCGCCGCCTCCCGCACGGGCGCGTCGTCGATGGCGGGCGGGCCGTCGGTGATGAGGCCCACCCCCTCCTCTTCCAGGAGGGGGAGATGCTCGCGCTCCAGGGTCCGCGCCTTGAGGTCGTACCGGCTCCGCAGCGAGACGAACCGCGCCTTCTCCTGCCGGTCGCTGACCGACAGCGCCTTCATGAGGCGGTACGCCGGGAAGTCCGCCACCCCTATGTAGAGGACCTTGCCCGCGCGCACGAGGCCGTCCAGCGCGTCGATCGTCTCCTCCAGCGGGGTGGCCGGGTCGTCGGAGCCGAGTTGGTAGAGGTCGATGTGGTCGGTCTGGAGGCGGCGCAGGCTCGCCTCGCATGCCGCGATGATGCGGCGGCGGCCGTTGCCGGCATGCTCGTCCGCCGGGCGCGTGGCCAGGACGACCTCTGAGCGCCTCTGCCCGAGTACTCGGCCGCAGATCTCCTCCGGCACGCGGCCAGAGGTGTCGATGACGTTCCCTCCGGCGTCGAGGTAGCGGTGGACGAGCCTGGCCGCGGTCCGCTCGTCGCAGTCCCGCGTGCCGAACGCCGCTGTGCCCAGCGCGAGCCGGGAGACGAGCGGGCCGCCGCGGCCCAGCGGCCGGACCTCCGTCCGCCCGGACGGGACGGGCGCCGGGGCCGGGGCGCGGGAGCCCCGGACGAGCAGGCCGTTGAGGAACAGCTCCACGGCGTGCCCGATGTGCTGTTCCTCGACCTCGGGCGTCCGGTGCACGCCATGGGCCGCCAGCCACGACGGCATCGCGCCGACCATGGCGAAGAACTGCTCGGCCGCCATCTCGACGTCCCGGACCGCCACGGTCCCCGCCCGCTCGTGCCGGCGGATCAGCTCCATGATCACCCGGATCCGCGGCGACCAGGTGACGGCCTGGGTGTTGGCCGCGAACTCGGGGAAGCGTTCCGACTCGGCGATCGCCATCCGGCTCAGCCGCACGATGTCGGGGTCGACCGAGCGCGCCACGATCGACCGGGCGATCACGGTCAGGGCGGCCGCGAGGTCGCCCGGCAGCGGTTCCGGCACCCGGTCGTGCCGCTCCTGGCGGGTCAGGGCCCACGAGCTCACGGCCATGAACAGCGTCCGCTTGTCGGGGTAGCGGGCGTACAGCGTGCTCTTGGTGATGCCCGCGGCCTGGGCCACGGCCTCCATGGTGGTGCCGTCGTAGCCGTGCTCCAGGAAGGTGTTGACGGCGGCCCGCCGGAGCCGGTCGGCCAGCCGGGCCGCCTGCGACGACGTCGGCCGCCCGGCCCGGGAACGCTCGCCGTTCGCACTGGAGTCCACGCGCTAAATGTACGGGGCCGTCCAATTGGCCTCAAGGTGGTGGCCGATACCTGGGCTGACCTGCGCGGACGTGCTTTCCGGCCCGTTGGCGGGACCCCGGCTGTCATCCAAACTAGACGGGATCGTACGGTTCTTCACATCATGGGGTGGTCGGAACGGATCGGAAGGCGGGGCGAGGGCGTGCGGTCAGCGTGCGGTCCAGCCGCCGTCCACGACGACCGTCTGCCCGGTGACGTAGCGCCCGGCGTCGGAGGCGAGCCACAGGACGGCGCCGACGATGTCGTCCGCGCTCCCCTCCATCGGCAGCGGGGTGTTGCGGCGCAGGTACTCGGCGGCGCGCTCGCTCTCGTAGAGCGGGGCGGTGATCTCGCTGCGGAAGAAGCCGGGGGCCACCGTGTTCACCCGGATCATGTGCCGCGCCCACTGCACCGCGAGCTCGGCGGTGAGCCCGGACAGGCCGGCCTTGCTCGCCGCGTAGGACGCCTGGGGGATCCCGGGGAGGCCGACCCGGCCGCTGATCGAGGAGATGTTGACGACCGAGCCCCGGCCGATCTCCCGCATGTGGGGGAAGGCGTCCTGGGCGAGCCGGAACGGGGCCAGCAGGTTGAGGTCGATGGTCCGGCGCAGGGCGTCCAGCGGCTCGGACTCGGCGCGCTCCTCGGTGAACATGCTGCCCGCGGCGTTGACCAGGATCTCCGGCGGGCCCAGCCCGTCGGCCACGGCCGGGACGACGGAGCCGACCAGGTCGAGGTCGGACAGGTCGCAGGCGACGGCGAGGCCGTCGATCTCGGCGGCGAGGCCGTCCAGCCTGTCCTTGCGGCGGGCCACGACGGCGACGCGGGCGCCGGCCGAGGCGAGCGTCCGGGCCACGGCGGCGCCGAGGCCCGAGGAGGCGCCGGTCACGATCGCGACCCGTCCGTCGAGGTCGAACATCCGTGCGGCGGCGCGGTCGGGTGCCACGTGCGTCTCCCTTCGGCAGCGGGACGCGGCGCGGCCGGATGGCGCGCCGGCGGCCGCGCGGACGTCCGCGGGCCGGTCCCGGGCCATCGTAGCCCTGTCCTTGCCATCCTTACAATGATTGAAATTTTGGAAGGCGCCGGCTCAGCCGTGCCGGAACCGCATCCGGCTCCGGGTGGACGCGGCGTCGATCACCCGGTCCCGGAACGAGCGGCACACCCAGCGCTGGGTCGCGGTGAGATGCTCCTCGGCGATCCGGCGGGCCTCGTCGGGGTCGCCCTTGGCGATGCCGGCGACGAGGCGCTCGTGCGCGCGGTGCGCGACGGTGCGGTCGGCGCGGGAGGGGTAGACGCCCTGCGACATCTGCGCGTCCGCCCACGCCTCCTCCTGGACCGACCAGAGCGAGGTGAGGCTCATCACGACGACCCGCAGCGTGGCGTTGGGCTCGAACGCGACGAGGGTGTCGTGGAAGTCGCGCGAGGCGCGGGTGAACTCGGCGCCGTCGCCGAGGTGGCGCTCGCCCTCGGCGAGCAGCTCCTCCAGCCTCGGCACGACGGTCTCCGCGCGGTCGGGACGCTGCGCGCTGTGCGCCGCGGACAGCGGTTCGAGGGTGGCCAGGGCGGCGCCGAGGTCGGGGACCCGGACCTGCATCGCCTGGAGCGTCAGCCCGACGGCGTAGCCGGCGGTGCCGATGTCGGGGGCGTGCACCGTGGCGCCGCCGCGGTTGCCGCGCCGCACGGTGATGAAGCCCTCGGTCTCGAGGATGCGCAGGGCCTCCCGCACCGAGGGGTAGCTGACGCCGAACTCCGCGACCAGCTCGTCCTGTTTGGGGAGGGTCGAGCCGTCGGTGATGCCGCCCGCGAGGATCCGGTCGCGCAGCGCGGAGGCGACCAGCTCCGCCATGCGCAGCTGCCCGATCTTGGAGTGCTCGCCCCCTGCAAGTTCCATGCTTATAAGGTTAGCAGCGTCAGGCCGCCCCGCCCCTCAGACCGTTCCGGGCCGGGGACGGGGATCGACGAGGTCGGACAGTCCGGCGCGCGGGACCTTGCCCATGGCGTTCACCGGCAGGGCGTCGACCTGGGTCCAGATCTCCGGGACCTTGTACGACGCGAGCTCGCGCCGGCACAGCTCGGTGAGCTCGTCGAGGTCGAGCGGGGGGCCGGCGCTCTCGACCAGCGCCGCGACCCGCTGCCCGAGCCGCTCGTCCGGGACGGGGCACACGGCGACCCGGACGACGTCGGGGTGCGTGGCGATGACCCGCTCCACCTCCAGCGGGTAGATGTTGGCCCCGCCGCGGATGATGACCAGCTTCTTGCGGTCCAGCACCGTCAGCCAGCCGTCGGCGTCGACCGTGCCGACGTCGCCGGTGGGGACCGGGCCGGGTTCGGCCGGGCGGACGCGGCCGTCCTCCCAGTAGCCGAGCAGCGGGGTCCAGGCGCCCGCCCACGGGCCGCCGGCGGCCCCGTCCAGCCGCAGCTCGCCGAGGGTGCCGGGCGGGAGCCGGCGGCCCTCGTCGTCGTAGGCGGCGACGTCGTACTGCGGCATCACCCGCCCGCTCGACCTCGGACGCCACTCCTCGCCCACCGGGTCGATCGACACGACGGTCGGCGCCTCGGTCAGGCCGTAGGTGGCGCGGGGGACGATCCCGTGCGCCTCGGCGAACGCCCGCCGCAGCTCGTCGGGAGTGTCGCTGGCGCCGCTCCACACCTCCTGGAGGGAGCTGAGGTCGAGGTGCGGGCGCGCGGCGAGGTCGTGGACCTGGGCGGGCGCGCCGTTCCATGCCGTGACGCGCCGCGTGGAGATCCATTCCGCGACGCCCTCGACGTCGCGCCGGTCCATGATGACCGCGCATCCGCCCGCCTGCGCGGTGAGCAGGGTGGACAGGACCATGAGGTTGAGGACCGTCAGCGGGAAGCTGTCGCCCTTGCGCAGCTCCGGGCCGAAGCCGCGGGTGGCGACGAGGGCCGCGCCCGGCAGGAGCAGGTTGCGCTGGCTGTGCACGACCGCCTTGGGCCGTCCGGAGGTGCCGCTGGTGAAGGCGATCCCGGCGGGCGCGGCGGCGTCCAGGTCGACGGCGGGGGCGGTCTCGCCGCGTCCGAGGAGGTCGGCCCAGCGGTCGGGGTCGACGCAGTCCTTCGAGGTCAGCCGGCAGCGCGGTCCGGCCAGCACCACCGAGGGCTCGCAGATGCCGTACAGGTCCTCCTGCTCGGCCGCGGCGAGCGCCTCGCCGATGCCCGCCCAGATCGCGCCGATCCGCTGCGCGCCGTGGAAGGCCGCGATGATGTCGAGGTCGTTGGGCAGGCAGGCCGCGACGCGGTCGCCGGGGCGCACGCCGAGCGACCACAGCGCGCCGGCGGCCCGGCGGGCCCGGTCGTCCAGCTCGGCGTACGACCACGTGCCGGAGGCCGCCTCGACCGCCGGGGCGCCGGGGCGTGCGGCGAGCGCGCCGTCCAGCACCGCGGCGATCGTGGCCGGGACGGTCGCGCTCCGGGCGGGCGAGGTCTGCGGGGCTCGCGGGGGACGGGCGTCGTGACTGCTCACGCCCCTTTGATATCACTATCCTTGCAAGGATTCTATCCTTGCAAGGATAGGTCTGGAGTCTTCGCTGAGAAGGGGGCGGTGATGTCGGAGCCCAAGCACCCGGGCCCGCTGGCGGGCGTGCGCGTCGTCGATCTGACCGCGATGGTCATGGGACCGTACTGCACCCAGATCATGGCCGACATGGGGGCGGACGTGATCAAGGTCGAGCCGCCCGCCGGCGACAACACCCGCTACATCTCGGTCGGCCCCGAACCGGGGATGGCCGGCGTCTTCGTGAACGTGAACCGCGGCAAGCGCAGCGCCATGCTCGACCTGCGCACCGACGAGGGCCGCGGCACGCTGCGCGAACTCGTCGCGGGCAGCGACGTGTTCATCCACTCGATGCGCGCCAAGGCGATCGCCAGGCTCGGCTTCGGCTACGAGGACGTGGCCGCCGTCAACCCCTCGATCATCTACACCAACTGCTACGGCTACGGCCGCCGCGGCCCGGACGCCGACCTCACCGCCTACGACGACACGATCCAGGCCGAGTGCGGCCTGCCGTCCGCGCAGCGGCAGCTGACCGGGGAGGCCGGCTACGTCGGCACCATCATGGCCGACAAGGTCGCGGGGATGACCGCCCTGTACGCGACCATGATGGCCCTGTTCCACCGCGAGCGGACCGGCGAGGGCCAGGAGGTGGAGGTCGGCATGTTCGAGACCATGGCCTCCTTCATGCTGGTCGAGCACGCCAACGGCGCGATGTTCAGCCCGCCCCTGGGCCCCGCCGCCTATCCCCGCGCGGTCACGCCCAACCGCAAGCCCTACCGCACCAAGGACGGCCACATCTCCGCGCTCGTCTACAACGACAAGCAGTGGACCGCGTTCGTCAACGCGGTGAAGCCGCCGTGGGCCGGGGAGCACTTCGCCACCCTCGAACAGCGCGCGCGCCAGATCGACACCGTCTACGCCCTGCTCGGGGAGACGTTCCTGGAGCGCACCACGCAGGAGTGGCTCGTCCTGCTCCGCTCCCTCGACATCCCCGCGGCGCCGGTCCGCACCCTCGACGAGCTGTTCGACAACCCGCACCTGAACGAGGCCGGGTTCTTCGAGACGGTGGACACGCCGAACGGCCCGGTGCGGTTCCCCGGCATGCCGGCCTGGTTCTCCCGCACTCCCGGCCGCGTCGCCGGGCCCGCCCCCAGGCTGGGCGCCCACACCCAGGAGGTCGTGGACGAACTCCGTACCGCCGCCGGAGAGGAGGGCACCGGCCGGCACGAGGCACGGCCGCCGGACGAGGTTCCCTGACGGCCGGCGCAACCCCCAGACCCCACAACTCCCCAGACGTCAGCGCGCACACAAGGATCGGGACCGTGGATTTCTCCCTCACAGAAGACCAGCAGGCCATTCGGGACGGGGTGCTCGACTTCTGCTCCCAGTACGACGACGACTACTGGCTCGAACGCGACCACGAAGGCGTCTTCCCGCTCGACTTCCACAAGGCGATGGCCGAGGCCGGCTGGCTCGGCGTGGCCATGCCGGAGGAGGTCGGCGGCGCGGGCCTCGGCATCACCGAGGCGGCGATCATGATGACGGCCGTGTCCGAGTCGGGCGGCGGGATGTCGGCCGCGTCCAGCATCCACGGCCCGGTGTTCAGCATGCAGCCGGTGGCGCTGTTCGGCACCGAGGAGCAGCGGCGGCGCATGATCCCGCCGGTGCTCGCCGGCACGGACCGCATCTGCTTCGCGGTGACCGAGCCCAACACCGGGCTCGACACCACGAAGCTGAAGACCCGGGCGGAGCGGCGCGAGGGCGGCTACCTGGTCAACGGGGAGAAGATCTGGATCTCCGTCGCCCAGGTGGCGAACAAGATGATGCTGCTCGCCCGCACCACCCCGCTGGACCAGGTGAAGCGCAAGACCGAGGGGCTGTCGCTGTTCTTCACCGATCTCGACCGGTCGAAGATCGAGGTCCGCAAGATCGCGAAGATGGGGCGGCACGCGGTCGACTCCAACATGCTGTTCATCTCCGACCTGTGGATCCCCGAGGAGGACCGGATCGGGGCCGAGGGCGACGGATTCAAGATCATCCTGCACGGTCTCAACCCGGAGCGGATCCTGCTGGCCGCCGAGGCGATCGGGCTCGGCCGCGCCGCGATCAAGCGCGCCTCCCGGTACGCCAAGGAGCGCGTCGTCTTCGACCGGCCCATCGGCATGAACCAGGGCATCCAGCACCCGCTGGCCAAGTGCTGGGCGCAGCTGGAGGCCGCGAACCTGATGGTGATGAAGGCGGCCACGCTCTTCGACAAGGGCGTGGACTGCGGCGTCGAGGCCAACGCCGGCAAGTACCTCGCCGCCGAGGCCGGGTTCGAGGCGTGCCACACCGCGATGCTCACCCTGGGGGGCATGGGGTACGCCCAGGAGTACCACGTGGAACGCTATCTCCGGGAGATCCTCATCCCGCGCACCGCGCCGGTGAGCCCGCACATGATCCTGAACTTCCTGGCCGAGAAGGTGCTCGACCTGCCCAAGTCGTACTGACGGCGGAACGGCACCGGCCCCCCGGAGGAGTAGTAGTAGAAGATGACCGGCATCGGAGAGACCTTCAGCGCGCGTTCCTGGCTGTTCGCCCCCGGCGACAGCGAGAAGAAGATGGAAAAGGCCACCGCCGGCCCGGCGGACGTCGTCATCTTCGACCTTGAGGACGCGGTGGCCGAAGACGAGAAGCCCAGGTCCCGCGAGATGATCTCGGCCTTCCTCGGGTCCCGTCCCGTGGCGGACCGGGCGCGGCTGTGGGTGCGGGTCAACCCCCTGGACGGCCCCCACACCCTGGCCGACCTCGCCGCGGTGGTCCCCGCGCGGCCCGGCGGCATCATGCTGCCCAAGGCGCGCGGCCGCGAGGACGTGGAGCGGCTCGACCACTACCTCTCGGCGCTGGAGGTCTCCGCCGGCATCGAGGAGGGCTCGACGAAGGTCATCGTGCTGGTGACCGAGACGGCCGAGGCCATGTTCACCACCGGCACCTACAAGGGCGCCCCGCGGGTGGTCGCCCTGACCTGGGGCGCGGAGGACCTCGCCGACGCCGTCGGCGCCAGCGAGAACCGCGAGCTCGACGGAAGCTACGGCTTCACCTACGAGCTGGCGCGCAGCCTGTGCCTCCTGGGCGCGGCCGCCGCCGGGGTGGAGGCCGTCGACACCATCCAGGGCGACTTCCGCGACCTGGACGGGCTGCGCAGGCGGGCCGAGAAGGTGCGCCGGGACGGCTACCGCGGCATGCTCGCCATCCACCCCGCCCAGGTCGACGTCATCAACGAGGCGTTCACCCCCACCGAGGAGGAGCTGGCCGCCGCCCAGGAGATCGTCGACCTGTTCGCCGCCAACCCCGGCGCCGGGACCATCGGGCACAAGGGCGCCATGCTCGACCGCCCGCACCTGGCCCGCGCCCGGGCGCTGCTGGCCTCGGGAGGACGCGCGTGAAGGTCATCTCCGACCTGGACCTCACCAAGATCCTGCGCCCCGGCGACCGCATCGTCATGGGCCAGGCGTGCGGCGAACCCACCACGCTGGTCGAGGCGCTGATCGAGCAGGGCGGCGCCATCGGCGGGCTGTCCGCGTTCATCGCCACCAGCTTCTCCGGCCTCTTCACCCCCGCGGCGGCGGACGCCTTCACCGTGTCCAGCATGGGCGCGATCGGCACGCTGCGCGCGCTGGCCAAGGAGCACCGGCTCAGCGTGGTCCCCTGCCACGTCAGCCAGGTCGGCCCGATGATCGAGGAGGGGCTCATCGGGTGCGACGTGGCCTTCGTCCAGGTCAGCCCGGCCGACGCCAACGGCGACCACAGCTGCGGCCTGATCAGCGACTACGTGCACGCCGCCGTCGCCAAGGCGCGCGTCGTCGTCGCCGAGGTGAACGAGCAGGTCCCCTTCACCCACGGCGGGCTGCTGTCCGGGAGCGAGATCGACTACGCCGTGCACGTCTCGCGCCCGCCCGTCGAGGTGCCGCCGGCCCGGATCGGCCCGACCGACGAGGCCATCGCCAAGCACGCCGCCGCCTACATCGGGGACGGCTCGGTCATCCAGACCGGGGTCGGCGCCGTCCCGGACGCCATCCTCCGGCTGCTGCACGACCGCAAGGACCTCGGCGTGCACTCGGGCATGCTCGGCGACGGGCTGGTCGACCTGGTCGAGGCGGGCGTCATCACCAACGCCCGCAAGCGCATCGACAAGGGGATCTCGATCAACGGGGCCCTGATCGGCACCGCGCGCCTGTACGACTTCGCCCACCGCAACCCGCGGGTCCGCATGTGCGCCACGTCCTACACCCACGATCCGGCCGTGCTCGCCCGGCTGGACCGGCTGGTGACCATCAACTCGGCGGTGGAGGTCGACCTCACGGGCCAGGTCAACGCCGAGCAGAGCGGCGCGGCCTACCTCGGCGGCACCGGCGGCCAGGTCGACTTCGTCCGCGCCGGCGCCCGCTCCCCGGGCGGGCACGCCATCATCGCGCTGCCCGCCACCGCCAAGGGTGGCACCGTCAGCCGGATCACCGCCGGCCTGTCCGGGCCGGTCACCACGGCGCGCAGCGACGTGGACGTGATCGTCACCGAGTTCGGCGCGGCCGAGCTCAAGGGCCGGACCCTCGCCGAGCGCGCCCGCCGGCTGGTCGCCATCGCCCATCCCGACTTCCGGGAGACGCTGGAGCGCGAGGCCCACACCATCGAGCAGAGAGGGTTCTGATGAGCGACGCCGTACTCTTCGACGCCCGGGACGACGGCATCGCCGTCATCACCCTGAACCGTCCGGAGACCCGCAACTGCCTGGCCCGGGACATCCGGGAGGGCCTGTACGCCGCCTGGGACCGCTTCGAGCGCGACCCGGCGCTGCGCGTGGCCATCCTCACGGGCGCGGGGGAGAAGGCGTTCTGCGCCGGCGGCGATCTCAAGGAGATGGTCGAGACCGGCCTGAAGACCCCGCCCCGCGACATGTTCCCGCTGCCCTACGACACGGTCGAGCTGTCCAAGCCCACCATCGCGGCGGTCAACGGGGTCGCGTTCGCGGGCGGCTGGATGATCGCCCAGGCGTGCGACCTGTGCGTGGCGAGCACCGCCGCGCGGTTCGCGGTGACCGAGGTCAAGGTGGGCCGCAGCTCGCCGTGGGCCTCGCCGCTGATCCACATGATCCCGCAGCGGATCATGATGGAGATCCTGCTCACCGGCAAGCCGATCACCGCGCAGCGGGCGTACGAGATCGGCCTGGTCAACCGGCTCGCCGAGCCCGAGGACCTGATGGACGCCGCGCTCGCGCTGGCCAAGGAGATCCTCGACGGCGCCCCGCTGTCGGTGCAGGCGGCGCGGGAGACGGTGATGCTCTCCACGGAGATGGGCCGTTCGGCGGCGCTCAAGGCGGCCAGGCACGCCTCCGAGCTCTGCTACAACAGCGAGGACGCCCAGGAAGGCCCGAGGGCCTTCGCCGAGAAGCGCCCGCCCCAGTGGAAAGGCGCCTGACCCATCGCGCGCTACCTGGGCATCAGTGATGCCCAGGTAGCACTCGCGGACCGCAGCGCCTACACCGAGTCTGCCGCTGACCCTCGTGTTGAGCGCGGATTAAATGTCAGTGGGAACGCGGACTGGTTGTCAGTGGTCGGCGCGGAGTGGTTGTCAGTGCGCGGGGCCGTCGGTGACGGTGCCGTCCGGGTTGGTCTCGACGGCGCCGGGCCACGGGTCCCGGTGGGGGTTGAACGGCACGTCCTCGCCGAGTTGGCGGGCGAGTCGGGTGTCGTCTTCGTAGCGCAGGCTGAACAGCACGTCGGGGTGCACGCCGATGCGGTGGGGGCCGCTGTCGCTGTAGAGGATCCCGGCCTCTTTCAGCGCGGCGATCGTGGCTTGGTAGCGCGGGTCGGTGCGGAGCGCGTTCCAGTTGGTTTCGTATGGCCAGCGGTTGACGCCGATCGCGGCGAGCAGGACGGTGGCCTCGTGCTCGGTGAGGGTGGCGTGGTGGCGGGTGGCGCCGGCCAGGGCGTGGTGTTGCTCGGTGGTCAGCGCGTCCAGGCGGGGTGTGAGGGTGTAGGCGTCGGGCGGGACCCGGCGCAGCGCGAGCGGCCCGGCGAGCTGGGGATGGTTCAAGGCGTGGTCGAGTGCCTGCTGGGCGCGGTGGAGTGTCCAGTCCAGCGCCTGGGCGAGTGCGTCGCGGGTGAGCGGGACGGCCGCGACGGTCAACGCGGTCAGCACCGTCCGGGCGTCCTGGTCGATGTCGGGTTCCCGGCTGGCGGGTGCGGTGCGGCGCTGGTTGCGCAGGATGCCTTCCAGCGCGGGCACCAGGTCGGTGGGATGGGCGTCGAGGCGTCGGCAGATCTCGATGAGCACGGTGACCGAGCGTTCGTGCAGATCGGGTTGTTGGCCGCGGAGGTAGTGGGGGTGGATGCCCAGCAGGTCGCCCAGTTCCCACAGCGACAGGCCGCTGGCGCGCAGCCGGTCGGTGAAGTCCATGGCGGGCGGAGGCGTGCCGGGCTGCTGGGTCATGGGGACTGGTCGATGTCGGAGGCCGGCCCCGGCGTCGGCGCATCAGGCGGGAGCGCCCGGGCGTGGGGAGTGCGGGTGATCCAGCGGGGCCGGTTGTCGGTGAGGTCCAGGTGCTGCAGGGTCAGCGCGGCGGCCAGGTCGGGGTCGAGGGCGGTGACGGTCAGACCGCGTTCGACCAGCCATCCCACGGTGCGGGGGATCTGGCCGACGTCCAGGCCGTTGACGCAGCTGCCGGGGTGCATCCACGGCGGGTCCAGGCCCAGGGTGCGGCAGGTGCGGCGGATCGTCTCGCGCAGCATCGTGACCGGGTTGCGGTGCTGGGGGTGGGGGAACAGCGGGTCGTCGTCGGTGGCGTCCTGGCCGCGCCGGTAGGCCAGGTGAGCGGTCAGCAGGGTGCGGGCGTGGCGGGGGACCAGGATCGGTTCGGGGCCGGCCACCTCCCGCCAGGCGGTGTCTTCGGCGCGTGGACGGGCGGCGTCGAAGATGCTGGGCAGGCGGTGGACGCGGCGGGCCGGAGGGCGGCCGACCCCGGGGCCGCGGACTTGGGCTCCGTCGGGTGCGATGTCGGCGAGGGTCAGCTCGCCCAGGCGGGAGGCGGTGTGGTTGAGGTGCAGGGCCAGCGCGGTGGCGGCGGCCGCGTCGGTGCGGGCGATGGTGTGCAGCCGCGCGGCGATGGTGGGGGTGAGGTCGCCGGGCAGGCGGCGGGCGGGGTCGGGGCCGAGCGCGTCGGGCTGCCAACGCAGCAGGATCCCGCGCACCAGCAGGGCGGCCTGGACGGCGCGCAGCCGGATCAGCGCGGCGTGCGGGGTGGGGGCGGGGCCGACGGTGTGGTCGCGCAGCCACCCGGTGACCGCGCCGGTCACCTGCGCGCCGGTCAGCCCGTGGGTGAGGTGCAGGTGGGGGCCGGCGGGGTCGTCCAGGACGGCCTCGTACCAGGCATCGGTGGCCTCGGCGGTGTCGTAGAACACCGCCTGGACGGTCGCGAACTGCTCGCGCGGCAGGCGGCGGCGGCAGGCGGCCAGGAAGGTGGTGAAGTCGGCGGCGGGCAGCGCCGGCCAGGTGCGCTGGTCGGTGTGCCCGGCCGCCAGCGGCGGCCGGGCGGGCGGCGGCAGCCGGCGCTGGAACTCCCACAGGTCCAGCATCTGGGTGCGGTCGTCGAACAGGCCGCGGGCGCGGGCCACGGCGTGGTCGTGGAAGGGGTTGGTCGGCGTCGACCACAGCAGCCACAGGTTCGCGCCGATGGTGATGGCGGTGGCGGCGAGCCGGGTGAGCTGGTCGGCGCCGAGCAGGTGGGCCCGGTCGATGATGACGTCGCGGGCGCCGGTGCCCTCCAGCCAGGCGGTGCCCAGCTCCCAGCTGAAGCCGGTGCGGCGTTCGTTCTTGGCCGCGCGGGGGTGTTTCCCGATCGCCACCAGCAGGTCCAGGCCGAGCGTGGCCACATCGCCGGCGCCGGGGGTGGGGCGCACCACCACCCGCCCGTGTGGTGGGTGGCCCAGGGCGGCCAGATGCCGGGCGGCGGCGACGTCGTCACCGGCGTTGTCGACCACCATCAGGTGCGGCGGCGGCCGGTCGGCGGGCGGAGACGGCGGCCCGGTGTGCGGGGTGATCGGCCGCAGGTTCCAGGGGTCATCGGGATCGGGGCGGACACCGGAACGGGGACGCGGTTGCGGGTGCGGGTGCGGGCTCAATTCAGCCCTCCGCCCAGCAGCGCGTAGGCGTTGGCGACCACGTCGGCGTCCAGCTGGTCGCGGCCGGACTCGGCGCACAGCATCGCGGCGGTCTGGGTGAAGGCGGCCCAGTTGCGCAGCGTGCCGTGGCCGTAGCCGTCGTCGACCTCCAGCAGCAGCTCGTCGGCGGCGGGCGCGTAGATGGCGTGGTAGGTGCGCATCAGCGCGGGGACCTGGTCGCGGGGCAGCTTCTTGAACGGCAGGCGGCGGAACACCCGGGAGGCCAGCATCGGCTCGCGCGAGAGCACCTCCCAGCAGCCGTCCCCGCCGACATACAGCAGCGCGAAGCGGGTGTCGGGATGGTCGTGCAGGTGCCGCAGCAGCTCGATGCAATCGCCGTTGAGGCGTTGCGCCTCATCGATGACGACCAGCCGCTGCGGCCCCGACAGCTCCTCCACCAGCGCGGCGGTCAGGTAGAAGCGGTTGCGGCTGCGCGGGGCCGCCGCTCCGGTCAGCGCCTTGAGCAGTTCGTCGGCGACCAGCCGCATGCTCGGGCGGCTCGGGAACGCCAGCGTCACCGCGGTGACGCGTCTCGGCGAACCGCTCGATCCGCATCGGCCGCACCTCGGCCTCGGCGGCGCGTGCACGTGCCGGCGCCCGGTCATCCAGCGGCCCGTACAGCCTCCCGGCGGCATCGCGCGGGCCTTCGGTGAATCCGGGCAGCCCGCACAGCAGCGTGGAGTCGATGGTCTCGTGCAGCCGCTCCACCTTGCCCTTGCGGTGCGGCTGATGAGCGGGCAACCGGTGCGGGGCCACGCACAACGCGGCGAACACATCACGCACCGCGCGGGCGGCGAACTCCAACCCGCGGTCGATCCGGAACCCCGCCGGCACCGCACCGAACGGGCCCCTCGCCGGGTCGTACACCAACGCCATCCGGATCGCGGTCAGCACCGTCCCGGCATGCGGCGTCAACGCGATCGCCCAGCCCACCAAGGCCCGTGTCCCATCGTCCACGACCGTGGTCAGCCACGGGCACACCGCAGGCCCGCGCGGCGGCAGCACCAGAATCGGCAGCTGCTTGTGGTCCAGTTCCCATGTCTGGTTCCGCCGCCCGGCCGGGCGGGTGAGATAGACCCCGGCCGCCCGGCGCCCTTCCTCCCCGGTGCGCCAGGCCGCGCGCTCGGCCGGGGTCAGCTCCCGGGCGAAGCACTCCTGCAACGTCCGCAGCGACACCGGCGGCGCGTCCGCCCACCCGGCGCGCAGGAAGTCCGGCACCGCCACCCCCGCGGCGCGGGCCGATCCCGAAACCACGGCGGCCCGCGCCCGGTGCACCGCGGCGACGTTCCCGCGAAACTAGGCGTAGGCCTCCCGGTCGGTACCGGTCAGCCGGTACGGCGCCCGGCCCGGCCGCCCCGGGCGCTCTGCGCCGCCCGCGCCCAGCCACCGCCACACCGTCCGCTCGCTGACCCCCAGCCCGGCGGCGGCCAGCCGCACGTGCGCCGACGACAGATCTCCCGCCTGGCGCAACTGACGCAGCCGCGCAGTGGTGGTCTCACGCTGCTCCGGACTGACCCACGGCACGCCGACCTCCGCCATACCAGCCAACACACTGGGATGCCTCGCAGACCATCACAGAACGCACCCGACCACACCGATTTCACGAAACCCGGCATGGGCGACGTCTTCAAATAACCTTCGTTATCTGAAGATCACTCGCGGCGTGTCGATGTCCGAACTCATCTGCACGGTTGTCCTGGGGTTATGGACTGGTTTGCAGAGAACTTCGGATCCTCCTGCTGTCCGTAGTCGTGTGCACTACGGTCACTTTTTGTCCGTACTCGTGTGCGCAACGGTGAGGTCGTGGCTTGGGCGAGGGGCTGTCCGTTAGGGGAACGCTCACCGGACGACCGCGATCACGCAACGAGTCGGATCGCCACCTGCGACGACTCCGGCTCACATAGGTGGTCCGCGAAAGTGTCCGGTGATGGGGGGCTAAACGATACGATCGGCGGGTGGGAGAACTCATCGGCTACGCCAGATGCTCAACCGTCCTGCAAGACCTCACCGCCCAACGCGAGATCCTCGCCGGTCTCGGCGTCCCCGGGGAACGGATCTACCTCGACCAAGGACTCACCGGCACCAACCGCGCCCGTCCCGGCCTCGACCAGGCCCTGGCGGCTGTACGCGCCGGCGACACCCTGGTCGTCCCCAAACTCGATCGGCTCGCCCGCTCGGTGCCGGACGCCCGCGACATCGGCGACACCCTGGCCGGCCGCGGCGTCCGGCTGTCGCTGGGCGGCAACGTCTACGACCCCACCGACCCGATGTCGAAGGTGTTCTTCAACATGCTCGCGGTGTTCGCCGAGTTCGAAGCCGACCTGCTCAAGATGCGCACCCGCGAGGGCATGGCCATCGCCCGCTCCCGCGGACGCCTCAAGGGCCGCCAGCCCAAGCTCACCCCGCGCCAGCAGGCCGAACTGGTGCGCATGCACGGCACGGGCGACTACACCATCGCCGAGCTGATGGAGGTCTTCGTCGTCGGGAGGGCGACGGTGTACCGGGTCCTCAACCGCGCGCCCAAGGCATCAGAAACCCAGGCGATCAGCAACGCCACCACGTGACCAGGCGCAGCGAACGGGAGAAGGAGCCGGCAGAATGAACGAGCCGCCCGCGGTGCACCAGGCGATCGTCTGCGTCGACGTGGAAAAGTTCACCGATCAGCACCGCACCAACCCCCACCAACTCGCGGTACGCCGAGGCCTCTACCAGGCCCTCGATCGTGCGTTCGACCGCGCGGGGGTGCTATGGCAGGACTGCTACCACGAAGACCGTGGCGACGGGGCGATGATCCTCGTGCCCCCAGAGGTGCCTAAGAAGTTCCTCGTCGTTGATGTCCTCCACCAGATGGCCGCAGCGCTGGCCGAACACAACGACATCCATGACGAACGGGCGCGGATCCGGCTGCGGATGGCGCTGCACGCCGGGGAGATCCACCGCGACGACCACGGCGTGGTCGGCGAGGCGATCAACTTCACCTTCCGGCTGCTGGAGGCCACCCCCCTCAAACAAGCACTGGCGCAATCATCCGGCGCACTCGCCGTGATCGCCTCCCAACGGATCTTCGAGGACGTCATTCGACACACGCCGGCCAGCCGCCCAGCGTCATATCGGCAAGTCCAGGTCTCGGTGAAGAACACCGAAGCAAGCGCATGGATTAGCAGCCATGACGATCCCCATCCCCCAGTCGAGCAAGTCACACCGTTTCGCGATCTTTTGTACCTGTCCGAGAACAAGATGCGGGTCTTGAGCCCGCAGGTCCCGCAGCAGATATGGAAGAAGGCCGGCTTCGAGGCGGGAGTCAACGGTGGGCCCGCCTTCAGCCAAGGCCCCGCTTCCCGGCCTTTTTGGGCGAGGCTGTTCCCCGCGCGGGCCCGGGGGGACGCCCCCCAGTCGTCCGTCACCATGCTTGACCCGGTCATCGAAATGATCGAACAGCAGCGGAAGGTCAGGTGGTTCACGGACGAGCGACTGCATGCGGGCGACTGGGTCCAGTTCGAGGACGAATTCTTCTACGGTGACGCAGCACCCGCCGGGATGAGCTATGACGAGGTGGTGGTGGTCACTGGGCTCGTGTACTTCGCCGCCCGACCCCAAGGAACACCGTTCGTCCTGATCGGCTCCTCCGCGAACGTCCTGGACCGCTGGCAGCCGCCGGATTCGCACATCAAGACGGTGGGCGCCTACTACGTGGAGGCCGTGCGTGCGTACGCGGCACGCCTCGCCCGTCTACCTGACGAGGCCGCAGAGAGCGAGTTCACCCCTCCGCGCTCCAGACGCTCCAGCGACCACAACCTCGTGCAAGCGCTCCGGTACTTGGCTCCCACCGCCAGATCGGTCGAACCACATTCCGGCTGGGCGGCGGGCCCGGTGACGCTCAGGGGACACGCGCGGGTCCTGGCCACGCCCAAGGTCGAAATCTGGGGACGTGCGATCCTCGCTACTCCTCTCTACGTCGAGTACGCACCCGACGACGATTGATCGGCTCCTGCGCGACCATCCCTATTACTGTGCGTTGTCGGGCCTCGTCGGACACCCGCGTGACCTCATCCCACTACGTGCAGATGACTGCAGACATCTGTGCAGGCCACTTCGGAAATCGACACACTCGCGGCGATCCGGCGCCCCCGGAAATCCCTTCAGAAACCCCTTCAACAAACTGGGCCGTTCAACAAGCCGCAAGCGCCGTTTGTTGAGACGATCCGGGGTGTGACCACCACCCCGACGACCGCGCTGGAACTCCCGGCCGATCCGCTGACCGCCTTCCCTCTCCAACTCACCCAGATCCGCATCGGCTACGCCCGCGTCTCCACCACCGGGCAGAACCTGCAACCGCAGATCGACGCGCTCAAGGCCGCCGGATGCCGCAAGGTGTTCGCCGACAAGAAATCCGGCCGCACCGCCCAACGCCCCGAACTGACGGCCTGCCACGCCTTCCTCGACGCCGGCGACACCCTTGTCGTCCCGAGCCTGGACCGCTACGGCCGCTCCCTGCAGGACCTCATCGCCATGGTCGCCGAGCTACGCGCCCGCCAGATCGGATTCACCAGCCTGCGCGAGAACCTCGACACCACCACCCCCGGCGGCCGCCTGGTCCTCCACGTCTTCGCCGCCCTGGCCGAGTTCATCCGCGAACTCATCGTCCAAGGCACCCGCGAGGGCCTGGCCGCCGCCCGCGCCCACGGCCGCGTCGGAGGACGCCCCACCGTCGTCAACGACGACCTACTGCGCGCCGCCCGCGACATGCTCCCCAACCCCCAGCACTCCATCACCTCGATCGCCAAGCTGCTGGGCGTCTCCGCGGGGACGCTGTACAACCACATCCCCGAGTTGCGCGACCTTCGCGCAGCCGGCCGCGAGCTCGCCGACCGCTGACCCCCGCCTTGCGCAGACCAGGAAGGCTCTGCCCGTGATCCGGATGCTGATATCAATCGCCCTCAACCGCTCCATGGCGAGTGATCCCCGCTGGATCCGCTGCGCGCAGTGCGCCAACATCGGCAGTGACGGAACCATGCGGATCTGGAGCTCGACCACGTACCGCCACGGTCAACCCGTCGACAGCATCCAAACACCGCCCGAATGGACCTGCCGCACCTGCGGCCGAGCCGGACCGCTGGAGATCGGCGAGCTGCTCCCCAACGACACCCCGGTGAGCTGCCGCCGTACCTTCCTGTGCCGCTACGCCTGGAAGGTCCCCAGCAGCCTCACCACTATGACGTGCCCACGCTGCTACACCACCCAGCCCGGGCCCGCCGCTGACAATAAATCGGCGTGAAGCACTGACAATAGATCGGCGCTCAACACCTCGCCTGCCCGCCCGTGCAGGGCCCGCACTGTGACCGGATCGGCTCACAGCGAAACCCTCGCAGACCCACTTGCCGCGCGGGTCGGTCCTGCGCACCCCGCACTCGGACGACAGCGCCTCCACGATGGGCAGGCCCCAGCCGCCTGTGCCGTCGTCGTGCCCTACGGTCAGCGCCTCCGGATCGGGAGCGACGTCCGCCTGCGAGACCGGGACTCGCCTGCTCACAGGTGACCTGTCCGAGCGGTCCCAGACCCCGAGTAGGAGGCTGTGCCGTTCGCGCGCGAAGCTCACGCGGATCTCGCCGTCGGGCGTGGCCTCCAGCGCGTTGGTGATCAACTCGGTGGCGATCAGGTACACGTCGTCCGCGACGTGCAGGAGCCCCCATTCCGTGAGCCGGAACCTCAGGTGCGTACGAACCTGCCCGGGAGCCGTCGCCGCCGCCAGGAATCGCACCTCCAGCCCGGCCGGAGTCACCGTGTCCGCGCTCATCCGAACCTCCGATGGCGCCTTGGCGTAATCATTCGATCACCTCTAGTCATTAGAACTTTAATGGATATCGCGATAAGCGCACAAGTGGAACCGTGAGAAGCTGACCGCAGGAGACGCGTGCCGTTGGACGGTGCCGCTCTGCTGCGGCTGGGTCTGGTGGAGCGGGCGGAGCCTGCGCCGGTACTGGCTGACCTGGCGCGATGGCGAGGAGCCGGAGGGCCGTGGCGCATCGAAATCGCACATCCCAGCCGCCGCGCCTCACGTTGGCGCGCATGATCGGCAAGTCTGCTCGCCCGCGGATCAGAGCGTCCATAATGGGTTTCGCGAGAAGTGCTAGGACACGAGGGGGAGCGTCGTGTGGATCGTGAGTTCTCTGCCGTACCTGTCGCCCCGGCAGGAGGGCCAGGCTGATGCATGGACCGAGGAAGCCGCGCAGGCCGGCCGGGTCGGTACGCAACGGTTGCGGGAGGTCTCGGTCGCGGTTCCGCCCCCGGACGTAGGGTCGGCGCTGAGGCTGGATCCGGAAGCTCCGGCCGTCGTGCGCCGTAGAACGATGCTCCTTGACGGTCAGCCCGTCGAGCTGACTGATTCGTGGTACCCGGCCGAGATCGCAGGCGGCACCGCTCTGGCCGCCATGGGCAAGATCAAAGGTGGAGCCGTAACCCTGCTCGCGAGCCTGGGCCACTCGGTGCACGAGGCGCGGGAGGACATATCGTTTCGGGCCGCAACGGCGGATGAGGCCACCACGTTGGGGGTACCGGTGGAGACACCAGTGATCGTTCTGTCGCGCACCTGCCTAAACGCCAAAGGTATGGCGTTCGAGGCGTCGGTCATGGTGATGCTTGCGGAGGGGCGTCACCTCCGGTACCGGCTGATCGCGAGTTGAGGGCGTTGGCGCAACGAGCGGACGACCGGCCTCCGTATGAGCAGATGGCGGCGGACATTCGGGCCCGGATCATGGCCGGAGACCTGTTGCCGGGCACGCAACTGCCCTCCACAGCACATCTGGTCACCGAGTTCGGCGTCTCCAACACGACCGTGCAAAAGGCTCTTGCGGTACTCAAAGCCGAGGGCTTCCTGACGAGCCGTCAAGGCAAGGGCGTCTACGTCCGGGATCGTCAGCCGTTCCGGATAGCGGTCGGGGCCTACTTCCCGCCCACCCCCGGTGGCTACTCCTACGAGCTGCTGGAAGTCGGGGAGGTCCCGGCGCCGAATGAGGTCGCCGACGCGTTCGGCATCGCCCCTGGTGATCGGGTGCTGCTGCGTCGGCGATTGCTGCGCCACGGTGGTCGGCCGGTAGAGGTCGACCGGTCGTACTACCCCTTGGAGTTGGCGGGCGGTACCGAACTGGCTGGGCCACGCAGGATCCCCGGCGGCGCCCACCGCGTTCTGGCCGATCTTGGGTACGGCCTGCAGCACTTGGTGGACGCGGTGTCCTCGCGTGCGCCAACGAGCGAAGAGGTCGACCTGCTGGGACTGCCAGAGGTTCCGGTGATCCGGCAGTTCCGGGTCGCCTACTCGCACGACGAGCGGCCCGTAGAGGTCTCGGTACTCGTCAAGGGCTCCCACCTGTACGAACTGGTGTACCGCTTGCCCGTCTGACCACCTGGAGCGACGTGCCCAGAGGTCCGGCTGACTGTTCCCCTGAGGCCATTGCAGCGTCGACTCCTGCTTCCTTGGCCGTCCGGGGCTTGCCGTGATCGGGATGCTGCGAACGCCGAACCGGAGACCGTTCGCCAACTATGCGCGATCCGCGTACTCGTCCCCACCCCCGCCTGACCGGTGCGTCGGGCTCAGCGCCGATCATGTCGGTTCGGTAATTCGTCATAGAGCCCGGCAGGTAGCCCGCTTATCATTTCCCGGTCCGACAACGAGGGGTGTGACGTGGGCAAACACGGAAAATGGATCCATGCGGCATGTGCAACGGCACCAGCGAGATCAAAACCGGCAGCGTATGGCAGGGCTGACGCCTGCCGACTTCCGCCGAGCCGTACCTCGCGAGGCATTCGTCCCCGATGACGCGCGTTCGGGTGGTGGCCGATGAGAGCAGAGTCCCGCATCCCCGCCACCGCTGGGCGGCCGCCGAGGCGCTGGGAGTTGATGAGGCCGTGCTGTGGCCCGAGAGCATCCGGAAGAACGTCAAGACCGGACCGGACAGGGAGATCCTCGCGGTCTACCCTCACCGATCAGACTGTCCCAAGTCCGTGTGGCGCAACCTGATCCAGGAAGCTCGTCGTGACCTCACCTTCGCCGGCTACACGAACTACTTTCTGTGGCTGGAGATCCCCAACCTCGGAACCGCACTTCGCAGCAAGGCCGAACGCGGATGTCGCGTCCGCTTCCTGGTCGGTGACCCTGCCAGTGAAGTGACACGACGCCGCGAGGAGCAAGAGCAGGTTGCCCTGACCGTGGGCACGCGTATCCGGGTGACGCTGGACGAGCTACAGAAGATCATGGACGCACCTGGTGTCGAAGCCCGGTACGGGGACGACCACATTGCCATGAGCGTCTTCATCTTCGATGATCAGATGTTGGTCACACCGCACCTCGCACACCTGGTCGGCCACGATTCACCCATGCTGCATCTTCGGAAGCAGCAGAGCGATGGTCTGTTCGACCGGTTCACCCAGCACTTCGTCCAACTGTGGAACGAAGGGCGCCCCATCGCCGCGCAGTGAACGGCTTAGTACTCCAGCCGTAGAAGGTGATCTTTATCGTTTCCGGGTGGATTGTCGCTGGTAGTGGCAGGTGCGGGCGCGGGCTTGGTGGCGTCGCCGCCAGTGCGACCAGTGCAGGCAGTGCGCGGGATCAGGGGCCGTGCGTGAGGTCATGCGGGTCAGTAGCCGCTGAACCTCGGCCAAAGTGATCGGGGCCAGGTCGGGTTGGTCGCCGAGGCGGGCGCGTTCGGCTGTGGTCACGGCGGCCAGGAAGGCGTGCGCGAGCATGGCGAGGGTGGTCCACCGGTACCAGGATCTCCAGGTGCGGACCTGGTGCTGGTCCAGACCGCACAGGCCCTTGCCGGCCTGGAACGCCTCCTCGATGGTCCAGCGCCGTCCGGCAACCTTCACCAGCGCCGCGACCGGCACCGGGCCGGGCGCGTAGCAGCGGTAGAACGCCAGTTCCCGTGTGCGGCGGTTGCGCCGGATCAGCAGCCACCGGCATCCCGGCCGGTCGGTCCGCCGGTCGGTGTCGACCAGCGCCCAGTCATAAAGACGATGGCCCTTGGCGCCTGCCCCGGCCGACAGCCGCTGCCAGGCCCGCTGGGGAAGGGCGGCGGCCACCTGGTCGGCACGGCGGGCGCCGATGGGCAGGGCGACCCGGTGGGAGGCCGCCACCGCCAGCACATATCCCACGCCGCGTTCCTCCAGCTCACGGCGCAGGGCAGGGTACTGGCCGTAGACCTCGTCGGCGGCCACCCACTCGGCCTGCGTTCCGGCGTCCAGCGCGCGGGCGATCATGCGGCGGGCCAGCTCGCCCTTGGTGGCGAAGGCTCGGTCGGCGGGCACTCGGGCGTCATGGCGTCGCTGGTCGTCGCCGGCCCAGACGTGGGGCAGATACAGCTCCCGGTCGATGAAGGCGTGCCCGGCGTCGGCCGCGTAGGCCAGGAACACCGCGACCTGGCTGTTCTCGATGCGGCCGGCGGTGCCGGTGTACTGGCGTTGCACCCCGGCCGTGCGGGTGCCCTTCTTCAGGTCGCCGGTCTCGTCCACCACCAGCACCGCCCCGGCGCCGGCGAGGCGGGCGGTCACGTACCGGCGCAGATCATCGCGTACGGCGTCGGCATCCCAACTCGCCCGCGACAGCAGATGCTGCATCGCGTCCGGGGTGGCGTGACCGGCGTGCTCAGCCAGCGTCCAGCAGTTCTTGCGCGGCAGCTCGGCCAGCAGCCCCAGCAGCATCGCCCGGGCCGTGCGTCGTGGCTCCACCCGGGTGAATCGGCAGGCCAGATGGCCCATCAGGTCATCGAACATGCTCTGCCAGCGGCCAGGGTCTACGCTGTGGCCAGCGGCCACCGCCCGGTTTTCGTTTGTCCTCACAAACAACGATGATCACGCGGTGGCCGTCCTGCTTCCAAACGCCCTTAACCAGCAAGATCGCGATCTACAGCTGGAGTATTAGGGTAACCGCTGTCCAGTCCCAGGAGATGCTTGACGTTTTGGTCCAGGCATGTTTGACGGATGCTCTAGGAATCATGGGGCGGCCTTGCGGGCGCGTGGGCCTTGATGCCGCGGGCCTTGCGCGGCGGCCGACGGCGCGGTCCGCGCCGGGAGCGGATCGCGGGCAGCGCCATGAACAACGGCTTGAACGTATCGACCGGATTGGGGCCGGTCAGTGTGCCCCCTTTTTCGCGCGGACGGCGGCGGCGTCCACGATCGCGGTGAACACTTCTCGGAAGAAACCGTGGTCATGGATCGAAAGATGTGCGGAACACGGGGATTCGATAATGACTGGAATCACAGTTGCCGCAGGTACATTGAGCACTTCTTGGCGCCCGGTCGCAAGTTGCATGTGGTGGACGGAGACGGCCACACAACGACATGCCCAGGAAAGGCCGACGGATCTTGACCTACCATGCAGGCGTGCCCACGGGCTACAATCAGGGCACGAATATCGCTTTGGACTCCGAGGAATCCTTGGAGCGGTTCATTTCGCTACTGGCGCGCCCTGGGTCGCCCGACGCCGTGATTCAGGGCGACGACGGAGAGGACGGCTTGCTCGTCGTCCATGTCGCCCATGGATTTGGTTACCTGGCATATTACGGTTCATCGATGTTCGGCCACAGCGTCGGCGAACCTGCCTCACCTGCGTTGGCAGCGGAGTCCGAGGCTGGATGGCCTGCCGGCAGCGGTGTCCCGCTGACGACGTTCCGCGCCACCCTGGTTGAGTTCATCCAGCTGCGAGGACAGGTACCGCAAGCGGTGCGGTGGCAACCTAAAGATCCCTAAAGGTCAAGGAAGGCGTGCGACCATCGGTCGCGCGCCCCATGGGCGAGCGCGTCAAGAAGGTCCCTTGCGGCATGTGCCAAGATGACGGGTGGGCAGTCCCCATCACCTGCCAGGACCACCCTCGGGAACGGGAACGCGTCGTCGGCGCCAACGACCGGTACATCGCGAAGCCGGCCGCCGAGGACAAGTTCTCCGGAGTGGTGCTGCTGTCGCACCGGGGCCGGACGGTGCTGTCGCGCAGCTACGGCATGGCCGACAAGGAGAAGGGGATCGGTA
Source organism: Actinomadura rugatobispora (assembly GCF_055379765.1). Taxonomy (NCBI): domain Bacteria; kingdom Bacillati; phylum Actinomycetota; class Actinomycetes; order Streptosporangiales; family Thermomonosporaceae; genus Actinomadura; species Actinomadura rugatobispora. The sequence goes on along the minus strand of NZ_AP029191.1, from coordinate 2,297,218 downwards.
ACCACGAAGGTGCCGCGTTCAACCTCTACGGCGGGCCGTTCCTCAGCCTGTCCATCGTGCAGCTGGCGCAGCGGGGCAAGGTGAAGCTGTGGGACACGGTGGCACCTACCTGACCGGTTTCGCCAAGGAGATCGCTGAGCAGGTGCGCATCCACCACCTGCTCATGGGCACCTCGGGGCTGTCCTTTCCGGAGCACGACCACCAACGCATCTTCCACAGCAAGCAGGAGCAGCACGAGTGCCACCGGCAGGCGAAGCTGGACGCGGCCCCCGGCGCGGGTTCGAAGAAACCCGGCTGGGGTGCGGAAGTCGTCGTGCAGATCGTCGAGGCCGTGACCGGCATGACAGCCCACATCGTCGAAGACCGGTGGGAGCTCGGGCGCGGCGGCCCCCACCCCGGCAGTTGCACCTACTGGAGCGTCTACCCGGACACCGGGTGGGTCGGCGTCGTCCTCGGCAATCACAACGACATACCGCTGGGGGAGATCGTCGGAAAGCAGTCGCAGGCCATCACCGGGGCTTCACCCGGCGACGGCGACGGCTGACGCGCGGCCACGGCATGGCCGACCCGAAGAAAGAGTCCCTGCCCGGGGCGGTTCACATTGCTCGGCGATTTCTCAGCTCTGCGAGCCATTGCCGCACCTGTTCGTCATCGCGCAGGAAGCCACCGCTCTCATACGTGGGGAGATCGATTCCGTAGAGACGGTTCAGTGCCCACCAGGAGAGGTCGTCCCAGACGATCCTGTCATCCAAGAGCCTCCCCGCCCGGCGGTCGGCACGGTGGAGGTCGAGTGGATCCGCCAGGCCAGTGTGACCTACTCGGAGGAGCCCAGGAACAGGGCCGCCAACCGAGGTAGCCGGCGGTGCATCTCGGCGGAGTCATCGAAGTCGAAGTCCTCACCCATGTCGTGCTCCCCAGACTGCTGCGGATGCCGCTGCTCCTGAGCTTCGAAGAGACCGTCGTTGCCTGTAATGCGTTCGTAGGCATGAGACGGGGCGTAGGTGAACTCCTCGTAGAAGATGTCCTCGCCGTCGTCTCCAGCCAAGGCGGATGTTTGAACGAGCGAGAGGGCTGCGAGGCCGTCCGGGTTGGTGAGGGCGATCTGGTAACTCTCACGCCCCCGGGCGATGATGCCTGCTCGGAAGTCCATGAAGGAGTCGTCGCTGCAGCCACCGCCGATCAGATAGGCGGCGGCCCAGACATCCCAGCGGTAGAGCGCCGCCTTGTGCTCGTCGTAATGCTGGCGATAGTCAACGACTACCTCGGCCGGCATGCCTGCCAGGACTGTTTCCAAGGCCTCATGGAGAGGGCCGCCCAGATCGCGGGCTCGTTCGATGATCGGCCAGAAGTCATCGTGATCCATGGTGGGATGGTGTCAGAGAAGACGGACCTGAGCTTGAGGAACTCGTCGATGAAGTCGATCACAGGGTTGAGTGTGGCGCAGTGATGGAGACGTCCGGCCGTCAGGGGCGTCGGGATCACCGATGCGGTGAGTCGTAGGGCTCGCGAGCCGAAGGTGCGCTGCTATTCGTTTCTGACTCGTGGAGGCCGTGGGTCCTGGCTATTGCGTGGGCGAGTGGCCTGGAGAGTTTGATGCTGGTCCGCAGGCTCTCGGTGGCTCTGCGGTCTGTTTCCCAGGCGTGGCCGAGGAGGGGCGCGAGACGTTGCGCCAGCTCGGCGGGGTCGGGGAGTTGCAGGAGGCACTGGGCGAGGTGGAAGATCGCCGCGCTGGTGAGGGCGTCTGGTGGTGCCACTGACCAGGGAAAGGTCACTTGACGTTTCCAGGAGCGTTCCGATCATTACGCGGATGAGTTCCGCGCCCAGGAACTGGTGATCTGTGCCGTTGGGGCAGGTGTGGTGGAGGAGCCGCTGGTGGCGGGGTTCATGCGAACACCGCGGGCAGATAACCAATGCCGCCGCCACGGGCCTCCGAGTTCGGTTTCCAGGGGCTTCCGGCACCGGCCAGGCACTGTCGCGAACCTCCTCGGCTGGTCTCGGAGTATCCATCGGTGTGTACCGACCAGCCGAGGAGGTTCGCGACGGTGGCCGGTCGGGTTCGGTGTGGTCGGGTAGTGGGTCCGGGCTGCGCGGGAGCGGCTGAGCCCAGACGGCCGCGACGCCGGTGTTTCCGAAGCACCGGTGCGACCGGAGGGGCAGCGGGTGCGGCGAGCCCCCGTTGCCGCCGCCCCCGCCATCGGTGCCCTGACCGGCCAGGGCCCGCGCCTCGGCCGGTCGGTAGACCGCGCGTCAGGTGCCACCCCTGCACGGTGCCCTCGCCGGCCTCCACCGCTCCTCGGCGCACGCCGTGACGGACCGATTCCGCCGCGCAAGGGCCGTGGCCTGGGCGAAGGGGCCGGGCCTGAGGCTCAAGGCGCATCCGGTTATGTCTCGACGCCCTGCCAGCCGCTTTCGTCGCCGATGTCCCCGTCCTCGATCTCCTGGACCCGGTAGGTGATCAGGTTCTTCTCGCCGTTGGAGAGCTTTTCGGCGAAGTCCTTGTTGCAGGTCACGGTGCCGTTGTTGGAGCCGTTGCCGTCCACGCAGTTGCCGGACCGCCCATCGGCGGTGTGCCACTTCACCCGGACGCCCCAGCCGTCCCAGCTGGTGTCCTTGACCCTGATGATGTCGCCGTACGACTGGTAGCAGCCCCAGCCGCCGCCGACGTAGAACTTCTTGCACGTCTTGGAGTCGGCGTTGGCCGGACCGGCCGCGAGCGAGACGGCGCCGACGGCCACTACAGCCGTCGCCGCACAGCGGGCGAGCTTGCCGAACCGGGTCATGTTTCCCCCGTTCTCGATGAACCGCCTGGATGACATCCGATTCTGGGAAACGAGGCCGATTGGCGCGAGAAGTGTTTTGGCCAAGGGCGATCGGTTTCAGGACAGCCTGTGTGAGAACGTGTTGCGGTAGTCGGTCATGGTGACTCCGAGCAGCCGCCGGAAGTGCGGGCGCAGCGCGGCGGCCGAGGAGAATCCGCACGACCGGGCGATCTCGTCGACCGGCAGATCACTGAGCTCCAGCAACTGCTGGGCCCGAATGACCCGTTGATGGGTCAGCCATCTCCCCGGCGCGGCTCCGGTGATCTCCCGGAACCGCCGGTCGTAGTTGCGCCTGCTCATATGCGCCCTTTCCGCCAGCAGGCTCACCGGCAGGGCGGTGTCGAGTCTGGTGTGCGCCCAGGCGATCGTCTCGACCACCGGATCATCGGTGTCGCCATCCGGGACCGGTGTCTCGATGAACTGCGCCTGCCCGCCTGGTCGGTGCGGTGCGACCACCATCGCCCTCGCCATCCGGTTGGCGGCCGAAGCTCCCATCATCGTCCGGACGAGGTGGAGACCGACGTCGATCCCCGCAGCGCCGCCGCCCGCGGTCAGCACGTCGCCGTCATCGATGTACAGGGCGGACGCGTCGACGCGAACCCTCGGGTACATTTCGGCCAGCCGGTCGGCGAGCGCCCAGTGCGTCGTCGCCGGGCGACCGTCCAGCAGACCGGCCGCCGCCAGGACGAACGTCCCGCTGCACAGCCCGGCGACGCGGGCACCCCGGCCATGCGCCGCGCGCAGTGCCTCCAGCGCGGGCTCGGGCGGATCCTCGGCCGAAGGTTGAGGCAGGTTCGGCACGACGACCAGATCGGCGACCCGGACCGCCTGCAGGTCGTAGGGGACCGCGCAGGTCAACCCACCGCCCGTGAGCGTCGAGCCCGGTTCGCCCGCGACGACCGCCACCTCCGCCCCGGGGAGGGCCCCGTAGTGGGAGGCGAGATCGAACACCCCGAACGCGAAGGACATGCTGGCCAGCAGAGCCCCGTCGAAGAGCATCACGACAATGCGCCGATTCTCCTCGTCCCAATCTCCAACGAAAGCCTTACGGAGAGATCCGGTGCTCACCAGCAGCCGCCTTCCCTGTGCCCGGAGGGATGGAGCCATGATGCCCACGGCCGTGCTGGATTGTCAGCGATCGGTCCGAAGGCCGGGCCGCCGAGCCATTGCCGCGAACGGATCGGGCGGAGATCCGTCCCGGCCGCGCTATTTGGGCGTCAGTCGATGCCCAGGTAGCGCTCGTAGATCTCGCCCGTGTCCAGTTCGCCCGCCTCGCCGGTGTGGACGACCTCGCCGCGGCTGAGGATGTAGACCGTGTTCGCCAGGGCGAGCGCCTTGTTGACGTACTGCTCCACGATGACCAGCGACATCCCCTCCTCCACGAGACGGGCCAGCGCGTCGTAGATCTTGTCCACGATCAGCGGCGCGAGGCCCAGTGATGCCTCGTCGACGACGACCAGTTTGGGGCGGGTCAGGTACGCCCTCGACAGGGCGAGCATCTGCTGCTCACCGCCGGACAGGCTCCCGGCGGTCTGGCGCAGCCGGTCGCCGAGGACCGGGAACAGCCGCGTCGCCTCCGCGATCGCCTCGTCCCGCTCCCGGCCGCGGGCCTGGATCGTGAGGTTCTCCTTCACGGTGAGGGACGGGAAGATGCCCCGGCCCTCGGGCAGGTGGCAGACGCCGCGCCTCGCGAACTCGTGCGGCGGCCTGCCGGTGACGTCGTCGCCGCGGAAGGCGATCCGGCCGGACCGCGGCTTGACGAACCCGGTGGCCGTACGGAGAAGCGTCGTCTTCCCCGCGCCGTTCGGGCCGAGGAGGGCCACGACATCGCCCTCGCCGACCGTGAAGCTCACGTCCCGCAGGACGGTCGACTCGCCGTAACCGGCGGTCACGGACTCAAGCGTCAGCATGCTCACTCACCTGCCAGTGCGACGGCGTCGCCGAGGTACGCGGCGCGCACCCGCTCCGAGGCGTGCATCTCCTCGGGCGTCCCCTCGAAGATGAGCGACCCGAAGTCGAGGACGTGGACGCGGTCGCAGACCTCGCGGACCAGCGTCATATCGTGTTCCACCAGTAGGATCCCGGTGCCCCGCTCCCGGACCACGGTCTTCAGGACCCGCCCGAACTCCTCGGTCTCGTAGGCGTCGAGCCCGGACGACGGCTCGTCCAGGAGCAGCAGGTCGAACGGCCCGGCCAGCGCCCGCGCCAGCTCCACCAGCCGCCGCTGCCCGATCGGCAGCAGGCCCGCCTGGACGTCGGCGATGCGGTCGGTCCCGGTGAGCGCCATCGCCTCCTCGGCGGCGTCCGCGACCAGCCGGGCGGCGTGCCGGGAGCCGGCGAGCTGGGCGAGGGGGTTGCCGCCGGCCAGCGCCGCCTCGCGGCCCATGGCGATGTTCTGCCGCACGGTCAGGCTGCCGAACAGCTCGGTGCGCTGGAACGTGCGGCCCAGGCCGCGCCTGGCCCGGCGGGCGGGGCTCGCGCGGGTGACGTCCGCGCCGTGCAGCAGGATCCGGCCCGAGGTGGGCGAGTTGAGGCCGCTGCACGCGTTGAACGTCGTCGTCTTGCCTGCGCCGTTCGGGCCGACCAGACCGGTGATCGCGCCGGGCGGAGCCGTCAGGCTCACGTTGTCGACCGCGGTGACGCCGCCGAAGCGGACGGTCAGGTCTCGGACCTCCAGCCCCTTCCCGGCGGGCTCCTCGCGTCGCACGGTGACGGGGGCACGGGGCGCCGGACGGGCCTCGCCCGTGGTGGCCGGGGCGGGGCGGCGGCCGCCCAGGCGGTCCAGGAAGTTCCGGACCGGTTCGGGCGTGCCGGCGGCACGGGTGGCGTACACGGCGGTGACGGCGCCCAGCCCGAAGAGCAGCTGCAGCACCGAGTTGGTCGTGGCCCCGCCGTGCAGGTAACCCGGAATGACCGAGTACGCGATCGCCGCGATGACCGCGTACCAGGGGCTGCCTACCGTGACCAGCAGGACCACGGCCACGATGAGGATGGAGTTGAACCATTCGAAGTAGGTGCCGATGCCGAACTGGTAGAGCATGCCCGTGAACGCGCCCGCCAGGGAGGCCAGGGCCGCCGAGAGGCAGAAGACGATCACCTTCAGGACGCTGGAGGTCGCCCCGTGCGTCTCCAGGGCCAGCGGCGAGTCCGCCATCGCCTCCAGCAGCCGGCCGAGGCGGCCGTGGCCGATCGCCACCACCAGCACCACCACCAGCAGCGCCGCGACGAGCAGGAGGTAGTAGAAGCCCTCGTCGGTGGAGAAGTCCAGGGAGCCGATCGTGAAGGTCGGGCGCGGCGCGGGGATCCCCATCGTGGAGTCCCCGAACATGAAGCCGCGGGTGTAGAAGACCTGCTGGGCCAGGATCCCGAAGCCGAGCGTCGCCAGCGCCAGGAACACCCCCGACACCCGCACCGCCGGGATCGCGATCAGCGCGCCGACGGGCACCGCCACCAGGGCCGCCAGCAGCAGCGCCGCCGCCCAGGGCATGCCCTCGACGGCGGCGAAGTGCGCGAACGCCGCCGCCCCCACCGCCGCGAACGCCATGTGGCACAGCGAGATCTGCCCGGACTGCCGGATGAGCAGCCCCAGCGACAGGAACAGGATGATGTGGACCAGGGCGGCGGACCAGACGGCGATCTGCGCGCCCTGGACCGCCGGCACGAGCGCGAGCAGGCCCACCGCGACCGCCCCCGCAGCCAGGCGCACCCGAGCCGGCGCGTGGTAGGGGCGGTACGCCTGCGCCTGGGCCACCAGGCGCCGCTGCACCAGCTTTCCGCGGGGCGTCACGATCAGCACGACGAAGAGGATCAGGAACGGCAGGCTCGGGGCCATCCCGCCGACCCAGTCGACGGTGGCCGCGTACTTGTCGACCATCGCCACCGCGACGCCGATGAGCAGCCCTCCGGCGAACGTCAGCGGCAGGCTGGAGAAGCGGCCGACCGCGGCGGCGCCGAAGGCGGCGAAGACCACGGTCGACAGCGTCACGCCGTCCAGCGGCTGCGCCGAGGCCAGCAGCAGCCCGGCGACCACGGAGAACATCGTCCCGAGGATCCACGCCCACCGGCGGACCCGCACCGGGTCGTCCCCGGACATCGACACCAGGTCGGGGTCGTCGACCACCCCGCGCATGACGATGCCGAAGCGCACCGACCGGAAGAACCAGAACAGCACCGCCGAGGCCGCCAGCGAGAAGGCGAACAGGACGATCTGCTCCCAGGTGACGTTGACGCCCAGCAGCCGCACCGTCGACTGCGGCAAAAAGGGCGCGAACGTCGGCGGGTTGTCGGGGTGCCACAGCGCCCCGAGGGCCGCGACGATCAGGATCATCCCGACCGTCGTGACCACCTTGATCGTCTCGTTGGCCCCGGCCAGCGACCTGGCGAGCAGTTCCAGCAGCAGGCCCATCGCCGGGGCGAGCACCCCCAGGCAGACCGCCGCCGCGATCGGCCAGGGGATGCCCAGGTCCGCCCGGAGGAAATGGAACAGGAAGGCGCTCAGCGCCGCCACCGCTCCGTAACCGAAGTTGAAGATGCCCGAGGTCTTGTACGTCAGCACCACCCCGAGCCCGGCCAGGCCGTACACCGCCCCCGTGGCGAGCCCCGCGACGATGAAGGGAAGGAATTCGTTCACTGGGGACCCCTCAGGAGGCGCAGGTGACCTTGCCGTCGTTGGCGACCATGGGCCTGCCGTTCTTCACCTGCGCGGTGAACCAGCAGTCGACCTTGTGCGGCTTGCCCGGCTCGAACGTCAGCGGCGGCGCCAGGCCGTCCACGGTGTAGTCCTTGAGCGACTCCAGGCCCTTCACGACCTGGGCCGCGGTCGGCTTCTCGCCCGCGGCGGCGCCGCTGTTCTTGATGGCCTGTTCGAGCAGCTTGGCCGAGACCCATCCCATGAACGCGTTGTGGATGAAGACGCCCGTGTTCTGCCGGACGCCGGGGTAGTGCTTGTCCATCGCGGTGTTGAAGGCCCGCACGGCCGGTGTGTCGGCGAAGAAGGGGAGGGTCGCGAACTGCATCCAGAGGTTCTGGCTCAGCCCGGGGGCGGAGGCCATGTTCATGCCGAAGGCCGCGCCCTGGGTGATGTAGATCGGGTTCCATCCCTGCCGGGCGCAGTCGGCGGCGACCTTGGCGGCGACGGCCGACGAGCTGCCGATGTAGAGCGCGCTGACGCCCTGCTGCCGGGCCGCGACGCACTGCGCCGTGTAGTTGGGCGCCGTCGAGGAGATCTTGGTGTTGTAGACCACCGGCACGCCCTGCGCCTTGCCGGTCGCCGCCAGCTTCGGGACGGACTCGGCGCACACGGGCGCCTCGGCGCAGTACATGAAGCCGAGGTTGGCGGCCCCCGCGCCCTTGGCGATGGAGACGACCGCCTTGTGGATCTGGCCGCCGGTCTGGCCCTCGGGGAAGAAGTACGGGTTCGTCTCGAACGGCTTGGTGTTGCTGAACACGCCGACGACCGGGACCTTCGCCTTCTCCACGGTGGACGCCCAGGTCTGGTCGATCATGGACATGTTGATGATGGCGGCCACCTTGTCCGCGACGAGCTTCTTGGCGGCGGTGAGCGCGGTGCCGGGGTTGAGGCCGTCGTCCTTGGCGACGATCTCGACCTGGCGCCCGTTGAGGCCCCCCGACGCGTTCACCGTCTTCGCCCAGGCCATGACGGCGCTCTGCACGGGCACGTTGAAGCCGGTCATGCCGGCCTTGCCCGAGCAGCTGCAGATGACCCCGATCTTGATCGTGTTCCCGGACGAGGTCTCCGACGAGCCTCCCGCCGAGGAGCACCCCGCGGTGACGGCCAGTGCGCACAGGGCGGCCGCGAATCTGCGCATGCTGATCATCTGATCGTTCTTCCTCTCGGGACCATCCCGGGCATGGCGCTCCGGCGGGGAGGCGGGCCGCGGGGATGAACGGCTCGCTGGCACGAGCCGGGGAGCGGCGGCGCGGCCGTTCCACGGCGATGCGCCGACTCGCCCAGGGCGGGGGGGTGGGGGAGAGGCCGACCGAAGCGGGCGGCCGAAGAGGGAAGAGGTGCGGCGCGGGGCGCCGATGAAGTGCGGACCGGTCAGGCCCGGCCCGCGGTCGGGGCCGGCCCGGGTCAGGCCGGCCCGGCCGCGTCAGGTGTTGCGTCCGCCGTTGACGCCGATGATCTGGCCGGTGATGTAGCCGGCCTCCTCGCTCACGAGGAACGCGCAGGCGGCGGCGATGTCCTCGGGCTGCCCGATCCTTCCGACCGGGGTCTTCGCCACCTGCTGGTCGAGGTTGAACAGGCCGCCCTTCATGCTCTCGCGCAGCATGGGGGTGTCGATGAAACCGGGCGGGATCGTGTTGGCGGTGATGCCGTGCTTGCCGAACTCCAGCGCCAGGACCTTGGTCAGCCCGACCACGCCCGACTTGGACGCCACGTAGCCCGACAGTCCGACGCTTCCGCTGTGGACGCTCGACGAGGAGATGTTGACGATGCGTCCCCAGCCCTCCTCGACCATGCCGGGGAGCACCGACTGGCAGCAGTCGAACGTGCCCGTCAGGTTGACGGCCAGCAGCCGGTTCCAGGTCTCGGCGGACAGGTCGAGGAACGGGCCGTCGATGGTCACCCCGGCGCTGTTCACCAGGATCGTCGGCGTGCCCAGCCGGGTCCGCGTCTCCGCCACCCCGGCGTCGATGCCGGCGCGGTCGGTGACGTCGACGGCCAGGCCGACCGCCGTGCCGCCGTCCTTCTCGATGGCCGCGGCGGCGTCGCGGGCCGCGCCGCCGTTGCGGTCGAAGATCGCCACCTTGGCGCCGCCGGCCGCCAGCCGGCGGGCGATGGCGCCGCCGATGCCCGAGGCGCCGCCGGTGACGACGGCCGTGCGCGCGCTCACTTGATCGCCTCGTCCCCGGCCAGGGTGGTGCGGTGCATGCGGCGCGGCTTGGTCCGGTCGAACTCGCAGGCGCGGTGGACCAGGCCCCGGTTGTCCCAGATCACCAGGTCACCGATCGTCCAGCTGTGCCGGAGCACCTTGTCCGGGGTGGTGGCGCGCCGCGTGATCTCCGCGAGCAGCTCCTGGCTCTCGTCGACGCCCATCCCGACGAACTTCTCGATGGTCGGGCCGAACACCAGGGAGTGCCGTCCCGAACGGTGCTCCCACACCAGCGGATGCTCCCGCGCGGGCCGCCTCGCCCACTCCGCGCGCTGCTCCGGTGTCGGGTCGGGGTAGGACTTGCGCTGCACCGCCTCGAAGGTGTGGACCGCCCGCATCCCGGCGTAGCGCTCCTTCTCCTCGCCGGTGAGGGCGTCGTAGGCCGCGTAGGTGCTGGCGAACTCGGTCTCGCCGCCCGCCTCGGCGACCACGTGGGCGCTCAGCACGCCCGCCTTCGCCGGGATGTCGTCCAGGGAGCCGTCGATGTGCCAGTAGTCGTTGCTCGCGAAGTACTCGGCGTTGGGGTTGGACGGGTCGAAGCTGATCTCCATGACCTCGGGGATCCGGTACGACGGGAACCGGACCAGGTCGCCCAGCCTCCGGCAGAACGCCACCTGCGCCTCGTCGCCGGCGTGCAGCTCGCGGAACAGCAGCACGCCGTGCTCCTCGAGCGCGTCCAGGCACGCCTCCGGCAGGTCGTCGTCGTTCAGCAGCCGGTCGACGTCGACGTCCCGGACCTCCACTCCGACATGCTCGCTCAGTTTCTCCAGGGCGATCGCGGCCATCGGTCGCTCCTCCTCTCACCGGCCCCCGCGGCCGTTTCCGGCGCGGCGCGAACGGCGGCCGCCTTCCGGCGCGCCGACGTTTTCGCGGAGGGGGCCTGACACTTTGAATGCTCGGAATTCCAGCCCGGATTCTTCGGAACGGGCGAATTCTGGTTCTGCTGGCGGGTTATATCATGGAATCTATGCGGCGGTCGGAGGAATGTCAATATTTCGGCCGGTTCACTTTTCCTTTCCTGACGGTGAGGAAAGGGCGGGATTATTGGCCGCGCGCAGGTTGACCAGCGGGCGGCGGTACGAGGGGTCGTCCTTGTCGCGTGAGGGCGCGCCGTTTCCATGGACGTCCGGCACGTCCGCGAACGGCAGCGGCAGGGTCGGCAGCGCGCCCGACCATTCGATCGCGTTGGTGCGCATGGCGATCCGCCACGCGCCGCCGCGGAATTCCAGCCGGTCGATGTAGCGGCCCCCGGCGATCCAGTTGGACTCGTCGCGGTTGCGGCCGACGAAAAGGTAATAGGTCTCCGCGTGCGCGGTGTGCCCGCCGATCTCGCAGGTGTGGTTCAGCAGATCGTGCTGCGTCGCCACCTGGCCCTGCTCGTGCATGGCCGACGCCCAGTCGTACAGTTCCTTGGGGCCGCCGACGAAATCGCCGGCGGCGATGGTGGCGTCCGGGTGGAAGGCCGACAGGAACAGCTCCCGGTCGAAACGGTCCATTCCGCGGCTGAAGCGGACGAGGCAGTCGAGGATGTCCTGCCGGTCGAGCATCCGCTCCAGCCGGGCGGTGCGGTCAGCGTCCATGGCCTGCCTTCGTGATCGGGTCCCAGAGGGGCGAGCCGCGCTCGGCCCGCAGCGAGGGGATGACCTTGCCGTCGATGTCGGTGATGCCGTAGTCCCGGGCCACCTCGGCGGTGATGAACGTGCCGCCCGACCGCCGCATGATCTCCGGGTCGGCGGCGAGCGCGGCGATCACCCGGCCGGGGAACTCCGGGCTGCAGCCGACCGCGGGCTTGGTGACCGTCTGCTCCTTCATCGACGGGTCGCGGGCGAGGTTGCGGTTCGCCCGCTCGGTGAAGGTCAGCCCCTGCCACAGCGACAGCGACGCGACGGAGTACGGCTCCAGCTCGATCGCCATGTCACGTGCCATCCGGTCGACCGCCGACTTGCACGTCCCGAAGACCACGCCGTAGGTGTAGGTCACCCCGACGTAGCCGGAGACGGCGACGATCAGGCCGGACCCGCGCGGGGTCATGAGCTTCGCGGCGTGGTGGGCCGCCACGAAGTTGGACCGCACGCCGACGTCCACCATCTCCCAGTTGGACAGCGGCTTCTCCCAGAACGGCCGCGGCTCGGTGAGGTCCTCGGGCAGCGAGAAGGCGTTGTTGACCAGGATGTCGAGCCGTCCCCGCTCCCGCTCCACCCGGGCGAACAGCGCCGCGACCTGCTCGTCGTCGGCGTGGTCGACCTGGACGGCGACGCCCTCGCCGCCCCGGCGGCCCACCTCCTCGGCGGTCTCGCCCACCGTGCCGGGCAGGGGGTGGGAGCCGGGCGCGACCGTGCGCCCGGTGACGTAGACGGTGGCCCCCTCGGCGCCGAGCGCCAGCGCGATCCCCTTGCCGATCCCGCGGCTGGCGCCCGTCACCACGGCGACCTTGCCCGTCAGCGAACCCGTGCTCGACGTCACGTCCGCCCTCCGAAGAAGGCCGTGCTGTGGTCGCCGACGGCCCGGCCCGTGTAGTGGTCCCCGCTGAACGGGGCGCCCATCACGCCCTTCGACCAGTCGGCCGACAGGCCGAAGTCCTGCTGCCAGTCGTAGAGCATCGTGCGCCGCGCGATCCGCCAGCCGCCGTCCCGCTTCTCGGCCCGGTCGAGGTAGCGGCCGCCGATGACGGCGTCGCGCTCCTCCTCGCCCGTGTCGATCCGGTGGTACGACAGCACCTGGGTCTCCACCAGCGCGGTGCCGTCCAGCAGCTTGATCACGCTCTGCCCCAGGAAGTGCTGCGTCACCGGTATCGCCGGCGAGCCGGGCACCACCCAGTCCAGGTACGCGTCCAGGTCGCCCTGGAAGAGGCCGTAGTCGACGGTCGCCTCCGGCCAGAACGCCGCCCTGATCAGGCCGGCGTCGCGGCGGTCCTCGCCACGGGCCAGGAGGGCGACGCACTCGCGGATCCGCTCGCGGTCGAGCAGGCCGGCCAGCTCCTCGGTGAGGCCGCTCACGAGGCGGCTTCGTCGGGCGCGTACCCGAGGACGCCCTTGATCTCCAGGTAGTCGTGGAAGCCGAACTCGCCCCACTCCCGCCCGTTGCCGCTCTTCTTGTAGCCGCCGAACGGCGCCAGGAAGTCGAACCCGTCGTTGATCGCGACCGAGCCCGCCCGGATCCGCCGCGCCACCGCGCGGGCCTGCTCCAGGTCCGCGCCCGCGACGAAGCCGGCCAGGCCGTACTCGGTGTCGTTGGCGATCTCGATGGCGTCGTCGAGATCGTCGTAGCCGAGGATCGTGGCGACCGGCCCGAAGATCTCCTCGCGGGCGATGGTCATGTCGTTGGTGACGTCGGCGAAGACGGTCGGCTTGACGTAGTAGCCCTTCTCCAGGCCGTCCGGGCGGCCGGTGCCGCCGGCGACCAGCCTGGCGCCCTCGTCGATGCCCTTCTGGATCAGTCCCTGGACCCGCTCGAACTGGTCCTTGGCGACCACCGGGCCGATCACGACGTCGCCGTTGGGGTCGCCCACGGTGACCTCGGACGCGGCCTTCCGGGCGGCCTCGACGGCCTCCTCCATGCGGGCGCGGGGCACCAGCATGCGGGACGGCGCGCTGCAGGTCTGCCCGGAGTTGCCCATCATGCTGGCGACGCCCTTGCCGACGTTCTCGGCGAACGCGTCGTCGTCCAGGATGATGTTCGGGCTCTTGCCGCCCAGCTCCTGCGCGACCCGCTTGACACCGGGCGCGGCGTTCTTCGCGACCTCGACGCCCGCACGGGTGGAGCCGGTGAAGGAGACCATGTCGACGTCCGGGTGGGAGGCCAGCGGCACGCCCACCCCGGGGCCGTCGCCCTGGACGAGGTTGAACACCCCGGCGGGCACGCCCGCCGCGTCCAGGATCTCGGCGAAGATCTGCCCGGTGAACGGCGACCGTTCCGACGGCTTGAGCACCATCGTGCAGCCGGTCGCCAGCGCCGGGAACACCTTCACGGCGATCAGGTTCATGGGCCAGTTCCACGGCGTGATCAGGCCGCAGACGCCGATCGGCTCCTTGACGACGAGGCTGGCGCCGCGCCGCTCCTCGAACGCGAACTCCTTGAGCACCTCGATCGCCGTGGACAGCTGCCCGACGCCGAGCTGCACCTGGAAGCCGCCGGCGAGCGAGGCCGGCGCGCCCATCTCCTCGGTGAGCGCGGCGGCGAGGTCGGCGGACCGCTTCTGGTACGCCTCCAGGATGTTCTGGAGCAGGTCGATCCGGTCCTGCTTGCTGCTGGCCGACCAGCCGGCGAAGGCGCCGCGGGCGGCGGCGACCGCCCGGTCGACGTCGGCGGCCGAGCCGACGGCGACCTTGCCCGCGACCTCCTCGGTCGCGGGGTTGACGATGTCCAGGGTCCGGAGCTCCGCCGGGTCGGTCCACTGGCCGCCGATGTAGAACTTCAGGTATTCGCGCATGCCTACTGCTGTCCTTCCGCGTACCAGGTCCGGAACTTGTCGTAACTCGGCATCTCCTCCGAGTTGGCCTTCGGGTCGACCGCGACGTGGATGACGGCGGTCTTGCCGCTGGCGTAGGCGCGCTTGACGGCGGGGGCGATGTCCTCGTCGCGCTCGACGTACTCGCCGTGGCAGCCGAAGCCCTCGGCGACCTTGTCCAGGCGCGTCTCCGTGCTCCAGTGCACGCCGGTCTCCCGCGACCCCTGGCCGAAGGTGCGCTTGTAGACGCCCACCTCCAGGCCCCAGGCGTAGTCGACGCCGACGACGCAGACCAGGGGCAGGTTCAGGCGCGCGGCCGTCTCCAGCTCGGCGATGTGGAACTGGAAGGACGAGTCACCGGTGATCAGCATCAGGGGCCGGTTCCCGCCGTCGGCCACGCCGGCGCCGACGGCGTAGGGCAGGCCCGTGCCCAGGTGGCCGAAGTTCTGGTTCCAGATCACGTCGTGCGGCTTGGCCTGCGAGTACGTCCAGCCGAAGATCGTGGTGGCGCCGCCGTCGCGGATCATGATGCCGTTGGCGGGGAACTCCTTGGTCGCCTCGACGATCAGCCGCGCCGGATGCACCGGCGACCCGCCCGAGGGCGCCGTCTCGGCCAGCTCCGCCAGCCGCGCCGCGTCCTCCCTGATCCAGCCCTCGAACTCGGGGGTCGGGGTGCGCGGGGTGTCCTTGAGCGCCTCGGTCAGCTGCGGGACGATTGCGCGCAGGTCGCCCACCAGCGGCACGTCGATCGGCCGGTTCACGCCGATGGCCTGGGGGTCCTGCTCAACGAGGATCCAGGTGCGGTTCGCCTCGTTCTCCACCCAGTGGAAGTTGCGCCCGAAGTGGACAGGCTCGCCCAGCTCGGTGCCGATGGCCAGGCACAGGTCGGACTTCACCACCGCGTCGGTCGCCGCGTCGGAGAAGGCGTACTGGAAGGTGCGGTCCTCCAGGCCCTCGATGTAGGAGGTGCCGCCGGAGGTCTGGATGACCGGGCAGGCCATCAGCTCGGCCAGCGCCCGGACCGAAGCGCCCGCGCGGGAGGTGTGGACGCCGTGCCCGACCAGCAGGATCGGCTGCTCGGCGGCACGGATGGCCGCCGCCGCCTCCGCGATCTTGTCGGCTCCGGCGGTCTGGCCGACCAGGCGGTACCGCTCGGGCGGCAGCGGCTCCGGGACGTCCAGCTCCTCCAGGATCACGTGCGAGGGGTACTCGATGTAGGCCGGGCCGGGCGTCCCCGACAGCGCCTTGCGCAGCGCCTCCCGGACGATCTCGTCGGTCTGCTCGGCGTACTCGATGCTGGCGGCGTACTTGACCGAATCCTCCACCAGCGGGGTCTGCTGGACGAACTGGATGCGGCCGCGGCGGACCCGCTGCTCGGTGATCCGGGCCCGCTGCCCGCCCAGGAAGATGACCGGCGAGTTCTCCACCAGGGCGCACTGCACGGCGGGCGCCATGTTGGCCATGCCGGGGCCCAGCGTGCCGATGCAGACCGCCGCCTTGCCGGTCATGCGCGAGACCGCCTCCGCCATGAACCCGGCGGACGCCTCGTGGTGGGGCGCCACCACGTTCCAGCCGCGCTCCTCGGCGAGATGGAACATGTGCACGAAGTTCGGATCGGGGATCCCGAAGATCGTGTTGATGCCCTCGGCCTCGAAGAGCTGCAGAATGCGCTCGTAGACCTTAACCGGCATTGTCGGTTCCCTTCGTGGCCATGGCGAAACTGTTGCGGATGTGGTCGACGTGCGCCGACGGGACGGGCGGCAGGACCCACGGGTCGCTCGTGTCGCGGATCCCGGCCAGCTGCTCGCCGACCTCCGCGATCGTCCAGGACGGCCGGTACACGCCGGGGGACTCGGCGACGAACGCCCGCGCCACCCGTCCCGCGATCGACACGAGCATCTCCCCGGTGATCGAGCAGGACTCGTGCGCCAGCCAGCCCACCACCGGGGCCACCAGCTCCGGGCCCATGGGCGGGTAGGCCGAGATGTCGATGCCCTCGGCCATCCGCGTCACGGCGGCCGGGACGATGACGTTGCACTTCACGCCGTGCTCGGCGCCCTCCAGGGCGGCGACGTTGGACAGCCCGATCACGCCCGCCTTGGCGACGCCGTAGTTGGCGACCCCGTGGTTGCCGTACAGGCCGCCGATCGAGGAGGTCAGGACGACGCGGCCGTACCCCGCCTCGCACATCAGGGGGAAGGCGGGCCGGACGACGTGGAAGGCGCCGCGCAGGTGGACGTCCACGACGGCCTCGAAGTCCTCGTAGGACAGCTCGCGCAGGGACCCCGCGCGGACGTTCCCGGCGTTGTGGACGAGGACGTCGATCCGCCCGTAGTGGTCGAGCGCGGTCTGGACGATCGCCTGACCGCCCTCGGGCGTCGCCACCGACTCGGTGCAGGCGACGGCCTCGCCCCCGGCCGCCTTGATCTCCCGGACCACCTCGTCGGCGGGCCCGGCGTCGTCGCCGTCGCCGCGCAGGGCGCCGCCCGGGTCGTTGACGACGACCTTGGCGCCCTTCGAGCCGAGCAGCAGCGCGTAGGCGCGCCCGAGCCCCCGGCCGGCGCCGGTGATGACGGCCACCCGGCCGTCGAACCTGAGGTCGGTCGCGGGGTCAGTCATCGGACGCCCCGTCCAGGGCGAGGCCCTTCAGCTCGCCCGTGTCGCGCCATGCCTGGAGCAGGTCCTCCAGGACGTAGAAGCCGCCCCAGAAGGGATCGCCCAGGAACGACCGGCCGTTGGGCTCGCCCTCGGCGTTGTAGTACCCGGGCGTGCACTCCCGGACGAAGTTGCTGTTGTCGACCGAGTTCTCCCTGATGGTCGCGATCCACCCCTCCTCGGCCTCGGCGGTGGGCTCCACCAGCGTGGCGCCGCGCCCCACGGCCTCCTTGAGGATGTAGGCGATGTGGTCGGCCTGCTGCTCGAACATCAGCGTCGTGGACGCGGTCACCCCGCCCTGGATGAACCCCGTGAAGAACAGGTTGGGGAACCCGTGCGCCGTGGTGCCGTGCAGGGTGCGGAACCCCTTGCCCCAGTGCTCGTAGATGGACTTGCCCCCGCGGCCCGCGAACGGCTTGATGTTGTACTGGGCGTCGAGGGAGCCCGTGATCTCGAAGCCGCTGGCGAAGATGATGCAGTCGACCTCGTACTCGACCCCGCCGGCGACGAGGCCCTTCTCGGTGATGCGCTCGACGCCCTTGGTCTCCGACACGTCGATGAGGGTGACGTTGGGGCGGTTGAAGGCGGGCAGGTAGTTGTCGCTGAACCCGGGTCGCTTGCACAGGAAGCGGTAGTAGGGCTTCAGCGTCTCCGCCGTCTTCCCGTCCTCGACGATCTCGTCGATCCGGGCGCGGTTCGCCTCCATCACCCGGTAGTCCTCGTCCTCCTTGAGGGCCATGAACTTCTCGGGCGTCAGCTCGGCCCAGCCGTTGGTGGCGTCCAGGTGCGCGGCCACGTTGCGGGAGACCTCGGTCCAGGCGTCGCAGATGAGGTCGGGCTCGCCCGGGGAGTAGAACGCGTACGCCGCGTTGTGGAAGTTGCGCTGCCGCTCCGCGCGCCAGCCGGGCCGCAGCGTCTTCACCCACTCGGGGTCGGTCTTCGCGTTGCCGCGCACGTGGATGTACGACGGCGTCCGCTGGAAGACGTAGAGCTGCTGGGCGGACGCGGCCAGGTGCGGGATGGCCCCGATGCCGCTCGCGCCGGTGCCGATGATGGCGACCCGCTTGTCGGCGAGCTTGTCCAGTCCGCCGTGCAGGTCTCCGCCGGTGTACTCGTAGTCCCAGCGCGCGGTGTGGAAGGTGTGGCCCTGGAAGTCCTTGATGCCGGGGATGCCGGGCAGTTTCGGCCGGTTGTACGGGCCCTGGCACATGACGATGTGCCGGGCGCGGATGTCGTCGCCCCGGTTGGTGGTGATCCGCCAGCGCCGGATCCCCTCGTCCCACTCCAGCGAGCGGATCAGCGTGTGGAAGATCGCCTTCTCGTAGAGGCCGAAGTGCTTGCCGATGCGCTGCGCGTGCTCGTAGCACTCGTCCCCGTAGGAGAACTTCTCCTTCGGCATGTAGCCGGTCTCTTCGAGCAGCGGGAGGTAGCAGTAGCTGTCGGAGTCGATCTGGATGCCGGGATAGCGGTTCCAGTACCAGACGCCGCCGAAGTCGCCGCCCAGCTCGATGATCCGGAAGTCGTCGACACCGGCCGTGTGCAGGCGGTGGGCCGTGATCAGCCCCGCGAAGCCGCCACCGAGGATCGCCACCTCGATCTCGTCCGAGATCGGCTGCCGCGGCACGACCGGCAGGTGCGGATCGCCCTCGTAGAACTCCGCGAAGTCGTCCTCGGCCTCCAGGTACTGCTTCTGCCCCTCGGGGCGCAGGCGCTTGTCGCGCTCGGCCAGGTACTTGGCCCTCAGGGCTTCCTTGTCGACCTCGGGCGGCTGTGTAGGTTCGCACTTCTGCATGCAAAGTCCTCGGATCGGGGCGGTCTAAGGTCCTGCAGGCCCGTCCGGGCCCGGGGCGACGGGCCTGGACGGGCCTGCAGGAGGTCAGGCGAGGTCGCGCGGCGCACCGGTGCCCATGTACTTGGACAGGTTCCGGTGCAGGTTCACGGTGGAGCGCTCGCGGTAGGGGTTGGGCTTGGTGCCCGAGAAGCCCTGCGTCTTCATGCCTTGCTGGACCGCCGCCATGTTGGAGAAGTCCTGCGGCAGGACGGTCCGCCAGTCCGGGTCGTCCTGCGGCGTGTAGAGCCACTCGGTCTCCGGCTCCTGGCCCTCCGGGTAGAGCTGGTAGACGGCGGCCTCGAAGATGCACTTGTCGGGGTCGTAGCCGTAGGGGCGGGCGCCGTAGCACAGCATGTTGTTCTGGCCGTGCCCGATCTGGAAGTTGGGGAAGATCTGCCAGGCGGTGCCGCTCTTGGCGACGGCCTCGGGGGCGACGGTCGGCCAGTCCACGCCGCGCTCGGCGTCCTCGCGCCGGGCCGTCTCCAGCCAGTACTTCGCCACCTGGTCGGGCGGCGTGCCCTCCGGCAGCTCCTTGACCAGCCGGTTGGCGACGTCCACGAGCGTCTCGGTGGTGTTGGTGTTCGCGTTCTCCCAGATGAAGTTCTGCATCTCGGCCGTCGACACGCGGGCGTCGACGCCGCCGCCGATCCGCAGCTTGCCCTGGTTCTCCTCCAGGCCCTTGGGCGCCTCGAACCCGATGTTGCTGTGCCGGCCCTGGGCCCTGGACCACCCGAGGAAGCTCCCGAAGGGGATGAACTCCGGGTGGGTGTAGGGCACGTGGTAGGTCTCGTTGAACGCCTCGAGCGCGACCTTCCAGTTGCAGTCGAAGACCAGCCAGCGGCGCCACCGGTAGCGG
This sequence comes from Actinomadura rugatobispora, assembly GCF_055379765.1. NCBI lineage: Bacteria > Bacillati > Actinomycetota > Actinomycetes > Streptosporangiales > Thermomonosporaceae > Actinomadura > Actinomadura rugatobispora. Next base: position 2,277,714 of record NZ_AP029191.1, on the reverse strand, counting down.
AACCGCTCCAGCTGGAAGGGTTCGAGCAGCGTGGCCGCCGGCTCCAGGTAGTCCCGGAGCGGCTCGGACTCCGGGTCCATGTTGATGAAGATCCAGCCGCCCCAGGTGTCGACCTTGACCTCGCGCAGCCGGATCTTGTCGTCGGTCAGGACGCCCTGCCAGTCCTCGCGCTCGGGCACGTGGGTGCACCGGCCCTCGATGTCGTACCGCCAGCCGTGGAAGCCGCAGACGAACTGCCGGCCGCGGCCGCGGGCGTTGCGGGCGCGCGGCGGGGTGTCGACGAGCCGGCGGCCGCGGTGCGAGCACACGTTGTAGTACGCGCGGATCTTGTTCGGAGCGGTGCGCATGACGATGATCGAGTCGTCGAGGATCTCGTAGGTGATCCAGCTGCCGACCTCGGCGATCTCCTCGACCCGGCCGACCTGCTGCCACACCTTTCTCCACAGCCTGTCGCGCTCGGCCCGGGCGTAGTCCTCGGAGAGGTACGCCTCCACGCCGATCGTGAACGGCTCCGACAGCGCTTCGGCCGTCGCGGTTCCCTGGACGTCTTCGAGGGTTTCGCTCATGACATTTCTCCATCCCGCGTCGGGAGGTCGTCGGTACGGGGGCGGTCGCCGTGTGCGTGCGTAGGCGGGGGCGGGTGGGGGTGCGGGTGCCGGGGCGTCAGCGCGTGATCGCGGCGCGGAAGCCCTCGTCCTTGAGGAAGAGGGAGGTGTTGTCCGAGCCCAGATGGGTCCACTTGAGGTTGAGACCGCCGTCCACCAGGATCGTCTGGCCCGTGATGTAGGTGGACAGGTCCGACAGCAGGAAGAGGATCGCCCCCGCCTGCTCCTCGGGACGGCCGCGCCGCCCCATGGCGATCGCGGTCCGGTCGCGCTCGGGGTCCTCGTCCACGTAGGTGCGTGACGACGGGGTCTCGGTCACGCCGGGCGCGACCGCGTTCACCCGGATGCCGTCCAGGGCCAGCTCGACGGCCATCGTCCGGGTCGCCGCCACCAGCGCCGCCTTGGCGGTGCCGTAGGCGATGTGGAACGGCGCGGTGTTCATGCCGCTGATCGAGGAGATCGAGACGATCGAGCCGGGCCGGGCGCGCGACTTGAGCTCCGCCGCGACCGCCTGGCTCATGAAGAACATCGTCTCCGCGTTCTGGTGGAACAGCGCCCGCCAGTCCTCGCGGGTCACCCGCGTCGACGGCATCCAGGTCGCGGGCGCGGCGCCGCCGGCCACGTTCACGAGCCCGTGCAGCTCGCCCTGCGTCCGCCCGACCCGCTCCATCACGGTCGCGATGCCCTCGTCGGTGGACGCGTCCGCCGTGACCGGGACGACCTTGAGGCCCTCCGCCGCGAGCGGGCCCACGTGCGTGTCGAGGTTCTCCTTGGAGCGGCTCACCGCGATCACGGTGGCGCCGGCCTGGGCGACCATGCGCGTCACCGTGGTGCCGATGCCGCCGCCGCCCGCGCCGGAGACGATGACGATGCGCCCGTCCAGTCCGAAGAAGTCGTGTGTCATGACCCTGCTCAACCTTCCTTGCGGAGTGCCAGGACGCTGCCTTCGGCGTCGGCGGAGACGTAGAGGGTGCCGTCCGGTCCGGCGGCGATGCCCGCGAAGAGGCCCTGCGGCCCGGAGAACGGCTGCAGTCCCTTCAGGGGCTTGGGCTCCACCCCGAGCGGGGCGCCCACCGGCAGGTCGCGGGCGATCGTGGTGCGGGCCTTGCTGCCCAGGTCGACCTCGACCAGCGTCTTGGCGCCCGCGTCCACGACCAGGAGCCGGCCGCCGCGCACCAGGAGGCCCTGGGGCGTTTCGAGGCCGTCCACGACCGTGTCCACGCCCGAGCCGGTGACCGCGACGACGCGTCCGGCGCCGGACTCGGAGACCAGGCAGGTGCCGTCCGTGCCGAACGCCACGCCCATCGGCCGGTCCAGGCCGGAGGCCAGGGTGGCCACGTCGCCGCCGCGCACCGACACCACGCGGCCGGTGCCGAGCTCGGCGGCCACGACCTCGCCGCCGGGCGCGACCGCCACGCCGTAGAGCTGGTCGAACGGCTCGGTCTCACCGGCCAGGACGTCGTGCTCGCCGCTCGCGGGCCGCCACCGCGCGATCTGCCCGTTGGAGGTGGTGACGACGAACTCGCCCTCGCCGGCGGCGGTCACGCCGCGGATGTAGCCGGGCCAGCCGGGGCTGAACAGCATCCCGAGCATCTCCAGGCCGCCGTCCGGCGCGAGGACGTAGAAGTGCGTGCCGTCCGAGATGTAGAGGGTGCCGTCGCCGCCCACCGTGAGGTCCAGCGGCCAAGTGAGGCCGCCCGGCAGCACCGCCCGGGTCTCGCCGCCGCCGAGGATCTCGGTGATCTGCCCGGTGAAGCCGGAGACGAACAGCCGGTTCCCCACGAACGTCAGGTTGTCCAGGCCGGGGGCGATGGTGGCCAGGACGGTGCGCTCGCCGCTGCGGGGGTCGATCCGCAGGACCTCGCCGGTGCCCACCTGGGTGGAGACGATGTAGCCCTCGGAGTCGAACTTCACCGCGTCCGGGACCCCCAGGTCGCCCACCACGCGCTCGGGCTCGCCGCCGTCGGGGTCGATCCGCCAGATGTCGTTGCTGCCCAGCACCGGGTAGTACAGCTTCCCGTCCGGGCCGACCTCCATGGCGTTGGGCATCGGCAGGTTCTCCAGCAGCACCTTGGGCGCGCCGCCGTTGAGGTCGAGCTCCAGCAGGCGGCCCCCGATCCGGCACTCGTCGATGAACAGCCGGCCCTGGTGGAAGGTGATGCCGTTGGCGCCGGGCAGGTCGTCGCGCAGCACCCGCGTGCGCCCGTCGGCCCCGCGCACGCTCACCCGCCCGTCGTAGTACTCGGTGGCGTAGAGGTCGCCGTCGGCGTCGAAGGCCACGTCGTCGGGCGCGACGATGTCGCCGCCCTGCGCGCTCACGGTCTCCAGCTCGCCGGTGTCCACGTCGAGCGCGCTGATCTGGCTGCCGGCCACCTGCGCCACGTAGATGCGGCCGTCCGGCCCGGTGCGGAGACCGTTCGCGCCGAACAGCCGGCTCGGCGGGGAGAGCCGTTCCAGGCTCCAGCCCGCGGCGAGACCGATCGATGCGGCGCTGGTATAGCGCGTCCCTTGCTGCGACATGGTGACGGACTCCCGGCAGTTTCGTCGTTGAGGTGGAATGTGCCGCCGTGATGAGAAGACTTCGCAGGCGGAGCGGTGCGCGGGCCGTAGGAGGGCGCCGCGCGGCCCGCCGACCTCCGGCCGGACGCCGCGTCCCGGGGTCTCCGGTCCGCGCGCGGCTGTGGGCCGGCGGCGTCGGTGCTGCTCACGACAACTTGGTATCACTAATCCTTGCAAGGATTCAATCCTTGCAAGGATTCGACCGAGGGTGGCCGCCCCGGGAAGGCGGCGAAGCGGGCTACGGGGCGCCGTGCTCCGTCCGGCGGGACGCGGCGCGGTGGACGACCGCCGCGGCGGCCAGGTCGGCGAGCCCGCTGCCGACGGCCTTGAACACCGTGATCCGGTCCGCGTCGGGACGGCCCGGGACCTCCCCGCGGCACAGTTGCGGCAGCGTGCCGGCGATGTCGTCCCGCGCCAGGACCCCGGCCGCGATCGGCCGGGTGAGGTCCCCGGACTCCTCCAGCGCGACCGGGGTGTCGATGTAGACCAGGCCGCGGCGCACGCACTCGTCGTCCGACTCGCGCATGCCCGGCCGGAAGCCGCCGACCAGGTCGAGATGGGTGCCGGGGGCCAGCCACGCGCCCCGGACGATCGGCTCGGCCGCCAGCGTGGCGCACGTGATGACGTCGGCCTCCGCCGCGGCCTCCGCCAGGCCGGTCACCGCCCGCGCGTCCACGCCCCCGGCGCGCAGGCGGCCCGCCAGGCGCTCGGCGTGCGCGGGCGTCCGGGAGTGGACGAGCACGGTCCGCAGGCCGTCCAGGACGCTGCGGAACGCGTCCGCCGCGAGCCCGCCGATGTGCCCGGCGCCCACGACCAGCAGGGTCCGGCTGTCAGGGCGGGCGAGGTAGGAGGCGGCCAGCGCGGAGGTCGCCACGGTCCGGCGGCGGGTCAGCTCGTTGCCGTCGATCACCGCGAGATGCCTTCCGGTGGCGGCGTCGGCCAGCACGTACGCCGAGGACAGCGCGGGGAGCCCGGCCGCGCTGTTGGCGGGGAAGACGTTGACCAGCTTGACCCCGAGGTACTCGCCGTCGGTCCAGGACGGCATGAGCAGCAGGGTCGCGTCCGCCGCCTCGTCGATGGTGTGGTGGTGCCGGGCCGGGGTGTGCGCGCCCCGCGCGAAGCCCTCGCGCAGTGCCGGGACCAGCACCTCGAACGGCAGCGCCCGCGCGGTCTCCGCCGCGGTGATGTTCAGCATGGCGTCCAAGCTAGGTCGTTCCCGCGTGCGGAACCGGGGCCGGAACCGCACCGTCGAATGCGGCATGGGCGGCAGAAGAGTCATCGCTGTGGGTGTCGTCGCCGTGCTCGCGGTGGCCGGCCTTGTGGTGGCGGCCCTGTGGCCGGAGAACGGCCCGCGCGTCCTCCCGGTGGCCAGTACGGTGAAGGCCGAGCTGCTGACCTTCCACCAGGGGCACGGCCTGCCCGACGTGTCCACGGTGCTGCGCAGCCGCACCGACGCGCGGGCGGTGCGCGGCTGGTTCGCCGAAACGGGGGGCGGGCGGGGCGCGCCGGACGCCGACGATGTCGAGAAGCTCGCCGCGGGACGCGACTTCGGCCGGGAGGCGGTGGTGCTGTTCTCCTACACCGGCGGCTGCGACTCCGCCCGCGGCGCGCGCCTGACCAGTGACGGCACGCGACGGCTCAGCATGGACCTCACCGGTGTCACCGAGCACGACGAGTGCGAGGCGCCCTACGACAACCTGGCCATGTTCGCCGTCGACAAGGCCAGGGCACCGGCGGACGGGCTCATGCTGGGCGGCTCGCGTACGGGCAGCCCCGACCCGGTGAGCCCGGGGACGCTGCTGGCGTTCGAGCGGCTCACGGGGCCGCCGCCTGCCTCCGGCTCTCTGCGGGCGGCCGAGGTGAGCCAGCCCGATCAGCTGGAAGGGTTCCTCACCTCGCTTCCCGGAGCCACGGCCGCCCGGCTCGGCCGCCTGGCGGCCCGCCAGGACGGCGGGCGGCGGTTCGCCTTCGTCGTCTCCGGCTGCCGAGCGAAGACCGCCCTCATGATGATCGACGAGGAGCGGCTCGCGGCCGAGCCGGTCGGCGGCGACGGCGGCGGCGGTGGCGCGGCACGGTGCGGGACGGCCGAGCACTACGTGGCGGTGTTCAGCGTCGAGGCGCCGCACGTGCCGTCCGGCGCCCGGATCGGCTGAACGCCCCCGCCGGACCGCCGTGTACAGATTCCATACCTAGGGGTATGGTCTCCATGCCATGGAGTATGGAGACGAGATCGTCCGCCGCGTCCGTGACCTCGCGCCGACGCTGACCGAACGCGCCCGTGCCGCCGAGGACGCGCGGCGCCTGCCCGACGAGACCATCGCGGACCTGGCCGCGACCGGCCTGTTCGGCATGCTGGTGCCGGAACGGTTCGGCGGTTCCGAACTCGGCTTCGACGCGATGGCGGCGGCGTGCCGCGAGGCCGGCGCGGGATGCGCCTCGACGGGATGGCTCTCGGTCATCTACACCCTGCACAACTGGATGGTCGCGCTGTTCCCCGAGGAGGCGCAGGCCGAGGTGTGGGCCGAGCGCCCGTACGCCCTGATCCCCTGCACCCTGGCGCCCAGCGGCACCGCGGAGCCGGTCGACGGCGGCCACCGCGTCACCGGGCGCTGGTCGTGGGGGAGCGGGGTCGTGCACGCCGGGCACGTGCTGGTGATGGCCCTGGTCACCGCCGGGGACGGGATCGAGCCGAGGCTGTTCCTGCTGCCGCGCGAGGACGTGACCGTCCACGACGTCTGGCACACCAGCGGGATGCGGGGCACCGGCAGCAACGACATCGAGGTCGCGGGCGCCTTCGTGCCCGGGCACCGCTCCGTGCCGCTGGCCGAGCTGGCCGAGGGGCGCGCGCCCGGATCGCTCGTCCACCCGGGGGCGCTGTACCGGACCCCGCTGGTGCCGGTGTTCGCGCTGACCGGCGCGGCACCCGTGCTCGGCGTGGCCGAGGGCGTGCTGGCGCGGTTCACCGAGCGGATGCGGGGGCGGGTGATGGCGTACACCGGTGAGCGGCAGCGCGACCAGATGAGCGGCCAGATCCGGGTGGCGTCGGCGACCGCGGACCTGGCCGCCGCCCGGCTGCTGCTGGAGGAGGCCGTGCGCGACCTGACCGATCCTGAGGGGGCGGACGGCGACGGGATCCGCTCGATCCCGCGGCGGGCCCGCGCCCGGCTGGTGGCCGCCCACGTGGCCGGGACCGCCCGCCGGGTCGTGAACGAGCTGTGCGCGGCGGCCGGCGCGAGCGCGCAGTTCGCGGACTCGCCGTTCCAGCGGGCGCAGCGCGATATGAATACGATCTCCACGCATGTGGTGTTCGACCAGGACGCGGCCTACGCCCTCTACGGCAGGGTCGAGCTGGGGATGGACCCCGGCCCGATGACCCTCGTGTGACGGCGCCCGCGCGCCGGGACGTGAGCGGGGGAGCGATGACGGCCCGTACCAAGGTGGCCAGGCGGGACTGGATCGAGGCCGCCTACCAGGAGCTGGCCCGGGGCGGCGAGCGCGGCGTGGGCATCAACGCGCTCGCCGCCCGGCTGGGCGTCACCAAGGGCAGCTTCTACTGGCACTTCAAGGACCGGTCCGAACTGCTGCGGGCGCTGCTCGACCGCTGGGCGCACGAGCGCACCGACGAGGTGCTGGGACTGGCCCTCGGCAGCACCGCCGACCCGCGCGAGCGGCTCCGCCGCATCCAGGCGCTCGGCCGCGAGATCGCGCCGATCGACCGGGCCATGCGGCTCTGGGCCCAGCACGACCCCGCCGCCGAGGAGGCGGTGCGGCACGCCGACCGGGCGCTGCTCGGCCACATCACCGGCTGCCTGGAGGACCTCGGGTTCGACGCCGGGGAGGCGCGGCTGCGGGCGCTGCTGATGCTGCGCGCGTGGGCGGGCGGCTACCTCGTGCCCGCCCCCTCGGGCACGGCCGTCCCCGACCCGCACGACCACGTCCTGGAGATCTTCCTGGCCCCCGTGAAGGACGCCTAGCGGTGGTCAGGCGGTGTCGCGCTGGGAGGCGCCCAGGCGGCGCCTGGCGAGGACGAGGAGGGGCCCGGCGGCGACCAGGACGCCGAGCGCGGCGTACCCGTGGCCGAGCCCGGCCTGCGTGGCGACGGCGGCGACCAGGAGCGGGCCGCCGGCGTCGCCGAGTTCGCGGCCGAGTTCGGCGGCGCCCATGGTCTGGCCCAGCCGTTCGGCGGGGGTGGCGGCCGCCAGGGCGGCGAAGCCCAGCGGGGTGATCAGGCCGGTGCCGGCGCCGATCAGCACCGCCGCGGACAGGATTCCGGCCAGGCCGGGGAGCGTGGCGCAGCCCAGCCCGGCGGCGGTGAGCAGGAGCCCGCCGGTGACGCCGCCGCGGGCGGTGAGCCGTCCGGTGTCCAGCGCCCGCCCGGCCCGCGGCTGGACGAGCGCGGCGCAGGCGGCGAGGGCGGAGACGGCGGCGCCGGTGGCGATGGTGCCCAGCCCGGCCGCCCTGCCGGACACCGGCAGGAAGCCCACCCCGACCGACAGGGCGGCGGTCGCCGCGGCCAGCGCCGCGGTGGGCGCCAGGAAGGCGGGGTCGGCCAGCCGGCGGGCCAGGTCGACGACCGTCTGCCGCGCCTTGGGCAGCGGCGGGACGGCGGGCACGGCCAGCGCCGCCCACACCGCGACCCCGGCGCCGAGCACGGCGAGTACGGCGAACAGCAGCCGCAGTCCGCCCGCCCACACCAGCACGCCGCCGAGCAGCGGGCCCAGGGTGTAGCCGATGGACTTCCAGAACCCGTACGAGCCGAACGCCCGGCCGTGACCGGCCGCCGGATTGAGCCGCGCGACCAGGGCGGACGCCGCCGGCGAGAACGCGGACGCGGCGGCCCCCTGGCCCAGGCGGGCCGCCCACAGCCAGCCGGGGGCGTCCGCGACGACGTAGACGGCGGAGGCGGCGGCGAACGCGACCAGCCCGCCGATCATGACGGGCCGGGCGCCGACCCTGTCCGCGAGGGTGCCGAAGACCGGCTTGAGCAGCACCTCGGCCCCGTCGTACAGGGCGAGCAGGCCGCCGAGCACCAGCAGGGAGGTGACCGCGTCCGCGGAGAAACCGCCCAGGTTGGCGGCGATTCCGTGGGCGCCGAACGCGGTGGTGAACCCGGCCGCGTACAGCGGCCACATCCGCCCCGCGGCACGGTTGGGTCTCACCAGACGAGGGTACGACCGAGCCGGGACGGCACTCGCGCCCGGGATCTCCTGACGGCCCGCGCTGGGCTCCGCCGTGCCGCCGCGTCCGATAACCGCTCTGACCTGGTGCTTCGTTTCGTATGCCCTGCTCCGGGACGTCCTGGCATGTTCTGGAAATCGGATTCTTGACTGATTCCAGAAAATGACTAACCTGTGTCCCGTGACCGCGCCCTTGGACTTCCAGCAGATGCTGCGACGCGCCGCGCTGCGCGTTACCCGTCCTCGGGTGGCGGTGCTGAGCGCGGTGCACGAGCATCCCCACGCCGACACCGATTCGATCATCGGTGCCGTGCGGAGGGAGCTCCCGAAGGTGTCCCACCAGACCGTCTACGACTCGCTGCACGCGCTGACGGCGGCCGGTCTGGTACGGCGCATCCAGCCGCACGGCTCCGTGGCCCGCTACGAGTCACGGACCGGGGACAACCATCACCACGTCGTATGCCGGTCGTGCGGGGCCATCGACGACGTCGACTGCGCCGTCGGCGAGGCGCCCTGCCTGACCGCGTCCGACGACCACGGCTTCTCGATCGACGAGGCCGAGGTCATCTACTGGGGCCTGTGCCCCGGTTGCTCCGCCCCCCAGAGTTCCTGAGTTCATCCCCGCCCTGGAAGGAACCACATGTCCGAGAACAACGAAGTCATTACTCCGACTCCCGCCGAGGCCACGGAGAGCGGGGGCGGGTGCCCGGTCGTCCACGGACGGGCACCGCACCCCACCCAGGGCGGCGGCAACCGAGGCTGGTGGCCGAACCGGCTCAACCTGAAGATCCTTGCCAAGAACCCCGCCGTGGCCGACCCGCTCGGCGGGGAGTTCGACTACGCCGAGGCGTTCAAGAACCTCGACCTGCCCGCCGTGAAGCGGGACATCGCCGAGATCCTCACGACCTCGCAGGACTGGTGGCCGGCGGACTTCGGCAACTACGGCCCGCTGATGATCCGGATGGCCTGGCACAGCGCGGGCACCTACCGCATCAGCGACGGCCGCGGCGGCGCCGGGGCGGGCCAGCAGCGCTTCGCGCCCCTCAACAGCTGGCCGGACAACGGGAACCTCGACAAGGCCCGCCGCCTGCTGTGGCCGGTCAAGAAGAAGTACGGCCAGAACCTGTCCTGGGCCGACCTGATGGTCCTGGCCGGCAACGTCGCGCTGGAGTCGATGGGCTTCAAGACCTTCGGCTTCGCCGGCGGCCGCGCGGACGTCTGGGAGCCCGAGGAGGACGTCTACTGGGGCCCCGAGACCGTCTGGCTCGACGACCAGCGCTACTCCGGCGACCGTGAGCTCGAGAACCCGCTGGGCGCCGTCCAGATGGGTCTCATCTACGTCAACCCGGAGGGCCCGAACGGCAACCCCGACCCGGTCGCCGCGGCCCGCGACATCCGCGAGACGTTCCGCCGCATGGCGATGAACGACGAGGAGACCGTCGCGCTGATCGCCGGCGGCCACACCTTCGGCAAGACGCACGGCGCGGCCCCCGACAGCAACGTCGGGCCCGAGCCCGAGGGCGCCCCGATCGAGGCCCAGGGCCTGGGCTGGAAGAACGCCCACGGCACCGGCAAGGGCGCGGACACGATCACCAGCGGTCTCGAGGTCACCTGGACGCCCACCCCGACCGCGTGGGACAACAGCTTCTTCGAGACCCTGTTCGCCTACGAGTGGGAGCTGTTCCAGAGCCCGGCCGGGGCGAACCAGTGGCGGCCGAAGGACGGCGCCGGCGCCGGCACCGTCCCGGACGCCTACGACCCGTCGAAGAAGCACCAGCCGACGATGCTCACGACCGACCTCTCGCTCCGGTTCGACCCGGTCTACGAGCAGATCTCGCGGCGCTTCCTGGAGAACCCCGACGCGTTCGCGGACGCCTTCGCCCGCGCGTGGTACAAGCTGACCCACCGTGACATGGGCCCGATCGTCCGCTACCTCGGGCCCGAGGTGCCGTCCGAGGTGCTGCTGTGGCAGGACCCCGTGCCGGCCGTGGACCACGAGCTCGTCGGCGCCGAGGACGTCGCCGCCCTCAAGGCGAAGATCCTCGACTCGGGGCTGTCGGTCTCCCAGCTGGTCTCCACCGCGTGGGCGGCGGCCTCGACCTTCCGCGGCAGCGACAAGCGGGGCGGCGCCAACGGCGGCCGCATCCGCCTCGCGCCGCAGAACGACTGGGAGGTCAACGAGCCGGAGAAGCTGGCGCCGGTGCTGCGCACCCTGGAGGGGATCCAGGAGTCCTTCAACGCCGCCCAGACCGGCGGCACGAAGGTCTCGTTCGCCGACGTGGTGGTGCTGGCCGGGGCCGCCGGCATCGAGAAGGCGGCCAAGGCCGCCGGCTTCGACGTCGAGGTCCCCTTCACCCCGGGCCGTACGGACGCGACGCAGGAGCAGACCGACGTCGAGTCCTTCGCCGCGCTCGAGCCGCAGGTGGACGGGTTCCGCAACTACGTCGGGAAGGGCGACCGGCTGCCGGCCGAGTTCCTCCTGATCGACAAGGCGAACCTGCTCACCCTGAGCGCGCCCGAGCTGACCGTCCTCGTCGGCGGCCTGCGGGTGCTGGGCGCGAACTACCAGCAGTCGTCGCTCGGCGTCCTCACCGACAAGCCCGAGACGCTGACCAACGACTTCTTCGTGAACCTGCTCGACCTGGGCACCACGTGGCGCCCGACGTCCGAGGAGGCCGAGACCTTCGAGGGTGTCGACGACGCCACGGGCGCGGTCAAGTGGACGGGCAGCCGCGCCGACCTGGTCTTCGGCTCGAACTCCGAGCTGCGGGCGGTCGCGGAGGTCTACGCGAGCGATGACGCGCGGGAGAAGTTCGTGCGCGACTTCGTGGCGGCGTGGACCAAGGTGACGAACGCCGACCGGTTCGAGCTCTGATCCGGGCGTCCGGGCCGGTCCGCGTGCGGGCCGGCCCGGACGTGTTCCCGGGGAGCGCCGAGGCGGTCAGCGCAGCGCCAGGCCCTCGGCGGCCAGCGCCTCCGACAGGATGCGCACCGCCTTGGGGCCGACCCCGTGCAGGGCGAGCAGTTCGTCCTCCGAGCGGGCGGCGACCTGCGCGAGCGTGCTCAGCCCGGCCCCGAGCAGGGCCTGCGTCGCCGGCCTGCCGATGCCGGCCGGCAGGTCGGAGCCGGCCGTCCCGGCCCCCCGGTCGGCGGCCGCGAGGGAGGCCGCCAGCCGCTTGGGGGCGCGGCAGTACCAGGCCGCCCGGACCAGGGCGTTGAGGTCCTTGCCGTTGACGTCGTCCAGCGGGACCCGGAAGCCGATGAGCTTGCCCATCCTGACCAGCCGCTCCCCGCTCGGATGCGCGGCCTCGGCGGCCTCGACCTCGGACTCCGGCAGGTGGAGCTGTGCCTGGCCGTCCTTCGACACCGAGACGAACCCCTTGCCGCGCACCGAGAACGCGACCATGCCGAAGTGCGTGCCCTCCTCGACCTCCGGAAGGGCGAGCGCGGCCTTGCGCAGCTGGGACAAGGTGGTCATGGGCCGATGCTAGACGCCGCCCCCGACAACCCCGCGGCCCGTGGCGGCCGGCAGCCCCTTCCTCCGTGATCTCGGCGTGCGACGCCGCGGCGGGGACCTCGTCATGCGGGTCGCCGAACCGCACACGAGGTCCGGGGCGCTGCACGGCGGCGCGATCGCGGCACTGGCCGCGGCCTCGGCGCAGGCGACCATGCGGGCCTCAGACGCGGACCTGGAGCCCAGCACGACGGTGCGCCGCGCGAGCTCGGGTTCTACGCGAGGCCGGCGACGTGATCGCGAGCGCGTCCAGCACGCTCGCGGACGCCCGGAGCGGCGGCCGACCTTGCGCTTCCGGAACCTGAACGGGGGACTGGCCGTGCCGGGCTTCGGCGAATCGCCCCCGCAGCCCGCCGCGAGAACGAGCGGCGGCAGATGATGATCGCGCCGCCGCGCCTGCCGGGCTGACGCCTTCCCTCTGACAGGCGGTTCCCGGAAAACTCACCGCGAACGTCATGTCCCGCCCACGCTTGCCCAGGTCACGGGCGGGGGTTACTATCCCAACGCAAGCAAGGGAGCGTTCACTTAGTTATTGAATCGCTCCGCAAGGCGGATTCCCGATGGATGTGGCGTCCGTCCCGTCGCGTTCCCCCACCCCCCATGGCTCCGGTCTCGTCAGGCGGTGACCGCCAGGTTCCGCCCGGCCAGGACAAAGGAGAGTCGGTTGACTCACAAGGACGCACTCGGCGCGGTCGACGCCCAGATCGACCGCAAGATCTCCCTCCGCCTCCTTCCCTTCCTGTCCCTGCTCATGTTCGTCGCGTTCATCGATCGGATCGCCATCTCCTACGCCGGTCCGAACGGGATGAACGAAGAGCTCGGGCTGACGGCGACGGCCTTCGGCTTCGCCGCCGGGATCTTCTTCGCCGGCTACATCCTGGTCGAGGTGCCGAGCAACATCGCGATGCACCGCTTCGGCGGGCGCGCGTGGCTGGCCCGCATCATCACCACCTGGGGCATCGTCCAGACGCTCACGGCCTTCAGCCCGAACGCCCCCGTGCTCTACGCGCTCCGCTTCCTGCTCGGCGTCGCCGAGGCGGGCTTCGCGCCGGGGGTCATGCTCTACCTGACCTTGTGGTTCTCGCACTCCTACCGGGGACGCGCGGTCAGCCGGTTCTTCTTCTCCACCCTCGTCGCCACGGTCGTGGGCGCGCCGCTGTCCCTGTGGCTCATCTCGTTCGGCGACGGCAGCCGGCCCCTCGGACTGGTCGGATGGAGATTCCTGTACGTGTCGACGGGCGTCGTGGCGGTGATCCTGGGGGTGATCGCCTGGTTCTACCTCGACGACCGTCCCGACAAGGCGAAATGGCTGTCGGCGGACGAGAAGGCCCGCATCCGCACACGCCTTGAAGCCGACCGGTCCGACGCGACGCCCGCCGAGGGCGGCGGCATTCTGGGGGTGTTCAAGAGTTCACTGCCGTGGCTTCTCGGGCTCTGCTATTTCACCTTCGTCTACGGCGCCTACGCCTTGACGTTCTTCCTGCCGACGATCGTGTCAGGATTCGAGGAGCAGTTCGGCGTCCGGTATTCGTCGGCCCAGGTGGCGCTGCTGACGTCGGTGCCCTTCTGCTTCGGCGGCGCGGCGCAGCTGTGGCTCGGCCGGCGGGCCGACAAGAAGGGGCGGCTCGGGCTCCTCGTCGCCGCGACCGCGGTCATCGGCCTGGTCGGCGGCGTGGCCGCGACGTTCGCGTCGGACCCCCTCGTGCTCATCCTCTTCATCTGCCTGCTGTCGATCGGGACCGCGGGCGGCGCCACCACCGTCCTGATCATGGCGACGCGGATGTACTCGGGAGTGAGCGCCGCGACGGCCATCGCGCTGGTGAACACGGTCGGCATCTCCGCCGGATTCTTCGGGCCCTATCTCACCGGGTGGCTGCGGGACGCCACCGGGAACGACAAGGGCGGCATCCTGCTGATCGCGCTGCTGCTGGCGCTTTCCGCCGTCATCGCGCTCATGGTCGACCGGCCGAGGCGGATCAGGGCCGGCGGGGGCGATTCCCTCGGCCTCGGCGATTCGGCCGGCGTCCAGAGATCGCCCAGCGCCCAGCGCTGAACGAGTGACCGCTCCGTGGCCGCCGGGGAACCCCGGCGGCCACCGCCTTCCCGCGGTCACAGCATGGCCTCGATGCCCGCGATCAGCATGGTCAGGACCGATTCGAAGAGGGCGTCCGGGGGCTCGGGGACGATCTCCGTCGCGATGCGGTCCAGCTGCGTCAGGCCCGCGCCCGCCGAGTTCGGCGGCACCCCCGCCCAGGCCGGGGGATCCGAGCCGGGCGGCGGCCGGTCGTGCCAGGCGTCCCAGATCTCGGCGAACCCGGCCACCTGGAGCACGGTGATGGACCAGGCCCGGTAGGCGTCCTGGGGAGAAAGCCCCACGTCGAGGAAGAGGCCCACCAGCGCGTCGTCGGCCCGCAGCGACTCCGCCGAGGCGAACGGCGTCAGGTCCTCGGCCCGCGCCAGGGCCAGCATCCCGGGATGGGTCCGGTACCAGGACCGGAGATCCCGGCAGTAGGCGCGGAGGCCGTCCTGCCAGTGCGCGGGGTCCAGCCGGGGCGCGGGACGGTCGCGCAGGCAGACCTCCACGATCTCGCGGAGCAGGTCCCGGCGGTCGGTCACGTAGTTGTACAGGGCGCGCGGCGAGACCTCCATGCGGGCGGCGACGGCGCGCATGGTCAGGTCGGACGGACCCGTGTCGCCGAGGATGGCCAGGGCCGCCCGCGCGATCCGCTCCCTGGTGAGGGTGGGGCGCCCCTTGCGGAACTCGGGCCGCCTCCGGCTCGTGGCGCCGCTCTCGCCCCCGGGGGACGGCTCGGTGTCTCGTCCGGGCACCGGATCATCCTAGCGGGCCTTGAACTTCACACCCTGTTGACTTTAAGCTCCATCCCAACTTAGGTAAGCCTTACCGAACTGATGTCGAAGGGGTGGGGCATGGAGTGGTCGACGATCGTCGGATACGGCCTCGGATACGGGCTGGTGCTCAGCGTCCTGTTCAGCGCGGCGGTGCTCGCCGGGGCGGCCGTCAGCACCGACTTCCTGCTGAACGACTATCCGCCCGCGCTCCAGGAGCGCTACGGCAGACCCAAGAGCGCGCGCGGCCGGCGGGTCGCGGTGGCCTTCGGCGTCTTCGTCTGGGGGGTCTGCGGCCTGCCCCTGATGACGATCGCGATGATCACGCTCGACGGGGCGCTGGACGGCGGGCTCGGCTTCGTCTCGGCGGCACTGTGCGCCGCCCTGATCTTCGCCACCCTGAGCGTCTTCGACCTGGTCGTGCTCGACTGGATCGTCTTCGCCGGCCTGCGTCCCCGCGTCCTGGTCCTGCCCGGCACCGAAGGCATGGCGGAGTACCGCGACCTGCGCTTCCACCTCGTCGCCGCGGCCAAGGGCAGCCCCCTGATCCCCGCCGTCGGCCTCGTCACCGGCGGCGCCGCCGCCCTGATCGCCTGAACCCCCAGGTCAGCAGCCACGGGTGGCGAACGCCAGGAACTGCGTCACTTCGCCGGAGTCGAAGTTGTCGTCGGAGCCGACGACCAGCGTGCACTCCCCGGTGGCCAGCCGCGGCCCCCAGGCGAGGCCCTCGAGATTCTGCACCGGCGGCCGGACCGTGCTGAGGTCCAGGACCAGGCGCTTGGCGACCGGACGGTAGGGCCGGCCGTCCGTGAGACCGGGCCGGGACAGCACGTTGGTGGCGCCGCGCAGGTCGAACTCGTACAGCTTGACCTTGTAGCCGACGCCTTCGAGCCAGGAGCGCTCCAGGGCCAGGTACCGGTGGTCGTCGATGGCGAGGATCTCGGAGATCCCGGTGTCGGTGTGGCCGTCCGGCGGGTCCGGCGCGGTGGGCAGCGGGTCGATGGCGTAGGCGTACTGGCCGCGGACGGTCCCGGCGCGGTTCCACGTCGTGATGCGCGCCGGCGCGCCGCGCCGCACGGTGGGCGGCTCGCCGTCCTCGTACCGGGGCCCTTCGATCGCGGCGGCGATGGTGTGCGGCGTGACCGCCAGCGCCTCGAAGCCGAAGTTGCGGCGCGGCCCGCGGTCGGTGTCGGTCAGGTCCAGGTTGCCGGGTTTCCGCAGCCGGCCGTGGTCCCGGCCCTCCCCATCGGTCCAGCCGATGAACTGGTCGGACACCGGAATGTCCGAGCCCTCCGCAGGCCGGTCGCCTTCGTTGCCCCAGAGCAGCCGGCGGCTCCGCGGGTCGAAGCGGATCGTCTCGGGGTCGGCCGACTCCGGCTGCCCGTAGGGCGGGTAGGGGGTCCCGTCCTGGCGCCGCAGGGTGGTGACCCCGGTCAGGCGCACGCCGGTGAACGCGCCGGTGACGCGGTCGATCTCCAGGCTCCCGGTGTAGAACCGGGCCGGGTTGTAGCGCCACCGGTCGTCGGAGACGAAGTACCAGGTGCCGGTGCGGGGGTCGCGGTCGAAGCCGGACAGGCCCCCGACGGTCGTCCCGTCGAGCGGCGTCTTGTGCGGCACGCGCTGCTCGCCCAGGAAGCGGGTGACCTCGACGGCCTTCGCCCGCGCCTCCGCGCTCGGCGGGCCGGTGCCGACGACGCAGAGCCCGGTCGCCGCGGCCGTGGCCGCCAGTATTATTCGCCAGCCGGTCAAATGATCTCCTCGGGAGCGTGCGCGATCACGACCGTGCTCACTTTAGGTAGTTCGGCGGCGACTTTCTGTTTCCTGACGGTAGGTCGCCACTGACCATCCCGACGGGGAAATGTGCCGACCACGCTCCCGCCGTGCCCTATCCCGTGAAGTCGCCGTACGCCGGCTTCCCCGCGGGCTCGTAGACGCTGAGGACGCAGCCGCTGCCGGTCGTCCTGGACTCGATCAGGCGCAGCGCCGTCGGCACCCGCCCCGGCTCGAACAGCCGCTTGCCGCCGCCCAGGACGACGGGGTAGTTCCACAGGCGGAGCTCGTCGACCAGTCCGTGGTCCAGCAGCGACCGTGCGAGCACGCCGCTGCCATGGATCTGGAGCTCCCGCCCGGGCCGGCCCTTGAGCTCGGCCACCTTCCGCGGGACATCGGACTTGATCAGCGTTGAGTTGTTCCACTCGACCCTGTCCAGCGTCGTGGAGACGACGTACTTGGGAAGGGCGTTGAGCCGTGCCGCGATCACGTTGCCCTCGTCGGTGACGGCGGGCCAGTAGGCCGCGAAGATCTCATAGGTCCTCCGGCCCAGCAGGAACCCGTCGGCCTCGTCGAACCACGCGGCGGTGCGGGTGCCCAGTTCCTCGTCGGCGTAGGGGAACTGCCAGCCCCCGTGCTCGAACCCGCCACTGGTGTCCTCCGTCGGCGTCCCCGGCCCCTGCATGACCCCGTCCAACGTCAGAAACGTCGTCAAGGTGATCCGCATCGTCGTGCTCCTCTCACTCGGGATACGTCTACCAATGCAGACACCCCCCACCCCCCGAAACTCATCGCCCGACCACCGCTCCTTAAACGATCACGGGATCGTCGCCGCCGGTCACGGACCCGTTGTGGGGGATCACCTTCTCGCTCGGCACGTTCACGCCGCATCTCGGCCGATACGTCAGTCGGGCGTCCCGCGGGACCCTCCGGGCGGGCCGGCAGCGCCGATCCTCCGTGGGAAAGTGAAAGCGGGTTGCGGGTGATCATGTTGCCGCCGGCCGTCTTGTCGTACAGCGGCGACGCCTTGTCCATGATCCGGTCGAAGTTGAGCTTCAGCGCCGCGGCGTCCAGCGGGGTCCCGTCGGAGAACCGCACGTTCTCGCGGAGCGTGAAGGTGTAGGACCGGCCGTCCTTGGAGATCGTCCAGAAGCCGGCCAGGGCGGGCTGAGCGCCGGCGCCCGGCCGCGGGACCCGCGGGTGAGGTCCTCGCGGACGAGCGGGTCGAACATGGCGTCAGCGTGCCGGCGCTCCTCCAAAGGGGCCGCCCGTCCCGCAGCCGGACGCCGCCAGGACGCCGGCGAGCCCGAGGACCAGGAGGGCGTGGGCCCGCCGCCCGCGTCGCGTGAGCCGCATGCCGTTCACCGCACCGGGCGGCTCAACCCGCCGGCCCAAGGCCGATCGGGCTTTCCGGGCGCGGGTCGTGCGGGTCGGGGTCGGCCGGATGCCACGCCAGGGGGTGGACGGTCAGGTCCATCCACGGCCAGACGGGCAGGCCGCTGAGGATCTCGTGCAGCTCGCTCGCCGACGAGGCCCGCCACACCCCCCAGTTCTCCCGCCGGCCGGGGACCCGCCAGATGCGGACGAGATGCCCGGCCTCGGCGAGCCGCGCGGCCATCGCGCGCTCCTCCGCCACGATGCGCGCCCACCGCTCGGGGTCGCCGTCGGCGGGCCACTCGATCTTGATGTTGACGAGGAATTCCATGGTCTATCGCCTTTCCGCGGTACGGTCGCGCAGGATCACGCGACCGGCGTTCGGGCAGCCCGGCGTACCGGGGCGGCCCGTCCAGCTCCAGGACGACCTTGAAGGTCGATCCCCGCATCGGTACCGCCGCCACGGCCCTCCGGAGCTCCGGCCCCAGGGCGTCGTCGAGCAGGTCGCGCGCCAGGTGGACGCATCATCAGGCCGAAGGTGACCCGGGCGGACGGCTTCCCGCACCCCACCGGAGAGCATCGTGCGCAGGACATGGGCCGTCCCTCAGCACTCCCGTCCTACGCTGACCGCTCACCCGGGGATTGTGCGGGGGCTGCCAGCAGGGCGTCGAACCGCTCACTCGTGAACAGGTCTTCGGTGGTCTCGTCGATGAGCGTGCGGCACTCGGCCGCGTGTTCGGCGAACACGGCCCTGCACTCGGCGCGCTCCGGGTGGTCGAGGTCGAGGCCGTTGAGCGTCACGTCGAATGGTGTGCTGTTCTCGTCGACCGGCCGGGACAGCACCGCGATCAGCAGCACCCATTCGGCCATGTCGGCCCGGACGGGCACGCTGGAGTCGGTCGCGAGCCGGATCAGGAACGGCAGCGCCGTGGGCATCGCCGCGCTCACGTGAAAAAGGCCGTCGGTGAGCACGATCTCCAGCACGCGCAGCGCTTCGGCGCCGGTGGAGCGGTCGAGCAGCCCCGCGAACAGCGCCGGAACTCCGGCAGGGCATCCCGGGAAGGTGGCCCATGAGATCTCGGCGACGCCGTCCAATGCCGGGTGCTTCACCGCGGCCGGGTGGTCCGGGTGAGCCTGGATGTAGTCGGCGACCAGCGCTTCCTTGGCCTCCGGTTCGTGCACGCACATTCGCCCGCTCCTCGGTGTCCTCGCGATGGTAGCGCCGGAGACGATCACTGCGATAACGAATTCCCGGACGCCGAGGCCGGCTCCGCGAGCGGTGAGCGGCCATGAAGCCGGTCTGCGATCACGGGTGGTCGCGGGGGTTCCGACCGTCCCTTTACGGACATATGTGGTCGGCTAACGATGCCGTCCCTAACCGGGGCGATGTTCACTGGGACGGGAAGTGGCCGGAATGAGACGGCCGATCAAGACGGGTTTGATGATCATGGAATTTGAGAAGCATATATGGCGACAAAGTAGATAACGGCGCAGCGCGGCGCTCGACCGTACTGGGAGCTGATGGGCGTGCCCGGTCACACGGACGGGGTCGAATGGCCCGGCGCACTGAATGTGTCGGAGCTCGTGGCCGAGGGGTGGACGCCCACACCGTTCAGGCAGTTCATCCTGAAGATTCACAGCAGATGTAATCTGTCCTGTGACTACTGCTACATGTACCACATGGCCGATCAGAGCTGGCGCGAGCAGCCCCGCACCATGGCGCCCGAACTGATCGACAAGGTGGCGGAGCGGATCGGCGAGCACGTCCGAGCGCACCGCCTTCCAAGGATCGAGTTCATCCTGCACGGTGGTGAGCCGCTGCTGGCGGGACCCGCCCGAATCCGGCGCGCCGTGACCGCGGTCCGCGCGGCCGCGGCCCCGGCAGAGGTCCGCGCCTATGTGCAGACCAACGGTGTCCTCCTCGATGAGGCCTTCCTCGACCTCTTCGCGGAGTTGTCGATCCGCGTCGGCGTCAGCCTGGACGGCGGCGAGGCGAGCCATGACCGGCATCGCCGTTTCGCCAACGGACGCGGAAGCCACGCGGCGGTGAGCGCGGGCATCCGGCGGTTGGCCTCGCCGGAATACCGGCATCTGTTCAGCGGCCTGCTCGCGACCGTCGACCTGCGCGCCGGCGCTCCCGTCGCCACCTACGAGGCCCTGGCACGGCACGCTCCGCCGGTCGTGGACTTTCTGCTCCCGCACGGCAACTGGAGTGCTCCGCCTCCCGGACGCCACCGGGACGACCCCGCCACCCCGTACGGGGACTGGCTTGTGGCCGTCTTCGACCACTGGTTCGGGGAGACCGACGACAAGCCTCGCATCCGCCTCTTCAGCGAGATCATCCGGTTGCTCCTGGGCGGGAGGTCCCGCACCGAGGCGGTCGGCCTGTCGCCGGCGGCGATGGCGGTGATCGAGACCGGCGGGCAGATCGAGCAGGTCGACACTCTCAAGTCCGCCTATCACGGGGCGGCCCGCACGGGCTTGAACATCGTCGACGATCCGTTCGACAGGGCGCTCCTTTCCCCATGGACCGCCGCACGCCAGATGGGAGCGGATGCTCTCGCCTCGTCCTGCCGCTCCTGCCCGGTCGGGCGCATCTGCGGCGGAGGCATGTACCCGCACCGCTACCGGGCGGGGAGCGGCTTCGCCAACCCGTCCGTCTACTGCCCCGACCTGATGCGCCTCATCAGGCATGTCCGCCGGACGGTCGCCCGCGACCTGGTCGCCACCGGTCATCTCGACGCAGTCGTCCCGTGACCCGTCACATCATCCCGGGCAAGGTCTTCTACGGCCTGGCCTCAGGCGGGGGCGGTGCGTACGCGGTCGGACACCTCAAGGCCGCCCAGTACAGCAAACGCGTCCTCCTGCTCCGCGCCGTACGCGATGCGGCCAGAGCCGAAGGGGCGACCCGTGCGAGGCGGGCGAGGCAGGCCTACGCGTTGCTGGCCGAGATCCAGAGAACGTGCCCCGACGCGGTGGACGCCGTGATCCGGTATCCGACCGTGGGAGTGTGGGCGCGGGCCGCCCTGCAGGGCCAGGGCGATTCCGGAGCACTGGCTTCGCTGGCGGCGGCCGCCCTTGTACGGGCTCGCTTCCCCCGGGCGATCGAAGTCGAGATCTCCAGGGAGAGCGCTGTGCTGCCGTCTCTCGGACGTCTGCTCCTTCCGGGGGAGGCGGAGGGGCGGTACGTGATCGTGCGCACCGCCGGCGGCCGGCCCGAGATCGCCGCGCCGGACGCACGGGTGCGGATCCCCGCCGACCCCCATGGCGACACGTCCATGTGGCAGGGGCTACGGCGGCTCGACGCCGAATACCACGGCCTGACCATCAGGCTGGTCCTCGACGACTGCGATCCCTATCGGACGCCCGGCACGCCCGAACTGGAGGCGGCGCCCCGCCTGGCCGCCGCCGAGGTGGAGGCGTGGCGGGCCTCGCTCCGCCGGGCGTGGCGGCTGCTCGTGCGCGGGCACGCGGAGACGGCGGGCGAGGTGGCCGCCGCGATCAGCGTGCTGGTCCCGCTCCGCGCGGACGGACCCGACCACACCAGTGCCACCGTGCCCATGGCCTTCGGTGCCGTCGCCATGTCCCCGCCCCCGGACGATCACGCGCTCGCGGTCACCCTCGCGCATGAGGCCCAGCACGCCAAGCTCGGTGCGCTCAACGACGTCGTTCCGCTGACGCTGCCCGACGACGGGAGCCGCTTCTACGCTCCGTGGAGGGACGATCCCCGCCCGGTCGGCGGCCTCCTCCACGGTGCTTACGCGCACCTGGGCGTCGCCGGGTACTGGCGGGCCGAGCGGGGGCGTGAACGAGGAGACGGCGCCTTGCGAGCGCACACCGAGTTCGCGCACTGGCGCGACGCGTGCGCCCTGGTCATCCGCACTCTCAGAGGCTGCGGGCGGCTCACCGAGGCCGGTGAGCAGTTCGTCGCCGTCATGGACAGGACGGTGCGTGCGTGGCGGCGCGAGCCCGTCCCCTCCGTCGCGTTGGACGCGGCGCGTGCCATCGCCGAACGCCATCGCGGGAGGTGGCAGGCCGCCCACGCGGGGCGGGGAAGGGCACCGGGCTGATCAGATCGGTGGGGGATCGAAGTCGCAGTCCAGGTGGTGGCGTGCCGTCGCGGCGAGTGTGTCGAAGTGGGTCGGGCCGAGAGCACGGGTGTAGCGGTCGAGGGTGTCCTCGTACAGGACGGTGCCTTCTCCCTCGAGTCCGTCCGCGAGCAGGTCCGACGCCACGTTCGCGGCGCACGCCAGCGTCATCGGGTGGTCTTCGCCGAGCAGGGCGCGCAAGCGTCCCAGGGTGTCGGTGCCGAGTTCGTGCGCCGATCTCAGGTCCCCACGCGCGGCCAGGTCGCTCGCCAGATTGGTCGCGACGGTCAACGGGTAGAGATGGTTGCGGCCCAGAGCCTTCTCCAGGCCCATCAGCGCGTGCTCGTTGGCACGCCGTGCCTCGTCGAGGTCGCCGCGGACGCGATGGAGGATCGCCACGTTGCTCGCGCAGCCGTGGTAGTACGGATGCTCCTCGCCGTACACGCTTGCGTAGCGGATGAGGGCGGCCTGGATCATCTCGTACGCGGCGTCGATCGCGTTCATGCTGCGGTGGATGTTGCTCAGGCAGACGACGACGGCGAGGGTGTCGGGGTGGTCGGACCCGAACAGGCGCTGGCACCTGTCGTGGGTCTCCGTCGCCAGTGCCAGCGAGTCCTCGTACTCCCCGGTCCTGCGATAGGCGATGGCCAGGTCGATGCCGGTGCGCAACGTCAGCAGATGTTCAGGGCTCAGGACGTCGGCGCCATAGGAATGAGCGGCCTCGCCCAGGTCGACGGCCTCCTGGTAGTTGCCGCTCAACCGGACCGCGCGGGCCAGCCCTCCCCACGCGGTGAGGACGTTGGTCGCGCCGATGCCCGCGCCTCCGGTCTCCACGCCGGCGTAACTGCGCTCGTGCAGTTCCCGTGCTGTCCGGAAGTCGCTGATGAGGCCGAAGTCGAGGGCGAGGTTGTTCACCACCCGCAGGACGCGCGCGTCGTCGGGACCGTAGGCGGCCTCGTGCTCTTCCAGGGACTTCTGGTCGTGGTCGAAGGCGCCGCGGAAGTCTCCGCGGCCTCTCAGGTCGGCACCGATGCTGTTGACGACCTGGAGCTGCACGTCCCGGAAGGGCTCGTCCGTACGGCCGATGCGCCGCATCTGCGCCAGCGTGCCCTGGTTGAGCTCGTAGGCCTCGGTGAACCGCCCGAGCGCGCGGACGATGTTGGCGCGCTGTCGGCGCAGGTCGAGCACGTCCAGATGGTCCTCGCCGTTGAGGGCGACCCAGTGACCCTCGAAGTTGTCGATGTACTCCACGGCCGAGCTGTGGTGGCCCGCCAGCCACAGGTACTGGACGAAGCCCAGGGCCAAGGCGTGCACGTCCGGATCCTGGCAGGAGGGCAGCCCCGCGGCGAGGACGTGCGGGAGCAGGGCCGCGTAGCCCGGCCAGTTCTGAGGCTGCGTCGGGTCGTCCGGGGCGGCGCTGACCATCAACCGGTGCACGTGGTGGCGGATGCGGTCCTGGTCCTCGTCGTCCAGCGAGTCGCGCAGAAGGGCCTGGACCAACCGGTGCACCTGAATCGTGCGCCCA
The DNA here is from genome assembly GCF_055379765.1 of Actinomadura rugatobispora. Classification (NCBI taxonomy): domain Bacteria; kingdom Bacillati; phylum Actinomycetota; class Actinomycetes; order Streptosporangiales; family Thermomonosporaceae; genus Actinomadura; species Actinomadura rugatobispora. Next base: position 2,254,255 of record NZ_AP029191.1, on the reverse strand, counting down.
GGGTTGTCGATCTTGGCCAAGGCGAACCGGTTGAGTTCTCCGATGGCCCGGTTGAGCAGGATGGGGTCGCGGAGAATTCCGGTCAGATGCGGGCTCAGCTGTTCGGCCGTGCGGGAGAACACGGCACGCGGGATCGGCTCGGCGCCGAAGAACGCGCAGCAGCGCAGCAGTTCCACGGCTTCGGGGAGCTTGTCCTCCAGCGTGCTCACCGACAACGCCCAGGCCGCGGTCATCGACTTGGGGTATTCGGGTGGCTTGCCCTCGGCCATCAGGCTGCTCAGGTGCTCGTCGAGGAGTTGCAGATACTCGTCCACGGGCATCCCGGTCTGCGCCTGGAGCGCGCCCGCCTGTTCCAGCGCCAAGGGCAGATCGCCCAGCGACTCGGCCAGCATGTCGGCGTCCGCCTCGGTGATGGCGTGCGGCACGCGCCTGGTCAGGAACGCGAGGCTTTCATCCCTGGTGAACACGTCGATGCGGACCGCGTCGACGATGTCCTCCCAGCGATGGTCCCGAGAAGTGATCAGAACGTGTCCGGGGCCGCGCGGGATGATGGTGTTCAGTTCGTCCGGCCTGTCGGCGTTGTCGAAGATCAGCAGCCAGCGGGGGTAGGGCTCGCCGCGCCGCAACGCGTCCAGCACGGCCTGGGCGGCATCCTCGATGCCCGTGGCGGTGGCCGACGGGAGGTCCAGGAACGGGGCGAGTGCGGCCAGCGAGGACTGGACCAGGAACGCCTGGTCGGAGGGCACCCACCACACCAGGTCGTAGTCGCCGCGGTAGCGGTGGGCGTATTCGACCGCCATCTGGGTCTTGCCCACACCTCCCATGCCGTGCAGGGCGTGCGGGACCACGGCGGTGACCTCACCGGCGATACCCTCCCGGAGCCTCTCCAGCAGGTCTGTCCGCCCGGTGAAATTCTTGTTTCTGGGGGGTACCCCGCCCCACACCGTGGGCTCGGAGCTTCCAGGTCGTCTCGTGTAACCGTCGCGCGTCACGGCCGCCTCCGTGTCCGTCCCACCCGTGAGAACATCTTATGTCGTCGGCTTCTGGAAATAACCACGAGGTGAAGTGGTGATCGTAATCCAGTGGCACGCAATGGTCGATCGGTATGCGGCTAATCCAGAAACTCATTTTCGGCCTGGCCGTCGAAAGCATGGAATGCGGTGCCGGCGCGGAGAGATGTGCTGTGCCCTGTTTGGTGATCAATAGGCGTGGTACCGTGCGAAGGAAGCGTTGACCGCGCAGGGAGGTCGAATGAGTGACGCCGAAGACTTCGGGGGTGTTCTGCTCGATTTCTCAGAGGTCTCGCTCGATGACGTGGCCGCCGTCGACGCCGCCGTCGTCGAACGCGAGTTGCGCTCTCTGCTCACTTCGGATCACGGCGATGACGCGGTGGCCAGATTCGACGCCGTCGTGGACGATGTGTGACACACGGCCCGGCCGGCGTCGTGCCTGCTCGGGTCGGGCGTGTCGTCGATTCGACCGAGGCGCTCGTCGACCCTTCCGTGGCCGCTCTGGAGTGACCTCCCGCGTGCCCGGCCCTGACCGGCACCGCGGCCAGGGGCGTCTCTAACCGCCTTCGCCTGACCGGAGCCGTCGACATGAGCGCCGCTGACTCGTTTCTCGGACGGTCTTCCTCCGGGGGGTGGCCGGGCTCCCTCACCGTTCATGACCGGCGCCGGCTGATCGGGCGCGGCGAGGAGATCGCCCAATTGTGCTCGGTCTGGCAACGGCACCGCCTCACGGTGTTGTGCGGAGCGAGCGGTTCGGGCAAGACATCCCTTGTCCGGGCGGGTGCGGTGCCGTGGCTGCGGTCCCGGCGCGCGGACGTCCTGCCGGTCGCCTCGGTCTCCATGGGACCGTCCGAGGAGGCCGGCTATCCGGTCGCCGGCCTCCCCCCGCAGAATCCGTTCACGCGCACGCTGCTGGAAGCGTGGCGGCCCCGCGAGCCGTTGACCCGCCTGACCGGCCTGTCCATCGCCGATCACCTGCGTCGTCGGGTGCACGTGCGCGACGTCGCAGCCACTCGTGGTCCCGCCGCGGGTCCGGTTCTGGTGGCGATCGACCAGGCGGAGAGGCTTTTCCGGGATCCTGACTCGCGTCGCACGCGGGGCTTCGTCGATGAACTGCACCGCGCCCTGGAGGCCGTTCCCCATCTGCGCCTGCTGCTCGTGGTGCGGGAAACGCGTCTCGACGATCTCACCCGGCTCTTCAAGACATTCGACGCCGGGCCGATGGGGTGGCTCGCGATACCCTCCGTCGGCCGTGAGGAGGCCCGGCGGGCCCTCACCGATCCGCTCGAGGGCTCCCGCCCCCCTTTCACGGACGCTGCCGCGGATCAGCTGCTGGACGAACTGTCCCAGCGGGAAGGGCCTGCCGGAGAAGGCATCGAGCCTGTGCTGCTGCAGTTGCTGTGCCGGCCGATGTGGGATCGGCGACCTGGCGGCGCCCGCGAGATCACCCCGCGTGATCTACCGGATGTCGACGAGGTTCTGACGGATTTCTGCCGGGCCGCGATCAGCGATGTGGCGGTCGACCATGACCTCCCGTCGCCGGTCGTGGCCGCGTGGCTGAGCCGCATCGGGCATCCGGACGCACACGATCATCTCGACACCCGCGATGGGGCGATCCCGTTCGAGGTGCTCGACGCGCTGGAGGAACGTTTCCTGCTGACAACGCGTCGGCACGGCGGTGTCTGGCGGCACGAGGCGAGGCACCCGCTGCTGGTCCGGGCGATCGACCGGGTGCGGCGTGAGGACCGGCCGGAGCGGGAGTCCGATGCCGCCACCCGTGTCCGGGCCGCCGGCCGGGCACTGGCACGAGGAGATCTGGAACTGGCCGAACGCCAGGCCAGAGCGGCGCTGAACCGTTCGGGCGAGCCGGACATGCGCGTTCGTGCCGAGGCGGAGTCCTGTTTGGGGGGACATCGCCTGCCTGGGCGCCGCCGATGAGGCGGCGATCCGCCATTACCGCACCGCCGCCGCGCTGTTCGAGTCGATTCCCGACTCGCCCGCCGCCGGGCGCCAACTCGGCGCGATCGGCAGGCTCCATCTGGCCAGGGGAGAGGGACACGAGGCTCTGGAGATCCTCGACCGCGCGTCCACGCGAGCCCCGAACGACCCTGCTGTGGGCACGGCCCTCGCCCTCACCTTCTGGCACGTCGGTAAGCCGCGTGCGGCGCAGGCCGTGCTCCGGGAGGTGCTGGCGGCGGACGGTGACAATCCTGAAGCGCTCCAGTTGCGCGGTGAGATCCTGGCCGACTCCGGCCAGGCCGAGTCGGCTCTGCGCGATCTCGACCGGGTGGGGAGCGACCCGCCGGCCTCCGTGCGGGCGGCGCGAGGGCTGGCGCTGGCCGCGATCGCCCGTCCCGGCGCCATCGAGGCGGCCAGGCGTGACTTCGAGCAGGCCGTCGCCGAGGCCGACGACAATGGACCGGTCCTGCTGCGCGTGGCCAAGGGCAAGCGGGAGACGGGCGACCGGCGTGCCGCCACCGAGCTGGCATCCCAGGCGGTCAAGGCCAGCCGTCCTCCGCTGCCCTCTCACCTGCGCGACGAGGCGCGGCGCCTGCTCGAAGAAGTGTGACCGATGAGGTGGTGACGCGCTGACCGGGCTCCCATCATCAGGACATGTCCGACGCCGCGCTGGTCGCGCTCATCACTGGTCTGTCGACGCTCTTCGCCGCGGGGCTCGTCACCTGGCTGCAGGTCCTGGGAGAGGGGCGCCGTGCCCGCCAGCAGCGCCGGCAGGAGGCCGATGCCCGGGCGAACGCGCGCCGGGAAGCCGACCGTGACCGTCTCTTCGAGAGCTACGCCGAGGCGCAGGCGGCCGTGCTCAGGCTGGCGTTCACCATGCGCTTCTGCGCCGAGATCCGCAAGGTGACGAGCGGAAGCGTGAAGAACGAGGAACTCGGTGCGGCGCTCGCACGCGCCCACCAGGAGTATTTGGACGCCGACAACGCCACCATGACGATGTGGGTCCTGCTCGGCGATTCCGAGGAGACCGGCACCGTGGTCTCGGAACTTCTCGCGGACACTGCCATCGCCTACCAGTTCATCCGCAACGGTGGCGGGCTGGACGGCGCCGTCGCTACGGAGCAGCGGCTCCGGCGGGCAGTACGGAATCTTGGCGGGATCGCGGAGCTTCTCCGCACTCCGCATCGTCCGGGGGATCAGGGGAATCTGACACCGGGGGCGACGGCAGCGCGCGGTCGCGCGGTCGGCGGACCCGATACTTCCAGGCTCCCCACAGAACCGCGGCCAGGATCGCGATAGCCCCCGGAACGCACCAGGCGACCGCCGTCGCCCCGATCCAGAAGACGAGCGGGCCGCCGACCACGGTGCCGATGGAGGTCCCGCCCATCGTGCAGAACCGGACGACACCGTTCACCCGCCCGCGCATCGCTTCGGGGGTGTACACCGACTGGTAACCGTTCAGGGCGATGTTCATCAGGGTGCCCACGAAGCCGACCCCGCCCCAGGCGATCAGCCAGATCCACGGGTTCCCGGTGAGCGGGATGGCGGAGGTGAGCACCAGCCAGCTTCCCAGGCAGATGGAGACCATCCGCAGCGGGTGGCTGCTGAGGAACCGCAACCGGTGATGCTGTGACACCGGCTCCGTCTCCGTCTCCGTTTCGGTGGCGGGTGCCGGGGCCGGCTCAGGATGTGCCGTGGACGGCTCGCGCGGACACGGCATCAGTTCCCGCAACCACCCAAAGCGGGGCTTGGCCGTGTAGCAGGCGGCGATGAACCCGCCGAGAGCGGGTGCGCCGAGGATCAGCCCGATCAGCCAGGAGCCTTCTCCCTGATCACGAGTTCGCACCATCAGTATCAGGACCATCACGGAGAACAGCGCGTTGGTCAGCGTGCAGGTGATCAGAACGGTGCGAAGGAAAAGCCGGCGCCACAGCCAGACGGCGCTCTCGGTGAAGTCGGGCCCGAGACCGCGCAGTCCCTGGGGGCGTTCACCGGTCGTGGTGCGCTTGAGACGCGATCTTATGGTGAACAGGGTCGCCAAGGTCGCGGTGCTCAGCGCCGCGTCGATGGCGAAGGGCATCGTGCTCCGTCCCGGAACGGCCAGTGCGCCGCCCAGCAGACGTCCCACCAGTGACGAGAGGTTGCCGCGCAGTTCGTTGGTCGCCGCGGCCCTTTTCCGGTGGCTGACGGGGACCAGTCGCGGGACGGTCTTGGTCTCGGCGACGTTGTAGAAGGTCGTGCAGATTCCGCTGAGGGCGGCCGCGCAGAGCAGCATCGAGACATGCAGTCGCCCCGCGGCGGTCACGCACACCATCGCCACTGCCACCGCCAGCCGGACGGCCAGGCTGACCTGCATCGTCCGTCGCTCGTCGAACCGGTCGACCACGAGCCCCGCGGGCAGATAGAGCAGGTTGGGCAGGGTGCCCGCGGCGAACACGGCACCCGTGACGACGGCCGATTCGGATTCCGCGAGGGCCAGGAGCGGCGCGGTCATGGCGACGCTCGTGCCCCCGAGCGTCGAGGCCGCGGAACCGAGCCACAGCCACCCGAACTCCCGCCGCCACCGGTCGGGTCGGTCGGGAGGGCCGACACCATCGAGCACGACTCCGGCGTCGCCTCCTCTTCCGGTGCTGGGGGACCGCGTCATCGATGTTCGTGCCCCTCGATCACGGTTCCTTGGCGAGCCGATCGATCGACCGCGTGGACGGACCCGGGTGGGCGAGATCTTCCGTGACGGCTGACGATGACTGGCACAACGAACCGGTTCCGCCAACGCTAGGGGAGCAAGGACTTGACAAGCGAATTTAAAGAGCTTACTCCCCTTATTGGATTTACCCAGAGTGATGGGGCTGACACTCGACCCTCGGTCGCCGAACCCAGGTCGCCAGAAGGGCGGCCAAACCTAATAATCTGGGATTTATCCGCCAAGAACTGTTATTGCAGGCATGAACGGCATATACCGTCAAGCGGCATTGAGATTCCAGCGGGTGTGCCAACGTGATCTGCCGCCGTCTTCTGGCTCAGGTCGGCGTTTCCGCTGGCGGAGGTGGCGGGCGGTGGAGGGCCAGGACGCTCAGCGAGGTCGGGCGGGGGGCACTGTTTCGGGGTGGGGGCCTGTCGGGGTCAGGGTGATGGTGGTGGGGGCGCGTTCGCATTCCCAGGTGGTGACGTTCGCGTAGGTGATCCCGTCGCGGTGCCACAGGCCGCCGTCCTGGTGGATGTGGCCGAACAGGTGCAGCTTGGGGCGGACCTCGCGGACGCGGGTCAGGAGGTCTTCGCAGCCGTGGCGTCCGGGCATGGCGTTCGTGTCGCCGATGCCCAGGGGAGGGCCGTGCGTGACGAGGACGTCGACGCCTTCGGGGATCAGGGCCCAGCGCTCCGCCAGGGGACGGCCGCGGGGCAGGTTGAACGCCCAGTCGTTGAACTCCGGCTGCCAGGGGCTGCCCCAGAAGGTCACGCCGTCGATCTCGGTGCCGCTGTCCTGGAGGTAGCGGATGCCGCGGTCGGCCAGGACGGCGCGGGCCCGTTCGGGCTGGTCGAGGAACATCCAGTCGTGGTTGCCGGCGACGACGACCTTCGTCGGGTGGGGGAGAGCGTGCAGCCAGTCCGCGGCGTCCTCGAGTTCCCGGAGGTCCTTGCCGCGCCGGCACAGGTCGCCCGCGTGGACGAAGACGTCGCCCTCGGGGACGGTGAGTTCGTGGTGGAACGTGTGCGTGTCGGCGACGGCGACGATGCGCATGCGGGCCTCTTCTAGGGGGTCTGGCTGCGGTCGATGAGGTCCAGGACGGCTTTCCGGGTCTCGTGGAAGATGGCCAGGGTTCGGTCGGCGGCCGCGGTGACGGCGGGGCGGGCGGGTGCGGCGGGTGGTTCGAAGAGCACGGCGATGGTGTCGGCCAGGACCTTTCCGGGGTCGTCCACGCCGGTCGTGGGGTCGGCGGTGGTGGCGAGGAAGCCGGTGAGCAGGGCGTGCATCGTGTAGGTCTGGTCGGGCAGGGGGCGGTCGTGGCGGATCAGGCGGTGGCGGTGCAGGACGGGCATGACCGCTTCGCACAGGGCGCTGGGCCGGGTGCGGGCGAACAGTTCGTGGTCGGCGGGGTCGGGGGTGAGCAGGCGCAGGAGGTCGGGGTCGTTGCCGTGCACGAGGCGGGCCAGGGGACGGGTTCCGGCGGCGCGCAGGAGGAGCGGGGCCAGGTGGCGGGGCTGGACGGTGGCGGCGTCGGCGGTGAGGCGGGTGATGAGTTCGTCCATGCCGGTCAGCAGGTCGCGGGCGAACAGGCCGCGGATGAGGTCTTCCTTGCCGGGCCAGTAGAGGTAGACGGTGCCCTTGCCGACGCCCGCGGCCTGGGCGATCTCGGCGACGGTGACCTTGCCCGCTCCGTGGTCGAGCACCAGTTCGCGCGCGGCGTCCAGGATGCGGGCGGCCTTGCGGGAGTTGTGCTCGACCAGCGGGTTCATGGCTCTCTCAGGGGGAGGCGACGTCGATGTTCTTGGCCTTCATGTCCTTGGCCATTATCCTGCGCGCGGCGTGTCCGACGGCGGGTGCGCGCATCAGGCGCATCATCCCGGCGCGCATGATGTGCTCCTTGCGGTCGTGCGGGGTGAAGAGGCGTCGCGAGGTGAGGGCGCCGGTCTGCTGGGTGTGGATGAAGGGGCGCATCCGGGCCTCCCACGCGTGCAGTGCGGCGGGCAGGTCGTGGCGTCGCAGCATGGTGCCCAGCAGTTCGGCGCCGGCGATGCCGGTGGACGCGCCCATGCCCGAGTACAGGGTCAGGCACCAGGCGGCGTCGCCGAGCAGGACGACCCGGCCGCGGTGCCAGCGCGGCATCCTGACCTGGTGCACGGAGTCGAAAAGGGCGTCGGGGGCCTGTTCGTAGCGGGTGAGCAGGCTCTCCAGGAGGGGGCCGGTGGGCTGGGGGCCGAAGGCGGCGCGGATGGACTCGATCGGCGGGCGGGCGAACTCGGCGTCGATGTCGGTGGTGCGGTAGGAGAACAGCAGGCTGGGCGCGTGGTCGGCGAAGGGGAAGGCCCAGGCCGAGCGGCCCGGTTCGGCCAGCATCAGCCCCTCGGACAGGCCGAAGCCGTCGACCGGCTCGTCCAGGAGCGCGGCGCCGATCATGTAGTCGAGCGGGTGCAGGAAGTCCTGGGGGCCGAAGGCCAGTTCTCGTACCGTGGAGCGCATCCCGTCGGCGCCCACCACCAGGTCGAAGCGCTCGGTGGCGGTGGTGCCGGCCGTGGTGTCGTGCAGCGTCACCTCGGCGGCGGTGTCGTCCTGGACGATGCCGGTGGGGACGGTGGAGTAGCGGATCTCCACGTCGTCCGGCAGCGCTGAGAAGAGGCCGCGCTCCACATCGCCGCGCAGCAGCGCGCGGGGGGCTCCGGGGGCCATGGCGGCCGGGTTCATGCCTGGACGGCGACGCCCGGTCCGATCGACCTCGTGCACGGTGACGTGGGGTCCGCCGCGGTCGCCGATCCGGTCCAGGACGCCGAGCCGCCGGGCGGAGGCGACGCCGGTGCCGAACAGCATGATGAAGTACCCGCCCGAGCGGCGCGCGGGCGCCCGTTCGACCAGCACCGGCTCCCAGCCGATCTGGCGCAGCCGCACCGCGGCGGCGATGCCCGCGATCCCCAGCCCCACCACCAGCGCACGGCCGCCCCTGGACGCGTCCGTCATGAGGACCTCCTCGGTAGGTTCCTCCTTCACTCTATAGAACGAACTGACCAGATCGGTTCGTTTGGTCAGTCGCTGTGTTCTGGACCTGCGTCGGCGTGCGCCATAACCTCCGGTGGGAACCCTCCGAAACGGCATGGGAGACGCGCATGGGCAAGCTGGACGGCAAGGTCGCGTTCATCACCGGGGCGGCGCGGGGTCAGGGCCGGAGCCACGCGGTACGGCTCGCGCGGGAAGGCGCCGACATCATCGCGATCGACACCGCGGCCAAGGTCGACAGCGTCCCCTACCCGCTGGCCACGGCCGAGGATCTGGCCGAGACCGCGCGGCTGGTCGAGGCCACGGGCCGCCGGATCGTCGCGCGCGACGCCGACGTCCGCGATTCGGCGGCGCTGGCGGCGGCGGTGGAGGCGGGGGTCGCGGAGTTCGGCCGGCTCGACGTGGTCCTGGCCAACGCGGGCATCTCCTCCCCGGCGCCGACGCTGGAGATGAGCGACGAGACCTGGCAGGACATGATCGACATCAACCTGACCGGGGTGTGGAAGTCGCTCAAGGCGTCGGTCCCGCACATCGTCGCCGGTGGCCGGGGCGGCGCCGTCGTCATCACCAGCTCGCTCGCCGCGATGTACGCCCACGAGAACACCGCCCACTACTCGGCCGCCAAGGCGGGGCTGGTCATGCTCATGAAGGTCATGGCCAAGGAGCTGGCGCCGCACAGCATCCGGGTCAACACCGTCCACCCGACGACGGTCGCGACCGACATGGTCCTGAACGACTCCACCTACCGGCTGTTCCGGCCCGACCTGGAGGCCCCCACCCGCGCGGACTTCGAGGAGGCGGCACGCGCGGTCAACCGGCTGCCGGTCGTCGCGCTCGAATCGGAGGACATCTCCAACGCGATCCTCTATCTCGTCTCCGACGACGGCAGGTTCGTCACCGGCGCCACCCACGTCATCGACGCGGGCGTGGCCTTGTAGCGCTTTCTTACCTAAGATTGCACCATCGTTCTCATCGCGGACCGAAGGAGCAATCCGGCCATGGATCGAGACGAAGCGCTCCGGGACCTGGCCGGCAGGCTCGGGCGGCTTGAGGACCTGGACGAGATCCGCCGGCTGTACATCGACTACGGGCGCCATCTCGACGCCGGCGATCCGGTCGCGTACGCGGCGCTGTTCTCGCGGGACGCCAAGCTCCGGCTCGGGCCCGTCATGCGCGCCGACGGCCGCGAGGAGATCGAGCGGGCGGCCGCGAAGGTGCTCCGGTCCGAGAGCGCGAGGAAGTCGGTCCACGTGATCGCCTCGCCCAGCATCGAACTGGACGGGGACACCGCGTCCGGCGAGTGCGTGTGGGCGGCGGTGTCCGGGGCGGCCGAGGGCGGCGCGCCCGGGGTCCTCGTCGGGCGGCACGTCGACGAGTTCGTCCGCGAGGACGGGCGGTGGCGGTTCGCCCGGCGAGCCGGGCACATCGACGTCGGCGCGCTCGGCTGAGGGCCCCGCACATGGCGGTCGGCGCGATGGACGTCCAGGCCGGCGTCACCGGGCGGAAGGGCTGAACCGCCGTGGCCCCGTGGCGGATCTCCGGGTTCGACGAAGTCCGCGAGCTGGGCTCGGGCGCGCAGGGGCGCGTGGTGCTGGCCCGGCCCACCGGATCGCGGTCCCCGGTGGCGATCAAGTACGTGCACCGGCGTCCGGGCGACGAGGCGGCCATCGACCGGCTGCGGGCCGAGGCCGTCATGCTCGGCCGCGTCACCGACCCGCATGTGACCCGGCTCTACCGGTTCGTGAGCGGCGAGGACGGCGCGGCCATCGTGATGGAGGCCGTCAACGGGGTCTCGCTCAAGGCGATCCTGGCCGAGCACGGCAAGCTCGCACCCGAGGCCGCGCTGGTCGTTCTGAAGGGCTCGCTGCTGGGGCTGGGCGCTGCGCACGCGCTCGGGGTCGTCCACCGTGACTACAAGCCCGCCAACGTGGTCGTCCAGAGCGACGGCCTCAGCAAGCTCGTCGACTTCGGCGTGGCCACGGTTTCCGGCGACGGGGCCCGGATGGGCACGCCTGCCTACATGTCGCCCGAGCAGTGGGAAGGACGGGCCGCCTCGCCCTCCACCGATGTGTATGCGGCGACCTGCGTGTTCTTCGAGTGCGTCACCGGGCACCGGCCGTACCGGGCGACCGGCCTGCCCGGGTTGAGGCGGCAGCACCTCACCGAACCGGTCCCGGTGGAGGAGGTCCCCGAACCGCTGCGGCCCCTGGTCACGGCGGGCATGGCCAAGGATCCGGACGGGCGCCCGCCGTCCGCCCGGGATTTCCTCACGTCGCTGGAGGCCGTCGCGTCCGAGGCGTACGGGGCCGACTGGGAGCATCGCGGCGTCCGGGCCCTGGCCGCGGGCACGGTGGCCCTGGCGGCGCTGCTGCCCCTGGGCGCTCTCATCGCGCAGGGGATGGCGGGCGGCGGGGCCGCCGCCGCGGCGCAGGGCGGGCTGCTGGCCACCACCGGAGCGAAGATCACCGCCGCGGTGCTCGGCACCACGCTGGTGGCCGGGGCCGGGACCGCCGGGACCCTCGCCGTCCAGGACGAGACGGCGCCGCCACGACCGACCGCCACCAGGACGGCCGCCGTGGTCCCCGTGCTGTCCTGCGCGTTCGACCGGGAGCGCTCGTCACCCTCCCGGATTCGGCTGCCGCCCCAGGTCGCGTTGCCGGCGCGTGCGGCCGTCTACCAGGTGCCGTTCCGGGACGTCCGGTTCATCGGACCCGCCGGGCAGGACTGCGGCGGAACCGGCGGAAGCGGGATCGGCATGGCGGGCACCCGAGGCGTGATGGTGGTGCTCTACACGCGCGGCTACGAATGCGGCTTCTTCCCCGACAGCAACGAAGCGGCCCAGCGCAGGCGCACCACGCCACAGCACTGCGGCTCCCCCCGAGCAGTCTCGGACCGGGAGGACATTCCGATCGGCCTGCCGGGCCACCTCGCCTATCTGGTGTCCGGCCATCCGATGAACGACCAAACCGACGGCGTGTCGTTGGTCATGCACACCCCGATGCGCTCCGACCTCGTGGACGCCGGTCCGTACATCCACTGCTACCTGCCCCGCCGGGACGCCGACATCTGCGCCGCCGCGCTCATCCACCGCCTCGACGAGATCATGCGGCCGCGCGGTGTCGGCCAGGCCGCCCTCGACCGCGCGGCCCGGCAGATCACCCGCTACGTCGGCGCCCACCTCTGATCGAGGGACGCCGGCGTTCGCGGTCTCCAGAGGCAGGAGGCGACGAGGACGAGTGTGAAGAGGAGGACGACGACGCGGGCGGCCTCGTACTGGGGGGGTGGCGATGCCGATGCCCGGCAGGACGATGGCCGTGAGCAGCGCGCCGCGGACGATGAGGAGTTCGTCGAGCCGGCTGGGCCGGACGAGTGCGAGGAGGGGGAGGAAGGCGGCGTCGTACCAGGGGTACTGGACGGGGGAGAGGACGACGCAGGCGACGGCGAAGGCGGCGATCGGGCGCGCGTCCAGGACCGCCTCGGGGACGAGCGGTGACCGGCGGTTGAGGCGCCACCAGATGAGGAGCGCCAGGCCGCCGGTGGTGGCGGCGATGGCGGGGGTGTAGAGCGCCGGGCGTTCGAGCAGGGCGCCGGGGACGGGGAGGAAGAGGTCGTTGTCGTGGGCCAGGCGCCTTGTCAGGGAGGCGATGGCGGCGGGCCCGGCGACGAGGTAGCCGGTGGCGAGGGTGACGGCGCCGCCGAGTGCCCCGGTGGCCAGAAGGCGGGGGTGGCGCAGGCCCGCGATCGCCAGTCCGAGGACGGGCAGGGCGAAGGTGGCCTTGACGGCGACGGCCGCTCCGGCGAGGGAGCCGGCCAGGAGCGCGGGACCGAGCGCGGCCCGGTTTCCGACGACGAGGACGGCGCCGACGAGGAATGTGATCGCGAGGGCGTCGGCGTGCCCGCTGCCGATCATCCAGAACAGCATCACGGGGTTGAGCGTCCACAGGAGCGCGGCGCGGGTGCGGGCGGCGCGGTCGGGGCCCGTGAGCCGGTGGAGCATGTACGCGGTGGCCGTGAACGCGGCCGCGTGGAAGAGCTTGAGCCAGAGGACGATCCAGGCCATGGAGGCGCCGCCGAGGTGTCCGGCGAGCGCGTGGACGGCGGTGGCGGCGGGGCCGTAGACGGTGGGGTGCCCGGCCCAGGGCTCGGGACGCAGCAGCCCGACCGGGTCTCCAAGCCGGTACAGGTGTTGCGGGGTCATGGTGTACGGGTTGTGCCCCAGGTCGGTGATGCGGCCGTAGACGGCGTAGTTGAGGATGTCGACCGATCCCGCGACCGGAAGCACCGTCATGAGCGCCGCGGCCGCCGCGCCGAAAGTGAGGATGACGCGCGGGGGCAGCCCTTTCCACCCCCGCCGCAGGGCCCACAGGACGGCGAGGGTGCCGGCGGCGGCGCAACCGATGGCGGTCCGGCCGAGCCAGGTGACCGTTGTGCGGGAGAGGCCGAGCGAGCCGGAGAGGAAAGGGCCTTCGGAACCCCGTTCGGGGACCAGTCCCGAGGGTCCGGCGGCCATCCCGGCGCACAGCAGGACCATGCCGGCTCCCATCAACGCCAATCCTGTCAGCGCGAAGGTCGTACCGGACCGGCCCGGCCGTGAAGCGGCGGCCGTCGGGAGGGGATTCGAGGTCGGGGCGGAGAGCGACACGGACGGAGACCGTAAACGACCAATATGGCCAAGAGATGTCACCCGGGAACTGCTCGAACTCCACGAGACCGGGTTCGCCATTCACATTCTCGAAAGGCGAGCATTTCCTCCGCCGAACCTTGTCGTTAAGTGATAAGGAGTGTGCGGCCCGTGCCTGTTCGGAAACGGACGGTGAGTTTTTCTGGCCTCACCCGGCCAGGTCCTCGCCGGCGGGAAGCCAGCGCAGCGCTTCGGCCTGGAACGGGACCTCGGCCTCCAGCCGGCACAGCACTCCGATGCCGACGCCCAGGGCGCGCTGCGCGTGGACGGCTCCGGGCGGGAACGCCATGCTGAGCCCGACCGGCATCGAGGCGGTGATGCCGGCGAGCGCGTCCCGCAGGTACGCGGCGTCGAACCTGAACGACTCGGCGAACGCGGGCGCGCCCGAACGCAGGAACAGCTCCCGCAGCCGCACCGGGTCGGCCCGGACGCCCGGACGCAGGAAACCCGCCTCGCGCAGTGCCTCCTCCAGGTCGGCGCCGTCGTCCAGTGCCGCCAGGTGGACGTTCATCCACCGCTCCAGCGGCGTCACGGTCCCGGGCGGGTGCCGGTAGACGGCGCCGAAGTCCAGGACGCCGAGCCGCCCGTCGTCCAGGAGGCGGAAGTTGCCGGGGTGCGGGTCGCCGTGCATCATGCCGCAGCGCGGGATCCCGGAGAACAGCAGGCGGGTCAGCAGCAGTCCGGCGCGGTCGCGGGCCTCCCGGCTCCCGGACTCGGCGACGCGCGCCAGCGGCGTCCCGCCGACCCAGCCGGTGACCAGGACGCGGCCGCGCTGCAGCACGACCTCCGGGACGAGGAAGCCGGGGTCGTCCAGGTAGGCGGCCCGGAACGCCCGCTGCGCCGAGGCCTCGCCGGCGTAGTCGAGCTCCTCGGCGATCCGGTCCATGAGTTCGGTGGCCAGCGCCCGGCCGTCGAGCTCCGGCGACAGCAGCCCGGTGAACAGGCGCATCGCCAGGACGACCGCGTCGCGGTCGCCGAGCAGTTCGTCGCGGGCCCGCGGGTACTGGACCTTGACCGCCACGGCCCGGCCGTCCGCGCCCCAGCGCGCCCGGTGCACCTGACCGAGGGAGGCGGCCGCGGCGGCGTCGAGGTCGAAGGAGGCGAACAGGTCCCGCCAGCCGGGTCCCAGGTCCTCGGCCAGCACCCGCTCCACCGTGCCGGCGCTCTCGCGGCGCGCGTCCTCCTGCAGCACGGCCAGCCTCCGCCGGTACACCGCCGACACCGCGGGCGGCAGCACCGCCTCGTACACCGACAGCACCTGGCCGAACTTCATCGCCCCGCCGCGCAGCCCGCCGAGCACCTCGACGAGCTGGTCGGCGGTGCGTTCGTGCAGGTCGAGCGCGGACTCGTCGGTCAGGCGCCCGAGGGCCCGCAGCCCGCCCGCCAGGACGAGCCGCCGCGTGACGCCCACGGGGACCGCCGACAGGCGCGCCATCCGGGAAAGCGATCGGATCCTCATGGACGCCAGCGTCGCCGCCGCGCCCCCGTCCGCGCATCGCCCCGCGGGCGCCGGCCGGCCTATGACCGGGGTCGCGGCCGGGTACGACCACGGTCCGATGACGGCGCGCGGCGGCGCTTCCTAGGATCTGCGCATGGGTCGGATCGAGGCCGTCTTCCTCCGCCATCCCCCTCCGTGGCCGGTGCTCCGCTTCTTCGGCTGCGTCGGCGTCGCGTGGGCCGTCCTCGCCGTGGCGCTGTCACCGGCGCCCATCGCGAGGACCGTGCCGGTCGCCGCCTACATCGCGGTCTGGACCCTCCAGGTGGTGCGGCCGTGGCGGGTCCCGCCCGCGCTGGTGCCGTGGGCCGTGCTCGCCGTCCTGGCGCCCCTCGTCCTGGCGCCGCCGGCGCAGAGCGCGCCGGGGGAGTTCCGGCCGTTCCCGTTCACCGAGGGCACCTTCGCCGACGGCGCCCTCGCGGTGGCCACCGCGCCAGCCTGGGCGCATCTGGCCATCCTCGCGCGGACGCGGGACCTGGTGTGGTGCGCGCCGGTCGCGCTGGCGCTCGCCCCGCTGCAGCGGTTCGCGGCCGGGAACCTGCCGCTGTGGCCCACCTGGATCATGTGGGGGATCGGCTTCCTCCTGCTCGGCCTGGCGTTCCGCCTGCACACCGCGCTGTACGAGGCGCGGCTGCGGCTGGACCGGGAGGCGGTCGCCGAGGAGCGCCGCAAGATCGCCCGCGAGGTGCACGACCTGATCGGCCACGGGCTCGGCGTGGTGCTGCTCAACATCGGCGCCGCCCGGCGCGCCGCCGCACGCGGGGACGCCGCCGCCGCGGTCGGCGCGCTGGAGGAGGCCGAGCGGGTCGGGCGCCGCGGCGTCCGCGACGTCCACCAGGGCCTGGTCCTGCTCCGCGACCCCGGTGCGGCGGCGGGACCGATCGCCCCGCCGCCGCCCACCGCCGAGGACATCCGCGCCCTCGTCGACGGGCTCGGCGCCGACGGGCTGTCCGTCGAGCTGACCACGAGCGGCGACCTCGCGTCCGTGGACCCGGCGGTGGGGCTGACCCTGTTCCGCGTCGTCCAGGAAGGGCTGTCCAACAGCGCCCGCCACGCGCCCGGCGCCGCCGCCGCGGTCACCGTCAGCGTCGGCGCCCGGCACGCGCTCGTCACGGTCGCCGACCGGGGCGCCGCACCGCCGGGCGGCCGGACCGCCCCGCCCGCCGGCGGCGGGCTCGGCCTGGTCGGGATGCGCGAGCGCGTCACGGCGCTCGGCGGCACCCTGCACGCCGGGCCGGACGGCGCCGGGTGGCGGATCGACGCCGCGATCCCGCTCGGCGGCGTCCGGTGACCGCGCTCCTGCTGGTGGACGACCAGCCGCTCGTGCGCGCCGGGCTCGTCCGGATCTTCGAGGGCGAACCCGGTCTGGAGGTCGCCGGCGAATGCGCCGACGGCGACGAGGTGGTCCGGGCGGCGGCCCGGGTGCGGCCCGACGTCGTCCTCATGGACGTCCGGATGAAGCGGGTGGACGGTGCCGAGGCCACCCGGCTGCTGCGCGCCGTCCCCGGCGCGCCGCCCGTGCTGACGCTCACGATGTTCGACGATCCGGCGGTCGTCGCCGCCGTGCTGGCCGCGGGCGCCGCCGGCTTCGTTCTCAAGGACGCCCCGTGCGAGGAGATCATCCAGGCGACCCGGGCGGTCGCCGCGGGCAAGGGCTGGCTCGACCCGGCCGTGGCGCCGCAGGTCCTCGACGTCTACCGCACGCGCGTCGGCGCGACACCGCCGCCGCCCGCGCTGGCCGGGCTGTCCCCGCGCGAGCGGCAGGTGCTCGCCCTGATCGGGGAGGGGGCGACCAACCCCGAGATCGCGGTCCGGCTCAGCATCGCCGAAGGGACCGTCAAGACCCACATCGGACGCGTGTTCACCAAGCTCGGCCTCCGGGACCGCGCCGCCGCCGTCATCTTCGCGCTCCGCCACGGCCTCACCCCCTGAAGGGGCCAGAAGTCGCCGCCCTGCCGGCCGGACGCAAAATCCGGGCCGTCGGCGGGGTGGCCGCGTCAGTGCCGCGTCAAGACTGGCGGCCTCCTCGTCAAGGAGTCGTTAAGGGGGGTCGAAGCGCCCAGAATGCGGCGATTTACTCACCGAGGGCCCCGAGAGGCGCGGGCCGCTCGTGATCCGGTATTCGACAGAGGTGACCGACCAATGAGTGATGTGGCGTTCGTCCTGCTGACCGTGGCGATCTTCGCCGCGCTCGGCCTGCTGGTGAAGGGCGTGGAGCGGCTGTGAGCGCCGAGAACCTCATCGGGCTGGTGCTGGCCGCCGCCCTGATCGTCTTCCTGATCGCCGCCCTGCTGTATCCGGAGCGTTTCTAGTGAGTCCGACGGCCGCGGGGCTCCTCTTCCTGGGGTCCCTGGTGCTCGCCGTGGCGGTCGCGTACCGGCCGCTGGGCGACTACATGTACCGCGTCTACAGCGGTACGAGGCATTCGCGCGTGGAGCGCGTGCTCTACAAATGCATGGGCGTCGAGCCCGGCGGCGAGCAGACCTGGGGCGTTTACGCGCGCAGCGTGCTCGCGTTCTCGGCGATCAGCGTCCTGTTCCTTTACGGCTTCCAGCGGCTGCAGAACCATCTGCTGCTGAGCCTGGGCATGGATCCGGTCAAGCCGGACCAGGCGTGGAACACCGCGGTCAGTTTCGTGACCAACACCAACTGGCAGTCGTACTCGGGCGAGTCGACGATGGGCCACCTGGTGCAGATGGCCGGGCTGGCGGTGCAGAACTTCGTGTCGGCGGCGGTCGGCATGGCGGTCGCGATCGCGCTGGTGCGCGGGTTCGCCCGGAAGAAGACCGAGCACCTTGGCAACTTCTGGGTGGACCTGACCCGCGGTGCGCTGCGCATCCTGCTGCCGATCGCGTTCGCCGGCGCCATCGCGCTGATCATCGGCGGGGTCGTGCAGAACTTCGACGGCGGCACGACGGTGACCACGCTCACCGGCCACCCGCAGACGATCACCGGCGGGCCGGTGGCGAGCCAGGAGGCCATCAAGGAACTGGGCACCAACGGCGGCGGGTTCTACAACGCCAACTCGGCGCACCCGTTCGAGAACCCGGTGTCCTGGACGAACTGGCTGGAGATCTTCCTGATCCTGCTGATCCCGTTCGCGCTGCCGCGCACGTTCGGCCGGATGGTGGGCCAGAACCGGCAGGGCTACGCGATCGCCGCGGTGATGTCCCTGATCGCGATCGCGAGCATCGCGCTGACGATGACCTTCCAGGGGATCCACCACGGCACCGTGCCGACCGCCGTGGGCGCCTCCACCGAGGGGACCGAGACGCGGTTCGGCGTCCTGAACTCGGCGGTGTTCGCCGCCGCGACCACGCTGACCTCGACCGGCGCCGTGAACTCCTTCCACGACTCCTACACCAGCCTCGGCGGCATGATGACGATGTTCAACATGATGCTGGGCGAGGTGGCGCCCGGCGGGACCGGCTCGGGCCTGTACGGGATGCTGGTGCTGGCCGTGATCACGGTGTTCGTGGCGGGCCTCATGGTGGGCCGCACGCCCGAGTACCTGGGCAAGCGGATCGGCTCCCGCGAGATCAAGTTCGCCGCGATGTACTTCCTGATCACGCCGATCCTGGTGCTGGCGGGGACCGCGGCGGCGATGGCGACCGCGAGCGGCCGCGAGGGCATGCTCAACACGGGGCCGCACGGGCTGAGCGAGGTCCTGTACGCCTTCACCTCCGCGTCCAACAACAACGGCTCGGCGTTCGCCGGCCTGACGGTCAGCACGGTCTGGTACGACACCGCGCTGGGCCTGTGCATGGCCTTCGGCCGGTTCCTGCCGATCATCTTCGTGCTGGCGCTGGCCGGGTCGCTGGCCCGCCAGGGGCACGCGCCGGCGTCGGACGGCACGCTGCCCACGCACCGGCCGCAGTTCGTCGGCATGGTCGCCGGGGTCACGGTGATCCTGGTCGCTCTCACGTTCCTGCCCGCGCTGGCGCTCGGGCCGCTGGCCGAAGGGATCCACTGATGCCCACGCAGACCTTGCGGAAGACCGGGCAGGTGCCGGGCGCCCCGGCGTCCAAGGGGGGCGGCCGGGTCCAGGGCGGGCTGCTGGACCCGAAGCTGCTGGTGACGACGCTGCCCGACGCGTTCCGCAAGCTGGACCCGCGGACGCTGTGGCACAACCCGGTGATGCTGATCGTCGAGGTCGGGGCGGTGTGGAGCACGGTCCTGGCCGTGCTGGAACCCACCGTGTTCGCCTGGGCGATCGTGGCGTGGCTGTGGCTGACGGTGCTGTTCGCCAACGTGGCGGAGGCGGTGGCCGAGGGGCGAGGCAAGGCGCAGGCGGACACGCTGCGCAAGGCCAAGACCGACACCGTCGCCCGCCGGCTGCCCGAGTGGGCCCCGGGCCGTCCCGGCGGCCTCCGGGAGGAGCGGGTCGGCGCGGCCGACCTGCGGCAGGGCGATGTCGTGGTCGTCGAGGCCGGGCAGACCATCCCCGGTGACGGGGACGTGGTCGAGGGCATCGCGAGCGTGGACGAGTCGGCGATCACCGGCGAGTCCGCCCCGGTGATCCGGGAGTCGGGCGGCGACCGCTCGGCGGTGACCGGCGGCACCAAGGTGCTGTCGGACCGGATCGTCGTGCGGATCACGCAGCGGCCGGGGGAGTCGTTCATCGACCGGATGATCGCGCTGGTCGAGGGTTCCAGCCGGCAGAAGACGCCCAACGAGATCGCGCTCAACATCCTGCTGGCCGCGCTCACGATCATCTTCCTGCTGGCGGTCGCCACCCTCCAGCCGCTGGCGATCTACTCCAAGGCCGGCAATCCGGGTGTGCCGGACTCCCTGGCGCTGGACGGGAACGGCGTCACCGGGATCGTGCTGGTGTCGCTGCTGGTCTGCCTGATCCCCACCACGATCGGGGCGCTGCTGTCGGCGATCGGCATCGCGGGCATGGACCGGCTCGTGCAGCGCAACGTCCTGGCGATGAGCGGGCGGGCGGTCGAGGCGGCGGGCGACGTCAACACGCTGCTGCTGGACAAGACCGGCACGATCACCCTCGGCAACCGGCAGGCCGCCGAGTTCATCCCGGTCGACGGGGTGACCGAGGACGAGCTGGCCGGCGCGGCGCAGCTGTCCAGCCTCGCCGACGAGACTCCCGAGGGCCGCTCGGTGGTCGTCTTCGCCAAGCAGCGGTACGGGCTGCGCGAGCGCGAGCCCGGCGAGCTGGCGCACGCGACCTGGGTGCCGTTCACCGCCGAGACCAGGATGAGCGGCGTCGACCTCGACGACCGGGGCGGCCGCCGCCGGATGCTGCGCAAGGGCGCGGCGAGCGCGGTCGCGGACTGGGTGCGCGAGCGCGGCGGGACGGTCTCGCAGGACCTGGGCGCCACCGTCGACGGCGTCTCCGCGTCCGGCGGAACCCCGCTGGTGGTCGGCGAGGTCGTGCACGGCACCGCCCGCGTCCTCGGCGTCATCCACCTCAAGGACGTGGTGAAGGAGGGCATGCGGGAGCGGTTCGACGAGATGCGCCGGATGGGCATCCGCACCGTGATGATCACGGGGGACAACCCGCTGACCGCCAAGGCGATCGCCGACGAGGCCGGGGTGGACGACTTCCTGGCCGAGGCCAGGCCCGAGGACAAGCTCGCCCTCATCCGGACCGAGCAGGAGGGCGGCCGGCTCGTCGCGATGACCGGGGACGGCACCAACGACGCCCCCGCCCTCGCCCAGGCCGACGTCGGCGTGGCGATGAACACCGGCACCTCGGCCGCCAAGGAGGCCGGGAACATGGTCGACCTGGACTCCGACCCGACCAAGCTCATCGAGATCGTCGAGATCGGCAAGCAGCTGCTGATCACCCGGGGCGCGCTGACCACCTTCTCCATCGCCAACGACATCGCCAAGTACTTCGCGATCATTCCCGCGCTGTTCGTGGCGCTGTTCCCCGGCCTGGACGCGCTCAACATCATGCGGCTGCACAGCCCGCAGTCGGCGATCCTGTCCGCGGTGATCTTCAACGCGCTGATCATCATCGCGCTGATCCCGCTGGCCCTGCGCGGCGTGCGCTACAAGCCCGGCGGCGCGTCCAAGCTCCTGTCGCGCAACCTGTACGTGTACGGCCTGGGCGGGATCGTCGCCCCGTTCATCGGCATCAAGCTCATCGACCTGATCGTCCAGTTCCTCCCGGGGATGTCCTGACATGCGTCTACCAAGCTGGATCCGGCAGCACCTGGCCGCGCTGCGCGCGCTGCTGGTCTTCACCGTGCTGCTCGGCGTCGCCTACCCGCTGGCCGTGTTCGCGGTCGGCCGCCTTCCCGGCCTGCAGGACAAGGCGGACGGCTCGCTGGTCTCGGCCGGCGGCCGGACGGCCGGCAGCGCCCTCATCGGGCAGTCGTTCACCGGCAAGGACGGCGCCCCGCTCAAGCAGTACTTCCAGAGCCGCCCGTCGGCCGCCGGCGACGGCTACGACCCCACCTCCTCCGGCGCGAGCAACCTGGGCCCGGAGAGCATCGTCGACACGCTGCCGAACCCGAAGCTGGTCGCCGCCGGCAAGGAGGACGAGAACGCCTCGCAGAGCCTGCTCACCCAGGTCTGCGAGCGCAGCAGGAGCGTCGGGGAACTGGAGGGCGTCAGCGGCGCCCGCCCGTTCTGCACGCCCGGCGGGGCCGGCGCCGTCCTCGCGGTCTTCGGCGCCCGCACGGCGGCCGGGGACGTCCCGCACCCGACCCGCGTGGTCAGCCTGAACGAGCAGGCGGGCGTGGTGCGGGCCCCGTTCATGGCCACCTACAAGGGCGTCCGGGTCGAACCGGCCCGGTACGGCGAGGACTACTCCGCCGGACTGGTCGTCCCGGTCAGGGGGAGCGCGCCCGCGCAACCCGCCGTGCCCGCCGACGCGGTCACCGCCAGCGGCAGCGGCCTGGACCCGCACATCAGCCTCGCCTACGCGCGGCTCCAGGCCGGGCGGGTCGCCCAGGCCCGCGGCGTCTCCCCGGCCCAGGTCGAACAGCTCGTGAAGAAGGAGGAGACGGGACGGGCCCTCGGGTTCATGGGACAGCCGGCGGTCAACGTCCTGAAACTGAACATGGCGCTGGACGGAAGGTTCCCGTACCGCGGTTGACCCCGCGGTAACGGGTGACGCGGGGCCGGGAGGAACACATGGGCCGGGGAAGTCTGCGCATCTACCTCGGGGCCGCGCCCGGGGTCGGCAAGACCTACGCCATGCTCGCCGAGGCGGGGCGGCGGCGGGAACGCGGCACTGACGTGGTGGTCGGCTTCGTGGAGACGCACGGCCGGGAGCGGACCGCGCGGCTGCTGGACGGGCTGGAGACCGTCCCGCGCCGGGAGCTGGCCTACCGGGACGCCTCGTTCACCGAGCTGGACGTGGACGCGGTGATCCGGCGCGGCCCGGCGGTGGCGCTGATCGACGAACTGGCGCACACCAACGTGCCCGGCTCCCGCAACGCCAAGCGCTGGCAGGACATCGAGGAGATCCTGGACGCCGGCATCGACGTGATCTCCACCGTCAACGTCCAGCACCTGGACTCGGTCAACGACGTCGTCGAGCGGATCACCGGGGTGCCGCAGCGCGAGACCGTCCCCGACGAGGTGGTCCGCCGCGCCGACCAGATCGAGCTGATCGACATGACCCCGCAGGCGCTGCGGCGCCGGATGGCGCACGGCAACGTGTACGGGCCCGACAAGGTCGACGCCGCCCTCGGCAACTACTTCCGGGTCGGCAACCTGACCGCGCTGCGCGAGCTGGCGCTGCTGTGGCTGGCCGACAAGGTGGACGACCAGCTCGACCGGTACCGAGCCGACCACGACATCCGCGGCACCTGGGAGGCCCGCGAACGCGTCGTCGTCGCCCTCACCGGCGGCCCCGAGGGCGACACGCTGATCCGCCGCGCCGCCCGCATCGCCGACCGCACCAAGGGGACCGACCTGCTCGCCGTGCACGTCACCCGCGCGGACGGCCTCACCGGAGCCGGGCCCGCCCATCTCACCCGCCAGCGCGCCCTCGTGGAGAGCCTGGGCGGCAGCTACCACCAGGTCGTCGGCACCAACGTCCCCGAGGCGCTGCTGGACTTCGCGCGGGGCGTCAACGCCACCCAGCTCGTCCTCGGCGCGTCCCGCCGGGGCCGGATCGCCCAGCTGTTCTCCCGCGGGGTCGGCGTCACCGCCACCGCCCAGTCCGGCTCGATCGACGTCCACCTGGTCACCCACGAGGAGACCAGCCAGGGGAGGCGCTGGAAGGCGCTGCGCACCGCGTGGGGCGTGCCCGCCAAGCGGCGCAACGCCGGGTTCGCGGCCGCGGCCGCGGGGCTGCCGCTGCTCACCTTCTTCCTCGACCACACGCGCGACCAGCTCTCCCTCACCAGCGAGATCCTGCTGTTCCAGGCGGCGGTGATCGGGGTCGCGATGATCGGCGGGCTGTTTCCCGCGATCTTCGCCGCGATCGCCGGCTCGCTCCTGCTCAACTACTACTTCACGCCCCCGCTCTACACCTTCACCATCAACCAGCCCGAGGCGTTCCTCCAGCTCATGGTGTACGTGGTGGTGGGGATGACGGTCAGCACCATCGTGGACGTCACCGCGCGCAAGAGCCGGGAGGCGGCACGGGCCCAGACCGAGTCGCAGATCCTGTCCATCCTCGCCGGGGACATCCTGCGCGGTGACGCCCCCGCCGGCGGGCGCCGCGACTCCACGGCCCTGGCCGGCATCCTCGAACGGCTCCGCGAGACCTACGGCCTCGCCTCCGTCACCCTGCTGGAACGCGATCCCGACGAGCCCGCCACCCCCGACACGCTCCGCGACCCCGACGCCTGGATCGTCGTCGCGACGGTCGGCGGCGAGCCGTGCACCAGCCCGGACGCCGGCGAGACCGACATCCTCGTCGATGACGACGCGCTCGCGCTCGTGCTGCGCGGCCGCACGCTCCCGGCCGCCGACCGGCGGGTGCTGGAGGCGTTCGCGGCCCAGGCCGCGGTGGCGCTGCGGCACCGGCGGCTGGCCGAGGCCGCCGAGCAGGTCCGCCCGCTCGCCGCCGCCGACCGCATGCGCACCGCGCTCCTCAACGCCGTCAGCCACGACCTGCGCACCCCGCTCGCCTCCGCCAAGGCGGCCGTCGACAGCCTGCGCAGCCCCGACGTCGACTGGAGCGCCGAGGACCAGGACGAGCTGGTCGCCACGGCCGCCGAGTCGCTGGAACGGCTCGACCGCCTGGTCGCCAACCTCCTCGACATGAGCCGGCTCCAGGCCGGGTCGCTGGGCGTCACCCGGCGCCCCCTCGCCGCCGAGGACATCGTGCCCCGGGCCGCCGGGGACGCGACCGGCGTCCGGATCCGCGTCCCCGACGGCCTGCCCGAACTGCTCGCCGACCCGGCCCTGCTGGAACGCGTCCTGGCCAACCTCATCGGCAACGCCGTCCGGTACAGCCCGCCCGGCGAGCCCGTGCTGGTCACCGCCAGCGCGCACGCCGGACGCCTGGAGCTGCGCGTCATCGACCGCGGCCCCGGGATCCCGCCCGCCGACCGCGACCGCGTCTTCGAACCCTTCCAGCGCCTGGGCGACCGCGACAACCACACCGGCGTGGGTCTCGGCCTGGCCCTCTCCCGCGGCCTGACCGAGGCCATGGACGGCACCATCGACATCGAGGAGACCCCCGGCGGCGGCCTCACCATGGTCGTCACCCTGCCGGCGGCGGAACCGGGCGGCGACCTGGCGGCCGGCGTGCCCGGCGGGCGCGAAGGAGACGAGGAATCATGACGCGCGTGCTCGTGGTGGACGACTCCCCGCAGATCCTGGCCACCCTGCGCATCAACCTGCGCGCCCGCCACTACGACGTCCGCGTCGCCGCCGACGCGGGCCGCGCCCTCACCTGGGTCGCGGACTGGCGGCCCGACCTGGTCGTCCTGGACCTGGGCCTGCCCGACGCGGACGGCATCGAGGTGATCCGGTCGCTGCGCGGCTGGACCTCGGTGCCGATCCTGGTGCTGTCGGGACGGACCGAGAGCACCGACAAGGTCCACGCCCTGGACGCCGGCGCCGACGACTACGTGACCAAGCCGTTCGGCGTCGACGAGCTCCTGGCCCGCATCCGCGCCATCACCCGCAGGGCGCCCGCCGACCAGGTCTCCCCGATCGTCCAGGTCGGCGACCACACCGTCGACCTGGTCCGCAAGACCGTCACCGGCCCCGGTGAGGCCAAGGTCCACCTGACCCCGATCGAATGGAAGCTGCTGGAGATCCTGCTGCGCAACCCGGGCACGCTGGTGCCGCAGCGCCGCCTGCTCGCCCAGGTCTGGGGCCCCAACCACGTCAAGGAGACCAACTACCTGCGGGTCTACATGGCCTCGCTGCGCCGCAAGCTGGAGAGCGAGCCCGCGCGCCCCGCACACCTGATCACCGAACCGGGGATGGGCTACCGCTTCGAGCCGTGACCATCGCCCGGCTTTCTCGCGATGAAGCGGAACTGGTAGTCGCTGACCGTCTCGACCACGGTGCCGGTGAAGCCCACGGCCTCCAGCCGCTGCCCGAGCGTGGCCGGATCGACCGGGACATAGGTGTCGTCGACATGGCCCCGGCGGATCATCTCCCCGTCGATCGACTCGACTCCCAGCAGTGCCGCGCCGGGACGGAGCGCGCCGTGCAGCCGCGCGAACAGCCGGTCCTGCGCCGCGGGCGACTCCAGGTGGTGGAGCATCGAGAAGCAGGTCGCCGCCGAGAACCGGTCCGGTGCCAGGTCCAGGGCGCCGGCGTCGCCCTCGATCACCTCCACCGGGGCGTCGCCGAGCCTGGCCCGCACCTCCGCGGCGAGCCGGGGATCGATCTCGACGGCGGTGACGCGGGGCGCCAGCGACACGAGGAGTTCGGTGGTGAGGCCGTAGCCGGGGCCGATCTCCAGGACGTGGTCGCCGAGCTCGGCCACCTCCTGGAGCCAGGGCAGCAGGTCGGTGCGCAGCGCCTCGGCCCACTCCGGGCTGGACAGGTAGGCCAGATGGGACTTGTTCATCATGACGCCATTACCTCACCCATCGGCGTGACCGGCTGTGCGGCAACGGCCGACCTGTTGCCCCGCGCGGCCACGCGGACAACACGGCGGACAACACTTGTTGCGTGTGCCTCGTAGTTGCGAGCGACTTGTAATAAGTGCGGCGGGCACGTTACCGTCCTGGCCGTGGGCGGTACTTCGCGTGCTTTGGTGAAGTTTGTCGTGGCCTCGGTCGCGATCGGAACGGTGGCGGCGGCCTGCGCCGCCCCCCAGGAACAGACCGGCGAGGACGGCATCGTCCTCGCCGACCCCTACGAGGACGAGTCGCTGCACCCGCTGATGGGGTTCGCCGAAGACGGCAAGGGCAAGATCTTCGACGGCCTGGTGACGCACGACGCGCGGCGCCGCCCGCAGCCGGCACTGGCCGCGGCCGTGCCCGCGCCGTCGGCGGACGGGAAGACCTGGACGGTGCGGCTGCGTCCCGGCGTCACCTTCCACGACGGGTCGGCCTTCGGCCCCGAGGACGTCGTCGCGACCTACCGGACGCTGCTGGACCCGAAGGCCGCGTCGCCGGTGGCCTCCTCGTTCCGGATGCTGGAGGAGGTCCGGCAGGCCGGGCCGGACTCGGTGGAGTTCCGGCTGCGGCACCCGTACGCGCCGTTCGTGCACAGGCTCCTCCTGGGCATCGTGCCGTCGGAGGCGCTGGCCGGCGGCGGCAGACTGGAGTCGTCGGCGTTCAACGCCCGGCCGGTGGGCACCGGGCCGTACCGGTTCGCCGAGTGGCGGCGGGGCGAGCGGCTGGTGCTCACCGCCAACGACCGCTACTGGGGCGGGGCCCCGCGGATCAAGAAGGTCACGGTGGTGTTCGTCCCGGACGACAACACCCGGGCCCAGCGGATGCGGCGCGGCGACTTCGACGGCACGGTGCTGCCGCCCGCGCTCGCCGGCACGTTCTCGCGCGTCGACGGCATGACCGTGCACGGCCACGACAGCGCCGACTACCGCGGCGTGATGATGCCGCAGAAGAACCCGGTGACCGGCGACCTGGCGATCCGGCGGGCGCTGAACCTGGCCGTCGACCGGGACGGGATGATCCGGGCGCTGCTGGCCGGGCGCGGCGCGCCGGCCTACGGCCCGATCCCGCAGGTGCTGCGCGAGTTCGCCGACCCGTCGGCGGTCTTCCGGCACGACCCGGCCGAGGCGGGGCGGATCCTGGACGCGGCGGGCTGGCGGGCCGGGAGCGACGGCGTCCGGGCGCGCGACGGCCGCCCCGCACGGTTCAACCTCATGTATCCGGCGGAGGACTCGGTCCGCAGGGCCCTGGCCGGCGGGTTCGCCTCCGACGCGGCCAAGGTCGGCGTCAAGGTGGACCTGGTCGGGCTGGGCTGGGACGCGATCGAGCCGAGGATGGACCGGGACGCGGTCGTCATGGGCGGCGGCACGCCCTTCGATCCCGACCTGGTGGCCTACGGCGTGCTGCACTCCTCGCAGGCCGAGGACGGGTTCAACAACCCGGGCTCGTACCGGGACGCCACCGTGGACGCGGAACTGGACAAGGCTCGCCGCGCCACCGACCCGTCCGCCAGGGCCGAGGCGTACAGGGCGGTGCAGCGCAGGCTGACCGAGAACCCGCCGTGGGTGTTCCTGGTCTTCCTGGAGCACGCCTACGTGGTGCGCGGCCAGTGGTCGGGCTACCAGCCGGTCGTCGATCCCCACGTGCACGGCGTGCTGATGTGGGGGCCGTGGTGGAACCTCGAGAAGTGGTCCCCCCGCGCGTGAACGTTCTCAAGACGGAACCCCGCACGCGGCGGGGGCGGGCCGGGCTGATGGCGCTGCGGCGCGCGCTCGTGGCCGTGCCGCTGCTGCTGGTGGTGTCGGGAGTGGTGTTCCTGCTGGGCGCGGCCTCGCCGTTCGACCCGGTGCACCAGTACTACGGCACGCGCATCTTCACGGCCGCCGAGGCCGACATCGCGCGCACCCGCGCCGAGCTCGGCCTGAACGAGCCGATCTGGCGGCAGTACGCCGACTGGCTGGGCGGGGTCCTGACCGGCGACTGGGGGACCAGCCGCAGCTTCGGCCAGCCCGTGGGCGAGGTGGTGTCGCAGCGGTTGCCGTGGACGCTGCTGCTGGCGGGCACCGGCCTCACCCTGGCCGTGGCGATCGCGCTGACGCTCGGTGTGGTCTCGGCGTGGCGGCAGGGCGGCTGGGTCGACCGCTTCACCGTCACCGTGGCGCACGCACTGGAAGGTCTGCCGACCTTCCTGCTCGGCCTGGGCGCGATCGCCGTGTTCGCGGTCGCGCTGCCGCTGCTGCCCGCGGGCGGTATCAGCGACGCCACGGGGACCGCCGGGTTCGCCTCCACCGCGCGCCATCTGGCCCTGCCCGCGCTCGTCCTGGCGGTCGCGCAGCTGCCCTGGCTGATCCTGACCGTCCGGCAGCAGATGCTGGTCGGGCTCGCCGACGACCACGTGACCGCGGCGCGCTCGCGCGGCCTGCCCGAACGCGGGGTCGTGCTGCGGCACGGGCTGCCGACGGCGCTGCTGCCGTTCGTGACCACGGTCGGCACCCGCCTCCCCGAACTGGTGACCGGCGTGGTGCTGGTCGAGGAGGTGTTCTCCTGGCCCGGCGTGGCCGGGGCGATGGTCAAGGCCGGCCTGAACGTCGACTTCCCGCTGCTGGTGGCGCTCACCCTGCTGGCGACCGCCGCCGTCCTGGCCGGCAACCTGTGCGCCGACGTCGCCGTCCTGCTGATCGATCCGAGAGCGTCCGCCGATGGGTGAGGCCATGAACGAGCAGACCGCCGGGGGCCGCCCCCGGCTCCAGGAGTGGCGACCCGCGGGCCGGCGCAGACCCGGCGGCACGGCCCGTCCGGGCGCCGCCGCCTCCGCCCGCGCGCGCGTCCTGGCCGCGGTCGCGGTCCTGGTGCCGCTGGTCGCCGCCGTCGCGGTGCTGCCGCTGATGGCGGGGGACGCCGCGACCGGCGCGGTCGACTACGACGCCGTCCGGCAGGCCCCCGGGCCGGGCCACCTCTTCGGCACCGACGACTCCGGGCGCGACGTCCTGACCCGCACCGCCGCCGGAGCCCGCGTCTCCCTGATCGTCGCCGTCACCTGCGCCCTGGTGGCGACGGTGCTCGGCACCCTGGTGGGCGCCGCCTCGGGCGCGGCCGGCGGCGCCGTCGACGCGATCGTCATGCGGCTGGTGGACGGCGTCAACGCGGTGCCCCACCTCCTCCTGGGCATCCTCATCGTGGCGCTGTACCGCGGCTCGCTGTGGGCGGTCATCGCCTCCATCGCGCTGACGCACTGGACGACCGTGGCCCGGATCGTCCGCGCCGAGGTGCTGTCGCTGCGCTCCCGCCCGTACATCGACGCGGCCATCTCGGGCGGCGCGTCCAGGATCGCCGTGCTCACCCGCCACCTGCTCCCGGCGGTCGCCCCGCAGTCGGCGCTGGCGGCGGTGCTGCTGCTGCCGCACGCGGTCTGGCACGAGACCGCTCTCAGCTTCCTGGGACTCGGCCTCCCCCCGCACCTGCCCAGCCTGGGGACCATGGTCGCCGACAGCCGCGACGACGTGCTGCTGGGCGCCTGGTGGACGATCGCCGCGCCCGCCGGGGTGCTGGTCGCGGTGACGCTGGCGGTCGCGGGCCTGGCGGGCTGGTGGAGGGACCGGATCGTCCCCCGGCGCCGCTCGGAGCTGGCCCTGTGACCGGCCCGGGTCCGCTGCTGAGCGCCCGGGACCTGTCGGTCCGGTTCCGGTTGCGCGACTCGGTCGTGCAGGCCGTCACCGACGTGTCGTTCGAGCTGCGGCCCGGCCGGCTGCTCGCGCTCGTCGGGGAGAGCGGCTGCGGCAAGAGCGTCCTCGCCTCCGCCCTGCTCGGGCTGCTCCCCGGCAACGCCGAGATACGCGGCGAGGTCTGGCTGCACACCGGCTCCGAACCCGTGGAACTCACCTCGGCGCCCGAACGCGTGCTCGCCCGCCAGGTGCGCGGACGGCGCGTCGCGCTGGTGCCGCAGTCGGCGGCCACCGCCCTGACCCCCGTCCGCACGGTCCGCGCCCAGCTCGTCGAGACCCTGCGCGAACTGCGTCCCGGCAAAGGCGACCGGCACCGGGAGGCCGACGCCCTCGCCGAACGCGTCGGCCTCGCCCCGGGCGCCCTCGACCACTACCCGCACGAACTGTCGGGAGGCATGATCCAGCGCGCGGTGCTCGCCTTCGCCCTCGCCGCCGACCCCGACGTCGTCCTCGCCGACGAACCCACCTCCGGCCTGGACCGGCCCCTGGTCGACCGCACCGTGGACGCCCTGCGCGGCATCGCCGAGGACGGCCGCGCCGTCCTGCTCATCACCCACGACATCGCCGCCGCCGAACGCGCCGCGACCGACGTCGCGGTGATGTACGCCTCCAGGATCGTCGAGCAGGGCCCGGCCGCCGACGTGTTCGGCGACCCCTGGCACCCCTACACGCGGGGCCTGCTCGCCGCCACCCCCGCCCGCGGCCTGCACCCCCTGCCCGGACATCCGCCCAACCTCTCCGACCTCCCCGCCGGCTGCGCCTTCCGCCCCCGCTGCCCCCGCCGCGACACCTGCACCGGCGACCCCGCCCTCGCCGGCCTGCCCGGGCCCCGCGCCCTCGCCTGCGCCCGCCCCCCGAACGGAGACCGGCCATGCTGAGCGCCACCGCCCTGACCGCCGGCTACGGCCGCGGCCCCGACGTCCTGACCGGCGTCTCGCTGACCCTCGAACCCGGCCGCGTCATCGGCGTCCAGGGCCCCAGCGGGTGCGGCAAGTCCACGCTCATCCGCGTGCTCGCCCTCCTGCACCCGCCCCGCGGCGGAAGCGTCCACCTGGACGGGGAGCCCGTCCGCCGGTTCCGCTACGCCGCGCCCGCCGCCCAGCGCCGCCGCGTCGGGGTCGTCTTCCAGCATCCGCGCGCCGCCGCCGACCCCCGCCACACCCTGCGGCGCATCGTGTCCGCCCACCTCCCGCCGTCGGCGCCCGACGGCGAGACCGAGCGGCTGGCCGACCTCGTCGGGCTCACCCCCGACCTGCTGCGCCGCAGGCCCCACGAGGTCAGCGACGGCCAGCTCCAGCGCGCCTGCCTGGCCCGCACCCTCGGCGCCGGACCGCGCTACCTGCTCTGCGACGAGATGACCGCCATGCTCGACGCGTCCAGCGCCGCCACCCTCGTCCACCTCATCCGCGCCCAGGTCCGGCAGGACGCGCGCGCCGCCCTGATGGTCAGCCACGACTCCGCGCTCCTGGAGTCCTGCTGCGACCAGACCCTCCAGTGGCACGACCTCGCGGCGGTCACCGCGGGCTGAGCCGGACCACCGGGTACTCCCGGTCGGACTTGCCCTGGTACTTCGCGATGCGCGGCTGGGCGGTGGCGATGAGCCGCCACGCCCGCTCACGCTCGGCGCCGTCCAGATGATGCGGCGTCACCGGCACGGGGTCGCGGCCGGGCAGCTCGATCGCCGCCTGTTCGGGATGCGCCATCAGGTTGTCGAACCAGTCCGGGTTCCGGCTCCCGCCGCCCGACGCGACGATCAGCCGGTCGTCCGCACCGTCGGCGAACCACGCCACGGGCGTCTCCCGCCGCTGCCCGCTCCGGCTGCCCACCGTGTTCAGGATCAGGACGTCCATGCCCATGAACGTGCCGCGCCCCCGCCGCACCTTGCGGTTCATCCGGGCGTTCGCCCGGTGCTGCATCCACCGCGAGAACGCCCCGGGCGTACCGGGCCTGCGCGCCTGCTGCTTCGCCGTCATCACTGCCTCCAGCCGGTCGACGAAAAGTCCATGCAGGTCACGCTAGGCGCGCCCCGGCCGCGGCCGCTTCTCGAATCCTGATCGGCTCAGAGGCTCCGGGCCGCGGTCTCGGCCTCCCAGATGGCGTTGAAGATGCGGCGGGGTGCCTGGGCGTCGCCGATCAGATGGACGTCCAGGCCGGTGCCGTCGAGCTCGCGGGCCAGCGCGTCGTCGGCGGCGTTGCCGAGGACGAGCACCACGCCGTCGATGTCGGTCAGCCGGGAGAGCTCGCCGGTGTGCACATCGGCGAGCGTGACGGTGTCCTCGTCGATTGCAGTGACCTCCACGTTGGGCGTGAACGTGACGCCGGCGCGGCGCAGCCGGCCGAACGCGAACGGCAGGTCGTGGGAGTCGGCGAACGCGTGGCCCAGCTGGGGGAAGGCGGAGACCACGTGCACCGCGTGGCGGCGTCCGGCCAGGTACTCGGCGGTGGCGAACGCCTGCCGGTCGCCGGTGTCGTCCACGACCAGGATCCGGTGCGGCGGGGTCTCGCCGCCGGACAGGATCTGCGCCGGGGTGTAGACGTTCCACTGGCCGGAGCCCGGCAGGGCGGCTGCGTCGGCGGCCCAGCGCGCGGGCCGCCGGGCCGTCCAGCCGTGCCGGACGGGGGTGGAGCCGGTGGCGACGATGACCGCGTCGTACCGGTCGAGGAGGTCGTCGGCGGTGGCCCGGTGCCGGAGGCGGATCTCGGCCTTGGTGCGCCGGAGCCGGTCGGCCAGCCAGTCGGTGACGCCGGACCACTCCCGGTAGGACGCCGCCTGCGCGAGGAGGTTGACCTGCCCGCCGAGGGCGCCGCTCTGCTCGAAGAGGGTGACCCGGTGCCCCAGGTCGGTGGCGCTGAGGGCGGCGCGCAGCCCGGCCGGGCCGCCGCCGACGACCGCCACCCGGCGGGACCGCCGCGGCCGCGCGTCGTCCTGGCGGAACTCGCGCTCGCGGCCCACGTGCGGGTTGTGGAGGCAGGTCACGGGGCCGCGGGCGAAGGACGCGACGCACCAGTTCGCGCCGACGCAGGGGCGGATGTCGTCGGGACGGCCCCGCTCGGCCTTGGCGGGCCACAGCGGGTCGGCGATGAGCTGGCGGGCCATGCCGACGAACTGCGCCTTGCCGGAGGCGAGGACGTCCTCGGCCATCTCCGGGGTCGTGATCCGGCCCACCGCCATGACCGGCACCGAGACCGCGGCGGTGATGTTGGCGGTGTCGGCGACCTCGTAGCCCGCGGGCCGCGCGGCGGAGGTGCCGTAGATCTGCATCCGGTCGAGGTAGGTGCCCTGCGTGGTGGAGATGTAGTCCAGGACGCCCCAGCCGTCGACCTCGGTCGCGATGCGCACCCAGTCCGCGTTGCGCAGGCCGTGCTCCACGTCGCCGTCGTCGCTGTTGAGGCGGATCCCGAGCACCCGGTCGGCGGGCACCGCCGCGCGCACCTCCTCGACGATGCGGCGCACGATGCGCAGCCGGTTCTCGAACGAGCCGCCGTACTCGTCGGTGCGGTGGTTGGTGGCGGGGGAGAGGAACTGGCCGAGCAGGTACCCGTGCGCCAGGCCGTGGATCTCGATGCCGTCGACGCCGCCCTCCACCGCGTGGCGGGCCGACAGGACGTAGTGCGCGACGATCTCGTCGATCTCCCGGCGGTCCATCGCGTGCGGCGTCTCCCGGTACACGGTGTCGGGCACCGGGCTGGGCGCCCAGGTCGGCAGCCGGGAGATGATGCCGTCGGTCTGGCGGCCGCGGTGCCACAGCTGCGCCATCAGCAGCGCGCCGTGCGGGTGGACGGCGGCGGCGACCTTGCGGTAGCTGTCCACCACCGCGGCGTCGTAGGCGTGGATGACGCCGCGCCGCGGCTGGGTCGTGGGGTGCACCGCCATCGCCTCCATGGTGATGACGGCGACGCCGCCGCGGGCGCGCTCGGCGTAGTAGTCGGCGCTGGCGTCGGCGAACGTCCCGTCGGTGGAGAACTCGGTGGCGTGCGCCGCCATCCAGACGCGGTTGCGCGCCGTTCGCGGTCCCAGCGCGATGGGGGAGAACAGGGTCGGATAGTCAGCGGGCAACGCGGGTGCCTCCCAACGGCTAGTGGCTCGCCAGCAACCGGCCGAAGCCGTCCATCTGGTCGGTGATGCCGTTGCTCCGCAGCGCGTGCCAGTACGTGGCCGTGTTGACGGCGATCACGGGGAGGCCCAGCCAGTGCTCGGCCTCGGCCGCCGTCCGTCCCATGCACAGGTTCGCGCCGAACTGGACGATCGCCCGCGGGCGCTTCTCCGCGATCTCCTTGAGCCCCTGGACGAGGGTCTCCCTGGGGGTGTGGGCGATCTGCACGGCGGTCGGGGCGCGCAGGTGGACCGCGGTGCTCAGCTCGTACCCGCAGCCCTCGACGAAACCGCGCAGGTGCTGTTCCGATCCGGGCTGGTACGGGGTCAGCACGCCGATCGGGCCCTCGTTGACGCCGACGGCGCGCAGGGCCGCCGGGATCGCCGCGCCCGCGTGCACCAGCTGCAGGTCGTCCCCGAACCTGGCGCGGAGCCGGTCGCGGATCGCGTCACCGGCCTTCGGGTCGCCCCAGACCGCCTCGATGGACACCCCGAGCACCACGAGCGCGGGCTCGCAGGTCAGCACCCGCTCCACCGCGTCGTCGACACCGGCGTCGATGTCCTGGACGAGCCCGGCGAAGTCCTCGTCGTCGTTCACGACCCAGTCCCGGATGTGGATCCGCGCGATGTGGTTGGTCACCCCGCGCGGACGCATGTCGTCGTATTCGGGCTGGACGATGGTGTTGACCGAGGGGGTCACCACCCCGATCTTCAGCCGCCAGCCCAACGGGTCGGTCATCGTCGGCTCCGTTCCGGTCGATCCACGCCCACCACCGAGGTTCCCATATTGCATACACCAGCCCGATACGCATGGGCAACAAGCGAGATTCTTGCGGTTTGTTCGGCGATATTGCATACAAGATGGGTGGAGCGAGAGTGTGGTGCGCACGGACGACGGGAGGCGCGGATGCGCTTGCAGGGCAAGGTCGCGGTCATCACGGGCGCGGGGTCGGGGATCGGCAGGGCCGCCGCGCACCGGTTCGCCGGCGAGGGGGCGAAGGTCGTCTGCGCCAGCGTCAGCGGCAGCGCGATCGACGTCGCCCGGGAGATCGGCGGCGCGGCGATCGGGCTCCGGACCGACGTCGCCGACGAGGCGGACGTGCGGCGCATGATCGCGACGGCGGAGGAGGAGTTCGGCCGGGTCGACGTCCTGGTGAACAACGCGGGGTTCGGCGGCGGGCTGAAGCCGCTGCACGAGCAGACCACCGAGACCTGGGACCGCGTGCACGGAGTGAACCTGCGGGGGGTCTTCTTCTGCATGAAGTACGGCATCATCTCGATGCGCGGCACCGGAGGCGGCTCGATCGTGAACGTCTCGTCGGCGACCGCGGTCGTCGGCTTCAAGCACCACGGCGTGTACGGGGCGGCCAAGGCGGGGGTGAACCAGCTGACCAAGGTCGCCGCCCTCGACTACGCCGACGACGGCATCCGCGTCAACGCGGTGTGCCCCGGAAGCATCTGGACCGGCCTGGTCGCGCGGTCCCGGGAGTTCCCGGAGCCGCCCCCGGGGACGTTCCGCATCCCCGGGATCCCCATGGACCGCTGGGGGCTGGCCGAGGAGATCGCCTCGGCGGCGCTGTTCCTGGCCTCCGACGAGGCCTCCTACATCACCGGGCTCCTGATGCCGGTGGACGGCGGCTACTCCGTCGGGTTCTCGGGCATGGGCGCCGAGAAGACCGGCGGCGCCGGCCTGTGAACCCGTCCCGGCCACCTTGCCTATCATTATTGCAAAACTTACAATGATTCCGACGGTGGCGGCGACAGGGCTGAGGTGAACCGGTGGCGGTGGAGCTGGGACTCAGTCCGGACATCCGGTGGGACAGCGCCGTCGGCGACCTGGTGGGGGCGGCCCGGCAGGCGGGGTTCTCGGCCCTGGGGCTGTCCGCCGAGTGGGTCGGCGCCGACGCGCCGGCCGTCTACGACGCGGCCGGGCTGCGCTGCCACGAACTGCTCGTCCTCATGGTGGACGGTGACGACGCGGCGACGCTGGCGGCCGCCGAGCAGCTGGCGCGGACGGCCGCCGCGGTGCGGGCGGAGTGGATCCCCACGCTCTTCTACACCGGGCTCACCGAGGAGACGGCCAAGGTGGTCGAGCGGTGCGCGGCGATGTTCGCCGACGCCGGCGCCGGGATGGCGGTCGAGTTCAGCCCGCTGGGACCGGTGTCCTCGATCAGGACGGGCCTGGAGGTCGTGGACGCCGCGGGCGCCGGCCGGGCCGGCCTCCTGATCGACTCGTGGCACTTCTCCTTCGGCGACAGCACCTGGGACGACCTGGCCCGCGTGCCGCTGGACCGGATCGCCTACGTCCAGTTCGCCGACGCGCCGCCGCCGGTGTCCGGCGACATCGCGGAGGAGACCTCGCAGCGCCGGGCGATGCCCGGGAACGGCGTCCTCGAACTCGACCGCTTCGCCTCCACCCTGCTCGGCCGCGGCTGGGAGGGCCTGGTCAGCGTCGAGGTCCTCAACACCGAACTGCTCGCCCTCCCGATGCCGGAGTTCGCCCGCCTCGCGCGCGACTCCGCGGCGCGCTACTGGTCGTGACACGCCGGGCCTGGACCCCTCCGGAGGCCCGTCCGAGAAGTCCGTTGCCGCTACGCTTCTGCGGACGCGACCGTTTTGATTTCCCTTTATAGGAAGCGCTCTCCATGACCGACACGCCCCCCTCCGTGGATCTGCGCACCGACGAGCCGCACCCCGCCCGGGTGTACGACTTCTACCTCGGCGGCAAGGACCATTTCGGCGCCGACCGCGAGTTCGGCCGGCGCATCCTCGGCATCTGCCCGCAGCTGCGGCCGCTGGCGCAGGCCAACCGCCGGTTCCTGGCCCGCTCCGTCGGCGTGCTCGCGCGCGAGCACGGGGTGCGGCAGTTCCTCGACCTCGGCACCGGGCTGCCGACCTCGCCCAACCTGCACGAGGTCGCCCAGGGCATCGCCCCCGAGTCCCGCGTGGTGTACGTCGACAACGACCCCATCGTGCTCGCCCACGCCCGCGCGCTGCTGACCAGCCGGCCGGAGGGGGCCACCGACTACATCGACTCCGACGTCGTCGACATCGACCGCATCGTGCGGGAGGCGGCCCGGACGCTCGACTTCAGCCGTCCGGTCGCCGTCAGCGCGCTGGCCCTGTTCCACTTCCTGCCCGATCCCCGGCCCGCCGACCTGCTGGCCCACCTCCGCGAGCGGCTCGTGCCCGGCAGCTTTCTGACGATCAGCCACGTGCTTCCGGCCCTGGAGGAGGTCGCCGAGGCGTACCAGGGGACGATGGGCCTGGGCACGCTGCGCGACCGCGACGAGATCACCGCCCTGTTCGGCGACTTCGAGTTCCTGGAGCCGGGCCTGGTCGACCCGTTCCGGTGGCGGCCGGAGCTGGAGCCCGCCGAGCAGGAGCCCGGCGACGAGATCGCGAACCTGGGGGCCTGCGCGGTCGCCCGCCGCCCGTAGGAACGATCCCTCCCCGCTCCGCGGCGAGGTGTCCTGGGAATGTCGCGTGCGGACGCCGGCCTCTTCTCGGAACGGCCATTCCGCACGGCCCTGACACGGTTTGCGTGACGGTCGTGCTCGCGCTCGGAAGCGCCGAGAGGGAAGATCTTTTGGCCGGCCCGCCGGGCCGCGCGGCGCCGCGGGACGACGGCGTCCCGCCGTCGTCGGGGCCGTTGAAACCCCTTCACCTGCGGAAATACTGTCCTTTTTTGGCGAGAACGATCTTCTACCGGCTTATGGACATACCAGCTTCTCCTGGTTACCATGACCCTGCCAGCGCCTCAGAGAAGGGCACACCCCGGCCCCGGAAAGTCACCTTGGCCCGCGCTGTGCAATAGCCGAAGACCATGTGATCCGAACCATTCCATCGGCAATTCCAGCTCCGGATTCCGCGGATTTCCCGCGCGCGACGTCCGAGCCGACTCCGGCAATCCCACCCCACGCCTGGAGAAGCCCATGTCCCTCTCGCCGGACAGCGTCACCCCACCCCGTGAGGACGCGCACACGCGCCTCCTCATCGTCCTGATCGTGATCGAGGTCTTCGCGGTCTTCGAGACCGCGATGGCGATCGCGGCCATCCCCACCTTCATGAAGGTCTTCGACGCCGACGCCGCCGCCGTCGGCTGGACCACCACCGCCTACCTGCTGGTGGGGGCCGCCGTCGCCGCCACAGCCGGGCGCCTGGGCGACATCTTCGGCCGCAAGAACGTCCTGGTGACCGTGCTGTGCGTCGCGGCCTGCGGCTCCTTCATCAGCGTGCTGGCCACCGACCTGTGGATGGTGGTGCTGGGCCGCGGCGTGCAGGGCGTGGCCGCCGGCGCGCTGCCGCTGTCGTTCGGGCTGGTCCGCGAGCTGCTGCCGGAGCGGCGGGTGCCGCTGGCGATCGCGCTGCTCGGCGGGATCGTCCCGATCTGCGCCGGAGCCGGGGGGCTGCTGGCCGGGGTGCTGATCGACCACAGCGGCTGGCGCCTGATGTTCATGGTGGCCACCGGGATGGGCGCCGCCGCGGTGCTCACCACGCTGGCCGGGCTGCCGCGCACGCCCGGGATCAGGCCCCGCCCCCCGGTCGACATCGCCGGTGCCGTGCTGCTCGTCCCGGCGAGCGGCGGCCTGCTGTTCGGCGTCACCCAGGGCGAGGACTGGGGCTGGACCGACGGGCGGGTGCTCGCCTCGCTGCTGGTCGGGCTGGCGTCGCTGGCCGCCTGGGTGTGGTGGGAGCGGCGCGTCCGCGAGCCGATCGTGGACGTCCGGCAGTTCACCCACCGCAAGCTGGCGCTGACCACGCTGGCGACGATCGCGATCGGGGTGGGGCCGATGGGGGCGGCCTCCATCCTGGGGCACATCATCCTGCAGCTGCCCGCGTCCGCGCCGGTCGGGCACGGCCTCTCGGTCACCGAAGCCGGCTTCGTGCTGCTGATCGCCGCGGTGGTCGGCTACGGCGGCTCGGCGCTGAGCGGGCGGATCGCCCAGGTGGTGGGCGCCCGCTGGTCGATGGTGATCGCGTGCGTGCTCTACCTCGTCGGGGCCGGTCTGCTGATGGTGACGGTGCAGAGCCTGGTGGGCGCCTCGATCTGCCTGGGCCTGCTCAGCGTGGGCTCGGCGTTCGCCTTCACCGCGATGCCGAACCTGGTCGTGGAGGTGGTGCCGGCCGAGCAGACCGGCGCGGCGACCGGCATGAACCGGGTGATCATGAACGTGTCGATCGCCACCGGACTGTCCCTGGCCTCGGTGATCATGGCCACCTCCACCGCGCCGGGCACCCACCTGCCGACCGAGGCGGCGCTGACGTCGGTGTGCCTGTTCATGATCGGCGCCACCCTGGTGTGCCTGCTCATCACCGCGTTCATCGCCAACGCCGGGCGGGCGGGCGTGAGACGCGAGCCGACGCCGGATCTCGGCGGCGCCAAGCAGGCGGCCGCCTGACCGGACCTCCCCCATGTAGCGAACATTTTCGCAGGTAGCAGACGGCGTCCCGCGCCCTGGTGCGCGGGACGCCGCCGTCTCGCATCGCCGCCGCGCCCGCCGGCGGCGATGCGAGACATTCTTTTTGCGCCCCTTGACAACTTCTGTCGCCGGTGTTCCCCTCGTTTAGGGAACAGCGTTCTCTAAACCAGGGAGGCGATGTGACGGAGCGGGCGCTGCGGCTCACCGGAATCGGCGGGCAGGGCGTGCAACTGGCGGCCCGGACACTGGGCGTGGCCGCGGCTTCGCAAGGGCTCTCGGCGATGGTGTTCGGCGAGTACGCGGGCATGATGCGCGGCGGCAACACCGACGCCACGGTGGTGATCGGCACCCGGCGGCTCGTGACGCCGCCGACGGTGTCGCGCCCATGGGGTGCGATCGCCATGCACCACGAGTTCTGGGCCGACGTGGAACGGCGGATGTCGCCCGGCGGCGTCGTGATCGTGGACGGCAGCGTCTTCCGGGGCGAGCCGGCCCGCGACGACCTGATCGTGGTCACGGTCGAGGCCACCGCGGCGGCGACCGGCCTCGGCAACGCCCGCGGCGGCTCGATGGTGACGCTGGGGGCGCTGGCGGCGGCCACCGGCGTGGTCACCGTGGAGTCGCTCGAAGCGGCCGCCGGGGAGGTGCTGCCGTCCTACCGGGCCCAGCACGCCGAGGCCAACGCCGCCGCCATCCGCGCGGGCTACGAACTCGTGGCCGAGCGCGCCACCGAGGCCTGGCCGGACGAGAAGCGGGAAGCCGAAGTGGGGGCGGGACGATGACGGAACCGATCGTCACCAAGGGCACGGTGGTCATCGACGTCGAGCGCTGCAAGGGCTGCGAGCTGTGCATCGACGCCTGCCCGCCCGACGTCCTCGCGATGACGGTGCACGAGCGCAACGAGATGGGGTTCCAGTACCCGCTGCTCGTCGAGGGCTGCATCGCGTGCCGCGCGTGCGCCAAGGTCTGCCCCGACTACGTGTTCCAGGTGTGGAAGTACGACGAGCCCGTCGTCACCACGGTCGACGCCGAGGAGGGCGAGTGATGGCGCCGCGTCTTGCCGAAGGGGCCGAGACGATCGCGGAGGCGATGGTCGCGGCGGGATGCCGCTTCTTCGCGGGCTACCCGATGACACCGTTCACCGAGGTCCTGGAGCACATGGCCCGCCTCCTGCCGGACGCCGGCGGCACCTGCGTCAACGCCGAGAGCGAGCTGGAGGCGATCGGCATGACGTGGGGCGCGGCGGCCGCCGGCGCCCGCGCCGCGACCGGCTCGGTCGGGCAGGGCCTGTCGCTGATGCAGGAGTCGATCTCCGAGCTGTGCCGCGCCCAGGTGCCGCTCGTCGTGCTGAACATGTCCCGCGGCCAGACGGACTACTTCCAGAGCACCCGGGGCGGCGGCCACGGCGACTACCGCCACCCCGTCCTGGCCCCGGTGGACGCGCCGGAGGCGGCCGAGCTGGTCCAGTACGCCTTCCACCTGGCCGACCAGTGGCGCAATCCGGTGCTGCTCTACGGCGACTACTACCTGGCGCACGTCCAGGAGTCCGTCGAGGTGCGGCCGCTGGACTTCGGGCCGCTGCCGCCGAAGGACTGGTGCGTGGACGGATCCGCCGCCGGCACCGGCAACTCCAAACTGGTGTCGCCGCTGTCGCGCGACAAGGCCCGGATGGAGGGCGAGGGCGGGTACGGCGCCCACCTCGCCTTCGTGGCGGAGCGGATGTCGGCCATGGCCGCCGGGATCACGCCGATGGTCGAGACCGGCTTCGTGGACGACGCCGAGTTCGTCGTCGTCTCCTTCGGCACGGCCGCCCGCTACGTCCGGTATGTCGTCGGGCTGCTCCGCGAGGAGGGGCTCCCCATCGGGTTCGTCCGCCCCATCACCCTGTGGCCCTTCCCGAGCGAGACCGTCGCCGAGGTCGCCGCCCGCGCCCGGACGGTCGCCGTCTACGAGCTCAACAACGGGCAGATGGTCGAGGACGTGCGGCTCGCGGTCAACGGCCGCGCCCCGGTGCGGTTCATCGGCGACCTGACCCTGGACATGTCCGGTTTCGGCATCTCCCCCGACTACGACGTGGAACGGCTGTCGGAGCGGCTCCGCACGGCGTTCGACGCCGAGACGCGAAAGGTGTGACCACGTGAAGATCGTGCCCACCGACCAGGCGCCCGCCGCCCCGGCCCGGCTGCTCGAGGACTTCGCGCCCGCCCTGGTGCGCAACGAGGCGCACCACCTCTGCCCCGGCTGCGGCGAGCCGATCGTCATGCGCGCCATCGCGGAGATGATCTCCGAGCTCAAGATCGCGTCCAGGGCGATCGGGGTGGTCGGGATCGGCTGCTACACCGGGTTCTCCACCGCCGCCGACATCGACATCGTGCAGGCCCTGCACGGCCGGGCGCCGTCGCTGGCGACCGGGGTCAAGCGGGTGCGGCCGGACTCCTTCGTCTTCACGCTGCAGGGCGACGGCGACATGGTGAACGAGGGCCTGCAGGAGATCCTGCACACGGCGGCGCGCGCCGAGCGGGTGACCGCGATCCTCGTCAACAACGGCGTCTTCGGCGAGACCGGCGGCCACATGACCGCGGCGAGCGTGCTCGGCCAGCGCACGAAGAACACGCTCGAAGGACGCGACGCGGCGCAGCACGGGTTCCCCATTCCGATCGCCGACCTCCTCGCCCGGCTCGAAGGCGTCGCCTACGTGGCCCGCGGCGCGGTCAACAACGCCGCCAACGTCACCCGCACCCGGCGCGCGCTCCGCCGGGCCTTCGAACTGCAGGAGGCCGGCGCGGGGTTCACCTTCGTGGAGGTCCTCACCATGTGCCCGACCGGATGGTTCCTGGAGACCCGGCAGGCGCCGGACTACCTCGACGACAAGCTGGCCGCCACCTACAAGCTGGGCGTACTCAAAGACCTCTCCGCGTCCTCGGGCTGATGAGCGAGCTGCTGCTGCACGAGGCGTTCCTCGCCGCCGCCGCGCGCCACCCCGGGCGCGTGGCGGCGTCCCGGGGCGGCGAGTCGGTGACCTACGCGCAGGTGGCGGAGGCCGTCGAACGGTGCGCCCGCGCCCTCGCCGCGGCGGGCGTCCGCCGCTCGGACCGCGTGGTCTGGCGGGGCGAGACCCATCTCGACCTCGTCCCGCTCTTCTTCGCCACGGCCGCGCTCGGCGCCGTGTTCGCCCCGATGAGCCCGAAGCTCACCGGCGACGAGGCACGGGCCGTGCTCGACCTGGCCGATCCCAGGCTCGTCATCTCCGGCGAGGGGTACGACGGCGACCTGCGGCTCGCGGACGTGACGCGCTCGCCCGCCGCGTCCGGCATCGACCGCGCCGGCCGGGCCGGGCCGCGGGAGACCGACGGCCACGTCATGTACTTCACCAGCGGGACGACCGGGCTGCCCAAGGCGATCGTGCTGTCCCACCGCACCACGATGATCCGGGCCCTGTCCGCCCTGTCGGACTTCCCGACCGGGCCCCTGGTCTCGATGTTCCCCCTCTTCCACATGGCCGGCTGGAGCAGCGCCATCGGCCCGTGGCTGTGCGGGGACGAGGTCGTCCTCGCCGACGGGGGCGGCGCCGAGGACCTGGTGCGGGCCATCGAACGGCGCCGGGCCCACAGCTTCTACGCCATCCCCGCGGTCTGGCGGCGGATCCTGGACCTCGACCTGACCGGGTTCGAGCTGGGGTCCCTCCGGCGGGCCGACACGGGCACGTCCGCGACGACGCCCGAGCTGCTCGCCGGCATCCACGCGGCCCTGCCGCGGACCACCACGACGATCACCTACGGGTCCACCGAGGCGGCCGGCGTGTGCCGGCTGCCGTTCGAGGACGTCCGGCGCAAGCCGGGCAGCGTCGGCCCGCCGGTGCCCGGGGTGCGCGTCCGGGTCGAGGACGGCGAGCTGTGGGTCAGGAGCCCGTTCCTGTTCGACGGCTACCACCGCGACGAGCGGGCCACCCGGGCCGCGCTGGTGGACGGCTGGTACCGGACGGGCGAACTGGCCGAGATCGACGGCGAGGGCTACATTTCCATCGTGGGCCGAGTCAGCGACATGATCCGCAGTGGCGGGGAGAGCATCGCCCCGGCCGAGGTCGACGGCGTGATCGCGACCCATCCGGCCGTCCTGGACGCGGCGGTGGCGGGGGTGCCGCACGACGACTGGGGCGAGATCGTCACGGCGTTCGTCGTCCCGCGCCCCGGGGCCTCGCTCAGCCTGCCCGAGCTCCAGCGGCACTGCGACGGCCGCCTCGCCCGGTTCAAGGTCCCCAGGCGGCTGGTCGTGGTGGACGCCATCCCGCGCACCGGCGCCACCCGGCAGGTCCAGCGGCGTCAACTGGCGGCCGGGGCATGAGCCCTCGCCCCCGCCTGCGGGAGGACGAGAAGGAGGAGTACGCCCGGCGCCTGATCGAGGCCGCGTTCCGGGTCATCGCCGCCACGTCCGACAGCGAACCGGCGGTCCGGGCGATCCTGCGCGAGGCGGGCCTGTCGCAGCAGGCGTTCTACCGGTGCTTCTCGTCCAAGGACGACCTCCTGGACGCGGTGCTGGCCGAGGGGCGCCGGCTCCTGGTCGAGCATCTCACCCGGCGCATGTCCCGGGAACCGACGCCCGAAGGCAGGATCCGGGCCTGGGTGGGCGGGGTGATGCAGCAGGCGGAGGCCAAGTACGCGGCCGACCGGACGCGGCCGTTCGTGGCCGGCACCGGGCGGCGCGGGGCCGCGGACCCGACCGAGGCCACCGAGACCGAGCGGCAGCTGGGCGGCCTGCTGGAGGAGGTCATCGCGGCGGGCAACGCCGACGGCTCGTGGGCCTGCGCCGACCCCGCCGGCGCCGCCCTGATCATCCATGACTTCGTCCTCGCCAGCCTGCGCCGCCACCTGATCAACGGCGTCGCGCCCTCGCGCAGCACTTCACAAGACCTCGCCGACTTCGCGCTCCGCGCGCTGCGGGGCCGGCCGGACGACCGGACGGCGTGATCAGGACGGGCCCTCCCCGCCCCGTTCCGGGCTCGGCGCGCCGAGGCCGTCGCTCAGCTGCCGGGACGCCGCGAG
Organism: Actinomadura rugatobispora; assembly: GCF_055379765.1. NCBI lineage: Bacteria > Bacillati > Actinomycetota > Actinomycetes > Streptosporangiales > Thermomonosporaceae > Actinomadura > Actinomadura rugatobispora. The sequence goes on along the minus strand of NZ_AP029191.1, from coordinate 2,210,114 downwards.
CAGCGCCGCGGCGATGTCGGGCACCTCGGCGTCGTGGTCGGTCTCGAAGATGACGCCCATCAGGGCGGCCACCCGGCCGTCGGCGCCGAAGACGGGGGCGGAGACGAACGAGTGCCGGACGGTGCGCGACTCGACGCGGGCCACCCGCACCAGCTCGTCCTGGGCCAGCGCCTGCTCCATCGGCCGCCGCCGCTCCTCGGGCAGGTCGGCGAGGCCCGATTCGAGGTCGCGGCGGGTGAAGGAGTCGAGCACGATGCCGTAGCCGAGCGTCCGCACGCTGGCGGCCGCCTCCCGCAGCCGCGTCTCGCCCTCGCGTCCGATCCCGGGTGCGCGCGCGATCCACCGGTCGAGCTCGGCATCGTCCCAGGCCGCGAACGCCAGGCCGTTCGGGGGCGCGAGCGGGAACGCCTGCCCCTCCATCATCGTCGCCGACAGCAGGAACGGCGGGCCGACGCGGCCGACGTTGACCAGCTGGTCTCCGGCGGGCAGGTAGCCGATCACCTCGCAGCCGGTCTCCTGGTACAGGCGGCGCGTGGCGGCCCGCAGCAGCCCCACCACCGCGGCCCCCCGCTGCGCCGCGGCGCCGATCGGGATGAGGCCGGCGCCGAGGGTGTAACCGCTCTCGGTGCGCCGGACCCAGTTCGGCGGTTCGAGGGCCAGCAGGACCGCCTGGCAGGTCGCCCGGCTCTGCCCCAGCCTCCGGGCCAGGTCGGCGACGGCGAACACCTCGCCCGGATGGTCGGCGAGGAACCGGACGATCTCGACACCGCGCTGCGCCGACGGTGCGGGTTGCAATGCCATCACGCGGTCGACCCTAACGGCGGATCGAGCGCTCGATCATGCCATAGGACTCCTCGCCGTCCCACCGGTACCTGGCGATGCCCTGCTGCAGGTCGGGGAAGGTCCTGCCGCCGCCGATGGGGCGTTCCGGCGTGAACGCGGAGGCGAAGGTCTCCGCCTCGATGGCGATATCGCCCTCGGGAGCGCGCAGGGTGAACGAGACGTCCTCGCCGCCGGACCGCATGTCCCCCAGCCATGGCGTGTCGACGACGCGGGCCGGCAGGACGGCGCCGCCGTCCAGCACCCAGCCCTCGTGGTACTTCACCGACCCGTCGGGCCGCGGCCGGTAGTGGATGAAGCCGAAGGCCCGGCCGCCCGGGAAGAGCGCCGACTGCCAGCAGTGCCCGAAGAAGTCGGCGTAGTCGCTGCGGCCGCCGCCCTTGCGGTGGATGCGCAGCCCTCCGCCCTCGAACCCGGTCGTGACGCCGTCGATGCTCACCGTTCCGGTCGCGGTGAAGAGCTGCTCGAACCGCTGCTCGCCGGGGATGAACCGTCCTTCCGGATCGTGGGTGCCCTGCACCCAGGGGGGAGCGGCCATGCGGCCGTCCACCTCGATCCTGAGCGGGACGGTCGCCGCGGCGGTCAGCGCCGCCCCCCGCGCGGCGCGGCCGGCGATCTGGTCCGGCACGGTCGTGGGAGCGGCATGGCCGTCGAAGACCAGCCGCCAGTGGGTGAACGGCTCGACGCACACGAACCGCAGCGGCCCGGTCCCCAGGACCCTGGGGAGACCGCGCCCGTCGGCCGCCGGCAGCGCCGGATGCTCCGCGTGGGCGACGAGGACCCGTCCGTCGGGGAAGGCCAGGTTCAGCGAGAGGTACCGGGACTCGTCCCAGGTGGCGCCGACCGCCTCGACGCCGATCCGGGGGAGGGCGAGCCGTCCGGCGCCGTCCCAGATCCACATCGACACGCCCTCGCGGTAGGCGGGGGAGCCCGGGGTCTCCGCGGTCACCTCGTCGGCTTCGGGCGGCATGCCGCCGGTGAGATCGAGGGTCATGCCGCGATCCCGGTGAGCGCGCCGAACCGGTCGATGTACCCTCCGAACGCCCGCCGGATCCGCTCGGCGCTCAGGCCGAAGTCCTCCGGCGCGTAGACGTGCCGGCCCCGGTCCCCGCGCCGGTTCGCGGCCGCCCAGGCGGCCATCGCCGCCCGGACCTGCGCGGTGAGGGCCAGGCCGAGGAAGTCGTAGATCCGCTCGGCGGCGCCGAGGGGATCGTTCTCGATCTCGTGCTGCCCGACGTCCAGGAAGCGCTCCTCGCCGAGCCTCCGCCGCTCCGCGATCGCCCGGAGGGTGCCTTCGGCGAAGTGCTCGAGGAGATCGCGGCCGAGGTCGCGGGGGTCCTGGACCCGCGCGGGCACCGCGCCCTTCTGGGAACTGGCGACGGTGCTGCACGCCGACGCGAGCGCCACCGCCGGGTCGCGGTGCGTCATGACGAAGCGGACGTCGGGATACCGCTCGGCGAGCCTGGCCACCTGGAAGAGGTAGGCCGGGGCCTTCAGCAGCCACCGGCACGAGGCCGAGTGCGAGTGGAGCAGCCGCAGCACCCGCTCGTGGTAGGCGAACGTGCTGGTCAGGTCGGCGTCGCGCCACCACCGGGTGTACGACGGCAGCGGGAGCAGGAGGTCCTGGTTGTGGAAGTGCAGGCCGAGCGGGCCGACGTCCTCCACCGGTCCGTCGACGGTCTTGATGTGGCGGACGTTCCCGCGGCCGTTCGCCGCCGCCCGCCGGGGGTCGTCGCTCTCGGTCGCGGCGACCGGCGGAGGGACCGGGTCCCCGCTCTCCCAGGCCCGCAGGTACCGGAACCGCGGGTCGACGGCCAGCAGGTAGTGGAGGGCGGTCGTGCCCGTCCGGGGCAGTCCGAGGATCACCACCGGGCCCTCGACCCGGGGGATCTCCGCCTCGTCGTGCCGCGCGTACCAGTGTTCGATGCGCAGGCGGTTGACCAGCCGCCCGAGGATGATCGTCTCGATCGCCTCGGCGGCCCGCGGGTCGGACCCGATGTCGACCGGGACCGCGGCGAGCAGCCGGTCGAGGCCCTCCTGCCAGCCGTCCGGACCGAGATCCGCCAGCCCGGTGCGCTCGCGCGCCCGGTCGATGAGCAGTTCAGACGTGGAAACCATGGTTTCCCCCCAGAAGCACGAGTGCTGACAACCTAACAGGGGTGCTGCTAGGTCAACAAGGGGAGCCGGTGCAGGGCAGGAGCGCGCACCTGCCCTGCACCGTGGGCGTGCGAGGCGTCAGCGGCTCCGGTCCGGCGCGGTCCGGGCGAGGACGTCGGCGGCGAACCGGTCGGGGATCTCGATGTGGGGGCAGTGTCCCGCGTCGGGATAGGTGACCAGGTCGGGATCGGTGAGCCGTTCCGGCAGGGCCGCCGCGATGGCCGACCCCGAGACCGGATCCTGCAACCCCCACAGGAACGACAGCCGCGCGCTGTTGTCCTGGATCGCCGCCGCGTAGCGTGCGCCGGCGGCGCGGCGTTCGGGGATGTAGTCGAGGAGCCGGCGCTGCAGCGTCCGCCCGGGACCGCCGGCCCGGAGAGCCTGCCAGTGCTGCGCGGCCTGCACGGGGTCCAGCGGATGCTCGCGGCTGTAGACCGCCGACCAGGTCTCCCGGAACGTCCGCTCGTTGGCGGCGAGCGCCGCGAGCAGCGTGCCCACCACCGGGGCGACGGACAGCTTCTGCACCCGGCGCGGCCGGTACAGGTCCGGGAACAGCCCGGTGTTGGACAGCACGACCCGTTCGGGCAGCACGCCGCGCGCCAGCAGTTCCTGGACGACGATCGTGCCGTAGTCGTAGGCGAGCACCGAGAAGGCGCCGATCTCCAGCTCCCGCAGCAGCGCCTCGACGAGATCGGCCTGCTCGGCCAGCCGGTAGCGGTGCCGGGCGGGCTTGTCCGAGGCGCCGAACCCCAGGAGGTCGAGCGCGACGACCCGGTGCGCGGCGGCCAGCGCGGGCCATACCCCCGCCCACTCGAACGACGAGCCCGGATAGCCGTGCAGCAGCACCAGCGGCGGCCCGGAGCCCTCGTCGCGGACGAAGATCCGGCGGTCGCGTCCCGCCACGGGCAGGGTCACGTGCCGGCCGCCCGCCCACCAGCCCTGGACGCCGGTCATCGCGCGGTCCTCAGCACGACCTTGCCGGTCGCCCGGCGGTCGTCGAGGGCGGCCAGCGCCGCGGCCGCGTCCTCGAGCGGGAAGGCCGGGCCCACCAGCGGGGCGACGGTGCCCTCGCGGGCCATCCGCGCCAGGTCGTCGGCGATGGCGCGCGAGACCTCCGGGCGGGTGTCGACGAAGTGGCCCCACGCGGCCCCGATGACCGAGACGTTGCGCAGGAGCACGCGGTTGAGGGCCAGCGACGGTATCGCGCCGTCGGCGAATCCGATCACGATCAGCCTGCCCTCCTGGGTGAGGAGGCGCAGGCTCTCCCCGGTGCGCTCGCCGCCGACGGGATCGTAGACGACGTCCACGCCCCGGCCGCCGGTGAGCTTGCGGACCTCGGCGGCCCAGTCGCCGGCGAGCACGACGTCGTGGGCGCCGGCCCGGGCCGCGACGGCGGCCTTCTCCCCGGTCGACACCACGCCGATGACGCGGGCGCCCAGGCCGCGGGCCACCTGGATCGCCGCGGTCCCCACGCCGCCGGCCGCCCCGTGGACCAGGACGACCTCGCCGGCGCGCAGCCCGCCGCGGCGGTGCAGCCCGAAGTGGGCCGTCTGGTAGTTCATGATCAGGCCGGCGCCCTGCTCGTCGGTCAGCTCGTCGGGCAGCGGGAACGTGGACTCCTCGGGCGCGACGAACCGTTCGGCGAAGGCGCCGAGGGCGAACGCGGCGACCCGGTCTCCCGGCCGCAGCGCGCTGCCCGCCGGGGCGTCCAGGACCCGCCCGGCCGCCTCCAGGCCGAGCGTGAACGGCGGGTCGGGCTGGACCTGGTACCTGCCCTTGCTCATGAGCAGGTCGGGGAACGACACCCCGGCCGCCGCGACCTCGATCAGCACGCCCGTGCCGGGTTCCGGTTCGGGAACGTCGGCGACGGTCACGGCGGACGGGCCGTCCGGCCTGGTCACCCGGACCGCGCGCATCACTCCACCTCCAGGCCGGCGCGCCGGGCGTACAGGTCGTCGATCAGCGCGCCGTAGCGCTGCGCGATCGGCGTCCGCCGCAGTTTCATGGTCGGGGTCAGCTCGGGACCTCCGGGCGCCCACTCCTCGCCGAGCACGGCGACCCGCTTGATCTGCTCGACCCGCGAGAGCCGGGTGTTGGCCCGCACGATCGCTGCGCGCACGGTCTCCAGCAGGTCCTCGCGCTCCGCCAGCCCGTCCGGATCCGGGGGGAGGCCCTGCTCGGCCGCCCAGCCCCGGAGATGGTCGGGATCCAGCACGACGATCGCGACGTTGTAGGGCCGCCGGTCGCCGATGGCGACGGCGCGGCCGATCAGCGGGGACGACGCCGTCAGCGCCGCCTCGATGGCGACGGGCGACATGTTCTTTCCGTGTGCGTTGATGATGAGCTCCTTCTTGCGGTCCACGATCGTGAGGTAGCCGTCCTCGTCGAGCCAGCCGATGTCGCCGGTGTGCAGCCACCCGTCCTCGTCGATGGCGGCGGCGGTCTCGGACGGGCGGTTCCGGTAGCCGCGCACCACGCTCGGGCCGCGGACGAGCAGCTCCCCGTCGTCGGCGATGCGCAGTTCCACCCCCGGGGTCGGCAGCCCCGCCGTGCCGATCCGCACCGCGCCGGCCGGACTGACCGTGCCGTTGGCCGTCGTCTCGGACATGCCCCACAGCTCCGAGAGCGGTACGCCGAGGGCCTGGAAGAAGACGATCGTCTCCTGGGGGCAGGGCGCGGAGCCGACGTGCGCGGCGCCGATCCGGTCCAGCCCGGCCTCGGCCCGCAGGCGGGCGAGCAGGTCGTGGTCGAGTTTCGCGGCCGGCTCCGGCGGGACTTCCTTGCCCGCCTGCCGCAGGTGCACGGCCTCCTCGGCGGAGGCGATCGTCGCGGCGACCCGCTCGCGTTCGGGGCCGGGGAGCCGGTCCCAGCTCGTGCGGAGCCGTGCCTCCAGCTTCTCCCAGACGCGCGGGACCCCGAAGAACCAGGTCGGCCGTACCGCGCCCAGGGCGTCGCCGATGGCGCCCGGGTCGGGGCAGAAGGTGACGGTCGCCGCGTGCACGACCGCGGTGTAGTGGTTGGCGACCCGCTCGGCCATGTGCGCGGCGGGCAGCCACGAGATCAGCCGCGGGTGGTCGCCCTGGGGGATCGCGCCGGACATCGACGCCACCGTCGCCAGCACGTTCCCGTGGGTGACCTCGACGCCCTTCGGCGGCCCGGTCGTCCCGGACGTGTAGACCAGGGTCAGCAGGGCGTCGGGGCCCAGCCGCGACGCGGCCCGCCTCAGGTCGATCGGCGGGGCGTCCCGCAGGCCCGCCACGTCCGGGTCCGCGCCGGGCCGCTCGCCGAGCACCAGGACCTGTTCGAGGCGCGCGCCGCCCGGCCGCCGCGACACGGCGTCCAGCACGCCGGCGTACCGCGGCTCGCACAGTGCGATCCGGGCGCCGGAGTCGGCCAGCAGGTACTCGACCTGCTCCGGTGACGAGGTGTTGTAGATCGAGAACGGGACGGCCCCCAGGCTCGCGGCCGCCAGGTCGGCCAGCGCGAACTCCGGGCGGTTGCCCATCATCAGCGCCACGGTGTCGCCCCGCCGGACGCCGTGCCGCATGAGCCCGCCGGCCACCCGGGCCACCACCTCGACCACGCGCGACCAGGTCAGCGCGATCGTCCCGTCGAGCGTGGTGAACGCGACCCGCCGCGGATGCCGGCACGCGGCGTCGAGCAGGGCCGCGCAGAGCGTCTCGTGAGAAGGGCGGGGAGAGGCCCCGCCACTGCTGGTGCTGCGCACGCGCGCCCTCCCGGAAGTCTACTTGCGAATGGCAAGTACTATCGATAAAGTAGTGGACTGTTCCGAAGGGCGCAAGGAGGGCCATGTCTCGGCGCGAGCAGATCCGGATGACCGACGAGGAGATCGAGGGGTTCCTGGCGGACGGGCGGGTGGTGACCTGCGCGACGGTCGGGCCCGCGGGCCGGCCGCACCTGCTGCCGCTGTGGTACGTCCCGGACGGCCTCGACGTCCTGTGCTGGACCTACCGGTCCTCGCAGAAGACGGCCAACCTGCGGCGGCTCGCCGAGGCCACGCTGCAGGTCGAGGACGGCGAGCGGTACGAGGACCTCCGCGGCGTCATGATGGAGTGCGGAGTCAAGATCGTCGAGGACGCCGACGCGGTCGCCGAGGTGGGCCTGGCGGTCGCGCGGCGCTACACCCCGGGGCTCGCGCCCGGCGACCCCGTCCCGCCCGAACTCGAGCGGGCCGCCGCCCAGCAGGCCGTCAAGCGCGTCGCGCTGCGGTTCTCACCCACCAGGATCGTGAGCTGGGACCACCGCAAGCTGGGAGGCGTGTACTGAAAGCGCGGAGCGCGGCGGACGGTAACCTGCCGGGCATGGCCGAGCACCGCCCACCCGGACAGGCCCCCAGCGCGGCCGCGATCTCACTGCTGGCCGAGCGCTGGACCTACCTGGTCATACGCGAGATCTTCTTCGGGGTGCGCCGTTTCGGGCAGATCCAGCGCGCCCTCGGCATCGCGCCCAACATCCTCACCTCGCGGCTGACGATGCTGGTCGACGTCGGCATCCTCGTCAAGCACCGGTACCGCACCGATCCCGACTGGTACGAGTACCGGATCAGCGAGAACGCGCAACTGGTCGTCCCCCCGCTGCTGGCGATCGCGCAATGGGCCGAGGAGCACCTCGGGGACGACCCCGTGATGCGCGTCCTGCGGCACGAGTCCTGCGGGAAGATCACCCACCCGGTGCTGGCCTGCTCCGAATGCGGCGAGCAGGTCACCGCACGCGGCCTCCTCCCCGAAACGGTGGACCGCCCCGGCCGCGAACCCCGGTGAACCGGACCCGGCGAGGGGAGGTCGCCGGGCGGCGGCTGAAGAAACCGGCCGCCCTGCCGCACCTCGGCCGGTGCTCCGGGAAACACCTCCCCTGACACCGGTCTGGTTGGGCGCATAGCCGGGAACATCCCTATCAGGGGTGTTTTGGTTGGGTTTGCCGTCTGCCAGTGCGGTGCTCTCGCCCGATCTGCCGTGCCGCGAGTGCGGCCGGCCGATGCTCGCCGTCGTCGGCGACGGGTACGCCTACTGCGGCGCCGACCGGTGCACGGCGCGGGCGCTGCCCGAGACGATCTCCCGGATCGCCGACCGCCTGGCCGCGGCCGCCGGCGTCGATCCCGACCCGCCCGGGTGGCCCCGCCCGCGTGCGGACGAGCGGCCCGTCCCGTGGATCACCCCGGTGACGGGCGGGCGGGTGTGGTGGCGCCTGGTGCACAGCGAGCGCCTCAAGGCGTGCCAGCGGCGCTGGCTGTGCCAGGTGTGCGGCCTGCCGGCGCCCGAGGCCGCCGCCGCCGTGGTCGACGCCGCCGGCGACTTCCTCACCCCGGCGCCGGCATGCCCGGAGTGCGCCGCCCTGGCCGCGGCGGTCTGCCCCCATCTGGTCGCGCGACCGCCGCACGTGGTGCTGGCGACCCCCGCCGACATCCTCAGCGGCGACCGGCCCCTGGCCGACAGCACGGCCTCGCCAGGCCCCACTCGCCCGTGGCGCCTGGCTCGGCCGCGCACCTGCTACCGCACTGCCTGACATCGCCTGACATCAGGCCAGTTCGGCGACCTCCAGGTAGATCTCCTGGACGATCTCCAGGTCGGCGGTGTAGGTGACGACCCCCGCGCGTGAGGGCTGGCCGGAGAACAGTGCCTTGAACGTCCCGGGTGCGGTCAGTCGCTCCGCGGGAACGTCGTGGCGTCCCTGGAAGTACGCCGGGTCGCCCAGATTGAACTGGGCGGCGGTTTCATCGGGCACCGGGTCGCCCTCGTCGTTCTTGATGCTGCCGGGGACAAGCCGGGCCTGGAGAACGTGGTCGAAGTCCGGCCGGGCCGTGATGTAGTGCGCGAGGTGGAAATCCCCGGCGCGCCCGAGGACCAGGTACCTCAGGTCGGCGTTGTTGTCGTGCGCCGCCTCCAGGTCGAGCAGCTGGAAGTACACGACACGGCTTATCCGCACCGTGATCTCCTCGGAGATCGGCTCGCCACCGTGCTCGAAGTGGCCGTGGTAGAGCGTTCCCCGCAGCGAGGTCCGGACCGGCCCCGGACCGGACGGGTCGAGCTCGGTGATGTCGAACACCTCGGGCTTGAAGCTGAAGATGTTGTCGGACTCCGCCTTGCGATCGGCGTCCAGCACCCCCTTCGTGGCGCCGTCGAACCCCACTTCGAGGATCACCTGGGAATGGTGCGGCGGCTGGAACATCGGGAAGTGCGAGAAGCGCGGCACATCGTCGCCGAACACCAGCATTCCGTGGATGCCGGTCGTCTTCCCCTGGAGAGTCTGCGTGCCTGAACGCTGTGTACTCATGTCGCCTCCTTCGGTGATGGTCGTGATGACGTCCGCCGCCCGCCGTTCAGGGCGGCCGGACGGTGAAGTCGCCTTCGTCGGGATGGGGTTCCGCGATCACCTCGCCCGAGGACAGCTTCGCCCGCAGGCGGAGAGTCGCACCCGGTGCCGCGTTCCCCAGCAGGTCGTGCCGGACGGCCAGTTCCAGCCGTTCTCCGGCGCGCCGGGACAGCAGGTCCGCCCGTCCCGGGACGGGACCGGCGTCCAGCACGTCCATGAGCACCCGGTCCCAGCCCGCCAGGCGCGGATGCGGGCCGATCTCGGCCACGCGCCCCGTCAGGGCGGTCAGGTTGTCGATGGACTGGACCATGGTGTCCACGGCACTTCCGTCAGCGGACCGTCGCCGCCAACGGCCGCCTGGCGCCGGCGCCGTCTCCGGCGGTTCCCGTCTCGCCCACGAGCGCCTCCGCCCGCACCGCGACGGTCGCGGTCATCTCCGCACCGGGCGCGGAGATCCGGGTGACCGCCACCTCGGTGTCCTCGCCCGTGTAGGAGCGGGTGTTCGGGTTCGTGGAACCGGTGAGGGACGCGTTCCCCGTGCTGCCGGGATAGGCGTCCCCGGCGTCGCCCCGGTTGCGGGCGCGTTCGAGGTCGCGCTTCCCGTCCGCCTGGAGCAGGGCCACCTTGTAGTGGTTCTCGTCGGTGTTGTCGGGCTGCCTCTCGTCCACCTTCCAGACCAGCAGCCCGCCCGTGGGCAGTGCCCCGTCGTAGTCGTCGCGCTGGCGGTTCTCGACGAGGAAGTACTCGTCCCCCTGCTCTCCGCCGCGCCAGAGCCGGTGCACCTCGAAGCCGGTCTTGACATCGGGAATGCGCAGCGTTCCGTTGGCGGTGACGTTGGTCTCCCTGACCCAGCCCTGGCGGATCTTGCACCAGGCGGACGGGTGGACCGGCCTGGCCCCGCCGCCGCCCCAGGACCCGGCGCCCATCAGGCACCAGTTGCCGACGCCCTCCGAGGTGCCGTCGACGTCGTAGAGGTCGGGGAAACCGAAGAGCAGGTGGCCCAGTTCGTGCGCGCAGACGCCGATCTTCGCGTCCTCCGCGACGGTGAGGTAGGCGAACACCTTGGTGTTGTCGGCGTTGTAGACCTCGGGGAGCGTCCACTTGTGGGCCCAGATGTCGCCCGGGTTCCCGGTGGCGTCCCCGCTGGGTCCGGCGTGGACGACGATGCAGGCGTCGACGTAGCCGTTCCCGTCGTTGTCGTACGGCGTGAAGTCGACCGTCGGATCGGCCTTCACGACCGCGTCCCGGGCCATGATGTTCGCCCTGGCCTCACCGCTCGGACGGCCGATCCCGAAGTTGTTGTTGGCGTACCAGGCGAGCGTCCGCGGGAGCCGCACCGGCTCGACCACCTGGCCGACGATGTCGACGAGGCCGTGCGTGACCTCGCGGTAGTACTCGCGCACGCTGCCCTGCTCCATCGCGCCGAGCGAGAAGAACAGCTCTTCGAGCCGCTCGTTCGTGGTCGTCATGGCCCGGTCGGAGAAGTCCGCCGGGATGACGATGACCCGCACCTGCCCGCGCAGCGGCGCCCGGTCGGCCGCCGCCGATCTGATGGTCGACTCCGGGGTCCCCCGCGCGTACTCGTCCGCGGGGAAGAGGGTGGCGTCGTCGAAGCCGCGCATGCGCGGAGCGTGGCTCATTCCCAGCAGGTTGACCGAGCCCGGCCCGCGCTCACGGATCTCTTCGAGTTCCCGGTTCAGCCGCTCGCGAAGGTCGGGGCTGGGCGCGACGGCGCACAGATCCGGCCAGACGGCCCTCGCATGACCGCACTCCTTTAAATGCTCAGACATTTTCCCTTCTCCGTTCGCATTCGTTCACCGGCCCTTCGGCTGATCCGCTCCCGGACACCGGTGCGGCGGCGCCTCGGGCCCACTCTCGGTTATTCACTGTAGGCACCGCTATTTCCGCAGTCCAGTGGTGTTCCGGCAGACGTGCGCGGCGCTACGGCCCGCGGCCGGGTAAGGGTCAAATATCAAACTTTCACATAAAGGCCCGGGTGATAGTCGGCGCCCCGCCCGCCAAGCCCGCCCAAAGTATCGTCCGCATCGGCGGCGGGCCTTCAACAATTCCTTGTGAGGAGACGCGCTCCGGCTCCATTGAACCCTTTGTAATATCTGCACAGGGCAGGTCAAAGGGCGGCGTGCGGGCGGCCGCCGGGGCAGGGGCGGCGCTTCGGTAATCTCGGGGCGAGGTGGAGGAGGGGCGTTGTGCGCAGGCATGGATGGTCGGGCGACCTGCCGGGGGACGACGAGGAGGCCGTCCGGCGGATCATCGGCGCGACCCGCGTCTGCATCGACCGGTCGGGGGTCACCACGAGCCTGGCGGACGTCGCCCGCGAGCTGGGGGTGACGCGGCAGACGGTCTACCGGTACTTCACCAACACCGAGGACCTGCTGGTGGCGACGGCCATCGACGCCACCGGCGCGTTCATGGACAAGATCGAGCGGCATCTGGCCGAGCACGTGGCGCTGCGCGGGGGCACGCCGGCCGAGGTGGTGGTGGAGGGGGCGGTGTACGCGCTGGAGCAGGTCCCGAACGAGCCCTACGTGGGGATCCTGCTGTCGTCCGGGCGGGGCGGCGCGTTCGCCAAGGGGTTCACGTCGCAGCCCGCGCTGCGGCTGGGGCGCGGGCTCATCGAGCGGTTCCCCGTCGACTGGGCCGCGGCCGGGTTCGGCGCCGAGGAACTGGACGAGCTGGTCGAGCACATGCTGCGGATCATGCAGTCGTTCGTGACGGACCCCGGAACGCCCGCCCGCACGGGAGCCGGCCTGCGCCGTTACCTGATGCGCTGGCTGGCCCCGGCCATCACCGCGCAGGCCGGTGAACGCGGTGAACGGCCGGCGCCGGCTCCCGGTTGAGACGGTTTCAGGCGGTCTGGGGTGACGTGCGGGCGGGGTGCCCGGTCTCCGGTGTGCGGGCGGCGGGTGCGAGCCGGGCGGCGCGCCACAGCACCCATACGCACACGGCGGCGCAGGCCAGCGCGTAGAAGGGGTTGCCGACCGGGGCCCCGTCGCCGGTGCGGCCGCCCTCGGCGGCCAGCAGATCCGGTGTGGCCGCCGCCCACAGCAGGGCGAAGACCGCCAGGTAGACCGTGCCGTGCAGCAGGGCATAGCGGTCGAGGAAACGGTCGCCGGTGGCCGGCGCGTCCGCTGGCGCGCTCCTGGCGACGGCCGCCACGGCGACCACCGCCGCGACCGCGATGGCCGTGTACAGCACGGCCGCCATGACGGCGCGGTTGGGCGTGTCGGTCAGCGTCAGGTAGGACACCGGCGCGCTGAACACCGGGAGCGACACCGTGGTCAGGACGCCGACGAGCAGCACGCGGACGGCGACCCCGGGAGCGCCGAGCGGGCCGCGCCCGGCCGGCTCGGGGGCGGGCTCGGGGAACAGCGTCCGCCACCAGAACACCAGCAGCGCGGGCGCCAGGAACCCGAAGATCACCGTGCTGACCAGCGGGACCGAGCCGAGCGCCGGATCGTTGACGGCCGCACCGGTGTTCCAGGCCCACCAGCGCAGCTGCGGGCCGAGATGATCGAAGATCTCGTAGAAGCAGTGGTTGACGAACCCCACGCATACGGCCCCGACCACCCGGCCGTGCCGGCGGAACACCCCGAGCCGGGTGACCAGGGCGCAGGCCAGGTAGAAGCACGCCGGGTACAGCGCCACGATGTACAGCGGCATGCGGTCGAACAGGAACTGGACGCTGAACACGTTGTGCACGAACAGCACGTCCAGGTACTCGCTGATGCCGAACTGCCGGGGGAAGTACAGCGGGGGCTCCAGGATGAGCACGAAGGCCACGGCGGCGCTCCACAGCGCGGGACCGGCCGGATCGCCGGTCCGCCGCCAGGTCCGCACCGCGTGCAGCAGGGCCAGCACGGCGCCGGCGATCATGAGGGCCTCGACCACCGGCAGGGTCCAGCCGGTCAGGCCCGCGGGGTCGCGGAGGGTGCCGACCGGATCAGCGTCGCAGGAGATGCCGCCGAGCCGGTCGGCCATGACCCGGAACGCCTCGTCGCACGGGCCGCTCATGACGCGCTCTTCAGCGCCGCGCCCTCGAACCGCGTCATGTCCGTTCCCCGGTCGTAGGCGTCGAACCAGGTGGCGGCCAGGGCCGGCAGCGGCTCCTCGGCCGGGCGGTGGCGCGGGGCCTGCGAGCGCAGCAGCCGGACGAAGGTCATCGCGAGCTGGGCCATCGGGACGCCCTGGAAGGGGGTCGGGTACCGTCCGGCGGCCACGCGGCGGCCGGCGACCGGCAGCCGGGCGCCCATCTCCCGCAGCCAGATCTGCCTCGGCATCACCCGGCGGGTGTCGACCAGCCGGTCCCGCCGCGGCACGTGCCGCTCGAACCCCTCGATGATCCCCCGGTAGACGCCGACCGCGTGGCCGAAGGCCCGGCGGGCGACGCGGGTGCGGAACCAGGGGTCGTCGACGAGCCCGTGGTAGATGACCAGGGCCGAACTGCGGTGCTCGATCTCCTCGACGAAGTGCCACACGAACAGCGACGCCACCCGCGCGTCACCCGGAGTGAACAGCGACCGCCGGTTGTCGAGCATCATCTTGAACAGCGGCGTGAACGTCGCCTCCAGGGCGGCGATGTAGGCGACGTGGAACTCCACCGGCTCCCGTTCGCGCAGCCGGTCGTAGTCGGCGACCGCCTCGTCCAGGGTGGAGCGCAGACCGGGGTAGCGCTTGATGAGCGCGTTGATGTGCAGCCGGTGCGCCCGCGCGTGCTGCGCCTCCTGCCGGAGGAAGGCGTCGGCCTCCTCGGCGACCTCCGGGTCGCGCAGCCGCGGCATCACCTCCCGGGTGACGGCCACGATGTACTTCTCGAACGCGATGGCCAGCATGCCGATGGCGTTGGCCATCAGCCCGAAGTCGGGATTGGCCGGGTTCCACTGGAACGGCACCTGCTCGTCGAACTCGAACGGGATCCGGCGAATCTGCAGCTCGGTCATCCCTGGGCCTCCTGGTGTCCGGGGCTCGTCCTGCGTGCCGACCGCGCCGCACCGCACGCTCCGTCCCTCGGACCATACACATCGACTCATATGTATGGTCAAGACCCCCGCGCCATCTCCCTGCGCCCGGGAAGCGCGAAGGGGGGACCCGGCGGGTCCCCCCTTCGTCATGAACCGGCCCACTCCACTGGCCCGGTCCGCTGCCGTTCCCGACCGTCAGCCCGTAGCACCGCGACCAAACTCGGGGAACTTTCCGCGACGCCCCTCGGCGTGCGACTCGTATTACACATCAAACAAGTGATCACGCACGAGCGGGACGCTCATTTCTTGACGTTCCGCACCGGTCTTCACCACTTCCGCACGCCGCGCAACACCCGGAGTCGACGGTATATCACCTGGTAGAGGGCGGTTCAGTGCGGTTCGGTATGTGGTTTTTGTAGATCCTGCGCCAACGCCCGCCGATGCTGCGGCAAGATAACGCGCCAGAGACCGGACGGTGAGGACTCCACTCCTCCCCTCGGGATCCGCATGCCCGCATTCCGCACGCCCGTAGCACCGGCGACCCACAACGAAAGGGAAACTCCAGTGAGATCACCGGGGCCCTTCCGGCCCGCCCGAACAGGACCGCCGATGAGGCCGCCGATGGTCGAGGACGGCACCCGGCCCGACATCGGCGAGCTGAACGAGGCCGAGACCCGCGCGCGCCGCGAGCAACTGCGCCGACACACCACCGGCCTCCGCGCCCGGCTGAACCTGCTGCTGGCCAGCACCATCCAGACCGAACTGGACCGGATCGCCGGCGACGACGGCGTCGAGGTGATCGCCTCGGCCGCCGCCGTCGAGCCGACCGAGGTCTGGAAGATCCTGGCCGGGGACCACCAGCTCACCAGCGGCACCTGGAAGCGCATCGAGCGCATCCTGATCATGTGCGGCCCGGCCCAGAAGGACCCCGCCCGGGTCGTCACCGCCAAGGAGCTGTTCGACCGCGTCCGCGACCTCAACCGCGAGATCGAGCTGCTGACCGGGCGGCTGCACGACTTCCAGCGGCAGCGCCGCGCCGCCGAGGTCATGGCGCTCTCCCACGACCGGCCCCGTCCCGGCCGCCCGCACCCCGACGCCCGGCCCAGACGCCCCGGCACCCCCTCCTCGTCCCCCGCGCGCTGCCCCACCTGCGGCCAGGACGAGGACGCCCCGCCGCCCTCGGCGATCGGCGCGCCCGCCTGCCCCGACCCCTGGTGCCCGGCCGAACCGGCCAGGTCCGGGGACGAGCCGGAACCGGCGACCACCCCGCAGGCCACACCGGACGTCCACGGGCACAACCGCCGCCCCGACCCGCTGCGCGCCACCAGCCAGCGGGAATTCATGGCGATGCTGCGCGCCTACCGGATCTGGGCCGGCAACCCCAGCCTGCGCCAGATGCAGGACCGCTGCGCCAAGAAGCTCTCCTACACCACCTTCCGCAACACCCTGGCCGCCGACACCATCCCGGCCAAACTCACCACCGTGGAGACCGTGATCAAGGTGCTGGGAGGCACCGCCGAGGACCTCCAGCGCTGGGCCACCGCCTGGCGAACCTTCGCCATGGAACCCGAGTAGGCGCGGACCGCCCTTGGCCGCCCTCCACGGGCGGCCAAGGGCGGTTCAGCTGCCGGAAGGTCTGCGCGCGAGGACGAGCCCGTACCGCGGGCTGCCGTCCTCGCGCTCGCCCAAGGCCGGCAGGGGGGCCGTCGTCACGGTGAAACCGGCCGCCGTCAGGTCGTCGCGGATCTCGTGCAGCGGGCAGGTGCGGTAGTACATGACGAACGGGGGACGCCACACGGCGTTCCGGACCCGCATGACCAGGTCGAACCCGAGCAGCGTCCAGTACCAGACCGACGAGATGGGCGGCGGCGCGGCGATCGGGAAGGCGAAGAGACCGCCGGGCCGCAGCGCGCGGTACACCCCGGAGAAGAGCGCGGGCCGCTCGGCGGGCAGGAAGTGGCCGAGCGCCCCGAAGCTGACCGCGAGATCGTACGCCTGCTCGAAGGGCAGGTCCCGGACGTCCGCCCGTACCCACTCGGCGTCCGGATGCGCTTCACGCGCCTGCGCGAGCATGCCGGCGCTGAAGTCGACGCCCGTGACCCCTCCCTGGCACAGGGGCTTGAGGACCCGCATCCCCGCGCCGGTGCCGCAGCACACGTCCAGCCCCTGATCGAACGGGCCGAGCGGCCCCAGCGCGTCGGCGGTGGCGGCGAGAAGGCCGTCGGGGGTGCGGAAGGGCGTGTGGTCGAACTTCGGGGCGAGCAGGTCGTAACCGCGCTCGACCGAGGACAGCGCCTGGATCGCCAGTTCGCGCAGAGACGGACCTTGGGGCGAGAACACCGGCCAAGCCTATGCCAGGCGGGCCGCCGGACCGGAACCGGAGATCAGGACGGCGGGGCCGGCCGGGCGTGGACCAGGTCCGGGACCAGGTGCAGCTCGTAGGCGGTGTAGCACTCGCTGATCTCGGTGCCGACGTCGGTGCCGCAGGGGCACCTCATGTTGAACCCCGCCCTGCCGGTCAGGCCGCAGCAGCCTGCGTCGTCCGGCTTGGGCGAGTACTGGAGCACCGGGGCGTCCTCCGGGTGGAGGACGATCGTGTCGCGCGGACCGGCGGACACCAGGAAACCATCGCCGTCCGGATCGCCCACGCACGGGCCGCCCGGGAAGATCGCCTCGGCGTCGTCCGTGGGGACGAACGGCGGCCCCCACGGCTCGGGGTCCAGCGCGTAGTACCCCCGCGCCACCGTGGCGGGCGCCCGGCGCGACCCGTCACCGGACTCGAAGCGCGCCTCGAACGGCGGCCGCCCGGGAAGGGTCTTCAGCCGCTCCAGGCGCTCGGTCAGCGCTGCCCCGCAGGCCGTGCAGACGAATACCGTCACGCTTGCCATGCCTATCACGCCGAGCCTGGATCGCGGCTGACGCCTCCGCGGTGTGAGCGTTACGTGGTGCCGTCGGTGGTCGCCCCGGCGTAGTCGTCGAGCCGTGCTGACGCGTCGGCGAGGTCGGCCGAGGCGACCACGCAGGCGGTGATGTGGTCGTCGAGCGTCCGGTACAGCCAGGGCGGCGCGGCGTCGTGCGCGCCGAGCCTGGACGCGAGGCGGCGCAGCCGTGCGGCGCACTCTTCGAGCACCTCGGCGTCGGCCCCCAGGACTCGGGCGTGGGCGGTGATGGCGTCGGTGCGTCCGGGCACGGGATGCCTCCGGGGTCAGCGGGCGGGCAGGGGGACGGCCGGTGTCCGCAGGCTGCTGCGGGCGGGGGCGACCAGGCACAGCACCGGCCGGGCGCCGTCGAGGCCGAGTGCGTCCAGCCGCTGCGCCAGGGGGTGCTCGGAGGAGCCGACGGTGAGCCGCATGCCGGGGGACGGGTGCACCCGCCGGCGGCCGCGTTCCCGGATCTGCGAACGCAGCGGGGTGCCGTCCCGCCGCGAATAGACGACCAGATCCCGTCGCACGAACGGCAGCCCGCGGCCGAGCGGACCGGCCAGCGTCAGGATGGGGCCGCCGGTGTCGGCGACCGTCACCGACGCGGCTCGGTCGTCGCCCTCCACGCGCACCCCGGCCACCGACGCCGAATGCCCCCAGACCTCGGACGCCACGGCGCACGCCAGCTCGGTGGTGAGCACCGAGTGCAGGAAGCAGGTGCCCAGGCCGCGGTGCTCGCCGGACGGCAGCAGTTCGCGCCACATCCGGGACGGGCGCGGCCCGTCCGGGTCGGCGACGACGACCCCGAGGTGCAGCTCGCCGTAGTCGCCGAGCGCGGCGCCCCGGTTCTCGAACGCGTGGAGGGTGACGAGCGCGCGGCCGCCCACCCGTACCGCGCGCCCGTGCTCGCCGAGCAGTTCCGCGGCGGCGGCCGGATCGGCGGTGAAGTAGGCGGTGAACGCGTGGCCCTCCGGGCTCTGGAGGGGCAGTTGGACGGGGCCGCCGCTGGTGGTGACCGTGGCTGTCCCGGGCTCGCGGTCGTACAGCCGGTAGAGCTGCGACCGGACGACCGGGCCCTGGTAGGGCCGCAGTTGCTCGTCCAGGTGGGCGCGGACCTCGGGGAGGTCCTTGGTGATGTTGGCCGTGTAGTGCTCGATGCTGTGGCAGGCCGGGAACACGTGCGCGGGGTCGGTGTAGTCGACCACGTACCAGTCCGGGTGCAGGTCGAAGCAGGAGCCGGCGCCCTGCCCGTCGAGGCTGGGGATGAGGTCGTGCTGGTTGGTGATGCTGGCGACCCAGGTGTCCGGGGAGACGGGCCGCTTGAAGTCGATCGGCGAACCGACGGCCACCACGTGGGTGACGGTGTGGCGGGCGCAGAACTCCGGGTCCTGCGCCAGGTTCATGACCGCGGCGCCGCCCGCGCTGTGGCCGATCAGGGCGACCTCCTCGCCGGCCGGCACGCCGTAGTCGTCGATGGCCTTGGCGAGGGCGCGGCTGAAGGGGGCGCTGTCCCTCAGGGTGCTGCTGAACGCGCCGAGCAGGTCGGCGGGCGACTCCAGGTCGGGGTTGCCGATCCGCATCCCCGGGACCTGCACGATGTGCCGCCGGGTGCCGTCCGGGCCGGTCACGGTCTGCACCAGGGCCCGGCCGGTGGGGCCGACGACGAGGATGTTGGTGAGGAAGCCCAGCAGCGACCCGTGCGTCCCGAGCCGCGCGGACTCCTCGGGGCCGGGCTCGGTGCGGCGGGCGGCGCCCTCGCCGACGTCCAGGGCGGCGATCGCCCGGTTGCTCAGGCCGGTGATGGGGTCGGCGGTGGCGACGGCCTCGCCGCCGGCGATGAGCCAGGCGGTGCGGTCGTTGAGCGGGTTGCGGTCCAGCAGGGCGCGCAGCGCCAGGAACTCGCTGAAGATCGGCGCGATGGCGGTGAGGGCGCGGGCCGTGCCGCGGTCCTTGACCAGGGCGCACAGGGCGCGCAGCGCGTCCATCTCGCGCTCGGCCGCCACCGCCTCGTGCAGCCGCGCCAGCAGCGGATCGGTGACCAGTTCGGGGTTGTCCAGGCAGACGGCGGCGATGCGCAGGCGCAGCGAGGTCGTCATCATCCGGACGGCCAGGCTCCGCGTCCCGGCCATGCCGCCGAGCTTGGAGCCGAGCGCGCCGACCGGGCCGCCCGTCACGGTGTAGCCCAGCCCGCGGCGGTCGGTGACCGCGCGCAGCACCGCCCGCTGCGCCCGCGCCCCGGCGGCGGGCGCCCGGTGCAGCGAGCCGTAGACGGCTCCGTCGGTGGCGGCGGCGGTGGCGCGCCGGGAGACCTCGCGCAACGTGGTGGCGATCTCCGCCAGCTCCCGCGCGGCCTCGCGCAGCACCGCGGAGTGCTCGGCGGAGTGCTCGGCGCCGTCCTGGGGGACGGGCTCGGGTTCGCCGGTCACCGGGCGCCTCGCCAGGTCATGCTGACGAACCGCGGCCGCGGGTCCTCCGGGACGTTGCGGTGCAGCACGTCCGAGACGGTGCGGGTGGTCCCGATGATCCGCATCCCGACCGGGGAGAAGGTGTCGGCGTTGCACAGCCGGGGCGCCAGCAGCGGATTGGTCAGGGCCTGCGAGAACGCGTCGATCGCGATGATCTTGGTGAGCAGCGGCGGGAGGATGGCCCTGGCCGACCCCGGCTCCTCGGCGAACAGGCCCACGTACAGGTCGACCTCGTCCACGCTGCGGTACAGCTCGCGCAGGGCCCCGTGGACGCGGGGATCGCCGGAGATCTGCTCGAAGCGGCGGACGCGCGGGAAGCGGCAGTGCTCGCGGTAGTCGTTGTAGGGGGCCAGGTCCACCGCCCGCGCGCCGGCGACGCTCGCCACGTCCACCTCCCGCAGGACCGGGTCGGTGTTGAACAGCCCGATGCGCCCGGCCCGCTGCTCCGAGGCGTCCTCGAACAGCCGCCCCAGCCCCGCCTCGGGCAGCAGCGCGCTGCCGAACAGCGTGCCCGCCAGCGGCAGCTCCCGGCCGCCGACGACCAGTTCGGACGGGACCAGGCTGTGCCAGCGGTAGACCAGGTTGAACTCGATGGACGCCCAGTTCTGCCGGTGCCAGGGCGCGCGGGCCAGCCGCGTGCTCAGCGCCGGGTCGAGCAGGAAGCGGAAGTGGTACGGGGTGATGTGGTTGATGTACTCCTCGACCACCAGCTTGATGACGAGGGCGAGCACGATGTTGCGGGCGGTCTGGAACAGCCGCTCGTCGTCCCACTTCGGGTAGGCGTCCGCCAGCTCCCGCGCCACCCGGTTGTGCTCGCGCAGGAAGAGCACGGTGAACATGGTGAAGCCGACCTGCGCGTTGCCGCGGTCGCCGCCGGTGGCGAAGAGGGTGTCGCGCCGCGCGTCGTCGATCCGGTCGAACAGGGCCACGCTCAGCGCCGAGAACTCCGGCTTGATCTTCCCGTTCTCGCAGAGGAAGAGGGGGAACTCCCCGCCGTTGACGAGCTGGCTCTTGAGCAGCCCGCCGTCGAAGGCCCGGACGGCGGCGGTCTGCTCCTCGTCGAGCCCGTAGACGGGGTTGACGTCGATCTCGTGGTTGGAGCTGGTGCGGCGCGGATCCCGGGGGACGTGCGTGTCGCCGCGCAGGAACCCGTCGGTGAACCACTGGGCGAAGTAGGCGAACAGCACCGTCGACCGGGGGCAGGGGATCATCTCCTCGCCCCGGGCGAACAGGTCGGCGGCCTGGTCCACCGGCGGCCGCCCCTCGTCGCCGGCGGGCACGGGGGGCAGGTGCCGGGCCATGTAGGTGCGGTCGGTCAGGGACGCCCAGGAGGTGTAGTCCGCTCTGGTGCTCAGCGGCTCGGGCCGTCCGGGCATCTCCCGGACGGCGCTGTCGATCAGCGCGGCGTTGAGCCGCAGCCGCAGCCCCGGGCTCGCCTCCGCCATCCGCCACAGCGGGCGGCCGTGCGTGAGGGCCAGGTAGCGCAGCCGGTTGGCCGCCCCGTCGGTCGCGATGCTCCGTGCCTTGGTCCGCTCGTTGCGCATGTTCATCCCTCGCGGTCGCCGATCCCCAGCCAGAACCGGTCCGGGAAGATGTCCCGGTCCCGTACCACCGTCCCGTCCGGCGGGTCGAGCAGCCGCAGCCCGGGACGCGCGAGCAGGCGGCGCACCGTCTCGGAGATCACCGCCGCGCCGGGGTGCACGCCCACGCACGCGTGCGGGCCGTGACCGAAATGCAGCCGTGTGTGCGGCGGCCGGTCGGTGCGGAACAGGTCGGGCTCGGGCACGGCGGTCTCGTCGAACATCGCCGAGGCCACGGCGGCCAGGACGAGGGTCCCGGCGGGCACGGCGGTCTCGCGCGGGGTGCCCGCCGCCAGGACGTGGTCGCGCGCGCACACCCGCGTGATCACCTTGAGGAACGGGTCGAAGCGCAGCGCCTCCCAGACGTGGCCGTCGAACTCCGCGGGGTCCGGATCGGCCGCGGCCAGGGCGGCGGCCCGGTGGATCTCCGGGCGCAGCAGGATCTGCCGCACCAGGTGGGTCATCGACCCGACGGCGTTCTCCAGGAAGCCCAGCAGCAGCCCCGCCACGTTGACCGCGGTGCGGTCGTCGTCCCAGGCCAGCTCGCCGGGCAGGGCGGTGCGCAGCAGCCGGGCGAAGACGTCCCGGCTCCGCGCCTCGGCATCGCCGGCGCGGCGGTCGGCGAGCGCGCCGCGCAGGTGCTCCATCATCTCCCGGCCGGCCTCCAGCGACGCGGCGTGGACCGCGGGGTCGCCGGCGAGGTTGGCGGTGACATCGGTCATGATCGTTCTGGACCAGCGCGCCAGCGTCCCGGGGTCCGGGCCGGGGAAGCCGAAGTACTCCGCGCACACGGTCGTGCAGACGGGCCGGAACAGCTCGCCGACCGCGTCGATCCGTCCCGCCGGGGCCGCCGCGTCCAACGCCCGGTCTGCCGTCTCCGCGACCAGCGCGCGGACCGCCGGCACGTCCTCGGGGGGCAGCATGACCTGCATGAGGCCCTTCTCGCGCCAGTTCAGCGGGGTGCCGTCACGGGTGAGCATGACCGGTGCGCCGAGGGCCGGATCGAGCTTTGCGGCATATCCGCTCACCGTGAATATGTCGCCGTTCCGGAGCACTTCACTGACGTCCGAAAATCGGGTCACGACGGTGAAGGCGGGGGTGCTGAGAATCGGTCGGCGGGCCCGAAGTTCGGCGAAGAGGGGACGCCATTCGGTGCGCAGCCACCCGGCCAGCAGCGCCAGTGCCTGCAGCGGATCTCCCTCGGCGGCCGCCTCGTACCGATCCACATAACCGTCCGCTGTGAGGTGCCGCGGTGCATCGCCCACGCGGTGTCTCCATTTCCGTCGGAGAAGGGTCGGAAAAGGGCATGCGTCATCGCCCGACCAACAACCGGTCCGTGACGCGAGGTATCTGGAAGCTAACCATCCAGGACCGAATACACAAGCGTCTGACCGCAGAAAGTATTGAGTTGACTACGACAAGGGATATTTCCCTGGCCGCGAGGTCACTGGCGAGCCGCGCGGCGCATGCCCTTCAATCGGCAGCGTCCGTCGTCCGGACACGAAGGAGACGGCATGTCCGCGCCCACGCGCAGGCCCGACCGGCCGACGGCCGGCACCTTCGGCGTGTCCACCGGCCGCCGCACCGCCTACCTGGTCGTGCTGGTGGTGGTCCCGCAGGTCGCGCTGGTCGCGGCGGTGGCCGCGCTGTGGGGCCGCGGCATCGGCCCGCGCGACCTGGTGATCGCGGCCGTCATGTACGCGGTCAGCATCTTCGGCATCAGCGTCGGCTACCACCGGCTGCTGACGCACCGCGCGTTCCGGTGCCGCCGCCCGCTGCGGATCGCGCTGACCGTCGCCGGCGGCCTGGCCCTGCAGGGGCCCGCGAGCCTGTGGGCGGCCGAGCACCGCAGGCACCACAAGTACGCCGACCGGCCCGGCGACCCGCACTCCCCGTGGGCGTACGGCGAGAGCGGGCCGGCCCTGCTGCGCGGGCTGCTGCACGCCCACGTGGGCTGGTTCTACACCGCCCGCCGCCGCTCGGACCGCCGGCACTGGGTCCCCGACCTGCTGGCCGACCCGGACATCCGGCGGCTGGACGCGCTGTACCCGGTGACCGTGGCCGCGTCGTTCCTGCTGCCCGCCGCCGCGGGCGGGCTGTGGTCGGGGTCGTGGGCGGGCCTGTGGTCGGCGCTGTTCTGGGGCGGGCTGGTCCGCTACGCGGTCGTCCACCACGTGACCTGGTCGGTCAACTCCGTCGCGCACACCTTCGGCGACCGGGCGTTCGACACCCGCGACCGCTCCTCCGACGTGTGGTGGGTGGCGCTGCTGACGTTCGGCGAGGGCTGGCACAACTGGCACCACGCCGATCCCACCTGCGCCCGCCACGGGGTCCGCAGGGGGCAGCTCGACCCGAGCGCGCGGCTGATCCGCATGTTCGAGCGCGCCGGCTGGGCCCACGACGTGCGCTGGCCCGACCCCCGGCGGATGGCCGCGCGCCGCACCCGGGCCGCCGACGACGGCCCGGAGCCCGGAGAAGCCGAACCCTAGCGGTGCGGATCAGGAGCGCCGCGGGACGACCAGGCCGGACTCGTAGGCGAACACCACCAGCTGGGCGCGGTCCCTGGCGCGCAGCTTGGTCATCGCCCTGCTCACATGCGTCTTGGCGGTGGTCGGGCTGATCACCATCTGCGCGGCGATCTCGTCGTTGGACAGGCCGCGGGCCACCAGCGCGGTGACCTCCCGCTCGCGGTTGGTCAGCACGTCCAGCCCCTCGGGCGCGGGCTCGGGACGGCGGCTGACATACTCGCCGATCAGGCGGCGGGTGATCGCGGGGGACAGCAGCGCGTCGCCGCGGGCCGCGACCCTGATGCCCTGCACCAGGTCGGCGGGCTCGGTGTCCTTGACCATGAAGCCGCAGGCGCCGGCGCGGAGCGCGTTGAAGACGTACTCGTCCAGCCCGTAGTTGGTGAGGATCACCACGTGCACGCCGCTCAGCCGCTCGTCGCCGGCGATCAGCCGGGTCGCCTCGATGCCGTCCATCACCGGCATCTGGATGTCGACGAGGGCGATGTCGGGCCGGTGCTCGACGGCCAGCGCCACGCCCTGCTCGCCGTTCGCGGCCTCGGCCACCACCTCGATGTCGTCCTCGATCTCCAGCAGGGCCCGGAAGCCGCCGCGGATGAGCGCCTGGTCGTCCACCAGGAGCACGCGGATCACGACGGCTCTCCCAGGGGGAGCTCGGCGCGCACGGTGAAGCCGCCCTCGGCGCGGGGCCCGGCCCGCAGCCGGCCGCCGAGCGCCGCGACGCGCTCGCGCATGCCGAGCAGGCCCGTGCCGGGCACGGGCGGCGCGTCCGGGTCGGCCTTGCCGTCGTCGTCGACCTGCACCACCAGCTCCCCGTCCGCGTAGTCGACGCGCACCGCCGCGCCCGCCCCGCCGGCGTGCCTGGAGACGTTGGTGAGCGCCTCCTGGACGATCCGGTACGCGGCCCGGTCCACCTCGGCCGGCAGGTCCCGCCGCGCGCCGGAGATCGTCACCGTGGTCGGCAGCCCGGTCGAGCGGGCCCGCTGCACCAGGTCGTCGAGCCGGTCGAGGCCGCTGGCCAGGGCCTCGCCGCCGGAGCCGCCGGAGCCGCCGGAGCCGTCGGAGTCGCCGGTGTCGCGCAGCACCTCCAGGGTGGCGCGCAGCTCGCGGATGGCGTCGCCGCCGGCCTCCTGGATGGCCAGCAGCGCGGGGGGCACGTCCTCGCCGCGCCGGCGCGCCAGGTGGACGGCCACCCCGGCCTGGACCTTGATGATCGAGATGCTGTGGGTGAGCGAGTCGTGCAGCTCCCTGGCGATGCGCAGCCGCTCCTCGCCCGCGCGGCGCAGGGCCGCCTCCTCGCGGGTGCGCTCGGCCTCGGCGGCCCGCCGCTCGGCCTCCTCCAGGTACGCCTGCCGGTGCCGGGTCACCGTCGCCACCACGCCGGCCGCCACGAACCAGCCGACCAGCAGCGAGATGTCCTGGAGGTTCTGCCCCGACTCGTCGGCCCCGGACAGGTTCACCGCCAGGCCGGCGCCCAGGAACGCCACGGCCGCCAGCGCCGCGACCACCCGGTGACCGGCCCGGACCGCCGCGAACACCGACACCATCACGGGATAGGCGGCCGCCGGGCCCGGCTGGACGTGCGCCCCGACCGCGAGCATGCAGACCGTGCTGACCAGCAGCGCCACCAGCGGCGCCCGCCGCCAGGCGACGAGCGCGAGGGACCCGGCGAGGGCGCCCGCGAGATCCAGCGCGCCCGCGCCCGGCGTGTTGACCACGATGACCGACAGCAGGACGGCCATCGCCGCGGCGAGCAGGCCGTCCTGGGCGAGCGGCCGCCCCCGGTCCAAGAACCTCATTCGACAAAGGTTAAGGTCGTCTCCGCCGGGCTTCCTCCGCAGCACGGCGTAATTGCCCACTACTCCCCGCGAAGTAGTCGCGCCGGACGTACTTCCCGGGTGCCGGTCGCAGAAGTCTCCCTGGGCACGATGACCGCCGACCTGCCCGAACACCACCATGTCCGGCATGAGAAATTCGGCAGGCGGAAACATGGCCGCCGGGGCGGGGGCCCGGCCGGGGCTCACCCTCGCCGCGGTGGCCGTCGCGCAGTTCATGGTGTCGCTGGACCTGTCGGTCGTGAACCTCGGGCTCCCGCAGATCGCCGCCGGCCTCGGCTTCGGCGCGGTGGGCCTGACCTGGGTGATCCACGCCTACGCCCTCGCCTTCGGCGGGCTGCTCCTGCTGGGCGGCAAGGCCGCCGACCGGTACGGCCGCAAGCGGGTCCTGCTGCTCGGGCTCGGCCTGTTCGGCCTCGCCTCGTTCGCCGGCGGCTTCGCCCAGGAACCCGGCCATCTCGTCGCCGCCCGCGCCGCGCAGGGCGTCGGGGCCGCCGCGCTGGCCCCGGCCGCGCTGGCGCTGCTGATCGCGGCGTTCCCCGCGGGCCGGGCCCGGGTCCGGGCCTTCGGGGTGTGGAGCGCCATGAACGCCGCCGGAGGCGCCCTCGGCGTCCTGATCGGCGGCGTGCTCACCGAGTACGCCGGCTGGCGCTGGGTGATGTTCGTGAACGTGCCGATGGCCGCCGGCGCGCTGGCCCTGGCCTGGCGCGGCGTCGCCGCCGGCCCGCCCCCCTCCCGCGGCGGCCGTCCGGACGTGCTCGGCGCCGTCCTGGCCACGGCGGGCATGACCCTGCTGGTGTTCGGCGTCGTCCGCACCGACCAGCACGCGTGGACCTCGCCGGTCACCCTGACGACGCTGGCGGTCGCCGCCGCGCTGCTGGCCGCGTTCGTCCAGGTCGAGCGGACCACGCGCCGCGAGCCGCTGGTCCGCCTGGGCCTGTTCGCCAACCGCTCGGTCGCCGGCGCGAACGCCTCCATCCTGCTGGTCGGCGCCGCCATGGCCTCGGCGTTCTACTTCATGTCCCTCTACCTCCAGCAGGTTCTGGACACCGAACCGGCGCTGACCGGGCTGATGTTCCTGCCGTTCGCCCTCGGTGTGGTCGCCGGCTCGGTGCTGGCCGTCAAGCTCGGCTACCGCCTCGCCCCCCGGACCCTGCTGGTCTTCGGCGGGCTCCTGACCGCGGCCGGGTTCGCCTGGTTCGGCCTGATCAGCGCCGACGGCGCCTTCACCACCGACGTCCTGGGGCCCTCGATCGTCGCCAGCGTCGGCTTCGGGCTCTGCCTGGGACCGGTCGTCTCCGCCGGCAGCGCCGGCGTCGCCTCCCACGAGGCCGGTACCGCCTCGGCCCTGCTCAACAGCTCGCGCCAGATCGGCGCCTCGCTCGGGCTCGCCGCCCTCGGCACCGTCGCGCACAACCGCACCGGCCCGGCCGTCACGCCCGAGACCCTCAACGACGGATACGCGCTCGGCCTGACCCTGAGCGCCGCGCTCCTGGTCGCCGCCGCCCTCGTCGCCCTCACCATCCCGCGCCCGGCGCCGCCGCAAGCCGACCAGGCCGAGCGGGTCGGCGACCGCAGGAAGGACGTTCCGGCATGACCGCCACCGACCTTGCCGAGGCGAGACAGCGGCCCCTGCCGCCACCGGAGGCCGACTCCGCGGCCGGACAGAGCGTGGCGGGGCTGCTGCGCCCGCACTTCCGAGGGTTCGCCGCCGTGGTGATCCTGCAGATCATCGGCGCCGTCGCGGGGCTGGCGCCGCTGCTCGCGGTCGCCGAGCTGGGGCGCGCCCTGCCGGCG
Organism: Actinomadura rugatobispora; assembly: GCF_055379765.1. Lineage (NCBI taxonomy): Bacteria > Bacillati > Actinomycetota > Actinomycetes > Streptosporangiales > Thermomonosporaceae > Actinomadura > Actinomadura rugatobispora. Next base: position 2,182,685 of record NZ_AP029191.1, on the reverse strand, counting down.
CCCGGCCCGATCGATCACGACCGGGTCTGGACCGCCGTGATCGCGGGCGCGGCCGGCCTGCTCGCGCGGCTGCTGTTCACGGCCGCGTCCTCGGGCGTCGGGCACGTGCTCGACGACCAGGTCCAGCTGTCCTTCCGGCGGCGGCTGGCGGCGCGGCTGGGGCGCGTGCCGATCGGCTGGCTCTCCCGGCGCCGGACGGGCGAGCTGGCGAAGATCGTGGGGGAGGACGTGAGCGCCGTGCACCCCTTCATCGCGCACACCCCCGGCGAGCTCGTCTCCGCCTTCGTGGTGCCGCTGGTGTCGCTGGTCTACCTGTTCACCGTCGACTGGCGGCTCACGCTGATCACGCTGACCCCGGTGGCGCTGGCGGTGGCGCTGGTGCCCCTGATGATGACGCCGGCCCGGCTGCGCGAGCAGAAGGAGTTCGACGCGGCCATGGACCGGATCGCGAACTCGGTCGTCGAGTTCGTCCAGGGGATCGCCGTGGTCAAGGCGTTCGGCGGGGGCGAGCGCGCCCACCTGAAGTTCCGCACGGCCGTGGACGACTTCGTCCGCAGTTTCTACCGGATGGTGCGCGGCCTCTCCGGGATCGCCGCGGGGATGCAGCTGGTGCTGTCGCCGCCGTTCATGCTGCTGGTCGTGCTGGCCGGCGGCGCGATCCTGATCACGAACGGTTTCCTGCCCGCGGCGGACCTGCTGCCCTTCCTGCTGCTGGGACTGGGACTGGCCGCTCCGGTGGAGGTCCTCGGCCACGGCTTCGACGACATGCAGACCGCCGGGCGCGCGGTCGGCCGGATCCGGGACGTCCTCGCGGTGCGGTCGCTGCCGGAGCCCGCGCACCCCGTCGCGCCCCGGGGGCACCGGGTGGAGCTGCGGGACGTCCGCTTCGGCTACGACGCCGACCACGAGGTGCTGCGCGGGATCGACCTGGTGCTCGAACCGGGGACGGTCACCGCGATCGTCGGGCCGTCCGGGAGCGGAAAGTCCACGCTGGTCCGGCTGCTGCCGCGGTTCTTCGACCCGACGCAGGGCTCGGTCGCCCTCGGCGGCGTCGACCTGCGCGAGCTCGGCTCCCGGGAGCTCCACCGGATGGTCTCCTTCGTCTTCCAGGACGTCCGCCTGCTGCGCGCGTCGGTCGCGGACAACATCGCGCTGGCGGTGCCGCACGCCGGCCGCGACGACGTGGTCCGCGCCGCCCGGCGGGCGAACGTCCACGACCGGATCCTCGAACTGCCGCGCGGCTACGACACGGTGATCGGGGAGGACGTCGAACTGTCGGGCGGCGAGGCGCAGCGGATCGCGATCGCGCGCGCACTGCTGGCCGACGCGCCCGTACTCGTGCTCGACGAGGCGACCGCCTTCGCCGACCCGCAGACCGAACAGGCGGTGCGCCGGGCCCTGGCCACGCTGGAAGGCGACCGGACGATCCTGGTGATCGCCCACCGCCTGGAGACGGTCGCCGACACCGACACCGTCGTGATGCTGGAGAACGGGTCGATCGTCGAGCGCGGCGCGCCCGCCGACCTGCTGGCGCGGGACGGGAGGTTCGCCGCGTTCTGGCGATCCCACCGATCGGCGGCCGACGATACCGACACCCGTGGCGGCGTACCGCAAGGAGACGAGTCCTGATGATCCGGATGCTGATGCGCGTGCTCGGACCCGAGTACGCGCGGCCGGTACGCCGCACCGTGGCCCTGATGACGGCGGCCGCGGTGGCCGAAGGACTGTCCTACGCGCTGCTGGTCCCGGTGCTGCGGGCGCTGTTCGGCGGCACGCCCGCCGACGCCCGCCCCTGGCTGATCGCGTTCGGGGCCGTGGTCGCGGTCTTCGGGGTGCTGCGCTACGCCGGGGACCTGTCCGGTTTCCGCGGCGGGTCGACGCTGCTGCAGGGCATGTACCGCCGGCTCGGTGACCATCTGGCCCGGCTGCCGATCGGCTGGTACGGCGCCGGCCGCGTCGGGGAGGTGTCCGTCCTGGCCGGCCACGGCGTCCTTCAGGCGATGAGCGTGATCGCGCACCTGCTGGCCCCGCTCATCTCCGCCTGCGTGACGCCCCTGACGATCGTCGTGGTGATGCTCGCGTTCAGCTGGCAGATGGGCCTGGCCGCGCTGCTCGCCGTCCCGGTCGTGGCGGCGATCCAGATCTGGACGGGACGCTCCATGGCCGCCGCCGACGCCGAGCGCGCCGCGCGCGACCACGACGCCACCGGGCGGGTCATCGAGTACCTCCAGGCCCAGCCGGTGCTGCGCGCCGGCGGCCGGACGGCCGAATGCTTCCGGCTGCTCGACGACTCGCTGCGCGAACTCCAGCGCGCCTCCCGCCGCTCCATGCTGTCGGTGCTGCCCGGTGTCCTGGGCCTGACGCTCACGGTGCAGGCGGTCTTCACCGCGCTGCTGGTCCTGGGCGCCTACCTCGCGCTCGGCGGGACCATCGGCGCCGCCGAGGTGCTGGCGATCCTGGTGCTGGCCGCCCGCTGCGCCGACCCGCTGCTGTCGCTGTCGGACATCGGCGGCCGGCTCCACGCCGCGCGTTCCCAGCTGGTGCGGCTCGACGAGGTGCTGCGCACCGAGCCGCTTCCGGAGCCGCGCGAACCGGTCCGCCCGGTGCGCCACGACCTGGAGTTCGACTCCGTCACCTTCCGGCACGACGACCGCACGGTGATCGACGGCGTGTCGCTGTCCGTGCCGCAGGGGCGGCGGCTCGCCGTCGTCGGGCCGTCGGGCGCGGGCAAGACCACGCTGCTCCAGCTGCTCCCGCGGTTCTACGACGTGGACGCGGGCGCGGTCCGCGTGGGCGGCGCGGACGTGCGCGCGATCAGCACCGACGTGCTGATGGAGCAGATCGCCGTCGTGTTCCAGGACGTCTACCTCTTCGAGGGCACGATCGAGGAGAACGTGCGCCTCGGCCGTCCCGGCGCCGGCGCCGCCGAGGTCCGGGCGGCCGCGACCGCGGCGCGCCTGGACGAGGTGATCGAGCGGCTCCCCGGCGGATGGGAGACGAACGTCGGCGAGGGCGGCGCGCTGCTGTCGGGCGGCGAGCGCCAGCGCGTCTCGATCGCGCGGGCGCTGCTCAAGAACGCGCCCATCGTGCTGCTGGACGAGGTGACCTCCGCACTGGACCCGGTGAACGAGGCTGCCGTCCACGAGGGCATCGAGCGCCTGATGGCGGGCCGGACGGTGGTGATGGTGGCGCACCGGATGCGGACCGTCCGGCGCGCCGACCGCATCGTCTTCCTGGACGCGGGCCGCATCGTCGAGGAAGGAAGCCACGACGAGCTCCTCCGCCTCGGCGGCCGCTACGCCGGCTTCTGGAACATCTCCGTCAGGAGCTCGTGAGGATGACGAGCTGCCGGGTCGCCCGGGTCATCGCGACATAGCGGTCGACCGCCCCCTCGATGCCCTCGCCGAACGCCTCCGGGTCGACGAGGACGACCAGGTCGAACTCCAGCCCCTTCGCCAGCTCCGGCGTCAGCGACCGGACGCGGGACGTCGCCGGGAACGCGGGATCGCCGATGACGCAGGCGGTCCCGTCGGCGTTCTCGGCGAGCCAGGCGCCGAGGACCGCGTCCAGCTCCGCGACGGATCCGCGCACGACGGGGACGCCGCTGCCGCGGATCGAGGTCGGCACGTTGGCGTCCGGGAGCGCGGCCCGGATGACCGGCTCGGCCTCCGCCATGACCTCTTCGGGCGTCCGGTAGTTGACGCTCAGGGACGCCAGCTCGATCCGGTCGAGCCCGATCCGCTTGAGCCGGTCCTCCCACGACTCGGTGAACCCGTGCCTGGCCTGGGCGCGGTCCCCGACGATGGTGAAGCTCCGGGACGGGCAGCGCAGGAGCAGCATCTGCCACTCCGCGTCGGTGAGTTCCTGGGCCTCGTCCACGACGATGTGCGCGAACGGGCCGGCGAGCAGGTCCGGGTCGATGCCGGGCAGCTCGCTCTCGTCGACCAGGGAGTTCTGGATGTCCTCCCCGCGCAGCATCGTCACCAAGCCCTCACCGTCGTCGTCGGCCTCGATCAGGTTGTCGACGACCTGCGCCATGCGGGCGCGCTGGGCGGCGATGGAGGCGTCGTGGCGGCGCTTGCGCCGGGAGTCCTCAGGGTCGCCGAGCCGCTGCCGCGCCGCGTCCAGGAGCGGCAGGTCCGACACCGTCCAGGCGTGGGCGTCCTCGCGCTGCAGCTTCCGGACGTCGTCGGGGCCGAGCCAGGGGGCGCACATCCGCAGGTAGGCGGGGACCGACCACAGGTCTCCGACGAGGTCGGCCGCCTCCAGCATCGGCCACGCCCTGTTGAGGGCCATGAGCAGGTCCCTGTCCTGCAGCAGCGACCTGCGGAGCAGGTCCGCCGAGACGTCGCCCTCGTGCTTGTCCACCAGGATCGTGAGCAGCTCCTCCAGGATCTGGTCGCGCGCCTCGTTGTGCGGGGTGCCGGGGTCCGGCGCCCGGAACGCCTCCGCCCAGTCGTCCGCGCTCAGCCAGACGTCGGACCAGTGGGTCGTGACCGTCATCCCCTTGGCGGGCGGATTCTCGTAGAACCTGACGGCCTTCTCGATCGCCTTCACCAGATCCGCCGACGACTTCAGGCGGGCCACGTCCGGGTCGGCCTCGACCGCCGCCGCGGTTCCCTCCGCCACGAGGTCCCGCAGGGTGCAGGTCTGCACGCCCTCCTCGCCCAGGCTGGGGAGGACGTCGGCGACGTAGGCCAGGTAGGGCTGGTGCGGGCCGACGAACAACACCCCGCCCCGGTGGTGGCCGAGCCGCGGATCGGAGTAGAGCAGGTAGGCGGAGCGGTGCAGGGCGACGACGGTCTTCCCGGTGCCCGGACCGCCGTCCACGACGAGCGCGCCGCGCGAGCCCGCGCGGATGATGGCGTCCTGGTCGGCCTGGATGGTGCCGAGCACGTCCCGCATCCGGGCCGACCGGTGGCTCCCCAGGCTGGCGATGAAGGCGGACTGGTCGTCGAGCGCGGCGTGCCCGTCGAACCCGTCCGCGGCGAACACCTCGTCCCAGTAGTCGCTGATCCGGCCGCCGGTCCAGCGATACCTGCGGCGGCTCGCCAGACCCATCGGGTTGGCATGGGTCGCCCCGAAGAACGGCTCGGCCGCGGGGGACCGCCAGTCGAGCAGCAGCCGGCGGCCCGAAGCGTCCTTGAGGCCGAGCCGTCCGACGTAGACGGGTTCGGAGTCGTCCGCGCCGACCATGCGCCCCAGGCACAGGTCCAGACCGAAGCGGCGCAGGGCGCGCAGGCGGGCGCTCAGCCGGTGGATCTCCATGTCGCGGTCCAGCGCCTTCTGGCCGATGCCGCCGGGCGCCTTCCGCTCGGCGTCGAGACGGCCGGACAGGTCGGCGATCGACGTCTCGAGGCTCTCCGCGATGGCCGCGAAGTGCTTCTCGTCGTCGCCGATCAGCGCCGGGTCGGCCTTGGGCGCGAGGCGCTCGGGAAGGTCGAACGCACTGGTCGTCAAGGATTTCAACACGCGCATTTCCGCGTCCCCCGGGTCTGTCGAATCTGGCTTCGACCAGCGATTCTGAGGTACGCCCGGGGTCTTGCCGCAAGCCCCCCGGTGCGCTATAAGTTGAGAGTGGAGAGGAGCGGCCGTGGCCGCTCCTTCTTTGCTTTGCGGGGGCAGAAACCGGCGGGCAGCGGTCCCTGGGCGCGCCAGACGGTGCCGCGGCGCTCGTAGGCGAACAGCTCCCCGGCGTGAGCCCGCACTTCTACCGCCGCGCCTTCAGCTGAGACCACGCGGCCGGCTGGCAGCATGGCGGACATGGACAGAGCCGCCGGCGGTGGTGCGGATCGAGGTCCACTACCTGAGCGACGACCGGTCGCGCTGGCGCGACCTGTGGATCCTGCGTTTCGCCCCCGACCGGCCCGACGGCCACTGACCGCGTCTCCCCATCGACCCGAGCCGGCGCGCGTTACGTCCACCTTTAGTGGAGGAAACGGGAAACCCTCTTTCAGTGGCCGTTCTCGGACGTTCTTTTGCCATGATTGCCGGGGGCGCTGCTATTGTCGGACGTGCTTGGAATGATCTGGAACTCGTGCCAGGCGTCCAGGAGCGCGATGATCACGACCGGTAGCGTGAGCGGCAACCGGTGGATTCCCTCCGCATGCAGCTCGATCACACAGGTCAGCGCCGCCCAGGAGTGGAGCGTGCCGCGCACCCCGGGCCGCGGGAGAAAGCCGTGCCGGCCGGGTTTCGAGTGCGCTGCTCGACGGATCATCGCTGTCCTCCCTGTCGACCCGAACGCCGTCCGGCAATTCGGTGGCGCGGGCGGTTCGTCCGGTCGGTTCCCACTGTTCGTCGTCTCGCGTGTTCGCAGGTAGGCGTTGTTCGCAGCCTCTGGCAGCGGCAACGGGAAACCGGGGTAAGGGTGGCCGAGCGGGTGACAACATTTGGTGTGGAGCTTCGGCGGCGGAGAATGGCGGCCGGGCTGTCACTGGCGCAACTGGGTGCTCTGCTGCACTACAGCAAAGGACATCTGAGCAAGATCGAGAATGGCGGTAAAACCCCTTCACCCGAGCTGGCGCGGATGAGCGACGCGGCACTCGGTGCCGATGGGGCGCTCCTCTCGCTGGCGCCCGCGCAGCCATCGGAAACGCCACTGCCCGACGCAGGAACAGACGACGACGAGGTGTGGCTGATGAATCTCTCCGACAGCGGAACCAGCTGGTTCCATCCCGTCGACCGGCACGAGGCGTCGGCGATGAGCACGTCCTCCCTGCTGGGTTTCGGGCTGAGTTCCCAGGGCCTGACCGCGACCGCGAAGGAGCCGACCGCGCTGGAGGCCTTCCGCGGGCTGTTCGACCAGTTCCGCGGCCTCGGGCAGACCGCCAGCCCGGGGGCGGTGCTGCCTCCGGTGATCGCGCAGACCCACGTCCTGCGCAGCCTGTCCGCCCGGGCGCCCGCGGACCTCAGGGACGAGTTCCTGGTCCTGGGCGCGCGGTTCGCCGAGTACGCCGGGTGGATGGCGCAGGAGTCGGGCAACGACCAGGCCGCCCTCTGGTGGACGGCGAAGGCCGTGCGGATGGCCGCCGACGGCAACGACCACGACCTGGCCGCCTACTCCCTGGTGCGGCGCGCGCTGGTCACCCTCTACCGGGAGGACGCCACGCAGACCGTCCGGCTGGCGCGGCAGGCGCAGGTCTCCCCGGAGACGCCGGACCGGATCCGGGGCCTGGCCGCGCAGCGCGAGGCGCAGGGCCACGCGCTCGCGGGCGACCACCGGGCCTGCATGGAGAGCCTGGAGCGGGCCCGCGAACTGCTCGACCGCGCGTCCGGGGCGTCCGGGGCGTCCCGGGATCCGGTGCTCGGCTCGGTGAACCTGGCGGACCCGGTCGCGATGGTCACCGGCTGGTGCCTCTACGAGCTGGGGCGGCCCGAGGAGGCCAGTGAGATCCTGGACGCCGAGGTGGCCCGGCTCAGCCCGCGGGCGCTGCGCTCCCGCGCGCGGTTCGGGGTCCGCCGGGCGCTCGCGCACGCGGCGGCGGGCCGGGTCGACCACGCCTGCGCGCTGACCGCCGAACTGCTGCCCGTCACCGATGTCGTCAGCTCCGCGACGATCGCGACCGACCTGCGCCGGCTGGCCCGCACGCTGGCGCGCTGGCACACCGACCCCGCGGTGCGCGGGCTGTACCCCGCGCTGACCGAGTCCCTGAGCTCGCCGGACGTCTGAGCCGGAGCCGAGAGCCGAGAGAGCAGAGAAAGCGACCATGACCAAGGTCTTCGTCAACTACATGACGGGCGACGAGGAGAACGTCGCCGCGATGCTCGACGAGCACCTGTCGGACCGATTCGACTCGAAGGTGTTCTTCCGCGCGAGCAAGTCGATCCCGTACGGGGACGACTTCCGGCCCGCGCTGCTGGAGGCCGTCCGTGCCAGCGACGCCCTGCTCGCCGTCATCGGCGCCCGCTGGCTGGCGGACGCCGAGGACGGCCGGCGCAGGATCGACCGGGAGGACAACTGGACGCGGCGCGAGATCGTGGAGGCGTTCGACCACGGCGTCCGCGTGATTCCCGTGCTGGTCGGGTCGGCCGGCGCCCTGACCGCGGAGGTGCTCCCGCCCGAGCTGGCGCGGCTGGCCTACTGCCAGTACGCGCGGCTGGGCCACCGCAACCTGGCGGGAGACCTCGACCTTCTCGCGGCGAAGCTGAAGGAGCTCGTCCCCGGGCTCACCGAGAAGGAGCGGTCCGCCGAGGGGGCGCACGTCGTGAACAACGCTCACGGCAACGCGAAGATCGGCATCCAGGGCGTCGTCCACGGCGATCCCAGTTTCGACTTCGGCGGGAAGCCGTGAGCCCGGCGCGGCGAGAGGGGCGTTCCGCCGAGGTCCGCAACGAGGCCGGCGGCAACGCGACCATCGGCGTGCAGGGCGTCGTCTACGGGGACGTGCGGTACGAGGTCAAGAGCGAGGACCCGCCCGAGAGGAAGTTCTGGGTCGCCAAGAACTGCCTCGCCGGCGGCATGCCGCGGCGCGCGGAGGAGCTGATCCAGGAGGTGTTCCAGGTCGGCTTCGCCCGCCCGCCGTCCACGCTGGCCAACGAGGTCGCCTTCCACTGGGTGCTCGCGGTGCTGGGCGACCGGTCGTTCGAGCTCCTCGGCCACGAGGAGTTCGGCGATATCGAGCGGGCCCGGACGCTGGCCGCCGACGGGCCCGCCGACGACTGGCGCCGGGCGCTCGACGTCCTGCTCGAACTCGTCGACTGCCTGCGGCTCCAGGAGCGGACGGGACGGGACCACCCGGAAAGGCTCGACGCCTGCTTCGCCGGGTTCGATGGGCTTTCCGAGTCCCTGCGTGAGGAGATCCGGCGCCATCTGGACCTGATCCTGACCGGCGCGATCCAGGACCACCTCGACGCGAGGTTCGCCGAGGTCGTCCGGCGGGCGCGCACGGCCGACCGGCGGGAGGAGCGGGTGTGGAAGTTCTTCGAGCCCGAGCCGGCCGAGCCGCAGCCGATACCGGTCCGCGAGCCGGGCCTGGAGGTGCTGCAGCAGACGGCGGCGGCGGGGGGCGCCCTGCTGGGCGGCGGGGCGCTCATCCTGTCCTTCGCCCTGCTCGCGCTGCTCAGCGTCAAGGCGGCGGTGATCGTCGGCGTCGTGCTCGTGGCGGGCGGCGGGCTGCTCGCCTTCTGCCTCCCGTCGCACTTCCCCAAGCGCTACTCGGCGTTCGCGCCGCGGAATCCGGGCCCCAAGGACCCCGACTTCGCCGCGCGGGTCGAGGAGATCGTCCGGCGGCAGTTCGCCCGCCGCGCGCCCGAGGACGCGCTGCGGGGGGCCGGGTGGCACGTCGCGATGGGACGGTTCCGGGCCAGGCTGGCCGAGGAGCTCGTCGACCTCTACAGCAGGCCCGGGACCGAGCCGAGCACGATCGAGTGGCTGGCCGACTGGCACGCCAAGAAGATCGCGCGCAGGTGGAGGAGCGGTGAGCTGAGGGACACCCGGCGCGTCGTGAAATGGCTGGGCGTCGTCCCCGGCGCGGGCGTCACGGCGTTCACCGTGCTCTCCATGCTCTGGAAGATCTACCAGTCGGAGCCGCGGATCACGCAGGTGGCCGTCGGCGGGTTCCTGGGCGGCGCCCTGCTGCTGGCCCTCGGCCGCGCCGACGTCCACCTGTGGAGCCGGATCACCTACACCAGGAACAGGTCCGAGGCCGAGACCCGCACCCGCGAGGAGAGGGAGGCCTACGAGCGGCGGGTCGCGCTCCTCGACGACCGGCCCGACGACGCCGACATGGTGCGCTGGCTGGACTACGACAAGATCTACCTCAGGCGGCTGGCCATGAACCAGCACGGCCTGGCCAACCGGGACGTGGTCGCGCACGCGGTCCTGACCGAAGCCGCGCCGCAGGCCCGGCGGGCCCGGTTCAGCAACGGCCCGCCGCGGTTCTCCGCCTACCGCGTGTGGATCTTCCTGTTCACCCTGGACGGTGTGCGGGAGATCAACGTGCGCCTGGACTTCCCGACGGGCATCGCGCAGGACCAGCAGCGCATCGAGTTCCGCTACGACGTGATCGCCGCGGCGCGCGTCACCGAGGTCGGGCTGCGGTTCGACGACGGCCACCGCGAGATCATCCTGCCCCGCGCGGAACGGCCGGGCGAGGGCGCCAAGGAGCGGCGCGACGCCGGCCCGTCCTCGTTCATCCTCTTCCAGGAGTTCCGCCTCACCCTCACCAGTGGCGAGCCGATCTCCATCACGGTGGAGAACCTGGACGGGGCGATCCTGGAGGACGACCAGAACCGCGTCCCGGACGACTCGGAGTTCACCGGCGCGCTCCGCATCCTGGAGGCGGTCGCCGCCGACGGCCGGGACTGGATCGCCCGCGCGCGCAAGCGCCGCGACCACCGCGACCACCGCGGCCACGCCCACGCCTCGTCCAACGGCGACCGGCCATGAGATGCCGCTACTGCGGGAACCTCGACCTGTCGCCCCTGCCCTTCTGCACGCACTGCGGCGAAGAGCAGCCCCCGGCCGAGGCCCCGCGTACTCCGGGGACGGCGTGGGAGGTCCCCCGCCACCAGCGCCCGCGGGACCCGGCGGCCGAACGGTGGATGAGCATCGGACTGTCGGCGCTGGTCCTTGTCGTGCTCATCGGCGGCGGCGTGATCACCTTCCGGCACTGGCCCACCCGCGACCCCGGCCGCGTCGCCGCGGTGTCGCCGTCCGGGCCGGCCGGCTCGGACGCACCGGCCGCGCAGGTCGGCGCGATGGCGACGCTGCTCCGGTCGATCAGCGCGTCGAGCGGCGACCTGCCGGGCACCCTGGGCTCCTGTTCGAGCGTCGAGTCCGACATCGGGCCGCTCCGGCGGCTGATCGAGGAACGCACGGGCCACCTCCAGCAGGCGCGGAACCTGCGGACCGACGCCGTACCGGACGGCGATTCGGTGAAGCAGGCGCTGGTGTCCATGCTCCAGGTCACGCTTGACACCGACCAGAAGTACCTGACCTGGGCCGAGCGCCCGCTGTGTACGAGCGCCTACGGCGATGCCGCCATCACCGAGGCCAACAATGCCGCCACAAGGTCGAAGCAGACGTTCGTCGGCCTCTGGAACGGCCTCGCCACCGAATACGGCCGGCAGACCTACACGTGGGACGACCTCTGACCGCGACGTCCGAGGCGGGCCGTAGGGTCGGACGCCATGGAAGATCACATCCCCGAGCTCCCCGAGGGCCGACGGCCCTATCCGCGGCGTAACGGCCCGTACGTGTCCGAGGCCGTGCCGGACCCGGCCGCGGCGGCGCGCCTCGACGCGTCCGTTCGCGCGGAGGACGATCCCGCGCGGGCGGCCGTCGCGGCGATGGCCGCGCACGGGAACGGCACGCGCGACTGCCCGGACTGGCTCCCGGACGCGTGGACCGCTGAGCGGGGGGTCGCGTTCGCCGCGTGCGCGGTCGCGGAGCTGAGCGGGTACCAGTACCGCTGGGAGACCGGCGGCACGTTCGTGCCCGTCAAACCGCTGCAGGACGACAGCCTCTATGTCCTCGGCGGTGCCGGTGTGCAGCGGATGCGCGAGCTGCTGGCCGCCGCGGGCGAGGAGGAGTACGCGGCGGCGGAGCGGCGGCTGGAGGGTCACCGGCGCACCCGGGGCCAGCGGTTCGTGGCGGCCTTCCTGGTCCCGACGCGGACCGACTGGGTGGACGAGTGCTGCGCGCACCCGCCCCTCTACAACAACCACGTCATGACCGAACAGTATGAGCTGCTGCTGTGCTCGCTGAGCACGCCGCACCAGGTCGGCCTGCTCCGCCCTCTCCCATGGCCCCGCTACACCGTGCTGACGGAGAGGCTCGCGGACACGCTGGTCGACGGGCTCGGCGCGGAGGCGCTGCCGCTGCTGCTGGACCTGCTGGAGAACCAGATCGCCGAGAGCCGCCGGCAGGTGCTGCGGGCGCTGGCGACGCTGCCGTCGGACGCGGCGTTCCAGTGCCTTGTCGACCGGGTCGGCGACAAAGAGGCCCCGCCCGCGCTGCTCAGGGCCATGGAGGCGTTCCCGCGCCGGGCGCTGCGCCTGCTGCCGCCGGCCGCCGCGGGTTCCACCAAGGCCGCCGGCGTCGCCGCCGACCTGCTGCGCCGCCACCTGCGGGGGCACCGCGACCTGGCCGCCGAGGTGGTGCCGGGCCTGCCGGACGGCGCGCGCAAGGTCGCCGAGCGGACGCTGGCCGAGATCGACGACGCGGCCTCGGAGGCCCCCGCCGCGGCCCTGCCCGCCGTGCTGGCCTCGCCGCCGTGGGCGGTCAAGCGGAAACGGGCCAAGGCCGTCGTGATCCGGGGGCTGGAGCCGCCCGCGCCGGTCGCCGTTTGGGAGCCGGGCGAGCGGGAGGGGTGGGCGCCGATCAGGTCGAACGGGTACTGGTACATCTCCGACCGCGGCCAGGACCCGGAGGAGATGGCCCGGAAGTTCGGCAGCCTGGACCCGTTCCGGCAGGGGAAGACCCTGGCGACGGTGTCGGAGGAGGTCGCCCGGCCGCGGCTGGCGTCGTGGGTGCCGCGCTACCTCTACCCCTGGGACATCTGGGAGAGGGCGCTGCTGGCCCGGTTCGAGCTGGACGCGCTGCACGTGGTCGGGCTGCTCGGCAAGAGCCACCCCGACTTCGCGGCCGAGCTGGCGCTGCCGTTCCTGGACACCGGGCTCGTCGAGCTGGTGGCGCGCTGCCTGATGCGCGTGCGGCGGGCGCGCAGGGCCGCCGTCGCCTGGTTCGCGCGGCACGGCCTGGCCGCCGTCCCGTACCTGGTGCCCGCCGCGCTCGGTAAGCCGGGCGCGGTGCGGCGCGACGCCGAGGGCGCGCTGCGGCACCTGGCGGCGGAGCACGGAGCGGGCCCGGTGGTGGCGGCGGTGCGGCCGTACGGGCAGCAGGCGGCTGACGCGGTCGCCGGCATGCTGGCCACCGACCCGCTGGAGGTGCTGCCCGCCTCGTTCCCCAAGCCGGCGGCGTGGAGCGATCCGCGCACGCTCCCGCGGATCCGGCTGAAGGACGGCCGGGCGCTGTCGGCCGAGGCCACCGGGCACGTGCTGACGATGCTGTCGATCAGCAAGCCCGACCAGGTGTACCCGGGGGTGCCGATCGTCCGGGACGCGTGCGATCCGGGGTCGCTGGCCGCGTTCTCCTGGGAGCTGTTCCGCGGCTGGGACCTGCACGGCGCGCCGACCGCGGCGGGCTGGGGGTTCCAGCAGCTCGCCTGGCTGGGCGACGACTCGACGGTGCGCCGGCTGGCGCCGCTGATCCGGTCCTGGCCGGGCGAGGGCCGCAAGCAGACGGCCGCCACCGCGCTGGGTCTCCTGGCGGGCATCGGCACCGAGACGGCGCTGGCGCACCTGTACGGGATCGGGCAGAAGGCGCGGTCGGACTCGCTGAAGAAGCGGGCGATGGAGTGGGTCGACGAGGTGGCCGCCGATCTGGGGCTGTCGCGCGGGCAGCTCGCCGACCGGCTCGTGCCCGCGCTCGGGCTGGACGCGGACGGCAGCATGACGCTCGACTACGGGCCGCGCCGGTTCACCGTCGGGTTCGACGAGCAGCTCAAGCCGTACGTGCGCGACGAGGACGGCCGGGCCCGCAAGTCCCTGCCGCGTCCCGGCGCGGGCGACGACCCGGGGCTGGCGCCCGCCGCGCACCGGCGCTTCGCCGAGCTGCGCAAGGACGTGGCCAAGGTCGCCGAGGACCAGGTGCGGCGCCTGGAGGAGGCGATGGTGCGCGGCCGCCGCTGGCCGGAGCCCGAGTTCCGGAAGCTGATCGTCGATCATCCGCTGCTGTGGCACATCGCGCGCCGGCTGGTCTGGGTGGACGACGCGGGAACGGCCTTCCGGATCGCGGAGGACCGCACGCTCGCCGACTCCTCCGACGAGCCGTTCACCCTGCCCGCCTCGGCCCGGGTGGGCATCGCGCATCCCGTCGGGCTGGGCGAGAAGGGCGTGGCGGCCTGGTCGGAGGTGTTCGCCGACTACGAGATCCTGCAGCCGTTCCCGCAGCTCGGCCGGCCGGTGCACGAGCCGACCGAGCGGGAGCGGGGCGCCTCCTCGCTGGAGCGCTTCGAGGGGCTCAAGGCGGCGGGCGGGCCGGTCATGGGGCTGCGGCAGCGGACCTGGCACGACGGGCCCGCCGACGACGGCCTCGCCCGGGAGGTGGCCGAGGGCGTCCACGCGGTGGTCAGGCTGTTCCCGGGCTTCGGCTACGGCGGTGCGCGGGACGGCGAGGAGCAGGAGATCCAGCGCGTCCACCTCACCGAGGGGACGTGGGGGGACCTGGATCCCGTCATCGTCTCCGAGGTGATCGCGGACCTGACTACGCTGACGTGGCGGCGTCCTTGAGGACGGTCAGGTCGCGGAGGAGTTCGGACGCGGTGACGTCGTCGAGGTCGCCGAGCCGGACCGGGTCTCCGGACGGCGTCCCGAACCGGTCGCCGGACACGAACGCGTGGGTGAGGGTGTGCTCCTCGAACGCGTGGGCGTCGGCCGCGACGAAGCCGGGGTCCAGGTGGAGCAGCGCGTACCGGTCCTCGGGGAGGGGGCGCAGGAAGGCGTGCTCGATGCCCGCGTCCTGCGGGTCGCCGCGTTCCCAGCCCCGTGTGGTCAGGCCGAGGATCACGCCGGCCGGCACGGTCAGGCCCTCGAACCGTTCGAGCCGGGAGCCGCTTCGCTCCTCGTCGGAGAGGCGGTGGGTGTCGCGGCTGAGCTGCGGGAACGGCTGGGTGATCTCGTAGTCGGCGAAGATCTGGGCCCAGGTCGCGAGGTCGCCGCCGAGGTCGAGGGGGTGCGCGATGCCGATCCGGGCGCCGGCGGGGAGGGCGAAGGCGTCGTCGGCGGCGTCGGCGGGGGTGAGGTCCTCGGCGATGCGGAACGTGCGCGTGGTCTCCTCTGTGGTGGCCAGCCAGACCAGGCGGCGCGCGACGTGCCGGGTCAGCGGGTGGCGGGCGAACAGCTCGGTGAACTCCTCGGGGGTCCAGCGGCGCCGGTCGGCCATGGCGCGTTCGAGCCGGTGGACCAGGTGGGCGGCGATGGCGCGGACGTCCTTCTTGAGCTGGGCGAACCGCCGGTAGGCGGCGGGGGCCAGCTGGGCGTCGTCCTTCGCGCCGGGTTTGGGGAGGGATGTGCGCAGTCTGCCCGCCTGGTCGGTGACCTGCGGCCTGAGCGCCTCGTCGAAGCCGATGGTGAACGTCCGGGGCCCGTAGTCGAGGGTGAGGGCGCCGCCGGCGTCCAGGTCGAGGGCGGGGACGAGGCGGTCGGCGAGCTGGTCGGTGGTGAGGCCGAGCCGCTCGGCGATCTGCCCGATCCGTTCGATCGCCTTGGTCTTCAGGCCCTTGTACCGGACGCGTTGCGCGATCTGGTCGAGGCACATGAGGGCGGTGTCGGTGCCGAGGGCGGCGAGGACGTCCAGGCCGGTGACGGCGCGGGCGTGCCCGCCCTCGCCCGGCCATTCCCGGAGGAGCGGGGTGAGGCGGCGCGCGGTGTCGTCGTCGCCGAGCAGGCCCAGCTGGGTGAACGCCCAGTTGGTGCGGGCCGGCATGCCGTTCGTCCGCCAGGCGCGGAACACCGCCCAGGAGAACGCGGCCAGGGACGCCGGGTCGCAGGTCTCGCGCACGATCCGCAGGCCCGGGTGCGGGGCGTCGAGCGGTGAGAGCGCCAGCGTCGTGAGCAGGTGGGCGACCGAGTCGTCGGGCAGGCGGGTGCGGCGGTCGCGCAGCGCCACCTGGGGGAGCGAGGCGGGGTCCAGCCAGCCGGGCGTGGCGGGGACGGTGGGCGGGAGGACGTCCAGGGGGTCGGTGGCGAGGAACGCCTGGAGCGCGGCGGCGGCCCGTTCGCCGTGCTCGCGGGCGGCGGCCGGCACCGTCTCGTCGCCGTGGACGGCGGCGATGTGCCGGAGCGCGGCCTCGGCGGCCTGGCGGGCGGGACCCGCCTTGCCGAGCGCGGCGGGCACCAGGAGCCGGGCGGCGGCGGTGCCGTGCCATTCGAGCCAGGCGGCCGCGGTCTTCCGGACGGCCTTCAGCCGGACGAACCAGTCCGCCATGAGCGCGGCCACCTCGGCGCTCCGATAGGGCAGGAGGAACTCGCCGAAGGAGCGGGAGTTGTGCCGAGCCCCCCGCAGCACGTGCGGGTAGACCTCCATCTCGAACCGGGCCACCGTCCGCTTGATCGCGTTGGGGACCCGGTGCCCTTCGGTGGTGTCCCACTCGGCGAGCAGGGGCTGCGCCACCTCCAGGGGAGCCTGGGCGAACACCAGGGGAAGGACGATCCCGCTGTCGCGCCAGTCGCCGGGACGCCAGATCCTGTCCCAGCCGGGTGCGACGCCGTAGTGGCCGATCCACTCCTTGATGTCGGCCTCGGCCCAGTTCTGGCGGGCGCCGTCTGTCCAGTGGATCGTGACCTCGTCCGGGGCTTTCAGACCCGAGATGGTGACGGGCTTGGCGAGCTCGGAGCGGCGGGTCCAGGCGGGGGCGACCAGCATCCTGGGCAGCACGTCGGCGGCGGCCTCGGGGAATCGCCGGGTCGTCTCCAGGCTCGAGTGGACGAGGTCCCGGGCCCCCGAGCCGAGCTTGTCGGCGGTGGCGCGGAGAAGGTCCGGCTCGGTGCGCGCCCAGGTGTCGAGGACATCGGAGGCGACCACGCCCATGCGGCCCCCCGTGGAGCACAGCCGGGTGGTCCGGCGCAGCGTCCGCACCGGGTAACGGCGCAGCGCGTCGCGCAGCGGGCCCGTCTCGGGGCTCTGCTCGGCGAGCTCCAGCAGCAGGCGGAACGAGGCGTCGCCGGGGATCGCGGCCAGCACCGCGAAATCGACGTCGTTGAATCGTTCGGAAGCCTTGGAGAGCAGCGGGGCGAGCGCGTCCCCCAGCGCCACGGCCATCGTGGTCAGCACCGGGCGTTCGAGCGCCTCGCCGCTCAGGACCGCCGAGTCGCCCATCGCCGCGAGCTGTTCCGGGGTGCTCAGGGAGCAGAACCGCATGGTCCACACGCCCTTGGCGAGAAGGGGCTCCTCCGGACGTTCCCGGCACCACTGCTCCACCCAGTCCAGCTCGGTGGGGACGAGGTAGGCGGCGGTCGCGCGCCGGACCGGGGTGGTGCGGAGCGAGGCGAGCCGTGCCACCGCGGAGCGGTACTCGTCGTCGGAGGCGGCGGCGAGCAGGGCGCGCATGCGGCGGCCCGCCCGCCGGCCGCGCAGGTACCGCTCCGCCGAGTCGTCCTTCCGCTCGGTCCGCAGGGCGGTGATCTCCCCGGACAGGGGGTGGCGCGTCGCGTGCTCGCGCTGCCGCAGTCCCTGGAAGCCGCGCCACACCACGATGCCCTGCAGCTCGGTGAACGCGCACGCGGCGAAGGCGACGCCGTGCTCCGCGGCCCACGCGTCGATCACCTCCGCGTAGCGCGCGGCGGTCTCCTCCTCGTCCGAGCCCGCCGCGTCGCCGTCGCGGCCGAGGACCGCGACGGCGACGACGGCCGCGCCGACGGGGTCGGCGGCGCCGTCCAGGTAGGCGCGGGCCGCCTCCGCCGCGTCGGCGTCCTCCACCACGGCGAGGACCTTCTCGATCTCGGCGCGTTCGCCGTCGAGCCGGGCCCGCCAGCGGTCGGCGGCCTCGGCGTCAGGCTCGGCGGCCGGGACGGGCCCGAGGTCGCGGCGCGGATGCAGCTGCGCCGGCCACGAGTCCGGGACCGTCATGATCTCCTCGTCCGGGATGTTCATGAACGAAGAGACGGAGCCCGTCGCCCGGCGGTTCCGCCGCCTCCCCCCGCGGCGTCACCGTCGCATCCACAGCTCCTCGGGCAGCAGCGACCCGAAGCCGTACAGCCTGGCGCCGTGGACGTTCCCGGCCGTCTCGACCGCGGGCGCGGCACGGGTGTAGTAGACGACGGGGACGAGGGCGGCCAGCCGCTCCTGCACCACCTTGTAGGCCGCCTTGCGTTCCGCCATCGAGGTCGACAGGCGGCCCTTGTCCAGCGCGGCGTTGAGCTGCGGATCGCTGAGTCCCGAGTAGTTGGCGGAGGACCGGCCGTGGTGGACGGTCCACAACTGCGGTTCGGGGTCCACCATCAGGGCCGAGGAGATGAGCATGTCGTAGTCGCGCGAGGCGAAGAGCGCGGCGGTCTCGGCGGAGGCGATGATCCGGATCTTGACGTCGACGTTCCTGAACGCGCTGAGCTGGGCCTGGACGCTTTCCGCCACGGCCCTGGGGTCCGGGCTGGTCTGGGCGGTGAAGGTGAACGAGACGCGCTTGCCCTCGGCGGCGAGCTGGTCGAACAGCTTCTGCGCGGTCTTCTTGTCCTGCCTCGTCAGCGGGATGTCCTCGTAGAACGGCGAGGTCTCGGTGAACAGCCTGTAGGGGATCTTCCCCTTGCCGTTGTAGACGGAGAGGTCGGTGGCATCGAGGTCCAGCGCGGCGGCGATGGCCTGGCGCGCGCGAAGATCGTTGAACGGCGGCCTGCGCGTGTTCATGGTCAGGGCCTGACCGCCGCTCAGCGGCATGACCTGGGTCGGGAATCCGGCCTTGCGGGCCTTGTCGATGCTCTTCCAGCTGGTGTCCACGACCACGTCGGCGCCGCCGCTGGTCAGGCTGCTCAGCCGCTGCATGGTGTCGGACGTGGAGCGCAGCTCGATGCGGTCGAGGTAGGGCTTGGGGGCGTCCCAGTACCTCGGGTTCTTCACCAGCATGATCTTGTCCTGGCGGTCCCAGGACCTCAGGGTGAACGGGCCCGCGCCGGCGGGAGCGGCGTCGTAGGCCCGCTGCCCCTTCGCCAGCGCCTTCGGCGAGGCGATCCAGTTCATCCCCCCGGCGACCACGGAGTGGGCGTAGTTGGGGATGGGCATCCGCAGCGCGATCTTCAGGGTCCGGGCGTCCACGACCTCGGTCGAGGCGACCATCGCCGCGTCGCGGATGGAGGAGGAGCCGGTGGCCGGGTTCCGGATCCGGTCCCAGTTGAACTTCACGGCGTGCGCGTCCAGCGGTGCGCCGTCGGTGAAGGTCAGGCCGGCGCGCAGCTTCAACTCGAAGGTCGCGCCCTTGTCCTTGGTGGTGAAGCTCTCGGCCATCTGCTGGTCGACGCGGCCGGTCTGGACGTCGTTGGTCATCAGGGTGCCGTACAGGGCGTTGCCCAGGACGGCGTTGAACGCCCACGCGTTGGACATGGCCGCGGGATCGAGGCTCCGCGGCTCGTTGATCATGATGATGCGGGCGGTGCCGCCGGGCACGGGGTCGCCCGCCGGCCCGGTCGAGGTGATGGCGGCGTGGCCGTTGCACGCGGCCGTGACCAGGGCCGCGGCGCAGGCCACGGCGGCCGCCTGGAAACGTCTGGTTGCCGGGAAACGTCTGGTTCGGTACACAGTCGCCTCTCATCAGCGGTCGGGGGCTACAGCTGATCGACAGTTCTTCGGGGTGGGGGCGCCGTCGCGGTGCGGCGAACGGCGGCGTCGACTGTTCTCTCCGGGAGGCGGCTTGGACGTCGGCGTCACAGGCCTTGCCGGTTCTCCGGCGGTGTTCCGAGAGGTGCCCAAGATCGCACCGCCGCACACCACCGGCGGGGTGGCCGTATCGGTCAGTTCGGTGACTCGAGCAGGGAGACGATGGCCGCGGGGCTTGCGGGCAGGCGCGTGATCCGCACGCCGAACGGCGACAGCGCGTCGGCGACGGCGTTGATCACGGCCGGCGGCGCGCCGATCGCGCCGCCCTCCCCGACCCCCTTGTACCCTCCGGGTCCGGGTCCGGGGATCTCGACGTGGCCGTACTCGATCGTGGGGACGTCGGTGGTGGTCGGGAGCAGGTAGTCCATGAAGGTGGTGGCGAGCGGGTTGCCGTCCTCGTCGTGGGCGAGGTGCTCCAGGAGGGCGCCGCCGATGCCCTGGACGGTCCCGCCGGCGATCTGCCCCTCGACGACGTTCGGGTTGATCATCGGCCCGGCGTCCTCGCTCACGATGTAGCGCAGCAGGGTCACCTCGCCGGTGGTCACGTCGACCTCGCAGGTGCACACGTGCGTCGCGTTGGCCCAGAGCAGGGGGCTCCGCGCCTTGTACCGGGCGCTCGCCTCCAGGCCGGCCGAGATGCCCGGCGGCAGCGCCTCCGGCCGGAAGTAGGCGAGTTCCGCCAGTTCGGCGTAGCCGACCGCGGCGGACGGTGTTCCGCGCACGCGGGCGCGGCCGTGCGCGAGTTCGATGTCGCCCTCCGCGGCCTCCAGGCGGTGGGCGGCCAGCGCCACGAGCTTCTCCCGCAGGACGCGGGCGGTCTCGGCGACGGCCCCGGCGGTCATGGATCCGCTCCGGCTCCCCCCGGTCCCCGCGCCGAACGGGGTGACCGCGGTGTCGCCCTGGATGGTGGCGACGTCCTCGATGTCGACGCCCAGCGCGTCGGCCGTCAGCTGGACCACGGTGGTCTCGATGCTGTTGCCCGTCGAACCGCCCGCCACGTAGACGTTCACCTTGCCCGACGGCTCGATGCGGATCGTCGCGCCCTCCGTTCCGTAGTAGCCCATCCCGGTCGTGGTCGGCTCCACGTAGGCGGAGACGCCGACCCCGAGGTACCGGCCCGCCTCGCGCGCCCGGCGCTGCTCGTGCCGGAAGGCCTCGTGGTCGAGCATCGCGAGGGCCTGCTCGAAGGTCTCCAGCGGCGACATGTGGTCGTAGGGCATGCCGCTGGGGTTGGTGAAGGGCATCTCGTCGCCGCGCAGCAGGTTGCGCCTGCGCAGCTCGATCGCGTCGATGCCCAGCCGGCGGGCGGCGATGTCGAGCAGCACCTCGCGCGCCACGGACTCGAACTGCCAGGGGCCCCGGTAGGCCGTGCGGCCGCTGGTGTTGGAGAACACCGACGTGGTCGACCAGGCGCCGCGCGGCACCCGGTAGGGGCCGGGGAAGAACATGCCGACGGCGCCGGCCGTCTTGACCGGCCCCGGTGTCGGGTAGGCGCCCACGTCCTGGACGTGGTCGAGCCGCACGGCCAGGATCGCGCCCTCGTCGTCGAACGCCATCCTGACCGTGCCGTGCTCGTGGCGCGCCTGGCCCGCCGCCATCAGGTTCTCGCGCCGGTCCTCGATCCACTTGAGGGCGCCGCCGACCCTGCGCGCGGCCAGCATCACGCACATCTCCTCCCGCTGGGGGACGACCTTCTGGCCGAAGCCGCCGCCGGTGTCGCGCATGATGACCCGGACGGAGTGCTCGGGCAGCCCCAGGAGCCGCGAGCAGAACGCGCGGACCTCGTGCGGGGCCTGGGTGGCGGCCCAGATCGTCATCTCGCGGCTGCCCGCCGTCCACTCCACCACCAGCCCCCGCGTCTCGAGCGGCACCGCCGCGTAGCCCTGCTGGTAGACGGTCTCCTCGACGACGTGCGGCGCCGAGGCGAAGGCGTCCTCGACCGTTTCCGGCGGCGGCCCGGACGCCTGGCCCGCGATGTTGCCGGGGTAGCCCTCGTGGATCTGGACGCCGGCGGTCTGCGCCTCCCGGTAGTCGGCGATCGCGGGCAGCGGCTCGTAGTCCACCTCCACCAGCTCCGTCGCGTCCTCGGCCAGGTAGCGGTCCTCGGCGACCACCAGGGCCACCGGGTCCCCGACGAAGCGCACCTCGTCCGAGGCCAGCGGCGGCCAGGCCAGGCCCGCGTCCCGGCCGAGCGAGGTGTACCACTGCTCCTTCACGTCCGGATTGAGGTCCCCGGCCAGGAACACCGCGTGCACCCCGGGCAGCTCCAGCGCCTGCGAGACGTCGACGTGCGTGACGCGCGCCCGCGCGATGGGGCTTCGCACGAAGCAGGCGTGGAGCATCCCCGGCCGCGCGATGTCGTCCACAAAGGTGCCGTGCCCGGTCACCAGGCGGCCGTCCTCGACTCGCTGGACCCGGGCGCCCGCGTAGCGGGCCGCGGCGGTCTCGGTCATCCCCAGGCCACGGGCAGCGTGTGGACCCCGAAGACGACCATGTCGGTGCGCAGCGGGATCTCCGCGGCGGGGACGTCGAGCCGCAGGTCCGGCAGGCGCGTGAACAGCTCGGCGAGCCCGATGCGCAGCTCGACGCGGGCGAGCTGCTGGCCCAGGCACTGGTGGACGCCGTGGCCGAAACCCAGGTGCGGCGCCCGGGGCCGGGCGAGGTCGAGCCGCTCGGGCGCGGACCAGCGCGCGGCGTCGCGATTGGCGGTGGGCACCGAGATCAAGACGGTGTCGCCGGCGGGGATGGTGACACCGGCGACGGTCAGGTCCTCGGTGGCGATCCGGCGCGGTCCGGTGTGGATGATCGACAGGTAGCGCATCAGTTCCTCGACCCCGTTGTCGATCAGGGCGGGGTCGGCGCGCAGCGCGGCGAGCTGGTCCGAATGCTCCAGCAGCGCGAAGGTGCTGAGCGCGAGCATGTTGGCGGTGGTCTCGTGCCCGGCGCCCAGCAGCGTGAGGCCGATGTCGACCAGTTCGGCGTTCGACAGGGGCGGGTCGGCGGCGAGGTCGCCGCGGATGAGGCCGGAGAGCAGGTCGTCGCCGGGGTCCTCGCGCTTCGCGGCCACCAGCGTGCGCATGAACTCCAGCAGCTCCAGTCCCGCCTGGGCCTGCACCTCCGCGCTGTTGCCGGTGTTGAGCGTGATCGCGCTGCGTTCCTGGAACTCCGCCCGGTCCTCGTAGGCGACGCCGAGCAGCTCGCAGATCACCAGCGAGGGCAGCGGCAGCGCGAAGTCCGCGACCAGGTCGGCCCGGGTGCCGCCGGCGCGCATGGCCTCGACGAGCTCGACGGTGATCTCGTGGACCCGGGTCTCCAGCGCCTTCATGCGGCGCACGGTGAACTGGCTGATCAGAAGACGGCGCAGCCGGGTGTGCTCGGGCGGGTCCATGAAGATGAACATGCCGTCCCGGCGCTCGCCCTCGTGCACCGGGCAGCCGGACGGTCCCGCGGCCACCTGCTCCGGAGTCAGGTTGAACGAGCTGGTGCGCCGGATGACGTCGGAGCTGAACCGGACGTCGGACAGGACCGCGCGGGCCTCGTCGTATCCGCTGATCACCCACAGGTCCGCGCCGTTGGCCAGCCGGATCTTCGAGACGGGCCCGTCCTCGCGCAGCCGCTCCCGCGCCTCCGGCGGGTCGAACGGGCAGCCCGGCCGGCGCTCCACCTGCTCGGGCGGGAACGGGCGCTGCCCGACGATGGAGGCGGGACGGCCGTGCTGTTTCGCGGTGCTCATCGAACGTTCCCTTCGTGGGAGGGCCGGGACGCGCGGACGCTCACCTGAGCAGGCTTCCCGCGTCGACCGGCAGGGTCGCCCCGGTGACGTAGCGGCCGTCCTCGGAGACCAGGTACAGCACCGCTCTGCTGATGTCCTCCGGCTCCACCCACGGCACCGGGAGGACGTGCTTCTCCTGCGAGATCGGCGCGAAGTCCTCGGCGGTGGGGTTCTCCAGGTCCGGCCGGAAGGCCCGATACGTCCAGTCGTTCATCAGCATCGGCGTGTTGACCTGGGTGGGGTGGACGGTGTTGACCCGGATGCTGTGCTGCCCGAGCTCCAGGGCCAGCGTCCGCATCAGTCCCACGACGCCGTGCTTCGCCGCGATGTAGTGGCCGATGTGCTGGGACCCGCGCAGACCGCCGACCGAACTGGTCAGCACGATCGCTCCGCCGCGGCCGCCCTCGATGATGTGCGGGATCGCGGCCTTGGCGCTGTGCCACACCCCGGTGAGGTTGATGTCGATGGTGTCCTGCCAGACCTCCTCCTTCATCGACTGCATGAGGTCGCCGGTGGCGCCGATGCCGGCGTTGGCCACGACGATGTCCAGGCGCCCGAGTTGCGCGACGCCTTCGTCCACGGCGGCCTTCAGCGCCTCGTGATCCCGCACGTCGGCCTGCGCGGCGACGATCCGGCGGCCCTCCTTCTCGACCAGCGCGACGGTCTCGGCCAGATCGTCCGGTGTGGGCATGGGGAACAGGACGCCCTCGACCTGCCGGCAGATGTCGACCGCGATGATGTCCGCGCCCTCCCGTGCCAGGTGCACCGCGTGGCTGCGGCCTTGGCCGCGCGCCGCCCCGGTGATGAAGGCGACCTTGTCTTGGACTCGTCCAGGCATCACTACCTCGTCTCAGTCGTCGCTGACCGCGATCGCCGCGGCGGGACACAGGGCTTCGGCCTCCCGGACGGCCTGCCATCGCGACCGCGGCGGCCTGCGGTCCAGGACCTCGACGAGACCGTCGGCCTCGCGCTGGTCGAACACCCCGGGGGCGGCCAGCGCGCACTGGCCGGCGCCGACGCATCTCTCCCGGTCGGCCTCGATGTCCACGGCGGTGCTCCTCGGCCCTAGATTTAAGAAGGTCTTCTTACTTGTACCATGGAGATCTCGTCAGAGGAATGTCTGAGAAGATGCGAAGTCAGCCGGGACCGCCGCGCGGACGACAGGAAGACGATCACATGGACGCCACGACTCCGCAGCGCCCGCGCGCCGCGCGCAGGCCGGCCGCCACGCGGCGGGAGCAGGCCGACGCCACGCGCGTGCTGCTGCTGCGCACGGCCGAACGGCTCTACGCCGAGCACGGCCTCGCGGAGGTCTCCAACCGCCAGATCGTCGAAGCGGCGGGCCAGGGCAACAACTCGGCCCTGGCCTACTACTTCGGCTCGCGCGCCGACCTCATCCGCGCCATCGCGCGTTTCCACGGCGAACCCATCGCGCGCCGCATCCAGGAGCTGGCCCGGGAGGCGCGCGACTCCGACGATCCCCGCGACCACATCGCCAGCCTGGCGCTGCCCTACACCGAGCACCTCGCCGAACTCGGCCACCCGACCTGGTACGCGCGCTTCACCGCCCAGGTCTGCGCCGACCCGACCCTGGGCCCCGAAGAGCTCGCCGCGCCCCTGCAGGCTCCGCTGTTCCGGAAGGCGATCGTCGCGGTCCGGTCGCAGGCGCCCGGGCTTTCACCGAAGGTGGCGGCGCTGCGCAGCCAGAGCATGCGGCTCGTGGTCATCCACACCTGCGCCGAGCAGGAGCGCGCGGCGGCCTACACGGGCCGGCCCGCGGACTGGACGATGGTGGGCGAAGCCCTCGTCGACATGATCACCGGCATGCTCCTCGCCTCGCCGCAGAGTTGATCGCCGAGTACAACGCCGTTCCCGGCCGGGCCCGGCCATTTCCGTCGCGCGTCTGTGTCCGGGAAGGCGGATGGCCGATCCTTGGAGCGGGGGCACGGGCGGAGACGGGGAGCCGATGCGCGGCGGAGTGCGGGTCGACGGCGACGTCGGCGGCCAGATGGTCGTCGGCGACCGCAACGTGGTGATCAACGCGACCGGCTCCTCGGTGTCGGTCGGCACCGGAGCGGCGCCGCGGATGCGCGCACGGAAAAGGCCCGCCCGTTCGGAGAAACCCGATCCCGCCGGCCCGCTCGTCGGCCGCGAGGAAGAACTGGCCGACGTGGCTCGGTGGCTGCGACAGAAGCGGCCGGTGGTGGTGCACGGCTCGCGGGGGGCGGGCAAATCGGCGCTGCTGTGCCGGGTCGCGGCGGACTGGGACGGCGACGTGGTCTTCCTGGCCGCGGCCGGACAGCCGGTCGAGGACGTCCTGCAGCGGCTCTTCGAGACCTGCTACGACGTGGAGGACTACCGGCCCACCCCCGCCCGCCTCGGAGAGCTGATGGCCCCGATCCGGGCGCTCTTCGTCATCGACGACTTCCCGGGCCGTGCCGACGACCTCACGAACCTGATCCAGGCCGTCCCGGCCGGCAGCCTGCTGGTCGGGACGACCGCCCCCCTCGGGGACGGCGCGGCGCAGCGACTGGAGCTGGGCGGGCTCGCGGAAGAAGAGGCACTGGGGCTGGTCACGGCGAAACTCGGCCGCGACCTGGACGACGAGGAGTTCGACGGCGTCCGCTGCGTGTACGAGGCCTGCCACGGGCAACCCGGAACCATGCTGCAGGCCGCGGCGGCGATCGAGGAGGGACGGGGCGCCTCCCTCGGCACCGACCTCGCCTTCCTCAGAGAGGCCCTGGTCGCGGGGCTGAACGCGCAGGCCCGCGCCGCCTTGGACGTGCTGCGCGCCCTGCCCGGCCTGCCGGTTCCGTCCGGCCTGCTCACCGCGCTGGCAGGCGACGATGCCGATGTCGCCGAACTGGAGCGGGTCGGCCTGGCCGTGGCCGGGGCAGGCGGCCACGTCCTCGCGGCCGGCGCGGAAGGCGAGGCCGATCCGGCCGATTACGCCGAGGCCCTCGATGCCTGGGCGCGCACGGCCACGCCACGCGAGGTGGCTTCCGCGGGACCCATCGTGCTGGCGGTCCTGACCGCCGCCGCCGACCGCGGCGATCACGAGCGGGCCTGCCGGCTCGCCCGGACCACCGCGCCCGCGTTCGGCCGCGCGCTCCGATGGGGCGTCTGGCGCCAGGTGCTCAAGCTCGGCCACCAGTCCGCCCGGCGCTCGGACTCGGCGGAGGACGCGGCGTACTTCGAGCAAGAGGACCGCGTGCGGCGGCGCGCGCTCGGCATGCTGGCGGGCCTGGCGGCGGCCGGCGGCGCTGCGGGCGGAACCGCGCTCGCCGTGCACGCGACCGCCGCGACGGGCGCCAAGGCGTCCGGCGCGGCCGTGCTGGCGCATCCCGCCGTCATCGTGGTGGTGGTCACGGTGGTGGCGACCGCGGGGGTCGCCGGCGTGGTCGCCGTGCGCGGCGGGGGACGTCCGGTGTCGGCGCCCGCCCCGGCGGCCGTGCCGTCCGGCGTCCCGACCCGCGTCGTCTCCACCCGGCCTCCCCCGTCCCCGTCCACGTCCGAGTCACGGTCCCGGACCCCGGAGCCGCAGGGGCAGATGAAGGTCGTCGCGGAGCCGTCGACCGTCGAACCGGGGGACATGCTCACGATCACCGCGACGGGGTTCAAGCCGCGCCAGCCGATCCACTTCATGGGGCTCGACGAACTGGACGGCGGCTCCGGCGGGATCCGGCACGCGACGACCGACGGCCAGGGGCGGGCCGAGAAGGTGATCAAGGTGCACGCCCCGTCCGACGGCCGCTACCGCGTCTACGTGTACGACGTGCTGTCCCACCTGACGCCCGACGACTGGGTGGAGGTGAAGGGCCCCGGACGCGGCACGGGCAGGGAAGGCGTCGAATCGACGCCCCCGCTCACCCCGCCCGACATCTCGTTCAACCCCCCGGCTCCCGAAGCGGACCAGACCTTCACTGTGATCGCCATCGGCTTCCGCCCGCGCGAGTCGGTGCGCGTCACCGGCCTGGGGGCCGACGGAGTCTACGTCGCCACAGACGACGGCCGGGTCGAGGCTCCGGGCCACGTCCCGTCCGGACCGGGGCAGTACGACGTCACCGCGGTCGGCCTCCAGTCCGACCGCAAGGCCCACGAGCGTTTGACCATCGACTGAGGAAAGGCCGGCCATGGCAGAACGCGACGACTACGACGTGCACATCGGCGGCTCCGTGTCGGGCCAACTCGCGATCGGGCCGAACAACACCCAGATCTCCGAGACCACGATCGACGTGCCCGCCCTCACGAACTTCACCGAAGCGGTCGCGCAGGCACTGCCGACGCTCGGGCTGACCGAGGAGGACGGCGAACGGGCGCGGCGGCTCATCGAGGAGATCGCCGAAACCACCCGCCGGCCGCGACCCGACCACGCCAGGCTCCGCGCCCTCGGGCTCTCACTCCGGACGATCCTCGAAAGCGCCGCGGGCAGCGCCCTGATTCCCGTACTCCAGGCCCTCTGGCCCTGACCACCGGCGGTCCGTGTCCGACCCCCAGCTGCCCAGCAGCCGCAGGTTCTCCGCCGTGGCGGTGCCCGGCCGGGCGTGGAAGACGGTCAGGCACTGATCGGGCTCGTCGGGCAGCCGGAACGACTCGAACGAAAGCGTGAGCGCGCCCGCGACCGGATGATCCAGCCGATCGGTCCCGTGGCTCCTCTCCTTGACGTCATGCCGGGCCCACAGGCGACGGAACTCCTCGCTCTTCACCGACAGCTCGTCCACGAGCGCCGGCAACCCCGGCCGTCGGCCCGCCTCCAGGCGCAGTGCACCGACGACCTCGGCCGCCTTGGACTCCCAGTCCACGAAGAGCCTGCGGGACTCGGGCCGCAGGAACACCATCCGCGCCAGGTTGCGCTCCTCGGCCGGCCATCGGTCCCAGTCGCCGAACAAGGCCGTCGCCAGCGGGTTCCAGGCCAGGATGTCCGAACACCGTCCCGTCAGGTACGCGGGCACCCCGTTCATCGAGGCCAGCAGATCCCGCAACGCGCTCCGCACCCGCTCCTGCCGCGGCGCGGATCTCCTGCGGGCCCCGGCCAGGTGTTCGAGGTGCTCGTACTCGTTGGCCGTCAGCCGCAGGGCACGCGCGAGCGCGTCCAGCACCTCGGCTGAAACGTTGTGGCCTTTGCCCTGTTCGAGCCGGGTGAGGTAGGCGACCGACACGCCCGCGAGCCCGGCCAGCTCCTCCCGGCGCAGCCCCGGCACCCGCCGGTGCCGCCCGGAGGCGGGCAGCCCCACGTCCTCCGGCCTCAGCCGTCCCCGGCGGCTGCGCAGGAACTCTCCGAGCTGCCGATCGTCCATACCGCCCATTATCGGCGGTCGTCAGCATACCAGTGCGTACCAGCCTGACCCTGGGAGTAGTAGGACCACTCGTCGTACACGCAAACGGGCTCTGGGAGACCCCGTCCGGCTCGGGCAGTCTCGGAACCCCGTAGCGAAAGGTGTCGAGATGAGATTCGGCGTGAGCACGTTCTTGACCGACGAGGGTCTCCAGCCGGCCGAACTGGCCCGGGCCGTGGAGGAACGCGGCCTGGATTCGCTCTTCGTGGCCGAGCACACCCACATCCCGGTGGACGAGCAGCCCCCGGACCCCAGCGGCGACCTCCCCGCCCGCGACTACTACCGGTCCTTGGACCCCTTCGTGGCGCTGGCGGCCGCCGCGACCGCGACCGAGCGCCTCCTCCTGGGCACCGGGATCGCCCTGGCCGTCCAGCGGGACCCGATCACGCTCGCCAAGCAGGCGGCGAGCCTGGACCACCTCTCCGGAGGCCGCTTCGAGCTCGCGGTCGGCGCCGGCTGGAACCGCCAGGAGATGCGCAACCACGGCACCGACCCCAGGACGCGCATGGCCCTGATGCGCGAGCGGATGCTCGCGGTGAAGGAGATCTGGACCAAGGAACGGGCCGAATTCCACGGCGAGTTCGTCGACTTCGGCCCGATCTTCTCCTGGCCGAAGCCGGTGCGGTCGTCGATCCTGATCGGCGGCAACGGCCCCACCGTCCTCGACCGCGTTCTCGAGTACGGCGACGGATGGGCCCCCAACCTCGTCGGCACCCCCGAGGACCTGGTGGCCCAAGTGGCGAACCTGCGACACCGAGCCGCAAGACCGATCCCGGTCACCTTGATCGGAGCCCCACTGGACGAGCGCGCCCTCACAACTCTCGCCGAGGGCGGCATCGACCATTTCGCCTTCTTCCGGGACGCCGGGGCCCCAGAAAAGGAGGCGCTCCTCTTCCTGGACGAACTGGCGGCACTGGCCGAGAAGCACCGCTGAACGTGTTCGGCTACTGGGTCTGGTCGGTCGGACGGATGAGGATCTCGTTGACCGCGACGTGCTCCGGCTGGGTGACCGCGTAGACGACGGCGTTGGCGATGTCCTCGGGCTGCAGGGTGCGCATGGAGGCGGCCATCTTCCGCGCGGCGGCCTGGATCGCGGGGTCGGTGATGTGGCCGGCCAGCTCGGTGGCGACGAAGCCGGGCTCGACGACCACGACACGCACGCCCCGGGTGGTGACCTCCTGCCGCAGCGACTCGGAGAACGCGGTGATGCCGAACTTCGTCGCCGCGTAGACGCCGCTGCTGGCCGTCGCGATGCGTCCCGAGGTCGACGAGACCTGCACGACGATGCCCTTGCTCTCCAGCAGGTGCGGCAACGCCGCGTGGACCGCGTACATCGACCCGAGCAGGTTGGTTTCGACCATGCGCGTCCATTCCGTGGTGTCGGCGCCCGCGATCGGGCCGCTGAGCATCACCCCGGCGTTGTTCACCAGGACGTCCAGGGCGCCGAAGTGCTCGACGGTCTTGGCGGCCGCGGCCCGCACCGACTCCTGGTCGGTCACGTCCAGTTCGAGGGCCAGGACCTCGCCGGGCGCCTTGCGCGCCAGGGACTCCAGCCGGTCGGCGCGCCGGGCCCCGACCGCGACACGGGCCCCCTCCGCCGAGAGGGCCAGAGCAGTGGCCTCGCCAATCCCCGACGACGCTCCCGTCACAAGGACGACCTTTCCTTCCACCATGGCGTTCATCTGCTTCCCTCCGCTCACAGGTGCCCGGCCCGGTAAACGGACCGGGCGGTCACTTTAGCCTAGCAGTGAAACGGACCGCCTGGTCACCTTAGGTACGCTGAGGGGGGAGGAGAGGCGCATGACTGGAACGACGCCGGCCGGCCCATCGCGCAGCGACGCGGTCCGCAACCGCCGGCTGCTGCTGGACGCCGCGGCCAGAACGTTCGCCGAGCGCGGAGTCGAGGTGTCCATCGGCGAGATCGCGCAGTGCGCCGGAGTAGGCAAGGGCACGGTCTTCCGCCACTTCTCATCCAAGGGGGAACTGCTGGCGGCGATCATGCTCGGCATGCTCGACGAGCTCGCGGACATCGGCACCGCACTGCTCACGGCGGACGATCCCGGCCTCGCGCTGCGGGAGTTCATGGCCGCCGGAGTGGAGACCTTCGTCAAGGACCGGGCGTTCTGCGAGGTCGTCGGACGCCCGTCCCTGCAGCACCAGCAGGTGCGCGACGCGATCGATCGCCTGTGCGACGTCGCGGAGGAGCTCACCGAGCGCGCCCGCCGGCAGGGCATCGTCCGCCCGGACATCACCGGCACCGACGTGATGCTCCTGCTGAGTGGCATCCAGCACACGGCCGCGCCGCTGCTCACTACCGACCCGCAGGCCTGGCGCCGCTACCTCGAACTGGCCCTCGACGGCATCACCGCCTCGACGGGCCGAACCCTCCCGCACCCGCCCCCGCACCACCTGCCACTGACCCCCGATCAAGAACCCTGATCCCGGCGACCCGCGGCCGTCCGAACTCAGCGGCCGGTGGATCCGTCGATCTGCTCGCGGAGGATGTCGGCGTGGCCGGCGTGCCGTCCGGTCTCTTCGATCATGTGCACCAGGACCCAGCGCATCGATGGCGCGGGCCCTGGACGCGGCGGGCGCGGGGCGGGAAGTGCCAGATCCGGGCACGCGTCGATGACCCGGTTCGCTCGCTCGACGGTCCTGCGGTAGTCGGCGAGCACGCCGTCGACGGTGTCCTCCGCGGACGGCCGCATGGTCGCGCGCCAGTCGCCCGCGTCCTCACCGAGGAAGTAGAACCGTTCGACGAACGCCAGATGCTTGAGCAGCCCGAGAAGGCTGGTGCCCGAGGGCACTCCGCCCGTTCGGACCTGCGGTTCCGGCACGCCCGCGACCTTGTTCGCGACCGCGTCCCGCAGCTGGTCGAGGAAGCCCCGCAGGGTGGCCTTCTCACTGGCGCCGGTCCGCGGCGGCGTGGCGTCCTTGGCCCGCATCGGGGTCACTCCGTTCCGGTTCGCTGGACGAGCAGGATGTTGTCGATGACGGTGGCGGTCTCACCCGCGGGTCCGGTGGCCGGGCGACGGGGCATGTCGGCGCGCAGCACGGACCAGTGCGCGGCGTCCAGATCGAGTTCGGCGGCGACCTCGGCGGGAGTGGGGAAGTGGATGCCGGGGTCCTGGTTCCACGACCAGGGCGCGGTGGAGCCGTGGTCGACGATCAGCAGCAGGCCGCCGGGGCGCAGGGCCCGCGCGGCGGTCCGCAGGACCTGGCCGCGGAGCAGCGGGAACGGGGAGTGGAAGTACTGGGCGGAGACGAGATCGAACCCCCCGGCCGGGAAGCTCGTGGCCAGATCGTGCTGTTCGGCGGCGACCCTCCCCGCGAGACCGAGCTCGCGAGCGCGTTCCCGCACCCGTTCGACGGCAGTGGTGGAGATGTCCACGGCGGTGACGTGCCAGCCCCGCCGGGCGAGCCATACGGCGTCGCCACCGGCGCCGCAGCCCAGATCCAGAGCCGCACCGCTGTTCAGCGGTGCGGCGATCTCCGCGAGCACCGGGTTGACGCGCGCGTCCCAGGCGCGCCGGGCGCGGTAGTGCCGCTCCCAGAACGCCTCGGCGTCCGCGGTGGAATCCATGCGAGTCTGCCCTTCGACGGCGGTGATGTACCGGCAGCATCACCACCGCCGTTCCCCCTTGCAAGAAAAGTTGCGGATCCGCATCATCGGCACATGGACAACCCCGCGGAAGACGTTCTGGCCGGAGTCGGGCCGCGTCTACGTGCCCTGCGCCGGGCGCGGAACGCCACGCTGGCGGCGCTGGCAGACGAAACCGGCCTCACGGCGAGCACCCTGTCCCGTCTCGAGAACGGCAGGCTCCGCCCCACGCTGGAGCAGCTGCTGCCGCTGGCCCGGGCGCACGGCGTCCCGCTCGACGATCTCGTCGCGGCCCCGCCCACCGGAGACCCGCGCATCCACCTGCGGCCAGTGCGCCGATCCGGCCTGGTGATCATCCCCCTGACCAGGCGGCCCGGCGGCGTCCAGGCCTACAAGGTGATCTATCCGCCCGCCGGGCGGGCGCCCGCGACGACCCCGCAGACCCACGAGGGCTACGAGTGGTTCTACGTCCTCAACGGACAGGTCAGGTTCGTGCTCGGCGAGCAGGAGTTCTTACTCGGCGTCGGCGAGGCCGCGGAGTTCGACACCCGCATACCGCACCGGATCGGCAGCGCCGACAGCCGGCCCGCGGAGGTCCTCACCCTGTTCGGCCCGCAAGGAGAACGCGCCCACCTGGAGCCCGCACATCCGCCGCGCACCTGACCAGTTGCTGGCCCGGGGTGGTGTCCCTGGTGTTCAGAACCACCGCCTCCAGTACTCCGACGTCTCACCGTTGCGGACGTACAGCTTGTAGTGGTCGGGACTGCTGGCGGCGTGGGTGCTGAAGACGTCCGCGTACTCGCGTTCCTGCACCTCCAGCAGGTCCCGGAACCCCGGGAACGGCTGCTCCAGCAGCCGGCGCGCGGCGTCCTCGGCCTGGTCGCGCTCGCTGCCCGGGACCTCGTCGAGCCGCCTGATCGGGGATCGCTCCTCGCCGGTGCGCAGGACCTGCGGGACCTCGTCCATCGGGATGCGCCCGTCCCGCACCGCGGCGTGGACGAGCGACAGCATGGTCTGCTGGGAAAGGTCGGTCCGCGAGTACTGGCGCTCCGCGTTCGGAAGCTGGAGCACCACGTCCGGCACGCTCGAGCCGGCCCGCGCGTCGAAGCGGTACGCCTCGTTGCTCACACCGATGACGGCCTTGCCGAGGGCGCTCCACGGGCCGAAGTTGCCGATGGTCTCCTTGAGCACCCCGGAGACCAAGGTCTGGCCGTTCAACTCCCTGAACGCGGCGTCGGCCGCGGCGTCGTGCGCGTTGCCGGTGCGGTCCATCGCCTCGTTCAGCAGTCCCGCGTCGAGGTAGGCGCGCAGCCTCGCGTTCGCGGCGCCGAACTCCGACGCCGCGTTCTCCCGGGGAACGCCCGCGTAGGCGAGCAGGTTGTTGTGCTCGAAGGTCTCCACGGCCGCGGACAGGTGGGTGGCCGCGCCCGCGTCCCCGGCGACCAGTTCGAAGAAGCGGGCGCGGGCGTCGTAGGCGACCTCCAGGTCGCCGCCGGCGAACGAGGTCGTCTCCGCGTCGTCCTGGAGGGCGGCGAAGTCGTCGAGGTAGGCGACGGCGATGTTGCCGAGGCCGCGGGACAGCTCCGGGTTGATCATGCCCATGGAGTCGAGGCCGGCGTTCGTGTCGGTGAGGGCGGCGTAGAGCCCGCCGTCGCCGATGCCGGTGACGGTGTTGATGAGCGCCGCGGTGGCCTCCCCGGCGAGCCTCTCGTCCACGCCGTCCTCGTAGATCCAGTCGGTGAGCCGCGCGGCCATGGCGCCGTCGTCGGCCCAGTCGTGGGTGAAGAGCGACCGCAGCAGCTCGGGCGTCGCGCTGCCGACCTCGCCGGGCTCGAAGTCGCCGGTGAGGATGGCGTGGTTCGCCTCGATGTCGCGGGTGGCGACGCGCAGCATGGTCCGCGCCGAGCCGTCCAGGAGCCGGAACTCCTCGCTCGCCATCTGGTTGGGGTGGGAGGCGATGACCTCGAGGTAGTGCGGCGTGACGGCGATGAGGTTCACGGCGAAGTCGGTGCCTGGGGTGAGGCGGCGGTCGGCGTGCCCCAGCAGGTCGGCGAGCGCCGCGTAGTCGCGGCCCCACGCATCGGTCGGCGTCTGCGCGGGGGCGTCGTTCACGAAGTCGCCGTTGAACAGGCCCCGCACGGCCTGGGGGAGGCGGTCGAACCCGCCGCCGAGCCTGCCGTTGGACAGGACCAGCAGGCCGCCGCCCAGCGCCCGGAGCGTGTCCCCTTGCAGCAGGGCCCGGTCGCCCAGCCCCATGTCGTCGTTGGCGTAGGCGTCCATCACCATGAGGTCGCCGCCCAGCTCGCCGTAGAAGGACTCCAGGTACTCGATGACCTCCGGATCGACGCGCTCGCCGTCACCCGCACGCCCGATGCCCTGCCGGACGGCCGCGTTGAGCGCCGCGATGATCGCGGCGTAGCCGGCGTCGGGCTCCAGGTCGCCGTTGAGGTAGTCGCGGAGCGCCTGGGCGTCCAGCCCGGCCATCTCCGGGTTGAGCGGCAGCGGCGCGTCGGCGCCCCGGATGTTGTACGGGGCCCAGCCCAGCACGCCGTGCCTGACCAGGTGCCGCAGGTTCTGGGGCGTCGGCCCCTGCGCGAGCTGCCGCCCGCGCAGCTCCGCCTTCTCCTGGAGTGCGTCCCACGCGGTCTGGGCCTGGCCCGACAGGCCGCGGAGCAGGGACGCCTCCGCGGCGGCCCGGCGGCGGACGAAGTCCTCCGACAGCCTCCGCTCCACCGCGAGGGGATCGACGAGGAGCTCGACCCTGTCCAGGTTCGGGTGCGGCTCCTGCTTCACGACGCCGAAGTCGTCGCCGCGGGCGGTCTCCCACCGGCCGATGAGCTCCCGGCGCCTGCTCTTGAACTCCCGCACGTCACCGGCCCACGCCCTGGTGACGCCGGCGCCGTAGACGGCCGCCTCGACGGCCGACCTCCAGTCCTCGGCGTTGTACTCGTTCTGCTTCCAGATGTCGTGGGCGATCAGGTCGGAGAAGTTCATCGCCGCGCCGTTGAAGGCGCCCTCCAACTCCCCGCTCCGCCCGGTGATCCTTCCCGCGACGTCGTAGAACGCCTCCACCGACAGGTCGATCTGGTCGGGGTCGGCGTCGGTGTCCTGGGGATCGAAGCCGGCCATGTCATTGCCGTCCGAGTTCGTGGTTCAGGTCGCGCAGCAGCAGTCCCCGGACGCCCTGGTAGTCCTCGTCGATCCGCCGGTCGGTCTCGGCGCCCGCGGCACCGGCGCCCTCGACGGCGCCGCTGAGCCCCTCGCCGTGCGCCTGCACTCTGGCGATCTTGGACATCTGCTCCTCGGCGTACGCCAGGTAGCCGTTCTTGACCGGCCACTCCCCGGCGCGCATGAACGCGACATCGATCGTCGACTGGAACATCGTGGCGAGGCCCCGGAACGACAGGGCCAGCATCCCCGCCTCCCGACCGCCGGCCACGGCCTCGTCGGGATTCACCCCGACCTCTGACATGAGCCCTCCCTCAAGCCTGCGAGACGATGCCCGCCTTGCGCGGGCCGTCACGGGTGTCTCTCGATCCGGACGGCCGAGGACCGGGCGGGGGCGGGGGCATTCGACCCCCGCCCGGTGCCTGGATGGGTCCTGGAGCGTCCTCGCCCGGGCGACTCCAGGACCCGCGCCCCGCCCGCGCGCTTTCGGCTCGCGGCTGGGCGTGTCCGGTCTGGCGGAAAGTGCGCGGTCGTCGCCTCGTCATCAGGCCACCATCACCTCGCGCAGCGCCGCCTTCACCTGCACTCCGGCGTCGGCCGGCTTGTCGGCCTCGCACATCCACGAGCCGCCGACCCAACCGAACCACCAGCGGTCGCCGTCGTCGCCGCGGCGGCGACCTTCGATCTCCACCGCACCTGGGCCTGTGCCCTTCGCCACGCGCAGGCACAGCTCATCGACCATCTCGACCATGAACCCCTGACCGCTCAGCAGGCCCGCCAGTGCGGTCACCAGGCGCGCCCCCTCATGGGTCCGCAGGTAGCGGCGCACGCTGCGCAGGGTCGGCGGCGCGCATGTGCCCAAGCCGACGAGCAGTTCAAGCTCGGGCTTCAGGTAGAGCCGCTGCGTCCGCTCGGCGGTCCGCAAGACCGAGAGGAGACCCTCCTCCCCCCACCTCGCCAGCACCCCGGGCTTGAGGCCGGTGATGTCGAACGCCTCGCGCACGGCGATCCACGGGCCGTCGGTGGTGGTCATGCCGTTCACCTCGGCGACTTTGCCGAGCCGCTTGCGGGGGTAGTCCGAGATCGCCAAGGTCATGCCGCTGCCGCCTTTCAAGACTTCTTTCCAGGGGCTCCGGTCAGACGACGGGAAGCCGGGACGCGCCGCTGCCCTCGGTCCTGGGTCCCTGCCAGGGGAAGCGGTCGGCGAAGGCGGGTTTGAGGTCGTCCAGCCAGACCGCCTCGGGGTCGTACTTGGCGAAGAAGGGCTTGCCGACCAGGTCGGAATCGCGGCACTGGATGAAGTGCAGGGCGAAGACCTTCTCGCCGAACAGCTCCAGCACCCCGTCCACGCAGACCTTGCCGGGCGTGGCCGACATGGACGGGCCGCGCACGGTCCGCGACAGTCCCGCCACGTCCTTGTAGGCGGTCTGGAAGATCTCGTACGCGCGCGCCAGCGGCACCGCGAAGTAGTCCTGGGGACCGGTGTCGCGCTCGACGAACATGTAGTACGGGACCATGCCCATGCGCGTCTGGGTCCGCCACATGCTCTTCCAGGCGTCCGGATCGTCGTTGATCGTGCGGATCAGCGGCGCCTGGGTGCGGATGACGGCCCCGGTGTCGCGGATCCGGCGTACCGCCTCGGTCACCACCAGCGGTTCCAGCTCGCGCGGGTGGGTGAAGTGGGCCATGAAGGCCAGGTTCTTCCCGGACTCGACGACCTGCTCGAACAGGCCGAGCATGGCGTCGGCGTCGGGGTCGGTCACGAACTTCTGCGGCCAGTAGGCCAGCGACTTGGTGCCGATGCGGATCGATTCCAGCTGCTCCAGGTCCAGCAGCGGCTCGACGTAGCGGCGCAGCACCGGCTCGCCCATGATCATGGCGTCGCCGCCGGTGAACAGGACGCTGGTCACCTCGGGGTGGGCCAGCAGGTAGTCGCGGAGCTGGTGGGAGTCGTCCCCGGCCATCTTCAGGTCGGGCTCTCCGACGAACTGCGCCCAGCGGAAGCAGTAGGTGCAGTAGGCGTGGCAGGTCTGGCCCTGCTTGGGGAAGTACAGCACGGTCTCGTCGTACTTGTGCTGCAGTCCGGGGATCTTGCCGTCGCCGAAGCTGGGGATGTTGAGTTCCATCTGCCCGGCGGGATGCGGGTTGAGGCGCATCCGGACCTTGTGCGCGGCGGCGTCGATCTCGGCCTTGGGAGCCTCGCGGCGCAGCAGGCCGGCCAGTTCGGCGACGTCCTGGGCGGGCAGCATGTCCGCCATCGGGAAGACCAGCCGGTAGATGGGGTCGTCCGGCGCGGCCGACCAGTCGATGAGCTCCTCGATGACGTAGGCGTTGGTCCGGAAGGGCAGGACGGTCGCGACCGCCCTGGTCTCCAGCCGTTCCTGCTCGCTCAGCCCGGCCCGGGCGGTCAGCTCGTCGAGGTGCTTCGCCGTGAAGGCGCGGAACTTGCGACCGGGGGATTGCGGGGCGGGAGCCGCGTCGTTCACCAATGTCACGTGTTGGGTCTCCTTGACGTCAACGGGGTAGCGCGACCCCTGGCCTCTGCGGACTACAGTCCGGAATCCCTGAGAACGGCAAGCGGCACCGTCTCCTCGACGATCAGATGAAATGCCGCTTGCCCGCCCCGGATGTGATCCTCGGCAGGCGCGGGTTGCCGCCGCCGGGGCCTTCCGGACGATCACGGGTGTGGTGGGCCCTGCGCGGCTCCGGTGTTCGATCGTGTGGAGGTTCGATGGGTGCGGGACTGTCCCGGCGGGAGTTCGGGCGGGCCGCCGGGCTCGCGGGTGTGGGCGCGTCCGGGGCGGTTCTGCTGAGCGGGTGCTCGGAGGACTCCGTCCAGGCGCGGACCGCGGCGGCCGGTAAGACGTGGAAGGTGAGCGGGGAGCGAGGCGCCGGGCTGGGCGGCTTCGACTCGACGATGAAGAGCTTCATGCAGGCACGGAACATCTCGTGCGGGCAGCTCGCCGTCGCGCGCAAAGGCAAGCTCCTACTGGCGCGCGGGTACACGTGGACGAGCAGTTCCACGCTCAAGACGCAGCCGACGTCGCTGTTCCGCATCGCGAGCCTGAGCAAGGCGGTGACCGGGGCGGCCATCCTCAGGCTGGCGCAGGAGGGCAAGCTGAACCTCGGTGCCCCGGTGACGCGGCTGCTGTCGCTGACGCCGCCGAGCGGGCAGACGATGGACTCCCGGCTCAAGAACGTCACGGTCTGGCGGTTGCTGCAGCACACGGGAGGCTGGGACCGCGACCTCGGCTTCGACCCGATGTACCGGCGCGACTCCGCGGTGGCGTCCGCGCTGGGCGTGCGGATACCGGTCACCAAGGCCAACATCATGAAATACATGAACGGCCGCAGGCTCGACCACACTCCGGGCAGCGACTACGCCTACAGCAACTACGGCTACATGCTGCTCGGCCGGATCATCGAGCAGGTCGGCGGTACCGGTTACCGCACCTACGTCCAGAACAAGATCCTCGGGCCGCGCGGTATCACGCGGATGAAGCTCGGACGCAGCCTCAAGATGAACGCGGCATCGGGGGAGGTGCCGTACGCCTCGCAGTACAACGTGTCCACCGTCATGGACGCGTCCGGGGCCACGGTGCCCGCTCCCTACGGCGGGTTCAATCTGGAGAACATGGACTCCCACGGCGGCTGGCTGAGCACGGCGGCCGACATGGTCCGCTTCGCGGGCCTTTTCGACGCCGCGAACCCGGTGCTCGGCAGCACGTCCATCGGACGCGCCTTCGGCAGGCCCGAGACGGGCGTGGACTCCAGCGGCGCCTGGTACGGCTGCGGCTGGCACGTCCGCAACGTCACGGGCGGGCGCAACACCTGGCACACCGGCGGCCTGCCGGGCACGTACACCATCCTGGTGCGCCGTCATGACGGGCTGACCTGGGCGGCGCTGTTCAACCAGCGCGACGACGCGTCAGGGAAGAACTACGGCGACATCGACAAACTCCTGCACATCGCGGCCAACGGCGTCACGAGCTGGCCCACCACCGACCTGTACGGAAAGTACTTCTGAACGGGCGTCCGTTCCCTTGACGGCTGGACGGCGGTTGCCGCCGGCACCGGCCACCGGACTGTCATCACGGAAAGCCTCACTGAATCCGAAGGGGTGTCTGTGAAGGGGCGGGGAACGAGGGCGGCGACGGCCAGGACGCGGGTCGGCGGCTGGGCGGCGGCCGTGCTGGTCACCCTGGCTCTGCTGGCGACCCTGCTCGGCGGCGGCCGGATCGGTCACGCCACCGCGGCCTCTGACGGCAGGGCGTGGCTGTGGAGCCGGACGGCGGGCGAGGTGGCCCGGGTCAATCCGGACGATGGCCGGGTCGAGCGGCGCCGCGAGGTGACCGATGCGCGCGGCCACCGGGTCCGGGTCACGCAGAACGACCGGCATCTGCTGATCCACGACCTGGACACCGGGCGGGTGTCGTCGCTCGATCTGGCCGGCCTGGGGTTCTCGGGACGGCTGGACGTCGGTACCCGCGGTGACCCGCACCTGGTGATGGCCGGTACCGCCGCCGCGGTGATCGAGCGCACATCCGGCGAGGTGCGCGCGGTGGATCCGGCCACCCTGCGGCCGGTGGGGCCGGTTCTGCGGCTGCCCGGGCCGCTGGCCGGTGGCGAGTTCGACGGCGCCGGTCTGCTGTGGGTGGCGGTGCCGCGGCAGGGCACGGTCGTCGCGGTGAAGGTCACCGGCGAGGGGGCCGCCGTGGCCCGTACCGCCGAGGTCGCCGAGCCCGGCCGCGATCTCGTGCTGACGGTGCTGGATCAGGGCGCGCTCGTGGTGGACCGCGGCGGGCGGGATCTGGTGGTCGCGACGGGTGACGGTACGCGCCGCATCACGGCGCCGGTGCCGCTCGCGGGCGCGATGGTGCCCGAGCGCACCCATGGGCCGCTGGCCGCGGTCACCGTGCCCGCCGCGGGTGCGGTGGTCACGCTGGGCGATGTGCGTCAGGGCGGTCCGGTCCTGTCGTTTCCGCTGCGCGAGCCCGTCCAGGAGCCCGCGGTGCCGTTCGCGGGGAAGGTGTACGTGCCGGTGCGGGAGACCGGGCAGGTGCGGGTGTACGAGCCGGCCGGGCGGCAGAGCGGCGTGCTCAGCATGCCGGCCGGGCGGGGCGATCTGGAGTTGCAGGTCCGCGAGGGCAACCTGTTCGTCAACGCGCCCGGGAGCGCGGACGCCCAGGTCGTCGGCCCCGACGGCCGGGCCCGCACGGTCGGCAAGTATCCGCACGGCCCGGATCGGAGCGGCGACGGACCGGCCCCGCCGCGGTCGGGATGGGACGGCCCGCCTCCGGTGGCCGCGCCGCCCCTCGATTCGATCTTCCCGGATCCGCCCGATCTGCTTCCCCCGCGCGAGGACGGTGGGGCACCCGACGAGCGTGACGAGACGCCTGCCGATGCGGCCTCGCCGGAGCCCGTGGCGCCCGGGAGACCTGAGCCCGAGCGGCCCGCGCCCGGGGGGTCCGTGCCGTCCGGTGGTTCGGCGCCGAGCGCGCCGGACAGGCCCGGTACGCGGCCTTCGGACACCGAGTCGCCGTCGCGCCGACCGACGCCGGAGCCGACCACGTCCAAGCCGAAGCCGAAGCCAAAGCCCCCGCCCCCCGCGCGCAACCCGTACACGCCGGAGCAGGTGTGCAACGCGAGTTCGACCGGCGGTTACAAGGTGCAGCGGTCCTCGCCGTTCAAGGGCGGGCGGATCTACCAGCTTTACAGCGCGAAGAGCAGGAACAACTGCGCGGTCACGATGAAGACCGCCGATGTCGGCAAGGGCACCAACGTGTGGATCCGGCTGGAGGAGCAGAGGGGCGGAGAGGTCGCGAGGGACAGCGGCACGTTCAAGTACTACGCCGGGCCGGTGTACGTCAACGCGCCCGGTGTCTGCGTCCGCTATTCGGGCGGTGCGGCGGGTGCGAGCACGTCGGCCGGCTGGGCCAACTGCGGCTAGAGAGGAATGGCGTGAGCACCACGACCACCGCGTCCCCCGCGATCGGCGGCGAGGAGGCGGTCCTGGCGGCCGATGCCTTCGATCGGGCGGCGGCGGCGATCGAGACGGCGGCGCGCTGCGATCCAGCGACGGTTCGGCTGATCCTCACCGCGTTCGCCGCGGGCGGGCACGTGCTGCTGGAGGATCTGCCGGGCATGGGCAAGACCACGCTGGCGCGTGCGCTGGCTGCGGTGACCGGCGGGACGGCGCGCCGGGTGCAGTGCACGCCCGACCTGCTGCCCTCCGACATCACCGGGGTGACGATCTTCAACGAGCGGAGCCGGGAG
This sequence comes from Actinomadura rugatobispora, assembly GCF_055379765.1. Lineage (NCBI taxonomy): Bacteria > Bacillati > Actinomycetota > Actinomycetes > Streptosporangiales > Thermomonosporaceae > Actinomadura > Actinomadura rugatobispora. Next base: position 2,141,163 of record NZ_AP029191.1, on the reverse strand, counting down.
TTCGAGTTCCATCCCGGCCCGGTCTTCGCCAACGTCGTCATCGTGGACGAGGTGAACCGGACTTCCCCCAAGACGCAGTCGGCGCTGCTGGAGGTGATGCAAGAGGAGCAGGTCACCGTGGACGGCACCGCGCATCCGGTGCCCCGCCCGTTCCTGGTGGTGGCGACGCAGAACCCGGTCGATCTGGAGGGGACGTTCCCGCTGCCGGAGGCGCAGCTGGACCGGTTCTTGATGCGGCTGTCGCTGGGCTATCCGGGGGAAGAGGCGGAGCTGTCGCTGATGCGCGGTTCGTCGCTGGCCGCGCCCGAGGACCTGGCCCCTGTGCTGGACGGTGCGGAGCTGAAGCGGCTGGGCGCCGCGGCCGGCCGGGTGGTGTTCGCCGATCCGGTGTACGAGTACGTCCTGCGGCTGGCGCAGGGGACGCGGCGGCACGCGCGGCTGCGGGCGGGGGTGTCGATGCGAGCGTCGATGGCGCTGTGCCGGGCGGCGCGCATGTACGCGCTCGCCGACGGCCGCGGCTTCGTCACGCCCGACGACGTCAAGGCCCTGGCCGTTCCGGTGTGGGGGCACAGGCTGGTGCCGCTGTCGGGCGCGGCCACCGCGGAGGAGGCCCGGGAGTTGCTGGAGGGGTTGCTGGCCGAGGTGCCGGTGCCGGGGCCGCACGAGAACCGGCGCTAGGGACGTGGCAGGCGGCATGCCCCGTCCGACCCGGCGCGGCTGGTGGCTGCTGGCCGGGGGCGCGGTCCTGTGCGGCGGTGGCCTCGGTTCGGGCCATCTGGCTCCGGGTGCCCTGGGCGCTCTGGTGTTCCCCACGTTCGCGCTGGCCATGGCCCTGGCCGGGCGTCCGGGCGCCGTCGGGGTGCGGCGGCGCGTCACGGCCTCCAGGGCCGTCGCAGGTGAGGCGGTGACCGTCGTCCTGGACCTGGAGGAGGACCGCGCGCTCGCCGCCGAACGCGTCACCGGCCCGACGGGCACGGTCACCGTCCCGCTGGGCCCCGCCCGCGCCCGGATCCGCTACGAGCTGTCGGCCGAGCGCCGCGGCGTGGTGGAGGCGGGCCCCCTCAGTCTGGTCCGCACCGATCCGCTGGGCATCGTGCGAGCGTCCCGGCAGGCCGACGACGCGGCGGTGCGGGTGCTGGTGCATCCTCGCCACCACGACCTGGCCGCCGTGCCCGCGGCCGGTGCCGGTGGCCGCGACGGCTCCTCGGCGGCGGTCCGCGCGGGCGAGGGGGCCTTCGCGGGGCTGCGCGAGCACGCGCCAGGGGACGACGTCCGCCAGATCCACTGGCGCACCTCCGCGCGCCGCGGGCGCCTGATGGTGCGCGAGCACGCCGACTCCACCAGCCCGGGTCTGACGGTGCTGGTCGATGACCGGCACGGCCCCGCCGAGCTCGATGCGCTGGCCGAGGTGGCGGCCTCGATCGTGCGGTCCGCGCCGGAGGTGCCCGTTGAACTGCGGCTGGCCGGTGGGCGGCGCTCGCCCGGGACCGCGGGCGCCACCGCGCACCTGGACGTGCTCGCCGAGGCGACGGCCCGTCCCGGCGCGGACTTCCCGGCCGCCTGCGCCGGGCTGCGCTCCGCCCCGTCCGGGCGCGTGGTCGTGCTGCTGGCCGCCGGTTCGGCGGCGGAGGACACGGTCGCCGCGCTGCAGGCGCTGGCCGCGCGCCGCACCGTCTCGCTGGTCGGCGTGATCGGAGACGATGGCGACAGCGGTCCCGTGCCGCCGCCCGGGGTGAGGCTGCTGCGCGCGCCCGATCCGGCGGCGTTCGCCGCACGGTGGAACGAGAGCCGCTGGTGGATCCGGTGAGCCGCGCCCGCGCCGCCCTGTCGTCGGCCGCGGTCGCGCTGGCCGCCGCCGCGTCGGCACCGCTGCTGGCCGCCGGGTACGACCGGCCGTCGCCGGTGATCGCCGTGCTGGCCGTCACCGGCGCCGTCGCCGTGGCGGTGACCTCGCTGGCGCACCGCCTGCTGCGCGGGCTGGGCCCGGCCGCGGTACCGGCGGGACTGCCCGTGGCCTCCGGCTGGCTGGTCGCGCTGGCCGCCTGGTCGCCCGGACCGGTCAGGGAGCCGGTGCCCGCGGCGCTGGACGCGGCGCTGCACTCCGGCGCCCGGATCCTGACCACCGCGCCGCAGGCTCCGGTGACCGTGGACCTGCTGGCCTTCCCCGTGCTGGCGGTCTGGCTCGCCGGCGCGATCGCGACGGTCCTGCACCGCGACGGCCGGGCCCTGCCGGCACTGCTGCCCGGCGCGGTACTCCTGTGCGGGGCCGCCGCGCTCAACCCGGAGGCGTCCGGGCCCGGCTACCGGTCGGCCGCGCTCCTCTCCGTCGCCGCCGCCCTGCTCCTGACCGCCGCTCCACAGGCCCGTCCGGACACCGCCCACGCCGGGATCACCGTGCGGATCCCGGACCCGGAACCCGCGCCCGCCCCGCGCCGCCCGTTTCCCCGCACCGGTGCGGCGGCCGTTTCGATCGCCTGCGCGGTGACTCTTCCCGGCGCCGCCGCCGCGGTCGCCGCGCCCGGCGTGCTGGAGGGGTGGCCCGTACGGGCGGCCGACCCGCGCACGGACGGTGCCGCTCCCGAACGGCCGCGTGACGTGCGCAACCCGCTGGCCTACCTGTCGGCATGGGCCGCCGAGCCCGACGTGCCCTTGCTGAACGTGTCGGGACCGCGGGCGAGCCTGCGCTGGGTCGCGCTCGCCGAGTTCACCGGCCCCACCTGGCTGCCCGACAGCACGTACCGCCCCGCCGGGCCCGCCCTGCCGTCCGCCGAGCAGGAGGTACCCCCGCACACGTCGCGGACCACCGTGCGGGTCTCGGTCCGGAACCTGCCCGGCGACTGGGTTCCGGTCCCCGGCATCCCCACCCGGATCGACGGGATCGCGGTCGGCCACGACGCGGCGTCCGGCACGCTGCTGTCCTCCGACGGCCCGGTGACCGGACGCGCGTACACCGCGGCCGGGATGGTCCCCGACTGGAGCGGCCGACAGGCGTCCGGAGCCAGAGCCGCCTCCGCGAACGGGCACGAGCGCTACCTCCGGTTGCCGCCCGGCGCGCCCCCGCGGCTGGCCGAGATCGCCCGCTCGGCCGCCGGGGACGGCACCCCGCACCGGCGCGCGTCCCGTCTCGCCGAGTACCTGCGCGACTCCTACACCTTCGAGCCGGGCGCCCCGGGAGGGCACGGGTACGCCGAACTCGCGGATCTGCTGATACCGCCGGGCCGGAAGGGCGGCGGCGCCACCTCCGAGCAGTTCGCCAGCGCGTTCGCCGTGCTGGCTCGGGCGGCCGGGCTGCCGAGCCGGGTGGTGGTCGGGTTCGGGCCCGGCGGCGGCGACGGCGAACGGGTCGTCCGCACCGGCGACGCGGTGGCCTGGGGGGAGATCTACTTCGACGGCCTGGGCTGGGTGCCCTACGACCCCAACCCGCGAGACCGCTCGAAGTCGTCCCCACGACCGCGCATCAGCGAGCCGGCCAAAGGCGAGGGGACCCACCGCGACGGCGACGCCCGCGATGCCGCCGCCAGCAGCGACGCGGGCGCAGGCCCGCCGGAGTCGGACGGACGCTGGACGCTCCTGCTCGCCCTCCCGGCGCTTCTCCTGGTCGGAATCCCGTTGCTGCGGCTGACGCGGATTCGCCGGCTGCGCCGGGGGACCGCAACCGACCGTGTCCTGGCGGCCTGGACCGAGCTGCTGGTGGCGATGCGGCTCGCGAGCCTGCCCGTTCCCGCGTCCGCCACGGCCGCCGACCTCACGGCGTGCCTCGCGCGGGAGGTGCCGGGGACCGACCCCGAACGGCTGCGCAGGCTGGGCGCACTGGTGAACGCGGCCGGCTTCGGGGGCACGGTCACACCCAAGAACGCCGTGTTCGCCGTCGCGCAGGTTCGCACCCTGGCCACCGCACTACGGTGCTCCCGATCACCCCTGCGCCGCCTGTCATGGTGGTGGGACCCGCGTGCGCTGCTGTGGTCGGCTCAGCCGTCCCGCTTGACGCGACGCGTGCAGACGGGCTCGGCGTGGGCGACCCGGTCGACGTCCACCACGGCGACCACCGTCAAGCAGTAGTCCACGCCCGGGTTCAGCGCGGCCACCACGAGCTTCGCGGTCCCGGGGGGCGCGCTGGCCAAGGTGGACGGCGTGCGCCCCGTCGGCCCGCCGACCACGTAGTGCGAGGCCTTGCCCCCGCTGCCGTCCTTCCAGGTGACCTCGATCGAGACCCGGCCGTCCACGATCCGCACCTGCTCGGGCACGAACTCCTTCACCGTCCGCACCGCCGTCGGAGTGGACGAGGGCACCGGCGGGCGCACCGCCTGCGGGGGCGGCTCATCCGGTTCGGATCCGGACAGCAGCCCGGTCACGCCGATCCCCGCACCCGCGAGCACGAGCGTCGCCACGGCTGCCATCAGCGCTGCGGGACGACGGCGCGACGGCCTCGCGGGCGAGGGCCGTCCCGCCTCCAGCCGCCGGACGATCTCGCGCTGCGGGATGGTCTCGCGCCGAGCCTCGTTCTCGGTCTCCTGAGGCTGGATGGTCTCGTGCCGGGGCTCGGTCTGGTGCCCCTGCTCGGTCTCGTGCCGGGGCTCTGACTCCGGTTCCCCCCACAACCAGCCCGGCAACTGCTCCCAGCCGGTGGAGGCCTCAGGCTCGGCCGGCGCGGGGACGTCGCGGAGTCCCTCCTCCAACGCGTCGGTGAACGCCCGCGCCGTCGGGAACCGGTCGGCGGGCTCGCTCGCCATCGCCTGGGCCAGGGCGTCGACGAGCCACGTGGGCACGTCGTCGCGCGGCACCCGCGGCACCGACTCCTCCAGCATCCGGTCGTCGGCGGCGAACGGAGCGTGCCCGGCCAGCAGGGCCCACAAGGTCGCACCGAGCCCGTACACATCGGACGCCGCCGTCTGAGCCTGCCGCCGCAGCACCTCGGGGCACGCGAAACCGGGATCGACGCGGTCCAGATCCACCGGTTCCAGCACACCCGGCGCGGAATGCGCCGCCAGTCCCCGCAGGGTGGCCGCACCCGTCAGCAGCGGCCCCTCGGCGCCCCGCAGAACGCGGCCGGGGGTGAGGTCGCCGTGGACCAGCCCCTCATCGTGTAGTGCCTGCAGGCCCTTCCCCACCGACACTGCGATCTCGACCGCGTCCCGGATCGGCAGAGGCTGTCCCGGTGCGTGGACGCCTCCGGGGCAGTGGACCGACGCCGTGTACCACCGTCCGGTCGCGGTGCGGCCGCCCTCGAGCACGGTGACGACGTGGTCGCCGCGGGAGGCGCGTTCCAAGGCGGCCCACTCGTCCGGCGGGGTCTCCGCGCCGTCGAGCCGTACCCGGAGGGCGACCACGGTGCCCGACTCCTCGTGCACGGCCCGGTAGGTGACCGAACCATTGCCCCGGTGGTCGATCGACAACTCCCCGTACCCGGGTGGTGTTTCCGGCGTTTCCTGGTCCTTGCGCTGTTTCTCCTGGACCGGTTCGGGCGGCGGTTGCCTGGGCTCGATGGCGGCCTGGGCCACTGGGGCGGGCTGAGCAGGTGGGGCAGGCGAAGCGGCCGGGGCAGATGGGGCGGACAGGACCGGCTGGTCAACTGGGGCCTGTGTTGGTGCGGGTATGCCCCACGGTTCGGGTGGTGGCTCGGGTTGGAGGTCCGCCTGGTGGTGTGCGGGGAGGTCGGGGTGGAGGGCGCCGAGGGTGGTGAGCAGGTCCGCCATGCTCATCGGTTGCGCGGTCGTGTGGACTCGTGGGTCGAAGGTGTCGCCGCGCTGGGTGTAGAAGGCGTGGACGAGGACGGTGTATCCGCTGGCCGCCAGGCCGTCGGCCAGGAGGGGGACCCCCGCGTTGGGGAGGTCCTCGTCGAACTCGGGCGCGAAGATGAACGCCGCCGGGGGGTCGACTTTGCGGCTTCTGGACAGGTCGCGGAGCTGGGTGGCGGAGGCGACGTCGAACACGGCGGGAAACCGTCCAGTGTCGCGGAGCTTGCGCGCGAGGTCCAGGTGCCCCGCCACGACGAGGTACGGCGCAGTAGCCATCACACGAATTCCTCAGCGCTCTGGTGATCGACCGGCCAGGACCCGGCCGCTTCTACAGCCCGGACCGGCCCCGAACCGCCACAACAAGCGGACGAAACCGAACACAGACCGTCCACGCAGGCTGAGGTGGCCCGAGGCCCGACGCGGACGCCAGCGGTGGAGTACCGCGCCACGATCAACAGCCCGCAGGTCGAGGCCATCCCTCTCTCGACTCGATGCATTCCACATGTTCGGCGAGTGATCCCTCGGCCGTTCTTCACGTTGATCAGGGACCAGGGAGGGTCCGGCAGTTGCCGGACCCTCGATTAGGGCAGCTCGTATCAGGTGGCTCCCGCCCCGAACACCGTGGCGGGCACCCAACACGATCACTGCTGTTGCTTCCTCGCTGTGTCGTCGGCGACTCCTTTGGCGCAGGCGGTGGCGAGGATGCCCGTCCGCTCCTGCAGACGGGCGATTCGGTATGCGGCCCGCGTGGACCGCGATTCGGTTGTGCTGTTGTTCCAGAGACGGACAGTCCGGAGTAACGCAGCAGCCGCAACCCGATGGCGAACCACCGTGTTCGAGCGGCTTGGGATCGAGGCCGGTGTCGGCGCCGGCCGGACGTGACGGGCACCTCTGTTGCCTTCTCTCGGCAGCCCCTGACTGTCCTCGTTAGCCGCTTCCTGCGGCCGGCGGCACCAGACCAACGTGCGATGACCACGCGGAGGACGCATCATGGCAGACGAACGCACGCTCCAACTCCTGGTGATCGCGACGATCGTCCGCAAGTCCGATGGGACGAAGAAGACACACGAGTTCCTCATCGATGGGGACGGCTACAGCGGGCCGGAAGCCATCCATGCCGCCGTGTCCGAGCTGGAGAAACTGCGTGGCGGGCCGGTGAGGGAGACGGAGTGGCTGAGCTTTCTCAACGTCCACCCCAATGAGCTGGAGGGCACGAAGCACGCCGTCGTCATCTCGGTTGACGCCAAGGACCGGCGGCATTACCACGACTCCCTGCAATTGGAGGGATACAAGACCCGCCAGGAACTCCTCGGTGCGGCGTTGGAACAACTCCCGGCGGCTGCGCGAGAGGGCGCCGTAGAGTGCCTCTGCGTGAATCCCACTGAGCTCGACACGTCCGACTGATCCGATAGCTCCGTAGCCGCGAGTTCGGAAAGCCTCTCTGAGGCACCCCAATCACGTCCAGACGGCAGCAACAACCTCCATGACAAGCCTGGCGGGTGTCCGCCGTCCCGGCAGCCCCGCGACCGCACCGTGGCCGGTGCGGTCGCGGGAACACGGCGGGGCTGCCCCACCGGCCCAGGAACGCCTCTGGCGCCGTGCCGGCCAGGGCGATGCCCTGGATGGCCGAGACCCCCGGCAAGTGCCGCGATGTAATGCACACGTCCGCCGCTCCTGCCGACGCCGCTGCTGGTGCGGGGCAGGCGGCCCGGCTCGATGAGGACAAGTTCGTGGACGCGCATGTCGTGGTGGTGCTTGACGGCGGCGCGGACGGCGTCGGTGACCTCACGGGGGGGGGCGAGGCGGCGGACGGGGACGTGGCGGTTGCGGTCGGCGATCACGACCAGGTTCTCGGTGTCCCGGTCGGCGACGGCTCTACCGGAAACCCACTGAGGCGCTCGAAGAGACCAGCGCCGTAGACCCGCCGTTGTTCAAAGTCGTGCGCCGTGCCCAGAGTCGCGCGGGCTCCCCGGGGCGCTGGGCCTGCCGACGCGGCCCCGCGGCGTTGTTCGGCCCTGTGGCCGTCATCTGGTGGACGCCCGCGTTGGCGGCGTAGAGGCGGTGATGCGCCACCACCTGCGGTCGTCCCGCAACGGTGACGCATCCCCACGCCGGACACCTCGCCCGGCTGTCATGACGTTGGGGCCAACCGGGACCGCCTGTCAGCGGCCCAGGCGTCCGACCACCGGCACACCCGTCCGCGATCATCCCGCAGTACGGACGAGACGACGTCACCCGGGAGGCCACTTGACCAGCGGCTCAGCGGGATGGAAGGCGCGTCACCTGATAGGCGGGGCGCGTCACTCCCGGGGGCCGAAACCCCATCAGGCACCGCCGCCGACCGATAGTCGAGCAAGCAACCGGAAGGAACTTGCGCGTCCGGGCGGTGACCGCACTGTCTTCTCTAGGCATTGCAGGAGGTGAACATGCCGGCACCGTCGCCCATGCACCTCGCCACGCTCGCCCCTGTGGCCGCGCCGCCGGCCAGGGTGAGTTCCATTGCATTGTTTCGGGTGAAGACAGCGAGAGGCCAGGGGGCGCGGTAATGGCGCAATATCGGAGAGCGCTGATCGAGTGTGAAGCCGAGCCGTCGATACAGTGCCATGTTGCTGATCCCGAGCAGCCGCGTGGTCAGGAGTGACGCGCTGTGGCGACGAGAAGAACTTCTCTGTGGATGATCGGCATCGGCGGGTTCGGCGTCACCGGTTTCGCGGTATTCATTGTGGTTGTATTGCTGCTTGCCATGATGGGTGTCATTCCCGGCGTTTCCGGCATCATGCAAGCGGCGTGCGCTTCGGGCGGCACGACGACGACGCCGGAAGTTGTGCAGGCGGATGCGGCGGCGGACGCCATCCCGGAGAACTACCTGAAAATTTACCAGGAAATCGGTCAAAGGCAGAATATCCCGTGGAATGTGCTTGCCGGTATCGGCAGGATCGAGACCAACCACGGCAGGTCCACCCTGCCCGGCGTTCACAGCGGCGAGAACTACGCGGGCGCGGGCGGCCCCATGCAGTTCATTAAATCATCATGGGCTCTCTACGGGGCTGACGGAGATGGAGACGGGAAAAAAGATCGTTATGATCCAAGCGACGCTGTCCTCGCCGCGACCAAACACCTCAGGGGAAGCATCGGCAAGAGAAGTCCATCGATGGCGCTCAGTTCGCAAGACGTAATAAATGCCGTCCATCGCTATAATCCCGGGAACTATACCCCCCAGAACAATCCCTACGTGCACGATGTGATGGCGGCCGTAAACCGCTATGGCAGGGATTACAAGGTAGCCCCGTCCAACTACGCAGGTGTGGACTGCACGGCTGGAGGGGTGGGATCCGCCGTATGGCGGACGGGGTCCTTCGGTCAACGCATCGTTGCGGCTGCCGCATATTATGCGCAGAGGGATCCGGGTACGCCGCCGATACCTGAGGAAAGGTACCCCAACCTCCCTGTCCATTATTCATGGGGTGGTGGAACCCTCAACGGTCCCAGTCGCGGCTTCTGCTGCTCGGACGGAGGATACGACGGGGCGGACTCCTTTGGGTTCGACTGCTCTGGCCTCGTGCAGTACGCCGTCTACCAGGCTTCTGATAAAAAAATTGTGACGCCTGATACGACGTACTCCATGTGGCCGCTCGTGGGTGACTGGGGAGTCGAAGTGTCTCGCGAGGAGTTGGCCCCCGGGGATCTGGTCTTTTTCAATAATCCTGCTTCGCATGTGGGCATCTATTATGGCGAGTACAACGGTAAGCGCTGGTTTGTTGAGGCCCCGCAGACCTGGCTGGTCGTGGGGAGGGTTCGTGACTACGTCAAATTCAGTCCGTTTGACAACAGGAGGAATTTTACAGGAGCTATCCGGGTGAAGCCGCCGGGAGGCCAGGTGCGAGCGATGGCTCCTGCCGGAGCGGGCGTTGGCGCAGGTGCGATGTGACCGGTGTACCGGCGGCCGGAGTCCGCTCCGCTCTCTGTGCCGTCTCGGTCGCAGCTCTGGTTGCCGGCTGTAGCGGAGGCGAGCGGGCGCGGCCCCGTGAGCGGCCCCCCGAACCGGGTGAGAAGCGCATTATCTCGACGACCGGCGCCGGCGCACCCTCGCCGTCGCGAAGTCCTCGCGCATCCGGAACTCCCCGAATCCCCGGCGGTCTCCCAGATCCGCGCCGGATCGACCAGAAGGACGCGACGGCGGTGGCGAAGGCCGCCCTGACCGTCATGTACACGGTCGACAGCACCATCGATGTCGGTATGCGAGATGCCAGGCTGCGCGCGGCGCGCTACCTGACTCCTGACTACACGACCAAGATCAAGACAGAGCCCATGCAGTTCATCCCCGAGCAATGGCGGCAGCACCGGGCCTATCTCGTAGTTCGGCTCGAGCCACTCGCGCGGGAGGCCGGGGCCCCGTCCGACGGACCGACCGTCGCCTACCGGCAATGGGAGATGACCACGATCCCCACGGGGCGGGACCGTTGGCGCGGTACGCCCAGCAAATGGATGGTCTACATGGGGCTCGTCAGGTCGTCCGAACGCGATCCCTGGCGGATTTCCGAAGTTCTCACCCAGAACAAGAGCTAGCCCTGGCCAGGAAGCCGGCCGAGGCCAGGAGGAAGTTGAAATGAGGGAATATTCGTGGCCAGTGACGACGATGACAACACGTACGTCTTCATTCTCGGTATCGGCGTCGGACTCGGCCTGCTGAGTGGCGGGTTCAGTTTCCTGGTGTGGCTGGCGGGCCAACTGTCCGGCCTGCTCACGGGCAGTGGTTGGCCTGATTCGAGCCCGTCGGACTGTATGAGGATCGCCGTCAATTTCGTCCGGAACCCCGGTGATCCGCACGCTGCGTGGCCGCCGGTGGCCGCGGCCGCGATGGGGTCGGCCTGGGTGTTCTTCTTCCTCCTGGTGGTGCTCCTCGCGCTGGCATCGGTGGGCATGTACGTCCTGGTCCGGGTGGTTCTGAACGCGCGGCGCCACCGGCCGGTCCGGCGGTGGCGCCTGGGCTTCGCGTCCGGCTGGGAAGTCCGCAACCTGCTGAGCGCCCGGACCGTCCTTCGCAAGGCGCAGCAGGTCCGGCCGTCCACCGCGAACCGGCCCGCGCGCGATATCAAGCCCGAGGAGGTGGGCTTCTACATCGGGCGGGACATCAGGTCCCGGCGGAAACTGTACGCCTCGCTCGAAGACACGGCGATCGTCATCGCGCCGCCGAGGCAGGGAAAGGACGTGCACTTCGTCACGCCCTTCACCATCGACGCGCCGGGCCCTTGCATCGTCACCTCCACCCGGCGGGAGACGTTCGTCCACACCGCCATGGTGCGGGCGCGGTACGGCGACGTCTACGTGTTCGACCCGTTCAACTTCACCGGGTGGCCGAACCGGTTGCGCTGGTCGCCGTTGCAGGGGTGCGAGGACCCGAACGTGTGCGCGGTCAGATCGGGCACGCTCGTCCAGTCCAGCGGTCTGAACATCGGGACAGAGGGGTCCCAATCTCTCAGCGGGGTGATCACCATCATCCGCTGCCTCCTGCATGCTGGCGCGATCGGCGGGCTTACCATCCGGGACGTGATGCGCTGGGTCTACGAGGCCAACGCGGACGAGCCGATGGACATCCTGCGCCAGGGCGAGCGCGAGGGCAGGGTCGCCGCGGGATATCCGGCGCAGCTCGAGTTCAACAGGAACGACGAGCGTATCTGGTCCACCGTGATCCAGGTCATGCACTGCTTCTCGCACCCGAGCGTGCTGGAGGACTGCTCGCCGCCCCCTGGTGAGGAGTTCAGCTTTCCTGACTTCCTCAAGGGGCGCAACACTATCTACTTCATCGGCAAGGCCCAGCCCGACCACGGGGGGATCGCACCGGTGGTCACCACGATGGTCGAGCAGTTCTTCAGAACGGCTCGCGGTGTGGCGATGAAGCAGCCGACCGGTCGCCTCGACCCGCCCCTGACCTTCGAGTTGAACCAGGTGGCCGACATCTGCCCGCTGGGCGGCCTTCCCGTGTACATGGGCGAGTCAGGTGGCTACTCCATCACGGTGCACGCCTACCTGACGTCGCTGGCGGAAGCGCGTGCCAGGTGGGGGTCGGACGGCGCCGCACGCCTGTTCGACAACGCAACGATCCGGATCATCTCGGGCGGTACCGGTACTGCCAAGGACCTCTCCGAGCTCTCCGATCTCGTGGGCAAGCAGGACGGGAAGCAGGCGCTGCATCCCGAAGAGCTCAGGACCATGCCTTTCGGCCGCGCGGCCGTTGTGGCGGGTACGGCCCGTCCCGTCGAGATGTGGCTCACCCCTTGGTGGAACCGCGACGACCGGGATCGCATCGCTCAGAGCAAGCAGGCGGTCGAACAACTGATTCGAGAGCACGTCGGGGAGTAAGGATCCCGGCACCTGTACCGCTCCTGACGCGATCACTCCAGATGTTTCTTCCCCCCCAAGGCGACCCCCGCCCACGAGCTCACACACGTTGGACGCCGTGGCCCTGCATACGGGGCAGGTACGGCAACCTGGTGAACCGAAAGCGCACGATCACGGCCGCTCCAGCGCCTCTGCGGGCTCGGCGTCTCGCCCCGCCAGGCGATGTTCCGGAGGCGCCGCGGCACGACTCGTGGGGGACGGCCGACGGCGAACTGCTCAGGTACCGGGTGATCTCCGGACGCCGGAGCCACGGGCACGGCCGATCGCGACCTCTTCCTGCTGGGCAGGGGGCGCCTCGATGGGGCTCGAAGCCCGAAGGCGGCATCCTGGCGGTCTCACCGACCACCGTGCCTCTACGGCCGTCGACATGCCCGCCCCGACACCGGCGCCGGTTCGGGAGACACCGCCGCTGCTCACGCCGAGCCGTCAGTGGCCCGACCCGGCGCCGGCTTCGGGCCGGTGCGTGCTGTTGGAAATGGCGGTGGCGGTGCTTGCCCGCACTGTCTTCTCTGTGGAACCGGCCGGACCGCGGCCGGTCGATCACCAGAGCGCTGAGGAAACGTGTGATGGCTACTGCGCCGAATCTCGTCGTGGCGGGACACCCGGACCTCGCGCGCAAACTCCGCAACACGGGGCGGTTCCCCGCCGTTTTCGACGTCGCCTCCGCCACCGAACTACGCGCCCTGTCCAAAAGCGGCAAGGTTGCGCCCCCCGCCGCGTTCATCTTCGCACCGCAATTCAACGAAGACCTCCCCGAAGCGAAGGTCCCCCTCCTGGCCAACGCACTGGCGGCGAACGGGTTCACCGTACTCGTCCACGCCTTCTTCACCCGACGCGGCGACCACTTCATTCCCGCCGTAGTCGCATCTGCGGAACCCATGAGCATGTTAGACCTGCTGACGACACTCGGCGCCCTCCAACCAGACCTCCAACCCGAACCACCGCCCCAACTCTGGAAGGCACTTGCCCCGCCGGCCATAGAGACCGGCGCACGACCCCAAACAGCCAACGCCAACCCACCATCTTCCGGCCCGGCCCAGGCGAGCTCCAGTAAGGGGCACGAACGTTCCGAAACACCACCCGCGAAGGATGGGGCGGCGACCGCGTTCAAGACCGCCCCCGCTCAAGATGTGATCAGGCGAGGCAGGGTCATCGTGATCGCCTCGGCGAAGGGCGGTGTCGGCAAGACCAGCACGACCGTGGACCTCGCGCTTTACACGGCGAGATCGCTCTGGGCGGCCGGGCGCGGCGGAGCGACCGTGGTGGTGGACGCCAACGTCCAACAGGCCGATGTGGCGCGATATCTCAACCTGACCTCGCCGACCATCCTGGATCTACCGCAGGCGCCCGGGGAACTGTCCGCCCAGTCGGTACGCCATCACCTCGCGCGGATACCGGAGATCGGCCTCCACGCCCTGCTCGGCCCGCCCGACCCTCTCAGCGCCGACCCAGCCTTGATCAGCCCGGCGCTGTACCAGGAGATCGTCACCGTCCTGCGCGGCGCGTTCGACTTCGTGTTCATCGACACCCCCGTCGCCAAGCCCCACCACACGACCTTCGTGGACCTGATCCTGCCGGAGGCCGACGCGATCCTGGTGCCGGTCGAGCCCGACCGGGTGACGCTGGAGGCGGTTCACGCGTGGTTGACCGCGATCACCGCGCCGGACCGCCGGGTCTCCGCCGAGAAGATCTCACTGATCCTCAACCGTGCACGCTCCGATGCGGAGTACGGTCCCGAGGAGGTCGCCGGCCTGCTGCCCGGCTGGCGGCTGGCCGGCGTGCTTCCCGAGGACGTGCGGCGGATGAAGACCGTGAACGCTAACCAACTGGTGCAGTCGCGCCCGAGTCCCGACCTTGAGCCGTCCCTCCGAGGCATTCTCCAAGCGGCCAGCGATGACCCCGTGTTCTCGCCGTCCCGGTGAGTGCGATGCCAGCGCCAACCGACGGTACGAGTTCCTGGGCGCGTCATCTTCCCGTTGCCCACACTTTCCTGCCTGTTACGCGGTTGACGATCGCAACGGCTTGCGGACGGTCCACCGCATGGGCCGGAACCGCGTTCGGGAGGTGTCCGTCTCGGCGACGGTCCAGCCCTGACCAGCCACTGATCCTCTTGTAGAAGGAGGGCGTAGGCATGCAAGCGGTGGGCGTCGCCCGATCACAGCGGTCATCCGGTCCGCCGGGGCTGCCGAACGCACCGGACGCGGGGCCGAGGACCTCTCAGCAGAGGAGCGTTTCAAGCGGGCAGTTCCATGCGCATGCAGTCACTCCGGCCCATCTGGCGCCACCACCGACGAGTCCGCTGGGGCTGGCCGGTTACAGCGGTTCCGGCCCCGACCTCTGGTTGGCTTCATGCCATGGGGGAGCCGGCACCTCCACGTTGGCCGCTGTCATCCCACAGAGCATGAGCGCCGGACGGTACTGGCCGACACCCGAGCCCCCTGAACACTCCCGGGTGCTTCTCGTCGCGCGCAGCCATGCCTCCGGTCTCAGCGCAGCTCAGGCCGCCGCTCGGCAATGGGCCGCGGGCGTGCTTCCGAACGTGCGACTGCTGGGGCTGGTCGTGATAGCCGACGCCCCCGGGAAACGCCCGAAACCACTGAACGAGCTACTGCAACTCATTTCCGGAGGCGTGCCTCAGGTATGGGAGCTTCCGTGGGTGGAGGCCCTGCGCCTCGGCGCACCCCCGGACCAAATCAAGTTGCCGTCCGCCTATTCGCGGCTGACTCAAGATCTGACTCACATCGTTTCGGAGGATGCACGTGCTTGATCTGATGGTCTCGTGGATGACCGGATTCTTCCAGTACGCGGCACACCTGACCCAGGTAGCCATGGAAACCGTCCCGCTCAGTGCGGCAGACGACCCTCCCGTTAATATTCCCTCTCCTAATGACAGCCAAGCCCCGCCGAGAGCAGGAGTATTCCTGATCATAGTCGGCTGGATACGGTGGGGTGGGTACCTCTGTTGTATCGTGGGCTTTTTCATTGTCGGTGCCAGAATGTCGGTCAACCACAAGAGAGGTGAAGCGAGCAGTCACGTCGCAAGCATCATCGTGATCACCGCCGGTGGCGGCATCATCACGATTGCGTACTTCATCGTGGAACGGGTCGCGACGCTGTCATGAGAATCCAGCCCGTCCATGACGCATGCGGAGATCAATGTCGCAGCCCAACGCCGCTACGGCGGCGCCTACTCGGCTTGTCAGCCGCATTTCTCGCGCTGGGCTTCGTCTTGGCCGCGCTCAGCTCTACAAGTCAGCCCGCCCCGGAGGCAGTCCGCCAAGTCTCGGGTGAGCACTCGCCAGTGGAACGATCCTGGACGACCGGACGGATACCCGTTCGCCCCGTACAACTCACCACTGCCGGCGTTCAGGTCGTTCATGCACCCCGCCGTGTGATCACTACTGGCCTGGCAGCTCCTGACTGGGCCCCGGAGACTGTGACAACGACCGAGGGCACCGATGTCGTGGGCAACATAAACGACAAAGGCGGCGAGCTGCACTGGGCGCCCAACGAGGGCGTGGTGAAAGTGTGTGACACCGCAGAGGACGGCAACTCCGCGTTCGTACAGGTTACTGGGCCCAATGACTTGGAATTCTCCTTCATGGCGCATCAGGACGGCAATTGCGAGGAGCGCGGGATCGACGGTTATGATCGCGCGGGAGATCAGGTCTATCGATTCATAGTTTGCCTGGTCGAGAACGGGATGGATGACCCGAATGGGAGAAAAAGGTTCTGCAGAACGGCTCGCAGCAACGGGGACTGGCAGGAGGACCTGGAAACCGAGGCGGTGCAATTTCCCGGGCAGGGGCCGGAGGACGACGACAACGGTTGCGACTTGCTCAACGGGCAGGCCAGGGAAGTATGCGAGGGGGATGACGACGAGGAGGAGCCACAGGAGTCCGCTACGCCGGGACCGATTTCTCCGCCTTCTATGAGCCCGTCACCGTCTATCGACGACTTGCCCAGTGTGACAACTTTCTATCGCCCAAACCCCGGTGTCGCTGCCCCACTGGAGCGCGTAAGGAGCGGTCTGAACTTCTTCTTCTGGCTGGCCTTCATAGCGGCAGTTACCGCCTTGGGCGCCGATATGGGGGTCAAGCATAAGAGGGGCGAGGCGGGCAAGCATGGCAAACGCTTGATCTTGTTGCTCATAGCCGGCGTGGTAGGCGGAGCAGGATTGGCGGGCGACGAGCTCGTTAGAGTTCTTCAAATTCTGCCGTTTTAGCAACCTGTTGCCCCATTTAAGATGGGCCCATGCGCTATATGCACCCGATTCAAACCATGCGGCACTAGTTGATAGATGGGGTCAATATGGGGGTAGATGACATCCTCGACGATAGTCTGGGGTGGGGTATCGAGACGTTGGTGCTGATGGCGCTGCAACTGTTCCAGACGGTCCTGGAATGGTCGGTTAGTGAGGTCACCGCCCCGCGGATGAGCGGGGAAAATGGCGGAGTCCTCTTTTTTGTGCGATACTATGCCGCCAATTGGCTCGTCGCCTTCATGGTGCCAATTGGACTTGCCATCGCGTCTATCAATGTGTTCATCACACGCAAGGGTGCACCTTTCAGGAAAGCATTCTTCAATTTTTCCGAGCTGGCCCTGAATGTCCTCCTGTTGGGCGTTGTAGTATTTCTGGTGACCAGAGCCACCCAATCCTACTCGGCGTGGATTCTGGATCTGGGACAACGGGGCAGATCGGGCGGCCGGGACTGGATGGATGGCTGGGACGCCGGACTCGATGGGCTCGGGGGAGGCGATGCGGACATCGCTTATTCGGCCCTCCTTGGCATTTTCGCGCTGGCTGCCGTACCCGCGCTTGCAGTTCAATTCTGTGTCATGCTCTTTTATGCCGGGTTCTTGCCGTTCCTGGTTGCGTTGCAGCCGGCGCTGGCCGCAGCCAGGTTCAGCGAATTCGGAGAGCAGGCCTATAGAAGGTCAAAAAATGCGATCATCGTGATAATCTTGGCCAAGCCTTACCTTATAACACTTGATGCCGCCGCTGTGTATCAGCTGACCTCCGATTATGAGCCGGACCATCTATTCGGTCTAGCCCTCCTTATCGGTGGGGTGTTTTACGCGCCTCGGCTCATCAGCTTCGTGTTGCCGGATTCGGGAGGCTTCGGCGCTCCCACCATACGCACGCTCGGCCATATGGTATTCGGTGGTACCGCCGTAAATATCGGCAAGGGGGCCAGTATTTTCAATCCAAATGGAGTTCAGCCCGTCAGGAATGGCAATGTGCCCGTGCCTGCCAGTTATGAGAAACCGCCACGACCGTGGCTTCGGCCCACTGGTGGCAGCGGGTCCGTCGGCGATCCTCCGGGCCAACAACCTCCCGGGCAACAACCTCCGGGCCCACAGCCTCCGGGCCACCCCGTGCAACCTCCGGGTCCACAGCCTCCGGGCCAACCTGTGCACCCTACGGCTGGTGGGGCTGCGCCGAGGAATAGTCCTCCGGGTCAACCTTTGGGGCAACCTACGACTGCGCAGCACTCACCCGGCACGCAGCCAACTGGTGCGCAGCCTCCGCCTGCTGGGCCCCCTGGTAGCACTGATACGCCCACGCCTCCGACTGCGCCCACCACGCCTCCTGCTCCGCCCACTCCCGAGGGCAGCTCTGTGAGGAGAAATCCCTATAGCGATGTTCCTCTTGGCGCTCGCCCACGTTATGACGTTGGCGAATATCAGGTTCCTCCACCGGATTTCTCCATCCTTGATGACGACAACGACGGTCCAGACGGCAGTAAGACGGTCTGAGGGAATGAGGTGAGCTTGAATGACGACCGACTATCGTGAGCCCACTTACGGGAACTGGCGTAAGCCGGTCACTCCGGGGATCGGGCGGCTGGGGCTGCTCGGGACCATGATCCTTATGGTCGGGATGGTCATCGTCACCCTCGTCATGATGGTGTCGCCGCTCTTCGGCCTGATCAGCGCCGTGGTGCTGGCGCTGGTCATGGTGCCATTGCTGATCCAGGACAAGCATGGGCGGACCGCGCTGCAGACGATGACGGCCCGGGGCGCCTGGTCGTGGGGGCGGTCCCAGGGCTGGCATCTCTACCGTTCAGGTCCGCTGAGCATCACCCCACACGGCTCGTACCGGCTTCCGGGGCTGCTCGCCCAGTCCCGGCTGGTGGAGGCCCGCGACTCCTACGGGCGCCCGTTCGCCGTGATCGTGACCCCGTCCACCAAGCACTACACGGCGGTGTTCGAGTGCAACGCCGACGGGGCGGCGCTGGTCGATCAGGTGCAGGTCGACACGTGGGTCGCCTACTGGGGGCATTGGCTGGCCGCGCTCGGCTACGAACCGGGCCTGGTCGGCGCGAGCGTGACCATCGAGACGGCCCCGGACCTCGGCCATCGCCTCCGCGAGGAGGTGGAGGCCAACATCGACCCGAATGCCCCTGATCTCGCTCGGGCGGCCCTCGAAGAGATCGTCTGGAACTACCCGGTGGGGAGCGCACGGGTCTCCACCCGTATCGCCGTCACCTATTCGGCTCTGCCGCGGCCCGGAGGCAAGCGCCGTAACGAGGAGGAGATGGCGCGGGAGATCGGGATGCGCATCCCCGGGCTGACCTCCAGGTTGGAGATGACCGGTGCCGGATCCGCCCGCCCGATGACCGCCGACCAACTCGTCCGCGCCGTGCGGATGGCCTACGACCCGGGCTCCCAGTCGGGCGTGGAGGCGACGGAGGGAGAGCAAACGCGCTGGGAGGACGCCGGGCCGGTCGCGGCGCAGGAACTCTGGGATCACTACGTGCACGACAGCGGCCATTCCATCACCTGGGGCATGTCGGAGGCGCCTCGCGGCGAGGTGCTGTCCAGCGTGATGACCGGGCTGGTGTCCCCGCACCACGACATCGCCCGGAAGCGCGTCACCTTCCTCTACCGGCCCTACGATCCGGGCGCCGCCGCGAGCA
Organism: Actinomadura rugatobispora; assembly: GCF_055379765.1. Lineage (NCBI taxonomy): Bacteria > Bacillati > Actinomycetota > Actinomycetes > Streptosporangiales > Thermomonosporaceae > Actinomadura > Actinomadura rugatobispora. The sequence continues at coordinate 2,122,106 of NZ_AP029191.1, read as the reverse complement.
TCGTGGAACGGGACCGCAAGGACGCGCGCTTCCGTCTGAACGGCGCCGGCACCGCCGCCCGGAGCGAGATCGACGTCGTCAAGAGCGATCAGTCGGCTCTCGAGGAGGCCAGAGGCGCGGGGGTGACCCGGTTCACCATGCTCGTCACCGCCACCGTCCGCTCGGCCGAGGACCTGCCGCTCGCGGCGGCCGCCGTCGACACGCTCGCGCCCCCCGCGCGCGTGCGGTTGCGGCGGATGTACGGATCCCAGGCGTCGGCGTTCGCGGCCGCCCTGCCACTGGGCATCGTGCTTCCAGATCATCTTCAGGTGCCCGGGGTGGTGAGGGACTCTCTGTGAACGATTCACCGGAACCACTCATCGATGCCGAGGCACTCGCGGCGGAGACCAGGGAGATTCCCAGGAAAAGGGCGAAGAAGAACAAGAAGAAGGAGAAGACCGGCGACGCCGAGCGCAAGCCCGGACACAGAGGTTTCGGCCACCGCGGCGGGGGCCGGGCCTCCTACGTGGAGATGCCTCCCGAGTGGCGGGGGACCACCGTTCAGGTGTGCGGGCTGTGGCCGTTCGGGGCGGGGTCGGGGACACCGATGGTGGGCGTGCCGCTCGGCCGTGAGATGACCTCCGGTGCCTCCCTGTGCTGTGATCCGATCTCCTGGTTCCAGCGCGCCAACCTGATCCACAACCCCTCGGTCCTGGTGCTGGGCAAGCCCGGGCTGGGCAAGTCGACCCTGATCCGCCGGATGGTCATGGGGCTGGCCGGGTACGGGGTGTTCCCGATGGTGCTCGGCGACCTCAAACCCGACTACGTCGATCTGATCCGCGCGATGGGCGGGCAGATCATCAAGCTCGGCCGCGGGCTGGGTTCGCTGAACGTGCTCGACCCCGGTGCGACGGCCGCCGTGGCGGCCAGGCTTCCGGAGCAGGCCCGGGCCAAGCTGGTCGCCGACGCGCACGGGCGCCGGCTGAACATCGTCGCCGCGCTGGTCACGACGCTGCGCGGGAGCCCGATCGCCGACATCGAGCGCTCCGTCCTCAACGCGGCACTGCGGGTGCTGGACGAGCGCCATCCCGGCGTGCCCGTCCTGCCCGACCTCATCAAGGTGATCAATGAGGGGCCGGAGCGGCTTCGCGCGGTGACCCTGGCCCGCGGGGACGAGGCACGCTATCGCGCCGCCGTGGACCCGTTGCACGCCTCGCTGCTGGGGATGCTGGACGGCCCGATGGGGGAGACGTTCGCGCATCAGACCACGACCGCGATCCAACTGGACAATCCGGGAGGCGTCTGCATCGACATCAGCGGGATCGACGACGCCGACGCCGAACTCCAGGCCGCCGTCCTGCTGGCATGCTGGTCGGACGGGTTCGGTGCGGTGGAGGCGGCGCACGCGCTGGCCGATGAGGGCCTGGCGCCCCAGCGGCACTTCTTCGTCGTCCTCGACGAGTTGTGGCGGGTCCTACGGGCCGGGCGCGGTCTGGTCGACCGTGTCGACGCCCTCACCCGCCTCAACCGGCAGCGCGGCCTGGGCCAGGCGCTGATCACGCACAGCATGGCCGACCTGCTGGCGTTGACGGATCAGGCCGACCGGCTCAAGGCCAAGGGCTTCGCCGAACGCGCGGGCATGGTGATCTGCGGCGGACTGCCGCAGGCGGAGATGCCCATGATGAACGAAGTGGTGCGCATGTCGTCCGCCGAACAGCGCATGATCGTCGATTGGTCCACGCCACCTTCGTGGAATCCCACCCTCAACCAGGACGCCGAGCCCCCGGGACGCGGCAGGTTCCTCGTCAAGGTCGGAGGCCGCCCGGGCATCCCGTTCAAGGTGGAGCTCACCTCCGTCGAAAAGGACGTCAACGACACCAACAAGCGCTGGATCCACTCGACCACGAGAGCGTCCGCCAACACCGCCTGACCTGGACCGCCAGCTGGGCGGTAGAAGAGGCAGCTCTACTGCGCCGGGTCGGGTGTTGCTCGCGGCGTTGCCGCACGCGTGCCGCTTGGTCGTATGCGACTGCCGGTGTGCGTCGGCACCGAGACCTGCTCAGACGGCACCACACTGCCCGATCGAGACCCAAGCGGCCGGGGCGTCCACCGACGTGTGGCCGATCCGGCTCACTTCCCCCTGAAAGGGGGAGCACCGGTGATCGGTCAGTTCGGATGTCCGGCAGCGCCTGGTTGTCTGCCGCGGGCCGCCGTGTGGGCCCGGCGGGCCTGGTGGTCAGCGGCTGATCACGGGCATCCTCTGGAGGTTGTAGGCACAGACCCCCGACCCGCCCGGGTTTGGGTGCGGCGTGGTGGCGTAGGCCGCCGATGCGGGCTTCGATGCCGACGCGCAGTCGCGCATCCGCCGGAACGATCGAGTGTGCACGTGTTCGCGGTGGGTCTCGCTGAGGGCGCCGCCGCGTTCAGGCCGATGTGTCGGACGCCGAGCGCGGCCAAGGCCGCCGAATCCGCGGTCGCACGAGCTGCTTGGCGTCACCGGGGTTGCCGTTGTTGACCTGGTGGAAGGGTAGGAAGCCGCAGTCGTCATCGGCGATCAGGACGACATAGCCGAACTGGGTGGGGTGCTGCGGCTTGCCCTTGCGGATCGGGCGGGCACCGGATCGGCCAGCCGCACCGTCCGGCCGGGAGTGGTGCGATCGCCCGCAGACCGTTGGGCGGTCTGGGCCGGCGACCGTCTCCTCCGGGTCATCGACCAGTCGTTCCAGCCGTTCGGAGGGACGGTGGTTCCGGGCTCGGTGAGCCTTTGGGTCGATCTGGCCGGTGAGTCGGCTGATCTGCCTGAGCCGTCGTCCGGCCGAGCGGCTGCGGTCCGGGAACGCCGTGCCGCGGGCCGCCCCGGCGGCTTTGATCGGTTTCACTGGACCGCCCGGCTTGCGACCCCCGTGTTCCAGCAGATCGGCAGCGGGGACGGTTGATGCTGGCGTCCACCACGGAGGAGTCGATACGCAGCTTGCCGACCAGCGCCGGTGTTCGGCTTCTCGACCACCTGCGGGTCGGCGCGGCCGACCAACTCGATCAACTTGGTGGAGCGGGGCACCGGCCTTTTCAACGGGATTCGGCGGATCCGGCGCCTGGTGACCGAGTCGGCCACCACAAGGCGTGTCCGAGCTGGTAGCGGTGCTTGAGGTAGAGCAGCCGCAGCAAAGACATCAATGGCGCGCGTGGGCCACTGGTCTGCGCGACCTGCCCTTCTACCACGCTAAGCAGAACCAGGTGTGGCTGGAGATCGCCCTGGGCCTGCTCGCCTGGATGCCGCGTGGAGGCACGCGGCTGCCACCGGCGATAGGCGATGACTGCCTCTGAGCACTGACCGACGAGGCCGGGACCCTGGAACCTTCCAGGGGTGGTGGCGGGGTCCGCATGCCATCTTCTTGACACCAGGTTGCTGATGAGGGGCCCGGCACAACAGAAGGCAGTTATAAGACGCGTTGCTTCATTGGGTGTGGTCGATGGGGTTCGGCCCGCCGGCATAGGGCAATGGTCAATTCCTGAAGCGTCGAATGATGTCACTTTTGCCAGTGTGGCGGCCCGCGATTATCTGCTATCGCCAACTTCCCGATCTCAACAGTCTTCTGGTGACGGGGGAGACGATGGAAACCGTGCAGCAGGCGGTCGGCGACCGTACCGCAGCCGTCAACTACCACACGTGCAACAGGGAGCTCTTCACGCTGCGCAAAGAGCTTCTGGAACAACTCGGCGCCCTGCGTGCCATGGTCAACGACGGTGAGTCCGACGCCCGCCTGGAGTTGGCGTTGCGTAGAGCCGAGAGTGAACTGGAGGACGTTACCCGCAGGATCATGGATCTGAATCTGGGGCTCGTCCGCAAATATGTCGCCTTGTTCGCCTCCAGGTCCAACGAACACGTCGAGGACCTCGAGAGCGCCGGCAAGATAGGGCTGCTACGGGCGATCTGCTCCTACGATCCGGACCGGGCGCCCTTCTCTCGCTGGGCGTTCAAGCCCATCCAGCGAGAGGTGCTGCGGGCTGTCAGGGACATCGACCACCCCAATCTCAATCCGGGGGACTTCGAGAAGCGGCCTGCCATCCTGGCTGCCAAGCAGGCATATCTGGAGGTGGCCGGGCCGGACGCGCCGGTGAACTACGCCGACGTCGCCAGGCGCGCCGGGGTGTCCGAGGCCCAGGTGCGCAGGGTCCTGCTCCCGCCCCGGCTTGAAACCCTGCACACGCCCGCCAGTGACCAAGGAGAGGACGAGGTGGCGTGGGAAGAACGCCTGGTCGACCCCTCTCCGTCCACCGAGGACACGGTGTTGCGCCGCTTCAACCTGCGCGGCATAGGCCGTGACTTGCCGAAGCTCGAATCGCGCGAACGCTTCGTACTGGCGCGGAGGTTCGGATTGGACGGCGAGCCTGAGGAGTCACTTCGCGCCATCGGCGAGCGGCTTGGGCTGTCTGGTGAAAGGGTGCGGCAGATCGAGCGGAAGGCGCTGGCTAAGCTCGCCGAGACCATCGCGGGGACGTCATCGGACGCCTCCGGAAGACTTGCAGGCCGGGCAGGATGAACGACGAGTGGGAGCCTATGGCCCGCTGCCGAGCCGGGCGGCCAAAGCCGGAACCAAAGCTCGTGGATCCTCGTCGACGACATCCAGGACACCGTCCGCCTCCGGAACTCAGGGTCGTCGATCGTGGACGACCAGAGATCGTGTGCCGAGCGGCGGCTGGAAATTCTTCGGAACGCCAGGGACCTGGAACGGCATGTGCATCGCGCCTCCGGAAGCCACAGAGGGGAACAGTCCGTTCGATGCCTCGCCGGAGGCGGTCCTGGGGGATTGAACCGCCATGAACCCGCCCGCCGCTCCTGACCCACATAGCCAGTCCTCTCATGTGCTCACAAGCTTCGGGGCTGAGCAGGTCCGGCGCGGGCGCAGGGGAGCGGGGTCTGGGACGGTGAGTGCTTTGCACCGCGACCGGGAGGGTCGGGCATCAGAACGACGCGCACGATCAGGCGGCGGACGGCACCTGGAGGAGTGGCGCGCACGGCTGGCTGCGCCGCTGGAAGCATCGATCGCGCTGGTTGTGGAGCATGGGCTCGCCGTGACCGACCGGCCTTGGACTCGAAGGCGAGTGTGCGGTGAGTGCCGAGATGGTCGTTTCGCGGGACGCGCCCATCGCGAGCGGCCACCCCTCGCGCCTGCCCCAGCATGGCGGGCGAGGGCTCCATGCCGCGCTGTAGCCGGTGTGCGGGTTGCGCCGCACCGAACCGCCTGCCCGTGCACGTCTGGCGCCAGCTGGTCGGCAATTTCGACGCGCCGAAGGTCTGGCCACGGCGCCGCCTGCCTGGCGGCGCACGCCGAGCAGGGTCTTGGCCCAGATGACGCCCTGAACTGTTTCGACGCGGAGAATCCCTGGCCGTCCGCGCGAGCGCCCGTCCCGACGTTCACGAGTGCCGTAAGACGGCCACTTGCCCCATGAGGCTGCCTCCCGCACTCCCCGCGCTGAAGCCATGGAACCCGCCCGGCTCGACGTCAGCAGCCCGCGGCCCGGTCAATGCGAGCTGCTCCGACCTGTCGTCTCCCGGGCTTCGGTGGGTTCTTGAGAAGAGTCCAGTGGCCGGCGCTGGCGGCGGCCGCTGTTGTCTCCACAGTCGGAGGGAGAGGGGATGGCCGTCCGACGGCCGGTCGACGACCTGAGTGGTGAGGACCGTTGTGATGGCGACTGAGCCGACCCTCGTCGCGGCGGGAGCCTCGGGCGGGAGGAACGGCGGGAGACCGCCGGTGCCAGACGGTCTTCGACGCCGCCGCGAGCGGCGCTACCGTCCGGCCCCTCATCGCGCTGATCCCTCAAGTCTGGCCGATTCACGGAAGGAACGTTCGATATGGCAGCAGACCATGATTCCGGCGCGGGGACGGACTTCTGGGCAACCCTCGGTGTAGGCGCGAAGGCCGACAAGCCGCCCATTTCCAGGGATCCCCAGGATGTGCTCGTGGCCGGGCCCGCTGCCGAGGCTCCGCCACCTCGGGCCGGGCAGGCCACACCGACCGCACCGGCTGCCGGGTCGTCGGATGGTGCCGAGGAGCCGGGTGCTCGTGGGGAAAAGGCCTCGCTGCCCTCGGCTGGGGATCCCTCCGGCGGGAACGGTGCGGCTGAGGCCGCCGGAACTCCCTCGGTACCACAGTCCGCCGCCGAGAACGCCGCGCTCCAGACGGTGGTCTTTTCAGTTCCGAAGCCGCCGGTGGTGGCGTCCGGTCAACCCATGACTCAGGTCCCCGAGCAGCCTCAGGACGCATCCGAGCATGCCGCGGCACAGGTTTCAAAGCCACCCCGAACACGGGCTCCAGGGCAGCGCGATGAACAAGCCGTGGGGGAGGCGCCGGTGGAGATCCCCGTCCAGGCTCCCGGAGGGGCCGAGACGCGGAAGCCCACCGCCGAGGCCGGGCCGCGAAACCCGCACTCGCCGGATTCGGAGTGGCTGGCCGCGGAGCGGATCGCCGGCTCGCTCGGGGCGCGGATCTCCGAGATCTGGATCGACGTGCTCACCCGCCACACCAACGGGGACGAGACGATGGCCCGCCGGGTCTATGCCGTGCTCAACGGCGTTCACCTGCTCGGCGAGTTGTGGCGCGACGAGCGCATCGACGAGGTGCACATCCAGGGCACCGATGTGACGGTCTGCGGCAGCGACGGCGTGTATCCCGTCCCCGGCTTCCCCAGCCTCGCCGCTGCCAGGCGGGCCGTCGAGGTGTTCAAGGCCGCAGGGGAGAGGATGGAGGCCGTCGTGTCCCGGGTCGGCGGCGCGGTGGTCGTGAGCCGCCGCACTGGTGCGAGCCCGGACGCGGACTGGCTCCTGGCCGGTGGCATCATCACCGGCGATCAGCTCTCGCAGGTCGCGCTGGCGCTCCAGCACATGCGGGCGGTGACCGTGACGGGCCCGGCCGCGCGGATCGTGGTGCGCGCGCTCGCTTCGCTCGTCCCGGCGGGCAGCCGGGTCTTCCTGGGTGCGTACGCGACGCTGCCCGCGGGATGCGTCACCGCCGCCGGTCCGATGGAGGCCGACTACGTGGTCGGTGTCCGTCCCGGGGTGGTCGCCGAGCAGATGGCGGCGGAGGCCCAGGTCGGTGCTCTCATCGCCAACCCGGAGACACGGATCCGGGCGGCGCTGAGGTTCGCCGTCTCCGGGCAGTCCGTGGCCCCGGGGAAGCTCACTCAATTGCCTTGAGTGCCCGCCCCGGGAACAAAGTCGCATTCCCGAGGATGAAGTGACGTGCCATCCGCCGCAGCGGCGGGTGGCCCCTCGTCCTCGGAGTGTGGATGCTCCCGTTCGCGCCTGTCCAGGACCCGGGCTCGCGCCGCCGCCTGCGCGAGTGGCTCGATGAGGTTGCTCAGCGGGGCCCGCCGCGCGGTACCAGGCGGCTCGCGCAGTTCGGTGACGCGGCGCGGGCTGGCAGTCCCATGCAGTTCGAGCCTGCGGAGCGCATGCGCCCAGAGCCTGCCCTCGGCCGTGTCCAGCACCCGCTCCGGCTGATCGCCCGGCGCGACGGCGATGTCCCCCAGCAGCCGGCCGGTGCGCCAGGCCGCGTCCGCCAAGGCGATGATCTGATCCAGATCACGCCGCAGTCGCGCCAGGGCGGCACCCTCCTCGAACACGGCCGCAGGGCTGCCCAGCGCGACCGCGCTGCGGCACTCCAGCCGCTCGGCGATCTCGGCCACCCGATCCAGCACGCTGCGATGGATCAGCACGTTCTCTTCGTCCACGGTCAGCAGCACCATGTTCGTGCGGTTCTGTGATCGTGCCACCGTTCCCCTCTCATCGGGCATCCGTGCCGGGCCGGCGAGGTTCCCCAGTGGCGGCGTGCGGTGCGGAGGCCGAGCACGCGGTCGCTGTCCAGGTTGAAACGTGCCGCCTCGTCCGGCGTCACCATGCGGAGCCCCGCCGGGTGCCGGATCACCGTGGTGGCCTCCCTGTACGCGGGAACTGACGTCCACGGTGGGTACCCCGTCCGCGACCGGGCCGCCGGCCCGGGCCCCAGATCAGGTACTCGGAGGGCTGGCCGCAGCTCATGCATCAGCTTCTCTGGGTGGGCCGCCCTCGTGTCACACATGACTGTCCCCACCGACCGGTGATCCGCACGTTTCCGCCCCGGTGCTTGCCGATCCCGCCCGTCCCGAAACGGTATTAGACGGGAAAGCCACCGGTTTCGGCGGCCTGTGCCACACCTGGCCGGTCCGGCCGGGTGGACAGAATATTGCCGTCGGCCGGCCACACGGGCGGCGGCCGGACGCGGAAGAGGCGCACCGTGACTTCCACCTCGCAGATCAAGGAAGAGCTCTACCTGGAGCGAGTGTTCGGCGACAGTGCCCCGGTCTTCGTGGACGCCACCCGATACTTCCGGCAGGGAACGCCCTATCCGCTCAGCGCCAAGAAGGCACTGAAGGCCACCTGCGGCGTGCGGACGGACGACGAGGTGGTCGCGTTCAGCCTGCGCGACTACACCGCCAAGCAGGCCGAGCGCGAGGTCGAGTGCATCGAGGAATCCGTGGGCGGGGTGGTGGTGACCAAGAGGAATGTGCTGCGGCCTCGGATGCCCCGCAGGACCCTGCACGAGCTCGGCGAGACCGCTCGCGCTCTGTCGGCGGTCCTCGGCGGCGACGAGGTGATCGCCGATCTGGACGGCGAGCTGTACGTTCTGGAGATCGCCCGCACACACGGCGCAGGCGCGTTGACACTGGTCGGCAAGCTGGACAGGGCCGCCGACGACTACATCAGGTCGGAGATCGGCGACACCGACGCCACGTTCAGGCTTCCGATCACGGGCGTCCGGCTGCGCATCTTCCTGCGCTCCCCGATGCGCCGACGCATCATCGCCTATGCCTTCGGCGGTTACCTTGCCCGCAGGCCCGGCGAGGTCGAGACGGTGACGCGCGCCACGGCCCTCGCCCTCAACAGCGTTCTCGGCCTGGCGACGTTCCGGATGCTGTCCGGACTCGACGGTGTCGAGATCCCGCCCGCGCCAAGGGGCGTCGTAGAGCGGCCGCGCGGATCGGCCGGGCCCGTTGCCTTCACGGTTCCGGTGCTGCTGCTCACGCACGACGGGACCCCGGCGGCCCGGGGCCACGTCTTCGGCGAGATCGACCTGGAGCGGCTCGACCCGGTGACCGGCGGGCTGGCGTTCCGGGTGAGCGCGGGCGATGGGCTCGAGTGGAATCCGGTGGTCGTCGGCTCGGTTCGGTTCGAGACCTACCAGCGGGTGCTCACCGAGACCATCGGCGAATTGATCAACTCGTCCCTCGGCACCGACGTGGTACGGGACATCGCCTACGACATCATGCTGGGCGACCTCGGGCGTGTGGCCGTGGCGGGCCTGCGCGCAGCAACCGCAGACCTGCAGGGCCTGGCCGCCACGCCCACCCGGGCCGAGGTGCGGCTCCTCCAGCCCGAGGTCGCCCAGCCGCTGCCCTGACTTCCGGTTTCCGATACCCGTCGGCAGAACGGCCAGCCTCCATGGGGGTGCGTGTGCGGGGACGCGGGAGAAGAGCACGAGGCGCATCGACGCCCGCCTCGTGCCTCCTTCGTCTCAGGGTTCCCGTCGCGCCGCCGTGCCGGGTCGGCCCGACGCAGCCGCGACAGTTGATTGGTAGACGCCGCGACCATTCAAGCGTCGCAACGTTGACTGCGCCCGGGGCCCAGTAAAGGTTCACGGCCAGAGGCCCGGAGGCGGCGAAGGGTGCGTCGCCCGGCATCCCGATATTCCTATCGAGCGTTGTCATCGACCCTCTGGAGGATGTCAACCAGGTTGCTTCTGGTCCATCCAGGTTTCGCAACGAGATTCTCCATTTCTACGTAGTTCGCAGGCTGCGGAGCGCCAAGGGAACATGCAACGAGGAGCCAGCCCAGGGCACTAGGGCGATCTCGTTCAACGCCAGCTGTCTCGCATCAGGCCGTGAGCATCTATAAACGCCACACCCGGATTGGCGCTTCCCGTGACTGAGAAATCCCCTGCGCAGAGGTTGACCCCGCTGATTTGCCGCGGACAGTCCTCTGTAGAGCGTGCGCTGATCACCTTGCTTCGCAGATCCATCATGACAGGGTAAGGAGAACAATGCCTGAATGGGGTACTTTTATCATTCCGGGGGCGTTCTGTATCGCCTTTGTGTTGACCTACTTCGCCTCACTGATACGGTCGATTGACCGGCGTACGGGGAGTTCGAGTCCATCCCATAACCAGGATCGCTCGCCTTTTCTGGACAGGTCTCCGGTCGATCGATGACTTGCGGATCCTCCTCGGGAAGAGATCAGAGGCTGGCCCTTTCCGGCCGGGAAGCCTGCGGTAGGCACCGGCCGCGCAACCGTTGGGTTCTACCAGCGGATGCGTAAGCGGCGGAACCAAGGCAGCGCCCGATGGTGCGCTCGACCAAGGAGCGGTGCGCGCCCGGGACGGAACCGTGTGGGATGCCACATTGGGCGAGGCGGCTCTTAATGCCCTTGCCAGGCGCCGTTGTTTTGTTGTGGTCGGCGGTCGGCCGGCAGGTCATTCCCGACCCGAACGTCAACTCTTGGGCAGGAACTCCCAGCGAAACCGGTGTGCAGCACGAACGGGGTGCCGCACGCCACCTTGCGGTCGTCCAGGAGCCTGCGGCCGGCATGGCGTTTGCGGTGCTCGTCCTTCGGCAGCAGCGGCTTGATCTGCTCCCACAGGTTGTCGGCGCGATCCAGGCAGGTTGCTCGCCTTGCGCACGACTCCGCATCCCACCCGATCAGCGCGAAATGTGGCGACAAATATCCACAGTGTTATGGCCTCTCGTGCGGAATCGAGTAGGGGAGGACGGTTCTCTTGCGGCAGAGGACGCGGCGTCTGCAGCCGTGGGAGACGAGGTTGCTGGAACGTTTCCAGCATCCGGGCCAGGTCGTGGTCACCGGCTTCGTCGTCGCGATCGCGATCGGGACGCTGCTGCTGTGGCTCCCGGCGGCCACGCCGGGCGCCGGTTCGGCCCGGCTGCTGGACGCGTTGTTCACGGCGACCTCGGCGGTCTGCGTGACCGGGCTGGTCACCGTCGACACCGCGAACCACTGGTCGAGGTTCGGTGAGCTCGTCATCCTGGCGCTGATCCAGGTCGGCGGACTGGGGCTGATGACGCTGGCGACCCTCTTCTCGGTCGTGCTGTCGCGGCAGTTCGGTCTGCGGGCGCGGCTGGCGGCCCAGGCCGAGACCAAGGCGCTGCAGATGGCCGACATCCGCCTGTTCGTCCGGCGGGTGGTGCTGTTCACGCTGACCTGCGAGGCACTCGTGGCGGCGGTGCTGACGGGCCAGTTCGCGCTGGGGTACGGCGAGCCGTTCGCACGCGCGGTCTACCTGGGGATCTTCCATGCGGTGTCGGCGTTCAACAATGCCGGGTTCGCACTGTGGCCCGACAGCCTGGTCCGGTTCGCCGCCGACCCGTGGATCAGCCTGACCATCTGTGCCGCCGTCATCATGGGCGGGCTCGGGTTTCCGGTGATCTTCGAGCTGGCCCGCAGCTGGCGCCGCCCGCGCAGCTGGTCGATACTCACCCGCGTCACCGTCGGTACCTCGGCCGTGCTGCTGGCCGGCGGCACCCTGGTACTGGCCGTGGCCGAGTGGACCAACCCCGCCACCCTCGGGGCGCTGTCTGGGCCGTCGCGCGTGCTGGCTGGGTTCACTGCCGCGGTGATGCCGCGGACGGCCGGGTTCAACAACCTCGACATCGCCGCGATGCGGCCCGAAAGCCGGCTGGCCACCGACGTCCTGATGTTCATCGGCGGCGGCAGCGCCGGCACCGCCGGCGGCATCAAGGTCACGACCTTCGCCCTGCTGGGCTTCGTGCTGTGGGCCGAACTGCGCGGCGAATCCCGCGTCAACATCGGCCACCGCCGCCTGCCCGAATCCACCCTGCGCCAGACCATCGCGATCGTCCTGCTCAGCATCGGCGTGGTCACCGCCGCCACCCTCACGCTGCTGGCCATCACCGACCACGCTTTGGACCTGGTGCTGTTCGAGGCGGTGTCGGCGTTCGCCACCGTGGGACTGTCCACCGGCATCACCGCGGATCTGCCACCCGCCGCGCACCTGCTGCTGATCGCGCTGATGTTCATCGGCCGCATCGGCCCGCTCACCTTGGGCACCGCCCTTGCCCTGCGCGAACGCACCCGCCGCTACGAACTGCCCGAACAACACTCCATCGTCGGCTGATCCACCCTCGGCTTCCGCCGGAGCCAGCACCGGCCAACCCGGCCTCAGCAGACCATGGTTTCCCCCGGCCAAGCTCGGCCAGGATGAACCTGCGGTCAAGGTCCGGGGGCGCGCCTTCCCGGCGCGCCCCACCCGGCGCCCACACAGCGCGCCCACCCGGGTACCAGCGGCACCACCGCCCATCGACAGCGCAAGCGAGCAGAACGCATGAGGACACGCGACTCGGCAGGCAGTCCGAATTGGTGAGCATGCACAAGAAGGAGTAGATCTCCCGCCCGTGTGCGTCGACCACGTCATCGCCGATTACCGGCGGCCACAAGTCAACGGCACCCTGAAAGGCCGACTCGACCTCGAGCACCATGGCGGACCATCGAAGGCGTCGCCCAGCGCATCCTGGCGATGGCAGCAGCGATTCGGCAGAACGACCGCACCGGCCGGCCGGTCACCCGCTCACGTGGTCTCCGTTGGTCAAGTCCCTGAACCGATGAGCTCCCTGCCTGAGACCTCAGTACTTAGTTCGTCCGCGTGTAGGCCCACTTCTCGCTGGGGGGCAGCCCGTTTTCCCGGTAACTCATGAACACGCGGTCGGAACCGTAGTAGTTGGCGAGGGTGCCATTCCAGTCATTATTCCTCCATGCGTCGATGCCAGTAGGGCTGAAAGTGCTGGTCTTCCGCCAGTGCCGGGAAGTCCGGTCGTTGCACGCCCCCGACGTGACGGCGTCGGTGTCGAGATGGTGCACCAGGCACTTCCCGGTCCACCTGTTCCGCAGCATCCGCATTTCTGTCCATTCGCTGTTCAGCCAGTGCCACTGCTGGGATTGCTGGCTGGAGTCGCATTTGATGGCGTGGATGGCGCCACTCGCGTAGGTCGTCAGGCAGCGTCCTGAGGCCTCGTTCTTGAATTGCCAGTAGATCGGCCCGGACGACGCCTGGGCGGCCGGCGCGGAGAAAAGCCCGGACAGCCCCACGGCCATGGCCGCGACAATCCGTGCACGCATGACATCTCCTTCGCTGTGTTGAGACACCGCATCCCGCCGACGGGCGTATCCCGATGTCCATGGCGAGACTTCAGCGCGGCTCCATCGATATGCGGAAACAGCCCCGGCTCCATTTCGCGCATAAGGGAAAAGTTATCGCTTTGTGGATCGCGCTCACCGTAGCACAAGGGGCGATCCGGTCCTCTCGGTAAGGGAGATCGGCAGAGGAAACCGGGCCATCGGCAGTAGTCACCCGATGGCTCGGGTGAACGAGTGGTTAATGCAAATGGAAGATTGGATACTTTTCCCAGTAACGCCGGGCTGCGAAAGGCTGGCCGGCGAACTCCAAGGCCGTGATCTTGATCAGGAGTACACAGTTTCTTGATTTACAGTGCACAGCAGTCGGGAGGCGCGGTGGGCGGTCGCTCGAATTCCGGTCCGCGGCGGCGTCTGCCGCCGCGGCGCTTGCTTCGGTCGGCGATGGTGGGCGCGGTATGAGCGAGGATGCTGTGCACCCACGGTCAGATGATCCTGGCGGCCGTTTGGGGCGTTGCGACCCGCAAAGTGGTCGCCGGCCCGCCGTGAGAGCCGGGCTGGGCTTCGTCGGGGCCGACCCTTCGAAGGTTTGGGCAGGTAGGCGGGTGACAGACGATGCGCGGTTGGATCAGGCGCTTCCCTGGCGGCCGGAACTTGAACGTCGCGGTCTCCTGCATCAGGCCTTCGCGGACCTGCCAGGGACGACAGCCACCCTGCCGGGGGAAACCGTCACGCTGCCCACGAGCCACCATCGTCGACATCGTCACGGTCCGTGCGTTCGTGGCGACACATGATTCCCGCCATGCTGGTTTGCTGACATAATGGGCGCGCCAGAAGCCCCGGGCGTGTGGAGGTGCGTCGGTTGAGCCCCGCTGCGTGGTGGCGTGACGAACTGGCGCCCCAATGGCAGAGCGCGGGCCTGGACTTGACCAAGCCGAGCCCGGCGCGGATGTACGACTACTACCTGGGCGGCAAGGACAATTTCGAGGCCGACCGGGTGGCGGTCCAGGAGATGCACCAGGTGATTCCGGAGCTGTTCCAGACAGCGCGGGAGAACCGGGCGTTCCTCGGCCGTGCCGTACGGTACGTCGCGGGCCAGGGCATTCGGCAGTTCATCGACCTGGGAACCGGGTTGCCGACGCAGGGCAACGTCCACGAGATCGCCCAGCAGGTCTCCCGTGAGGCACGGGTCGTCTACGTCGACCATGACCCGGTGGTGGCCACGCACGGCCGCGCCCTGCTGGCCGAGGACGGCTCCACGACCATCATCGAACGCGATATCCGCGACCCCGACAAGGTCCTCGAGCACCCGGCGCTGCAGAAGCTGGTCGACCTGCGCGAGCCGGTCGCCGTGCTGTTCGTGGCGGTGCTGCACTTCATCTCCGACGCCGAGCATGCCGCGCGGATCGTCCAGCGGTTCCGAGAGGCGATGGCGCCGGGCAGCTACCTGGTGATCGCGCACGGTACGCGCGCCGCAGGCGCCACGGCGGTGTCGAAGATGACCCAGACCTACGACACGGCGACAGAGCAGGTGTCGCTGCGCGACCCGGCGGAGATCGCGCGGTTCTTCGAGGGCTTTGACCTGCTCGAGCCGGGCGCGGTCCATCTGCCCTGGTGGCGACCCGAGATCGAGCCGCACCCCGAACCCGACCCCACGAAGTGGCACTTCGGCGGCGTCGCCCTACGCCCCGCCGACTGAGACCAAGATCAGGAGATGGCCGGTTTCTTCTGCCCTCGTGCCCTGATTTGTGACACCTTTGAGCCGCATCTCGGTGGCAAGCCTGCGGAAGGGCGGGAGCATGGGATTTGGTGTCGTGTTCACTCAGGGCGTTGCCTCCGGTGATCCGCATCAGGTGGTGGGCGAGATCTTGGAGCAGGCCGAGGCCGCCGACCGGCTCGGGTACTTCGCCGCGCTGACGACGGAGCACAAGTACTCCCAGGAGTACTTCGGGTCGCCGCTGCACCTGGCATACGCGATCGCCGCTCGCACCCAGAGTGTCAAGGTCGGCACCAGCATCGCGATCGCGCCGCTGTACAACCCGATGGAACTCGCCCAGGACGCCGCCATGCTCGACCAGCTGTCGGGTGGGCGGCTGTACCTCGGGCTCGGCGCGGGCTACCTGCCAGAGGACTACCAGACGGTAGGGGTCCCCTGGGAGGGCAGAGTCCAGCGATTCGACGAGACGGTGCGGATCATCCGGCAGGCGTGGACCAGCGACCGGTTCTCCTTCACCGACCGCATCTATGACTTCCAGGACGTTTCGGTGATCCCCCGCCCTGTGCAGTCCCCGCCGCCGATCCACCTGGCCGCATGGTCGCCGGGCGGGCTGGCCCGCGCCGGCCGCCTGGGCGACGGCTGGATCAGCAACGCGCTGATGTCGGTGGACACCATGCGCCAGATGGGCGACACCTACCGGGAGGCGGCCCGCCGATCCGGCCGGACCCCGCACGTCACCGCGATCCGGTTCTGCTGGACCGCGGAAAGCCGCGAGGACGCCGTCCGTGACTTCGGCGCCACCGCCATCGACATGGTGCGCACGCTCTGGTCCTACGGCGCGATCACCGACATGCCGGACGTCACCGCCGCGGACCAGATCACCCTCGAAGACCTGATGCGGGACCGGATGATCTTCGGAACGCCGGACGAATGCCGGTCCGCGATCGCCGACTACCGCGCCAAGGCAGGAGTGGACGACTTCCTGCTGATCTTCCGGCACCCGTCCGGGCCGGACCAAGACCGCGTGCTCGCCGCAATGGAGCTGTTCGCCTCCGAGGTCATGGACACAGACCCCGGCCCGGCCCGGCCGTGACCGGCCGCCCCCTGCGGGTCGGCGTGATCGGCGCCAGTTACGCGGCCAGTAGCCACCTGCCGGTGTACGCGCGGCTGCCGGGGATCGATGTGACCGCTATCGCCACCGCGCACCGCGACACCGCCGAGGCGGCGGCACGGCGCTTCGGCATCCCCAGCGCCTACGACGACTACCGGCGGCTCTGTGAATCCGACCAGGTGGACCTGGTCGACGTGGTGACCCGGCCCAGCCTGCACCCGCCCATGGCGATCGCCGCCCTGCAAGCCGGCAAACACGTCCTGTGCGAAGCGCCCCTGGCCCCCGACACCCCCAGCGGCACCGAGATGGCCGACGCCGCACACGCCGCGGGCACGCACGCCGTCGTCGACCTGCAATCACGCTTCGCCCCCGGCCTGCGGCACCTGCGCCGGCTCGTCCGAGACGGCTGGCTCGGACGAGTGCACAACATCCACGCCACCGCCTTCTATCCCACCTTCACCCGCCCCGAACAGGCCGCCGCGTCTTTGTGGTGCGCCGACGCCACCACCGGCGCCAGCTCCCTGCGCGTCCACGGCCTGCACACCGCCGACC
This sequence comes from Actinomadura rugatobispora, assembly GCF_055379765.1. Taxonomy (NCBI): domain Bacteria; kingdom Bacillati; phylum Actinomycetota; class Actinomycetes; order Streptosporangiales; family Thermomonosporaceae; genus Actinomadura; species Actinomadura rugatobispora. The sequence continues at coordinate 2,105,552 of NZ_AP029191.1, read as the reverse complement.
TGATCACCTGGATCTTCGGCCCCCTCACCGACGTGGCCGGCCACACCGCCACCGCTGAACCCACCTGGCCTGGCCCGGACGGACCGATCAACGCCACCAGCGCCGACAGCTCCACCCTGACCGCCCGCACCGCCGACGGTGCCCTCTGCTCCATCCACACCTCATGGATCGCCTGGCACGGCAGCGGCTGGCGCCTTGAGGTCTACGGCAGCCACGGGCACCTGCGCGCTGAGGCCCCCGGCCACACCGGTCATCACCCTGTCACCCTCCACGGCGCCCGCCATGACGACCCCACCCTGAAACGGCTCACCCCGCCACCCGACGACGACCCGATCATCGACCCGCCACCACACGCCCCCGGCCACGCCTTCGCCCACCTGGCGCGACGCCTGGCCCGCACCATCAACGGCGACCTCGACCCCGACCTCCCCACCTTCGACGACGCCCTCAAGCTCCTGCACCTGGCAGACATCACCGAAACGCACCCCTGACCCCCGCACCCGACCGCGATCATCGCCACCGCAGGCAAGGCCGGAGCCCCGGCCCCGTCGACCTCTCCCGGTGCCGACCTCACGAGGCCGGCCATCGCGGCCGAACACACACCCCGCCCGGCCTTCCTGGTCCGGTTGTCGGCCCGCCGCAACCCGCCACTGCTGCGCCGGCTGCCCGACGGATCACTCCGCCGACCATCGGCGGCGTGCAGGTCCGTGTCCTCCAGGGCCAGATCACCAGCACCACCAGCGCTGGTCCGTCTGGGCCCTGGGGATGCGACGGGGCGTACCGGCCAGGCGGATCGTCCGGGCTCTGACCGTGATGGGTGGGAGGTGGTGGTGAGGGTGCTGTCGGGGCGGTCAAGGTGCTGCCCGCGCAGATGCTGCGCGATGAGCACTTCCGGGCCCGGTTCCGGAAGGAGGCGCGGCAGCGGCGGGCCTGTCGCATCCCAACATCGCGGTCGTCCACGACACCGGTGAGGACGCCGGGGGCGCCGAGCCGGCTCCGTCCCTGGTGACGGAGTTGGTGGAGGTAGGGACGCTGGCCGATCTGCTGCGCTAGGCGCCGCCGCCCCCGGGCGAGGCCGGGCAGATCGTGGTGGCGGTCTTGGAGGCGCTGGAGCGCAGCCACGGGCAGGAGGTGGTGCACCGTGATATCAAACCCGCCAACATCATGGCCCACCGCGCCGGTGGCCGGGTGTGGGTGAAGGTGATGGACTTCGGGATCGCCAAGCTCATGTCGGAGACCGCCACCCGGCTGACCGCCACCGGGGCGCGGATCGGCACCCCGCCCCGAGCAGGCCGACGGCAAGCCTGCCGACGCCCGCTCGGACCTGTACTCGGTCGGGTGCGTGCCCTACGGGATGCTCACCGGCCGGCCCTTCACCAGGGACTCGCCCACCGTCGTGCTCTTCGGACACCTGCACAAGACCCAGCCCTCGCAGCTGAATCCGGATCCGGCCCTCTTCTGGGACCAGGTCCTGGGGACCGCGCTGGCCAAAGACCCCCAGCAACGCCACCGGGACACCGCAGCGATGCGGCAGGCCATCGAAATCGGCCCGGCGGCACCCACCGTGCGGCGTCCCACGAACCCGGTCCTGCCGGTTCCGGGGAGCGGCACGCGCCCGGATCCACAACGCGAGATCACCCCGCTGCCGCGCCGGATCCAGACCTGCCGCCGCCTGCTCACTGGACTGGGCACTGCAGGCCTGGCCACCGCCCTGCCGACGCTCACCACGCCCTCACCCAGGAAGACCCCCACCGGACGGGACACCCGCCCCCTACCACCTTCCTTGGCCAGCTCACCGGCTACACCGACTCCGTCGGTTCGGTGGCGTTCAGCCGGGACGGCAAGCTCCTGGCCATCGGCATCGAGGACGAGACGCTGCTGTGGGACATGGCCACCCAAACCGGGATCGACCAGCGCCTCACCAGCGCCCGCGAACCGCTGGAGTTCAGCGCGGACGGCAAGATCCTCGCCACCGCCAGCACGGCCAACAGCGTGCAGTTGTGGCAACTGTGAAACCGGATACGCGGTGGTGAACCCTTCCATCCGGGCTGCGCGGTCGCACGCAGTCGACAGCGCTGCGGGCGGCCGCCGCGTCCAGCCGTAACGACCACTCCCCGCGCGCCGCGTCCCACAGCTCCGCGGTCACACTCCACCCGGGGTCCAGACCACATATGCCAGAAACCCGCATTGAGTCGATCTTGATTTCGCAGCTGACTGATGTGAGTGCATCCTCGATCACCAGGTCGGACGCTCGCTGCTTGTCGCTTCAGCCCTATGCTCGGGCCACTCCCCAATCACTGCAGTACCGCTGCCGCCCGTTGTGGCCGTCCTTAAGGCACGCTTTGATATAGACCTTGGTCTCTTCCTTGATGTTCGGCAGCCAGACTTCATGGCATCCGTTCCCTGCGCCATCCGCGTCTTCAATGGCGAAGAAGTTGTTCGAACCCCACTGAACTTCGGCGTAAACACGGAGGCCATCGGATTGCTTGTCGCACGCCCCAAGCCGCTCTCTCGTGCGCATGTCCGGGTCGTAGGCGCCCGGATTGTCACCCCAAAAGATCCCCGTTCCTCCGATTGCTCCGCTGTCGGTGGTCCGGACGGACACCGTGGTGCTGGCGGATGCCTGAGAAGCAGTAAGCCCGAGAAAGGCGACAGTGACTGCGGCCACGGTCAACGAACGCCGACCTCTTGTTGACATGATCTTCCTCTCATCCCTGCTCATGCTCTCTCCCGCTTCGCTGAATCGGATGCGAGGCGGCCGGAGTGAATGGTTCGTTCTCGGTAATATGACGCCACAGCCGCCCGGAATGTGACACCTGACGTGGGCCAAGGTTGCGTTCACGGGGGTATACGAGTTTCCGCAGGTGAAGAGCATGTCGTTGTGACGTGAGGTGGCCATCGCTTGGTCCAGGACCTGTTCGCCGGGGCGGGCCCGTTCCAGCATCGCCAGCATCTCGCGGGGGCGGGCGAGCTGGTCGGCCACGACGCCGGTCATCGCGCCCACCGCCGACACCGGTTGCCAGGTCGGTTCTCCGCGCTCACCGGTCTGTCTGCGGCATTCCTGTGATTCCTGCAGCCGCGGGTGACGACCGCTGGGCGCGCCAGTCGTTACGCGGGCAGCGGCGCGCTATCCCGTACAGCTCCGGATCAAGATCGACTCAATGTGGGTTTCTGGCGTATGTGGTCTGGACGCCACCCGCGCCTGACCTCCCCCTCGCCAGCCCTCACCGCGTGCCGGTTTCGTCGCTCCGTGGCGCCCGAGGCCCTGGTGGCATAAATGGGGCAGTCACGCCGCTGGAGAGGGGGGTCTTCTCCCGAACGCGGCACATTGCCACCGTCCCAGCCCTCGCCAGCGGTCACGGGCGAAGGGGTGCCGCGCGGCCGCGGGCCAGCGTTCCCGGGGACAGACATCCCGGCCTTCGGCCGGGCCCCTTTCCCGCCCGACCCGAGGCCGGAACGTAGGGCCCAGGCAGCTTCGGGATGCCGGAAGGAACGTGCCATGGGCCCCAAACGAGCGGATTGGACATCTCGGCTGCTGCAACGCGGGTAGTGGACCTTGCGAGCGTGGGGCTCAGTGGTGTCGGTGGCGATCGTCATCTGACAAGACCCGCCGGAACCCTCCGGCTTGACGCATGCCGATATGGGAATATGATGGCGGCCATGGCACGAGCAGCGACGACGTCGGACGTCTTCAACGCGATCGCCGAGCCGCAGCGCCGGGAGATCCTGGTGCTACTGCGGGCGGGTGAGCGGCCGGTGACCGAGTTGGCCCGGGAACTGGGGATGACCCAGCCGGGGGCGTCCAAGCACCTGCGGGTGCTCCGGGAGGTCGGGCTGGTGCGGGACCGCAAGGCGGGCAAGCAGCGCCTGTACGGCCTTGACGCCCGCGGGCTGCGACCGGTCCACGAGTGGACCGGCGGGTTCGAGCGGTTCTGGAACGAGAGCTTCGACCGGCTGGACGCGTACGTGCAGGACCTCAAGCAAGCAAGGCAGGAGGAGGAGTAGCCGATGAGTGCGACTGGACGAGGAGCGCCGGCGCAGTCCGCGACGGCCGACCGCGAGATCGTGATCTCCAGGGTCATCGACGCCCCACGGGAGCTGGTGTTCGAGGCGTTCACCGAGGTCCGGCACCTGTCGCGGTGGTGGGGACCGGAGGGGTTCACCACCACCACGCGGGCGTTCGAGTTCCGCGTCGGCGGGGTGTGGGACTTCGTGATGCACGGACCGGACGGGACGGACTACCAGGAGTGGATCTCCTGGACCGAGATCGCCACGCCGGAGCGGATCTCCCTGCTGCACGGCGAGTCCCGCGGCGACCCGAACGCCTTCGAGTCGGTCCTCACATTCGCGCCCGACGGCGCGGCGACCCGGATCGAGATGCGCACGGTGTTCCCCACCAAGGAGTTGCGCGACGAGGCGGTCGAGAAGTACCACGCGATCGAGGGCGGCCGGCAGACCTTGGGCAACCTGGCCGCCTACGTCACCGAGATCGTTTCGAAGGGAGTTGAGGACTGATGGCCGGGAAGGTGTTCTTCAGCGTGTCGATGTCGCTGGACGGGTTCATCGCGCCCGAGTCCAGCGAGGAGTTGATGGGGCGGCAGTGGATGGAACTGCAGCAGTGGATCTTTCCGCAGCGGTTCTTCCGGGAGAACCTGAAGCTCGGCGAGGGCGGCGAGGAAGGGCGCGACAACGACATCGCGCGGGAGACGTTCGAGCGCACCGGCGCGAGCGTGATGGGCAAGCGCATGTTCGACGCCGGCGAGCAGATGTGGCCGGAGGAGGCGCCGTTCCACACGCCGGTCTTCGTCGTGACGCACGAGAAGCGCGACCCCTGGGAGCGGCCGGGCGGGACCACCTTCCACTTCGTCAACGATGGCATCGAGACCGCGCTCGACCAGGCCCGCGAGGCCGCCGGTGACCGAGACGTCCGCATCGCGGGCGGCGGCGCGACGATCCTGGAGTACGTGAACGCCGGCCTGATCGACGAGTTCTCGATCGCGCTCTCACCCGTGCTGTTCGGCTCCGGGATCCGCCTGTTCGAGGGAGTGGACGCGGGCCGCGTGGCCTTGGAGCCGGTCCGCGCGGAGCCCTCTCCGAGGGTGACGCACCTGACCTACGCCGTCCGCGAGCGGTAGGCGCACGGCGGACGACACAGGGCGGACGCGAAGGAACACCCACGCGGTTGAGGCATGTCGGGTCGGGGCGGACAGGGCCTTCGCCCGGCGAGGTCCCGTCGGGGTCGCCCGTCGTTTCGTTGGTGCCCCCCTCGTGCTTCCCAGTGCGGGGCTGCGGCACCGTGAGGAACCGCAGGCCCTACGGCCGGGCATTCGGTGACCTGATCGACACGCTGCCGGTCCAAGGCGCCCAATTCGGGCAGAAGCTGTCGGCCGCCAGCGACTTCAAGGGCCGGGGCCCGGTCGGCGGCGACGGGCTCGCCGCGTCCCCGACGCGACCATGCCGCTGCCCACGATGTTGTTCGTCGAGCGCAACAACGTGCTGGTGTGGGGCGGCATCGTCACCGCTCGACGCGACCGCCACCTCGGTTCGGGAACCGGCGACATCACCGCGGCCGAGCTGGTACGGCTGGTTCATCGGCACCCAGACCTGGCACCCGGACCAGGCCGACATAGCCCGCCGCCTGGTCGAGGGCCGTGACCCCTGGCTGACCATGCCGCTCCACCCGGGCCCGTCCGGGAGGAAGGTGCAGAAGGCGTGGAATCAGTGGGACTTCGTCCCGGTTGCCCAGCCGCTTGCCGAGCTCGGCGACCAGAAGGGCGGCGTGGAGTAGGGCCAGCACGTCGGCTGGGACGACACTGGCCGGCCCCGCTGCTGGTTCAGCGTCGGGGCGCCCAAGCTCGGCCGCCGCCGCGGCGGCTCGGGGATCGTGCTGGAGTACAACGCCGACACCTCCGACGTTTAGGGCGGCACCCTGAGCGAAGGGCCGGGAATGGCCAGCCGCCGGTGGGTGACCACGCAGTCCTCCGAGGGCGTCAGCCAGGCCGCCAAGACCGAACGGCCAGAGATGGTCGCGCTCGGGTACGTCGAGCGTGGGTCCGGGGCAAGCTGCACCGGCTGGTGCTGGACGAGTTGGGGGCGTGCGGGGAGAGCGGGCTCCATGATCTGACCCCGCCGGTGTCCGGGTTGGTGGCGGCGAGCGAACATGGAGCGACGTGGGGTGACGTAGTGGGGCATGACCGGCGGTGGGCGACCGCGGGGTCATCCACGTTTCCGCAGGTCAGGTGGTGCGCCCAGAGGGATTCGAACCCCCGACCGTCGGTTTAGAAGACCGATGCTCTATCCGGCTGAGCTATGGGCGCCTGTTGCGCCCTGAGTGTAGAGCGCGACCCGCGGTCTTCGCACGAGGGTATTGGTGTGGTGTGGCTGGCAGTGGGGCGGAAACGGGCCTGGGTGGTGGCTGGGACGGCTTATCTTCTGGGGTGTGGCGGTCGAGGTGGAGGTGCCGCTCTCCGGTGGGGAAGTGACGGAGGGCGTTGTGCGGGTCGGGGACACGGTGCGCCGGCCTCTGGGGGCGCATAGTCCTGCTGTGCACGGGTTGCTGCGGCATCTGGAGCGGGTCGGGTTCGAGGGGGCTCCTCGGGTGCTCGGGGTGGACGCGCAGGGCCGGGAGGTGCTCAGTTGGGTCGACGGGGAGGCGCCTGGAAGGCCCCTGCCGCAGTATGCGGTGACGGAGGAGGCCCTGAGGGGCGTGGCGTTGTTGTTGCGCAGGTATCACGAGGCGGTGGCGTCCTATGAGGCGCCGGTGGATGCGCCTTGGGACGCTCAGGCGTCGGCTCTGGACGGGGCGCCCGAGCTGGTGGGGCACTGTGATGTGACGCCGGAGAACGTGGTGTTCCGGGGCGGGGTGCCGGTGGGGTTGATCGATTTCGATCTGGCGCGGCCCACGACGCGGATGTACGACGTGGTGACGACGATGCGGCACTGGGCGCCGATCGCGGATCCCGGGGATCGGGACTGGCGGCTGGGCGGGGTGGACGTGGCGGAGCGGCTGCGGGTCTTCTGCGATGTCTACGGGCTGGATCGGGAGGGGCGGCGGGAGGTGCTGCCCGCGGCGCGGGTACGGTTCGAGCGGTCGTACGAGGCGATGCGGCTCAGGGCGGAGCAGGTGGGCGGTGCCTGGGCGCGGCTCTGGAGCGGTGGGGCGGGTGCCCGGATCCGCAGGGCGCAGGACTGGCTGGAGCGGAACTGGGATGAGCTTGATGCGCGGCTCGCGTGAGGGGTTGCTTCTGGGGGTCGCCCTGGATGTTGTTTTCGGGGATCCGCGCCGGGGGCATCCGGTGGCCGCTTTCGGCCAGGTGGCCGGGTGGTTGGAGCGGAGGATGTACGGGGATTCGCGGGCGCGGGGTGTGCTCTATACGGGGGTGCTCGTCGGGGGTGCTGCTGGGGTGGGGGTGCTGCTGGAGGCGGTGACGCGTCGTCCTGTGGCCAGGGTCGCGGTGACGGCGGCTGCTACGTGGGCTGTGTTGGGCGGTACCTCCCTGGGGAGGGAAGGGCGGGCCATGGCGCGTGCTCTTGAGGAGGGGGATCTCGAGGGCGCGAGGGGGCGGCTTTCGCATTTGTGTGCGCGGGATCCCTCGGGCCTGGACGAGGCGGAGTTGGCGCGGGCGACCGTGGAGTCCGTTGCGGAGAACACGTCTGATGCGGCGGTGGCCCCGCTGGTGTGGGGGCTTGTGGGGGGTGTTCCGGGGTTGCTGGCCTATCGGGCGGCCAACACGCTGGATGCGATGGTGGGTTACCGGAGTCCCCGGTACGAGAAGTTCGGCTGGGCGGCGGCACGGCTTGACGATGCGCTCAATTGGGTGCCCGCGAGGGTGACCGGGTTGTTGGTGGTGGCGTGTTCGGGGGGTAGGGCGTGGAGGGTTTTTAGGCGGGATGGCGCTTTGCATCCCAGTCCTAATGCAGGTCGGTGTGAGGCGGCCTTTGCGGGGGCTCTGGGGGTGCGTCTGGGGGGAGTCAATGCTTATGGGGGGCGTGTTGAGGCCCGGCCCGAGATGGGGGACGGGCGTGCCCCGGAGGTGGTCGATGTGCGCAGGGCGGTCCGGCTCTCGGCTGCGGTGACCCTTCTGGCCGGGGTCCTGGCGGGCGTGAAGCGGTGAGCGGGGCGCTGCTCGTCGCGGGGACGACCTCGGACGCCGGGAAGAGCGTCGTGACGGCGGGCCTGTGCCGCTGGCTGGCGCGTCAGGGCGTGAAGGTGGCGCCGTTCAAGGCCCAGAACATGTCGCTCAACTCGATGGTGACCGTGGACGGCGCCGAGATCGGCCGGGCGCAGTACATGCAGGCCCAGGCGGCGGGGGTGCAGCCGAGGGCGGAGATGAACCCGGTGCTGCTCAAGCCGGGGAGTGACCGGCGCAGCCAGGTGGTGGTGCTGGGACGGCCTGTGGCGGAGGTCGACGCCCTGGAGTACGGGGCGCACAAGGAGCGGCTCAGGGAGGTCGTGGCGGCGTCCATGGCGGAGCTGCGCGCGTCCTATGACGTGGTGGTCTGTGAGGGTGCGGGCAGTCCGGCGGAGATCAATCTGCGTGCCGGGGACATCGCCAACATGGGTCTGGCGCGGGCGGCGGATCTTCCCGTGGTCGTGGTGGGGGACATCGACCGGGGCGGGGTGTTCGCCTCCCTGTACGGGACGGTGGCGCTGCTGGAGGAGAAGGATCAGGCGCTGATCGCCGGCTTCGTGATCAACAAGTTCCGGGGCGCGGCGGAGCTGCTGGAGCCGGGCCTGGAGCGGCTGGAGGCGCTGACGGGGCGGCCCACGTTCGGGGTGCTGCCCTGGAAACTGGGCCTGTATCTGGATTCCGAGGACACGCTGGCCCTGGACGCGCCGAGGCCGGGCGCGGCGGCGCCGTACGGGCGGGAGTCGCTGCGCGTCGCGGTGGTGCGTTTCCCGCGGATCTCGAACTTCACCGACCTGGACGCGCTCAACTGCGAGCCGGGTGTGACGGTGCGGTACGCGGCGGGCCCAGGGGATCTGGTGGACGCGGATCTGGTGGTCCTGCCCGGGACGCGGGCGACGGTGGACGATCTGGCGTGGATGCGGGAGCGGGGCATCGCGGACGAGATCGTCCGGCGGGCGGAGCAGGGGCGGCCCGTGCTCGGTATCTGCGGCGGGTTCCAGATGCTGGCGCGGCACATCGACGACGAGTACGAGTCGGGCAAGGGCGGCGTCCAAGGGCTCGGGCTGCTTCCTGCGGACGTCGTGTTCCACGGCGAGAAGGTGCTGGGGCGGCCGGAGGGCAGGGCCTACGGGGAGCCGGTCAGCGCGTACGAGATCCACCACGGGATCGTCGCGGTGGACGGTGGTGAGCCGTTCCTGGACGGTTGCCGGGTGGGGGCCGTGTGGGGCACGACGTGGCACGGCGCGCTGGAGAACGACGGCTTCCGCAGGGCGTTCCTGGCCGATGTGGCGCGGGGGGCGGGGCGCGATTTCACCCCGGCGCCGGACGTGTCGTTCCAGGCGCTGCGCGAGGAGACCCTCGACGCACTGGGCGACCTGGTCGAGGAGCATCTCGACACCGCGGCGATCTGGCGGCTGATCGAGCACGGCGCCCCCGCGGGTCTCCCGGTCCTTCCTCCGGGCGCCTAGTTTCCGGCGTTCGGGGGTTTCTCGCCGAACTGCCAGCCGGCCCGGAGCTGCTCCTTGATCGGCGGGTACTCGTTGAGGGACTTGAACTCCTGTTTCGCCAGCCCGTTGGTCTCGGCCACGTTGGCGAGGACGCCGAAGCCGATGACGTCCAGCACGATCAGGATGATGCCGACGGCGACGGCGCCCGACATCATCAGGATGACCGCCAGGGCGAGCACCGCGAGGTTGACGCCGCAGCCGATGCCCCACACCTTGCCGGTGCGGCTCTTCTGCGCCTGCACGCACTGGGCGCAGCGCGGCACCCGCACCGACATCTTCCGCCACGTGGTCTGGACCTGCCGGGCGTTGTAGCCGTAGGGGACCACCTGGCGGTTGACGTCGCCGTACATCGGCTGCTCGTAGATCGACGCCTCGTCCGGCTTGCGCTCCTTGCAGAACCAGCAGGTGGCGTAGACGAGGTTGTCGCGGACGGTGTCGAGGTTCTTCTGGACGTGGGTGCGGTTGGCCTCGGTGGCGGAGATGGCCAGGGCGCGTTCGAGCGGCGCGGAGGCGTCCTGCCAGCCGTCGGTCTTGTTCACGTACATGACCACGCAGCGCATGGCGTGGGCGGCGATCTCGTCGCGGATGCCGAGCAGCAGCGAGTCGTCGGACGGCAGGACCGCCCGCAGGGCGGCCAGGAGGGGTTCGGCCTGGTCGAGGAGGCGTCCGGCCTCCTCGGCGCCGCGGGTGGGGTCAGCGGCGACCCGTTCGGCGGCGGACTTGCCCATGGCGCGGAGCCGGGCGGTGTCGGCGCCGGACGCGTCGCGCAGGGCGGCGCCGACGGCCCGTTCGGCGAAGCCGGCGCGGGACATCTGGTCGACGTGGGCGCGGGCCTGGGCGTGGCCGCCGTCGCGGGCGACGTCGACGACCAGGCGGGCGCTGATGGACAGCAGCGCGGCGGGCAGGCGCTCGCGCAGCTCCTCGGCGGAGCCGGGGCCGAGCCGGGGGTCGTCGGCCTCGCGGACGCGGGCGGCGACCAGGTCCCAGAACGCGTCGTTGCCGAGGACCGCCCGCCAGTTCCGCAGGGCCTTGGTCCACAGTTCGTCGCCGGCGGGGTCGAGGCCGCCGGCGTCCAGCGCGCGGGCGTGGGCCAGGACGGCCAGGTTGTGCGCGGCGACGGCGGTGGCGCGGCCGGGGCCGGGGTTGGTCCACAGCTCCTCGGCCCGGGCGATGTCGCCCGCGCGCAGCGCCTCCAGAGCCTCGTCCCGGACGCCTTTGGACGCGGCGTTGTGCGAGGGCCAGAACCAGAACAGCTCGGCCTCGATGCGGCGCAGCGGGTCGCGGAGCCGCTGGACGGCCTCCTGCGCGGTCTCCAGATCGGGGGGCGGGTCGAGGGGCAGCGGCGTGGAGCCGGAGCCGGGCCCGGCCCCGATCTTCGCCTTGATCTGGAGTTCCTCGGTGCGCCGCCGGATGTCGCGGGCGCCGGCGTCGATGGACAGCCCGGCGACGCGGAACGGGTTCTCCCGGTACAGCTCGGGGCCGACGCGGGTGAAGAAGGCCGCCTTGGCGGTGGTCATCGCGCACCCGCCGCGGAGACGCGCAGGCTGACCGTGCGGTTGCGGGCGTCGCCCGAGTCCTGGCCCGGGTAGGGCGGCAGCATGCCCGCGAGGGTGGACACCGTGAACCGGGACGTGGGGATCCGGGCAGAGGAGCGCAGCACCTCGCGGACGACGGTGGCGCGGACCGTGCCGAGCTCGACGTTGCTGGCGTACTCGCCGCCGGGCCGGACGGCGCTGCGGTCGGTGTGGCCGATCACGGCGACGGTGATCCGGCTGTTGTACGGCCGCAGCCGCTCGCCGAGGCCGTCGAGGACGGCCCGGCCCTGCCGGGAGAGGGTGGCGCCGTCGCGGAACAGGCCGCGGTCGAACGTGACCGCGATCTCGCCGGGCCGCCGCTGGACGCGCACGCCGGGGCCGTCGAGCCGGAGCCCGGCCAGTACGTCCTCAGTGGACGGCGCAGGCGCGGGCGCGGGCGGGGCGGGTGCGGCCGCGGACGGGTTCGCCGCCGGTTCGGGCCGGGGACCGCCGTCGGCCCACAGGTCGGCCAGCATCACGAAGGCGAGCAGCGCCACCACCGCAGCCGCGGCCCGCAAAGCGAACCGCGCCGTAAGGGTACGGCCGGTGAACCCGCCCGTGGCGGCGCGCGCGCGGACGGCGGCTATGCGGCGCCGTCCCTCGGCGGCGCCGCGGTGGCCGGGGGCGAGTTCGGCGACCTCGGCCCAGCAGCGGTCGGCCTCGTCCAGATGGCCCTGCTGCGCGTGGATGCGGGCCTTGAGGTCGAGCGCGGCCACGTCCCGGCCGCCCTCGTTCCAGGGGCCGTCCAGCAGCTCCTCGGCCTCGGCGTAACGGCCGGCCCGGGCCAGCTCCCTGGCCTGGGCCAGCACCACCTCGCGCACCGCGAGCTCCGGCTCGGGCTCCGGCGCCGGTGTCGGCGCGGGTACAGGCGTGGACATGGGCAGGGACGGCCTTCCGGGAGCGGGCCCGGCCGCTGACGGCTTCGCGGACGCGGACGTGGGCGCGGGCATCGGCGGACCGCCCCTCACCGGCTGCGCCGGACGGTGCTGAACGGGTCGGGCGGGGGCGGCGGCGACGGCAGCAGCTCGCCGAGCGCGGCGTTGACCTGCCGCAGCGTGCCGACGTCGTTGGTCTCCACCGCGCGCCGCCCGGTCGCCAGCAGTTGCTCGGCCTCGCGCTGGTCGCGCATCTCCGGCTGGAGGGTGCGCAGCTCCTCGAAGGCGAGGAAGGCCAGGTCGCCGGACTCGTCCAGGACGCGCAGGGCCAGTTGCCGCAGCTCGGCGACGCGCTGCCGCAGCAGGTCGGCGTCGTGCGCGGCGATGGCCTCCTGGACCGCCTCCTCGGCGGCCTCCAGCGGCGCCTGGTGGGACGCCTTGCCGCGGTCGCGGACGATGTCGCGCACCGCCGGGACGAGCTCGCGGGCCTCCTGGACCAGCGCCGGCCACTCCAGCTCGTCCTCGACCTCGTCGGTCGCGGCCCGCAGGTCGCGCAGCCGGTTCTCGGCCGTGATGGACGCGCCCGGGTCGACGCGGGCGGCGTCGACCAGCTTGTCGAGGTCGGCCACGGTGTTCTCGTTGTCGATCCTGGCCAGCACCTGCTCGGCGCGCGGGTCGGCGAACTCCGACGCGCGCCGCCGGACCTGCGCGAGCCGCTGCTTCTCGGCGGCGACGTCGCGGGCCAGCCGGTCGGGGTCGGGGGCGGTCTCGCTCTGGAGGTTGATCGCGTGCTCGAACTCCTCGTCCAGCAGCGGGATGTAGGCGCGCGCGGTGACCAGCCGGGATTCGTCGATGAGGAGGGTGAGGTCGACCTCGCTGCCCTCCGGCACGTCCCGGCGGATCTGCTCGGGGATGACCTCCAGCCGGCCGATCTGCCGGTTGCGGTCGGCGCGGTGGTGCTCGCCCTCGACCACCGGGATCCGGATCATGCCCTCGCCTTCGCCGCGGCTGACCCCGATCGTGGTGCGCAGCACGATCCGGCGCCGCGCCGGCAGCGGCGTGCCCTTCTTCAGCAGCCACTCGACCTCGTTGTCGGCGAGCCCGATCCCGACCGAGTGGATCAGCGGCGGCTGGGTCTCCACGACCCCGACCGTGTAGGTCAGCGTGCCGGGGGTGATCGGCTTGAGCGCCCCGGTCGGGTCGCCGAACTCGATCTGGAAGGTGTTGGCGCGGCCCTTCTCGGCCCACAGCGTGGCGGTGAACGTGCCGTCGGGCCCCAGCGGGATCCGCCCGCTGCGCCATGCCGGCTTGCCCTTGTACTCGGGGTTGACGAACTCGACCGTGCAGCCGTCGGTGGCGCCGCCGGTGACCTTGCCGCCGATGAACGGCTCGATGTCGGGCCCGACCGGGCGGTACTCCAGCTCGATCGCGTACTCGCCGGCGGTCGGCGGGGGCGCGGCGGTGATCGTGTCGACCCGCTGGGTGCCGGCGAAGATCGCGGCGCCGCGGGCGACCGCGGTGATCGGGTCCTGGCTGTGGTCGAGCGGGATGCCCAGCCCCTCGCGCGGGTCGGCGAGCCGCCGCCGCAGGTACGGCGTCAGCGTCGGGCCGCCGACCAGCAGCGCCTTCTGGATGTCGCCGGGGCCGAGGCGGCTCTCCTCCAGCGCCTTGCGGCACAGGTTGACCGACCGGACGATGAACGGCTCCATCAGCCGCTCCACGTCGGCGCGCAGCAGGTCGTACTCGAACTCGACCAGCTGCCCGGAGTCGTCCTGCAGTTCGACGAGGATGCTCGTCGACTCGGCGCTGGACACCTGGATCTTGGCGGCCTCCGCGGCCAGCTTCAGCTTGTTGATCGCCGCGGACCACTTCGGGTTGCCGCGGCGCAGGTCGGTGAACTGGAACTCCCGCGCCACCGCCGGGACGAGCAGCTCCTCGACGATCGCCCAGTCGATCAGCTTGCCGCCGAGGAAGTTGTCGCCGCGGTGGTCGACGACGGTGAACTCGCCGTCCCGCACGCTGATCACGGCGGCGTCGAAGGTGCCGCCGCCGAAGTCGTACACCAGCCAGAACGCGTTCTCGTCATCGGTCTGGAAGCCGTAGGCCAGCGCCGCCGCGGTGGGCTCCTGCAGCAGCGGGGCGTGCGTCAGCCCGGCCAGCCCGGCGGCGCGCCGGGTCGCGTCGCAGGCGCTCAGGTCGAACGCGGCCGGGACGGTGATGACCGCCGCGGTGATCTCCTCGCCGGTGCGCTTGGCGACGTCCTGCCGCAGCGAGCGCAGCACCTCGGCCGACAGCTCCTCGGGCTCCATCGAGCGGCCGGTGGCCTCGAACACCTTGGGCTTCCCGGTGGTGCCCATCAGGCCCTTGAACTCCAGGCAGGTGTTGCCGGAGTCGCTCTCACCGCGCTGCTTGGCCGCCTGGCCCACGATGAGCCGGCCGCGGCGGTCGACCATCACCGCCGAGGGGGTGGTGTCGGAACTGAGGTCGTTCTTGACGATCTCGGCTTCCACGCCGTTGAGCCTGGCGATCGCGCTGTTGGTGGTGCCGAGGTCGATACCGAAGTCGATCGTGGTCCTGGTCATGTCGTGCGCGTTTCCTCCGTCGTGCCCGCTGCGGGCGCCTCGGGTGGGGGGTCGGGCGTTCCGACGATCACCTCGGCCATCTGGATCGAGTGGTCGCCCAGGTAGACGCCCGGCCGCACGGTCTCGATGATCTGCTCGCGGTGCAGGCCGGGGGTGGGCTGGTAGGCCACCACGGACATCGCCAGCCCGACGTCGAAGGGTTCGCCCGTGTGGTCCTTGATCTCGACTCCGGCGTCGGTGAGCGCGTCCCAGGCGGTCTCCAGGTGCCGGACGACGGCGCGCGGGGCGTCGTCCATCCGGTCCACCCGGGTGCGCAGCCGCCACAGGCTGGTGGCCACGTCGGCGAGGGAGCGCCCGGAGAGGCCACCGGGGCCGGTGTCGTCGTCGTCGTCCGCCGCCGCGCCGCCGGGCGCCGGGACGGGAAGGTCGGTGACCGTGTCGGCGGGGACGGTGTCCGCGCCTGCGACGGTGGCCGGGCCGGACCGTACGGCCGTGTCCGGCGGGGCGTCGGCCCTGTCGAGGGCCGCCGCCGCGGCTTCGGCCCGGGCGGCCTCGGCCCGGGCGGCCTCGGCCCGGGCGAGTTCGGTGAGAGCGGTGAGGGCGTCCGCGGGCCACGCGGACGCGTGGATTCTGAATTCCCGGGGATGCCGCCACTGCCGGAGTGCGGCCCCGGCTCCCGACACAACGCGCCCCATCCCCGTGAGTTCCTCCCGATCTTGTTCGATGCGAAGGTGATTTTCCCGCCGTTCAAGCGGGAATGTCCAGGGCGTTGTTCCTTGCGTTCGCGCAGCGCACGGGGCCCACTGGAGGGCCGGTGCGGCAGGGGCCGCGGAGCCCGCCGGAGGGTCCGGCCCGGAAACGCCCGCCTTCCTCCCGTTATCTTGATCGGCCCGTGCGGCCGCCGGTCGCCGGTCCGGAGCGGAAATCGGGGAGTGCCGATTGGTTCGGTTCGCGGCCTGTCCGGATCCGGCCACAATTCGCGGAAAAAGGCGCGGCGGAGCCGGACCATTGGCCGTCTCTTATTTCCCTTATGTTTCTTCTGTCTGATTAACGAGGTTTGGACGCCCGGACGGCCTAACGGATCAGGCCCTGCCTGCGCATCCAGTCGCGGGCCACGAACACCGGGTCCTCGCCGCCCACGTCCACCCGGCTGTTGAGATCGCGCAGCACCGCCGTGGACAGCTTCGGGCTGATCTGGGCGAACAGCGCGGTCAGCTCGGGATGCCTGCGCAGCACCGGCTCCCGCACCACCACGGCGGGGTTGTAGTTGGGGAAGAACCTCTTGTCGTCGGTCAGCGGCTGCAGGTCGAGCGCCTGGATCCGGCCGTCGGTCTCGTAGGCCTCCCCGAACACGCAGCTGCCCCGCACGGTGGCGTTGTAGATCACGCCCGCGGCCATCTGCCGCACGTTGCCCGCCGGGACGCTCGACCCGTACGCCAGCCCGTACCGCTGGAACATCCCGCGCATGCCGTCGTTGCGCGAGAAGAACTCCGACTCGACGCAGAACGTCCGCTGCCCGGCCGGGACCTTGGCCATGTCGTTCAGCGACCGCAGCCCGTACTTCCGCTGGGAGTCCCGCGTGACCACCATCGTGTAGGTGTTGTTGCCCGGGGACGGCGGCGCCAGCCAGGCGATCTTGTTGCGCTTCATGTCCAGGTCGCGGACGGCCTCGAACTGCTCGCGCGGGTCGGGGATCGGGTTCTCCTGGCCCAGGTAGTTGATCCAGCCGGTGCCGGTGTACTCCCAGGCCAGGTCGTTCTCGCCGGTGGTCACCGACTTGCGGGAGGTGACGCTGCCCTGGACGTTGGTGTGGTCGACCACGTCGGCGCCCGCGGCGGTGAGCGCCAGCACGGCGATCTTCCCCAGGATCAGCTGCTCGGTGAACTCCTTGGAGGTCACCCGGATCGTGGAGTCCTTGAACGAGGGGATCGGCCGGATGCTCCCGGGCTCGACGTCCGGCACGAACGCCGACGCCGGCTTCAGCCCGCAGCCCGCCAGCGTGAGGAGCGCGACGCAGGCCAGCAAGGCCGCCAGCGGCCCCCTCCCGGGTACCGGTTCGTGCGTACGGCGGTGGGGGCGCATCAGAGTCCCTTCGGCGACAGGAAGCGGGTGGCGATCCCGCCCAGCCAGTCGATGAGCAGGGCCAGCAGGGCCATCAGGACGCAGCCGGTGAGCAGCACCGGGGTCCGCTGGGTGGTGACGCCCGTGGTCACCAGGTCGCCCAGCCCGCCGCCGCTGATGAACGAGGCGATCGCCGCCGTCCCGACCATCAGGATCAGCGTCGTGCGGATCCCGGCCAGGATGACGGGCACGGCTAGCGGCAGCTCGACCCGCCCCAGCACGGCCGCCGACGACATCCCGATGCCGCGGCCCGCGTCCACGAGCGTCGGATCGACCTGCTGCAGGCCGACCATGGTGTTGCGCAGCGCGGGCAGCACCCCGTACGCGACCAGCGCCACGATCGCCGTCCAGAACCCGACGCCCCACAGCACCGCCAGCAGCACGACCATGCCGATGGACGGGGCGGACTGCCCGATGTTGGCGACGGCCAGCACCACCGGCGTGGCCGGGCGCGCCCAGCGGCGGCTCAGCAGCACCCCCGCCGGCACCGCGATGACCAGCACCAGCAGCGTGGCCACGGCGGTCAGCTCGATGTGCTCCCAGGTCTTCTGCGCGACGTAGCCCGGGGCCAGGCTGCGGGACTCGATGCTGTCGAGGTCGGCGTTCGCCACGTACAGCAGCCAGCCCGCGCCGACCAGCAGGATGAGCAGCGGCTCCAGCAGGGCCCGCCAGGAACGTCCGGCGGTGGGCGCGTGCAGCGCCGACGCGGCGTCGCCGGGCGCGAGCTCGGCGGCGCGCGGCGCGTCGGGCGGCGCGGGCCTGGCGGCGGTGGCCGTGGGGCCGGACGGTTCGCTCACGTGCCCGCCGCCTCCTGCTCCTGCCGGGGATCCTTCCGCCGCGTGCGGGTGCGCTCCTTCATCTCCTTGATGGCGTTCTGGAGCGTGCCGAGGGTGACGGTGCCGCGGTAGACGCCGCGCGCCCCCACGACCGGCACCCAGTCCTGCTCGATCTGGATCAGCGCCTCCAGCGCCTGCTGGAGGGTCAGCCGGCCGCGGATGGGCGCGGCGGTGGCCTCGCCGCGGTCGCCGATGGGACCGGACGCGCCCTCCAGATCCTCCTGGGTGATCCAGCGCAGCGGGCGGTGCCGCTCGTCCAGGACGATGCCGAAATCGCCGTCCTCCCAGGCGCCGATGCGGGCGCGGACGGTGTCGGCGTCCTCGTCCGGGGTCGCCTCGGGCACCTGGTACAGCGGCACGTCGGCGACCCGGCCGAACTTCAGCAGCTTCATGGCCTGGCCGCCGCCGAGGAACTGCTCCACGTACTCGCCGGCCGGGTTCAGCAGGATCTCCTGCGGCGTGCCGTACTGGGCGATCTGCGAGCCCTCGCGCAGGATCGCGATCCGGTCGCCCAGCTTCAGCGCCTCGTCCACGTCGTGGGTGACGAACACGATCGTCTTGCCGAGCTCCTCCTGGAGCTGGAGCAGCTCGTCCTGGAGGCGCTCGCGGGTGATCGGGTCGAGGGCGCCGAACGGCTCGTCCATCAGCATCGCGGGCGGGTCGGCGGCCAGCGCGCGGGCGACGCCGACCCGCTGCTGCTGGCCGCCCGACAGCTCGCGCGGGTAGCGGTCGCGGTAGACGGCGGGGTCGAGGGCGACCAGGCGCAGCAGCTCGTCCACCCGGTCGGCGATCTTCTGCTTGTCCCAGCCGAGCATCTGCGGGACCAGGCCCACGTTGGTGCCGACGGTCATGTGCGGGAACAGCCCGGCGTTCTGGATCACGTAGCCGATCTGGCGGCGCAGCTCGGTCGGGTCCAGGCTCATGGCGTCCTTGCCGGCCACGATGATCTTGCCCGAGGTGGGCTCGATCAGCCGGTTGATCAGCCGCATGGTGGTGGTCTTGCCGCTGCCGGACGGGCCCAGCAGCACCACGATCTCCCCGGCCGGGACGGTGAGCGTGATGTCGTCCACCGCGGGCGTCTCCTGGCCCGGGAAGCGTTTGGTGACGTTGATCAGCTGGATCCCGCCGTTGGCGGACTCGCTGACGGGTTCGGCGGCGGGTTCGGTGGCGGGTTCGGCGGGGCCCGGCGGGCCGGACGGGTCGGCGGTGTTGTCGGACGTGTCACGCACGGATGCCTCGCGAGGTGGTCAGGCGGCCGATCAGCAGGTAGCAGCCGTCGAAGAGCAGGGCCAGGAGGATGATGAGGAGCGTTCCAGCCAGCGTCATGTTGACGGCGTTGGCGCCGCCGAGCCGGCCCAGCCCGGAGAAGATCTGCTCGCCCAGCCCGGGCCCGGAGACGTAGGCGGCGATGGCGCCGACGCCCATGGCCAGCTGGGTGGAGACCCGCACCCCGGTCAGGATCACCGGCCAGGCCAGCGGCAGCTCCACCTTCAGCAGGATCGCGCGGCGGCTCATCCCGATGCCGCGGGCGGCGTCGACCAGCGTGGGGTCCACGCCGTTCAGGCCGACGATGGTGTTGCGCACGATCGGCAGCAGCGAGTAGAGCGTGAGCGCGACCACGCTGGGCGCCACGCCCAGGCCCAGCGGGGTGATGAGCAGCCCCAGCAGGGCCAGCGACGGGATGGTGAAGATCACTCCCGCGCCGCCGGTGGCGAAACCGGCCCAGCCCGGCCTCCGGTAGACCGCCAGGCCGATGAGCAGCCCGAGGACCAGCGCGGCCAGCACGCACTGGAAGACCATGCTGGCGTGCTGCCAGGTCTCGAAGAACAGCAGTTCGCGACGGCTGCTCAGATATTCCCAGAAGTTCACGATCCCTCCGGGTTCTTCGGTACCCCGGGTCGTGGGATCGCTCACCTCACGGCTTGATCACGATCCCATGAGCCTCATCAGTCACATCGGCCCCAGCGGTTACGGAACGGCGCGTGGCGCGGCGGTGGCGGGGCGTACGGCCGGAGGGCGCCGATCCCGGTAGTGTGATCCGCTCCGGAACCTCACCGGCCCCAGGAGGAACGTCCCGTGACCGAGCCGCGGACCAGTCTCATCGTCCCGCTGATGAAGGCCCGGGTACCGGCCGAAGTGCAGCTGGAGTTCCCGCTGCCCCCCGAGGAGGAGCCGATCCGCGACCCGTTCGCGGGCGACCTGTACATCACCTACGCGCTGGAGCTGTCCGGGGAGTCCGCGGCGGCCGAGGCGCTGCGGCCGGAGCCGGGCGGGCGCCGGTACGAGCACGTCGCCCGGCGGCACTGCGCGGAACTCGGGCTCGCCCCGGAGGAACTGCGCCGCCTGGCCACCGTCAACCTGCGCAACCTCCGTCCCGACCTGCGGATGAGCTGGTACCCCGACGCGCGCGCGGTGACGGTGTCGCTGGGGGAGGGCGGGCTGGAGGCGGGCCTGCTGCTGGACGACGGCTTCCTGGAGAAGCTCGCCCAGGACGTGGAGGGCGACCTGGTGGTGGCGACGCCCGGCCGGGACGTGTTCGTCGCGTCCGGCACCGGGCACCCCGACGGGGTCGACAAGCTGCGCTGGGCCGTCGAGCGGGTCTGGTCGGAGGACCAGGGCGACGGCGACCCGGACCCCGCCTGGAACGTCCCCGCCGGCCATCTGCTCACCCGCGAGCTCCGTGTGTGGCGCGAGGGCGTCTGGTCACCCCTCGGGGCCTGACCGGCTCACCGTTCCCTGCCGGGCAAGGTCGATCGCTGACCGGGTGGTCGTGCTCGCCGGCGGCCGCGCGCCGATCCACGATGCGACGCGGGCGCTCCGGGCGGGTACCGTGCACGAGATCACCAGGTGAGAGAGCGGTCGAACAGGAGGCGGGACATGGGCGGCATTGACGCGTTCACCGATGAGCGGGCGGTCCCCGGTCCCGTGTGGAGGGCGGTCGGCGACCCTCTGGTGCGCGGCGCCGGGGACGGGCCGCTCGCCGGGGTCCGCGTCGCGGTCAAGGACCTGTACGCGATCGCCGGGCAGCGGATCGGCGCGGGCAACCCCGACTGGCTGGCCGACGCTCCGGTCGAGGAGCGCAACGCGTGGGCCGTCCAGGCACTCCTTGACGCGGGCGCGGACATCACCGGGATCGCCCAGACCGACGAGCTCGCGTTCAGCCTGAACGGCACCAACAAGCACTACGGCACCCCGCCCAACCCCGCCGCGCCCGGCCGTATCACCGGCGGCTCCAGCAACGGGCCCGCCTCGGCCGTGGCGCTGGGCCTCGCCGACCTCGGGCTGGGCACCGACACGGCGGGGTCGGTGCGGGTGCCGTCCTCGCACTGCGGCCTGTACGGGCTGCGCACCACGCACGACCTGGTGTCCCGGGACGGGCTGCAGGCGCTGGCGGCCTCCTACGACACGGTCGGATGGTTCGCGCGGGACGCGGAACTGCTGGACCGGGCCGGGGACGTGCTTCTCCCGCCGGGCGAGCCGAAGCCGGTCGAGGGTTTCCTGGTGGCCGAGGACGTGCTGGCGCTGGCCGAGCCCGCGACGCGCGCGACGTTCGAGACGGAGTGCGCCGCACTCGGTCAGGACCGGCCGATCCGGCGCGTGGAGTCGCTGATGGGCGGGCGGCTGGAGGCGTGGTTCCCCGCGTTCCGGGCCGTGCAGGCGGCCGAGGCGTGGAAGCGGCACGGGGCGTGGATCGAGGCGCATCCGGGCTCGCTCGGCCAGGGTGTGATGGCGCGGTTCGCCGCCGGTCGCGACCTGGACCCGGCCGACCGCGACGCCGCGCAGAAGATCGTGGACGAGGCGCGCGAGACGCTGTGCGCCGCCGTGCCGCCCGGCACCGTGCTGCTCCTGCCCGCCGCGACCGCGCCCGCGCCCCCGGTGGACCTGGAACCGGCGGTCATGGAGGCCTACCGGGCCAGGACGCTGCGGCTCACCTGCCTGTCGTCGATCGCCGGGCTGCCCGCCGCCGTGCGCCCGATGCCCCCGGTCGACGGCCTGCCGGTCGGCCTGTGCGCCATCGGCGCCCGCGGCACCGACCGCGCCCTGCTCCGCCTCCTCAAGGAAGTCAGACCTTCAGGCTGAGCTTCTCCAGGGCCTCGACCAGCGGGGTCAGTTCGGGCAGGCCGGCGGCCTCGGCGAGGGCGTCGTCCAGGGCCTCGTTGTGCGTGGGGGCGGCCTTCTCCAGCAGGGCCCGCCCCTCCTCGGTGGCCTCGGCGTAGATGCCGCGCCGGTCCTCCTCCGACAGCACGCGGGTGAGGAGACCGCGCTTCTCCAGGCGGGTGACCAGCCGGGTGGTGGCGCTCTGGCTGAGCACCAGGATCGTCGCGAGCTGCTGCATGCGCGTGTGGCGGCCGTTGGGGCCGGCCAGGTGGTGCAGGACGCAGAACTCGTTCACGCTCAGGTCGTGCCGCTCCTGCAGGGCGCGCTCGATCTTCTCCTCGATGCGGGCCTGCAGCGCGGCCAGCGTCCGCCACCCCTGGGCGCGCGCCTCGACGGCGGCGCGTGACATGGCTCACCCCTCTCCTGTTTGCCTTCGCAGCTACTTGCGTGCTGAGATAGCAGGCGTCTGCAAGTATCCCGCGTGTGCAACTAATGCTCACGCTCTCTATCGGCGTCTGCCGCCCACCTTACCCGCGAGGAGACCGTCATGCCGCTCGCGCTCCTGGCGCTGGCCCTCGGGGCCTTCGGCATCGGCACCACCGAGTTCGTCATCGCCGGCCTGCTGCCCGAACTGGCCGCCGACTTCGGCACCTCCATCCCCGTCGCCGGCCTGCTCGTCTCCGGCTACGCCCTCGGCGTCGTCATCGGAGCCCCGCTGGTCACCGCCGCCGGGGCCCGGCTGCCCCGCAAGACCATGCTCGTCGGCCTCATGATCCTGTTCGTCGCCGCGCACTTCCTCTCCGCCCTCGCCCCCTCCTACGGCGCCCTCATGACCGGACGCGTCATCGCCTCCTTCGCGCACGGCGCCTACATCGGCCTCGGCGCCGTCGTCGCCGCCGACCTGGTCCGCCCGGAACGCCGCGCCAGCGCGATCGCCCTCATGTTCATGGGCCTGTCGCTGTCCAACGTGCTCGGCGTCCCGCTGGGCACCTTCGTCGGCCAGCACTTCGGCTGGCGCGCCACGTTCTGGGTCGTCACCGCCATCGGCGTGGCCGCGCTCATCGGCATCGCCGCCCTCGTCCCGCGCGGCGAACGGCCCCGGACCGGCCTGCGCCACGAACTGGCCGCCTTCCGCAGCGGACAGGTCTGGCTCGCCCTCGCCATGACCGCGCTCGGCTGGGCGCCCGTGCTGGGCGTCGTCACCTACGTCGCCCCGCTCCTCACCGAGGTCACCGGCTACTCCGGCGCCGCGGTGCCCTGGGTGATGGTGCTGCTCGGCGTCGGGATGCTGGTCGGCGGCCCGATCGGCGGCCGGTACGCCGACCGCGCCCTGATGCCCAGCGTGTACGCGCTGCTCGCCGCCCTCATCGCCGTCTCCGCCGTGCTGCTGCTCGCCGCCCACAACCGCGTCACGGTCGTGATCGCCCTGACCGTCTTCGGCGTCGTCGCGTCCGCCACGATCCCGCCGCTGCAGACCCGCGTCCTGGACAAGGCCGCCGGCGCCCAGGCCCTCGCCTCGGCCGCCAACGTCGCCGCGTTCAACCTCGGCAACACCGTCGGCCCCTTCCTGGCCGGTCTCGCGATCAGCGCGGGATTCGGCTTCACCTCCCCGCTGTGGGTGGCCGCCCTCCTGGGAACCGCCGGCCTGGCCGTGGCCCTCCTGTCCGGCGCCCTGGAGAGATCACCCGTGCCCGAAAATTCCGATGCGGACGCCCGAGACGTCCGCATACAGTTCCGCGCATGATCTCGACCGAACAACTGCTGGGCTTCTCCGCGATGGCGCTGGCCATCATCGTGATCCCGGGGCCCACCGTCCTGTTCGTGGTCGGCCGCGCCCTGGCCCACGGCCGCCGGACGGCGATGACCAGCGTCGCCGGCAACGAACTCGGGGCCCTGCTCATGACCGTCCTGGTGGCGCTCGGCATCGGCTCCATCGTGGAACGCTCGATCCTGGTCTTCACGGCCCTCAAGCTGATCGGCGCCGCGTACATCATCTACCTGGGCGTCCAGGCCTTCCGAAACCGCCGCTCCCTGGAGGGCGCCATGGACGAACTGGACGCCGGGCAGCGCAGGGGCAGCGCCCGCGAGCTGTGGCAGGGCTTCGTCGTCGGCGCGACCAACCCCAAGACGATCGTCTTCTTCGCCGCCGTCCTCCCGCAGTTCGTCGAGCGCGGCAACGGCCACGTCCCGCTCCAGATGATGATCTTCGGCCTGGTGTTCTGCCTGATCGCCCTGCTGTGCGACAGCGTCTGGGGCCTGACCGCCGCGGCCGCCCGCTCCTGGTTCGCCCGCTCCCCGCACCGCCTCGCCGCCGTGGGCGGCACCGGCGGCCTCATGATGATCGGCCTGGGCCTCACCGTCGCCACCACCGGCCGCAAGGACTGACCCTCAACCCTCGAGCGCAGCGGCCACCCGGAAATCAACCCGGACATCGCGATAGACGACCCGCGCCTCGACCCGTCCAGGCAGATTGACCCGATCGCTCCCGGACGCCGATTCCCCCGCAGGCTCCGCCCAATGCTCGACCCGAGTCCAAGGCTCCCGACGAAAGACCAGCTCTTCCGCCTCCACAGAAGCGCCGATCTCAACATCGGGCCGCTCCAGCTTCCCCATGGGAACCTCCCTCCGTTTGGTGGATCCGAACACCATGCCCGATCGTCTCAAGGCAATGCCGACGCTGCTCTTGTCCCCGCGCTACACCGCCGATTCCCGCACGCTCCGTACCGCCGCAGGCGTGGCCGGTTGGGGCGTGGAACGGCTGGGCGGCTGGCGTGCTCCCGGACGGCTGCGGGACCGCGACGTGGTCCTGTACGGGGAGCCGCTGTTCGTCGAGGTCATCGCCGCACAACTCGGCCGCGCGATGCTGGACGCCCCCGCCGACTGGCTCCCGAACCTCCCCGAACACCACCGGAAACGCCGGATCGAAACAACCACCCTGGGAGAGGCCCGAACCCGGAAAGGCCCGGCCTTCGTCAAACCGGCCGACGGACGCAAGGGCTTCGAAGGCGCCGTCTACACGAACGGCGCAGGCCTCCCGGATGCCCGTCCTGATGACACTCCCGTCCTGGTGGCCGACCCGGTGACCTGGGAGGTCGAGTTCCGCTGCTTCGTCCTCGAGGGCCAGGTGGCCACGCTCTCGCCCTACCTTCGTGAAGGCGAACTCGCGCAAACCGACGACGGCCACTGGCCGGCCTCTCCGGCCGAGCTCTCGCAGGCACAGGACTACGTGGCCGAACTCCTGGCCGAGATCGACGTCCCCCCGGCGATCGTCATCGACGTCGGCCGGATCGATGGGCACGGCTGGGCGGTCGTCGAGGCCAACAGCGCCTGGGGCGCGGGCGTATACGGCTGCGACCCGACGCGCGTCCTCGACGTCCTGGCCCGAGCCTGCGTCCCTCGCGCCAGCCTCACCCCGAACGACACCCGCTGGGCCACCGACCCCGTAGAACTGGACGACCGCTGATCAGGAGCGTTTCACAAGTCGTAACGCCCACCCTTGATGCGCTGATTGAGCGACCGCCAGGCAGCCCCACTGAGCACAAACTTCGGCCCGCCGGGGTCCTTGGAGTCACGCACGGCCACGGCCCCGGGCAGGGAGACCGCCTCCACGCAGTTGTACTCCGCGCTGTAGCTGGACTTGCGCCACGTGACCAGCGAGATGTCCAAGGGATTTCACCTCTCGTAGGCGACGGCGATCGACTCGATGAGTTCAAGTGAGCCGGACGAGCAGCCGTGGCGACGCTCGGCTACCTCTAGTGCCGCCACACTGCTGGTCGTCAAGAAGCGGGCCGCGACTTAGGAGTCGTAGCGGCCGTTCTTGATGCGTTGGTTGAGTGATCGCCAAGCGTTGCCGGTGAGGAGAAGCTTCGGCCCGGCGGGGTCCTTGGAGTCACGTACGGCGATTCCTCCGCCGCCGTGGTGGGCCACTTCAACACAGTCGCCTGTGTCGCCGGTGTAGGTGCTCTTCCGCCAAGCGCCTGCGGTGGGCGAGGAGAGTGTGCACGAGCCGTCCCGTTCGAGACTCAAACCGTTCAGATCTCCTTACTGACAGCAGCGATCAGCCGTGCCGACCTCCCGGTCGGCAGGGCGGATGCCCTCAAATGGTTGTATGAGGACCTATAGTGTCCCACCTCTTCTGGAAGTTCCAGGTAGATGCCGCCGGTGAGATTTTCAATGTGAACAACCTCGGGCAAGCCGGTTCCCGCGAAGGTCAGGATGCTGAACGGGCTGTACATGCCGGTCGTGGCATCGGCCGTGAAGGGGAGGACCTGCACGGTGACGTTGGGCAGCTCGGAGATCTCCAGCAGGTGCCGAAGCTGCCCCTGCATCACCGCGATTCCACCGATCTGCTGCCGTAGAGCGGCTTCGCCGACGATCGCCCAAAGGTGAACGGGCGTGGCTCGCGTGAGGATGTCTTGGCGAGCGGTGCGGATCTCTACGAAGCGTTCTACCTCCTCTTTTGATTGCTGCATCCGGCTGGCGCCTATGACGGCCATGGCGTACGCGCGGGTCTGCAGGAGCCCGGGCAGGAGTTGCGGTTGGTAGACGTCGATCTCATCGGCTGTGCCCTCAAGGCTGAGCAGGTCGGCGAACGGGTGACTCAACTCCCCGCCGTATGCCCGCCACCACCCGCGTTCGCGCAGGCTCTTCGCGAGCTTGATGAGTGTCGTGCGTTCGTCTGCGTCGGTGACGCCGTACAGGTCAAGTAGATCTTGGACGTCACCCCAGTGTGCGCGGATCAGTCCGTTCTCTATCCGGCTGACCTTTGAGGCTGGCCAGCCGAGCTGTTGAGCGACTTCGTCGCCGGTCAGGTCAGCGTTCTTACGTGCTCTGAGTAGGGCGTCCCCGAGCCATTTGCTCCGGATCGTCCGTCCTGCGGGTGCCATCCGCCCTCCCTGTGTGGCGAGCAATATTTCACTTGAAGAAGCTTGCTCATTTGGTGATCTTCCGTCATTGTGGCAGAGGTCTCTTCACTGTGTGTCTGGTTCTGGCGACGCAAAGTCATGATCGAGGTGAATCGGATGTGGGTATCAGTGGCTCGGCAGCAGGGATATGTGGACGCATCTCCCTGGGCCGTGCGGGTCTGGCGTCTGCCATCAGGGCGGGCGGAGCACCGGGCGCGGGTGATCGTCCGGGATCTTCTCTGCCGTGCGGGCGTCGCGCCGGAGCGGGTGGCCGACTCCGAGCTGGTCGCGGCCGAACTCGCCGCCAACGGGGTACGGCACGCCGAGCCGCCGTACGAACTGCGCGTGCTGTTCGCCGGTACGGACCGCCGGCCGGTCTGGTGCGAGCTGGCCGATGCGGACCCCTTCTTCGGGCGCGTGCCCGAGCTGCTGCGCGAGCCGTCCGTCACGCCCGAGCCGGACGGGGACCTGGACGCCGTCATCGCGGCCCTCAGCCTCGGAGGGCGGGGCCTTTCCCTGGTAAGCGGCCTGACCGGCGGCCACTGCGCCATCTACTCGACGAGGACGTGCAGCCGACCGGGCCTGGGGAAGGCGGTCGGCTTCGCCCTGCCCGGCGCGTGACGGAGACCCGCTCTGTTCCTGGTGCGGCGGTCCGAGATCGTGATCTGGGCATCGGCGGGCCACTGGGCGGCGTGGAGGATGTCGACCTGGGAGTCCCGGCTCGGATCTCCGGAGGCCGCCTCGCGGAACGCGTCAGGCGGTGTCGTGCTTGGCCCCGGTCACCTAGGGAAGAGTGCGACGGCCGGCGGGAGCGCGGAATACCCTCACGGGGTATAGGTTTATATGGGGGACGAGAGAGGAGGTCGGCCATGCACCACGGCGCGAATCCGCCGACGGACCAGGAGAAGCAGCAGGTGCCCGGCTCGGGCAAGGACCGCGGCGTCGCCGTTCTCGACGTGAGCGGTCTGAACTGGGCGTCGGAGCAGAACGTCGTCACCTCCGTGCTGGGCCGCCGTCCAGGAGTGCTGGAAGTCGAGGCCAATCCCGTCTCCCAGACCGCCACGGTCGTGTTCGACCCGGCGCGTACGTCGCTGGCGGAACTGCGACGGTGGGTGACCGAGTGCGGTTATCACTGCGCCGGGCAGTCGGTGCCCTCCCACATCTGCGATCCGATGGCCGAACCGGACCCGCCCGCGGCCGAGGCGGTGGAGGCCCGGTCGCCGCACGAGGCGATGGGGCACGGCGGGCACGGGGCGATGTCGATGGCGGCGATGGTCGCCGACATGCGCAACCGGTTCCTGGTGGCGTTGCTGTTCTCCATCCCGATCGTGATCTGGTCGCCGATCGGAGAGGAGGTGCTCGGCCTGGACGTCCCGACCCCGTTCGGGCTCCGCCAGGACGTGTGGGCGCTGCTGCTGAGCCTGCCGGTGATCTTCTACTCGTCCTGGATCTTCTTCGACGGTGCCGTCCGCGCGCTGCGGGCCCGCACGCTGGACATGATGGTGCTGGTCGCCGTCGCGGTCGGGGCCGGCTGGCTGTACTCACTGGTGATCACCCTCACCGGAGGCGGCGAGGTGTTCTACGAGGCGGCCACCGTGCTGGCGGCGTTCGTGCTGCTGGGGCACTGGTTCGAGATGCGGGCCCGGGGCGGCGCCAACGACGCCGTCCGCGCCCTGCTCGACCTCGCGCCGCCCAGGGCCGTGGTCATCCGCGGCGGCGAGCCGGTCGAGGTGCCCACCGCCGAGGTCGCGGCCGGGGACCTGCTGCTGGTGCGGCCGGGTACCAAGATCGCCGTGGACGGGGTGGTCGAGGACGGGGACAGCGAGGTCGACGAGTCGATGGTCACCGGCGAGAGCCTGCCGGTGCGCAAGGCGCCCGGTGACACGGTCATCGGGGCGACCATCAACGCCAACGGCACCCTGCGCGTGCGCGCCACCAAGGTCGGCGCCGACAGCGCCCTGGCGCAGATCGTCAAGCTCGTCCAGCAGGCGCAGAACTCCAAGGCCCCCGGCCAGCGGCTCGCCGACCGGGCGGCGTTCTGGCTGGTGTTCGTCGCCCTCATCGGCGGTGCCGCGACGCTGGCGACCTGGCTGCTGACCGGCAGCGCCTTCTCCACCGCGATGCTCTTCGCCATCACGGTGGTCGTCATCACCTGCCCGGACGCCCTCGGCCTGGCCACCCCGACCGCGATCATGGTCGGCACCGGGCTGGGCGCCAAGCGCGGCGTGCTGTTCAAGAACGCCATGGCCCTGGAGACCTCCGCCCGCGTCCAGACCGTCGTGATGGACAAGACCGGCACGCTCACCAAGGGCGAACCCGAGGTGACCGACGTCGTCACCGACGGGCTGGAGGAGACCGAGTTGCTCCGGCTCGTCTCCGCCGTGGAACGCGAATCCGAGCATCCCCTCGCGCAGGCCATCGTCGCCTACGCCGCCGGACGCGGGCTGGACGCCGTCCGGGCCGAGCGTTTCGAGAACGTCCCCGGGCACGGTGCCATCGCCGAGGTCGGCGGGCGGCGCGTCCTGGTCGGCAACCGCCGCCTGCTCGAACGCGAGGGCGTCGATCTCGGCCCGCTGGCCGCCCGCCGCGACGAGCTGGCCGCCACCGGACGCACCGCCGTGATCGCCGCGATCGACGGCCGTGCGGCTGCTCTGATCGGCGTCGCCGACGCCCCGCGCGAGACCTCCGAGGCGGCCGTCGCCGCGCTGCACGACCTGGGCGTCCAGGTCGTCATGCTGACCGGCGACAACCGGGCAACCGCCGAGCGCATCGCCGCGAGGCTGGGCATCGACACCGTGATCGCCGAGGTGCTGCCCGGTGACAAGGCGGCCAAGATCGCCGAGCTGCAGCGCGACGGACGCAAGGTCGCCATGGTCGGCGACGGCGTCAACGACGCGCCCGCGCTGGCCCAGGCCGACCTGGGCATCGCCATCGGCGCCGGAACCGACGTGGCCATCGAGACCGCCGACGTGGTGCTCATGCGCTCCGACCCGCTGGATGTGCCCACCGCCCTGCGCGTCGGCCGCGGAACGCTGCGCAAGATGCGGCAGAACCTCGGCTGGGCGATCGGCTACAACGCCATCGCGCTGCCCATCGCCGCCGGGGTCTTCGAACCCGGCCTCGGCCTCGTCCTGCGCCCCGAGATCGCCGCGCTGTCGATGTCCGGTTCCAGCCTGATCGTCGCCGTCAACGCCCTCGCCCTGAGGCGACTGCGCCTGCCCGCCGGCTGAATCGTCGCGCTGGGGGCCGGCAGGTCAGGGGACTTCGGCGGCGATGTCCGAGCGGCCTGCTGGAGGCTCCTGCGATGGCCGGTTCGTCGGGGAGGGAGACCACCGCGATCGCGGCGATGGTGCCGCGAGTGTAGCCGTTGCGGCGGGCCTCGGTGACCTCGGGGCGCTCGCCGGGCCGGGTCTCCGGTCGGATGCTCGCGCGGCAGGCCGCGGTCGATCGCACCGAGGTGATGATCCCGGCCGCCACACCGTGTTGAGCGTCGGCGACGACGTGAGGGCGACGCGGTTGTCGGCGTCCCCTGCTCCGGCATCCGTTCGTCGACGTGCTGTTCTCGATCCTGGAACGGGAGACGGTCGCGCTCTTTGAGGACCCGGTGTACCGGTGCTGGAAGGGCGTCTGATCAACGGGACGAGCGGGCGTTGATGCCCAGGCCGTGGAAGGTGATGTAGTACTCGTCGCCCTCGGGGGTCTCGTTCTGGGTGC
This sequence comes from Actinomadura rugatobispora, assembly GCF_055379765.1. Classification (NCBI taxonomy): domain Bacteria; kingdom Bacillati; phylum Actinomycetota; class Actinomycetes; order Streptosporangiales; family Thermomonosporaceae; genus Actinomadura; species Actinomadura rugatobispora. The sequence continues at coordinate 2,075,211 of NZ_AP029191.1, read as the reverse complement.
CGTGCATGATCTTCAGGTCTTCCGGGGAGGCCACGCCTGCGGCACGGGCGGTGGCCACGGCTGTCGCGGCGAGGGCGGCCCCGTCCACGTGGCCGATGGCGCCGCCGATGAGGCGCCATTCGGGGTAGTCGAACCATGGGTCGTCCCCTTCGAGGGGCCCGGGGATCCAGCCGAGGGCGGGGAAGTCGGCGGAGCCGGCGCCGCCGATCAGGAGCCGATCCTCGTGGGGGTAGATGTCGAGGAGAAGCCCTCCGTGGATGGCGGGGACGAGAGGTAGGCCGAGGGCGCGCTGCTCCGCTGAGACGGTCGAGAGCCAGGCGGCGAAGGCGCGTTCGAAGACGTCCCAGTCCTTCGCCTTCCAGGGGGTGGGGCTGGAGTCGTCCGGCTGGAGGTGGGCTATGAAACCGTCCCGTCCCTGGTGCTTCGGCCAGTTGTCGGTGAGGACCAGTTCCGGGCCGCTGGCGCCGGCGCGTAGTTCGATGCTCTGGGGCCAGAGCAGGTAGGGGTTTCCCCAGGTGTTGGGTGCTCCGTGGCTTCCGATGGTGGAGGCGGGGCCTAGCGCCTTTCTGAGGACTTGGGCCGCGCGCCGGAAGCAGTCCGCCTGTGCCAGGGCGGACGGGTCGGCGGTTCCGACCGGGACGGCGAGTTCTCCGTCCAGGAAGCGCGCGTCGGCGGTGCCCCGGTTCCGCAGGGCGTCGGGGCTCCAGTCCCCGGGGGATGAGTCGCGCAGCCGCAGGGCCAGGTCCGCCAGTTGGTCGTCCGGGACGATGTGGATCTCCATCCGCGGGATGATAGAGGGGATCAGGTTTCACGCCAGGCGAGCTTGATGAGGCGGTTCTTGGCGTCCTCGGCGACCTCGGCGTCGGCGACGACGCGAAGGCGCCAGGGGCGGCGGCCGTCCTGGAACGCGAGACCGTAACGCTTCTGAAGGACCCGGTATATCGGTGCTGGCAGCACGTTGAGGGCTGACCAGGGGTCCTGCGCGATGCACGCCACGACCATATGCCGGGGACAAGATCATCTATTGAAAAGATTCCACCGTTTGAGGGGATTCTCGGCCCTTCTTGTCCAGTATGCGAGGTTGCGGCGGGTTCGCAGGGTGTCGGGGTCGTCGGGGCCGAGTACCCGTTCATAGTGCGGGAGCAACTCCGCGTGCAGGTCGCGTGCGGTCGCCGCGTCCCCGGCCTTCCCCGTCCAGTGGGCGAGGTTGAGGCGGGTGCCCAGGGTGTGGGGGTGGTCGGGGCCGAGTATTCGTTCGCGATCGGGGAGGAGTCGGGCGAGCAGGTCGCGTGCGGTCGCCGCATTCCCGGCCTCCCCCGTCCAGTCGGCGAGGCCGAGGCGGACGTCCAGGGTGTCGGGGTGGTCGGGGCCGAGTACTCGTTCGCGATCGGGGAGGAGCCGGGCGAGCAGGTCGCGTGCGGCCGCCGCGTCCCCGGCCTCCCCCGTCCAGTCGGCGAGGTTGAGGCGGGTTTGCAGGGTGTGGGGGTGGTCGGGGCCGAGTACTCGTTCGCGATCGGGGAGCAGCTTGGCGTGCAGGTCGCGTGCGGCCGCCGCGTCCCCGGCCTTCCCCGTCCAGTCGGCGAGGTTGTGGCGGGTTTGCAGGGTGCTGGGGTGGTCGGGGCCCTGGACTCGTTCGCGATCGGGGAGCAGCTTGGTGTCCAGGTCGCGTGCGGCTGCCGCATTCCCGGCCTTCCCCGTCCAGAGGGCGAGGTCGTGACGGTTGCCCAGGGTGTCGGGGTGGTCGGGGCCGAGCACCCGTTCGCGATCTGGGAGGAGTTGGGCAAGCCGGTCGCGTGCGCCTGCCGCATTCCCGGCATCCCCCATACAGCCGGCGAGGTTGTGGCGGGTGTTCAGGGTGTGGGGGTGGTCGGGGCCGAGTACTCGTTCGCGATCGGGGAGGAGTCGGGCGAGCAGGTCGCGTGCGGCCGCCGGATTCCCGGCCGCCCACGTCGAGAGGGCGAGGTTGTGGCGGGTGTTCAGGGTGTCGGGGTGGTCGGGGCCGAGTACTCGTTCGTGATCTGGGAGGAGTCGGGCGTACAGGTCGCGTGCGGCCGCCTCGTCGCCGGCTTCCCTCGTCCAGTGGGCGAGGTCGTCGAGAGTGTTCAGAGTGTGGGGGTGGTCGGGGCCTTGCAGTCGTTCGCGGTCGGTGAGGAGCTGGGCGTGCAGGTCGCGTGCAGCCGCGGCATCACCGGCCTTGCCCGTCCACTTGGCGAGGCCGTGGCGGATGTTGAGGGTGTCGGGGTGGTCGGAGCCCTGCAGTCGTTCGCGATCGGTCAGGAGCCGGGCGAACAGGTCACGTGCAGCCACCGCGTCCCCGGCCTCCCCCGTCCATTGGGCGAGGCCGTGGCGGGTGTACAGAGTGTGGGGGTGGTCTGAGCCCTGCACCCGTTCGCGATCGGTGAGGAGCTGGGCGAACAGGTCGCGTGCGGCCACCGCATCCCCAGCCGCCCCTATCCATTGGGCGAGGTGGTAGCGAGTGTCCAGAGTGTCGGGGTGGTCGCGGCCGAGCACCCGTTCATAGCTCGGGAGCAACTCGATGAGCAGGTCGCGTGCGGCCGCCGCGTCCCCGGCCTCCCCCGTCCATTGGGCGAGGATGTGGCGGGTGTGCAGGGTGTCGGGGTGATCGTCACCCAGTACTCGAACACAGTCGGTCAGCAGATTCTGCAGGGCGGTGACGGCGGTGTCGTAGCGGCCCGCCCGGCCCTCCCTCTCGGCTTGGTCGGCGCGTGCTCGCAGGGCCTCGAGGCGGTCGGGGTGGTGCGGGTCGGTGCGCCGGCGCCACAGGTCGTGCAGGCGGGCGGCCACGGCGGCGGCGTCGGGGGGGCCGCTGGTCGGGCTCCTTGGCCAGCAGCTTCCGCAGGTACTCCTCCAGTTGGGGAGGGGTGTCGGGGCGCAGCGTGCGGGCCGGGGGCGGGGGTGCGGCCAGGTGCTGGGTGACCACCGCGCGGGCGTCGTCGCCGGTGAAGACGTGGCGGCCGGTCAGCAACTGGAACACGGTGGCGCCGAGGGCGTACAGGTCGGCGCGGTGGTCGACGGGCTGCCCCATGATCTGCTCGGGCGCCATGTAGGCCAAGGTGCCGATACTGGCATCGCCGGTCAGGCCGGTGGTGGCGCCGTGCAGCCGGGCGATACCGAAGTCGCAGACCTTCACCGTCCCGTCGCCACTGAGCATGAGGTTGGCGGGCTTGACGTCGCGGTGAACGATCCCGGCGGCGTGCGCGGCGGCCAGGCCCTCGGCGGCCTGCGCCCCGTACTCCAGCACATCCTCGATCGGCAGCCCGCCGGGATGGTCGCGCAGCAGGCTCTTCAGATCACGGCCGTGCAGGAACTCCAGCACCAGATAGGACAGCCCGTCATGCTCGCCGACGTCATGGACGACGGCGATGTTGCGGTGCGCCAGCCGCGCCGCCGCCCGCCCCTCCCGCTCGAACCGGGCCAGCGCCTGCTCCCGGAGGGAGCCGTGCATCAGATGCGGTTGCAGCACCTTGACCGCCACCGGCCGGTCCAGCCGGAGGTCCTCGCCTCGCCACACCTGGCCCATGGCGCCCTCACCCAGCAGCTCGGCCACCCGATACCGGTCCGCCACCACGGCACCCTCAACCAGCAACCCGCAACCTCCGGCCCACATCCGCTGGCAACGGCTCCAAACCGCCAAAGACCCGACCCCAACCTACGGCCCAGGAGCCCAAAAGCCACGACGAGCCGCAAAGTAGGCGGTCAACCGGTTCGAGCCGTGCGGAGAATCGGAACGGTGGTCAGCGGATGGGGACCCGGGAGCAAGCGGACAATCCAACGATCCTGCCCCGGAACCGCAATTCCCCAGGAATTCACAGGTCGGAGGGTGCTCGGCCGTCGTGGGATCGCGTCCGGTCAGTCTTCGCGCCAGGCGAGCTTGATGAGCATGTTCTTGGCGTCCTCGGCGACCTCGGCGTCGGCGACGACGTCGTAGCGGCCGGCGACGATCTGGCTGCGGGAGGTGAAGTCGCGGCGGCCGCCGGTGACGGCGTGGGCGATGAAGCCGAAGACCGCCCCGAAGACGGCGCCGAACAGGACGCCGCCGAGCAGCAGCCCGAACACGTCGCTGTGGTTGGCGGTGAACAGGGTGAGCAGGAGGCCGACCAGTAGGCCGAACCAGGCGCCGCTGCCCGCGCCGGCGAGGGCGGCGCGGCCCTTGGTGAGGCGGCCCAGGACGGTCTCGACCATCTTCAGGTCGGAGCCGATGATCGCCGTTCGTTCGACCGGGAACTTCTCGTCGGACAGGAAGTCGACCGCTCGCTGAGCGCCCTCGTACTTGCCGTAGGACCCGACGACCGGACGGTCGGTCGCGGGAGGGACCGCTTGGGTGGACATGCCGTCCCCCTACCCAGGGATTTCCCGGACGCACCTGTTCGGGCGGTCTTGTCCCTCCTTGATCGTCCAGGCGCGTAGCCTGCGGTCCAGGGCGGCGCGACATCGGGGAGTGACGGGCGTTGGACGCGCAGGAGTTGGAGTCGTACCGGCGGTTCGCCGGGGTCGCGGTGGGCGGGGTGCCGCTGCTGATCGCCTTGGTGGCGGGGTACGTCCCGGTGTGGCGGCGCGGGTTCGCCACCGAGCGGACCGATGAGGTGCGGGGCACCTGGTACGGCGGGATGGTCGGCTTGGCGGTCGTCCTGATCGCGGTGGGCCTGGCCGGGTTCATGCTGCATCTCCAGGCGACGGAGGGCGCCGCGCTCCTGGAGGAGCCGTTCTGGACCGGCCTGCGGGACGGGGCGATCATCGTCGGGGTCGTGCTCGGCGTGCTGATGATCATCCTGCTGTGGGTGCTGCGCAAGATCGTCATGGTGGTGCGAGGAAAGACCCCGTACAGCCCGTTCGAGAAGCTGGGCTCCGGGGAGCTGCGCGGGCGGTTCAAGGAGGAGCGAAACGCGTTGCGGGAGCGGCTGGAGGCCGGGGTTCCCGGCGGGCCCGCGCGGGAGCAGGCGGTCGCGTGCCTGGAGGCGGCCGACACGATCACGAAGGAGCTGGCACCCCGGGCGGTCGCGTACACGGGCGGTTGGCCGGATCATTTCGTGGCGGTCGTGCTGTGCCGGGTGGCGCGGATGGTGCTGGACACCGGCGTCCCCGTGGACGGGAACGTGCCGTTCTGCTGGCTGAACCCCCTGCACGGACCCGCGACCGCGGTGTACGGCCAGGAGGCCCGGCCCCGCCCGCTGTGCGGCGGCTGCCTGGAGGAACTGGGTGCGGACCCCCAGCGCGAGGTGCACCCATTGCATGTGCCGCACCGGGACGGCGGCTGGCAGCCCTACCTGCTCGGGGTGTACTTCGAGGAGCGGCGCGGCCTCGATCATGTGTTCCGGCGCGTCCGGGAGAAGCAGCGGGCCCGCGCCTAGGGGTGCTGACTTCGCATATGGGGCGCGGGCTACGATGGCGGGCGACGGCGGGTGAGGAATCCGGTGTGAATCCGGAGCTGTCCCGCAACTGTGACCGGGGAGTCCTCTCTCGCTCAGGGCCACGGCGGAGACGCTGGAAGGCCGGGGGAGGACGCCGATCCGGGAGCCAGGAGACTCCGTGCCGTCGCCGACCTCTTCACCGAGCCGGGGCGCGGAGACCCCGGGGGAGGCTTGCCGATGATGCGTGCCCTGCTGCTGTCCACGGCCGACACCGAACTTCTCGCCGCGCGGGCGGCGGACGCGGGATATGTGACCGCCAATCCGGTCCGGATCGGGCTCGACGAGCTCGCGGCCCTGGCCGAGGGCGCCGACGTCGCCGTCGTGCGGCTGCTGGGCGGGCGCAAGACCTGGCCGGAGGGCGTGGAGCGGCTGCGCGGGCTGGGCCTGCCGCTGGTGCTGCTGGGCGGGGAGGCCGATCCGGACGCCGAGCTGATGGCGCTGTCGACCGTCCCGGCCGGAGTGGCGGCGGAGGCGCTGGACTACCTGCGCGAGGGCGGTGTCACCAACCTGCGGGAACTGGCCCGTTTCCTCAGCGACACGGTGCTGCTGACGGGTGAGGGGTTCGCGCCGCCGGTTCCGATGCCATCGTACGGTTTGCACGGCGAGCCCAGGGTGGAGCCGGGCCGCCCGACGGTGGGGGTCGTCTTCTACCGGGCGCACGAGCTGTCGGGGAACACGGCCTTCGTGGACGTGCTGTGCGAGCGCATCGAGGCGCGGGGAGCCAACGCGCTGCCGGTCTTCTGCGGGTCGCTGCGGGGTGCGGAGGAGGGGTTGCTGGAGCTGCTGGGACGGGCGGACGCGCTGGTCGCGACCGTCCTGGCCGGGGGCGGCGCGGTCGCGGCGGACGCGTCGGCGGGCGGTGACGAGGACTCCTGGGACGCGGGCGCGCTGGCCGGGCTGGACGTGCCGGTCGTCCAGGGGCTGTGCCTGACCTCCAGCCGGGCGGTGTGGGAGGCGTCGGACGGGGCGCTGACGCCGATGGACGCGGCCATGCAGGTCGCGATTCCCGAGTTCGACGGCCGGTTGATCTCGGTGCCGTTCTCGTTCAAGGAGGAGGGCCCGGACGGCGTTCCCGTGTACGTGGCCGATCCGGGGCGGGCGGACCGGGTGGCGGGGATCGCGGTGCGGCACGCCCGGCTCCGGCACCGGCCGAACGGGGAGAAGCGGGTCGCGGTCGTCCTGTCGTCCTATCCGACCAAGCATTCGCGGGTCGGGAACGCGGTCGGGCTGGACACGCCCGTGTCCGCGGTCGGGCTGCTGCGGGAGATGGCCGCCGCCGGGTACGACCTGGGCGGCGACGACGAGCTGTGGCGCGACCCCGACGACGGCGACCCGCTGATCCACCGGCTGATCGCGGCCGGGGGCCACGACGTGGAGTGGCTCACCGAGGAGCAGTTGAGCCAGGCACCGTCGCGGGTCCGGCTTGAGGACTACCGGTCCTGGTTCGAGGCGCTGCCGGGGCCGCTGCGCGAGGGCGTCCGGGAGCACTGGGGCGAGCCGCCCGGCGAGCTGTACGTGGACGGCGAGGACATCGTGCTCGCCTCGCTGCGGTTCGGGAACGTGATCCTGATGATCCAGCCGCCGCGGGGCTTCGGCGAGAACCCGGTGGCGATCTACCACGACCCCGACCTGCCGCCGTCGCACCACTACCTGGCCGCCTACCGCTGGCTGGACGAGGAGTTCGGCGCGGACGCGGTCGTCCACCTGGGCAAGCACGGCACGCTGGAGTGGCTGCCCGGCAAGGGCCTCGGGCTGTCGGACGGCTGCGCCCCCGACGCCGTCCTCGGCGACCTGCCGCTGATCTACCCGTTCATCGTGAACGACCCCGGGGAGGGCACGCAGGCCAAGCGGCGCGGCCACGCCACCGTCGTCGACCACCTGGTGCCGCCGATGGCGCGCGCCGAGTCGTACGGCGACCTGGCCAAGCTGGAGCAGTTGCTGGACGAGTACGCCACCGTCGCCGACCTCGATCCGGGCAAGCTCCCGGCCGTCCGGGCGCAGATCTGGACGCTGGTGCAGGCCGCCCAGCTGCACCACGACCTGCACCAGGACGAGATGCCGGACGAGTCGCAGTTCGATGACTTCATCCTGCACATCGACGGGTACCTGTGCGAGATCAAGGACGTGCAGATCCGCGACGGCCTGCACATCCTGGGGCGGCGGCCGGTGGACGAGGCGCGCGTCAACCTGGTGCTGGCCGTGTTGCGGGCGGCGCAGGTGTGGGGCGGGGTCGCGGGCGCGATGCCGGGGCTGCGCGCGGTGCTGGCCGCCGAGTTCGGCTTGGACGAGAAGGCGCTGCTGGCCGACCCGGGCCGCCGGGTCGAGGCCGACCTGTCCGCGCTGACCGCCCTCGCCGACGGCCCCGCCCGCACCGCCTCCGACGCCGTCGACCTCCTGGAGCGGCTCGCGCGCACGCTGGTCGAGGGCATGGAGGCCGCGGGCTGGGACGTCGCGGGCGCCAAGACCGTCTGCGACGGCGTGTTCGGGCGGGAGATCCCGGACGTGGTGCGGCTGCTGGAGTTCGGCGCGGCGGAGGTGGTGCCGCGGCTGGACGCCACGTCCGGGGAGATCGGCGCGGTGCTGCACGCGCTCGACGGCGGGTACGTGCCCGCCGGGCCGTCCGGGTCCCCGACCCGGGGCCTGGTGAACGTGCTGCCGACCGGCCGGAACTTCTACTCGGTCGACCCGAAGGCGATCCCGTCCCGCAACTCGTGGGAGGTCGGCGTCGCCCTCGCCGACTCGCTGATCGCCCGGCACCTGGAGGACACCGGGGAGTATCCGTCCAGCGTCGGCCTGACCGTCTGGGGCACCTCCGCGATGCGGACGCAGGGCGACGACATCGCCGAGGTGCTGGCGCTGATCGGCTGCCGCCCGGTCTGGGACGACGCCTCGCGCCGGGTCACCGGGTTCGAGATCGTCCCGGCCGAGGAGCTGGGACGGCCACGGATCGATGTCACCGTCCGCATCTCCGGCTTCTTCCGCGACGCGTTCCCGCACGTCATCGCGCTGATCGACGACGCGATCACGGCCGTCGCCGATCTGGAGGAGCCGCCCGAGGCCAACCACCTGCGGCGGCACGCGGCCGAGGACCACGCCCGGCACGGCGACTGGCGGCGCGCGACGTCCCGGATCTTCGGGTCCAAGCCGGGCGCGTACGGCGCCGGGCTGCTGCCGCTGATCGACGCCCGCAACTGGCGCGACGACTCCGACCTGGCCGAGGTGTACGCGGTGTGGGGCGGCTACGCCTACGGCCGGGGCCTGGACGGGCGCGAGGCCCGCGCCGACATGGAGTCCTCGTTCCGCCGCATCGCGGTCGCGGCCAAGAACCAGGACACCCGCGAGCACGACATCGTCGACTCCGACGACTACTTCCAGTACCACGGCGGCATGGTCGCGATGGTCCGCTCCCTCACCGGGAAGAGCCCCGCCGCCTACGTCGGCGACTCGGCGTTGCCCGACCAGGTGAAGACCCGCACCCTCGCCGAGGAGACGCACCGCGTGTTCCGGGCGCGCGTGGTGAACCCGCGCTGGATCGCGGCGATGCGGCGGCACGGCTACAAGGGCGCGTTCGAACTCGCCGCCACCGTCGACTACCTGTTCGGGTACGACGCGACCGCCGGGGTCGTGGACGACTGGATGTACCAGAGCCTCGCCGAGGAGTACGTCTTCGACGACGAGACCCGGGAGTTCATGGAGCAGTCCAACCCGTGGGCGCTGCGCGGCATCACCGAACGCCTCCTCGAGGCCGCCGAGCGCCGCCTGTGGGCCGAGCCGGACCCGGACGTCCTGAACCGCCTCCGCGCCCAGTACCTGGAACTGGAGGGCGACCTCGAAGCAGAGGACTGACGGGTCACTCGTATACGTAGCCCATGGGCATGAGGTCGCGGGCGCTCACCGTGACCAGTTCGCCTTCCCACCAGAAGGTGACGTCCGCGTCCGGCGCGAGTTCGGCGATGAACTGGCGGCACGCTCCGCAGGGCGAGCAGGAGCGCCCGTCGGGACCGGCGACCACGATGGCGGTGATCTCGCGGCCGGCGGTGCTCGCGGATCCCCCGAGCACCGCCGCGGTCAACGCCGCCCTCTCCGCACATATCGTCAGGCCGAACGAGCCGTTCTCGACGCTGCAGCCATCGAAGATCCGCCCGTCGGCGGCGACGGCCACCGCGCCGACCGGGTACGAGGAGTACCGGCAGTACGACATCCCCCGGTTCCTCAGCGCCCGCTCGTAGTTCTCCCGGGGGCCGGACGGTGCCGACCGCGTCGCGTGCGTCTTCGTCAACACGGCGACCGCCGGGTCACCGCCGAGTTCGGTGAGCAGTTCGCGCATGCGGCGGTCGTGCTCGTGTGCGAACTCCTCCCGTTGCTCGATCGCCGCGTTGATCTGGTCGCCGTAAGGGGGTGCCGGCGTGGTGAGCGACACGCCGAGCGCCTGCAGCCCTGCCACCGTTTCGTGCAGCGTCCGGTCGCCTGCGGTCTCTCTGGGAAACTCCACCTCGAGGAACGTGCCCAGGCCGTCCAGGTCGTCCAGGGCCAGCTCGGCACCCTTGAACGTGGAGGCACTGCGCAGCCGCCGGATCAGCAGTCCCGGCCGCAGGCCCATCGCGGTGAGCAGGCGCACGGCCGAGCCGGGCGCGTCCACGGCGAGGCCGATCTCCTGCCAGCGACTGTCGGGCAGCTTCCTCTTGTGCTCGATCCGCGCCTTGTCGCCGCTGAGACGGAGCCGGACGATCCAGCCGTCCTTGTCCATGGACTGGGCGCCGTGCGGGCCGAAGGTGATGTCGGTGAGCCGGATCGGGCTGGAGAACTCGATGGCGCTCTTCAGCGCTTCGGTCTCGGGCGCATTCAGCCGGAAACGCCGCTCGGTCTCAATCACGTGCAGTGTTCTCCCTTCGTCTGAGAACGGCGACCCGCATGCCGGAACCGGCACAGGACGCGCCGGCCGCGTCCAGGGCGCGGCCCAGCTGCCGCCGTCGCTGCTCCCGGTCCGCGTAGATCGATCCGAAGTACTGGGTCCTGCTGTCCAGGCAGCCGTGGATGAGCCCGGCCGCCGTGATGCGGACCGAACGCCTCTCTTTCCGCCGGGCCGTGCAGACGACCGGGCACCAGGGCGTCTGGAGCCTGATCACGTGCGCACCGCGCTGAAAGAACCACTTGTGGTCTTCCTGCCGGACGCCGGTGTAGCCGAGGCCGGTCAGCACCTCGGCCAGCGGAGCCAGAACCCGGCGCTGCTGATCGGGGTCGGTCACCTGGCACGGGCAAAGGATCTTGAGGGTGCCCTTCAGTTCGCGCGCCAGTTCTACCAGAGGGACGAGCCTGGCGGGCGCGCGGCGCAGGGGCCAGTAGGAGTTCAACGCGAACTCGACGCCGGACTCCGCGAGGAGCCGGCAGCTGGCGATGACGGCCTGGAAACTGCCCCGGGTCAGGTTCGCGTAGTCCTCTGCCAGGGCGGCGGGCAGGTTGACGCTGACGCGGAAGGGACGGCGTCCGGCCAGGCGCCCCAACGCGCCGGGATCGTTGGCGTTGGTGATCAGTGTCGCGTCGGTCACGCCCTGGGCGTTGACGGCCGCCAGATACTCTCCCAGCCGGGGATGCAGCGTCGGTTCTCCCCCGGAGAACTTCACCCGCACCTCTCCCCACGCCCGCAGATCGCCGACGATCTGGGCGATCTGGTCGGGCGTGGCCGCCAGCAGGGCGTCCCGGCCCGGCTGCCCCTCGTTGTGGCAGAAGACGCAGGCCAGATCGCACCGCTCGGCGAGCAGCAGGCGCAGCTCGATCGCCGGGGCGTTCACAGCTTGGCGCTCCGCATGACGTCCAGCCAGTGCTCGGTGCGGTCCGACCACGCCCAGCGGCGGAACTTCTCGTCCGAGGCCGCCTCGATCAGCGCCCCCGCGTCGTCGTCGCCGTAACGAACCTCGGGAGGGCCCGGCCGCGCCCTGGCCACGACGACGAAGTCACCGCCGGCCCGGCGGGCCGCCGCGCGAGCCTGCTCGGCCCGTTCCGCGGGGACGGCGTACATGTTGTTCCACACGTAACCAGGGCTCATCGCGAAAGCGCGCGTGCGGATGCCCAGGTGCGCCGCGACCGGGGCGACCGCGGCCTCGTCCACGATCTCGTCCAGCGCGTCGGGGAGCACGGTGAAGCCGACGGAGTTCGCCGTGGCGAGAATCCGCAGCGACGCACCGAGACCATCGGACAGATCGAGCCCGGCGGTGACTCCGGAGGCCAGCAGCGCGGCCGTCTCCGCGACGGGGAGCATGATGTCGTCCTCGCTCGCCGCCAGCAGTGCGCGCACGCCTTCGCCGACCGGCAGCGCGAAGTGCTCGACGAGGTGATGCCCCCAGCGGCGGCCCCACCTCCTTCCTCCGGCGAGCGTCACCCCCACCAGGTCGCCGGGCACGACCGGCACACGGCGGATCACCCGGGACGCCTGTGCCGTCCCGAGCCCCACGCCCACGGCCGAGAACGCGTCGCCTTCCTTGGTGTCGCCGCCGACCAGGTGGCAGCCGTACTCCCGGCACACGGCCTCGACCGACTCCACCAGGTCGACGACCTCCGCCGGGTCCGTGTGCCGCTCCACCTGGACGGCCAGCAGCATCGCCAGCGGTGTGCCGCCGGTGCAGATGACGTCCGAGAGCGTCTGCGTGACCAGCAGCCTCGCGCGCACTCCCGGCGCCGCGTTCTGCGCGAGGCGGTCCACCGAAACGATCAGCCGCAGCGGATCGGAGCCGTCCCCGAGCGGCAGGATCGCCGCGTCGTCGCCGACCAGCCGCCCGGACGAGGAAGTGTTGAGAATGGCCGCTATCTGGGCATGCAGTGCATATTCCCCCAGTTCAGCGAGGGAGTCGGGCAATTCCATCCGAACTGTGCCCTCTCATGAAGTAGCCGACCATTTCGGCGACTGATCCGAGGATGTCCTGCACTTTGCGGTCTCCCAAGCCCGATTCGGCGAGCTTGTGATCAGTGTCGAAGTTCACCGTACCGAAGGCCTCGCCGTTCTCGGAGCACAGCGGAAAGGCCAGAACCGATGCGACGCTGGGCCATATTCCCGCGATTTCGGCACCGTCCGGGCCGCGGGTTCTGGTGGCGTCGTCCAGATCGCCCGCGGACATCGCCTTGGTGGTCACGGCCCGTCCGGCGATTCCGAAATCGATCGGGACCTCCAGCGTCAACTCCGGATCCGTCCGGATGAACGCGCCGCAGACCGTGTATCGCTTGGTCCTGCTCTCGTCGACGATGGTCACCAGGCTGCGGTAGGTGACCCAGGGGCGCTGGGCGGCCAGCAGCGCCACCACGTCCCTCAGCAGGACCTCGCACAGCTCCTCGCCCTCGCGCCGTCCGTGCCGCGCGGTGAGCCGGGACCGCAGGGCGGCCGAGATGATCTGCAGGATGATGAGGACCAGGCCGATGGCGATCAGGACGTTGGCCCAGCCCAGGTCGACGGCGTGCCGGAGAAGTGACGAGGCCGACGCCTGCGGCGGTGCCCCCGCGGTCAGCATGCCCGTATAGATGGAGAGTACGGTCGCGGCACCGGCCGAGGCGCTTACCGAGATCCAGCCTTCATTTCGCGCGACCAGGCCGGGACGGCCACTCCGACCAGGCAAGATCGGTATCCCTCCGACCGCTGTCAGATCATGGTGTCATTATCTTAACAGCGTCAGTCGTGATCGAGCGGCCTTTCGGAGGCAGGGTTCGGACGTCGCTCCGTCCAGTCGAAGCGTGATGTCGAGGCGGTGACGCCGCGGTCGGCCATATGGGCGATCATGGTTGGACGGAGCGCCCGCCTGAGGCGGCGGGGGCGGGTGCGGGTGGCGCGTTCAGAGGGAATAGATCCACGGTCGCCGACTTGGCGCGCTCCAATTCTGGCAGGGGGTTTTCGCTCTGCCCGTTTACCTTGTTTCATTCACTATTAGAACGCACGGCCTCTTCTACCGGGGGAGGCGGTCGGTCCAGTGGGCGGTGACCGTGGCGGTGCCTCCCTGCCCGATGTGCATCTCGGCCCCGTCGGCCGTCATCAGGAAGCTGGTGCCGCTCACCTGGCCCGTCGCCATGTTCACCACCAGCCGCACCTGGTCGCCGTGCAGGGGGAGCAGCACGCCGCGCCCGCCGTCCGTCTCGCCGAGGTCTTCCACGCCGGGGGATTTCGCGATCGCCCGGAGCGCGGCGGCGCGGACTTTCGGCGGTGCGGGCAGCTGCGAGACCAGCGAGACCAGCGCCAGCAGCGTCTCCTGCTCCAGCCGGTCGGCGGGACGCCGGCCCGCGCTGTCCCGGGCGTCGCTGTTGCGGACGATGTCGGTGACCGCCGCCCTCAGCCCGGAGGGGCTCGTCGGCAGCCGCTCGATCCGCGCGACACTCAGGTCCTGCCCGGCCAGGACGAACGACGCCGGGAGCGGGGACTTCATCAGCCTGCCCTGCGTCTTGTCCCCGCGCATCCATTCCTGGCCGTCGCGCCGGGCCCACGTCTCGTAGCCGAAGGTGTCGGTCGTCATCTTGACGTACCAGTACGTCCCGGAACCGGCCGGTGCCCGCTCGGCCGCCGTGGCGGCCACGAGCAGGACCTGCCGCCCGGACGCCTGGCCCGACGGCGGCGGGCCGTCGACCGGGAGGGGCGTCGGCGCCGGGCCCGAGGAGACCGCGATCGCCGCCGCCGTGCCCGCCGCCGCCAGCGCGAGCCCGGCCGACGCGGGCCAGACCAGCTTTGGCCGCCTCCACGGCGGTCGCCGCACCGCCGAGGCGCGCGCCGTCCTGTCCTCCAGGCGCCGGCGGCTGCGCTCGACCGTGCCAGGGGACGGCTCCGGCGGGGCCAGCACGGCGGCGATCGTCCGCAGGTCGTCATCCATTGATTGCCTCCTGGTCGAGAACGTCGTGAAGCTTCGCGCGGGCCCGGCTGAGCCGGGAGCCGACGGTCCCCGGCGAGATGCCCAGCGCCTGGGCGACCTCCTCGTAGCCGAGCTGGCCCAGGGCCACCAGCAGCAGGACGTCGCGTTCGCCCTGGGTGAGCCCGGCCAGCGCCCTCGCCAGCGACGGCCGCAGGCGCCCCGCGGCGACCGAGGCGACGATCCGGCTCTCGGGCCCTTCGGCGGCGGGCTCGGGACCCAGCCGCGCCAGCGCCCGGTAGTGGCGGGCCTCCTTGCGCCGGTGCCGCGCCACCAGGTTGGTGGCGATGCCGAACAACCAGGGCCGCAGCCCGCCGCGCTCGGCGTCGAAGCGGTCCCGCTGGTCGAAGGCCAGGAGGAACGTCTCGGCGGCGATGTCCTCGGCCGCCTGCTCGTCCAGCCGCCCGGCCACGTACCGGTAGATGTCGCGGAAGTACCGGTCGTGGACGGTGGTGAACTCCTGCGGGTCCCGGCGGAAGCGGCCGGCCAGCTCGGCGTCCGCCGCCCGCTCGCCCACCCCTGCGGTCACGTACCGATCCCGGTCATGCGGAACCTCCCGGTGAGTGTTCGACTGTCACTCACACTTCGCCGCACGCCCGGTTCTTCTTCCCGTCCCTCAGGCGTCCAGGAAGGTGATCAGGGCGGCCGTGAGCTCGGCGGGGGCGTCCTCCTGGATGAGATGGCCGGCCCCGGCCATGGTGCGCAGGCGCGCGCCGGGGATGCGCGAGGCCAGTTCACGGCCCCGGTCCACGGGAACCCAGGTGTCGTCCTCGCCCCAGCACACCAGCACGGGAACGCCGATGGTCGCGTAGTTCTCCTGCATCGACCCGGTGTAGCGCTGGTCGTCCAGGCGCGCGGTGATCTGCCGGTAGAACGACGACTGGCCGCCGTCGGCGAGCCAGGGCGCGACCAGCGCCTCCAGCGTGGACGGGTGCAGGCCGGGGCTGCTGGCGGAGCTCACGTACTCGCGCACCAAGGCGCCGTGCACCGCGGGCGGGAGCCGCTCGAACACCGCGGCGTGCTCGCCCACCAGGGAGAAGAACGGGCTTCCCCAGGGCGCCAGGGAGACGGCGTCGACCAGGGCGAGCCGCCGGTACGGGACGCCGTGCAGCAGATGCGCGCCCAGCGCGACCGCGCCGCCGGAGTCGTGCGCCACCACCAGCGGCTCCGACAGCCCCCAGTGGTCGAGGAGCTCGGTGAACACCCGGCCCAGGGCGGCCAGCGAGATGTCCTGGCCGGGGGACTGCTCCGACGCGCCGTAGCCCGGCATGTCCCACACGTACACGGCGTGGTGAGGGGCGAGCGAGCGCGCGATGCCGCGCCAGATGTAGGACGAGAACGGAGTGCCGTGCAGCAGCACGACGGGTTCGCCCTCCGGCTCGCCGAGACGGTCCCAGCGGACCGTCCCCGATGTGCTGCGGTACGTCCTGCCCAGATTCCATTCCGGCACGACCGCCCTCTCCTCTCCTTGACGTTCATTGGTTCCCGGCATACCCAGCCGCGGGAAAGAAAAGGGTTGGTGGTGAGGGCGGCCCGCCCGCCATCCTGTGATCATGTTCGACGACGCGCAGGTGAACGCCTTCATCGAGGACGGCTTCGTCCGGATCGGAGACGCCTTCCCCCGGCGGCTCGCGGACGAATGCCGCGCGATCATCTGGCGGGACCTCGGCGCCGACCCCGCCGATCCGGCGACCTGGCCGCGGCCGGTGGCCGCACGCCCGGACCACGCGCAGCCGCCGTTCGCGGCCGCGGCCAACACCCCGCGCCTGCACGCCGCGTTCGACGCCCTCGTGGGCGAGGGACGCTGGACGCCGCGCACGAGCCTGGGCGGCTTCGTGATCCGCTTCCCCGGCGACGAACCGGCCGCCGTCGACGGCTGGCACGTCGACGTCAGCTTCCCCGGCCCCGGCTCCGACCCGCACGACTACATGACCTGGCGCGCGAACGCCGCGTCCAGGGACCGCGCGCTGCTGATGTTCTTCCTGCTCTCGGACGTGGGCGAGCACGACGCGCCCACCCGCCTGCGCGTCGGCTCCCACCTGGACGTGGCGCGCGTCCTCGAACCCGAGGGCGAGGACGGCCTGGACGCCCGGGAACTGGCCCGGCGCGCCGAGGCCGCCACCGCGCACCGTCCGACGGCGTACGCCACGGGCCGTGCCGGAGACGTCTACCTGTGCCACCCGTTCCTGGTGCACGCAGGCCAACCGCATCTGGGACGGGAGCCGCGCTTCCTGGGCCAGCCGAAACTCGCCCCGTCCGAGCCGATCCGGCCCGACCGCGCGGAGGGGGCCCGCTCACCCGTCGAAACCGCGATCAGGCGCGCCCTCGGACGGTGACCGCGGCCCTGCTCGGGGGCGGGGCCGGCCCACTGGGCGGCCGTCCAGGCCATGGTCCGGGCGGACGGCGACGTGGAAACCGTGCGTCTCGTCCCTTTCCCGGCGCGGTGGCCACACACGGTTAGAATGGAGTTGCGAATCGTAGCGGTGAGCTCCAATACCGCTGGACAAGAAGGACGATGACAACAGCGGCGGCGGTGGTAAGAGGGGCGCATGAACTCAGTTGCCGGGGATGTGGACGTGCGGATCGCGGCGCTTGCGGATCGCCTTTCCGCGGCCGGTGACCTGACCCGTCCCGAATGGCGGCGGGCGATACACCAGGCGCCTCGTCACCTCTTCGCCCCTGACCGGGCGTGGTGCGTCGCGGACGGGCCGGGGGAGGGGCACGCCATCGATCGGGCCGCCGACCCCGACACGTGGTGGGACGGGGTGTACGCCGACGCGGCCGTCATCACGCAGGTGCGCGACGGCGACGGCGACCCCGCCACAGGCCAGGGGCCCTGGACGTCGTCGCTGTCGGCGCCCGGACCCGTCGCGGCTTTCCTGGAACTGCTGGCTCCCCGCGACCACGACCGCGTCCTGGAGATCGGCACCGGCACGGGCTGGACGGCGGCGCTGCTGACGGCCCGGCTCGGCCCCGGACGCGTCACGTCCGTCGAGGTGGACGAGGAGGTCGCGAAGCAGGCGGCGGCCAATCTGGCGGCGGCCGGGTTCGTCCCCGCCCTGGTGACGGGGGACGGCGCGGAGGGCGCACCCGAGGGAGCCCCGTACGACCGTGTCCACGTGACCTGCGGCGTGACGACCGTGCCCTACGCCTGGGTCGAGCAGACCCGGCCCGGCGGCGTCCTGGTTCTTCCCTGGATGCCCGAGTTCGCCGGGGGCCACAAGACGCGCCTGACGGTGACCGGCGACGGCCGCGCGGTCGGGGGCTTCCACGGTTCGGTGTCGTACATGATGCTGCGCGCGCAGCGCGGGCGGGGAGTGCCCGCGCCGGGCGACGGTACGGAGTCGGGTACCAGGCTCGACCCGCGTACCGTCACCGGCGACTCCGACGGCGCCGATGTCGCGATCGCCGGGATGCTGCCCGACGTGCTCGGCGTCGAGCGGACCACGGTGGACGGCCGCTACGCCCTGGTCCTGGCCGACACGGCGGGCACGTCGACGGCCACCTGCGAGCACCGGCCGGGCGCCCGCGAACACCTCGTCCGCCAGAGCGGCGACCGCCGGTTGTGGGACGAGGTCGCCGCCGCCTACCTGCGCTGGGTGAGCTGGGGGAGCCCGGGACGCGAGCGGTTCGGCCTCACCGTCGGGCCGGAGGGCCAGCAGGTATGGCGCGACGACCCGGCGAACGTGCTGACCGCTGCTTAGCGGTCGCAGACGCGGCGTACGAGCGGGGACGCGCCGGTCGGGCACGCCGCCTTCGCGAGCCGTGCCGTCGTGGTGCGGTTCGAGGCCGCGGGGAGCTCGGTGATCGTCCCGTCCGGCCCCCAGCGGAGCGCGCGGTACTGCTCGCCCACCTTCGCGTGGCCCACGACGGCACCGGAGTCGTTGATGCCGGCCGCCTCGCTCCGGGCGGCTCCGGGCAGTGTGCCGAGGTCGGTGATCGTCCCGTTCGCGTCCCAGCGCACCGCCCGCGTCGTGCCGTCGGACGCCTGGGACACGCCGACCGCGACGCCGGCGCCGTTGACGTCCAGCGCACGGCTTTCGACATGCCCCGGGAGTGCGCCGAGGACGGTCACGCCTCCGCCCGGCGACCAGCGCACCGCCCGGTCGGCGCCGGACACCGTGACCTGGCCGACGACGGTGCCGGAGTCGTTGATCTCGTTCGCCACGGCCTCGGTCTGTCCCGGGACGAGAGCGAGGGCGGTCACGCGCCCGTCAGGCGCCCAGCGCACCGCCTGCCAGGCACCACTGGAGTTGGACGCCGTTCCGGCCACGGCACCGGATTCGTTGACGCCGGCCGCCCCGGCCGCGTCCCCGCCCGGCAGGCCGGGCAGGACGGTGGGCCTGCCGTCGGTGCCCCAGCGCACCGCGTCGTCGCCCGCCCAGCCGACCGCTTCCCCGGCCGAGTCGACGTCCAGCGCGCTGCTGAGACCGGTGACGTTCGCGGCGTCGAGATCGGTGATCGTCCCGTTCGCGCCCCACCGGACCGCGTGGGCGACGGCGCCCGTGGCGGCGATCCCGACGGTGACGCCGGCGTCATTGACGCTGTGCGCCAAGGCCGTGCGGGGGCCCGCGAAGTCGGGCAGGACGGTGATCTGCCCGCCGGTCTCCCAGCGCGCCGCGCGGGACGTCTGGCCGGCGATCACACCGCTGTCGCTGATCCCGTACGCGATCGCGTAGGTCTCGGCCCGCGACGCGGCGCCGGCGGTGGCGGTCATGCCACCGACCAGGGCGGCCGTCCCCAGGGCCGCGCATGCGGATCGCAGGCTCCTGCTCGCTACGGTTGCCAGTGCCCTCTCCCTCCGTGCGGTATGACGGGTTCGCTGGGCTGATCTTTCAGCACCGGAGATGACCGCAGCAGGGCGGCCGTCGGACACTTACCGGGCATCTGAAGGAGCCATGACCGCGTCGCCCGAACTCGCGCCCGCGACCGAGATACGCGCGTATCTCATCGACGAGATGAACCTGGCCCTGCGCCGTCCCGGAATGTACGGCGGCGAGGTGGCCCTCGAGCTGTTGCTGGGCCACCTGCTGTTCGTGGAACGCGACCGGGACGACTTGACCGAATGCCATCGCGCATGGGAGAAGCGCGGAATCTGGACGAGCACGGGCGTGACGGGGGCGTTCTGGTGGCTGCTGCCCAAGCCTCACGACCATGACATGGCGTCGGTGTACGCCGAGTACGCGCGTGCCCGCGGCTGGCTCAAGCCCGATCGGGTCCTGAGCGCGCAGGAGTACGCCGCCTTGCGTGCCGCGGCCCGCCCGTGGGCGGAGCGCGACCGCGTGTGGACGGACGTGACCGCCGAGTTCGGGCCGCCGTCCGTGCGCCTGGGAGGCGGCAATCCGCGCTACGGCAAGGTGCTCGGCTACCTGACCGAGGACCCGGACGCCCCGGTCGTGTTCTTCCACCTGTGGAACGGCCCCGAACGCGAGGAGGAGGCCGTCCTCCTCGCCGTGCGCTTCGGAGACGGCCCGTTCGGCGAGACCTTCACCTTCACTCCCGAAGGCCACCGCCGGAAGCCTCGGCGACAAGGGTGATCAGGTCTTGGGGGGCGAGGTGCCCAGGAGGGTCGCCAGGGCGCCCGCGTACGATCCGCCGTCGTGCGGCAGGACGCGTGCCAGTTCGGTGAAGAAGGCCGAGCCGGCTTCGCGGAGGGCCGCCACCAGTTCATCCTCCGCGGCCGAGGCGGCCCGGTGCACGTTCGTGCCGGTCAGGGTCACCAGCACCCGGTTCCTGCCCTGCCGCTCGAAGGACAGCTTGAGCGCCTGGTCGGGGAAACCGGTGGACGCCTCGCCCGTCGCCTGAAGGTCGGCCGCCATCGTGCAGATGTAGGCCCAGAGCTGGTCGATGTAGTCCCACATGGCCACATCGATGATCCGGACGCCGTTGACGGTCATCTCGAGGGCGCCGTCGATGTAGCGCTCATCGCGGAGGGTCTCGGACGCGGCACCGATCTCGACGAGGCGCCCGTCGCGGGTCTGGAGATAGGACTTGATCTCGATCATCTCGCCCCCGTCGCTCGGCACCGATTGTCGCAGGCCGCGGTGCTTCGTCCACTGTCGGCCAGGCGGTCGTGCCGCCACGCGGGAACATCAGCGGTAGCGGCGATGGGGAGTGCGAGGGATGGCCGAGACGGGTGAGGAGAAGCGGGCGAGCGGGCCCGTTTCCTGGACGGTCGTGCTGGTCCGGGACGGCATCGCGATCTGGTGCGCCGCACAGATCCTGCGCGATGTCCGGCTGGAGGGCCCGGCCGGACGCCAGGCCGCGGCGGTCCTGGTCGTTCTTCTGCTGTCCAGGCTGCTGGGGTGGCTGGCCTTGCAAGGCGTGCGCCAACTCCAGGACAGGCGGTTGTGGCGTCAACGCTGGATCCGGAGTCATCCAGGCACCACCGTGTCCGCGTTCTTCGTCGGATCCCTGTCCCTGGCGGTCGTGCTCGAACCGTTCGCGTGGTGGGCGGCGGACGCGGTGTGCCGGGCCCTGGACCTGCCCTTGCACATGTCGGGTCTCTGGGTGTTCGTCGCGGCTCCCCTGGTGAAGTCCGTCATCGGGTTCCTGCTGCGATCGGCGGCCGACCTGAGAAAGCCGGGCGAGCTGGGGAAACCGATCCGTTTCGCCGCGTGCCTGGGCGTCCTGTGGCTTCTGGTGGCCGTCCTGGACGGTGTGCGTCTCGCCGCCGGGCAGTGGTGGCGGACGCTGCTCACCACGGTCGTGCTGGCCGCGCTGTTCAACGTCGTCAACCTGCGGATCTCGATGTCCAGCACCTTCCCGTGGGCCCACACCCGGCGCCGCCTGCGCAGGGGGATGCTGATACTGGCCGTGTACTCCCTGGTCGCCAACGCGCTGGTGCTGTGGCCGGTGTCGTGGTTCAGCACGGCGCTGCGCCCGTCCCTGGAGGTCGCGGGCACCGGCACGTTCCTGCTCGGCGGACTGATCGCCACGGTGGTGATGTGGGCGGCCAACCTGCCGTTCTTCCTCGCCGGGCTGCGGGCGCGCGGACTGAGCATGTCCGGTGGCGGGACGGCGACCGGGTATCCCATCAGGCTTCACGTTTCCCGCTTCGGCTACATCTGGGAGAGCCCGCCCCCTTCCCCGTCCTAGGCCGTGGCCGCCAGGCATCCCCGGCTGTGCCGTACCGCTGGGTGCCCTTACTTGCCCGAGGGTTGGCTCTTCTGCCAGGGCCACCGCCCGGTGATCTCCAGTTCGAGCGAGAAGCTGAGGAAGGTGCGGATGGCCACGATCAGCGCGAGCACGCCGACATTCGTGAAGGTGGGTGAGACCGCGACGGTCCGGATGATGTCTCCGGCGACGAGGAACTCCAGCCCGAGCAGGATCGATCGCCCGAGACGACGGCGGTAGGCGTCGTAAACGTCCACCTGGCGCTGGGCGAGCCCGCGAGCCGCGGACAAGGTGGCGGCGAGCACTCCCACGACGATCGTCGCCACGCCGACCGCGTCGATGCCGTTGCCCGCCAGGTCCACGACGTGTTGGAACTCCACCACTCCTCCTCCGTCGCCTGCCCGGCGTTACCGCGATCTCCGACCCGTACTCGTCGAAGGGCGGTGGACGCCTGTCAGTGCCGGGGCCATGGCTCGATCAGCTCCTGAGCTGCACGATTCCGGCCGACTGGCAGCGGGTACCCGTGCTCCAGGTGTGCAAACAAGCCGATAAGGCGTCGACCATCGGACCGGGTGCTCTGCACAATGAACCATGACCGAAGATCGTGAGCATGCCGACCGCGTCGACGCGCTCGTCGCGCGGGTCATGGACAGGCCCGGCCGAGCGATCACCTTGAACCTGCCCCCGTACGAGGTGGGGGAGTTCGTCCGGCGCCTCGACATCGCCCTGGACAAGGTGTACGGCGACGACGTCTTCGACATCGCCGCGCGGCTGGTGCTGGGCTCGGCGTGCACGACCGCGGCCAAGGCCGTCGACCAGTTCGTCGCCGCGCTGCAACTGCCGTACACGGCGGCGCGGGGCTGGGGCGACTTCATGGAAGCCCTGGCCGACCGGCCGTCCTCGCGGGGCGAGTGCGTCGTCGTCGCCGACGCCTCCCAGCTGCTCAAGTACGAGGACTTCGACCGGTGGCGGGAACTGGTGCAGAGCCTGCGGAGCGGCCCCTTCTGCATGGGCGGCGGCAGCCGCACGCTGGTGCTGATCGACGACGAGTTCATGTGGCAGGACTGGGCGTTCACGTCCATGGCGGACATCGCACGCGTCGAAGCGTGACCTTGGCGAGTCCGGCCGTCCCATCAGGACGGCCCGGACTCGCCCCGGACGCCTCGTACACGGCGGCCTTGTCCCGGGCGACTGTGTCGCGGGCGCAGGCGCAGTAGGGCGTGCCGCCATCCGGCATGAAGTCCACCCGGCAGGCCGAGTGATCACGGCGCCGGACGGCCGAGGAGGGTCCCTCAACGGCACCGCTGGAAGACGGAGACGATATCGCCCGCGTGGACGCCCACATGGAGTCCGTCGATCGTGCCCACCGCGATGCGCGCTCCGAAGTCGGTGATATGGGTGAGCGTTCCGCGTCGGCCGGATCCGCCGGTGAGGGCGGCGCTGCCTTTGACCAGCAGCGTCGAGGATACGGGCTCGCTGAGATCGTCCTGGGCGGAATAGATGGTGGCACGTCCCGCCGAGCCGCTGCACGGAATGGTGGTCGCGCCCTGAGGCATCGCAGGTGCGGCTTTCGGATCCAGCGTGCGGGCCATCGCGACGACCTGAGCGGCCGTCGCGGCGTCTCCGGGTGTGCGCTGCCGGTTCCCGGTGAAGCGGCGGTCGAGTTTCGGCGTGCTGATCGTCAGCGAGAACAGGTCGCGGGTGTCGCTCATCTGAAGTTCGACGACGATGTCCTCGTCCAGCTTGAAGGCCGCGCCCCCGGCGGCCGCCTTGTCGCTCAGCCTGGTCAGGCGGTGAGCGAGCCACGATTCCAGCGCCTCCCAGCCGGCGGGCTCCTGTCCTTTGGCGGGGACGATCACCCCGCCGGCCCGCAGGCCGAAGCTCTCGCCCGTCTTCCGTCCCTGGCCCGCGAAGGCGGGTCGTGCTGAGACCACCGTTCCCGGTGCGGCGGAGAGCGCGTCCACCAGCAGGCGGTCGACCCGTCCGGCCAGGACGTCGGGGTCGGTGCCGGTGTCGCTGTTCCGCCACGAGTCGGGCTCGCGCATCGTGTCGTAGAGCGAGGGGTGGAGGCCGGTGAAGGTGCCCTGGGAGACCAGCGAGACGAATACCCAGCTGAAGATCATCAGGGGGCCCAGGCCGGGCGCGCGGCGGAAGAAGCGGGGCAGGCACAGCACCGCGCCCGCGCCGGCCGTCAGCCCGCCGACCAGGATCGCCCATCCCAGGATGAGACCCGGGTGGAGCGGCGCGGGGGCGTCCTCCTCGCCGACGGCCAAGGCCATGTCCAGCCGCCACCACATCCAGGGCAGCGCGCAGAGGAAGATCAGAAACAGTGACCCGAAGCCGCCGATGAGAACGCCCGCCTGGGCAGGGAGCCTGCGGGCCGCCGTGGGGGGCGTGGTCGTCATGCTCTTGATCGTGCATCACGGGTGCGGCGCTGAGCGGGGAACGCGGCTCTGTCCGGAGAATGTCCGGTCGGAGGATGACGGAGCCTCCGGCCCGGCCGACCCTCAACCGTCGGCGCGCGTTGGTTCGGCCGGGTGACCAACGTGGTCGAGCCGAATTCGCGGGCTGGGCCGACGTGACCGCGCGGGCGGGTGGCCCGGCGCCGGGGACGGCCGACGGGGTGGCGCACAGTGTGTCGTGATCAGGAGTTATTCCAGGCGGCCGTAGGTTGGCGGTGTGAGCGAGCAGGAGACCCGGAGTGACTGGCGTGGCGGCGCCACGCACGTGATGGTGCTGTCGGTGCTGCTCGCGGTGCCGGCGCTGAAGCTGGCCTGGACCCTCGGCAGCGATCATGCCGCCCGGGAGGTGCTGGACGCGACGGGCCCGGCGAACTGGCTCGACATCGTCACCGGCATGTGCCTGGACCAGCCGCTGCTGGTGACCGCGCTGGCCGTGGTCGTCTCCCGCACCACCTACGTCTACTTCGCCGGCCGGGGCGGGGCCGCCGCCCACCAGGACGTCCCGCCGGCCAAGTCCGCCGCGTACGCCGCGATCGTCCCGGTCGGCCTGGCCGTGGCCGTCGGCGGCGTCTTCGGCCTGTGGTGGGGCGTGGCCTGCGGTGTCCTCGGCTACCTCATGCGTGTCGGCGTGGTGGTCGAGTTCGCCACAGGCCGGCGTGAGGCCGCCACCGGCAAACGTGCCGGGACACGGGCCGAGACCTCCGCCCAGCGCACGGCGGATGCCGTGAGGATCATCGGGATCGTCCTCAGCCTGGCCGTGCTGCCCGCACTCGCCTTCATGGCCGCTTTGGACGGACGGTCCTGGTCCAGCGTGGTGTGGTGCGACGTCAACCTTGGCGCCGGCCCCCAGCGGGACCGGATGATCACGCTGCAACGGAGGCCCAGCGGCGTCGTCGGCTGGGACGTCAACCACGCCGAAGTGGCCAACGGCACCAACTGCGCCGCCGATCCCGACGACGTGATCCGCGCCCCGTGGTGGCGCGGCTGAACTCCAAGAACATGCCCTGGTGCGCTGCTTCCCGCGACGCCCTTCCGGCCAGGGCCGCCAGGTCGGCGTCCGGCAGCGGTTCGTCCGTCGGCCGGTTCATGTAGAGGTACTTGGGGACGAAGTCGTCCCAGTGTCGGCCCCCGGAAGCGGGACGGACGCTCAGGCGTCCCCGGCCAGGTTCACCGGCCGTGGCTCCTCCCGGTAGGGGAGCAGCCGCGCCACGCACTCCGCCCAGGTACGTGTCCGCTCTCCCATGCCGCGGAGCCCGTCATGCCTTGTAGCCGCGGTTGCGTCGCCTCCATCGTCTTCCGGATCAGGGTGCGTGACTCGGCCGTCCCGGCGGGCCACATAGGGTGCTGGCTGTTGGAGGTGAGGATCATGGATCCGCGACGCATCGCACTCAACCGGCGGCACAGCCAGGAGATGGGGTCGCTGTTCGCGCGATTCCTCGACGCCCATCCGGATGTCGAATCCGAGGTTCACGGGGCTCAGATGACCGACGAGCAGGACGCCGCGTGGACGGAGTTCAGTGCCGAGACCCTTCGTCGTCACCAGGCCGAGCGCTCGGCTCTCGCGGACGAACTCGAAGCCGAACAGCGCCAACGCGAGGTCCGTGACTGAACGAGCGTGCGCGGAGCTTGAAGTCTTGGCGCAGATAACGGCCTGACATCTGCGGTACCGGTCACGTTGAGCTGCCGCGTTGCCGAACGGAGAACGGCCCCGCCCAGGGTTTCCTGTGCCGCCCTCACCTGGGCCCTTTTCGGGCAGCCGAGGCGGGCGGAAAGAACAAGACTGTTGTCCGCGGGATTTCTCATGCACGGTTGTCGGCGTCTCCACCGCTTGCCGACAGGAGTTCCAACGTGTCCGAAGCCGTGCCGCTGCACCTGGCGGGCAACAACGCGCCGGTCCCCGAAGAGGTGACCCTGGAGCCGTCCAAGGTCGTCGGCGAGATCCCGGCCGAGCTGAGCGGGCAGTTCTTCCGCAACGGGCCCAACCCGCGTACGGGCTGGTCGCCGCACTCCTTCGCGGGTGACGGCATGATCCACACCATCGCGCTCGACGGCGGCAGGGCGTGCTGGTACCGCAACCGGTACGTGCGCACGCCGCTGTACGAGCACCCCGGCGAGTCGCGCTTCGCCCTCGCCTTCGACCAGGAAACGGGCCGGATCGACTACCGCGTCACCACGGCCAACACCCACCTGATCACGCACGCGGGCCGACTGTTCGCCCTGGAGGAGGGCGGCTTCCCGTACGAGGTGACGCCCGGCCTCGCCACGATCGGGGCGCACACCTTCGACGGGGCCCTTCAGAGCCCGATGACCGCGCACCCGAAGACCTGCCCGATCACGGGAGAACTGCTGTTCTTCGGCTACCGGCTGCGCCCGCCGTACCTGACCTGCTACCGCGCCTCGGCCGCCGCCGAGGTGGTGCAGACGCGGGTCGTGGACGTGCCGCGGGCGACGATGATGCACGACTTCGCCATCACCCGCAACCACGTGATCTTCATGGACCTGCCGGTCGTCTTCGACGCCGCCCAGGCCGCGGCGGGCGGGCCGCCGTGGCGCTGGGACGACGCGCACCGCGCCCGGTTCGGCGTGCTGGCGCGTACGGCCGGCGACGACGCGCCCGTACGCTGGTTCGACGTCGCCCCCTGCTACGTGTGGCACACCATGAACGCCTTCGAGGACCCCGAAGGCGACACGATCACCGTCACCGGCACCCGCGTCCCCACGCTGTGGCGCGGCGGCGCCGACGACCTGGAGGGCGGGCTCCCGGTCGTGTACCGCTGGACGCTGGACCTGAGGTCGGGCGCGGTCGCCGAGGAGCCGCTCGACGACGCGCCCAGCGAATACCCCCGGGTGGCCGACTCGATCCTCGGGCTCCCCCACCGCTACGGCTACACGACGAGCTTCAGCCTTGACGCCGAACCCGATCGGTCACAGATCTACGCCTACGACCTCACCAGCGGCGGCGTACGGGCGGCGCACCGCCTGCCCGCGGGCCACACCTGCGGCGAGGCCGTCTTCGTGCCCCGGGCGGGGACCGGTGAGAACGAGGGCTACCTGATGACGTTCGCCCACGACCGCGGCGCCGGTACGAGTTACCTGGCCATTCTGGACGCCGCCGACCTCGCCGCGCCCCCGATCGCCGAGGTGCACGTCCCGGTGCGCATTCCCGCGGGCTTCCACGGCAACTGGATCCCGGTCCGAGCATCGGGACACCAACGCGCTGATCGGTGACGGCCGACATCCCATCGCCGCTCTACACGGCGTCCCGCTCCCGAAGGCGACCCCCACATCCGGAAGGCCCGTCCGCCGTCAAACGGCCACGCCGTACCACCCAGGCCAGAGCCCGTCACACCTTGTAGCCGCCAGCCTTGAGCGTACCGATGAGGTTGGCGAATTCACTCCGAGTAAGAGACAGCCGCGCCCCACCCGGGTCCTTGGAGTCGCGGATGAGAGTGGCGTTGGTGGTGTTGGCCGAGACCTCCACGCATTCGGTGTTGATCTCTTCCTGGTTGTGGGTGCTCTTCCGCCACTGGGTCACGTTGTGTCACCGTCGGCTTTGATGGCACGGCCGTTTCAAGATCATGAGGTGAGAAGGGGGCGCCGTTGGCGCTCGGCCCAGAGTGGAGTTGCGGCGGAGATTCTGCTGGGCCTCGGTCAATGGCGGGTGTAGCGGAATGCACCCAAATAGTAGGGGGGCAGGTCGTCGACCCCCTCGGCTCCGGTCGCTAGCTCGAAACGACCTGGAGAACCCATATACTCGTGGTCGAACAGCATCCAGACATTGTATGCCTCGGTGATACCTAGCCCTTCAGCAGCCTGTACTGCGGCATCGAGCCAGGTCTCCCAGTAACTGCCCCCGGAGATCAGCGCCTGGCGGATCGGCTGCGGGCGGCCGATGGTGCTACCTTCCAGATAGTCGTGGTCATACCAGCCAATGACTTTGTTGTCCTCCCCGAAGCCGACGTTCAGCCAAATCGACACCAAGCCCTCCCGCCCCACGAGGTCGTCGTTAAAGAACACCTCATCATCGTCGTCGGACTGTGCGGGATCGTCGGTCATTTCGCCTCCAGGTCGGTTGCGCGGATATCCAGCGAACCTATCGCAGGCTTCCGACAAATGCGCACGCCGCGACCGCGTCGAGAAGTAGCGCGGCCGTTTGAGATCAATAGGCGAGGCCGAGGACGGTGAAGGGCCTGGTCATGTAGCGGCCGGCCCAGCGGGTGGCTTCGGTGATGCCGGTGCGTCCGGACAGGCGGAGGGCGCCGATGGCCAGGTTGCGCAGGGAGGCCATGACACGGGGACCGGAGCGGGTGCGGATGGTGGAGTGGGCTTCGCGGTAGAGGGTGTCGCGGATCCAGTGAAGTGCCTCGATGGCCCACTGTCCTTGGACATATCGGGCCAGATCCGCTGGGGACGCCTGTTGGGTGGCGAGGCTGGTGACGCCGAGTTGGGCGACGGCCGAGATCGGGGTGCCGTCGGTGGCAGTGACGTGGCGTTCGATGAGGAACACCTGGCTGACGTGCGGGAACGGCAGGTTGTCGGGGACCGGCAGAACCTGGGTGGTGCGGGTGGTGATCCGGCCGTGCCCGCGGTCGGTGGCGGTGTGGGCAATGCGGGCCTGGCACCAGGGCAGTGCGTCCAGCGCATCGACCAGGGCTCGCCGGTTCTCCTTGACCGGGAGCACGAACTCGCCGCCGCGGTCGCAGATGAGCTTGGCGGTGGCCTTCACCGTGTGCAGGGCGTCGGCCGTGATGACCTGGCCACTGAGGTCGAGCTGGCCGAGCATGGCCCGGGCGGCGGCTGGTTCCTTGGTTCTGGCGTCCGGCACCTGGGCTTGAGCCGCGATCACCGAGGTCTGTGCGTCAGGTCCGGCCAGGGCCGCCGGCAGATGCAGCTGGTTCCCGTCGGCCTTCTTGGCGCCGCGCACAGTCTTGCCGTCCAGCCGGATCTGCATCAATGCCGTTTCACCAGGGTCTTGTTCACCAGTGTCCTGCAGGTCGGTGCGGGCGGCCAGACCGCCCATCAGCCACCTGCCGATCGCGGTGTCGAAGGCGTCGGGATCGGCGTCGGTGAGCACCCGCCAGATCGTGGACTTCGATGGTGGTCTCGCCGGCGCGGCACCGGCCCGCATGTACAGATCCGCCAGCACCCCAGCAGGCACATCGGCGACCCACCCGGTGATCGCGGTGTAGCCCCTCATCCCAGCCACGACCGCCGCCGCGGCCAGCGCCAGGACCGCCGCGACCGGATGATCCCTGCCCTGGCCCGGCCGCCCATCCGACACCCCGCCCAGCAGTTCCAGCAGGTCACAGCACACATCTACGACGGGCGTCGAAACAATCGCCGCCGCCAGCCCCGGCTCGGCGGCGGCAGTGACACACTGAACCACGACGAAGCTCCAGCAATGACAGGATCTGTGAGAGGACCCATGTCATAGCCGGGGCTTCGTCCCATTTCCGGCCCGCCACGCCGCACGGGATCAGATCGCGACATCCCGCGACACGGCACAGCTCACCCAACACTCACGATCTTGGAACGGCCCTGGCTTTGATGGTGTGGATGAGTTGGGTGAATTCGCTCCGTGTGAGTGTCAGGCGGGGGCCCTGAGGGTTCTTGGAGTCGCGGATGAGTGTCGTCCAGGCGAGATTGATCGAGACTTCGATGCATTCGCCCTGTGCGTTGCTTTGGCTGTGTCTACTCTTCCGCCACTGAATCATCTGCAATCGTCTCCATCGTCTTGCGGATCAGGGTGCGGGAGGCGTCCTCTGACAGAGCTCGTGCCCTGATCAGATCGAACCGCAACCCAAGTTTAGCCACCCTGGTCGGCTCCTCGAGAAGTCTGCCCCCGAACTGGGCTTCCACGTAGCCGACCGACGTGTTGTCAGGCTTGGTCAGGAAGACTAGGGCGCCGTCCAGGCCAAAATACCAGCCTGCCTGTTCTCTGACGATTTCGATCGTGACGTTGGGGAGCTCACTCAGTGTGAGGAGATGTTGGAGTTGCTTCCTCATTACCTCTGCGCCACCTATAGGGCGACGTATGACGGACTCGTCGAGTATCGCGAAGAGGAAGGCTGGGTCAGCTTCTCGGGTGAGAATATCGCGCCTTGCCAGTCGTTTGGAAATGTCATCCTCGATCTGAGGGCTGGGCATGCCGTTCGATCTGACATGTTCCTCGGTCTGAAGTAGTCCGGGCATGTGCAAGGGCTGGAAGGTCTTGATCTGGATGGCTTCGAGTTCGTGGGTGAGGTAGGCCTCGAACCACTCGTGGACGTGTTCGCGTTGGGCGTGGGCCCATTGGGCCTGGAAGAGTTCGCCGGTGCCGAAGAACTCGTCGAACTGCTTGCACGTGTCGAGGTCGGGGAAGTTGCGCTGGGTCTCGTACGCGGTGATGGCCTCGCGGGAGAGGAACAGTTCCTTGGCGAGTTGCTCCTGGCTGAGGCCCTTGAGAGTGCGCATCGTGCGGAGGGTGTAGGCGAGTTGGGCGCGCAGGCTCTCGCGAGGGTCAATATGCGTACATGGGGGCATTTGGGGGGCTCCTTGCAGGTACGGGGGTGGGTACCATTCGATTGCGTTCCCAGAGTACGACGCGGATCGTCATTGTGGGTGGCCCGAACGAAAAGGAACCCGGCTCGCGCCCAGGACGAAACGAATGACGATCATGTATCAGGAGCAAGGAACCCCGCCCTCCGGCCTTTATGTGGAACGCGAAGTGCTCGCGGCGCCCTCGTCCAATGGGGTGCTGCGGGATCTGGCCAATGCCCATCTGGACAAATGGGGGCTCAACGGACTGGCCGACGATGCGCTCCTGGTGATTTCCGAACTCGTCAGCAATGCGATCGCGGCCGCGCCCGGGACGCCGATCGGATTCCGCATGATGCGGTGGCCGACGATGCTGGTGATCGAAGTGCGCGACTCCAGTACGGGACGGGTCGTGTGCCGCGAGGCGGACGCGCTGGACGAGTCCGGGCGCGGGATGTGGATCGTGGACCAGATCGCGCGGCACTGGGGGCAGCGGCCCGAAGGGGACGGCACCAAGACCGTCTACGCGCTCCTCGACCTGCCCTGATCACCTCCGAGTGGGCGCGGTCGTCCTCCCCTCCGTTGCCCGCTCGGAGGCCCACGTCAGAAGGGCGGGTTCTCCGACAGGTCGGGTGGAGTCCAGGACGGGACGACGGTCGTCCGCTGGTGCAGGGCGGTCATGGCGTCCTTGACGTGTCCCTGGCGGATGAGCAGTTCGGCCAGGGCGGTCGCGTTCGTCCCGGCATCAGAGCCCGTTCGCAGGACCTCGATGGCCTCGTCCAGTCGACCGGCATCGGCCAGGAGGCCGGAGATGAGCCAGGCCCCGTACCAGGTGGCCGCCTCGGGGTGGGCGCGTAGTTCTGTGACCGCCTCATCGGTCCGGCCGCAGTAGGACAGCAGCCAGGCGCGTTCGTAGGCCAGCTCCCACGACCTGCCGTCGAAGGCGTCGATGAACGCCAGCGCCTCGTCGAGGCGGCCCTCGTCGGCCAGCAGTGTTCCGAGCTTCCGGACGACCCACTCGGGGTCGCCGCCCATCGAGCGCGGCACCGGCCGGAGGACCTCGATCGCCTCGTCGGCCCGGCCGTGCCGGGCCAGCAGTTCGGCGAGCGCGAACGCCGCGTTCGGTGAACCGTCCGCGAGCGGCCGCAGCACCTCGACGGCGCCTTCCACGTCTCCGCGCTCCTCCAGAAGCTCGGCCAGACAGTAGGCCGCCG
The DNA here is from genome assembly GCF_055379765.1 of Actinomadura rugatobispora. Classification (NCBI taxonomy): domain Bacteria; kingdom Bacillati; phylum Actinomycetota; class Actinomycetes; order Streptosporangiales; family Thermomonosporaceae; genus Actinomadura; species Actinomadura rugatobispora. The sequence continues at coordinate 2,043,601 of NZ_AP029191.1, read as the reverse complement.
CTTCGCCTCCTTCCCCGGCGACGTACTCCCGCAGTTCGTCGTGCCGGCCGTGCCGCACGAGGAGGTCGGCGAGCTGATCGCGGTTGTTGACCACGCCCACGTGGCGGGTGTGCAGGAGAGCTATCGCCTCGTCGATCCGCCCCTGCCGCTCGCGGACCGTGGCCAGCAGGTCGACGGCGTTCGACGGCTCGGCGTTCCAGGGCTCCGCTTCGAACCTGTGGACGTCGGCGACGTACGCCTCCAGGAGGTGGGCGACTTCTTCGTCCCGGTCCGTTCCTGCGGTCACGTCGACCAGGGCCTGTGCGAGGAACCAGTCCTTGGTGTGCGGGTAGAGGAGGTCGAACGCCTCGGCGGTCCTGTCGTGCCGGGACAGGAGTTTCGCCAGGTCCGGCAGGGCTAGCCGATCACCGGCGTGGGGGCGGAGCAGGGCGATCGCCTCGTCCCCGCGTCCCCAGCCGTCGAGGAGGTCGGCGACGCTTCGGGCCGCTTTTGACCAGCCCGCGTCCACGAACGGCGCCAGGACGGCCAGGGCCGCGTCTTGCTGATCCCGTTCGATCAACACCTGCGCCCACCCGCGCGCGCAGTACCAATCCCCGCCTTGCGCTTGGACGCGCACCTCGTCCACGTGGCCGTGCTCGATCAGCAGTGAGACCAGCTCGGGCGGGACCCATCCGTCGTAGGTGCGGGCCCGTCGGTCCAACTCGGTGGCGTTCACGACAAGGGACGATAACGGCGGCATGGGACGCGCCGCCGGAGGAACAACCGAACATGACCGACCCCCGGCCGTCCACGGGGAGGTTGATCGCGAGTGAACAGGATCGGGGAACGGGTCAAGGCAGGGCCGCTGTTCCAGAAGAGCAACGCCGCCTGCCTGGGGATGCTCGTCTTCGCGATGGCGCTGACGCTGGCGGCCTTCGCCGAGGTCGGGCTCGCACGGGACGGGCGGCTCCCGCTGGGCCTGCCCCTCTACGGGGGTGCTCTGGCGCTGCTCGCCCTGATCGCGTTCATGGCGCAGGCCAGGTTCGCGCCCTACGCCGATCCGCTGCTGCTGCCGCTGGCGGTGGCGTTGAACGGCCTCGGGCTGGCGATGATCTACCGGCTCGACCTGGACACCAGCGCGGACAAGCAGGCGGCGCTGGGCACCGGGGAGGTGGCCAAGGACGCGGCCGACGCGCCCAGCCAGTTGATGTGGACGTTCGTCGGCATCGCGCTCTTCGTGGCCGCCGTGCTCATCATGCGGGACGGCGCCAAGCCCGGCGCCCGGCTGTCGTTCACGCCCAAGTCCACGCAGCGCTACACCTACCTGATCGGCCTCAGCGCGGTCGTGCTGCTGCTGTTGCCGATCGTGCCGGGCATCGGCGCGTCCATCAACGGGGCCCGGGTGTGGATCCGGGTGGGCGGGTTCTCGCTGCAGCCGGGCGAGTTCGCCAAGATCATGCTGGTCGTCCTCTTCGCCGGATACCTGGTCAACAAGCGGCATGCGATGTCGCTGATCGGCCGGCGGATCGGGCCGGTCAGCCTGCCGCGCGCCCGCGACCTGGGCCCGATCCTGGTGATCTGGATCGTCTGCCTGGGCGTGCTGTTCGTCCAGAAGGACCTGGGCACCGCCCTGCTGTACTTCGGCCTGTTCATCTCGATGCTCTACATCGCCACCCAGCGGACCTCGTGGGTGCTGATCGGCGTCGGGCTGCTGGCGGCCGGGATCGCCCTCGCGACCGTGCTGCCGTTCATGAGCCACGTGAACCAGCGGATCGACATCTGGCAGAACCCCAAGCCCTACTTCGACGGCGGCTGCCAGATCGGCGCCAGGGTCATCCCCGTCAACCCGGACACCGAGCTGTACAAGCAGGAGGCCGCGGCCTCCGGCCGGGACCTGGGGGCGGGGCTGCGCGCCTGCACGAAACTGCATGGCAAGTACGCCGACAGTGCGCAGTTGTTGCAGGGCCTGTACGCGCTCGGCGCGGGCGGGGTACTGGGCACCGGACTCGGCCAGGGGCAGCCGTGGCGCACTCCGCTGTCGTTCAGCGACTTCATCTTCGACTCGCTCGGGGAGGAGATCGGGCTCACCGGCTTGATGGCGCTGCTGGTGATGTACGCGTTGTTCGTGCAGCGGGGGATGAAGACGGCCGTCGCGGCACGGGATCCGTTCCTGAAACTCTTCGCGGGCGGGGTGTCGTTCATCCTGGCGCTCCAGGTGTTCCTCATCGTCGGGGGCGTCACCAGGCTCATCCCGCTGACGGGCCTGGCGACGCCGTTCCTGGCCCAGGGCGGGTCCTCGCTGATGGCCAACTGGATCCTGGTCGCGATCCTGGTCCGGATGAGCCACGACGCGCGCAAGCCCGCCCCGCAGGCGATCCAGGAGGAGGGCATGACCCAGGTCGTGAACGTGCGGCAAGCGCCCGAGCCGTGAGGTCAGTAAAGGATCTCGGCCATCTCGAAGTCGTCGAAGTCGACGCGCACCTCGGCGGCCCCGGTCTCCTGGGCGGCGATCAGCCCGACGTTGCCCTTGAGCATCGGGCGGTCGGTGTCGTCGATGTCGGCGGCGAGCTCGCCGTTCACCCACATCCGCAGCCAGATCTGGTCGCCGTCGGGCTCGCAGGCGATCTGGACGCGGTTGGGGCCGGCGGTGTCGAAGCCCGTGACCTCGCCGATTCGCGCCAGCTCCTTGGAACCGCGGTCCTTGGTGACCTTGCGGACCACCGCGCCCTGGCCGTCGCGGCGGACCAGGAACCGGTAGCCGCTGGCGCCGTTGTCGTACTGCTCGGCGCAGATCAGGCCGAACATCCCGTGCGGCGGGCCCTGCGCGGCCTTGACCGTCACCGTGGCCAGGACCGATTCGGGCATCCGCTCCCGGGTGACGGGCGACATCCTGAGCTTGACCGGGTTCATCCCTCCCGCGTCCAGCCCGTAGGTACCGCCCGGCTTGAACCCGAAGCCGATGAGCGAGCCCTCCTTGTAGTCGCTGTTGCCCCAGCCCGACCGCCGGTCGGAGAAGTCGTCGGTGAAGACGCTGCGCGTGTCGTCCGGGACCGCCTCGTCCGGGTCGCTGAGCCAGTCCCTGGCCTGAAAGATGGTGAAGGGGACCGCGAGCACGACGGCGACCGTCAAGATCAGCAGCTTGGGCGAGCCGGAGGGCCGCCGGCTTCTCGGGGCAGGCTCCTGTACGGCGGTCTGCTCCGGCGGCGCCGGGGCGGGTGCGGGTGCGGGCGGCTCCTGGCGTCCGGTGAGACGGGTCAGCAGGTCGCTCACGGTGGGACGGTTGCGCGGGTCCTTGTCGAGCGCGGCGGTGACGAGGTCGCGGAGAGCAGGGTCGAGGCCGTCCAGCACGGGCGGCTCGGTCATCACCCGCCGCATGATCGCCGGGACGGTCGAGTCGGCGAACGGCGACCGGCCCGTGCCCGCGAAGGCGATCACGCAGCCCCAGGAGAACACGTCGACGGCGGGAGTGATCTCCTCGGATCGGAAGATCTCCGGCGCGATGTAGGCGGGGGTGCCGACGAACTGCCCGGTGCGGGTGGGGCCGTCGACCGCGTCCAGCGCCCGCGCGATCCCGAAGTCGATCACCCGCGGGCCGGTGGGGGACAGCAGCACGTTGGCGGGCTTGAGGTCGCGGTGCACGATGCCCGCGTCGTGGATGGCGCCCAGCGCGGTCGCGATGCCGACCGCCAGGCCGTCGAGGCCGCCGCCGTGCAGCGGCCCGTTCTCCTTGACCGCCTCGTCCAGGGACGGGCCGTCGACGTACTCGGTGACGACGTACAGCGGGTCGCGGTCGAGTTCGGCGTCCAGCACGGGCGCCGTGCAGAAGCGGCGGACCCGCCGGGCGGCCGTCACCTCGCGGCGGAAGCGCTCGTGGAAGGCGGGCTCGTCGGCCAGCTCCGCGTTGATGACCTTGACCGCGACCGGCCGCCCCGCCGCGTCCTCGCCCTGGAAGACGGTGCCCATGCCGCCGCGGCCCAGCCTCCCGACGATCCGGTACTCGCCCAGCCGCCTGGGGTCGTTGTCGCGCAGCGGGCTCGGCATCGTGCGGCTCCTGGGAGGATACGGGGGCGGCAGGAGGTTAGATTTCCAGCCATGCAGGCCGGATTCAACTGAGGGGGCGCGATTCATGGACGTGACGACCGATGTGCTCGGTTCCGGGTACGAGGCGATCGAGCTGCCGCTCGGCGAGGACGCCGAGGGCGAGGTCGTCGCCACCCTCGTCAGGCGCCGCCGCACCGACCCCGGCCGCCGCGCCGTCCTGTACGTGCACGGCTTCATCGACTACTTCTTCCAGAAGCACCTCGCCGACTTCTACGTCGAGCGCGGCTTCGACTTCTACGCCCTCGACCTGCGCAAGTACGGGCGGTCGCTGCGCCCCCACCAGACGCCCAACTTCGTCAACAGCCTCACCGACTACTTTCCGGAGATCGACGAGGCGGTGCGGATCGTCCGGGAGGAGGACGGCCACGACGTTCTGCTCCTCAACGGCCACTCCACCGGCGGCCTGGTGGCGGCGCTGTACGCGGACCGGGTCAAGGGCCGGGGGCTGGTCGACGGGCTCTTCCTCAACAGCCCGTTCCTCGACATCAACGAGCCGCTGGTGATGCGGAAGCTGGGCGCGGGCCTGGCCAGGGTGCTCGGGCGGCGGTTCCCGGCGGCGAAGCTGCCCGCCGGGGTGTCCGACCTCTACCCGCGCAGCATCCACCGCGACCACGAGGGCGAGTGGGAGTTCGACCTGGAGTGGAAGCCGCTGCTCGGCTTCCCGGTGCGGGCCGCGTGGCTGGCCGCCGTGCGGCGCGGGCAGCTGCGCGTGCACGCGGGGCTCGGCATCGACGTGCCCGTCCTGGTGATGTCGTCGGACCGCAGCGTCAGGCCCAAGCCGGGGGTCGCCGACCTGAGCGGCGCGGACGCCGTCCTGGACGTGGAGCACATGGCGCGCTGGGCGCCCCGCCTCGGCCGCCACGTGACGCTGGTACGGATCGAGGGCGGCCTCCACGACCTGGTGCTGTCGGCCAAGCCCGCCAGGGAGCGGGTCTTCGCCGAGCTGGACCGCTGGATCACCGGCTACCTCGGCTGAGCCGGGACGCTCAGCCGAGGATCTTCGACAGGTCGAAGTCGTCGAAGTCCACCGCGGTCCTCTGGGCCGCGTTCCCGCCTCGCTCGATGAACAGCCCGGCCCAGCCGTGGGGCAGCGGCCGGTCGGCGTCGGTGTAGTCGATCACCTGCTCGCCGTTCACCCACAGCCGCAGCCTGATGTCCTTGCCGCCCTCGCCGGGCTCGCAGGCGATCTGCAGCCGGTTGGCGCCCTTCTCCTTGAAGCCGGGCACCGTGTCGACGTTGTCGAGTTCCTTGGTCCCCTGGTCGCCGGCCTTCTTGCGCAGCAGCGCGCCCTTGCCGTCGTTGCGGATCAGGAACCCGTACTGGCTGGAGGTCGACTCGTTGCCGCGGCACGTCAGGCCGTACCGGCTGTCGGGACCGCCCGCCACGACGGCGGTGGTCGCGGAGACCAGCATCCGCTGGGGCAGCTGCTCGGCCTTCTCCTTGGGCACCCAGCGCTCGCGGGACTGGTCGAGGCTGTTGGTCTCCAGGCGGTACCTGCCGTCCTTGTAGTCGTACTGGCCGGTGAAATCGCCCCAGCCGGAGCCCTCGTTGGAGAAGTCGTCGGCGAACTCGGTGGCCACCTGCTCCGGCGGCCCGTCCGAGCCGAAGACGGTGAACAGCAGCGCGGCGCCCGCGACGACGGCGGCCAGGGCCGCCGCGCCGATGATCAGCGGCCTGCGCGGGACGCCTGCGCCCCCGCGGCCTTCCGGCGCCCGGCCCGGCGGCCTCCACGGGGGCGGGGTGTCGCCGCGCGTGGCCCCGGCGGTCGGCGGGGGCGGCGTGGACGGCGGCGGCGGCGCGGTGGCGGGGCCGTGCCAGCTCGCCTGGACGGTCTCGGCGAGCCGCGCCGGGTCGGCCTGCGCGTGCCCGACCAGCCGCTGCAGCAGCTCCTGCACCGACGGGCGGCGCTGCGGGTCCTTGTCGAGCGCGGCGGCGACCACGTCCTTCAGCCCCGGGTCGAGGCCGTCCAGCGTGGGCGGGTCGTGCGCCACCCGGTAGAAGATCTCCGGGACGGTGCTGCCCGCGAACGGCGCGCGTCCCGTACCGGCGTAGGCGACCACGCAGCCCCAGGAGAACACGTCGGCGGCGGGCGTGACCTCCTGGCCGCGCAGCAGCTCGGGCGGCAGGTAGTTGGGCGTCCCGACGAACTGGCCGGTACGGGTCGGGCCGTCGGCGGCGTCCAGCGCCCGCGCGATCCCGAAGTCGATCACCCGCGGGCCGGTCGCGGACAGCAGCACGTTCGCGGGCTTGAGGTCGCGGTGCACGATCCCGGCGCCGTGGATGGCCGCCAGCGCGGTCGCCACCCCGACCGCCAGCCCCTCCAGGTCGGAGCCGGGCAGCGCGCCGCGCTCCGCGACCGCGCTCTCCAGGCTGGGGCCCTCGATGTACTCGGTCACGACGTAGAGCGGGTCGCGGTCGAGTTCGGCGTCCAGCACGGGGGCGGTGCAGAAGCGGCGGACCTGCCGGGCCGCGGTCACCTCGCGGCGGAACCGTTCGCGGAAGGCGTCCTCGCTGGCCAGCTCGCGGTTGATCACCTTGACGGCGACCTTGCGGCCGGCGTCGTCCGAGCCCAGGAAGACGGTGCCCATGCCGCCCCGGCCGAGCCGCGACAGCAGCCGGTACCGGCCGAGTTCGCGCGGATCCTCCGGCCGCAGCGCCCCGGAGTTCGCGCCCAGATGCGTGGTCATCGTCTGCAAACCTTAGCGGCAAGTCCTGGAATGTCGCGCTTGTATAGGGACGGCCGGAGCGGGCGTCAGATCCAGCGGGGCAGCTCGTCCCGGGCCCGCTTCATGACGGCCTCGACCCGGGCGGCCACCTGTGCGGGTTCCCAGACGCCGTGCCGGGCGCAGTCCTCGAACGCCACCCGGGCGGCGGCGGTGTGGAAGGCGACGATCAGCCGGGGCCGGACGTCGTCGGCCGGATCGGTCCCCAGCCGCCCCGCGACCAGCGTCACCAGCTCGCCCTCCGCCGCGGCGTGCCGGGCCATCTGCGCGGCCACCAGCGGCGGGTTGGCCTCGATCACCTGGCGGACCCTGCGGAAGCGGGCGGCGGCCTCCGGCTCGCTCTCGGCGATCGCCGCCAGCACCGCGCGCAGCGACTCGTACAGCGCGGTGAGGGGCCGCTCGCCGGGCGGGCGGGCGGCCAGCGCCTCCTTCATCACCTCGTCGTACTCGGCGAGGAAGCCGGTGACCACGTCCTCCTTGGTGGCGAAGTAGCGGAAGAAGGTGCGCTGGGACATCTGGACGGCCGCCACGATCTCGTCGATCGTCGTCGCCTCGTACCCCTTCTCCAGGAAGAGTTCGAGGGCCGCGTCCACCAGGGCCGTCCGGGTCCGCAGCTTCTTCAGCTCGCGCCTCACAGGGGTTGTGTATCACGGAGCGTGTGCGCGCGGGGCGCCGGTCCGCATCCCCACCTGGGGTGCTCCGGGAGGCGTAAGCATCCCGTGGCGTTTGGTAACGGGCAGGTCACGGAGAGTGAGGGCAGAATCAAAGACGAGGGCGCCACCTTCCCGGATTTCCCGAGGGGATCACCTGCCACGGGCCATGCTGGAGGGGCGGCGCCGGTTGTCGCCGCCCGGACGCCGCGCGTCGCCGGGCGGCCCGGGCCCCACACCCAGAGGCGGATGATCGTGGCAGTTGTCGGTGCGCAGGAGTTCGCCGAGGTCCGGCGCCATCACCTCGCGGTGCTCGCGTACGAGGTCGAGGGGCGCGGGCTGCTGTGGCGGCTGGCCGGCCCCGAGGAGTCGGTGCTGACCGTGCTGGGTCCGCGGACCCGCCGGCAGGCCATGGTGGTCGCCACCCCGGCCGGGGACGGCTGGAGCTACCTGTGGACGGGCGGCGGGATCGCCGATGTGACCGAGGTCATGGGCGTCGCCGACCGGCTCGCCCGGCTGCTCGGCTGAGCCGCTCGGCCGGGCCGTCCCACCAGGCCCTCACCCCGATCCGGTCTGTCCATTAATCGGCGGTTTGACCTGCGCTTTTGCGGGTAGGCGCCGGGAATATCCGTGGTGATCCCGCCTTGCCGCCCGGGGGTCGACTTCCCTAGACTCGGACGCGAACGTATGTTCGAGACAGGCCGCATGCCTTCCCCTGTGCGGTGATCGATACGACACAGAGGGCGGGGAAGGCGGATGACGCGCGTGTTCGGCGATCCGGTCGAGGTGTGGACGACCGACGGGCGCCCGGTCCGGTTCGTGTGGCGGGGCCGGCTCTACAGCGTCCGGCGGGTGCTGGAGCACTGGGTCACCACCCGGGACTGGTGGCGCGAGCAGCAGCCGGAGGCGGAGGTGACGGGGGAGCGGGAGTTCTGGCGGGTCGAGGCGACGCCCGACCGGGAGATCGGCGTGTACGAGCTGCGCTACGACGCCGCCACCGACGGCTGGATGCTGTCCCGGGTGTGGGACTGAGCAGCCGTGCACCTGCATGTCGCCTCCTCCTACTCGCTGCGGTACGGCGTCGCGCCCCCGCGGGCGCTCGCCGAACGCGCCGCCGAGCTGGGCATGGAGACCCTCGCCCTGACCGACCGCGACGGCCTGTACGGCGCCGTCAAGCACGTGCGGGCGTGCCGGGCGACCGGCCTGCGCCCCGTGCTGGGCGCCGACCTCGCCGTCCGGCCGCAGGCGGGCGCGAACGTGCCCGAGCCGGAGGAGCGGATCGTGGTCCTGGCCACCGGCGCCACCGGGTGGGCCTCGCTGTGCCGCCTGGTCACCGCCGCCCACGCCGAGGGCGGGCGGGGCGCCCCGGTGGTGACCCGGGAGCTGGTCGGTGCGCACTCCGGCGGGCTGGTGGTCCTGCTCGGGCCGCGCTCGGACGTGGGCCGGGCCGTCGCCATGCGCCGTCCCGACCTGGCCGCGGCGCGGCTGGCGGCCTGGCGGGAGGCCGCCGAGACGGTGGTCGAGATCGTCGACCACCACGGCAGGGGCGAGGGCCACCGCGCGGCGCGGATGCTCGCCCTGGCCCGGGAGGCGGGCGTCCCCGCCGTGCTGGGCAACGCGGTGCGCTACCGCGACCCGTCCGACTACCCGGTCGCGCAGGTGCTCGACGTGGCGCGCAGGCTGGCCCCGCTGCACCGCCGCCACCTGGACGACCAGACCGGTCACGCCTACCTCAAGTCGGTCCCCGAGATGCGCCGGGTCGCGGAGCTGAGCTGCGGCGACGAGGCCGCCGCGCTGCTCGCCGAGACCAGGCGGCTGGCGGAGCGCTGCGCCCTCGACCCCGGCCGCGACCTGGGCATGGACGACGTCCACCTGCCCGACACCGGCGACGACCCGCACGGGCGGCTGGTCGCCCGGTGCGAGGAGGGCCTGGCGCGGCGCGGCCTGGAGCGCTCGGCCGAGGCGGCCCGGCGGCTCGCGCACGAGCTCGGCATCATCGCCCGCAAGGGCCTGGCCTCCTACTTCCTCACCGTCGCCGAGGCCGCCCGGCTGATCCGCTCCCTGGGCATCCGCTGCGCCATCCGCGGCTCGGGCGCGGGCAGCCTGGTCAACTACCTGCTCGGCATCGGCGACCTCGACCCGCTCCGGCACGACCTGGTCATGGAGCGGTTCCTGGCCGACAGCCGCCCCGGCCTGCCCGACATCGACCTCGACGTGGAGTCGGCGCGGCGGCTGGACGCCTACCGGGCCCTGTTCGACCGGTTCGGCTCCGACGCCGTCGCGTGCGTGTCGATGATGGAGACCTACCGGGCGCGCAGCGCGATCCGCGAGGTGGGCGGCGCGGTCGGGCTGCCCCCGGCCGAGATCGACGCGATCGCCAAGGCGTTCCCGCGGGTGCGGGCCCGGCAGATCCGCACCGCCCTGCACGACCTGCCCGAGCTGCGGCAGAGCAACCTGGCGCACGGGCGGCTGGAGGTGCTGTTCCGGATCGCCGAGCGGCTCGACGGCCTGCCCCGCCACATCGCCATGCACCCCTGCGGCGTCCTGCTGTCCAACGCCACGCTCCGCGACCGCAGCCCGGTCGAGCAGAGCCTGCTGGACTTCCCGATGAGCCAGTTCGACAAGGAGGACGTCGAGGCCATGGGGCTGCTCAAGCTCGACGTCCTCGGCGTCCGGATGCAGTCGGCGATGGCGCACGCGGTGGACGAGATCGACCGGGCCGGCGGCGGCCGCGTCGACCTGGAGGCGATCCCGCACGACGACGCCGCCACCTACGCGATGATCCGCACCTCCCGCACGCTGGGCTGCTTCCAGATCGAGTCGCCGGGCCAGCGCGAGCTGGTCGGCAAGCTGCAGCCGCGCACCCTCGACGACCTGGTCATCGACATCTCGCTGTTCCGGCCCGGCCCGGTCAACTCCGACATGGTGTCGCCGTTCCTGGACGCCCGCCACGGCCGCCGCGCCCCCGCGTACCCGCACCCCGACCTGGCCGGGCCCCTGCGCGAGAGCCTCGGCGTGGTGGTGTTCCACGAGCAGGTCCTGCGCGTCCTCGACGTCATGACCGGCTGCGGGCTGTCGGACGCGGAGGCGGCCCGCCGCGCCCTGGCCGACGAGCAGGGGCAGGCCGAGGTCGGCGAGTGGTTCCGCGAGGCGGCCCTGGCCCGCGGCTACGACGAGGCCACGGTCGGGAAGGTGTGGCGGACGCTCACCGCGTTCGGCGCGTTCGGGTTCTGCAAGGCGCACGCCGCCTCCTTCGCCCTGCCCACCTACCAGTCGGCCTGGCTCAAACGGCACCATCCGGCGGCGTTCTACGCGGGCGTCCTGACCCACGACCCCGGCATGTACCCCAAACGGGTCATCCTCGACGACGCCCGGCACTTCGGCGTCCCGATCCTGCCGCTGGACGTCAACCGCTCGGAGGACGCCTGGCGGATCGAGCCGGTGCCCGGCTCCCCGGACGGCTTCGGGATCCGGGTCGCGCTGGGCGAGGTGCGCGGCATCAGCGACGCCGAGACCGGACGGCTCGTCGCCGGGCGCCCCTACCGCTCGCTGACCGACTTCTGGCACCGCGCCCGCGTCTCCCGTCCCGTCACCGAACGGCTCGTCCTGGCCGGAGGGTTCGACGCCCTCTACGGCATCGGCGGGTCCCCCGAACCGGTCGAGGGCGTGCCGTCCCGGCGCGACCTGCTCATCCGGGTCGGGGCGCTGGAGCGCTCGTCGGTGCGGCCGGGCCGGGGCGTGGTCGAGGGCCAGCTCCCGCTCGACGGCGCGGGAGCTCCCAGCCTCGACGGGGGCGGGACGTTCGAGCCGCTGGCGATCGGGGAGCTGCCGCCGATGACGCCCGGCGAGATGGTCGAGGCCGAGCTGGAGATCCTCGGCATGGACGTCAGCCGGCACGTGCTCTCGTTCTACGACGGGCTGCTCGACCGGCTCGGCGTCGTCCGCGCCCGCGACCTGCCCCGCCGCCGCGCCGGCGAGGACCTGCTGGTCGCGGGGGTCAAGGTCGCCACCCAGACGCCCGCGGTGCGGTCCGGGCAGCGGGTGATCTTCGCGACCCTGGACGATTCCACCGGCCCGGTCGACCTGGCCTTCTTCGAGTCGGTGCAGGACCGCTGCGCCGCCACCGTCTTCGGGTCCTGGCTGATGGTCGTGCGGGGGCGGCTGCGCCGTCCGGGCGAGCGGGCGGTGTCGCTGACCGGCTTCGACTGCTGGGACCTGACCGCCCTGTACGAGGCGTGGCGGGAGGGCGGCGACGAGGCGCTGCGGCGGGCGATGGCCCCGGTGCGGCGCGACGGCGGCCGGGCGCGCCCCTCGCCCCGCCGCGTCCTGTACGCCAACGGGTTCGCGATGTCCCCCTACTCCGACATCGGCCACGCGGGGGAGGCGGTCAAGCGGCCGCCGAGCCGGCTCTGGCACGCCAGCGGCGGCAGCTCCGGCCCGACCACCCCGTCCTGAATCCGTCCGAGGTTCTGGGGGCCTACGCGTCGCGGGCGATCTGGAGGCGGGTGATCTCGAACACCGACGCCATGCACAGCGCGGCGGCCAGCGCCTCGCAGGCCGCCGCCGCCACCCCCACGTGCACCGAGAACCGCGCCTCCGCCAGCGTGTGCACCCCGGTGACGGCGAACAGCCGGGCCAGGCCCACGCCCAGCAGCACGAACCCCCACCAGCCCGCGACCACCGCCCCGACCGCGTGCCGCTGGGTCGTGCGGAAGCGCCCGCTGTTGACCCACACGTCGTACACCAGCCGCGGCGGCACCCACAGGTTGGCCAGCGGGGTGATCCAGCCGAACAGCACCCAGGCGCGCCGGTGCCGGTGCGGGCCCGGGGACTGCCCGTACGCCCGCCACAGCCAGCCCAGGTACAGCAGCCCGGTGATCCCGGCCATGATCGCGCAGATCAGGAAGACGTCGGTGTAGGGCGCCAGCACGCGCTCGGTGACGACCGGGTCATAGGTGTCGTGGGTGGCCTGGTGCAGCGGCTGGAGCAACCGGACCAGGCTGATGCCCGAGCCGAGCGCGACGAAGGCGTTGAACCCGAGCAGCATGAAGACGGCGACGCCGACCGCGCGGAAGTCCCGGCGGCGGGCCCAGGCCCCGCAGGCCGGGCAGCGGGCGACCTCGGTAGGGATGATGTCGCCGCACAACGCACACGGCATGATCCACCTCCGGCCGCCGGGGACGGGGACTTTGCCGCCCGTTGTCGAGGATCCTACGTACGTTTGACCCGTGCCGCCCAACGGCGGTTCGCCCTCCGCCGAGGGAAGGCTGGCACGGTCAGGCCCGGAGGACCACGGGTGTGACGACCGCCACGGCCAGGACGGTGAGGACCGACCAGGCGGCCAGCCGGGGCAGCGAGCCCGACGCCACGAGCCGTTCGGGGCGCAGCCCGGTGGCCAGGATCAGCGCCCACCATTCGGCGGTGAGCGCGATCGTGCCGTACAGGGTGCCGAACCCCAGCACCGCGCAGAACAGCACCATGCCGGGGGCCGTCATGGCGTGCGCGGTCAGCGCGGTTCGGCGGGTGAAGCCGGACAGGCCGCGGCGCAGGCCCGCCGCGATCGCGCCCCAGCCGATGGCGGCGAGCAGCCACAAGCCCAGGAGCGCCACGGGAATGCCGTGGAATGACTCCGGTAGCAGTTCCTATCCCTTTCCTAGCCCTTCATGAGGCCCGTCTCCCAGGCCCAGGCGGCGACCTCGACCCGGTTGCGGGCGTCGAGCTTGCGCTGGACGCTCCCCAGGTGGGTCTTCACGGTGGAGAGCGAGACGAACAGCTCCCCGGCGATCTCCTCGTTGGTACGGCCCCGCGCGACCAGCCGTACGACGTCCAGCTCCCGCCCGGTCAGCGCCTCGCGGGGCGGGCGCGTCCCGGACGGGGCGGGGACGGCCAGCCGCTCCAGCAGCCGGACGGTGACCGACGGCGAGACCAGCGAGCCCCCGCCGGCCGCGGCCCGCACGGCCTCGACCAGCAGCGCCGGGCCGCCGTCCTTGAGGAGGAACCCGGCGGCGCCGCCGCGCAGCGCGCCGTAGACGTACTCGTCGGTGTCGAACGTGGTGACGATCACGACCCGGAGCGGGTCGGGCACCTCCGGGCCGGCCAGCAGCCGGGTGGCCTCCAGACCGTCCATCCGCGGCATCCGGATGTCGAACAGGCACACGTCCGGGCGCAGCCGCCGGGCCAGCTCCACCGCCCGCGCCCCGTCGGCGGCCTCCCCGACCACCTCCATGCCGGGCTGCGCGTCGATGATCATCCGGAATCCGGTGCGGACCATCTCCTGGTCGTCGGCGATCAGCACGCGGAGGGTCACGGCGCCGATTCTCTCAGCTCTCCCGGGGCCTCCGGACCTCTCCGGGGGCGTCGGCGCCCAGGGCGGGGACGACCGCGACGACCTCCCAGCCGCCCTCGGGACGCGGCCCGGCGCGCAGCTCGCCGCCGATCGCCACGACCCGTTCCGACAGGCCCGCCAGCCCGAACCCGCCGGACGGCAGGCGGCGCCCCCGGCCCCGGCCGTCGTCGCGCACCGCCACCTCCACGGCGCCGGGCTCGTGGCGCGGCCGGGCCACGCTCACCCGGACGGAGGTGGCGTCGGAGGCGTGCTTGCGCGCGTTGGTCAGCGCCTCCTGCACCACGCGGTGCAGCGAGGTGGCCACCTCCGGCGCCAGCGCGCCCAGGCCGGGGTCCACGGTCAGCGTGGCCGGGGGATCGGAGAACCGCGCGACCAGCTCCCGCACCTGCTCCATCCCGGCGAGGGGACGGGTGCCGCCCGCGCCGTCCGGGGCCTCCCCGGCAGGTCCGGCACCCTGGGACTGCTGGGCCTCGCGCAGCAGGCCGACCATGCGGCGCATCGAGGTCAGCGCCTCGGTGCCGGCGGCCTCGATGTCGCCGAGCATCTTGTCCAGCCGCTCGGGGTCCTGCGCGGCCGCCGTACCGGCGGTGTACCGGGCGGCCTGCGCCTGCACCACGATCCCGGTCACGTGGTGGGCGACGAAGTCGTGCAGGTCGCGGGCCAGTTCCAGGCGCTCGTCGCGGCGCGCGTCCGACAGCGCGCGGGCCCGCCGCGCGTCCACCGCCCGCAGGTAGAGCCCGGCGCCCAGCGCGATCCCGACCAGCACCGCCAGCGGCGCCGAGAACACCAGCCAGGCCAGCGGGGTCGCCCGCAGCGGCAGCACCACCACCGCACCGCCGACCAGCGCGGCCAGCGCGAGCAGCCGAGGCCGCGGCGCCCGCCACACCACCCGGGCGAGCAGTACCAGCAGCGCCGCGACCTCGATGAGGATGCTCGGATTGCCCGCCAGCCCGTCCGTGGCCCCCAGCAGGCCGGTGATGGCGAGCGACAGCACCGCCGCGGCCGCCGCCCACCGCTCGGCCCCACGGGTCAGCAGCGCGCCCGTCCCCGCGAACGCCGCCACCCCGATCGTCGCCAAGCCGAACACCTTCCCGCCCGTGCCGAGCACGCACAGGGCCAGGTACAGCGCCGCGCAGGCACCTATGGCGGCGCGCAGCAGGCAGCCGCCGACCGACCCGACGCGCTCCAGCCGGGGTCCCCACTCGTCCATGGCACCGCAGGGTACGGCTCCGGGCCGAAGCCCGGATCGGCCATTCGGCCGATGCCGCGGCCCGGCGGGTGCGGGGGGAACGCGCGTTCGAAAAAATGTCAGTGGCGGGGCGTAAGTTAGCAGCGTGATTCGGGGTACACCTCGGAATAAGCATCGAACCGGTGAGCTTGTTCGATGCGTACCTCCGGGTACATCCCGTTCCGGCGGAACGGGCCCTCAGGGGGAGGGCGCGATCGCCGGGTCGCAGAAAGGGGTAGTGCAGTGAGCGCAGCGACCGGCACCTTCCACCTCTCTCACCCGCGGCTTTACGGGCCCGCCGAGCGGACCGTCATCGAGCCGTGGCTCACCGAGCTGTCCCATCAGACCATGAACGCCTACGCCGACACCGCGCCGGTCCAGGCCGTGGCGGCACCGGCCGAGGAGGCCGCGCTGCTCGCCCTGGTCGAGGAGCTCCCCGCCGCCCGTCCCGCCGCGCGCCGCGGCGTCCTGGCCACGGCCGCCTAGCCCGCGCCGGCCGCCGAGAGAGCGAGAACGGGGAGGGGCGGAGACGAGCCGATCGTCTCCGCCCCTTCCCGTTTCCCATGTTCGGGTGTCTCATATACCAAGACGCATTTCTCAGATAGTGGGCGGCCGGTCTAGGGTCGGGAGCATGAGCTACGTCCACGGTCACCACGAGACGGTCCTGAGCTCCCACCAGTGGCGCACGGTCGAGAACTCGGCGGCCTACCTGGTCGGCCGCCTGCGTCCCGGGCTCGCGGTCCTGGACGTGGGGTGCGGGCCCGGGACCATCACCGCGGGCCTGGCCGAACGCGTCGCCCCCGGCACCGTCACCGCCGTCGACGCCGCCGCCGACGTGCTGGACCAGGCGCGGCGGACCATCGCGGACAGGGGCCTGGCCAATGTCGCGTTCGCGGTCGCGGACGTGCACGCGCTCGACTTCCCCGACGACGCCTTCGACGTCGTCCACGCCCACCAGGTGCTCCAGCACGTGCCCGATCCGGTGCGGGCGCTGCGCGAGATGCGCCGCGTGTGCCGTCCCGGCGGCGTGGTCGCCGCGCGCGACGCCGACTTCGGCGGGATGGTCTGGCACCCCAGCCCGCCCGGCATGGACGACTGGCTGCCGCTCTACTACACCGTGGCGCGGGAGGTAGGCGGCGAGCCTGACGCGGGCCGCCGGCTGGTGTCCTGGGCGCGGGCCGCCGGCTTCACCGACGTCACCGCGAGCGCGTCGGCCTGGTGCTACTCCACGCCGGAGGAGCGCGAGTGGTGGAGCGAGTCGTGGGGCGGGCGCATGCTCCGTTCGAGCGTGGCGGACCGGGCCGTGGCGGGCGGCCACGCGACCCGCGAGGACCTGCGGCGCGTCTACGCGGGCTGGAAGGAATGGGCCGCGGCCGACGACGGCTGGTACGCGGTCGTGCACGGCGAGATCCTGTGCCGCGCCTGAGCGCCACCGACCCCAACCGCTTTTCCGGCATGACCGGAAGGTCGGGTCAATTGACCGGGTGGTCGGCGGCCGCCTAGCTTCGGCCGCATGCGCACCAGGGACCCGCGCGGCGCCCCACGTGCGATGTCCGGGAGGGGAACCACATGATCAGACGGGTCCGGACGGCGCTCGGGACGGTGGCGGTGAGCGTGACGGGGGAGGGGCCGCCGCTGGTGCTGCTGCACGCCAACCCCGGCGACCACCGCGACTACGACGCGGTGATTCCGGCGCTGGCGCAGCGCTACACCACCTACGGCGTGGACTGGCCCGGCTACGGCGGGTCGGCCGGGGCGACGGCGGCGCCGTCCGCGATGGCGTACGCGGAGATCCTGCCGGAGATCGTGGACGCGCTCGGGCTGGACCGGGTCGCGGTGATCGGCAACAGCGTGGGCGGGTACGCGGCGGCGCGGTTCGCGATCGCCCAGCCGGAGCGGGTGACGGCGCTGGTGCTGGTCAACAGCGGCGGGTTCAGCGCGCTCAACCCCGCCACCCGCGGCTTCATCCGGCTGATGGGACGGCCGGCGGCGATGCGGCTGCTGGCGGGCCGGCTGCCGCGCTTCTACCTGCGCGGCCGCACCCAGGCGGTGCGGGAGATCATCGCCCGGGACGCCGCGCGGCGCGGCGACCCGGAGGCCAACGCGGTGGCCGCCGCGCTGTGGCGCAGCTTCGCCGCGCCCGAGCACGATCTGCGGTCCCGGGCCTCGGCGATCACCGCGCCGACGCTGCTGGTGTGGGGCAGCCGCGATCCGATGGTCGGCCTGGACGCGCCGGGCGTGCGCAGGGCGATCCCAGGCGCGGCGTGGCGGAGGCTGCCGACCGGGCACGCGCCGTTCGCCGAGGCGCCCGCGCGATTCCTGGGCGCGGTCATGCCGTTCCTGGACGAGGCCGTCGTCCCCGCCTGAGCCTCGGAAGGCCCCCGGGGCGGCGCGCGGGTCAGAACGGGCCGGTCAGGTCGCCGAGGGCGTCGGTGAGCTTCAGGTTGTGGGAGTAGTCGACCGGGACGGTGACGACCGAGACGCCGTCGCCGGCGAGCGCCTCGCGCAGCGTGGGCAGCAGCTCGCCGGCGGCGCCGACACGGTACCCCCTCGCGCCGAAGCTCTCCGCGTACTTCACGAAGTCGGGATTGGAGAACCTGATCGAGGTGCTGCGGCCCAGCTCCAGGTCCATCTTCCACTCGATCAGGCCGTACGCGCCGTCCTCCCAGATCAGCACGGTGATCGGGATGTCCTCCCGGACCGCCGTCTCCAGCTCCTGGGAGTTCATCAGGAAGGCGCCGTCGCCGGTGGCCGCCAGCACCCGCCGGTCCGGGCGGGCGAGCTTGGCGGCGAGCGCGCCCGGCACCGCGAAGCCCATCGACGACAGCCCGTTGGAGACCAGCAGCGTGTTCGGCTCGTAGGTCGGGTACGTGCGGGCCATCCACATCTTCACCGCGCCGGTGTCGGCCAGCACGATGTCATGGCGGCCCATCGCCCGCCGGATGTCGGAGACCACCCGCAGCGGCGACAGCGGGAAGCCGTCGTCGGCGGCGCCCCGCTCGAACTCCTCGCGCAGCATCCGCCGGATCTCGCGGCCGGTGCCGTTGACGTCGAAGCGGCGGTGCACCGAATCGGCCAGCGCGTGCAGCGTCCGGGAGATGTCGCCCTGGATGCCGACCTCCACCGAGTAGTGGTCGTCGACCTCGGCGGGGAACCGGTGGATGTGGATGATCTTCTTGTCGCCATCGGGGTTGATCTTGGCCGGATCGAACTCCTAGGCGAACCCCGTCAGCGCCTGCGACGCCTCGGCGCGGGCCGCGCCGTGCCCGGCCAGCACGATCGGCCGGCTCGCGAGCGCGATGACGTCGGCGGCACGCGCCACCTGCGCGGGCGAGGGCTCCTGCGGGCGCACCACGTTGACCGGCAGGGGGCCGAGCCCGGAGGGCACCTTGGCCGCCTCGACGTCCTCGGGAATGGCCAGGTAGACCGCGCCCGGCCGTTCGGTCTGCGCGGTCTTGAACGCCTTGCGGACCATCTCCGGCAGCGCCTCGGCGGTGGGCGCCAGCTCCGCCCACTTGGTGATCGGCCGGAACAGCGAGACCAGGTCGACGACCTGGTGGGACTCCTTGTAGATGCGGTCCAGCCCGACCTGCGCCGAGATCGCGACGACCGGCGTGCTGTTGGTGGTGGCGTCGGCCACGCCGAGCTGCAGGTTGATCGCGCCGGGGCCGAGCGTCGCCGACGCCACCCCGGCCTTCCCGGTCAGCCGGCCGTAGATCTCGGCCATGAACGCCGCGCCCTGCTCGTGCCGGACCAGGACATAGCGGATCGAGGAGTCGCGGAGCGCGTCGACGAAGTGGATGTTCTCCTCGCCCGGCAGGCCGAACACGTACTCCACGCCCTCGGCCTCGAGCGTGCGGACCAGCAGCCGGGCGGCGTCCTCCTGCGCGGACATCGTCGTCCTCTCCCCGTTTCGTCGATCTCGGCGGACATCCGCCTCAGCACCGGCGGCGCACGGGGCATTCCCGCCTGGACGCGGCCCGAACGTCCCCCGGAGGGACGGGTCAGCCGCGGACCAGGTCGCGCAGGGCGCGCAGTGTCGGCTCGTCCTTGGGCCCGCCCAGCAGCAGCGTGGTGACCGGGCTGTCGCGCCACAGCTGCAACCGCTCCTTGATCCGGCCGAGCGGGCCGAGCAGGGAGATCGAGTCGGCCAGCTCGTCCGGCACGGCCCGGATCGCCTCGTCCCGCCGCCCCGCCAGGAACAGCTCCTGGACGCGGGCGGCCTGCTCGCCGTACCCGAGCCGGCCGATCAGGTCGAGATGGAAGTTGCGGTCCTTGGCGCCCATCCCGCCGATGTAGAACGCCAGCGGCACCTTGGCGAACTCCAGCGCGGCGTCCAGGTCGTCGGTCACGATCGCGGTGACGGTGGCGGCGATCTCGAAGCCGTCCGGGCGGCCCGCCAGCGAGTCGCCGAAGACCGTGTCCACCTGCGCCGGGTCGATGAACATCGGCAGCCAGCCCTGCGCGATCTCGGCTGCCAGCGCGACGTTCTTCGGCCCCTCCGCGCCCAGGTAGACCGGGATCTCCGGGCGCGCTGGATGCACGATGGACTTCAGCGGCTTGCCCAGCCCGGCGCCGCCCGGGAACGGCAGCGGGTAGTGCGGGCCCGCGCTGGTGACGGGCTCCTCGCGGCGCCAGACCTGGCGGAGGATGTCGATGTACTCGCGGGTGCGGGCGAGCGGCTTGGGGAAGGGCACGCCGTACCAGCCCTCGACGACCTGCGGGCCGGACGCGCCCAGCCCCAGGATCACCCGCCCGCCCGACAGCGCGTCGAGGGTGAGCGCGTGCATGGCCGTGGCCGCCGGGGTGCGGGCCGACAGCTGCACCACGGCGGTGCCCAGGCTGATCCTCGAGGTCCGGGCGGCGTACCAGGTGAGGGGGGGTGAAGGCGTCCGAGCCGTACGCCTCGGCCGTGAAGACCGAGTCGTAGCCGAGCCGCTCGGCGGCCAGCACGGTCTCGGTGTGGTCCTCGGGGTCGCGCTGCCAGTACCCGACGTGGATGCCGAGCTTGAGATCCGCGGTCATCGGTCGCCTCCGCTCATTCGACGCTGTGTTTCACAACCCCGGCCCAGGGTGCTCGCCTGGCGGCTCGCACCCTGACCGAGGTTGGGCGAGCGCGGCATCGCTTCGCGATCTGCCCGGTGAGGCTCGCCTCCGGCGTCGCCTCACCGGGCAGGTAACGCGCTCGCGCAGTGGCTCGGCCACCTGACACACAGACTCTAGAACACGTTCTACTTCCTGTGCAGGGGCAGGGCCCGGCGAAGGGTGCCGGGCGGGCCGAGGGGCCGCGGCGAGATCGCCGCGACCCCTCGGGAAGAAGACCTTCCGAGTGCTCGCCTAGGCGCGCCGGACGGCCTCCAGGAAGCGGTGCCACTCGGACCGCGTGAACATCAGGGCCGGGCCGTGCGGATCCATCGAATCGCGCACCGCGCGGTGGTCGCCGGTGAGGGCGGCCACCTCCACGCACTGGTTGCCGCTGCCGCTGTGCGACGACTTGCGCCAGTGGGCTCGGGTGATATCGGGGGAGGGGTGGTTCACGTGCATCTCCTTGCTGCCTCGGCTATGAGGTGCGCGGATTCCTCGGGGGAGAGGGCCGCCTTCGTGATACGGGCGAAGCGGTCCCCATGTGTTGCTATTGCCTCGGCGCTTTCGAGATAAACGTCGCCCATGGTCCCCTCGACGTAGGCGATATCGGGGTCTGCGGGGTCGGGAAACGAAAGTATCGTGAAACGTCCGTCAAGTCCGGCATGTTCTTTTGCGTCGAACGGCAGCACCTGGAGGGTGATCCTGGGCCGGGAGGCCATCGCGCCCAGCTGGACGAGCTGTTCCGCCATCACCTCCGGCCCGCCGATCGGCCGGTGCAGCACGCCCTCGTCGAAGATCAGGTGCACCCGGGGCGCCTGCTCCCGTTCCAGCAGCGCCTGCCGGGCCCTGCGGGCGTCGATCCGGCGCTCGATGTCCTCGGGGGTGGGCAGCATCCGGCCCGCGGTGATCACGGACCGGGCGTAGTCCTCGGTCTGCAGCAGCCCGTGGATCAGCTGGGGGTCCCAGGTGCGGATCTGCGAGGCCTCGTCCTCCAGGGCCACGTAGCTGCCGGTGAACACGTCGGCATAGGCGGTCCACCAGCCGCGCTGGCCCGCCTCCCGCGCCAGGTTGATGAGCGCGTCCCGGGCGGGGCTGGGCACGCCGTACAGATCGAGTATGTCCGCGATGTCGTTGGGCTTGGGCCGGGTCTGCCCCGTCTCCAGCCGCGAGACGGTGGCCCGCGACCAGTCCAGCCGGTCCGCCACCTCCTGCAGGGTGAGACCCTGCGCCTCTCGCAGCCTGCGAAGCTCCCGGGCCAGCCGGCGACCGCGCACGGTGGGCCGATACGTCATGAGCCGAGAGTCTCCCGATTCGGTCCGTTCCGTTCAACACAAACGAGCATGCCGGTAACGCCAATCTTGCGAAGCGTGTTGCGTGAGTGAGATTCTCACGCGAAGCTGAGGAAACGTGATCGCCTGTGAGCGGAACGTAACGGGACAGTAGTGGCACAGGCCAGGCGAGTGGCAGTGTTGGCGAGTCCGGGCACCACGGACGTGATGCGGGAGGGTCCCGTGAAGACCTCACCAGAGACAGCCGGACCAGCGACGGCGGGCTCCGCGGACGGCGTCGCCGCCGCCGACGACTCCGGAGGCGGGGCGCCGATGCTCCGTTCCGCCGGTACGGCGGGCCGGAAGGGCGCCCGGGACGACGCCCGCGACCGGCGCGACCGCCGGGAGGGCCCCGACGGCCGAGGGGGCCGCCCCGGCCACGCGGGCCACGCCGGGTGGCGCGCCCGGCTGAGCGCCGCGGAGGCCCGCGTCGACGAGGTGGTGGTACCGGTCGTCCCGTCGGAGTGCCCGCCGCCGCTAGGGCGGGCCTGGGCGCTCCCCGAGGGGCCGGGCTGCGCCCGGTACGCCCGCTCGGTCCTGGCCGAGGCGCTGGCCGAGGCCGGAGCGTCCCGCGCGGCCATCGCCGACGCCAAGCTGATGGCCAGCGAGCTGGCCACCAACGCCCACCAGCACGCCGCCGACCGGGGCCCGCACGAGCTGTGGCTCTACGCCGGCGGCGCGTCCGGCGGCGAGCTGCGCTGCGCGGTGTTCGACCGCGACGCCGCCGCCCGCCTCCCCGGCTACTCCTGGACCTCCGGCGACTACGGCCGCGGGCTGAGCATCGTCCAGGAGCTGTCGGAGGGCCGCTGGGGCATGCTGCGGACCATGTCGCGGTGCCTGCCGAGGGCGCGCGGCAAGGCGGTCTGGTTCACCGTGCCCGCCGCCGTCCAGCTTCCGGCCGACCTGCTCCGCGCGCCCTACCGGGCCGTCGTCCCGGCCCCCGCGCCCGCGCCGCCGCCGCTCGGCTGAACGGCCGGGGGCGGGCGGTTCGCGCCTTCTCCACCTCGGCCGCCGGCGCGCGGAGCCGGCGGTAGAACACGTTCCCGGCACGCCTCCGGACACGGGTGCCCGGACGCTCTCACCCCACCGCGACTTGGGCGGTTCCTACCGGTATGCCATCCTGTGCAGGCGACGGAAGCGGAGGAACCCGGTGCGAATCCGGGGCTGTCCCGCAACTGTGACCATGGGGAGCTCCCCCTCGCGTTCGGCCACGGCGGCGACGCTGGAAGGCTGAGGGGGAGTGGCGATCCGGGAGCCAGGAGACTCCGGCCGTCGGAGGGACGCGGGCGACCGCGGTGAACCGAGTGACACCACTCGCGGGCACCGCCGAGCCTCTGGGGGCGTCCCTTGGAAGGACAGCCACGGGCGTGGACACCCGAGGGAAGGACGATGAGGCATGCCGCCCTATCTGATGGGCCGATGAGCCGCGCGGGCGCCGACGGGCAGCCCCACCAGGCGCGCTACCCCTTTTCCGCCGTCGTCGGCATGGACGACCTCAAGCTCGCACTGCTGGTCAACGCGGTCTCTCCGGGCGTGGGCGGCGTGCTGGTCCGCGGTGAGAAGGGCACCGCCAAGTCGACGATCGTGCGGGCGCTGGCCGACCTGCTGCCGTCGGTGCCGGTGGTGGCGGGCTGCCGGTTCTCCTGCGACCCCCGCGACCCCGACCCGGCCTGCCCGGACGGCCCGCACGCCGTGTTCGACGGCGAGCCGGACGAGGACGGCGCCTTCGACGCGGCCCCCGAGCCCGCCGATGAGCCGGCCGACGACACCGGCGCCCGTGCGGCCGCTCCCGCGGCTCCGGCGCCGGTCGGGCCGGCCGGAGCCGAGCAGCGGCCCGCACGGCTGGTCGAGCTGCCCGTCGGCGCCTCCGAGGACCGCCTCACCGGCTCCCTGGACATCGAGCGCGCCCTCACCGAGGGCGTGAAGGCGTACGAGCCCGGACTGCTGGCCGCCGCGCACCGCGGCGCGCTGTACGTCGACGAGGTCAACCTGCTGCACGACCACCTGGTCGACCTGCTCCTGGACGCCGCCGCGATGGGCGAGTCGCACGTCGAGCGCGAGGGCGTCTCGGTCCGGCACGCCGCCCGGTTCCTGCTGGTCGGCACCATGAACCCGGAGGAGGGCGAGCTGCGCCCGCAGCTGCTCGACCGGTTCGGGCTCACCGTGGAGGTCGCCGCGACCCGCGACCCCGCCGAGCGCGCCGAGGTCGTGCGGCGGCGGCTGGACTACGAGCGCGACCCGGTCCGCTTCGCCGCCCGCTGGGGCGTGGCCGAGGCCGAGCTGGCCGCCCGGATCGCCTCCGCGCAGTCCCGGCTGCCCCGGGTGGAGCTCACCGACGCCGCGCTCCGCCAGATCACCGCCGTCTGCGCCGCCTTCGAGGTGGACGGGCTGCGCGCCGACCTGGTGACGGCCCGGGCCGCGATGGCGCTGGCCGCCTGGCACCGGCGCACCGTGGTCACCGCCGAGGACGTGCGGACCGCGGCCCGGCTGGCGCTGCCGCACCGGCGCCGCCGCGACCCGTTCGACGCGCCGGGCCTGGACGAGAAGAAGCTGGACGAGATCCTGGAGGAGCACGGCGACGACTCCCCGGACCGTCCCGGAGACGCCCCACCCGAGCCCGAGCCCGAGCCCCGGCCGGAACCGGCGTCGGCCGAGGCCGAGGAAGGGCCCGGCGACGACGGGTCCGGGCCCGCCGACGGCGACGAGCCCGACGACGACGGGCCGGGCGGCGGCCCCGGCGGCGGACCGGGCGGCCTCGATGGCGGCGGGGGCGGGGGCGGGGGCGTGCTGAGCGTCCTGGACGCCCTGCTCAACGGCCGTTCGGTGAACGACGGCGAGCGGCCCGCCGACGAGCGCCTGCCCACCAAGGAGCGGGACGCGGGCGAGGGCGAGCCCGCCCAGGCCGGCGCCACATTCAGGCCCCGGCTGTTCACCGTGCCGGGTACCGGCACCGGCGCGCCCGGCCGCCGCTCCAAGGCGCGCAGCCCGTTCGGGCGCGTCTCCGGCGCCCGGCCCGGCGCCCGCGGCCTGCACCTGAGCGCCACGCTGCACGCCGCCGCCCCGCACCAGCACGCGCGCGGCCGGACCGGTCCCGGGATCGTGGTCGAGGCCGGCGACCTGCGGGAGGCGGTCCGCGACGGGCGCGAGGGCAACCTGGTGCTGTTCGTCGTCGACGCCAGCGGCTCGATGGCGGCGCGGCGGCGGATGACCGCGGTCAAGGGCGCGGTGCTCAGCCTGCTGATGGACGCCTACCAGCGCCGCGACAAGGTCGGGCTGATCACCTTCCGGGGCACCGCGGCCGAGCTGGCGCTGCCGCCGACCTCGTCGGTCGAGGCCGGCGCGCGGCGGCTGGGCCGGCTGCCGACCGGGGGCCGCACCCCGCTGGCCGCCGGGCTGCTGCGGGCCGCCGAGACGCTGCGGGTGGAGCGGGTGCGCGACCCGTCCCGCCGGCCGCTGCTGGTGGTGGTGACCGACGGCCGCTTCACGCACGGGCCCGACCCGTCCGCGGCGGCGGGGCTGCTGGCCGCGGCCGGGGTGGCGTCGGTCGTGGTCGACTGCGAGTCCGGGCCGGTGCGGCTCGGCATGGCGGCCGAGCTGGGGACCCGGCTCGGCGCGGAGACCGTGCGGCTGGAGGACCTCGCCGCCGGCGGCCTGGCCGGGGTGGTCAGGGACGTCAGGAACGCGTCCGGGAAGGTGGCGTGAGCACGCGATGCCGCAGGGAAAGCCGGAGTACGTGCCCGAGGACGGGCTCACCACCAGGGAGCGCCGCAACCGGCCGCTGGTGATCGTGCACACCGGCCCGGGGAAGGGCAAGTCGACCGCGGCCTTCGGGCTGGCGCTGCGCGCCTGGAACCAGGGCTGGCCGATCGGGGTGTTCCAGTTCGTGAAGTCGGCCAAGTGGCGGATCGGCGAGGAGCGGGCGCTGCGCGTCCTCGGCGACAGCGGCGAGGGCGGCCCGGTGACCTGGAACAAGATGGGCGAGGGTTGGTCGTGGATCCAGCGTCCGGGGACCGAGGCCGACCACGAGGCCGACGCCCGGGAGGGCTGGGCGCAGATCAAGCGCGACCTGGCCGCCGAGACGTACCGGTTCTACGTGCTCGACGAGTTCACCTACCCGATGAAGTGGGGCTGGATCGACGTCGACGACGTCCTCACCGCGCTGAAGGACCGGCCGGGCGCGCAGCATGTGGTGATCACCGGCCGGGACGCCGATCCGCGGCTGCTGGAGCTCGCCGACCTGGTCACCG
The DNA here is from genome assembly GCF_055379765.1 of Actinomadura rugatobispora. Taxonomy (NCBI): domain Bacteria; kingdom Bacillati; phylum Actinomycetota; class Actinomycetes; order Streptosporangiales; family Thermomonosporaceae; genus Actinomadura; species Actinomadura rugatobispora. The sequence continues at coordinate 2,017,914 of NZ_AP029191.1, read as the reverse complement.
AGATGGGCAAGGTGAAGCACCCGATGGACCGCGGCCAGAAGGGCCAGAAGGGCATCGAGTGGTGAGTCCGGTCCCTCGCCTGGTGGTGGCGGCGCCCGCGTCGGGCAGCGGCAAGACGACCGTCGCGACCGGGCTGATGGCGGCGCTGGCGGCCCGCGGCACCGCCGTGTCGCCGCACAAGGTCGGCCCCGACTACATCGACCCGGGCTACCACGCGCTCGCCACCGGCCGCCCTGGCCGCAACCTCGACCCGTGGCTGACGTCGGAGGACCTGGTCGTCCCGCTGTTCCTGCACGGCGCCGCCGGGGCGGAGGTGGCGGTCGTCGAGGGCGTCATGGGCCTGTTCGACGGCGCCGCCGAGCAGGGCGGGTTCGCCTCGACCGCCCATGTGGCCGGGCTGCTGGACGCGCCGGTGGTGCTGGTGGTGGACGCCGCAGCGGCGGGCCGTTCGGTGGCGGCGACCGTGCACGGCTTCCGGACCTACGACGAGCGGGTGCGGCTGGGCGGCGTCATCCTCAACCGGATCGGCTCGGACGGGCACGAGCGGATGTGCCGCGAGGCCGTCGAGGAACTGGGCGTGCCGGTGCTGGGCGCGCTGCGGCGGCGGGACGACGTGGCGACGCCGTCCCGCCACCTCGGGCTGATCCCGGCGGCCGAACGCAGCGTGGAGGCGGTCGCGACCGTCGAGCGGCTCGGTGACCTGGTCGCCTCGTCCTGCGATCTCGACGCCCTGACGGCCCTGGCCCGGAGCGCCCCGCCGCTGCCCGCGTCGGCGCGGTGGGAGCCGGGCGCGCAGGTGGCCGCGCCCCCGCCGGGCGGCGGGCGGCCCCGGATCGCGGTCGCGGGCGGCCCGGCGTTCACGTTCGGGTACGCGGAGAACGAGGAGCTGCTGGAGGCGGCGGGCGCCGAGGTGGTCCGGTTCGACCCGCTGCGCGACGAGCGGCTGCCGGACGCCACGCGCGGCGTGGTGATCGGCGGCGGCTTCCCCGAGATGTACGCGCCCGAGCTGTCGGCCAACGAGCCGCTGCGGCGCGCCCTGGTCGCGTTCGCGTCCGGGGGCGGCCCGGTGTACGCCGAATGCGCCGGGCTGCTCTACCTGGGCCGGGAGCTGGACGGCGAGCCGATGTGCGGTGTCCTGGAGGAGGTCACCGCGACCATGGCGCCGCGGCTGACCCTCGGGTACCGGTCGGCCGTCGCCGTGTCGGACTCGGTGGTCGCCCGTACCGGGGAGCGTGTGCGGGGCCACGAGTTCCACCGCACCGTCACCGAGCCCCGCCACGGTGGAACGGCGGCCTGGCAGTGGTCGACCACCTCCCCCGAGGGTTTCGTCCAGGGGGATTGCATCGCCTCGTATCTGCATCTGCACTGGGCGGGGGAACCGTTGTTCGCCGAGCGGATGGTGCGGGCGAGCCAGGCCGAAGAAGGAGAGGACGCTTGACGACCTTCGATGCGGCCTTCGGCGCGGAGGGCGGCGGCCTGGAGGGCGGGCGTGCACGGCTGCGCCCGTTCGCGCCGGGCGACGCGGCCGCCCTGGCGGAGGCGATGGGCGCGGGCGAGGACTTCCTGCCGCCCAACGTCCCGGCGAGCGGCGACGCGCTGGACTGGTGGCTGGCCGAGGGCGTGCACGGCGCCGCCCGTTCGGGTGAGGGCCTGCAGGCGGCGGTGGCCGATCGCGCGACCGGCGAGCTGCACGGCACGATCGGGTTGTACCGGGTCGACTGGACGGCGCGCGCGGCCGAGGCCGGGTACGGGATCCGCCCGGCGGCACGCGGCCGCGGGCTGGCCACCGACGCGCTCCGCACCCTCAGTGAGTGGGCTCTGCGTCCCGGCGAAAGCGGCGGGGGCGGGCTCAACCGGGTCGAGTTGCGCGTGGACGTCGGCAACCACGCCTCCGTCCGCGTCGCAGAGAAGGCGGGCTTCCGGCATGAGGGCGTGCTGCGCGCCACCGGGCGAGACCCCGAAGGCCGTCCCGTCGACCAGTACGTGTTCAGTCTCGTCGCCGCCGACCTGGACGCCCGGCGCGAGGGCGCGCGCGGTCCCGGGAAGCTGATCGGCGTCGGCGTCGGGCCCGGCGATCCCGAACTGGTGACGGCCAAGGGCGTGCGCGCGCTGCGGGAGTCCGACGTCGTCCTGGTGCCGGTCATCGCACTGGACGAGGAGGGCCGCGCCGAGTCGGTCGTCCGCGCCTACACGGGCAAGGCCGAACGCGTCGTGTTCGCCCTCAACGACCGCGGCGGTGTCACCGAGCGCCGCGCCGCCGCCTGGGACGCCGCCGCCGAACGCGTCGTCCGGGCGTTCGACGAGGGCGCCGCCACCGTCGCGTTCGCCACCATCGGCGACCCCAACGTCTACTCGACCTTCACCTACCTCGCGCAGACCGTCCAGGCCCTGCGGCCCGGCACCGAGGTCGCGACCGTGCCCGGGATCACCGCCATGCAGGACCTGGCGGCCCGGTCCGGCACCGTGCTCGCCGAGGGCACGGAGTCGATCGGGCTGGTGCCGCTGGCCGGAGGCCCGGGGGCGCTGCGGGCGTTCCGGGCCGCGCTGGAGACGGGCGACACCGTCGTGGCGTACAAGTTCGGCTCGGTCGCCGCCGAGGTGGTCGAGGCGCTCAAGGAGACCGGACGGCTGGAGGACGCCCGCTACGGCGCCCGCCTCGGCCTGCCCGGCGAGGAGATCCGGCCCGCCCGCGACCTGGCCGGGCCCGTCCCCTACCTGTCCACGCTGATCGTGCCGGGCCGCCGCGACGGCGCCCGGGGAGGAAGGCTGCGATGACACCCCCCTCAGGTCCCCGCGGCCGGGTGCTGTTCGTGGGCGCCGGGCCCGGCGCCGCCGACCTGCTCACCTTCCGCGCCGCCCGCGCCATCGCGTCCGCGGACGTGGTGATCTGGGCGGCCAGCCTGGTCCATCCGGACGTGCTGGAGCACGCCCGGGACGGCGCCGAGATCGTCGACTCCGCGCAGCTGCCGATGGAGGGCGTGCTGCCGTACTACGAGCGGGCCGTGGCGGAGGGGCTCACCGTCGCCCGCATCCACTCCGGCGACCCCGCGCTGTGGGGGGGCGCTCCAGGAGCAGCTCGACCGCTGCAAGGAGATGGGCCTGGAGACCGAGGTCGTCCCGGGCGTGTCCAGTTTCAGCGCGGTCGCGGCCGTGGTGGAGCGCGAGCTGACCATCCCCGAGGTCGCCCAGTCGGTCGTGCTGACCCGGCTCGGCGGCGGCAAGACCCCGATGCCGCCGGGGGAGGAGGTCCGCGCGTTCGCGCGGCACGGCACCACGATGGCGCTGTTCCTGTCGGCCGCCCGGTCCGGGCAGCTCCAGGAGGAGCTGCTGGAGGGCGGCTACCCCGAGGACACCCCGTGCGTGGTCGCCTACCAGGCGACCTGGCCGGACGAGCTGGTCGTCCGATGCACCCTGGGCGAGCTGGAGGCCACGGTCAAGGAGCACCGGCTGTGGAAGCACACGCTGGTGCTGGTCGGGCCGGCGCTGGCGGCGGGCGGCACCCGGTCGCACCTGTACCACCCGGGCCACTTCCACGGTCACCGGCGTGCCGAGCCGTCGGCGCGGCGGCGGCTTCGGGAGGCTCGTCGGCCATGAACCCAACAGGCACGGCACGATCGGACGGCGGCACCGGCGGCGGCAGCGGTGGTGGCGGGGCGGTAGCGGCGATCGCGGCACAGGGCGAGCGGACCCTCGTGCTGCACGGCGCCGGACCGGCCGGCCGCACGGCCGCCAGGATGCTGCCCAAACTCCCCGAGGTCTGCTTCGTCGAGGTGGGCGCCGGGACGGCCGCGCGCGGCGACGTGGACGAGGCGCTGCGGCAGGCGGTCGAGCACGGCCTCCGCCAGCTGATCCTGCTCGCCACCGCGGACGCCCTCGCCGCCCTCGAACCGGTGGACGGTCTCGCCGGCATCACCGCCGACATGGGCGGGTCCGCGGAACTGGCGGACGCGGTGGCCGCGGCTGGATCCGCGCGGCGCGCCTACGAGCTGTGGGAGGAGGCCAGGCTGCTCGGGCCGTGCGGGCGGGAGCTGTGCCGCCGCGTCGCCGACGACCTGGAACGCGCCGCCGCGGCCGTGCGGGAGGGCTCCGAGGCGAGCCCGATCGCGGTGCAGGTCGTGCTGATGGACTTCGGCGGCGAGCGCATGGTCGGCATGTACGGACGGCTGAGCCGATGACCTCCCCGGCCTCGTCGTCGTCCCTGACCGTCCTGGGGCACGACGGCTCGCCCCTCTCCGCCGAGGCCCGCGAGCTGCTGGAGCGCGCCTCGCTCGTGGCCGGCGGCCGCCGGCACCTGGCGGCGGTGCCGGTCCCGCCCGGCGCCCGCACGATCGTGATGGGCGAGCTCCGGGCCGCCCTCGACGCGATCGACGAGGAACTCGACCGCGAGGACGGCGACCACCACGTGGTGGTCGTGGCCAGCGGCGACCCCGGGTTCTTCGGGATCGTCCGGGCGCTGCGCGAGCGCGGGCGGCGGCCCCGGGTGCTTCCGGCGCTGTCGTCGGTGCAGCGGGCGTTCGCGCGGGCCGGGCTGTCGTGGGACGACGCCCTTGTCGTCTCGGCGCACGGCCGCGAACTGCGCCGCGCCGTGAACGCGTGCCGGGCCCATCCCAAGGTCGCGGTGCTCACCGCGCCGGGCGCGGGCCCGGCCGAGCTGGCGCGCGCCCTGTTCCCGCAGACGCCGCGCACGTTCGTGGTGTGCGAGGACCTCGGCGGCCCGCGCGAGCGCGTGGTGCGCGTCCGTCCCGCCGAGGCCACCACCCGTCCCTGGCGCGACCCGAACGTGGTGCTCGTCCTGGACCAGCGCCGGATCGCGGCGGCGGCCGCCTACGGCGAGCGCGGCTGGATCGCCGGGGCGCGGCCCGGACCGGCGCGGTGGGCGCTGCCCCCGGCCGACTTCGCGTACGGCGCGCCGTCCCGCGGCGCCGCCGGGACGGGCGCGGAAATCAGGGCGTTCGCGCTGGCCAAGCTGGGCCCCCGGGTCGGCGACATGGTCTGGGACGTCGGCGCGGGCCGCGGCGAGATCGCGATCGAGTGCGCCCGGTTCGGCGCGGCGGTCGTCGCCGTCGAACGGGACGAGGCGGCCTGCGAGGGGATCCGCGCCAACGTGCGCGCCCACCGCGTCAAGGTGGCCGTCTCGCGCGGCACGGCGCCGGCCGTCCTGGAGCACCTGCCCGAGCCCGACGCGGTGTTCGTCGGCGGCGGCGGGCCGGACGTGGCGCGGGCCTGCGCCGCCCGGGCCCTGCGCAGCGTGGTCGTCGTGGTCGCCGACGCCGACCGCGTGCAAGGCGCCATCGACGCGCTCAAGGGCGAGTCGCTCGCCACCCAGGCCGTAAGCCTCTCCGCCGCCCCGTTCGGCGCGGCGCCGGCCGCGCCGGTCTACGTCGTGTGGGGCGAGCGCGCCGGCACCGCGACCGGCCCGGAGGGGCGGCGCGGGCGGGCGGTGCCGCAGCGGCCCCCGGCGTCCGCGGCCGTGACGGTCGCCGAACTCCCCGAAATGGATGTGGACGAAGTGGACGGTATGGACGGCGAGTCTGCGAGCGGGAGCGTGCGGTGATCGGAGTCGTCGCGGCGACGGCCGGGGGCCGTTCAGCGGCCGGGGCGCTGGCGGCCGCCTGGCCGGGCGAGGTGCGCTCGTTCACCGATCTGAAGGCGTCCGAGGCGCTCCGCGAGGCCTGGCGGACCTGCGACTCCATCGTCAGCTTCCTCGCCGTCGGCGCGACCGTCCGGGTCCTGGCCCCGCTGCTGGAGCACAAGACCACCGACCCGGCCGTGGTCTGCGTGGATGAGAGCATGCGGTTCGCGGTGGCGGTGCTGGGCGGCCACCACGGCGCGAACCTGCTGGCCAGGCGGCTCACCGGGGTGCTGGGCTGCGAGCCGGTCGTCACGACCGCCAGCGACCGCACCGGTGTCGCCCCGCTCGACTCCTACGGCGCGGACCTGGGCTTCACCGTCCACAACCCGGACCTGCTCGCCCATGTCGGGGCCGCGGTGCTGTCGGGGGAGCCGGTCGCGCTGGAGGGCGCGGACGGCTGGCCGCTGCCCGCCCTCCCGCCGAACGTCCGCGTCCCCCCCTCCGCGCAGGATGAGCGGGAGGAGCAGGACGAGCCCGGGACCGGGATCCTGGTCACCGACGGCGCCGAGATCGCGTGCATGTGCCACGAGGGCTGGTTCGGCAACCGGCTGGTGTACCGGCCGCCGTCGCTGGTGGTGGGGGTCGGGTCGGCGCGCGGCGTCACGGCGGCGGAGGCCGGCGAGCTGATCGACCTGACGCTGGCGGGCGCCGGGCTCGCGCCGGAGTCCGTCCGGTGCCTGGCGACCGTGGACCTCAAGGCGGACGAGGAGGGGATCCTCAAGGCCGCCGAGGAGCGCGGCTGGGAGGTCGTCACGTTCCCGGCGGAGGTGCTGGCGGAGGTCGAGGTCCCCAACCCGTCCGAGGTCGTGCGGGCCGAGGTCGGCACGCCCAGCGTCGCCGAGGCCGCGGCCCTGCACGCCGCCCGCTCGTTCGGGCGGAGCGCCGAACTCGTCGCCCCCAAGCACAAGTCGGCCAACGCCACGGCCGCCGTCGCCCGGCTGGCCCCCAAGGGGCGGCTGAGCATCGTCGGGCTCGGGCCGGGCGCCCGCGACCTGCTCACCCCCCGCGCGCACGAGGCGCTGCGGCGGTCGTCGGTGGTCGTGGGCCTGGACCAGTATGTCGACCAGGTCCGCGACCTCCTCCGCCCCGGCACCAGGATCGTCGAGAGCGGCCTGGGCCAGGAGGAGGAACGGGCCCGTACCGCCGTCGAGGAGGCGGAGGCCGGGCGGGCGGTCGCGCTGATCGGGTCCGGGGACGCGGGCGTGTACGCGATGGCGAGCCCAGCGCTGGAGTTCGCCTCGGACCGCGTCGAGGTCGAGGGCGTCCCGGGGATCACCGCCGCGGTCGCCGCGTCCGGCCTGCTCGGCGCCCCGCTCGGCCACGACCACGCCTACATCTCGCTGTCCGACCTGCACACCCCGTGGGAGATCATCGAGCGGCGGGTGCGGGCCGCGGCGGAGGGCGACTTCGCCGTCTGCTTCTACAACCCGCGCAGCCGCGCGCGCGACTGGCAGCTGCCCGCGGCCCTGGAGATCCTGGCCGCGCACCGGCCCCCGGACACGCCGGTCGGCCTGGTCCGCAACGCCTCCCGCCCGGACGAGACCGTCACCGTCACCACGCTCGGCGGGCTCGACCCCGAGGCGGTCGACATGCTCACGGTGGTGCTGGTCGGATCGAGCCGCAGCCGGACCGTGGCCGGGCGATTCGTCACCCCCAGGGGGTATCGATGGGCCTGACCGTTCCGTCCGTCCCCCCGTTCGTCCCCTCTCCTGCCGAGGAGCGCCCGTGACCGTTCGCCGGCCCCACCCGATCGAGGTCCGCTCGTTCGAGATCCTGCGGTCGCGCGTCGACCTCTCGCCCATGCCGCCGCTGTGGCGGGCCGTGGCCGAGCGCGTGATCCACGCCAGCGCCGACCTGGAGTACGCCGTCGACCTGCAGACCCGCGAGGAGCACCTGGAACGCGGCTGGGCCGCGCTGCGCTCGGGCGCCCCGCTGGTCACCGACGTCGCCATGGTCGCCGCCGGGATCACCGCCCGCGAGACGCTGTGCCACGTCAACGACCCCGCGGCGGCCAGGATGGCCCGCGCGGCGGGCATCACCCGGTCCGCCGCCGCGGTGCGGCTGTCGTACGCCGAGGTCGGCCCCGGCGCGGTCTGGGTCGTCGGCTGCGCCCCCACCGCGCTGTTCGAGCTCATCAACCGCCGGGTCGCCCCCGCCCTGGTCATCGGGCTGCCGGTGGGCTTCGTCGGCGCCGCCGAGTCCAAGGAGGCGCTGCGCGCCAGCGGGCTCCCGCAGCTCAGCAACGTCTCGGAGAAGGGCGGCTCGGCGGTCGCCGCGGCCGCCGCCAACGCCTTGCTCTACCACGAGGGGGAGTCACGATGACCGTGCCCGCGGAGCCGGGACCGCCGCTCCTGGTGGTCGGCCACGGCACCCAGGACAAGGACGGCGTCGCCGACTTCGGCCGGTTCGTCCAGCGGCTGCGCCGCCGCATGCGCCCGGCCGTGGCCGGGGGCTTCATCGAACTGTCGCCGCCCCCGCTCACCGAGGTCGTCGCCGGACTGTACGGGGACGGCCACCGCAGGGTCGCCGCCGTGCCGCTGGTCCTGGTCGCGGCGGGCCACGGCAAGGGCGACATACCGGGCGCGATGGCCCGCGAGCTGGTCCGCCATCCCGGGCTCTCGTACACCTACGGCCGTCCCCTCGGACCGCACCCCACCCTGCTCACCCTCCTGGAAGAGCGCATGGAGGCGGCCCTGAGCGGCGCGTCCGGAACCGCCGCCGACGGGCCCGCGGCCGTCCTGCTGGTGGGACGCGGCTCGACCGACCCCGACGCCAACGCCGAGGTCCACAAGGTGGCCAGGCTCTTCTGGGAGGGACGCGGCGCGGGCGGGCCCGACCAGGGGCACGGGCTGATGTGCGTGGAGCCCGCGTTCATCTCGCTGGCCCGCCCCAGCGTCCCCGAAGGGCTCGAACGCCTGCGCAGCCTGGGCGCCCGGCGGATCGTCGTGCTGCCGTACTTCCTGTTCAGAGGCGTGCTGCCGGACCGCGTGGCGGACGAGGCACGGGCGTACGCCGCCGGGCACCCCGCCCTGGACATCCGCTGCGCCGAGGTGATCGGCGACTGCGAGGGACTGGCCGACCTGGTCGTCGAACGGTACGAGGAGGCCCTGGCCGGCGACATCCGGATGAACTGCGACACCTGCGTCTACCGGATCACCCTGCCCGGATTCGAGGACCGCGTGGGCGCCCCCCAGACGCCGCACCACCACCCCGACGACCCCGCGGACGGCCACGGGCATGGGCACGGGCATGGGCACGTCCATGCACACTGACGGATCGGCGGACGAGGACATCGACCTGCGGCACCACGGTGACACCGAGGTCGGGGAGGGGCTCCGCGACTATGCCGTGAACGTCCGCACGGGCATGCCCCCCGACTGGCTCGCCGACCGGCTGCGCGCCGCGATCTCCGACCTCGCCGCCTACCCGGACCCCTCGGCCGCGCGGCGGGCGGCGGCCCGGCGGCACGGGCGGGCCACCGAGGAGGTGCTGCTCACCGCGGGCGCCGCCGAGGCGTTCGTGCTGATCGCCCGAGCCCTGAGGCCCCGCCGCGCCGCGGTCGTCCACCCGCAGTTCACCGAGCCCGAGTCCGCGCTGCGCGCGGCGGGCCACGCGGTCGAACGGGTCGTGCTGGGCAAGGACTTCGCCCTCGTCCCGTCCGCCGTCCCCGAGGACGCCGACCTGGTCGTGATCGGCAACCCGACCAACCCGACCTCCGTCCTGCACCCGGCCGCCGCCATCGCCGGGCTCGCCCGTCCCGGACGCACCGTCGTGGTGGACGAGGCGTTCATGGACTGCGTGCCCGGCGAACCCGAGAGCCTGGCCGGACGGCTCCCCGGCGGCGTGATCGTCGTCCGCAGCCTCACCAAGACGTGGGGGCTGGCCGGGCTGCGCGCCGGGTACGTGCTGGCCGAACCGCGGCTGATCGCCGCGCTGGCCGAGGCGCAGCCGCTGTGGGCGGTGTCCACGCCCGCGCTCGTGGCCGTCGAGGAGTGCTTGGCGCCGGCCGCCATTGCCGAGGCGGAGGCGTGGGCCGCCCGGATGGGCGCCGAACGCGACCGGCTGGCCGCCGAGCTGGCCGGGCGCGGACTCTACGTCGTCCCCGAGGCGCGGGCTTCGTTCCTGTGCCTGCGGGTGCCGGACGCGCTCGGCATCCGCGCCCTGCTGCGGGAGCGCGGCTTCGCCATCCGGCGCGGCGACACCTTCCCCGGGCTCGGCCCCGACTGGCTGCGTGTGGCCGTACGGGACCGGGCCGCCAACGACGCCCTCCTGGAGGTGCTGGGTGAGCTGGGAATCTGACCTGACCGCGGAGGCGGCCGCGTCCGTGATCGAGGAGACCGTCGCGGCCGTCGGCCCGCTCGACGAGGCGGCGATGCGGGACGCCCGCGAGCACCAGGCGCGCCTCACCAAGCCGCCCGGCTCGCTGGGCGTGCTGGAGGACCTGCCGGTACGGCTCGCCGGGCTGGCCGGGACGTGCCCGCCGCCGCTGCCCGAGCCCGCCGCGGTCGCCGTGTTCGCCGCCGACCACGGCGTCCACGCCCAGGGCGTGAGCCCCTGGCCGCAGGAGGTGACCGCGCAGATGGTGGCCAACTTCCTGGCCGGCGGCGCGGTCGTGAACGCCTTCGCCGCGCAGGTCGGCGCCACCGTCACCGTCGTGGACGTGGGCGTCGCCGCCGACCTGCCCGCCGCGCCCGGCCTGCTCCCGCGCAAGATCGCCCCGGGCACGGCCGACCTGACCCTGGGCCCGGCGATGACCGCCGGGCAGGCGCGCCGGGCGATGGCGGTCGGCATCGAGACCGCCCGCGACCTGGCCGGCTCCGGCGCCCGCTGCCTGCTCACCGGCGACATGGGCATCGCCAACACCACCGCGTCGGCCGCGCTGATCGCCGCGTTCACCGGCCTGCCGGCCGAGCGCGTCACCGGCCGCGGCACCGGCATCGACGACGCCACCCACGCCCGGAAGGTCGAGATCGTCCGCGCCGCCCTGGCCCGCCACGCCCTCCCCGCAGGGGACGGCGACACGCCGGACGGCGGCACCGAGTACGGGCTGCGGGTGCTGGCCGCGGTCGGCGGGTTCGAGCACGCCGCCCTGGCGGGCTTCATCCTCGGCGGCGCGGCGCTGCGGGTGCCCGTGGTGCTCGACGGCGTGATCGCCGGCGCCGCGGCCCTGGCCGCCGCCGCGATCGCCCCCGACGCCGTGGCCGCCTGCGTGGCGGGCCACCGTTCGGCCGAGCCCGGCCATTCCGCTACCGTGGACCACCTGGGGCTCCGCCCGCTGGTGGACCTGGAACTGCGGCTCGGGGAGGGCACCGGCGCGCTGCTGGCGCTGCCGCTGGTGCAGAGCGCGGTACGGGTCCTGCACGAGGTCGCCACCTTCGACTCGGCCGGGGTGAGCGGAAAGGGCTCCGGGCAGAGTCACGGCATGATCACGGAATGAGTCACGCTCGGCTATCGACTGGGCGGGAGCCCTCTCCATGAACGCCTCAACGCGAGTACCTTTGGTCCACATGGACACGTGTCCGTCACCGGCGGCCGCGAACAACCCCACAGCCCCGATCGAGAGAACACCCACGTGCCCCCGTACCTGCTAGGCCTGCGACTCGGCGGGCGACGCGTCCTCGTCGTCGGCGGCGGCAGGGTCGCACAGCGCCGGGTGCCGGCGCTGCTGGCGGCCGGGGCGGACGTGGTGATGGTCGCCCCCGAGATCACCCCCTCCCTGGAGGACCTGCTCGTCCAGGCCGCGCCCGGCCGGGACGGCGGCACCGGCACGGTCACCTGGCTGCGCCGGCCGTACGAGAAGGGCGACTGCGCGGGCGCCTGGCTGGTCCAGGCCGTCACCGACGACGCCGAGGTCAACGCCGCCGTCGCCGACGAGGCCGAGGCCGACCGGATCTGGTGCGTGCGCGCCGACGACGCCGACGCCTCCCCGGCCTGGACGCCCGCGAGCGGCCGGGTCGGCGAGACCACCGTCGGCGTGCTGGCCGGGGGAGACCCCCGCCGCGCCGCCGGGATCCGCGACGCCGTCGTCGACGGCCTGCGCGACGCGACCCTCGAAGCGCGGCACTCCCGGCACAAGCCGGCCGGCGTGGCGCTGGTCGGCGGCGGCCCCGGCGATCCCGGGCTGATCACCGTGCGCGGGCGGCAGCTGCTCGCCCAGGCCGACGTGGTCGTGACCGACCGGCTGGCCCCCCGCGAGCTGCTGGACGAGCTGCCCGCCGACGTCGAGGTCGTCGACGCCGCCAAGATCCCCTACGGGCGCACGGTCACCCAGGAGCGGATCAACGACTACCTGGTCGAGCACGTCCGGCAGGGGAAGTTCGTGGTCCGGCTCAAGGGCGGCGACCCGTTCGTGTTCGGGCGCGGCGCCGAAGAGGTCCTGCACTGCGCCAGGCACGGCATCCCGGTCACCGTCGTCCCGGGGATCACCAGCGCGGTCGCCGTGCCGTCCGCGGTCGGCATCCCGGTGACCCACCGCGGCGTCACCCAGGAGTTCCACGTGGTGTCCGCGCACGTCTCCCCAGGTCATCCGGCCTCCACGGTCGACTGGCCCGGTCTCGGCCGGGCCCAGGGCACGCTGATCCTGCTGATGGCGGTCGAGCGCATGGCGCTCATCGCCGAGGCCCTCATGCGCTATGGTCGGTCAACTGAAACGCCGGTCGCCGTGGTCCAGGAGGGCACGCTCCCGGGCCAGCGGGCGCTGACGGCGACCCTGGGCACGGTGGCGGGGGAGATGGAGGCCGCAGGGGTGCGGCCACCGGCGATCGTGGTCGTGGGCGACGTGGTCAACGTGGCACGAGAGATCGACATGATTCGAGCGGACATGGGACGGGATCCGTGACACCCCCGGCAGAGCAGAGCGCGGTTCACGACGAGAAGGCGGGCGCGGTCCCCGGCCCCCGTGGCAGGTCCGGCACGTCCCGTGCCGCCCCCGGCGGAGGGTCCGGCGACACGCCCGACGAGGCCGGCATCTCGGTGCGCCAGGGCAAACTGGTCCGCGCCCTCGGCGCCCTGCGCGACGAGCTCGGCGCGTTCGAGTTCCTGCTGGACGTGCCCGGCGTGGAGGAGGCCCGCGAGGCCCAGTTGCAGCTGAAGAACCAGCTCGACGACTACGTCCTCCCGCGCATCCAGGCCGCCGGCACGCCCATGCTCGTCGTCCTCGGCGGCTCCACCGGCGCGGGCAAGTCCACCCTGGTCAACACGCTCGTCGGGGCGCGGGTCAGCGCCACCGGCGTGCTCCGTCCCACCACCAGCAGCCCCATCCTGGTCTGCCACCCCGACTTCACCGACTGGTTCCTCGAAGGCCCGATGCTGCCCGGCATGGGCCGCGTCCGCGGCCCCGCCCCGGACGCCATCGCCGGCGACCAGCTCGTCATCATCGGCAGCGACGCGCTGCCGCCCGGCCTCGCCCTCCTCGACAGCCCCGACTTCGACTCGGTCTTCGAGGACCACTACGAGTTCGCCACCAAGCTCATGGCCGCGGCCGACCTGTGGCTGTGCGTCACCACCGCCGCCCGCTACGCCGACGCCCAGGTCTGGGAGATGCTCCAGCGCGCCCGCGAGAACGGCGCCACCATCGGCGTCGTGCTCTCCCGGGTGCCGCAGGGCGCCGGCTCCGAGGTCGTCGACCACTTCGGCGAGATGCTGGTGGAGCACGACGTCGGCGAGGCCCGCCGCTTCACCATCCCCGAAACCCGCGTCGAGGACAGCCGCCTGCCCGAGGAGGCCGTCGAGGACATCCGCGAATGGCTCGTCGGCGTCGGCGAGAACGCCGACGACCGCACCGTCGTCATCGGCGACACCCTCGTCGGCGTGCTCGACAGCTTCCGCACCCGCGTCCCCGAACTGGCCAAGCAGGTCGAGGCCCAGGTCGAGAAGCGCGCCGAACTGGCCCGCGAGGTCGAGTCCTCCTACGGCACCGCCCTCGCCGAACTCGACGAGGCCACCCGCAACGGCTCCCTCCTGCGCGGCGAGGTGCTGGCCCGCTGGCAGGACTTCGCCGGCACCGGCGACCTGCTGCGCTCCCTGCACGTCCAGCGCGGACGCCCCAAGCGGGGCCCCAGCCGGCGCCGCCGCACCAGCCCCACCCGCGTCCGCGCGCTCAAGGCCGCGCTGCGCGGCGGCCTCGAATCGCTCATCCTCTCCTCCGCCGAGCACGCCGCCGACCAGGTCATCGTCCGCTGGCGCGACCACCCCGCCGGACGCCAGGTCCTGGACGGCCCCGTCACCGGGCTCGGCCACGCCTCCCCCGAACTCTCCCGCCGCGTCACCCGGGCCGTCAGCGCCTGGCAGGACCACGTCCACGAACTGATCCGCACCGAGGGCGTCACCAAGCGCTCGGTCGCCAAGGTGCTGTCGTTCGACTCCGAGGCCGTCTCCCTCGTCCTCATGATCGGACTACTCGGCTACGGCACCTCCGAGGTCGCCGTCGAGGGCGGCACCAGCGCCGTCCCGCAGCGCCTCCTCAAGGCCCTGTTCGGCGCCGAGTCGCTGCGCGGCATGGGCGCCAAGGCCCGCGCCGACCTGCGCAGCCGCATCGGGATGCTGTTCGACGAGGAGTCGATCCGCTACGGGCAGGCCATCGACGCCGCCGGCATCCCCGACGAGACCGTTCCCGTCCAGCTCTACCAGGCCACCTACAACCTCGAGGTCGCCCGATGACCACCTCGGCCATCCCCGCGAACGCGCCGGGCCCTTCCGGCGCCTCCGGTAGGCCCGCCCCACCCGCCGCCCCGGAGGCCGCCGCCGAACCCGGCCCCGGCGGCGTCGCCACCCGCCTCGACAGCCTGGAACGCCTCGTCCGGTACGGCACCGGCCGCCTCGACCGCGACCTCATCGACGACGCCGGGAAGCTCCTCGACCGCGCCGGGCAGCGCCTGCGCCTGTCGGGCGACCACACCGTCGTCACCCTCGCCGGCGGCACCGGCAGCGGCAAGTCCTCCCTGTTCAACGCCGTCTGCGGACTGGAACTGTCGCCCACCGGCATGCGCCGCCCGATGACGTCCAAGGCGCACGCCTGCGTCTGGGGCCTCGACGGCGCCGGGCCCCTCCTCGACTGGCTCGACGTCGACAAGCGCCACCGCTACGCCCGCGCCAGCGCCCTCGACCTGGACCGCGCCGACAGCTCCCTGCACGGGCTCGTCCTGATCGACCTGCCCGACCACGACTCCATCCAGGCCGTCCACCGCGCCGAGGTCGACCGCTTCGTCACCATCGCCGACCTGCTGGTCTGGGTCGTCGACCCGCAGAAGTACGCCGACGCCGCGCTGCACCGCAACTACATCGTCCCGTTCGCCCGGCACGCCGGCGTCACCCTGATCGTCCTCAACCAGGTCGACCGGCTCCAGTCCTTCGAGATCGACGACTGCGTCGCCGACCTGCGCCGCCTCCTGGAGGCCGAGGGCCTGGCCGACCCGCGGATCGTCACCACCTCGGCGGTCAGCGAGCGCGGCGTGCGCGGGCTCCGCGACGTCCTGGTCGACACCGTCGCCGCCCGCCGCGCCCGCGGCGAACGGCTCGACGTCGACATCGACCGGGTCGCCGAACGCCTCGCCGCCCTCCGCGGCCCCGCTGAACCCCCGTCCGGCATCGGCGCCGACCGCCGGGCCGAGCTCGTCCAGGCCCTCACCGACGCCGCCGGCGCCCCGGCCGTCGCCGAGGCCATGGAGAGCGCCTACGAGCTGCGCGCCGCCGACTTCGTCGGCTGGCCCGTCAGCGCCCTGGTCACCCGCCTGCGCAGCGACCCGCTGCGCCGGATGCGCCTCACCGAGCTCCGCGAGGAACTCCGCAACGCCTTCACCGGCCCCATCGGAGCCCAGCAGGGCGACGTCGACACCGCCCTGCAGGGCGTCACCGACGGCGTCACCGGCGACCTGCCCGAACCCTGGGCCCGCTCGGTCCGTGCCGCCGCCCGCTCCCACGCCGGCGAACTCCCCGAAGCCCTCGGCGCCTCCCTCATGGACGCCCTGCCCACGTTCAACCAGGTCCCCGGCTGGTGGTGGCTGGTCAAGACCTGGCAGTACTTCCTCGTCCTGGTCAGCGGCCTGGGCGCGCTGTGGATCGCGCTGCTCCTGATCTACGCCGTCGTCGGCGCGGACGGCCCCGGCGCCCTGCTCGGCGAGACCGGCCTCATCCCGTACGTCCTGATCCTGGTCGTCTGCACGCTCGGCATGGGCGCCCTCACCTCGTCCGCGTGCCGCAACCTGGTGGCGCTGTCCTCGGCCAAGCACGGCCAGCGGATGGAGACCCACATGCGCGAACGCATCGAGCAGATCGCCGACGAGAAGGTCCTGGAGCCGGTCGCGGCCGAACTCGACCGCTACGCCCACTTCCGCTCCGAGGCCGCCAACCTCCTCGGCTGAGTTATCCACAATCCGCACATCCCCTTTCACCCACCGTCATCCTGCGCCACCGTTGAGAGCACGCACCTCAACAAGAGTGGAGCAGCCATGAACGAGGCCCAGATCACCGTGGTCGGCTGGCTGGCCGCCGAGCCCTACTTCACCGTGACCGGCAACGGCACCCCGTTCCTGTCGTTACGAGTCGGCTACACCCCCCGCCGCTACGACCGGCAGAGCGCCCAGTGGCAGGACATCGAGACGATGTTCCTTACGGTCAACTGCTGGCGGTCCCTGGCCGACAACGTCAATGCCTCCGACCTGAGACGCGGCCACCCGGTCGTGGTGACCGGCCGCCTCCGCATCCGCCAGTACGAGAGGGACGGTCAGTGGCGCTTCTCCGCCGAGGTCGAGGCCACCACCCTGGGCCATGACCTCAGCCGCGGCACCGCCGCCTTCCGCCCCGTCCAGCGCGGCGGCGCCCTCACCGACGAAGACCGCCGCGAAGCCCAGGATGCCGCCGACCAGTGGGCCCTGACCGCCACCGACCAACCAGAAGAAGACCCCAAGGCCGCCTAACCTCCCACCGCGACTCGAACCACCCAGACCGCCCCCCGCTAACGCCTCCCCACCACGACCTGACTCGTACCCGAGACCACCACAACCCGCCCCGCCTCATACCCGAACGACTCGTCCCAGTGCGTGCCACAGGCTCGCGCTCGCTCAGACCGCCTTGTGCCGAGTAGTGGGCCTAGTGCTTGATTGGCTAGCGCCTGGAGAGCCCGCGTCTGGCCGCGCGACTCGTGCTTCAAGGGCTGGCGCTTACCTGGCTTGCGTCGCAGGCTCCTGCTTCACGGGCTCGCGTTTGGCTGGCTCGCGCCGCGCCGCGCCGGCTCGGGCTGGCTCGTGCCCGACCGCCGCGGGCCGCACCGGCTCGCGCATGACCGTCCATGCCTGGAGGGAAGGCTCGGACCGGTGTGTGTCACGGGCTCGCGCGTGACCGGGTCGCGTCTCATCGGCTCGTGCTCGGTCAGACCGGCTCACACGCGAACGCCTCACCGGCGCGGCCTGGCTCGTGCCCGACCGGTGCGGGCCGCACCCGGCTCACGCCTGGACGGCTCGAGCCGGTGCTTGTCTCGCGCCTCATCGGCCTGCGCATGACCGACTCGCGTCGCACCAGCTCAGATCTCGTGCTGAGCGCGCACCAGCTCAGATCGACTCGTGCTGAGCGGCTCGTGTCTCGCGGCCTAGTGCCTGGCCAGCCCGCGTCTGGCCGGCTCGCGCCGCGCCGACTTGTACTTCAGGGGCTGGCGCTTGCCTGGCGTGCGTCGCACCGGCTCGTGCGCAAAGGGCTGGTGCGTGCCTGGCTCGCATCGGGCTGGCTCGTGCCTGACCGGCGCGGGCCTCACCGGCTCGCGCCGCACCGGCTCATGTCTGGAGGGCTCGGACGGGTGCGTGTCACGGGCTCGCGCGTGACCGGGGCGTCCTCACCGGCTCGTGCTTGGTCAGATCGGATCACACACGCCGGTTAATGCCTCACCGGCTCGGACTGGTTCGTGTCTGACCGGTAGGCCGCACCGGCTTGCGCCGCACTGGCTCATGCCCTGGACGGCTTGCGCTGGGCCGGCTCATGCCTGGACGGCTTGCGCCGTGTCGGCTCGGGCTGGTTCGTGCCTGGGCGGTTCGCGGTTGCCGGGGCTTGGGAGGGCGGTGTCGCTTCGCGATCAAGGTGGGGACGCTTGCCTTCGGCGTTGGTTCGCTGCCCGGGTAGGGCGTTCGCGTGGTGTTGGAGGTCGCTTCGCGACAGGCGCCCCTGGCTGTCCGGCGGCCGATGCTGGCCAGGGCGGTCGGCTCGGGCGTGTGCCCGGGGTGTGGGAGTGATCGCGTTGGGTGAACGCGCGGCGCGCGGGCTCCGT
The DNA here is from genome assembly GCF_055379765.1 of Actinomadura rugatobispora. Taxonomy (NCBI): domain Bacteria; kingdom Bacillati; phylum Actinomycetota; class Actinomycetes; order Streptosporangiales; family Thermomonosporaceae; genus Actinomadura; species Actinomadura rugatobispora. The sequence continues at coordinate 2,000,032 of NZ_AP029191.1, read as the reverse complement.
ACAAGGCGAAGAGAAGGGAGGAAGCGTGGTGACGGAGAGACGTGGGCTGGAGATGGGGCCAAGGGTGCCCCGGAAGTCAAAGAGACAAGAGATGAAAGAACGGGCTGGTGGGCGCAGATGACGCTGCACGGGTGCTTCCCTGCGGGGCTTGCGGGCCCCGCAGGGTGGGCGGAGGGGGGATCGAACCCGGGATGCGGGGGCGTCGGCGGGTGGCCGGCTGGTGCCGGCCGGCGCCCCCGCGCCGTCGGGGTGGCAGACGCGTTATATCCAGGAGACGCCGCGCATGGTGTATTCCCCCTCAGGATGTGCGGCGGACAGCGATTTCGCTGGTCCTACGGTGGGTCACGTCTCGGATACCCACTTGTGCGTTATCGAAGGTACCGGTTTCCAGCCCCCTCCGCACACGTTGCAATTATCGTGTTACACAACGTGAGGCTTAGGGGGGAAGGATGACGGCTGTGCAGTCGTCCGCCGAGGATCGCGGCGGAGAACTCACCCGAAGGCCGCAACGGCGGGCGGTGCCGATGCGTCCGTCCCTGCTGGCCGTCTACGTGCCGGTGGTCGTTGCCGTGCACCTGGCGCTGACCGTCGCCGGGCTGATGAGCACCGTCCCGCGGCCGAACGATCTACTGACATTTGGTGCGCTGCTGGCCTGCGGCGCGGTGTGCATCGAGGCGACGCGGCGGCTCGGGATGCCCGCCGGGGTCGCCCGCGACATCCTGTCGGCCTGGTGGCTGCCGGTCGCGCTGCTGCTCCCCCCGGTCTACGCCCTGCTGATCCCGATCCCGCTTCAGCTGCTGCTGCAGTTCCGGGTGCGGCGGTCGCTGCTGTACCGGCGGGTGATGGTGATGGCGGCGCATGGCCTGGCGGGCGCGTGCGCGTCGCTGGTCTTTCACCTGGCGGTGCCCGAGCCGCTGGACGGCCGGCCTCTGTGGGTGATCGGCGGGATCACCGACCTGCTGGTCGCCGTGGGCTGCGCCGCGCTGTTCACGGTGCTGAACACGCTGCTGGTGGTGATCGCGGCGCATGCCGCCAACCCCGAGGGCCGCTGGCGGGACGTCCTGTGGAACCGCGAGACCCTGCTGCTGGACGTGGTCGAGCTGTGCGTGGGCGTCTCGGTCGCGATCCTCGCCACCCTGTCGCTGCTCCTCCTGCTGCTGGCGCTGCCCCCGGTCGTGCTGCTCCAGCGCAGCCTCATGCACCAGCAGTTGCAGGCCGCGGCCCGTACCGACGCCAAGACCGGGCTGCTCAACGCCGCCGCCTGGCAACGCGAGGCCGACACCGAGCTGGCCCGGACCCAGCGCACCCACGACCCGCTCGCCCTGCTGCTGATCGACATCGACCACTTCAAGCGGGTGAACGACACCCACGGCCACCTGGTCGGTGACGAGGTGCTGGTGGGCGTGGCCACCACCCTGTGCGGCCAGCTGCGCGACTACGACGTCGTGGGCCGGTTCGGCGGAGAGGAGTTCGTGGTGCTGCTGCCCGGCGCCGACACGGTGGAGGCCTGCCGGGTCGCCGAACGGCTGCGCGGCAGGGTCCGGCGGCTGGCGGTGCCCGCAGAGGAGGGCACCGTGGGCGTGACGATCTCCGTCGGGGTGGCGCTGTTCCGGATGCACGGCCAGGACCTGATCGAGCTGCTCGCCGCCGCCGACCTCGCCCTTTACCGGGCCAAGCAGTCCGGTCGCGACCGGGTCTGCCTGCCCGCCCTCGAGGGACCGAAGGCGTCGGAGAGCTGACCCGGCCATGGCGATGATCTCCGCTGGCCATGGGGCGATCACGCGGCCGGACGGTGCTTGGCCGCGGCTGCAACGAATGGTGCCCGAGACCCCCTAGGCTTGACGATATGGCGGAGTACATCTTCACGTTTCAGCGCGTGCGCAAGGCGCACGGTGACAAGGTCATCCTTGACGACGTCACCATGAGCTTCCTGCCGGGGGCCAAGATCGGTGTCCTCGGCCCCAACGGGATGGGCAAGTCGACGCTGCTGCGGATGATGGCCGGCCTGGAGCAGCCCTCCAACGGTGACGCCCGTCTCATGCCCGGTTTCACGGTCGGCATGCTGCAGCAGGAGCCGCCGCTCAACGAGGAGAAGACGGTCCTCGGCAACGTCGAGGAGGGCGTCGCCGAGACCAAGGCGCTGCTCAACCGGTTCAACGAGATCGCCGAGAAGATGGCGACCGACTACTCCGACGAGTTGATGGACGAGATGGGCAAGCTGCAGGAGCAGCTCGACCATCGCAACGCCTGGGACCTCGACAGCCAGCTCGAGCAGGCCATGGACGCGCTGCGCTGCCCGGCGGGCGACCTGCCCGTGACCCAGTTGTCGGGTGGGGAGCGCCGCCGCGTCGCGTTGTGCAAGCTGCTGCTGGAGCACCCCGACCTGCTGCTGCTGGACGAGCCCACCAACCACCTTGACGCCGAGAGCGTGCAGTGGCTGGAGCAGTACCTGGAGAAGTACGAGGGCACCGTCCTGGCCGTCACCCACGACCGGTACTTCCTCGACAACGTGGCCGGCTGGATCTGCGAGGTCGACCGGGGCCGCCTCTTCGGGTACGAGGGCAACTACTCGGCCTACCTGGAGAAGAAGGCCGAGCGGCTCAAGGTCGAGGGCAACAAGGACGCCAAGCGCAAGAAGCGCCTCCAGGACGAGCTGGAGTGGGTCCGGTCCAACCCCAAGGCCCGGCAGACCAAGAGCAAGGCGCGTCTGCAGCGGTACGAGGAGATGGCGTCCGAGGCGGCCAAGACCCGCAAGCTGGACTTCGAGGAGATCCAGATCCCGCCGGGCCCCCGCCTGGGCAACACGGTGATCGTCGCCGAGGACCTCACCAAGGGCTTCGAGGACCGGCTCCTGATGGAGAACCTGTCCTTCAACCTGCCGCCCAACGGCATCGTCGGCGTGATCGGCCCCAACGGCGTCGGCAAGACCACGATGTTCCGCATGATCGTCGGTGAGGAGAAGCCCGACAACGGGGCGCTGAAGGTCGGCGAGACCGTCCAGATCTCCTACGTCGACCAGGGGCGCGGCGGGATCGACCCGGCCAAGTCGGTGTGGCAGGTCGTCTCCGACGGCCTTGACCACATCAAGGTCGGCCAGGTCGAGATGCCGTCCCGCGCCTACGTCGCCGCGTTCGGCTTCAAGGGCCCCGACCAGCAGAAGGCGTCCGGCGTCCTGTCCGGCGGCGAGCGCAACCGCCTCAACCTGGCGCTGACCCTCAAGCAGGGCGGCAACGTCCTCCTCCTGGACGAGCCCACCAACGACCTCGACACCGAAACCCTGAGCTCGCTGGAGAACGCGCTCCTGGAGTTCCCGGGCTGCGCGGTCATCACCTCCCACGACCGGTGGTTCCTGGACCGCATCGCCACCCACATCCTGGCGTGGGAAGAGGGCTCGAACTGGTTCTGGTTCGAGGGCAACTTCGCGGACTACGAGAAGAACAAGATCGAGCGCCTGGGCGCCGACGCCGCCCGCCCCCACCGCGTCACCCACCGCAAACTCATGCGCGACTGACGCCCCGTCCATCCGAGAACGCCGCGGCCCGACCTTCCGGGCCGCGGCGTTCCAGCCTCCAACCGGGCCCCGTGCTCCGCGCTGGTTTTGCGGGTTGCGTTCGTGCTCTCTTTCCCTGCGCCTACCAACCGCGTTGGTGGCCCTGCACTCCGGTGCGAGCCGTGCCCGAACCCCGTGCTTGCGCCGCTGCGACCCGGCGGGCCTCGGCGGCTGCGCTGGGTGGCTGGTGGGGCGGGGCAGGCCAGGGTGGCAAATTTCTGTTCGCCCGAGCGGACGATCTTGATCCCGTTGGGGTCAGTGTGATCTCTCCGCATCAGGCCGGGAACGTCCTGAGCTACGTGGAGATGGCGGCGGTGGCGGGTGGGGTGGAGGTGGGTGCCGTCGGTCTGGCGGTGCCGCTGGTCGTGGAGAACAGGGGCGCGCGGTCGCCGACGCTCGGGGCGGCCAGCGCCTGGAACTGGCACAGGACCCGCATGATTTCGTCGCCTACGAGGTGAGCGCGATCGTGGTGCAGGCCCAGGCGGGCTGCCTGGTCGCCGTCCGCGACCCCGAACGCGCCGCCGACCTGTTCGCCCGCGTGGAGGAGGCCAGGCAGCGCGCCCTGTCAGGCCGTGGAGGCCCTGCGCGGGGACCGCGATGCCTAAGGCTCCCCGCTGGGGCTGGCCGTTGGCCGAACGCCATTCCGGCATCGGGGGCGCCGACCCGATTTGCGTGGTTGTGGTTACGACGGCGCAGCGGTGCTTGCGGCTTTCTGGTCAAGCGGTCCACGCTCGCGCTGCTGGTCGAGGTGCGCGCTGCGGTTGGGGAAGACGCCAGCCTGCAGACTGCTGCGTTGTCTTGTACGTCCCGCGCTGGTGGGCGGACGGGGCCGGGGGCGGGAGTTCGGCGTTGTGGGGTTGATCGAGATCGTTAGTGAGGTGCATCTCTCCTGCGGCACCGTGAAGAACTACGTTGCAGCCGTCCAGGACCCTTAACGGGGTGGGGATTGTGGCCTGGGCTTGGGACGACGGGCACACGATGACTAGGGAGGTGGCTGGGGTAGCATCGGCGCGATCTGTTCGCGAGCCCCAGGCGAGGACATGTCCGACAACGAGCTCCCTCCGGCCGAGTACCGCCATGTTTACGAGTTCCGTCTGCGGTTCGGTGACATCGACTCGCAGGGGCATGTCAACAACGTCAAGTTCCTGGGCTTCCTCGAGGACGCGCGGCTGGAGATGTTCCACGGCGACCCCGTCCGGAAGGGGGAGCAGCCGATCCGCGGGATGGTGATCTCCCGGCACGAGATCGACTACCGGCGGCCGCTGCTGCCGACCGTGTACCCGATTCGGGTGGAGACCTGGGTGACGGAGGCGCGGGCGGCGTCGTTCAAGCTCGCCTACGAGGTCCGCGATGACGAGCACGTGTACGCGGAGGCGATGTCGGTGCTGGTGGCGTTCGACCCGGAGGCGAACCGGCTGCGGCGGTTCACCGAGAAGGAGCGGGAGTTCATCGGCCGCTACGTCGCGGCATGACCGAGACGGTTGTCCGCCGGTCCCTGGTGGAGTTGCGGGTCGTGCGGCCGGACGACGCCGGGGCGCTGGCCCGCCTGTGCGTTGCCAACCGCGAGTATCTGCGCCCCTGGGAGCCCGAACGGGACGACGCCTACTTCACCGTGGAGGGGCAGCGCGCGAACCTGGACGACCTCCTCGACGCGTACGGGGCCGGCGAGATGTGGCCGGGTGTTGTTCTGGTGGACGGTCAGGTCGCCGGGCGCATCACGCTCAACAACATCCTGCGCGGGCCGTTGCAGAGCTGCTTCGTGGGCTACTGGGTGGCCTTCGCCCACGCGGGACGCGGCGTGGCGACCGAGGCCGTGCGGCAGGCCCTTCAGGTGGCCTTCCGCGAGTTGGGGCTGCATCGTGTCGAGGCGTTCACGCGCGTGGACAACCACGCGTCGCAGCGGGTGCTGGAACGCAACGGGTTCACCCCGGTCGGGGTGTCGCGTCGGCACATTCACGTGGAAGGCCGCTGGCACGACGAGCGGCTCTTCGAGCGGCTGGCTCCTTGGGACGACGGAGTCGCGCTGCACCCGCCGTGCGCGTGACGATCTCCGATCACGGGGAGTAAGCAGGTGACGCCCTTTCCCCCCGAGGTGATCGATGTCCCCCTATCTCGCCGCATGGATCTTCTGGATCATGATGTTCTTCGCCATCGAGCTGCCGGCGGTCTTCAACCGGCAGCCCGGTGACACCCTCTCCGAGGTCATCTGGCGCGTGTTCGCCGTCCGCGGCAAGCCGGCGGGGTGGCAGCTGCGCCGGGTGGTCCTGCTGCTGGGGCTGGGCTGGCTGGTGGCCCACCTGCTGACCGGCGGGAAGGTCTGAGTCAGGCGGTGGGCGAGTACAGCCAGGGCTCCTTCAGGTCGAGGTAGGTCCACTCGCCCTCGTAGAAGCTCATCATCTTCTGCATCTCGTCGCGCATCTCCTGCGGCGGCTCCTTGCGCTCGCCCTCCCTGGCCGCGGCCTCGGAGGTGAAGTACGCGGCCTCGGTGAAGCCGCCGTCGTGCTGGACCGCCACGACGCTGCCGATCATGTCGGGACGGAACTCGCGCATCGCCGACTCGTCCTGGCTCGCCAGGTAGGCGCGAAGGCCCGGCAGGTCGCGGATCCGGCCCTGCATGACCTGGACGAAGCCGGCGTCGTCGGAGCCGCCGTCCAGGAAGGTGTCGGTCTCGGTGCAGTCGTGGAAGTGGACGTCGCCGCCGAACAGCTTCGAGGTCTCCATCCACCATTGGTGCTGCTCGGGGCGGTCGCTGTTGCGGCGGGCCGCCTCGGGCGACTCGAAGCGGGCCAGGCAGACGAACATCCCGTCGTCCGTCACCCCCGCGGTGCTGCCCAGCCAGCCCGGGGCGGTCGGGCCGAGGTCGCGCTGCCAGTGGTCCATGGCCTCCTTGAGCTCGCCGGTGTCGCCGGAGACATGGCCTTGGATGGTCTGGATGAACATGGTGTCTCTCCCCCGTTGAGATCACCTTCCGGAACGGTACGGCCACGGCCGGCCGCACCCGATTCCGACGCTATGACGCCGCGCGGGCGGGGACAACCCTCGGGTCACGGACCCGTAACAAGCGCAACAGCAATCCGTTTTGGCCGCACTTCTCCCTTTAGTGTCACCTGGCGAATTGTGGTGATCCCACGCGAAAGGGAAAAGATGCGGCGCGTCTCACAAGGGGTGCTGGCCCTGCTGCTGGCAGCCGGGATGACCGGCACGGCGGTCCAGGGCGTCCAGGCGGCACCGACGGCGGCGGAGGACATCGCCGCGCGGCTCAAGGCGATCCCGGGCATGAAGGTCGAGGAGAAGCCCTCGACGCTGCCCGGCCACCGCTGGTTCTGGCTGAACTACCGGCAGCCGGTGGACCACCGGCGTCCCAAGGGGCAGTGGTTCGAGCAGCGGATCATGCTCCAGCACAAGGCGGCGGAGCGGCCGATGGTGCTCTACACCAGCGGCTACGACACCCCCGAGACCATGTTCCGGTCGGAGCCGACGGCGCTGGTGGACGGCAACCAGATCTCGGTGGAGTACCGCTACTTCACGCCCTCAAGGCCGGAGCCGACGGACTGGACGAAGGACACCATCTGGCAGGCCGCCACCGACGAGCACCGGCTGATCGGCGCGCTGAAGAAGATCTACCAGAGCCGCTGGATCTCCACGGGCGGCAGCAAGGGCGGCATGACGGCCGTCTACCACAAGCGGTTCTACCCGAACGACGTCGACGGCAGCGTCGTGTACGTGGCGCCCAACGACGTCGACAACGACGAGGACAGCCGGTACGACAGGTTCTTCGCCACCGTCGGCACCGACGACACGTGCCGCGCCCACATCAAGAGCCTGGCGCGCGAGTTCCTCAAGCGGCGCCCCGCGATGCTGGAGAGGTTCAAGGCCGACGCCGCCGGGAACGGCTGGACGTTCTCCATCCTCCGCGACCCGGACCGGGCCTTCGAGAACTCGGTCATGGACTTCGAGTGGGGCTTCTGGCAGTACAAGCTCCAGTCCGACTGCGCGGCCCTGCCGCCGCTCGACGCCACCGACGACGTCCTCTACAAGACCCTGGACGAGATCGCCGGGATCTCCTTCTACACCGACCAGGGCCTCGCGCCGTACATCCCGTACTACTACCAGGCCGGGACGCAGCTCGGCTGGGGCTCGCCCCAGTTCAAGCACCTGCGGCCCCTGCTGCGCTACGAGAGCAGCTACCAGCCCCGCACGTACGTCCCCCGGGACATCCCGATGCGGTTCGACGGCGGGCGGGCCATGCGCGACATCGACCGCTGGGTGCGCGACCACGGCAGCCGCCTGATGTTCCTGTACGGCGAGAACGACCCGTGGGGCTCGGAGCGGTTCCGCCTGGGCAAGGGCAGCAAGGACTCCGCGGTGTACGAGGCGCCCGGCATGAACCACAGCGGCCGGCTCATCGACAAGCTGCCGGCCGAGCAGCGGTCCAAGGCCATCGCGGACCTGCTCCGCTGGGCCGGCGCCACGCAGCGCGCGCAGGTGCTGACCACCACGCCCGCCGACGCCACGGACCCGCTCCAGCTGCAGCGTCCGCCCCTCTGAAATGAGTCACCGGCCGTCCCCGTCTTCCGGGGGCGGCCGGTGGAGGCGCCGGTTAGAGGGACGGGGCGTTCACCATGCTGCGGGCGGCCATCGTGAAGTAGTCCCAGAGCATCTTCTCCAGATCCTCGGGGAGATCCAGATCGTCCACGGCGTCCCGCATGTGCCGCAGCCACGCCTCGCGCTCGGGCTCGCCGATCACGAACGGGGCGTGCCGCATCCTCAGCCGCGGATGCCCGCGCTGCTGACTGTAGGTGTTGGGGCCGCCCCAGTACTGGATGAGGAAGAGCAGCAGCCTCTCCTCGGCCGGGCCGAGATCCTCCTCCGGGTAGAGGGGACGGAGCACGGGGTCGTCCGCGACTCCCTGGTAGAAGCGGTGCACCAGCCGCCGGAAGGTCTCCTCGCCGCCGACCGCTTCGTAAAAGGTCACCTGTTGCGCCATAGCGCTGTCCACCTTATGTGAGAGCGGGACCGCTCCGAGAGGGATCGTTCACCTTGATCGCGGTCCGGGACGCGGTCAGCCGGCGACGGCCGGGGTCGCCACGGCGATGCCCGCCTCGTCGAACGCCTTCTTGACCCGCTCGCGCAGCTCGCGGGAGACGTCGGCCTGCCGTCCCGGGGCGGTCTTCAGCACCATCCGGACGATCACCGCGTCCCCCGCCAGCGCCTGCACGCCCCACACCGACGGCTCCTCCAGGATGAGCTCGTCCCAGTCCGGGGCCGCCGCGAGCTCGTCGGCGGTGGCCTTGAGGATCTCCTTGACCTTCTCCACGTCCTCGCCGATGTCGACGGGGATGTCCAGCACGGCCCTGCCCCAGTTCTGGGACTCGTTCCCCACCTTCTTGATCTCCCCGTTCGGCACGTACCAGACCACGCCGTTGACGTCCCGCATCCGGGTGACCCGCAGCGTGACCGCCTCGACGGTGCCCTTGGCGCTGCCCACGTCGATCACGTCGCCGACCCCGTACTGGTCCTCCAGCAGCATGAACAGCCCGGCCAGGAAGTCCTTGACGATGTTCTGCGCGCCGAAGCCGACCGCCATGCCGATCACGGTGGCGCTGGCGAGCACGGGGGTGAGGTTCAGCCCGAGCTGGCCGAGGACGCTGAAGAACGCCGTCCCCATGATCACGATGGAGGAGATGCTGCGCAGCACCGATCCCATCGTCCTGGCCCGCTGGGCGCGCCGCTGGTTGAGCAGCGCGGGGCTGCCGTCGAACACCGTCCGGCTGCGCTCGCGGACCTTCTCCGACATGGTGCTCTCGGCCATCCGCAGCGTGATCCGGGTGATCATGCGGTGCGCCATGGCCCGCAGCACCAGCGCGATCACCAGGATCACGATGATCCAGAAGACGGTGGTCAGCGGCCGGTCGAGCCAGTTGCGGAAGAACCCGGTGAAGTCGTCGTTGTGCGAGATGTTCCACACCACGCGGCAGGCGACGCTGGGGGTCTTGCTGCGGCAGGCGGTCTCGGGCGTGCCGTCCTGTGCCCAGGGCAGCACGAGGGGCTCAAGGGTGAGTGACATAGGGGGCAGACCCTCCCCGGCCGGATGTGGGTGTCGCGTTGCCGCACCCGGCCCTCTCAGGGGCAGGACCCGGCGCGGTACGAGCCTGATCGTAAGGGACGGCGACAAGCGGTTCGTACTGCGCGGGGGGCGTGTGGTGTCCCGGCCGGGGAGGGGCGGGGAGGCGGATCGCGGGCGTCGGCACGGGGGTGGGGCCGGGTCAGCGGTATGGCTTTGACCTGGGCATACGGAGGCGGGGAGGGGGCCCGCGGCGTCGTGGACGCGGCGTGCTGAGGGTGATCGTCCGGGCGGGGGCCTGAAGCGGCCAGGATCACGCTCCAGGTCCGGCGGCCGGTCGCGCCGCGCCCCGGTTATCAAGCCATGTCCGGAATGCACGGCAATTTTCCCCTCGCGGCACGCCCCCCAAGTCGTGATCGGCCACCGTGCGGGTCGGTGGCGAAGAGTCCGCCTGCCCGTGCCCCGGTCCCCGAGGTCGCCGTTCCGCCCGCGGCGCGGGCGGAACGAACTGTCGGCCGGTAGGCCGTGCCAGGGCACGGGCAGGTGCCCAATGCGGCCCGCCCTTCCGCCACCGCCGGAAGGCAGGGGCGCCGCGATGGCGCCGTCAGGGCGGCGCTCAGGCCGGTCCGGGCGGCGGCCCGGTGTCCGGTGGGACGCTCTCTGGTCCGGTGGTGCCGTCTCCTTCCGGGGTGAGGCGGGTCGGCCGGGTGCATCGGGCGAACGTGTCCCGTGGGCCGGCGGCTGCCGCGCCGTTTCGGCCGCGACCGCACGGGACACGCCCGGTCTTTCAGGAGCGGCCGGTGGGCCGTTCCGCAGCCGCCGTCTCCGGCGGCTGAGCTCTCAGGGGGCGCTTCCCGACGGGGAGGTGCGCCTGGGGGAGGTGCGTCTTCGGGCGGTGCGCCGGGGACAGCGGCTCCTGGGGGAGGGGCCCGGCGGGGAGCGGTGCGGCGCGCAGGGACTCGCCGTGCAGCGGCTCACCGTGCAGCGATTCGGGGTGGAGCGTCTCGCTCGGAAGCGGTTGCAGCACGCGGGCCAGCTTGACGGCGGCGCCGCCCGGATCGTCCACGCGGTGCATCCGCTCGCCCCAGGACCACCAGTAGTAGTGGTCGTGGGACTCGGGGGCGGGGGCGCAGGTGACGTCCTCCGCGAGGCTCGCCGCGTCCGGGTTGACGACCCGGAGGAAGACCGGGCCTGAGCGGGTCCGCACCACCCGGGCCACAAGGCCGCGCGTGTCGAGTTCGTGCTCCAGCTCCTCCAGGTAGCCCGTGCGCCTGTCGGTGCCCACTTGCAACACCCCCTCCGTCGTCCGTGCCGTGAGGCCGCTCGCGGCGCCCCGCCGATGCGTGCGCTGATCGAACTCTCTGGGTCCGTTCGGTTACTCGCGGCGAGAATTGCAACTCTCACGCACGCGGTCAAGGGGCGCCGCCGTGCACGGGATAGCGGTATCGCCTCCGCCGGGAGAGGAATGCCCCCGTCCGGAGGAAGAATCTCTACCCCCGGGGCCCGAAGCACCCTCCGAAGCGCCCGTGATTCCCCGGAATGGCTTGGCCGGTCCCGTTGCGGGAGTTACGCTCTGTGCGCGAGAGATTATCTCTCGTGGCCATCCATTGACCTGGTCGCCGTGACCCTGAGGCGGGAATCCCCCCGGCACCCCGCCTTCCGGGCTCAGCGGTGAGGAGGCCGGAACCGATGTCGGACACCCCCCGGAAAGAAACGGACATAGCGCGCGGAATACGCGCGCGCGGTCTGGCCCGAGGGCGTGGCCCCGCGGAGATCGCGGAGGAAATCCACGATCAATGCGGGCCGCTTTTCGGCACCAGCCGGATCAAGGCGCACCGTTTGTCCCATGGTGTCGCTCTGTCCGACATCGTCGCCCAGGTGAAGGCGCTGTACGAGGTCGCCGGCAAACCCGTTCCCCGGCTCGGGGAGACCCTGCTGTCGGCGTACGAGAGCGGCTACAAGCGTCCGGGGCCCGAGTACCTTCACTACCTCTGCGCCGTCTATCGGGTCGAACCCGACGAACTCGGCTACCAGAGTCCCTGTATCTGCGGCCGTGGCCACGCGGCCGCGCCGGGCGGCGCCTCCCCCGTGGCGCCGCGGTACGCGCCTGAGCGCGTACCGGAGCACCCCCTGGGGCGCTCCATCGCGCCGGTCCCCGACCAGCCCCTGGTCGGCATGGTCGTCCCCAGCCCGGGCGACCGTTATTGGATTCCCGTCAGTGAAACCCGGGGCCCTGACCGCGCCGGCGGCCCCGCTTCCATCGATGTTGGAGAGGAGGACATCGTGCTTCGCAGAACCCTTCTGCAGCTGCTGGCCGGAGCGGGCGTGGCGCTCGACGGCCAGTTCCTGGGCGCAGTGGACAACCTACGACGCAAGATGGACGACACCCTGGTCAGCGCCACCGTCTCACCGACCATGCTGGACCAGTGGGAGGAGACGACCCTCGGATACGGCCGGCAGTACCAGGCCACCCCGTCCCTCCGGATGCTGTGCGATGTGCTGCTGGACTTCAGCGAGGTCCGCCGCATGGCCGACAAGCGGCAGCCGGTCGAGCTGCAGGAACGGCTGTGCCGCATCGCGGCCCAGCTGTCCGGGCTGTCCGGGCTGATCATGATCAATCTGGGCGACCACCGGCTGGCCCGCTCGTTCTTCCGCACCGCGCGCACGGCCGCCGACGAGACCGGCGACCGGCACCTGCGCGCCTGGGTGACGGTGCGCGAGTCGCTGGTGCCGATGTACTACGGCGACCCGCGCGAGGCGCTGCACCTGGCGCGCAAGGCGCAGGACCTGGCCGGCCGCAGTCCCGGGGTCGCGGCCGCCATGGCCCCGGCCGTGGAGGCGCGGGCGCTCGGGCTGCTGGCCATGCGCGGGCGCGGCGACGCCGCGCCCAGCGCGCGCCGGGCCCTGGTCCGCGGCCGGGCGGTGTTCGACCAGCTCACCACGGAGCAGACCAGCGACCTGGCGTTCGGGTTCACCGACCGGCAGATGGCCTTCTACGAGGGCGACACCTTCACCAATCTCGGCGATCACCGGCAGGGCGACGAGGTGCTGAGCCGGGCCCTGACCCTCTACGCGCCCACCGACCGGGTCGATCGCACCCTGGTGCGCCTCGACCGCGCCGCCTGCCAGTTGCACGCGGGCCATCCCGACGCCGCGCTGCAGGCCGGCCGCGACGCCATCCTCGACCTGCCGCCCGAGCACCGTTCCGACATCCTGGTGCACCGGGCCCGGCAGATCGGCGCCGCGGTCAACGCCAAGCACGGCCAGATCGCGGCCCTGAACGACTTCTACGAGGCGCTGTCGGCGCCGGTGAGGAGTCCCACCACCGGCTCCCCGCCCGCCGTGCCGCCGTCCGAGCAAGTCTGACCGAGATGGAAACGCGTGACGGCGCCCCCGGGAGCGGTGGCGCCGCGGGGGACGCGGAGCGTCCCACGGCGGCCGCCGCGGACGGCGCCGCCCGGGCCCGGACCCTGGTCCGGATCCAGGCGGAGCCGCCGATTTGGAGGTTCGACGACCTGAGTCTGCGGCGCTACCGCGCCGACGACCACGACACCGTCCTGTCACTGCACCGCGAGGGCCTGGCCCAGGTCGGCCTGCGGCCCGGCGACGGCGTCTACTACGACCACGACTTCTTCCGGATGGAGGACATCTATCTCCGCAACGACGGGGAGTTCATCGTCGGCGAGGCGAACGGCCGCATCGTCGCCATGGGCGGGCTGCGGCGGGCCGATCTGGTCCCGGCGGGCCGTGACCGCGCCCTCGGCGGGTACGTCACGGGCGGCCCCGCGCTGGACGCGGTCGAGATGGTGCGGCTGCGCGTCCATCCCGGCGCGCAGCGGCGCGGGTACGGCCGGGCGGTCGTGGCGGCACTGGAGGAACGCGCCGCCGAGTACGGCTACCGGGTGCTGCGCGCCGACACCACCGAACTGCAGGGGCCCGCGCTGCAGCTCTACCGGGGCTTCGGCTGGAACGAGACCAGACGCGAGGTGATCGGCGGCATCGTCAACATCTACCTGGAGAAAACCCTCCGCTGAGCCGCTCGGGACGGGGTGCCCGAGCAGCTCCGCTGAAGGGACGGCGGAACCCGAGTCGCGGTGGCCTCGCGCCGGCGGCGCGGCCCGGTGCGGGACCACCGCGATCTCGGGAGTCTTCCCCTGGCCGTCCCTTCAGCGGAGCACCTTTCAGCGCCGCGCGCGGACGGGCGGGACCCGTTTCCGTGCGCCCACCACCTGCATCGCCGGATAGCGGCGCTGCTTGAGCTCGGTGAGCCCGCGCCCGCGCAGGAACCCGGTGACCTCGCCGCTCCCGAACAGGCGGACCCCGGTGATCTCGGTGACGGCCCGTCCGCCGAGACGGGCCAGCGGGAGCGGAGGACGCCGGCTGGTCAGGACGACCAGCCGCCCGCCGGGCTTCAGCACGCGCACCATGGAGTCGAGGGCGCCCCACGGGTCCTCGAAGAGGTAGAGCGCGCCGAAGCAGCAGACGGCGTCGAACGAGGCGTCCCGGAACGGCAGGTCCGCCGCGTTCCCGCGCACGTACCCCACCTGCGGCTCGGCGGTGTCGGCGGCGGCGCGGTCGAGCATCCCGGCGGCGCGGTCGAGCCCGACCACCAGCCCGTCCTCGCCGACCCCGGCGGCCAGCGCGCGGGTGACGTTGCCGGGGCCGCACGCCACGTCCAGGACGGTCATGTCCGGCGGGCCGGTCCGCCGGCCGTCCGTGCCGCGACCGGCCGGACCGGGGGGAGCCCAGGCCCAGCCAGGTGCGGGCCAGCGCGTGCTCGGCGGCGGTGTCGGGGCCGACCGGCCAGCCCTTGGCCAGGTTGAAGCCGATGGGACGCCAGTACCGCTCGTAGATCCGCGGCAGGAACGTCGACTCCATGACCCGCTGGGCGATGGACGGCGGCGGCTCCTCCTCGGGACCGATCAGGTCGAGGTAGCCGGGGCCGGCATCGGACGCGGCGGGCGGGGGGACGTCGAGGAGGCCGAGGATCCGTTCCCGCACGGAGCCGTCGCGTGCGTGGCCCTTCCCGGAAGGACCCCCACGCGCGGCGCCGCCGCGCACCATCGAGGCCGTCACCCCCTTATTCGATCACCCGTCAATTGGGTTCGCCCTGTTTTCGCCCAGGTTGTGATGCATGCCACGCTACGTCACGACGCCGCGGCGCCGCTCAGAGGGCCAGGCCCGTCTGGGCCGCCATGAACGACAGCGTGTCGGTCATCAGCCCCACCGAACGGCTCACCGAACGGGCGTCATGCCCGACCTCCGACTCGTTCCGCAGCAGGATCGGCGCGTCACCCGCCGTCGCGTGCTGGAGCGCCGCGCACATCTTGCGGGCGTGCAGCGGGTCCACCCGGGTGTCGCTGTCGAAGATCGTGAACAGCACGGCCGGATAGGACACCCCCTTCTCCACACGGTGGTACGGCGAGTACGCCAGCAGCCAGCCCAGCTCCTCCGGGTCGTCGGCGGTGCCGTACTCGTCGTTCCAGGTGCGGCCGAGGCCGAACCGCTCGTACCGGACCATGTCCAGCAGCGGCGCCGAGCACACCACCGCCCGGTAGAGGTCGGGACGCTGGGTGAGCGCCGCGCCCACCAGCAGCCCGCCGTTGGAACCGCCGGAGATCGCCAGCCGGTCGGGAGCGGTCAGCCCGTCCGCGATCAGCCTCTCGGCGGCGGAGTGGAAGTCGTCGAAGACGTTCTGCTTGCGGTCGCGCATCCCCGCGCGGTGCCACTCCTCGCCCTCCTCCGACCCGCCGCGCAGGTTGGCGACGGCGTAGACGCCGCCCGCCTCCACCCAGGCCAGGATGCTCGCCGAGTACCCGGGCGTGAGCGAGATGTTGAAACCCCCGTAGCCGTACAGGATCGCCGGCCGCGGCCCCTCGCCGCCGGCGCCGGGACGGGAGAGCACCAGCATCCGCACCTCGGTGCCGTCGTACGACTCGTACGCCACCTGCCGCGCCTCGAGCTCCGGCACCTCCACGGTGCCCGGCGCGCTCGCCCAGACCCCGACCTCCCCGGTGCGGGCGTCGTAGCGCAGCACCCCGGTGGGCGTGACGTTGTCGGTGTAGCCGAACCACGCCTCGTGGCCGCCCTCCGGCCGCTCCACGATGCCGCCGATCGTGCCCAGGCCCGGCGTCGGCACCGTGCCGGTCCGCTCGCCGGTCGCCAGGTCGTGCACCGTGATCTCGCTGATCGCGTGCCGGGTCCAGGCGGCCAGCAGCACCGGGCGGTCGCCGAGGTCCGGCCCGTCCAGGATCGCGAAGTCGGTCAGCACCGCCTCCGGGTCCTGCGGGAGGAGATCACGCCAGTTCTCGTACGACGGATCCGCCGGGTCGGTGACGCACAGGCGCGAGCGCGGCGCGTCGCGGTCGGTGAACACGTAGGCGCGGCCGTCGCGGCCGACGTGCAGCCCCGTCCCGGCGTCCACGCCCTCCTGGACGGGACGCAGCGCGGGCCGCTCCGCGCCGCCCGCCGCGGTCAGATCGGCGATCCACAGGTCGTTGCGCGGCGCCGTGCCCTGGGACGCGGAGATCGTCAGCCAGCGCCCGTCGCGGCTCACCCCGGCGCCGTAGTAGTTGGTCTTCTCCATCCCGGCACCGAAGATCAGGACGTCGGTGCCGGGATCGGTGCCGACCCGGTGCAGGTAGACCCGCCGGTGGTACTGGTCCTCGCCCTCGGGGACGGCCTCGGGCGGCAGCCGCCGGACGTAGTAGAACGCCTCGCCGCCGGGCAGCCACGCGATCGAGCCGTACCGGCTGCGGTCGATCGGGCCCTCGACCCGCTCGCCGGACGCGACGTCGATCACGTACAGCAGCGACTCCTCGTCACCGCCCGTCGAGATCTTGTACGCCAGCCGCCGCCCCTCCTTGTCGGGCTGCCAGCCGTCCAGCGTCGTGGTGCCCCCGGGATCCAGCGCCATCGGATCGACCAGCGCCCGCTCGGAGCCGTCCGGGTCGACCGTGTAGAGCACCGGATGCTCCTGCTCGGCGGTACGGCGCGTGAAGAACCGCCGCTCGCCCCGCCAGACCGGGGCGCCGACGCTCCCGGCGCCGAGCAGTTCGCGCAGCCGCCCGCGGAGCCGGTCGCGGCCGGGCAGATCGTCCACGAACCGGTGGAACAGCTGCTCCTGCGCGGTCAGCCACGCCTCGGTGTCGCCGTCCTCCCTGGCCTCCAGCCACCGGTAGGGATCGGGGACCTGGTGGCCGTGCAGGGTCTCGACGATCTCCTCGCGCTGCGCGGGCGGGTACGGCGGTCGGCTCATGATCTGCACCTTATGCGGCCGGGCTGCCGTTCCGTACCCGTACCGCCGCAAGGCAAAGGCCGTGCCAGGGGGCGGCGAGGCGGGCGTGTCGCGCGGGCCCTCTCCGGTAGAAGGGAAGCCGATCACTGGATCGTCCAACGGGGGTTGATCATGAAGACCAGGTCGTCCGCGCGCCTCGCCGTCCTCGCCGCCGCGGCCGCGACCGCCGCGGCCCTGGCCCCGCCGTCGGCCGCCGCCCCGGCCCCCGACGGGAAGGTCGACTTCACCTACTCGCCCCCGGAGCTCTCCCAGACCGGCGACCAGGTCATCTGGCGCTGGGCGCTCCGCAACACCGGAGACCGCCCCGTGAGCGGCGTCCTGCTCTTCCACCGCATCAAGCCCAACCTCAAGATCGTTTCGATCAGCGCCCCCTGCAAGGTGACCCGCCGGACGGTCAGATGCGACTACCGCACGCTGAACCCCCGCCAGAAGAAGCAGGGCACCCTGACCGCCGACCTGCCGGACGACGTCACCGGCCTGGTCCAGATCCGCGGCAGGGTCACCTGGCAACTGCCCGCCACCGCCCCCACCCCGCCCGAACGCCCCTCCACCGGCGCCCTGCCCCCCGAAAGGGACGAATCCCCCCAACCTCGCCCCAACATCACCGTGAAACGAAGCGCGCTCATCACTCCCTGGTACGCGACGACTTCGTGACGGAAGGGCAGCAAGAACTCACCTTCCGTGATGACAGCAGCCCTTTGCGTTCGATCTGGAGCGCATGTGGGGATTAATGGGGTAGCGGACCGCCTTCTCAGGCGCCACACTGATTGCGGGTCGGTTCGCCCCTGGGGAGGTCCTCATGGCGGGTTCGCAGGTGCCGGAGACAATACTCGGGCCTCGGTGTGAGGCGCGGTCGCCCGCGTCCGCCGAGGCGAAGCAGAGCCCGGTGGAGGGCGTCTGATGAGACAGGTCCTCCTCCTGAACGCCACTTACGAACCGCTGACGACGCTCCCGCTGCGCCGGGCCGTGTGCCTGGTCCTCAGGGAGAAGGCCGAGGTCGTCCACACCGACGCCACCGGCGCCGTACTCCACTCGGCCACCATGTCCATCGAGGTCCCCTCCGTCATCCGGCTCCGCCGGTATGTACGGATCCCGTTCCGCACCCGCGTCCCCCTGACCCGGGCCGCGCTCATGCGGCGCGACAACTTCCGCTGCGCCTACTGCGGCCACCGCGCCGAGACGATCGACCACGTGCAGCCCCGCAGCCGCGGCGGCAAGCACATCTGGGAGAACTGCGTCGCCTCCTGCACCACCTGCAACCACCGCAAGGCCGACCGCCTCCTCGAAGAGATCGGCTGGACCCTCAACATCATCCCCGGCGTCCCCCGCGGCGCCCACTGGAGACTCATAGGCGTCATCCACGACGGCGACCCCCAATGGGCCCCCTACGTAACAGAACCTGCAGCGTAGTGTTTATTGCGAGCGCGAGCTGCGCTCCTCGCCTGGCGGCTCGTCGCTTGTCGCGCTCGCGGCGAGCGCTGCATCGCTTCGCGATCAGCCGGATTCTCGCCTTCGGCTTCGAACCCGGCTGGCCTTCGGACGCGCTCGCACGCCCGGGGGTCTCCACGGGGCTGGGCAGGCGGGCCGAGGTTGTCGCGGACGTAAGTCGGCTGAGGTCGTCGTAGCCGACCGGGCTCCCGGGTTTATATCCTTGGGGGCGTGCCACGTTATGACTATCGCTGCCGCGCCTGCGGGTCCACCTTCGAGGTCTCGCGCCCGATGAGCGAGGCGTCCGCGCCCGCCGCCTGCCCCGACGGTCATGATGACACCGTCAAGCTGCTGTCCACGGTCGCCGTCATGGGCCGAGGAGGTCCCGCCCCGGCCCCGCCCCCGCCCAGCGGCGGAGGCGGCTGCTGCGGCGGAGGCTGCTGCTCCTGACCGCGGCGTTCACAAGTCAGCGAACGGCGGGATGATCCTCACAATGATGATCAACCGATCGTGCGGTGAGGCCAGGAAGTAGAACCAGCCATTTGCGGCGTTCATCCTTCGTAGACCTCCCGCGTGAGGGCCTTCCCCGAGCTCCGAAACGTCCACGCCCACATCGGCGAGTTCGACGAGCTGGTCCGCGAGTCGCTCGACCTCTTTGATTACGGCGGCTGGAATACCGCCGGCGACGTGTGAGTGATCCGGGGAGTATTCCCATGCCCACTGGTCGCTCAAGAGCGCGTGTTCTCGGAGAGTGCGGCCTGCGCCTCGTCGAGAATGCGCCCGAGCTCCACGGCGGCCGCGCGGGCTTGGGCGGCATTTCCGCGCTGCGCGCGATCCTCAAGCTCCCGGAACCGAGCTGCCAGGTGTGGTTGCCGGTGGATATGGACGTAGATCGCCCATTGTCGAGAGAAACGCCGCAGCGGCCCGAGGTCCGACCCCAGCCGGGCCTCGTCCGCAGCCTGGTCCAGTTCGCGAGTGAACGCCGGCAGTGCCGCAGGGGAAACCTGTGCCACGGCCTGACGCAACGCGGTCACCGTGGCCGGAGGCTGCGGAATGAGCGGCTGCTCCGAAGCACCGAGAGACATAGGTTTCCCCCTGAGTGAGCGGCGTTCACCTCAGCTTATCGAGCTCGCCCTGGGAGAGGGGACGATCGTGGCTAGAGCTGGCTGATGTCTCTGGCGGCGCCGGTGGAGGCTGAGGTGGTCATGGCTGCGTAGGCCTGGAGGGCGGCGGTCACGGGGCGGTGGCGGTCGCGGGGGCGGTAGCCGCCCAGGTCGGCCAGGAGCTTTTCGCGGCGGACGGCCAGTTCTTCTTCGGGGACGTCCAGCTGGAGGGTGCGGCGGGGGATGTCGATGA
This sequence comes from Actinomadura rugatobispora, assembly GCF_055379765.1. Lineage (NCBI taxonomy): Bacteria > Bacillati > Actinomycetota > Actinomycetes > Streptosporangiales > Thermomonosporaceae > Actinomadura > Actinomadura rugatobispora. Next base: position 1,980,337 of record NZ_AP029191.1, on the reverse strand, counting down.
CGACGCGGTCGCCGTTCTCGACCAGGGCGATGGTGCCTCCGGCGGCGGCCTCGGGGGAGGCGTGGCCGATGGACAGGCCGCTGGTGCCGCCGGAGAAGCGGCCGTCGGTGACCAGCGCGCAGGCCTTTCCGAGGCCGCGGCCCTTGAGGAAGCTGGTCGGGTACAGCATTTCCTGCATGCCGGGGCCGCCCTTGGGGCCCTCGTAGCGGATCACGACGACGTCGCCCTCGCGGACCTTGTCGCCGAGGATGCCCTCGACGGCGTCCTCCTGGCTCTCGAAGACGACGGCGGGGCCGGTGAAGGTCCAGAGTTCCTCTTCGACGCCGGCGGTCTTGACGATGGCGCCGTCGGGGGCGATGTTGCCGAACAGGACGGCCAGGCCGCCGTCGGTGGTGTAGGCGTGCTCGGCGTCGCGGATGCAGCCCGCCTCGCGGTCGAGGTCGAGGGTCTCCCAGCGGGCGTTCTGGCCGGAGGCCTGCGTGGTGCGGACGCCGCCGGGGGCGGCGTGGAACATGTCCACGGCCTCGGGGAGCACGTCGGGGGAGTGCACGTCCCACTTCGCCAGGAACTCCTGGAGGGAGGACGAGTGGATCGTGTGGACGGTGCGGTTGAGCAGCCCGGCGCGGTCGAGTTCGGCCAGGAGGGCGGGGATGCCGCCGGCGCGGTGGCAGTCCTCGACGTGGTACTTGGGGGTGGCGGGGGCCAGCTTGCAGATGCACGGCACCCGGCGGGACAGCTCGTCGATCTCCTTGAGGCCGAAGTCGACGGCGCCCTCGTGGGCGGCGGCCAGCAGGTGCAGGATCGTGTTGGTCGAGCCGCCCATGGCGATGTCGAGGGCCATGGCGTTCTCGAACGCGTCGCGGGTGGCGATGTTCAGCGGCAGGACGGAGTCGTCGTCCTGCTCGTAGTAGCGCTGGGCGATCTCCACGACGGTGCGGCCGGCGTCGGCGTAGAGCTTCTTGCGGGCGACGTGGGTGGCCAGGACGGTGCCGTTGCCGGGCAGGGCCAGGCCGATCGCCTCGGTGAGGCAGTTCATGGAGTTGGCGGTGAACATGCCCGAGCAGGAACCGCAGGTCGGGCAGGCCGCCTCCTCCATCTGGGCCAGGGTCTCGTCGGACACCGAGTCGTCCGCGGAGGCGATCATCGGGTCGATCAGGTCGAGCTTGTGGCCGTCCCGCACGCCCTCGACCGGCTTGCCGGCCTCCATCGGGCCGCCGGAGACGAACACGGTCGGGATGTTCAGCCGCATCGCGGCGATCAGCATCCCGGGGGTGATCTTGTCGCAGTTGGACACGCAGATCAGGGCGTCCGCGCAGTGCGCGTTGACCATGTACTCGACGGCGTCGGCGATCAGCTCGCGGGACGGCAGCGAGTAGAGCATGCCGCCGTGGCCCATGGCGATGCCGTCGTCCACGGCGATGGTGTTGAACTCGCGGGGGACGCCCCCGGCCTCGCTGACGGCGGCGGCGACCATGTCGCCGACCTCGCGCAGGTGGACGTGGCCGGGCACGAACTGGGTGAAGCTGTTGGCGACCGCCACGATCGGCTTGCCGAAGTCCTCCCGCGCTACGCCGCTGGCCCGCATGAGGGCGCGGGCGCCCACCATGTTGCGGCCGTGGGTGACGGTGCGTGACCTGAGCGGGGGCATGAGGGACCTCTCCCAACCTGTGACGTGCGCTGAATGTGGACGCAGCGGCGGATCGCGGCGCTGCCGCCGGCTCCGCAGAGGTCATGTAGGGCCGGCCCGTATCGAACGATGGTATCAACGCGCGGCGAAACGCCGGGACGCGAAGCGTCCCGGCGTTGGAAGTCGGGGATGCGGAGTGGCACCTCGCCGGGGACGAGGTGCCCCTCCTCGGGGGCTCGTCGTTGAGCCGGGGCCCTTACTCCGCGTCGGGGTACTTGGGCGGCAGGGAGTCCCGGGCGGCCTGGTAGATGCGTTGCACGTCGGTCTCGGTCAGGACCTTGGGACGGCGGCGCAGGTAGCCCCGCGCCCGGTTGCCCGCGAAGACGTCGACGTCGCGGACCCGCATGACCTTCCACGGGATGGACGGCCCGTAGATGGCCACCGACGCCTGGACCGGCACCTCGAACCCGACCCCCGCCGCGATGATCTTGCTGGCCTGGTCGGCCTCCCAGCGCGCCTCGTCCAGCCGGTCCTTCTTGTTGAAGGGGCCGTGGAAGAGCTTGCGGTGGGAGAGGGTCCGCACCGGGAGGCGCTTGTCCCACTTCTCCGAGTCGATGGCGTACACGCCGCTCGGGCCGATGACCAGGTGGTCGATCCGGCCGTCGCTGACGCCCTCGTCGTCGCGCGGGACGGCGCGCGCGTGCAGCACGCGGTAGCCGCCCTTCTCGAGCGAGCGCAGCTGCTTCTCGGTGCGGCGCTCGGCCGCCGAGGACTTCTGCCAGGCCGGGACGCTGGAGTCCTTGCGGGAACTCCGGACGACGTCGCCGACCACGGCCAGCACCGCCACGGTGAGCCCGATCCGCAGGCCGAAGATGAGCGTGAGCAGCAGGCACAGCGCGACCGCGATCCCGGCGCGCACCAGCCACCGCTTGATCCGGGGGTCCTTGAGCGCGTCGTCGACGGTGTCGCGCAGGGGCGGGCGGCCGGACGGGCGGCCGCCGTCGGCGTCGTCAGGGGTCTGCTGAGGCTGCCCGCGGGCCTCCTGGGAGTTGCCCCTCTCCATGATCGCCATAAGTGACGCTCCGTGTTCCTTTCGCTCCGGAAGCATGATCCTCCGAGCGCAGAGTAATCATTTTCGCGATCGGGGACTAGCCATGTCGGGTTAATACTTTTGTCCCCGGTTCATCATGGTTGGAAGTTGCCGCCGCCGGGTACGGCGGTGCTCATCCCTCTTTCGTGGCTTGTCGTCCTTGTCATCTTTGATGCTGGGGCATCCGCCGTCTAGCGTTCCGCGGTGTGACCCATACCCATGATCTGAGCGCCATGCGGCTGGCCGCCGCGATTCGCTCCCGCGAGCTTTCCCCCGTCGAGGTCGCCGACCACTACCTGGAGCGGATCGAGCGGCTGAACCCCAGGCTGGGCGCCTATGTGACGGTCACCGCCGATCGTGCCCGTGAGGAGGCGGAGCGGGCGGAGAAACGGCTGATGGAGGCCGCCGATCCCGCCGATCTGCCGCCGCTGCTGGGCGTCCCGGTGCCGATCAAGGACCTCAACATGGTGGACGGCGTCCGGATGACCTTCGGTTCGGAGGTCTTTACCGATCTGTCCGGGTTTGCCGATGACAATGTCGTCCTACTGCTGAGGGAAGCGGGGTCTGTCCTTCCAGGTAAGACCTCGACCCCCGAATTCGGTCTGCCCTGTTACACCGAAAACGCCGTGGCGCCTCCGGCCCGGACGCCCTGGGACCTCACCCGGTCGGCCGGCGGCTCCAGCGGCGGGGCGGCCGCGGCGGTCGCCGGCGGGCTGGCGCCGGTCGCGCAGGGCAGCGACGGCGGCGGCTCGATCCGCATTCCCAGCAGCGTCTGCGGGCTGTTCGGGATCAAGCCGACCCGGGGCCGGATCTCGCAGGGGCCGATCGTCCCCGACCTGTTCGGCCTGTCGGCCAACGGGCCGATCGCGCGGACCGTCCGGGACGCGGCCCTCCTCCTGGACGTGATGGCCCGCCCGATGCCCGGAGACCTCTACCTGGCGCCTCCGCGCGAGGGGTCCTACCTCGACGCGGCCGAGCGTCCCCCGGGCCGCCTGCGGATCGCTCGGAGCCGTGAGCCGGTGGTGCCGGACGCCGAGGTCCATCCCGACTGCGTCGCCGCGTACGAGGACGCCTCGCTGCTTCTGGAGGAGCTCGGCCACGAGGTCGTGGAACTGCCCCAGGTGCTCGGCCCCGACCTCGTGCCCATCTTCGAGACGCTCTGGGGCGTCATGGCGACCCTCACGCCCGTCGAGCCCGAGCGGGAGCACCTCCTGCAGCCCCTCACCCGGTGGCTGCGCGAGCGCGGGCACGCCACCAGCGCGCCCGAGCTGTTCGGGGCCCACGCCATGCTGCAGGCGGCGCTGCGCAGCGCGTTCCCCGTCATGAACGAGTTCGACGCGATCCTGCACCCGACCCTGGCGCAGCCCCCGGCGCCCATCGGTTACTTCCACGGCCAGGAGCCGGAGGAGAACTTCGCGCGGCAGAAGCACTTCACGCCCTTCTGCGCCCCCTACAACGTGTCCGGCCAGCCCGCGGTGAACGTGCCGCTGTACTGGAACGCCGACGGCCTGCCCATCGGCGTCATGCTCGCGGGCCGCCTGGGCGGGGAGGACACGCTCATCTCCCTGTCCGCGCAGCTGGAGGAGGCCCGCCCCTGGATCGACCGCAAGCCGCCCATCTGGAACGAGTGACCTTCCCCGGCCTGCCGCCAGTGTGGGGTAGGGCGCTTGATACGGGTAATGCGTACCGGAGGGGAGCAAGCAGCGACTAAGGGGCAGGGTCAGAGCGTGGCGGATGCAGAACTGAACAAGCTGGCTCGGGCGCATCGCGTAGCGACCCGCTACGCCGACTGGCGTGGCCGGGACACCGAGGTCTCCCAGGGCACCCTCAGAGCGGTCCTCACCGCCCTGGGGGCGGACGTCTCCACGCCCGAGGCCGTACGGGAGACACTGGCCCGCCTGGAGGAGGAGCGGCGCGCCCGGTTGCTCCCGCCGATCCTGTTCCAGCGGGCGGGACGCCCCGCGGCCATCAGGATCCCGTGGAACGCGCGGGCGGCGACCGAGGTGTGGCTGGACATGTCCACGGGCGGCTCGGCAGAGCTGCACGGGACGAGCGTCCGCACGCCCGAAGGGCTGATGAAGCAGTACCACCTGCCGCAGGGCACCCCGGAGGGCTGGCACCGGGTGCGCGTGCGCGTCCGCGACCAAGGGCGGGAGGAGAGCGCTCCCCTGCTCCTCACCCCCGAACGCCTGCACCCGCCACAGCGGACCTGGGGATTCACCACGCAGCTCTACTCGGTGCGCTCCAAGGAGTCGTGGGGCCTGGGGGATCTGCACGACCTGGCCGACCTCGCCTCCTGGAGTGGACGGGACCTCGGCGCGGGCTTCGTCCTGGTCAACCCCCTGCACGCCACCGAACCCGCCACGCCCATAGGCCCGTCCCCCTACTCGCCCATGAGCCGGCGGTTCGCCAGCCCGCTCTACCTGAGGGTGGAGGACGTCCCAGAGTACGCCGCGCTCTCGCCTGAGGACCGCGAACGGTTCTCCGCCCTGGCCGCCGGGGCCCGCGACGTCGGCTCCAAGAAGGGGGCCGGGGGCGGCTACCTCGACCGCGACGCCGTATGGGAGGCCAAGCGGGAGGCCCTCGAAACGCTCTACGCCTTGCCCCGCGGCCCCGAACGGCAGCGCGCCTACGAGTGGTACCGCCACCGCGAGGGGGCACCGCTGACGGCGTTCGCCACCTGGAGCGCCCTGGGGGAGGAGCACGGCGCGGACTGGCGCCGCTGGCCCGCCGAGCTGCGCGACGCGGAGAACCCCGCCGTCGCGCACGCGGCCAAGCGCCTCGCCGACCGCGTCGAGTTCCACGCCTGGCTGCAGTGGCAGCTCGACGAGCAGCTCGCCGCGGCCCAGGCGTCCGCCCGCGCCGCGGGCATGCCCATCGGGATCGTCCACGACCTGTCCGTGGGCGTGCACCCCGGCAGCGCCGACGCCTGGATGTACCGCCCCATGTTCGCCCCCGGCATGAGCGTGGGGGCGCCCCCGGACGAGTTCAACCAGCTCGGCCAGGACTGGGGCCAGCCGCCCTGGCATCCCGGCCGTCTCGCCGAGGCCGCCTACCTCCCGTTCAGGGGGATGCTCGCCGCGGCCCTGCGGCACGGCGGAGGACTCCGCCTCGACCACGCCATGCAGGTCTCCCGCCTGTGGTGGGTCCCCGAAGGGCGTTCCCCGGCCGACGGGACGTACGTCGCCTACGACCGTGACGCGATGCTCTCCACCCTCGTCTGGGAGGCATCCCAGGCCGGGGCCGTCGTGGTGGGGGAGGACCTGGGGACCGTCGAACCCGACGTACGCGACGACCTCGCCGACAGGGGCATCCTGGGAACATCCCTCCTCTGGTTCGAGCGGGACGCCGAGGGCCGCCCCCGCAAGCCCCGGGACTGGCGCGAGAAGTCACTGGCCACCGTCGGCACCCACGACATGCCCCCGATCACGGGTTTCCTGCACGGCGACCACATCGAGCTGCGCAAACGGCTCGAACTGCTCACCCGCCCCCTGGAAGAGGAACTGGCCGACCACCGCACGCACCTGGCCGACTGGCTCGGGCTCCTCCACGACGAGGGCCTCCTCACCACCCCGCCCGGAGAGATCCTCGAAGCCGTGACGGCCGACGCCCCGGGAGGCGGCTCCACCCGCTACGACGCCGAGGTGGCCACGGCCCTGCACGCCTTCCTGGTCCGCACCCCGGCCCGCCTCATAGGGATCTCCCTGGCCGACGCAGTGGGGGAGCGCCGCACCCAGAACCAGCCCGGCACCACCGACGAGTACCCCAACTGGCGGGTGGCCCTCGCCGACGCCAAGGGCGACCCCGTCCTCCTGGACGACCTCCCCGGCCGCCCCCAGTTGGAAGCCGCCCTGGCGCCCCTCAGGGCGCTCACCCATCGTCCCGAGGACGAGGCCAGGCTTCCCTGAAGCGCCTCAGGCGAGGGCTGTGACGAGGCGGGTGGAGACCTCGTCCAGCAGGGTGTCCGGCTCGATCCGGGCCGAGGCGATCGCGGAGAACAGCCCCGGCAGGCCCGGCAGCGGATACCCGTCGCGATCGTCCCCGGCCAGCGCCGCCTTGCCCAGCGGGTTCCGGCGCAGAGACGAGCGCGCCCGCGCCCAGGCCGCCTGCACCTCCTCCGGAGACGGCACCCCGAAACCATGACCGACCGGAGCCGCGTGCCGCAGCTTCACCAGCGCCCCGTCGGTGAAGTCGGAGGCGAGCTTGCAGCGCTCCACCAGATCCGCGCGCACGCCCTCGTCCAGCCGCGTCATCACCGTGCACGGCGTGCGGCAGCGCGCCGCGCAGTCGCCCAGGGCCTGCGCCACCTGGCTGTGCTGCCGGTCGAGGTAGGCCCGCCACCCCGGCGGCGGCTCCGTCGCGACCCGCAGCGTCCGCTCGCACGCCGAACGCTCCGGACGGGTGTGGTCGCAGTTGCGCTCGGCGCCCGGCTCCAGCGGCACCCCGAACCGGCTCCCCGGACCCGACACCGACCCGCCTATCAGCGCCGGATCGCCCGCGTGCCCCAGCACCGGCTCCCACGCCAGCAGCGCCAGGTACTCGCTGGCGATGTGCACCGCGGCCACCAGCGCGGCCATCTCCCGCCGCTCCCAGCGGATCGCCACGACCTCCAGCAGCAGCGAGTACGCCGGGCGCAGGCTCGCCAAGGCACCGCGAGGCCGCTCCCTGGGCGCCTGCGGCATCCGGCTGGCGCGGGCCCGGTCGAGCAGGTCCTTGGGGACCTCCCCCACCTCCTCCGGCATGCCGAAGTCCTCGGCGTCCAGATCGAGCACCCGCTGCCCGAACGCGCACAACGCCCGTAACGACGCCGTCTCCGCCGACGGCACCACCCCGGCCCCGGCCAGCGCCTCGATGTCCCCGAAGGCGTGCCTGCGCGCCAGCGCCGTCAGAACGTCCCGTGCCGTCTCCACAGCCACCATTCTCCGCCGAGCCACCACCGTCCCGCGACCGCGCGGCCGCCCCCGGACGCCCAAGGGCACCGGTGGGGGCGGCCCCGCGGCCGGACCGAACTCAGGCGGACTCGGCGTCCTTGCGCCGGGCGCGCAGCGCCCGGGCCACACCGTCACGGCCCTCCGACAGCAGCCGGGTCAGCGCCGGCGGCGGCGCGTGCTCGGCGATATAGGCCTCGGTACGGTCGATCGTCGACTGCTCCACGACCAGGAAGGGATAGGCGACCTCGGCGAACGTCTGGGACATGTCGCTGCTCCACTCCTTCCAGATCCGGCCCACCTCGGCGAAGTACGGGTCGACGTACGGCACCAGCAGCTCCGCCTGGTCGGGCTCCACGAACCCGCCCAGCGTCGCCCGGTACACCGCGTTCGGCAGCTCCCCGCCGATGATCCGCTCCCACGCCGCGGCCTTGGCCTCGGCCGTCGGCACCGCGGCGCGGCAGGCCGCGGCGTGCCGCTCGCCCGCCGCCGTCGGGTCGCGCTCCACCTCGGCCGCGACCTCCGCCTCGCCCGCGCGGCCGGTGACCACCAGGCGCCGCAGCAGCGCCCAGCGCAGCTCGGTGTCGACCTTGAGCCCCTCCAGGGTCGCCGAACCGTCCAGCAGCCCGGCCACCAGGTCCAGGTGCTCCCCGGTGGCGGACGCCGCGAACGCCTGCACGTAGGCGAGCTGGAAGTCCGAACCGGCCTCCGCCCCCTCCGCCAGCTCGCGCAGGGCGTCGGCCATCAGCCGCAGCCCCTCCTCGCGCCACGCCGGGGCGGCGTACTGCTGCACGGCCGTACGGGTCTGCCGCAGCAGCGTCTGCGCCACCGAGATGTCGGTGACGCCGCGGATGCCGCTGATGACCAGCCGCACGTAGTCGCGGGTGGACAGCTCCGCGTCCCGGGTCATGTCCCAGGCCGCCGACCAGCACAGCGCCCGCGGCAGCCCGTCCCGGATCTCCCCGATGCCCTCGACCAGCGTCCGCAGCGACAGCTCGTCCAGGCGGATCTTGGCGTAGGTGAGGTCGTCGTCGTTCACCAGCACCAGGTCGGGACGCTTCCGCCCGGCCAGCTCGGGCACCTCGGTCCGGGCGCCCACGATGTCCAGCTCGACCCGCTCGCGGCGGACGATCCCCTCGGGCGTCCGGTCGTACAGGCCGATCGCGATCCGGTGCGACCGCAGCGTCGGGTACTCCGGCTTGGCCTCCTGCAGCACCGCGAACGAGGCGAAGTTCCCGTCCGCGTCCACCTCGTACTCGGGACGCAGCGTGTTGACCCCGGCCGTCTCCAGCCACTCCTTCGACCACGCCGTCAGGTCGCGGCCCGAGGTCTCCTCCAGCGCGTCCAGCAGGTCCGCCAGGACGGTGTTGCCCCAGGCGTGCCGCCGGAAGTAGCGCCGCACGCCCTCCAGGAAGTTGTCGCGGCCGACATAGGCCACCAGCTGCTTGAGCACGCTGGCGCCCTTGGCGTAGGTGATCCCGTCGAAGTTGACCTCCACCGCCCGGATGTCGGGGATGTCGGCGGCGATCGGGTGGGTGGAGGGCAGCTGGTCCTGCCGGTACGCCCACGCCTTCATCAGGTTGGCGAACGTGGTCCACGACCCCGTCCACTTGGTGGCCTCGGCCTGGCACAGCACGCTCATGTACGTCGCGAACGACTCGTTCAGCCACAGGTCGTCCCACCAGCGCATGGTGACCAGGTCGCCGAACCACATGTGCGCCATCTCGTGCAGGATCGTCTCGGCGCGCCGCTCGTAGGCCGCGTCGGTGACCCGCGACCGGAAGACGTAGTCCTCCAGGAACGTGACCGCGCCCGCGTTCTCCATCGCACCCGCGTTGAACTCCGGCACGAACAGCTGGTCGTACTTGCCGAACGGGTAGGGCAGGTCGAAGACGTCCTCGAAGAACGCGAAGCCCTGCCGGGTCACGTCCAGGATCGCCTCGGCGTCCAGGTGCTCGCTCAGCGACGCGCGGCAGTACACGCCGAGCGGGATGACGCCGCCGTCGGCCCGCCGGTACTCGCCGGTGACCTCGTGGTACGGCCCCGCGATCAGCGCCGTGATGTAGGTCGAGACCCGCGGCGTCGGCGGGAAGCGCCACTCGCCGGTGCGGGCGCCGTCGGTCGCGAACGCCTCGTTGGTGATCACCTTCCAGTCCGCGGGCGAGGTGACGCGCAGCGCGAACGTCGCCTTCAGGTCGGGCTGGTCGAAGCAGGTGTACATCCGGTGCGCGTCGGCCGTCTCGAACTGCGTGTAGAGGTACACGCTCTGGTCGACCGGGTCGACGAACCGGTGCAGGCCCTCGCCCGAACGCGAGTAGGCGCAGTCGGCCGCCACGCGCAGCTCGTTGGACGCGGCCAGGGACGGCAGCGGGACCCGGCCCTTCTCGGCGTCGTAGGACGCCGGATCGAGCGCGGTCCCGTTGAGGACGACCTCCCGCACCTCGGCGCCGTGGAGGTCCACGAAGGTCGACGCGCCCGGCTCGGCGCAGCCGAACTTGATCACGGTGGTGGAACCGAACCGCTCCGCGCCGGTCGTCAGGTCGAGATGGACCTCGTACGAGTCGACGGTGAGCAGCCGGGCCCGTTCCCGCGCCTCGTCGCGCGTGAGGTTGCCTGCCACATGTACTCCTTGGCTGTCCCGATAGCTGTCGCTCCATGTCTACCAACCGGGTCGGCCGTTGGGGCGCGGTGGCGCGTCACCGGTACGGCCAGGTGGCGGTGGCGCTGTCCGGAACAGACCGGAACGGGCCGGAACGGGTCGGAACAGCCGCAGACCTCGCGGGGAATCTCAGCAAAATCCCTTGGTCAGGTAGAGCAAGTGGGAATGGGGGTCCGCGGTGGGGGGTTGCCGCAGAGGAGTTGTCTGTGAACGGCCTGAGGAGGCTGCCTTGTCGTCCGAGTCGTCCCCCGAGACCCGCACCCCCGTCGACTTCTGGTTCGACCCGCTGTGCCCGTGGGCGTGGATCACCTCCCGCTGGGTGCACGAGGTCGCCGCGCTGCGCCCGATCGAGCCGCGCTGGCATGTGATGAGCCTGGCCGTCCTGAACGAGGACAAGGACATCCCCGAGAACTACCGAGAGATGCTGAAGACGGCCTGGGGCCCGGTGCGCGTGTGCATCGCCGCCGAGCAGAAATACGGCCCCGAGGTGCTGGGAACCCTTTACACAGAGCTCGGCACCCGTTTCCACCATGACAAGCTGCCCAGGGAGAAGGCCACCTACATCGCCGCCCTGGAGGCCGCGGGCCTGGACCCGGCCCTGGCCGGCGCGGCCGACTCCGAGGAATACGACGAGGCGCTGCGCGCGTCCCACAAGGACGGCATCGACCGGGTGGGGCAGGAGGTCGGCACCCCGGTGATCGAGGTCGAGGGCAGCGCCTTCTTCGGCCCGGTCGTCACCCCGATCCCGCGCGGCGAGGCCGCCGTGAAGCTCTGGGACGGAGTGCTGGCGGTGGCGTCCACGGATGGTTTCTACGAGTTGAAGCGCACCCGCACCAGGGACCCGATCTTCGACTGATCCCGACTGATTCGATCTTCGGCTGTTCCGGGGCCCGCCGTTCGGCGGGCCCCGCCGCCGTCCCGTCCACCGTGCGCTGCGATGATCTGCGCGAGATGTGAGCTGTTGCGACACTCTTGCAGCTGCCGCCATCTCGCGCCCACACTGGGCCTGTCCCAACATCTCCGCAGGGATGGTGATGATCGTGCACGTGCCGGACGGATTCATCGACGCGCCGGTCTCGCTCGCGGCCGGCGCGGTGGCCGTCGCGGGCGTGGCCGTGTCGCTGCGCGGCGCCCGCCGGGAGCTGGACGACCGCACCGCGCCGCTGGCCGGGCTGACCGCCGCGTTCGTGTTCGCCGCGCAGATGCTCAACTTCCCGGTGGCCTCCGGGACCAGCGGGCATCTGCTCGGCGGCGCGCTGGCGGCGATCCTGGTCGGGCCGTACGCGGGAGTGCTGTGCGTGTCGGTGGTGCTGCTCCTGCAGGCGCTGCTGTTCGCCGACGGCGGGCTCACCGCGCTCGGGGTCAACATCACGCTGATGGCCCTGGTCACGGTCCCGGTCGGGTACGGCCTGTTCCGGCTGCTGCTGAAGGTGCTGCCCGCGTCGCGGCCCGCCGCGAGCGGCGCCGCGTTCGTCGCGGCCGCCGTGTCGGTGCCCGCCTCCGCGCTGGCCTTCACACTGATCTACGCCGTCGGCGGCACCACCGACGTCCCCATCGGCACCGTCGCCGCCGCGATGCTGGGGGTGCACCTGCTGATCGGGATCGGCGAGGGCCTGATCACCGCGTTCGCCGTGTCGAGCGTGCTGGCCGTCCGGCCGGACCTGGTCCACGGCGCCCGCGACCTGATCAAGCCCGTGACGCTGCGCACCCGGCGGCCCGCCGCCGGAGAGTCCGCCCCGGCGCCCGGCGCGCCGGCCGAGCCCGCGGAGGGACGGTCATGACCACCAAGCGCTTCTTCGCCGCCGCCCTGCTGGTGACCCTGGTGCTCGCCGGGATCGTCAGCTACTACGCCAGCTCCCACCCCGACGGCCTGGAGAAGGTCGCCGGCGACAAGGGGATCAGCGCCGAGGAGAAGGACCACGCGCTCAAGGACTCCCCGCTGGGCGACTACGGCGTCAAGGGGATCGACGACGCCCGGCTGTCGGGCGGGCTGTCCGGCGTGATCGGCGTCGCCGCCGTCCTGGCCGTGGGCGGCGGGCTGTTCTGGGTGCTGCGCCGCCGCGGCGCCCCGGTCGCCGGAGAGGACGCCGGTGCGGAGCGCGCGGCGTCCGCGCCCGCCCCGTCGCGGGACGCCTAGATGGGCGGGGGCCACGCCCACCGGCTGCACGTTCCGGGGAGCTCGCCGGTGCACCGGCTGCCGCCGCAGTGCAAGCTGGTCGCCCTGCTGGCGTTCGTGCTGGTGGTCGTGGCCACGCCGCGCGAGCGGATCTGGGCGTTCGCGGTGTACGCGGTGCTGCTGGCCGCCGTCGCCGCCGTGGCCCGCGTCCCGTACGGGCTGGTGCTGCGGCGGACGGCGATCGAGGTGCCGTTCGTGGCGTTCGCGCTGGCGCTGCCGTTCGTCGCGACCGGTGAGAAGGTCGCCGTCCTGGGGCTGCGGCTGAGCGAGGACGGCCTGTGGGGCGCCTGGAACATCCTGGCCAAGGGCACCCTCGGCGTGGTCGCGTCCGTGCTGCTGGCCGCCACCACCGAGCCGCGGCTGCTGCTGCTCGGGATCGAGCGGCTGCGGATGCCGCAGCTTCTCACGCAGATCGCGGCGTTCATGCTGCGGTACGGCGATGTGGTGGCCGGCGAGCTGCGCCGCATGCGGGTGGCCCGCGCCGCCCGCGGTTTCGAGCCGCGCGGCATGCGGGACGCGGGTGTCCTGGCCCGCTCGCTCGGCGCGCTCTTCCTGCGCTCGTACGAGCGCGGGGAGCGGGTGCACCTGGCGATGGTGAGCCGCGGGTACGACGGCCGCATGCCCGTGCTGCACGACGTCGGCGCCTCCGCCGCGCAGTGGTGGACGGCCTCCGCCCTCCCCCTGGCGGCGGGCCTGGTCGCCCTGGCCGCTTGGATGGGGCCATGACGAGTGCTCCGTCCCTGGAAGTGAGTGGGCTCGCCTACGCCTACCCCGACGGGACCCAGGCCCTGTACGGCGTCGACGTCACCATCGGCCAGGGTGAACGGGTGGCGCTGCTGGGCCCCAACGGGGCGGGCAAGACCACCCTCGTCCTGCATCTGAACGGCATCCTGCACGGCGGGCTGGGAACGGTCCGGGTCGGCGGGATGACCGTGGACCCCAAGGACAAGAAGGCGCTGCGGGAGATCCGGCGTCGGGTCGGGATCGTCTTCCAGGACCCTGACGACCAGCTGTTCATGCCCACGGTCCGGGAGGACGTCGCGTTCGGCCCCGCCAACCTGGGGCTGCGCGGCGCCGAGCTGGACCGCCGGGTGGAGGTCGCGCTGGGCCGGGTCGGCATGCTGGAGGTCGCCGACCGGCCGCCGCAGCATCTGAGCTTCGGGCAGCGGCGCCGGGTCGCGGTGGCGACGGTGCTGGCGATGGAGCCGGAGATCCTGGTGCTGGACGAGCCGTCGTCCAACCTGGACCCGGCGGGCCGCCGGGAGCTGGCGGAGATCCTGCTGGGGCTGGAGGTGACCGTGCTGATGGTCACCCATGACCTGCCGTACGCGGCCGAGCTGTGCCCGCGGTCGCTGATCCTGTCGGGCGGCGTGATCGCCGCCGACGCGCCCACGCTCGACCTGCTGGGCGACGCCCCGCTGCTCGCCGAGCACCGGCTGGAGCTGCCGTTCGGCTTCGATCCGGCGGCGGCCGCGCGCTCGCGCGGCTGAACCCCGGGGAGTCGCTCCGGTCATGCCCTTCTGGCCCCTTCGGGCTAGTTCGGGGATTCGGCTTGCCTGCCGCACCGCGCTTCGGGAAGACTCGTCCACCTGAAATGGCAACGGTTTTCATATCCGAATCGAGGCATTCGTGAAGGTTGCGTTCGTCGGCAAGGGCGGCAGCGGCAAGACCACCCTGTCGTCGCTGTTCATCCGGCACCTGGCCGCCCGGGGGCTGCCGGTGGTGGCCATCGACGCCGACATCAACCAGCATCTGGGCGCGGCGCTCGGGCTGGACGACGAGACGGCGGCCGCGATCCCCGCCATGGGCGACCGGCTCCCCGAGATCAAGGACCACCTGCGCGGCGACAACCCGCGGATCTCCTCGGCCGCCGCCATGGTCAAGACCACCCCGCCCGGCTCCGGCTCCCGGCTGCTGCGGCTCGGCGGCGACGACCCCGTGCACGCCCTGGGCCGCGACGTCGCGGTCCGCTCGGGCGGCGCCGCCGGCCGGGTCACGCTGCTGGCCACCGGCCCGTTCAACGACGACGACCTGGGTGTGGCCTGCTACCACTCCAAGACCGGCGCGGTCGAGCTCTACCTCAACCACCTGGTCGACGGCCCCGGCGAGTACGTCGTCGTCGACATGACCGCCGGCGCCGACACCTTCGCCTCCGGGCTGTTCACCCGGTTCGACCTGATGTTCCTGGTCGCCGAGCCCACCCGGAAGGGCGTCGGGGTCTACCGCCAGTACACCGAGTACGCCCGCGACTACGACGTCGCGATCACCGTCGTCGGCAACAAGGTGCAGGGCGACGGCGACGTGGCCTACCTGCGCGAGCACGTCGGCGGCGACCTGCTGACCTGGCTCGGCCAGTCCGCCTCCGTCCGGGCCATGGAGCAGGGCCGCGACGGGATCGCGCTGGAGGCCGCCAACCGCGACGCGCTCGACCGCATGGTCGCGGCCGTCGACGCCCGCGAGCGCGACTGGGACCGGTTCCGCCGCCAGGCCGTGGAGTTCCACGTCAAGAACGCGCGGAGCTGGGCCAACCGGGCGGTCGGCGAGGACCTGGAGGCCCAGGTCGACCACGGCTTCCGCTTCCCCGTCCCGATCCCGGGCTGATCGCCGCCCCGGGGCGCCGGCGGGTCGGCGGACCTGGGACAATCTTGGCCATGCGCGTGTTTCTTGGATGCGACCATGCCGGCTTCGAGCTCAAGGAGCACCTGGTCGCCTGGCTGAAGGCGAACGGGCACGAGCCGGTCGACTGCGGGGCGCCGGTGTACGACGCCGTCGACGACTACCCGCCGTTCGTGCTGCGGGCCGCCCAGCGGACCGCCGCCGAGTGGCCCGGGGTCCTGGGCATCGTGATCGGCGGCTCGGGCAACGGCGAGGCGATCGCCGCCAACAAGGTCGGGGGCGTGCGGGCCGCGCTGGTCTGGAACGAGGACACCGCGCGGCTCGCCCGCGAGCACAACGACGCCAACGTCATCAGCATCGGGGCGCGCCAGCACGACCTGGACACCGCCACGGAGTTCGTCCGGATCTTCCTGGAGACGCCGTACTCCGACGAGCCGCGCCACACCCGCCGGATCCAGATGCTCAGCGAGTACGAGGAGACCGGAGAGGTCCCGCCCCTCTAGACGGTCAGGGCGCGGTCAGGGCGCGGGCGGTTTGCGGGCGCCGCCGCGCTTGTCCTGGCGGCGCCGCTCGTTCTTGGCCGCCTTGCCCCGCTTGCCCGGCTCGGCCGCCTCCGGCGCGGCGGCCGGCCTGGGCGGCGGGGGCTCCTCGCCGTCCGGGCGCGGCCGGGAGATGTCCCGCGCCCGCATCGCCGCGTCCACCGTGATCCGCATTCCCGGCTGACCCACCGCGACCTCCTCGCTCGTTCCCGCTCGCCCGCGCACGGCCGGTTCGGTGCGTCCATTGGACACCACCGGCCCCACCTCCTGGCAAGGGCGGCGGCCACGGAGTGTGATCCTGGACGGGCTCGGGGGCAAGGTGGGACCACGGGGGCGTAGTGGATCGTCGCAACCGGTGATCGCTGGCGCGGATGGGCGCCGGTCGGGCCGGATGCTCGATACAGTGCCGGAGTCATGCTGCAACGTCTGGTCCACCTCCTTCCGCCGAGGGTCCGCGCCTTCCTGCGCCGGATCCCGATCCTCGTGCGGGTCTACGGGTGGCTGCGGCGCGGCAGGCTGACCCGTGAACGGAACGTCTTCGCGGCCCTGGCGGTGTTGACGCTGGTGATCGGGTTCAGCGCGCCGGTGTCGCAGGCCTGGGCCCCGCTGAGCGCGCTGTTCCTGGCCGTGCTCGGCGGCGGCCTGCTGCTCAAGGTGCGCAGCCTGGTGGCGCTGCTGTGCGTGGTCGTGGTCATGGTCGGCTACAACGACTGGAAGGACCCGCAGGGCGTCGGGCCCGTCATGATCGCCACGCTGGGCGTCACGGCGGTGCTCGCCCTCACCCTGGCCCGCACCCGGCAGCGGCTCGGCGTGCAGGGGCTGCGCGGCGACTCGATGCTGCTGGAGCTGCGCGACCGGCTGCGCCGCCAGGGCGAGATGCCCGAGCTGCCGGAGGGCTGGGACTCCCAGGTCGTGCTCCTCCAGGCGGGCGGGTCGTCGTTCGGCGGCGACTTCGTGGTGTCGAACTGCGACGGGGAGACGCTGGAGGTCGCGCTGGTGGACGTGTCCGGGAAGGGCACCGACGCCGGCACCAGGGCCCTGATGCTGTCCGGCGCCTTCGGTGGGCTGCTTGGATCGCTCCAGCCCGAGCATTTCCTGCCCGCCTGCAACACCTATCTCCAGCGGCAGCGCTGGGACGAGGGCTTCGTCACGGCCGTCCATCTGGTGCTCGACCTCAAGACCGGCGACTTCACGGTCGAGTCGGCGGGCCACCCGCCCGCCGTGCAGTTCGAGTCGGCCACCGGCACCTGGCACGTCGGCACGGCCAAGGGCGTGGTGCTGGGCGTGGTGCCCGACCTGCGCTGCGTCCCCGAGCACGGCAGGCTCAAGCCCGGCGACGCGCTCATGCTCTACACCGACGGACTGGTGGAGTCGCCCGGCCGCGACCTGGACGCGGGCATCGACCGGCTGCTGGGTGAGGCCGAGCGGCTCGTCCCCGAGGGCTTCCGGAAGGGCGCCAGGGAGCTGGTCCAGACGATGGCGGCGGCCCGCGACGACGACTGCGCCCTCGTGCTGATCTGGCGCACCTGATCCCACGGCGCGCCCCATCCCCTGGGCCCAGGGCTCAGGGAGCGCCGCTGCCCCTGTTCCTTCCGCCGGTCTTGCCCTCGCCCTTGTTCTTGCCCTTCTGGTCGCGGGACTGCCGCTGGCCGGGGTGCCGCTTGGACGGGCGGGGCGTGACCGGCACCACGCGCCGCACCGGGGCGCGCGAGGTGGTGCCGGAGGCCGGTGCCGAGGGGGGCGTCGCCGACGTCGACGACGCCGGGACCGCGTCCCTGCCCGCCCCGCTCATTCCAATGATCAGTCCGCCGGCCAGCAGGGTCGCCACCGCCGCCCCGACTCCGGCCAGCAGCCGGACACGGGTCGACGAGCGCGCCCCGACGTGCCCGATCACGGTGAAGGCGGCCGTGTCGGGGCCCTCGTCGCCGGCACCGGAGGAGGAGGCCGGACGCGGCGGCGCGGCGACCGGCCGGCCGAGCGCCTTTCCGCCGTTGCCCGCGCCGTTGCGGGCGTTGTTCCTGGGGCTCGTCCTTGGGACGGTCCCGTTGCGCGCCGCGCCGCCGTTCCGGGCCGCCTTCCGTGCCTCCCGGCGGGGGAGGGCCGCGGTGGCGGACGGCGCGGGCGCCGGACGGCCGGTTCCCTGGACGAGGGCCAGCAGCAGGCCGGACGCGGTGGGCCGGTCGCGCGGGTCCTTGGCCAGCGCGGGCCGCACCGCGTTGAGCAGCGCCACGGGCAGCCCGTCCAGATCGGGCTCTTCGCGCATCACGCGCAGCGCGACCGCGGCCGGTTCGCCCTCCCCGAACGGCATCCGGCCCGTCCCGGCGTACGCGACCAGGCAGCCCCAGGTGAAGATGTCGGCCGCCGGGGTGGCGTACCCGCCGCGCAGCACCTCGGGGGCCATCCAACCGGGCGTGCCCAGGACGGTCCCGGCGGAGGTGAGGGTGCCGGGGGTGTCCTGGGAGCGGGCGATGCCGAAGTCGATCACGCGGCAGCCGGACAGGGTCAGCATCACGTTGGCGGGCTTGAGGTCGCGGTGCACCAGCCCGGCCGAGTGGATCGCCGCCAGCGCCGACACCACGCCCACCGCCACCGCGTGCGCGTCCGCGTCCGGCATCGGCCCGCCCGCGGTGATCCGGTGCTGGAGCGACATCCCGCCGACGTACTCGCTGACGATGTAGGGGCGGCCGTCCTCCTCGCCGTGCGCCAGGACGCGCGCGGTGCAGAAGGAGGCGACCCGCCCGGCCAGGACGGCCTCGTCGCGGAACCGGTCCCGGAACGCGGCGTCGACCGCGAGATGGGGGTGGATGGTCTTCACCGCCACCCGCCGGTCGGAGTCGGAGCGGCGGCCGAGGTAGACCGTGCCCATCCCGCCGGCGCCGATCCGGCCGAGCAGGGAGTAGCCGCCCACCGTCCGCGGATCACCCGCCTCCAGCGGGCGTACGTCGTACGTCGGGGATTCGCGCACAGGGGTGGATTCGTGCGCGGGGGATCCGGTGGCGTGCCCGTCCATGCTTGACCCGTCGGCCCCTTTCGTCACTCCAGTCCGTCCAGCCCCCGATCATGTGCACAGTATGGTGCCGTATGAACACAGATTGCAGGAAACGTGTTCGTCACCTCGATGTAGCCCCGATGGCATTCGGACAGGGCAGAGTTATCTCCAGTTCGGCAATCGCCCGGCTCCGTCGGATCCTCCTCGGCGCGCGGAGCGAGCGGTTGGCGGCACCGAAGGCGATGTCCGCGCGGTCGGCACCCCAGGGGTGGGAGGCGCCGTTCCGCGCGGGCATCGATCCTTTTTGGGGGTCCTCCCCCGCTCTTGCCCTCTTATGTCCGGTGCGGCTGGTCGCGGATTCCCTCGGATGTTTCCTATCTAATTGGTTGACTTAGTGGGGAACATGGACCAGGATGAGGTTCGTGAGCTTCGAGGTCATCATCGGCAATCCCCGTCCCGGATCCCGTACGGCCGCCGCCGCGGTCGCCGCCGCCCGCGCCGTCGCGGAGGCGGCCGGCATCGACGGCGAGCCCGGCGTGATCGACCTGTCCGAGTACGGACCGGGACTGCTGGAGGCCACGCCCCCGGCGGAGGTCGCCGC
The DNA here is from genome assembly GCF_055379765.1 of Actinomadura rugatobispora. Classification (NCBI taxonomy): domain Bacteria; kingdom Bacillati; phylum Actinomycetota; class Actinomycetes; order Streptosporangiales; family Thermomonosporaceae; genus Actinomadura; species Actinomadura rugatobispora. The sequence goes on along the minus strand of NZ_AP029191.1, from coordinate 1,961,112 downwards.
GGCCCTCGAACGCGTCAAGGCGGCCCAGGTGCTGCTGGTCGCCAGCCCCACCTACAAGGCCACCTACACCGGCCTGCTGAAGGTCTTCCTCGACCGGATCGCCGGCGGCGCGCTGCACGGCGCCGTCGCGCTCCCGGTGCTGGTGATGGGCGCGCCTCAGCACGCGCTGGCGGTCGAGGTGCACCTGCGGCCGCTGCTGGTCGAGCTCGGCGCCACGGTGCCCTCCCCGGGGCTGGCGCTGCTGGAGTCCGAACTCGAAACGATCATCCGGCCGCCCGGCGCGGCCGGCGAGACCCCCCGGCCCGGCTCCGTGCTCGCGGAGTGGGCCGGCCAGGTCGTCCCCGCCGTTCGGGGCGCTCTTACGGCGGGGGCCGTCCGGTGACCGGGACGGCGACGGCACGGCCCGTCCCGGTCACCGGCGACTCCTCCCAGGCGGCTCATCCTTGACCTGAGCCGTTGTTTCACCGGCAATGGGAGGGTTACAACAAGCCCTAGAGAAGGTAGAACACTCCATTCCGCTCACCCCCAGGTGCGGACGCGGCGCGGTGCACGACCGCGCGCTACCCGGGGAGGGCGCCGGAATGTCGCATCCGGTCACGCGGTGGTCCCCATCGCACTGGTCGATGCAGGCACGGCTGACCGCCCTGGCCACCGCGATGGCCGGGGCGCTGCTGCTTCTGGGCGTCCTGGCCATGTTCGTGGCGGTGCCGGTCGGGCACATCGGCAGCACCACGCTCGCCCTCCTGCTGGGCCTGGGCCTGGGGCTGGTGCTGGGCCTGCCCCTGGTGGGCTGGATCGTCTGGCACGCCGTCGAACGGGCGCTGCGCCCGGTCGGCGTGATGACCTCCGAACTCGACCTGATCACCAAGCGCCGCGGGGCGCGCCGGGTCAGCGTCCCCGACCGGCACGACGAGGTCGCCGAGCTGGCCCGTGCCGTGAACGTCACGCTGGAGCGGATGGAGCACCTCGGCGAGCGGCAGCGGGCCTGGGTCGCCGACGCCTCGCACGAGCTCCGCAGCCCGCTGACCGGCCTGCGCACCCAGCTGGAGGCGGCGCTGCAGGATCCCGACGAGGAGGACTGGCCGCGGGTGGCGCAGGCGGTGCTGTCCGACGCCGACCGGCTGCAGCGGATCGTCCAGGACCTGCTGATGATGGCGAGGCTGGAGTCCGGCGCCCCCGGCGAGCGGGAGCGGATCGACCTGGGCGCGCTGGTCCGTACCGAGACCGCCCGGCGCGCCGTCCGGTCGCGGGTGCCGATCGAGCTGGAGACCGACGAGGGCGTGGAGGTGTCGGGCGTGCGCGCCCACCTGGTACGCCTGCTGACCAACCTGCTGGACAACGCCGAGCGGCACGCCAGGTCGTGGGTGCGGGTGGCGGTCGGGAGCGACGGCAGCGACGCCCTGATGATGGTCGCCGACGACGGACCCGGCATCCCGCGCGAGGAGCGGGAACGGGTCTTCCAGCGCTTCCAGCGGCTGGCCGAGGGGCGCCGCTGCGACGCGGGCGGCACCGGACTGGGGCTGCCGATCTCCCGCGACATCGCGCACGCGCACGGCGGCTCGCTCGTCGTCGGGGAGTGCCCCGACGGCGCCCGGCTCATCCTCCGCATCCCCCTGGCCTGATCGTCCCCCGCGACCTGTCCTAGGTTGAACGAACTCGAACGAAACGTGTGGAACCGGCGGCGGCCGGGCGCGGGAGGGGACAGCATGCCGGGATCGGCGGGCGGCCGGGTGGGGGCGCGCGAACTGCTGCGCCGGGTGCTGGACGGTGACGGCCACCGGTCCTGGGACGTCGAGCCGCTCCCGGTCGCCGACCCGGACTCCCCGTACGGCCGGGACCTGGCCGCCGCCCGCGAGCGCAGCGGCTGCGACGAGGCCGTGATCACCGGGGAGGGGCTGCTGCGCGGGCGGCGGGTGGCCTACGTGGTGTCGGAGTTCCGGTTCCTGGCGGGCTCGATCGGGCTGGCCACCGCGGAGCGGATCGTGGCCGCGGTGGAGCGCGCCACCGCCGAGGGGCTGCCGCTGGTGGCGGCGCCGTCGTCGGGCGGCACCCGGATGCAGGAGGGGACGGCCGCGTTCGTGCAGATGGCCAGGATCACCGCGGCGGTGACCCGGCACCGCGCGGCGGGGCTGCCGTACCTGGTCTACCTGCGGCATCCGACCACGGGCGGCGTCTACGCCTCCTGGGGCTCGCTGGGGCACGTGACCGCCGCCGAGCCGGGCGCGTTGATCGGGTTTCTGGGGCCGCGCGTGTACGAGGGGTTGTACGGGGAGCCGTTCCCCGAGGGCGTCCAGGTGGCGGAGAACCTCTTCGCCAAGGGCCTGGTCGACGCCGTCGTGGGGATCGACGAGCTCGCGGAGGTCGCGGCGGGGGCGCTGGACGTCCTGTCCGCGCGGCGGGCGCCCGATGGCCATGAGGTCCGTCCCGCGGGCTCGACCAGGCTTCCCGGCGCGCTCGCGGGCTCCTCGCCGGGGGACGGGGCGGTCGCCGTGGAGGACGGCGGATCGGCCTGGGAGTCGATCGAACGCTCGCGCGACCCCGCGCGGCCGGGCGTGCGCGAGCTGCTGCGGTACGGGACCGGCCGCGTCACCCTCATGTCCGGGACCGGGCAGGGAGAGGCCGACCCCGGGCTGCTGCTCGCGCTGGCCCGCGTCGGCGGCGCGGCCTGCGTCGTGGTCGGCCAGGACCGCCGCAGCCAGCGCGAGGGCCACCGGCTCGGCCCGGCGGGGCTGCGCGTCGCCCGGCGCGGGATGGGCCTGGCCGCCGAGCTGGGCCTGCCCCTGGTCACGGTGGTCGACACGCCGGGCGCGGTGCTGTCGGCCGAGGCGGAGGAGGGCGGGCTGGCCGGGGAGATCGCCCGCTGCCTGGCCGATCTGATCACCCTGCCCGTGCCCACCGTCTGCCTGCTGCTGGGGGAGGGGACCGGGGGCGCGGCGCTGGCGCTGCTGCCCGCCGACCGGGTGCTGGCCGCCCGGCACGCCTGGCTGTCCCCGCTGCCGCCCGAGGGCGCCTCGGTGATCGTGCACCGGACACCGGACCGGGCGGCGGAGATGGCCGGGGCGCAGGGCGTCCGCTCGGCCGATCTGCTGCGCGACGGCATCGCCGACCAGGTGGTGGACGAGCGCCCGGACGCCGCCGACGAGCCCGAGGAGTTCTGCGTCCGGGCGGCCGGGGCCGTCGCGCGGGCGCTGGCCGGGCTGTCCGCGCTCCCCGCCGCCGACCGGCTGGCCGCCCGCGACCACCGCTACCGGACCGTGGGGACCGTCCCGCGCGACTGAGCCAGCCCGGCCCCGATTACGGTGCGGAGGCGGTTACCAGGGCCGTGAACAGGGCCTGCTGGGCGGGGTCGGTGGCGGCGGTGTCCTCCGGATGCCACTGGACGCCCAGGAACCACCCGGCCTCCCGCCCCGGATCGGCGTACTCGACCCCCTCGATCACGCCGTCGGCGGCGCGCGCCGTCACCGCCAGCCCGCGGCCCAGCACCTCGAGGTCCTGGTGGTGGTAGCAGGACGCCCGCGCCTCGCCCGCGTCCAGGATCTTGGCCAGCAGCGTGCCCGGATCGACCGCGACCGGGTGGACGAGGTGGCGGTGCTCGGCGTCCATGTGCTGGCGCAGCGTGCCGCCGCGGACCACGTTCACCACCTGCAGCCCCCGGCACACCGCCAGCAGCGGCAGCCCCGAGGCGAGGGCGTGCTCGGCCACGGCCAGGTCGAACGCGTCCTGCTCCTCGTCCACGTCGTACAGCGCCTCGTGCTCGTCGGCGGCGCCGTAGTGGCGGGGGTGCAGGTCGCCGCCGCCGGGGAGCAGGACGCCGTCGCAGCGGGCCAGCCGCGCGGCCGCGCCCGCCGGGTCGGCCGGATGCATGACGAACGGCTCGCCGCCGCCTCGCCACACCGCCTCCACCAGCGCGCGGGCGGCGACCTCGGCGCGGTACCGCAGCGCCGAGGCACTGGTGGAGAAGCGGGCGGGCAGGGCGATCAGCGGCCTGCTCACAGCTCGATCCAGGTGGTCTTCAGGTCGGTGTACTTGTCGAGGGCGTGCAGGGACTTGTCGCGGCCGTGGCCGGACTGCTTCACCCCGCCGAACGGCACGCTCATGTCGCCCTCCTCGTAGCAGTTCACCCACACCGTCCCGGCCTTCAGCGCGCGGGACACGCGGTGCGCGGTGGACAGGTCGGAGGTCCACACGGCGGCGGCGAGCCCGTAGTCGGTGCCGTTGGCCAGCCGGACGGCCTCCTCGGCGTCGTCGAACTCCAGCACCGCCAGCACCGGCCCGAAGATCTCCTCGCGGGCGATCGCCATCCCGGGCTCGACCCGGTCGAACACCGTCGGCCGCAGGAAGTGCCCACCCTCGTGGACGCCGTCCGGCCGCCCGCCGCCGCCCGCGCGGAGCCGGGCCCCGCCGTCGCCGCCGGCCGCCACGTACGACAGCACCCGCTCCCGCTGCGCGGCCGACACCAGCGGGCCCATCTCGGTGGACGGGTCGAGCGGGTCGCCGACCCGGATCGCCCCGGCGCGGGCGACGATCCGGTCCAGCACCCGGCCGGCGACCGAGCGGTGCACCAGCAGCCGGGACGGCGCCGAGCACATCTCCCCGGCGTTGAAGAAGATCCCCCAGGCGGCGGTGTCGGCGGCGGCGTCCAGGTCGGGCGCGTCGGGCAGGATGATGTTGGGCGACTTGCCGCCCAGCTCCAGCCAGACCCGCTTGAGGTTGGAGTCGGCCGCGTACCGCAGGAAGTGCCGCCCGACCTCGCCGGACCCGGTGAACGCGACCGCGTCGACGCCCGGATGCTCGCCCAGCGCCCGCCCGGCGACCTCGCCGCGCCCGTTCAGCACGTTGAACGCCCCGGGCGGCAGCCCCGCCTCGGCGGCCAGGGCGGCCAGGTGCAGCGCCGACAGCGGCGACTCCTCGGCCGGCTTGAGCACCACCGTGCAGCCCGCGGCGAGCGCCGGGGCCAGCTTCCAGGCGGCCATGGTCAGCGGGAAGTTCCACGGGACGACCGCCGCGACCACGCCCACCGGCTCCCGGGTGACCAGCGCCAGCGAACCCCCGCCGGTGCGCGGCGACTCGTCCAGCTGCTTGTCGGCGGCCTCGGCGTACCAGCGCAGGCAGCCGATCACCGCGCGCAGCTCGATGCCGTACGCCTCGGTGATCGGCTTGCCCATCTCCAGGCTGATGAGCAGCGACAGCCGCTCCCTGTCACGTTCCACCAGATCGGCCCAGCGCAGCAGCGCCGCCTTGCGCTCGGCGGGCGCCAGCCGCGGCCACGGGCCCTCGTCGAACGCGCGCCGCGCGGCGGCCACCGCACGGTCGGCGTCGGCCGCGTCCGCGGCGGCGACCCGGGCGATCACGGCGCCGTCGCGCGGCGACACGACGGGCAGCTCGCCCGCGCCGGGAGAGAACGCGCCGTCGATGTGGAGGCCGGTGTACGGGTCGAGCTTCTCGGCCCGGGCAAGCCATTCCTCGTACGGTACGCCGGTCAAGGCCCCTCCTATGCAATTGGGAGGGCGGGCCAGGGCCGTGATGGCCCTGGCCCGCCGTCGATCCGTCGGGTCGGAGATTCCGAGATTCAGAGGGGCAGGCCCGTGAGGACCATGACCTTCTCCTCGGTGTAGTCCAGCATCGCCGAGCGCAGCCCCTCGCGGCCGACCCCGGAGTCCTTCACGCCCCCGTACGGCATCTGGTCGGCCCGGTAGGACGGCACGTCGCCGATCACCACGCCGCCGACGTCCAGCTCCCGGTGCGCCCGGAACGCGATGTCGAGGTTCCGCGTGAACACCCCGGCCTGGAGCCCGAACGTGGACGCGTTGACCAGGTCGAACGCCTCGTCCACGCCGTCGACGGGCTGGACCAGCATGACCGGCCCGAAGACCTCCTCGCGCTGCACCTTGGCGTCGGCGGGCACGCCGGCCAGCACGGTGGGCGCGTACGCGGCGCCCTCGCGGGTGCCGCCGGCCAGCACCTCGGCGCCCGCCGCGACCGCCTCGTCCACCCAGGACTCCACCCGCTCGGCGGCGTCCTGGCTGACCAGCGGGCCGACCTGGGTCTTGTCGTCCCACGGGTCGCCGGTGACCAGCGCGTTGACCGACTCGACCAGCTTGGGGACGAAGTCGTCGTACACCGACCGGTCGACGTACACCCGCTGCACCGCGATGCAGCTCTGCCCGGCCTGGTAGTTGGAGAACAGACCGATGCGGGAGGCCGCCCAGTCGAGGTCGGAGTCGGGCAGCACGACCGCGGCGCCGTTGCCGCCGAGCTCCAGCGTGACGTGCTTGCGCGGGACCGAGTCGCGGATCGACCAGCCGACCGGGACCGAGCCGGTGAACGACACGATCGGCAGTCGCGGGTCCTGGACCAGGCCGGGGGCCCGGTCGTTGGGCACCGGCAGGACCGAGAACATGCCCTCGGGCAGGTCGGTCTCGGCCAGCAGCTCGCCCAGCAGCAGCGCCGAGAGCGGGGTGGCGGGGGCGGGCTTGACCACGATCGGGGCGCCCACCGCGATCGCCGGGGCGATCTTGTGGGCGGTGAGGTTGAGCGGGAAGTTGAACGGCGAGATGCCCAGCACCGAGCCCTTGGGCACGCGGGCGACGTAGGCCATCCGGCCGCCCGCGGCCGGGTCGGTGTCGAGCCGCTGGGTGGTGCCGCTCCAGCGGCGGGTCTCCTCGGCGGCGAACCGGAACGTGGCGATCGCGCGGGTCACCTCGCCGCGCGCCCACAGCAGCGGCTTGCCGTTCTCGGAGGTGATGAGCCGGGCGATCTCCTCGGAGCGCTCCTTCAGCCGCGCCGACACGTGCGCCAGGGCCTCGGCGCGCACGTGCAGCGGCAGCGCGGCCGCCTCCCGCCGGATCGCGTCGGCCGCGGCCACGGCCTGTTCGACCTGGTCCGGGGTCGGTACGGCGGCGGTCCCCACGACGCGTCCGTCGTAGGGGTGGGTAACGGTCAGTTCCTCGTCACCGGTCGCGGGCCGACCGGCCAGCCAGAATGGGGTCACGTCCATGGCCTCACGCTATCTCCGGTCCGCCGCCGCGGGAGCCTCCAGCGTGTCCAATCGGGCCGCCGTCGCTCGCCGTGACGGCGAGCGCGATCCACAGCTCGGCGCGGACCGCCGGATCGTCCAGGTCGCGGCCCAGCAGCTCGGCCGCCTTCCGCATCCGGGTGCGCAGCGTGTGCCGGTGCACGCCCAGCGCCCGCGCGGCGGCCTCGCCCTGCCCGTTCGCCGCCAGGTAGGCGCGCAGCGAGGCGACCAGGGACGGGTCCTCGGCGCGCAGCGGGGCCAGCAGCGCCTCCGCGAAGCCCTGCGCCACGCCGGGGTCGAGCAGGCCCAGCAGGCCCCGGCCCGGAAGGTCGGCGTGGTGGAGCACCCCGTGCGGGCTGTCGGCCCCCGCCCGGACGCGGCGCGCGGCGGCCAGGGCCCGTTCCGCCTGGGCGAGGGCGCGGTCGAGGGCGTCCAGGTCCTCGGCCGGGTCGCTGACGCCGACCGGGCCGCTCGGCCGCGCCAGCGCCGCCACCTGGCCCGCCAGCCGGTCCGGGACGATCACCGCGCACGGGCCGTCCCGCAGCGGCACCGCCAGGCAGCGCTCGCCCGCCGGATCGGCGTCCAGCGCGTCCAGGACGGCGCCGCCGCCCGCGCACGCCAGCACCCGCACCGGAGGATCCGGCAGCGCGGACTCCGCCGCCCCCGCAGGGCGCACCCCCAGCAGCAGCCCGGCCAGCGCCGCCCGCAGAGGACGGCCCGTGCGCGGGCTCTCCGACTGGAGGGTGAGCAGGGAGACCGCCGCGCCCACGATCGTGTGGGCCGCGGGCGGCAGCGGATCGCCGGTGCCGACGGCCAGGAACCCGCGCGGCCGCCCGCCCAGCCCGATCGACTGCACGACCACCTGCCCGTCCTCCCCGGACAGCGCGACGCTGGAGGCGCCCTCCCGCGAGTCCGGGGTGCCGCGCAGCCGGGCCAGCTCGGGCGCCAGACCGGGGGCGCGGCGCCGGGCGCGGGCGGGCTCGGCGTGCCGCACCTCGCCGGCGGGGTCCAGCAGCAGCGCCCAGCCGCCCAGCTCCCGCGCCAGCCTGGTGATCAGCGGCCCGGGGCCCTTCAGCGCCGCCCGGGTCAGCTCCCGCTGGGCGTGGGACGAGCGGGTCGCGTCCTCGTACCACTCGGCGGCCAGCAGCCGCGACACCGCCTTCCCGACCGCGATGAACGGCGTCGGCCGCGGCACCTCCAGCAGCGCCAGCCCCTGCGCCCGCGACGCCGCCACCAGCTCCGGCGGGACGTCCTCGTGGATCACCCCGACCGCGAAGCCGAGCCCGGCCACGCCCCGCGCCACCAGCCGCGCGACGTAGGGGGCGGCGCCCTCGGCGGTCAGCCGCATCCCGGTCGTCAGCAGCAGCTCCCCGCCCTCCAGGAACGGCGTCGGATCCTCCAGCTCGCTGACCGCCACCCACCGCACGGGCGCGTCGGGCGCCGGCCCGGTCAGCGGGCGCAGGCGCAGCTGCGGCAGCGCGGCCACCTGGCGGAGGGTGGGAGGCACGGGCGGCTCCTTACGGGTCGTCGAAAAGGGCGGCCGGGATTCGCCGGTCCGTACGGTTCAGCGTAGGTCGCGCCGCGCTTATGTTCACGCCATGAGCAGCCAGATCATCGGCGCGCCGTCCGGCGTGCACCGCCTGCCCCAGGAGCGCCGCGTCGTCACCGAGATTCCCGGACCCCGCTCGCGCGAACTCCAGGAGCGCCGCGCCGCCGCGGTCGCGCCCGGGGTGAGCAGCGTGCTCCCGGTGTACGTGACCGACGCGGGCGGCGGCGTCGTGGTCGACGCCGACGGCAACTCCCTCATCGACTTCGGCTCCGGGATCGCCGTCACCAACGTCGGCAACGCCAACCCGCGCGTCGCCGAACGGGTCGCCGCGCAGGCGGAGCGCTTCACCCACACCTGCTTCATGGTGGCGCCCTACGAGTCGTACGTCGCGGTCTGCGAGGCCCTCAACCGGCTCACCCCCGGCGACCACGCCAAGCGCACCTTCCTGGTCAACAGCGGCGCGGAGGCGGTGGAGAACGCCGTCAAGGTCGCCCGGTACGCCACCGGGCGGCAGGCGGTGGTGGTGTTCGACCACGGCTACCACGGCCGGACGCTGCTCACGATGACGCTGACCGCCAAGAACATGCCGTACAAGCACGGGTTCGGCCCCTACGCGCCCGAGGTGTACCGGATGCCGATGGCCTACCCGTTCCGCTGGCCGGGCGGGCCGGAGAACTGCGGGCCGGAGGCGGCGGCGCAGGCCGTCGACCAGATCACCAAGCAGATCGGGCCGGAGAACGTCGCCGGCGTGGTGATCGAGCCGATCCAGGGCGAGGGCGGCTTCATCGAGCCCGCGCCCGGGTTCCTGCCCGCGATCGCCGAGTTCTGCCGGGCGCACGGGATCGTGTTCATCGCCGACGAGGTGCAGACCGGGTTCGCCCGCACCGGCGACCTGTTCGCGTGCGAGCACGAGGGCGTCGTCCCCGACATCGTCACCACGGCCAAGGGCATCGCGGGCGGGATGCCGCTCGCCGCGGTCACCGGCCGCGCCGACCTGCTCGACCGGATCCACGCGGGCGGGCTCGGCGGGACCTACGGCGGCAACCCGGTCTCCTGCGAGGCGGCGCTGGCCGTGCTGGAGGAGATCGAGAACGAGAAGCTGGCCGACCGGGCCCGCGCGATCGGCGAGGTGATGCTGCCCCGGCTGCGCGCCCTGGCCGAGCGCCACCCCGAGGTCGGCGACGTGCGCGGCCGCGGCGCGATGATCGCGGTCGAGCTGGTGCGCGGCGACGGCTCGAAGGAGCCGAACCCGGAGCTGACCGCCGAGGTCGCGCGCCGCTGCCACGCCGCCGGGCTGCTGACGCTGACCGCGGGCACCTACGGCAACGTGCTGCGCTTCCTGCCGCCGCTGGTCATCCCCGAGCACCTGCTCAAGGAGGGCTTGGACGTCCTGGACGAGGCGTTCGCCGCCGCGACCGCCTAGAAGGCGCTGGCGGCGGGTTCCTCGGCGGCGGGCCGTTCGGTGCCGAGGCCGTAGAGGCCGGCGAGGATGTCGTACGAGCGCAGGCGGTCCGCGTGCTCGTACACCGAGGTCACCACCATCACCTCGTCGGCCTCCGTCCGCCCCAGCAGCGCGTCCAGCTGGGCCCGGACCGTCTCCGGGCCGCCCACGACCTGGCCGGCCAGCCGCGACTCGATGGCCTGGCGTTCGAACGGCGTGTACGGGTGCGCGGCGGTCTCCTCGGGGCTGGGCAGCGGCCCCGGGAGGCCCTGCCGCAGCCGCAGGAACGACAGCGCCTGCGGGGCGGCCAGCTCGCGCGCCCGCTCGTCGGTCTCGGCCGCCGTGACCGCCACCCCGATCATCGCGTACGGGCGTTCCAGCGCCTCCGAGGGGCGGAACGACTCGCGGTAGAGCTCGAGCGCCGGGAGGGTGTTCTCGGAGCTGAAGTGGTGGGCGAACGCGAACGGCAGGCCCAGCAGGCCCGACAGCCGGGCGCTGTAGCCGCTGGAGCCCAGCAGCCACACCGGGGGCTCGTTGCCCGCGGCCGGGGTCACGGTGCTCTGCGCCCCGAAGTAGGCGCGCAACTCGTGCACCTGCTCAGGGAAGTCGTCGACCGACAGGGCGTCGGGGGAGCGGCGCAGGGCGCGGGCGGTGGCCTGGTCGGTGCCGGGGGCGCGGCCCAGGCCGAGGTCGATGCGCCCGGGGTGGAGCGCCTCCAGCGTCCCGAACTGCTCGGCCACCACCATCGGGGCGTGGTTGGGCAGCATGACGCCGCCCGAGCCCACCCGCATCCGGGACGTGGCGGCGGCGACCTGGCCGATGAGCACGGCGGTGGCGGAACTGGCGATCCCCGGCATCGCGTGGTGCTCGGCCAGCCAGTACCGGTGATAGCCGAGCGCCTCGGTGTGCCGGGCCAGGTCGAGGGTGTTGCGCAGGGCCTGGGCGGAGGTGGAGCCGCTCACCACGGGGGACAGGTCGAGAACCGAGAAGGGGACGCTCATGATCCGTGCAACTTCGCGGGGCCGCGTCCTCTTCCCGGTGCCCGCCGATCATTCGGCGGAACGGCTCAGCGGAACGGCAGGGTCGCGGCGATGACGACGGCCACCGCGAGCACGGGGGCCACCGTGACGCTGAGCCAGGACCACGACACGAGCTTGCGGGCGCGCGCGGGGTCGTCCTTGAAGACCTCCTCGGCCTTCGTGTAGAGGATCGCGCCGACGAAGAGCAGGGGGAAGAACAGCACCATCGTCCACAGGCCGGCCAGGAAGGCGAGGACCTGGCCGGTCCGCGTGTAGGTGCCGTCCTGGCCGATGCCGAAGGCGGGGTGGGAGGCGGTGGGACCGGCGGAGGCGACGGGCAGGGCGCCGGGGGCGGGGGCGGCTTCGTTCATGACGGGTCACCGATCGACGTAGCAAACGTTCGGTCAAGTGACCTGGATCATACGCCGCGGAGGCGCACCCGTCGATGACCCCGTCCCCGTCCCCGCCCCCGGGCTCACCGCAGCCGCAGCCCGACCAGCACCGGGTCGTGGTCGGAGGAGCGGTAGGCGTCCGGCCGGTACAGCCCCGGCGGGTTGTACTCGGTGTTGTAGTCGAGGATGAGCGGCTCGTCGCTGTTGATGTGCCAGATCGTCGCGCCGCTGACCCGCTTGGACAGCTCCGGCCCGGCCAGGACGTGGTCCAGCTCGCCCGACTGGCCGTCGAACACGTAGCTGTAGCGCTGCCCGTCCCGGACGAACCGCTCGGTCTGCCCGACCAGCCCGGCCGCGGTCAGCACCTTCATCGGGTCCTCGGCGGAGTAGGCGTTCAGGTCGCCGAGCACCAGCGGGCCCTCCTCGCGCGCCGCCAGGTCCGCGATCGTCCGGGCCTGGGTGACGCGGCGGGGGTTGAAGCAGCCCTGGCCGTCGCCCTGGTCGCGGTCCGCGCCGGTCGCGCCGTCGCAGCCCTTCGACTTGAAGTGGTTCACGATCATGGTGAACGGGGCGCCGCCCGCGGCGGGCCGGAACGTCTGCACCAGCGGCGGCCGCTCGAACACCGGCTCGGCCGACGACCGCGCCGCGCCCACCGGCGTGAGCCGGGCGGTCTTGTAGATGATCGAGACGTGGATCGCGTCGGTGCCCGGGTTCGGGTGCCTGATCCAGCTGTAGGTGCCCGCGCCGACGGCCGCGTTCAGCCGGTCCACCAGCGCCTTGACCGCGGTGTCGCCGTTGTTCTCGACCTCCATGAGCCCGACCGCGTCGGCGTCCAGGCCCTTGAGCGCCGCGACCAGCTTGGCGATCTGCCGCTCCTGCTCCTCGGCGGTCGTGGCGCCGCGCTCGTCCAGCGTCGTGAACCAGTTCAGCGTGTTGAAGCTCGCCACCTTGACGTCGCCGCCGACCCCGGCGGGCTTGGCGGGACGCGGGTTGGCGCGGGCGAAGTGGGTGTCGCTCGTCGGCTGCAGCCGGTAGCTGCCGAAGCCCTGGCTGAGCACGCCGGTGAGGTTGGTCGTGGTGTCGCCGATGCGCAGCGCGTGCGGCTCGGTGAACGGGACGCGCGCCGGGTTCTGCACCGTCGAGCCGTCGTCGACCAGCAGCCGGCGCGCGTCGTTGCCCGCCTGCGTGCCGCCGCGTCCCTCGGTCGGCTGGAACAGCCGCCCGCCCTCGGAGACGGTCACCTCGCCGTACCGTCCGAGCTGGTAGGTCTCGGTCGCGGTGAGCCGCTGGCCGAACCGCAGCAGGACGCCCTCGTACGCCTCGACGCCGCCCTCCAGCGGCAGCCTCACCCGCGCGGGCTTGATCGAACGGGCCGTGCCGCACACGTCGACGGCGGTCACCGGCGACAGCTCGGTCAGGCCGCCGAACTCGACCGCCCGGCCGGTCACCAGCACGCGGTCCCCGGTCTTGACCTCTTTGGTCGAGTAGACGAACAGGCCGTCGGAGGTGCGCGGGTCGTCGTCGGGGGCCGGGTCCTGGACGAAGAAGCCCTTGAGCTGGTCGTCGGCCTGGAAGTCCCCGGTGACGGTGCCCTCGATCCGCACCGTCTGCCCGTTCAGGGGCGTGGTGGCCCCGGTGCCCTGGACCTGGGCGATCCGGTGCGTGGCGGGGGTGCTCTCGCACGCCTCCGCCGGTGTCCCGCCCAGGGCCGTCCCGGCACCGGCCGTCGTGGTGGCGAGACCCGCGGCCAGGGCGGTCGCGACTGCTGCTGCTGTACGGCGCATGCGCGGAGGCTAAGCCGGACGCGGTTCACCCTGGCCAACCCTTGGTGAAGACTCCATCGATTCGTAATGAACCACGAAATATCGGGCTTGGAGGGCAGGGGCGGATTGACCTGGAGTGTGCTCCAGTCCCTAGCGTGGGGGCCATGACGGCACAGCGGACGACACCGCAGCACAAGATCGGCTCGGGCTTCGGCGCGCAGAGCACCGCGGCCGAGGTCCTGAGCGGCATCGACCTGTCCGGCAGGCTCGCCATCGTCACCGGCGGGTACTCGGGGATCGGCCTGGAGACCACCCGGGCGCTCGCGGGCGCCGGCGCGCACGTGGTCGTCCCGGCCCGGCGGCGGTCCACCGCCGAGGAGGCGCTGGCGGGGATCGACGGCGCCGAGGTCGGCGTGCTGGACCTGGGCGACCTGGAGAGCGTCCGCCGCTTCGCCGAGGACTTCCTGGCCTCCGGACGCGGCATCGACATCGTGATCAACAGCGCCGGCGTCATGGCCAACCCGGAGACCCGCGTCGGCCCCGGCTGGGAGTCCCAGTTCGCCACCAACCACCTGGGCCACTTCGCGCTGGTCAACCGGCTGTGGCCGGCGCTGCGGCCCGGCGCCCGGGTGGTGTCGGTGTCCTCCATCGCCCACCGGAACTCCGGGATCCGCTGGGACGACCTCTCCTTCGAGCGCGGCTACGACAAGTGGGCGGCCTACGGGCAGGCCAAGACGGCCAACGTGCTGTTCGCCGTGCGGCTCGACGCCCTCGGCCGCGACTCCGGCGTCCGCGCCTTCGCCCTGCATCCCGGCGGCATCCGCACCCCGCTGCAGCGCCACATCCCCAAGGAGGAGATGATCGCCAGCGGCTGGATGGACGAGGAGGGGAACTCGCTCTTCGATTGGAAGTCGCCCGAGCAGGGCGCTGCCACGCAGGTGTGGGCGGCCACGTCGCCGCAGCTGGACGGCATGGGCGGCGTCTACCTGGAGGACTGCGACATCGCCGAGGTCTGGACGGACGACGCGCCCCCCGGCACCGGCGTCCAGCCGTACGCGGTCGACCCCGGCGACGCCGAGCGCCTCTGGACGCTCTCCGCCGAGCTCACCGGCGTCGACGCCTTCGCCCCGGCCCCGTCCTGAATGCCTCGCCTTGAACCAAGCCTCCTGAACCCGGCCGCAAGCCCGAAACGCCCGGGAGGCGCGCCTCGATAACCGTGCGACGACCCCGCCGACCCGGCGGCGGGGCGCGGCGGGAACGGGGTGCGCGCGTTGGCGGGGAGCGGGTCGGCGGTCGGCACCGGATACGCGCGCACGCGCGACATCGTCCTCGTCGCTGCGGCCCTGGCGCTCCTCGCGGCGGGACTGGCGGTCGTGCTCGTGCAGGCGTGGCCGCCCGCGCCCCAGATCGGCCGGGACGGGCGGCCCGAGGCGACGGCGAACGTGGTGACCGTCCACCTGTTCGGCGCCGTGGCCAGGATGACCCGCGAGGAGTGCCTGTTCGTCATCGTCATGGCGGCGGGCGCGATCGGCGGGGTCGTGCACGCCCTGCGCTCCCTCTACTGGTACGTCGGGAACCGGGCGCTGCGGCGCAGCTGGCTGATGATGTACCTGTTCCTGCCGTTCGTCGGGGCGCTGCTCGGGCTGATCGTGTACCTGGTGCTGCGCGGCGGGCTGACCTCGCCGACCGGCGGCTCGTCCGACGTCAACCCCTACGGCGTCACCGCGATCGCCGCGCTGGTCGGCCTGTTCTCGCAGGAGACCGCCGAGAAGCTGCGGTCGGTCTTCGCCACCCTGCTCACCCCCGCCCAGGCGGGACGCGACCAGGCGCTGCCGCCCCAGGTGCACTCGGTGGAGCCCGCGTCCGGGCCGGTGGGCGCCGTGGTCGTGATCCGGGGCGCGGGCCTGGGCTCGGCGTCCGCCGTCCGCTTCGGCGCGGTGGACGCCCCGGTGACCGACGCCGGCGACGACCGCGTCCAGACCACGGTGCCGCCCGGCGCCGTCACCGGGCGGCCGACCGTCATCACGCCGGGCGGCACGGCGACCGGCCCCATGGAGTTCACCGTGGAATGACCCCGGGTCAGTCGCCGGGCCAGTGGTCGTGCCAGAGGTGGTACGCGGCGCCCGGCATGACGGCCGGGAGGGCGCGCGTGTCGTCCAGCACGGCGGGCTCCTCGCCGGTCTTGGCGCGGGCGAACTGGACGTCGCCGGCGTACGAGGCGCGGGCGGGGTCGCCCGGACCCGCCACCAGGGCGGTGTAGCGGGGGCCCTGGAGCTCGTCGGCGGGGACGGCCGTGCCGATCACCAGGCTGTTGGCGACCGTGACCCAGCCGCCCAGCGCCGAGATCTGCCGCTCGGCGGCCTGCTGCTCCCACCGGTAGCGCAGGATGGGCTTGGAGAAGATCGGCACGAACAGGTGGGAGACGCCGCAGGACAGCAGCTCGCGCTCCCACCCGACGGAGCGGCTGAGGTCCTCGCAGATCAGGACGGCCAGCCGGCCGAAGGACGAGTCGAGCAGGCCGACCTTGGAGCCGGGGGTGAGGTACTCGTCGGCGGTGCCGGTGGACGGCGCGCCCGGCAGCCGCCACAGCCGCATCTGGGCGGCGTCCAGGGTGAAGCCCGACAGCTTGTCCTGGACGAGCAGCTCCCGGCCCGTCCAGCGGTCGATCAGGACCGCCCGGTTGGGCGGCGGGTCGTCGGTGCCGAGGGGGCCGCTGCCGAGCAGGAGGAAGCGCAGCGGGTGCCTGCCGCGATCGCGGCCGGCGGTGTGGAAGGCGGCCTCCTTCCAGCGCTCCAGCAGCGTGTCCGACAGCGACACCTCCGGCATCACCGCGATCCGGGCGCCGGCCTCGTCCAGCCGCCGGATGATCGTCTCGATCCGGTCCCGGCTGACGTGGGAGTCGCTGGGGCGCAGCCGGTACACGGTCATGCCGTACCGGCGCTCGAAGTCGATCTCGATGTCGTCGAAGGTCTCCAGCACGGGCACGCAGCCGACCGGCACCGGCTCGTCGCGGTCGAAGTGCGGGTCGAGGACCGGGGGCAGCAGGGTGTGGTCGACCTTCGCCCACTCCTCGGGCGGGACGCGGTGCACGCCGAAGAACTCGGCCTTGGTGCGGCGTCCGCGCGGGCGGCCGGGGAAGGCGCAGCGGGGGAGCAGCGCGCCCTCCCGCTCGTCCCCGTTGAGGCGCCCCTCGGTGAGGTACCGGACGGTCAGGCCGGTCAGCGCGGGGGCGTCGTGGTACGGGCCGTAGGGGTTGGCGTGCGCGAGCGCGCCGTCGAGCCCCAGCAGGACCGTGAACCGGCCGCGGTCGCCGTCCTCGGCGATGTTCTCCTCGGTCACCTCGGGGCTGAGCGAGCCCAGCGCCAGGACGATCTCGGAGATCTCCCCGGCGCGGCGCCGCACCCCCGCGTCGTCGTACCACCGCGTGGCCTGCCACCCGTGGAAGTGGCGGTCGGGAAGCTCGTCGTAGAGCTGGAGGAAGAGATCAGCTGGATCGGCGGGATGGGCCTCACGGGCAGGTGCCGCCAACTGATCCGTCATAAGCGCCCCCAGGGGGTTGACAAGGGTGGTCACGGGTGGTCGATCGATGCTAACTCTCGCGAGTTCCGGCCATCAGTGGCATCTGATACAGAAACCCCGGCGGATGTCGGGGGCCCCGATTTCGGAACGTCCGTACGTGATCTTGGGGCTTCCGAAACCTCGCCGGAAAGGTCTCCTTCGTCACTTGACATTCACTTGGCATGGACGCATCCTGAGGTGGTCCGTCTTCCGCGACGACCGTGGGGTGAGCCGTGAACGCAGGGGCGCAGGGCAGGGGGCAGATGCCGCAGCTCGGTCACGACCGGAGGTCGGAGGTCAGGCGGCTGATCGACGCGATGGAGCACGCCAAAACGATCAGCGACGGCCAGTTCAGCGCGCTGGGCATGCTCATCACCGACGCCTCGCTCTGCGCCGACGAGCCGGCGCTCGTCGAGGTCCAGGACGGACTCCAGTGGCTGCACCGCACGCACTATCTCGACGCCCCCGCCCTGGACGGCGACCAGCGCGAGCAGCGCGGCCGCGTCCTCGGGCTCATCGACACCGTGCACTGGGCGCTGCGGCGCCTGCCGTCCGGCCTGCAGCTCTCGCTGCACCCCGAGGGCCACGCGGCCCGCTTCCTGGTCGCGGTGGCGCGCCGGCAGGGCTTGTCCAACCAGCAGCTCGCCGCTGAGCTCGGCACCGACGAGACCGAGATCAGCCGGGTCGGGCGCAAGCTGCTGAGCGCGGGCGTGGTGTGGCGCCGCAAGGAATGGCGGCACAACGCCTGGGACATCACGCCGCGCGGGCTCCAGTACGCCGAGAACGCCGGGCTGCTCAAGGACAGGGACAAGGACCGTGAGGAGGCCGTCGCGGCCTCCGCCCCCCGTCCGGGTGAGGGTCGTCCGGAGCCGTCCGGCCGCCGGGGCCTCGACCAGGCCGCCGACCGTGCGGACCGGTCCGACCGTGCCGAGCGTCCCGCGGGCTCCGAGCGCCCGCGGCGGGGCCCCGAGGAGCCGGGCCGCGGCCAGGGCTGAAGCACACCCGTTTCTACTCGGGGCGGGGATTCTGGATCAGTTCGACCAGGCGCGTCAGCGCGTCGGCGCCGTGGCCCTCGGCGTACGCGCGGTCGATCAGCTCCCCGATCGGTTCGAGGAGTGTGGTGCCGATCCCCTGGTCGCGGGCCGCGTCGACCAGGTTGGGGAAGCCCGCCGCGTTGTTGGCAATGCTGGACACCTCGGTCGCGTGGTCGCCGCCGTCGATGTGCCGCGCCGCCCCGGGCAGCCCCGCCAGCATCGCGGTGAGCCAGTCGGCGACCATCGGGGTGAACTCCTCCGCGGTGACCTTCTCGGTGCCGACCAGCGCCATCGCGTGGTAGTAGCCGCCGAACATGCCGTACATCGCGCTGAGCAGCGCCAGGTCGTACAGCGGGGCCAGGCCCGCGTCGCCGCCGAGGAAGCGCGCGCCGGCGAGGGCCTCCAGCGTGCCGCGGTGGGCGTCGAAGGCGCGCCGCGAGCCGCTGTAGAGCACGAGGGCGCCCGGATTCCCGATCATCGGCGGGACGGCCATGATGCCGCCGTCCAGGTAGTCGGCTCCGTGGCCGGCGACCCGTTCGGCCATCGCGCGGGCCTGGCGCGGCGTCCCGTTGGTCAGGTTGGCGACGGTGCGCCCGGCGAGCGCCCCGGCGGCCTCGTCCAGCACGTCCTGGACGTTGGCGTAGACCGACAGGCAGACGATGACCAGATCGCTCGCGGCGACCGCCTCGGCCGGGGTGCGGGCCTGCGCGGCGCCCTTGCCGACCAGCGGCGCGGCCTTCGCCGGCGAGCGGTTCCACACGGTCGTCTCGTGGCCGTTCCGCAGCAGGGCCTCGGCGAGGGCCGTCCCCATCAGGCCGAGCCCCATGACCGTCACTTTCATTCGTGCGCTCCCATCGTGTGATCCGTTCGGTGCGTCAGTGCGGTCAGCGTCGCCCGCGGGACTTCGGGTTCGTTTCGGGCCCGGTCCGGGTCGCATACGGTGATCGGTATGCGTTTCGGGGTGCTCGGGCCGCTGGAGGCGCGGACCGGGGACGGGGAGCCGGTCACCGTGCCGGACCGGAAGGTGCGGGTGGTTCTCGCGGCCCTGCTGGCGCACCGGGCGCGGGTCGTCCCGGCGGACCGGCTGGTCGACGACCTGTGGGGGTCCGGCCTCGCGGCCCGGCCGTCCCGTCCCGCCGCGACGTTGCAGGCCCGCGTCTCGCAGCTGCGCCGGACGCTGGAGGACGCCGAGCCCGGGGCGCGGGCGCTGGTGGAGTCGCGCCCGCCCGGGTACCTGCTGGCGGTCACCGCGGACGACGTCGACTCCGGAACGTTCGAGGCCCTGGCAGAACGGGCCGCCGCCGTCGCCGACCCGCGCTCGAAGGCCGCGCTCCTGGACGAGGCGCTCGCCCTGTGGCGGGGCGAGGCGTTCGCCGGGTTCGACGAGGTCGAGTCCGTCCGGGCCGAGGCCGTACGGCTGGAGGAACTGCGGCTCACGGTCGTCGAGGAGCGCGCCGAAGCCCTCCTGGAGCTGGGGGAGCGCCACCGCCTCGCGGGAGAACTGGCCGAGCACGTCGCCCGCCATCCCCTCCGCGAACGGCTCCGCGCCGCCCACATGCGCGCCCTCTACCGCGCGGGACGGCAGCACGAGGCCCTGCGCGCCTACGACGAGCTGCGCGAGCACCTCCGGGAGGAACTGGGCCTGGACCCGGCCCCCGGCCTGGCCGCCCTCCACCAGGCGATCCTGCGGCAGGACCCGGCCCTGGACGCCCGCCCCCGCACCAACCTGCCCGCCCCCGTGACCGGGCTGGTGGGACGGGAGGGGGCGCTGCGCGACGTGCGGGCCGAACTCGCGCGGACCCGCCTGCTGACCCTGACCGGGCCGGGCGGGGTCGGCAAGACCCGGCTCGCGCTGGAGGCGGCGCGGGAGACCGTCCCGGACCATCCCGACGGGGTGTGGCTGGTCGAGCTGGCCGCCCTCGACCACGTGGGCGCCGCCCTGGTCCCGATGGTGTCGGCGGCGCTCGGCGTCCGCGACGGCGACCGGCCCGCCGCCGATCCCGTCGAACGGCTGGCGGGGGCGCTGCGCGGCAGGCGGATGCTGCTGATCCTGGACAACTGCGAGCACGTGGTGGAGCCGGTCGCGGCACTGGTGGCGGTGCTGCTGCGCTCCGTACCGGGGCTGCGGGTGCTGGCGACGAGCCGCCAGCCGCTCGGCGTGTACGGGGAGCGGCTGTGGCCCGTGCCGCCGCTCGAGGTGCCGCGCGGCGGGGAGGACCTCGCCGAGCTGGCCCGGTACGGCGCCGTCGAGCTGTTCACCGCCCGCGCCGGGCCCGGGTTCGCGCTGGCCGCGGCGAACGCGGCGGCGGTGGCGGCGATCTGCCGCAGGCTGGACGGGCTGCCGCTGGCGCTGGAGCTGGCCGCGACCCGCGTCCGCGCGCTGGGCGCCCGCGAGCTGGCCGCCCGCCTCGACGACCGGTTCCGGCTGCTGGACGGCGGCGCCCGGGACGCGCCCGGCCGGCAGCGCACCCTCCGGGCGGTGATCGACTGGAGCCACGAGCCGCTGCCCGAGCCCGACCGCCGGGTGCTGCGCCGCCTGGCCGTGCACGCCGACGGCTGCACCCTGGAGGCGGCCGAGCGGGTGTGCGACGACGGCGACGTCCTCGACCGGCTGGCCGGGCTGGTCGACCGCTCGCTGGTGGTCATGGCCGAGACCCCGGGCGGGCCGCGCTACCGGCTGCTGGAATCGGTCGCCGCGTACTGCGTGGAACGCCTCCGCGAGGCCGGGGAGTACGAGCGGACCCGGCGCCGCCACTACCTCTACCACCTCGGCCTGGCCGAACGTGCCGAGCCGCGGCTGCGCTCGCACGACCAGCGCGAGTGGCTGGCCCGCCTGGACGCCGAGAGCGCCGACATGCGGGCCGCGCTGGACGCCGCCGTCGAGGACGGCGCGGCCGAGGCCGCGCTGCGGCTCGTGAACGCCCTGTGCTGGTCGTGGTTCCTGAGGGGACGCCTGGGCGAGGCGCTGCACGCCTTGGACAAGGCGATCGGCGCAGCGACCGGCGCCGCGTCCCGGGGCATCGACCCCGCGCTGCTCGCCCGCGCCCGGACCTGGCGTGCCGGGCTCGCGATGCTCGAAGGCGACGGCAACGGCCGCGCGGAACTGACGCGGGAGGCGCTGGCGGCCTTCGAGGGCCTGGGGGACGGCCACGGCCGCGCCTGGGCGGCCTGGTTCCTGGGCTTCGCCCGCGCCGGGTTCGGCGACCTCGGCGCCATCGACGACCTGGTCGGCCAGGCCCTCGACGGGTTCGCCGCCGCGGGCGACGGCTGGGGCACGGCCGCGGCGCTGCGCTCCCGCGCCGGGCAGGCGATGGTGCGGGGCGACCTCGCGGCCGTGGAACGCGATGGTGAGCGAAGCGCCGCACTGTTCCGGAGCCTCGGCGACCGGTGGGGGCTGCTCCAGGTCACCGAGCCGCTGGGCGTGCTCGCCGAGACCAGGGGCGACTACCCGCGCGCCGCCGCGTACCACGAGGACGGGCTGCGCACGGCCGAAGAGCTGGGGCTGTGGACGGAGGCGTCGGGCAAGCTGGCCCGGCTCGGCCGCGTCGCGCTGCTGGAGGGCGACCACGACCGCGCCGACGACCTGCACCGCCGCGCCGCACGCCTGGCCAGGGCCGAGTCGCACCGGCGGGCGGAGAACTTCGCCGAGATCGGGCTGGCCCTGGCCGCCCGGAGACGCGGCGACCTGGACGCGGCGGAGTCGTACCTGCGCGCGTGGCTCGACTGGTGCCGCGACGCCGACGGCAGCCCCGGCCTGGCCCTGATCCTCGCCGAACTCGGCTTCGTCGCCGAACTGCGCGGCGACGGGGAGTCCGCGCTGCGCCTGCACCGGGAGGGGCTCGCCGCCGCCCGCGCCACCGGGAACCCGCGCGCGGTCGCGCTCGCACTGGAGGGCCTGGCGGGGGCGCTGGACGATCCAGGCGAGGCGGCGCGATCGCTGGAGGAGGCCACCGCGATCCGCGCGTCCACCGGCGCGCCCCTCCCGCCCGCCGAACGCGCCGACGTCGACCGCATCGCCGCCCGCATCGCCGCGTCGGCCACCCCCACGCCCGCTTCCGCCGGCTGAGTCAGGGGGAGGGCACGGCGGCCTCGGACTCGGGGAGTTCGCGGACGGTGTCGTCGTCGAGGATCAGCAGCCGGTCACGGACCCGGGACGCCTGCGGTGAGCGCAGGTCCTGGAACGCCTCCAGGGCCCGCGTCCAGCACGCGCGGGCGGCCTCGGGCCGCCCGGCCCTCAGATGGGCCTTGCCGAGGCCGTCGAGGGTCTCGCCCCGGCCCCGCCAGTCGCCGATCTCGCGGAAGATCTCCAGCGCCCGCCCGTAGTGGCCGGTGGCCTGCTCGGGACGTCCCAGCGTCTGGTAGGCGTGGCCGAGCCCGTACAGCGCCCAGCCCTCGGCGCGCCGGTCGGTGCCCCGGGCGATGCACAGCGCCCGCTCGAAGTGGTTCAGCGCCTCGGCGTGGCGGCGCCGTCCCGCGTACGCGAACCCGAGCCCGCCGAGCGACCAGGCCCGGCCGCCCGCGTCGCCGATCTCGGTGGAGATCCGCAGCGCCTGGCGGTGCAGCAGGATCGCCTCGTCGTAGCGGTGCAGGCGGCGCAGCGCGTACCCGAGGCCGTGCAGCGCCCACGCCTCGCCCCGCCGGTCCCGGACGTACTTGAAGATCAGCTGCGCGCTGAGGAAGTGGTTGGCCGCCTCCTCGAAGCGGCCGCGGTCCTGCCGGGCGAAGCCGAGCGCGCCCAGCGCGTACGCCTCCCCGGCGTCGTCGCCGGAGTGCCGGGCCGAGTCGAGGGCGCCGCGGTGGGCGGCGACCCAGTCCGTCCACGGGCCGCGCGGAAGGCAGAGCGTCCACAGCGCCAGCGGGAGCCGCCACCCGATGTCGTGGTGGCCGGTCGCGGGCGCGTGGCGGACGGCGGCGACCAGGTTGTCCCGCTCGGACTCGCACCACTCCCGCGCCTCCCGCGCGGACCGGAAGCGGCGCGGCGGCGGGCCGTCCGGCACGGTCAGGCGGGGCGCGACGCGGTGCGGGCACAGCAGCCGCCGTGCGTCGTCGGCGGTGTGCAGGTACCAGGCCAGGACGCGGCGCACGGCCGCGGAGCGGTCCCGCCGCGGCTCCTCGGTCTCGGCCAGCTCGGCGGCGTAGCAGCGCAGCAGCCCGGTGAGGCGGTAGCGGCCGCCGGGGGCCGCCTCCTCCAGCAGGTGCGCCCGGACGAGCCGGTCGAGCAGCCGCCGCGCCTCGCCGGGCCCGGCACCGGCGAGGGCGGTGGCGGCGCCCGGCGACACCTCCGCGCCGGGATGCAGCGCCAGCAGCCGGAACATCCGCGCGGCCGGGGGCGGCAGCGCGTGGTACGACCACGACAGGACGGTGCGCGGCGCGGTGTGCTCGTCGTCGGCGCCCAGCACGTCCAGGCGGTTGCGCTCGTCCAGCTCCCGGACCAGGCCCGCCAGCCGCAGGCCGGGACGGGCCGCGGCGCGCTCGGCGGCCACCCGCAGCGCCAGCGGCAGGTGGGCGCAGTGCCGGGCCAGGTCCGCGGCGGCGCCGGGCTCGGCGTCCACCCGTTCCGCGCCGACGATCCGGCGCAGCAGCGCGCGGGACTCGGCGGGCTCCAGCGGCGCCAGCTCCAGCGGGCGGGCGCCCTCGCGGGCGGTGAGGCCGGACAGGTCGCCGCGGCCGGTGACCAGCACCGCGCAGCCGGGGGCGCCCGGCAGCAGCGGCCGGACCTGCGCGGCCGAGGCGGCGTTGTCCAGCACGATCAGGACGCGGCGGCCGTCCAGCAGCGACCGGTACAGCGCCGACCGGGCGGCGGGCGGGGCGGGGATCCGCCCGGCGGGCACGCCCAGGGCGTGCAGCACCCCCTCCAGGGCCTGCTCCGGTGCGAGCGCGGGCTCGGCGGCGTACCCGCGCAGGTCCACGTACAGCTGGCCGCCGGGGAAGCGGTGCCGCGCGCGGTGCGCGGCGTGCACGGCCAGCGCGGTCTTCCCGACCCCGGGCGTGCCGGTCACGAGCGCGATCACCACGTCGTCGCCGGGAGTGAGCCGATCGTCGAGCAGGGCCAGTTCCGCGTCCCGGCCGACGAAGTCGCGGACCGCGGCGGGGAGCTGGCGCGGTCCCTCCGGCTCGCCGGGGGCCCGTCCCAGGACGAGCCCGGACAGAGAGGGGAGGCCCGGCAGGCCCGGCAGGCGCACCCAGCCGCGCGTCAGCGTCTCCTTGACCGCCACCGGCACCTGGCGGTACGCCTTGGGGTCGCTCGCCGGGTGGTGCCGGATCACCTCCTCGTAGAACCACTCGGAGGCGATGAGCGCGAGCGTGCCGGGCGACCCGCGCAGCGCGTCCTTCAGCGGACCGGCCTCCAGCAGGCGGAACGCCAGGTTGATCGCCGTCCCCGCCACGCCGTGGTCGTCGTGCTGCACCTCCCCGGCGTGGACCGCGGCGCGCAGCCGGATCCGCGCCTCCGGCCCGGCGCCCCCGTTGTGGGCCTCCAGCTCCGAGGCCAGCTCCACCGGGAGCCGCCCGGCCAGCAGTTCCTTGGGCACCTCCGAGGGCACCAGGATCAGCACGCCGTCGCCGCGGTCCTCGCGGTGGCAGCGCTCCCAGCGCAGGCCGGAGCGGATGAAGGCCCGCCGCAGCGCCCTGTACAGACCTTCGCGCACCGCGACCTGGTCGCGGTTGGTCCGCCGGTGATCCCCGTAACCGGCCACGTCCACGCACATGATCGCCCGATGGACCGCCGGTGGTCGCTCCGCCGCCATCACCCGTCACCCCGTTCCCGTCCGTTCCGCCTTCCACATCCCGTGCATCGGCCCATGCATCGGCGTATGCATATGGGTGCCCAAATGCACGTGCATACGCATGAGCATGGGGCGATGCTAGCGCGTCCCGGCGCTCCCGTTCTTCCGTTCACGCGCAAGACTTTTCGGTACTGACGCACCGCAGTGATCGAAAAAAGGGGCGGTCCTGTCGGACCGCCCCTTTTGGACCTGTTCAGTGGTCCATGCCTAGAAGTCCATGCCGCCCATGTCCGGGGCGCCCCCGCCGGCGGCCGGGGTCTTCTCCGGCTTCTCGGCGATGACGGCCTCGGTGGTCAGGAACAGCGCCGCGATCGAGGAGGCGTTCTGCAGCGCCGACCGCGTCACCTTGGCCGGGTCCAGGATGCCCGCCTCGAACATGTCGACGTACTCGCCCGTGGCGGCGTTCAGGCCCTCACCCGGCGTCAGGTTGCGGACCCGCTCCACCACCACGCCGCCCTCCAGGCCGGCGTTCACCGCGATCTGCTTCAGCGGCTCCTCCAGGGCCCGCTTGACGATCGCGGCACCGGTGGCCTCGTCGCCGGACACGTCCAGCTTCTCGAAGGCCGGGACGGCCGCCTGCAGCAGCGCCACGCCGCCACCGGGGACGATGCCCTCCTCGACCGCGGCCTTGGCGTTGCGCACCGCGTCCTCGATCCGGTGCTTGCGCTCCTTGAGCTCCACCTCGGTCGCCGCACCGGCCTTGATCACCGCGACACCGCCGGCCAGCTTGGCCAGCCGCTCCTGCAGCTTCTCGCGGTCGTAGTCGGAGTCGGTCCCGTCGATCTCGGTCCGGATCTGGTTGACCCGGCCCGCGATCCCGACGGCGTCGCCCGCACCGTCCACGATCGTCGTCTCGTCCTTGGAGACGACCACCTTGCGGGCGCGGCCCAGCATCTCCAGGGTGGTGTTCTCCAGCTTCAGGCCCACGTCCTCGGAGATGACCTGGCCACCGGTGAGGGTGGCGATGTCGCCGAGCATGGCCTTGCGCCGGTCGCCGAAGCCCGGGGCCTTCACCGCCACCGACTTGAAGATGCCCTTGATCTTGTTCACCAGCAGCGTGGGGAGCGCCTCGCCCTCCACGTCCTCGGCGATCAGGAGCAGCGGCTTGCCGGACTGCATCACCTGCTCCAGGACGGGCAGCAGGTCCTTGGCGGCGGAGACCTTCCCGTCGACGACCAGCACGTACGGCTCGTCGAGGACGGCCTCCAGCCGGTCCGGATCGGTCACGAACAGCGGGGCCAGATAGCCCTTGTCGAAGCGCATGCCCTCGGTGAGCTCCAGCTCCAGCCCGAAGGTGTTGCTCTCCTCGACGGTGATGACGCCTTCCTTGCCGACCTTGTCCATCGCCTCGGCGATCATCTCGCCGATCTGCGGGTCACCGGCCGAAATGGACGCCGTCGAAGCGATCTGCTCCTTGGTCTCCACATCCTTGGCCAGCTTCGACAGCTCTTCGCTCACCCGCTCCACCGCGGCCTCGATGCCACGCTTCAGCGACATCGGATTCGCACCGGCGGCAACATTGCGCAGACCCTCACGGACGAGAGCCTGGGCCAGGACGGTCGCCGTCGTCGTGCCGTCACCGGCGACGTCGTCGGTCTTCTTCGCGACCTCCTTCACCAGCTCCGCGCCGATCTTCTCCCACGCGTCCTCGAGCTCGATCTCCTTGGCGATCGACACACCGTCATTGGTGATCGTCGGAGCGCCCCACTTCTTCTCCAACACCACATTGCGACCCTTGGGACCAAGGGTCACCTTCACGGCATCGGCGAGCTGGTTCATCCCGCGCTCCAGACCCCGACGGGCCTCCTCATCGAACGCGATCATCCTTGCGGCCATAGGCTCCGTCCTCCCGAAAACACGACGGCCGTGACGGACCCGTCCGGCGCCCGCGACGGACCACCCCCGCGAGGAGGTGTCGCCGGCCGGATCCGCGCTGGCCCGCATTGGCACTCTCCTTCCCGGAGTGCCAATCCCTGACGCCAGTACTGTAACCACAAGTTGCGTGCCACGCACAAGTTGCGCGTCACGCAAAGATCTTCCGCTAGACTCCCCGCATGGACGACCTGGACCTGCGCACCCGCAACCGGCTCGCCACCCGCGCCGCCATCAGCGCCGCCGCCCTCCGGCTGGCCCTGGAGAACGGCCCGGAGAACGTGCGCGTCACGCAGATCGCCGAACTGGCCGGGGTCTCGCCGCGCACCTACAACAACCACTTCTCCAGCCGCGAGGAGGCGATCTGCGCCGTCGCGGCGGACCGCGGCGAGCAGCTCGCGGCGGCGCTGCGGGCCCGCCCGGAGGCCGAGCCGCTGAACGAGGCGCTGGTCGCCGCGGTGATCGAGGTGCACACGCCCGCCGAGCCGGACCGGGCGATCATCCGCATGATCGCCTCCAACCCGTCGCTGCGCGGCGAGTACCTCAAGGCGATGGCGGCGATCGAGCCGCCGCTGGCCGCCGCGATCGCCGAGCGGAGCGGTGCCGGCGAACTGGGCGCCGCCGTCCTGGCCGCCTCCGTCGTCGGCGCGACCGCCGCCGCGACCGGCCACTGGCTCCGGCTCGACGACGGTACGCCGTACGAGACCGTCCTGCGGGAGGCCCTCCAGCAGATCGGCCTCCCCGGGCTGTGTTTCTAAGTCCCGGCCCACGGCGCTCGCCTGGCGGCTCGCCCCTGACCGGGACTTGGCGAGCGCGGCCAGGCCTTTAGCCCCTCGTAGGGCGGTCGCGCGCACGCCGCGCGTCCGCCGCCCGGCGCAGCGCCTCCAGGCCGTGCGCGACCGGCGGCTGCCGCCCGCTGCCCCGCCGGACGCAGGTGATGATCCGCCGGGACGGCACCGGATCCCCGCGCAGCGGCACCCGGACCGCGCCGTTCTCGGGAGGCAGCGACGCGAGCCGGGGCACCAGCGCGACCCCGAAGCCCGCCGAGACCAGGGCGGAGACGGCGAACCACTCGTTGGCGTCGTGCGCGATGCCGGGCGTGAACCCGGCCGCGGCGCACGAGGCGAGCAGCAGATGGTGCTGGTCGGGACGGTTCGGGCAGCCGATCCACGGTTCGTGCGCCGCCTCGGCCAGCTCCACCGCGCCGCCCGCGGCCAGCGGATGCCCCGGCGGCACCAGGAGGTCCTGCGGCTCGTCCAGCAGCGGCCGCTGGTCGAAGCGCGGATCGCCGGGCGGCGGGCCGTCCGCCGTCGGGATCACCACGGCGATGTCGGTGCGGCGGGCCAGCAGCTGCGAGAACACCTTCTGGCTCTCCTGCTCGGCCATCCGCACGCCCAGCCGGGGGTGCTCGGCGCGCAGCAGCGCGGCCGCCGGGGCGACGAGCGCGGCCAGCGCGCTGGACACGGCGGCGAACCGGACCTGGCCCGAGGTGCCCTGGCGGTGCGCCGCGAGATCGGCCTGGGCCCGTTCCCACTGCGAGCAGAGCGTGTCGGCGTGCTCCAGCACCGTGTACGCGGCGGGCGTGAGGCGGACCCGGCGGCCCTGCGCCTCCAGCAGCGGCACGCCGAGGTCCTTGCCGAGCTGGCGGAGCTGCTGGGAGACCGTCGAGGGCGTGAGGTGCAGGACCTCGGCGGTCGCGGTGACCGTGCCCTCCTCCTGGAGGACGCGGAGAGTCTGCAGCCGAGGGTCGATCATGTGGCCATTCAACACGAAACCCTGCGGGATCTTGTGATGGCCGTGAACGATCCGTTCCCGGGAACGCGGACGGGCGGCGCGTGACCGCGCCGCCCGTCCATCGTGCGGGGATCCCGTGCCGGGCGCGAGACGCTAGGCGTCGTCGCCGGGGCCTTCGCCGGAGGCGTCCGCGGACGCCTCCCCGGAGCCGGGCCTGCCGTCGGGCGCCGCGTCGGGGTGGGCCTCGATGAACGCCGCGTACACCTCGTCGGCGATCACGCCCTTGGCCGAGACCTCGACGTCGTTCTCCCGGGCCCACTCGCGCACGTCGGAGTTGGTGTACCCCTTGATCTTGGCCGGGCTCGCGGCCTTGCGCCCCCGTCCGGCGGCCTTCACCTCGCGGGCCTTGTCGACGAACGCCTCGATGGTGTCGAGCGCGTCCCGCAGGCGCTTGTCGTTCGCGTCGCTCAGATCGATCGTGAACTTCCGTCCGAGGACGTCGAAGTCCCGCTTGGCGACATCGCTGTCCTCGGTGCCGTCGATGTCGTCGACGAGGATGACCTTCTCCGCCATGTGGTCCTTTCCGCTAGCTGGCTACCCAGACGCTAGCGGACTCGGGCGCGTAGTAGCGCCGCTCTCGCGGCGTGCCCTCTCGTTCTCATCGGCGCTGGTCGTCGCCCTGCCGGACGGGGCGATTCCGGCCCGCCCGGCCGGCTCGCCGCCCTCCGTCACCGGGACCGGCCGCCCGCCCTCCAACCGGGTCCCGCCCGTGCCGGGGGCGTGTACGGGCCGTGATGTGGGGGCCGTCACATTCAGAGTTCGAGTTGAACAAATTTTCAATTGGCTACAATCGCGGGCGTGCTCAGCATGAGTCGGCGATAGAGCGGGCCGCGTCGTTCAAGGGTGACGTGGCCCTTGCACGAGAGAGGGCGGGCGTATGGGACGCGGTCGGGCCAAGGCCAAGCAGACGAAGGTCGCGCGGAAGCTGAAGTACAGCGGAGGCGGTACCGACCTGGAGCGGCTTCGCCACGAGCTGGGAGTCACCGAGTCGCCCGCGGTGCCCGCGGGGCACGTGTCCGTCCCCGAGGACGCCGCCGAGGGCGAGCGTGACCATGACCGGGAGCCGGGCGCGTGAACGACGGCGCCCGCGTCCCGCACGGCCCCTGGACGAGGGCCTGAGGGATGCCGGTCCCCGCGCACCGGGCCCAGGCCGAGCTCTTCAAGACGCTCGGCCACCCGGTGCGCGTCCGGGTCCTCGAGATGCTGTGCGAGGGGCCCAGACCGGTCCGCGACCTGCTCGCGGAGATCGAGGTGGAGGCCTCCAACCTCTCCCAGCAGCTGGCGGTGCTGCGCCGCTCCGGGATCGTGACCGCCCGGCGCGAGGGGGCCAGCGTGACCTACGAGCTGGCGGGCGGTGACGTGTCGGAGCTGATGGGCGCGGCCCGGCGGATCCTGGCCGACCTGCCGGCCGGTGAGGACGAGCCCGCCACCGGGCTCGAGACCGGCGGCCGCACCCGGCTCGCCACCCGCTGAACCGTCCCGTCCACGGGGCATCCCCGGCCCCAATTTCTGGTCGCGCCGGAGTGAAAAGGCCCCAGCGGAGGACCAAGGTCCCTATCTGAGCCGCCCCTCCTCGACCACAGTGAAGATCGCGCCGGATGGCCGATCATGACCATGGTCCCCCCGTCCGGCCGCGCGCCGGTGGACGGGAGGGAGCGGGAATGGGCACGTCGCGGCCGCCCTGGCTGATGCTGGCCATGGCCACCCTCGGGTTCGCGCTGAACTGGGACGGATCCCGGTGGGCGCGCTGACCGACCGGTTCGGCGGGTGGGTGATGCATCGGCGTGTTCGGCATGGGCATGGGCGGCACCGCCGCTGCGGGGCTGGGAAAGAACACCGTGAGGCACGCGAGCCGAGGGAGCTGAGCACGATGACCGACCCCATCGCCGTGGGCACCGACGGATCGCCGGGCGCCTCCCGCGCGGTGCGGTGGGCGGCGGACGAGGCCGCCCTGCGCCGCCGGCCGCTGCACATCGTGCACGCCATCGACCGGGGCCTGTACGAGCTGCCGCTGTTCGCGCCCGGCCAGATCGCCGAGAGCGTCGCCGAGGCGGGCGAGGAGATCCTCACCGAGGCCGCGCGGACCGCCCGGGAGCACCGGCCCGGGATCGAGGTGACCACCGAGCTGGTCGCCGAGGCGATCGCGGTCGTGCTGGCCGACCGGTCCCGGCGCGCCTTCGAGCTGGTGGTGGGCCATCGCGGCCGGGGCGGGTTCGCCAGCCTGCTGCTGGGCTCGACCGGGCTGCGGCTGGCCGGGCACACCGCCGTGCCGGTCGTGATCGTGCGCGGCGATCCCGCGTCCGCCGAGGGCGGGGGAGAGGTCGTCGCCGGAATCGACCTGGTCTCGGACCCCGGCGGCATCCTCCGGTACGCCTTCGACGCCGCGTCCGTGCGCGGCGCCCGCGTCCGGGTCCTGCACGCCTGGCGGGACGGCGGCGCGGACCTGCCCGCCGCGGCGGTCGTGGAGAAGCTCGAGCAGGAGGTGGTCCGCGCCCAGGCCCCCGTGCGCGGGGACTTCCCGGACGTCGAGGTCGTGGCGGACATCGTCCGCGACCATCCCGTCACCGCCCTCCGCGAGGCGTCCCGCGGGGCCGCCCTGGTCGTCGTCGGCGCCCACGACCACAACTGGCTGAACGTCCCGGGCCTGGGCTCGGTCAGCCACGGCGTGATCCACCACGCCCACAGCCCGGTCGCCGTCGTCCAGTCCGGCTGACCGGCTAGGGTCGGGGGCATGGAGGGTGAGGGCGGTTCGGTCCGGGTGGACGTCTGGCTGTGGTCGGTGCGCCTGATCAAGACCCGGTCCATGGCCACCGGCGCGTGCCGTGCGGGGCACGTCCGGGTGAACGACGTGCGCGTCAAGCCGGCCTCGGTGGTGCGGCCGGGCGACGAGGTGCGGCTGCGGCTGGACGGCCGCGAGCGGATCGTCGTCGTCCAGAAGATCATCAAGAAGCGGGTCGGCGCGCCCGTCGCCCAGGAGTGCCTGATCGACAAGAGCCCGCCGCCGCCCCCGCGCGAGGCGCTGGTCCCGATCGCCCGGCGCGACCGCGGCGCGGGACGTCCCACCAAGCGCGACCGCCGCGAGATGGAGCGGCTCCGCAGCCGGCCGGGCATGCCGGCGCCCCCGGTACCGCCCGGTAAAGATCTGCCGACCGGATCTTGACTTTCCGGACATCCCGCCCGGGTACCGCCTCGTTGGTGACCGAAACACCGCCAACGAGGAACCGGGGGGCCGCGGCATGGGTGTCATCACGACGCGCGACGGAGTGGAGATCTTCTACAAGGACTGGGGCTCCGGCAGGCCCGTCCTGTTCTGCCACGGCTGGCCGCTGAACGCCGACGCCTGGGAGGACCAGCTGAAACTGGTCGCCGAGAACGGCTACCGCGGCATCGCCCACGACCGCCGCGGGCACGGCCGCTCCAGCCAGCCCTGGGACGGCTACGACTTCGACACCTTCGCCGACGACCTCAACGACCTCATCCAGGCCCTCGACCTGCGCGACATCGTCCTCGTCGCGCACTCCATGGGCGGCGGCGAACTCGCCCGCTACATCGGCCGCCACGGCACGGGCCGGGTCGGCAAGGCCGTCCTGCTGTCGGCGATCCCGCCGCTGATGCTCAAGACCGACACCAACCCCGAGGGCGTGCCCGCTGAGGCCTTCGAGGACATCAAGAAGGGCATCCTCGCCGAGCGCTCGCAGTTCTGGAAGGACGCCAGCGAGGGGTTCTTCGGCGCCAACCGCCCCGGCAACAAGGTGACCCAGGGCAACCGTGACGCCTTCTGGTACATGGCCATGCACGAGTCCATCCAGGCCGGGGTGAAGTGCGTCGACGCGTTCGCGCGCACCGACTTCACCGAGGACCTCAGGAAGTTCGACATCCCCACGCTCGTCGTCCACGGCGACGACGACCAGATCGTGCCCATCGACGCCACCGGCCGCAAGACCGCGGAGATCGTCGCGAACGCCACCCTCAAGGTCTACGAGCGGGGCTCCCACGGCATCGCGCTCGTCCCGGGCGACAAGGAGAAGTTCAACCGCGACCTGCTCGACTTCCTCAAGGGTTAGGGCCCGAAGTGGCCTCAGGCGTCGCGTGAAACCCGCCGGGCCGCCGCCCGGGCTCCGCCGGGCCGCGCTCAGCGTCGCCTGCCTGCTGGTGCTGACCGCGGGGGCCGGCCTGGTGCTGGCGCTGCTGGTCCACCTGGCGCCGCTCACCCTGGCGCTGGTGGCGACGCTGCTGATGGCGGCGCTGATCGAGCCGGTCTCCCGGAGGCTGCGGGCGCTGCGCCTCCCGCCGTGGCTGGCCGCGCTGGCCGGGGTGTTCGCGCTGATCGCGATGGTCTCGCTGCCGCTCGTGCTGATCGGGAACCAGACCGTCCGCCAGTGGCCGCACCTGCGCCTGGGCCTGCGGCGGGGACTGGACAAGATCCGCGAGCTGATCCTGGGCGGCCCGTTCCCGATCACCGCCCAGCGGCTCGACGCGCTCGCCGAGGACCTGCGGCACGCGCTGGTCAAGTCCGCCCCCGATCTGGCGACCGGCGCCGGGGTCGCCACCCAGGGCGTGGCGTCCATCCTGATCGCGCTGGTGCTGCTGTTCTTCGTCCTCAAGGACGGCGCCTCCATGTGGCGGTGGGCGCTGGGCCTCGCCCCCGCCCGCGTCCGCCACCGCGCCGACGCGGCGGCGCGGGCGGGCTGGGAGGCGCTGGTCGCCTACATCCGCGGGACGGTCCTGATCGCGTTCGTGGACGCCGTCGGCATCGGCACGGCGCTTCTGGTCATCGGGATCCCGCTGGCGCTGCCGCTCGCGCTGCTGACCTTCGTTGCCGCGTTCGTCCCGATCGCCGGGGCGACGGTCGCGGGCGCGGCGGCCGTGCTCATCGCCTTCGTGAGCAACGGCGTCGGCGACGCGCTGCTGGTGCTGGCGGCGGTGATCGTCGTGCAGCAGGCCGAGGGCCACCTGCTGCAACCGCTGATCATGGGCCGGGCGCTGCGGCTGCACCCCGCCGTCATCATCATCGCCGTCACCGCCGGGACGCTGCTGGCCGGGATCGCGGGCGCGATCGTCGCCGTCCCGGTCACGGCCGTGTCCTACCGGGTCGCGATGGTCCTGCGCGAGACGCCCGCCGAACCCCCCTGACGCGCCGCGCGGACGCGTGGAGCCCGGCGGTACCTGGTACGCCTCGTATACTGCCTGCCATGGCGCAACCGACCACGGAGCCGGACGCCCCCGCGCCCGCCGCGTCCGCCGCGTCCGAGGAGGGCCGTGACCTGGTCCGCGACGTGCTCGGACGGATCGGCGACAAATGGTCCGTGGTCGTCGTCTGCCGGCTGGGCGGCACCACCCGGCGTTTCAACGAGCTGCGCCGGCTCAGCGCCCCCATCACCCAGCGGATGCTCAGCGCGACGCTGCGCGGCCTGGAACGGGACGGCCTGGTGACGCGGACCGTCCACGACACCAAACCGCCGCGCGTCGACTACGCGCTCACTCCGCGCGGGCTCGGCCTCCTCCAGGTCGTCCGGCCGCTGGCCGGATGGGCCGAGGACAACGCCACCGAGATCCGGGACTCGCGGGCGGCCTTCGACGCCCGGTGACCCACCGGCACCGGATCGTCACCGTGAGATGAACCGGCGGACTCCCGCATTTCACGATGCGTCCGCTTTCCGCGGTCATGACAAGGGAGCCATGTGTTGATCTTCCTAGCGTTGTCGGAGACCGCATGAAACGCCGCAGATTTCTCGCCGCCGCCGGTCTGGCCGGGCTGGGCACCGGGTGCGGGCAGGCCTCCTCCGGGGTCTCCGCGCCGCGGAAGCCGCTCTGGATCCCGCCGATGCTGCGGCCGCGGCGCGACGTCGACGGCGTCCGCCGGTTCCAGCTGAACCTGCGGCCGGGGCGGACCGAGTTCCTCCCCGGCAAGAGGGCCGCGACCTGGGGCGTCAACGGCCCCCACCTCGGCCCGACGCTGCGCGCCTCGCGCGGCGACCGGGTGGAGATGCGGGTCATCAACGGGCTCCCCGAGTCGACCACGCTGCACTGGCACGGAGTGCGGGTGCCCGCCGAGGCGGACGGCGGCCCGCACCAGATCATCGGCCCGTACGGGATGTGGGTGCCGGAGTGGACCATCGACCAGCCCGCCGCCAGCGCCTGGTACCACCCCCACCCCCACGGCCGCACCGAACTGCACATCTACCGCGGCATCGCCGGGATGTTCCTCATCGACGCCCCGGACGCGCCCGACGCCCTGCCCCGCGCCTACGGCGTGGACGACATCCCGCTGATCATCCAGGACCGGACCTTCCGCGCCGACGGTTCGCTGGACGAGGCCGCGCTGTACCAGGACAGGTTCGGATTCGAGGGGCAGACCGTCCTGGTCAACGGC
Source organism: Actinomadura rugatobispora (assembly GCF_055379765.1). NCBI lineage: Bacteria > Bacillati > Actinomycetota > Actinomycetes > Streptosporangiales > Thermomonosporaceae > Actinomadura > Actinomadura rugatobispora. The sequence continues at coordinate 1,926,517 of NZ_AP029191.1, read as the reverse complement.
ACCTACCGGCCCCTCCTGCGCGTCGGCGCCGCGCGCGTGCGGTTCCGGCTGCTGAACGCCTCCAGCGCCCGCGTCTACCAGGTCGGATTCACCGACGGGCGCCGCTTCCACCTGATCGCCACCGACGTCGGCCTGCTCGCCGCGCCGCTGGAGGTCGACCGCGTGCAGCTCAGCCCGGGCGAGCGGGCGGAGGTGCTGGTCGACTTCGCGGCGGGCGACCGGGTGACGCTCAACAGCCTGGGCGAGCAGCCCAAGAACACCGCCGGCGACGGGAAGGCCGACGGGAAGGACGACCTCGACCTGCTGGCGATCGCGGCGGCCGGGCGGCTCACCCGCGCGGGCCGGATGCCGTCGCGGCTGTCGGCCGACCCGATGATCGAGCCGCCGCCCGGCGCCCGCGTCCGCACGTTCGTCCTGGGCCACCACGACATCAACGGCAAGATCATGGACATGGGCCGCATCGACGAGGTCGTGCCCGCGGGGAGCACCGAGATCTGGGAGATCCGGAACGAGAGCTTCGCCCACAACTTCCACATCCACGGGGTCGCGTTCAGTGTCCTGGACGTCAACGGGGCGCCGCCTCCCGGCCACCTCCGCGGCCTCAAGGACACCGTCCTCGTCCCCAGGGCGGGCACGGTCAGGGTCGCGGTCACCTTCAGCGAATGGTCCGACCCCGTCAGGCCGTACATGTTCCACTGCCACTTCCTCCGGCACGAGGACCTGGGCATGATGGGCCAGTTCGTCGTCGTCGAAGCGGGCACCGAGGACCGGGTCCCGACCCGGCTTCCCGGCATACCCGCCCACCACCGCCGGCGCCACTGACGTCATGTCGTCCGGCCGGGCGCCGGCAGCGGGCCGCGGGACGCGTCCGGGAGGCGGCCGGGGGTGTGGCCGTACTCCTTGGCGTAGGCCGCGATGAAGGCGGACGGGCTGCCGTAGCCGACGCGGTGGGCGACCTTGGTCACCGGCTCGGTCCGCAGGAGGGCGCGGGCCGCGCTCAGGCGCAGCTTGGTCCGCCAGGTCGTGTACGACATGCCGAACTCGCGGGTGAAGTCGCGCTGGAGCGTCTTCACGCTGATGCGGAGGTGGTCGGCCCATTCGGCCAGGCCGGTGGGGTCGCCGGGGTCGTGCGTCATCCGGCGCGCGACCGACCTCGCGAACCCGAGCCCGGACGCGCGGGCCGCGGCCTGGGCGTCGGACGAGGCGGCGAGGCCCGCCATGATGCGCTCGCGGGCGGCGAGCGCGGCGGCCGCGTCGTACCCGGGCCGGGAGATCTCCTGGACGAGCAGCGCCGCCTCCTCCGTCAGCGACACCGGCCCGGCGTGCAGCCCGCCGATCCCGGGGGGCACCTCGCGCAGGCAGACCCGGTAGACGGTCTGCCGCTCCCCGGCGGTCACCTCGTGGACGACGGCGCGCCGTGCCCAGAACGCCTCCTCGGAGGCGGTGAAGCACGAGGACGGGCCGTGCGCCGACGCCAGGACGCCGTCGGGGGACCAGTAGAGCTGGTGCAGGAAGTCCTGGCGCTGCGGCCCGAACGACAGGGACCCGGACGACCGGTAGCGCAGGATCAGGATGCCTCCCGGGGTGCCGAGCCCGTAGCCGAACTCCTCGCACCGCTCCGGATTGACCAGATTGTCCAGGGAGTGTCCCAGCACCGTCACAAGACGACCTCTCAGCGATATCCAGCGAACTGAGGTAAGGCTAACCTAATTCGCGCTGCCGCTGTTCGGGCGGTGCCCCAATCCTGTGCACGAAGGAATCGACCATGTCCCCACGCAAGTCCCGGCGGATCGCGGCGGCGCTCGCGTCAGCCGCCGCCACGGCGCTCGTCCTGACGATCTCCGGCTGCGGCTCGTCCGGATCGGCGGCGTCGTCCGGCGCGACCCGCGTGTTCGAGGCCGACAACGGCAGGGTGACGATCCCGGCCGCGCCGAAGCGCATCGTCGCCACCGGGTACGCCGTCCCCGTCCTCATCGAGGCGGACGCGCCGCTGGCCGGCATCTCCGAGTGGACGCGCGGCGTGCCGATGATGACGCGGGAGGACCTCGCGACCTACCAGAGGCTCACCAAGATCGCGGGCAACCCGGCCGACACCACCAACTACGAGGCGATCGCCAAGGTCAAGCCGGACCTCATCATCGTCGGGGTGCCCAAGCCCGTCCTCGGCGACCTCGACATGAAGCGCCTGGAGTCAATCGCCCCGGTGGCGGTCGTCGGGCCGTCGCTGCCGTCGTCCTGGCGCGAGCTGTCCAGGCGGCAGGCGGACGCCGCGGGACGGGCCGCGACCTTCCAGCAGACCAAGGACGCCTACGAGAAGCGGGCCGCGGAGCTGAAGGCCAAGTACGCCGGCGTGCTCGGCGGCCTCGAGTTCGGGCACGTCGGAGCCTACGGCGAGGGGCAGCAGGGGACCTTCCAGCGCGAGTTCGCCGGATCCTGGGGCACCAACATCGCCACCGACGCCGGCGTCACCTACTACGGCCAGGTCAAGAAGAAGGGCGGCGGCTCCAGGGACGTGAGCGAGTACCCCTCCATCGAGGAGGTCCCCGCCAGCCTCGGCGAGGCGGACGCCATCACCTACACCGTCAACGCCGACGGCTCCGTCCCCGACCCGGTGAAGTACGTCCTGGACTCCAAGCTGTGGAAGAACCTGCCCGCGGTGAAGGCCGGGAAGACCTTCGCCGTCCGCTACACCGAGGCGGCCACCTACACCTCCGCGCTCAAGACCCTCGACGCGCTCGACACGGCCCTCGCGCCGCTGGTGAAGTCATGACCGCGGTCGACCGCAGCGAACCGGGGGCGCGCGTCGCCGCCCACCACCGCGACGGCACGGGCCTGACCCGCGTCCCCTACCCGATCGAGGTCCGGACCGCGACCGTGCGGCGGCGGGAGACGGTCACCCCGAACATTCTGCGGCTGACGTTCGGCGGGCCGGGTACGGCGGGGCTGCACACCTACCAGTTCGACGACCACGTCCGGATCGTCTTCCCCGACCCGGACGGGACTCGCCGCGACCCCGTCCCGAACCGGCGGACGATGATGCTCGACTGGCCGCGCCCGATGCCGCGCACCCGCAAGTACACGATCCGCCGGTACGCGGGCGACGAGATCGACATCGACTTCGTGCTGCACCCGGGCGGGCTGGCCTCCGACTGGGCGCGCCGCGTCGAACCGGGGGAGGAGGCCGTGCTCGCCGGACCGCCCGGCGCCAAGGCGTTCGCGCAGACCTACGACCACTACGTGCTCGCGGTGGACGCCACGGCGCTCCCCGCCGCCGCGCGCTGGCTGGAGGAGTCGCCCGCGGACGTGTCCGCCCACATCGTCGTCGAGACCGCCGATCCCGCCGACCACGCCTACCCCTTGGCCGACCGGCGCGGCGTGGAGGTCACCTGGCTCGTCCACGCGGAGGGCGGGCTCGCCGACGCGGTCCGCTCGCTGGACCTGCCCGAAGCCCGGACGTTCCTCTTCGCGGCGGGCGAGACGGAGGCCGTCAAGCCGCTGCGGGCCTGGAGCTCGGAACGGATGGACGCGCTGTTCACCGGCTACTGGAAACGTGGAGTCTCCGGGCTTGAAGACTGAGTCCCCAACGTCGCCGGACGCGCGGAGGGGACGCGCCGGCCTGCTGCTGGTCGGCGTCGCGCTGATCGCCGCGCTGGCGGTGCTGAGCGTGTGCGTCGGCGCGCAGGCCGTCGCGCCCGGCGAGATCTGGCGCGCGTTCACCGACCACACCGGCACCGACCAGCAGACGATCGTCCGGGACGTCCGGCTGCCGCGCACGCTCCTCGCCGTGTGCGTGGGCGCGGCGCTCGGCGTCGCGGGCGCGCTCGTCCAGACGCTGACCCGCAACCCGCTCGCCGAGCCCGGCATCCTGGGCGTCACGTCCGGCGCCGGGTTCGCGATCATCGTGGGCACGGTCCTGGGCACCGGCGACTCGCAGCTCTCGCGGCTGCTCCTGGCCGTCGCCGGGGCGGTCCTGGCGACCGCCGTCGTGTACGGGGTGGGGCGGACGTACCCGCTGCGGCTCATCCTCGCGGGCGTCGCGGTGACCTTCGTCCTGTCGGGCGTGTCGCTCGGCCTGCGCCTGGTCCACCCGGAGGCGCTGGACCGCCTCCGCTTCTGGTCCGTCGGATCGCTGGCCGGCCGCGCCCTCATCTGGGCCGTCCGCCGGCACGGGACGGCGGCGCTGTGACCGTCATCCGGATCGGGCCCGTGTCCGCGCGGGCCGAGCGGCGGACGCTCGCGGCCACCGCCGCGCTGGGCGCCGTCGCGCTGGTACTGGCGGCGGTCGCGCAATGCCGCGGGGACGTGTTGGGACCCCGCCCGCCGAGGTGCTGCCCGCGCTCTTCGGGCACGGCGACGCGGCGATCGCCGTCCGGGAATGGCGGCTGCCGCGCGTCGCCGCCGCGCTGGTGTTTGGCGCCGCGCTGGGATTGTCCGGCGCGATCTTCCAGAACCTCACCCGCAACCGTTCCTAAGGACTGTGCATAAGTTGCTCAGCCGCGCGCCCCGAACGGTCTTGGACGCACTGGTCCCCGGCGTACTCGACCCCGGGCCGGCGACACGCATCCTGTGCGTGGTCCGTTCCCGGGAGGCCGGTTCCCTACGCGACCTGGCCAAGTGGGCTCGACCAGAGGCGACGGGGAGGCCCCAGACCATCACTCCGGTGGAAAGGGGGCCCCGCACGCCGACATCGAACCCGGCGTCCCAGATCACGCTACAGAAAGTACAGGGACCAACACAAGCCGTCAAGTCGGATCACTTGATCACCCCCATGTTCACTCAACCGACCTCACAGGCGAACAGTTCGCAACCCCCTCGGCAGCCCCGACGTCCTGGGTCTCGACCAGGGCGCCTACACGGGCGTGCTCGCCGCGATCACGCTGCTCGGCGGCACCGCGGGCGGGCTCGCCGCCGGGTCCCTCGCGGGCGGCGTGCTCGCGGCGCTGGCCGTCTACGCGCTCGCGTACCGGTCCGGGATCAGCGGGCTGCGGCTCGTCGTCGTCGGCATCGCCGTAAGCGCGATGCTCACCGCCGTGAACTCCTGGATCGTCCTGCGCGCCGAGCTCGACATCGCGATCGCCGCGACGAGCTGGAGCGCGGGCTCGCTCAACGGCGTCGACTGGAGCGAGCTGCGGCTGCCGTTCCTGCTCGTCGGCGCGTTCACGCTGATCATCGCCGCCAATGCCGGCGCGATGCACCAGGCCGCGCTCGGCGACGAGGTCGCCGCCACGACTGGCGTGGGCCTCGGACGGCACCGGCTGCTGATCGTCCTGGCGGGCGTCGGCTGCACCGCGACCGTGACGTCGGCGACCGGCCCGATCGTGTTCCTGGCGCTGGCCGCGCCGCAGATCGGCCGCCGCATCGCCGGGGCGGCGGGCGTCCCGCTGGTGCCCGCCGCGGTCACCGGCGCGGTGCTGCTGCTGGCGGCCGACCTCGCCGCGCAGACCGTCCTGGCACCCGTCGCGCTGCCCGTCGGCGTCGTGACGTCGGCGCTCGGCGGCTCCTACCTCATCTGGCTGCTCATCAAGGAGGTGCGGCGACCGTGACGGACCGCCTGACCGCCCGTGACCTCACCCTCTCCTACGGCGAGCGGGTGGTGTCGACGCGGCTCACCCTGGACGTCCCCGACGGCGCGTTCACCGCCGTCGTCGGGGCCAACGCGTGCGGGAAGTCGACGCTGCTGCGCGCCTTCGTCCGGCTGCTCGCGCCGACGGAGGGACGGGTGGCCTTCGACGGGCGCGACGTCCGCGACCACCGTCCCAAGGCCATCGCCCGGAAGATCGGGTTCCTGCCGCAGGGGGCGGTGGCACCGGAGAACATGCTGGTCAGGCAGCTGGTGGCGCGCGGCCGCTACCCGCACCAGTCGGTGCTGTCGACCTGGTCGCCGGGCGACGAGCGGGCCGTCGCCGCCGCGATGGGCGCGGCGGGCGTCACGGAGCTGGCGGAGCGGCGCGTGGAGAACCTGTCGGGCGGGCAGCGGCAGCGCGCGTGGGTCGCGATGGTGCTCGCCCAGCAGACGCCCTACCTGCTCCTCGACGAGCCCACCACCTTCCTCGACATCACGCACCAGTACCAGCTGCTCGCGCTGCTGGCCCGGCTGCGCGACGAGGGGCGCACGGTCATCGCCGTCCTGCACGACATCAACCAGGCGTGCCGGTTCGCCGACCACCTCGTCGCGATGAAGGACGGCCGGATCGCCGCCGAGGGCAAGCCCGCCGACATCGTGGACGCGGACCTGCTGCACGCGGTGTTCGACCTGCCGTGCGTCGTCGTCCCCGACCCGGTGAACGGCACCCCGATGGTCGTGCCCACGATCTGAGGTTCGCGGCCGGGGGGCGACTGTGATTGGGTCGGTCATGCAGACATGAGTGTCTACTTGCGGGGGACGGGTGCGGGTCGGCGACGTGATCGACGGGCGGTACGAGGTGACCCGCGTCCACGAGCACGGCGCCATGGGACTGGTGTACCGGGTCCGGCACCTGACCTGGGGCATCGACCTCGCGGTGAAGAGGCCCCGGCCGGAACTGCTCACCGCGGACCGGGACCGGGCGCGCTTCGTCGCCGAGGCGGAGGCGTGGGCGTCGCTGGGCCTGCACCCCCACGTGTGCGCGTGCCATTACGTCCGCACGCTGGACGGCGTCCCGTGCGTGTTCGCCGAGTACGTGCCGGGCGGGGGCCTGCACGAGTGGATCGAGGACCGCGGGCTGTACGAGGGCGGCCCGGCGCGGGCGCTCGAACGGATCCTGGACGTGGCCGTCCAGATGGCGTGGGGCCTGGAGCACGCGCACGGCCGCGGCCTGGTCCACGGTGACGTCAAACCCGCCAACGTCCTGCTCGACGCCGAGGGGACGGCCAAGGTCACCGATTTCGGGCTGGCGGGCGTCCACGGCACCGAGGCCGGCGGCGGCCCCGGCGAGGTTTCCGGGGACGGGACCATGCTCGTCCCGTGGGGCGGGCACTCGCCGCCCTACGCCTCGCCCGAGCAGTTCGCGGGCAAGAGCCTGGGACGGCGCAGCGACGTCTACGGCTTGGCGGTCTCGGTGCTGGAGATGCTGGCCGGGGGACGGACGTGGATGGTCGGGCCCGCCGCCGGCGAGGCCCTGACGGCGCACGTGGCCGCGGGCCCGGAGGCGGGGACGGGACTGCCCGCCGTGCCGCCCGAGCTCGCCGAACTCCTCGCCCGGTGCCTGCGCGAGGACCCCGGGGCGCGTCCGCGCACCATGGCCGAGGTCACCGCCGAGCTGGTCGCCGTCCACCGCCGTGTGACGGGCCGCGCCTACCCGCGCCCGGAGCCGGTCGTGGCCGAGCCGCGCGCCGACGAGCTGAACAACCAAGCACTGTCCCTGCTGGACCTCGGCCGCCCGGACGAGGCCGAGGAGATGTTCGCGGCGGCGCTGGCGACCGACCCGCGCCACCTGCAGGCCGGCTACAACCGGGCCCTGCGGCGCTGGAGGACCGGTGCCCTCACCGACGGGGAGGTGGTCGACGAGCTCCTCGACTTCCGTCCGCACGACGGAGGCCCGTGGCAGTCCCTCTACCTGCTGGCCCTGGTGGAGCTGGAGCGCGGGAACCTCGTCCAAGGCCGCTATCTCCTGGAGACCCTCGACGAGGACCGGCCCGGCGAACCGGAGGTGCGGGCGGTCCTGAACGCCCTGCCGCCGCGCGGCGTGACGACGAAGCCTCCCGGCGCAGGCCAGGCGGCCCCGTGGAGCGTCCCTCCGCGCCAGGCGCCGCGGAACTGGCGTCCCCCGGAACCGCCCGCGCCGGCCGCCCTGCGAATCCTGCACGGGGGACGCCGCCTGCTGTACGGGGACGCCGACGGCGTCGTCAAGTTGTGGGACCGCGAGACCTGGAGATCCCTGCAGACGCTGAAAGGGCACGCCGGTCCCGTGCGTTCCGTCGACGTCTCCGCGGACGGCCGCCTGGCGGTCTCCGGCGCCGCCGACGACCAGGTGCACGTGTGGGACCTCACCGACGGCACCCTCCTGCAGACCCACACGCCGCCGGGCCTGGAGGCCACCCCGTGGATCCACGCGGTCAGGCTCGCCCGAGGAGCCCGCGACGTGCTCGCGGTGTCGGAGGAAGGGCACCTGTTCGTCTGGGACCGCGAGAGCGGGCGGCCGCGGCTGACGCTCCAGCCGCCCGGCGACGGCCTCAGGCGGCAGGTCGAGGTGAGCGCCGACGGCCGCCGGGTGCTGCTGGTGACCTGGCCCGGCGGCGCGGCCGAGCTGGTGGACCTCGACACGGGACGCGTCGAACGGCGGAGCCCGTTCGGCCTGAACGTCACCGCCGCACGGCTCGGCGCCGGCGGGCGCACCGCCGTCGTCGCCCAGGGCGACACGATCGCCATCTGGGACCTGCGCGAGGGACGCCGCCTGCGCACCCTGACCGGGCACACCGACGAGATCGGGGCGCTGTCGCTGAGCCCGGACGGCCGGTTCCTGATGTCGGGCGGCCGGGACCAGACCGTGCGGCTGTGGGACCTGGACACCGGGCGATGCGTCCGCACGTTCGGCCGGGCCCACGGCGTCCACGGGCACACCCTCCCGGTCACGGGGGTGCTGATCCGCGCGGACGGCAACGGCGGGATGTCGGTCGGCGCCGACGACACGGTGCGTTCCTGGGAGATGGGGCCGCCGTACACCGCCCCGTACCAGGTGGCCGTCCCGCGCCGGACCGAGGAGATGAACCGGCAGGCCGTCCAGATGCGCGCCCTGGCCGAGGAGGCCGAGCGGGCACTGGAAGAGAGCAGGTACACCGACTCCCTCGGCCTGCTCACGCGGGCGCGGGCGATCCCCGGGTATGAGCGGGAGCCGCGCCTGGTGGACGCCTGGCACGAGCTCGGCCGCCACCTCGGCCGCACGGGCCTGCGCGACGGCCACCTGGTGACGGCGCTCGGCGGGCACCGCACGGCCGTCCGGTCGGTGGACGTCGACCCCGGCGCCGGGCTCGCCGCGTCCGGCGGCGACGACGGCACGGTCCGGCTCTGGGACCTGCGCGCGGGCCGCTGCACGCGGGTGATCGAGGCGACCGCCGGGGCGACCCGGGTGTACGAGCTCGGCGTGGTCGCGGTCCGGCTGACCCCCGACGCCCGCGTCCTGGCGCTGACCTGGGACGGGAGATTCCACGCCTGGTCGGTCGCGACCGGGGAGCGGCTGGCCGGGAGCGCGGTCGTGCCGGTGCGGTCGCGCGGGGCGGGCGTCACCGCCGCGTCGTTCACCCCGGACGGGCGGCGGCTGCTGGCCGGCGGCGGCGACGACGATCTGATCCGCTGGTGGAACCTGGACACCGGCGGGCTCCTGCAGGTCCTGGACGGGCACGCCGGCCCGGTCGCGGCGGTGTCGGCCGCCGCGAGCGGCTGGACGGCGGCGACGGCCGGACGCGACGGCACCGTCCGGCTGTGGGACCTGGCCACCGGCCGCCCGACCCGCCACCTGGGGCGGTTCACCGGCCGTCCCGGCTCGGTGTGCCTGAGCGCCGACGAACGCCTGGTCATGGCGACCGGCTGGGACGACGACCGGCCGACCCGGATCTGGGACGCCGGCAGCGGCGAACTGCTGCACGGCGGCGCGTGGAAACCGCGGTCGGGCCGGCTCACCGCCGACGGCCGCTTCGCGGTGATCGGCGGCACGGACGCCATGCTGCGGGTCTGGAACCTGCGGAACGGGCGCGGGACCGTCCTGCACGGGCACCGCAAGGAGATCAACGACCTCGCGCTGACGCCGGACGGCCGCCACGTGGTGTCCGGAAGCGCCGACGGCACGGTACGGCTCTGGGAGTTCGACTGGGAACCGGGCGGCTAGCCGAGCCGCGGGCTCAGCACCAGGGCGGCGTTGTGGCCCCCGAATCCGATGGAGCAGGACAGCGCCGGCGCCACGGGCAGCGCCCTCGGTGCGCCGGCGACGATGTCCAGCCCCTCGGCGTCGGCGCCGCCGGTGAAGTTGGCGACGGGAGGCGCGAGCCCGTCCCGCGCGCTCAGCAGAGCCATCACCGCCTCGAAGGCCCCGCCCGCGCCGAGCAGGTACCCCGTGACGCCCTTGAGCGCGGTGATGGGCGGCCCCGCGCCGTCGAACACCGCCCGCAGGGCCGCCGCCTCGGCGCGGTCCCCGGCCGGTGCCGCGCTGCCGTGCGCGTTGACGTGCCCGATGTCGGCGGGGCCGAGCCCCGCGTCGGCCAGCGCGTCCGTCATCGCCCTGGCCACCAGGGCCCCGTCAGGACGCGGGCTCACGATGTCCGCCGCGTCCGAGGTCAGCGCGTATCCGGTGATCTCGCCGTGGACCCGCGCCCCGCGCCGTTCGGCGACGTCCGCGCGTTCCAGGGTGAGGAACGCCGCGCCCTCGCCCATGACGAAGCCGTCGCGCTCCGCGTCGAAAGGGCGGCTGGCCTCCGCCGGCGTGGCGGTGCGCCGCGACAGGGCCCCTAGCCGGTCGAAGGCGTGCACGAAGAACGGCGTCAGCAGCGCGTCCACCCCGCCCGCGACCGCCCGGTCGAGGTGACCCGCGCGGATCGCCCGTACCGCCTCGCCGATCGCCACCGCGCCGCTCGCGCACGCCGCCGCGAACGTCAGCGCGGGGCCGCGCAGGCCGTACCTGATGGAGATGTGCGCCGCCGTGGCGCTCGGCATGATCATCGGAATGGTGTAGACGGGCGGCCGCTCTCCGGCGAGCAGCACGGCGGTGGCCAGGCTCAGACCGCCGCTGCCGACGTAGACGCCCGAACGGGCCGCGTCGCCGGCGAAATCCGGACCGGCGTCGGTGACGGCGTCGACCGCCGCGGCGATCCCGAGCTGTGAGGCTCGGTCGAGACGCCGCCGCTCGGCCTTGGAGAAGTAGCGATCGGCGCCCAGCTCGGGAACCGGGCATCCGATCGCGACGGACAGTCCCGAGTCCAGGAGCTCGGGCAGGTGGACGGCCTGCGGCTTGCCCGACAACACCGTCTCGTAGGCGTCCGCGACGGTGTTCCCCGCGGGGCTCTTGACGCCCATCCCCGTCACCACGACGGGGTGGGAAACGCGCTGGGCTGTCGACACGGGGTGCCCCTTCCAACGGCGTACGGCCGAGCAGGCTACGGCCCGGGAGCGGCGCTCCGCTTAGCCCGGGCGCAACAAGTGGCCCGCTCCCGACTGTCCGACCGTGACAAGCAAACGGTCCAAAGCCTGGGAGAGCCTTGGCCGCCCAGTTCCAAAGCACGAGGAGGCGGCACATGCGGCGGACCATCGGCCCGGTCCTGACCGGCGCGGCGGCGTTCCTGCTGATCACCGGCGCCCTGCTCCACTTCTACGTGGCGCCGCGGATGACGCGGGCACCGGCGAACGTCTACGCGGTCACCACCATGCGCGCCGAGAACGCGACCTACCTCGACGCCTCGACGGCGAAGGTCCGTACCGGGGCCACCGTGACCTCGACCACCACCGTGCGCGGCGACCCCGCGGCCGGCCACGGCCGGATCGCGGTGTGGGAGTCCTTCACCGCGACGCAGGACCTCGCCAACGACACGACCCTGAGCTACGCCCGCGACCGGATCGCCTTCGACCGGAGCAGCGCTCAGCTCGTCAACTGCTGCGACGCGTCCATCGACGGGCACACCGGCGTGCCGATGTCGGGCATCGGCAAGTTCTGGCCGATGAACGTGGAGAAGAAGACCTACATGCTCTTCGACATCCCCACCCAGCGGGCCTGGCCGGTCACCTACCAGGGCGAGGAACGCGTGGGCGGGCTGCGGACGTACAGGTTCGTCCAGCGCGTCCCCGACACGATCGCCCCGGGCGAGGTCCCCGCGGTGCCCGCGTCCATGCTGGGCATGAAGGGCAACGCCCCGACCCCGGTGCAGCGCCACCACCAGGGCGAGGCGACCTACTGGATCGACCCGCGCACCGGGGCGCCGGTGAACGTCCGCCAGAAGGTGCACTCCACCCTGGTCGCGAAGCAGGGCCCCGGCCGCCTGGTGGTCGCCGACATGGACCTGCGCATGACCGAGGACGGCCGCCGCAAAGCCCTCGCCCAGGCCAAGAACGGCCGATGGGGCCTCCTGGCGCTCACCACCCTGGCCCCCATCGCCTGCCTGCTCCTGGGCCTGGCCCTCCTCGCCACGGCCCTGATCACCGCCAGAACCCGGACGCCGCACAGGCACTGACTCCGCGAACTGTCGGCGGCGCAGGGCAGTATCGGCCGCAGCCGTGCAGAGGAGAGAAACCGGTGCCGTTCACCAACCAGCAGATCAGCGATCACGCCTTCCTGAAGGGGATGTACGAGGACGGCTACTATCCCGATCACGTCGTCGACAAGGGGAAGGCGATCCTGCTGCGGCTGTGCGAGCGGATCGAGGCCGAACGCCCGTCCGACCTGGCGGCGCTCTACGTCCTGACGCAGGCCGCGACGGAGGAGTTCAACGCGCTGGCCGAGGATTTCGACGCGGCGGGCAGCGAGCTCGAGACGGTGGCGCGTGAGTTGATCGGCGAAGACTTCTGGTTCGTGGCCACCGCCTACGGCTTCGCGGACGCGGACGCGGAGGAACTGATCGCCACCCGCGACTGGTGACCGGCACCCCGCGACGGGGCGGCGTCGTGGCGCGATGCGAGACTGTCAGCCACGCGCGAGTCGGGAAATGAACGTGTTTGATCATTTTGTCTGGTCAGTGCTGGTCGCACCGGCCCTGGTGGTGGTCGTCGTCTCCGTGCCGGCCGACCGCGTCAGGCCGGCGGCCGGGGTGACGGCGCTGGCGTGGTCGGCCGCGGCGGCGGCCGTGGCGACCCTGGTCAATCTGGGCGCGTTCACGGTGAAGGCCGCCGCCGAGGTGCCCGGCGTCGCCCATCGTTTCGGCCTGTCGTACCAGACGGTCGTGCAGGACACCGCGCACCAGCGGTGGGTTCCGTGGCTGTCGGCGGCCCTGCTCGCCTGCGGGACGGTCGCGGCGGCGCGGGTGTGGCGCAAGCACCGCCGCGGTTGGCGGTTCGCCCGCCGGTTCGCCGGGACGCCGGGTGACGGGCAGGTCGTCCTGGTCGATCGGACCGAGATCGACGCGTTCGCCGTCCCCGGCCGCCCCGGCCGGATCGTCGTCACGACCGGGATGCGGGAGGCGCTGGACGACGACCAGTTCGCCGCGCTCGTGGCGCACGAGCGCGCCCACCTGGACGCCGGCCATTCCCGCCTGATGCTGGTGGCCGAACTGGCGGGGGCGGTGCATCCGGCGCTGCGCTGGGTCGCGCGCCGCGTGTCGTTCCTCATCGAGCGCGCCGCCGACGAGCGGGCCGCCGGCGCGGTCGGAGACCGGCGGACGGTGGCGACGGCCATCGCGGCGGCGGCGCTGGCCGCCGACCGGCGTCCGGCGGCCGACGGGCCGGTTCGCCTGTCCTTTGCCAGAGCCGTCCACCCCGGGGCCGTCCCGCGGCGCGTGGCCGCCTTGCTGGCACCGCCGCCAGGCCGGCGGCGCGCCTGGCCGGTCATCGTCCCGGTGCTCCTGGCGGCCGGCTCCGTGGTCTGGACCGGGGAGGCGCTCTACGACCTGTACGAGTTGCTCGTCCTGGCGCACCATCTGGCGCCCTGAACGAACGAGCCGTCACGCCGCCCCGGGACCCTGCCCGGAGGCGGATCCGGAGGCGGATCCGGGCGCCGGCGCGGGGGCCGGCCGGCCAGGTGCGGTGCGCGGGGTCCCGGCGGCCTGGGGGCGCAGGAACAGCACCATGACCGGGACCAGGTAGGCGATCCAGATGATCAGCTGGAGCCAGGTCACGGTGGGGGTGAGGTTGAAGACCCCGTGCAGCAGCGTCTGCGTCCACTGCCCGGCCCTGCCGAACCCGGCGAAGAACTCGGCGGGCTGCAGCGCCAGCGCGCCCAGCCCCGGCAGGACTCCGGCCTCCTGCAGGTCGTGGAAGCCGTAGCCCAGCACGCCGGCCGCCACCACGATCAGCGCGATACCGGTCCAGGTGAAGAAGCGCTTGAGGTTGAGCCGCAGCCCACCCCGGTAGAGCAGGTACCCGAGCACCACCGCGGTGGCCAGCCCCAGCAGCGCGCCGATGATGGGCGTGCTGCCGGAGTTGGAGTTGCTCGTGTTGATCCACAGGAACAGGGCCGTCTCCAGCCCTTCGCGGCCGACCGCCACGAACGCCACCACGGCCAGTGCGGCCGGGCCGACGTTCAGGGCACCGGCCAGCTTGCCCTCCAGTTCGGCCTTGATGGAACGGGCGGCGGTGCGCATCCAGAAGACCATCCAGGTCACCAGGGCGACCGCCACGATCGACAGCAGCCCGCCGGCCAGCTCCTGGACCTTGAAGTGGTTCTCCTGGGCGACCAGCAGGTTCAGTAGCAGCGCGAACCCGACGCTCACGGCGACGGCGGTCCCGATGCCGGCCCATACCGGGATCAGCGCGTCCCGCCGCCCGGTCTTCACCAGGTAGGCGGTCAGGATGCTGACGACCAGCGCCGCCTCCAAGCCCTCGCGCAGGCCGATCAGATAGTTGCCGAGCATCGCACCGTCCTTCGCGGTGAGCGCCGGAAGCCGCGCTCTAGCTTCTACACGCGAATAAAATTAAGGTTAGCATTAACTAACTTTCAACCCCCTACGCGGCGCTCGTGCCCGCACCCCTGGAGAACGAAGTCATGCGCATGTCGCCGTCTTCCGCGGTCCTCACCGGCGTCGCGGCGGTGTCGGTGTCCCTGCTCGCGGCCTGCGGCGGGGACGCCGGGGGCGGGAACCCGGACACCACGAAGATCGTCGCCTCCGACAGCGAGTGCGAGGTCACCAGGAAGGACTTCCCGGCCGGGGTCAACGAGTTCCACGTGACCAACACGGGCTCCCGGGTGACCGAGGTCTACGTCTACGCCCCCGGTGACAAGATCGTCACCGAACGGGAGAACATCGGCCCCGGCACCAGCGTCACCCTGACCGTGCAACTGGCCGCAGGCACGTACCAGATCGCCTGCAAGCCCGGCATGGTCGGCGCCGGCATCCGCCAGGACATCACCGTCACCGGCCAGGCCGACCCCAAGCTCGACCCGCGCGCCGAGAAGGCCGTCACCGACTACCGCGCCTACGTCGTCGAGCAGACCGACAGCACCATCGCCGCGACGCGGAAGTTCGCGGCGGCGTTCAAGGCCGGGAACGTCGCGGAGGCCAAGAGGCTGTACGCGCCGTCCCGGATCGGCTGGGAGCGGATCGAGCCCGTCGCCGAGTCGTTCGGCGACCTGGACCCCCGTGTGGACCTGCGCGAGGCCGACCTGAAGCCCGGCGAGAAGTGGACCGGATGGCACCGCCTGGAGAAGGCGCTGTGGAAGACCGGCTCCACCAAGGGCGAGGAGCAGTACGCCGACCAGCTCATCAAGGACCTCGGCGAGCTCAAGGCCAAGGTGAACGCCGCCAGGC
Source organism: Actinomadura rugatobispora (assembly GCF_055379765.1). NCBI lineage: Bacteria > Bacillati > Actinomycetota > Actinomycetes > Streptosporangiales > Thermomonosporaceae > Actinomadura > Actinomadura rugatobispora. Next base: position 1,911,163 of record NZ_AP029191.1, on the reverse strand, counting down.
TCGACCCGCCCATCACGCCGGTGTCCATGGCCAACGGCGCCAAGGAACTCCTCGACGAGGTGGCCACCGGCAAGGTGACCGGTGAGGAAGAGGTGTTCAGCCACACCGACCTGGTCGACTTCAAGGCCAACGTGGACGGCGCGTTCAAGGTCTACCAGCTGCTGCGGCCGGTCGTGCGGGACAAGGACCCGGACCTGGCCAAGGAACTGGACGAGAACTTCACCAAGGTCCAGGATGCGCTGACGAAGCACCAGAGAGGGGACGGCTATGTCTCTTACGACACCGTGGGCAAGGCCGACCGCAAGACGCTCGCCGACGCCGTGAACGCGCTCGCCGAACCGCTGTCCAAGCTCGCCAAGGCCGTCACCAAATGACCGGACGCCCGTCCCGCCGCCGGATGCTGGGCTTCTCCGGCGCGAGCCTGCTGGTCGGGGGCGCCGCAGGAGCGGGCTTGGGCCGGGTGGCCACGGCGGAGCCCTCCCAGACCCCGCCCGTCCCGCCCGTCCCGTTCCACGGCCGGCATCAGGCGGGCATCGTCACGCCCGTGCAGGACCGGCTGCACTTCGCGGCCTTCGACGTGGTCACCGACGACCGCGCCGAGCTCGTCCGGATGCTCAAGGAGTGGACGGTCGCCGCGGCGGCCATGACCCGGGGTCGGCCGGTCGGCGACGGCGCGGTCGGCGGCCTCCCGCAGGCCCCGCCGGACGACACCGGCGAGGCCCTCGGCCTGCCGCCGTCCCGCCTGACCTTGACGATCGGATTCGGGGCCGGCCTGTTCGAGAAGAGCGGCAAGGACCGCTTCGGCATCAGGGACAAGCGGCCCGCCGCCCTCGTCGACCTGCCGCACTTCCCGGGCGACCGGCTCGACCCCGCGCGCGGCGGCGGCGACATCGCCGTCCAGGCGTGCGCCGACGACCCGCAGGTCGCCGTGCACGCCGTCCGCAACCTGGCCCGCATCGGCTTCGGCACGGTCGCGGTGCGCTGGTCGCAGCTCGGCTTCGGCAAGACCTCCTCGACCACGCCCGCCGAGCAGACGCCGCGCAACCTCTTCGGCTTCAAGGACGGCACCGAGAACATCCCCGGCACCGACGCCGGCCTCCTCGACGACCACGTGTGGGCCGCCGACGGATGGATGGCCGGCGGTTCCTACATGGTCGTGAGACGCATCCGCATGCACATCGAGACGTGGGACCGCACGTCGCTGCTGGAACAGGAGGACATCATCGGCCGCGACAAGAGCGAAGGCGCCCCCGCGGGCAGGTCCAAGGAACGCGACAAGGTGGCCCTGGCCGCACTCAAGCCCGATGCCCACGTCCGGCTGGCCCACCCTGACACCAACCACGGTGCGCGCATCCTGCGCCGCGGCTACTCCTTCACCGACGGCACCGACGGCCTGGGACGCCTGGACGCGGGTCTGTTCTTCATCGCGTTCCAACGCGACCCGCGCAAGGGGTTCATCCCGATCCAGCAGTCTCTGGCAGGCGACGCCCTGAACGAGTACATCCAACACGTCGGCTCAGGAATCTACGCCTGCCCACCGGGGGTGAACCAGGGCGGGTACTGGGGCGAGACCTTGTTCGGGTGACAAGAGCCGTCCTCAGCCCTCGTCGTCCTGGCGGAGCAGGTCGCGCAGGAGTTCCTCGTCGCCGGGGTCCAGCGAGCTGACGAACCGCCGCAGGACCGAGGCACGATCGTCTTCCTTGCTCAGCAGCCGGTTCATCCTGAAGGCGGTCAGGCCCGCCGCGTCCGCCACCGCCCGGTACCGGAAGGCCCGCCCGTGACGGCGCCGGGAGGCGACACCCTTGCTGTGGAGCCGGTTCAAGGTCGTGACGACCGTGCTGTAGGACAGGCCGGCCCCGGCACCCAGCCGCTCCAGCACCTCGCCGGTGGTCAGCGGCTGCTCGGCCTCCGCCAGGACGGTGAGGATCTGCGCCTCCAACTGCCCCGCTCCCCGGCGTGCCGCGGGCGGACCGGCTTCTGAAGGCGGATTCGACGTCACCTGGAAAACTCTAGCTCCCGCGGCTCCCGCCGCGGCGACTTCGGGGTGCCGCCATCAGTGCCGTACATATACTGATGGACACGTCCGGTTGTCTGCGCACCCCTGCCGTCGGCGCCCCTCGCAACCGCCGTCGAAGCCGTCGCCAGCGAATGGGGAAGGTCCAGCACTGATGAAGGCCCCAAGCTCTGGGGTGGCCCGGCAGATGAATCAGCCATCGATCGGCGAGATGGTGGCTGACATCCTGCGCACCCGGATCCTCACCGGCGAACTGCCCGAGGGCTCACTGCTCCCGCGTCAGGAGGACCTGATGCGCGAGTTCAATGTCAGCCGTCCCCCGATGCGCGAGGCGCTGCGGATCCTCGAGGCCGAGGGACTGGTCGTCGTCCGCCGCGGCAACGTCGGCGGCGCCCAGGTCCGCGCACCGGACCGCAGCGCCGTCGCGAGCAACCTCGGCATGCTGCTCCAGTTCAAGGACGCGCCGCTGAAGGACCTGGCCGACGCCCTGGTGGAGATGGAGCCGCTCTGCGCGGCCCTCGCCGCGGACCGCGAAGACCGCGTGGAAGCCGTGATCGCCAAGCTCCGGCCGTACCTCGATCGGCAGCGCGAGCACCTCGAGAACGGCGCGGAGTTCACGGCCCACTGCAAGGCGTTCCACGACGCGATGATCGCCGCGTGCGGCAACGACACGATCCGGATCTCCGTGGGCGCCCTGGCCGCCCTCTGGTCGACGCAGGAGCAGGCGTGGGCCGACGTCGCGGCGTCGACCGACGGCTACCCGCCCATCGCGCAGCGGGAAGAGGTCCTGGCGATCCATGAGCAGATCGTCGACGCCATCGAGAAGGGGAACCGTACACAGGCGATGGCCCTGACGCGCGCACACGCGCGCGCCTACCCGCAGCACGTGCTCGCGACGGGCGAGCGCCGGCGGATCATCCTCACGAGCACGGGCCGCGGCCACGCCGGGCCCTGACCCGCCGCTCAGGCCGCCCCCGTCACCGATCGCCCTCGTAGGTGCGCAGGCTCGCCAACGGCGCGCTGACGGCGAGCGGTTCGCCGGGTTTGAGGGACCGGATCCACGTTCCGGCGTCTCCGGTCCCGACCCGCACATGCAGACGGGTCTCCTTGGCGCGGACGGTGACGTCGACGTGCCGGCCTCCGTATTCGGCCGTCACGAGGTCGGCGTCCAGAGCGACGGCCCCCTCGAGATCGTCCGGCTGCCGCGGGTGGACCCGGAGGTCATCGGGCCGGACGCGTGAGACCGCGCGCTGTCCGGTGAGCGCACCGAGGTCGTCCGGGCCGACCCGGGCCCCCGCGGGCGACGACCAGCCGCCGTCGACACGCTCCCACTCGATGCGGTTCGACATGCCGATGAAGGCGGCGACGTAGTCGCTCGCCGGTTCGACGTACACGCGCTCCGGCGTGTCGCACTGCTCGATCCGGCCGTCCCGCATGATCGCGATCCGGTCGCCCAGCGCGAGCGCCTCGTCCTGGTCGTGCGTGACGAGGACCGCGGTGAAGCCGAGCTCCTGGTGCAGTTCGCGGATCTCCGTCCTGACCTGATCGCGCAGTTTCGCGTCGAGATTGCTCAGGGGCTCGTCGAGCAGGACGAGGCCGGGCCGGGCGACCAGGCCCCGGGCGAGCGCGATCCGCTGCTGCTGCCCACCGCTCAGCTGGGCCGGGTAACGGTCGAGCAGGTCGCCGCAGTGCACCATGTCCGCGGCGTTCTCGACCCAGCCGTCCGCGATCGCCTCGCGCCTGCCCCTGACCTTGAGGGGGTAGGCGATGTTCTTGCGGACGGTCATGTGCGGCCACAGCGCGTACGACTGGAAGACCATGCCGATGTCGCGCTTGTGGATGGGGACGTTCCAGCCGCGCCGGCCGTCGAACACCGTCGTGTCCCGCAGTTGGATCGTTCCGCCGTCAGGGGTCTCAAGCCCGGCCAGACAACGCAGCGTCGTCGTCTTCCCGCAGCCGCTCGGGCCGAGCAGGACGAGGAAGTCGCCCTCCCCGACCTCCAGGTCGAGACCGTCCACGACGGTGGTGCGCCCGAAGCGCTTCGTCAGACCCGAGACGGCGATTCCCGATGCCATCAACCTTTCCTTTCCGTCGATTCGAGGCGGCCGCAGCCCATGGGAACGGACGCCGCTCAGGAGTGGCGCAGCACCCATCCCAGCTGCAGGGACGCGAAGAACGCGGGGTCCTCCGCGTAGTAGGCGTGCCCGCCGCCCTCGACGGTGACCAGCTGCGCGCCGGCGATCCCCCGGTAGAGGTCGCGGGCATGCGCCGCCGTCGTGAGGATGTCCTCCGTCCCCACCGTGACCAGCGTCGGCGATGAGATCTTCGCCAGCTCCTCGTCGGACATCCACTGCTCGGTCGCGACGCGCAGGTGCGAGGCGTACTCGGACTCCGACAACTCGTCGATCTCCGCGGCGCCCTCGGGCAGTTTCTGCATCGACATCTTGTCCGGGCTCCACCCCCAGAGCGCGACGAAGGAGCGCAGCAGCTGCGGCGCGAGGCCGCCCGCGAGGAGCTGCCCGCGGAAGTCGAGCATCGCGAGGAGGCGGGGGTCGGGCCGGGCCGCCGTGGAGTGCAGCGCGAGGCTCTTGACCAGGTGCGGGTGACGTGAGGCCACCCTCATCGCGATCCCGCCTCCCAGCGAGACGCCGCAGACGTGCATGGGGCCCTCGCCGATGGCCTCGATCAGCTCCGCGGCGTCGTCCGCGAGGTCCTCGATGGTGGTGGACTCTCCGATCGGGGAGGCCTTGCCGACACCGCGGTTGTCGAAGGTGACGCACCGGAGGTGGGGCGCGAGGTGCTCCACGATCGGATCCCAGGCGCGGTGATCGGTCCCCAGCCCCTGGATCATCAGCACGGAGGGCCCCTCACCCTTCGTGCACACCACCGTCTTCAGGGCCGACAGCGAGATCGTTTCGAGCTTCGAGTCCAACGGTTCCTCCGCGATGCGTTCGACGGACGGCCAGGAGGGCTGATCCTACAAACTTTGTACTGTTAGCGCCATGGCATGGCGCCTCCGGCCGCGATACCGATGCTCCCAGGCATCGCGGGCTGGAGGGGAGTCTAGATTCTGTATAAAGATTGCAGTACTGTGCGGCGAACGGGCTCCCGGCCAGATCGCGGTGACGCGTACCCGGGAGGACGCGGAGCCGGACCACGCGGACCGGCTCGGTCTTCCGGGGCCGAACCGTCGTCGTGGGCCGCCGACCCTACCGACCGCACGCCCGAGCAGGGGCGGACCGAGGCGCAGGCCCCGGTGGCGAAAGATCCTCGGCCGCCGGCCCCGCGGACATCTCACGACTGACGAAGGACGTGATCGTGAACGCCGATCTGCGCGACTCGGACGGGGCCGTGAAAGCCACCGTCGGCGCGTACGGACGACCCGAGGCCACCGCGAGTCCCGGCGATCCGGCCGGGTCACGACGCGCCGCGACATGGATCCGCCGCCACGGCCTGTCCGCCGGGCTGGCGCTCGTGCTCTCCTACCTCGTCGTCTTCCCGCTGGTGCGACTGCAGTACCTGGCGCTCCAGGACGGCGGGCGCGCCTACCGCGACGCGTTCGCGCTCCCGGACATCGGGAAGACGGTCCTCACGACCGTCGCGCTGGGCGCGGGTTCGCTCGTGATCTCACTCGTCGCGGGAGTGTCGCTCGCCTGGTTCGCGCTGCGGCTGCCGCGTCGCTGGGCGTGGCTGTCGGCGATCCCCATCCTGCCGATGGTCCTCCCCGCCGTCGCGGTGGTCGTGGGATGGGCGTCCCTGCTCTCCCCGCAGGTGGGGTACCTGAACATCGCGCTCCGCAAGCTCCCCTTCGTCGACGTCCAGGCCCCCGAGGTCGGGCTCCCGAGCGGACCGCTCAACGTCTACAGCATCCCGTGGATCATCGTCGTCACCGGCATCCAGCTCACGCCGCTCATCTTCCTCTTCGTGCAGTCCAGCCTGCGGCAGCTGAACTTCGAGGCCGTCGAGGCGGCCATGGTCGCCGGCGCGTCGCCGGCACGCTGCTTCCTCGGAATCGTGGTACCGCTGCTGCGGCCCGCCATCGTCTACTCCGCGGCGTTCGCGATGCTGCTGGGGCTGGGGCAGCTGACCGCTCCCCAGTTCCTCGGGACCAGGGAGGGCATCCGCGTGCTCGCGACCGAGGTGTACCGGTTCGGTGGCGAATCGCCGACCGACTTCCCGCTCGCCGCGGCGGTCGCCTCCCCGCTGCTCCTCGCCGGTCTCGCGTTCATCCTCATCCAGCGCGTGTCGCTGCGGCGGGACTTCAGGTTCGTGAGCACCGGGGCCAAGGGCACGTCGCGGCCGGGCAAGCCGTCACGTCTGGCGGCCCCGGTGATCGCCCTGTACGGGCTCTTCACGCTGGTACTGCCGTTCGGCGCGCTCGCCCTCGTGGCCTTCTCGTCCTTCTGGACCGGAATGATCGACGTGGACGCGTTCACCCTGAAGAACTTCGAGCGCGCCCTCAGCGACGAGTCGATCATCGAAGCGCTCGTCACGAGCATCACGACGTCGGTCGGTTCCATCCTCATCGCCCTGCCGCTGGGATACCTCCTGGCCGAGGTCATCTACAGGCGGCGCGGGAACGCCGCCGTCCGGACGATCCTCGACGTGATCACGCAGCTCCCCCTCGGCATACCCGCGGTGGTCTTCGGGGTCGGATTCCTCTACGTCTACATGGGCCAGCCGTTCCAGCTCTACGGCAGCCGGCTGCTCATCGTCATCACCTACGTCGTGCTGGTGCTCCCGTTCACCGTGCGCCTGCAGCTCACGGCGCGCATGTCCCTCGGCACCGCGTACGAGGACGCGGCGCGGGCCAGCGGCGCGAGCACGCTGCGGGCCCATCTCACCGTCGTCGTACCGATGATGCGGGGTGCCATGGCGGGCGCCAGCGTGCTCATGTTCGTCATCCTCACCCACGAGTTCGCGGCCTCGCTCTTCGTCCGCTCCACCAACACCCAGGTCCTGGGGACCCTGCTGTACGACGAATGGACGCACGGGTCGTACCCGATGGTCGCCGCGGTGGGCCTGATCATGTCGGCGGTGACCGCCGCGGGGCTGGTCGTCGCGGTCTGGGTCGGCGGTCGCGAAGCCACCCTCGACCGGCTCTGACCCGCGCCGGATCGGGATCACCGCCGCGAAGCCGCCGGCCATTGTCCATCTGTTAAAAGATAGCTATCCTCATAAGTATTGATACTTCTGCTCGGGGTGGGCCACGGCTGTCCGGCCGTCGTCGAAGGTCGCTCGAACATGTCGCCCCGTGCGCGGGTGCCACCGGCACCACTACGCCGAGACGACGAGAGGAGACGGTCAGGGTGAAGATCCGCACACGATGGATGCGCACGGCGGGCGTTCTGCTCGCCGCATCACTGCTCGCCGCCGGCTGCGGGGGCGGGGACGGCGGAAGCGGTCCCGCGCCCACCGGCGACGCCCAGTGGCAGGCGGTCGTCAAGGCGGCGAACAAGGAGGGCCATGTCACCTGGTACACGATGGCGCCGCAGTCGGCCCAGGAAGCCCTGAAGAAGGCCTTCGAGAAGAAGTACCCCGACATCTCGGTCAAGGTCCGCTCGATGGGGATCGCCGAGCTGAACTCGGCGCTCGAGGCGGAGAAGAAGACCGGCGCGGAGGGCGCCGACGTCGCCACCTCGGTCGCCTACAGCTGGGTCTACGAGAAGGAGAAGGCCGGGTGGTTCGCCGACCTGACCGGCGGCTCGCTCAAGGCGCCTGAGTGGACCTCCAGCGGTTACCTCGTCAACAACAAGATCGTGGTCGCGCCCCTGGGGCTGATCGTCCTGGGGTGGAACGCGACGCTCCTCCCCGGGGGCGTGAAGACGTACACGGACCTGCTCAACCCGAAACTCGGCAACGGGGCGATCGGGGTCGTGCAGCCGGAACCGGCGATCCACGCGGACAACTGGGCCTTCATCGAGAAGAACTTCGACCAGAACTGGCTCCAGAAGCTGGCCGCCCAGAAGCCGACCGTCTTCCCGAGCGCGTTCGCGCTGCAGGAAGCGCTCGCCGCGGGTGAGGTCGCCGTCGGCAGCTTCGTGTCGGCCACCGACATGGTGGGGCTCCAGGACAAGGGAGCCCCCGTCAAGTTCGCGGTGACCAACCCGGCGTGGGCGGCCCAGAACCTGTTCTTCGCGCTCAAGTCCGCGAAGCACCCCAACGCGGCGCAGGTCTTCATGGACTTCTTCGCGTCCCCTGAGGGACAGCTGGCGGCGGCGCGCAACGGCTACAGCCCCCTGAAGGACGTCGCCCCGAAGACGCTCGGCGGCAAATCCCGCGTCGTTCTGACGGACGTGAAGCAGGTCCTCGACCCGAAATGGGGCCCGGAATACCTCGCGCGCTGGAAGCAGACGTTCGGGAAGTAATGAGCCGCGCACAGGGATGAAGCGGGCGGGGCCCGGCGCACCAGGAATGGCTCCGACGCCGGCCCCGACCGCCATCATCCTCATCATTGCGTCATCTTTATAAAGAATGTAAAGTAAGTCCACGGCAATGGACCCCGATGAAGCCCCGTCTGTCATCGGGCGACGAGAAGGGATGTCCGGTGAAGTTCGGACTCTTCCAGACCCCGTACACGCGCCCCGAGCGCAGCCCGCTGGAGACGTTCACGTGGGCGGTGGACCAAGCGGTGGCGGCCGAGAACGCGGGCTTCTCGGAATTCTGGGCCGGCCAGCACTTCACGCTCGCGTGGGAGGCCATCCCCAACCCTGAGATGGTCCTGGCGGCCGCGGCGCGCGAGACCAGCCGCATCACCCTCGCCCCCGGCGCGCACCTGCTGCCCTACCAGCACCCCGCGGGCCTGGCCTCGCAGACGTCGTGGCTGAGCCACATCGCCGAAGGCCGGTACATCCTGGGCGTCGCGACCGGCGTGAACCCCATCGACGCCCAGTTCCACGGTCTCAAGAACCGGGCGGACAACCTCGCGATGTCGATCGAGTCACTCGACATCATGGAACAGGTCTGGTCCGGCGAGCCCTTCGAGTACGTCGGGCAGTACTGGACGGCCGCCTTCCCCGCGCAGAACGACACCCACCAGCTGCGCGACCTGCGTCCCCACGGCGGCAGCATGCGGATCGCGATGGCCGGGGCGAGCCCGAACTCGACGTCGATCCAGTGCGCCGGATCCCGCGGCCTGATCCCCCTGTCGTTCGGCGGCAGCCCCGAACTCGTGGCCAACCACTGGGAGAACTACCTCGCGGGCGCGCGGGAGACGGGCCGTCAGGACGGTTTGGACCGCGGCATTCATCACATCGCCATGGAAGTGTTCGCGGCCGATACCGACGCGGAAGCCGAAAGGATCGTCAAAGAAGGACCGATCGGCCACGCCTGGCGCGAGCACCTCGTTCCCAACGAGCAGGGCCGGGCACGCAGAGCCGGCATCGCCCCGGTCTGGGACAGCAACTCCTCGATGGACGAACTCATCCGGCACAAGATGGTCGTGGGAAGTCCCGACACCGTCGCGGAAAAGCTTCAGGCCCTCATCGAGAAGAGCGGCGGCTGGGGGACCACCCTCGTGTTCGGCCACGACTTCATCGACGACCCGTCCCCCTGGAACCACAGCATGGAACTCCTCGCCAACGAGGTCGCGCCCAAGATCGGATCGGACGTCAAGTAAGCACATTCGGCGACAACGGTCGAAGCCGAACGAATACCGGCCTAATAGAGCGGTGGGATGAAATGCGAGACACCCCCTTCCTTGTCGGGCTCGGCGGCACCCTCCGAGCGCAGTCATCGAGTGAATCGGCCCTCAGGATCGTCCTCGAGCACGCGCAGAGCCTGGGGGCGACCGCACGGCAGTTCAGCGGTGAGGACCTCGCGAGCCTGCCCCCGTACGCTCCCGAGCGGCCGGATCGGACGGTTCTCGCAACCGAACTCGTCGCCGCCCTCCGCCTGGCCGATGGAGTCGTCATCGCCTCGCCTGGCTACCACGGATCGGTCTCCGGTCTCCTGAAGAACACGCTCGACTACATCGAGGACATGCGGACGGACGCCCGCCCCTACCTCAGCGGGCGCGCGGTCGGCATGGTCTCCACCGCGTACGGCTGGCAGGCGGCCGTCACCACGCTCACGTCGATGCGGGCGATCGTCCACGCTCTCCGAGCATGGCCGACTCCCTTCGGGGCCGCGATCAACTCGGCGCAGGTCCGGATCGGACCCGATGGCTGCAGCGACGACGACGTGACGTCCCGGCTGCGCACCGTGGCGGAGGAGGTGGTCACCTTCGCCGTCCGTCAGCGAGCGTGGGCGAACGGGACCGCGCATGATGGTCCGGCTGTTCGGGAGGATCCCCAGCCCAGCGGCAGCCGGTCAGATCAAGGCGCGGTGTAGCCGAAGAGGACTCCCCGATCGCCGGACTTCGGCGAGCACCGCGGATCAGGTCGTGCGCCGCGAAGGCGGCCCCGGCGACCAGGTCGGCCGTCGGCGCGGCCCCGAGGGGTTCGCTCGCGCCCGCCAGGAGCCCGGCTCGTCCCTGCACCGCGAGATCCGTTCCGGGCCTGAAGCCCTCCGCGCGCGTGAGTCAAGCCTCCAGCGCCGCCCTTTCAGGTCCAGTGTGATCGCGGACTTGGTGCGGTTCAGCGCGTGGAACGGAGCGAGGAGCGGAACGTCGGTTCCTCGCCGAGGTCTCCCGGCGGCATCGCGGCGCAGGGGCCGGGACGACTGCTCGGCGAGGCTGAGTACAACACGGCCCGGTCCCCTCCCGCCCGAGCTCACCTGGTGGTCTATCGCGGGGGACGGCCAGCGGAGCCGGACGAGCCCCAGGCGTGCTCGGCGGCCACCAGGGCCTCGTCGTCGGCGGTCCACCCTGGGAACGGTCACGCCGGCTCCTGTCCCGCCACGGGATCGGTCGGCGAGACGGAGCTGGGTGGATCGGGGTGGATACGGTGTCAGCGCCCTGGTCTGAGCCCTGGATTCCGGGAGCTGTGCAGACGGGTGATCGGCAGGTCGCGCCGGCCTTCGAGGACATGGTGGTGCGAAGCCAGCGAGTGGGATCGGCTCAGGTTGGTGGCCTGATGGCGGTCGCCGGCGGCGATCGCGGTGGCGATCATGTGGTGCACCTTCAGGGCGCGGCGCTGCTGCTCGACGGCCGGGTACTCCGAGGCCGCCGCGACCACGTCGGCCCAGTCGAGTTCCTGCGTCGACCAGAGCTGCGCGAGGGCGCCCGCGGTGAGGATCAGGGTCGTGTTCCCGCAGCCGCTCACCACGGTCTCGTGGAACTCGCGGCCGATCGAGGTGAAGTCGTGGGCCTCGCCCACGGCGCGCTCCTGCGCGTCGACGAGGGCGTACAGCCGGGGGACCAGGTCGTCGTGCCGGTCCGGGCGCGTGGCGGCCACCCCCGCGCACAGCGGCTCGATCTCGTTGATCGCGTCCGACAGATCCCCGAGGGTCACCTGCTGGAATCTCAGGAGGAGGCCGAGGGTGTAGGTGGTCGCGTGCTGCGAGGGCGCGAGCACCACGACGCCGCCCTGGTTGCCGCGCCGCACCGAGATCAGTCCTTCGGCCTCCAGGATGCGCAGCGCCTCCCGGTACGAGGGCCGGCTGACATTGAACTCGCGGAGCATCTCCTCCTGGCGGGGGAGCAGGCTGCCCTCGGCGAGCTCGCCGTTGATGATCCGGTCGCGGATCGAATCGGCGATCAGTTCCGCGACCGCGGGCTGGCCGAATTGCAGGTCCGGATATGGCTTTTGACGGGACCGCGCCCCAGTCGCATCCGGCATGAGGTCTCCGATCAGGCTCTTCACTCCGAGTTATTATCTGTATAAATATAACACATTTGAAGGGGGAGGCGGTGTGATGTGAACGACACACACCGTCATATGGCGTTCCCCTGCGCATTCTGGCGCACCGTACGGGAACGGTCTAACCGGCAACGGCCTAACCGGGGCGCCCTGGCAGACCGGACATAAGCGCAGGTCGGAGCCGGGATCGCCGGACCGGGCGAGGAAATGCGCAGGCTCGGTGCAGCGAAGGGCGACCGGATGGGCCCGCGTCCCCGAACCGGCTGGACGCGGTACTCCTGATGGCGGCCGCTGTCGTGGCGGGAATGGCCGTGACTCCGGTGAATTGGAAGCTTCCACCCGAGACCGCCGCGGTATACCTCGCAGACCTGACCCCTTTCCTGGTCTTCTGCTCCCGCGAGCATCGTGCCATCTCGGAAGGCGTCACCGGAGCCGTGGTCGTCGATCGTCGATGACGAGCCCGCCGCTGGGACGGCCGGGAACGCCGCTGGGAGAGGGGTGCGGCCCCGGAGTCCGGCCGCGGTGCCGATCCCCTGACGATCATGTCCACCTGGCGGCCCCACCGGAAGGCCCGGCGCGGCAGCTTGTTCCCCGCCGGCGACCCTGTTCGGGCGTCGGCGCCGGGGCGAGCTCGGCTTCGTCGAGCGAAGCGGCCGGATGTTCGGGTGCGGTGGAGAGAACGTCCACCCGGCGGCGATCGAGCGCGGCCGCCCGGTGGTCGGCGCGCCGAGTGCGGACCCGGGCGCCGAGGCAGGTGGTTGACTATATGTTCAAAGATTGATTTGATGCGCGTGTCGGGCGTCACAATCTAGGAGAAACAGATGTCCCTAGACCTTCCCCCCACGGTGCGGTACGAGGTGCGCGATCGCGCCGGCGTGCTGATCCTCGACCGCCCGAAGGCCAAGAACGCGCTGAGCCGGGAGATGTACGCCGCCGTGCGCGACGTCGCCCGGGCTGTGCGGACCGATCCGGCGGTCGACGCCCTGGTGCTCGCCGGTGCCGGTGGGGCGTTCGCCGTCGGCGGCGACCTCAAGGAGATGCGGGCCATGCTCTCCGGCCCGGACCGCTCCGAGATCCTCGGCTACGAGGACCATCTGCCCTTCGAGGCCGTGCGCCAGCTGCCCAAGCCCACGATCGCCGTCATCGACGGCCTGTGCATGGGCGGCGGGCTCACCCTGGCGCTGATGTGCGACATGCGGATCGCGACGGAGTCCTCGACCTTCGCCATCCCCGAGGCCCGGGTCGGCATCGTCGACGGGCACCTCCCGCGCCTGCTGCGCGACCGTGTCCCGCCCGCCGTGCTGCGCCGCTGGATGTACACCGGAGCCCCGTTCAGCGCCCGCGACGCCTGGCACAACGGCCTGCTGTCGGAGCTGGCCGACGACGCCGAGGATCTCCAACGCCGCCTTGGAACGCTCCTCACCGAGCTGAGCGCCGCGTCCAAGCCCGCCATCGCCCGGCTCAAGGGCATCTTCAACGAGGTCATGCCCCTGCCCTCCATGAGTGACGCCTACGACTCGCTCCTCAACGAGGAGGTGCTGGTGCACCTGAAGGGGTTCGGTGCGAACCAGGGCGCCGGCACCGCCGCGCAGCCCGACGGGGGGACCCGGGCGTGAGGCGCGCACGCGGAATCCGGGCCGGTGCCGTGGCCGGCACCGCCCTGGTGACGGTGCTCGCCGGATGCGGTGGTGGTGGAGAAGGCGGCCCCACCTACCGGATCGGCATGTCGATGGACCTGTCGGGAGCCATCGCCTTCAACGGCAAGCCCGCGGCGGCCGGACTGCGCGCCTACATCTCCGACCTGAACGCCCGGGGCGGCGTGAACGGCCGCAAGGTGGACCTGAAGGTGCTCGACGACGGCTCCGACGTGGCCAAGGGACGGGTCAACGTCCAGCAGTTCACCTCAGAGAAGCGGCTGGCCGTCTTCGGGTTCATCCTGCCGAACCTCAGCATTTCGGGAGTGCCGCTCGCGGCGACCCGCAAGACCGCGATCGTCGGGCTGGGCGGCCCCGGCAGCCTGTTCGAGCCGGTCAACCCCTACTACTTCTCCTACGAACTGCGGGCCGAGCGCCTGGAATCGGCGATCCTCAACCACATCGCCACCCGGGCGCAGGGCGACGGCGTCGCCAAACCGCGGGTGGCGGTCTTCTCCGTGGACACCCCGTCGAACCGGGACATGGTGAAGCTCGCCCAGAAGGACATCGCGTCCCGCGGCTGGACGCACGCCACCACGCAGTACATGCCGGTCGCGCCGACCGATGTGACCGCGCAGGGCGCGGCGATCAAGGCGGCCAAGCCCGACTACGTGCTGCTGAGCCACAACGACGCCGGCGCGCTGGTGGCGGTGCGGGGACTGCGCGCGCAGGGCGTCACCGCACCGGTGATCAACCAGTGGGCGGGCTCGGCCGACGCGACCCTCAAGCAACTCGGCGACTCCTACGCGGCGTTCCGCTCCTACTCCAGCCCCACCGAGAAGGGCGTCCCCGCGGTGGAGGCGATGAGGCAGGCCGCGACCAAAGCGGGGGAGGCCGGCAACATGACCAACCCGTACTTCACCCAGGGCTGGGTCGCGGGCATCCTGATCGAGCGCACGCTCAAGGCGTGCGGCGCGTCCTGCCCGTCCGCGCAGAAGTTCCGCGACGCCCTGGAGGGCCTGGGAACGATCCAGACCGACGGCCTGTCCGGCCCGCTCACCGTGAGCGCCAAGAGCCACGAGCTCGTCAGCACGGTCAGGTTCTTCAGCTGGGACAAGGCCAGCGACTCGGCCAAGCCGCTGACCGGCTGGGTCAAGGCATTCGGATGACCGCCCCCGGGCACGCGAGGGGGGCGCGGCCGCCATGGTGAGCCTTCTGGTGGGAGCCCTGGTGCTCTCGGCGATCTACGCGCTGGTGGGGTTCGCGTGGGTGCTGCTGCGGCGCACCAACGGGATCCTCAACCTGGCGACCGGCGCCCAGCTGGCCTTCGGCGCGTTCATCTTCAACCAGTACGCGACGAGCTGGGGCCTGCCCTGGCCGCTGGTGGTGCTCGGCACCCTGGCCACGGTGGCGGCCCTGGGGGCGGTCACGCACTGGCTGATCTTCCGCAAGCTCTCGGGCCAGCCGGAGTTCGCACTGGTCATCGCGACGCTCGGGCTCGCCAGCGCCCTCAAGGGCATCAGCTCTCTCACCTGGGGGACCGAGGCCCGGGTCATGCGCGAGCCGGTGGACAGCCGCGTGGTCGACCTGCCCGGCGGCGCCTCCACCACCCTGTACGGGCTGTTCGGGCTCGTGGCCGCACTCGTGGTGTTCGCCGCCGCGCACGCCTTCTTCCGGTACTCGACCACCGGGGTGCGCATGCGCGCCGCCGCGGAGAACCCCGTGCTGTCCGCGCAGGGCGGCATCGCCGTCGACTGGGTGTACGTCCTCGGCTGGGCGATGGCGCTCACCGCCGCCGCGGTGGCGGGGATCATGTACGCCTACCAGACCGCGCTGAGCTTCCACGGGGTGGACGCCCTCGGCCTGCGCGGCGTGGCCCCCGCCCTGGTCGGCGGCCTCACCAGCATCAAGGGCGTCATCCCCGGCGCACTGATCATCGGGCTCGCCGAGACGTTCGGCGTGAAGCTGTTCGGCGGCTCGGCCCAGGACGTCGCGGCCTGGGCGGTGATCCTCGTCGTCCTGCTGCTCCGGCCGCAGGGGCTGTTCGGCGAGAAGCAGGTGGAACGCGTATGACGACGACGGACCGCCCCCTGACCCCGCCGGCCGAGCACTCCCAGGGCCGTGACGGCACGACCGCCGTGCGCCGGTACGGCGGCCGGGCCGCGGTGGCGCTGCTGGTGTGCGTCCTGCCGCTGGCCCTCCAGGACTACCAGCTGTCCCTGGTGAACTCGGCGCTGATCGCCGCGCTCGGGGCACTGGCGCTGACACTGGTGATGGGTTTCGCCGGGCTGGTGACGGCCGGCAACGCCGCACTGCTCGCCCTCGGCGCCTACGGCGCGGCGGCCGGCGCGACCGGGATGGGCCTGCCGTTCGCGGTGGTGCTGGCCGCGTCGCTGCTGGTCGGCGGGCTCGTCGGATTGCTCGCGGGCCTGCCGGCGCTCCGCGTGACCGGTATCTACCTGGCGATCGCGACCCTTGCGCTGCACTTCATCCTGATCTTCATCTTCAACGAGTACCAGACCCAGGCGGTCGGGTCGGCGGGGTTCGTGCTGCCGATCGCCGCGATCGGCGGGCTGGCGATCGACACGACCCTGAAGTGGTACGTGCTGCTGGCCGCCGTGCTCCTGCTCGCGTGGTGGATCGTGCTCAACCTCAAGCACAGCAAGTTCGGGCGGGCCTGGATGCTCATCCGCGACACGCCCCTGGCCGCGGCCAGCCAGGGCATCCCCCTGGCGTCCTACAAGCTGACCGCCTTCGTCATCTCCTCCGCGCTGGTCTCGCTGTCGGGGACGCTGCTGGCCTACTCCCAGCAGACCGTGTACATCGAGAGCTTCACCCTGGAACTGGCGATCCAGTACATCGCCATGGTGATCATCGGCGGGATGGGCTCGCCGGGCGGGGCGATCGCCGGCGCGGCCTTCGTCATCCTGCTGCCCACCATCCTGTCGCGGCTCATCTCCCTGCTGCCCCCCGAGATGCCGGTCGTGTCGTTCCTGCAGCAGAACCTGGGCGACGTGCAGCTGATCATCTACGGAACCCTGGTGGTGGTCTTCCTGATCTGGCGGCCCGACGGGATCGCGGGCATCGCCCGCGTCCTCACCTCGATCCCGCTGCCGGGGCGGGGCAAGGGCGGCGACCGGTGAGCCGGCCGCTGCTGGAGATCCGGGACCTGACGGTGTCCTACGGCGGCGGCAGCGTCGCGGTGGACCACGTCGATCTGGACGTGCACGACGGCGAGGTATGCCTGGTCCTCGGGGCGAACGGCGCGGGGAAGACCTCGCTGCTGCGCGGAGTGGGCGGGTTCGCCTCCAGCGAGCGCGGCCGGGTCCGCGGCGGCCGGGTGCTGGTCGGCGGCGTCGACGTCACCGGGCTCCCCCCGCGCGCCATGGTCGGGCACGGCGTGGTCCTGGTGCCCGAAGAGACCAAGGTCTTCGGGACGCTGACGGTGGGAGAGAACCTGCGCGCCGCCCCGGCGAAGGGCGGGCGGGCCTCCCGGGCCGCCCTCCTGGAGGAGGCCGTGTCGCTGTTCCCGTTCATCGCCGAACGGATGAACCTGCCCGCCGGCCAGCTCAGCGGCGGCGAGCGCCAGCAACTGGGCATCGCGCGCGCCCTCCTGCTGAGTCCGCGCCTGCTGATGGTGGACGAGGCGTCGCTCGGGCTGTCGCCGATCGCTGTCCGCGCGGTGTTCGAGTCGCTGCGCGCGCTGGTCGACTCCCGGGGGACCACCCTGCTGATCGTCGAGCAGAACGTGCGGGCGGCGCAGGCGATCGCCGACCGCGCCCACGTCATGGTGTCCGGCTCCGTCGCGCTGACCGGCCCGGCGCGCGAGGTCCTGCAGAGCGAGCGGGTCCGGCGCACCTACCTGGGACTGGAGGTCTGACCGGATGACCGGGAACGGTACCGCCGCGGCGGCCGTCCGCACCCAGGGCCTGGACGTCCGCCTCGGCGGGACCCATGCCGTGCGGGAGGCGACCGTCTCGTTCGGGGAGGGCACGACCTCCGGCCTCGTCGGGCCCAACGGAGCGGGCAAGTCGACGCTGCTCAACTGCGTCAGCGGGCTGGTCCCGGTGAGCGCGGGCCAGGTCTTCCTGTACGGCGAGCGCAGCACCGGCATCAAGCCGCACCGCCTGGCCGCCATGGGAATCGGCCGGTCCTACCAGGGCGCGCAACTGGTCATGGAACTGACCGCCGCCGAGAACGTGATGGTCGGCGACCACCTCGCCGTGCGCACCGGCCTGCTGGGCGCCGGCCTGTCGCTGCCCGGCGCCCGCCGGGCCGAGCGGCGGGCCCGCGAACGCGCCCTCGGTGCGCTGGAGCGGGTCGGGCTGCGGCAGCATGCGGACCGGACGGCCCGGGAACTCCCCTACGGCGTGCAGAAGCGGGTCGACCTCGCGCGGGCGCTCGTCAGCGAACCCCGCTGCATCCTGCTCGACGAACCCATGGCCGGGCTGTCGCGCTCGGAGAAGGAGGAGGTCGTCGAGGTGCTGGCGGGGCTGCGCGTGGAGGGCGGCCCGACCCTGGTGATCGTCGAGCACGACATGCGGGTGATCAACCAGCTGTGCTCCGACGTGGTCGTCCTGAACGCCGGCGCGGTCCTGGCCGTCGGGCCCCCGGACGTCGTGCTGAACCGCCCCGAGGTGGTCGACGCCTACATCGGCCGAGACAACGAACAGGAGCGCCCGTGAACCCCTTCGCCCAGATGCTCGACCGCTGGCTCGCCACCGGCGCGCGGCTGCGCGTCCAGGCCGAGGACGTGGACGCCGCGTCGCTGGCCGCCGACGCGACGGCCGTCGCCGAGCAGTTGCGGTCCCTGGGGATGGACCACCGCTCTCGCGTCGCGACCTTCATGAACACCAGCGCGCAGGCGCTGGCGGTCTGGTTCGGCACCGCCATGACCGGCTGCCTGGAGGTGCCGCTCAACACCAACTACCGCGGCGACCTGCTCACCTACCTGCTGCGCGACTCCGAGACAGAGGTCGTGTTCTGCGACGCCGGACTCCTGGAGACCCTGACCGGGAGCCTGCCGGGAACCAGCGTCCGGCATGTGATCGTCGCCGGGCGGGTACCCGAGCAGTGGCAGGGCACGGTGTCCGTCCTGGAGAGCGGCGGATCCGGCGACTTCCACCGGTGGTGTTCGGACGCCTCCAGCGGCGTGGTCCTCTACACCTCCGGGACGACGGGGCCCTCCAAAGGCGTCCACCACTCCCAGGAATCCTGCGTCGAGCTGGCCAGGGCGGTGGCGCGGCTGAACGACTACGGCGAACGCGACACCCTGCTGAACTTCTTCCCGCTCTACCACCAGAACGCGCGCTACACCGGGGTCGGCGCGGCCCTCGCCGCGGGCGCCGGGTTCCAGCTCGACCGCCAGTTCAGCAGCTCGCGCTTCTGGGACATCTGCCGCGCCGGGAACGTGACGGCGTTCAACTACCTCGGCTCCGTCCTCGGCATGATCCTCAAGGCCTCCCAGGGCCTCGACGACCGGCAGGCCCGCGACCACACGGTCCGGGTCGCGTGGGGCGCCGGTGCGCCCCGCGACGTCTGGACGACGTTCGAGACCCGTTTCGGGGTCACCATCTCCGAGGTCTACGGGCTGACCGAGGCGCCCATGGCGACCGTCAACCGGTCCGCCGGCCGGTCGCCGGCCGGCTCCGCCGGACGCGAGAGCGACCTGTTCCACGTGCAGGTCGTGCGTCCCGGCGGAGAACCGGCCGGGCCCGGCGAAGTCGGTGAGATCCGGCTGCGGCCCAAGCGGTCGAACGTGTTCATGCGCGGCTACCTCGGCCGCGAGGCCGACACCATCGCCGCGACGCGGGACCTGTGGTTCCACACCGGCGACTCCGGCTGGCTCAGCGAGGACGGCGACCTGTTCTTCGCCGACCGGATCAAGGACGCGATCCGGCGCAAGGGGGAGAACATCTCGGCCTGGGAGGTGGAGTCGGTGCTCCTGTCCCACCCCGATGTCGTGGAGTGCGCGGTGTACGCCGTGCGTCCCGACGACGAGGACGAGGTGATGGCGGCCGTCGTCCTGCGTCCCGGCGCCGACGCCGGGGCGACCATCGCCGCCGTCGAGCACCGGCTGCCCCGGTACGCCGTCCCCCGCTTCGTGCGCGTCCTGCCGGAGCTGCCCCGCACCCCCACCCAGAAGGTCGAGAAACCGGCCCTGCGCCGCCGCGGCCTCGAAGGAGACGTGCTCGACCGCGCCGAAAAGACAACAGAAAAGGAGTGAGCGTTGGACCTCGACATCAAGGACCGCGTCGCGATCGTTACGGGCGGCAGCAAGGGCATCGGCCTGGCCTCGGCCGCCGAACTCGGCCGCGCGGGCGTCAAGATCCTGCTCGCCGCGCGCGGCGAGCAGGACCTCGACAACGCCGTGAAGCGCCTGCGCGCCGACGGCGTGGACGTGGCCGGTCATGTCGCCGACGCCGCCAAGGCCGAGGACGTGGACGGGATCCACGAGGCGGCGGTCGCGGCCTTCGGCCGTGTCGACATCGCCGTCTGCGCGGCGGGCGGCGGCCACGGACCGCTGCGCTCGTTCAGCTGGCAGCAGTGGGTGGAGCACTTCGAGCTGAACGTGCTGAGCGGCGTCGCGCTCGCCATGCGCTGCATCCCGGAGATGCGGGAACGCGGCTGGGGCCGGATCGTCTTCGTCGGCTCCACGTCCGGGCGCGAGGCCGACCAGCGGTGGGCCGCCTACGGCGCCGCCAAGGCGGCCCTGATCCACGCGGCCAAATCGCTGGCGCTCGGCTATTCCAAGGACGGCGTCCTGGTCAACTGCGTCCTGCCCGGCCTGACCCGCACCGAGGGCGTACTCGCCGGATACCAGGCCCAGGCCGACCGACTCGGCGTCACGACCGACGACGTCGAACGCCGGATGCTCGAACTGCAGCCCATCGCGATGGGCCGCCCCGGCGAGTCGGCCGAGGTCGCGGACGCGATCGCCTTCATGTGCTCGGAACGAGCCTCCTGGATCGCGGGCACCTCCCTCCTAGTAGACGGAGGCACAATCCGCGTAACCCCCTGACCCCGCCCCGAAAACGGCGCCCTGCCCAAAACCAGGGCGCCGTTCCGTCCCCCAGACACCGCAACCACCCTTCGCTGAGGCGCCTCCCCCGACCCGGTCGCTACTCACCACAACCACCCCAACCACCCAGGGACCGCGCAGCCACTCCAGCAGCGGCTGGGGTGCCGTTGGGAGCTGCCTGGTGCCAGAGTGAACACATGATCACGCTGAATCACAGCGATAGAGAATCTTGAGGGCGGTCTCAGAGGCGTGCGATCAGGGCTCTGACCTGGGGGGCTTTGGAGCGGGCGACGGGAATCGAACCCGCGTAGCCAGTTTGGAAGCGGCAGAAAAGCATCCCCGAAGATCACGCTCAACCCCGCTAAACTGCAGGTCAGAGGCTGTTTCGTATGCCATCCTGTGCTCGCTGATGTCGCTGGGATTTCCGTGATCCAGTGACAAATGAGTGACAGATGATCTCGCTTCCCGGGGGACCATGGGTTTCACACGCAAGCGCACGGGTCCGCACGGCACCCGGTACCAGGCGCTCTATGACGACGCCAGGAGCGTCCGCCAGACGGCCGGCACCTTTGCCACGCGCAAGGAGGCCGACCGAGCCTGGCAACGAGCCGAGGCACGCATCGCCGAGGGCAAGGCAGGCGACCCTCGCCGAGCCCGGCAAACCTTCCGCACCTACGTCAAGGAACGCTGGTTCCCGAACCACCGCATCGAGGCATCAACCCGCCAGGACTACGCCTACGCGCTCGCCTCCCACGTCATGCCGTACTTCGGCGACATGAAGCTGCAGGACATCACCTCGGAGACCGTCCGCGAGTGGATCACGCACCTGAAGAAGCAAGGTGCCTCGGCCTACCGCATCAAGTACTGCAAGACGGCCATCCTCAACGCCATCTTCACCACCGCCGTCAACGACGGCGTCCTCGTCTACCACCCCAGCCGCGGCGTGAAGACCGACCCCGTCCCCGAGAAGCCGCGTCAGATCATCACGACCGAGCAGTTCGCCCGCATCTACGAGGCCCTCCCGGACGCGACCGCCCAGCTCTTGGTCGAGACCGACATCGAGAGCGGCCTCCGCTGGGGCGAACTGACCGAACTGCGCGTCAAGGACCTTGACTTCACCACCGGCATCCTCACCGTCAGCCGCTCTGTAGTCGAACTCGTCCCCAAATACCACCCCGAAGGCCGCCGCTTCCTGGTCAAGGACTACCCCAAGGGCAAGCGGTGGCGCCGCTTCAAGCTCAGTCCCCAGATCGTCGCCAAGCTCAAGGCACACGCAGAAGCCAACAACCTCGGCCCAGACGACCTCTTCTTCAGCCGCCGCCGGGACAAACCACCCAAACCCGAACTCGTAGAACCCGAAACCCTCACCTTCAAAGCCCCGAACGGGCGCACCTACACCCACGGAACGATCACGGCCTACAACCTCGGCAAGTGCAAGTGCGACCGCTGCCGAGCCGCCTACGCCGCTTACCGAGCCAAGCGTCGAGCCCAAGGCAGAGACAGCCCCCGCAAGCCCCGCATCGTCGACACCGAACCGCACATCTCCGCCAACTGGTTCCGCAAGTACTGCTGGCACCCAGCCCGAGACGCCGCCAACCTCGGTTGGTCACCTCGAATCCACGACCTCCGCCACGCCCACGCCTCCTGGCTCCTCGCTGGCGGCGCCGACCTTCAGGTGGTGAAGGAACGCCTCGGTCACCGCAAGATCTCCACAACCGAGCGCTACCTTCACACCCTCCCCACCGCCGATGAAACCGCCCTGGAAGCCCTGAACAAGATCCGCACAACACCCGCAGGACCGCCGGGTTCCCCGAACGCAGAGAAGGAACTGGCCGATGCGAAAGCCAAGATCGCCGAACTCCAAGCATTAATCACCGATCAACTGATTGCTCAGAAGACCAGCGACAACCTCAAGCTCCGCCCTGCCTAGAAGGGCCGTACATTCTCGCCGGTGAGGGTGGCCGAAAGTGGCCTAGCGTCATCGTTTGTTCCTCAGGCACCGTAAGCAGCGCGTCTCTTGATCTAACCTTCGAGATATGGAAGAAGCCCCCGAGCTGATTGCTTCGTGCAGTGCCGTCACGAAGATTGTGCGAGAAGAGAGGGAGAGCCTGCGGGCGCGCTACGGCCAGCCTGTTAGTGGAGGATTTCCTCATTCGGACCTTTTGTGCGAGTCTCAGGCTGGCCATCCTGGTCGCCACGTCCTCCTAGTCAACGAATACGAGGGTATGTTGCTGGTCTGGCTTCACTGGGACGATGAGGGTGCCCGCGAGTTTGCCTCGATGCCCGGATGTCCAGCCGAGATCCCGATGACCGACACAGAGCCCGGCGAGTGCTGCACCTTTCCCGCAGAGCACTGGGGAGCGCACTCCTACGAGACCGACCACTTTGCGCGCAGCAGGGAATGGTGGTCGACGCACGAACCTTGGCGCGAGGAACGTGAAGCCCTCTATGCAGCCCTCAGCAGTGGCACAGGCGTCTTGGGCCCTGGCCCTGGCTACTACGATGGGACCGGGTACTGGCTCTCGGGATATCCCCCGACCAGCGGCCGTGCACGCTGACCCGAAGGTCCCGCTTGCGAGCCGCTTGTCCGCGCCGCCCCGCACTGCCCCAGAAACGACGAAAGGCTGGTCGGTCGAACGCGTAGGCCCGTATCAGTCTGTCGCTCGGCGTGCCGCCCTCGGTGCTCGGTTCTCGTGCTGCTTGCAGGAGGAGCGCGGCGACGCAGACGGCCGGGATGGGTAGGCCGTTTCTGGCGTTTCGGTCTTGACCTGGAGGCGCAGCAGTTGCCATCGGACCTGTTGCGGTTGCTCGCCCACCCACAACTCAGCGGCGTCAAAGTCCATCAGGTCCCAGGTGAGCCTGAGAACCTCGCCTTTCGGTGGCCTCAGCACGAAGGCGGGCTCTGCGCGCAGCACTGGCAGGTCGTGCGGAGCTTGAGCTGAAGGGATTCAACCCAGCCATTCGGGCTGTTCTGGAGTGTGCTCTATTGGAGTGGTGAGGCGGTCTGCTGTCTTCCGTGATGGCCGAGGTCGTGGTCGGGTGCACGATGGCCTCGTGAATAGAGCGAGGAGTGCCGGTGGGCACCGGCGATGTGGCTCGAGGAACCGCAGGCTGGTCGAACCCCGGGCAGCAGGTTCTCGCGGTTGGCGGGCGGGCGCAGCCACGGCAGCGGACAAGCCGAATGTCCTCGCACCGCAGCCCCGAGCAGCTCGCCGCGCCGCAGGCCGACGCAGAGCACCAGGACGTAGAAGGCGTAGAGTTGGTCCTTCTTGGCCGCCTTGAGGACGTCCCGCACCCGGTCGATCGTGAGCCCTTCGGTTGCCCCGTAACGGCCAACTCCCACACGTCCGCAACATCGGCCGCCACAGCCTCAAGAGATCCACGCCGCCTTAGTAGCCGCAGGCATGGACGTCCAACACACCAACCTGACCCAACACCCACGACGCCCTAGCACGGTCAGCCACCACACTGACCAGGCTAGCCAGAGGCCGCCGCACGTCCAGGACCTCAAACTCACCCGAAGCCGCCGCAGCCTGGATGAGGACTTTCGATACGTCTTTCCATCCGCTCCTTCCGAGATCTTCCCGCCGAACGAGACTTGATCCGGCCGTCGGTGTAGTTGCCGGTTTGGACGTTGCGACCCTCGCTTGCCCCGGTGGACAGGCGCCACCGACGCCCCTCTTGTGCAGATCAGCGCCACCTAACTGTTGCGATCATCATTGCTCGACCGCGTCCGTTCAGCGAATGTCCTGGTGCCACGCGGTGTCGCGAGTCAGGTGGCGATGGTTGGCCCATTCCTGGGCGATCCGACGTCCGCCAGTAAGGAGGGCGGTCACGGCTGGGCGTTGGCTGAGGGGGAGCCAGGCGCTAAGGGAGGAGGCCACATCGGGGGCGACGCAAGACTCGGTGCCGTGGCGGGGGCGGCCAACCCGAAGGAGCAGCTTATACAGCGCCGTCGCCGGGAGAACGGGGGGGAGGCCGATAGCGGTGGCGGCTTGAGATGCCTTGAGGGGGATGGTGAGGCCACTTGGGTCGAGGTCCCCGAAATAGCGGATTTCGGCGATCCGGTGCTTGGCGGCGATCGATCGGATCGAGGCGCGAAAGGAGCCGCCGACTCCCCAGGCGACATAGCCGAGCCGATGGTCTGAGGGGAGCGCGTCGACGATGGACCACCACGTGGTGGAGTTCTCGATGACGAGGAGCAGGTCGCCGTGGCCGACCCTGTGGAACCGGCCCTTGTCGTCGGTGGCGGGGAAGGTCTCGGTCAGGAGGGGAAGCGGTGGGCGGAAGGTGCGGAGCACTTCGTCGAGCCGAGCGGTGTCGGAGAAGAGGACGCCGCTTCTGAGATTGTCGAGAGCTTTCTCGGGAATGGGGAAGTCGGCGTCCGAGCCATAAGTGCCGAAGATCTCCAGAGTGCGCTCGCGAAGCGGCAACGGAGTTAGATCGGGGGCGCTCTTCAGCCAAGTATTGATGGCCCTGTAAGCGGCCTTCTGCCGTGGGCCGGCCGTTCTCCAGGATGCGGCCATGCCGCTGAGCTCGGGATGCCAGGACGGCATAGGAACGGACGTGGCCCGCCGCGGCGTCTCGGGAAGCAGCCAGACTCCGACGGGCAGCGGGGCCATGTCGGGGGCTCGCTCCCGCAGTGGTCTGACGATGCGGTGCTGTTCGAGTTGTTTGAGGAGGTGGGCCAGCACCTCCGGTTCGTAGGCGTTGTCGGGATTGCGATTGTGGACGAGTTGGAAGACGTCATAGACGTCCCGGATCGGGACACGGGTCTTGGCGCCCTTGCCGAGGCCCCGGTCGTCGGCCCATCGGCGGAGTCCCGCAGCGAGCTCACGCTCCCTTCGGGGGAGGGACCTGTCCTGTGCCTCTGCCATGGCTGTAGATTCTCGCAGTGCTGATCCGCCCGACGCCGTCAGAAGGCGGCAGAGCGTCGAGGTGCCCCTTGACCCGCGCGTCGACGGACAGGAACATGCGGGCGGACCTGAGATCCTCGTCGTTGCGAAGCCTGATGATCAGAGGGAACTGGCGCAGCGCCCTGTCGTCGAAGAGCCCTGTTGTGTAAATGAGCTGGACCCCGAGCGTGCGCGCGACGGACAGCTGGAGATCCAGCAGGTAGTAGGCGTTCGCCCGGCCGATCGGGTTGTCGAGGAACAACAGCCCGGCGCGGTGCTCCGCGCGCCGGCCACGGTCGTTGCCGCGGAGCGCCGCCATCGTGCAGTAGAGCAGGATCGCGGCGGTGAGCTGCTGTCCGCCGGAGAAGACCTTTTTCACCCGTGAGACCCGTTCGCGTTCGGCGCGCAGTGTGGTGTCGGGTTTGAGGACGTAGACCTTGATCCCCTTGGGTGTGGCCGCATGGACGGCCCTGAGTATCAAGGCCAGACCGGTGCGCTGGACCTTGCGGTTGTCGGAGGTCCTCCCGGCGGCGGCTTCATCGACGACCTCGCCGAGACGTTCCATGAGGAGTTCGTTGCCGAGGAGCTCGAATTGGAAGCGGAGGAACTCCTCGTTGTGCCAGTCGCCGAGGCTGCTTGGGAGCCGGGACACCCGCTGGGCGGTGCGGAGAACACCGATCGCCTTGTCGGTCTCGCCCTTGAGATTGGTGACGATGTTCCGGCGGTGCCGTTCGGTCTGTTCGAGATCGTCGTTGAGGGACCGAAGACGGGGCCGCAGCCGTTCCTCCCAGGGTTCGGCCTTCTCCGCAAGTCGCTCGGGTTCCGTCGCGTTGATCTCGCGCTGAACAGCGGCGCCCAGTTCGGCGAATCGGTCGCTCCTGGTGAGGGCGTGCAGGGCGCGCCCCGACTTCCTCACCTGGTCGGCGTCCTCCAAGGCCGCCGATCGCGTGGACTTTCGGGAGGCGAACAGGACGTCGTACTCGTTGACGGCGGACGCGTAGTCGCCCTCGTAGGGCGTCTCGACGGAATCCGTCAGATCCTCCTCGAGTCCCTTGGCAAGGACGCCGAAGGACCTGGCCGCCTCCTCCGCTCCCGAGTGTTCCCCTTGCCGGAGATCCAGTTCCTTCTCGCGTTCGGTGACCAGACGTACGGCGGCGGCGTGCTCGTCGAGCGTCTGCCGGATACTCAGGTCACAGGCCGCGACGTCCACCGGAAGCGGATGGAGGAACCTGTCGACGGGCCCGGCCTCCTTGTCGTCCCATGCCGTTTGGAGCCGTTGGGCCTCGTGCTCGCACACACCTCGGCGGACACGCGCGTTGTGGTGATCCTCATCGGCCACAGCCCGGGCCCGCACGGCCAGGTCGAGCGCTGACGCCCGGCTGGCCGCACTCGCACCCGCAGTGGTTTTGAGGAGGTCCTGGGCACGTTCCCGGATCTTCGAGTTGAGGGCTTCGTAGGTCGCCGTCGTGGCCGCGGCGGTCTTCTCCGCAGTCGCCAGCCGCTCCATCAGATCTTCGTCGGTCGCGGCGCGCTGGTATTGCTCCGCCGCCGCAGCGTAGAGTTCGCGCAGTACCGGGACGGGCTCTGCAGGGCGCGCACCGGAGTCGGTGATCTCCTCAGCACCGGGCAACGCGGCACGTTCCGCGTCGAGGTCCCGCTCCGCCCGGCGCTGCCGGTCGGCCTCGCGAACCGCGTCGGTGGCCAACCGGTTCTCGTTCAGGGCGTCGTTTCCGAGACGTTCGGCGGTCTCGCTCTCCACACGGGCGGTCTCGAGTAGGCCCCTCCGCTTGTTCTTCCAGCCTGGGATCTTCTCGGCCTCGTCGGCCAGAGCGGTGAGGGTTCGGACCAGGTCTTCCGATCTCGTTCTTTCCTCCGCGAGAGCCTGCCGCTTGACACGGGCGTGGAGAAGCCGACGCTCGTTCTGCTCCTTGGCCCTTTCGGCCGTGGCCACGGCCGCCGTCGCCTCGGTGAGTTCCATTGCGGCTCGATCGCGATCGCCTTCGAGTCCGGTAATGCGCCCCGGTGGATAGTCCCGCAGCCAGTCACGGACTCTGCTCAGAAGGGCGGTGTCCCTCTCTTGGGCCTCCGTGAGCGCGGCGATGGCCGTGGTCCTGTCCCGGTGCCGGGACTCGATCCGCTCGTGTTCTCGTTCGGCGGCTGCCTCGTCGTAGAGCGCGGGTTTGAAGGGGAGCACGAAAGCGGGTACGCCGGAGCCGGGCCGCTCCAGTTCTTCGGTCGTGGCGACGGTCACGACCGAGGCCGACTGGTGACGCTCGTCGGACAGGATCCGGCGGGCGTCCTCGACGTGCTCCTTCGAGTTCAGGAGAATTCCGGCCACCAGGTGCGGATGGACGCGGACGAGTTCGCGCCGCCGGTCTCGGTTCTGAATGTCGCTGACATATCTCCATCCCGGCCATGCCTGAATGTTCTCCCTGACCAGGGCCGCGCATGCCTCCTCCACCCCGGCCGACGGCGGGAGCAGGTCGCCCTCGGCGAGGGCCAGGCGGTCGCGTTCGTCCTGTGCCTGCTCGACCATCAGGGCCACGATCTTGTGGGTGTGCTCCGCGATCGCCTCGGCGAGGGATTTCGCGAGGGTTGGAGCGTCCTGCTCAAGGAGGACGTCCCCAGTCTGGAGGAGTTCCGCGAGGCGGTCCTCCGCTTGGAGGAGCGCGCGTCGTCGGTGGGCCTCCTCAACGGCGTCCCTCGCGGCGTCATGCCGTTGTTCGGCGTCCTTGGCCTCGAGGTCCGCGCCACGTTGTTCGGCATCGAGACGCGGCCAGTCGTCGATGAGCTCGTTGACCTGCTTCTGGGCGCCGGCCACCTTCTCGTAAAGGTCCTGTCGCTTGTTCCGTTCGGTGGAGAGCGCAGTCGCGAGCGTCTCGGGTGCCTCGATGAGGCCGTCGTTCACGGCTTTGTCGAGCCGCCTCCCCACGTTGGAGATCAGGTCGGTGAGCGTGACCGCGTTTGCCCTCGCCTCGGCGGCCTTTCCGGTCGCTGTCTGCTGCGCTTCGCGTGCGGCGGCTTCCCTGTTCTGGTGTTCGGCGGCCTCCTCATCGAGGACTGCGGCGGCGTCGGCGGCGTTCCGCGCGAGGCCAAGGAGCGCACGCGCGAGAGACATGGCGGCGAGCGTCCGGGCCTCTAGGAGGGGACGTGCCTGATCGTCGCGTTCCTGAACGAGTTCGCGAAGGCGTCCGGCCTCGGCGGCGTTGCTGAGATGATCGAGTACCGCGCCGGTGCTCTGCCATGCGCTGACCTCGGCCTCGGCCTGGCGAGTCCTCCACTCCGTCTCGTTCGTGTTTCGATCAGCCGCCTGGAGCGCCAGTATCGCCTTCCGGAGGCGCAGTGCTTGCTCGCGGTTCAGGAGGGCGGTGGCCTCGAGCTCGGCCTCCTTGAGGGACGTCTTGGCTGCCTTCACCCGCTCCGTGAGGCTGACCAGCGACGAGTTCTCACGGCCGCTGCGGGCGGTGACGCTCCCGGCAAAGGCACTGAGTGAGGCTTGGGCCCGCGCCGAAGTGTCGTATGAGACTGCGGCGCGCTCCGCGTTCCGTCGCAGCGGGGCGAGGAGCTCCAGCGTTTCCTCCACGAAGTCCCGTTCCAGGACAGTGGTGGCGCGTTTGGCCAGCTTCTCGACGTGCTCGGAGACGAGGTCGGCGAGCGGAGTCAGGTCCCGCTCGAGCAGGACGGCCTCCAGTAGGAAGTCGACGAACCGCTCGTCGGTCTCCATGGTGAAAGCCCGGACGGCCTCGCCTTCGCCCGCGTTCATGTGCCGCTGGTAGTGGAACAGTTCGGTGTCGATGCCGAGCTTTCCCAGGCGCTCGGTCCAGTCGCCGTGGCTCCTGGGCCAGTAGAGATCAAGATGCGAGTCCTCGACGAACGCCGCGCTCAACTGGGCGCGGTACGCCTGAAAGGTCAGATAGCGGCCCTGCTCGACGACTGGGAGACTTTCGAGGTTGAGCTTCTCGTTGGGAAACAGGCAGTACCACTGTTCAAGAAAGTTCTCGGCGGTCGCTGAAACCGTCTGCCCCTTCCAGGCCATGGTTTTCCCGGTGATCAACAGGCGTCCGGTGACCGAGTGCGTCCACTCCAGGATCACGTGGGAGACGTCCCTCGCACCGACGAAGTCGCCAAGGGAGGTTCCGTCCGAGCCGCCGACGACGTTGCGCTGGCCTGGCAGCAGGACCGAGAACACGAGCTTCAGCAAGACGGACTTGCCGCCGCCGTTCTCCAGGAAGACAACGCTGGCCGACGACGGCCGAAGCACCTCCGACACACTTGCGAACAGGTTCGCCTGGTAACCCGTTACCGGACGGCCCGCCTTGCTGAAGTCTAGGAGGACGTTCTCGTAGCGCGCCCCGGAGGGACCGACGGAACGGAGGCAGATTCGGGAAAGCTCGTACATCTCACTGGTCTCCCGACAGCGCCTCGGAATCAGGTCGGCGAACGAGGCCGCCCTGCGACATGGGCGGACCGTTCATGATCTCGGTCAGCTCATCGAACAGCCGGAGTGCCGCGAGCTCACGGACCTGGAGCTGGTATCGGTTGGTCGTCCGGAAGACCCGGTCGGACTCCTCCGCCTCCTCGTTGTAGGCCGTGAGCATGCCCTCCTCGAGGAGATACCTTACGACTCTGAGGACGAGCGCCTCGTTGGTGTGAGGCGCGACCCGGTCGTCCCGCGTCTCCGCGGCTTCCGGTCGGCGGGCGTATAGCCTCCAGACCCGTTCCAGTTCCGGTTCGCCCTGCGGTGGATCCCCGTTCTCGCCAGCCGCCGCCGCCCGTGCGTCCAACTCCTTGCAGACGTCTTGGACGACGCGGTCGACCTCTCTGACCGAGATCCGGCCGACGTACTTGTCGTCGGCGAGGTCGGCGGGTCTTGGAAAGCCCAGCGCAGCTGCCGCGAGGTGGACGATGCCGTGGAGGACGCGTTCGGTCTCCCGGTGCTGGGCCTGGCGGAACAGCCGGGCGTAGGGTTCGAGCTTCGTTTCGAAGAACGAGCCTGGAAGCGGTGCGAGGACGGAGCCGGCGCTCCCGGTGACGCCGATGACACGGAGCTTCAGTCCCGCCGCATAGCGGTGGACGATCCGCTCAAACTCCGGATCCTCGTTGTAGCGCCGGACGAGCGCCGCGTAGTCCAGGTCGCGGAACGGACGGAGTTTGGGCCGGAAGCCGTAAGCGACGAGTCGGCCTGCAGCCTCAATGTCGTCCTCGTCCTCGAACACGGGGTTCACCGCTCGCCTGCCCTTTCGTCGTTCCGCTCGATAAGTGCCGAGGTGACCAGCAGGTCGTCGCCGCCGAAACCGGGGACGTCGAGCGGTGTGCCCGTGGGGACCGACAGCCGCAGCGCGCGATCCCCTCTGTGAACGCTCGAGCGCGCTTCCGGCGCGAAGGCGTGCTGGGCCAGAAGAGCCACCAGGTCTGGAAGGTTCTCAAGGTCGGACTCCGCCGCCTCCGCCAGGAGGTCCGACAGCCTGCGAACCCTTCCGGGGAGGTTCAGCAGACGCTCTGCGGCATCCCATTCCGCGTCGGAGAACCCACTGGGTTCGGGCAGTGGCGCGAACTCGGGCTGGGGCACCGGTTCAGCGTGCCGTGGCCGCTCGGGCGGGGGATCGAACAGCAGCCGAACGAGTCCCGTCAAATGGACGGGGGCGCTGGCTTCGGGGCCACTGGAGGCCGCGAAGAACCGCGCGACGGGTTCGGCCGCCTCGGCGACGGAGAGCGCCATCAGCGGCTTGAGTAGACCTCCGTACAGGTCAATGCCGAGCCCGCCGGGCCGTCCCGAAAACTCCTGGCGGTCCTGTTCCTCGCGAAAGACCACGCGAGCCCCGATCAGCCACCGTTGCAGAACGGTGTGGCGGCGGACACAGTCCTCGACGATGTCGACGAGTTCGGCAGC
This sequence comes from Actinomadura rugatobispora, assembly GCF_055379765.1. Lineage (NCBI taxonomy): Bacteria > Bacillati > Actinomycetota > Actinomycetes > Streptosporangiales > Thermomonosporaceae > Actinomadura > Actinomadura rugatobispora. Next base: position 1,879,969 of record NZ_AP029191.1, on the reverse strand, counting down.
CGCGCGCTTGAGTACTGGATCGTCCGCCTCGTCTCGCGTCCGTGTGATCTGTGCGGCGATCCCGCGTTCCATGACGACACGTTCCTCGACGTGTTCCAGCGCCTCGTCCAGGAGCCCGGGCATCGTCTCCATCCAGTCCACCGACCATACGTCGCGCCGCGTGGCGTCGAGGCGTGCTCGGATCTCCTCGCCGAGTTGGATCGTCCGGATCCGGGCCTGCTCGGCGACGAGCTTCGCGTCCTGGAGCCGCCCCCGCTTGATCAGGTTCCGAAGCCGGACCTCGGCGGCGATCTGCGCTGACTCGACGTCCGTGTCGAGCGCTCCGACCAGCACGTTGAGTGCTTCGTTGGACGCCCTGAGCACGAGCCCGCCGCGCTCGTCCCGCTGCTCTTCCAGCAGCCGGAACCGGAAGTCCAGCCTGACGTGGCGGCCCGCCTCATCGGTCACCCCGTAGGACGAGGTGAATCCCCTCTCGATGTGCTGAGCGTTGAGCAAGCCGTTCAGCACCCAGCGAGCCACGGCCGTCCACTCATTCGCTGATCGATCGGGCGCGATCTGCCGAGCGTGCTCCGATAGCCGCTCAATGACGCGGTCGTGCCCCGCGCCGGTCTCGAAGTCTTGGGCGATCGCGACGATGTCGATGGCGTGCAAGGCCAATTCTGCCATCGGGTACACCCGTGCGTCCGCCCAGGTGACGAGCCCCTTCCTCTCGTCGAGCTCATGTAGCGGCCGGGTGAGGGATAGCGCCTTGACCCTCTCGCTGAAGCTCCGATCGGATGATCCCCCAGGTTCAATGACATCTCCTGTCACGGCAGTCACTGTATCGTTCAGAATGAGCACAGTGCCGTCATTTCTCACCCTTGCGTCCGGCTCTGTCATGGAGTTCGCCTGCTTCCCGAGCCAGCTCGCAGGAGGGCGCGCCATCGTCCGTCCGAAGCATCGTCACCCAGGTGAAGTCCATCCACATCGAACCGGACAGCCTCCTGTCCTGCGCGATCCACCCCTCGGGCGAGTTAGTAATCAACTGTGTCGTGTTGGCCTACTGACTGCCGGAGCGCAACCACATGCTCCAAAACACTCGGGGCACGGAACGTCTCGGTGCCCCGCGAGCGGCGTTCCCAGCGTGCAGCGCCGCTGCCTGAGTCACCGAACCGACCAGTAGGCCACCTTGAGATCTTCCGTCTGATTGGATCTCCCTCTCCGCTGGGAGAGGGATCTGGCTCGAGCGTGGATCAGCCTGTTGGTCTTGCGCACGCGGGGGTGGTCCACTCAAGGTGAAGTTCCAGCCCTAGGAACACGAGTGATCCCCATGCCTGTGGGGGCAGGCCGTGACGCCAGATGACTCCGGTCTCCCGACGCAGATCCTCCTCACACTCGGGGAGCAATCCACCACACCAGCACTGGCATGCCCACTGCAGCAGGTGGTCTCATGCCTACAGGCATCGTCCGCGACTAAAGACCGGTCTACTTCACGCTGTTAGCGCAGTTATTCCGCGAAGCAATCGTGACAGGGCTTGCGGGTGAGAGTGGGCTCACGGGGGTAGGATCTCAGCAGAGGGCGGAGCTAGGCTCAGTAGGCAAGGCAATTCGCTTATCGGGTTTTCGCTCATCAGGCACGTGCATCTTTGCAGGTCAGTGCAGCGTTCGGGGCGTGTGACCTGAAAGCAGAAGGTTGGCGATTGCGTCCGTCCCTGTCACAAAGTCACCTCCGAGCAGCGGGAATGTGGTCAGGGTTTCTGCCATCTTCAGTTGGTGTGATGGTGCAGGGTGGGATCCTCGGGACGATCACTGTCAGCTGCCGGTAAGCAGCGTGCCCGCCGCCGGTATCCGTGCTCCAAGGGTGACCCTCGGGAAGCTCAGAACGATTAGAGCGGCTTATCACCGGTGGCCGTTCTGTAGATAGGAGGCCTTACCCGCTTGGAGGCTGTGCAGTGCTGCATGTGCGCGACGCCAGACGTATGGGCGGAGGCGGTTGGCGGCTTCGTTGTCGTTGCAGAATTCGAAGGCGCCTAGCTCTTCATCGTTCAGGCTGAGGTTAGCGATCTGGTGCTCATCGAGTACGCCGCCGTCGAAGATGAACATGAGGGAGTCGTCCCAGGGGCCGTGTGGGGGTACCCAGTCGATGCATAGGAGTCGGCCGGGGTGGATGTCGAGGCCCAACTCTTCCTTCAACTCGCGGCGGACGGTCTCTGTTGGTGGTTCGTTGGCTTCGCTCATACCGCCGGGTAGGTCCCAGTCCGGCTTGTACTTCGGGTCTACAAGGAGCAGCCGGCCCGCGGGGTCGCGGATGAGCGCGTCGGCGCCGACGCGCTTGCGTGGTTGGGTGGCGTTGCCCTCGGCGAGATGGGCGCGCCATGCTTCGGGGTCGCGCTCGTAGAGCGGTTCTTCAGGAGACATCGGTTCTCCTCGGCTCATCGCGCAGTGGCGGCGTCGCTGCTCAGCCAACTGTAGAGACCGCGTCGGCTGCGGACGACATCTTCTAGGCAGGGTAGGAAGTCGGCGACCGTGACGTTCGCTCGGTATGGCCTCAGTAGCGCCTGTAGCTCGTCGAGTTGCTGGGTTACGAGGTGAGAGCTCAACCCTTGGATGGCGTCGACGACTTCGCGGGCTTGGGTGCATGCCTCTTCCGGCTGGCCTTGGGCGATGAGCACTGTCACCAGGAGGAGCTTGGCGAAGGCTCGGCTGCGGATGTGGCTGTCGGCGCGCAGCTCGATGATGCGTCGGGCCTGGCGCTCGGCTTCGGTCAGGTGCCCGAGTTGGCGCATGCAGCGAGCGGTTTCGCTGGCCAGCGAACCGGCGTCGAAAGGGCTGACCCATGGTGACGGTACGTCGGAGGGGGAGCGTTCTAGTGCCTTCTCCGCGTCGGTTAGGGCGTCAGTGCAGGCGGCGTGATCGGTGAGCGCTGCCAGGCCGCGTGCTGCCATGGCATAGAGCCGTGCGGAGAGCGCTGGTGCTGGGGGTGCGTCGGCGAGTGCGGTGTGGCCTTGCTGTGCAAGCGCTATGGCGTCTTCCGGTTCGTCCTGGTGCAGGGAGAGGTGGCTCATGCTGGCGTAGATATGGGCGCTGAGCTGGGGGTCCCCGCCCATCTGGGCCAGGTGGAGTGAACGGCCGAAGTGCTGGCGGGCGATGCGGTCGTGGCCAGCGTCGTGAGCCATCCAGCCTGCCATCTCGGTGAAGCCGCCTGCTGCGGTGAAGACGTTGACCCCTCGCTGGGGCGTGTGGCTGCCGAACAACTGGGGCGCGAGCGTGGTTTGCAGATAGCTCGTGACGGTGGGGTAGAGGTGGCCGCCGCCGACCTGGCGGTCTGCCGCGCGGAAGGCGTGCAGTGTCGTCATGTTCGGGTCGTCACTGGACAGCGCCAGGCTGGCAAGCGGGTTGAGTACGGCTTGCTGCACGGCGGCGGGTAGCGATGGAGCGGTGGCTTGCCGGATAGGTGGGGATGTGGCGGGTGGCTGACGGTCTTCTGGGAGCTTGAACCACAGCAGGCAGGATGGAATGCCGAGGGTGCGTGCCCAGGGGATGAGGCGGTCCAGGTCGGTCACTGGTGGGCCGCTCTCGATGCGACTGAGCTGGGTCTGAGTGATGTTGAGCCAGCGGGCGACGATGTCTTGCGGCAGGGCACGCGGGCCGTGGTGGGGATGATGCCGGTACGCCCGGACGACCTGCCCCATGTGCCAGCTGACCAGGGCCGCCCGTAGGGGCTCGGAGCTCCAGAAATCAGCGGGCACGGTCAGTGGCGTGATGAACCGGTCACGCGCTTTCACCTGACACGGAGCGCACCGAACGCCCGGATTGTCCCGAGCGAGACGCGTGCCGCAAGTGTGGCAAATACGCGCATTATCCCCTGTGGTCATAACCGACGGTGGCTTCCTGGGGGTAGTCGATTACGGTCAGTATATGTCGCCTGGTGGTGACTTGTCTCGCCGCTATGCATCGTGCGCATAAACGGTAGGCGGAACCAGCGTAGCCCGGTAGTTCCCCAGGTCGCAGGCTGGTCCTCCACCGCAAAGCACCAACTCACGCGGAGAGAACCATGCGCACGGCTGGCAAGCGAGCTGGAGAGGTTGCCTGCCGGCCGTGTGTTCCCGACGCGGGGTCGATGTCGTTTGTGAATGTCCGCTCCCCCCTGCGGTATTTGCGAGAGCCCTGCTCCGGCATCGGCCCTGCTCCACCCTGGCCGCCAACGCATCGAGGAACGCATCGTGAACACTTGGACGCACCAAAGCGAGCTGACACTCATTGCACTTCCCAATGCCGCGTATTGGGGCCGGCGGCATACCGAGGAGGTCTTGAACCGGTGGAATATGCGTTGCGTGCTCGGCGACGCGAAGCTCGTCATCACCGAGTTCATCAGCAACGCGGTGAAGGCGACCGGCACGCTGGATGTGCAGCAGCAGGAGGCATACGCCAAGGACCCGCTCGCTGTGCCCTCTGCCGAGCTGTCCCAGCTCGAACAGGTGCGGCTGCGGCTGTCGTGCAGGCGGGCTGAACTGCTCGTCGAGGTGTGGGACAGCAGTGACGAACCGCCGGTCGAGCAGCTGCCCGACTTCGAGTCCGAGGGCGGGCGCGGCCTGTTCGTTGTGCGGGCCTTCTGTGAGAAGTGGGGCTGGTACCCGGCGCAGGGCGGCGGCAAAGTGGTATGGGCGGAGCTGCGCGCACCGTGACCTGCGTGCTGGACCTCAGGACTACACCCGGACTCTTGTGGAGATCATCTCGCTGATGCCTCTCGCCATCGAGCCCAATCTGGCACCGGCGACGATTACGGCGGTTCTCGTTCTTGGCCCAGGTGCCGGAAAATTGGGGCGTTTGCCGGCGGGTGAACGGTTTGAGAGTTCGCGGCATCGTGCGTCACGATCTGTTCGTCTTCGGAATGAAAGCGTCTGCGTGACCTAGCATTCATCCAGCCCAGCGCGGGATGCAAGATAGCTGGTAGAGCGCTACCTGTTATGGATAACTTCCGCTCGGAAGATCACACTGGCCAGGTGGGGACCGAGCGCGGTCCCCAAGAGCCGTGAGCGGAGGTACATGGGGAGAGCGAAGCATGAGGACGGCCAGTCAGAGCCGTTGCAGCGTCGGGCGAAGCTCGGTGAAGGGCGACGGAGAGAACGGGAACTGAGAATCCGTGTCAGCGACCAGAAGTACAAAGAGATCCATCAAGCCGCGACACAGGTCGGGCTCGCTTGTAGTGCCTTCGTGGTAAGGACGGTCCGCACTGCGATCCGGGAGCAGCGGCCCTTGGACGGAGCGCTCGCCGCGGTGCATGCCGACCTGCGGAATGCCAGCCGCCAGGTCAACGCGGTCGGCGTCAACCTCAACCAGCTCGTGCGCCATGCCAACACCCACAACGAGGTTTCCGATTCGCTGCCGTGGCTGGCCGCGTACTGCTTCCAGGTCGTGCGGCGGGCTGAAGCGGTCATCGTCGAACTCGGTAGACATCTGCCGTGATCGCCAAGGTCACCCGCGGCACCGATGTCGGCAACCTGCTCCGCTACCTGTACGGGCCGGGCAAGCGGAACGAGCACGTTGATCCACACATCGTTGCCGGATACCGGCACCCAGCCGCACTGGAACCACCCAGACCACCGGGCAGGAAGTACGATCTTCGGTCGCTGGCTGATGCGCTTGGCTCCCCAATGGAGACCCTGCGGGGCAGCCAGCCAGCCGAGCCGGTCTGGCAGTGCTCGCTACGGACGGCTCCCATAGACCGTGCCCTGACCGATGAGGAGTGGGCCGACGCCGCCGAGGAGCTGATGCATCAGACCGGCATCGCACCACGCGGCGATCCGGAGGCCTGCCGCTGGATCGCCGTCCGTCACGCGGACGATCACATTCATGTCGTGGCCACGCTCGCACGGGAAGACGGCCGCCGCCCGAACATCACCCGCGACTACCTCAAAGCGCGGAAGGCATGCCAGGTCGTCGAGCAACGGTACGGCCTGTGCCGCACCGCGCCCGCGGACCGGACGGCGGCGCCGCGTCCTACGCGCGCCGAGACGGAACGCGCGCAGCGCGCCGGCTTGAAGGAGCCGCCTCGCGTCACCTTGCGCCGACAGGTCGCTGCAGTCGCCGGATCCTCTGACAGCGAGGAAGCCTTCTTTGCTGGACTGCGTGAGCGCGGGTTGTCGGTCCGGCTGAGATTCAGTGTCCGGACGCCGGGAGAGGTTACGGGCTACGCCGTGGCGGTGCCCGATTACACGAACTCGTCAGGTGCGCCGATCTACTTCTCGGGCGGCAAACTCGCCGCTGACCTCACCCTGCCCAAGCTGCGTCACCGGTGGGGGGACGACGCCGCCCGCGAGCCGGATGCCCGATCGCACAGGTGGACACGACGGGCAGTGGCCGACTATGAGGTGCGGGTTGGCGCTTACCGGGAGGCTGCTCGGGTGGCCGGGACGGCGGCCTGGCAGATGCGCGCACTCTGCGATCCACGTGTTCGTGCCGATCTCGCAGCGGCGGCGTCCGACGTCCTGCACGTGACCGCGGACATCACCGGAAACCGCGAACTGGCCAAAGCCGCCGACTTCTACGATCGCGCCGCCCGGGAACCCTACGGCCGTCCACCACCGGTCACGCCGTATGGGGGCGCCCTGCGTTCCGCTGCGCGGATGCTCGCCGCCGCCAACATCCACCAGGGCGATCGACGTGACCAAAGAAGGGACCTCACGGTCGACCTGCTATTCCTGATAGCGAACCTCGCCGACCTCATCGAATCGGCCGCCGAGCATCGCCTCGCCCAACACCGCCTCGCACAGGCCGACGCTGCTCGCCGAGCTGCAAGTCGGCTCCACACCATCCGTCAGCTGGCGTCTGGATCAGCCTCCCCGGCACCACCGCGCGTCGCAGACCTCGCTGAGGAGGCCCGGACGACGGCACGTCTTGCGGCCAGCTCCTTCCCGGTGCCGCTGGCCGACGGGTTGGGCTCGACGGCCGTACCGGCCCCTCGACTGGCCAAGGAGTCACCGCGTCCAAGGGGCGTGCCCAGGCGCTGAGCGGCAGGGGGCGAGACTCGCCGATGCGCTCGCAGTGGTGGAGCCATGATCACCCTAAGTGCACAATGACGGAGCGTAAACAATGTCATGAAACGGCAGAGCGTCTAGCTGCCGCTCCTCGAGAGGAAGGACGGGCCATGTTCACGATCAGCTCTGGCTCTCCCAGAGAGGGCCTGCACCTCAAGGAGTGCATTCATGACCTACGACCGAGGCAAGACCGGTCGTGACGTCCAAGCGGACTGCGAGACTGAGCAAATCGCTCACGAACTGGAAAGGGTCGTCCGGTCGCTGAACCGGGCCGTCGGTGAACCTCGCGGTCTGGATGGGGCGGCAACCGTCCACGTGGTGTTGGACGCCGTCTCGGCAGCCGCCTCCGGCCTCGATCAACCCCTACAGCAACTCGAGCGCTTCCTGGCGCGCCAGCACGCGGATGGGCGCCTCGTCCATAACTCTGGCGCGAATCTCGACGAGGCGCTCGGCGCCTGCAGCCGCTCCATCCTTCACGCTCGTCATCTGGGCGCGGGGTGTGGCGAAGCGGTCAACCAAGCGCGAAGCGCGATCGACCATGTCCGTGGCACGGGCCTGTCGGCAGTCGGTGCACCGTCGTCCTACAACATCGCTGGCGAAACGGCATCCACGGCCTCGGGAGGCGGGCAACGGGCGAGATGGTTCAGAGGCCTCAGGAAGGGGGCCTGAGCCGTGAAGCAGATGAGCCACGAGGAGCTTCTCGCCCTGCCCACCACGATCAGCATCGAGACCGCCGCACGCGCCATCGGGTTCGGGCGGACGCGTGCTTACGAGTTGGCCCGCCGCGAGCAGTTCCCCTGCAAGGTCATCCGGGTGGGGGTCAGCTACCGGGTCGTGACGGTTGACCTCCGGCGCCTGCTCGGGATCGAGCCGAGCTAGCGAGACGTCCGCAGGCTGAAGGTCCGGTTCTCCGTTGGGAGCCGGACCTTCGGTGTTGAGGGCGCGTGGTTGTCCCCCGTACCGATCTCTGCTGGGGGCGGTCAGACCTTGATCACGAAGGTTCGCAGATGAACCAGGATGCCGCTCAGGCGTGCCCGATCCCAGTGACAAATGGGTGACAAATGATCTTGGGAGGGGCGGTCAAGACCGCCCTGCGAGGCTCTGACCTGGGGGAACGGTGGAGCGGGCGACGGGAATCGAACCCGCGTAGCCAGTTTGGAAGACTGGGGCTCTACCATTGAGCTACGCCCGCTTGGGGTCGGCGGCGGCCTGGCGGGGCCGGCACGTCGATCGCCATCCGTAGAGTACAGGGTTTCGGGGGTGCTCGGGTCCGGGTGGTAATGGGCGAGGCGTTCGGGGCTGATCGGCACTACACTGCTCGGGTCAGACGGGCTGTGGCGCAGTTTGGTAGCGCACCGGCTTTGGGTGCCGGGGGCCGTGGGTTCAAATCCCGCCAGCCCGACGTAGGTCAGAGGCCCTGTTCTCCTTTGGGGGACGGGGCCTCGGCTGTGTCCGGCCTACGTTGGTCTCGGGGCTTCCTGGGGACGGTGGCGTGTGTTCAGGTTGCGGTATGCGTGCGGGCATCGTTGTCGTTTGCTTGTTGCTGGCCGGGTGTGAGAGTGGGGCCCCGTTGCTCGTCCTCCGGTTGCCTCCTCGCCTGGGGTGAGTGTTCCGACTGAGAGGTTTCAGGGTGCTTGGCGCGCAGAGGGTTCGGCTGCCTGAGGACGAGGGGAATGCGGAGCGCATGCGCACGTGTGCCTCGCTGCTCATGCCTGGAGAGGTTGTGCGGATTGAAGGGCAGTGCGTTCCAGGCATGCCTGGCTCGGCACGGGGTGAAGTTGCCGGCTGAGGGTGAGTGGCTGCGGATCGACCGGCGTGAGGAATCCGTGATGGACTCGGCGCTCAAGCAGTGTTCATGACAAGGCGAAGAGCCTTTCCCAGGTTTCGGCGTTGACGGTGCCTGTTTGCGGGATTCCCTCGCGTTCCTGGAAGGCGATGACGGCGTCGCGGGTGATGGGGCCCAGTTCGCCGTCGCCGTTGAGCTGGGTTCCGCTGATCATGTTGAGGCGCATCTGGACGCGCTTGACGTCGATCTCGGCGAGCGTGCCGGGGAAGGGGCGGGTTCCGGCGACGAGATCCCAGGCGGCCGAGGCGGCGTCGCCTGCGCGGGTGCAGAACCAGAGCCTGAACACGGGGCCCGTTGGTGCGGTCTCGGTTGTCGCGAGCAGTTCGCCTCCGGCGCCTCCGACGCGGCCTTCTGGAGACGGCATCTCCCGGGGCACCAGACGCATCTGGGCGTTCTCTTTTGACTCGAAGACGGCGCCGGGGCCGCTGCGGCTGATGGCGTGGAGGCCGAACCCGGCGTCGCTCGTGCCCAGGACTCCCGTGCTGGTGCGGCTGTCCCCGTGACTGCCGATTCCGGTGCGGCTCATGCCCAGGGTCGCGGTGTTGCTGTCGCTCATCCCGTGGACGCCGAAGCCGGATCCGCTCTTGCCGAAGACGCCGGTGCCCGAGCCTGTTCCGAGGGAGTCGAGGTTGACCTCGGCCGGTGGCACGTTGAGGTTCATGAGGTCGTTGGTGTTGGTGACGCTCGCCCCGACGACACCGATGCGCTGCCCGAATCCGGTTCCCAGTACGCCGAACTGGGAGAAACGGCCATGGCCGTACAGGCCCGCGACTCCGCCGCCACTGGTCTGTCCCACGACGCCGCACCGGCGGGCGTTCACCCGGAGGCCGAATTGGAAGCCCGTGTCGTCGGAGGAGAGGGTCGAGAACGCCGTCTGCGGGAATCCCGAGTCGGCGAATGGGGGGCCCATCGCGGTGAACTGATCGTCATGCATTTGCGATTCTCCCTTTTCTCTTGTGGTGCGGCCGTGCCCGCTGAGGTGCAGGGCAAAACGGGGTGTTGCCGCTTCCGGTCGGCCGTGCCCCTTGAAAAGCGGGTGCGCGGGTAGGGGAGGAAGATCCAGGATGGGGGGCGTGGTCGAGGTCACCAATGTGCTGCTGGCGGGGGTCGTGGGGTCCACGGCCTATGGGCTGGCGACGCCGGAGTCGGACGTGGACAGGCTGGCGGTCTTCGCGGCGCCGACGGCGCTGTTCCACGGGCTGCGGCCGCCGACCGGGAGGCAGGCGACGAAGGTCACCACGAACCCGGACGTCACCCAGCATGAAGCGGGCAAGTTCGCGAGCTTGTGCCTGGGGGTCAATCCGTCTGTGACGGAGCTGCTGTGGCTTGAGGAGTACGAGACCCGGACGGGGTTGGGGGACCGGCTGATCGGGATCAGGGCGGCGTTCCTGTCGGCGCCCCGGGTGCGGGACGCCTATCTCGGGTACGCGGTGTCGCAGTTTCGTCGGTTGGAGGGCCGCGGGGACGGGTCGTTCTCGGCGGACACGCGGAAGCGGACGGCCAAGCACGCCCGGCATCTGGCCAGGCTCGTCCACCAAGGGCTGGAGCTGTACCGGACGGGCCTGCTCACGGTGCGGCTGGCCGAGCCGCAGTGGTACCGGGACTTCGGCGAGCGGGTGGCCGGGGGCGAACTGGACGAGGCGAAGGCGGTCCTGGCCAAGGCGGAGCAGGACTTCGACGCGGCCTCCACGCCGCTGCCGGAGCGTCCTGACGAGGGCGCCGTGGAGGAGTGGCTGCTCCAGGTGCGGGCGGCCTTCCTCTAGCGGGACGGGCCGGGCGCGACGGCGGTCTTGGCGAGATCACCGGCCCGGACGCGGTCCAGGACGGTGGACACGCTGGTGACCACCTCGTCGAGGTTCTCGCGCAGCGCGTCGGCGGAGGCCCGGTAGTCCTCGGGGGAGTCGACCTCGGCGGCCTCCAGGAGCGGGACGGCGTCGGCGAGCTGAGATTCCAGCCAGCCGATGGGGTCGGCGGTCAGGTCCTCGCTGAAGACGCGCCGCCCCGGCTCGTTGTCGGCCATCCCGGGGTGGTGGTGCATGCGGTCCTTGGTGCCGGGGCCGTTCGCGGCGGTCTCCAGGAAGTCGGCCCGCCAGACGGCGCGGTCGGCCACCACCCGCTGGGAGGCGTTGATCGAGCCGCGCCACGGCTCCGGGTCGAGCAGCCGCAGCTCGACCCGGACGCCGCGTTCGCGCCCGCCGCGGACCGGGTCGGGGTCGATCAGGAACACGTCCTCCACCGTCACTCCGAGACCGCCGAAGCAGAACACACGCAGCACGCCTGACTCCTTTCGCCCGATAAGTCGGACGATACGCCAGGGGGCGCAGCAATCAAGGTGTCAGGAGATCGCGCGCGGAGCGGGCCGCCAGGCCGAGCGCCTCGTCCAGCCGCTCGGGGCGGCGTCCGCCCGCGTTCGCGATCGGGCCCCGGCCGCCCGTGCCGCCTCCGAGGGCCGCCGCGGCTTCCCTCAGCAGCGACGAGGCGGTGCCGGACGTCGCATCGGTGAGCGCGGCGACGAGGGTCGCCTTGGCGCCGGAACGCGTTCCCAGGATCACCGCGCCCGGCTCGGTGCGCGGGCGTCGCGCCAGCACGTCGGCGGCGAGCGTGCGGAGGTCGCCGGTGTCCGGGACGATCGCGCTGATCAGCCAGCCGCCCGGCAGCTGCTCGGGGCCGTCCGCCAGCCGGCGCGCCAGCGCGGCGCGCTCGGCGTCGCGGAGCGCGTCCAGGTGGCGGCGGGTCTCGGCGAGCAGGTCGAGCCGCTGCCGCAGCCGCGCCGGGGCCTGGTCCGGCGGGACGTTCAGCAGCGCCGCCAGCTCGGCGAGCAGCGCGTGCTCGTGGTCGTGGTGGCGCAACGCGTCCGCGCCGGCCAGCGCCTCGATCCGGCGCAGCCCGGTGCCGATGGACGACTCGCCCACGATGTGCACGGGCCCGGCCTGCGCGCCGTGCCCGACATGGGTGCCGCCGCACAGCTCGCGGGACGCGTCGCCGATGTCGACGATCCGGACGCGGTCCCCGTATCTCTCGCCGAACATGGCGGTCGCGCCCGCCGCCTCCGCCTCGTCCCGGGTCGCCTCCCAGGCCCGGACCCCGGGATCGTCGAGCAGGTAGTCGTTCACGAGGGTCTGGACGGGGCCGGTGTCGACCGGGGCGAAGTGCGCGAAGTCGAACCGCAGCCGTCCGGGCTCCACGCGGGAGCCGCGCTGCGCCGCGTGGTCGCCGAGGACGCGGCGGAGCATCGCGTGCAGCACGTGCGTCGCGCTGTGCGAGCGCGCCGTGGCGTCCCGGCGCGCCGCGTCCACGACCGCCTCCGCCTCCTCGCCCGCGCGGACGGCGCCCTGGGCGACCCGCGCGGTGTGCACGTGCAGGCCGTCCAGTCCGGGACGGGTGTCGAGGACCTCCAGCACCGCGCCGCCGGAGGTCCGCACGGTGCCGGTGTCGCCGACCTGCCCGCCGCCCTCCGCGTAGAACGGGCTGCGGTCCAGGATCAGCTCGACCTCCTGGCCTTCGGACGCCTCCGGGACAGGCCCCGAGCCGTCCAGGAGCGCGACCACCCGGCCCTCGGACGCCGTCGTGCCGTACCCGACGAAGGAGGTGAGGCCGTGCCGGGCGACGACGTCCCGGTAGAGGTCGCGGCGCGCCACCGCGCCGCCCTTGCGCTCGCGCCCGGCCTGGTGCGCCTGCCGCCGCTGCTCCTCCAGCAGTTCGGCGAACGCGTCCGCGTCCACGGTCAGCCCCGCCGAACGCGCCGCGTCCACGGTCAGGTCGACGGGGAAGCCGTAGGTGTCGTGCAGCTCGAACGCCGTGCGCCCTGGCAGCACCGCCGAGCCCGACGAGTGTGCCGCCGTGATCGCCGAGTCGAGCAGCCGGGACCCCTGCCGCAGCGTCCGGCCGAACGCCTCCTCCTCCGCCGCGCACACCCGGCCGATCAGCGTGCGGTGGCGCTCCAGTTCCGGCCACGCCTGGCCGAGGGTGTCCACGACGCTGCCGGCCAGCGAGGGCAGCACCGGGTCGTCGACGCCGAGCAGCCGCGCGTGCCGGATCGCGCGGCGCATCAGCCGCCGCAGCACGTAGCCGCGCCCGTCCCGCGCCGGCAGCACCCCGTCGGCGACGAGGAACGCGACCGACCGCGCGTGCTCGGCCGCCACCCGGAACGACAGCGACTCCTCGCCGCCGTCCCGCCCCGGGTAGGGGCGCCCCGCCAGTTCCTGGACGAGCCGCAGCGTCGGCGCCAGCAGGTCGGTCTCGCACAGAGTGCCGGCGCCCTGCAGGACCGCCGCGAGCCGGTCCAGGCCCAGGCCGGTGTCGATGCTCCTGGCGGGCAGCTCGCCGACGATCGGGTAGCCCTCCTTCGCCGGTCCCTCGCCCCGGACGTTCTGCATGAACACGAGGTTCCAGAGCTCCAGGTAGCGCTCGCCGTCCACCGCCGGGCCGCCCTCGGGGCCGAACGCCGGGCCCCGGTCGTAGTGCAGCTCCGACGACGGCCCGCACGGCCCCGGGACGCCCATCGACCAGTAGTTGTCGGCCATCCCGAGCCGCTGGATCCGGCCGGCCGGACGCCGATCCGCCGCCACAGCCGCTCGGCCTCCCCGTCGTCGGTGTAGACGGTGGCCCACAGCCGCTCCGGCTCCAGCCCGAACCCCCGGGTGAGCAGCTCCCAGGCCCAGGCGATCGCCTCCTCCTTGAAGTAGTCGCCGAAGGAGAAGTTGCCGAGCATCTCGAAGAACGTGGAGTGCCGCGCGGTGCGGCCCACGTTGTCGATGTCGGAGGTGCGCGCGCACTTCTGCGCGGTCGCCGCCCGGCGGTGCCCGGGGACGGACTGGCCGAGGAAGCACGGCTTGAACTGGTCCATGCCCGCGCCCGTCAGCAGCAGCGTGGGATCGGACGGGACGAGCGGGCTGGACGGTACGACGCGATGGTCGCGCGCCGCGAAGAAGTCGAGGAACGTGCGACGGATGTCAGCGGAGAGCATGGAACGGCCTCACGAGGTCGATGGGACGACGGCGCACACCGCCGAGCCGGGCCGGGCACGGCTGCCCGCTCCCCAGCTCGGCGCGGCTAGCTCGCCGCCCCACCTCGTGGAAGGCCATGCGCGTCAAATTACCTCGCGTTCACGATCACGCGCACCCGATTATGGGCCCATGCCCCCCGACCCCGATCCGCCTCCCGGGCCTGACTCCGACGCCGTCCCGGAGTCGCTTCTCGGCGCCGAGCGCGTGCCGGTGCGGTACGACTACGTGGGGCCGTCCGACATCAGGGCGCGGGTGCGGCCGGGGGAGGGCGGGGCGCCGATTCGCTCCCCCGGTGACGTGCGGGCGTGGCTCGAGGGGCGGGAGCCGGGCGAGCGCGGCGAGCCGTTCACCTACGTGGTCGACCTCGGCGGGACGCTCCGGCTCGCGCCGCGGCGCAGCGAGCACGTGGCGTGCGCGGGCGGCGGGCCCGTCCTGGCCGCCGGTGAGATCACCTTCGACGCGTCCGGCCCGGCCGTGGTCGAGGTCAGCAACCAGTCCACGGGCTACTGCCCCGGCGTGGAGTGCTGGCCCGAGGTCGCCGCCGCGCTGGACGGGGCGGGCCTGCGGCGGCGGCCGGACGGCTTCACCCACCCGTTCGTGTTCCGCCGGTGCGGCGCGTGCGGCGAGCTCAACCTCGTGAAGGACGCCCACTACGTCTGCGCCGTCTGCGACGCCGACCTGCCCGAAGGTCCGGAGGAGGGCTTCAGGACGTCCTGAAGCCCTCCGGGCCGGCCTCGTCCGCCGCGCGGGCGTCGTAGTCGGCGCGGGCCTCCTCGATCAGGTCCACGTGCGCCTCGGCCCAGATGATGAACGCCGAGGCGGCCTCCAGGAGGGTCTTGCCGAGCGGGGTGAGCGCGTACTCCACGTGCGGCGGCATCACCGGGTACATGGTCCGGATCACGATGCCGTCGCGCTCCAGCGTGCGCAGCGTGACCGTCAGCATCCGCTGGCTGATGCCGTCGATCGTCCGGCGCAGCTCGCCGAACCGCATGGTCCGGTCGGCGAGGACCGCCAGCACCTGCAGCGACCACTTGTCGCCGACCCGGTCCAGGACCTCCCGTCCCCGGCACGTGGGCGCGTACATCGTCCCGGTGGTGAGCGCGCCCGCCGGGACGGACGGCCCGGGACCGTGCTCGACGCTGCTGTTCTGCATGGTTATCTCCAGGTGACCAGGGCAGGTGAAAGTGCCTTCTTGCGCCGTACGCGGGGTCTCCGCACGATGGGAACGGTTCCTTTCCGGAAGCGACGTACCGACCGGAACCAGGGAACTGAACGGAACCTTCTTACTGTGCAGAACCGCTCCAAGGAGACACCATGACGACCGACGTTGTCGAGATCCCCGGCTATGTCGCCGGAACCTGGACCATCGACCCCGTGCACTCCACCGTCGGCTTCACCATCCGCCATCTCATGGTCAGCAAGGTCCGCGGCCGGTTCGGGGCGTTCGAGGGCCAGGTGGTCACCGGGGCGGACCCGCTGGAGTCGGAGGTCACCGCGACCATCGACCTGAGCTCGATCGACACCGGCAACGCCCAGCGCGACGAGCACGTCCGGTCGGCCGACTTCCTGGACGTGGAGAAGCACCCGAGCATGACCTTCCGCTCCACCGGCGTGCGGGCGGCGGGCTCGGCGTTCCTCCTGGACGGCGAGCTCACGCTGCGCGGCGTGACCCGGCCGGTGACGCTGGACCTGGAGATCGAGGGCTTCGGACCGGACCCGTTCCGCACCGACGACCCGTTCAAGGGCGCCCGGGCCGGGTTCACCGCCAGCACGGAGATCAACCGGCTGGACTTCAAGGTCGGCGACGCGTCCACGGTCCCGGGCGGCGCGCTGGCCCTCGGCGAGAAGGTGCAGATCGTGCTGGAGATCCAGGCCGCCCTGGACACCGACGCTCCCGCTTGATCACGAAGAAGTCATCACCTCGTCGCCGGCCAGGGGTTGGAACGGCGCTCGGTTCCCGCGATCGTGGTTCTTTCGGGGGAATCGCGTAGATCGCCGGGCCGGGCCGTGGCCGCTGGGACGAGGGGGCGCGCATGCCGAGGGGACCGTCCGAACCTCCGCCACCGCCGCCGTCCCCGTCCGAGCCGGGACCTTCCCCGGCGGTCCGGCGCGGGGCCCGGCTGGCCGCGCCCTGGATCGTGGGCGGGCTCACCGCGGTGATCACCGCCGTCACCACCTCGCTGGAGTCCCTGGCCCTGCCCGAGTCCGCCCGGGCGGCCGTGATCGGCGGCGTCGCGGTGCTGGCCGGGCTCGCCGCCTGGGGCGGCCAGACCGGATTCCCCCAGGTCGGGGGCGGCGGCCAGGGCAGCGGGGGCGGTGCGGACGAGCCGGCCCCGCCGGTGGTCCCCGCCCAGCTGCCGCCGGTGACCGCGCACTTCACGGGGCGTGGGCGGTCGCTGGCGCGGCTGCGCCGGGCGTTCGCCCCCGAGGCCCGCTCGCCCGTCGCGCCGCTGGTGGTGTCGGTGCACGGCCCGGCCGGGGTGGGCAAGTCGGCGCTGGCCGCCCGGTTCGCGCACGAGATCGCCGGCGACCACCCCGACGGCCAGCTCTACTTCGACCTGCGCGGCGAACCGCCCTCCGGCGAGACCGGGCCCGAGCCCGAGGAGGCTCAGGTCCGGCCCGAGGAGGTCTTGATCGGCTTCCTGCTGGCGCTGGGCGTGCGGCTCACCACCGACCCCGGCGGCCTGCAGGAGCTGCGCAAACTGTGGTGGACGTGGGCGCGCGACCGCCGCCTTCTCGTCCTGCTGGACAACGCGCACGACGGCGACCAGGTGCAGGCGCTGCTCCCGCCCGCCGGGGGCTGCGCGGTGCTGGTCACCTCGCGGCAGCCGCTCTACCTCCGCAACACCCTCGATCTGCGGCTGCACGAGTTCACCGAGGCGCACGGCGTGGAGCTGCTGCGGCGGCTGGCCGGGGACGGCCGGGTGGCCGCCGACCCGGAGTCGGCGGCGGCGATCGTGGAGCTGTGCGGCCGCCTGCCGCTGGCCATCAGCATCTGCGGCGGGCGGCTCGCGGCCCGGGAGGGCTGGACGCTGCGCGAGATGGCCGGCCGCCTCCAGGACGAGCGGCGCCGCCGCCTGGACGAGCTGGAGGTCGCCCGCAACATCGACAGCAGCGTCCGCGCCAGCCTCCAGCTCAGCTACGACGACTGCACCCGCACCCAGCGGCGACTGCTGCGGGCGCTGGGACTGCTGGCGGCGCCGGACGTGCAGGCGTGGGTGGCGGGCGCGCTGCTGGACGTCTCCGACCTCGAGGGCGGCGACCACCTGGAGGCGCTGGTGGACGCCCAGCTCGTGGAGTGCACCGGCACCGACGCCACCGGCCGGATGCGCTACCGCCTGCACGACCTGGTCCGGCTGTACGCGCGCGAGCAGGCCGAGCGCGAGGACTCCGGCGACGAGCGCAGCGCCGCCATCGAACGCGTCCTGGACGGCTACCGGGAGCGGGCCGAGGCGGTCGCCGCCCACCGCTGGCCGCAGGACTGGCACCGCCGCTCGGGGCCCGGCACCGGGACGGGCGGGGGCGCGGCGCCGACCGTCCCGGAGCACACCGCGACCGACTGGCTGAGCAGCGAGCGGCCCGCCCTGCTGGCGCTGCTCGACCAGGCCGCGGAGCGGGAGATGTGGGGGCTGGTGTGGCGCCTCGGCCGGGCTTCCTGCTCGCTGTTCCACTCGCTGCGGGTGTTCTGGCAGGAGTGGCGGACGGTCGCCGAGCTGACCTGGACGGCCGCGCGGCGCCTGGACGACGGCCGCTCGCTGGGCATCGCGCTGCTCGAACGGGCCACGGTGATGAGCGGCCGGGGCCAGTCCGAGCGGGCGCTGGCCGACCAGACCGAGGCCCTGGAGATCTTCACCGGGCTGCGCGAGACCTGGTGGCGGGCCCGTGCGCTGCGCGCCGTGGGGATGAGCCTGCGGGACGCGGGCAACATCGACGAGGGCCAGCGCTACCTGCTGGAGGCGATCGAGACGTTCCAGCGGGAGGGCGACCCGTGGTGGCAGGCCCGTACCCAGCGCAACCTGGCCGAGCTCAGGCTCGCCCAGCGGCGTTCGGAGGAGGCCAGGCAACTCCTGGAGGAGGCGCTGGACGTCTTCCACCGCAACGGCAACCGCTATTCCGAGGCCCAGACGCTGCGCGCGCTCGGCGAAGTCCTGGCCACGGAGGGGCGGGCCCTGTACGCGGCAGGCGACCATGCCGCCGCGGAGACCAGGTTCAGTCTCGCCGCGCCCGCCCTGGAACGGGCTGCCGAGGCGTTCCGTTTCCGGCGCGAGCAGTGGGAGGAGGCCCGCTGCCTGCGCGCCGCCGGGGAGGTAGGGGATCCGCGCAACGGCCTGCGCGAGCTCATCTTCGTCCGGCAGGCCAAGGAGATGCTCGAAGGGCTCGGCGACACCTGGGGCGTGGCGCGCACGCGGGTCTCGGAGGGGCGGGCGTACGGGCGGCTGGACCGGCACGACGAGGCCGCGGACTCGGTGCGCCAGGCCATCGAGGTCTTCGACGAGCTCGGTGACCGCTGGTGGCAGGCGCGCAGCAGGCGCTCCCTGGCCGAGGTGCTGATCGGCGCGGGCCGCAACGAGGAGGCGCGCGAGCCCGCGGCCCAGGCCCTGGAGATGTACCGCAGCCTGGGCAACACCGCCGGAGAGAGCCGAGCCCGCGACGTCCTGGCCCGCGCCTCCGGCTCCGCGCCCTGAGCGTTGCTGGTGGGCGGCCTGTCAGGTCAGGAGGGGTGGGAGGTCGGCGAGTGTCGTGATGCGCGGTACCTCGTGGTCGCCGCCCTCCTCGGTCTGGCCGGAGTCGGGGCGGGGCATGCCGGGTGCGGCGGGGCCGGGCCGGTCGAGCCAGATGCCGTGCAGCCCGGCGGCCCGGGCGCCGAGCGCGTCGGTGGCCAGCCGGTCGCCGACGTACGCGGTGCGCGCGGGCGCCGTCCCGGCGGTGCGGCAGGCGAGGTGGAAGATCTCCGGGGCGGGCTTGGCGGCGCCCGCCTCCTCGGAGATGACCAGGTGCGGGAAGCGGCCGGTCAGCCCGATCCCCGCGATCTTGGCGCGCTGCTGGGGGCCGTTGCCGTTGGTGATGATGCCGAGCACCGGCGGCCCGGGCAGCGCGGCGAGCGCGTCCAGGCAGGCGGCCGCGTCGGCGAAGAGGGTCCAGCGCTCCTCGTACCGCTCCAGGTATCCGGCGAGCCAGGCGTCGGCGCGCGGGGCGTCCCAGTCGCCCAGGCCCAGCTCGGCCGCCAGCATCGTGATCCGCGTCCGCCGCTGCTCGGCGAAGGACAGCTCGCCCGCCAGGTAGCGCAGGTAGACCAGCTCTTCCAGCTCGATCCAGCGGCGGGCCACGTGCCCGGGGTCGGCCTCGGGCAGGGACGCGGCCGCCGCCCCGGCCGCCGCGGCGCCGTGGTCGAACAGCGTCCCGTCGAGGTCGAACAGGACGGCCTCGATCCCCGATTCCGCGTTCACTGCCGCCCCTTCCGGTGGTCGTGGAGGAAGTTCAGGAGCGCGGCCGTCAGCTCGGCCGGGGCGTCCTCCTGGACGAGGTGCCCCGCGCCCTCGATCAGCCGCAGCCGCGCGCCCGGGATCGCGGCGGCCAGCTCGTGCGCCTTCTCCACCGGGATCCAGGAGTCGTCGGCGCCCCAGCACACCAGCACGGGGATGCCGATCTCCCCGTACCGGACCTGGATCTCGTCGGTGAAGCGCTGGTCGGCCTGCGCGATCTGGCGGTAGAACGCGGGCTGCCCGGCCTCGCCGAGCCAGGGCTCCACGAGGGCGGCCAGCGTGGCCGGGTGCAGGCCGGGGGAGCTCGCCGAGGTGACGTACTCGCGGGCGAGCGCCCGGTGCAGCGCGGGCGGGAGCTGCTCGAACACGGCGGCGTTGGCGCCGACCAGCCGGAAGAACGGGGACCCCCACGGCGCCAGCGCGACCGGGTCGACGACGGCGAGCGCGCGGTAGCGGGCGCCGTGCAGCAGGTGGGCGCGCAGGGCGACCGCGCCGCCGAAGTCGTGCGCGACGACCAGCGGCTCGTCCAGGCCCCAGTGCTCCAGCAGCCCGGTGAACACGCGGCCCTGGGCGGCGAGGGAGACGTCCTGGCCGGGCGCCTTCTCGGACGCGCCGTACCCGGGCATGTCCCACACGTGCACCCGGTGCCCGGCCGCCGCGAGGGCACGGCCGACGTGCCGCCACACGTAGGACGAGAACGGCGTACCGTGCAGCAGCACGAGCGGCTCGCCGCCGGGGTCGCCGAACGCGGCCCAGCGCACCTCGCCCGAGGTGCTCGCGTACGTCCCGTCCAGTTTCCAGTCGGCCAACACTGCCCCCTGATCGCGTCGTACCCGCCCGGCGATTGTGTCAGCCGGGACCGACGGAACGGGCCCCCGGTCGCCGTCCGGCGGCGACCAGGGGCCCGTCGGCGGGTCAGCCCAGCCCGTTGCGCATCGCGGTGATCAGCTCACCTCCGGTGGTGTCGCCGCTCAGCTCCCAGAAGAAGGACCCGGCCAGCCCCTGGTTCTTGGCGTAGGTCATCTTCCCGCCGATGGAGCCCGGGGTGTCGTAGCTCCACCACTGGGCGCCGCACTTGGCGTACGCGGTGCCCGCGACGGTGCCGGTGGACGGGCAGCGGTTCTTGAGGACCTTGTAGTCCTCGATGCCCTGCTCGTAGGTGCCGGGGGCGGGTCCGGTGGCCGTGCCGCCGGGCGCGCTCTGGGTGACGCCCGTCCAGCCGCGCCCGTAGAAGCCGATCCCCAGGAGCAGCTTGCTCGCGGGCACGCCCTTGGACCTGAGCTTCTGGATCGCCGCGTCGGAGTGGAAGCCCTGCGTGGGGATCC
The DNA here is from genome assembly GCF_055379765.1 of Actinomadura rugatobispora. Taxonomy (NCBI): domain Bacteria; kingdom Bacillati; phylum Actinomycetota; class Actinomycetes; order Streptosporangiales; family Thermomonosporaceae; genus Actinomadura; species Actinomadura rugatobispora. The sequence goes on along the minus strand of NZ_AP029191.1, from coordinate 1,859,293 downwards.
CGTTGTAGGTGGTCAGCGGGGAGTGCGGGGCGGTGGGCCCGCCGGCCGCCCAGGCGCCGAAGAAGTCGTAGGTCATCGGCAGGTACCAGTCGACGTACTGCGCCGCCCCGCCGTAGTCCGCGGCGTCGATCTTGCCGCCCGCGGTGCCGTCGGCGGTGATCGCCGCGGTGACCAGGTTGCTCGAGCCGAACCGCGACCGCAGCGCCGACATCAGGTTCCGGAACGCCGCCGGCCCGCTGGTGTCGCAGGTCAGCCCGCAGGCGTTGGGGTACTCCCAGTCGATGTCGATGCCGTCGAACACGTCCGCCCAGCGCGGGTCCTCGACCAGCCGGTGGCAGGACTCGGCGAACGCGGCCGGGTTGGCGGCGGCCTGGCCGAAGCCGCCCGACCAGGTCCAGCCGCCGAACGACCAGATCACCTTCAGGTGCGGGTGCTTCTTCTTGAGCTTGCGGAGCTGGTTGAAGCTGCCGCGCAGGGCCCCGGCGTCCCAGGTGTCGGCCTGGCCGTCGACGCTCTCGCCCGCCTGGTAGAAGCGGTCGTAGTCGGCGTAGCCGTCGCCGATGGCGCACTGGCCGTTCTGGACGTTGCCGAACGCGTAGTTGATGTGGGTCAGCTTGGATGCCGAGCCGCTGGTGTCGATGTTCTTGACGTGGTAGTTGCGCTGGTAGACGCCCCACTGCGCGAAGTAGCCGATCACCTTGCGCGCGCCCGGGCCGGGACCTGGACCGGGATCCGGGTCGGGGTCGGGGTCCGGGTCGGGGTCCGGGTCGGGGTCGGGCTGGCCGCCCGAGCCGTCGCAGGCGCCGCCGTTGACCGTGCAGCCGGAGATCCAGCCGGGGCCGGTCCCGCCGAATCCGAAACTGGCCGTCGCGCCCGCGGCGAGCGTGCCGTTCCAGCCGGCGTTGGCGAAGGTGTGGCGGGTGCCGGAGACGCTGCGGGTGGCGTCCCACGCGGAGGTGACGGTCGTCCCGGCGGGCAGGTCGAAGGCGACCTTCCAGCCGGAGAGGGAGCTCGCGGTCCCGTTGGTGATCGTGCACCGGCCCTCGAAGCCGGTGCCCCAGTCGGAGGTCTTGGTGCAGGCGGCGGTGACCGCCGCCGCCGTCGCCGGTGGCGCGCCTGCCAGCGCCGCGCCCGCCGCGATCGTCAGTGCGCCGGCGAGCGCGAGGGCCCGCCGTCCGCCCGGTCTGGACATGGTTCTCCGTTCAGCTCGGCCCCCGAACCCAACAGCAAACCCCGCTCTCTCTTAGGAAAGTTTCCTAAGAGTTGGCGCGATGGTAACCGGGCGGGGACGCACCGGCAAGGGCCCCGGAGCCGCTGGTCGCGGCACCACCGGAGGGGCCGCCGGGTGGTCTGCGCGGCGGCCTGCGGACGTACGGCCGGACCCGCCGCACGAAGAAAAAAGAAAGAACGCGGAGTGCCCGCGCGGGCGTCAGGCGCCCAGGTAGGCCAGGACGGCCAGCACCCGCCGGTTGTCGTCCTCCGACGGCGGCAGGCTCAGCTTGCTGAAGATGTTGTTGGTGTGCTTGCTGATCGCCTTCTCGGTCACGAACAGCGCCGACGCGATCGCCGCGTTCGACCGGCCCTCGGCCATCAGCCCCAGCACCTCGCGCTCACGCGGGGTCAGCGCCCGCAGCGGCTCCTCGCGGGCGTGCCGGGTCAGCAGCTGGGCCACCACGTCCGGATCCAGCGCGGTGCCGCCCGCGGCCACCCGGCGCACCGCGTCCACGAACTGGCTCACGTCCGACACCCGGTCCTTCAGCAGGTAGCCGATCCCGCCGGTGCTGTCGGACAGCAGCTCCCGCGCGTACAGCTGCTCCACATGCTGGGACAGCACCAGCACCGGCAGGCCCGGGATCTCCTTGCGCGCCTCCAGCGCCGCCTTCAGCCCCTCGTCGGTGAACGTCGGCGGGAGCCGCACGTCCACCACCGCCACGTCCGGACGGTGCGTCGTCAGCGCCCGCAGCAGCGAGGGCCCGTTGTCGACCGCCTCCACGACCTCGAACCGGAAGGCCTCCAGCAGGCGGATCAGCCCGTCCCGGAGGAGGGCGAGATCCTCGGCGATGACAACGCGCACGGCAGCTCCATGGTCACGACGGTCGGCCCTCCGGGCGGGCTCGTCACGGCCATCGTCCCATCGAACGCGGCCAGGCGCCGTTCGATGCCCCGCATGCCGCTGCCCGCCCCGGGGTCGGCGCCGCCCTCGCCGTCGTCCCCGACGATCAGCTGCAGCCGGTCGGAGCGGTACTCGACCTGCACCCAGGCCCGGGACGCGCCGCTGTGCTTGACCACGTTGGCCAGCATCTCGGCGACCGCGAAGTAGGCGGCCGACTCCACCGGGGCGTCGGCCCGTCCGGGCAGCTCGATCCGCACGTCCACGGGCAGCGGCAGGGACAGCGCCAGCGCCTGCACCGCGCCGTCCAGGCCGCGTTCGGCCAGCACCGGAGGATGGATCCCGCGGACCAGGTCGCGCAGCTCCGTCAGCGCCTTCCCGCTGGCCGACCGGGCCTCCGTCAGCAGCTCCTGCGCCGCCTGCGGATCGTGCTTCATCAGCTCCTCGGCCAGCCCGATGTTCATGCTCAGCGCCACCAGCCGGGCCTGCGCGCCGTCGTGCAGGTCCCGCTCGATCCGGCGCAGCTCGGCCGCGGAGGCGTCCACGGTCTCGGTCCGGGTCTCGGTCAGCTCCTGCACCCGCTCGGCCAGTGCCGTCCGCGCGGGCGACAGCAGCGCCTGGGTGAACAGCGCGTGCCCCTTGAGGATGCGCGGAGCCGCCGGGAGCGCGAACGCCGTCAGCGCCGCCCCCAAGCCCATCGACCCGGCGATGCCCACCGCCCCCCAGTCCTCCAGCGGCCAGAACGGGCCCCAGCCGTAGAAGGTGATCTGGCCGAGCCAGGGAGCCACCACGACGCCTTCGACGCCGTACACCAGCAGCGAGGCCGGCAGCAGCCCCAGCAGCATCCCGAGCGGCATGTTCAGGACGAGCCACAGCAGGTCGCGCCACGTCGCCGGATCGCCCAGCAGCCACTTCAGGAGCCGGAACAGGTTGTTCCCCCGCTCGGGACGGGGGCGGTAGGGCACCGGGACCGGCACGGCCGACCACTCCGCCGCCCACACCCGCTGGAGGTTGGCGAGCGCCCGGACGGCCAGCAGCACCAGCGGCGTCAGCACGATCCCGATCCCGAGCGGGATGAACGCGATCGACAGCACCGCCAGCACGAACAGCGGGATGCCCGCCCCCAGCGACAGCACCGCCTGGATCAGCCCGCGCAGGCCGGTGAGCAGGCCCGTCTTGATGATCTGGCGGGTGCGCTCGTCGTCGATCATCGGCTCCTCCACGGGCGGGTTCGGCAGGCTCGGCGGGGGTCGGCAAGGTCCGCAACGGACCAAGGCCCGTGCGCGGCGGGCGCGGGGCGTCCCGCCGGCTCCTCCATTGTGGCTGCGCGATCCCGCTTCCTCAGTGGTGCTAGGTCCACCAGTCTGGTGGAGTGCGGGAGAAGGCCAGGGGGAAGCGGTACGTGATGCTGGATCCGGACGGGACGCTCGGCGACTGGCTGGCGGTCGTCGTCCGGGCGGCCACCGGCGTCGTCTACGAGCAGGAGTACGGCGGCACGGCCCGCCGCCAGGGCGCCGTCGAGGGCTACCTCGTGCAGGTGGGGACCCGCGACCCGGGCACCGGCCGCGAGAGCCTGCGCGAGCTCCGCGCCCTCTTCCGGCGCGAGACCGCCGGCGGCGGCGCGTTCGGCGACCCGCCCGGGCGGCCCTCCGCGGCGTACGAGAGGCTGTGCTCGGCGGTCGCCTCCGTGAACTTCTGGGCCTCGTCCCCCGTACCGGACGGGGAGGCCCGCCGGTCACCGCTGGCCGTCGACGAGGAGAGGCTGCGCGAACTGGACGACGCGTGGGTCCCGGTCCGCACGCCCGACGGCCCCGGCGTCCTGCTCTGGAACGGCGCCCGCTGAGGTAGCTTCCGGGCCGTCCACCAGGGCGGTTTCCGCGGCGCCTGCCAGCGCGGCCGCGGAGGCGACTTCCGAGGTGACGCGACAAGCGGCCCGGTTCCCTGCACAATGCATGGGCGAACCTACAGGGGAGAAAGCGAATCCACACCGTGACCGCATCCATCAGCCAGACACCCACCGGCCCGGGCGCCGACGACGGCGACGAGGCCGCCGCGACCGCACCGGCGGCCGCTCCGCAGGAGGCGCCGGCGGCACCGCCGTCTGACGCCCCGTCCATCACCGGGCGGATCGCGGCCGAGCTCGGCGTCAAGGAGGGCCAGGTACGGGTCGCCGTCGACCTGCTCGACGGCGGCGCCACGGTGCCGTTCATCGCCCGCTACCGCAAGGAGGCCACCGGCACCCTCGACGACGCCCAGCTGCGCGCGCTCGAGGAGCGCCTGCGCTACCTGCGCGAGCTGGACGAGCGGCGCGCGGCGATCCTGGAGTCGATCGAGTCCCAGGGCAAGCTCACCGACGAGCTGCGCGCGCAGATCATGGCGGCCGAGTCCAAGGCCCGGCTGGAGGACATCTACCTCCCGTACAAGCCCAAGCGCCGCACCAAGGCGCAGATCGCCCGCGAGGCGGGGCTGGAGCCGCTGGCCGACCTGCTGCTGGGCGACCCCTCGCACGACCCCAAGGCCGCCGCCGCCGGGTACGTCGACGCCGAGAAGGGCGTCGCGGACGAGAACGCCGCGCTGGAGGGCGCCCGCGCCATCCTCGTCGAGCGCTTCGCCGAGGACGCCGACCTGATCGGCGCGCTGCGGGAGCGGATGTGGACGCGGGGCCGCATGCTGTCCCGGGTGCGCGAGGGCAAGGAGGAGGCGGGCGCCAAGTTCGCCGACTACTTCGAGTTCGCCGAGCCGTTCGCCAAGCTGCCCTCGCACCGCATCCTCGCGCTGTTCCGCGGCGAGAAGGAGGAGGTCCTCGATCTCGACCTGGAGCCCGAGGAGGGCGGCGAGGACGCCGAGGCCGCCGGTCCGGGAGGCCGCACCTCCTACGAGGTCGAGATCGCCGCGCGGTTCGGCATCACCGACCAGGGCCGTCCCGCCGACCGCTGGCTGTCCGACGCGGTGCGCTGGGCGTGGCGCACCCGCGTCCTGGTCCACCTGGGCATCGACCTGCGCACCCGGCTGCGGCAGGACGCCGAGGACGAGGCCGTCCGGGTGTTCGCCGCCAACCTCAAGGACCTGCTGCTGGCCGCGCCCGCCGGCACCCGCACCACCATGGGCCTGGACCCGGGCCTGCGCACCGGCGTCAAGGTCGCCGTCGTGGACGCCACCGGCAAGGTCGTGGCCACCGAGACGATCTACCCGCACGAGCCGAAGCGGCGCTGGGACGAGTCCATCGAGACCCTCGCCAAGCTGGCCCGCGCCCACTCGGTCGACCTGATCGCCATCGGCAACGGCACCGCGTCCAGGGAGACCGACAAGCTCGCCGCCGACCTGATCGCGCGCCACTCCGACCTGCGGCTCACCAAGGTCATGGTGTCGGAGGCGGGCGCGTCGGTGTACTCGGCCTCCGCCTACGCCTCCCGCGAGCTGCCCGGCATGGACGTCTCGCTGCGCGGCGCGGTGTCCATCGCCCGGCGGCTGCAGGACCCGCTGGCCGAGCTGGTCAAGATCGACCCCAAGTCGATCGGGGTCGGGCAGTACCAGCACGACGTGTCGGAGGTGAAGCTGTCCCGGTCGCTGGACGCCGTCGTCGAGGACGCGGTGAACGCGGTGGGCGTGGACGTCAACACCGCCTCCGCGCCGCTGCTGACGCGCGTCTCGGGCATCGCCGAGGGGCTGGCGGAGAACATCGTCGCCCACCGCGACGAGCACGGCCCGTTCCGCAGCCGGACCGGGCTGAAGGAGGTGCCGCGCCTCGGGCCGAAGGCGTTCGAGCAGTGCGCGGGCTTCCTGCGGATCCCGGGCGGGGACGACCCGCTGGACGCCTCCAGCGTGCACCCCGAGGCCTACCCGGTGGCGCGCCGGATCGTGGACGCGTCCGGCGGCGACATCCGCGGGCTGATCGGCAACACGGCGACGCTGCGCGGGCTGCGGCCGCAGGACTTCGTGGACGACACCTTCGGGCTGCCGACCGTGACCGACATCCTGGCCGAGCTGGAGAAGCCCGGCCGTGACCCGCGCCCGGCGTTCCGGACGGCCGAGTTCAAGGAGGGCGTGGAGAAGCCCGCCGACCTGGAGCCGGGCATGGTCCTGGAGGGGGTCGTGACGAACGTCGCCGCGTTCGGGGCGTTCGTGGACGTCGGCGTGCACCAGGACGGCCTGGTGCACATCTCGGCGATGTCGGACCGGTACGTGGAGGACCCGCGCGACGTGGTCAAGCCCGGCGACATCGTCCGGGTGAAGGTCCTGGACGTGGACCTGAAGCGCAAGCGGATCTCGCTCACCCTGCGGCTGGACGACTCGTCCCGCGCGGGCGGCGGCGGCGAGCGCGGGGAGCGCGGCGGGCCGTCCGGGCGCGGCGGCGGGCAGCAGCGCCAGGGCGGACGCGGCGGCCAGGGCGGCGGCCAAGGCGGCGGCCAGGGCGGCGGTCGCGGTGGCCAGGGCGGCCGTGGCGGCCAGGGCGGCGGCGCACGCGGCGGTCAGGGCGGCGGCGGACGCGGCGGGAACGGCGGCCGGGGCGGTCGCGGCCCGTCCGGTGACCGCGGCGGCTCGGGCGGCGGCGCCATGGCCGACGCGCTGCGCCGTGCCGGGCTCGACAAGGGCCTGCCCGGCGGCTCGTCCGGCGGTGCCGGCGGCGGCCGGGGCCAGGGCGGCCAGGGCGGCCAGGGAGGCCAGGGCGGCGGCAAGGGCGGCAAGCGCCGCCGCTGACGAACGCCCCGCAGATCGATCGCGGCGTGTCACCGATTACGGGCTGACCGTAATCGGGGCACGCCGCGTTTCGTCCCGGGGGAGAGCGGGTCGGGTCAGCGGCGGGAGCCGCCGCCGGGGCCGGGCGGGCGGCGGCTCCCGCCCTCCGGCCGGTCGTGGGGCAGCGCGCCGCCGAACTGCTCCTGGATCTCGTACGCGTTGTCGTCGTCGAAGACCTCGGGCCGGTACGGCCCGCGTCCCAGCGGATCCTGCGCGTACGGGCCGGGCACCGGAGGCGGCGGCGCCTCGGGCGGGGGCGCCCCGTCCTGCGGCATCGGGAACTCGCCGGTGCCCTGCCCGGCCGACGTGCCCAAAGCGTGCGGGCCCGAGCCGCGGTCGGGCGCGAGCTGCCCCGACGGCGTCCGGCCCGGCGCCCCGGCGTCCGGCCGGCCGCGCCCGGGAGGCCGCTGCCCCGGCGGGCGATCGAACGGGGTCGGCGCCGACAGCGTCCCGGCCTCGGCCCCCGGCCCCTCCCCGCTCCGTGCCCCCGGCACCTGCGCGAACGAGGACACCCCCAGGCCCGTGCGGCCCGTCGCCGGTCCCCCGAACGGGTCCCGCCCGGGCGCCTCGTCCTCCGCCCGCCGGTCCGCGCCCGGATCCGGCTCGGCGAGGGGGCGGTGCCGCGGGAACTGCAGGAGGGCGATCGCGGCGAGCGCCAGCGCGCCCAGCCGCATCATGAAGTACCGGGCGTCCTGCGGCCACGGCTCCCCGTACATGAACGTCCCGGTGACCAGCAGGTGCGTCTTCGCGCTCACCGTCATCACCACGGCCACCACGGACACCCGGCAGCGCTGGAACGCGGCCATCAGCACGCCGAACCCGACCACCGCCGCCGTCACCGTCGCGTACGGGTAGGGCGTCAGCAGGCTGTCCACGCCGATGCCCGAGTCGCTCCAGCCCTTGATGCACAGCTCGGCGGTGCCGATCGGGATGCCCGAGCTCAGCCCGTAGGCGATGCCGGTGATCGGGCGGGCGTGCCGGCCGTCCGGCCGGTGGTCCCCGGTCAGCATGATCGCCAGCGGCACGATCAGCGCCGGCGCCACGATCACCGCCAGCTTCCACAGCGGCACGTCCACCGCCTTGATGGGCGGCGGGTTGCCGATCGAGGCGGCGATGAGCAGCAGCGCGGCCCCGAACATCAGCAGGCTCAGCCATTCCCGCCCGGTCAGCCGCTCGCCGAAGAACGCCAGCGCGATCAGCAGCAGCGGGACGGCGCCGGACATGAAGATCGGCACCGCGATGCCGAGCGACAGCTCGGCCAGCGCCAGGATCTGCAGCGTCAGCCCGCTCAGGACCAGGACCAGACCGGCCAGGAAGACCCAGTCGGTGAGGATCGACCAGGTCATGTGCCACAGCCGGTTGGCGCGCAGTGGCTCGATCCGGTCGGCCGCGAGCTTGAAGATCGCGAAGCCCAGGTAGTACAGGGCCGTCGCCCCAAAGGCCGCAACTATCCCATTCATCCCGGACGATTATGGGGGTCCGGGTGCTCAATGTCACACCCTCGCAACACATTGGTGATACCGATACGGTTGTGCGGTTCATCTGATAGACCGCTCATCGCGGTGCGTGACCGTCGTCACGAACACGATGTGCGACCGATCCGGAACTTCCCGCCGAACTCGGCCGGACCTCGGCGGGTGAGTGTCCGCACTCCTCGCCCCGACCCCATAGACTTGGGCGCGCGACGGCGCGGACCCAATCATCGGCGTGCCCGTTCCTGCCGCCTCACAGCTTCAGAGATCGGCCGGGTGAGTACGCGTCGAACGCCGCGGCCGAGACAGCGCCCGATCAAGGAGACCAACCCCAGTGAAGACCGATGTCGAGGAGCTGACCCCCACGAGGGTCAAGCTCACCGTCGAGGTTCCGTTCGACGAGCTCAAGCCGAACCTCGACAAGGCGTACAAGGAGATCTCGCAGCAGGTGCGGATCAAGGGCTTCCGGCCCGGCAAGGTCCCCGCCCCGCTGATCGACAAGTACGTCGGCCGGGGTGCGGTCCTGCAGGAGGCCGTCAACGACGCCCTCCCCGAGCTGTACGGCCGCGCCGTCGAGGAGAGCGAGATCTTCGTCCTCGGACAGCCCGACGTGGAGGTGACCGAGCTCGACGACGGCAACCAGTTCGCCTTCACCGCCGAGGTCGACATCCGTCCCAAGTTCGAGGTGCCCGGGTACGACGGCCTCGAGGTCACCGTCGACGACGCCGAGGTCGGCGACGAGCAGGTCGAGGAGACCATCGGCAACCTGCGCGAGCGGTTCGCCTCCCTGACCGCGGCGAGCCGGCCGATCGAGGAGGGCGACTTCGCCACCATCGACCTGGTCGCCCGGATCGGCGGCGAGGAGATCGAGGACGCCTCCACCAGCGGCTACTCCTACGAGGTCGGCAGCAAGTCGGCCATCGAGGGCCTGGACGACGCGCTGACCGGCCTGTCGGCCGAGGAGGACGCGACCTTCACCAGCACCCTGGTCGGCGGCGAGCACGCCGGCGAGGAGGCCGAGATCACCGTCACCGTGCAGAGCGTCAAGGTGAAGAACCTGCCGGAGCTGGACGACGACTTCGCCCAGATGGCCAGCGAGTTCGACACCATCGACGAGCTGCGCGAGGACGTCCGCACCCGGCTGGGCCGGCAGGTCAAGCTGCAGCAGATCTCCGACGCCCGCGACAAGGCGCTCGAGGCCCTGCTGGAGAAGATCGACATCCCGCTGCCCGACACGGTGGTCGAGGAGGAGGTCAAGCGGCGCGAGCAGCAGCTCGAGCAGCAGCTCCAGATGGCCGGGCTGAGCAAGGCCGACTACCTCAAGGAGGAGGAGAAGTCCGAGGAGGACTTCGACACCGAGGTCGCCGTGGCGGCCCGGCAGGCGGTCAAGGGCGGCTTCGTGCTCGACCAGCTCGCCGTCCAGGAGGAGCTGGGCGTCGAGAACGAGGAGCTCAGCGAGTACGTCGTCACCCAGGCCATGCAGATGGGCGTGCAGCCGCAGCAGCTGGCCGAGTACCTGACCGAGAACAACCAGCTCCCGGCGATCGTGTCGGAGGTGCTGCGCAACAAGGCGCTCAACCTGCTGGTCGAGCACGTCACGGTCAAGGACGAGTCCGGCAACGCGATCGACGTCGAGGCCGTGCGCCGCGAGCTGAACGGCGAGACGGGCGAGACCGTCGAGGCCGTCGAGGACGACGCCGAGGCCGAGACCGCCGAGTCCACGGAGACCGCTGAGACCTCCGAGACCCCGGAGACCTCCGAGACCGCTGAGACCGCTGAGACCGCCGAGACGGAGACCGAGGCCGCCGAGGTGGACAAGCCCGCCGAGGCCACGGCCGAGGCCGCCGAGGAGACCCCCAAGAAGGACGCCTGAGCAGGCATCCCGGGCCGTGACGCGCCCGGCCTGCGGTCGCCCGCCCCGCGCGGCGGGCGGCCGGGAGGCGCGCGTCCCGCAGCCGGAGGAACGCCCCGTGCCCGTCTCCGGGCCCGGGGCGTTCCCCGTTCCATGAGATCTCCATGCGCGGGTACGCCCCCAGCGAAAAGCAGGCCCTCCCGGCTTAAGCGGGCCCTGAGGCGCGTTAATGTCCAATCATCCGAACCGATAAAAGGACCGGAGGAACACCCGGTGAGCATGCCTCCGACTTTCGACGAGTCGTCGCGGATCCAGGCGCGGGTCGCCGAGGCGCCCCTGCTGCCTCTGGGCGACCAGCTCTTCCAGCGCTTGCTGCGCGAGCGGATCGTCTTCCTCGGCCAGCAGGTCGACGATGACATCGCCAACCGCATCTGCGCCGAGCTGCTGCTGCTGTCCGCCGAGGACGGCCGCCGCGACATCACCTTGTACATCAACTCGCCCGGCGGCTCGGTCACGGCCGGCATGGCGATCTACGACATCATGCAGTACGTGCCCAACGACGTGGTGACGGTCGGGATGGGCCTGGCCGCCTCGATGGGCCAGTTCCTGCTGTGCGCCGGCAAGCGGGGCAAGCGGTACGCGCTCCCGCACGCGCGGATCATGATGCACCAGCCGTCCGGCGGCATCGGCGGCACCGCCTCCGACATCAAGATCCAGGCCGAGCAGATGCTGTACGTCAAGAAGACGCTCGCCGAGAAGATCGCCGAGCACACCGGGCAGGCGCTCGACCAGATCGAGCGCGACTCCGACCGCGACCGCTGGTTCACCGCGAGCGAGGCCAAGGACTACGGTTTCGTCGACCACGTGGTGCTCAGCGCGACCCAGGTGCCCTCCGAGGGCCCCGTCTCCTGACGACCTGAATCCTTATCGGAGGCACACAGTGAGCGATCTGATCCGACCCGGTTTCGGCGATCTGGTCCGGCCGGGAGTCCAGGCCGGCGGCGGCCCGCTGCCGGTCGACAACCGCTACATCATCCCCTCCTTCGTCGAGCGCACCACGTACGGGGTCAAGGAGATGAACCCGTACAACAAGCTCTTCGAGGAGCGGATCATCTTCCTCGGGGTGCAGATCGACGACGCGTCCGCCAACGACGTGATGGCCCAGCTCCTCACGCTGGAGTCGATCGACCCCGACCGCGACATCAGCATCTACATCAACTCGCCCGGCGGCTCGTTCACCGCCATGACGGCGATCTACGACACGATGCAGTTCGTCAAGCCCGACATCCAGACGGTCTGCATCGGCCAGGCGGCCTCGGCGGCCGCGGTGCTGCTGGCGGCGGGCACCGAGGGCAAGCGGGCGGCGCTGCCGCACTCGCGGATCCTCATCCACCAGCCGGCCACCGAGGGCACCTACGGGCAGTCCAGCGACATCGAGATCCAGGCCCGCGAGATCATGCGGATCCGCGAGCAGCTCGAGGACATCCTCGCCCGGCACAGCGGCAAGACCGTGGACGAGGTCCGCTTCGACATCGAGCGCGACAAGATCCTCACGGCCGACGAGGCCAAGGACTACGGCTTGGTCGACGACGTCTTCCTCAGCAGGAAGCGCAAGGCCGAGGTAGTGTCGTCCTGAGACGGCACACGGACCTGGGAGACCCTCAGCCCGGTCGTCATACTTCCGGGCGAGGGGCTTACCAAGTCCTCCTGAGGCGGTAACGTCGAGTCCAACGTCGAAAGCCTTCGGGACGCAACCGAGCTGCGCCGCATCCTCCAGGGCGGGCGGCCCCACGAAAAGGAGACAGTTGGGTGGCACGCATCGGCGACGGTGGTGATCTGCTCAAGTGCTCGTTCTGCGGGAAGAGCCAGAAGCAGGTCAAAAAGCTCATCGCGGGTCCGGGCGTGTACATCTGCGACGAGTGCATCGATCTCTGTAACGAGATCATCGAGGAGGAGCTCTCCGAGACCTCCGACCTCAAGTGGGACAGCCTGCCCAAGCCGAGGGAGATCTACGAGTTCCTCGACTCCTACGTCATCGGGCAGGACACGGCGAAGAAGGCCCTTTCCGTCGCCGTCTACAACCACTACAAGCGCATCCAGTCCGGTGACACGGGGCGGGACGACACGGTCGAGCTCGGCAAGTCGAACATCCTGCTGCTGGGTCCCACCGGATCGGGTAAGACGCTGCTCGCGCAGACGCTCGCCAAACTCCTCAACGTGCCGTTCGCGATCGCGGACGCGACGGCGCTCACTGAGGCGGGCTACGTGGGGGAGGACGTCGAGAACATCCTCCTCAAGCTGATCCAGGCGGCCGACTACGACGTCAAGAAGGCCGAGACCGGGATCATCTACATCGACGAGGTGGACAAGATCGCTCGCAAGAGCGAGAACCCCTCGATCACCCGGGACGTCTCCGGTGAGGGCGTCCAGCAGGCCCTGCTGAAGATCCTGGAGGGCACCACCGCGAGCGTCCCGCCGCAGGGCGGCCGCAAGCACCCCCACCAGGAGTTCATCCAGATCGACACCACCAACGTGCTGTTCATCTGCGGTGGCGCCTTCGCCGGGCTGGAGAAGATCGTCGAGTCCCGGGTCGGCAAGCAGGGCATGGGCTTCGGCGCGGTGATCCGCTCCAAGTCCGAGTTCGACGAGTCGGTGAACGTGCTGGGCGAGGTGATGCCCGAGGACCTGCTGAAGTTCGGCATGATCCCCGAGTTCATCGGCCGGCTCCCGGCCATCACCAGCGTGCACAACCTGGACCGCGAGGCCCTGATCAACATCCTGACCGAGCCCAAGAACGCCCTGGTGCGCCAGTACCACCGGCTGTTCGAGCTCGACGGCGTCGACCTGGAGTTCACCGACGACGCCCTGGAGGCCATCGCCGACCAGGCCATCCTCCGCGGCACCGGCGCCCGCGGCCTGCGGGCGATCATGGAGGAGGTCCTCCTGTCGGTGATGTACGAGGTCCCGAGCCGCCAGGACGTGGCCCGCGTCGTCATCACCCGCGAGGCCGTCCTGGAGCACGTCAACCCGACTCTCGTCCCGCGCGAACGCACCAAGCGGGAACCCAGGGAGAAGAGCGCCTGAGAGCGAACCCGAAAGCGCCCCTCCGCGGAGGGGCGCTCTCGTTTCGGGGCCTCTTTCGACCGGGAGCCCGCCGGCCTGGCCGCAGGCGGTCAGGCGGTCAGGCGGTGAGCCGGTCAGTCGGTTACGGGGTGTTGCGGGCGGAGTCGCCGAGGCCGGCCTCGCGGGCCAGGACGATCGCCTGGGCCCTGTCGGCCACGTGCAGCTTCATGAAGATGTTGCTGACGTGGTTGCGGACGGTCTTCTGGCTGAGGAACAGGGTCGCGGCGATGTCCTGGTTGCTGCGGCCCTGCGCGATCAGTTCGAGGACCTCCCGTTCCCGCTCGGTGAGCTGGGGGAACGCGGTCTGCCGCGGGTCGGGCATGTCGGTGAAGTAGGTCAGCACGCGGCGGGCGATCTCGGGGCCGTAGATGGCCTCGCCGGCCGCGACCGCGCGGACGGCGCGGGCGATCTCCTCGGCCCCCGACTCCTTGAGCAGGTAGCCGCGGGCCCCGGCGCGCATCGCGGCGAACACCGAGTCGTCGTCCCGGAACATGGTCAGGACCAGCACGCCGATCCGGGGGCTGGTGCGGGTGATCGTGCGGGTCGCCTCGATGCCGTTGCCGCCCGGCATGTGCAGGTCCATCACGACCACGTCGGGCTGCAGCTCGGCCGCCAGGCGCACCGCGTCGGGGCCGCATTCGGCCTCGCCGACCACCTCGACGCCCAGGGCCTGCAGCAGGCCCTTGAGGCCCTGCCGGAAGACCGGGTGGTCGTCGGTGATGAGGACCCTGATGCCCTCCGCGCTCATGTCTGCCCGCCTTCGCCGGTGAATGCCCGATGGTAGCCGGGTACGGCGAGCGGCAGGCGGGCGGAGACGATGGTGCCGACGCCGGGCCGGGAGGTGACGGAGCAGCCGCCGCCGACCTCGGCCGCCCACTCCCGCATGCGGGCCATCCCGCCGGTGTGCGGAGGGCCCGCGCCGCGGACCGCGTCGGGCAGCCCGACGCCCGAGTCGGCGATCATGATGTGCAGGTCGGCGTCCCGGCTGAGCAGCAGCAGCGCGGTGCCCGCCCGGGCGTGCTTGCGGATGTTCTCGACCGATTCCTCGACGATCCGGTACGCGGCGACCTCCACCGCGGCGGGCAGATCGGCCTGGTCGCCCTCGAACCGGACGTCGACCCGCTCGCAGCAGCCCTCGGCGAGCGCCTCGACGGCCGCCAGCAGCCCGAGGTCGTCGAGGGCGGGCGGGCGCAGGCCGTGCGCCATCTCGCGGATCTCGCCGACCGTGGTGGCCAGCCGGTCGCGCAGCTCCGACAGCAGCGGCTCGATCCGCTCCGGCTTCCCGGCCAGGGTGAGCCGGGCGGTGTCCAGGGACATGGCCAGGCTCGCCAGCGTGGGGCCCAGCCCGTCGTGCAGGTCGTGGCGGAGGCGGCGGCGCTCCTCCTCGCGGGTGGCCAGGATCCGTTCCCGCGAACGCTGCAGGTCGGTCGTCAGCCGGGTGAGGCGGGGGATGTGCGCCAGGTGCGCGGCCGCCGCGCCGGCGGCGAAGGCCCCCGCGAGCCCCGCCGCGCGCGCCAGTACCGATCGCATCCCGCTGCTTCCCCTCCCTCCTCGTTCCCCGTCGAGTCCGGACGCCGTTGTCCAGCCTCGCCGGTCGGGCGACCCGATGTCAGGTGACCTGAGTCCCGACCGCGGCGGGAACCCGGCGGCCCCGCCCGGAGGGCGGAAGGGGCGGGACCGTTCCCGTCAGCTCTCGATGTCGTCCCGCATGCGGCGCATCGCCGAGGCCACGGTGAGGTAGCTGATGTTCCTGGACGACGACAGCGAGCTCCCGTCGGGGACCGGCATCACGGTGCCGAACGAGCTGCCGGTGGACCAGGCGCAGATCGCGGTGCTGTAGGTGGAGACCGTCGACTGCCGGTTGCGGACCGTGCTGCAGACCGCCTTGCCGTCGCCGCCCGCGTCCGACACCGGGTAGGTGAAGGTCGAGACGTTGCTGCTGATCTCGGCGTTCACCGCGGTGCGCCAGGTGCTGTAGAGGTCGTCCTCGTCGAAGTCGCCGGTGCCGCCCACGAACAGGTACTTGTCCGAGCCCGAGCCGTACACGGCGCTCTTGACGTCGGTGATCCGGTAGCCGCTGGCCCGCCGGATGATCGACCGCTGCGAGTTCAGCTGGGAGGAGATCCGGCTCTCGGTGGAGTAGTCGCGGCTCATCCCGCCCGCGACCGAGGGCGTGTCGATCTCGTGCTTGCTGGTCGCGCCGATGACCACCACGACCACCACGACGAGCACCGTGAGCACCAGCCCGATCCCGATGATCAGCCCGATGATCAGGCCGGCTCCGGAGGAGCGGCGCGGGGGAGGGGGCGGGGCGTAGGCGGGCCCGGGGGGCGCCGTAACCGTAGCCCGGGGGACCACCGGGCGCGGGCGGGGGGTTCCAACCGCTCATATTCGTGACTCCTTGTCGCGGCCAGGCGGGCGGGTCAGGGGTTGGCCCTTCCGGCGAGGCTCCGCATCCTTCTGCTGATCTCTTTGACGCATCAGGGCGTCGGCGCGTTCTACCTTTTCGGGACCCGTAGAATCTGGCCCCGTGACAACGCCCAGCGATGAGCGAGCCCCCGAGGCCGCCGAGGTCGATCTGCCCACCCAGTACCAGCCCGCGAACGTCGAGGGCAGGCTCTACGAACGCTGGGTATCGGCCGGGCTTTTCACCGCCGACCCGGGCCGGCGGCCTGACGCCCCCGCGTACTCCATCGTGATCCCGCCCCCTAATGTGACAGGTTCCCTGCACATGGGCCATGCCCTGGATCACTCCATCCAGGACTCGCTGGTCCGCCGGCGCCGGATGCAGGGGTACGAGGCGCTGTGGCTCCCGGGCATGGACCACGCCGGCATCGCCACCCAGAACGTGGTGGAGCGGGAGCTGGCCAAGGACGGCAAGTCCCGCCACGACCTGGGCCGGGAGGCGTTCGTCGACCGGGTCTGGCAGTGGAAGGCCGAGTCCGGCGGCCGGATCCTGGGGCAGATGCGCCGGCTGGGCGACAGCGTCGACTGGACGCGCGAGGCGTTCACGATGGACGACCGCCGTGCACGCGCCGTTCGCACGATCTTCAAGCGGCTGTTCGACGACGGCCTCATCTACCGCGCCGAGCGGATCATCAACTGGTGCCCGCGCTGCCTGACCGCGCTGTCGGACATCGAGGTGGAGCACGCCGACCGCGAGGGCGAACTGGTCTCGCTCCGGTACGGGTCGGGCGACGACGAGATCGTGGTGGCCACCACCCGGGCCGAGACGATGCTGGGCGACACGGCGGTGGCCGTCCACCCCGACGACGCGCGCTACAAGCACCTGGTGGGGCGCGAGATCGAGCTGCCGCTGACCGGCCGCACCATCCCGGTGGTCGCCGACGCGCACGTCGACCCGGAGTTCGGCACCGGCGCGGTGAAGGTGACCCCGGCGCACGACCCCAACGACTTCGAGATCGGCCGCCGGCACGACCTGCCGCTGCTGACGATCATGGACGAGCGGGGTGTGATCACCGCGCACGGCCCGTTCCAGGGCCTGGACCGGTTCGAGGCGCGCCCGGCCGTGGTGGCGGCGCTGCGCCAGGAGGGCCGGATCGTCAAGGAGGTCCGCCCGTACGAGCACGCGGTCGGCCACTGCCAGCGCTGCTCCACCGTCGTCGAGCCGCGCGTGTCGCTGCAGTGGTTCGTGAAGGTGGCGCCGCTGGCGAAGGCGGCCGGCGACGCCGTCCGCGACGGGCGGGTCGCGATCCACCCGCCGGAGATGGCGGCCCGCTACTTCGAGTGGGTCGACAACATGCACGACTGGTGCATCAGCCGCCAGCTGTGGTGGGGGCACCGCATCCCCGTCTGGTACGGCCCGGACGGCGAGGTGGTGTGCCCAGGGCCGGACGAGGAGCCGCCCGCCGGGTGGACGCAGGACACCGACGTCCTCGACACCTGGTTCTCCTCGGCGCTGTGGCCGTTCTCCACGCTCGGCTGGCCCGAGGAGAGCGCCGATCTCAAGCGGTTCTACCCGACGTCGGTGCTGGTCACGGGCTACGACATCCTGTTCTTCTGGGTCGCCCGGATGATGATGTTCGGGCTGTACGCGATGGACGGCGCCGTGCCGTTCGAGACGATCGCGCTGCACGGCATGGTCCGCGACCAGCACGGCAAGAAGATGTCGAAGTCGTTCGGCAACGTCGTCGACCCGCTGGACTGGATCGACCGCTACGGCGCCGACGCCACCCGGTTCACGCTGCTGCGCGGCGCCAACCCGGGCGGGGACGTCCCGGTGGCCGAGGAGTGGGCGCAGGGCTCGCGCAACTTCTGCAACAAGCTGTGGAACGCGACCCGGTTCGCGCTGATGAACGGCGCGCACGTCCGGGGCGACCTGCCGTCCGCCGGGGAGCTCACCACGGTCGACAACTGGATCCTGTCCCGGCTCAACACCGTGATCGCCGAGGTCGACGCGCAGCTGGAGGGCTTCGACTTCGCCAAGGCGTGCGAGACGCTGTACCACTTCGCCTGGGACGAGGTCTGCGACTGGTACGTGGAGCTGGCCAAGGTCCAGCTGGCCGACGAGCGCGCCGGGGCGACCCGCCGGGTGCTGGGCGAGGTCCTGGACAAGCTGCTGCGGCTGCTGCACCCGGTGATCCCGTTCGTCACCGAGGAACTCTGGACGTCGCTGAGCGGGGCGGAGACGGTCGTGCGGGCCGCGTGGCCGGCCGCGGACGCGGCCCGGCACGACGCCGCGGCGGAGACCGAGGTGGCGTCGCTGCAGCGGATGGTCACCGAGGTCCGCCGCTTCCGCAGCGACCAGGGGCTGAAGCCGGGGCAGCGGGTCGCCGCGGCGCTCGACTTCGGCGGGTCGCCGCTGGCCGTCCACGAGGAGGGCGTCCGCACACTGCTGCGCCTCACCGAGCCGGGCGAGGGGTTCTCCGCGACGGCGTCGCTGCCGGTCGAGGGCGTGACGGTGCGGCTCGACACCGCCGGCGCGATCGACGTGGCGGCCGAGCGCAAGCGGCTGGAGAAGGACCTGGCCGCGGCCCGCAAGGAGGCCGACCAGGCCCGGCGCAAGCTGGCGAACGAGGCGTTCATGGCCAAGGCCCCGGAGGCGGTCGTGGCCAAGAACCGCGACCGGCTCGGGCAGGCGGAGATCGACATCGAGCGGCTGGAGGCGCAGCTGGCGGCGCTGCCCGCCGCGCCGGCCGGCTGACCGCCTGAGGCGTTCCCCGGCCTCCGGGCCGGGGGAATGCGCGAACCCGGCGCGGGCGGTGCGCGTCGAAGCTACGATCTTTGACTCGTGGGAAATAAGGCATTGGCAGCGCAATGACTGAATCGCCCCCTCGGCCCGAAATGCCGTCCGACGATCTGAACGCTCCGCCGATCCTCCCCCGCCCCGGAGGGGCGGCGGAGCCCGCATCGGCGTTGATCATGCCGCCGGCGCCGCTGCCCGTGGCCCCCTGGTGGGCGTCGTCCACCCCGGACCCCACGCCCCCGCCGTCGGTGACGAACCCCCCGGTGACCATCACCGACCCGATCCCGGTGATCGCCGAGCCGTCCGCCGCGCCCGGCCCTCCGATGGACCTGGTGACGGCGCCGCCCCCGGACCCGGCCGCGGTCGTGGTCGGGCCGCCGCCCCCGGTGGAGGTGGTCAGGGAGACGCTCCCGCCCGTGCCCGTGCCAGTGCCAGTGCCCGTGCCAATGCCCGAGGCGGTGCCGGCGCCCCGCCCACCGGCTCCCGTGGAGGTGATCCCGGAAGCCCCTCCGGAACCTCCGCAGGCTCGTACGGAGGCCCCGCCGGAACCCCCGCAGGCCCGTACGGAGGCCCCGCCCGCTCCAGTGGTCGCCCCGGCCGCGCCGAGCGCGCCCGCCACCGTCGTGGACCAGGTCATCTCGACCGGTCCACAGCCAAGCGTCGCCGTCCAGGACCTGCCCGTCTGGGACGCGCCGGATTCCCACTGGACGCCCTCCCCGGCCCCCGCCGCCACAGCCCAGCCCGCCCCGCCGCCCCCCGCGCCTCCGGCCGCCCCAGCGCCTCCCAGGCCGCCCGCGCCCGGCGCCGCCCGCAGGCGGTCCAAGGCGGGGCTGATTGCGCTGCTGGCCGTCGGCGCGGGCGTCGCTGCCGCCGCCGTCACGGCCGTGCTGGTCGCGGTGTCGGGCGGCGACGACGTTCCCCTGCGCAAGGTCGCCGCCGGGAGCACGGCCGGGGGGCTCCGCAAGGACGCCGCGGTCCCCGCGACGAGCGCGGCGTACCCGTTCATCATCGCCGCGGCCCGGTCCGGCGGCGTCGAGCAGGCCGCCACCGCCGGCGGCGTCTACCGCGATCCGGCGACGGGAGCGCAGAACATCCTGTTCCTCGGCGGGACGGCCCCGATCGGCGACCCCGCCGCGTTCCTCAAGAAGGCGCGCCCGAGCACGGCCCTCAAGGTCGCCCCGACCGTCCCGGGCAAGGGCAAGGCCGGCGGCCAGGTCTCCTGCGGAACGTTCGCCGTCCTCGCCGAGACCCACCTCTACTGCGCCTGGGCCACGGAGAACTCCTTCGGCTTCGTCGCCTCCAATGAGCCCGCCGGTGCCGTCCAGCCGTCCGCGCTGGCCCCCCTGACCCTCCGCATGCGCACCGACCTGGAGAAACGCTCGCCCTGACGCCGGCTACGGCACCTGGAAGAGCCGTTCGGTGCCGGCGTCGACCGTGTCGAGCACCAGCCCGACGAAGTAGACGGTGCCGAGCACGACCAGGCGGCGGCCCAGGCCGGCGAGGCGCTCGGGGGTGAGGTCGGCGGCGTCGGCGACGTCCCACGCCTCCGGCAGGGGATGGGAGAAACGCAGGCGGTCGTAGGGCAGCCGGGCGTAGGTCACCGGCAGGTCGCCCAGTTCGGCGATGGCGCCGTCCAGGTCCTTGTGGTCGGGGAGGCACACCACGGCGTGGTCGATGGCGCCCCAGCGGTCCCGCGCGGTGGCGAGCGCGGCCGCGATCCCGGCCCGGTCGATGGCGGAGTCGGCCAGCAGCGCGGTGCCGGTTCCGGGGACGGTGTGCCAGGACAGCCTGCCCGGCAGCGTGATCGTTTCCAGGACGGCCCGGAGGCGCGGGGCTTCGGGCGCGGGCCGTCCGAGGGCCTTCAGGAAGCGCAGGGCGGCCAGGTGGCCGGTCTCGGCGCTCGTCCGGGCCAGCCCGGCGGGCAGCAGCCGGGCGGGGAGCCCGCATCCGGCGTGGGGCGGCGCCTCGGGCTCCACGACCCCGCCGGTGATCTGCCGGACGGTCTCGGCGATCGCCGCGGCGGCCTCGCCGGTCTGCGGGGCGGAGACCACCGCCCGGGTGCCGGGGGCCACCGCACCGGCCTTCTCCACGGCGATCTCGGCGACCGTGTCGCCCAGGACCCCGGCGTGCTCGCGGAAGACGGGCGTGATCGCGGCGACGGTCGGAGGGAAGAGCGAGATCTCGTCCGAGCGGCCGCCCATGCCCGCCTCCAGGACCAGGACGTCCAGACCCGCCTCCCGTGCGTGCAGCGCCCCTGCCAGTAGGAACAGGCCCGAGGGGGACAGGTAGCCGCGGGTGCGTCCCGGGAGCCGCCGCATGGCGTCCTGGAGGCCGCCGGCAAGGTGCTCGAGCTCCCCTTCGCCGATCGCCTGGCCGTCGACACGGATCCGTTCCCGGTTGGAGCGGTAGGCGGGGCTGGTCACCGTTCCGGTCCGCAGGCCCGCGGCGGCCAGCACGGCCGAGGCATAGGCGGCCGCGGTGCCCTTGCCCTTGGAGCCCACGACGGCCAGGACGGGCCGGTCGGCGTCCGGCAGCCTCAAGACCTCCGCCAGCGCACGGGCCCGTTCCAGGCTGCGCCGTTCGTCCGGGCCGCGCCGCCGCCACTCGCGGAAGAACACCTCGGGGTCCACTGGCTCCGCCCCCTCGGATCGCTTCGGAGCACCGAGACCATGCTGACAGCCCAGCGGGTCCGGTGAGGCCGGCGGTACGCGGCAAGTAGGCTGCGAGAGTCACCTTCCGCAGCTATGGAGCGTCGTGAGCCAGGTAACCGAGCCGCTGGACTACCGCGCCGTCGTGAGCGCGATCATGAGCCGTGGGGTCGAGTGGGACATCGATCCCACCCTCGACCGGATCCGCGATCTGGTCGACGTACTGGGCGAGCCGCAGCGGGCCTGCCCGGTGATCCACATCGCCGGGACCAACGGCAAGTCCAGCACCGCCCGCCTGATCGAGGCGCTGCTGCGCGAGCGGGGCCTGCGCACCGGCCTCTACACCAGCCCCGAGCTGAACACCCTCCGCGAGCGGATCGCGATCGACGGGGAGGCGGTGAGCGAGGAGCGGTTCGTCCAGGTGTACGAGGACGTGCTGCCCTACCTGGGGCTGATCGACGACAAGCACGGCACCCGGCTGTCGTTCTTCGAGGTGCTCACGGCGATGGCGTTCGCGGCGTTCGCGGACGCGCCGGTGGACGTGGCGGTCGTGGAGACCGGGATGGGCGGCTCCTGGGACGCCACCAACGTGGCCGACGGCGCGGTCGCGGTGATCACGCCGATCGGGCTCGACCACACCCGCTACCTGGGCGACACGATCGAGGAGATCGCCGCCGAGAAGGCCGGGATCATCAAGCCGGGCGCGGTCGCGGTGCTGGCGCAGCAGCCGGTGGCGGCGGCCGAGGTGCTGCTGCGCCGGGTGGCGGAGACCGGCGCCACCGCGGCCCGGGAGGGCGTGGAGTACGGGGTGCTGAACCGGGACGTGGCGTTCGGCGGCCAGCAGTTGCGGATCCAGGGGCTGCACGGGATCTACGACGAGATCTTCCTGCCGCTGTTCGGGGAGCACCACGCGAGCAACGCGGCGACCGCGCTGGCGGCCGTGGAGGCGTTCGCCGGGGGAGCCCCGACCAGGGGCGAGGCCAACCTGGAGGCCGCCACGCGGATCGCGCCGGGCGAGTCGTACACGGGCGGCGAGGCCGGGCAGCTCGATCCGGCGCTGGTGCGCAGCGGGTTCGCCAAGTCGTCCTCGCCGGGGCGGCTTGAGGTGGTGCGCACGGGGCCGACGGTGCTGCTGGACGCGGCGCACAACCCGGCCGGGATGGCCGCGACCGTCGCCACGGTCACCGAGTCTTTCGGGTTCACCCGGCTGGTCGGGGTGGTCGCCGCGGCGGCCGACAAGGACGTCGCGGGCGTCCTGGACCAGCTGGAGCCGGTGCTGGCGGAGCTGGTGGTGACGCGCAACTCCTCGCCGCGCTCGATGCCGGTGGACGAGCTGGCCGAGCTGGCCGAGGGGATCTTCGGGCCGGAGCGGGTGCATCCGTCGCCGCGGCTGGACGACGCCATCGACCGGGCGATCGGCCTGGCGGAGGAGACCGGCGAGTACCGCGGCGCGGGCGTCCTGGTCACCGGCTCGGTGGTCACGGCCGGGGACGCGCGGACGCTGCTGCGGGTCCAGGACGGCCGGTGAGCGGGCCGGTGAGCGCGAGCGGAGGCGAGACGATGGAGCGTCAGGGCGGTGCGGCCCCGGCGCCGGTGCGCGCGGGGTCCGCCGGGCGGGGGCCGGCCCGGAGCCTGCTGGCGATGGTGCTGGCGTGCGAGGCGATCGTGATCGGGCTGGCCATTCCGGTGGCGGTCGCGGTGCTGAAGGTGGACGGCGCGACCGCCGGTCTGGTGTGCGGCGGCCTGGCGGTGCTCTGCCTGGTGATGGCCGGTCTGCTGAGGTTCCCGTGGGCGGTTCCGGCGGGCACGGTGCTGCAGGTGCTGATCATCGCGACCGGGTTCATGGTGCCGACCATGTTCTTCCTCGGTGCCCTTTTCGGTGCGTTGTGGGGAACGGCGATCTGGATGGGGCGCAAGGCGGAGGGCGCGCGGGCGCGCTAAATTCGCGGGGACGGCTTCGCCGTTCGTCCACCGCGTTCTCGAGGGTCAATTCCGGCATTTTTCATTAATGCCCTCTTTTTCGTACATGTCATCGGTGGGCGACGACCTCCGGAGGAGAGGGCCGTGTCCCACCGTTCCGTCACCGCCGCCGTGGCCACCGCCGGGACGGCGCTGCTCGCGGCGGCCGCGCCGGCCGCCGCCGCCCTGGTCCTGCCCGATCTCAGCCCGGACGTCGCGGCGCGCGCGGGGCTCGGCGACGGGTCCGGGTTCGTGCGTGCCGCGGGGCTGACGCTGCCCGCGCTGCTGCTGGCCGTCGCGCCGGCCGCCTGGCTCGCCCGCCGCCGCTCCCCGCGGGCCGTGCTGGTCGCGGGGCTGTGCCTGCTGGTCGCGGGGCTCGCGGGCGCGCGGTACGCGGACTCGGTGCCGCTGGTCGCGGCGGCCCGCGGGGCGCAGGGCGTCGGCGCGGGCCTGGCGCTGCCCGCGACGCTGGTGCTGGTGTGGGAGCGGGGCGGCCGGTTCCTGGCCGCGCTCTGGGCCGGGGCCCTGGCCGCCGGGCTGCTGGTCGCGATGCCGCTGGCGCTGCTCGCGGCCCCCTCCGCGGGGAGCGGCGACTGGCGGAGCGTGCTGGTGCCCGTCCCGTGGCCCGCGGCGCTGGCGGCGGGCGCGGCGGTGATCGTGTGCCTGATGGGACGGGGCGCGGAGCCGTTCGCCGCGCCGCGGCACGCGGAGCGGGCGCAGCTGGTGCTTCCGGCGGCCCCGGCGGCCGGGCTGGCGTTCCTGGCGGTGGTGACGGCCCGGGACTGGTCGCCGGGGGCGCGGCTGGTCGTCGCGTGCATCGCGCTGGTGGCGCTGTTCGGGCTGGCGCTGGCCGCGGGCCGGGACGCGACGGCGGGCAGCCCGCTCGGCTGCGCGGCCGTCATGGTCACCACGGGGCTGCTGGTGTACCCGGTGGCCGCGCCGCTGGCGGGTCTGGCGCAGGCCGCGGCGACGGGGACGGACGGGGCGGTGCCGCTCCTGCCGTTCGCCGCCGGGGGCGCGGCGGCGCTGGCCGGCGCGCTGCTCACCGCGCGGCTGGACGGGCGGGCGGCGCGGGCGGCCGTGCCCGCCGGCCACGGCCTGATCGTCGCGGCGGTGGCCGTCGCGCTGGCCGTGCCCGCGCCCGGCGACCCGCGCCTGCTGGCGGCGGTGCTGGTGCCGCTGGGGCTGGGCGCCGGGCTGGCGCTGGCCGCCTCGCTGCGCGACGCCGGGGTGGGCGCGGCCCTCTTCGGCCTGGGCCTGTGCTTCCCGGCCGTCCTCACCGGCCAGCTCCTGGTCCTGTCGCTGCAGGCGGGCCGCTGGTACCAGGCGCCGCCCGAGACGGCGGCGCAGCGGCTGGCGGTGCTGACCGACGGCTACCGGATCTGGCTCGTGGCGGCCGGGGTGATCGCCGTGCTGCTGGCGCTGGCCGCCCGGCGCCGGAGCGGCGGCGGCGCGGCCGTTCCGGAGCCCGGAGCCGGGTAAGCTTCGCGGCGCACCCACCTTTGAGCGCAGGGGCCGCCTCTGGGCGCGGGGGGTGCGCCTCTTCCGGCAGGCCCCCGCAGCGGGGCGCGCCCGCCATCCGACATTCCAAGGAGGACCATCCGTGTCCGAGCGCACTCTTGTCCTGGTCAAGCCCGACGGCGTCCGCCGCGGTGTCGTCGGCGACGTCATCTCGCGGATCGAGCGCAAGGGCCTGAAGCTCGTGGCGCTGGAACTGCGGACGCTGCCGCGCGAGACGGCCGAGGCCCACTACGAGGAGCACGCCGAGAAGCCGTTCTTCGGCGAGCTGGTCGAGTTCATCACCGGCGGTCCGCTGGTGGCGATGGTCGTGGAGGGGCCGCGCGCCGTCGAGGCGTTCCGCGCGCTGGCCGGCGCCACCGACCCGGTGAACGCCACCCCCGGCACCATCCGCGGCGACCACGCCCTGGAGATCGGTGAGAACATCGTGCACGGCTCCGACTCGACCTACTCGGCCGAGCGCGAGATCAAGCTGTTCTTCCCCGACCTGGGCTGAGGTCGATCACCCCCCGCCGGTGCGCCGCGCATTCGGGCGATCACCGCGGGAAACCCTGGACACGCGGGCCGGATCTTCCGGCCCGCGCTGTCTTTAACCGGGAACTCACCAGCTCAACACCCGTTTTTTAGGCGACTCGCGGCCTTCCGGTGCCTGCCCTGCCCGGCTTCGTCGCGTTACGATGGGGGCGCCGCTCTGCACGCCCGTCAAGCATGAAGGGCTCCCTTTCTTCATGGGTAACAAGCTGTCGTTCCTCGGCCGTGACATGGCGGTCGATCTTGGCACCGCCAACACGCTGGTCTATGTGCGCGGGCGCGGCATCGTCCTCAACGAGCCCTCGGTCGTGGCGATCAACACCAACACTGGGAAGATCGTCGCGGTCGGGATCGAGGCGAAGCGGATGATCGGCCGCACCCCGGGAAACATCGTCGCCGTGCGACCCCTCAAGGACGGAGTGATCGCCGACTTCGACGTCACCGAACGCATGCTCCGCTATTTCATCCAAAAGGTGCATAAAAGACGGCATTTCGCCAAACCGCGGATCGTGGTGGCGGTGCCCAGCGGCATCACCGGGGTGGAGCAGCGCGCGGTGAAGGAGGCCGGCTACCAGGCCGGCGCCCGCCGGGTCTACATCATCGAGGAGCCCATGGCCGCCGCCATCGGCGCCGGGCTCCCGGTGTACGAACCCACCGGCAACATGGTCGTCGACATCGGCGGCGGCACCACCGAGGTCGCGATCATCTCGCTGGGCGGCATCGTCACCAGCCAGTCGGTCCGGGTCGGCGGCGACGAGCTCGACCAGGCGGTGATCTCCTTCTCCAAGAAGGAGTACTCCCTGATGCTCGGGGAACGTACCGCCGAGGAGATCAAGATGGCGATCGGCTCCGCGTTCCCCACCAAGGACGAGGAGCCGCACGCCGAGATCCGCGGCCGCGACCTGGTCAGCGGACTGCCCAAGACTGTCGTGATCTCCGCCGAGGAGGTGCGGCGGGCGATCGAGGAGCCGGTCAACGCGATCGTGGACGCGGTCAAGACCACCCTCGACAAGTGCCCGCCCGAGCTGTCCGGCGACATCATGGACCGCGGGATCGCCCTCACCGGCGGCGGCGCGCTGCTGAAGAACCTCGACGAGCGGCTCCGGGAGGAGACCGGGATGCCGATCCATCTGGTCGACAACCCGCTCGACTCGGTGGTGCTCGGCACCGGCAAGTGCGTGGAGGACTTCGAGTCGCTGCGGCAGGTGCTCGTTCCCGAGCCCAGGCACTGACGGGCCGGCGGCGCCCTCAGGCGTCCGGGGGACCGCCCCCGGACGGTTCCTGACGGGCCGGCGGAGCCGTCCGGAGGGGCCGGGAGACCGGCCCCTCCGGCGACACTGACGCCCCACCCACAGGCGATGAATCGGGAGGTCGGTGGGTGAAGGACACCCGGCGGACCCGCGTGGTCCTCGGAGTGCTGCTCGTGGTCGCGCTGGCGCTGATCACGGTCGACTACCGCGGCGGGGCCGACTCCCCGCTGCGCGGGCTGCGCGGCGTGGGCGCCGCGGTCTTCGGCCCGGTCGAGCGTGCGTCGGCCTCGGTGGTGCGGCCGATCGGCAACACCTTCGACGCGATCACCGACGCGCCCGGCGAGCGCCGCCGGGCCGACCGGCTGGAGCGCGAGAACCAGCGGCTGCGCGAGCAGCTGCGCTCCAGCGGGATGGACAAGACCCGCGGCGCGCAGCTGGACCGGCTGCTCGGCACCGCCGGCATCGGCGGGTACAAGATCGTCGCGGCGCAGGTGATCTCGGCCGGTCAGGGCTTCGAGGACACCGTCACGCTGGACGTCGGCAGCCGCAGCGGGGTCAGGCCCGACATGACGGTGATGAGCGCGGACGGGCTGGTCGGCCGGGTCACCCGGGTCGGCCCCGCCACCGCGACCGTCCTGCTGGCCACCGACGTGACCTCCTCGGTCGGCAGCCGGCTGGAGGACTCCCGCGAGATCGGGATCGTGCAGGGCCGGGGCCGCCGCGGGTTCGGCGGCGGCGGCGCCACCCCGATGCGGTTCCAGCTGCTCAACGCGCACGCGCCGATGAAGGTCGGGCAGCGGCTGGTCACGCTCGGGTCGCAGGGCGAGCGGCCGTACGTGCCGGGCGTGCCGATCGGGGTCGTCGAGCGGATCGACGAGCCGATCGGCGGCCTGACCCGCACCGCCTACATCCGCCCGTTCACCCGCTTCACCACGCTGGACGTGGTGGCCGTGGTGGTCGCGCCGCCCAAGGCCGACCCGCGCGACGCCGTGCTGCCGCCCAAGCCGCCCTCCCCGAGTCCCACGCCCACCCCGAGCGCCACCTCCTCCCGGGCGGCCGAGGGCAGGCCGAGCGGGGAGCCCGGCCCGACGCCGAGCCGGTCGCCCGGCCGGTCGCCGAGGCCGACCACCACCGAATCGGGGGACTGATCGACGTGCTGAACGCACCGGAGAGCTCGCCGGCGGCCGGCCGCAAGCTGATGGCGGTCGTGGTGCTGGCGGTCGCGCTGATCCTGCAGGTGTCGGTGGCCAACCGGCTGCCGCTGCCCGGGCAGATCACGCCCGACCTGGTGCTGCTGGCCGTGGTGGCGCTGGCCCTGGTGTACGGGTCGCTGACCGGCGTCGTCGCCGGGTTCGCCGCCGGGCTGGCGGCCGACATCATCCCGCCCGCCGACCACACCATCGGCCGGTACGCGCTGGTGTACTGCCTGATCGGCTACGTGTGCGGGCTGGCCGCCGACGAGATGGACCGGCAGTCGCTGGTGCCGTTCCTGGCGGTGGCGGCCGGGGCGCTGGCCGGGACGGTGCTGTACGCGCTGACCGGGATGATGCTGGGCGACCCCAGATCGAGCTGGGCGCTGGTGTCGCGGATGGTGCCGCTCCAGGTGCTCTACGACGTGATCGCCAGCCCGTTCGTGGTGTGGTCGGTCCTGAAGGTGACCGGCCGGCACGAGTCCCGCGACCGCTCCCGCGACCGGATGGCGGTGCCGGCCGCCCGCTACCGCGCCATGTCGGGCCGGGGGTCGGGCCTGTGAACCCGCGGACCCACTTCCGGCTGGTCGTGCTGTACGTCCTGGTCGCCGCGATGCTGCTGGTGCTGATGGGGCGGCTGTGGACGATGCAGGTCCTGGACGGCGCGCACTACCGGCAGGTCGCCGAGCAGAACCGCATCCGCGACATCGTGGTGCCCCCGGTGCGCGGCATGATCCTCGACAGCTCGGGGCGGGCGCTGGTGCGCAACCGCACCGCGCTGGTCGTCTCGGTCGACAAGACCACGCTGTCGCGGCAGAAGGACGACGGCAGGGCGATCCTGACCCGGCTGGCCGGCGTGCTCGGCACCTCCTACGACGAGCTGATGAAGCGGACCCGGCTGTGCTCGCCGACGGTCAAGCGGCCGTGCTGGCCCGGCTCGCCCTACCAGCCGATCCCCGTGGACGACCGGGTCGACCCCAAGCGCGCCCTGCAGATCATGGAGCGGCAGGAGGAGTTCCCCGGCGTGACCGCGCAGGTCCAGGCCGTCCGCGAGTACCCGAAGCCGGAGGGGGCGACCGCGGTGCAGGCGCTGGGCTACCTCCAGCCGGTCACGCAGGAGGAGCTCGACAAGCGCAAGGGCGCCAAGTTCACCGGCTACAGCGGCGTCGACCTGGTCGGCCGGGACGGCCTGGAGGCCACCTACGACGCCGACCTGAGCGGCGAGCCCGGCCTGCGGCGGGTCCTGGTCGACAGCCAGGGCCGGGTGACCGGCACCGCCTCCGAGCAGGCCCCCGTCCCCGGCGACACCCTGATCACCAGCATCGACGCGCGGATCCAGGCCGCCGCCGAGAAGGCCCTGGACGACCAGATGAAGGCGGCCCGCGGGCGCGGCGAGAAGGCCGACGCGGGCGCCGCCGTCGTCATGGACGTGACCAACGGCCGGGTCGTGGCGCTGGCCAGCCGCCCCACCTACGACCCCGCCATCTGGACCGGCGGGATCTCCCAGGACGACTACGACGCGCTGCTGGGCAAGAAGCGCGGCGAGCCGCTGATCTCCCGGGCCACGCACGGGCAGTTCGCGCCGGGCTCCACGTTCAAGATCTCCTCGGTGGCGGCGGCGATCTCCGACGGCTACTCGCTCAACGGCATCTACCCGTGCCCGGGGTCGTACAACGTGGGCAGCCGCGCGTTCACCAACTTCGAGGGCCAGGGGCACGGCCCCATGAACCTGCACAAGGCCCTGGTCGTCTCCTGCGACACGATCTTCTACAAGTTCGCCTACGAGGAGTGGCTGCGCGACGGCGGCATGAAGCCGCGCAAGAACCCCAAGGACCCGATGGTCGCGATGGCCCGCGAGTGGGGCTTCGGCGCCCGCAGCGGGATCGACCTGCCGGGGGAGACGCCCGGCCGCATCCCCGACCGCGGGTGGAAGCGCGAGTACTGGAACGCCACCAAGAAGGCCGACTGCAAGGGCGCCAAGCAGGGCTACCCCGAGATCGCCAAGACCGATCCGGGCCGCGCCGCCTACCTCAAGGCCGTCGCCGCCGAGAACTGCGCCGAGGGCTTCGTGTGGCGCGCCGGCGACGCCGCCAACTTCTCGGTCGGGCAGGGCGACATCCTGGTCACCCCGCTGCAGCTGGCCCGCTCGTACGCGGCGCTGGCCAACGGCGGGCGGCTGGTCGTGCCGCGCGTCGGGGTGGCGGTGGTCCGGCCCGACGGCACGGTGGCGCGCCGCATCGACCCGCCGCCCGCGCCGAAGCTGCCGGTCGACTCCAAGGTGCTGAAGTACATGCGCGGGGCCCTGGCGGAGGTGACCAAGTCGGGTACGGCCGCCGGGGCGTTCCAGGGGTTCGATTTCAAGAAGGTCCACGTGGCGGGCAAGACCGGCACCGCCGAGGTGTGGGGCAAGAACGACACCTCCTGGTTCGCCTCGTTCGCCCCGGCCGACAAGCCGCGGTACGCCGTCGTCGCGATGGTCTCCCAGGGCGGCACCGGCGGGTCCACCGCCGGGCCCGCCGTCCGGCAGATCTACGAGGCGATGTACGGGCTCAACGGTCAGAAGCCCGCGCTCAAGGACGGGAAGCTGCCCGACCGGCTGCCCGACATCCGCGCGCTGAGGACCGAGCCGTGATCGGCGACGTCGGCGCCGGCTCCCTGGAGGGCTACGTCGACCAGAGCGCCTGGCGGCGGCGGGTGGGCGCGCTGCGCCGGCTCGACTGGGTGCTGGTGCTGGCGGTGCTGGTGCTGTCGGTCATCGGCGCGCTGCTGGTGCGGGCGGCGACCGTCCCGCTGCTGACCGAGCGCGGCGACGACCCCGAGAGCTTCTTCCAGCGGCACATCCTCAACGTCGTGCTGGCGTTCGGGGTGGGCGCCCTGGTCGCGCTGCTCGACTACCGGCTGCTGCGCGCCTACGCGCCGATCCTGTACGGCCTGTCGGTGGTCGGGCTGATCGCGGTGCTGACCCCGCTGGGCGACACGATCAACGGCTCGCACTCCTGGATCGTGCTCGGCGGCGGGTTCCAGTTGCAGCCCTCGGAGTTCGCCAAGGTCGGGCTGGTGGTGCTGCTGGCGATGATCCTGGGGGAGCCGCGGGACGGCGAGGTCGGCCCCGGCGGCCGCGACATGCTGCTGGCGCTGGGCCTGGCGGGCGCGCCCGCCGCGCTGATCATGCTGCAGCCCGACCTGGGCACCACGCTGGTGTTCATCGCGGTGGTGCTGGGGATGCTGGCCATCTCCGGCTCGCCCAAGCGCTGGCTGGCCGGGCTGGTGGGCGGCGGGCTGCTGGTGGCCTTCGCCGCGTGGTTCTTCGAGCTGCTCAAGCCGTACCAGCTGGCCCGGTTCACCGCGTTCATGGACCCCTCCGCCGACCCGCGCGGGGCGGGCTACAACGCCCAGCAGGCCCGGATCGCGGTCGGCTCCGGCGGGGTGACGGGCAAGGGCCTGTTCAACGGCGAGCAGACCGGCGGGCACTTCGTGCCCGAGCAGCAGACCGACTTCATCTTCACCGTCGCGGGCGAGGAGCTCGGCTTCGTCGGCGCGGCGGTGATCGTGCTGCTGCTGGGCGTGGTCATGTGGCGGGGGCTGCGGATCGCGACGCAGGCCGCCGACCTGTTCGGCACGCTGGTCGCCTCCGGGATCGTGTGCTGGATGGCGTTCCAGTCGTTCGAGAACATCGGGATGACGCTGGGGATCATGCCGATCACCGGGCTGCCGCTGCCGTTCGTGTCGTACGGCGGGTCGGCCACGTTCGCGAACATGATCGCGCTGGGGCTGCTGCAGGCCGTCCATCTGAGACGCCGCCCCTTCGACTGAGCGCGCGGGCCGTCGACCGGACGATCTTGAACGGCGCCGGGGCCCGGCCCGCGGCGGTACGCTGGATGGTCCATCCGCATCCGGATGGATCGATCCCAAGGCCCTTTCCCGGAATCCCGGAGGACATCGCATGCCTGTCGAGTCGATCTTCCCGCGTCTGGAGCCGCTGCTCCCGCGCGTGCAGAAGCCGATTCAGTATGTCGGCGGCGAGCTGAACTCCCAGGTGCAGGACTGGGACGAGGCCGAGGTCCGGTGGGCGCTGATGTACCCGGACGCCTACGAGGTCGGGCTGCCCAACCAGGGCGTCCAGATCCTCTACGAGATCCTCAACGAGCGTGAGGGCGTGCTGGCCGAGCGCACCTACAGCGTCTGGCCCGACCTCGAGGCGATCATGCGGGAGCACGGGATCCCGCAGTTCACCGTCGACGCGCACCGGCCGGTCGGGGCGTTCGACGTGCTGGGCGTCTCGTTCTCCACCGAGCTCGGCTACACCAACCTGCTGACCGCGCTGGACCTGGCCGGCATCCCGCTGGAGGCGGCCGACCGCGGCGAGGATCATCCGATCGTGCTGGCCGGCGGGCACGCGGCGTTCAACCCCGAGCCGGTCGCCGACTTCCTCGACGCCGCCGTGCTCGGCGACGGCGAGGAGATCGCGCTGGCGATCACCGAGGTGATCCGGGAGTGGAAGGCCGAGGGGCGGCCCGGCGGGCGCGACGAGCTGCTGATGCGGCTGGCCCGCTCCGGCGGCGTGTACGTGCCGCGGTTCTTCGACGTGACCTACCTGCCCGACGGGCGGATCCAGCGGGTCGCGCCCAACCGCCCCGGCGTGCCGTGGCGGGTCGAGAAGCACACCGTGATGGACCTCGACCAGTGGCCGTACCCGAAGAAGCCGCTGGTGCCGCTGGCCGAGACCGTGCACGAGCGGTTCAGCGTGGAGATCTTCCGCGGCTGCACCCGCGGCTGCCGGTTCTGCCAGGCCGGGATGATCACCCGTCCGGTGCGGGAGCGGTCGATCACCACGATCGGCGACATGGTCGACACCGGCCTGAAGGAGAGCGGCTTCCAGGAGGTCGGGCTGCTCAGCCTCTCCAGCGCCGACCACAGCGAGATCGGCGAGGTCGCCAAGGGCCTGGCCGACCGCTACGAGGGCACCAACACCTCGCTGTCGCTGCCCTCGACGCGGGTCGACGCGTTCAACATCACGCTGGCCAACGAGTTCTCCCGGGGCGGGCGCCGCTCCGGGCTGACCTTCGCCCCCGAGGGCGGCTCCGAGCGGATGCGCAAGGTGATCAACAAGATGGTCACCGAGGACGACCTCATCCGCACCGTGACCACCGCCTACGAGAACGGCTGGCGCCAGGTCAAGCTGTACTTCATGTGCGGGCTGCCCACCGAGGAGGACGAGGACGTCCTGGCCATCGCCGACATGGCCAAGCGGGTGATCAAGGCGGGCCGGGACGCCACCGGCCGCAGGGACGTCCGCTGCACGGTGTCCATCGGCGGGTTCGTGCCCAAGCCGCACACCCCGTTCCAGTGGGCCGCCCAGTGCGACCACGAGACCGTCGACCGGCGGCTGCGGGCCCTGAAGGACGCCCTGCGCGGTGACAAGGAGTACGGCCGCGCCATCGGCCTGCGCTACCACGACGGCCAGCCGTCGATCATCGAGGGCCTGCTGTCGCGCGGCGACCGCCGGGTCGGCAGGGTGATCCGCGCGGTGTGGGAGGACGGCGGCCGCTTCGACGGCTGGAGCGAGCACTTCTCCTACGACCGCTGGACGGCCGGCGCCGAGAAGGCCCTGGCCGGCGAGCCCGTCGACCTCGACTGGTACACCGTGCGCGAGCGCGACGAGGTCGAGGTGCTGCCCTGGGACCACCTCGACGCCGGGCTCGACCGCGAGTGGCTCTGGCAGGACTGGCAGGACGCCGTCGACGAGACCGAGGTCGAGGACTGCCGCTGGACGCCGTGCTACGACTGCGGGGTCTGCCCCACCATGGGCACCGAGATCCAGATCGGCCCCACCGGCAAGAAGCTGCTGCCGCTGTCGGTCGTCTGAGGACTCCGACGACTTTTTCGCCGAAGAGTATGAAAGATCGTCTTGCTGGGGAGGACTTCCGGAGAGAAGCCCGAACCGCCTTCGGGTACGGGGTTTCCGGAACCGACCGGGGCCGCGCCGGTACTGATCGCGACCGTTTCGGGCGCGGCCGCCGGGCCCAACGGCCCCGGGCGACCCGTACTCTATAGGGAGACGTTTTCGACTCGGCACGAGTAGGAAGGACAACAGCCCTGGCACCCATGCCGGAGGGTCCCGCACCGGCCCCAGTGATCCAGCGCCTCCGCGTGCGCTACGCCAAGCGCGGCAGGCTGCGGTTCACCAGCCATCGCGACATATCCCGGGCCGTGGAACGCGCCGTGCGGCGCGCCGGGATCCCTGTCGCGTTCAGCGCGGGATTCAGTCCGCACCCGAAGATCTCGTACGCGGGTGCGGCGGCGACCGGGGTGGCCAGTGAGGCCGAGTACCTCGAGATCGGGCTCATCGCGACCCGCGACCCTGCGCGGGTCCGGGCCGACCTCGACGCCGCCCTGCCGGACGGGCTCGACATCGTCGATGTCGTGGCCGTCGGCCGGGAGAAGTCAAGCGCGTTGGCGGATCGGCTCGAGGCGTCCGAGTGGCGGGTGCGGCTGGACGGCGTCCAGGAGACCGACGCCGCCGAGGCCGTGGCCGCCTTCCTGGAGGCCGCCGCGATCGAGGTCGAGCGCCTCACCAAGAAGGGACGCCGCCGTTTCGACGTGCGCGCCGCCGTCAGCGCTCTGGAGGCCCCGGAGGCCGGGGCGGCCGAGCCGGCCCGGCGCGCCGCGGAGGCGGTGGATGCCCCTTGTGCAATACTTCGAATGGTTGTTCGGCACACCACACCCGCCGTACGACCCGACGACATCCTCACCGGACTGCGCCAGGTCGCCGACCTCGCGCCGCCGTCACCGCCACTGGTGACCAGGCTGGCGCAGGGGCCCCTCGACGCGGTCACCGGTGAGATCGCGGATCCGTTCGAACTCGATCGCGGCGAGCTCTCGCCCGACCGAGAGGCCGTACGGCCGTCCGGCGACGACGCCGTGACGGCGCGCGGCCCTGCGCTGCCGCAGTCCGATCCGGCCGCGAGCGCGGATGTCGCCGGCGCCCGTTCGTAGGACCGAAGCCGTGGTGACACGGAACCGGTTTCCAGGGAGCGACGGGCGCGCCCCCGACGACTTTGTCGTCGCCGCAGGACCACGTGCGTGGCCAGGCGGTGACGGCGCCGACGACTGACGGAGAGTTCCCGTGCGGCGCACCGCACCGATCCGCCCCGGGGGGCGGAACGAGGTCGCGCCCGGGAACCTGACGGGAGATTGCCCGCATGCTGGAGAACGAAGCAGATTCGGCAGAGGCCGAAGCCACAGAGAACGCGAACGGCACCGCTGAGGAGGTCGCGGCCGGTACGGAGAGCGGCGCGGAGGCGCGCTCGCGCCGCCGTGCCAGCCGGCCCGCCGGCCCGCCCCCGGAGATCGAGGACGCCCCCGCGGTGGTCACCGCTCCGGCCGCCCCGCCGCCCGCGCCCGCCGAGCCCCCCGCGCCCGCCGTGAGCGAGACGGCCGGGGACGACGAGGACGCCGAGGACGAGGCCGAGGGCGAGCAGGGCGCGGGAGAGGCCGCGGCCCCCGCCGCCGCCGAGCCCCCGGCCGAACCCCCCGCCGAGCCCAAGAAGCCCGCGCGCACCCGGACGCGCACCACCTCCCGCGCCACCAGGCCCGCCAAGGCGCCCGAGCCCGAGCAGGAGGCGGAGGCCGCGGCGGCCCCGCAGGCCGCTCCCGCGGAGCCCGCCCCCGCCGAGCCCGTGGCCGCCGAGGCCGCTGAGGCCGTGCCCGCCGAGGCCGCCCCGGAGAAGCCGGCCCGCACCCGCACCCGCCGCCGTGCCGCCGCGCCCCCGGCCACCGGCACCGCTGCCGCCGCCGAGCCCACCGCGGTGCCCGAGACCGGGCAGACGGGTGAGCAGGCCGGTCCGCCGCAGGTCCCCGGCGTGCCCCTCGTCCCCGACCTGGGCCCGGGCGGCGCGCGTACGCCCGAGACCGAGCCCACCACGGCCGGCGGTGGCGTGCCCGGCGTGACCTTCCAGCCGCCGATGGTGGTGTTCCAGCCGCCGCAGCCGGCCGAGACGCCGTCCCGCGCCAAGGACAAGGACCAGGACAAGCAGGAGCGCGAGCGCGAGCGCGAGCACGAGCGCGAGACCGCCAAGTCCGCGGCGGAGGACGAGGAGCTCGAGGACGCCGCGCACGCCGAGCGCGACGAGGACGACGAGTCCGGCGACCGTCCCTCGCGCCGCCGCAGGCGCCGGGGCGGCCGTGGCCGCGGCCGCGGCGGCCGGGACGCCGACGACGACGCCGCCGACGAGACCGAGGCCGAGGAGGCCCGGGACGGCAAGGACGCGTCCGAGAAGGCCGAGAAGGCGGAGAAGGCCGACCGCGCCGAGAAGTCCGACAGGTCCGACAAGTCTGAGAAGACCGAGAAGAAGGGCAGGTCCGGCCGGAGCCGTGCCGAGGGCAAGGACTCGGGCAAGGACGCCGACGACAAGGGCCGCAAGAAGGACGCCAGGTCCGACCGCGACCGGCACGACGAGGACGCCGCCGACGCCGAGTCCGAGACGTCCGCCGACGACGGCGAGGACGGCGGCGACCAGGGCAGCAGCCGTCGCCGGCGCCGTCGCCGCCGCCGCTCCGGGGCCGGTGACGGCGAGCCCGCCACCGTCGACGACCCGCCCAACACCGTCGTGCACGTGCGCGACGCGCGCGCGGTCGAGGACGAGGTCCAGTCCGTCCGCGGCTCCACCCGGCTGGAGGCCAAGAAGCAGCGCCGCCGCGAGGGCCGCGAGCAGGGCCGCCGCCGCCCGCCGGTGATCACCGAGGCGGAGTTCCTGGCCCGCCGCGAGTCGGTGGAGCGGCAGATGGTGGTCCGCCAGGAGGGCGAGCGCACCCAGATCGCCGTGCTCGAGGACGGCGTCCTGGTCGAGCACTACGTCAACCGCGCCACCCACCAGTCGTACGTGGGCAACGTCTACCTCGGCAAGGTGCAGAACGTGCTGCCCTCGATGGAGGCGGCGTTCGTCGACGTCGGCAAGGGCCGCAACGCCGTGCTGTACGCGGGCGAGGTCAACTGGGACGTGGCGGGCCTGGAGGGCCAGCCGCGCCGGATCGAGTCGGCGCTCAAGTCCGGCCAGTCGGTGCTGGTGCAGGTCACCAAGGACCCGGTGGGCCACAAGGGCGCCCGGCTGACCAGCCAGATCTCGCTGCCCGGCCGCTACCTGGTGTACGTGCCGGACGGCTCGATGACCGGCATCAGCCGCAAGCTGCCCGACAAGGAGCGCAGCCGGCTCAAGCAGATCCTCAAGAAGGTCATGCCGGACAACGCCGGGGTGATCGTGCGGACCGCCGCCGAGGGCGCCACCGAGGAGGAGCTGTCGCGGGACGTGTCCCGGCTGGCCGCCCAGTGGAGCAACATCCAGAAGCAGGTCAAGAACGCCTCCGCGCCCTCGCTGCTGTACGGCGAGCCCGACCTGACCATCCGGGTGGTCCGCGACATCTTCAACGAGGACTTCGCCAAGCTGGTGGTGGCCGGTCCCGACGCCTGGGACACGGTGTCGGAGTACGTGGAGTACGTGGCCCCGCACCTGGCCGACCGGGTGGAGCGCTGGACCGACTCCCAGGACGTGCTGTCGGCGTACCGGATCGACGAGCAGATCGCCAAGGCGCTGGACCGCAAGGTGTGGCTGCCCTCCGGCGGCTCGCTGGTGATCGACCGCACCGAGGCCATGACGGTCATCGACGTCAACACCGGCAAGTTCACCGGCCAGGGCGGGAACCTGGAGGAGACGGTCACCCGCAACAACCTGGAGGCGGCCGAGGAGATCGTGCGCCAGCTGCGGCTGCGCGACATCGGCGGCATCGTGGTGATCGACTTCATCGACATGGTGCTGGAGAACAACCGCGACCTGGTGCTGCGCCGGCTGGTGGAGTGCCTGTCGCGGGACCGTACCAAGCACCAGGTGGCCGAGGTGACCTCGCTGGGCCTGGTCCAGATGACCCGCAAGCGGGTGGGCCAGGGGCTGCTGGAGGCGTTCTCGGAGACCTGCGAGTCCTGCAACGGCCGCGGCATCCACGTCCACCTGACGCCGGTCGAGCCCAAGGCCGACAAGGGCGCGGGCGCCGGTGCGGCGGGCGGCGGGCGCCGCCGCAAGCGCAAGGGCGATGTGGAGAAGGCGGTCGAGGAGAAGCTCGCCCAGCACGAGCCCGCCAAGGCGGAGCCCGTCAAGCAGGAGCCGGCCAAGCAGGAGTCCGCCAAGGCGGAGCCCGCGAAGGCGGAGCGTGCCAAGGCGGAGCGTGCCAAGGCGGAGCCGGCCAAGCCGCGGTCCGCCAGGCGGCCCGCCGGACCGCCCGCCTCGGAGCCTGACGAGGCCGAGGGCGCCGAGCCCGTGCCGGCGGCCGTCCAGGAGACGGCCCAGGAGGCCGAGCCTCAGGCGGCCGTGGAGGCGGCCGAGGCCGCCGCGGAGAACGCCGGGACCGCTCCGGGCGCCCTGGAGGCGGTCGAGCCGGTCGAGCCGGTCGTCAACGGCGTGGAGCCGTCCGAGCCCGCCGCCGGCGCCGCCGAGGCGCCCTTCGCGGTCGCGGAGTCCGGTGAGGCGGCCGAGGGCGCGGAGGCTCCGGACTCGGGCGAGGTCTCGGACGACGCCGCCGCGGCGAGCAACGGGCGGCGCCGCCGTACGCGCCGTACCAGGGCCAAGGCCGAGGCGGCTTCCGGCGACGCGGCCGGGGAGTGAACGGCGGGGCGCCCGGGTCCACCCCGGGCGCCCCGGTCGCCGCCCTCCGCGTCGGCGCCGTTCGCGTCCGGTACGGGCGTCCGGTACCCTGAGGTTTCGACGTGCGCGAGCGCGTCATCTCGACCTGCACCACTCGGTGCACGGCTCATCCGCCGGTCACAGCGACCCGGCGGGCAGGCGAGATCCAGCGGAGAGCGCCGGGCGGAGCGGCCCGGCGTGCCGCCCGTGGCCCCGGTGCCGCGGGTAGGCCCCCGCCCGGGGGCTGGAAGACCACGCGCGGGACCGGTTCGCTCCGGAAGCGCGCGCAGACGAGAGGTTTCCGCGGTGTACGCGATTGTCCGCGCAGGCGGCAGGCAGGAGAAGGTGGCCGTCGACGACGTGCTCACCGTCGACAAACTGTCCGGCGAAGAGGGTTCCACCGTCACGTTCCCGGCCGTGCTGGTCGTGGACGGCGACGAGGTCGTCAGCTCCGCCGCCGAGCTCGCCGGGTACCAGGTGACCGCCGAGATCCTCGGCGCGGTCAAGGGCCCCAAGATCAACATCATGCACTACCGGAACAAGACCGGGTACAAGCGGCGGATGGGTCACCGTCAGCCGTACACCGAGGTCAGGATCACCGGTATCGAGGCCGGAAAGTAGCCGGGGAAGTAGAGGAGCGGTCAGATGGCACACAAGAAGGGCGCGTCGTCCAGCCGTAACGGTCGGGACTCCAACGCCAAGCGCCTGGGTGTCAAGCGCTTCGGCGGCCAGGTCGTCAACGCCGGCGAGATCATCGTGCGGCAGCGCGGCACCCACTTCCACCCCGGCCTGAACGTCGGCCGTGGCGGTGACGACACCCTGTTCGCGCTGACCGCGGGGAAGGTCGAGTTCGGCCGTTACCGCGGGCGCAACGCGGTCAGCATCGTCCCGGCGGAGTAGTCCGCCGCAGCGAGACGTTGACACAGGGGCGGACCGGCACGGTCCGCCCCTGTTTCCTGTTCGGAGTGAAGGAGAGATCGTGGCCGCAGGAGCCGGTTCGGGCGCGCAGTTCGTCGACCGGGTGGTGCTGCACGTCGCCGCCGGCAACGGCGGGAACGGGTGTGCCTCGATCCACCGGGAGAAGTTCAAGCCGCTCGGCGGCCCGGACGGCGCGAACGGCGGGCGCGGCGGCGACGTGATCCTCCAGGTCGACGCGAACGCCGCCAGCCTGCTGGAGTACCACCGCCGCCCGCACCGCAGGGCCACCAACGGCCGTCCCGGCCAGGGCGGGCACCGCACCGGCGCGGACGGCGGCGACGTGCTGCTCCCGGTCCCGGACGGGACGGTCGTCAAGGACTCCTCCGGCGCGGTCCTGGCCGACCTGGTGGGGGAGGGCACCCGGTTCGTGATCGCGCGGGGCGGCAAGGGCGGGCTCGGCAACGCCGCGCTGGCCACCGCCAAGCGCAAGGCGCCCGGGTTCGCGCTGCTGGGCGAGCCGGGCGACGAGGGCGAGGTGGTGCTGGAGCTCAAGAGCGTCGCGGACGTGGCGCTGGTCGGCTTCCCCAGCGCGGGCAAGTCCTCGCTGATCGCGGCGGTGTCGGCGGCCAAGCCCAAGATCGCCGACTATCCGTTCACCACGCTGATCCCCAACCTGGGGGTGGTGAGCGCGGGCGACACCACGTTCACGGTCGCGGACGTGCCGGGACTGATCGAGGGCGCCAGCGAGGGCCGCGGCCTGGGCCTGGAGTTCCTGCGGCACATCGAGCGCTCGTCCACGCTGGCGCACGTGCTGGACTGCGCCACGCTCGAGCCGGGCCGCGACCCGGTCAGCGACTTCGAGGTGATCGAGCGGGAGCTGCGCGCCTACGACCGGGTGCTGGGCGACCGTCCGCTGTCGGACCGGCCGCGGATCGTCGTGCTGAACAAGGTGGACGTGCCCGACGGCCGCGACCTCGCCGAGCTGGTGCGGCCGGAGTTCGAGGCGCGCGGGCTGCGGGTGTTCGAGGTCTCGGCGGCCACCCATGAGGGGCTGCGGGAGCTGTCGTTCGCGATGGCGGCGATGGTCGAGGAGTACCGGGCCGCGCTGCCGCCGGCCGAGCCGACCCGGCTGGTGATCCGGCCGGAGCCGGTCGCCGGCGCGCCCGACTTCGAGATCCGCCCGGCGGGCGAGAACACCTACCTGATCACCGGGGAGAAGCCGGTGCGGTGGCTGCGGCAGACCGACTTCACCAACGAGGAGGCCGTGGGCTACCTGGCCGACCGGCTGGCCCGGCTGGGGGTCGAGCAGGCGCTGGCCGAGGCGGGCGCCGCCGCCGGGGCCACCGTCATGATCGGCACGCACGAGGAGTCGATCGTGTTCGACTGGGAGCCGGAGGTGCTCGCGGGCGAGGCCGCCTCCGGGCCGCGGGGCACCGACCGGCGCCTCGACGGCCGCCGCTGACGGCCCGCGACCACCACGCACGATCGCCAGGACGACGCTCCGAGCCACGAGGGAGAGCATGAGCCGCGAACAGGCAGCCGCGACGGCACGGGCGGCCACGACCGCCCCGGACGGCACCGCCCCGGGCGGCGCCGGGGCGACGGCCGCCCCGGAGCGCGCCGCCGTGCGCGACGCGATCGCGGGCGCCCGCCGCATCGTCGTGAAGGCCGGCTCCTCCTCGCTCACCACCCCGCACGGCACCATCGACGCCGACCGGATCGACGCCCTGGTCGACGTGCTGGCCGCCCGCCGCCGGGCCGGCACCGAGATCGTCTTCGTGTCGTCCGGCGCGATCGCCGCCGGGCTCGGCCCGCTCGGGCTGAACCGCCGCCCCGCCGACCTGGCCACCCAGCAGGCCGCGGCCAGCGTCGGGCAGGGGCTGCTGGTGGCCCGCTACACCTCCTCCTTCGCCCGGTACGGGCTGACCGCCGGCCAGGTGCTGCTCACCGCCGACGACATGATCCGCCGCGTCCACCACCGCAACGCCCAGCGGGCCCTGGGCAAGCTGCTCGACCTCGGCATCGTCCCGATCGTCAACGAGAACGACACCGTCGCCACCGACGAGATCAGGTTCGGCGACAACGACCGGCTGGCCGCGCTGGTCGCCCATCTGACCAGGGCCGACGCGCTGATCCTGCTGTCGGACGTGGACGCCCTCTACACCGGCGACCCGAGCCGTCCCGGCGCCCGCCGCATCGCGGACGTGCACGGCCCCGCCGACCTCGCCGGCGTCGAGCTGGGCGGGTCCGGGCGGGTCGGCACCGGCGGCATGATCACCAAGGTGGAGGCGGCCCGGATCGCCGGGATCCCGGTGGTGCTGACCAACGCCGCGTCCGCCGCGCACGCCCTCGCCGGCGCCCCGGTCGGCACCTGCTTCCACCCCGGCGACGGCCGCCGGCTGTCCACCCGGCACCTGTGGCTGGCGCACGCCACCACAGGCCAGGGCCGTGTCATGCTGGACGCGGGCGCGGTCGACGCGGTCGTCATGCGCCGCAAGTCGCTGCTCCCCGCCGGGGTGACCGGCGTCCAGGGCGACTTCGCGGCCGGCGACCCGGTCGACCTGTGCGGCGCGGACGGCGTGGTCGTGGCCCGCGGCCTGATCAACTACGACGCGGGCGAGATCCCCGACCTGATGGGCCGCTCCACCCGCTGGCTGGCGCGCGAGCTGGGCCCCGAGTACGAGCGCGAGATCATCCACCGCGACGATCTGGTGATCCTGACCACCGGGCGATCCGACCACGGACCGGCCTGACCACGAACGAGCGAGGCGGAAGGAGCCGGCGATGGGCGGCGAGCAGGACCGGGAACGCGAGGAGTTCCTGCGGGTGGCACGGCGTGCCAGGGAGGCGGCCGCCGGGCTGGCGCCGCTGCCGCGGGCGGCCAAGGACGCCGCGCTGCACGCGATCGCCGACGCGCTGACCGCCGCCGCGCCGGAGATCGTCAAGGCCAACGAGGCCGACGTGGAGCGGGCCCGCGAGTCCGGCACCTCCGAGCACATGATCGACCGGCTGAGCCTGACGGTGGAGCGGATCGCGGGGATCGCCGACGCCGTCCGCAAGGTCGCCGCGCTGCCCGACCCGGTCGGCGAGACGGTGCGCGGGAACGTGCTGCCCAACGGCCTCGACCTGCGGCAGATCCGGGTGCCGCTGGGCGTGGTCGGGATCATCTACGAGGGCCGTCCCAACGTGACCGTCGACGCCGCCGCGCTCTGCCTCAAGAGCGGGAACGTGGCGATGCTGCGCGGGTCGTCGTCGGCCTACGAGTCCAACACCGTCCTGGTCGGCGTCATGCAGGCCGCGCTGGCGGGCACCGCCGTCCCGGCGGACGCGGTGCAGCTGGTGCCGGGCACCAGCCGCGAGTCCGTCAAGCACCTGATGCGCGCCCGCGGCCTGGTGGACGTGCTGATCCCGCGCGGCGGCGCGTCCCTGATCAACTCGGTGGTGGAGGAGTCCACGGTGCCGGTGATCGAGACCGGCGTGGGCAACTGCGCGGTGTACGTGGACGCCGCCGCCGACGTGGACCTGGCCGTGAAGATCCTGGTCAACGCCAAGACGCAGCGGCCGTCGGTGTGCAACGCCGCCGAGACCGTGCTGGTGCACGAGGGCATCGCCGACGCGTTCCTGCCCAAGGCCCTGGCGGCGCTGCGCGGGGCGGGCGTGACGGTGCACGGCGACGAGGCCGTCCGGGCCCACGACGTCGCCGGCGAGGTCGTCGAGGCCACCGAGGACGACTATTACGCCGAGTACCTCTCGCTCGACATCGCCGCCCGCGTCGTCGGCACCCTGGACGAGGCGGTCGCGCACATCCGCACCTACGGGTCGGGCCACACCGAGGCCATCGTGACCACCTCGCAGGCCGCCGCGAAGCGGTTCGTGGCGCTGGTCGACTCGGCCGCGGTGATGGTGAACGCCTCCACCCGCTTCACCGACGGCGAGGAGTTCGGCTTCGGCGCCGAGATCGGCATCTCGACCCAGAAGCTGCACGCCCGCGGCCCGATGGGCCTCCCCGAGCTGACCTCCACCAAGTACGTCGTCACCGGCGAAGGCCACCTCAAGGGCCAGACTGTGTTTTAGAGTCCCGGCCTACGGGGCTCGCCTGGCGGCTCGCCCCTAACCGGGCCTTGGCGAGCGCGGCATCGCTTCGCGATCTGCCCGGTGAGGCTTGCCTCCGGCTTCGCCTCACCGGGCAGGTAACGCGCTCGCGCGACGGGCGGGGTACGGCTCAAAGCCCGCGCCCGGCCGCGCGGTCGTTCAGTTGGAGTTGCTCGTGGTGGTGCCGCCGTCGCGGCGGGACAGGCGGTCGAACAGGCCGCCCGCCGCGGACGCCGCGCCCTCGGCCACGTCGCGGACCTTGCCGATGAACGGGTCGGCGCTGCGCTCCCACGACTCCTTGTAGGCCGAGGCGGCGGCGCGGGCCTCGTCGGTGACCTTGGCGCTGCCGTCGTCGGCGCGGCGGGCGTAGTCGCCGCCGAGGATCCGCTCGTACTCGCCGCTCTTGGCCCACCGGTCGATCTCGGCGAAACGGATCACCGCGTACGGGTGGGTCTGCGGCAGCAGGTTGAGGAACTTCAGCAGCCCGTCGCGCACGTCGCCGGCCGCGTCGTACTCGCGGGCCTGCGCCAGGAACGCCTCGCTGCTCATCTCCGACAGCCGGGTGCCGCCGGCCAGCTTCATCATCGTGCGCTTGGCCGCGTCCAGGTCCTGGCCGGCCAGCAGCCCGGCCCGGTCGGAGGACAGCTCGGCCTTGCGGAACCACTCCTTCAGCCCGATGATGATCGCCCCGATGGCGATGTTGCCCAGCGGCAGCCAGGCCAGCCGGGTGCCGAGCTGGATCAGGATCTGCATCATCGTCTGGTAGACGGCGTGCCCCGACAGGATGTGGCCGACCTCGTGGCCGACCACGAACCGGAGCTCCTCGTCGTCCAGCAGGTCGATCAGGCCCGTGTTGATCACGATGAAGGGGTGGTCGGAGCCCAGCGCCATCGCGTTCGGCGTCGGGGACTGCCGCACGTACACCTCGGGGACCTCGGGCATGTCCAGGATGTAGGCGGCGTCGCGGACCATGTCGTGCAGGTGGTGGAACTGGCCCTCGCCGACCCGCACGGTGCCGCCCAGGAACATCAGCCGCAGCGCGCGCTCGTTGAACAGGCCCGAAAGACGCCGCAGCACGACGTCGAACCCGGTCAGCGAACGCAGCGCGACCAGCGCCGACCGGTCCGCGGGATGTTCGTAGGCGCGCGAGCTGATCCCCGGGAATCGGGTGCGTGCCCGGTCCGGTGTGTTCGTCGTCATGGGGTGCGCGGCGCGCCCGTCCCGGAAAATCCCCCGTCGGCGATCGCCGCTCCCTCCCTTCCTTCGGGTGTCGGCCGTGCCCCGACCTCGTTCGGATCCTGGTCACGATGTTCCCGGATCAGGACCGGCATGGTAAGTCCGACGAACCGGTCGAGTCCAAGGTTCCCCGCCGCGCGCCGCCGACCGGCTCCGGTCCGTCGCCCCGACCCCTCGTCCCGGAGGGGGCCCGTGCGGCAGAGTGGTGGCGTCCGGCCGCGGGGATGGTCGTTTCCGGGGCGGATCGGGGCGGCCGTCTCGGGGGAGAGCGAGAACTTACCA
This sequence comes from Actinomadura rugatobispora, assembly GCF_055379765.1. Taxonomy (NCBI): domain Bacteria; kingdom Bacillati; phylum Actinomycetota; class Actinomycetes; order Streptosporangiales; family Thermomonosporaceae; genus Actinomadura; species Actinomadura rugatobispora. The sequence goes on along the minus strand of NZ_AP029191.1, from coordinate 1,814,499 downwards.
GGTCATCGGGGGCGCGAGGAGGCGCGATGTTCGATCCGAAGGCCGAGGCGATGTCCCGGGACGAGCGGGCGGCGCTGCAGCGCCACCGGCTGTGGGGACTGGTCGACCGGCTGCTGGTCGCGGGCGGCGTGCAGGCCGACCGGCTCCGCGAGGCGGGGGTCAAGGGCGGCGCCGACGTCACCCTCGCCGAACTGCACACGCTGCCGTTCACCACCAAGCAGGACCTCTGGGACGCCTACCCGCTGGGGATGCTCGCCGTCCCGCAGGACCGGGTGGTCGCCGTGCACGGCTCCAGCGGGACGCAGGGCAGGCCCACCCTCGTCGCCTACACCAAGGCAGACCTGGACCTGTGGGCCGGCATGTGCGCGCGGTCGCTGTCCTGCGCGGGCGCGTCCGCCGAGAGCGTCGTCCACAACGCCTACGGGTACGGCCTGTTCACCGGCGGCATCGGCGTCCACCAGGGCGCCGTGGCGCTGGGCGCCGCCGTGGTGCCGATGTCGGGCGGGATGACCGAGCGGCAGCTCCGGATGATCGCCGACCTGCGGCCCGACGTGCTGGCCTGCACGCCCGCGTACGCGCTGCGGCTGGGCGAGGCGGCCGCCGAGACCGGGACGGACGTCTCCTCGCTCAGGGCGGGGCTGTTCGGCGCCGAGCCCTGGTCCGAGGAACTGCGGACGGCGATCGAGAACGTGCTGCCGATCAAGGCGATGGACATCTACGGCCTGTCGGAGGTGATCGGGCCGGGCGTCGCCACCGAGTGCCTGGAGCAGAACGGCCTGCACGTCAACGAGGACCACTTCATCGTCGAGGCGGTCGATCCCGCGACCGGCGACCCGGTGGAGGAGGGCGAACCGGGCGAGCTGGTCTTCAGCACGCCCACCAAGCAGGCCCTGCCGCTGCTGCGCTACCGCACCGGCGACATCGCCGCGCTCTCGCACGGCGAGTGCGACTGCGGGCGGACCCTGGTCCGGATGAGCAGGATCCGCGGCCGGGTGGACGACATGCTGGTGATCCGCGGCGTCAACCTGTACCCGGGCGAGGTCGAGCGCGTCCTGCTCGGCTCCGGACTGGTCGTCCCCCACTACCAGCTGGTCGTGGACCGCCGGAAGCCCGACGTCCGCCTCGTGGTCGCCTGCGAGGCCGCCGAAGCCACCGAGGACGGCCCCGCGGAGGAGCTCACCCGGGCGCTGCGCGCCGATCTCGGCCTGCACGCCGAGGTGCGGGTGCTGCCCGCCGGGACCGTCCCGCGCGTCGAGGTCGGCAAGGCGGTACGCGTCGTGACCTGGGAATCGGGCCCGGCCCCGCTGCCCGGCCTGGACTGACCGGCGCCCCCGATCACCGCCGCGGGGGCGGTGGTCGGGGGCCACCGGCCCGCTGGCTATTCTCGTCGTCATGACGCAAAAGCGACGGTTGGGGATCATGGGCGGTACGTTCGACCCGATCCACCACGGCCACCTGGTGGCCGCCAGCGAGGTCGCCCACGTCTTCTCGCTGGACGAGGTCGTGTTCGTGCCCACCGGCCTGTCCTCCCACAAGGGGGAGCGCCGCGTCGCCGCCGCCGAGGACCGCTACCTCATGGCCGTGATCGCCACCGCGTCCAACCCCCGCTTCTCGGTCAGCCGCATCGACATCGACCGCCCCGGCCCCACCTACACCGTCGACACCCTCCGCGACATGCGCGAGCTGCACGGCCCCGACACCGAGTTCTTCTTCATCACCGGCGCCGACGCCCTCGGCAAGATGCTCACCTGGCACGACACCGACGAGCTCTTCGAACTCGCCCACTTCATCGGCTGCACCAGGCCCGGCCACCGCCTCGCCGACCCCGGCCTCCCCAACGGCCGCGTCAGCCTGATGGAGGTCCCCGCCCTGTCGATCTCCTCCACCGAATGCCGCGACCGTGTCCGCGCCGGAGAGCCCATCTGGTACCTCGTCCCGGACGGGATCGTCCAGTACATCAACAAACGCGTCCTCTACCGCGACCAAGCCGCCTGACCTGGTGCTGAGCGCCGTGCGGCGGCCGTACCGGCGGGTCGCGGCGGGGCCATACCCTGGAACGGACAGGACGGCGCCGTACCCGGTCGAAAAGGGCGCGGTGGGTGAACGCCGACGAAAAGGGGCCCGCCCCTTTCCGAAGCCCGTGAGAAGCTGGTTCCGGGAAGAGATGCCTACAGGGAGGATCGCGAGCGCATCGTGACCGCATCCGACAGGGCCGTGCAGCTGGTCCGCCTCGCCGCCGAGGCGGCGAGCGACAAGCTGGCCGACGACATTCTTGCCTATGACGTGAGCGAGCAGCTCGTCATCACCGACGCCTTCGTGCTCTGCTCGGCGCCCAGCGACCGGCAGGTCCGCGCCATCGTCGACGAGATCGAGAAGCGGCTCCGCGAGGAGGCCGACGCCAAGCCCGTCCGCCGCGAAGGCGAGCGGGAGGGCCGCTGGGTGCTGCTCGACTACGCCGAGATCATCGTGCACATCCAGCACGAGGAGGACAGGATCTTCTACGCCCTCGAACGGCTGTGGAAGGACTGCCCGCTGATCGGGCTCCCCGAGGCCGTCAACGCCCACTCGGCGCAGCGCCGCCGCACCGTCGGGAGCGCCAGTGAATGACCGCGTGCCGGGCAAGCGCCGCATCGTCCTCTGGCGCCACGGCCAGACCTCCTGGAACGTCGAACGCCGCTTCCAGGGCAAGACCGACATCCCCCTGGACGAGACCGGCGTCCAGCAGGCCCACCGCGCCGCCCGGCTCCTCGCCGCGCTGAGCCCCACCGCCCTGCTCGCCTCCCCCCTCCAGCGCGCCGCCGACACCGCCCAGGCGCTCGCCGACGTCACCGGCCTCCCCATCCGCCACGACCGCGACCTCATCGAACGCGACGGCGGCGCCTGGGAGGGCCTCACCAACCTGGAGATCCGCGAACGCTACCCGGCCGAGTACGCCGCCTGGCAGCCCCCCGGCGGCGAGACCAGCCTCCAGGTCGCCAAACGCGTCGGCGCCGCCCTCGACCGCGCCCTCGACGACCTGCCGCCCGACGGCCTCCTCGTCGTCGCCTCCCACGGCGCCGCCCTCCGCCTCGGCATGTCCCACCTCCTCGGCCTCCCCGAAGAGGTCTGGGAACGCCTCGGCGGCCTCTCCAACTGCTGCTGGTCCGTCCTCGGCGAAATGCGAGGTGGGGGTGGGTCCCCCGAAGGGGGACGGAATGAACGCAGCGGAGGGTGGCGGCTCGTCGAGCACAACGCCGGAACCCTCCCCGAACCCGTCCTCAGCGACGACCGCGTCGAGAACGGCGCCTGACCCCCCGGCAAACCGATTCGAGTACCACGGCCCAGTCCTATACACTGGCCAAGCGCTGCGGGATGAACGTCCACGCAGTCGCGCGGGGCTATGGCGCAGTTGGTAGCGCGCCTCCATGGCATGGAGGAGGTCTGGGGTTCGAATCCCCATAGCTCCACTCGTAGGTGGGAGGAGTGTGGTCGCGGCTGACGCCGCTTCCCCGCTCCTCCTCGTCGTGTTTATCGGGGGGGCGACCCCCCGAGCCCCCCGATGTGGGGGCTTCGCCCCCACGCCCCCTTGTGCGTGGTTGCGGTTGTTGGGGGTTTCTCCTTGTTGTGTTCTTTGGGGGCTTCGCCCCCAGGTGCCCCTGGCGGTTCTTGGGTGGGGTTTCGGATTAGGGTGCTCGGATGGTGAGCCTCTTGGGGTGTTCGGTGCTGCGGATCGAGCAGCGGTCATCGCAGCTGGAGTACGGGATCAGCGACGAGTCCGGGCAGGTGCTGGGGCAGGCGGTGCAGGTGGCCGGGCCCAAGCCGCGCAAGGGCTTGATCGCGATGTTCGGCGGCTCGGGGCTGGGCGGGGCCCGGGTGGTCGTCCAGGTCGAGGGGGCGGACGGGGGCGTTCTCTTCTACGTCGATCGCCAGGACGGGGCGCCGGTCGCGATCGTGGGGGCCGATGGAGTGGTGATCGGGCGGTTCGTCGACGATCCGGCCGGGGCGGCGAAGTATCTGGTGGAGCGCAAGCCGGGGCTGGTGCACCGGCTCCTGGACGTGCGGGACCGGACCGTGGGCGAGGTCGACTGGGAGATGAAGCGGCGGTCCAGCGAGGAAGCGGTGAGCGTGGTGCCGGTCGGTGGTGTCTGCACCGATCTGGAGGGGCGGCGGGTGGCGGAGATCGAGGTGCGCGAGGCCACCTTCAAGGACCGGTACACGCTGCGGTTGGAGGGGGAGCCGGCCGAGCCCCTGCGGACGCTGGTCCTGGCCACGCCGCTGGCTCTCGACCTGACCCGGAGCTGACATGGAACTCATGGCCTGGACGGTGGACGAGCCCCAGCTGCGGCGGGACTACGTCATCCATGATCGGGGCGTGGTCTTCGCGCGGGTGGAGAGGGTGCCCGCGCCGGATGACGGGTTGATGTTCTACCCGAACCCGCATGCCCGTTATGACGAGACGCGGGTGGTGGTCGGTGCGTCGGATTCTGAGGGCCGGCCTTGGTTCTCTGTGGATCGGACGAATGATCCGATGCGGCCGCAGCCCGCGCTTGTGGTCGGGGGTGATGGGGCTCAGCTCGGGGCGATCGCCGTGCATGTGGGTGGGGTGAAGGGGACGCTCGGGCTGTCGGGCGGGGAGAGCAGCGGGGGCTATGCGGTTCGGGACGCTCAGGGCGAGGAGGTTGCCTTCTTACTGATGCCGGGGGTGGATGCGGCTTTGCAGGAAGGGACTGTGGTGGACGCCTCCGGGGACGTCATTGGGCGGTTCTCGGTTGGGGTTTCTGTGTACGAGGAGAGGCGGCGCCGGTACGGCGTGCGTCTTGAGCATGCCGTACCGGAGCCGTTGCAGACGCTTCTGGTCGCCTCGCTGATCGGTGTTGAGCTGATGATTCCGTTCTAGGTGCCCGACCAGTTCGGGGCGCGCTTCTCGATGAAGGCCTTCGCGCCTTCCTTGGCGTCGGCGGAGTTGCGGACGGGGGTGGTGTACTCCTCCTGGCGGTCGAACGCTTCGTCCTGGGACCAGTCGGAGGAGCGGGAGAGCACCTGCTTGGACGCCGCCAGGGCCAGGGGCGCGTTGGCGGCGATCTCGTCGGCCAGCTTCAGGGCTTCCTCCAGGGCGGACCCTGGAGATGTCAGGCGGTTGACCAGGTGGACTTCGGCGGCTTCCCGGGCGGGCCACATGCGGCCGGTGAGGACGAGGTCCATGGCCAGGTGGTAGGGGATGCGGTGCTGGAGGCGGAGCAGGCCGCCGGCGGCGGCGCAGAGGCCCCGCTTCACTTCGGGGAGGCCGAACTTGGCGTTGTCGGCGGCGACGATCAGGTCGCAGGACAGGACGATCTCGAAGCCGCCGGCCAGGGCGTAGCCCTCCACGGCCGCGATCAGCGGCTTGGCGGGGGGCTCTTTCACCAGGCCGGCGAAGCCGCGGCCCTCGACGATGGGGCGCTCGCCCCGGGCGAAGCCCTTGAGGTCCATTCCGGCGCAGAAGGTGCCGCCCGCGCCGGTGATCACGGCGACGCTGAGGTCGGGGCGGGAGTCGAGGGTGTCCAGGGCCGCGGCGATCTGGTGGGCCATGGCCAACGACATCGCGTTCTTGGCGTCCGGGCGGTTCATGGTGAGGACGAGGACGCGGCCGCGTTCCTCGACGATCAGGTCGTCGCTCATGGGGTCTCCTTCAGCACGGATGGCGCCGTCGAGCCGGATGGTCTCGCCGTTGAGCATCGTCTTCTCGATGATCTGCAGGGCGAGGGCAGCGTACTCGGCGGGCGGGCACGCCGACGTGGTCGGCATGGGCCGAGGAGCCGTTCTGGGCGACGGCTGCGCCCTTGTGGGTCAGGACTCGTCCTGGACGACCTCCGGCACGCCGTAGCGCTCCTGGTCGGACGGGCGCGGCGCCTCCGGGCCGTCTCGGCCGAGCCGCAGCATCCGGGAGACCCGCACGGTGCGGAACCGGCGGCCGAGGGCGGTGAACTCGTGTCCGGTCGCCGCCGTGATCCGCGCCGCGGCCCCCGCCCACGCCTCCATCTCGGCGGGCGTGGCCGGATCGCCCTGGAACTCGCGCAGCCGCGGCAGCAGCCGGCTGAAGTAGCCCGCCAGGTGGTCGCGGGCGTCGTCGGGATCGCTGCCCCCGGTGAGCGGCTCCCACGCGTCCTCCGTGACCTCCACCACGGTGAACGTGGGCGGCAGCAGCACCACCCCGGGGTGGGTGCGGATCGCGTGCCGCGCCTCGGTCCGGACGATCTCCGGGACGGTGCCGGGCATCGGCATGTACCCCACCAGGTTCAGCCTGAGCTGGGCCTCCCACTGCCCGGCGGGCGCCCGCGGGTCGATCGGGTGCCCGCGCAGCATCGAGTCGATCCCGGTCAGGGCGCCGTCGCTGGGGCGGGGAGGCTCCATCACCCGGTCGCCGATCAGGGTGTACTTCTCGATCCTGATCACCCGGTAGCGGCGGTCGCCGAGCTCCCACTCGTCCTTGGGGAGCTGCTCGCCCTCCTCGGGGTCCAGCCGGTCGGCCGCCGCCCGCATGGCCCGGGCCGTCGCCGCGTCGGTGCCGTCCTCGGCGGCGGCCTGCCGCAGATCCATGGCCAGCCCGTAGCGCGCGGCCGAGGGATCGGTCGCGCCCAGGCAGCCGATCCGCCACCGCGAGCCGGTCTGCACCGCGTGTCCGAAATCGGGGGAGCCGGCCGGGAGGATCCTTCGGTAATCGCGGATCCGCTCGCCGATCTCGCGGTCCCGCAGCGCCGCGCCCGGCTCCAGTTCGGCGACCAGATTGATGTGGTCGTAACCGGGCATCAGGGGGAAACTCATTCCCTCATCTTCGCCACGGACCCGCACCGTACGCAGGCGATTCACCGGATCGGCGGGCAACTCCGCGCCGAATCCCCGTCGTCTGAACGGATATTTCCGATTACTCCGGAAAAGCGGGTCATGATCATTGTCGTGTTCACAGATCGAACCACGGAATGCACGTCACGTCGTAGAACGCGTTGGAATCCAGGCTCGCCTCGACGATCTCGTGCCAGTTCCCGCCGTGCCGGGCGTACATCCACTCGATCGTCGGGCCCTGCGGGCTGCCGTACCGGGCCTGGTTGCGCTGCTCCAGCTTCCGCACGTCCTTGACCTTCATCTTGCCGCGCACCAGCGACTTGGCCTCGTTCCGGCGCGGCACCATCGCCCGGGCGATCTCCTGCTCGCTCTTGCCCTGGATGCGCATCCGGTTGACCTCGACCTCCATGGCCTCCAGGCGGTCCAGGTACGCCTGCCGCACCTGGCAGTTGTGCACCCAGTCGTCCGCCGGGCCCACCCCGGTCCACAGGGACAGCCCGAACAAGCCGGGGAGCAGCAGGAGGGTGACCGCCAGCCGGCGCATGCGCAGTACCTTTCGTGACACGGGGGGTGACGCCGCCTATGGACGATGCCGTATACCGGATCGTCCGATCAACGGGAACGGGTGATCTCGGCCCTTCCCCGCGGCGGCCCTGTCATGGTGGCGCAGGACGGCCCCGCCCGTGAAGCCCGACCCGTCCTGGGCCGGTAGTTTTCATCTGTGAACGACGAGCGAGCGTCCCAGGCCGGTTCGATCGCGTTCGCCGGGGCCCTCGGCGCCCTGGCGGGAGCGGCCCTCGCCGGCCACCGCGGCGCGCGCGCGGCGGGAGCCGGGGCCGCCCTGGGCGCGGTCGCGCTCGGCGCAGGCGAGGCGGTGGCCCGCGCACGGCAACGCCCCGGCGAGATCCCCGCCCTGTGGCAGCGCATCGCCGTCAGCGGCGCCATGGCCGCGCCCTTGGGGTGGCTGGCCGGGCGCTCCGCGGGCCCGTTGGCCGTGGGGACGGTCTCCGGCGCCGTCGCGGGCGCCCTCGGCCTGAGACCGCAGAAGGTCGCCCTCGGCCCGGTCGTCGGCGCCGCCGTCGGCGCAGCCGCCACGGCACGGCCCCTCCCCGCCGCCGCGGTGGCGAGCGCGGCCGTGGTGACCTACCGCACCCTGGCGGCGCTCCTCTTCCGCGACGCCCAGGTCAGCCTCCTCGCCGAGGAGGTCCCCGCCGAGAGCCTCCCCTTCGTGGTGCCGAGAGAGGCCCGATCCCGGTACGTCGGCACCGGCTACGTCAAAGAACTCGCCGAAACGATCGGCGGCACCTACACCGCCGACGCCCCCGACGTCGGCATCGTCGGCTCCCTGGACGAACTCGCCGGCCCCGACTTCGACCCCGCCGGGACACACCCCCTCGTCCGCGAGTTCTACGAGCACACCGCCCGGTTCGAACTGGACATCGTCCCCGAATGGCGCACCTGGGTCCGCCCCGGCTACCTCCTCTACCGCACCCTCCTCGCCCGCCCCCTCGGCCAGGCGAACGTCCCGATGAACCAGCGCGAAGCCCAGCGCGGCGTGCGCGGCCGCATCGACACGATCGTCCCCGACCTCCCCGACGCGACCGCCGTCCGCGGCTGGATCCGCTCCTTCTCCGACACCGACGAACCCATCTACGTGGGCATCTACACCACCTACCGGCACGGCGACCGGGGCTACGTCAGCGTCGGCTTCCCACTGCCCCACGCCAGCTTCACCGCCACGCTCGCCCCGTACGCCCGGCCCGGCGGCGGACTCGTCCTCACCAGCGAAAGCGATCTCGACCACCCCGGGCACTACCTCACCTACGTCGACCCCGGCTCCAGAGACCTCACCGCCCTCGCCGTCCACGGCTTCGCCGAACGGCTCGACGTCTACGTGGAGGACGGCGCCCTCCGGGCCGAACACGCCTTCTCCGTCTTCGGCCTGCCGTTCCTCGTCCTGCGCTACACGATGACGCGCAAGACCCGCTGACGTCCCGAGCAGGCCTCCGCGTGCACTAAGCTCTCCTAGGGCCGGTCACCGGAAACGGCGGCCTGCGGGGCTATGGCGCAGTTGGTAGCGCGCCTCCATGGCATGGAGGAGGTCTGGGGTTCGAATCCCCATAGCTCCACTCGTAGGTGGGAGGAGTGTGTCCGCGGAAGGCGCGGACCGCTCCTCCTCGTCGTGTTTATCGGGGGGGCGACCCCCCGAGCCCCCCGATGTGGGGGCTTCGCCCCCACGCCCCCCTGGCGGGTGGTTGCGGTTTTTGGTTGGGGTGTTCGGCTCTTGCACGGGCGGCCCCGGCCCGCTCCTCCACGGGCGGGCCGGGGCCGGGCGGGGTGCTTTGGGTCAGTGGCGGGTGGACGGGTCGTTGTAGCGGAGGACGGCGCCTACGCCGAGAGAGGCGTTGGGGCCATCGGACGGGAGGACGACCACGTCCCCGTCGGTCGCGGCCACGGCCCTGATGAGGGCGGCGTCGGCGCGCTCCTCGACCGGGTCGTCGACGCCCAGGGGGCGGAGGTCGTCGGGGGTGGTGGCCACCTCGAAGGGCTGCGGGCCCGTCCAGAGCCTGGCGGGGGAGGCGGGGTCGTCGTCGATGAGCAGCGTCTCGACCTGGCCGCGGCGGACGGCCTCGACGGTCGCGGGGAGGCCCGCCACGGCGCGCTCGCCGTTGGCCAGCTCGCGTTCGAAGCGCTCGGCGACGGTGAGGATCCGCTCGGTGCTCTTGAGATCGAGGATCCGGGAGAGCTCGCCGTCCAGGCCGTTGCCGCGGTCGGACTCGACCGTGTGCTCCAGCACGCCGTCGGAGATCTCCTCCAGGACGGCGGTGCGGGCCCTGGCGTCACCTGCGATCACCACGGCCTCGGCATGGCTGGCGCGGGCGACCTTGTCGATCTCCCGGGCGACCTTCTTGGCGTTGCTCTTCCAGACGTTCTCCGCCGAGCGCTGGAAGCGCGACTGGTTCCAGTCGCCGGCCTTGACCTTGCGGATGGGGTACTCCTCGTCCCCGGGCACGTCGATGTGGCGGTGCCGGCCCTCCGGGTCGACGCAGTCGATCTCGCCGCCCCTCCGGTCGACGTGCGCGACCAGGTGGGCGAAGCGCTCCCCCCGGTCGGAAAGGTACGGCATCACGTGGGGGAGGGGGGACACCCTGGCCAGGGGCGTGCGGGGGGCGTGCTCGAACCGTTCGGAGAACACCACCTCGCCGTCCGCCGCGAAGATCACCAGGCCCTCGGAGCGGCGCCGCTCCACTTCCTCCTCCACGGCACGCTCCACCGCGCGCAGCGTGGGCTTGGGCGCGCCCTGCGCCTCCAGCTCCGCGTGCAGCGCACGCCAGCGCAGCTCGACGGCCTTGCCGGCGTCCTCGGTGGTGCGGGTCAGGTCGGCGTACACGGAGGCGTACGGACCCGGCCGGGAGTACAGCGGCTTGAGGAAAGACAGTTCCATATGGAGGCCCTACCCGTCCCGGCGGCACCAAACGTCGCCGCTCCCTCACTCCTCGGCGGCCCGCTGGAGCCGCGCGTAGGCGAGCTGGAGCCAGTCCGAACCGGCCACGGCCGTCATCGTGGCGCCCGCCAGACGGGTCGCGTCGGGGGCGAAGGCCAGACCGGCGGCGTACGCGGTCGCCACCCACTGGGCCGTGCAGAACGGGCAGGTGATCAGCTCGCCGACGACATGCCGGGCGCCGTGGCCGCGGACCTCCTCGGCCAGCTCGGACGGGCCGGCCGTGCCCGCGTACCGGGTGAACGGGGCGCGCAGCGGGCTCGTCACCGGATCCTTGGAGATCAGCCGGGCCAGCTTGTGCGTGGTCACCGTCATCAGGGCGAGATCGGCCGCCCCGACGCGGGTGGCGGGGGCGGCGCGGCGCCGGGCCAGCAGCGCCAGCGCGCCGGTGGTGAGGCCGTACACGGCGAGGGTGGCCAGGTACGAGCCCAGCGGGCGCTCCGCCCCGGCGGTGTACTTCTCCTTCTGTCGGCGGGCGTGTTCGGCGACCTTGGTCATGAGGATCCCTCCGGTTCGACGATCAGGCAGAACTCGTTGCCCTCCGGGTCGGCGAGCACCGTGGTGAGCCACCCCTCGTCGTCGAAGGGGCCGCGCACGACGGTGGCGCCGAGCCCGGTGAGCCGGGCCAGCTCGCCGTCCATGTCCGTGACGCGCAGATCGGGATGCATCCGGTTCTTGCCGACCTTGGGTTCGGGGACGCGTTGCAGCAGCCACTTGGGACCCTCGCCGCGCGGGTCGTCCAGCGCCGTGTACGGGGGAGAGTGCGGGTGGCGGCGGTAGCGGAGCGCGGCGGCCCAGAAGGCGGCCAGCCGCTCCGGGTCCGCGCAGTCGAGGACGAAGACCTGGCGCATGCCCCGAGCGTGCCCTGCCGCAGGGCGCCGAACCACGAATGATCCGCGCCACGCGGGTACGCGCCCCCGGAACGGAAAGGGGGAACGCGATGACCGAGCGGCACAGCTCGCCGGAGGACGACGGCATCCCCGATCTTCAGGACGGGACCCCGGAGCAGTACTGGACCGAGGACCCGCAGGAGGCCGCGCTGCCGGGGGACGAACCGGTCGCCGTGGACGACTTCGGCACGACCGCCGAGGAGATGCGCGAAGGCGAGCCGCTCGACGAGCGGCTGCGCCGGGAGGAGCCGGAGCGTCCCGCGCCCGCGGACGAGCCCGCCGCCCCCGCCCCCGCCCCCGCCGGGCGCATCGTCGAAGAGGACGAAGGCGCCCGCACCGACACCGAGCCGGACGCGGTCGCCCGGGACGAGGGCGCCGACGGCGGCGGGTACACGGCCGAGGAAAGGGCGATGCGGATCGAAGAGGAATAGGACGGCCGAACGAAGAGGGGGCGGCCCACGGGCCGCCCCCCTCTCCGATGGGTCAGTGGCTGCGCAGCGCCTTGACCAGTTCCGACTTGTTCATCGACGAACGGCCCTCGATGCCGATCTCGCGTGCGCGCTTCATCAGCTCGTCCTTGGACCAGTCGTCGTACGCGGGGCTCTTACCGCCCTTGCGGCCGACCTTCCCGCTCCCCTGGGAGGCGGAGGCGTTGGCGATCCGTGCCGCCTTCTCCTTGCTGTCGCCCTTCTCGCGGAGGCGCTGATACTTCTTCTCGTCCTTGATCTGGGCTCTGGGCATCAGATGACCCCTCCTTCCAAGGCCCGTGGTACCCGGCGTGCGCGTTTCACACGTCAGCTCAACCGGACGAAGGGTTCCGGGAGATGCGGTGCGGCCAGCAGGCCACCGCTCTTGCGCAGCTTGCGCAACACCGCGGTGCGCGTGGTCGCGGCCGCCGCGGAGTCCTCGTCGTAGACGTACTCGATGGCGGGGTCGGCCAGCTGGACGGGGTGCAGGACCACATCGCCCGACACCATGAGCTGGTCGTCCCCGAGCACCACCGACTGATGCCCCGGCGTGTGCCCCGGCGTGGGGACGACCTTGATGTCCTCGGCGATGCGGGTCTGCCCCTGGAGGGTGTCCAGGCATTCGGCCTCTTGCAGGGGGGTGACGACCTCGTCCAGGACGTCCCCGCCCTCGCCCTCCAGCCAGGTGAGCTCGTCCTCCTGGACGACGTGGCGGGCATTGGGGAACAGGGGCTTGCCGTCGACGACCGCGCCGCTGGCGTGGTCGCTGTGGAGATGGGTCAGTACGACGGTGTCGACGCTTTCCGGCTTGACGCCGATCTCTGCCAGCGCCGTAGGGAGGCGTCCGGGCACGGGCGCCCAGGAGGAGGCCGGAGATTCCTCTGGACCGAGCCCCGCGTCCACCAGCACGGTGGGACCCGCGGGGACGCGCAGCAGATAGCAGTGGAAGTGCAGGATCCACTCACCGTCCGGCCCGAACGCCTCAGGCGCCTCGGCCCTCGTGCGCTCCCAGAGCGCGGGCCTGGCACCAGTGAAGGTGTCGTCCAGCGGTTTCCGCAACGCCTCTCCCATCGGACCCACCGCGTCGCAGAGCGGGATGACCTCGACGCCGGAAACGATCCTTGGTTTCTCGTGCATGAAGCCACCCTCCCAGGAAGGCCCCACCCTGCCGCAAACGCGAATCGGCGGCCGAGGGGAGGACAATCTGCCTGCACGATTCCGGGCCGCCCAGGGTCGGCTGCGCATGCTGTGGCGGCGGCCCGTGATCGGCTGGCCCTGGACCAGCCGATGTGGACACCGTCGCGCCGTTCGCCTGGAGGAACTGCGGGCGCCCCCGCCGTGCCCCGCTCGTACCGCTGACCGTGGCACACCCGCTACGGGCGCGGGCGCCGTACGGGTCGGGGCCGCCAGCCGCTCGCCGGAGCGGCTGCTGACCAACGTCCCCGCCCAGATCACCAACGTCATCGGCTGGACGCGCTGGAGCACGAGAGCGCGCCGTCGGCGGCACGATGCCCGCGAGAACACCGCATGGTCCGGGGTGAGCGCGCCCGGGCCGCCGGGCTCCTCGGCACCACGTACGCCTGCCAGCGCACGACGACCGCCCAGGGCTCGACGCAAGCCGTACCGAGACCACCGCCCGGCAGGCACTCGGCGACGACAGCTCCGCCACCGCGTACGACCGCGCCCCGCGGACGGCCTCCATCTGGGACGACCAGTTGGATCACCACCCCCGCAAGCCAACGCCCCCGGGCGTGAACGACTTCCAGGAGCGCAACACCACCACGATCCCGGCCGCCCCAGGCCAGCGTGTGCCAGACGTGGTTGCCCACCGCCCCACCCGCCATCAGGGCTCGCACAGATGCGTCACCGAATTCACCTCAGGCCCGGAATCGTCGAGGTGTCCGGGATCAGAATGCTGCTCACATGCGCCGCGCGAACGTCGCCGCGACCCGGTGCGGAACCGAACCGTCCCCAGCAACGGCGCCGAACGCGCGATCGCCGTCTGCGGAAAGTCGAGGAAGCCCCGTGAACGTCATCGTTTCAGCGCTGTGCCCAGCCTCATCGTCGCGAACATCGCCATCTGCGGCACGAGGCCCGGAAGCAACTGCCACGGCTGGGCCTCCGTGTTACCCGCCACCGCACGACGAACATGAGCAGGAACACGACGGCGTCCCTCCGAGTGGCGCAGCCGGGCTACGTTCCCGCCGGGCCAGCGTCAACCCGTGCCGCAGCGGGGCGGCACACCCCGACGGCCCGGCGCTCTTCTGCCTCTGCCGACGGCCGTCCGGTCAGCGTGAGGAAGACCTCGTCCAGACTCGGCATCCGCAGTGACAACTCGGTCGGCACGCTCGCCGTCTCGTCCAGCCGGCGCGCCACCAGGCCGTCAGACCGCCGGAGCCGACACCGGCGCCATCACAAGCTCCATCGCCGCCGCGTGAGAACCGCCACGATCGCGCCCGGCTCCTCCATCCGATACGGCTCGGCCGCGCGTGCCACCAGAGTCTGCCGCCCGATCCGCCCCTTTCAGTTCCGCAGGCGCGCTCTCCGCCACCACCCGGCCGTGATCAGCAGCACCGTCGTCCCGTCGTCCACGAGGTCCCGGACGGCCGCCCGCACCTCATCGCGGGTTCGCGGGTCCGGTCCCGCCCTCGGCTCGTCCAGGTAGATCGCCTCAGACCGGTTCACCAGGCTCGTCGCCAGACCTGGCCTGAGTACGTCCTCACCGCGCGCCTCGCGGCCTCCATCAACTGGAACCGCTCTACAGCGCCCGCCTCCGCGCCTTGGCCCGTGCCGGGCCGAAGCCCAGCAGCCACACGATCATGACCAGGTCCTCGGTGCCGGTCAGCCCAATCGTTGCCCGCACCGGGCCGTGTTCCGGACGACGTCGTACCCGCAGACCTCCGCCCGGCCGGCGTCCGGCTCAGCAGCGTGCCCCGCCGGGCCGCCAGGTCCGCCCCGTCCAGTGCACGCGTCTTTCTGAACCGCCCGCAGGCCCTCCCGGCCCGTATCAGCTACTCACAGGCGGCCTTTCGACGATGACTCGCGTTCTCCGGAAGCACCGTCACCGGCGCCGCTGACACGTGCCCACAGGCGCGGGCACCCCGCTGACGCCCAGGGCACGGCCCTGCCGGTCGCTGTGCGCCACTATGCTGCCGCTGCATGTCACGACAGAGCTCCTACAGTCCGGCGTTCGAAGCGTTCGGGGCGGAACGCTCCGCAGCGGCGATGCAGCAGCAGGAGGCGTTGAACGCCTTCCTCGGCACCGAGCACAGGACCGCCGACCTGGAATCGCGGTCACTGCGCTCCGACGGTCTCGTAATCGGCGGCGTGACGAGCCTGGGCAGCTTCTCCCACCTCAGCAATACCTGGCTGTGGACCTGGGCGAATCCGAACTTCGGCTGGGACCATCCCGCCGTCGCCGCGGTCCGCGCCATCCACGACTACGGCGTGGAGCACGACATCCCCGAGCTGAGTACCGGCCACCTCGACCTCGGCGGTTTCCCCCAGCCGCACCAGGCCGCCACCACCATGGCCATCGCCGCCGGCCACCTGCTGGGCGGGAACGGCATCTGGTCATGCGCGATCAACGAGGGCAAGGGCGCGGCGTACGTCCACCTCGACGACCCCCAACTGCCCTCCGCCGTGTTCGACCCGAACACCGCGCCGCGCCTGCTCATGACCGCCGTCCAGGTCTTCCCCGATGACCACCGGCGGGTCGTGCGCGGCTACTTCGACCGCCACGGCGCCCCGTACGAGGAGACCGCCGAGACGATCTCCGGCGGCCCCCCGGGAGGCGGCAGCATCACCGTGGCCTTCGACTCCCAGGGCCGCGTCGACCAGCTCTCCGCGGCCCTGGCCTGAGGGGCCGCACCGGGCGAGCCTCGCGCCCTAGCGGTGGATCGAACGTGGGGTACACCACTTCCAAGCCATCCCATGGTTGCTCACGGGTGAGGTGCTCCCCTCGGCCGAGGCAAGCCCGGTGACCGGCATCCTCCGAGGTGCCCGCGTCCGGGCGACCTCTCCGGGGTCCGTGAGTGAATCAACCGTGACCTGGGGGTTTAGTCCGCGTGGGCGAGGGGTAACAAGACCGAGTTGACGAGTGGTTCTTGATTATCTAATGTTCTTCCTGCCCCGAGGGGATGCGGGACGCCGACAGGCGGACGGCCTCCGGGGAAGCCCCCAGAGGAAAACGGTTCGAAG
Source organism: Actinomadura rugatobispora (assembly GCF_055379765.1). Taxonomy (NCBI): domain Bacteria; kingdom Bacillati; phylum Actinomycetota; class Actinomycetes; order Streptosporangiales; family Thermomonosporaceae; genus Actinomadura; species Actinomadura rugatobispora. The sequence continues at coordinate 1,798,642 of NZ_AP029191.1, read as the reverse complement.
CTCGCTTGGAACCGGGTTACTCTGGAGTGGTCAGCCCAGACGGGATGCAGGACGCCGCAAGGTGGTCGGCCCGTGGGACTCCACCGAACGATCGATCACGGGCCGCTCCGGCTGCCCGCGATGACGCACGGCGGGCTGGGCTAAGCCTCTGAAGATCAACCGCCAGGTTGGTTGACAGGAGCGAAGATCCTGGTAAGTTAGAAGGGTTGCCCCGGAGGACGGGCCCGCGAGAGTGGGCGCGAACGCGGTGGGTGTCCGTTTCTTGAGAACTCAACAGCGTGTTAAAAGCCAGTGCCTTTATAGGTCCGGCCGTTTAGGTCGGACCACCCCGTGGCCGCGGTCATCGCTTGTCGGTGTCCGTGGTGGGGATTTCTTTGAGGCAGTGCACCGGCCCGTGTACGGGTTGGTGTTTTGCTGGGATTTTTTCCTGAGGTTTGGCGGCTTTTCGGAGTCGTCGTTCGGACCTTGATGGAGAGTTTGATCCTGGCTCAGGACGAACGCTGGCGGCGTGCTTAACACATGCAAGTCGAGCGGAAAGGCCCCTTCGGGGGTACTCGAGCGGCGAACGGGTGAGTAACACGTGAGCAACCTGCCCCTGACTCTGGGATAAGCCTGGGAAACCGGGTCTAATACCGGATATGACCCTCCATCGCATGGTGTGAGGGTGGAAAGTTTTTCGGTTGGGGATGGGCTCGCGGCCTATCAGCTTGTTGGTGGGGTGATGGCCTACCAAGGCGACGACGGGTAACCGGCCTGAGAGGGCGACCGGTCACACTGGGACTGAGACACGGCCCAGACTCCTACGGGAGGCAGCAGTGGGGAATCTTGCGCAATGGGCGGAAGCCTGACGCAGCGACGCCGCGTGGGGGATGACGGCCTTCGGGTTGTAAACCTCTTTCAGCAGGGACGAAGCTAACGTGACGGTACCTGCAGAAGAAGCGCCGGCTAACTACGTGCCAGCAGCCGCGGTAATACGTAGGGCGCAAGCGTTGTCCGGAATTATTGGGCGTAAAGAGCTCGTAGGCGGTTTGTTGCGTCCGTCGTGAAAGCCCACGGCTTAACTGTGGGTCTGCGGTGGATACGGGCAGACTAGAGGCAGGTAGGGGAGCATGGAATTCCCGGTGTAGCGGTGAAATGCGCAGATATCGGGAGGAACACCGGTGGCGAAGGCGGTGCTCTGGGCCTGTACTGACGCTGAGGAGCGAAAGCGTGGGGAGCGAACAGGATTAGATACCCTGGTAGTCCACGCCGTAAACGTTGGGCGCTAGGTGTGGGGTCCTTCCACGGATTCCGCGCCGCAGCTAACGCATTAAGCGCCCCGCCTGGGGAGTACGGCCGCAAGGCTAAAACTCAAAGGAATTGACGGGGGCCCGCACAAGCGGCGGAGCATGTTGCTTAATTCGACGCAACGCGAAGAACCTTACCAAGGCTTGACATCGCCGGAAAACTCGCAGAGATGCGGGGTCCTTTTGGGCCGGTGACAGGTGGTGCATGGCTGTCGTCAGCTCGTGTCGTGAGATGTTGGGTTAAGTCCCGCAACGAGCGCAACCCTCGTTCCATGTTGCCAGCACTTCGGGTGGGGACTCATGGGAGACCGCCGGGGTCAACTCGGAGGAAGGTGGGGATGACGTCAAGTCATCATGCCCCTTATGTCTTGGGCTGCAAACATGCTACAATGGCCGGTACAAAGGGCTGCGATACCGTGAGGTGGAGCGAATCCCGTAAAGCCGGTCTCAGTTCGGATCGAAGTCTGCAACTCGACTTCGTGAAGTCGGAGTCGCTAGTAATCGCAGATCAGCAACGCTGCGGTGAATACGTTCCCGGGCCTTGTACACACCGCCCGTCACGTCACGAAAGTCGGCAACACCCGAAGCCCGTGGCCCAACCTTTTGGGGGGAGCGGTCGAAGGTGGGGCCGGCGATTGGGACGAAGTCGTAACAAGGTAGCCGTACCGGAAGGTGCGGCTGGATCACCTCCTTTCTAAGGAGCATCAACTGGCCTGTGTCGCTCACTTCGGTGGGGATGCGGGTCGGTGGCCGTCTTCGGCAGCGAGTGTCTGCCGGGTGGCTGCTCATAGATGTGGAGCACTGGTTATTCAGCTCGCCGCTCGTGCGAGCCGGCTAGTACCGCCCGGTCTTTGACTGGGAGTGGGAACGTTGGTCGTCGGGCGGGTGGGGAGCTGGACACGCTGTTGGGTCCTGAGGAAACGGACCCTTCAGCCCCTGAACACGAGAGTCTTCGACTCGGGTGTGATGGGGCTGGGTTGTTTCTTCTGGATTGCGGGGCTGGTTGCCCTGGTCGCCGGTTGGTGGCTGGGGGGCTGGTGGTCCCGGTTGTTTTTTGAGAACTGCACAGTGGACGCGAGCATCTCTGAATGAGGGCCCTTTCGGGGGTTCTTGTTCTCTGTTGCGATTTGTTGATCGTTTTGTGTGTTCAAGTTTTTAAGGGCATACGGTGGATGCCTTGGCATCAGGAGCCGATGAAGGACGTGGGAGCCTGCGATATGCCTCGGGGAGTCGGCAACCAGACTTTGATCCGGGGATTTCCGAATGGGGAAACCTGGCACCCGTCATGGGGTGTCGCCGCCGTCTGAATGTATAGGGCGGTTGGTGGGAACGCGGGGAAGTGAAACATCTCAGTACCCGCAGGAAGAGAAAACAATAGTGATTCCGTGAGTAGTGGTGAGCGAAAGCGGAGGAGCCTAAACCGTGCGCGTGTGATAGCCGGCAGGCGTTGCGTGTGCGGGGTTGTGGGACCATCCGGTCAGTGCTGCCGTGCTGACAAGAAGTTACAAACTGCTCGGGTAGTCGAATGGCATGGGAAGGCCGACCGTAGACGGTGAGAGTCCGGTAGACGAAATCTGAGTGGCTTCTGGGTGTGTTCCCGAGTAGCACGGGGCCCGTGAAATCCCGTGTGAATCTGCCACGACCACGTGGTAAGGCTGAATACTTCCTGATGACCGATAGCGGACCAGTACCGTGAGGGAAAGGTGAAAAGTGCCCCGGTGAGGGGTCGTGAAAGAGTACCTGAAACCGTGTGCCTACAAGCCGTCAGAGCGTCCTCAGCCCTTTCGGGGGCTGTTCGTGATGGCGTGCCTTTTGAAGAATGAGCCTGCGAGTTATGGTGTGTGGCGAGGTTAACCGGTGGCGGGTAGCCGTAGCGAAAGCGAGTCTGAATAGGGCGTTTGAGTCGCATGCTGTAGACCCGAAGCGGAGTGATCTAGCCATGGGCAGGGTGAAGCGCCGGTAAGACGGTGTGGAGGCCCGAACCCACCAGGGTTGAAAACCTGGGGGATGACCTGTGGTTAGGGGTGAAAGGCCAATCAAACTCCGTGATAGCTGGTTCTCCCCGAAATGCATTTAGGTGCAGCGTTGCGTGTTTCTTGCCGGAGGTAGAGCTACTGGATGGCCGATGGGCCCGACAAGGTTACTGACGTCAGCCAAACTCCGAATGCCGGTAAGTGAGAGCGTGGCAGTGAGACTGCGGGGGATAAGCTTCGTAGTCGAGAGGGAAACAGCCCAGATCATCGGTTAAGGCCCCTAAGCGTGTGCTAAGTGGTAAAGGATGTGGAGTTGCCGTGACAACCAGGAGGTTGGCTTAGAAGCAGCCATCCTTGAAAGAGTGCGTAATAGCTCACTGGTCAAGTGATTCCGCGCCGACAATGTAGCGGGGCTCAAGCACACCGCCGAAGCCGTGGCATTTCAGTCGTGAGGCTGGGATGGGTAGGGGAGCGTCCTGCGTCCGGTGAAGCCGCCGAGTGATCGTGTGGTGGAGGGCGCGGGAGTGAGAATGCAGGCATGAGTAGCGAATGGAGAGTGAGAAACTCTCCCGCCGGATGACCAAGGGTTCCTGGGGCAGGCTAATCCGCCCAGGGTAAGTCGGGACCTAAGGCGAGGCCGACAGGCGTAGTCGATGGACAACGGGTTGATATTCCCGTACCCGCTGGTATGCGCCAACGCTGAATCCTCTGATGCTAAGACCCTGAATCCTGGTTGGAGCCTTCGGGTTTCTTCCGGGCCTAGCGGTCGGCCCGAGGGGGTAGTAGGTGAGCGATGGGGTGACGCAGGAGGGTAGCTCAGCCCAGGCGATGGTTGTCCTGGGGTAAGCATGTAGCCCGTGCCATAGGTAAATCCGTGGCGCATCAAGGGTGAGATGTGATGCCGAGCCGTTTTAGGTGAAGTGAGTGATCCCATGCTGCCGAGAAAAGCCTCTAGTGAGTGTACCGGCGGCCCGTACCCTAAACCGACTCAGGTGGTCAGGTAGAGAATACCAAGGCGATCGGGTGAACTGTGGTTAAGGAACTCGGCAAATTGCCCCCGTAACTTTGGGAGAAGGGGGACCACGTCCGGTGATGGCACTTGCTGCCGGAGCTGGGGGTGGTCGCAGAGGCCAGGGGGAAGCGACTGTTTACTAAAAACACAGGTCCGTGCGAAGTCGTAAGACGCTGTATACGGACTGACGCCTGCCCGGTGCCGGAACGTTAAGAGGACCGGTTAGGCCTTCGGGTCGAAGCTGAGAATCTAAGCGCCGGTAAACGGCGGTGGTAACTATAACCATCCTAAGGTAGCGAAATTCCTTGTCGGGTAAGTTCCGACCTGCACGAATGGCGTAACGACTTCCCCGCTGTCTCAACCACAGGCCCGGTGAAATTGCAGTACGAGTAAAGATGCTCGTTTCGCGCAGCAGGACGGAAAGACCCCGGGACCTTCACTATAGCTTGGCATTGGCGTTTGGAGCGTCTTGTGTAGGATAGGTGGGAGACTGTGAAGCCGGCACGCCAGTGTCGGTGGAGTCGTTGGTGAAATACCACTCTGGTCGTTTTGAGCGTCTAACCCGCACCCGTGGATCCGGGTGGGGGACAGTGCCTGGTGGGTAGTTTAACTGGGGCGGTTGCCTCCCAAAGAGTAACGGAGGCGCCCAAAGGTTCCCTCAGCCTGGTTGGCAATCAGGTGGTGAGTGCAAGGGCACAAGGGAGCTTGACTGTGAGACTGACAGGTCGAGCAGGTGCGAAAGCAGGGCCTAGTGATCCGGCACCGGCGTGTGGAAGCGGTGTCGCTCAACGGCTAAAAGGTACCCCGGGGATAACAGGCTGATCTTCCCCAAGAGTCCATATCGACGGGATGGTTTGGCACCTCGATGTCGGCTCGTCGCATCCTGGGGCTGGAGTAGGTCCCAAGGGTTGGGCTGTTCGCCCATTAAAGCGGCACGCGAGCTGGGTTTAGAACGTCGCGAGACAGTTCGGTCCCTATCCGCTGCGCGCGTAGGAGAATTGAGAGGGTCTGTCCCTAGTACGAGAGGACCGGGACGGACGGACCTCTGGTGTGCCAGTTGTCCCGCCAGGGGCACGGCTGGTTGGCTACGTTCGGTCGGGATAACCGCTGAAAGCATCTAAGCGGGAAGCCTTCCTCGAGATGAGTTCTCCCTCCCACCTTTGGTGGGGTAAGGCTCCCAGTAGACGACTGGGTTGATAGGCCGGAGATGGAAGCTCGGTAACGGGTGGAGTTGACCGGTACTAATAGGCCGAGTGGCTTGACACACCCTGATCGACAGGTCTGCTGCGGTTGGTGTTCGCGTCCCTGTGTGGTTCCCGGAGAACAAACGGGAACCCCGTGTGTTTGAGTCTTGAATAGTGTGAGCCGTACGGCTCGAACGAGCTTGCCGCCCCTGTTTGGTTGGGGGTGTGCGTGGGTCGTTCGGTGGTTATGGCGAAGGGGAAACACCCGGTCCCATCCCGAACCCGGAAGTTAAGCCCTTCAGCGCCGATGGTACTGCATGGGAGACTGTGTGGGAGAGTAGGACACCGCCGGACACATATTAGGAAAGGGCCCTGCCGGGTTTACCGGCGGGGCCCTTTCTCATTTATAGGCATTCACGCCCCCGTCCGCCGCCAGGGCTGGGATGGGCTGGTCGGCCGGTGCAGCGGGCTGCGCTCTTGCCGGTCGTGGACATCTACCCGCGTCGAGGAGCAGGTGCTCGCAGGCCGGGCGCGAATTGCGGGTCGGGCGCGATCACATCGCCTGGGCGACCGGGTGGCGGCCCGTATCCTCACCCGGATCCTGCGCCGCCAGGGCTGGGACGGGCTGGTCGGCCGGTGCAGCGGGCTACGTTCCTGCCGGTCGCGGACAACCGCCCGCGTCGGGGAGTAGGTGCTTCGGGCCGGGCGCGAATTGCGGGCCGGGCCCGGTCACGTCGTCCGGGCGACCGGGGTGCCGGTCCGCATTCTCACTCGGATGCTGCGCTGCGAGGGCTGGGATGGGCTGGCTGGGCGGCGCAGCGGCGCCACGCTCTTGCCGGTCGCGGGCATCTGCCCGCGTCGGGGAGTAGGTGCTTCGGGCCAGGCGCGAATTGCGGGCCGGGCCTGATCGCATCGCCCGGGAGACCGGGGTGCCGGTCCGCATTCTCACTCGGATCCGGCGTCGTCAAGGCGTCCCCGTCCCGGCCGGCGGCGAACCGGTCACCGGGCAGCAGATCCGGGCCTCCCGCATGAGCCTGTGGCGTTACGAGCGCCCGGCGCCGGGCGACCTGATCCATCTGGACGTCAAGTAGCTCGGCCGGATCCCTGACGGAGGCGGCTGGCGTGTCCATGGCCGCAGCGAGGCCGTGCGCGGACGCGGGATCGGCTACGACCACGTCCACACCGCCATCGGCGACCACTCCCGGCTTGCCTGCGCCGAGGTCCTGGCCGATGAGGAGGGCACCACCTGCGCCGCGTTCCTGGCCCGGGCCGCGGCGTTCTCCGCCGTCCACGGCATCGTCCCGCATCGAGCAGGTGTTGACCGACAACGCCCGCAACCACCCGGGCCAGCCCCCTTTCGGCAGGCATGCGCCGACCTGGGAGTCCGTCAGAAGTTCACCCGCCTCCGCTGCCTCTGGACCAACGCGTTGGTGGGTGGACGCGCGGGTGCCTTGGATGGGGGCAGGGTGGCGTTTTGGTGGGCTTTTGGGTTGAGTGTTTTATGAGGCGAATGCGCTCGGGAGTGTGGATCTCGCGTCCAACCGTGATTGCTGGATGTGGGGGCGGCGAGCTGGGCGAGGACGATCTGGCGTTGAAGGTTGCAGGAGCGCTCGCTGGTCTTTTTCGGGATCCTGGGGCGGGACTTTCGGCGGAAGGGCCGATGTGGTGGTGCGGGGGCTCTGGGGCAGTGGTTAGCGTTCGAGTTCGGCCAGGTAGTCGGCGGCGGCGTCGAGTTCGTTCTCGTTGAAGACGCGGATTCCTGAGCGTTGGAGCAGCGTCGTGGTGATGCCGGCGCCGGGTATGCGGGTGCCGGTGAACGTGCCGTCGTAGGTGTGGCGGGTGGCGCAGGAGGGGCTGCCCTCCTTGAGGATGGCCATGCGGGCTCCCGCGCGTTCGGCGGTTTCCAGGGCCAGGCGGGCGCCGCGTACGAAGGGGTCGGTGACGTCGGCGCCGGTGTCGGTGCGGACGCCGGCGGTGCCGTCCAGCACGGCGGCGGCCGGGCCGGTGAGTTCGGCCGGGGGACGGGGGACGGGCAGTCCGCCGGATACTTCGGGGCAGAACGGGACCAGGCGGCCCTCGGCGCGCCAGCGTTCGAAGAGCGCGCCGTGCACGGGCTTCGCGGCGCCGTCGTAGCGGACCGGCCGCCCGAACAGGCAAGCGCTCACCAAAATCCGTTCCACGTCTCCAGCCTATGCGGGCAAGCCGGACGGACCTTGCTTGCGCCTCCCGTGACCTGGGCGAATAGTTGAGGGGACCCCGTTCTCAGGGAGTACGGCATGGTTCTTCTCGGCCGCCCTCTGACGGAGGCGCCGCCTCGGGAGCGCCCCCGGGGCTCGGTGCTGGTCTCCTGGATCACCACCACCGACCACAAGGTGATCGGCCACCTCTACCTCGTCACCTCGTTCACGTTCTTCCTGCTGGCAGGACTGATGGCGATGGTGCTGCGGGCGGAGCTGGCCTCGCCGGGCCGGCAGCTGGTGAGCAACGAGCAGTACAACCAGTTGTTCACCGTGCACGGCACGGTGATGCTGCTGCTGTTCGCGACACCGCTGTTCATCGGGTTCTCCAACGTCATCATGCCGCTGCAGATCGGCTCACCGGACGTGGCGTTCCCGCGGCTCAACATGTTCAGCTACTGGCTGTTCCTGTTCGGCGGCCTGATCGTGTTCGCGTCCTTCGTCGCGCCGGGCGGCGCCGCCAGCTTCGGCTGGACCGGCTACAGTCCGCTGAACAGCGAGCTGCGCTCGCCCGGCGTGGGCGCCGATCTGTGGATCATGGGGTTGGTGCTGTCGGGGGTCGGGACGATCCTGGGCGGGGTCAACTTCATCACCACGATCGCCGTGATGCGGGCGCCCGGGATGACGATGTTCCGGATGCCGATCTTCACCTGGAACATCCTGCTGACCAGCCTGATGGTGCTGATCGCGTTCCCGATCCTGGCGGCGGCGCTGCTGGTGCTGGAGTCCGACCGGCGGCTGGGGTCGCACGTGTACGACCCGTCGCTGGGCGGGGCGCTCCTCTGGCAGCACCTGTTCTGGTTCTTCGGTCATCCCGAGGTCTACATCATCGCGCTGCCGTTCTTCGGCATCATCACCGAGGTCATCCCGGTCTTCAGCCGCAAGCCGCTGTTCGGCTACGTCGGGATGGTCGGGGCCACGATCGCGATCGCGGGCCTGTCGATGGCGGTGTGGGCGCACCACATGTTCACGACCGGGCGGGTGCTGCTGCCGTTCTTCTCGTTCATGACGTTCCTGATCGCGGTGCCGACCGGGGTGAAGTTCTTCAACTGGGTCGGCACGATGTGGCGCGGCCGGCTCAGTTTCGAGTCGCCGATGCTGTTCTCGGTCGGGTTCCTGGTGACGTTCCTGTTCGGCGGGCTGACCGGGGTCATCCTGGCCTCGCCGCCGATGGACTTCCAGGTGCAGGACTCCTACTTCGTGGTGGGGCACTTCCACTATGTCGTCTTCGGCACGGTGGTGTTCGCGATGTTCGCGGGCTTCTACTTCTGGTGGCCGAAGATGACCGGGCGGATGCTGGACGAGCGCCTCGGCAAGCTGCACTTCTGGTTCCTGTTCGTCGGCTTTCAGGCGACGTTCCTGGTGCAGCACTGGCTGGGTGCCGAGGGCATGCCGCGGCGGTACGCCGACTACCCCGAGCAGTTCGTCGCGCTGAACCGGGTGTCGAGCGCCGGGGCGTTCATCCTGGGCGTCTCCACGCTGTTCTTCCTCTACAACGTGTACAAGACGACCCGGCACGCGCCGCGGGTGGACGCCGACGACCCGTGGGGGTTCGGGAACTCGCTGGAATGGGCGACCTCGTCGCCGCCGCCCCGGCACAACTTCAAGGTCATTCCGCGGATCCGGTCGGAGCGGCCGGCGTTCGACCTGCACTATCCGAGGCTGCCCGACGAGCATCGCTGAGGCGCGGCGGCCGGGTGTGGTCAGGTGCGGGTTCCCGGCCGCCTGCCGCTACACACCGCCATAGGGTGACCGCATGGAGCGACGGCAACGCGACTGGAACGCCTGGCACGGCGCTTACGACGATCCCTCGTCCGCCCTGGCGCGGCGGTTGCGGATCGTCCAGCAGCGCATCAGGGAAGCGCTCGACGTCGCCCGTCCGGGCAGGATCCGGACGGTGAGCGTCTGCGCGGGGCAGGGGCGCGACCTGCTCGGGGCGCTGCCCGGCCATCCCCGCGGCGCCGACGTCGTGGCGCGGCTGGTGGAGCTGGACCCGGCGAACGTGCGGGTGGCGCGGGCGACGGCGCGCATGTCGGGGCTCGGCGGAATCGAGGTGGTGGAGGGGGACGCCTCGGTCACCGACGCCTACGCAGGTGCGGTCCCGGCGTCGCTGGTGCTGGTGTGCGGAGTGTTCGGCAACATCGGTTTCGCCGACATCGAGCGGACGGTGTCGCTGCTGCCTCAGCTGTGCGGTGAGGGCGCGCAGGTGATCTGGACGCGCGGGCGCGGCGAGGCCGACCGCACGGAGGAGGTGCGCGCCCTGTTCGACGGGCACGGGTTCCAGGAGCGCTGGCTGTCGGGGCCGGAGGAGAAGGACTACGCGGTCGGGGTGCATCGCTTCACCGGCAGGCCGGTCCGGCTGCAGCGGGGGACGCGGCTGTTCACCTTCGTCGGGCACGACGCGCTGCGGGAGGGCGCCCCGGGCTGACCGTGCCGAGCCTTTCCCGTGGGGGCGGGAGAGGCGGTGTGACATTTCTCTGGACGCGCGTTCCGAGGGAACGCGTTTCGGTTCGTGTTCGCTCGACTACACTCGGCCACTGTCATCGTGTCTTGTGCTTGTCCCCGCCCAAGCAGAACGGCGAACCCCCATGCTCTGGTCGGATCTTCCCTCAGCCACCGGGGCCGGGACCGCGTTGCCGCCCGTGCCGGCGGCCGTGATCCCGGCGGCCGTGATCGGCGTCCTCGATCTCCTGCTCGGCAGCCCGTACTCGCTGTTGCCGCTGCTGGCCGCCGTGCCCGCGCTGGCGCTGCTGCGTCCGGCCGAGCCGCGCCGGGTGCTGGTCGTCGCGGTCGCCGTCGCGGTGGCGGCGGTGCCGTCGGCCGTGCAGTACGGGCCGGATCGGCCGGTCTCGGTGTCGACCAGCCTGCTCGCCGCCGCGATCAGCACCCTGATGCTGTGGATCGTCTGCCGCCGCCACCAGCGCGGCGAGCGTGACCGGGCGGAGTTGCGCCGGGTCGCGGACACGATGCGGCGGGCCGTGCTGCGGCCGGTGCCGGGGCGGCTGGGGCCGGTCACGGCGGAGGTCCGCTACCTGGCGGCGGCCGAGCACGCGCCCCGGAGCGCGGTTCCGGGTGCGGGGACGCGGGCTCGGGTGCGGGCGGGGGTGCGGGGGAGGCCGAGGCCGGATGGAGAGGGGGCGGGTGTCGGCGGCGATCTTTACGACATGGTCGCCACCCCGTTCGGCGTCCGGGTGATCGTGGGCGATGTGATGGGCAAGGGCCTGCCCGCGGTGGAGGCGGTCGCTGACGTGCTCGGCGCGTTCCGCGAGCTGGCGCAGCACGAGCGCGACCTGGCCGCGGTGGCGGTGCGGCTGGACGCCTTCCTCGGCACCCGGGGCCGGGAGGAGGAGTTCGTGACCGTGCTCCTGGCCGAGGTGCCTGGGGAGGGCGGGATCGCGCGGCTGGTTAACTGCGGGCATCCGCCGCCGCTGCTGCTGTCGGACGGCGCGGTGGCCTTCGCCGACCTGCCGGCCTACGCCTCGTCGCCGCCGCTGGGCCTGCTGCGGGTCGCGGGCAGCGACGGGCCGGTGGCGCACGCGACCGTTCCGTTCGGCCCGGGTGACGGGCTGCTGCTCTACACCGACGGGGTCGGGGAGGCGCGCGACCCCGAGGGGCGGTTCTATCCGCTGGCCGAGCGGGTCGCGGTGCTGAACCGGCAGGGCCCGCGTGGGCTGGTGCGGCGGCTGGAACGCGATCTGCGCGCCCATGTCGGCGGCGATCCGGGCGACGACGCGGCGCTGCTGCTGGTGCGGATGGAGCCCGTCCCGGTTCCGCTGCCGGGCTCGCCCTACGAGCCCCCGCACGCGCTCACTTGATCATTTCCGCTGGTCGGGGGCGGGAGAAGTCACGCGAAAGTAACAATCCACCCGCGTGAGGCAATCGGTCCGAGTGTCTCGCGGGGATGGAGTAGCGTTCCAACCCAACCGAGTGAGCTGGGTCACAGGAGCGCTGGGGGTCGTCATGCGCGTTGTCCGTGCCACCACCGGCCTGGGGGACTGATGGCGGGGCGCGCACGCCGTGCACGGGCGGCGGTGTCCCGTGCCCGGTCGGTCCGGTCCAGGATCGTGTTGCTGCTCGTCCCGCCCGTCACGGCGCTGGTGGTGGTGTGGGGCTTCGCCGCCGCCGGCACCCTGCAGGACAGCCTGCGGCAGACGCGTGCGCAGACGTTCACCGAGAAGGTGCTGCACCCGACCGACGAGGTGATCGCGGCGCTCCAGGACGAGCGGCGCATGTCGCTGTCCTTCCTCGGGGACGACGCCACCATCGGCCGCGCCGGGTTCGACGCGCAGCGGGCGGTGACCGACCGGGCCCGCGACCGGTTCCGCCGCTCGGCGGCCGACGGCGACACCCGCGGCGCGACCAGGCCCGCCACCCGGCAGCGGATGACCCGGCTGGCCGGCGCCCTGGGCGGGCTGCAGACGCTGCGCATCGCGGTGGACGGCCGTTCGCTCGACCGCGCCCGGGCGCTCGGCCGGTACACCGAGTACATCGAGCTCGCCGCCGAGATCTACGACGAGGTCCACGCGATGGATCCGGAGCTGGTGCGGGCCAACCGGATCCTGCGCACGCTGGAGCGCGCGAGGGAGAGCCTGTCCCGCGAGGACGCGCTGGTCACCGGCGCGCTGGCGGCCGGGCGGCTGAGCCGGGAGGAGCACCTGCAACTGGTGCAGTTCGCCGGGGCGCACCGCGTCCTGTACGACGACGCCGCCCGCGGCCTGCCCACCGCCGACCGCGCACGCTACGAGCAGATCATCGCCGGCGCCGAGTTCCGGCGGTACCAGGACCTGGAGAACCGGCTGATGCGCGGCGGCGCCACCGAGGGGCGCCCTACCGTGGACATCGGGGCCTGGCACACCTCCACCGAGACCGTCGACACGCGGCTGGCCGGGCTGTCGTCCGACCTGCGCTCCGGCATCACCCGGCGGGCGGGGGACGAGGCGGGCACCGTGCTGCGGCGGCTCGGCCTGATGGGCGGGCTGGGGCTGGTCGCGGTGGTCGCGGCGATCCTCATCGCGGTGCGGGCCGGCCGCCGGCTGGTGGTGGAGAGCCGGGACATGGCCGCGGTCGTGACCACGTTCGCCCACGACCGGCTGCCGCTGATCGGCGAGCGGGCGCGACGCGGCGAGGACGTGGCCGCCGGGACCGATTCCGGTCCTGGCGGGGCCGGGCGGTACCGGGTGACCGAGATCGAGCAGATCGACCGGGCGTTCGCCGAGGCCAGGCGGGCGGTGGTCGCGGCCGCCGAGCGCGAGGCCGCGGCGCACCGGCGGCTGAACGAGGTGTTCGTGACGCTGGCCCGCCGCAACCAGTCGCTGCTGCAGCGGCTGCTGCGGATGCTGGAGTCGATGCAGCGGCGCACCGACGACCCCGACGAGCTGGAGCGGCTGTTCGAGCTGGACTCGCTGGCGACCCGGATGCGGCGGCACGCCGAGGGCCTGGTGATCCTGTCGGGGCGGCCGTCCGGGCGTACCTGGCGCAACCCGGTCCGGCTGGTGGACGTGGCGCGCGCCGCCGCGGCGGAGGTCGAGGACTACGCCAGGGTCGAGGTGGTGCCGATGGGCCGGACCGCGCTGCGCGGTCCCGCGGTCGCCGACACCATCCACCTGCTGGCCGAGCTGATCGAGAACGCGGCGGCGTTCTCCCCGCCCGCCACCCCGATCCGGGTGACGGGGCAGGAGGTCGCGCACGGCTTCGCGCTGGAGGTCGAGGACCGGGGGCTGGGCATCGACCGGGAGACCATGGACGGGTTCAACCGGCTGCTGGCCACCGATCCCGAACTGGACCTGGACGACAGCGCCCGGCTCGGGCTGTTCGTGGTGGCCCGGCTGGCGGCCCGGCACGGCATCCGGGTCACGCTGCGGAGCTCGCCGTACGGGGGCGTGATCGCGATCGCGCTGGTCCCGCACGAGCTGGTGGTGGAGCCGGGGGAGGGCGACCGGTCCTCCGGGCACGCGGGGCCTGAGGAGGCGCGGGCGCGCGGCGGGGCCGGGACGGGTGAGCACCGCGCGCTGATCGCGTCCGCGCCGGTTTCGGCGGTCCGGGAGGCGGTCGAGCCGGTCGGCGGTCCCGCCCCGGTTCCCGCGCCGGACTCGTCGCCGACGGCGACGACCGGCGAGGTCCCGCTGCCCACGCGGCGCCGTCAGGCGCATCTGGCGCCGCAGCTCAGAGGCTCGGCGGGAACGGCCGGTCCGGAGCCGGACGAGGGCTCTGGCGGCGTGCCGAGGCCGCGGTCGCCGGAGGCGGCGCGCGACATGATGTCGACGATGCAGCGCGGCTGGCGGCGCGGCCGCGCCGAGGCGGCGGGCGGGTCGTCCGGGGGCTCTGACACCGGCGACGTCTCCGGCGGCGGGGAGTGATGTCCTCCGATCGGCCGGGGGAGCGGCCGGAGGACCTGTGGGTCGACGAGGAGGCCGGGCCCGTCGTCCGGCCCTTCGCGGTGACCCGGGGCCGCACCCGGAGCCGGCAGCGCGGCGGGGACCTCGACCTGATCGCGGTCGTGGTGACGGCGGAGGTGCCGATGCCCGATCCGGTGACGCTGGGGCCCGAGGACGAGCGGATCCTGGAGTACTGCCTGAATCCGGTGTCGGTGGCCGAGCTGGCCGCCGAGCTCGCGCTGCCGGTGGGCGTCGTCCGGGTGCTGCTGGGCGACCTGCTGGAACGGGGCCTGGTGGACGTGCAGCGGCCGGTCGTGTCGGCGGGACGTCCCGACGTGCGCATTCTCAAGGAAGTGATCGATGGTCTCCGTGCGCTCTGACAGGCCGGGGAGCAGGGCCGGAGCCCTGCTTGCCGGGGCGGTGCTGCTGGCGGGGGCGGCGGCCGGATGCGGCGGGTCGCCGGACGCCGCGCCCTCCGGCCCGGTCCCCGGCATCACCGACCGGCCCTGCCCGAAGGCGGTGAACCGGGAGCACGGCTGCGTCTACCTGGGGCTGATCTCCGACCTGAGCTCCACCCAGTTCAGGGCGCTGGGCGTGCCGATGGTGGCGGCGCAGCGGGCGTTCTGGGACCGGGTCAACCGGCAGGGCGGCATCGGCGGGTACGACATCGACGCCCACACCTACGTCCGCGACAACCGGTACGACGTGGCCGCGCACCGCCGCGCCTACGACGAGATCAAGGACAGGGTGCTGGCGCTCGGGCAGAGCCTGGGGTCGCCGACCACCGAGGGGATCCTGGACGACCTGCGCGCCACGCGGACGATCGCCGTGCCCGGCTCCTACCCGTCCAAGTGGGAGTTCGAGAACGTCATCCTGGAGTCGGGTGCCTCGTACTGCTTCGAGGCGATGAACGCGGTCGACTACGCGGCGGACACCTTCCGGGCGAAGAGCGTGATGTCGATCCACTATCCGGGCGACTACGGCGGGGACGCGGCGGCCGGGGCGAAGGCGGGGGCGGCGGCGCGCAAGCTGGGCTACTCCGCCGTGGAGACCGGGCAGGGCGCGGCCGGGCAGGAGGCGGCGATCAAGGCGGTCCTGGCCCGCAAGCCCGATCTGGTGGTGCTGACCACCGGCCCGGCGGAGGCCGCGGCCATCATCGCGGGGACCGTGGAGGCGGGCTTCGACGGCCACTTCATGGGCAACAACCCGACCTGGAACAAGGCGCTGCTGCAGAGCCCGGTCGCCGCGGCGATGAAGTCGCGGTACCTGCAGGTGGCGCCGTGGAAGCCGTTCGCCTCCGACTCGCCCGGCCACACGGCGATGCGGCAGTCGCTGGGGAGGGTGCGGCCCGACGACGCCTACACCTCGGGGTGGGTCCTGTCGTACCCGCTGAAGGCGGTCCTGCAGAGGGCGGCGGCGAACCGGAGCCTGACCCGCGAGGGCCTGTACGAGGCGCTCGGGCAGATCACCAACGTCGACTACGAGGGGATGCTGCCGGCGCGGGCGGGCGACACCTCGGGGACGCCGAACTCGGCGGCGTACCGGGAGTCGGTGATCGCCCGGCCGGACGAGCGGGAGTTCACCGGCGCGAAGGTGGTGACCGACTTCACGGCCGGGCCCACGACCAGGGCGTACCGGCTGGAGACGCCCTGCTACAACCCGGGCGGGACCGCGGGCTCCTGACCCGCGGAGCCGCGGAGCCTGCGGAGGCGGGGCTCAGTTCTTGTCGGCGCGGATGCGTCCGACGGCGAACTGGGCGGCCCGTACCGCCAGGGCGGGGTTGAGGCGGACGCCGCGCCAGGCCGCGCGGCCGTGTGTGGGGGCGACGATGAGCGCCTGGTTGCGGCGCACGCCGCGCATGACGTCGCGGGCCAGCTTCTCGGCGGTGTAGAGGCGGGGGGGACGCCTTGGCGATGTCGTCCTTGGCGTCGCCGCTCATCGGCGTCTCGGGGAGGCCGGGGTTGACGTTGGCGAGCAGCGGGGTGTCGACGAAGCTGGGGCACACGACGCTGACCTTGACGCCGCGTCCGGCGGCCTCGGCGCGCAGTCCCAGCGACAGGCCGACCACGGCGTGCTTGGTGGCGGTGTAGGGGATGCCGACGGGCATCGGCACCAGCCCGGCCAGGGAGGCGGTGTTGACGATGTGCCCGGCGCCCTGCTCCAGCATGATCGGGTACGCGGCGTGCACGCCGTGCACCACGCCCTTGAGGTTGATGTCGATGGCGCGGTCCCAGTGGTCGAGGGTGAGCTCCTCGGCCAGCCCGCCGATGGCGATCCCGGCGTTGTTGAAGACGAGGTCGAGGCGGCCGTGCTCGGCGCGCACGCCCTGGTAGACGCCGGTGACGGCGCCGGGGTCGGTGACGTCGAGGGCGGCGGCGGACGCCTTGCCGCGGCCCAGGGTGTTCAGCCGGTCGGCGACCTTCCGGGCGCCGGCCTCGTCGATGTCGGTGACGACCACCGTGTCGCCGCGGGCCACCAGGGACGTGGCGATCGCCCGGCCGATCCCCGACGCGCCCCCGGTCACGATCGCGATGCTCATGGCACTCCACTCCGCGTATTGGATGGTTTGTGTAATTGGGGTGAGTGTAGGGCGCGCGGCGGAGCCGTGAACACACGCTCCCCGCCAACACTTGGCGCCCGGGACGCTCACTCTCGCAACGTCCCGTCCTCCCCGGAGGGCGACGGCACGAGGGCGATAGGTCCCGGAACGGTCAGGCGGCCTTGGCCGCCTTGGCCGGGCCGGCCCCGCGGGCGGCCAGGCTGCGGTCGCGCCGCGCCTTGGGCTCGTCCCAGATGCCCAGCGCCTTCCACAGCAGCCGGTTCACCGGGGTGATCAGGCCCAGCTCGTGCATCAGGTCGCGGACCTTGCCGACCGAGTCGCTGATCTCGTCCAGGTGCACGCCGTCCCGGTACGCCTCGCGGACCACGTCCTTGGGGATGTCGAAGTGCCGCACCATCGGCCCGGGCGGGGACAGCATGATCCGGGCCATCCAGCCGAGGATGAGCGGGCCGGTGACGCCGATCAGCCGGCGCCGGCCGCGGCTCAGGCCCGGCACCCGGTGCTTGAGGTAGTGCCGGGCGAAGGAGATGTGCCGCGCCTCCTCCGCGATGTGGATCCTCATGATGGCCTGCTCGAGCGGGTGCTTGATGTGCCCGCCCTTGAGGCTCTTGCGCTGCACGTAGTCGATCGGGTCCTCGCCGCCGAGCACGAACACGAAGAACAGCTCGGTGCTGACCAGCGGGATCCAGGGCGCCACCTGCGCGACCGCGGTCAGCGCGCGGGGCATGCCGCGCACCGGCAGCCCGGTGCGGTTCACGAACTCCTGGAACATCATCCCGTGGTGACATTCCTCGGTGGTCTCGTGGTAGACGTACCGGAACTCCGGCCGCCCGTTCGGCAGCCAGTAGGCGTAGTTGAGCAGGCCGCGCTTGAGCAGGTTCTCGAACTGCAGGCCGACCTTCATGGCGGTGGCCACCCGCCACAGCCCGATCCGCGCCTGGACCTCCGGCGGCTGGGACCGGTACCACTCGGTGCGGCCGAGCTGGTCGACCTCGCCGAGGATCCAGCGCGGGTCGTCGGGGTCGATGGCGAAGTCGGGGTCGTCCCAGGGGATGTCGGCGTAGGCCTCCCAGTGCTTGTCGACCGACGCCTTGTTGAGACGGTCGATGACGCCCAGGTAGGACTTCTTGTCCTTCACCTGCTCGCGGACTTCCTCGGCCAGGTCGGCAGGGGTCTGGTTCTTCTTCAGCGCGGTCATGTCGTGCGCTCCCTCGGCGTTGGGGGTGTCGGCGGTGCCGGTGCCGTGCCGGAGTCGTTCGTCGTGTCGGTGACGGAGGCGGGGACGGTGCCCTGGTCGGGGACGAGCAGCCGCGCGTAGTCCTTGAGCTGGTTCAGCACGGCGGACTGGTGGCCTCCGGCGTCGCCGTCCAGGGAGTTCTGCAGTGACAGCCCGACCAGCAGCGCGAACAGGCCGCGGATGAGGGTGTCGACGAGGTCCTCGGGGAGCGTCTCGGGGAACAGGCCGTGGAAGACCTCCTTGACGATCCGCACGACCCGTTCGCTGAGGTCGACGCTCAGCACGCGCAGGTCCTCGTCGGTGCGCCCGGCCAGGCCCAATTCCAGCAGCGCCATCGCCGACGGCAGCCGGATGGTGTCCCAGAGCAGGTCGAGCGCGCCGGCGACGTCGCGCCGTTCGGGCGGCAGCTCGGCGAAGGCCCGCTCGTAGTCGGCGCGCAGCCGGTCGAGCAGGTGCTCCAGCGCCGCGGCGACCAGCGCCATCTTGGTCGGGTAGTGGTGCTGCTGCGCGCCGCGGGAGACGCCGGCCCGGCGCGAGACCTCGGTGGTCGACAGCCGAGACCAGCCCAGGTCGGCCAGCGCGTCCGCCGTGGCGTCCAGCAGCCGCTGCCGGGTCTCGGTACGGCGCTGCTCCTGCGTGCGCCGCCCGCCGTGCCGGCGGTGATGCCGCCGCCTGTTGTTCACTGACACGTTTCGACGGTAGGAGCGCGGTAACAAGCAATCAAGCCTGCTTGTATGTTGCCCGCATCACAATTGGACACCGCGTCTGATTCGGGGTCATCCGGGCGGCACGTCGCGAACCCTTGGCGGAACTCCGTCCGGAATACGGCCGAAGCCGGTGATCGTCCGCGGCTATGGTGTATCCATGCAGGTCAACCAGTCGGCCAAACTGACCAACGTCTGCTACGACATCCGGGGACCGGTGCTCAAGCGGGCCAAGCAGCTGGAGGCGGAGGGGCAGCGGATCCTGAAGCTGCACATCGGCAACCCCGCACCGTTCGGGTTCGAGGCCCCGCCGGAACTGCTCCAGGACATGGTCCGCAACCTGCCCGACGCGCACGGCTACAGCGACTCCAAGGGCATCCTGCCCGCCCGCCGCGCCGTCGTGCAGCGCTACACCGAGCAGGGCCTGACCGGAGTGGACGTGGAGGACGTCTACCTCGGCAACGGCGTCTCCGAGCTCATCGTCATGACGCTGCAGGCGCTGCTCGACAACGGCGACGAGGTGCTGATCCCCGCACCCGACTACCCGCTCTGGACGGCCGGGGTCTCGCTGTGCGGCGGCACCCCGGTGCACTACCTGTGCGACGAGGCCGCCGACTGGGCGCCCGCGGTGGACGACATCGAAGCCAAGATCACCGACCGCACCCGGGCGATCGTGATCATCAATCCGAACAACCCGACCGGCGCGGTCTACCCGCGCCCTGTGCTGGACCGGATCGTGGAGCTGGCCCGCCGCCGCAACCTGATCATCTTCGCGGACGAGATCTACGACCGGATCCTCTACGACGACGCCGAGCACGTCTCGATCGCCTCACTGGCCCCCGACCTGCTCTGCCTCACCTTCGGCGGGCTGTCCAAGAACTACCGGGTGGCCGGCTTCCGCTCGGGCTGGGTGGTGCTGTCGGGGCCCACCGAGCACGCCGAGTCCTACATCGAGGGCCTGGACATCCTGGCCAACATGCGGCTGTGCCCCAACGTCCCCGGCCAGCACGCCATCCAGGCCGCGCTCGGCGGCTACCAGAGCATCGAGGACCTGGTGCTCCCCACCGGCAGGCTCTGCGAGCAGCGCGACCGGGCGTGGAAGCTCCTGAACGACCTGCCCGGCGTCAGCTGCGCCAAGCCGCGGGGCGCCCTGTACGTCTTCCCGCGCCTCGACCCGGAGATGTACCCGATCGAGGACGACGTCCGGTTCGCCTTCGACCTGCTGGAGCAGCAGCGGCTCCTCGTCGTCCAGGGCACCGGCTTCAACTGGCCCGCCACCGACCACTTCCGCGTGGTGACGCTCCAGTACGCCGACGACCTGGAGGAGGCGGTCGGCCGCATCGGCGAGTTCCTGGCGACCCGCCGCCGCTGACCCGCGTGAGGCCGCCCGAATCCGGGAAAGGACTGCCGGGTGAGACAGAGCCTGCCGAGGGGGCGATGACCATGAGCGCATCCGGTGGGGCGGACCCGTCCGGCCGCCCGGTCCTGGAGGAGCTGAACCACGAGCAGTGCCTGGCCCTGATCTCGCCGGGCGGCGTCGGCCGGGTCGCCTTCGACGACGGTGAGGGGCCGACGGTCATCCCGGTGAACTACGCCGTGGACGGGGACGCCGTGGTGTTCCGCACCAGCCTGGAGGGGCGCCTCCACCAGTCGCTGGCGACCGTGCTGACCGGCGCGGCGGTGCGGATCGCGTTCGAGGTCGACAGCATCGACCCGGTGCGGCACGAGGGCTGGAGCGTGCTGCTGCGCGGCGGCGGCCAGGAACTGCCCGACCACGAGCGGCCCGCGTCGCCCGCCGTCGAGCCGTGGCCCGGCGGCGAGCGGCCGGTCTACGTCCGGCTGGTGCCGCACCACGTCTCCGGCCGTCGCCTGGGCCACGGATGATCAGCGGCAGCGGATGATGCGGTCCAGGCCCTCCAGCAGGTCCTCGGTCGCGGTGGCCAGGGACAGCCGGATCCAGCCCTCCCCGTGCGGGCCGAACGTCGTCCCCGGCGCCACCGCGACGTGCTCCTCCCGCAGCAGCCGCACCGCCCACGCGGTCACGTCGTCGCCGCACCGGTCGGACACGTCCGCCCACAGGTAGAAGGCCCCCTCTGGGCGCAGGTACGGCAGGCCCGCCCGGTCCAGGACGGCGGTGGCGGCCTCGCGCCGCTCCCGGTAGGCGTCGCGGGCGGCGGCGGTCTGGTCCTGCGGGCCGGTCAGCGCGGCCAGCGCGCCGTACTGCGCGGGCGCGTTCACGCACGCGACCAGCGGCTCCTGCAGCTTGGCGCACACCGGCGCCAGCTCCGGCGGCGCCAGCAGGTAGCCGACCCGCATCCCGGTCATCGCGTAGGTCTTGGAGAAGCTGAAGCAGCTGATCACCCGGCCGTCGGTGTCGAACCGGGCGGGGCTGACATGCGGCCCGTCGAAGGTGATCTCCTCGTAGCACTCGTCGGAGACCAGCCACAGGTCGTGCTCGCGGGCGAACTCCACCAGCCGCTCCACGGTCGCGGCGGGCAGCACGGTGCCGAGCGGGTTGGACGGGGAGTTCACCACGATCGCGCGGGTCCGCGGGGTGACCAGCCGGGCCAGCTCGTCCACGTCCGGCTGGAAGCCGTTCTCCGGGCGCAGCTCGTACCGGACCGGCACGCCCTGCAGCAGCTGGACGAGCATGGTGAAGTTGGGCCAGCCCGGGTCGGGGATCAGCACCTCGTCACCGGCGCTGACCACCGCGCTCATGCCGAGCTGGAGCGCCTGCATGCCCCCGGCCGACACGATCACCCGCTCCGTCTCGGCGGCGGCGAGGCCGTTGCGCTCGCGCAGCTTGGCGGCGATCGCGTCGCGCAGCTCGGTCACCCCGGCGTTGGGGACGTACCGGGTGCGGCCCTTGGCGTAGGCGTCGGCGGCCGCGTCCAGGACGTGCGGGGGCGTGGCGAAGCTGGGCTCGCCCACGTGCAGCCCGATGACCGGGCCGGGCAGCCGCCAGGCCATGTCCATGATCGCGCGGATCCCGGACCGGGGCATCCGCTCGGCGTTCGGTGCGATGGGCGGCATCAGGCCTCCTTCGTGGGTGGATTCGTGGGTGGTGCGAGGGCGGGGAACAGGGACAGGGCGGTGCCGCCGTGCAGGGCGGCGCGCTCGACGGCCGAGAGCCCGGGCAGCGTGTGGCCGGCGAGCCGCAGCAGCGCGGCGTGCCCCGGCACGTCCCGCGTCCACGGGTAGTCGGACGCCCACAGCATCCGGTCCGCGCCGAAGGCGTCGGCGAACGCGCGCACGACGCCGTCCAGATCGGCGTACGGCGGCTCCTCCCGGGACAGCGCGTACTGTCCCGAGAACATCAGGTGCACGTTCGGGTGCCGGGCCAGGCCGAGGACGGTCTCCACGACCGGCGGCGGGAACGGGTCCTCGAACCAGGGGCGGCCGTGCTCGTCCACGCGCATGTCGTGCGGGGCGAACCCCAGGTGGTTGAGCACGATCCGCAGGTCGGGCACGACGTCGGGCAGTTCGCGCAGGAGCGGGAGCTGCGCGGGCGGGACGTAGCTCCACAGCGGCAGCCCGAGCCCGGCCAGCTCGCGCAGCACCGGCAGCATCGGGCTGTCGGCCAGCGGCCGCCCCGGCTCGCCGAGCCACTGCGTGCGCAGCCCGGAGAAGCCCTGCGCGAGCCGCTCGCGCAGGGCTTCTAACGGGGAACCGGTTCCCGGGCGCCTTCCCTGGATCTCCGGGCCCGCCACCGCGACCGCCGCGAACCGCCCCGGATGGGCGGCCAGCGCCTCGGCCACGTACTCGTCCTCCGGGCCGAGCGGGACGAGCAACGCCCGCTCCACCCCGGAGGCGGCCAGCACGCCCAGCAGGTCCTCGACCGGGGCGTCCCGCCCGGCCGGGGCCAGCTCGTCCACCACCCGGCGCCGCAGCGCGGCGGGACGGAAGACGTGCAGATGGGCGTCGACGATCATCACGCCGCGGCTCCGCGCCGGGCCGCGGCGAGCTGCGCGGCGACCGCCGCCGCCCGCTCCGCGATGCCGGGCAGGTCGCCGGGACCGGGCGCGGCCGGGACCAGGTCGGAGCCGAGCCCGACCGCCACCGCGCCGGCGGCCAGCCACTCGCCCACCGCGTCGTGCCGGATCCCGCCGGTCGGGATGAACGCCGCGTCCCGGAACGGGCCGCGCAGCGCCCGCAGGTAGGGGAGCCCGAGCGCGCCCGCCGGGAACAGCTTGACCAGCCGCGCGCCCGCGTCCAGCGCGGTGGCGACCTCGGTCGCGGTCCCCGCGCCCGGCAGCGGCTCCAGCCCGGCGCCCAGCACCGCCCGGATCAGCCCGGAATCGGTGTGCGGGCTGACGCAGTAGCGGGCGCCGCTCGCCGCGGCCTCCTCGACCTGCTCGCGGGTACGGATCGTGCCCGCGCCCAGCAGCGCGTCGGCGGGCAGCGCGGTACACAGGGCGCGCAGCGCCGCCGGGCCGCCCGGATGGTCGAAGGTGACCTCCATGGCCTTCAGGCCCGCCTCGTACAGGGTCGTGCCGACCTCCACCACGTGCCGGTGGTCGGTCATCCGCAGGATGGCGATCGCGCCGGCGAAGCCGCCGCCGTCCAGGGTCGGGGTCATCGCAGGATCCTCCGTGCCTCGGCCCCGCGGCGCGCCAGGTCCGCCGGGCGGATCCGGCAGGCGTCGCCGGGCATGGTGTGCTGGAACGCGCCCGCCCAGGCCGCCTTGTCGGCGAGGGTGGCGCCGTCGTCCCCGGCCAGCCGGGCGGCCAGCAGCACGCCGAGCGCGGCGTCCCCGGCGCCGAACGCGTCGACCACGTCGGCCTCGTGGACGCCGCCGGTGACCTCCTCGGCGGCGGTGACGACGGTGACCCGCGCGGCGACCCGCCGCCCGGGGAGCTGGTCGGTCCGGCGGAGCACGACCAGTTCGTGGCCGAACTCCCCGATCGCCCTGTGGGCCAGTGCCGTCGCGCTCTCGTCCTCGCGCGCCGACGGCAGCAGCCGCAGCAGGTCGCCGCGGCCGGCGAGCAGCACGTCCACGTGGGGGAGCACGCCGCGCAGCACCGGCACGGCCTCGTCCCACGTCCACAGCCTGGCGCGGTGGTTGACGTCGAACGCGGTGACCGCGCCGCTGCCGCGCCCGGCCGCCAGCAGCGCGGTCGCGGCCGCGGCGGGCCCGGCGCCCAGCGCGCAGGTGATGCCGCTGGTGAGGACGGCCCCGGCCCCGGTCGTCAGGGCCGTCCAGTCGAAGGTGTCGGGGGTGAGCCGCCGCATGGCGGTGCCGGAGCGGTCGTACAGCACCTCCGAGGGCCGCGGCGGGACGCCCTGCTCGACGAAGTACAGCGCCGCGCGGGCCCCGGGATCCCAGTCGACCTGGACGTCCACGCCGAACGCGCGGGCGTGCGCGGCCACCCGGTGGCCGAGCGGGTTGTCGGCCAGCCGGGAGATCCAGGTGGCGCGCAGGCCCAGCCCGGCCGCGGCGATCAGCGCGTTCATCTCGGCGCCGCCGACCTCCACGTCCAGCCCGGTGGCGTGGTCCAGCCGCTGGTGGCCGGGCGGGGAGAGCCGCAGCAGGGACTCGCCCAGCCCCACGATCCGGGGCGGGCCGTGGGCGGGGGCGGGGGCGTCAGTCATCGCTGGTCCTCGGGACGAAGAGCGCGGCGGCGGCGAGGATCACCACGCCGCGGATCAGGTCGGAGGCGGTGGCGGGGAACTGCAGCAGCGTGAACGAGCTCTCCACCAGGGCGAGCAGGGCCACGCCGCCGAGCGTCCCGGTGAGGCTGGCCCGGCCGCCCAGCAGCGACGCGCCGCCCACGACCACGACCGTGATGGCCGACAGCTCCAGGCCCTGGCCCGCGCTGGGGGAGCCGATCGTGGCGCGCGCGGCCAGCATCACCCCGGCCGCCGCCGCCAGCGTGCCCGCGATCACGAAGGCGAGCACCAGGGTGCGGCGCACCGGGACGCCCGCCGAGCGCGCCGCGGCCTGGTCGCCGCCGACCGCGTGCACGTGCCGGCCGAACCGGGTCCGGTACAGCAGCACCGCGACGACCGCCACCGCGACCGCCAGCACCGCCAGGGCCAGCGGGAACGGCCCCCAGCGGCGCATGCCCACGGCCACCAGCGCCCGCGTGACCTGCCCGGCCGGGGTGGTGCTGATCAGGAACGCGATGCCCTGGATCAGGTAGAACGTCGACAGCGTCACCACGAACGCCGGGATCCGGGTCCGCGACACGATCAGCCCGTGCACGGTCCCGATCGCCGCGCCCAGCAGCAGCATCGCCAGGATCGCGGGGATCGTCCGGATCGGGTAGCCGTCGATCAGCATCGCGGTCAGCAGCGCCGACAGCGTCGCGGTGGAGCCCACCGACAGGTCGATGCCGCCGGTCAGCACCACCAGGTGCTGGCCCAGCGCCACCAGGCCGAGCACCACGGTCGCGGTGAGCACGTTGGCGATGTTGGCCGCCGCCCAGAACCCGCCCGGGTTCGCCACGGTCAGCACCGCCACCAGCACCGCGACGATCGCCCAGGCCGCCAGGCCGGTCCGCGCCGCCGCCGCCAGCACGCCCCCGGGCGCGCGCCCGGCGGCGGTACGGCCGGGAAGGGTCACCGCCGTCACGACGCCGCCTCTTCCGTTTCCGTCCCCAGCGCCAGATGCATGATCTGCTCCTCGTTGATCCGGTCGCCGGTCAGCTCGCCGCCCACCCGGCCGTCGCGGCACACCAGCACGCGGTGCGCCAGCCCGGTCACCTCCGGCAGCTCGCTGGAGGCGAACACCACCGCCAGGCCGCGCCCGGCCAGCTCGGCGATGATCTTGTAGATCTCGGCCTTGGCGCCGATGTCGATGCCCCGGGTGGGCTCGTCCAGCAGCAGCACCTTCGGGCCGGTGCGCAGCCACTTGGCCAGGACGATCTTCTGCTGGTTGCCGCCCGACAGCTGCCCGGTGCGCTGGCCCGGACCCGACACGCGGATCCCGAACCGCGCCCGCTCCTCCTCGAACGCGGCGCGCTCGCGGGCGCCCGACAGCCAGCCGCCCGGGGCGACCGACCGCAGGCTCGACAGCGTGGTGTTGGCGCGCACCGGCAGGTCGAGCACCAGCCCCTCGGTCTTGCGCTCCTCGGGGACCAGCACCACGCCCGCCTCCACCGCGGCGCGCAGCGACCCGCGGACCGGGCGGCCCGCGACGGCGACCTCCCCGGCCGAGCGCGGCGCGACCCCGGCCAGGGTGCGCAGCAGCGTGCTGCGCCCCGAGCCCAGCAGGCCCGCCACCCCGACGATCTCCCCGGCCCGCACGGTCAGGTCCAGCGGCGGGACGGACCGCCCCGCCGGCACCAGGCCGCGGACGCGCAGCACCTCCTCGGCGCCAGGCGCGGCCAGGTCGGGGAAGACCGCGTCCACGTCCCGGCCCACCATCTCCCGGACGATCCGGTCCACCGGGTACCCGGCGGCCGGGCCGGTGGACACCAGCCTGCCGTCCCGCAGGACCGTGACGTCGTCGGCCAGCGCCCGCACCTCCTCCAGCCGGTGCGTGATGTAGATGACCGCCACGCCGCCGGCGGTGAGCTCGCGCACCACGGCGTGCAGCGCGTCCAGGCCCTCGCCCGACAGCAGCGCGGACGGCTCGTCCAGCAGCAGCACGCGGCTGCCGCGCACCAGGGCCCGCGCGATCTCGACCAGCTGCCGGGTGGCGGCCGACAGCGTCCCGGCGCGGGTCCGCGGGTCCAGGCCGCCCAGGCCGACGCGTTCCAGCGCGGCGCGGGCGGTCGCGCGCTGCCGGCCGCGGTCCAGCAGCCCGCGGCGGGCGATCTCCTGCCCGAGCATCACGTTGTCCAGGACGGACAGGTCGGGCAGCACGGTCAGCTCCTGGTACACGGCGGTCACCCCGTGCGCGAGCGCCTGCCGCGGGTCCTCCAGCCGCACCGGCTTCCCGCCGATCAGCAGCTCGCCCTCGTCGGGCGGGTGGTCGCCGGTCAGGATGCGCACCAGGGTCGACTTGCCCGCGCCGTTCTCGCCGAGCAGGGCGTGCACCCGGCCCGGCCGGCAGACCAGCCCGGCCCCGTCCAGCGCCGTCACGCCGGGGAACCGCTTGACCAGCCCGCGGGCCTCCAGCGCCGGCGTCTCCTCCGGAGCGCGGGTCGATGACGTCATCTCGGGTCCACCTCCCTCAGCACAGCTTGAGCTTCTTGAGCAGGTCGGACGGCAGCGCCGAGGGCACCGCCAGGTCGTCGCTGCATTCCGGGCGGACGTACCGGTCGATCTGCTCGTGGGTGAACACCGCGGCGTCCACGTTCACCTGGCTCGGCACCTTCTTCCCGGCCAGCGCGTCCAGCGCCACGTCCAGGCACTGCGCGCTCTGCTCGGGCGGGAACGCGCTCAGCGCGAACGGCACGTTCTTCCCGCGGACCGCCTTCAGGAACGCGTTGGTGACGTCCCCGGTGACCGGCGGCACGGGCTTGCCCGCCTGGCTGTACGCCTCGTACACGCCCAGGTTGGTGATCGAGGAGTCCGACCAGATCGCGTCCAGGTCGGGGTGGCGGGCCAGCAGCTGCGCCGCGACGGTCTTGGCCTTGGTCGCCGACCAGTCGGTGTTCTGCTCGGCGACGACCTGGATGCCCGGGTACCGCTCGGCGAAGATCTTCTTCGCCTGCGCCTTCGGCAGCTCGGCCGTCGGCACCCCGGCGATCCCCGACAGCATGGCGACCTT
Organism: Actinomadura rugatobispora; assembly: GCF_055379765.1. Classification (NCBI taxonomy): domain Bacteria; kingdom Bacillati; phylum Actinomycetota; class Actinomycetes; order Streptosporangiales; family Thermomonosporaceae; genus Actinomadura; species Actinomadura rugatobispora. Next base: position 1,771,416 of record NZ_AP029191.1, on the reverse strand, counting down.
GCCCGTGCCGCCGATCCGCCGGGCGATCCACTCCGCCCACAGCGTGCCCTGCAGCTCGTAGTCGCGGGTGACGGTGCTGACCGCGCCCGACCCCTCGCCGAGCCGGCCCGAGCACACCACGACCGGGATCCCCTGCGCGGCGGCGGCGCGGACCTGTCCGGTGACGGCGTCGCCCATCGGGACCACCACCATCGCGTCCGGGCGCTGCGCCACCAGCTGCTGGACGTTGTCGACCTGCTTGTTCACATCGCCGTTGGCCGAGGCGTACAGGACGTCCACGCCGCGCTGGCGCGCCCGGTACTTGAACGCCTCCTCGTTGGTCAGCGCCCAGGCGTTGGTGGGACCCTGCGCGGCGATCGCGACCCGGTAGCCGCCCCGCGGACGCTCCTTGGCGAACTTGGCGGTGTCGACCTCGCAGACCTGCGAGGCCGCGGGCGACAGGCCGTTCAGGCCGATCGCCGCGCCCGCGCCGCGCCAGGTCTCGGCGTACTTCTGCTGGGCGGCCCTGGCCTGCGGGCCGGTGCAGTCGGCGGCCTCGCCCAGACCGGCGGTGAGCGACTCGCGCTCGGTGCTGCACGCGCCGAGGGCGAGCACGCCCGCCAGCAGCGCCGCCGCCAGCCCGGCGGGCCGGGTCCGGCGGTTCCTCGTCCGGGGGGTCATCCGGAGCCTCCCTGGTCGGTCGTTCCGCGCTGGCGCAGCCAGGTGGCCAGCAGGATCGCGGCGCCCTGCACGGCGAGCTGCCCGCCCGCCCCGGCGCCGAGCTGGATCATCCAGACGATCAGCACGGCCAGCAGCGCCACGCCGATGACGGTGTGGCCGATGTGGCCGCGCCCGCCGGTCAGCGCGACGCCGCCGATGACGGCCGCGGCCAGCGAGTTGAGGTCCAGGCTGCGCGACAGCTGGGCGTCCACGTGCCCGGCGTAGGCGGCGCTGACCAGCCCGGCCAGCACCGCCAGCAGCGCGCTGGCCAGGTAGCCGGCGGCGATCACCCGGCCGGTGCGGATGCCCGACAGCCGGGCCGCCCTGGGGTTGGCGCCGGTGGCGTACAGGCGCCGTCCCGCGCTGGTCCGGGCCAGGATCACCGCGGCCACGACGGCGATGCCGGCGAACAGCCACAGCGGCGTCGGCACGCCCAGGAAGCGTCCGGAGCCGAGCGGCTGCAGCGCCTTGGGGATGTCCCCGGCCGCCGCGCCCTTCGTCCACGCCGTGATCGCGCCCTGCACCAGGACGAACACCGCGAACGTGGCCACGAACGGCGGCACGCCGCGCAGCACCACCAGCCCGGCGTTGACCGCGCCGATCGCCAGCCCGGCCAGCCCGGCCAGTCCGATCGCGACCGGGAGCCGACCGGCGTCGCCATCGCTCTGCGTCGCGATGACGACGGTGGTGAGGCCCATGACCGCGCCGACCGACAGGTCGATGCCGCGGCCGAGCAGCACCAGCGTCTGGCCGACCGCGGTGATGCCGATCAGCCCGGCCTGGAAGAGCACCAGCCGCAGGTTGGCGTCGGAGTAGAAGCCGGGGGTCACCACCGCGGCGATGACCAGCACCAGCGCCAGCCCGCTCAGCGGCATCAGCGTCGTGAGCGAGGCGAGCGACCGGACGCGTCCGGTCGCGGCCTCGCCCGTCGCGGTTCCGGCGCTCATCGCCCCTCCTCCTCTGCGGACGCCTCGCCGGGGCAGAACGCGGCGGCGATGCCCGCGTACAGGCCGACGGCCCGGCGCAGCGCGGCCACCGACACCCATTCGTCGGCGCCGTGCGCCCGGCGCAGCAGGCCGGGGCCGAACGCGGGCAGCACGGGAACGTTCCAGGCCGGTTGCAGGAAGGCGGCGTCGGTCGTCCCGGGGAACATCGCGTCCGGCGGCACGTGCCCGAGCACCCGCCGGGCCGCGGCGCGGACCGCGGCCGGCAGCGGCCCGGCCGGGTCCGCCACCGTCCCCGGCAGCAGGCCCTGCTCGTCGAACTCCACCTCCAGCCGCGCCCCGGTCCGCTCCGCGACCCTCTCCACGAGCGCCGTGACGGGCCGCCGGACGTCCTCGCGGGTCATGCCGGGCAGCAGCCGCACCTCGGTGTCCACGCTCATCCGTCCGGGCAGCACCCCGTAGCCGACCCCGCCCCGGTAGGCGAGCCCGGTGTTGACCGTGGTCTCCCAGCCCCGGATGCCGTACGGGTCGGCGGGGGAGGGCAGCTCGAGCTCCTCGGCCAGGGCGACGGCCGCGCGCGCGGCGTCCACTCCGGCGTTGCGGGTGCCGGGCTCGCCGGAGAGGCTGGAGTGGCCCTGCCGCCCGTGCGCGGTGACGCGCATCCGGGCGATGCCGCGGCTGCCCAGGTGGAGGAGGTCGTAGTCGTCCTCCAGGCCGCCGGGCTCGCCGATGAGCACCGCGTCGGCCGCGGCGAGGCCCTCGGGCGGCGACTCGGCGAGGTACTGGGCGCCGTGGTACGCGCCGTCCTCCTCGTCGGCGGTGAACAGCAGCGACAGCCGTCCCGCCACGGGGGAGCCGTCGCGGACGAGCCCGGACGCGGCCAGCAGCATGGCGGCCAGTGCGCCCTTCATGTCGGCCGAGCCGAGCCCGTAGAGGCGGTCGCCGTCCAGGTCGGCGCCGAGCGGGTCGACGCTCCAGGCGGCGTCGCCGATCGGCTTGGTGTCCATGTGGCCGCACAGCACCAGGTGCCGGCCGCCGGGACCGAAGTCGAGGGTGAACAGCAGGTTGGGACGCGGACCGCCGCGCCCCAGGACGCGCGGAGCCGGAAGCCCGGCCGCCCGCGCCATCTCGGTGAGCGCCTTGGCGACCTCGCTCTCGTCGCCGCCCGGGTTGGGGCTGGGCACCCGCACCAGCGCCCGGGTGAGCTCGACGACGTCGCCGGCGACGTCCCCGGCGGGGGCGGCGGGGACGGCGGTCACTTGTAGCGCTCCGCCCAGTCGTTCCCCTGCCAGGTGGTGATGTTCACCGGGTCGAGCCGGAACAGCCAGCGCGGCTTGTCCAGCGTCGGCTCCAGGTAGCGGGGGCCGTTCTCGCCCAGGTAGCGCACGCTCATCCGCTCGGCGACCGGCAGCCACTGCCCGTTCAGGCAGGGCTCCTCCACCAGGACGGCGCGCGCCTGCGCCACCACCTTGCGCTGCGTGCCGGCCTCGTCCACGGTGATCGCGCAGCGCGGGTCGGCGGCGAGGTGGCGGGCCCAGGCGGCGCGGGACCGGGGCACCACCCAGAACGCGGCGCCGTCCCACTCGTGCCAGCACGGCACCACGTACGGCCAGCCGTTCTCGTCCAGGCACGCCAGCCGCGCGATGTGGCCCTCGGCGAGGAAGGCCGAGACCTCGTCCTCCGCCAGCCTGCCCACCTTGCCGCGCCAGCTCTCGCCGCCGCCGGCCGGGGACGTCTCGCTCATGACACCTCCTGATTCTTCGATGCGGGATGGTGGCCGAGCCGCGCCGACAGCGTCGCGGCGGCCGCGACGACCAGCTCGGCGACGGCCGGCAGGTCCGCGCTGGCGAACCGGTAGGCGGGCGCCGACACCGACATCGCCGCGGCGACCCGCCCGGTGTGGTCGCGGATCGGGGCGGCGACGCAGCGCACGCCGTCCTCGTTCTCGATCTCGTCGATCGCGTACCCGCGCTCGCGGGTGGTCTCGAGCTCGGCCGCCAGCGCGTCCGGCTCGGTGATGGTGTTGGGGGTCTTGCGCACCAGCGGCCCGTCCAGGCAGCGCCGCCGGGTCTCGGCGTCGGCGTGCGCCAGCAGCACCTTCCCTATCCCGGTGCAGTGCAGCGGGTTGATGGTGCCGACGACGGCCGCGGGCCGGACCGCCTGCGGGCTGTCGACCTTGGCCACGTAGAGCACCTTGTCGTCCTGCTCGATGCCGAGGAAGCAGGTCTCCCGGGTGCGGGCGGACAGGTCCGCCATGAGGTCGCCGGCCAGGTCGCGGATGTCCAGCCGGTCGAGGAAGCGCTGCCCCCAGACCGCCAGCCGGGGGCCGAGGTCGTAGAGGCCGGCGGCGTCGGCGCGCAGGACGCCCGCCTCCAGCAGCACCTCCAGCAGCCGGACGACGGTGCCGCGCGGGACCCCGCTGGCCTCGACCAGGTCGGTGAGCCGCCGCGGCCCTTCGGCGGAGATGAGGTCGACCAGCCCCATGCCCTTCACCAGGGCCTTGGCCGTTCCGGTCGCCGAGGCCGCCGTCGCCGCGGGAGCGGTCGCCTCCGGTTTGGACGCGACGTCCATTCTTGTTCTGGACATGGCGTCCATTCCTAGCAGCACCGGTCTGACCTGCGCAAGTGGAAGTTTTCAGGCAGGGGCCGACGCGACCGGGCGCGGCTCGTTCGCCGCGCGCGGTGGAACGGAAGTGAGTTAGGCGTCGCCGGAGGATGCGGAGGAGGCGGCCGCGTCGAGGCGGCGCAGCGCGTTGCGGACGACCTCGGCGTCCGTCGTCGGCCAGAACGGCGGCAGCGACGCCTTGAGGAAGCTTCCGTAGCGGGCCGTGGCCAGCCGCGGGTCCAGGACGGCGACGACGCCGCGATCGTCCATCGAGCGCAGCAGCCGCCCGGCGCCCTGCGCCAGCAGCAGCGCCGCGTGCGTCGCGGCGACCGCCATGAACCCGTTGCCGCCGCGCGCCGCGACCGCCCGCGAGCGGGCCGAGTTCACCGGGTCGTCCGGGCGCGGGAACGGGATCCGGTCCATGATCACCAGTTGCAGCGACGGGCCCGGGACGTCCACGCCCTGCCACAGCGACAGCGTGCCGAACAGCGAGGTCCGCTCGTCCTCGGCGAACTGCTTGACCAGCAGGGACGTGGAGTCCTCGCCCTGGCACAGCAGCGGGTGGGTGAGATGGTCCTTCAGCTCGTCGGCGGCCTGCCGCGCCGCCCGCATCGAGGAGAACAGCCCGAGCGTGCGGCCGCCCGCGGCCTCGATCAGCTCGGTGATCTCGGTCAGGTAGGCGTCGGCCAGGCCGTCGCGGCCCGGCTGGGGGAGGTGGCGGGCGACGTAGAGGATCCCCGACCTGGGGTGGTCGAACGGCGATCCGGCGTCCAGGCCGGACCAGACGATCTCCTTCTCCCCGTCCTTCTTCCCGTCGTCCTCGGTAGCGGTGCGGGCCAGGCCCTCGGCCGCCGTCTTCGCGTCCCGGGGCGTCCCGTCGCCGGCGTTCCCGGCGGTGTCGAGGGGTGGCAGGCCCCACTGCCGGGCCAGCGGCTCGAACGACCCGCCCAGCGTGAGCGTCGCCGAGGTGAGGATCGCGGTGCGCCGCTCGAACAGCGTCGTGCGCAGCAGCCCGCCCACCCCGATCGGCGCCACGTGCAGCGACGGCGGGCGCTTGGGCCTGCCGTCCTGGACGAACGGCTTCTCCACCCACACCACGTCGAACCGCGCCGAGATCTCCGGCTGGAACGACTCCAGCAGCCGCACCGCCGTGTCGTGCAGGTCCTCCAGGGCCGACCGGGCGGCCTTGCGCGCCGCCATGGTGCCGGCGTCGGAGTCCTTCTTCTCCGGGCCGATCGCGGTCAGGCAGGCGTGCGCGGCGTCCCGCACGACCGCGAGGGTGTTGCCGAGCGCGGGGGACAGCACGTCCATGCGCCCGCCCGGCAGCTCCTCCAGCAGCAGGCCCAGGCCCTCGGCCGACTCCTTGAGCCGGTCGGCTCTACCCATTACGCCGCCCGAACCCACCTCCTCCTCGATCAGCCGTCCGCAGCGGCGGGCCGCGGTCTCGACCGCGGCGGCGCTCAGATCGCCGGTGGCGACCGAGGTGACCCGGTCGACCAGCTCGTGCGCCTCGTCCACGATCACCAGGTCGTGCTCGGGCAGGACCTGGAAGTCCTCCAGCGCGTCGATCGCCAGCAGCGCGTGGTTGGTGACCACCACGTGCGCCTCGCCGGCCTCGGCGCGGGCCAGCTCGGCGAAGCACTCGGTGCCCTGCGGGCAGCGCTGGGCGCCCAGGCACTCCTTGGCGGTCACCGAGACCTGCCGCCACGCCTGCTCGTTCACGCCGGGCACCAGCTCGTCGCGGTCGCCGGTGGTGGTCTCGTCGGCCCACTCGTTGAGCCGCTTGACCTGGCGGCCCAGCGCGGACAGCTGCTGCGGGTCGAACAGCCCGCCGCCCTCGGGCTCCTCCGGGTCGTCCAGCGCGCCGGTCTGCACCTTGTTGAGGCAGAGGTAGTTGCGGCGGCCCTTGAGGATCGCGAACTTCAGCTCCCGGCCCAGCAGCGGCCCGAGCGTCTCGGCCAGGCGCGGCAGGTCGCGGTCGACCAGCTGCCGCTGCAGCGCGATCGTGGCCGTGGACACCACGACCGTGGTGCGCCTGTCGACCGCGTGCCGGATCGCCGGGACCAGGTAGGCCAGCGACTTGCCGGTGCCGGTGCCGGCCTGGGCGGCCAGATGCTCCCCGGCGGCGATGGCGCGCTCGGCGGCCAGCGCCATCTCCACCTGGCCGGGGCGTTCGGCCCCTCCGATGGCCTCGACGGCGGCGGCGAGCAGCGTCGCCGTGTCCGGAATCTGGGTGTCGCTGCCGGTCAGCAGATCAGGGGCGGGCACGTCGCCCAACGCTACCGGTCGCGGGGACCGCGCGCGTCCCGGGTGCGTGAGAGGGATCACGCCGTCACGGGGAGCGGAGTGGGCGCTCCCTCCCCAATAATGCAAGCGGCCGCTTACGGGGCGCGACCGTGAGCAGGCACCCAGGGGGTTCCATGTCCGATGCCGCTCTCTCCGCACGCTCGCGGGCGCTCTACGCCGCCCTCGGCGCGGGCGCCCTGGCCGCCGCCGTGACCACCGCGGCCGTCGCCGCCCTCCCCGGAGACTCCGGCGCCACCCGCTACACCGCCGCCTTCGGCCGCGCCGGGCAGGGCCTGGACGCCCGCTCGGACGTCAAGGTCCGCGGCGTCACCGTCGGCACGGTCGAGTCGGTGGGGCTGGAGCCCGACGGCCGGGTCCGCGTCCGCCTGCGGGTGGAGCGCGGCGTGCGGATCCCGCGCGACGCCAGGGCGCGGATCGACCCGGTGTCGATCTTCGGGCCGAAGGAGATCTCGCTCGACCTCGGCCCCGCGGCCGGGCGCGGCCCGTACCTGGCCGACGGCGGCACCATCACCCGCACCCAGGACCCGGCCGACCCCGCCGACACGGCCCGGCCGCTGTACGACACCGCCCGCGCCATCGACCCCCAGGACATGGCCACGATCGTGCACACCCTCGCGCAGGGCACGGCCGGGCAGGGGCCGGCGCTGCGTCGCACCATCGGCAACGGCTCCCGGGTGATCGACGCGGCACACGCCGACCGGGCCGTCATCAACGGCCTGATCAACGACCTCGGCGGGCTCGGCGGCACCCTGCAGAACCGCGGCGGGGCGCTCGTGGGCACCGCCCGCGACGCCGGGGCGCTGTCGGCGAGCCTCGGGGACCGTCCCGACAAGGTGACCCGGCTCCTCGACCAGGCCGCGCAGGTGTCGTCCCGGGTCGGCGACGACCTCCAGGGGCACGGCGACGACCTGGGGCGGATCGTGGACGGCGCGGGCCGCACCGCGAACGTCGCCGCCGCCCGGAGCGGCGAGCTGCTCATGCTGGTGGACGCGCTCAACGGGTTCTTCGACGGGCTGGCCAGCGTCATGACCGCCGCCGGCCCCGAGGGCACCCGGCCCGCCGTGCTCAAGGGCACGCTCCCGCTGGACGCCTGCGCGATCGTCGCCGATCTCTGCGGCCCGGCCGGATCCGGGGTGCCGAGCAGTCCCGCCGGTCGGCGAAGATAGGGGCCGTGTCTGCCGAAAGAGAAGTCCTGACCTGGGAGATGTTCGGTACGGCCGGTCGCGCGCTGGCCCAGGAGATCGCGGACGACGGCTACCGTCCCGACCTGATCCTGTCCATCGCGCGCGGCGGGCTGTTCGTGGCCGGTTCCCTCGGTTACGCGCTGGACGTCAAGAACCTGCACGTGATGAACGTGGAGTTCTACACCGGCGTGAACGAACGCCTCGACCTGCCGGTGATGCTCCCGCCCGTGCCCAACGCCGTCGACCTGTCGGGCGCCCGCGTCCTGGTCGCCGACGACGTGGCCGACACCGGGGCCACGCTGAAACTGGTCCGGGACTTCTGCGCCGACCACGTGGCCGACGTCCGCTGCGCGGTGATCTACGAGAAGCCGCACTCCGAGGTCAAGTGCGAGTACGTGTGGCGGCACACCGACCGGTGGATCAACTTCCCGTGGTCGACGCTGCCGCCGGTGGTCGAGGGCGAGGACCAGGTCCTGGACGCCTGACCGGCGGCATCGGCGGCGGCGCTAGCCGCGCGGCTGGAGCCGGACGGCGGCCTTGGGACGCAGCGGCAGCCAGACCAGCCGTATCGGGACCGGCGCGGGCTGCGGCGGGACGGTGCGGAGCCGGGCGTCGGTGAGCCGCCGTCCGGCCAGCCACCGCCGCACGTGCGCCGGGACCTCCCGGCGCCGGGACATCCGCGTCCGCGCCAGCAGCAGCGCCACCGACGCCGCCATCGCGGCCAGCCAGCCCGCGTGGATCGCGGCCAGGTCCTCGGCGTCGAAGGACTCCTCGAAACCCGCGCGCAGCACCGCGCCCGGAGTGATCGGCGGCGGGCTCGCCGCGATCTGCGGCGAGGCGACCGGCGGCAGCGCGACCTGCGGGAGCGGGATCCCGGCGACCGCGTTGAACGAGGAGTTGGTCAGCGGCGGCACGTCCGAGGGCAGGTCCGACAGCGAGATCCCGGGCGGCAGCGCCCCGGACGAACTGGTGAGGATCAGCGTGTAGCTCCTGGAGACGGTGACGGCCTTGGACGCCGACACCGACGCCTTGAGCTTGATCGTCCCCGGCCGGGCGTTCGACGGCGCCGTGACGGTGGCCGCCGCCGTGCGGCCCCCGCCGCCGACGCTGCCCATGCCCTGCGCGGACGGGCTCACCGAGGCGCCGCTCGCCGACAGCCGCAGCACCGTGCCGTGGGCCGTGGCCTTCGCGGCGGCCACCTTGACCGTCACCGCGACCGTCCCGCCGGGCTTCACCGTCGAGGACGACGTCGACAGCCACATCGACAGCACCGGGTTGCTCGTCCCGGGGCCGCCTCCCGGCGGTGGGTCCGTCGGCGGGGGCGTCGTGGGCGGGTCCGTCGGAGGATCGGTCGGCGGGTCCGTCGGGGGATCCGTGGGGGGATCCGTCGGAGGGTCCGTCGGAGGGTCGGTCGGGGGGTCCGTGGGCGGGTCGGTCGGCGGGTCGGTCGGAGGATCCGTGGGCGGGTCGGTGGGGGGATCGGTCGGCGGGTCGGTGGCCGTCCCGCCGGTCGGGGACTCGCCGCTCGGACTGGGCTCGGGTTCGGCGATGACCGGTGGCGCCGCGGCCACCGCGAAGACCGCCGCCGCACCGAGCCCGGCCAGCAGGGAGCCGCCCGCCGATCGTGAGCGCACCTGCACGCACCTCCACGCAATCGCCGACCATGTCGTTCAAATGCACCGTGGTTCCGAATAGGCATGGGAGCACGGAACGAATGGTCGAATCAACCCTGACCGAACAGAGTTATTCGCGGATGCGCAATCGCCGTCGGTGGTTATCACCGGGTTCGCATTCTGGCCTCCATGGGCAGCCCGCCGTCCAGGGGTCCGCGGCCCTCGGCGGGCACCCGGCCGTCCGCCGGCACCCGGCCGCCGCGGCCGAGATCGAGCGCGGTCATCGCGATCTCGCGCGGCCCGGTCTCGCGCGGCCCGGTCTCGCGCGGCCCGGTCTCGCGCGGCCCGGTCTCGCGCGGTCCGGCGGCGCGGGGCGCCGCGTCCAGCGGCTCGGCGTCGGGCTCGGCGTCGTGCCTGGAGGCCGCCGGGTCCTGGAGGCCGGGGGCGTCGGCGTCGGCGCGGCGGCGCAGCCACATCGCGCGCAGCACCACCTCGATCGCGAACCGCGAGTCCGGCTCGGTGAGCCGCTCGCCCAGCGTGCCCTCCAGCTTGCGCATCCGGTACCGCACGGTCTGCGGGTGGACGTGCAGCTCCTCGGCGATCTCGGCGGCGGTGCCGCGGGTGGTGAGCCAGGTCCGCAGCGTCTCCAGCAGCCGGTGCCGCTGCCCGGTGTTGAGCGCCGCCATCCCGGCCAGGTTGCGCCGCGCGATCTGGTCGATCAGCGCCGGGTCGTTCAGCAGCCACAGCGTGATCAGGTGGTCCTCGCAGCGGGTCACCGGGCCGTCGTCCAGGATCCCCGAGTCGACCATGGCCAGCGCCTGGCGGGCCCAGCGCAGCGAGTCGGCGCAGCCGCCGGGCGGGACGCTCACGCCGGAGACGGCGCGGCCCTCCGGCAGCGCCTCGGCCAGCATCCGCTGCCGGTCGGCGGTCATCCGCCCCGGCACCAGCAGGTGCGGCTCGGGGTCGGTGAAGTCGGCCAGCACGTCGCGGTCCAGCGCGGTCCGCACCACCCGGGAGCCCGGCGGCACGGCCACCAGCGTCATCTCCTCCGGGACGTCCCACTCGGCCGGCTCGGCCAGCTCCTCGATCGCGCGCCGGGACGCCGCCGGGCGGCGCAGCAGGAGCCGCAGCAGCCGCCGCCGGTGCTCCTCCAGCTCCTCGGCGGGCAGCGCGTCCAGGTAGCCCTTCAGCGCCAGCGAGGCCAGCTCGTCGATGTAGGCGAACAGCGCGTCGGCCAGCTGCGCCATCACGGCCGAGGACAGGTTGCGCTGCGGACCGACCCGCATCACGCGCCGCCAGGCGACCTGCGCGCCGATCCGGAACGCCGCCTGCAGGTTGTCCAGGGTCCGGCCCTCCTGCGCCTCGAAGCGGCCGAGCCTGCGGTAGGTGTCCTCGTGCCGCTCGCGCGGCAGCGACGGGTCGGCGATCTGCTCGACGAAGTGGGCCAGGGCGCGCTCGACGCCGATCTGCAGGGCCTGGACGTAGGGACCCTGGATCGGCCGCCCGTACTCGGGGATCGACCGCCGGATCTCCTCGATGATCTCCGTGGCCAGGCTGGGCAGCTCCGGCCGCATCATGGCGGCCAGATGCCTCGGCAGGGGGGCCGACAGCTTCACCAGCCCGCCCGGTTCGAGCGTACGCGTCATCGGTGCACCTCCGAGAACGCCGAGATCATGGGAGCGTTCCCGCGCCGCCGGCGGGGCCGCCGGCGACTGTGACCTCGGGGTACGGCATGTGACCCGGGAGGAGCGCGCCGAGCGGGGGACCCCTGCGCGCCCCCCGGCAGGAATGTTTGTGAGGTGAAGCACACTGAACGTAGATCAGAAGGGCGTCGTTTTACGGTAAAGAATCGGCAAAACCGCCCTGCGTCATCACCTTGACACAATTGGTGATTCACATCGTCGTCAGCGCAGCGACGGGCTCCGTTCTCTCAGCCGGCCCGCGCGCAGCACCGCTTCCAGCGCAAATCTCGATTCCGGGTCGGTGAGCTGCTCTCCGAAAGCCTCGGTGATCTGCCGGAGCCGGTACCGGACGGTCTGCGGATGCACCTGGAGCCGCTTGGCCGTCTCGACCGCGTTCCCCTGCGTCTCCAGCCACGCGCCCAGCGTCTCGGTGAGCCGCAGCCGCTGCGTGGCGCCCATCCGGGCCAGCACGGCCAGCCGCCGCCGCGCGACCTGGTCCAGCAGCGCGCCGTCGGCCAGCAGCCACAGCTCCAGCAGATGGTCCTCGGCCGCGGTCAGCCCGGCGTCCTCGACGATCCCGGTGTCCACCAGCGCCAGCGTCCGCCGCGCCCAGCGCAGCGAGTCGGCCGCCTCGCCCGGCGGGACGGTCAGCCCGGTCGCCGCCCGCCGCTCCGGCAGCGCCGCCAGCAGCACCGCGCGCCGGTCCGCGTCCAGCGGGCCCGGCAGCACCAGATGCGGCTCGGCGCCGCCGAGGTCGGCCAGCACGTCGTCGCCCAGGGCCGCGCGCACGCACCGCGCCCGTGGCGGCAGCGCCACCGGCGTCACCTCCGCGGGCAGGCTCCACCCGGCCGCGTCCGCGGCCCGCTCCAGCGCCGCCCGGGACGGCCGGGGACGCTCCACCAGCATCCACAGCAGCCGCCGCTGCAACTCGGCGCGCTCATCGTCGGTGCGGGACCGGGCCTCCTCGAACCCCTCCACCGACAGCGAGGCCAGCTCGTCGATGTAGGCGAACAGCGCGTCGGCCAGCTGCGACATCACCGTGGACGACAGCCCGTGCCGGCGGCCGACCTCGGCGACGCGCCGCCAGGCCACCTGGACGCCGGTCCGGTAGGCGGCCTGGAGCGCGTCCAGGCTCCGGCCCCGGTACGCCTCGCTGCGGCCCAGCGCCCGGCACAGCTGGTCCCGGCGGTCGCGCGACTCGTCCGAGCCGGAGATCTGGTCGACGAAGGTGCGCAGCGTCTGCTCCACGCTCGCCCGCAGCTCCAGCCGCGCGCCCGAATCCGGCGGCTCCCCGTACTCGGGAATGGTTCTGCGGATCTCCGACATGATGTCCTCGGCGAGCGAGTCCAATTCCGGCCGCAGAACGGTGGCTATCCGCGGTGGAAGCCGTCCCGGACGCCGATCCCGCCCGGCGGAATCGTGGATGCGCGCCATCGTCGATGCTCCTTCCCGCCACCGCCGGCCGCGCGGCGCCACGGGTGGCGGCGGGGAGCCTCCCGGCTGCGGTAGGGCCATTACGGTCAGCGATATCGCGTGCATTCCACCCGCGGGGCCGGCGCATTCACCGGTCCCCGGGGTGATCTACGACGCGTCAAACGTAACCCAATCGGGCCGGTCGTGCACCGATCCATGGAAGGTTTCCCCGGGGGAGCGCGAATGATCGCACCGAGTGGTCATTGACCAGCGGTGATGATGTGCACGGAGCGTGGCGGGAGACCGCCCGGTCACTCACTTCAAGACAGAACGATCGACGTTTTCATCATCGGGTGACAAGAAATCGAGGGCGCTCAAGATTTTCCGATATCAGCCCTTGTCGGACGCGAAGTCGGCACTTAGTTTACTCATCGGTAGGAGGCGCCGAAGCGGAACGGGGCAGGTTACCAGAAACCTCCGCCCGGTTACCCGGATACGGCGAAAACTCCCCGGCCGATCCTGCCGGCCGATCCTGCCCGGCCGCAGTTTCACATCCAAGGAGCCGCCCAGAGAAGGAGTCTTGCCACCCCGTCCCCGGATCCCACCCCAACGAGTACCGAGTACCGGCACCCACCGGGTACAACCCCCCTCTCGAAAGGGCACATCCAATGCGCAAGTCCATCCGCACGGGACTCATCGCCGGCGCGATCGCCGCCGCCGGAATCGGCCTGACCGCCGCTCCCGCCGCCGCGGCCGACGCGAGCTGGACCGTCACCGGCGCCTCGGGCTACGCCTACGGCTACTCCGACGACACCCAGCTCAGGGTTCCGCGCAGCGGCGCCGTCCTGAAGTGCGTCGACGCCGAGGCCGACGCCACGATCAACAACGGCAGCTACAGCAGTACGGTCGGCACGATCGACAGCACCACCTGGACGACCTGCACCGGCCCGTTCGGGCTGACCTTCAACGTCACCCACGGCGGCACGTGGAACATCAAGGGCGTGCAGCCGACCGCGGACCCGGCCGTCAACGTCGGCTCCATCACCAACATCAGCGCGTCGATCTCCGGCCCGGCCTGCAGCGCGACCTTCACCGGCGGCGTGCCCGGCTACTACCGCAACGCCACCGGCACGCTGTCGGTCGACCCGACCGCTCCCAACCCGGGCAACGTCTCGCTGGTCGCCTCCGGTGTCACCGGTTGCCTCGGCATCATCCAGAACGGCGACACCGCCCAGTTCACCGGCAACTTCGAGATCGACCCCAACACGATCGACCTCACCTACGTCCCCTGACGGCGGTGAACACCGTGTGACCCGGGATCAGTCCCGAACGGCCGCCGCGCGGAGCCAGGCCCGTCCACCGCGCGGCGGCCGCACCCGTTTCCGAGGGCACCGCCCGCCGGTGCTTCCCCTCTGATAGAAATCCGGCGGCGGTTGTCATCGGTTTATAAAGGTGTCGCCGGCGGGCCTCGCGGCGATTGGCTTCCTTGTCGGAGTTGTGCGCCGCCGTCTATGCTACTCGTCCGTAGCAATGACTCTGTGAAACTGTCATCGTCATTTCTTCCGGTGCTGTCGTCGCAGGAAGCGGCCGGTGCAGCCGTGCTCGGGGAGCGAAACACGCGGCCGCCGGCGCGCACCTCCTTTTCTCGTACGGATAGGCGGATATGAAGAACGGCGCGCGTTGGGCATCCCGCAGGTCCGTCCGCACGGCGGGAATCGCCGCGGTGATGGTATTGGCGGGCCTGATCCCGGGGGCCGCCGCGGCCGTCGGCAGCCAGCGGGCGGACGTCTCGCTCAGGTACGCCTGCCAGTTCCCCTCCGGCGCCGAGCAGGTCGCGGTGCGCGTCCAGGGCACCTTCCCCGGATCGGTCGAGCCGCGCTCGCAGATCCGGGTGCAGGGGGTCTCGGTCACGACGACCCTGCCGGAGAAGGCCGTCGCGGGCCTGGGTGAGGGCGCGACGTCCGTCGAGGGCGTCGCCGGCTTGGACGTCCTGGTCACCGAGGGGCGACGGCCCGGCAGCGCGACGTGGCAGGGCCTCACGATCCCCGGTACGAAGGTGCCGGGACAGGGCTCGCTCAGCCTGGAGGCCGCCGGCGCCGTCCCGCCCGCCACGATCGGGACCGAGGGCGACGCGGTGTTCTCGGCGGGGGCCCTCTCCCTCCGGCTGACCCTCAAGGGAGCGGGCGACGGCGCCGCGGCCCCGGCCCCGCTGACGGTGGCGTGCACGCCGAACCTCGGCCAGGACAGCACGCTGGTGACCGTCCCGGTCACCGGGTCGCCGGACGCCGCCGACCCCGCGCCGTCCGCGAGCCCGGGAAGCGGCGGGGCCCCGTCGCGCACCCGCGCGGCCCCGGGCGAGGAGTGCCCGGACCCGATGCCGGAGGGCGGGTACAACGAGAAGTTCGTGCACCTCTTCCCGCCGGTACCGCCCGACCACGTCCACGTGTCCGACCCGATCGCCGGGTGCGCGTTCCTCTCCGGTAAGTCCAACGTGAACAAGCTCAAGGGCGCCAGCCCGATCGCCGGCCGCGCCTCGGTGATCGTGGGGCAGGACCTCTACAACTATCCGGACCCCCCCACCGGTGAGCAGCTCACCCAGGCTCGGCACATCGCGGTGGCCCACCTGGACACGCTGGAGTCGACCTTCCTCACCTTCGGGTTCATGCCGACGACCGCCAAGATGGAGATCACCCAGATCGGCAACATGAACCTGGCCTCGGTCGGCCCGGCGACGGTCTCCACCCGGCCCACCATCACCAACACCTGGGCGGAGGCGACGATCCGCGTCCATGACGTGCGCGTCAACGGCTCGCCCATGGACGTGGGCCCGAACTGCCGGACCGAGAAGCCCGTGTACCTGCCGCTGACAGGCCGGAGCGACAGCGACCCGCCGTACGACGTCGCCCAGGGCGGACGGCTCGTCGGCAGCATCGACATCCCCGGCTTCAGCGGATGCGGCGTCGGCGAGGACCTCGACCGGCTCCTCACCGCGTCCATCTCCGGCAAGGGGAACTACATACAGCTGACCCAGGGGCCGGTGTGCTTCCCCGCGCTCGGGAGCACCCGCATCAACCCCTGTCCCCCGACCCCCGGCTACGGGTACTCCATCAAGCCGGGCGGCGAATGGACCGCCACGTCCGGACCGGTGTCGATCCAGGCGGGCAGGACGGGCAACGCCGTCGTCCAGTGCTCGTCCACCACGATCCGCGGCCGCTTCGAGAGCGGGACGCTGATCCGGCCGGACGCCATGGGCGAGGTGACCGGTGTGACGTTCCGCGGCTGCGAGGGCAACGCGACCTTCGGGGGCGAGGACTTCACCGTGGAGGTCGGCCGCCTGCCCGCGAAGATCACCGACAACCGCGCCGGGATCGACCCGGCGACGGGCGACTTCACCGGCGCCTTCGCCGACTGGTCCTTCCAGGTGTCGTCGGCGTCGTGCAGCTTCGAGATCTCCGCGTCCAACCAGGCGCTGCCGGCGTTCACGCACTCCCGGAGCAAGAACGAGATCTCCGTGCCGGGGCTGGGCTCGGGAATGCAGGTCAGGAACAAGAGCGCCACCTGCGCCAGGTTCGCGGGGCCGCCCCAGTTCGTGGAGCCGATCGTGTACCCGGGGATCCAGCAGGACATCAGGTACGGCCAGACGTTCGAGTGATCCGGCGGGACGGGAGCCCGCGGCCGACGCCCATCGGGGCGTTCCGGCCACGGGCTTCTTTGTGCCGCGGGCGCCTTCGCCGCTGCATACGGGCCCGTGCGTCTCAAGCCCCGGTGACCGAGGTTTGCCGGCGGACCAAGCCCGGACGCTCGAAGCTCGCACGCCCGGACGGCCGCTGCTGGACTGGGCGCGTGAGGCACCGCCCTGAGCTGCCGGGACCGGGGATCGGGCGGCGGGCTCCGCATGGTGAAAAGGTCGGCGCGCACGTCAGAAAGCCCGCCACCCTGGAGGGTGGCGGGCCCCTGCTGTGCGCGGCGCGGGCGCGGGCTCGGAATCAGCCGATCTTGGCGAGTTGCTGGGCCACCGCCGGCGGGACGGTCGGCGTCCCCAGCTTCACCGAGATCGTGTTGTCCGGCCCCGGCACCGTGAGGTTGATCAGCGGCGTCGCCAGGATGCAGTTCTGGAACTCGGGGATCGTGTAGGTGCCCGTCAGCGTGCCGCCCTGCAGGACGTTCCAGTCGTCCCCGGACACCAGGTTGATCGTCGCGGGGGTCTTGGTCTTGCAGTTGTCGCCGACCGGCGTCGGGATGCCGGCGACCTTGAGGTTGGACAGCTTGAGGGTCACCTTCGAGGTGCTGGTGACCTTGCCGGTGTTGAGGTCGATCGTCCCGGTGGTGGGGGCCGCCTCGATGAGGGTGGTCGTCACGCTGACCGGGATGACGCCCCACTGCTTGAACTCGCCCTGGGCCGGGGGCATCACCAGGTTGGCGGTCAGACTGCCCGTGCCCAGGTCGAGGCTCGACTTGAGCGTGCCGGGCCCGAGGTTCAGCGAGGAGTTGGTCGCCTTGATGAAGGTGGTGCCGGTCGCCGGGTAGTCGACCTTGAGGATCGGCTCGGCCTGCGCGGCGGAGGGGACGGCGAGGACGGCGCCGGCGGCCAGCCCGGCGGTCGCGAGCGTCGCGAAGCGGCGGGCCTTGCTGCGAAGGGACGGGCGCACCATGAATTGCCTCCTGGGGCGGGACGGAATTCGGCCGGCACGGGGCGCCCCGGTGTCGTCGCGCCTTGGTGGCGATCGCTTGTGGCGGGCCGCCGACCGGCCGCCCCGGGTGCGGGCACCCGGGTGGAAAGAGAAGATGGTCGGGGTGCGGTCATGCGGGTCACGGCATTTCCGCGAATCGTTTCAACGGACTGAACATTACTTCTGCGCGGAATGGGTGACAAGGCTTGGTGCGGGCAATTTCCCGCGCTCCGGGAAAGCGGCTCCAATCATTGTCATCGCAATATAAGTGCGCGCTTTGCTTTGTGTGTGGATGATAGGTGGAAGCGGAGGTGCGGCGGATCCTCCCTGGTCGGCGGGCGGGCCGGTGGGACGGCGCCGTACTGGCCGCTTTGGGCCGCGGTGGAATCACTGACCGTGAATGCTGCCGCACATTCCGGTGACCGTCGTGAATAACCGAGCCGAGCCGACCGCCGGCGTGGACCGAGAGCTCGCCGGCGACGGTCGGCCAGAGTCGGCTCCTCCGCGTCGACCGAGCGCCGGCCCGCGGTACGGGGCCGGCGGGTGCGGCTCAGAGTGGAGGGTCGACGGTGTAGTCGCCTCGCCATTCCAGCAAGTCGCCGTTGGTGACGAGGCCGAAGCAGCTGACGACGCCGGAGGCGATGAGCGTGACCTTGTCGGGATTGGGCTGCAACGCGGCGAGCGCCATGGCGGCGCCGGCGCTGTCATAAATCCCCGGCGATCCACCGGTCACCGTTATCGAGCAGGAGACACCGCTGAAATGGAGCGAGATCTGGGTGATGGATATGGTGGTGAGGCTGGACGGTGGATATGATGTGAGGGTTTTGTACTTCCATATCCCCGTGGCCTGGGCGTTCAGACTGAAGTTGAGCGAGTCTGTGCAGTTGGTGAAGGCTTCGGTCTCGAGGTTCACGGCATTGAAGGTGGGCCAGCCGACCATCTCGTGCTCCTGGCAGGTGATGATGCGCTGGCGGGTGCGCAGATTCCAGAGCCCCATGTTGGTGGAGAAGAAGGTCACGTAGTCGGCCGCGCGCGGGGCGCTCTGCGCGTGTGCGGGCGGAGCCGTGAGGGCGGTGGCGAGCAGGGCCGCGACCAGGACGAGGCGCCTGACGGTCGATCCGATCATGTCTTCTCTCCCGCGTCAGGGCGTGTGGGTGAGGGTGTACGGCGGGTCGGTCGCGTAGCGCGCCGTCCAGTTGGCGACGCCGCCGTTCTGGATGAGCCCGAGGCAGCCCTGGACGTTGGAGAAGGTGAGTCCGACGCCGTCGGGGTTGGAGCCCGCCGAGTCGAGGGAGAGCGTGCCGTCGGTGTTGTCGTACCGGCCCGGAACCCCGCCGATGATCGTCGCGGTGCAGCCGAGGCCGGAGAGGATGAGGTGGACGCCGGTGATCGAAACGTGGTTCACATCCGGGTCGGCCGTGGGGGCGACGGCGTTGTACCGCCACTGGCCGACGACCGTCACGGCGAACGAGCTGAACGGGAGGCCGCAGTTCGTCAGGGTCTGGTCAGTGATGGAGCCGATGTCCGGGCCGGGGTGGCTCGTCGTGTCGTCCATAGGTCCCGACATCTCGTGATAGGCGCAGGTGAACCTCGCTCCGGAAGCCGGCACCGTCCACGTGAGATCGGACGACCCGTAAGTGACCCATCCGCCGGCACCGCTGACCGTCCATCCGGCCGCGTACGCGGGGGAGGCCGTCAGGGCGACGGCCGCGGCGACTCCCGCCGCCAGTGTGAGCAGGCGCTTGAACATCGGCCGCATCATGCGTGGCGTTCCCTTCGGGACGGGTGAAACGATGTGCCGGGCGGTCAGGGGGTGCTGGAAAGGCCATATACGGGATCAGTCAGATACGCGGCGTCCCACTCCATGGTTCTTCCGTTCGCCAGCATCCCGGTGCACCCCGTGACATCGGAGGCCACGAGCTCGTGGCCGCCGGGGTTGGGCGCGTTCAGATCCATCTCGAGGTAACCCGTGTCGCTGTGGTAGTAGCCCGGTGCCCCGCCCGAGATCGTCGCTTCGCAACCCGGGCCGCTGACCTCGAGTTCGATGGCCGTCACGGAAATGACGCTCACGTCCGGATTCGCGGTCGGCGCCACCGCGTTGTACTCCCAGAAGTTCTCCGATGTCACAGCGAACTGTCCGATGGACGGGTGGAAGCACGTGCCCCAGTCGAAGTTCTCGAGAACGCCGATTCCCGGCCCGGGGTGCCCGGACGTGTCGTTGAGTTCGCTCGCCATGAGCTGCTGGTCGCAGGTGAAGGCGACATTGGTCTGGACGTCCCTCAGGTAGGGCTGGCCACTGGAGGCGTAGAAGACCAGGCCACCGGCCCCGCTGACCGTCCAGGTCGCGGCGTGGGCCGGAGTCGCCGTGAGGGCGACGATCCCGGTGACCGCCGCGGCCGACGTGAGAACGCGTTGACGGAATGACCGCACCATGATCTCTTCTCTCCCGAGGAGTGCCAGGACCGCGCGAGACGGCCCGGGTGCACCGACGGTACGACGCCCGGTTTATACCGACAAGGGAGATTTCTAGAGGTGCTCGAAATTGTTCCGACCGCTCAAGCGCTTATCACCAGCTGCCAAGAACGCGGGCACACGGATGGCAGCTAAATTGCGCGAAGGTGCAACCGGAACCGGATGCCGTGATCCCCGCGGGGTGGTCCCGGCGGTTCATCGGGAAGCCGTCCGGGTGCGGCGGTATTCGCCGGGGGGCGTGCCGAAGTGGCGGCGGAAGGACAGGTGGAAACCGACGGCCGAGCGGTAGCCGACCCGTTCGGGGAGCACCCCCAGCGGCAGCGCGGTCTCGTCCAGGAGCCGGGCCGCCTCGCGCATGCGCCGGCCGTTCAGATGCCGGGCCGGGGCCTCGCCGACGAGGCGGGTGAACGTGGTCGCGAACGCCGACCGCGACATGTTCGCCTCCCGGGCCAGCGACGCGAGCGTCCACGGTTCGGCGAACCTGGTCTGGATCGCCAGCAGGGCCCGGCCGATCCCCGGATGCCGCAGCGCCCGCAGCGCGGGCGAGGTGTCGCCGAGCCTGCCGAGCGCCACCCGCAGCGCCAGCACGAAGACCAGCTCGAAGGCGCGCAGCGCCACCAGCCGGGCGCCGGGCGCGCCGTCCCGTGCCCCGCCGGCGAGCCGGTCGAGGGTCCCGGCCAGCAGCGGCTCGTCGGCCAGCATCTCCCGATCGAGCACCAGGATCTCCGGCAGCGCGCGGTAGAGCGGCGACACGGCGGTCTCGTCGTAGTGCAGCCCGCCGCACAGCAGCTCGGTCGCCGGGCCCGGGCCGTCCACCCGCAACTCCGTGGCCGTTCCGGCCGGGCGGCCTGGGAGCAGCAGGTCGAGCGGGGTGGTGGGACGGCCGGGACGGTCCGCCAACTCGTGCGCGGCGCCGTACGGGAAGACCGCCAGCTCGCCCGCGCGCAGGACGACCGGCTCGGACGGCCCCGGCATCGTGATCGCGCACTCGCCGGAGTGCACGTAGTGCAGGATCGCGTTCCGCTCCTGGTCGCCGCGCAGGCCCCAGGGCGCGTGGACCGTCCACCGGCTGGCGAACACGCCCTCCAGGCGCAGCGGCGCCAGCCACTCGCCCAGCAGGTCGCCCTCCGGGGCGGACGTCTCCCGCACTTCCACCGTCACAGACGATCCTTAATCAAAGCCGGATCTTTGCGTATAGAACGTACAGGAGAAGCAGCGGCAGCCTGAACGCATGAGCGATATCTATCTGGTGATCGGCGCGGGCGGCGCGCAGGGCGGGGCGGTCGCGCGGCGGCTGCTGCGGGACGGGCACCGCGTCCGTGGCCTCGGCCGGAGCGTGCGCGGGCCGTCCGGCGTCGAGTGGGTGCGCGGCGACCTCGCGGACGCCGCAGCCGTACGGGCCGCGTTCGAGGGGGTGACGCGCGCCTCGGTGACGCTTCCCATGGAGTTCGACCCGGCGGCGGTGGCCCGCTTCGTGGACAACATCGTCGCGGCCTCGGCCGATCTGGAACGCCTGGTGTTCAACACCGGCAACCGCGTCCCCGCCGTGCGGACGGGCGTCGCCGCGTTCGAGTCGAAGCGGGCCGCGGCCGAGGCCCTGCTGGCGTGCGGCGTCCCGGCCGTGGTGCTGCGTCCGCCCGTCTACCTGGACAATCTCGCCGCTCCGTGGGCGCGGGAGGCCCTCGCCGGCGGCGTCCTTCCCTATCCGCTGCCCGCGGCCCACCGGGTCGCGTGGCTGGCCCATGACGATCTCGGGGCCCTCACGGCCGCCGCGTTCGACCGCCCTGCCCTGGCCGGAGCGGCGGTGGACATCGGCGGCAAGGAGGCGGTGACGGGACCGGAACTGGCGGCCGCCTTCACCTCCGTCCTCGGCCGGGAGATCCGCTACGTACCCGTGGACCCCGACGCCTTTGAGGAGGGCTTGGTGCCGCTGCTCGGCGCGGAGGCCGCGGCGGGCGTGGCGAGCACGTACCGATGGCTGGCCGCCCCCGAGGCCGCCGGCCTCTACGAAGGCGACCCCGCCAAGCTCGAAGCGCTCTTCGGCGTCGAGCTGACACCGCTGCGCACCTGGATCGGGCGGAACGCCGCGTGAACGCCGTGGACGAGGTCGTGCTGCATCACCGCTTCATCGAGAGCTGGCTGCGCGGCGAGGCGGAACCGTCCGCCGTCGCGTCCTTCCTCGGCAGGCACGCGCCGGACTTCACCTGGTACGACCCGGACGGCGCCGTCAAGACCCTGCCCGACCTGGCGGCCATGATGGAGGCGGCCCACGGCGCGTCCCCGGGCCTCGTCCTGGAGATCCGCGAGCCGCGCGTCCTGCTGGACGAGACGCGCGGCGGCGGCATGGTCGTGGCGGCCTACGAGGAGCACCAGCGGACGCCCGTCTCCTCCGACGCCCGCCGCGCCGTGGCCGTCTTCGCGCCCGCGCCCGGCGCCCGCAACGGCCTGCTCTGGCGCGCCCTGCACGAGGTCTGGATCGTCTGAGACCCGGCTTGGCCCGCGCTTTACGGGCACCGATGAATCCGTGCCTCCGGTCGGGTCACAACCAGGAACGTACAACGAGGAGGTTCCATGGGAGTGACCCCGGCCATCGGCAGCATCCTGCTGGCCAGCAGGGAGCCGGAGCGGCTCCGGGCCTGGTACGAGCGGGCGTTCGGGATCAGGGCCGACGCCGACGGGTTCCTGTCGTTCGGCGAGGTCGGCGTCCTGATCGACGGCCGCGACGACGTGGCGCCCCTGGCCGCCGAACCCGCGCGGATCATCATCAACCTGCACGTCGACGACGCGCGGGCGATCGCGCGCCACCTGGACTCGCTGGCCGTGGCCTGGGTCGCCCCGCTCGAGTACCGGGAGGGGGCGGGCGCCTGGTTCGGGACGGCGCTCGACCCGGACGGCAACCTGCTCCAGATCATCGAGCTGACGCCCGCGTACTGGACCGCCCGCCGCGAACGCGAACGCGCCGCCGGGCGCGCGGCGGCGGGCCCGCTGGCCGACGCCGCCGTCTCCGCCCGGCTGCCCGCCCAGGACCTCGACCGGGCCAGGCGCTTCTACGCCGAGAAGCTCGGTCTCGAACCGGCCGAGACCCGTCCCGGCGGGCTGCGCTACCAGTGCCGGAATGGCTGGTTCTCGGTCTTCCAGTCCGCGGGCGGGCCGTCCGGGACGCACACGCAGATCGCCTGGGAGGTCGACGACATCGAGGAGGTGGTCGCCGAGTTGCGCCGCCGCGGGGTCGAGTTCGAGGACGTGGACGCTCCCGGGCTGCGCACCGTCGACGGGATCGCGCAGGTCAGCGGCAACTACCCGTCGGCGGGCGGGGTCGGTGAACGGGCCGCCTGGTTCCGCGACAGTGAGGGCAACATGCACGGCATAGGCCAGACCATGCGCTGACCCGGGGCCGCCCACCAGAAGCGTCCTGTGCTCCGTCCCCTCCCCCCTCTGGAGAAGGGGGGAGGGGACGGCCGCCGAACCGTCATGCTCGCCTCCCCCCCGAACGTCAACGCCTCACAGCATCAGCCCCCGAGATCGCGCTTCCGTATCACTCCCATCCCAGTACGAACCACCGATCCTTGCGCTAAGTTTCCATCCGGACGCTCTACGTGACCTTGTGGTGGCCGGTGCTGCTCTGTTCGGTACGGCGTCACCACCGCTGCAACCCCACGAGGGGACCTGTGATGACGGCGCCGTTCGACCGGGACGACCTCCGCGAGGTGTTCGCCGCGCTTGAAGTGGCTCCCGGTTTCCGGGCGGAACTGGTAGATGGGGAGATCATTGTTTCGCCGAGCCCGGATGGGCAGCACGAGACGATCGTGGTGGCGGTGGACGACTGGGTGCGGAACGCCCACGGGCTCCGGCTGCATCGCAACTTGACGCTGATCAGCCCGGAGGGGGAGTACGTGCCCGACGGCATCGCGGCGCCCAAAGGGGCGTTCGCGGGGCGTGAGTGGCACAGCAAACCCGAGGGCGTTCTGATGGTGCTGGAAGTCACCTCCAGGGACGGCCGGAGCCTCAAGGGCGCCGAACGCGACCGCGGTCCCAAGCGCCGCGGGTACGCCGCCGCCGACATTCCGCTCTACCTGCTGGTCGACCGGCTGGACGGCAAGGTCACCATCTTCTCCGAGCCTCGCGGAGGCGACTACACCCACAGTTCCTCGGTCGTGGTCGGGGAGGCGCTGGCCATTCCGGCGCCGCTCGAGGGCGTGCTGCCGACGGATGAGTTCTGAGGGGGTCAGCGGGGGCGTAGTTGGGTCAGGTGCGAGTGGGTGCCGGAGACTCTCACTTGTTGTAGGTGGACGGCTGTCAGCCCGTTCTTGAAAGCGGAGGTCAGGGCGCCGGGGTCGGGGATGAGGACGACGGCGATTCCCTTGGGCGCGAGTACGCGGCGCAGTTCCGACCACAGGCGGGCGGGGTCGCGGGCGAGAAGGCCGGACGGGTTCACCTGGGTTCCCCACGGCGGGTTGGAGATGACGCGGTCGATGCTCGCGTCCTTGAGAGGGAGGGCGCCTGCGTCGGCCCGGCGCAGGTCGACCCTGGGTAGGCCCTTGAGCCCCTTGGCGTTGGCGCGTGCGGCCTGGAGAGAGGCTTGTGCGGCGTCGAATCCGCGGTAGCGGGCCGCCGGTTGCAGGTGGGCGGCCTCGATGAGGAGTGTGCCCGCGCCGCAGCACGGATCCAGGACGATGTGGCCCGGGTCGATCTCGGCCAGGTGGGCCATGGCGGCGGCCACGGGCGGGTGCAGCGTGCCGGGGATCGTGTGGCGTTTGTACGCGCGGCGGTGCAGCGGGTGGTCTGCGATGCGCAGCAAGAGGGTGGCGTGGGTGCCGTCAAGGGTGAGCCGCCACCCGCTGTAGGCGGGCGGGGGTGCGCTGCCGTTCCGCCTGGAGTGGTAGGGGACGTTCAGGCGGGAGGCAAGGGCGGACCCGACGGCGTCCTCGGCGTCGTGGCGGTTGTAGTTGCGGCGTCCGAGGAAGGACGCGGACACCTCGACCCCGGTGATGGTCGGTGCGTGCCGCAGGTCGGCCTGGGCCGCCAGGTCGGTGAGCGCTGTGTTCAGGTCGGTCTTGGACGGGCCCGGGTCGGGCATGCGGGCGGCCAGGACGAACACGTCGTCGGCGGTGCGCAGGTCGGTCGCTTCAAGCGCGGAGTGCTGCGCGCTGAAGTGCACCTCGCGATGGCCGAGACGGGTGATCGTGCCGAGCCCGTTGCGGAGGATCTCGGCGGCCAGGGCGGGCTCCAGCCCGCGGACGCACCGCGCCACCAGGCAGGGGGCGGTGGAAAAGGGCGCACGGGTGCGCATGGTGATCGTTCTTCTCCCACGTCGGGACCCGGGACGGCGCCGCGCCGCCCCGCATCGCCGGCGGCGGGGGTTCCTCGCCTCGCCGGCGGATCCTCAACGCAGGAAGAAGAAGGTCATGGCGGGATGCTAGCACCGCTCCGGGCGCCCCGTTCACCGGCCCGATGGGCGGAACGTTCCCGTTCGTGGCCGTCACATCGAGATCGCCCGGTGTTCTCCGCGGCGCTCCGCGTGCTCGCGGAGCATTATGCGCGGTGATTTGAACTGCGTTCTGTACTCGATCTAGAAAATGCCGATCGGGCCGAGCGTCATTCTGTTGCGCACGCCTGCTCCGTGACCAGGTTAGTCCTTTCCCGGGGCGGTGGAGGCGCCTGTGCGGGAGCCCGTGGTGGCGCGTGGACCTGGGTCGATGGCAGGGCTTCCGGTCGGGCGCGCACTTGGAGATAAACCCTCTGGTAGGCATTGTCAATCGGTGACAACGAAGTCACAGGCCGATATTGGATTCACCGGTGTTGCTTGCGTCCGTCATGCCGCACAAGTAGCGTACCCGCCAGTAGGGAAGGCGTGGCGAACGGTTCCCCGGCAATCGCCGTTTCGGTGCGCGATTCAACGCGCGGGCGATCGCCGATATATGCGGCCGGAATGGGGAGTTCCTTCGATGTTCGAGTCCGCGGAATGGGCATAGAAGTCGTCGTCGAGGGGCTGACCAAGTCCTTCGGCCGGCAGACCATCTGGCGGGAGGTGTCGCTGACGCTGCCCGCCGGCGAGGTGAGCGTGCTGCTCGGGCCCTCGGGCACCGGCAAGACCGTCTTCCTCAAGTCGCTGATCGGGCTGCTCAAGCCCGAGCGCGGCCGGGTGCTGATCGACGGCGTCGACATGGTGAACGACCCCGACCGCAAGGTCTACGAGACGCGCAAGCGGTTCGGCCTGATGTTCCAGGACGGCGCCCTGTTCGGCTCGATGAACCTGTTCGACAACATCGCCTTCCCGCTGCGCGAGCACACCCGCAAGAAGGAGTCGGAGGTCCGGCGGATCGTCCTGGAGCGGATGGAGATGGTGGGCCTGGCCGGCCAGGAGCGCAAGCTGCCCGGCCAGATCTCCGGCGGCATGCGCAAGCGGGCCGGGCTGGCCCGGGCGCTGGTGCTGGACCCGCAGATCATCCTGTGCGACGAGCCCGACTCCGGCCTCGACCCCGTCCGCACCGCCTACCTGTCCCAGCTGCTCATCGATCTGAACGCGCGGATCGACGCGACGATGCTGATCGTCACCCACAACATCGAGATCGCCTCGACCGTCCCCGACAACATCGGCATGCTCTTCCGCCGCGACCTGGTCACCTTCGGGCCCCGCGAGGTCCTGCTGACCAGCGAGGAGCCGGTGGTCGCGCAGTTCCTGCGGGGCAACCGGCACGGCCCGATCGGGATGAGCGAGGAGAAGGACGCCTCCGAGCTGGCCGCCGAGGCGCGGCTGGCGCGGCCGGCGTCCGGGGTGCCCGAGATCGTCCCGCAGCTGGAGCCGAGCCCCGGCATGCCCGAGCGCAGGGCGGTCACCCGGCGCCGCGAACGCGTGATGACCATGCTCGCGCAGCTTCCCCCCGCAGCCCAGGAGGCGATTTTGAACAGCCTGCTGCCCCCCGTGAGGGGAGGCCGCCCATGAACGACTCGTCCGGCGGCCAGCGGCGCCCCCGCGGGGGGTGGTCGTGATGGTGTCGCAGTCCGGGGTGCCCGGTGCCGGGGCCCTGCGCGAGACGGGACGGCTGTTCGCGCTCGGCGCCACCGTGCTCACGCAGATGTTCCGGCGCCCCTTCCAGGCCCGGGAGCTGGTGGAGCAGTTCTGGTTCATCGCCTCGGTCACGATCCTGCCGACCGCGCTGGTGTCCATCCCGTTCGGCGCGGTGATCGCGCTGCAGGTCGGGTCGCTGGCGCAGCAGCTGGGCGCGCAGTCGTTCA
The DNA here is from genome assembly GCF_055379765.1 of Actinomadura rugatobispora. Taxonomy (NCBI): domain Bacteria; kingdom Bacillati; phylum Actinomycetota; class Actinomycetes; order Streptosporangiales; family Thermomonosporaceae; genus Actinomadura; species Actinomadura rugatobispora. The sequence goes on along the minus strand of NZ_AP029191.1, from coordinate 1,744,592 downwards.
CCGGCGGCGCCAGCGTGCTCGCGGTGATCCAGCAGGCCAGCCCGATCATCGTGGCGCTGCTGATCTCCGGCGCGGGCGGCTCGGCGATCTGCGCCGACATCGGCTCGCGGACGATCCGCGAGGAGATGGACGCGATGGAGGTCATGGGCGTCTCGCCGATCCAGCGGCTGATCGTGCCGCGGGTGCTGGCGGCGATGCTGGTGGCGGTGCTGCTGAACGGCCTGGTCTCGGTCGTCGGCGTCCTCGGCGGCTACTTCTTCAACGTCATCCTGCAGGGCGGCACGCCCGGCGCGTACCTGGCGTCCTTCTCCGCGCTGGCGCAGCTGCCCGACCTCTACATCAGCGAGTTCAAGGCGCTGCTGTTCGGCTTCATCGCCGGGGTCGTGGCGGCCTACCGCGGGCTCAACCCCAGAGGCGGGCCCAAGGGCGTGGGGGACGCGGTCAACCAGTCGGTCGTGATCACCTTCCTGCTGCTGTTCTTCGTCAACCTGGTGCTGACCGCGATCTACCTCCAGGTCGTCCCGCCGAAGGGGGCGTGAGGGGATGGTCTCGACCGGTTCCCGCCTGCGCCGTCCCGGATCGTGGTTCGCCTGGCTCGACCAGCCCGGCGACCAGCTCGGCTTCTACGTGCGGGCGCTGCTGTGGACGCCGCGCGCGCTGCGCCGCTACCTCAAGGAGGTGCAGCGGCTGCTGGGCGAGGTCGCGTTCGGGTCGGGCGCGCTGGCGGTGATCGGCGGCACGGTCGGCGTGATGTTCGCGATGACGCTGTTCACCGGCGTGGTCGTCGGCCTCCAGGGGTACGCGGCGCTCAACCAGATCGGCACCTCGGCGTTCACCGGGTTCGTGTCGGCCTACTTCAACACCCGGGAGATCGCGCCGCTGGTGGCCGGGCTGGCGCTGTCGGCGACGGTCGGCGCGGGCTTCACCGCCCAGCTCGGCGCGATGCGGATCAACGAGGAGATCGACGCGCTGGAGGGCATGGGCATCCCGTCGCTGCCCTACCTGGTCACCACCCGGATCATCGCGGGCACGGTGGCGATCATCCCGCTGTACGGGATCGGGCTGCTCAGCTCCTACCTGGCGTCCCGGCAGGTCACCATCTGGGTGAACGGGCAGTCGGCGGGCACCTACGACCACTACTTCAACGTGTTCCTGTCGCCCACCGACGTGGTGCTGTCGTTCCTCAAGGTGCTGATCTTCAGCGTGATGGTGATCCTCGCGCACTGCTACTACGGCTACCGCGCGAGCGGCGGCCCCGCCGGCGTCGGCGTGGCGGTGGGCCGCGCGGTCCGCACCGCGATCGTGCTGATCAGCGTGACCGACTTCTTCCTCAGCCTGGCGATCTGGGGCGCCACGACGACGGTGAAGGTCGCCGGATGAGCGCGCCGAGGGAGGTGACCGGCGATGCGTGAAGGCCCCCTGGCGACGGTGTCGCGGCGGCTGCAGGGCGTGGTGTTCCTGCTGGTCCCCGCGCTGCTGGTGTGGCTGGCCGTCGCGATCTACCAGAAGCGGTTCACCGACGCGACGATGGTGACGCTGCGCACCGGGTCGGTCGGGAACGAGCTGCACCGGCACGCCGACGTCAAGGTGCGCGGCGTGGTCGTCGGCGAGGTCCGGGAGATCACCGCCGACGGCTCGGGCGCCCGGCTGACGCTGGCACTCAAGCCCGAGACGGTGCGGCGGATCCCGCGGAACGTGTCCGCGCAGATGCTCCCGACCACGCTGTTCGGGCAGCGGTTCGTGGCGCTGATGATCCCCGCGCAGCCGGCGGCGGACCGGCTCACCGACGGCAGCGTCATCACCGAGGACCGCACGGCCAACGCGGTGGAGCTCCAGGAGGTCCTCAACAACACGCTGCCGCTGCTGACCGCCGTCCAGCCCGCCAAGCTGTCGGCGACGCTGACCGCGATGTCGCAGGCCCTGGAGGGACGCGGCGACGAGCTGGGCCAGACGCTGGTCACGCTCGACGCGTACCTGAAGAAGTTCAACCCCGACCTGCCCGCGCTCAACCGCAACATCCACGAGCTCGTCGCGTTCAGCCACAACTACGCCGACGCGACCCCCGACATCCTGGACGCGCTGTACGACTTCACCGCGACCAGCCGCACCGTCGTCGACCAGCGCCGCAACCTCAGCGAGCTGTACTCCACCGTCACCTCCGGGGCGCAGGACCTCACCACGTTCCTGCGCGAGAACTCCGCCAACATGATCCAGCTGGCGTCCACGAGCCGCGGGTCGCTGGAGGTGCTGGCGCGGTACTCGCCCGAGTTCCCCTGCGTGTTCTCGATGCTGAACGACTTCATCCCGGAGATGGACCGGGCGCTGGGCAAGGGCACGGACCGGCCCGGCCTGCAGGTGGACGTCACCTCCGTCCCGTCCAAGGGCCGCTACATCCCGGGCAGGGACACGCCGCGGTACACGGCGGGCGGCGGGCCGCGCTGCTACCCCGTCCCGTACGACCCGTCCGGCGGCGCGGCGGCCCGCGGCCAGGCCGCGCCCCCGGGACGCGCCGCGCCGGTCGCGGTCACCCCCGGCGGCCTCGGCCTGCCCAACTCCCCGCAGGAGAACGCCCTGGTGAACGAGCTGGTCGCGCCCGCCCTGCGGGAGGTCCCGCAGTCCCTGCCCGACTGGAGCAGCGTCCTGGTCGGCCCGATCTACCGGGGGGCGAAGGTGAGCGTCCGGTGAGGATGAACCTCAAGGGCCTCGGCGGCCCGCTGGTCAAGTCGATCCTGTTCGTGGTCGTGACCGTCACCGCCACCGCCGTGCTGGCCATCAGCATCGCCAACACCGGCGTCGGCGACGCCGACCGCTACAGCGCGCGCTTCACCGACGTGGCCGGGCTGAACGAGGGCGACAGCGTGCGGATCGCGGGCGTGCGGATCGGCCAGGTCACCGACATCGGCGTGGTGAACCGGCGGCAGGCCAGGGTGGCGTTCACGGTGCAGAAGGGGCGCCGGCTGCCCGCGTCCACCACCGCGACGATCAAGTACCTCAACCTGGTCGGGCAGCGCTTCATCGAACTGGACCGGGGCACCGGGACGCCCGGCGCGATCCTGCCGCGCGGCGGCACCATCCCGGTGCAGCGCACGACGCCCGCGCTCAACCTCACCCAGCTGTTCAACGGCTTCCAGCCGCTGTTCCAGGCGCTGTCGCCCACCGACGTCAACCAGCTCGCCGGGGAGATCATCCAGGTGCTGCAGGGCGAGGGCCCCACGATGGACTCGCTGCTGCGCACGGTGGCGTCCCTCACCAGCACCCTGGCGGGCAAGGACCAGGTCATCGGGCAGGTCATCGACAACCTCAACGACGTGCTGGAGACGATCAACGCCCGCGGCGACCAGCTCGCCGACCTGATCGTCACGCTGCGCAGGCTGACCTCCGGGCTGGCCGCCGACCGCAGGCCGCTCGGCGAGGCGATCGGGGCCATGTCGGAGCTGACCAACAGCACCGCCGGACTGCTGCAGGTCGGCCGGGCGCCGCTCGAGGACAGCATCGCCCAGCTGGGCCGGCTGTCGGACAACCTCGCCGACGAGTCCCCGACCCTCGACCGCTTCCTGGGGACGCTGCCCGGCAAGAGCGCCACCATCGCGCGGCTCGGCTCCTACGGGTCGTGGATGAACTTCTACATGTGCCAGGCCACCATCACCGGCGCCCGCTACACCGACGGCAGCAAACCGCCCACGGGCGTCCCGATGGACGAGAGGGACGCGCTGAGATGCCAGGAGGAGCGATGAGCGGCCCCGCGCGGCCGGCGCCGACCGCGCTGCCGCCGCTGAAACGCGCCCGCGCCGGGTTCCTGCGCGGCAGGCCCATCAAGGAGCGCAACCCGATCGGCGTCGCCGTGGTCGGGCTGGTGATCATCCTGGTGCTGGGGACGCTCGCCTACCGCGCCGACGACCTGCCCGTCATCGGCGGCGGCACCACCTACACCGCCGACTTCCGCGAGGCGGCCGGGCTCCGGCCCGACGACGAGGTGCGCGTCGCCGGCGTCAAGGTCGGCGAGGTCACCGGCGTGGAGCTGGACGGGCCCAAGGTCAAGGTCACCTTCCGGGTCAGGGACACCTGGATCGGCAGCGCCAGCACCGCCGGAATCATGATCAAGACGCTGCTGGGCGCCAAGTACCTGGCCGTCGACCCGCTCGGCCCCGCCGCCCAGGACCCGGGCCGGCGGATCCCGCTCAGCCGCACCGTGTCCCCCTACGACGTCACCCAGGCGTTCCAGGACCTGTCCGGCACCATCGACCGGCTCGACACCGTCAAGGTCGCGCAGAGCCTGGAGACGATCGCCGACACCTTCTCCACCACCTCGCCGAGCGTCCGCAAGGCCCTGGACGGCCTGTCCGCGCTCTCCCAGACGATCTCCACCCGGGACGCGCAGCTCGCCCGGCTGCTCGCCAACGCCAAGCAGGTCACCGGCGTGCTCGCGGAGCAGAGCGGCGAGTTCCAGCGGCTCCTCCAGGACGGCAACCTGCTGCTGGCCGAACTCCGCCGGCGCCGCGAGGCCATCCACGGGCTGCTGGTCGGGTCGCGGGCCCTGTCCCGTGAGCTGTCCGGGCTCGTCGCCGACAACCGGCGGCAGATGCAGCCCACCCTGGACGCCCTCGACCGGATCACCACCGTGCTGCAGCGCAACCAGGACAACCTCAACCGGGCCCTGGCGATCGCGGGGCCCTACAACCGGCTGCTCGGCAACGCGCTCGGCAACGGCCGCTGGATGGACGGCTACCTGTGCGGGGTCGTCCCCAAGGAGTACCTGGCCCCGAACACGCCGCCCAAGGACGACTGCCGCCCGCCCAAACCCGCCGGTCCCGTGGTGACCGGGAACGGAGGTGGCGGCCGATGATGGAGACGTCCTGGCGCAGGCAGATGTGGCAGGAGCGGCGCCGCACCGTGATCGCGCTGGCCCTGGCGCTGGTCCTGATGGCCGTGGCGCTGGCGTCGGTCGCCGGCGGCACCACCGGCAAGCGCATCACCGCCTACTTCGCCGCCGCCGTCGGCGTCTACCCCGGCTCGGACGTGCGGATCCTCGGCGTGAAGGTCGGCACGATCGACGAGGTCACCCCCATGGGCACCCGCGTCCGCACGCGGCTCACCCTGGACCGGGACGTGCCCGTCCCCGCCGACGCCAAGGCGGTCGTGATCGCCCCCAGCGTCGTCGCCGACCGCTACATCCAGCTCACCCCCGCCTACACCGGCGGCACGCAGATCGCGGCCGGCGCCGAGATCCCGGTGACCCGGACGGCGACGCCCGTCGAGCTGGACCAGCTCTACGACAGCCTGAAGCGCATCTCCGGCGACCTCGGCCCCAAGGGCGCCAACTCCCAGGGCGCCCTGTCGCGCGCCCTCCAGGTCGGCGCGGAGAACCTGGGCGGCAACGGGCAGGCGATCAACGACACGATCGCCCAGTTCGGCCAGGCCAGCAAGACGCTGGCCGGATCGAGCGAGGACCTGTTCGCCACCGTCGCCAACCTGCAGAAGTTCACCACGATGATCAAGGACAACGACTCCCAGGTGCGGCTGGCCGAACGGCAGCTGGCCGAGGTCACCGGCTTCCTCGCCGCCGACCGCGACGAGCTCGGCGCCGCGCTGCGCGAACTGGCCGTCGCGCTCGGCCAGGTCCGCGACTTCGTCCGCGACAACCGGGCGCTGCTGAAGAAGGACGTCGACAAGCTCGCCTCCATCACCCGGGTCCTGGTCGACCAGCGGGCCTCGCTCGCCGAGGCGTTCGACGTGCTGCCGCTGAACGCCACCAACCTGCTCAACAGCTACGACCCGTCCACCCGGACGCTGATGGGACGCGGCAACCTGAACGAGATCAGCATGGGCCCCATCTCCACGGCCGGCACGGCTGCCGGGGCCGCGCTGGCGGCGCTCGGGCAGGGCACGGGCAACCCGGTGTGCGGATCGTCGGCCGCGTCCAACGCGACCGTGAAGGCGCTGTGCGAGAAGCAGCGCGCCGGGACCCTGACCCCCGTACCGGAATCGGCGACCGGGATCCTTCCCCCGATGCCGCTGCCGACCGTGGGCGACACGTACGGCTCGCCCACGTCCCCCAAGGGAGGCGGCCGATGAGCCACCCGAGAAGAACAGGACGGGCCGTGCTCTACGCCACGGCGGGCGCGGTCCTGCTGAGCGGCTGCGGAGGCGGCTTCACCGGAGTGCAGGACCTTCCCCTCCCCGGGGGCGCCGACCTGGGGTCCAACCCGTACACCGTCACCGCCGAGTTCTCCAACGTGCTCGACCTCGTTCCACAGGCCGCCGTGAAAGTGAACGACGTCGCCGTGGGCCGCGTCTCCAAAGTGTCGCTGCCACTGAACGGCTGGACCGCCCAGGTCACCATGAAGGTGAACGGCAAGGTGCGCCTCCCGTCCAACGCCACGGCCCGCCTGGAGCAGTCCAGCCTCCTCGGCGAGAAGTACATCCAGCTCGCCGCCCCCACCTCCGGCGCCACCGGCACCCTGGGCAACGGCGCGCGCATCCCCGCGTCCCGCACCAACCGCAACGTCGAAGTGGAAGAGGTCTTCGGCGCCCTGTCCATGCTCCTGAACGGCGGCGGCCTCCCCCAGCTGCGCACCATCTCCCGCGAACTCAACAACGCCCTCACCGGCAACGAGGCGGAGATCAAGTCGGTGCTGCGCCGCCTCAACGAACTCACCACCAGCCTCGACTCCAACAAGGGCGACATCGTCGCCGCCCTGGACGGCCTCAACCGGCTGTCCGCCACGCTCTCCACACGACGGCAGAAACTCGGCACCGTCCTGGGCGACCTGAGCCCCGGCCTGAAGGTCCTCGAAGACCAGCGCGGCGCGCTCATCACCATGCTCCGCCAGCTCGAGGACCTCTCGGACGTGGCGGTGAAGACCATCAACGCCTCCCAGGACGACTTCGTCGCCGACCTGCGCGCCCTCGCCCCCACACTCCAGAAACTGGCCGACGCGGGCGAGGACCTGCCCAACTCGCTGCAGGTGCTGCTCACCTACCCGTTCACCGACGCGGTGATGAACGCGGTCAAGGGCGACTACCTCAACGTGTACCTGGCCGTCAGCGCGGTACCGGGCACGGCGATCATCCCGCCGATGACGCCCGCGCCGTCCGGCGCCCCCGCCGCCCGGACCCCGAACCGGCAGGTGCGGGACACCCCGACGCTGCCGCTGCCGCCCGCCGACACCCCCTCGATCGTGCAGCCGCCCATCGTCCCCGGCACCCCGACCCCGTCCGGCACGGGCAGCCCGAGCCCGAGCGCGCCCGGCACGCCGCCCGGCGGCGGAGGCGGCATCTTCCCCGAGATCCCCGGCGGAGGCGGCTGATGCTGACCCTCGGAACACGGATCAGGACGCTGGCCTTCCTGGCCATCTCCCTGACGATCATCGCGTTCATCGGCGCCCGCTACGCCGACCTCGGCCGGTACGTGGGACTGCGCGGCTACTACGTCGCCAAGCTCGAACTCGCCGAGACCGGCGGGCTGTTCCCCGGCTCCAACATCACCTACCGGGGCGTCTCCGTCGGCCGGGTCGGCGACCTGCACCTCACCGACGACGGCGTCGTCGCCGACCTGAAGATCGACGACTCCGCGCCGCGGATCCCGTCGAACCTGCAGGCCGTGGTCGCCAACCTGTCCGCCGTCGGCGAGCAGTACGTCGACCTGCGCCCCGCCGGCAGCACCGGCCCCTACCTCGACGACGGCACCGTCATCCCGCGCTCGGCCGGCGCCATCCCCGCGCCCGTCACCGACCTCCTCAAATCCGCCAACGACTTCACCGGCTCGGTCCCGCTGGAGTCGCTGCGCATCGTCGTGGACGAGTTCTACCAGGCGTTCAACGGCCAGGGACCCAACCTGCAGGCGCTCATGGACGCGCAGAACCAGTTCATCCGCGCCGCCGACGCCAACATCGCCCCCACCAGCCGCCTCATCCACGACGGCGAGCTCGCGCTGCGCACCCAGAACGAGGAGGCCGCCGCGCTCAAGGCGTTCGCCCGCGACGCCCGGCTGCTCGCCGGCCAGCTCCGCACCTCCGACGCCGACCTGCGCAGGCTGATCGCCGCCGCGCCGCAGGCGTCCACCGAGATCACCGGACTGCTCCGCGACCTCGACCCCAGCCTCAGCGTCGTCATCGCCAACCTCCTCACCTTCTCCAAACTGACCGCCACCCGCACCGACGGCCTGGAGGAACTCCTCGTCCGCCTCCCCGGAGTCGTCTCCGCCGGCTCCACCGTCGTCCAGGACGGGAAACTGCGCTTCGGGATGGCCACCACGTTCTTCAACCCGCTGCCCTGCATGCGCGGGTACGGCGGCACCACCTACCGCAACGGGCTCAACGTCTCCGAGGGCCCGCCGCTCAACACCGGCGCGAACTGCACCATGCCGGCCTCCAGCGGGGTGAACGTCCGCGGCGCCGCCAACGCCCCCCGCCGCGGCGTCCCCGAACCGGCCCGCCCCGGCTCGGTGGGCCTGACGGCCGGACCGGACGCCGACCTCCCCGGCGCGCTCGGCCTCCCGGGCGTCCCGGGACGGCAGCCCGACATGGGCGACCTCCTCGGACTGGGAGACCAGCGATGACCGAAACCGAGACCCGCCCCGAAACCACCGAGGACTCGCCACCGGCCGCCCGCTCCCGCCCCGCCCTCGCCTGCTGGGCCCTCGTCGCCACCGCCGCGCTGTTCCTGGCCTGGTCCTGCTGGACGTTCTGGGACATGCGCCAGGGCGAGGAACAGGACACCGCCCGCGACCGCGACCGCGCCGTCACCGCCGCCAAGCAGCAGATCGCCGTGCTCAACAGCATGGACGCCCGGCACCTCGACCAGAGCCTGCAACGCTGGCAGGACTCCTCCACCGGGCCCCTGCACGACGAGCTGAAACGCACCCGCGCCGACAGCAGGCAGAAGATCCAGAAGGCCGGGACCAGCGCCACCGGGACCGTCTCCGACGCCGCCCTCACCGCCCTGGACCACCGCACCGGCTCCGCCCGGGTCATCGCCACCGTCCGGATCGAGATCACCCGGACCGGCGCCGCTCCGACCGTCCAGCGCAAACGCTACGACGCCGCCCTGACCCGCACCGCGGCCGGATGGAAGCTCAAGTCCCTGACCGCCCTGCCTGCCAACGCCCGATGAGGAGCCCCGTGAGAACGGCCCTGTGGCGCCCGCTGACCATCGCCCTGGTGCTCGCCCTGGCCGCGGCGGGCGTGCTGGCCTTCACCGACCGGCAGCGCGGCTCCTCCCCGTCCGCCAACCGCGCGCTGCTCGACAGCGAGGCCACCACCAAGGCGGTCGGCGACGTCAGCAACGCCCTGGTCAAGATCTTCTCGTACCAGCACGGCGACGTCGCCGCCACCGAGAAGGCCGCCGCCGACCTGCTGGAGGGCAAGGCCGCCCAGCAGTACCGGGGCCTGTTCGCGCAGGTGAAGCAGCAGGCCCCCGCGCAGCAGCTCAACCTGACCACCCGCGTCGTCCGCGCCGGCGTCTCCCGGATGTCCGCGGACACCGCCCACCTCCTGGTCTTCCTCGATCAGGCGAGCACCCGCAAGGGCCTGCCCGCCGGCGGCACGGCCGCGGCACAACTGACCGTGACCGCCCACCTGCGCGACGGCCAGTGGCGCATCGCCGAGATCCGGTCGAGCTGACGATGGGACCCCAGGTGAAGACCAAGAACCGCACCCCCAAGCCAACCGCCCCCGAACCAAGCGACACCGAGTCGGCCGAGACAGAATCGGGGGACACCAAGTCGCCCGACGCCGAAGCGCCAGACGCCAAGCCGAACAAGGCCAAGCCGCCCAAAACCGAGCCGGACGACGTCGAGCCGAGCGACGCCGAGCTGAGCAAGGCCAAGCCGCGCAAGGCCAAGCCGCTCAAAACCGAGCCGGACACCGCCGGAGCAGACAAGACCAGCGCAGACAAGACCAGCGCAGACAACACCGGAGCGGACAACGCCGAAGCGGACAACACCGGTGCAGGCGACGCGGACAAACCCCAGAAGCCGAACGGCAGACGCACGGTAGCGCTGGCTCTGACGGTGGTCGCCGCCCTGTGCGCGGCATGGTTCGGGTGGTCCTGGTACGGAGCGGCGCACGACGAATCCCTGCATTACTCAAGCGCGCGCGACGAAGCGTTGCATGCGGGGGAGCAGGCGATACAGAACCTCAACACCCTCGACTACCGCAGCCTGGACGAGGGCCTGAAGGTGTGGCAGGACTCCTCCACCAGCCAGCTCTACCGGGAGATCGTGCAGGGACGTCCGCAGTTCGAGCAGGCCGTCCGCAAGGCCCAGACCATCACGTCCGCCAAGGTCCTGGACGCGGCCGTGACCGAACTGGACCAGCACGCGGGCAAGGCGAGCGTCCTTGTGGCCCTCCAGGTGACCGTCACCCCGCCCAAGGGGGAACCGACCGTCAAGAAGACCCGGCTCATGGGCCAGCTCACCCGTACCTCGACGGGCTGGAAGCTCAGCGCCCTCGCCCAGGCCCCGGTCGGATCGGGCGGGTGAAAGGACGACCATGAAGCACACGCTCCGCGCCCTGTGGCGACACCCCAGGCTCCCCGTGGCCCTGGCTGTCATCACCATCCTCCTGGGCGGCGTAGGGGCCTGGTCGGCCCGCCAGGCGCACGCCCTCAACAGCGGGACGACCGCCGACAACGCCGCCCTGACCGACAACGCCCGGACGAGCGCGCTCAAGGGCGAGGTCACCGACATCGTCAACACGGTCTTCTCCTACAACTACACCGACGTCGCCAAGACCGAGCGCGCGGCGCAGACCCTCCTCACGGGCAAGGCCGTGCAGCAGTACAACCAGATGATCGCCGTGGTCCGCACGCAGGCCCCGACGCAGAAGCTGGTCCTCACCACCACGGTCACCGACAGCGGGGTCCGCATGCTGAACGGCGACCGCGCCCGCCTCCTGATCTTCGCCGACCAGCGCAGCACGCGCACGGACAAGAACCAGACGGCCTACTCCGCGGCGATGTTCTCGGTGAGCGCCGTCCACCGCGAGCGCCGGTGGCAGATAGACAACATCGACACCTTCCTCAAATAGGGACAATTCCGAAGGGCGTCCCGGCACCACTTATCCACAATTCCCGCAACCCCTTCCAGGCCCCCGCCCGACCGGCCAAAGTCGAAGGCATGAACCCACCGACCGGCCGGAACCCCATGGTGATCCGCTCCATTCCCGACGCGATCGCCGCCGTCCCCTACCTCCTGGGCTTTCACCCGTCCGAGAGCCTGGTGGTCATCGGTTACGACGGGCCGCACAACATGTGCGCCATTCGCGTCGACTTACCCGCGCGGGACGACCGCGCCGAAACGGCCGCCACCGCCGAGCGGGTCGTGTCCGTTCTGGGCGACAACGGTTTCCGGCGGGCCCTGATCCTCGGGTACGGCCCGGCGGATCAGGTCGACGCTGCCGCCTCCACCATCTGGGACGGCCTGGCCGCCCACGGCCTCTCCCTGACCGACGCCGCCCGTGTCGCAGACGACCGCTGGTGGTCCCTCACCTGCGTGGACGCGGAGTGCTGCGCCCCCGGCGGCAACCCGTACGACAGTTCCCTCACCGTCGTAGCGGCCCAGGCCACCCTCGCCGGAAAGGTCGCCCTGACCGACCGCACCGAACTGGCCCGCTCCATCGCCCCCGTCACCGGCAAGGCCCGCGCCGCCATGCACGAAGCCACCGCCCGAGCCGAGGCGCGCCTGAAATCCTGGGCCGTCGAAGGCCTCTCCCAATCCCAGTTCCACCAGCGGATGCTCCAAGAAGGCCAGTCACTGCTCATCCGCCTGCGCGGCGACGAGCCACCCACGGACAACTCCCCGTACCGCCACTCCACCCCAGAGCCGAAAGCGCTCTACCAACGTCCCACGGGATCAAACGCCCAGCACCCCAGCGCCTTCGACCGCTCACCACCCCCGACACGAAAGCCGCCGACCAACTCCGCCGGCCGGCCCAGCGACGATGACGTGGCCTGGCTCAGCGTCCTGCTGACCAACCTGCGTGTCCGTGACGAGGCCTGGGTGCGCATCGACGAGGAACAACCCGACGACGACATCGATTTCTGGCGCGACGTCCTGCGCCGCGTGGACGAGCCGTACGCGACCGCCCCAGCCTGCCTCCTGGCGTACGTCGCCTACGTCTCAGGAGACGGCGGCCTGGCCAACATCGCCCTGGAACGAGCCGACCCCGACTACTCCATGGCGACCCTTCTCGGATGGGCGTTCGAGGCGGGAGCACCGCCGTCCTTGGTCCGGCTCAACATGACGCCGGAAGACCTGGCCGCCGCCCACGCAACCCAAGACGCCCACTCCACCACCCCAGGAAGGGAGGGGCTTCTGGACCGATGACCCGGCGGGCCTGCTGCGAGGTCAACACCATCCCTTCCCTCCTTCACAAACCACGCAGCAGGCCGCCGCCCGTACATCAACCCTGAACAAGCAACCGACCCCTGCGACCAACCGCCCCAAACCCGCCAGCGGAGGCAGCGTGGTTCGGCCGGTGACAACGTCGCGCGGTGTTGGTCCTGGTGGACGACCCGGAACGCTGCGGTCGATAGAAACCTGGGCCATGGACGGCGGGCGGCGCGGCACAACGGCAGCGCGACGCCGGCTTCAGGTGGCGTCGGCCATCGGTCGCCATCATCGCGATGCCGCAATGTGCCGCCTATGCCCGCGGCGCCATGGAGCGTCGGGTGGCACGTAGCCCGTCAGGCGCGTCTCGGAGTGGGGCTCAGGTACCGCGCGAGTGCGCTACTCGGGTGGTGAGGCGATGTCGGGGGCGAGCTACCGACCAGCTCGCGAAGCGATGTTGTGTTCGCTGAGGCCCGGTAGGTGGGAGCCGATGCGGTACGGAAGCGCCATGAGTGCGTCCTAGTCAGATGAGTGCCGCTGGCCGACCACCTAGACGATCAAGTCCTATGGTTGGCCCGTCTGGCGAGAATCTGACTCGTCCCGGACGACCCTGGTGGGGTGATGTGGGTCGTCATCCATCGGGCGCCTTCTAGGACAGGGACTGACCTACAGCGGACCTAGCGTCATCGCCACGTTGAGGCGTTCGCACCCCAGGAGGCAGCCCGATGTCCGTCAAGCCTGTTCCCCAGGGCTACACCACCGTGACGCCGTGGATCATCTCTCGCGACACAGTGCAGCTCATCGACTTCATGAGGAGGGCGTTCGACGCGGAGGAGCTTGCGTGCCTCGCCGGCGAGGACGGAAGCGTCGCGCATGCGGAGGTGCGGATCGGTGACTCGGTGGTGATGATGTTCGACGCGCGGCCGGAGTGGCCGCCGACCCCCGGCTTCCTCCGTCTCTACGTCGAGGACGCTGACGCCGTGCACCGGCAGGCCGTCGCGGCCGGCGGAACCTCGGTCACCGAGGTCACCCACCTGTTCTTCGGAGACCGGGTCGGGCGGGTGCGCGACCCGCTGGGCAACCTGTACTGGATCCAGACCCGCATGGAGGACCTGAGTCCGCAGGAGATGGAAAGCCGCCTCGGCGACCCCGAGTTCACCAAAGCGATGGAGTACGTCCAAAGCGCCGACTTCTTCCCCGGACGGGATGCGGCGCGGTTGGTGTAGCGGTCGGCTGGAGCGATCGTGCATCCCCGCACGGCGCCCAGCCGCCGGTAACGGTCCGCCCAGCGGGCGGCGGTGGTGTGGGCCACCTGGAACCGTTCCGCCGCCCTGCGCAGTGGCCGGCCGTCGTCCACGACGCACCGCGCCAGACGCAGTCTGCCGGTCGGGGTCAGCGGGGCGTTACGGTGGGACGCGAGGGCCTCCTGGCGATCGGTGCAGACGTCGCAATCCACACCGAACCCATCAGGCCCTCACCCGTTCAAGCACCCAGCCCGCGTGTCACCAACGTGCCGGGACAGCACACCTAGGGCGTGTCTCGAAGTGGCCTCGGGGATTGCGCGAGCGCGTTCGCCTGGGAAGCGATGCCGGAGGCGAGCAGCTACTCCGAAATTGCGTGGTGATGTCGCGTTCGCCGAGGGCGGTTGGGGGCGCGTCGTCAGGCGAGCGTTGTGGGGCGGGCTTCGAGATACGGGCTAGCTGACGGCTTCGCCGGGGGAGCCCGGGTCTAGGCGGCGTTCGCGGTTGCGCTCGTTCCAGGCGCGCATGCGCGGTGGGTAGCCGACGATCTGCACGTCGTAGACGGGCAGGCCGAGTTTGTGGGCGACCTTGCCGATGACCTGGGGCGACCCGACCCGGCGGCGGGTCCATTCGCCGTCGTGGGCCACGGCCACGGCGGTGGTGTCGGTGGCGAAGGTCTCCGGCTCGACATAGAACTCGACGCCCTGGCGGCTGCGCGCGAACGCGATCAGCGCCTCGATGTCGGAGTCGGTGGCCTCGCGGTCGAGCCTGGTCACCGTCGAGCCACGGTGCTTGCGAATCCCGAATCGGTCCCGGAACCTCATCGGCGTGTCCCGTCGTCTCGTGCCGCCCCGGAACCGCTCCGGAGTCACTGGGCCGTATGACCCTAACGAGTATCGGGTGGAATGGGGTTCCCGACACAGGCGAGATATGCCCGGACGCCGGCCCCCGCGCCCCTACACTGTCGGGTCGAACAGATCAACAATGGGCGCGTGAGCCGAGGGAGCGTTCATGACGTGGCGGCGCGGAACGGTCGTGGTGCGGCGTTCGGCGGCGGTGGTGATGGGGCTCGCTTTGTGCGGGTGGCTGAGCACTCTGGCTCCCGTCCCGTCCACGCTCGTCTCCGCCCGTACCGGCGAGCGTCCCGCACAGGCCACGACGGTCGCCGGCGCCAAGGTGAGCCAGCGTCCTGTGCCGGCTCCCAGTGCGTCACCCACGCCCAGCGTCTCACCCACGCCCAGTGCCTCATCCACGCCCAGTGCGCCGCCCGCGGGCGGCGCCGATTGCAGGCGGATGAAATGCGTCGCCCTCACCTTCGACGACGGCCCGATGGGTGTCACGGCCCAGTTGCTCGACATCCTGGCCGCGCGCAAGGTGAAGGCCACGTTCTTTCTGGTCGGCCAGAACGTGGAGGAATTCCCGCACCTTGTTCGGCGTGAGGCCGCCGAGGGCCATGAACTCGCCAACCACAGCTATTCGCATGCCGACCTCGGCCGCTCCTCGAACTCGAAGGTGACGGCCGAACTCGTCCGCACTCAGCTGGCCATCAAGAAGGCGACCGGTGTCACTCCCACCCTGATGCGCCCGCCCTACGGATCGACCGACAAGCAGGTCGCCCGCATCACCAAGAAGCTGGGCCTCGCCCAGGTGCTCTGGACGGTGGACCCGCTCGACTGGCAGGTGCGCAACTCCAAGAGGGTGGAGCGCAAGGTCATCGGTGGCACCCGCAACGGGACCATCGTGCTGATGCACGACATCCACCCCACGACCGTCGCCGCGGTCCCGCTCATCATCAATCGCCTGGCGGCCAAGGGGTACGTCTTCGTGACGATCTCCCAGCTCTACGGCAAGCCCCTCACCCCGGGCAAGGAATACACCGAGCGCCGCGTGGCCGAGCCGCGCACTCCCCCTGTGGAACCTTGACATTCAGCGTTCGTTGTCTAAATACAACGGCCGTGTCGTCCCCGAGTCGGGTGTCGGATCTCAGGGGCGTCTCAGGGGCTTCCCGGATGGTGGGCACGCGTGCCCGGAGCGAGGATTGACGTATGAACGGTGGATATGCGGCCGCTGAGCTGCGGGTTTCGGACGCGGAGCGGGAGCCCGTCATCGAGCGGCTCCAGGAGGCGTACGCCGAAGGGCGCTTGGACGAAGCCGAATTCGACATGCGCATGCATCTGGCCATGACGGCCAAGACGCGGGGGGATCTCGCGCCGGTCCTGCAGGACCTCGCCCCCGCCCCGAACCTCGACGCGGCCCTGAAGGGCACCGGCCCTGCGCCCACGGGCGAGGACAGGATGCTCGCGGCCGTCTCCCACGCGCTGGGGGTCCCCACCCTGTTCGTGGGCCCGCTGGTGATGATGCTGCTGAGCGGCAAGCGCTCGGAGTACGTCCGCCGGCACGCGGCGGAGGCCCTCAACTTCCAGCTCACCCTGCTCCTGATCACGATCGTGACGTTCGGGCTCGGCAGCATCGTGTACGCGATCAGCTGGGCCGTGGCCGCGGTCGCCGCCGTGGTGGGTCTCACCGGCCAGCAGTTCCGCTACCCCTGGATCCTTCGCCTGGTGAAGTGACGCCGGCCGGCGACCGCGCGGGTCGCGATTCGTCCCGTGCCGGAAACCCGGTCACTATTCAGCGGTCCGGCGTCTGCGATTTCTCGTCGACGCACAGCAGCGCGGCCCGTTCGGGCGGTACAGCCCGACCGCATCGTCGACCTTGTCCATGGACAGCGGATCGGCGGACTTGAGGTCGAAGTGCCGCCAGATCCGCCCGATGGTCCCGGTGCGTTCGGCCATCGACGCCCGTGACCACCCGCACTACTTGTTCGACCTGGTCCAGCGGGATCGGCGGCGGCCTGCCCGTGCTCGATGAACCGCCTGCGCCACTTGGCCGCCGTTGGCGGCGAGGCTCGCAGCTCGGCGGCCACATGGCTGTTGAACGCGCCGCTGTCGACGGTCGTCGGCCACGCCGAGATCCTGACCGGCGAACGTGAAACGGGGTTCAGTAGCGTCCCTGCGCTCAAGGGACGCTTGGCCTGTGTTCTGGCTGGTCTATGCCGCGCGAGGGAAAGCGGGCTCTTGTGGCGTCGGCCTGGTGCGGGGTCAGCGTCTTGCGTGGCGGATCTTCAGTCGTCCCAGACCCATGGTTCCGGAGATCCGGATCTTCGGGCCGCCGGGGCGGGCGGGGCGCCGGGTCTTGTAGAGGGTGTCCTTCCACACGGTGCGCAGGTCCTCGACGTCGACGGTCGCGTCGCGCGGGACGGTGATCTTGGCCCTGCCGGTGCCGAGCTGCAGCTCGATGTCGACCACCGGGTGCTCGATGACCGCGCGGGACAGGTCCAGGTGCACCTTTCCCAGGGCGGACTCGACCTTGAGGGTCCGAGGCACGCGCCATGCGCCGCGGCGGCGGATCCGTCTGCTGAGGGCGGCGATCGTGGAGGTGGCCGCGTTCTGTTCCGGGAGCGAGTCCAGAGCCGTCTCGAGCGCGCTGTGCGTCTTGGCGGTGAGTATCTGGTGGAGGCGCTCGTCCATCTCCTCGTGCGAGATGTGCCCCTCGGTGTACGCCTCCTGCACGCGCTGCACGGCCGTGTCCCGGTCGTCGTCGTTGATCAGCGGCCGCGGCTCTTTCGGTACGGGGGGCACCGTTTCACTCTAGCGCCGTGAGCGTGCTCCGGTTTGTGGCAGGCAAGGCGTTCGATAAGGGGCCGACCGCTCGTCGGTGGGGTCGTGCACGCGGCGCGCCTCTGTGTCACGGGCCTGCGTTGGCGCGGTTTGGACGCGGGGGTGTCAGGGATTGTTTCGGGGGTGGTGGAAGGTGTGGGCTGGAGGGGTTGCGGGGAGAGTTCAGAGGGCCGCTGGGTGGGAGGAGAGGGGGCGGGGCAGCGGGTGGTTGGCGCGGTTTATTCCCTTACGTACCTGTGATCACCCTCTCGCCCAAATTATGTGGAAGATACATAGGATCATCGCTTTACTTGGGCACGGGAGGGGTGCATGACAGAGCTTCTGATCAAGGGCGATCATCAGCGGGCGGTCGAGGCGCTGCGCAGGTCGTACGAGGCGATCCCGGCGGGGGCGCCGGTGCGGCTGGCCAAGCGGACCTCCAACCTCTTCCGCTGGCGGGACCCCTCGGACGCGCCGGGCCTCGACGTGTCGGGGTTCGACCGGGTGCTCGAGGTGGATCCGGAGGCTCGCACGGCCGACGTGCAGGGCATGACGACCTACGAGGACCTGGTCGACGCGACGCTGCCGCACGGGCTGATGCCGACCGTGGTGCCGCAGCTGAAGACGATCACGCTCGGCGGGGCGGTGACCGGGCTGGGGATCGAGTCGAGCTCGTTCCGGCTGGGGCTGCCGCACGAGGCGGTCCTGGAGATGGACGTGCTCACCGGGGACGGGCGGATCGTCACGGCGACGCGCGACAACGAGCACAGCGACCTCTTCTACGGGTTCCCCAACTCCTACGGGACGCTGGGGTACAGCCTGCGGCTGAAGATCGAGCTGGTCCCGGTGAAGCCGTACGTGCGGGTGCGCCAACTGCGGTTCGACGACGCGGCGGAGCTGTCGCGGGTGATGGCGGAGATCACCGAGGCCGGGTCGTACGACGGCCAGAGCGTGGACTTCATGGACGGCACCGTCTTCGGCGCCGGCGAGCAGTACATCACCCTCGGGACGTTCGCCGACACCGCGCCGTACACCTCGGACTACACGGGCCAGGAGATCTACTACCGGTCCATCCAGACGCGGTCGGTCGACTTCCTGACGGTGCGCGACTACCTCTGGCGGTGGGACACCGACTGGTTCTGGTGCTCGGGGGCCTTCGGCGTCCAGCATCCGGTGGTGCGGCGGCTGTGGCCGGACAAGGCCAAGCGGTCGGACGTCTACCGCAAGCTCGTCGCCTACGACCGGCGCTTCCAAGTCCTGGCCCGGGTCGACCGCTGGAGGGGGCAGCGTCCCAGGGAGGACGTCATCCAGGACATCGAGGTGCCGGTCGGGCGGCTTCCCGAGTTCCTGGAGTTCTTCCACGAGAAGGTGGGGATGAGCCCCATCTGGCTGTGCCCGCTGCGCGCGCGCGAGCGCTGGCCCCTGTATCCGCTGGAGCAGGGGCGCACGTATGTCAACGCGGGTTTCTGGGGGACGGTCCGGCTTCCCCCGGGGCAGATCCCGGAATACCACAACCGGCTTATCGAACGCAGGGTCGCGGCCCTTGACGGGCACAAGTCCCTCTATTCGACTGCTTTTTACAGCCGTGACGAGTTCTGGCGTTACTACGACGGGGAGACCTACCGGCGGCTCAAGGAGTCGTACGACCCCGGGCAGCGACTGCTGGATCTCTACGACAAGTGCGTGCGCGGACGCTGACCGGCCAGGCGCGTCCGCGTATCGGGGGGAGCCCCCGGTGGGGGCTGGGTGGTGACCCGATGGCCCCTGCCACGGGGGCGTGAAGACAGGAGGATGCATCATGACGCTGGCCAGGGTCTTCGAGGAACTCGTCGGGCCTGAGGCGCCAGTGGAGTTCGCGGCGTACGACGGGTCTCGTGCGGGGGTTCCCGGCGCCGGCATCCGGTTCGACGTGCGGTCACCCTACGCGGTGTCGTACCTGGTGCACTCGCCGGGCTCGCTGGGTTTGGCGCGGGCGTACGTCAGCGGATACCTCGACGTCAGCGGGGACATGTACACCGCGCTGTCCACCATGCAGCAGGTGTTCAGCGATGTGACACCGGGCGACAGGCTGAAGGTGCTCGCCGAGGTCATGCGGGACCCGCTGCTGCGGGCCGCCGTGACCAGGCGCCTGGCGCCGCCGCCGCAGGAGGCTCCGTTCAGCAGGGTGCCGTCGTGGTTGAGGCATTCCAAGCGGCGCGACGCGAAGGCCATCTCGCACCACTACGACGTGTCCAACACCTTCTACGAGTGGGTGCTGGGCCCGTCGATGGCGTACACGTGCGCGTGTTACCCGCAGGACGACTCGACGCTGGAAGAGGCGCAGTTCCACAAGCACGACCTCGTGGCCAAGAAGCTGGGCCTGCGGCCGGGCATGCGGCTGCTGGACGTTGGGTGCGGGTGGGGCGGCATGGTGATGCACGCCGCCAAGGAGTACGGGGTGAAGGCGCTGGGCGTCACCCTGTCCAAGCAGCAGGCCGAGTGGGCGCAGAAGGCCATCGCCGACCGGGGCCTCTCGGAGCTGGCCGAGGTGAAGCACCTGGACTACCGGGACGTGGCGGCGACCGATTTCGACGCGGTGAGTTCGATCGGGCTCACCGAGCACATCGGCAAGGCCAATCTCGGTTCCTACTTCTCCTTTCTGCACGGGAAGCTGAAGCCGGGCGGGCGCCTGCTCAACCACACCATCACCCGGCCGGACAACCTGGCTCCGGCGATGAAGCCCGGCGGGTTCATCAACCGGTACGTGTTCCCCGACGGGGAGCTGGAGGGGCCGGGTCACATCCAGTCGCAGATGAACGACGCGGGGTTCGAGATCCGGCACCAGGAGAACCTGCGCGAGCACTACGCCCGCACGCTGGAGGGCTGGTGCCGCAACCTGGACGCGCACTGGGACGAGGCGGTCGCGGAGGTCGGCGAGGGCACGGCCCGGGTGTGGAGCGTGTACATGGCCGGCTGCCAGCTCGGCTTCGAGCAGAACTGGATCCAGCTGCACCAGACGCTCGGCGTCAAGCTGGACTCCGACGGCAACTCCCACATGCCGCTGCGGCCCGACTGGGGCGCGTGAACGTTCGGTGTGCCGTAGGGCCCCGCTCTCCGTTCCGGGGTGCGGGGCCTTTCCGTCGGCGGGGGTCGCTCGCTCGGCGCGTGGGGATAATGGCCCCCTCCGGTGCGAGAAGGGTGGTCTTCGGTCATGGCGGACGTGGTGCGCGGGACGGTCGAGGCGAACGGCCTGGAGTTCGGCTATCTGGCGGCGGGGCCGGAGGACGGGCCGCTGGCGCTGTGCCTGCACGGTTTCCCTGATTCGGCGCACACGTGGCGGCATCTGCTGCCCGAGCTGGCCGGTGCCGGGTACCGCGCGGTGGCGCCGTTCATGCGCGGGTACGCGCCGACGGCGCTTCCGGAGGACGGCGCGTACCAGACCGGGGCGCTGACGGCCGACGCGATCGCGCTGCACGAGGCGTTCGGCGGCGGCCCGGACGCGGTCGTCATCGGGCACGACTGGGGCGCGTTCGCGACCTACGGCGCCGCCGCGCACGCGCCCGGGCGCTGGCGCAAGGTGGTCACGCTCGCCGTCCCGCCGATGAACGCGCTGATGTCGTCCTTCTTCGCCTACGAGCAGCTCAAGCGGTCGTTCTACATGTTCCTGTTCCAGACGCCGATGGCCGAGGCGGCGTTCAACCGGGATTTCGTCGAGGGGCTGTGGCGCGACTGGTCTCCCGGGTACGAAGCCCAAGCGCGCGCGGTCGACGTCGGTCACGTCATGGACTGCCTGGCCGCTCCCGAGAACGTGGGCGCGGCGATCGGTTACTACCGCGCCATGTTCGACCCCTCGCGGCACGTCGAGCGCTTCGCCGCGGAGCAGGACGCCGTGGGGGCCAAGGGGGAACGTCCCGTGCTGTACCTGCACGGCGCCGACGACGGGTGCCTGGGGGCGGACGTGGTGCTTCCCGGCGGGGACGTGTCGGCCGTGCTGGGGCAGCTGCCGGACGGTTCGCGGGTGGAGTCCGTCCCGGGGGCGGGGCATTTCCTGCACGTGGAACGTCCTGGGGACGTGAACGCCCGCATCCTTGACTGGCTCGCCCGCTGAGCGTGGAGTGAGGTGGGTCACTCCAACGGGTGTCGTCCCGCACCGGTTGACTCTGAGAGGGTTAATGTAAACCGAATGGCGTTCTAGCAGGGGAAGCGGTGGTGCACGATGCTCAAGGTCGAGGACATCAACCTCACGGACTGGGAGTTCTGGCGGAGGCCGCTCGAGCACCGGCACGAGGCGTTCAAGGCCCTGCGCTGGGAGCCGAGCCTGGTGCGCTTCGAGGAGCCCGACATCGTCATCGTCCCGCGCGGCCCGGGCTACTACGCGCTGACCCGGCACGCCGACGTGGTGGAGGCGTCCCGGCGCCCGCAGGACTTCTGCTCCGGCCGGGGCGCGATCAACATTCCCGACATGCCGGGCGACATGCACGAGTACTTCGGCTCGATGATCAGCATGGACGACCCCCGGCACGCCAAGATCCGCCGGATCGTCTCCCGTGCCTTCTCGCCCCGGATGATCCAGCGCTTCGAGGACCAGGTGGAGGAGGTCGCCGCCAAGATCGTCGAGGACGTCGCGGCCGGCGGCGGCACCGGTGACTTCGTCGCGGACGTGGCCGCCCGCCTCCCCCTGAAGATCATCTGCGATCTGATGGGCATCGGCGAGGAGCACTACGGCACCGTCCTGGACGCCACCAACGTCATCCTCGCCGGGAACGACCCGGAGTTCATCCCGCACGACGACCCCGAGCAGGCCGCGCTCGCGCTGCTCACCGCCGGCCAGACGCTCAAGGAGCTGGTCGAGGACCTCGGCCGGCGCCGCCGCGCCGAGCCCACCGACGACCTCACCTCCGCGCTGGTCAACGCCGAGGTGGGTTCGGGCGGCGGAATCGAGCAGGGCGGCGAGTCCCTGACCGACCAGGAGCTCGGCTCGTTCTTCATCCTGCTGGTGGTGGCGGGCAACGAGACCACCCGCAACGCCATCGCGCACGCCCTGCACCTGTTCACGACCAACCCCGGCCAGCGGGCGCTGCTGCTGGAGGACTACGAGGGCCGGATGCCGGGGGCCGTGGAGGAGATCGTCCGGTTCGTCTCGCCGGTGATCTGGATGCGGCGCACCGCCACCCGCGACACCACCCTGAACGAGCACGTCATCAAGGAGGGCGACAAGCTCGTCCTGTACTACTGGTCGGCCAACCGGGACGAGACCGTCTTCACCGACCCCGACCGGTTCGACATCACCCGCAAGCCGAACGACCACGTGGGATTCGGCGGGCCAGGCCCACACTTCTGCCTGGGCGCCCACCTGGCCCGCCGCGAGATCACCGTGATGTTCCGGGCGCTGCTGGAGCGCCTTCCGGAGATCCGTTCGGACGGCGAGCCCGACCGGCTGGAGTCCAGCTTCATCAACGGCATCAAGCGGCTCCCGTACACCTTCTGAGGGATACGGCCGGGGGCGCCGGCGCGGGACGTCCTAAGCCGACGAGGAGATGAACAACGCGTGGCGGCCTGACGCGGAACGGCGGAGGGCGTGGTGATCCGGTCTAGCGTGGACGGATTGGAGCCTTTTGCCGCCGACCCTGCCGCCCGGGGGTGCACCTGTGACCGACACCCACTCCGCGTCCGCGCCTCCGTCGGCGTCCGTGTCGGCGCAGCGGGCCCGCGCCGACCGGCTGGCCGCCGACGGCGCGGCGCTGCGGCTGCGGCTGGCCGAGGCGGAGCGGGAGCGCGACGAGCGCGAGCGGCAGATCGTCCATCTGCGCCGCGAGCTGGCCGAGACGGCCCGGCGGCTCGGCGAGGCCGACCGTGCCCGCGCCACCGAGGCGCACCGCGCCGACCAGGCCGAATGGCAGGCCGAGGTGCTGCGGCGGCGGCGCTGGACGCGGCTGGGCGGGGCGCTGGGCCGGTTGGCGCGGCGGCCGCTGTCGCCCGGCTCGTACCGGGGGCTGCGGGCGGCGGCGCGCGTCCGCCCGGCGCCGCAGGCGCCGCCCAAGAACCCGCGACTGCCGAAGCACCCCGAGGTGCGGGCGGTCGACACCGAGCCGTTCGACGGCGTTCCCGCGCTGGAGTTCCCGGACGGCCCGGTCAACCGGCCCGAGCTGACCGCGGCCGTCCTGGCGAACCCGCCCGTCGAGGCGGCGCTGCGGTACGAGTGGCGCCAGCTCGACCGGTTCCCCCCGGACGGCTGGCGTGCGGCCTTCGAGGCCGAGCCGCCCGACCTCCTCTTCGTGGAGTCCGGCGCGGCGGCGAGCACTCCGGACGGGAGTCCGCTGGAGGAGATGGCCGCCTGGTGCCGCGAGCATGACGTCCCGACCGTCTTCTGGGACACCGGCGACGATGACTCGCCCGACCCCGCCGCCACGCTGTTCGACCACGTCTTCACGGTCGACGCCGCACGTGTGCGCGCGCTGCGCGAAGCGCTCGGGCATGACCGCGTCCACGTGCTTCCCTTCGCGGCCCAGCCCCGCCTCCACACTCCTATACGGGGCGCGGACCACGGCAGGTACCCGCTCCTGTACGAAGGGGACTACGACCCTGGAGCGGAGGCGTTGCTCGGCCCCGCGCCCAAGCTCGGAGCCCACTTCTACGGGTCGGACTTCCCCTCGCTCTACAGGCAACGGGTCGTCCCGGCGCTTCCGTACGAGAAGGCACTGACGGCCCGCAAGCGCTACCGCGTCCTACTCGCGCCCCACCCCCGGCTGGCCTATGAGGCGGCGGCCGCGGGCGTCCCCATCGTGCACACGGCGGACGACCCCCTCGCGTTCGGCCCCGCCGTGGGCGACGCACAGGACGCGTCCCGGCTCCTGGGGGCCCTGCTCGCGGGGCCGGAGATGCGCGACCGCCAAGCCCACCTGGCACTCCGCCGGATCCACGCCGAGCACACCTACCGGCATCGGGTCGACAGCGTCCTCGAGGCGCTCGGCACGTCCCACCCGGAGGCGCAGCGCGCGGAGCCGCCGCTCGTCTCACTGGTGCTGCCGACCTGCCGGGCCGAGCAGATCGCCCAGGCCATCGAGCACGTGGCCCGGCAGGTGTGGCGTCCACTGCAACTGGTCCTGGTCCTGCACGGCATAGACCTCGACCCCGTCGTCGTGGAGAAGCAGGCCCGGGCCGCCGGGATCGACGACATCGTGGTGCTGCCCGCCGACCGTTCCCTCTCCCTGGGCGAATGCCTCAACCTCGGCATCGAGGCCGCCGACGGCGCCTACATCGGGAAGATGGACGACGACGAGCTGTACGGCCCGCACTACGTCTCCGACCTCGTACCGGCCTTCTCCTACACCGAGGCGTCGGTCGTCGGGAAGCTCGCGCACTACACGCACCTGGAGTCCATCGACGCCATGGTGCTGCGCCACCCCGGCCTGGAGCACCGCTACGTGAACCTCCTGCGCGGGGGAGCGCTCCTCGCCGACGGCGACCTCCTGCGCGAATACCGCTTCGCCGAGGTCGGCAGGGGCGAGGACACCGATCTGTTCCGGCGGCTGCGCGAGGACGGGGTGCGGGTGTACGCGGCCGACCGCTACTCGTTCATCACGATCCGGCACGCGGACCCCGGCCGGCACACCTGGCAGCCCAGCGACCTGGAACTGCTCGCCGACGCCCGCCTCGCCCACTACGGGCTGACCGAGGAGCACATCCTCTTCTGAGAGCCCCGCCGGCCCGGGCCAGGCCGGGCCGGCGTCGGCCGGGGGACGCTCAGCGCAGCTCGCGCTTGAGGATCTTGCCGGTCGCGGTCATCGGCAGCTCGTCCCGGAACTCCACGATCCGCGGGTACTTGTACGCGGCGAAGTTCTCCCTGCCCCAGGCGATCAGCTCGTCCTCGGTCACCCCGGCGTCCGGCGTGCGGATCACGTACGCCTTGATCTCCTCGCCGTGGCTGTCGTGCGGCACCCCCACCACGGCGGCCAGCGACACCGCGGGGTGGGTCATCAGGACCTCCTCGATCTCCCGCGGGTACACGTTGAACCCACCGCGGATGATCATGTCCTTGGAGCGGTCGATGATGAAGTAGAAGCCGTCCTCGTCCCGGCGGGCGATGTCGCCGGTGCGGAACCAGCCGTCCCGGATCGCCTCCTCGGTGGCCTCCGGGCGGCCGTAGTAGCCCTTCATGACGTTGTGGCCCCGGATCGCGATCTCGCCCGGCCCCTCGCCCTCGACGGTCTTCCACTCCTCGTCGACCAGCTTCATGTCCACGCCCCAGATGGGCGTGCCGATCGAACCGGGCTTGGTGGGCCGGTCCGGCTGGTTGAACGACGCCGTCGGCGAGGTCTCCGACAGCCCGTACCCCTCCAGGATCTTGACCCCGAACTTCGCCTCGAACCCCTTCAGGACCTCCAGCGGCAGCGACGCCCCGCCCGACACGCACGTGTGCAGGCTCGCCGCCACCTCCTCGGTGGGGACGGTGCCCTGGTCCGACAGCAGCGCCCAGTACATCGTGGGCACCCCGGCGAAGATCGTGACCTTCTCCCTGGCCATCAGCGTCAGCGCCTCGCCGGGCTCGAACCGCGCCTGCAGCACCAGCGTGGCCCGCCGCCGGAACCCCACGTTCATCACGCAGGACTGCCCGAAGGCGTGGAACATCGGCAGCGTCACCAGCGACACGTCATGGTCGCGGCGCTCGAACATCGCGTCCGACACGAACGCGTTCATGAGCATGTTGGAGTGCGACAGCTCGGCGCCCTTCGGCTGCCCCGTCGTCCCGCTGGTGTAGAGGATCACCGCGGTGTCGTCCGCGCCCGTGAGCGCCGGGTCGATCGTCGACGGCAGGCCCGCGAGCGAGGGCCAGAACAGGTCCGCGTC
The DNA here is from genome assembly GCF_055379765.1 of Actinomadura rugatobispora. Classification (NCBI taxonomy): domain Bacteria; kingdom Bacillati; phylum Actinomycetota; class Actinomycetes; order Streptosporangiales; family Thermomonosporaceae; genus Actinomadura; species Actinomadura rugatobispora. The sequence continues at coordinate 1,718,541 of NZ_AP029191.1, read as the reverse complement.
CTCGTACGGCGACTCGGTCGCGCCGGGGTCGGTGGTCATGAGGAACAGGTGCTCGCACCCCGCGGCGGCCTGGAATCCCGCGTGCCCCATCTCGCCCAGCGGCAGCTCCGGCGTCCCCTCGAAGACGAACAGCGCCTTCGCGTCCGAGTCCTCCAGGTGGTAGGTGATCTCGCGGGGCTTGAGGAGCACGTTCAGCGGGACGACCGCCGCCCCCGCCTTCAGGATCCCGAAGTAGGCCATCGGGAAGTAGGGGACGTTCGGACACGAGAGCGCGACCTTGTCGCCGGGGCCGATCCCGCGGTCGCGCAGGAGGTTCGCGACCTGGTTCGCGATGGTCTCGATCATCCCGTAGGACAGCCGCATGTCCCCGAACACGATGGCGTCACGGTCGGGCGCCTTGCGCGCGGCGTCCTCAAGAAGCACGGAGAGGTTGAGCATGACACTCCTCGTACGGGGCTGACCACAGGCCGGTTGTTACCGACGAGTGTACGAATGGTTGCCGCTCATCCTGCTGTATGGGCGATGCCGCCCGCTATCCCGTAATACGTCCGTGACGTGCTGTTCTGCGGGAGAAACGCGCACGGAACCCGCGGCGATACTGTGCGTGCGCACAACGGGTTCGGTGCCTGTCCACAACGGAATCCGGCCCGGCCCCGGCCTGGCGGTGCCGGTTCAGCCGAAGTCGACGTCCGCGCAGGAGCAGAAGGCGTTGCCGGTGTCGGCGATGTCCCAGACGGCCAGGATCAGGTGGCGTCCCTGCTTGGCGGGGAGCGTCGCGGGATGCGAGACGGTGGACGGGGGCTGACGGCCGCCGTAGTTCTGGGTGAGGAACGGCTGCGGGTCCAGGGCGGCGCGGGTGAGTGGCTGCGCGGGGTTCCAGCCGTTACGGGTGACGAAGTAGCGGAACGAGGTGGTGGCGCGCGCGGCGACCACGAGCGGAAGCCCGAGCCCGGCGCCCACAGCCAGCACGACCCCCTTCCTCCCAGTCACGCGCCCAGTGACGGGTAGGCGGGTGGTGATGGGCAGGCGGAATTGGGTGGACATGCGCGATCCTCCTTGGCGGGGGGAGCGGGGTCGGGGATCGGCGGCGGCTTCTACTTATAGGAAACCTTCCTGTCAGTTCGAGCGTGGACGATCTCCGTCGCGTCCGTCAAGGCCCAAACCCGGGCCCGCGGGCGGCCCGGCGCGCCAGCGCGGGCTCTTGCCTCTGCGCTAGTCTTGCTGTATGCGGACCCGGCTGCTTCTCAGCCCGCCGCGCTGACCGCCAACCAGGCCGGCGCGGCGACCCCTCGTTCTGCGGGGGGTCCTTTCATGTCAGGGCATCGGCCTTCATGTCAGGGCGCGGGGCCGCATCCCGTACCGACAGGACCAGTGGAGTAGCGACCGTGAGCAGCGACGACACCATCCGCGAAGCGCAGGCGGGAGCGGGAGGCCCGTCCCCCTCGGCCGAGGGCTACGACCCGCGGGCGGTCCAGGACAAGTGGCAGGCCCGCTGGGCGGAGCTGGACCCCTTCCGGGCCGCCGAAGGCGAGGACGGCCGGGAGCGTCGCTACGCGCTCGACATGTTCCCCTACCCCTCCGGTGACCTGCACATGGGTCACGCGGAGGCGTTCGCCATCGGCGACGTGATCGCGCGCTACTGGTTCCAGAAGGGCGACAACGTCCTGCACCCGATCGGCTGGGACTCCTTCGGCCTGCCCGCCGAGAACGCGGCGATCAAGCGCGACTCCCACCCGGCCGAGTGGACCTACGCCAACATCGACACCCAGGCGAGCTCCTTCCAGCGGTACGCGCCCTCCTTCGACTGGTCCCGCCGCCTGCACACCTCCGACCCCGAGTACTACAAGTGGACGCAGTGGCTGTTCCTGCGCTTCTACGAGCGGGGGCTGGCCTACCGCAAGGGCGGCCAGGTCAACTGGTGCCCCAACGACCAGACCGTGCTGGCCAACGAGCAGGTCGTCGGCGGCCACTGCGAGCGCTGCGGCGCCCTGGTCGAGCGCCGGGTGCTGACCCAGTGGTACTTCAAGATCACCGAGTACGCGGACCGGCTGCTGGACGACATGGCGCAGCTGGAGGGCAGGTGGCCCGAGCGGGTGCTGCTGATGCAGCGCAACTGGATCGGCCGCTCCACCGGCGCCGACGTCGACTTCGTGATCGAGGGCCGGGACGAGCCGGTCACCGTCTACACCACCCGCCCCGACACCCTGTACGGCGCCACCTTCATGGTCGTGGCCGCCGACGCCGACCTGGCCGAGGAGATCTGCGACCCCGGGCAGCGCGCCGCGTTCGAGACCTACCGCGAGGAGATCTCCCGGGAGAGCGAGATCGAGCGGCTGTCCACCGAGCGCGACAAGACCGGCGTCTTCCTGGGCCGGTACGCGATCAACCCGGTCAACGGCGAGCGCATCCCGATCTGGGCCGCCGACTACGTGCTCGCCGAGTACGGCCACGGCGCGATCATGGCGGTGCCCGCGCACGACCAGCGCGACCTGGACTTCGCGCTGAAGTTCGGGCTGCCGGTCCGGGTGGTCGTCGACACCGGCGAGGCCGACCCCGCCGAGACGGGCGTGGCCACCGCGGGTGACGGCCGCATCGTCAACTCCGGCCCGATCGACGGCCTGGCCAAGGCCGACGCGATCGCCCGGATCACCGAGATCCTGGCCGGGAAGGGCCTGGGCAAGGCCGCGGTCAACTTCCGGCTGCGCGACTGGCTGGTCTCCCGCCAGCGGTTCTGGGGCTGCCCCATCCCGATCGTGCACTGCGAGGGGTGCGGCGAGGTCCCGGTGCCCGACGACCAGCTGCCGGTCCGGCTGCCCGACGACCTGCGCGGCGCCGACCTGGCCCCCAAGGGCACCTCGCCGCTGGCCGCCGCCGCGTCCTGGGTGAACGTCGAGTGCCCCAAGTGCGGCGGCCCCGCCACGCGCGACACCGACACCATGGACACCTTCGTCGACTCGTCCTGGTACTACTTCCGCTACTGCTCGCCCGGCTACGACCAGGGCCCGTTCGACGTCGAGCAGGTCCGCAAGTGGATGCCGGTCGACCAGTACACCGGCGGCGTCGAGCACGCCATCCTGCACCTGCTGTACAGCCGCTTCTTCACCAAGGTCCTGTACGACATGGGCATGGTGGACTTCACCGAGCCGTTCACCCGGCTGCTGAACCAGGGCCAGGTCATCCTCAACGCCAAGGCGATGTCCAAGTCGCTGGGCAACATGGTCGACCTGGGCGAGCAGATCGACCGGTTCGGCGTCGACGTCGTCCGCCTGGCCATGCTGTTCTCCGGCCCGCCCGAGGACGACATCGACTGGGCCGACGTGTCGCCGCACGGCATGTCCAAGTTCCTGACCCGGGTGCACCGCATCGCCACCGAGGTCACCGGCCCGGTCGGCGCCGACCCCGGCACCGGCTCGGAGGACCTGCGCCGCGTCACCCACCGCACCATCGACGAGGCCACCGCGCTGGTCGAGGTCCGCCGGTTCAACGTGGCCATCTCGCGGATCATGGAGCTGGTCAACGCCACCCGCAAGGCCATCGACTCCGGCCCGGGCGCGGGCGACCCGGCCGTCCGGGAGGCCGCCGAGACCATCGCGATCCTGCTGTCGCTGTTCGCCCCCTACACGGCGGACGAGGCGTGGGAGCTGCTGGGCCGCACCGCCCCGGTGGCCCTGGCCGGCTGGCCGTCGGCCGACCCGGCGCTGCTGGTCCAGGAGTCGGTGACCTGCGTCGTCCAGGTCGCCGGCAAGGTCCGCGACCGGCTGGAGGTCGCGCCCGGCATCACCGAGGGCGAGCTGGAGAGCCTGGCGCTGTCCTCCGACAAGATCAAGGAGGCGCTGGCCGGACGGGACATCCGCAAGGTCATCGTCCGCGCCCCCAAGATCGTCAACATCGTCCCCGCCTGACACCGACCGGCCCATGGCACGCCCGGCGTGCCATGGGCCACCGGAAGGCTCCGGCGGTCGCCCCACAGCGCCGGACCGGTGGCGCAGCCGATCACGGTGCGGCCGGGCGGCAGCCGAGTCTGGGTGCCGCCCGGGTCATCGCCGTACGACCCCGGAGGCGCTGCCCATGCGGGGGCGCCTACGAGCGCCGGGGCGAAGCCTCTGGGGTGACGACCACCGCTGGACGCGGTCGCACGTACGGATCTCGCGGTCCGGCGTGGTGAGGAGACCGCTGCTCGACGAGCGGGCCGGAAACGCGGACGGCGGCCCGGGTCAGCGGGCCGCCGTGCGGGTGGGGAGCGTCCGGGTCACATCTTGCGGAGGACGGCCACGACGCGGCCCAGGACGGAGGCCTCGTCGCCGGGGATGGGCTCGTAGGCCGGGTTCTGCGGCATGAGCCAGATGTGGCCGTCGCGGCGCTTGAAGGTCTTGACGGTCGCCTCGCCGTCGATCATCGCGGCCACGATGTCGCCCTGCTCGGCCACCGGCTGCTGGCGGACCACGACCCAGTCGCCGTCGGCGATCGCGGCGTCGATCATCGAGTCACCGGTCACCTTGAGCAGGAAGTGGGTGCCCTCGCCGACCAGCTGCTTGGGGAGGGTGAAGACGTCCTCCACCGCCTCCTCGGCCAGGATCGGCCCACCGGCGGCGATCCGGCCGACCAGCGGCACGTACGCGGGGGCGGGGCGGGAGGAGGAGGTGTCCGCGGCGGCGGCCTCGTAGGCCTCGTCCTCGGTGCGGACCGGGGTGGTGCCCGGCACCCGGACCTCGACCGCGCGCGGGCGGTTGGGGTCGCGGCGCAGATAGCCCTTGCGCTGCAGGGCGCGGAGCTGGTGCGACACGCTCGAGGTGCTGGTCAGGCCGACCGCCTCGCCGATCTCCCGCATGGACGGCGGGTAGCCGCGGCGCTGGACGGAGTCGCGGATCACCTCGAGCACCATGCGCTGCCGCTGGGTGAGCCCGCTCTCGTCCATCGGGCCGTCGGGCAGCTCCCGGACCTTGCTCATCGCTCGTCGCCTCCCCGGCGCTGGGATCCGTCACTCCTTGTCATGGCACGTTATCGCGTCCGGACCCGATGATCAAACAATTGTTCGAAGAATGTACTCGCGTTTCGTCGTTCCGGTGCGGTACAACATCGTACAGACGTTCGATCGAATATGCATTCGACCGGCCGGATTCGCGGCCGACTCCGGGGAGGGCCGAGATGGCGGGTTCGCCCTCCGGGCGAGATGCCCGGAACGCCCTTGAAATGAATGCTCAGGAACCACCGATCCGGCTCACGCGGCGGGGTCGCGCCGTCCTGGTCGGATTCGTCGCGACCGTGTTGCTCGTGGCGTTCTGGCTGACGGCGGGCCCCGGCGCGCAGGCGGGCGGACGCGGCGGCGAGGCGCCGCCGGGCGCTCCTCCCGAGACCGTGGTCGTCGGGCCCGGCGAGACGCTCTGGGACATCGCCGTCCGCGACGACCCCGAGGGCGATCCCCGGATCACCGTGCGCCGCATCGCCGATCTCAACGGCCTGCCCGACTCCATCGTCCAGCCCGGTCAGCAGCTCCGCATGCCCGCCCGGTAGCCGCCGCGAGAAAGATCGGCGGCCGCGTGTAGAGAACGCGGCGGCGGCTCCGACCTCCCCGTGGAAGGCGCCCGGCGGGGGCGCCGCGGAGGAGGGTCTCATGGATGCGGTCGCAAGGGCCGGGCGGCGCGAGTGGGCCGGGCTGGCCGTGCTCGCCCTGGCCGCGCTGCTGGTGTCGATCGACGTGTTCGTCCTGCTGCTGGCGCTGCCGCATCTGAGCGCCGATCTCGGGGCGAGCGCCGTCCAGCAGTTGTGGATCATGGACGTGTACGGGTTCCTGCTGTCCGGGTTCCTGATCACGATGGGCGGGCTGGGCGACCGGATCGGGCGGCGCAGGCTGCTGCTGGCGGGCGCGGCCGCGTTCGGCGCGGCGTCGGTGGTGGCCGCGTACGCGACCGGCCCGGGGACGCTGATCGCGGCGCGGGCGCTGCTGGGCGTCGCCGGGGCCACGATCGCGCCCTCGACGCTGTCGCTGATCGGCACGATGTTCCGCGATCCGCGGCAGCGGGCGCTGGCGATCGGCGTGTGGATGGGCTGCTTCATGGGCGGCGCGGCGCTGGGGCCGATCGTCGGCGGGGCGCTGCTGGAGCACTACTGGTGGGGGTCGGCGTTCCTGCTCGGGGTGCCGGCGATGGCGCTGCTGCTGGTCCTGGGGCCGGTGCTGCTGCCGGAGTACCGCCGTCCCGGCGCGGGACGCGTCGACCTGGCCAGCGTGCTGCTGTCGCTGGCGGCGATCCTGCCGGTCGTGTACGGGCTCAAGGAACTTGCCCGGGGCGGCTGGCAGCCGGTCCCGGTGGCGGCGGCGCTGGCGGGCGCCGGGGTGGGCGCGGTGTTCGTCCGGCGGCAGCGGCGGCTCGACGATCCGCTGATCGACCTGGGGCTCTTCCGGGACCGCGCGTTCGGCACGGCGCTGGCGGGGATGATGGCGACGACCCTGCTGATGGGGTCGATCATGATGTTCCTCACCCAGCACCTCCAGCTCGTGCAGGGGTTGTCGCCGTTCCGCGCGGCGCTGTGGATGCTGCCCGCGCTGGCGGCCAACATGCTGGGCTTCCAGATCTCGCCGCTGCTGGCCCGCCGGTTCCGGCCCGGCCGGCTCATCGCCGCGGGCCTGGTGGTGTCGGCGTGCGGGCTGCTGGTGCTGACCCAGGTCGGGGCGGGGTACGGTCCGGTGACGCTGGTCACGGGCTGGTCGATGATCGGGCTCGGCGCCGGGCCGCTGGTCACGCTGGCCACCGACCTGGTGGTCGGGTCCGCGCCGCCGGAGAAGGCCGGGTCGGCGGCCGCGCTGAACGAGACCAGCGGCGAGTTCGGCTTCGCGCTGGGCATCGCGCTGCTGGGCAGCCTGGGCACGGCGCTCTACCGGGCCGGGGTGGAGGTGCCGGCGGGCGCCGGCGGGGCGCGTGAGGGCCTGTCCGGCGCGGTGGCGGCCGCGGCGGGCCTGCCCGCGCCCGTCGGCGAGGCGCTCCTCGACTCGGCGCGCACGGCGTTCACGGACGGGCTGCACGTGGTGGCGCTGGCGAGTGCCGTGCTGGTGGCGGGCATGGCCGTGCTGATCGCCGTCATGCTGCGCCACGTGCCGCCGATCGGCGCGCCGGCCGCGGCGACCAGTGAGGCCGCGGAGGAGCCCCGGCCCGAGACCGCCGCGGTGCGGCACTGAACTGAGAGGGATGGTCATGATGCAGAAGCGCATTCAGGAAGCCGTCGACCGGCTGGTCGAGACCGGGGCGGAGACCGGTGTGCAGGTGTCGGTGTACCGGCACGGCGAGCCGGTGGCCGAGGCGGTGGCCGGCGTCGCGGATTCGGAGACCGGGCGGCCGGTCACCCCCGGCACCCCGTTCTACAGCGCGTCCACGGGGAAGGGCGTGACCGCGACGGTGGCGCACGTGCTGGCGGAACGCGGGCTGTTCGGGTACGACACGCCGATCGTCGAGCTGTGGCCGGAGTTCGGGGCGCACGGCAAGGAGAGGGCGACCGTGCGGCACGCGCTCACGCACACGGTGGGCGTCCCGGGGCTCCCGGACGGCACCACGACCGAGGACCTGTGCGACTGGGACGGCATGTGCGCGCTGATCGCCGGGAGTGAGCCGTGGTGGGAGCCGGGTACCAAGACCGCCTACCACGCCCACACGTTCGGCTACATCGTGGGCGAGATCGTCCGCCGGGCCACCGGGAAGCCGATCTCGCAGGTGCTCCGGGAGGAGGTGGCCGGGCCGCTGGACGTGGCGGACGAGCTGTTCTTCGGCGTGCCGGAGGCCGACCTGGGACGGCTCGCCCGGATGGAGACGCCGCCGGAGGTCGCGGAGGCGGCCAGGGGCATGGCCGGGATGTTCGCCGCGCTCATGCCGCCGGAGATCGTCCCGGACGCCGCGTACGCCAACCGCCCGGACGTGCTGCGGGCCGACATCCCCGCCGGCGGCGTGCTGACCGCGCGGGCGGTCGCGCGCATGTACGCGGCGCTGCTCGGGGAGGTCGGCGGCGTGCGGCTGGTGTCGCCGGAGCGCTTCCGCGAGCTGTCGGGGGCCGCGTTCGAGGGGACCGACGCGGTGATGGGGTCCCCGGCGGTGTGGGCGCTGGGCTATTCGCTGGCGCCGCTCGGTCCGGACCGTCCAGAAGTGTTCGGGATGCCGGGCATGGGCGGCAGCGCCGCGTACGCGGACCCGGTGTCCGGGACGGCGTTCGCGATCACCAAGAACCGTTTCAACCCCCTGGAGGCGAGCGCCGTCGAGGAGATCGCGGCCATCGTCGCCGCGCACTGAGCGCCGCCGCGCGAGGGCCCCGGAGGCCCCTGCGCGCGGGGGTTCGCGGGGCCGTCCGCCGCGCCCGTTCCGGTCGTCCGGCCGGAACGGGCGCGAGTGGTTTGTGGGGGTTTGGGGGCTGCTGTGGCCGACACGCCGGAGGGGGCCCGTGAGCCTCGATGTGACCAGGGTCTTACGAGCGGGCCCTGCGATCCAGGTTGCGCAGCCCTCCGGATCCTCGTACGGTTGACCACAACATCTAGTAGTTACACGGATGTCATTAACCATAAGTTGTGTTCTTGTGGTGACTGGTTTTCCGGGTGCCGAGGGGAAGGAAGGGAACGCGTGCACTGCCCGTTCTGCCGGAACCCCGACACCAAAGTGATCGACAGCCGCGCCACCGACGACGGATCCGCCATTAGGCGCCGCCGTTCGTGCCAGGAATGCGGCAAGCGATTCACCACACAGGAGAACGTGCTCCTGATGGTGGCCAAGCGCAGCGGGGTCACCGAGCCGTTCTCCCGGGAAAAGATCATCGCCGGGGTGCGCAGGGCCTGCCAGGGCCGCCCGGTGGACGAGGATGCGCTGGCCAAGCTGGGGCAGCGGGTGGAGGAGTCGATCCGGGGCACCGGCGCCGCGGAGATCCCCTCGCACGAGGTCGGCCTGGCCATTCTCGGACCGCTCGGCGAACTCGACGAGGTCGCCTACCTGCGGTTCGCGTCGGTCTACCGGAGCTTCGAGTCGCTCGACGACTTCGCCCGGGAGATCGAGTCGCTGCGCACGAGAGGTTCCTCGGGGGAGCCCGCCCCGCCCCGGTGAGGGCGGTTCGAGCAGCACGTCAAGCAGCAGGTCGAGCAGCACATTCAGCACAGAGGAAGAGCCCGCGGCCGGGATTTTCGGGCCGCCGGGCGGGGTTGTCCTGAACAGGGCCCGGGGCGAGGGCCCGAGAGGGGGAAGGCATGACGGAGACGGTGAGCGGCTCGGCATCCCGGCGCGGCAAGGGGGGCCGCAAAGGGCTGAAGATCGAGCGCATCTTCACCACGCCCGGCGTGCATCCGTACGACGAACTGCGCTGGGAGCGTCGTGACGTCGTCATGACGAACTGGCGCGACGGCTCGGTGAACTTCGAGCAGCGCGGTGTCGAATTCCCCGACTTCTGGTCGGTGAACGCCGTCAACATCGTGGCGTCCAAGTACTTTCGCGGCGCGGTCGGAACGCCGCAGCGGGAATGGAGCCTCAAGCAACTGGTCGACCGCGTCGTGAAGATGTACGTCGACACCGGCCTGGCGCAGGGCTATTTCGCCTCCGAGCAGGACGCCGAGGTCTTCGACCACGAGCTGAAGCACGCGCTGGTCCACCAGATGTTCAGCTTCAACTCGCCGGTCTGGTTCAACGTGGGCACCAGGTCCCCGCAGCAGGTCAGCGCCTGTTTCATCCTCTCCGTGGACGACACGATGGAGTCGATCCTGGAGTGGTACAAGGAAGAGGGCGTGATCTTCAAGGGCGGTTCGGGCGCGGGGCTGAACCTGTCGCGGATCCGCTCCAGCAAGGAGCTGCTGTCCTCGGGCGGCACCGCCAGCGGGCCGGTGTCGTTCATGCGCGGCGCCGACGCCTCCGCCGGGACGATCAAGTCCGGCGGCGCCACCCGGCGGGCCGCGAAGATGGTCGTCCTGGACGTGGACCACCCCGACGTGGCCGAGTTCATCGAGACCAAGTCCCGCGAGGAGAACAAGATCCGCGCCCTCCGCGACGCGGGCTTCGACATGGACCTGGGCGGCCGGGACATCGCCAGCGTCCAGTACCAGAACGCCAACAACTCGGTCCGGGTGTCGGACGAGTTCATGCGCGCGGTGGAGTCCGACGGCGAGTTCGGGCTGCGCGCCCGGCTGTCCGGCGAGATCGTCGAGAAGATCCGGGCCAAGGAGCTGTTCCGGCTGATGGCCAAGGCGGCGTGGGAGTGCGCCGACCCCGGCATCCAGTACGACGACACGATCAACGACTGGCACACCAACCCCGAGTCGGGCCGCATCACCGCGAGCAACCCGTGCTCGGAGTACATGTCGCTGGACAACTCCTCCTGCAACCTGGCCAGCATCAACCTGCTGAAGTTCCTGCGCGAGGACGGCGCCTTCGACGTCCAGAAGTTCGTGAAGCTGACCGAGCTGATCATCACCGCGATGGACGTCTCGATCACCTTCGCCGACTTCCCGACCGAGAAGATCGCGGAGACCACCCGCGACTACCGGCAGCTGGGCATCGGGTACGCCAACCTGGGCGCGCTGCTGATGGCCACCGGGCACGCCTACGACTCCCAGGGCGGCCGCTCGCTGGCCGCCGCGATCACGTCCCTGATGACCGGCGTGGCCTACCGCCGCTCCGCGGAGCTGGCCGGGGTGGTCGGCACCTACGACGGCTACGCCCGCAACGCCGAGGCGCACAAGCGGGTCATGCGCAAGCACGCCGCCGCCAACGACGCGATCCGCACGCTCGACGAGACGGACAAGGCCGTCCACGCCGCCGCGACCAAGCAGTGGCAGGAGTGCCTCAAGACCGGCGACCGGCACGGCTACCGCAACGCGCAGGCGTCGCTGCTGGCCCCGACCGGCACCATCGGCCTGATGATGGACTGCGACACCACCGGCATCGAGCCCGACCTGGCGCTGATGAAGTTCAAGAAGCTGGTCGGCGGCGGGTCGATGCAGATCGTCAACCTCACGGTGCCGCGGGCCCTGACGAAGCTGGGCTACCAGCAGGAGCAGATCGAGGCGATCGTCGAGTACATCGGCGAGCACGGCCACGTCGTCGACGCGCCCGGGCTGCGTCCCGAGCACTACGAGGTGTTCGACTGCGCGATGGGCGAGCGGGCGATCAGCCCGATGGGGCACGTGCGGATGATGGCGGCGACCCAGCCGTTCCTGTCCGGCGCGATCTCCAAGACCGTCAACATGCCCGAGCAGGCCACCATCGAGGACATCGAGAAGGTCTACTTCGAGGGCTGGCGGCTCGGCCTCAAGGCGCTGGCGATCTACCGCGACAACTGCAAGGTCGGCCAGCCGCTCTCGGTCGCCAAGAAGGCCAAGGAGCCCAAGGCGGAGGAGGCCCCGGCCGAGGCCGCGGCGCCGCGCCCGGTCCGCAAGCGGCTGCCCAAGCAGCGCCCGGCGACCGTCACCCGCTTCTCCGTCGCGGGCGCCGAGGGCTACATGACCGCCTCGTCCTACCCCGACGACGGCGTCGGCGAGGTGTTCCTCAAGCTCGGCAAGCAGGGCTCCACGCTGGCCGGCGTGATGGACGCCTTCTCCATGGCGATCTCCATCAGCCTCCAGTACGGCGTGCCGCTGGAGACCTGGGTGGAGAAGTTCACCAACATGCGGTTCGAGCCGGCCGGGATGACCGACGACCCGGACATCCGGATGGCGACCTCGGTGATGGACTACATCTTCCGCCGCCTGGCCCTGGACCACCTGCCGTACGAGGACCGCGCGGCGCTGGGCATCCTGTCGGCCAAGGAGCGGGCGATGCAGGTCAACGGCGAGGACCCGGCCAGCCTGCAGCACGACGACCAGCTCGACCGGGAGAGCCTGGCCCAGACGGCGGAGATCACCCGTCCGGCCGCGGCGGCCCCGGCGGCGAACGCCCCGGCCGCGCAGGCCCACTCGTCGATGGAGGTCATCGAGAGCCGCCAGGGCCGTACCGCCGACGCGCCCCTGTGCCTGACCTGCGGCACCAAGATGCGCCCGGCGGGCAGCTGCTACGTCTGCGAGGGCTGCGGCTCCACCAGCGGCTGCAGCTGATGTAACGAGCACCGACACCCGTGGCCGCCCGCCGTCTCTGGACGGCGGGCGGCCACGCGCGTTTCCAGGGGCCCACCGCCGGGCGAAGCGGGCCGTTGGTGGACGTTCCCGAATGCTTCCGGGGGCCCGGTGACACCGGTTGAATGGAACGCAGCCGATATGGGGCGTTCGGGGCACCGGTGGAACGGGGTGGAAGGTTCTTGGAAGACGGGGACGTGCTGCAGGCGGCCGAGGCGCTGCGTCGGTTCCTGCCCGAGCTCGCCGGGGACGCGGCGCCCGGGCTCGACCGTGAGCTCGGCGAGCTGCTGGAGCGGGGGCGGGCGGGGGAGTCCGTCAAGGTGCCGCTGCTGCGGTTGCTGTCGGGCCATGAGGCCACGCGGGACTGGATGCGGCGGGCCTTGGAGGTTCCCCAGAAGTATCGGACGTTCCAGCCGCAGGCGGGGCGGGTCCGGCTGTCCGCCGTCCGGTACGCGTGCCCGCGCTGCGGCACGGAGTGGTACCGCTTCAGCGTGCTGGACGAGGTCCCCTCGTGCCCGGACGACGAGGTGCCCTTCGAGCCGGTCACAGACCGCTGATGCTGTCGAAGGTCTGGGAGAAGGCGGGCGAGAGGCTGGCCGGGGAGGCCACGGCCCGTCTGCTGACGCCGGTGGCGGTGTTCTGGTTCGCGGGGCTGGCGGCCTGGGCGTGGCGGCAGAGCCAGGACCGCTCCGGCGGCCTGGCCAAGGTCGGCGCCGATCTCGCCAGGCTTCCGGCCGTGCTGCAACTGGCGACCGTTCTGGTGGCGGGGCTCGCGATCGTCGTGTCGGCGCTGGTCACCCAGCGGCTGTCGGTGCCGCTGCTGCGACTGCTGGAGGGCTACTGGCCGCTCGGCCGGGGTGACGGGCGGCGGCGCCGCCTGCACGGTCGCCGCACCCGGGATCAGGAGCGGGCCGGAACGCTGGAGGCCCAGCGGCTCGCCGACGGGCGGCTGCCCGCCCGGGAGGCGGACGAGCTGGCCCGCCTCCAGCTCAAACTGCGCAACGCCCCCGGCACGCTGGAGCAGACGATGCCGACCCGGTTCGGCAACCGGCTGCGCGCCGCAGAGATGCGTCCCAGCGCCAAGCACGGGCTCGACATCGTCGCCTGCTGGCCGCACCTGTGGCTGCTCCTGGACGACCGCGTCCGGTCGGAGCTGGCGCGCGGCCGCGCCGAGATGGACATGGCGGCGCACACCGTGTGGTGGAGCCTGGCGGTGGTCGTCTGGACCCCGCTGGCCTGGTGGACGCTCCCGCTGGGCCCGCTGCTGGCGGCGGCGGTCTACTACGGCTGGTTGCTGCCGGCCGCGCAGACCCACGGGGATCTGGTGGAGGCGGCGTTCGACCTCTTCCGTCCCCGCATCTACCAGGCGCTGCGCTGGCCGCTGCCCGTCGGGCCCCAGGCCGAGCAGGCGCAGGGCGCGGAGCTGACCCGGTACGTGTGGCAGGGGCTGGCCCCGCGGCACCTGCTGTTCGAGACGAACGTCGAGGGCAAGGGGACGCCTTCCTGATGTCGTGCGGCACGGGGGCCGAGGTCATCGGCGGGTTGCGGCATCTGGTGCTCGACCTGTGCGTCGTGGGGAGCTGGCGCGCCACCGGGCGGCTGGTCGAGCGGCATCCGGTGCTGCTCGGCGACGAGGCGCTGCGCGTCCTGTCCGGTCTGATCGAGGAGGCCGGGCCCGGCGACCCCGCTCGCGCCGCGTTCGAGGACCACCGCGACCTGCTGATCCGCGTCCGCGACGACGACGCGGACGATCCGCGGGTCCGCTTCGACCGCGCGCTGCTGGGCTGCGAGATCTCCAAGACCCCCGACGGGCTGAACGAGGACGTGGGATACGTCGTCCGGCAACTCGCCGAGTTCCTGGGCACGCCGCGCCCGGACTGGGTGCGGGCCGTCGAGGAGCGTCCGCTGCTGCTGCACCACGGCATGCCGCAGGTCGTCGAGGAACTGGCCGCGCTGCAGGACGAGGAGGGCGCCGCGGGCGTCCGGCGTATGGCGCCGTTGCTCGCCCGGTGCCGCGAGGCCGGTCCCGTGCGCGCGCTCATTGAGGAGGCCGCCCACGCGTACCTGTCGGCCGACGGCGACGAGGCACGGGCCTCATTGCTCCACTACCGCCCGGAAATGCGCGAGCCCGTGGCCGACGAGGTGCTGCGCGCCGTCGCGCGGGAACGCGGCCTGGACGAGGAGTCCGCGGACGCCGCCCGTGCCTTCCGCCGCAGGTTCGTCGAGGAGAGGGCCGCGGGCAAGGTCCTCGACCTGACCACCCTCGCCCCGCTCGTGAAACCCGGCATCCAGCCCCGCGTGGACCGGCTTCTGGCGGCGGACGGCGAGGACGAGCTGATCGAGACCCTCACCCGCCATCCCGAACTGGCGTCCCAAGACGCCGGGTTCGGGTTCGCCCACCGCATGATGTCGGCGCGCTCCGCCGGGGACGACCTGGCCGCCGTACGAGCGGCGCGCCGGCAGCTTCTCGCCCGGTGGGCGGCCGAGAAGGGCGCGGCGTCCGCCGTCGCCGAGGTGGAGGCCGCGTTCCCGGAGGAGGAGGTGGCCGAGGTCGTCGCGGCCTTCCTGAACGTCGCCGACATGGGCGGCGCCTGGGCGCTCATCGAGGCGCAGCCGCTGCTCGCGGAGCCCGGCGTGGCGGAGATGCTGGAGATGTTCGGATTGTCCGGCGCCAGTCACGCCGAGCTCCTGCGGCACGTCCACGAGCGGGGAACCGCTGAGGTGTTCTCGTCCATGGGTGCCCTCGACGACGCGGTGGACGCCCTCTCCGAGTCGGCGTCGGAGGCCAGCGCGCGGTTCCGTTCGGGCGGGACGCTCTCGGTGTACGCGGTCGCGGCCGTCGTGGCCGAGTCGGTGGCGCGGCTGCGCGGCCCGTCCGACCTGCGCGCCGGAGCGTCCGGTTTCGCGGCCGAGCTGCGCGGCGACCTGAGCCGCAGGACCGGGGACGAGCGGCATTTCCAGCGCGCCCTGCGGCATTTCGAGACCGCGCTGTCCACCGGAGAGCCCTACTATCGGCGCTCCATCGACCGGTTCAACTTCGCCGGGCTGCTGTACGAGCGCGCGCTCGTGAGCGGTGGGAGCACCGAGCTGCTGGAGCGCGCCGCCGGGCTGCTGGAAGAGGTCATCGAGCACGGCCCCGCGGAGGAAGAGGAAGCACCCGGTCTACGTGCGATGGCCGCGATGCTGTTCGGTGAGACCGTCGCCGAACGTGCCCGCCGCACCCGATCGGTGGCGGTGCTCGACCAGGCCCTGGACCTGACCGGTCGCCTGCTCCCCGGCGGCGACGAGGTCGGCGCCACGCTGCGGCTGGTGCGGGGACACCTGCTGGTCGCCCGATGGGATCTGACCCGCCGGTCCGCCGACCTGGAGCGCCTGCTGGAGTTCTGCGACGAGAGCGTGCGCGCCGAGCCCGGCGACCTCGACCTGCGGTTCCTCCTGATCGACGGCCTGGTCGCGGCCATCCCCGACTTCTCCATGGACTTCGACCGCGCCGAGACCGCGATCCATGAGGCCGCGGAGCTGGCGGGCGACGACGACGAGCGGCGCGGCCGGCTGGCGCTGCAGCTGGCCGAGCTGGCGTCCAAACGCAGCCGCGCCGGTGCGGCGAGCGCAGAGGTCGCGCTGGCCGCCGCGTACGGGGCCCAGCGGTACCACTCGCGCGGCGACGCGGACCACTACGCCCATACCCTGGTGCTGATCGGCCGCGCCTACCGGGAACGTCACCACACCGGCGGCCATCCCAGCGACCTGCGCCGCAGCCTCGACGCGCTTGAGGAAGGCGCGGACCTGGAACCGTCCGAACAGGTCCGCACCGCTCTCGACCTCGACCTGGTGACCACCCTGCGGCAGGTGTACGAGCTGACCGGCGACCGGACGGCGCTCGCCCGCGCCCTCGCGATCGCCGAGGGGATCCCCGCCCGGGGCTGGGTCGGCCGGGCCTACCTCCTCCAGCAGCTCGCCCTCCTCTACGGCGACCGCTATGTCGCGGCGGGCGAGCTGGCCGACCTCGACCGGTCCATCGGCTCCGCCGAGCGCGCCCTCGACCTTCTCGTCCCCGGCAGCCACAACTGGCGCACGGTGGCCATGAGCCTGGCGAACCGGCTGATCGTCCGCTCCAGGGCCACCGGGGAGGCGCGCAGCGCCGACCTGGCGGTGGCGCTCCTCGAACGGGTCTCGGAGCAGGAGACGTTCGACCTCCACGACGAGAGGGCCGCCGACCAGCGCGCGCGCCGCCTCACCAACCTCGGCAACGCCCTGTTGCAGCGGTACATGCTCCTGAACGACGGCGCCGGAGGGGACGACCTGGACCGCGCCGTGACCGCGCTGCGCGAGGCGTCCGAGGCGACCCCCGATTCCTCGCCCTACTGGCCCCGCCGGGTCTTCAACCACGCCAACGCCCTGCAGGCGCTCGGCGATGCCCGCGGTGACGCGGCCGTCCTGGACGAGGCGGTCGCGGCCTTCTCCCGCGCCCTCGAACCCGTGACCAACGTGGTGCTGCGGGCCATGTACACCGTCCCGATGTGCTCCACGCTGCTGGCCAAGCACCGGCTGACCGGCGAGGCCGGTCCGCGCGAGGAGGCCGTGCGGATCCTGGAGGACCTGCTGGAGGCCGACCCGCCCTCGCGGGAGACCGTGCTGGGAGCCAGGCTGCTCGGCGACGCCCACGCCGCCGGCGGCGCCTGGGAACGCGCCGCCGCGGCCTATGTCCGCTGCATGGGGGCGCTGTCGATCGTGCTGCGCGGTGAGCGGCTGCGCGGACACAAGGAGGGCTGGCTGCGCGAGGCCGTGGGCGTCCCGGCGCGGGCGGCCGTCGCCCATGTGCTGGCCGGGCACCCGGCGCAGGCCGTCGCCGTGCTCGAACGGGGCCGGGCCGTGCTGCTGGCGCAGGCGCTGGAACTGGCCGGCGCCGACGTGGACGAGTTGCGCGACGCGGGCCGCGACGACGTCGCGGGCCGCTGGGAGGAGATCACCCGGCGGATCGCCGTGCTGGAGGCGGGGGAGCCCGGCGCGGACGACGTCGTGTCGGTCCGCATCGACCTGGTGGAGCGGCTGGGCGTCGCCCATCGCGAGCTGGAAGAGGTCCTGGACGAGATCCGCGCCGACCCGCGCCACCGCGACTTCCTCCGCATGGACGCGGCGGACCCGGCGGTCCCGGACGCCGCCGGCCCACCGGTGATCTACGTGACGGACACGGGCGAGCGCGGTCTGGCGCTCATCGTGCGCGGCCGGGACGACGTCACCCCGGTATGGCTGCCGGACCTGACCGAGACGGAGATGGCGGTCCGCGTGTCGGCCCTGCTCGAAGCCTCCGGCGCCGAGCACGCTCCGGACCACCGGGCCGCGGCCGTACTCGTCGGCGAGATCGTGGACTGGCTGCGCACCACGGTCTTCGACGTCCTGGCGCCCCAGCTGGACGGTGCCGCCCGCGCCGTGCTCGTCCCCGTCGGCCACCTGGCCCAGCTCCCGCTGCACGCGGCCGCGGCGATGAGCGGCATCACCGCCACGTACGCCCCGAGCGCCCTGGCGCTGCGCGCGGCGACCGGCCGTGCCGCCGGGCGGGGCACCGCGCACGCCCTCGCGGTCGCCGACCCGGCGGGCACGGGCCTGCCGCCGCTGGAGGCGGCGCGGCTGGAGGCGGACACCGTGGCGGCGCTGTTCGGCGACGCCGGCGCGACGCTGGAACGGGACGCGGCGACCCGCGAGGAGGTCCGGCGCCGGGCCGCAGACGCCGGCGTGCTGCACGTGGCGTGCCACGGGCGGGCCGAGCCGCTGTCCCCGCTCGACAGCGGCCTCGTCCTGGCCGGCGGCGAGACGCTCACGGCGCGGGACCTGCTGGCCGACCGGCTGGCCGCGCGGCTGGTGGTGCTGACGGCCTGCGCCAGCGGCGTCCCGGGCGTGCGGCTCCCCGACGAGGTCGTCGGCCTGCCCACCAGCCTCCTGCACGCCGGCGCGGCGGGCGTGCTGGCGACGATGTGGCGCGTGCCCGACGACGGCGCCCTGCTTTTCAGTATCGCCTTCTATGACGCCTGGCGGAACCGCGGACGGGAACCGGCGGACGCGTGGGCGGCCGCCGCCGAGTGGCTGCGGACCACGACCGACGGAGCCAAGACCGAACACTTCTCCCGCCTGATGGCCGACCCGCGCGCATGGCTGCCGCGCCCGGTCGCCGAACGCTGCTGGGAACGCCTCGTCCTGCGCGCCCCCGGCGGCCGCAGCCATGGCGACCCGTATCTGTGGGGAGCGTTCGCCTACCACGGCGCCTGACACCACCGAAGCCCTGGCGCGCACGGGGGAGGGGAGCGGCGCGATGCTCCCCCCCCCGTGGCGGGATCCGCGCGCCTGCCGTTCGCGGAAGGACCGCGGGCGGCGGGCGTTCGGTGCGAAGGGCGGGGCCAGGTGATGGACGGGCGGTCGGTGTGGAGCCCGTGCGGGCGGGGAGCGCCGGTTCGCGGTGGAGCGCGGCTCGCAGGGCCGGGGGGTATGCGGCGGCGCTGGCCATGTCCCTCTACCTGGTGGTCAAGGTCGTGGCGGTCGGTCTGGCGCTGGCCCGGCCGTGGGGCCGGCGGCTGCCCGCACGCCCCTGATCTTCCTCGCCTGGACGGGCTGCGGCTTCCTGGTGCCGATGCTTCCCTTCGCGGTGCTCAGCGCCGTTCTCGATGCCGCCGGAGTCGACTGCGGCGGGGACGCCTCCAGCACTCCGCGGGCATCGGCGCGGGGCTCGCCCTCTTGGCCGCCGCTCTGGCGGCCGTTCCGAAGGGCGGCGCGGCGGCGGGTTGAGGTTGCAGCGGGTGGAAGGTGCACAGTCGTCGCATGAGCACGAGCGCGGAACTGTTCACGATCGGGCAGCTGGCCGATCGGTGCGGTGTCCCGGCCCGGACGATCCGGTTCTGGTCGGACGAAGGGCTGGTCCCCACGGCGGGCCGGTCGGCCGGCGGCTACCGCCTGTACGACGCCGAGGCGGTGGCGCGGGTCGATCTCGTCCGGACACTGCGCGAGCTGGGGATCGGGCTGGAGGTGACGCGGGCCGTCCTGGCCCGCGCCGCCACGCTGTCGGAGGTGGCGGCCGCGCAGGTCGCCGCGCTGGACGCCGAGATCCGCACGCTGCGGCTGCGCCGCGCGGTGCTCAGCACGGTCGCCGAGCGCGAGAGCACGATCGAGGAGACGCTGCTGATGCACAGACTGGCCCGGCTGTCCGCCCGCGAGCGGCAGCAGATCATCGATGACTTCGTCCAGGAGGTCGTGGACGGCATCGCCCCGGACGCGCCGGCGATGGGCGTCGCGGAGAGCATGCGGCGGCTGCCCGCCGAACTGCCCGACGACCCGGCGCCCGAGCAGGTCGACGCGTGGGTCGAACTCGGGGAACTGGTCGCGGACGAGGACTTCCGCCGCCGCGTCCGCGCCATGGCGGTCGCCTCGGGCGGCTCGGACGAACTCTCCGTCGAGCTCGACTACCACGCGGTCGCGGAGCTCGCGGGGCGGGCGCTGGCGGACGGCGTCGCCCCCGGGTCGCCCGAGGGGCGGGCCGTCCTGGACCGGCTCGTCGCGCCGGCGGTGACCGCGGAGCAGCGGGCCCGGCTGGCCGGGGAGCTCGAACTGTTCGCCGACGAACGGGTCGAGCGGTACTGGCGGCTGCTGGCGACCATCCACGGCCGCCCGCCGCAGCCGCCCGCCGTCCCGGCCTACGCGTGGCTGATCGCGGCCCTCCGCGCGCACGCCGCCTGACGCCCGCGACCGCCGCGGCACGGCACCCCCGGACGGCGCCGTACAGTCGGGGTGGGAAGGGGTGGCAGGGTGAGCGATCTTCAGTTGCGGCCGGAGCCGGTGGTGTGCGGGGGACGGGACGGCGTCGCGGGCGCGCCGGTGCACGAGCTGCTGGCGCCGCGCCGGGTGCCGCTCGGGGAGAGCACGGTGGTGCGGAGGCTGCTGCCGAGCCTGGGGCGCCGGATGGTCGGCGCGTGGTGCTTCGTCGACCACTACGGGCCCGACGACATCGCCGGCGAGCCGGGGATGCAGGTGCCGCCGCACCCGCACATCGGGCTGCAGACGGTGAGCTGGCTGCACGCCGGGGAGGTGCTGCACCGCGACAGCGTCGGCAGCCTGCGGACCGTGCGTCCCCGGGAGCTCGGCCTGATGACGGCGGGCCGGGCGATCTCCCACTCGGAGGAGTCGCCGCGCGAGCACGGCCGCCTCCTGCACGGCGCGCAGCTGTGGGTGGCCCTGCCCGACGGGCACCGGCACGCGGAGCCCGCGTTCGAGCACCACGCCGGCCTGCCCGTCGTCACCGGCGGCACCGGGTTCGAGGCCACCGTGATCCTCGGCGAGCTGGACGGGGCGGCCTCGCCGGGCACCGCCTACACCCCGATCGTCGGCGCCGACATCGCCCTTCGGGCGGGCGCGGACGCGCGGCTGCCGGTCGAACCCGACTTCGAGTACGCCGCCCTGACCATGGCGGGCACCGTCGAGGTCGACGGCGAGCGGGTGGAGCCCGGCTCGATGGTCTACCTGGGCTGCGGGCGGCGCGAGCTGCCGCTGCGGGCCGTGGACGGGGACGGCGGGCTGGTGCTGCTGGGCGGCGAGCCGTTCGCGGAGAAGCTGGTCATGTGGTGGAACTTCGTCGGCCGGACCGGCGAGGAGATCGCGCAGGCCCGCCGGGACTGGACGGACGGCGACCGGTTCGGCGAGGTGCACGGCTACGACGGCCCGCCCGTCCCCGCCCCGCCGCTGCCGGAGACTCCGCTGAAGGCGCGCGGCCGCGTCCGCTGACGCCGCGTCCGTCGCGTCCGGGCGCGGCGCAGGAATCGGGGCCGCGGGCCGGCGGTTGGCATGGACGTGATGCACGGTGAGTACAAGGTGCCCGGCGGGAAACTGGTGGTCGCCGACCTGGAGGTGGCGGACGGCCTGCTGCGGTCGCCGCGGATCAGCGGCGATTTCTTCCTGGAGCCGGACGAGGCGCTGGAGGCCGTCAACGCGGCGCTGGACGGGCTGCCCGCCGCGCTGGAGGCGCACGACATCGCCGCCCGCGTCGAACGCGGCCTGCCGCGGGGCACGGTGATGCTGGGCGTGTCCGCGGAGGCGGTCGGGATCGCCGTCCGGCGGGCCGTGGCGCACGCCTCGGACTGGCACGACCACCCGTGGCGGCTCGTCCACGAGGGGCCGCAGGACCCGGCGCTGCACATGGCGCTGGACCAGGTCCTGGCGGAGGAGGTCGGGGCCGGGCGGCGGCCCCCGACGCTGCGGGTGTGGGAGTGGGCCTCGCCCGCCGTGATCATCGGCAGCTTCCAGTCGCTGCGCGACGAGGTGGACGCCGCGGGCGCCGCCCGGCACGGGGTGCGCGTGGTCCGCCGGATCAGCGGCGGCGGCGCGATGTTCGTCGAGCCCGGGAACACCATCACCTACTCGCTGTACGCGCCCGCGTCGCTGGTGGCGGGCATGTCGTTCGCCGAGAGCTACGCCTTCCTGGACGACTGGGTGCTGGGCGCGCTCGGGGACCTGGGCGTCAGGGCGTGGTACCGGCCGCTGAACGACATCACCTCCGACCAGGGCAAGATCGGCGGCGCCGCGCAGAAGCGGCTGGCGGCGGGGGCGGTGCTGCACCACGTGACGATGGCCTACGACATCGACGCCGCCAAGATGCTGGAGGTGCTGCGGATCGGCCGGGAGAAGCTGTCGGGCAAGGGCATCGCCAGCGCCGCCAAGCGGGTGGACCCGCTGCGCCGCCAGACCGGGCTGCCGCGCGAGGAGATCATCGAGCGGATGATCGGCCACTTCCGCGGCCGGTACGGGCTGTCCGGCGACGCGGTCACCGGCGCGGAGCTGCGGGCGGCCGAGAAGCTCGTCGCCGAGAAGTTCGGCACGCCCGAGTGGACGGCCCGCGTCCCCTGACCGCTGTTACGCCGGTCCGAGGGTTCAGGACGTGCCGCTGCCGCTCTGGTCCCGCTTCATCGGCTGGGTGTCGGACGAGCCGCGCCGCCGCGGCTTGCGGCGCCCGGCGACCAGCGTGTCGTCCTCGGTGCCCGTGCCGCCCGAGACGATGTCGGTGGCGAGGCGGGCGTCGCCCTCCGCCGGCGTGGACGGCGTGGACGAGGACCGGGACGAGGATTTCGGCGAGGTCTTTGACGAGGTCTTCGACGAGGAGCTCTTCGCGGCCTTCGGCGCCCGGGGCTTCTCCAGCGCCGGGGGCGGCGGCTCGTCGCCGGCGCCCCTCAGGGCCTCCACGAACTTCTGGCCGTCGTCGTCATCGTCCTCGTCGTCGACGCGAGCGCGTTCCGAGCGGCGGAGCCCGCGCCCGCGGCTCGTACGGCCTCCCAGCAGCCACTGGTCGGCGGTCAGCCGTCCCCCGGCCCCGGCGGCGAACAGCAGCCCGGCCAGCCCGAGCACCAGGACCAGCTCGTAGCCGTTGCGCGCGGTGCCGCCGTCCACCAGGAACAGGCCCTCGCCCGCGTGCACGAACACGAACGCGCCCGCCATGTCCACGAACAGCAGCACCCCGACGACCGGCAGCCCCAGCCCGAGGGCCAGCGCGGCGCCGCCCAGCAGCTCCGCGAACGCGGCGTACACCGCGGCGCCGGTCGGGAACGGGACGCCCAGCTGGTCGAACGAGCGTCCGGTCGCGGTGATCCCGGCCTCGATCTTCTGCCAGCCGTGCGCCATGAAGACGGCGCCGAAGCCGAGCCGCGCGAGCAGCGCCGCGATGTCGTACAGCGGCCGAGAGCGCATGCCGTCGACTCCTTTCGCGCGTGCGGGCCCGGGGTTGCCCGCACGTGAGTATGACGCTCGGCGCGAGCATCGCGCGAGCGTTCCAGGTGGGGGCGGGGGCGGGACGCGGGCGCCGGGACGGGGCGGCGCGGTCGCCGGGCGCGTCCGGAGGGCCATAGGTTGGGGGACGTCGGACGAGGAGGAGGAGCGTTCATGTCCATGCAGAAGGGCGCCAACACGCCGGTGCCGGTGCCGTCGGTCAGGGTCGAGCTGGGCTGGCAGGGCGGCCCCGGGGTGCCCGACGCCGACGCCTCCGCGCTGCTGCTCGCGGGCACCGGCAGGGTGCGGTCGGACGATGACTTCGTGTTCTACAACCAGCCGGCGCACGCGTCGGGCGCCGTGCGGCACGAGGGCAAGCAGCCAGGGCCGACCGTGCGGGACGTGCTGGCGGTGGACCTGAACGGCGTCGAGGCCGGCATCGAGCGGATCGTGATCGCGGCGTCCTCGGACGGCGGCTCGTTCGGCAAGTTCCAGGGCCTGTACGTGCGGGTGGTGGACGCGGCGGCCGGAACGGAGGTGGCCCGGTTCGACAACCCGGGGGCCACGACCGAGACCGCGTTCGTGCTGGGCGAGCTGTACCGGCGGCAGGGCACGTGGAAGTTCCGCGCGGTCGGCCAGGGCTACGACTCGGGCCTGGCGGGGCTGGCCACCGACTTCGGCATCTCCGTCGACGACGCGCCGGCGCCCGCTCCCGCCGCGCCGCCCCAGGCGCCGCCCGCGCCGCAGGCACCGCCTGCGCCGCCCGCTCCCGCCGCTCCCGTGCCGCCGCCGGCGCCCGAGCACCAGTTCGCCCCGCCCGGCCAGACCCCGATGCCCCCGCCGCCCGGCCAGTACGCGCCTCCTCCGCCCGGCCAGTTCACCCCGCCCGGGCAGCCGCCCGTGCCGCCGCCGCCCGCTCCCGCGGCGCCCGTGCCGCCGGTGGGCGGGCAGCCGCAGCAGGGGGCCGGCGGGACGATCTCGCTGACCAAGAACGCCCCCTCGGTGTCGCTGACCAAGCACGGCGCCACCGGCGGCAACATGCGGGTCAACCTCAACTGGTCCGCCAAGGAGGGCGCCGCCAAGGGCCTGCTCGGCAAGCTGCGCCGCGGTGTCGACCTCGACCTCGACCTGTGCTGCCTGTGGGAGCTCCAGGACGGCCGCAAGGGCATCATCCACGCCCTCGGCGACTTCGGCGCCCTGGACCGCCCGCCCTACGTCCTGCTCGACCGCGACGACCGCTCCGGGACGGTCAGCACCGGCGAGAACCTCACGATCAACCTCGACCACACCGCCGACTTCAAGCGGATCCTGGTCTTCGCCGAGATCTACGACGGCGCCGACGACTTCCGCGGCCTGGACGCGATCGCCACCCTGTACCCGCTGGGCGCCCCGCCGATCGAGATGCGGATCAGCGACTGCGTGGACGCCTCCCGCGACGCGGTCCTGGCGCTGATCGAGAACGTGGGCGGCGAGCTGGTGGTGCGCCGGGAGGGCCGGTTCGTCCTGCCGCCGCCCGGCCGGCCGCGCTGGGGCAAGATGTCGGTCGACCAGGCCTACGGGTGGAACCTCGAATGGGTGGCGGCGAAGGGCAAGGACTGACGGCACCCGGCCGTTCGGACCGGGGCCGGGCGGCCCCCGGTTCATCCCTTGACGGCGTCGGCGAGCTTCTTGTCGCGGGCCGTGCGGACGAGCGCGGCGGCGAAGCGGGCGATGTCCCGGTCGGGAACCTCGTCGGCGAGCCGTTTGGGGTCGGAGGGCAGGCCGAGCCTGTCGGCGCCCTTGCGGGCCTGGTCGTCGAAGTAGGGGCGGAGCCACGGCCAGACCTGCTGCGCCTCGCGGCAGAAGATGTCGACGCCGGTCGGGCCGATGCCCTTGAACTCCTTGAGCAGCTCGGCGGCCCGGTCGACGTCCCGCCCGGCCTCGATGGGCAGGCGGCGCAGGTCCCCGTTGTACTTGTCCTGGACGAGTTCGGCCATCTCGCCCAGGCGGGTCGCGGTGCTCTCGTCGTAGCGCACGTAGTGGCCGCGGCCGAGCGCGTCCACCCGCTGCTGCCAGGTGAGCCTGTTCATGCCGCGGGGGGTGCCGCCGCCGGCCTCGAACAGTTCCCGGGCCGCGGCCATGGCGATGTCCGCCGTGATGCGGGCGCTCATGAGGTTGGCCAGGACCAGCAGCTTGAACAGCGCCGCGGGTTGGTCCTTCAACGGGACCCCGGCCTCTTCGGCGTAGGTCTGGCCCGCTTCACGCATCAGCTTCTTCACGACGGCTTCCATGGAACGCACCTCCCTGTCTCCGGCGACGTACCCCCGGAGAGGGGGATGACTCCAGGGGCGCGACCTGGCCGTCCTAGAGGAGACTGAGCTGGCCCTCGCCCGCCGCCGGATCGCGGTGCTTCTTCAGGTGCCGCCAGCGGGGCAGGTCGTCCAGGTAGGACCACGACATGCGGTGGTGGGGCGTCGGCCCGTGCTCCTCCAGCGCCTTCTGGTGGACGGGGGAGGGGTATCCGGCGCTGTCGGCGAAGCCGTAACCCGGGTACTCGCCGTCCAGCGCCGCCATCAGCCGGTCGCGGTGCACCTTGGCCAGCACGGACGCGGCGGCCACCGTGACCGAGCGCTGGTCGGCCTTGATCTCGCAGCGGACCCGCCACGGCCCGCGCAGGAAGTCGTGCGCGCCGTCCAGGATCACCACGTCGGGCGGCTCGGGCAGCGCCTCCAGGGCCCGGACGGCGGCGCGCCGCAGCGCCGCGGTCATCCCGATCTCGTCGATCTCCTCGGGGGACGCGGCGCCGATGGCGTGCCCGGCCAGCCAGCCGGGCAGCATCGCGGCGAACCCCTCCCGGTGCGCCGCGGTGAGCAGCTTGGAGTCGGTGAGGGAGACGGTCCGCTTGCCGCGTCCGGGCAGTTCGGGGGGCGGGCCGAGGTCGGTGACGGCGGCGCAGACGACCACGGGGCCCGCCCAGGCGCCGCGCCCGACCTCGTCCACACCGGCGATCCGCGGCGCGCGGCGGCCGCCGCGGCCGAGGGCGGCGCACAGGTCCTCCTCGATCGCGTACCCGGCCGCTCGCCCCGGCCCGGCGGGCGGCGCCGCCGCGGGGACGGCCTCCACCTCCAGTCCGGGAAGCGCGCTCACGTCACTCGGGTGGCTCACGTCACTCGGGGCGCCCGGGTCGCTCGGGCGTGTCTCGTCGCTCAACGGGTCTCCGTGGGAAGCTCGCGGTCCCGTCGATGGTAGGGCCGCGGGGAGGCGGGAACGGCGGGAACCGCGGCGGTGGCGGCCCGGTGAATACGCGGTGACCTGCCGCGGCTCCGGGTGATCTTCGTGTCGCCGCCATGTCACGACTCGACGAAGACGCTCGGGGGAGTCCCGTAATCACGGTCACTGCGCTTTACTCGCCTTGTATGCCTGCGTTCCGGAGATCCCGTTCTCGCCCCGCGGTCGCCACCGCGGCGCGGGATCTTTTCGAGCGCCTGCGGTGGCGCTACTTCCAGATCCAGCCCGGCCTGCGCCTGCTCGGCGGGCTGCTGCTGGTCGCGCTGGTGGCGGCGGGCGCGGTGCTGCTGGAGACGCCGGTGGCCGGCACCGCCGTCGCCGCCGCGTTCACCCTGATCCTGCTGGTGGTCGTGCATCTGGTGCTGCGCTCCCCGGCCGGCATGGCCGTGGTGTCGGTGCTCGCGTGCTGGCTCGGGGCGTCGGTGCCGCTGGGGCGGCTGTACCCGCGGGACGCCGCCGGGCTCCCGGTGGACGCCGCGCCGCTGCTGGCGCTGCTCGCGGTGCCGGTCGCGTTCGTGGCGCTGCGGCTGCGCGGGTACGCGCCGTGGCGGACGGCTCTGCTGGCCCTGGCCGCCGCGGGCCTGCTCACCGCGGCCGTGGCGCAGCCGCTGCCCGTCCTGCACGTGGCGCCCGCCTGGGTGGCGGCGCTCGCCGTCCTGGCCTATCGCTGGGACCAGGCGCGCCGCTCGGTCCCGGCGGAGGCGTACGACACCGGCTGGGTCCAGGAGCAGCAGGCCGACGCGAAGGCGGACTCCAAAGGGGGCGCCATGACGGTTCCCGGTAAGCGCCCGTTCTCCGACCGCCCGCGCCGTCCCGACAACGCCGGGCCCAGGCCGGGCTCGGGCCCGGCGGCCGGGGGTGAGGGTGAGCCCGAGGACGATCCGGCGATGGCCGGGGGCGTCCCGGCGGCCACCCAGGCGGCCTACGAGCAGCGCGTCGCCGCCCAGACGGCGGAGCCCGCGACCGCACCCGCCGCGGCCGCGGCCTCGGGCGGCAAGGACGCGCCGGGCGGCGGCGGGGAGGCCCCCGAGCTCTCGGTCGCCGAGGCGCTGGCCGAACTGGAGGCGATGATCGGGCTGGAGCCGGTGAAGCGGCAGGTCCGGTCGATCGCCGCGTCCATCGAGGCCGCGCACCTGCGCGCCGCCGCCGGGGTGCCGACCGAGAAGCCGATGCGGCACTTCGTGTTCGTCGGCCCGTCCGGCACCGGCAAGACCACCGTGGCCCGCGTCCTGGCCAAGATCTTCTACGCGTTCGGGCTGCTGCCCACCCCCTCGGTCGTGGAGGCGCACCGCGCCGACCTGGTCGGGGAGTACCTCGGCGCCACCGCGATCAAGACCAACCAGCTGGTCGACTCGGCGCTGGGCGGGGTGCTGTTCGTGGACGAGGCGTACGCGCTGGTCAACGCCGCCGAGGGCCAGCCGGACCGGTTCGGCAACGAGGCCGTGCAGACGCTGCTCAAGCGGGCCGAGGACGACCGCGACAACCTGGTCGTCATCCTGGCCGGGTACGAGGCGCAGATGGGCGAGTTCCTGGCCTCCAACCCCGGCCTGGCCTCGCGGTTCGGCACCCGCGTGCACTTCCCGTCCTACCGGCCCGAGGAACTGCTGCAGATCGCCGAGTACCACACCTCCCTGCGGGACGACCGGCTGGACGAGGCGGCCCGGGAGCGGCTGGCCGCCCGGTTCCACGACGTGGAGCGCCGCGGGATCGTCGACGAGCTCGGCAACGGCCGGTTCGTCCGCACGCTGACCGAGGCGGCGGCCCGCGCCCGCGACGTGCGGGTGGTCGGGGGCGCCGCGGCCGCGCCGACCGGGCGGCGGCCCACCGCCGACGACCTGGTCACCATCCGCGCCGAGGACGTGGAGACCGCCTTCGCCGAGGTCACCGAGCGCTACCGCGGCTACGCCGAGACGCCCACCCTGGACGAGGCGCTCGGCTCGCTGGACGCGATGATCGGGCTGGCCCCGGTGAAGCGGCAGGTCCGGGAGATCGCCGCGCAGCTCCAGGTCGCCCGGATGCGGCAGGAGCAGGGCCTGGTCACCCGCCCGCCGACCCGGCACTTCGTGTTCACCGGGCCGCCGGGCACCGGCAAGACCACGGTGGCGCGGGTGCTGGGCCGGATCTTCGCCGCGCTGGGGCTGCTGGCCCGCCCGTCGGTGGTCGAGTGCCAGCGCGCCGACCTGGTCGGCGACCATCTGGGCGCCACCGCCCTGAAGACCAACAAGGTGGTCGACTCGGCGCTGGGCGGGGTGCTGTTCGTGGACGAGGCGTACGCGCTGGTCAACCCCGGTTACAGCGGCGGCGACGCGTTCGGGTCGGAGGCGGTGCAGACGCTGCTCAAGCGGGCCGAGGACGACCGCGACCGGCTGGTCATCGTGCTGGCGGGCTACGAGGCGGACATGGACCGCTTCCTGTCGTCCAACCCGGGCCTGGCCTCCCGCTTCGACTCCCGGGTCGACTTCCCCTCCTACGGGCCCGACGAGCTGCTGCAGATCGCGCAGCTCATCGCCGAGGAGAGCGGCGACCACTGGGAGGAGGCCGCGCTGAACGACCTGGCGCTGCTGTTCCAGCGGGTCTGCGGCCGGGGCCGGACCGACGAGCTGGGCAACGGCCGCTTCGCCCGCTCCGTCTATGAGAAGGCGTGCGCGTCCCGGGCGCTGCGGGCGGCGCAGCTCGGCTCGGCCGCCACGGCCGCCGATCTGACCGTCCTCACGGCCGACGACGTGCACGCCGCGTCCTCCGAGCTGGCCCACCGCCTGGCCTGAACCCCTTCCGGCGGGAATGTCGGCCGGGTGTGATGGGATGCCGCCCATGAAGGCGGTGACCTGGCCACAGGTGCTGGCATGGCGGATGCGGCGGCAGTTCCTCGAGCCGGCCGGCGGTGCCCCGGCGGCGGACGTCCCGGTCGCCGAGGTCGTGCGGCGGCTGGCGGGCGTGCAGGCCCAGGTCGCCTCGGCGGCCGCGCTGGCGGTGGCCGTCCGCCGCGCCGGGCCCGTCCCGGGCGAGGTGGCGCGGGCGCTGTGGGAGGAGCGGTCGCTGGTCAAGACGTGGGCGGCGCGCGGCACGCTCCACCTGCTGCCCGCCGCGGAGGCGCCCGCCCACCTGGCGCTGTGCGCCACCGCCCGGCACTGGGAGCGGCCGAGCTGGCAGCGGACCTTCGGCGCGACGCCCGCCGACCTGGAGGCGATCGCCGCGGCCGCCCGCACCGCCCTGTCCGGCGGTGCGGCGCTGACCAGGGAGGAGCTCACCGCCGCGATCGTCGAGGAGACCGGATCCGGCCATCTCGCCGAGGTCCTCGGATCCGGCTGGGGCACCCTCCTCAAGCCGCTGGCCTGGTGGGGCGTGCTCTGCTACGGCCCCTCCCGGAGCACGCGGGTGACCTTCGCCGCGCCCGAACGCACCGTCCCCGGCTGGACGGCGCCGCCCCCGCCCGAGGAGGCCGCGCGCACGGTCCTGCCCGCCTACCTGGGCGCGCACGGCCCCGCCACGCCCGAGGCGTTCGACAACTGGCTGACGCGGAAGGTGAGCCGCAAGAAGGACCTCAAGGGCTGGTTCGCGGCGGTGGAGGACCGGCTGGCGACGGTCGAGGTCGAGGGCGTCCCGATGCAGGTGCTGCGCGAGCACCTGGACGAGCTGCTCGACACCCCGCCCACGCGTTCGGTGCGGCTGGTCGGCGGGTTCGACCAGTACGTCCTGGGCGCCGGGACGGGCGCCGCGTACCTGGTCCCGGCCGGCCGCCGCGCCGAGGTCAGCCGCACCGCCGGGTGGATCTCGCCGGTCGTCCTGTACGAGGGCCGGGTCGCCGGAGTATGGGCGGCCGAGGACGGCGACATCGCGGTCACGCCGTTCGAGGACGTCCCGTCGGGCCCGCTGGCGGAGGAGGCCGCCCGCATGCGCGCGCTGCTGGCCTCCTGAGCGCGCTGACCGCGTTCCGGGGCGTCGGCCGCCGGTAAAACGGCCCCGGCGAAATACGGCGGACGGCCGCTGGTTAGGGTGCGAGCCGTGGCAGACCAGGAAGAGACCCCCGAAGGTCAGACCTCCTACAAGCAGCAGCCCTACAGAACCCCCGCGGGAGCGGTCGAGATCCTGCTGATCCGGCACGGCGCCTCCGCGGTCTTCTACCCCGGCAAGCCGTTCGACCTGGTCGACGGGCAGAGCGATCCCGACCTCGCGCCCGAGGGGCGCGAGCAGGCCGAGCTGGTCGCCGAGCGCCTCGGCAAGGAGCGGATCGACGCGATCTACGTGACCACGTTGCGCCGCACCGTCCAGACCGCCGCGCCCCTCGCCCGGCGCCTCGGCATCGATCCGGTCGTGGAGCCGGCGATGCGCGAGGTGCATCTGGGCGAGTGGGAGGGCGGCCTCTTCCGCGTCAAGTTCACCGAGAACGATCCAGTGGCGCTGCGGGTGCGCACCGAGCAGCGCTGGGACGTCATCCCCGGCGCCGAGCCCGCCGAGCGGTTCGAGGCCCGGATCCGCGAGGGCATCGACCGCATCGTCGCCGCACACCCGGAGGGGCGCGTGGCGGTGTTCTCGCACGGCGGCGCCATCGGGCAGGCGCTCGCCTTGGCCACCGGCTCGCAGCCGTTCGCGTTCGTGGGGCCCGACAACTGCTCGATCTCCCGGCTGGTCGTGCTGAACGGAACCTGGTCGATCCGCGGCTACAACGACATCGCCCACCTCCCGCACGCGTCCCCCGCCCCCCTCACCTGAGCCCCGCCGCTCCCGGCTCCGCCGCGCCGCCCCTCGGCACGGCGAGCCGGGAGCGGCCCGGACAGGGAGAACGGCCGGCAGGAACGCCGGCTCAGCGCGCGCCAGAGCGGGCGCGGAAACGGATGCGCTGGCCTGGACGGAGCTGCGCCGCCACCGGGATGTCCGACGCGGCCAGCACGGCGACCACCGGGTAGCCGCCGGTCGTCGGATGGTCGGTCAGGAAGAGGATCGGCAGCCCGTTCGGGGGCACCTGGATCGCTCCCGTGACCATGCCCTCGCTGCTCAGCTCACCCTGGCGCACCCGGGTGAGCGCGGGCCCGTCCAGGCGCACCCCCACGCGGTTGCTCTCCGAGGTCACCTCGTACGGGCGCGTGGTGAGCGTCGTGAGCGATCCGGGCGTGAACCAGTCGTCCCTAGGGCCGGGCAGGATGTGCAGCAGGGGGACTTCGAGCAGCTCTGGGGAGGGCGCGACGTCCACCCGGATGTCGCCCAGTCCCTCGGACGGCCCCACGGGCAGCCGGTCGCCCGTAGACAGCGGCGCGGGCCCCAGGCCCGACAGCAGATCCGTGGAACGGCTCCCCAGAACGGGCTCGACGGCCAGACCGCCCCGCACCGCGAGATAGCTCCGCAGCCCCCGCTCCGGCATGCCCAGCTCCAGGACGGCGCCCGCGCGCACGTGGCACGGCGCGTTCATCCCGAAAGGCCGCCCCTCCACCCCGAACGGGACAGACGCGCCGGTGACCGCGACCCAGGCCGCCTCCTCGAACCGCAACGCGCCCCCGCCCAACGTGAACTCGACCGCCGCGCTCCCCTCCGGATTGCCGACCAGGCGGTTGGCCAGCCGCAGCGCCCGCCCGTCGGCGGCGCCGGAGCACGGCACGCCCAGGTGCGCGTGCCCCGGACGGCCGAGATCCTGCACCGTCGCCAGCGGCCCCGGACGCACGACCTCGATCACCGATCCCCCTCCCGGACCACGAACCGGACCCGCGTCCCCGGCCGCAGCAGCGACGGCGGATCGCGCTCGACGTCCCACAGGGACAGGTCCGACCGGCCCAGGAGCCGCCAGCCGCCCGGCGACTGCGACGGGTACACCGCCGCGTACGGTCCCGCGATCGCCACCGACCCGGTGGGGACGGCGGTGCGCGGCGAGTCGCGGCGCGGCACGTGCAGCGCCGGGTCCAGGCCCGTCAGGTACGCGAAGCCGGGGGAGAAGCCCAGGTAGGCCACCGTGTACGAGGCGGCGGCATGCCGCGCGACCACCTCCTCGCGGGACAGGCCGGCGAGGTCGGCGACCACGTCCACGTCCTCGCCGTCGTACACCGTGGGGATCTCCACCGGGGCCGCCTCCCCGGCCGCCGCCTCCGGCAGCGGCAGCCCGGGGAGCCGCGCGGCCAGCCGGTCCAGATCGCACACGGCCGGGTCCGCGGTCACCAGCACGGTGTGCTCGCCCGGCACGACGTCCACGACGCCGGGGATCGCGGCGCCGCGGACCGCCGCGTCGAGCCGGTGCGAGGTCGCCAGGTCGCCGGTCTCCACCAGCAGCGCCGCGTCCCCCGCCCGGCGGACCCGCATCCGCGGCCCGCCGGCGTCCCGCTCCGCCGGACCGGTCATGCGAAGGGCGCCGCTTCCACGCCGGCCTCGGCCAGCGCCGCGCGGACGGCGCGGGCCAGATCCACCGCGCCGGGCGTGTCGCCGTGCACGCAGATCGACCGGGCGCCGAGCGAGATCTCGCTGCCGTCCACCGCGACGACCGTCCCCTCCACCGCCATCCGCACGGCGCGGCCCACCACCGCCTCCGGCTCGTGGATCACCGCGCCCGGCTCGCGCCGCGAGACCAGCCGCCCCTCCGGGGTGTAGGCGCGGTCGGCGAAGCACTCGGCCACGACCGCCAGCCCCCCGGCGGCCTCGTACATCGCCGAGCCGGGAAGGGTCAGCAGCGGCAGCGCGGGATCGTGGGCGCGCACCGCCTCGGCGACGGCGCGGGCCTGCACCGGGTCGCGGGCGACGCGGTTGTAGAGCGCTCCATGCGGCTTCACGTACGCCACCCGGCCGCCCTCGGCGCGGGCGATGCCGTCGAGCGCGGCGATCTGGTAGAGGACCTCGGCGGTGAGCTCGGGCGCCGCCACGTCCATCTCGCGGCGGCCGAACCCGGCCAGGTCCCGGTACGACACCTGCGCGCCGATGGTCACGCCGCGCTCCACCGCGCCCGCGCACACCCGCCGCATGATCAGCGGGTCGCCGGCGTGGAAGCCGCAGGCCACGTTGGCGCTGGTGATCACATCGAGCAGCGCGGCATCGTCGCCGAGCGTCCAGTTGCCGAAGCCCTCGCCCAGATCGGCGTTGATATCGATGACCGCCATGGCCCAGATCTACCACCGTCGCCGTCCGCCGCGCCGACCGGCGCGGCCCCGAAGGCCCCCTCGGCGCGGGCGGCGCGGCTCATGACGCCTCCTCGCGCAGGTCCTCGACGTCCGTGCGGGGGGCCCACGCCTGGTAGACGCCCCGGTCGAAAATCTCCAGCCCCAGCCGCTCGGCCACCGTGGCCTTGCCGCCCACGTACTCCACCCGCAGCCAGCCCTCGTACTCGCCGAGCACCACGAACCGCTCGCCGCGCCAGGTGCAGAACGTGTTGATGTACGCCAGCCGCTCCACCTCCGCCGCGGCCACCACCCGGACGTGCCGGTCGGGGGTCGCCGCGGTGAAGCCCTCGGCCGGACGGGGCAGGTAGAGGCGCACCTGGGAGCCGTCGGGGCTCGCCTCGTACTCGGTGCCGCGCCAGCGCGCGAAGTAGCCCTGCCGGACGCTCACGTCCAACCCCCGTCCCGCACCCCGGGCGCCTTCTCCGCCACCGGCGCGGACCCTGCGGCCGGACGCCCCGTCCCGGTCGCCGGGTCGGCCTCCGCCCGGCGGGCCGCCGGGACCGGACGGGCGGCGCCGGGCGGGCTCACGCCGGGACGCAGCAGCCAGCGGCGCAGGTCCGCGTCGTAGCCGCCGAGCAGCGTCTCCCGGCCGGACCGCTCGATCCGGTACATCTCCGCGCCGTGCGGCAGCCGCTGACTGTCGATCTTGAACTCGGGGATCGCCGGGCCCTCGCCGGGCGCG
The DNA here is from genome assembly GCF_055379765.1 of Actinomadura rugatobispora. NCBI lineage: Bacteria > Bacillati > Actinomycetota > Actinomycetes > Streptosporangiales > Thermomonosporaceae > Actinomadura > Actinomadura rugatobispora. Next base: position 1,684,670 of record NZ_AP029191.1, on the reverse strand, counting down.
TACCCCGAGCCGGGGAACGGCGCCTTCTCGATCACCCAGCCGCCCGGGACCAGGCCCATGCTCCACTCGTCGATCCCGCCGAGCGGCTTGCGGAACAGCGCCGGCGTGATCGCCGGCCAGCGGATCACGTGCACCGAGTCGTCCACCGGCCGGAACGGCGTGCCGTCGTACACGAGCCCGAGCCCCCGCACCAGCTTGGCCGGGGTGTTGAGGTCGCGGACGTCCTGCAGCCGGTGGACGTAGCCGGCGACCAGGTCGTAGCCGCCCTCCAGGTAGTGGGCGACGTGCTCGGGCCGGATGACCTTCTGCATCACGGCGATCTCGGGCGGGGCCGCCGGTCGCGTCTCAGGGCCCTCAGGACGCCCGGGGGCGTGCTCGGGTGCGGAGACCCGGGGCGGCCGCTGCTGGGGTGGCTGTGGCCGTTCTGGGGGCGCTTGTTCGGGTTTGTGGGGAGTCGGGTGCCCGTTGTCCCGGCCCAGCGGCTCCGCGGCCGGCTCCCGGGACGGCTCCGGCGGCTTCTGCGGCATCGGCGGCTGCGGCTGGGGCTGCGGCTGGGGTTGCGGGACGGGGCGCGGCGCCGTGGGCGCAGGCGGGAGGGCGGTCGCGTCCAGGTACGCGGCGCTGGGCAGCCCCGGGTTGATCGCGAGCTGCCATTCCGGGTGGGGCCACTGCCGGACCAGCTCCTCCAGGAACGCCCGCCGGTGGTGCACGGCCTGCCCGCGCAGCGAGCGGCCCATCGCCTCGGGCGAGGTGAACGCCAGCACGAACGTGTCGTCGCCGAACCGCGCGGTCGCGAACTGGTGACCGTCGCCGTCGTCGTAGGTCGGGTCGGTGGGGGAGGGCAGGTAGAGCACCGTGCGCGCGAGCAGGCCCAAGTAGGCGTTCTGGTCGCCGTGCTCGCGCGCGGCCGCGAGAGCCGCCTCGAGCCTCCCGGCGGCCGCCCCGGACGCCGCGGACGCCTCGTACCCGGCCGGGGGCAGGCCCCCCTCGAACCCCGGGGCGGCCTCCTCACCCTCCAGGGCGGCGCGCGGGATGCCCAGGCCGGGCAGCGCCAGCGGGCCGCCGTCGCTGTAGCTGGCCTGGTGGACCAGGTCGAGCGGGGAGCCGACGCCGTACACGTCGCGGAACGCGGCGACCATGCGCCCCGCCAGGGCCGCGCACCGCTCCGCCTGGTCGGGCACCGTGCGCCCGGACCGTTCGACCAGCGGCACGTGCGACCACCAGTTCTGCGCCGCGGGGTCCTCGGGCGGCTCCCAGCCGATCACGGTCAGCCGGCGCTCCTGGCGCGGCGCCAGGGGGCGCGGCAGGAAGGCGCTGCCGACCGCCTCGGCCTCCAGCGCGTCCCGTGACCGCAACGCCTGGACGTACGGCAGCCCGCCGGTCCCCTGCACGATCAGGAACGCCTGGACCGGCAGCCGCATCAGCTCGATCGTCAGCCGTTTGGCGAAGTCGTTCCAGTCCAATCGCGGGCCCAACTCTCGCGTCCGTGGTGGTGTGCGTACCCGACGGTAGCCGTCCCGGCGCGCGCGTGCCGGGCCGACCGCGGTCAAGCGGAGGTCGAACGGGGTCGAACAGGGGCGTACCGGGTCAGTCGCTGCGCGGCGCCGGGAGCGCGTCGGCGCGGACCGTGGTCCAGGAGCCGGTGACGGCGTCGAAGACCGCCACCGGGACGGCGGCCTCGGTCTCGTCGCCCTCGCCGTCCCAGCGCCACAGGCGGGTGCCGGGCGCGGGCCGCAGCGGGATCCCCGAGGAGATCTTCGGGACCGCGGGCGGCGGCGGAGCGGGCCGCGCGTGCTCGGCCGGCGGCGGCACGGGCTCCAGGGGCACCGGCGGCCGCGGCGCGGCGGCTGGCGGCGGCGGCGCGGGAGCGGGCGGCTCTGCCGGCGGTACGGGCGGCGCCACCGGAGGCGCGTCCTGCCCCGGCGGCGGGCCCTGCACGGGCGGCGCGGCAGGCGGTACGGGCGGCACGGCCGGAGGCGCGTCCTGCCCTGGCAGCGGCCCCTGCGCGGGCGGCACCGCAGGCGGTACGGGCGGCGCGTCCTGTCCAGGCGGTGGTCCCTGTACGGGCGGTGCGGCAGGCGGTACGGGCGGCGCGTCCTGGCCCGGCGGCGGCCCCTGCGCGGGCGGTGCGGCAGGCGGTACGGGCGGCGCGTCCTGTCCTGGCGGTGGTCCCTGTACGGGCGGCACTGCAGGGGGAATGGGCGGCGCGGCCGGAGGTGCGTCCTGCCCTGGCAGCGGCCCCTGCGTGGGCGGCGCGGGCGGTGGGGGCGGCGGGACGGCCGGTGGAGGGCCCTGGGCCCCCGGCTGGTGGCTGAGGGCGCGCTGCGTGGCGTCCAGCCGGATCACGGCGGCCGCGTCGAGATGGACCTCGCTGGGCAGCCCCGGGTTGATCGCCAGCTGCCAGGCCGGATCCGGCCAGCCCCCCGCCAGCCGCGCGAACGACGTGCGCCGGTACAGGCCCGGCCGGTGCCCCGACCGCACCAGCGCCTGCGGCGAGGTGAACACCACCACGTACGTCCCGGCCCCGATCGAGGTGGTCGGGAACTCGGCGGCCTCCGGGTCCTCGACCGCCGGGGCGCTCGCCGGAAGGACCAGGTCGGCCGACAGCAGCAGCTCGAAGTAGGTCGTGTGGTCGCCGCGCTGCTTGGCCTCGGCCAGCCGCGGCTCCAGCTCGTCGGGCGCGTCCGGGACGTGCGCCTCGGGCGGCCCGCCCAGTGGCCCGGGACCCGCCCCCGGACCCGGCACCGGGGCGGCCAGCAGCGGCGCGGCGGCGTCCGCCGGGACGCCGGCGGGCCCGTTCGGGACGGCCCCGTTCGGCGCGGCGCCGTTCTGCGCGGCCCCGCCGGCCCGGTCGGCGACCTCGGCCAGTTCCGCGGAGGTGCGGCGCTGCTTGGTGACCCGGCTCGGGTCGGCGGCCTCGATGCCGAAGTCGAGCAGCTCGATCAGCCCGGTGCCGTGCCGGTGGAACGACTCGTACACCAGGTCGGAGGGCCGCCGCACGCCCTGCACGTCGCGCAGCGCGGTGACCATGACGTCCGCCAGCCGGCCGTGGTCGTCGACGGTGGCGTAGGCGGGCAGCTCGGTCCACCAGTTGCGCGGGGCGGGGTCGGCGGGCGGGCGCCAGCCGGCGTCGCTCATGACCTCCTCGTCCGCCAGGGTGAGGAGAAGCGGGCCGTCGAGGAAGTTGTTGCTGACCGCTTCGGCGTAGAGCCGGTCGGGCTCCCGCATCGCCTGGACGTAGTGGCGGCTCTCCTCGCGCTCGCGCACGATGAGGATGGTGTCCCTCTCCAGACCCGCCAGCTCGCGTCCCAGACGCCGCGCGAACTCGGACCACTCCAACAAGATCACTCCCTATCACCCGGGGAAGGGCCGCGACCCCCGCGCGACCGGTACCCGAGACCCCGATGATTGTCGCCCCGATCGCCGCTGGCAAACCGGGAGTTCACTCAGGTCGTCCGGATCCGCTCACTCGGGCGGCGCCGAGTGCCGCAGAACCCCCAGCGCCCTCCTCAGTTCCGCCGGATCGCCGGCGCAACCGTCGATCACGTCCATGAGCCGGTGCAGGATCTCGTGCCGCTCGAAGCCGACGTCCAGCATCGCCTGCGCGGTCTCCCACAGCTGCGGCGGGTCGCCGTTCCACAGCCGGCCGGCGAGCCGCTCGTGGGCGTCCAGGTGCGCCTCCGTCGCGCCCGGGTGCTCGAACTCCAGCAGGATTCTACGGTCCGCGGGATCGGCGGGGTCGAGCGTGGCGAGGTCGATCGAGCCGTGCCGCCCGGACAGGCGGTGCCGTCCCGACAGGAACGGCAGCGCGAAGGCGCGCCGGGGCAGCGCCTCCAGCTCGCCGTCGGGCAGCAGCCGCGCCACCAGGTCGCGGTCGAGCCCGAACGCCGACGGGTCGCGGTAGGCCTCGGCGAACTTGGCGGTGGCGTCCCAGACCGCGTCGAGGGTGGCGCGCACGCCCTCCTCCGGCAGCCCGGTCCGCCGTCCCGCCCAGCGCACCCAGGCGGCCAGCACGTGCGGCACCGCCTCCTGCTCGGTCGGGGACAGCAGCACCTTGCGCGGCAGCCAGTCCAGCAGGAACATCTCGCACTTGATCGGGCTGACCCGCAGCGGGCGGCCGAAGTCGTGCGCGCAGCCGTAGTCGATGATCCGGTCGACGCAGCGGCCGGCGGCCGACCGGTCGGAGAGGTCCTCGGCCTCGTCGGAGGCCAGGAAGCGGATGGCGATCTCGGCGCGCCGGTCGCGGCCGTACACCGGGGGCTGGGGGAGCCGGCCGCCGGGCGGCAGCGAGCTCACCCGGGCCCGCACGAACGCGTGGTAGGCCCCGAACTTCTCGTTGACCGGCGGGTCGGGGGTGTCGTCGGTGAAGTCGAGGGCGCGCTGCAGCACCGCCCGCGTGTCGCGCGGGTCGAGCTGCTCGAACCGCATCAGCGGGTTGCTGCGGCCCTCCCGGCGGCAGTGGTCGAGGAGCCGGTCGACCTGCGAGGAGACCCAGGCGTCCCGGACCATGCCGCCGGCCGGCGGGCGCGTCCGGCCCTCCGCGGCGGCCGGCGGCTCAAGCGACCGCGTCGGCGCCGGGCCGCCGCCGCCCGCGTGCAGCACGGCGCCCTGCACGCCGCCGTAGACGCCGCCCTGGGCCATGCCCTGGACCGCGCCCGCCCGGTTGCGGTCGACCAGGACGACCAGGGCGTGCCGGTCGCGGCCGCCGTAGGTGTACGTGCAGATGATCGAGTCCTGGTCGCCGTAGACGTCGCGGGAGACGTGGCACTCCTCGGGGACGACCATGCCCACCCGGTCGGCCCAGCCGGGACGCGCGACACCGCGCTCCATCAGGGCCAGCGCGGCCCGCTCGGCCTTGGCGGCCTGCCGCGGAGTGCCCAGGTAGGCCATGCCCGTCAGCAGCGCCAGCGCGGCCGGGGTGCCGACGCCGGCGGCGTGGTCGACCAGCGCCTCGCCGATGATCTCCTCGACGTCGCCGCCCGGCACCCGCCGTCCCCACCAGGAGCCCAGGATCTCGCTGACGATCAGTTCGGCGTCCAGCGGGCTGCGCACCGCCAGCAGCTCGCGCGCGTGGCGCAGCATCCCGTCGAAGATCGCGGAAACCTCGTCCGAGGGCGGCGGTCCGTCCCCGGCGGGATCCCCGGAGGAACGGCGGCGGCTGCGGGGACTCACGTCACTAGCTTCTCAGATCCGGCGCCGGTCCTCGTCCAGGACATCGCGGGGAGGCCGAAATGGGACGGAAGGCAACCGCGGACGGTCTTCCATCCGTAGTACAAAAGGCCCCGAACCGCAACGGCGCCCCGAATCCGCCCCGCCGGCCCGGTCAGGGCCCGGCGACCCGTCCCGAGGGCGGTTCGGACTTGACCATCCCGACCAGGTGCTCCCTGGCCATCCGCTCCACCAGCGCGGGGGTGGGCTCGAGGCCCAGGTGCGCCACGCACGCCTGGACGTCGGCGACGCAGCGTTCGACGGTATCGGGAGTGACGGTGGCGAACTCCGCGGCGAGCCGGCCGGAGAGAAGCCGGCGGACCTCGCCACGCCGTTCGGTCATGACAGCAGGCATCAACGCGCCTCCGAGCCCGAGGGTCCGGCGGTACGGGGTGACCGCCGGGGGCGGGCGGGGCCCGGCCGGGCACGCGCCGGTCCGTTCCCGGCCCGGTGGGACGTGCCGCCCGACCTCGCCTCGATGTCTCATTCCAGCGCTTCTGCCGTGAGTGTCAAGACCCGTCCGGCCCGGTCCTCGCCGGATTCGCCGAGGATTCGCCCGCGCGTTCCGCGGCCGTCCGGTTCCGGCGGTCGAGTTCGTCCAGCCAGCCCGGATGGTGGCGGGCCGCCCAGGCGCGGTCGACCCGCCCGGTGACCATGGCGCCGAGCGCGCCGCGGTCGCGCAGCGCGTACCAGAGGTGGCCCAGCGTCACCACCACGATGATCAGGAACAGCCAGTCGTGGACGAAGGTCGCGCCGGTCCGCCACCGGTCCGGCCAGGGGTCGGGGAAGGTCAGGATCGTGCCGGTCCCGAGCATGACCAGGATCGCGCCCGCGGTGAACGCGGCGTTCAGCTTCTGCCCCGGGTTGAACTTGCCCACCGGGATCACCCCGCGCGGGAGCGCGGCCTCGGAGCCCGCACGGGGAACGGCGCCGGTCACGGCGCGGCGGTCGCCGCGGCGCAGCCACTCCCAGTCGTGCGGGCCGAACCGGTCGAGCCTGCGCAGGTCGGCCCGGAAGGCCCGGGAGAGCAGCCCCAGCAGCACCGGCACCGGCAGCGCGTACCCGGCCCAGATGTGCAGCGGCTTGATCAGGTCGCGGCGGCCCACCGCGGACGCCAGCGCCGGCACGTACAGCAGCGCCGCCGTGACCAGGCACACCAGCATCAGCAGGGCCGTGACGTGGTGGATCGACCGCTCCGCCCGCGAGAACCGGTCCAGCAGGCCGCGCCGGGGCATCTCGCGCCGGGGCATGTCACGTCGGGGCATCGTCGCGTCCGTTCGACCGGCCGACCCAGGCGTCCACGTCGTAGCCGCGCCGCTCCCAATACCCGGTGACGACCCGGTCGGTCAGCTCGATGCCGCCCAGCCACTTGAGCGACTTGTAGCCGTACATGGGGCCGACGAACAGCCGCACCGGGCCGCCGTGGTCGTGGGTGACCGGGGCGCCGAGCATCTCCGTGGCCACCAGCACGTCCCGCCTGCGCGCCTGGTCCAGCGTCAGCGACTCGGTGTAGACCCCGTCGAAGGAGGTGAACCGCACGGCCCGGGCGCGCGGCGAGACCCCCACCGCGTCCAGCAGGTCGGGCAGCGCCACCCCCGCCCACATCACCTCGGGCACCCGCCACCCGGTCACGCACTGGAAGTCGCGGGTGAGGCGCGTCTGGGGGAGCGCGGCCAGGTCGGCCATGCTGAACGACCGCTCGCCCCGCACCAGCCCCGTCACCGTGACCCGGTACTGCGCCGGCGGGCGCGGCCGCACGCTGCCGACGACCGAATAGAACCGGAACCCGTTCCCGGCCGCGGGGAGCACCCCGCCGATCTGCCCGATGGGCGCCAGCGCCCGGTTCACGCCCTTCTGCAGCGAGGCCCCGACGGCGACCCCTGCCACGCCCAGGCCCAGCATGCCGAGCACGACACGCCGTCCCACCGGTGTGCCGTCCGCGCGCGTCTCCGGTGTCCCGGGAGTCTCCCGCGTCCCCGGAGTCTCCGCGTCTTCTGCGGCGCCGTCCGCGGCGCCTCTTCGCTTCACCCCTCCATTCGAGCACCGCCGCGGCTTGACCACCATGCCCGGGACGCCCGCGTAAGGAATCGGTGAGATCTAAGCTGGGGCGCATGGCCATCACGCTTCACCTCGCGCAGCGTCCCGAGGCGAACGAGCTGCTGGGACGCAGCCCGCTCGCCGCCCTGATCGGCATGCTGCTCGACCAGCAGATCCCGATGGAATGGGCCTTCTCCGGCCCGTACACCATCGCCGAGCGGCTCGGCGCCACCGACCTGGACGCCGCCGAGATCGCCGCCCAGGACCCGGAGCGGTTCGCGGCGCTGCTGTCGGAGAAACCCGCGGTGCACCGCTACCCCGGCTCGATGGCCAAGCGGGTGCAGCAGCTGTGCCGGTACCTGGTCGAGCACTACGACGGCGACGCCGAGGCGATCTGGCGGGACGCCGCCGACGGCAAGGAGCTCTACAAGCGGCTCAACGCCCTCCCCGGCTACGGCAAGCAGAAGGCCCAGATCTTCGTGGCCCTGCTCGGCAAGCAGTACGGCGTGCGCCCCGAGGGCTGGCGGGAGGCCGCCGGCGACTACGGCGAGGAGGGCTCGCACCGCTCCGTGGCCGACATCACCGGCCCCGACTCCCTCGCCGAGGTGCGCGCCTTCAAGCAGGAGACGAAGGCCGCGGCCAAGGCCGCCAAGGCGAAGAAGTAGGCGTTCGCCGGCCACCGCCCACCCCGATGCGTCATGAATGTTCTGTCCGGAACTCGCCGAACGGGCGCGCCGTCCCCGCGTCCGGCGCCCCGGAGCCGTAACATCACGTACTCGCCGTCCGCCCGGACGCCTCCCGGCCGCCGCCGTTTCCGGCGGGAGCTCCGACGGTACGGCGGCCCAGTCCGGGAACGCCGCCGGGAATCGCGGGCCGAGGTTGCCCCGGGTCTTCCGTCGGCGGCGAACCATCGGGATGATGAGTACTTGACTCCGACCGGTGTTGTGATGGAGGCGGGAGCGTTAGCCTGCTCCCATTCACTCATAGTGATGAAGACTTGCCGCGCGGTACGGGACCCCCTGGGGCGGAGGTGTTGCCGATGAGCACCGATACGTCCGTTCCGCATCCCCGGATCTCCGGGGTGGAGGGCCAGCCCATGGAAGCGACCGATCGACCGGCGGATATGGAAGCGACCGACGCAGCGCTGTACGCCACCCTCATGAGGCAGGCCCCGGCGGGCCTGGCGTTCTTCGACACCGGGCTGCGCTGCCTGCGCGCCAACGCCGTGCTGCCCGAGCTGCTCGGCGTCCCCGGGGCCGATCCGCGGCAGCGCCGCCCCCACGAGTTCCTGCCCGACGACCTGGCCGGCGCGTTCGAGACCGCGCTGCGCACCGTGCTCGCCGAGGACAGGCCCATCCCCGAGGCCGACCTGACCGTCCCGCGGCCGCGCCAGGAGAACCCGCCCGCGCCGGTCGTCGAGCCGCCCGTGCCGGTCCCCGGCCCGCCCGCCACCACCGTGGCCGCCGGAACCCGCGTGCTGTCGTGCGCCTGGCTGCCCGTCCGCGGCGCCGACGGCGGCCCCGCCGGGGTGGTGCTGACCGCGCTGGACGTCACCGAGCGCCGCCGCGCCGAGGAGGTCATCCGGCGCAAGGAGCAGCGCTACCGCTCGCTGGTGGAGGCCAGCTCCCAGGTCGTCTGGGTGGCCTCGCCGGACGGCGGCGTGATCGACGACGCGCCCGAATGGCGGTCGATCACCGGGCAGACCCCCGACGACTACGCGGTCGGCGGCTGGCTGGCCGTCGTGCACCCCGAGGACCGGCCCCGGATCGAGGCGATCTGGCGCGAGTGCGTCGCCGACAACCGGGTCTTCGAGACCAACTACCGGATCCGCACCAAGAGCGGCCAGTACCGGCACTTCGACGTGCGGGCGGTGCCGATCTGGCGGGCCGACACCGTGATCGAGTGGGTCGGCGCCAACACCGACGTCACCGGCCAGCGCGAGGCCGAGGAGATGCGCGGGCGGCTCACCGAGCAGCTGTCGGCGGCGGCGCTGCGCACCGCGCGGCTCCAGCAGGCCACCTCCATGCTGGCCGAGGCGCTGACCGTCAGCCAGGTCGTCCAGGTGATCACCGAGGTGGGCCGGTCGGCGATCGGCGCCGACTACTCCGCGGTGGCGCTGCTGGACGACGACAAGCTGCGGCTGAGCGTGGTCACCCCGTCCCCGCCCGGCGGCGAGAGCCGTCCCGAGTCGCGCCCGTCCTCCCGCGACGAGATCAAGGTCAGCGACCAGACCGTCATGTCGGTCGCGGTCCGGGAGAGCCGGCCGTTCCTGGCCGAGCACCCCGACAGCCTCCGGCTCCAGCTGGGCCGCGACGAGGCCGGGCTGTTCACCCAGCACACCGAGGAGCGCGCCTGGGTGGGCCTGCCGCTGCTGGCCGCGGGCGCCCCCATCGGCGCCCTGCGGTTCTCCTTCACCCGGCCCCGGGAGATCACCGAGGAGGAGCGGGTCTTCCTGGAGGCCCTGGCCGGCCAGTGCGCGCTGGCGGTGGAGCGGGCGCTGCTGTTCGAGCGCGAGCACAAGACCGCCGAGGAGCTCCAGCGCAGCCTGCTGCCCAGCGACCTGCCCCAGCTGCCCGGCATGGTGCTGGCCGCCCGCTACAACCCCGCCACCCGGCACGTCCAGGTCGGCGGCGACTGGTACGACGTGTTCCGCCTCCCCGACGACCGGCTGGCCGTGGCCGTCGGCGACGTCATGGGCAAGGGCGTGCTCGCCGCGGCCGGGATGGGCCGCGTCCGCAACGCCCTGCGCGCCCTGGCCCTCAACGACCCCCGCCCGGCCGCCGTGCTGGCCGGGCTCGACCGGCTCTTCTCCGCCACCGAGGACGAGGAGCAGTTCACCACCGTCGCCTACGCGGTCATCGACCCCGAGACCGGGCACGGCGCCTTCAGCAACGCCGGCCATCCGCCGCCCCTGCTGATCTCGGCGGACTCTCCCGCCAGGGTGAGCGGGCTCGAGCCGGGGACCCCGCTCGGCTGGCCCTCCCAGCGACAGCAGACAAGTTTTTCCATCGAGACCGGCAACACTGTGGTCTTCTATTCCGATGGACTTGTGGAGAACCGTAGGCGTGGGGTGGACGCCGGTCTGGAGGAACTGGTCGCGGTCGCGGCCGACGCCCCACCTGAAGTGGTAGGAGATCCGGAGAGACTCGTCGACTTCCTGGTCGATCGGATGCTTGCGGGATATGAGCAAGTGGACGATGTGACCGTGCTTGCCCTGCACGTCCCGCCGAAGCCCGTGTGACCCGTGTGAAGACCGCCGGGGCGGCGCCGAGGCCGGCCCCGGAAGGGCCGGAAGAGGTCCCGAAGACGGCACCGTCCGTACGAAGGACAGCCCGGCGCCCTCTAAGGTGGTGTGTTACCGGGCAGGACATCGAATGCGGAATGCGCAGCAGTGCCAGAATGCTTGACCCTAGTAAGAAGCGGGTACGCTGCGGTCCCGCACAGGGTGGCCCGCCCAGTGTGTGGTCCCACCCCGTGTGAGGCCGGGCCCGTCAGGGCACTTGGGTCAACCAAGCCACACGTTCGTTCGAGAGGTATTTGTGTCGCCTGCTAGCTCGACCTCGAAAGCGTCAGATCTGCACGAGCACGTCATCGCGCAACTGATCGAGCGTGGACGGTCCCAGGGTTACCTCGACGCCGACGACGTACGACGTACGTTCGAGGAGGCCGACATCCCCGTGTCGAAGGCCTCCAGCATCCTGCGGAGCCTCAGCAAGGAGGGTGTGACCGTCATGGTGAGCGCTGCCGACTCAGCGGCGCCCAAGCGTTCGCGCAAGCGCGCGGCGCCGGCGGCGCGCAAGCCCAAGACGGCCGCGGCGGCCAAGGAGCAGCCCACCACGGTGACCGCCGTCGTCGACGACGGTGCCGAGGAGGCCCCGGCCCGCCCCGCCGCGCCCAGTCCCGCCACTCTGGCCCGTAAGGCCGAGGCCCGCAAGGGCGCGGCCGCCGGCAAGCCGAAGAAGCCGGAGCCGGCCCGCGGCGAGGCCGCCAAGGGCGAGGCCGCCAAGTCCGAGCCGCGCAAGCCCGCGGCCAAGAAGGCCGCCCCGGCCGCCGCCAAGGGCGCCGGACCGGCCAAGAAGGGCCCGGTCAAGGCCGCCGACGACCCCGAGCTCGAGGACGACGTCGACGTCACCGACCTCGACGACCTCGAGGAGCTCGACGAGGGCGACGACCTGGTCGTGGTCGAGGACTCCGACGACTCGGCCGCCGACGCCGAGGAGCCGGCCGAGGAGGAGCCCGCCGCCGCGACGACGGTCCGCGCCCCGGTCAAGGGCCCCAGCGGCAAGCCGTCCGGCACCGACGAGGAGGCGTTCGTCCTCGGCGACGACGACGAGGACGCCCCCGCCCAGCAGATCGCGGCCGCCGGCGCCACCGCCGACCCGGTCAAGGACTACCTCAAGCAGATCGGCAAGGTCCCCCTGCTCAACGCCGAGCAGGAGGTCGAGCTCGCCAAGCGGATCGAGGCCGGCCTGTTCGCCGAGGAGCGGCTCGCCTCCGACGGGCACGCGATGTCGGAGGAGGACCGCGACGACTTCGAGTGGATCGCCGAGGACGGCCGCCGCGCCAAGAACCACCTGCTGGAGGCCAACCTCCGGCTCGTGGTGTCGCTGGCCAAGCGCTACACCGGCCGCGGCATGCTGTTCCTGGACCTGATCCAGGAGGGCAACCTGGGCCTGATCCGCGCGGTCGAGAAGTTCGACTACACCAAGGGCTACAAGTTCTCCACCTACGCCACCTGGTGGATCCGGCAGGCGATCACCCGCGCGATGGCCGACCAGGCCCGCACCATCCGCATCCCGGTGCACATGGTCGAGGTCATCAACAAGCTGGCCCGCGTCCAGCGCCAGATGCTCCAGGACCTGGGCCGCGAGCCCACCCCGGAGGAGCTGGCCAAGGAGCTCGACATGACCCCGGAGAAGGTCGTCGAGGTCCAGAAGTACGGCCGCGAGCCGATCTCCCTGCACACTCCGCTGGGCGAGGACGGCGACAGCGAGTTCGGCGACCTGATCGAGGACTCCGAGGCGATCGTCCCGGCCGACGCGGTCAGCTTCACGCTGCTGCAGGAGCAGCTGCACTCGGTGCTGGACACCCTCAGCGAGCGCGAGGCCGGGGTGGTCTCGATGCGGTTCGGCCTGACCGACGGCCAGCCCAAGACGCTCGACGAGATCGGCAAGGTCTACGGCGTGACCCGGGAGCGGATCCGCCAGATCGAGTCCAAGACCATGTCGAAGCTGCGCCACCCGTCCCGTTCGCAGGTGCTGCGCGACTACCTCGACTGAGGTGGACTGATCGGCAGGCACGGCGGGAACGTGCGGTAGGAGACCACTCCGGCACAGGCCGGGGTGGTCTTCTCCTTTTCCGGGGCATTGGCCGTTTGCGGTCAGGAGCGTGGCCGCATCCGGACGCTCGCGGGACGGGTGCGGAGGAGGCCCGCCGGGGACGCGGGAAGCGCTAAACACGGCCGTGTTTCGGGAATGTTCCCGCAGGCGGGAAGGGGCCCCCGCGCCCGCCGTCCGGTTTCTTTGACTGGAAGAAAATATCCAGGTCAAAGATGCTTCGGGGTATGTAACACACTATTTACATCCAGGTAGCGCGCGCCGCCGTGCCCCTTCCTACGCTTCCGCAGCATGGGACTCATGGAGCTTGACCGGGCACATGGAGGTTCGGTGGAGCAGCACAGGCCCGGCCGGGCGCCCACCGCCGTCCGCGCCCGCACGACACATGTGATCGGCGGACGTCCCTGGTCGGATCCCGTCCTCGACCAAGCCGTCGACGCCGTCCACGACCGCTACCTGAGAGTCGGCGCGCGCGCCCTGGCCGAGGCCCGCGACGACCCCGAGCTGCGCTCCCTGCGCGTCGAGGCACTGGCCAAGGCCGCCGTCGGCTCCGGCTCCTACATCGAGGCGCTGCTGGCCGAGGACTCCTCCAACCCGGACCTGTGGCTGTGGCTGGGCCGCACCCGGATCGAGGAGGCCTGGCGGATCCGGCCCGACGCGCGGGCGCGGGCCGTCCAGGCCGCCGGCTACACCGCCTACACCAAGACGATGCAGAAGGCCCGCGACCCGCTGCTGAACGCCTCCAGGCTGTGGCCGGGCGATCCCGTCCCCTGGGAGGCGATGCTCTGGCTCGCCCTGGGCCTCGACGCCGACCGCGAGGAGAAGGACGAGCTGTGGCGGCAGGCGTACCGGCGCGGTCCCACGCTGTACGGCTCGCACGTTGCCCGCGTGGTCAGCCTCTCCCCGCAGTGGGGCGGCCTGCCGGAGGAGATGTTCGACTTCGCCCGGGTCGCGATGAGCACGGCGGGCCGCGAGGATCCGCGGTCGGCGCTGCTTCCGCTGGCCTACTTCGAATATTTCGTCCAGGAACGCCAGGGGATCATCCGGGGTTCGTCCCGGTGGTTCTCGGCGGAGGAGTGCCGGGACGTCGAGGCCGCCGCCCGCGGCTGGTTCGAGGGCCCCCGGCCCCATCCGCGCACGATCGAGGCGCACAACATCTTCGGCGCCGCGTTCCACCTGGCCGACTCCCGCCGGCCCGCCCGCCAGCATCTGCTCCGCACCTTCGGCCGTCCCAGCAGCCTGCCGTGGAGCTATCTCGGCGGGAACGAGGTCGGGCAGTACATCAAGGCCTGCCGCCACCTGAACATCACCACGGTCTGAGGACGCCCCTGCGCGAGACCTCCCGCCTCAGGGACCTCCCACCCCTCAGGCGTGCAGGATGACGTCCAGGTTGTCGCCGTTCAGCTCCGCCGTGTGACCGAGCCCCGCCACGATCTTCAGCAGCTCCTCCGGGCTCTCCGGAGCCGCGCCGGCCTCCAGCAGGTCGTGCGCCACCCTGCCGCGCGTCGCCTTCGCCATGTGGCTGACCACGGTGCGCTTGGGCACGCCCCCCAGCATGCGCTCCCGGAAGACCCGCACCGTCACCGCGGGACCCTGCCCCCGCGCCGGCCTCCACGCCGCGACGTACGGCCCCGAGCGCATGTCGACGATCAGCCGCCCCGCGCCCGCGACGGGCTCCAGGGCCTCCCGCAGCGCCGGACGCCACAGCGCGGCCAGCTTCCCCGCAGGGGGCAGCGTCACGCTCATCGCCAGCCGGTAGGGCGGGATGCGGTCGGTGAGCCGCAGCGCCCCCCACAGGCCCGAGAACACGATGATCTGGTCGGCCGCGCGCTCCGGATCGAGCTCGTGCAGCGCCAGGTTGTCGTACAGCACGCCGGTGTAGAGCCGCGCGACCGGCAGCGTCGGGGCCCGCCGCAGCGCCAGGTTGCGGGTGAGCGCCTCCTCGGCCTGGCCGGCCGGGAGGGCCAGCAGCTCGGGCGCGTCGTCCCGCAGGCACGCCTCGCCCAGCGCGTTCAGCACCCGTTCCCGGACGGGGTTGAGCGAGGGGAAGGCCAGGCCGCCGAGGTCGAGCGGCGGCCCGTCCCCCGGGGCGGCCTTGCGTTCCGACGGCGGCAGCAGAATGAGCACCTGTCCTGGATCTCCTCAACATTGACCACGTTGCGTGATTTCACGATCGCACACGGCGATCGAAAGTGCGCCCCGCACGGTTTCGGGGCTTATCCCGGAATGGGTGAACGGCGGCCACCGTCGCCGGTGACCGCCGTTCCGGGATTCTTTTATTTCGAGGGCTTACCGCTCGTCTGCGGGTGCGGTGGCCGGGGTTTCGTTGAGCCTGTCGGTCTCGTCGTGAATGTCGGCCCCGTTGGCGCGGAGGGCCTCTGCGTACTTACGCCCGTGGTGGGCGCAGAACAGAAGGTCGCCGCCGCCTACAAGGACTGCACGGACGTAGGCCTGGGCACCGCAGCGGTCGCAGCGGTCTGCGACGGACAACGGCTTGGTTGGGGCAAGGGCTCCAGTCACGGCACCTTCCTCATGCTCGGGGTCGGTACTTAGGACAACATCTAACCCGACGCTGACGTTCCCAACCTGTTTCTTCGTACGCCCACAGCAGAATGGGCCAATTAGTGACCGACATCACAGCGCCGGCTCACGCATCGTCCCATCTGAACAGCCTGACCGCGAGGAATGTTCCCGCGACCGCGATCCCCAGCAGCACGCCGATCTCCGGAAGGACCGCGGAAGGCCCCTGGTCACGGGCCATGACGTCCAGCATGCTCTCGTTCAGATAGCGCAGCGGGAACGCGTACGACACGGCCTGCATCCAGCCGGGCGAGGCGTCCAGCGGGAAGAACGAACCGCCCAGGAACGCCATCGGGAGCACCACCAGCTGACCCACCGTCTGCGCCGCCTCCTGCGTCTTAGCCCACGCCCCGATGACCGTCCCGATCGCCAGGAACGCCAGCACGCCCGACACCACCATCGGCACGCACATCCACCACGACCCCCGCAGCTGGAGATCGAACATCGGCAGCCGCGCCACCAGCAGGAACAGCGCCAGCTGCACCAGCGCGATTCCCACGCTCACCGTGACGCGCGCCCCGAACACCGCCGAGACCGGGGCCGGCGACAGCCGCAGCCGCCGCAGGATGCCCTTGGTGCGCCAGGTCACCAGCGTCTGCGCGGCCCCGAACACCCCCGCCGACGCCAGCGCCCACCCCAGCAGGCTCGGCGTGAAGAACTGGATCGCCTTGAGCGACTCGTCCTCCACCTGCTCGACCGTCAGCCGGTACGCGGCCGGCCGCCCGCTCGCGGAGATGTTCGCCGACTGGACGATCGAGTTCATCAGCCCGCGGACCGTCCCGGACTTCACCGTGTCGGCCGCCGAGTAGCGCACCACCAGCTCGCCGCCGCGCTGCTCCACCACCGCGGCCGCGTCGCCCTTCGCGACCTCCTCCAGCGCGGCCGCGCGGTCGGTGCTCCGGGTCACCTCCAGGACCTTGGCCAGCTCGCCGCCGCCCCCGGCGACGGCGCCGTCCAGGATCGCCGACGGCCCGACCTGGATCACCTCCACCTTCGAGGTGGTCTGGCTCCCGAACACCCCGCCGAAGATCACCAGGAACATCAGCGGGAACAGGATCGTGAAGAACAGCGCCCCGCGGTCGCGGGCGAACCCGAGCGCCATCGCCCGGGACAAGCTCCGGAAGCTCTGCAGGCCGGTCATGCGCGGTACTCCCGTCCGGTGAGCTCCAGGAAGACGTCCTCCAGCGTGGCGCCGCGGATCTGCACGCCGTCCAGCGCGTTCCGGGCCGCCATCGCCGCCACCACCTCCGAGGGCGCGCGGGTGGAGATCACCAGCGACACGCCGTCGTCGGAGACCTCGTCGGCGCCCGGCAGCGCCCCGGCGTCCCCGGCGGCCAGGGTCCCGCTGGCGACGCTGATCCGGGACGGCGCGTCCAGGTCGCGGACCAGCGCGGCCGGCGCGCCCAGCCGCAGGATCCGCCCCGCGTCCATGATCGCCACCCGGTCGCAGAGCAGCTCGGCCTCGTCCATGTAGTGCGTGGTCAGGACGATCGTGCGGCCCTCGGTGTTGATGGCGCGCAGCACGTCCCACAGGTTGCGGCGCGCCTGCGGGTCCAGCGCGGCGGTCGGCTCGTCCAGGAAGACCAGCTCGGGGTCGTGCACGAGCGCGCACGCGATCGACAGGCGCTGCGCCTGCCCGCCCGACAGCTTCTCCACCCGCACGTCGGCCTTGTCGCCCAGCCCGACGGTCTCCAGCATCGCGTCCGCCTTGGCGGGCGGCACGCCGTACAGGGAGCCGAACGTGCGCAGCTGCTCGCGCGCGGTCAGCCGCTCGAAGAACGAGGACGCCTGCAGCTGGACGCCGATCCGCGGCAGCAGCCCGGGATTGCGCGGCCACGGCGGCAGGCCCAGCACCGACACCGCGCCCTCGTCGGCCTCCCGCAACCCCTCGACGATCTCCAGAAGGGTCGTCTTGCCCGCCCCGTTGGGCCCCAGGATGCCGAAGAACTCGCCTTCGGGGACCTCGAACGAGACCCCGTCGACGGCCCGGACGTCCCCGTACCGCTTCCGGAGCCCGTCCGCGCTGATCGTATGTGTCATGCACACGACGGTAGAACCGGGACGGACCGGGGCGGCACCTCCTAAAGTCGGAGATGCGCACCGGCGTGTCGCTGCCCGCGGACGTGGACGATCCTCCAGTTCAGCCCCGGATCGTCCCGCGGCCGCGAGCGACACGTCCGGGCGAAAACGCGTACCGTGACGATCGTCTTCGATAGTATGTTCGATCACGGCTCGCACAGACGGGCGGCGAGCCTGCCCGTGGGCCGTCGGCGGATGGGGGTACCCTGCTGCCGAATGTCCTACCCCCGAGGAGCACACGCACGTTGACCGCCGCGACCGCTGAAGCGACCACCGACGATTCGCACGGCTACTCCGCCCGGCACCTCTCGGTGCTGGAGGGCCTGGAGGCCGTGCGCAAGCGACCCGGCATGTACATCGGGTCCACCGACAGCCGTGGGCTCGCCCACTGCCTCTGGGAGATCGTCGACAACTGCGTCGACGAGGCCCTCGCCGGCTACTGCTCCCACATCAACGTCGTGCTGCACGCCGACGGCTCCTTCGAGGTGGGCGACAACGGCCGCGGCATCCCCGTCGACATCCATCCCAAGACCAAGCTGTCGGGCGTCGAGCTGGTGATGACCCGGCTGCACGCGGGCGGCAAGTTCGGCGGCGTGTCCTACACCGCCTCCGGCGGCCTGCACGGCGTGGGCGCCTCGGTGGTGAACGCGCTGTCGGCCCGCCTCGACGTCGAGGTCGACAGCAACGGCGCCACCCACGCCATCAGCTTCCGCCGCGGGCTGCCCGGCGAGTTCGCCGAGGCCGGCCGGCCCAACGCCCGCTTCAAGAAGCGCTCCGGGGTGCACCAGGTGCGCAAGGTGGCGCGCACGACCACCGGCACCCGCGTCCGGTTCTGGCCGGACATGCAGATCTTCCTCAAGGGCGCCACCGTCGACCAGGCCCAGGTCCTCGACCGGATGCGGCAGACCGCCTTCCTCATCCCCGGCCTGACCATCGACGTCCGCGACGAGCGCGGCGAGGAGGTCCTCGAGGAGACCTTCCGCTTCGACGGCGGCATCAGCGAGTTCTGCACCTACCTCGCCAAGGACGCCGAGCTCGTCGACGTGCTGCGGATCCAGGGCCGCGGCCACTTCACCGAGACCGTCCCGGTGCTGGACGACCAGGGCCACCTGGTCCCCACCGACGTCGAACGCGACCTGGAGGTGGACGTCGCGCTGCGCTGGGGGAGCGGCTACGACACCATCACCAAGTCGTTCGTCAACGTCATCGCCACGCCCAAGGGCGGCACCCACGTGCGCGGCTTCGACCGCGCGCTGATCCGCGTGATCAACGACCAGCTGCGCGCCACCAAGCTGCTCAAGAACGGCGACGAGGACGTCATCAAGGACGACGTCCTGGAGGGCCTGACCGCCGTGGTCACCGTCCGCCTGCCCGAGCCGCAGTTCGAGGGCCAGACCAAGGAGGTCCTCGGCACCTCCGCGGCCGCGCGGATCGTGTCCCAGGTGGTCGGCCGCGAGCTCAAGGCCATCTTCGACAACCCCTCGCGCGGCCGGAAGCAGCCGCTGCGCGCGGTGCTGGAGAAGATCGTCGGCGCCGCCAAGACCCGGATCGCCGCCCGCACCCAGCGCGACAACCAGCGCCGCAAGAACGCCCTGGAGAACTCCGCCCTCCCCGCCAAGCTGGTCGACTGCCGCACCACCGACGACCGCAGCGAGCTGTTCATCGTCGAGGGCGACTCCGCGCTGGGCACCGCCAAGCTGGCCCGCGACTCCGAGTTCCAGGCGCTGCTGCCGATCCGCGGCAAGATCCTGAACGTGCAGAAGGCGTCCGTCGCCGACATGCTCAAGAACGCCGAGTGCGCCGCCATCATCCAGGTGATCGGCGCCGGCTCGGGCCGCACGTTCGACCTCGACTCGGCCCGCTACGGCCGGATCATCCTGATGGCCGACGCGGACGTCGACGGCTCGCACATCCGCTGCCTGCTGCTCACGCTCATGTACCGCTACATGCACCCCATGCTGGAGGCCGGCCGCGTCTTCGCCGCCGTGCCGCCGCTGCACCGCATCGAGCTGATCAAGCCCAGGAAGGGCCAGGACAAGTACGTCTACTGCTACAGCGACGCCGAGCTCCGCAAGAAGCTCGTCGAGTTCGAGCGCCGCGGCATGCGCTGGAAGGAGCCCGTCCAGCGCTACAAGGGCCTCGGTGAGATGGACGCCGACCAGCTCGCCGAGACCACCATGGACCCGCGCCACCGCATCCTGCGCCGCATCCGCATCGAGGACGCCGAGGACGCCGCCAAGATCTTCGACCTGCTCATGGGCAGCGAGGTGGCCCCGCGCCGCGAGTTCATCACCGCCGGCGCCGCCGAGCTGGACATCGAACGCATCGACACCTAGAAGCCGCCAGAAGCCGCCGCCGTGAGGCCCCGTTTCCCGGGGCCTCACAGCCATGCCCTGTGAGCGCCGAGCACCCCACACGCTGAAGGCGCCCATACGCCTGCCCTCAACCCGGGCCACGTCCGCCCGCACCCGGCGGGAACCCGTCCCACGGTCGCTGAGGCCCCTGAGCGAGCGGGCCCGCACACCGAGTTCGCCCTGACCGCGGCCGCGGAGCGCTCCCGAGGACAGCCGTTGGTCGCGCGGAGGCGGGGGGAGGGTGTCACCGAAGGTGATGATAAGTACGCGCTTCGTGGGTACTGCACGTTCCAATCGGACGAGGGAGCGTGCATGACGCAGACGGAAGTCGATCCGAGGCAGCTCGAGGGCGGGCTGCGCCGGGTCATCGGGCGCAAGGTGCTCATGCTCTTCGTGGTCGGGGACATCCTCGGAGCGGGCATCTACGCGCTCGTCGGGCAGGTCGCGGGCGAGGTCGGCGGAGCGGTGTGGATCCCGTTCCTGGTGGCGTTCGTGCTGGCGGCGCTGACCGCCACCGCCTACGCGGAGCTCGTCGGCAAGTATCCGCAGGCGGCCGGGGCCGCGCTCTACACCAACAAGGCGTTCGGGATCCCGTTCGTGACGTTCATCGTCGCGTTCACGGTGATGATGAGCGGGATCACCTCGGCGAGCGCGGCCGCGCGGGCGTTCGGCGGGAAGTACCTGGCCGAGTTCGTGTCGCTGCCGACGCTGGTGGGCGCGCTGATCTTCCTGGCGCTGGTGACGCTGGTGAACCTGGCCGGGATCTCCGAGTCGATCAAGGTGAACGTGGTGCTCACCCTGATCGAGGCGTTCGGGCTGCTGGTCATCATCGTGATCGGGGTGTTCGCGCTGGTCAGCGGGGACGGCGAACCGAGCCGGGCGCTGGAGTTCCACCCGGCCAACGGCGCCTTCCTCGGCGTGCTGGGCGGGACGGCGCTGGCCTTCTACGCGCTGCTGGGGTTCGAGGACTCGGTCAACCTGGCCGAGGAGGCCAAGAACCCGCCCAGGGACTTCCCCGCCGCGCTGTTCGGCGGCCTGGCCATCACCGTGGTGATCTACGTGGCGGTGGCGTTCACCGCGACCATGCTGGTCGACGCCGAGACGCTGCGGACCTCGACCGGGCCGCTGCTGGAGGTCGTCAAGGTCGCGGGGCTGAGCTTCCCGCCCAAGCTGTTCGCGCTGATCGCCCTGCTGGCGGTGGGCAACACCGCGCTGATCAACATGATCATGGCGTCCCGGCTGGTGTACGGGATGGCGCGGGAGCGGATCGTGCCGTCGCCGTTCGCGATCGTGCACCCGACCCGGGCCACGCCCTGGGTCGCGATCGCGTTCACGGTCACGATCGCGGTGGTCCTGGTGAGCACCGGCGACGTGGGCGGGCTGGCCGACACCACCGTGCTGCTGCTGCTGTGCGTGTTCGCGCTGGTGAACGTGTGCGTGCTGGTGCTGCGCCGGGAGCGCGTCGAGCACGCGCACTTCCGCGCCCCGACCTGGATGCCGGTGGTGGGCGCGGTGAGCTGCCTGTTCCTGACGCTGCCGATCACCGGCCGGGAGGGCGAGGTCTACCTGCGCGCCGCGATCCTGCTGGCCGTCGGGCTGGTGCTGTGGGGGGTCAACCGGCTCGTGGTGGGACGGGTCGACGCCGTCGACCCGGGCGGGATCGACAAGAACTGACGGGAGGGCGGTCCGGCCGGGTCCGTCAGCCGGGCTCGTTGCCGGGCTTCCACTTGATGCCGCAGCCGAGGCTGGGCGCGTGCGGCTCGGGAACGGCCTTGCCCGCCAGGACGAGGTCCAGAGCCGCACGCAGGTCGGCGCCGTCCGAGGGCACCTCGTTGCGGGGACGGGCGGCGTCGAACTGGCCCCGGTAGGCCAGGCGGCGGCCGGCGTCGTACAGGAAGAAGTCGGGCGTGCAGGCGGCCCTGTAGGAGAGCGCGACCTCCTGTGACTCGTCGACCAGGTACGGGAAGGCGAACCCGGCCCGTTCCGACTGCTCGCGCAGGTGGGCGGCGTCGTCGTCGGGGTTGCGTCCGGTGTCGTTGCTGCAGACGGCGATGGTGACCAGGCCCTTCGCCGCGTACTCGGCCGTGACCGCGCCGAGCGCCGCCTCGATGCGGCGGACGTACGGGCAGTGGTTGGACAGGAAGGTCACCAGCAGCGCGGGCGCCCCGGGGAAGTCGCCGGGGGACACGGCCGGGCCGCCTCCGGCGGGCGGCAGCGAGAAGCCGGGAGCGGGCGTGCCGAGCGGCACCATGAACGATGAGATCGCCATGCCGCCATTGTGTCCCGGGGCCCGGTAACCGCTCACTTCGGTCAAGCAATCGTTTGTTAGGCTCTGCCGATCTGCCGGAACGAGCGATGGGCGGGACATGCCGGAGCAGGAACGCATGAAGCAGGTGCTGCAGGCCTACGTCGACGGCTTCGCCGAGGGGGACGCCGCGGCGGTCGCGGGGCTGTTCGCCGACGACGCCACGATCGAGGACCCGGTCGGCAACCCGCCGATCTCCGGACGCGCGGCGATCGACGAGTTCTACGCCAACGCGGTCGGCAGCGGCGCCAAGCTCTCGCTGGACGGGCCCATCCGCGGCTCGCACGGGAACAGCGCGGCCATGGCGTTCACCATCGAGGTGCCCGGGGTGGTGCGCATCCGGGCCATCGAGGTGATGACGTTCGACGACGACGGCAAGGTCACCGAGATGCGCGCCTACTGGGGTCCGGACGACGTCGAGCAGTAGGCGGACGGCGTCCCGCGCGCGGCGGCCGGTTCCCTGGGGGAGCTGGCCGCCGTCGTCGTGCCGGTGGGTTTGTGAGGCGATGACAAGAACAGGAGCGCGGTCCGCCGGTTCATAGGCATGAAGTGCGTGTCTCTCGCAAGGCAACGCCCAACTTGGCCGCTCTCGGCCAATCTTAACCATGCAAGCGCTTGCTTACGCAGCTGAGGTGGTCTTAGCTGGCGGGTGCGAGCGTACAGAGGGCGGGCGTCACCTCCGGATCCGGGGCGCACCGCCACTCGGGGGCCGGCGCGGAACGCGCGGCCGGGGCTGATCATCCCGCGGCGTGCCACCCCACCCGCCGGAAGCACGGACATGGGCCACTACCCGAGGAGAGAATGTGAAGGCCCTCGTCAAGCTCGGCACACCCGCCATCGCGGCCGCCACGGCGGTCGGCCTCCTGGCCGGCACCGCCTCCGCGGCCACCACCACGGTCCTCAGGGAGGACACGAGGACGCCCTACGACGGCGGCTACCAGATCCTCAACGTCGGCGCCCTCACCTTCAGCGGCACGGGCTTCACCGCCAGCTGCTCGAGCGCCGACCTGCGCGGCACCCTGACCTCGTCCGGCTCGGGCACGCTGGACTCGGCGAACGTCACCGGCTGCACCAGCAACCTGGGCAACCCGACCGTCACCTTCCGCAACCTGCCCTACACCGATGGCACCCTCGCCTACGGGCCCAGCGGCAACTACGACGGGACGCTGACCTTCACCGACACCGACCTGGAGATCCAGGCGAGCTTCGGCTTCCTCACCTGCGTCTACGGGTTCGACGCGACCCACACCAGCCTGACCTTCCAGGTGCGCAACTCCGACAACCCCGCCAACTCCACGGGCCAGCTGGCCGGGACGATGAACAACGTCTCCCTCGGCCTGAAGTCGGGCAGCTTCCTGTGCCCGAGCGGCGTCACCGCCAACGGCACCGGCAAGGCCCTGGGCAAGGTCAACCCGAGCGACACGACCTACACCCAGAAGCTGCACATCACCGCCTGAGAGTCCCCCCGCCCGGCCGTCCCGCTCCCGCACGGGACGGCCGGGCCCCTTGCTTCCCGTAGAGAAGGCGATTCGTCCCGTGAAGATGTCGTTCCGCAAGGGGCTCGCGGCCGCCGCGATCGCGTCCCTCGGCCTGGCCGCCCTCCAGCCCGCGACCGCCTCCGCCTCCCCCGCCGCCGCGCCGTCCTCGGCCGCCGCGCCGTCGTTCGACCTGAAGGCCGACTGCCCGAAGCTGCCCGCCGGCGCCGATCCGGCCCGCTGGGAGTGCCTGGTGATGGTCGTGGACGGCGGCTCGCTCAAGCTGGGCGGGCTCAGCCAGCAGATCACCGAGCCCATCACGATCGTCGTGCAGTCCGGCCCGCCCGCCGGCGGCGGACCCAACGAGCTCAAAGAGATCAGGATGGACGCCGACCCGATGAAGATCCCGGGCGGCGTCCTGGGCCTGCTGGGCCTGCCCAGCGTGCCGTGGCTGGAGGACCTGCCCGGCTTCAAGGTGGAGGTCGAGGCGAGCTACGCCGGGGGCTTCTCCTTCGCGCTGCCGGTCGCCAAGGTCGACATGCGGGTGCGGATCATCAACCTGCTGCTCGGCGACGCCTGCTACATCGGTACCCAGGCCGAGCCCCTCAAGTTCACCCTGGTCGCCGACATGTCCACGATCAGGGTGGTGAGCCCGGGAGACCCGTCCGACCCGCTCGCGCACCCGTTCGTCATCGCCGCCACGGCGGCGGACAAGACCTTCACCGTGCCCAGGTCCAGCTGCGGCATCTGGGGCGCGGCGATCGACTGGAAGGCCGCGCTGCCCTCCCCGTCGGGCAGCAACGAGGCCGCGTTCGAGACCTTCATCGCCGTCGCCACCTACCAGGGCACCGGCACCCCGCTCCGCGACCCCCGCACCCTCAAGGTCGGCTGACCTCCGGGCGATTCCGCCGGTGAGAGACGGGATCGCCCACAGCCGCCGGTTGGCACAGGGCCGTCGGGTGGATGGTGGCCGTCGATGAGAGTCCGGACGTCCGGACGTCCGCTGGGAGCGGCCGTGGGCGGAAGACGCGGCGGCCCCCGCACCCTTGCTCGGTGCGGGGGCCGCCGCGTCAGCGTGCTGCGATCACTGGGGTGATGCGTCGTCGGGGGTCGGCGCCTGCTCCGGTTCGGGGGTGGGGGCGGGGTGGAGGGGGCCGCCGAAGGCGGCGACCTCCGCGGTCAGCCGTTCACCGGAGCCGTCGCGGCGCCCGATCTCGACGTCCACCAGCAGCGGCTTGCCCGTGGACGAGGCCGCCCGCACGGGCGCGGGGCCGGCCCACGCCATGATCAGCGCGTCCTCGCCCTTGAGGAAGCGGTGCGACCGGACGCCGCCGGTCGCGCGGCCCTTGGCGGGGAAGTCGGCGTAGTCGGCGAGCTTGACCGCGCCCTGCTCGGTGCCCGGCAGCGCCGAGGACGAACCGGAGATCGTCACCACCCGGGACTCGCGGTCCGGGTCGAGCGCGCCGAACCAGATGACGGTGGCCCCGGCCGCCAGCTTGATGCCCGCCATGCCGCCCGCCGCCCGGCCCTGCGGCCGCACGTTGGACGCGCTGTAGTGCAGCAGCTGGGCGTCGCTGGTGATGAAGACCAGATCGTCCTCGTCGGCCACGGTGACGGCGCCCACCACCTGGTCGCCGTCCTTGAGCGTGATGACCTCGAAGTCGTCGCGGTTGGGCGGGTAGTCGGGCACCACCCGCTTGACCACGCCGTGCGCGGTGCCCAGCGCCAGCGAGCCGTCGAGCGAGCTCAGCCCCACCACCTTCTCGTCGGGGTCGAGGTCGACGTACTCGGTGATGGGGGCGCCGCCCGCCAGCGACGGCGGCGAGGCCGAGGCCGGCAGCATCGGCAGGTCGATGACCTCCACCTTGATCATCCGTCCGGCGGAGGTGACCACGCCGAGCTGGGCGCGGGCGCTGGCCCGCACCACCGACACCAGCACGTCGTGCGGGGAGCGGGCGCCCTCGTCGGCCAGCGGCTCGGCCGAGCCCGTACGGGCCAGCAGGCCGGTGGAGGACATCAGCACCAGGCACGGGTCGTCGGCGACCTCCAGCGGCACCGCGGCGGTCGCGGTCTGGCCGGACGACTCCAGCAGCACCGTGCGGCGCGGGGTGGAGAACTCCTTGGCGACCTCGCCCAGCTCCTTGGAGACCACGCCGCGCAGCTTCTTCTCCGACTCCAGGATCGCGGTCAGCCTGGCGATCTCCTTGGCGAGCTGCTCCTTCTCCTTCTCCAGCTCCAGCCGGTCGTAGCGGGTCAGCCGGCGCAGCGGGGTGTCGAGGATGTACTGGGCCTGGATCTCCGACAGCTCGAAGATCTGCATGAGCCGCTGCTTGGCCTGGGACGCGTCGTCGCTGTCCCGGATGATCTGGATGACCTCGTCGATGTTGAGCAGCGCGACCAGCAGGCCGTCGACCAGGTGGAGCCGGTCCTCGCGCTTCTTGCGGCGGTGCGCGCTGCGGCGCCGGACGACCTCGATGCGGTGGTCGACGTACACCTGCAGCATGTCGCGCAGGCCGAGCGTGCGGGGCTGGCCGTCGACCAGCGCCACGTTGTTGATGCCGAACGACTCCTCCATCGGCGTCAGCCGGTAGAGCTCGGCCAGCACGCCCTCGGGGTTGAAGCCGTTCTTGACCTCGATGACCAGCCGCAGCCCGACGTTGCGGTCGGTGAGGTCCTTCAGGTCGGAGATCCCGTTGATCTTCTTGTTGTTGACCAGTTCCTTGATCTTGGCCTTGACCCGCTCCGGGCCGACCGCGTACGGCAGCTCGGTGACGACGATGCCCTTGCGGCGGGGGGTGACGTCCTCGATGTGCACGGTGGCGCGGGTGCGGAAGGTGCCGCGGCCCCGCTCGTAGGCGTCGCGGATGCCGTCCAGGCCCACGATCCGGCCGCCGGTGGGCAGGTCGGGGCCGGGCACGAAGCGCATCAGCTCCTCGAGCGAGGCGTCGGGGTTGTCGATCAGGTGCCGGGCCGCCGCGATGACCTCGCCGAGGTTGTGCGGCGCCATGTTGGTGGCCATCCCGACCGCGATCCCGGACGAGCCGTTCACCAGCAGGTTGGGGAACGCGGCGGGCAGGACCTCGGGCTCCTGCTCCTGGCCGTCGTAGTTGGGCCGGAAGTCGACGGTGTCCTCGTCGATGGAGGCGACCATGAGCATCGCCTCGCGGGTCAACCGGGACTCGGTGTACCGCATGGCGGCCGGCATGTCGTCGCCGCCGAGCGAGCCGAAGTTGCCGTGCCCGTCGACCAGCGGCATCCGCATCGCCCACGGCTGGGCCATCCGGACCATCGCGTCGTAGATCGCGCTGTCGCCGTGCGGGTGCAGCTTGCCCATCACCTCGCCGACCACGCGGGCGCACTTGACGTGCCCGCGTTCGGGGCGCAGGCCCATCTCGTTCATCGAGTACAGGATCCGGCGCTGCACGGGCTTGAGGCCGTCGCGCGCGTCGGGCAGTGCCCGCTGGTAGATGACCGAGTACGCGTACTCGAGGAAGCTGCCGCGCATCTCCTCCGAGACATCGACGTCGATGATGTTCTCTTCGAAGTCCGGCGGGGGAGGGGCCTGGGATCCACGACGTGCCATGTGGGACATTGTGGCGGGTCCCTGAGACAGATTCGCACCGCACCACCCCTCGGCGCGCCGAAACCGCCCCCTCCGGGCGTCCGTATGGCCGCCTCCGGCCGTGTCCGGCCCGGTCGCCGGGGCGCCGGTCGGCGGGCGGATCGATCGCCGAGGAGGTTTCCGATGAGCGCGCTGGCCGACTTCCAGAACGAGATCTACCTGAAGGGGCTGGGCGACGTGCTGCCCGAGCTGCCCACCGACCTGACCCGGCTGGAGGGGCTGGCGGAGCGGAGGCTGTCGTCGCGGTCGTTCGGGTACGTGGCGGGCTCGGCGGGCAGCGAGGCCACCGCGCGGGCGAACCGGGCGGCGTTCGACCGGGTGCGGATCGTCCCGCGGATGCTCCGGGACGTGGCGCGGCGCGACCTGTCGGTGGAGGTGCTGGGCACGGCGATGCCCGCGCCGGTGCTGCTCGGGCCCATCGGCGTCCTGTCGATCCTGCACCCGGAGGGGGAGCGGGCGGTGGCGCGGGCCGCGGCGTCGTGCGGGCTGACGATGGTGCTGAGCACGGCCGCGTCGTACTCGATGGAGGAGGTCGCGGAGGCGGGCGGCGAGGGGCCCCGCTGGTACCAGCTGTACTGGCCCAAGGACCGCGAGATGGCGGTGAGCTTCCTGGAGCGGGCCAAGGCGGCGGGCTACTCGGCCCTGGTCGTCACCCTCGACACGTTCACGCTGGCGTGGCGGCCGCGCGACCTCGACCAGGCGTACCTGCCGTTCCTGCGCGGGATCGGCGTGGCCAACTACTTCTCCGACCCGGTCTTCCAGAAGGCGGTGGGCGGCCCGGTCACCGGCGCCAACCGCGACACCGCGCTCCTGCACTGGGTGGCCAACTTCGGGAACCCGTCGCTGACCTGGGACGACCTGGAGTTCCTGCGGGACCACTGGGACGGCCCGATCGTGCTCAAGGGCATCCAGCATCCCGATGACGCCCGCCGCGCCGTGGACGCCGGCATGGACGGCGTGGTCGTCTCCAACCACGGCGGGCGGCAGGTGGACGGAGCCATCGCCTCCCTGGACGCGCTCCCGGGCGTCGTGGAGGCGGTGGGCGACCAGGCCACGGTGCTGTTCGACAGCGGCATCCGCACCGGGTCCGACATCGCCAAGGCGCTGGCGCTGGGCGCCCGCGCGGTGCTGGTCGCGCGGCCGTACGCCTACGGCCTGGCCCTGGGCGGGGAGGCCGGGGTGCGGCACGTGCTGCGCTGCCTGCAGGCGGAGCTGGAGCTGACGATGGCCCTGTCCGGGCACCGGAGTCCGGATGAGCTCGGCCCGGAGAGCGTCCACCGGAGTTGAGCGCGGGGTGCCCGGTGATGACCCGTGACGGATGTCATGGGTCGGCCCCGCGTTTCTCCCGGGGTGCTCCTGACGCCTGTGACTGCAAGTCTTCGCAGGGTGGCGGCGAGCATGGGGGCATGGGCGTGAACGTGATCGAGGTGTCCGGGGCAGGGGTCTGTTTCGGCGGGCGGGACGCCGTGCGCGACGTCTCGTTCGGCGTCGCCGAGGGGGAGGTCTGCGCGCTGCTCGGCCCACCGGGCGCGGGCAAGACGACGCTGCTGGAGATCGCCTCGGGGATGCGGCGTCCTACGTCCGGGCGGGTGCGGGTTCGGGGGGGCCGACCCGTACGAGGACCGGGCGGGGCTGCGCACCGGCGCCGTCTGGCGGGAGGGCGGGCTGTTCCCCGGCCTGACCGTGGCGGAGGTGGTCGACACGTGGCGGCGGTGGACGCTCGACCCGCTCCCCGGTGACGAGGCGCTTCGCCTGGTGGGCCTGGGCGGCTGCGAGGGCGTGCCCTTCGAGAGGCTGACCCCGTGTGCACAGCGCCTGCTCGATCTGGCGCTGGCACTGGTCGGGCGTTCTGACGTCCTCTTCCTGGACGAGCCCTCCGCCGGCCTGGACGTGGCGTCCTCCCGCCACGTCGGCTCGGTCTTGAGAGGGTTGGCCGAGGACGGGGTGACGATTCTGCTGGCGACGCGGGATCCGTACGAGGCGTGGTGCGCGGACAGGGTCGGCATCCTCGACAGGGGGCGGCTGGTGCCCGGCGGCGATCCGGCCTGGCCGCGGCGGGCCGCTTGAAGGCGGCACGTACGTGAGGGCGGCACGTACCCTGGGCCGTGCCATAGCCGGCCCCCCGCGCGGAGGCGGAGAGGTGCAGCCCAGGATTCCGCGTCCCACCGGCATCGCCGCGATCATCGTGGCGATGACGCTCGTCACCTTGGCCGGGCTCCTGCTGCCCGCCGTCTGGTACGAAGTGCTGGACCGGCGCGACCCGGGCCGGATCGTCCTGGGCCTGGTGTGCGTCGCGGCCGTCTTCACCCTGTACGGGCGGCTGCTGTGGCTCAATCTGATGCGCCGCACCGTGCCCGCCCACGGGATCGGCCTGGCCGCCATAGCCGCGGTCTGCTGGACCCTCCCGGCTCTGATGGGCGCCCAGGTCGGCTGGGGGAGCGCCCTGGTCGTGCCGGTGGGCCTCATCGCGGTTGTGCTGCCCTTGCGCGCGGCGGTGCTCGTGACGGCGGCGGCCACGGTCCTGACCCCCGCCTACGGGCTCGTGCTGGGGCTGCCGGTTCTCAACGTCCTGTACCAGCTGGTGGGCGTGCCGGTGGGGGCGTTCTCGGGGTACGTGACCGTGTGGCTGTTCCATGTCGTCCAGGAGTTGCGGGAAGCGCGCGCGGAGCTGGCCCGTTCGGCGGTGGGCGAGGAACGGCTGCGCTTCGCCCGGGACCTGCACGACGTGCTCGGCCACAGCCTCCAGGCCGTCGCCCTGCGCGCCGAGGTCGCCGAGCGCTTCGTCGAACGCGACCGGGAGCGGGTCCGCGGGGAGCTGGTCGAGATCCAGCGGATGGCGCGGGACTCGGTACGCGATGTGCGCGAGATCGTCCGCGGCTACCGGGCGACCTCGCTGCGCAGCGAGCTGCAGGGCATGTCGGCGGTGCTGCGCGCGGCGGGGATCCGCTGCGACGCCCCCGAGGTCTCGCCCGACCTGCCCGCGCACGCGCACGAGCCGCTGGGATGGGCGGCCCGGGAGGCGGCCACCAACGTCCTGCGGCACAGCGGCGCCACCTGGTGCCTGATCACGGTGCGGTCCGACGACGCGCACGTCCGGCTGGAGATCTCCAACGACGGCGCGGGCCGGCGTCCCGCGCCCGCCGCCGGAGCCGCCGCCGGGGCCGGGCTGGCGGGCCTCGCCGAACGGATGGCGGCGGTGGGCGGCGAGTTCACCGCGGGCCCGGCCGGGGACGGCACGTTCCGGCTGGCCGCCGCCGTGCCCAGGGCGGTGCCCAGGGCGGTGCCGAGG
Organism: Actinomadura rugatobispora; assembly: GCF_055379765.1. Lineage (NCBI taxonomy): Bacteria > Bacillati > Actinomycetota > Actinomycetes > Streptosporangiales > Thermomonosporaceae > Actinomadura > Actinomadura rugatobispora. The sequence continues at coordinate 1,654,385 of NZ_AP029191.1, read as the reverse complement.
GCGAAGGGAGAGGCATGATCCGGGTGCTGCTGGCCGACGACCACCTCCTCATCCGGGAGGCGCTGGTGCTGCTGCTGGAGACCGAGGACGGCATCGAGGTCGTGGCGGACGTCGGCCGCGGCGACGAGGCCGTCGAGAGCGCGCTGCGCCTCAAGCCCGACATCGCCGTGCTCGACATCGACATGCCCGGGCTGGACGGCCTCGCCGCGGCCGAGCGGCTCTCCCGGGAGCTGCCCTCCTGCCGGCCGGTGATCGTGACCGCGCACGGCCGTCCCGGCAACCTGCGCCGCGCGATGGCCGCGGGCGTGCGCGGCTTCCTCGGCAAGGACGCCCCGGGCGCCCGGCTGGCGGAGGTCGTCCGCCAGGTCGCCGCGGGCGCCCGGTACATCGATCCGCAGCTGGCGGCCGACGCGCTCGCCGCCGAGGAGTGTCCGCTCACGCCGCGCGAACTCGACACGCTGCGCGCCGCCGCCGACGGCGCCCCGGTGAGCCGGATCGCCCGCGGCCTGGGCCTGTCGGAGGGCACCGTGCGGAACTACCTGTCGGCGGCGGTCACCAAGCTCGGCGTCGACAACCGCCACGCGGCGGTGCGGGCCGCCCGCGACCTCGGCTGGTTGTGAGCGGGGCCGGGGCGAAACGTCCCGGCAACCTTCCGGTAACGCGCGGCCCCTAACCTCTCCGGCACCCGCCGAAAGGTTCCCCGTGCATCCCGTTAGCCCGGCCCGCCGCCTGGTCCATCGCCCAGGTCGCCGACGTTCAGGCGCGGGCCAGGGTGTAGTCCAGGTCGAGGGCGTCGAGGATGGCGCCGTCCAGGGCCAGGGCCTCCACGACGGGCGCGCGGCGGGCGCCCCAGACCACGACGGTGTGACCGTGTGCGGGGACCTCCAGCATCCGGTTGCCCACGCGCAGGTGGCTGGCCTCCGCCGCGACCCGGAGGCGGGCCTGGCTCACCCACTTGGCGCCCCAGGGGAGCAGCCGGTTGGCGTTGCGGACGGTGCGGCCCGTCCCGTACCGCTGCAGGTGCCGTCCGCCCAGTTCGGCGGCCGAGCGGCGGGCGAGGGGCTCGTCGAAGGCCGAACCGCCGGCGCCGCCCAGTTCCATCCACTCGCCGTCGCGGCGGTGGAACATCCAGCCCTCGATGAAGGGAGGGAGCCCTCCTGAGACGCCCCCCGGCCGTCTTAGGAACGTGACAACGGCGATGTCACCGTCGACGTCGAGGCAGAGCGGCAGGAACCCCCGGCCGTCGTCGAACCCGGCGGCGGTGGGCTCGGGGAGGCCCTCCCGCAGCAGCCGCACACACTCCGCGTGCACCTCGTGGTCGTTCATCCGGTGACCTCATGATCAGGCAGGCAGGGGAAAGGGCCCTCCCGCAGAGAGGGCCCTACGTCGGATTCACTCTAAAGGTCTGGGTCACTCGGTTTCATCCGTCTCTCTGACTCCCGTCGGCTCCGGATATGCCGGGAGTGGTCGCAGCGACCGGACGGCAGGGTGCCCGGCGGGGTTCGGCCCGCGGGTGCGGGCCTTTTCCGGCATGTCCGGATCACGGGTCAGCGCGCGCACCGCCAGCGTCGCGCACAGCCCGGCGACGGGCAGTTCCACGCCGGCGGCGAGGGCCAGCGCGGCCGTCCGCCCGGGCCCTGCGGGAGCGGTGGTCACGTCGAACCAGGCGTCCATGACCAGGAGCGACGCGGTGGCCGCGGCGGTCAGGCTGTGACGAACATCGCCCCGGGCCAGCAGCGTCCCGGTGGCGATCAGCCCGGTCGCGAGCGCCGCGTCCAGGCCGATCCACGCCGCGGACCAGTTGGACACCTGCGTCGTGGACGGCAGCCGCGCGGCCAGGACGCCCATCCACGGCACCAGCGCGGCCCCGCCGGCGACCAGCCCCCAGCCCGCGAGCCGCGTCCTCCTGTCGACGGGGTCCGCCAGACCCGCACGCCACTCCGGCCACTCGCGCCGCCGCCGGGACGGGCGGCGGGCTCCTAGGGGGGCGGCGACCATCGATGACCTCCTTGGCTCGGTTCCCCGTCAGCCTGTCGTGCGGGCGGGCCGCTTTCAGTAGCGCGGAAGTCCGTTTCGGGGGTGGCACTAGGTACAGCCCGGGGCTGCACCCCGCTGCATGGCGCGGTCCATTTCAGGGCAATACGGTTTGCCCATGGCGTCCCTCTCCCTGCTGCGGCGTGCGCGCGTGCACGCTCCGTGGTCGGCGGCGGCGTGGCGCGACACCGCGTTCGCCGCCTCCGGGGTGCCGCTCCAGTTCGGCGCCTGGGTGATCATCGGCGCGCCGTGGACGGTCTGGGAGCCGTGGGACGTCCTGCCCCTCCTGGCGCCGCTGGTGGTCGTGATCCTGGCGCACCCCTTCGCCGCGGCGCAGCGCGAGCGCTGCTGGGCGATGCTGGGCCTGCACGTCGCGCCGCCCGGGGAACGGCCCGGGCGCCTCCGCATGGACGGGCTCTGGCGGTCCCTCGCCTACCACCTGATCGCGGGCCCGGTCGTGGGCTGCGCGGCCCTGCTCGTCCTCGCCGCGTGGGCGGGCGGCGCCGCGCTCGCCGGGATCACCGCCTACGCCTGGACGCTCCCGCAGATCGGCCCGTACGGGCAGTGCGCGCTCACCGCGGCCGGCGTGCTGCTCCTGATCGCCGCGCCCTGGACCGCGATGGCGGTGCGGCGGCTGGACACCCGCGCGATCGGGCTGCTCCTCGGCCCGGACCGCGCCAAGGAGCTGGAGCGCCGCGTCGAGGACCTGGCCGAGAAGCGCGCCGGCGCGGTCGACGCCGCTGACATCGAACGCCGCCGCATCGAGCGCGACCTGCACGACGGCGCCCAGCAGCGGCTCGTCGCCCTCGCCATGAACCTCGGCCTGGCCCGCGAGACGCTGACCGGCGTCCCCGACGAGGCCATGCAGGTGATCGTCGAGGCGCACGAGGAGGCCAAGGAGGCGCTCACCGAGATGCGCGACCTGATCCGCGGCCTGCATCCGGCCGTCCTGGAGGACCGCGGCCTGGACGCGGCGCTGTCGGGGATCGCCGCCCGGGTGCCGCTGCCGGTGCGGCTGCGCGTGGACGTCCCGCGGCGCGCCTCGTCCACCGTGGAGGCCGTCGCCTACTTCGTGGTCTCCGAGTCCCTCGCCAACGTGGTCAAGCACGCCCGCGCGTCCGCGGTGGAGATCGACGTGGCGCGGCGCGGCGACGTGCTGCGGGTGACGGTCGCCGACGACGGGGTGGGCGGCGCCGACCCGGCCCGCGGGTCCGGCCTGGCCGGCCTGGGGCGCCGGGTCCGGTCGGTGGACGGTACCTTCCGCATCGTCAGCCCCGAAGGGGGACCGACCACCGTGACCGTGGAGCTGCCGTGCGCATTGTGATCGCCGAGGACTCGGTCCTGCTGCGGGCGGGACTGATCAAGCTGCTGGAGACCGCGGGGTTCCAGGTCCCGGCGGCGGTCGGGGACGCCGAGGCGCTGCTGTCCGCGGTGGAGGAGCACCGGCCGGACGCGGCGATCGTGGACGTCCGGATGCCGCCCGCGTTCACCGACGAGGGCGTGCGCGCGGCGCTGGTGATCCGGCGGCAGTGGCCCGAGGTGGCGCTGCTGCTGCTCTCGCAGTACGTGGAGGAGCGGTACGCCGCGGACCTGCTGGCCACCAACACCAGCGGGGTCGGCTACCTCCTCAAGGACCGGGTCGCGGACGTGTCCGCGTTCCTGGACGCGCTGCGCCGGGTGGCGGGCGGCGGCACGGCGCTGGATCCTGAGGTGGTCGCGCAGCTGCTCCTGCGCCGCCAGAGCGACCCGCTGGACCGGCTCACGCCGCGCGAGCGGGACGTCCTGGGGCTCATGGCGGAGGGCCGCTCGAACGCGGGCATCGCCGCCGCCCTGGTGGTGAGCGAGAGCGCGGTCGCCAAGCACATCAACGGCATCTTCGCCAAGCTGGACCTCCCGGACGCCGAGGGCGACCACCGCCGCGTACTGGCCGTGCTGCGCTTCCTCGGCGGCGGCGCGGGGAGCGGTGGGGACGCATGACGCGGACCGCTCCCCCGGCGCCGGGCGGGGGCGGGGAAGGACGGCCGCGGCGGCGCGGCATCTGGGTGCTGCTGGCGGTCGGGACCGCCCTGGCCGTGGTGATGCCCGCCGGGCTGCGCGTCTACGGGACGGCCATCCGCCGCACCGTCTTCGACACGGTGGTGCACCACCGCCCGGTCAGCGAGGTGGAGATCGACGCCGGGCGGGCCCGGGTGACGGTCGGGCCGGGACGGGCCGGCCAGGTCCGGGTCTTCCGGCGGCTGACGTGGGCGTTCAGCAGGCCGGAGGTGGAGCAGATCTGGGCCGGGGACGTCCTGCTGGTCCGGTTCACCTGCGAGGGGGACAAGGGGATCTACTCCGACATGGAGTGCGGCGCCGACCTCGACCTCCAGGTGCCGCCGCGGGTGCGGATCAGGGCCACGGCGGACTCGGGCGAGGTACGGGTCCGGGGCATCGAGGGCGATCTCCGGCTGGAGGCCCGGTCGGGGCTGCTGGACATGGCCGAGATCCGCGGCCGGGTCTGGGCGCGGGCGGCCTCGGGGCGGATCACCGGTACGGGACTGGCCGTCCCGGAACTGGAGGCCGAGGTGGGCTCGGGACGGATCGGCGTCGGCTTCGCCGTGCCGCCGCGGCGCGTGAAGGCGTCCGCGGGGTCGGGGGAGGTGCGGGTGACCGTGCCGCGAGGCTCCTACTACGGGGTGGAGGTCGAGTCCGGCACCGGGGACGTGCGGGTGGACCCGGCGCTGGACGACCGCTCGTCGCCGCGGACCATCGTCGCGAAGGTCGGCTCGGGCCCGGTCCGGATCGGGTACCACGGCGCCTCCGGATGACCGGTCGGCGTTGAGGCCACCGGGCTTGTGATCCTGTTCACGGCGGTGCCCGAGAATTTGCGTCAGCTGCGTGGGCCGGGTTTACTCATGGCATGACCGCCGTACGCCCCCGCCCCGCGCCGTGCCGCACGCGCGCCGTCCGGGACCTCGGGTGTACGCGCCGGCGGCGAATGTGTGGGTGCTGAGGGCCCCCGCCTGACCTCGCGCCCCGAAGCGAGCCGTTCACTCCGAGAATCACCGCCGCCATGAGCTTCCAGCGCCACCTTCTGAGCCACGCGCCGTACCCGCCCGGCCGCTCCTGAACCCCGGCGCGCCCCCATGCCCGGCCGGCCTGCCTGAACCGCCTGTCTGCGTGGTCTGCCCGGCCGCCCCCATCCCATCTGCCCGTCTGGACGGATGATTTCCTGTGATTCAGATCGAAAAACTCAGCAAGGTCTACCGCTCCCGGGGACGCGAGGTGACCGCCGTCGACGGCGTCGACCTCACCGTCCGCGAAGGTGAGATCTTCGGCGTCCTCGGCCGCAGCGGCGCCGGCAAGAGCACCCTGCTGCGCTGCGTGAACCTGCTGGAACGCCCCGACTCCGGCCGGATCGCGGTCGACGGCCGGGACCTGCTGTCCCTGGACGGCCGCGAGCTGCGCCGCGCGCGCCAGGGCATCGGGATGATCCACCAGCACTTCGGGCTGCTGTCCAGCCGTACCGTGGCGGGCAACGTGGCCTTCCCGCTGGAGGTCATGGGCGTGCCGCGGTCCGAGCGCGCCGCCCGGGTCGCCGAGCTGCTCGCACTGGTCGGCCTGGACGAGCACGCCCAGGCGCACCCCGCGCAGCTGTCGGGCGGGCAGAAGCAGCGCGTCGGCATCGCGCGTGCGCTGGCGGGCCGTCCCAAGGTGCTGCTCTCGGACGAGGCCACCTCCGCGCTCGACCCCGAGACCACCGCCTCCATCCTGGAGCTGCTGCGCGACCTCAACCGCCGCCTCGGGCTGACCGTGCTGCTGATCACCCACGAGATGGAGGTGGTCAAGCGGATCTGCGACTCGGCCGCGATCATGCGGCGGGGCCGCGTGGCGGAGTCCGGCCCGCTGCGCGAGCTGCTGCTGCGCCCCGGCTCCGAACTGGCCCGCGACCTGCTGCCGCTGCCCGACACCCCGCCGCACCCGGGCGCGGGGACGACCGTGGTCGACGTCACCTTCGAGGGCGACAGCGCGGACCGGCCGTTCGTGTCCTCGCTCGCCCGCACCTACTCGATCGACGTCAACATCCTGGGCGGCGCGGTCGAGCGGATCGGCGGCACCCGGATCGGCCGGCTGCGGATCGAGCTGCCCGGCGACCCCGACGTCAACGCCGCCCAGCTCGCCCACCTGCGCGAGGCCGGGCTCACCGTCGAGGTCCGCACCCCCGCCGACACCCCCGCCGCCGAGGAGGCGTCGCTGTCATGAGCTGGGACGAGATGGCGCCGCTGCTGCGCCAGGGCACCCTCGAGACCCTCCAGATGACCGTCTGGTCGACCCTGTTCACCGCGGCCGGCGGGATCCTGGCCGGGGTCCTGCTGATCCTCACCGCGCGGGACGGCCTGATGCCCTCCCGCCCGGTGAACGCCGTCCTCGGCCTGGTCGTCAACATCGGCCGGTCGGTCCCGTTCGTCATCCTGATGATGGGGATCATCCCGTTCACCCGGCTCCTGGTGGGCACCTCGATCGGCACGCAGGCGGCGATCGTGCCGCTGACCGTCGGGGCGATCCCCTTCTACGCCCGGCTGGTGGAGACCGCGCTGCGCGAGGTCGACCCCGGCACGATCGCCGCCGCCCGCGCGATGGGCGCCTCCCGGCCCGCACTGGTCCGCAAGGTGCTGCTGCGGGAGGCCGCGCCGGGCCTGATCGCCGGGCTCACCATCACCGTCATCGCGCTGATCAGCTACTCCGCCATCGCGGGCGCGATCGGCGGCGGCGGGCTGGGCGACCTGGCCATCCGGTACGGCTACCAGCGGTTCGAGACGCAGATGATGCTGGCCATCCTCGTGCTGCTGGTGCTGCTGGTGGCGATCGTCCAGTTGGTCGGCGACCTGTTCGTCCGGCGGCTCACGCACCGGTGAGGCTCACGCACCGGTAGGCCGCCGCGGCACCCGTCCACCTCCCCTCTTCCGCATCCCTCTTCACGAACGAGAAAGGCACTCCTCGTGCTGCGCAAGATCACCACCGTCCTCGCGTCCGCCGGGCTCCTGCTGGGCCTGGCGGCCTGCGGCGGGTCGGGCAACGACAGCGGGACCCTCACCGTCGGCGCCACCTCGGTGCCGCACGCCGAGGTCCTCACCTACGTCAAGGACAACCTGGCGGCCAAGGCCGGGCTCAAGCTGGAGATCAAGGAGTTCAGCAACTACGAGCAGCTGAACCCCGCCCTCAACGACGGCCAGCTCGACGCCAACTACTTCCAGCACCGCCCGTACCTGGCCGAGTCCAACCAGAAGACCGGGCAGAAGCTGGAGTTCCTCGCGGGCGTCCACCTGGAGCCGCTGGGCGTCTACTCCAAGAAGGTCACCAGACTGCAGGACCTGCCCCAGGGCGCCACCGTCGCGCTGCCCAGCGACCCGTCCAACCTGGCCCGCGGCCTGAAGCTGCTGGCCGACAACGGCGTGGTCACCCTCAAGCCGGGCGCGGGCGAGAGCGCCACCGAGAAGGACGTCGCCGGCAACCCCAAGGGCATCACGTTCCGTCCCACCGACGCCGCCGCGCTGCCGCGCCAGCTCGCCGACGTCGACGCCTCGGTCATCAACGGCAACTACGCCCTGGAGGGCGGCCTGACCCCGGCCAAGGACGCGCTCGCCATCGAGAAGCCGGAGAACAACCCGTACGTCAACGGGCTGGTGGTCAAGCCCGAGAACAAGGGCGACGCCGACATCAAGAAGCTGTCGGAGCTGCTGACCGGTCCCGAGGTCAAGAAGTACATCCAGGACAAGTACAAGGGCTCGGTCCTCCCCGCCGCCTGAGGCCGCCGCGAAGCCCCTGGACGCCCGCGTCCGGGGGCTTCGGCCTTTCCCCCGGAGGAAACCACTGATTTCAACCGTTTCGAGGAGGATGTCGCCGGCGACTGATAGGACGGTCCCCGAATCGAAGGGGAACCGATACCGATGAGCATCTACGAGCACCTCAGCACTTTCGCCGGACTGCGGGTGTGCGATTTCCAGCACGAGCACGAGGGCGACACCGTCCAGGAGCACTACAGCGGGGAGGAGGAGCCCGACTCGCCCGGAGAGGCCGCCTGGCGCGTGGGCAGCTGGTTCGAGGGCCCCTCCTTCGACGACCTCTTCGCCGCGTTCCTGGAGAGGATCGACACCACCGAGGTCACGCACCTGATCATCGGCTTCTGGGGCGCCGATTACGACGACGGGGCGGTCGACCCCGTGCCGGTGCTCGCCGGCGCCGCCGACCGCCTGCCCAACCTGCGCGCGCTGTTCCTCGGGGACATCGTGATGGAGCAGGCCGAGATCTCCTGGATCGAGCAGTCCGACATCACGCCGCTGTTCGCCGCGTACCCAGGACTGGAGCACCTGGGCGTCCGCGGGGGCGCGGGCCTCGCCCTCGAGCCGTTCCGCGCGCCGGCCCTGAAGACGCTGCGGTTCGAGACGGGCGGGCTTCCGGCCGGCGTGGTGCGGGCCGTCTGCGCCAGTGAGCTGCCCGTCCTGGAGCACCTGGACCTGTGGCTGGGCACCGCGAACTACGGCGGCGACGCCACCGTGGACGACCTGGCGCCGATCCTGGGCGGCGAGCGGCTGCCGTCCCTGCGCCACCTGGGCCTGGAGGACAGCGAGATCCAGGACGAGATCGCGGCGGCCGTCGCCGGCGCCCCGATCGTGGCGCGGCTGGAGTCGCTGAGCCTGGCGATGGGCGCGCTCACCGACCTGGGCGCCGAGTCGCTGCTGTCGGGGCAGCCGCTCACCCATCTCAAGCGGCTCGACCTTCACCACCACTTCCTCACCGACCCGGTGGTGAAGCGCGTGCACGCCGCCCTCCCCGGTGTCGAGGTGGACCTCGGCGACCAGCAGCAGAGCGACCGCGACTGGCGCTACGTGGCGGTCGCCGAGTAGCCGGGGCCGGTGGCGGGCGGCGTTCGGCGGCGGTATGTCGGCTCCGGCTGGTAGGACAGGTCCCGACGATCATCCGAGAGGGCTTCAGGGGTGGGAAGCGAATGACGATCAACAGCCATCTGACGGAGTTCGGCGGTCTCCCGGTGGCCGTCTTCGACGCCGAGACCGATCCGGAGACCGCCGAGCTGCCGCCGGCCGCGTCCCGCGCCTGGCGGGTCGACCTGAGCAGCGGCTGGCAGGAGGAGAAGGTCACTCCGGCGGTCCTCGACCGCTTCACCGGCGCGGTCGACTCCACCGCGGTCACCCACCTGATCATGGGGCACTGGGGCATCCAGGAGTACGGCGACCCCACGCCCGTCGAGGTCCTCACCGCCGCCGCCGACCGCTTCCCCGCGCTGCGCGCCCTCTTCCTCGGCGACATCGTCATGGAGGAACGCGAGATCTCCTGGATCGAGCAGTGCGACATCACGCCGCTGTTCGCCGCGTTCCCCGGCCTGGAGACGCTGGAGGTGCGCGGCGCCGAGGACCTGGGGCTCAAGCCCGTGCGCGCCGAGCGGCTGAAGAGGCTCCGGTTCGAGTCGGGCGGGCTTCCCGGCCAGGTCGTCCGCGGCATCGCCGCCTGCGACTTCCCGGCGCTGGAGCACCTCGACCTGTGGCTGGGCACGGAGAACTACGGCGGAAACGCCACCGTGGACGATCTCGCCCCGATCCTGAGCGGTGAGCGGCTGCCGTCGCTGCGCCACCTGGGCCTGGAGGACAGCGAGATCCAGGACGAGATCGCGGCGGCCGTCGCCGCGGCCCCGATCGTGGCGCGGCTGGAGTCGCTCAGCCTCGCCATGGGGACGCTCACCGACCGGGGCGCCGAGTCGCTGCTGTCCGGGCAGCCCCTCACCCACCTGGCCTCGCTCGACCTGAGCCACCACTACATGACCCCCGCCACGGCCGACCGCCTGAGGGCGGCGCTGCCAGGCGTCAAGGTCGACGTCGGCGACGGGCAGGACCCGGACGACGACTGGCCCTACGTCGCCATCGCCGAGTGACCCCCGTACGAAGACCACATCGAGGAAGTCGATGACGTTCAACGAGTACCTGGACGAGTTCGCCGGACTGCCGGTGGTGGGCTTCACCCCCGAAACCGAGGTCGACGAGGGGGAGGCGCTGCCCGACGACCGGGTCGCCTGGGCGGTCCGGGGCGACTGGGGCGACGAGTCGTACCCCGACCTGTTCACCCGGTTCATGGACGCCGTCGACACCACCCGGGTCGAGGCGCTGGTGCTCGGCTTCTGGGGCTGGGACGACGCCGACGGCCTCGGGGTCAAGACCCTGGTCGAGGCCGCGGACCGCTTCCCCGCCCTGCGGTCGGTCTTCGTCGGCGACATCCTCGACGAGGAGTACCACCTGTCCTGGATCCCGCACGGCGACCTGACGCCGCTGGTCGAGGCGTTCCCTTCGCTGGAGCGGCTGGAGGTGCGCGGCTGCGCGGGCCTGAACCTCAGCCCGTTCAAGAGCGACACCCTCAAGGCGCTGCGGTTCGAGTCCGGGGGCCTGCCGGCCGAGGTGGTGCGGGCGGTGGCGGCCAGCGACCTGCCCGCCCTCGAAGAGCTGGACCTGTGGTTCGGCGTGCAGATCTACGGCGGGCACGCGGAGGTCGACGACCTCGGCCCGATCTTCGAGGGGGTGCGGCTGCCCTCCGTCCGCCATCTGGGCCTGCGGAACGGCGAGTTCCAGGACGACATCGCGGCCGCCCTGGCGTCCGCGCCGATCGTGGCCCGGCTGGAGACGCTGGCGCTGGGCCTGGGGATGCTCTCCGACCAGGGCGCGGAGTCGCTGCTGGCCGGGCAGCCCCTCACCCACCTGAAGCGGCTCGACCTGAACTACCACTACGTCTCGGAGCCGATGATGGAACGCCTCCGGAAGGCGCTCCCGGGCGTCGAGCTCGACCTCGGCGGGGCGCGCGCCGTGCCGGCGGAGGGCTGGGAGGAATGGGAGGGCTTCATGTACGTCGCGGTCACGGAATGACGTCCGCCGCGTTCACCGTGATCGGCGCGCCCGGCGACCGGCGCACCGCGCTCTTCGCCGCCGCCTGCCGCGCCGCGGGCCTGCCGGGGCCGCTCGTGATCGGCTGGCACGACGTCCTCACCGCCACCTCCCTGGACATCGGGGCGGCGGGGGACGGGACGCTGGTACGGATCGACTCGCCCGGTGAGGACGCCGCCGTCGACGCCCTGCTGCGCGGCCCGGGGGAGCCGGCGCGGGTGGGCGGAGGCGCCCGCTGGTACCGGACGTTCACCGCGGGCCTGTCGCGCATCGCGGCCGAGGCGGACAGGGCCGGCGCGCGGCTGCTCAACGACGTGGACGACATCGCCGTCATGTGCGACAAACGGCGCTGCCACGCGCGCCTCCGGGCCGCCGGTGTGCCCGTACCGGAAGCACTTCCGCCGGTGTCCTCCTACGCCGAACTCCGCACCCGCATGGCGGAGGCGCGGATGCACCGCGTCTTCGTCAAGGCCGCGCACGGTTCGTCGGCCTCCGGCGTCATCGCGCTCCAGACCGCCCCCGGCGGCCGCGTCAAAGCGGTCACCTCCGCCATCCCCACCGGCTTCGGCTACGTCAACTCGCTGCGCGTCCGGTCGTACGAGACGGAGGCCGAGGTCGCCGACCTGGTCGACGCGCTGGCCCCCGACGGCCTCCACGTCGAGCGCTGGTTCCCCAAGGCGGCGCTGGACGGCCGCGTCCTCGACCTGCGCGTGGTCGTCGTCGCGGGCGAGCCGACGCACGCGGTCGTCCGGACGAGCCGCTCGCCCATGACCAACCTCCACCTCGGCGGCGCGCGCGGCGACCTCGGCGCCGTACGGCGGGCCATGGGCGAGGACTCGTGGCGGGACGCCCTCGACGTGTGCGCGCGCGCCGCCGCCTGCTTCCCCGGCAGCCTCATGGTCGGCGTCGACCTGCTCGTCCGGATCGGGTGGCGCGGGTACGCGGTCGGGGAGGTCAACGCGTTCGGCGACCTGCTGCCCGGCCTGACCGGTCTCCCCGGGAGCGGGGCCGAGGGGATCGACACCTACACTGCCCAGGTCAGAGCCGCCCTGTCAGGAAACCTCCCAGCATGTACGACATGAACGAGGTCATCGGCAGCCATGACCTGCTGCTGGTGACCCTCGACACGCTGCGCTACGACGTGGCGGCCGAACTCGCCTCCGCCGGGGAGCTCCCGACGCTCGCCGGACTGCTCCCGGGCGGCCGCTGGGAACGGCGCCACAGCCCCGGCAGCTTCACCTACGCCGCGCACGCCGCGATGCTGGCGGGCTTCCTCCCGACGCCCGCCCGGCCCGGCCCGCATCCGAGGCTGTTCGCGGCCCGCTTCCCGGGCAGCGAGACCACCGCCTCCGGCACCTGGACGTTCGACGCCGCCGACCTGCCCACCGGCCTCGCCCTGGCCGGCTACCACACGGTCTGCGTCGGCGGCGTGGGCTTCTTCAACAAGCTCACCCCGCTCGGCTCCGCCCTGCCCGCCCTCTTCGCCGAGAGCCACTGGGAACCGGAGTTCGGCGTGACCGACCCCGGCTCGATCGGCCACCAGATCGACCGGATCGCCGCGACGATCCGGCGGCTGCCGTCCACCCGCCGCCTGTTCCTCCTGCTCAACGTGTCCGCCCTGCACCAGCCCAACTGGTTCTACCTGGACGGCGCCACCCGCGAGCACGGCGACTCGCGGGAGAGCCACGCCGCCGCCCTCCGCCATGTCGACCGGCATCTGGACCGCCTCTTCGCGCTCATGCGCCGCCCCTGCTTCGTGATCGTCTGCTCCGACCACGGCACGGCGTACGGGGAGGACGGCCACACCGGTCACCGCATCGGCCACGAGGTCGTGTGGACCGTTCCGTACGGGGAGTTCGTGCTGACATGACCGGGCCCTACCAGGGATACGTGTACGCCTATCCCCACAAGACCGCCTACCGCCCCCTCGACCCCCAGCCGTCCCTCCGCGAGGTCTGGGCGGACGAGGACCGCGCTGCCCTCTTCCTCTACCTGCACGTGCCGTTCTGCGAGATGCGCTGCGGGTTCTGCAACCTCTTCACCCGTACGGGAGCGCCCGAGGAGCTCACCGGCGCCTACCTGGACGCGCTCGACCGCCAGGCGACCGCCGTCCTGGGGGGCCTGGGCGACGCCACGTTCGCCACGGCGGCGTTCGGCGGCGGCACGCCCACCTACCTGACCGCGTCCGAGCTGGAGCGGCTGTGCGACATCGCCGGCCGCTTCGCCGGCCTCGGCTCGATCCCGCTGGGCGTGGAGACCTCCCCGGCCACGGCCACGAGCGACCGCCTCGCCGTCCTCGCCGAACGCGGCGTCACCCGCGTCTCGATCGGCGTCCAGAGCTTCCTGGACGAGGAGGCCCGCGCCGCCGTGCGTCCACAGAAGCGCGCCGAGGTCGAGGCCGCCCTGGACCGCATCCGCGCCGCCGCCATCCCGACGCTCAACATCGACCTCATCTACGGCATCGACGGCCAGACCCCGGCGACCTGGCTGCACTCGCTCGACGCCGCCCTCGCGTGGGAACCCGAGGAGCTGTACCTGTACCCGTTGTACGTGCGTCCCCTGACCGGCCTCGGGCGCCGGGCGCGGGACTGGGACGACCAGCGCATGGAGCTCTACCGCACCGGCCGCGACCACCTCCTCGCCCAGGGGTACGAGCAGGTCTCCATGCGCATGTTCCGCCGCCCCACCGGGCCGGCTTCCGCCGCGTCGCCGCTCACCGGGACCGAGTACTGCTGCCAGACCGACGGGATGATCGGCCTCGGCTGCGGGGCGCGCTCGTACACCACCGGGCTGCACTACTCGTTCGAGTACGCGGTGGGCGCGACCCCGGTCCGCGCCATCATCGACTCCTACGTACGGGAGGCCGACTTCACCACGGCACGGGTCGGATTCACCCTGGACGACGGCGAACGGCGGCGCCGCCATCTCATCCAGTCGCTGCTCCAGGCGTCCGGCGTCGACCGCGCCGCCTACCGCGAACGCTTCGGCACCGACGCCGCCGCCGACTTCGACCTGGAGCCGTTCGCCGAGCGCGGCTGGGTGGAGGAGGATCGCGACGTCGTCCGGCTCACCCCCGAAGGACTGGCGCACTCGGACGCCATCGGGCCGGCGCTGTTCTCACCGGAGGTGCGGACCCTGATGGATTCCTACGAGGCGCGCTGATGGGGCACGGGCATCTCACGATCCTCTACCGCGGGCCGCTGGCGAGCTGCGACTACGACTGCCCCTACTGCCCGTTCGCGAAGCGGCGCGACACCCCCGAGCAGTTGCGGGCCGACCGCGCCGCCCTCGAACGCTTCACCGGCTGGGTCCGGGACCGGCGGCACGCGGTCTCGGTCCTCTTCACGCCGTGGGGAGAGGGCCTGGTGCGGTCCTGGTACCGGCGGGCGCTGGTCGAGCTCAGCCACCTTCCGCACGTGGAACGCGTCGCGATCCAGACGAACCTGAGCCACCGCGTCGACTGGACGGCCGAGGCGGACCTTTCCCGGCTGGCGCTGTGGACCACGTACCATCCCGGCCAGGTCCCCTACGACCGGTTCCTCGGCAAGTGCCGCGACCTCGCCGCGCGCGGGGTGCGGTTCAGCGTGGGCGTCGTGGGGCAGCCGGAGCATCTCGACGCCGCCCGCCGCCTCCGCGCCGACCTGCCGGGCGAGGTGTACCTGTGGGTGAACGCGGCCGAGGGGCGCACCTACACCGACGCCGAGGCCGCCGACTGGACGGCCCTGGACCCGCTCTTCGCCTACAGCCGCGAGCCGCATCCCAGCAAGGGCCTGCCCTGCCGTACCGGCGAAACGGTCATCTCCGTGGACGGCGAAGGGACGGTACGGCGCTGCCACTTCATCCCGACCGTCCTGGGCAACCTCTACGACGGCTCCTACGAGGCGGCCCTGCGCCCCCGCCCCTGCCCCGCCGACATCTGCGACTGCCACATCGGCTACGTCCACCTGGAACCCCTGCCCCTCTACGACGTTTTCGCCGGGGGCATCCTCGAACGCATCCCCCTGACGAGCTGAACGAGAGACCACGGCGGAAGGGCATGTGAAGCCGTGACCGCGCTCGGCTCGTGAGCGAGCATGGCCGGAAATGCCTGGGCGGATGTCCCCTGATGACTAGGGAAGTGATCATCAAGGGACATCCGCCGTGGCGGCCGGGGACACCGCCCCGACCGGTCTAGAACCGCCCTCCACCACCCCGCGGGCCTGGACCCTTGAGCACGGGCCCGGCAGGTAGCGGCGTCCCGCCCGGCGGCGGTTCGGCGATGGGCGTTTGGGATGGGCGTCAGGTCTCCTTCTCCGGGCGGTAGTCGCGGGGGTCGATGCCGAACGTCCAGGCCACGCCCTCGCGGGCGGTGCGCGTGCCCGGCGGGACCCGCAGGAAGTAGGTGCGGTACGACCCGTCCGGCTCCGGTGTGGAGTTGACCACTTCGACCATGGCGATGGCCTCGTCGCCGGGGAGGTCGATCCGCCACAGCACTCCGGACTCGCCCCGGTTCACCGGCTTGGCCCCGGTCTCGGCGAGGTAGCGGTCGTAGCCGAAGATCTCGAGCATGATCCGCCGCTGCTCGGCGTTGGCCTCGGCCCGGATCCGCTCGGGCGTCAGGTCGGTCAGCGACTCGATGAAACCGCCGGGCATCGGCATGCCGCGCCAGGCGTGCAGCGAGAGCCCGTCACCGTAGGCCAGGGCGGGCCCGTCGCCCCGGTGCAGGCGGCCCTGCTCGTCGCGGTGCAGGACGACCGGGCGCTCGGAGATGATCGCGATCCGCTCGTACGGCCACCACCAGCCCGCCACCCGGGAGACCTCCGCCAGCCCGGCCAGCGCGGCGCCGGGATGGCCGTGGGCGTCGAGATGGCCGAGGGAGTCGACCAGCGACAGCCACGGGGCGTCGTGCTGGCCGAGGACTGCGTCGAGGGTGGCGCCGCGCAGCAGGGTCGCGGTCGCGGGGTGGTCCGCGGCCAGTTCGCCGATGGCGCGGCGGACCCGCGTCGCGAGGTCGTCGACCTGGGCCCAGAGGCGGCCGCCGGTCTCCGCCCAGGCGCGTGCCCACTGCTCCGGCCCCAGTTCGGAGCATGCGGCGGTGCGCGCCTTCTCCCACGGGAGGGTGCGCACGGCCTCGCGCACGCTCGCACCCGTCTCCGGCATGTCGACCAGGGGCGCGACCGGCGCGATGTACTCGCCGAGCCCCGCCTCCCGGAGCGCGTCCCCGTGGCCGGCGATCAGTGCGGCGGCGATCGCGCCGTGCGCGGGGGAGGGCACCCAGACGATGCGTTCGGGCGGCGCCAGGCCGGCGGCCGTGTAGGCGGTGCGGACTCCGGCCTCGGCGCGCTCGTGCTCGGCGGTGCCGGTCGGGCCGGAGGAGAAGGCGACGGACTGCCAGGCGAGGACGGTCTCGCCGCGCGTCCGGACGGGGGCCTGCGGCTCGTCGGCGCCGGCGGGGGTCTCCTGGGTCGTGGTCTGCACGTCGGGCCTCCGGCTCAGTCGGCCACGACGCGGACGGCGCCCGGCACGTACTCGCGCTGGCGGATGACGCGGAACCAGCCCTTCGGGAGGGCGATCGCCGCGTGCTCCTCGTGCACCAGGCGCCCGCCGTGGGGGAGATGCAGATGGTCGGGGCGCAGCGGATCGGCGTCGCGCAGCAGCTCGCCGGGGGCCGCGACGGCGTGCGCGTGGCCGGTCGCCTCGCCCAGCGCGAGCACCATGCGACCGCGGTCGTCGCGGGGCGCCGGCGACAGCCCGCGCGCGGCGGCGGGGATCTCGTCCTCGGGGACGGGAACGATGAGGATGTCTCCCTGTCGGTACATGTGCCGCAACGTAACCGGCGCCACTGACATTTCCGCGCCGCCGGACCGCCGGAAACCCGCCGCGTCCCCCGGAACCATCGGCCTCTGAAGCTCTGACCAGCGAGGCCACCCGTCTCGGGGACCGCCGGAAAATCGGTGCCGGGCGACCGCCGGACGAGCGATCGCCCGGACGGTCAGTAGCCGCGGGTGCGGCGGGCGGCGGGACGCGCCCAGCGGCCCGAGGCGCTGAGCCCGACCCGCTGGAAGGCCCGGACGAGTTCACCGCCGAGGTTGACCCCCGCGCCCAGGGCCAGCGCCACCGACAGCGCGGCGATGAGGCTGAGCACCCCCGCCTCCGGGTCGCCCGTGTTCAGCTCGACCATGCCCCGGTAGAGGAGCGTTCCCGGCAGCAGCGGCGCGATGGCCGGGACGACGTAGGGCAGCACGGGCGCGTTCCGGCGGCGCGCCAGCATGCTGGCCAGCAGGCCGATGGTGGTGGCGGAGATGGCCGAGGCCAGGACCGGGGTCACGTTCCAGTTGAGCAGGAGCACGTACATGACCCAGATCACGCCGCCGCCCAGGGCCGCCGCGACGAGCACGTCCTTGGGCACGGCCAGGGACACCGCGAACGCCAGTGACACCGCCGCGGCCGCCAGCACGGGCACCGGCTCGAAGAGGGCGGGGGATTCGGGCAGGTGGGCGACGCTCACGTTCACGTTCAGCTTCACCGCCACGTACACGACCACGCCCAGCCCGGCGACGATCGCGGCGATGATGAAGAACACCTCCAGCATGCGCGCGCCCGCGCTCACCAGATCGCCGGTGATGCCGTCCTGGATGCTCGCCACCAGGGGGCGGCCGGGCAGCAGCGCGAGGACCGCGCCGGTCACCACCGTGGACGCGCGCGCGGGGCTGCCCATCGCCACCACCATCGCGGCGGCCGTGGCGCCGAACGACGAGGCCACGAGAAGCTGGAAGAACTCGGCGATCCCCCGGCGCGCCAGGGCGGCGGCGGCGCGGTCGCCCAGCATCGTCGCCACGAACGCGGTCGCGGCGACCAGGGGTCCGCCGCCCACCAGCACGCTGGCGGACGCCGCGATCAGCCCGAACGACACCACCAGCAGCCACGGCGGGTAGGGGCCGCGGCCCCGCTTGATCGCGGCCAGGCGGGCGTGCGCCTCTTCGAGCTCCAGCATCCCGATCGAGGCTTCCTGGACGATCTGGTGCAGCGCGGTGAGCCGCCAGTACGCGGGGGTGCGGCGCCGGATCGCGCGCGACCCGGTGACCGGGAGCGCGCTGCCCCCCGGGTGGGCCGACACCAGCAGGCTGGTGAAGGTGACCTGGACCTCGCAGCGGGGCAGTTCGTAGGCCACCGCCAGGCCGAGCATCGCCTCGTTCACCCGCTCGGTGGACTCGCCGCTGGCCAGCAGCAGTTCCCCCACGCGCAGCACGAGGTCGATCACCCGTGCGTTGACGATCTCGCTGGGTTCGTCCTCCGGGGGTTCCGGTGGCGAGCCGTCCATCAGGACCTGCCAGGTCCGCCGCAAGCGCTCCGTCGCCCGCCTCATTCCCGGTCCTACGCCTCCGTCCGTTCCCGGCACCGAATTCGACGGAAGGCTACCCGTTTGGGGATCATGCTCAATCCAGCGGGGAGGGGAGAGTTGTCCCCAGAATCGGGTTCGGGTGCATGCCGTCGGCGGCGGCTGGTAGCAAGGACGAATGAGCCTTCCCGAGACTCCGCCGGGCCCCGCCGACCCCGCCTCCGACGACGGGCTGCGCGCCGAGGCCGAGCGCTGCCTGCGCGCCCTGGCGGGGGAGGGCGCGCGGCTGCGCGACGACCAGTGGACCGCGATCCACGCGCTGGTCGTCGGGCGGCGCCGGGCGCTGGTCGTGCAGCGCACCGGCTGGGGCAAGTCCGCCGTCTACTTCGTCGCGACCCGGCTGCTGCGCGGCCGCGGCGCCGGCCCCACGGTGATCGTCTCGCCGCTGCTGGCGCTGATGCGCAACCAGATCGACGCCGCCGCCCGGGCCGGGATCCACGCCCGGACGATCAACTCCGCCAACACCGACGACTGGGAGCCGATCTTCGCCGAGGTCGAGGCGGGCGCGGTGGACGTGCTGCTGGTCAGCCCCGAGCGGCTCAACAACCCCGACTTCCGCGACCTGGTGCTGCCCAAGCTCGCCGCCGGGGCGGGCCTGGTCGTGGTCGACGAGGCGCACTGCATCTCCGACTGGGGCCACGACTTCCGCCCCGACTACCGGCGCCTGCGCACCCTGCTGGCCGAGCTCCCGCCGGGCATCCCCGTGCTGGCCACCACGGCGACCGCCAACGCCCGCGTCACCCAGGACGTCGCCGAGCAGCTGGCCGCCGACGACGCGCTGGTGCTGCGCGGCGCCCTCGAACGCGACTCGCTGCACCTGGCCGTGGTGCGGCTCGCCGAGCCCGAACGCCGGATCGCCTGGCTGGGCGAGCATCTCGGCACGCTCCCCGGCTCGGGCATCGTCTACACCCTCACCGTCGCCGCCGCCCACGAGATCGCGGGCTACCTGCGCGACCGCGGGTACGAGGTGGCCGCCTACTCCGGCCAGACCGATCCCGCCGAGCGGCTCCAGGCCGAGCGCGACCTCCTCGACAACAAGCTCAAGGCCCTGGTCGCCACCAGCGCCCTGGGCATGGGCTTCGACAAGCCCGACCTGGGCTTCATCGTCCATGTGGGCGCCCCGCAGTCGCCGGTGGCCTACTACCAGCAGATCGGCCGTGCCGGACGCGGCGTCGACCGCGCCGAGGTGATCCTCCTCCCCGGCCGGGAGGACCGCGACATCTGGGCCTACTTCGCCAGCCTGGCGTTCCCCCCGGAACCGGTCGTGCGGGCCACGCTCGACGTGCTGGAGGCGGCGGGCCGCCCGCTGTCCACCGGCGCCCTGGAGCCCCGCGTCGACCTGGGCCGGGCCCGCCTGGAGATGATGCTCAAGGTCCTGGACGTCGACGGTGCCGTCCGCCGGGTGAAGGGCGGCTGGACGGCCACCGGCCGGGACTGGTCCTACGACCGCGAACGGTACGAGCGGGTGGCCGGCGAGCGCACCCGCGAGCAGCGCGCCATGCTCGACTACCTCGCCACCGAGGGCTGCCGCGAGGAGTTCCTGCGCCGCCAGCTGGACGACCCCGCGGCCGGTCCGTGCGGCCGCTGCGACAACTGCACCGGCCGGCACTGGCCCGCCGAGGTGTCCGAGGCGGGCGCCGCCAAGGCCCGCGACCGGCTGCGCCGTCCCGGCGTGGAGGTCGCCCCGCGCCGCATGTGGCCCACCGGGGTCAAGGACGACCTCGGCGTCTCCGGCCGCATCGCCCCCGACCACCAGGCCGAGCCCGGCCGGGCCCTGGGCCGCCTCACCGACATCGGCTGGGGCAACCGGCTCCGCGAGCTGTTCGCCGGGTCCGACACCGACGTCTCCCCGGAGATGTTCGACGCCGTGGTGAAGGTCCTGGCCGCCTGGGACTGGTCCAGCCGTCCGGCGGGCGTGGTCACCATCGGCTCCCACACCCGCCCTCGCCTGGTCGAGGGCCTGGGGCGGCGGCTGGCGGAGATCGGCCGGCTGCCCTACCTGGGCGGGTTCGTCCCCCTAGGTGAGCCGATCCCGCGCCGCCACAACAGCGCCCAGCGCCTGCGCTCGGTCTGGCACGCTCTGACCCTGCCCGACGACGTCGCCGCCGCCGTCCGCGAGGCGGACGGCCCGATCCTGCTGGTCGACGACCGGATGGAGACCGGCTGGACCATGACCGTGGCCGCCCGCCGCCTCCGCGAAGCCGGCGCCCCGGCCGTCCTCCCCCTGACCCTCGCCGTGACCACATGACCCGCGATCACGGACTTCCTCACCAAACCCTTCACCGCCCCGGCAGGCCCGTTCCCCAGAACGAGAGGACGAGACCCCGCGCGTGACCGCCCCTCGTGGGTCGCGCGCAGGTGCCCTGCCGGTGCGGGTGGGCGGTGGGACGGGGCCGTGCGCGGCCCCGGGCAACGGGAGAAAAGTGTTCTAGAGGTCAGTAAAGATCGTCCAGCTGTTTGGGAGAACATCTAGAGATTAGTTCGGGGGTAATTGTCATCAGTTCCCCTTGGAATGGCCGAGCGGCCATTTGGCGAGGTCGTCGCCCGCCGATCCGGCGGGGTAGTACCGTCCGTGTCCGTGTCGTCCTCTTTGCCGTCCCCCGCCCGTCCGCTGCTCGACGAGCTCCTCGACTGCCCGCCCGGGTTGCTGGACACCACCTTCGACCAGCTGCGGACGCTGCTGGTGGTGTACGAGACGGGCTCGGCGCTGCGGGCCGCCCGCGCCCTCGGCCGCGAGCAGTCCAGCGTCCAGAAGCAGCTCGACACGCTCAACCGCAACTGCCAGGCGCTGTGCGGGGAGGTGCTCACGCTGCGGCAGGGGCGGGGCAAGGACTTCCTGTTCACCCCGACCGGCGAGGGCGCGGCGCGGCTGGCGCGGGAGACGCTGCGGGAGTGGCTGGACGCGGTGCACCTGAGCCGCCGCCGCCTCGGCCGGATGATCACCGTGGGCACCACCGAGTTCACCCTGCCGATCGTGTCCCGCGCCTGGGACCTGGTGGCCGAGGAACTGCGGCAGCGCGAGGTGGAGTTCAAGGTCGTGCACGTGCGGACCAAGGACCTGTGGTCGCGGCTGGAGTCCAAGGAGATGGACCTGATCTGCGGCACGATCGTCAGCACCCCCGACGGCGACCGGAGGCTGCGCGACCACGAGGTGGTGGAGTACGCGCGCGGCCGGGCGATGCTGCTCACCAATCTGGGCGAGCCGGAGCTGCCCGGCGACACGGCGCGCACCAGCGACCTGGCGGGCCTGCCGCTGGTGGTCCCGCCGGCCGGGCTGATCGCCGACTTCCTGGCCTGCTGGTACGGGCCGGGCTTCCGGGAGCGGCTCAACGTCGTCGCCGACATCGACGACGTGCACTACGGGTTCTCGCTGCTGCGCTCCGGCTTCGTCCGCGGCTGCATGATCGTCACGGCCTCGATCGGCCGCCGCATGGCCGAGCGGGTCGAGCCGGGGGAGCGGCCGCTGCGCACCCTCGACCTGCACGACGACCTGGAGCCCAAGGCCGAGCTGATGACCGGCGCGTTCGTGCGCAAGGCCGACCTCGAACGCTACGACACGGGCCATCCGCTCAACCGCCTGTGGCACGCCGTGCAGGAGGACGCCCGCCTCTACACGACCCAGCCCTAAGCGCTCCACGACACAGGCCCCACCCCGCGACAACCCTCGCCAGGCCACAAGCACCCCGGCACGCAACCATCGCCGCCCTACCTGCTGGCCCGCCGGCCGGACGCCGCTGGACCACGTCGTTGGCGCCCTGTCGCGGCCGCCCGCCGAGGTGCCGCGCGCTGCTGATCGCCGGCCCCCCCAGCGCAGCGAGCTGGCCAGCGCGACCACAAGGCACCGCCGGCTTCGAGGGGATTTCGCGGAGATCCATGCGGGCGGCGGCGCCCGTGAAGCGCATGGTGGCCGGGACGAGCAGGGAGCGGACCGGCAGGGCGTCCACGACGACGGCGACGAACGTGCCGATGACGACGAGGAACAGCGGCGCGAGTCCTCCTGGCCGTCGCCCCAGAGACGGAGATGGCACGGAGCGCAGCTCTCACCCAGGCTCAGGCCGGAGTTCGCGTGGTGAGCTGGGCCGCCGTCGGCCACCGCCGAGGAGCCCCATGGTCGACTTCAGCACCTCGCTGGAGAGCACGGCCGCCAGCGCCCCGGGCCAGGGCCCGCGGTGCGGCGGGTCGCCGCGCTGCGGCGCGCTGCGGCTTGGCCGTGCGGCTACGGCGGCCGGTCTTCCCGGATCTTCGGCGGCTCCCGGCGCCGGCGCGCCGGGAAGCCTGCCCGCGCGAGCCAGCCTGAGGTCCGGCGGGTCGCCGCGCTGCGGCGCGCCGCGCTTGGCCGTGCGGTAACGGCGGCCGGTCTCCCCGGATCTTCGGCGGCTCCCGGCTCCTGTACTTCGCTGGAGGGCATGGCCAACGGCGTCCCGGAGCCGGGCCCGCGGTGCGGCGGGTCGCCGCGCTTGGCCTTGCGGCAACGGCGGCTGGCCTTCCCGGATCTTCGGCGGCTCCCGGCGCCGGCGCGCCGGGAAGCCCGCCCGCGCTAGCCAGATGGACACGCGCGGGTCTCAACGGCGCCTTGGCGGGTCGCCGTGCCGCATTCGGCTCGCGGCGGCCGACCATGAGGGCGAGATCCACCACCCCGACCGCGCGCCGGGCGGGGGCCGCCGAACGGCCGGGCCGCGTGGGCGAGCGTCACCGGGCAATCGCCAAGCGATGTCATTGCGGCTGCGGAACCCCGGTGGCGCGGGGTGCCGCCGGGCGGCGCCGACTCGGGTGCGCTCGTACGCGGATCCGGCGCGCCACACATGCCCGTCGTCGGGGCGAACCGCCGGGCGAGCGCCGTGGGCCGGCGCCGTGGATCGGCGCGCCGGTAGACGTCGCGGGTAGGCGCGCCCGCCCTTGTTCTCGGCGCCCCGCGCCGCCGCCCGAGCCGCCGGGGCGCGACCGGCGCTCGCCGCCGGCAGCTAGCGCCAACCCCCGGGGACTCAGGACGGCGCTGCTCGGCGCGCGGCAGCGCGAGCGCTGGCCTCAAGCGTCGGCCTCAAGCGTCGGCCGCCGCTGGTGACCGTGCGCGGGCCGGGCTCACGGCGGCCACGGGGTGTGGGCATGGCGAAGGGCCCGGGGCCTTGCGGCGCCGGGCCCTCCAGCCGAGCGGTCAGTTCTTGATCTGGTTGTCGACCACGTCGAGGGTCGGGCGGGCGCCCAGGTGCTGCATGGCGCGGGCGGCCAGGCGGCACCCGGCGTTCAGCGCCTCGGCCGGCGGCTTGCCGTCCAGCCACACCGGGAGGAAGCCCGCGACGAACGCGTCCCCGGCGCCCGTACCATCGATGATCTTGTCGACCGGTTCGGCGGCGACGGTGACCGGCTCGGGACGGCCGTTGGTGTACCAGAGCGCCCCGTCACCACCGTTCATGATCACGACCTGCGGGTACCAGGCGGTGAGTACCTTGGCGGCCTGGTCGGGCGTGTCCCGCCCGGTCAGCACCTCGGCCTCCTTGGCGTTGACCACCAGCAGCCGGGCGCCCTGCGTCCACTCCAGGAACGGTTCGGCTCCCATCCGCTTGAGCGGGGACGAGGAGCCCGCGTCCACCGAAATGGACATCTGGGCCTTGCGGGCCAGTTCCAAGGTGTGGACGGCGGCCTTCCTCGACCCCTCGTTGATCAGGGAGTACCCGGAAAGGTGCAGGTGGGTTCCCTGGTTGAAAAGGTCTCTGCAGCGTTCGATGTCCTCCGGGAGGAGTGCCGCGTTGGCCCCGGGGTCGGACAGCATGGTCCGGTCACCCTTATGGGTGATCAGCACCACACAGGTCCCCGTGGGCCGCTCCTGGTCCATGACCAGGCGGGCGTCCACGCCGTACCCCATGAGCTCCATGTCCCGGTTCCGGCCCGCGATGTCGGAGCCGCGGCGGCCCACGAAGGCGGCCTCGACCCCCTCAAGGGCGAGCCACGAGGCCACGTTGGCGCCCGAACCGCCTCCGTGCGTCGTCACGGCGGCGGGCGTGTCGCTGCCCTTGGCCAGGGGAAATGCGGCACGAGCCACGGTATCAGTCATCAAATCGCCGACCACGACCACGCGCGTCATGGAGTCATCACCTCGATCAACACGGCCCGCGCGAGCGGCATTCTGGGCGTGTGGTCGACCGTAACAGTTCTTGCCCCCCGAATAGGTCTCGAACGCGCAGCGAAACCAGGGAACCCGGCGTTTTTCCCTGCGCATGGTCACCGGATGGTGACGGAGGCGGAGGTGGGCGAGGTGCCATAACCTCGGGTACGTGAGCGAGCGTTATCCGGATCATTGGGAGGCCGACGTCGTCCTCACCGACGGCGGGACGGCGCATCTGCGTCCCATCCGGAGCGGCGACGCCGACCTGCTGCGCGCCTTCTACGCCCGGCTGTCGCCCGAGTCGATCTACTACCGGTTCTTCTCGCCGCGGCCGAAGCTGTCCGACCGTGAGATCGAGCACTTCGTCAACGTCGACCACGACCGCCGGGTCGCGCTGATCGCGACGATCGGCGGGTCGATGGTGGCGGTGGTCCGCTACGACCGGCTGTCCGACCGTCCCGGCACGGCCGAGGTGGCCTTCCTGGTCGAGGACGCCCACCAGGGGCGGGGCCTGGGCGCGGTGCTGCTGGAGCACATCGCGGCCGCGGCCAGGGAGTGCGGGGTCGACCGGTTCGTGGCGAGCGTGCTGCCCGACAACCGGCGGATGACCCGGGTGTTCCGGGAGGTCGGGTACCGGGCCGAGCAGCGGTTCGAGGACGGCGTGATCGAGATGCGGCTGGACCTGGAGCCGACCGAGACGGCGGTGGAGGTGATGGCGGCCCGCGAGCACCGCGCCGAGTCCCGGTCGATCCAGCGGCTGCTGTTCCCCGGGTCGGTGGCGGTGGTCGGCGCGAGCCGGGCCGCCCACAGCGTCGGGCAGACCGTGATGCGGCACCTGCTGCGCGGAGACTTCACCGGGCCCGTCTACCCGGTGCACCCCACCGCCACCGCTGTGGCGGGGGTGCGGGCCTACACCTCGGTCCTGGACATCCCCGACGACATCGACTTGGCCGTGGTGTCCGTGCGGGCCGACTCCGTGCACGAGGTGGTCGAGCAGTGCGCGAGCAAGGGCGTGCGCGGCCTCATCGTGGTGTCGTCCGGTTTCGGGGAGACGGGCCCGGAGGGCAGGGCGCGGCAGGAGGAGCTGGTCCGGCTGGCCCGCGCCTACGGGATGCGCGTGGTCGGTCCCAACTGCCTCGGGATCGCCAACACCGACCCCGAGGTGCGCCTGAACGCGACCCTCGCCCCCACCATGCCCGGCAGGGGGCCGGTCGGCTTCTTCTCGCAGTCGGGCGCGCTGGGCATCGCGATCCTGCAGCGCACGGCCGAACGCGGCCTGGGCCTGTCGTCCTTCGTCTCGGCCGGCAACCGGGCGGACGTGTCGGGCAACGACCTGATGCAGTACTGGGAGGAGGACCCGGCCACCAAGGCGGTCCTGCTGTACCTGGAGTCGCTGGGCAACCCCCGCAAGTTCGCGCGGCTGGCGCGCCGCCTCAGCCGCCGCAAGCCGATCGTGGCGGTCAAGAGCGGCCGCAGCACCCAGGGCATCCCGATCGGGCACGCCGCCCAGGCGCTGAGCCTGCCCGACCACGCGGTCAGCGCGCTGTTCGCCCAGGCGGGCGTGATCCGGGTGGAGGACCTGTCGGAGCTGTTCGACGTGGCCCAGCTGCTGGCCTACCAGCCGCTGCCCTCCGGCGACCGCATCGCGATCATCGACAACTCCGACTCGCTGGGCCTGCTCGCCCAGGACGCCGCCGTGGCCCTCGGCCTGGACGTCGGCGCCCCCGTCAACCTCGGCCCCCGCGCCGGAGCCGACGAGTACGAGGCGGCGCTCGCCGGGGCGCTGGAGGACGAGAGCGTGGACGCCGTCGTGGCGCTGTTCACCCCGCCCACGATCGGCGGCTACGACGTCCGGGTGCCGGAGAAGCTGCTGCGGCTGGCCACCGGAAGCTCCAAGCCGATCGTGGCGACCTACCTGGGCTCCGAGGGCATGCCGGAGGAACTGCGCGTCCTCGGCCCCGACGGGACGGCGGCGGAGGGGTCGATCCCCTCGTACCCGGCGCCGGAGGACGCGGTACGGGCTCTGGCCTATGTCATCAGGTACGCGCAGTGGCGGCAGCGCCCGCAGGGCACCGTCCCAGAGCTGGCGGACACCGATCGCAAGCGCGCGCGGGCGCTGGTCGGCGAATGGCTGGATTCGGGCGCCCCGGTGACGGCCACCCCAGAGCAGGCGGCCGAGCTGCTGGCCTGCTACGGGGTCACGATCGTCGACAAGGACGACGCCGGATCTCTGGGCGACGGCGTTCCGGCGCGCATCGTCACCATGGAGGACGCCTCGTTCGGGGCGGTCGTGTCGTTCGGCCTGGCCGATGAGACGGCGGCGCTGCTGGACGACCGTGCCTACCGCCTGGCTCCCTTGACCGACGTCGAGGCGGCCGAACTGGTGCGCGCGATTCGCACGGCGCCCCTTCTCCTAGGTCACCGCGGCGCGGAGCCTGTCGATGTGCCCGCCCTGGAGGAACTGCTCCTGCGGGTGTCCCGCCTTGGCGACGACCTGCCCGAGGTGGCGAGGCTGGAACTCGACCCCGTCATCGTGGGTACCTCGGGCATCGCCGTACGCGAGGTGACCTTGCGCCTGGAACGCCCCAGAGGCCCTCGCCCCGAACTAGGCCCCCGCCGTCTCCCCTAGAACTCCCTCACCGGCCACCCCGTCCACTGTCGGCCGACGTACGCCGACCGCATCGCCGGGCGGATCAGTCCGGTGGGTTGGGAGGGCTGGGTTCCGGCGTGGGCGGGACCGGATCGGGGGCCGGTCCCGGCGGCTCGGGCTCGGGGCCGGGTCCCGGCGGCACCGGCTGCGGCTCCGGGGTCGGCGGTACGGGGTCGGGTGCGGGTCCCGGCGGGACGGGCTGCGGCGGGCGCGGCGGAGGCTGCGGCGTGGGGCCGGGGGGCGGGACCG
The DNA here is from genome assembly GCF_055379765.1 of Actinomadura rugatobispora. Taxonomy (NCBI): domain Bacteria; kingdom Bacillati; phylum Actinomycetota; class Actinomycetes; order Streptosporangiales; family Thermomonosporaceae; genus Actinomadura; species Actinomadura rugatobispora. Next base: position 1,627,053 of record NZ_AP029191.1, on the reverse strand, counting down.
GAGGCGGCACCGGCGGCTGAGGGGGAGGAGCCGGGTCCGGGGTGGGCGGCGGAACCGGGGGTGGAGAAGGCAGCGGATCGCGATCTAACATGCACCTCCCCTACCCATAGGGGACCCAAATGACCACGTTGGGGGGACGGCATGTGCGCAGCCCACCCGGGACAGGGCAGGATGGGGCCATGAGGGAAACCCGAGCGACGGCTAACGGCTTGCGCACGGCCATCGAGCGCAGCGGTTACTACCCGGCACTGGTCGCGGACGCGGTCGAGTCGGCGATAGGCGACGAGCGGGTGATCGCCTACGTGGTGCACCACGAGGCGACGTTCGACCCCGCGATGGAAGTGCGGCGCCACGTGACCGTGCTGGTGCTGTCGGCCTCCCGGCTGCTGGTCTGCCATACCGACGAGCACCCGCCCGGCGAGGGCATGGCCCAGCCGCACGCGTCCACCACGACCGAGGCGGTCAAGCTGGACCGCGTCCAGTCCGTCGCCGTGACCCGGGTGGTGCCCGACCCGGCCTCGTACGTGCCGGGGGTGCCGCCCACGGAGGTCGTGCTGACCATCGGCTGGGGCGCCATCGCCCACATCGACCTGGAGCCGGCGACCTGCGGCGACGAGAACTGCGAGGCCGACCACGGCTACACCGGCAGCGTCACCGCCGACGACCTGTCGCTGCGGGTGAGCGAGGCCGCCGACGGCCGGGACGCGGTCGCCCAGGTGCTGGCCTTCGCCGAGGCGCTCTCGGCCGAGACCGCCAAGTGAGCGCCCCGCCGGTCCCGCACTACGGAACGGGGGCGCTCGCCGACCTTCCTCCGTCGGTGCTGGCGTCCCTCGGCGTCCCGGGCGCGGTCGACGTGCTGGGCTTGGAGGCGCTGCCGCGCGCCTGCGTGCTGATCATCGACGGGCTGGGCAGCGACCTGCTGGCGGCGCACCGCGCGCAGGCGCCGTTCCTGTCCTCGATGGCGAGCCGCACGCTGACCGCCGGGTTCCCGGCCACGACCGTGGCCAGCCTGGGGTCGCTGGCCACCGGGCTGCCGCCGGGCGGGCACGGGCTGCTGGGCGTCCAGGTGGCGATCCCGGGCACCGGGCGGCTGCTCAACTGCCTGCGCTGGCAGGACGACTCGGTCGACCCGGAGACCTTCCAGCCCGCTCCGACCATGTACGAGCGCGCGGCGGCCGACGGGGTGGCGGTCTCCTACGTGGCGCTGCGCATGTACCGGGGGAGCGGGCTGACCCGTGCGACGGTGCGCGGGGCGGAGTACGCGGGGGCCGACGGCCTGGGAGAGCTCGTGGGGCGTGCCGAGCGCGCGCTGCGCCTGGGTGACCGGGCCTACGTCACCGTCTACCACGCCGACCTCGACTCCACCGGCCACCGGTACGGGGTGGGGTCGTCGGAATGGCGGCACCACCTCCGGTTCGTCGACCTCCTCACCGAGCAGATCGCCGACGTGCTGCCGCCGGGGACGGCCCTGTACGTCACCGCCGACCACGGCATGGTCGACCCCACCGAACGCGTGGACGTCGACACCACACCGGCCCTCCAGCAGGGGGTCGCCCTGGTCGGAGGGGACGCCCGGGCCCGGTACGTCTACAGCGAGCCGGGCGCCCACGACGACGTCCTGGCCGCCTGGGAGGAGACGCTGGGCGACAGGGCGTGGGTGTGCCCGCGGGACGAGGCGGTGGCCGCGGGGTGGTTCGGCCCGGTCGCCCCCGATCTCCTGGACCGGATCGGCGATGTCATCGCGGTGCCCCACACCGATCTGGCCATCGTGGCGTCGGAACGCGAGCCGTGGCTGGAGCGGATGGTGGGCATGCACGGCTCGCTCGTCCCGGCCGAACTGATGGTGCCGCTGCTCACCCACACCCGCTCCTAGGCGAGCGTCGCAGGGGCGCCGGTCAGTCGAGCCGCTCTTCGAGCCGCTCCAAGCGCTGGACGAGCGGTGCCAGCTCCTGCCGGATCGCCGCCGCCAGGATCTCCGGCCCGGCCTGACCGGCTCCGGCCACCGGCTGCGCGGGCGCGGCGGTCTGGGCGCGGAGGTGGACGTAGCCGGCGAGGGCGGCGTTCACCGCGCGCCTGGCCAGCCGGGGCTCGGCGCCGAGGGAGCGCAGGATGCGGCCCGCGGGCCCGTCCGGTTCGCTGATGAGGCCGAGCAGCAGGTGCTCGCAGCCGATGTAGTTGTGGCCGAGCGAGGTCGCCTCGGTGACGGTCATCTCCAGCGCGGCGGCGGCCTGGGCGCCGAAGCGCAGCGCGGGGTCGTCCTGGACGGGCCCGCCGTCGCCGGTCGCGCGGACGATCTCGCTCCAGATCCGGTCCGGGTCGATGTCGAGGGCGCGCAGCACCTGCAGCGCCAGGTTGCCGCCTTCGGCCAGGAGCCCGCCGAGGAGATGCTCGGTGCCGATCTCGGTGGCGCCCGCGGTGCGGGCCTGCTCGTGCCCCAGCGTGACGGCGGCTCGGGCGCGCTGGGTGAAGCTGTTCAGCTCGGCCATGGCGGCGGCGATGTCGGAGGTGGTGGACGCCGTCTCGCGGATGGCCGTCACGCGCCGCACGGCCTGTTCGAGGGCCCGCTGGCAGACCGCCGAGACCGGGATTCCGGTTTCCTTGACCGCCTCGGCGAGCTCGTCCGGCAGATAGACGTTGATCTTCGGCATCGGGTCCCTTTCGCGGAAGTTGGGGTTACATGGGGGTTATGACCCCAAGATAACCCCAACTCGGGAACGCCGTCCAGTGCGGGCGTCGTAGGCTCGGGACGTGACGAACGCGACTCCGCCCCTCCCGGATCCGGGCAAGGGGGGTCAAACTGACGATGTGCACCCTCTCATCGACGTTCCCGCACTGGCCCGGCTCCTCCGGCACGATCCCCCGCCCGTCCTGCTGGACGTGAGATGGCACCTGGCGGGCCCGCCGGGGATCGACTCCTACCGGCAGGGCCATCTCCCCGGGGCCGTGTTCGTCGACCTGGACCGTGACGTGGCGGGACCGCCGGGCGACGGCGGACGCCACCCGCTGCCCGCGCCCGCCGATTTCGAGGCGGCGATGAGACGTGCCGGCGTATCGGGCGACCGCCTCGTGGTCGTCTACGACGACGCCGACTCCACCGCCGCGGCACGGCTGTGGTGGACACTGCGCTACTTCGGCCACGATCGCGTCCGCGTGCTGGACGGCGGCTTCCGCGCCTGGAACGAGGCAGGACGCCCCGTCACCGATGAGGAGCCCGCCGTCAAGCCCGGCGACTTCATCGCCCGTCCCGCGCGGCTGCCCGTCCTGGACGCCGAGGGCGCCGCCTCACTCGCCAAGGCCGGAACGCTCCTGGACGCCCGCGCGGCCGAGCGCTTCCGCGGCGAGACCGAGCCCGTCGATCCGGTCGCGGGCCACATCCCCGGCGCCCGCAACGCCCCCACCGTGGGCAACGTCGGAGTCGACGGCCGTTTCCTTCCACCCGCGCTGCTCCGCGAGCGCTTCGCCGAACTGGGCGCCACCGACGCCGTCGACGTGGGCGCCTACTGCGGCTCAGGCGTCACCGCCGCGCACGAGATCCTCGCCCTGACCCTGGCGGGCATCCCCGCCGCCCTCTACGTCGGCTCGTGGTCCGACTGGATCACCGACCCGGCCAACCCCGTCGCCACCGGCAACACCTGACCCACCCCCACCCCAGCCCCGGCTGCGGGCGGGGGCCGGGTACGTCGGTGGTGTGGGTGGGGCGGGCCGGGTGGGGTCAGCCTGCGCCGTAGCAGTTGAAGCCTGTGACGCCCGGCGGGCGCGGTGTGGCGGCCAGGGCCCGCGCGGGGCTCTGGCCGGTGGCGAGTGCGGCGTGGAAGGCGGCCATGAAGGACGGGGCGTCGGCGTCGCGCACCGGGGTCACGCTGGCGATCACCGTGGCGGTGCCCAGCGCGAGGAGGACCCCGACCATGCCGATCACCGCGTCCTGGCTCCCGGCGCGGCCCAGATCGCAGGCCGACAGGACGACCACCCGCGGCGGCGCCTCCAGCTCCTCCAGGTCGCACAGCAGCAGCGGGCCGTCGGCCAGGCGGAGGCTGGAGAACAGGACGTTGCCGTCGCGGAACTCGCCGTGCGCGGCCACGTGGGCGAGGTCGGCCCCGTCGAGGGCGTCCCGTACGGTCTCCGCCTCGGCGCGGCCGCCCGTGTACGTTCGCGCCTCCGGATACAGGTCCACGAGCATGCGGACCTCCTGCTCGGCGTGCTTCAGGCCGGGGCCCGAGGCGAGCATCACGTGCCGGGGCTTGCGGGTGGCGTCCGCAGCGTGCGCTTGAAGCCATGCCGCGGCCGATGGGACGACGGTGTACGGCCGTCCTTCCAGGGACGGGAGCATGCCCCAGGCAAGGCCGTGCAGAGGTCCGACAGGAGCGAGGACGACGTCCCCTGCACCGGACAGCTCCGACTTGAGCGGCGCTAGGAGCAGGTCGTCCAGGCGATACATGGCTTGAAGCAACCCGCTGTGCGGGTCGTCATCGGCGCGCTCGACGAGCCGACGCGCGGCGAAGCGGCACAGGCGGGCCTCTTGCTCCACCCGCTTGTACGGCCCCAGGCGATGGCGCTCCAGCCGTCCTGCCCGGACGGTCACGGCGTGCAGCTCGTCCCCGACCCGGATCAGCTCGACCAGCACGCGCCGTCCCAGTGCCGAGGCCAGCCCGGTGAGGGCAGGCCGTTGCGCGGGGCCCCTGCCCGAACGGCTCCGGGTGCGGGCCCGGATCACGGTCTCCAACTGGGCCAGGCGGCCGGACAGCGCGTCGGCGGGCGCTTGGGCGTGGGCCAGGGCGGCGGCGTGCCGGGCGCTCAGGGTGCGGAGTTCGGAGAGGGCCGCGGCCCGGACCGGATCCCGCGGCGGCCGCAGCGACGCCGGGCGCGCCAGGGCCCGGCGTCGCTCCTCAGCCGACAGGAGTTCGCGCGGCGACCGGGCCGCGTGCAGGCCCAGGTCGGCCAGCTCGGCGCCCAGACCGGCGGCCCGGGCGCGCAGTTCGAACGCCCCGAACACCTCCGCGTACTCCTCCACGACACGCAGCCCGGCCCGGACCGCGGCACGGGCGCCGTCGTCGTCGTGCCGCGCCGACCGTTCGAGCGCGGTCGCGTGCCAGGCCGCCGCGCGCAGGGCTGCGGGCCCGTGGTCGCGGGCGCGGGTGACCGGCTCCAGCAGGTGACCGGCGGGACGGCCCAGGAACAGGGCGATGCGGGCGGCGATCACGCGGGCCTCGGCGGAGGTCTCCGCCCAGCCCCGGTCCTGCAGCCGCTCGGCCGTCGCCACCGCCGAGCGCAGGAAGACCGCCGAACGGTCGCCCGCGGCCCAGCGGGCGCGGAGCAGGAGGTGCTCGGCCAGCAGCATCCAGCCCGCGCGCCCGTGGTCGGCGAAGGCGGCGCGGGCGCGTTCGGCGGTCGCCGCGGCGTGCTCCGGGTCGCCGTCGGCCAGCTCGGCGTGCCCCAGCAGCAGGAGGCCGTCGGCGACGTCGCACCGGTAGCCGTTGGCGGTCACCTCGACGAGCGTGGCCTCCAGGAGGGGACGCGCCTCGCCGGGCAGCCCCGCCTGGATCAAGGTCTCGGCGACATCGAAACGGCACTGCGCGACGCGTTCGGGCGTCAGCCTGGGCTCGGCGGCGGCGAAGAGGCGCAGCGCCCGGGGGACGTCGCCGCGCCTGGACGCGACGAAGGCGAGGTTGCCCCGGGCCATCGCGGCGACGTGACACAGGCCCGCGTCCTCTCCCACGGTGACGGCCTCGGTGAGGGCCGCCTCGGCGGTGTCGAGGTCGCCGCGAAGGGCACGCGCCAGGCCGAGGTTGGTGAGGAGCCCGGTCAGCGTCACGGGGTCGTGCTGCCGGCGAAGACGGGGGAGGGTCTGGGACGCGACGGCATCGGCCTCGGGAACCCGTCCCGCACGAGCCAGCGCACAGGCGATATTGGCCGCCAGCCGGTCCGCGTCGGCGCCCTGCAGAACACCCTCCGCACGAGCCCCTTCGGCCAGCGCCCCATGGAAGTCGCCACGCGCGGAGAGCAGGCCGACGAGGTTCATCCGTACGAGGGCGGCCTCATAACCCTGCGCGCGTGCCAGGGCCTCGTTGAGCAGACCTATGCCTTCCTGCAGTCGGCCCAGTTCCTTGGCGGCCAGCCCTGCGGCGCGCAACGCGATGACCATGGCCCGTCCTGAGGAGGCGGTGCCCGCACGGGACAGGAAGGCCCGTGCGCTGGCATACGCGGTGGCCGGGTCGGACATCGCCAGCCGCAGCAACTCCTCCGCCCCATCGTCAGCTGCCCTTTTCGCAGTCTCGCGCTCCCCGGATTCGCGTTGCTTGGTTTGGGGTCCGGTGGTCACAGGCGGATCCAGCTGGTCACTACGGACGTGTCGTCCGGCAGCAGGAAGACGAGGCTGACCAGGCCCTCCGGTAGGTCGGGCAGGACGAACTGGCCCGCGCGGTCGGCCTCGGCCGTGGGCTGTTCGGGTACCAGCGCCAGATGCCGGACGCGCACCCGGGCGGCCACCGGCGGGGCCACCCGGCCGACGATCTCCCGTGTCCGTCCCGTCCCGCCGATCTCCAGCTCGATGGCCAGGCCGGGCGCGGTGAACGTCAGGGAACGGGTGCCGTCGCCGCCGGCCCGCACGCCCGGCCCCGCGGCGCTCGGGGCGTCTCCGGAGTTCTCGGCCAGCATCGCCCCCGGCACCCGCCACGCCAGCGCCGATCGTGCCGCGGCCAGGACCTCGCCCGGCACCGGATCGATCGCCTGGAACGTCGCTCGTATCCGGGCCAGCAGCTCGTCGCTCATGAGGCGAGCCTTCGCATCAGGCGGTCGAGGCAGCGGGCACGGGTCGGGCCGATGCTCCCCAGCGGCATCTCCAGGGCCGCCGACAGCTCCGCGTAGCTCGGTGCGACCGCCAGCAGCCGCAGCAGCACCTGGCAGCGTCGCGGCAGCGCCTCCAGCGCGACGGCGACCTGCCCGAGCCGTTCCCGCGCCAGCGCCCGTTCCTCGGGGGTGGTGTACACGGGTGCGGCCAGCACGTCGTCGGCGATCAGCTCACGGTGCGCCGAGGCGCGGCGGGCCGTGCGGAGGCTCTCCCGGCGGGCGGTCACCACCAGCCAGCGTCCGACCGCGGCGGGCTCCTGGATCTGGTCGATCCGCTCGACAAGCCGCAGCCAGGTGGTCTGCACCACGTCGCCGGCGTCCGCCGTGCCCAGGCCGTAGGAGCGCGTGATCGACCAGAGCAGCCTGCTGTAGCGCTCGACCAGCCGCGTCCAGGCCGCCCCGTTTCCCGCCCGCGCGCGGACGACCAGCGCTCCGACGTCTTCCGCCGGTTCGTCCTCCGCGCGCGGCGCCGTCGTCGGTTTGTCGTGGACGGTCACGTCGCCTCGCACGGGGTGTCCACGACGACTCCCAGGTCGGGCAGGGCGCGGTGGGACGAGGGGGCCAGCACGCGGTCGGCGGCCTCCGCCGCCTCGATCCCCTCCGCGGCGGCCAGCCCCGCGATCCGTCCCGCCACGGCGGGGGTCGCGAACGACGTGCCGCTCCAGGTCGCGAACCCGCGGAACTCGTCGGGGTCGACGCCGCGCATCCCCGGACGCGGTCCGTCGAAGTAGACGTAGCTGCTGGCGATGTCCTCGCCCGGCGCGCAGGCGTCCACCCACCAGCCGTAGTTGGAGAACCAGGCGCGGTCCGTGCCGTCGCGGCCCAGCGCCGCCACCCCGATGACCTGCTTGAGCGCGGCGGGCCAGAACGGGCGGTCGCCGCCGGTGTTCCCGGCGCAGGCCACCACGACGGTGCGGCGGCCGAGCGCGGCCACGGCGCGGGCCATCAGGGGGGACGGCCGGTCGTCGAAGGTGTGGCAGCCGATCGAGAGGTTGACCACGTCGGCCCCGCCCCGGGCCACCACCCGGGCCAGCGCCCGGATGATGTCCAGCTCGTCGCCCACGCCGTCGCCGCCGATGACCCGGTGGGCGCACAGCCGCGCGGTCGGCGCGTGCCGCAGCAGCACCCCGGCGATGAACGTGCCGTGTCCGGCCTGGGCGTCCAGCTCGAAGTCCAGATCGGAGTCGAGGATCTCCGCGACCTCGGCGCGCTGCTCGGCGAACCAGTCGGCGTCCTCGTACCAGGGGTGGGGCGACAACCCGGTGTCGAGCACGGCGACCGTGACCTCGCGGCGCGCGGCCGCGGCGTGCGGCGCGGGCAGGGGCTTCGCCGGGCGGGGCAGGTCGGCCGGCCCGCTCCACCACATGGGCTGGCCGTGCACCAGGTGGTTGGGGGACAGGCTCAGCCTGCGGTGCCGGCCGTCGCGGCCCAGGCCCGCCACGAGCTCGCACACGTCGACCTTGGCGGGGGCGCGCAGCCGCAGGCTGGTCACGCCGTGCTCGTCATGGCTGGAGTCGTGCCAGCGGCGGACCAGTTCCTGCGCGGCGGGCGCGTCGCGCTCGGCGACCAGGAGCTGGTCGCGGCGGATCAGCGCGCGGCGGCCCGGCATCGGCTCGACGACGACGGCGTCCGAATGGCGGGCCAGCAGGCGTTCCAGACGGGCTTCCTGATCGAACATCCATCCTCGCTCTTCACTTAGTGTGATCGCTCAATGACCCATGGTGCCCGCTCATGTCGCCCGGCGACGGTCGTTCAGGAAAATGTGCGTTACTGGAGAAGTGATCGGACGTGAGGGGGCCCGCGGGCGGGAGCGTCCGTCCGGTCCTCGGCCGGAGACGCCGCCGTCCGGGTCCGCGGGCGACGTCGATCAGCGGCGCCCGGGACGATGGCGCATGCGTGCCGCGTGCCTCCTGGCGGGCGCGCTGCCCGTGCTCACCTTCCCCCGGCCCGGCCTTGCCTGGCTGGCGTGGGTGGTGCTGGTGCCCGGCCTGATGCTGATGAGGTCGGCCCCCACCGTCAGAGCGGCGGCGGTGCGCGGCTGGTGGTTCGGGGGCGCCTACCTGTTCGCCGCCCTTTACTGGACGATCCCCAACATCGGCCCCGGCCTCCTACTGGTCGCGTTCGTGTTCGGCGCGATGTGGGCGGGGTGGGGAGCGGCGGCCCGATGGCTCCCTCCGCTCGCGGCAGTGGCCGTCCTCCCCTGCATATGGGTCGCCATAGAGTTCGTACGGTCGTGGCCGCGCCTGGGAGGTCCCTGGGCTGTGCTGGGGGCGAGCCAATGGAGCCACCCGACCGTCCTGAGCCTGGCGGCCTTGGGGGGCGTGTGGCTGATCTCGCTCGTCCTGGTGGCGGTGAACACGGCACTGGCGCTCGCCCTGCTCTCTCCGCGGCATCGCTATGCGCTCCTGCCCTACGCCCTCGCGCTGGTGGCCGTGGGGCCCGCGGTGTACGCCGTCCGTAGCGCGCCCCCGGCCGACCGCACGTTCCGGGTGGCGCTCGTCCAGCCGGGCGTGGTGCACAGCCCCGCGGCGCGGCTGGCCGAAGGCGAGCGCATCACCGCCCGGATCCCCCCGGTCGACCTCATCGTGTGGGGGGAGAGCAGCGTGGGGTACGACATCGCGAGCAACCACGAGGTGGCCGCCCGTCTCAACGCGCTCGCCACCACGACCCCGCTCCTGGTGAACGAGGACGCCCGGGACGCCCAGGGCCGCATCTCCAAGAGCGCGATCCTGCTGCGCCCCGACGGCACCCGCGAACGCTACGTCAAGACGCGGCTGGTGCCGTTCGGCGAGTACATCCCGTTCCGGTCCGCGTTCGGCTGGCTCGCCCGCATCAGCAGGGCGGCGGGAGAGGACAGGGTGCCCGGCACGGGGAACGTGGTCATGCGCACCTCGCCCGGCGGGGTGGTGATCGGGCCGCTGATCTGCTTCGAGTCGACGTTCCCCGACCTGGGACGGGCCGTCACCCGGCAGGGCGCGCAACTCCTCGTCTACCAGTCCTCCACGTCGACCTTCCAGGACAGCTGGGCCCCGCCCCAGCACGCCTCGCTCTCCGCCGTGCGCGCCGCGGAGACCGGCCGCCCGGCCGTCCAGGCCGCGCTCACCGGGGTCTCCGCCGCGTTCGACGCCCAGGGGCGCAAGCTCGCCTGGGCCGACACCGACCGCCGGGGATTCACCGTCGTCACCCTGAGAACGTCCGCGCCCGGAGTCCGGACACCATACGATCGCCTTGGCGACTACGTCGCCCACCTGGCCATCGCCGTCTCGGCGGGCACCGCCGTCGCCGCGGCGGCCGCCTCCGCCCGCGGCCGGCGCCGGGCGGGGGACGCGGAGCGCTAGCCGCCGTCACCCACGGCGCCCGGCGGGGACGGGACCGCGGTCCCTCGTGTCCGGGACGGCACCGCCCGTAGTTTCTGAGACGCGACGGCCACCTGACCACCGCTCGCCGCGTCCGCAGACGGGGGTTTCCGCGAGACCGCGAGCGGGGTCGTCGCGTTTCCGCGTCCGGACGGCCCGTTCTCCATGTCCGGGGATCCCGATTCTCACTTCCGCGCCCCGTCGCGAGCCGTTTCGGCGTACCGTCCTGGTGATGGACAGGGCACGTCCTGTGGTCAAGGTCTCGGCAAACAGCGGACGTGCGGTGGTGCGACCGGTGTCAATGATGCAGAATGAGGGACGCGGACGCCGTTCTGGGATGTACGAGGCCGTAGGGGAAGACGAGCCTCAGTACAGATCCAGGAGGTCCGGTGACCGCACGTGGCGTTTTTTACGTCCACTCCGCGCCACCTGCGCTGAGCCCGCATATCGAATGGGCCGCCGCAGGTGTTCTTGGCGTGCCTGTTTCCCTTGAGTGGGCCGATCAGGCGGCCGCGCCGGGGACCCTGCGCGCCGAGCTGCATTGGGAGGGCAAGCCCGGTACCGCCGCCGGGATCACCTCCGCGCTGCGCAACTGGAAGCTCCTGCGCTTCGAGGTCACCGAGGACGCCACCACCGGCTGCGACGGCGTGCGCTACAGCTTCACGCCGTCGCTGGGCGTCTTCACGGGCGTCATCGGCGCGAGCGGCGACATCATGGTGCCCGAGGACCGCCTCCGCGCCGTCATGGCCAACGCCGCGGTCGGCAAGGCCACGCTCGAGCACGAGCTGGAACGCCTCCTCGGCACCCCCTGGGACAACGAGCTGGAGCCGTTCCGGCGGGCCGGCGACGGCGCCCCCGTCCGCTGGCTGCACGCTGCTGTGTAGATTTGCGTTCCCGAGCTGCGGTCTCGCCTGGCGGCTCGGCCTTGTCGGCAGCGCGGCGAGCGCTAGCATCGCTTCGCGATCTGCCGTGAGGAACTTCGCCTTCGGCTCGTTCCCCCCGGCAGGCCTTCGGACGCGCTCGCGGCGGTCGGGGTCGTCGCGTGGCCGGGGAGACGGGCTGGGGTTGTCGCGAGCTTGGGGCCCCTGAGCCTTGCTTGGGGCCTTAACGCGCTTGAGGACCCGGCCCTGGTGGGGCGGGTCCTCGTTGCGTCTTGTTCCGGCGGAACGGTGGCTTCTCAGGCGCGGCGGAAGGCCACCGACACGTTGTGGCCGCCGAAGCCGAACGAGTTGTTGAGGGCGGCCAGCGGGCCGTCCGGGAGCTTGCGCGGCTCGCCGCGGACGATGTCCAGGTCGACCTCGTCGTCGAGGTCCTCGAGGTTCGCCGTGGGCGGGACCAGGCCCTCCTTGAGCGACATGACCGTGATGATCGACTCCAGCGCGCCGGCGCCGCCGAGCAGGTGGCCGGTCATCGACTTGGTGCCCGTGACGATCACCTTGGCGGCGGCCTCCGGGCCGAGCGCGCTCTTGATGGAGGCGAGCTCGGCGACGTCGCCCTGCGGCGTGGAGGTCGCGTGCGCGTTGATGTGCGCGATGTCGGACGGCTCCAGCCCCGCGTCGGCCATCGCGCGGCGCATGGCCTTGGCCTGGCCGGTGCCGGTGGGCTCGGGCTGGACGATGTCGTGCGCGTCGCCGGAGTAGCCGCAGCCGGCGGCGATGCCGTACACCTGGGCGCCGCGGGCGCGGGCGTGCTCCTCCGACTCCAGGATCATGACGGCGGAGCCCTCGCCGAGGACGAACCCGTCGCGGTTCTTGTCGTACGGGCGGGACGCGCGCTCGGGCTCGTCGTTGCGGGTGGACAGCGCCCGCATCACGCCGAACGAGGCCATCTGCAGCGGGTGGATGCACGCCTCGGTGCCGCCGCAGATCACGACGTCGGCGCGGCCGTTGCGGATCATGTCGACGGCGTAGCCGACCGCCTCGGCGCTGGAGGCGCAGGCGCTGACCAGCGCGTGCGAGCCGGCCATCGCGCCGAACTCGATGCCCACGTGCCCGGAGGCGCCGTTGGGCATCAGCATCGGGACGGTGAACGGGGTGACCCGCGTCCAGCCCTTCTCCCGGTAGACGTCGTAGCTGCCGAGGGCGGTGTGCAGGCCGCCGATGCCGCTGGACACCACGACGCCGAGCCGGTCGCCGTCGACGGTGAACCCGCCGGCGGGTTCGTCCTCGGCGCCCTTGCGGGAGCGGGCTGGCGCGGCGAAGCCGGCGTCGTTCCAGGCCTCGCGGGCGGCGATCAGCGCGATCGCCTGGTTGCGGTCGAGCCGGCGCAGCTGCTGCTTGGGCATGACCTCGGACGGCTCCACCGCGAGCGTGGCGGCGAACCGGACCGGCAGCTGGTCCACGTCCTCCCAGTCCAAGCTGCGCACCCCGGACTTGCCGGCGAGCAACGCGGACCAGGTCGACGGCCAGTCGCCGCCGAGTGGGGTCGTGGCACCCAGCCCGGTGACGACGACGGTGGTCTGGCTGGTGCTCATGTGTGAGTGCTCCTCGCGAACTGGGGAAACGGGACCGCGGCGCGCCGCCGCCCGGCCCGCCCCCGGCGCGGGGGCGGGGGAGCGACGGCGCGCCGCTCCAGCCGCCTTACGGCTGCAGGTTCTGAACGAAGTTGATGACGTCCTTGACGGTCTTCAGGTTGCGCAGCTCGTCGTCGGGGATCTCCACGCCGAACTTGTCCTGGGCGGCCACGGCGATCTCCACCATCGACAGCGAGTCGATGTCGAGGTCGTCGATGAAGTTCTTCTCCGGGGTCACCTCGGCCTTGTCGATGCCGACGATCTCATCGATGATCTCGGCGAGACCGTCCAGGATCTCCTTCTCGCTGACTGCCATTTCGTGCGTTCTCCTTCTTCGGTTGGGTCCCAGGTGCCCTGGTTGCGGTCCTCGCCGGTCGGCGGGGGCGTTACGGGATCTGGATGACCTGGGCAGCGTAGGCCAGTCCGGCGCCGAAGCCGACCAGGAGGGCCGGTGCGCCGGACGGGACGTCGCCGCGTTCGATCATCCGGGAGAGCGCCAGGGGGATGGACGCTCCGGAGGTGTTGCCGGAGTGGACGACGTCGTCGGCCACGACGGCGTTGGTCGCCTTCACCTTGCGGGCGATGGCGTCCACGATGCGCAGGTTGGCCTGGTGCGGGACGATGGCGGCGAGCTCGTCGGGGCGGACCCCGGCGCGTTCGCACGCCTCGAGCGCGACCGGTGCGATGGCGCTGGTGGCCCAGCGGAACACCGCCTGGCCCTCCTGCTGGATGAAGGAGTGCCGGTCCGGAATGATGATCTTGTCGAACTGGTCGCCGGCGCTGCCCCACACGACCGGGCCGATGCCGGGCTCGTCGGCGGCCGCGACCACCGCGGCGCCGGCGCCGTCGGCGAAGATGATGCAGGTGGAGCGGTCGGTCCAGTCGAGCCATTGCGACATCTTCTCGGCCCCGACGACCAGCACGTTGCGGGCGGCGCCGTCGCGGACGGCCGAGGCGGCGGCGGCCAGCGCGTAGCAGAACCCGGCGCAGGCGGCGTTGAGGTCGAACGCGCCGGGCGCGCCGATGCCGAGCCGGTGCGCGACGATGCCGGCGTGGCTGGGCATCGGTGACTCGGCCGAGCAGGTGGCGAGGATCACCAGGTCGATGTCCTCGGGGGCCAGGCCGCTGCCGGCGATGGCCTTGCCGCCGGCCTGGACGGCCATGTCGACGATGCCCTCCTCGGGCCCGGCGATGCGGCGCTCGACGATGCCGGTGCGGGCGCGGATCCACGCGTCGTCGGTGTCGACCTTCTGGGCGATGTCGTCGTTGGTGACGACCGTGGCGGGCTGGTAGTCGCCGAACGCCAGGATGCGGGCGCCGGCGGCGGCCTGGGGGACGCGCAGCTTCATGACGCCACCTTCTCGGCGTCCTCGGAGATGAGGGCGCGTGCCTTGTCGAGGTCGTCGGGGGTCTTGAGCGCCAGCGTGGCGATCCCCTTCAGCTCGCGTTTGGCGATGCCGACCAGCGTGCCCGCGGGCGGCAGTTCGATGAGGGCGGTGACGCCGATGTCGCGCATGGTCGCCATGCAGGCGTCCCAGCGGACCGGGGCGCTGACCTGCTCGACCAGCCGGGACAGGAACTCGGTACCGGAGGCGACGACGGCGCCGTCGCGGTTCTGCAGCAGCGTGACGCGCGGGTCGGCGACCTCGACGCCCGGCGCGAGCCGGCCCAGCGTGCCGACGGCGGGCGCCATGTGCTCGGTGTGGAACGCTCCGGCGACCGACAGCTTGCGGAGCCGGGCCTTGGCCGGGGGTTCCTCGGCGAACGCGGCGAGCTGCGCGGTGGTGCCGGCGGCGACGACCTGGCCGGCGGCGTTGACGTTGGCGGGGGTGAGGCCGTGCTTCTCGAGGGCGGCCAGCACCTCGTCGGCGTCGCCGCCGAGGACCGCGGTCATGCCGGTCTCGGTGACGGCGGCGGCCTCGGCCATCGCCCGGCCGCGCTCCCGGACCAGGACCAGCGCCGACTCCGGGGACAGCACTCCGGCGATGGCGGCGGCGGCCAGTTCCCCGACGCTGTGCCCGGCGACGGCTCCCGGCCCCGCGTCGGGAGCGTCGCCGTACAGCGCCTCGTAGGCGGCCAGCGCCGCGGCGACCAGCAGGGGCTGGGCCACGGCGGTGTCGCGGATCTCCTCGGCGTCGGCGGTGGTCCCGTAGCGGACCAGGTCCAGACCGGTGACCGCGGACCACCACGCCAGGCGGTCGGCGACTCCGGGGACCTCGAGCCACGGCTGCAGGAATCCGGGGGTCTGGGCGCCCTGGCCGGGCGATGCGAGGAGAATCACGCGCTCAAGCCTGCCGGGTACGCGGTCCAGGCTCGATGCCGATCGGCACGAAGTTTGGTCGGAGGGCTTTGTACGACCCCTACAAGCACCCCCTACCGGCACCCCCTATGTGCCGTGACTGCTCAGGACTGCGGCGAGCGGTCGGTGAAGCGGCCGAGGACCAAGGCTATCCGGAGAGTGAACGCGTTGCGTCCGTCCGTGGGCGCCAGGCCCGTCAGCTCGGCGACGCGCCGGAGCCGGTAGCGGACCGTGTTGGGGTGGACGAACAGCAGCCGCGCCGTCGCCTCCAGCGACGACCCCTGCTCCAGGTAGGTGGTGAGGGTGTCCAGCAGCGGGGCGCCCGCGGCCAGCATCGGGTTGTAGACCTCATCGACCAGGTGGCGGCGGGCGGCGTCGTCGCCGTCCAGCGCGCGTTCCGGGAGGAGTTCGGCGGCCAGGACGGGACGGGGCGCGTCCGGCCATCCGGCGGCGGCGCGCAGCCCGGCCATCGCGGCGCGCGCGGAGCCGGTGGACTCGTACAGGTCGTCGACCTGCGGGCCGATGACGACCGGGCCGGGCCCGCACTTGGCGGCGATGGGCCGGGCGGCCTCCAGCGGGTCGGCGGCCCCGCCGACGATCACCACCACGCGGCGGCCCTGGACGCCCGCGAGCACGTCGACCCGGGCGCGGCGGGCGGCCAGCTGCATCTGGTCGATGGTGACCTCGGGCTCCTCGTCCTCGGGGGTGTACCCGGCGACCACGGTGACCGGCTTGGACGTCCAGCCGAGCGCCGCGGCCCAGGAGTGCATGCCGTCGTCGACCTCGCCGCGCAGCACCGCGTTGACGACCAGGGCCTCCAGCCGGGCGTCCCAGGCGGCGCGGGTCTCGGCGGCGCGGGCGTACACCTGGGCGGCGCCGAACGCCACGTCGCGGGTGTAGCGCAGGATCGCCTCGCGCAGCTGGGCCTCGCCGCCGGGCCCGGCCAGCTCGTCCAGCCGGGTCTCCACCACGTCGATGATGACGCGGATCATGTCGATGGTGTGCTGCAGTTTCATGGAGCGCAGCAGCTCGCGCGGGGCGGTGCCGAACACCTCGCCGGCGAGCGCGGGACGGGTCCGCTCGGCGCTCTTGAACCACTCCACGAACGCGGCGATGCCGGCCTGGGCGACCAGGCCGATCCAGGACCGCTGGTCGGGCGGCATCCGCCGGAACCAGGGCAGCTGCTCCTCCATGCGGGCCAGTGCCGCGGTTCCGAACGTGCCCATCGCCTTTTCCAGGCGTTCGCTCGTCTGCTCCCGGATTGCGGCCTCGCTCGCGGTGTCCACACCCCCAGAGTGCCACCATCGCGGCGATGAACGGGCCCGGCGCGGCCGAGCGGCCCGTCGCGGGGGCCCTGGTGGGAGCGCTGCTCTGGCCGCTTCCGGACGGTCCGGAAGGTCAGGCGGAGGAGACCCTTGTCACGTTCGACGGCCGTCCGAGGGCGATGTCGGCGAGGTTGCGCAGGGACGCGGACCCGGGTTCGAGGTAGTCGCTGTGACCGCCGGAACCGGCGTCGAAGACCCGCGCGCCGAACCGCGGCGCGACCGGGTCGGGGCCGAGGCCGAGCCCGAAGATGCGCACGTGCGGGACGTCCTCCATCCAGTCGGAGGCGCCGCGCGCGGCCCACACCCGGGCGGTGCCGCCCAGGCGGGAGGCCGACCAGGCCGTCGTGCCGGGGCTGCCGTACAGCGCGATGTCGGTGACGGTACGCCAGGCCGCGCCGCCCGGCCCGCGGCCTTCGAGCGCGGCGCGGCCGCAGACCACCGAGCCGTAGCTGTGGCACAGCAGGCTCACCTGCGCGCCCGGGTTGACCCTGTGCAGGCCGCCGAGGAAGGTGCGCAGCTCGTGCCCGCCCTGGTCGGCCCGCTCGTCGGTGAGCACGTCGCTGCTGAAGGTGCGCGGCGCCGCGTACCCGAGCCAGGCGACCACCGCCAGCCCGGCCGCCGTCCCCGCCGCGCCGGCGGCCGGAACGCGCGGGTCGAGCCTGCGGGCCTGGTCGTAGAGGGCGCGCGCGCCGCCGCCCGGGGTCGACCAGGGCTTGCCGGAGCGGCGGTCGAACGCGCTGAGGGTCGTGTCGGCGCCCGGGACGATCAGCGCGACCCGCCGGGCGCGGGCCAGGTCGCCGACCACCTCGATGGCGCGTCCGCGGCCGCGCGGATCGAAGAACAGGAACCGGCGGCCGGGGTCGAGGAAGCCGTCGAGCGCCCGGGCCCGCTCCTGGTCGCCGACCTCCCGCGCGGTGTCCAGCGCCGTTGCGATGGACCGCCGTTCGGCGGTGTACCGGGCGGCCAGGGTGGCGGAGCTGAGGGACGGGGCGGGCGCGGGCGCCGCGTAGGGGTCGGCGTGGCCGGTCCCGGCGGTCGTCAGCAGCACCCCGGAGATGGTCGCGGCGCAGGCAAGGGCCCGTCGCAGCCGTCGGGCGCGCGGTGAGGGTGTGCGTGGCGGCGGCATGGTCCGCCTTTCTACCGGATGCCCGGTGATGGTCGGTGCACCCGATGACCGTCTGCGTGTTGGGGCCCCCGGATCACCGCCGGGGGCGTTCGAACCGGCGCGCCGCCGCCCACAGCACGGCCAGCGCGGCGGCGAACGCCGGCAGCCAGCACAGCCGGCCGAACGCCCACCCGGAGTGGTCCGGCCTGGAGTGCAGGCCGGGCAGCGCGCCGGCGAGCAGGAACGCGCCGACCGTGACCGACATCATCGCGGTCTGGTGCCAGAGGAACACCGTCATCGCCGACAGGTTGGCCACCGCGACCGCCGCCCAGGCGCGGGGCCGCCGCATCCAGCCCTCCAGCCGGTCCCGGACGAGCAGCGCCAGCCCGGTCTGCGCGAGCCCGAACGCGACGGCGGCGAGCGTGGGCGGGTTGAGGTTGGACACCTCGGCGCCGGGGACGCCGACCATGCTCGCCGGGTAGCCCGCGAACAGGATCAGCGCGGCCGTCGCGGCGGCGCCCCCGGCCAGCAGCGACGCGGCGGCGCGGCGCGAGCCGAGCGCCCCGTCCGCCCAGGCGACCCCCAGGTAGAACGGCACCAGCCAGCCCGTCAGCAGCGTGCCCCAGCCCAGCCACGCGGGACCGTCCAGCCCGAACCGGGCCACGTCGATCGCGGCGGTGGCGGCGACCGGGACGGCGGCGCCCCACACCCCGGCGCGCCGGTACGCGGTCACGATGAGCGGCGCGAGCGCGGTCAGCGCCCCGTACACGAGCAGGAACCACAGCGGGCTCAGCACCAGCTTCACCAGCACCCGCGCGGTGTCGCCGGTGAACCCGGCCCACAGCAGCCCGGCGGTCGCGGGGACCCACGCGAGCAGCAGCACCGGGACGGGCCGCAGCAGCCGCGCCGTCCGCCGCCGTGCCCACGGCGCCCACGGCTCGCCCGGCCGGTACCCCTTGCCCGCCGTGTAGCCGCCGACCAGGAAGAACACCGCGAGCGTCTGCAGCACCCACGAGATCGGCGTGAACGCGGGCATCGCCGACAGCGGGCTCGTCACCCGCAGCTCGGTGCCGTCTCCGGCCGCGACGAACGCCGTGACCAGCCAGTGGCCGAGCACGACGCCCAGGATCGCGAAGGCGCGCAGCGCGTCCACGGCCCGGTCGCGGCCCGGCGGCGTAGCGGCGTTGATGCGGGCGACCGGCCCGGGGCGCGGCCCGGTTCCTGAGGGGGGCTTACGCGTTTCGAGCATGGGTGGCCTCCGTGTCGTGCGCCCCCGGGTCACGGCCGAGCGCGATGGATGTGAGGTTGCGCAGCGAGCGGGAGCCGGGCCGCAGGTAGGCGCTGTGCGGGCCGGAGCCGGCGTCGAAGCGGAGCGCGCCGAACGACGGCGCGGCCGGGTCATGGCCGAGACCGATCCCGGCGATCCGAACTTTCGGGACGAACCGCGTCCAGTCGCCGCTCGACCGTCCCGCCCAGATCCGGGCGCCGGACGCCAGGCCGGCGCAACACAGGGCGGCGGCGCTCGCGGCGGCGACACCGGGGCTGCCGTACAGCGCGACCTCGTCCACCGGCAGCCGCTGCCGGGCCAGGCGCGGCGCGGCCTTGCCGCACACCACCGACCCGTAGCTGTGGCACAGCAGCGCCACCTCGGCGCGGCCGTTGACGCGGTGCAGCTCGCCGACGAAACGGGTCAGCTCCCGCGCCCCGTCGGCCGCGCGGCCGTCGGTGAGGACGGCGGGGCTGCGCGTGGACGGCGAGTCGTACCCGAGCCAGGCCACGACCGCCAGCCGCGTCCCGGGCGCGGCCGCCGCGGCCTGCCGGTGGAGCGACCGCGCGCCGCCCCCGGCCCACTTCCAGGAGTCGAAGTTGGTGAGCAGGCCGTCGGCGCCGGGGACGACGACCGCGACGCGGTCCGCCCGCGCCAGGTCGCCGACCGCCTCGACCGCCCGGCCGTGGCCGCGCGCGTCGAACGACAGGAAGCGGCGTCCCGGTGCCAGGAACCCCGACAGCGCCTTCAGCCGGTCGCGGTCCTGGGCGCGGGCCGCGTCCGAGTGCGCCCGGAGGATGTCGCGCGCGACCGCGTCGAACCGGGCCGCCAGCGAGTACGCCCCCGACAGCACGGGGAGCGAGCCCGGCGCCGCGTACGGCTCGGCCCGGCCCGGGGCCGCCGCGGTGGTGGTGACCGCGGCCAGCGCCGTCACGGCGGCGGTCCTGCGGTGGAGGGTGCGCACTGGGGCCGTCCTTCCTGCTCAGTGGTTCGTTCACTGAGCAGGAAGGTAGAAATCGGCGCCTGTAGCGCAGATCAACCCGAAGAGCCGTCTTCCCCCGTAGGACCGGGGTACTACAGGGGCGACCGCCTCACCTGTCCCCGGCTAACCGCCGGGGGTCACCAGCCCCACCTCGTAGGCGAAGACGATCGCCTGCGGACGGTCGCGCAGGCCGAGCTTCATCAGGATCCGCCCGAAGTGGGTCTTGACGGTCTGCTCCGCCACCACCAGCTCGGCGGCGATCTCGCCGTTGGACAGGCCGCGGGCCACCAGGACCAGCACCTCGGTCTCCCGTTCGGTCAGCTCCTCCAGCCGCTTGCGGGACGGGGCGCGCGGCGCGCCCAGGCGGGAGAACTCGGCGATCAGGCGGCGGGTGATGGAGGGGGACAGCAGCGCGTCCCCGGCGGCGATGATCCGCACCGCGTCCGACAGCTCGCCCGCGGAGGCGTCCTTGAGGAGGAACCCGCTGGCGCCCGCGCGCAGCGCCTCGTACACGTAGTCGTCGAGGTCGAAGGTGGTCAGCATCAGCACCTTCGGCCCCGCGCGCCCGCCGTCGCCGTCGCCGGACGCGCCGTCGAGCAGCCGGCGGGTCGCCTCCAGGCCGTCCATGACCGGCATCCGCACGTCCATCAGGACCACGTCGGGCTCCAACTCGGCGATGACCCGCAGGCCCTCCTCGCCGTTCACGGCCTCGCCGACCACCTCGATGTCGGGCTGGGCGTTCAGGAGCACCCCGAAACCGGTGCGGACCATGCCCTGGTCGTCGACGATCACGACCCTGATCGTCATGCCTCCCGTCCCAGGGGGAGCGTGGCGGTCACGGCGAATCCTCCTTCGGGGGTGGGGTTGGCGGTCAGGCCGCCGCCCAGCATCGCGGCGCGTTCGCGCATCCCCAGCAGCCCGTGCCCGCTGCCCGGCGCCGACAGCGCGGACGGCTCCGAGGTGGCGGGCGGGCCGTTGATGACGCTGAGGAGGAGTATGCCCTCCTTCTGGATGAGCTCGACGTCCACGCGCGATCCGGGAGCGTGCCGCATCGCGTTGCTCAGCGCCTCCTGCAGGATGCGGTACGCGGTGATGCCGACGCCCTGCGGCACCCGCTCCAGCTCGCCGACCACCTTCGTGTGGATCGACAGCCCGCTGCCGTGGGTGCCGGCGAGCAGCGAGTCGAGCCGTTCCAGGCCGGGCTGCGGGGCCGTCTCCACACCCTCCTCCGAACGCAGCACGCCGAGGATCCGGCGCATCTCGGTGAGCGCGTCCAGCGCGGTCGCCCGGATCTCGGCGAGATCGGAGCGGATCTTGTCGGGCACCTCGGGGACGGTGTACGGCGCGGCCTCCGCCTGGATCGCGATCATCGACATGTGGTGGGCGACCACGTCGTGCAGCTCGCGGGCGATCCGCTGCCGCTCCTTCAGCACGGCCTCGGTGTCGCGGTGCCGGCGCTCCTGCTCGGCCAGCTCGCGCTGGGCCGCCTGGTCGCGTTCGGCCAGCTCGCGGCTGGCGAGATGGCGCTGCCGCACCAGGTAGCCGGTCAGCAGCGGCACCAGCGCCAGCGCCGCGGCACCGAACGAGGATCTCTCGTCGATGAAGAACCCGCCGACGAACAGCACCAGCCCCGCGCCGGCCGTGACCCCGCGCGGGCAGCGCACCGCCACCGAGTACAGGCACAGGATCATGACGAAGACCCCGCCGGGCACGTACGGCATGTCCTTGGGACTGTCCAGCATCCAGCCGTGCAGCGCGGTGAGCACGAGCGCGAACGCCGACAGCCGGAACGCCCCCAGCGGGTGCCGCTGCCGCAGCGCCGCGGGCGCGGCCAGCGCGATCGAGCACACCATCAGGTACCAGTGCGGGGTGTACGGCTCGGTCTTCGCGGCCTGCGACTGCAGCAGCGAGTAGGTCCCGAACATCACGGCCACCGCGATGATCAGGTCGGTGACCTGGAGCGCGAGGTCGTACGGGACGCGCTGGGCGCCGAAGCGCCGCGTCCAGCCGAGCCAGGAGGGCCACGGCCGCCCGGCCGGCGGGGGATCGGCCCTGCCGGTCACCAGGGCCGCGACGGGCCAGGCCGCCGGCCGGGTCAGGAGCCGGAACGTGGCCGCGGCGCCGTCGCCGTTCTCGCTGGTCATGCCGCTCAGGCTAGAGGCCCCGGGGGACGTCCCGAATGCGACCACGGTGCCATGGCCTTGTAGTACCTGGGTACGGTCTGTGGGTGGACCCCGTTGAGGCGCTGCGCCGGATCGCGTTCCTGCTGGAGCGCGCGCACGAGCCGACCTACCGCGTGCGGGCCTTCCGCAAGGCGGCCGACGTCGTGGCGGGCCTGCCGTCCGGCGAGCCGGAGGAGCGGGCCCGAGAGGGCACGCTGACCGCGCTGGACGGGATCGGGAAGGTCACCGCCCTGGTGGTCGAGGAGGCGCTGCGCGGCGAGGTCCCGGTGTACCTGCGGCGGCTGGAGGCCACCGAGGGCGAGCCCCTGGACGCGTCGGCAGCGGCGCTGCGGACCGCGCTGAAGGGCGACCTGCACACCCACAGCGACTGGTCGGACGGCGGCTCGCCGATCCGGGAGATGGCGGAGGCGGCGCGCGGCCTCGGCCACGACTACGTCGCGCTGACCGACCACTCGCCGCGCCTGACGGTCGCCAACGGCCTGTCCGCCGACCGGCTGCGGCGCCAGCTCGACGCGGTCGCGGAGCTGAACGAGGAGCTGGCGCCGTTCCGGATCCTCACCGGGATCGAGGTCGACATCCTGGAGGACGGTTCACTCGACCAGGACCCCGGTCTGCTCGACCGCCTCGACGTGGTGGTGGCCAGCGTGCACTCCAAGCTGCGCATGGAGAAGGTCGCGATGACGCGGCGGATGGTCGCGGCCGTCGCGAACCCGCGCGTGAACGTGCTGGGGCACTGCACGGGCCGCATCGTCAAAGCGGGCGGCAGGCGCGGCGGGCTGCGCCCGGAGTCGGAGTTCGACGCGGACCTGGTCTTCGACGCCTGCGCGGCTTACGGGGTCGCCGTCGAGATCAACTCCCGTCCCGAGCGGCTCGACCCGCCCAAGCGGCTGCTGCGGCTGGCCCTGGAGGCGGGCTGCGACTTCTCGATCGACTCCGACGCGCACGCGCCCGGACAACTGGACTGGCAGCCCTACGGGTGCGAGCGCGCCGCGCGCTGCGGGGTGCCGGCCGACCGCGTCGTCAACACGTTGAGCGTCGACGCGCTGCTGGCCTGGACGACCGACTCCCGCTGAGGTTCGCCGGTCACCGCGCCAGGGTGCAGGTGTTGGCGAGGTCTCCGGTCGCCGGGCGGGGGTGCGAAGTGTTCGCCTGTGAGGTCGGTTGAGTGAACATGCGGGTGATCAAGCGATCCGGCTTGACGGTTTGTGTTCGTCTCTGTACTTTGAGTAGCGCGATCTGGGACGCCGGGTTCGATGTCGGCGTGCGGGGCCCCCTTTCCACCGGAGTGATGGTCTGGGGCCTCCCCGTCGCCTCCGGTCGAGCCCACCTGGCCAGGTCGCGTAGGGAGCCGGCCTCCCGGGAACGGACCACGCACGGGATGCGTGTCGCCGCCCCGGGGCCGAGTACGCCGGGGACCAGCGCGTCCAAGACCGTTCGGGGCGCGCGGCTGAGCAACTTATGCACAGTCCTTAGGAACGGTGCCTGTCCGCCTGGGAAGGGCCGTGAAGGCGGTGCGCGACGGCGGCCACGTGTGCGGGTGCCACTCTCGGCGGGCCCTGTGTGGGCGGCGTCCCCATGCCGGTGGGGACGCCCCCGCCGTGTAACCCGCGCGCAGGATCGCCTTGTGGGCCTTGGGGTCTCCGGTGGCGGCGTACGACGGGTACGCGCGCAGCACCGGCGGGAGATAGGTGAGCAGGTTCGGCCCGTCCGCGCGCCACAGGGTGCCTTCGGAGTCGATGCCGCCGTCATAGAGGTCGGGCCGATTCTCCAGCTGCCAGCGGACGAGGTAGCCGCCGTTGGAGATGCCCGCCGCGTACGTCCGCCGCGGGACGCGGCCGTAGCGCTGCGCGACGGCGGCCTTGGCGGCGACGGTCAGCTGGGTGGTCCTGCGGTTCCACTCCGCGATGGCGTCGCCGGGGCGGCGCCCGTCGCGGAAGAACTCCGCGCCGCTGTTGCCCTTGTCGGTGGAGGCGAAGGCGTACCGTTCCTATGGACTGTGCATGAGTTGCTCAGCCGCGCGCCCCGAACGGTCTTGGACGCACTGGTCCCCGGCGTACTCGACCCGGGGCGGCGACACGCATCCTGTGCGTGGTCCGTTCCCGGGAGGCCGGTTCCCTGCGCAATCTGGCCATGTGGGCTCGACCAGAGGCGACGGGGAGGCCCCAGGCCATCACTCCGGTGGAAAGGGGGCCCCGCATGCTGACATCGAACCCGGCGTCCCAGATTGCGCTACTGAAAGTACAGGGACCAGCACAAACCGTCAAGCCGGATCACTTGGATTGCCCGCATGTTCACTTAACCGACCTCACAGGCGAACAGTTCGCACCCCTTGGCCAGCACCCAGTCGGAGATGGTCACGTCGCCGCCGGCGGCGTGCGCGGACGCGGCGGCGGCCGGTGGGAAGGGCGCCAGGACGGCGGTCAGCGCCGCGGCTGCGGCGGTCGTTCCGCGGAGGGTGGGCATTCGACGCTCCCGGGGGGTGGGGGATCCCGCCATCGTTCAGGACCGGCCACCGGCCCGGCCACGTGTGCGGGCGCCACTCTCGGCGCGGCCGCTGTGGGCGGCGCCCCCATGCCGGTGCGGGCACCCCCGCCGCACCGTCCACATGCCCGCAGGTCACGGCATGGGCGCCCAGGACGCCCGGGATGTGGTGTGGCTCACATCCGTATCGAGCCGTCCGAATGTGTGGACCGGTCACATGGCCGGGTCACCTTGCGCGACCTAGCGTTCACGGTCACGGCGTCCCGGATGTGGTCCGGGTCACCTCACGGACCCGAGGAGGGCGCATGGCAGAGGAACGCGGGGACGCCCCGGCCCCCGTTCTGGCGGCGCGGGGACTGGTCAGGGAGTTCCGGGGGTTCCGCGCCGTGGACGGCGTGGACCTCGACGTCGCGGAAGGCGACGTGCACGCGCTCGTGGGCCCGAACGGCGCCGGCAAGACCACGCTGTTCAACCTGCTCACCGGCTTTCTGCGGCCCACCTCGGGCAGCGTCGTCCTGGAGGGCCGGCGCGAGCTGGCCGGGCGCGCCCCCGAGGCGATCGCGCGCCTGGGCGTGGCCCGCTCGTTCCAGATCACCAGCCTGTTCGCGGAGATGACGCCGCGCCGGCACGTGGAGCTGGCACTGGCGAGCGGCACCGGACTCGGCTGGCGGTTCTGGCGCTCGGACAAGGCGCTGGGCCGGTTCGCCGCGCGCGCTTCCGAGCTCCTCGACCAGGTGGGGCTGGACGAGCACGGCGACATCCCCGCCGGGTCCCTCTCGTACGGGCGCAAGCGCGCGCTGGAGCTGGCCCTCGCACTGGCACTCGACCCCAAGGTGCTGCTCCTGGACGAGCCGACCGCCGGAATGGGCGTGGAGGACGTCGACCGCACCATCGAGCTCGTCCGCCGGATCCGCACCGGCCGCACCGTCGTCCTGGTCGAGCACAACATGAACGTCGTCGCCAGCCTCGCCGACAAGGTGACCGTGCTCCAGCACGGCGCCGTCCTGGCCGAGGGGCCCTACGCCGAGATCCGCCACGACCCGCGCGTCATCACCGCCTACCTCGGAGACTCCCATGCTGCGCGTTGACGGACTGTCGTCCTGGTACGGCGAGGCGCAGGCGCTGCGCGAGGTGTCGCTGGAGGTCGGCAAAGGCGAGATCGTCACGCTGGTCGGCCGCAACGGCGCGGGCAAGACCACGCTGCTGCGCTGCCTGATGGGCCTGCACCCCGCGTCCGGCACGGTCTCCTTCCTGGACGAGGACATCACCGCGCTCGGCCCGCACCGCAGGGCCCGGCGCGGCCTCGGCTACGTCCCCGACGACCGCGGCATCTACGCCACCCTCTCCGTGGAGGAGAACCTGCTCCTGCCGCCGGAGACGGGGCCGGAGCCGTGGTCTCTGGAGCGGGTGTACGAGGCGTTCCCCCGCCTGCGTGAACGCCGCCGCTTCCCCGGCACCAAACTCTCCGGCGGCGAGCAGCAGATGCTCGCCCTCGCCCGGGTGCTGCGCATGGGCGCCCGGCTGCTGCTGTGCGACGAGCCCACCGAGGGCCTGTCGCCGCTGATCGTCGCCCAGATCGGCGACATCCTGCGCGAGGTCAAGGCCGCCGGGGTCACCGTCCTGCTGATCGAGCAGAACGTCCACTTCGCCGCCACCGTCGCCGACCGCCACTACCTGCTCGCCGAGGGCCGGATCGTCGAGTCGCTGGACAACGACGAGGTCCGCGAGCGCGAACACGAGCTGCTCGACTATCTCGGAATCTAAGAGGAGAACCCCGATGAGACTCATGGGCTGGGGCGGCCTCGCCGCCGCGGGAGTGCTGCTGGCCGGCTGCGCGGGGGGACCGGGCGGCGGCGGAGGGAAGATCAGCGACGGCAAGGTGGTGCTGGCCGTGCTCAACGACCAGACCGCCATCTACGCCGACCTGTCCGGCCGCAACAGCATCGAGGCCGTGCGGATGGCCGTCGCCGACTACAAGGCCAAGTACGGGGACAAGGCCGCGGCCAAGGAGGTCGAGGTCGTCTCCGCCGACCACCAGAACAAGCCCGACGTCGCCAACACCAAGGCCCAGGAGCTGTACGACCGGCAGCGCGCCGACATGATCCTGGACGTGCCGACCTCCTCGGCCGCGCTCGCCGTCGCCAACGTCGCCAAGAACAAGAAGAAGATCTTCATCGACGTGGGCGCCGCGACGACCGAGCTGGAAGGCAAGCAGTGCAACAAGTACACCTTCCACTACGGCTACAACTCCTACATGCTGGCGCACGGCACCGGCACGGCCGTCACCCGGGACGGCGCCAAGAACTGGTACATCGTCTACCCGGACTACGCGTTCGGGCAGGACATGAACAAGACGTTCACCGCGGCCGTGCAGGCGGCGGGCGGCCAGGTGGTCAAGGCCGATCCGGCGCCGTTCCCCAACGACAACTTCTCGACCTTCCTCCTCAAGGCGCCGGGCCTCAACCCCAAGCCGCAGGTGCTCGGCACCATGCAGGCCGGCGGTGACCTCGTCAACCTGGTGAAGCAGTACAACGAGTACAAGCTCAAGGACAAGGGCGTGCAGCTCGCCGCGGGCCTGATGTTCCTCACCGACATCCACTCCCTCGGCCCCGACGCCATGGCCGGGACCCGCTTCACCGACGCCTGGTACTGGAACGCCAACCCGCAGAACCGCGCCTGGGCCGACAAGTTCCAGGCCAAGACGGGCAAGCGTCCCACCTCCGTGCACGCCGCCAACTACTCGGCCGCCCTCCAGTACCTGGAGGCCGTGCAGCGCGGCGGCACCGACGCCTCCGACGACGTCGTCAAGCAGCTCGAGGGCCGCAAGGTCGAGGACGTCTTCGCCCGCAACGGCACCATCCGCGCCCAGGACCACCTGCTCCTGCACGACGCCTACCTCGCGCAGGTGAAGCCGTCCAGCGAGGTCAAGGAGCCCTGGGACTACCAGCGGATCCTCAAGACCATCCCGGCGTCGGAGGCGTTCCAGCCGCAGCCCGACCCGGCCTGCAAGCTGTAGGCGGCCGGCATGCTCCAGCAGGCGTTCAACGGGCTGGTGGGCGGGGCGTTCTACGCCCTGCTCGCCCTCGGCCTCGCCGTCATCTTCGGCATGCTCGGCGTCGTCAACTTCGCCCACGGCGCGTTCTACATGCTCGGCGCCTTCGGGGCGTTCGTGCTCCTCGACTCCTTCGGCGTGAACTTCTGGCTCGCCCTGCTGCTGGTCCCGGTCGTGCTGGGGGTCGTGGGGGTCGTCCTGGAGAGGCTGTTCATCCGGCGGCTCACGCCCCTGGACCCCCTCTACAACTTCCTGTTCACCTTCGGGCTGGCGCTGATCCTGCAGGACCTGGTCAAGCGGCAGTACGGCGTGCAATCCCAGCCCTACCCCCGCCCGTCCGCGCTGAGCGGCTCGATCGACCTGGTGGCCTTCAGCTACCCCGCGTACCAGGTGTTCGTGCTGGCCGTGTCGGCCGTGGTGTGCGGCGCGGTCTGGGTCGTCCTCACCCGCACCCGGGTCGGGATGATCGTCCGCGCCGCCACCGAGCGGCCCGAGCTCACCCGCGCCCTCGGCATCGACGTCGGCCGCTGGGTCACCCCCGTCTTCGGCTTCGGGATCGCCCTGGCCGGGTTCGCCGGGGTGCTGGCCGCGCCGATGCGCGCGGTCAACCCGCTGATGGGCGCCGACCTGATCATCACCGTGTTCGCGGTCGTGGTCATCGGCGGGCTCGGCTCGGTGTTCGGCTCGGTCGCCGCCGGCTTCGCCGTCGGGCTGGTGTCGGCGCTGGGCAACCTGTACGTCCCCGCGCTCTCCCAGACGCTGGTGTTCATCCTCATGGCCGTCGTCCTGCTGTGGCGCCCGGCCGGCCTGTTCGGACGCGAGGAGGCGTTCCGTTGATCCTCTCCAAGCTTGCCGGACGCCCGGTCCTGCTGGCCCTCGGCCTCTTCGCCGCCCTCGCCCTCCCCTGGATGGTGTATCCGCCGGTCGCCCTGGACATCGCCTGCTGGGCGCTGTTCGCCGCGGCCGTGGACCTGCTGCTCGGCTTCACCGGGCTGCTGTCGTTCGGGCACGCCGCCTTCTGGGGCGGGTCGGCGTACTGCACCGGCCTCATCGCCCTGCACTCCGGCCTGCCGTTCCCGCTGGCCATCCTTGGCGGCGCCGTGTTCGCCGCCCTGCTCGCGGTTCCGATCGGCTTCCTCTCGGTACGGCTGAGCGGCATCTACTTCGCCATGGTCACCCTGGCCTTCGCCCAGATGCTGTACTTCGTCGCCAACCAGTGGCGGGACGTCACCGGGGGAGAGAACGGCCTGCAGGGCATCCCGCGTGAGTTCTTCGGGCTCGACCTGTCCGACCCGTTCTTCTTCTACTACGCGGGCCTGCCCTTCGTGCTGTTCGGGCTCTTCGCGGCCTGGCGCATCGTCCGGTCACCGTTCGGGCGCGTCCTGGTGTCCATCCGCGACAACCCCGCGCGCGCCCGCGCCCTCGGCTACCCCGTGGACCGCTACAAGCTGCTCGCCTTCGTCCTGTCCGCCGCCCTGTCCGGCATAGCCGGAGGACTGTTCGCCATCAGCCACGGCTTCGCCTCCCTGCAGGAGGTCTACTGGACGACCTCGGGCCAGGCCGTGATGATGGTCGTCCTGGGCGGCATCGGCACCCTGTGGGGAGCGGTGGTGGGGGCGGCCCTGATCGTCCAGCTGCACGACTACCTCGCCACCGCGGGCTTCCAGGAGATCGGCATCGTCACCGGCTCCATCTTCATCGCCGTCGTGCTCCTCTTCCGCCGGGGCATCTGGGGCACCGCCCGCCACCTCCTGACCACCCGCCCGTCCCGCCGCCGCCCCGAAGCCCCCTCCACCCCCGAACGCACGACGGTGGACGCCCGAACCTGACCGCCGAACCCCTACCTGACGACGGGCCCGCTACCGGCGGGCCCGTCGTCTGCCTAGCGGCGGAGGCGGTGGAGGCGCAGGGCCAGCTGGATCTCCAGGGTGCGGTCGGGGGCCTGCCAGTCGTCGCCGAGGAGGCGGGCCACGCGGTCGAGGCGCTGGGTGACGGTGTTGACGTGGATGTGCAGGCGCTCGGCGGTCTTCGACAGGCTGCAGCCGGTGCCGAAGTAGTCCTCCAGGGTGCGGACGAGGGTGGTGCCGCGGCGGGCGTCGTACTCCAGGACCGGGCCCAGGGCGCCGGTGAGGAAGCCGCCGACGTCGCGGCCCTCGCCGATCAGCAGGCCCACGAAGCCCAGCTCGGTCGCGCCCGCGCCGTCGCCGGTGCGGCCCAGCGCCAGCAGCGCCTCCGCGCAGCGCTGCGCCTCGGCGTGCGCGGAGACGATCGCGTCCGGGGCGCGGACCGGGCCGGCGGCGCCGACCGTGGCCGGGGCGTTCAGCGACGCGCCCAGCTCCTTGGCGACCCGGCGGGCCGCGTCCCCGGGACGGTCCCCCGGCAGCAGCAGCACGATCTCCTCGCCGCGCGCCGCCGCCAGGCCGCGCGCCACGGCGGCGTGCGAGGACGCCCAGAACGCCGCGCGCCCGCGGTGCTCGGGTGAGGCGCAGCGGGCCGACAGCACCACGTGCGGCGCCTCGAGATCCACGTTCACCCGGTGCGCACGGGCCTTCAGCGCCTCGGTGTCGGTGGCCCGCCCGGCCAGCAGGTCGTCCAGCAGCTCGCCGCGCACCCGCCCCTCGGCCTCGGTCACGCTGCGCCGCAGCAGCATCAGCAGCGCCGTGACCAGCGCGGCGCGCTCCAGGATGCGCTGGTCGGCGTCGGAGACCTCCTCGCGGGTGCGCAGCACCAGCGTGCCCAGCACCTCGTCGCCGGTGGAGACCGACGCGATCCACAGGTCGCCGCGCCGGACCGTGCGGCCCTGCGCGCGGGCCGAGTACGCGGCGGCCAGCACCCCCGACAGCTCGTCGCCGTCCAGCGGCGCCGGGGCGCCGGAGGTGGCCAGGGAGCGGCCCTCGGCGTCCAGGACGTGCAGAGTGCCGCCGAGGATCTCGGTGACGACCGCCGCCACGTCCTCGGCGCCGCCGCCCCGCACCACCAGCGCGGTCATCCGGTCGTGCGCCTGCGCGGCCCGCTCCACCGCCGCGCTGCGCGCCTGCACGACCTCGTTGGCCGCGCTCAGCTCCTCCAGCGCCGTCCGGGTCTCCTCCAGCAGGCGGGCGTTGTCGATCGCGACGGCGGCGTGCGCGGCCAGCGAGCCGAGCAGCACCGCCTCCTCCGGGTCGAACGGGCGCTCGCTGCGGTTGGCCGCGTACAGCACGCCGATCACCCGGCTGCCCAGCCGCATCGGCACGCCGAGGATCGCCACCAGCGCCTCCTCGGCCACCGCGTCGTCGATGAAGTCGCGGTGCCGGAACTGCGGGTCGTGCAGGTAGTGGGCGCTGGTGTAGGGCATCGCGGTCTGCGCGACGAGCCCGCCCAGGCCCGCGCCCATCGGCAGCCGCAGCCGCCGGAACGCCGCCGACACCGACCCGTCGGTCACCCGCATGTAGGTGTCGCCGCGCTCGTCGTCGTTCAGCGTCATGTAGGCGATGTCGGCGTTCAGGAGGCGCCGGGCGCGGCGGACGATCGCCTCCAGGACCGCGTCGTGGTCGCGCAGCCCGGCCAGGTCGCCGGCGGTGTCGAACAGCGCGGCCAGCTCGGCCTCCCGCCGCGCGTGCCGGCGCATGATGGTGCGCACCCGGAGGGCGGCGAGCTTGGCGGCCTCCAGTTCGGCCAGGGCCTCGGGCGCCGCGCCGGCCGCGCGCGCCTCCACCAGCGGCCCCTCGAACTCGACGGGGGACGCCTCCCGGGCCAGCAGTTCGAGGAAGACGGTGCAGGTCATGCGGGACATTGTCAATGCGCGGTCCACCCCCCGTCGAGCGACAGCGACGCCCCGGTGATCATCGCGGCGGGCGGCGCGCACAGGTAGGCGACCAGTTCCGCCACCTCGTCGGGCTCGATCAGCCGCTTCACCGCGGCCTTGGCCAGCAGCACCTCGGCGGTCACGGCCTCCGCCGACATCCCGTGCACCCGCGCCTGGTCCTCGATCTGCCCCTCCACCAGCGGGGTCCGGACGTAGGCGGGGCACACGCAGTTGGACGTGACCCCGTGCTCGGCGCCCTCCAGCGCGATCACCTTGGACAGCCCTTCGAGGGCGTGCTTGGCCGCCACGTACGCCGCCTTGTACGGCGAGGCCCGCAGCCCGTGCACCGAGGAGATGTTGACGATCCGCCCCCAGCCCCGCCCGTACATGCCCGGCAGGCTCGCCCGGACCAGCCGGAACGGCGCCTCCACCATCGTCCGCATGATCCGCGAGAAGACCTCCGGCGGGAACTCCTCCAGCGGCGCCACATGCTGGAACCCGGCGTTGTTGACCAGGATGTCGGCGCCGCAGTCGCGGCCCAGCGCCTCGGCCGCGTCCAGGTCGGCCAGATCGGCGGCCCGGGCGGTGCCGCCGATCTTGGCGGCGGCCTCCGCCGCGGCGTCCGACCTTATGTCGGCCACCACCACATGGGCCCCGGCGGACGCGAGACGGCGCGCGCAGGCCAGTCCGATACCGCCCGCGGCGCCGGTGACCAGGGCGGTGCGCCCGGAGAGGTCCGGGCGGGCATCCGTGTGGGGTGTCATGCGCCGAACTTACGGAGCGTGAGCCCGCCCACCTATGGAGTGGATCGACACAATCCGGCCCTGTCCCATGTGGGTCGCCGCCGCGTCGGGCGGGGGCGCTAGCGTCGGAGGCTCATCGATCGTCCGCGAACGCGGAGGTGTCCCCCATGACCGAGATCGCCCACCGTTTCGTCGAGTCCACCAGCGGCCTGCGGATGCACGTCGCGGAGGCCGGGTCCGGGCCGCTGGTCCTGCTCCTGCACGGCTTCCCCGAATGCTGGTACTCGTGGCGCCACCAGCTCGTCGCGCTGGCCGAGGCCGGCTACCACGCGGTGGCCCCCGACCAGCGCGGCTACGCCCGCACGGGCGGCCCCGCCGACCCCGCGCAGTACACGATGCACCACCTGGTCGGCGACGTGGTCGGCCTGATCGACGCGCTCGGCGAGGAGCAGGCGGTCGTCGCCGGACACGACTGGGGCGCGCCCGTCGCCTGGGCCGCCGCGCAGTTCCGTCCCGAACGGGTCCGCGGCGTCATCGGCATGTCGGTGCCGCACCGGCCGCGCAGCTCCCGGCCGCCGGTGCAGGCGATGCGGGAGGCGTTCGGCGACGGCTTCTACATGGTCTACTTCCAGCAGCCCGGCGTGCCCGAGGCGGAGTTCGACCAGGACCGGAGCGCGATGTTCCGGCGGATGGCGGCCACCGAGCCCGGCGAGCCGAGCGGGCTGCCGGTCGTCCCGGACGGCGGCGGGTTCCTCGACGCGAGCCGCGAGCCGAAGGAGCTCCCGGACTGGCTCACCGAGGAGGACATCGCCACCTACGTGCGGGAGTACGAGACCGCGGGCTTCACCGGGCCCCTCAACTGGTACCGCAACCTCGACCGCAACTGGGAGCTCACCGCCGCCTGGCACCGCGCCCCGGTCACCCCGCCCGCGCTCTTCATCGCCGGCGACCGCGACCCGGTGGTGGTGGGCGGCGCGCGGAGGGCGGTCGACCGGCTCGCCGACTTCGTCCCGAACCTCCGCGACACGGTGTGGCTGGCCGGATGCGGCCACTGGACGCAGCAGGAGCGCCCCGGCGAGGTGAACGAGGCCGTGATCGGCTTCCTGCGCGGCCTCTGAATGTCGGAGGCGCGGCGTACGGTCGCCGGGTGAACCGTACCGACCGGCTGTACGCCTTGGTGGAGGAGCTGCGGGCCCGGGCGCCGCGCCGGGTCAGCGCGCGCGAGCTGGCCGCCCGCTACGAGGTGAGCGTGCGGACGATCGAGCGCGACATCGGCGCGCTGCAGGAGGCCGGCGTGCCGATCTTCGCCGACGTGGGCCGCAACGGCGGCTACACCCTCGACAAGAGCCGCACGCTGCCGCCGCTCAACTTCACCCCCGCCGAGGCCGTCGCGATCGCGATCGTGCTGGGCCGGGCGGGCGGCTCGCCGTTCGCCCGGTCCGCCCGCACCGCGCTGCACAAGATCGTCACCGCGATGTCGGCGGCCGACGGCGCGACCGCGCGCGAGCTGGCGGGCCGGATCCGGTTCCTGGCCGACCCCTCCGCCGCCGAGCCCGGCGCCCGGCCCGCGACCGTGCCCGCCGTCCTGGAGGAGGCGATGTCGGCCCGCCGGGTGGTGCGGCTGACCTACGTCGACCGCGACGGCGCCGAGACCGAGCGGGAGGTCGAGCCGGTCGCCTTCACCGGCGCGTCCAGGGGCTGGTACCTGTTCGGCTGGTGCCGGTTGCGCGACGACTCCCGGGTGTTCCGGATCGACCGGGTGCGGCGGGCGTGGCTGCTCGACGAGGTCGCCCCCGAGCGCCGTCTGGAGGACTGCGGCGGAGGCTCGCCGCCCGACTACGTGATGCGGCCCCTGGAGTTCGTCTGACCCCGGAAACGGGACTCGTTCGAAAATCTGTTCGGAAACGCCGACATGGGGTTGTCGCGCCCCTCCCGGATCGTGGTGCCCGCGCCGCACGACGCGGACGCGCGACCCACGACACGGAGGCAGTGATGGCCATGGAGGCCCCCGCGTACGACACCGTCAGCTGGTTCCAGATCGGCACCGACGACTCCGAGGGAGCCCAGAGCTTCTACGGCGGCCTGTTCGGCTGGAAGTTCACCCTCGACCCGGACTCCGACGGCTACGACCTGATCGGCTACCCGGGCTCCACGGCCCCCAGCGGCGGCATCGCCCACACCGCCGGCGGCGCCGAGAACCACGCGATGTTCCTGGTGCTGGTCAAGGACGTGAAGGCCGCCTGCGCCCAGGCGGAGAAACTCGGCGGCAAGGTCGCGGTGGAGCCCACGACCGCCGCCAGCGGCCTGGTCTTCGCCTACCTGCACGACCCGGCCGGCAACCGCTTCGGCGTGTTCACGCCCCCGCCCGTCCCCGCCTGACCGGCTCACCGGCGGACGCTCCTCCGCGCCGGGGCGGCCGATCAGCCGGCGCGCCGGTCGGCGCTTGTGAGGGCTCCCCTCGCGTGTGCGCGCTTGCGGCGGAGGCTCTTGTGGAAGAGGGGGTCGGCGCCGACCACGTCCAGCTCCGGGTGCCGCGGGGCGGGGCCGCCGTCGCGGAGCAGGCCGGTCAGCGAATCGACCAGCGACCAGCCGTGGCGGTGGACGTCCCGGTCGGAGGCGATCCACTCCCCGGCGGCGCTGATCACGTCGCCGGTGTGCAGCAGCAGCGCCGCGGGCCCGCTGACCAGCAGCGCCCGCCCGGGCTCGGCCAAGGCGAGACCGCCGTGCGGAGGCCCGGGGCGCCCGTCCGCCGGATCGCGGGGCGGAGGCGGGCGGAGGGTGACGGGACGGCCGGCGGGCAGCCGCCGCCTGACCCCCGGCCAGGCCGACGGCCGCAGCCCGAGGTCCGAACGCACGATCACCAGATCGGCCGAACCCTCGGGCGGGCCGTACCACGGGATCCCCTCGGGCCGCGCCCCGCCGACGGGCAGGTGCACGAGGCTGCGCGGACTGATCGCGGCCATCCGGAACCAGGCGCCCAGATGCAGCAGCCCGGCCCGCGAGCCCACGATCAGCCCGAGGTTGCCGGACGACGGCGGGCAGACCCACAGCCCGTGCGGAGCCCCGCGCGGCTCCAGCACCCGGCACGGGCCGCGCGACCCGGGCACCGCACGCGCCAGCGCCCGCAACCGCATGCGCCCCTCGCCCGGCGCCCCCGCACTGGTGGTCATCGGCCCATGCAACCGCGCGCCCACCCGCCACGCCACCCGGTTCCCCCAACACCCTGAGAAGCCCCCAACCACCGGGACCCTCAACCCCCGGGACCGCCCCAGGCTCAGGGGCAGTTCGGGGCTCCGCAACCGCTCCAAGACTCCGCGACTGTCCCAAGGCTCCGCGACCGCCTCAGGTTCCGGGGCCGCTCCCAGGCTCCGGGGCCGCTCCCAAGCTCCGGAACCGTCCCAAGGCTCCGGGGCCGCCTAAGGCTTTGGGGCCGCTCCAAGGCTCCGGGGCGGCTCCCAGGCTCTGGGGGCGCTCCCAGGGGCCCTGGGGGGCTGGCAGCGTCCCGTGGAGGTCCCAGAGACGAGGGTGGGGGCTTCCGGGACCGTTGGGGAGCCCCGGAAGCCCCCATGCGCGGGGTCTGACGGCCCGCCGCCGGAGTGCGGGAAGGTTCCCGCGTCGCGGCGTCATCACGGCCTACACCTCCGTGATCACGGCCGCCCGGCGGTGCGCGGGCTCAGCGGTGCGCGGGTCGGGTCAGGCGTCACCGCCGGTGTTGCTCTCGGCCGAGCCCACGCCGCCCGCGAACACGGTGCTGACGTCGGCGTTCAGCTGGTAGCGCTCGATCGCCTGCTGCAGCCTCTCCGGCTTGACCTCGCCCTGCCGGGCCAGCCGGGTGAGCACGGCCAGCGTGATCGACGCCGCGTCCACGTGGAACGCCCGGCGCGCGGCGGCGCGGGTGTCGGAGAACCCGAACCCGTCGGTGCCGAGCGAGGAGTAGTCCGCGGTCACCCACGGCGCGATCTGGTCCGGTACGGCCCGCATGAAGTCCGACACCGCCACGATCGGGCCGGGCGCGTTCTCCAGGGCGCGGGTGACGTACGGGACGCGCTCCTCGGCGTCGGGGTGCAGCAGGTTCCACTCGTCGCACGCCTGGGCCTCGCGGGCCAGCTCGTTCCACGAGGTGGCCGACCACACGTCGGCGGCCACGCCCCACTCCTCGGCCAGCTGCCGCTGCGCCTCCAGGGCCCAGCGGCCCGCCACGCCGGAGGCCATGATCTGGGCCTTGGGCGCCTGGCCGTTCTCGGTCTCGGGGGCCGGACGCAGCCGGTAGAGCCCCTTGAGGAGGCCCTGCACGTCGAGGCCCTCCGGCTCGGGGGTCTGCTGGTACGGCTCGTTGTAGATCGTCAGGTAGTAGAAGATGCTCTCGCCCTGCGGGTGCTCCTCGGACGAGCCGTACATCCGGCGCAGCGCGTCCTGCACGATGTGCGCCAGCTCGAACGCCCAGGTCGGGTCGTAGTGCACGCACGCCGGGTTGGTGGCCGCGATGAGCGGCGAGTGCCCGTCGGCGTGCTGGAGGCCCTCACCGGTGAGGGTGGTGCGGCCCGCGGTGGCGCCGAGCAGGAAGCCGCGGCCCATCTGGTCGCCGAGCGCCCACATCTGGTCGCCGGTCCGCTGGAACCCGAACATCGAGTAGAAGATGTAGACCGGGATCATGTGCTCGCCGTGCGTGGCGTACGCGGTGCCCGCGGCGATGGCCGAGGCCATCGAGCCGGCCTCGCTGATGCCCTCGTGCAGCATCTGGCCCTGCTCGGACTCCTTGTAGGCGAGCAGCAGCTTGCGGTCGACGCCCTCGTAGGTCTGCCCGTGCGGGGCGTAGATCTTGGACGTGGGGAACAGCGAGTCCATGCCGAACGTCCGGTACTCGTCCGGAGCGATCGGGACGAACCGGGCGCCGATGTTCTCGTCCTTGATCAGGTCCTTGAGCAGCCGGACGAACGCCATGGTGGTGGCGACGTTCTGCTTGCCCGAGCCCTTCTTCAGCTCCGCGTACACCGGGTCGCCGGGCAGTTTGAGCGCCTTGGCCCGCACCACCCGCTTGGGCAGGAACCCGCCCAGCGCGGCGCGTCGCTCGCGCATGTACTCGATCTCGTCGGAGTCCTCGCCCGGGTGGTAGTACGGCGGCAGCGGCTGCTCCAGCGCCGAGTCCGGGATGTCGAGGTAGAGCCGGTCGCGGAACTCCTTCAGCTCGGCCTTGGTGAGCTTCTTCATCTGGTGGGTGGCGTTGCGGGCCTCGAAGTCGGGGCCCAGCGTCCAGCCCTTGATGGTGTGGGCGAGGATGACGGTCGGCTGGCCGACGTGCTCGCGGGCGGCCTTGAACGCCGCGTACACCTTGCGGTAGTCGTGCCCGCCGCGCGAGAGCTTGCGCAGGTCGTCGTCGGACAGGTGCTCGACCATCTTGCGCAGCCGCGGGTCGTCGCCGAAGAAGTGGTCGCGGATGTAGGCGCCGGACTCGACGGTGTAGGTCTGGAACTGGCCGTCGGGCGTGGTGTTCATCTTGTTGACCAGCACGCCGTCGGCGTCCTGGGCCAGCAGCGGGTCCCAGTCGCGGCCCCACACCACCTTGATCACGTTCCAGCCGGCGCCGCGGAAGTACGACTCCAGCTCCTGGATGATCTTGCCGTTGCCGCGCACCGGGCCGTCGAGCTGCTGCAGGTTGCAGTTGACGACGAAGGTGAGGTTGTCCAGCTCCTCGCGGGCGGCCAGGCCGATGGCGCCCAGCGACTCGGGCTCGCCCATCTCGCCGTCGCCCAGGAACGCCCACACGTGCGACCGCGAGGTGTCCTTGATCTTGCGGTTGTAGAGGTAGCGGTTGAAGCGGGCCTGGTAGATCGAGTCGATCGCGGTGAGGCCCATGGACACCGTGGGGAACTCCCAGAAGTCCGGCATCAGCCGCGGGTGCGGGTAGGACGACAGCCCGCCGCCCGGATGGGACATCTCCTGCCGGAAGCCGTCCAGCTTGTCCTGCGGGAGGCGGCCCTCCAGGTAGGCGCGGGCGTAGATGCCCGGGGCGGCGTGGCCCTGGAGGAAGACCTGGTCGCCGGACTCGCCGTGGTCCTTGCCGCGGAAGAAGTGGTTGAAGCCGACCTCGTAGAGGGAGGCGGCCGAGGCGTAGGTGGCGATGTGGCCGCCGACGCCCAGTTCGGGGCGGTTGGCGCGGGACACCATGATCGCCGCGTTCCACCGGATGTAGGCCCGGATCCGCCGTTCGATGTGCTCGTCGCCGGGGAACCAGGGCTCCCTCTCCGGCGGGATGGTGTTGATGAAATCGGTGCTGCGCAGGCCGGGCACCCCGACCTGTTGCTCGCGGGCACGCTCCAGCAGCCTGAGCATCACATAGCGTGCCCGGCTGCGGCCCTCGGTCTTGATCACCGTGTCGAGCGACTCCAGCCACTCCCGGGTCTCGTCCGGGTTGATGTCCGGCAGCTGGCTCGGCAGCCCGTCACTGATGATCGAATAGCGTTGACGTCCGGAAGCCACGGGGTCCCCTCTGCGCTTACCGTCTTCTCTGGTGAGCCCGGCGCCCGCCCGGTGAGCCGGCGGCGGCCTCGTGCACGGCTGTCGGCCGTGGTGGATCGTGATCCCATCGTCGCCGTTTATTTCGGCTAACGCATCTCTACCAACCAGTAACCATTGTGGCCGGTCACCGGGAGTGCCCGGACCGTGAACGCGCAGCTCGGACCGGGTTTGACGGCCCCCTCGACGAGGCACGGAAGACGTACGAAGCTGGAACCGTACGCGCTGGGAACAGCGGACGGCGCCATGCCCGGAGCGGTCGCGGAACCGGCCGCGGCCGCACGCGCCTGGGGGAGTGATGAACGCATCGATCGGAGATCGGCTGCACGTGCACGGCAACACCGTCGGACAGCCCGACAGGTCCGGTGAGATCGTCGAGGTCCGCGGCCCGTCGGGCGGACCGCCCTACATGGTCCGTTTCGACGACGGCCACACCTGCCTGGTCTTCCCGGGGCCCGACGCGGTCGTCGAGGGGCCCCATGAGCACCGTGCCGGGGAGCGCGCCCGCGAGGGCGCCCGGTGAGCCGGTAGGGCCCCGGAGCCCGCCGGGGCGCCGCTCGCGCTCGCGGGCCCGCCTCCGCGCGACCACGGCCCGGATGGGGTACACCTGGAGGCATGGAGAGCACCGTGGTCCAGGTGGCCACCGGGAAGCGGGAGGTCGTGCACGACATCACGGGCGAGTGCGAGCGTTTCGCCGCCTCGCGGGGCGGCGACGGGCTGCTGCACGTCTTCGTGCCGCACGCCACCGCCGGCATCGCGATCATCGAGCTGGGGGCGGGCAGCGACGACGACCTGCTGGCGGCGCTGGGCGATCTGCTGCCGGCCGACGACCGCTGGCGGCACGCGCACGGCTCCCGGGGCCACGGCCGGTCGCACGTGATGCCCGCGCTGGTCCCGCCGTACGCAACGGTGCCCGTGCTGGGCGGACGGCTCGCCCTGGGCACGTGGCAGTCGGTGGCTCTGGTGGATCTGAATCTCGACAACCCCGACCGTCAGGTACGGTTGACGTTTCTCGCGGGATGAGCCCGCGTTGTTACGCTCGGCAGGTGTCCATTGACCACCGAAGCCGTAATCGGTCCCATGAGGCCACCAAAAGCCGGGCAGACACTTGCGCTGGGGCCGTCTACTTGTGTGGACTGTCCCGCAAAACCCGAACCAGTGCGGAGGGGTCGCCACCAGGGCGGCACGGAATCGCAACTGGCGGACTACCGACCATGGGAGGACTTTCGTGAGCGCGACCGCGGGTCAGGCGCAGTCTGAGCGCAGCCTGGCCGAACGGCTCGGCCTCAAGGCGGGCCAGGTGGTGCAGGAGATCGGCTTCGATGACGACGTCGACGAGGAGCTCCGCAACTCCGTCGAGGCCGTCACCGGGAACGAGCTGGTCGATGAAGACTACGAGGACGTGGTCGACGTCGTGCTGCTGTGGTGGCGTGAAGAGGACGGTGACCTCTTCGACGAGCTCACCAACGCGATGGTGCCCCTGACCGGTGGCGGCCACATCTGGCTCCTGACGCCCAAGGCGGGCCGGGACGGCCACGTGGAGCCGAGCGACATCGGCGAGGCCGCCCAGACGGCGGGTCTGGCCCAGACCAGCAGCGTCAGCGCCGCCAGGGAGTGGTCGGGCACCCGCCTGGTCGCCCCCAAGGGCCACAAGTGAATTCTTGAGGTCCTTGCCGCCCGCCGCCCCGACGGGGCGGGATGGCAGACTGGCCCCCGTAGGACGAACTCCACCCCCGCAGGCGAGCGGGGGAATCGACCCGCGGGAGAGGCATGGCGGTTGAGGTAGGCGACGTCGCACCGGACTTCGAGCTGAAGGACCAGCACGGCACCCCGGTGAAGCTGTCGGATTTCCGGGGCCGGAAGAACGTGGTCCTGGTGTTCTATCCGCTTGCGTTCAGCGGCGTCTGCACGGGTGAGCTCTGCGCGATCCGCGACGAGCTGCCCACGCTCGGCGGGGACGACGTCCAGGTGCTCGCGGTGTCGGTCGACTCGATGTTCGCGCTGCGCGCCTGGTCCGACCAGGAGAAGTACCAGTTCCCGCTGCTGGCGGACTTCTGGCCGCACGGCGGCACCGCGCAGGCGTACGGGGTCTTCGACGAGGAGAAGGGGCTGGCGCTGCGCGGCACCTTCGTCATCGACACCGGGGGCGTCGTGCGCTGGAAGGTCGTCAACGCCATTCCCGACGCGCGGGACCTCGACGAGTACCGCAAGGCGCTCGCCGGACTCTGAGTGATTCCGGGCCGGCCCGCCTGACCGCCCGTGCCCGCCGCGCGCCCTTGTCCGGGCGCCCGGCGGGCAGGCGGCGGCGGGCCTCCGGCCCCCGCACCCCTGGAGGTGTGATGCCCTGCTTCCGATGCGGGGCGCGGCAGACCGACCCCGTGCGCGGCGCGAGCCCGTGGAAGCGCGGGGTCCGCGCCGACCGGCAGGTGCTGATCTGCCCCGGCTGCCAGGCCGCCCACGACGGCTCGGCCCCGCTCGACCACTGCGACGCGTGCGGATCGGTGGCGCTGGGCTGCCGGCTCGGCGAGATCGAGTGCCGCGACTGCGGCCACACCCGCGAGGCGGTACGGGACGACGCGGCGGGCGAGGCGTCGCCCGCCGGCGATCTCGTGCCCTCGGGCGCCCATCCGGCCGATACCGGCCTGTCGGAGGAGGTGGCCGCGGCGCTGACCCGCTTCTTCAAGCGGTCGCCGGGCGCCTGAGAGCCCGAGGCCGGGCGATTCGGGCGATCGGTGGGGTCCGGCCGGTGTCGGCCGTTCTGGGGGTTGACGTCTTATTTGTCGGGTGCCACGCTGCGACGCACATCCGCGAGCGAGCGACGGGGGGTCCGACGATGCCGTTCCTCGTCATGCGCGTGGTCCACCGGATCGCCGCCCGGGCCTGGCGCGCGCCCGCCCTGGTGCTGCTGGCGGCCGCGGTGCTCGGCTGGCTGCTCATCGCCGCGTTCGAGAAGCCCGGCGCCGAGATCAGGGACCCGCCGCACTACCTCTGGTACTTCTTCGTCAGCGGCACCACCACCGGCTACGGCGACCTGTACCCGGAGACCGCCGGCGGCCGGATCGGCGGCGCGGTCGTCATCGTGGCCGGGCTGACCGCCGGGCTGATGCTGTTCGCGGAGCTGACCCTCTGGATGGCGAAGGGCAGGACGATGAAGGCCAACGGGCGGGCCCGGCTGCACCACCGCCGGCACATCGTGATCATCGGCTACGAGCGGGACGGGCTGCGCGCGATCATCGGCCAGCTGCGCGCCGATTCCGAGTACGCCAAGACCCCGGTGGCCACCGTCTTCTGGCAGGAGCAACTGCCGGGCGACAACCCCGACCCCGAGCTGTACGACGTCGTGCTCTTCGACGACACCGCCTACGAGCGGGCCCGGCTGGAGGACGCCCGGACCGTCCTGGTCGCGGGGCGCAACGACGACGAGACCGTCCGGGTGATGCTCGGCGTCAACGCCTACCTGCGGCGGCACGGCGGCGCGCCGGTCCATCTGCTGGCCGGGGTGCACGACGGCGGGCGCCGCGCGGAGATCACCGAGGCGCTGGATCTGATCGGCGGCGGGATCGAGCCGGTGGACCTGGACGATCCCGCGGTGGTCGCGGTCGCGATCCGCAATCCCGGGATCGCCTCGATCTACCACAACCTGGCCAGCACGCTGGACACCGACTCGACGCTGTTCCGGGTGGACGTGCCCGAGGGGGCGGGCGAGTGGCCCCGGCTGGAGCTGGCGATCTTCCTGCTGCGGCGGGGCAGCACGCTGCTGGCCGTGGGGGACTCGCACCGGCCCAACGCCAGGTTCCGGCTGGCCGCCGAGCCCGGGGACACCGTCCGGGGCGGGCAGTCGCTGGCGGTGGTGGCGCCGGACCGGCCGGAGATCCCCTGGCACGAGCTGTCCGAGGGGACGGTCGTGGGCGCCGTACAGGCCATACAGGCCATACAGGCCATACAGGATTGAGCGCCGGGAGACGGGTTCCGAGGGGGTGAGCCAGGAGGGCACCTCTGGCGCCCACCGAGGTGTCCTCCTGGCTCGCCGCGGTCGCGCGGCCCGGAAGGGCAGGACCGGGGCCTCCCCGCGCGTCCGCGGAATCGGGGATCCGGACGCTCCCCGTGCGGGGAGTCCGGGCGCCGGGCGGTGGCGGGTCGCCGCCGTGGACGGCGTGGAGCCGGCGTTTCACCACCGCCCGGCGGGTCTTCGGGCCGCGGGCGCCGTCAGGCGGCCTGGCGGCGGTCGGCGTCGAGCAGGTGGTAGAGGAGCAGCAGCTGGGTGATGGCGAGGGGGTCGCTGGTGCCGTTCTCGCCGAAGCGCCCGAGCGCGCCGGGGTCCAGGGCGCCGTTGCCGGCGCGGGGTCCGAGCCGTTCCCAGATGGCCTTCTTGACCACCTGCGACTCGTCGGGGGAGACGTAGCCGTGGACGTGCAGGGCGTCCACGGGGCGGCCGTCGGTGTCGCGGTGGAGCCGCAGGTGCATGGCGGTCTCGCCGCCGCCCGGGTCGGCCTCGCCGACGACCCCGCCGAGCTCGGGGTGGTCGATGGTGGGACGCAGCAGCAGCTCGGCCGAGAGCGGCGTGTCCGGCGGGTCGTGCCGTTCGGCGACGGGCGCGAACCGGACGACGATGTCGGCCCACCTGCGCTGGGGACGGATGTAGGCGGCGCTCTCGGGCTCCCGCCGGGCCAGTTCGGCCGCGACCTGCTCAGGGGTGTAGCCGCGCTTCTCGCAGTCGCGGCGCACCTTCCACGCGTGCCGCAGCCGTTCGGGCGGGTCCAGGTAGACGGTGATGTCGAAGCAGGCGCGGGCCAGCCGGGTGTGCAGCGGCAGCAGCCCCTCCACGATCACGAAGTCGCGGGGCTCCACCAGTTCGGGGCGCACCAGAGCCCCGGTCGCGTGGTCGTACACGGGTTTGAGGATCGGCTCGCCCATGGACAGCAGTTGCAGGTGCTGCTCCATGATGTCGACGTGGTTGCAGTCGGGGTGCAGCGCCGTGAAGGGCTTGTCCCTGCGCTCGGCCCGGTCGTAGCGGTGGTAGTCGTCCACGCAGACCGCGGTCATCCGGTCCGCCCCGAGACACTGCACGAGCCCCCTGGTCAGTGTCGTCTTGCCCGCGGCGCTGTCCCCGGCGATGGCGAGCATGACCGGGCGCCGGCCCGACCCGCGCGCCCGGAGCATGTGCACGATCCGATGGGGCACCTGTGTCCTCCGTCCGGCGGGGTTCGCGTTGTCGTGAAGGACGCTAGGGCGGCCGCCGGGCTGGTGCGTCCCCCAATCAGGTGAGTCCGGGGGTGAGACGCCGGCACAGTCTGCCCGGCTACCTGTCGACTACTGGCCGGAGGGGCCTACTGGCGAGTAGCTTCCGGTTGTTATCGTGCCGGAATGGGCCCCCCTGTGCGCGTCGTCCTCGTCGACGACCACGAGATGATCCTCGCCGGCCTGCAGGCGATGCTGGCCGGTTTCGCGGGACGCGTGCGCGTCGTCGGGCAGGCCGGCACCTCCGACGAGGCCACCCGGCTGGTCACCGGCCTCCGTCCCGACGTGGTCCTGCTGGACGTGCGGCTCGGCCAGGAGAGCGGGCTGGACCTGTGCCGGGTGATCACCACCCGGGTGCCCGAGGCCCGGGTGGTGTTCCTGTCGGTGTACGACGACGAGCAGTACGTCTTCGAGGCCCTGCGCGCCGGCGCCGGCGGCTACCTGCTCAAGCGGGTGGACGGCTCGGAGCTGGTCCGCCGCCTGGAGGAGGTCACCCAGGGGGAGACCGTCGTCGACCCGACCCTGGCGGGCCGGATGGCGGTCACCGCCGCCCGCCTCACCCGCGGCGAGTTCTGGCCCGGCGCCAACCGGGGCCTCACCCAGCGCGAGAGCGAGGTGCTGTCGCTGCTGGTCGGCGGGCTGTCGAACAAGGCGATCGCCTCGCGGCTGGTGCTCAGCGAGGAGACGGTCAAGAGCCATCTGCGGGCGCTGTACCGCAAGCTGGAGGTGACCGACCGGTCGGCGGCGATCGCCGTCGCCCTGCGCGAGGGGTTGTTCCGGTGACCGCCGCCGGGGCGGAGGCGGGCGCCGCCGTGCCGGGGCCG
Source organism: Actinomadura rugatobispora (assembly GCF_055379765.1). Lineage (NCBI taxonomy): Bacteria > Bacillati > Actinomycetota > Actinomycetes > Streptosporangiales > Thermomonosporaceae > Actinomadura > Actinomadura rugatobispora. Next base: position 1,582,546 of record NZ_AP029191.1, on the reverse strand, counting down.
CTGGAACTGCTGGCCGGGCGCGGGCGCGACCTGCTGGTGCGGATCGTGACCGTCGCCTGCTCCGACCGCGCCCTGCCGGAGATGGCCGCGGAACTGGCCGGGCTGGTCGTGCGCTCGTCCCGCGAGCTGGCGTTCTGCGACGTGTACGTCCTCGACGAGGACGAGCGGGCCCTCCGGGGGCCGGGCGGGCCGCCGGTGCCGCTGGGGGAGGGCGACGTCGGCTGGGCCGCCGCGCACGGCCGCACCCGCGTGCACGCCGACGGCCGGGGCGTGGCGGTGCCCGTGCACAGCGGCCGGTCCACGATCGCGGTGGTGGACGTGCGGTCCGCCGGGCGCTGCCTGCCCGAGGACGTGGTGCTGGTGACCGCGCTGGCCGAGCTGTTCGCGCCGGTGCTGTGCTCGTGCCGCCGGCTGCGCGCCGCGCAGGAGCGCGAGCACGCCGCCGAGCGGTTCGCGGAACGGGCCGTGGAGGTCCAGGAGGCCGAGCGGTCGCGGCTCAGCCGGGAGATCCACGACGGCATCGCGCAGCGGCTCGCCGGGCTGGGCTTCCACCTGTCGGCGGCCGAGGGCGCGCTGCCCGACCACCATCCCGAGGCGCGCCGGCAGATCCGGCACGCGCGGGAGCTGTGCGAGCTGGCCGCCGCCGAGACCCGCGCCGCGATCGGCGGGCTGCGGCCGCCGGTGCTGGACGACCTCGGCCTGTCCGCGGCGCTGGCCACCCTCGCCCGGGAGGTCGGCGGCCCGCCGCCGCGCGGCGACGGGCTGGACGTGACCGTGGCCGTGTCGGGGGAGCTGGAGGACGCGCTGCCCGACCACGTCCAGACCGCGCTGTACCGGATCGCGCAGGAGGCCGTCGGCAACTGCGTGCGGCACGCGTCCGCGTCCTACGTGGACCTGCTGCTGGAGCACGACCGCGAGCGGGTGCGGCTGGTGGTCAAGGACGACGGCGTCGGTTTCTCGATCCAGGACGTGTACGCCTCGCGCGGCGGCGGCCGGGGGCCGGGCCGCCGTCCCGATTCCTACGGGCTGCGCGGCATGGCCGAGCGCGCCGAGCTGCTGGGCGGACGGGTGATCGTCAGCAGCCGCAGGGGCGTCGGCACGACCGTCGAGGCCGTGATCCCGGTGCCGCGCTCCTAACGGGCCGGGGGTTCCAGGACGCGGAAGGTCAGCCCGGCGCGGTCGAGCCGTCCGATGAGCGCGTCGCCCATGGCGACGGCGGTGGTGACCTGCCCGGAGGTCGCGGGAAGGTCGTCGTGGGCCAGGCACAGCGCCGACTCGGCCAGCATCTTGGCCGTCTCGCCGTAGCCGGGGTCGCCGCCCGCGACCTCGGTGACGACCCGTTCGCCGCCGCCCTCGCCGGCGAACTTCACGCTGAACCAGTTCCGCGCGCGCCGTTCCGCCGAGGGGCCCTCGCCGGGCGCGGTGGCCAGCCGCAGCAGCAGCGACCGGGTGGGCGGCAGCTGCGCCAGCCCGATGACGGCGCCGAGCCCGCCGGCCAGGCCCGCGGCGGTGGCCAGGTGTTTGACGGCGACGTACTGGCCGTAGCTGAAGTCGGGGCCGTAGCGGTCGAGCGCGGCGGCCGAGCGCGCCACGATCCGCGGGTCCAGGGTCGACATCGGCAGCGTCCAGCCGTCCCCGACGCGGGTGCGCGGGACGGGCCGCGCGGAGACCCGGATCCGGCGGCCCTCCGGCCGGGGCTCGATCCGGCGCCGCTCGCGCTCGGCCCGCAGCATGCCGGGGACGTCCGAGAAGATCCCGATCGCCGAGTGCAGGGTGCCGCCGGACACCTGGGCGCTGGCCCGCACGAAGCCCTCCACGTGCAGCGGCACGCCCTCGGGCAGCCGCTGGACGGTGTAGTACACGCCGAGGTCGTAGGGGATGGAGTCGAAGCCGCAGGCGTGCACGATCCTGGCCCCGGTGCGCCGCGCCTCCTCGTGGTGGAGGACGTACATCCGGTCCACGAACGTGGGCTCGCCGGTCAGGTCGAGGTAGTCGGTGCCGGCCCGCGCGCACGCGGCCACCAGCGGCCCGCCGTGCTTCTCGTACGGGCCGACGGTGCTGATCACGACGCGGGCGGCGCGGGCGACGGCGTCCAGGGAGGCGGAGTCGGTGCTGTCGGCGTGCAGCAGCGGCAGGTCCTTGAGGGCCGGGTCGATCGCGGCGAGCCGCGCGCGGACCGCCTCCAGCTTGCCGGGGTTGCGTCCGGCCAGCGCCCAGCGGGTGGCCGGGCCGGCGTTCGCGGCCAGGTACTCGGCGGTCAGCCCGCCGGTGAAGCCGGTGGCGCCGAACAGGACGATGTCGTAGGGGCGGTCGGGGTCGTAGGGGCGGTGGGGCGAGCCGTCGGCGGTCATGGCAACCTCTCCTTGCGTCGGACTGAATCCGATTCTGTCGCGGTCGCCGTACCCGTGGGGTCCCCGCCACGCGCATGTGGGGCATTCCGCCCAAGCCCGCATACGATGTCCGACGGGCGGGGCAGGGGAGGGCGACGTGACGATTGGCGCCGCGGCGATGGGCATCGCCGCTCTGGTGCTGCTGGGCTGGGCGCGCTTCCTGCCGGCCGGGCCGGGCTCGGCGGCGCGCTGGAGCCGGACCGGAGTGATCATGATCGCGGGCAGCCTGCTGCTGCTCGCCCTGGCCGTCTGGATGGCCTCCTCGGCCGGTTAGCGGTTCTCCGGCGGGGTTCCCTCTGGAGCGGTCCAGCCGGGGGCGTCCAGCAGATGCCGGACGAACAGCAGCGTCGTCGGCGTGGGCTCCGGGCCGCAGACCGCGTGCCACGGCCGGTCCAGCGGCATCCCCGGCGCGTCCACCACGACCAGCCGGCCCGCCGCCAGCTCGGCGCCCACCGCGTCCCGCGACACCAGGGCCACGCCCAGCCCGGCCGCCGCCCCCGCGACCACCGCGCCGTTCGACCCCAGCACCAGGCTCGGCGGGTCCACTCCGCGCTCGGCCAGATACGCCTCCGCCGTGACCCGCGTGCCCGACCCCGGCTCCCGCATCACCCACGGCGTCACGGCCTCCGCGAACCCCGCCGCCAGCTCCGGCGCCGCCACCACCACCAGCTCGTTGGGACGGCGCGCCAGCACGGTCGCCGCCGCCCCCGCCGGAGGACGCCCGGCCAGCACCAGATCCGCCTCGTGCGCCCCCAGGCTGCCCCACACCCGCCGGCTGGGCCCCACCTCCAGCGCCAGCTCCACCCCCGGCCACCGTCCCCGGAAACCCGCCAGCAGACCCGGCAGGACCTGGTCGGCGGCGGTCGTCACGGCCGCCAGCCGCAGCGTGCCGCGCCCCGGATCGGCCGCCCCGCGCGCCGCCGCCCGGCCCTGGTCGAGCAGCCCCAGGACCCGGCGGGCGTACGCGGCGTACACCGTCCCCGCCTCGGTCAGGGCGACCCCGCGCCCCACCCGCCGCACGAGCGGGACGCCCAGGTCCCGTCCCAGCGCCGCCACCGAGGCCGACACCGCCGACTCGGTCACGTACAGCCGCCGCGCCGCCTCCCGCACCGACCCGGTGTCGGCCAGCGCCACGAACGTCCGCAGCCGCGCCTCCGTCACCCCGCCCGACCTCCTCGATCAACTGATCACTTGATGATGACCGCAGAACACTTGATGGACATCGCAAGTATGGGCGCGGCACCCTCGAACCGCCAAGCGACCGGCGAACCAAGGAGCGGACGAATGAGCGCGGGCAGATGGTCGGCGGGCGTGATCCCGTACGCGGAGATGGGCTACTGGCGCCCGGACTACCAGCCGAAGGACAGCGACATCCTGGCCGCCTTCCGGATCACGCCGCAGCCCGGCGTGCCCCCGGAGGAGGCGGGCGCGGCCGTCGCGGGCGAGTCGTCCACCGCCACCTGGACGGTGGTGTGGACCGACCGGCTCACCTCGTACGAGAACTACCAGGCCAAGTGCTACCGGGTGGAGCCCGTCCCCGGCCAGGAGAACCAGTTCATCGCCTACATCGCCTACGACCTCGACCTGTTCGAGGAGGGGTCGATCGCCAACCTCACCTCGTCCATCATCGGGAACGTCTTCGGCTTCAAGGCCCTCAAGGCGCTGCGCCTGGAGGACATGCGGATCCCGACGCACTACGTCAAGACCTTCCAGGGCCCGGCGCACGGCATCGTCATGGAGCGCGAACATCTCGGGAAGTTCGGCCGCCCCCTGCTCGGCGCCACCGTCAAGCCCAAACTCGGCCTGTCGGCCCGCAACTACGGCCGCGTCGTGTACGAGGCCCTGCGCGGCGGCCTCGACTTCACCAAGGACGACGAGAACATCAACTCCCAGCCCTTCATGCGCTGGCGCGACCGCTACCTCTACTGCATGGAGGGCGTCACCAAGGCGCAGGCCGCCACCGGCGAGGTCAAGGGCCACTACCTCAACGTCACCGCCGGGACGATGGAGGCGATGTACGAGCGCGCCGAGTTCGCCAAGGAACTCGGCAGCGTCATCGTCATGATCGACCTGACCATCGGCTACACCGCCATCCAGTCGATGGCGCACTGGGCCCGCGCCAACGGCGTCCTGCTGCACCTGCACCGCGCCGGGCACTCCACCTACACCCGGCAGAAGAACCACGGCGTCAGCTTCCGCGTCATCGCCAAGTGGATGCGGCTGGCCGGCGTCGACCACATCCACGCCGGGACGGTCGTCGGCAAGCTGGAGGGCGACCCCAACAGCGTCGCCGGCTTCTACGACACCCTCCGCCGCGACACGATCGCCGCCGACCCGGTCAAGGGCCTCTACTTCGACCAGGAATGGGCCTCGCTGCCCGGCTGCATGCCGGTCGCGTCCGGCGGCATCCACGCCGGGCAGATGCACCAGCTCCTGCACTACCTGGACGAGGACGTCATCCTGCAGTTCGGCGGCGGCACCATCGGCCACCCCATGGGCATCGCCGCGGGCGCCGCCGCCAACCGCGTCGCCCTCGAAGCGATGATCAAGGCCCGGAACGAGGGCCGCGACTACCTCGCCGAGGGCCCCGACATCCTCCGCGCCGCCGCCAAGCACAGCCGCGAACTCGACGTCGCCCTCGCCACCTGGGGCGACATCACCTTCACCTACGAATCCACCGACACCCCGGACGTCCTCGACACTCCTGTGAGTCTGTAATGCGTATCACCCAAGGCACCTTCTCCTACCTGCCCGACCTCACCGACGAGGAGATCACCGCACAGGTCGCCTACGCCCTGCGCAACGGCTGGCCCTGCTCGATCGAGTTCACCGACGACCCCCACCCGCGCAACTCCTACTGGGAGATGTGGGGCCTGCCGATGTTCGACCTCACCGACCCCGCCGGCGTCCTCTACGAGGTCAACGAATGCCGCAGGGCCTACCCCGGCCACTACATCCGCCTCAACGCCTACGACGCCCGCTACGGCAGGCAGACCACGGCCCTGTCGTTCATCGTCCAGCGGCCCGCCGAAGAACCCGGCTTCCGCCTGGACCGCGAGGAGACCTCGGACCGCCGGGTGCGCGTCCGCGTCCACCCCTACGCCCTCGACCGCCCCCAGGGCGAACGGTACCGATGAGCGAACGCCCCGGATTCGGCATGCGCCCGTCCGAGAACGGCGGCGAGGAGGCCCCCGAACCCCTCCCGCCCGACGCCGTGGTCGACCTGGCCCGCGAACGCGCCGACTCCCACATCGACGGGGTCCTGGACGCCCTGGACTCCGAACTGGTCGGCCTGGCCCCGGTCAAGACCCGCATCCGGGAGATCGCCGCGCTGCTCCTGGTCGACCGCGTCCGCGCCCGCTTCGGCATCGACTCGGGCCGCCCCAACCTCCACATGTGCTTCACCGGGAGCCCCGGCACCGGCAAGACCACCGTCGCCACCCGGCTCGCCGAACTCCTCCACCGCCTCGGCTACGTCCGCCAGGGCCACCTGGTCTCGGTCACCCGCGACGACCTGGTCGGCCAGTACGTCGGCCACACCGCCCCCAAGACCAAGGAGGTCCTCAAACGCGCCATGGGCGGCGTCCTGTTCATCGACGAGGCCTACTACCTCTACCGGGCCGAGAACGAGCGCGACTACGGCCAGGAGGCCATCGAGATCCTCCTCCAGATCATGGAGAACCGGCGGGACGACCTGGTCGTCGTCCTGGCCGGCTACAAGGACCGGATGGACGCCTTCTTCTCGTCCAACCCCGGCATGAGCTCCCGCATCGCCCACCACATCGACTTCCCCGACTACGAGCCCGCCGAACTGGAGGAGATCGGCCGCCTCATGACCCGCCGCGAGGGGTACCGCCTCGCCCCCGACACCGAACCCGTCTTCCGCGACTATCTCGAACGCCGCCGCGCCCAGCCCCGCTTCGCCAACGCCCGCTCCGTCCGCAACGCCATCGAACGGGCCCGCCTCCGGCACGCGAACCGCCTGATGGCGGGGGGCGGCGAGGTCTCCCGGGACGACCTGACCACCCTGCGCCCCGAGGACTTCCGGGCCAGCCGCGTCTTCGCCCGCTAGCCCCCGCAGGAATCTGGCGGCAGATCGCAGGCTTTAGTCTTGAGACTGTCGACATGAACATGTGGGGGAGACGGTGCTAAACCCTGAGGATCTGTACGAGCTTGACGCCGACCTGCCGGAGATGGCGGGGCCGGTGCTGCTGCACAGCCTCGACGGCTTCGTGGACGCGGGCTCCACGGGTCAGCTGGTCCGCGAGCACCTCCTGGACTCCCTGGAGCACCGCGTGGTGGCCCGGTTCGACGTGGACTCGCTGATCGACTACCGGGCCCGCCGCCCGCTGATGACCTACGACCGCGACCACTGGTCCTCCTACGACGCCCCGGAGCTGGTCGTCCACCTGCTGAGGGACGAGGTCGGCAGCCCCTTCCTCTTCCTGACCGGCCCCGAGCCCGACCGGCTCTGGGAGGGCTTCACCGCCGCGGTCCGCGTCCTGGTGGAGCGCCTGGGCGTCAGCCTGGTCGTCGGCTTCCACGGCATCCCGATGGGCGTTCCGCACACCCGCCCGGTCGGGATGACCTCGCACGCCACCCGACCCGAGCTGATCACCAAGAACTCGTGGTTCGACAAGGTCCAGGTCCCCGGCAGCGCCGCCGGGCTGCTGGAGTACCGGCTGGGCGAGTCCGGCCACGACGCCCTCGGCTTCGCCGTGCACGTCCCGCACTACCTCGCCCAGTCCGCCTACCCGGCCGCGGGCCTGGCCGCCCTGGAGGCCGTGGTCTCCGCCACCGGCCTGGTCGTGCCCACCGACGCCCTGCGCAAGGCCGCCACCAAGACCGACGCCGAGATCGCCGAGCAGGTCGCCGGCAACGACGAGGTGGAGAAGGTCGTCCGGGCCCTGGAGCAGCAGTACGACGCCTTCGCCGGAGCCGCCGAGCGGGAGAACCTGCTGGCCGAATCCCAGGACATGCCGACCGCCGAGGAACTGGCCGCCCAGTTCGAACGCTTCCTCGCCGAACAGGACGGTCCCGACTCGTCCCAACCCTAGAATTCCGTTTCGCGCCCGCCCCCCGCGACCGGGTACGCTTGCCCGGTCACGGGGGCGCGTAGCTCAGGGGTAGAGCACTCGCCTTACAAGCGAGGAGTCGGCGGTTCGAAACCGTCCGCGCCCACATGCCGGGTCGCTGTGGTCGGCGCTTTCGCGCCCTCCCGGCGGCCCGTGGCCTTTTACGGGACGGGCGGGGGCAGGGGGCTGGTGCGGAGCAGGGTCGTGGCCTTGGTTAGGGCGGGGTACGGGTCCGCGGCGGACGGCGGGGTCTCGTCGGTCCATTCCCAGGGGGAGCCGTCGCCGGAGGGGGCGGCCGGGGCCCAGCGGCAGAAGGATGCGCCGCGGAAGGTGCTGTGGCCGACGACGAGGCGGCCGTCGTAACGCCGGGACGGCTGCGCCTCGTTCAATTCCTGAAGGGCGTCGAGCACCTCGCCGCAACGGCTCAGCATGGTCTTGACGGCGGCGGTCGACTCTTCCTTGTCCATGTAGACGCCGCCCCAGCCGGTCTGGGCGAAGACGGCGAGCGGCCCCATGACGAGGTGATAGCTGATGGCGTAGGAGTTCGCGCCGTGGCCCGCGTGCGAAACGGCCATGTAGTCCTCGACCCGGCCGCTGAGCGCTTCGAGCACGTAGTCCTGGAACATGTACATGCCCATCGGGTCGATGTCGCGCGTGGCGTACACCCACTCTCCGCGCTTCTCGACCAGGGACTCCATTTGCGCCGGGACGGGCGGCGCCCCGAGCCCGGCCTCGTCGAAGAGGCGGCGCATCTCGTCGACGCCGCCCTCCTGCCGCTCGGAAGAGGCCCTGCGCTTCACGCTCGCTCCTTTCGCCGGTGGGGCAATCCTGCCGCATTCGGGAACGGTGCGCGGGACCGTTGATCGGATCGTGGTGCTGGAGGCGGACAGGGCCGGCGAGATGTACCGTGATCTCGTCGTCGCGCAGGTCTCCGCCGACCGAAATCCGGCGATGTGAGCAGGCTCTCACCCTTGTCCGGGCAGGTCAGCGCCGGTTTAACATGCCGTTCACATAAGGGCAACAGGTCCGAAATGGCAGATTGTCAGCCTCGTCAGGGCCGATACCTGGACGAGAGGGACCGACGTTGAGCTACAAGGCCGAGTACATCTGGATCGACGGCACCGAGCCCACCGCGCGGCTCCGTTCCAAGACCAGGATCCTGGCGGACGGTGCCGACCTGCCGGACTGGGGTTTCGACGGCTCCAGCACCAACCAGGCACCGGGTGACAACTCGGACTGCGTGCTCAAGCCCGTCTTCACCTGCCCCGACCCCATCCGCGGCGGCGACCACAAGCTCGTCCTCTGCGAGGTCTTCCTGGTCGACGGCACCCCGCACCCGACCAACACCCGCGCCGGGCTGCGCCCCGTGGCCGAGAAGTACGCCGCCCAGGACTCCTGGTACGGCATCGAGCAGGAGTACACCTTCTTCAAGGACGGCCGCCCGCTCGGCTTCCCCGAGCGCGGCTTCCCCGCCCCCCAGGGCATGTACTACTGCGGCGTCGGCGACGACGAGGTGCACGGCCGCGACATCGTCGAGCGCCACCTCGACGCCTGCCTCGACGCCGGCCTCAAGGTCTCCGGCATCAACGCCGAGGTCATGCCCGGCCAGTGGGAGTTCCAGATCGGCCCCGCCGGCCCCGTCGAGGTCGCCGACCACCTGTGGGTCGCCCGCTGGCTCCTCTACCGCGTCGCCGAGGACTTCGGCGTCGCCGCCACCCTCGACCCCAAGCCCGTCGAAGGCGACTGGAACGGCGCCGGCGCCCACACCAACTTCTCCACCAAGGCGATGCGCGAGGGCTACGACGCCATCATCACCGCCTGTGAGGCCCTCGGCACCAAGGTCCAGGAGCACGTCGCCGGCTACGGCGCCGGCGTCGAGCGCCGCCTGACCGGCATGCACGAGACCGCCCCCTGGAGCGAGTACAGCTACGGCGTCTCCAACCGCGGCGCCTCGGTCCGGATCCCCTGGCAGGTCGAGGTGGAGAAGAAGGGCTACATCGAGGACCGCCGCCCCAACGCCAACGTCGACCCCTACGTCGTCACGCGGCTGATCACCGGCACCTGCTGCGAGGCCCTGGAGAAGGCCGGCCAGGTCTGACACGAGCCCGGCCGCGCCGAGCGCGGCCGACGAGCCGAGGGGATCCCGGGGCGGGGCGCTTCCGGGGTCCCCTCGTTCCATTAGGTCAGGGGGCGGCGGCCGGCCAGGCCCAGGTCCGTGCGGTGGTACCAGGCCAGTTCGGGGTCGCCTTCCAGCCAGCAGAGACGGACCGAGCGGCCGTCCAGGACGGCCGGGAAGTCGATGAGGAAGGGCGCCAGGCCCTTGACCTCGATGCCCTGGTCGGTGAACCAGGCGATCTCCTCGTCGAGCCTCGCCTCGGCGGCCTTCACCTCGGGGATGCCGCCGCGTTCGGACGCGCCGCGGGTGCGCAGGTCCAGGGTCAGTTCGGCGAGGTCGGCGCGGAGGCGCACGATCTCGGCCGCGTGCTCCTTCACCTCGGGGATCAGGGCGCGTGCCTCGGTGACGGTGAACTCCCGTTCCGCGGTGTCCATGATCTCTCCAGAGGTCGGTGTCGTGTCGCCCGCAACGTTACCCAGGTGTGGCGGAACTGCCGCCGCCTTATCGGTGTTTTTCCCGATAAGGCAGGACCGTTCCAGGGGAGAATGGTGAACGGCAAGGGCGGGGGAGGCGCTCCCTGCCCGGAGGGAGGCACGCGATGTCGACCACTCTGACCGAGCCCGAACGGGCGAGGGCACTGTTCGCATCGCCGCTCCAGGAGTCGGGGCGGCCCACGCCGCAGCAGATCAGGGCCGTCGTGGAGGCGGCGCCGGTGGCGGCGGACTGCCTGGGGTGCGTGGCGCAGGAGGCGGGCGACCATCCCGAGGTCTACCTGCTCAGGATGCGCTGGGCGCTGCACGCGGTCGCCCAGGCATATGCGACCGAGACCGCCGGAGGGTGACAAAAACTCCACAAACCTCTGAAGTCACGTGGAGTCTCCCCGAGGGGACCGGGTAGCACTCGGGCATGGGGGAGACGCCGTTCGAGCCGTTCTTCCACGGCCCGCGGGGACGTGGCAACCGGCGCGGATCGCCGTTGCAGCGGTCGTTCCGCTGCCGTGCGGCGCTTCCTGGGGTGGTCGCCCCGATGGCCCGGTACGAGGAGTTCGTCCGGCTGCACGAGGCGTTCTCGGCCCGGCCGCGGGTGCACGCCCGGCGGCTGTGGCTGTGCGGGGCCGGGACGGCGATGGTCGTGTCGGCGCTGATGTTCGGGGGCGTGGCCCTCGTGCGCGGCGGGCTGGGGATCGACGCGCCGGTGTTCGTGGGGGCGCGGGCGAGTACGGAGACCGCGGCGCTGGCGTACGGGGCGTCGGCGTTGATCGCGACGGTGCAGGCGACGGCGCTGCTGCACGTGCTGCTCGCGGTGGCGGAGCGGCCGGTCCGGGCCTTCGCGTGCCTGGGCGCGATGGCGGTGACGCTGCTGACGCTCCTCCCGTTGACGCTGCGGATTCCGGCGCCGTCCGCGTGGGCCACCGCCGGTCTGAACCTGGTCGGGGGCGTCGCCCTGGTGGTGCTGCTGGCGGCCGTCGCGCGGGCCTGCGTGACGTGGCCGCCCGAGCGCCGCCGCAGACGTCTCTAGGGGACGACGGTGACCGGCCAGCGGCCGGCGCGGACGAGCCGTACCGCGACCGAGCCGATCAGCCGGTGCCCGGCCTGCATGGACGCGCCCACGATGACCATGTCGGCGCGGTTGTCGTCGGCGATCCGGGCCAGCACCGTGGCGGCGTCGCCGCGCTCCTGCACCAGCTCGTGCCGGACGGCGGGACCGCGCTCGATGGCCTGCTGGAGTTCGTCGCGGATCTCCCGGGCGATCTCGTCGGCCGCCTCCAGCAGCGCCGTCGCGCCGCCCGGGGTGAGCGTGGAGATCGAGGAGACCGGTGACACGTGCACCAGGATCAGCCGGGAGTCGTTGCGGCGGGCCAGGCCCCAGGCGTAGGCGCCGGCGCGCATCGAGGTGTCGGAGCCGTCGACGCCCGCCACGATCACCCTGGGGCCGTCTGTACCGAGCTCGAACGTCACCCGGCCAGCCTAGCGGCCGGTGAAGCGGGCGAGCAGGTCGTCCAGGTCGAGCACGCCGGTGGCCAGCGCCGCGTACATGTGGTCGACCTCGGCGTGGCCCAGTTCCCGGGCGATCCGCAGCGAGTCGCCGTGCGCCTCGGCGGCCAGCAGGTCGACCTGGTGTCCGGCGAGGGCCTGGAGGAGTTCGCGCCGCCCGGCGGCGGCGGCCTCCTCGGCGAGGCGGCGGTCCAGCGAGCGGCGGATGTGGACGCGGGCCGGGGCGGTCACCGCGAAGCGCAGCCAGTCCTCGGACGGGCCGCCGCCCGGTTCGGTGAGCACCTCGACCACGTTGCCGCTGCGCAGTTCGGCCGACAGCGCGGTCAGCCGGCCGTTGACCAGCGCCCCGATGCACAGGTCGCCGGTCTCGGGGCCGAGCGCGTAGGCCAGGTCGAGCGCGGTGGCCCCGGCGGGCAGCGCCACCACCTCGCCGGACGGGGTGAACACCGCGACGTCGCCGGGCGCCAGATCGGCGCGCAGGCTGTCGAGGAACGCCGCCGAGGGCGCGTCGGACTGCCAGGCCAGCAGCCGGCTCAGCCACACCAGATCGCGCCGCTCGGCGGTGGCCGCGCCCGTCCCGGCCTCGCGGATGTGGGCGACGATGCCGTACTCGGCGACCGGGTGCATGGCCCGGCTGCGGATGATGACGTCCAGCAGGTCGCCGTCCGGGCTGATCACCCGGGTGTGCAGCGACTGGTACATGTTGAACTTGGGCAGCGCGATGAAGTCCTTGACCCGCCCGGGGATCGGGTGCAGCGCCGAGTGCACCGCGCCGAGCGCCACGTAGCAGTCGCGCTCGCCGCCGTCGACCAGCAGCAGGAGCCGGGCGGCGTCGCACGGCCGCAGCCCGGCCAGGTCGCCCTCGCGCTCGCGGTGCACGGCGTACAGGTGGCGGGGCCGGATCGAGAACCGCCCGGTGATCCCCTGCTCGGCCAGCGCGGGGCGCAGCAGGCCCAGGGCGGGCCCGAACGCGGGTTCGGCGGCGCGCAGCGCGGACCGCACGGCCCGGTCGGCGGCCAGGTGGGCGTCCGGGTCGCGGGCGGCGAACGCCAGGTCGTCCATCTCCCGCTTGAGCATGTGGATGCCCAGCCGCTCGGCGAACGGCACCAGCAGCTCCTGGGACGCCTTGGCGTACCGGCCGCGCTTGTGCTCGGGCTGGAAGCCCAGCGTGCGCAGGTTGTGCAGGCGGTCCGCCAGCTTGATCACCAGGACCCGCAGGTCGGCGGCGGCGGCCAGCACGATCTTGCGGAACGTCTCGGCCTCGGCCTGGTCGCCCCAGCGCTCGCCGTCGAGCTTGGTCACCCCGTCCACCAGCACCGCGACCTCCTCGCCGAAGTCGGAGCGGAGCTGGCCCAGGGTGTAGGGGGTGTCCTCCACGGTGTCGTGCAGCAGCGCCGCCACCAGCGTGGCGGTGTCCATGCCCAGTTCGGCCAGGATGATCGTCACGGCGAGGGGGTGGGTGATGTAGGGCGCCCCGGACTTGCGGAGCTGGCCGCGGTGCAGGCGCTCGGCGACCTCGTACCCGCGCAGCAGCTCGGTCTCGTCCCGGCCCGGCGAGACGGCGCGCAGGACGGCCAGCAGCGGCGCCACGGCGGGCTGCGCGGCGGGGGCGGCCATGCGGTCGCGGCCCCGCTGCGGGACGCGGAAGCCGGTACGGGCGCGCGGGGAGGCGGCGCCGGGAGCCGGCGGGCTCCCCGGCGGAGTGATCGAACCTGCCTGGTTGAGGGTCGTCATCACGCACCCCGCTCGGCGGCCTGGCCCGCGGCGGGACGCTACGGGCCGTGACTGGCATTATGCGCGATGTCGCCGCGCCCGCGCGAGTGCGCGGCCGCTCGAATGCGGAATTTGCCTTCCCGGCGGTTCGTCGAGGCGAATTAACACGGGCTTCACAGCGCCGTGATCGCGGCTCCGGGACGCGGTGTGAGAATGCGGTCAGGAAGCCGGGGCGGGGCCCGCCGCCTGCTCCGCCCCGGCCCGTCGAACGGAGCTGGGACCTCGCGATGATCGTGTCACCCGGGAGCCTGCGGACCGCCGCGTCCAACCTCGCCCGCAAGCTGGTGTACGGGCATGTCGCCGATCTGCGCCCGACGCCCGCGCGGACGGTCGGGGCCGGGCCGCGCACCACGCCGGTGTACCGCTACCGCGGGCTCGAGGGGGTGGTGGCGGCCGGGCCGCCGGTGCTGCTGGTGCCGTCCCCGGCGGCGCCCGCGCGGTGCTTCGACCTGCGGCGGGGCTGCAGTCTGGCCGAGCACGCGGTGAACGCGGGGCGCCTCTGCTACCTGCTCGACCACGGCGCCGCGGAGTGGGCAGGGGAGGTGCTGCCGGAGGCGATCCGCACGGTCAGCCGGGACGCCTCGGGGCAGCCCGTGCAACTGGTCGGCTGGTGCCTGGGCGGGCTCTTCTCGCTCCTGGCCGCGGCCGATCCGGACCTGCCCGTCGCCTCCGTCGCGATGATCGCCACCCCGTCACGGGTGGTCGAACCGGGTCCGGTGCGCGCCGCGCGGCGGGTGAAACGCGATTACCGGACATTGGCCAATCTCGACAAGACCGAATATCTGGCGCAGGCCGAAGCCCTCGACCATTTCCACGCTTTGGCGGAGGCGGGTTCCGGGCGTCCCGCCCAGGAGGTGTATTCGGCCCTTCTGGGGGATGACGGCGAAATCGGGATCGCCCTGGACGCCGTCCGGGTGCCGGTTCTGGCCGTCGCGGGACGCGCCGACGCGCTGGCGCCGGTCACCGCCGTCCGGCCGTTCGCGCGGCTGCTGCCGAACGCGCCCGAGGTCCGCTTCGCGGCCGTGCCCGGCGGCCATCTGGGCGCGCTGACCGGGCTCGCGGCCAGGACGACCACATGGGCGCGGCTTGACCGCTGGCTGGACGAGGGCATCGTGCGCCACGGCATCCGCCCCCATCCGCGCCGCGCGCACGCGCGGCGCGCGAGCCGCCGGGGGCCCGCCACCGCCCTGTGAAACCTTCCCTGAGAGGCCGGGTGATCGTCGGTCACCCGGTTTCCTTGGGTCAAGGGAGTCTCCAGGAATCCTTTCCAGTCCCTGTGGTCGGCCGTGCGCCGGTGTGTCGGTTTCGTGGTCACGGTGTGACCGACCGTAGTGTGTCTCGGCGTTGAGGCAGCCAGGGTTTCGAGCCGCGCGCCCGCAGGTGGGCTGCCGGGCGCACGGGACGGTCGGGGGGCTTGTGCATGACGGCTGAGGGTGGCGCGGGCGGGATCATCGGCATCTCCCCGTTCGGACGGCCGGCGCCCCATCTCACGGTGGCGGTGGCCCGGGCCGGCGCGATCGGGGTCCTGGACCTCGGGACCGACCGCGCCGCCGCGCTGGCCGCGCTGGCCGACGTGGGCCGCTGGTGGCGGGGGGCGTTCGGCGTCCGCGTGCCCGCCGGGTGCGGCGTGCGGCCCCGCGACCTCCCGGACGCCGTGGACACGGTCCTGATCGACTTTCCCGCGCTGCGGCCGGAGGCGCCGCGTCCCGCCGAGGTCGAGGCCCCCGCGCCCGCCGAGTCCACGATGCCCATGCCGGCGGTGTCTCCGGACCCGGCCGCCGACGTGTACCAGGACGAGGACGACGGCGGCTGGACGGTCCGGACCATCCCGCCGCCCCCGCCCGCGAGCGACCGCGGTGCGCATGGCGAGTACGAGTTCCGCCCCGTCGAGGGCGGAGAAGGCGATGACGACGACGCCGAAGGGCTGATCGACCCCCGCGCGTTCGCGGCGGGCGGGCGCCGGAGGCTGCTGATCGAGGTCGTGAACCCGGAGGAGGCGACCGAGGCCGTCCGCAGGCTGGGCCCCCTCGCGGCCGCCCGGCCCGGGCACGGCCTGGTCGCGCGGGGCTGCGAGGGCGGCGGCCGGGTCGGTGAGCTGTCCACGTTCGTGCTGCTCCAGCGGCTGCTCGGGGACGCCAGGATCGGGCTGCCGGTGTGGGCGGCCGGCGGGATCGGCCCGCACACCGCCGCGGCCGCGGTCGCGGGCGGCGCCGCCGGCGTGGTCCTGGACTCCCAGCTGGCGCTCGTCCGGGAGACGGACCTGCCGGCCGACGTCGCCGCCGCGGTGGCGGCGATGGACGGCTCGGAGACGCGGATCGTCGAGGGGCACCGCGTGTACGCCCGCCCCGACCTGCCCCGCATCGAACTGGCCGGGCTCGACCTCGCCGGGATGAACGCCAGGATGGGCGCGACCGGGCTGCGGTCGCGGCTGCTGCCGGTGGGCCAGGACGGCGCGCTCGCCCGCCCGCTGGCCGAGCGCCACCGGACGGCGGGCGGCGTGGTGCAGGCCGTCCGCGCGCAGATCGCCGCGGGCATCCGCGCCGCCGTGCGCACCGAGCCGCTGGCCTCCCGCGGCGCGTCCGGTCCGGGGGCCGAGGAGGCGTCCGGTGCCGGGACGGGCCGCGAGTACCCGGTGGCGCAGGGCCCGATGACGCGGGTGAGCGACCGGTCGGCGTTCGCGGCGGCCGTCGCGCAGGACGGCGGCCTGCCGTTCCTCGCGCTCGCGCTGATGAGCGGCGACGAGACCCGCGACCTGCTGCGCGACACCGCCGAGAGGCTGGGCGAGCGGCCCTGGGGCGTGGGCGTGCTCGGGTTCGCGCCGCCCGAGGTGCGGGAGGCCCAGCTCGCCGCCGTCCGGGCGGTGCGCCCCCCGTACGCGCTGGTCGCCGGTGGCCGTCCCGCCCAGGTCGAGCCCCTGGAGTCGGTCGGGATCCGCACGTACCTGCACGTCCCCTCGCCGGGGCTGCTGGACCGCTTCCTGGCCGAGGGCGCGCGCAGGTTCGTGTTCGAGGGCAGCGAGTGCGGCGGGCACGTCGGGCCGCGCGCGAGCTTCCCGCTGTGGGAGGCGCAGGTCCAGCGGCTGCTGGCGTACTGCGACGCGCACGAGGGCGCGGCCGCCGGGCTGTCGGTGATGTTCGCGGGCGGGATCCATGACGAGCGTTCGGCGGCGATGGTGGCCGCGCTGGCCGGGCCGCTGGCCGAGCGCGGCGTCGGGATCCGCCTCCTGATGGGGACGGCGTACCTGTTCACCTACGAGGCGGTCGCCGCCGGGGCGATCACCCCGGGGTTCCAGCGGGCCGCGATCGAGTGCGACGGCACCGCGCTGCTGGAGACCTCGCCGGGGCACGCGACCCGGTGCGCCCGCACCCCCTACGTCGCGGCGTTCGAGGAGCGGCGGCGCCTGCTGGAGGAGGCGGGGACGCCCCGCCAGGAGGTGTGGCGGCTGCTGGAGGAGCTCAACCTCGGCCGGCTGCGGATCGCCAGCAAGGGCCTGCGCCGCGAGCCCGGCCGCGGGCCGCTGGCCGGGGCGGGCGGCGCCGCCGAGCCGGGCGGCCTGGTACCGGTCGGCGCGGACGAGCAGCGCGCCGAGGGCATGTTCATGCTGGGGCAGGCCGCGGCGCTGCGCTGGTCGACAACCAGCATCACCGGCCTGCACGAGCAGGTCAGTACTGGGGCGACGTTCTTCCTGGCCACGCGCGCTGCCACGCTCGGTCTCGCCGGGGCGGGCGCGGAGTCCGCGCGGGCCCGCGGCGCCGCCGGCGCCGCCGAGGCCGCGACGGGCGCTTCCGGTGCCTCCGCCGAGGGGGCGGCCGGGGAGCCGATGGACATCGCGATCGTCGGCATCGGCTGCGTGTTCCCGGGCGCCGCCGACAGCGCGGCGTTCTGGGCCAACGTCGTCCGCGGCGTGGACTCGATCTCCGAGGTGCCGCCCGACCGGTGGGACCCGGACGTCTACTTCGACCCGGCGGCGCTGCGCGAGGACGCGGGCGCGGGCGCCAAGACCCCGTCCAAGTGGGGCGGGTTCATCCCGGACGTCCCGTTCGACGCGCTCGCCTACGGCATCCCGCCCGCGTCGCTCGGCAGCGTCGAGCCGATGCAGCTGCTGGGCCTGGAGGTCGCCGCGCGGGCGCTGCGCGACGCCGGTTACGCCGACCGGCCGTTCGACCGCTCGCGCACCTCGGTGTTCTTCGGCGCGGAGGCGGGCACCGACCTGGGCAACGCCTACGGCGCCCGGGCGCTGCTGCCGATGTACTACGGCCAGGTGCCGCCCGGCCTGGACGAGCAGCTCCCGCGGCTCACCGAGGACTCCTGCCCGGGCGTCCTCACCAACGTGATCGCCGGGCGGATCGCCAACCGGCTGGACCTGGGCGGCGCCAACTACACCGTGGACGCCGCGTGCGCCGCGTCCCTGGCCGCGCTCGACGCCGCGTGCAAGGAGCTGGTCGCCGGCGGCAGCGACATGGTCCTGTGCGGCGGCGCCGACCTGCACAACGGCATCTACGACTACCTGCTCTTCTCCGCCGTGCGGGCGCTGTCGCCGCGCGGGCGGTGCGCGCCGTTCGACGCCGCCGCCGACGGGATCGCGCTCGGCGAGGGCGTGGGCTGCGTGGCGCTGAAGCGGCTGGCCGACGCCGAGCGCGACGGCGACCGGATCTACGCGGTGATCAAGTCGGTGGCGGCCGCCAGCGACGGCCGCTCGGCCGGGATCACCGCGCCCCGCGCGGAGGGCCAGCGGCGGGCGCTGGAGCGCGCGTACCGGCGCGCGGGGGTGTCGCCGTCCCGCGTCGGGCTGGTGGAGGCGCACGGCACCGGCACCGAGGTCGGCGACCGGGTCGAGCTGGCCACGCTCACCGAGACGTTCACGGGGGCCGGGGCGCGGCCGGGCGGGACGGCGCTGGGCTCGGTCAAGTCCCAGATCGGCCACACCAAGTGCGCCGCGGGCCTGGCGGGCCTGATCAAGACCGCGTACGCGCTGCACACCGGCGTCCTGCCCGGCACCCTGCACCTGGAGCGGCCCAACCCGTCCTGGGACGCGGCGACCAGCCCGTTCGCGTTCGGGCGGACGACGCGGCCGTGGGCGGCGGCGCCGGGCGAGCGGTACGCGGGGCTGAGCGCCTTCGGGTTCGGCGGCGCCAACTTCCACGCCGTCCTGGCCGGGTACGACGGGGCGCCGGAGCCGGTGTCCGGGGTCGCCGAGTGGCCCGCCGAGCTCTTCCTGATCCGCGGCGCGGACCAGGCCGAGGCCGGCGCCGAACTGGACCGGCTCGAGGCGCTGCTGACCGACGGGACGGCATCGGCCTCCGGCGGGGGGCAGGGGCGGGTGCGGCTGCGCGACCTGGCCCGCACGTTCGCCGAGCGCGAGGGCCCGGTGCGCGCGGCGCTGGTCGCCACCGGCCCGGACGACCTGCGCGACAAGATCGCCGCCGCGCGGGAGTTCCGCGCCGCCCCCGGCGTGCGCGTGGCCGACGAGGACGGCGCGGTGGCCGGCGGCCGGGTCGCCTTCCTCTACCCGGGGCAGGGCAGCCAGCGGCCGCACATGCTCGCCGACCTGTTCGTGACCTTCCCGCGCCTGCAGCGGCTGCTGCGGCTGGCCGGGGGCCGCTACGCCGGCGCGATGTTCCCGCCCGCCGCGTTCACCCCGGAGGAGGCGGAGCGGCAGCGCCTGGCGCTCACCGACACACGGGTCGCGCAGCCCGCCCTGGGCATCGCCGGGCTGGCCGTCCACCGGCTCCTCACCGCGCTGGGCGTGCGGCCGGACCTGGCCGCCGGGCACAGCTACGGCGAGCTGGTCGCGCTGTGCGCCGCCGGGGTGTTCGGTGAGGAGGACCTGATCGGGCTGAGCGCCGCCCGCGCCGAGGCCATCCTGGCCGCGGCCGGGGTCAGGGTCGGGACCGGCGCGGGCGGGGACGCGGGCGCCATGGCCGCCGTCGCCGCCCGCCTGGAGGACGTCCGCGCCGCCCTGGACGGCGTCGGCGAGGTCGTCGTCGCCAACCACAACGCGCCCCGCCAGGTGGTGATCTCCGGATCGTCGCCGGGGATCGAGCAGGCCCTGGCGGCTCTGGGCGAGCGGGGGATCGCGGGCAGGCGGCTGCCGGTCGCGTGCGCCTTCCACAGCCCGCTGGTCGCGGGGGCGGCCGCCGCGCTGCGCGCCGAGCTGCACTCCCGCGACCTGCGCTCGCCCGCCTACCCGGTGTGGTCCAACTCCGGCGCCGCGCCGTACGACACCGACCCGGACCGGCTGCGCGCCACCCTCGCCGGGCAGGTCGCGGTGCCGGTCCGGTTCGTCGAGCAGATCGAGGCGATGTACGCGGCGGGCGCCCGGATCTTCGTCGAGGCCGGGCCGGGGCGCGTCCTGACCCAGCTCACCGGCAAGATCCTCGGCGACCGGCCGCACACCGCCGTGGCCGTCGACGTCCCCGGCGAGGAGGGGGTCGAGCGGCTGCTGACGGCGCTGGCCGACCTGGCCGTGGCGGGGGTGCCGGTGGACCCGCTGCCGCTGTTCGCCGGGCGGGACGCGCGGCCGCTGCCGTCCGCTGGCGCGGTTCCCAGCACGGGCCGCAGCACGGGCCCCGGCACGGGGCCCGGCTGGATCGTGAACGGACATCTCGTACGCACCGCCGACGGCGGCCATCTGGACAACGGGCTGCGCCCCGCCGAGCGGATCGCGCCGCCGCTCGCGGGCGTGCCGCAGGGGGAGACCATGGATTCCGGACAGAACGTTTCCGCGCCGCCGCAGCCGGGCGGGGCGCGCACCGCTTCCGTGCCCCCTCCGTCCCCGGCGCCCTCGGTCCCCGCGGCGTCCTCGGCGCCCTCAGGGGCCTCGGAGGAGGCCGCGGAGGGCGAGGCGGCGGTGCTGGAGTTCCTGCGGTCCGGACGGGAGATCATCGCGGCCCAGCGCGAGGTCGTGCTCAACTACCTGGCCGGCGAGCAGCGGCCCGGGGGCGGGGCCGTGCCGCGGCCGCCGCTGCCGGCCCGGTCCCGCGCGCCGCGGCCCCTGCCCGTGCCGGTCCCGGGACCGCGCCGGGCGATGCCGGGCGAGGCCGTGAGCGCCTCCTCCGGCGCCGGCACGACCGGCGCGAACGGCGCGGAGCCCGAGCCGGAGGCCCGGCCCGCGGCGCCGGGCCCCGCCGACATCCGCAGCGGAGCGAGGAATGTCGGCGAAGCCGTTGCCGGGGGGTCTGGGGGGGCGTCCCCCCAGAATGATGCCGACATCCGGTCGACGGTCCTGGAGGTGATCGGTTCCCGCACCGGCTATCCGGAGGGGATGCTGGCCGTGGAGCTGGACCTGGAGGCCGATCTGTCGATCGACTCCATCAAGCGGACCGAGATCATCGGCGAGCTGGCCGAGCGGGTCGGGCTGGCCCCGGCCGGGACGCGGCTGGACGAGACCGTCGCCGAGCGCCTCGCCCGCATCAAGACCATCGCCGAGCTGGTCGCCTGGATCGGCGAGCGCCTGGCGGGCAGGACCGACCCCGCCCCGGACCCCGTCCAGGAATCCGCCCCGCCCCCCGCCGCCGTGGAGGGGACGGCGACGCTGCGGCACGTCGTGCGCATGACCGAGCTCCCCGAGCCGCCGCCGGGCTTCCCGGACGCCGCCGGGCGGTTCGCGGGCCGCACCTTCGTGATCGTCGACGACGGGTGCGGGATCGCGCTCGAACTCGCCGCGCTGCTGGAGGACCAGGGCGCCCACGTGCGCACCCCGAGGGAGCCGGACGGCCCCTGCGACGGCCTGATCCACCTGGGCTCGCTCCAGCCGGGCGGCGGGCCGGTGCTGCCGGGGGCCTACGCCCCGATCCGGGCGGCGCTGGTGGGCGGCCTGCGCTGGCTGGTGCTGGCGGGCGGGACGGGCGGCACGTTCGCCCGCCGCTACGACGGCGGCGACGCGGGCGACCCGACTCCGGGCACCGGGCTGCGCGGCCTGGCCCGGACCCTGGCACGGGAGTTCCCCGAGACGCTGGTGCGCGCCCTGGACGTCAACACCAAGGAGACGCCGCGCGCTATCGCGCTGCGCGTCCTGGCGGAGATGGCCGACGCGGAGGCACCCGTGGACGTCGGCCACGACGGCGAGGTACGGCGCACGCTCACCGTCGTCCCCGCCGAGCTGCCGCTCCCCGCCGCGGCCCTCGGGCCCGACGGGCGGCCCGCGCTCGGCCTGGACGCGAACAGCGTCGTGCTGCTGACCGGGGGAGCGCGCGGCATCACCGCGAAGGTGGCCCTGGAGCTGGCCCGCACGACCGGCTGCCACATCGAGCTCGCGGGCCGTACGCCGCTGCCCGGCGCCGAGCCGGCCGGGCCCCCGCCCGCGGAAGCGCACGACGAGGCGGCGCTGCGCCGCTTCCTGGTGGCGCGGGGCGGGAACCGCACCCCCGCCGAGATCGAGGCGGAGATCCGCCGGATCCTCGCCGCCCGCGAGGTGGCCGCGACGCTGGAGGCGCTGCGCGAGCACGCCGCCTCCGTCCGCTACCAGACCCTGGACGTGCGGGAGGCCCAGGCCGTCCGGGCCCTGGTGGAGGACGTCTACGCCCGCCACGGCCGCCTCGACGGGGTAGTCCACGGCGCGGGGCTGGTGGATGACCGGCTGGTCCGCCACAAGGATCCGGCCTCCTTCGACCGGGTGTACCGGACCAAGGTCGACGGCGCGTCCGCGCTGGCCGCCTCCGTCCGCCCGGATCTCGGCTTCTTCGTGGTGTTCGGCAGCGTCTCGGGCGTCCGCGGCAACCGCGGCCAGGCCGACTACGCCGCCGCCAACGACGCCTGCGACACGTTGGCCCACGCCTGGCGCACCCGGTTGCGCGGCCGGGTGCTGGTGGCCGACTGGGGCCCGTGGGCGGGCGGCGGGATGGTCACGCCCGAGCTGGCCCGCGAGTACTCCCGCCGGGGCGTGCCGCTGATCGATCCGGACGCGGGCGTGGCCGCGCTGCTGCGCGAGATCGTCCACGGCGACGAGGTCCAGGTCGTCTTCACGGGGGTGCCGTCATGAACCGTGCCCGAGCGAACGGGAAGGCCGCGGTGGCGGCCAGGTGGGGCCCATGAGCGGCGGCGGGAGCCCCGCCGGCCGCGGGGCCGGGGCGGGGGCCGCCGAGCCGATCGCGATCGTCGGACTCGGGGCGATCTTCCCCGGGGCCGGGACGGCCGCCGCGTTCTGGCGCAACGTCCAGAACGGCGTGGACGCGATCCGCGACGTGCCCCCCAACCGCTGGGACCCCGACGTTTACTACGACCCGGGCGCCTACGACCGGCCGCCCGAGAGCGACCGCTTCTACTGCCGCCGGGGCGGGTTCATCGACGACCTCGCCACGTTCGATCCCGCCCGGTTCGGGATCATGCCGGCCGCGGTGGCCGGGATGGAGCCCGACCAGCTGTTGGCGCTGCGCACCGCCGCCGAGGCGATCGCGGACGCGGGCGGCGAGGAGCGGCTGCCGGACCGGGAGCGGATCGGCGTGGTCATCGGCCGCGGCGGCTATCTGACCCCGGGCGTGGCCCGGTTCGACCAGCTGGTGAGCGTGTCGCACCAGGTCACCGGGGTGCTGGCCGAGCTGCTGCCGGAGCTGGGCGGGGACCGGCTGGCCGAGATCGGCGCCGCGTTCCGGGCCCGGCTCGGCCGGGCCGAGGACTCCGGCGGGCTGGTGCCCAGCTTCGCCGCGTCCCGCATCGCCAACCGGTTCGACCTGCGCGGCCCCGCCTACACGCTGGACGCGGCGTGCGCGTCCTCGCTGCTGGCGGTGGAGCACGCGGTGCGGGCGCTGCGGTCCGGGCAGTGCGACGCGATGCTGGCGGGGGCCGTGCACCACGCGCACCACGTCACGGTGTGGAGCGTGTTCAGCCGGCTGCGGGCGCTGAGCCGGGGCGAGCGGATCCGCCCGTTCGACCGGGCGGCCGACGGCACGCTGCTGGCCGAGGGCACCGGGATGGTGCTGCTGAAGCGGCTGGCCGACGCCGAGCGCGACGGCGACCGGGTGCACGCGGTGATCCGCGGCGTCGGGTCCTCCAGCGACGGCCGGGCCGGCGGGATCATGAGCCCGCAGGTGGACGGGCAGGTGCTCGCGGTGGAGCGGGCCTGGCGGGACGCCGGTCTGGACCCGGCCGAGCCCGGCGCGGCCGGGCTGGTCGAGGCGCACGGCACCGCGACCCCGGCGGGGGACGAGGCGGAGCTGGCCACGCTGCGGCGCGTCTTCGGGACCGCGCCGGCGGGCCCGGGGGCCGGCGGCGGGCCGCCGCTGTGGCTGGGCACGGTCAAGTCGATGATCGGGCACGCGATGCCCGCCGCCGGGATGGCCGGGCTGATCAAGGCGGCGTGCGCCGTGCGGGACGCGGTGCTGCCGCCGACGCTGAACATCGAGGAGCCGCACGCCGCCCTGGCCGGGACCCGGCTGCGGCCCGTCCGGGAGCTGGCGGAGTGGGAGCCCGCGGTGGAGGGGATGCCGCGCCGCGCCGTCGTGAACGCCTTCGGGTTCGGCGGCGCCAACGCGCACGTGGTGCTGGAGGAGCCGCCCGCGTCGTCGGCGTCCCCGGCCTCAGGGCGTGGCCTGCGGAGGGTCTTCGCGGCGGGCGGCGCCGGGCGGTTCGGCGGCCAAGGCGTCGGGACGGGCGCCGAGGCGGGCGCCGAGGCGGTGCTGCGGCTGTCGGCCTCGTCCCCGGACGCCCTCAACGACCTGCTCTCCCTCCCGGACGAGGAGCTCATGGCGCGCGGCGAGTCCCCCGCCGGAGGCGGCGCGGGCGTGTGCCGGGTCGCGATCGTCGAGCCCACCGCGCGCAAGCTCGACCTGGCCCGCGCGGTCGTCGCCCGCGGCACCCCGTGGCGGGGGCGCAGCGACATCTGGTTCACGCCGCGGCCGATGCTCGGCGGCGACCCCGGCACGGGCCCCGGCACGGGCGCGGGGACGGGCGCGGGGACGGGCGCGGGCCGCACGGCGTTCCTGTTCCCCGGCTTCGAGCCCGCCTTCGAGCCCCGGATCGACGACATCGCCGCGCACTTCGGACTGGAGCCGCCGCGGCTGACCGGCCGCTCCGACGCGCTCGGCCACGCCGCCGACGTGATCGCCGCCGGCCGGCTGCTGGCCGCCGCGCTGGCCCGGCTCGGCATCGAGCCGGACGTGGCCGCCGGGCACAGCCTCGGCGAGTGGACCGCGATGATCGTGTCCGGGATGTACCCGCCGGAGGCCGTGAACTCCTTCATCGCCGCGCTCGACGACGAACCGCCGCTGCGGATGCCGGACGCGGCGTACGCGGCGCTCGGCTGCGGCGCGCACCGCGCCCAGGAGGTCCTCGGCGGCCGCGGCGACGTGGTCGTCAGCCACGACAACTGCCCGCACCAGTCGGTGATCTGCGGGCCCCCGGTGGCGGTCCGGGAGGTGCTCGGACGGCTCGCCGCCGAGGGCGTCCTCGGGCAGGAGCTGCCGTTCCGGTCCGGGTTCCACACCCCGATGGCGCGGGTCCACCTGGAGGCGGCGCGGCGCTCGTTCCGGGCGCTGCCGATCCGGGAGCCGCGGTACCCGCTGTGGTCGGCGACGACGGTGGCGCCGTTCCCGTCCGACCCGGCGGAGGTGCGCGAGCTGGTCATCCGGCATCTGCTGGAGCCGGTCCGGTTCAGCGAGCTGATCGAGGAGCTGTACGGCTGGGGCGTCCGGGCGTTCGTGCAGGTCGGGCCGGGCAGCCTGACCGGGTTCGTCGGCGACCGGCTGGGCGGCCGCGATCATCTGGCACTGGCGGTGAACGTGCCCAAGCGCGACGGGATGGCGCAGCTGCGCCGGGTGGTGGCCGCGCTCTGGGCCGAGGGCTACGGGTCGGCCGGTGCCGGGACGGCGCCGTTCCCGGGCGCCGGCGACGCGGGCGGCCACCAGGGGCCCACGGGCATCAGGCTCGACCTGGGCACCCCGCTGGTCCGGCTGGACGGGGCCGTCCCGCCGCTGGTGCCGGCCTGGCCGGGCGGGGACGGCGGCTGGCCCGAGCTGCCCGCGCGCGACCCGGTGATGGCCGAGCTGGACGCGCTGCTGCGGGAGGCCACGGCCACCGCGCAGAGCGTGGTGGACGCGCTGGGCCCGGCCGGCGGCGCCGACGCCGAGGCCGTCGCCGGCCAGGACATCGGGATCGACTCCGAGTTCGATCCGGGCTTCGACGGGAGCGTCGCCGGCGGCGGCGTCCCCGGCCTCGACCGGGACTTCGGCGCCGGACCGCGGACACGCGCCGCCGGGGCGGCCGGGCCGGTGCGGGAGCCGGAGGTCACGGAGCTGACGACCTCCCGCACCTTCTCGCTGGAGGCGATGCCGTACCTCACCGACCACTGCGTGATCCAGCAGCCCGCGGGCTGGCCGGAGATGTCGGACCGGTTCCCGGTCGTCCCGCTGACCACCCTCCTGGAGGTGATGGCCGAGACCGCCCGGGAGCTGCTGCCCGAGCTGGTGGTCGTCGGGTTCGAGGACGTGCGGGCGCTGCGCTGGGTGGTGGCCTGCCCGCCGACGACCGCCGACATCCGGGCGCAGCTCGTCCGGGACGAGGGCTTCCGGGCGGCCGGGCCGCGCCGGGTGCGGGTGTCGGTGCAGGGACACGCCGACGGGACCGTGCTGCTCGCCGAGCGGTACCCGGCCGTCCCGCTGCGGACCCTGGACGACCGCAGCCCGCTGGACGGGGAGGGCCCGCCGCCGGTGACGGCCGCGCAACTCTACGACGAGCGGTGGATGTTCCACGGGCCGCTGTTCCAGGGCGTCTCGGAGATCTGCTCGATGGCCGGCGACGGGCTGCGCGGCGTGCTGGCCGCGTCCGCCACGCCGGGCGCGCTGCTGGACAGCGCCGGGCAGCTGTGCGGCCACTGGATCCAGGTGTACGGGGAGAAGGATCAGACCGTCTTCCCGATCGGCATCGGCCGGGTGTCCTTCTACGGCCCGCCGCCGCCCGCCGGGGAGCGGCTGGACACCACCGTCTGGAACCGGTCGATGTCGGAGACCATCGTCAAGTACGACGTCGAGATGACCCGGTCCGCGGGCGGGGCGGTCTGGGGGCGGATCGAGGCGTGGACGACGCGCCGCTTCACCACCGACGAGGCGACCTGGCGGATGAAGTTCACCCCGGAGGTGTCGGGGGTGGGCGACCCGCGGCCGGGCGGCTGGTGCCTGGCCCGCCGGCACTGGGACGGCTCGTCCGCCCGCGACCTGCTGATGCGGCAGTACCTCGGCGCCGCCGAGCGCGAGGTGTACCACCGGCTGCGGCCGCGCGAGCGCGGGCCGTGGCTGCTGGGCCGGATCGCGATCAAGGACGCGGTGCGGTACTGGCTGTGGGAGCGGGGGCACGGGCCGCTGTTCCCGGCCGAGCTGACCGTGCACGAGGACCTGGGCGCGGCCGGCGGCCCGGGGGAGGGCCGGCCGATCGTGACGGGGCCGTTCGAGACGGACCTGACGGTGGCGGTCGCGAGCACGGCCGAGCTGGGCGCGGCGCTGGTGCGGCCCGCTCCCGAGCCCGCCGGGATCGCGGTCGTGCCGGTCGGCGATCCGGAAGACGGCCCGGGGGACGGCCCGGGGGACGGCGCCGCCGGCGGTTCGGAGGCGATGCGCCGCGCGGCACGGGCGGCCGGTCTCGCCGCCGGCCGGGTGGCGGAGGTGGAGTCGTGCCTGCTGGACGGGCACGCCGTGGCCTGGACGGTCGCGGCGCCCGACGACGGTGGCGGGGACGAGGGCGGCCGGGAGGACGGCCGCGACGGAACGGGCAACGGGGAAACGGGGGAGCAGAGAGCATGACACGCGCGGACGGCGTCCTCTCCGAGGTCGTCCAGATGCTGGTCGACGTGGTCGGCGACGACTTCCTGCTGGAGGGCGACGTGGGACCGGAGACCACGCTGAACGAGGACCTGGCGCTGGAGAGCATCGAGTTCGTCGCGCTGGCCGAGCGGCTGCGGCGCCGCTTCGGCGACCGTGCCGACCTGGCCTCGCTCGTCGCCGGCATGGATCTGGACCAGATCATGCGGATGACGGTCGGCGACCTGGTGCGCCACATCGAGTCGCGGCCGGAGTCCCCGGCCGCGACCGCCGGGGTCTGAACCGTTGGCCCCCTTCGTGCACGCGCGGGGCGTGCGTTTCCACGTCGTGGACCTGGGTGCGGGACGGCCCGGAGCCGGCCCGCGGACGGCCGAGCCGCTGGTGATGCTGCACGGGCTGTTCACCGGCAGCGCCGCGTCCTGGTTCTTCACGGTCGCCCCCGCGCTCGCCCGCACCCGCCCCGTGCGGCTTCCCGACATGCGGGGGCACGGGCTCAGCGAGCGCACCCCGACCGGCTACGACACCGCGACCCTGGCCGCCGACCTGGCGGCGCTGACCGCCGGCCTGCCGCCGTTCGCGCTCGCCGGGCACAGCTACGGCGCGGCGGTCGCCGTGCGGTTCGCGCGGGCCCACCCGGGCCGGGTGACCCGGCTGGCGCTGATCGACCCGCCGTTCGCCGGGGCGTGCGGCGGCGTCCCGGCCCCGGCCCTGCTCGCGCGCGAGCCGGGACGGCGCAGCGGCGTGCGCGCCCTGCTGGAGCAGACGAGCGTACTGGCCGATCTGGCCGCCGAACCGGCCGTGACGGCCGCCGATCTGGGCGCCCTGGAGGGCGTGCCGGTACTGGCCGTCGCGGGCGAGGACTCGCCGTTCCGCGCGGCCTGCGACCTGGTCGGCCAGGCACTGCCCGCGGCCCGCTGCCACGTCCTGCCGGGTGGTCACGACCTGCACCTCACCGCGCGGCACCGGCTGGGGCCGCTGCTCGAAGCCTTCCTGGCCGAGGAGCCCAGCCCATGCCTGAACTGATCGCGCGCGGGAACCGCTTCCACGTCCAGACGCTCGACCCCGCCGGCCCGGCCGGGCGTGGCGCGCCGGTCGTGGTGTTCGTCCACGGCCTGGTCATGGACAACCTGTCGAGCTTCTACTACACGCTGGCCGCCCCGGTCGCCGAGTCCGGGGCGAGGACCGTCCTGTACGACCTGCGCGGGCACGGGCGGTCCGGGCGCACCCCGACCGGGTACGGGATGGCGGACGCGGTCGCCGACCTGTTCGCCGTGCTCGACGCCCTCGGGGAGCGGCGCCCGGTGCACCTGGTCGCCAACAGCTTCGGCGGCGTGATCGCGCTCAACGCGGCGCTGGCCCGGCCCGGGCGCGTCGCCGGGCTGGTGCTGGTCGAGGCGTACGGGCCGTCCGAGCGCCCCGCCGAGTGGACCGAGTCCATGCTCAACACCCTCGGCAGGTCGGCGCTGGTGCTGGAGCACGAACGGCTCGCCGACCAGCTGCTGTCGATCGGCTGGCGGCGGCACGGGCGGCAGGCCGCCACCGCGGACGCGCTGGTCAACGGCACCAGCCTGCTGGAGGACCTGGCAGCCGTGGAACCGGTCCCGCCGGGTGCGCTCGCCGCGCTGTCCTGCCCGGTGCTCGCGGTGTACGGGGAGCACTCCGATGTGGGCGAGGCCGGTCGGCTGCTGCTGGCCTCCGTACCCGACTGCACGTTGCACACCCTGGCGGGCCACGCGCACAGCGTGCTGAGCGAAGGCACCGCCGAGCTTCTGGAGGTCATGTTGCCCTGGCTGTCCGACCATGCGGGTACGAGGAGCCCCGCCGGCGCCCATCGCGGGCTTGCACGTTCCGGCGCCCGCACTGCGTCCACGCGTTCCGGTTTCGCCGGTTCCGGTGTCCTCCGGGCGGCCGTCCTGAGCGGGGGTGCGGTCTGGTGAGCGGGCGCAGGGTGAAGGTGCCCTCGCTGCTGGGCGAGGACGGCTCGGTGGCCCGGCCCCCGGCCGCGGCCGGGGAGGGCGGGGCGCGGCGGCGCTTCCTGTTCGCGGTCCCGCCGCTGACCGGCCACGTCAACCCCACCGTGGCGGTGGGCGCGGAGCTGGTCCGGCGCGGCCACAAGGTCGCCTGGGTGGGCCAGCGGGCCTTCCTCGAACCGCTGCTGCGCCGCGGCTCGATGATCTTCACCGCGGAGGACGAGGCGTTCGCGGCCCGCCTGGAGGAGGCCCGCCGGGAGTGGCTCGGCCTGCGCGGCCCGGCGGCGCTGCGGTTCCTGTGGGAGGAGTTCATCGTCCCGCTGGGGCACGCGATGATGCCCGGGGTGGAGAACGCGATCAAGCGGTTCCACCCGGACGTGGTGATCGGCGACCAGCAGGTGCTGGCGGCCCCGGTCGCGGCCCGGCGGCGCGGCCTGCCGTGGGCCACCTCGGCCACGACGTCGGCCGAGTTCACCCGGCCGCTGGCGGGCATGCCGCTGGTGGAGGAGTGGGTCCGGGACCTGATCGGGGAGTTCCAGCTCGACCACGGCATCGATGACCTGCTGGACCTGCGCTTCTCCGACCATCTGGTGCTGGCGTTCACCACGGGCGCGCTGATCGGGGACGTCTCGTTCTTCCCCGGGCACTTCGCGTTCGTCGGGCCCGCGCTGCGCCGTCCGGCGGCGGGCGACTTCCCGTGGCAGTGGCTGGACGAGGGCGGCGGCCGTCCGGCGGTGCTGGTCTCGCTGGGCACCATCGACGGGCCGGCCGGGGAGCGGTTCTTCCGGGTCGCCGCCGAGGCGGTGCGGAGCCTGGACGTGCGCGCGGTGTTCGTGGCGCCGCCCGCGACGCTGCCCGACCCGCCGCCGAACGTGCTGGTGCGCGAGCACGTCCCGCAGCTGTCGCTGCTGAAGCGGATGTCGGCGGTGGTCTCGCACGGCGGGCACAACACCGTCTGCGAGACGCTGGCGCAGGGCCTGCCGCTGGTGGTCGCGCCGATCCGGGCGGACCAGCCGGTTGTGGCGCGGCAGGTGGTGGGCGCGGGCGCGGGCATCACCGTGCGGTACGGCCGGGTCGGGCCGGGCGAGCTGCGGGCCGCGCTGGGCTCGGTGCTGGAGAACGCCGCCTACCGGGAGGCGGCGGCCCGGGTCGCCGAGTCGTTCGCGGCGGCCGGTGGCGCCGCGCACGCGGCCGACCGCCTGGAGAAGCTGGCGTGATCCTGGACGCGGCCGCCGCCACCGCCGCGGCCGTCACGGGCGCGCCCAGGGCCTTGCTGCCCCTGGCGGTCGGCTCGGGGGTGCTGCTGAACGCGGTGCGCCTGCGCAGGCGGATCATCTGCCTGCGCAGAGTCGCCCCGGCCGGACGGTACGAGCCGTTGCGCTGGGCGGCCGGTGGGCGCGGGGCGGAGGGGCCGTACGGGCCGTACGAGATGCTCACCGCGGAGAAGGCCGTGCTGAGCGGCCAGGCGAGGAGGGCCGCGTTCGCTCATGCGCGGGCACGCGAGCTTCAGGTCCTCGACCTGATTCCCTCGGATCTGCCCGTGCAGAGGGCCCTGGACTTCGCCCGTGGCTTCGACCCCAGGAAGTACCGGGACGACCCCCTCGCCGTGGGGTGCGGCGTAGGGTTCGCCACGGTCGTGGCAGGCGATGTGCTGGAACGCGCAGGACTCCCGCCCGGTCCGCTGGAGCCGGGTGAGTACGGGGCCGCCACCGCACGGCTGCGGCAGTGCGCGCAGCCGCGCCGCCAGGGGAAGGGCTTCGCGGCGGACCTGGCGGTCGTTGCGGGGCACACCACCCCGCGCGCGCCCGCCTGCGCCGCACGGAGGGCCTGGTTGCGCGGTCTCGGCGTCTCGCCGTGGGGCATCCTGGGCGGATCGGCGCTCGGCTACGCCATGGTGTGGCTCGCCCTGGCCGCCGACATCGCCTGGGGGATGCTCGCCGTCGCGGCCTACTGCCTCGTCCCGTACGTGGTCTTCGCCAAGACGGCGCTGGCGCCGCGCGATCTGCACCGGTCGGCGTTGCTGCGCCTGGTGCAGACGCCCTGGAGCTGGTGGCAGACCCTGCGCGCACCCGTGACCGCATGGGAGTGGGACCGGGTGGAGGGCGAGACCCAAGCCCGCGCCCACTACCGGGACGACCTGACCGAGGGGATCGAGCGCTTCTTCGACCCTCGCAGGGACGACTGCCCGTGGTGCGGGTCGTGGTCGCTGGAAGAGCATGTGACGAGCCGGGACGTGGTCCAGGCCAAGCCGGGACGCTTCACCCTCGACCGCTGCGCCGAATGCGGCCACATCTTCCAGAACCCGCGGCTCAACCAGGCGGGCCTGGAGTTCTACTACCGGGACGCGTACGGCGGCCTGGGAGCGGCGGCCAGCGAGCGGCTCTTCGCCATGCAGGGGCCCGCCTACCAAGCGCGCGCGGAACTGGCCGCCGTGCACCTGGGCCCGCGTACGTGGCTGGACGTGGGAACAGGGCACGGCCATTTCTGCCGTACCGCGAGGCAGGTCCTCCCCGAGACCGAGTTCGACGGTCTCGACCTGGGAGCGGGCGTGGACGAGGGCGCGCGGCGGGGCTGGCTGCGGCGCGCCTTCCGGGGCTGCTTCCCCGACCTGGTGGACGACCTCGCCGGGCGCTACGACATCGTCAGCATGCACCACTACCTGGAGCACACGCCCGACCCGTTCGGCGAGCTGGACGCCGCCGTGAAGGTCCTCGGGCCGGGCGGGCACCTGCTGATCGAGCTGCCCGACCCCGAATGCCGTACCGCCCGGCTGCTGGGCCGCCGCTGGGGCTCCTGGCTGCAACCCCAGCACCTGCACATGATCCCGATCGGAAACCTGGAACGGGCCCTGGCCGCGCGCGGCATGCACGTGGTGGCCCGAGAGCGGCGTGGCGCGAGGCAGCCTCACGACCTGGCGTTCTCGGTGCTGACCGCGCTCACGGCGCTCGCCCCGGACCCGTCCCGTCCCTGGGCCCCGCCAGGGGGAGGCCACCGCATCACCCGTCTCGCCAAGCGCGCGCTGCGCGTGGCCGGGCTGGCCTGCGCCGGGCCACTGCTGGCCCTGGCCGTGCTGCTGGAGCGGCTGCTGCTTCCACTGATTCCGGGGACGAGCAACGCCTACCGCCTACTGGCGCGAAAGGACGAAGGCTGATCAGCACCATGGAAACCCGGGCCGTCGCCGAACCGGCCGCCCCGGACATCAGGATCACCGCGTACGTGTTCGAGCGGATCTTCGGGAGGCCGCCAGGCAGCGTGCGGCATGCGCCCGGCGCGCTCACCCTCCTGAGCAGCGGCCCCGGCCCTCAAGGGCCCGGCCCTGGGGAACGCAGCCTGACCGTGGCCGTTCCCTGGGGCGCGATCGTCGCCGTAGGAGAAGGCCCGCTCGACCTCTACTCCATGAACCACCACGCCGACCGCCATACGGAAGGCGAGCCGCCCGCGTGGGCGGTCCCAGCGCTCAGGGCCCTGGAGGCCCACGACGTACCGGCGGCCCAGATGGTGGTGAACCGCGAGCTGCCCGCGCAGACCGGCCTTCTCCAGGGGGCCGAGACCTTCTGCGCCGTGTCCCAGGCCCTCCAGGACATCAACGGGCATCAGGCCCCGTCCCCGCCGTCCGTACCCGACGGCGACCCCGCCTACCTGACGGGCCTGC
Source organism: Actinomadura rugatobispora (assembly GCF_055379765.1). Classification (NCBI taxonomy): domain Bacteria; kingdom Bacillati; phylum Actinomycetota; class Actinomycetes; order Streptosporangiales; family Thermomonosporaceae; genus Actinomadura; species Actinomadura rugatobispora. The sequence continues at coordinate 1,549,831 of NZ_AP029191.1, read as the reverse complement.
GCGCCCGCTCAGGGCACGCCCTGCTCCTGAGGGGCGACCACGGTGTGGAGCAGATCCCCTGCGATCTGGCAGGGGAGGGCCTGCGCTTCCTCATCATCGAGACCGGCGCCAACGAAGAACCCCCGGAGGCGCGCTGCCATCCACTCCTCGTGGAAACGGCCGCCGCCGCGCTCAGGGGCCGCGATCTGGAGGCGTTCGGCGCCCTCCTGGACCGCGGGCACGCGCGGGGAGAACCGTCCCTCGACCGTGCCCTGGACACGGCGCGCGAGGCCGGGGCACTGGGGGGCATGGTCGTCGGCCGGTGCGCCGTGGCGCTGGTGCCCGTCACCGCCGTCCGCCGCGTGCGGAAGAACGTGAAGGCGGGCCTCGCGGGCTCGACCCGCCGCCCGCCCCGCTTCCTCACCACCGTCCCGGCGGGACGCGCGGACCACGGACACGCGGACCACGAGGAGGGGAGCGCCGCTGAGCCGGTCAGAGCTTCGGTGTGAAGGGGCGGCGGTAGTCGGGATCGTCGGGCCGGGCCAGCCCGCGCAGGGCCGTCTCGACCAGCTCGATCCCCTGGAGCAGCGCGACCAGCCGCCCGCCCTCGCGGCGGTAGGTGTCGAGCACGGCCTCGATCCCGTGCGGCGGGACGAGGTCGCCGAGATCGACCCGGGCCGTGCGGAAGCCCTCCCGCGCCGCCTCCACGGAGGAGTTCACATGGTGCCGGGCCATCCTGGCCAGCGCGATCGGGTAGCGCCGCAGCACCCCGTACCGGCGGTACTCGGGCGGCACGAGTTCGAGCAGCCAGGCCAGCGCGGTGTCCTCGAAGCGCTCGGTGCCCGGAGGGTGGACCTGCGACGGCCAGCCGGGCGGGACGTACGTGCTCACACCGTCACGATAACCCAGGATCGAACATTCGTTCGATGCGACATGGACAGACGTTCCTTACCGGGCGCTACTGGGCCTGTCCGGGCTCGGGCCGGCCGGGCGCAGGGGACCGCCGGATGCGGATCTTGCCGGACTGCAGGTCGTCGCGGGCGGCGGTGTCGCCGGCCTGTTCATGGTCGTCCTGGCGGCGCGTCTTCTGCGCCTCCTGCTCCTCCATCTTGACCTTCTTGGAGCCCTCGAACGCGGACGCCAGGTCCTCGAACATGCCGCCGCCGAAGCCGGCGCCGGTCTCGCCGTCCCCGCGGATCGCGCCCATCAGGGACGTCTTGCCGGTGCCCTCCTGGGGCCAGTCGACGATCTCCGGCTCGGCGGCCGGCTTCGCCGTGCCCATGGCACGGCCCTTGACGCGCTTGCGGCGACGGAAGGGTGACCTCACAGGAACTCCAACGCGATGAGTCTCCGAATTTATCCCGCCCTCTGGTGGCGGCGGACGGGAGAGCAGGCGAAGCCTCCCCTCCACGGGATTCCGAGGATCGCCCGGGTCCCGGGGAGAACCCACACGATAGCCGGTGGCGCCCGATATCCGTCCTCACCGCCCGGGCGCCCGGGAAACCGCGCGGCGCGCCGTTCCGACCCACGTGGGCGACTCGGCTGGAGCGGTCCGAGCCGGTAGCCTGCGGGACGTGCGCCTATCCCATGTCATCGAGGTCCTGGAGGAGCTCTATCCCCCGTCGTGGGCCGAGCGGTGGGACGCCGTCGGGCTCGTCTGCGGCGACCCCGGCCAGGAGGTCGGCCGCGTGCTGTTCGCCGTCGACCCGGTCGCGGCGGTGGCGGACGAGGCCCTGGAGTGGGGCGCGGATCTGGTCATCACCCACCATCCGCTGCTGCTGCGCGGGGTCACCAGCGTCGCCGCCACCACACCCAAGGGGCGGCTCGTCCACCGGATGATCCGGAACGGGGTGGCGCTCTACACCGCCCACACCAACGCCGACGTGGCCGATCCCGGGGTCTCCGACGCCCTGGCCCGGGCGGTCGGGGTGACCGGGCCATTGCGCCCGCTGGCGCCCGACGCCGACGACCCGCGCCGCGGCCTCGGCCGGATCGGGGAGCTGCCCGAGCCGATGCCGCTGAGCGACTTCACGGCGCGCGCGGCGGCCGGGCTGCCCGCCACGGCCTGGGGGGTGCGGGCGGCCGGCGACCCGGCGCGCACCGTCCGCACCGTCGCGGTCTGCGGCGGCGCGGGCGACTCGCTGCTGGACGCCGCGCGCGCCGCCGGGGTGGACGTCTACCTCACCGCCGACCTGCGGCACCATCCGGCGTCGGAGTTCGCCGAGCACGACGGCCCCGCGCTGGTCGACGCCGCGCACTGGGCCACCGAATGGCCCTGGCTGGCCGACGCCGAGCGGCGCCTCACCGAGGCCTGGGCGGGCGGGCCGGAGACCCGGGTGTCCACGATCGTCACCGACGCGTGGCGCCTGCACGGCGCCTCTCCGGTGCCGGACGCCCGGCCCTCCGGAGCCGAGCCCGCGGCCGGCGTCCCGCTGGGCGCGGGCCCCCAGACCCCAGGGGCCGCGCCCGAACTCACCACCACTCCGGGGGTGGACCCCCGGACACCCGGGGCTGCGCCCGGAGTCAGCGAAGGAGCAAAGTGAAAGCCGCACCGCAAGCCCAGCTTCGCCTGATCGACCTGCAGGAGCTCGACAGCACGCTGGACCGGCTGGCGCACCGCCGCCGGACGCTGCCCGAGCTGGCCGAGGTCGACCGGCTGGAGGGCCGGCTGACCGAGTTGCGCGACGCCATCGTCGCGGCCGAGACCGAGGTCGGGGACCTCGACCGGGAGCAGAAGAAGGCCGAGCAGGACGTCGACCAGGTCCGGGCCCGGGCGGAGCGCGACCAGAAGCGGCTCGACTCCGGCCAGGTGACCTCGGCCAAGGACCTCAGCGGCCTGCAGACCGAGATCGCCTCCCTCCAGCGCCGCCAGTCCGACCTGGAGGAGGTCGTGCTGGAGATCATGGAGCGCCGGGAGGAGGCCGAGGGCCGGGTCACCGGGCTGCGCACCGAGCGCACCGGGGCCCAGGCCGAGCGCGACACCCTCGCCCAGCGCCGCGACACCGCGCAGAAGGAGATCGACGAGGAGGCCGGGAGCACCACCGCGGCCCGCGCCGCGGTCGCCAAGGACGTCCCCGAGGACCTGCTGACGCTGTACGGGAAGCTGCGCGGCCAGTTCGGCGGCGTCGGCGCCGCCAAGCTCTACCGGGGCGCCTGCCAGGGCTGCCACCTGGCCCTCAACACCGTCGACATCAACCGGATCCGCACCGCCGCGCAGGACGAGGTGATCCGCTGCGAGGAGTGCCGCCGCATCCTCGTCCGCACCCCAGAGTCGGGCCTGTGAGCCGCAGGCTCGTCGTCGAGGCCGACGGCGGCTCCCGGGGCAACCCGGGGCCCGCCGGGTACGGCGCGCTGGTCCGCGACGCCCTCACCGGCGAGGTGCTGGCCGAGGTCGCCGAGTCCATCGGGCACGCCACCAACAACGTGGCCGAGTACCGCGGCCTGATCGCCGGGCTGCGCGCCGCCGCCGGCGTCGACCCGTCCGCCCGCGCCGAGGTGCGGATGGACTCCAAGCTGGTCGTCGAGCAGATGTCCGGCCGCTGGAAGATCAAGCACCCGGACATGGTCCCGCTGGCCCTGGAGGCCCGCGAGCTGGCCTCCGGCCTGGGCTCGGTCACCTACACCTGGGTGCCGCGCGACCGCAACGCGCACGCCGACCGGCTCGCCAACGAGGCCATGGACGCCGCCGCCCGCGGCGAGACGTGGAGCCGCCGGGAGGACCCCGGGCAGGACGAGCCGGAGGACGAGGGCTCCGGCCAGGCCCGGGTGTGGTCGTCCGCCACCGGAACGGCCACCACCACGCTGCTGCTGCGGCACGGCGAGACCCCGCTGTCGATCGAGAAGCGGTTCGCGGGCACCGGGGACGTGCCGCTGACCGACAACGGCCTGGCGCAGGCCCGCGCGGCGGCCCGCGCCCTCAAGGACCGCGGCGTCGACGCGATCGTCACCTCGCCGCTCGTCCGCTGCCGCGCCACCGCCGCCGAGGTCGCCGCCGCCACCGGCGCCGCCGTCCGCGTCGAGGACGGCTTCCGCGAGACCGACTTCGGCGAGTGGGAGGGCCTCACCTTCGCCGAGGCGGAGCGGCGTTCGCCCGCCGAGCTCAAGGCCTGGCTCGCCGACCCGAACGTCGCCCCGCCCGGCGGGGAGAGCTTCACCCACGTCGCCCGCCGCGTCCGCACCGCCCTCGACAAGGTCAAGGTCCGCTACCGCGACCAGACCGTCGTGGTGGTCTCGCACGTGACCCCGATCAAGCTGCTGGTGAAGGAGGCGCTCGGCGCGCCGATGGCCTCCCTCTACCGGATGCGGCTGGACGTGGCCTCGCTCTCGGTGATCGACTGGTACGACGACGGACCGGCGACGCTGCGCTCGTTCAACGACGCCCACCACCTTCTCTGACCGGTTCCGGACGCCCGGCGCGCGTCCGCGGGCCCGTCCGGCCCGCGTTCGCGCGCCTCCCATGATCCCCGGTAATCTGGACGGACGGCGGACGAGCCGGCCGGACGGCCGCGTCGGGGCGATGCCCCGCCGAGGAAGGTCCGGGCTCCACAGGGCAGGGTGGTCGGTAACGCCGACCCGGGGCGACCCGCGGGACAGTGCCACAGAAAACAAACCGCCACCGCTCGGTGGTAAGGGTGAAACGGTGAGGTAAGAGCTCACCGGCGCCCACGGTGACGTGGGCGGCCAGGTAAACCCCACCCGGAGCAAGGTCAAGAAGGGGCGCCGCCAGGCGCCCCGCGCAGGCGTCCGAGGGCGGCCCGCCCGAGCCTGCGGGTAGACCGCTGGAGGCCGCTGGCAACAGCGGCCCGAGATGGATGGCCGTCGCCCGCCGCAAGGCGGGAACAAAACCCGGCCTACAGGCCGACTCGTCCGCCGCCCCCCTCTCTGCCCGGCGCTGGTCACGCTCCACGCCATCGCGGGCGGCGACCCGGAACGGCTCGCGGCCGCCGTCGACACCGCCTTCGGGCGATTCCGTTCGCTGGAGGCGTGAAGGGGTTCCGGCGGCGGGCCGCACCGGGCAGAGTGGCGGCATGAGGCTGCTGATCTTGGGAGGGACCGAGTTCGCCGGGCGGGCCTACGTCGAGGAGGGGCTCGCGCGGGGCTGGGACGTCAGCGTCCTCAACCGCGGCACGCACGCCGCCCCCGGCGGGGTGACCGCGCTGCGCGGCGACCGCCGCGCCGCCGGGGGGCTCGCCGCGATCGAGCGGGGCACATGGGACGTCGTCGTCGACACCTGGTCATGGGCCCCGGTCGCCGTCCGCGACGCCGCCAGGGCGCTGGCCGGCAGGGCGGGCCGCTACGTGTACGTGTCGACCCGCTCGGTGTACGCCTTCCCGGCCGAGGCGGGCGCCGACGAGAGCGCGCCCCTGGTCGAGGGGTCGCCCGACGGCGCCGACGACGGCGCGTACGCCACCATCAAGCGCGGCGCGGAGATCGCCGCCGTGGACGCCTTCGGGGACCGCGCGCTGCTGGTCAGGGCGGGCCTGGTGCTGGGACCGTACGAGAACATCGGCCGCCTCCCCTGGTGGCTGCGGCGGATCGCTCGGGGCGGCCCCGTGCTCGCCCCCGGGCCGCGCGACCTCGGGCTGCAGTACATCGACGCGCGGGACATGGCCGGGTGGAGCCTGGACGCCGCCGTCGCCGGGCTCGGCGGCCCGTACAACGTCGTCAGCCCGCCCGGTTTCACGACCATGCGGGAACTGCTCGAAACGTGCGTGGAAATCACCGGCTCGGACGCGGAACTGCGGTGGACCGACCCCGAGCGCATTCTCCGGGCGGGTGTCGAGCCCTGGCAGGACCTGCCGATCTGGCTTCCCCCGGGTGAAATGCACGGAATGATGCACCAGGCCGATGTCTCGAAGGCGCTCGCGGCGGGCTTGAAATGCCGTCCGGTCGCGGAGACCGTCGCCGACACGTGGGCGTGGCTGCGGAGCATCGGGGGAGTGCCGCCGCAGCGGCCCGACCGTCCTCAGGTGGGCCTGGACCCGGAGGTCGAGGCGTCCCTGCTCTGATCCCAGAACGCCTTGACCTCGGCCCACGGGAACAGCGGGCCCGGGTCGATCCGGCGCCGGACGAGACGGCGCCCGTCGTCGGTGGCGGGCACCATCTCCCGATCGAGATCGCTGTGCCGCACCAGCTCCCGCAATCCTGAGAATTCTTCGAGCAGCCCCCGCAGGACGTTCTTCAACGCCTCGATCTGCGCCGCGCCGAACTCCTCTTCCGGCACCTGGGACCGGGAATCGAAATGCCGCGGAAAGCGGCCCCGATTGACGAGCTCGATCCCGATCGACGGCGTGTTGTGGCCGCGCACATGCGCGGCCACCCGGTCCAACGGGACGAACCGCTGGACGCTCCCGTCCCGATCGATATAGAGATGCCCGCACACGCGGGGCCCGTGCTCCGCCAGTTCCCGGGCCGCCGCCAGGTCGGGCGTCTCGGTCGCGTGCAGCACCACGGCGGTCACCTCCGCCGCGGAACGCTCCGGCAGCGCCCGCCACCAGCCGACCGGCCGCTCCTCGATCACCATTCCGTCATGAGATCACAGCCCGGGGCCGAGGTCACGGGTGGTGAGGAGCGGCGGGTGATCGCTGTCCAAGGAACCACTCTTTGGGGGGAATCGTGAAATTTTCGGTCTCTCTCCGTGTTCGGTGTCATGCGACACAAACGGAGTCCCCGAGTCCGCTTACCTTCCAAGTAGAGCTGATCGACTTGGGGAGATCGGCGGTGACGGCGGGGCGCTGGGACCGGCCCCGCGGAGAGGAGCACCGATGTTCATCATCATGACAGCGGTCGCACTCATCGGCTTGCTGGCGTCACTGGTGTATCTGGTGGAGTTCGCGAGGGCGAGCCGGGGGGACGCCTTGTTCCTCCCGGCCTCGACGGGGCGCGCGCGGCGGGCGCGCCGCATCACGGGAATGTACGTGCGCGGGAACGACGACCAGCTCGTCGGGCGCTGAGCGGGCACGGGCCGTCACCGGCGACGGCCCGTGAACGGGACCGGCGGGCTCAGGTGAGCGTACGGGCGTCGTCGTCGGGGGCCTCGTCCGGAACGGGGACGAAGGCCTCCGCGGCGGGGTCGAGGATGTGCACGTTGGCGGTCTCGAGGTCGAGGTAGAGGCCCACCAGTTCGAGATCGCCGGCCTCCACCCGGTTGCGGAGCCAGGGGTAGGTGAGCAGGTTGTCGAGCTGCTGCATCACGTTGACCTGGCACAGGCGGGCGAGCGGCGGCTCGTCGCCGCGGGGCTCGGAGGCGAGGAAGCGGGCCAGGCTGTGGTTGCCGTGCTTCAGCCAGCGGGACAGGCTCGTCAGGTGATCGACCTCGGAGCCCCCCGCCAGCAGCGCGGCCATCGCGCCGCAGTTGGAGTGGCCGCACACGGTGATGGTGCGGATCCCCAGGACCTCGGTGGCGTACTCGACCGTCGCGGCGACCGAGTCGTCGGGTGTGCGGGAGCCGTACCGCGGGATCATGTTGCCGACGTTGCGGTTGATGAACAGGTCGCCGGGGCCGCTCGCGGTGATGATGTTGGGCACCACCCGCGAGTCGACGCAGGTGATGAACAGATGCTCGGGCTTCTGCTCGAACGCCAGCTCGGCCATGATCGGCCGCACCAGCGGCGCGGTACGGCCCTGGTACTCGCGGACGCCCGCCAGCAGCAGGGCGCTCGGCGAGACCTCGGGAGCGTCCAGCTCGGGGCCTTCGGTCCGCCGGCGCCTGTTCGCCCAGGGAGCCCACCAGCGGGCAGGCGGGGACGATTTACGCGGCGGCGACATATCACCAGTCACCGCTCTTTCATACCAACTCTCATGGATCTCGTCGATATCGACCCCACCTCCAAGCCGCTCATGTGCTCGACGCCACTCGTGGATGGCATCGAACGCGGCGTGGTCCATGAAGTCCACGTTCAGGTCCAGGTCGACCGCGGTCCCCGGCGGGATCCGCTGCAGCACGGCCGTCACCTTGGGCACCCCGAGAAAGGTGAGTGTGCCCTCCACGACCACGTGCCATCGCCCAGGCCGGCCCCCCGCCGACGTGTCACCGGCGGATCCTTGCGCGAGCCCCGCGGGCTGGGCGGCCGCCGGGGTGTCGCCGGCGGGGGGTGAGGGGCGGGGAAGGGGGGCGAGGGTTCCGGGGGGCGGCGCGGCCTCTTCCACGCGTACGGTCAGGCGTGTCAGGCGGCGCAGGGCCAGGATGCCCATGACGGCCAGCCCCAGGAGCACGCCCTCGCCCAGCCCCAGCAGCACCACGCCGCCCAGGGTGACGAAGTAGGCGGGGGCCTCGCGGTGGTGGCGCAGGTCGCGGACCCGGGCGGTGTCGATCATCTTGACGCCCAGCGCGACCAGCAGGGCCGCCAGGGCCGCCAGCGGGACCTGCTCGATGACGGGGCCGCAGGACAGGGCCAGCACCAGGATCCAGAGCCCGTGCAGCACGGTGGACGCGCGGGTGCGGGCGCCGGCCTCGACGTTGGCCGTGCTGCGGACGATCACGCCCGCGATCGGCAGGCCGCCGAGCAGGCCCGAGAGGGTGTTGGCCGCGCCCTGGCCGACCAGCTCGCGGTCGAGGTCGGCGCGCGGGACGCCGGCGGGGCGCCGCCGGTCGATCGCCACGCTGCACAGCAGCGACTCCACGGCGGCCACCAGCGCGATCGCGACGACCGCGCCGACGATCTCGGGCGGCGGGCCGTGCGGCAGGGCGGGGGCGTGCCATCCGGACAGCAGCGAGCCGGGCAGCTCGACGCGCGGCGCGTCCCAGGACAGCAGCCAGGCGGTCAGCGTGGCCACGGCGATCGCGGGGAGCGGGCCGGGGATCCAGCGGGCGGCCGAGAACCTCCCCTTCGGCAGGCGCGACCAGAGCAGCAGGACGGCGATGGTCAGCAGGCCGAGCAGCGTCGCCTGGGAGTGGTGGGCGACCAGCTGGCCGGGCAGTTCGCGCAGGTTGCTGATCGCCGAGTGCTGCGGGCTGCCGCCCAGGACGACGTGCAGCTGCGCCAGCACCATGACCACGCCGACCCCGGCCAGCATGCCGTGCACGATCGCCGGTGACACCGCCAGCGCGGTACGGGCCACCCGGCAGGCGCCCAGCGCGAGCTGGAGCAGCCCGCCCAGCATCGTGATCATGCAGGTGGCGCGCCAGCCGTACGCCTGGACCAGCTCGGCGACGATCACGGTGAGCCCGGCGGCGGGCCCGCTGACCTGCAAGGGGGCGCCGCCGGCCAGCCCGGCCACGATGCCGCCGACGATCGCGGCGATCAGTCCCGCGGCGATCGGGGCGTTGGAGGCGACCGCGATGCCGAGGGAGAGCGGGATCGCGACCAGGAAGACCACCAGCGAGGCGGGGAGATCCCAACGCAGAACGGATACGCTCAGTGTCTTTATCATCACACGGCGTAGGCAATCATGAGGCACCGACATTCCGCCGACGCAAAACGAGGCGGGGCCCACCGGTGTCGGTGGGCCCCGCCTCGTCGCCGGTCAGCGGCGGTAGTCGCGGTGGCTCTCCCAGTCGTCCTGCTGCCGGTTCTGGTCGGAACCGGGGTAGCCGGAGTTGCCGGGGTTGGCGGGGTTGGCCGGGTTGGACCCGTACGGGCCCCCGCCCGTGTCGGACGGCGAGCCCTGGTAGCCGCCCCCCTGCGAGCCGAAGTAGCCGCCCCCGTACGCCTGGGTGGCGTTGGGGTCGTAGGCCTGCGTGGCGTTGGGGTCGCCGTAGCCGGAGCCCGCACCGCCGGATTCGGGCTCGGTGGTGCCGTTGTAGCTGCTGCCGCTGAAGTCGCCGTAGCGTCCGGCCTCGCTGCCCGAGCCCGTGTCGCCGCCGAACGAGCCGTAGGAGTCGCGGCCGGTGCCCAGCGGGTCGTCGTAGCGCGAGGAGTCGCCGTACGCCGGGGACGTGGGGTAGCCCTCGCCCTGGCCGGAGCCGCCGTAACCCGCGCCGGACCCGGACGGCAGCCCCGACAGGTTCTGCGTCCCGGCCGGGTCGGAGCCGGTGCCCGGGGACGACCAGGGCCCGGTGGAGCCGCTCGGCCCGTACGAGGAGGACGGCGAGGTGCCGGAGCCCAGCGGGTCGTTCAGCGGGTCGTTGAGGGATCCGCCGTACGAGCCGCCGCTGTCGGGCAGGCCGGAACCCGGGGCCGGGCCGGATGTGCGCTGCCGGTCGTGCTGGATGCGCTGCAGCAGCTCGTCCACGGTCGGCAGCTTGTGGCCGTCGGTGTCGGCCGGAGAGCCGCCGGGTGCGCCGCCGTAGCCGCCGCCCGGGGCCGCGGGAGCGGCGGGTGCGGGGGGAGCGGCGGGCGCGGGCGGCTCGGCCGGGCGCGGCGGCTCGGAGTGCGAGCCGAGCGGCAGCCCGAGCGGGTCGGACACGCGCGGGTCGCCGGCGCCCGGCGGGGGCGGCAGCGGCCGGTCGAACGCGTCGGGCCGGGACGATCCGGGCGGCGGGCCCGCGGCGACCGGACGGCCGCCCAGCGGGTCGCCGGCGTCGGGCGGCGGCGAGGAGGGCCGGTACGAGGACAGGTCGGACCCCCCGTAGGAGGGCTCGGACCCGCCGTAGGAGGGCTCGGACCCGCCGTAGGACGGGTCGGACCCGCCGTAGGACGGCTCGGGCCCCCCGTAGGAGGGCTGGTCGAGGCCGGAGCCCGACCCGAACGACGACGTCGACGACGGGTCGGAGGAGCCGTAGTCCGGAGCCCGGTAGTCGGAGCCGCCGAACGGCCCCTGCGGGCCGGTGCCCATGGACTGGCCGAGCGGGTCGGCGTTCATCGGGTCACCCGCGGTGGCGCCGGGGTCGCCGCCGTATGGTCCGCCGCCGAGCCCGGGGTCGCCCCCGTACGACGGGGACTGCGGGAACGCGGGCTGCTGCTGCGGGGGCGCGGACTGCGGGCCGGTCGCGCCGTAGTCGCCACCGGGCGGGCCGTACTCACCACCGGGCGGGCCGTAGTCGCCGCCGGACGGGCCGGACGCGGCGGCCAGGCCGCCGGGGATGCCGGGCCCGCCGGGAGCGGCGTGCTGCCCGCCCGGACGGTCGGCGGGGCCGCCCAGCACGCCGGGGCCGCCGAGCGCGCCTACCGCGCCGCGCGAACCGGGCGCGTCGGCGCCCAGCGAGACGGGCTGGGTCAGCATCGGCTCGGGAGCGGACGGCATGGGCGGCTCGTTGCGGTGGATCCCCATCGGGTCGCCCTGCGCGTGCATCGGGTGCTCGTGGACGGGCTCACCCGGCATCGGCTCCCCGGGCATCGGCTCGTCGGCGCGCGCGTTCAGCGGGTCGGCGGCCGGGTCGACGGCCTCGTCCGCGTGCTTGTCGTGCTGCCAGGGGAACTTGGGCTTGTCGAAGGTGATGGTGGCCCAGTAGTCGTCGTCTTCCATCTCGTCGCTGGCCTGGCCACCGGGAGCGGGTGGCGCGGGGGCCGGGGCGGGGGTGGGAGCGGCGAGCGGGCCGCCGGCGACGCGCCGGTCGTACTCGGGCTCGGGCTGGCCGGGCCCGGGGTGGCCTGGCCCGGGTGGCTGGCCCTGCCCGGGGGCGTAGCCGTCGCCCTCGTAGCCGCCGGCCTCGTAGCCGTTGTCATAACCGGTGTTGTCGTACCCGGCGTCGTACCCGGGGCCGTAGCCGTCGTCGGCCATCTCGTCCGGCGGGGCGGAGCGGTGGCCACGGGGAGCCGGCCTGTCGTCGGCCATCCAGTCATCGTCGTCGTCGCGTCCCGCCCTGCTGGCCCGCAGGCCCAGGGCAACCAGGACGACCACCAGCACCACGACCACGCTGAGGCCGAAGACCACGAAATACGTCATGCCACCACCCAATGCCTTGGTCCGGCGAGAGTCGCCAGAGCGGCCCCCGGGATCGTCCCGATTATCGCCAGCGGCCGGGCCTCGGCGGTTCTACACCGAGTCTGGCCGACCGCTATGACCGTTGTCACACCCTTCGCGCACATCTACCCTCACACGGCGCGCACCGATTGGCCAACCCGGCGCTCGCGCCCGTACCGGCCCACCTGTACGCCCCTTTCGGTTCCGGCCCCCCGAGGGGTCCGCCCTGACCTCGCGTCCCGGTGACGTTGCCGTTCCGTGACCGCAGGGTCAACGCGACTCATCGCTTCCGAAGTTCCCGGTGATCCGGCCCCGACCCACCGTGTGCTCGGCGATGGCACCCAGCGATTCCTTCAGCGAAGCGCCGCTGCGGAACGGAACCTCGGTGTCCAGCGCGTAGATGGTGAAGCGGTACCGGTGTTGCTCGCCCTTGGGAGGGCAGGGCGGCGCGTAGCCGACCTTCTCGCTCGTGTTCTGTCCTTCGACGGTCTTGCTCAACTGGGCGCCCTCGACCAGTTGCTGGACGGTCCCGTCGATCCCGCCGATCACCCAGTGGACATAGGCGCCGGTGTCGGCGTCCGGGTCGTCCATGACGATCGCGAACGAACGGGTCCCCGCGGGGGTACCCGACCATCGCAGCGGCGGGGTGGTGCCCGCTCCGCCAGGGTACGTCCTGCAGCCGTACCGCGTGGGCAAGTCGCGCCCATCGCGGAAGACGGGGCTGGTCACGGTGAACCACTCCGACAGTTCGGCGCCGGAGGTCTGCGGGTTGCCGAGGAACCCGCAGCCGCTCAGGCCGAGGGTGCCGGCGAGCGCGAGGGCACCCGCACCGGCCGCGATCGGACGCCGGTATCTGCTCATCATCGCTACGCTCCCGGGCGAGATCGTACGCCGCGCCCCGCCAGGCTCTCCGCACCGGGGCCTTCACGGCGGCGCGCGCGTTTCCCGGTGGCGTGCCCCCTTCCTCGTCCGGCCCCACCTTAGAGGTTCGCCTGCTGTGGGACGGGGCTTTCGCGGCCCGGGTTCCACCCCTCGGCGCAGGTGGTCGCCACGCTGTGATGTTCGTCATGAGATGTATCGTGCTCTATGTCCGAATCTTTGCGAAGGAGTGGCGTAATTCACGCGGAAGCAACGCTCCAAATTGACAAGATCGAAATTTTTTACAAAATTTCGCCATGATCCATTGGTGTTGGGTGCGGTCCATCAGGTAGCTTGTGAATGTCTTCACAAGCCGACCGTGACTGAGGAGGCCGCAATGGCCAGGACCGCCGAGGGCACCCCTGGCGCTCCCCACGTGCTCATCGTGGGTGGCGGCTACGTGGGCATGTACACGGCACTTCGACTGCAGAAGAAGCTCCGCCGCGAGCTGAAGCGGGACGAGGTCAGGATCACCATCGTCGACCCGAACTCGTACATGACGTACCAGCCGTTCCTCCCCGAGGCCGCCGCCGGGAACGTCTCCCCGCGGCACGTCGTCGCCCCGCTGCGCCGCGTGCTGCCCCGCTGCACCGTGCGCAACGCCCGGGTGACCGAGCTGAACCACGGCGAGCGATGGGCCATCCTGCAGCCGCTGGCCGGCCCGCCCGAGCGGATCTCCTACGACTACCTGGTCATGGCCGCCGGCTCGGTGTCCCGCACCCTGCCCATCCCCGGCCTGGCCGAGCACGGCATCGGCTTCAAGACCATCGGCGAGGCCATCCACCTGCGCAACCACGTGCTGGCCCAGCTGGAGATCGCCGAGTCCACCGACGAGGAGGAGATCCGCCGCAAGGCGCTCACCTTCGTCTTCGTCGGCGGCGGCTTCGCCGGCGTCGAGGCGCTGGCCGAGCTGGAGGACATGGCCCGCGGCGCGGTCAAGTACATGCGCAAGGTCACCCCGCAGGACCTGCGGTTCGTCCTCATCGAGGCGGCCGACCGGATCCTGCCCGAGGTCGGCCCCGACATGGGCAAGTGGACCGCCGAGCAGCTGCGCGGCCGCGGCATCGACGTCAAGCTCAAGACCTTCCTGCAGTCCGCGGTCGGCGGGAACATCGAGTGCTCCGACGGCAGCGCCTTCGCCGCCGGCACCCTGGTGTGGACGGCCGGCGTCAAGGCGTCCCCGGTCGTGCGCAACTCCGACCTGCCGTTGAACGAGCGCGGCCAGGTCAAGGCCACCGAGTACCTCACCATCGAGGGCGTCGTGCGGGCGTTCACCGCCGGTGACAACGCGGCCGTGCCCGACCTCACCCAGGAGGGCATGTTCTGCGCCCCCAACGCGCAGCACGCCGTCCGCCAGGCCAAGGTCCTCGCCGACAACCTGGTGCGCTCGCTGCGGGGCAAGTCCCTCAAGCCGTACGTCCACAACAGCGTCGGCTCCGTCGCGGGCCTGGGCCTGCACAAGGGCGTGGCCAACACCTACGGGTTCAAGGTCAAGGGCTTCCCGGCCTGGGTGATGCACCGCACGTACCACGTGTCCCGGGTGCCGACCTTCAACCGCAAGGTGCGGGTGCTGGCCGACTGGACGCTGGCGCTGTTCTTCAAGCGCGAGACCGTGTCCCTGGGCAGCATCGAGCAGCCGCGCGCCGAGTTCGAGCTGGCCGCACTGGGCGATGTCAAGGCCAGGGAGCGGGCCGGCGACGAGTCCAGGGAGAAGGCAGCCGAGAACGCGGCCTGACGCGCCGAGGCCCCGCCGGAGCCTCCGGCCGGAAAAATCCATAGGCGATGCCCCGACGGTCCATGGGATCGTCGGGGCCGTCGTTTTCAGGGGTTGGAACGGCTTCCGGCGGTGTGGGGGAGAATCGACGGGTGCGGATCGGGATCCTGGGGCCGCTGGAGGTGGTCGCGGACGGCCGTCCGGCCGAGATCGGGGGCGCGCGGCTGCGGGCCCTGCTGACCCTGCTCGCCCTGGACGCGGGCCGCCCGCTGACCGTCGAACGCATCATCGACGACCTCTGGGAGGACCGCGCGCCCGCCACCGCGCCCAACGCGCTCCAGGCCCTGGTGTCCCGGCTGCGCGCCGTGATCGGCCGCGGCAGCGTCGAGTCGCGGCCCGGCGCGTACCGGCTGGTCGTCCCGCGCGCGGCCGTCGACGCGCACGACTTCGAGGCCCGGGTGCTGGCCGCCCGGCGCATGCCCGGCGCGGAGGCCCGCTCGGACGAACTGGGCGCCGCCCTCGGCCTCTGGCGCGGTCCGGCACTCGCCGACGCGGCCGGGCTGCCGTTCGCCGACGGGCCCGCCGCCCGCCTGGAGGCGCTGCGCCGTGCCGCGCTGGACGAGCGGATCGACGCGGACCTGCTCCTCGGCCGCCACGAGGGGCTGATCCCCGAGTTGAAGGCGATGGCGGCCGCGGAGCCGCTCCGCGAGCCGCTGCGGGGACGGCTGATACGGGCCCTGTACGGCGCGGGCCGCCAGTCCGAGGCGCTGTCGGAGTACGCGTCGGTCAAACGCGCGCTGGCGGAGGAACTGGGCGTTGACCCGTCCCCCGACCTGGAGGCCCTCCACATAGCCGTCCTGCGGCAGGACCCCGCCCTGCTCCCTGGCGCCGCCGAAGAGCCCTCGCCCCCGGCCGCGACCTCGCCCGTCTCCTCGCCCGGACCGGACACCGCGCGGACCAAGCCGAACCACAACCTGCGCGCCCGCTTGACCAGCTTCATCGGCCGCGACGAGGACCTCGCCCGGATCGGCGGGAGACTGGCCGCGGGACGCCTGGTCACGCTGACCGGGCCGGGCGGCTCGGGCAAGACCCGGCTCTCCCTCGAAACCGCCGAACGGCAGCTCGATCGCATGCCCGACGGCGTGTGGCTCGCCGAGCTGGCCCCCGTCTCCGACCCGGCCGAGACGCCGCTGGCCGTGCTCACCGCCCTCGGGCTGCGGGAGGCCGCGCTGGTCACGACCGGGCACGGCCGGGTCGCCCTCGCCGAGACGAACGACCCGCTGGACAGGCTGGCCGCCGCGCTCGCCGGGAAGCGGCTGCTGCTCGTCCTCGACAACTGCGAGCACCTCCTGGACGCCGCCGCCCGGCTCGCCGACCGCGTCCTGGCCGACTGCCCCGGCGTGCGGGTCCTGGCGACCAGCCGGGAACCGCTCGGCATCACCGGTGAGGCCCTGTGGCCGGTCGAACCGCTGGAACCGCCCCCGGACGGCGCCGGCGTCGCCGAGGCCCTGGCCAACCCCGCCGTGCGGCTGCTCGCCGACCGCGCCGTCGCGGCCTCCCCCCGCTTCGCGGTCACGCCCGCCAACGTGGCGTCCATCGTGCGGATCTGCCGGGCCCTGGACGGCATGCCGCTGGCCATCGAGCTGGCCGCCGTCCGGCTGCGCGCGATGACCCCCGCCCAGCTGGCCGACCGCCTGGGCGACCGGTTCCGGCTGCTGGCCGGCGGCAGTCGCACCGCGCTGCCCCGCCACCAGACCCTGCGCGCCGTGGTCGAGTGGAGCTGGGACCTCCTGGACGAGGCCGAGCGCGCCCTGTGGCGGCGGCTCTCGGTCTTCGCCGGCGGCGCCACCGTGGAGGCCGCCGAGCGCGTCTGCGCCGGGCCCGAACTCGACCCGGCCGAGGTCCTGGACGTCCTCACCGCGCTGGTCGACAAGTCCCTCCTGATCGTCACCGCCGCCGAGCCGGGCCCCGTCGCCGAGGCCGACGACCCCCGGCCGCGCTACCGGATGCTGGAGACCATCCGCGCCTACGGCGCCGAACGCCTCGCCGAGGCGGGCGAGGAGGACCGGACGCGGCGGGCCCACGCGGAGTACCTCGCCGACCTCGCCGAGACCGCCGAGCCGCGCCTCTACCGCCACGACCAGCTCTACTGGATGGCCCGGCTCAACGCCGAGCACGACGACCTGCACGCCGCGCTGCGCTGGACGATGTCCGTCCCAGACGCGGCCCTGGCCGTACGGCTCTGCGCCTCGCTCGGCTGGTACTGGTTCCTGCACGGCATGGTCCGCGAGGCCGGGGAGCACTACGTCGAGCTGTTCTCCATGCCGGACCTCCCGGAGGATCAGACCACCGTGCTCGCCCTGGCGCACGGGGTGATGCTCACCTTCGACGGGCCCTGGGAGAACTCCCGCTCGGTGGAGTGGCTGCGGCGCGCCCAGGAGATCGGGGAGCGGCACGGCGGGCCGGTGCGGCATCCCGTCGTCCGGGCGATGACCGTGACGATGAACATGTACGTGACGGGCTGGAGCGCGGAGGCCATGGAGATCGTCCGGCCCCTGCTGGGCGACCCCGACCCGTGGGTGCGGGGCATCGGCTACTTCATCCACGCCCAGGTCGCCATCAACTTCGGCAGGCACGACGGCGTCGACGGCGACTTCCTTGAGGCCGAACGGGCCTTCCGGGAGGCGGGGGACCGCTGGGGCCTGTCGTTCGCGCTCACCGGCAAGGCCGAGCTGCTGGCCTGGCGGGGCGAGCACCGCGCCGCCGCGGTGCTGTACGAGGAGGCGCTGCGGCTGAACGAGCCCCTCGGCAGCGGCATGGGCATGTTCATCCAGGTCCACGCGAGGCTGGCCAACGAGCTGTACCTCCTGGGCGAGCGGGAGCGGGCCAAGACGCTCCTGGCCACCGCGCTGCGCGAGGCCGAACGGCTGGCCTTCCCGGACGCGCTGGCCGGCATCCACCAGCAGTTCGGGGAGTTCGCCCGGCGGGAGGGCGACCGCGCGGAGGCGATCCGGCGGTTCGACCGGGCCGAGGAGCTCTGCCCTCGGACGGGCGGGCCGCCCCAGTACCGCGCGCTCATCCTGGCGTCCCGGGCGCAACTGGACGCCGAGCACGGCGACGTGGACGCGGCGCGGGCCCGGCTGCGGGAGGCGCTGGCCGACGCCGTCCAGGCGGTGGACCATCCGATCGCCGCGCAGGTGCTGACGGGGCACGCCTTCCTGGCCATCGGCGAGGGCGACCCGGCCCGCGCCGCACGGCTGCTGGGCGCCGCGCACGGTGTACGAGGCGCCCGCGACCTGTCTCAGCCGGAGACCCGCGCCATCGAGGACGCGGCCCGCGAGGCGCTGGGCGAGGCCGCCTTCACCGCGTCCTACGAGAAGGGCCGCGCCCAGACCTTCGACGACGTCCTCGACGCCTTCGGCCTGGCGCGGCCGGTACCGCCGCCGGCCCTCGCGGGCCCGTCCGGCGACGGGCCCGCGACCGGCTGACCCCGCCCGCCCCGGAACCGGGAGGGAAGGGAGCGACCGGAGGACGCCAGGGGGCAGGCGGTCAGGCGCGCTTCTTGAAGGCGCGCAGCGACAGCGGGGCGAACACCAGGGAGATGGCCACCCCCCAGGCCAGCGCGATCAGGGCGTGCTCCATGACCGGCCCGCCGACCAGCAGGCCGCGCATCGCCTCGACCAGCTGCGTCACCGGGCTGTTGTCCATCACCCACGCCACCGGGCCCGGGATGCGGTCGGTGTTGGGGATGAACGCCGTGCTGAGGAAGCTCAGCGGGAAGATCACCACGAACCCGAAGATCTGCACCTTCTCCGGGTCGTCCACCTTCATCGCGATGTAGACCGACGTCCACGAGAACAGCACCGCGAAGCTGAGCAGCAGCAGGAACGCCATCAGCAGCGCTAGCGGGCCGGTCTCGATCCGGAACCCGATGATGAACCCCACGGTCAGCAGGATCAGCATCGACCAGGCCTGCTTGGTGGTGTCGGCGATGATCCGCCCCGCCAGCGGGGCGCTGCGGGCGATCGGCAGGCTCCGGAACCGGTCGAACACCCCCTTGGTGATGTCGGTGTTCAGCCCGAACCCCGTCGTCATCCCGGCGAACAGCGCGTTCTGCGCGATGATCCCCGGGATCACCACCGGCAGGTACGCCTCGACACTGCCCGCCATCGACGGCCCGAACACGTACGCGAACAGCAGCACGAACATGATCGGCTGGATGCTGAGGTCCAGCAGCTCCATCGGGTTGTGCTTGATCTGCACCAGGTTGCGCCAGGCCAGCGTGCCGATGTTGCGCACGGCCGTGGCCGGCGAGACCCGCCGTGACAGGCTCGGCACCGCCGGTGCCGCGACTCCCGAAACGCTCAAGCTCTGGCCTCTTCCTTCTGCTCGGCCTCGGCCAGCTCGCCGGCCTCGGTGTCGATGTCGTCGGTGTGGTGGCCGGTGAGGGCGAAGAAGACCTCGTCCAGGCTGGACTTGCGCATGGACAGCTCGCCCAGGACGACACCGGCGTCGTCGAGCCGGCGGACCAGCGCGGGCATGATCGCCGGATCGGTGATCGGGACCGACACCAGGCCGTCGCGGACCTCCGGGGCCGTCCCGGCCAGCTCGCCCGCGACCCGGGTGACCGTCACGTTGTCGGCCTCGTGCACCGGCCGCAGCTCCAGCACCTGGCCGCCCACCTGGGCCTTGAGCTCGTCGGAGGTGCCGTGCGCGATGACCTGGCCGCGGTCGATCACGATGATGTCGTCGGCCAGCTGGTCGGCCTCCTCCAGATACTGCGTGGTCAGCAGCACCGTGACGCCGTCGGCGGTCAGGCCGCGGACGATGTCCCACAGGCCGGTGCGGCTGCGCGGGTCGAGCCCGGTGGTGGGCTCGTCCAGGAAGAGGATCTGCGGCCGCCCCACCAGGCTGGCCGCCAGGTCGAGCCGGCGGCGCATGCCGCCGGAGTAGGTCTTGGCCGGCCGGGCGGCCGCCTCGACGAGGTCGAAGCGGTCCAGCAGCTCGCTCGCGCGGGCCTTGGACGCCGCGCGCGACAGGCCCAGCAGCCGGCCGATCATGACGAGGTTCTCGGTGCCGGTGAGCATCTCGTCCACCCCGGCGTACTGGCCGGTCAGTCCGATCAGCTGCCGTACCTGGTGGGCCTCCTTCACCACGTCGTGACCGCCGACCCGGGCGCTGCCCTCGGTCGGCTCGATCAGCGTGGCCAGGATGCGGGTGGTGGTGGTCTTGCCCGCGCCGTTGGGGCCGAGCACGCCCAGGACCGTTCCGGTGTCGGCGGTGAGCGAGACCCCGGCCAGCGCCTGGGTCTTGCCGAAGCGCTTCACCAGGCCGTCGGCCTGGATGGCATAGGTCATGTGATCTCCTGTTTCGGGACAGCCGGACCTTTCACGGCCTTGGCAGAGAGAGCCTGCCAACCTATGAGGAGTCCGGAGCGCTGCGCATCCAGTTTTTTCGCCCCCGCTGACAGATCGCTGACAGCGCGCTCTTGCCTGGGCCCAGGCTCGCACCCGGGTCTGACAAAACCCTGAAGCGGCGTCGACACCTGCTGGAACAGGGCGCCCCTCGAGGGCTATTCCGTCACCGGCGCGTCGCGCCCCGGCCGGTACCGGACCGACCGTGGCCTGGGTGGATCTAGACTCGTCACCGTGACGGCGGTGCGGCCCACCAACCCATCCGACGGCGGAGCACCGCACCCGCCGCGGTTGCGGCCGCCCGCCCACCGGGTCTCGCCGCGCGCCATCGCGCACTGGGCGATCGAGGCGTTGCTGGTGTGGGGCCTGGCGTTCGGCCTCGCCTGGGGCGTGGCCGCCTGGGTCGACTCCGCCGGCTGGGCGGACGGCACCGACTGGACGGGCGTCCCCCGCTGGCTCCTGGGCAACCTCGGCCGGCTGCCCGCGCTCACCGGCGCGGCCGGTCTGCTGATGGTGTTCGTCGCCCCGGTCTGGCGGTTCCGGGTGCATCGCTGGGAGGTGCGCGCCGATGTCGTCTACACCCGCACCGGGTGGTTCAGCCGCGAATGGCTGCTGGTGCCGGTGAGCCGGATCCAGACCGTCGACACCCGGCAGGGGTGGATCGAGCGTTTGCTGGGCCTGGCCACCCTGGAGGTCAACACCGCCTCGCACACCGGATCCTCGGAGGTGTCCGGGCTGCCGGCCGCGATGGCCGCCCGGCTCGCCGAGGACCTGGCCCACCGTGCGCACGACCTGCGCGACGACGCCACGTGAACGTCGAGGCCGCCGCGCCGCCGCCGCCCGGCGCCGCCGCCGGCACCGCGCGGCTGCACCCCCTGACCTTCGTCGTCGGCGCCGCCCGCGAACTGATCGCCCTGCTGGCGGCGGGCGCCGCCGGGCTGGCCGTGGGCGGCCTGTCCACGGCGTTCTACTTCACCCTCATCGGGCTCGGCTTCGGGCTCCTGCTCCACCTGGTCACCTGGGCCACGTTCACCTACACGCTGTACGACGACCGCATCGAGCTGCGCCGGTCGCTGGTCGGCCGTTCGGTCAAGACGATCCCGCGGCAGCGGATCCGCGGCGTCGACATCAGCGCCGCCCTCCCGCACCGGCTGCTGCGGCTGGCGATCGTGCACATCGACGCGGGCGCGGACGGCGGCGAGGGCGAGCTGAACGCCGTGTCCCGGCAGGAGGCCGAGCGGCTGCGCGCGCTGCTGCTCGGCCGGGCCGGCGCCGCGCCCGAACCGCGCCGGGAACTGGCCCGGATGCCGCGGCGCTGGTTCGTGTTCGCCCCGCTGAGCGGCGCGTACCTGCTCACCCCGTTCGCGCTCGCGGGCAGCCTCCTGGGCACCCTCTACAACCTGAGCGACGACTTCGGGCTGATCACTCCCGAGCGGCTGGCCGGCCTCGGGCACGACCTGGTCGGCCTGCCCACCGTCGTGGTCATCGCGGCGGCGGTGCTGACCCTGCTGGCCATGCCCGCGATGTCGGTGCTCGCCTTCGCCGCGATGAACTGGCACTTCACGGTGTACGCGCGGGACGGGTCGATCGTGGCCGAACGGGGTCTGGTCACCCGCCGCAGCGTCTCGCTGGAGCGCCGCCGCATCCGCGGCGTGGAGCTCACCGACAACCCGTTCGAGCGGTTCGCCGGTGTCGTGCGGCTGGACGCCCTGGTCACGGGGCTGGGCGACGCGGTCCAGCGGGGGCGGCTGTTCCCCGCGGCGCCGCGTCCGATCGCCGAGGGCCTCGCGTCCCGCGTGCTCGGGCCGCCGCCGGGGCCGCTGCTGCCGCATCCGCGGGCCGCGCGCGGGCGCCGCGTCGTGCGGGCGGTCGCGCCCCCGCTCGGCGTGGGCGCGCTGGCGCTGCTGGCCGGTCAGCCCTGGGTGGTGTACGGGTGCCTGGCCGCCGCGGTGCTGGCCGTACCGCTGGGCATCGACCGCTACCGGCAGCTCGGCCACGCCACCGACGGGGTGCGGCTGACGCTGCGGTCGGGGTCGCTGCGCCGCCGCCAGGTCGTCGTGGACCACGACGCGGTCATCGGCTGGCGGCTCCGCCAGAGCCCGTTCCAGCGCCGCCTGGGCCTGGCCACCCTGGACGCCGCCGTGGGCGCGGGGGAGGGCGGCTACCCGGCCCTGGACATGGCCGAAGGGGACGCGATCGCCTTCGCCGCGCAGGTCACCCCGCACTGGGTGGAGCCGCTGTCGTTGCTGGGGGACGACCCGCCGAGCCCCCGGAGCTCCTGACGGACCGGAGGGCGGGGGTGCGGGAGCCTTCGCGCGTCAGTCGGGGCGGCGCGCCCCGAACATGATCTCGTCCCAGGACGGGACGGAGGCGCGCTTGCCCTTGGACTTGCGGCGGTTGCGGGCGGGGCGCTGCGGTGCCGCCGGGGACTCGCCGGCGGCCGCCGCCGCGGCAGCGGCGGCGGGCGGGCCGACCGGCTTGTCGGCCGGGGCGGCGGGCATCGCCGGGCGTGCCGGGGACTTCTTCTTGGCCGGGGGACGGCCCGGCTCGCGGTGCGCGGGCCGCTGCGGCTTGGGCGGCGGCTGCGGCTTCTCCCGGGCGGCGGGCTTCTCCGGCGCGGCCGGGGGCGGCTCTTCGGCGACCGGTTCCTCGACCTCGGGCTCCTCGGCGACAGGTTCGTCGACCTCGGGCTCCTCGGCGGCCGGTTCGTCGGCGGGCTCGGGTTCCTGAGCCGCCTGCTCCTCCGCGGCGGCGGGCTCCGGCTCGGGCTCCGGCTCGTCGACCGTCTCGGCCGTCTCGGCCGCCTGGCTCTCCTCGTCCTCGGACACGGGCTCCTCGGCGGGCTCCGGCTCCGGGGCGGGCTCTTCCTGGACGGCCTCGGGCTCGTCCGCCACTTCGGGCTCGGGCTCGGGCTCATGCTCCTCGGCGGTCGGCTCCTCGGGCTCGGCGGCGGCGATGTCGTCGTCCTGCGCCTCGGGCTCGGCGGGCGGCGCCTCCGGCGCGGCCTCCGCGACGGGCGCGGGCTCGGGGGCGGGGGCGGCCTCCGCGACCTCGGGCTCGGCGGGCTCGAAGGCGGTGGAACGCTCCTCCGGCTCCTGGGGCGCCCTCTGGAGCGGCCGGGCGGCCGGACGCGACGCGACCGGCGGCTCGGAGGGCCGCGCGGGGCGCCGCTCGGGCGCCGGCTCGGCGATGCGGGGCCGGTTCACGCGCGGGGGCTCGGCGGCGCGCAGCGGCTCGGGACGGAGCTCGGGACGGACCGGGGCGGCGAAGTCGCGGCTGTCGGAGACGACCTTCATCGCCGGGCGGCGCGGCACCAGCGGGGTGACGGTGTCGGTCTCGCCGAGCGCCTCGTCGTCGTCCCACTCCACGGCGGTGAGCCGGGCGGCGACCTCGTCCAGCGGGGAGACGTGCCGGCGGCGCGGGTCGAAGACCCACTCGGCGGCGTGCGGGCGGCCGTTGTCGAAGAACGACAGCCGGATCCGCCAGGTGCTGTCCTCGCACTTCCAGGAGTCCCACTCGACCTCTTCGAGGTCGACGCCGCCGCGGCCGAGCCGCTCCTCGACGGTCTCGCCGAGCGGCGGGCCGGGCGTGGACTCGCCCGGGCGGCGCACCGCCACCCGCTGCGCCTGCTGGGCCATGTACTCGCGTTCCTGCAGGACCGGGCCCTCGAACCAGCGGACGCGTTCGACCGGGATGCCGGCCGACTCGGCGATCTCCTCCGCGGTCTCGCCGGACCGGATGCGAGCCTGGATCTCCTTGGGGCGCAAGGGACTCTCCACTTCGATCTCGAACTGGCCGAGGCGGGAGAAGTGCCCACGGACCGCTGCGCGCAGCCGATCGTCGACGGGCAGGGTGAACCGGGTGCCTCGGCCCGCGGTGGCCAGGACGAGGTACGTACCGTCCTCGCTGACCGCGACGAGGCGCAGCTCCTGCATGCGTGTCCTTCCTGCCCTTCCTGACGGCACGGAGGGTGCCGGACCGGCCGCGCGGTGCCGTGCCCGTCATGCCACGGGCGCGGCCCGGCGGTTCGGCCCGGTGCCCGCCGAGGGCGCATGCGTGCCCTTCCCCCGGGTTCCCGAGTCTCTCTTTCGGACACACCTGCTGCCAGCACCGTACCCGGCATGTCCGAACATCGCCGCTCTCGAAGCCCTCCTCACAAGGCCGAAGAGGGCGCTGACCAAGCTTGCCGGGGCCGGAGTGCGGAGGTGGTCGCCCTTCCCGTTTCTTGTGGATCCTTTTCCACACTGTGCCCGACGCGACGACCAGGCTCCAGTCCTTTGGGGTTGCCATCATCACGTGCCTGGCCGGAACACGACCGGGATGTCGCGAGTTCCCGTCTTGGAGTTGTTGTGGTCGACCGAAACGGGGGATTGAGTCGATGCGGCGGGCGGTGCCGGACCTGAGCACGACGCAACTGGCGGCCGGGGGGCTGGCCACCCTGGCGGCGGCGGTGGGCGCGTCGTTCCTCGGCGTGTACGGGACGATCATCGGCGCCGCGTTCATGAGCGTGGCGTCGACCGCCGGCGCCGCGGTGTGCAAGCACTTCCTCGACCAGGGGAGGACGCGGCTCAAGGAGCGGGCGCACCCGCACGGCGCCGGGGACGCCGCCGGGGCGCGGGCGGCGGCGGACCGGGCGACCAGCGCCGATCCGACGCGCACGGTGGTCTGGCCCGGCGGATACGACGGGGGCTTCGGCGGGGGCTTCGACGGGGACGGGGACCCGGGCGCGACCCGGTTCGATCTTCCGCCGGACGTGACCCGCGCCGACCGGTCGCCCGCCGAGACCGTCGCCGACGACTTGGCCGCGGCCGCGGCCGGCGGCGCAGGGGGCGGCGCAGGACGGGACGCGGCGTGGCGGGACGCCTTCCGCAGCACCCTGGACTGGGCCCGGCGGCGGTGGGCCGTGCTCGCCGTCTCCTCGGTCGCCGTCTTCGCCGTCGTCATGGCGGGCATCACGGTGATCGAGAAGATCACCGACAGGCCCGCGTCCGGATGGGTCGGGGCCAACGACGGCCGGGGCACGACCTGGGGCAACCTCGGGAACGGCGGCGGCGGGAGCGGCGAGACGCCCGCCGAGACGCCGTCGCCCGAGGGCACGCGGGAGACCTCGCGGCCCAGTGACGGGCCGTCCTCCGGCCCCGACGCGCCGGAGAGCCCGGCCCCGGGGCCGTCGCGGGAGCCCACGTCCGGGCCGACCGGTGACCCGGGGCCCGGGGCGCCGTCCCAGGAGCCCACGTCCGGGCCGACCGCGCCGCCGACCCCGCAGCCGACCCAGCCGACCGGCCCCGGCGGCGGGGAGCAGGACGGCGGCGGTTCCGGCTCCACACCCGACCCGCAGGCCGCGCCCGGCGCCGGATGAGCCCCTCCCGGGCCCGCGCGCTCGATCAGGCGCCGAAGACCTGGCGGATGTAGGGGTTGGCGAAGCGGCGGTCGGGGTCGAGTTCGTCCCGCAGCGCCTGGAAGTCGCCGAACCGGGGGTAGACCTTCTCCAGGTACGCGGCGTCGCGCGTGTGGAGCTTGCCCCAGTGCGGGCGCCCTCCGGCGGCGGTCATGATCTCCTCGACCCCCCGGAAGTACTCCTCGTGGGGTTCGCGGTGGTAGACGTGCACGGCGATGAACGCGGTGCGCCGCCCGTGGGCCATCGACAGCCAGGCGTCCTCTTCCGGAAGGAGGCGGACCTCGATGGGGAAGCTGATCCGCCAGTCCCGCCCGTCGATGAGCGCGCGCAGGTCGCGCAGCGCGGGCACGAGGTGCTCGCGCGGGATCGCGTACTCCTGTTCCTTGAAGCGCACCGTGCGCGGGCTGGTGAAGACCTTGTAGGAGATGTCGCTGTAGGTGCGCGCGCCCAGCGCCTTGGCGGAGATGCCGTTGACGAAGGGGGTCGTGGCGGGGGCCCGGTGGGTGACCCGGTTGACGAGTCCGAACACCGTGTTGGACAGGAACCGGTCGTCCACCCAGTACTTGAGCTTGGACAGCGGCTCCGGCGGGCCCTCGACGCGGTTGTTGCGCTTGGTCAGGCACCCTTCGGTGTGGGGGAACCAGTAGAACTCGAAGTGCTCGTTGGCGTCGTCGAACTCGTCCAGGCGCGCGAGCACCTCGTCCCAGCGCATCGGTTCCTCGCGCGCACGCAGCACGAACGCGGGGACGGTCCGCCAGGTGATCGCGGTGATGACGCCCAGCGCGCCCAGCCCGGCGCGGGCCGCGTCGAACAGGTCGGGGCGCTCCTCCCGCGAGCACGTCACCACGCTGCCGTCGGCGAGCACCATCTCCAGCGCGGCGGCCTGGGAGACCAGGCCGGCGGCCTCCCGGCCGGTGCCGTGCGTGGCGGTCTGTAGCGCGCCCGCGACGGTCTGCTCCTGGATGTCCCCCATGTTGGCCAGGGCCAGGCCGTGCTCGGCCAGGACCTTGTTGAACGCGTGCAGCGGGAGGCCGGCCTCGACCGTGACGAGGCCGCTGCCGGTGTCGACGGCGCGGACCGCCGTGAGGCCGCCCGGCCGCAGCAGGACGTCCTCCGCCACGGCGGCGCCGGTGAAGGAGTGGCCGGTGCCGACCATCCGGACCGTCTGGCCCGCGGCCGCGGCGGCGCGCACCGCGGCGGCGACCTCGGCCGTGGTCCGCGGGCTCGTCGCGCGCCGCGGGGTGGCGCGCTGGTTGCCTGCCCAGTTGCGCCAGGAATGTGTGCTGCCGGGGGACATGTGAGGACTCTACTCGGAGCCCCTATTGCGAGGAAAGTTCATGTTTTGTCGGGCGTTTCCGGCGGTTCCGGCGGGCGGCGGCGGGCGAGCGCCCGCGCCCCGGCCAGGCCCAGCGCCACCGCGGCCAGCGCCGCCGCCAGCGGCACCAGGAACGCCGCCTGGGCCCCGTACGCGTCGACCACCCGCCCGGCCGCCGACGCCCCGGCCGCCACCCCGATCCCGACCGACGTGGACACCAGCGCCAGCCCCTCGGTGAGCTGGTGCCCCGGCACGAGCCGCTCCACCAGCCCGTACCCCGGGATGATCGTCGGCGAGATCGCCAGCCCGGAGAAGAAGACCACCGCCATCATCAGCCGCAGATCGCCGACCAGCGTGGGCGGCACCATCGCGACCGCCAGCAGCGCCAGCCCGATCCGGAAGCGCCGCTCCAGCGGGGTGCGCCAGTGCCGCGCCCCGTACCAGAGCGCCGCCGTGCCGCTGCCCAGCGCGTAGCAGCCCAGCAGCACCCCGGCCAGCGGCTTGTGCCCCTGCTCGTCGGCGAACGCGACCGCGCTCACGTCGATCGCGCCGAAGACCGTTCCCACCAGCAGGAACACCGGTGTGATCACGCGGATCGCCGGGTTGGCCAGCACCCCGCCGCGGCTCCCGGGCGCGCGGGGGCGCGGCGCGGGCTCGGTCCCGCGCTGCGCCGCCAGCGCCAGGCAGCCCGACAGCGTGAACGCGGCGGCGGCGCCCAGGCCGGCCGCCGGATGCACCCCGGTGGCCAGCGCCGTCACGATCAGCGGCCCGGCGACGAAGATCGTCTCGTCCACCACCGACTCGAACGAGAACGCCGTGTGCAGCCGCGCCGGGCGCTCCCGCAGCGCGTGCGACCACCGCGCCCGCACCCAGGCGCCCAGCGACACCTGGGTCAGCCCGGCCAGCGCCGCCGCCGGGAAGAGCGTCCACACCGGCAGGTCCAGCCGCGCGCACAGGATGAGCGTGGCCACGCTCACCGCGTTGGCCAGCACCACCGGGACCAGCACGCGGTGCTGCCCGTACCGGTCGGCGAAGCGCGCGCTCAGCGGGGACCCCACCGCGTACGCCAGGGACAGGGTGGCGGCCACCGCCCCGGCGATACCGTACGATCCGGTGACCGCGGACACCAGCAGCACGACGCCGATCCCGACCATCGACATGGACATGCGGCCGACGAAGCCCGCAGCCACGAAGAGCCGAGCTCCGGGGACGCCCAGCAGTTCCCGGTAAGGGCCGCTCACCGCGCCTCCCTCCGCCCCGGGAAGCCGCTGTCCACCCCTGGCCCGCCGCTCGACTTCCACTCCAAGATCACGTTACCTGGGCGAAACAATTGCAAAGACCTGTAACCCCGCCATAGCGACTCTCGTTGGGAATGGATGTGGCTTCTCCTTCACCACCGCCCGCCCCCGCGGACGCCGACGCAGAGAACGAGGCCCGGAAGGCGGGGCAGGACGGAACCGCCGGCACCCGGCCGCGGCGGCCCCGCCCGCCCCGGCGACCGGCGCGCCCCGCACGACCGGCGCCGGCCGCCCGGCCGGGACGCCGCACGGGGCCGCGCCGCGCCGTGTTCACGATCGCGCTGCTGATCGCCGGGAGCCTCGGCGGGGGCGCCTACGCCGCCGTCCAGGCCCAGGACGACCGGGACCGCCGCACCGCCGCCCCGCGCGACCGCGACCGGCCCTCCGGCGGCCCCGCCGGGCCGGGCGGCCCGGTGACCAACGTCGCCGACGGCGCCCGGGTCGCCCCGCTGCGCCGGGTCGTGCCGCCGGACGTCCTCGCGGTCGGCGGCGGCCCCATCTCCGCGGCCCAGGTCCAGCGAATCGCCAAGCTCGGCCGGGTCCGGGACGTGATCGCCGTGGCGGGCGGGGCCGTCCAGCTCCAGGGCCGCTCGGTGAACGCCTTCGCGGTCGACCCGTCCACGTTCCGCTCCTGGACGCCGCCGCGCACCGCCAAGGCCGAGGACCTGTGGACGGCGCTGGCCGCCGACCAGTTCGTGGTCTCCGCCACCGCCGCCGAGCAGCTGCGGCTCAGCAAGGGCTTCCCGTACGCGGTGGTGGGCCGCACGATGCCGACCATCATGATGGGCGGCTCGGGGGCGCTGGGCCTGCCGGGCATCGACATGCTCGTCCACCAGAAGACCGGGCGGTCGATGGGCCTGGTCCCCAACATCGCCGTCCTGGTCAACGCGCCGGGCGTCCCGCCCGCCACCACCGTGCGGGCGGTCGGCCGGATCCTCGGACCGGCCGCCAACGTCGTGAACCTGCACGAGCAGCGCTTCCAGTCGCCCGCCAACGGCAGCTACCTCGACCTCTACAAGAGCGCCGCCAAGACGTGCCCCGGCCTGTCCTGGACGGTCCTCGCCGCCATCGGCCAGGTCGAGAGCGACCACGGGCGCAACCCTGGCCGCTCCAGCGCCGGGGCCCTGGGCCCCATGCAGTTCATGCCCGCGACCTGGAAGGCCTACGGCGTGGACGGCGACGGCGACGGCAAGGCCGACATCATGAACCCCTACGACGCCATCCCCGGAGCGGCCCGCTACCTGTGCGCGAACGGGGCTGGCAGGGGAGGCAAGCAGCTCTACCGGGCCGTCTGGCACTACAACCACGCCGACTGGTACGTCCAGAAGGTCCTCGCCCTGGCCAAGGCCTACTCCGACCAGTACCGCTAGAGGCGAGGGAGGCGGGCGCCGGGTGGCGTGATCCTGGCCACCGCGGGCCTTACCCGTGGAGGGGCACGGCGTCCCGGCTGGTTGGATGGAGGCATGAGTGAAGCGGGCACGTACGACGCGTTGCTCCTGGTGTCCTTCGGTGGGCCGGAGGGGCCCGACGACGTGATCCCGTTCCTGGAGAACGTCACCCGGGGACGCGGCATCCCGCGCGAGCGCCTCGAGAAGGTGGGGGAGCACTACCACCTGTTCGGCGGCGTCAGCCCGATCAACCGGCAGTGCCGGGAGCTCAAGGCGGCCATCGAGGCCGACTTCGCCGCGCACGGGCTCGACCTGCCGGTGTACTGGGGCAACCGCAACTGGGATCCGTACCTGGCCGACACCGTGCGGCGGATGACGGCCGACGGCGTCCGGCGCGCGGCGGCGTTCGTGACCTCCGCCTACAGCGGCTACTCGTGCAGCGACCAGTACGTCGAGGACATCGAACGGGCGCGTGCCGAGGTGCCGGGCGCGCCGGAGATCGACAAGCTGCCGGTGTACTGCCTGCGGCCCGGGTTCGCCGACCCGTTCGTGGACGCCGCGCGCCGCGCCCTGGACGAGCTTCCCGAGGACGGCGCCCGCCGCCTGGTCTTCACCGCGCACAGCGTC
Organism: Actinomadura rugatobispora; assembly: GCF_055379765.1. NCBI lineage: Bacteria > Bacillati > Actinomycetota > Actinomycetes > Streptosporangiales > Thermomonosporaceae > Actinomadura > Actinomadura rugatobispora. Next base: position 1,519,996 of record NZ_AP029191.1, on the reverse strand, counting down.
CCGCTGGCCCAGCCCGGCCGTCCCGACTACGTCGCGGAGCTGGAACGCGTCGCGGAGACCGTCGCCGAGCGCGCCGCGCCCGGCGTCCCGTGGTCGCTGGTCTACCAGAGCCGCAGCGGACCGCCCTCCCAGCCCTGGCTGGAGCCCGACGTGGTCGACCACCTGGACAAGCTGCACGGGGACGGCGTGACGGCGGTCGCGGTGGTGCCGATCGGCTTCGTCTCTGACCACATGGAGGTCAAGTACGACCTCGACGTCGAGGCCGCGAGGCGCGCCGGGGAACTGGGGATGGCCTTCGCCCGCGCCGCGACGCCCCACACCGACCCGCGCTTCGCCGCGCTGCCCCGCGAACTCCTGCTGGAGCACCGCGCCGCCGGCGGCTGACCGGGCGCCGACAGACCGACCGATCGCTTTCAGAACGCCGCGAGCTTGGGGGACCTTGAGATGAGCCTGCCCGACGACCTGCTGGAGCTGGCGGTGGCCACCGCGCGGGAGGCCGGCCGGATGCTGGTCGACAAGCGCCCCGCCGAGGGGCCCGACGTGGTGCAGACCAAGAGCAGCCCCACCGACGTGGTCACCCAGATGGACCAGGCCGCCGAACGCCTGATCATCGAGCGGATCCGCGCGGTCCGTCCCGACGACGGCTTCCTCGGCGAGGAGGGCGGCACCCGGGCCGGGGCCAGCGCGGTCCGGTGGGTGATCGACCCGATCGACGGCACCGTCAACTACCTCTACGACCTGCCCGACTGGGCGGTCAGCATCGCCGCCGAGGTCGACGGCGTCACCGTGGCCGGGGCCGTGGACATGCCCCGGCGCGGCGAGACCTACACCGCGGTGCGGGGCGGCGGTGCCCTGCTGCACACCGCGTCGGGCACCCGCGAGCTGCGCTGCAACGCCGGCGTGCCGCTGGAGCGGGCGCTGGTCGCCACCGGGTTCGGGTACGCCGCCGAGCGCCGCGCCCACCAGGCGCGGGTGCTGACCGGGGTGCTGCCGAACGTCCGCGACATCCGCCGCGGCGGCTCCTGCTGCGTGGACCTGTGCTCGCTGGCCGCGGGACGGGTCGACGCCTACTACGAGCGCGGCGTGCAGGCCTGGGACATCGCGGCGGGCGCGCTGGTCGTGCAGGAGGCGGGCGGGCGGATCGAGGGCCTGGACGGCGCTCCCGCCGGGCCGGAGCTGACCGTCGCGGGCGGGCCGGGCACGTTCGAGGCCCTGCACGCCCTTCTGAAGCCGCTGGAGCCCACCCGCGGCTGAGGGGCCGGGGAGAGGGCCCCGCGCGTCTCAGCGGGCTCTACGGCGTCTTCTGGGATTCTCAGGGATCCGGAGGGTCTTCGCGTTTCCCGGGGATCCGGAGGAGGCTCCCCGGGAGGGGGATCGTCGGGGCGGCCGCGCCGGGCGCTGCGTCCGTCGTGACCGCCCCGTGGATCTGGCGTCCTTGTTCAGTCGCAGCGGGGTGGTTCGACGCCGATATCGTGATTCGCTGCGATCCGGCGCAGTTCCTTGATCTCCTCCTGGCGGATGTCGGCCAGGTAGATGTCGCCGTCGGCGTGGGCGTGGCGCAACGACTCGTACGCGTCGTCGAGTCGCTGCTGGATCGTGCGTGACAGTTCGCCCATGGGCCTCCCTCCGGATCAGGCCCTCCCTACCCAGACCTACGCTGAAGATAAACCTGTTTCTGTCACGTGGCTTTACGGTGATTTTCCGGTGGATTCGCGGTGAGTCGCGAGACCCTCCTGAGCAGGGTCCTTGACGGGAACGTGAACGGCGGCCGCCCCCGGGCGCGACCGCCGGCGACCGGCGGTGGCGGCTTTAGGACGGGGCTTACGGGCGTCTTACGGGCGCCGTGGCATACCTGATCGTGGACGGCTCCGCGCCCCGGGGGGCCGCCGTCCCGGACACCGGACCGATGAGGGGGGCACAGTGCGTGTTCTAGTCGTCGAGGACGAGCGGGTGCTCGCCGACGCGATCGCCACCGGCCTGCGCCGCGAGGCGCTGGCCGTGGACGTCGCCTACGACGGCGCCGGGGCGCTGGAGAGGGCGGGCGTCAACGAGTACGACGTGATCGTCCTCGACCGCGACCTGCCCCGGGTGCACGGCGACGACGTCTGCAAGCAGCTGGTGACGCAGCGCTACCCGGCGCGGATCATCATGCTGACGGCGGCGGGCGAGCTGGACGACAAGGTCGAGGGCCTGTCCATCGGGGCCGACGACTACCTCGCCAAGCCGTTCGCGTTCGCCGAGCTGATCGCCCGGGTGCGCGCGCTGGGCCGGCGCGCCGCGGCGCCGCTGCCGCCGGTGCTGGAGCGGGCGGGGATCACCTTCGACCCGGCCCGCCGGGAGGTGGCCCGCGACGGCCGCGCGATCGAGCTGACCCGCAAGGAGTTCGCGGTGCTGGAGGTGCTGCTGAGCGCGGACGGCGCGGTGGTCAGCTCCGAGCAGCTGCTGGAGAAGGCATGGGACGAGCACATCGACCCGTTCACGAACGTGGTCCGGGTCACGATGATGACGCTGCGCAAGAAGCTGGGCGACCCGCCGGTGATCGAGACGGTGCCGGGCGTGGGGTACCGCCTGTGAGCTCCGATCAGGCCGCCGGCCCCGCCGCCGGGACGGCCGCCGCGCAGGACCCGGCCCAGCCCGCCGAGGGCCCCGCGGCGCGGCGGAACACCGGCCCGGGCGACACCGGCCCCGCCACCACCCCGGGGAACACCGGCCCGGCCGGGGGCGCGGGGGGCGCCGTGCCGCCGCTCGCCGGGGCCACGTCGCTCACGGGGGCGGCGACGAGGCCCGTGCCGGGAGGCCTTGCGCGGGGCAGGGGCGGCGGCCCGCGCGGCGGCGGCCCCGGGATCCGCGCCGACCTGCGCGGCCTGCCCGGCCGGGTCAGCGTGCGGCTGCGGCTCACCGTCCTGTACGGCCTGCTGTTCTTCATGGCCGGGGCACTGCTGCTCTTCGTGACGTACCTGCTGGTGGGGCAGATCCTCGACCAGGTCTTCCCGGAGGGCTACATCATCGTCACCCCGTCCGGCCCGCTCGATCCCGAGGTCCTCAAGGAGCTCACGATGCGGCAGCTGGTCGGGCGGTCGCTGGTGGCGCTGGCCGGGGTCGGGATCATCGCGCTGGTCCTCGGCTACTTCGTCGCCGACCGCGCGCTCAGCCCGCTGCAGCGGGTGACGACCACCGCCCGCCGCCTGTCGGAGAGCACCCTGCACGAGCGGATCGCGCTGGAGGGCCCCGACGACGAGATCAAGGAGCTGGCCGACACCTTCGACGCGATGCTGGAGCGGCTCGGCCAGGCCTTCGACTCCCAGCGCCGCTTCGTCGCCAACGCCTCGCACGAGCTGCGCACCCCGCTGGCGATCAACCGGACGCTGCTGGAGGTGGCGCTGGGCGCCCCGGAGGTCTCCGACGACCTGCGCACGGTCGGCCGCACGCTGCTGGCCACCAACGCCCGCCACGAGCGGCTGATCGAGGGCCTGCTGCTGCTGGCGCGCAGCGAGCGCGAGCTGACCAACCGCACCCCGGTCGACCTGGCCGAGGTCGCCGTCGCCGTGCTGGAGAACTCCGCGCGCCGGGCGGGCGAGCGCGAGCACGAGATCACCGTGCACCAGGAGCTGACCGCGGGCACCACGCTGGGCGACCCGGTGCTGCTGGAGCATCTGGTGTCCAACCTGGTCGACAACGCGGTCAAGCACAACGCCGACGGCGGCGAGGTGTGGGTGCGCACCGGGGTCCTGGAGGGGCTGGCCGCCGTCCAGGTGGAGAACACCGGCCCGGTGGTGCCCGCCTACGAGGTGGAGCGGCTGTTCGAGCCGTTCCGCAGGCTCAACTCCGACCGGGTCGAGTCGGCCAAGGGCGCCGGGCTGGGGCTGTCGATCGTGCGGTCGGTGGTGCTGGCGCACCGCGGGTCCGTGCACGCGGCCCCGCGCCACGGCGGCGGCCTCATCGTGACCGTGCTGCTGCCGCTGGGCCCGCCCCCCGCCGCGGCCTCCTGACGCCTCCCGGGGACGTTTCAGCGCCTTCCATGCCGTCCTCCGGCCCACCGTGCCGCACTGGGCGCCGCCGCGGTCACTTGTACGCGGCGGTGGCCAGCGTGGGGTCTCCGTCGTAGTCCATGCCCAGGCCCACCAGCTTGTCGCTGCGCAGCGCGGCGTTCCCGGTGAAGACGACCGGGATCAGGGCCATCTGGTCGAGGGCGATCCGTTCGGCCTCGCGCAGCCGGCTCGTGCGGGCGGCCTCGTCGGGCATCCCGAGGACCTCGTTCATGATCCGGTCGAACTCGGCGTTGCGCCAGCCCGAGAAATTGGTCTTGCCGTTGTCGGCGGTGGCGGCCTGGTCGCCCGCCAGCAGCGGCCGCATCAGGTTGTGCGCCGAGGGGTAGTCGGCCCGCCAGGCGAAGGTGGCCAGCCCCGAGGCGTCCTTGGAGGTGATCTCCCTGGCGTAGCCGCGGAGGTCGAGCTCGCCGGCCGGCTTCAGCTGCACCGACCAGCCGAGCGTGCGGTTGAGCTGGGCCACCACCATCTCGCCCCAGCGCTTGTGGGTGGCGGTGTTCCGCACGTACAGCGGCACGGTGGTCCCCGGGCCCAGCTTGGCCTCCTGGGCGAGCGCCCTGGCGCGAGCCGGGTCGTGCCTGTCGCACGACGCGCAGGTGCCGGGCTTGCCGAAACCCGCGATGGTGGGCGGGACGATCCCGTTCGCTGCCGGGTACGCGCCGCCGTACAGGCCGCTGCTCAGCGCCGCGCGGTCGAGGGCGTACGACACCGCGAGCCTGGCCTTGTCGGAGGCCATCGGCCCGCGCGCCGTGAGCGGCACCAGGTAGTTGAGGCCCGTCGTGGTCCTGGAGACCATGGACCGGTCGCCGCGGGACGCGCCCAGGTTCGCGGAGTCGAGCGGCGCCCACTGGTACAGCTGCCCCTGGAAACCGGTCCGCCCCTTGATGAGGGCGTCGGAGGACAGGTCGATCACGACCCGGTCGAGCTTGGCCTTGCCGAACGCCCACACGTCGTTGCGGACCAGCGTCACGGTGCGGTCCTTGACGTAGGACTCCACCCTGAACGGCCCGTTGCCGACGGGCTGGTCGTTGTAGGCGCCGTTGTCGGGCGCCCCCGCGCTCTCCGGGACCGGGAAGAGGAGGGGGTCGCCCAGCCGCCGCCCGAACTCGCAGTCGGAGCCGTCGAGGTCGACCTGGAAGCCCGACCCGTACGCCCGCAGCCCGGACATCGTGGAGCTCTTGCGGGACGCGACGTCCTGGAACCCCCTGACCCCGCCGATCAGCAGCGAGGCCAGCCCGTTCTCGGCCTGCGCGGCACGGGTCCAGCCGCGTACGAACGACTCGGGCGTCACCGGCGTCCCGTCGGTGAACTTCGTGCCGGTGCGCACCTCGATCTTCCAGCTCCTGCAGGTGGAGTCGGGCGTGATCGAGGTGGCCAGCCGGTTGCGGACCGTGCCGTCGGGGGCGGTTTCGACCAGCCCGGTGTAGAGCTGCTTGGCCACGATCCGTTCGGTGCCGTACCCGGCGTTGGACGGCGACAGGCCGGTGCTGTCGCTCGAGACGGAGTCCAGGGACATCCTGAGCTGCCCGCCCGTCCTGCCTCCGGGCGTGTCGCGCTCGGGAGCGCCGTCGTCGTCGCCGAGGAGCTGGACGGCGATGACGCTGCCGGCCACGATCAGCGCGACGAGCGCGGCGCTGCCCGCCCCGGCCAGGACGCCGATGCCCCGCTTCTTGCGGCCGCCGGTTTCGTTGGGCCATGTGCCCGGCAGGCCCCACTGCTGCTGGTACGGCCCTGGCGTCGCGGGCGTCCAGGCGTTCGGCTGGGGCTGCGGGAATGGCGCCGGCGCGGGTGGGGGCGGGGACGGCGGGACCGGAGGGGGCGCGCCCGGCACGGAGGCGAGCCGGATGCCGGTGTCGGTCGAGACGACCTCGGCCCCGTGGTTGATGATCGCGGCGGGCTCGGTCTCCGGTGCCCGCGGCCCCGTCCCGCCGCCGGCGCCGCCCGCCTGAGGAAGGCTGCCGGCCAGGTTCAGCAGGTGGATGAGCACCTGCTGCGAGGACGGCCGGTGCGCCGCCTGCTTGTTCAGGCACGCCTGGACGAGCCCGCGCAGCGGCTCGCCCAGCGACCCCAGGTCGGGCGGGAAGTTGAGGATGCGGTGCATGACCGCGGGGATCGAGTCCTGGCCGAACGCGGGCCGCCCGTTCGCCGCGTAGATCATCGTGGCGCCCCAGGCGAAGATGTCCGCCTGCGGCCCGACCGGGCCGCCGGTGATCTGCTCGGGGGCCATGTACGCGGGCGTGCCCACGGCGGTGCTGGACAGCGTGCCGGTGGCGTCCAGCGCACGGGCGATGCCGAAGTCGATGACGCGCGGGCCGTCGGGGGCCAGCAGCACGTTGTGCGGCTTGAAGTCGCGGTGCACCACGCCCGCCTGGTGGATCGCGGCCAGCGCCGTCATGGTGCCGATGGCCAGCCGGTCCAGGTCGGCGCCGGAGCGCGGCCCCTCGTCGGCCAGCACCCGCGACAGCGGCGGCCCGTCGATGTACTCGCTGACGATGTAGGGGCGGTCGCCCTCCACGTCGGAGTCCAGGATGCGGGCGGTGCAGAAGGCCGCGACGCGCTGCGCCACCCGCAGTTCGGCGGCGAAGCGCGCCCGCGCCCGCGCGTCCCCGCTGAGCCGCGCGTGCAGCAGCTTGATCGCCACCCGCCCGCCGGACGGCGTGTCGTCTTCGGGCGGAAGGTCGTCGTCTCCGGGGGGCGGGGACTCCTCGCCGAGGAAGACCGAGCCCTGGCCGCCCTCCCCGAGCAGGCCGATCAGCCGGTACGGCCCCAGCCGATCGGGATCACCCGCGCGCAGCGGGGTGATCTCGGGCATCGTTCTCCTCAAAACCTGGCGGCGACCCGGTGCCTCACGGCACCGGGTCGCCGCCCTGGATCAGTTCTCGATCATCCGGTCTCGATCACGGTCCCGTAGGCCGCGGCCGAGCCGGAGCCCTGGGTCTGCCGCCACTCCCAGCGCATGGTGGTGCCGGTGAAGTTGCTGAAGGTGACGTAGCCGGCCGCGCACTCGGACGGGTCCTGACCGGCCGACGGGGTCTCCCGGTACTCGGCCCGCCCGGCCTGCTCGCTGCCCGACAGCAGGCTCAGGCTCGTCCGGCAGGTCTTGCCGTCGCTGTAGGTGTAGGTGCCGTTGGCGGCGCTGTTGAACATGCCGAAGCGGACCTGGAAGCTCGTACGGCCCGTCCCGGCGCCGGGCTGGAACCCGGTGCCCCTGTAGATGCCGCTGACGCCGCGGTCGGAGGCGCTCGACCCGCTGGTCGGGCGGTCGGACGGCGGCGTGTAGACCGGCGTCGGCACGGACGGGAGGGTGTAGGGCGGGTCGTCGTCATCGCCGCCGCTCGCCAGCGCGACGACCACGATCACCACGATCACCAGGACCGCCAGCACGGCGCACCCGATGCCCGCGATGACCGGGCCGTTGGACGAGGACCGCTGCTGCGGCGGCGGCCCCGGGTAGGGCGGCCGCGGACCGGGCGGCATGCCGCCCTGCTGCATCGGCATCGGCATCGGCGGCGGTGGCGTCGCCCCCTGCTGGTACATCGGCATCGGGGGCGGCGTGATCGGCTGCGGCGGCGGGGTGTTGGGGCCCGGGCCCTGGTGCATCGGCATCGGGGGCGGCGTGATGGGCTGCGGCGGCGGGGCGTGCTGCGGCGCGGGCGGCACCCGCGGCGGCGCCGGCATCTGCGCGGCGATCCGGGTGCCCTGGTTGAGCAGGTCCTCCTGGCCGGCCGAGGGGTTGGACGGGGCCGCCCCGACGGAGCCGAGCAGGTGCAGCAGCAGTTGCGCGGCCGGCGGGCGCAGGCCCGCGTCCTTGGACAGGCAGCGGCCGATCATGTCGCGCAGCGGCCCGGGGGGCAGCGCGGACAGGTCCGGCTCCTCGTTGAGGATCCGGTTGATGATCACCGGCAGGGTGTCGGCCTCGAACGGCGACTGCCCGGTGCCGGCGAACACCATCGTGGCGCCCCAGGCGAAGATGTCGACCGCGGGCGTCAGCGGCGCCCCGGTCAGCTGCTCGGGTGCCAGGTAGCCGGGGGTGCCCACGACCATGCCGGTCGCGGTGACCGCGCTCTCCTGCGAGTTGACCGTGCGGGCGATGCCGAAGTCGACCACCCGCGGCCCGTCGGAGGCCAGCATGACGTTGTTGGGCTTGAAGTCGCGGTGGACGATCCCGGCCTCGTGGATGGCGGCCAGGGCGGTGACCGTGCCGATCGCCAGCCGCTCCAGCTCGGCGGCCCCGCGCGGGCCGTTGTGGGCGACCACGTCGTGCAGCGACGGGCCGTCGATGAACTCGCTGACGACGTAGGGCTGGTCGCCGTGCAGGTCGGCCTCGTACACCCGGGCGGTGCAGAACGGCTCGACCTTCTGCGCCGCGTTCACCTCACGGGTGAACCGGGCGCGCGCGGCCGGGTCGCTCGCCATCTGGGCGTGCAGCAGTTTGACGGCGACGTACTGGCCGCCCGGCGCCTTGCCGAGGAAGACCGCGCCCTGCCCGCCCGCGCCGAGCCGCCCGACGACCTCGTACTGACCCAGTGCCCGGGGATCGCCTGGCTCCAGCGGAGCGGCATCCGGCATTCTGATCCTCCCGTGACCCGCAGTGATGTCCCGCGATGATTCGGTATTGGTTACTAGCTGGTAATGATCCGGTGTTGTCGCCGTCCCCCGACGGTCGCCGGTCTCCGCCGGTTCCGCCCGCCCGCGGGGCCGCCTCCTCACGCCTCAGGCGGGCACGATATCGCGTAACTTCAGACGTTTCACCGCGGCGTCCGGTTCGCCTCCGCCCGGATCGGTTCCGCTCGATGGCCACCCGCGGCCGGGTCGGCGCGCACGAGGCCGCCGGGACCGGTATGATCCCCGCCGCCGCGGGATGCCCGGGTGGGCGTCTCGGCCCTGATCAACGTCGTGACGGCCGTCCGCTTCTGTGACATGCGCCACACCGGCGAGAGAGGGTCCAGGTGATCGGTGTCACCACAGGGACCCGTCGCGCCTCGTGTGTCGCACGCCACCGCCCGTGACAGAATTTCCCGCCCGGATCGGGCACAAGAACGGCCCCCCGTGCGTTAGATCCGCGCGACGGGGCGCATAAAGCACTGAGGGGGATGGAGATAGAAGATGGCGACCGACTACGACAGCCCGCGTAAGACGGACGACGACCTCAGCGAGGACAGCCTCCAGGAGCTCCAGGCCCGGCGGGCCGACAAGGCCGCGAGCATCATCGACGAGGACCTGGACGCCGGCGAGGTGGCCGAGCTGCCGGGCGCCGACCTGTCGAACGAGGAGCTGACCTTCCGGGTCGTCCCGCGCCAGGCCGACGAGTTCACCTGCACCCGCTGCTTCCTGGTGCACCACCGCAGCCAGCTGGCCACGGAGAAGAACGGCCAGCCGGTCTGCCGCGAATGCGCCGCCTGAGAGGCGCCGCAGGTGACGGGAGAACTCGAACGCCACGAGGACGACCGAGGCGCGGACAACGAGCACGAAGGGCACGGTGACCTCCTGCCGGAGAGCGCCGACGGCTCCGCCGAGATCGGCGAGCTGATCGGGCGCCTCTCCGGCGGGGAGGACATGGACCGCGAGACCCGCGGCCGCCTGCTGGGGCGGCTGGCCCGGCTGCTGGGCCAGTCCGCCCGCAGGGCGGGGGCCGTGGGCATCGCGCGGGGGCGCTGGCTGGCCGATCTGATGGTCGCGGCGGCGCCGCACATCCCCGTCCGGGACGTGCAGACCCTCAGCGCGCACCACCGCGGGCTGACCGGCGAGGAGCTGGCCGACAGCGTGGTGCGGGTGGCGACCAACACCACCACCGCCGTGGGCGCGGCCGCCGGCACGCTGGCGGCCGCGCAGTTCGCCGCCCCGCCGCTGCTGCTGACCACCCCCGCCCAGCTGGCGGCCGAGACCCTGGTGGTCGCGGCCATCGAGGTCAAGATGATCGCCGAGCTGCACGAGGTGTACGGGGTGCGCGTCGACGGCTCGGGCGCCACGCGGGGCGCCGCGTTCGTCACCTCCTGGGCCCGTCAGCGCGGCATCAACCCGCTGGAGGCGGGCTCGTTCACCAGCGCGCTGGGCTCGGCGGCCAAGTCGGCCCTGCGCAAGCGGCTGCTGACCGCGTTCGGCAAGAACATGACCATGCTCGGGCCGTTCCTGACCGGGGGCCGCCGCCGGCGCCGTGCTGAACCGCACCGCCACCAAGGGCCTCGCCGCGGCCGTCCGCAAGGACCTGGCCGCCGACCTGCTGACCCCGGCGCCGCTGGCCAGGCCGCATCCCTTGCCCGGGCCGCCGCATCCGAAGCCGGCCCTGGAGTCCGGCAAGCCGCGCAAGTTCCGACGTAAACGCCCGTAACGGCCGCGACACCGGTCGACGCTCAGGCCGCGGGCGCGTTCATCCCCTGCCCGCCCGCGCCATGGTCACCCGGCCGTCCGGTCCCGGCCCCGGTCCCCGTCCAGCCTTCGCAGACCCCGGCCCGCTCTCCCCGTCCGGCCCCTGACGCCCGTCCCCTTGGCGCCCGTCCTTTGGGGCTCCGCCGTCGAGGGGGCATCGTGGCCGGTCCCTTCGCGTGTACGGGACCGACCACGACCGGGAAGGGAAGGGGTGCCTCAGACCTCGGTCTTGAGGTGCGAGGGCAGTTCCCCGGTCCCCTTCGCCCACTGCTTCGCCGCCGCCCGGGTGGCCAGCAACCGGGCCAGCTCCATGCCGATGCCCATCACCACGACCCAGCCGATCGCCTCTTTCAGCTCGACCTCGGGCGACTCGGGATTGGTCGGCGGCTCCTTGCCGGTGCTCTTCTTCCAGGCGAATGCGATCGCCTTCTTGGCGACGAAACCGCCCGCGAAGGCCGCGGCACCGGCCATCACCCGCCAGCCCAGGTCGCCTCTGTCCGCCATGATCGTCCTTCCGTCGTCCGCGTCCGACCGACGCTACCGGAATGGCGTGCCCCGGAAGACCTTCGCCATGCCTGCCGCCCCGGCGCCAATCGGGCCGCGTCCCGTCCGGATGTCAATACCATTGACGCATGACAGCACAGCCGCGTACTCCGAACGTTCCTCCCAAGCCCTCCCTGGACGGCCTGGAGGAGAAGTGGGTACGCCGCTGGGACGACGACGGCACCTACCGCTTCGACCGCGAGCAGCCGCGCGAGCGCGTCTACTCCATCGACACCCCGCCGCCCACGGTCAGCGGATCCCTGCACGTCGGCCACGTCTTCTCCTACACCCACACCGACACCGTCGCGCGCTTCCAGCGGATGCGCGGCCGCACGGTCTTCTACCCGATGGGCTGGGACGACAACGGCCTGCCCACCGAGCGCCGCGTGCAGAACCACTTCGGCGTCCGCTGCGACCCGTCGCTGCCGTACGACCCGGAGTTCGAGCCGCCCGCGAAACCCGACCCCAAGCGGCAGATCTCGATCAGCCGGCGCAACTTCATCGAGCTGTGCGAGCGGCTCACCGAGGTCGACGAGAAGGCGTTCGAGGAGATGTGGCGCCGGGTCGGCCTGTCGGTCGACTGGAACCACCTCTACACCACGATCGGTGAGGAGGCGCGCGCGGCGTCGCAGCGCGCGTTCCTGCGGAACCTGGCGCGCGGGGAGGCGTACGTCTCCGAGGCGCCGACGCTGTGGGACGTCACGTTCCGCACCGCCGTCGCCCAGGCCGAGCTGGAGGACCGCGACCAGCCCGGCGCGTTCTACAAACTCCGTTTCCGGGGTCCGGGGTCGTCCCCGGAGGGGCAGGGCCTGGGGGACGACCGGCCGGTCTACATCGAGACGACGCGGCCCGAGCTGCTGCCCGCGTGCGTCGCGCTGGTCGCCCACCCCGACGACGAGCGCTACCGGGAGCTGTTCGGCACGACCGTCCGCACCCCGCTGTTCGGCGTCGAGGTCCCGGTCCTCGCGCACCGGCTGGCCGACCCGGGCAAGGGCACCGGCATCGCGATGATCTGCACCTTCGGCGACGTCACCGACGTCACCTGGTGGCGCGAGCTTGACCTGCCCACCCGCGCGGTCGTCGGCTGGGACGGCCGGCTGGCCGCCGAGCCGCCGCCCGGCGTCCCGGCGCGGCCCTACGACGAGCTGGCTGGCCGGACGCTGTTCTCGGCCAAGGAGCGGGTCGTCGAGCTGCTGCGGGAGTCCGGCGACCTGGACGGCGAGCCGCGCAAGGTCGTCCGGCCGGTGAAGTTCTACGAGAAGGGCACCAAGCCGCTCGAGATCGTCACCACCCGGCAGTGGTACATCCGCAACGGCGGGCGCGACCGCGACCTGCGCGGGCGGCTGCTGGCGCGGGGCGGCGAGCTGGTCTGGCACCCGTCCTACATGCGGGCCCGCTACGAGAACTGGGTCGAGGGCCTCAACGGCGACTGGCTGATCTCCCGGCAGCGGTTCTTCGGCGTCCCGATCCCGGTCTGGTACCGGCTGGACGACTCCGGCGACCCGCTGCACGACGATCCGATCGTGCCGGCGGAGGACGCGCTGCCGGTCGACCCGTCCTCGGACGTCCCGCCCGGGTTCACCGAGGACCAGCGCGGCAAGCCGAACGGCTTCGCCGGCGACCCGGACGTGATGGACACCTGGGCGACCTCCTCGCTCACCCCGCAGATCGCGGGCGGCTGGGAGCGCGACCCGGACCTGTTCTCCCGCGTGTTCCCCTACGACCTGCGCCCGCAGGCCCACGACATCATCCGCACGTGGCTGTTCTCCACGGTCGTCCGCGCCCATCTGGAGCACGGGACGCTGCCGTGGACGGGCACCGCGCTGTCGGGGTGGATCCTGGACCCCGACCGCAAGAAGATGTCCAAGTCCAAGGGCAACGTCGTCACGCCGATCGCGCTGCTGCGGGAGTACGGCTCCGACGCCGTCCGGTACTGGTCGGCCAGCGGCCGTCCCGGCACCGACACCGCGTTCGACACCGGTCAGATCAAGGTCGGCCGCCGGCTGGCCATCAAGATCCTGAACGCGTCGAAGTTCGTCCTGGGGCTGGGGGAGGTCGCGCCGGACGCGGCCGTCACCGAGCCCCTCGACCTGTCGATGCTGGCCGCGCTGGGCGGTGTCGTGGGCGAGGCCACCGAGGCGTTCGAGGGCTACGACTACACCCGCGCGCTGGAGCGCGCCGAGCGCTTCTTCTGGGAGTTCTGCGACGACTACCTGGAACTGGTGAAGGCGCGCGCGTACGGGGACGGACCCGAGGCGCGGTCGGCCAGGGCCGCGCTGCGCATCGCGCTGTCCACGCTGCTGCGGCTGTTCGCGCCGATCCTGCCGTTCGTGACCGAGGAGGTCTGGTCGTGGTGGCGGGACGGCTCGGTGCACCGCGCCGCGTGGCCGGAGGCGGCCGATCTGCCCGCGGGCGGTGATCCGGCGGTGCTGGCGGCGACGGCGGAGGTGCTGCGCCAGGTCCGCAAGGCCAAGTCCGAGGCCAGGGCGTCGATGCGCGCCGACGTCCGGCACGCGGCGGTCCGGGGTGCCGCGACCGGCCGGGTCGCGCGCGGCGACCTGGTCTCGGCGGGCCGGATCGCCGAACTGTCCCTGGAGGAGTCCCCGGACGGCCTGTCCGTCGAGGTCACGCTCGCCTGATCCGTCCTTTTCCTTCGTTTCCTTCGCTTCCTGCGTTACGTCCGATCCGTCGGCCGGCGATCCCCCGCCCATCTGAACCGAATGACATTCGGGTGCGCGGGGGATTAGCGTAAGTGGTCACTGATCGTCGTGGTCGGAGGAGCGCTGCATGACGGATCTGGACGAGTACGGCCGGCGGGCCCGCGCCTGGTTGGAGGCCAACGCGCGCGGCCTGCCCCGCGACGCCGATCTCACGACCGCCAAGACCTTCATGGCCGCGCTGTACGACGCCGGATACTCCGGCATCACCTGGCCGGCGGAGTACGGCGGGCAGGGCCTGAGCGCGGCCGAGGAGCGCGCCTTCCAGGAGGCGGCGCGCGACCTGACCCTGCCCATCGCGCCGTTCGGCATCGGGCTCGGCATGTGCGGGCCGACGCTGATCTCGATCGGCACCGAGGAGCAGAAGCGGCGCCACATCCGGCCGATGCTGCGCGGCGAGGAGATCTGGTGCCAGATGTTCTCCGAGCCCGGCGCCGGGTCGGACGTGGCGTCGTTGCAGACCCGCGCCGTACTGGACGGTGACACCTGGGTCGTCAACGGGCAGAAGGTGTGGACGTCGGCGGCGCGGCTGGCCGACTACGGGCTGCTCATCGCGCGCACCGACCCGGACGTGCCCAAGCACCAGGGCATCACGATGTTCGTGATCGACATGCACGACCCGGGCGTGACGGTGCGGCCGCTGCGCGACATGACCGGGGACGCGCACTTCAACGAGATCTTCTTCGACGACGTCCGCGTCGCCCCCGATCAGGTGGTGGGCGAGGTGAACGGGGGCTGGTCGGCGGCGGTGACGACGCTGCTGCACGAGCGGGTCTCGATCGGGACGGGCGCGGCCCGGATCGAGCGGCCCGCCTCGTACGCCGCGATGGCCGAGGCCGCGCGGGAGCGGGGGCTGCCGGCCGACCCCGCGGTCCGCGACCAGCTCGTGGACCTGTACCTGGCGGAGCGGGCCTTCGACCTGTTCAACGCCCGGCTCGCGCAGGAGGCCAGGGCGGGGATCCAGCCGGGGGCGCGCGGGTCGGTCGCCAAGCTGCTGCTGGCCGAGCTCACCATGACCGGGGCCGATGTCGCGAGCGAGATCCTCGGCCCGGACGCGGTGGCCTCCGAGGGCCGCGGCAGCATCGCCGCCGCGCTGTCGTTCGCGCCCGGGATGGCGCTGGGCGGCGGCACCAACGAGATCATGCGCAACATCATCGGCGACCGGGTGCTGGGGCTGCCGCGCGAGCCGCAGGTGGACCGCGGCGTCCCGTTCCGCGACCTCAAGGTCGGCACGCAGGAGAAGGAGGCGGGCCGGTGAGGCTGATCCGCACCGAGGAGCAGAACGAGCTGGCGGGGTCCGTGCGGGCGTTCCTGGCCGACACCGCGCCGATGGCCCGGGTCCGCGCGATCGCCGAGTCGGACGAGCCCTACGACCGGCGGACGTGGGAGCGGCTGACCGGCGAGCTGGGACTGGCCGGGCTGGCCGTCCCCGAGGAGCACGGCGGGGCCGGCGCCGGGCACGCCGAGGTCGCCGTGGTCATGGAGGAGCTGGGGGCCGCGCTGACGCCGTCGCCGTACTTCGCCTCGGCGGTGCTGGCGGCGAACGTCCTGCTCCAGTCCGGCGACGCGGAGGCCCTCAAGCGGCTGCTGCCCGGGATCGCGTCGGGCGGCACGGTGGCGACCTTCGCGGTCCCGGTGCCCGGCGAGGAGGCGCCGGGCGCGCGGGCGGCGGAGGGCGGCGGCCACGCGCTGCACGGTGTCGCGCCGCACGTGCTGAACGGCGCGGACGCCGACCTGGTCCTGGTCGCGGCGGTCCTGGCCGACGAGGTCGTGGACGGGGACGGGCCGCTGGGGCTCTTCGCCGTCGAGGCGGGGGCCGCCGGGGTCACGCGCACGCCGCTGACCACGCTCGACCTGACCCGTCCGCAGGCCCGCGTGGAGTTCGCCGGCGCCCCGGCCCGCAGGATCGGGTCCGGCGACGCCGGGGAGGCGGTCCGGCGGGCGCTGGACCTGGCCGCCGTGGCGCTGGCGGCCGAGCAGCTGGGCGGCCTGCGCCGGTGCCTCGACACGATCGTGGAGTACGCCAAGCTGCGCGTGCAGTTCGGCCGGTTCGTCGGCTCGTTCCAGGGCGTCAAGCACAGGCTGGCCGACATGCACTGCGTCCTGGAGCAGGCCGAGTCGGTCGTCCGGTACGCGGCGTGGGCCGCCGACGAGAGCCCGGAGGAACTGCCCGTGGCCGCGGCGACGGCCCAGTCGTACATGGGCCGCGCCTATTTCCAGGTCGCCAAGGACCACCTGCTCCTGCACGGCGGCATCGGGTTCACCTGGGAACACGACGCGCATCTCTACTACAAGCGCGCCAAGAGCGCCCAGCTCCTGCTGGGCTCGCCGCGGCACCACCGCGCCCGGCTGGCCGAGCGCCTCGGCCTGCTCGCCTGATCCGCGGTGACCGTCAGTACGTGAAGCGCAAGTGCTTGATGCCGTTGATGAAATTGGAGAAGAGGCGGTCCGGCTCGCCCGCCGCGCGGATTTCCGGGACCCGGGTGAACAGTTCCCGGAACATCACGGTGATCTCGCGGCGGGCGAGATTGGCGCCCAGGCAGAAATGGGGTCCGGGGCCGCCGAATCCGACGTGCGGGTTCGGTGAGCGGGTGATGTCGAAGACGCCGGGGTCCTCGAACACCGTCGCGTCGCGGTTGGCGGAGTTGTAGAAGAGCAGGACCTTGTCGCCGGGACGGTAGAGATGGCCGTTCATCTCGTGTTCGCGCGTCACCGTGCGGCGGAACTGGATGACCGGCGTGGCCATGCGGACGATCTCCTCCACGGCGCCGGCCACGCGGCCGTCGAAGTCGTCCAGGAGCAGCTCGCGCTGGCCGGGATTGTCGGTCAGCAGCTTGAGCCCGTGCGACATGGCGTTGCGCGTGGTCTCGTTGCCCGCGACGACCAGCAGGATGAAGAAGGAGCCGATCTCCTGGTCGGTGAGGGACTCGCCGTCGACGTCGGCGGCCACCAGCGCCGAGACGAGGTCGTCGCCGGGGTCGCGGCGGCGCCGGCGGGCCAGCTTCATGGCCAGGTGGTTGAGCTCGTACCCGGCGGTCATGGCCCGGGCGAGGCCGTACAGGACGCCGGAGCGGGTGATGCGCTCGCGGACGAACGCGCGCCCGCCGGTGTACTCGGGGTCGCCCAGGCCCAGGATGGTGTTGGTCGCCTCGTACACCATGGGGCGGGCGGCCTCGGGGATGCCCATCATGTCGCAGATGACCTGAACGGGCAGCCGCGCCGCCACGTCCGTGACGAAGTCCCCGCCCGCGCGGTCGCCGGGGGCGCGGGCGAGCAGGTCGTCGACGATCCGGGTCGCGGTGGCCTGCAGGTCGGTCTCCAGCTTGGCCAGCACCCGCGGGGTGAACGCGCGGGACACGATCCGCCGGATCTTGGCGTGCCGCGGATCGTCCATGTTGATCATGGAGCCGAAGTAGCGGGCCATGTAGCGGGGGAGGTCGGCGATGCTGTTGGAGCACGGCTCGCTGCTGAAGACGTCGGGGGTGCGGCTGGCCTCCACCACGTCGGCGTGCCGGACCAGCGCGTAGTAGCCCGCGCCGGACTTGATGAGGGGCAGCTTGAGCTCGGGGAAGAAGGGCGGGTCGTCCAGCTCGCGCAGGGTCGCGAAGGCCCGCTCCCGGGCGGCCGGGGGCCGGGACCAGAACGTCAGGTCCGACAGGTCGGCGTCGGGCGGGCGGTGGGTCCGGGTCGTCATGCCGTCCCTCCGTGGTCGGAATCCATCGTCAGAATGTCAGAATGCGATTCGGTTTCCATCGAAACCACCGCCCGCCACGGCGTCAAGCGCCGAGCCTCAAGAGCCGGGCCTCAAGAGCCAAATGTCAGGACGCCGCGACCACGCGGCGGTGCAGGATCGCCCGCTCCGCCGCCGCCCACGCCGTGGAGGTCAGCAGGTAGAGGCCCGCCGCCAGCGGGACGAACGCCGCGACCGCCACCGTGCCGAACGGCAGCAGCCGCGCCACGCGCCCCATCGGCCCCTCTGCCGTCACCCGCCGCGACGACCACCACGCCACCAGGCCCAGCAGGACGAGCAGCACGAGGAACACCAGGGCGCCCGGGGAGAACAGCCCGACGCTGAGCAGGTTCTGGCCGAGCGGGACGCCCGCCAGGGTGTGCGTCAGCAGGAGGTTCTGGTGGCCGGCCACGGTCGCGGAGACGAAGAGCTGGTACATGACGGCGAAGAACGGCCACTGCGCCAGGGCGGGCAGGCACCCGGCGAGCGGCGACGCCCCCTCGGCCGCGTACAGGCCGGCCATCTCCCGGCGCAGCCGTTCGGGGTCGCGGGCGTGCTTCTTCTGCAGCGCCCGCATCTTGGGGAGGAGCCGCAGCCGGGCCCGTTCGCCGCGGGCCTGGGCGACCGCCAGCGGCACCAGCAGCAGCCGTACGGCGGCGGTGAACAGGATGATCGCGGCGGGAGCGGCCAGGCCGCCCGCGACCGGGTCGAGCGCGCCGGCCAGCGAGCCGACCAGGTCATGCGTGATGGAGACGGGGACGTCGAGCAGGAACATGAGGAGCCTTCCGGGACGAGGAGGAGATCGACGGGACGGTCGTGATCTCCAGCCCGGGGGCTCTGGGACGGGGGCGCCCCGCCGCGTCGGGGTCGCGCTGGGACAGGAAGGCCGTGCGGAGCGTACGCTCGCGCAGGGTGGTGCGGACGCCCGCGGGGAAGGCGCGCCGGCCGCGCCGTACGACGAGGCGCGCGGCCAGCAGCAGCAGGCCCGCGATCGTCAGCGCCGCCAGGCTCGCCGCCGTGCTCTGCCCCGTGAAGAGGTCGGCCACGGCGAGCAGCAGCGGCAGCAGGAACACGGCGGGCCTTCCTCGGTGCGATCGATCCACCCACATCGACGCCCGGACCGGCTCAAGGGTTCCAGCGCGCGCGGCTTCCCGTGAGCGCGGGCGCGCCTGGACGGAGCGGGCCGGGACGATCGGTAAGGTCGGTCTGGCCGGTCCGAACGGTTCTGTGGCCGTAGGGCGAGCCATGACTGCCGTCCCCGCCATCGCGACCGTGAGGTGACACTCCGTGACGAACAAGGTCGACGTCCTCGTCCGCCGGCTGGACCCCGAACTGCCCCTCCCGTCCTACGCGCACGCCGGTGACGCGGGCGCGGACCTGGTCGCCCGCGTCGACGTCGAACTGCCCCCCGGGGAGCGCGCGGTCGTGCCCACCGGCATCTCCATCGCGCTGCCCGACGGCTACGCCGCCTTCGTTCACCCCCGCTCCGGATTGGGCGCTAGGTTGGGGGTGACCATAGTGAACGCTCCCGGTACCGTCGATGCCGGCTACCGGGGTGAGATCAAGGTGACCCTGCTGAACACCGACCCCCGCGGCACCGTCCGGCTGCGGCGCGGCGACCGCATCGCCCAGATGGTCGTGCAGCGGGTGGAGCGCGCGGTCTTCCACGAGGTCACCGAGCTTCCGGGATCCGCGCGCGGCACCGGCGGGTTCGGTTCCACTGGCGGGTTCGCCGATAATGGGCAGAGCGAAGAAGGAGCGTGAGTCGTGGCTTTTGGACGTCGCCGTCAGGCCGATGAGCCCGCCAAGGGGCCCGAGCCGGCCGACGAGGAGACCGAGGTCGCCTCGGCCGAGGACGCCGCGGCCGACGAGGCTCCCGAGAATGACGCCGGCAGCGGCCCCTGGGACTCCGAGGACGAGTACCCGGAGCTGCAGCGCCTGGACTTCGGGTCGCTGCAGGTGCCGGTGGCACCCGGGCTGGGCTTCCAGGTGAACTTCGAGGCCACCCAGGTCGACGACGAGGGCAACCCGCTGGACGGGCGCCCGGTCGCGGTGCTGGTGCAGTACGAGGAGAGCGCCATGCAGCTGCAGGCGTTCGCCGCTCCCAAGCGCAGCGGGATCTGGGACGAGGTCCGGCGGGAGACCGCCAAGGACATCCAGGAGGAGGCCCAGGGCCAGACCCAGGACAACGAGGGCCCGTTCGGCCCCGAGCTGCTGGCGATGGTCCCCGCGGCGCTGACCGAGGAGGTCCTCGCCGAGATGCCGCAGGAGGTCCGGGAGCAGATCCCGGCCGAGTTCATCGAGCAGGGCTGGGCGCCGCAGCTGATCCGCTTCATCGGGGTGGACGGCCCGCGCTGGTTCCTGCAGGCCGTGGTGCAGGGCGCCGCGATCGAGGACGAGGAGCAGTGGCAGGTCCTCGAGGACGTGTTCCGCAACATCGTGATCGTCCGGGGCGAGTCGCCGATGCCCCCGCGGGAGCTGCTGGAGCTGCAGATCCCCAAGGAGTTCAGCGAGGCGTCCGAGGACGAGGAGGAGGAGAAGGTCGAGACCTTCAACCCCTTCGAACGCGGACCGGAGATCACCGAGGTCCGCTGACCCGGCCTTTCACCGCGGGCCCGCCGGAGCGATCGCTCCGGCGGGCCCGCGGCGTTCCCGCCTCCCGCCCTTCCGCCCGCGCCACGATTTCGCAACCGGCACGGACGTGAAAGACGCCCCTCCCGCCCGCCCGGCAGCATCGGCCGCGATACGAGCCGATCGCGGACGATGCGGGAACGAGGAGCGGACATGACGGCGGAACGGCCCTCGCGGCGGAAAGTGATCAAAGTGGCGGGCGCGGGCGCGCTGGCGGCGGCCTCGGCGGGGGCGCTGGGCGGCACCGCGGCCGCGTCCGGCGGCGCCCCCGGCGGGCGCGCTCCGGGCGGACGGGACCTGGTGACGCGGGAGATCCCCGGCACCGGCGAACGGGTCCCGGCGGTGGGACTGGGCACGTTCATGACCTTCGACAAGCTGCCGCACGCCCCGCGCGGCCACATCAAGGAGGTCATGAGCCGGTTCTGGGAGGGCGGCGGCCGGGTGGTCGACACCTCCGCCCTGTACGGGACGTCGGAGGCCAACGTCGGGGAGTTCGCCCGCGAGCTGGGCATCACCGACCGGCTCTTCCTCACCGACAAGAGCTGGGCGTGCGGGGAGTTCTTCAACGACGACAGCCATGCGGTGCGGCAGTTCGAGCAGTCGCTGCGGCGGCTGCGCCGGAGCCGGCTGGACGCCGTCCAGGTGCACAGCCTGACCAACGCGCCCATGATCCTGCCGATCCTGCGGCGGCTGAAGCGCGAGGGGCGGATCCGGTACCTGGGCGTCACCCACCACGAGATCCCCGAGCAGGCCCCGGCGGTCGAGCGCTGGATCCGCACCGGGGACCTGGACGTCGTCCAGGTCCGGTACTCGATCTTCATGCGGGAGGCGGAGCGGCGGATCCTGCCGGCGGCGGCCGACCACGGCACCGCCGTCATGGTCAACATGCCGCTGGAGAAGGCCCGGCTGCACGCGGTCGTGGGCGACCGCGGGGTGCCCGGGTTCGCGCGGGAGTTCGGCTGCGAGACCTGGGCGCAGTTCTTCCTCAAGTACGTGATCTCGCACCCGGGGGTCACGTGCGTGCTGCCCGCGACGACGAACCCGGCGCACGCCGAGGAGAACGTCGCGGCCATGCGCGGCCCGCTGCCCGACCGCGCGGCGCGGCGCCGCATGGTGCGGTACATGGAGTCGATCCCGGGGTTCTCCGGCATCGACTCCGCCCCCTGGTACCCGGGGAAGGTGTTCAAGGACGGGCTGGTCGAACTCTAGGGCTCTAGGGTTCAGACCGGATCGCCGTGGGCGCGGCGGTAGGCGTGCGGCGTCGCCCCGTACCGCCTGCGGAACGCGGTCGTCAGGTGGCTCTGGCTGGACAGGCCCACCTGGTAGGCGATGTCGGCGATCGCGTGCGGCGGGTCGGCGCGCTCGCGCAGCAGCCGGGCGGCCAGCTCCAGGCGCCGCTCGGTCACGTACCGGTGAGGCGGGGTCCCGGTCGCGGCCTTGAACGCGCGCGCGAAGTGGTGGCGGTCCATCCCGGCGACGGCCGCGAGAGCGTCCATCCGCAGGTCCTCGCCGAGGTTGCCGTGGATGTGGTCGAGCACCGCGCGCAGCGCCGTCCCGTTCAGGGGCCGGGGACGGCGCGGCGCCGCCGCCCGGTGCGGCCCGGCGAGGTTGGAGTAGCGCCGGACGAGGTGCAGCATCAGCGTCGTCGCGAGGCTGTCGGCGAAGAGCTGGTCGGCGGCGCCGCCGCCGGGCGGGCCGTCCACCAGCGCCGCGGCCAGCTGGTGCAGGAACGGGTCGGGCCGGTTGGTGAAGGCGCCGAACTCGATCCGGCGGGTGTCGCCGAGGCGGCCGGCTCCGCCGAGGGCGTGCAGGTGGGACGGGTCGAGCCGGAGCGCGGCATAGGTGATCGTCCCGCCCTGGTAGCGGGTCCAGCGGCGGCGCGTGCCGGGGATGAACGTCGCCGCGCCGGGGAAGTCGGCGGTCTCCGAGCGGCGCTCCCCGTCGACGACGGCGGTGGTGCGCCCGGTCGTCCCGGAGAGGGTGACGAACAGCAGGTGCTCGGGGCGCTCGGTGAGGCCCTCGGAGTCATCGGCCGCCCGCCAGCGGACGTGCTCGACGGCGATGCCGTTCCACTCCAGGGACCGGCGCCACAGGTCGCGCCCGCCGTACCGGTGGATCGGAGCCGTTCGTCCCGCCATGGACCCGCCCTTCGCTCCCGCCCCGCCGCTCCCGAGGATGATCCCGCCCGCCGCCGAAAGGAGGGCTAAAACCGGGGCGGAACCTCCCGGCGGCCGGGGGAGTCCCATCCATTGAAGATCACTTCGATGCGGCGGGGGCGGGCCCATGAGCGGACGGATGCGCTGGACCGCGGTCGCCCTCGCCGTGGCGGTCCTGGTCGCCGGGGGCTGGGTGTGGTTCTCCGCCGGGTCCGAGCCCGGCCCCGAGCCCCTGCCTGACGGGGAGAGGAGTCCCGGCCCCGTCTCCTTCAGCGAGCGGCCCCTGTGGGAGGGGGTCAGGCTCGGCCTGAACAAGAGGACGGGCGTGGAGCTGCGCGGTGGCGACGCCGTCGTCGGCGACGCCGAGGGCCGGCTGGCGGTGGTCGACGCGGCGACCGGGCTGCCCCGCTGGACCCTGGAGCGCGGCGCGACCCTCAAGGGCGGCGGCGGAGCCGTGTACCAGGCGGCCCGGACGGGGTCGACGGCCGGTGGAGCGCTGGGCGGTACGGGACGCCCGGTGCTCGCGGGGACCGGGGACGACTGGACCGTCCTCGTCCCCTACTACGTCGGCGACACCTTCGAGGCGCCGCGTGAGCAGGGCGTCGCGGCCCTGTCCGGCCGGGACGGGAGCGTCCGGTGGAAGCGCCCGATCGTCCGGCCGGGCGAGGACGACGGCGACGCGCTGGAGCGGCTCGGCGGGGAGATCCGGCCGATGGCGGCCGGTGACCGTGCCGTCCTGGCCGTCGCCCGCACCGCCTCGGGGGACGGGCTGGTGACGGTCGCGCTCGACGCCGCCGGAAAGCGCGAGCTGTGGCGGCGGCCGGGCGTCTGGGGCCTGCGGTTCGCTGGAGATGTCGTCCTGGCCGAGAAGTACGCGGGGATGTCCGACACCCCGGCCGGCCTTTCCGAGACCGGGCCCTCCGAGTTCGGGCAGGTGTCGCTGGTGGCCCTGGACGCCGCCACCGGACGGGACCGCTGGAGCCTGGGCTCTGGCCACACGAGCTCCCAGCTCATGGCGGCCACGCCCACGCACGCCGTCGTCCGGACGGGCAGCACGGTGGACGGCTCGGGCAGCCTGCTGGTGAGCACCGCGACCGGCGGGGTGGTGCACCGGCTGCGCGCGCAGGTGGCCGGGTGCGCCGACGACGGGCACGGCCTCATCGCCTGCTCCGTCCGGTCCGGCTCGCTGGTCACGGTCCGGATCGCGGGCGGGAGCGGCGTGCCGTCGATGACCGGGAGGAGGGTGCTCGGCGCGGGGGCCGCCAAGGTGTCGGTGGACGCCGTCCACGGGAACCGGATCTTCCTCAGCTCGCTGGACGAGGACGACGTCCACGTCGGCGCCGTGGTGGACCGCGCCGGCAACAGGCTCGGCGACGCGCTGCCCCAGCCGGTCGCGGCCGTCGCGGACGGGTTCCTCGCCTTCCGGACCCGGGTCGAGGGCGACACCGGTCGCGCCGAGCCGAACGGGCTGGCGATCCACCGTGCCGCCGCCGGACCGGTCCGTCCGCCGGGCCCTGACCCCTCCGGCGCTCCGGAGCAGGGGCCGCTGGCCGTGGAAGCGCGCCCCCTGTGGCAGGGGAAGGCCACGCTGCGCTCGGGATCGGCGGGGGCGAGCGAGCTCGGACTGCGGAGCGTGGCGCGGCTGCGGCTCGTCGACGAGACGCTCGTCTACTCCGGGCGGGACGCCCGGGGCGGGAACGGCTGGCGGGTGGGCGCCGCCGACGCCGCGACCGGCCGGGAACGCTGGTCGGTGTCGGTGGAAGGCACGCTCGGCGCGGGCCTCCGGCTGGCCTCCGCGGACTTCGAGGTCGCCGCCGGACCCGGACGCGAGCGGCTGCTGGTGGTGCCGTACACGGACGTGTCCGACGGCGACGCCAGGACGCGCGGTGAGAACGGAGTGGTGGCGCTGTCGCCCGTCGACGGCAAGGTCCGGTGGAAGACCGCGTTCTCGGAGAAGGAGCGGGCACCGACGACCGTGGTCGCCTCCGGCCGGACGGTGGCCGCCGGCTCCGGTCACCGCTCCGTGTACTCCCGTCCCGACGACGTCGTCACGACCGTCCTGGACGCCGCGACCGGGCGCAGGGCGTGGTCCCGGCCCGGCCACGATCCCGTGGGCGTCGCCGGCGGGATCGTCGTGGTCAGGAAGCGGGGCGGCGGCGTGGCGGGGCTGGACGCGGCCACCGGCAAGCCACGCTGGAGCCGTCCCGGAGCGGAGCCGCTCCACCTGGCCGGGGCCACGGCGGTCATCGTCCGGCTTCCCGACGGCGCGGCGGCGCTCGACCCGTCCACCGGCCGCGAGCTCGCCCGCACCGGCGCGCCGCTCGACCGCTGCGAGGGAGGCGAGCGGCTTGTGGCGTGCCGGGCGGTGGCCGGTTCCAGGCCGGACGGCAGGGTCACCGCAAGCGGCCGCGACCGGGTCCCCTACGCCGTCGCCGTGCGGCTCGCCCCGGGCCGCGCCGCCTTCGCCGCGCTGCCCTGGACGGCCATCACCGGGGTCACCGCCCACGACGACCGGCTGTTCGTGACGTGGAAGAAGCCGACCTCGTACGGGCCCGCCGGCGCGAACAGCGGGGATTTCCTGACCGCCGACGGCGCGGGGCGCGTCGTCTCCGACCGGCTTCCGGGGCTGCCGCACCTCGTCGGCCCCCGGTACGTGGTCGTCCTCGACGGTTACGGCCTCGGCGACCTGAGCGGGACCACCTCGTTCGCCGTCCACCGCAGGACGGCCTGACCCGCCCCGCCGGCGTCAGGGCTCGATGAGCTCGAACGGCATCGCGTGGGTCACGCCGACCTGCTCGCCCGCGGGGCCGACCAGGCCGGTCAGGAACTCGCGGGCGTCGAACTCCTCGCCCAGCCCGGCGAAGTAGACCTTGTGGGCCTCCAGGGAGGCGATGCCCGCGTCGAGGTGGCCGGTGACGTCCACGTAGTGGGTGCACTCCGGGGAGCCGCCGAACAGCGCGAACCGGACGCCCTGCCACGGCTCCAGGTCCAGGTCGCGGAACACCCAGCGGTTGGAGGCGTCCCGCATGGCGTCCACCACGGCCAGGCCGAGCGCCCGGTGGTCGGCCATGTTGAAGCCCCCGCCGGGGAAGGTGTCGCGGAAGTTCAGCGAGAGGACGACCTCGGGCCGGTGCCGCCGGATGGCCTCGGCCAGGAGCCGGCGCAGCGGCAGCCCGTACTCCAGGATCCCGTCGGCCAGGTCCAGGAACTCGACGTTCTCCACGCCGACCGCGCGGGCCGCCTCGACCTGCTCGACGCTGCGGACCCGGGCCGCCTCCTCCGGGTCCATCCCGTCGATGCCCGCCTCGCCCCGGGTGGCCAGCAGCTCCACCACGGTCTTGCCCTGCGCGGTCCACTTGGCGACGGCGGTGGAGCCGCCGTACTCCAGGTCGTCGGGGTGCGCCACGATCGCCAGCGCGCGCGTCCAGTCCTCAGGTACCGGTTCCATGCCCCGATTCTGGCCGATCTTGCTGGGCCGCGGGTGCGGGAAGGTGGGGTTTTGCCTACCTCGAGCGGCGGTCTGGGACCATCGTCGGCCGCCCGCGGGCTCCGTAGCGTCGATTCCAGGCGCCGAGGGGCGGTCGTGGAGGAGTTCAAGGAGGTAGGGCGATGCTGGGGAGCAGGCGGCGGGCGGGCGAGCCGGTCGGCACCGGGGAGGCGCTGAGGCTTGAGGACGTGCGCAAGGTCTACGGGACGGCGGGGAACCGGGTGGCGGCGCTGGACGGCGTGTCGCTGTCGCTGCCGACCGGGACGTTCACCGCGGTGATGGGCCCGTCCGGGTCCGGCAAGAGCACGCTGCTGCAGTGCGCGGCGGGGCTGGACCGCCCGACCGGGGGCCGGGTCTACGTCGACGGCGCCGAGCTGGCGGCCGGGGGCGGCGAGGCCGCGCTGACCAAGTTCCGGCGGCAGCGGATCGGGTTCGTGTTCCAGCAGTTCAACCTGCTGCCGACGCTGACGGTGATGCAGAACGTGACGCTGCCGCTGAAGCTGGCGGGCCGGAAGGTCGACCGGGCCCGCGCCCGCGAGGTGCTGGCACGGGTGGGGCTGGCCGACCGGCTGCACCACCTGCCCGCGGAGCTGTCGGGCGGCCAGCAGCAGCGGGTCGCGATCGCGCGGGCGCTGGTGACCGAGCCGAAGGTGGTGTTCGGGGACGAGCCCACCGGCGCGCTCGACACCCGCAGCGCCCGCGAGGTGCTGGAGCTGCTGCGGGAGTCGGTGCGGCTGTACGGGCGGACCGTGGTCATGGTCACCCACGACCCGGTCGCGGCCTCGTACGCCGACGCGGTGCTGTTCCTGGCCGACGGCCGCCTGGTCGGCAGCCTGCAGACGCCCACCGCCGAGGCGGTGGCCGAGCGGATGACGCACCTGGCCGACGAGGTCGAGCGCCAGCGCGTCGCGGCGGGGGTGTGACGATGCTCGGGCTGGCTCTGCGGTCGCTGCGGGCGCGGGCGGGCGGGTTCGCCGCCAGCTTCCTGGCGATGTTCCTGGGCGCGACGATCCTGATGGCCTTCGCGTCGATGCTGGACACCGCGGTGGCCGGCGAGGCCACCGGCGCGGCCCGGGAGACGCTGGTGATCATGGCCACGGTGGTGGGGGTCTGGGGGCTGATGCTGGTGGTCCTCGCGGTCACCTCCACGCTGACCCTGTCGGTCCGGCAGCGGGCCGAGGAGATGGCGCTGCTCAAGAGCGTGGGCGCCACCCCGGCCCAGATCGGCCGGATGGTGGTGGGCGAGGCGTCCGGGCTGGCCGTGGCGGCCTGGGCGCTGGCCGTCCTGCCCGGCTACCTGGCGGGCACCGGCCTGCTGGAGCTGCTGCACTCCACCGACCAGGTGCCGGAGTCGGTGCCGTACTCCTTCGGCCCGTTCGCCCTGGCGATGGGCCTGGGCATCACGCTGGTGTCGGCGGCCGGCGCCGCCGTCATCACGGTGCGCCGGACGGTGCGGGGCCGGGTGGCCGAGTCGCTGGCCGACGCGGCCGTGGGCCGGGTCAGGGCGGGCAGGGTCAGGGTCGCGGCCGGGATCGTGTTCCTGCTGGTGGCGCTGAACCTGGCCGTGGTCACCGCCACGGTGATGCGCGGCAAGGGCATGGACGCCATGGCGACCGCGGGGCAGGCCGACATCCTGGCCTCGCTGGGGCTGGCGCTGCT
This sequence comes from Actinomadura rugatobispora, assembly GCF_055379765.1. Lineage (NCBI taxonomy): Bacteria > Bacillati > Actinomycetota > Actinomycetes > Streptosporangiales > Thermomonosporaceae > Actinomadura > Actinomadura rugatobispora. The sequence goes on along the minus strand of NZ_AP029191.1, from coordinate 1,492,661 downwards.
GGCGCCGTGGCTGATCCGGACGGCCGCCGCGCTGCTGGCCCGCCCGCTGGGGTGGTTCGGCGTGGCCGGCGACCTGGCGGTGAGCACGCTGCGCCGGCGGACCGGGCAGATGGCCGGGGCGGTCATGCCGATCATCCTGTTCACCGGGGCCGCGGTCGGCACGCTCTACCTGCAGGAGATCGAGAACGACGCCATGGCCGCGGCCGGTCTGGCGTCCACGGTGGAGCAGAAGAACATCGCCACGCTCAACTTCGTGGTCATCGGGATGATCCTGGTCTTCACCGCGCTGATGCTGGTGAACACGCTGATCGCGGCGACCGCGTACCGGCGCCGGGAGTTCGGGCAGCAGCGGCTGGCGGGCGCGACGCCGGGCCAGGTGCTGGGCGCGGTGACGCTGGAGGGCGTGCTGCTGACCGGGATCGGGGTGGCGTGCGGGGCGTTCGCGTCGCTGTTCACCGTCCTGCCGTTCGGCGTCGCCCGGGCCGGGACGGCGCTGCCGGAGCTGGAGCCGCTGACCTTCGCGGCGGTCGTCGCCATCGCGGTGGCGCTGACGATGGCGTCGGCGGTCGGCTCGGCGCGCCGCGCGGTCCGCGTCCCGGCGGTGGAGGCGGTGAACGTCTGAGAACCAGAACCGCGCACCCGGGAGCGGGGCGCCCGCCGCGAGGCGGACGCCCCGCTCCGGCGTGCACGGGGTGCGGTGCTGGTCGGCGGTGGTCACGGGGGGTGGACGGGGGCGCGTAGGGTCCCTCGTGTGGACGAGCGGGTGAATCGGGAACCGGAGGACGGCGCGCGATCGCTCCTGAGCGAGGAGCGGGAGGAGGCGCCCGGCGGCGGCGAGCCGGCCGGGCGGGCGGGCGGCGGGCGGGGCCGGGAGCGGCGGGCCGGGGAGGAGCGCGGCGCGGCCGTCATGCCCGCGGTCTTCGACGCCGCCGAGCGGTACGAGCCGCCCACCGAGCCGGAGATCGGCCTGGTCCCGATGCGCGACCCCGGCGACGTCGGGGACCCGGGCGTGGCCGACCGGCCGGGCGCCGAGCGGGACGAGGTCCGCACCGCCGCCCGGGCGGCCCGGCCCGGGGTGGCGCACTCCAGCGCGGTCATGGCGATCGGGACGGTGTTCTCCCGCGCCACCGGGTTCCTGCGCACCACCGTGCTGAGCGCGGCGCTGGGCGTGGGGCTGCTGGGCGACGCCTACCAGACCGCCGACATGATCCCCTTCGCGGTGTACGCGCTGCTGCTGGGCGGGCTGCTGTCGAGCGTGTTCGTGCCGTTCCTGGTCAAGCGGCGCAGGCGGGACGCCGACGGCGGCGCCGCCACCGAGCACCGGCTGTTCACGGCCGCGGTGGCGGGGCTGCTGGTGCTCACCGCGGCCGCGATGCTGGCGGCGGGCCCGCTGGTGTCGGCGTACGCGGGGTACGCGGGCCGCCAGTACGACATCGCGGTGCTGCTGACCCGGCTGCTGCTGGCGCAGATCCTGTTCATCGGCGTCAGCGGCGTCGCCGGGGCGCTGCTGAACGCGCGGGAGCGGTTCGGCGCGCCGATGTGGGCGCCGATCGTCAACAACCTCATCACCGTCGGGGCCGGGGCGGCGTTCCTGGCGGTCGCGGGGCCGGGCCGGACCGTGGACTCGGTGACCGACGGCGAGCTGACCCTCCTGGCGCTTGGCTCGGCGCTGGGCACGGCGGTGCAGAGCCTCATCCTGGTCTGGTCGCTGTGGCGGGCGGGGTTCCGCTGGCGGCCCCGGCTGGACCTGCGCGGCTCGGGTTTCGGGGAGGCGGCGCGGAGCGCGCTGTGGATGCTGGTCTACATCGTGGTGGCGCAGGGCGGGCTGCTGGTCTCCACGAACGTGGCGACCCGCGCGGGCGCGCGGGCGGCCGAGGAGTCGGGGGCCCCGGGCGCGGGGCTGGCGGCGTACAAGTTCGCCGAGGTGGTGTTCCAGCTGCCGTACGCGATCATCGCGGTGTCGGTGATCACCGCGCTGCTGCCGCGGATGAGCGCGCACGTGGCCGACGGGCGGCGTGACCTGCTGCGGGCCGACTTCTCGCGCGGGCTGCGGCTGGCCTCGGCGCTGCTGGTGCCGCTGTCGGTGGCGATGCTGGTGTTCGCGGTCCCGGGGGCGGTGCTGCTGTTCGCGTACGGGAGCACCGAGCCGGTCGACGCGCGGCGGATCGGGCTGGTGCTGATGGTGTTCGCCGTGATGGTGATCCCGTTCACGCTGTTCCAGCTGCAGATGCGGGTGTTCTACGCGCTGGGGGACACCCGGACGCCGGGGCTGCTGGCCGTTCCGGCGGGCCTGGCGCAGGCGGCGATGGCGGTGGGGCTGCTGGCGCTGCTGCCGGCCCGGCACGTGGTGTTCTGGCTTCCGGTGTCCTACGGGTTGTTCTACGTCGTGGGCACGGCGGGGGCGACGCTGGTGCTGCGGCGGAGGCTGGGCGGCATGGACGGGCGGCGCATCCTGCGCTCGCTGACGCTGCTGTACCTGGCGGCGCTGCCGGGCGGGCTGTTCGCGGCCGGGTGCGTGTGGGCGTTCGGGCACCTTCCCGGGGACCGGGTGCCGGGGGTGCTGGCGATGGCGGTGGGCGGTCTCGGGGGCGGGCTGCTGTACGTCGCGGGCGCCCGGCTGCTGCGGGTGGCCGAGGTGGGCTTCTTCCTGGACGTGGCGCGGGCGAGGCTGCCGCTGTTCCGCCGGCCCGCCCGCCAGGAAACCCCCTGATTTATCGACAAATGGGAATAAAAGCGGCGGCGGAGGTGTTGGCGCGGCCATGATGACTCCGCCGCCCGCCATGGCGCGGGACGTGTCGCCCCCCACCGTGCTCCGGTACGCGGCGTTCACCACCGACCCGTGCGGCGGCAACCCGGCCGGGATCGTCCTGGACGCCACCGGCCTGGACGACTCGGCGATGCTGGCCATCGCGGCGGAGGTCGGGTACTCCGAGAGCGCCTTCCTCACCCGCGCCCCCGACCACCTCGGCGAGCCCGGGCGCACGTGGGCCGTGCGCTACTTCAGCCCCCGCGACGAGGTGTCGTTCTGCGGCCACGCCACCATCGCCACCGCCGTGGCCCTGGCGGAACGCTCCGGGCCCGGGACGATCTCGTTCGCCACCCAGGTCGGGCTCGTCCCGGTCGAGGTGGAGGCGGGCCCGGACGGCCTGCCGCGCGCGACGCTCACCAGCGTGGAGCCCTACGTCCAGGAGATCAGCCCCAGCTACCTCGCCGAGGCGCTGGCCGCGCTGCGCTGGGACGAGGCCGACCTCGACCCCGCGCTGCCGCCCCGCGTCGCCTACGCCGGGGCGCGGCACCTGGTGCTGGCGGCCGGGACCCGGCGGCGGCTGGCCGACCTCGACTACGACTTCGACCGGCTCGCCGCGTACATGACCGCCCGCGACCTCACCACCGTGCAGCTGGCCTGGCGGGAGACGCCCGACACCTTCCACGTGCGCGACCCGTTCCCGGTGGGCGGCGTGGTGGAGGACCCCGCGACCGGGGCGGCGGCCGCCGCGTTCGGCGCCTACCTGCGGCGGCTCGGCGCGGTCGAGGTCGCCCCGGCCGCCCGGCTCACCCTCCACCAGGGCGAGGACATGCGGCGGCCGGGCGTGCTGCACGTGGAACTGCGCGAGGACGACACCCGCGTCCGCGTCTCCGGCACCGCCGTCCCCATCCCGCACTGACCGAACCGGGACATCAGTGGGCGCGACCGTCCACGACCGGGCGCTCGAGGGCGCTGCCCGCCATCCACTGCTTCCACGAGAGCTGCCAGAAGCCCCACCCGTTGTAGGGCTCCAGGGCGCGGTCGGTGCCCGTCACGTGCACGATGTCGCCGCGCAGTGAACGCGCGTAGAACCATTGGGCGAACTCAGGGGAGGCGTTGACGCAGCCGTGGCTGACGTTCGCGCGCCCCTGCTGCCGGAGCGACCAGGGCGCCGCGTGCACGTACTCCCCGCTGCTGGATATCTGCACGGCGTGGCGCACGCTCTTCTTGTAGTAGCGGGGGTCGTCCTCGTCGGTCACGCCCATCCAGGCCGACGTCATGGTGATCGGGTCGTTCCTGCTCATCGCCAGGTGGACGCCGCTGGTGGTGGTGTACGCCCGCGTCCCGCCCTTGCCCGCGCTGATGCCCGCCGACCGCACCGTCCTGCCGTTCTCCTGGACGGTCATGCGGTGCCGCCGCACGTCCACGGTGCTGATCCGGCGCACGCCCACCCGGAACCCCGCCGTCCGGCCGGACGCCCCGTACACGCCGGGGGCCGCCCGCACCCCGGCCGTGTGGGCCAGCAGCGTCACCCGCTGGCCCGACGGCCAGTAGCGGCGCGGGCGGAACACCACCTGGCGCGGGCCCGTCCAGCGCCAGGCGCCCGGCACCGCCCGCCGCATGCGGACCTCCAGGGCCTCCTCCACGGCGGCGCGGCGCGCGATCGGCCGGTCGAAGGTGACGATCAGCGGCATGCCCGCCCCGACCACCTCGCCCGCGCGCGGCGTGACGTCGCTGATCGCGAACGTCCCCGGCGGCCGGAGCGTGGTGAACCGGCCGGTGAGCGCGGTCGGCTCGCCCCTGGCGCCGGTGCCGGTCGCGGTCACCGTGTAGGTGGTGGCGGGACGCAGTGTCCAGCGGGTGCGCCAGGTGAGCCGGTCGGGGGACAGCCGCCCGTCGGCGCGGTCGCCGCCGCCCCGCAGGACCACCTTGTGGAGCGTTCCGCGCGCCGCCGTGACGATCACCGGCCGGTCGGGCCGCACGTCGCGGGCCCCGTCGCCGGGCGTGAACCGGATCGGGGCGGGCGGGGACGGCGCCGCCCGCCCGGCCGGGCCCCCGGACCCGTCCCCTCCGCCGTCGCCGCCCCCGCACGCCACGGCCCCCGGCGCCACCAGGACCATGGCCGGTACCAGCCGATACGCGCGTCGCAGCATTGCCGCCCCCGTTGCCTTTGCCGCGTTCATTCAATTCCGTACTGATTCGTAGTGATTTGTTTACTCAGAGTGATAGACGCACGCCAACCTAGCCCGTCGGCCGTCCCGGCGTGGCCGTGCCGGGCCGCCCGCGCGGTCTCGGTTCGGTGAAGGCCCCGGGGGTCAGGACGAGATCCCCAGATCTCGCCATCCATCCGCTCATCTGGAGCTTCGTCGGCCGTCGGGCGGTTCGTCGGGCGGTGTGATGCCTTAGGGTTTCGAACATGGACGAGGTGCCGGCCGACAGGAAGCCGGAAACGGGCGAGCCCGCTTCCACCGCCGCTCCCGAGGACGGGCGCGGCCGCGGCGGGCTGCGGCGCTTCCTGCGCCGCATGGCCTCCAGCAAGGCCGAGCTGGAGGCCGAGGAACTGCAGAAGACCTCCGACGAGGAGGGGGCCACGCCGATCACGGCGTGCGCCGCGCGCAAGCGCGCCCGCGTGGCGGGTACGCTACGGACCGTGACCCTGCGACCCCGCGGCGGTGCCCCGGCCCTGGAGGCCGAGCTCTACGACGGCACCGACGTGATCAACCTGGTCTGGCTGGGCCGGCGGAAGATCGCCGGGATCGACCCCGGCCGGCGGCTGCACGCCGAGGGCCTGGTGAGCGTGCAGGACGGCCGCAAGGTCATGTTCAATCCCCGGTACGAACTGCGCGGCGGCTCGTGACGGACGTACCCACCGAACGATCCGAGCGGGAGAGGACGCCTTGCGACCGATGAGCGAGGGACCGGCGGCCACCGGCGCGGCCGCCGAGACCGAGAGCGCCGAGACCGAGACGGCCAAGGCCGAGACCGCCAAGGCCGCGGAGAGCGCGGACGCCGCGGACGCCGCGGAGGGCGCGGACGGCGGCGCGACCGCGGCGGCCCGGGGCGGCAGCGCGCACGACACCGTCGAGGCGGCGGTGCGGGCGCAGCTGTCCAAGGCGCTCGGCGGCGTCCGCGGCATGGTCGAGGCCGCCGTCCCCACCATCGGCTTCACCGCCACCTACGTCGTGACCCACGAGGTCAGGACGGCCGTCACGGTCGGCATCGGCGCGGCCGTGCTGCTGCTGGCGGTCCGGCTCGTCCAGCGCTCCAACCCGCAGTTCGTCCTCAACAGCCTGCTCGGCATCGCGATCGCGGCGTTCTTCGCGCTGCGCTCGGGCAAGGCCGAGGACGCCTTCATGCCCGGCATCCTGGTCAACGCCGGCTACGGGGTGGCGATGCTGGTGTCCATCCTGGCCCGCTGGCCGGTGGTGGGCTTCATCATCGGCTCGGTCACCGGCGACCCGACCGGCTGGCGGTCCGACCCGCAGATCCTGCGGCTGTGCTCCCGGCTGACCTGGATCCTGCTGGCGCCCTGCGTGCTGCGGGTGGTCGTGCAGTACCCGATCTACCTCGCCGACGGCGACCAGAGCGCGCTGCTGGGCGCCACCAAGATCGCCATGGGCTGGCCGCTGCAGGTGGCGGCGCTGGCCGTGATGGTCTGGGTGCTGGCCCGCGGCCGCACCCCGCTCCGGCCGGGGCCCGGCGCCCGCTGACGGCCGGGGCCCGGCGGGCCCCGGGACGCCGCGGGCGCCGTCGCTCAGCGGGCGCCGAGGAGCTCGGCCAGCTCGTCCTCCACGTCCTGGCTGGCCACGAACATCAGCTCGTCGCCCGGCTCCAGCGTGTCGTCGGCGGCTGGCACCAGCACCCGCCCCTCCCGCAGGATCGCCACCAGGGCGGTGTCGCGCGGCCAGTCCACCGACCCGACCCGCTCGCCGCCCAGCGGCGCGTCCTCCGGCAGCGTCAGCTCCACCAGGTTGGCCTCGCCCTGCCGGAAGGTCATCAGCCGGACCAGGTCGCCGACGCTGACCGCCTCCTCCACCAGGGCCGACAGCAGCCGCGGCGTGGAGACGGCCACGTCCACACCCCACGACTCGTTGAACAGCCACTCGTTCTTGGGGTGGTTGATCCGGGCCACCACGCGCGGCACCCCGTACTCGGTCTTGGCCAGCAGCGACACCACCAGGTTGACCTTGTCGTCCCCGGAGGAGGCGACCACCACCTGGCAGCGCTCCAGCGCGGCGTCGTCCAGCGAGGCGATCTCGCAGGCGTCGGCCAGCAGCCACTCGGCCCGCGGCACCATCTCCACCTTGATGGCCTTGGGGCTCTTGTCGATCAGCAGCACCTCGTGGCCGTTCTCCAGCAGCTCCTGGGCGATGGAGCGGCCCACCGCCCCCGCCCCGGCGATCGCGACCCGCATCACGCGTCCTCCTCGGTGCGCACCGCGACCGCGGCGTTGATCCGTTCCAGATCGCCGGCACGGGCGATGATGTGCACGATGTCGCCGTCCTGGATCACCGTGTCGGCGTGCGGGACGAGCGCCTCGCCCATCCGCGACAGGAACGCCACCCGGGTGTCGGCGGCCTCCTCCAGCGTGGTCACCTTGTCGCCGACCCAGATCGGCCCGGTGTCCAGCTCGGCCAGCACCACCTCGCCGGTCGGGTCGCGGTACAGCGGCTCGGCGCCCTCGGGCAGCAGCCGCCGCAGGATCTGGTCGGCGGTCCACCGCACCGTCGCCACCGTCGGGATGCCCAGGCGCTGGTAGACCTCGGCGCGGCGGGGGTCGTAGATCCGCGCCACCACGTTGTCGACGCCGAAGGTCTCCCGGGCCACCCGGGCGGAGATGATGTTGGAGTTGTCGCCGCTGCTGACCGCCACGAACGCGGAGGCGTGCTCGATGCCGGCCTCGGCGATCACGTCGCGGTCGAAGCCGAAACCGGTGACGCGGCGGCCCTTGAACCCGCTGCGGAGCCTGCGGAAGGCCTCCGGGTTCTGGTCGATGATGGCCACCGAATGACCCTTGTCCTCCAGGATATGGGCGAGCGTCGACCCGACGCGGCCGCACCCCATGATCACGATATGCACGCCCGTTCCCGTTCCTTCCCCGTTCCTACGCGGGATCGCTCACTCACTGCTGCTGCCGGGCTGCAAAACTACACATCCGCCCAGACAAGTACTACCCGGCCGGACCGCCGCCCGCCACGCCCACCAGCGGCTGGACGCGATTCGCCCCCAAGGGGTGGGCTTATCACAGGGACGTCGGCCGCGGGGGCTAGAGTCTCCTTCCGTGTCGAAGGTTCCCGACCTTGTGAAACGCGCACTGCTGGGCCGCGCGCTGCGCAGCGCCCAGCAGCACGAGCAGCTGCTTCCCAAGAGGATCGCGCTGCCGGTGTTCGCCAGCGACGCGCTGTCCTCGGTCGCCTACGCCCCGCAGGAGATCCTCATCACCCTGGGGATCGCCGGGCTCGCCGCCTACCAGTTCACCCCCTGGGTGGCGCTGGCCGTGGTGGTCATCCTGCTCACGGTGGTCGCCTCGTACCGGCAGAACGTGCGCGCCTACACCAGCGGCGGCGGCGACTTCGAGGTCGCCACCGAGAACCTGGGCGGCAACTGGGGGGTGGTGGTGGCCAGCGCCCTGCTGGTCGACTACGTCCTCACCGTCGCGGTGTCGATCTCCTCGGCGGTCGCCAACCTCGGGGCCTTCGTGCACATCGTGGGGGAGCACAAGGTCGCGGCCGCGATCATCCTGGTGGTCATCCTGACCGTGCTCAACCTGCGCGGGCTCAAGGAGTCCGGGATGGCCTTCGCGATCCCGACCTACCTGTTCATGTTCGGCATCTTCTCCATGCTGGTCTGGGGGTTCGGCCGGCTTCTGATGGGCGCCGACCTGCAGGCCGAGACCGCGCACTTCGAGGTCCGCGGCGAGGAGATGGGCGTCGGCGGCTTCGCGCTGATCTTCCTGCTGATGCGGGCGTTCGCGTCCGGCTGCGCCGCGCTGACCGGCGTCGAGGCGATCAGCAACGGCGTGCCCGCCTTCCGCAAGCCCAAGGGCCGGAACGCCGCGACCACGCTGCTGCTGCTCGGCGTGATCGCGATGACGATGTTCTGCGGCGTGACCGCGCTGGCCTACATCACCGACGCCAAGTTCGCCGACCCCAGCCACGGCAGCACCCTGATCGACCCGGCCACCGGACGGGACGTCTCCCAGCAGGACCCGGTGGTCGCCCAGGTCGCGCACACGGTGTTCAGCAACGCCCCGGTGATGTTCGGCTTCGTCACGCTGATGACCGCGCTGATCCTGGTGCTGGCCGCCAACACCGCCTACAACGGCTTCCCGGTGCTGGGCTCGGTGCTGGCGCAGAACCGCTACCTGCCGCGCCAGCTGCACACCCGCGGCGACCGGCTGGCCTTCAGCAACGGCATCATCATCCTGGCCACCGCGGCCGGGGTGCTGATCTACGCCTACGACGCCGACGTCTCCAAGCTGATCCAGCTCTACATCGTGGGCGTGTTCGTGTCGTTCACCGTCAGCCAGACGGGCATGGTGCGGCACTGGAACAAGCTGCTGGCCACCGAGACCGCCCCGGCCGCGCGCCGCGAGATGAAACGGGCCCGCGCGATCAACGCCTTCGGCCTGATGATGACGGGAACGGTCCTGGTCGTCGTGCTGGTGACCAAGTTCACCCACGGCGCCTACATCGTCTGCATCGCGATGCCGGTGCTGTTCCTGCTGATGAAGGGGATCCGGCGGCACTACGACCGGGTCGCCGCGGAACTGGTGCCCAGCGGTGAGGACGTGGCGCTGCCCGCCCGCAACCACGCGATCGTGCTGGTGTCGAAGATCCACAAGCCGACGCTGCGGGCCCTGGCGTACGCCCGCGCCACCCGGCCGTCCACGCTGGAGGCCGTCACGGTCGCGGTGGACGCGCAGGAGTCGCGGCGGCTCCAGGAGGAGTGGGACGCGCTGGACGTCCCCGTCCCGCTCAAGATCCTCGACTCGCCGTTCCGGGAGATCACCCGGCCGGTGCTCAACTACGTCAAGAACGTGCGCCGCAAGAGCCCCCGCGACGTGATCACCGTGTTCATCCCCGAGTACGTGGTGGGCCACTGGTGGGAGCATCTGCTGCACAACCAGAGCGCGCTGCGGCTCAAAGGCCGGCTGCTGTTCGTGCCCGGGGTCATGGTCACCAGCGTGCCGTGGCAGCTGCGCTCGTCCGACCGGCTCAAGGGCCGGCCCGAGCCGGTCGCGCCGGGCGCCTCGCGCCGTCCCCCGCGCGCGCCGTCCGATCAGGAGGGAGCACGCCCGGGCGGCGGTATCGTTTCGGACCGTGACTGATCTCGAGCCCGAAACCCCCGACCTGCTCGACCTGGAGGTCGGCAACGTCGCCAACGGCGGATTCTGCGTGGCCCGGTACGAGGGCCGGGTGGTGTTCGTCCGGCACGCCCTGCCGGGGGAGCGGGTCCGGGCCCGGGTCACCGACCGCACCCGCAACTTCCTGCGCGCCGACGCCGTGGAGATCCTCGAGGCGTCCCCGGACCGGGTGCCGGCGCCCTGCCCGTTCGCCGGGCCGGGCCGCTGCGGCGGCTGCGACTGGCAGCACGCCTCGCTGCCCGCCCAGCGCCGCCTGAAGGCCGCCGTGGTCGAGGAGCAGCTCCAGCGGGTGGCCGGCATCACCCGCGGCGTCACCGTCGAGGAGGTCCCCTCTCCGCCCGCCGAGATCGACCGCGGCCCCGGGCTGGGCTGGCGCACCCGGGTGCAGTTCACCGCCGTGGACGGCGTGATCGGGCTGCGCCGCCACCGCTCCCACGACATCGAGCCGGTCGACGAGTGCCTGATCGCCCACCCCGGGGTGGAGCTGATGGGCATCGAGCGCAAGCGCTGGCCGGGGGCGTCGTCGGTCGAGGGCATCGTGTCGGCGACCACCGGCGACCGGCTGGTCTCCCTCAAGGGCCGCCGCAACGCCCGGGTGCCGCGGCTGGACGTCCCGGTCCGGCTGGTCCGCAAGGGCCCGCCCCGCAAGCCGGGGCCGGGCGGCGCGCCCGCGCAGGTGCCGTACGTGCGCGAGGAGGTGTCGGGCCGCCTGTTCCAGGTGAGCGGCAGCGGGTTCTGGCAGGTCCACCCCGGCGCCGCGCAGCTGCTGGCCGACGCCGTCCTGGACGCCCTCGACCCGAAACCGGGCGAGATCGCCGTCGACCTCTACTGCGGCGTGGGCCTGTTCGCCGCCCTGCTGGCCGAGCGCGTCGGCTCCGACGGCCTGGTGGTCGGGGTCGAGTCGGACGCCCAGGCCGTCCGGGACGCCAAGTTCAACCTGCGCGACCTGCCGCAGGCGGCGGTGGAGCGGGGCCAGGTGGAGGAGGTCCTGCCCGACCTGGAGTTCGGCCGGGCCGACGGCTCGGACCGCACCCAGTCCAAGCGCGGCGGCGGCCACCACCGCGGCGCCCGGGTCCGCGGCGCCGACGTCGTCGTCCTCGACCCGCCCCGCGCGGGCGCGGGCCGCGAGGTCGTCGACCAGATCGCCCGGCTGGCCGACCGCAAGATCGCCTACGTCTCCTGCGACCCCGCCACCCTGGCCCGCGACCTGTCCTACTTCAGCGAGCGGGGCTGGACCCTGGAGACCCTGCGCGCCTTCGACGCCTTCCCGATGACCCAGCACGTGGAGTGCCTGGCGGTGCTGGTCAAGGGCTAGTCCCTCGCTCTGACCCGCATGGCCGCATGGTGACAGAACGCTGACCGCGTCAACGCGGACCGTGATCGTTTCGTCTCATCATCACCGTGCTTCGCGGGGGCCACGCCCCCGCCACGGACCATCCTGATGAACGGGGATCCACTATGCGCACCTCCATCACCGCCGTCGCCCTCGGTCTCACCGCGGTCCTCACCGTGACCGGCTGCGAAATCGAGGGCGCCGAGCCCACCGCCGTCCAGCCCGCCGACAAGGGTGCCGGCTCGGCCAAGCCCAAGAAGAAGACCACGGTGAAGCTGGCCGCGACGCCGGCCAAGGCCAAGGCCAGCGTGCTCAGCGACGGCAGCGCCCTGTCCTGCGTCCGCGTCACCATCACCAACCAGCGCAAGGGCAACCTCGCAGTCAACCCGCTGTACTTCTCCCTCGTCGACGGCAAGGGCGAGAAGCACGAGAGCAGCGACGCCCTGGGCGACTACCAGGGGCAGGTGCCCACGACCACGCTGGCGCCCGGCGAGACGGCCAAGGGCACCGTATGCGCGAAGGGGAAGTTCACCCCGGCGATCGTGGCGATGACCGATGAGCTGCTGCAGGAGCTGGCCCGCGCCGAAGTGGCCTGACGCACTGACGAGATTCGGCCCTGCGCCTTAGCCTGAAGGCGCGACCACTCAGGAAGGTGCAGGGCCAATGCACGATGGGATTACCGTCGGTGCCCGACTTCGGGCCCTACGGCGGTGGCGGCAGATGAGCCTCGCCCAGCTCGCCGGGCAGGCCGACCTGTCCGTCTCGTTCCTGTCCATGGCCGAGCGCGGCCTGCGGTCCCTTGACCGCCGCTCCCACATCTCCGCGCTGGCCGGCGCGCTGCGCGTGTCGGAGACCGAACTGGTCGGCGGACCCCACCTGGGCCGCGACCCCGCCCAGTCCGACCCGCACGCCGTCATCCCCCCGATCCGGCTCGCGCTCCAGACCAACAGCCTCGTGGCGCCGGCCGCCGAACGCGCCCGGCCGCTGGACGAACTGGTCGCCGAGATGGTCGAGATCGAGGCACACCACCAGGCGTGCGACTACGTGGCCGTGGGCCGCGCCCTGCCCGACCTCTTGGACGAACTCCACCTGCACGCCGCCGACCCCGCCGACGAGGCCGCCTACCGCGTCGCGCTCGAGACGCTGGTCGAGGCGTGCACCGCGGCGACGTTCACCAGCAAGGACCTCGGATACCCGGACCTGGCGCACCTGGCCGCCGTCCGTGCCGAGGAAGCCGCGGCGATCCTCGACGACCCGGTCCGCCTTGGGCAGGCCGCGTTCTGCCGCGTGCACACGATGCCGCGTGTCGGCTCGTGGAACAGGACGCTGGCGGCCGCCGAACGCGCGGCCGAAGCACTCCAGGCCCACGCCACCGGGACGCGCGGCCAGCAGGTCCTGGGCATGCTCGGCCTGTCGGCATCGCTGGCCGCGGCAGTCGAGAAGGACGCAGACCGCGCGCGCAGCTGGCTGAGCGAGGCCGCCGCCCTCGCCGTACACCAGCCGGACACGCCGGACGAGAACTGGATGAGCTTCTCCACCACCAACGTGCGCGTCTGGGACGTCGCGGTGAACGTGGAGTACGGAGAGCGCGGCGGCGCCGTCCTCGAACTCGCGAGCAGAGTGGACGAGTCCAAGCTGACCGGCGCCCCGGACCGCCAGACTGCCGGGCGCCGGGGCCGGTACGCCGCCTTCCTCGCCGACGTGGGCCGAGGCCTGGCGCGGGACCGCAAGACCCAAGGCCAGGCAGAACGGTGGCTGCTGCGGGCCGAGTACGCCGCGCCGCAGTGGATCCGCAACCACAAGCCGGTCCAGGAGGCGGTGGCGGTGCTCTACACCCAGGCGCACGCGCGCGCGACGACCCGGGAACTGCGCGGGATGGTCGCACGGATGGGCATCCCGCACTGACTTTCTTCCCCCGATTTCACACTTGTGAAATCGGAGTGTGTTCGCATGCCTACTGTCCGTGGGCATGGACGACATCGCCCACCTGAACAAGCTCCACGAGGAGTTCGTCGCGCGCGGCTGGCCGGCTGAGGCGCGGACGGCGCGCAGCCGCACGGTGCTGCACGTCACCAACCCCGACGACCCCGCCCTGAACGACACGTTCGTCGTCAAGAACGGGGTCGTCCGGTTCGCGTGGGGCCAAGGCGTAGGCCCGGTCACCGAACTCTCCGCAGTGGCCGACCGAATCCAGGACGTGCTGCGCGGGGTGGGCCGGTGACGGCGTCGGCGACGGACGAGGAGACCAAAGCTCAGCTCGTCCGGGACTTTCCGGGCTGGTCGATCATCCACACCGACCGGGGCAACTGGTGGGCGATCCGCCTGCCCGAGATCGACCGGGCAACGGGCTGGCCCGCACAGCACGCGGTCTCCGAGGTCGAGGCCGTCACCGCGGACGAGTTGGGCAACCGGCTGCGCCGGCTGGCGATGACCGACGTCGAGATCCTCCGGGAGCTCGGCCGGGCGCTGGCCGAGGCGGGCTGGCGGGTCGAGGTCCGCCCGCACGAGCTGCCCGTGCGGCTGCGCGTCGTCCACCCGTCCCTGCCGGAGACCGGCAAGACGGTGAGCATGGCGGCGAGCGGGGCGTGGTTCCGTTCGTCCACGGGCGCGCACATGGCCCGCTGCGACGACCTGCAGGGCGCCGTCGACTACCTCGGACGCGAGCTGGACGCGGTCCTGCGGAGGGCGACGTCGTGAGCGACGCGGAGCGGGCGCGTGTCGGCCGGAAGGCCGCGGCGTTCGATCGGTTGATGCGCAACCTCGGCACCGAGTCCGATCCGTTCCGCGGGAACCCGGACGAGGTCGACGAGGCGCTGGAGATCCTCGCCGAGCCCGTACCCGAGCCCGATTCGAACTCGGGCAGCAAGTAGGCCCATCTGAGGAGCCGCCGTGAACGATGAGCCGGTAACACCCTCGTCAAGGGCTAGTTTTTACCCGCTTTTACCCGCAGGGGCGCTGACCTGCGGATTCGTACGTAGACTCGGTCGTGCCCGACATGACTCACGTCCCGGGCACCGCGGTTTGGCCGGCCGCACACGGTGCGCGGACGTCCCCGTCAGGTCATGCACGCATGCCTGAGAAACGGGGACGAACCGCTTGCGCACCATCGTGACGAACCTGGCCCTGGCCGCCGCCCTGCCCCTGGTCCTGGCCTTGGCCCTGCCCCTGCTCGCGGCCGGTTGCACCGAAGACGCCGACCCGACCGCCGCCCAGTCCGCCCCACCCGCGATCGGCCGGAACGCGACCGGGCCGGTCGGGCTCGGCGCCGCGGAGGCCGGGTTCCGCCCGAGCACCCTCTACCACGGCGGCGACTTCTCCTGCGCCCGCGTCACCGTCGTCAACCGGACCCCCGGGACGCTGGAGGTCAACCCCATGTACTTCGCCCTCGCCGGTGCCGACGGGGCGGTCCGCGACGCGGGCCGGGCGCTCGGCCAGGACGCCGCCGAGCTGGAGTCGGTGACCCTGGGCCCCGGCAACATGGTCATCGGCAAGGTGTGCGCCAAGGGCGACTTCACGCCGAAGACCGTGACGTTCACGTCCGGCGGCACCGTGCAGGCCCGCGCCGAGGTCGGCTGACGCGCCTTCCCCGCCGTCTCCGGGGTCAGGGGGCCGCCAGGGCTTCGGTGGGAGAGAGGCGGGCGGCCCTGATGGCCGGGTAGAGGCCCGCCACCGCGCCGATGGCCAGGGTCGCGACGATCCCCCCGGCCATCGCCCACGCGGGGACGACCGTCGGCCAGTCCTGGCTGACGGCGTAGACCGCCGTCACCGCGATGCCCAGGCCGACCCCGCCCACCCCGCCCAGAGCCGCCAGGAGCTGGGACTCGGTGAGGAACTGCAGGCGGATCTGCCCCCGGGTGGCGCCCAGCGAGCGGCGCAGGCCGATCTCCGCCCGGCGCTCCAGGACGGAGATCACCATCGTGTTGGCCACGCCGACGCCCCCGACCAGCAGCGCGACCCCGCCCAGCCCCAGCAGCAGGCCCGTGAACGCCTGGTCGGTGGCGTTCTGGGCGGCCAGCGCGTCCGAGGGCCGGCTGACCTCGATCTCGTTGGGCGACTCCGGGTTGGCGGTCGCCGCGAGCAGCTCCCGCACCTCCTCGACCGCGTGCTTCTCCGCGCGCGTGTAGACCGTCGTGGGATGGCCGTCGAAGCCCAGCCGGGCCCGCGCCGCGTCCCAGCCCACCAGCGCCGCCGCGTTCAGCTCGGGCGCCAGGCCGTTGGCCTCCAGGATGCCCACGACGGTGAACCACTGCGACCCCAGCCAGACCTGGGCGCCGGGCGCGGCCACGCCGAGCCGCTCGGCGGCGGCCGAGCCGAGGACCACGGCCGGGTACCGGGCGGTGCCGTCGTTCAGCCACGTCCCGGCGGCCATGGTGAGGCCCACCGTGCGGGGCAGGTCGACCCGGGCCGCCAGCACGCTGATCCCACCCGTCTCGCCCTCCGGGATGCGGTCGTTGCGGTAGACGGCGGTGTCGGTGACCTTGCCGGTCGCCGACGCCGACTCCACCTTCGCCATCCGGCCGATCATGCCGACCGCCTCCTCGGGCATGCCGGCGTCCGCGCCGAAGAAGTCCCGGCCGGGCGCCACCGTCAGCAGGTTGGTGCCGAGCCGGTCCAGGGTGGCCTGCAGCTGGGCGCGGCTGGAGGTGGAGATCCCGACCACGCCGATCATCGCGGCGATGCCGATCGCGATGCCGAGCGCGGACAGGAACACCCGCAGCGGGCGGGCGCGCAGGCCCGCGGCGCCGACCCGGAGCACGTCGCCGGCGCCCAGCCGGGCGGGCGCGTCGTCGTCCACGGTGGTGGTCATCGAGCGGCCTCCACCGGGGTCCCGCCGGGGACGGCGCGGTCGTCCCCGACGATCCGGCCGTCGTGCATCCGCACCCGGCGGGGCAGCGTCGCCGCGATGTCCCGGTCGTGGGTGATGAGCAACACCGTCGTGCCGCCCGCCGCCAGCTCGCGCAGCAGATCGAGCACCCCGGCGCCGGACGCCGAGTCCAGGGCGCCGGTCGGCTCGTCGGCCAGCAGCATCGCCGGCTCGCCCGCCACCGCGCGGGCGATCGCCACCCGCTGCTTCTCACCGCCCGACAGCTGGTGCGGCCGGTGGCCGAGGCGGTGCCCCAGCCCGACGCGCTCCAGCGCCGCGCGGGCGCGGCGGCGGCGCCCGCCCACCGGGACGCCCCCGTACAGCAGCCCGTCGGCGACGTTGTCCAGCGCGGTCACCCCGGGCGCCAGGTGGAACTGCTGGAACACGAACCCGATCCGGCGGGCGCGCAGCGCCGACAGCCGCCGGTCCGGGAGCCGCGACACGTCCCGCCCCCGGACCAGGACGGTGCCCGAGCTCGGCCGGTCCAGCGTGCCGATCATGTGCAGCATGGTGGACTTGCCGGAGCCGGACGGCCCCACGATCGCCACCAGCTCGCCCGCCGCGACCGACAGCGAGACCGCGTCGAGCGCGGTGACGTCCCCCGGATAGGTCTTGGTGACCTCGCGGAGCTCCACGACCGCTTCGCTCACTTGGGCACCCCCACGCGCATGCCCTCGGCCAGGCCCGATCCGGAGACCTCCACCTTGCCGCCGGTGAACACGCCGGTCTCCACCGGCACGGTGCGGACCCGGCCGCCCTCCACCACCTGCACCGCGTAGCCGCCGCCCGGACGGGCCGTCAGCGCCGCGATCGGCACGGCCAGCACGCCCGCGTGCCGGTCGGCGGTGATGCGCACGGTCACCGGCGCCTTGTCGTAGGAGCCGAGCGAGCCCTGCCCCTCGACCGCGACCGTGACCGCCACCGTGGTCGGGTCCTCGCCCCGCCCCTGCTTGGCGACCTTGCCCACGGCGGTGATCGTGCCCTTGACGGTGTCGCCCTCCGGCAGCTCGATCTCCACCTCCGTGCCCTTCCTGGCCAGCCGCTGGTACTGCACGTCCAGGTCGACGCTGACCTTCCGGGCGGTGCCGGTGTAGGTGAACACCGCACCGCCGAGCCGGTCGCCGACGGTCGCTCTGCGCTGGGCGACCCGGATCTCGCCGGACGCGATCAGCACCGAGCCGGGTGCCACCGTCCCGGTCTCGGGCACCCCGAGATCGTCCTGCCAGCGCTTGACGGCGGCGGTGGTGCCGGACTCGAAGGAGCCGTCGACCGTGAAGCCGGTGTAGCCGAGGGCCCGCAGGTTGCGTTCGAGCTGCTTGACGTCGGGGCCCTCGCGGCCTTCGGACAGCGTCCGGTAGAGGGGCAGCGACCCGTACAGCAGCGGCACCGGACGGTTGTCGACCCGGTAGGCGGTCCGCCCGCGCGTGATGCGGTCGCCCGGCCGGGGCAGCCAGGTCACGGTGCCGCCGCCGGAGCCCGCGGCCGTGCGCTCCGAGCCGTAGCCCAGGGTGCCGTCGGCCTGCTGCGTCTCCACCAGCGTGGTCCGTTCGACGGCCGTGGTGTCGGGCGGCAGCGCCCCTCGCGCGGGGGCGGGACGGCCACCGCCGCCGAGGCCGGTGGTCGCCAGCCCGGCGCCGGCGACCACCACCACCCCGGCGGCGCTCAGCGCCGCGGCGCGCGACCTCCTCACTTGCCGTCCCCGCTGCCGCTCAGGCCGGGGCCGTCGCCGCCGTGGGTGACCATCCGCGCGCCGGCGGGGGCGCACTTCTTCTGCGCGTTCTTGAACGTCTGGCTGTCGGGGTCCAGGCCGCCGCCCTTCCGGGCCTTGATCGCGATGCCGCCGGACGCGGGGTCGGGGTCGGGGAAGTCCGGTACCCCGTTCTCCCGCATGCACTTGGACTCCGCGCGCATCTTGGCCAGCTGCTCGGGCTTGGGCTTGGGCGGCTTGCCGCCGTTCGGCATCAGATGGCGGCACTTCTGCTGGGCCGTCTTCATCTTCTCGTCGATCCTGGTGGGCGGGCCCGAGTGCCGGATCGAGACCCGGCCCTCGGCGTCCGGGTCGGGCATGTCCACGCCGTTGGCGCGCATGCACCTGGCGAACTCGCGCATCTTGTCCGCTTCCTTGGCGGCGGGCTTGCCGGTGGCGGTGCCGTTCCCCTGGCCGTCCCCGCCCCCGCAGGACGACGCCCCGAGAGCGAGCAGCGGCACCATGACCAGCGCCGCGAGCGCTTGCCGTCGCATCGATCGATCTCCTCGTGACCGCCCGCCGGGCCGTTCCCGGCGGGTTCCGAATCCGGGGAGCAGTCCAGTCGGCGGCCGGTAACCCCCGCGTAACCGGTTCGCGTTATGCCCGCGTTACGCCGGTTGCCGGATGCTGTGGCGCGGACCGGTACGAACGGGTGGATGGGGACGGGACCGTGCGGATACTGATCGCCGAGGACGAGCGGATGCTCGCCGACTCGATCGCCGAGGGGCTGCGGGCCGAGGCGCTGGCCGTCGACGTCGTCAACGACGGCGACGCCGCGCTGGAGCGGCTGGGCGTCAACGACTACGACGTGCTCGTCCTGGACCGGGACCTGCCGATCGTGCACGGCGACGACGTGTGCCGCGCCGTCGTGGAATCGGGCGCGCCGGTGCGGGTGCTGATGCTCACCGCGGCCGCCGCCGTCCCGGCGCGGGTGGACGGGCTGCGGCTGGGCGCCGACGACTACCTGACCAAGCCGTTCGCGTTCGAGGAGCTGGTGGCGCGGGTGCACGCGCTGGGCCGCCGCGCCCGCCCGGCCGACCCGCCGCTGCTGGAGCGCGCCGGCGTCCGCCTCGACCCCGCCCGCCGCGAGGTCTACCGGGACGGCCGGTACGTGCACCTGGCCCGCAAGGAGTTCGGGCTGCTGGCCGAGCTGCTGCGCGCCGGCGGCGCGGTCGTGTCCGCGGAGCGGCTGCTGGAGAAGGCGTGGGACGAGCACGCCGACCCGTTCACCAACACCGTGCGGGTGACGCTGATGAAGCTGCGCCGCAAGCTGGGCGACCCGCCAGTGATCGAGACCGTCCCGGGAGCGGGGTACCGCATCCCATGACGCTCATCGCCGCCGACAGGTTCAGGCCCACGATCCGGGTGCGGCTCACGCTGCTGTACGGCGGGCTGTTCATCGCCGCGGGCATCGTCCTGCTGGCCCTCACCTACTTCCTGGTGCAGAACAACCTCCGGCAGACCATGCAGCCGGCGGGCGCGGTCAGGACGGCCATCGCGCCGAGCGGTCCCGTCCCGGAGGGGGCCGGGCGTGCGGCGCCGCCGGCGCACGACTTCACGATGCGCCAAGTGGAGGGGGTGCTGATCCGGGAGCGCCAGGACTACCAGGAGACGACGACGCGGTCGCTGCTGACCCAGGGCGGCATCGCGCTGGCCGTGGTGGGCACGGCGGCGCTGGGGCTGGGCTGGCTGCTGGCGGACCGGGCGCTGCGTCCCCTGCACGCGATCACCGAGACCGCCCGGCGGGTGGCGTACGGCCACAACCTCACCGAGCGGATCGCCTACCGGGGGCCGCGCGACGACGTCCGGGAGCTGGCCGACACCTTCGACACGATGCTGGAGCGGCTGGCGCGGTCGTTCGACGGGCAGCGCCGGTTCGTCGCCAACGCCTCGCACGAGCTGCGCACCCCGCTGGCGATCAACCGGACGCTGGTGGACGTGGCGCTGCGCCGCCCGGACGCCACCGACGACGTGCGGCGGCTGGGGGAGTCGCTGCTGGTGGTGAACGGCCGGCACGAACGGCTCATCGACGGGCTGCTCACCCTGGCCGGCGGGGAGAACGCGGTGAGCGACCCGGCCCTGCTGGACCTGGCGGACGTGGCCGGGCACGTGCTGGACCAGGCGGCCGCCGAGGCCGCGGAACGGCGGCTGACGGTGCGGAAGACCGCGCGGGCGGCGCCCGCCGCGGGCGATCCGGTGCTGGTGGAGCGGCTGGTGCAGAACCTGGTGGAGAACGCGATCCGGCACAACCGCGACGGCGGCGAGGTGTGGATCGCCACCGGGCGGCGGGACGGCGCGGCGGAGCTGGTGGTCGCCAACACGGGGCCGGCGGTGCCGCCGTACGAGGTGCAGACGATCTTCGAGCCGTTCCGCCGGCTGCGGCAGGACCGGGTGCGCTCGGACCGCGGGTCGGGGCTGGGGCTGTCGATCGTGCGGGCGGTGGCGACGGCCCATCACGGGTCGGTGGCCGCCGAGCCGAGGGAGGGCGGCGGGCTGGTCGTGACCGTCCGGCTGCCGGTCCGCGAGGGGCCCGGCGCGGGCGTCGCGGGCTCCGGCGCGGGCGTCGCGGACGTGGGCGGGCCTCAGGAGCCGTGACGGACGCGGAGCTTGGCGTTTCGGCGCATTCTCGCGGGTATGCATGAGTCATGCATGACAGCCGGACCGCGAATCTGCTCGGGGCGACCGCGCTCGCCGTGACGGACCTGGTCCTGGCCGGGGCCGCGCGGGCGGCCGGTGTCGCGCCCAGCGGGGCGGCGGCGCTGGTGGTCCTGGCCGCCTCCCCCGAGGTCACCGTCACCGAGCTGGGGCGGCGCGTCGGGCTGACGCAGTCGGCGGCGGTCCGCATGGTGGACGGCCTGGCCGCCGCCGGCCTGGTCGAGCGCGGCCGCGGGCCGGGGCGCGCGGTGCCGGTCCGGCTCACCGGGCGGGGACGGAGCACGGCGCGCGAGCTGCTGGCCGCCCGCGACGCCCCGCTGGCCGCCGCGCTGGACGCCCTCGGCGCGGGCGAGCGGGAGACCCTGGCGGACCTGCTGTCCCGGCTGCTCACCCGCCTGTACAACGAGGTCGGCGACGCCGAGCGGATGTGCCGGCTGTGCGACCGCGATGCCTGCACGGCCGGCGCCGCCTGCCCCGTCGGCGCGGCCGAGCGCCGCCGTACCCGGGAGCGGGACGACGGCGCCGGGAGGGAGGGCGGCTGATGGGGCCGCTGCTCGCGCTGGCCTCGGCGGTGCTGTACGGGATCGCCGACGTGGCGGGCGGGCTGCTGTCGCGCCGCGCGGGCTTCGCCGCCGTCGCCCTGGCCGGGCAGCTCGGCGGGCTCGTCCTGACCCTGGCGGCCGCGGCGCTGTCGGGCGTCGGGACCGGGCTCGGCATGCTCTACCTCTACCGGGGGCTGAGCCGGGGGACGATGAGCGTGGTCGTCCCGGTCAGCGCGGTGAACGGGCTCGCTCTGCCCGTGCTGGCCGGGGTCGTGCTGCTGGGCGACCGCCCGTCGGCGCCGGCCTGGCTGGGCGTGGCCGTCGCGGTGCCCGCCCTGTGGCTGGTCTCGCGGGACGCGGGGAACGGCGACGGAGGGCACGGCGAGGGCGGTCCCGGGAGCGGGGCCGCGACCATCGACGCCATGATCGCCGGGGTGGGGATCGGCGTGCAGTACCTCGCGCTGGCCCAGGCCGGCCCCGAGTCGGGGCTCTGGCCGGTCGTCGCGGGCCGGTGCGCCGCGGCGCTGGCCATCCTGCCGCTGCTGCGGACCTCGCCGCGGACCTCGGACGGGGCCCGCGGCCTGCCCGCGCGGCTCGTCCCGTGGGCGGCGCTGACCGGCGGCCTGGCGGCGCTCGCGCTGGTCTGCTACATGCTCGCGGCCCGGCTGCAACTGGTCGCGGTGGCCGTCGTGCTGTCCTCGCTGTACCCGGCGATCCCGGTGCTGCTGGGCGTCACCGTGCTGCGCGAGCGGCTCCGCCGGGCGCAGGCGGCCGGGCTCGCCGGGGTCGCGGCGGCCATCGTGCTGCTCACGGCCGGATAGCGCACGGGCTTGGCCGAAGTTTGACCGTCCGCGTCGGTGGACACGCCGCGCCCGGGCTAGATGATCAAGCGCGCAGCCGCTAGAACGAAGATCATCGGCTGGACCCGACCGGTGTCCGGCCAGGTCGACGGGGGGCGACATGAACAACGACGCATCGAAGGGGCGCGCGGCCGCGCGCCGTCTCGCCGTGCTGGCCGCGGCGCCGCTGCTCGGCGCCGTCGCGCCGGCGGGCGCGCACGCTGCGGCGCACGCGACGGGGGGGCGCGCGGGACGTGGCCGACGTCTCGGTGGAGGCGGAGGCCCCGGCCAGGGTCCGGCCAGGCGCGGAGGTCCCGTACGACGTGACCGTCCGCAACGCGGGTCCGGACCGGGCGCGGAACGTGATCCTCACGGCGAGCCTGCCGGACGGGGCCGTCCGCACCGACAACATGGGGGACTTCCAGCACAGCTCGTGCACCCGCGGCGGTGCGACGGTGGCGTGCTCGATCGGCACGCTGGAGGCGAGCGAGGAGCGGTCGATGCGGATCACGCTGCGGCCGTCCCAGGACGTGCGGCCCGGCACGGTCCTGCGGGCGCCGGTGCGGGTGACGACCTCGACCCGCGAGACGGACCTGACCGACAACCGGACTCAGGTCCGCACGACCGTGGACGGCGCCGCGCCCGCGCAGAAGGGCCAGCAGAGCCAGGGTCAGCAAGGTCAGCAGAGCCAGCAGGGCCGGCCTTCCGCGCCGGAGGGGCGGCCCGCGACGAAGTACCAGCCCAAGCAGAAGGAGCAGTCGACCAAGTACCGGCCGTCCTGGCGGGACTGACGCCCGGCGGGATCCGGGACGTTTCCCGGCCCCGCGGCGCGCGGGGCCGGCCGTTCGTACGAGGATGGGATCATGCGTCTTCGGATCTTCACCGAGCCCCAGCAGGGGGCCGCGTACGAGACATTGCTGGCGGTGGCCAAGGCCGCCGAGGACCTCGGCTTCGACGCCTTCTTCCGCTCCGACCACTACCTCAAGATGGGGGACGTGTCCGGGGAGCCGGGGCCCACCGACTCCTGGGTCACGCTGGGCGCGCTGGCCCGCGAGACCAGCCGGATCCGGCTGGGCACGCTGGTGACGGCGGCGACGTTCCGGCTGCCCGGCCCGCTGGCGATCTCGGTCGCGCAGGTCGACCAGATGAGCGGCGGCCGGGTCGACTTCGGGATCGGCACCGGCTGGTTCGACGCCGAGCACACCGCCTACGGGATTCCCTTCCCCGGCCTGCGGGAGCGCTTCGAGCGGCTGGAGGAGCAGCTGGAGATCATCACCGGGCTGTGGCGGACGCCGGCCGGTTCCACCTTCGACTTCGAGGGCCGCTACTACCGGCTCGCCGAGTCTCCGGCGCTGCCCAAGCCGGCGCAGGACGGCGGGCCGCCGGTGCTGATCGGCGGGGTGGGGGCCAAGCGCACGCCGCGCCTGGCCGCCGCGCACGCCGACGAGTACAACGTGCCCTTCCACCAGGCGAAGGACACGGCGGCGGCGTTCGACCGGGTGCGGGCGGCCTGCCGGGAGGCGGGGCGCACCAAGCCGATGGTGTACTCGGCCGCGCAGGTGGTGTGCGTCGGCAGGGACGAGGCCGAGGTGAAGCGGCGGGCCGACGCGATCGGCCGCGCGGTGCCCGAGCTGCGGGAGAACGGCCTGGCCGGGACGCCCGGCGAGGTGCTGGAGAAGATCGGCACGTTCCGTGAGCTGGGCGCCGAGTGCCTGTACCTCCAGGTCCTGGACCCGCACGATCTCGATCACCTGGAGCTGGTGGCCGCGGAGATCCTGGCCAAGCTGTAGCGGGCGCGGGCCGCCCCCGTGCGAACGGGAGGCGGCCCGTCCCGGGAAGAACCTCGGGGCTCAGCCGGTGAGACCGGCGAAGACCTCCTCGAACGCGGCGTGCCTGGGCGCGCCCTCGGCGGTGTCCCAGACCGCGAACACCACGTGCTCGAACGCGCCCGCCCACTCCCCGCCCGGGCCGAGCAGCCCGGCGAACACGGCGGCGACCTCCCGCGGGTCGTTCCGGAAGACCCCGCAGCCCCACGCGCCCAGCACCAGCCGCCCGTGGCCGTGCACGGCCGCGACCGCCAGCACCTTGCGGGCCCGTTCCGCCAGCACCGCCGGGATCAGCGCGGTCTTCTCCGGGTCGCGGATCGCGCCGCGGTTGGGCGCGGGCGAGGTGAGGAAGGCCACCGGGTACGGCTCCTCCAGCAGCCGGCCCGCGTCGTCGCGGAACACCGGGACGGCGGGCGAGTAGATCATGTGGTCGCTGTAGAGCAGGTCGCCCTGCTCGCGGTGGAAGTCGTAGAACCGGCGCCGGGCGCGCAGCGACGCGTACAGGCCGGAGGAGCGCGCGAGGCCCTCTTCCTGCGCGTGCGCGCCATTGAGAAAGCCGCCGCCGGGATTCTTGGCGGAGGCGAAATTGAGTGCGAACGGCACTTCCGAGGCGTCGCCCAGGCGCCTCGCCGCCGCCAGTGTCGTCTCGCCGGTGACCTCGAGCCGGGTCCCCCGGTCGGGCTCGGCCGCCGCGCGGGACGGCCCGGCGGCCAGCAGCGCGTCCAGTTCCTCCGGGGTGTGCAGGACGCTGTCGCGCACGGATCGTTCGAGGTCGTCGGCGATCCGGACGGTCCGTCCGGACGGCGCGCCGTACGCGCCCCGCTCGATGATCGCCACCGTCTCCTGCGCGGTCGCCCGCCGCGGATGTCTGCTCATATCGCCGAGCATTCTGGCAGAAATCATTCGAAAGGGCGTCTGAATATCGGCCACACTGAACCCGTGCTTTTGACGATCACCACCACGGCCGCCCTCGCGGGATCGCCCGCGTCCGACCTCGGTTTCCTGCTGCACAAGCATCCGGACAAGGCGCAGGCGTTCGGGCAGTCCTTCGGCACCGCGCACGTGTTCTATCCGGAGGCGGGGGAGGAGCGCTGCACGGCGGCGCTGCTGCTGGACGTCGACCCGGTCGCGCTGGTGCGCACGCGGGGCAAGGGCACGCCCGACTTCTCCCTCGGCCAGTACGTCAACGACCGGCCCTACGCCGCGTCGTCCCTGCTGGCCTCGGCGATGGCGAACACCTTCCGCACGGCGATGCGCGGCCGCTGCGACGCCCGTCCCGAGCTGGCCGCGCGCCCGATCCCGCTGGAGGTCGTCCTGCCCGCGCTGCCGTGCCGGGGCGGGCCGGAGCGCGCCGAGCGGTACTTCGCGCCGCTGGGCTGGCGGGTCGAGGCGGCGCCGGTGCCGCTCGACCCCGCCTTCCCCGAGTGGGGCGACTCGCGCTACGTCACGCTCCGCCTGGCCGGTGAGCTGCGCCTGGCCGACGCGCTCAACCAGCTGTACGTGCTGCTGCCCGTGCTGGACGAGGCCAAGCACTACTGGATCGCCTCCGACGAGGTGGACAAGCTGATCAGGGCGGGGGAGGGCTGGCTGGCCGCGCATCCGGACCGGGCCGCGATCACCCGCCGCTACCTGGCCAACCGGCGCGGCCTGGTGCGGGCCGCGCTGGGCCGGCTCGCCGACGCCGACGGCGCGCCCGAGGACGAGCTGGACCGCGACCCGCTGGAGGAGGAGCCGCCCCCCGTCGACCCGACCGCCGCCGAGCCGGGCGCGCCCGAGCCCGATCCGGAGTCGGAGGGTGCCGCCGAGCCGCCGGTGCCGCTGGCCGAGCGGCGGATCCGCGCGGTCCTGGAGACGCTGCACGCCGAGCGCGCCGCGCGCGTCATCGACCTGGGCTGCGGCACCGGGAAGCTGGTCGCCCGCCTCAAGCAGGACCGCCGCTTCGAGAAGATCACCGGGGTGGACGTGTCGTACCGGGCCGTGCAGATCGCGCACCGCCGCGGCCTGCCCGACCAGGCCGGCCCGGACCGGCCGCCGCGGGTGGAGATCCTGCAGAGCGCGCTGACCTACACCGACGAGCGGTTCCGCGGCTACGACGCGGCGGTGCTCATGGAGGTGATCGAGCATGTCGACCCGCCCCGGCTCGGCGCCGTGGAACGCGTGGTGTTCGGCGACGCCAGTCCCGCGGTGGTGGTCGTGACCACGCCGAACGTCGAGTACAACGTCCGCTACGAGGGCCTGGCCCCCGGCGCGGCGCGCCATCCCGACCACCGGTTCGAATGGACCCGGGCCGAGTTCGAGGAGTGGGCGGGCCGGGTCGCCGCCGCGTTCGGCTACCGGGTCCGGTACGTGCCCGTGGGCGACGACGACCCCGAGGTCGGCGCGCCCACCCAGATGGGCGTTTTCGTGAAGGAGGCGGCTTGAATACGACCACCGCGGCGCCGACGACGATCAGGGTGCCGGAGATGGGCCTGGTCGTGCTCGTGGGGATCTCCGGCTCCGGCAAGTCGCACTTCGCCCGCAGGCACTTCGCGCCGAGCCAGGTGGTGTCGTCCGACCGCTGCCGGGCGATGGTGTCCGACGACGAGAACGACCAGTCCGCCACCGGCGACGCGTTCGACCTGCTGCACTACATCGTCCGCAAGCGGCTGCGGCGCGGGCTGCTGACCGTCGTCGACGCGACCAACGTGCAGCCCAAGGCGCGCGAGGCGCTGCTGCGGATCGCCAAGGAGCACGACGTGCTGTCGGTCGCGATCGTGCTGGACGTGCCCGAGCGGGTGGCCGCCGAACGCAACGCGGCACGCCCTGAGCGGTCCCACCTGCCCCCGCACGTGATCCCGAGGCAGCGCCGCGAGCTGCGGCGGAGCCTGCGGGCGCTGGCGGGACGGGAGTTCCGGCGGTCCTACGTCCTGGAGGGCACGGAGGCGATCGACGCCGCGACCATCGCCTACGAGAAGGCGTGGAACGACAGGCGCGAGCTGACCGGTCCGTTCGACGTCATCGGCGACGTGCACGGCTGCCGCGCCGAGCTGGAGGACCTCCTCGGCGACCTCGGCTACGAGATCGAACGCGACGCGCTCGGCCGCGCCGCCGGGGCGAACCACCCCGGCGGCCGCACCGCCGTGTTCGTCGGCGACCTCGTCGACCGGGGGCCGGACTCGCCGGGGGTGCTGCGCCTGGTCATGGGGATGGCGGCCGCCGGTCAGGCGCTGTGCGTGGCCGGCAACCACGAGGCCAAGCTGGTGCGGGCGCTGCGCGGCCGGAAGGTGCGGGTCGCGCACGGGCTGGCGGAGTCGCTGGAGCAGCTCGCGGCCGAACCCGCCGGGTTCCGCGACGAGGCGATGCGGTTCATGGACGGCCTGATCAGCCACTACGTGCTCGACGGCGGTCGGCTCGTGGTCGCGCACGCCGGGCTGAAGGAGGACTACCACGGGCGCGCCTCGGGACGGGTCCGCTCCTTCGCGCTCTACGGCGACACCACCGGCGAGACCGACGAGTACGGCCTGCCGGTGCGCTACCCGTGGGCCCGCGACTACCGGGGCGAGGCGATGGTCGTCTACGGGCACACGCCCGTGCCCGTACCGGAGTGGATCAACAACACGATCTGCCTCGACACCGGGGCGGTGTTCGGCGGGCGGCTGACCGCGCTGCGCTACCCCGAGCGCGAGCTGGTCTCCCGTCCCGCCCGGCAGGTCTGGTACGAGCCGGTCCGCCCGTTCGAGGCCGAGCCGGAGACGGCGCCGGCCGGAGGGCACCGGGAGAGCGACGTCCTGAAGATCGAGGACGTGCTGGACGCCGAGGGCGTGCACACCCGGCTGCTCGGCCGGGTCGCGGTCCGGCACGAGAACGCGGTGGCGGCGCTGGAGGTGATGAGCCGTTTCGCCGTCGACCCGCGCTGGCTGGTGTACCTGCCGCCGACGATGGCTCCCGCCGACAGCCGCAGCGAAGCGAGGACTGACGGCGCAGCCGTTGCCGGGGGGTCTGGGGGGTCGTCCCCCCAGAATGACACTGACACGTCCGAGCTGCCCGGTCTGCTGGAGCACCCGGCCGAGGCGCTGGCGGCGTACCGTGACGCGGGCGTGGAGCGGGTGGCGTGCGAGGAGAAGCACATGGGCTCGCGCGCCGTGGTCGTGGTCTGCCGCGACGACGGTGTCGCCGCCGCCCGCTTCGGCGTGAACGACGGCACGACCGGCGCGGTCTACACCCGTACCGGGCGGTCGTTCTTCCGCGACCCCGCCCGTACCGGCGAGGTCCTCGACCGGGTGCGCGCCGCGGTCACGGCCGCGGGGCTCTGGGACGAGCTGGAGACCGGCTGGCTGGCGCTGGACTGCGAGCTGCTGCCGTGGTCGGCCAAGGCGATGGACCTGATCCGCACGCAGTACGCGGCGACCGGGGCGGCGGCGCGGGCGGCGCTGCCGATGGCGTCCGGGGTGCTGGCGGCGGCGGAGGCGCGGGGATTGGACGTGGGCGCGTTGCGCGAGCACGTCGACCGCCGCGCCGCCAACGCCGGCCTCTTCCGCGACGCCTACGCCCGCTACTGCTGGACGGTCGACGGCCTGGACGGGGTCAGGCTGGCCCCGTTCCAGGTCCTGGCGGGCGAGGGCACGGCCTGGGCGATGCGGCACGGCCACGACTGGCACATGGCGGTGGCCGGGAGGCTCGCGGCGGCGGACGAGTCGGGGCTGCTCCAGGCGACCGAGTGGCGCGCCGTGGACCTGGGGTCGGAGCGTTCCGTCGCCGACGTCACCGCGTGGTGGGAGAAGCTCACGTCCGAAGGCGGCGAGGGCATGGTCGTCAAGCCGCTGCTCGGGGAACAGAACCCTCCCCCGGAGGAGAGGCGAATACAGCCGGGCATCAAGTGCCGCGGCCGGGAGTATCTCCGGATCATCTACGGCCCCGACTACACCGAGCCCGGGAACCTCGGACGGCTGCGGCGCCGTTCGCTCGGCCGCAAGCGGTCACTGGCGATGCGGGAGCACGCGCTGGGGCAGGAGGCCCTGACGCGGCTCGCGGCCGGGGAACCGCTGTGGCGCGTCCACCAGGCGGTGTTCGCCGTGCTGGCGCTGGAGTCCGAGCCCGTCGACCCCCGCCTCTGAGCGCCCTCCCCGCCCGGCCGCGGCGGGCACGGCTTCGACGGCGGGCACGCGGAACGCCCGCGGGATCGAGCGATCCCGCGGGCTCTTCCCTCTGGTCGCTCCCCCGCCTGGGATCAGGTGGAGAAGAGCATGTGGAAAACGCCGCCACCGTAGGGACGGTGGTGGTGCCCGCCGTGGTGGTGATGGTGCACCTGGGCGGGCGCGGCCGGGGCGCCCCACGCGGGCGCGGCCGGCGCGGCCGGCGGGGCGGCCCTGTACTGGGCCTCCATCCTGCTCAGCGCCTCAAGCTCGCCGTAGTCGAGGAAGATCCCCCGGCAGTTGTCGCATTGCTCGATGTGGACGCCGTTGCGGGTGTAGGTCCGCATCACGCCACGACACTTGGGACAGTGCATCGCCTTGTCGTCCTTCCGGTATGGATCCCCAGGTAGAGGCTAAATGTAGGGCAGCTTAGACGCCAGGTCATGCCGGGGACCCCACGCTGGAGATTCTGGTGCAGGTGTCGACGAGCGCCTGTTCGGGCCCGTCGAGCGGTCGTTCGTCCTTCCGTGCGGATTGGACGCACGTGGCCGCGATCTGGATCACCAGAGTTCGCGCGGGAACGTCCAGGACCTCCCAGGGGTCTCCCTCCGCCGGCACGGCGGGCCCCCGGAAGGCGCGGTAGGCGCCCAGGAAGCGGGACCAGTCGTCGTGCGCGAGGACCCCGGCGGAGTACAGCGCCGCGGGCCGGGCCAGGTCCCAGGCCGGGTCCCCGAGGCCGAGGTCCTCCACGTCGATCAGCCGCCATGTGCCTTGGACGCGCACCATCTGCCCCAGGTGCCAGTCCCCGTGCAGGAGGCCGCGCGGCGCGTCCGGCGGCGGGGCCGCGCCGGGCTCTTCGCGGATCCAGGCGGGGAGCGTGCCGAACGCGCGCCGGATCTCCTGCTCGGCGGCCGTGCCGCCGTCAAGTCGCGTCACCAGCCGCGCGACTCGCTCCGGCCGCCCCCAGCCCGGCGTGCCTTCGGGCGGCGGGGTGGAGTGCAGCCCGGCCAGCAGCCGTGCCCCGTCCTCCCAGGGCAGCGCGCCGGGTTCGGGCGTCACCGGCTCCCCGTACGGCCACAGCGTGACCACGCGGCCGCCGGCCTCGCGCGGCGGGCCCAGCGACGGCAGCAGCAGCTCGGGCAGCGCGTCGGCCACCCGCATCCGCGCCTCCAGGAGCGGGCCGCCGTCGCGGTCGGCCTGGTGGGCCTTGACGACCACGTCGCCGACCCGCACGACCAGGACGCCGTGCCGGTCGTACAGGATCTGCGGCTCATGCCCGGCCCCGGCCTCGGCCGCCCCGATCTCCGCGAGCCGGCCGAACAGCTCCGGCGAGGGGGGCGGCCGGTCGGGGTCGGGAGGCATCCGTCCAGTGAACACCATCCCGCCCCCGGCGCGTCAGCGGTCGTAGATCTCCATCTCCCACAGCGAATAGCCGTACGTGGTCGCGCGTTTGACGCCGTACACGCGCACCCAGCGCGCGTCGCGCGGCGTGAACGGGACGACGTCGATCCCCCCGTCGCCGTTCGTGCGGGTGTGCACGGTCGTCCACACGCCGCCGCCGGTGGAGGTCTCGATCCGGAACCCGGTCGCGTAGGCGGTCTCCCAGCGCAGCAGCACGTAGCCGACGCTGCGCACGGAGCCGAGGTCGACCTCCAGCCACTGCGGGTCGGCGCGGACGCTCGACCAGCGGGTCCCCGGCGGCGGGTTGGCCGGGATCCCGTCCACCGCCTTCGGGCCCTCCAGCCCCGCCTTCTCCACGCTGGACACCTTCACCGGCCGGTTCAGCGCCAGGTTCGTCTTCAGCTTGTAGTTGGCGGTGAGGGTGACGTCCCCGTCGTCCGCGGTGATGTTGTGGGTGGCGGCGCCGCCGTCGGACCAGCCGGTGAACTCGTACACCTTGCTCCCGACCAGCTGGGTCTCCGTCGGCGCCGACACCGACACCGTCGAACCGTTGATCACCGGGCCGGTGAACGGCGCCGCCTGCGTCCGCTCCAGCAGCGTCAGCGGCACGCCCGGCGGGTTGCTGGCCAGCGTGACCTGGCTGGTCTTGGGGTACAGCTCCACGCTGCGGGTGTCGGCCAGGCCGTCGGAGTCGGTCGCGGTCAGCCGCAGCTCCAGCCAGGACGGGTGCTCGTGGTCGGGCGCGGTGAACTCGCCGCTCTGCCCGTTCTGCCCGGTGATGGTGTGGACGTGGCAGTTGCTCGGGCAGTGGTGCATGATGATCTCCCATTTCAGGGAGTCCCCGGTCAGCTCGCCGTCCTCGGCGTCGGTGGCGCGCCCGGCGAACGGGACCTCGTCCCCGACCGTCCAGGTCAGGTCGGCGCCGGGCGAGGTGATCGCGGCGACCGGCGGGGTGGACCCGGCTGTGATCACCGTGGTGGCGGTGTCGGTGGCGCCGCGGGTGTCGGTCACCTTGAGCCCGACGGTGTACTTGCCCTTGGCCGTGTAGGTGCGGGTGGGCCTGGCCGCGGTGGAGTCGTCCAAGGCGCCGTCGCCGTCCAGGTCCCAGGCGTAGGTGAGCGGCACGTTGCCGTCGGCGTCGCTGGAGGTACTGCCGTCGAACGTCACCTCCAGCGGCAGCGGGCCGCTGGTCACGTCCGACTTCACGACCGCGACCGGCGGGTTGTTGACGCCGTTGTAGACGTAGCGGACGACCCGGCCGCCGGCGATGTCGACGGCGAAGACGTCCCCGCCGGGGCCCTGCTGCAGCTCGACCATCGACCCGGTGCCGGTCGCGAACGTCTCGATCTTGGTCTTGTCCGGGAGGCCGTCGGCGCCGGGCTTCATCGCCCACACGCACTTGCGGGCGTAGTCGGTGAAGAACAGCGCGTTCCGGTACTGCGCGGGGTAGGTCGTCCCGGCGTAGAACGACAGGCCGCTGATGGAGGAGCTGCCGGTGCCGCAGCTCTCCCCGGGCACGATCTTGTCGCTGTGCTTGTAGATGTAGCGGGCGTAGACGGTCGCCGAGTCGCCCGCCGCGTACAGGTTCTCGCAGATGTTCAGGTTGGCGGCGTCGTAGCCGGGGGTGCGGCCGTACCCCTCGTAGCAGGGCCAGCCGAAGTTGCGCACCTCGGTCGTCGGCGACCACACCCGGTTGATCTCCTCCCAGGTGGTGTAGCCGACGTCGCCCACCCACGCCTCGTTGGTGCCGGGACGCATCGTGAACCGGTACGGGTTGCGCAGCCCGTAGGCCACGATCCGCTTGGCGTTCTCGTCCCCGGTGGTGGTCGGGTTGCCGGGGGCGGCCCGGCCGGTGTCGGGGTCGAGCCGGACGATCGTGCCGTCCAGCGTGGTCGGGTCGGACGGGGTGCGCCGGTCCTGCGCGCGCAGCGCCCCGCCCTCGCCGGTCGGCGCGGTCAGCGAGGTGCCCGCGGGCCGCGGCGGGTCGCCGCACGGGTTGTTCTTCTGGCCGTAGTCGGCGTACTGGAAGCTGGCGCCGTCGCCGCCGCCCGCGTACAGCATCCCGTCGGAGCCGAACGCGATCGTGCCGACCGAGTGGCTGGAGAACTGCTGGCAGTAGTCCTCCAGCAGCACCTGCTCGGTGGGCGCGGCCCGCGCCGCCTTGAGGGCGCCCTGCGACTGCACCGCCTGCGTCAGCACGGAGATCCGGCCGGCGACGACGCAGCCCTCGTTGTTGGCGCCGGGCGGGTCGGGGCACTGCTCGTTGCTGCCGTCGGAGGACGGCCAGCGCGGGTGGGGACCGCCCAGCACGCCGTTGTAGGTGTACATCACGTACACCCTCGGGTCGGCGGGGAAGTCGGGGTGCAGCGCCAGCCCGAGCAGGCCGCGGTCCCAGCCGTTGAACGTCTGCGGCCGCAGGTCGGCGAACACGGTCGGGGTGGTGTCGGTGAGCGAGTCGAACACCTTGATGACGCCGCTCTTCTCGGCCACGAACACCCGGCCGTCGGGGGAGAACTCCACGTTCGTCGGCATCGTCAGCCCGGAGAAGACCGTCTTCTCCTGGAAGTTGGCCGGGAGCGCCGCCGCCCGCGCGGGGCGCGGCCAGTTCACGGCCGCCAGGAGCGTTCCGACGAGGGCGAGGACGAGGAGCCCGGCGAGAAGGGAACGGCCGCGATCGCCGCGTAGCGCGGAACGTCGCCCGGAATTTTCAAGGACCACGACGCAAACCCCTTCTGTGCCCCGAGGGGAGTCATACGATCTGCTACCCCGACTGGAACGATGAATGATTTCCAGGCGTAGGGAAGTGATCAGACCGCACGTGGCCAAGCCCCCAACCGCATGCGGTCAGCGGGTCAACGGCGCGCCGGGGCACCGCGTCTCACGCGCCTACAGGCCGCTCCGGGCGCGCGGGGCGGCCGCGGCGGCGGCGTCCTCGCGGATCCGGCGGCGGACGACCTTGCCGAGCAGGTCGCGGGGCAGGTCCGGCCGGGGGCGGTACTCGGCCGGCACCTTGTAGCGGGTGAGGTACTTCTCGCAGTGCCGGCGCAGCTCGTCGGCGGAGAACGGGTAGGCGGGGTGCTCGACCACGTGCGCGACGACGCGTTCGCCGCGCCGCTCGTCCGGCTCGCCGGTGACCGCGCAGTCGAGGACGGCGGGATGGCGGCGCAGCACCTCCTCCACCTCCGACGGGAACACGCTGAACCCGCTCACCTTGATGAGGTCGCTGCGCCGCTCCAGCACCGTGACGAACCCGTCCCGGTCCATGACCCCGACGTCGCCGGTGCGCAGCCAGCCCTTGGACAGCGTCTGGGCGGTGACCAGGGGGGCGTTCCAGTACCCGGCGAACACCTGCGGGCCGCGGACGACCAGCTCGCCCGGCTCCCCGGGCCCCAGCACCCGGGTCGGCCGCTCCTGGTCGACGACCACCACTTCGGTGCCCGGCAGCGGCACCCCGACCGTGGCGTTGCGGGCGCCCGGCCCGATCGGGTTGGCGGTCACGGCGGGGGACGCCTCGGTCAGCCCGTAGCACTGGATCAGCCGGTGCCCGCCGAGCGCGCCGAGCCGTCCGGCGGTCCGCTCCCCGAGCCCGGACGCGCCGGAGATGAAGACGCGCACGCCGCGCAGGTCGGACGGGCGCAGCCGCGGACTGTCGAGCACCTGGTCGTACAGCGTCGGCACGCCCGGGAACACGGTGGGCCGGTACCGGCGCAGCGCCTTCACCAGCTGGTCGCGGTCGAAGCGCGGCAGCAGCACCACCGCGCCCGCCTTCATCACCGGCGCGATCATCGAGCTGGTCAGGCCGAAGGAGTGGAACAGCGGCAGGACACCCAGCGTCACCTCCGCCCCGTCGCGGACACCGGTGTCCCAGGCGTGCTGCTGGCAGGCGTTGGCGACCAGGTTGCGGTGGGTGAGCATGACGCCCATGGGGCGGCCCTCCGTCCCGCCGGTGTAGCAGATCGCGGCCAGCCGGGACGGATCGACGCGGTGCCCGCCCTGCCGCCGCCGCGAGGGCCGCTGCAGCTCCGCGAACGGCACCACGCCGGGGTCGTCCGGCACCGGCGCGGTGAGCAGCGCCCGCCGCCGCTGCGCCTGCACCAGCGGGAGCCGCAGCGCCAGCCGCCTGCTCCACGGCAGGTGGTCCACGAGGGAGGTCACGATGAGGTGCTCCAGCGGCAGCGAGCCGCGCATCGCCCGGACCGCCGGGTAGGAACGATCCAGCACGACGGCGACGCGGGCCCCGCAGTCCGCGAGCTGGTGGCGCAGCTCCTCCTCGGTGGACAGCGGGTTGTGCGGGACGGCGATCGCCCCCCGCCGCAGCACCCCGAAGAACGCGATCACCTGCTGCGGGCAGTTCGGCAGGATCAGCGCCACCCGGTCGCCGGGCTGCACGCCCAGCCGGTGCAGCCCCGCGGCGAACCGGTCGGCGGCCTCGCGCAGCGCCCGGTAGCCGATCGTGCGGCCGAAGAAGTGCAGCGCGGGGCGGCGCGGATGGCGCTGGGCCGCCTCGTCCAGCAGCCGCGGCACCGAGACGCCGGGCACCTCGAGATCGGCGGGAACCCCCGGCTGATACCACCGCAGCCACGGCTGTGATCTTTGTGACGAGGGCCACATACCGTCCGATTCAACCATCAATCAGCTGCGCGTGTCGCGCCCGCCACGCGAACGACACGTCCCGCGTGGTCGGATGGGAAGGGCCGCGCAGGGGCGCGGCGCAGACCGAGAGCGAGGCCCGATGGAACCGACGATCCGCACCGTCTCCTCCCGCGTGGTGTACGAGAACCGCTGGATGACGGTGCGCGAGGACCGGATCGAGCGGCCCGACGGCTCCCGCGGCATCTACGGCGTCGTCGAGAAGAGCGACTTCGCCCTCGTGATCCCCGCCGAGAACGGCGGATTCCACATGGTCGAGGAGTACCGCTACCCGATCGGGCGCCGCACTTGGAACTTCCCCCAGGGCTCCTACCCCGACCGCCGCGCCGGCGCCCCCGAGGACCTGGCCCGGCACGAGCTGGCCGAGGAGACCGGGTTCCGCGCCGGCACCATGACCCCGCTCGGCTACCTGCACTGCTCCCACGGCACCAGCACCCAGGGCTTCCACGTCTTCCTGGCCACCGACCTGGAAGCGGGCGAGACCGCCCGGGAACCCGAAGAGCAGGACATGCGGCAGCGCTTCGTCACCCGCGAGGACTTCAAGCGCTACATCCGCGACGGCGCCATCACCGACGACTCCAGCCTCGCCGCCTACACCCTGCTCCTCCTCCACGAAGAGGCTCAGGGCTTGCGCGCGACACCGCAGAACTGAGCCACCTCGGCGTGCTCCCCGGGCTCGTCGGGACGCCAGCGCGAGCACGCCACGACCCCGGGCTCCAGCAGCTCCAGCCCCTCGAAGAACCCCTCCAGCTGCCGCCGCGACCGGGCCACCAGGGGCGTGCCGCCGCGCTCCATCACCTGCCGCATCGACTCGTGCATCGCCTCGCCGTGCAGGTCCGCCGTCGGATGGCTGATCGCCAGATAGCTGCCCGGCGGGAGGGCGTCCACCAGGCCGCGGACCACCATGCGGGCCTCCGCGTCGTCCAGGATGTGGTTGAGGATGCCCAGCAGCATCAGCGCGACCGGCTCGCCGAAGTCCAGCGTCCCGGCGGCGGCCTGCAGGATCGCGTCCGGGCGGCGCACGTCGGCGTCGATGTAGTCGGTGGCGCCCTGCGGCGTGCTGGTCAGCAGCGCGAGCGCGTGCACCAGCACCAGCGGGTCGTTGTCGACGTAGACGATCCTCGACTCGGGCGCGAGCCGCTGCGCGACCTCGTGGGTGTTGTTCTCGGTCGGCAGCCCCGTGCCGATGTCGAGGAACTGCCGGATCCCCTCCTCGGCCACCAGATGGCTCACGGCCCGCACCAGGAACCCCCGCGTGGCCCGCGCCGCCTCCGCGATCCCCGGTACGATCTCCGCCACCGCGTCACCGGCCTCCCGGTCGGCGGCGTAGTGGTCCTTCCCGCCCACCCAGTAGTTCCAGATGCGGGCCGAGTGGGGCCGCTCGGTCTGAAGCTCGGGCTCACCGCTCATAACCGCCATCCTGCCCCATGCCCCCGCCCGTCGCCGGTTCCTTTACCTCCCACGTCATCGCCACGCCCACCCGCGACCCGCCACCCTGGACCCATGACCGCAGACACCCGCGAGACCGTCCAGCTCCTCCTGACCCGCATGGCCGCCGGAGAGGACGTCGCCGACCTGTTCGCCGAGCGCGTCGACTGGCGCCTGGACTGGCCCGACGAGGAGCACCCCGACACCCCCTGGATCCGCCCCCGCTCCACCCCCGAGGAGGCCGCCGCCCACTTCCGCGAGCTGCGCGCCCACCACGTCCCCGAGAAGGACGCCTCCCGCGTCCACCAGATCCTCGTGGACGGCCCGGACGCCGTCGTCCTCGCCACCATCGACCAGACCGCCCGCTCCACGGGCCGCGCCTACACCTCCGCCTGCGCCCTCCACATCACCGTCGCCGGCGGCCTCATCACCCGCTACCACGTCTACGAGGACAGCCTGTCGGTAGCCCGGGCCCACCGGCCGTGATCAAACGGGCCGTCATCGCGCTCCTCGCGCTGGCCGTCGGCGCGGGCGCGTTCTTCTACCTCACCCGGGACACCCGGCACGACGTCGTGATGCGCCACGCCGCCGAGTTCACCGCCATCCGCGGGCAGCTCGCCCGCCTCGCCGCAGTGATCAAGCCCCCGCCGCCACCGCCCCGCCGCATCCCCGCCACCCACTGCGACGGCGTCCCGCCGGAGCCGTTCAAGTACGACCATGACGACCTGACCGGCACCAACACGGGCCTGGTGACCTACGACCAGCTGAAGAACCCCTCCGCCCCCGCCGGCAAGTGGTCGGTCACCACCACCGACCTCGCCCACTACGTCGCCGCCGCGACCCCCGGCTACCGGCCGACCGACGCCGACAAACAGCGGGCCGACGACGCGTACACCCGCTCGGTCGAGACGATGGCGAAGGTGCGCTACGTGGTCGCGGTCTGGACGAACCACTCCGAAGGCTTCGAGCAGAACGGCCCCTGGGACGACACCCTGGGCGTCGAGGCCCACATAGCCGACCTCCGCACCG
Organism: Actinomadura rugatobispora; assembly: GCF_055379765.1. Taxonomy (NCBI): domain Bacteria; kingdom Bacillati; phylum Actinomycetota; class Actinomycetes; order Streptosporangiales; family Thermomonosporaceae; genus Actinomadura; species Actinomadura rugatobispora. Next base: position 1,455,124 of record NZ_AP029191.1, on the reverse strand, counting down.
GCAAGAGCCTCTGCTTCGTCCACGCGGCCGGCGGCCTGAGCGACCGCGTCCACTACGCCTACCCCCGCGACGGCGGCCCAGGGGCCCAGCGAGAACACGCCACCGAGGCGATCGAGAACAACCTCCGCGCCGCCGGAGCCACCGCCTTCGAGCAAAAACTCAACACCCTGGGCCACGGCCCCTTCAACCTCCCCACCCCGTAACCCCGCCCTGTGGCCTGTCTCTCAACGCTTCCTTAAGCACGGCATAAGCGGGTGTTCTTGGGGGGGCTTGGGGTGCGAAGTTCGGGGCGTGGCACTGCGATCCGGCAAGAACACGGACATGTACCTTCCCGCCAGGCCGGGGGAGCGGGTTCGTCCGGTGAGCGTTGTTCGGGCCTTCCAGGCGTTGCCGTCCGCTCACCGGGAGATCCTCAACGAGACCGTCTTCCGCGAGCGGTCGGTCAACGAGGCCGCTGTTTCGCTGGGGATTCCGGTGGACGTGGTGAAGACGCGCGTCTACCACGCCCTGCGCGCCCTCCGGGTGGCGCTCGACACTCCTGAGCCGGGGCGGTACGGCACCGGCTAGGCCAGGTCGCGGACGGTGTCGGCGAAGCCGCGTACGAGCGGGTCGCCGTCCTTGGCCCAGGCCAGGGCGACCTGCAGGGGCTCTACGTCGGTCAGCGGCACCCAGGCCAGGTCGGGCCGCGAGTAGTACAGGGACATGCTGAACGGGGCGAAGCAGATCGCCGTGCCCTCCGCCACCTGTTCCAGCATCTCTTCGACGTTGTCGTTGGTCGGGCCCCAGCAGGGGGCGGAGCCGTCAGGGCGGGGGTTGACCGCCCACCAGTCCACCCATGCGCGAGGGGCCTGCTCGGTCCACAGGAGGGGCTCGTCCTTGACGTCCATGATGGAGAGCCCCTTTCGGGTTGCGAGTGGGTGGTGTGCGGGGAGGCCCACGACTCTGGGTTCGGTGTGGACGACCTCGGCGTGCAGTCCTGTGAGGTCCGCGGGGAGCCAAACGAAGGCGATGTCCACGCGGCCCTCGCGGAGCGCGGCCACCTCGCCGCTCCAGTCGAAGCGTTTGGGCTCCATGCGGACGCCGGGGTTGCGGCGGGTGAACTCGGCGCGGGCCTTGGTGGTGAGTTCCCCGGCGCCGCTGGCCTCGAACCCGACCCGCAGCGTGCGGCCCCTGCGGTGCCGCTCGGCGGCGGCGGTGACGCGGTCGGCCTGGACGAGGGCCTTCCTGGCCTCGGCCAGGACGTCGCGTCCGGCGGGGGTGGGTGTGACGCCGCCCGCGTGCCGGTCGAACAGGCGGACGCCGAGCTCTGCCTCCAGGTTCTTCAGCGCGTAGGAGAGGGCCGGCTGGCTCACGTAGAGCTTCTGCGCGGCCCGGCCGATGTTGCCCTCGTCCGCGATCGCCACGAGATAGCGCAGCCGGCGGAGCTCCATGCTGCGATCATAAGCGCCCTTTATGGAGTTAGTGATCTTCTGTCTTGGACGTGCCGGGTTCGGCGGTGCGATGAATGGAGAGAGTCGAGCAGGGAGGAAGGGCTATGAAGGTCTGGCTGATCACGGGGGCGTCGTCGGGGTTCGGCAGGGCGATCGCGGAGGCGGCGTTGGAGGCCGGGGACACGGTGGTGGCGGCCGCTCGGCGGCCCGAGGCGCTGGATGATCTGGTCGCCGCGTATCCGGGCCGGGTGAACGCCGTCCGGCTGGACGTGACCGACCAGGCGCGGATCTCGGCCGTCGTCGCCGAGGCGGTGCTGTGGCACGGCAGGATCGACGTGCTGGTCAACAACGCCGGCCGCGGTCTGGTGGGCGCGGTCGAGGAGACCGGAGACCGGGAGTTGCGGGATCTGATGGACCTGCACTTCTTCGGGCCGGCGGCGCTGACGCGCGCCGTGCTGCCGCACATGCGCAGGCAGGGGTCGGGCGCGGTGGTGCAGATGTCCAGCATGGGCGGCCGCTTCTCCTTCGCGGGGGTCGGCGGGTACTCGGCCACCAAGTTCGCGCTCGAAGGGCTGTCGGAGGCGCTGGCCGCGGAGGTCGCCCCGTTCGGGATCAAGGTGCTGGTGGTGGAGCCGGGCGCGTTCCGGACCGCGTTCGCGGGCGAGCGGGCGCTGCTGCAGTCGGCCGCGCTGCCGGAGTACGAGGCGTCGGTCGGCCCGCTGCGCAGCGACCTGCCCGGTAGTGACGGCAAGCAGCCGGGCGACCCGGCCAAGGCGGCCGCGGCGATCATCCGGGCCCTGGACGCCGCGGAGACGCCGCTGCGGCTGCCGCTGGGCAACGACGCCGCCGACGCGGTCGCCGCGAGCCTCGAAGGGGCCCGCGCCGAATTCGCCGCCTGGGAGGACGTCGCACGCGGCACCGACTTCTGACGGGAAAAGGCGTTGCGTGCCCGGAGCAGATCCGGCACAGTGAAAGTCGAACGAAACGAGCCGGGACCGGAAGGGGTGCGGAAGGATGCGACGCCGAATGCGCAGCGACAGCAGCCGGAGCCTTTTCGGTCCAGGGCGCCATCGGACGTGACCAGCACGTGCGCCGCCCTCGTGGACCGGGTCCGCGAGGGCGGTTCTGTTTTTCCCGGGAGGGTTGGCCGAGCTGGTAAGGCAGCGGCTTGCTAAGCCGTCGTCAGGGGCGACTCTGGGCGAGTTCGAATCTCGCACCCTCCGCCCGGGCGGGTAGGAACGCTGGTGCGTTCGGCGGCCTCATAAACCGCTGCAGGTGGGTTCGATTCCCACACCCGCTACGCAGGAAAGTTCTGGTCTCCGTGGCGCAGTGGAGAGCGCGTCGGGTTGCGGACCCGAAGGCCGCAGGTTCGAGTCCTGCCGGAGACGCCATCACCAGCTCGGACGTACGGTGATCTGCCTGCTGAAGGTGTGGAAGACGGTTCCCTGCGCCTCGGTCAGCGTCGCCTGCGCGGATGCCGTCCCGTTGGCCCAGCGGTCGTCCGCGAAGCGGAAGGTCTGGACGAACTGGGTGTTGATCTCGGTACAGGTGAAGGGGCGTTCCTCGGTTCCCCCGGCGCCGGGGGCGGCCTGCTCGACGTTCATCGTGATCTGCGTGTCGAGAAGCGCGCGGCAGATGATGGAGATGTCGAAGCCCATGCGTTTCACGCCGTGATGTTCCGCCGGCAAAGGCGAATGAATGTGCGGCGGGCAATTCCCGGAAATCGGGGTGCGGCGGCGGGGGAGACGGAGCCGCGTGTATGTCCGGTTCGCGTGGGCAGGGTGTGGAGTGACCGGGTTCACCGGTCACTCCAAGACCGCCTGGTGGGGGAGGCTGACATGGAGTACGAAGCGGAGCGGCCCATGCCCGCCGACAGCCGTACCGTCTTCCAGGTCGCCGCCGATGTGTGGGCGATGCGGCACTGGATCCCCGAGGACGTCGTCCTGCGGCCGCTGGCCGACGACCTGGTCGAGGTGCGGGGCAGGGACAGGGTCCTGCTGCGGCGCGTCCCGGACCAGCTCCGCCTGGAGTGGGGAATCCTGGCGCGGCCCGACTACACGGGCTGGCTGCAGGTGCTGGACCGGGCGGACGGCAGGAGCAGCGTCCTCGCCCATCTGTCCTTCCTCGGCGACCAGCCGCAGAACACCGGCTCCAAACGGGTGCGCGCCGAGACCCAGCGGCTTCTCGAAGAGTCCCTCGGACGCCTCGCCGAAGAAGTGACCCGGCGTTCCGTCCGTACCTGAACGCGTTTCCCGCATTCGGAGATTTCCCCGTGGTGCGTGCCGTGACCGTCCCTTTTCCGGTTTTTCAGAAAATCGGGATACAGCCCCGGAAGAGACGGCCGTGGGCTGGTTCGATCACTGCGTTTACGCTGGTCGAGAACGGAAACACAGGTAGTAGTCAGACAACTCCGGAATCGGAGAGCGGGTACGGGGAAGCCCTGCTCAGTGGGGGTGTCGCCGCGGTGCAGGTCCGCGGGTCCGGCCGGGGGAACCCTTGATCCCGTCGCGCACGGCGCCGGATTCGGCCCTGCCGAGAGCACGTCCGCCCGGGCGCGGACGGGGCCGCCCGCCCACAGGGACGTCAGTGGAACAGGGGTGTTTTCGCGTGCAGACGCAGACGAATATCAAGGACCTGATGGACTGCGACGTGACCGACGGTTCCGGTCACAAGGTCGGGACGATCAAACAGGTTTATCTGAACGACGTTTCCGGAGAACCGGAATGGGTCAGAGTGCACACCGGCTGGTTCGGCACGCGGGAGAGCTTCGTGCCGCTGGCCGACGCCCATCTGACCGGTGACGCCCTCCAGGTGCCCTATGACAAGGACAAGGTCAAGCACGCCCCGGCCGTGGACGCCGACCAGCACCTGTCCCGCGAGCAGGTCGCCGATCTCTACCGCTACTACGGGCTCCGCGCCCCGACCGGGCGCAAGGCCGTCCCGGACCAGGTGGGGACCGCGCGCGAGGGCCGTACCCAGGCGCAGGCGCAGGAGCAGGCGAGGGCGCAGGAGCAGGCGGCGGCCGGGATGCGCGACCGGGCCGAGGCGGAGCAGCCGCTGCGGGAGGAGGCGCCCCAGGACTGGAGCGAGGGCGGCAGGAGGCCCGCGGCCGAGCCCGCGCCCCGAGCGGAGCCCGCGCCCGCGCCCCGGGCCGAGCCGGCGCCCCGGGCCGAGCAGCCCAGGGCCAGGGCCGAGCAGCCGATGTCGAAGACCGAGCAGATGCGCACCGCCCACGGCCGGGTGGCCGGGGAGCGCGCCACCGCGCGCGGCGCCCCCGGCGACGACGGCATGATCGAACTGACCCTGTCGGAGGAGCGGCTGCGGGTGGGCACCGAGCGGCGCATGGCCGAGCGGGTCCGGCTGCGCAAGCGGATCGAGATCGAGCAGATCGAGCGGACCGTCGCCGTCTACCGCGAGGAGTTGCGGATCGAGCGCGAGCCGATCGCCGACGAGGAGGCGGAGGCCGGGATCGGCCGGTTCCGCATCGGCGACGCGGAGGAGCGGGAGATCATCCTGCACGAGGAGCGCCCGGTGGTCACCAAGGAGACCATCCCGGTCGAGCGCATCCGGGTGCGCGCCGAGCGGATCGCGGGCGAGCAGACCGTCCGGGACGAGATCCGCAAGGAGCGCATCGACATCGCGCACGACGACGGCGAGGGGACGGCCGAGGGCTGGAGCGAGCCGGCTCCCGGCGGGACGGCCGGCCGTGGGATGGACGGCCATGTGATGGGCGATCGGGACATGTCCGGCCGTGCCGACCTGGGCGAACGCGAGTCGGGCGGGCGCGAGACCGGCCGTGACATGGGCCGCGAGATGGACCGCGAGATGCGTCCGCCCAGCGGTGGCGGCCGCCACGAGCGCCGGTAGCGGCGAGCGGCGGCGAACAGCGAGGCCCCGGCCCGATCCGGCCGGGGCCTTCGCGTGCCCGCCGGTGCATCGTTCCCACGTGGCCGCCGTCACGCTCCGGGGCGGCGCGGCCACGCGGAACCGCGGGACGCAGGACGCTCACGGGTATTGTCGCGCCGCCGTGCACGACTTACGTTGCTTTTTGTTGGGGCAGAACACAAATCTGCCGACATGCCCTGAGCGGAGGCGACGATGCACCGCAGCCCACCCCGGTCCCTCGTACTCGGCCTGCTCACCGCGCTCATGCTGCCCGCCGCCGCGGGCGGCGCCGCGGCGGAGGCGGTCCCCGCCCACCTCGACGCCGGACGCCCGGTGAAGGACCGCGTCGAGAGCCTGCTGTCCCGGATGACGCTGGACGAGAAGATCGGACAGATGACGCAGCCGGAACGGCAGAACGTCACCGCCGACGACATCACCCGCTACCGGCTCGGGTCGCTGCTGTCGGGCGGCGGCTCGGTGCCCACGCCGAACACCCCCGAGTCGTGGGCGGACATGTACGACGGCTTCCAGCGGGCCGCGCTCGCGACGCCGCGGCGCGTGCCGCTCATCTACGGCGTGGACGCCGTGCACGGCCACAACAACGTGGTCGGCGCGACGATCTTCCCGCACAACATCGGGCTCGGCGCCACCCGCGACCCCGAGCTGGTCCGCAGGATCGGCGCCGCGACCGCCGAGGAGGTGTCCGGCACCGGCGTCGACTGGAACTTCGCGCCCTGCCTGTGCGTGGCCCGCGACGACCGGTGGGGCCGCACGTACGAGTCGTTCGGCGAGGTGCCCGAGCTGCCCGCCGCGATGTCGTCCATCGTGACCGGGCTGCAGGGCCCGCGGCTCGGCGGCCCGGCCTCGGTCCTGGCCACCGCCAAGCACTACGTCGGCGACGGCGGCACGACCGGCGGCACCGACCAGGGGAACACCGAGGTGTCCAAGGCCGAGCTGCGCAGGGTCCACCTGCCGCCGTTCCAGGCCGCGCTGCGCCGCGGCGTCGGCTCGGTGATGATCACCTACAGCTCGTGGAACGGCGTCAAGGCGCACGGGCACGAGTACCTGATCAACGGCTTGCTGAAGCGGGAGCTGCGCTTCTCCGGCTTCGTGATCTCCGACTACAACGGGATCGACCAGATCGACGGGCAGCCCGGCTTCACCCCCGCCGAGGTCCGCACCGCGATCAACGCGGGCATCGACATGGTGATGGTGCCGAGCGAGTGGAAGAGGTTCATCGAGACGCTCAGGGCCGAGGTCGAGGCGGGCCGGGTGCCGCTGTCGCGGATCGACGACGCCAACCGGCGGATCCTCACCAAGAAGGTCGAGCTGGGCCTGTTCGAGCGTCCGCTGACCGACCGCCGCTACCTCGGGACCGTCGGGAGCGCCGAGCACCGGGCGCTGGCGCGGCAGGCGGTGGCCCGCTCCCAGGTGCTGCTCAAGAACGACCGGGACGTGCTCCCGCTGGCCCGCAACGGCAACAGGATCTTCGTGGCCGGCAAGAACGCCGACGACATCGGCAACCAGTCCGGTGGCTGGACGATCACCTGGCAGGGCTCGTCCGGGCCGATCACGCCGGGCACCACGATCCTGGAGGGGATCAGGCAGACCGCGGGCCGGTCCAGCACGGTCACCTACAGCAAGGACGGCAGCGGGATCGACGGGTCGTACAAGGCCGCGGTCGCGGTGGTCGGCGAGAAGCCGTACGCCGAGTTCATGGGCGACCGGCCTGGCGCGATGGGGCTGGACGACGAGGACCTGCAGACGATCGAGCGGCTGCGCGCCTCCGGCGTGCCGGTGGTCGTGGTGCTGGTCTCGGGCCGCCCGCTGGACGTGGCGGAGCAGCTGCCGCGGTGGAACGCGCTGCTGGCGTCGTGGCTGCCGGGCACCGAGGGACGCGGCGTCGCGGACGTGCTGTTCGGCGTCACCCGCCCCACCGGCAAGCTCCCGGTGTCCTGGATGAAGAGCGCCGGCCAGCAGCCGATCAACCGCGGTGACGGCAAGGCGCCGCTGTTCCCGTTCGGCTACGGCCTGACCTACCGCCGCTGAGCACCGGCCACGCGCCCGGCCGGGGATGATGGCGGGATGACGCAGATCCGGATCGAGGCCACGGACCTCCCGGGCCGCACGTTCGGCCCGGGCGACGATCACCCCGTCCACTCCGGCGTCCATGTGGGGGTCCAGCGGCGCGGCCGTCCCGGCGAGCTGCTGGACCTCCACCCGGGCGACGCGCCCGCCGCGGTGTGGACGCTGGAGTGCACGCTCAAGGGCCGGGACATCACCGGCCCGTACGTGGAGGGGCGTCCCGGCGGCCGGTTCGTCTACCTGTCCTGGGGGACGCTGGACGAGCGCGGCGCGTTCGCCATGTTCCGGCGGGCGAAGCTGATGTTCGACGGCATCGGGGCCGACGTCCTGGACGCCGCGGTGCGCTCGGGGCTCCTGGTGGCGAGGCTCCGGCTCACCGACTCCCGCGGCGGGCCGCTGTGCGCGGCCGTCCGTCCACCGCTGATCACCTGGTCCGCCCGTGCCGACTGACCGCGTCGTACTGGACGAAGCAAGGGGTGGCCTGGGTAAGCCCGGCCACCCCTTGCCTCATTCGTTCATGGTGTGAAGACGCCCAGTGCGTCGAAGGCGTGCCAGGAGCCGATCTGCTTGTCGATGGTCAGGACGTTCTCGCCTGCCTTGAGCGCGGACAGAGGCAGGGCCAGTTCGACATAGGACGGCTTGAGCGGAGTGCTGGGAAGGGTGGCGTCGCCCTCCAGCGAGCCGCGCGTGCCTCCGTTCTCCAGCTTCACCTCGCGTACGGGGGTGCCGTTGAGGGCGAGCTGGATCGTGCCCGGGATGGAGGCGTGGGTGTCCACGAGCCAGATGGCCAGCCACGTTTCGGCGGTGGGGACGCTCTCCAACGGGAACCGGAACGTCGTGCGGCTCGCCTTGTTGCCCGCCCAGGAGTCGGACGGGCCCGGCTGGATGTAGGACCAGTCCGTCCCCGGAGAGCTCGTGCCGTAGGTGTAGTCGACCCCGTTGGGGAAGCGCGTCCGGTATTGGGCGTAGCCGGCCGGGGCCAGGGCGAGTTCAAGGGTCTTGTGGTCGAAGCTCCCCACCGTGGCCACGGGCTTGCCGGACACGGTGACCGACTCGGCGCTGTGGGCGGCTAGCTCCGCCGTGGGGCGGCTGCGGTTTCCGGCGGCGTCCACGGTGACGACGCGGTAGTACCAGTCCTGGCGGCGCCCGCCCATGCGGTCGTGCAGGAAGTAGGTGTACACGGTCTTGCCGAGGAGCGTCGCCGGGCCGATCTCGAAGCCGCGCGACCGCGACCCGTAGACGGCGTAGTGGTCGACGAGCGGCTCGTACGCCTCGCCCTTCCAGCTCAGCCGGACGCGGCCGATCTCGCCGGCGCCGCGCAGCCGCTCGACGGGACGCGGCCCGCGCGCCGCCGCGCCCAGGCCGAGGGCGGAACGGCGGCTGACTGCGGTGTTGGTCATCGGTCACACCTCTCGGTTCAGGCCGGGCCGTCCGGCCTCGGTGACGAAGCGCGCCGCGGTGCGGACCGGGGCGCCGGGCTGCCGGACGTAGTCGACGGTCTTGAACTCGGAGGTGAGCCGCCCCGGCGTGAGGGTGGCGCTGACGTAGCCGCGGCGGGCGTTGTAGAGCTTGACGTGCGGGTTGCCCAGCCAGATCGGGCCGGTCCCGTCGGTCTCGCCGCCGTCGCCGTCGGAGCCGATCGACCCGGTGACCAGCTCGGTGCCGATCGTGCGCGAGCCGGGGTCCTTCCAGTCGGCCTTCAGCTCGGCGGCGACATGGCGGTGGATGTCGCCGGACAGCGCCACCGGGTTGGCGATCTTGTGCTGGGCGAACGCGTCCCACAGCCGGTTCCGGTTGGCCGGGAAGCCGTCCCACATGTCGTTGCTGTAGAGCTCGCCGGCGCCGGTGTCGCGGTCGATCTGGGCCATGACGACGCCGGTGCCGAGCAGGTTCCAGGTCGCGTCGGAGCGGCGGAGACCGTCGTACAGCCACTTCTCCTGGCGGGCGCCGAGGATCGTGCGGCGCGGGTCGTGCCGCTCCGGGGAGTTGTCGATGACCAGACCGGCCGGGTAGACGTCGCGGTACTGCCGGTTGTCGAGCATGTCGATCTGGGCCAGGCGGCCCCAGTGGTAGCGCCGGTAGAGGTCCAGGTCGGGGCCGTCCGGGCGCATCACGCTGCGCAGCGGCAGGTTCTCGTAGAAGGCGCGGTACGCCACGGCCCGGCGGCGCAGGAAGTCGGCGGGCGGGATCCCGGTCTCCGACCACTCGTCCGCGTAGTTGTTCTGCACCTCGTGGTCGTCGGTGGTGAACAGCCAGGGCGCGTTGGCGTGCGCGGCCTGCAAATGGGGGTCGGTCTTGAACAGGGAGTACCGGAGGCGGTACTGCTCGAGCGTCTGGATCTCGACCGCGTGCTCCGGGCCGGGCAGGGGCACGCCCTGGCGCCACATGTTGGTCTGGGTGATGCCGTACTCGTAGATGTAGTCGCCCAGGAACAGGACGAGGTCGAGGTCCTGCTCCTGGGCCATGTGCTGGTACGCCGTGAAGTGCCCGTGGTACCAGGCGGCACAGGACGCGGTGGCGAAACGCAGCGCGGACGGCATCGCCCCGGGGGCGGGCGCCGTCTTCGTACGGCCGACCGGGCTCAGCTCCGAACCCGCGCGGAACCGGTAGAAGTACTCCCGGCCGGGACGCAGGCCGTGCACCTCGGCGTGGACGGAGTGGGCCAGCTCAGGCGTCGCCACGACCTGGCCGCGCTTGACCACGCGGGTGAACGCCTCGTCCTCGGCGACCTCGTACCGGACCGTGTACGGGCGCGGCGGCATCCCGCCGTGCCCGTCGGGGGCCAGCGGGGCCGGCGCCAGCCGCGTCCACAGCACGACGCCGTCGGGCAGCGGGTCGCCGGACGCGACGCCCAGCCCGAACGGGTCGGCGGGCACCTTGCCGCCGACCGTCTCATCGGCCGCGGCGTGGCCGGTGCCGACCGCGAACGCGGCGGCGCCGACGCCGGTCATGGCCAGGAACGTCCGGCGCCTGGGGGCGGGCAGGGGGGATCTCATGCACGTACTCCAGAGGGATAGGGCCCCGCAAGGGGGCGACTGGAGGAATCTTGGGCACGGTGGGTGGACGGGATCCGTCCGGGGGGTCAACCCGCGGTGAGCAGCAGCGGTGCGATCAAGGGATCACGAGGTCACGGGGTCATTTGAGGCCGCCGGAGGTGAGACCGGCGACGATGCGGCGCTGGAAGGCCAGGACGACCAGCACCAGCGGCACGGTGACGATCACCCCGGCCGCCATCTGGGTGCCGAACGGCTGGTCGTAGCCGTGCTGGCCGGTGAACTGCGCCACGATGACGTTGGCGGTCTTCATCGACTGGTCGTTGACCATGCTGACCGCGATCAGGTACTCGTTCCACGCCACCACGAAGGTGATGATCGCGGTGGTGAACACCCCGGGCGCGGCCAGCGGCAGGATGATCTTCCGGAAGGCCTGCCCGGCGGTGCAGCCGTCCACCATCGCGGCCTGCTCCAGCTCGAACGGCAGCCGGCGGAAGAACGCGGTCAGGTTCCACACCGCCAGCGGCAGCGCGAACGACAGGTTCGGCACCACCATCGCCTGGTAGGTGTTGATCCATCCGATGTCGGTGAACAGCCGCAGCAGCGGGACGATCAGCAGGCTGCCGGGGAACATCGAGGTCGACACCACGATCGCCAGCACCAGCCGCTTGAACCGGAACCGCAGCCGCGCCAGCGCGTACGCCGCGGTCGTGCCGATGACCAGGGTGAGCACGGTGGTGGTCCCGGCCACCACCACGCTGTTGCCGAGCGCGCGGACGAAGCCGTTGCCGGGCTGGAACACGGCCCGGTAGTTCTCCAGCGAGAACGGGCTGGGCAGCACCGACATGTCGAGGATGTCGTTGGTGCGGCGCAGGCTGGAGACGACCATCCAGTAGAACGGCGCCAGGCAGAACAGCGCCATGAGGACCGGGGAGAGCCGGTCGGTCCACCGGCGGATCATCCTTCGTCCTCCTTGCCGATGATGTCGGCGCCGAGCAGCCGCACGAACACGTACGCGGCCAGGGCGATGTAGAGGAACAGGACGGTCGCGGTGGCGGCGGCCGGACCGTACCGGAGGTTCATCGCCTCGTCCCAGGCGAGCTGGGAGAGCGTCTCCACCGACGGTTTGCGGGTGCCGATGAGGACCTGCGGCAGGTCGAACATCCGCAGCGAGTCCATCATCCGGAACATCACCGCGACCAGCAGCGACGGCATCACCAGTGGCAGCGTGACGTTGCGGAAGCGCTGCCAGGCTCCGGCGCCGTCGACCCGGGCCGCCTCGTACACCTCCTCCGGGATCACCTGCAGCCCGGCCAGCACCAGCAGCGCCACGAACGGCGCCGTCTTCCAGGTGTCGGCGATGATCACCGCGAACCTGGCCTCCAGCCCGTCGGCGGTCCACAGGATCTCCCGGCCGAGGACCGCGTTGGCCACCCCGTCCGCGGAGAAGATCCACCGCCACAGCAGCGCGGAGATCGCGGTGGGGATCGCCCACGGCACCAGCACGCTGGCCCGGAAGATCGCCCGGCCGCGGAACGCCCGGTGCATCAGCAGCGCCATCGCCAGCCCGATGACGGTCTCGATCGCGACCGTGGTGACGGTGAAGAACGTGGTGTTCCACAGCGCGGTGGTGAACCGGTCGTTCCCGATCAGCGAGGTGTAGTTGGCCAGGCCGCTGAACCGCTCGGCCTCCACGACCATGCCGTCGGCGTCCACCTCCTCGCTGGTGCGGTGCAGCGAGTCCCACACCGCCGCGACGATCGGGAAGGCGATCACCACGCCCAGCACGGCGAAGGCCGGGGACAGCAGGGCCGCCGCCAGCCGCCCCTGCCCTCCGCCGCGCCGCCCGTGATCGCCGCGGGCGGGCCGTCCCCGGCCGGGGCCCTCGTGGCCTGGGGAAGCGCTCCCGGCCGGGGACGTGACCGACGGCGCGGCCGGATCGCGGCCGGCGTCGGTGGTCGGGTTCCTCATCGCCGCGCGGTCAGTCCGCCAGGCCCGACAGGGCGGTCTGCAGGTCGGCCGCGGCCTGGTCCACCGTCTTCTTCCCGGTGATCGCCGCGGTGACGTGGTCCTGGACGGCCGAGCTCACCTCGCTGTAGCGGATCGCGACCGGCCGCCCCTTGGCCGCCTCCAGGCTCTTCTTCATGACCGGCAGGTACGGGTACTGCTTGATCATCGCCGGGTCGTCGTACAGCGCGGACCGCGACAGCGGGAACGACTGCTCCTTGCCGTACTCGCGCTGCACGTCCAGGCTCACGATGTACTGGACGAAGTCCCGCGCGGTGGCCTGGTGCTTGGAGAAGGCCGACACCGAGAGGTTGTTGCCGCCGAGCGTGCCCGAACCCGGGCCGTCCTTGCCGGGCAAGGGCGCGACGTCGAACTTGCCGTTCACCTTGGACGTGCCGTCCTTGGCGGAGGCCAGCGCGTACACGTAGGCCCAGTTGCGGTGGAAGACGAGCTGCCCGTCCTGGAACGCGCGGCGGCTCTCCTCCTCCTTGAGGGTGACGCCCTTGGACGGGATAGTGCCGTTCTTGAAGCCGTCCACCAGGAACTGCAGCCCGGCCTTGGCCTGCGCCGTGGTCACCTGGGGCTTGCCATCGGCGTCGAAGACCTGGCCCCCGGCCGACTGCACCGACTCGGAGTAGTTGACGGTCAGGCCCTCGTACTTGTCGTACTGGCCCGCGTAGCAGTCGACCCCCTTGCCCTCGGAGGTCTCCTTCACCTTGGCGCAGGCGTCCTGGAGCTGGGCCCAGGTCGTGGGCGGACCCTTCACGCCCGCGGCGTCCAGCAGGTCCTTGCGGTAGTAGAGGATGCCGGTGCCGGTGAGCCACGGCGCGGCGTACAGCTTGCCGCGGTACTTACCGGTCTCCAGGGCGGCCGGGACGAACGTGCCCGGGTCCAGCTTGGTCTCGTCCAGGGGCAGCACCCAGCGGCGGGCGGCGAACTCGGCCGTCCACACCGCGTCCAGGCGGATCACGTCGTAGGCGTCCGACTTGATCTGGGCGTTCTGGACGAGCTGCTGCCGGGTCTGGTCGCCGTCCTCGGGCAGCTCGATGATCCGCACCTGCTCCTTGGGGTGCGCGGCGTTCCACCGGGCGGCCAGCTTCTGGATGGTGCCCGACAGGTCCTTGCCGGTGGCGAAGGTGATGTTCCCGCGCCCCTGGTTGGCGGCCGGCGCGGACGCCCCGTCCCCGCCGGAGTCGCCGCAGGCGCCCAGCGCCAGCGTCAGGGCCAGGGCCGACGCGGCTCCGGCGAAGAGTTTGCTGTTCATCGGATCCCAGTACCTTTCGCGGGGGAGTGCGGGGGTGGGGCGGCGAAGCCGTCCGGAGGGGTGATGTCGACGACCGCGCCCGCGTGCCGGGCGCGCTCGGCCGCCCACACCACGCGGTGCGAGTCCAGGCTCTGCCTGCCGTTGGAGCTGAGCGGGGCCGGGTCGCCGGTGGCCAGCGCCTCCACGAAGGCGTCGGCCAGCGCCTCGTCGGCCGCGTCGTGTCGGCCGTCGGGCGACTCGTGGTCGGACCCGGTGTCGACGGTCTCCAGCTCGCCGGTGACGAAGTCGCGCAGCGAGATCCGCACGCCGTCGCCCTCGACGCAGCCCGCCGAGCCGAAGATCCGGGTCTGCCGCTGGGCGTACGGGGTGAAGGCGGTCACGGTGAAGGTGCCGGTCGCCCCGGACGGGAACTCCATGTTCACGACCTGGTGGTCGACCACGTCGTTGTCGCAGGCGTACACGCAGCGCCCGTACGGGCCCTCGCGCAGCGCCGTCAGCACGCCCTCCTCGGTGAGGTCGTGGGTGACCGCGCCCAGCGGCCAGGCCTCCCGCCCGGGATCGCCGAGGCAGGACAGGTAGAGCCGCTTGGCCGAGTACGCGCAGCCCGGTTCGATCGCGCAGTTCAGGCAGCGGTCAGCCGCCCCCGCCGGGCGGTTCTCCGGGCGCAGGTGCGACAGCCGCCCGAACGAGCCGACCCGGGACGGCAATTCGCCCATCACGTGCACGATCCAGTCGATGTCGTGCACCGACTTGGTCATCAGCATCGGGCCGGACTCGTCCTCCCGGCGCCAGTTCCCGCGCACGTAGGAGTGCGCGTGGTGCCACCAGCCGACCGGCTCCAGGTGCTGGACGCTGATCGGCGTCCCGATCCGGCCGTCCTCGACCAGCCGCCGGATCGCCCGGGTGTAGGGCGTATAACGGAGCACGTGACAGACGGCCAGCATGGTCCCGGCGCGCTCGACGGCGGCGACCACCCGCTCCGCGTCGGCCTCGGTCGTGGCCATCGGCTTCTCCAGCAGGATGTGGTAGCCCTGCCCGGCCAGCCGCACCGCCGGTTCGGCGTGCTCGGCGTCCTGGGTCGCGATGATCACCCCGTCCGCCAGCCGCCCGGCGCCCTGCGCGTCGCCGGCCGCGACCAGCTCGCGCCACCCGGGGAAGACCCGCTCCGGCGGGATCCGGTGCTCGGCGGCGAACCGCGCGCGCCGTACCGGGTCCGGTTCGGCCACCGCGACCACCCGGCCGCGGCCGGCGGCCAGCACCCGCCGCGCGTAGGTGGCACCGCGCAGGCCCGCCCCCACGACCGCGACCGCGGGTCCCGTGGTGTCGACTGGAACCAACCCGTCACCTGCCCTCTGAGCTGCGTTTCCCTTTACGAAGGGATGTTTCATAAGTAGGTTGGCAATAATGTCCTCGGTCCGCCCATCCCTGTCAAGGGCCGATGTCCGATCAAGAGGTGACGTGTCCGAACCGTTCGACGCGGGACGACCCCCCGCACCCCCCGGCGGGGCGCGGGGCGCCCTGCACGGGGGCGACCCCTCGGTGCTCCGCCGGCTCAACTCCGCCGCCACGCTGCGCGCCCTGCGCGCCGGCGGCGAGCCGACCCTCAGCGAGCTCGCCCGCCAGGTCGGGCTGTCCCGTCCCACGACCGAGGGCGTGATCGCCGAGCTGACCGACCGCGGCCTGGTCACCGAGGTGGCGCCGCGCACCGGCACCGGCCTGGGCCGGCCCGCCCGCCGCTACCGCTTCCGCGCCGACGCCGGCCACGCGCTCGGCCTCGACATCGACGCGCACTGGGTCCAGATCTTCCTGGCCGACCTCAACGGCGAGGTCGTCGGCTCCCACCGCGCCGGCCTGGACGTCGACTGGGAGCCCGCCGAACGGCTCGCCGCCGTCCGCGCGGCGATCAAGACCTGCCTGGCCGGGGCCGGCGTCGAGCGCTCGGCGCTGTGGGCGGTGGCGGCCGGCACCCCCGGCGTCGTCGCCCCCGACGGCTCGGTGGCGTTCTGCACCGTCGTCCCCGGCTGGCAGGGCCTCCACCTGTCCCGCGAGCTGGGCCGCTCCTTCTCCTGCCCGGTGTACGTGGAGAACGACGCCAACCTCGCCGCCATGGCCGAGCGCTGGCGCGGCATCGCCGAGGACGTCGACGACGTGATCTGCGTGCTGGCCGGGCTGCACACCGGCGTCGGCGCCGTCATCGGCGGCCGCCTGCACCGCGGCCGCTGGGGCGCGGCCGGCGAGATCGGGATGCTGCCCGAGCTCGGCCTGCGCGACACCATGGCCACCCTCACCGGCGCCCCGATCGGCCGGTCCGGGCCGGGCGAGGCCGAGGCGGAGGCGGTCCTGGCCGCCGCGCAGCGCGACGACCCCGAGGCCGTCGCCCTGGTCGAGCGGCTCGCCGGCCGGATGAGCCGCGGCATCGCCGCGATGGCCCTGGCCATCGACCCCGAGATGATCGTCGTCGGCGGCGCCATGACGCGGGCCGGCGACCGGCTCATCGACGAGCTGCGGCGGCGGGTGCGGCCGCTGTGCCTCAGCGCCCCCCGGATCGAGGCGTCCCGGCTCGGCGACGAGGCCGTGGGGCTGGGCGCCGTCCGGCTCGCGCTCGACCGGATCGACGACAACCTCTTCCGCATCGACTAGGCATCGGCCGGGCGCTTTCTCCTGGATGTTTAATTCCGCGGGTTGTGTCCGGCAGATTGTGCTCAATCTCTGAAAGGAGCGTTGACGGGGCACCGCGCGCCGCCTAGCGTCCCGGGCATAGACGTCCACCCCGTTCGTCGAACGCTGTCATGGGCCTTGTCAGGGGGCGGCCCGCGAGGAGGCGCCGCGTTCATGCCCGCACGCTTTCCGCTCCCACGCTTTTCCTTTCACGCCCCGACCGCCGTCCTGGCGATGACCGCGCTCGTGCTGGCCCTCGTGCAGGGCGCCGCCACCGCCACTCCCCGTCTCGCCCCACCGCCGGACGCCTACACCTACCTCGACGACCCGGAGATGGTCGCCGAGGGCCAGGAACCCGCCCACGCCGTCCTGCGTCCCGCCGACGCCCGCCGCTGGACGCGCAGCCTGGACGGCGAGTGGCGCCTGAAGATGGCCGAACGCCCGGCCGAGGTCCCCGCCGGCTTCCACGGCAAGGGGTACGACACCTCCGCCTGGCCCAAGGTGACGGTGCCCCACACCTGGCAGAGCGACCGGCTCGACCACCCGGTGTTCCGCAACATCCCCACCGAGGTGTGGCCGGACGACCCGCCCAGGACCCCGCGCGACATCAACCCGACCGGCGCCTACGTCAGGACCCTCGACATCCCCCGCGACTGGGACGGGCGCCGCACCTTCCTGCGCTTCGAGGGCGTGACCAGCGCCTACTTCGTGTGGGTGAACGGCGAGTACGCGGGCTACGACCAGGGCGGCTACACGCCCGCCGAGTTCGACGTCAGCGACCACGTCCGCCCCGGCGCAAACACGGTGGCGGTGCAGGTGCACCGGTGGAGCACGGGCTCCTACCTGGAGGACGTCGACCAGTGGCGCTACAGCGGCATCTTCCGTTCGGTGTGGGCCTACTCCACGCCCCGCACCTACGTGCGCGACGCGTCCATCACCACCGACCTCGACCCCTCGTACCGGGACGCGACGCTCAACGCCACCCTCACCCTGGCCAGTAAGCAGGGCACCCGGGGCGACCACACCGTGAAGGCGACCCTCCTGGGCCCCGGCGGCGGCCCGGTGACGACCTTCTCCGGTAAGACCTCCATAACCGGAGAAGGCGCCACACTCCGCCTCAGCACCCCCGTTTCCAGCCCCGCCACCTGGACGGACGAAACCCCCACCCTCTACACGCTCCGAATGGAACTGAGCGACCCATCCGGAAAGGTCACCCACACCACCACGCAGAACATCGGCTTTCGGGAAATCGAGATCAAAGACCGGCGGCTCCTGGTGAACGGGAAACGCGTCCTCATCAAGGGCGTGAACCGTCCCGAGACCGATCCCGACACCGGACGCCACCAGACGCGCCACCGCCAGGAAAGCGACGTCGCGCTGATGAAGCGCCTCAACATCAACGCCGTCCGCACCGCCCACTACCCCTCCGACCCCTACCTCTACGAACTGGCCGACCGGCGCGGGCTGTGGATCGACGACGAGGTCGACATCGAGACCCACAACTACGAGGACTGCACCAAGCCCGCCGGCCACCCGCAGGACTGCCTGGCCGACCGTCCCGAATGGCAGAAGGCCTTCCTGGAGCGCTTCCAGGCGATGGTGGCCCGCGACAAGAACCACCCCAGCGTCATCCTCTGGGACACCGGCAACGAGGCCGGACTGGGGAAGGCCCACGACAGGATGGCCGCATGGGCGCGGGCGGCCGATCCGACCCGTCCCCTCTACCACCAGCCCAACAACCCCGACGGCGACGCCCCGTTCGCCGACGTCTGGGGCCCCCGCTACCCGACCCCGGCCAAACTCGCCCAGCAGGCCGCCTCCACCAAGAAGCCCATCATCATGGGGGAGTACGCCCACGCCATGGGCAACAGCCTGGGCAACTTCCGGGAGTTCTGGGAGGTCGTACGGCGCAACCCCCAGGTGCAGGGCGGCTTCATCTGGGACTGGGCCGAGGCCAACATCCGGCACCCGCTCATCACCACACCCGACGCCTCGGGCAACGACATCCCGGCCTGGCTCCAGGGCATGCCCAGAACGGTCGACGGCCACCGGGGCAAGGCCCTCTACTTCTCCGGCCTGGACGACTTCGTCGAGGTCTACCGCGATCGCAGGCTCGACCTCACCGGCAAGGCCGTCACCCTGGACGCCCGGGTCAAACCCGCACGCCCCTGGACGGGCGACTTCACCATCATGACCAAGGGCGACCACCAGTACGGCCTCAAGATGTCCGACGAGACGACGCTGGAGTTCTACATCTACAGCGGCGGGGCCTGGCGCACCGTGCGGGCGCCCGTGCCGTCCGACTGGTACGACACCTGGCACCGCGTCACCGGCGCCTACGACGGCACGGCCCTCCGCCTCTACGTCGACGGCCGCGAGGCCGCCCGGGTCCCCTACACGGGGAACATCGACTGGTCGTCGGGGGACGTCAACATCGGCCGCAACTCCGGGACGATGCAGGACAACTACAAGGGCCGCATGGCCAAGGGCACCATCGACGACGTCCGTATCTACGGACGCGCCCTGACCCCGGCCGAACTGACGTCCGGCGCGGACCCGTCCAAGGAAGCCCTGCTCGCCCTCGACTTCGACGACTTCACCCGCAAGGGCACGTTCCTCTCCAACGGCCAGAGCCTCTCCGGTGTGGACGGCCTGGTCGGAACGGACCGCTCCCTCCAGCCCGAACTGGCCCAGCTCTCCTGGGTCCATTCACCGATCCGCGTCACCCGCGCGGGGGACGCCGTCACGGTCACCAGCGAACGCGCCTTCACCGGCACCCGCGACCTGGAACTGCGCTGGCGCCACATCGAGGGCCGCCGCACGATCCGTTCCGGCGTGCAACCGCTCGACCTGGGACCCGGCGGCTCGACCCAGGTGACGATCCCGCCCGCCCCCTCCGGGAACGAACGCTGGCTGAACGTCGACGTCGTCCTCAAGAACAAGACCTGGTACGCCCCAGCCGGGCACGTCGTCGGCTTCGGCCAGTTCCCTTCCGGAGGCTCCACCGTCCCCGGCATCAGGAAGAAGCCCACCGGCACGGTCAAGACCACGCAGAAGGACAACGACATCATCATCACCGGCCGCGACTTCCGCTACGTCTTCGACCGCACCAACGGCACCCTCACCTCGATGCGCCACAACGGCACCGAGCTCATCCGCACCGGCCCCGAACTGGACGTGTGGCGCCCGCCCATCAGCAACGAGACCTACACCTGGGGCCGGGCCGAGGGCGAAGACTGGCGCAAGGCGGGCCTGGACCGCCTCACCACCACCCCCGGCCGCATCACCGTCACACCGGACGGCCCCACAGTGAAAGTCGAGATCCCCAGCCGGGTCACCGGCACGAACAACGCCTACTTCGACCAGACCACCACCTACGCCATCGACGGCTCCGGCCAAGTGCAGTTGACCCACCAGGTCGTCCCCCAGGGCGGCGCCCGCTCCCTGCCCTACCTCGCCCGCATGGGCTACACGGTCAAGATGCCCGACCGCTTCTCAACACTCTCCTGGTACGGACGCGGCCCGGTGGAGAACTACAACGACCGCAAGGACGGCACCCGCATGGGCGTCTGGTCCTCCTCCCTGGACGACCAGTACGTCTCCTACTACCGCCCCCAGGATCACGGCAACCATGACGACGTCCGCTGGGCCATGCTCACCGACGGCCGCGCAGGCCTCCTCGTAGGCGGAGACCTGGAAGTGAGCGCCACCCAGTACGACGACCTGGACCGCGCCCTGTACCCCTTCGCCCGCCAACGCAACAAGGGCTGGAACACCCTGCACGTGAACCACGCCGTCACAGGAGTGGGCGACACCCCCAACCCGGTACGCCCCGAATACCAGGTGAGCCCCGCCCGCGCCTACTCCTACACGACCGTCCTCCGCCCCCTAACCCCCACAGAAGCCCGAACCACAACCCCCGGCTGACCCCACCGCGCCCCCGGCCCGCCTCTCACAGCGGGCTGGCGGCGTTAACGGTGGCGTCGTGACGAGGAACTGTCGGTCACCGGCCCTATCGTTTGGGGTAGGTCCAGACGCCGGACTACGCTCGAAGGGAACCGGATGTGACCGCACAGCATGAGTCGCCCGACGTGTTCGTTTCCCCGATTCCCCGAACGATCAACGCCATCGGTCCGGCGCTGACCGAGGGGAAACGAGCGGAATTCAGCCGCGAGGTGCTCGCGGCCGAGCAGGGGGCGCAGCTCGACGAAGTGATGAACCGCTGGTGGATGGAGGCCATGCTCGACCGAGCCCCCGGTCGCGAGAGGCGCGGACGTGATGCCCGCGCAGGACGTGGTCTCGTGCCTCTACCTGGGCGTGTGGAGGACGGTGGATGACCGGGCCTGTGCGAGGTTGACCGTCTACTGCACGGAGGATGCGGCGGAGACGATCGAGATGTTGCCGGGCCCGTCCGGAATGCGATCGTCGACTTTCTCATCGACCGCTGGGCCGCCACCTGCCGCGTCCACCTGGGCCCTCAACGGGGTCGAACGGTCGTTCCTGGACGCGGCCGCGGGGCTGGCCAGGCGCCGCGGCAGGTTGCGCGGTCTGCTCACCGCCGCTGAGGCGTCGGGGCAGGCCCGATACGCCGCCTCAGTCGCAAGCCGGCCCCACCCTCCAGGCAGCGTGAGGGCTGTTTCTCGGCGGGGTGCCGGGGAGCGTCCCAGCCGGATCACGTCTCGGACCCGGTCCGGGCTGGTGAACGTCACCTCGGCGATCCGCGCCGTGTCCATGCCCTGCGCAGACAGCAGCACCATCTGAGCCTGCCGCCAGGTCACCGGATGATCCGCAGCAGCCGCTGTCCCTCGTCGTCATCGATCTCACGGACCCGCACCCGTTCAGCCATGCCCGCAGTCTGAGGCGAACCCGCCCGGCCGGACGGGAATCCCGGCGGGCGTGTCCCACGATTGGTGGCGGACGTCTGTAAGCGCTGGTGGTCGGTCTTGAAAGTGCTGGTCCGGAAGGACACGCAAAGGGCTGGGCGGCTCAGCCGGATTCTGCGAGCAGGTGAACGACGCCGGCCGGGTTCTTGATCCAGTGGGTTCTGGATTCGATGTTGTGCAGTGGTTCGACCTCGTCACACGGGCGGATGCCGGCGCCGGCCAGTGTGGCCGTCGCCGCGTCCAGGTCATCGGTGTGGAGCTGCAACCACAGGTCGGGCTGGCTGTAGTTGTCGACGCAGTCCAGCCACAGCGTGTTAGGACCGAACCGCACCGAATGAGTTCTTGAGACGGTCGGGGCGTAGGAAACGTCCTCCTCTTTGACGTCGAAGCCCAGGGTGTCGTGGTAGAAGGCCACGGTGGCCTCGTACTGCGCCTTGGGGATCTTCATGGCGATGTTCAGGCCGGCGGTGAACTCAGGCCGGTTCATTGTCAGGTGGCTCCCTGGTCGGGTGTCGGGGTGGCGTCCAGTGCGCGTTCCAGCGCGGTCAGCCGGTCATCCCAGCTGTTGGCGAGCGCGGCCAGCCATATCTGGGCCGCGCGGATGGGCGCTGGTTCCAACCGGTAGGGGTGGCGGCGGCCGGCCGGTTCACCGGAGCAGATCAGGCCCGCTTCGGCGAGCTGATCGAGGTGCTTGGCCACTGCCTGTCGGCTGATCGGCAGCCGCCGCGCCAGATCGGTGACGGTCGCGGGTCCGGCGCGGGCGAGTTCGTCCAGCAGCGCCCGCCGGGTCGGATCGGTGAGCGCCGCGAACACCGCGACGGCCTGCTCCTGTGAATCAGGCGGCCGCATCGAGGTAGGTCTCCAGGTCGCCGAGTTCTGCGGCCCATCCATGGCTGTTGGCCCGGTGGGCGCACCGGGCAAGGTGGTCGGCGGCCTGGGTGAACCCGCTCTCCACCAGACGCAGCCGGGTCCCATCGGCAACGGGCTCCAGGGTGAACGTCACCAGCGTCAGAGGCGCGTCGTCCCCCAGCCAGCCCTCGATCGGCCACCTGAACGCCAAACGGTGTGGTGGATCGACGATCGTGATCGTGGCGACGGATTCTTCGTCGAGGTCATCCCAGCGGAAATACGCTCGCCCGCCGGGCCGTAGATCGATCTCGGCCACCGAGCCGAACCATTGCGACAGCCCTTCTGCGGTGGTCAGCGCGGCCCACACCCGCTCGGCGGGGTGCCGCAGCACCGTCTCGCGTTCGATCCTGTCCGGAACCACACCCATACTCCTTCGCAACCCTTGAGTTGCCATCATGATGGCAACCTAATGGTTGCAATGGGCATCCCGCAAGCCCGGCCCGGAACGCGCGATCGCTCCACGACATGCCGACCGTCCGCCGTGACTCATCCACCACAGCTCGAGCCGCGACCGGCACTTTCCCTGGCCGCGTGTCGGCACCCGCTGTTCGTACATCTGTCCGACTACCGGCACTTCTGGGTGTCCACGAGCACGATCAAGGCCGGGCGAACATTGCCTGATGCGGCACTAGTTCAGCTAGGTCAGAAGAGCGGGTTTGCGGGCGCTGCCCCGCGCGGGCGTGCGGGGACCGGTCCGGATCTTGGCCGGGGACTTCAACGCCGGCGCTGACCGGATCCGGCTCTGGGATGTGGCGACCGCGCAGCCGGTCGGCCTGCCCATCACCGGCCACACCCATGAGGTGCACGGGCTCGCCTTCACCCCGGATCGCAGGTCTCTCCATCGGCATGGACGGCAGGATCCGCCAGCATCGGCTCACGCCGGAAGGGCTCGTCTCCGAGCTGTGCGGAAAGGCGGGCGGGCTGACGCGCGCGGAGTGGGACCGGCACGCGGGGCAGGTCCCGTACCGCGAGACCTGCCCCTGACGCGCCTCGGCCTCAGGCGACGATGAGGAGGGGGTTCTCCAGGAGTTCGGCGAGGCGGGCGAGGAAGGCCGCGCCGGTGGCGCCGTCGCAGGCGCGGTGGTCCACCGACAGCGTCACCGACAGGCGCGTGCCCGGGACGACCTGGCCGTCGCGGACGACCGGCTCGTCGCGGACCGCGCCGACCGCCAGGATCGCCGCCTCCGGCGGGTTGATCACCGCGGAGAAGCCGGCGATGCCGTACATGCCGAGGTTGCTGACGCTGAACGTGCCGCCGCTCATCTCCTGGGCCGACAGCTTGCCGTCGCGGGCCTTTCCGGCCAGCTCGCGGGTCTCGGCGCCGATCTGCGAGACGCTCTTGCGGTCGGCGTCCTTGACCACGGGGACGAGCAGGCCGTCCTCGACGGCGACGGCGACGCCCACGTTCACCCGCTTGTGGAAGAGCAGCTCCTCCTCGGTGTAGGAGACGTTCACCGCGGGATGCTCGCGCAGCGCGGTCGCGCACGCTTTCACGATCAGGTCGTTCACGCTGACCTTCGCGGGCGCGAGCGCGGTGTTGAGCGTGGCCCGGAACGCCAGCAGCGCCTCGGCGTCGACCTCGCGCGTGAGGTAGAAGTGCGGGGCGTTCCGCTTGCTCTCGGTGAGGCGGCGGGCCGCGACCTTGCGGAAGCGGGTAAGTGGGACGCGCTCCACGTCGGCGTCGTCGACCTTCGGAGCGGGCGTCTGGGGCGCGGGCAGTTGCGGGGCCGGGCCGGAGGCGCGCACGGCGGCCTCGATGTCGGCCCGCACGATGCGGCCGCCGGGGCCGCTGCCGGTCAGCGTGGCCAGGTCGATGCCGTGATCGCGGGCCAGGCGCCGCGCCAGCGGGGACGACGGCGGACGCGTCCCGCGCGAAGGAGCGGGCGAGGTCGTGGCGGGGGGCGCGGCAGCGGGTGGGGCCGGGGCGGGAGCCGGGGCCGCGGCAGGGACGGTGGCCGCGGCCTTCTCCTTGGGGGCGACCGTGGAACCGGCCGGGACGACCACCGCGATGGGGGCGCCGATGGGGGCCGACTCGCCCTCCGCGACGAGGATCTCGCCGAGCACGCCGTCCTCGTAGGCCTCGTACTCCATGACGGCCTTGTCGGTCTCGATGTCGACGATCACGTCGCCCACGGCGATCGCGTCTCCCGGCTTCTTCTGCCAGGAGCTGATGACGCCCTCCTCCATGGTGTCGGAGAGGCGGGGCATGAGGATCTCGGTCATGAGGCGGTCGTCTCCAGTGCGGGTACGCGTCCGGTCGCGCGGAGCGTGTCGCGGACGGCGGTGAGGAGGGAGTCGGCGGAGGGCAGCGCGGCCAGCTCCAGCGACTTGGCGTACGGCAGCGGCACCTCGGCCATCGCCACCCGGCGCACCGGGGCGTCCAGCCAGTCGAAGGCGCCCTCCTGGATCGTCGCGGCGATCTCGGCGCCGATGCCGTAGGTCAGCCAGTCGTCCTCGGCGACCACGGCGCAGCCGGTGCGGCGCACCGACGCGACGACGGTCTCGCGGTCCAGCGGGCGCAGGCTGCGCAGGTCGACGACCTCGGCGGAGATCCCCTCGGCGGCGAGGGTCTCGGCGACCTCGGCGGCGACCCGCGCCATCCGCGAGTAGCCGATGATCGTGATGTCGGTGCCGGGACGGGTCACGGCGGCGCGGCCGATCTCGGCGGGCTCGATCTCGGCGACGTCGGCGGGGAGTTCGCCCTTGGTGTTGTAGAGGGCGAGGTTCTCCAGGAACAGCACCGGGTCGTCGTCGCGGATCGCGGCCTTGAGCATGGCCGACGCCTCGGCGGGCGTGCTCGGCGCCACGACCTTCAGGCCGGGGATGAACGAGTAGAACAGCTCGACGTTCTGCGAGTGGGTGGCGCCGAGCTGCTGGCCGCCGCCGCCCGGGGTGCGGATGACCATGGGGACGCTGCACTGCCCGCCGAACATCCCGTAGATCTTGGCGGCGTGGTTGACGATCTGGTCCAGCGCCAGCAGCGAGAAGTTGATCGTCATGATCTCGACCACCGGGCGCAGCCCCAGCATGGCGGCGCCGATGGCCGCGCCGACGAAGCCCTCCTCGGCGATGGGGGTGTCGCGGACGCGGCGCGGGCCGAACTCCTTGAGCAGCCCCTCGGTGATCTTGTAGGAGCCCTCGAAGAGCCCGATCTCCTCGCCCATCAGGAGGACGTTCTCGTCGCGCAGCATCTCCGCGCGGAGCGTGTCCCGGAGGGCCTGGCGGTAGGTGACAAGTGCCATGGGACGACTCCTCAGGAACGGAAGACCGGGTCGGCGGGCAGCCGGCGCTGCTCGCCGGGGACCGGGGTGGCGTAGGTGTGGTCGAAGAGGGTGGACGGGTCGGGCGCCGGGCTCCGGTCGGCGAACGCGGCGGCGGCCTCGACCTCGGCCATGACCTCGGCCTCGACGGCGGCGCGGTCGGCCTCCGGCAGCACGCCGTCCTTCTCCAGGCGGGCGGCGAAGGCGGTGAGCGGATCCTGCTCGAGCAGCGCCTGCCGCTCCTCCTTGCTGCGGTAGCGGGCCGGGTCGACGACCGAGTGGCCGCGCAGCCGGGGGCTGACGGCCTCCAGCAGGTAGGGGCGGCTCTCGGTGCGGGCGCGCTCGACGGCGAGGCGGGCGGCGTCGCGGACGGCGAGCACGTCGGTGCCGTCGACCCGGGCGCTCTCCATGCGGTACGCGGCGCCGCGCCGGTACAGCTCGGGCTCGGCGGCGGACGCCTCGACGGTGGTGCCCATCCCCAGCCCGTTGTTGATCACGACGAAGACGGCGGGCAGGTCCCAGAGCGCGGCGATGTTCAGCGACTCGTGGAAGGCGCCGATGGCGGCGGTGCCGTCGCCCATCTGGCACATGACGACCTCGTCGCCGCCCTTGTACGACACCGCGAGCGCGGCGCCGGTGGCCAGCGGGAGCTGCCCGCCGACGATGCCGTACCCGCCCAGCAGCCGGGCCTCGGCGTCGAACAGGTGCATGGACCCGCCCCAGCCCTTGGACACCCCGGTGGAGCGGCCGTACAGCTCGGCCATCACGCGGTCGGCGGAGATGCCCTTGGCGAGGGCGTAGCCGTGCTCGCGGTAGTTGGTGAACAGGTAGTCGGTGGGGCGCAGCGCGGCCATCAGCCCGACGACGGTGGCCTCCTCGCCGAGGTTGAGGTGGCAGTAGCCGCCGATCTTGGCCTCGGTGTAGGCGCGGGCGGCGCGTTCCTCGAACCGGCGGATCAGCAGCATCAGCCGGTAGTGGGCGACCAGCTCGTCCCGGTCGGCGGGGGCCGCCTGCGCGGTGCCGGTGGCGGTTCGGCCGCCGGCCTTGGTCCGGGGACGGGTTGCCGCGCCCCGCGCTTTGGTGGTCTCGGCCATCGGCGTTCTCCTCAGGGCTCGGGAGCGCGCCGCGGGGTCGCCGCGGGACTCCACCCGATCATCATTGATCAATGATCGATCATATCTCCTCAAGGGTCAGTATGCACTGATCCGCACGTTACCGGCCGGTCACCGGGGCGATCCCTCCTGACCTCTACCATTGTGCGCGTGAACGTCTCCGCTCAACTGCTGCGCACCGGCCTGGCCGACCAGATCCGGGAGTTCATCGTCGAGGGGATCAGTTCGGGCCGCTGGGAGCCGGGCGAGCGCATCGTGGAGCGCCGGATCGCCACCGAGCTGGGCGTCAGCCAGGGCCCGGTCCGCGAGGCGCTGCGCCAGCTGGAGGCGCTGCGGCTGGTGGAGAGCCTGCCCAACCGCGGGGCCCGGGTGCGGGCGTTCACCGAGGAGGACCTGGGCGAGATCTTCCCCGTCCGGGCGGGCCTGGAGCGCACCGCCGCCGAGCTGGCGCTGCCCCGCCTGGCCGAGCGGGTGGACGCGCTGGAGCGGCACAACGCGCTGCTGGCCGAGGCCGCCGAGACCGGCGACCTGCACGCGCAGATGCGGCTGAGCATCGAGTTCCACCGCGAGGTGGTGGAGACGGCCGGCAACCGGCTGCTGATGTCGGTGTGGGAGTCGCTGGGCATCGAGTTGTGGACGACGCTGTCGCTGCGCCTGCACCAGACGGAGATCTACTCCAAGTCCGCCGAGCACGCCCTGCTGATCGAGGCGTTCCGCCGCCAGGACCCCGAGGCCCCGCGGATGCTGCACGACCACGTGATGAACTACGCCCCCTGAGCACCCCCGCGGTGATCCATTGTGTGATGGCTCACAGCGGTTTAGGCTGCACACGGCCGAGAAACTTTCGAAACGTTTCGACGGCCGCCGTTCCGCGGAGCCGAGGAGGGGCAGTGCTGGTCGCCGGGATCGATTCCTCGACGCAGTCGGTCAAGGTCCTGCTGTGCCGGGCGGAGGACGGGACGGTGGTCGACGCGGCCTCCGCGCCGCACCCCGACGGTACCGAATGCCATCCGCGGCACTGGTGGGACGCCCTGCAGCGGACACGTGACCTGCTGGAACGGGCCGACGCGGTGGCGGTGGCCGCCCAGCAGCACGGCATGGTCGCGCTGGACGAGGACGGCACCGTGGTCCGCCCCGCGCTGCTGTGGAACGACACCCGCTCCGCCCCGCAGGCCCGCGCGCTGGTGGAGGAGCTGGGCGGCGCCAAGACCTGGGCCGGGCGCGCCGGGAGCGTCCCGCTCGCCTCGTTCACCGTTTCCAAGCTGCGCTGGATGGCCGAGCACGAGCCGGAGAACGCCCGCCGCACCGCGACCGTCCTGCTGCCGCACGACTGGCTGACCCTGCGGCTGGGCGCGGCCGGGCCGGTCACCGACCGCGGCGACGCGTCCGGCACCGGCTACTGGTCGCCCGGCGACGGCCGCTACCTGCCGGAGTTCGTGCGGGCGGCGCTCGGGCACGAGCCGGTGCTGCCGCGCGTGGCGGGCCCCGCCGAGACGGTCGGCGAGACCCCGTGGGGCGGGCGGCTGGCGCCGGGCACCGGCGACAACATGGGCGCGGCGCTCGGCCTGGGCCTCGCGGAGGGCGACATGGTGGTGTCGATCGGCACCTCCGGCACCGTCTTCGCGGTCGCGCCGCGTCCGGCCGCCGACCCGTCCGGGCTGGTCGCCGGGTTCGCCGACGCGACCGGGCGCTACCTGCCGCTGGTCTGCACGCTGAACGCGGCGCGCGTGCTCACCTCGGCGGCCGCGCTGGTGGGCGCCGACCTGGACGGCCTGTCGGAGCTGGCGCTGGCCGCCGAGCCGGGCGCCGGGGGCCTGACCCTGCTGCCCTACCTGGACGGCGAGCGCACCCCCGACCGCCCGGACGCGACCGGGACGCTGGCCGGGCTGATCACGTCCAACGCCACCCGGGAGAACCTGGCCCGCGCGGCGGTCGAGGCGCTGCTGTGCTCGCTGGCCGACGCCGCCGGCCATCTGGTCGCGCAGGGCGCCCGGCCGCGCCGCACCCTGCTGATCGGGGGCGGGGCCCGGTCGGCCGCGGTCCGGGCACTGGCCCCCGCGATCCTGGGTACGCCGGTGACCGTGCCCGAACCCGCCGAGTACGTGGCGCTCGGCGCCGCCCGCCAGGCCGCGTGGGCGCTGGCGGGGACGCCCGCGCCGCCGGAGTGGCCGGCGCCGCCCGCCACCGAGCACACCGCCGGCACCGCCGCGGCCGCGGCGGTGGAGGAGATCCGCGGCCGGTACGCCCTGCTCCGGGACGCCGGGCGGCCGCGCGACACCACTGGAGGACAGGGATCGTGAGTGACGACCGTTTCACGCCGCGGCCGGAGGACCGGTTCTCGTTCGGCATCTGGACGGTGGGCTGGCAGGGGGTCGACGTGTTCGGCCCCGGCACCCGCCCGCCGATGCCCGCCGACCGCGCCGTGCGCAAGCTGGCCGAGCTGGGCGCCTACGGCGTGAACTTCCACGACAACGACGTGTTCGACTTCGACGCGACCGCCGCCGAGCGGGACGAGCGGGTCGGCGCGTTCCGCAAGGCGCTGGACGAGACCGGGCTGGTGGTGACGACCGCGACCACCAACCTGTTCTCGCATCCGGTGTTCAAGGACGGCGCGTTCACCGCCAACGACCGGGACGTGCGCCGGTTCGCGCTGCGCAAGGTGATGGACAACCTGGACCTGGCCGCCGAGCTGGGCGCCCGCACCTACGTGTGCTGGGGCGGCCGCGAGGGCGCCGAGTCGGGGGCGTCCAAGGACGTGCGGACGGCGTTGGACCGCTACAAGGAGGCGTTCGACACCCTGGCCTCCTACGTCGTCGACAAGGGCTACGACCTGCGGTTCGCGATCGAGCCCAAGCCGAACGAGCCGCGCGGCGACATCCTGCTGCCGACCGTCGGGCACGCGCTGGCGTTCATCGGCGCGCTGGAGCGTCCCGACCTGGTGGGCCTCAACCCCGAGGTCGGGCACGAGGAGATGGCCGGGCTCAACTACGCGCACGGCCTGGCGCAGGCGCTGTGGCACGGCAAGCTGTTCCACATCGACCTGAACGGCCAGAACGGCCCGCGCTACGACCAGGACCTGCGGTTCGGCGCGGGGAACGCGCGCGGCGCGTTCTGGGTGGTCGACCTGGTCGAGAACAGCGACTACGACGGCCCGGTCCACTTCGACTTCAAGCCGCCGCGCACCGAGGACGACGAGGGCGTGTGGGAATCGGCGCGCGGTTGCATGCGCAACTGGCTGATCCTGCGCGAGAAAGTGCGGGCGTTCCGCGCCGACCCCGAGGTGGGGGAGGCGCTGCGCGCGGCGCGGGTGGACGAGCTGGCCGTGCCGACCCTGGCCGAGGGCGAGGACTGGCGGGCGGTGCGCGACTTCACGCCCGACATCGAGGGGCTGGCCAAGCGCGGCGCGGCGTTCGAGCGCCTCGACCAGCTCGCCCTGGAGCATCTCTACGGCACCCGCTGACGGGCCCGCGGCCACGGGCGGCGGTCCGCCGTCCGTGGCCAAATGTGGGAGCGCTCCCATATAGCGTCGCAGGTCAGCGGCCCGCGCCGATTTTGATGCGGCCGGACGTATTGTGTCGCAGCTCACGTGCGGCATACGATCCCCGCACGATTGGCAGTCGAAGCGCTTCGATTGAGCGGGCCCTCGAGACCACCCCCCGGAGGAAACCCATGATCAAGGCACCCCGGAGCGCGGCGCTGGCGGCCGTGCTCGCCGCGGGATCCCTGGTGCTGGCCGCGTGCGGAGGCGGCGGCGAGTCCGACCCGAACGAGCTGCGCCTGTGGCACTACGAGGCCCCCGAGAGCGCGATGGGCGTGGCCTGGAGCCAGGCGATCGAGGAGTTCAAGAAGACCCACCCGGGCGTCACGGTGAAGTTCGAGGAGAAGGGCTTCGAGCAGATCCAGAAGACCGCGCCGATGGTGCTCAACTCCAAGGACGCCCCCGACGTCATGGAGTACAACAAGGGCAACGCCACCGCGGGCATGCTGTCGCGGCAGGGCCTCCTGGAGGACATGACCTCCGAGGTGACCAGGCGCGGCTGGGACAGGCTGCTCAGCCCCAACGTCCAGGTCACGGCCAAGTACAACGCCAAGGGCACGATGGGCGGCGACAAGTGGTTCGGCGTCCCCAACTACGCCGAGTACCTGCAGGTCTACTACAACAAGGACCTGTTCGAGCAGCACGGCGTCAAGGTGCCCGCCACCTACGCCGAACTGGTCGCCGCCATGGACGCCTTCGTCAAGAAGAACGTCGTCCCCCTGACCAACGCGGGCGCCGAGTACATGGCGCACCAGTTCGTCTACCAGCTCGCCCTGGACAGGGCCGACCGCCCCTGGGTGGACGCCTTCCAGCGCTACACGTCCAAGGCGAACCTCACCGACCCCGCCTGGACCTACGGAGCCGCCACGTTCGCCGACTGGGTGAAGAAGGGCTACGTCTCCAGGAGCTCGGTGGGCATCAAGGCCGAGGACGCCGGGGTCGCGTTCATGAGCGGCAAGTTCCCGATGATGTTCTCGGGCAGCTGGTGGTTCGGCCGCGTGGCCAAGGAGGCCAAGTTCGAGTGGGAGACCTCCGTGTGGCCCGGGGCCAAGCTGACCCCCGGCTCGGGCGGCAACCTGTGGGTCGTCCCCAAGGGGTCGAAGAACAAGAAGCTCGCCTACGACTTCATCGACATCACGATGAAGAAGCACATCCAGAACACGCTGGGCAACGCGGGCGGCATCCCGGTCGCGGCCGACGCCGCGGCCATCACCAACCCCAAGGCCAAGAAGCTCATCGAGGACTTCAACACCCTCGCCCGGAACAACTCCCTGGCCTACTACCCCGACTGGCCGGTGGCCGCGTTCTATGACAGGTGGGTCGCCGAGGTGCAGAAGCTCATGAACGGCTCGGCCACGCCCGCCCAGGCCCTCGGCGCCGTCCAGCGCGCCTACGACGACGGCCTGCCCAATTGACCTCCGCGCCTTCCAGGGAGGCGCGGCGGGAGCGGTTGGCGTACCTGCCGTACCTGGTCCCCGGCCTGGTCCTGTTCACCGGTGTCATCGGTGTGCCGTTCCTGATGAACGTCGGCACGAGCTTCACCGAGTGGAGCGGTGTCGGCACCCCCGAATGGGCCGGCCTGGCCAACTACCGGGAACTGGCGGGCGACGCGGAGTTCTGGTCCTCGTTCCGCAACAACGCGCTGGTCATCGTGGCGATGGCGATCGCGCCGACCGCGATCGGGCTGGTGCTGGCGGCGCTGCTGACCGACCTGGTGGACCGCCACTTCGGACCGCGTGCCGCCAGCTTCCTGCGCGCCTGCGTCTACCTGCCGCAGGTGCTGCCGATGGTCATCGCGGGCGTGGTGTGGAGCTGGCTGCTCAACCCCGACAGCGGCGCGGTGAACGAGGTGCTGCGCGCGCTCGGCCTGGACGCGCTGGCCCGCGACTGGCTCGGCGACCCCGGCACCGCGCTGTGGGCCGTGATGGCCGTCATGGTGTGGGTGCAGATCGGGTTCCCGCTGGTGGTGTTCATGTCCGGGCTGCAGCGCGTGGACCCGTCCCTGTACGAGGCCGCGGAGATCGACGGGGCCGGCTGGTGGCGGCGGTTCCGGCACGTCACCGTGCCGCAGATCCGGCCGGAGATCTTCGTGGTGCTGCTGTGGACGACCATCGCGTCCCTGAAGGTGTTCGCCCCGATCTACGTCCTCACCAAGGGCGGCCCCGGCGGCGCGACCAACGTGCCGTCCTACTACTCGTACCAGAACTTCTTCGACAAGACCGAGGTCGGCTACGGCTCGGCGATCACCACCGTGCTGACGCTGATCATCGTGGCGCTGACCGTGGTGTTCCTGCGCCTGCAGGGCCGGGGCCCCGAGGGGGAGCGATGACCACCGCCCTCACCGGATCGGCGACCGGCGCCCGCGCGAAGCGCGGCCGGGCGCGCCGGCGCCGCCGCGGCCCCTCCGCCTACCTGGTCCTGGCGGCGCTGCTCGTCCTGGCCGGGATCATGCTGGTCCCGTTCGGCGTGGTGGTGCTGAACGCGCTGAAGACGCCGCAGGAGTACTCCTCCAACGGCCCGCTGGCGCTGCCCGAAGGGTTCCATTTCGACGGCGTCACCGCGTTCTGGGAACGGGTCGGCTTCGGCCAGGTGCTGCTGAACAGCGCGCTCATCAGCGGTTCGGTGGCGGTCCTGGCGGTGCTGCTGTCGGTGCTGAACGCCTACGCGCTCGGCATCGGCCGGATCCGGGGCCGGATGTGGATCCTGGTGCTCCTGCTGCTGGCCAACACGCTGCCGCAGGAGGCGCTGGTCTACCCCCTGTACCACCTGTCCAAGCAGGTCGGCCTGTACGACACCCGGCTGGCCGTGATCATCGTGTTCACGGTGATTCAGAGTGCGTTCGGCACCTACCTGCTGGCGTCGGTGCTGTCGGCGTTCCCGCGCCCGCTGCTGGAGGCGGCGCGGATCGACGGGGCGAGCCGGTGGCAGGTGCTGTGGCGGGTGGTCGTCCCGGTGATCCGGCCGACCATGGCGGTGCTGGCGGTCTTCTTCTTCGTCTGGACCTGGAACGAGTTCCTCATCCCGCTGGTCTTCCTGGTGAGCAACGACAACCAGACCGTCTCGGTGGCGCTGGGCGTGCTGCAGGGGCAGCGGCTGATGGACGCCACCATGTCCAGCGCCGCCTCGCTGCTCGGGCTCCTGCCCACCGTGGTCTTCTTTCTCATCTTCCAGCGCACGCTGTCCCGCGGCCTCACGGCAGGAGCGATCAAGTAGATGAAGTTCAGTGATGGCTACTGGATGATGCGGGAGGGCGTGCGTGCCGTGCACCCGGTCGAGGTCCTCGACTGCACGGCGTCCCCCGGCGCCTCGCTGGTCGTCCACGCGCCCGTCCAGCGCGTCCGGCATCGCGGCGACCTGCTGAAGGGGCCGCTGGTCACGTTCGAGTGCTCGGCGCCGATGCCGGACGTCATCGGCGTGACGATCACCCACTTCGCCGGTGAGGAGCCGCGCGGCCCGGCGTTCGCGCTGGCCACCGACCCGCCCGCGGACGCCCTCGCGGAGGTGGCCGAGGACGCGGCCACCCTCACCTCGGGGGAGCTGACCGTGCGGTTCGCCCGCGGCGGCGAGTGGGCGGTGGACTTCCTGGCCGGGGGCCGCCGCCTGACCGGCACCCGGCCCAAGGCGACCGCGGTCATCGATACCGACGACGGCCGGCACTACGTCCGCGAGCAGCTCGACCTCGGCGTCGACCACTTTGTGTACGGGCTCGGCGAGCGGTTCGGGCCGCTGGTGAAGAACGGCCAGTCGGTGGACGTGTGGAACGCCGACGGCGGCACCGCCAGCGAGCAGGCGTACAAGAACGTGCCGTTCTTCCTCACCAACGCCGGCTACGGGGTGTTCGTCGACCATCCCGGGAAGGTGTCGTTCGAGGTCGCGTCGGAGGCGGTGGCGCGGGCGCAGTTCAGCGTCGAGGGCCAGTCGATGCGGTACTTCCTCATCTACGGGCCCACGCCCAAGGACATCCTGCGCAAGTACACGGCGCTGACGGGACGGCCCGCGCGCGTCCCGGACTGGTCGTTCGGGCTGTGGCTGTCCACCTCGTTCACCACCTCCTACGACGAGGAGACCGTTTCCTCGTTCATCGACGGGATGGCCGAGCGGGACCTGCCGCTGAGCGTGTTCCACTTCGACTGCTTCTGGATGCGCGAGTTCCAGTGGTGCGACTTCGAGTGGGACCCCCGGGTGTTCCCCGACCCGCCGGGGATGCTGCGCCGCCTCAAGGAGCGCGGCCTGCGGATCTCGGTGTGGATCAACCCCTACATCGCGCAGCGCTCGCCGCTCTTCGCCGAGGCGAAGGAGCGCGGCTACCTGCTCAGGCGCCCCAACGGCGACGTGTGGCAGTGGGACCTGTGGCAGCCGGGCCTGGCGGTGGTCGACTTCACCAACCCCGAGGCCCGCGAATGGTACGCGGCGAAACTGGACGCGCTGATGGAGATGGGCGTCGACTGCTTCAAGACCGACTTCGGGGAACGCATCCCCACCGACGTCGTCTACTTCGACGGCTCCGATCCTGAGCGCGCCCACAACTACTACACCTACCTCTATAACCAGACGGTCTTCGAGTTGCTGCGCAAGCGGCGCGGCGAGGGGGAGGCGGTCGTGTTCGCCCGTTCCGCCACCGTGGGCGGGCAGCGCTTCCCCGTCCACTGGGGCGGGGACTGTGAATCGACCTTCGAGGCCATGGGGGAGAGCCTGCGCGGGGGCCTCTCTCTGGGGATGTCGGGGTTCGGCTACTGGAGCCATGACATCGGCGGTTTCGAGGGGACGCCCGACGCGGGCCTGTTCAAGAGGTGGATCGCGTTCGGGTTGCTGTCGTCGCACAGCCGCCTGCACGGCAGCCACTCCTACCGGGTGCCGTGGCTGTTCGACGAGGAGTCGGTGGACGTCCTGCGGCACTTCACCCGCCTGAAGATGCGCCTGATGCCCTACATGGCGGGCGCGGCGCGGCAGGTGTACGAGGAGGGCCTGCCGATGATGCGGGCGATGGTCCTGAACTTCCCGGACGACCCCGCGTGCACCCATCTGGAACGCCAGTACATGCTGGGCGACGACCTGCTCATGGCCCCGGTCTTCTCTGCGGGCGACGAGATCGCCTACTACGTCCCCGACGGCGTGTGGACGCACTACCTCACCGGTGAGCGCGTGCACGGGGGCCGTTGGGTGCGGGAACGGCACGGCTACGGCAGCGTGCCGCTGCTGGTGCGGCCCGGCGCGGTCGTCCCCGAGGGCGCGGTCGAGGACCGGCCTGACTACGACCACGCGGAGGGCGTGACCCTGCGCGTGTACGAGCTGAGGGACGGCGCGGCCGCCACCACCCGGATCGGCGCGGCGTCGTTCACCACCTCCCGGAACGGCGCCGCGCTCACGGCCTCCGCCACGGGCGGGGGCGCGTGGAGCCTGCTGCTGGTCAACGTCGATCCGGCGGGTATCAGGGTCGACGGCGGCGCCGTGACCGGGCACGAACAGGGGGCCCTCGTCCGCGCCACCGCGAGAGAGGTCGTCGTCGACATGGAGGGGGCCGGCCGATGAGCCTGCCGGACGGTTTCCTGTGGGGCGCCGCCACCGCCGCGTACCAGATCGAGGGTGCGGCGGACGAGGACGGCCGCGCGCCCTCCATCTGGGACACCTTCAGCCGCACCCCGGGGAAGACGCTGAACGGCGACACCGGCGACGTGGCGACCGACCACTACCACCGCTGGCGCGAGGACGTCGCGGCCATGGCCGACCTGGGCATCTCGGCCTACCGCTTCTCCATCTCCTGGCCGCGCGTGATGCCGGGGGGCACGGTCAACCGGAAGGGCGTCGACTTCTATTCGCGGCTGGTGGACGCGCTGCTCGACAACGGGATCGCGCCCGTCGCCACCCTCTACCACTGGGACCTCCCGCAGGAGTTGGAGGACGCGGGCGGCTGGCCGGAGCGGTCGACGGCGTTCCGGTTCGCCGAGTACGCCGTCCAGATGGGGAAGGCCCTGGGCGACCGGGTGCACACCTGGACGACGCTGAACGAGCCGTGGTGCTCGGCGTTCCTCGGCTACGCCGCGGGGGTGCACGCGCCCGGCCGCACCGACCCGGTGGCCGCGCTCACCGCCGCCCACCACCTCAACCTCGCGCACGGCCTCGCCTCCCGCGCGCTGCGCGAGGAGGCCGTCCCGTCGGCCCTGCACTCGATCACGCTCAACCTGCACCACCTGCGCGGGGAGCCGGAGGCGGTGCGCCGCGTCGGCGCCGTCTCCAACCGGGTCTTCCTCGACCCGCTGACCGGCCGCGGCTACCCCGCCGACCTGCTGGACGACACGGCCGCGCTCACCGACTGGGCGTTCGTGCGGGACGGCGACGAGAAGACCGCGGCCGCGCCGCTGGACGTCCTGGGCGTCAACTACTACTCGCCCACCCTCGTCCGGACCTGGGACGGCGTGTCGCCCCGCGCCAACGCCGACGGGCACAAGCAGGGCGCCGCCACGCCGTTCGTGGGCTGCGAGGGGATCGACTTCCTCGACCAGCCCGGCCCGCACACGGCGATGGGCTGGCCGGTGGACGCGACCGGCCTGGAGGAGATGCTGCTGGGCCTGCGCCGCGACCGTCCCGGCCTGCCGCTGATGATCACCGAGAACGGTGCCGCGTTCGCCGACGAGCCCGGCCCCGACGGCCGGATCCGCGACCGCGACCGGATCGCCTACCTGCGCGACCACCTGGCGGCGATGCGCCGCGCGATCGAGGCGGGCGGGGTGGACGTGCGCGGCTACTTCGCCTGGTCGCTGCTCGACAACTTCGAATGGGCCTACGGTTACGACCGCCGCTTCGGGCTGATCCATGTCGACTACGCCACCGGGGAGCGCCGCTGGAAGGACAGCGCGCACTTCTACAAGGACGCGATCTCCCGCGGCGGCGACCCGCCGTGACCGCCGCGCCCGGGTTCGAGAAGGAAGTGGAGACACCTGGTGGTCAAGATCACTGATGTGGCCCGGCATGCCGGGGTCTCGCCCAGCACGGTCTCCTACGTGCTGAGCGGCAAGCGCTCGATCTCGCCGGAGACCCGCGAGCGCGTGCTGGCCAGCATCGCGGTCCTCGGCTACCGGCCGCACGCGGGCGCCCGCGCGCTGGCCAGCAGCCGGTCCAACGTGCTGGCGCTGATGGTCCCGCTGCGCAGCGGCATCCACGTCCCGGTGGTCATGCAGATCGCCGTCGCCGCGGTGGCCGAGGCCCGCCGGCACGACCACGACGTGCTGCTGCTCACCCAGGAGGAGGGCGTGGAGGGGCTGCGCCGGGTGGCCGACAGCGCGCTGGTGGACGCGCTGATCGTGATGGACGTCCAGATGCGCGACCCGCGGCTGCCGATGCTGCGCACGCTGGACCGGCCCAGCGTGCTGATCGGGTTCCCGGCCGAGGCCGCCGACCTCACCTGCATCGACCTGGACTTCCGGGCGGCGGGCCGGGCGTGCGCGGAGCGGCTGGCCGAGCTCGGGCACCGCCGGATCGCGCTGGTCGGCTCGCCGCCGGAGGTGTACGCGCGGCAGACCGGCTACGCGCAGCGGGTCGCCGAGGGGTTCCGCACGGCGGTGGAGCGGCGCGGCCTGGACGGCGAGGTGTACCCGTGCGAGTCCGGTGCCGAGGCCGCCCGCGCCCTGGTGGACCGGCTGCTGGCGGAGCGGCCTGGGCTCACCGGGGTCGTGGTGCACAACGAGCCGGTCATGGAGCCGCTGGTGCGGGCGTTCCGCGCGGCCGGGCGGCGGGTCCCCGAGGACCTGTCGGTGGTCGCGATCTGCCCGGAGGACCTGGCCGAGCGCGCCGATCCGCCGCTGACCTCGGTCGCCATCCCGGCCGATGAGGTGGGCCGCCGCTCGGTGGAACTGCTGATGGCCAAGCTCGGCGGCGCGCGGGTGCCCGCCGCCACGCTGCTGCCGCCCCGCCTCACGGCGCGCGCCAGCGACCGCCGGACGGCGTGAGACGTGCGGCGGCCGTGAACGCTCACGGCCGCCGCACGTCCCCTGACCGCCGTCAGCCGGCGAGGCGCCGGTGCAGCTCGCGCATCCGCTCGGTGAACTGCTCGACGGGCCCTTCCACGACCACGCCGGGCGCCACCTCCCGCGCCGGCAGCGCGACGACCGGCGACGCGGGCACGCCCCACTCCGCCCGCCACTCCGAGAGCCGGGCCGAGGAGACCGCGTACACGATCCGTCCCAGCCCCACCCAGCCGTGGGCGGCCGAGCACATCGGGCAGTGCTCGCCGGAGGTGTAGACGGTGGCGGCCGCCCGCTCGGCCTCGGTCATGTTCGCCGCCGCCCACCGGGCCAGCTCGAACTCCGGGTGCGCGGTCGGGTCGCCGGTCGAGGTGATCCGGTTGTGGTCCTCGGCCAGGACCGTCCCGTCCCCGCCGACCAGGACGGACCCGAACGGCTCCTCCCCGGCGTCGAGGGCCTGTTCCGCCAGTTCGGCGCACCGTTCCAGATGCCGGAGCGCAACCTCATCGATCATGAGCACCGTCCTACCACACGCCGCGGCGGTCAGAAGGCCGTCGTGAAGTGCGTGGTCGCGGACGGGACCGTCAGGACGGCGTCGAACGCCTCCGGGACGGGCGTCACCATCTCGGAGCTCTGGCTGCGGATGCCGCCGAGCAGAGCGTCCCCGTCCGCGGCGCGCGGGGCGTGCCGCAGACCGGTGAGCGTGATGGCGGAGCCCAGACCGGCGTCGAGGAGGGCGCCCTCGACGCTGCCCGGCCGGGCCGGGGCCGCGGCCGTGTCGACGAGCGAGAAGCCGACCTCGCCGCTCCCGTCGGGGTTCATCTCGGGGACGCTGTCGGCGGTGTGCGTCATGGCGATCGCCCGGTAGTCGCCGCCGAGCGCGCCGGCCAGGTAGTGGCCCATGACGTACCCGAACAGCTCGCCGTCGTAGTGGACGGCCGTCTTCTGGATGTGGTTGTTGTGGGCGGCCAGCACGACGCGCTCGCCCGGCTCCGCGCGGTCGAGATGCCAGAGCAGGCTGCCGGCCATGAAGTGGTCCCGCACGGAGGTGTCGAGCGGGAGGCCGGTGCCGGTGAAGACGCCGTTCAGGGCGCCGACCATGTAGTCGGCGTGCCAGGCCGCCTCGATCCGGCGCAGCGCGGTCTCGTAGCGCTCCCGGCCGCCGCGTTCGACGTAGCGCGGCTCGAGCGCGCGGGCGCGCAGGACGACGCGGCCCAGCGCCGCGGTCAGGGCGTCCTGGTCGGCGCGGTCGAGCCCGGCCCACACGGGCGCGGCCGCGGCCACCGATCCGCCGGCGAACCGGTCGGAGATCTCCAGGGCCCGCTCCACGAACGGGAGCGCGTCCGGGTCGACCTCCCGCAGGTAGCCGGCCACCGGCTCCAGCGCGGGACGCAGCGTCCCGCCCGCCTGCGGCACGTCGATCCCCAGGAACCGCAGCGGGCGGGCGGCGGTCGCGTTGTACCGGCGGAGCCAGCGCGCCAGCTCCCCGGTCACGCCGGAGGCGGTCGTGCCGCCGAGCGCGGCGAGGTCGTCCTCCCCGCCCTCGCCCCGCAGCCAGCGGTCGAGGGCCGGGCCCTCGGCGAAGCCGAACTCGAACGCCAGCGCGGTGAACCCGCAGCGTTCGGCGAGGAACCGCAGGAGGCGGCGGCGGGCGGTGGTGAACTCGCGGACGAAGTGGCAGCCCTCGCCCAGGGCGACGACGCGGGCGTCGCCGATGATGTCGCGCAGCGGCTCCAGGTCGTCCAGCGGCGCGTCGGGGTCCAGGGTGTCGAGGGTCGCGGCGTTCTCGCGGATCCAGCCGGCGAGGCGGGCGCGGTCGTGCTCGGGCATGACGGTGTTCTCGGGCATGACGAAATCGCTCCATGGTGAGACTGGTCGTTGTCACCGGGGGAGCGCGGCTGCGTGGTGTCGCGCGGCGCTCCTGGAGCGCGTCAGAGGAAGAGGCTGCCCACTGCCATGCGTCACACGCTACCAGCGTCGCGGCGGCGGTAGCCCGCGGTCAGCTGCGCCTCGGCGTCGTCGAGGTAGGACAGCAGCTCGCGCTCGGCGGCGCCGACCTCGCCGCGCGCCATCAGGTCGGCCAGCAGCCGGTTGCGGGCCAGGTACGGCTCGTGGAACTCGCGCGGCGAGCCCATCTCGTGGAACACCAGCCGCAGCTCGGCCAGCAGGTTGCGCATCGCCTCGTCCACCCGGGGGCTGCCGCACAGCGCACCGACCGCCTGGTGGAAGCGGATGTCGGCGGTGCCGACCTGCGGCCAGCGGCCGTCCCGGGCGGCGCGTTCGCCCTCGGCGACGGCGGCCTCGATCCGCTCCAGGGCCTCCGGCGGGGCGGCGGCGGCCTCCCGCACGCCCGCGCATTCCAGGATCCGCCGCACCCGGTAGACGTCGGCGAGGTCGTCCACGCTCAGCCGGCGGACGAACACGCCGCTGTTGAAGCGGTGCTCCAGCAGCCGTTCCTGCACCAGCAGCCGGAACGCCTCGCGCAGCGTGTTGCGCGAGACGCGGGCGGCGCTGCACAGCTCGGCCTCGGGAAGCCGCTCGCCGGGGGCGAGCAGGCCGTCGGTGATCTGCTCGCGCAGCAGCCCGGCGACGCGGGCGGCGGTGCTCGACCGGTCGAGCTCGCCGCGGGCCGCCTCGATTCTGCCGATCCAGGTCTCCTGCGCGGGCATCGGTCTCCCTTCACTCATGAAACATGACCGTCACATCAGAGTATCGCTCAATCCATCAATTCAAGGATTGCAGGATTGTTGAACAATCCTTACGCTGCTGGGAAGCGTACCCTCCACAAGAGGAGCGACATGACCGACCGCACCACGCTCGACAGGCAGGGGGCGTCAGCGGCCGCGCCTCACCGCGGCGCGCTGCTCGGCGCCATGTTCCTCATGGCCACCAGCGCCATCGGACCGGGCTTCATCACCCAGACCACGGTCTTCACCGCCCAGCTCGGCGCCGCGTTCGCGTTCGCGATCCTCGTCTCGGTCCTGGTGGACATCGCGATCCAGCTGAACGTCTGGCGCGTCGTCGGCGTCTCCGGCCGCCGCGCCCAGGACCTCGGCAACCGCGTCTTCCCCGGCGCCGGCTACCTGCTGGCCGGGCTGGACGTCGCCGGCGGCCTCATCTTCAACATCGGCAACGTGGCCGGCACCGCGCTCGGCCTCAACGCCCTCCTCGGCCTGGACGTCAGGATCGGCGGCACGATCTCCGCGCTGGTCGCCGTGGCCGTCTTCCTCAGCCGCCGCGCCGGGGTCGCGATGGACCGCATCGTCGTCGTGCTCGGCCTCGTCATGATCGTGATGACGCTGTACGTCGCGATCGTCTCCTCGCCCCCGATCGGCGACGCCCTGGTCCAGACCGTCGCGCCCGAACAGGTGGAGTTCCTGACCATCACCACCCTGATCGGCGGCACCGTCGGCGGCTACATCACCTACGCCGGCGCGCACCGCATGATCGAGTCCGGGCTCACCGGCGCGGAGAACGTCAAGGGCATCACCCGCAGCTCCGTCTCCGGCATCCTCATCACCGGCCTGATGCGGGCGCTGCTGTTCCTGGCCGTCCTGGGCGTGGTCGCGGGCGGCGCGAAGCTGGCCGCCGACAACCCCGCGCCCTCCGCGTTCGAGCACGCCGCCGGCGAGGCCGGGCTGCGCGTCTTCGGCCTCATCATGTGGTCGGCCGCGATCACCTCGGTCATCGGGGCGTCCTACACCTCGGTGTCGTTCCTGGTGTCGTTCTCCTCCTGGATCGAGACCCACCGCAACCGGCTGGTCGTCGCCTTCATCGCCCTGTCGACCGTCCTGTACCTCTCGCTCGGCACCACCCCGGTCAACCTGCTCGTCCTCGCCGGCGCGCTGAACGGCCTCATCCTGCCCGTCGGCCTCGGCGTGGTGCTGTGGGTCGCCTGGCGCCGCCGCGACCTGCTCGGCGGCTACCGCTACCCGGCCTGGCTGGCCTCGCTCGGCACCGCGGCCTGGGTCCTCACCCTCTACCTCAGCTGGAACTCACTGACCAAGATCCCGAACCTCTGGAACTAGGTGACTCCATGAGCGCCATGCCCACCGACCCCATCGACCCGGCCGCACTGACGCCCGACCAGGCCCGCGCGCTCTTCAGGGCCGGGCTGCGCGTCCCGACCGCGGGCTGGTGCGCGGGCCGCACCCAGGCGAACCTGATCGCCGTGCCGCGCGAGCACGCCTACGACTTCCTGCTGTTCGCCCAGCGCAACCCCAAGCCGTGCCCGGTCCTGGACGTCACCGAGCCCGGCCAGACCTCCGCCCGGCTGTTCTCCGGCGACATGCGCACCGACCTGCCCGGCTACGTCGTGTACGAGCACGGCGAACCGGTCGCGCAGGTCTCCGACGCCACCGAGTACTGGCGGGACGACCTGGTCTCCTTCCTCATCGGCTGCAGCTTCACCTTCGAGAACGCCCTGCTGGAGGCGGGCGTCCCGGTGCGGCACATCGAGCAGCGGCGCAACGTCCCCATGTACCGGACGAGCCGCCTGTGCCGCCGCGCCGGCGACCTGGGCGGCCCGCTGGTGGTGTCCATGCGCCCGATCCCGGCCGAGCAGGTCGGCGACGCCGTCCGCGTCACGGCCCGCTACCCGTCGGTGCACGGCGCGCCCGTCCATGTCGGCGACCCGGCCGAACTGGGCATCGCCGACCTCGACGCGCCCGACTTCGGCGACCCGGTCGACCTGCGGCTCGGCGAGGTGCCCGTCTTCTGGGCCTGCGGCGTCACCCCGCAGGCCGCCGTGATGGCCTCCCGCCCCAAGTTCGCGATCGGGCACGCGCCCGGTCACATGGCCATCACCGACGCCCGCGACTCCGACTACATCGTGCCCTGACCGGGGGCCGGCATGGCCCCCCGAGGGGAAGGGGCCATGCCGGGGCTCTCAGTGCCGGGCGGCGTAGACGATGATGTTGTCCCGGTAACCGCCCCTGGCGCGGTCGAACGTTCCGCCGCAGGTGACGAGGCGGAGCTCCGGGCCGGCCGCGGGCCGGTAGACCGCGTCCGGCACCCCGTTCTTGCTGTGGCGGACGACCCGCGTCACCCGGAACCGGGCGGTGCTGCCGTCGGCCCGGTCGACCTCGACCCGGTCGCCGGCCCTCAGCTCGCGCAGCCGGTAGAACACCGCCGGGCCGGTGCGGGAGTCGACGTGCCCCGCGATGACGGCGGTGCCGCGCTCGCCGGGTTCGGGTCCCGCCTCGTTCCAGCCCGCGACGTCGTAGCCCTCCGGCGCGGCGAGCGTCCCGGAGCGGTCGATCGCCAGGGGGACGATCCCGGCCGAGACCTTGATGGACGGGATGCGCACCCGGGACGGCGCCGCGGCCTGCGCGTCGGCGGCCATCGCCCTCGCGGGCTCCGGCGCGTCGGCGGCCATCGCCCTCGCGGGCTCCGGCGCCGCCGGCGTCCTTGGCCGCTCCGGCGGATGCGACCGCGGCACGGCGGCCTCGCCCGTGCAGCCGCCGAGGACGGCGGCCGCCGCGGCGGCCGCGAGGACGACGCCCCCGCGACCGCCGTGGCGGTGGATCCTGCCCGGCATCGTCAGCCGGCCGTGCCGCGCCGTCGCGTCCACAGGAGCCCGCCGCCGGTCAGCGCCGCCGCGCCGAGGAGCGCGCCGATCGCCCAGGCGGTGGAGTCGTCCGCGGTGCCGCCGTGGCCGGTGTCCACGCCGCCGCGCGGCTGCTTGTCGTCGCCGCCGCGCGCGGGCGGGGCGCCGCCACCGTCGTCATCGTCATCGTCGTCGTCAGGGTCGTCGTCGGCCTGCGCGACGGCCGAGACGCCCAGCCCGCCCAGACCGGCCGTCGTCGTGACCGTGGCCACGCCCGCCGCGGCGCCGACCGTCAGGGCCAGCACCAGCAAGCAGCGCTGGAACACTGCCGCCATGGCAACCTCCCGAGGAAGGGGCCGCGATGTCTTCGCGGCCGTACTTCGAGGCTCGGGCGCGCGGATGAGCCGGGGATGAGCGCCATATGAGGCGACTTTCACGAAACGCGCTGACGGGTTATGTGAAGCTTGGAACCCGGGACAGGCTGCGGGCGAGGGGAACGGCGATGGAACCTCTCGGGGCGGATGATCCGCGCCAGGTCGGCCCGTACGTGCTATCCGGACGGCTGGGGGACGACGCGACCGGCCGGTTGTTCCGCGGGACCTCGCCGGACGGGCGCGCGGTCGTGGTGACGCTGGTGCGCCCGGTGGACGGCGACGACGCCGGGTTCCGGCAGCGTTTCGCGAAGTCGGCGGAGGCTGCCGGGCGGGTCGGCGGCACCCGGGCCGTGCCGGTCCTGGACGCCGATCCGGAGGCGGACCCGCCCTGGCTGGCGAGAGCCCACGTGGAGGGCCCGTCATTGCTGGAAGCGGTCGGCTGGGACGGCCCGTTCCCGGTGGACGCGGTGCTCGCGCTGGCGGCGGACCTGGCGGAAGGGCTCGCGGCGATCCACGACTGCGGCCTTGCGCACGGGCGTCTGGAGCCGGGCAACGTGATCCTGAGCCCGGACGGGCCGCGGATCGTCGGCTTCGGAGTCCCGGGGCCGCCGCCCGCCGTGCCGTACGTGTCGCCCGAGCACCTCGGGGCGGCGGAGCCCGGGCACGCCTCCGACGTGTTCTCCCT
The DNA here is from genome assembly GCF_055379765.1 of Actinomadura rugatobispora. Lineage (NCBI taxonomy): Bacteria > Bacillati > Actinomycetota > Actinomycetes > Streptosporangiales > Thermomonosporaceae > Actinomadura > Actinomadura rugatobispora. The sequence continues at coordinate 1,410,535 of NZ_AP029191.1, read as the reverse complement.
CGGGTCGGTGCTGGCCTTCGCCGCGACCGGCGCCGCGCCGTGGGGCGACGAGGCCCTGTACACGATCCTCCACAGGGAGCCCGAGCTCGAAGGCGTTGCGGCGGAGCTGCGGGAGGTGATCGTCCGCTGCCTGGAGAAGGACCCGCGCCGCCGCCCCAAGGCCCGCGACCTCCTGGCCGCCGTGCCGGAACCCGCCGACGACGAGCCGTCGGCGGTGTTCCGGGTGTCGTGGAAGCGGGATCTGCTGCACAAGACCGCCCTCACCGCCCTGGCGGTCATGGGCTTTCTCCCGGCGCTCGTGGCGGTGCTGATGGTGCTGGACGTGCACGTCCCGGGCTTGCTGTGGGTCCTCGCGGTGCCTTCCGCGGCTCTGCTGGCCGCGGTACTGTTCGGAACGGTCATCACCGAGGAACGGCTCGTGGTCGACCGGACGGGGCTCACGAGGATGACCGGGGGCGATCCCCAGCACTACCCGTGGGAGGAGATCGAGGCGGTCGGCTTCCACGGGGCCTATCCGCGCAAGCCCCGATGGCTCTCGGACGAGTACCTCGCCGTCCGGCCGAGAAGCGGCACGGCGCTGGCCGTGGACCGCTCGTCGAGATGGTCGAAGGCGGACGGGCGCTTCAACGTGATCGACATCCCGATCCTGGCCGGGGCGCCGCGGGAGGAGATCAGCCGGGCCGTCGCCCTGTACTCGGAGGGGCGGTTCGAGGTCCGGCTGCCCCCGGCGGGGTCAGCGGGGCGCTGAAGGCCCAGCCCTTTTCCAGGAGGGCGTCCACCGTGGTGAGGGCCTGGCTCAGGCGGGTCTCGTGAGGGCCGGTGACGGTGATGTGGGGGAGGCCGCGGCGCTCCAGCTCCTCGCGGAACCGGCCGGCCATCCAGTCGCGGATCGTCGCGCCGTCGCGCCAGCCGTCCTGCTCGAACGGGACCCCGGCGGGGTCGGTGAGAATCCACAGGTGGTGGCGGTCGTTGCCGCGGTGGTACGACTCGGGCGCGGGCTCGCCCAGGTAGCGCTCGTACCAGAGGGCCGTGGCGAACGCGTCGGTGTCGCAGATCAGGACGGGCGATCCGGTACGGGCCGCCGCGTCCTCCAGGGCGAGGTGGCGTTCGGCGATGCGGGCGAAGTCGGCGGGCGTCCAGGTCAGGTCGTCCAGCCAGAGGGACGGGTCGGCCGCGGCGCGGCGGGCGGCGGCGAGCTTCTCTTCGGTGTAGGTGCGCCCGTACTCGGGGACGCAGCGGGTCGCCGCCCAGACGCCGCCGCGCTCGGCCAGGCGCGCGGCGAGGGCGCGGGCGAGGGTGGTGGTGCCGGTCGACTCGGCCCCGGCGACGACGACGCGGCGGGCCAGATGGCCGCGGACGGGCGGGGCCAGGTGGTGCCAGTGCGCGACCGGGTCGTCGCGGACGGCGGTGCCGCTGACGGGGAAGCGCGTGCGGGGCGGGTCGACGGGGACGTGCGCGGCGCCGAGCCGGCGGGCCAGTTCGGGACCGTACGCCTCGGAGCTGAAGACGGCGTCGACCGGGGCGGTGAGGCCGCCGCGGAACGCGGCGACGTGCGCGCCCCAGGCGTCCTCGGAGTCGTAGTCGATCTCGTGGTCGTCCACCACCGGGACGATCTCCACGTGCGGCTGCGGGTGCGTCTCGCGGAGCCAGGCGGCGCGCAGCGCGAGCGGGACGCTCTCCACCGTGGACGCCGCGACGATCACGGTGAGCCGGTCGCAGGCCGCGGCCGCGGTGTCGACGAGGTGGTGGTGGCCGGCGTGCGGCGGGTAGAACTTGCCGACGACGAGGCCGTGCCGGTGCGTCATGCGGGCGCCGGGGCGGTCCGGGCGCGGTGGTCGGCCCGCCAGGCGTTCAGGCCGAGCACGCACAGCGTGAGGAAGATGACGTAGAGCGCGCTGGTCAGCTTCAGGTCCTTGTGGAAGTAGAGCGGGATGTAGACCAGGTCCGCGGCGATCCAGATCCACCAGGACTCCAGCAGCTTGCGCGACTGGCCGTAGATCGCCATCAGGGACAGCGCGGTGGTGAGGGCGTCCCAGAACGGGACGGTGGAGTCGGTCCAGGCCGTCAGCGTCCAGGTGAGGACGGCGGTCGTGGCGGCGCCCGCGGCGGCCAGCGCGATCCAGGTGTCGCGGGACGTGCGGGTGACCGGCAGGTCGTCGCGGCCCTCGCCGCCGTACAGCCACACCCACCAGCCGTAGGCCTGGAGCGCGACGTACACGACCTGGAGCCCGGCGTCGGCGTACAGGCCGCCGTCGAGGAAGACCAGGCCGAGCAGGATGACGTTGGCGATGCCGATCGGCCAGTTGAGGATGTTCTGCCGGACGACCAGCCAGACGTTGACCGCGCCGGTGGCGAAGCCGAGCAGCTCGGCCCAGGTGGTGGGGACCGTTCCAAGGTGGAAGGCGGGCTGGAGCAGCGGGCCGAGCAGGTCGTGCAGCGTCATCGACGGCTCCCCGGGGGATCACAAATCGTCGAAGAGACGATAACAGGGGCAAGCCGCCCGAACGCGCTCAGGCGCTCTCCCGCACCACCAGATGGGGCTGCAGGATCACCACGGGATCGGCCACGGCCTCGCCCTGGATCCGGGAGATCAGCAGCCGGGCCATCCGCCGCCCCATCTCCTCCACCGACTGGTGCACGGTCGTCAGCGGCGGATCGGCGATCGGGGCGCTGGCCGAGTCCTCGAACCCGATCACCGACACGTCCTCGGGGATCCGCCGCCCCCGCTTCTTCAGCACCCGCATCGCGCCCAGCGCCATCGGGTCGTCGGCGGCGAACACCGCGTCCAGCTCCGGATCGAGCTCCAGCAGCTCCGCCGCCGCCGCGACCCCGCTGGCCTCGCTGAAGTCGCCGTACACCACCAGCTCGGGCAGCCCCGCCCCGGCCAGCGCCTCCCGGTACCCGGCCAGCCGGTCCACGCCCACGCCCATGTCCTGCGGGCCGGCGATCGTCGCGATCCGGCGCCGGCCCCGCCGCAGCAGGTGCTCGACGGCCTGCCGGGCGCCGTCGCGGTTGTCGACGTCCACGTACGACACCGGCGTCAGCCCCGGCGGCCGGCCGCCCAGCACCGTCGGCACCCCGCCCGCCTCCAGCTTGGCGGGCAGCGGGTCGTCGCCGTGCAGCGAGGTCAGCAGCACCCCGTCCACGTGCTGCCCGGTCAGGTAGTTCTCCAGCCGGGCGTACTCGTCGGGGGAGCGGGCCAGGGCCAGCAGGAGCTGCAGCCCGGTGTCGTTCAGCTCCGGGCTGATCCCGCGGATGATCCCGGCGAAGAACGGCTCGTCGAAGATCCGCTGCTCGGACTCGGCCACCACCAGCGCCACCGTGTCGGTGCGCCGGGTCACCAGCGTCCGGGCGGCCCGGTTGGGGACGTAGCCCAGCTCGTCGATCGCCGCCAGCACCGCCTCCCGGGCCTCCGCGCTCACCCGCGGCGAACCGTTGACCACCCGCGAGACGGTGCCCCGGCCGACCCCGGCCCGGGCCGCCACCTCCTCCAGCGTGGGGCGGCCCGAGACACGCCTCACCACCCTCGCCTGCCCATCGCCCGCATCGCGCCCCTCGCCCCTTCCGCCCTGACCCGCACCCGCCGCCGCGCGCCCGCTCAGCGGCGATCCGGCAGTCCGCCCGCCCGGATCACGCCCGCGTACCAGCGCGCGCTGTCCTTGGGCACCCGGCGCTGGGTGGCGTAGTCCACGTGGACCAGCCCGAAGCGCTTGGAGTACCCCCACGACCACTCGAAATTATCCAGCAGCGACCAGGTGAAATAGCCGCGTAGCGGAACTCCGCCGGCGATCGAGGCGTGCGCGGCGCGCAGATGCGCGTCGATGTAGGCGATCCGGCCCTCGTCGCGCACCGCCCCCTCGCCGTCGAGGGCCTCGTCGTAGCCCGCGCCGTTCTCGGTGATGTAGAGGTCGACCGGCGGGTAGTCGCGGTGCAGCCGGGTCAGCACCTCGTGCAGCCCGCCCTCGTCGATCTCCCAGCCCATCCCGGTGACCGGGCGGCCGCCGTCGACGAACCGCACGAACTCGCTGCCCACCCACGGCGAGTGGGTGGAGAACGGCGACGACACCGCCTGCCCGGTCACCTCGGTGTCGCCGGTCACCGTGAACCGCGAGTAGTAGTTGACGCCGAGCTGGTCGATCGGCTGGTTGATCGTGGCCAGGTCGCCGTCCCGCACGCACGCGTCGAAGTCCAGCTCCTCCAGGTCGGTGAGGACGTCCGCCGGGTACGAGCCGCGCAGCAGCGGGTCGAGGAAGAACCGGTTCTGCATCCCGTCGACCCGCCGCGCCGCGTCCAGGTCCCGGTCCGCCCCGCTCGCCGCGGAGATCGCGTACAGGTTGACGGCCGCGCCGAACCGGTGCCCGGGGTGCCGGGCCCGCATCGCCCGCACCGCCGCGCCGTGCCCCAGCATCAGGTGGTGCGCCGCCCGCAGCGCCGCGGCCGGCTCCCGGCGGCCGGGCGCGTGCTCGCCCGAGGCGTAGCCGAGGAACGCCGCGCACCACGGCTCGTTGATCGTCATCCACTGCGACACCCGGTCGCCCAGCGCCGCGTGCACGTGGCCGGCGTAGTCGGCGAACCGGAACGCGGTGTCGCGCTCGGGCCAGCCGCCCGCGTCCTCCAGCGCCTGCGGCAGGTCCCAGTGGTAGAGGGTCGGCCACGGCTCGATGCCCGCCTCCAGCAGGACGTCCACCAGCCGCCGGTAGAAGTCCAGACCGGCCTGGTTGAGCCGCCCCGACCCGTCCGGCTGCACCCGGGACCAGGAGATCGAGAACCGGTAGGCGGTCAGCCCGAGCTCGGACATCAGCGCCACGTCGTCCCGGAACCGGTGGTAGTGGTCGACCGCCACGTCGCCGGTGTCGCCGCCCAGCACCTTCCCCGGGGTCCGGCAGAAGGTGTCCCAGACGGAGGGCCCGCGCCCGTCCTCGGCCGCCGCGCCCTCGATCTGGTACGCGGCGGTCGCGGCGCCCCAGCGGAAACCGGCCGGGAACGCCAGGGCCGCGGCCGGGGCCCTCTCGTCGTCATGCTGCCCGTCGCCCTGCTGCCTGTCGCTCTGAGTGGGAGAGGTCACGCCTTGATCGCACCTTCCATGATTCCGCCGATGATCTGGCGGCCGAACACGATGAACACGACCAGCAGCGGCAGGATCGCCACGGTCGTCCCGGCGAACATGAGGGTGTAGTCCTTGAAGTGGGCGTTGGCCAGGTTGTTGATGGACAGCTGCACGGTCGGGTTCTCGGGGTTGAGCACCGCCAGCGGCCACATGAACTCGTTCCAGGTCTGCATGAACGTGAACAGCCCCAGCACGCCCGCCGCCGGCCGCAGCGCCGGCAGCACGACCCGCCAGTAGATGCCGAAGGTCGTGCAGCCGTCCACGCGCGCGGCCTCGATCAGCTCGTCGGGCACCGCCTGCTGGGCGTACTGCCGCATCATGAACACCCCGAACCCGGTGACCAGGAACGGGACGATGACCGCCTGGAGGCTGTTCTGCCAGCCCAGCTCCACCATGATCATGTAGAGCGGGATGATGCCCATCTGGACCGGGATCATCATGGTCGCGATGATCGTCAGCAGCAGCGCGTTCTTGCCGCGGAAGCGCAGCTTGGCGAACGCGAACCCGGCGAGCGAGGCGAAGAACACCGTCGACACCGTCACCGCCGACGCGACGATCGCCGAGTTCAGCAGGCCCTGCGCGAAGTAGGCGTCGGGGTTGTCGAACAGCCGGCCCACGTTGTCGCCCAGGTTGCCGCCGGGCACCAGCGGCGGCGGGACGTCCGCCACCACCTCGTTCGTCCGGGTCGCCACCACGATCATCCAGTAGATCGGGAAGATCGACAGCGCCACCGCCACGACCAGCGTCACGTAGGTGAGCGGGCTGGCCTCCCACAGGCCGCGGAGCCGGCCGTGGCCGCCGTTCCGGCGCCGCCCGGGGCCCTTCCCGGCGGGGGAGGTGATCAGTGTGGTCATCGGGTGCCCCCCGTACGCCGCACGAACAGGAAGTTGAGCAGGGAGAACACGATGATCAGCAGGAACAGCGCCCAGGCCACCGTGGCTCCGTAGCCGTAGCGGTCGTCGGTGAAGGCGTTGTCGTACATGTACATCGTGATCGTCTGGAACTGGCCCAGCGAGCCGCCGTCCATCCTGTTGGTGATGCCGCCGCCGGCGCCGAACAGCACCGGCTCGGTGAACAGCTGCAGCCCGCCGATCGTGGCGATGATGACGGTGAAGATGATCGTCGGCTGCAGCAGCGGCACCGTGATCCGCCAGAACTGCCGGGCCCGGGACGCGCCGTCGATCGCCGCCGCCTCGTACAGGTCCCTGGGGATCGCCTGCATCGCGGCCAGGTAGATCAGCGCGTTGTAGCCGGTCCACCGCCAGTCGACCATCACCGCGATCGCCAGCCAGGACCAGTACCGGCTCGCCTGCCAGTCGATCGCGTCCAGGCCCACCAGGTCCAGCGCCCAGTTGATCATGCCGAAGTCGCGGTCGAACATCTGCGTGAACACGATCGCGACCGCGGCGGTGGAGGTGACCAGCGGGGCCACCATCCCGATCCGGAACAGCGTGCTCGCCCGCATCCGCCGGGCGAGGGCGTTGGCGACGAACAGCGCGATGAGCAGCTGCGGGACGGTCGCCACGACGAAGATCCCGATCGTGTTGACCGTGGCATGCCAGAAGTCGCCGTCGGTGAGCAGGTAGCGGAAGTTCTCCAGCCCGGCCCACTCGCGGGTGCCGGAGGCCAGCCCCCACTCGTGCAGCGACACCCACAGCGTGTAGAGCAGCGGGAAGAGCCCGAAGAGGATGAAGACCAGGTAGAACGGCGAGATGAACAGGTAGGGCGAGGCCTTCACGTCGAGCCGGGCCAGCCGGGACCGCCAGCCGCGGCGCGGCGCGCCGCCCTTGGCCGGAGGCGGTGCCTCGGCCGTGCCGGCGGGACGCACAGAGACGCTCATGCGCCTCCTTCCGGGGTTCGCGCCGGTCCGTGGCGCGTCCGCCGAACGGCGAACGGGGAGGCGCCACGGACCGGCGGCGCGGGGGGAGGGGTGGTTACCTGGCGGCCTTCTTGGCGGCGTCGACCGCCTGCGTCCAGGCCTCCTCGGGCTTGACCTCGCCCTGGCCGACCGCGATCAGGATGTTCTCCACGGCCTGCCGGACGTCCTCGTTCTTCGGCCCGAGGTGCACCGGCTTGACCTGCGCGGCCATCTCACCGAACAGCTTGCCGGTGGGCGCGTTGCTGAAGTAGGCGTTGGTGGCCCCGGCGACCGCCGGGTCCTGCGCGGCCTGCGGCGAGGACGGGAAGGTGTTCTTGTCCTTGAACGCCCCGATCTGGCCCTGCGGCGAGCTCAGGAACTTGGCCAGCTCGGCGGCCTCCTTCTGGTGCTTGGACTGCTTGGGCACCGCCAGCCACGAGCCGCCCCAGTAGCCGCCGCCGCCGGGCACCGACGCCACGTCCCACTTGCCCTTGCCGAAGCCGGCGGAGAACTCCTCGATGCCGCCGAGCATCCACGACGGGCACGGCACGGTCGCGAAGGAGTCGCGCTTGAGCGCGGTCTGCCACGGCGGGGTGAAGATCGCCATGTCGGCGGTCATCTTCGCCTGGGCGAACTTCAGCGCGGTGTCGAACGCCTGTTTCACCGCGGGGTTGGTCTCGAAGGCCAGGTTGTTGCTCTTGTCGAAGTAGCTGTAGCCCGGCCCCGCCCCGGCGTTCTGCAGGACGGTGGCGCGCAGGATCGCGGTCGGCCCGTCCAGCCACTTGGTGCCGGGGACCTCCCGCTGGAACTTCTGCCCGGTCGTCAGGAAGGCGTCCCACGTCGGCCACAGCTTGCCGACCTCGCCGCGCTCGGTGGGCAGCCCGGCCTTCTCGAACAGGTCCTTGCGGTAGCACATGGCCAGCGGGCCGATGTCGCTGCCGAGCCCGACCAGCTGCTTGCCGTCGGGGCTGAGCCCCATCTGCCACTTCCAGGGCAGGAAGTTCTGCTGCAGGTCCCGTCCGCCGTGGTCGAAGAGGTTCACGAACTTGCCAGGCTGCTCCATGTAGGTGGGCAGGATGCCCTCCTCCAGCGCGACCACGTCCCCGGCCCCGCTGTTGGTGGCGATCCACTGCTGCAGCCGCGGCTTGTAGTCGTCCAGCGTGGAGACCTTCCGCTGCCGGATCTTCACGCCGGGGTGCGACTGCTCGTACTGCTTGTAGAGCTGCTCGTAGCCGAACTCGCCGAACACGTCGACGGTCAGCTCGACCGGCCCGGAGGCGCTGTCGCCGTCGTCCCCGCCGCCGCAGGCGGAGGCGGCGGCCAGGACGCCGGCCAGCAGCGCGGCGATCGCGGTCCTGGCAGCGGTCCTGCGTCCGCCTCGCTTGGTGACCCTCATTCCGACCCCTCTCAGGTCGTGCCGGGTAAATGGGATGGGTGTGCGCGGACGCCGAACCGGCCGGGCGGCCTCCGCATGGGAGCGCTCCCACGAAGCGAAGCCGCCGCGTCATGGACTTGTCAATGGCCCGCAACACAACCGTTATCTCGCCGCCCCGCGAGCCGTCCGGCCGGTGTTGACAGCGGGCGCGGAAGGAGTGAAGCTCTGATATGGGAGCGCTCCCATGCAGATCTCATACTGGCCGGGCCTCGGGCGCCGGCGCGGCGGACCGTACCTCCCCAGCCGCGCCGGACGTCCTCCCAGAGGGGGCGGAGGGCCGCTCCTCGTGTGCGCGGGGTGCACGAGGAGCGGCCCTCCGCCCCGAAACCGTCCGGACGGAAGAGCAGACCGCGTGGCCGCACACCGCCCTGCGGCCACGCGGTCACGGTGCCGCGTGGTCAGCCTTCGGCGGCCACCGACAGGTGGGCCGCGACCGGTGCGGTCGAGCGCCGCACGACCAGTTCGGGCCGGTACAGCAGCTCGGTGCTGGGCACCTTCGTGCCGCCGATCTCCTCCAGCAGCGTGCTCACCGCCGCCAGCCCCATCTCCCGCACCGGCTGGCGCACCGTGGTCAGGGGCGGGTCCAGGTAGGCGGTCATCGGCGAGTCGTCGAACCCCACGATCGACACGTCCTCCGGCACCCGCAGATGCCGCTGCCGCGCCCCCCGGATCGCCCCGATCGCGATGATGTCGCTGCCGCAGCAGATGGCGGTGCAGCCGCGGTCCAGCAGCCGCTGCACCGCCGCCTGCCCGCCCTCCACGGTGAACAGCGTGTTGGCGACCAGATCGTCGACCTCGGTGATCCCGAGATGCTCGGCCATCCCCCGGCGGAACCCCTCGGTCTTGCGGATCGAGGGCACGAACCGGTCCTGGCCCATCGCCAGCCCGATCCGCCGGTGGCCGAGAGAGGCCAGATGCGCCACCGCCATCTCCAGCGAGGCGACGTCGTCGTTGGAGATGAACGGCGCCTCGATGTCGGGGCGGTAGCCGTTGATCAGCACGATCGGCAGCCCCCGGTCGAGCAGCCGGGCGTACCGGGCCCGGTCGGAGCGGGAGTCGGCGTGCAGGCCGTTCACGAACACGATGCCCGACACCCCGCGCTCCAGCAGCAGCTCGGTGTAGTCGTCCTCGGTGATGCCGCCCGGGGTCTGCGTGCACAGCACCGCCGTGTAGCCCGCCAGCGCGAGCGCGCTCTCGATGACCTGGGCGAACGCCGGGAAGATCGGATTGCTCAGCTCGGGCACGATCAGCCCGATCAGCCCCGCCCGCTGCTGCCGCAGCCGCGCCGGCCGCTCGTAGCCCAGCACGTCCAGCGCGGTGAGCACCGCCTGCCGGGTGGCGGCCGCCACGCCCGGCCGGCCGTTGAGCACGCGGCTCACCGTCGCCTCGCTCACCCCCGCGTGGGCGGCGATGTCGGCCAGGCGCATCGTCATGGCCATAAACTTACCCGTCCCCGCTCTGCGCGCCCGTGTCCGTGACTTCGCACCATACGGCGGTGTCGGGCGGAAGGACCAGGCACTCGCCGTCCGGCCGGACCGGTCCACTGGCGAGCAGCGGACGGCCGTAGGAGGGGATCCGGGCGGTTCGCCCGCTCACGTTCACCGCGCAGGTGATCCGCCGCCCGCCGCCCTCGCGGGAGAAGACCAGCGTGCCGGGCGGGCCGACCAGCCAGCGCAGCGCCCCGTCCCCGAGCGCCGGATGCTCGCGCCGGAGCCGCAGCGCCGCCCGGTAGAGCGCGAGCATCGACTCGGGGTCCCGCGACTGCCGCTCGACCGTGAGCCCGGCCCACTCCGGCGGCATCGGCAGCCAGCTCGACCCGCCCGGAGTGAAACCGAAGGGCGGCTCCTCACCCGACCACGGCAGCGGCACCCGGCAGCCGTCCCGGCCCGACTCCGGGTCGCGGGCCCGCTGCGGATCCTGCAGGTACTCCTCCGGCAGGTCCAGGACCTCGTTCAGGCCCAGCTCCTCGCCCTGGTAGATGTAGGCCGAGCCGGGCAGCGCCAGCATCAGCAGCGCCGCCGCCCGCGCCCGCCGCAGGCCCACCTCGCCGTCCCCGTACCGGGTGACGTGCCGCTTCACGTCGTGGTTGGACAGCACCCAGGTCGACGGCGCGCCCACCTGCCCGGCGGTGAGCAGCGACGCGTCGATCACCTCCCGCTTGGCGCGCGCGTCCCAGTCCACGGTCAGGTAGTGGAAGTTGAACGCCTGGTGCAGCTCGTCCGGGCGCACGTACAGCGCGAGGCGGTCCTGCGTCGGCGCCCACGCCTCCGCAACGGCGATCCGCTCGCCGCCGTAGGAGTCCAGCAGGCGGCGCCACGACCGGTGGATCTCGTGCACGCCGTCCTGGTCGAAGTACGGCAGCACGGTACGGCCCAGCATCCTCACCTGGTCGGCGAAGCCCACGTCCGGCAGGCCGGGCGCCTTGACCATGCCGTGCGCCACGTCCACCCGGAAGCCGTCCACGCCCAGGTCGAGCCAGAACCGCAGCACGTCCTCGAACTCGGCGCGGACCTCGGCGTTCTCCCAGTTCAGGTCCGGCTGCTCGGGGGCGAACAGGTGCAGGTACCACTGCCCGTCCGGCAGGCGCGTCCAGGCGGGGCCGCCGAACACCGACTCCCAGTCGTTGGGCGGCAGCTCCCCGCCCTCGCCGCGGCCGTCGCGGACGATGTAGCGGTCCCGTTCGGGGGCGCCCGGCGCCGCCTCCAGCGCGGCCCGGAACCAGGCGTGCCGGTCGGAGGTGTGGTTGGGGACGACGTCCACGATGACCCGCAGCCCGAGCCCGTGCGCGTCCCGGACGAGCGCGCGGGCGTCCTCCAGCGTTCCGAAGATCGGGTCCACGTCCCGGTAGTCCGCGACGTCGTAGCCGAAGTCGGCCATCGGGGAGGTGTAGAACGGCGTCAGCCACACCGCGTCCACGCCCAGCTCGGCCAGATGGGGCAGCCGCGCGCGCACCCCGGCCAGGTCGCCGATGCCGTCCCCGTCGGAGTCGGCGAAGCTGCGGACGTACACCTGGTAGATGACCGCGTCACGCCACCACCGGGCCCGCGGCTCGCGCGGGCCCTCGGCGGCGGGCGTGACGTCGGCGATGTTCTGCGTCATCAAAGGACCTCCGAGGAAACCCCGGCCTTGAGGCCGGGGAGGAAGCGGACCCCTGCGGAACAAAGCAGGGAAAGGAGACTCGCTCCCCGGGGGCGAATGTCGGTTGACCAGGCACTATCCAGCACGTTCTCGTTCCTGTGTTCGAGTGTTCACGCTACGATCCTCGCGTGTCGCGTTACCGCCTGGCCCCGACGCCTGAGCAGGAGCAAGTCATGCTCTCGCATTGCGCGCACGCGCGGTACGTGTGGAACCTTGCGGTGGAGCAGCACGGTTTCTGGTCCCGGCACCGGCGATGCGGGGCGCCCGGCTACGGCGAGCAGTCCCGGCAGTTGACCGAGGCTCGTGCCGAGTTCGGGTGGTTGCGGGCGGGGTCGCAGACGGTGCAGCAGCAGGCGCTGCGTGATTTCGCGCAGGCGATGGGCAACTTCTTCGCCGGCACTCACCGCCGTCCGACCTGGCGCAGGCACGGGGTGCACGAGGGGTTCCGGCAGGTCGGCGTCAAGCCGCACCAGGTCGTGCGGTCGTCGCGTAAGTGGGCCGCCCCCACGAGACCAGACTCCTCTGCACGCTGGTGGGCACGGCGGCCGGACCGGCCGTCGCTGCGCGGGGACGCCCCGGGTCGCCGGAGCGGACGAACCGCGAACCCCAACCTGTCCTCCTCTCCTGAGGCCACGGGTTGAAATCCTTCTCGTTGACGAGGGGAGGAGGTCAAGGTGTCCTTTTCTACTTCACGCCGCCGGCCGCGAGACCCGCCACGATCCGGCGCTGGAATATCAGCACCACCACGACCAGCGGCACGGTGACGATCACCCCGGCCGCCATCTGGGTGCCGAACGGCTGGTCGAACCCGGAGACCCCGGTGAACTTGGAGATCGCCACGGTCGCCGTCTGCATCTCCTTCTCGTTCACCACCGACAGCGCAATGATGAACTCGTTCCACGTGGTGAGGAACGTGATGATGGCGGTGGTGAACACCCCGGGCGCGGCCAGCGGCACGATGATCTTCCGGAACGCCTGGCCGCGGCCGCAGCCGTCCACCATCGCGGCCTGCTCCAGCTCGAACGGCAGCTGCCGGAAGAAGGCGGTCAGCAGCCACACCGTGAGCGGCAGCGCGAACCCCAGGCTGGGCAGCACCATCGCCTGGTAGGTGTTGATCCACTCGATGTCGGTGAACAGCTTCAGCAGCGGGATCAGCTGGGAGATGCCCGGGAACATGGTCGTCCCGATGATGATCCCCAGGATCGCGTTCTTGAACGGGAAGTCCAGCCGGGCCAGCGCGTAGGCGGTGAACACGCCGATCACCAGGGTCAGCGCGGTGGTCGCCCCGGCGACCACGAAGCTGTTCACCAGCGCCCGGCCGAAGCCGTTCCCGCCGCCGAACACCGCGCCGAAGTTCTCCAGCGACCAGCGGACCGGGACGATCGAGTTGTCGAACTGGTCCTGCGGCCGCCGGAACGCCGACACGACCATCCAGTAGAACGGGACCAGGCAGTACAGCACCACGGCCGCGATGCCGGCGTACGGCAGGAGACGGCGCGCCCGGCGGGCCCGCGCCCGCGGCGGCGGTGCGGTGACGGCGGCGGTCATGCGGCCCGCCTCCTCTTCTTGGCGCCGCGGGTCTGCTGCCGGGCCTCGCCGATGATGTCGGCACCGAGCAGCTTCACGAACAGGTAGGAGATCACCGCGATGTAGACGAACAGGATCGTGGCGTAGGCGGCGGCCGAGCCGTACCGCAGGTTGTTCGCCTCGAACCAGGAGATCATCGTGAGCGTCTCCACGGACTTCTTGTTGACGCCGATCAGCACCGCCGGCAGGTCGAACATGCGCAGCACGTCCAGCATCCGGAACAGCACCGCGACCAGCAGCGCCGGCTTCACCAGCGGCAGCGTGATCCGCCAGAACCGCTGGAACGCGCCCGCGCCGTCCACCCGGGCCGCCTCGTACACGTCCCGGGGGATCAGCTGCAGCCCGGCCAGCACCAGCAGCCCGATGAACGGCGAGGTCTTCCACACCTCGGCGATCACGACGGCCAGCTTGGAGGCGAAGCCGTCGGCGGTCCACAGCACCTGGTGCCGGATGACCGCGTTGAACGCCCCGTCCGCCTGGAAGATCCAGCGCCACAGCAGCCCGGAGATCGCGGTCGGGATCGCCCACGGCACCAGCACGCTGGCCCGCACCAGGCCGCGGCCGCGGAACGCCCACGCCATGATCAGCGCCATGCAGACCCCGATCACCGTCTCCAGCGTCACGGTGGTGACGGTGAAGAACGTGGTGTTGGAGAAGGCGTTCCAGAACGCGTCGGAGCGCTCCCCGGCGAAGACCGCGGTGTAGTTGTCCAGGCCGGCGAACCGCTCGCCCTCGACCACGAAGCCGTCGGCGTCCAGGCTCTGGCCGCGGGTGAACAGCGACTCGCGGAACCCGGCGACCACCGGGTAGCCGACCACGAGCGCCAGCACCAGCAGCGTCGGCGACAGCAGCAGCGCGGCCAGCCGGCGCGAACCCGACACGTCCTTCCTGGGCTTCCGAGGACTGCGGGGCGTGCCGGGGCTCCCGGGCGTCGTCCGGTGCGGGGCCTGCTCCGTCTCAGGGGACGCGGCCATCCGCCTCATCTCTCTGCGCGCCATCACCGATCACTGCGCCGTGGTGAGCTGCCCCAGCTTGGACTGGAGGCCGGTCAGGGCCTGGCCGGTGGACGTCCTGCCGCCGAGCGCGTCGTACACCGCGCCCTGGATCGCGGAGGTGACGTCGCCGTACTTCACCGCCGACGGGCGCGACTTCGCCTTCTCGATCGCGGTCTTCAGCGTCGGCAGGAAGGCGTACTTCTTCACCATGTCGGGGTCGTCGTAGAGCGCCGCGACGGTGGGGGCCTGCGAGGTGGCCAGCGAGTTCGCCTTCTGCTGGGCGCCGTCGGCCATGTACTTGATGAAGTCGAGCGCGGTCGCCTTGTTCTTGGCGAACGCGGAGATCGCGTAGTTGTGGCCGCCCAGGTTGGCGGCTCCGGGGCCGTTCGGGCCCGGGATCGGCGCGACCCCGAACCTGCCCGCGACCTTGGACGAGCCGTCGGTCTTGTTCGCCAGGTCGTACTGGTACGGCCACTGCCGGTGGAAGAGCACCTTGCCCGCCTGGAAGTGGCGGCGCCCGCCCTCGCCGTCCAGGGTGAGCGCGGCCTTGGGCATCCGGCCGTCCTTGACCGCCTTCACCAGGAAGTCGAGCCCGGCCTTGGCCTGCGGGGTGTTCACGGTCGGACGGCCGTCGGGCCCGACGATCGTCCCGCCCGCGCTGTTGATCGCCTCGGCGGTGGAGACGGTGAGGCCCTCGGTCTTGCCGACCTCGGTGAGGAAGCAGTCGACGCCCTTGCCCTCGGGCAGCGCCTTCACCTTGTCGCAGGCGGCCCACATCGCCTGCCACGTGCTGGGCGGGTCGGCGACGCCCGCCTTCTCCAGCAGGTCGGTGCGGTAGTAGAGGAGGCCGGCGTCGGAGGTCAGCGGCATCGCGAACAGGCGGCCGCGGTACTCGCCGGTGGTGACGGTGGCGGGCAGCAGCTTGGAGGTGTCGAGGCCGCCGGGGCCTTCGGGCAGCTGCGCCAGCCACCGGTTGGCGGCGAACTCGGCGGTCCACACCACGTCGAGGTTGAGGATGGAGTAGGCGTCGGACCTGGTGGTGGCGTTCTGGATCATCTGCTGGCGCTGGTCGTTGGGCTCGTCGGGCAGCTCGATGACGCGGGCCTGCTGGTCGGGATGGGCCCGGTTCCAGGCGTCCACCATCTTCTGCATGTTGCCGGAGCGGTCCTTGCCCGTGGCCAGGGTGATCGGGCCGCGGCCGGTGAGCGGGGCGCCGGCCGCGGCCTTGCCGTCGCCCTCGGACGGGCCGCCGTCGCCTCCGCCGCACGCGGCCAGGGTGAGCGTGAGTCCGGCGAACGCGCAGGCCAGGGGGGTGCGCCGCATGGGGTCCTCCTCGAAGTGGGCGCCTGGTGTGCCGGGACCGTAGCAACGTTCTTGCAAACCGGTAAATCCCTTGCAGAAACTTTCTGCAGGATCGTGGCCGGACCGTTATCTCGACCGCGTCTCGGCGCCGTGGGTGGGGTCTCTGGGGCCATTGGGGAGGGGGCGGGTGGTATTTGGCTGCAATTTCTTGCTGAAGTCTTGCAAGAGGCGCCATCGGCTGTAACCATCCGGCACACGGAACGACTCCTGCCGTGACCACGCCCTCGGGGGACCCCCGCCCCACCCGTACAGGAGGCACGCAGATGGGATCGAGATCCAGAACGCGCCGCAAGGCCGCCGCGTCCGCCGTCGTGCTGGCGGCCGCCGCCATGGCGCCCACCACCGCCGCCGCGCCCGCCGCGGCCGCTCCCCCCACCGCGGCCGCTCCGCCCGGCGACCGGACCGTCATGGTCCAGCTCTTCCAGTGGAAGTGGGCCGACGTGGCGAAGGAGTGCGAGACCTTCCTCGGCCCGAAGGGGTTCGGCGCCGTCCAGGTCTCGCCGCCGCAGGAGCACATCGTCCTGCCGAACGCCGGTCAGGGCGGCTACCCGTGGTGGCAGGACTACCAGCCGGTCGGCTACCCGGGCCCCGGTTTCGCGACGCTCACCACCCGCCGCGGCGACGCCACCGCGTTCCGCGACATGATCCGGCGCTGCCACGCCTCGGGCGTGAAGATCTTCGCGGACGCCGTCATCAACCACACCACCGGAAGTTCGAGCGGCACCGGCAGCGCCGGGACGTCCTTCCCCGGCAAGTACACCTACCCCGGCACCTTCTCCGACGCCGACTTCCACACCTGCCGCCGCGACATCGCGAACTACGGCGACCGCTGGGAGGTGCAGAACTGCGAACTCGCGAGCCTCGCCGACCTCCGCACCGACGACGCCGGCTACGTCCGCCCCCGCCTCGGCCGCTACCTCAAGGACCTGGCCTCGCTCGGCGTGGACGGCTTCCGCATCGACGCCGCCAAGCACATGCCCGCCGCCGACATCGCCGCCATCCTCGGCGAGATGCGCGGGCAGATCGCCGCCGACCCCGCCTTCCCCGCGGACGGCACCCGCGACCCGTACGTCTACCAGGAGGTCCTGTACGGGGCCGGCGAGCCGGTGAAGCCGTCGGAGTACCGCGGCAACGGCGACCTCAAGGAGGTCCAGGCGATGAACTTCATCTCGCAGAAGTTCTGGACGACCTCCGACGCCGGAAACCGCCTCCACCAGTTGCACGCCTTCCCGAACAACTGGGGCGAGGACATGGAGCCCGGCGGCAAGGCCGTCGTGATGGTCGACAACCACGACAGCCAGCGCGACGCCCTCTCCGGCCGCCGCATCCTCACCTACAAGAACGGCGCCGCCTACCGGCTGGCCAACGTGTTCATGCTCGGCTGGGACTACGGCACCCCGCTGGTGATGTCCAGCTTCGCGTTCACCCAGCGCGACACCAGCCCGCCCACCTACGGCGGCGGCACGACCAAGGACGTGTCCTGCAACGGCACCGAGTGGGTCTGCGAGCACCGCTCCAGCGAGATGGCCGACATGGTCGGCTTCCGCAACGCGGTCGGCGGCGCGCCCGTCAACAAGGCCGACGACGCCCCCGAGCAGGACTGGTACACCGACTACGCGGAGGGCGGACCCGGCAACAAGATCGCGTTCAGCCGGGGCGACCGGGGCTACGTCGTCATCAACCGCGACGAGGGCACCGGCTGGAACCGCATGTTCCGGACCCGGCTGCCCGCCGGACGGTACTGCGACGTGATCGGGGGCGGGCACGACCCGTCCGCCGGGACGTGCGCGCCGTCCCACGTCGTCACGGTCGCCGCCGACGGCACGTTCACCGCGAACGTCCCGAGCATGACCGCCCTCGCCCTGCACGTGGGCGCCCGGCTCGGCTGACCGGGCGGCACGTCCCCGCGACCGCCGGGTGGGCCCGTTTCCGGCACCGTTTCCCGCACGGTTTTCCGCACGGCCCACCCGGCTCTGGCGTGCCCGAGTTCCCCCATGTCCCCCGAGTCGTCAATTATGTGTGGTTCGGCGCAACCGAGCAGGCGGACCGTTACGTACCAGTGGTGAGGTACCGACGGTGACGAGGGGGAAGATGCGCGACCACGCCATTGGCTACGAGGACATCGCGGAGGCCGAGCTCGTGACCCGGAGGGGAACCTTCCGGGCCGTGGCGTTCCGCGATCCGGTGGACGGCAACGAGCACATGGCCCTGGTACGGGGCGAACCGGGGGCGCGCGACAGCGCCCTGGTGCGGGTGCATTCGGAGTGCATGACAGGAGACATCTTCGGGGCGACGCGCTGCGAGTGCGGTGACCAGCTCGGCGCGGCCCTGGACGCGATCGTCCGCGAGGGCGCCGGAGTGCTGGTCTACCTGCGCGGCCACGAGGGACGCGGGATCGGGCTGGTCGCGAAGGTGCGCACCCACATCCTGCAGGACGAGCAGGGCCTGGACACCGTCGACTCGGCGACCGCGCTGGGCCTGCCGGTGGACGTCCGGGACTACGGCCCGGCCGCGCGGGTGCTGCGGCATCTGGGGATCGGCCCGGTGCGGCTGATGACGAACAACCCCGACAAGGTGGGCGCGCTGGAGGCGTGCGGGATCGAGGTGGCCGCGCGGGTCCCGCTGCTGGTGAAGGCCAGCGACGACAACGTCGCCTACCTCACCGCCAAGCGGGACCGGCTCGGCCACGACCTGCCGCAGCTCGACGCCTTCCCGGGCGCCCGGCTGGGCGAGGCGAGCGGGTCGGCGTGAGCGGCGGGCCCTCAGGGCGCCGCGACCTGCTCGGCGACCTTCTCACCGCCGCGCCCGGCGCGCCCGGCGCGTCCGGCGCGTCCGGCGCGCTTGGCGGCCTCGCCGGTGGCGGGCGCGTGCGCGTCGCGCCACAGCCCCGCGATGTCGCGGCCGAACGACCACAGCAGCGCGGCCAGCGCGGCGACGACCGCGGCCACCGCGACGGGACCGGGCAGCGCGCCCGATCCGGCCGCGACCAGCACGATGCCCTGGACCGCCGCGACGGTCTTGCGGGCGAAGCTGGGCGGCAGCGGCCCGCGCAGCCACGGCAGCGACCAGGACGCGGCGACGAACGCGTACCGCATCGCGCCGATCGCCGGCACCCACGCGCCGAGGGACGCGGCGACGTGCACGCTCAGCACCAGGACCAGGAACGCGTCGGTCTCCATGTCGAAGCGGGCGCCGAAGGAGGAGACGGTTCCGGTGCGGCGGGCGACCTGCCCGTCCACCCAGTCCAGCGCCAGGGCGACGGCGGCCACGGCGGTCAGCGCCGCGACGGCCGAGCCGTCCACCACCAGTGCCGTCACGACGCCGGTGAGGACGGCGCGGGCCAGGGTGACGCGGTCGGCGGGGCCGAACGGGCCGCGCCTGCAGCGGTGGAGGATCGCCCAGAGGGCGACCGCGTACAGGGCCCCGGCCAGCCAGGCCAGCGGAGTGATCATCACGTCGGTTCGTCGTCCTTTCGGGATCGCCTGGAACCGTACTCCCAGGGGAACGGCCGTCCGGGAGGGACGACGATGGAACGTACGGCTGCACTCGCCTTCTGGGTACGTGAACCCGGCCGTGGTGAGATCAATTCTGTGGAAATGGCCGAACGTGGGCCGAAAGATGTCCTAGTTCGTACGCTTTTTTCGGGGGTGAGCCGGGGGACCGAGGCGCTGGTCTTCCGCGGCGGCGTCCCGGCGAGCCAGCACGAGGCCATGCGCGCCCCGTTCCAGGAGGGCGACTTCCCGGGACCGGTCAAGTACGGCTACCTCAACGTCGGCGTGGTGGAGGAGGGGCTGCCGCACCTGCTCGGCCGCACCGTCTTCTGCCTCTACCCGCACCAGACCCGGTACGTCGTCCCGGCCGCGGCCGTCACGCCCGTGCCCGACGACGTGCCGCCCGGCCGCGCCATCCTGGCCGGCACCGTGGAGACCGCCGTGAACGCCGTGTGGGACGCGGCGCCGCTGGTCGGCGACCGGATCGCGGTCGTCGGCGGCGGGATGGTCGGGTGCGCGGTCGCGGCCGTGCTCGCCGGGATCCCCGGCGCCCGGGTGCAGCTGGTCGACGCCGACCCGTCCCGCGCCGAGGTCGCGCGGGCGCTCGGCGTCGGATTCGCCCCGCCCGGCGACGCCGCCGGCGGATGCGACCTGGTCGTGCACGCCAGCGCCACCGAGGCGGGGCTGGCCCGCTCGCTGGAACTGCTCGCCGACGAGGGCGAGGTCATCGAGCTGAGCTGGTACGGGGACCGGGCGGTGCGCGTCCCGCTGGGGGAGTTCTTCCACTCCCGGCGGCTGACCGTGCGGGCCAGCCAGGTCGGCGCGGTGTCCCCGGCCCGCCGGTCGCGCCGCACCCACGCCGACCGGATGGAGCTGGCGCTGCGGCTGCTGGCCGACCCCCGGTTCGACGCGCTCGTCACCGGGGAGAGCGGCTTCGCCGACCTGCCCCGCGTGCTGCCCCGGCTCGCGTCCGGCGACCTGCCGGCGCTGTGCCACCGCATCGTCTACGCACCGGTCGAGGAGGCCGCCCTTGTTCAGCGTCACCGTCCGTGACCACTTCATGATCGCGCACAGCTTCAGCGGCGAGGTCTTCGGACCCGCGCAGCGACTGCACGGCGCGACGTACCTGGTCGACGCGGCGTTCCGCCGGCCCGAGCTGGACCCCGACGGGCTCGTGGTCGACATCGGGCTGGCCATCCGCGAGCTGGGCGCCGTCCTCGCGGAGTTCAACTACCGCAACCTCGACGACGTGGCCGACTTCGCCGGGGTCAACACCTCGACCGAGTTCCTCGCCAAGGTCGTCGCCGACCGGCTCGTGGAGCGGATCCGCGCGGGCGCCCTGGGCGAGCACGCCCACGGGCTGGCGGGACTCACCGTCACCCTGCACGAGTCGCACGTCGCGTGGGCGAGTTACGAGTGCACGCTGTGACGGCGTTGCGGGAGATCCACCCGCGCGACATTCACATCGTGCTGCCCGGCGACGTGGACGACCCGTCCGTGCCCAGCGGCGGCAACGTCTACGACCGGCGCGTCTGCGAACGCCTGGCCGCCGCCGGGCGGACCGTGCGGGAGACCGCCGTCCCGGGCGCCTGGCCGCTGCCGGACGGCACGGCCCGCGACGCGCTGGCCCGCGCCCTCGCCGCGCTGCCCGACGGGTCCGCGGTGCTGCTGGACGGGCTCGTGGCCTGCGGCGTCCCGGAGGTCGTCGTGCCGGAGGCGCGGCGGCTGGCGCTGGCCGTCCTGGTGCACCTGCCGCTGGCCGACGAGCCGGGCCCCTCCGACCTGGACGAGCGGGAGCGGGCGACGCTGCGCGCGGCCGCCGCCGTCGTCACCACCAGCCCGTGGGCGTCCCGCCGCCTGATCCGGCACCACGGCCTCGACCCGGCCCGGCTGCACGTCGCCGAACCGGGCACCGACCCCGCGCCGCTCGCGCCCTCCGGCGGGGAGGGGACGCGGCTGCTGTGCGTGGCGTCGCTGACCCCGCGCAAGGGCCACGACCTGCTGGTCGAGGCGCTCGCGACGGTGTCGGACCGGCCCTGGACCTGCGAGTTCGTCGGGCCGCTGCGCCGCGACCGCGCCCACGCCGACCGGATCGCCGGGCTCGTGCGCGAGTACGGCCTCGGCCGCCGCGTCCACGTCGCCGGGCCGCTGGGCGGGGCGGCGCTGGACGAGGCGTACGCCGCCGCCGACCTGGTCGTGCTGCCGTCCCGCGCCGAGACCTACGGCATGGTCGTGGCCGAGGCGCTGGCCCGCGGCCTTCCGGTGCTGGCCACCTCCGTCGGCGGCGTGCCGGGCACCCTGGGACGGGCGCCCGGCGGCGAGATCCCCGGGCTGCTCGTGCCGCCGCGGGACGTCGGCGAGCTGGCGTCCGCGCTGGGCCGCTGGCTCGACGACGCCGAGCTGCGCCACCGCCTGCGCGGTGCGGCCCTGGCCCGCCGCGAGACGCTCCCCGCCTGGGACGGCACCGCGCGCCGCCTCGCCGCCGTCCTGGACGGCCTCCGCGCCCCCGTGGCGGACGGCCCCGGCCTGAGGGAGGCCCGGTGAACCTTCCGGACGCGGCCCGCTTCACCCCCGACTGGCTGGCGCTGCGCGAGCCCGCCGACGCCGGCGCCCGCGCCGCCGAACTGCTGGCCCCGCTGCGCGCGCACCTGGCCCGCACGGCCGCGGCCGCGCCCCTGGTCGTCCGCGACCTCGGCTGCGGGACCGGCGCGCAGGCCCGCTGGCTCGCCGGGCGGCTGCCCTTCCCGCAGCGCTGGATCCTGCACGACCGCGACCCCGGCCTCCTCGCCCGCGCCCGCGCGAGCCTGCCCCCGTCCCTCCCGGCCGAGGCGCGCGAGGGCGACGTCACCGCGCTGACCGCCGCCGACCTGGCCGGGACCACCTCCCTGGTGACCGCCTCCGCGCTGCTCGACCTCCTCACCTTCGACGAGGTGGACGATCTCGCCGCCGCGGTCACCGGGGCGGGCTGCCCCGCCCTGCTGACCCTCAGCGTCGTCGGACGGGTCACCCTGCATCCCTACGACCCCCTGGACACCGTGATCACCGCCGCCTTCAACGACCACCAGCGCCGCTCCACCGGAGGCCGCCGCCTCCTCGGACCGGACGCCGTCACCGCCGCCGCCGGGGCCTTCGGGCGCCGCGGCGCCACCGTCCGCACCGGCCCCAGCCCGTGGCGGCTCGGCCCCGGCCAGGCCGCGCTGGCCGCCGAATGGCTGCGCGGCTGGGTCGCCGCCGCCTGCGAGCAGGAGCCCGATCTGCCCGGTGAGGAGTATCTGCGGCGCCGCCTCGACGCGTGCGCCGCCGGGAACCTGAGCGTCGTCGTCCACCACCGCGACCTCCTCGCACTGCCCGCGTCCGGCGGAGGTGAGGCGTCATGACCGGACGGAGCGACGGCATGGACACCCTCCTCCCCGCCGCGCGGCTCGCGCACGCGACGCACGCGACGCACGCGACGCGCACGGCGCGCACGGCGCGGGTCAGGCGCGCGAGGGCCCTCGCGCACGGCGAGACCGCCACGACGGGGGCGGACGAGGTCGCGGGCGGCGACGCGTCCCCTCGCCGGCGGGCGGGCCGCGGGCGGGCCGGGTACGGTCCCTGGCTGCGCACGCTCGCCGGGGCCGCCATCATCGGCGCGCTCATCTGGTGGCACAGCGCCGACGCCTTCGTCGCCGCGCTCGGTTCGATCACCGCCGGCTCGGTCGCGGCCGCGCTCGGCGTCGGCCTGCTGACCACCGTGTTCAGCGCCCTGCGCTGGCGGCTGGTCGCGCGCCGCCTGGGCCTGCGGCTGCCGTGCGGCGCCGCCGTCGCCGACTACTACCGGGCGCTGTTCCTGAACGCGGTGCTGCCCGCCGGGGTGCTCGGCGACGTGCACCGCGCGGTCAGCCACGGCCGCGACGCCGGCGACGTCGGCCGGGCCGTGCGCGCCGTCGTCCTGGAACGCCTCGCCGGCCTGATCGTCGTCATCGTGGCCGGGGCCGCCGTGCTGCTCGCCCAGCCCGCGCTGCTCGCCGCCATGGCCCCCGGCCTCCTCGGCCCGGCCGCCGTCGTCGCGGCGGGCGGTCTCGCCGTCGCGGCCGTCGTCGTCCTCGCCCGCGGCCGACTGGGGCGCGCGCTCTCCGCGGCCACGGCCGACGCCCGCCGCGTCCTGCTCGGCCGCGACACCTGGCCGGGGATCGTGCTGCTGTCCGCCGCCGGGTTCGCGGGCCACATCTCCCTGTTCCTGGTCGCGGCCCGCGTCGCCGGGGCGGACGCGCCGCTCACCCGGCTCCTCCCGCTGGTCGTGCTGGCGCTGCTGGCGATGGGCCTGCCGCTGAACGTCGGCGGCTGGGGGCCGCGCGAGGCCACCATGGCGCTGGCGTTCGGCGCCGCCGGGCTCGGCGCCGGTCAGGGCCTGGCCGTCGCCGTGGTGTACGGGGCGCTCACGCTCGTCTCCAGCCTTCCCGGCGCCGCCGTGCTCGCCGTCCGGGCCCTCCCCGCCCTCCGCGCCCCCCGCGCCGCCCCGGCGCTAGCGGTCGAGGGCGCGCAGGTGGTCCCCGAACGCCGTGACGAGCGCACCGAGAAGGTCCCGGCCCTTACGGGAGGAGGCCAGTGACGGACGCCCGACGACCCCCGAGTCGGTGTACTCGTCCAGTCCCAGGGTGAGCAGGTGCCGCCGGTCGCCGGCCACCACGTCGCCCGTCTCGTACCCCGGCAGCACCAGCTCGGGATGGGCGTGCAGCAGGATCGAGGTCTCGATCTCCCCGGCGTGCATGTCCTCGTCGACGGACGTGCGGATCCCGGCGGCGGTCACCGCGTCCGCCCAGTCCTGCACGCCGGGGAACAGGGCCATGTCGCCGCCGGCCTCCTGCACGAGGTTCCCCAGCACGTAGTTGCCGCCGTGCCCGTTCACCAGGACCAGCTTGGGCACCCCGGCCCGGCGCAGCGACTCCGCCACGTCCCGGACGACCGCGTACAGCGTCGCGGCCGAGACGCTCACCGTCCCGGGCCAGGCCGCGTGCTCGTGCGAGCAGGAGATCGTCACCGGCGGCAGCGTCCGGACCGGGTGGACGGCCGCGATCTCCCGGGCGAGCGTGCAGGCGATCACGGTGTCGGTGGCCAGCGGCAGGTACGGCCCGTGCTGCTCGAAACTGCCCACCGGCAGCAGCGCCACGGCGGCGTCCCGGCCGGCCTCGTCGGCGGTGGTCGTCATCGGAAGGAGGTACGCGCTCGCATCTGGACCCATGCCGACCGATTTTTCCTTATTCCGGCCCGGCCGGCACCCGCCCGGGAACCCGTGCCGCGGCGCGGGGACGCCCGAGGGCGGCCACGGCCACGGCGCCGCCGAGGAGCGCCGCGGCCACCATCCCGTCCAGCCAGTAGTGGTTGGCGGTGACGACCACCACCAGCACCGTCGCGGGCGCGTGCAGGGCCACCACCCAGCGCCACGGGCTGCGCGACACCCGCAGCACGGCCAGCACGACCAGCAGCGCCCAGCCGATGTGCAGCGAGGGCATCGCGGCGTACTGGTTGGCGAGGCCGTCCGCCGCCGCTTGTACACGGCGAACAGGGCCAGCAGCAGGGCGGCCTCGGTGAGCAGCGGCCGCACCCGCGCCGCCAGGCCGAGGGGCCCCACCCGCCTGAACGGGATCGCTTCGTTCGCCATGCCGGGTGCCTTCCGTACGAGCCTTCCGCGCCGACATCACCACCCTCGCCGTGAACGCCCCGCCGGACAGGAGACCCACCACCCGGACGGAGGAGCCCGAACCCCCCGATCCGTGGTGGACTTAACCCCACCCCCGGTGAAGGAGGAGCGTTGCGACCGATCCCCTGGGACGACGGCACGTGGCTCAACCCGCCGCCCTCGGCCGTCCGCGACGGCGGCGACCTGCTCGTCACGGCGGAGCGCGGCAGCGACTTCTGGCAGACCACCTCCTACGGCTACGACCGCGACTCCGGGCACGCCCTGCTCGCCTCCCTGGGCCCCGAGGCCGCCGTCGAGGCGTCGTTCGCCGCCGCCTTCACCGAGCAGTTCGACCAGGCCGGGCTGCTGGTCCGGCTCGACGAGCGGACCTGGATCAAGGCCGGGGTCGAGTTCGCCGACGGCGTCGCGCAGGCCGGGGCCGTCGTCACCCGCGACCGCTCCGACTGGTCGACCGGGCCCGTACCGGACTGGACGGGCCGTACCGTCACGATCCGGGCCAGCCGCAGCGGCAACGCCGTCACCGTCCGCGGCCGTGCCGAGGACGAACCGTGGCGGATGCTGCGCGTCGCGCCGTTCCCGGAGGGCGTCCCGGCCACGGCCGGGATCTACTGCTGCGCTCCAGAACGGTCTGGCCTGACCGTGCGCTTCACCCGCCTGGCGTTCGGCCCTCCGGACCGTTCCCTTCACGGCTGAGCTTCCCGTTCCTGACCGGCCGGCTGTAGATCCTGGTGATGCAGGTGGGGAGCGCGTCGTCCCACTGGTGGGAACGCGCCTTGTAGGCGCTGGGGCACTCGCCGACCAGCTCGGTGAACCGGGTGCTGAACGTGCCCAGCGACGAGCAGCCCACGGCGAAGCAGACCTCCGTCACCGTCAGGTCGCCGCGCCGCAGCAGCGCCTTGGCGCGTTCGATCCGCCGCGTCATCAGGTAGCTGTAGGGCGTCTCGCCGAACGCTGCGCGGAAGCTCCGGGAGAAGTGCCCGGGCGACATCAGGGCCGTGCGCGCCAGTGCCTCCACGTTCAGCGGCTGCGCGTACTCGCGGTCGATCCGGTCGCGTGCCCGCCGCAACCGCACCAGATCCTCAACCGAAGCCACCGCCCCAGCATCCCATCCGCCACCGACATCCGGACCCCGCGGGCCGCCCGGCCGGGACCGGCCGCCGCGGGCGGGCCGGATGCGCGGGTTGTTGCACGGGCAAGGGCCCGGCGCTGCGATCATGAACGGGTGAACGACGCATGGACAGTCCTGCCCTTCGAGGGCCTGGCGGGTGTGGTCCCGGAAGGGATCGGCCTCGGCGGCCGCCGCTCGGAGATCGCCGGACGCCTCGCCACGGCGTTCGGCCGCGGCCTGGGGGAGCGGCAGCTGTTCCGGAAGGCGCCCTGGGCCACCGGCCTGTGCGAGCAGTACGCGGACGGCGGCCTCATCCTCTTCTTCGACGACGTCGACCGGCTCGTCTACCTGGAGCTGTACGAACCGGCCCCGGTCTCCTACGCCGGTGTCGCGCTGCTGGGGCGCGACACCGGCGCGGTCATCGCGGACCTGGCCGCCGCGGGCTGCCGCCTCGTGGAGGGCGAGGAGGGGTACGACGTCCCCGACGCGGGGTTCAACCTGACCGGTGAACCCGGACTGCCGGTGGAATCGGTCGGGATCTACGCGAAGAACCCCGCCGAGAGCCTGCTGGGCATGTCGGGCGAGGAGCCCGTCGAGGCGATCTCCGAGCACCACCTGGTGTCGGGCAAGGGGACGCGGATCGTCCAGCTCGGCCAGGACAGGCTGCGCCTGCGCTCCGTGCTCGGACCCGCCCAGCAGAGCCGTCCCGACTACGGCGGGGAGAACCAGGACTGGTACTTCGACCACGGCCTGATCCTGGGATTCGACGGGGACGACCGCCTGATCTCCCTCGCCATCAGCTATGTCGGCCGTACGGGCACGGCGTGGTTCAACGGCGTGCAGCTTCTCGACCGCCCCTATGACGAAGTGGTCGCCGACCTGGGGGCGCAGGGCGTGCGGGTCGAGCGCGAGGCCCTGGGAGGACGCGCTCCCGAGCACGGCTTCGCGCTGCATCTCATAGGACTGCGGAACCCCGCGATGCCGGTCGTCGCCGTTTCCTTCACCGCCGAGAACGAGTCTGGCCACGACCAGAGCTGAGCCCGCGCCTTGGGGCGGACGACGTCATCGCCTGGGCATGCCGCCCAGCGGGCTGTTCACGACCATGGGGGCTGAACCCTCTTCAAGATAGGGGTGGTCTGGATAGTGCTCGATGTGGACGTGGCCGCCGTCCGTTGAAGCGGCCATGTCCTCGAGGACGTCGGCCAGCACGCCCAGGTGCTCGCGGTCGCCGCTGATGGTCAGGGTGCGGCCCCCGGCATCGGCGGTGAGAAGGACGAGGCCGTCCGCCGTGCGGACCGTCACCCGCGTGAGCGCGATCTCCCCGTAGGGGGAGGCGCCCTCCTCGGCCGGAAGCGTCCCGTCGCCGGACGCCACCAGCGAGGCCAGGCGCGACAGGCCGGCACGGTCGGACGACACGTCCACCATCGCGGTCGGCGGATGGAACATCAGTCTCATCCGCGCGATTCTCCTACGTTCGCAGCGTCGCAGTGGTCACAGCGCGCGGAGTCGGCGGCGCAGGAAATCGCGTTCGGCGCCGTTGTCCGTGCGGGCGATGGCGGCCTCGTACGCCTGGGCGGCCTCGAACGTCCGGTCCAGGCGGCGCAGGAAGTCGGCCCGGACGGCGTGGAACAGGTGGTAGCGGTCGAGATCGAGATCGTCCAGGAGGGCGAGGGCGGCCTCGGGTCCGTCGACCTCGGCCACGGCCACGGCGCGGTTGAGCGCCACGACCGGCGTCGGCGCGATCGCCAGCAGCTGGTCGTACAGCCGGAGGATCTGCCGCCAGTCGGTGGGCGGCGACTCGCTGTGCACCGCGTTGATCGCCGCCTGGATCTGGTACGGGCCCGGCCGCCCGCGGCGCAGGCAGCGGCGCACGAGCTCCCGCCCCTCCCCGGCCAGGTCGCGGTCCCAGAGGGCGCGGTCCTGGTCGGCGAGCAGGACCAGGCGGCCCTCCCCGTCCGTGCGGGCCGCGCGCCGCGACTCCTGGAGCAGCATGAGCGCCAGCAGCCCCAGGGCCTCCGGCTCGTCCGGCATGAGCCCGGCCAGGAGACGGCCCAGCCGGACGGCCTCGGCGCAGAGGTCCGCGCGGATCAGCCGGTCGCCGGAGCCCGCCGCGTACCCCTCGTTGAAGATCAGGTACAGCACGGCCAGCACGGCGCGGAGGCGGCCGGGCAGGTCGGCCTCGTCCGGCACCCGGTACGGGATCCGCGCGTCGCGGATCTTGTGCTTGGCGCGCACCAGCCGCTGCGCCATGGTCGGCTCGGGGACCAGGAACGCCCGCGCGATCTCGCCCGTCCCGAGTCCGCCGAGCAGCCGCAGCGTGAGCGCGACCTGGACGTCGGTCGCCAGAGACGGATGGCAGCAGGTGAAGATCAGCCGGAGCCGGTCGTCGTGCACGGGACCCTCCTCCGTGGAGCCCTCGGCCCGCAGCAGGGCGGCCTGCGCATGCCGGTCCTCGCGGGACGCCTCGCGGCGCAGCCGGTCCAGGGCCCGGTTCCGCGCCGTGGTGATGATCCAGCCCGCGGGGCTGGGCGGCGTGCCGTCCACCGGCCAACGCCGGACGGCCGCGGCGAACGCGTCCTGGACCGCCTCCTCGGCGAGGTCGATGTCGCCGAAGCGGCGGACCAGGACGGCCACCGCGCGCCCGTACTCCTCGCGGAAGACGCGCTCGATCCGCGGTGCCTCGGGGGTCAGTGCGATCCGTCCTGGAACGGCCGCACCTCGACCGGCAGCGTCGTCGCGCGTGACAGCTTCCGCCCCCATTCGAGCGCCGCGTCGAGGTCCTCGGCCCTGATCACGGTGAGGCCGCCGAGGACCTCCTTCCCCTCGGTGAACGGGCCGTCGGTCAGCAGCGGCTCGCCGTCCTTGGTCCGGACGACGGTGGCGGTCTCCGGGGCGTGCAGGCCGCCGGCGAAGACC
This sequence comes from Actinomadura rugatobispora, assembly GCF_055379765.1. Classification (NCBI taxonomy): domain Bacteria; kingdom Bacillati; phylum Actinomycetota; class Actinomycetes; order Streptosporangiales; family Thermomonosporaceae; genus Actinomadura; species Actinomadura rugatobispora. The sequence goes on along the minus strand of NZ_AP029191.1, from coordinate 1,381,858 downwards.
CAGGCGCCGGCCGCGTGCATCTCCTCGTTGACCCTGCCCACCTCCCGCATGATCGGCTCGAGGAACTCGGGCGAGGGGGCGGGACCGGCGGGCTGGTAGATGCTGAGCAGATAGTGCTGCATGTCTCCTCCTTGCGAGTCCGTACGAGTCCGTGCGAGCCCGGAGCCGTTCCGGGTGCTCACCCTCTACACGAACGCCTTCCGCCCAGATCGACAGCCGACACCGCACTTTCCGAAAAAAGGCGTCCGGACCGGGGATCAGGCGGGGGAGGGGGCGGCGGCGGCGAGGGCGGTGTCGACGGCCTCGGGGGTCAGGATGTGGTCCAGGACCAGGGCCGCGCAGCCGATCAGCCCGGCGGTGTCGCCCAGGCGGCTGGGCTCGATGCGCAGGCGGCGGGTCGCCAGGGCCGTGGCGCGCTGGTAGACGACCTCGCGGACGCCCGCGATCAGCGGTTCGTACGCGCCGGTCAGGTCGCCGCCGAGCAGCACCACCGCCGGGTTGAGCAGGTTGACCGCGCCCGCGACGACCTCCCCGACGCGGCGGCCCGCCTCCCGGACGAGGGTCACGGTCTCCGGGTCGCCCGCGCGGGCGAGGGCGACCAGCGCGGCCAGGTCATCGGCGGCGGGGGAGCGGGCGAGCAGCGCGGCGCCGCCCGCGACGGCCTCCACGCAGTCGAGGTTGCCGCAGCGGCAGCGGACCCCGCCGCCGTCCCGCACCGGGATGTGGCCGATCTCCCCGGCCGCGCCGAGCGCGCCGCGCTGCACCCGGCCGCCGGCGATCAGCCCGGCGCCGACGCCGGTGGAAAGCTTGACGAACAGCAGGTCGCCGGTCTCCTGGCGGAACCGGGACTGGTACTCGCCCAGCGCCGCGATGTTGACGTCGTTGTCGAGGTAGGCGGGGACGCCGAAGCGCTCGGTGATGGGCGGGCCCACCGGGAAGCCCTCCCAGCGGGCGGGGGCGAACTCCACGGCGTCGGGCACGCCGATGCCCGCTCCGCGCACCGCGGCGACGCCGGTCCCTTCGAGGAGCCGGGCCCACTCGGTGAGCAGGCCGGGGAGGGTCGCCTCCGGGGTCCGGCCGGTGGTGATGCCGGCCTGGGCGAGGATCGTCCCGGCCAGGTCGGTGACGGCGACCTGGCCGCGCGACCGGCCCAGGTTGGCGACCAGGAGGGCGCCTCCGGAGGCGTTGAACGACAGCCGCGCGGGGGGACGGCCGCCGGTGGACGGGCCGTCGGCGCTCTCGGCGACCAGGCCGTGCGCGATCAGCGCGTTCACCCGGAGGGCCACGGCGGGCCGGGAGAGGCCGGTGACGCGGCCGATTTCGGCGCGGGTGGCGACGCCCTCCTCGCGGATTAGGCGGAGCACGTCCCCGCTGGACGACGGGCGTCGTGTCATCCGGTCAGTGAAGCATGGCCGTGAGGCTGTCACAAGCTCGCCCACTTTTGTTAATCGCCATGCCTAAGTAGGTTGTGATGCTTGCCCGAAGGGCTTAGTTTTGCCGAAGTCCTCCTCCCCCCGGCCGAGAGCAGGAGCGTCCCCATGACAGGCTCACCGCAGGCAGGCACACCGCGGGCAGCTGCACCGCACCCCGTCGTCGCGCGGGTCACCGAGCGCGTCGCCGAGCGCAGCGCGGCGCGGCGCGCCGCCTACCTGGGCCGGATCGCGGAGGCGCGGAGCCAGGGCCCCGCCCGCGCAGGGCTCGGCTGCGCCAACCTCGCGCACGGCTTCGCCGCCTGCGGCCCCACCGAGAAACTGCAGCTCAGGGGGACGACGGCGAAGAACATCGCGATCGTGTCGGCCTACAACGACATGCTGTCGGCCCACCAGCCGCTGCACGGCTACCCCGAGCGGATCAAGGCCGCCGTCCGGGACGCGGGCGGCACCGCCCAGTTCGCCGGGGGCGTGCCCGCCATGTGCGACGGGATCACCCAGGGCCGCGCGGGCATGGAGCTGTCGCTGTTCAGCCGGGACGTGGTCGCCATGTCCACCGCCATCGCCCTCGCGCACGACATGTTCGACGGCGCCCTGATGCTCGGCGTCTGCGACAAGATCGTGCCCGGCCTGGTGATCGGCGCGCTGTCGTTCGGGCACCTCCCGGTGATCCTGGTCCCGGCCGGGCCGATGGCCTCCGGGCTGCCCAACGCGGAGAAGGCCAGGGTCCGCAAGCGGCACGCGGCGGGCGAGATCGGCCGCGAGGAGCTGCTGGCCGCCGAGGCCGCCTCGTACCACTCGCCCGGGACGTGCACCTTCTACGGCACCGCCAACTCCAACCAGATGCTGATGGAGGTCATGGGCCTCCATCTGCCGGGCGCCAGCTTCGTCCCGCCGGGCACGCCGCTGCGCGACGCGCTCACCGACGAGGCCGCGCGGCGGGTGCTGCGGCTGACCACGCCGGTCGGGGAGATGCTGGACGAGCGCGCGTTCGTGAACGGCGTCGTCGCGCTGCTCGCCACCGGCGGCTCCACCAACCACACGCTGCACCTGGTCGCCATGGCCGCCGCCGCGGGCATCGAGCTGACCTGGGACGACTTCGACGAGCTCTCCTCGGTCACCCCCCTGCTGACCCGGCTGTACCCCAACGGCACCGCCGATGTGAACCACTTCCACGCCGCGGGCGGCACCGCCTTCCTCATCGGGCAGCTCGCCGACGCCGGGCTGCTGCACGAGGACGCGCGCACCGTCGGCGGCGAGACCCTGGCCGCCTACCGCCGCACCCCGGAGCTCACCGCCGAGGGCATGACCTGGGTTCCGGCGCCCGCCGTCTCGGGCGACCCCGAGGTGCTCCGCCCGGTCGACGAGCCGTTCGACGCCCAGGGCGGCCTGAACACCGTGCGCGGCAACCTGGGCCGGGCCGTGATCAAGGTGTCGGCCGTCCGGGACGAGCACCGCGCGATCGAGGCGCCCGCCCGCGTCTTCGACTCCCAGCAGCAGCTCCAGGACGCCTTCGCCGCGGGCGAGCTGGACGGCGACCTGGTCGCGGTCGTCCGGTTCCAGGGGCCGCAGGCCAACGGCATGCCCGAGCTGCACAAGCTGACCCCGCCGCTGTCGGTCCTGCAGGACCGCGGCCACCGGGTCGCGCTGGTCACCGACGGCCGCATGTCGGGCGCGTCGGGCACGGTCCCGGCGGCCATCCACGCCTCCCCTGAGGCGGCCGCCGGCGGCCCCCTGGCCCGCGTCCGGGACGGGGACGTGATCCGGCTCGACGCCGGCAAGGGCCTGCTGGAGGTCCTCGTCCCCGACGAGGAGTTCGCGGCCCGCGAGCCCGCCGCGTCGACCGCCCCGCCCGGCGACGCGGGCACGGGCCGGGAGCTCTTCGCGGCCTTCCGCCGGGCGGTGGGCCCCGCCGAACGGGGTGCCGGGGTCTTCGCATGACCGGGTACCCGTGGCTGGTCGCGGACGTGGGCGGCACCAACGCCCGCTTCGCCCTGGTCGAAGGGCCGGGGCGGCCGCCCGCCCGGATCCGCGCCCTGCCCACGCGCGACCACGCCGGTCTCGCGGAGGCCGCCGCCGCCTACCTCGCCGGCCTCGACGCGCGCCCCGCGGCGGGCTGCCTGGCGATCGCGGGCCCGGTCGCGGACGGCCGCATCAGGCTGACCAACGCGGGCTGGGTCCCCGACTCCGTTGACCGGATCCGCGCCCACCTGGACCTTCCCGACCTTGAGGTCGTCAACGACTTCGCCGCGCTGGCCCTCTCCCTCCCGCACCTGGACCCTCGGCGGGATCTGCGTCCGATCGGCGCCGCCTCACCGCCCGCCGCCGACGGCACCGCCCCTCTGGCCGTCCTGGGCCCGGGCACGGGTATGGGCGTGGCCGCCCTGGTCCCGGTACCAGGGGCGGCGACCCGCTGGATCCCGCTGCCCGGTGAGGGCGGCCACGTGGACGTGCCCGCCGCGACCGACCTCGAGATCGAACTGATGCGCCTGCTCCGCGCCGAACTCGGCGTGGGCAACGCCGAGTACCTCCTCTCCGGCGACGGCCTGACCCGCATCCACCGCCTCCTGGCCCTGATCCACGGAATCAAGACCGCCCCCCTTACCCCCGCCCAGATCACGCAGGCGGACGACGCCCTGCGCGCAGAGGCGGTCGAGGTCTTCTGCGGACTGCTCGGGTCCTTCGCGGGGAACGTCGCGTTGACGCTCGGCGCGCGCGGAGGGGTGTACCTCGGCGGCGGTATCCTGCCGCGGATCGCCGACACGCTGGAGGCCAGCGGGTTCCGGCGCCGGTTCGAGGGCAAGCCGCCGGTTGAGGACTTCCTGCGGGCCATCCCGACCGCGCTCATCGTCCATCCGCATCCGGCGCTCGTCGGTGCCGCCGCGCACCTCGCCCGAAGCCGTGACACCTCATTCCTGGAGCCCGTGTGAAAGCCGAAGAACTGCTGGACCTCGCCCCGGTCGTGCCCGTCGTGGTGCTGGACGACCCGGACGCGGCCGTACCGCTGGCAAGGGCGCTGGTGGCGGGAGGGCTGCCGGTCATCGAGGTCACGCTCCGCACCGAGGGCGCCCTCGCCGCCATTGAGCGGATCGCCGCCGAGGTGCCGGACGCCGTCGTGGGCGCGGGCACGATCGTTCAGCCCGAGGACGCGGAGCGTTCGGCGCGGGCGGGCGCGCGTTTCCTGGTCAGCCCCGGTTGCACCGGCCGTCTCCGCGAGGCGATGACGGCGACGGCGCTGCCGTTCCTGCCCGGAGTTTCCAGCGCCTCGGAGGCGATGGCGCTGCTGGAGCACGGGGTGACCGCGATGAAGTTCTTCCCGGCGGAGGCGGCCGGGGGCGCGCCGTACCTGAAGGCGCTGAACGGCCCGCTGCCCCAGATCCGCTTCTGCCCGACCGGCGGCGTCACCCAGGACAACGCCACCCGCTACCTGGGCCTCCCCAACGTGGGCTGCGTCGGCGGCAGCTGGCTGACCCCGGCCGACGCCGTCCGGGACGGCGACTGGGACCGGATCGAGGACCTGGCCCGCAAGGCCGCCGCCCTCCGCTGAGGCCCCCGGCCGCGGGGCCGGGGGCGTGTCCGGCCCTAGCGGGGGCGGGTGCGGCGGACGGCGACCGCCAGGACGATCGCCTTGACCGTCCAGACCAGCAGCGCCAGTTGCAGCACCGCCAGCATCGCCGCGCCCGGCCCGACGGTGAAAGCCACGATCATGAACACGCCGATCATCAGCGGGAACGCCGGGAACGGGCCGTGCCGGTGGCCGTGGCGACGGGCCGGATGGCCGTGCGCCCACGCCGCTTGCGGCCCGCCGTGCGGGTGCCACGGCGCCGGGTGGCCGTGCCCGCGGGCCCGGGACGGTTCGGGCAGGCCGTTGTCCCCGGGCAGGTCGCGGACGACCGCCTTGAGATCGCCCTGGGTCTTGGCGGCCAGTGTCGCCGTGAGCCGCTCGTCGAGCTCCTCGCGGTCGAGGCGGCCCGCGGCGAAGTGCTCGTGCAGAGCCGCCGTCACCGCGTCGCGCTCGGCGTCACCGATGCGCATGTCGTCCAGACGGGTCGTCACCGTCGTTCACTCCTCCGGGGTGTCGCGGGTGGTGGGGCCCGGATCGGCCTCGTCGTCCTCGGCCAGGATGAGGTAGAGCCTGCGCCGGGCGTCGGCCAGCACCTCCTTGGCCTGGGCGACCTGCTCCGGCGACCCCGAGTGGACGACCTGCATCAGCGCGGCGCCGGTCTGGGCCGCGTGCTTGAACAGGTCGGGCACGCCCTCGCCGAAGTCGGGCGTCATCTCCGCCCAGGGCTCCGACAGCTCGTCGGCGTGCTCGGCGACGTGCGCGCGGCCCTCGTCCGTCAGCTGGAACGTCTTGCGCCCGCCGTCCTCCTCACTGCGGATGAGCCCCTCGTCGGCCAGCTGCTGCAGCGCCGGGTAGACCGCGCCGGGGCTCGGCTTCCAGCCGCCGCCGCTGCGTTCGTTGATCTCCTGGATGATCTGGTAGCCGTTGCGCGGCTCCTCGGCCAGCAGCGCGAGGACGGCCGCGCGCACGTTCCCCTTGCGCGCCCTCGGCCCCCGTCCGCCCGGGCCCTTGGCCCACGGTGGACGGCCCCGGCCCCACGGGCCGCCCCAGGGGCCAGGCCCGGGAGGCGGACCCCACGGCCCCGGGCCGCCGCCGAAGAACCATCCGAAACCGCCCGGTGCGTCACCGCGGGCCTTCGGGCCGCAGCCGGCCGCCCAGCCCCGTGCGTGCCCGTGCTCATGCCCGCGCTCATGCCCGCGCGCCGCGTGCGCCGCCAGGTGGGCGGCCTTCGCGCCGAGCGCCGCCGCGGCGAAGGCCCAGCGCAGGTCCGGACCCGGTCCGTGCGTCGTCCCCATGTTCTCCACCGCCTTCCGAGATCCCTCTTTGATCTCTCGCGATACGACAACGATATATCGAAGACGAACGCAGAGGCCAGTAGGTTCCCGCGGTCGCTGCGGGGAAGTGAACGACCCGGGAGGCGTGCCGTCCGGCGGCCTCCGCGTGCGAACGTCCTGGCAGGAGGGGTGGGACCGGCGGGGACAAGATAACTTGATATCGAGATAAATCAGAGATAGCTTGACGTCAAGAGAAAACCCGCGGAAGTTAGGCGGACCCGGGTCCCGAGCAGGCTTGCCACTAGGGCAGGATTCAGGGAGATGACCATCCGCCCGCCGCGGATCGCCGCACCGCCCGGCAGGCAGGGGCGACGGCCGCGTGGGCGCCGGTATCGACCGGTATATCGACACATGACGCAAGCGTCGCGCGCTCACGTCCCGGACCCGACGCGCGACGGTGACGGAGGAGGAGTCCGTGTCCGCGAACAGCTTCGGCAGCCGTAACACGCTGCAGGTGGGCGAAAAGTCGTACGAGATCTACCGGCTGGACGCCGTCGAGGGCTCGGCCCGGCTCCCGTACAGCCTCAAGGTGCTGCTGGAGAACCTGCTGCGCACCGAGGACGGCGCCAACGTGACCGCCGCGCACATCCGCGCGCTGGCCGGCTGGGACTCCCAGGCCCAGCCCAGCAAGGAGATCCAGTTCACCCCGGCCCGGGTGATCATGCAGGACTTCACCGGCGTGCCCTGCGTGGTCGACCTGGCCACCATGCGCGAGGCGGTGCGCGACCTGGGCGGCGACCCGTCCCGGATCAACCCGCTCGCGCCCGCCGAGATGGTCATCGACCACTCCGTCATCGTCGACTACTTCGGCTCGCCGGACGCCTTCGAGCGCAACGTCCAGCGCGAGTACGAGCGCAACGGCGAGCGCTACCAGTTCCTGCGCTGGGGCCAGACCGCGTTCGACGAGTTCAAGGTCGTCCCGCCCGGCACCGGCATCGTCCACCAGGTCAACATCGAGCACCTGGCCCGGGTCGTGTTCGACCGTGAGGGCGTCGCCTACCCCGACACCTGCGTCGGCACCGACTCCCACACCACGATGGAGAACGGCATCGGCGTCCTCGGCTGGGGCGTCGGCGGCATCGAGGCCGAGGCCGCGATGCTCGGCCAGCCGATCTCCATGCTCATCCCGCGGGTCGTCGGCTTCAAGCTGACCGGCAAGCTGCCCGCCGGCACCACCGCCACCGACCTGGTGCTCACCATCACCGAGATGCTGCGCGAGCACGGCGTGGTCGGCAAGTTCGTCGAGTTCTACGGCGAGGGCGTGGCCGCGCTGCCGGTCGCCGACCGCGCCACCATCGGCAACATGAGCCCCGAGTTCGGCTCCACCTGCGCCATCTTCCCGATCGACGGCGAGACCCTGTCCTACCTGCGCCTCACCGGCCGCACGGACGAGCAGGTCGCGCTCGCCGAGGCGTACGCCAAGGCGCAGGGCATGTGGCTCGACCCGTCCGCCGAGCCGGAGTTCTCCGAGTACCTCGAGCTCGACCTGTCCACCGTGGTGCCCTCCATCGCCGGGCCCAAGCGCCCGCAGGACCGCATCTCGGTCGCCGAGGCCAAGCAGACCTGGCGCCGCGACGTGCGCAACTACGTCTCCGCCGGCAGCATCCTGGGCCCCGCCGACGAGGCGTCGGACGAGTCGTTCCCGGCCTCCGACTCCCCGGCGATCTCCCGCGGCGGCAACGGCGACAAGCCGCGCCGGCACGCCGCCGACGGCGCCACCCGGCCGAACGCCCCGACCCCGGTGACCCTCGCCGACGGCACCACGTTCGAGATCGACCACGGCGCCGTCGTCATCGCCGCGATCACCTCCTGCACCAACACCTCCAACCCCTACGTCATGGTCGGCGCCGGGCTGCTGGCCAAGAAGGCGGTGGAGAAGGGCCTGACCCGCAAGCCGTGGGTCAAGACCTCCCTGGCCCCCGGCTCCCAGGTCGTCACCGGCTACCTGGAGCGCTCGGGCCTCGCCCCGTACCTCGACAAGATCGGCTACAACCTGGTCGGGTACGGCTGCACCACCTGCATCGGCAACTCCGGCCCGCTGCAGGAGGAGATCTCCAAGGCGATCAACGACGCCGACCTGGCGGTCACCTCCGTCCTGTCGGGCAACCGCAACTTCGAGGGCCGCATCAACCCCGACGTGAAGATGAACTACCTGGCCTCGCCGCCGCTGGTGGTCGCCTACGCGCTCGCGGGCTCGATGGACGTCGACATCCTCAACGACCCCATCGGCGACGGCGTCGACGGCCCGGTCTACCTGCGCGACCTCTGGCCGTCCGCCGAGGAGGTCAAGGAGATCGTCGAGGGCTCGATCGGCCAGGAGATGTTCCTCCAGGACTACGCCGACGTGTTCAAGGGCGACTCCCGCTGGCAGGAGCTGGCGATCCCGACCGGCGACACCTTCGAGTGGGACGCGGCGTCCACCTACGTCCGCAAGGCCCCCTACTTCGACGGCATGGGCATGGAGCCCGCCCCGGTCACCGACATCGGCGGCGCCCGCGTGCTGGCCAAGCTGGGCGACTCGGTCACCACCGACCACATCTCCCCGGCCGGCGCCATCAAGGTCGGCACCCCCGCCGCCGAGTACCTCCAGGACAACGGCGTCACCGCCAAGGACTTCAACTCCTACGGCTCGCGCCGCGGCAACCACGAGGTCATGATCCGCGGCACGTTCGCCAACATCCGGCTGCGCAACCAGCTGCTGGACGACGTCGAGGGCGGCTACACCCGCGACTTCACCCAGGAGGGCGCGCCGCAGTCGTTCATCTACGACGCCGCGCAGAACTACGCCGCCCAGGGCACCCCGCTGGTCGTCATCGCGGGCAAGGAGTACGGCTCCGGCTCGTCCCGCGACTGGGCCGCCAAGGGCACCGCGCTGCTGGGCGTCCGCGCGGTCATCGCCGAGTCCTACGAGCGGATCCACCGCTCCAACCTCATCGGCATGGGCGTGCTGCCGCTCCAGTTCAAGGAGGGCGAGTCCGCCGCCTCCCTCGGCCTGACCGGCACCGAGACCTTCGACATCACCGGCGTCACCAAGCTCAACGAGGGCGGCGTCCCCGACGAGGTCACGGTCAGCGCCGACGGCAAGGAGTTCACCGCCACCGTCCGCATCGACACCCCGGGCGAGGCCGACTACTACCGCAACGGGGGCATCATGCAGTACGTCCTCCGCAACCTCCTGCGCAAGTAGCCTGACCGGCACGAACGGACGGGCCGCCTCCCCCTGGGGAAGGCGGCCCGTTCCGCGTTCCGGGCGGGGGAGCGGCGCCAAGGGGTGGGGCGGTCGCCGGTGCGGTGGGGCGGGCGCGGTTGGATCGTGTCATGGCTGAGTTCAAGAACAAGATCGGGGACCTGGACGTCTATCCGCTCGCGCTCGGCGGGAACGTCTTCGGCTGGACCGCGGACCGGGAGGAGTCGTTCGCCGTCCTGGACGCCTATGCCGGAGGCGGCGGGAACTTCGTCGACACCGCGGACACCTACTCGGCCTGGGTGGAGGGCCACCGGGGCGGCGAGTCCGAGGAGATCATCGGGGAGTGGCTGGCGGCGCGCGGCGGCCGCGACCGGATGGTGCTGGCGACCAAGGTCGGGGCGCACCCCGAGCACCGCGGCCTGGCCGCCGGGACGATCAGGGCCGCGGCGGAGGCCTCGCTGCGCCGCCTGCGCACCGACCGGATCGACCTCTACTACACCCACACCGACGACCTCACGGTGCCGGTCGAGGAGATCATCACGGCGCTGGACGAGCTCGTGCGGGAGGGCAAGGTCCGGCACATCGGCGTGTCCAACATCGAGCCGGAGCGGCTGGAGGCGTCGCTGGCGTTCAGCGACCGCGAGGGCAAGGCCAAGTACGTCGCCATCCAGGCCCACTACAACCTGGTGTCCCGCGACACCTACGAGGGCGCGCGGATGCGGATCGCGCGGGAGCACGCGCTGGCGGCCGTGCCGTACTACGGGCTGGCCTCGGGCTTCCTCACCGGCAAGTACCGCGCCGGGGTCAGGGTCGACAGCGCCCGCGCGAAGAAGGCCGGCGCGCATCTGGGCACCGAGCGCGGCCGCAAGGTCCTGGACGTGCTGGACGAGATCGCCGCCGACCGCGGCGTGCCGGTGCCGACCGTGGCGCTGGCCTGGCTGCTGGCCCGGCCCACCGTGGTCGCGCCGATCGCCAGCGCCCGCACGGTGCGGCAGGTGCCCGCGCTGCTGAAGGTCGCCGAGCTCGCCCTCACCGCGGAGGAGGTGGAGCGCCTGACGGCCGCGTCCGCGTGATCGTCCCTTCGCCGGTCGGAAATCGGGGGATGTAACGTTCCAGCCCATGCCCTCACTCGAATTCCTCCTGGTCGGAGGGCTGGCCGCGCTCCTCGGCGCGATCGTGCAGAGCAGCGTCGGGCTGGGCGTGGGCCTGGTCGCCACCCCCGTCGTCACGATGTTCTTCCCCTCGCTGATGCCCGGTTCCATCCTGGTGGCCGCGACCGTGCTGCCGCTGGCCACGATGGCGCAGGAGATCAGGCACGCCGATCTGAAGGGCCTGGGCTGGGCGTTCGGGGGACGCCTGGCGGGGACGCCGCTGGGCGTCTGGGTGGTCGCCGCCGTCCCCGGCCGGGCCCTCGGCGCGATCGTCGGCGTCATGGTGCTGGCCGCCCTCGGCGCCGGCCTGTGGACGGGAAGGGTCCCGCGCAACCGGGCCACCCTCACCACCGCCGGCCTGGTCGCCGGGACGACCGGGACCGCGTCCGCGATCGGCGGCCCTCCGATCGCCCTCCTCTACCAGCACGAGAGCGGCCCCAAGGTGCGGGCGACGCTGGCGGTCTTCTTCACCGGCGGCGCCCTCCTCTCCCTCGCCACCCTCGCCGCCGGGGGACAGCTGCCGGGCGAGCAGGTGAACGCGGGACTGGCGCTGACCCCGTTCGTGCTGGCGGGATTCCTGGTGGCGGGCCCGGTGCGGCGGTACGTGGACGCGGGCCGCATGCGCACCGGCATCCTCGTCGTCGTGGGCGCGTCCGCCGTGACCCTGATCGTGCGTAGCCTGATCTGATGCGTCCGACCAAGGCCGACCTGGACGCGGCCCGCGACCGCGTCATCCCCGACGTCCTCCCGTCCGGCGGCGAACCGCTGCGCGTGCTGTTCTGCGGCATCAACCCGGACCCGCACGACTGGACGGGCCGCCTCCCCCGACGGGGAGGCGGCCCGTTCCGCGTTCCGGGCGGGGGAGCCGGGCCAGGGCCTTCGGCTGTGGGTCCTGCCCAACCGTTCCTAAGGACTGTGCATGAGTTGCTCAGCCGCGCGCCCCGAACGGTCTTGGACGCACTGGTCCCCGGCGTACTCGACCCCGGGGCGGCGACACGCATCCTGTGCGTGGTCCGTTCCCGGGAGGCCGGTTCCCTATGCGACCTGGCCATGTGGGCTCGACCAGAGGCGACGGGGAGGCCCCAGACCATCACTCCGGTGGAAAGGGGGCCCCGCACGCTGACACCGAACCCGGCGTCCCAGGTTGCGCTACTGAAAGTACGGAGGCCAACACAAAACGTCAAGTCCGATCACTTGATTACCCGCATGTTCACTCAACCGACCTCACAGGCGAACAGTTCGCACCCCAGCGGCCTCAACGCGAGCTGGACGCTCGACAGGCTCGCCGGGGAGTTCGGCCGCCTCCGCGACTCCGCGCTCGGCTGAAGCGGCGCTCAGGGGGCGGGATTGGCCGGCGCCGGCGTCGGTGCCGGGGCGAGCATCATCTGGACCTTCGTCATGAGCGTGGGAGCGGGCTCCCACAGGCTCGGGCGGCCCAGCGCGACGATGGGACGCGGCAGGGCCCGGACGGAGGTCAGCTGCCAGTGGTGGGCGCCCGCCTCGGCCCAGGGACCGCAGTCGCAGGCTTCGCCCTGGAACCCGGCCGAGCAGACGTGGTCCAGCTCGGCCATGGCGATGACCGCGCCGATCGTGGCCAGCGGGTCGCGCGGGTCCCAGCCCGCGGCCCGGATCAGCGGGGAGTCGCAGGCCTTGAGATCGACGCGCATGGAGGCGTGGATGAGCAGCGGGCCGCGATAGGCGGTGGGCACCGCCTGGTTGGAGATCGCCCGGCCGCCCCGGGCGATCGCGAACGCCCAGGGCTGCTGAATGCTGATCGCCTGCACGCGGTCTCCTTTGTCGTGCTCGACTGGTGTCCCCGTCCCGGCCGGTGTCCGCGGGGTGGGCCGGACGCTCGCCGCCTCGGGCGGCCTTGCTCGGCCGGGCCGTGAACGGGGTCAGAAGTGATTTTCCCCGATTTGTCGTTATCGGCCAAGCCAGGCACGCCGGGCCTGGACCGTTCCCCCTCCGGATGGGAGAGGGGGAACGGCGCCGAAAAGCAGGTCAGGCGGGCTGGACCAGCTTCGCGAAGGCGATGAGATTCTCTTTGTAATGCCCGGTGCCCGCGTCGAAAGCGCCACCGCAGGTGACCAGACGCAGCGAGGAGTAGTCGATTTCCTCGCCGAACACCTTCTGGTGAGGGAAGGCGTCCTTGTCCACGCTCTGCAGGCGCTGCACCGCGAAAGTCGCGGTGGAACCGTCCTGCCGGACCACCTGGATGAGATCGCCCGCCTTCAGTTCCTTCAACCGGTAGAAGACGGCCGCCTTCTTGCCGGCGTCCACATGCCCCAGGATCACCGAGGGACCGGCCTCGCCGGGCGTGACGCCCTCCTTGTACCAGCCCGTCAGGTCGGGACGGCTCAGCGGAGGCTCCTCGATCCGCCCGTCGGGCCGCAGCCCGATCTGGGAGACCGGGGCGGAGACGCCGATCTTGTCGATCTTGATCGTCTTCGGCAGGGACTCGCTCATCGGCGCCGCGTCCCGCCGCGCCTTCTGCGCGGTGGCCGCGGCCGAGGGCGAGGCGGCCGCGGGGACGACCGGGGGATCGTCGCCGCCGCCGTCGTCACCGCCGCAGGCGGTCAGCAGGAGAGCGGAGAGCAGCACGCCGGCCGCCGCGGCCAGAGCCCGGCGACCGGCGGCATGCGCGCTGCGAAGGAACGGCGTGCGCTCGGGCAACTCAGGAACGCTCCTGCCCGATCCCGCGGCGGCGCAGCAGCACGACGCCCGCGCCCGCGGCGGCCAGCACGGCGGCCGACCCGCCGGCCAGCAGCGCGGCCGAGCCGCCGCCGCCCGCCACCGTGCTGCCGTCACCGGTGTCGATCCGGCCGGTGGGGATCTTCCCGGTCGGCTTCTTCGGCGACAGGTCGCCCTTCTCGGGGCTGGTGGAGTACTTGACCGAGCCGTGGTTCTTGCAGGTCACGGTCGCCAGCGTGGGGTCGGGGAGCGAGGACTTGAACGTGCCCGTCGCCGTCCAGGTCTTCTCACCGGCCTTCTTCACCGGCAGCGGGTTCTGCGTGTAGCCGTTGCCGGTGATGGTGACCTCGGTCGGGCAGGTGACCGTGAACGTGGTCTTCCCGTTGGGGACGACGCGGGTCGTGGACAGCTTCACGTCGTCGTACCCGAAGTCGAACTTCGGCTGCTCGGGCTCGTCGTCGTCCTCGGCGGTCACGGAGACGCGGAGCGTGAACTCCTCGCCCTCCATCTCACAGGTGAAGAACGCCTGGTAGGTCTTGCCCGGGGCGACCTTGTTCGTCGTGGCGACGGCCGTCCAGGTGCCGTTGTCGCCGGCCTTCTCCCACACCGGGAACCCGGTGAACAGCCCGCCGTCCTCTTCCTGGACCGGCTTGGTGTCGCACTCGGTCGCCTTGAGGTTCAGCTTGCCGCCCGGCACGAACGGGTCGGGGGTCGCCGAGATCTTCGGGTCGGCCCAGGCGGGACCCGCCGAGAGGGCGACGGCGGCGACTCCCGCCGCTCCGGCCGCGGCCAGTCGTCTGATGGTCATTGACATTCCCTGTGGTCAGGCGGGGTTTCCTGTCACTGGCCTTTATACGACGCTTATGTGGCCGCAGTGGTTGACGTGAATTCCGCCCTTTTCGTTGATCAGCCGCCGGTCAGCCCTTGAGCGCGCCCGCCATCAGACCGCGCATGAAGAAACGCCCGAGCAGAAGGTAGACCAGCAGCGTGGGCAGCGACGCCAGCAGCGCCGAGGCCATCTGCTGGTTGTACTGGACGGCCACCGCCCCCGACCCCGCGGTGTTGTTGAGCAGCACCGTCACCGGCCAGCTGTCGGGCGCGCCCAGGAACACCGCGAACAGGAAGTCGTTCCACGCCGAGGTGAACTGCCAGATCAGCGTGACCGCGAACGCGGGGCCCGACACCGGGAGCACGATCGACCAGTAGGTGCGCAGCATTCCGGCGCCGTCCACCCGGGCCGCCTCGATCAGCTCGTCCGGGATCGTGACGTAGTAGTTCCGGAAGATCAGCGTGCAGATCGGGATGCCGTACACCACATGGGTGAGGACCAGGCCGCGAATGGTGCCGACCAGTTCGATGTCGGTGAGCATTCCGGCCAGCGGGATCATGACCGCCTGGTACGGGATGAACATGCCGAACAGGAACAGCGTGAACACCGCGTCCGAGCCCGGAAAGCGCCATTTCGACAGCACGTAACCGTTCAGCGACCCGAGCACCGCCGAGATCAGCGACGCGGAGACCGCGATCTTGACGCTGTTCTCCAGGCCGGGCCGCAGCGTCTCCCACGCCGACGACCAGCCCTGCGTGCTCCACTGCGCGGGCAGGTTCCAGGCGGTGCTCGGGTCGGCCTCCTGGAGCGACTTGAAGCTGGTGACGAACAGCACGTACACCGGCATCAGGAAGACCAGCACGAACGCCATCAGGATGACGAAGCGCACGATCCGCATGGTGCGGGGGTCGCGCAGCCGGGAGCGCCGCGCGTCCGGCGCCTTCTTCGCACCGGGCCCTCCCGCCGCCGGCTTCGCGGCCGTCCCGGCGCTCATCGGGGGCGCTCCGCCCGCACCGACCACACCAGGTAGGGGATCACCAGCACCGCCACCGCGAGCAGCAGGTAGGTGGCGATGGTGGCGCCGTTGGCCGGGTCGTGGGAGTCGAACACCTCCACGTACGTGGCGATGGCCGGCACGTACGTGATGATCTGCTTGCCCGCGATCGCCATGATCAGGTCGAACACCTTCAGCGAGATATGGCCGAGAATGATCAGCGCGGAGAGCGTCACCGGCCGCAGCTGCGGGAAGACGACGTACCGGTAGACCTTCCACTCGGAGGCGCCGTCGACCCGCGCGGCCTCCCGCAGGTCCTCGGGCACGGCGCGGAACCCGGCGAGGTACAGCGCCATCACGTAGCCCGACATCTGCCAGATCGCGGGCAGCGCCATGGCCGCCATGCCCCAGGCGGGGTCCTGCCACCAGTTGTTGGCCAGCGCGTCCAGCCCGGTCTTGCCGAACAGCTGGTTGAGGCCGACCGCGCGCTCGGGCGGCGCGGGGTTCATCAGCCAGCGCCACACCACCCCGCTGGCGATGAACGAGATCGCCATCGGGAACAGGTAGACGGCGCGGAACCCCGCCTCCCACCGGATGCCCTTCTCCATGAGGAAGGCGAGGAACGCGCCCAGCAGCAGCGCGCCGCCCACGAACACGACGGTGAACAGGAGCGCGTGCCGGACGGCCGGCGGCCAGCTCGGGTCGTCCCACAGGTCGACGAAGTTCCGGCCCTTGTCGAACCCGTACGGCGTGACCTCGTCGTGCCGCCCGCTCACCGCGACCCGCGTGTTCCAGAAGATCAGCCCGTAGACGAACAGGCCGATCGCCAGGATCGACGGCGAGACCAGCAGCAGTCCGGGGAGCCATCGCCGGCTGCGTCCCGGCGTCCACCGGCGTCTCACGCGGGCGCTCTCCAATCGCGTCAGTCGAGGGCGTTGCCAGCGTCGCCGGTCACTGGGCGTTGCTCTTGGCGGCGGTCACCAGGGCCTGCTGCAGCTTGCCCACGTTCCTGTCCTGCAGGAAGAGGCCCACCGCGGTGTCGATGTCGGTGTGCCACTTCTTGTTGGAGTACACGCCGTGCCAGAACGAGCCGGCGAGCTTGACGCCGGGCTTGTTCCACTCGTTGAACGCGTACTCCAGGTAGCCCTTGTAGAGGCTCTTGTCGGCGTCCTTGCGCGCGGGGATGGAGCCCTTCTTCGGGTTGAAGATGTCCTGGCCCTCCTTGCTGGAGACCTGCTTGAGCCAGGCCAGGGCCCCGCCGCGGTGCGGCGCGTCGCGCGGCAGCGTGAAGCTGTCCGAGAGCCACATGTAGGTGCCCTCGGTGCCCGGGGACGCCGCGTACTTGAAGTCGGTGTCCGGCTTCTTGCCGAGCCCGTTGGGAGCCGGGTTCACGAAGTAGCCGTAGGCCCAGTCGCCCATGATGTTGAAGGCGGCCTTGCCGTCCACGACCGCCTTGGACGCGCCCTGCCAGTCGGTGGAGGCCGCCTCCGCCGTCGTGTACTTCATGATCTCGGCGAAGTCGGTGAGCGCCTTGGTGACCGCGGGGCTGCTCCAGTCGCCGCCCGGCTTCCACAGCGCGTTGTAGGCGTCCGTGCCCAGGTCGCCGAGCAGGACGTTCTCCAGCAGGTGGTCGGCGGTCCACTGCGCGCCCAGCGACAGCGGCACCTTTCCGGTCTTGTCCTTGACGGCCTTCAGCGCGGTGATGAACTCGGCGATCGACGCGGGCGGCGCGGAGATCCCGGCGTCCTCAAGGATCTTCGGGTTGTACCAGAGCACGTTGGAGCGGTGGATGTTCACCGGCACCGAGTAGATCTTGCCCTGGTAGGTGATCTGCTCCAGCAGTTGCTGCGGGTAGGCCTGCTTGAGGTTGTTCTCCTCGTAGAAGGAGTCCAGCGGCTCGATCTGGCCGGCCTTGATGTAGTCGAGCAGCTCGGCGCCCGCGTGCCCCTGGAAGGAGTCCGGGGGCTTGCGGTTCTGCAGCCGGCTGGCCAGCACGGCCTGCGCCTGGGTGCCCGAGCCGCCGGCGATCGCCGCGTTGGTGAACTTGATCCCGGGGTTCTTCTTCTCGAAGTCGGCCTGCAGCGCCTTCAGGCCGTCGGCCTCGCCGGGCCCGGTCCACCAGGAGAAGACCTCCACCTCGGAGCTGTCGCCGCCGCCGTCATCGCCGCCGCCGCAGCCGGAGAGCGCCAGCGCGCCGCCGATGGCCACGGCGGCGATCGCCTTCCACCGTCCTCGCATCGCACGTCCCTTCGTCACCCAGAAGAACAAGCGTCTGCTCGACGGCGGGAGGGGTCAACAGGGCGAGGCGAAAAGAGATCTCGCGGTTACCGGGTGGCGGCCGGGTGGTGATGATCGTGGCCGGGCCGCTACCAGGCCAGGGACGGGGGGAGGCCGCCGACGCCCGCGTCCGGCCAGCTCAGCGGGGCTCCGAGCGGGGCGAGCTCGGCCATCTGCAACCGGAACCAGGGCGAGGACTCGGGGCGCTCGGCCAGCGCCAGGCACTCCTCCCACGTCCACCACCCGGCGTCCTCGACCTCCTTGGGGTCGCGCCGGACGGCGGGCGCGGCGGTGGCGGTGAGCGCGCGCACGACCGGGCAGCGCTCGTTCTCCAGCGTCCCGTCGTCGGCGGTCGCGCGGTAGCGGAACCCGGGCAGGACCGGCACCAGCGAGCGCGCCGACACGCCGAGCTCGTCGCGCAACCGCCGCAGCACCGCCGCCCGCAGCCCCTCGCCCGGACCCGGGTGGCCGCAGCAGCTGCCCGTCCACACGCCGGGGAAGGTGCGCTTCACCAGTGCGCGCCGAGTGATCAGAACCTTGCCCTCCGTGTCCACCAGAAAGCATGAAAAAGCCAGGTGGTAGGGGGTCTCCCGGTGGTGGCTCGGCACCTTGGGCGCCGATCCGATGACTTCGTCGACCTCGTTGAGCAGCACGATCTCTTCGACACCCATGGCCACCTTCCTACCCCATGGTCCACGATCTCTCGCGTGAGGGTTCTGTGCGGGAAACGTGAGGGAATTCGGTCACCGGTACGCGGCGGGCAAAGCGCGACTAAACTCGGAACGGCCCGAGTCCAGGGGCAGAGGGGCCCCTGATGGAGGAGTTGACGCGCGTGTCTCTGCTGGAGTCGATCAAGGGTCCCGAGGACCTCAAACGACTGGACGCCACGCAGGTGCCGCGGCTCGCCGGGGAGATCCGGGAGTTCCTCGTGGACGCCGTGGCCAAGACCGGCGGTCACCTGGGCCCCAACCTGGGAGTCGTCGAGCTCACGATCGCGCTGCACCGGGTCTTCGACTCGCCGCGCGACAAGATCCTCTTCGACACCGGCCACCAGGCCTACGTGCACAAGCTGCTCACCGGCCGGCACGACTTCGGCCGGCTCAAGCAGCGCGGCGGCCTCTCCGGCTACCCGAGCCGGGCCGAGTCCGAGCACGACATCATCGAGAACTCGCACGCCTCCACCGCGCTGTCGTACGCCGACGGGCTGGCCAAGGCGTTCGAGCTGCGCGGCGAGAGCGACCGCGTGGTGGTGCCCGTGGTCGGCGACGGGGCGCTCACCGGCGGCATGTGCTGGGAGGCGCTCAACAACATCGCCGACGGCAGGGACCGCCGCGTCATCATCGTGGTGAACGACAACGGCCGCTCCTACTCGCCGACCATCGGCGGACTGGCCAGCCACCTGGCCGACCTGCGCGTCACCTCCACCTACGAGACCGCGCTGGAGCTGGTCAAGAAGACCGTCCCGCGGGCCCCGGTCGTCGGCACCGTCGCCTACGAGGCGCTGCACGGCATCAAGAAGGGCCTCAAGGACATCCTGCAGCCGCAGGCGATGTTCGAGGACCTCGGCCTCAAGTACGTCGGCCCGATCGACGGCCACGACGAGCAGGCCGTCGAGCACGCGCTGCGCAAGGCGCACGACTTCGGCGGCCCGGTGATCGTGCACTGCATCACCCGCAAGGGCCACGGCTACGCGCCCGCGGAGAACGACGAGGAGGAGCAGTTCCACTCGCCCGGCCCGTACGACCGCGAGACCGGCGTGCAGAAGCCCAAGGGCCGGATCTGGACGAACGTCTTCAGCGAGGAGATGGTCGCGCTCGGCGCGGAGCGTCCCGACATCGTCGGCATCACCGCGGCGATGCTGCACCCGGTGGGCCTGGCCGCGTTCGCCGACGCCTACCCCGACCGCACCTACGACGTCGGCATCGCCGAGCAGCACGCGGTCACCTCGGCGGCGGGCCTGGCGATGGGCGGCATGCACCCGGTCGTCGCCGTCTACGCCACGTTCCTCAACCGGGCGTTCGACCAGGTGCTGATGGACGTGGCGCTGCACCGGCAGGGCGTCACCTTCGTGCTGGACCGTGCCGGTATCACCGGTGACGACGGGCCCAGCCACAACGGTATGTGGGACCTGTCGATCCTGCAGCTCGTCCCGGGCATGCGGATCGCGGTGCCGCGCGACGGCGCGCGGGTGCGCGAGCTGCTGCGCGAGGCGGTCGAGGTCGACGACGCGCCCACCGCGCTGCGCTTCCCCAAGGGCCCGGTCGCCGACGACATGGAGGCGGTCGGCGCGCTCGGCGGGATGGACGTGCTGGCCCGGCACGACGGCGCCAACGGCGCCCGGGTGCTGGTGGTCGCGGCCGGCGCGATGGCCGCCCCGGCGGTCGAGGTGGGCGAGCGGCTCGCCGCGCAGGGCATCGGCGCCACGGTGGTCGACCCGCGCTGGGTCAAGCCGCTCGACCCGGCGCTGGTGGAGGCCGCCGCGGGGCACAGCATGGTCGCGGTCGTGGAGGACAACGGCCGGGTCGGCGCGGTCGGCGACGCGGTGGCGCGGCTGCTGCGCGACGCCGACGTCGACACGCCCGTCCGCACGTTCGGGATCCCGCAGGAGTTCCTCGACCACGCCAAGCGGGCCATGCTCCTGGCCGATCTGGGGCTGACCCCGCAGGACCTCGCCCGCGACATCATCGAGGCGGTGTCCCGGGCCACCTCCGCCGAGACGCGGGAGCCCGCCCCGTCCGACTGAGCGGCCGTGCGCGGTATCGCTTCGCGATCTGGCCGGTGAGGCTCGCCTCACCGGCCAGGCCGTGTTTCAAAGTCCCGGCCTACGGCGCTCGCCTGGCGGCTCGCTCCTCACCGGGCCTTGGCGAGCGCGGCATCGCGCTCGCGCGGTACCTGGGGCCGCTTTGAGGCAGTCCCTAGAACCCCGGCGGGCCGGCGAGCTCGCGCGGCATGGCCGGCATGCTCGGCTCCTGCGGCAGGTTGGAATCGCGCAGCATGGCGGGCATGCGCGGCTCGCGCAGCGGGCGGCTCGGCCTGCGCGACTCGCCGCGCGGCTGCTGCGGCTGCTGCGCCTGGTGCGGCTTGTGCGCGGTGCGCTTGGGCGTGGTCGGCGTCTGCCTTGCCGGTCGGCGCGGCCCGCCGGGGCCGGAGCTCGTCGCGGCTGGAGCCTTCTGCGCGGCGGGCTTGCGTGCGGCCCCGGACGTGCCGTTCGCGGCCGGCCTGGCCTTTTGGGCGTTCTGACCGGTGGCGCCTCGCGGCCTGCCGGACGCGGCCCCCTGGCCGCGACCGCCGGCGACGCTGTGCGTCCGGCGGATCTCGGCACCCTGCGCCGTCGCCACGTACACGAACTCGGTGAAGCTGGTGCGCCCGTCGGCGCCCACGCGGGCCTCCCGGACGTGGAGCTCCGCCCCATAGGGCCGCGCGGTCATCTCACTGGACGAGTGCGCGGTGGAGGAGTCGGCCCACACCACCGTGGGCGTTGCCGTGACGAGGCCGAACGCGGCAAGGCCCGGCAGGGCGATGCGGCGTGCCGTGCGTCTGCTCATGGAAGTCCTTTACGAGAGGCAAGATCCTGAACGGCCCCGCCCGTGAGCGCGGGCGGGGCCTGGAACCGGGAACGGGTCCCGATCAGGGACGTCAGTCGGCGAAGCTGCCGACCTTGAACGATGTGGCGCCGTGCTTGTCAGCGATCGTGCCCCACTTCTTGAAGAAGGCCTTGCCGTGGCGGTGGTTGCCCTCCTTGCCGCCGTCCTTGCCCTCGTGGCCGTGGCCGGCGGCGGAGACGAGACCGAAGGACGCCGCGCCCTTCGGGGTGGCCGTCTCGAACTCGCGGGAGTGCCAGGTGTCGGCCATCGCCGCCGACCCGAACATGGCCATCCCGGCAGCGGCGAAGCCGACGATCGCGACGCGTTGCACGTTGTTCATTTCTTCGTTTTCCCTTCTCACCCCGACGGCGCCCTCGCACCGTCGCGGCCCAGTGGTCGCGGACCGTCCCCCGATCACGACCTCGGTGGCGGCCCGCGCGCTTCCACGCCAACAACTACCCCACGTGCATGATCAAACACAGTTCGTGATTAAACGTCGCCGGACGCGTACTTGGCCCTCTCCTGACCTGTACGCCGTTTGGTTTCAAAGCGTCGCCGTCTGGTAACAGTGTGTAGTTGACCGAAGTGATCAAGGTTTCGGCGTGACGGGAGACGAAGAACATGCGACACATGAACGCAGGACACGGGAACGGCAGACCCGGGAACGGGCGGGGCGCGGGGGCGGTCCGGCGGGCCGCGCTGCCGGCGGCGGTGCTGGCGGTGGTGACCGCGCTCCCCGCGGCGGCGGTGGCGGCGCACACGCCCGCCGCGGAGGAGGATGAGCCGACTTCGCTGGCGTGCCCGGAGGGCGTGGGGGACGAGGACGAGCTCGCCCAGGCGTTCCGGACGGGCGGCACCATCCTGCTGGAGTCCCGCTGCACCTACACCCTGACCAGGCGGCACGGCAAGGTCTCGGCGCTGCCGCCGATCGAGAACGACACCGTCATCGACGGCGGGGGCTCCACGATCGCCTGGGGCGGCAGCGAGCGGGTCGGGTCGCTGCTCGAGATCGCCGGGTCGCAGATCCGGCTCGAGCTGCGGGACGTCCACTTCAGGCCCGGCGCCGGGATGACCCTGATGCGGGTCCGGAGCGGCTCGTCGGTGTCGGTCAGCCAGACCGGGGGCGGCCGCGACCTGGCCAACCTGCGCGAGGGCGACAACGCCAAGGGCACCGTCAGGGACAAGTTCGAGGATGCGGGGAAACTGGCCTCGTGGCTGCTGCCGGCGCTGGGGGAGGCGCCCGCCATGCTGGGGGAGGCGGTGCGGGAGGAGCTGGCGGAGAGGTCCGACCGTTAGACGCCCTCCGCCGACGCCAGTCGCCAGTAGTGGGTGATGGACGCCGCGGCGGTGCCGAGGTCGCGGCCGGAGTAGGTCCACCGGCCGCGCAGCCGCCACGGCCGTCCGGCGCCGTCCTGGACGAACACCTGCAGAGGGAAGGTCGCGTCATGCGCCCGGATCACTCCGGACGGATCGACGGTCGGCCGTAGTTCGGGCTCGCCCTCGCAGCGCACGCCCATGACGCGCGTCCGCGGATCCTGGCGCAGCAGGCCGCGCGTGAGGTCGTACACGAGCACGGACACGTAGTCGGGGCCGAGCCACCGCAGATCGGGCAGCCTGCCGGGAGGGGGGAATCCGTACAGCTCTGGACCGCCGGTCACACGCGCACCGTAGCGCTCCGGTCAGGTCTGCGTCACCACCCCGTGGCGGGGATTGTCCGGCGGCCCAGGTGGTCTCCGCGGTGTCGGAACGGACCATTCACCGGCGTCAGCCGGGGTGGCAGGCCGACCGCATCGCCTCCCAGCGGGCCAGCTTGACCCGCTCGCCGCGGCCCAGCGAGCCGGCCAGCTCGATCTCGGCGGTGTCCAGGTTGAGCCAGTCGGCGTAGGTGACCACGCGCAGGCCCCGAGACTCCAGCAGTTCCTCGACCGTGCGGTCGGGGCGGGGGCCCTCGGGGTCGAGGTCCTCCAGCAGGTGCCGGACGGTCTCGGCCGCGTCGGACTTGTTGGTGCCGACGACCCCGGTGGGCCCGCGCTTGATCCATCCGGCCACGTACTCGCGCGGGATAGCGGCGCCGTCCGGGCCGGTGATCCGGCCGCCCTCGTTCGGCACGACGTAGGCGCGCTCGTCGAACGGGACGCCGTCCAGCGCCACGCTCTGGTAGCCGACCGAGCGCAGCACCAGGCCGACCGGGAGCGTCTCGAACTCGCCGGTGCCCCGCACCCGGCCGTTCTCGTCCAGCGTGGTGCGCTCGACCCGCAGCCCCTCGACCCGCTCGGTGCCGAGGATCTCCACGGGGGCGCGCCAGAACCGCACGTCGATGCGGCGCGGGGCGCCGCCGTCCGGTTCTCCGGTCCAGCCGCCCAGGACCTTGACGTTGCCGCGCACGTGCCGGTCGGACTCGACCTGCTCCGCGCTCGCCGGGTCCAGTTCCATGTCCTCGGGCCGCACGTGGACGGCCACGCCGGGCAGCTCGCCCAGCTCGCGCAGCTCCTTGGTGGTGAACTTGGCCTGCGCCGGGCCGCGCCGCCCGATCATGTGGACGCGCTTCACCCGGCTGGCGGCCAGCGCCTCCAGCACCTGCTCGGGCACGTCGGTCTCGCGCAGCTCGTCGGCGGTCTTGGCCAGGATCCGCACCACGTCCACGGCCACGTTCCCGACCCCGATGACCGCGACCTCCTCGGCGGTGAGGTCGAAGACGTGGTCGGCGGCGTCGGGGTGGCCGCAGTACCAGTTGACGAAGTCGGTGGCGGCGATGCTGCCGGGCAGCTCCTCGCCCGGCACGCCCAGGTGCCGGTCGACCATGGCGCCGGTGGAGTAGAGCACCCCGTCGTAGCAGTCGAGCAGGTCGGCCCGGGTCAGGTCGCGGCCCAGCTCGACGCAGCCGAAGAACCGGACGGCCGGGTTCTCCAGGACCTTCTGCAGGTAGCGGGCGATCGACTTGATGGACTTGTGGTCGGGCGCGACCCCATATCTGACCAGCCCGTACGGCGTCGGCAGCCGGTCGAAGACGTCCACGCGGACGTTCCCGTCGGTCTGCTTGACGAGGGCCTCGGCGGCGTACAGGCCCGCGGGCCCGGAGCCGATCACTGCGACACGCAGAGGAGCAGCCATGCGCGCCATTGTGCCCATCCGGCCGCGCGAAGGACACAGCGACCCCGGAAGAGGTTGCGAATTCGCAGGTCACAGGGGTGTAGCGCAGGCGCGCCGGGCGCGTCAGCGGGCCCCGGCACGGTGCGCGGCGGCGCCGAGGCGGCTCTTCCGGCGGCCGTAGGCGAAGTAGATCAGGAAGCCGATCGCCATCCAGACCAGGAACCGCAGCCAGGTCTCCACCGGCAGGTTGAGCATCACGAACAGGCAGGCCAGCACCGACAGCGCCGGGACCAGCGGCACCAGCGGGGTGCGGAAGGCGCGGTGCAGATCGGGACGGGTGCGGCGCAGCACCACCACCGCGATCGACACCACCACGAACGCGAACAGCGTGCCGATGTTGACCAGTTCGGCCAGCGCGGCCAGCGGGATGAACCCGGCCAGCACCGCCGCGATCACGCCCATCAGGATGGTCGAGCGGTACGGCGTGCCGAACCGCGGATGCACGGCCGACAGCCACTGCGGCAGCAGTCCGTCCCGGCTCATCGCGAAGAACACCCGGCTCTGCCCGAGCAGCAGGATCAGCACCACGGTGGTGAGACCGGCGACCGCGCCGATGCTGATGATGGTGGCGAAGCCGGGACTGCCGACGGACTTGAACGCGTCGGCCAGCGGCGCGGCCTCGCTGAGTTTCGTGTAGTTCTGCATCCCGACCACGACCAGGGACACCGCCGCGTACAGCACCGCGGTGATCACCAGCGAGCCGATCAGGCCGAGCGGCAGGTCGCGCTGCGGCCGGCGGGCCTCCTCCGCGGCGGTCGCGACGATGTCGAAGCCGATGTAGGCGAAGAACACGATGGCGATGGCGGCGAAGATGCCGAACCAGCCGTAGCTGACCGGGCTGATGCCGAACAGCACCTGCAGCAGCGGGGCCTGGAGCCCCTCGACCGCCGGGGTGGGCTCGGCCGGCGGGATGAACGGGGTGTAGTTGTCGGCCGTGACGTAGAACAGCCCCGCGATGATCACCAGCAGGACCACCGACACCTTGATGGCCACGACCACCGCGTTGACCCGCGAGGAGAGCTTCACGCCCAGCACCAGCACCGTGGTCACCGCCAGGACCAGCAGGATGGCGGGCACGTTGACGGCACCGCCCTCCGTGCCCGGCGGATTGGCCAGCGCCGGCGGCACCGTGAGCCCCACGGTGTCCAGGAGCGACACCGCGTACCCCGACCAGCCGACCGCGACCACGGCCGCGGCCAGCGCCAGCTCCAGGATGAGGTCCCAGCCGATGATCCAGGCGGGCAGCTCGCCGAGCGTGGCGTAGGAGAAGGTGTAGGCCGACCCCGCCACCGGGACCGTCGAGGCGAACTCGGCGTAGCACACCGCCGCCAGCCCGCACACCACCGCGGCGAGGACGAACGAGATCGCCACCGCCGGCCCGGCCTTGTCCTTGGCGACCTGCCCGGTCAGCACGAAGATGCCGGTGCCGATGATCACACCGACGCCGAACACCACCAGGTCCACCGCCGACAGCTCGCGGCGCAGCCGGTGCTCGGGGGACCCGGCCTCGGTGTCGCGGATCGACTCCTCGACGCTCTTGGTACGGAACAGGCTCACGCCGTCCTCCTCGGCGGGGGGAATGGTATGGACCTATGATCGCCATTTGCGACCGTCCGAAACCAGCGCGTGATGGTTCGGGAGGAACGCGCGGAAAGGGCGTTCCAGAGTGAAAACTCTGGAACGCCCTGTTCGCGATCCGCGGCAGACCTCCGGGCGGAACCTCCGGTGTCAGCGGGGCGGCGAGGCCACGCCTGGCTCCAGGAAGCGGACGCCGTTCACCCGCTCCGCGATCCCGGTCCGGTCCAGGTACGGGGTGATGCCGCCCAGGTGGAACGGCCAGCCCGCGCCCAGGATCATGCACAGGTCGATGTCCTGCGCGGCGGCCACCACGCCCTCGTCCAGCATGATCCGGATCTCCTCGGCCAGCGCCCGCAGCGCCCGGTCCAGGACCTCCTCCTCGGTGGACGGCGACGTGCCGCCCCCGAAGAGCTCCACCGCCTCGGGGTCGAGGGTGAAGTCGGGCCGGTACACCCCCGTCTTCCCGGCCTTGACGAAGGCGGCGAACTTCTCCGACAGCGGGAAGCGGCCGGGGAACGCGCCGTGCAGCGTCTCGTTCACGTGCAGCGCGATCGCCGGGCCGACCAGGCCCATCAGCACGAACGGCGGCATCGGCAGCCCGAGCGGGGCGGCGGCGCGCTCGGCCGTCTCGATCGGGGTGCCCTCGTCCACGGTCTGGATGATCTCGGCCATCAGCCGCAGCAGGATCCGGTTGACCACGAACGCGGGCGCGTCCTTGACCAGCACGCACGACTTCTTCAGCGCCTTGCCGGTCGCGAACGCGGTGGCCAGCGCCGCCTCGCCGGTCCGCTCGCCGCGCACGATCTCCAGCAGCGGCAGCACCGCGACCGGGTTGAAGAAGTGGAAGCCCACGACCCGCTCGGGGTTCTTGAGGCCGGAGGCCATCTCCGTGACCGACAGCGAGGAGGTGTTGGTCGCCAGCACGCACTCGGGGGAGACGTACTCCTCCAGTTCGGCGAACACCTTCTGCTTGACCGACATCTCCTCGAACACGGCCTCGATCACGAAGTCGGCGTCGGCGAAGGCGTCCTTGGCCAGCGAGCCGCCGATCAGCGACTTGAGCCGGTTGGCCTTGTCCGCCGGGACGCGGCCCTTGGCGACCAGCTTGTCGATCTCGCCGTGCGCGTACCCGACGCCCTTGTCCAGGCGGTCCTGGTCGAGGTCGGTCAGGACGACCGGGACCTCCAGGCGGCGGGCGAACAGCAGTGCCAGCTGCGAGGCCATCAGGCCCGCCCCGACCACGCCGACCTTGGTCACTTGACGGGCCAGCTCCCTTGCGGGCGCCCCGGCGGGCCGCTTGGCGCGCTTCTGGGTGAGGTCGAAGGCGTACAGTCCGGCGCGCAGCTCCTCGCTCATGATGAGGTCGGCGAGCGCTTCGTCCTCGGCGGCGAAGCCCTCGTCGCGGGTGCGGTCCTTGGCGGCGGCCACCAGGTCGAGGGCGCGGGTGTACGACGGCGCGGCGCCGTGCAGCTTGCCCTCGACCGTCCAGCGGGCCTGCGCGATCGCGTCGTCCCACGCCTTGCCGGTGTCGACGGCGGGCCGCTGCACCCTGATGTCGCCGTTGAGGACGCGGGCGGTCCAGGCCAGCGACTCCTCCAGGAAGTCGGCCGACTCGAAGATCGCGTCAGCCAGGCCCAGCTCGTGGGCCTCCCGGCCCTTGATCATGCGGTTCTGGGCGAGCGGGTTGTCGATGATGACCTTGAGCGCCCGCTCCGCGCCGACCAGCCGGGGGAGCAGGTACGTGCCGCCCCAGCCGGGCACCAGGCCCAGGAACGCCTCCGGCAGCGCCAGCGCCGGGACGCCCGCGGAGATCGTCCGGTACGAGCAGTGCAGGGCGACCTCCACGCCGCCGCCCATCGCCGCGCCGTTGACGTAGGCGAAGGAGGGCACCTCCAGCTCGCCCAGCCGCCGGAACACCTCGTGCCCGAGCCTGCCGATGGCGTGCGCGTCGCCCCGCTCCCGGATCAGCGGCACGCCCTTGAGGTCGGCCCCGACCGCGAAGATGAACGGCTTGCCGGTCACGCCGACCGCGGCGAGGTCGTCGCGGGCGGCCACGGCGTCCAGCGCGGCGTTCAGCTCGGCCAGGCCGGCGGGGCCGAAGGTGTTGGGCTTGGTGTGGTCGTGCCCGTTGTCGAGGGTGATCAGCGCCAGCGTGCCGGCGCCGTACGGCAGCGCCACGTCCCGGACGCGCGCGTGCGTGACGACCTCGTCGGCGAAGAGTTCCTTGATGCCCGTCACTTGGCGCCCTCCCGGTTCGCGTTCTCCCAGAGGACGGTGCCGCCCATGCCCATGCCGACGCACATGGTGGTCAGCCCGTACCGGACGTCGGTGCGCTCCTCGAAGAGGCGGGCCAGCTGGTTCATCAGCCGGACGCCGGAGGAGGCCAGCGGGTGGCCGAGCGCGATCGCGCCGCCCCACGGGTTCACCCGAGGATCGTCGTCGGCGAGCTTGAAGTGCTCGAGGAACGCCAGGACCTGGACGGCGAACGCCTCGTTGATCTCGATCAGGCCGATGTCGTCCATGGTGAGGGCGTTGCGGGCGAGCAGCCGCTCGGTGGCGGGCACCGGGCCGACGCCCATCACCTCGGGCTCGACCCCGGCGAAGGAGAAGTCGATCAGCCGCATCCTGGGCGTGAGGCCCAGCTCGCGGGCGACGTCCTCGGCGGCCAGCAGGCAGGCGGTGGCGCCGTCGTTGAGCCCGGCGGAGTTGCCCGCGGTGACGTTCCCGGCGACCCGGAACGAGGTCTTCAGCCCGGCCAGCCCCTCCATCGTGGTGCCGGGGCGGGGCGGCTCGTCCTCGGTGGCCAGGCCCCATCCCTTCTCCACCGAGCGGATCGCGGTCGGCACCAGGTCCGGCTGGATCCTCCCGGCGGCGTAGGCGGCGGCGACCTTCGCCTGGCTGCGCACCGCGTACGCGTCGGCGCGCTCCTTGGTGATCTGCGGGAACCGGTCGTGCAGGTTCTCCGCGGTGGAGCCCATGACCAGCGCGGACGGGTCGACCAGCTTGTCGGCGAGGAAGCGCGGGTTGGGGTCGACGCCCTCGCCCATCGGGTGGCGGCCCATGTGCTCGACGCCGCCGGCGATGGCCACGTCGTAGGAGCCGAAGGAGATGCCCGCTCCGGTGGTGGTCACGGCGGTCATCGCGCCCGCGCACATCCGGTCGATGGCGAATCCGGGGACGCTCTTGGGCAGCCCGGCCAGCACGGCGGCGGACCGGCCGATGGTCAGGCCCTGGTCGCCGGTCTGGGTGGTGGCGGCGATGGCGACCTCGTCCACCCGCTCGGGCGGGAGGGACGGGTTGCGGCGCATCAGCTCGCGGATCGCGCGGACGACCAGGTCGTCGGCGCGGGTCTCCGCGTACAGGCCCTTGGGGCCCGCCTTGCCGAACGGCGTGCGTACGCCGTCGACGAACACGACGTCACGTGCGGTACGGGGCACGGCTCGGCCCTCCTCTACTCGTCGGTAACCTCAATACTACTCGTCAGTAACCACTGACTCCCGCGAGGTCCGGCGAGGCCGCCCGCGGCGCCCTTGTCCACTGGGGGAACCCGTGGGTAACGTGGCCGGAAATCACCGGAGGAGGGCACGGTGGTGCACGCGAGGCCCGTCTATCGTCCGGGGGCGCGACGGCGGATCGGGCACGTGCGCGACCTCACCGCGCTCGTGCTGCGTTCCGGGGTCGTCTCCCACGGCCGCCCGCTCCGCACGTTCCGGCAGATGGGCGCGCTGCGCCGGTGGGGCACCACCCTCGCCGGCCTGGTGGCCGCCGCCGTCGCCCGCGTCCCCGACCGCCCCGCCGTCATCGACGAGCGCGGGATGCTCACCTTCGCCGAACTCGACGACCGCAGCACCCGGCTCGCCGTCGGGCTGCCCCTGGACGGCCCGCGCCCCCGCGTGGGCGTGCTGTGCCGCAACCACCGCGGCATGGTCGAGACCCTGGTGGCCTGCAGCAAGCGCGGCGTCGAGGTCGTCCTGATCAACACCGGGTTCGGGGCGGGACAGGTGCGGGCCGTGCTCGGCGAGCTGCGGATGGACCTCATCGTCGCCGACGCCGAGTTCGCGCCGCTGCTGGCGACCGTGCCGATCGCGCTGCGCCGTACCGTGGTGTGGGCCGACCACGCCCCGGGGCCCGAGGGCGGCCCGCCGGGCCCCGCCACCGGCTCCGGCCCCTTCGCCGCGCCCCCGCCCGCGACCGGCCACGCGGGGCCGACCCTCGACCAGATCGTGCACTCCGCGCCCGCGCCCAAGCTGGCGCCGCCGCAGGTCCAGAGCCGCACCATCGTGCTCAGCTCGGGCACCACCGGACGGCCCAAGGGCGCCCGCCGCCGCCCCCGCCCCGGACTCTGGTCGCTGGCGTCGATGGCCTCCCGGATCCCGCTGCGCGCCCGCCAGACGATGATCATCGAGGCGCCGCTGTTCCACACCTGGGGGTACGCCGCCCTCCAGATGGCCTGGGGGCTGCGCGCCCCCGTCGTGCTGCGCCGCCGCTTCGACCCCGAGGCCACGCTGCGCTCGATCGCCGCGCACCGGAACACCGCGGTGTTCCTCGTCCCGGTGATGCTGCACCGGATCATGGAGCTGCCCGAGGAGGTCCGGGGCCGGTACGACGCCTCGTCCCTGCGCATCGTCGCGCTCAGCGGCGCCGCCCTCCCCGGCGACCTGGCCACCCGCTTCATGGACGCCTTCGGCGACCGGCTCTACAACGTGTACGGGTCCACCGAGGTGTCCTGGGTCTCCATCGCCACCCCCAAGGACCTGCGGGCCGACCCCCGCACCGCCGGACGGCCGCCGCGCAACACCTCCCTGTCCATCCTGGACGAGGACGGCGCCGCGGTCGGCCGCTCCACCATGGGCCACATCTTCGTCGCCAACGAGCTGCTGTTCGAGGGCTACACCGGCGGCGAGCCCATGGAGGTCCGGGACGGCCTGCTGGCCACCGGCGACCTCGGCCACATCGACCACCGCGGCCTGCTGTTCGTGGACGGCCGCCGCGACGGCATCGTGGTCTCGGGCGGGGAGAACATCGTGCCGCGCGACGTCGAGGACGCCCTGACCCGGCTGCCGCAGGTGCACGAGGTCGCCGTGATCGGCCTCCCGGACGCCACCTGGGGGCAGCGGCTGGCCGCCTACCTGGTGCTGCGGCCCGGCGCGGCCCTG
This sequence comes from Actinomadura rugatobispora, assembly GCF_055379765.1. NCBI lineage: Bacteria > Bacillati > Actinomycetota > Actinomycetes > Streptosporangiales > Thermomonosporaceae > Actinomadura > Actinomadura rugatobispora. The sequence continues at coordinate 1,350,932 of NZ_AP029191.1, read as the reverse complement.
GACGCCGACACCGTCCGCGCGCACGTCCACGACGAGGTGGCCCGGTACGCCGTCCCGCGCGACGTGCACTTCATCGACGAGCTGCCCCGCAACGCCACCGGCAAGGTCGTGCACCGGTGGCTGGCCGCCGGACCCCGCGGATCGGCGCCCGAAGGCCGGGTCAGCTGGTCGCGCCCGCCCGCGACCCCGGGAGCGCGGCCGCGTCCGGGCATGGAACTGGCCGCCGCGCCCATCCCCGACGACGTCGATCCGCCGCCGCCCCGAGAGGACGGCCCTACGGCACCGGATCCCGCACCGGGGCCGAGCTCCGCCCCGCAGTGACCCGTCCCGGCGGCGCCGCCTCCGCGGACGACACCGGGAACCGCAGCGTGATCGCCAGGCCGCCGTCCGGGCGCGGCACGGTCTCGACCGTGCCCCCGTGCGCCTCCACCACCGCCCGCACGATCGACAGCCCCAGCCCCGCCCCGTCCGCCGACCCCACCCGGTCGGCGCGCAGCCGCCGGAACGGCTCGAAGATCCGCTCCACCTCGTAGGACGGGACGGGCTTGCCGGTGTTGGCCACGTGCAGGACCGCCGACCCGCCCCGGGTCCCGGTGCGCACCCACACCCTCCCGCCCGGCACGTTGTACTTCAGCGCGTTCTCCAGCAGGTTCACCGCGCAGCGCTCCAGCAGCACCGGATCGCCGTCGACGGCCGCGTCCCCCAACCTGGCCTCCACCTCGATCTCGCCGGACGGCTCCTCCAGCTGGTCCAGCGCGCTGCGCACCACGTCCGGCAGCGGCGTCGCGGTGCGGGCCTGCGGCTCCCGCTCCGAGCGGGCGAGCAGCAGCAGCCCCTCGATCAGCCGCTCGTGCCGGGCGGTGTTGCCCAGCAGCACCTCGGCCAGCGCCTTGGTCTCCGGCGGGTTCTTCCGGCTGGCCAGCGCCACCTCCAGCACCGTCCGGTTGATCGTCAGCGGGGTGCGCAGCTCGTGCGAGGCGTTGGCGACGAACCGCCGCTGCGCGTCGAAGGCGCCGCCGAGCCGGTCCAGCATCCGGTCGAAGGTGTCGGCCAGGTCCTTGATCTCGTCCTGCGGCCCGTCCAGCGAGATCCGCTCGTGCAGGGTGCTCTCCGACAGCCGCCGGGCGGTCGCGGTGACGGTGTGCAGCGGGCGCAGCATCCGCCCCGCCACCAGGTACCCGATCAGCACCGCGACCACCCCGAACGCCAGCAGCATGAGCAGCGAGGTCTGCAGCAGCTGCGCCAGCACGTCGGCCTTCTGCTCGTTCAGCTGCCGGTTGAGCTCGGCCTTGGCCATCGCGACCGCCTGCGCCCGGTCGGCCGCGGTGAGGATCCGCTCCACCTGCGCCGGCCGGATCGCCCCGCCCATCGGGTTGACGCTGAACCGCTCCTCGATGGCCCGCGCGGTGAGGAAGTAGCTCACCGCGACCAGCACGGTGATCGACACCAGGAACAGCGACCCGTACACCAGGGTCAGCCGGGCCCGCACGCTCATCCGGGTCATCGGGCCTCCAGCCGGTAGCCCGACCCGGTCACCGTCTCGATCACCGGCGGCTCGCCGAGCTTCTTGCGCAGCGTGGCCATGGTGACCCGGACGATGTTGCTGAACGGGTCGATGTGCTCGTCCCAGGCCCGGTCCAGCAGCGCCTCCGCGCTCACCACCCCGCCGTCGGCGCGCAGCAGCTCCTCCAGCACGGAGAACTCCTTCCTGGTGAGCCGCAGCGCGCGCCCGTCGCGGGCGACCGTGCGCCGGTGCGGGTCCAGGCGGATCCCCGCCCGCTCCAGCACCGGCGGCACCGCCCGCCCCGACCGCCGCGCCAGCGCCCGCACCCGCGCCACCAGCTCGTGGAACACGAACGGCTTGGGCAGGTAGTCGTCGGCGCCGAGCATCAGGCCGTCCACCCGCTCGTCCACGTCCCCGGCCGCGGTCAGCATCAGGATCCGGCCGGGATGCCGTCCGGCCAGCTCGCGGCAGACGTCGTCGCCGTGCACCGTCGGCAGGTCCCGGTCCAGCACGACCACGTCGTAGTCGGTGTACGAGGCGCGCTCGAGGGCGTCGTCGCCGTCGTACACGACGTCGACGGCGATCGCCTCCTCGCGCAGCCCCTCGGCGATCGTGTCCGCGAGCACGCGCTCGTCCTCGACGATCAGTACGCGCACACCAGCCCCCTCCCGGTCCGGGCCCCTGGCGAACCCGGGGCCAGCATGCACGACCCCGGGTTAAACGCCGATAAGCCCGGCGGTCAGCGCCTGATGGAGACCGCGTCGTAGGGGGTGTCGGGGGTGGGGGTGGTGGTGAAGCGGGCGTTGGGGAGGTAGAGGCGGTCCTTGTAGCGGGCGACGGTCGCCGGTACGTCGAACTTGGCGTCGCCGACGCGTTCCACCACCCGCGCCTTGGAGCCGTCCCGGGCGACCTTGAGGACGGCCACCACGTTGAGGCGGTTCTGCACCACGAAGAGGGTGTCGCCGTTCAGCAGCATGCCGTCGCCGTTGGGCAGGGACTCCCCGCCCAGGTCGACGGTCGTGGTGTGACCGCTCTTGGGGTCGACCTTGAACAGCGTGCCGGTGTTGGACTGGACGATCAGCAGCGACCTGCGGTCGGGGGTCTGCGCGATCCCGTTGGCGTTGACGCCCGTCTGGTAGGCGATCTCGCCCGTGAGCGGCAGCGTGCGGGCCTTGCCGTGGACGCCGCGCGGCAGCCGGTACAGCACCTTGTTGGTCGAGTCGGTCACCCAGGCGGCGTCCCTGGTCAGCACCACGTCGTTGACGAACGCGGGGGCGGTACTCAGGACGTACCGCTTCAGCACCTTCCCGCTGCGCTGGTCGATGACACGGGCGTCGCCGCCGCTGCCGCCCGCGACGTACAGCAGCCCGTCACCGGTCTTGAGGCCGAGGGAGGGGGTGCCGGGGCCCGCGCTGAACACGCCGCCCCTGCCGGTGCGCAGGTCGGCGCGGTAGATGCGCCCGTCCACGCGCGACCCCAGGTAGGCCACCGGGCCGGGGCCGATCGCGATGCCCTCGGGCTGGAAGCCGGCCGGGAGGGCGATCCGGTCGGGGAAGGGATGCGTTCCCGCCTGGGCGGCGCCCGCGGGGACCAGAAGGCCCAGCGCCACAACGGCCGGCAGCAATCGTGATCTTCTCATGTCCCCCAAGATCGCGCGTTTCGGACGACGGTGACAGGCCCATCGTGCTCGGGAACTGGCAGGATCAGGCCACCCCGTTCGGGAACCGTCCGGTACGCGGCGGACGGGCGAGGATGGGCCGATGACGACCGAACCGAACCTGATCCCCCGCCCGTCCCGGATCGACTGGAACGGGGAGTCCGGGCCGTTCACCGGGGACGTGCGCACCCGCGTCGACCCGTCGCTCGCGCCGGAGGCGTACCGGCTGACCGTCTCGTCCGGCGGCGCCGAGATCGCGGGCGGTGACGACGCCGGGGTCTTCTGGGGGCGCCAGACGCTGAGGCAACTGCGGGGCCTGGACGCGTTCCGCCGCGCCCCCATCGAGCGGGAACCGGCCACGGTGCCCTACGTGACCGTCGAGGACGCGCCGCGCTTCGCCTGGCGGGGTTTCATGCTCGACGTCGCGCGCCACTTCCTGCCCAAGGACGACGTCCTGCGCTACATCGACCTGCTGGCCGCGCACAAGCTCAACGTGCTGCACCTCCACCTCACCGACGACCAGGGGTGGCGCGTGGAGATCGAGCGGTACCCCAGGCTCACCGAGGTCGGCGCCTGGCGCCGCCGGACCCGCATGGGCTGGGGCGAGCCCCTCCTCTGGGACGAGCGCCCGCACGGCGGCTTCTACACCCGCGACGACCTGCGCGAGATCGTCGCCTACGCCGCCCAGCGGCACGTCACGGTCGTCCCAGAGATCGACCTGCCGGGCCACTCGCAGGCGGCCATCGCCGCGTACCCGGAACTGGGCAACGCCGACGTCCTCGATACCGCCTCGCTGGAGGTGATGACCGACTGGGGCATCAACCCCAACGTGCTGGCCCCCACCGAGGCCGTGCTGCGCTTCTACGAGGGCGTGCTGGAGGAGGTGCTGGACATCTTCCCCGGCCGGTTCGTCCACATCGGCGGCGACGAATGCCGCAAGGACCAGTGGCGCGCGTCGCCCACCGCCCAGGCGCGCATCCGCGAACTCGGCCTCAAGGACGAGGACGAACTCCAGTCCTGGATGATCCGCCACTTCGACCGGTGGCTCGCCGAACGCGGGCGCCGCCTCATCGGCTGGGACGAGATCCTGGAGGGCGGCCTGGCGGAGGGCGCCGCCGTGATGTGCTGGCGCTGGTACCGAGGCGGCGTCGCCGCCGCCCAGGCCGGCCACGACGTGGTGATGTGCCCCCAGCAGGAGGTCTACCTCGACCACGTCCAAGCCCCCGGCGACCAGGAGCCCGTCCCCTTCGGCTGGGTCCACACCCTCGAAGACGTCTACCGCTTCGAGCCCGTCCCCCCGAGCCTGGCGGGGACGCCCCACGCGGCCCGCGTCATCGGCACCCAGGCCAACCTGTGGACCGAGGTCGCCGAGAACCGCGCCCGCGTCGACTACCAGGCGTGGCCCCGGCTGGCCGCGCTCGCCGAAGTGGCCTGGTCCCGCCTGCCCGCCCCGGACGAGCGCGACTACGACGACTTCGAGCGCCGGATGAACGCGGCGCACTACGCCCGCCTGGACGCGCTGGGCGTCGACTACCGCAGGCCCTCAGGCCCACGCCCCTGGCAGCAACGCCCAGGCATCCCAGGCCGCATGCACAACAAACCCCGCCGCCCCTGGCACACGGCCTGACCGGCGACTAACCCAGGTTTAACCCCTGGGCGGGTCGAATGTGTGTCCGCCGGGGGTGTGTCGCCTCCGGTGGAGAGGACGACATGAAGATTCGCGCATGGGCCTTGGGCCTTGCCGTTCCGGTCGTGTTCGGGCTCGCGGGGTGCGGGGACGAGCAGAAGGGGAGCGGTGTCGCCAGTGCGGGGGGAGCGTCGGCGGCGCGGGTGTCGGCCTCGCCGACGCAGTCGCTCAGCCCCGAGGACGCGCAGCTGAAGTTCGCGCAGTGCATGCGGCAGAACGGCATCGACGTGCCCGACCCCAAGAGCGGCACGAACTTCCGGATGGAGATCGCCAAGGGCACCGACCGGGAGAAGCTGCAGGCGGCGATGGAGAAGTGCCGCCCCTTCCTGGAGGCCGGCGGGAAGCTGCCCGACATGAACGACCCCAAGGTCAAGGACCAGATGGTGAAGTTCGCGCAGTGCGCGCGCGGCCACGGCATCAACATCCCCGACCCGACCGGGGAGGGGTTGAAGGGTGTGATGGAGGGCGTCGACCGGGCGCAGCTGGAGAAGGCCCGCGAGCTGTGCGGCCAGCACCTTCCGGGGAGGGGCCGGTGAAGCGTGCGCTTGTCGTGGGCGCGGCCGTGACCGTGGTCGCGGGTGGCGGTGCCGCCTTTGCTTTGACGGGGGACGGCGGCGAGGCGCAGGCCAAGGGTGGTGACGTGAAGCTGTCCACCGCGTCCATCACCAAGGGCGACCTGGTGGACACCGAGAAAGTGCAGGGCACGCTCACCTTCGACGGGGAGCAGTCGGTGTGGACGGGGGCGTCGGGGGTCGTCACCTGGGCGCCGCCACAGGGCGCCACCATCGAGCGGGGCGACCCCCTGGTACGGGTGCAGGGAAAGCCCGTGACGCTGATGTACGGGGGCACGCCCATGTACCGGACCCTCCAATCGGGTGTCTCCGACGGGGCTGATGTGAGGACGCTGGAGACCAACCTGAAGGCCCTCGGCTATGGAGACGGCCTCACGGTCGACAAGCAGTTCACCTCGGCCACGGACGCGGCCGTCAGGGAATGGCAGGACGACAGGGGGCTCCAGGAGACGGGCAAGGTCGACTCTGGCCAGGTCGTGTTCCTCCCCGGGGCCGTGCGGGTGAAGGAGGTCAAGGCCCCTGAGGGCAAGCAGGCGGCCCCCGGGCAGCCGGTGCTGACGGTGGCCGGTACGCGGCGCGTCGTCCACGTTGATCTGGAGGCCGACAAGCAGGACCTGGCGGAGAAGGGCGCCAAGGTGTCGGTCGAGCTGCCGGGAGGGAAGGTCGTCCCGGGACGGATCGCGTCGGTCGGCACGATCGCCGAGAGCACCGGCACCGAGCAGAACCCCAAGACCACCGTGGACGTGGAGATCACCCTCGACCAGGGCGCCGGCACCGGGCGGCTCGACCAGGCGCCGGTGACCGTGGAGTTGGAGAGCGAGCGGCGCCGGGGCGTGCTGTCGGTGCCGATCGAGGCGCTGCTGGCGCTGCGCGAGGGCGGCTTCGGCGTGGAGGTCGTGGAGGGCTCGGCCAGGCGGATCGTGCCCGTCACCACCGGGACCTTCGGCGGCGGGCGGGTCGAGGTCGGCGGGGCCGGCCTGGCCGAGGGCATGAAGGTCGGGGTGCCGTCCGGTGAGTGAGCGACCGCCGATCGTGGAGCTGACCGGGGTCGCCAAGCGCTACCCCGGCGGCGTGGAGGCGCTGCGCGGCGTCGACCTGGTGATCGGGCAGGGGGAGATGACCGCGATCGTGGGCCCGTCCGGCTCGGGCAAGTCCACGCTGCTGCACATGATAGGGACGCTGGACCGGCCCAGCGAGGGCAGCGTCCGCATCGCCGGGTACGAGGTCGCCGAGCTGTCGGACCGGGCACTGTCGGCGCTGCGGGCCCGGCACATCGGGTTCGTGTTCCAGCAGTTCCACCTGGCGGTGGGCGTGAGCGCGCTCGACAACGTGGCCGACGGCATCCTGTACGGCGGCGCGGGGCTGCGCGAGCGGCGGGAGCGGGCGCGGGCCGCCCTCGACCGGGTCGGTCTCGGCCACCGCGTCCAGCACCGGCCGAACCAGATGTCGGGCGGCGAGCAGCAGCGGGTCGCGGTGGCCCGCGCGGTCGTCGGCGAGCCCGGCCTGCTGCTGGCCGACGAGCCCACCGGGAACCTCGACACCGCCTCCGGCGGCGAGGTGCTGGAACTGCTGGCCGGTCTGCATGAGAGCGGGACCACCGTCGCGATCATCACCCATGACGCCGAGGTGGCGGCCCGCGCGCCGCGCCGGGTCCGGGTGCGGGACGGCGCGATCGTCGCCGACGAGCGGGCCGGGGCGGTGACCCGGTGAGCCGGGGGCAGGAGGCGCTCGTCCCGGCCCGGCTGGGCGCCCGGGACGTGCTGCGGGTCGGACTGGGCGGGCTGCGCGCCCGGCCCGCCCGGGTGGTGCTGTCCGCGCTGGGCATCGCCATCGGGATCGCCACGATGGTCGCCGTCATCGGGATCTCCTCCTCCAGCAAGGAGGACCTGCTGCGGCGCCTGGACCGGCTCGGCACCAACCTGCTGACCGCCCGGCCCGGCGACACCCTGTTCGGCCAGGAGGCCGTGCTGCCCGAGTCGGCGCCGGAGATGGTCTCCCGGATCGGGCCGGTCACCGCGGTCGGCGCGACCGGCACGGTGCAGGCGTCGGTGCGGCGCACCGACCGCATCCCCGCGGAGATCACCCACGGCATCGGCGTCCAGGCGGCGACCACCGACCTGCTCGGGACGCTGGACGTGACCGTGCGGCACGGCACCTGGCTGAACGCCGGGACCGGCCGCTACCCGGGCGTGGTCCTGGGCGCGGAGGCGGCGCGGCGGCTCGGCTTCGACCGGGCCGGCGGGCAGGTGTGGATCGGCGGCCGCTGGTTCACCGTGCTCGGCGTCCTGAACGGCGCCGAGCTGGCCCCGGAGATCGACCGGTCGGCGCTGGTCGGCTGGGACGCCGCCCGGACCTACCTGGGCTTCGACGGCCATCCCACCACGGTGTACGAGCGGTCCGGCGACGCGGCGGTCGAGGACGTGCGGGCGGTGCTGGCCCGGACCGTCAACCCGGAGAACCCCGAGGAGGTCGAGGTCAGCCGGCCCTCGGACGCGCTGGAGGCCAAGGCCGCGGCGGCCGGCGCGTTCACCAACCTGCTGCTCGGCCTGGGCGCGGTCGCGCTGCTGGTCGGCGGGGTCGGCGTGGCCAACACGATGGTCATCTCGGTGCTGGAGCGGCGCCGCGAGATCGGGCTGCGCCGCTCCCTCGGGGCGACCCGCGGCCAGGTGCGGACGCAGTTCCTGGCCGAGTCGCTGCTGCTGTCGGCGCTGGGCGGGGCCGCGGGGGCCGTCCTCGGGACGGGCGTGACCGTGGCGTTCGCGCTCTACCGGGGCTGGCCGCCGGTCGTCCCGGCGTGGGCCCTGGGCGGGGCGCTGGCCGCGACCCTGGCGATCGGCACGGTCGCCGGGCTCTACCCGGCGATGCGGGCGGCGCGGCTGTCGCCGACCGCGGCCCTGGCCACCGTCTGACGAACCGGTGCATGATGGGGGCGATCCGACGACGCCCGTCCCCGGAGAGGTTCCCGACGTCATGCCGGTTCCACGCCCGCTGCGCGAACGATGCCGCGAGTTCCTCGGCATCGAGGGGGAGATCCGCTACATCTTCCCCGCGATGACCTACGGCGGCGGCGCCGGGTTCGTCTTCGTCGTGACCGACGAGCAGATCGCCGTGATCTCCACCGGGACGCTGAGCGCCTCCAAGCTCACCAGCGTGTGGGGCACCTACCCGCGCGGCACCCGGATCGGCCCGGTGGAGACCGGCAACGGCGCCTCCTTCGAGTTCGCGGGCGCGTTCTTCGAGGTGGACGACGAGTACGTGCCGGTCGTGAACGCCGCCGACACCGAGATATTCGCCCGCGACAGCCTGCCCAGGGACCCGCTCCCCGACCTGTGACCGCCCGCCGGGCCCCGGCGGCGGAATAGAGCGGGGGAGGCCGTGGTTGGGCGGGGCATGACGATGGAGCAGCACTTCGAGACCTACGAGAGGGCCCGCCTGTACTTCGAGCTCCGCGACCCGGCCGAGGCGGCGCGGATCCTCGAGCCCCTCGCGGACGCGCAGCCCGGCAACCGGACCGTCATCGAGCTGCTCGCCCGCTCCTACTTCCACTCCGCGCAGCTCTCCCGGGCCGAGACGACCTTCCGCCGGCTCCTGGACCTCGACCCCTGCAACGCCTGGGCGCACGAGGCCCTCGCCCGCACGCTGGAGCGGCAGAGCCGTCCGGCCGAGGCCGAGCCGTTCCGCAAGCTCGCCCTGGCGATGGGCGGCAAGACCGCCTACTGAGCGGCGCGCCCTGAGCCCCCGCGCCCCGGGACATGGACCCATGTCCCGGGGCGCGGCCGTCTCAGAGGTCGCCCTTGCACTCCAGGCGGAGGAGCGCCTTCGCCAGGGGCGTGGCGACGACGTTGACCTGCCAGGCGCGCGCGCCGAGCGTCAGCAGGGCCGCGCTGATCGCCTCCGGCGTGCTCTCGTCGGGGGGCGTCCACGCCAGCCGGCGCACGAAGTCGGGCTGGAGGAGGTTCTCGGTCGGCATGGTGTGCTCGTCGGCCAGCGCGGCGACCACGGTGCGGGCGGCGTTGAGCCGCTTGGCGGCCTCCGGGTCGCGCTCCGGCCACCGGTGCGCGGGCGGGGGGCCGTCGCCGGGCAGGTTGGCCTCGGGCAGCCCGCGGTCGGGCAGCCCGCGCGCACGCGACACCGCGCGCAGCCAGGCCGACTGGTGGCGGCGGGCGCCGCGGCTGCGCAGCGCCGGGAGGGCCTGCAGCTCGGCCGGGGTCTTCGGCGTGTTCAGCGCCAGCTCCACGATCGCCGCGTCCTGCAGCACCCGGCCCGGGGACAGGTCGCGCTCCTGGGCGATCCGGTCGCGGGTCTCCCACACCTCGCGGACCACCGCCAGCGCCCGCCGGTTCCGGACGCGGTGGATGCCGGACGTGCGGCGCCACGGGTCGGGGCGCGGCGTGCGCGGCGGCGTGGCCAGGATCGCCGCGAACTCCTCCAGCGCCCACTCCAGCTTGCCGGCCTGCTTCAGCAGGGCGTGCAGCGCCTCCCGCAGCTCCACCAGCAGCTCGACGTCCAGCGCCGCGTACCGCAGCCAGTCGTCGGGCAGCGGACGGGTGGACCAGTCGGCCGCCGAATGGCCCTTCTCCAGGGTGAACCCGAGGATGTTCTCCACCATCGAGCCCAGCCCCACCCGGGGGTAGCCGAGCAGCCGCCCGGCCAGCTCGGTGTCGAACAGCCGGTGGGGCGCCAGACCGACCTCGGCCAGGCACGGCAGGTCCTGGTTGGCGGCGTGCAGGACCATCTCGGCCCCGGCCAGCGCCTCGTCGAGCGCGGACAGGTCGGGGCAGGCGATCGGGTCGACCAGCGCCGTGCCCGCCCCGGCGCGGCGCAGCTGGATCAGGTAGGCGCGCTGGCCGTACCGGTAGCCGGAGGCGCGCTCGGCGTCGACGGCGACGGGGCCGGTGCCGGCGGCGAACGCCTCGATGACACGTTCCAAAGCGGCCGCGTCGGTGACGACGGGCGGCACGCCCTCGCGCGGCTCCAGCAGGGGGGTAGGAGGGGGCCCCTCGGGGACGGGGGGTGCGGACGGCGGGGGAGCCGCCGGCTCGGGCGCCTCCCCTGGGTCGGTGGGCTGGGCGGTCGTGGCGGACTCCTCGGACGCTGATACGGGCCGGACGGCCTGCGGGCCTGGCGCTCGCGCGCCTGCGCCGGTCGCCTCGGTCTCGGACGCTGTGCTTCCCACGCCCCCTACCGTACGTCGCTCATCCCGTCCCGCCGCCGGGGCGGTCGGGCAGCGTGCTGACGCCGGCGGGCGGCAGGCCGGCCGTGGTGCACATCACCTCGCACCAGGCCGCGATGTGCCCGGCCAGGTCGTCGCCGGTCGGCGACCAGGAGGCGCGCAGCTCCAGCTCGGTGGTGGACGGCTCGTCGCTCTTGTCGCCGAAGCTCTCGGACACGGCGCGGGTGATCGTGCCCGACTCGCCCGCGTACCCGGCCGGTTCCAGCGCCTCCAGCAGCCAGCTCCACGCCACCGAGCCGATCAGCTCGTCGGCGGCGATCTCCGGCTCCAGGTCGGCCCGGATGTAGGCGACCACGCGGAACCCGCCGGTCCAGCCGCTGCGCCCCTCGGGGTCGTACAGGACGATCAGCCGGCCCATGGCGATCTCGGTGTCGTCGTCGCGGTAGACCGACCCGGAGATCGCGGCGGCGTACGGCGCGAGGCGCTGCGGCGCGGGCATCTCCTCAAGGTCGAGCTCGGGCCGCAGCGGCGGGCCCTCCAGGAAGGAGTGCAGCGTGTCGACGGCCCGCTGGAAGGGGGCCGGGGGGCCTTGGCCGCCCCCTCCGCCGCCCGCGTCCGCGCCGTCCTGGCCGGGGGACGGCGCCGGGGCCGGGGCCTCCGGGCTCATGGCCGCACCGGCCGGTGGACGGTCGTGGCCCCCCGGCGGGCGGACCCCGCAGGACGGCCCGTGCGGCGGAGTGCCGGGGGCACGCTGGAACGACGCCTGACCTGAGGGCGTGGTGACGGGCGTAGAGGACGGGGATGCAGGCACAGCACAGGTGGTTTCGTTTCGGGGGCCGGGCCGGTCAGGCCACGGCCCGCTGGGACGCGGCCCGGACGGAGCCGGACGGGCCGGAGCCGGACAAAGTGGAGGCCGAGGCCGACGGACTGGAGGCCGGGGTGCGCGGCGGGGCGGGCCGGCCCGGGCCGGCCCCGGGCATCGGCGGGTCGACCAGGACGGCCGTGCCGCACGCGGTGCAGGCCCGCTCGGGGCAGTCGGCACCGTGCCCGTCCGGACAGGGCGGCTGCTCGAATTCGCGCTCGTCGCCGCAGGCGGAACAGTACAAGGGGGACCTCCCTCGGCTATGACACGGATCACGTTCGCATGCGGGAGTGATAGAATGCGGGACTTCGCTCGGCGTGTCCGGAACTTCGCGGCACCCGGCCCCGGCGGTCCCAGCGGTCCCGGCCGGTGTCAGTGTTCCCTTCCGTCACCGCCGTAACCGCGGGACGCGGGGCGGCCGAACACTCACCTCGGTGCCGGGCCGCGGTGAGACCGTGGGACCATCGAGGGGTGGCTGTCGACGCTGATGTTCCGCAGGACTCCGCCGGGCTCGGGGAGAGCGCCTTCCTGAAGGCGTGCCGCCGGGAGCCGGTTCCGCACACCCCGGTCTGGTTCATGCGCCAGGCCGGCCGCTCGCTGCCGGAGTACCTCAAGGCCCGCGAGGGCGTGGCGATGCTGGAGGCGTGCGCCCGCCCGGACCTGATCGTGGAGATCACGATGCAGCCGGTGCGGCGGTACGCGGTGGACGCGGCGATCTTCTTCAGCGACATCATGGTGCCGCTGCGCGCGATCGGCGTGGACCTCGACATCAAGCCGGGCGTGGGCCCGGTGATCGCCGACCCGATCCGCGACCGGGCGGGGGCGGCGCGGCTGCGCCCGCTGGAGCCCGGCGACGTCCCCTACGTCACCGAGGCGGTCCGCGGGCTGGTGGGGGAGCTGGGCGGCACCCCCCTGATCGGGTTCGCGGGCGGGCCGTTCACCCTGGCCTCGTACCTGATCGAGGGCGGTCCGTCCAAGAACCACGACCGCACCAAGGCGCTGATGTACGGCGAGCCCGAGCTGTGGGCCGAGCTGATGGAGCGGCTGTCCGACATCACGATCGGCTTCCTGAAGGTGCAGGTGGCGGCCGGGGCGAGCGCCGTCCAGGTCTTCGACTCGTGGGTGGGCGCGGTCGCGCCGGAGGACTACCGGGCCTCGGTGCTGCCGCACACCAGCCGGATCTTCAGCGAGGTCGGGTCGCTGGGCGTGCCCCGGATCCACTTCGGCGTCGGAACGGGCGAGCTGCTCGGCCTGATGGGCGAGGCCGGCGCCGACGTGGTGGGCGTCGACTGGCGGGTGCCGCTGGACGAGGCCGTGCTGCGGGTCGGGCCGGGCAAGGCGCTGCAGGGCAACCTCGATCCGTCGCTGCTGTTCGCCCCCTGGGAGGTCATCGAGCGCCGGGCCCGCGACGTGCTGGAGCGGGGCCGCACCGCCGAGGGCCATGTCTTCAACCTCGGGCACGGCGTGCTGCCGACCACCGACCCCGACAAGCTGGCCCGCCTCGCGGACCTGGTCCACGAGGCGAGCGCGCGCTGACGTCGTTCCCGGCGGGGCCGGGCCTCGTTCACTCGGGCGGCTTCGGGCCGTCCGGGGCCGGGGGCGGACTCGGCGGGTCGGGCGCCGATGCCGGAGGCGCGGCGGGCGTGGCGGCCTGCTGGGCCGGGACGGGCTGCTGGGCCGGGACGGGCTGAGGTTCCGCCGGTTCCGGGCCGGAGCCCATCAGCGAGCCCAGCGACGCGCGGGAACCCCGCGGTACACGCGAACCCCGCGGCGCGCGAGGCGGCCTGTGCTCCCTGATCCGGCGCTGGACGAGCAGGGCCGGGCCGCCGATCGCCGCGGCCAGGGCCAGGAACGGCAGCAGCCAGCCGAGCACCGCCGCCAGGCCGGACATGAAGGCGGTGAAGGCGTCCCAGCCGTTCTTCAGGCCGCCCACGAACCCGCCCTCGGGCTTCTCCGGCGCGGCGCGCCTCCCCGGCGCCTCCAGCGTGATCGACACCGTGGCGTACCGGGTGCTGTGCTGCAGCGCCTTCTGGCGGGCTTGGAGCGACTCCAGGTCGGCCTGCCGCCGCGCGATCTCCTCTTCCACGTTGATGACCTCGCCGACCGTGTTCGCCCGGTCGAGGAGCTTGCGGAACGAGGCGAGCGTGGCCTGCGCCGACCGCACCCTGCTGTCGACGTCGGCGACCTCCCGGGTGACGTCCTCGGCCTGCTGCCGCAGGGACAGCTTCTTGCCGAGCCGGGCGGTGAGGTCGTTCAGGACGGTGCCGTACCGGTCGGCGGGGATCTTCAGGGAGAGGGTGGCACCGGCCGGTTCGCTGGCCGACGACTCGTTCTCCACGTACCCGCCCGCCGAGGTGGCCAGCTGCTTGGCGCGGGTCGCGGCCTGCTCGACGTTGCCCGCGCGGACCCGCAGATCGGCCGTGTAGACCACGGAACGCGCGGCGGGCACGGGCTCCTGGGCGGTCGCCCGCCGGTTCGCGGTGTCGCCGGTGCCCGAGCCGCTTCCCCCGGTTCCGCCTCCGGAGCCGCGGTTCCCGGTGGAGTCGCGGTCGGCGGCGCGTTCGGGGGCGGCGGGTGCGGGCCGGCCCGCGCCGCTGGAGGAGGCGTCGTTCTGGCTGCTGCCGCCGCACGCGGCCAGGGCGCCGGCCAGCAGCAGGACGAGGAGCACGCAGGACGCGTGTCTGACCGTTCTGACGATCCGCATGGCGGTTCGACGGTGTGGTCCAGGTCACCGTTCCCGTGGCCGGATCGCGATCAGGCCACGAAGTGGCCGCGCCCAGATCACGCCCGGCGGGCGGGGACGCGCCGGGCGGGGGTGTTGACGGGTCCGCGGGAGGTATCTGGGATCGTTGGAGGCATGAGCACCTCCCATGTCGTGGTCGTCGGGGCGGGCATCGCGGGCCTGACGGCGGCGCGCCTGCTCGCGCGCGGCGGCGCGCGCGTGACCGTCCTGGAGGGCTCCCCGCGCATCGGCGGCAAGCTCCAGGTCAGCGAGATCGGCGGGCTGCCGGTGGACGAGGGCGCCGAGGCGATGCTGGCCCGCCGGCCCGAGGCCCTGGACCTGGTCCGCGATCTCGGGCGCTCCGATGATCTCGTGCATCCCGGGACGACCTCCTCGGCGATCCTGAGCCACGGGGCGCTGCGGAGGCTGCCCGAGGGTCATGTGATGGGCGTTCCGTCCGATCTGCGGGCGCTGGCGGCCTCCCAGGTGCTCTCCCCGGCCGGGCTGGCCCGGGTGCCGCTGGATCTCGTCCTCCGGGAGACCCCGCGCGGCGCCGACGTGTCGGTGTCGGACTACATCGGCGCGCGCATGGGCCGCGAGGTCGTGGACCGGCTGGTGGAGCCGCTGCTGGGCGGGGTGTACGCCGGGCGGGCGGAGCAGTTGTCGTTCGAGGCGACGCTTCCGGCCGTGGCGGCCGCCGCCCGTTCGCACCGGTCCCTGCTCACCGCCGTGCGCGGCATCAGGCAGGCCGCCCCCGCCCCCGAGGACGCGGGGGCCCGTCTTCGCGACGCTGCCCGACGGCCTGGGGAGCCTGCCCCACCTGGTGGCCGAGGACATCACCGCGGCCGGCGGGACGATCCGTACCGGCGTGATGGTGCGGGAGCTGCGGCGGCGTTCTGCACGACCGTCCGAGAGCCCGGAGGGCGGTCGTGCGTTCTTGCCGGGGGGCGCGGGGGGTCGTCCCCCCACAAGGGCCGGCTGGCGGCTGACCCTGGGCCCTGCGCGCGACCCCGAGGTCCTGGACGCGGACGCGGTCGTGGTGGCCGTGCCCGCCGCGCCCGCATCGCGCCTGCTGGCGGAGGACGTGCCAGCCGCCGCCCGGGATCTGGCCCGCATCGACTACGCCAGCATGGCGCTCGTCACCTTGGCCTATCACGTGACCGCGTTCTCCCGGTTGCCCAGGGGCAGCGGCTATCTCGTGCCGGCGGTCGAGGGACGCCAGGTGAAGGCCGTCACCTTCAGCTCCGTCAAGTGGCCGCATCTGCGCGACCGGGAACCCGGCATCATCGCCGTACGATGTTCTATCGGCCGGTACGGAGAAGAGCACACCCTCCAGCGCGACGACGACGAGCTCAAGGCCGCCGCCCTGACGGAGCTGGCCGCCACCTGCGGGGTCTCGGAGCTTCCGCTGGAGAGCCGGGTCACCCGCTGGGGCGGGGGGCTGCCGCAGTACAACGTGGGCCACGTCGACCGGGTGGCGCGCATCCGCGCCGCCGTGCTGCAGCAGCCGGGGCTGGCCGTGGCCGGCGCGGCGTACGACGGACTGGGCATCCCGGCCTGCATCGCCAGCGCGCGCGCTGCGGCGGCCAGGGTGCGGGAACATCTGGACAGAGAAGAGTTGAGCCATGGCAGCGACGGACAAGGCGAGCAAGCCCAAAGCACGCGACCTTAACCAGGTCATCCGCTACACGATGTGGTCGGTCTTCCGGGTGAAGGACACCGGCACGGTCGGTGAGCAGCACGCCGGAGAGGTCCAGGACCTCCTCGACCAGGCCGCGCAGAAGGACGTCACCACGCGGGGCCTGTACGACGTCGCCGGCCTGCGCGCCGACGCCGACTACATGTTCTGGTGGCACGCGCCCACCTCGGAGGACCTCCAGGAGGTCTACTCCCGGTTCCGCCGCACCGCCCTGGGCCGGGCCAGCGAGCCGGTGTGGTCGCAGATGGCCCTGCACCGGCCCGCCGAGTTCAACAAGAGCCACATCCCGGCCTTCCTCGCCGACGAGGAGGCCCGCGCGCACGTGTGCGTGTACCCGTTCGTGCGGTCGTACGAGTGGTACCTGCTGCCGGACGAGGAGCGCCGCGGGATGCTCGCCGAGCACGGCAAGATGGCGCGCGGCTACGCGGACGTGCGGGCCAACACGGTCCCCGCGTTCGCGCTGGGCGACTATGAGTGGATCCTGGCGTTCGAGTGCGACGAGCTGCACCGCATCGTGGACCTCATGCGGCATCTGCGCGGCTCCACGGCGCGCCGCCACGTCCGCGAGGAGGTCCCGTTCTTCACCGGCCGCCGCAAGCCGGTGGCCGAGCTCATCGCGAGCCTGCCGTAGCGTCCGCGGAGCCCGCGGGGGAGTCGGGGCACCGGTCCGCGCGGCGGCGTGCGCGTCGCGGGCCGGTCCCGACCCAAAGCCCAGTAAAGTGCTGGCCGTGACCAACGCCCCACCGAGGCACGGCCGTGGAAAGCACGCCAAGCCGCCGTCCGAGATCAGCGTCCGCTGGAAGCGGCTGATCAC
The DNA here is from genome assembly GCF_055379765.1 of Actinomadura rugatobispora. Classification (NCBI taxonomy): domain Bacteria; kingdom Bacillati; phylum Actinomycetota; class Actinomycetes; order Streptosporangiales; family Thermomonosporaceae; genus Actinomadura; species Actinomadura rugatobispora. The sequence goes on along the minus strand of NZ_AP029191.1, from coordinate 1,334,242 downwards.
GTCGTCGCTCAAGGGCTCGGGCCGGCGCAGGCTGGTCGCGGCCGGCACGGGCACCGCCACCGTCGCGCTGGTCGCGGTGGCCGCCGCGGCGGGGTTCGCGGCCACCGGGGACGGGGAGAAGTCGCCGCAGGCGGCCGTGGCGGCGCAGCGGGCCAAGCCCGCCGCCTCGGGGTCGCCGGAGGCGACCGACCCCGCCCACAACGGCGGCGCCCCCGACGAGACCGCCGACGTCCTGCCCTACCTGCAGACCAAGGACCCGGACAAGAAGGTCTCCAAGTACGTCAAGGACGTCCAGCGCACCGGCGACTTCCTGAGGGTCTACACCGACCTGAAGGAGGGCGACGAGAACTCCAAGCCCGCCGTCTCCCTCTGCGAGTGGACGACCGAGTTCCTGCGCGGGGGCGGCGACGAGGAGCCCCGCGTCTTCATCCACGGCAAGAGCGAGGGCAACGGCAGCATCGTCCTGGCCAACAAGCAGAGCGACAAGGACGACTGCGAGGTCGGCGAGACCCGCTGACCCGCCGACCCTCGCTGCCCCGGCTACTCCAGCGGTTCGAGGGTGAGAGAGATCGAGTTGATGCAGTAGCGCTGGTCGGTCGGGGTGTCGTAGCCCTCGCCCTCGAACACGTGCCCGAGGTGCGAGTCGCAGGTGGCGCACCGCACCTCCGTGCGGACCATGCCGAGCGAGCGGTCCTCGATCAGCACCACCGCGTCGGACTTGGACGGCTCGTAGAACGACGGCCAGCCGCAGTGCGAGTCGAACTTGGTCTCAGAGCGGAACAGCTCGGTGCCGCAGGCCCGGCACCGGTAGACCCCGACGGTCTTGGTGTCGGTGTACTCGCCGGTGAACGGCCGCTCGGTGCCCGCCTCGCGGAGCACCTGGTACTCCTCGGGACTGAGCTGGGCCCGCCACTCGGCGTCGCTCTTCTGGATCTTTCCCATGCCTCGACGGTACCTCGCACGGGTCATGATCCGCCTGTTCGGGGACGCGCCGGGGCCCCCGCCCGATCTTGTCGGACCCGTGGGTTAACGTGCCGTCATGGCCTCGCCGTTCATCGAGATCCCGGTCGGGGATCGCCTCGTCAAGGTGACCAATCCCGACAAGGTGTACTTCCCGCAGCGCGGTTACACCAAGCGACAGCTCGTGGAGTACTTCATCGCCGTCGGCGACGGGATCCTGCGCGCCACCCGCGACCGCCCCACCACGATGGAGCGGTGGCCCGGCGGGGTCTTCGAGGGGGCCAGGCTGGCCACCCGCGACAACCCGCGCGGCGCCGACGCGTTCTACCAGAAGCGCATTCCCAAGGGCGCCCCCGACTGGGTGCCCTCGGCCCGGATCGACTTCCCCAGCGGGCGTTCCGCCGACGAGGTGGCCCCGTCGGAGGTCGCGGTGATCGCCTGGGCGGCCAACCTCGGCACGCTCACCTTCCACCCGTGGCCGGTCCGGTCCGGCGACGTCGACCATCCCGACGAGCTGCGCATCGACCTCGACCCGCAGCCCGGCACCGATTTCGGCGACGCCAAGCGGATCGCGCTGGGCCCGGCCCGCGACCTGCTGGGAGAACTGGGCTACACCGGGTTCGTCAAGACCTCCGGCAAGGGCGGCGTGCACATCTACGTGCGGATCGAGCCGCGCTGGACGTTCACCGAGGTCCGGCGGTCGGCGCTGGCCTTCGGCCGGGAGATCGAGCGCCGCGTCCCCGAGCAGGTCACCACCAAGTGGTGGAAGGAGGAGCGGGGCGAGCAGATCTTCGTCGACTTCAACCAGAACGCCCGCGACCGCACGATCGCCTCGGCCTACAGCGTCCGGCCCGCCCCGCACGCCCCGGTCTCCGCCCCGGTCACCTGGGAGGAGCTGTCCGACGTGGAGCCCGAGGACTTCACGATCGTGACCATGCCCGAGCGCTTCGCCGAGATCGGCGACCTGCACGCCGCCATCGACGACCGGGCCTTCTCGCTGGAGCCGCTGCTGGAGATGGCCGAGCGGGACGAGGCCGACCACGGCCTGGGCGACATGCCGTATCCGCCCAACTACCCGAAGATGCCCGGCGAGCCCAAGCGCGTCCAGCCCAGCAAGAAGCGCGACGACTGATCCGGCCCCAGCCCCGGGCCCCGTCCCCGGAAATGAACCAAACGGTTGATCGGTGAGTCTCACGATCATCAAGGGGTCGCAATCGCCGTTGGGCTGGGGGACAGATGGGGCTACCGGACGTGGGCCGGAACTTCGCGCTGAAGTGGGGAGGCGCGCTGCTCGGGTTGCTGCTGGCGGTCCTGGGTGTGATGGGAGTGCGCGGGGTGGGCCCGTGGAGGAGCCTCGATCCGCTGCCGGACGGCGAGAAGCGGCCGAGGCCGCTGTCGTTCAGCGGCAAGCCGATGTGGGACGAGCGCAAGCTCGGGCTGGAACGCGTCGCCGGCCTCGAGCTGGTCGGTGACACCGCCGTCGTCGCCGGGGACGCTGCGGGCGGCGGCTCCCGGCTGGCGGCGGTCGACGTCCGCACCGGAGCGCCGCGCTGGACGGCGGGCAGCGACCAGCCCCTCAGGGGCGGCGACGGCGCGGTCCCCGACCGCGGTTTCGGCTACCTGGCCGAGAAGCTGCGGGGCGTCACGGGCCGGCCGGTCGTGTACGGCGATGCGAACGACTGGACGGTCCTCGTCCAGTACGTCAGAGGCGACCAGAACCGTGAGACCGAGCTGGGGGCGGTCGCGCTCTCCGGCAAGGACGGCTCGGTCCGCTGGAGGCACGCGCTGGTCCGTCCCGCCTCCGGCGAGAAGGGCCGCGACGACCGCGACCGGCGGATCAGGCTCCTGGCCGCGGACCCGCGGATCGTCCTGGTGAGCGTGGAATCGAAGGACGCCACCGACCTGGAGACCGTCGCGCTCGACCCGTCGACCGGCCGCGAGCTGTGGCGGAGCGACGCCGGCTGGGCCCACCGCATCACCGGCGACGTCGTGCTCGGGGAGACGCGGGGCGCCGATGCGCCGCCGTCGTCGTCGTACGTGTGGGGGGAGAAGCGCAGGGACACCGACGTCTTCGCCCTGGACCTGAGGACCGGCCGGCAACTGTGGGATCTGCACGGCGCGTCCGAGAACTCCCACCTGTTGGCGGCCGCGGGCGGGACGGCCGTCCTCCAGGTGACCGAGAGGCCGCCGGGGTGGCAGTACGACCGGACGCGGACGGTGCTGCTCGATGCCGCCACAGGGCGCCCTGCCCAAGGCTCTCCGAAGGCGGAGGGCTCGGCTTCGCCGATCAGGGACCTCTCCGGCTGCGCCGACGACGGGCGGACGCTGATCGCCTGCTCGGCCCTGTACGGCAAGATCGTGACGATCCGCCCCGGTGCCGGCCGGGCGCCCGTCCTCACCGAGAAGCGGCCGTTCGGCGAGGACACCATGGCCCACGTGGACCTCGTCCGGCAGGACCGGATCTTCGTCCGGGGCTCGGGGATCGGGGGCCGGCCCGAACGGCACGCCGTCGTCGACCGGGCCGCCAACAGGCTCGGGGCCGCGCCGCCCGGCACGGTCGCCGCGGTGTCGCCGACGGCCGTCGCGTTCCGCGTCCAGCGCCCCGGTAGGTCGGCCACGTCCACCTCGTCCGGGATCGTCGTGCACGCGGCGGCCGTCGGCGCGAAGCCCGCCGAACCCGCCGCGCCCGGCAGGCCGACGCTCCAGCCGCCGCGGATCGACGCGGCGCCCCTGTGGACGGCCTGGGCCGGCCCGGCGTCCCCGCAGCCGGGTGACAGGGACACCGGGCTGAGCTCCCTGATCAGCCTCGACCTCGCCGGGGACGCGCTGGTGTACCGAGGCAGGGAGCGCGAGGGGGACGACCGGCGGCTCGTCGTCGCCGACGCCGCGACGGGCAAGGTGCGCTGGTCGGTCCGTGAGGGCGCGTCGCTCGGCGGCGGCGCCAAGGCGAGGCTCACCGGCGCCCTCCATCTGGTGAACTCGGGCGGGGAACGGCTGGCGCTCGTCCACTACGAGGCAGGCGGCGAGGAGGGGATCGCCGCGCTGGCCCTCAAGGACGGCCGCGTCCGGTGGAAGCAGCCCGTGGCCGCCGGGGGCCGCTGGACACTCCTGGGCGGGGCCGACGACCGGACGTTCGCGGTGGCCGTGTCAGGCGGCGATCGTCCCGGCGAGACGGTCGCCTACGCGACGGGTTCGCGGCGCGAACTGTGGCGCGAGCGCGGCGTGGAGCCGGTGAGCGTGGCCGGTGACCTGGTGATCGCCGCCAAGGAGAACAGGAAAGGCGACGCCCTCGACCTCATCGCCTACGGGGCGTCCGACGGGAAGCGGCGGTGGAACCTCGCCGGCCGCTACCCGGAACCGGAACTCCTGCACGACGGCGGCGGCCGGACGGTCGTGGTGAAGACGGCGGAGGGCGGCGCCGTCCTCGACCGGGCCACCGGCCGCGAGCTGGCCCGGACCAACACCCCGCTCGCCCGCTGCGACGGCGACACCGACGAGCTGATCGTCTGCCAGGCGGGGGCGGACCGCCCGGTAAGCCAGGCGGCCGACCGCGCCGTGACCATCCGGACCACCGGCGGCGCCACCAGGATCCTGGAACTGCTGGAGACGGGGACGCTCGCCCGCTACGGGGCGATCGGGCAGTGGTTCTTCGCCGTCCAGCCCGGCGGATCGGGCTCCGGCCAGGATGACCGGCACCTCGTCCTGGACGGCGAGGGCCGGCAGGTCGCGGCCGGCCTCCCGGGCAGGCCGGCCGCGATCGGCGACGGCTTCGCCGTCCTCATGCAGATCGGTGAGCGGTCCGGCGCCATCCTTGGCGAGACGGCGCGTTTCAGCGTGCATCGCGTGCGGGGCTGAGCCCGCCGAGGGACGAGCCGCCGGCCGTGGCGGGCCGGCGGCTCGTTTCGCGGACGGGTCAGAACAGGTTGCGCGGCTGGCGCGGCAGCACCACGTTGGACGGGCCTCGCCAGGCGTCCCGGGCCCGCGGGGCCACCAGCGACGACACGTCCGCGTCACCGGCGGGCACGACCGGGACGCCGACCGAGCTGCCCGCCAGGTCCACGGTCACCCGCGCGCCGGTGGGCGTCTCGGTGGTGTAGTCGGCGTCGGTGCCGGCCACGATCAGGGCCAGCCGGTGGCCCTTCTTGACCACGTAGTCCTGGCTGAGCGTCTGCCAGCGCACCCCGTGGAACCGGCCGGGGGTGAGCGGGGACGGGTCGCTGAGCGAGGAGCGGTTCTGGGCGTCCAGCCAGCCGCGGCCCACCACGTTCACCGGGGACGTGATCGTCTTGGTGCGGGTCTGCTTGTAGCAGGCGTCGTCGGCCGCGGTGCTCTCGCCGTGGCAGCTCTCGGTGGTCAGGGTCTCGATGCCCTCGCCCCTGCCGAGGTAGTCGATGCGGGTGTCCTCGCCGTAGTCGACCAGCAGCGCGGTGAGGTTGGCGGTGGGCTTGTCCAGCTTGACCTTGAGCTGCGCGGCCGGGGTGCCGGAGATGCGCGCGTCGGCGGGGACGGGCCCCGACACGTAGGCCAGGCGGTACGGCTTGGCGGCCGTGGGGTCGCTGACCAGGTCGCCCTCCGGGTAGCCCGCGCCCGCGGGGCCGGCGGAGTCGGTGTAGGACGCGGTCGTGCCCTTGGCGGCGGGTTCGGTGCCGAGCGAGCCGTCCTGTCCGGGACGCAGCGTCAGCGTGCGGGCGCCGGGGGCAGGCCAGTCGGCCTGCGTGATCCAGCGGTCCGGGCCGACCTCGACGTCCGCGCGCGGCTGCCGCAGCACGTCGTTGCGCACCTTGTGCAGCTCGTGGTCGAACCACTGGTGCAGTGTGGCGATCCACTTCTCGCGGCGGGTGTCGAACGGGTCGACGTGGCCGCGCTGGGAGATCCACACCTTGCGGGTCACGCCGCGCTCGGCCAGGCCCTTCCACCACAGGGAGAAGTGGTTGGTCTTGACGTTGAGGTCGTTGGCGCCGTGGAAGGCGAAGACGCTGGCGCGCACGTTCCCGACGTTCCCGACCGTGCCGCGCCGGTAGTTCGACTCGGCCCAGTACCGGTTGTAGTTCCCGGTGGCGTCGTCCTCGCCCTGGTCGAGTTCGGCGCGGACGGCGGCGCACTTGGCGGGCGGGTCGGTGTCGACGTAGTCGGCCAGCCAGGGTTGCTCGTCGGTCCAGTACTTCACGCCGTTCATCCGGCTGTAGTCGTACCAGCTGCTGATCGCCGAGATCGGGACGATGGTCTCCAGCCCCTTGACCCCGGTGGCGGCGACCCCGTTGGCCAGGGTGCCGTCGTACGACTTGCCGATCATGCCGGTGCGGCCGGTGCTCCAGGACGCCTTCACCGTGCCGCCGTCGGGCCGGTAGGCCGTGGCGCGGCCGTTGAGCCAGTCGACCACGGCCTTGGCGCCCAGCACGTCGGGCGCGCCGCCGCTGGTGGGGCAGCCGTCGGACCGGGTGGTGCCGATCATGTCGACGGCCAGGAACGCGTACCCGCGGGGCACGAAGTAGTTGTCGTAGAACAGCGGGAACTTCGCCGGGTTCCCGGCCGCGTCGTAGACCTTGCGCTCGGCCTCGTTGCCGCGCCCGGAGTTGTCGTAGTACGGGCTGGCGTCCATGATCACCGGGACCTTGAGCCCGCGGCCGGACTCCTTGGGCCGCACGATGTCGACGCGGACCCGGTCCTTGCGGCCGTCGCGGTCGCTGTCGACGGGCGACTCGACGTACACGTGCTCGCGGATCGCGTCCTGGTAGGAGAAGACCGGCTGGGTGACGCCGTCCTTCACCACGATCTTCGGCGCGGCGGCGCCGGCGTGCGCGACGCCGCCCGAGCCGATCACGGCCGCGACGGTCAGCACGGCGGCCGCGCCGGCCCCGAGCGCGCGACGTCGCGCGGCCGGGGCCTGTGGGGTTCGACGCAGGGGTCTCCTGGGCAACCCGCACCTCCGGGGGGAATTGAAAATGATCTCTACGGGGGCACAGGCTCCTCGTCCCGGAGCGCGCGGTAAAGGTCGCGGACTCACTAACTTTGGCCGCTTTTGAGCGCATATTGCCCTTGCGGCCCTCGGCCGCGCTCCGGCTTGTCCGAAACCCCGATTAAGGGCCGCATTCGGCGGATCGGGGGCGTGCGCCCCGGACGCCCGGGAAGGGATCGCCGCGACCACCGCCCAGGCGAAGGGAGGAGACGGTGGGCTGGCACTACCGGAAGTCGATCAAGATCGGGCCGTTCAGGCTCAACCTGTCGCGATCGGGGGTCGGGCACAGCGTCGGCGCCCGCGGCGCCCGCTACACCAGGGGAGCCGACGGCCGCAAGGCGGTGACCCTGCGCGTCCCCGGGACGGGATTGTCCTGGCGCCGCACGGTCGGCACGCGGGACTCGCGGCGGCCCGGACGCGCGCGGCCGTCCCGGCGGTCGCGGCGGCCGTCCTGGCGCGAGATCCTCCGCTAGACGGGACCAGCGGCGGGCCGCCGGCACGACAGGGCTGCGGCACCGGCGGCCCGCCGCATCCTCAGCGCCCGGCGGAGCGGTTGACGGCGGACAGGACCGCACGTACCGCCGGTGACCTGCGCCGGACCCTCGCCCATCGGGAAGCGATCTGACCGTTTTTGCCGTTGGTTGCCCGTTTCGTACAGTGGGGCGGTGGAGATCGTCCCCATGCTGCCCGAGCACGCCGCCGAGGTGCTCGCCATCTTCCAGGACGGGATCGACGGCGGGAACGCCACGTTCGAGACCGCCGCCCCGACCTGGGAGAAGTTCGCGTCAGGCAAGCTGCCCGAGCACCGCTTCGTCGCCCGCGACGCCGAGCGGGTGCTGGGCTGGGCGGCGCTCTCCCCGACCTCCGACCGCCCGGTCTTCGCCGGCGTCGCGGAGGTGTCGATCTACATCCACCCCGCCGCGCGGGGCCGCGGCGCCGGGCGGGCGCTGCTCGGGGCCGTGATCGACTCCAGCGAGCGCGGCGGCCTGTGGACGCTCCAGGCGGGCATCTTCCCCGAGAACACCGCCAGCCTGCGCCTGCACGAGGCCCTCGGCTTCCGCATGGTCGGGATCCGCGAGCGCATGGGCCGGCACGATGTCGGCGGCCGCTCGGAATGGCGCGACGTCGCCCTCCTGGAACGCCGCAGCCCGTCGATCGGATGATCGGACGCGGCGGTCAGGGCGTCACGGTCATCTCCGGGAAGCGGTCCGACGGGCCGTCCAGTAGATGGTCATCGATTCCGCGGAGCCAGAGGTCGAAGAAGGACACGGCATAGGCCCGCGTCGCCGCCAGCGCCCGCTCCGGCGGGATCGTCCCGACGACCTCCGCGAGGCCGCCCCCGGGCTCGACGCCCCGCCGCGCCAGCTCCGGCAGCAGCGCCTCGGCGTCGTTGAACGAGGCGTGCCGCGAGCCGCGCAGCGTCCCGTTGAACTTCCACCCCCGGGTGTTCCGCCAGAACGCCGCCCACGAGGGCGAGCGGCGGTAGTCCCCGGTCGTCTCCGACCCCAGGAGGAGCACCGGCCGGTCCACCCCGTCCCGCGCCACGCTGCTCAGCCCGCCCTCGCCGAAGTCCATCACGCCGTCCATGTTCACCGCGGCCCGGATGCGCCGGTCGTCGTGCATCGCCTGCGCGGCGGTGAACCCGCCGGCCGAGTGCCCCGCCATCCCGACCCGCCGCAGGTCGAGCACCCGACCGAGCCCCCGCAGCCGGTCGAGCACGAACCGGGTGTCGGCCACCCGCACCGCCATCAGCTTCCTCAGCAGGGCGGCGGCCTCGCCGGGATCGGACGGCGGCTCCCGCTCCAGCAGCAGGCTCGTCGCCAGCCGCCCGCCCGGGAACTCCACCTCGGAGGACTCGTAGGTGTGGTCGATCGCGACGACGGCGTACCCGCGGGAGGCCAGTTCCTCCGCCAGCGTCGTCCCGAGCGTCCGCGGGTCCGCCAGTCCCGGCGAGTACAGCACCACCGGCGGCCTTCCGGCGCTCCGGTCGGCCGGTGCCCCGAGGAAGGCGCTGGTCCGCGTCCGGCCCCACGCGACGCTCCCGGGCGGCATCCCGAGATTCGCCGTCCCCGCCCCGGCCGGGCCGCCGAAATGCGCTCCCGCGGCGGCGGTCATGTGCGTGACCGGCTCCCCGCCGTCCCCGCCCGGATACCACAGGCCGACCATCAGCTCCCGGGCCCGCCCCCGGACCCAGGGGTCCTCCCGCCCGTGATCCACGAGGTGGAGGACGCGCGTCCCCACCCGATGGCCCCCGGTGGGCCGGGGGAGCCGCAGGTCCGTGGACGCGCCCCGGGCGGAGACCCCCGTCGCCGTTCCTCCGACGAGCGCCAGCGAGCACGCACCGGCGAGGAGCCCTCGCCGGGAAACCTGAGCAGCGGTCATGCGAAGCCCCCCTTGAGCGGTACGCACCAACAATGCGTCCTGCCCCGGGTAACCCGCGACCCACCCAGGTACTGCCTGCGGCCCCCCTACCGGGGGACTCCTCAGAACTCGAAGATTCCCGCCTTCTCCCGGGTGTAGGCGAGGAGGGAGTCGTGGCCGTAGCCGCTGTCCTTGGTGCCCTCCAGGGGGAACAGGACCTTGCGGAAGGTGTTGACCCAGACCGTTCCGGTCTCCAGGTTGCGGAACATGCGCTGGGCGGTGCCGAGGTCGCGGGTCCAGACCCCGGCGGCCAGGCCGTAGGACGAGTCGTTGGCGATGGCGACGGCCTCCTCCTCGGTGTCGAAGGGGAGGACGACCGCGACCGGGCCGAAGATCTCCTCCTGGCAGACGCGGAGGGAGTTGTCCTCGGTGGCGAAGAGGGTGGGCTCGACCCAGTAGCCGCCCGCGAACCCCGGGTCGTCGACCACCTCGGGGCCGAAGCGGCCGCCGAAGACCAGCTCGGCCCCCTCCTTCGCGCCGATCTCCAGGTAGGAGGTGACCCGCTCGTACTGCTCCCTGGAGACGATCGGGCCCATCGTGGTCGCGGGGGAGAGCGGGTCGCCGAGCCTGATCCCGGCGGCGATCGTCCGCATCCGCTCGATCATCTCGGCGTAGACGGGCCGCTGGACGAGGACGCGGGAGCCGCCGTAGCAGATCTGGCCGGCGTTGGCGGTGAAGATGGCCTGGGTGGTGACGCCGGGGGCGGCCTTGTCCAGGTCCGCGTCGGCGAACACGATGTTGGGGGGACTTGCCGCCCAGTTCGAGGGCGAGCGGCTTGAGCGCCTCCGCCGACGCCCGCGTGATGATCCGGGCGGTCTGCACCGAGCCGGTGAGGCTGATCTTGTTGACGCCGCGGTGCCGGACCAGCGGGTCGCCGGCCTCCTCGCCCAGGCCGGACACGATGTTGAGGACGCCGGGCGGCAGCACCTCGCGCAGCAGCTCCCCGACGCGCAGGCTGGAGGCGGTGGCCTGCTCGGCGGGCTTGATGATGACGGTGTTGCCCGCGGCCAGCGCGAAGGCGGCCTTGGCGGAGAGGGTGGAGATCGGCGAGTTCCACGGGATGATGCCGAGCGTGACGCCGTAGGGCTCGCGCCGGGTCACGCCCTGGCTGGACGGCCCGAAGTCGACGCTCCTGCCCTCGGTGGCGGCCGCGCATTCGGCGGCGGCGTTGTTCCAGAGGTAGGTCATGCCGGGCAGGTCGCGCTTGGCGGTCTCGCTGATGATCCGCCCGTTGTCGCGGGTCTCCAGCTCGGCCAGCTCGCGGGCGTGCTCGGCGAAGACCCCGGCGACCTTGCGCAGGTGGTGGGCGCGGGCGGCGGCCGGCAGGGAGGACCAGGCGGGGAACGCGGCGCGCGCGGCGGCGACCGCGGCCTCGGCGTCCTCGGCCCCGCTCCGGGGGACCGCCGCCCAGACCTCGCCGGTGGCCGGGTCGACCGAGTCCAGCGTGCGGCCGTCCGCGGCGGGCCTGAGCTCGCCGCCGATCAGGTTGGAGTACTCCCGTGTCATCGCCGTCCCTTCCCGGATGGTGTGGAAGCAAGCGTACGCTTGGTTGCCCGCACGTGGAAAGCGGGGCATTGCGCGGCCGGGCCGATATTCCCTACTATCTCGGTTGGTTTTACTTCTCAGGTAGGGAAAGCGGGTTTCTGGTGGCCGGAATCGGTAGGAGAAGCGCCGTGGCGGGGGCCGCGGCGGTCGCCGCGGGGGCGGCACTGGGCGCGGGGACGAGCGCCGAGGCGGGCGAGCGGGCGGAGGCCGGCTTCCGCGCCGACCCGTCCCGCGCGCGGTCGCGGCGCCCGAACGTGCTGGTCATCCTGGGCGACGACCTCGGCTGGGCGGACCTCGGATGCTACGGCTCACCGCACATCCGCACGCCCCACCTGGACCGGCTCGCCGCCGGAGGAGTGCGGTTCACCGACGCCTACTCGGCGGCGGCCGTGTGCTCGCCCACCCGGTTCGGCCTCTACACCGGCCGCTACCCGGGACGCCTCAAGGGCGGCCTGGAGGAGCCGATCGGCCGGCCGGACGAGCTGCACGGCATCCCGCCCGCCCACCCGACGCTGGCCTCGCTGCTCAAGTCCGCCGGGTACGAGACCGCGATGTTCGGCAAGTGGCACTGCGGCTTCCTGCCCTGGTACAGCCCCCTCAAGTCGGGCTGGGACACCTTCTTCGGCAACCTGTCCGGCGCCGTCGACTACTACTCCAAGATCAGCTCCACCGGCGTCGACCTCTACGAGGGCGAGGTGCCCACCGAGTCGCTCGGCTACTACACCGAGACGATCGCCGAGCGCGCCGCCGGGTTCGTCCGCCGCGAGCACGGTGCCCCGTGGCTGCTCAACCTCAACTTCACCGCGCCGCACTGGCCCTGGGAGGGCCCCGGCGACCGCAAGGTCAGCGAGGAGATCACCGCGCGGGTGAAGGCGGGCGACCAGCGGGCGCTCTGGCACGACGACGGCGGTTCCCTCGCCACCTACCGCAGGATGGTCGAGGCCCTGGACGCGGCCGTCGGCGAGGTGCTGAACGCCCTGCGCGAGACCGGGCAGGAACGCGACACCCTCGTCCTGTTCTCCAGCGACAACGGCGGGGAGCGCTGGTCGTACCAGTGGCCGCTCAGCGGCGCCAAGGCGAGCCTGAACGAGGGCGGCATCCGGGTGCCCAACATCCTGCGCTGGCCCGCCCGCATCCGCCCCCGCCAGGTGAGCGACGTGCCGGTGATCACGCAGGACTGGACGGCCACCATCCTGGAGGCCGCCGGGGTCGAGCCCGCCGCGAGCCACCCGCTCGACGGCCGCAGCCTCGCGCCGTACCTCCTCCAGGGCGCCAAGGCCCCCGAGCACGACCTGTTCTGGCGCACCAGGTCCTCGCGCGCGCTGCGCCGCGGCCGCTGGAAGTACCTGCGCGCCACCACCGCCGACGCCCTGTACGACCTCGACTCCGACCCCCGGGAGCAGGCGAACCTGGCCCGCCGCCACCCCGAGGTCCTCAGGTCCCTCGCCACCCGCTGGGAGGAGATCAACAAGGACCTCCTCCCGTACGGGTGAGGCGGGCGGCGCCGGCCGATCAGCCCGCCAGGGACGCCAGGACGGCGGGGAGGTCGTCGTCGTGGACGACGGTCATGCGGCGGGTGGCCCGGGTGATGGCGACGTAGAGGTCCTGGCCGCCGCGCGGTGACTCGGCGGTGATGCCCGCCGGATCGACCACGACCACCGAGTCGAACTCCAGGCCCTTGGCCTCCTCGCAGGTCAGCACCACGACCGGGGCGTCCAGGGCCTCGGGGGTGGCGCCGGCCGGGGCGCCGGGCAGCGCGGCGCAGACGGCGGGGTGCCGGCCGGCGGAGGAGATCACCGCCAGCCGGCCCTCGCCGGCGCCGCCGCCGACCTCGGCCAGCTCCGCCCGGACCAGCGCGGGCAGCCGGCGCGGCAGCTCGGGGGCGGCGATCCGGGCGGCGAACGGCGGCGGGCCGTCGTCGCGCACCGGCTCCGGCGGGACCTGCTCGGGCGCGACCGCGGCCAGCACCTCCGCCGCCACCCGCATGATCGCGGCCGGGGTGCGGTAGTTGACCATCAGCCGCTGCTCCCGCCAGCGGCCCGGCACGTACCGGTCCAGCATCTGGCCCCAGGAGCGGGCCCCGGCCGGGCTGCCGGTCTGCGCGATGTCCCCGACGACGGTCAGCGAGCGGGTCGGGACGCGGCGCATGATCGTGCGCCAGGCCATCTCCGACAGCTCCTGCGCCTCGTCCACGATCACGTGCCCGTACGCCCAGTGCCGGTCGGAGCGGGCCCGCTCGGCGGTGGTGAGGTACGGGCCGTCGTCGCGGTTGCGGTCGGCGAGCAGGGCGGCGTCCAACAGCGGGTCGTCCGCCCCGGTCAGCTCGATCACCCCGCGGGCGTAGCGCTCCTCCTCGGCGCGCTCGGCGGCGGCCCGGCGCTCCCGGACGCGGTCGGCGGTGTCGTCCTGGCCCAGCCACTCGGCGGCCTCGTCGAGCAGCGGCACGTCGGAGGTGGTCCAGGGCGAGCCCGCGGGGCGGTGCAGCAGCCGGTGCTCGACGGGGGACAGGCCGGCCCCGGCCCGCTCGATGGCCGCGGGGTCGGAGAACAGGTCGGCGAGCAGGCGCTGCGGGGTCAGCTCGGGCCACAGCGCGTCGAGCGCGCGGCGGACGACCGGGTCCTGCCAGAGCGCCTCCTTGGACAGGCGCAGGTCCGTCTCGTCCAGGAGCGGGGTCTCCTCGGCCTCGTCCATCAGCTCCTGGAGCCAGTCCGGCACACTGCCCGAGGCCATCAGCTCTTCGAGGGGCTCGTCGGCGAGCCGGTCGTACTGCTCGGCGCGGTCGAGCGCCAGCGCGTCCAGCAGCTCGTGGATGTAGCGGCGGCGCTGGATGTTGTGCGGCACGCGCAGCGCGCGGGCGCGGTCGCGGGCCTGGACGCAGGCGTCGTGGGCCACCCGCAGCGTCATGTCGTCGGCCTCGACCTCCAGGTCGCCCTCCGGCGCGCGCTGCCGGTCCCGTACCGCGGCCTCCACCAGGTCCGTCATCCGCAGGCCGCCCTTGAGGACGGCGACGGCGGGCGGCTCGGCGGCGGTGGCGCGCACCCCCGGGTACAGCTCGCCGACGGTCGCGAGGGCGACGTCGGTCTCGCCGAGTCCGGGCAGCACCTGCTCGATGTAGCGCAGGAACGTCGCGTTCGGGCCGACCACCAGGACGCCGCGGCGCTCCAGCACGTCCCGGTGGGTGTAGAGGAGGTAGGCGGCGCGGTGCAGGGCCGCGACGGTCTTGCCGGTGCCCGGGCCGCCCTGCACGACCAGGACGCCCTGCAGCCCCGACCGGATGACCTGGTCCTGCTCCTCCTGGATGGTGGCGACCACGTCGCTCATCCGGCCGGTGCGGCCGCGGCGCAGCGTGGCCAGCAGCGCGGCCTCGCCGACGATGCTGCGGCGGTCCTCCTCGGCGAGCCCGTCGAGGTCGAACACCTCGTCGTCGAGCCCGGCCACCGTGCGCTCGCGCAGGTGGAGGTGGCGGCGGCGGGCGAGCGTGCCGGGCGAGCCCGGGGTGGCGGTGTAGAACGGGCGGGCCGCCGCGGCGCGCCAGTCGATCAGCAGCGGCTCGCGGTCCTCGTCGCGCAGCCCGATCCGGCCGATGTAGAAGGTGTCGCCCGGGGCGCCGTCGCCGTCCGGACGGTGGTCGATGCGGCCGAAGCACAGGGCGCGTTCGACGGCGGAGAAGCGGGCCAGCCTGCGGGACGCCTCGGTGGTGGTGACCTCCCGCTCCACCCTGGCCTGGAAGCCGGAGCCGCCGCCGGGGCCGGGGCCGGTGCGCAGCTCCACCGCGGCCTTCTCGCGCTCGGCGTCCAGGCGGGCGTACACGCGATCGACGTACTTCTGCTCGGTGCGCGTCGCGGCCTCGCGCGCGTCGTCAGCGCCGTCGGTGTCGGGCGCGGAAACTTCTTCCGTGACGGGCTTGACTTGACGGGCTCGCATGCGTCCAGTACACTCCTATACATAGGGTGGAGGTTTTGTACGCCTAATTTGCAAGCGGAAGCCTAGCATCCTTTCCCCGTCCCCGGACCGCGCACGCGCGCCGCCGGGGTTTTTTTCTTGCCCGTTTCCTGCTGAACGCCCCGCTGTGTCGGGCATGCCGGTCACCCACTGTGATGTGGGTAAAGGAACGGTTCTGTTGGAGGAAGCGCCATCTGTACGGAACGCTCTGGCCATCGGGCCGGGTGAGGCTTTCCGGCGATCACGACCGACCCCCCGAAAGGTCACCTCGCCATGGCCGACGTTCCGTACCCGCCCAACCGGAGATCGTTCCTCGTCACGACGGGCCTGGTGGCCGGCTCCGCCGTCGTCGCCGGGACCGCGGAGCCCGCCCTGGCCGCCGCCCGCCGCGCGCCTGGAACGCTCCCCGCCGACCCGTTCACCCTCGGCGTCGCCTCGGGCGACCCCGCCCCCGACGGCTTCGTCATCTGGACCCGGCTGGCGCTGCGCCCGCTGGCCGAGGACGGCCTCGGCGGCATGCCCGACCAGGCCTTCCAGGTGCGCTGGGAGGTCGCCTCCGACGACCGCTTCCGGAAGATCGAGCGCCGCGGCACCGCCAACGCCCGCCCCGAGTCCGCGCACAGCGTGCACGTCGAGCTGAAGGGCCTGCGGCACGGCCGCGACTACTGGTACCGCTTCCGCGTCGGCGACCACGTCTCGCCGGTCGGCCGCGCCCTCACCGCCCCCCGCGACGACTCCTTCGGCCCCGAGCTCGCGATGGCGTTCGTGTCCTGCTCCCAGTTCGAGCACGGCCTGTTCACCGCCTACCGGCGGCTGGCCGAGGAGCACCCCGACCTGATCCTGCACCTCGGCGACTACCAGTACGAGTACAAGAAGGGCTCCTACACCATCCCCGGCGGCAACGTCCGCGACCACGAGGGGCCCGAGACCGTCACGCTGGCCGGCTACCGGCAGCGGCACGCCCAGTACAAGAGCGACCTCGACCTCCAGGCCGCCCACGCGGCCGCGCCCTGGCTGGTCATCTGGGACGACCACGAGACCGAGAACAACTGGGCCGCCGAGATCCCCGAGGCGAACTCCGACACGCCCGACCCCGCCGACTTCCGCGAGCGCCGCGCCGCCGCGTTCCAGGCGTACTACGAGAACATGCCGCTGCGCCGCAGCTCGGTCCCGCACGGCCCGGAGATGCAGCTCTACCGCCGGATCCGCTGGGGCCGCCTGGCCAACTTCCACATGCTCGACACCCGCCAGTACCGCGACGACCAGGGCTGCGGCGACGGCTACAAGGACTGCCCCGCCGCCGTCGACCCCCAGCGCTCCATCACCGGCGACGCCCAGGAGAAGTGGCTGATCGACGGCTTCCGCCGCTCCACCGCCCGCTGGGACGTCATCGGCCAGCAGGTCTTCTTCGCCCAGCGCGACAACAACGCCGGGCCGCTCAAGGTCACCAGCATGGACTCCTGGGACGGCTACGTCGCCTCCCGCGACCGCATCACCAAGGGCTGGACGGACGCCGGGGTCCGCAACCCCGTCGTGCTCACCGGCGACGTGCACGCCCACTGGGCCAGCGACATCAAGGCGGACTTCGACGACCCCGGCTCCAGGACCATCGGGGCCGAGCTGGTGTGCAGCTCCATCACCACCGGCGGCGACGGCACCGACTCGAACCCGGCCGCGCACCCCTTCCTCCAGATCAACCCGCATCTGCGCTTCTACAACAACCAGCGCGGCTACGTGATCAGCCGGATCGGCAAGGAGGAGATGCGGTCGGACTTCAAGACGCTGCCGACCGTCCGCACCGCCGACGCCCAGGCCTCCACCAAGGCCACCTTCGTCGTCGAGGACCGGGTGCCGGGCGTCAAGCAGACCTACCTGCGGCCGCTGGCCTCCACCAAGTCGGCCAGGTCCGCCGACGACCTGATCCGCGAGACCGTCGAGAACGAGACCCGCCGCCCGTAGGACCCGTGGAGGCCCGCCCCTCGAGAAGCGTGTCCGCTCCGGGGGACGGGCCTCAAGCGTTGCGAGCGCGTCCGGAGGCCTGCGAGGTCAAAGCCGGAGGCGAGACCTCGCAGATCGCGAAGCGATGCAGCGCTCGCCGCGAGCGCGACAAGCGAGGAGCGCTAGCGACGAGTGCGGCTCGCGCACGCAATCAACGAGAGAAAATATTGTCGAGGTCGTAGGCGATGGGCACTTCGAGCTGCTCGTAGTTGCAGGATTCGGGGGTGCGGTCGGGGCGCCAGCGGCGGAAGCGGGCGGTGTGGCGGATCCGGTCGCCCTCCATGCCCTCGTAGGCCACCTCGGCCACCAGTTCGGGCCGCAGCGCCACCCAGGACAGGTCCTTCTTGCCGGTCCAGCGGGAGACCGCGCCCGGCATCCGGTCGCCGGTGGCCTCCGCGTCGGCCTGCCGCGCCCAGCCCTCCCACGGATGGCCGGTGTAGTCGTCCATCCGGTACGGCTTGAGCTCCTCGACCAGCTCGGCCCGCCGCTTCATGGTGAACGAGGCCGCCACCCCGACGTGCTGCAGGTGGCCCTCGGCGTTGTGGAGGCCGAGGAGCAGCGAGCCCACGATCGGGCCGGACTTGTGCCAGCGGAAGCCCGCGACCACGCAGTCCGCGGTGCGCTCGTGCTTGACCTTGAACAGCACCCGCTTGTCGGGCTCGTAGCCGATGCCGAGCGGCTTGGCGATGACGCCGTCGAGCCCGGCGCCCTCGAACTCGTCGAACCAGCGCAGCGCCAGCTCGTAGGAGTCGGAGGCGGGCGTCACGTGGATCGGCGCCTTCGCCTCGCGCAGCGTCTCGACCAGGCGCCGGCGCCGCTCGCCCAGCGGCACCTCCAGCAGCGACTCGTCGCCGAGGGCCAGCAGGTCGAAGGCGACGAACGAGGCGGGGATCTGCTCGGAGAGCAGCTTGATCCGGGACGCGGCCGGGTGGATGCGCCACTGGAGCCGCTCGAAGTCGAGCCGCGAGCCCTGGCGCAGCACGATCTCGCCGTCCACCACGCACCGCTCGGGCAGCTCCCGCTTCACCGCCTCGACCAGCTCGGGGAAGTAGCGGGTCAGCGGGCGCTCGCCGCGGCTGGACAGCTCCACCTCGTCGCCGTCGCGGAAGACGATGCAGCGGAAGCCGTCCCACTTCGGCTCGTACAGCAGGTCGCCCTGGGGCATGGTCTTGACCGCTTTGGCCAGCATCGGCGACAGCGGCGGGCTGATCGGCAGGTCCATCCCCCCATCATGGTCCCCACCACTGACAACGCGCCCCATCGGGGGCCGTTAACCTGCGGCTATGCGCCGCCTGCTGCCCGGTCCCGCCGCCGATGTCGACCCCTACGAGGCCTATGCCGACGCGCCCGCGCTGCGGCTGGGGATGGTGATGAGCGCGGACGGGTCGGTGACCGACGCCGAGGGCTGGACCGACGGGCTGGGCGGGGCCGCCGACTTCCGGGTCTTCCGCACGCTGCGGGCGCTGGCGGACGCGATCCTGGTCGGCGCGGGCACCGTCCGCACCGGGCGGCTGGGGCCCGCCCGGCTCCGCGCCGACCTGCGGGCGCGGCGCGGCGGGCCGCCCGCGCCGATCGCCGTGGTGAGCCGGTCGCTGGACCTGGACTGGTCGCTGCCGCTGTTCACCGAGGCCGAGACCCCGACGGTCGTGGTCACCTCGCGGGCGGCGCGGGAGCGGGCGGGCGTCCCGTCCCGGATTCCGGTGATCACGGCGGGGGAGGAGGAGATCGACCTGGCCGCCGCCGTCGGCGCCCTGCGGGAGGAGCGTCCGCGGCTGCTGTGCGAGGGCGGCCCCGCCTTGGCCGCCGCGCTGATCGGGGCCGGTCTGGTGGACGAGCTGTGCCTCAACATCGCCCCCGCCCTCCTCGGCGGCGCGCGGCACACGCGGCTGCTCACCGGGCTTCCGGCCGAGGTCCCGCTGGACCCGGCCGCGATCTACCTGGACGAGGGCGTGCTGTTCCTGCGCTACCGCCTCCGCACGTAGCGGAGGAAGAGGAAGCCCTCCTCCTCGGGGAGGTCTTCCGCGGCCTGGAGGGCGTGGGCGAGGCGCAGTTCCTCCGGCTTGGGCAGCGGCGCCCCGTCCAGGACGCGCGGCGCCGGGCCCGCCCCGAGCACGGGGCTCAGCGTCAGGCACAGTTCGTCGAGCGCGCCCGCCGCGGTGACCTGCGCCAGCACCGCCGGCCCGCCCTCGCACAGCAGCCGGGGACGGCCGGCCGCGGCGAGCCGGGCGAACGCGGCGGGGAAGTCGACCCGGTCCCGGCCCGCCGTGATCACCTCGGCGCGGTCGCGGGCGGCCCGCAGCCGGTCCGGGTCGGCGTCCTCGGCGGTCAGCACGACCGTCGGGGCGTCCGGGGCGGCCTCGGTGAAGGCGGGGGCGCCGAAGTCGAGGTCCAGCGACCGGGAGACGATCACCAGGGCCGGGGTGGTGGAGCGGCCGGCGCGCAGCGATCCCCAGGCGGGGGCGGGGCGGGGCGGGCCGTACCCCTCGGCGCGCACCGTCCCGGCGCCCACGACGATCGCGTCGGCGAGCCCGCGCAGGACCGAGAACAGGTGCCGGTCGGCCGCGCCGCCCAGTCCGCCGCTGCGCCCCTCCAGCGTCGCGGCCCCGTCCACGCTGGCGATCATGTTCGCGCGCACCCACAGGCCGGGGGACGGGTACGCGTACGCCTCCGCCGGGTCGACCGGGCTCTCGTCGGGGGACAGGCGCCGCATCAGCATGGCGTCAAGGTACCGCGCGCCGCGCTGAGGGCCGGGTGCGGGACCGGCGGTCCGTGCACGCGGCGGACACATTCCATAACGTTCTGTGCTGCGATACTCACGTTTCCGTCATGTCGCCGGGTCACCGGCGGGACACTACCTGCCACCAGAGGGAGAACCGCACCGGAAGGAGCGGGAGGTGGAGTACGCAGCACTGGGCACATGGATCATCGCCGCGGGCGGCGGGACGTACCTGATGGCCGGGTGGCTGGCGCAGGGCGGCCTGATGGAGCAGGCGACGAAGGTGACGCGGTACCCGGTCCTGGTCGTCGTGGGGCATCCGCTGGCCGCGCTCGTCGGCCTGGCGGCCTGGGTGGCCTACCTGGCGACGGGACGGGCGGGGTACGCGTGGGTAGCGTTCACGGCGCTGCTGGTGGTGATCCTCCAGGGGTTCCTGCTGTTCACGCGCTGGCTGGTGGGACGGGGCGGGCGGCACGCCAGGGGCGCCGAGCAGCCGTTCCCGGCGGTGGCCGTCACCGTGCACGGCGTGGTCGCGATCGCCACGTTCGTGCTGGTGTTCCTGACCGCGATCGAGGCGAGCCACGGCTGACACCCGCCGCCGCGCGGCCCGGCCGTCAGGCCAGGCGGCGCAGCACGGTCAGCGAGCGGCTGACCACCGTCACCTGGTCGCGGGCCTTGACCCGCGGGCGCTCCCCGACGGCCCGCGGGTCGGCGGTGTCGAGGGTGTACTCCCAGCGCTCGCCGTACTCGGGGCCGGGCAGGACGAACCCCACCGGCTCGGAGTGGGCGTTGAACAGCAGCAGGAACGAGTCGTCCTCGATCCTGCGGCCCCGCGGGTCGGGCTCGCTGATCGCGTCGCCGTTGAGGAAGACGCCCAGCGACTTGGCGAAGCCCGCGTGCCAGTCGTGGTCGGTCATCGGGTCGCCGCCCGGGGTCAGCCAGGCGATGTCGGCGGGCTCGGCGCCGGGCTCGCCGCCGGTGAAGAACCGCCGGCGGCGGAAGATCGGGTGGTCGCGCCGCAGCCGGGACAGGATCCGGACGAACTCCAGGTCGCCGGCCGTCGCGGCGCCGGAGTCCCAGGGCACCCAGGCCAGCTCGTCGTCCTGGCAGTAGGCGTTGTTGTTGCCGTGCTGCGTGCGGCCGAACTCGTCGCCGTGCGAGAGCATCGGCACGCCCTGCGACAGGAACAGCGTCGCCAGGAAGTTGCGGCGCTGCCGCGCCCGCAGCGTGAGGATGCCGGTGTCGTCGGTCGGGCCCTCGGTGCCGCAGTTCCAGGAGCGGTTGTCGTCGGTGCCGTCCCGGTTGTTCTCGCCGTTGGCCTCGTTGTGCTTGGTGTCGTAGGAGACCAGGTCGTGCATCGTGAAGCCGTCGTGGCAGGTCACGAAGTTGATGGACGCGAACGGGCGGCGCGAGCTGTTCTCGTACAGGTCGCTGGACCCGGTCAGCCGGGACGCGAACTCCGGCAGCGTCGCGGGCTTCCCCCGCCAGTAGTCGCGGACGGTGTCGCGGTACTTGCCGTTCCACTCGGTCCACAGCGGCGGGAAGTTGCCGACCTGGTAGCCGCCCTCGCCCACGTCCCACGGCTCGGCGATCAGCTTGACCTGCGACACCACCGGGTCCTGCTGGACCAGGTCGAAGAACGCCGCCAGCCGGTCGACGTCGTGCAGCTCCCGGGCCAGCGCCGAGGCCAGGTCGAACCGGAACCCGTCGACGTGCATCTCCAGCACCCAGTACCGCAGCGAGTCCATGATCAGCTGGAGCGCGTGCGGGCTGCGCACGTTCAGCGAGTTCCCGCAGCCGGTGTAGTCGAGGTGGTAGCGCTTGTCGTCGTCGCGCAGCCGGTAGTAGGCGGCGTTGTCGATGCCCCGGAACGACAGCGTCGGCCCCAGGTGGTCGCCCTCGGCGGTGTGGTTGTAGACCACGTCGAGGATCACCTCGATGCCCGCCGCGTGCAGCGCCCGCACCATCGCCTTGAACTCCAGCACCTGCTCGCCCAGCTGCCCGGAGGAGCTGTAGGCGTTGTGCGGCGCCAGGTAGCCCAGCGTGTTGTAGCCCCAGTAGTTGGTCAGGCCGCGCGCCACGAGCGCGTGCTCGGGGACGGACTGGTGGACCGGCATCAGCTCCACCGCCGTCACCCCGAGATCGGTGAGGTGGTCGATCATCACCGGGTGGGCCAGCGCCGCGTAGGTGCCGCGCCGCTCCGCCGGGATCGCCGGGTGCAGCCTGGTCAGCCCCTTCACGTGCGCCTCGTAGATCAGGCTCTCGTGGTAGGGCACCCGCGGCGGCCGGTCGTCGCCCCAGTCGAAGAACGGGTTGATCACCACGTTCTTCGGCATGTAGGGGGCGCTGTCGTCGGTGTTGAGGGCGTCGGGGTCGGCGAAGCGGTAGGAGAACAGCGACTCATGCCAGCTGAGCAGCTCGCCCCGCGTAACGCCCTCCACCGCCTTGGTGTACGGGTCGATCAGCAGCTTGGACGGGTTGCAGCGGTGGCCCTCGCGCGGCTCGTACGGGCCGTGCACCCGGTAGCCGTAGCGCTGGCCGGGGCCGACGCCGGGCAGGTAGCCGTGCCAGACGAACCCGTCGACCTCGGGCAGGTCGTGGCGCGTCTCCCGGCCCCCCGCGTCGAACAGGCACAGCTGCACGTGCTCCGCGGCCTCGGAGAACAGCGCGAAGTTGGTCCCGGTGCCGTCCCATGTGGCGCCCAGGGGGTAGGCCTCGCCGGGCCACACCTCCTGCATCTCCCCACCTTTCGGGTCCGGCGTGGCACGAGTTGCCACCGTCCCGGCCTTCGATTTTCCCCTACCCGCCGGACCACCGGGACCGGCACGCGGGGAACGGGGCGGTTCACCGCGCCGGGCCGCGGCCGCCGAGGGCGAACTCCGCCCACACCACGGTGTGGCGCCCCCGCCGCTCCGCGCCCCAGGCCAGGCTCAGCGCCTCGACCACGTGCAGGCCGCGCCCGCTCTCACCATTGTCGTCGGGGGCGCGCAGCCGCGGTGAACCGGCTCCCCCCTGGTCGGCCATCTCCAGCCGGAGGAGGTTCTCACCGGTGAGAAAGGTGATCGTGACCTGGCCGGCGCCGCCGTCCCCCGGGAGGCGCCCCGAACGGGAGTGCCGCACGGCGTTGGTGAAGAGTTCGCTGGCCACGACGGTGAGCTCGTACAGTCCGGGGAAGCCCGGGCCGAGCAGCGCCCGCGCGTACCGGCGCACCAGCGCGACGGCGGGCTCGACGCCCGGCAGCACGACGGCGCCCAGCACCGCGAGGGGGTCTTCCCGCGGGGAGCGCTGAACGTCCGGGGCTCGGGAGGCCATGGGCCGACTCCTCTCCGTGAGCGGAAGGCCGAAAGGGACCGGCTCACCTGGAGGTACGGCCGGCCGGGCGGGTAGCGCCGCCTCCAGAGCGGGAAATTTCCCCCTTTTCGGGGGCTCAGGAGTCCCGCTCGTCGCTCCAGACCTCCTCGTCCCCGGCGAACTCACCCGTGGGGCGCAGGCCCGCGCGGCGGGCGACGGCGGCGGAGGCGAGGTTGGCGGGGTGCACGTTGGCGGCCACGTGCCGCACGCCGTGCGCGGTGAGCCAGTCCACGAGCGCGCGGGCGGCCTC
This sequence comes from Actinomadura rugatobispora, assembly GCF_055379765.1. Taxonomy (NCBI): domain Bacteria; kingdom Bacillati; phylum Actinomycetota; class Actinomycetes; order Streptosporangiales; family Thermomonosporaceae; genus Actinomadura; species Actinomadura rugatobispora. The sequence goes on along the minus strand of NZ_AP029191.1, from coordinate 1,311,103 downwards.
GGACGCGAACCCGAACCCCTGGTAGGGCATGCCGACCACCCACGCCACCGAGGCCCGCGGCCCGTCCCGGCCGGGGGTCACCGTGGCCTGGACGGTGCCGACGGCGCGGCCGTCCCGGCGCCGCCGCACGATCCAGTTGAGCCACTGCTCCTGGTGGAACGGCGAGGGGCCGGCGGCCAGGTGCTCGTACCGGGCCCGCAGTTCCTCCAGGGTGAGCGGGGCGCCGCCCATGTAGCGGTGCAGCCGGGCGTCGCCGAGCACGTCCGCCATCTCCTCGGCGTGGTGGACGGCCAGCGGTTCGAGCCGCAGCCGCGGCGTTTCGACGGTCTCGGTGATCGGCCGGTGCACCCGCCGACCCTATGCCCAGGCCCTAGGCCCCGGTGGCGGGGGCGGACAGCCGGTGCGTCCAGGCGCCCTCGGGGTGTTGGCGCGGGTCGAGCCACAGCCAGGGCTGGGCGCGGCGGAAGGGCAGTTCGGTGCCGGGCTGCCACGGGTACAGGCCGTTCTGGTCGGGCCACACCACCTGGAGGAAGGGCAGCGGCGGGCGGCGGTAGAAGGCGACGGCGCCGCCGAAGGCGCCCTCGTACCAGCGGGTGTCGACGGAGCGGAAGGCGGCCGGGCGGCCCCGGACGACGTCGTCGCGCTGCTCGCCGTCGGCGGGCGCGCTGTCCTCGGCGACCGCGCGGCCGAGGGAGTTGAGGATCTCCTCCATCTCGTACACGTCGCCGCCGAACATGGCCAGTTCCGGGGAGCGGTGGCTGTGCCAGAGCCCGATGGTGTACGCCCAGCCCGGCGCCGAGTCGCCGGCGGGGACCAGGACGACGCTCCAGCCGTACTGGGTGATGTGCACGATCGTGCGGAGTTGGAAGTTGTCCAGGCGGTCGCGATCGCCGTAGTCGTGGCAGATGATGCATGCGCAGGCGGGGCGGCCGTCGGACATGGTTGTCAGCTTAAGGCCAGTGATCGCCTTCGCCGACCGGATGTAACGTGCATATGCACGTGCATCGCCGGTTTCGGGTGATTCCGCCCCTCGACTTTGGTCCATGGGCCGTGGCCGGAAGGCGGTCGTCCACCCGGACCGGTGCGGTTAGCGTCGGGGCATGCCGCTGACGATCAAGGGGATCTCCTACACCGTCGAGGAGCTGCCGCCCGAGGTCGTGCGCCGCGATCTGGCCGCCGTCCGCGACGCGCTGCACTGCACGACGGTGATGCTCATCGGCACCGACACCGCGCGGCAGATCGAGGCCGCCCGGCAGGCCCTGGAACTGGGGCTCGCGGTCTACATCAGGCCCTACCTCCCCGACCGGCCCCACCGGGAACTGCTGGACCACCTCGCCGCCACGGCGGCCGCGGCCGAGGAACTGCGCGCCCGGTTCCCGGACCGGGTCACGCTCCTGGTGGGCAGCGAGTTCTCCCTCACCGCGCCGGGGATGCTCCCCGGGCCGCGCGTCTTCGTCCGCCTGCAGGTGCTGGTCCGGCCGCGGCTGCGGCGCCTGTTCGACCGCCGCGTCACCCGCGGGCTCAACGCGCTGCTCGCCGACGCCCTCGCCACCGCGCGGCGCTCCTTCCGCGGTCCCGTCACCTACGCCGCCGGCTTCTGGGAGGACGTGGACTGGTCGGGCTTCGACATCGTCGGGATCAACCTCTACCGCCTGGGCACCGACCACGCCGGCTACGAGGAGAGGCTGCGCGCCCTGCGGCGGGACGACGGCAAGCCGGTGGTGGTCACCGAGTTCGGCTGCGGCGCGTTCACCGGCGCCGACCTGATGGGGCCGGGGTCGTTCCGGATCGTCCGCTGGTTCGCCGACCCGCCCCGCGTCCGGGACGGCCACGTGCGCGACGAGCGCACGCAGGCCGCCTACCTCTCCGACCTCATCGGCCTGTACGGCGAGCACGGCGTGGACGGCTGCTTCGTGTTCACCTTCGCCATGCGCGACTTCCCCCACCGCGCCGACCCGGGCCGCGACCTCGACATGGCCGGGTTCGGCGTGGTGAAGGTGTCCGCCGACGACCCCGGGCGGTGGGAGCCGAAGGAGGCCTTCCACGAGGTGGCCCGCCGCTTCGGGGCATGAGCGGCGGGCCGCCCGCGGTCAGCCGGTCCCGGTCTCGGCGCGCCGCCACATCTGGAGGTAGACCTCCGCGCCGCGCGCCAGGTCCTCGGTGATCTCGGGTCCGGCGAGGGTGCGCATGTCGGCGATCCAGTCCGGGACGAGGCCGTAGTTGGCGACGCCCTCGGTGTTGACGTCCCAGGTGCGCAGGCCGGTGCGCTGCCGGTCGAGCGTCACCCCGGGGTCGACCGGCGAGGTGAACGGGTACTGCAGCCGGTTCCCGTCGTTGCCCGCGCGCGGCGGCGGCAGCGCGCCCATGCCGTTGGCGTCCAGGCCGTAGCCGTACCCGAAGGCGCGGCCCGGGGCGCGGTGCTCCTTGTTGGCCCGCCATTCCCGGACGAACTGGTCCGCCGCGTGCCCGTACCCCGTGATCATCCCGCCCAGCCGGTAGAGGCGGCGCGCGTAGTTCCCGTCCATCCAGCTGTGCGACGACACCACGCCCGAGTAGTCGTGCTCCTCCAGGATCGCGAGGGTCCGGTCGGCGGCCTTGACGCTCATGTGGTCGATCTCGACGATCATGTTGCGGTCGATCAGGCCCTTCAGCGCGTACTCGCCGAGCTCGCTGAGGCCGTGCACGTTGCAGTGCGGCGGGCTGGGATACAGCGGCAGGGTGAGCCCGGCCTGGCCGAGCCCGCTCAGCGGCCCCCGGAGCAGGTCGCCCAGCGCGCCGGACGGCTGGATCGCGTTGTCGTGCTCGGTCCCGGTGCACGGTTCCACCTGCCAGAACCGCCCGGTGCCCAGGAAATTGCCCAGGTTCACGATGACGCCGGTGGTGCCGGAGTCGAACCGCACGCCGCACAGCGCGTTGTCGAACTTGTGGCACAGGAACATCGAGCTGACGCCGAGGTCCTTCATCTCGTCCAGGCCCCGGTCGATCTGCTCGCGCGTGCATCCCGGCCGGCCGCCGGCCTGCCGGCAGCCGAACGGCTCGGACGCCTCGACGCCGAGGACCACGGCCAGCTTCCCGTCCTCGATCACCTTCCGGGCCTCGGCGGCGCCGCGGACGATCCGGAACCAGCCCTTGCCCGGGCCGCCGTTCAGCCGGTCGATGTAGTCCTGCATCTCGGTCATCCGCCGGGCCTCGAGCCGGACGATGTCCATCTCGTCGCAGGTGTTGCTCTTGATCGGGTAGATCTCGCAGATCTGCCGGTTGGCGACCAGGTGGTTGACCAGGACGCGCTGGCCGGCCCGCCAGGATCGCTCCAGCCACGTGTGGTACGCCTGCTGGTGGGTGCGCGAGTCCCAGGCGGGCCAGTCCTTGAACGTCGGCCAGCCGACCGGGTCGTGGGTGCCCAGCGGGGTGCCGTGCCTGGTGAAGTTCTCGAACCAGGCCAGGGCGCCGTTGCCGGCGTGGTCGAAGCAGTCGCGCAGCGCCGCCTGGACGCCGGCGGGGTCGAAGGGCTTGCCGCAGAACAGCCTGCCGCCGAACGCCTCGTACGCCATCAGGTGGGTGTGCGCGTCGACGTACCCGCGCACCTCCCCGTCGGGGGTCGTCCCCTTGAAGGGGGCGCCGGTCGCGCCGGTGCCCGGTTCGGGCACCCGTCCGGCGGTCGCGGCGGCGGTCGCGGGTTGCAGGGGGGCGGCGAGGACGGCGAGCAGGAGGGCGACGAGGGTCAGGGCGAGCGGTGCCAGAGCGGAACGCGACAGGGGGCGGATGTCGGACATGCGCACCTCGACGTGGGGGAGCGTCCCGTGGAGGATCGTTCCACGGCCGTTGGTGCAGGGATATCACCGATCCGGAAGAAAGTGAATAAGGCTCATGTTAACGGTCGGGCCCCAGTGGCCTAATATGAATGTCTCTCACGTTGTCTCGGGGCGGAGCAGGCAGGAGCGGACCGTGCAGGAGCCGACCATCGACGCGCTTCCCCGCTTTCCCGGCGGCTTCCTCTGGGGAACGGCCACCTCGGCGTACCAGATCGAGGGCGCGGTCGCGGAGGACGGCCGCGGCACCAGCGTCTGGGACGCCTTCTGCGCCGCACCCGGCCGGATCAAGAACGGCGACACCGGCGCGATCGCCTGCGACCACTACCACCGCTGGCCCGAAGACCTCGCGCTGATGGCCGGGCTGGGCGTGAACGCCTACCGCTTCTCGGTCGCCTGGCCCCGGATCCAGCCCGAGGGTCGCGGCGCCGCCAACGCCACGGGCCTGGACTTCTACGACCGCCTCGTCGACGCCCTCGCGGAACGCGGCATCGCGCCCGCCCTGACCCTCTACCACTGGGACCTGCCGCAGGCGCTGCAGGACGACGGCGGCTGGATGAACCGCGACACCGCCCACCGCTTCGCCGAGTACGCGGCCCTGGTCGCCGACCGGCTGGGCGACCGCGTGCCGACCTGGATCACCCTGAACGAGCCGTTCGTCCACATGACCGAGGGCTACGGGCTCGGCACCCACGCACCGGGCGAGGCGCTCCTGCTGGACGCCCTGCCCGCGGCCCACCACCTGCTGCTCGGCCACGGGCTCGCCGTGCCCGCGCTGCGCGAACGGACCTCCGGCCAGATCGCGATCACCAACAACTACAGCCCCGTCTGGGCCGCCACCGGCTCGTCCGCCGACCGCGCCGCCGCCACCGCCTTCGACGCCCTGCAGAACCGGCTGTTCACCGATCCGGTGCTGCTGGGCCGCCTGCCCGACCTGACCGCCTTCGGGATCGGCGACCCGCCGTTCGTCCGGGACGGCGATCTCCGGACCGTCTCCGCCCCGATCGACCGGCTCGGCGTCAACTACTACAGCCCGACCATGGTCGCCGCCCCGCACACGGCGCCCGCGCCGTCCGGGCCGTCCGGGGCCTCGGTCCTCGGCGAGGTCGGGGACCGGCTCGACGGCGCGGGCCTGCCCTTCCAGGACACCCCGATCGAGGGCTACCCGTCCACCGCGTTCGGCTGGCCGGTCGTGCCGGACGGCCTGCGCGAGATGCTGGTCGCGCTCCGCGACCGGTACGGCGACGCCCTCCCGCCGATCCTGGTCACCGAGAACGGGTGCTCGGCGCGGGACGAGCCCGGCCGCCCCGACCTGGAGCGGATCGAGTACCTGGACGGCCATCTGCGCGCGCTGCACCGGGCCGTCGAGGCCGGGGTGGACGTGCGCGGCTACTTCGTGTGGTCGCTGCTGGACAACTTCGAGTGGGCCGAGGGGTACGACCAGCGGTTCGGGCTTGTCCACGTCGACTTCACCACGTGGGAGCGCACGCCCAAGGCGTCCTACCACTGGTTCCGGAGGCAGCTCGAAGCGCAGCGCCGTCCCGCCCGGTGAAAGGGGCGGGCGGTCAGCGGAGGCGCACCACGACGCGTCCGGTGTGCGCGTCGCGGCCGAGCAGGACGAACCTGGCGAGCACGGCGAGGGCCAGCAGGCACGCCCCCATCTCCAGGGCCTCCTCGACGCTGGTCCCGACGGCGTAGACGACGTCGGCACCCTGGCGGCGCGCCCATCCGTTGAAGCTCTCGACCACCAGCGCGCCCGTCAGGTAGGCGGCCAGGGCGCCGAGCAGGCCGCGACGCAGGTCGGGCGGCAGGCGCCGGGCCCACAGCACCGCGCAGAGCGTTCCGGTCAGCGCGAGGGCCGCGCCCGGCAGGACCCAGGCGTAGGTGGGGAGGGCGAGGCCGAGCTCGCGGGCCCACGCGCGGCCGGGCCCGGCGAGCCGTTCGTGCACCTGCACCGTCTCGTCGATGCTGAGCCAGGCGGCGGCCGCCGCCAGCGCCAGCCAGGAGCGGCGGCCGGGACGGGCGTCCCGGCCGGACAGCACCGCCGCCACGAGCGCCGTCCCCGCCACCGAGAGCAGCAGCGTGCTGTTCCACCAGGTGGCCAGGTTCGCCTCGGCGCCGACGTTGAACGCCCATCTCAGCGCCGGCACCGGCTCGACGTAGTGGTGGAAGCCGCGGATGGCGAGATCGGCGGCGACGAGCGCGGCGGTGATCCCGGCCGCGATCGGCAGCACGGCGCGTCCCGGCCGGCGGGGCGTGTCCGCCGGCCGGGACCCGTGCCTGACGGGAGGTGCGCCAAGGGCGTCCTGAGGGGTCATGGCGCGGAAAGCTAGCGGCGCATGATGAGGAGAACGCCCCCGCGTTCGTCGCGGGCCCTCGCCCTTCGCCCGTGCCCGTCCGCTGTTTCCCAGGTCAGCGAGCGGGCGCGGGCGAACGCAGATGAAGAAGCCCTCATCGGCCTCTCATCATGCCGGTCGCCTGGCTAGGCGAATCGCGAGCAGGCCAAGGTGAAACGGACGGAGGCGATGTCGCCGGCGTAACCGGACCCTGCCCGCGAGGCTTCGTGCAGCGCGCCGCACGCGCGGCCGGCGTCGCGGGCCCTCACGTACTTGCGCGCCTGGTTCAGGTTCTTCTCCACCTGCTTGAGCGCGCGGTCGTGCCGGTCCTTGCGGTCGGCCTTGACGTGCGCCCGCAGCTCCGCGATCTGCGGGGCCGCGGTCGTGAACCGCTTGGCGTCGATGTCGTCCAGCAGTTGCTTGAGGACCGCCGGGACATCGGAGAGCAGCCCGGTCGCGCCCAGGCCGAGCAGCTCGTCCATCGCCTCGTAGCCCGCGTCGTTGGTCGTCGACCAGACGGGCGTGCCCCGCGACACGACGTCCTCCACCGCGCACGAGGCGGAGCCGGGATGCGACCGCTCGCCGCGCTGGTAGGCGGCGACCCGGGCCGCGTAGTCGGCCTTGCACTCGGTGGTGTCCCGGGACGCGGTGATCCACTCCGGCCACAGCCGGATGTAGTCCACGCCGGCGTCGATGAACGCGCCGGCGTCCGCGGCGGTGGCGATGAAGCCCAGGGTGGTCAGGCCCGGGTCGAGCCGCTTGAACTCGCCGAGCGCCTGGACCGTGCGCGGACCCACGATGACCTGCGAGGCCATGCCGTGCTCCTGGGTGATCCGGACGATCTCCGGGACCCGCGAGGCGTCCTTGATGTCGAGCAGCAGGCGCACGCCGCTGCCCTTGACCGCCTCCAACGTCTCGGTGTAGGTCGGGACGCGCTCCCCGGCGAACTCCTCGCCCGCGTGGCCGCCCGCGTCCAGCGCCTTGACCTGGGCCAGCGTGAGGTCGCCGATCCGGCCGGTGCCGTCGGTGGTCCGGTCGACGGTGTCGTCGTGCAGGATGACGATCTGGCCGTCCTTGGTGAGGCGCAGGTCGATCTCGATGGCGTCCACGCCCATGGCGATCGAGTTGCGGAACGCGGCGAGCGTGTTCTCCGGGAACCCGGGCGACAGCCCGCGGTGGTTGACGAGGGTGAGTTCGGCGTCGGGATAGGGGAAGGGCGCGGTCCGCTCGGGAGCGGCGTGCGCGGGCCCGGCCAGGGCGAGCGGTACGGCGACGGCGGCGGTCAGCACCGCGAGCGCGGCCTTCCGCGTCCACGAGGTGGTTCGGTGTGTCACATCCGGAAAATAGGGATGTTTCATGATCTACCACGCACTACGGAATGAACGTGAGATCTCGGATGCCGGAACCGTTGCTCGCGGCCGACCTGACCCGGGGCCCGCGCCCGCCGGATCAGATGGTGCCCGCGGCGGCCAGGGCGGCGACCTCCTCGTCCGCCAGGCCCAGGAGGCCGCCGTACACGTCGGCGTTGTGCTGGCCGAGGGCAGGGCCCAGGGAGCGGACCTCGCCCGGAGTGGACGACAGCTTCGGGAACACGTTGTGCATCGGGAAGTCGCCGAAGTCGGGGTGGGCCATCCGGATGATGGCCTCGCGGGCCCGGTAGTGGGGGTCGGCGAGCATGTCCTTGGCACGGTAGGTGAGCCCGGCCGGGATGCCGTTCTCGTGCAGGAGCTCCAGCAGCGCGGCCGAGTCCTGCCCGGCCGTCCACGCGCCGATGAGGTCGTCGAGCTCCTCGGCGTGGGCGCCGCGGGCGCCGTGCGTGGCGAACCGCTCGTCGTCGGCCAGCTCCGGACGGTCCATCAGCGCCGCCAGCCGCCGCCAGATCGTGTCGCGGTTGGCGGCGATGAGGACCGGCCCGTCCTTGGTGGGGTAGACGTTGCTGGGCGCGACGTTGGGCAGCACCGAGCCGGTGCGCTCGCGCTGGTAGCCGGCGATCTCCCACTCGGGGATCAGCGACTCCATCATCGCCAGGACGGCCTCGTACAGCGCCGAGTCGACGACCTGGCCGCGCCCGGTGCGGTGCCGCGCGTGCACGGCGACCAGGGTGCCGAGCGCCGCGAAGGTGCCCGCCAGCTCGTCGCCGAGCGAGATCCCGGCGCGGGACGGCGGCATGCCCGGATCGCCGGTCACGTACCGGATCCCGCCCATCGCCTCGCCGATCGAGCCGAACCCGGCGCGGGGCGCGTACGGGCCGTCCTGCCCGTACCCGGTGACCCGGGTGATGATCAGCCCGGGGTTCTCGGCGTGCAGGTCGGCGGGCGCCAGGCCCCAGCGCTCCAGCGTGCCGGGGCGGAAGTTCTCCACCAGGACGTCGGCGCGCGCGATGACGCGGCGGGCCAGCGCCTGCCCCTCGGGCGTGCGCAGGTCGCAGGTGACCGACTTCTTGTTGCGGGCGAGGATCGGCCACCACAGCGACTTGCCGTGCGGCTTCTCCCGCCCCCACTCGCGCATCGGGTCGCCGGCGCCCGGCGGCTCGATCTTGATGATCTCGGCGCCGAAGTCGCCGAGGAGCTGGCCGCAGAACGGGCCGGCCAGCAGCTGGCCCATCTCCACGACCCGCAGGTCGCCCAAGGCTCGGGGGGAGGTGTCTTCGCTCATCGTTCCCTGTCGTTCATCGTTCCCGGTCGCTGGTGTCCTCGGCGGCGGTCGCGCCGCGGAGATGGGCCGCGGCGGCGCGCACGTGGGCGCGCATCACCGACTCGGCCCAGTCCGGGTCGCCCGCGGTGATGGCCGCGACCAGTTCCCGGTGGTGGTTCATGCTCCGGGCCATGGCGTCCGCGTCGTACCGGCGGAAGGTGCCGAGGATCAGCGGGGCGTGCATGACCGAGGTGAGCATCCCCGGCAGCCGGCGGTTGCCGGAGGCGTCGATGACCGCGGCGTGGAAGCGGGAGTTCAGCTGGGCGACCCTGCCGAGGTCGCCGTCCGCCGCGGCCCGCTCCATCGCCGCGCACTGGCCGCGAAGAGCGTCCAGGACGGCCTCGTCCTGGCCGAGCCGGGCCGCGCGCGCCGCCGCGTACGGCTCCAGCAGCGAGCGCAGCTCGAAGATCTCGGCCAGGTCGTTCCGCGTCCACCGCACGACCCGGGCGCCGCGGTGCGGCAGCACCTCGACCAGCCCGTCGGCGCCGAGGCGCTGCAGCGCCTCCCGCACGGGGGTGCGGGAGAGGCCCAGCGTCTCGGCGAGTTCGGCCTCGCCGAGCCTGCTGCCCGCCTCGGCCTCCCCGGACAGGATCATCTGGCGCACCGCCTCGTAGGCGGTGTCAGTGGCGCGGGCCATCGATACTCCTTGACGTATTGCATGCAATATAGTCGAAAGAACAGGGAAACTGCGAGCTTGGGAGACAGATTGCATACAACAGTGCTGGAGGTCGGTCCTCGGGACGGCCTCCAGAACGAAGCGCGCACGCTGTCCCCGGAGGACAGGATCGCGTTCATCACCCGCTGCGTGGAAGCCGGGGCGCGCCGGATCGAGGCCGTCTCGTTCGTCAACCCCAAGCGCGTGCCGCAGATGGCGGGCGCCGAAGAGGTCATGGCCGGCGTGCCGCGCCGCGACGGCGTGTCCTACAGCGGCCTGGTGCTCAACCGGAGGGGTCTCGACCGCGCCCTCGCCGCCGGGGTGGACGAGGTGAACGTGGTCGTGGTCGCCTCCGACACGTTCAGCGTCCGCAACCAGGGCTGCACGACCGCCGAGATGCTGGACGCCTGGGACGCGATCGCCGCGGCCGCCGCGGACGCGGGCGTGCCCGCCGGGGTGACGATCGCCGCCGCCTTCGGCTGCCCCTTCGAGGGGGAGACGCCGCCCGCCCGGGTCGCGGAGATCGCCCGCCGCGCGCACGCGGCCGGGGCCTCGGAGATCGCGCTCGCCGACACGATCGGCGTGGGCGTCCCCGCGCAGGTCCGCGACCTGACGCGGCGCACGCGCGAGGCCGCCCCCGGCACCCCGCTCCGCTTCCACTTCCACAACACCCGCAACACCGGCTACGCCAACGCCCTCACCGCCGTGGACGAGGGCGTCACCGTCCTGGACGCCGCCGCCGGCGGGTTCGGCGGCTGCCCCTTCGCGCCCGCCGCCACCGGCAACATCGCCACCGAGGACCTTCTGTACGCGCTGCACCGCAGCGGTATCGACACCGGGTACGACATGGAGGCCGTCGCCGCCACGGGCATCTGGCTCGGCGAGCTGCTCGGCAAGCCCGCCCCCGCCCTCCTGGGCCGCGCCGGCCCCTTCTGATCAGGCGGGGAGCGACAGGTGGCGGGGGTTGGCGACCGTCAGCTTGTCCACGACGGACGCGCGGACCGCCGCCACGACCTCCTCCATCCGGCCGTCGAGCCGGCCGGTGCGGATGGCCAGGGCCAGGTCCGCGTCGTCCGCGCAGCCCAGGGCGCGCAGGCGCTCGCGGTGCGCGACCCAGTGCGCGTCGCCCAGCAGCAGCTCGCGCCGGGCGACGCGCAGCGCGGACGCCGCCACGCGGGCGTGGAAGCGCAGCCGCTCGTCGGGCTGCTCCGCGCCGTCCAGGAACGCGGCGGCCGCGTCGATGAGGGCGGCCGCGCCGGGACGGTCGTGCGGGACCGACGCCGCGCGCGCCCCGGCGGCGGCGCCGTCGCCGTCGAGCGGATCGGGGACGGTGACGGGGGAGGTCAGGCCCAGGGCCAGCAGCAGGTCGTGCTCCTGCTCGCAGACCTTCCGGCCCAGCACCGCGTACTCGACCGACGGGTCGGAGCCGTCCAGGAAGCGCTCGGCCTGGTGGCGGCACAGGACCGTCCAGCGCAGCGTGCCGAACACCTCCCACCAGCGCAGCGCCCCGGGCGCGGGCGGCGTGCCGCCCGCCGCGGCGTACCCCTCCAGCAGCGCCTCGCGCGGGCCGAAGCCGCCGACCGGATCGGGCGCGCCGAACCGCCACGCCTTCACGCACAGCCAGCCCAGGTCCTCGGCCGGGTCTCCGGCGTGCGCCAGCTCCCAGTCCAGGACGCCGCGGACGCCCGGCTCGCCGACCATCAGGTTGCCGTTGCGGAAGTCGCCGTGCACGACCGACCGGCGGGCGGACGGCTCCGGACGGTGCCGGTCCAGCCAGCGCAGCGCCAGTTCCACGGCGGGACGCGGCTCGGCGAAGCCGTCGTAGCGCGCGGCGATCTCCTCCAGCGGATCGCCGTCCGGCAGCCCCGGGACGGCGCCGGGCGGGATCGTGTGCAGCCGCGCGAGGATGGCGCCCAGTTCGCGGGCGAGGCGCGACCTGACCCCGGCGAAGCGCGCGTCGCGCAGCAGGCGGCGCGGGATCGTCTCGCCGTCCAGCCGCTCCATGATCAGGTAGGGCGGGCCGAGCAGGTCCGGGCCGTGGTCCACGAGCCGGGGGACGGGCACGCCCGCGGCCGCCGCGGCGGCGAGCAGCGCCGCCTCCCGGGCCATTGCCGCAGGGTCGGGGGACGCCGGCGGGTCGCGGCGCAGCACCAGGGCCCGGCCGCCGGCGTCGAACGCCCAGGTCTCGCGGCTCGCCCCGCCCGAAAGCCGGCGCAGCCCGGTCACCTCCGCCGCCAGCGCCGGGAGGGCGGCGAGCGCCGCGGCGATCCCCTCGGCCGTCCCGGCGGCGGGGGCCGCGTCCTGCACGGTCATGACCGGGCCGCGCGCTGCGCGTCGGCGAGGGCGTGCAGCGGGTCGGCCCCCCTGCTGTCGGCGTACTCCTCGATGCGCGCGATGCGGCCCCGGCCGTCCACGGTGACGAACAGGCAGGCGGCCACCTCGATCGGGGTGCGGCCGGCGTCCAGCAGGCGGCCGCGCAGTACGTGCCGCTGCACGTAGCCGTCCGGGAGCGGATCGCGGCGGAGCACCTCGTAGCGGAAGTCCTCCAGGTTGCGGGCGAGCCAGCGCAGCGTCCGCAGGTTGTCCTCCACCTCCTGCTCCGCCCCGCCGCCCTCGCCCGGCCCGTTGTGCCAGATCTTCGCGCCGGGCGCGTAGAGGGCGCGGAGCGTGTCCGCGTCGCCGCTCGTGATGGCGGTGATGAACTGGTCGGCGAGGTCCTGGTGCACGGGGTCTCCTCGTGGGGATGGGGCGGGTCAGTCGTCCGGCGGCAGGCCGAGGGCGCGGATGTTGAGGGTGTCCAGGGTGTCCAGGAGCCGCCGCGTGGCCGGCGGGTCCTCGCCCTGGACGAGCCAGAGGTACAGGGAGTGGTCGACCATCGCGGCGAGCGCGCGGGCCGTCGTCTCGGGGTCGAGGTCGGCGGCGACGAGCCCGGCGCGCTGCCACCGCTCGATCGCCTTGGCGGAGCGTCCGACGGAGAGGGCGCGGTGCTTGCGCCGCATCTCCTGGAACTCCTCGTTGAACGTCGCGACCTGCTCGATGATCGCCATCATCCTGGCGTTGCGCAGGTACGCCTCGTAGTAGGCGCGGTTGGCGCGGCGTATCCGCGCGGCGGGGGAGGGGGCGCCGGACGGCCCGTCGGCGGCGGGCCGGGAACCGGGGCCGGGCACGGCCGAGTGCCGCGTCATGTCCTCGAAGAGGCGGTCGGCGATCTCCAGGAAGACCGCCTCCTTGGACGGGAAGTAGGTGTAGAAGGACCCGTAGGCGACCTTGGCGTGCCGGGTGATGTGCGCGACCCGGGTGTCGAGGAAGCCGCGCTCCTCGAACACCTCCCGCGCGGCGGCGAGCAGCCGCTCCCGCGTCCGGGCGCCGCGCTCGGTGAGCGGCATCGGCTGCCCGCCCCCGTCCGCCGGCCGCGCCCCGTCCGCGGGCCGCGCCTGGTCCGGATCCGCGCCGCTGCCCATGTGGTGGTCCTCCCTCTCCCGTTCCCGCCGCTCCGGCGGGGTTGACAACCCGATGGTGGCAGGAACAGGATCCGAGCATCGAGCAACTTGATATGACTGTCAAGTCAACTCCGAGGAGGCGCGATGGACGGCACCGGGCCGGAGGATCCATGCTGATCAACGACATCGTCGAGTACGCGGCCCGCAAGCACCCCGGGCGGACCGCGCTGAGGTTCGAGGACGAGGCGATCACCTTCGCCGGGCTGCGGGACCGGGTCCGGCGCGTCGCCAACGCGCTGCCGTCGATCGCCGCGCCCGGCGACCGGGTCGCGGTCCTGGCGGGGAACCGGCCCGAGTACGTCGACCTCTACTACGGCGTCCCGGCCGCGGGCATGGCGCTGACCCTGCTCAACCACCGGCTGCACCCGTCCGAGATCGCCGCGCTGGTCGACCACGCCCAGGCCACGGTGCTGATCGTGAGCGCCGAGCACCTCGCCGCGATGGGCGGGCTGCGCGAGGCGATGCCCACCGTGAAGCACCTCGTCGCCCTCGACGGCCCGGACGCCGCCGCCGACCTCGCCTACGCCGACCTGGTCGCGGCCGCGCCCGCCACCGAGCCGCCCCGCGCCGACGAGGACTCCGCCGCCTGGCTCGTCTACACCAGCGGCACCACCGGAACGCCCAAGGGGGTGCCGCTGTCCCACCGGAACCTGGTCACCGGGGTGACGAGCTCGGCGGCGCAGTGGGAGATCCCGGACGAGACCGTGTTCCTGTTCTGCTTCCCGCTGTGCCACGTGGGCGGCTACGCGGTGCTGGTCAACCACCTGCGGTCCGGGACGGTCGGGATCGTGCGGGCCTACGACAACGCGACGTTCCTGCGCCTGGTCGCCGAGTGGAAGGTCACCCAGACCGGCCTGGCCCCGACGATGATCGCGTTCCTGCTCGACCATCCCGGGATCGAGGACCACGACCTGGGCACCCTGCAGGCCATCGGGTACGGCGCGTCCGCCATCCCCGCCGAGGTGCTGCGGCGCGGCATGCGGGTGCTCGGCTGCGACTTCTACCAGGGGTTCGGGATGACCGAGCTCGGCGGCAACATCCTGTACTTCGGGATCGCCGAGCACCGGCGCGCCGCCGCGGGCGAGGAGCACCTGCTCGCCGCCGCCGGCCGCGTCATGGACCTCGCCGACATCAGGATCGTGGACGCCGCGTTCCAGGACGTCGCGCCCGGCGAGCCCGGCGAGATGCTGGTCCGCTGCGACCAGGTGACGCGGGGCTACTGGCGCGAGCCCGAGCTGACCGCCGCCGCCTTCCACGACGGCTGGTTCCGCACCGGCGACGTCGTCCGGCGGGACGCGGAGGGCATGGTCTACATCGTCGACCGGATCAAGGACATGATCATCACCGGTGGCGAGAACGTCGCGTCCCGCGAGGTGGAGCAGGTGCTCTACGCCCACCCCGCGGTCGCGGACGCGGCCGTCTACGGCGCCCCGGACCCGCGCTGGGGCGAGGCGGTCCACGCCGCCGTCGTGCTGCGCCCCGGCGCGGCCGAGCCCGGCGAGGCCGCCGCCGGCGACATCATCGCGTTCGCGCGCGAACGCCTGGGCGGCTACAAGGTGCCGCGCCGGGTCGAGTTCGTCGCCGAACTGCCCCGCAACGTCGCGGGCAAGGTCCTCAAGCGGGACCTGCGCGCGCGCCACACCGCTCCCGAGGAGGTCCCATGACCGCGCAGAACACCGAGTTCGAGCTGGGCGGCATCAACCATCTCGCGCTGGTGTCGTCCGACATGCGGCGCACGATCGACTTCTACTCCGGCGTGCTCGGCATGCCGCTGGTCAAGACGCTGGACCTGCCCGGCGGGATGGGCCAGCACTTCTTCTTCGACTGCGGCGGCGGCGACTGCGTGGCGTTCTTCTGGTTCCCGGACGCGCCCGACGGCGTGCCGGGGATCTCCGCCCCGGCGACCCGTCCCGAGCAGGGCGAGCTGCTCAGCGCCGTCGGCTCGATGAACCACGTCGCCTTCCACGTGCCGCCCGCCAGGTTCGAGGAGTACCGGCGGCGGCTGAGGGACAAGGGCGTCGAGGTCAGCCCGATCCTCAACCACGACGACAGCCCGTCCGGGGTGTCGCGCGAGGTGCACGACGGGGTGTTCGTCCGGTCCTTCTACTTCCAGGACCCCGATGGGATCCTGCTGGAGTTCGCGTGCTGGACGCGGTCGTTCACCGGAGCCGACGTCGCCCACGAACCGAGGACCTCCGCCGACCGCACCGTCCCGCCCGCCCCCGCCCCCGCCCCCGCCGACGGCGCTCCCGCCGCCGCGCGCCGCTAGAGAAGGAGCACGATGCCCCGCCTGCGTGAGGTCCCCCGCGCCGAGGTCACCGACGAGCGGATCCTCTTTTTCTACGACCGCCTGTTCGCCCCCGACCGCGACCCCGCCGTCGACCACGGCACGGCCACCGGCACGCCCGGCGACTGGTGGACGGTGTTCGCCCAGTCCCCGGACGTCTTCCGGCACGCCGTCCGCGGCTTCGCCCTCTACCGCAACGCCTCCCTCGACCCCGTCCTGCGCGAGCTCGGCCAGTGCCGGGCCGGCTGGGCGCGCGGCAGCCAGTTCGTCTTCTCCCAGCACTGCAAGCAGATGCGGGCGCTCGGCATGCCGGAGGAGAAGATCAGCGCGATCCCGCACTGGCAGACCGCCGACTGCTACTCGCGGCTGGAGCGCGCCGTCCTGGCCTACACCGACGCGCTCGTCCTGGACGGCGGGCGGGTGTCCGACGAGATCTTCGACATCCTGCGCGAGCACCTGCCCGACAGCGAGATCCTCCAGCTCACCTACATCACCTGCATGTACGAGATGCACGCCACCATGGCCAGGGCGCTGCGGCTGGAGTTCGACGACCGTCCCGAGGCGGTCGTCGAGGTCGCCGCGCCCGAGGGCTACGGCGACCGCGACATCTCCGCCGACCTGACCGGGGAGGGCTGATGCTGTTCCCCGTGCCCGACCGGATCCGCAAGGTGCGGGACGAGGTGCACGCGTTCATGACCGAGCGCGTCGAACCCGCCGAGCCCGTGCTCAACGCGGGGGGAGAGGAGTCCCGCGACGCGCTGCTCCGGCTCCGCGGCGAGGCCAAGGAGGCCGGGCTGTGGGCCCTCGGCCATCCCGCCGGGCTCGGCGGGGGCGGGCTGCCGTTCCTGGACTACGTGTACGTCAACGAGGTCCAGGGCCGCAGCGAGTGGGGCCAGCTCGCGCTCGGCACGTTCACGCTCCAGGACTCGCTGATGCTGCACCAGTACGCGAGCCCCCGCTGGCGCGAGCGCTACCTGGCCCCGATGGTCCAGGGCGAGGTGTCGCCGTCGTTCGCGATGACCGAGCCGGACGTGGCCGGGTCCGACCCGACCGGGCTGCGCACCACCGCGGAGCTGGACGGCGACCACTGGGTCATCCGCGGCCGCAAGTGGTTCACCACCGGGGCGGCGCAGGCCGCGTACACGACGGTGATGTGCCGCACCGAGCCGGACGCGGCGTCCCCGCACCGCGCGTTCAGCATGATCATCGTGCCGACGGACACGCCCGGGTACCGGATCGTCCGCGAGACGCCGGTGCTCGGCCTGCACGGAGGCCACTACGAGGTCGCCTACGAGGACGTGCGGGTCCCGGCCGACAACCTGCTCGGCCCGCGCGGGCACGGCTTCGTCATCGCCCAGGAGCGGCTCGGCCCCGGGCGGATCTTCCACTGCATGCGCTGGCTCGGGCAGGCGCAGCGCGCGTTCGAGCTGATGTGCGCGCGGCTGGACTCCCGCGTCGCGTTCGGCGGGCCGCTGTCGGCCAAGCAGCTCATGCAGCAGCACGTGTTCGACTCCTACACCCAGATCCAGGCGGCCCGGCTGCTCACCCTCCAGGCCGCCGAGCAGATCGACGCGGGCGACCTGAGCCTGGGGCAGGGGGCCAGAATCGAGATCGGCGCGATCAAGGTCGTGGGGGCGCGGATGCTGCACGACGTGATCGACCGCGCCGTCCAGGTGCACGGGGCGGCGGGGCTCACCGACGACACCCCGCTGTCGCGCATGTACCGGCACGCCCGCGAGGCCCGCCTGTACGACGGGCCCGACGAGGTCCACATCCAGAGCACCGCGCGCCGCATCCTGCGGAAGATGGCGTCATAGCCGCGACGCCGCGTCCGGAACCGCGCCGGCCCGGGGCATCCCCGCGGGCCGGCGCGGCCCGGTCAGCCCGCGTGGTTGAGCCGGAGGCCGGGGCGCGGCCAGTCGACCTTCAACAGCTGCCCGGTGCTGGACGCGGTGACGTACGCGGTGCGCAGGTCCTTCCCGCCCCAGCAGATGTTGGTGATCCCCGGGTCGTCGTCCACGTCGATGTCCACGAACTCCACCAGCTTCCCGGACGGGCTCACCACGGAGATCCCCGCATGCACCATCGACGCCACGCACACGTTGCCGTGGCCGTCCACGCCCAGCGAGTCGAAGTTGGTGTAGTCGGGGGCGGTGTAGAGGAAGTTGCCGCCGCCCGAGCCGCCGAGCGACCGGCCGCCCCTGATCCGGCCGGGCGCCGTGACCTCCCACCACCAGACCCGCGCGGTGTAGGTCTCGCTGACGTACAGCCGCCCGCCGTCGGGGGAGAGGCCGATGCCGTTGGGCCCCTCCATCCCGCCGGCCAGCATCGTGATCGAGGAGCCGTCCGCCTTGGCGTAGAACAGCCGCCCCTTGTCGCCGGTCACGCCGTCGCTCTTGCCGTAGTCGGTGAAGTAGAGGCCGCCGTGGGCGTCGAACACCAGGTCGTTGGGGCCGCGCAGCGGCGCCCCGCCGGCCTCGGTGTAGAGGGTCTCGACCGAGCCGTCCGCCAGGTCCACGGCCTGGATGCTGCCGGTGGTGTAGTCGTCGGGGATGCCGCCGGCGAAGACGAACCCGCCCACCTCGAAGCGCCGCAGGCCGCCGCTGTTGGCGATGTAGACCCGCCCGTCCGGGCCCAGCGCGGCGCCGTTGGGGCCGCCGCCGACCTCGGCGGCCACGGACGTGGCGCCGTCCGGCCGGACCCGGGTCAGCGTGCCGCGGTGGATCTCCACCACCAGCACGTCGCCGTCCGGCAGCGCCACCGGGCCCTCGGGGAACAGCAGCCCGTCCGCCAGCTTGGTGATCTTCATTTTCCGTCCCTTCCGCCCCGGTCCGGCCGCCGCGGCCGCGGTTCCGGCCCCGCCCATGACGGCGAGGCCCGCGGTCGCCGCTCCGAGCCCGGAGAGCACTGTTCGGCGCGTGAGCCGTCGCATGCCAACCCCGTTCGCAGAAAGCGTCCTGGATCATCTGTCCGCCTAGATTGCACGCAATCTGGCGGAAAAGCTAGCCTTTGACCAGGAAAATTCGCCAGATTGTATGCAATCGGTTCCAGGGTCCTGCGAGTCGCTAAGATCCGCCCGGACCATGAGGAGGACGATGCGTTACCGACTGCTCGGACGGACCGGACTGCGGGTGTCCGAGGTGTTCCTCGGCGCGCTCGCGTTCGGAGAGGCGGCGGGCGGGGCCTCGCTGAAGGAGGCCCGCCGCATCCTGGACGTCTACGCCGACGCGGGCGGCAACGTCCTCGACACGGCGAACAACTACGGCGGCGGGCACAGCGAGCGGGACCTCGGCGAGCTCCTGCAGGGGCGGCGCGACCGGTTCGTCCTCGGCACCAAGTACACCTGGACCCGCGACACCACCGACCCCAACGCGGCGGGCAACCACCGCAAGAACCTGGTCCGGTCGCTGGAGGAGAGCCTGCGCAGGCTCCGCACCGACTACGTGGACCTGTACTGGGCGCACATCTGGGACCCGTACACGCCGGTCGAGGAGACCGTCCGCGCCCTCGACGACGCGGTCCGCGCGGGCAAGGTGCTGCACGTCGGCTTCTCCGACACCCCGGCGTGGACCGTCGCCCGCGCCGTCACCCTGGCCGAGTGGCACGGCCACGAGCGGCCCGCGGCCATCCAGGTGCCCTACAACGTCCTGCAACGCGACGTCGAGCGCGAGCTGCTGCCGATGGCCGAGAACCTCGGTCTCACGGTCGCGGCCTGGAGCCCCCTCGCCAAGGGCACGCTCGCCGGCCGCCACGACCCCGCCACCCTGGAGGGGCCCGCCCGCCGCGCCGCGGAGGAGGTCTCAGCCATCGCGGCCGAGGTGGGCGCGACCCCGGCGCAGGTCGCGCTGGCGTGGACGCGGGCGCGCTCGCGGGCCGTCCACCCGCTGGTGGGGGTGAGCAAGGCCGCCCAGATGGAGGACGTCCTCGGCGCCCTCGACCTCGTCCTCCCCGGCGAGGCGGTGGCACGGCTCGACGCCGCCGGCGACTTCGAGCTCGGCTTCCCCGGCAACTTCATCACCCAGGCGGCGCCGCTCTACGGCGAGACCTACCACCGCATCGACCCCGCCTGACCGGAATCGGCGGCAGTGCCCATACTGGGCCTGTGATGAGCGATCCCCCGCCCCCCGGGGCCTATCCGCCGCCCCCCTCTGACACTCCGCCGCCCGGGTTCTCCCCGCCGCCTCCCGGGCCGTCCCGCAAGATCTGGCTCATCCCCGTCCTGGTGGTCGCGCTGGCGATCGTCGTCGCGGCGGTATCGCTGACGGCCGCCCTGGTGCTCTCCGGCGACGAGGACGACGAGCTTCCGAGCGGGCCCGCGGTGCTGCGCCGGCCGGTGCAGTTCCTCGCCGTCCGGGCGGCGCAGCCCGGCCCCTGCGCGGCGGAGTGGCTGCCGATCGCGTCCGAGAACGAATGCCTGCAGGTCGGGAGCGGCATGACGATCGGCCGGGTCGACGACATCCGCGTCCAGCCGCCCGACCCCGCGCGCGGCAGCACCGGGTTCACGGTGGCCATCTCCCTGACCGCGCAGGACGCCCGGTCGTTCGCCCAGCTGACCACGACGGCCTCCCAGGCGCAGGCGCCCGCCGACCGGATCGCCATCGTCGTCGAGGGGCAGGTGCTGTCCGCTCCGCAGGTCGCCTCGCCCATCACCGGCGGGAAGGTCGAGATCAGCGGTCCGGCCGACCTGTTCACCAGGGATCACACCGAGGGCCTGGTACGCCGGATCACCGGCCGCTGAGCCGTCACCAGACCCCGAGAGGCCGATCATGGTGCTTGACCGGCGGCGGCGCGTCCTGCCCGTCCGCCGCCGTGCGCTGGAGATGCAGCAGCTGCGAGCGCAGCAGGGTCCATGCCCCCATGCGGTTGCGCTGTGTCGTCTCCTGCCCCGTGCAGGTGGCCAGGATTCCGGTGGGCACGTGCCGGAGCCCCACCGTACGGACCGGGCTCAAGGGCGGGCCGCCGTGGTCCCCGAGCGCCTTCGCCCACTCCTGCACGTCCTCCTCCTGGATGCGGATGCCGTCATAGGACGCGGCCACCGGCAGCACATCGACGTGCACCTCCACCATCGGCGTGACGCGCCGGAAGTGGTCCCACTCCAGGCGGTGCAGTCCGCGCTCACCGGCCAGGCCGCCGTAGGCGCCCGCACCGCCGATCCGCATCGCTCCCGAGGACATCGAGAACATGCGCCAGGACTGGTGGTAGACCTGCACCGGCCGCCCGTCCCGCTCGGCCCGCTTGACGAACCAGCGCCACAGTTGCTCGTCCAGCCCCCACGTGTCGGGGTGCTGTTCCACCTTGAAGAGCACGATGGCCTCGCGGTCGTCCAGCTCAGGGCCCGGCGTACGGCCGCGCAGGTCGTCGAGGACGGCGGCCAGCTCGCGCAGCCCGGCCAGGCATTCCGCCGCCAGGGCGTCGTCGTCAGCGGCCAGTCCCAGCAGCCCGCCCAGCGTGTCCAGCTCGGAATCGGCCTCGTCGAGACCGTGCAGGAAGGTTTCAATGGTCCGCAGCCGCCTGCCGGCGACCTCGGCGTCGCTTCAATGCGCGGGATCGGCCAGGATCTCGGTGAGCCTCCGGGCCTCGGCCCGCAGGGAGTCCGTGTCCGCCTGCGCGGTGAGTGCCTCCAGCGCGCGGCGGCATTCGTCCAGTAGCTGCGCGTTTCCGCTCATGGCGCCAGTTTAAGGGCGCGGCCGCCGGAGGAAGTCTGACAACCCTTGCAGCAGGCGGTCCACGTCCTCGGCGTTGTTGTAGGGGGCCAGGCCCACACGCAGCCCTCCCTCATCACCCAGGCCGAGGCGCCGGGACGCCTCCAGCGCGTAGAAGGACCCCGACGGCGCGTCCACCCCGCGTTCGGCGAGGAAACGATAGGCGTCGGTGGTGCTGCGGCCCTCGATGGTCAGCAGCAGGGTCGGGGTGCGCTCGGGCGCCCGCGAATGCACGGTGATGTCCGGGAAGTCCGCCAGCCCCTTCTCGATCCGGAGCCGCAGCACGTCCTCGTGCCCTTCCAGGGCCGTGAATGCCGAGAGAAGCCGTTCCCGGCGCGACCCCTGCCGCCGCGGGCCCAGCCCGGCCAGGAAGTCGACCGCGGCGCGTGTCCCCGCCAGCAGCTCGTAGGGCAGGGTGCCGAGCTCGAACCGCTCGGGGACGGCGTCGGTCGACGGCAGCAGCTTGTCCGGCCGCAGGGTCTCCAACAGCGCGGGACGGCTCGCCAGCACGCCCATGTGGGGCCCGAGGAACTTGTACGGGGAGCAGGCGAAGAAGTCCGCCCCCAGCGCCTCGATGTCGACGGAGGCGTGCGCGGTGTGGTGGACCCCGTCGACATAGAGCAGGGCCCCGGCCTCGTGCACCGCGCGGGCGATCTCAGCCACCGCGGGACGCGTCCCGATCAGGTTGGACGCGGCCGTGACCGCCACCAGGCGCGTGCGCTCGGAGAGCACCGCGCGGACCGCGTCCGTGGACAGCACGCCCGTCGACGGGTCGAAGTCGGCCCAGCGCACGGTGGCACCGGCCCTGTCCGCCGCCTGGATCCAGGGACGGATGTTGGAGTCGTGGTCCAGGCGCGTGACGACGACCTCGTCGCCCGGCGCCCACGTCCGGGCGAGGACGCGGGAGAAGTCGTAGGCCAGCTGCGTCGAGCTGCGGCCGAAGACGATCCCGGACGGGTCCGCGCCGAGCAGGTCCGCCATCGCGCCGCGGGTCTCGGCGACGATCGTCTCCGCGTTGCGCTCCCCGGCCGTGCCGTGCCCCCGGTTGGACAGCGGACCCGCCAGCGCCCCGGCGATGGCGTCGATGACGGGACGCGGCGTCTGCGTGCCGCCCGGCCCGTCGAAATGGGCGGACCCCGCCTCCAGCGCGGGAAACCGCGCGCGGACGGCGGTGACGTCGTAGGTCATACGCGAACTCCTTGCCGGATCACAGGACGAACGTGAGCATACGGTCGGCGCCGCGCTGGAACTCGAACGGCACCCGCACGCAAGCGCTGGTCACGCCGAGGGCGGCCTCGACGTCGGCCCGCAGCCGGTCGAGGAAGTCCACGGGCGCCCCGTCGCCCTGGTGCACCAGCGGGAAGAGCCTGACCTCCCCGCGGCTCACCCTGCACATCTCCAGGATCGCCGCGCGGTGCCACGCGTAGTCGAAGCGGTCGGCCCAGGTGAACAGCAGGTGCGAGGACAGCACGAGGTCCACGCCGGCGTCCGCGAGCGGCAGCCGGGGCAGGCTCCCGGCGAGGTAGCGCCCCGGGTGCCGCCGCAGGTCGACCAGGAACTCGGCACCGGCCGCCCGGCGCAGCTCGCGGTGGCGGCCGGGGGAGCCGTACCAGTCCCACAGGTAGCGGTCGCCGCCCGCGATGCCGATCGCCCGGCTCCGGTCCAGGTCGCGGGACAGCCGCCGGGCCAGCGCGTCGGCCCCGGCCGCGTAGGCAGGGTCCAGCGCCAGCGCGCGGCCGCCGCCGGCGCCGGCCCCCGCGACGAAGCTGGACGCGCCGCCGCCGCAGTCGAGAGTGACGCCCGCCAGGTCGTCGTCGGTGAGGTCGAACATCGCGCGGTACTCGGCATGGGATCGGGACGTGAGGAGCATGGGCGGCCTCCGGTTTCGCTGATCGAAGCGTGCGGATCAGGTGGCGGGGTCGCTTTGAACGCCTTCGCGAACGCGTACTCCGAGCCGTAGCCGGAACGTTAGGCCACGGTGTGCAGGGCGGCGTCCGACTCGCGCAGGAGACGGGCCGCGGCTTCCGGGGGCGGTCCCTACCCGCCGGCCAGCGTGAGGCGGCGCAGGACGGTGAAGCCGTCGCCGATGGTCTCGGTGAACAGCACCTCCCGTACGAGGAACTCCGAGTCCTGGAGCGCCACGTCCGGACGAGCACGCACAGATGCCGTCGCACGGCCGCAGCGTACCCCTGTTGAAACAATGTGTGCGCGGACGCGTTTATCGGCCGATCGGTTTACCCATGTCCGGTGGAATAGGCTGTGATCCTTTTGTGGCCGGGCCAATGTTGCCCGGCACTGACTCCGTGGCTTACTGTCCGGATTGCTCGATGCGACGTATGAGCGCGAAGGCCCCATTCCTTCTTTGTCTCCGACGTCGGCGGCGGCTGTTGGTTTCGGGTCGGTGTCGGAGGCGATCGCCTGTGCGCGGTGCACGTGATGTTTGCGAGAAGCCGTGATGGTGCTGCCGGAAGGGGCGCCCACGGCCGGTGCGGAGGACGAGGCCGCACGGAGCGGGCGGTTCGCGCGCGCGGTGGCGCGCCGCGTTCCCCCGCGGCTGACCGCCGCCGTCATCTGGACGATCTACCCGCGCGTCGAGCCCGAACTGGCGCGCGTCCGCGACTTCGTGCCCGCGGGCGGCACGGCCGTCGACGTCGGCGGATGGTTCGGCCCCTGGACGCGCCGCCTCTCCGGACTGGCCGACCGGGTGGTGACGCTGGAGGCCGCGCCCGCGCTGGCGGCCCTCCTGAAGCGCGCGTTCCCCCGATGCGAGATCGTGCACGCCGCCGCGTCCGACGAGTGCGGGCACATCGATCTGTCCATCCCGCCCGCGGGGGAGTTCGCGGGCGTCGCCTCGGTCGGGCGGCGCGGCGGCGACACCGTCCAGGTCCCCAAGGTCACCATCGACAGCTTGGGGCTGGAGGACGTCCGCTTCATCAAGCTGGACATCGAAGGGCACGAACTCCACGCGCTGCACGGGGCCGCCGGGACGATCCGGCGGGACAGGCCGGTCCTGCTGATCGAACTGGAAGAGCGCCACGCGCCGGTCCGGCCGGTCGTCGACCTGCTCGAGGGCTGGGGCTACACGGGGCACGTGCTGCTGGACGGCCGATGGGCGTCGCTCGTCCTCCGGGACCTGGTGGCCGCCCAGGAGGCGACCGCCCACCAGCTCGACCGCGGCCTGCTCGCCAAGGCGCTGAAGCCCGGCCGCCGCTACGTGAACCTCGTCCTCTTCACCCCGGCGACCGAACGGGCTTGACCGTATTCGGCCGGGGCACGGCGGGAATTGTCCATGGACTCCCGCGGAAGCGGAAAAACAAATGGCCGTGCGGACCACGACTATCCGCGACGGTAATCGCGCATTCTTCAGCCGGCCCGCTCCGGAACCGGAGTCGGGTCAGGGGATCTTCGGGGTGGCGCGTTCGATGAGGGGCGCGAGGTCGAGGCCGGCCGGGAGGGTGCCGAAGGCGTGGCCCCGGTCGGCGGTCAGGCGGGAGGCGCAGCGCCCGCCGGGTCGTCGAACGCCTCGCCCTCACCCATCTGCGAGGACGCGGCCAGGGCTGCCGCGTACGCAACCGCTCAGATACGCCGTCACATCGCCACCCATCCCTATGCCGCACGTGACGTGAGCTTCCCCCCGTAGCCCGGGCAGCTTGGCGAGGCCCGCGGGCGCGTGTGTCGCTTGCCGGCGCAGCCTGCCTGACGTGGCGTTTGATACTTGTGGGCGCAACGGGGTGGAGCCGAGAGCCAGATGGGTCGGGTCAGAGGTATTGGCCGGTCGTGGCGCTGTCCTTGCCGCACACACGGACCGAGACGACGTTGGCCAGGTTGATGACCACGGCGTTGGTATCGGGGTCGCGCTTGTAGCGAGCCTGGTGCAGGGTCAGGCATCGTTGGTGGTCCAGGGCGCGGGTGACGGCCTCGAGCGCTTGCTCGGGATCGTCGAAGTCGGTGGTGGCGACGGTGATGTCTTCGCCTCCGACCGGGTGGAAGCGGATGATCAGTTCATCGTTGTCTGGCATGACGAAGCCTCTTTCCGTGTCATCGCGGCCATACCCGGTCGCAGAGGGCGATCACCTCCGCTGATGGGCCCTGCTCAGGTTGCTGGTTTCTCCTTGGTCGGCTTCAGGCTTGACTGGAACTTGATCGGTTCCGCCGCGGCAGGGTACGGGCACCGTGCCGTGAGCGCCTGAATGAAGAAGGCGCCCTGCCTTGGCTGAAGCAGGATTTCGTGCCTTCCCGAGGAGAGCACCATGACCAGAACCGTTGCCACCGACGCTGTGAGCCAAGGTGTCGCCCGAGGCGGGGACGATGCCGGAGGGAAGCCGGGAGGCGGCCGGGGCAGTGACTACGCGGTCTTGTCCCGCGAGGTGAAGCGGGCCGGGCTGCTGGCCAGGCGCCCGGGCTACTATTCGGTCAAGATCGGGGGGAACCTGCTCCTGCTGGCCGCCGGCTGGGTCGCGTTCGCGGCGATCGGGTCGTCGTGGTGGCAGCTGCTGGTGGCGGCGTACCTGGCGGTGATGTTCACCCAGACGGCGTTCCTCGGGCACGACGCCGGTCACCAGCAGATCTCCGGTTCCAAGCGCGTCAACGACCTGCTCGGCCGCCTGCACGGCAACCTGCTGGTCGGGCTCAGCTACGGCTGGTGGACGTCCAAGCACAACCGGCACCACGCCCACCCCAACCAGGTCGACCGCGACCCCGACATCTCGCCCGGCGCGATCGCCTTCACCCGCGAGCAGACCCGATCCCGCCGTGGTGTCGGCGCTTGGCTCGCCCGCCACCAGGCCTGGCTGTTCTTCCCCATGCTGCTGCTGGAAGGGTTCCACCTGCACATTGCCGGAGTCCGCGCCCTCCTTACCCGTACCACCGGCTCGCGGGCGGCGAAGCCGGCCGAGGCCGGCCTGCTGATCGTCCACCTGGGCGGATACCTCACCGCCCTGCTCTGGGTGTTGTCCCCGGTTCAGGCCGTGTGCTTCCTGCTGGTTCAGCAGGGACTGTTCGGGGTGTATCTGGGCTGCTCGTTCGCGCCCAACCACAAGGGCATGCCGATCTTCGCCCGGGAGCATAAGATCGACTATTTGCGGCGGCAGGTGCTGACCTCACGCAACGTCCACGGTGGCCGCCTGACCGACTTTGCGCTCGGCGGGCTGAACTACCAGATCGAACACCATCTCTTCCCCTCCATGCCCCGGCCCAACCTGCATCGCGCCCAGGGGCTGGTGAGCGCCTTCTGTGCTCAGAACGGCATTTCCTACTGCGAGACAGGACTGTTCCGTTCCTACGCCGAAGGGCTGCAGCATCTGCATGCGGTCGGTGGGCCCCTGCGCCCCCGACTGGAGTACTGAAACGCACGGCATCCTGCCGGTCGGCCGCGCTGATGGGCCTGCCGGATATCGGCGGGGTTCTCAGGCCGGCGCTCCGCCCACTGGACGGGGCGCGGATGACATCACCGGCTACACCTTCGGCGCAGGTCCGCGTCGGCCCTTCGACCCGAAAGGACGGTGGACGATGCCCGTCGCCGCCGGTACCGCTCTCCTCACTGTCGGGGCCGTCCTCACCTTCGCCCTGACCGGTTCCCTGCGTGGCCTGAACTTGCACACCGTGGGTGTCATCTTGATGCTCGCCGGTGCGGCCGGACTCGCGCTGCGGTCGCTGACAGGCGCCAGAGCGCGCCCGAACGGGCTACGCAGCCGGCCATCCGGCCGTCCGCCCGCACGCAGCCGCCAGGACGCCATCGACGACGGCAACGCCATCGGCAATGGCGAGAGGGACTCCACGCGTTCGCAGGGTTCCGCGACGCGGAACCCTTCACTCGATGACGACCGCCGGGCTCGCGGCGGCCACCGTCGTTGGACACGCCCTGGCCGCCGCTGAACCGACGTCTCCCCGTGGCCGAGGACGGCGCGGTGGTCGCGGGCCTCGCATCTAGTCGTCAGAGGTGGCATCGAGGGGCCCCGGCCGCTCCGCCGTCCGATCGTTGGTGGCCAGCCAGCCCAGCCTCTGGGACATGGCTCGCGCGCAGCCGACGATGGCCGCCACGTGGTCGGAGTCGTCACCGGCCCGCCAGAGAACCGACCAGGGGTAATAGGAGGCCGGCTCGGTGAGCGGACGCCAGATGGTCCCGGCGATCGCCGTGAGGCAGGAGGACGGCACGCAGTACAGGCAGCGTCCCTGGGCGACCAGATCGGCGGCCGCGCGAATGCTCTCCACCGTTCCCGCGTACACGGCGGGAGTGAAGCCGGCGGCTCGGCACATCTCCACGGTGAACTGGTTGAACTCCGGCGCCTGGGCCTCTTCGGCGAGCAGCAGCGGCTCCTGGGCGAGCGCGGCGACGGGCACCGCGTCCAGGTCGGCGAACCGGTGACCGCGCGGGATCAGTACCCCGAGAGGGTCGTGGCGGAACAGGTGGGAGGCGATCGCGGCGGGGGCGAGCGAGGCCCGGCCGATCCCGACGTCCAGGCGCCCGTCGACCAGTTGCTGGTACTGCTCGGGCACCCCCGCCTCGACCTGGTGGATGACCAGATCGGGGAAGCGGGCCTGAACCTCGTGCAGGATCTGCGGCATCGAGTCGTAGCTGGGGTCGATGATCCCGACCCGCAGCGCCGGAGAGGCACCGACCGCGCTCCGGGCCACCCGGACGGCCCGGTCCACCTGGGCCAGGATCTGCCGCGCCTCGACCAGGAACAACGCCCCGGCGGTGGTCAGGGCCACATGGTGGGTGCTGCGTTCCAGCAGCCGGACCCCCAGCTCACGCTCCAGCCGCTGCACCTGCTGGCTCAACGCCGACTGCACGATGTGCTCGCGGGCCGCCGCCCGGCCGAAGTGCAGTTCCTCGGACAGGGTCACGAAGTAGCGCAGCTGGCGCAGCTCCACACCCGCCACCCTCCCTGGCAACGACACCGCCGGCACCCGCCACCACACCCGTACCCGCTGGTACCAGGATTGGCCCCCCATTCGGGGACCCGGCAGGTGGCCGAACCCGGATGCGCAGGGCGGCATGGCGATCCTACTTCCCCACCCGGATCGCAGGAAGGGTCGTAGGTCCCCCCCGAGGTGATCGGCCCTGGTGATGGGCCGGGCTCGGCTTGGCCGTTTCCCCCGCCGCCTCGACGGAGTTGTCTGGGAGACAAGGATCAAGCCGGGGCGTTCGTTCGAGTGATGGGGAAGGGGGCCGCACATGGGCGCCGGCCGTGAGAGAACCGACCAGAACATGTCCTTGTCCATGCCCCCGATCAGCCCGAACGGATCGGCGCCGCACTGGCCGCACTGTGAGCACCTCGACGGGCTGGTGCCCGTCACCCCGCGATCGAACGGATGCCCGGAGTGTCAGGTCCGCGGCGACATCTGGACGGACTTGCGGGTCTGCTTGACCTGCGGCTGGGTGGCTTGTTCCGACGACTCACCCAACCAGCACGCCCGAGCGCACTACCGGGAGACCGACCACCCGCTCGTCGCCGACGTGGAAACCGGATCGCGCTGGCGTTGGTGTTACGTCCACCAGCGCCTCGTCTGACCAGAGTGAGCCTGCTCTCATCGCAGTGCACGCCGGATTCGGCCGATTCCCCATCCTCGCCCTCGCGGCGACTCGCCTGATGGCCGTCGCCTGCTGGGTCATCCTCACCCCGGGGCGACTGCAGTCGAATGTGCCCGCCGCGCACGGCGATCTCCGCGGCCAGATCATCAGCGGGAGGGCCCGTTTCTCGCGTTCGGTCCTGTCGCCCATGGCCGTGCGGCGGCTGGCGGCTCTGGGGACGGCTCAGGTTCCCCAGTCTTCGTCGTCCAACTCGTCCCAGATCGGCTGGTCCACGGTCGGCCTCCGCGGCCAGGCGGGTTCGTCTCGTGCGGTGGTGCGGCGGGGGAGCGGCGGGGGCGGTGGGGCGGAGGGTTCGTCCAGGCGGGGTTTGAGTTGCCGGTAGCGTTCCAGGGCTGCTTCGGCGCTGAGACCGAAGATCGCGGCGATCTGATCGAAGCTCATTCCCGAGGCTTGCGCGGTGTTCAGCAGACGTGCCTCGGTCTGGTCCAGGTTCAGGCGGACCGCGCCCAGCACCACGAGTGCCGCGGCGACTTCCACCAGGTCAGGGTGATCAGCCGCGCCTCGTTGAGCTCGGGCGGAGGCGGTGATGATCGCGTCGATGGCGTCGCGGTCGGGCATCGGCCGTTCCCTGGCCTCCCAGAGGACTTCGTCCACCCCGGTGGCGTAGCGAGGGGTCAGGTAGGCCCGCGCCTCCTGTACCTGCGCCGGTGCGGGAGCGGGAAGACCGGTGGGCGGCAAGGGGCCGGCTGGGAGGGCGCGGGTGGCGGCCCTGGGTGAGGTGACTCGCTGCCGTTCTGGGGTGGCTCGGTTCGGGCTGGTCGTAGGGCTGCGACTGGCCGGATCACGGTCCGTGGTGGTCATCAGGCTCTTTCTGGCGCCGGTGCGTGCGGTGTCACCCGGGTCCACAAGGGCGGGCGGGATACGGTCTTCTGCGGTTGCGGCGGGCACCACGGTCGTGCGTCTTCCGTCCTCGCACTTTCGCCCGCAGGTCTGCCGCTGGTCGGCCGTGCCGGCCCGCCACGGTGGGCCGGTTCGCGGCCCACCGGCTGCGGGGGCCGTCGATGACGCTCATGAGGGAAGGGGGCAGGGCGGGCGCCGCGTCGGCTGTGCCGGTCCGATCACGCCGCCGCTGGTGGCGCCGGTTCTGGTAGGGCCGCGCTGGGCGGGTTCGGGCGCGGTGGTCGGGCCTTGGCCATCGGTAGCCGGGCCGAGGCGGTCGTCGCGACGGCGCTCGCGTTCGCTCGGCCGGGACGCGGTGACACGCTCGGTGCTCATGAGGCCCTCATCCGAACTGAACGGCTCGTGGCCAGGGCCGTCCGTCGCCCGGAGGCGCGGACGACCCTGGGATATCGGCGCAGCCGCCCCAGCCGTGGCTGCCCACCTCCCAACCAAGACCACCCGCCAGATTCCGGAAACCGTCAGTTCGCGCAAAGGCCATCACCAAAGCCGATCGCCTCACTTTCACGAAATGCGGGTGCCGGCATAGAAGGCGGTGCAGGTGGTCGCCTTGCCGCGCAATGGTGCGCGGCCGGCGGCGGGGTTCGGCCCGCGGTGGCGGTGAAGTCATCGACCGCGGTAACGATGCCGCGTGGGTGAGCGGTGAACACCGCCCCGCAGGTCCTCGGTAAGCCGGGTGGGCCGAGTGCCCCGGCGCCACCGGGCTTGCGGAACCCTGACCGGGCGGGTACCGCGAAAACCTCGCAAGCCGATTGCGCGGACCGGGAAACGGCCGGAATTGAGGTCGCGAAAGCCATAAATTTACTTCGGATATTTCGCGATATCGGAAGTTCTAGGAGTAGAATAAAAGTATCTGGCAACGACGACATCCCCACCCTGAGGGTGACCCGCCATACCGGCTCACCCCGGCAAGGGAATGCACATGCCGATCTTCACTCGTGCTCGCCGACCCGACCGGCCCGGAGCGATCCCGGACGGGCAGGTGTCCTGGACGGACCAGGTCTGGCCCGCTGTGATCGCTCTGGCCGCGACGACCGTGTTCATCGTCTTCCTGGTCCTGGCCGGCCTGCCGATGGCAGTGGGCATGGCGCTGACGACCCTGGTGGCCGCCGCGATCCTGGTCACGCTGGTGACCGGAACCGAATGGCTCACCCGGCTTCATCGCCTCGCCCCGCATCCGCGGGGACACCGCTGACCCACCCGGCCGGCCCCTCCGGCCGGCCACCCGATCGCCAACCGTTCCGAGCCGCCACCCGGCGGCTCGGGAGAAGGGGCTGTGCCCCATGCGCACCATCACCGAGCGACGAACAACGATCAGCCTCTCGCCGCCCTCGACCCCCCGGCTGCGGATGCGCCCGCCGGGCCCCGCGGGCTCGCCGCGGACGCCGCTGGACGGCGGCTGGTGGCCCCGCTCGACCGACCCGGTCGCCGAACTGCCCGGGTTGATCCTGGCCCTGCGAGCCGGGCCGCAGGCCGACGGGCCCGCCGATGACACCGACGGGCCCGCCGATGACCGCGGGCGCATCACCCATGTCATGCTGCGAGTGGCCGATTGGGACAGCCGGCCACGCCGGCTGCGCGTCGACGGCCCGGCCGACACCCGGGTGGTGCGGCTGAGCTGGTTCGACACCCTGCCCACCGGGCTGCTCACCGCGCTCTACGCCGACGGCCACCGCGTCGACCTGCTCACCGTCCCGCCCTACACCTCCCACGCGGCGGCACGATCGGCCCTGGAGTTGGCCGCCCACGACTCCAACCACCTGCCCGCCCCCAAGCTGCCGGCCGCTGCCGGCCGCACTCGTCACACCGACCGGATCGGCAGCCACGACCGGCCCGGATGTGACATCACCAGACCCCTGAGAACCACAGGACGCCTGAGAACGGGGGCGGACGGCCGCGAGAGCATCTCGGCAGGGCCCCGCCCCATGACGAGGATCGCTCGCCGATCCCGGCCGGATCGCACGCTTCCGCGGCCGGGGGCGAAAGTGGGATAGGACACGGACAAGTGGGATAGGACACGGACAAGCCGTGAGGAGTGAGGCTCATGAATGCAACGGTGACCGAGGTGTGGGTCGAGTGCCACGATGGCCGCGACCTGGTCCGTGCTGATGCGATCGTGATGCTCCGCCTTGACGAGGCCGGTCGGCTGACCGCCCAGCTCCGTGATGAGGCCAGAGTCAGTGTGACCTTCCTGGAAGGCTCGTCGCGCGGTCGGCCACCCGGTGATTTCCATCGTCGGCTGGTCCGGGCGGTCGCCGAACTCGCCGACTCCAGCGGGGCGCAACTGGTCCGCGCGCATCACGACGGTGAAGTCTGGCGTTGGGTCAGCGAACCACTCTAGGCGTACTTGGTCATCATCTCGGTGACACTGCCCGGACGGTGCCCACGGGTGCGGTGTCCCGGTTGTGCGGCGGACCCGTCCCGCACGCATGGCCATTACCGGCGTCGGCTGCGGGACGTTCCCGCGCTGGGCGGCCGGTGACGATCGAGCTGCGGGCGGGCCGGTCCGTTCCGCGCGAACCACGGCCACGCCTGCACCATTGAGATCAGGTGCACCGCTTCGACGACTCTCGCCTGCCCGTGGTGGTGCCGCCTGGGCATTCTTCGGTTCGCCCGTCGGGACGGTTGGGGGAACAGGGTTCCCGGCAATCTTGAACGATCTTTTGCGTGGCTGCGGCTGGTCGGCCTCTGCGAGCGGGGCGGTGCGGGGCATCAAGTGGACATGGCCGGATGGGAAGGGCAGCGGGAGAAGGTTGTGGTGGACCGGTCCGAGGGGTTCGGTGAGCGGTTGCTGGGCGTGTTGCTGGACCGGGCGCATGAGATGCCGCCGCAGTTGGTCGCGCCGTTGATCGCGGAGGAGGTCGCGAGGATCGGTGGCCGGGATGTCTCCATCCTGCTGCAGGACTATGACCAGATGCTGCTGCTTCCGTTGCCGGGCAGGCATCTGATGGTCGGTGAGCCTGAGCTGATCGACGGCTCTGTGGCCGGCAGGGCCTTCCTGGATGTGGTCATCGTCGAAGAGCCGCTGGCCGCCGCCGTCCGGGTGTTCCTGCCGCTGCTGGACGGCAGTGATCAGGTCGGTGTGCTGGCTTTGACGCTGGACTCCGTCGATGACGATGACCGGCGGTTGCTGCGCCGGCTGGCCGGTCTGGTCGCCGACATGCTGGTCACCAAGAACAGCTACACCGATCGGTTCTTCAAGGCGCGACGTCGCGAGCCGATGAGCGTGGCCGCCGAGATCCAGTGGTCGCTGCTGCCCCCGTTGAGGATGACCACCCCGCAGGTCGTGGTCGCGGGGATGCTGGAGCCGGCCTACAACGTCGCCGGTGACAGCTTCGACTACGCCCTCAACGACGACATCCTGCATGTGGCCGTCATCGACGCGATGGGGCACGGCTTGAACGCCGCGGTCCTGGCCACCGTCGCCATCGGCGCCTACCGCCATGCGCGGCGGGCCGATGTCGGGCTGGCCGAGTTGTACGCGTTCATGGACTCGGCGATCGTCGAGCAGTTCGAACCCGAGCAGTTCGTCACGGCGCAGATGGCGCGGCTGGACGTCGGGACGGGGCGCCTGGAATGGGTCAACGCCGGTCACCCCGCCCCGCTGCTGATCCGCGATCACCGGGTGATCCGCAGCCTGGAATCCGCCACCACCCTGCCGGTCGGGTTCGGCGGCGACCAGCCACAGGTCAGCGAGCTGGCGCTCCAGCAAGGTGATCAATTGTTGTTCTTCACCGACGGGCTCGTCGAGGAGCGCCAAGCCGGTGGGGAGCAGTTCGGGGAGCAGCGTCTCATCAACGTCATCGACCGGGCCGCACGCGAAGGCATGAACACCCAGGCGCTGGCACGCACGTACTCCCACAGCCTCATGCGGGAACGACGCGGGATCACCACCGATGACGCCACACTCCTGCTGGTCGAGTGGAACGGAGGCAGCGCCGACCACCTGGCCGTCCTGGAAACCTGATCACGGTCATCGCCGCCGACACCCGGGGCCGGGACGCTCCGCTGATCGGCGCAGCGGACCCGGCTCTCGCCGTCGCGACCGCCGGCCGAGGGGGAGCGACTCGACCGCACCCCGGTCACCGAACGGGCCTGCCGGCAGCCCAACACAGCAATGACCAGCACACCCGAACCTTCGCCCCCGGACCTGAGCAGCTGCACCCCAGACCCGGCCCTCGGCGACCACCCACCCATCACTCGACGGACACCAAGATCATGATTGGGAAAGCTCATGACCGCGTACATCTGGCGTTGAACGTGGGCAGCGGCCTCCTTGCCGATCTTTGGCGTAGAAGTCGACGTTGCCCGGGCGGGCGTGGTGCGGCTCGGTCCGCAGTTCGGCGGCGCTGTGGCCCGGCGGCCGCCAGATGTGTCAGGGCCGAGTGGCTCAGCCGGTGCGGGACGAACGGGCGGGCAGAGGTCGGCAACGAGGGAGAGGCATGGCCTCAAGTGGCGGCGCGATGGAAAGAAGCTTTTTCGAGATTGGGCAGCGGCACGTGAAAGAGAGGGAGCCTCTCATGCGCATCACCGACCGATCGGTCCCAGAGGTGAGCCGGGCGCACGGGCC
Source organism: Actinomadura rugatobispora (assembly GCF_055379765.1). Taxonomy (NCBI): domain Bacteria; kingdom Bacillati; phylum Actinomycetota; class Actinomycetes; order Streptosporangiales; family Thermomonosporaceae; genus Actinomadura; species Actinomadura rugatobispora. The sequence continues at coordinate 1,277,059 of NZ_AP029191.1, read as the reverse complement.
GGTGCGGGAGCTGCAGGGCGACCTGGTCCGCTACGAGCGGACCATGCGGCAGACCGCGACGATCGCTGTGTGCAGCGGCGCCGCCAGTGGCCTGGTGCTGGGCGCGCTGATCGCCTCCGGCCTGTCCTGGGGCGGGAGGGGCAGGCTCGTGCTCGCGGTGAGCTGCGCGGCTTGCGGTGCGCTGTTGGCCGCCGGTGTGCTGCGCGTGGGGCGGGGGCGGTTGCGAGACCGTCTCGATCGCATGTTGGCGGCCGAGGCGGTGCACCACGAGCAGGCCATCCGCGAGCAGCTGGAGCGGCTGCGGCACTCGGGGCTGAGCCGCGGGAAGCTGGCGCGCTCGTGCGTGCACGCGATCGAGATGACGCAGCGCGCGAAGCGCCGCAGAGGTGGTGGTCACCGGTGAGCGAGCTGATCGAGGGCGCGGCCGGGAGCTGGGCGTGCCGGAGGCGCTGCGCGCGGTGCCAAGCGTTATGCCGGGTCAGGCACCTGTTAATGATCAACGAGCCCTCCGGGTAGCTGGCCGACCGCCGTGTGATCAGGCAGGGGGGACGGTTTGGCGATCGGTGCTGTTGGCGTCCGGCTGGTACCAGGTGAAGGCGTGGGTGTACCAGGTGGCGGTGCCGTTGCGGGCGGGGCGGAGCCCGTAGGTGAGGGCGATGATGCTGCGACGGGGCTCTGGGCCGCCTGCGGGTGTCGGGTCATCGGGGACGAGCCGGTCGGGGGTGGCGGCTTGAATCTCGCCCAGCAGCAGGCGGTCGGCTGAGCGTAGTTCCAGCCGCAGGTCTATCGGGCCGTGTGAGTGGGCGGCGGAGCGGGTGGGCAACTCTTGGATCAGTGACGCCACCTGATGGGCGAGGGCGTCCGCGGCCGGCCCCAGTCCCCACCGCCGCAGGGCGGTGTGGATCGCCCGGCGGGTGTGGGCGGTCGCCGACCGCCCGCTGGGCAGTCGCCATCGGCCGGTGCGCAGCACCGGTGGTGCGGCGCCGTCGGCGTGGTGATGGGGCACGGTGGTCACGGAGTCCACAAGCAGGCCCGGGCGGGGCCCGGGCTCGGTCGGCGGCACTTGGATCGCACCCGGTTTGGTCGCATCGCCGGTCCTGTGCCCGGCGTTCAGGTGCTTATGCGGCCGGTTCGGCCAGCGGCTGCAGGCGTTGAGTCAGGCTTGGAGTGCGGGCTCGGCGCTTGGGGTGGAGGCCGGGTGGACGGAAAGGCTGCGGTCCAGTCCTGTGATGCGCAGCAGTTTGGCGACCTGCGGCCGGGGGTTGGCCAGTTGCAGGGTGATGCCGATTCCGGTGGCGCGGCGTTGGATGCCGATCAGTACGGCCAGGCCGGTGGCGTCGCAGAACGACACCTCGCCCAGGTCCACGATCAGCAGCCGGGCGCTGTGGTGCAGTGAGCCGAGCAGGTGTTCGCGCAGCGCCGGGGCGGAGGCGATGTCGAGTTCGCCGTGGAGGGCGACGATGGTGTGGCCGGGGCGCCCATGGGTGGGCAAGTCCGCTTTGGTCGCGGCCTGGGAGCGCCGGAGGTTGGTGAACCCGGGGTGTCCGGCGTACCAGTTGGTCGCGGTGGATGCGGTGGTGGCGGGCGGGATGATGGTCATGGCGATCTCCGATCGCAGGTGTGCAGACCCGGCCGCTCCGGCCGGGGTGGCGGACCGGTCACTGCGCCGCCGGTTGTCGGTCTAGCCGCCCGCCCTCGCTCTCCCAGGCGTTGTGGGATGCCGTCTCGCTCCCCGCCGGGTCACGCGGGCCGACCGGTGCGGTGAGGGCGGCGAGCAGGTCGGGGGTGTGTAGATGGTTGGCGGGGTGGGCGGCCAGTTCCATGGCTGCGTGGGCCTCCGCGTGGGGTGTGGGTGCCGGGACGGTGAGCAGGTCGAGGTGCCGGCCGTCGGCGTAGATCGCGGTGAGCAGCCCGGCGGGCAGGGGGTCGACCCAGCTCAGGCCCACCGTTCGGATGCCGTCGGCGCTGTCGACGCGCAGGCTGGCAGGATGGCTGTCCCAGTCGGCGGCCCGCAGCGTGATGTGGGCGACGGGCCGGTGATCGTCGGGCGGGTTGGCGTTGTGGGTGCGCAGGGCCAGGGCCAGCCCAGGCAGTTCGGCGGCCGGGTCGGCCGAGCGTGGCCACCATCCGCCCTCCAGCGGCGCCTGTGGCGAGCCGGCGGCCCGCGGCGGCCGCAGGCACAGCCGTGGTGTCGAGGGCGGCGGGAGGCTGATCGTTGTTCCTGTTTCAGTGAGAGTCCACATGGGTCGTTGCCCTTTCCCCCGGGCCGCCGGGTGGCGGCTCGGGGCGGATGGTGATCGGGATGGCCGGCCGGACGGTTCAGTGGCGTTCCCGCAGATGCGGGACGAGGCGGCGAAGCGGGGTGAGCCACGCGGTTCCGGTCACCAGCGTGACCAGGATCGCGGCGGCCACCAGGGTCGTCAGCGCCATGGCCACCGCCATCGGCAGGCCGGCCAGGACCAGGAACACGACGAACACGATCATCGCGGCCGGCACGATCACTGCGGGCCGGACCTGGTCCATCCGGGAAACCCCCTTGCCCGCAATTGCACCGGGCCGGTCGGGTCGACGAGCACGATTGAACATCGGCATGTACAACCCCCTGTCGGGGTGAGCCGGTGTGGCGGGTCACCCTCAGCGTGGGGATGTCGTCGTTGCCGGATATCTTTATTCTACTCCAAGAACTTCCGATATCGCGAAATATCTGAAGTAACCTCCAGTTATGACTTCCGATACTTCGTCCCCGACCGGTTCCCCTTCCTCAGTACCGGCTTCCGAGACCTCGCCGCGCCCGTCCGACGGCGCGACTCCGCAGGCCGGGCGCCGTCGGGGCGCTCGGCCGACCCCGCTTCCCGAGGGCCTGCAGCCGGTGTTCGCCGCTTACCAGCGCAGCATCGCCCTCCCGAGCGAATCACTGGATGCCGATACGGTCCGCGTCTATGCCTCCCGGGTCCGCCAGTACTTGGCCTGGCTCGCCATCGCTCTCGCCGACGGGACGATCGAGGGCGACCCGCTCACCGACCCCGGCGCGAGCGACCGTGCTGCCCGGGACTACCGCACCCACTTGCAGACCGCGCTCAAACGCAAACCCGCCACCATCAACGCGCACCTGACCGCGGTCGATGACTTCTACCGCCGCCGCGGACTCGGCCCCGCCGCCGCCGAACGCGCCGACATCCCCCCGGCCGCACCCCGGCCCTTGGACGAAGGCGACCAGCTCGCCCTGCTGCGTGAGGCCGACCGCGCCCCGCTGCGCGACAAGGCGATCGCCTTCACCGCCTTCTACGCCGGCACCCGCATCAGTGAGACCACCCGCCTGGACACCGGCGACGTCCGCACCCCGGCTCTCAACGGCCATCTGATCGTCCGGGCCGGCAAGAACGGCAGATGCCGTGAGATCCCCCTGCACCCCAAGCTCCGCACCGTGCTGGAGGAGTGGCTGCGCGAGCGGGCCGACTGGAAAGGCGCCGATGCCAGCCCCGCACTGTTCCTTAACCGCCGCGGCGGCCGCCTGTCGGCCCGCTCGGCCTACACCGTGCTGCGCGCCATCGCCGCCGCCGCGAACCTGCCGATCGGCCGCGACGGCGTCTTCACCCCGCGCGTCCTGCGGCACACCGCCGGCACCATCATGACCCGCCAGGGCACCGACATCGTCGTCGTCGCCGAACTCCTGGGCCACACCCTCGAAACCGCCCGCCGCTACAGCCTGCCCACCCGCCGCGACCGCCAGAAAGCCATCGAACGACTCGCCGTCGACGAATGACAGTGCTCCAGGTCGCGCGTGTACATTCTGGACTTCACACAACCCGGGGCACCTCGGGAACCTGGAGTCGGTTGTCCGCTGCTGAGGGGACGCCCGAACACTCTGCACCGACTGCATCCTGCGCACGCACCGGCGGGCATGTTGGCTCGCTGTCGGCTCGGCGGGATCGGTACGGGACGGCACGCGACGACATGGCCCGGCACCGAAATGGGGCTGGACGCGGATAGAACGGCACAGAGCAACACCGTCTACACCGAGGCGACATGATCCCTGCGGGCTTTTAATCCGCAGGTTGTGGGTTCGAGTCCCACTCTGACCGCTGCAAACGAGCCCAGTTGGACGTGCCCACGATCAAGTCTGGGGCCGAACTGAGATGAATAACAGCAAGGGCGGACCCCAGCGCAGCAGCTATCTACTATCCGGTACGTTAGCGGATGATCTTCAGTGGGATTGTGGTCGGGCGCGCTGATCTGGTGCCTCGCCGCGCCCTCAATGGTGGTGCTTGAGCGTGGGCTCAGCCGATCTTCGGGGTCGCCCGGTCGATGATCGGAGCGAGGTTCAAGCCTGGGGGCAGGGTGCCGAAGGCGGCTCCCCGGTCGCCGGCCAGGCGGGTGGTGCAGAAGGCGTCGGCGACGGCCGGGTGACCGTACCTGACCAGCAGCGATGCCTGTAGTACGAGGGCCAGACGTTCGGCTACGCGGCGGGCGCGGTACTCGATCGTCTCAATGTCGGCGAAGGCGTCTTTCGCTTCCTTGACGGCGGCGTCGAGGCGCGGGTCGGCGCCCTGGGCGAGGTCGACTTCGTCGAAAAACGCATCCAGTGTCTGAGGCCCACGTAGAGTGGCCCTGAGGAGATCGAGTGCCGCCACGTTGCCCGAGCCCTCCCAGATGGAGTTCAGGGGCGACTCGCGGAACAGCCGGGGCATGCCCGACTCCTCGACGTAGCCGTTGCCGCCCAGGCATTCCAGGGCCTCGGCCGCGTGGGCGGGCCAGCGCTTGCAGACCCAGTACTTGCCGACCGCCAGGGCGAGCCGCTTGAACGCCGTCTCCCGCTCGTCGCCCCGCACGGAGCGGTCGGTGGCGCCCGCCAGCCGCGCCATCAGCGTGGTCGCCGCCTCCGACTCCAGCGCCAGGTCGGCCAGCACGTTGCGCATCAGCGGCTGGTCGATCAGGTACCGGCCGAACGCCTTGCGGTGCGCGGCGTGGTGCGCGGCCACGGTGACGCCCTGCCGCATCCCGGCGGCCGCGCCGATCAGGCAGTCCAGCCGGGTCATGTTGACCATCTCGATGATGGTGCGGACGCCGCGGCCCTCTTCGCCGACCCGCCACGCCACCGCGTTCTCGTACTCGACCTCGGCGGAGGCGTTGGACCTGTTGCCCAGCTTGTCCTTCAGCCGCATCAGGCGCATCGGGTTGAGCGCGCCGTCCGGCAGCACGCGCGGCACGAGGAAGCAGGTCAGGCCGCCGGGGGCCTGCGCCAGCGTCAGGAACAGGTCGCACATCGGGGCGCTGGTGAACCACTTGTGCCCCACCAGCCGGTACGTGCCGTCCGGCCGGGGCGCGGCCTGCGTGGTGTTGGCGCGGACGTCGGAGCCGCCCTGCTTCTCGGTCATCGACATGCCGGCCAGCAGCCCGGCCTTGCCGGACGGCTCGCGCAGCCCGAAGTCGTACACCGGCGCGGCCAGCAGCGGCTCGAACCGGGCGGCCAGCTCGGGGGCCTGCCGCAGCGCCGGGACGGCCGCGTACGTCATCGAGATCGGGCAGCCGTGCCCGGCGTCGACCCGCCACACGTAGAACTTCGCGGCGCGGGCGACGTGGGCGCCCTCGCGATCGTCGGCCCAGGGGGCGCCGTGCAGGCCGTGCTCCACGGCGGTGCGCATCAGCTCGTGCCAGGCGGGGTGGAACTCGACCTCGTCGACGCGGTGCCCGTAGCGGTCGTGCGTGCGCAGCGCGGGCGGGTGTTCGTTGGCGAGCCGGCCCCATTCCTGGGCCTCCTCGGTCCCGGCGAGCCGTCCGAGGGCGTGCACCTCGGCCAGGGCGGCGCCGGCGCCCTCCCGGGCGAGCCCGTCCAGCAGGGCGGGATCGTCGGCCAGGTCATGGCCGGCCAGCGGGGGAACCTGGTTGAACACTTCGTGTGTCGCCGTCACCGCACCGCTCCCAACACCGTCGCCGGCCGCTTCCACCCGCAGGATACCGAGCCGCGTTCGGCCTCTCAGACGACGACGGAGAGGAGGGCGATGAGCAGGGCGCGCAAGGCGGGGGCCGGTTCGGCCTGGAGCCGCAGCCCGGCGCGTTGCCCGGACCTGGCCGGCCAGACCGAGGCGACCACGGCCGTGCCGGGGTCGCGGACGACCAGGGCGCCGCGGGGATGGCGGCCCCTGTTCCGTGTCCGGCGGGCGGTGGCGAGGACCCGCTCCTCGGGGTCGCACAGCCTCCAGCGGGGGGACGTCGCCACGACCGAGCCCACCGCCGTGCCGTCCGGCCATCGGACGCGGTACTCGACGGGCCGGGCGCCCTCCACCCAACGGGTGATGTGGAGCAGGGGCCTGCCCTCGGGAGAGCGCAGGCATGTCCCTTGCGCGCGGTCGCCCTGCGTGGCGACCTCGATGCCGGCGTGCTGGTAGGCGTTCCTCACCAGGCGGAGGCCGGTGGCGGTGAACAGCGCCGAACGCTGGACGTCCGCGGGCGAGAGCGCCAGCCGTCCGTCGTCGCCACCGGTCCACCACTCGCCGAGCTCGGCCGCCAGGACCAGCCGCCGGACCCGCTCGACCCTGGCCTCGTTCATCCAGCCGGGTTCGCACAGCGGGATCACGGCGATGTCGGGATCGGGCCGCAGCCGTTCGGGGAAGCGCCGGCCGGTCACCGCGGTGCCGTCGCACCAGACGGCGAGCCGGGGCCGGCCCGCCGCGTCCAGGATCCCCACACCGGCGATGGCCGAGGCCGGGACGGTCACGCGGCGTCGTCCCCAGGGGCGCACGACGGTCAGCCCCTCCGGACCCAGGACGCAGTGGGGCTGCGTGAGGACCATCGCCACGGCCGGGACGCCTCCCAGCGCGGCGCCCGCGCCGAGCGAGAGCGGCATGGCGAAGCCGAACTCCGCGCCCCAGAGGAGGGCCATGCCGGCCGGCAGGGCCGTGAAGTACGCGGTCTCGAAGACGTTCCGCGCTGCCAGCGGGCGCCACCCGATCACGATGGGGCTGAGCGAGGCGGGCGCCGGGGACGAGGGGGAACCGATCGGCGCCATGTCCTTATTCTTACGCTTTGTCAGGACACCTGGCAGGACCATGGCCAGGCCGGAGGGGGCCACGGCCGCGGGGTCCTCCCAAAGAGCCGGGGCGATCTCGTCCGCGCGGCGGATTGCCTGCGGGCCCGGAGGGCATATTTTCTGAATCATGAGTCAGCCCACCCCGCCGCAGGGCCGACGGCCATCCGAGCACCGGCCGGCCGCCCCGTCCGAGTCCCCGTACACCTCCGCCGCGCCGGCGGACGGCGCGGCGGGAGGCTCGGTCCGCGCCTCCGACGCCGAGCGCGAGGCCGTGGTGGAGGGGCTGCGGGTGGCGTCGGTGGAGGGCCGGCTGACCTTCGAGGAACTGGCCGAGCGCACCGAGGCCGCCTACCTGGCCGTCACCCGCGGCGACCTGGAGAGCGTCACCGCCGACCTGCCCGGGATGGGCGCGCCCGGCGCCGACCCGGCGCCGCTGCAGGTGAAGCGGCGCTTCACCGCGATCATGGGCGACTGCAAGGAGCGCATCAGCGGCCGGGTCGACCAGCAGCTGGAGGCGCTGTCGGTGATGGGCGACATCGTCCTCGACCTGCGCGGCGCCCAGGTGCCCAGCGGCGAGGTCAGCGTGGTCGCCACCGCCGTGATGGGCGATGTGAAGGTCATCGTGCCGGACGGCGTGAACGTCGAGATGTCGGGCTACTGCGTGATGGGCGACCGGAGCGTGCAGGTCCGGGAGGCCCGGGAGGGGCGGCGGGTCCCGCTGGTTCGGGTGAAGGCGCAGGTGGTCATGGGCGACCTGAAGATCGTCGACGACGAGCACCACGCCCCCGTGCGGCGGGCGCTGGCGTCCTGGTGGGAGGGGCGCAAGGCCCGCCGCGACTGACGGTCAGCGGGGGTGGTCGCGGGAGGCGCCGCCGCCGCGGGTGACCGGGGCGAACCGTTCGTCGTGCGTCTGCTCGGGCTCGTGGCCGAGCTCCTCGCGATCAGTCATGTGGTCCGCATACCCGATGGGGCCGCGGTATGCGTGCCCCCGGCGGCGGGCCGTCCGGCGCGGCTGGCGCGCCGGTCACGTTCTGCGATAAGGTGGCTACAGGCAGGCAACGCTGTTGCCTGCGCGTGCCCAGTCCCGCAGTCGGCGTCCGAAGTCCCGCAGTCCCAGTCGCGCAGTCGCAGTCACGCGTCCCCGTCGTGCGTCGGCGTCCTCATGTTCTCGTCGTAGTTCCACGTCCCAGTCCTGAAGTCGGCGTCCGTCAGGAAGTCAGCGTCTTCGTTCGAGTCGCCCGGAACGACAAGCGTCAGAGGCGATGATGGACCAAGAGACCGAGTTTCTGATCTGTGCGGCGGTGCTCACCGGAACGGCCGTGGCGGCGGTGACCCTGCCGGAGCAGACGATCAGTCTGCTGGCGGGTCTGCTGATCGAAGCCCTTCTGAGGTGGGCCCTCCTCAAGCGGGATCGGCCATAGGCGATCCCGCTCACTCAGCTTCCGCTGGGGACCTCATCGCTCGGTGATGAGGTCCCCAGCGCAATCGGAGGGACCATGGACAGGTTTCTGATCGATCTCACCCGGGCGCACGCGGGAACCGAGGGCGAGGTGCTCCGGGCGCTCCACGACGCGCACCCCTGGAACTCGGGCACCGCGGTCGAATGCCTCGTACTCGCCGCGCAGGCGGTCGCGGACGGCCAGTACGGCGTCGTCCGCGCCGACGTGGGGGAGACGGCCGACGACGCCGCCGTCGCCGCGGCCGTCCACCAGCGGGTGAGCCAGGCCCGCGCCGACGGCCGGGAGGTGGCGGTCGCCTCGTTCCGCGGCAGCGTGAAGAACGTGGCGGAGATGCTCGGCGTCATGCTCGGCGGCGTCACCTTCGTCCACCTGGCGCCCTTCGCCCCCGCGGCGGAGGCGGCGGCCGAGGGCATGGTCTGGGACGACGCGTGGATGCCCCGCGACGAGGCCGTGGACGCGCTGGTCCAGGCGATCGGCCGGTCCGCCGCGCGGATGCGGATGACCGACCTGCGCAAGGCCCTGACCGCCTACAATCCGCGGTTCCGCAAGCAGGTCGGCACGTTCAACTCCCGGCCCAAGTTCGTCTCCACGCTGGTGGGCTTCGCGGTCGACCGCGGGCTCGCCGTCACCACGCACACCTCGGGCGAGGACAACAATCCGGTGCTGGAACTGACCCCGGCGGGCCGCGCCCGCGTCACCGCTCCGGTGCTGCCGTCCCCGATGCCGCCGCCGGGCCAGGACGCGATCGCGTCGGCGGACGGGAGCCGCTCCCGCTCGCACCTGTTCGTCGACGTGCTGCGCAAGAACGAGATGGGGCCGTTCCAGGAGTTGCGCCTGGACATCTACGAGGAGCTGGAGCGCCTCGTCAAGGAGGGGACCCGGCCGCCGCAGCAGCTGATCCGGGACGCGGTGAACGCGGTCCGCGACCAGCGCAAGGGGGCGCCCAGCAAGTCGGGCAAGCAGTTCCCCTGGACCGGCGTCCGGACGTTCATGGGCAAGCTGACCAGGCGGGTCCCGGTGCTGCTGCACGACGGCCGCCCGGTCACGCTGTCCCTGGGGCAGGACGCCGTCGCGGTCACCGAACTGGCCCACGGCTGGCGGCTGACCCTGGACGGCGAGCTGATCTGCTTCATGCTGGAGAGGGGCGTGCAGATCACCGTCGACGACTACGACGAGCTCGCCGGAGCCCTCTACAACAGCCGCCGCGACGAGTTCTACGACCTCGCCCACGAGGTCGTCGCGCACCTGGCGAGGAGCGGCCGCGTCGTGGAGTCGCCCGACGACGCGATGACGATCGTTCTCGCGCCTCCGGCCGGCTGAACGCCCCGTCCGACCGGTCCGGCGCCGACTCCGCTCGGGCCGGCCGTGTCCACGGGCGTGTCCGCGGACACGCCCGCGAACGGCTACGCCGTGGCCAGCACGCCCGCCCTGGGCGACCCCGGCGCCCTTCCGCCGGCCCCTTCGGCGCGGCCGGCGTCCAGCGCCTCGTCGTAGCGCCGCAGCACCAGCGCGGCGAGTTCGGGAGCGGCGCCCAGCACCGGGGACACCGCGTGCGCCCCGGCGGCCATGGCCTCGTCCCGCACCTTGTCGGCGAAGTAGCCGGGCGCCAGGAAGTACGACGCCACCACCACGCGCGGCGCCCCGGCCGCGCGCAGGGCCGTCACGGCCTCGCCCGGCGACGGGCGGGCCGCGGAGGCGAACGCGGGCACCACGTCCCGCCAGCCCCGCTCCCGCCACTCCCGGGCCATCGCCCCGATCGTGGCGTTCGCGGACGCGTCGCTGGAGCCGGCCGACACCAGCACCACGGCGGTGTCCGGGTCGCCGATCGGCACGCCCGCCTCGGCCAGCCGCCGCTCCAGCGCGGCCATCAGCAGCGGGTGCGGGCCCAGCGTCGCCGCCGTGCGCAGGCCCAGCAGCGGATGCCGCCTCCTGACCTGCGTCAGCACGCCCGGAACGTCGCTCTTGCTGTGGTAGGCGGCGGTCAGCAGCAGCGGCAGCACGACCGCCTCGCCCGCGCCCCCCGCGGCCAGCCCGTCCAGCACCGCGCCGGGCGAGGGCGGGGCGTGGTCCAGGAACGAGGTCAGGACCGGCACCACCGGCCGCCTCGCCCGCACCGCCGACAGCAGTTCCTCCACGGTGGCGGCGGCGCGCGGGTCCTTGCTCCCGTGCGCCACCGCGACCATCGGCGGGCCCACCGTCACAGGTGGATGCCGCATTCGGTCTTGCCCGTCCCGGCCCAGCGGCCGCTGCGCGGGTCCTCGCCGGCGGCGACGGGACGCGTGCACGGCGCGCAGCCGATCGAGGGGTAGCCGTCGTAGTGCAGCGGGTTCACGATGACGCCGTTGTCGGACATGTAGTTGTCCATGTCCTCCTGCGTCCAGTCCAGGATCGGGTTGACCTTGACCATCCCGCGCTTGCGGTCCCACTCGACGACCCTGCGGTCGCGGCGGCTGGCGGTCTCGTCCCGGCGGATCCCGCTGAACCAGGCCATGTAGCCCTCCAGCGCCCGGCCCAGCGGCTCCACCTTGCGCAGGTGGCAGCACAGGTCCGGGTTGCGGCCGTACAGCCGGGGGCCGAGCGCGGCCTCCTGCTCCTCGACCGTGCGGGACGGCGTCACGTTGATCACGTTGACCGGGTAGACGGCCTCGACCGCGTCCCGGGTGCCGATGGTCTCGGCGAAGTGGTAGCCGGTGTCGACGAACAGCACGTCGATGCCGGGCTTGACCTTGGACACCAGATGGATCAGCGCCGCGTCCGACATCGAGGAGGTCAGGCAGATCCGGTCGCCGAACGTGGCCGCCGCCCAGCGGATGACCTCCAGCGAGGAGGCGCCCTCCAGGGCCACCGCGGCCGATTCGACGATGTCTTCGAGATCAAGGGTCGGTCTGTCGGTCTCCAGCAGCGTCACCGAAGGGTCTCCTTGTGTGTGCGGGGCGCTCCAACACCGAGGAACTTCAACATGAAGGAACGGAGGCAGTCACGGCAGAACCACGCCGCTCCCTCGGGCTTGGACTTCGTCGGGCCCCCGGCGTCGCCGGAGGCGGGGGCGGGTGCTTCACGCGGCTCGAGATTCTCGTCACCGCAGTACGGGCAGTAGAACGGCGCGGCACGTTCGCTCATTCCGGTTGCCCGTTACTTGAGATCTGTGTCGTCGGCGCGCTGGACCCAGGCGGCGAAGGTCTCGCCGTCCTGGCGCTGCTCGTCGTACTTGCGCACGACCCGCTCGACGTAGTCGGTCAGCCCGGCCGAGGTGGTCTTCAGCCCGCGGACCTTCTTGCCGAACGTCGCCCCGACCTGGCCGCCCAGATGGATCTGGAAGCCCTCCACCTGGTCGCCGTTCTCGTCCACCACCAGCTGGCCCTTGAGGCCGATGTCGGCGACCTGGATGCGGGCGCACGCGTTCGGGCAGCCGTTGACGTTGATGGTCAGCGGCTGGTCGAAGTGGGGCAGCCGCTTCTCCAGCTCGTCGATGAGGTCCATGGAGCGCTGCTTGGTCTCGACGATCGCCAGCTTGCAGTACTCGATGCCGGTGCAGGCCATCGTCTGCCGGCGGAACGTCGAGGGGCGGACCTGCAGGTCGTGCTCGGCCAGCGCGGCGGCCAGCGGCTCGGTGTTCTCCTCGGGCACGTCGAGGATCACCATCTTCTGCTCGACCGTGGTGGCCACCCGGCCCGACCCGTACCGCTCGGCCAGGTCGGCGATGGTGGTCAGCAGCGGGCCGTTGACCCGGCCGACCTTCGGCGCGAAGCCGACGTAGAAGAGGCCGTCGTTCTGCCGGCGGATGCCGACGTGGTCGCGCTGGGTGAGCGGGGCGGCGGGCTCGGGGCCGTCGGGCAGCGCGTAGCCGAGGTACTCCTTCTCCAGCACCTCGCGGAACTTCTCCGCGCCCCAGTCGTTCATCAGGAACTTGATCCGGGCGCGGTGCCGCAGCCGCCGGTACCCGTAGTCCCGGAAGATCGACACGACGCCCTTCCAGACCTCGTGCGCCTGCTCCGGCTTGACGAACACCCCGAGGCTCTTGGCGAACATCGGGTTGGTGGACAGGCCGCCGCCGACGAACGCCTGGTAGCCGGCCTCGCCGTTCTCGTTCACCGTCCCGACGAACGCGATGTCGTTGATCTCGTGCACGGTGCAGTGGGAGGAGCAGCCCGACAGCGCGCTCTTGAACTTGCGCGGCAGGTTGGAGAACTCGGCCGACCCGATGTAGCGGTCGTGGATGTCGCGGATCTGCGGGGTGGCGTCGATCACCTCGTCGTCGGCGATCCCGGCCAGCGGGCAGCCGATGATCACACGCGGGGTGTCGCCGCAGGCCTCCATGGTGGACAGCCCGACGGCCTCCAGCCGCTCCCAGATCGCCGGGACGTCCTCGATGGCGATCCAGTGGAACTGGACGTTCTGCCGGTCGGTGATGTCGGCGGTGCCGCGCGCGTAGGTGGTCGCGATGTCGGCCACGGCCCGCAGCTGCGGCCCCGACAGCTGGCCGCCGTCGATGCGCACCCGCATCATGAAGTAGCGGTCGTCGAGCTCCTCGTCCTCGAGGATCGCGGTCTTGCCCCCGTCGATGCCCGGCTTGCGCTGGGTGTAGAGCCCGAACCAGCGGAACCGGCCGCGCAGGTCGGCGGGGTCGATCGAGTCGAACCCGGCCTTGGAGTAGATGTCGATGATGCGGCGGCGGACGTTGAGCCCGTCGTCGTTCTTCTTGTTCTCTTCGTTCTTGTTGAGCGGTTCCCGATAGCCGAGGGCCCACTGGCCCTCGCCTTTCTTGCGCTTGGTCGCAGGTGGCACGGCGCGATCCTCATCCATCCGGTGGTGGGACGCGTGGCGCACAGGGCATCGCGAACAGCCGGCTCGACGCTGAGCAGGGGTCGATCAAAGGTGACGCCGGGGCACCACGCGCCGGTGCTAAAACAGGGGGCGTGGTCGGGGCGTCACAGACAGATCGCGCTGCGGACGCGCAGGAAGTCGACGTGCCGGCGCATTACCAGCAACGGATCCGCAGCAGTCATATCTGAACTTTGACACGCCGTCTCGCGGGCTGTCCAGTTGCGTCCGGCATACGGACAGGTGAGAAGTGTCATCCCCGCCGCCTTCACCCCTGCCGCTTCCAGTTGACCGGCGGCTCGGACCGCTCTCCGCCGCCGTCCTCCGCACCGCTCGCGGAGCCGCCCCCGGACGCCGTCCCCGGTGCGGCGCGCCGCGTCGCGGGGGACGGCTGGTGCTGGCAGTCGCACCACGATCCGCCACGGCAGTCCCCGTGGCGGCCGTCGCGGCACGTCTGGCAGATCACCTCTCCATTGTCACCGACGTCCGGCGATGCGCCGAACGTCCGCGAGATGGGTGATCCCCGCAGGTAACGGACCGGTGACACTCTACGGTGTATCGGTGTGACCACGGTTTCGGACCCCGCCGGGACCCCGGCAGAGGAGGGCGACGCGGACTTCGGCAAGGAACGGGCCGCGCTGGGCGGCCGCCTGCGCGCCGGGCTGCTGCTCCCGGCACTGGTGATCGGGCGCGTGCGCGCCCCCCTGCACGCCGCCCGGCGGACCTGCTGGGAACTGGTCCGCGGCACGGCCGTGGCGGCGTTCCGCCACCGGGTGACGGGCCTGGCGGCCGAGGCCGCCTTCTTCGCCCTGCTGTCGCTGCCGCCGCTGGTCATCGGGCTGATCGGGACGATGGGGCACTTCCGCGGCGCGCTGGGGCCGGGCACCGTCGGCGAGATCCGCACCTGGCTGATCGAGCGGGCGCAGACCGTGCTCACCGGACCGGCGGTGGACTCGGTGGTGGTCCCGCTCATCGACGACGTGATCCGCGGCGGCAGCCCCGACATCGTGTCGGTGAGCTTCCTGATCTCGCTGTGGGCCGGTTCGCGGGCCACCAACGTCTACGTCGACACGATCACCATCGCCTACGGGCTGTCCGGGCTGCGCGGTGTGATCCGGACCCGGCTGCGCGCGTTCGTGCTCTACCTGCTCGGGCTGCTGGTGATGATCGTGGTGATCCCGCTGCTGGTGGCGGGACCGGCCCTGGTCCGGCAGGCGCTGCCGGAGAGCGCCGGGTTCCTGCCGGTGCTGTACTGGCCGGTGGTGGTGACGCTGTCGATCCTGTTCCTGGCGATGCTCTACCACATGAGCGTGCCGGTGCGGACGTCCTGGTGGCGCGAGGTGCCGGGCGCGGTGATGGCCCTGCTGATCTGGATCCTGGGCAGCTTCGCGCTGCGGCTCTACCTGGCCGGGTCGCTGGCCGGGGTGTCGGTGTACGGGTCGCTGGCCGCGTCCATCGCGGTGCTCGCCTGGCTGTACGTGGCGGCGCTGGCGGTGCTGATCGGGGCCGCGCTGAACGCCGAGATCGACCAGCGGTGGCCGAGCGCGAACACGGCCCGGGCCCGCGCCGTCCGCGCGGCCGCGCAGGACATCGACCCAGTTCCCGAGCCTGCCGCGGCATCTTCGGCCGGATCCGTGGCCGAAGGTGGCGGCGGGGAAAGGTAAAAACCTCCCCACTCTAGGTCCTGAAAAGGCCAAATATGTCGTAGCCTCGCATGATATGACCCCCCGCGAGGAGCCCGGGCGGCTGCGCACCGTGACCGGAACGATCCCGATCTCCGCCATCACCGGGCCGGTGCTGCCGCATGAGCATCTGCAGCTCGATCTGCGCTGGCCCGCCCGGCCCGCCACGCTGGACTCCGACCCCCGCCGCTGGCTGGACGAGGAGAAGCCGGTCACCCGCGAGCTGGCCGCCCTCCGGGGCGAGCACGACCTCGGCCTCGTCGTCGACCTCACGTGCACCGGGATGGGCCGCAGCGCCGCCTCCCTCGCCCGCATCGGCGCGGGCGCCCGCGTCGCGGTGGTCGCCGGCACGGGGTTCTTCACCCAGCCGTTCCACCCCGCCTACGTCAAGGACGCCGACGCCGACGCCCTCGCCGAGCGGCTGCTCGCCGAGATCGGCTTCGGGCTCGACGGCACCAACGCGCTCCCCGGCGTGATCGGCGAGATCGGCACCTGGGGTGAGACGCCCACCGAGGACGAGGAGCGCTGCCTGCGCGCCGCCGCCCACGCCGGCCGCTACTCCGGCCTGTCGGTGGCCACCTACGGCCGCGCCGGCCTGGCCCAGCTGGAGATCCTCACCGGCGCCGGCCTGCCCCCGCACCGCGTCGCGGTCGGCCAGCAGGACCTGGTGGACGAGCCCGCCGCGCACCGCAAGATCGCCGAGGCGGGCGCCTACGTCTCCTTCGGCTCCCTGGGCCTGGCCGCCGGCCGCCCCGAAGCGCTCGCGACCCGCGTCCGCAACGTGATGGAGTTCCTCGACGGCGGCCACGCCGACCGCCTGCTGCTCAGCACCGGCATCTCGCGCATGACGCAGATCTCCCGATACGGCGGCCACGGCTTCGGCTTCCTCTTCGACACCTTCGTCCCCGCCCTCCGCGCCGCAGGCGCGGACGAGGCCACCCTGAACCGAGTCCTCCACGACAACCCCTTGAGGTGGCTCACCGGGCAGCGCTGATCTGGGGGCTGTGTTTACCTGGGGGGCCACCCCCCAGACCCCCAGGGCGGGGCGATCGGCCCCTCCGCTCGCCTGGCGGCTCGCTACAGGGCCGCCCACCCCGGCAAGGGGCTCCGCCCCCTGCACCCCCGGCAGGAGGGGCTCCGCCCCCCTGCACCCCCCGACAAGCATCGCCGTATGGTGGATTGAGGGGTCCAAGACGCCGCTCAAGACCATCGGCTCATTGGTCGTGCGTGGACCTGGGTGATTGAGGTTCCACGTACGGATGGCCGTTGGGGGGTGCAGGGGGGCGGAGCCCTCCCTGCCGGGGGCGTGGGGGCGGAGCCCCCACCGGGGGGTGCGCGCCCTGGAGCGAGCCCCCAGGCGAGCGGAAGGGCGCGAACACCCCGCCCCGGGGGTCTGGGGGGTGGCCCCCCAGGTAGATAAGGGGTGACGCTGATGCGCTGGAACAGGAACGAGGGCGATCGTCCTTCCGTCCGGCTTCCGTTCACCGATCGTGCCGAGGCGGGGCGGGTCCTCGCCGAATGGCTGGTGCCGCTCGATCTCGACGGGGCGGTGGTCCTCGCGCTGCCCCGGGGTGGTGTGCCGGTCGCGTTCGAGGTCGCGCGGAGGTTGTCGGCGCCGGGCCGGCCGGCTCCGCTGGACGTGCTGGTGACCCGCAAGATCGGCTATCCGCGGCAGCCGGAGCTGGGCGTGGGGGCCATCGCCGAGGGCGGCGAGCCCGTCTTCGATCATGACCTTCTCGCGCGGCTCTCGCTGGAGGAGGCGGATCTGGCCGGCACCGTGGAGGCCGAGCGCGCCGAGTTGGTGCGCCGGGTGCGCGCCTACCGGGGCGATCGTCCGCTGCCCGCTCTGAAGGGGCGGTCGGTGATCGTGGTGGACGACGGGCTGGCCACCGGAGGGACGGCGCGGGCGGCGCTGCGGGCCGTGCGGCGGCGGGGGCCGTCGCGGCTGGTGCTGGCGGTGCCGGTGGGGGCCGCCGAGACCGTGCGGGCGATGGAGCGCGAGGCCGACGAGGTGGTCGTGCTGGCCGCGCCCTGGTCGTTCCGGGCGGTGGGGCAGTGGTACCGGCGGTTCGAGCAGCTGTCGGACGGCGATGTGATCGGGTTGCTGGACCGTTACGCGGCCCGGGAGGCGGCGGCGCGGGGGACCGATCGATGACGGGGGTCCAGGTGCCCGTCGGCGACGTGCTGCTGGAGGGGGATCTGGTCGAGCCGTCCGGCTCCCGCGGAATGATCGTCTTCGCGCACGGCAGCGGCAGCGGACGGCACAGCCCGCGCAACCGGCAGGTGGCCATCGCGCTCAACGCCGAGGGGTTCGGCACGCTGCTGTTCGATCTGCTCACGGTCGACGAGGAGACCGAGGACCGGCGCACGGCGCGGCTGCGGTTCGACGTGCCGTTGCTGGCGGGACGGCTCGGGGAGGTGGTGGCCTGGGTCCGGGCGGAGGGTCCTGTCGGGCTGTTCGGCGCCAGTACGGGGGCGGCCGCGGCGCTGGTCGCGGCGGCGGCCTCGGCCGAGAGCGTCGGTGCGGTGGTGTCGCGGGGCGGGCGGCCCGATCTGGCCGCGCGGGCGCTGGAGGAGGTGCGGGCGCCGACGCTGCTGATCGTGGGGGGCCGCGACCTGGAGGTGCTGTCGCTGAACGAGCGGGCCCTGGAGGGCATGGACCAGAGCGTCGGGCACCGGCTCACGGTGGTGCCGGGGGCCGGGCATCTGTTCGAGGAGCCCGGGGCGCTGGAGGAGGTGGCCCGGCTGAGCGCGGAATGGTTCTCCGCCAATTTGCGAGAATGGCCCGCACCGTGATGGCGAATGCGGTAATGGCGGGAGTTTCTCGTCGGCCATTAAGGGCGGGCGGGCACACGCACATGTGATGCACATGTGATGAACGGTCGTGCCGGAAGGGTCCTGATCCGTTCGTGATGCCCGGTCCGGGAACCCCGGAGGTCATCCGGAGTTCCCGGACCGGGCAACGCAAACGGCCCCGCGGGGCGGGGCCGTAACGTTTTCCGGTGGCGTGCCGGGGTGCGCGAGGGGAGCGGGCCGCTTCCGCGGGCCGTGGCCGCGGGAGCGGCCTCACGCGCCGGGTACGGGTCCGTGCACGTCACCGTGCACGTGGCCTGCGCGAGCGGGCCGGACCGCCGGGCCGAAGCCGGTGGTCAGGCGGCGTTGGCGCGGCGCATCCGGCGACGGCGCTCGGAGGCGCGCTCGTCCTCGTTGAGGCCGCCCCAGGTGCCGTACTTCTCGGGCCGGGACACCGCGTAGTCCAGGCACTCCGAGCGGACGGGACAGCCCATGCAGATCTGCTTGGCCTTGCGCTCGCGAATCTCGCGCTCTGGCTGACGCTCGCCGTCGGGGCCGAAGAAGAGCACGAGGTCTTCCCCCCGGCACGCCGCGGCGTCCTGCCAGCCCCAGCTGGGACGAGGGAGGTTTGCCTGCCGACGTACCTGAGCCATGGAACACCCACCTTGATTGGTTTTGCTGAGCAATTTCGGACATGGACGCTCGACATGCTTCGAAGACATGCGTCAGAAGCGCCGAAAGGTCCAACGTCTAGAGTTGCCGCTCTGTTCCCCTCCCCGCCCGGTTCACCGGGTGCCTGAGGGGCCGTGCGACAGTGGAGACCCTCGAATGGGGCCTTGGAGAGATTACACGAGGGCCGCTTCGTTGAGAAGGGTGATGTCCCTAACAAAGTAGGTCCGGAGGTTCTCCTGGCAGTCCGGGCCGCACGGATCATTCGTGCGGGACGGCCCTCCATGGGCCTGTGCGCCGCTCTCGAAGATCACCCGGTAACGGTTCCGGCGGGCCCGGACCACGGCCTCGTACGGCGATGTCCCGGTGACCGATTCCACCGTCACGCCACCGATCTCGAAGATCCCGGAATGCTCGCGGACGAAGTGCTCGGCGGCCTGGACGGGTTCGGGGTTGCCGGCCCGTCCGCGCAGCCGGTCCAGGCTGACCTGGCCTTTCAGGTATGCCTCGACCGCTGCCGTGGCCTCCTGCGGGCCAAGGTCGCCGTAGTACAGAGCGTGTGGGAGACATACGAGATTCGCGGCGTAGCGGTCGCCACCGACATGGGTCGTTTCCCATACAAAGGCGCCAAAACGCGCTGAGAGGAACCGGGCGAGCGGAGCCCCGGTCCGGGCGCAGCACACGTTGCGCCGCCCGTGCGTGCACACCAGCAGCAGCGGGTCGGCCACGGGCTCTCCGAAACCGGGCCGGACGCCCGCCGCCACCGCGCGCAGGTCGAGCCCGGCCAACTCGGCGGGGTCGGCCAGCTCGCGGCCCTCGAGCCAGACGTCGTCGCCCGCGGAGTAGCCCGTGTACACCTGGACGGGCGGGGTGGCGCGGCGCCGTCCGGGGCGGCGGATGAGCTGGGGGCGGACGCCGGCGGCCAGGGCGGCCCGCACGGCGTCGGTCACGGGGCCGGGCTCGGCCAGGTTCTCGATGCGCTCGGGCCAGGGGCCGGGGTGCTCGATCAGCAGCCAGCCGCGCGGCTTCACGGTCGCGCTGGCCAGGCACGGCCGATCGCCCGAGTGGCTGCCCGGGCAATGATCGCAACTGTTCCGGCGCGTCACGCGGTCCCCCCGACGATCAGTTTTTCTTAGGTTAGGGTAACCTAACCCAGAATCCGGCGTCGTAACCACGTGACACGCGTCATAGTGCGTGACGGCGGTGGCATGTGTGTTCACGCCACGTGACGCGCCTGAGGCCGGGGGCGGGGTCAGCGCGGGGTGCGGTGGGCCTCCAGCGCCGCCTCGGCGGCGGGCACGGCGGCCTGGCGGTCGGCGGCGACCAGGCCGATCCGGGTCCGCCGGTCCAGGAGGTCGTCCACGTCCAGGGCGCCCTCGTGTTGGACGGCCCAGGCCAGCTCCGCCCGCAGGACGGGCAGCCCCGGCGCGACCGGCTGCAGGAGGTCCTCCCCGCCGCGGGCGAGCAGCGGTGCCTCCGCGCCGTAGCGGCGGACCAGCCGGGCCGGGGCGTCCAGGGCGGCCAGCCGTTCCGGCGGGGCGGCCCCCACCAGCGGCATCCGGGCCGTGCGGCTGCGGCGTCCGGCGGCGCCGGGCAGGGCGTGCGCGAGCGCGGCGTCCACCGCGTCCTCGGCCATCCGCCGGTAGGTGGTCAGCTTGCCGCCGACGATCGTCACCACGCCGTCCGGCGAGGTCAGCACCCGGTGGCGGCGGGAGAGGTCGGCGGTCGTGCGGTGCCCGCCGTCCAGCAGGGGGCGCAGGCCCGCGTACGCGCCGGCGACCTCGTCACGGCGCACCGGGACGTCCAGCGCCGAGCCCAGCACGTCCAGCAGGAACCCGATCTCGCCCTCGGTGGGCTCGGGCACGTCCGGGATCGGGCCGTCGGCGGGCTCGTCGGTCAGGCCCACGTAGACCCGGCCGTCGCCCTGCGGCAGCACCAGCAGGAAGCGGGCGGTCGAGCCGGGCACGGGGATCTGCATGCCCGCCGCCAGTCCCGCCAGGCTCCCGGCCCGCAGGACCAGGTGGGTGCCGCGCGACGGGCGCAGCCGCACCCCGTCCACCAGGCCCCCGGCCCACACCCCGGCCGCGTTGATCACCGAGCGGGCGCGGACGCTGATCGTCTCGCCGGTCGTCTCGTCCCGCACCAGCGCCCCCTCGCCGGTGAGCGCGAGCGCCCGGCAGCGGGTGAGGATCCGGGCGCCGTGCGCGGCGGCGGTCCGCGCGATCGCCGTGACGAGCCGGGCGTCGTCGGCGACCTGGCCGTCCCACGACAGCAGCCCGCCGCGCAGCCCGTACGGCCGCAGCGGGGGCGCCGCCCGCAGCGTCTCCACCGCCGACAGCCCGCGCGGGCGCGGCAGCACGGCGCGCGGGGTGCCGGCGGCCAGCCGCAGCGCGTCCCCGGCCGTCAGCGCGCCGCGCACCAGCGCCGCCTGGCGCCGCGTCACCAGCGAGGTGAGCGGCATGACGAACGGCAGGGCGCGCACCAGGTGCGGGGCCGTGCGCCGCATCAGCACGCCGCGCTCGACGGCGCTCTCGTAGGCCACGTCCACCTGGCCGGAGGCCAGGTAGCGCAGGCCGCCGTGGATCAGCTTGGAGCTCCACCGGGACGTGCCGAACGCCAGGTCGTGCGCGTCGATCGCGGCGACGCTCAGGCCGCGCGAGGCCGCGTCCAGGGCGGCGCCCGCGCCGGTCGCGCCGAGCCCGACGACCAGGACGTCGACCACCTCGCCGGGGAGGGCGGCCAGCTCGCGGGCGCGGCGGGCGGCGTTCAGGGACGAGCCCGCGGGGCCGGTGTTCACGGGGCCAGGGTCCTCTCCAGGATGTGCGCCAGCTCGGCGTCGAACGCGTCGTCGCGCAGCTCGGGGTCGGCGGCGTCGGTCATGGTCCGCGCCGACAGCGCGAACGACTGGACGACCAGCAGCAGCGCGCGGGCCTGCCGCTCGGGATGGCCGGGACGGATCGAGCCGTCCTGGTGGCCGGCCCGCAGCGTCCGCTCGAACATCTCCAGGAAGGCCAGCTGGCTGGTGCCGCAGCGCTCCAGCACGTAGGGCAGCAGCAGTTCCGGGTCCACCTCGACGATCTTGCGCAGCAGCGGGTGGGCGCGGAACGCGCGCACCCCCGCGACCAGGCCCTCCACCATCCGGGGGCGGACCGGCCCGGCGTCCTCGGGGGGCTGCGCCGCGGTCGCGGTGGCCAGCCACTCGCGGGTCATCAGATCGCCCACCAGGGAGCGCACGTCCGGCCAGCGCCGGTACAGCGTCATCCGGGAGACCCCGGCGCGCCGGGCGACGTCGGTCAGCGTCGTGCGGCGCACCCCGACGGCCAGCACGCAGTCGCGGGCGGCGTCCAGCACGGCGTCACGGCGGTCCTCGTCGCCGGAACCTGCGTCCATCGTCTTGTGACGTTCTGACGTCATATGTCACAGTGTAAGCCATGGAGATCCGGGACATGCTGTGGAGCGGCTGGGGCGACCCGGCCAGGGCCACCCCGCTGCCGGACGCGGCGACCGGCCTGCTGCGCGAGCTGCTCGGCGTCCGGCCGGCGACCGAGCCGCCGGTCGCGCTCGCGGACATCGACGTGCCGGCCTCCCGGCTCCCCGCCGGCTGCCCGGCCGCCCTCGCCAAGGCCGCCGGAGGCGAGGCGCACGTGCGCGCCGACGCCGAGTCCCGCGTCCGGCACACCCGGGGCAAGTCCACCCCCGACCTGCTGCGCATCCGGTCCGGCGACGTCGCCGACGCCCCGGACGCCGTCGTCCTGCCCGGGTCGCACGACGAAGTCCTGGCCGTGCTGCGGGCGTGCGCCGAGCACCGCGTCGCTGTCGTGCCGTTCGGCGGCGGCACCTCGGTCGTCGGCGGTCTCGCCCCGCAGGGCGGGCGCCCGTTCGTCGCCCTCGACCTGCGCCGCATGGACGCGCTCGTCTCCCTCGACCCGGTGTCGCGCACCGCCGTCCTCCAGCCGGGCCTGCGCGCGCCACGCGCCGAGGAGCTGCTGCGCGAGCGCGGTTTCACGCTCGGGCACTACCCGCAGTCCTACGAGTGGGCCACCATCGGCGGGTTCGCCGCCGCGCGCTCCAGCGGGCAGGCGTCCGCCGGGTACGGGCGCTTCGACGAGATGGTCACCGGCCTCACCGTCGCCACCCCCGAGGGCACCCTCGACCTGGGCCGCGCCCCCCGGTCCGCCGCCGGACCCGACCTGCGGCAGCTCGTGCTCGGCTCCGAGGGCGCGTTCGGCGTGATCACCTCGGTGGCGGTCCGGGTGCGGCCCGTGCCCGAGGCGGCCGCCTACGAGGGGTGGCGCTTCCCCTCGTTCGAGACGGGTGCCGCGGCGCTGCGCCGCCTCGCCCAGGACGGCCCGCTGCCCACCGTGCTGCGGCTCTCGGACGAGACCGAGACCGCGATCGGCCTCGCCGACCCTGCCGCCGTCGGCGGTTCCCTTCCGTCGTCGGGGACCGCCGGCTGCCTGGCCGTCCTGGGATTCGAGGGCGCGCCGGACGAGATCGCCGCCCGGCGGGAGGCGACCCGGGCCGTCCTGGACGAGCAGGGCGGCGAGCCCCTCGGAGCCGGGCCGGGGGAGAAGTGGGAGCGCGGCCGCTTCGACGCCCCCTACCTCCGCGACGCCCTCCTGGACGCCGGCGCCTTCGCCGAGACGCTGGAGACCGCCGCGTTCTGGTCGGGCATCCCGCGGCTCTACGCGGCCGTGCGGGAGGCGCTGATCCGCGAACTCGCCGGGGCGGGCACCCCGCCGCTGGTCATGTGCCACATCTCCCACGTCTATCCCGCGGGCGCCTCGCTCTACTTCACGGTCGTGTCCGCGCAGGGGAACCCCGCGGTCGCGCACTGGGAGAGGGCCAAGCACGCCGCCGGCGACGCGATCCTCGCCGCGGGCGGCACCATCAGCCACCACCACGGGGTCGGCACCGACCACCGCGACCGGTACGCCCGCGAGATCGGGCCGCTCGGCATGGAGATCGTGCGGGCGGTCAAGCGCCGGGTCGATCCGCACGGCATCCTCAACCCCGGCGTCCTCACCGCCCCCCTCGCCCAGGAGTGATCCCGATGCCGCCCGCCCGCCGACTCTTCACCGCGGTCGTCAACCCCTCCGCCGGGGGGTCGGCGGCCGCCGCCTCCCTGGTCCCGCTGGCCCGCGCGCTGCGCGAGGCCGGCGCGGAGATCCTCGTGGAGTACAGCCGCGGCCTGGAGCACGCCGGTGTGCTCGCCGCCGGCGCCGCCAAGCGCGGGCACGTGGTGCTGGGCGTCGGCGGCGACGGCCTGGTCGGACGCGTCGGCGGCGCCCTGGCCGGCACCGGCGCGCTCTTCGGCATCGTCCCGGCCGGGCGCGGCAACGACTTCGCGCGCCAGCTCGGCGTCCCCTCCGACCCGGCCGCGCTGGCCCGGCTGCTGCTGGAGGGCGAGCCGCGCGAGGTGGACGCCGTCGAGGCCAACGGCGTCCCCGTGCTGGGCAGCGTGTACGCGGGCGTGGACGCCGTCGCCAACGACAACGCCAACCGGACCCGGGTGCTGCGCGGCTCGGCGGCGTACTACGTCGGCGCGCTGCGGGCCGTCCTGGCCTGGCGCCCCGCCGCCTACCGCGTCACGGTGGACGGCGAGGTCCTCGAACGGCGCGGCTACACGGTCGTCGCCGCCAACTCCGGCTACTACGGCTTCGGGCGCCGCATCGCCCCGGACGCCCGGGTCGACGACGGCCTGCTGGACGTGGTGATCATCAAGGACGCCCCCCGGCCGCTGTTCTTCGCCGTGATGCGCGAGCTGGAGGACGGCTCGCACGTGCGCCGCCCGCAGGTGGAGGTGCTGCGCGGCCGGGAGGTGCGGATCGAGCTGGCCGCGCCGGGCCGGACGCTGCCGTACGGGGCCGACGGCGAGCTGCCCGGGACGCTCCCGGTGACCGCCCGGATCATGCCGGGCGCGCTGCGCGTGCTCGCCCCCTGACCTCGGGAAGGGGTGAGGTTACGCGCGCGTTCCGTAACCTTGGGCCCCTCATTGGACCGATTTACGCGGGCATTACGGACGTCCGGATAGTGTTAATTGTGTCCCGCTAAGGGACCCATGGGTCGTCTGTGCGGACATCATGAGAAGGCGACAGCTCGCCGTTCTGGGGGGACTCATGATGCGCACAGGCGCCCTGTACGCGGTGGCGCCGGCGCCCCCGGGGGTTGGCGCCGGCGCTCACCGCGCCGCACGCGCCCGTTCCCGGGGCGCGGCGCCCACGCCACGTAGAGTGGTCCGATGCGCACCCTGCTGAACATCATCTGGCTCGTCCTGTCGGGGTTCTGGCTGGCGATCGGGTACGCGGTCGCCGGGATCATCTGCTGCATCCTGATCATCACCATCCCGTTCGGCATCGCCGCGTTCCGCATCGCGCTCTTCGCGCTCTGGCCCTTCGGCAACACCGTCGTCCGCAAGTCCGGCGCCGGGGCCGGCTCCTGCCTCGGCAACGCGATCTGGGTGGTCGTGGCCGGCTGGTGGCTGGCGCTGGGCCACCTGGTGACCGGCATCGCGCTGTGCATCACGATCATCGGCATCCCGTTCGGAATCGCCAACTTCAAGCTCATCCCGGTGTCGCTGCTGCCGCTCGGCCGGGAGATCGTGCCCACCGACGACCCCCGCGCCTTCGTCGTCGAGTAGCCGGCGGATACCGGGCGGATACCGCGCGGACGCCGCGCGGACAGCGGGCGGGTCCGGCCGGATCGGCGGACCGCCTGCGCCGCGCCGGGCCACCTCACTACTCTCCCTCGGGTCCCTACTCTTCGTGAGGCCGAGGTCTCGTTCCGGCATCGAGCGCGCATCGACCGGGTCTCCACCTCTATTGGCACCAACCAAGATCTTGGTCAAATAGCCCCCCATCGGCCACGCCGGTGCCGCCGGTCACCGCGCCGTGCGCGCGGTGCCGCGGCGGAGTGACCCATAGCCGGAGGTGTGTGTGACAACGGACTCCCCAGGGCCCGCGACGCCGGCGCCCGCCGGAGGCGGCGGGCTCGACGAGGCGGCCTTCGCCCAGATGAACCAGAGCCCCGAGTTCCAGCGGCTCAAGTCGACCTTCCGCCGCTTCGTGTTCCCGATGACCGCGGCGTTCCTGATCTGGTACCTGCTGTACGTGGTGCTGTCGGCGTACGCGCGCGGCTTCATGGGCACCAAGGTCCTCGGCAACATCAACGTGGCG
Source organism: Actinomadura rugatobispora (assembly GCF_055379765.1). NCBI lineage: Bacteria > Bacillati > Actinomycetota > Actinomycetes > Streptosporangiales > Thermomonosporaceae > Actinomadura > Actinomadura rugatobispora. The sequence continues at coordinate 1,251,432 of NZ_AP029191.1, read as the reverse complement.
CTGGTGTTCGGCCTCCTCCAGTTCCTCTCCACCTTCCTCATCGCGTGGGCGTACGAGCGGCACGCGCGCCGCAAGCTGGAGCCGCTGGCCGCCCAGGTCGCCGCTCCCGGCGCCGCCCCCGCGGCCCTGGTGCCCGAACCGGCTCCGGCGCCCGACGACGCCGTGAAGAAGGCCCCGGCCGCCGAGGAACCCGCCGCCGACGGACCCGCCGAGGGATCCGCGGACGAGGCCCCGGCCGGCAAGGACCCGTCGGACGGGACCGAGGCCGGCGACGGCCGCGAGGAGGAGAAGAAGTGACGCCACTGCTCGCCGGGCCGCTGTCGGCGGTCCCGACCGGGGTGCTCGCGGCCCCCTCCGAGAACGAGCACCGCACGTTCTCGCTGGTCCTGTTCGCCGTCTTCGTGGCCGCGACCCTCTGGATCACGATCTGGGCCAGCCGCCAGACCCGCACCGCCGCCGACTTCTACGCCGGCGGACGGCAGTTCTCCGCCGTCCAGAACGGGCTGGCGATCGGCGGCGACTACATGTCGGCCGCCTCGTTCCTCGGCATCGCCGGCATGTTCGCGCTGTCGGGCTACGACGGGTTCCTGTACTCGATCGGGTTCCTGGTCGCCTGGCTGGTGGCGCTGCTGCTGGTGGCCGAGCTGCTGCGCAACTCGGGCCGCTTCACCATGGCCGACGTGCTGGCGTTCCGGATGCGGCAGCGGCCGGTCCGCGCCGCCGCCGGCATCTCCACGATCGTGGTCTCGATCTTCTACCTGCTGGCGCAGATGGTCGGCGCGGGCGCGCTGGTGGCGCTGCTGCTGGGCGCCGAGGGCGAGGCCGCCAAGATCTGGACGATCGTGGTGGTCGGCGCGCTGATGATCTTCTACGTCACGGTCGGCGGGATGAAGGGGACCACCTGGGTCCAGATCGTCAAGGCCGTGCTGCTGATGGGCGGCGCCGCGGTCATGACCGTCTGGGTGCTGGCCAAGTACGGGTTCAACCTCTCCACCCTGCTGGGCGCCGCCGCCGACGCCAGCGGCAAGGGCCAGGCGTTCCTGGAGCCGGGGCTGAAGTACGGCGCCACCGACATGTGGTCCAAGCTCGACCTGCTCTCGCTCGGCCTGGCGCTGGTGCTGGGCACCGCGGGGCTGCCGCACATCCTGATCCGCTTCTACACCGTGCCCAACTCCAAGGCCGCCCGTGCCTCGGTGAACTGGGCGATCGGCATCATCGGCACGTTCTACCTGATGACGCTGGTGATCGGGTTCGGCGCGGCGGCGCTGGTCGGCAGCAAGGAGGTCGCGGCGCAGGACAAGGGCGGCAACACCGCGGCGGTGCAGGTCGCCCAGGAACTCGGCGGCGGTCCCGGCTCCACCGGCGGCGCGATCTTCCTGGCGATCATCGCGGCGGTGGCGTTCGCGACCATCCTGGCCGTGGTCGCCGGGCTCACCCTGGCGTCCTCGTCCTCGTTCGCGCACGACCTGTTCGCCAACGTGTTCAAGCGCGGCAAGACCACCGAGCGCGACGAGGTGCGGATGGCGCGGATCGCCGCGCTGGTCATCGGCGCCGTCGCGATCGTGCTGTCCATCTTCGCCCGCGGGCTGAACGTGGCGTTCCTGGTGGCGCTGGCGTTCGCGGTCGCCGCCTCGGCCAACCTGCCGACGCTGCTGTTCTCGCTGTTCTGGAAGCGGTTCAACACCGCGGGCGCGGTGGCCGGCATCTACGGCGGGCTGATCTCGGCGGTGGCGCTGGTGATGTGCAGCTCCATCTGCTGGGGCGGCAAGTCCGCCACCCTGCCCAAGGGCAACCCGGACGCGCTGTTCAGCGAGACGATCGTGGCGCCGTTCCCGATGCAGAACCCGGGGCTCATCTCCATCCCGCTCGGCTTCCTGTGCGCCTATCTCGGCACGGTGCTGTCGAAGGAGAAGACCGACGAGAAGTTCGCCGAACTCGAGGTCAGGGCGCTCACCGGCACGGGAGCGCACTGACCCGTCCACGCCCTCGTCCGCGCCGCGGCGCCGTCCCCAGCCGGGGGCGGCGCCGCGGCGTTTCGGCGCCAGGGGCGCGGTCGGGTGACACAGGTGTTCCGGATTCGCTTGACGCAGAGATCACCCGGCCCAATACATTTGGCCCTGACCCCCTCGAAACCCCCCGGAGGTTGCTTGTGCGCGCCGAGGAGGCGGAGGCACCCGGACGCGGGCCCGACAACTCGCGTGACTCGGAGGCCGGAGCCGGCTGGGAGTGCGGGACGCGCGGCGGCTTCTGGGAGCTGATGCCCGAGCGCGTCTCCAAATTCTCCTGGCGCCGTCCCCTGGTGCTGTGGCAGTCCCGCAACGACGTCATCGCCAAGGTGTTCGGCGACCCGTCCAACGGTATCCGCCGCCGCTGCGTCTCCGCGCTCGCCGAGCGCGGCACCCGTGCCGGGTTCACCATGCACCGCTCGGACGAGGCGTTCTCGTTCCTGCTGCTCGGCGACACCGGCGAGGGCGACCGGTCGCAGTACGCGGTGGTGCCGCCCGCGCTGCGGGTCGGCGCCGACACCGACTTCATGGTGATCGTCAGCGACGTCATCTACCCCAGCGGCGAGGCCGCCGACTACCCGGAGAAGTTCTTCCGCCCGTACAAGGACTATCCGGGGCCGATCTACGCGGTGCCCGGGAACCACGACTGGTACGACGGGCTGCGCGGATTCCTGCGCGTGTTCTGCGACCTCGACCTCGACTGCCGCCCCGAGCCGTGGAAGGGGGCGCTCGGGTTCGTCCCGCGGCTGCTGTGGCGGCGTTCCGGGCCGGTCGACGGGAAGGCGCTGGCGGAGGCGCGGGAGCGCTACCGCGGCGCGCCGGGGCAGCACGCGCTCCAGCCCGGCCCGTACTGGGTGATCGACACGCCCGCGCTGCGGATCGTCGGCATCGACACCGGCATCACCGGCGGCCTCGACCGCGCCCAGGGCGCGTGGCTGCGCGAGGTGTCGGCCGGGCCCAAGCCCAAGCTGCTCATCACCGGCAAGCCGCTGTACGTGGACGACAGCGTCCGGCCCGGCGAGATCGAGGGCGGCGGCACGGTCGACGCGATCGTGAAGGACCCCGAGCACCACTACGTCGCCGCGATCGGCGGCGACATCCACAACTACCAGCGCTACCCGGTGCGGGTCGGCGACCGCACCCTGCAGTACCTGGTGACGGGCGGCGGCGGCGCGTTCATGCACGCCACCCACACCATTCCCAGGACGCACGTGGCCGACGAGCAGGACTTCCGCTGCTACCCGCTGCGCGGCGACTCCCTCTCCCGCTACAGCAGGCTGTACGGGCGGGTGCTGCGGCTGCCGAAGCTGTTCGAGCTGACGCCGCAGGAGGCGACCGAGGCGATCCGGTACCGGCTGGGGATCGAGCCGGGGCGAGGGTACGGCGGCGATCCGTCCCCGTCGTCGGCGGCCAGGGGCATGGACTCCGGAGACCGGCGGCGGTCGATGCCGCGGTCGGCCGCGGCATCGAAGCCGCCGGGGCGGGGCCGGGACGCGGTGGTGCCCTCGCGGCGGGTGCGGTTCGTGGCGTCGCTGCTGGGCGTGCCGCGCGGGCAGCGGCGCCGTCGGGGGATGACGCGGCTGCCGGTGCGCAAGGTGCCGCAGCGGTTCCGCTCGGAGATGGCCGACTGGGACCGCCCGCCGTTCTTCAAGAGCTTCCTGCGCGTGGACGTGACCGGGGCGGAGCTGCGCATCCGCTGCTACGCCGCGACCGGATGCGGCGACCAGGAGCTGCGCCCGCCGTGCGAGGACGAGGTGACGATCCCGTTGCGCCAGGACGGCACGCGCAGTGGAAATCGGGATATCTCACCTGATCTATAGAAAATCAGCGCGTTGTTCAGGTAGGCCGTGCTCGTCTGTCGTACAGTCGGGCGTCGTCATCACTGATCGTCAAGGAACCCGGGTGCCGGGCCCCACCGGAGCCGCGCCCTCAGGAGTGAGCACAGCATGAGCTACCCGCAGCAGGGTGCGCAGCAGCACTACCAGCAGCCCCACCAGGGCCAGCAGGCGCCGGTGCACGCGCCGCAGCACGCCCCGGCCGCCGCCGGGACCGGCCTCAACATGAAGCGCCGCAACCCGGTGGGCGCCTGGCTCGGCCTGCCGATCATCACCTTCGGCATCTACGGGCTGGTCTGGTTCTACAAGGTCCACGCCGAGCTGTTCAACTACGACCGCCGCACCGGCGCCGCCGCCACCAACGCGCTGCTCTCGATGATCTTCGGCTTCGTCACGCTGGGCATCTGGCCGCTGGTCATGTTCGTGAAGCTGGGCGGCCGCATCGCGCAGGCGCAGCGCGCGGCGGGCCTGGCCCCCTCGTGCAGCGGCGGCCTCGGCTTCCTGCTCGGGATCTTCGGTTTCGGCGTGCTGTACTACCAGCTCCAGCTCAACAAGATCGTGGACCGGTACGGCGACGTGCCCGAGGGCCAGCAGGTCTCGCTGGCGGCCTGACCCGCCGCCGGACCGCGCCACGACGGCGCCACGACAGCGCCGAGACGGCGCCGCGAACCCCTCCGCCCTCTCCGGGCGCGGAGGGGTTCGCCGTTTTGTCGGTGCCCCCGGCGAGAATGACCGGGTGAGGATCGCGGTGGCCGCCGCAGAGGGCGGCGGGGGTGCGCTGCGGCCGCTCGCCGACGACGGCGCGCCCGCCGGCCCCGCCGAGACCGTCGGCGACCTGGCGGCCGCCATCGCCGAGCGCGAGCGCGCCGCCGGGCCGCGCTGGGTGTGGCCCGCCACCGCCCGGCTCTACCCCCGGCTGCTGGAGGCGGGGGTGCGGGTCGCCCGCTGCCACGACCTCGAACTGGTGGAGAGCCTGCTGCTCGGTCACCAGGGGCGGTACGGCGAGCCGCGTTCGGTGCGGGCGGCGTGGGCGCGGCTGCGCGGCGAGCCCGTCCCCGCCGATCCGCCGCCCCCGCAGGAGGCCCCGCCGCAGGGCTCGCTGTTCGACACCTCCTCCGATGCCGCCTTCGACGCGTCGTTCGAGGCGTCCTTCGGCGAGGAGGGTCCCGGCGCGGGCGGGCGCCCCGTCGCCGAAGGCCCCGGGCGCGGGCTCCACTCCGCCGCCGGCGAGCTCGAACGGATCGTCGCCGTGCACGCCGAGCAGCTGCGGCGCGTCGCCGAACTGCCCGGCTTCGCCCTGCTGGCCGCGGCCGAGTCCGCGGGTTCGCTGGTCGCGGCCGAGATGGGCCACGACGGGCTGCCCTGGTCGGCCGAACGCCAGGACGAACTGCTCACCGAACTGCTCGGCCCCCGCCCGACCGGCGGCATGCGGCCGCGCAAGCTGCAGGCCCTGGCCGACCGGATCAACGCCGCGTTCGGGCTGCGCACGCCGGTCAACCCCGACTCGCCCGCCCAGATCATGAAGGCGTTCGCGGCGGTGGGCCTGCCCGTCACCTCCACCCGCGCGCACGTGCTCAAGCGCGTCGACCACCCGGCGGTGCCGCTCCTGCTGGAGTACAAGGAGCTGTCCCGGCTGCACACCGCGCACGGCTGGACCTGGGCCGACACGTGGGTGCGCGGCGGGCGGTTCCGTCCCGAGTACGTCGTCGGCGGCGTGGTGTCCGGCCGCTGGGCCACCAACGGCGGCGGCGCGCTGCAGATCCCGCGCGTGCTGCGCAGGGCGGTGGTCGCCGATCCGGGCTGGTCGCTGGTCGTCGCCGACGCCGCGCAGCTCGAACCGCGGGTGCTGGCCGCGCTCGCCGGAGACCGGGCGTTCGCCGCGGCCGCCGCCGAGGGCGATCTGTACGCCGCGCTGTCGGAGGCGTTCCGCGGCACCGCCTCGGACGGGGCGACCGCGCGCGACCAGGCCAAGATCGCGCTGCTGTCGGCGATGTACGGCGGCGGCACGGGCGAGGCGGTGCGGCTCCTGGCCGTCCTGAAGAGCCGGTTCCCGCAGGCGTTCGAGTACGTGGAGGCCGCGGCGCGGGCGGGGGAGCGGGGCGCGCTCGTCCGGTCGCGGCTGGGCCGCACCTGCCCGCCGCCCTCGGCCGGCTGGCGGCGGCTGACCTCCGAGGGCGACGAACCCGGCGGCGACGGGGACGGGGCCGGCGCGTCCGGCGAGCCCGGCGGCGGGGCGTCCCGCCAGGTCACGGCGGCGCAGGCGCTGCGCAGCCGGGGCCGCTTCACCCGCAACTTCGTCGTCCAGGCCACCGCCGCAGACTGGGCGCTGGCGCTGCTGGCCGCGCTGCGCCGGCGGCTGGCCGAGCTCGGCCGGCCGCGCCTGGTGTTCTTCCAGCACGACGAGGTCGTCGTGCACGCGCCCGCCGAGCTCGCCGACCAGGTCCGCGAGGCCGTGCACGCCTCGGCGGAGGAGGCGGGGCGGCTGCTGTTCGGCCGGACGCCGGTCGTGTTCCCGATGGAGGTCGCCGTGGTCGACTGCTATGCCGACGCCAAGTGAGGCGGGTGCGGGTGCGGGTGCCGGGGCGCCCGGCACCCGCCGCCCGCTAGACGGTTGATTCCAAGGGGTTTGGGTGCGGTCAGTGATCAAAAGCGGTGAGTGATCGTTTGACCTGTTGGCCGGTGTGGTCGTTGTGCCAGATCGCTGCGGTCAGTGCCAGCACCCGGACCGCGATGCGGACGGCGACGCCGGCCGGGGTGCGTCCGCCGTGACGTTCCAGGTCGAGGTGGCCCTTGAGGGTCTGGTTGATCGATTCGATGGTCTGCCGCAGCGGCTTGAACAGATGCACGGTGGGGCGTTCGGGCTCGCCCTTGCGGGCGGGCCGTAGCAGGACCAGGTCGCCCTCGGTGAGAGCGTGCTCGAACGCGCGGCCGTAGTAGTGGCGGTCACCGATGATCGTCTGCCCCGGGTGGCGGGCGGCCAGGTCCGGGTCGGCGCCCAGCATGTCCAGCAGTGTGGCGCGCTCGTCGGCCTTGGCACCCGTCAGCGCGAAGGCGACCGGCAGCCCGCCCAGGGTGCACAGCAGATGCAGCCGCAGCCCCCAGAAGAACCGCGAGTGGGAGGCGCAGTAGCCGTATTCGGCCCATCCGGCCAGCTCGCTGCGCCGGGTGGTGTCGCGGGAGCGGCCGCACTCGACCGGGGTGGAGTCGACGACCCAGACGTCATCGCTCCACAGCGAGGTGTCCCGGCCCAGCATCTGGATCATGTGCACGACCAGGACCGAGGCCGCCCGCAGCCGCTTGTTGTAGCCGGACTGCCCGGGCAGGCGGGGGAACATCACGGCCAGGTCGGTGCGGGCGTAGCGCAGCCATCGCCGCTCGGAGGTGAAGCCCAGCAGCGCCGACATCACCGCCAGGGTGACCAGCTCGGCGTCACTGAGCCTGGGCTGGATGCCGGTGGCCGGGCGCCAGGGGGCCAGGTCCGGGAAAGCCCGCAACCAGTCGTCGATCCTCACATACAGTGCGGTGGCGAGGGTGTTCAGGTCTGGGGTCACAACCGACCATGGACACCCTCGCCCCATTTCCGCAGGCGATCCCTTGGAATCAACCGTCTAGTCGTGCCAGTCGTCCTTGCGGAGGCTCCCGGTCGTCCCGCCCGCCGGCGAGCCGGCCGCGGCGCCGTCACCGGTGGCGCTGCCGCGCACCAGCCGCCCGACCTCGGCGCGCAGCCGGACGAACTCCGGCAGCCCGCGCGTCTCGATCTGGTCGCGCGCCGACGGCAGCCCGACCGGCAGCTCCGCGCGCACCCGGCCCGGGTTGCGGGCCAGCACGACCACCCGGTCGCCGACGTAGACGCTCTCGTCGATGTCATGGGTGACCAGCAGGATCGTCATCCCGCCGTCCCGGTGCACGCGCAGCACGAGGTCCTCCAGGTCCTCGCGGGTCTGCGCGTCCACCGAACCGAACGGCTCGTCCATCAGCAGCAGCGACGGCCGGTAGGCCAGCGCCCTGGCGATGGAGACGCGCTGCTGCATGCCGCCCGACAGCTGCCAGGGGAACTTGCGTCCCGCGTCGCCCAGGCCCACCGACTCCAGCGCCTCCTGCGCCGCCGCGCGCCGTGCCGACCGGCCCTTGCCCTTGCGGCGCAGCGGCAGCGCCACGTTGTCGCGCACGCTCAGCCAGGGGAACAGCGACCGGCTGTAGTCCTGGAAGACCACGGCCAGGTCGTCGGGGACGCCGTCGATCGGGTTCCCGTTCAGCACGATCTGGCCGCCGGTCGGCCGGATCAGCCCGGCCACGCAGCGCAGCAGCGTCGACTTGCCGCAGCCGGACGGCCCGACCAGGCTGACCAGCTCGCCCTGGGCGACCTTCAGGTTCAGTCCCGCCAGCACGGTCTGGTCGCCGTAGCGGTGCGTCAGTTCGTTGATCTCCAGCATGTCCTTCACCTGGCTGAATGGCTGAATGGCTGAGGGTTGGTGGGGTGGCCGGGGGCGGTTCACGGCACGGTCAGGAGGCCAGCTGCCGGGCGCCGCCGTGCCAGGCGAGCATGCGCCGTTCCAGCAGCTGGAACACCAGGTTGAACAGGCAGCCCAGCACGCCGAGCAGCACGATGCCCGCCCACATCTCGGTCATCTGCAGCGTCTGCTGCGCGGTGGTGAGATGCGCGCCGATGCCGAAGGAGTTGCCGACCAGCTCCGAGATGACCATGAGGATCAGCGCGAAGCCCAGGCTGACCCGCAGCCCCGCGAAGATCTTCGGTGCCGCGGCGGGCAGGATCACCCGGCGCAGCCGCAGCGTCCCGCCGATCCCGAACACCCGGGCGGTGTCGAGCTGGAGGCGGTCCACCGTGCGGACGCCGTCGATGGTGTTGAGCAGCACCGGCCAGATCACCCCGAACACGATCGTGGTGATCTGCATCGGGGCGCCCAGGTCCAGCACCGCCAGCAGGAACGGGATCAGCGTGGGCGGCGGGACGGACCGGCCGAACTGCAGCACCGGGTCCAGCACGTCGCCCAGCGTCCGGAACCGGCCGATCACGACGCCCAGCGCGACCCCGGCCACCGCGGCGATCGCCCAGCCCGTGAACAGGTTGGTGAAGCTGGGCTTGAAGTCGTCGACGGCCTTCTCGGTGAGGAAGAGGCGGTCCACCGGCCCGGAGAACCAGATCTCGTACAGCGTCCTGACGATCTGGGACGGCGGCGGGAAGAACTGGTCGGCGGCGGCCCGCGCGGCGACCTCCCAGACCGCGACGAGCAGCGCGAACAGCCACAGCCGTCCCACGCCCGACAGCGCCGTCCGGAGGGCCCGCCCGGCGCCGCCGCGCCCGCTGGTCCTGCCGGTGATCTGGTCGGTGCTCATGTCGCGGCCCCCGTTCCGGCGGTGTTCCAGCGGAACGCGCGGCGCTCCACCCCGACCAGCAGCATGTTGGCGAGCAGGCCGAGCGTGCCCGCCCAGACCGCGCCCGCGAGCATGAGGTCGGGATGACCGCCGCCCGACTGGCTCTCCATCAGGTAGCCGCCGACGCCCTCGCCGGCGCCGGCGATCAGTTCGGTGCTGACCACGACGACCAGCCCGACCGAGGTCGCGATCCGCACGCCGGTGGCCACGAACGGCGCGGCGCTGGGCAGGCTCACCCGCAGCAGCACCGCCAGGTCGCCGAAGCCGAAGCTGCGCAGCGTCTCCTTGGCGACCGGGTCGACGTCCCGCAGCGCGTACAGCGTGTTGATGAGGATCGGCCAGGTCGCGGCGTAGAAGACCAGCGACATCTTCGACTGGGTGACGGAGCTGAAGGTGACGATCGCCAGCGGGATCAGCGCCAGGGAGGGGATCGGGCGCAGCAGCTCCACCACCACGCGGGCGGCGTTGTTGAGCCACGGCGTGGCGCTGAGCAGGACGCCCAGCGCCACGGCGGTGACGGTGGCCAGGAGCAGCCCGCCGATCCAGGCGCGCACCGTGTCGAACACGCCGGTCAGGTACTCGCCGTCGACGGCGAGTTCACCGGCGCGCACCAGCACGGTGGAGGCGGGCGGGACGGCGTCCGGGTCGACCAGGCCGGTCCGGGTGACCAGCTCGGCGATCGCGAACAGCCCCGCCACGCCTGCCGCGCCGCGTGCCGCTCTGCCCCACCTCATCCGTTCTGCAGCACGAACGTCTTGACGTCGAAGGGCTGCTTCAAGTAGCCGAACTGCTGCATGACGTCGGCCACCCGCTGGATGCGGGTCGCGCTCGTGGAGGTCGGGAAGCCGTTCAGGTTGATGACGCTGACCAGCTTGGGGTCGAGCTTGGTGAACTTGGGCATCGCGTCCTGCAGGACGGCGCGGTCGCCGGCCAGCGCCTGCGCCTTGACCAGCGCGCGCTGGAACGCGGCGACGGTCTTGGGGTTCTTGGCGGCGAAGTCCTCGGTGGAGGCGAAGCCGGTGATCGGGAAGTCCTTGGTCGGGCCGCCGGAGAAGTCGGTGAGGATGCGCGCGCCGAGGGTCTGCTGGATCTGGGTGACGAAGGGCTCGGGGACGATGATGGCTTCCACCTTGCCGCTCTTCAGCAGCTGCTCCTGGTTGGGGAACGGGGCGACGACGACGTCCTTGCTCTCGTCGACCTGGACGCCGTAGGGCTGCAGGGTGGCGCGCAGGAGCAGGCTGTTCTGGTTCCCGCGCGCGTTGGTGCCGATCTTCTTGCCGGCCAGGTCGCGGGGGGTCTTGATGGCGGAGTCCTTGGCGACGAGCACGCCGTTGAGGTTCTTGGTCATGGACGAGGCCTCGGCCACGACCCGCAGCTTGTAGGCGCCGTCGGCCTGGGCCTGGATGAGGCCGACGTGGCCGCCGTGCGCGATGTCGATGCTGCCGCCCTTGAGGAGGGGGAGCGCTTCGGCGGCGCCGGTCACGGTCCGCATCTTCACCTCGAGGCCCTCGGCCTTGAAGAAGCCCCGGGAGATGGCGATCTGGATCCCGGCGGCCTCGGTGATCGGCATGACCCCGACGGTGATCTCGGACTCTTCCAGCCCGTTGGCGGACGCCTCGTCGCCGCCTCCGCAGGCGGCCAGGGACAGCGCGAGCGTGCCGGCGAGCGCACCGGCGAGCCAGGCGCGCCGTGCTTTGGCGAACCTCATGAGCGCTCCTTCAAGAGGGAGGGATATGGGGGGTATGCCATGGATCGGCATGATCGTGCGGACTCTAGCGCAGTAACCCTAGGTAACCCCGGAACGTTGTCCCGATGTTTACGTGAGTGAGACGCAAATCGGGCAAACGGGACATCTTAGAGCACGGATGTGCTAAGCGTGCTCAAGTGTGAAATGAGTCATCTTGAGGTTTGTCTCTCGGATTACTCTGTGCTGCAATGACCCTCGCCCCAGAGGTACCAAAAGGCCCACTGGGCACGCCGCGGGAACACGTCCGGAACCCGCGGCGGGGGTGTGGAACGTGGACCGCGAGAGGTGATGGAGGGACGTGCGACCAGCGACGGAGCAGGACCGCGCCGTAGGGCCGGATGCTCACTCCCTCCCGCCTGACGGCGACGCAAAGGCCGGTCGCCGGCCCGGCGGGCGCCGTTTCAGGCTGGCCAACACCCGTGTGACGACCCGTCTGGTGGTGCTGATCCTCATTCCGGCGGTGGTCGCCGGGATCCTGGCGGGCCTGCGCGTGCGCGACGGCGTGAACGAGGCCGGGCTCTACACGAGAATCGAACGGCTGGCCACGCTGAGTGAACGCGTCGCCGGACTCGTTCAGGAGCTACAAGACGAACGAGACCTTACGGTGCAATACCTGACCGTCCCCCGGGACGGCCAGGACCAGACCGTACGAGAGCAACAGAGCGTGACCGATCGAGCCGCCCGCGGTGTCCGCGAGCGGCTCGGCGGCATCGACGGCGCCTACTCCTCCCAGGTCCGCGCGAAGGTCCGGGACGTCCGCTACCGGCTCGACTCGCTGGCGGGCCTGCGCTCGGTGGCCGGGCAGAACAGCGCCTCGGCGTTCTCGACCCTGGACATCTACGGCCAGCTCATCGCCTCGCTGCTGGACCTGAACGACCTGGTCGCGCAGGGCAGCCCGAACGCCGACGTCTCCGAGAGCACGCGCGCGTTCGCCGCGCTCGCGCGCGCCAAGGACTTCGCCTCCCAGGAACGGGCGCTGACCACCTCGGTGCTGCTCACCCGGAGGTTCGCCAACCCGTCCGACCGGGAGCGGCTGCTGGGTCTGCGCTCGCAGCAGGACGGCCAGATGGCCATCTTCCGGACGACCGCCGACACCGGCCAGCGGCAGCTGCTGGAGGACACCGTCACCGGCCCCGACATCGGCCGGGTCGAGGGCCTCTACCAGCAGGTGCTGGTCCGCTCCGGCGCCTCCAGCACGATGTCGGTCCGCCCGCTGGGCCCGAGCGACGCGGCCACCTGGCGGAACGCCTCGACCTCCCGGATCGAGCAGCTCCGCAGGGTCGAGCAGAACCTGGCCGGCTCCATCACGCGCGACAGCCGGGAGCTGAAGGACGGCGCCTACGTCGGCGTCGCCATCGACGCCGCGCTGCTGCTGGTCGGGCTGCTGCTGGCCGCGCTGGCCACCGGCGCGGTGGCCCGCTCGCTGGTGCGGCCGCTGCGCCGGCTGCAGGCGGGCGCGCTGGAGGTCGCCGGCACCCGGCTGCCCGGGCTGGTGGACCGGCTGCGCGATCCCGAGGCCGCCGCCGACGGCATCGAGGTGGAGCCGATCGACGTCGACTCCTCCGACGAGATCGGCCAGGTCGCGCGGGCGTTCGACGAGGTGCACCGGGAGGCGGTCCGGCTGGCCGCCGACGAGGCGGTGCTGCGCGGCAACATCAACGCGATGTTCGTCAACCTGTCGCGGCGCAGCCAGTCCCTCATCGAGCGCCAGCTTCGGCTGATCGAGGAGCTGGAGCAGAGCGAGCGCGACGAGGAGCAGCTGGCCAACCTGTTCCGGCTGGACCACCTGGCCACCCGCATGCGCCGCAACTGCGAGAACCTGCTGGTCCTCGGCGGCCAGGACCAGGTGCGCCGGTGGAACCGCCCGGTCCCGCTGATCGACGTGGTGCGCGCCTCGCTGTCGGAGGTGGAGCAGTACGAGCGGGTGGCGCTGCGCGTGCACGGCGACATGACCGTCGGCGGCCCGGTGGTCAACGACCTGGTCCACCTGCTGGCCGAGCTGGTGGAGAACGCCACGGTGTTCTCCGCCGAGCACACCCGGGTGACCGTCTCCGGCCAGTTGCTCAGCGGCGGCGGGGCGATGCTGCAGATCACCGACAACGGTGTGGGGATGTCCCAGGAGGAGCTGGAGCAGGCCAACTGGCGGCTGGCCAACCCGCCGGTCATCGACTTCTCCGCGGCCCGCCGCATGGGCCTGTTCGTGGTCGGCCGGCTGGCGGTGCGGCACGGCATCCGCGTCGAGCTGCGCGCCGCGCAGGGCGGCGGGCTCACCGCGTTCGTGGTGCTGCCGGAGATGGTGATCAGGCCGGCCGAGTCCGGGGGCGTGGGCTCCCGCGGCTTCGGCGCGATGGACGAGGGCGCGGGCCGCGGCGGCGAGTTCGCCGCGATGGCGGCCCCGTCCGGCGGTACCGGGGCGGTCCCGTCCGGTCCGGGCGGGCAGTTCCGCCCGAGCGGCGACACCGGCGAGTACGGGGTGCCGCACCCGCGTCACGGCGGCGCGCCCGGTCAGCCCCCCGGCACCGGCCCGCAGCCGGTGTACGACGGCCGCCCGTTCGACGGCGGCGGCTTCGACGGCCGCCCGTTCGACGACCGTCCGCCCTTCGACGGCCGTTCCTTCGATGACCGCCCGTTCGATGACCGCCCGTTCGACGGGCCGGCGGTGCCGCCCGACGCGCGCGACCTCGACCCGCGCGGTTTCGACCGGCGGCCGTTCGACGACCGCGCTCCCGGGGCGCCCGGCGCTCCCGGGCCGTACCCGAACGGCGGGCCCTACCCGAACGGCACGCCGTACCCGAACGCGCCGTTCGACGGCTCTCCCACCACGACCGGGCCGATTCCGCCGGCCGGTGCGGCCGGGACGGGCCCCTACCCGCCCGTGTCCGGAACCGGCCCCGTGCCGCTCGTGCCGTCCGCGGACCAGGGCCCGCACGAGCCCCGTCCCCACGAGCCGCGCCCGCACGAGCAGGCACCCCACGAGCAGGGGCCGCCGGAGGAAGGGCCGGGACGGCGCGGGCCGAGGCTGCCCGTCCGGCGGCCGGGCGCCCAGCACCCGGCGCGCGGCGGGCCTGCCGACGCGTCCCCGTCGCAGCCCGCCGACCCGGGGCGGACCGGGCCGCTGCCGGTGGTGCCCGAGGCGCAGCCGGCCGTCCCGGGAACCGGGCCGCTGCCGCGCGTGCCCTGGGAGACCGGGCCGCTGCCGGTGGTGCCGGAGAACGCGGCGGGCCAGGGCCCGCACGACCAGGCCCCGCCCAATCAGGGCCCGCCCGTCCAGGGCCGGCCCGTCCAGAACCTGCCCGGACGCGGCGCGCCCGGGCATGCCCCCCGCCCCGATCAGGCCCCCGAGCACGCCCCGCCGCACGGCACCGGGCATGATCCTGGGCATGACGCCGTGCACGACGCCGGGCCCGAGCCCGGAAAGGCCGCTCCCCCCGGTGTGCCGGAACGTTCGCCGATCTTCGACGCGATGCAGTCGGAGTGGTTCCAGCGCCGGACCGACCAGACACCGAGTGAGGATCCCGTGAGAGGTTGGGAATCCCCCGCCGACGCCGGGTTCCAGGCCGCCGAGGCGGCACGGGAACCGGTGGCCGGTGAGCGCACTTCCGCGGGCCTGCCCAAGCGGGTGCCCGGACGCAACCGGGTGCCCGGCGCGGTGGGGTCCCAGCGGCCCGCCGGGCGGGCCGCCCCGCAGGCACCGCCGGCTGGTACGGGCGGGCGCCCCCCGGCGCCGGTCCCGGCCCAGTCGGCCGACACCGTGCGGAACCGGTTCGCCAGCCTCCAGCGTGGCGTGCGCAAGGGACGTACCGAGACGCGCGGCCCCGGCGGGCCGGGCGAGGGATCCGGCTCGGCCAACACAGGTGAGACTCCCTCGCCGAGCGAGGGTGAGAACGGAGGCGCCCGGTGAGCGGGCAGGATCTCAACTGGCTGGTGACCAATTTCGCGGACCGGGTGCCGAAGGTCGCGCACGCGGTCGTGGTGTCCTCCGACGGGTTGCCGATGGCCTACTCGGCCGGGTTCCCGCCCGAGCGCGCCGACCAGCTGTCGGCCATCGCCTCCGGGCTGATGAGCCTGACCCAGGGCGCGGCCAAGATCTTCGACGCGGGCGGTGTGAGCCAGACCGTCGTGGAGATGGACCGCGGGCTGCTGTTCGTGATGTCCATCGCCAACGGGTCGGTGTTCGCGGTGCTGGCGGCCTCGGACTGCGATCTCGGGCTGGTCGCCTACGAGATGACGCTGCTGGTGGAGCGCGTCGGGAGGGTGCTGACCCCGGCGCTGCGGGCTCCCGGGGAGCACGGCCAGCAGCCGCCCTACGGGGGACCGGCCGTACCGGAGATGGGCACCGGGCCGGCCCGATACTGATCTTGACGGAGTCTGACGGAGGTCGGCGAGATGGATCGAGGCAGTCCTTGGGGAGCCGGTCCCGGTGGCCCGCCGCGCTGGGGAGGTGAGCCCGGCCCTCCAGGAGGGCGCCCCCCGGGACGGCCGCAGGAGCCCGAGACCAGCTCCCTGGTGCGCCCGTACGCCGTCACCGGCGGGCGCACCAAGCCGAGGTACGACCTGGCGATGGAGGCGCTGGTCACCGCCACGCCCTACCCGCCGCGGGACGTGGCGGCGCTGACCCCCGAGTACCGGGCGATCATGGACCTGTGCCGGTCGGCCCGCTCCGTGGCCGAGGTCTCGGCGCTGCTGCGGCTGCCGCTCGGCGTGGCCCGGGTGCTGATCGCCGACATGTGCCTCGAAGGACTGCTGCGGTTGCACCAGTCGCGTCCCACCGGCGCGCAGCCGGACCTCCGCCTTCTAGAAAGGGTGCTCAGTGGCCTTCGGAACCTCTGATCAGGCCCCGCCGCCGGCCGGGCCGGGCGGGGAGCCCGAACTGACCTCGGTGAAGATCGTCGTGGGCGGCGGTTTCGGGGTGGGCAAGACGACCTTCGTCGGGTCGGTGTCGGAGATCATGCCGCTGACCACCGAGGCGGTGATGACGGCGGCCAGCGCCGACGTGGACGACCTGTCGGCGGTGCCGGACAAGACGACGACCACGGTCGCGATGGACTTCGGCCGGGTGTCGCTGGACTCGGAGCTGATCCTCTACCTGTTCGGCACGCCGGGCCAGCACCGCTTCTGGTTCATGTGGGACGACCTGGTCAAGGGCGCGATCGGCGCGGTGGTGCTGGTCGACACCCGGCGGCTGGAGGACTGCTTCGCCGCGGTCGACTACTTCGAGGAGCTGGGCCTGCCCTTCGTGGTCGGGGTGAACGGCTTCAACGGCGAGTTCCCCTACGGCGCCGAGGACATCCGGGAGGCGCTGTCGATCAGTGCGCACGTGCCGATCCTGCAGTGCGACGCGCGCACCCGGGAGTCCACCAAGCAGGTGCTGATCACGCTGGTGAAGCACGCGATCGGGATGCACTCGGCCGCGGCGGGGGCGGGGGCCCCGGTCCCGCAGGCGGGTCCGCCCGGTCCGCCCGGCCGGCCCGGCCGTCCCGGCCCGCCCGGCGGTCCGCTGGGCACCACCTCGCCCACCTGGACCTGAGCCCGCCGGGGCGGAGCGCCCGGGGTGGGCTCCCGCGCTCGCGCGGGATGTGTGTACGCTGCATCATTATTCCTCGCAAGTATGGACGAAACCGTTCGAGGTGATGCGATGGACGCCCTGGAACAGGTCGGTACGTACGTCGCCATCGGGGACAGCTTCACCGAGGGCCTGAACGACCCCTACCCCGGGGAGCGCGACCGCTTCCGCGGCTGGGCGGACCGGCTGGCCGAGCATCTGGCCGAGCGCGATCCCGGGCTGCGGTACGCCAACCTGGCGGTGCGCGGCAAGCTGCTGCGCCAGATCGTGGCCGACCAGGTGCCGTGCGCCGTCGAGCTGGAGCCGGACCTGGTGACCTTCTGCGCGGGCGGCAACGACATGATCCGCCCGGGCGCGGATCCGGACGCGCTCGCGGTGCTGTTCGACGACGCGGTGAAGCGGCTGCGGGCCACCGGCGCCCGGGTGGTGATCTTCACCGGTTTCGACACCCGGGGGCTGCGCGCCGGGCACCGCATCCGCGGCCGGGCCGCCACGTACAACATGCACCTGCGCGCGATCGCCGACCGGCGCGGCTGCGACGTGGTGGACCTGTGGTCGAGCCGCGTGTTCAACGACGCGCGGGCCTGGTACGAGGACCGGCTGCATCTGTCCCCGGAGGGGCACCGGCGGATGGCGCTGCTGGTGGCGCAGGTGCTGGGGGTGCCGGCGGCGGGCGACTGGCGCGAGCCGTGGCCGCCCGGCGAGGCGGCCGGCTGGCTGGTGTCGCGCCGCGAGGACGTCCACTGGGCCAGGACGTACCTGCTGCCGTGGATCGGACGGCGCGCGACGGGGCGTTCCTCGGGTGACGGCCGCGGGCCCAAGCGCCCCACGCCCTCGCCGCTCTGAGACGAGCCGTGGGCCGCGCGTCGCGGGGGTTCCCGCGGCGCGCGGGCCGGGCGCGTCCCCGGGGATCTCGGGGAGACGCCGGGCGCGTCAGGTCGGGCGGGGGGCCGGGTCGGGGTGCGGATCAGGGTGCGGGTCGGGCTGCGGGGCAGGGCGCGGGTCGGGGTCGGGGCGCGCGGCGATCGCCTCCTCGACCGTGGGGGTGACGGTGATCCGCCGGTGCAGGCCGGTGATCTCCAGCGTGCGGCGGACGATCGGCCGCGGCGCGGCCAGCACCAGGCCGCCGCCGGAGGCCGAGACCGCCTTGTAGCAGTCGATGATGATCGACAGTCCGTGCGAGTCCATGAACCGCAGATCGGTCAGGTCCAGGATCAGGTGGTCGCCGTAGGAGCGGCGCGCGGCGCGCAGCCGGTCGCGCAGGTCGTCGCCGTTGGCGATGTCGAGCTCACCACGCAGCCGTACGACGGCGCGGCCGTCCTGCCGGAGGGCGGTCACGTCCAAGGGGAGCACGGCGGCTTCCTCTCCGCTGGGGACATCCGGGGCGGGGTGCACGGATGCTTTCCATGTGACAACTATCCATGAGGAGTGCCGGTCTGCCAACCCGCCGCACCGCCGGGTCCCCGTGGCGCGGCCGCCGGGCGGCCCTGACCCGCCGTGCGCGGCGGGAGGTGTGCGCGGTCGCGGAGCGCCGTAGGGTGCATGCCAGACGTGATGTCCGTCCACGCCGAAGACCCCGCAGGAACCGCACAGGAACCCTTCAGGAACGCGCAGGAAAGGGCCCAGCCAGTTGAGCGCCCCACGGTTGCCGGAACACCTCGAACTGCTCCTCACCGACGAACCGGTCCTGGACGTCTACGCGCACGGACCGTGGCGGGTACCCGACGGGGCGTACGAGGAGATGCGCGAGCGGGCGCTGGAGTTCAACCGTGATCCCCGCGCCGTCGTCCTCACCCGGCAGCTCAGCGAGTTCTACGGTCCGGGCACCTCGGCGGCGGGCGCCGAGCAGTGGTCGCTGCTGACGTTCCTGCTCGGCGCGTCCGCGCTGCGCGGCGGGTCCCGCGGCGACGTGGACTACGAGCTGCTGGGGGAGTTCCTGGCGACGCCCGAGCCCGCGGTGCGCGACCCGCTGGCGTGGTTCACCCAGGGCGGGCGGTGGCGCCCGCCGGGGCTGTGGCTGCCCGAGCCGGCGGGCGACGACCGCGAGCGCCGCGCGGTGATGCACGAGCTGGCCCGGGACGGCCTGGACGTCTTCGAGGGCCTGGAGCCGCTGGAGCGGCGCCGGGCCGCGCTGATGGACCTCTTCGACGCGCGGCTGGGCGATCCCGCGCGCCGCGAGGAGGCGATGACGGTCCCGCAGGACCGGCTGGAGGCGTGGTGGAACGCCGGCCTGCCGGACGAGACGCTGGCGGTGCTGCCCGAGCTGGCCGGTCCGCTGGGCTACCTGGGCTGGGTGTGCGAGGGCCTGGGCGCCGCGCACGAGCGGCTCGCCGGGGCGGTCGGTGACGACGTCCCGCTGGAGACGGCCCTGGCGCGGCTGCTGCTGGCCGCGGAGGTGACGTCCGTGCCCGCCGAGATGGCGGTCACGCTGGGCACCGCCCGCTACGAGAACCTGGTCGACCGCGTGCGGGCGCTGGGGCAGGGCTTCGCGGCCGAGGCGTGGCAGCAGGAGACGCGGGCGTGGCTGGCGCGCGGCCTGGTGGCCGGGGAGGCGGACGCGTGCCGCGCCTGGCTGGACATGGCGGTGCGGGTGACCGGCGCGGCGCAGGGCCTGCCCGAGTCGCCGACCAGCCCGCGCTGCCGGGTGCCGGTCCGCGCGTTCCAGCACGACCTGCGGCGGCTGTTCGACCACCGCCCGGTCGCCAACCCGCTGGGGGAGTGGCTGAGCAGGTCGTCCCCGCAGGCTCCAAAGGCCCTGGAGGCGCGCCCCGGCGCGGAAGCCGAGACCGGCACCGGCACCGACAGTGAGACCGGCGCCGAGACCGCGACGCGCGAAGAGGACGACGTGCTGTCCGGGCTGCTGGTCGGGCAGCCCGAGCTCACCCGGGCGCTGCGCGAGGTCCTCGTCGCCCGCCTGGCGGGGGAGAGGCCCGCGCGCCTGCTGGTCTCCGGCTCCGAGGGCACCGGCAAGGGCACCGCCGCCGAGATCCTGGAGCGCCTGCTGGCCCGCCGCGGGGTGATCCGGGAGGCGCTGTGGATCTCCGACCAGGTGTTCGCCTCGCTCGGCGTCAGCGACGCCGTGCTGTGGCTGCAGGCCCGGGTCCGCGAGTGCGTCGAGGGACGGCTGCTGCTGGTGATCGACGACCTGGAGCGGCTGACCGGCTACGAGCGCTGCGGGGCCGCGGCGCTGGAGGAGCTGCGCCGGCTGATGGCGCGCTCGCCCGGCCTGGACGTGGTGGCGCTGTGCCGTCCAGGCGGCGACCGGCGGCTGTTCGACGCCAACCCGGCGCTGGTGCGGGCCTTCGAGGTGACCCGCACCCGCGAGTTCGGCGAGGAGGAGTACGCCGAGCTGTTCCACCGCGCCGTGACCGCGCGCGGGGTGCCGGTGGCGCGGTCGGTGGCCGCGGCCGCCGGCGTGCTGCTCTCCCGTACCCCGCCGCTGCACAACCTGCGCGGCGCCCGGCTCGCCGAGCATCTGGCCGCGCAGGCGGTGACCGCGGCCCGGACCCGCGCCGCCGCGCCCGCCGGCTCCGGAGCCGACCTGGAGGTCACCTCGGCCGACCTGTCGCAGCGCCTGATCGCCGGGGTGCGCACCGCGCACGACCCGCTGGCCGAGCTGGCCGCGATGGCCGGGATCGAGCCGGTCAAGCGGGAGGTCGCGGCGCTGGTCGCCGAGGCCAAGGCGGCGCGGCTGCGCGAGGAGGCGGGCATGGCGGTCGCCGCCCGTCCCCGCCACCTGGTCTTCGCCGGCAACCCGGGCACGGGCAAGAGCAAGGTCGCGCAGATCCTCGGCACCGTGTACGCCGACCTCGGGGTGCTGTCCACCGGGCACCTGTTCGAGGTGGACCGGGCCGACCTGCTGGGCGAGTACAGCAGCGAGAGCGCGGTGAAGGTGCGGCGCGCGGTGGAGCGCGCCGTGGGCGGCGTGCTGCTGGTACGGGACGCGCACGCGTTCGCCTCGGCGGAGGCGGTCCGCGGCCGGGAGATCGTGGACGTCCTGCTGGGCGCCGTCCAGGCCCATCCCGCTGATCTGGTGGTCGTGCTCACCGGCCCCGAGGCCGAGCTGAACGGGCTGCTGAAGTCGCACGAGGAGCTGGCCGCCTACTTCCCCCGCACCGTCCGCTTCCCCGACCTCACCGACGAGGAACTGGTCGAGGTGTTCCGGGCGAAGGCCGCCGCGGCCGGGTTCGCCCTGGCCGACGGCGTGCTCGACCGGGTCGCCGCGCTGGTGCGGGCCGCGCCGCGCGACCGCGGCTTCGGCAACGCCCGCACCATGAACGGCCTCCTGGACCGGGCGGTGGCCAACCAGGGGCGGCGCGTCCTTGCCGACGGCGTCGTGGACGAGAGCGAGTCCCTGGACGTCATCCTCCTCGACGACGTGCCCGACACCCTCGCCCCCGGCCGCGACGCGGTGCCCGGCGACCCCCTGGAGGAGGTCGAGCGGCTGATCGGCCTGGACGACATCAAGCGCGAGATCAGCGCGCTGGTCGCCGAGGCGCGGATGGAGGAGCGGCGGCGGGAGGCGGGCGTGCCGCTGGCCTTCCCCACCCGGCACATGGTGTTCATGGGCAACCCCGGCACCGCCAAGACCACCGTCGCCCGGCTGATCGCCGCCGTGTACGCCCAGCTCGGCCTGCTGTCGTCGGGTCATCTGGTGGAGGTCACCCGGGCCGACCTGGTGGCGGAGTTCATCGGGCAGACCGCGCACCGCGTGCGCGCCGCGATCGACCGGGCGCTGGGCGGCGTGCTGTTCGTGGACGAGGCGTACGCGCTCACCGCGGGCGGCGCCGACCGCCGCGACTTCGGCCACGAGGCGGTCGCCGAGCTGCTGAAGCTGATGGAGGAGCACCGCTCGGACCTGGTGGTGATCGTGGCCGGGTACGACGCCGAGATGGAGCGGTTCCTGAAGTTCAACCCCGGGCTGGAGTCCCGCTTCCCCAAGACGCTGCGGTTCCCCGACTACTCCGACGACGAGCTCGCCACGATCTTCGAGTCGATGGCCGCGGAGGCGGGGTTCGCGCTGGCCGAGGGGGCCCTCGCCGCGCTGCGCCGCAGGCTGGCCGCCGAGGCGCGGGGCGCCTCGTTCGGCAACGCCCGGCTGGTGCGCAACGTGCTGGAGGAGGCCATCGCGCGGCAGGCGCAGCGGATCACCGCCGGTGCCGGCCCGGGCACCGGCGGGGTGGACGAGGACGACGTGGACCATGCCGAGGTGCGGCTGCTGCGGCCCGAGGACGTCCCGTCCGAGCCCGCCAGGCGCGAGCCGGACCTGCCCACCGGCCCCTACATCTGATCGGCCCGCGCCCCCGGCGCCTCCGGAACCTGCGCGACCTCCGGAACCTGCTCCGCGGCCTCGGCGGCCCGGTAGGCGGACGCCTGCAACTCGTACAGCTCGGCGTACAGTCCGCCCCGCGCCATCAGCGCCGCGTGGTCGCCCTCCTCGATCACCCTGCCCTGCTCCAGCACGTAGATCCGGTCGGCGTGGCGGACGCTGGCCAGCCGGTGCGTGATCAGCAGCACGGTGCGGCCGTCGGCGTGCGTGCGGATCCGGTCGAACAGGTGGTGCTCGGCGCGCGCGTCGAGCGCGGCGGTCGGCTCGTCGCAGATCAGCAGCGGGGCGTCCCGGAAGAAGCCGCGGGCCACCGCCAGCCGCTGCCACTGGCCGCCCGACAGCTCGGCGCCGCCCTGGAACCGCCGGTCCAGCAGGGTGTCGTAGCCGTGCGCGAGCTCGTCCACCACCTCGGCGGCGCCCGACGCCCGGGCCGCGGCCAGCAGCTCCTCCTCGCCGGCGGCGCGGCCCATGGTGATGTTCTGCCGGGCGGTCATCGGCCAGTGGGTGTACTCCTGGGCGATCACCGCGATGCGCTCCCACACCCCCTCGGCCGGGACGGACCGCAGCGGGACCTCGTCCCAGCGGATCTCGCCGCCGTCCGGGTCGTACAGCCCGGCGAGGATCTTGGCCAGGGTGCTCTTGCCGGAGCCGTTCTCGCCGACCAGCGCCACCACCTCGCCGCGCCGGACCTCCAGCGAGATCCCGTTCAGCGAGGGCGTCTCGGCGCCCGGATAGGTGAAGGTGAGGTCCTCGGCGGTGATGCGCTCGAAGTCCGCGGGCAGCCGGGCCACCACCGTCTCGGTCCCCTCGCCGCGGACGCCGCGCTCGGGCACCCGGCCCTCCGCCTCGGCGCAGAAGTCGAGATAGTCGCCGAAGTACAGGCCCTCCTCGTAGCAGCGGTTGACCGCGAACACCAGATTGACCAGCGAGGTCTGACCGGACCGGATGGCCAGCACCGCGGTCCCCGCCACCGCCAGCGGCACCGTGCCCGCCCACAGCATCAGGCCGAGCGTGACGTAGACGCCCCCGGTGGCCGCGCCCTGCATCATGTCGCCGAACACCCGCGTGATCGCCTGCCGCCTGGCCAGGTCCAGCTCCACGCCGCGCTGGTACGCGGCGACCTTGTCGTACTCGCCCAGCAGGAACCCCCGCATGGTGAACGAGCGGATCTCCGCCGCGTGCCGCCGCTCGACCATCAGGTTCGACAGGATCCACTTGCGCCGCAGCGCGCCGATCAGGGTCAGCTCGGTGACGTAGCGCATCCGGGCGGCCCGCACCGACGCCCACCCCTCGGGCACCGCGGTGAGCAGCAGCAGGGGCAGCAGCAGCGGGTGCAGCACGCCGAGCGTCCCGGCCGCCGCGAGCAGGCCGACCACTCCGGTGAGGACGTCCACCGCGTGCTGGACGACCATCGGAGCCGACCTCATCCCGCGCCCCTCCGCGCGCTTGAGGTCGTCCAGGAACTCCGAGTCCTCCAGCGCCGCCAGGTCGACGGCCGTGGTGGCCTCGTACAGCCGCAGCTCGACCAGCCGCTCCACCTGCGGGTCGAGCCGGGCCTGCGCCCACCCGGCCGCCGCCTGCAGCGCCGCCCGCAGCGCGGTCGCCCCGGCCACCAGTGCCAGCGACGGCAGCGCGTCCCGCACCCGGTCGGGAGTCGGCCCGGCGCTGAACAGCGCGGTCAGCACCCCGGTGGTGGCCAGCAGCCCGAACGCGGTGAACACCCCCGCGACCAGGTTGCACCCGATGGTGACGGCGGTGTCGGCGCGGTTGGCCCGCCAGGCCAGCCGGGCCGACCGCCAGATCACCGACGGCAGCCGCCGGGCGACCGTCCGCATGCTGGTCTCGTGCAGCTCCCGGGTCCGGGACGACCAGAGCGCCGCCGTCAGCTCCGGCAGCGCGGCGGCGTCCGGGTCCGCCTCCCCGCGCCGCCGGCGCGGGCGGACGAGCCCGCGCAACCGTTCGAACATGGAGAAAACACGCCGAGAACCCATCCGCCGCCCCTCGCACGCACGTACCACCCACCGGGAAGTGTGCACCGCCAGGGCGATGGGCTCCGCTGCATTTGTCACATGCCGCGCTGATTTAGAGCTGTGGACAATCATGCGACGGGGGGACGCGCCCGGCGGCGGCCTTGCCCTAAGGTCTACGGCATGACGGACGCCTGGCCAGGACGGGAGGACGGCGGGATGGCACGCAACAGGCCCGCGCCAAGGCCGGCGGAGTACGCCGGAGAGCGCGACCCGTACGGGGGTGCCCACTCGGGCGACCAGTACGCGGACCCCTACGCGGGCGACCAGTTCCGCGGTCGGGACCCCTACGACGACATGCCGCGCCGCCGCAGGCGCCGCCGCTGGCCGCGCGTTCTCGCGGTGCTGCTGGTGATCGTGCTCGGCCTCACCGTGGCCGGGTACTTCTACCTCGACTCCCGGCTCAAGCGCGAACCGGTGCTGGACCAGGCGGGGCGGCTGGCCGACACCCCGGGCACCAACTGGCTGGTCGTCGGCTCCGACAGCCGCGAGGGCCTGTCGGCCGCCGACCGCAAGCGGATGGCCACCGGCAAGGCCCAGGGCCGCCGCACCGACTCCATGATGCTGCTGCACTACGGATCCGGCGGCACCTCGCTGATCAGCCTGCCGCGCGACTCCTACGTCTCCATCCCGGGCCGCGGCATGAACAAGCTGAACGCCGCGTTCGCCTTCGGCGGCCCCAAGCTGCTGGTGAAGACGGTCGAGCAGGCCACCGGCGTCCGGATCGACCACTACGCCGAGATCGGCTTCGGCGGGTTCGTGGGCGTGGTGGACGCCGTCGGCGGCGTCGACATGTGCCTCAAGGAGCGGATGCGCGACCCCAAGGCCGGGCTGAACCTCGCCCCGGGCTGCCAGACCCTCGACGGCGCCCAGGCCCTCGGCTACGTCCGCACCCGCGCCTCTGCCCGCGCCGACCTCGACCGGGTCGACCGCCAGCGGCAGTTCTTCGGCGCGCTGATGAAGAAGGCCACCAGCCCCGGCGTGCTCTTCAACCCGGCGCGCGGCGTCCCGCTGGCCTTGAACGCCACCAGCAACTTCCTCGTGGACGAGGACGACCACCTGCACGACCTGGTCCGGATGATGTGGGCGATGAAGGGCGTCAGCGGCGGCGACGGCGTCACCACCGCCGTCCCGATCGGCGGGGCCGGCAGCTCGGCGGCCGCGGGCGCGTACATCACCTGGGACAAGCGCAAGGCGGGCCGGCTGTTCGACGCCCTGAAGAACGACGAGAAGATCCCCGCGGACGTCATCTCCAAGTAGCCGACGGTTAAAGACCGGCCGCGCGGTTACAGTCGGGACATGTCCGATGTGACGCCCGAGGCCGCCGCGCGGCTGGAGAACCTGTCGTCCAAGGAACTGCACGACCGGGCGCTGGCCCGCGCCCGCGAACGCCGCGACGTCGGCTTCCTGTGGGAGCTGCTGCGGGCCATCCCGGCCGCGGCCGCCTCGCTGGGCAACCTCGACCGCGCCAAGTTCGACCTCCTCCACGGCCTGTCGCTGCTGGAGGAGTTCACGCACGCGGGCGAGGGCGAGCTGGCCGACGCGCTCCGCCCCCTCTACATCGGCTATCTCGTGGAGCACGGCCCGCCCTCGGTGTCCTGAGCCGCCGCCGGGCCGGGTTTTACCCTCGCTTGATCTCCGTCCCCCGGCACCCGGGGAACTACTCTCCGTAGGCGAGTGGACGCGGAAAGTGGGGGACGTGAACAAGAAGCACCTGAAGATCATCGCGATCGCCTTCGCGGTCTGGTACGTGATCACCCGGCCCGAGGGCGCCGCCAACCTGGTGAACAGCACCCTGGGCGGGCTCGGCGGCGCCGCCGAGTCCATGTCGCAGTTCGTGAGCGCGATCCCCTGACACGCCGCGCGGGCACGGGTTTCTTCGCGCGTCGCGAACACCCGCGCCGCAAGCCCGCAGTTCGAGGCCCTGAGGACCCTCCGAGGCGCGCCGACCGCCCGGGGGGATCAAGCGCGGGCCGCATCGTGACAGTAAAATATCGCTTTGCGGGCAGGAGCAGCTGGGCACAATTGAATCGGGTCAGTGTGTCGCTGCGCTTACTAAGGGACGGCGTTCGGTATGAACAAGAAGAACCTCCAGCGGGTCGGCATCGTCTTCTTGATCTTCTATGTGCTCAGCTCACCCCGGGATGCGGCCAACATGGTGAACAACGCCTTTTCGCAGCTCGGCAACGCGGGCAACCAGCTCGCGGCGTTCGTGAACGGGATCGGCACGTGAGCCGGTAGCCGCGCCGTCCCCGCCTCCCGGGGACGGCGATCGCGGACAGGCCCGGTCCCTCTCCTAGGATCGGGCCCATGTCTGTCTACGATGTGGAGATCGCGGGTCTGCGCGGCGGGTCCGCCGACCTCGCGCAGTACCAGGGCACCACCGTGCTGATCGTCAACGTCGCCTCCAAGTGCGGCCTGACGCCGCAGTACACCGGTCTCGAGCGGCTGCAGGAACGCTACGCCGACCGGGGCTTCACCGTCCTCGGCGTCCCGTGCAACCAGTTCATGGGCCAGGAGCCGGGCACCCCCGAGGAGATCGCCGAGTTCTGCTCCACCACCTACGGCGTCACCTTCCCCCTCACCGAGAAGATCGAGGTCAACGGCGAGGGCCGGCACCCCCTCTACACCGCCCTCGTCGGCACCCCGGACGCCGAAGGCCACACCGGCGACATCCGCTGGAACTTCGAGAAGTTCCTCATCGCCCCCGACGGCACCGTGGCCGCCCGCTTCTCCCCCCAGACCGAACCGGAGTCCACCGAGATCACCGAGGCCATCGAGAACAAACTGCCCGCGTAGCCGCCGGATTGCCCGGGGCCACCCCCAGCCTCCACCGGGGATGGGGGGCGCCCCCCGGGCAATGACCGGCGTGGAGGGTCGCCCCTCCACAATGACTGGCGTGAAGGGTAGCCCCTCCACAATGATGAGACCCATGCGTAAGTGGACGGTTGCTGACATTCCCGATCTCGCTGGGCGGCGGGCCGTCGTCACCGGCGCCAACAGCGGGATCGGGTTCCACACTGCTCTGGAGCTGGCGCGGCACGGCGCCGAGGTGGTGCTGGCCTGCCGCAGTGCCGAGCGCGGGCAGGCGGCCCTCGACCGGCTGAAGGCGGCGGCGCCGGACGCCGAGGCGCGGCTGGCCTCGCTGGACCTGGCGGACCTGGCGTCGGTGCGGGAGTTCGCGGGCCGCGAGGGCGAGCGGCCGCTGGATCTGCTGGTCAACAACGCCGGGGTCATGGCGTTGCCCAGGCGGACCACGGCGGACGGGTTCGAGATGCAGTTCGGCACCAACCACCTGGGGCATTTCGCGCTCACGGGGTTGCTGCTGCCGGCGCTGCGGGCCGCCGAGGGGCCCCGCGTGGTGACGGTGACGAGCGGGTTCGCGTGGGTCGGCAGGATCCGGTTCGACGATCTGCAGGGTGAGCGCCGCTACCAGAAGTGGGGTGCGTACGCGCAGTCCAAGCTGGCGAACCTGCTGTTCACGCGGGAGCTGGCGCGGCGCGTGCCGGAGGTGCTGAGCGTGTCGGCGCATCCGGGTTTCGCCGCGACGAACCTGCAGCAGACCGGGCCGCGGATGGAGGGCAGCCGGTTCATGGAGCGGGGTGCCGGGGTCGTCAACACGGTCGTCGCGCAGTCGGCCGCCGCCGGGGCGCTGCCGACGCTGTACGCGGCGACTGCGGCCGATGTGGCGGAGGGCGCCTGCTACGGGCCGAAGCTGCTGCAGTATCGGGGCGCTCCGACCGAGGTGGTGACGCATCCCCGGGCCAAGCGTCCGGAGCTGGGCGCGCGGCTGTGGGAGGTGTCGGAGTCGCTGACCGGCGTCCGGTACGAGATCCGCGCGGACGGCTGAGCGGGGCTCAGGTCAGGCCGCGGACGGCCTGCGCGACCGCGGCGTCCACGATCGTCGCCGCGGCGGTCTCGCCGGGGCGGCGCTGGGCGAGCTTGGCGGCGGCGTCGACGATGCCCTGGACGAGTTCGGCGCGCAGCTCCGGTTCGGGGATGCCGTTCTCGGCGAGCGCCGCGGTCAGGGGGCGCAGCAGTTGCGCGTGGCCGTCCCTGATGCGTTCGCGGGCGGGTTCGGCCAGCGCGTGCTCGACGAGTGCGACGGCCGCGGCGTGCCGCCCGTCGGTCATGACCTCGAGCTGGGTCCGCACGTACGACTCGACCTTGCCGGAGAGGTCGGCGGAGGCGTCGAGGGAGCCCTCGACCAGGGCCGCCCAGCGGGGGAGTTCCTCTTCGACGATCGCGGCGACCAGGTCGTCGCGGGAGCGGAAGTACTCGTACAGGCCGGGACGGGACAGCCCGACGCGGCGGGCGAGGGCGGCCAGGGACAGCGCTTCGAGGCCCTCTTCGGCGACGAGCGAGCGGGCCGCGTCGAGCAGGATGCGCAGCTGGCGCGCCCGGTGCTCGGCGACCGTGGGTTCGCTGATCCTGGGCACCGGCTCATTCTACGTTTCCGTCAGGGGCCGGTGGCGAGGTCCCAGTCGAGGGTCGCGGGGAGGGCGCCTTCGAGGGTGAGCAGCCACCGTTTCACCTCGACGCCCGAGCCGCCGCTGTAGCCGCCGAGGCCGTTGGACGCCACGACCCGGTGGCAGGGGACGATCACGGGGATCGGGTTGCCGCCCATGACCTGGCCGATGGCCTGGGCCGGGACGCCGGCGCCGCTGCGTTCGCCCAGCTCGCCGTAGGTGACGACCTTGCCGTAGGGCACCGACTCGTACAGCGTCGTCAGCACCTGCCGCTGGAGCGGGGAGGTGAGGCGCCAGTCGATCGGGAGGGCGAAGGCGTGCGGTTCGCCGGAGAAGTAGGCCGCCAGCCCGTCGAGGGCGGCGGCGAGCCGGGCGGGGTCGTCGACGACCGGCAGGCCCGCCCGCGTGGTCGCGCGGGCGCGGGTGCCGGGGGTGTCGCGCCAGCCCAGCCAGGCGATGCCGGTCTCGGTCGCGCCGACCAGGAGCCGGCCGAGCGCCGTGTCGGCCGCGCCGAACGCGAGCGTCGCCGCGGCGGTGTGGGTCTCGTTCATCAAAGGACCTCCGTGGAAACTCCGGCTTGAGGCCGGGGAGGAATCGGACGTCTCCGGAGCAGGGTAGACAAAGGAGATTCGCCCCCTGGGGGCGAATGCCGGTTGACCAGGCGCGATCCAGTACGTTTTCGCTCCTGTGTTCGAGCGTGCAGGGTAGGGTCGCCTCGTGCCGCGTTACCGCCTGGCCCCCACGCCTGAGCAGGAGCAAGCCCTGCTCGGGCATTGTGCGCATGCGCGGTACGTGTGGAACCTTGCCGTGGAGCAGCACGGCTTCTGGTCCCGGCACCGGCGGGGCGGGGCGCCCGGCTACAACGAACAATCCCGGCAGCTCACCCAGGCCCGAGCCGAGTTCGAGTGGTTGCGGGCCGGGTCGCAGACCGTGCAGCAGCAGGCGCTCCGCGATTTCGCGCAGGCGATGGCCAACTTCTTCGCCGGGACGCACAAGCGCCCCACCTGGCGAAGGCAGGGTGTGCATGAGGGGTTCCGGCAGGTCGGCGTCAAACCCCATCAGGTCAAGCGGCTGTCGCGTAAGTGGGGTGCGGTGCTGGTGCCCAAGTGCGGGTGGGTGAGGCTCCGTCTGTCGCGGCCGGTGCCGGAGGGTGTGAGGTCCTACCGGGTGACCCGTGATCGGGCCGGGCGCTGGCATGTGGCGTTCGCGCACGTCCCGCCCCCGGTCTCCGGCCCCGGTGACGGGAGCGTGGTCGGGGTGGATCGCGGCGTCACCGTCAGCGCCGCCCTCTCGACCGGCGACCTGCTGAAGGTCCCCGGCCTCACCCCCGGAGAGAGGCGGCGCCTGCGACTGCTGGCCCGCAAACTCGGGCGCGCCCGGCGCGGCTCCCACCGCCGCGCCGGACTCAAAGCCGCGCTCGCCCGACTCAAGGCCCGCCAGAGCGACCGCCGCAAGAACTGGGTCGAGCAGACCTCCACCAGGCTGGCCCGCGAGTACGACGCGATCGGTGTCGAGGACCTCAACACCCGGGGCATGACCCGCTCCGCCAAAGGCACTATCGAGAGGCCGGGATGCAACGTCGCCGCCAAGGCGGGACTGAACCGGGGCATCCTCGCAAGCGGATGGGCCATGCTGGTCGAGCGGCTGGAGCACAAGGCCCCTGGCCGCGTCCACAAGATCAACCCCGCGTACACCTCGCAGCGCTGCTCGGCGTGCAGGACCATCGACCCGCAGGCGCGCGAGAGCCAAGCGCGCTTCCGGTGCCGGTCCTGCGGCTTCGCCTGCAACGCCGACGTGAACGCGGCACGCAA
This sequence comes from Actinomadura rugatobispora, assembly GCF_055379765.1. Lineage (NCBI taxonomy): Bacteria > Bacillati > Actinomycetota > Actinomycetes > Streptosporangiales > Thermomonosporaceae > Actinomadura > Actinomadura rugatobispora. Next base: position 1,221,251 of record NZ_AP029191.1, on the reverse strand, counting down.
CATCGCCCACGAGATCAGACTCCTCTGCACACTCGTGGACACGGCGGCCGGACCGGCCGTCGCTGCGCGGGGACGCCCCGGGGTACCGGAGCGGACGAACCGCGAACCCCAACCTGTCCTCCTCTACTGAGGCCACGGGGTGGAATCCCCCTCGTTTACGAAGGGGAGGAGGTCAACTCACTCTCTCTCGCATGGTCAGGAGCAGCGCCACTGTCATGGGGAACACCAGGGCCATCGCGACGGTTGCGAGTGCACCGTACGACAGGGCGGTGACGATCGCGCCCGCGGCCAGCCCGCCGACCGCCGCGCCGCCGTTCATGAGCAGGTCGGACAGGCCCTGGACGGCGGGCCGCCGGCCGGCCGGGACCGACTCGGTGAGCAGCGCCGACCCGCCGACCAGCCCGAACGACCAGCCGAGCCCGAGCAGGACCAGCGCGACCGACAGCCGGGTGACGTGGTGCGGCGCGGAGACCGCGGCCAGGGCGGTCGCGGCGGCCAGCAGCGCCATGCCGACGAGCAGGACGGGGATCCGCCCGAACCGGTCGGCCAGCCAGCCCGGGAGCGGGGAGAGGGCGTACATGCCCGCGATGTGCAGGCTGATCACGATCCCGACGACGGTGAGGCTCGCGTGCCCGTGGCCCAGGTGGACCGGGGTCATGACCATGACGGAGACCATCACCATGTGGCTGACCACGATCGCGGCGACCGCGAGGCGGGCCCGCGGGACGGTCCGCAGCACCTCCCACGCGCCGCCGGACGCGGCGGGCTTCCCCGGGTCGGCGGGAGGGGCCGCCGCGTGGAGCGGGTCGGGGCGCAGCAGGGCGACGATCGCGGCCAGTGTCAGCGCGAAGGCGATCGCGGCCAGCGCGTACGGGCCGGCCCAGGGCGCCAGGCCGAGGTTCCGGCCGATCCGGTCGGCGGGCTCGGCGAGGTTGGGGCCCGCGATGGAGCCGATGGTGGTGGCCCAGACGACGGTGGACAGGTCGCGGGCGGTGCGGCCGGGGCTCGACAGGTCGGTGGCGGCGTAGCGGGCGGCCAGCCCGCCGGCGCTGCCGCCGCCCGCGAGGAAGAGCCCGAGCATCAGCAGCGGCCACTGGCCCAGCGCGGTGGCGGCGGTGGCGATCACGGCGCCCGCCACGGCCGCGCCGTAGCCGACGGCGAGCGCGGGGCGCCGTCCGTGCCGGGCGGCGGCCCGCGCCATCGGGACGGCCAGGACCCCGGCGCCCGCGACCGCGCTGGTCTGCGCCAGCCCGCCGATCGCCTCCGAGCCCGACATCGTGGCGGCGGCCAGGGTGCTGATCGCGACGCCGGTGCCGACGCCGATGCCGCCCAGCACCTGGGACGCGGTGAGCACGGCCAGGATCCGGCGCTGCGCGGGATGCGGATCGGCGGGGGCCCGTTCCGCGGTCGTGTCCGGTGCCGTCATCGGCCCCCCTTGCCGTCGAGTAAGCCGCGATTGGCCGGTTTGTTCGTGAAGTGCCCGATCACTATACGGTTCAGGGGTATGTCCTGGGGGGCCGCTTCTGGACCGGTTCAGTTCCGGGCGAGCAGGTCGCGCAGCCGGACCGCCTCCTTGACCGTCCGGCTGGATCCGCCGCGCCCGGCCGCCGCGGCCAGCCCCTCCGGCGCCGGCCCCCGCGCCCCGCTGGTCTCGGCGGTGCGGACGCCCAGCGCCAGCAGGTCGGCCATGCCCGGCACCGGCTTGCTCGCGTGGGCGGTCAGCACGGCCGGAAGCGCCGCCTCGACCGCCCTCCAGACCTCGGCGTGCGCCCCTGCCGCGGCCGCGTCGCCGAGCCCGCCGACCACCCGGCCGAGCTTGGCCTCCCGGTGCGCGGCCAGGGCGCCGGCGGCCGCGCCGACCTCGGCGGCGGGCAGCCGGCCGCGGGCGGCCATGAGCAGGAAGGCGTCCACGGCACAGGTCCGCTCCTGGAGGGGCTCGACCGTGAGGCCGTAGGCCAGCGCCGCCCCGGTCGCCACGCCGGTCGGGCCGTCGCACTCGGCCAGCCCGAGCAGCGCCGCGCCCTGGTCGTGCGGGAAGTCCAGCGTCGACAGCAGTTGCGGCAGCAGGTGCGCCGCGGCGACCTCGGCGTGGGACGGCGCGATCGCGGGCCACCAGGCCGGCGGGCTGGAGTAGCCGGCGAGGGCGAAGGTCTCCGGGGACTCCCTCCATTTCGCCCCGTCGAGGGGGTAGTCCCAGAGCGGGGCCAGCGCCTTCGGGACGTCCCCGACCGGGCGCAGGACCCCCATGAGCGCGACCGCCGGCCGGAACGGCACCTCGGGGAGCCGGACCTCGACGCGTTCGACGAACGGGTCGGCGACCCCGCCCTCCCGCAGCCACGCCGCCACCGCCTGGCCCGCCGGGGACTCCAGCCGTTCCGCGCGGGCGGTCACGCCCGAGCCCGCGGCGGCGTCGCGGGGCAGGCGCAGCAGGGCCTGCACGAGGTCGTGCGGACCGGGCTCGACGCCCGCCGCCTCCAGCCGTTCCACCCGCGCCACCAGCACCTCCGGGTCGAGATGGCCGTTGGCCCGCGTCGGCGTCGCCAGCAGCAGCGGGACCCGCTCGACCCGCTCGGCGACCTCCCGCATCCGCCCGATCAGGAAGTCGCTCATCGGCGCGTCGTGCGGCTCGGCTCCGCGCCGCTCGAGCCGCAGCTCCCCGCCGGCCTTCGGGCGCCAGCGCGCACGCAGCACCGAACGCGCCGCCAGGACCGGCCAGGCCCGCGGTGAATACATGAACCGGTCGTAGTCGGACGCCCGGTACCAGGCGCCCCGGTCGCCCTCGAAGAACCCCTTCAGCGCCGCCCGGAGGGACTTCACGTCGCGGTGGGCGAGCTCGGTGATCCCGGCGGAGATCCGTTCGGAGTCGGTCCAGGACGGCTCCTGGCGCAGCACGACGGCGAACTCCTCGGCCAGCTCGGCCGCGGAGCCGAACGGGCCGGGGAACGCGGACGGGGGAGGCGGCGCGGGCAGTGCCCCGGCCGGGGCGGCGGCCGGGGCCTCGACCTCGCCGAACGCCGCCGCGATCCGTTCGCGCAGATCGTGGGGCAGCGCCGTGGCCGCCTCCCGGACCCGCAGGACGGCCTCCCGGCCCGCCCCCGGCCCGAACTTGACGGCCAGGTCCGTGGCGCGCTCCTGGACGGCGTGCGCCTCGTGCGCGAACGCCACCGCCAGCGCGCAGAGCGTTGCGTCCTTCTGGTCGGCCCGGTCCGCGCTTTGGGCCAGCCATGCCAGCGCCGCCCGCACCAGCTTCTGCTCGGGACGGAACAGCAGCGCCTCGGCGGCCTCCGAGTACGCGGCCGGCCCCAGGCCCCCGGCCGCGTCCACCCGGCGCACCTCGCGCAGCGCGAGCTCGGCGACCCGGGACGGCGCCGCGGGCAGCAGCCGCAGGTAGTCGCGGAGCCGGGCGGTCGCCTCCCCGAGGTCGGGGGCGAGCCTGTCGTGCAACTCGGCGTACCAGCGCAGGTCGGCGACGGTGCCGCCGCGCAGGAACCGGCGCAGGCAGCCGTCCAGCACGGTCGCGCGTTCCAGCCGCTTCTCCTCCGCCAGGGTGAGCACGGCCTCGATCCAGGCCTCCGTCTCCCCCCGCGAGGTGATCAGCCGCCCGATCGCCTCCACCTCGAAGATCCGCGGCATCATCGCCTCGGCCAGCGGATCGCCGGACGCGACGCCGCGCCCGTCCGTCCACCGCACCCAGCCCACGGCGAAGGCGTCCTCCACCGGGACGGGGGCGCCGGCGGAACGGAGCAGGAGCGCGCACGTCCACCAGGCGGTCTCTTCACCGTTCCAGTCCGACTCGGCGGTGGTGCGCAGCAGGCCCGCGAGCCGCCGCCCGACCTCGGCCCGCCACTCGGCGGGACGGCCCTCGGTCGCCTTGACCACGAGCTCGGCCGGGCCGCGGTCGCCGTTGAAACCGAAGCGGGTGACGAGCCGCAGGTCCGCGCGCGACAGCCACCGCGCGGCCGCCGCCGGGCCGGACAGGCAGCCGGCGCCCGTGACCCGCAGGGCCGACTTGACCGGCGTGGCGCTCCAGGCCCACGTGGAGTCCGCCTCCCGGAGCTCGGCCAGCAGGGCGGGCAGCTCCTTGGCGACCCGCTGCCGCTCCTCGTCGGCCAGGCGGGGCACCAGGGCCGCCGCGTACCGGGCGTTGCCGCCCCTGATCGCCTTGTACAGGGCGTCCAGCTTGGTCGTGCTCATCGGCCGGCCTCCCCGCGCACGATCCGGGCGGCGATCACGTGCTTGCACGGGCCCCGCCCGCCCCGGTACTCCGTCCACCACTGGCATGTGCAGGACGCGCCGTCCCCGCCGAACCGCACCCGGTGCAAGCGGTCCTCGACCTTCACCTCCGCCGCGTCGGGCCCGTCCAGGGTGACCATGCCCCGCTCGGCGAGCGCGCGGGCGTCGCGCAGGCGCGGGTTCATCGCGGTCACGCGCTCGGGGTCGTACGGCAGCTCGCGGTGGAAGAACCCGGCCTCGGCGGTGTCGTACCCGACCCGCCCGGCCGTCCCGAGCTGGGTCAGGGCGGCCCGCGCCCGCGGCAGGCCGATGCCCGCCCGCTCGGCCAGCAGGTCGGGTTCCACCCGAGGCTCGAACGACAGCAGCGCCCCCACCAGCTCGGCGTCGTCGGCGGCCTCCTCGGTGGCGAGCGCGTCCAGGACGGCGCCCTCGCCGGAGAAACCGCGGTGCGACTCGGGGGACAGCGCCAGCACGTACCGCATGCCGGGCAGCTCCAGCTCCCACACGCTCGCCGCCGGGCCGCCGCTCGCGGTCACCGCCGGACCGTAGGCGCGCAGGCCGCGGGCGAAGCGCAGCAGCGGCAGCATCGTCCGCAGCCGGTCGGGGCCGGGCAGGCACACCGCGCCGGGGGCGGGACGCGAGGTGATCCGCAGGCCCCTCCCGGCGGGCACCGCCCACAGCACGCCGTTCCTGCCCTTGGGGAGCCCGCGCAGGAACCGCACCGCCTCCGGCCCGGGCAGCGCGGCCCGCGGATCGAAACCGGAGGTGATCACCTGGACCTCGGCGAAGCCGCGCAGCCAGCGGTCGGGCAGCGGCACCTTCTTCTCCACCACCGCGCCGTCCAGCGTGGTGACCGCCAGCTCGTCGGCGCCGACCGCCAGGTGCAGCGGATCGTCCCCGCCCACCCGGGCCAGCGACTCCCGCAGCGGGCCGTTGACGTCGACGTTGGTGGTGCCGCGCTCGTGCACCTCGCCGTCGAGCGCGGGCTGGAGCACGTCCAGCCGCGCGTACACGCCGCAGCAGGCCGAGAACGACTCCAGCCGCAGCCGGTCGCCGTTGCACGTCACCACCGGGTCGCGGAACGAGGTCGGCCGCGGCCGGTGGTAGCGGGTCTGCGCCACGTCCGCCAGGGCCAGCAGCGCCGCCGCGGCCGGCGCGGGCCTGGTCAGCAGGCCGCTGAAGAAGTGCGGGTGCTGCCGTGGCCCGGCGGAGGTGGTGCCGCCGGAGGTCGACAGGCCGAGGAGCCCCCCGGCCAGTCCCGAGGGACGCGAATAGGTGTAGGCCTGGGCGGGGCCCGCCGTGCTGGTCGCCATGCCGCGAACCTAGAGGCAGCGGCCGACAGTTTTCGCGAAAGCGGGCAAACCCGGCCGGTACGGGGTCGGGCGCGGGCTCGGGGGCACCGGGGGTAGGCTCGATGACGTGCGAAGGTTCCTCACCCCCGGCTGGCTCGGGCTGCATGCGCTCGCCATCACCCTGTGCGTCGCCTTCCTGGGCTTCGGGTGGTGGCAGTACGACCGCGCGCAGGCCGGCAACGACCGCAGCTGGGCCTACACCTTCGAGTGGCCGATCTTCGCGATCTTCGTGGTCGTGATGTGGGTCAAGATGATGCGCGACGAGCTCAGCGACGACCCCGCGGGCAAGGCCCCCAAGGTCATCGAGGAGCCCGCGGAGGCCGCGGTCAAGCGGACCATCATCAGCCGGCAGGAGGAAGAGGACCCCCAGCTGGCCGCCTACAACCGGTATCTCGCGCGGCTCAACTCCGAGAGCCACCGGCGCGACTGACCGGCACGGCTCCCTTTCCCCACCCGTACCGCCCAGAGGAGTGATCTGTGGAAGCGGCCATCAACCGGTACCGCGTCATGGCCATCGTCGTCGGCGTGATGCTGCTGCTGGTGGTCTTCGTGGGCATGCCGATCCGCTACATCGGCGGCAACGGCACCCCGTCGGCGATCATCTCCCCGATTCACGGCGCGCTCTACATCGTGTACCTGGGCGTCGCCTTCGACCTGTACCGCAAGGCCGCCTGGCCGCTGAAGCAGATGGTGCTGATGGTGTCGGCGGGCCTGATCCCGTTCCTCGCCTTCTTCATCGAGCGCCGGATCGTCGCCGACGCCCGCGCCGAACTGGAGTCGCGCAAGACCGACCCCGCCCCCGCCGCCGCCACCCACAAGGCCTGACCCACCCCACCCCACACTCGCGGCCCTCGGCCATGTCGGGTGGGCTGGATGCGCCGCGGCCCGTGGGGGCGGGGCACCACCACGGGCCGGGCAGTCGCAGCGGTCGTGCTGCGCGGCGGCCCTGGACGGGGGTCGGGTCTGAGTCCGGGCCACCGGATTGCGTCACGGCTCACAGGCTGTCTGCGCTCGGCGTTCACCTCGCTCTCCTCGGACGGTGACGGTCAGGGGCCGGGAAGGGCCGGACCGGCGGCATGGCTCGACGATGCCGCCGGCCCGGCGCGGAGGGCACCGGTGCCGCGGGGGCGTGCGGCACCGGGCTCCAGGGCACGTTGTCCGATCGCGGCGCGGCGGTCGCCGGGCCGAGACGGCCGAGGACCCGAGGTGTGTCCGAGCGCGCCGCCGTCGCCGCCGGCACCAGGGCGAAAGGGGGGAGGCACCGGCGGCGACGCGACGGGCCCGGAACGTCCTCGGCCGTCCGGACCGACCAGTGGGAGGGATGTCGAGGACGGCGGTCCCGAACCGGTGCGCCGTCCAACGCATGTGACCCTCCCATGATCCGCGGGTTCGGGATCCGGGGCCTTTTGCCGCCCCGGGAGTTTGCCCTTCACCCTGTGTCACGATCTCGTTGCGTTAAGTACCCACCCTTCACGGCGGCGTAAACCAAGGTCAACGAAGAAATGCCGGAGGTAAAGATGATCGGCCGCCCGGCGGCCGAGGCGCGTGACCCGGACTCTCCCGATATTTCCGTTTTTGTCGGGATGGGGTGCCCGGTCAAGGGCGAAGGTGATTAATCCATCTCCGCTGGTAGGGCCGCCGGTGGCGGTGCCATAATCGCGTCCGTTCCCTCCGCGGGGAATTCTCTGGAGACGAGCGCGGGGCCGCCGTGATCGGCGGCCCCGCGATCCCGGATCCGGATCAGCCGTGCCCGGCGGTGTGGGGAGAGATGTGGCCCGTCAGAGGCCGAAGAGCGGGAGGCATGGTTCGAGGCCGCCGATCTGAACGGACACCGTCCGGTGTTGCTCCCAGCGGGTGCGGTCGAGTTCGAGCCGCCGCTCGTAGCCGAGCGCGTCGCGTACTCGGATGCGGGCGGTCCCATTGGGCCGGTATCCGAGCTTTCGGGAGACCGCGTAGGAGGCGGCGTTGTCGGTCAGCGCCGCGCTGACCGCCGACTCGGCGCCCAGCCCGGTGAAGGCCAGTTCCAGTACGGCGGCGCGCATCTCGGTGCCGATGCCCTGCCCCTGGTGGCGCTGCCCCAGCCAGGAGCCGGTACCGACCTCGCGCAGGATCGTGAAGTCCCTGGCGCCGATGCCCTGCACTCCGACGATGCGGCCGTCCAGGAAGACCCCGAGTTGTAGATCCCAGTCCTCGGGGGTCCAGACGGCCAGCTGCCGCCAGTGGAACTGCATGAGACCCCGGGCTCGTTCAGCCGGCGGCAGGTCTGTCCACGGGACGGCGAACGGCATCCGGTCCGGAGGGTGGACGCCCTCGGTCGACAGTTGGGCGAGCGCGTCGAGTTCTTGGAGCGTGGGGAGGCGCAGCTCCAGCCGCGGCGTGCGCACCCGCAGTCGGAACAACGGCCAGTGGGTCACGTTCATCTTGATCCTTCTTCGGCGGCGAGGCGCTCGAAGCCGTCGACTGGTCGTGCAGGCTCGGCCGACACCCCGGTCACGCACCGCATACTGTGCCACCCCGGCTCGCCGAGGTGCCAACCAATTCGCACGTGGCGAGGCCGGCCCCAACCAAGATCCGGAAGGTGCGGGGGCCGCGGGGGCGGGACGCCCGGCGTGATCGCTGACAGCGAACGTTGCTGCGGAAACAAAATCGTGCTCCGTTTTCTTGAGTGAGTATGACTCAACCCGAGTGGGTCATGATCGCTACAGACTTGGAGCTGAGAGCATGAGCGAGACCCTGACGCTGCCGGTCCTGCCCCTGGACGACGGGGCCGTTCTGCCCGGCATGGTCGTGCCCCTCGACCTGTCCGAGAACGAGGTGCGCGCGGCGATCGAGGCGGCCCGGGCGGTGGCCCAGACCAAGGGCCCGGGGATCAGGTCGGCCGTCAAGCCGCGGGTGCTGCTGGTGCCCAGGCTCAACGGCCAGTACGCCGCCGTCGGCACGCTGGGCGTGGTCGAGCAGGAGGGCCGGCTGCCGGGCGGCGAGCCCGGCGCGGTCGTGCGCGGCGTGGAGCGGGTGCGGATCGGCACCGGGACCACCGGGCCGGGCGCGGCGCTGTGGGTGGAGGGCACCCGGATCGAGGTCCCCGCGGCCACCGGGCGCGCCCAGGAACTGGCCAAGGAGTACAAGGGCCTGGTCAGCGCGATCCTGCAGAAGCGCGGCGCCTGGCAGGTCGTGGACGTGGTCCAGGCCATCGACGAGCCCTCCGCGCTCGCCGACAACGCCGGCTACGCCCCGTACCTGTCCGACGAGCAGAAGATCGAGCTGCTGGAGACGGCCGACACCGTCGAGCGGCTCACCCTCGTGATCGGGTGGGCGCGCGACCACCTGGCCGAGCTGGACGTGGCGGAGACGATCCGCAAGGACGTCCAGGAGGGCATGGAGAAGACCCAGCGCGAGTTCCTGTTGCGGCAGCAGCAGGAGGCCATCCGCAAGGAGCTGGCCGAGCTGAACGGCGACCCGGCCGACGAGGAGGACGACTACCGCGCCCGGATCGAGGCGGCGAACCTGCCCGAGAAGGTCCGCGAGGCGGCGCTCAAGGAGGTCGACAAGCTGGAGCGGGCGTCCGACGCCTCCCCGGAGGGCGGCTGGATCCGCACCTGGCTGGACACCGTCCTGGACATCCCGTGGAACGAGCGCACCGAGGACGCCTACGACATCGCCGGCGCCCGGGAGATCCTGGACGCCGACCACGCCGGTCTGGACGACGTCAAGGAGCGCATCATCGAGTACCTCGCGGTGCGCAAGCGGCGTTCCGACCGGGGCATGGGCGTCGTGGGCGGTCGCCGCAGCGGCGCGGTGCTGGCGCTGACCGGTCCTCCCGGGGTCGGCAAGACCTCGCTGGGCGAGTCGGTCGCGCGGGCGATGGGCCGCACGTTCGTCCGGGTGGCGCTGGGCGGCGTCCGGGACGAGGCGGAGATCCGCGGCCACCGGCGCACCTACGTCGGGGCGCTGCCGGGACGCATCGTCCGGGCCATCCGTGAGGCCGGTTCGATGAACCCGGTCGTGCTGCTGGACGAGGTCGACAAGGTCGGCGCCGACTACCGGGGCGACCCGACCGCGGCGCTGCTGGAGGTCCTGGACCCCGAGCAGAACCACACCTTCCGGGACCACTACCTGGAGGTCGAGCTCGACCTGAGCGACGTGCTGTTCCTGGCCACCGCGAACGTGGTGGAGGCGATCCCCGGCCCGCTGCTGGACCGGATGGAGCTGGTGCAGCTGGACGGCTACACCGAGCACGAGAAGGTCACCATCGCCCGCGACCACCTGCTGCCGCGCCAGCTCGACAAGGCGGGGCTGGAGGCGTCGGAGGTGTCGTTCGAGGACGGCGCGCTGCGGCTGCTGGCCGCGGAGTACACGCGGGAGGCGGGCGTGCGGTCGCTGGATCGCTCGATCGCGCGGGTGCTGCGCAAGATCGCCGCGAACGTGGCGCTCGAGAAGACCGAGTTGCCGGTCACGGTCGGCGCCGACGGCCTCAAGGACTACCTGGGCCGGCCCCGGTTCACGCCGGAGGTGGAGCTGAGCAAGTCCGAGCGGCGGACCGGGGTGCCGGGCGTGGCGACGGGGCTGGCGGTCACCGGCGCGGGCGGCGACGTCCTCTACATCGAGGCGTCGCTGGCCGACAAGGAGACCGGTGACACCGGTGTGACGCTGACCGGCCAGCTCGGCGACGTCATGAAGGAGTCGGCCCGGATCGCGCTCAGCTACCTGCGCTCGCGCGGGGCGGAGCTGGAGCTTCCGGTCGGCGACCTGAAGGAGCGCGGCGTGCACGTCCACGTGCCCGCCGGGGCGATCCCGAAGGACGGTCCGAGCGCGGGGATCACGATGACCACGGCGCTGGCCTCGCTGCTGTCGGGGCGGCCGGTCCGGTCCGATGTGGCGATGACCGGTGAGGTGTCGCTGACCGGGCGGGTGCTGCCGATCGGCGGGCTGAAGCAGAAGCTGCTGGCGGCCAGCCGGCTGGGCATCACGACCGCGATCGTGCCCAAGCGCAACGAGCCGGACCTGGAGGACGTGCCGGCCGAGGTGCTGGAGAACATGACGGTGTTCGCGGTCAGCGACGTCCGGGAGGTGCTGGACCTGGCCCTGGAGCCCGCGACCAGCGACGCGACGGTCGCGGCCTGACCGAGAATCGAGGAACGGGCGCCCGTGCCGGTTATCCGGTGCGGGCGTCCGCGCTTAGCGGATTCTTAGCGGCGTGCGTCATGCTCGGCTCGTACAGGGTGGCCTGTAGAGGCCCCTACGGGGGCGGGCATGGTGTGGGTCCTGCGGGGGAAGGTGCTGGTCCGCAGATGCTCCGGGTGCGACAGGCCGCCCTGTGGCGCGAGGCACGGGAGGAGTCTCGCGCCACAGCGTCCTGGGTGGACGGGGACGTCCCCTTCCCCGTTCACCCGGACGCGTGGGAACGGCGCGAGGGCCGACCGCATGTGGCCTCCGCGCGACCGTGGGATCCCTTCGGCCGCGCGGGGACGCTCGTTAGAGTTGCGGGCGTATGGGCGGTGGGCTCTATTTTCGTGTGCTCGGCCCTGTCTCGGCCGAGCGTTCGGGCCGCCCGCTGGATCTCGGCGGCCCGCAGGTCCGTACCGTGCTGGCGCTGCTCCTTCTGGAGCGCGACCGGGTGGTGTCGGTGGAGCGGCTCGTCGATGCCCTCTGGGAGGGCGATCCGCCGAACTCCTGGCGCGTGCAGTTGCAGGGCATGGTGTCCCGGTTGCGCCGGGTGCTGGGCGCGGGCGGCGACCGCGCGTCCGCGCCGATCGAGACGCGCCCGCCCGGCTACCGGTTGCGGATCTCCGCGGGGCAGCTCGACCTGGAGGACTTCCGCGACGAGGTCCGGCGGGCGAGGGAGCGGCTGGCGGCGGGGGAGCCCGGCCCGGCGGCCGCGCTGCTGCGCACCGCCCTGGCGCGCTGGCGCGGCCCGGTCTGCGCCGACCTGCCCTCCCCGTACGTGCGGCGCGCGGCCGACTGGGAGGAGCTGCGGCTGGCCGCGGTGGAGGACCGCGTGGACGCCGACATCGCGCTGGGCCGTCACGACGGCCTGGTGGTGGAGCTGCGCGCGATGGTCCGCGACCATCCGCTGCGGGAGCGCTGCCGGGGGCAGCTGATGACCGTGCTGGCGCGGGCCGGGCGTCCCGCCGACGCGCTGCGCGTGTTCCGCGACGTGCGGGACCGGATGGTGGACGAGCTGGGCATCGAGCCGTCCACCGGCCTCCAGCAGCTGCACCGCGCGATCCTGACGGGCGTGCAGGGGCCGGACGAGCCGGAGGCGGTGCGCGGCCGCCCCTCCGTGGTGCCGCGCCGGCTCCCGGCCGACGTTCCGGGCCATGTCGGCCGGGAGGGCTTGCTGTCGGAGCTGTCGGCCGTGCTCGCCGATCCGGCGCGGACCGCGCCCGCGTGCGTGGCCGTGACGGGGCCCGGCGGCATCGGCAAGACGGCGTTCGTGCTGCGGCTGGCGCACGCGCACCGCGCGGCCTACGGCGACGGGCAGCTGTACGCGCGGCTGCGCGGCCGCACGGGCGGTCCGGCGGAGGTGCTGGCCGGTTTCCTGCACGCGCTGGGCGTCCCGCCCGCGGGGGTGCCGTCCGGGCTGGACGAGCGGGCCGCGCTCTTCCGGGAGCTGCTGGCGTCCCGGCGGGTGCTGATCGTGCTCGACGACGTGGCGGACCTGGCGGACGTGGAGCCGCTGCTGCCCGCCGAGCCGCGCTGCGCCGTGCTGCTGACCAGCCGCCGCAGGCTGCCGGGGGCGGGGGCGGCGGGCGGGCCGCGGGTGGTGACGCTGGAGGCGCTGCCGGGGGAGGCGGGCGCGGTGCTGTTCCGCTCGATCGCGGGCGTGAAGGACGACGAGGCGCCGGGCGAGATCGCCGAGATCGTGCGGCTGTGCGGCGGGCTGCCGCTGGCGATCCGGATCGCCGCGGCGCGGTTGGCGTCGCGGCCCGGCTGGACGGTGGCGGACCTGGTGCGGCGGCTGGCCTCGCACCGCGACCGGCTCGACTGGCTCCAGCACGGGGATCTGGGTGTGCGGGCCAGCTTCCAGGACGCCTACGACGCGCTCACCGGTGACCAGCGGCGCCTGTTCCGCCATCTGGGCCTGCTGGAGGACGCCGAGTTCCCGGCGTGGGTGCCCGGGGCGCTGCTGGGCGGGCGCGCGGAGACCGCGGAACGGCTGCTGAACGACCTGGTCGACGCCCATCTGGTGGAGCCCGCCGGGCGCGGCGTCACGGGTCCGCGCTACCGGGTCCACGATCTGATCCATCTCCTGGCGCGCGAGCTGGTCGGGCGGGACGACGCCCCCTCCCGCCGCGGGGCGGTGCGCAGGCTGCTGGGGGCGTGGCAGGACATCACGGTGGCGGCCGACGCGGGGCTGCCGCACTGGTACGGCCTGGACCCCGTCCCCGATCCGCTCTGGACGGTCCCCGAGGAGGCGCGCGCCGCGGCCCGCGCGGACCCCCTGACCTGGTTCGACGAGGAGCGTCCCCACCTGCACGCCCAGGTCCGCCGCGCCGGGGACGCGGACTGCCACGCCTGGCCGCTGGCGCAGAGCCTCACGACCTATTTCGACATCCGCGGCCGGTACGACGAGTGGGTGGACGTGCTGCACGAGGGGCTGCGGGTCGCCGACCGGCAGGACGACCGGCGCGGGGCGGCGTGCATGCTCGGGCTCCTCGTCGACGCCGAGGGCAGCAGGCTCGATCTCGGCGCCGGCCTCCAGCACGCGGACCGCGCCATGACCACCTACCAGTCGCTCCCGCATCCGCCCGCCGAGCGCGTGCCGGTCCCGTCCCGGCCGCTGTTCGACCCCCTCGGGACGGGCCGCGCCCTCTTCTCCCTGTGCCTGCGCCGCCGCGAGCGGGGCGAGCACGGCGGGTACCTGCCGCTGTTCGAGGAGGCCCGGCAGGCGTTCGAGGCGTGCGGGGCGCCGATGTCCGAGCTGTGGATGCTGAAGAACTGCTGGCTGGCGTACCTGAAGCAGGGCCGGATGGCGGACGGGGCGGCGTGCCTGGCGCGCGGCCTGACGATCCTGGTCAGTCTCGGGGACGACTTCGAGACCGGGTCGGTCATCGGCGAGATCGGCGCGCTGCTGGCCGGCCAGGGGAGGCACGGGGAGGCCGAGGAGCTGGCCCGGGAGACGCTGGAGCGGTCGCCGCACCCGTGGGACGAGGCGGCCGCGCTGGACATCCTGGCGGTGCTCGCCCGTTCGGCGGGCGACACCCACGCGGCCATCGACGCCCACCTCAGGGCGCTGGCGGTGTGGCGGCGGCTCGGGGTGCGGGTGCGGGTGGCGCACACGATGCGGGCGCTGGCCCGGCTGTGCGAGGAGATCGGCGACACCGAGGCGGCCGAGCTCTACCGCTCCGACCCCCTCCTCGCGGGCCCGTGAGGAACACGCGCCAGGAACACGGAGGACGCGCCGCCCGTTCCCCCGCACATGGAGCTCGGCATCAACATCCTCAACTTCGGTCCCTCGGCGACCCCGGACGCGCTCGCGGACTGGGCGCGTTTCGCCGAGGACGGGGGCTTCGGCTTCGCGATGATCTCCGATCATGTCGCGGTGACGCCGGACGTGGCCGGGCAGTATCCGGCGCCGTTCTACGACCCGTTCACCACCCTGGCCTGGCTCGCCGGGCAGACCGGGCGCATCGGGCTCGGCACGACCGTGACCGTGCTGCCGTACCGGCATCCGCTGCAGACCGCCCGCGTTACCGCGAACCTCGACCGGTTCAGCGGGGGCCGGCTCATCTTCGGGGTGGGCGTGGGCTGGGCCCGGCGGGAGTACGCGGCGCTGGGCGTGCCGTTCGAGCGCCGCGGCGCCCTCACGGACGAGTACCTGGACGTGATCGTGCGCGCCTGGACCGAGGACTCCGTGACCTACGGCGGCGAGACCGTCGACCCGCGGCCCCATCCCGCCGCCTCGCCGCATCCGCCGGTCTGGATCGGCGGGCAGAGCGCCGCCGCGTTCCGCCGGGCGGTCCGCTACGGGGACGCCTGGCATCCGATCAACCAGACCCCGGAGCGGGTCCGCGACGACGGCCTGCCCGCGCTCCGCGCCGCCGCCGAGGAACTGGGCCGTCCCGTGCCCGCGCTGGCGCCGCGCATCCGCCTGGACGCCGCCGACCCGGACCGTGCCCGCCGCGAGGCCGACGCGTTCGCCGAACTGGGCGCCACCCACCTCCTCCTGGACACCTACACCGGCGATCCGGCGACCGCCCGTCCGCCCGAGGAGGACCAGCGCCTGCTGGCCGATTTCGCCGCGTCGCTCTGAGCCCGCGCGCTTGACCAGCCCTTTGCATAGTCGCGCCCGGATCGGGGACATGCACCGGCATCGAAGCGGTTCGGGACGCGGTGGAGGTGCGGGGCGTGGCGAGCGCGTCGTTGAAGAAGACCGAGACTCAGAAGACCGAGACTCAGCAGCCGGCATCCAAGCCCAAGACGGGAAAGACCGGCAACAAGAGCGTGAGTACCGCGAAGACGAAGGTCCAGCCCGGCGATCGCAGACCGCCCTGGTACGTCCTGCTGCTCAGGGTGCTCGCCGTGGCGGTCGCGCTCGCGGCGCTGGCGGCGTTCTTCTACTTCTGCTTCCGGCTCACCCTGAGCCCGGTGGCGGACAACGGGCAGGCGGGCGGCAACACCGATCCGGGGCGGTCCCTGCGGTTCTACTTCGACCAGCCGGTGCGGGACGCGCTGCCGCAGGTCGGCGGCAACCTGCTGCTGCTCGCGCCGCTCGGGGTGCTGCTGCCGCTGCTGTCGGCGCGCTTCCGCGGTCCGGTGCGGCTGGGGGTGCTGGCCGTGCTGCTGTCGCTGGCGATCGAGACCGTGCAGGGCCTGGCGGTGCTGGGCCGCGCGTTCGACGTCGACGACGTGATCCTCAACGCGCTCGGCGTGGTGCTGGCCTACGCGCTGCTGGGACGGGCGCTCGCCCGCAAGATCATGGGGCCGGCGTGAGGCGGAAGACGCGCAGCCGCCGGTCGACGCGCTCCACGTAGCGGTCGTAGACGGGCCAGACGCGCACGAGCCGGGGCCACACCTCGTCCCGCTCGGGCCCCTCCAGCAGCGCGGCGGTCACCTTCACGGTGCGGCCGCGGAAGCTGACCTCGGCGGCGGGGTTCTTGAGGAGGTTGCCGGTCCAGGCGGGGTGCCGTTCGCGGCCGAAGTTGGAGCCGACCACGATCCAGGAGCCGTCGGGCTCGGGCATGCAGGCCAGCGGCGCCCGCCGCGGCTGCCCGCTGACGGCGCCGGTGGTGGTGAGCACCAGGCTGGGCACGAGCGACTGGCCGAGCAGGAAGCGGCCGCCGCTGGCCTTGTGGAGGGCCCGGTCGAGCGGCGGGACGATCTTCGGCCCGACCTTGGAGAACCAGGCCGCCCCCGAGACGCGCTCGAAGACCGGGCCCAGGTAGCGCTTGGCGAGGGTCGGCATGGGGCGCTCCTTCGTGGCGGCGGGCTTGCCGGCGGACGTGCGGGGCGGCCGGGGTGCCAGCTTTCCGGCCCGGCGGAGGTGGCCGGACTCGGCCAGCCAGCGCAGCCCGTCCTCGACGGTCTCCTCGAGCGGGCGCAGGGTGAGGGAGAGGGCGTCGAGGGCGGGGGCGTCGTCGGTCGGGACGAGCCTGACCATGAATTCGGCGGCGTCGCGGGTCAGCGGGTAGTCGAAGTCGCGGACGCGCTTGGCCGCGTCCAGCAGCGACCCGGCGCCGAGCATGACCCCGGCCGGGACGCGGAGGCGGCGGCAGCGGACGCCGGTGAGCCGGTCGCACAGGTCGGCGTACTGCGGCCAGGTCAGGTAGTGGCCGCCGAGGAGGAGCCGGTCGGGGGTGGGCCGGGTGGCGGCGCGGGCGAGGGCCTCGCCGAGGTCGCGGACGTCGATGACGGAGACGCCGCCCGGGGGCAGCGGCCAGGCCAGGTCGAGCGCCGCCGAGAGCCCTTCCATGAGGGCGTCCAGGACGGGCTGGTCGGGGCCGCAGACGCCGCCGGGGTAGACGATGGTGACGGGCGCGCCCTCGGCCTGGAGGTCGCGCACGTAGCGTTCGGCGGCGAGCTTGGAGCGGCCGTAGCCGGTGCGCGGCGCGGCCAGCGGGCCGTCGGTGGTGATGCGCGGGCCGGGCGGCGGGACGAACACCGCGATGGTCGACACGTGGACGACGCGTTCCAGGCCGCGGGCGACGGCGCCGCCGACGACGTTGCGGGTGCCGGCGACGTTGACGCGGACCAGGCCGTTCTCGGGGTCGCCGCCGCCTCCCGGTGTGCCGCTTCCGGTCACGCCGATGGCGGCGGCGGCGTGGACGGCGGCGTCGCAGCCGTCGAGCGCTTTGTTCACCGTCGCGGCGTCGAGCATGTCGCCGGTGACCAGTTCGACGTCGCCGGCGGGCACGCCGAGCCGGGCCAGCACCCGGGCGGCCTTGCCGGGGTCGCGGACCAGGGCGCGCGGCCGGTGCCCGGCGTCGAGCAGGGAGCGCACGGTGTGGGAGCCGACGAAGCCGGACGCCCCGGTGAGGAAGACCCGCATGGTCACAAACTAGCGCTTGGTCACGCTTCGCGGAACCGGCGCGCCGGAGCGGCCCGCCGCAAGGGGCCCATTTGCGGACAGGTCGTAACGGCTTCGGGCCAGCGTAGGGCGTTGACCGGAGGTGGAACGCTCCAGCACACTCGGGTTCTGCCGCCGGGGCGCCGGGGCGACCCGGCGGCTCCCCCAGCGAGCCGACCGGGAGGATCGATGAGGATCGGGCTGGCCGGCGCGGGGCGCATCGGGGCGCGCCACGCCGCGGCACTGTGCGAGCTACCCGAGGTGGAGGCGCTGGTCGTGGCCGACGCCGACCCGTCCCGGGCGAGGGATCTGGCGGCCCGGCTGCGGGCCGGTCCGGCGTGCGGAAGGGCGGCGGGCCGGCGCCCGGACGACGCCGCGGCCGTGGACGTGCGCGCGGCGGGCTCGGTGGCCGACCTGTTCGGGGAGGGCCCGCCCGGATCGGCCCTCGACGGCCTGGACGCGCTGGACGGCCTGGACGCCCTGGTCGTGACGGCGGCGACGGACGCGCACGCGGCGCTGGTGGAGCGGGGCGTGCGCGCGCGAATACCGGTGTTCTGCGAGAAGCCGCTCGCCGCGGACCTTGATGGAACGTTCCACATCGTTCGCTCGGCCCGCGCCGCCGGCGTCCCGGTGCAGGTCGGCTTCCAGCGCCGCTTCGACGCCGGCCACATCGCCGCCCGCGAGGCGGTCTCCGCGGGCCGGCTCGGCCGGCTGCACACCGTGCGGTCGTGCAGCTTCGACGCGACCCCGCCGCCGCCCGGGTACGTCCCCGCCTCCGGCGGCCTCTTCCGCGACTGCGCGATCCACGACCTGGACGCCATCCGGCACGTCACCGGGCGGAACGTGGCCTGGGTGATGGCCGCCGGCTCCGACAGGGGCGGGGAGGTCTTCCGCGCGTGCGGCGACGTCGACACCGGCGCCGCGCTGCTCGGCCTCGACGACGGGACCCTCTGCACGATCGGGGCGGGCCGCTACAACGCCGCCGGGTACGACGTCCGCCTGGAGCTGTTCGGCTCCGAGGACAGCATCGTCGCCGGGCTCGACGACCGCACGCCCGTCACCCCCGTCCCGGAACCGGCGCCGGGGCCCGCGCGCCCGCCCGCCTACGCCGGCTTCCTGGACCGCTTCGCCGCCGCCTACGACGCCGAGCTGCGCGCCTTCGTCGACGTGGTCGCGGGACGGCGCACCAACCCCTGCCCGCCCGAGGAGGCGCTCGAGGCGTTCTACCTCGCGGAGGCGTGCGAGATCTCCCGGCGCGAGGGCCGGGTCGTCCACCCTGAGGAGGTACGGCTTTGACCTCCTCCCCCTCGTAAAAACGAGGGGGATTCCAACCCGTGGCCTCAGGAGATGAGGAGGGGTTGAGGTTCGCGGTTCGTCCGCCCCGGCGACCCGGGGCGTCCCCGCGCAGCGACGGCCGGTCCGGCCGCCGTGTCCACGAGCGTGCAGAGGAGTGCGGTCTCGTGGGCGATGTTGCGTGCGGCGTTCACGTCGGCGTTGCAGGCGAAGCCGCAGGACCGGCACCGGAAGCGCGCTTGGCTCTCGCGCGCCTTCGGGTCGATGATCCTGCATGCCGAGCAGCGCTGCGAGGTGTACGCGGGGTTGATCTTGTACACGCGGCCGGGGGCCTTGTCCTCCAGCCGCTCCACCAGCACGGCCCATCCCCCCGCGAGGATGCCCCGGTTCAGCCCCGCCTTGGCGGCGATGTTGCGTCCCGGCCGCTCGAGGGTGCCCTTCGCCGAGCGGGTCATGCCGCGAATGTTGAGGTCCTCGACACCGATCACCTCGAACCCGTGGGCCAGCATCGTGGAGGTCTGCTCCACCCAGTTCTTGCGGCGGTCGCTCTCACGGGCCCTCAGCCGGGCGAGTGCGGCCTTGAGCCTGGCCCGGCGGCTAGAGCCGCGCCGGGCCCGCCCCAGCCTGCGGGCCAGCAGTCGCAGGCGTCGCGTCTCCCCGGGCGTGAGGCCGGGGATTTTGAGCAGGTCCCCGGTGGACAGGGCGGCGCTGACGGTGACGCCCCGGTCCACCCCGATCACGGTCCCGTCGCCGGGGCCGGGGAGCGAGGGCGGGACGTGGGCGAAGGCCACATGCCAGCGCCCGGCCCGATCACGGGTGACCCGGTAGGACTTCACGCCTGCGGGTACGGGCCGCGACAGGCGGAACCTGACCCATCCGCACTTGGGCACCAGCACCGCGCCCCACTTGCGCGACAGCCGCTCGACCTGGTGGGGTTTGACGCCGACCTGCCGGAACCCCTCATGCACACCCTGCTTGCGCCACGTGGGACGGCGGTGGGTACCGGCGAAGAAGTTGCCCATCGCCTGGGCGAAGTCACGCAGTGCCTGCTGCTGCACGGTCTGGGATCCGGCCCGCAACCACGCGAACTCGGCGCGGGCCGCGGTGAGCTGCCGGGACTGTTCGCTGTAGCCGGGTGCCCCGCCCCGCCGGTGCCGGGACCAGAAGCCGTGCTGCTCCACGGCCAGGTTCCACACGTACCGGGCGTGCGCGCAATGCCCGAGCAGAGTTTGCTCCTGCTCGAGCGTGGGGGCCAGGCGGTAACGCGGCACGCGGCGATCCTAGCGTGCACGCTCGAACAAAGTGGCGAAGACGTGCTGGATAGTGCCTGGTCAACCGACATTCGCTCCGGAGGGGCGAGTTTCCTTTCCCTGCCCTGCTCCGCAGGGATCCGATTCCTCCCGGCCTGAAGGGGCCGGGGTTTCCTCGGAGGTTTTTTGATGAAGCTGGCAGGCGCACCCATCTCCTGGGGGGTTTGCGAGGTCCCCGGCTGGGGGCACCAGCTCTCCCCGCGGCGGGTCCTGGCCGAGATGCGCGACCTCGGCCTGACCGCCACCGAACTCGGCCCGGCCGGGTTCCTGCCCGCCGTCCCCGGCGAGCGAGACCGGCTCCTGGCCGAGTACGAGCTCGAGCCGGTCGGCGCGTTCGTCCCGGCCGTCCTGCACGATCCGGCGCACGACCCGCTGCCGGAGGTCGAGCGGGCGATGGACGCGCTGGGCAGCGGCGCGACGCTGATCCTGGCCGCCGCCACCGGCCTCGCCGGGTACGACCGGCGGCCCGCCCTCGACACCGGGGCGTGGCGGACGCTGCTGTGCAACCTCGACGCCATCACCGTGCGCGCCGGCGACCGCGGCCGCTCGGTCGCGCTGCACCCGCACATCGGCACGGTCGTGGAGCGCCGCGCGGAGGTCGAGCGCGTGCTGGGCGGGTGCAGCGTGCCGCTGTGCCTGGACACCGGCCATCTGCTCGCCGGCGGCACCGACCCCCTGCTGCTGGCGCGGTTCGCCGCGCCGCGCGTCTCCCACGTCCACCTCAAGGACGTGGACGTGTCCCTGGCCGACCGGGTGCGGGAGGGGCGGACCTCCTACACCCGGGCCGTGCGCGAGGGCCTCTACCGGCCCCTGGGGCAGGGGGACATCGACATCTCCGGGATCATCCGCGCCCTGGAGTGCTCCGGCTACGACGGCTGGTACGTGATGGAGCAGGACGCCGTCATCACCGAGGAGCCCGAACCCGCCTCCGGGCCGTACGAGGACGTCCGCGCCAGTCTGGAGTACCTGTCGGAAGTGGCGGCATGAAAGTCACCACCGAAACGTAAGTCACTTCTGATACATACTCAGTTCATCCCAGACCATTCGGGGAGAACGGAGCCCAGCGATGAGCCGCACCCGGAGGCAAGCCGAGAGCACGAAGCGCACCGCGCCCAGACGCCCGCGGGCCCTGCCGGCCCTGGCGGCCGCCGGGGTGCTGGCCCTGGGCCTGAGCGCGTGCAGCGGTTCGGGCGGTAAGAAGGCCGAGGAGTCCGCAGGCACCGGAGGCGCCAAGACCGAACGGATGACCGTCGCCATGGTGACCCACTCCGGGCCCGGCGACACGTTCTGGGACATCGTCCAGAAGGGAGCGCAGGCGGCCGCGGCCAAGAGCAACGTCGAGTTCCTGTACTCGGCCGACCCGGACGGCGGCAAGCAGGCCCAGCTCGTCCAGACCGCCATCGACAAGAAGGTGGACGGCATCGTCGTCACCTTCGCCAAGCCCGACGCGATGAAGGACGTGGTCGCCCGCGCCGCCGCCGCGAAGATCCCGGTCGTGTCCATCAACTCCGGCGCCGACGTGTCGGCGCGGTTCGGGGCGGTCGCGCACTTCGGGCAGGACGAGTCGATCGCGGGCGAGGCCGCCGGGCGCGAGCTCGCCAAGATCGGCTCCAAGCGGGCGCTGTGCGTCATCCACGAGCAGGGGAACGTGGGCCTGGAGGACCGCTGCGCCGGGGCGAAGAAGACCTTCGGCGGGGAACTGGAGAACCTGTTCGTCCAGGGCACCAACATGCCGCAGGTGAAGTCGTCCATCACCGCCAAGCTGCAGGCCGACAAGGACGTCGACGGCATCCTCACGCTCGGGGCGCCGTTCGCCGCGACCGCCGTCGACTCGGTGAAGGAGACCAGCAGCAGGGCCAAGGTCGCCACCTTCGACATGAACAAGGACCTGGTGGCCTCGCTCAAGGCCGGGACCATCCACTTCGCCGTCGACCAGCAGCCCTACCTGCAGGGGTACGGGGCCGTCGACGAGCTGTGGCTGCTGAAGAACAACGGCAACGTGATCGGCGGCGGCCGTCCGGTGCTGACCGGGCCCGCCATCGTCACCAAGGACACCGCGGCGGCGATCGAGCAGTTCGCCAACCGAGGGACCCGATGAGCGGCGGAGCCGTCCGGGGGACCGCCGCCGGGGAGGCGGCATGAGCCAGGCCGTCGCCCCGCCGCCGGTCGCCGCGGACGAGCGCCTGGCCCGGAGTTCCCCGCTGCGCCGGATGCTGGGCCGCCCGGAGCTGGGGGCGCTGCTGGGCGCGGTCGCGGTGTTCGCGTTCTTCTCCGTCGTCGCGGACGCGTTCCTGCAGGCCGGGTCGTTCTCCACGGTGCTGTACGCGAGCTCCACGTTCGGGATCATGGCCGTGGGCGTGTCCCTGCTGATGATCGGCGGGGAGTTCGACCTGTCCGCCGGGGTGATGGTGACGACCTCGGCGCTGATCGCGTCGCTGGTCAGCTACCAGCTCACGCTGAACGTGTGGGCCGGGGTGGCGATCTCGCTGGTGCTCACCCTCGCGCTGGGGCTGCTCAACGGCGTCCTCTATGTCAGGACGGGGCTGCCGAGCTTCATCATCACCCTCGCCACGTTCTTCATGCTCGCGGGGGCCAACCTGGGCGTCACCAAGGCGATCACCGGCAACGTCGCCACCGACTCGATCCGCGACATGGACGGCTTCTCCTCCGCCCGCGCGGTGTTCGCCTCCGACGTCGACCTCGCCGGGGTCAACGTCAACATCACGGTGTTCTGGTGGATCCTGCTGGTCGCCGCGGCGACCTGGCTGCTGCTGCGCACCCGCACAGGGAACTGGATCTTCGCGTCGGGCGGCGCGGCGGCCAGCGCCCGGGCGGTCGGCGTCCCGGTCGACAGGACCAAGATCGGCCTGTTCATGGGGGTGGCGTTCTGCGCCTGGGTCTCCGGGATGCACCTGCTGTTCGCCTTCGCCTCCGTCCAGTCGGGCGAGGGCGTGGGGAACGAGTTCTTCTTCATCATCTGCGCGGTGATCGGCGGCTGCCTGCTGACCGGCGGCTACGGCTCGGCCGTCGGGGCCGCGATCGGCGCGTTCATCTTCGGCATGACCAACAAGGGGATCGTGTACGCCGAGTGGAACCCCGACTGGTTCAAGTTCTTCCTCGGCGCGATGCTGCTGATCGCCACCGTGGTCAACCTGGTCGTGCGGCGCAGGGTGGAGGACTCCCGATGACCGGGCACGCCCTCGTGAGCCTCGACGCCGTCGGCAAGAACCACGGCAACGTGATCGCCCTCCGCGAGGTCTCCCTGGACGTCGCCGCGGGCGAGGTGACCTGCGTGCTCGGCGACAACGGCGCGGGCAAGTCCACCCTCATCAAGATCGTCGCCGGGCTGCACCGGCACGACTCCGGCACCTACCGGGTGGAGGGGACGCCGGTCGCGTTCGACTCGCCCCGCCAGGCCCTCGACCGGGGGATCGCCACCGTCTACCAGGACCTGGCCGTCGTCCCGCTGATGCCCGTCTGGCGCAACTTCTTCCTCGGCTCGGAGAAGCGGAAGGGCCTCGGCCGCCTCGACACCGAGCACATGCGCCGCACGACCAAGGCCCGGCTCCTGGAGATGGGCATCGACCTGCGCGACGTCGACCAGCCCATCGGCACGCTGTCCGGCGGCGAACGGCAGTGCGTCGCGATCGCCCGCGCCGTCCACTTCGGCGCCAAGGTCCTGGTCCTGGACGAGCCCACGGCGGCGCTGGGGGTCAAGCAGGCCGGTGTCGTCCTGCGCTACATCGTGCAGGCCCGTGAACGCGGGCTCGGCGTCATCTTCATCACCCACAACCCCCACCACGCCTACCCGGTGGGGGACCGGTTCCTCGTCCTCAAGCGGGGCCGCAGCGTCGCCTACCGTGCCAAGGAGGACATCACGCAGGAGGAGCTGACCGCCCTCATGGCGGGCGGCGCCGAACTGGAGCAGCTCGCCCACGAGCTCCAGGCCGTCACCGACGGCGGCGCCGCCGCGGAGATGACCCAGGAGGCCGAGCGCCTGGGCATCACCCCCGACCGCGAATGAGCCCGGGCCCGGCGCCTTCCCGCCCCGCCCGGGCTTCCGGAAGGCGCCGGGTGCTCAGGGGGCGTCCCGCCGGTGGCGGCGCAGCGGCCTCACCACCAGCAGGTGGACGGCCGTCGCCGCGCCCGCCGCCAGTCCGGTGACCAGCAGAAACAGCTCCGCTACGCCGTCCAGGGGGCCGCGCAGCAGCACCACGTGCGCGAACGCCGTCCCGGTGATGGCCACGGCGAGCGCCGCGTGCAGGATCCGCCAGTTGGAGTAGTGCAGCCCGAGCCGCCGCCGGCCGAGCGCCAGTACCACCGACAGCGCCAGGCAGAACGCGGAGACGACGCCCAGCCTGCTGTAGGTGGGCGCGTCCAGGACGAGCGCGTCGGTGATGTCGTCGGGGCCGTTGGCGTACAGCAGCGCGATGTGAGCGGCCACCAGCCCCGTCACGGCGAGGCCGACGGCGCGGTGGAGGCGCAGCGGGCGGGCGCCGAAGACGCGGGCGAGCAGGCGGGTCCGGTTGGGCAGCGTGATCTGCATGATCAGCAGGGCGAGCGCCACGACCCCCGTCACCGAGGCGAGCGTCCAGGTGAACGAGCGCCCCTCCTGGAGCGGGCTCGCCACGACCGCGGCCACGGGAACGGCGACCAGGGCGGCGGCGAACGCCAGCCCGGCCCACCGGACCGCGCCGCCGCCCCGCTCCGCCGGGGGCGGTGCCGCGTGGACGCCGCGCGAGCGGGGGCGCGTGCCCTCGGCCCTATGCGCCACGGCGCTGGAGGACGAAGTCGACGGTGATGGACGGCTGGTCCTCGTCGTCCAGCACCGGCCGCAGGAACAGGGGTGCGTACGCGTCGTCGTCATAGGCGATGTGCACGTGCGGCTGCCCGAACATCGGGACGACCGGCAGGCTCTCCAGCCGGTACCGCCCCTGCGCGTCGGTCATCACGCTTCCCCGGTTGCTCGCCAGCGCCTCGTGGCCGCGCCTGGTGTGCATCCAGATCTGGACGCGCGCGTTCCGCACGGGCGCGCACGAACCCGCCTCCCGCACCGTCCCCGAGACCACGAAGCCGCGGCCCAGGTCGGAGACCACCGGCGCCCCGGCGGTGTAGCTGTTGTCGCCTCCCGGCATCGTCTCGGTCGCCGCGCACCGGCCGCCCCCGGCCTGCGGTCCCGAGGCCGACAGCTGGGCGCTGCCCGGCCCGTCGGACTCGCCGGTGACCAGCACCCAGGTGATCCCGGCCGCCAGCAGCAGGACCGCGAGTCCCGTGATGATCCGTCCCCGCACCGACGGCCCCCGCGTGCCCGCCGCGCGGTCCGGGTCGTCCAGCGTCATGAGCGCCCCCTCTCGATCCCCGTCCGGCCCGATCAAAACAAGCCGCGCCGAAAGAACCGATAAGGACGCTCACGCGCCAGCGTGCCCCCGGCCCTCCTCAGCGAGGCGCCAGCGCGTCGTGACGCCGTCCGGGCCCTCCAGGACCCCTTCGGACAGCGCCGCCTCGATCCGCTCGCGCACCTCGGCCTCGTCCGCCGGGTCGGCCAAGAACAGCACGCGCAGCCTCACCCGGTCGCCGTCGCGCTCGGCGGTGGTGCGGTGGGGCGCCAGCGGGCAGGGCGGCTCGTGCTCCCAGTGCCCGCACAGCGCGACCGTGACGGCCCCGCCCGGGGCCCGGACGTCCCCGCCGGGTTCCAGCAGAAGGACCGCCTCGTGGGCGAAAGACCGGCGCACCCGTCCAGTATGACCGGGTCAGCGGACGAGGAGCTGGACGATGGCCGTCCCGCCGACCACCACGATCAGCGACCGCAGCACCGCAGGGCTGAAACGGCGCCCGGCCACGGCCCCGGCCTGGGCGCCGATGGCCGAGCTCACCGCCAGGAGCGCCACGGCCGTCCAGTCGAACTCGGCGGCGAACAGGAAGAACGCGGCGGCGACCGCGTTGACGAGGGCGACGAACACGTTCTTCACCGCGTTGAGGCGCTGCATGTCCTCGTCGAGCAGGATGCCCATCAGGGACATGTAGATGATCCCCTGGGCCGCGGCGAAGTAGCCGCCGTAGACGCTGGCCAGCGCCAGCCCGGTGAACAGCAGCGGACCCCCGTCGGGGCGGGCGACCGCACCGGACCGTTCGCGGCGCTCGCGGAGCCTCCCGGCGATCCGGGGCTGGAGGACGACCAGGACCAGCGCGAGGCCCACCAGCACCGGCACGACCGCCTCGAAGACCGAGGCGGGCAGCACCAGCAGCAGCGCCGCCCCGGTGACCCCGCCGAGCAGCGACGCGGCACCGAGCCGCAGGACGCGCCGCCGCTGCCCGGCCAGCTCCCTCCGGTACCCGATGGCACCGCTGATGGAGCCGGGGATCAGGCCGAGCGCGTTGGAGACGGTGGCGGTGACGGGCGGCATCCCGGTCGCCAGCAGCACCGGAAAGGTGATGAGCGTCCCGGACCCGACGGCCGTGTTGATCGCCCCCGCGCCCAGCCCCGCCCCGAACACGGCGACCGCCTCACCCGGCGTCACGCGCGTACCGCCGCTGGCCGGACGGGTCGGGGGGAGACGTTCACGGAGCGCAGCATACGAGCCGATCGTTTCGCCCCCGATCGAAGGGTGGACGCACCGTCAAGGCGTCCGCCGGGTTTGCCGATGCCGCGACTCGAAGGACTGTCCCACGTGACGTGACCGGCCTTGGAGAGGTGCGCGTATGGCGGAAGGTGTCGAGGCTCCCCGGGACACCGAAGACGACGGCCGGGCAGACCCCGCTCCCAGCGTCGATGCCGAGAGCTTCGGAAAGGTGCTCGCGCTCACCGGACGATTGCTGGTCGGGAACCTGATCGCGCTGGTCACACCGGTGGCACTGCTGTCGGTGCTGGTGACCGCGACCGCGGGCGCGGCCGTCCTGCTGCGCCTGGACGGCCGGGCGCTGATCATCAACGGCGAGCTGCTCCTGGACGAGCCGCGCCAGGGGCTGCTGGTCACCGGCCTCGCGCTGACCGCCCTGGTGATGGCGGCGCACCTGGTCATGCTGGCGATGGTCGTGGTCATGTCGGCGGGCATCCTGCTGGACCGGCCCGTGGCCACCGGGAGCGCGATGCGGCGCGCGGTACGGCGGTCAGGCCCGCTGCTGGTGCTGCTGACCCTGGCGTGCGCCGCCGTGCTGGTGGTGACCCTGCTCGCCGCCCTCACGCCGCTGGCGGGAACGTGGGCGTACGTGCCGCTGGTCGCCGTCGTGGCCGCGGCGGCGGCGTGCCTGCTGCTGCTGACCGTGCCGATCGTCGTCCTGGAGAACGCCGGACCGCTCCGGGCGTCGATCCGGCTGTGGCAGATCGCCAAGGGGCGCCGGATGCACATGATGTGGAGCCCGCTCCTCATCGCGGTCGTGCCCCCGGCGCTGCTCAGCGCGGGCGCGCGATGGATCGCCTCGTACAACACGGGCATGGAGCACAGCCCGTGGGAAGTGGGGGTCCTGACCGTCATCAGCGTGCTGACGGTCGTCGTCCAGGGCACGGCCCTGACGGTGGTGACGCTGAACCAGTCACTCACGTACTGGGACGAATCGGGCCCTGTATGGCGTCGCCGCGGCCCGTCCCACACGATGGACCTGGACGAGGTGGCCGCCCGCCTCCCCGCCCCCGCCGAGGCGCGGAGGCGGAGACCTGCCCGCGCCGCTGTCCTGGCGGCACTGGCGGTGTTGGTGCTGGCGAGCCCTGGAGTCCTCTACCACCTGTACGTGGAGGCCAACCCGGTGGGGCTCCCCGACGTCGACTACCGGCGAACGGCACCTGCGGCCTTCGAGCACCGGCTCACGCTGCTCGAAGGCGACCGGGTAGCGGTGCTGGGCAAGAGCCGCGACCAGTACGACGACAAGATCCAGGTGTGCGATGACCGTGGCTGCCCCGGCGCCGCGGCCTACCGGTATCCGCGTCTGGACGCCGCGAAACGGGTTCGCGCGACCGGGCTGCCGGACGGTTCCATGGCCGTCGCGTGGATCCGTCCTGAGGACGGGTCCGCGAACCGCGTCCCGGACGGCGACGACCCTCGCCCCATGGCGGTCCGGCTCATGCGATGCACGGATCGGGACTGCCAGCGGGACCTCGAGAAGACCCCGGTCATCGCGCGGGGCCACGCCGCCGACATCACCGAGGAAAAGCGCGAGGCCGCGGTCGCCGTCACCACCTCCGGTCAGGGCGTGCTGGCCGCGGTCCTGCTGGACGCCGAGAAGGACGGCGACGACGAGCGCACCACGTTGCGGATCGTGCGCTGCGCGGACATGGCCTGCACGGAACCCCGCACGCTGATGACGACCCGGCTGGAGACGACCAGGGACTGGTACGACGACAACGACGCGCAACTGGAGATCACGACCGGCGCCGGAGGGCGCCCCGTCGTGGCGTTCGAGAACTACCGCAACGGCGCCGTCACCCTCGTCGGCTGCGACGACGCCGACTGCCGCCGCCCGGTGACGCGGCGACTGGTCGGCCCCTCCGAAGACGGGGACTACGAGTACCTGAGCACCAACGGCGTCGGGCTCGCCGTCCCTTTGGACGACCACCCGGTCCTCACCCACCGGCGGATCCAGGACGGGCAGATCCGCCTGCTGCGCTGCCGCACCCGGGACTGCGCTGCGGTCGACGCCGTGCCCCTCGCCGAACCGGGTCCGGGGCGGGGCCGGTTCGTCCCCGCCGAGATCTGGCCCAACCACGCTCTGGCGCTGGGGAGGGACGGCCTGCCGCTGATCGCCACCTACGACATCGACCGCGGAAAACTGATTCTCCTGGCCTGCCGGGAGGCCGCCTGCACACGCCGCGACACCGTCGTCCTCCTCCACGACATCGCCGCCCGCCACCGCCTCGACATGGAGGTGGGCCGCGACGGGCGACCACGGGTGCTCCGCTACGGCATCCAGTTCGAGGATCATGTGGGCGCGGCCCTGCTGACCTGCCGCGACGTCCGCTGCGGCGCCTGACCTCGCTCAGGGCCGCTCGGCCGGGTCGGTGACGCGGTAGCCGATGCCCGGGGTGGTGGTGATGATGGGCGGGGGGCCGAGTTTGCGGCGGAGGCGTCCGACGGTGACGGGGACGGTGTTGGTGAACGGGTCGGCGTTCTCGTCCCAGACCTGGTCGAGGAGGTCCTCGGCGCTGAGAAAGGCCGGAGCGGCGCGCAGCAGCGCCTCCAGGACGGCGAACTCCTTGACGGAGAGGCTGAGCTGCCGTCCGTCGCGGGTGGCCAGGCGGCGTACGGGGTCGAGTTCGACGCCGGCGGCGCGCAGCGTCCGCGGGCGGGCGGAGGGGCGGCGGCGGGCCAGCGCGCGGACGCGCAGCACCAGTTCAGGGAAGTGGAACGGCTTGGCGAGGTAGTCGTCGGCGCCGAGCGTCAGGCCCGTCACCCGGTCGCCCGGCGACCCGGCCGCCGTGAGCATGAGGACCATCGCGCGGTCGCCGCGCTCGCTGATCATCTGGCAGAGGGTGTCGCCGTGCAGGCCGGGCAGGTCCCGGTCGAGGACGACCACGTCGTAGCGGGCCAGGTCGAGCTTGGCGGCGGCGGTCAGCCCGTCGTGGGCGATGTCGACGGCCATGCCCTGGTCGCGCAGCCCCTCGGCCACGACGTCGGCGAGCGCGACCGCGTCCTCGACCACCAGGATCCTCACGCGGTGCCGCCCGGCAGCGAGACGGTGGCGCGCAGCCCGCCCTCGGGCGGGGCGTGCAGGTCCAGGCGGCCGCCGTGGGCGTCGACGATCGCCGCGACGATCGACAGTCCGAGGCCCGACCCGGTTCCCGAGCCGGTGCGGTCGGCCGCGAGCCGTTGGAACGGGCGGCCGAGCCGGGCGACGTGCCGCGGATCGAGGACGGGGCCGCCCGTCTCCACGACCAACCGGACGGTCGCGCCGTCGGCGGCGGCTGCGACCCGGATCCGGCCCCCGTCGCGGTTGTGGACGACGGCGTTGTCGATCAGGTTGTCGGCCATCCGGGACAGCAGCGTCCGGCTGCCCCGGGTCCACGCCGTGGCTTGCAGGCCGCCGTCGTGCACGGTCAGGTTCCGTGCGGCGATCGCGGGGGCGCGGGCGGTCAGCGACGTGGAGACCAGGTCGCCGAGCGGGACCGGTTCGCTGTCGGCGAGCGCGCCGTGCTGCGCCTGGGCCAGGACGAGCAGTTCCTCCAGGAGGCCGTCCATCCGGTCGAGTTCGGTGCGCAGCCGGTCGGCCAGCGCGACCGTCGAGGGCGGGGCAGGCTCGGGTTTGGCCAAGGCGACGTCCACCGAGGCCCGCATCGTGGCCAGGGGAGTGCGCAGCTCGTGGGAGGCGTTCGCGACGAACCGGCGCTGGGCGGCGAAGGACGCCTCCAGGCGTTCCAGCAGCCCGTCGATGGTGTCGGCCAGGTCCTTGACCTCGTCGGCGGGGCCCGCGACGGCGAGCCGTTCGTGCAGGTTCTCGGCGGTGATCCGGCGCGTCGCGGCGGTGATCGTCCGCAGCGGGCGGAGCACCCGGCCGGACGCGGCGTTGCCGAGCGGGATCGAGACCGCCGCCATCACGGCCAGCGCGACGAGGGAACCGGTCAGGAACTGCCTCGAACTCGACTGCTCAGCCTCCGAGAGCCGCGTCTCCAGGTCGGCGATGCGCTGCCGGGCGCCGGCCTCCTGGACGGTGACGGTCTGCGCGGGCGCGGCGACCTGGGTGGAGCTCGCGCCCACCAGCAGGTTGGTGAGGGCCAGCAGGAGCAGCCCGGACGCGAGAAAGAGGGCGGCGTACAGGACGGTGAAACGCAACCTGACCGGACGTGCCCTCAAACCCATGCCTCCCCCTCGCGTGCCGTCCCCCAGGATGCCGGACGGCACCTAACAGCGGCATAACCGCGGTCGTTGGGGCCGCGTTATGGCCGGACGCCTAGAACCGGTCGCATGCAAGCGACCGACAAGACCACCGCCGTCCTGCGCCGCGAGTGGGCCGGGTTTCGCACCCGCGGCCGGCTGATCGCCATCGCCGCCGTGCCGCTGACCGTCATCCTGGTCGGCCTCCTGTACGCGTTCGGCTTCTCCGCGGGCACCTGTAGCGAAGGGCCCGTGGAGGTGCCCTGCCCCACCGATCCCGTGGGGCCGGACGGGCAGGGGGTGAGCGACACGTTCTCCTTCGTCCACCGGCCGCTCGGCGAGCAGGGCTCCATCACCGTGCGCCTGACCTCGATGAAGGGCATCATCACCTACCCGCCGCCTGACCATGACGAGATCGTCGAGGGCCTGGTGCCGTGGGCGAAGGCGGGCATCATCATCAAGGACGGCCTCTCCCAGGGGTCTTCGTACGCGGCGCTCATGGTCACCGGAAGCCACGGCGTGCGGATGCAGCACGACTACGTCCACGACGTGGCGGGCAGCCCGCGAGGCGTCTCCGCGGGGGAGCCGCGCTGGCTGCGCCTGACCCGCTCCCGCGACACCATCACCGGCAGCGAGTCGGCCGACGGCGTCCGCTGGACGAAGGTCGGCACCGCGCGCCTCCCCGGCCTTCCCGCCACGGTGCAGGTCGGGTTGTTCGCCGCGTCTCCAGGCGATCTGACGCTCGTGCGCACGGCTCTGGGGGCGAGCCTGCCGGAGTCGCGCTTCACTCAGGCCACCGCCGCCTTCGACAGCATCGCCCTCGACGGCGCCCCGGTCGCCGGCTGGAGCAGCCGCTCGATTGGGCGACAGGGGGAGACCGACTGGGAACGCTTTCACCGAGCCCCCGGACTCGTCGAGTCGAACGGGACGTTCACGCTCACCGGAAGCGGGGACATCGGCCCGGTACCCGAGGGCGGCGGCCCCGGAGGACCGAGCATGAGCAGCACCCTCATCGGCGTTCCCATCGGAGCGGTCATCGCGCTCGTGGTCGCCGCCCAGTTCGGGGCGAGCGGCGGCCGGGCCCTGGCGGCGAGGGCCACTGTGATCGGCGGGACCGCCTTCGTCGCCGGACTGGTCGCCGCGGGACCCGTTGTGCTCGCCGCCCCGGCGATCATCAGATCCCGCGGCGTCAGCGTCGCCGCCGTGCCCGCGCTCACCGAACTCAGAGTGGTCCTTGGCGTCGCCGCGTTGCTCGCCGGGGCCGCCGTCCTCGCACTCTCGCTCGGCGCGCTGCTGAGGCGTGCGAGGGCGGCGATCCCCATTGCGGTCTCGGCGGTCGTCCTTCCCTACCTCCTCGCGACCCTGCCGCTCTTCCCGGACGAGGTCGCCCGGTGGCTGCTGCGCGTCACCCCGGCCGCGGCGTTCGCCGTCCAGCAGACCGTTCACGAGTACCCGCAGGTGACGGCCCTCTACGCGCCCTCGGGCGGCTACTTCCCGCTACCCTGGTGGGCCGGGCTGGCCGTCCTCTGCGGGTACGCGGTGGCCGCCCTCGCCCTGGCGCTCAGTGCCGCTCCAGCTCCACCTTCGGCAGCAGCCGGGCCAGCGGCGCCGGAAGCCACCAGGCGCGGCGGCCCATCAGCTCCATCGCGGCCGGGACGATCAGGCAGCGGATGACGACCGCGTCCACGAAGATCGCGACCGCCATGCCGAAGCCGGCCTGCTGGAGCATCCGGTCCGGGCTCAGCATGAACGCGCCGAAGATCACGATCATGATCGCGCCCGCCGCCGTGATCACGGAGCCGGTGTGGGCCAGCCCTTCCCGTACGGCACGGGAGGGGTCGTCCCCCGAGCGCGTCCACTCCTCGTGGATCCGGGAGATCAGGAAGATCTCGTAGTCCATGGAGAGCCCGAACACGATCGCGAAGACCATCACCGGCAGGTACGCGACGATCGGGCCCGGCTCCACCCCGAACCAGCCGTGCTGGAACACCAGCGTCATCGCGCCGAGCGCGGCGCCGATGCTGAGCAGGTTCAGCAGCGCGGCCTTCAGCGGGATGAGCACCGAGCGGAACACCGCCATCAGCAGGAGCAGCGAGAGGCCGACGACGATGGCCATGAACAGCGGCAGCCGGTCGGCGACCTTGGCGGAGTAGTCCTCGGACGCGGCCAGGGACCCGCCGACCAGGTACCGCGCGCCGTTCTGCTCGGACAGCCCCGGCAGGACGTTCTCGCGCAGGGTGCCGACGAGCTCGGAGGTCCGCTCGTCCTGCGGCGCGGAGGAGGGGAAGACGAGGACGGTCGCGGCCCGGCCGTCCGGCGTGGGCACGGGGGGCGTGGCGGCCTGGACGCCCGGGGTGCCGCTCAGCGTCCGGGTCGCCGCGGCGGCGGCCTGCGCGGCGCCGCCCTGCCCGCCTTCGGTCACCACCAGCAGCGGGCCGTTGAACCCGGGGCCGAAGCCCTCGGAGAGCAGGTCGTAGGCCTGCCGGCTGGTGCTGTCAGGCGTGTCGTTGCCCGCGTCGGCGAAGCCGAGCCGCATGCCGAACGCCGGGAAGGCCAGGGCGCCGAGGAGCACCCCCGCCGCCAGCAGGGCGGCCAGCGGGCGCCGCTGCACCACGGCCGCCAGCCGTCGCCACGCGGTGCCCTCGGCGGCCCTGCCCTTGGCCTGCCGCCGCTCCGCGCGCCGGGTGAACTGCCGGGCGAAGCGGCGGCCGAAGACGCCGAGCAGCGCGGGCAGCAGGGTCAGCGCGGCGAGCATCGTCACCAGCACGGTCAGCGCGACCGACAGCGCCATGCCCTGCAGCGAGCCGAGGCCGAAGGCGACGAGGCCGAGCAGCGCCAGGATGACGGTGCACCCGGCGAAGAACACCGAGCGGCCCGCGGCGTCCATCGCGTTCACGGTGGCCTGCTCCGGGTCCGCGCCGCGCACCAGCTCGGCGCGGTAGCGGGCGAAGATCAGCAGCGCGTAGTCGATGCCGACGCCGAGACCGACCAGGATCATCACCGGCGGCGTCCAGTCGGCGATCGTGAAGACGTGCGACGCCAGGACGATGACGCCGACCGTGGACCCGACGGCGAACAGCGCGATGACGATCGGCAGCCCCGCGGCGATGACCGTGCCGAACATCAGGACCAGCACGACCAGCGCGGCCAGCAGGCCCGCGCCCTCCGCGACGCCGGTCCCGCCCTGCGCCAGCAGCCGGGCCGCGCCCCCGCCCAGCTCGGCCCGCAGCCCGCCGCCCTCGACCTTCTGGGCGGTGTCGAAGATGCGCTCGGTGTCGGCCTTGGGCATGTCCTCGGAAGGAACGTCGAGCACCACGGTCGCGTAGCCGATCGTGCCGTCCGCCGAGATGGCGCCCCCGCCGCCGTACGGGTCGCGGACCTGGCCCACCTTGGGCAGCGCGGCGACGTCGTCCAGCATGGCCCGCACCCTCCCCTGGACACCGGGCTCGCGCAGACCGCCGTCGTCGTGCAGGACGATCTCGACGGTGTCCGCGGCGCGGGCGGCGCCGTGCTCGGCCAGCAGGTCCGCCGCCCGCTGCGACTCGGTCCCCGGCAGGGAGAAGGCGTTGCGGTAGTCGTCGCCCGCGACCGACGCGACGGTCCAGACGCCGCCCAGGACCGCCGTCCACAAAATCAGGGCGAGCCATCGGCGGCGGTGGGCGAAGCCCGCGACGCGGACGAACACCCCTTTCCGCGAGGGAGGTCGGGTGCTGTCTTCCCGGCTCACTTCGGTCAGTGTCATGGTCTCTTTCTCCGAAGGTCGTCATCCATTCGGCTGATGACGACGCAGCCTCCCGAGGTGTGACGCCGGCGCCCGTGTCACACCCGGACCGGCCGCGTCGTCACCAGGGCATGGGAACGGAACGGGGAGTACGAGACGCCGGGGAACTGCTGGCGCGGTCCTTCGAGGCCCACCGGCCGCGGTTGCTGCGCGTGGCGTACACGATGACGGGCTCGCTGGCCGAGGCCGAGGACTGCGTCCAGGAGGCGTGGCTGCGGCTGCGCGGGCTCGACGACCCGGCGGTCGTCCGCGACCTCGCCGCCTGGCTGACGACCACCGTCAGCAGGCTGGCGCTGGACGCCCTGAC
The DNA here is from genome assembly GCF_055379765.1 of Actinomadura rugatobispora. Lineage (NCBI taxonomy): Bacteria > Bacillati > Actinomycetota > Actinomycetes > Streptosporangiales > Thermomonosporaceae > Actinomadura > Actinomadura rugatobispora. The sequence continues at coordinate 1,186,670 of NZ_AP029191.1, read as the reverse complement.
CAGCGCGCGTGCGCGCCGGGAGCAGTACGTCGGCACCTGGCTGCCCGAACCGCTGGTCGAGACCCGCTCCAGCGACCCGGCCGACCGCGTCACGCTGGACGAGTCGGTGAGCATGGCGCTGCTGGTCGTCCTGGAGCGGCTCTCACCCGCCGAGCGGACCGCGTTCGTGCTGCACGACGTCTTCGGCCTCCCCTTCCCCGAGATCGCCGAGGTCGTCGGCCGCTCACCGGCGGCCGTGCGCCAGCTCGCCTCAAGGGCCCGCCGTCACGTCGAGGACGGCCGACCGCGCACGCCCGCGACGGAAGCCGAGCAGCGAAACCTGGTCGAGGCATTCGCGGCCGCCTGCCAGAACGGCGACCTGCCGGGGCTCATCGCCGTGCTCGACCCCGACGTCGTGCTGCGCGGCGACGGCGGCGGCAAGGTCATCACACTCCGGCACGTCGAGCGGGTGGCCGCCCGGGTGGCCCCCATCATGCTCGCCCAGGCCCGCCGCGCGGGCCCGATGGACATCGTCCCCACCCGCGTCAACGGCGCCCCGGGCCTGGTGATCCGGGACACCGAGGGCGGCGTGTCGGTCATGGCGTTCACGGTGGACGCCGGGCTCATCACCGCGATCGACTTCGTCCGCAACCCGGACAAGCTCGCCAGGCTCCCCGACCTGGGCTGACGCCTCAGCCGATGTAGAAGGTGAGGACGAGTGAGCCGTCCGTGGCCTTGGAGATCGTCGCGCCCGACACCGTCTGGGACGGATCCGTCCGGACCGAGATGTAGCAGCCGCTCACGCTGAGGCAATTGCCCGTGGCGGTGTCCACCACGCGCACGCCCTGCTGCTCGGTGAGCCAAGTCCGGGTGGCGGTGACCTGGCCGTCGACGTCGCAGTCCTGCATGTCGAAGCACAGGGTGCGCGTGACCTGCCACCTGTCGGGGGTGAGGTGCTCGACGGACCTCCCTTGACCCGGTGGTTTACCGAGCGCCTGCAGCTCGCGCATGGTGGCCCGCTGCCGCTCCTCGTCCGACGGCCCGCTCCACCACATGAACGCCGCCGTCGCGCCGCCCGCGACCAGCACGAGCGCCGCGACGGCGGCGGTCACCGCCCGCCTGCGCCCCGGTGACGGAGGGCGGGGCGGCGCCGCGTCCACCGCCGTCGGTGCGGCGGACGCCTGGGAAAGGCGAGCGAGCGCGTCGTGGAGCTGCTCCGGGGACAGGCGCTGGCGCGGATCGCGTTGCAGCAGGGCCATGATCGTGGGCCCGAGGGGACCTGCCCGCCCGGGGGAGGGGGGATCCTCGGTCGCCACAGCGACGAAGACCGCTCCCGCGTTGGGCCCGTTGAAAGGCGGACGGCCTTCCACCGCCGTGTAGAGCGTCGCGCCGAGCGACCACAAGTCGGAGGCGGGAGTGGCGCCCTGGCCGCGCACCTGCTCGGGGGACATGTAGGCGGGGGTGCCGATGGCCACGCCCGTCCGGGTCAGGGCCACGTCGCCGTCGACCGCCGCGATCCCGAAGTCGGTCAGGACGACGCGGTCGTTCTCCAGCAGCACGTTGGCCGGTTTGATGTCGCGGTGCGTGATGCCCGCCTGATGGGCCGCGCGCAGGGCGGCCAGCACCTGCATGCCGATCCGCGCGACCCGCTGGGGTGGCAGCGGCCCCTCCGCCTGGAGCAGGTCTTCCAGGGAGCGTCCGTGGACCAGTTCCATGACGATCCAGGGGGGCCGTCCTCGCCGGTGACCCGGTCGTGGACGGTGATGATGCCCGGGTGTTTCAGCCCTGCGGTGGCACGTGCTTCCCGGTCCAGTCGCGCGATCCATGTGCGCCGCTCGTCGTCGGTCAGGTCCTCGAGGAGGCGGAGCTCCTTGACCGCCACCTCGCGGTCGAGCCGTTCGTCGCGGGCCCGCCAGACGGCCCCCATCCCGCCCCGGCCCAGCAGCGAGCCCAACCGGTAACGGCCCGCCAGCACAAGATCGTCCACGGTACTCCAGCCGCACTTGGCGATCTCGGTCTGATCGCTCCGAGAGCCGCTTGACCTCAAGTGATCTTGAGGTTCTAACGTCGTGGTGATATCCCACGACGGAAGGAACGTCATGACCATCCTGGTCACCGGAGCCACGGGGAACGTGGGCCGTCATGTGGTCGAAGAGCTGCTCAGCGGGGGGCACAGGGTGCGGGCGTTGACTCGTGCCCCCGCGGGCGCCGGCTTGCCTCACGGCGTGGAAGTGGCAACCGGCGATCTTGCGGTCGTCGACAGCCTGGCACCCGCGCTGGAGGGTGTGACCGCCGTGCACCTGATCACCTTTGACGCTGGGGACGGCGCTGCGTTGCGCACCGGTCCGCAGATCGCGCGGCTGGCCACCAAGGCGGGCGTCGGGCATGTGACGATGCTGTGGAGCGGCGAGCCGGGCCCGGTCGAGGAGGCCGTGGCGGCCGAGGGACTGCCGTGGACCACCCTCCAGCCGCAGGAGTTCATGTCCAACGCCCTCCTGTGGACCGGCTCGGTCCGGGCCGAGGGCGTGGTGCGCGAGCCGTTCGGCGCCACCCACAGCGCCATGATCCATGAGGCCGACATCGGTGCCGTGGCCGCCAGGACGCTGACCGAGGACGGCCACGTCGGCAAGGAGTACGTGCTGACCGGCCCTGAGGTCCTGGACATGCCGCAGAAGCTGGCCGTTCTGGGCGAGGCCCTGGGTCGCGACCTCCGGTTCGTGGAACTGACCGAACAGCAGGCGCGCGAGCGGATGCGCCGGGCGGGCGCCTCCCAAGAGGCCATCGACCACGTCATCGGCTGGTACGCCGACCCGCCCAAGGAGGCGTACACGGTGACCGACACCGTCGAGCGGATCCTCGGACGCCCGGCCCGGACCTTCGCGCAATGGGCGCGGGAGAACGCCGAAGCCTTCCGCTGATACTCCAGCCACGCTTGGCGATCTCGGTCTGATTGAACCAGATGATCGGCGGTGGCCGTGCCGCCCACTGTGGAGGAGATCGATCCTGCGGGGTGGGTCGATGGGCTCGAGGAGTTGTTCGCGCAGGTGGCGGCACCGTTCAGGCGGAGCGAGCCCCGGTTGCGTGCCCGGTCGTATCTGCGGGGGTTGTTGAGCGGGCGGGAGCGCAAGAACGGGTGGTCGCTGGCGGAGTTCGCCGGGGACGTCACGCCGGACGGGATGCAGCGGCTGCTCAACCATGCGAAATGGGACGCCGACGCGGTGCGGAACGCGTTGCGGTGGCAGGTGGCCGAGCGGCTCGCTTTCCCGGAGGGGGTGCTGGTGGTCGATGACACCGGATTTGAGAACAAGGGACGCCGGTCGGCGGGGGTGCAACGCCAGTACACCGGCACCGTGGGAAAGATCACCAACTGTCAGATCGGGGTGTTCTGCTCATATGTGAACCCCGCCAAGGATCGGGTGCTGATCGACCGGGAGCTGTATCCGCCGGAGTCCCGGCTCGCCGGCCCGGAGCGTCTGGCGGAGGCCGGTGTCCCGGACGGGACGGTGTTCGCTACCAAGCCGGAGCTGGCGTGGCGGATGATCGAGCGCGCCTGCGACGATCCGCTGCTGGTGTTCGGGTGGGTCACCGGTGATGAGGCCTACGGCGACAACCCCTCCTTCGTGAACGCTGCCGGAGCCGCGGGGTGAACCAGATGTTCGCCGTGTTCTTCGATCACCCGATCAGGCTGAGGCGGGACAAGACCCGTGCCGACCACGCGTTCGCCGCCATGGACGCTGGTGCAAGGCAGCGGTACTCCTGCGGGGCCGGCGCCAAGGGGCACCGGTTCTACGACTGGGCATGGATCCAGACGGACGACCACCAGGACGACCACCAGGGCGGCCAGCAGGGCGGCCAGCAGGGCGGCCACGGGTGGGTGCTGGCCCGGCGCTCCATCCCGGTCTCCTTGCCCGAACTGGTGTGGGGCGCCGGGGCCCGGTGGAGCGTGGAGGCATGTTTCCAGGCAGCCAAGAACGAGGTCGGCCTGGACCACTACCAGGTCCGCAAGCACACCGCCTGGTACCGGCACATCACCCTGGCCATGGTCGCCCACGCCCACCTGGTCTTCCTAGCCGCCAGGCGCCCACCCGACCCCGGCGACCGGCACAACCACCGGCACGGCGAGGACCTCGACGACCTCGCCACACAGGGGGCCACCACAGCAGGGACGATCGCCCTGTTACCGGCCGGACGAGGACGATCCGGGCGTGCTGATCCCGCTCACCGTCAACGAAATCCGCCGCATACACGCCCTCCTGCATCGGCCTTGGCACCCCGTCCAACACCATCTGCACTGGTCACACTGGCGACGACGCCACCAAGCCCGCGCCCGAGGATGCCACTACCAGCGGCAACGACGCCTCATCGACCACTAAATGCGGCTGGAGTAATAGACCCTAACCGGATCACAGGGGTCAGGCTCGGTCGAGTGCGCCGTCCTTGATGTTCTTCACCAACTCGCCGAACGCTGCCCCGCTCACGGCGAGCCGATCACCGTCGGGATCTTTGGAGTCCCTGATCCCGACCAAACCCCGCAGCCCGGCCACCTCGACGCACATCTCATCGCTTGAACCACCGCTGTAGGAGCTCTTGCGCCACGACAAGGCGAGATCGTCGGGGAGTGAGGCGACTTCAACGCACGTCGCATCTTTCGCGCCTCCGCTGTAGGAGCTTTTGCGCCACTGGACGGTCATTGGGGTCTCCTGGTGTCCGGTCGGCTGGTGGCGAGGTGCTGTGGTTTGTCGGCGCCTCGCCACCACTCAAACACCGGGGTCAGCCTCGGTCGAGGTTGCCGTCCTTGATCTTCTTCACCAGGTTGCCGAACGCGGCGCCGCTCACGGCGATCCGCTCTCCGTCAGGATCTTTGGAGTCTCGAAGCTTCACGGCTCCGGAAAACTGGGCAACTTCAACGCACATCTCGTCGTTTGAGCCACCGCTGTAGGTGCTCTTGCGCCAGTGGGCCATCAGCCATATCCCTTCATGAGCTTCCCGATCAGGGTCCGGGAGGTGTCCTCGGACGAGGCTCTTGCCCCGATCATCTCGAAATCTACGGCTAGATCGCGAACCTCGGAAGGGTCTTGAATCAAGCGCCCTCCCCCGAAGGCGCCGATGTACGCAACATCCCTGTTCTCAAGGCTCATGATCTGGAAGGGCCCGTTCATGCCGTGGTGAGCGCCCTCGGACTTCGCGATCACGCGAATGATGACGTTCGGCTGCTCACCCAGATCGAGCAGGCGCTGGAGTTGTGCTCTCATGATGCTCTCACCGCCTACCGGGCGGTCGAGCGCTTCTTCGGTGAGCTGTACCACGAGCAACGGCGGATCTTCGCCGCCGAGGATGCCCTCCTGCCGGTTCATCCGCCTCTGGACGGCCTCTTCGACGTCCTTCGTCCGACCCACGCTGATAACAGCGCGGGCGTAGTCCTCGCTCTGGAGCGGGATGGGGATGAGCAATCCCTGGTAGATGCGGATGATCCTGGCCTTGGCCTCGTACTCGGTGCTCTGACGGAACCAGTCCGGGTCGTGGGCGGCGCGGGCGAACCAGAGCAGCCGCTGGAAGTGGCCTCCGGTGTCCCACAGTTCGTCGAGGGCCTTGGCCTGGGACATGTCGATCCGGGCGCGTCCCGCCTCCAGGTTCGCAACGTGCGACCGAACGCAGCCGATGATCTTGCCGATCTGTGTGCCGGTGAGGCCGTGTTTCTGCCGGTAAAACCGCAGGTCGTGGGCCAGCCACGCGTAGAGCGAGGAGTATGGGTCGAGGTCGTCGGCGGCGGACATCGAGGCGCCTCCCATGTTTGGGATGTTTGTTAATACGCGACACCCTACTCCGAGCAAGTGATTCTTAAAGGGGAAAAGGAGAAGTCGGAGAAAGGTGGGTGGATGGTGGCGACAGGTCGAGATTGTCTGCTTATTTCCATGTTGGCATCCGCAGCTGCTGCCGGGTTGGCCCGAACTCTGATGAATGCCAGACTTTCTTCATGGGGGTGCGCGCATATTTCAGACGATGCCGCCCTCATCGCATCTGAGTTGATCAACAATGCGATCAACGAGACGCCCGGCAGGGAGATCCGTTACCGGATGAGCCTGGAGGGCGACGAGGTCCTCATGGCCGTGTGGGACTCGTCCGAGCGCACGCCGTGCCCCAGGGAGCCCGCCCACGTCGCGCTCGACCTCTCGCCCGAGGCCTGGGACGACAACGGCGGCTGGGGCCTGTCCATCGTGACCGCGCTCGCGGTCAGCTCCGGCTACACCACCGACCCGAGTGGCGGGAAGTGGGTGTGGGCCCGTCTCAAGCCCTGAGGCCGACGGGCGGAACGGGGCGAAGTGGGGTGACCTTCCGGGCGTCCGTGGCGAAAGGGAGATGTCCGAAGCGAGATCGAGTGCAGGTGACGATCGGAGCCGCAGTGGTTCTCACAGCCCGCAGGTCCTTGGGTGAGGACGAGGTGACGCTCTCGCTGCGCGAACTCGGCGGAGAGTTCACGGTTTAGGGGCGGACCGGCTGGCCGGTCGTCATCTCGGGTGTCCGGTACTGGGAGCCGCGGTTCGAGGCTCAGAACGAGGACGCCGTCGGGCAGGTGACGGCGGAGGGAGCGGGCCATGGAGGAGGACACGTTCTGACGTCGTCATGCCTCACGGGTCGGGTCGACCGGTCGCGACCAGGAGGAGGGACGCGAGGAAGATCAGGCCGAGTTCGGCGGCGCCGAGCAAGAAGATGTGACGGTGCTCCATGGCCCCCTTGTCACCGGCCAGCCTTGCCTCGTCCGAACTCCCCTCGGGGTCGTAATGGACGCGGACGTGCTGGTTCACCCGCAGGGTGCGGTCGGACCGGGTGATCGAGGAGGGCCCGCCGCCGTCGCAGGCCAGCCGGTGGGCGTAGACGGTACCGGCCCCGTTGAAGCCCTCCTCTTCGGTGATGGTCAGGATCCGGCAGGTGGTGAAGCGTCCGCGCTCGTGCAGCAACCACTCGCTGAACCCGGCCGGAACGGTCCCGGTGAAGAACAGGGCGACGAGCCCGGCGAAGACCACGCCGCCGGGGTGGGCCCCGGCCTTGATCAACAGGACCGTCCATAGCCCCAGCACCACGAGACCGGCCAGGACGAACGCCAGGATCAGCGCCCATCCCCGTACGCCGCCGGGCCCGTCGAAGATCGCCCACGACATGCCGAACACCGCGGCGGCCAGCAGCGACAGCAGTCCCGCCGCCGCCACGCATCTCAAGAACCGCCGCACGGCCGCCTCCTCCGTCCGCCCACGACAGGATCCCATCGGGGATACGGGCCCGTCGGCTCTCCGGACCTCTCAACACCGCACGGTATGAACCTGGGGCATGGCCGTGCGTTCGTCGCGCTCCCCGGTGTCGACGCGGCAGGCTCGCGGGTGGTGCGCCGGATCGGTAGCGTCGCCTGCCATGGACGCCACCGCCCGGGAGTGGGCACCCGAGCACGAGGTCGGTCCGGACCTGGCGGCGCGGCTGGTGGCGGAGCGCTTGCCGGAGTTCCGCGGCGTCGCGATGGAGCCGCTGGGCATCGGATGGGACAACACCGTGTTCGTGGCCGGTGGCGAGTGGGTCTTCCGCTTCCCGCGCCGCTCGATCGCGGTCCCCCTGATCGAACGGGAGATCGCCGCGTTGCCCGTCTTGGGCCCCAGGCTGCCGCTGCCGATCCCCGCACCGGAGTACGTGGCGCGAGGCGGGTCGCCCGACTTCCCCTGGCCGTTCTGGGGCGCCCGGATGGTGCCCGGACGCGAACTGGCCGAAGCCGGACCGGGCGACGGCGCGCGGGAACGGGCGGCGGCCGGGGCCGGAAGGTTCCTGCGTGCGCTGCACGATCCCGTCCTGGTCCCGCGCGTCGACCTGCCCAGCGACCCTCTGCGCAGGGGCGATGCACCGTACCGGGCGGGCCTGGCCCGGACGAGGCTCCAAGCGCTGGCGGAGCAGGGGCTATGGGAACCCGACCCGGCCGCGTGGGCACTGCTGGACGCCGCCCCTGGCGCGCCGCCGCCCGGCGGAACCGCGGTGTGCCACGGCGATCTGCACGCGCGCCATCTCATGATCGGTGACGATGGGATAGCGGCCGGGGTCATCGACTGGGGAGATGTCTGCCTGGCCGACCCGGCGGTAGACCTGTCCCTGGCGTACGGGGCCTTCGCCGGTACGGCCCGTGCCGTGCTGCTGGAGGCCTATGGACGCCCGGTGCCTCCCGAGCGTGAACTGGCCGCCCGTGTCCTGGCCGTGTTCCTCTGCGCAGCCCTCGCCCAGTACGCCGCGGCCGAGGGACACCGCATGCTCTTGGCGGAAGCCCTCACCGGCATTGGCCGAGCTGCACGGGACTGCCGGGAGCGGTGAAACGGCCGGCCCCGCCGAGACCGGTGTGCCTGTGAGCGTCAGCTCCCGAGGCGTTCGCGCCAGGCGCCGCCGTCGTCGGGGACGATGGCGACCACCTCGATCTCGACGCCCTTGTGGACGCCCTCTGCCAGGAGATGAAGGGTCTCGCGCCGTGCGTTCTGTCGCGTGACCACGTCCACTTTGAGGAACCGGGCCCACTGCTCGATCTCGTCGTGGGCGGCGCCGATGCCGTCCGGTGTATCGCTGCCTGAGTGCTCGACATTTCCGTGGAGGCAGGCCGGGGAGCGGGCGTACACGCTCCAGGCCGTGGGCGGCAGGTCCTGGGCCAGCAGCTCGGCCAGCACCTGAACCGCCTTGAGCTGGGCCGCTACGTCGGTCTTCGGTTTGCGCACGGGAGTGATCCTTTGCGACGACGGGCCGGTGCGCAAGGGGGCGCCGTCACAGGAAGGAACGCCGTGTCGCCGGTCCTAGACGGCGGCGGGGAGCAGCGGACGGCCCTCGACCTCGACGCGGTGGATCCTTCGGGCGGCCGGCCCGTAGTCGTTGATCGCGTAGTGCAGGACGAAGTGGTTGTCCCAGATCGCGACGTCTCCCACCGACCACCTCCACCGGCACACGGCCTCGGGCACGGTGATCGACTCGTACAGCGTCCGGAGCACGGACCTGCTCTCCGCGCTCGTCAGCTCGACGATCCGCCGCGTGAACGTCGGATTGACGAACAGCGCCCGCCTGCCGGTGATCGGATGCCGGTGCACGACCGGGTGCACGGCGTGCACCGCTCCCGCTCCCAGACCGTGCTCCGCCGTCAGCGGTTCGAGGAACCGCTTCATCGGCTCTGACAGGCGGTCGTAGGCGTCGATCTGGCTGGCCCACATCGTGTCGCCGCCCGTCTCGGGCAGCACCCGCATGTGCAGGACGGAGTAGCGGGGCGGCGCCGGTGCCCAGGTGACATCGGCGTGCCACGTGTCGGCGGCCGCCGTGCGTTCGTCGGCCGTGCTGATGACCCCGATCTGGGGGAATCCGTCGTCTTCGAGAGTGGGCAGGTAGTCGGGCGGCGTTCGGATCTCGCCGAGCAGGCGGGCGAGTGCCAGGTGACCGGCGGGCTCCAGCTGCTGCCGGGGGAACACCACCACGCCCCAGCGCGCGAGCACTTCGCGCAGCTCATGGACCGCCTCCGCATCCAGCGGCCGGCGCAGGTCCGTCCCTCGTATCTCCGCGCCGACCCGTCCGGCGAACGGCCGGACCTCGAACCGACCCGCGATCGCCACCACGTCCATCGGGCCCTCCTCTCTATAACAGATGTTTTAAATACAAACATGTGTTGGAGAAAGGTGTCAACGGCGCCCTGGGCGCCGCATGAGAGGATGCGGGGTGTGACAGGGCGACCGTCGGTCCGGGAACGAAGTCCCGTCGAGCTGATCGAGACGGCGGAAAGGCTCTTCGCGGTCCATGGCATCGACGGCGTGTCCCTGCGCCAGATCGGCAGTGAGGCGGGCCATCGCAACCCCGCCGCCGTGCAGTACCACTTCGGCTCGAAGGCGGCGCTGATCCGGGCCGTCCTCGAGCACCGGGTGCCGGCGATCAACGCCCGCAGGCTCGAGCTTCTCGAACGGCTTCGCGGCGAGGGCCGGCAGGACGACCTGCGCGGTCTCGTCGAAGCCATGGCCCGGCCACTGCTCGACCTGGATCCGCAGGCGCATCACTACGTTGTGTTCCTCGCCCGGCTCATGTCCCACCGCAGCGAGTTGCGGGCCGCCTACACCGCGACGCTGACCGACGCGATCAGCGCCGCCCTGGTCGCCCAAGGCATCAAGGCGGCGCTCGCCGACCTCCCCGAACCCATCCGTGAGCACCGCTTCTCCATGGCCATGGAGCTGATGGTGCACGTGATCGCCAACCGCCAGGTCCGGACCGGCGACCGGCGGCGCGACGGCCTCACCGAGGCCCTGTTCGCGAACGACCTCATCGACGGCATGGTCGGACTGCTCACCGCACCGCACACCCCCGCGGGCCGCCGACGAGCGTGATCGCCCCCTGTCAGGTCCATTGGGCGCGGGCGAGGATCTGCGTCAGGTTCGGGGTGTTCCATTCGTCGACGATCAGGATGCGCGAGGTCGGCAGGTACCACAGGCGCTGGACGAAGAAGACGTTCACCGGCCGGAGGCGTGTGTCGGCGCACTGCATCCGCCATTCGCGGTACTCCGCCGTACGGTCGCCGACCTGGACGAAACTGTTCTTGAGCAGGCGTTCACCGCTTACCGCCCGAAGGCTAGGGCGTGGTGGGCAGTCGTGCGACGGGTCGGTTCCCGGGTGCCACGCATAGTCGGGCCTATACCTCTCGAAGCCCGCGCCCACGGGCGGGTCGATCGACCGGCGGCCGAACACCCAGATCTCAGGGCAGAGTTCGTTGCGGGATTCATCGGGCATGCATCGGCCGGGCAAGTGGATCCGGTATCCGCCCAGTCCTCCCGGTATATGGGTGACCCGCCAGGTCAGGGGGGTGGTGATGGAGAAGTCGCCGAGGTTCAGGCGCTTGCTCGGTGGGCTGGGGCTGACGGTGGCGGCTGCGGGGCGTTCGACGGGTTCGGGGCGGGTGGCCTGGTAGACGCCGACGCGGCCGCCCACGGTGGCGGTGGCGACGGCGGTGCCTGCGACCGCGATGCCGGCTTTGGTGCTGAGGGCGGCGATCACGCCGGTGCTCGCCGTCGTGGTCGCGGAGCCTCCGGCCGACGCAAGCCCGGCGGCGGTCAGGGGGAACAGCGCGGCCAGGGCGACGACGCCTCCGGCGAGTGCGCGGGTGCCGCGGGTTTCCCAGGTCGGTCCGTACGCCTTGTTCGCGACGTTCTCTAACTCCGCGACGAACGCTTCGGCGCTGTCGGGGCGTTCGGTGGGGTCCTTGGCCATTCCGCGGGCGACCAGTTCGCGCAGTTTCTCGGGGACGTGTTCGATGGGGACGGGTGTGTTGAGGTGTCCGGCTCTGATGGCGGCGCGGTCGCCGGGTGGGTAGGGGCGTTGGCCGGTGATGCATTCGTAGAAGACGCAGGTGGCGGCGTAGACGTCGGTGGCCGGGCTCGCAGGGTCGCCGCGCCACTGCTCGGGGGCCATGTAATACGGCGTGCCCTCCTGGCTGCCCTCTCCGGAGTAGACGGCGACGCCGAAGTCGATGAGCTTGCTGCGGCCGTCGGCGGGGACGATGACGTTGGCGGGTTTGTAGTCGCGGTGGACGACTCCCGCGTTGTGTGCGGCGGCCAGGCCGAGAAGTGAGCCTTTGAGGACGGTCAGGGCGGCCTCGGGCTGCAACGTTCGGTGGTGGGCGAGGACCTTGGTGAGGGGGACGCCGTTGACCGCCTCCATGACGATGGCGATGCCGTTGTCGTTCTCCACGAGCCGGTAGAGGCGGGCGACGTGGGGGTGGGTGACGCGGCCGAGCATTTGGGATTCGTGCCGGAAGCGTTCTCGGCTGTCGGGGTCGGCTTCGGCGGGGAGGTACTTGATGGCGACGGGGGTTCCGGCCTTGGCGTGGCGGGCCAGGACCACCTGGCCTTGGCCTCCGCGGCCCAGTTCTCGGACCTCTTTGAAGCCGCGTACCTGCCAGTCGGTCACCGGTCGCCTCCTCGTCAGGTCCATTGGGCGCGGGCGAGGATCTGCGCCAGGCCGGGGGTGTCCCATTCGTCGACGATGAGGATGCGCGAGGTCGGCAGGTACCACAGGCGCTGGACGAAGAAGACGTTCACCGGGCGCGCGGTGAAGTCACCGCACTGCATCCGCCATTCGCGGTATTCGGCCGTGCGGTCGCCGACCTTGACGAAGCTCTTCTTGAGAAGGCGGCCTTGGCCTGCCGCCGGGAGCATGGGGCGGGGCGGGCAGTCGTGCGACGGGTCGGTTCCCGGGTGCCACTCGTAGTCGGGCTGGTAGCTCTCGATGTGCGCGTCCCCAGGCGGGTTGATCCACTGGCGGCCGAGGACCTTGATCTCCGGGCAGAGTTCGCCGCGGTACTCCGTGCGCGAGCATGTGCCGGGCACCCGGATCTCGTAGCCGCCCAGTTCTCCCCTCATGCGGGTGACGCGCCAGGTCAGGGGAGTGGTGATGGAGAAGTCGCCGAGGTCCAGCCGCTTGCCCGGCGGGCTCGGGCTCACGGTGGAGGCCGCGGGGCGTTCGACGGGTTCGGGGCGGGTGGCTTGGTAGACGCCGACGCCGCCGCCCACGGTGGCGGTGGCGACGGCGGTGCCCGCGACCGCGACGCCGGCCTTGGTGCCGAGGGCGGCGATCACGCCGGTGCTCGCCGTCGTGGTCGCGGCGCCTCCGGCCGAGGCCAGCCCGGCGGCTGTCAGGGGGAGCAGTGCGGCCAGGGCGACGACGCCTCCGGCGAGGGCGCGCATGCCGCGGGTTTCCCAGTCCACGCCGTAGGTGGTGCGGGCGACGTCCTCCAGTTCCTCGACGAACGCTTCGGCGCTGTCGGGGCGTTCGGCGGGGTCCTTGGCCATTCCGCGGGCGACCAGTTCGCGCAGTTTCTCGGGGACGTGTTCGACGGGGACGGGTGTGTTGAGGTGTCCGGCCCTGATGGCGGCGCGGTCGCCGGGCGGGTAGGGGCGTTGGCCGGTGATGCATTCGTAGAAGACGCAGGTGGCGGCGTAGACGTCGGTGGCGGGGGTGGCCGGTTCGCCGCGCCACTGTTCGGGGGCCATGTAGTAGGGGGTTCCGGCGAAGCTGCCTTCTCCGGAGTAGACGGCTACGCCGAAGTCGATGAGTTTGCTGCGGCCGTCGGCCGGGACGATGACGTTGGCGGGTTTGTAGTCGCGGTGGACGACTCCCGCGTTGTGTGCGGCGGCCAGACCGAGGAGTGAGCCTTTCAGGACGGTCAGGGCGGCCTCGGGTTCCAGCGTCCGGTGGTGGCTGAGGATTTTGGTGAGGGGGACGCCGTTGACCGCCTCCATGACGATGGCGATGCCGTTGTCGTTCTCCACGAGGCGGTAGAGGCGGGCCACGTGCGGGTGGGTGACGCGGCCGAGCATCTGCGACTCGTGCCGGAAGCGTTCCCGGCTGTCGGGGTCGGCCTCTGCGGGGAGGTACTTGATGGCCACGGGGGTGCCCGCGCGGGCGTGGCGGGCCAGGACCACCCGGCCCTGGCCGCCGCGGCCCAATTCGCGCACCTCGCTGAAACCGGAGACCGACCACTCGCTCACGCGCCCTCCCCACCGCTCGTCGGTGCGTGTGACGCTCGGAGGGGAGCGCGGGTTCATTCCTCCGCGGTCAGAATGGTGCGCGCCGCGTAGGTCACGTCGGGGTTCGGGTGGACGCGCAGGCGGCGGAGTACGGCCCTCCACTCCTCCGGCCAGCCCGCGCGCGGGCCCTGCGTGTCGGCCAGGGCGCAGGCGAAGAGGCCGGAGGCCAGGTCGTCGCGGGAGGCCAGTCGTACGGCGTGCGGCAGGGCCGCCTCGGGGCCCGGCTCCAGTGCGCCGTGGTACCAGGGGGCGACGCCCTCGTCCAGGTCCAGGACGTGGCGTCCGAACGCGAGCGAGCGCGCGACCCGTTCGACGGCGAAGGCGCCGCCGATGGGCCGGGCGGCGAGGGCGTCCAGCCGCGCCTCGGCGTCCGGGGCGTCCCAGGGGAGCGTGGCGGCGAGGAGCTCGGACGCCAGCGGCTCGGGGAGGCAACCGTCGAGGGCGCGGACGACGGGTTCGTTCTGGGCGCGGTTCATGCCGTGGCTGGTTCGGGCGTGCCCGACGATCGAGGCGAGGCGCTGCGCGGCGGGCAGGTCGCGTTCGGCCTCGGCGTCGCGGGCGTCGCGGGCGGCGGCCAGGTTCTGCACGGCTGCGGCCAATTCCTCCAGGCCGTGTCCGGCCTGGACGCACTGGAAGAGGGAGCCGAACGCGGAGTCCCAGGTGCCGGTCCGGTCGAGGTCGGTCAGGTGCCCGGCCAGGAGCGCCGGGACGCCGGGCGCGTAGGTCGCCCACATGTGCAGCCAGGGCAGCGCGGACGTCGACGCCTCCGGGTCGTCCGAGCGGGCGACGTCCAGGACCAGCTCGGCGAACCGCGGGCGGTGTTTCTCCTCGACCATGTACGGGCGGGCGTCGATGACCTGCCGGGCCACGTCGCGGGGGCCGCGCGCGGCCTCCTCCAGGATCCGCAGCGCCCGCGGGTCGTCCAGCCGGTCGCGGGCGGCCGAGGCGATCGCCGCCCGCACGTCGCGGTGCTGGCCGGGATCGTCCCAGGCCGCGGCGACCACGCCCATCGCGTCCGGCACCCGGTTGCGCAGCAGGATCCGCAGCGCCTCCTTCCGCGCGGTGATCTTGCCGTCGGTGAGTACGGGGGCCAGCAGGGCGGTCAGCTCGGACGGCGCGACGAACCGGGTGGCCCGGCTCGCGGCGTACATCGCCACGTGCGCGTCGTCGGAGGAGGCCAGGTCCAGCAGGTCGGGCAGCAGTTCGCCCGGCGCGGCCAGCCAGACGGAGGAGGTGAGCGCCAGCCGGGACAGGTAGGCGTCGTCCTCTTCGAAGTAGGCGCGCAGGTGGGGGTCGTAGTAGCGGCGCAGGTCGTCGGGCGTCGCGCCGGGTACCCGGGCGACGATGGAGACGGCCCGGCCGCGCTCGCTCGTGGGCGTGGCGGAACTGGCGGCGATGCGGTGCAGCAGGTCCCGGTACTCCTCCTGCTGGCGGCCGGTCCAGCGGCGGGTCAGTGGTGGGTCCGCCAGCGGTACGTACCGGACGTCGGGGTGGCGGAAGCGGCCGGGCGGCGCCTCGTCCGACAGCGCCACGTTCAGGAGGTCGGTGCGGTCGCGGGCGATCGCGTTGAACACGGCCGGGATGAGGACGGTCGACGGGTCCTTCTCCACGACGCGGCCCACGCGCTCGGCGCGGGCGCGCGGCGCGGCCAGCCAGAGCCCGATCGCCTCCCGGATCACGCCGTCGTCGCGGGCGTCCAGGGCGCGCTCCAGGCCCTGCTGGATCTCCGGGACCCCGGCCGCGCGGTCGCGCAGCGCCCGCGCGAGGGCGAGTACGAGGCGGTGGTCGTCCCGGGCACCCGACCTGTCTAGGTGCGCGGCCAGGGCGCGGCCGAGGGCCAGCTCCCGGCCCTTGGGCAGGCCGTCGCGGAGCCGTCCCAGCCGCAGGGTGCCGGACTGTCCGGCGAGCCTGCGCAGCATGTCGAACGCCAGCTCCAGCAGCTCGGCGCCGGCGTCGGCGGCGCCCTGGCGGCACAGCGCGACGGCGAGCCGGGTCAGCTGGTCGCGGGTCCCGTACGAGCAGTCGCGGGCGGTCAGCGCGTCGCCGGTCATGCGGGCGAACGCGGGGACGTGCGCGGCCCGCAGCATCGCGGTGGGCAGCGCGGCGAGCGAGCTCAGGGCGCTGAGCCGCACCGGGTCCTGCTCGTTGCGGAGCCGCCCGAGGTCCTGGTCGAGCAGCCGGGTCAGCACCTCGGGGGAGCGGGCGCGCCCGGCGCACATGATCAGCAGCTGGTAGCCGGTCGCGCGCTCGTCGGCGTCCGGCCTGCGGGTCAGCCCGCCCAGCACGGGCAGCGCCTCGTCGTAGGGGAGGAAGGAGGTGAGGTACCAGACCTTGCGGTGGTCCTGGGCGACCCGGGTCAGGCCCAGCGTCCGGCGGGCCTCGCGGGCGCGGGCCGCGTGCGGGAGCACCTCCATGAGGCCCTGGTCGAGCTCGGCGGTGGACAGGTCCACGCCCGTCATCGCCGCCGTGAACAGCTCGTCGCGGCGGGACGGCGGGGCCGCCTTCAGCAGCAGCGTCAGGGCGTGCGTGTTCTCCCGGACGGCGCGCGCGAACGCGGCCTCGTCCAGGTCGCCGAGGCGGATCAGCCGCTCGCGCACCGCCCGGGGGACCAGCAGGCCGGGCAGATGCCTGCGGTGCTCCTTGGCCAGCAGCAGCCGCTGCGTGCGCTCGGGGTCGGCCTTGAGTAGCTCGCCCAGCCGCGGCACCAGCGTGTAGGGCGGCGGCTCCTCGCCCCAGTGGCGCTCCAGCAGCGCGAGCACGCGGCCCGGGTCGTGCGGGACCGCCGCCGCGACGCCCGGACCGTGCCAGGCCCACCAGTAGCCGCGGAAGTTGTCGGGCGTCCGCTCCAGCTGGCGCTCGGCGTAGTCGAGTACGACGTCCGGGTGGGCGGTGCCGAGCGACTTCCAGTTCGGCACGGCGTGCGCGAGGCCGTCCAGGCGCTCCCGCACCGCCTCCTCACCGCAGGCCGGCAGCAGCGCTGCCGCCTCGGCCGCGCCCCACAGCTCGGCGACGCCGTCGATGAGCCGCTCGGCCAGATCCGCGCGCCGATACCGGCGGACCGCCTCGTACGCGGCCGCGCGCAGCGCCGAGGGGGCGTCCCGCAGCAGTTCCTCGAACGGCTCGGGCGGAGCCCCCAGGCGTACTGCCCAGCGCACCGCGTCGAACGCCAGGTCGGTGGCCGGGTCGCGCATCGTCCGGGCGATGTGCGCGATGGACGCCTCGTCCCGCACGGCGGTCGCGGCGAACAGCGCCAGCGAACGCTCGTAGTGGCCGCGACCGTCCAGCTCGTCCAGCAGGTCGCGCAACTCCGCCGACCCCGCGATCCGGCGCAGGTCCGCCAGGCGGCGGCAGCGTGCGGAGTAGGCCAGCGGTTCGATCTCGGCGAGAAGTTCGTCGGCGCGCATGCCGCGCCATACTGCCGGATCAGCGATCAGGATTCATCTGGAATATCCGCGTCCTCGGCGGGCCGCGCGGCGGTGACCTGGGCCGCCAGCATCCGCACCCGGGCCGCGTGCTCGTCGTACCCGACCACCACCGGCGGCTCGTTGTAGGGCATCGTGTCCGACGAGCGGCGCAGCTTCACGTACTGGCCGCACGCGTCGATCGCGTACGGCTCCATGTCGTCCTGCAGCGCGCCGATCACCGTGATCCCGTGCGTCTCGCCGATCTTGCGGAACAGCGCCACGGCCTCCTTGCGGTGCTCCTTGCCCAGGTTGCGGCCGAGCTCGTCCAGGACCAGGCAGAGGCGACCGCCGCCGGAGCTGGCCAGCGCCGCCGCGCACACCAGCTTGACCGCCTTCTCGTCCATCAGCGCGGTGTTGGCCCGCCGGTTGTACGGCACGTACCGCTGCCCGTCCGAGCGGCGCCACTTCGGCGTGACCCGCCACCGCCACTCCTGCTCGGGGTCGCCGGGCGGCTCGGGCGTCGGGAACTCCAGCGTCGCGCCGTAGCCGCCGTAGGACACGTCCAGCTTCTCGAACTCCTCCGACACCCGCTGCAGCCGCGCCCAGATCGCGGCGGTCAGCGCGGTGCGGTGCGCCTCGGCCGCGCCCGCCGCCTCCTCGGCGCCCTTCTGCGCCTTCTCCAGGTCGGTGCGGCGGCCCGCCAGCTGCACCTCGATCTGCCGCCGCTGGTGGCGCTCGTAGTCCTCCTGCTGCCGCAGGTAGCCCTCCAGCGCCTTCACCAGGCGGGGGAAGGTGGACTGCTCGCGCTCGGTGCGGCGGCCCTCCCCGTCGGTGCGCTCGCGCAGCAGGAACCGGATCTCCTCCGGCATGTCCTCGTCGGACGGACCCTCCGGGAACACGTGCCGCAGCGCCTCCGACAGGTGCTTCTCCGCGCTGTGCCACCACTCGGCGGGCGTCCAGGTGCCCTCGTCGGCGTCCAGCGTCGCCAGCCACTCGGCGGCGCCCTCCCGCGACCCGCCCCAGTCCTTCTCCAGCTCGGCCAGGCCCAGTTCGGCGCGCCGGTCGGCCAGCTCGGCGGACGCGGAGCGGATCCGGTCGCGCTCGCGCTCGTGCCCCTCCCGCCGCCCGCGCAGCCGGTCGACCTCCAGGGCCCGGGTGTCGGCCTTGGCCTGCAACCGGCGCAGCGTCTGCTCGGCCGCCCCCAGGCGCGGGCCGAGCCGCGCCTCGCCGCCCGCCAGCTCCTCCAGCCGCTCGCGCAGCTCCACCATCCGCTCCCGCACCGCCTGCAGCTCGGAGGCCGCGCGCGCCGCCGTCAGCCGCCGCCCGGCCACCGCCACGTCGGCGGCGGCGTCCTCGGCCCCGCGCCGCGCCTCGCCGAGGGCCTCCCCGGCCTCCTCCAGCGCCGCGCGGGCCGCCCGCATCCGCGCCTCCCGGCCGGTCACCGGCTCGGGGAAACCGCCCACGATCACCACGCCCGTGCCGTCCCCGCCGTCGAGCGCGGTGAAGAACCCGGTCAGCGGCCGGACGCAGCGCACCCCCTCGGGGTGGCCGCCCGCCTCACCGGCCGTTTCCGCGTCCGCCGGAACGATCATCGAACCGGGCAGCCCGGCCAGCGCCTCCGCCGCGCCGTCCAGATCACCGGGGCCGACCACCACGGCCTCCCGGTACGGCCACAGCGCCGCCTCCCAGCGGTCCCGGACCTCCGGCGCCAGCTCCACCGAGTCCAGCAGCCCGACCGCCGCGATCCCCGCACCGGCCAGCGCCCGGATCTGCGCCGGGGCGCTGCTCTCGCCCGCCTCGGCAGCGGCCACCGCCCGCTCCGCCCGCGCCACGGCGCCCTTGGCCATCCCGAACCGCTGCTGCGCCTCGTCGCGTCGCGCCTCCGCCTCGGCCAGCTCGCGGGACGCCGCGTCCACGTCCCGGCCGTCGGCCTCCCGGAGCCGCTCCTCCAGCGCCGACACCTGGTGGCGCAGCTCCTCCAGCCGGTTGCGGGCCACCGCCTTGTCCGCGCCCAGCGTGTCGGCCTGCCCCTTCAGGTCGGCCAGCGCCGCGCCCGCCTCGGCCAGCCGCTCCTCCAGCGCCCCGCCGGTGAGCTGCTCGATCTCCTTCTCGGCCGCGCGGATCGCCGCGACGGCCTCCTCGTTCTCCTGCCGCAGCCGCTCCTGCCCGGACGCGTGCGCGGCGTCGGCCGCCGCGGCGTCCACCAGCAGCCGCGCCTGCCGCGTCCGCCAGAACCGCTGCGCCCCCGCCACCGCGTCCCGGGCCCGGTCCCGCCGGTCGAAGGTCTTCAGCAGCGCCGCCGCCTCGCCCTCCCACCCGGCCAGCCGCTCGGCCGCCTCCGCCGCCCGCGCCCGCTCCCGGTGCTCCTCGGCCCGCGAGGTCCGCTCGGCCTCCAGCTCCCGGTCCAGCCCGGTCAGCGCCGCGATCGCGCTGAAGATCCGCTCCGGGGTGATCTCGTTCAGCGGCTGCGACAGCAGGTTGGTGGCGACCTTGGAGCGCACCGAGGTCGACAGGAACGACACGCACCGCACCTTCCCGCCGTACAGGACCCGGTTCAGGTCCTTGGCGACCAGGTCGCGGCGGCCCGCGCTGCGCGGCAGCCCCGCCCACAGCCGGTCGGCCAGCGCCACCCGCTCGGCCTCCGACGGCGCCGCCGCCAGATGCACGCCCGGCTGCCAGCGGATCTCCAGGTGCGGCGCGTCCACGTTCACCCGCAGCCACACCGTCAGCGGGCCGTCATAGGGGTCGGCCTCCTCGGGGTCGGCGGGCTCGGCGCGGACGGGCTCGGCGTCGGCGTGGTCGAAGACGCCGACGATGTACCCGTGGTCGGCGCTGGCCCACTGGCTGTCGCCCTGCGCCGCCAGCTCCGCGTTGAACAGCAGCTCCGCCACCGCCCGCGCGCCCGACGCGAACCGCCACTGCTCGTCGCCCAGCAGCGCCGTGATCGCCGCGATGAACGACGACTTGCCCGCCCCGTTGGAGTCCTTGGGCCCCTGCCCGGCCACCACGATCAGCGTCCCGGGCACGGTCGGCACCGGATGCGTCGACAGCCGCGAGATGTTCACCGCCTGCACCGCCACCAGCGTGCGGTCGCCGACGATGTCGTCCCCGGCCGGTCGCGCCGCCGCGACCCCCGGCAGCAGCGGTTCCGGTTCCAGCACGGCCGTCATGAGCTCCCCCGAACGTCGTCGAACTCCCGGCCCCGGCGGCGGGCGCGGATCGCCGCGGCCAGCGGCGAGTCCGGCCCCGCGGCCAGGATCAGCTCCTCCTGGAGGCGGCGGCGCGCGACGGGCGTCAGCCGGTGGAACTGCGCCCCCGGCACGAACCCGCCCGCCTCCTCCCCGGCCCCCTTGACCTGCGCCACCAGCCCCGCGGTCCGCAGCCGCCGCAGCGACGCCTCCAACTCCCCGACCGGCAGCTGCGACCGCCGCCGCAGCTCCTCCAGCGGAGCCGGGTACGTCGAGGTCCACGCGTCGTCGGCCAGTAGCCCCGCCGCCCGCGGGATCGCCACACTGTGGATCAGCACCAGCACCAGCGCCGCCCGGTCCTCGACCGGCAGGACGCAGTCCGGATCGGCGCCCAGCACCGCCGCCACGTCGTCCCGGTAGCCGGAGACCCACCCCGTCCCGTCACCGCGGGCGGACGGACCGCCGCGGCCCCCGGACCGGCTCGACCGCACCAGCGTCCGCCCGCCCAGCCGCAGCATCTCCTCCAGCGTGCGGCGCAGCGCGGGCTCGCGCAGCGCCGCGAACCGCACCTCCGGAACCGGCTCGGCCGCGTGCTCCACCGCCATGTACGCCGCCACCAGCTCCGCCCGACGCCGCTCGTCGTACGAGCGCAGCAGCGGCTCGAACATCTCCCCGCTCATCCGCTGCCTTCCGGTTCTTCCGGGGGCGGCTGCGGGAGGCGGCGCAGCAGATCGCGGAGCGAGGCCAGCGACTCCTCCCGCCACAGCGCCACGCGCGGCCCCGGCCGGACGGTCCCGCCCGCCTCGTCCAGCAGCAGCCAGCCGGTGTCGGCCAGCCGGCGCAGCTCACCGGTGGCCCAGCGGCGCGCCAGCTCCGGATCGCCGCGCGACATCCCCGCGTACACCTCCAGCACGGCCGCGACCGCCGCCGCCTCACCCGGCCACGGCGCGTCGTCCAGCCGCGTCCAGCAGCAGCGCAGCGCCGCCGCCAGCACCCGCCGCGCCTGCCCGGTGCGGTCCAGCGGCACGGGCGCGACCTCGTACTCCTCCAGCAGCGCCGGAGTCGCCCCGTCGGGCCACGACGGCAGCGGCCACACGCGCTCGCCGTCCGACGCCCCCGCCATCCCGGCCGGCATCGGCTCCGACACCGCGACCGGCGCCGGCCCCATGACGCGGGCCCGCGCCCGCGCCAGCACCTCCGGATCCACCCCGGCGGCGAACTCCCCGGTCACGGGCCCGTCCTCTCGAAGACCCCCGGCGTGACCCAGCTCGGGACGCCGTCGGGACGGGCGTGCAGGCCGTCCGACCACACCAGCCGGTAGGGCAGCTCGGGATGCAGGTTGACCGACGACAGATCCGACAGCAGCCGCCGCGCCGCCACCCAGTCCTGGGCGAGGACCTCCTCCACGGCCACGCGGTCACGGCCCCGCAGCACCTGCTCGGCCACGCCGCGCAGCCGCTCCACGGCCGCGGCGTCGCCGCCGGTGTCGTCCGACAGGCCCCGGTCCGGCAGCGACGCGCGCGGCGGCGCCGGACGCGGCGGCGTGGTGCGCGGGCCGTCCTCGACCGCCGTCACCACCGCCGACGGCTCGTGCCACGGCGCCGCCGCGTCGAACACGAACCCGTCCAGGATCCCCGCCAGCTCCTCGCGCGAGGCTGTCCGCGCGAACGTCCGCCACGTCTCCGGCGGCAGCAGCGTCAGGTTGCGGGTGGTGCCCGCCGAGTCCGACAGCCGCGACGCCGCGCGCCGCGAGGCGTCGCCGTAGGAGTAGATGGCCGCGCGCAGGTCGGTGCAGGCCCGGTCAAGCTCAGGCCAGCGCCGCAGGATCGCCCCGTGCAGCCGCTCGGCCCGCCGCAGGATCTCCTCGGTGCCCCACAGCTTGGGCGCCTGCTCCCGCAGCTCCTCGATCGTGCCGTTGGTCAGCGTGACCAGCTCCACGCTCCACAGCCGGAACGCCCGCGCCAGCCCCTCGGCCCCCGCCCGCGCCTGCTTCGCCGTCATCCGCGGGTCGGCCACATTCAGCTGCTCCAGCGCCAGCAGCCGGTGCATCTCGCTCTGCCCGCCGTCCAGCATCATCCGCCGCACGAACATCAGCCCGACGACGCTGGTGAACGACGCCCGGTAGCGCAGCTGGTTGGGCTTGGGGAACACCTCGCGGATCGCGCCGAGCCCCTTGAGGACGCGCAGCCGGTTCTCGAAGACCTCGGTGGAGTAGCGGCGGCACACGTACCGCATCTGCTCGCGGCTCAGCCCCTCCTCGCCCGCGTCGGCGAAGGCGGCCAGGAGCGTCTCGGCGACGTCCACCAGCTCCGGATCGTCCACCACGGCGCCGCTGTCGCGGGCCAGCGCGGCGAACATCTGCCGGTAGACCCCGAGCACGGCCTCGCCCACCAGCACGTCGTCGAGGCTGGCGGCGCCGGCTCCGCCGGCCGCGTTCTCTGAGGTGGGGGACACGGCGCACTACGGTACGGCCACACGGCCCCCAACGTGGAATCGGCGCCACTGGACGCTTCGTCAATACCTGTCAAACCAGGGACGCAGCAGGTGCGGCGGTGCCACACTCGGGACACCACACGGGGAAGTCACGGGCCGCCCATCTGAACAGTTGAACAGTTGTGGACGCATGACACCGCTCAAGAGCACGACCGGCGGCGACGCCGCCGGAACCAATCTGCCCGTCGAACCCGACCCCTTCATCGGACGCGAGCGCGACCTCGCCGACCTGCGCGCGCTCCTGGAGACCGTCCGCGCCGTCACGCTGTGCGGAACCGGCGGCATCGGCAAGACCCGGCTGGCCGTGCGCCTCGGGCACGCCCTGCGCGGCGCGTACGCGGACGGCGTGTGGCTCGCCGAGCTGGGCGACCTGCCCGCGCACGGCCCGCCGGACCCGGTCGCCAGGAGGGTCGCGTCCGTGCTGGGCGTGGCCGAGGAGGACGGGCGGCCGCTGCCGGAGACGCTGGCCGACGCGCTGCGCGGCCGGCAGGTGCTGCTCGTCCTGGACAACTGCGAGCATCTGGTCGCCGACTCCGCCCGGCTGACCGGCGCGCTGCTGGCCCGCTGCCCGCGGCTGCGGGTGCTGGCCACCAGCCGCGAGCCGCTGCGGATGGCGGGGGAGACGGTGTGGCGGGTGCCGCCGCTGGAGCCCGCCGAGGCCGCCCGGCTGTTCGAGGAGCGGGCCCGCGCGGCCCGTCCCGACTTCACCGCGGGCGGCGGCGCGGTCGAGGAGATCGGCCGGGCGCTGGACGGGGTGCCGCTGGCGCTGGAGCTGGCGGCGGCCCGGGTGCGGGTGCTGTCGGCCGAGCAGATCGCGCACCGGCTGGCCGACCGGTTCCGGCTGCTGAACGCCGGCGACCGCACCGCGCCGCCGCGGCAGCGCACGCTGCGCGCCGCGATCGACTGGAGCCACGAGCTGCTCGGCGAGGAGGAGCGGGTCCTGCTGCGCCGGCTGGCGGCCTTCTCCGGCTGGACGCTGGAGCAGGCCGAGGCGGTGTGCGCCGACGAGGTCCTCGGCGCCGACGAGGTGCTGGACCTGCTGGCCGCGCTGGTCGACAAGTCGCTGGTGACGGTGGGCGCCGAGGTCGCCGGCGAGGTCCGCTTCCGGATGCTGGACAGCGTCCGCCGGTACGCGGCCGAGCGGCTGGACGCGGCGGGCGAGGCCGCGGCGGTGCGGACCCGGCACCGCGACGCGCTGCTGGAGGCCGCCGAACGCCACGGCGAGATCGGCATCGCCGAGCAGGCCGCGCCGTGGGCCGCCCGGGTCGAGCTGTTCCGCCGCTATGACGCCGAGCTGGGCAACCTGCGCGGCGCGCTGTCCTGGTCGCTGGAGAACGGCGACATCGAGGAGGGCCTGCGGATCTGCACCGCGCTGCGGACGTACTGGATCGTGCGGGGCCAGGCCGCCGAGTGGGCTGAGTGGACGGACCGGTTCCTGGAGCGCGGCGACGGCCTGCCCGCGCCCGTGCGCGGTCCGGCGCTGGCCGGGCGCGCGCAGCTGGCCGTCGGGGGCCGCGACTTCGCGCAGGCGCGGGCGTTCGCGGAGGCGGCGCTGGAACCGTGCCGGGAGGCCGGGGACGACTTCATGACCGCGACCGCGCTGGTCACCCTCGCCGAGGCCGACACCCGCGCGGGACGGCTCGCGGAGGCCGCGGCCCGGCTGGCGGAGGCCGACGCGCTGGCCGCGCAGCCGGGGCAGGAGTGGAACCGGGCGTACGGGTCGATCGCGCGCGGCTACCTGCGCATCCGGGAGGGGCGGCTGCGCGAGGCGCGCGAGCCGCTGGAGTCGGGGCTGGAGACCATGCGCGGCATCGGGCAGCTGTGGGGCGCCGCGCACGCGCTGATCGGGCTGGGCCGGCTGGACGAGGCGCGCGGCGACCGGCCCGCCGCCCGCGCGCACTACGGCGAGGCACTGCCGATCCTGCGGGAGATCGGGGCGCGCCCGGAGCTCGCGCGGGCGCTGGCCGGGCTGGGCCGGGTCGCGCTCGACCAGGACGACCCTGGCGCGGCCCGCGCCGCGCTCACCGAGAGCCTGCGGCTGAGCCGCTCCACCGGCATCCGCCTGGACATCTCCCGCGCGCTGGACGCCTTCGCCGAACTGGCGGCCCGGGAGGGCGACCCGGCCGGGGCGGTGTTCCTGGGCGGCGCGGCGGCGGCGCTGCGGGAGGCGGCCGGGCGGGCACCGGACGCGGGCGCGCGGTTCGAGCGGGAACTGGAGCCGCTCCGCCGCGAGCTGGGCGAGCCGCTGGTCGCGCAGCTGTGGGCGGAGGGCCGGGCGGCCACGCTCGACGAGGCGGCCGGGCGGGCGCTGCGCGAGCCGGACCCCGCCGGGACGGCGGCGGCCGCGCCCGCCGCGCCCGCCGCTCCGGTCACCCCGCCCGTCACCCCGCCCAGCGTCCTCACCGCGCGGGAACGGGAGATCGCGCAGCTGGTCGCGCGCGGGCTCAGCAACCGCGCCATCGCCGCGGAACTGGTCATCAGCCCCGCGACCGTGGCACGGCACGTCACCAACATCCTGGCCAAACTCGGGTTCGGCTCGCGCGCCCAGGTCGCCGCGTGGGCGGTCGACCGGCTCGACTGCGGACCCGGCCCGGTGAGGAATGGGTGACGTACACACCCGACTACACACATCTTCGGATGTGGGGCGGGGCGCGGCGTCGTACGGTCGGGCCATGTTCGACCGGGACACCGGCCTGCCGGCCGTTTCCGAGATCACGGTCACCGGGACCGTCATGGAGGCCGCCCTCAGGCACGCCGCCGCCCGGCGCGACCGGCCCGCGCTCATCGGCTCGGGCCGGTCGGTCGGCTACCCGCGGTTCGCGGAGGTCGTGCCCGCCGCCGCCGCGGGACTGGCCCGGTACGGCGTCCGCCCCGGCGACGTCGGCGCGATCCACCTCGCCGACCCCTGCGACACCGCGCTGGCCGTGCACGCCGTGACCGCGGTGGGCGCCGTGCCCGCCCCGCTGCCCGCGCACGCCTCCGCCGCCGAGCTGGCCCGGCTGATGAACGAGTGCGGCGCCCGGTTCCTGATGACCGGCTCCGGGGAGGAGGCGGTGCTGGCGCTGGCCGCGACCGAGCGCGCCTACGTGCGGCAGGTGTTCGCGTTCGGCGACCTGCCGGGCGCCACGCCGTTCGCCCGGCTCGTCGACGACCACGGCGGCGCCGCTCCCCCCGCCGCGATGATCGACCCGCTGCACGACGTCGGGCTGCGGCTCAGCGAACCGCCCGAGGACCTCACCCACGCCGACCGGCTCGCCGACCTGTACCGGCTGGGCGGCGCGGCCGGGATCGTCCCCGAGGACGTGGTCGCCTGCTGCGCGGACGACTGCACGCCCCCGACCTGGCTCGGCCTGATGGACCTGTGCCTGGCCCAGGGCGCGACGTTCGCGGGCGTGCACGACACCGGCGCCGCCGCGCTGCTCGCCGCCGTCGAGGCGCACGGCGCGACGCTCGCGGTCGCCGGGCCCGCCAAGCTGCGGGCCCTCGCGTTCGAGACCGCGCCGCTGGCGGCCGCCCGCGAGGTGAGGCTGCTCGTCACCGGGCCGACCGGGCCCGAGGTCGTGCGCGCCTGCCGGGAACGCCACGGCTGGGCGGTCACCTTCCTCGGCTGACCCCGGGCGCCGGGGTCACGCCGGACGCGGGATGGCCTTGTGCTCCAGGTAGGGGGAGAGGCCCTCGGGGCCGAGCTCGCGTCCGAGGCCGCTGTCCTTGTAGCCGCCGAACGGGGTGTTCGGGTCCAGGACGTACAGGTTGACGCCGCAGCTCCCGGTGCGGATGCGCCGCGCGACCTCCACGCCGTGGTCGACGTCGGCCGTCCACACCGAGCCGCCCAGCCCGTAGTCGCTGTCGTTGGCGATGCGGACCGCGTCCTCCTCGTCGTCGTAGGGCAGCAGCGCCAGCACGGGCCCGAAGATCTCCTCACGGGCGATGCGCATGTCGTTGGCGACGTCGCCGAACAGGGTGGGGGCGACGTACCAGCCGCGGTCGTGGGGACGGTCCAGGCCGCCGGTGATGAGCTTGGCGCCCTCGTCCTGCCCGACGCGGATGTAGCCCTCGACGCGCTCCTGCTGGCGGCGCGCGGCCAGCGGGCCGATCTCGGTGCCGTAGTCGGCGGGGTCGCCGACGTTCAGGCCCGACACCATGGCGGCCAGCGCGTCGGCGACCTCGTCGTAGCGGGACCGCGGCGCCAGGATGCGGGTCTGGGCGGCGCACGCCTCCCCGTTGTTCATCAGCGAGGCCATCTTGAAGCCCTCGATGGTGGAGGGCAGGTCGGCGTCCTCCAGGATGATCGCCGCCGACTTGCCGCCCAGTTCGAGGGTGGCGGGGCGCAGGCGGCGGCCGCAGGCGGCGCCGATCTGGCGGCCCGCCTCGGTGGAGCCGGTGAAGGCGACCTTGTCGACCCCGGGGTGCTCGACCAGGTAGGCGCCGGTCTCGCGGCCCGCCGGGACGAAGTTGACCACGCCCTCGGGCAGCCCGGCCTCCTCGATCCACTCGGCCAGCAGGTAGGCGTCCAGCGGCGCCTCGGGGGACGGCTTGGCCACCACCGTGCACCCCGCGATCAGCGCCGGGGCCAGCTTCATCATGAGGGTGAACTGGGGGACGTTCCACGGGTAGATCGCCGCGACCACCCCGACCGGCTCGCGGGTGACCGTCACCGGGCCCAGCATCCCCGGACGCTCCTCCTCCCAGGTGAAGGAGGCGGCCAGGTCGACGTAGTACTGCAGCACCATCTGGGGGAGCGCGGCCTGCCCGAAGATGGAGAACAGGATGGGCGAGCCCATCTCCTCGGTGACCAGGTCGGCCATCGCCTGCTGGCGCTCGGCGTAGATGGCCGACAGGCGGCCCAGGATCTCGGCGCGCTCGGCGGGGGCCATGCGCGGCCAGGGGCCGTGGTCGAAGGCGTGCCGGGCGGCGGCGACGGCGGCGTCGATGTCGGCGGGGAGGCCGTCGGGGACCCGCCCGACGACCTCCTCGGTGTGCGGCGAGAGGACGTTGATCGTGCCGGTTCCGGCCGGGGCGGTCCACTGGCCGCCGATGAACAGCCGATCGTGCTCGCGCATGCTGCCGCACCTCCGCGCGGGAAAGTCTTTGACCGAGTGCTTGCTTGGTCCTGCTCGGTCACAGCATCGCACGCCTCCCCCGGGGATTGGCAAGGGAGAACGAGACTTGCGTCTCATGCCCGTTCCGCCCGGGTGGTGCCATCCTGGGCCGATGCGACGGACAGAACCCCCGGCGACGAAGCGCGCCGACATCTGGTTCGACCCCTCCTGCCCGTACACCTGGATCACCTCGCGCTGGCTGCTCGAGGCGGCCCGGGTGCGCGGGTTCGAGATCGGCTGGCACGTCCTGAGCCTGTCGGTGCTCAACGAGCACCGCGACGACGACCCGGAGGGCGACCCCGAGGGCTACCTGTGGCTGCCCGTGCGGATCTGCGCCGCCGTCGCCGAGCGCCACGGCCAGGAGGCCCTCGGCCGCTACTACACCGCGCTCGGCACCCGCGTCCACGAGGCCGGAACCTGGGACCCGCGGATCGTCCCGGACGCCCTCGCCGAGGCCGGGCTCCCCGGCGACCTGGCCCAGGCCGCCGAGACCGACGCCTGGGACGCCGCCGTCCGCGCCTCGCACGCCGAGGGCATCGCCAAGGTCGGCGACCACGTCGGCACCCCGATCATCGAGGCGACCGCCGGGGACGGCGCGCGCACCGCCTTCTTCGGCCCGGTCGTCTCCCGCATCCCGCGCGGCGAGGAGGCCGGGCGGCTCTGGGACGGCACGGTGCTGGTCTCCGCCGTCGGCGGGTTCCACGAGCTCAAGGGCGCGCCCCACGCCGAGCCCGACTACCGCTGACGGGAGGCCGGGGCGAACGCGTTCAGCCGAGCAGGTGCGCGTTGGGCACGCGGGCCCGGCCGGCCAGTTCGGGCAGCTCCACGACCTCCACGCCGTGCGCCCGGAGCCGGTCCACCCCGGCGCCCGCGCCCGGCACGAACAGCGGCGGCTCCCGCCAGGCGAACACCACCCGGCGCAGGCCCGCCGCGACGATCAGATCCGCGCACGGCGTCGGGTGCGAGGAGCGCTCGCCGCACGGCTCCAGCGAGGTGTAGATCGTCGCGCCCGCCAGGCCCGTCCCGGGCAGCGCCGTCAGGTCGGCGGGCGCCGCGCCGCCGTGCCGCCGCGCGACCTTGCCGAGCGCGGACTCCTCGGCGTGGTCGCGCGGATCGTCCTCGCGCGAGAAGCCGCGGGCGAGCTCCGACCCGCTCGCGTCCACGACCACCGCGCCCACCGAGAACGCGGTCGCCGACGGCGGGCAGCGGCGCGCCAGATCGCACGCCAGCCGCAGCCACCGCAGGTCATCCACGGCCGTTGCCGTTGAGGAGGTAGCGCAGGAGGACCAGGTCGCCGATCCGGGTGGCCTCGGCCAGCCGCATCGGGCGCCCCGGCGACTGCGGGAACACCCCCGGCCCCGCGAACCGCGGCGCGGACGGGTCGCCGATGAAGAACGGCGCCACCACCAGCTGCAGCTCGTCGGCCAGCCCGGCGGTGAGGAAGCGGGTGTGGATCTCGCCGCCGCCCTCCACCATCAGCCGCCGCACGCCACGGGAGGCCAGGTCGGCCAGCATCACCGCGAAGTCCACCGGGTCGCCCGCGCCGACCACCTCGGCGCGGTCGCCCAGCCGCTCGGCCAGCGCGGGCACGGCGGACGGCGGCGCGTACACCAGCTTGGGCGACTCGCCGGTGGTGAAGAACCGCGCGTCCGGGTCGAGGTCGCCGCCGGCCGTCACCGTCACCTTGGTCAGGTCGGCCGGCAGGCCGCGCTCCACCCGCCGCTTGCGCCGCGTCTCCGAGCGGATCAGCAGCTTGGGGTCGTCGCGGCGGACCGTGCCGGCGCCGACCAGGATGGCGTCGCAGGCCGCGCGGACCCCGTCCACCCGGTCGAAGTCGGCCGGGCTCGACAGCCGCAGCCGTTCGGGACTCGCGTCGTCGATGTACCCGTCGACCGACATCGCGCAGCTCAGCAGCACCTGGGGACGCTCGCTCACGCAGCCACCCTACGCGCACCCCGGCGCGCCGCATTCGGCCGGTTCGGGGAACCACGGCGTTTCTGCGCCGGATGTGTCGGAGGTGATGCCTAGGGTGTCTGGCGACATGCGACTCCTCCACACCTCCGACTGGCATCTCGGCAGATCCTTTCACCGCGAGGGCCTCCTCGCGGCCCAGGCCGCTTTCGTCGACCACCTGGTCGAGACCGTGCGTGCGGAGCGGGTCGAGTGCGTGCTGGTCTCCGGCGACGTCTACGACCGCGCGCTGCCCGCCGTCGACGCCGTCCGGCTGTGCGACGAGACCCTGGTCAGGCTGCGCGAGCTGGCCCGGGTAGTGCTGATCGCGGGCAACCACGACTCGGTCCAGCGGCTCGGGTTCGGCTCCGCGCTGATGGACGACTCGGGCGTGCACATCCGCACCGACCCGGCCCGCGTGGGGGAGCCCGTCGTCGTCGGCGACGCCGCGATCTACGGCATCCCCTACCTGGAGCCCGAGCTGGTCCGCCACCCGTGGAGCCTGGACGAGCGCAGCCACGCCGCCGCGCTCACCGAGGGCATGCGCCGCGTCCGGGCCGACCTGGACGCGCGGCGGCGGCAGGGCCTGCACTCGGTGGTGATGGCGCACGCGTTCGTCACCGGCGGCGAGCCCAGCGAGAGCGAGCGCGACATCTCCGTCGGCGGCGCGGCGAACGTCCCGGCCGGCGTGTTCGACGGGGTCGACTACGCCGCCCTCGGCCACCTGCACGGGCGGCAGCGGATGACCGACCGGGTGCGCTACTCGGGCTCCCCGCTGGCCTACTCGTTCTCCGAGGAGCGGCACGTCAAGGGCTCCTGGCTGATCGAGCTGGAGCAGGGCGGCGCCGGCGGCGCCGCGCTGCGGTCGGAGTTCGTGGAGGCGCCGGTGCCGCGCCGGGTCGCCCGCGTCCGGGGCCGGATCGACGACCTGCTCACCGACCCGCGCTACGAGACCTACCGGGACCACTGGCTGCAGATCACGCTCACCGACCCGCGCCGCCCGTCCTCGGCCATGGAGCGCCTGCGCCGCCGCTTCCCGCACGCCCTGGTGCTCGGCTTCGAGCCCGAGGGCGGCTCCGGGGAGGACGCCCGCACCTGGTCCGAGCGGGTCAGGGAGCGCTCCGAGCTCGACATCGCGGGCGACTTCGTCGCCGAGATGGGCGAGGCCGCGGCGTCGGAGGCCGAGCGGGAGCTGCTGCACGAGGCGTTCGAGAGCTGCCGGCAGAGGGACGCGCTCCTATGAGACTGCACCGGTTGGAGATCACGGCGTTCGGGCCGTTCTCGGGCACCGAGGAGATCGACTTCGACGCGCTGTCGAACG
Source organism: Actinomadura rugatobispora (assembly GCF_055379765.1). NCBI lineage: Bacteria > Bacillati > Actinomycetota > Actinomycetes > Streptosporangiales > Thermomonosporaceae > Actinomadura > Actinomadura rugatobispora. The sequence continues at coordinate 1,155,674 of NZ_AP029191.1, read as the reverse complement.
CCGGGCTGTTCCTCATCCAGGGGCAGACCGGGGCGGGCAAGACCAGCGTGCTCGACGCCGTCTGCTTCGCCCTGTACGGGCAGGTCCCCGGCGCCCGCAACGCGGTGAAGGGCCTGCGCAGCGACCACGCGGCGGCGGGCACGGCGCCGCGGGTGATGCTGGAGGTCACGATCCGGGGGCGGCGGCTGCGGATCCACCGGTCGCCCGCGTGGGACCGTCCCAAGCTGCGCGGCTCCGGCACGACCCAGGAGAAGGCCAAGGTCCTGCTGGAGGAGCTGGAGCACGGCGCGTGGATCGCGCTGTCCACGCGGCTGGACGAGGCGGGCGACCAGATCGGGCAGCTGCTCGGCATGACGGCCGCGCAGTTCTGCCAGGTGGCGATGCTGCCGCAGGGCGAGTTCGCGTCCTTCCTGCGCGCGGGCGCCGAGGAGCGCCGCAAGGTCCTGGAGCGGCTGTTCGCCGCCGAGGTCTACACCCAGGTCGAGAAGTGGCTGGCCGACCGCCGCGCAGCCACCGGGCGCGACGCGTCCGAGCTGCGGGCGGCGGCCGAGTCGGTCGCCGACCGGATCGCCGAGACGACCGGCGCCCCGCCCCCGCGCACGGCTCCGCGGCCGTCCGGGCCGGTGCCGCGGCCGCGCCGGGGCGAGCCCGCCGCCGAGCCGGACGAGCCGTTCGGCGACATCCAGGCGCTGCCCGCGTGGGCGGCCGAGCTGGCGGGGCAGCACCACGACGTGCGCCGGTCGGCCCAGGAGCTGCTGGGCGGGGCCGCCGAGAGTGTGGAGGCGGCGCGCGCCGCCTACGACGACGCCCGGGGCCTCGTCGACGCGCGCCGCCGTCACACCGACGCGCTGCGCCGCCGCGACGTCCTCCAGGAGGGCGCCGAGGAGCGCTCCCGGCTCACCTCGCGGCTCGACGCCGCCGCGCGGGCCGACCGGGTCGTCCCGCTGGTCCGCAACCTCACCGACCGCACGCACCGCGCCAAGAGCGCCCACGACAGCGCGGGCCTGGCCCGGTCCCGGGTCGCCGCGCTGGTCGGGCCCGGCGCCGCCGAGGACGTCCTGGCCAAGGCCGAGCGGTCGCGCCGCGACGACATGGCCGCGCTCGACGCCAAGCGCGCCGTCGCCCAGCGGCTCACCCAGGTCACCGCCGAAGGCCACCGCCTGGCCGCCGAGCGCGAGCGGCTGGAGCCCGAGGAGGCGCGGGCCGCCGCGTCCCTCGACGAACTGCCCGCGGTGCTCGAGCAGCGGCGGGCAGCCCACGAGGACGCCCGGATCGCCGCCGCGGTCCGTCCCGGCGCCGAAGTCACCGTGCAGGACGCGCGGCGCCGCCTCGGTCTCGCCGAGCGCCGCGACCAGGTCCTCGGACGGCTCGGGCAGGCCGAGGACGAGCACCGCGCCGCCGTCGACGCCGCCCAGACGGCCCGCGAGCGCTTCCAGGAGCTGCGCCAGGCGCGCTTGGAGGGCATGGCCGCGGCCCTGGCCGACGACCTGAAACCTGGCGAGCCCTGCCTGGTCTGCGGCTCCACCGAGCACCCCCGGCCCGCGTCCACCCTCGGGGCGCTCATCGGCGAGGACGACGAGGCCCGCGCCGAGTCCGCCTACGACCAGGCCCAGCGGCGGCGCGAGGACGCCTCCCGCGCCGTCGAGTCGCTGCGCGCCGAACGTGACGCGATGCTGGAGGAGGTCAAGGAGACCGGCGTCGCCGAGCTGGCCGCCGAGCTGGAGGACGCCGAGCGCGCCCTTGCCGCCGCCGTGGCCGCCGCGGCCGAGGCGGAACGGCTGGAGGACGCCGTGCACCGCGCCGAGCGGGAGCTGGAGCAGGCCCGCGAGCGCCGCGACGAGATCGCCCAGGCGCTCACCGCGAACCGGGCCCGCGACGGCGAGCTGGTCGCCGAGCAGGCCCGGCTGCGCACCGAGCTCGACGCGGCCCGCGGCGACGACCCGTCCCTGGAGGCCCGCGCGCAGCGGCTGCGCCGCGAGGCCGACGGCCTCGCCGAGGCGGTCCGGGCGCTGCAGGAGGCCGACCGGGCCGCCGGCGAGCTGGCCGCCGCCCGCGCCGAGGCCAAGGCCGCCGCGGCGAACGAGGGCTTCCGCGACCCCGCCGAGGTCACCGCCGCCGCCCTCGCCGACGAGGACCAGGCCGTCCTGCGCGACCGGGTCCGCCGCTTCGAGGACGAGGAGGCCGCGATCCGGTCCGCCCTCGCCGACCCCGCGCTCAAGGCCGCGGCCGCCGCGCCCGCCCCCGACCTGCCCGCGCTGGAGGCGGCCGTGGAGCTCGCCGAGTCCGCGCGCGAGGCCGCCGTGAGCGCCGTGGCGCAGGCCCGCCGCCGCTGCGACCGCCTGGCCGAGCTGCGCGCCGAACTGGACGGCGCCGTCCGCGCCTGGCGCCCCGCCGCCGAACGCCACCGGGTCGCCGAACGCCTCGCCGGGCTCGCGTCCGGGAAGTCCGCCGCCAACCGGCTCGGCATGTCGCTGTCGGCGTACGTGCTCGCCGCCCGGCTGGAACAGGTCGTCGACGCGGCCAACGAGCGCCTCGACCGGATGTCGGCCGGCCGGTACGCCCTCCAGCACACCACCGACAAGGCCGCGGGCGACCGCGCCAAGGGCGCCGGCGGCCTCGGCCTGCGCGTCGTCGACGGCTGGACCGGGCGGCAGCGCGACCCGGTCACGCTGTCGGGCGGCGAGTCGTTCATCACCTCGCTGGCGCTCGCGCTCGGTCTCGCCGACGTCGTCACCGCCGAGGCCGGCGGCACCGAGATCAACACCCTGTTCGTCGACGAGGGCTTCGGCACCCTCGACGAGGAGACCCTCGACGAGGTCATGGACGTCCTGGACGGCCTGCGCGACGGTGGCCGCGCCGTCGGGATCGTCAGCCACGTCGCCGAACTGCGCGCCCGCATCCCCGCCCAGCTCCGCATCGCCAAGGCCCGCGCCGGGTCCACGGCGGCGATCGTCGTCTGACTCCGGCCCCGGGCCGCGTTTCAGACCTTGCGGGCGACCGCCGCCAGCAGCCAGCCGGTGGGCTCGTCGTAGGGGCGGTCAGGCCGCCACTCGGGCGCGTACACCAGGCCCGGCTCGACCGGCTCGAAGCCGTCCAGGAAACCGGCGATCCGCTCCCGGCACCGGAAGGTGACCACGACGCCGTTCCGCCGGGTCAGCTCCTCGCTGACGGAACGTTCCCGCGCGGTCAGGTTCTCGTCGGTGAACTCGCACAGCGCCAGGTGGCTGCCCGGCGCGACCGCGTCCCGGAACGCGCCCACGGCGGCCTCCGGGCCCTCCTCGTCCCGCAGATGGCACAGCACGCTGATCATCAGCACCCCCACCGGACGGTCGAAGTCGATCAGCGCGGCGACCTCCGGATGGTTCAGGATGCCCTCCGGCTCCCGGGCGTCCGCGTGCACCGCGATCGCGGTCGGCAGCGCGTGCAGCAGCGCCTGGAAGTGCACCACCGCGACCGGGTCGTGATCGACGTAGACCACCCGCGCGTCCGGATCGACCGCGTGCGCCACCTGGTGCACGTTGCCCTTCCCGGGCAGGCCGCAGCCGACGTCGATGAACTGCCGGACCCCCGCCTCCAGCAGGAAGCGCACCGCGCGCCGCATGAACTTGCGGTTCTCGCGCGGCAGGTGCCGGGCCGCCGGGAACGCCGCGAAGGCCTCCAGGGCGGCCTCACGATCGGAGGTGTAGTTGTCCTTCCCGCCGATCGAGAAATCGTAGATGCGGGAGCTGGCGGGGCCGCTCAGGCCGTGCGGGTCGCGCTCTGTCATGATCCTTACCTGGTCCGCGGGATCATCACATCTTGGCATCGGAGCGCGACTTTTACAGTACGCAGCGCTGACGAATGTCGGCTACAGGTACAGGCCGGTGCCGTGCTCGGGGCGCTCGTTGGCGATGGCGTGCAGGTCGCGCTCCCGCATGACCAGGTAGTTCTCGCCCTGGATCTCCACCTCGTACTGGTCCTCGGGATGGAACAGCACGCGGTCGCCGACCTTGACCGTGCGGGCGTGCGTGCCGACCCCGCAGACCTCGCCCCAGGCCAGGCGGTTGGACTGCTCCACCGTGGCGGGGATGACGATGCCTCCGGTGCTGCGGCGCTCTCCGGCCTCCTTCTCGACCTTGATCATGACGCGGTCGTGGAGCATCTGCACTTCGAACTTGGGCTCGGGCACGCTCGGATTTTATCCGCCCGCGGAGAGCAGGGCGGCCCACGCGTCCCCGATGATCTCCGGCAGCGCGGAGCGGACCGGCCGCCAGCCGAGCTCGCGGCGGACCGCCCGCGCGTCGCACACCAGCAGCGGCGGCTCCGGCTGCGGCGGGCGCCGCACCGTCGGCACCGCCCGCCCGGTCACCTCCTCCACCGCCGTGACCACCTCCAGCACCGACGCGCCCGCCCCGCTGCCGACGTTGTAGACCCGCTCGTCGCCGGGCCGCACCGTCTCCAGCGCCCGCACGTGCGCCGCGGCGAGATCGTCCACGTGCAGGTACTCGCGGACCGCCCCGCCCGAACCGTTGATCTCCAGATGCGGGGCCGTCCCGGCGGCCACCGCCAGCGCCTTGGGGATCAGCCGGGTCTCGTCCGGATCGGGCCGCCCGTCCACCGACCCCGCCACGTTGAACGTGCGCAGCACCATCGCGCCCGCCGACCCCGCACGGGCGTGGAACCGCACCACCTGCTCGGCCGCCAGCTTCGACGCCCCGTACGGGCTCGTCGGCGCGGGCGTCTGCTCCTCGGGGATCGGCTGCCGGTCGGGCGTCCCGTACACGGCGGCGGTCGAGCCGTACACGATCCCGGCGACCGACGGCGGCAGCGCCTCCAGCAGGTTGACCGTCCCCTGCACGTTGGCGGTGAAGAACCGCAGCGGCTCGGCGAACGACTCGCGCACCCGGGTGAGCGCCGCCAGATGGCACACCGCGTCGTACGGCTCGTCCAGCACCGGGCCCAGCCCGGCCGGATCGAGCAGATCACCGATGATCGGCCGCACGCCCGGCGGCAGCACCCGGTCCGCGCCCCGGACCAGCCCCGTCACCTCGTGCCCCGCCGCCAGGAGCCGCCGCCCCACCGCGTACCCCACGTATCCCGCCGCACCCGTCACCAGCACCCGCATGCGCCCCAGCATTCCGGCACGGAAGGCCCGCGGGCAACGCGATCAGAGCAATGGGGACCGAGCCGGCCGCGCGGCCGGCGCCCGCCGCACCCGGGCCGCCTCCTCCGCCTCGGGCTCCTCGTACCGCGGGAAGCTCGCCAGCGCGATCAGCGCCAGCGTCAGCCCCCCGGCCCGCAGCAGGAACGGCCCCATGTCCTGCGGCCAGTCCTCCCCGAACAGCACGATGCTGCTGAGCACCAGGTACGCGCGCCCGATCACCGTCAGCACCGTCGCCACGATCGCCACCCGGCAGCGCTGCAGCGCGATCTGCAGCTGGATCAGCGCGAGCCCCGCCATGCCCACCGTCAGGTACGGGTAGGGCGACACCAGCACGCTCACGAGGTCGCCGGTGTCCTCGTACACCAGCGAGATCCCCCGGATCCCCGCCTCGGCCAGCCCGGCGCACGCCCCCGCCCCGATCCCGTACGCGACCCCGGCCAGCTTCCGGGCATGCCTCCCGCCCGCGCGGCGGTCCCCGACCAGCCACACCATCGCCGCCACGACCAGCGCCGGAGCCATCACCGCGAGCATCAGCCACGGCGCCTTCAACGTCTCCACCAGCGTGGCCTCGGCCTCCAGCGGCCGCTCCGACCCCGACGACAGCCCGATCAGGACCGTCGCGAGGACGAACAGCGCCACGCTGAACCACTCGCGGCCGTTCAACCGCTCGCCCAGGAACCACACCGCGTACACCACGAGGAACACCAGGCTGATCGCGAAGATCGGCTGCGCCACCGACAGCGGCATCGCGGTGAACGCCACCACCTGGTACGCCAGCCCCAGGAACAGGATCAGCCCCCCGGAGAACCACACCGGATCCGTCACCATGTGCCACGCCGCGTGGAACGGCCGGCTCCCGCGCAACGGCGGCATCCGCCCCGCCGCGATCCGGAACACGAGAAAGGCCACGTAGTAGGCGCTGGTGGAGAGCAGGGCAAGGGCGGCATAACCGAGGTCGCGACCCATCGGAGGCCTTTCACGGGACAGCACGGGGTGGGAGCCGGCGCCCCCTCGCCGACGCCTCCACCGTGCCCTGTCCCACACCCCGTGACAAGAGTCAGCGCTGGGGGCCGTACTTGCGGCCTGTCTTGTTGGAGAGGCGGCCCACCAGTTCTCGGGGGATGAGGCGGCTGACGCCGACGATGGCCTTGTACTGCGGGCTGGGGACGCTGACCTGGACGCCGCGGCGCAGGTCGCGGAGGGCGGCGTCGACGACCTTGTCGCGGTCGAGCCACATGAAGCCGGGGATGGACGAGGTGTCCATGCCGGCGCGGTCGTGGAACTCGGTGTGGACGAAACCGGGGCACAGGGCCATCACCTTGACGCGGTCGCCGCCGGGACGGCCGGCGATGTCCTGGGCCACGCCCTGGCTGAACGACACCACCCAGGCCTTGGAGGCGCCGTAGGTGCCGCGGGTGGCGAACGCCGAGACGGACGAGACGTTCACGACGCCGCCCCGGCCGCGTTCCAGCATTCCGGGGAGGGCGGCGTGGGTGAGGCGCAGCACGGCCTCGCAGTGCACCTTCAGCATGGTGATCTCGTCGGTGACGGGGACGTCGAGGAAGGTGCCCTTGTTGCCGAAGCCGGCGTTGTTGACCAGGAGGTCCACGCCCTGGCGGCAGCGGTCCTCCCCGGCGGCGAGGCCGTCCTCGGCGGACAGGTCGGCGATCAGGGGCTCGGTGCGGACGGCGTACTCGTCCCGCAGGTCGCGGGCGGTCCGGTCGAGCCGGTCGCCGTCGCGGGCGAGCAGCACCAGGTCGAATCCGTCGGAGGCCAGGCGGCGGGCGAAGGCGGCGCCGATGCCCGCGGTGGCACCGGTGATGAGAGCGGTCGGCATGCCCCGAGCCTAGACGGGCGGCTAGGGGTTGGCAGTGCGGCGCGCGCGGAAGTGGCGCGGGTCGGGGCGGCGGGTGGCGCGGCGGTAGGCGAAGGTGAAGCCCGGCCAGTTGTTGACGACCTTGCCGTCCTCGGTCATGTACCAGCTCGTGCAGCCGGAGTCCCACACGGTGGAGCGGAGCCGCTCGCGCATCTCGCGGCCGAAGGCGTCCTGCGCGTCCGGGCGGACCTCGATCCAGTCGAGGCCGGCGTCCCGCATGGCGTGCAGGCAGCCCAGCACGTACCGGATCTGGGACTCCAGCATGTAGATGATCGAGTTGTGGCCGAGGTTGGTGTACGGGCCGTACAGCAGGAACAGGTTGGGGAAGCCGCTGACCGTGATGCCCAGGTGGGCGAGGGCGCCCTCGCGCCACTCCTCGTTCAGCTCGCGGCCGTCCCGTCCGGTGATCTTCATGGGGGCGACGAAGCCGGAGGCGGCGAAGCCGGTCGCGTACACGATCACGTCGGCCTCGTGGTCGCGGCCGTCCGCGGTGCGGACCCCGGACGGGGTGACCCGCTCGATCGGGTCGGCGACCAGGTCGACGTGGGGTTCGGCGAGCGCCGGGTAGTAGTCGCTGGAGATGAGGATGCGCTTGCAGCCCATCGGGTAGTCGGGGGTGAGCGTCGCGCGCAGCGCGGGGTCGGCGATCTGGTCGCGCATGTTGGCGCGGAAGCGGCGCGAGAGCAGGTCCATCAGCTTCGGGTACTTGATGAAGCCGAGCGCGCGGGACTCGTAGAGCGCGTAGATGCGGGCGCGGCTCAGCTCGTGCAGGCCGGGGACGGACCTCAGCAGCGCCTTCTCCCAGCCCCGGTAGATCCGGTCGGGCTTGTCGATGACGTACGGCGCGGACCGCTGGAACACGGTGAGGTGCCGGGCCCGCGCGGCGATCTCGGGGATGATCTGGATCGCGCTGGCACCGGTGCCGACGATCGCGACCCGCCGGCCGTCCAGGGCGGCGCCGTGGTCCCAGCGGGCGGAGTGGAAGGAGGCGCCGGTGAAGGTCTCGCGGCCCGGGATGTCCGGCAGCACGGGACGGTTGAGCTGGCCGCACGCCGAGACCAGGACGCGGGCGGAGAGCGTGTCGCCGCGGCTGGTGGCGACGTGCCAGAGGCCGGCGCCCTCGTCGAAGCGGGCCTCGGTGACCTCGGTGCCGAACCGGATGAGCGGCATGATCCCGTACTCGCGGGCGCAGTCCCGCAGGTAGTCCAGGATCTCCTCCTGCGGCGGGAAGCGGCGGCTCCAGTCGGTCTTGCGCTCGAAGGAGAAGGAGTAGAGGTGGGAGGGGACGTCGCAGGCCGCGCCGGGGTAGGTGTTGTCGCGCCAGGTGCCGCCCAGGTCGGCGGCCTTCTCCAGGACGACCACGTCCCCGAAGCCCTCCTGGACGAGCCGGATCGCCATGCCGATGCCGCCGAAACCGCTGCCGATGATCACAACGTCGTGCGGAGCGCCCATCATCCGTCCCGAATCCGGTTCTGTTCGTTGTCCCGAGCGTAGGTGCCGCCCGGACGGTTGAACAGTGCCCGTTCCCACGCGGTTGTGAGGAAACCCCGGTTCTGTCCCTGCCGCATGTCAAGATCTTCCGCATGCCGAACGACAACCCCCCGGGCCTCGACGAGCACCTCGCCAAGCTGCAGGCCCCCCGCCCCGGGAAGCGCTGGCGGGAGCGCACCCGCGAACTGCTGCGGACCGCGGAGATCCGCGAGCACGTGCTGGCCACCGTGCGCGGGTACGCCCATACCGATCTGCCGGGGCCGAACAGGGGGGTCCCCGGCCGCGGCACCGCCCTCGTTCTGGTCGAGGACGAGAGCGCCCGCGGCTACGTGTGGGCGGCGGCGCTGACCGGCGAGGCCGCCGCGCTGGACGACCTCGTCACCGTCATCCGCCGCGCGGGCTGCGTCACCGCGGAGCCGGTGTGGGACGCCGCGCTGGCCAACGCCGCGATCAACGCGCTCGGCGCGTTCGGCGACCCCGCGGCGCTGGACGCGCTGCGCGGGCTGGAGAAGGAGCTGCGCTACCCCGGCGCGCGCAAGCAGGTGCAGGCCGCGATCCAGGCCGCCGCCGCGCTGCAGGGGATCACGCCCGGCCAGCTCCTCGAACGCGGCGTCCCGAGGCACGGCCTGGACCGGGACGGCTCGCTGGAGCGCCGGATCGGCGGCTACCAGGCGGTGCTGACGATCGAGGACCCGCGGACGGTGCGGTGCACGTTCACCGGCGCGGAGGGCCGCCCGCTGCGGTCGGTGCCCGCCTCGCTCAAGGGCGACGACGCCCACGCGGCCGGGATCAGGGAGCTGAAGACGGTCACCAAGGAGGTGCGCCGCACGCTCGCCGGCGAGCGCGCCCGCGTCGAGGGGCTGCTGTCGGCCGACCGCCACTGGGCGTACGGGGAGTGGTGCCGGCACTACCGCGACCATCCGCTCACCGGCGTCGTCACCCGCGGGCTGATCTGGGAGTTCGAGGGCCGGGACGGGGTGTGGCGGGCGGCGACGCCGGCCGATGAGGTGCTGGTGACCGTGGACGGCAACGAGCTCGCACGCCCGGAGCCCGGCGCGCGGGTGCGGCTGTGGCACCCGATCCGGGCGACGGCGCCGCAGGTCCGCGCCTGGCGGGCGTTCGTGGACGAGAACGCGATGGTGCAGCCGTTCAAGCAGGCGTTCCGCGAGATCTACCTGCTGACCCCGGCCGAGGAGGAGACCGGCGTCTACTCCAACCGGTTCGCCGCCCACATCGTCCGGTACGGGCAGCTGTACGCGCTGTTCAAGGAGCGCGGCTGGCAGTCCGACTTTCTCGGGCGGCACCACGACGGCGCCCACGGGCAGGCGAAGGGGGTCTTCGCGGAGGGCGGGTGGCGCGCGGTCTTCTACCACGAGCACGCCGAGGACGACTTCGACCACGCGCCCGCCTACGCCGCGACCGACCAGGTGCGCTTCGAGCGGCGCGACGGCCGCCGCTGGCAGGAGGCGCCGCTGGCCGGGGTGCCCGCCGCGGTGTTCAGCGAGGCGATGCGGGACGTGGACCTCTTCGTGGGCGTGACCTCGATCGCGGCCGACCCGGAGTGGGAGGACCGCGGCGAGGACCGGCACCTGGCGTACTGGCGGGAGACGAGCTTCGGCGAGCTGACGGCGAGCGCGGAGGTGCGGCGGGACGCGCTGTCCAGGATCGTCCCGCGCACCAGGATCGCCGGGCGGTGCTCGATCGAGGGGCGCTTCCTGGTGGTGCGGGGCGATCTGCGCACGTACAAGATCCATCTGGGCAGCGGCAACATCCTGATGGAGCCCGACGACTCCTACCTGTGCGTCGTCGCGTCGCGCCCCGCACCCACGGGGAAGGTGTTCCTGCCGTTCGAGGACGAGCGCCTGGCGCTGATCCTCAGCAAGGCGTTCCTGCTGGCCGCCGACACCGCGATCACCGACGACACCATCATCCGCCAGATCAAGGGGGACCGGTGACCGGGGAGACCGCGGAGCCCGGCGACGGCTACTCCCCGCAGGCCCTGCTCCAGGGCGTGGCCAGGGACCGGCATCCGACCTTCGGCCCGGCGGCCTGCGAACGGTTCCTCTCCTACCTGGCCGCCGACTCGGACCGGGCGGGCCCGCGCGAGCTGGGCGCGGCGCTGGGCGTGCTGGTGCGCTGCACCGGCCCCTGGCCCGAGGGCCTGTCCGGGCCCGCCCGAGTTCTCGCTCGCCGGGCGCTGGACGCGGGCTGGGACGGTACCCGGCCGTTCGCGCTGCTCGGTCTCGCCAGGCTGGCCGGGCCCGACCTGCACGCCGAGGCGGCCGCCCTGGCCGAGGAGGGGTGCGGCCCGATCGCGCGGGAGGAGCTCCGGCTGGTGGCCGGATGGGACGCCACCGGGTACGCCCTCCTGGCCGAAGCGTGCGACGAGCGCTGGTGGACCCCGCTCAGCCCGCTCCCGGACGTGTCGGAACGCCTGGCGGACCACGGCTACGCCGGCTTCGCGCGGTCCGTCCTGGAGCCGGCGGGCGACCGGGTCGAGGCCGTCCGGTCCGGCGAGATCCCCTACGAGGCCGACAAGGCGTTCGGCGCCGACGAGGTCGCCTCGCTCGGCCGCGCCGCCCGCGTCGCCCTCGCCCGCGACGAGCCGTGGCTGCCGGAGCTGCTCGACCGGATCGTGCGCGGCGTCGCGGTCGCGCCCACCGCCGCGAAGACGCTGCCCTCCCAGGCGCTGCTGTACGAGCTGGCCCGCGCCGCCCAGGACCTCCCCACCCCCGAGCTGGCGACCTCGCTGCGCACGGCCCGCACGATCACGCGGCACGGCGGCGTCCCCAAGCAGCTCGACAAGATGCTCAAGAGGATCGACGCCGCGCTCGCCGAGCGCGCCGAGGTCGCGCTGCGCCTCCCGGCCCTCGGCTTCGCCGCCGACGGGACGCACCGGACCCCGCTCGGCGAGCACGAGGCCGTCGTCACCGTCACCGGCGACGGCGCGGAACTGGAGTGGCGGGGGCCGGGCGGCAGGCCGCTGCGCTCGGTGCCCGCCGCCGTGCGCCGCGACCACGCCGCGGCCGTCAAGGACCTGCGCGACCTGGTCAAGCGGGTCCGCGCCCACCTGACCACCCTGGCCCGCGCCCTGGAGGGCGGGTTCGCGGGCGAGAGCGCGATGCCGTACGCCGAGTGGCGCGAGCGCCTGGCCGCCCATCCGCTCGCCGGTCCGATGACCCGCCGCCTGATCTGGGAGTTCGAGGTCGCGCCGGGCGAGTGGCGCGCGGCGCTTCCGGACGAGGCCGCGGAGCTCGGCGAGGCGGGGCGCGTCCGCCTCTGGCATCCGATCCGGTCCGCGCCCGAGGAGGTGCGCGCCTGGCGCGACGTGATCACCGAGCGGCGGCTCCGGCAGCCGTTCAAGCAGGCGTTCCGCGAGATCTACGTGCTCACCCCGGCCGAGGAGGAGACCCGCGTCTACTCCAACCGGTTCGCCGCCCACATCGTCCACTACCGGCGGCTGTTCGCGCTGTTCCGGGCGCGCGGCTGGCAGAGCCGGCTGCTGGGGCCCTGGGACGGCGGCGACCACGACGCCGCCCACCGCACGCTGGCGTCGGGGGAGTGGCGGGTGATCTTCCACCACGAGTACGCCGAGTACGACGGCGAGCGCGAGCTGGCCGCGACCGACCAGGTCAGGATGACCCGGCGGGAGGGCGGGGCCTGGCGCGAGGCGCCGCTGGCCGAGGTGCCCGCCGTGGTGTTCAGCGAGGCGATGCGGGACGTGGACCTGTTCGTCGGCGTCACCTCGATCGCGGCCGACCCGGACTGGGAGGACCGCGGCGAGGAGCGGCACTGGGCGTACTGGCGGGAGGCCGGCTTCGGCGCCCTGACGGCGAGCGCGGAGGTGCGGCGGGACGCGCTGGCCCGGATCCTCCCGCGCACCAAGATCGCGGGACGGTGCGAGCTGGACGGCCGCTTCCTGGTGGTGCGGGGCGACCTGCGCACGTACAGGATCCATCTGGGCAGCGGCAACATCCTGATGGAGCCCGACGCCTCCTACCTGTGCATCGTCCCCGCGAGCGGCAAGGGCACGGGCCCGCAGGTGTTCCTGCCGTTCGAGGACGAGCGCCTGGCGCTGATCCTCAGCAAGGCGTTCCTGCTGGCCGCCGACACCACGATCACCGACCCGACCATCCTCGCCCAGCTCGGGCGGGGCGCCTGAACGATCCGAGCGATCCAGGAGTGTGAGCCATGCCCGCGGTGACCTTCCGCGACGAGACCGCGACCGGGAAGGCGCTGGCCTCCTTCCAGGTCGGCGACCTGCCCGGCAGCATGACGGCGCGCGAGCTGATCCGGCTGCGGGTCCGCGAGGAGGTCGCGCGGCACAACGCCCGGCCCGGCCGCCGCTTCACCGGCCTGGTCCAGCCCACGGACGCCGAGGCCGACCTCAACGGCCACCGGCCGCGCGAGCCGCGCCGGCTGGACTGGGAGCGGCAGGCCGCCGTCGCCGAGCGGGCGTTCCTGTCCAACGGCTTCTTCATGCTCGCCGGCGACCGGCAGGTGGAGGAGCTGGACGAGGTGGTCGACCTGGCCGGAGACCCGGAGCTGGTCTTCATCCGGCTCGTCCAGCTGGTCGGCGGCTGACCGCGCGGGCGGTCGGCCCGGTCAGTTCAGCAGGCCCAGCTCGTGGGCGCGGCGCCCGGCCTGGAAGCGGGAGTCGGCGTCCAGCAGGACGAGGATCTCCGCGACCCGGCGCCGGTAGGTGCGCAGCGACAGGCCCAGGCGGCGCGCGGCCGTCTCGTCCTTGAAGCCCTCGCCCAGCAGCCGCAGGATCTCCCGGCTCTGCTCGCTCAGCGCCGGCGGCCGGCCGCGCCGGAACTCGGCCAGCGCGATCGACGACTCCCAGGTCGCCCAGTACAGCGATCGCACGCTCTTGACCACCTCCGGCGAGCGGACCACCGTGTAGGTGCGCTGCCCCTGGACGGGCGGCCCGGCCAGCACCGCGACCCGCCGGTCGATGATGATCGTCTCCTGGGGCAGCCGGGTCGGGCAGATCCGGACCTCCACCCCGCGCCCCGCCATGGCCAGCAGCCGCCGCTCGGACTCCTCGTCGGCCAGCGCCCGCGGGTTGTAGAGCTTGCAGACCCGCAGCTCGCGCGGCGGCTCCCAGCGGGAGGCGAGGATCTGGTCGCGCACGGCGGGCATCACCCAGGTGTCGGGATCGACGGCCGCGCAGACGAACTCCTCCCGCGCGTAGCCGAACAGGTGGCCGGCGCGCTCGGCCAGCTCCACCTCGCCGCGCAGCGTCACGTTCCGGTCCTGGTCGGGGCTCATCGCCGTCCAGTCTGCTCGGCGCCCGGCGAAACGGTCAAACCCGGAGGCGGACTGGCAGCAAGCTGCCAGCGGCGCGGGACCGGGCCCGGCGCGCGGCAGGGTGGGGCCATGAGCGAAACGATCAACCGTCACTTTGAGCTCGGCGGGGACCTGCGCGTCTCCCGCCTGGGATTCGGCGCCATGCGGCTGCCGGCGAGCGCCCCCGGCGGACCCGCCGCCGACCGCGGGCGGAGCCTGGACGTGCTGCGCCGGGCCGTGGACCTGGGCGTCGACCACATCGACACCGCCGCCTTCTACTTCCTCGGCGACCTGGCCGCCAACGACATGATCCGGGAGGCGCTGGCGCCGTACCCCGACGGCCTGGTGATCGCCACCAAGGTGGGGCCGCAGAAGGGGCCGGACGATCCGGTCCCGACCGGGCAGATGGAGGCCGGCGAGCTGCGCGCCGAGGTGGAGCGGAACCTGACCGAGCTGGGCCTGGACCGGCTCGACCTGGTCTACCTGCGCCCCGGCGGACTCGAACCGCCGTCCGCCGAGGAGTCGATCGCCGAACGGTTCGAGGTGCTGGCCGGGCTGCGCGAGGAGGGCCTCATCCGCCATCTGGGGGTCAGCCACGTCACCGCCGGGCACGTCGCCGAGGCCCGCGCGATCGCGCCGGTCGCGGCCGTGCAGAACTGGTTCGACCTGACCCGGCCGCGGGACTCCGCGCTGCTGGAGCTGTGCGCGCGGGACGGCATCGCCTACGCGCCGTTCTTCCCCCTCGGCGGGTTCGGGATCCCCGACCACCCGCGCCTGAAGGAGGTCGCCGACCGGCACGGCGCGACCGTGCCCCAGGTGCTGCTGGCCGGGCTGCTGGCGCTGTCCCCGGCCATGCTGGCGATCCCGGGCACCTCGTCCCCGGCGCACCTTGAGGAGAACGTGGCCGCCGCCGACCTCCACCTGACCGGCGAGGACCTGGCCGTCCTCGCCGAGATCGCGGAGACCCCCGCCGCCTGACGGCGACGGCATACCCTGTCCTGATCCGGACGCCACGGGACGGGCAGGGGGGACGATGTCGGCGACGCGGTTGCTGGTGCTCGGCGGGGTGCGCTCGTTCGGGCGCGCGCACGGGTACGAGGTGCGCCGGGAGCTGCTGTCGTGGGGGTCCGACGAGTGGGCCAACGTCAACCCCGGGTCGATCTACCACGCGCTCAAGCAGCTGGCCAAGGAGGGGCTGCTGCGCGCGCACGAGGTGGCCGAGAGCGACGCCGGGCCGCCCCGTACCGACTACGAGATCACCGAGAGCGGCGAAGCGGAGTTCTTCCGGCTGCTGCGCGCCGCCGTCGTCGAGGTGGACGTCCGGCGCCCCGAGCTGCTGTCGGCCGCGCTTGGGTTCCTCACCGAACTGCCCCGCGCGGAGGCGATCGCGCTGTTCGAACGGCGGCTGGAGGGCCTGGCCGGATGGCGCGCCTCGGTGGCGCCGCACCTCCAGGAGGCCCGGGCGCCGGGCGGCGAGGCGCCGCCGCTCGGCCACCTCGGCGAGCTTCTCGACTGGTGGGTGTACTCGGCCGACACCGCCGCCGAGTGGACGCGCGGGCTGATCGGACGGCTGCGCGGCGGCGCGTACGTCATGGCCGGCGAACCCGTGCCCGAGGCCGAGGCCGCGTTTCGGCCGGGACGGTGATCGGGCGGCCGGGTCAGGCCAGGCAGACCAGGGCGTCGCGCAGCTCCGGGTCGAGCCCGTGGTCGGAGGAGAGCCGCCCGGTCGTGGCGTCCACGAAGTCGGCCGCCGACAGCTCGGCCGTCTCGTCGTCCAGCTCCACCCGGAAACCGCCCGCGATCCCCTCCACCAGCACGGGGGAGTCCTGCTCGTCCAGCGCGAACAGGCCGACCCGGGCGCGCCAGGCCGTCCGGTCCGGCTCCTCGCCCTGCTCCACCGGCACCTTCACGTCGTCGGCGTGCGTGGCGTACTCCGAGGCGTAGTGGAAGGTCTGCAGGCCCACCGGGTACGGGCCCGCCAGGGTGGGGAGGTCGGCCCCCGCGCCCAGGGCGCGCATCCGGCGGCGGGTCTCGCCGTTCTTCCGGCGCCACTCCTCCATGACCTCGCCGACCGGCAGGTCGCGCCGCTGCCGCACGCACCACTCGTTGAACGAGCCGACGTCGTCGACGCCCTCCTTCTGCATCACCGCGAACAGGCCGTCGAGGTCGTCGTCGAGGCAGGCGTGGTTGTAGAGCTCCTCGCCGGCCAGGTGAGCCAGCACGTCGCGCACCGACCAGCCCTCGCAGCGCGAGGCGTGGTCCCAGTCCGGCGCCGTGAGCGAGGCGAAGTAGGCGTCGAGGCGGTGCGCCTCGGCGTCGAAGATGTCGAAGGGGTCAAGCCCCTGGAGGATCTCGGCGTTCATGCGGCTATGCTGCCCGGTCCCGGCGGAAGTGAACGCCCGCCACGCGGGTGCGGGCGGGTGCGGGTCAGGTGTCCACGAACGACTGCGGGACGACCACCCGCAGCGCGTTGCCGAGCAGCCGGACCGTCACCGGGGTGCGGCCCCTGATCTCGCCGTCGACGTCCACGTTCAGCGGCGGATCGGTCTCGATGCGCACGTGGTCGGTGGTGAGGAAGGCGTCCTCGTCCAGCGACCGCCACTTCCCGGTGAGCACGTGCCGGGCGGTCGCCGAGGCCAGCCGCAGCCGCCGCCGGTCGCCGAGCCGGTAGACCGCCAGCAGCCGGTCGTCGGGGCTGGCGTCGCGGGCGATGCGCCGGCCGCTGTGGTGCGCGCCGTTGGCCACGTTCAGCTGGTGGGTGTCCATCTCGTAGGTCTCGCCGCCGATCCGGATCGTGGCCTTGAACGCCTCGTGCCGGGGCAGCAGCCGGGCCGCGGTCAGCGCGTACGCGGCCTGGCCCAGGACCCGCTTGAGCTCGTGCGGCACCCGCTCGGCGACGTGCACCGACAGGCCGAGGCTGACCATGTTGGCGAAGATGTGCCTGGCCGGATCGTCCGGCGGCGCGGCGTCCCCGGCGTTCCCGGTGGCCTCGGCGTTCCCGGTCTTGTCGGCGTCCCCGGTCTTGTCGGCGTTCTCGGGGGTGGTGCCCTCGAACCAGCCGACGTCCACGTCGGCGACCTTGCCGTCGCGCAGCACCGCGACCGCGCCGGGCAGGTCGAGCGGCAGCTCCAGGCTGCGCGCGAAGTTGTTGGTGGTGCCCAGCGGGAGCACGCCGAGCGCGATGTCGCGGTGGGTCAGATGGCCGACCGCCTCGGCGACCGTGCCGTCGCCGCCGCCGACCACGACCAGGTCGGGCTCCAGCGCCAGCACGTCGTCGAACAGCTCGTTCAGCCGGTCGGGCTCGACCACCGGGAAGACCTCGGCGAACTCCAGCCCGGCCTCGGCCAGCAGGCGGCGGGCGGTGCCGTACAGCCGGCGGCCCCGGCGGGAGCGTGCGTTGATCACCAGGACCGCGCGCCCGCCCGCACGGATCGCGGACTGCAGCTCCGGCTTGCTCCGCATCTCGACCGGTCGTCTCCCTCCAGCACCCGGGCACACCCTACCGGGCGCCCCGTACCCGGCCTCCGGCGCAGGTATTTTATATTCCGTTACCGTGCGTTGAACCGGCGCCGAACCTGGGGATATTCCCCGGTAAAGGCGGCAGGGAAAAGTCCGGGGCGTGGGCATGTGGCGGCACGGTCTGTTCAGCATGGGATTCATCGCCGGAATGGCGGCGCTCGTGGCGTCCATCGCCCCGGACGGTCCCGCGCCCCCCGCCGCGCCCGGCTCGGACGACGGCGCCACCGTCGTCGGCGAGCGCCGGGCGGGCCCGCGGCTGCTGGACCTCGCCGTCCGCTCGCCCGCCCTCGCGGGGGTCGCGCGGGTCCGGCTGCTGCTGCCGGGGGGCTGGTCACGGGCGGCGGTGGCGGCCGGGCGGACCTGGCCGGCGCTGTGGCTGCTGCACGGCCGCGGCGGCGACCACACCTCCTGGACGGCCAGCACCGCGCTGGAACGGGTCGCCGGCGGCCACGGCGCCCTCGTGGTGATGCCCGACGGCGGCCGCTTCGGCAATTACTCCGACTGGTGGAATCGCGGCGAAGGCGGGCCGCCGATGTGGGAAACGTTCCATCTGACCGAGCTCTGTCAGATCCTGGAACGCGGATACGGCGCGGGAACGGCGCGCGCCATTGCGGGCGCCGGAATGGGCGGCACGGGCGCGCTGGCGTACGCGGCGCGGCACCGCGGGCTGTTCCGGGCGGCCGCGTCCTTCAGCGGGGCGCTCAACACCCTGCACCGCGACGAGCGCGGCCTGGACGTGCCCGACCTCGTCGAACTGGGCGTCGCGATCGGCGGCGGCCGGGCCGCCGACTGGACCGACCTGTGGGGCGATCCGCGCGAGCAGCGCGTGGTGTGGCGGCAGCACAACCCGCATGACCTTGCCGACCGGCTCGCCGGGGTGCGCCTCTACATCAGCTCGGGCGACGGCACCCCGGGACCCTGCGATCCGTGGCCCTGGCCCGGCTCCGGGCCGGACGTGCTGGAGACGGTGGCCCACCGGGTGGGCCTGGAGTTCGCGGGCAGGCTGAGGCGGCTGGGCATCCCGGCCGCGACGCACTTCTACCAGGGCACCCATCGCTGGCCGTACTGGGGCCGCGAGCTGCGCGCCGCGCTCCCGCTGCTGCTGGCCGACGTCACTTGAACGATCGCTTGCTCGGTTTTTTTGGCCGAGCCGCCCCGGCCGTGAACTGCGACGGATAGGCTCCGGCAGTGTGACTGAATCCCGTTCTGCCGCCGGTCCGCGCTCCGACGGCGAGGTCCCCGCGTTCTGGCGCGCGCTCGGCCTGCCCGGTCTCATCGACGTGCACGTGCACTTCATGCCGCCCCGGCTGATGTCGCGCGTCTGGGAGTACTTCGACTCGGCGGGGCCGCTGGTCGGGCACGAGTGGCCGATCCGCTACAAGATCGCCGAGGAGGAGCGGATCGGGCACCTGCGCGGCCTGGGCGTCCGCGCGTTCACCTCGCTGGCCTACCCGCACAAGCCCGGCATGGCCGAGGCCCTGAACGAGTGGACGGCCGGCTTCGCCGCCAGGGTCCCCGAGTGCGTGCCGACCGCGACCTTCTTCCCCGAGCCGGGGGCCGCCGGCTACGTGCGCCGCGCCATCGACGCCGGGACCAAGATCTTCAAGGTGCATCTGCAGGTCGGCGGGTTCGACCCGCGGGTGCGCGAACTGGACGCCGTGTGGGGGCTGCTCGCCGCCGCCGGCGTCCCGGTGGTCGTGCACGCCGGATCCGGGCCGGTCGCCAACGGGTTCACCGGGCCGGGGCCGTTCGGCGAGGTGCTGGCCCGGCACCCGCGGCTCACCGCGATCATCGCCCATCTGGGCGCCCCCGAGTTCGAGGGGTTCTTCGATCTGGCCGACCGCTACGAGCGGGTGCACCTGGACACCACGATGGCGTTCACCGACTTCTTCGGCGGCCTGGGCGTCTTCCCGCCCGAGATGCTGCCGCGGCTGCGCGACCTGGGATTGGACGGCCGGATCCTGCTCGGCACCGACTTCCCCAACATCCCCTACGAGTACGCTCACCAGCTCGAGGCGCTCGCCCGCCTGGACCTGGGCGACGACTGGCTGCGCGCCGTCTGCTGGGACGCCGCCCTCAAGCTCCTCGACATCTCGCCGCCGCTGAGCTGAGCGCCGCGTCCCGCGGCGTGTTCGGTGAGCGCCGCGTGCTCAGCGAGCGCCGCGTGCTCAGTGGCCGCAGCGGCTGTCGCCGGCGTGCTCGTGCGGCTCGGGGTTCACGGGCACGTGGCGGGGGCCGTGCGGGTCCTCGCAGTGGAAGTCGTCGTCGAGATGATCCACCTCAAGGGTGGTGTGGGTGATCCCGTACGAGGACCGCAGCAGCTCCTGGAGGTCGCGCCGCACCGCGTGGCAGTCGCCCTTGGGCTCCACCAGCACGTGCGCCGACAGCGCCGGGTAGCCCGAGCTGACCTCCCACACGTGCAGGTCGTGGACCTCCTCCACGCAGGGCCGCTCGGCCAGCCGCGCGCCCAGCTCGCTCGGGTCCAGCCCGGCCGGGGCCGCCTCCATGAGCACCCGCCCCGCGTCGCGCAGCAGCCCGTACCCCGCCTTCAGCATCAGCCCCGCCACCACCAGCGAGGCGATCGCGTCCGCACGGGCGAACCCGGTCGTCCAGACCACCAGCCCGGCGACGGCCGTGGAGATGAACGCGTACAGGTCGTTGAGGATGTGCTGGAAGGCGCCCTCGACGTTCAGGCTGCGCCGGTCGGCCCTGCTGATCAGCCAGGTGGCGGCCACGTTCACCGCGATCCCGGCCAGCGAGGTGAAGAAGACCAGCTGCCCGGCCACCTCCGGCGGGTGGATCAGCCGCTCCACGCCCTCGTAGACGAAGAAGGCGGCCAGCAGGATCAGCGTCAGCCCGTTCAGCTGCGCCGACAGGATCTCGGTGCGGCGCAGCCCGTAGGTGTAGCCGCCGCGCGGCGGGCGGGCGGCGATCCGCATCGCGATCAGGGCCAGCGCGATCGCGAACGCGTCGGTCATCATGTGCGCGGCGTCGGAGATCAGCGCCAGTGACCGCGCCACCAGCCCGATGACCACCTCGCCGGTCATGAACGCCAGGATCAGCGCGAGCGCGGCGGCCAGGTAGCGCCGGTCCGCGTTGGGGGAGACCGCGTGCCCGTGCCCATGCCCGTGCCCGTGGCCGTGCCCCCCGCTCATCCGGCCTCCTCGCGGTGGCCGACGTGGGCGAGGGCGAGATCGAGCAGCATCCGCACGTGCGAGTCGTCCAGCCGGTAGTAGGCGCGGCGCCCGGAGCGGCGCACCCGCACCACCCGGTTGGCGCGCAGCAGGCGCAGCGAGTGGGAGACGGCCGACTCGCTGTGCCCGCAGGCCGCCGCGATGTCGCACACGCACATCTCGCCGCCCTCGAGCAGCGCCGTGATGACGCGCAGCCGCCCCGGATCCGACAGCAGCCCGAACACCTGCGCCAGCTCGGCGATCACCTCGCCGTCCGGCATCGCGGCGGTCACCATGGTGACCTTCGCCGGGTCGACGACCCGGACCGCGCAGGCGTCGGCCGCGGCGGCCGCCGCGTCGGCGACCCTAACGTCTGAAGCACCGCTCATATGTGCAAATGTAGCGTACGGCGCGCGCTCAGGACGAGGCGGGGGCCTCCTCCCATGTCCCCGGAGTCACCAGCGACGCCGGCGGGGGCTGCTGGGGCTGCTGCTGGCCTGGCTGCTGACCGGGCTGCTGACCGGGCTGCTGGCCTGGCTGCTGGCCTGGCTGCTGGCCGGGTTGCTGGCCGGGTTGCCCGCCGCCCGGTGCGCCCGGCTGGCCGCCGCCGGGCTGCTCCGGGCCCGGCTGCGGCGTCCCGCCGCCCGGCGACTCGCTGCCCGGCCCGCCCGAGGGGACCTCCGACGGCCCCCCGGGACCCGGCGGCGTGCCCGGTTCCAGGGTGCCCGACCCGCCCGGGCTCGGCGCGGGCGACTCCTGCGACGGCACCGCCTGCGGCGGCCCGTCGGCGCCCCCCGCCGTCGCGGCCGGCCGGTCGAACGCCATCGTGCCGTCCGGGTTCACCAGGACGAAGGAGCCCACCGCCGAGGTACTGCGGATCTTGGTCACCGTCTCCGGGCTGAATCCCGGCCAGGACGCGCCTTTGTACTCGGCCTTGCCCGGGGAGATCTTCTTTTCCGGTGGGGTCAGCGGATTGCCGCAATTGCACTTCACGGCTGGGATGCCCTTTTGGTCCACCAACACCCCCATTCCGGCGCGCAGCACCGCCTGGATCCGGGTGGCTTTGCCGTCCTTGTAGCCGTGATTGGTCACCAATGTGTCCACCCGCAACAGCACCGGCGTGAGGCCCCGCACGTACCGCGGGATGTCCCCGGCGGCGAGCCCGTGCACCTTCGCCCACGCCGCCGCCTTCTGCGGATTGGCCTGCAGGAACGCCACCAGCTTGCCCGCCTCGCAGCTCGCCGACTGCCGGGTGCCCCCGTACAGGCCGGGCATGTCGCCGTTCTCGGTGCCGCCGGCCCGCCGGCTCGGCTTGACGTCCTGCCGGTCCGTCCCGGCCGCCAGCACGTACGGATCGGGCCCCGGCGTGCCCACCGTCAACCTGGTGATCGTCGCGCCGGCCTCCCCGCAGCCGCCCGCGACGAAGGTCGTCACAAGCAGCACCGGAAGTGCCGCCCGCGCAAGAATTCTGCAATTGATCTCCGGCATCCTCATCTCCCGCCCGTGGCCGGCCGAACCTATACTCTTTGATGCCACGGCGGCGCGTTTTGTGCCTGGTCAAATTCGCGTACTTTCGCAAGCGGGGGGTGGCCGGCGATGACGCTTCCATTGACCGGGGCCGACCCGGTCCGGCTCGGTGACTACGAGATACTCGCCCGGCTCGGGACCGGCGGCCAGGGGGTGGTCTATCTCGGCCGTCCCCTGTCCGGCTCCGGCCAGGTGGCGATCAAGCTCCTGCACGCCCGGGTGCTCGCGGACGCGGGCTCGCGCGCCCGCTTCGTGCGCGAACTCTCGCTCCTCCAGCGGGTCGCCGGCTTCTGCACGGCGCAGATGCTGGCGGCCGACATGGCGGGCGACCAGCCCTACATCGTCAGCGAGTACGTGCCCGGGCCCTCGCTGCGCGAGCTCGTCCACGACCGCGGCCCGCGCGCCGGCGCCGACCTCGACCGCCTCGCGATCAGCTCGGTCACCGCGCTCACCGCCATCCACCGGGCGGGGATCGTCCACCGCGACTTCAAGCCGCAGAACGTCCTCATGGGCCCCGACGGGCCCCGCGTGATCGACTTCGGCATCGCCCGCGCCCTGGAGCCCGGGGCCACCGTCACCAGCCAGATCGTCGGCACGCCCGCCTACATGGCCCCCGAGCAGTTCACCGGCACCGACATCACGCCCGCCGCCGACATGTTCGCCTGGGCCGCCACGCTGCTCTTCGCGGCGACCGGGCGCGACCCCTTCGCGGGCGGTCCCCTGCCCGCCGTGATGTACCGGATCATGCATCACACCCCCGACATCTCGATCCTTCCCGCCCAGATCGGCGAGGTCGCCGAAGCGTGCCTCCAGAAGGACCCCACGGCCCGTCCCTCCGCCGAGACGGCCCTCCTCTGGCTCCTGGGCGAGCGCTCGGGCGCTCATCCCGTTACACCGGTCGTCCCCCCGTCACCGTCCGTGAACCCACCCGAATCCACCGAAGTCGACCGCGGGACCGGCGGGGTGCCCCGGCAGGGCCGCAGGGACGCTCCCGAGCGCGGGCGCGACCGCGAGGGCTTCGCGCCGGGCGTGCCGATGCAGCGGCGCGACCATCCGGACGCGCGCGACACCGACCGCCTGACCTCGGGGGACACGGCCGCCAGCGACCGGGACGCCCCGCCGCGGGAGGGCGGCCGCCGGCCTCCCGGCGCCGAACGCCCCACCGCCGCCTACCCGACCGAATGGGACGAGGCCCCCGCCGGGCAGCCCTACGGGTGGGGTGAGGCCGGTGGCGTCGGCCTGCCTCCGCCGGCGCCCCCGCCGGAGGGCGGATACCCGGACGCCGCGGGCCAGGGCGTCGGCGAACGCGGGCAGCCCGGCACCGCGTCCGCCCCTCCGGAGAAGCGGCGCGACAAGAAGGCGGCCAAGGCCGAAGCCAAGGCCCGGCGCCGGGGGCAGGCCGGGGCCGGGGCGCAGGAGGCGCCCGCCCGGCGGCTCCGGCGGCTGCGGCGCAGCGTGCCGGTGGTGACGGGGCTGCTGCTGGCCGCGCTGCTGGCGGTGATCGACGTGGCCTCCCTCGCCCTCCTCGTCGCACAGCCCGAGCTGACCAAGGGGCCCAAGGGGCAGTGGCTCCTGGTGATCAGCGCCTCCTTCGTCCTGCTGGCGATCATCACCCTGGTCGGCGTGGTGCTGGCGTTCCGGGGGAGCCGCGCGGCGGCGTGGACGGTCCTGCTCGTCCGCGTCCTGAGGGTCCCGCTGTGGGGCGCCCTCAGCGCCCTGGTGGTGGTCAGACCGGCCGACCTCGCCCTCTACGCCGCGGTCACGGCGCTGGTCGTGGTGCTCCTGGCGATGGGCCTGAGATCACGATGACCCCGCGGTCACGATGACCGGGCGCGCTCGGACCACTCCTTGAGATCGCGGCGCTCCACCGCGGCGGCCATCAGATCGGGGAAGGCGTCGGGCGTGCAGGCGAACGCGGGCACGCCGAGCGCGGCCAGGGCCGCCGCGTTGTCGTGGTCGTGCGCGGGCGCGCCCTCGTCCGACAGCGCCAGCAGGACGATCACCTGGACGCCCGCCGCCGTCATCGCGGCGACCCGCCCCAGCATCTCCTCGCGCGCCCCGCCCTCGTACAGGTCGCTGATCAGCACGAAGATCGTGTCGTTGGGCCGGGCGATCAGGCCCTGCGCGTAGGCCACGGCGCGGTTGATGTCGGTGCCGCCGCCGAGCTGCGTGCCGAACAGCAGCTCCACCGGGTCGTGCAGCTGGTCGGTGAGGTCCACCACCGCGGTGTCGAACACCACCAGCGACGTGCGCAGCGACCGCATCGACGCCAGCACCGCGCCGAACACGCTCGCGTACACCACCGACGCCGCCATCGACCCGCTCTGGTCGACGCACAGCACCACGTCCCGCTCCACCGCCCGCCTGCGGCGGCCGTACCCGATCAGCCGCTCCGGCACCAGGGTGGCCTGGTCGGGCAGGTAGTGCCGCAGGTTGGCGCGGATCGTGCGGTCCCAGTCGACGTCGGCCAGGCGCCGGGGCCGCAGCACGCGGGCCGAGCGGTCCAGCGCGCCGCCGACCGCCGAGCGGGTCCGCTGCGCCAGCCGCCGCTCCAGCTCCCGCACCACCGCGCGGACCACGGCGCGGGCCGACTCGCGGGCCCGGTCGGGCATCACCCGGTTCAGGGACAGCAGCGTGCCCACCAGGTGGACGTCCGGCTCCACCGCCTCCAGCATCTCCGGCTCGAGCAGGAGCCGGGTCAGGTTGAGCCGCTCGATCGCGTCCTTCTGCATGACCTGGACGACCGTGGACGGGAAGTACGAGCGGATGTCGCCGAGCCAGCGCGCCACGGTCGGGGCCGAGTCGCCCAGCCCGCCGCTCCGCCGCCCCGGACGGGACCCGCCCTCGGCACCGGCGCCGTAGAGCTTCTCCAGCGCGCCGTCCATCCGCGCCTCCGCGCCCTCCAGCCGCACGCCGGTGCCGTCGGCGCCGCCCTCCCCGCCGAGGACCAGCCGCCACCGCCTGAGGCGCTCGTCGCCGTCCCCGGGGCCGCTCGCGGGCGCGCTCATGCCGAAGCCTTCCAGCCGAGGATGTGCAGGGCCGTCGCGGCGGCGCGTCCGGCGCGGGCCGGGTCGCGGTCGTCCCGCTCGCCGCCGGAACGGGACCGGGGCCCGCCCGGCGCCCCCAGACCGCGGACGCGCTCGCCGATCGTGCGGCGCTCGGCCGCCGCGTACCCGCCGAACGTGCGGCGCAGCAGCGGCAGCACGTCGGTGAACGACTCGCCCGGCAGGCCCGCGATCCACCCGTCCACCAGGCGGAGCAGGTCGTCGTCGTGGACGAGGATCAGCCCCCCGCCCGACAGGAACCCCTCGACCCACGCGGCGGCGCGCTCGGGCGCGGCGCCGACCGACACCGAGCGGGCCATCCGGTCGGCCACGTCCGGCAGCCGGCCCGCGTCCAGCAGCAGCCGGGTCAGCCGCCCCTCCAGCAGCCCGTGCAGGTCACGCCGGTCGACGACGCCCTCCAGGGCGCGCCGCCAGCGCTCGGTGTGCGCGGCGTCGTCGAGGAGGGACAGCGCCCCGTGCACGGCGTCGACGTGGCCGAGCAGCTCGCGGGCGGCGTCGTCGTCGACACCGGCGACCGCGGTCGGCAGGCCGACGCAGATCCGCACGACCAGGCCGTCGACGACGGTGCGCAGCGGGCCGGTGGCGGTGCCGCGGACGTCCCCGTACCGCAGCGCCCGCACCAGCGCGGGCAGCGCCGACATCAGGTGCGCCACGTCGGAGTCGAGGGCCGCCCGGTCGGCCAGCGCCCCCATCACGCCGGGCAGCGCCGCGCCCAGGTCGGCGAGCAGGCAGCGCTCGGCCAGCGAGGTCAGGTCGGACAGGGCCGCCGCGCCGGCCGCCATGGCCTCGGCGCGGGCGGTGGCGGCGCCCAGCACGGTGGTGCCCCACGCGCTCGCCTCGATCAGCTCGACCTCGAACTCCGGCCGCCACATCAGCGTCCAGGTCTCCCGGAAGGTGCCCTTGGCGCGGCCTCCGCCCTCCTGCGGCACGCCCCAGTCGACGTTCAGCAGCCGCAGCCGGTGCAGCAGCCTGCTGCGCGCGAGGTCGATCGGCCTGCGCAGGTCGAGGTCCTGCTCCTTCTCCAGCGCGGACTCGGTGAGGCGCAGCCGGCTCCGCTCGGCCTTCAGATCGCGCTGCAGCGGCACCATCGGGGTGCCGTCGGGGACGGCGCCGAGCCGCTCGCCCACCACCATACGGCGCTGGATCAGCTCCACCGGCAGCTCGGCGCCCTCGCACAACACGGCCCGGGTGGCCTCGGTGACCTCGTCCAGCCCCGCCAGCGGCCGCCCGCGCAGCGCGGCGAGGGCGTCGGCGAGCCGGACCGCCTCGATCACGTGGGCGGAGGAGACGTGCAGGTCCTCCGCGCGCAGCACCCGGGCGGCCTCGGTCAGCCAGCGCTCGATCGGGCGGTCCGCCGCCGTGAACAGGTGGTGGTACCAGCCGGGGGAGCGCACGCCCGCCCCGTACCCGGAACGGCCGGTCAGCCGCCCGTGCGTCCACGGCACCC
The DNA here is from genome assembly GCF_055379765.1 of Actinomadura rugatobispora. Classification (NCBI taxonomy): domain Bacteria; kingdom Bacillati; phylum Actinomycetota; class Actinomycetes; order Streptosporangiales; family Thermomonosporaceae; genus Actinomadura; species Actinomadura rugatobispora. The sequence goes on along the minus strand of NZ_AP029191.1, from coordinate 1,129,141 downwards.
AGGTCATCGCGACCTTCGCCTTGGGCAGGCCGCGCAGCGTCCGGTCGTCGTGCGCCGCGGGGACCTTCCGGCGGAGGGCCGGCACGTGCCAGGCGCCGCAGACCACCGCGACGCGCTCCCGGCCCTCCTTGAGGGTGCGGCGCAGCGTCCTGCGCATGTGCGCCTCGCGCTGCTCCTCGCGCCGCAGGTAGCCGTCCGGAAGCCCGGCGAGGCTCTCCGCGGGCAGTTCGGCCACCCGGTCGCGCAGCTCGGTCATCGCCTCCGCGATCGCGGGGAAGGGGGACGGGCCGTCGTGCCGGTGCTCGACGGCGTCGTCCCACCACCGCTCGGCGTCGTCGTACCCGGCGACCCTGGCCAGCCAGCCCAGCGGATCCAGCCGGATCTCCCGCTCGTCCTCCCCGTCCCCTTCCTGATCAACGGTCTCGTCCTGGCCCTCGGGGGACTCCTCGTCCGGGGCGGCCGGGAGATCCTCCGCCTCCGGGGGGACGGCGAGCTGGTGGGCGGCGGGCAGGTCGCAGAACCGGACGGGGACGCCGGCGGCCAGGGCGTAGCGGATCGCCTGCCATTCGGGGCTGAACTCGGCGAACGGCCAGAACGCGGCCTGCCGTTCGCGGGCGGGCGCCTCCGTGCCGGAGCCGCCGGAGCCGCCCGGCGCGTAGGCCAGCAGCGCGACCGGCGGCACCATGCCGTCGTCGTCGGCGAGCCCGACGATGGCGTCGGCCTCGGGCGGGCCCTCGATCAGCACGGCGTCCGGCTTGAACTCCTCCAGGGCCCGCCGTACGGCGCGGGCCGAGCCGGGGCCGTGGTGGCGGATTCCGTAGATCTCCACCCGGGGCCCTGTGGAGTCGGTCGCGGAGACCCGCGTCACGACACCTCCCTGCACGCGCGGTAGAAGTCGCGCCAGTCGGGGCGCTCCCGGACCACCGTCTCCAGGTACTCCTGCCAGACCACCCGGTCGGACACCGGGTCCTGGACGACCGCGCCGACGATGCCGCCCGCCACGTCCGCGGCCCGCAGCACCCCGTCGCCGAAGTGCGCGGCCAGCGCCAGCCCGTTGGTGATCACGGAGATGGCCTCGGCGGTGCTGAGCGTGCCGCTGGGCGACTTGAGCTTGGTGCGGCCGTCGCCGGTGACGCCGCCGCGCAGCTCCCGGAACACCGTGACCACGCGGCGGATCTCCTCCAGCCCGGCCGGGGTCTCGGGCAGCTCCAGCGCGGTGCCGATCTGGTCGACCCGGCGGGAGACGATCTCCACCTCGTCGTCGGCCGACTCCGGCAGCGGCAGCACGACCGTGTTGAAGCGGCGGCGCAGCGCGCTGGACAGCTCGTTGACGCCCCGGTCGCGGTCGTTGGCCGTGGCGATCACCGTGAACCCCTTGGTGGCCTGCACCTCGGTGTTCAGCTCCGGCACCGGCAGCGTCTTCTCGGACAGGATGGTGATCAGCGTGTCCTGGACGTCGCCGGGCATGCGGGTCAGCTCCTCGATCCGGGCCACCGAGCCCAGCCGCATCGCCCGCATCATGGGGCTCTCCACCAGCGCCCGCTCCGAGGGGCCCTCGGCGAGGAGGCGGGCGTAGTTCCACCCGTACCGGACGGCCTCCTCGGCCGTGCCCGCGGTGCCCTGCACCAGCAGCGTGGAGTCGCCCGACACCGCCGCGGCAAGATGCTCCGACACCCAGGTCTTGGCGGTGCCGGGCACGCCGAGCAGCAGCAGCGCCCGGTCGGTCGCCAGGGTCGCCACCGCGACCTCCATCAGCCGGCGCGGCCCCACGTACTTCGGCGTGACCTCCGAGCCGTCCGGAAGCCCGCCGCCCATCAGGTACGTGGTGACCGCCCAGGGCGACAGCCGCCACCCGGGCGGGCGGGGCCGGTCGTCGTGCTCGGCGAGCCGGGCCAGCTCATCGGCGTGCAGCTGCTCGGCGTGCGGGCGCAGCACCGCCGCGGGCGAGGACGTCCCGGGCGAGGACGGAGTCGTCACTGGTGGAGCTCCTTCAGCATGTCGTGGCGGAAGCGCAGCGTGCCGATCAGTTCGGTGAGGGCGCGGGGCGCGGCGGCCTGCGACCCGTCCTGCCCGGCGCCGCCGGCCAGGGCCTCCAGGCGGGGGGCCGTGCCGGGGGAGAGCCGCTGGTCGGCCAGGCGGCACAGCTGGGTCAGGGTGTGCTCGTGCCGGTGGGACGGGCGTTCGGCGGCGACCGCGATCGTGGCCACGACGGCGTCGGCGAGCGCGCCCGTCCACGGCCCGGGGACCCGCTCCAGGACGCGCTGCAGGTCGGGCTGGCCCTCGACCCAGCGGATCAGGTCGGCGGCGGCCGCGTCGCGCTCCGCCGCGGGCAGCACGGCCAGCAGGTCGGCCAGGGCCTCCGGCTCGTCGACGACGACGCCGCCCTTCAGTAGCGCCCGGGCCCAGCCGACGTCGCGCTGGCGCAGCGCGGCCCGCGCCCAGCCGATGTGCAGGTCGCGCGCGCCGCGGCCGTCGGGCCCGGCGGCCGCGGCGCCCACCGGCAGGCAGACGATCTCCATCGGGGGCAGCCCGAACAGCTCCGTCCAGGTGGACAGCGGGGTGCGGGCGAGGATCTCGCGCAGCCAGGCGGCCTGGGTGCCGATCGGGCCGCCGGCCCGGCGCCCCGGCGCGAACGACCCGGTCGGGTGGAACGGCACGCCGTCCCTGGCCAGCTCCTCATCGTGGGCGCGGGGCGGCTCGACGATGATCCACGTCTGGTCGCGGGCGCGGCCGCCGCCGCCCGCCGCGGGCCGGGTCTCGGGCCGCAGGCACGCCAGGGCGCGCACGGCCATCCGCCGCCCGTAGCCGGAGCGCGGCAGCCGGGCGAGCAGGTCGGAGGCCAGCTGCCGGACGTCCTTGCCGCGGTCCTCCAGGGCGTCCTCCAGGAACTCCTCGTCGGCCGCCGACAGCCCGTGGTCGAAGGTGGCCAGGTACGCCGCCCGGTCGGGGGCGGGCTCGCTCGACCACGTCTCCCGCAGGGCCGCCCGCGCCGCCGCGGGGTCGGTGCCGCGCAGCCGGGTCAGGTACGCCACCCGCTGCTGCCGCGTGCCGGTCAGCCAGACCTCGGCGTCGCCGCCCGGGTCGTCGCCGGAGCCGACCAGGTAGGCCCAGTCGGTGTTCTGCAGGGCCAGCCAGACGCCGCGCCGGCCGGCCGCCCGCGCGATCGCCGGGCGCAGGACCCGGTCGCTGCGGCCCCGCTCCAGCAGCTCGGGCAGCAGCCGGGACGGGACGCGGCGGCCGTGGCCGGCGGCCGCCTCCAGCCATTCGGGCAGCACCCGGATCTGCTCGCCGCCGAGGATCCGCGCCAGCCGCGCCGCCGCCGCGGGCGGCACGACCGGGGCGTCCTCCTGGGGCGCGGGCGCGATCGGGTCGGTGCCGGCCAGCGGCAGGCGCCCGGCCCGGCGGGCGACGGTCAGGACCGCCGCCTGGTCGAGCAGCCGGCCCGCCGGATCGCCCCCGGCGCCGGGCTCGGGCCCGGTCTCGGCGGCGGCGGGGGCCTCGGGGAGCGGCGGGGGAGGGCGGCGCCCGGTGCCCAGCAGCGCGGCGCTGACGTGCTCGCTCCAGGCACTCACAGGATCACGACCCCCTCGTCCTCGTCCCAGGCGGCCAGCGGCCACAGCCCCCGCGGCGTCCACTCCCCGGCCAGCGTCACCGGCCGCCCGCCCGACACCGCCAGCAGCCGCCACGGGTCGGACGGCAGCAGCGGCAGCGCGTCGCCCGCGCCGTCGACCACCCGCAGCCCGTCGCCGGCCCGGGCCAGCCGCACCCCGGCCAGCACGGCGGGCCAGCGGTCGAGCCAGGGATCGCGCTCCAGCGCCGCCGCGTACTCCTCCAGGAAACCACCGACCGCCAAGCCGGCGGGCGCCGCCGGGGCCGCCGCGCCGTGCCGTTCGGCGACCAGGGCGCGCAGCGGCTGCGCGCCCGGGTAGAAGGCCAGCTCGGCGTCGACCCGCGTGCCCACCGGAAGGGAGGAGTCCAGCTGGCGGCCGGGCGCGGCGAACGACAGCACCAGCGCCGGCCGCCCCGTCGCGGCGCCGCGCAGCCACACCCGCCTGGTGGTGAGCTGGTCGACCGCGATGTCGCGCGAACCGGTCACGCACCACCGGTCGCGGACCCGCTCGCCGTCGCGGACGACGTCCTCCTGCTGCACGGTGAACCCGATCCGCGACCGGACCGTCTCCCGCAGCGCCGCGGGCAGCTCGGCGCGCCGCTGGTGGGCCCGCACCAGCAGGCGGAGCAGGGCGTACTCCTCCAGCAGCCGCTCCGGCCAGCCCGGCTGCCGGGGGATCGCCGCCAGCGCCCTGATCTGCCCGGCCAGCCCGCCCGCCTGCGCGTCGACCAGCCGCCGCGCCGCGTCGTCCCACAGCTTGTAGGGCGCCTTCTCGGCCTGCGCCAGGCCGTGCGCCACCTGGTCGCGCAGCCACTGGTCGAGCTCGGCGACACCGCCGTCGACCCGCTGTTCGCGCCGCTCGGCCGTCCGGGGGTCCTTCGCCTTGGGGGCGGCGGCCTCCTTGCGGACCTGCGCCTTCTCCGCGCGCTCCCGCCGCTGCTCCAGCCACTCGGCGACCCAGGCCGGGCGCGGCCCGGCGCCGACGGCGCCCTCGCTCCACAGCAGCAGCAGGGCCAGGGCGTGCTTGCAGGGGAACTTGCGGCTCGGGCACGAGCACCGGAACGCGGGCTCGGTCAGGTCGGCCGACGCCCGGTAGGCGCTCGTGCCGCTGCCCTTGCACTCGCCCCACACGGCGTCGTCGTCGCAGCCCGTGCCGGTCCATCCGGCGGGCTTGGCGACGCCCCCCGCCGCCTTGGCCGCCGCCGCGTCCGGCGCGAGCCCGAGCACCTGCTCGCGGCCCCATCGATCGCTCACAGTGTCGAAACTATCGGCGGGGTCGGACATCCGCGCGCCCGCGGGGGGCTGGCGTCCGTCTCGAAGAGCCCCAGGTATCGCGCGAGCGCGTTACCTGGCCGGTGGGGCGACGCCGGAGGCGAGCGTCACCGGGCAGATCGCGAAGCGATGCCGCGCTCGCCCAGGCCCGGTAGGCGAGAGCCGATAAGACCAGCGCCGCCAGGCGAGCGCCGTAGGCCGGGACTTTGAGACACAGCGCACGCCCGGGTCAGCCCGAGATGCCGGGCGGCCTGGGGACGTCGGGGAGCGAGTCCGAGTCGGGCGTCATCATCAGGCCGCCGATGAGCAGCGCCCCCAGCGCGACCACGCCGAACAGGCCCACCCAGGCCAGCCCCGGGACGCGCGTGAGGTGCGCCAGCTGGTCGGCGTCGGAGCTGGGCGCCATGTGCCGCGCCCGCATCCGCTGCAGCTCCACCACCGGCCGCGCCGCCGCGAACAGGAGGAAGAACGCCGCCAGGTAGGCGAAGCCCGCCTGCGTCTTGTCCCCGCCCAGCCACGAGACCCCGAAGATGATCGCCCCGGTGACGGCGATCGAGAGCACCCCGTAGGCGTTCCGGATCATGATCAGCATCGCGGCCAGCAGCGCCAGCGAGAACCACAGCATCAGCGTGACCCGGCCGCCCTCCAGCAGCCCCGCGAACAGCAGGCCCAGCAGCGGCGGCGTCAGGTAGCCCGCCATCGCGGTGAACACCATCCCCGGGCCGTGCGGCTTGCCCCGCGACACGGTGACGCCCGAGGTGTCGGAGTGCAGCTTGATCCCGTCCAGCTTGCGCCCGGTGACCAGCGCGATCAGCGCGTGCCCGCCCTCGTGCGCGATCGTGACCACGTTGCGGGCCACCCGCCAGGTCGGGCCGTGCAGCACGGCGGCGAGCGCGATCAGGGCGGCCAGGATGACCAGCCACCACGGCGGGTCGGGCTGCGTCCCCGTCACCCGGTCCCACAAGTCGGCGATGCTTACCGTGTCCACGTCCACCTCGTGTCGTCCTTAGCCGCGCCGGCCCCAGCGCCGCCGCAGGCAGCGCGCTGCCCCAGGTTAGGACGTCCGGTGTAACGTCCGCGTTCGGTTCTTCGCGCTACGTATGCGAATGTGTGATGTGCGTCACTTGTCAGGGCTGCGCGGGTCCTGTCCCGTCGCGGGAGTCTCGCCGTTCACCGGGCGGATCAGGGTGGCCACGGTTATCTTGTGGTGTTCGAACGCATTAGTGTGCCCTTCGCGCCGAAGTCGCAGCGCGGGGAAGGGTGGCGGGGATTGAGCGGGGACCGATCCTCACAGCGGCCGCCGAGCCCCCTCCGGGGGCTCCTGCGGCGGGACCGGGTCACCGGTCAGATCGCGATCGGCCTGGTCGGCGTACTCTGCGTGAGCGCCCTTGTGTACGGAGTGGGCATGGCGAGCTCCACGTACCGCCTGGCCGACGTCGGGGCGTGGCTCACCGCGACCGCCAAGGGCATGGTCGTGCACGCCAACGGGCCCGCGGGCAAGGTCGACGGCCGGACCGCCGTGATCCCCCAGATGCGCGGCCACCGGATCAAGGTCGTCCAGGACGGCGGCACCGTCCTGCTCGTGGACGAGACCACCGGCGTCGTCAGCCGGATCGACCCCTCGCAGCTCAAGGTCGAGCAGAGCCGGGCCCTGGGCGGCGTCGGGCTCCAGGTGCTCGTCGGATCCGGCGCCGCCTACTCCGTCGACCCCGCCAAGGGCACCGTCCAGCAGATCGACCCCGTGCGGCTCTCGGCCGTCGGGCAGCCCGCCGCGCTGACCCCGCCGCTGGGACAGGCCGGGATGGACGCCGCCGGCAACCTGTGGGTCCCCGAACCGCAGAGCGGGCGGCTCGTCCCCTTCCACGGCGGGCGGCAGGGGCGGCCCGTGCCCGTCGGCGGCGCCGGGGACCGGATCGCCCTCGCCATCGCCGCCGGCACCCCGGTCGCGATCAACAGCAGCGGCGCCACGGCCTCGATCGTGCGGAGCGAGGGCGTCCAGAAGATCGCGCTGCCGCCGACCGTCACCCAGGCCGCCCGGGCGGGCGGGGTGAAGGTCCCGGCCGCCACCGACGGCCACATCGTCCCGATGCTGGGCACCGGCGGCTCGCTGTTCCTGCTGAACACCCAGGTGGGCCAGGTCAGCCCGATCGCGCTGCGGCTGCCGAGCCACCGCTTCGAGCCCCCGAACGTGCTCGGCCCCCGCGTCTACCTGCCCGACCGCTCCACCGGGCGGCTGCTGGTGTTCAACACCGACACCGGCGACTGGGAACGTCCCATGCAGGTCACCCGGCCCGGCGGCGGCATCGAGGTCGTCGTCCGCGACGGGTTCCTGTGGGCGAACGACCCGGCCGGCGCGCTCGCCCTCGCCGTCGAGTTGGGACGCCCGGGTGCCAAGCGCATCCAGAAGTACGACGACCGGGTCCCGGGCGGGCAGCGCCGCCCCATCCCGACCCAGGCCCGTCCCGGCGACGGCGGCCAGGGCGCCGACCAGGGCGGAGCCGGACGCGGCGGCGACTCCGGCACGCCCCCGGCCCCGCCGCCCCGCGACGGCACCCCGTCCGAACCGCAGAACGTCCGCGTCGACCCCCTCAACGGCGGGATGCGCGTGACCTTCCGGCCGTCGGTGGGAGGCAGGCCCGCCGGGTACGCGCTCAAGGGCGACACGGCGGGCCTCCAGGTGCGGCCGGCCCGCGTCGGAGCCGGCGGCCCGTACCAGTTCACCGTGACCGGCGGCAGCTGCAACAAGACCTACAGCTTCACGGTCGCCGTCCAGTACAAGGACGCCAACGGCAGGAACGCCGAGAAGTCGTCCCTGGCGAGCGCACCGGTACGCCCCTGCACGCTGCCCGGCACGCCCGCCGGCTTCTCCGGCGCGCCGCGCAACAAGAGCGCGGTGCTCACCTGGGACGGCCAGGGCACGGGCGTCACATACCTGCTCAGCGTCGACGGCGGAGCGCCCACCCCGGTGACCAGCCCGCACACGGTCGTCGGCCTGCGCAACGACCAGAAGCACCAGTTCCGCCTCACCGCCCAGAACGGCGCCGGAACCGCCCCCGCCCAGGCCAGCACCGAGGTCGACCTCGCCTACCCGAGGCGGATGTACAAGAACGCCAACAACAACGAGACCAACACCCTGATCCGGCCCGCACCACGGCAGGAGGGCACCACCAGCATCGGCAGCATCCCGCGGGGCGAGTACCGCGACCTCATGGTCATCTGCCAGGTGCGCGGCGGTACCTACACGGAGACCGAGACGAACTACTCCAGCGACGTCTGGAACCGGATCGAGTGGAACGGCGGCATCGGCTACCTCCACGAAGGGCTGATGACGACGCCGCGGACCGGCTCCTTCCCGAACCTGCCCCTCTACGAGTGCGAGAACTGAGCGATGACGGAGAATCAGCCCGGGGCGGTGGACGCCGACGCGGTGGCGGGGCGGTTCGCGCAGCTGTTCGGGGCGCTGGCCGGGACGATCGAGCAGGTCGTCCGGGGCAAGCGCGAGAAGGTCGAGCTGGCGCTGATCTGCCTGCTGGGCGAGGGGCACCTGCTGGTGGAGGACGTGCCGGGCGTGGGCAAGACGACCCTGGCCCGGGCGATCTCGGCGTCGGTGGACGCCCGGTGGACCCGCGTCCAGTTCACCCCCGACCTGCTGCCCAGCGACATCACCGGGGTGTCGATCTTCAATCAGGGGAGCGGCGCGTTCGAGTTCCACCCGGGCCCGATCTTCGCGAACCTGGTGGTGGCCGACGAGATCAACCGGGGGTCGCCGAAGACGCAGTCGGCGCTGCTGGAGGTCATGGAGGAGCGGCGGGTCACGGTGGAGGGGACGCCGCATCCGGTGCCGCGCCCGTTCATGGTGATCGCGACGCAGAACCCGGTGGACATGGACGGCACGTACCCGCTGCCGGAGGCCCAGCTCGACCGGTTCCTGATGCGGATCTCGATGGGCTATCCCGACCACCGCTCGGAGGTGGCGTTGCTGGCGGGGGCGCCGACCGGGGCGGCGCTGGACCAGATGGCGCCGGTGGCGGGCCGCGAGGACGTGGCGCGGATGGTGGAGTTCGCCGAGCGGCTGCACGTGGCGCCGCCGCTGTACGACTACGTGGTGCGCCTGGTCGCGGCCACCCGCGACCATCCGGAGCTCCGCCTGGGCGCGAGCCCGCGGGCGAGCCTGGCGCTGCTGCGCGCCGCGCGGGTGCGGGCCGCGGCGGCGGGCCGGTCGTTCCTGGTGCCGGAGGACGTGAAGGCCCTCGCCGTGCCGGTGATCGCGCACCGGCTGATCGTCACGCCGGAGGCGGAGCTGCGCGGCCGCACGGGCGGGGACGTGGTGGGCGAGGTGCTGGCGAGCGTGCCGACGCCGCAGGCCGCGCAGCCCGCCCCCGTCCACTGAGCCCGGTGACGACGTGCTGACGCCGCTGGGCCGGGGGACGGCGGCCGTGTCGGCGGTGCTGTACGCGGCGGGCTGGTGGCTGGGCTATCCGGAGCCGGCGATGCTGGCGGTGGCCGGGCTGGTGGCGGTGGCGGGCGCGGTGCTGTGGACGCTGCCGCGGCCGCGGCTGGAGGTGGACCGGGAGATCGCGCCGCTGAAGGTGGGCCGGGGTGAGCCCGCCGTCGGCGTGCTGCACGTGACGAACGCGGGCCGTGCCGGGGTGCGCGGCCTGACCGCCCACGACGCGGCCGGGGCGGCGGAGGTGGCGGTGGACATCCCCAGGCTCCGGCCGCGCGGCAGGCGCACGGTCACCTACCGGCTGCCGACCGGTCGGCGGGGCGAGATCCCGGTGGGGCCGCTGCGGCTCGTCCGGGCCGACCCGCTGCGCCTGGCGCGCCGCGTCCGGGAGTACGGGTCGCCCCAGACGCTTCTGGTCCGTCCCAGGACGGTGCCGCTGGCGCTGCTGCCGTCGGGGCGCGCCCATCACCTGGAGGGGCCGACCAGCGACCGGTCCCCGGCGGGCACGGCGACCTTCCACGCGCTCCGCGAATACGTGGTCGGCGACGAGATGCGGCACATCCACTGGAAGTCGTCGGCGCGCACCGGGACGCTCATGGTGCGCCGCCTGGTGGACGCGAGCCTGCCCACGACCACGGTGGTGCTGGAGGCGCGTCCCGAGGCGTGGGCGGACCCCGACGACTTCGAGTTGGCGGTGGACGCGGCGGCGTCGGTCGCGGCGGGCGCGGCCGCGGCGAACTTCCCCGTGCGGATCCTTACCGGGGGCGGGCCGGTCGCCGAGACGCGGGGCGGGCCCGACGACCTGGAGGTGCTGCTGGACCGGCTCACCGCCGTGGCCATGGCCGAGGGGCCGAGCTCCACGGTCGACGTTGTTCGGCGGGTGCGGGCCGGCGGGTCGCTGGTCGTGGTGGCGTCGGGCGGCGCGGACCTGGGGCGGATCGCGGCCGTGCGGGGCCGGTTCGATCGGGTGGTGGTGCTGCGGGTGCGGCCTGGGGAGGCGGCGTCCGCGCCGCCCGGCGTCCACCTGGTCGACTTCGGCGACCTGGACGGCCTGGCGTCGGCGTGGAACACCCTGGGACGGGCGGCGGGGCGCGGGCGATGATCCGGCGCTACCTGTCCCTGGTGGTGACCGCCCTGCTGGCGGCGGTGGCGGGGCTGGCGTTCCACCGGGTGTTCGGTCTCGGGCCGGTGCTGCCGGTGGCGGGGGTCGCGGCGGCCGTCCCGACGCTGCTGTCCGGGCTGCTGTCGGGGCCGCGCAAGTCGGGGAGGCCGTGGCCGCTGTGGATCGCGCTGGTGCTGACGGTGGCGGCCTGGGCCGGGACGGCCGCCGTCACCGTGCTGCGGCCCGCGCTGTCGGACGGGACGCTGCCGCAGGCCATGCGCGAGGGCGTGCTGCGGTCGTGGAAGTCGATCCTGACCACGCTGCTGCCCGCGCCCGCCGAGCCCGAGTTCCTGCTGCTGGTGCACGTGCTGGTCTGGCTGGCCGCGTTCGGGTCGGCGGAGCTGGCGCTGCGGACCTCGCTGCGCGCCGCGCCCTGCCTGCCCGCGCTCGCCGTGTTCGGCGCCGCGCTGCTGCTGGGCGTGGACGGTCCGGGCTCCAACCTGGGACCGGCCGCGGCGGCCGTCGTGCTGATCGCCGTCCTGGCGCTGATCCGGTCGGACGAGGGCGGAGGGGCCGGGTGGCGCCCGCTGTTGGTCGGTGTCCCGGCGGCCGCGGCCCTGGGCGCCGTGGCGTTCCTGGCCGCGCCGTACGTGCCGGTCAGCGCCGACCCGTACGACCCGCGCGAGCAGGTCCAGGCGCCTCCGCCGCAGCAGCGGGACGGGATCAGCCCCCTCGACCGGGTCGGCGGCTGGCTGCTGACCCCCGACCAGGTGCTGTTCAGCGTGGAGGCGTCCCGGCGGGAGAACGTGCGGCTGGCGGTGCTGGACCGCTTCGACGGGGTGACCTGGTCGTCCACCGCCCGGTTCGCCCCGACGGGGAGCCGGGTCCCGGCCGCGCCGGACGCGGGCGGCGACGCGGGGGACGGGACGGTCCGCACGGCGCCGCAGCGGATCACCATCCGGGACCTGCCCGGCGTGTGGGTGCCCGCCGCCGACCGGCCCCGCCGCGTGGAGGGGCTCGGCGTCGTCGTCGATCCGGCCAGCGGCGCGCTGGCCGCCGCGCGGCCGCTGCGGAACGGGCAGTCCTACCGTGTCACCTCCGAGATCCGCGAATGGGACGCCGGTGACCTGGCGGCGGCCGGGATCGCGCAGGACGCGGAGGCGCGCGCGGCGCTCCAGCTCCCCTGGGGGCCCGGCGCGACGAAACCGCCCGTGCAACTGGAGGAGTTCCGCCGTTTCGCACAGGGCGCCACGGCGGGCGCGGTCTCGCCCATCCAGCGGGCCGCGATGCTGGCCGTCCACCTGAAGTCCTACGCCAAGTACGACGTGACCGCCCCGCCCGGGCACAGCTACCGCCAGCTCGACTACTTCCTCTCCGAGGGCCGCCGCGGCACCCCGGAGCACTTCGCGGCCTCCTACGCCGTGCTGGCCCGCACGCTCGGCCTGCCCACGCGCATCATGGTGGGATTCAGCGGCGGACGCCCCTCCGGCAACGCGCGGGACATGCGGGCCGGGGACGTGATGGTGTGGCCCGAGGTCAAGTTCGACGGGCTCGGCTGGGTGCCGTTCAACCCCACGCCGCAGCGCTCCGGCCAGTCCAAGGACTCCGACGCGGTCGCGGCGGGGGAGACCCAGCAGAAGCTGGAGCGGCTCCAGCAGAACGCCGCCGCGCAGCAACGCGGAGGGGGTCCGGGCAAGACACCGCAGACCCCGGCCCCGGCGGCTCCTGCCGCGAGTGAGCCGCCCCTGCCCTGGTGGGTGTACGCGGCGTCCCTCGCGGGGCTGCTCGCCGCCGCCTACGTCCTCGCGGTGCTGCTGGTCCCGGTGTTGCGCCGGCGCCGCCGCCGCAACGGCCCCCCGGCCGCGCGCATCGCGGGCGCCTGGCGCCAGGCCCTGGAGCATCTCGGTGATGTGGGCCTGGCCGCCACCCGCACCCTCACGGCGCACGAGGTCGCCCGGTTCGGCGCGGGCCGCCTGGGCGACGCCGCGCTCGACCACCTGCGCCCCCTCGCGGACCTGGTGAACCGCACCCGTTTCGCCCCGTCCCCACCCGAGCCGTACGCCGCGGACCAGGCATGGGAGCACACCGACCGGCTCGGACGCCTCGTCACCGCCAAGGCGGGCAGGCTCCGCCGCCTGCGGCGCCGCCTGCACCCGCGCTCGCTCCGCCGCGACCGCCCCGAACCGCTCTGACGCCTCTTTCGCTTCGTCCGGGTCAGCCCGCGTGGGCGTGCTGGACGCGGCCCCGCTCGGGACACCAGCTCGACTGGAGCAGCTCGTGGGGCCAGCCCGCGGTGACCGCGCCGGCCTCGTACGCGCTCTGCAGGAACTCCAGCAGCGTGCCGCGCGGGTCGGCGGACCCGCGCACGACGTCCCAGTCCAGCCGCGCCTGGTGCGTCTCGCCCATGGCGTCCCAGCGCGCCGCCGCGGGCCGCAGCGGGCGGCCGGTGAGCCCCGCGGGCTCGGGGTGGGTGTAGGAGTAGAACGCCGGAGCGGGCGTGGACGGGTCGCCCGGCCACCACCCGAAGCTGATGACCTCGTCGCGGTAGGCCTCGCGGGCCACCGCGTCCGCGTCCTCCAGTTCGGGCGCCCGGCGGCCGGAGAAGCGGGCGGTCGCCAGGTCGAAGCTGTGCCAGAACAGCTGGACCGGGCTGGCCTTGCCGCCGAACCAGCCGCGGAACTCCAGGAACATCTCGTCCGCCCATTCCAGCGCCCGCCGGAAGTCCTCGACGCGGGCCGGGTCGTAGGAGGCGTGCTCGGTGTCCTCGGGGAACGGCGTCGTCATCGGCACCCCGTACGGCCTGGCCCTGATCCTGACGTGCACGCCCAGCTCCCGCAGCAGCGCGAACAGGTCGTCGTGGAAGCGGGCCACCGACAGCCCGTCGTACAGCGGCAGGGAGTGCTCGCCGTCCGCCGTCCGTACCAGCAGGCGATGTCTGACCAGGTCGAACGAGATGGTGAGGGCGACGCCGTCATGGACCATCCGGCCGGTGCGGTACCCGTGCTCGTCGACGCGGAAGGTGGCGTGCCACCAGTGGTTGGTGGGCGGCGCCGAGGCGAGCTGGATCTTCCCGACGATCTGCGTCCACAGGTGCAGGGTGTTCTTGGTCGGCTCCCATGCCTCCAAGGGCAGGGCCGGCAGCGCGTCGCTCATGCCGTGCCCCTACCCACGCCGCCGCCGGTTGCAGGGGAGTTGGTCCGGCCTCGATGCCCCCTTTGAGGGTTCTTGCCCTGCGCGGTCGCCCGGGGTCAGCGGGAGGGCGGGACGACGACGCCGATCTCGCCGCCCAGCCGCGCGCCCATCTCCAGGTCGAGGTCGTCGCCGCTCCAGAACCGGCCCGGATCGAACCAGTTGGGGCGGCGCCCGCCGGGCAGCAGCCCCATCGCCTGGTACGTCACCGCCACGATCTCCGCGCAGAACGCGGTCTCCAGGTTCGGATCGCGCTCGGCCGGGCGGCGGAACGGGACCCGGCCGCGCAGCCAGCGCGTGGCCAGCCGCGAGGTGGACGGGAACGGGGTGCCGTCCAGCCGCGCCACCGCCTTCAGCGCCGCGTTCTCCATCTCCCGGGTCGGCGGCGGGTCGAGCTGCCGCAGCCAGGCCCGCTGGCCGTACCGGTTCCCCCAGACGACCACCGCCTCGCGCAGGTCGTGCAGCTGCGCCCCGCGGTGGTGGCCGCCGGTCCACAGGTCGCGCAGCGACCGGCCCAGCTCGGCGTGCCACATCAGCGGGGGCAGGTCGTCGATGACGATCGCCATCCCGACGTGGTTGACGGGGCTGTTGGTGGTCATCTGGATCGCCCGATCCGCCGGGGCGCGCCCGCGGAAGAGCCAGACGTCGCCGGTGCGGGTCAGGTCGGCGGCCTGCTCGAGGCCGATGCTCGTACCGGACATGATCGCTACCCTAGGCGGATGCGGTGGTGGAAGGTGCTGGGAGTGGCCGGATTCGTGGGTGTCGCCGCGACCGGGGCGGTGATCGCCCGGGCGGAGCGGCGCCGCCGTGCCTATACCCCGGAGGAGATCAGGGAACGCCTGCATCAGCGGGTCGCCGAGGGAGACGGCACGACCGGGGCCGGGAAGGACCGACCGGTCAGTTCGTGACGCGGGCGTCGCGGAGGCAGACCGGCGGTTTGGACCACGACATGGTCGCGGGCTTGCCCTGGTTCAGCCTCAGCAGCGCACCGACCCGGAAGCAGTAGCCGGTCCTCGGGTCGAGACCGGTGACGGTGGCCGTCCGCGCGCCCTTCCCGGCGGACACGGTGGTCGTGCTCCCGGCCGGGATCGTCTGGACGATGATCGGGAGCTGCCGGGCGGCGGGAGGCACGGTCCAGGTCAGGACGGCCCGGCTGCCGAGCCCCTTGACCCTGACGCCGCGCGGCCGGGTCGCCTGGAGCTGCGCCGCCGAGATCGGCTCCTGGCCGTCCCCTGGCTGCGCGCCGCCGGTGGGCGCGCCGGGGCCGGTGGACGGCTGCGGGGCCTGGGCCCCGGTCTGCGGGTCCTGCGGGGGGCCGCCGCGCAGGGCCAGGGCGCCGACGCCCAGCGCCACACCGCCGACGAGCGCGACGGCGGCGGCGATGACGAGCCCGCGGCGCGGCCCGTCGCCGCTCCCGCCGGTGTCTTTGTCGCCGGTCTCGCGCTGGGGAGGCGGCGGCCAGTTGTGCGGGTCGGGCGGCGGGGCGTCCGCCGGTGCGGGCTGCGGCAGGGCGGGCTGGGCCGACGCGGCGGGGTGCCAGGGGGAGAGCGGCGCGGCGGGCTCGACGGTGGACGGCGCGCGGCCCGGCATCGTCGGCGCCCAGTCGGGCACGGCCGGAGGGCGGGGATGGGTGAACGCCTGCGGCGCCTCCCCGGACCCGGACCCGAACCCGGACACCGATCCCGACAGCGATCCGGACAGGGACCCGGACGTGGACCCGGACGTGGACCCGGACCCGGATCCGGGAGGCCGCGGCGGCCCGGCGGCGCCCGTCCCGGACCCGCTGTGCGTCACGTCGGTGACGGGCAGCCCCAGCTCGTTCTGCAGCCACTGCAGGGCCCGCGCGAACTCCACCGCGTCGGTGAAGCGGTGCTCGGCCGCCTTGGCCATCGCGCGGCCGATGACCTCCTCCACCGGCGGCGGCACGTCGGGACGCCCGATCGGCGGCGGAGGCTCGTTCAGGATCCGCAGCATCAGCTGCGCGATGCCCTCGCCCGCCGGGCCCTTGAACGCGGGGCGCCCGGCCAGCAGCTGGTACAGCGTGGAGCCGAGGGAGTAGATGTCGGCGCCGACGGCGGGCGGCCGGCCCTCCAGCACCTCGGGGGCGGCGTGGTGCGGGGTGAACGCCTGGGTGTGGGAGGCGTCGAAGGAGTCGACCAGCCGGGCGATGCCGAAGTCGGCCAGCGCGGGCTCCCCGTACCGGGACACCAGGATGTTCTGCGGTTTGACGTCGCGGTGCAGCACGTCGGTCTCGTGCGTCGCGGCCAGCGCCCCGGCCATCTTCACGCCGATCCGCAGCACCTCGGCGAGCGGCAGCGGCCCCTCGCGGGCGAGCCGGTCGCTGAGCGCGCCCTGCTCGAAGTACTCCATCGCGATGTAGGAGCGGCCCGAGCGGGTGGTGCCGGTGTCGAGCACGGTCACCACGTTGGGATGCCCGGACAGCCGACCGGTGATCTTGCACTCGCGCTGGAAGCGGCGCATGGCGCCGTCGTCGACCGAGCTGATCGACAGGACCTTGAGCGCCACCATCCGGTCCAGCCGCTCCTGCCGGGCGCGGTAGACCACGCTGAAGCCGCCCTCGCCGACCTGTTCGAGCACCCGGTAGCCGGGGACGTCCTCGGTCATGGCGGCGCGGATCCTTCGCGGGCGGGAGGGGCGTTCGGGGGGATTCGGGGTGGTCCGCCGGTTTCGACGCGGGCCCGCCGGCGGCGGTTCCCCAGGGGCACCAGGGTAGTACGGGGCGCCCGGGAACTTATTGGACCTGATATTGAATACGGGCGCCGCGCGTGTCACGCTGCCGCTACCGAGCAAGCAGCCGTTCAAACGACGGCACCCGTCTCCGCAGGAACCAGGAGGGACCGTGACGGCACCCGCCGGGCAGTCCGGCGCCACCGGCCACGGCGGGCACCACCCGTGGCACCGGGTGTACGAGGCGCTGGAGGACGAGCACGACTACGAGATCGACGACATCGGAGGCGCCCTCCCCGACGGCCTGAGGGGCACCCTCTACCGCAACGGCCCGGGGCGGTGGCAGGTCGGCGAGAGCCTCCTGGACCACATCTTCGACGGCGACGGGATGCTGTCGATGTTCGCCTTCCCCGGCGACGGCCGCGTCCGCTACCGCAACCGCTACGTGCGGACCCGCCACTACCGGTACGGGCAGGAGAAGGGCAGGGTCGGCCTGAGGGGGATCGGGACGCAGCGCCCCGGCGGGATGCTCGCCAACATGTTCCGGCCTCCCTCCAACGTCGCCAACACCGGGGTCGTCCTGCACGGCGGGAAGCTGCTCGCGCTCTGGGAAGGTGGCCGTCCGTTCAGGCTCGACCCCGACAGCCTGGAGACGCTGGGGGAGTACTCCTTCGGCGGCCGGCTGAAGGTGCCCGCCGCCTTCTCCGCCCACCCCTCCCGCTGCCCGGACACCGGGGAGCTGTTCAACTTCGGCATGGACTTCACCCGTGCGCGCAGCCTGCGCTGCTACCGGGTCGACCCGGACGGGGCCCTGCACCACCTGCCGCGCGTCCCGCTGCCGTACACGCCGTGGAACCACGACTTCGCCCTCACCCGCCGCCACCTGGTCTTCGTCATCAACCCGGTGGTCCCCAAGGCGGCCGGGATCCTGCTGGGGACGAAATCGATCAGCGAAGCGCTGCGGTACGAGCCGCACCGCCCCACCTGTTTCACGATCGTCCCGCGCGACGGCGGGAGGGCGCGCGTGATCGAGCACGAGGCGCTGCTGGGATTCCATTTCGTCAACGCGTTCGAGGACGGCGACGACATCGTGGTGGAATTCGTGCGTTTCGCCGACTGGGACGGGGTGGCCACCGCGTTCCGCGATTTCCGCACCCGCGATTTCCCGTGGGGGTGCGCGCTGATGCGGTACCGCGTGTCGCCGGAGAGCGGGCGCGTGGAGGGCGAGGAGCTGTGCGCCCTGCCGCTGGAGCTGCCGCACGCCGACGTCCGCCAGGCCGGGAGTCCCCACCGCTACACCTACTTCGCGGGCCGCACCCGCCCGGGCTCGCCGGACGACCGGATCGGGATCCACGCCTTCGACCACGTCACCGGCGAGCGCAAGGTCCATGAACTGCCGGCCGGGCACATGCCCGGCGAGCCCGTGTTCGCGCCGCGCGCACCGGACGCGCCGGAGGGCGACGGCTGGCTGCTCGCCCTCGCCTACGACCCGGGCGGGCACCGCTCGCGGCTGCTCGTCCTCGACGCCCGGGACGTGGAGGCCGATCCGGTGGCGGTGCTCGGCCTGCGTCATCACATTCCCATGGGATTCCATGGCGCGTTCACCGAACGCGTCGCCCATAGTGGGAAATAACGCCCGGCCTGGTTAATCGTTCCGTCAATTCCGGTGCTGGGCGGCCGTTGCGCTGCTTAATGTCTGGTTCGCATCTGCCGGTTATTCGGGGAGCGGACGCGATGCGCAACGATGCGAAGGAGAAGCCCGGCACCGAGCCGGGCCCGGAGCCGGGTCCGGAGCCGGGCCCGAAGCCCGGCGCCGGCGGCCGAGCCGGCCGCGGCACCGGCCGGAGGCGCGCCCGGCGGGCCGCACCGGGCGCCGGCCGGGGCCAGGGCTCCGGGACCGGCGCCAGGGCGCACGCGGAGGCGGAGTACCGCGAGCTGGTCCGGCTGGTGTACTTCGTCCTCCCGGGCAAGGGCAAGCGGATCTACCGGCTGGCGCTGGCCCGCCGGATCGTCGAGCGCACCGCCGGATGGGGGCCGGGCCGCGGGCTCGGCCGCGAGCGGGGCCGGGCGCGGCGCCGCACCCGGGTGCTGCGGCAGGCGATGCGCCCGTCCCGCCGCCGGCAGATCGGCCTCGGCCCCTGGCTGCGCTCGATGCCGGCCCGGCTGCCCGACCCGTCCCTCACCGCCATGCTCTCGACGCTGGAGCCGCGGGTCCGGCTCGCCTACGTGCTGCTGTACGTGGCGGAGCGGCCCCGGTACGAGGTGCGCGACCAGCTCGCCGAGCTCCGCGTCCCCGACCCCTGGACGGTGATCCGGGCGGCCGAGGAGCGGTCCCGGGAGGCGGCCCTGACGGCGGTGCCCGGACGCGGGACCGGGCGGCCGGCCCCGGAACGCGGCCTGCCGCCCTCGGCCGCCCCGCGGCGGCGGGGGACCGATCCGTTCGCCCCGCCCCGGGCGGGTTCCGCCCGCGGCCGGACGCCGATCCCGATCGGCGTCGCGGTGGCGCTGACGGCGGTGCTGGTCGGCGCGCTGGTGCTGAGCGAGACCGGCGCCGCGGGACGGCTCCTGGGCGGCACCTCCTCGGCGGACGCCCACGACCTGAGCCTGCGGTTCGCGGCGGCGGACGCCTGGCGGCGGGCCCCGCACAGCCTGGACGTCTGGCCCGCGCGGGGCGGCCTGGTCCGCGACAGGAAGTTCACCGACCGGGCCCTGCGCGCCTGGGCCGCCGCCGCCAAGGCCGGGCGCACCGGACCGGGCGGCGGCGATCCGCAACTGCTCTTCGCGGGCCACGTCGACGGCCGTCCGGTGGCGCTGCTGCGGCACGGCGACCGGGTCGGCCGCTACACCGGGGCGGACGACCGGCTCGCCGTCTCGGTCGCCGGCAGGGAGCCGTCGAGCCCGATGGCGGTCGGCGGGGGCCGGTACCTGCTCGCCCCCTGGGACAGGGCCGAGACGCTCGCGGGGGTCAGGGTGGTCACGTACGAGGGCCTCACCCCGCCGCTCCCGTCCCGGCCGCGCTGCGGCCGCGGCCCGGTGCTGAACCTGGAGAGCGACGGCGCGTCCCGGACCATCGGTGAGTTCGGCGGTCCCCGCCCGGTCGTGCTCGCGCACCGCTCGCCCAAGTACGCCGTTCCCGCGCCCCCGAAGAAGGGCACCGCCGCCGCGATGCCCGCCAAGCCGGTGAAGCCCGCGCGGCTGTCGGAGGAGGGGCTGAGCGTCTGGGAGCGCGTGGCGTGCCTGACGGCGCCCGATCCCCGGCGGCCCGTGCCGGAGGCGACGGCCTGGGAGTTCTGGTCGGGCCCGCTGCCCCCTGAAGGCGGGCGGGCTCAGTGGGTCTGCACGAGCATGGTCTCCTCCGGGAGCGGGGGCCCCGGAGGGGGCGGGGCGACGGGGCAGGCTGCCCTCCTGGTCCAGAAGACCGTCCAGCCCACCGGAGCCTGCGACCCGCGGCGGCCGGTCGCCGGAACCTGGCGGCGGTCCGCCCTGGGCGAGTGGCACTACGTCGCCGCCGCGGCCCGCGGGCTCACGCCTCAGGCGAAGGGGCCGTTCCAGATGAGCCGGGTGGAGTCGCGGCTCCTGTACGCCGTCCCGCCCGACCCCGAGCGCCGTCCGGCCAGGCCCGTCACCCTCACCGCCCGGCCCGCGCCGTGAGCCGGCGCTGAACCGGGCGCCCGGTCAGGGGCCGCTTACGCCCATCGTGCACACTGAGGAGGCACCGAATAGGATTCAGCCGGGCCGTGGGGCCCGGTGAAAGGGGTCTGGGATGGGCAAGGGGCCGCTGTCCGGAGTACGGGTGATCGAGCTGGCCGGGATCGGGCCGGGTCCGTTCGCCGCGATGTTGCTGGCCGACCTGGGCGCCGACGTGATCCAGGTCGACCGCCCCTCCGCGGTCAGGGAGGGCCAGACCACCGGCGGCACCGAGTTCAGCAACCGCGGCAAGCGCTCGATCGCCGTCGACCTCAAGAGCGAGCGGGGCAGGGAGGTCGTGCTCGGCCTGATCGAGAAGTCCGACGTCCTGATCGAGGGCTTCCGGCCCGGCGTCACCGAGCGGCTCGGCATCGGCCCCGACGACTGCCTGGCCCGCAACCCCCGGCTCGTGTACGGCCGCATGACCGGCTGGGGCCAGCAGGGCGCGCTCTCCAGGAGCGCCGGGCACGACATCGGCTACATCGCCATCACCGGGTCGCTGCACGCCATCGGCCGCGCGGGCGGCCCGCCCCAGGTGCCGCTGAACCTCCTGGGCGACTTCGCCGGCGGCAGCATGTACCTGGTCGTCGGCGTGCTGTCGGCGCTGCTGGAGTCGCGCACCAGCGGTCAGGGCCAGGTGGTCGACGCCGCCATCGTCGACGGCACCGCCCACCTGTCCACCTTCATCCACGGGATGCTGGCCGGCGGCCTCTGGCAGGACCGGCGCGGCGTCAACATGCTCGACACCGGCACGCCCTGGTACGACGTGTACGAGACCGCCGACGGCAAGCACGTGGCGGTCGGCGCGATCGAGCCGCAGTTCTACGCCGAGTTCGTCCGGCTGCTCGGCCTGGAGGACCGGGAGGGCGCCGCGGACCTGCCCGGCCAGTTCGACCAGGAGCGCTGGCCCGAGATGCGGGAGCGGTTCGCCGCCGTCTTCAAGACCAGGACCCGGGACGAGTGGGCGAAGATCTTCCTGCCCAGCGACGCCTGCGTGGCCCCCGTGCTGTCCCTCAAGGAGGCGGCCGAGCACCCGTACAACACCGAGCGGGGCGTGTTCCTGGAGAGCGGCGGGACGCACCAGCCCGCCCCGGCGCCGCGGTTCTCCCGCACGGCGGCCGAGACCGACGGGGTCCCGGCACTGCCGGGCGGGCAGACCCGGGACGTGCTCACCGACCTCGGCTTCGACGACGTGGACGGCCTGCTGGCGAGCGGCGCGGTCGTGCAGAGCTGACCGGCCCGGCGGCCGGTCCGCGCCCCGGCCGCCGCCCGCCCGCCGGGGCATTGCCGCCACTCGGTAAATTCCGCTCCCCGCCGGTGTCGTCCCGCCCGCCCGGGGTACGGGCCGTCAGCATCGCCCCGTGATCGTGGGGCGGCGCTGCGAGCAGGCGACGCTGCGAACGGGCGGCGCGGTGAGAGGGTGACGCGGTGGGAGTGCTCCGGTCGGCGGCGCGTCTCGTGCCCCGTGCGACGGCCCATGCCGCCGGCCTGGCCTCCGGTACCGCGCGCCTGACCGCCGAGACGGCCTCAGAAGCGACCGCGCTGGCCACCGGACTGGCCGCCGGCCTGGCGACAGGGCTGGCGACGGGGCTGGCGACGGGGCCGGCGTCCGGGCCCGTCTCCGGAACGGCCGGGCTGGTCGGCGGCGCCGCCTCCCGGACCGCCGGGCTGGCCTCCGCCGGGCTCTCCCGCGTGCCACGCCCCCATGTGCCCCGCCCCCGCGTACCGCATCCGCCCCTTCCGTCCGCGCTCAGTGAGCTGGTGGAGCGCGCCGAGCTGGCGAACCTGATCGGCCCCCGGACCCGGCGGCGGGTCTGGGCCCGCAAGGGCAGGGCCTACATCGAGCTGCGCGGCCACCCGGCGACCCGTACCCCCGCCGGCGCCGAGCTGCGCGCCGCTACCACCAAGGCGGTGCGCCGGCTCAAGGGCGTCCACTGGGCGGAGGTCAACGCGGTCACCGGCGAGGTCCTCACCGCGTTCGACGAGGACCAGATCACCCTGGAGGAAGTGCTCGACGCCATCGACGCCGTGGAGCAGGAGCACCAGGTCTCCGACACGACCCTCCCCATGGAGAGCCATCCCGGCGACCTCGCGCCGGCCACCGTCGAGACGATCGCGCTGGCCTCCGACTGCGCCGCGTTCGCGCTGGCCATCGCCGGACGGTTCGTCTGGCTGCCCCGGTGGCCGCGCGCCACCCGGGTCGCCGTGGTCTGGCTGGACGGCCAGCCGCGGCTGCGCAGGCGGCTGGAGCACCGGCTCGGGCCGCACGGCACCGACCTGGTCCTCGCCGTGACGAACGCCGCGCTGCACGCCCTCACCCAGGAGCCGTCCTCGCTGGCCGTGGCCGCGCTGCAGCACGGCGTCCAGCTGGCCGAGGCGAACGCCCAGCGGGCCGCCTGGAGCCGCTGGGAGGAGAGCCTGTCCGGGGGCGGCCTGCCCACCGAGGCCCCGCACCGGCCCGCCCGGCCCGAGCCGCTGCCGCCCGGACCGGTGGAGACCTGCGCCGACCGCTCCGCGATCGCCGCGCTGGTCGGAGCGGCGGGCGTGGCGGGCTTCGGCCGCGACCCCGGCGCCGCCGCCGACGTGCTGCTGGCGATGGTGCCGCGCGCCGCCCACAGCGGCCGGCGCGCGTTCGCCTCCGGTCTCGGCCGCGCGCTGGCCCGCCAGGGCATCGTCCCGATGGACGGCCGCTGCTACCGGCGGCTCGACCGGATGACCGCCGTGGTCCTGGACTCGGCCGCGCTGTGCGGCCCCGAACCGGAGATCATCTCCGCCGACGGGGCCGCGGTGTGGCGGGCCGCGTCCCGGCTGCTGGAGGTCGACCCCGGGCTGGAGGGCGTCCCCGACACGGACGGCTGGCGGCTGGAGCGCACCCGCGGCACCGTCGGGACCCCGGCCGATCCCGGCGGCCTCCGGCTGCGCGTGCTCGGACCCGAGGGCGGCGTGCTGGGGGAGGCGCTGGTGGGGCGCAGGCTCGCCCCGCTGGCCGAGTCCCTGCTGGTCGCGGCGCGGGACGGCGGCGCCCGCGTCCTGCTGACCGAGCACGTCTCCACCGCCGATCTGCTGCCCCTGGCCGACGACGCGCTGGACGCCGCCACCCCGCTGCTGGACCACGTCCGCGCGCTGCAGCGCGACGGCGAGGGCGTGCTGGTCGTCACCGCCTCCGACCAGGGCGCCGCGCTGGCCGCCGACGTGTCCGTCGGGGTCTCCGCCGCCGGTCCGGTGGACGGCGGCACCCCGGCCTGCTGGGGCGCCGACCTGATCTGCACGGGCGGGCTCGACCAGGCCTGGCGGGTGCTGATCGCGGTCGGCGCGGCCAGGGAGGGCAGCCGGCGCGCGGTGCGGCTGGCCCTCGGCGGCTCGTCCCTCGGCGTCCTGCTGGTGCTGACCGGGCGCCGCGCGACCTCGGCGTTCGACCTGGCCCCCGTCTACAGCGCGGCACTGGTCGCGATGCTCGGCGGGCTGCTGTCGGCCCGCAGGCTGGCGACCCGGCCCGCGCCGAGGCCGCTGCCCCGCATCCAGTGGCACGCGCTCGACCCGGTCACCGCCGCGGAGCAGGCGCTGCGCCTGCGCGGCGCCATGGCCGCCGAGGAGGCCCCTCCCCGCACCCGGCTGCTGCCGGGACCGCTGCCGGCGCCGCTGCGCGCCGCGCCGCCGGTCAGGGCGCTCGGCGAGGTCGCCGCCTCCGTCCGGCACGAGCTGAGCGACCCGCTGACGCCCGTCCTGGTCCTGGGCGCCGCCGCGTCCGCCGTCGTCGGGTCCGGTGTCGACGCCGCGCTGGTCGGCGGCGTCATGGCCGGGAACGCGCTGATCAGCGGCGTGCAGCGGGCCCGCGCCGAGCGCGCCCTGCGCGGCCTGCTGCTCGGCCAGCGCGCCCCCGCCCGCCGGGTGCGCACCGGTGACCACGCGGACGACCCCCGCGCCTGGGACTTCACCCTCGACGGCCGGACCGGATGGGCCCCGTACGACGTCATCCCGGCCGCCGAGCTGCGCCCCGGCGACGTCATCGCGGTCGGCCCCTCCGACGTGGTGCCCGCCGACGCCCGCCTGCTGGCCGAGGAGGACCTGGAGGTCGACGAGGCGAGCCTGACCGGCGAGTCGCTGCCGGTGTCCAAGTCGCTCGCCGCCGTGCCCGGCGCCGACCTCGACGAGCGCGGCTGCATGCTGTACGAGCAGACCACCGTGCTCGCCGGCCGCGGCTACGCGGTCGTGGTCGCCACCGGCGAGGCCACCCAGGCGGGCCGGGCCGCCGCGCTGGCCGGCCGCGGCGCCGCCCCCACCGGCGTGCAGGCACAGCTGAACGAGCTGACCCGGATCTCGCTGCCGGTGACCGGGCTCAGCGGCGGCCTGGTCAGCGTGCTGGGCCTGCTGCGCGGCGTCTCCGCCCGGCAGGCGATCTCCTCGGGGGTCGCGGTCGCGGTCGCCGCCGTGCCCGAGGGGCTCACGCTGGTGGCGACGGTCGCGCAGCTGGCCGCCGCCCGCCGGCTGTCCCGCCGCGACGTGCTGGTGCGCTCGTCCCGGACGCTCGGCACGCTGGGCCGCGCCGACACCCTGTGCTTCGACAAGACCGGGACGCTCACCGAGGGGCGGCTGCGCGTCACCCGCGCCAGCGGCCCGCTGCGCGGCACCGGACTGGACGGCCCGCTCGGCCGCCGCGTCCTGACCGTCGCGGCCCGCGCCTGCCCCGACCCCGCGGCCGGGAGCGTCAAGCACGCCACCGACCGGGCCGTCCTGGACGCCGCCGAGACCCGGCTCGGCGGGGACCCGGAGTGGGAGCCGCTGCACCGGACTCCGTTCGAGCCCAGCCGCGGCTACTCGGCCGCCACCGGCCGCGACGGCGGCGAGGCGTACCTGGCGGTGAAGGGCGCCCCCGAGGTCGTCCTGCCGCGCTGCCACCGCCTGGTCGCCCGCGCCCGCGCCGGGGCCGGGCGCGACACCGAGCCCATGACGGCGCGGCGGCGCGCGTCCGTCGAACGGACCGTGCACCGCCTGGCGGGCCGCGGGCTGCGCGTGCTGGCGGTCGCCGAGGCCCGTCCCGGCGGGCTGGAGGACGCCGAGAAGCTGCCGGAGACCGCCGACCTGGTGCTGGTCGGGTTCGTCGGCATCGCCGACCCGACCCGCCCGGACGCGGCCGAGGCGATCGGCACGCTCACCGCGGCCGGGATCCGGGTCACGATGATCACCGGCGACCATCCCGACACCGCCCGCGCGGTGGCCGCCGAACTGGGCGTCCCGCATCCCGAGCGCACCCTGACCGGCGCCGAGCTGGACCGGCTCAGCGACCGCGAGCGGACCGCGCGGATCGCCGCGACCTCGGTGTTCGCCCGCGTCACCCCCGAGCACAAGGTCCGCATCGTGCAGGCGCTGCAGCGCGCCGGGCGGGTGGTGGCGATGACCGGCGACGGCGCCAACGACGCCGCCGCGATCCGGCTCGCCGACGTGGGCATCGGGCTGTCCAGCGGCGACTCGCGGGCCGCGCCGTTCGCGGCCGACCTGATCCTGCGCGGCGGCGACCTGCCCGGAATCGTGGCGGCGCTGCTGGAGGGCCGCGCGCTGTGGCAGAGCGTCCGCAACGCCGTCTCGATCCTGGTCGGCGGGAACGCCGGCGAGGTCGCCTTCACGATCTACGGGACCGCGCTGGGCGGGCGGGCGCCGCTCACCACCCGGCAGCTGCTGCTGGTCAACATGCTCACCGACATGATGCCCGCGCTGGCCGTGGCGCTGGCCCCGCCCGACGGCGACGGCGACCCGGCGGCCGGCGATCCGGCGGCCCCGCCCAAGGCCGGCGCGCTCGGCGACCCGATGTACGACGCGATCGCGGCCCGCGGCGTGGTGACCGCGCTGGGCGCCGTGCTGGCCTGGCAGCTCGGCCGGTTCACCGGACGGCGCCGGCGGGCCGGGACGATGGGCCTGGCCGCGCTGGTCATCACCCAGCTCGCGCAGACCCTGCAGTCCGGATGGCGCAGCCCGGCGGTGCTGGCCACCTGCGCCGCCTCGCTGCTGGTGCTGGCCGCGGTGATCGAGACGCCGGGGGTCAGCCACTTCTTCGGCAGCACCCCGCTGGGGCCGGTGGCCTGGTCGATCGTCCTGGGCTCCGCGGCGGCCGCCGCCACCGCCCCGCTGCTGGGCGCCCCGCTGAAGGCGCTCGCCGACCGGGCCGGCGTCTCCTGGAGGCCCGGCTCCTAGAGGCCCAGGCGCCTGCCGACGATCTCGTTCATGATCTCGCTGGTGCCGCCGCCGATGCCCAGGATGCGCGCGTCCCGGTAGTGCCGCTCCACCTCCGACTCGCGCATGTAGCCCATCCCGCCGTGCAGCTGGACGGCCTCGTGCACCACGTGCTCCACCGCGTACACGGCGGTGTTCTTGGCGTAGGCGGTCTCGGTCAGCACGTCCTCGCCGGCGGCGTGCCGCTCGGCCACGCCGCGGGTGTAGGCGCGCGCCACGTCCACCTGCCGGGCCATCTCGGCGAGCTTGTGCCGGACCACCTGCCGGGACGACAGCGGCCGCCCGAACGTCTCCCGGGCCCGCACCCACTCCAGCGTCAGGTCCAGGCACCGCTGCGCCGTCGCGTACGCCTGGACGGCCAGCGACAGCCGCTCGGTCACGAAGTTCCGCATGATCTGCACGAAGCCGGAGCCCTCCTCGCCGACCAGGTTGGCGGCGGGCACCCGCACGTCGGTGAACGCGAGCTCGGCGGTGTCGGAGCACAGCCAGCCCATCTTGCTCAGCGACCTGGACACCGCGAACCCGGGGGCGCCCTTCTCGATCACCAGCAGCGAGATCCCGCCGTACCCGGGCTCGCCGGTCCGCACCGCCGTGGTCACGAAGTCGGCCCGCACGCCCGAGGTGATGAACAGCTTGGCGCCGTTGACGACGTAGGAGTCGCCGTCCCGCACGGCGGTGGTGCGCAGGCCCGCCACGTCCGACCCGGCCTCGGGCTCGGTGACGCCCAGCGCCCCGATCCTCTCCCCGGCCAGCGTGGGCCGCGCGAACCGCTCGACCAGGTCCTCGTCACCCGAGGCGATGATGTGGGGCAGCGCGATCCCGTGGGTGAACAGCGAGGCCACCACCCCGCCCGACCCGCCCGCCTGGATCAGCTCCTCGGCGACGGTCATCGCGTCGAACAGGTCGCCGCCCCCGCCGCCGGCCTCCTCCGGGAACCCCGCGCCCAGCAGCCCGGCCGCCGCCGCCTTCCGGTGCAGCTCCCGCGGCAGTTCCCCGGCGTCCTCCCAGGCGGCCAGGTGCGGCACGATCTCCCGGACGGTGAAGTCGCGCACCAGCCGGCGCAGCGCGACGCGTTCGGGCGTGTTCCACGGGCTCATGGTGGGGCTCCTCCGGACCTGGAAACCAGAACGGGGTTCGGAATCTAACAGAGGAGCCCCGCGCCCGCTCGCCCGCTCAGGCGGTGGCCTCGGCCACCGCCTCGCTCCACAGCGCCAGCGCGTCGTCGACCTGGTCGCCGTTGACCACCAGCGGCGGGATCATGCGGACCACGTTGCCGTGCGCGCCGCAGGTGAGCAGCAGCAGGCCGCGGTCGACGGCGGCCTTGTGCGCCCGCTGCGCGGCGCCCGCGTCCGGCTCCCCGCCGGGCGCGGTGAACTCGCTGGCCTGCATCAGCCCGAGCCCGCGCACGTCGCCGATCGCCGGGTGCTCGGCCGCGATCTTGCGGAGGCCGTCCTGGAGGCGGGCGCCCATCTCGGCCGCGTTCTCCACCAGGCCCTCCTCCTGGATGACGTCCAGCGTCGCCAGGGCGGCCGCGCACGCCACCGCGTTGCCGCCGTAGGTGCCGCCCTGCGAGCCGGGCCAGGCCTTCTCCATCAGCGCCGCCGGCGCCGCGATCGCCGACAGCGGGAACCCGCTGGCCAGCCCCTTGGCCGTGACGACCACGTCGGGCCGGACGCCCGCGTGCTCGTGGCCCCAGAACTTCCCGGTGCGCCCGAAGCCGGTCTGGACCTCGTCGAGGATGAGCAGGATCCCGTGCCGGTCGGCGCGCTCGCGCAGCCCCTGCAGGAACGCGGGCGGCGCCGGGATGTACCCGCCCTCGCCCAGGACCGCCTCGACCAGGAACGCCGCCGTGTCCTGCGGCGCACCCGAGGTGGCCAGGACGTAGTCCAGTTCGCGCAGCGCGAACCTGGTCGCCTCCTCCTCGCTCCAGCCGTACCGGTAGGCCTGCGGGAACGGCGCCACCACGGCGCCCGGCATCAGCGGCCCGATCCCCGCGCGGAACTTGGTGCCCGCCGTGGTGAGCGCGGCGGCGCCCATCGTCCGGCCGTGGAAGCCGCCCTGGAAGACCAGGATGTTCTGCCGCCCGGTGACGTGCCGGGCCAGCCGCACCGACGCCTCCACCGCCTCGCTGCCGCTGTTCATGTAGAACAGCGAGTCGACGCCCTCGGGGAGCACCTCGCCCAGCCGCTCGGTCAGGCGCAGCAGGGGCTTGTGCATCACCGTCGTGTACTGGCCGTGGATCAGCGTGGCGACCTGCTCCTGGGCGGCCGCGACGACCCGCGGATGGCAGTGGCCGGTGCTCGTGACGCCGATCCCCGCCGTGAAGTCGAGGTGGCGGCGCCCCGCCTCGTCGTACAGGTACACGCCCTCGCCGCGCTCCGCCAGGACGGGCGTGGCCTGCTTGAGCACGGGAGACAGCTGAGCCATCCGGTCCTCCCAGTAGGATTGTCGACAATCTGCAGCCTATGGCAACACGCGGGGCCCCGCCTTGTCCACCCTCACCATGAGCTGTGTTCTCGTCACGCCAGGCGTTTGATCGAGTCGGTCATGTGGTCTTCGATGAGGCGCAGCAGGCGCTCCTCCTCGCCGTCGGAGATGGCGTCGACCAGGCGCCGGTGCTCATCGACCAGTTCTCCGGGCTCGGGGTAGGTGTCCTGCAGGGCGTTCAGGCACATCCGGGTCTCGACCAGCAGGGTCTGGGACATGCGCTCCAGCCGGGCGCTGCCGGAGGAGCTGACCAGGACCTCGTGGAACGCCTGGTCGGCGTCGCTCATCTTCACCCGGTCGCGCTCGCGGGCGGCCTCGACGAGGTGCTCCAGCGCTTCGGTGAGCCGGGCCACCGCCTCGCCGCGGTTGCGGTCCATGACGAGGGTGCAGGCGGCCCGCTCGATGGCCAGCCGGGCCAGATAGACGTCCTCGACGTCCCCCTCGTCCAACGTGATCACGAAGAGCCCGCGGTGCGGCTCGCTGTGCAGCAGGCCCTCCTGGACGAGCCGCTGCATGGCCTCGCGCAGCGGGCCGCGGCTGATGCCCAGCCGGCCCGCCAGCTCGGCCTCGCCGAGCTGCTCGCCGGGCGCCAGGTGGCCGTACAGGATCGCCGAGCGCAGCTCGTCGTAGACGATCTCGACGGTGGACTTGCGGGGGACGGGTTCCAGCTCGCCCAATCGGCCCATGCGCAAGGCCCCTCTCTCATAGCGTGGGACGGTGCGCACCCGGCACCGGAGGCCCGGCCTCCCAGGGGACGGCGGTGGCGGCCGCGGAGCCCGCGTCGAGCCCGGCCGCGAACAGCCGGCCCAGGCCCGTGCGGGGGCGCAGCGCGGACGCGGCGCCGTCGCCGCTTCCGGCCGCGAGCCGCAGGCCCTCCCAGACGCTCACCTGGTTGGCGGTGAGGACGGGCTTGCCCAGGCGCTCCTCGAGGTCGTCCAGCCAGGCGACCGTGTGCAGCGCGGTGTCGGGCACCAGCACGGCCTCGGCGTCGGGATGGTCGTTGGCCGCGACGAAGTCGAGCACCTCGTCCCGGCCGAGCGTGCCGACCTCGGCGGCGGTGATGATGCCGCGGCACGACAGCGCGACGACGTCGATGCCCGCGCGTCCCAGGAAGTCCACGAACCGTTCGGCCACGTCGGCCGGGTAGGTGGCCGCGACCGCCACCCGGCGCAGGCCGAGATGGCGGGCCGCGTTGACGAAGGCGAAGGAGGTGCTGGACGCGGGTGCGCCGGCGGCCTCCCGCACGCCCTCGACCTGGCCCGCGGCGCCGTCCCAGCCGAACACGAAGCTGCCGCTGGTGCAGGCCCAGACGGCCGCTCGCACGTCCAGCCCCGCCAGCGCGCGCGCCCCTTCCGAGAGCACGTCGGCGCCGCCCACGTCCAGCAGGGCGTCGACGCGGTGCGCGTCCTCGCGCATCAGGGTGTGCACGACCGGCAGGCGCACGTCGCCGAGCATCTTCTCGATGACCGGATAGTCGTCCTCGGCCGAGTAGCCGGGGTAGAGGAATCCGATCGCGGGCGCCGTGGGTGCCATCCGTCCTCCGCTCCGAATCCGGGTGCAGATTCAGATTGTTGACAATCCTAACATTTCCGATCTTTTGCCCGCGGTTGGGCTCGCGTTGACGGCCCGGCCGGTGCGGGCACCGGCCGGGCCGTCCCCCTGCCCATCCGCGCGGGGCCCCGCCCGGGCCCTGTTCAGGCCCTGGTCAGGGGGTCAGGCCGCCGTGGCCCGGCCCAGCTGCACCAGCCACTGGCCCTCGCCGGCCGCCTGGCAGCCCATGGCCCGCAGCGCGGAGCACATGGTCACCTGGTTGGCGGTGAGGACCGGCTTGCCGATCATCCGCTCCAGCGGGGCGATGATGTCGTAGGTCGGCACGTTGGTGCAGCTGATGAAGACCGCCTCCGCCTCGGGGCGGTCGACCGCCGAGACCGCCTCGACGACCTCGCCGTAGCCGACCTTCCAGATGTGGTTGAGCAGGCCCATGCCGACCGACGACACCACCCCGACTCCGTGCGAGCCGAGGAAGGACACCAGCCGGTCGGTGACGCTGTCGATGTAGGGCGTCACCACCGCGATCCGGTCGACGTCCAGCAGCCGCAGCGACTCCACCAGGGCGCCCGAGCTGGTCGTGGCGGCGGGCGCGCCCGCCGTCAGCATCGCCTGGGTCAGCTCCCGCTCGCCCCGCGCGCCCCGGATGAAGCTGCCGGACGCGCACGCGTAGGCCACCGCCAGCGGCTCGGGCGCCAGCACGTCGCGGACGGCCTGCCGCACGATCGAGTGGTCGGACAGGGCGGAGGCCATCTCCACCGTGACCGGCACCGGGACGTACGGGAGCCGGGTCATGAACAGCGAAACGTCGTCGGGCGTCCAGCGCCACAGCTCCCGGTCGAGCGCGAAGTCGAACGGGGCCACCACGCCGATGCCGTGCTGGGCGGTCAGCTCGGGCCCGACGATCAGCTGGGGGTCGAATGCCATCCCCGGCCGCCGCTCAGCCGCCGTGCCGTGCGTACACCAGGCGCTCGCCGACACCGCCGGAGCGCCACACGTCGTTGCACGCCTCGGCCATGCGGTCGAGGCCCTCGACGATGGTGGCGTAGACGTTGCCGGGCACCCAGCCCACGTCCCCGTTGAGCAGCAGGTTGTTGCGCCCGTAGAAGATGGCGAGGTCGATCACGCCGGGCAGCTCGTGGATGTTCTTCTCCTCCTTGAAGCCGCGGTCGAGCATGCCGCCGTGGAAGTCGAAGAACACCACGTCGCCGGGGATCGGGGTCACGGTCGGGTTCTCCTGGCCCACCGCCTCGTCGGTGAACCGCTCGACCATCGTGTAGACCTCGTTGCGGGCGTACTTGGCGTGGTAGGCCTCGCCCCCGAGGGGGAGGGACTCCCAGACCGCCTCGCACGTCCTGGGGGCGTCTTTCTCGAGCAGTTCCGCGACGCAGGAGACGCCACGGCGCTCGAGCGTGATGGTCATGAGCTTGGGCATGCCGGCCTCCCCGGGCACAGGGGTGGGCGACGCGTCGCTCACCCGAGAGGACTCTTTCGATTAGAGCGCCTTGGGATCCGCCCTGGCCTTGGAACGGTTGCGACGGTCTTGCAGCACGATCAACGCGGGCCGCCTGGCGAGTGACCCGGTGGTTTGATGCCCCGCGCTGATTGTTGACAATCCTACGAAGGCTTCCTAGCGTGTCAATGCCTCCCCACGTTGCGTTCTAGTTAATTGAGCGACCCCAGAGAGTGAGCCGATGGAGCCTGCCCAGCCACTTACCTCCCGGCCGCCCCAGGTGGTGGTGCTCCGGGGGGACGCGCGGCCGCCGGGGATGGAGCCGGTCGAGCGGGCCGCCGACGTGCGCTACGTCCGCGAGGACGGCCTGGCGGAGGCGCTCCCGGGGGCCGACGTGCTGTTCGTGTACGACTTCTGGACCGAGGCGGTCGCCGCCGCCTGGCCCGCCGAGGACGCCCCGCCCTGGGTGCACATCGCCAGTGCCGGGGTGGACCGGTTGCTGTTCCCTGCCCTGGTCGACAGTGAGACCATCGTCACCAACTCGCGAGGGGTCTTCGACCGGCCCATCGCAGAATATGTCCTCGGACTGGTGCTCTGCTTCGCCAAGGACCTGCACACCACCCTGCGGCTGCAGGCCGAGGGCGTGTGGCGGCACCGCGAGACCGAGCCGATCGCCGGCGCCCGCGCGGTCGTCGTCGGCACCGGCCCGATCGGGCGGGCCATCGCCCGCACGCTGACGGCGGCGGGACTGCGGGTGAGCGGGATCGGGCGCACGGCCCGGTCCGGCGATCCCGACCTGGGGGAGGTGCTGCCCGACGACCGGCTGCACGAGGCGCTGGCCGAGGCCGACTACGCCGTGCTCGCCGCACCCCTCACCGACCGCACCCGCGGCATGATCGACCGGGCCGCGCTGCGGGCGATGCGCCCCACCGCACGGCTGATCAACATCGGCCGGGGGCCGCTGGTGGTGGAGGACGACCTGGTCGGCGCGCTGCGCACGGGCGAGATCGCGGGCGCCGCGCTGGACGTCTTCGTGGACGAGCCGCTGCCGTCCCCGTCCCCCCTCTGGGAGCTGCCCAACGTGATCGTGTCCCCGCACATGTCGGGCGACATCGTCGGCTGGCGGGACGAACTGGTCCGGCTGTTCGCCGACAACCTCGACCGCCGCGTCCACGGCCGGCCGCTGCGCAACGTCGTCGACAAGCGCCTCGGCTACGTCGGCTCGGGCGCCCCGGCCTCCTCCTGACCACCGCGCTGACCACCGCCGCTACCCCTGGGGGGAATCGATGACCGGCACCGAGGGCACCGGGACCGCGGACCCGGCGAACCTGACCGCGACCGAGCTGCTGGCCGCCTACCGCACCGGCGCGCTGTCCCCGGTCGAGGCCGCCGAGGCCGTGCTGGCCCGGATCGAGCGGGCCGATCCCGAGCTGAACGCCTTCTGCCTGGTCGAGCCCGAGTGGACGCTGGAGGCGGCGCGCGCGTCCGCCGAGCGGTGGCGGCGCGGGGAGCCGTCGGGGCTGCTCGACGGGGTACCGGTGTCGATCAAGGACGTGCTGCTCACCCGGGGGCGGCCGACGCTGCGCGGCTCCCGTTCGATCAGCCCCGGCCAGCGGTGGCCCGACGACGCGCCCTCGGTGGCCCGCCTGTACGAGCACGGCGCGGTCCCGGTCGGCAAGACGACCACGCCGGAGTTCGCGTGGAAGGGCGTCACCGACTCCCCGCTCACCGGGATCACCCGCAACCCGTGGGACCTCTCCCGCACCCCGGGCGGCTCCAGCGGCGGCGCGGGGGCGGCCGTGGCGGCGGGGATGGCCCCGCTGGCGCTGGGCACCGACGGCGGTGGCTCGGTGCGCATCCCGGCCTCGTTCACCGGGACGTTCGCGCTCAAGCCGACCTACGGCCGGGTGCCGCACTTCCCGGCCAGCCCGTTCGGGACGCTCGCCCACGTCGGCCCGATGACCTGGACGGTCGAGGACGCGGCGCTGCTCATGGACGTGATCTCCGGGTTCGACAGCCGGGACTGGTCGGCGCTGGCGCCGCCGCACGCGCCGTTCTCGCCGCTGCGCGGGGACGTGTCCGGGCTGCGCGTCGCCTACAGCCCGACCCTGGGGTTCGCGCGGGTGGACCCCGAGGTCGCCGAGCTGGTGGAGGCGGCGGTGGAGGTCTTCGCCGAGCTGGGCGCCAAGGTGGAGCAGGTCGATCCGGGCTTCGACGACCCGGTGGCCGAGTTCGAGGTGCTGTGGTTCGCGGGCGCGGCGAAGGTGGTCGAGCACCTCGGGCCGCAGGAGCGCGCCGCCCTCGACCCGGGCCTGCGCGAGGTCTGCGACCTCGGCGCGGGGTACTCGGCGTCCGACTACCTGGACGCGACGGCCCGGCGGATGGAGCTGGGGCGGATCATGGGCCGCTTCCACGAGCAGTACGACCTGCTGCTCACCCCGACGATGCCGATCGCGGCGTTCGAGGCCGGCCGCGTGGCGCCGCCGGAGGGGCCCTGGGCCGGGAAGGAGCGCTGGACGGGGTGGACGCCGTTCACCTACCCGTTCAACATGACCCAGCAGCCCGCGGCCAGCGTCCCGTGCGGGTTCACCGCCGACGGGCTGCCGGTCGGGCTGCAGGTCGTGGGCCCGCGGCACGCCGACGGGCCGGTGCTGGACGCCTGCCTGGCCTTCGAGCGGGCCCGCCCCTGGCAGGGCCGCCGGCCGCCGCTGCCCGTGTAGCCGGCCCGTGTGACTCGGTCTTGTAGCGGCGCGCCGGGGCGGCTAGTGTCCCGACCAAGCAACCGCTTGGGTCGGGTCTGGGAGGCTTCATGCGCCGCGGCATCTACCTGCTCGAAGAGGTCGAGTTCCACCCGATGAACTCGCGCAGGCCGCTGGAGTACCTGCGCTGGCTCACCGAGTACAAGCGCGAGGACGACCGGCTGGAGGCGGGCGCGCACGAGCTCACCGCGGGCATGTCGATCCGCTCCCGCGAGATCGACCTGGTCGGCGCCTTCTACGCGGTCGGCATCACCGGCCACCCGCAGTTCAAGGTGGTGACCCTGTGGGACTGCCACGGCGGCTGGGACGGCGGCTGGCGGCAGATGCTGGAGATCTACGACGACGTCCAGAAGAACCTGTTCCTGTCCGACATCGACGACCTGCGGCACGGCGCGTTCTCCCGTCCGCTGGGCGCGGCCCCCGGCTCGCCCGCCGTCGCCGACCTGCTCGCGGAGGGTTACGCCGCCCCGCTCTACCTCTTCGAGAGCGCCCAGGTGCGCCCCGGCGCCGCGCTGGACTACCTGGACGCCGTCCGCCGCGAACGCGCCCCGATCCTGGCCGATCACGGCCACCGCCTGGTCGGCTCGTACGAGGTGCAGTTCTGCGACACCGAGGCCGTGACCCTCTGGGGCACCGACATCGACGCCCACCTGGAACTCCAGCGCGCCCGGGACGCCGCGCTCGGCATGGACGACGAGACCGACCCCGACCACCGCCTGATCAGCTGGCGCAAGACGGCCCGCCAGTACCTGGAGGGCCCCTGGCGCGAGACCCTCCTCAGCCCCTACCCCGGCAGCAAGCTCGCGCCCCCGCGATGAGACGGACTACTCGATCTCGCCCTGCTGCCGCTGCTCCTTGCGGAGTTTCTTCTGCTCGCGGCGGGCCTTGCGCTTGACGTCGACGCCGCCCCAGAAGGACAGGCCGGACACGATGACCTTGGGGGAGCCGGGGGTGCCGGGGCCGCTGGCGCGCTGGTCGAAGCCGCCCATGATGGCCAGGCCCTTGACGTGGACGGTCAGGTCGTCGGGCACGATCACCTCGATCCCGCCCATGATCGCGAAGGCCCGGATCCGGACCTCGCCCTCGGCGAACCGGGCCTCGCGCAGGTCGATCTTGCCGCCGCCCCAGAACGCGAACGCGGTGAAGTTCTTCGGGACCGTCCACACGCCCTGGCGCTGGAACGCGGCCAGGATTCCGAAGCCGGTCTTCCAGCTGGGGGCGTCGGCCGCGGGTCCGGCGGCCCGGTGGGCGGCGACCGGGGCGGCGGGGGCGCCGTCCGGGACGGGCAGGTCGCGGGTGATCGGCTCCAGCTCGGCGTAGGTCCTGGCCGAGTAGACCGCGTTCAGCCGCTCGTCGAGTTCCTCCAGGGTGAGGCGCCCCTCGCCCGCCGCGTCGCGCAGCACGTTGGCCACGCGGTCCCGGTCGGCGTCGGAGGCGCGCAGCTCTGGCAAGTGGGACGGGGAGCCGGCGCCTTCGGGCTCGGCCGGGGACTGGGACGCTGTCATGGCCCGAGCCTAGAACAGCGTCCGGCCCCGCGACGACCGGTCAGGCCGTGCCCGCCGCCTCCGCCGGTTCGAGCCGCACGACGATCGACTTGGAGGTGGGGGTGTTGCTGATGTCGGCGGTGCTGTCGAGCGGGACGAGCACGTTGGTCTCGGGGAAGTAGGCCGCCGCGCAGCCCTTCGCCGTCGGGTAGGAGATGATCCGGAAGGCGGTCGCCCGCCGCTCCACGCCGTCGGACCACTCCGACACCAGGTCGACGGTCGCGCCGTCGGCCAGGCCCAGCGCCGCCAGGTCATCGGGGTTGACGAACACGACGCGGCGGCCGGCCTTGACGCCCCGGTAGCGGTCGTCCATGCCGTAGACGGTGGTGTTGTACTGGTCGTGGCTGCGGACGGTCTGGAGCAGCAGCCGCCCCTCCGGGACGCGCAGCACCTCCAGCCCGTTCACCGTGAGGTTGGCCTTGCCGGTGGCGGTGGGGAAGCGGCGGTCGTCGCGCGGCGCGTGCGGCAGCGTGAACCCGCCGGGCTCGCGGATCCGCTCGTTGAAGCGCTCGAAGCCGGGCACGACCCGCGACACGTGGTCGCGGATCACGTCGTAGTCGTGCTCCATCGCGGCCCAGTCGATGCCCGAGGCCGGGAGCGCGGCGCGGGCGAGGCGGCAGACGATCGCGACCTCCGACAGCAGCTTCGGCCCGGCCGGGGCGAGGCGGCCGCGGGAGGCGTGCACCATGCCCATGGAGTCCTCGACCGACACGAACTGCGCGCCGGCCGCCTGCTCGTCGCGTTCGGTGCGGCCCAGCGTCGGCAGGATCAGCGCCCGCTCCCCGGTCACGGTGTGGGAGCGGTTCAGCTTGGTCGACACGTGCGCGGTGAGCCGGAGCCGGCGCATCGCCGCCTCGGTGACGGCGGAGTCGGGGGTGGCGCGGACGAAGTTGCCGCCCATGCCGAGGAACACCCCGGCCCGGCCGTCCCGCATGGCCCGGATCGCCTCGACGGTGTCGAGGCCGTGCTCGCGCGGCGGCTCGAAGGAGAACTCCGCGGCCAGGGCGTCCAGGAACGCGGCGGCCGGGCGCTCGAAGATGCCCATGGTCCGGTCGCCCTGCACGTTGGAGTGCCCGCGCACCGGGCACACGCCCGCGCCGGGACGGCCGATGTTGCCGCGCAGCAGCAGGAAGTTGACGACCTCGCGGATGGTGGGGACGGCGTTGCGGTGCTGGGTGAGGCCCATCGCCCAGCACACCACGATCCGCTCGGCCCCCAGGACGTCGCCGAGGACGGCGTCGATGTCGGCCCTGGTCAGGCCGGTGGCCTCCAGGACCTCCTCCCAGTCCAGGCCGGTCAGGTGCTCCTTGAGGGCCTCGAAGCCGGCGGTGTGTTCGGCGATGAACGCGTGGTCGATCGCGTCCTTCTCCACCAGCAGCCGGTTGAGCGACTGGAACAGGGCGAGGTCGCCGTTCAGCCGGATCTGGAGGTAGCGGTCGGCCAGCGCGGTGCCCCGCCCGGTGACCCCGGAGGGGCGCTGCGGGTTCTTGAAGCGCATCAGCCCGGCCTCGGGCAGCGGGTTGACGGCGACGATCCGCGCGCCCGCCTTCTTGGCCTCCTCCAGCGCCGACAGCATCCGGGGGTGGTTGGTGCCGGGGTTCTGCCCGACGACGAAGATCAGGTCGGACTTGTGGAGGTCCTCCAGCAGCACCGAGCCCTTGCCGATCCCGATCGTCTCGTTCAGTGCCGAGCCGGACGACTCGTGGCACATGTTGCTGCAGTCGGGGAGGTTGTTGGTTCCGAACGCGCGCACGAACAGCTGGTAGGCGAAGGCGGCCTCGTTGCTGGTGCGGCCCGAGGTGTAGAAGACGGCCTCGTCGGGGGAGGCGAGGGCGTTCAGCTCGGAGGCGAGCAGGTCGAACGCCTCGTCCCAGGCCACCGGCTCGTAGTGGTCGGACCCGGCGCGCTTGAGCATCGGCTCGGTCAGCCGCCCCTGCTGCCCGAGCCACAGGTCGCTGCGCCCGGCCAGCTCGGTGATGCTGTGGCGGGCGAAGAACTCGCGGGTGATCCGCCGGGTGGTGGCCTCCTCGGCGACGGCCTTGGCACCGTTCTCGCAGAACTCGGCGAGGTGCCGCTTGTCGCCCTCGGGCCAGGCGCAGCCGGGGCAGTCGAAGCCCTGCTTCTGGTTGACGCGCAGCAGGGCCAGCGCGGTGCGGGCGGCGCCCATCTGGTCGTAGGACTGCCGCAGCGCGGCCGTGACGCCGGGGACCCCGGCCGCCCAGTCCTTGGGCCCGGTCACCTGCAGGCCGCTGTCGTCGAAGTCCTCCTGAGGGGCCTTCCGGCTCATGTCACCCACCCTCCGTGGTCGTGCGCGTCCTCCACTGTCGCATCCGTTGTGCCGTGCTCGGCACGCCGACACTGATACCAAGCGCTTGCTCGCCATGGTGGTGTGGCGTTACCGTCCCGACAGGACAGGGACTCGGTGTGAGGGACGGCGCCCATGGGTGTACCGGTTCTGCAGGCCCCCGTACGCGAGGTGACCGGCGCGGAGGTCGCCGCTTTCCGAGAACGCGGCTGGGCCCGGCTGCCCGGCCTGGTCGACCCCGGCTTCGTCGCCGGCCTGCGTGAGCGCGCCCTGGAACGGCTCGCCGCCCGCCGCGGCGCCTTCCGCAACGGCTTCGTCGACCGGGCGTTCGGCCAGGACCGCGACATCGCCCGGCACGACGAGGCGTTCGGCGCCCTGGCCACGGCGCCGGCGCTGGCCCGCAACGTCACCCGGCTGCTGGTCGGCGTGGACGCGGTGCGCCTCCAGGTCACCAACCTCCTGATCAAGGAGCCGGCGGGCGCCGACGGGCACGGCGCGACGGTCTTCCACCAGGACTTCCCCTGGATGCCCATGGACCGCTCGGCGATGCTCACCGTCTGGCTCGCC
The DNA here is from genome assembly GCF_055379765.1 of Actinomadura rugatobispora. Lineage (NCBI taxonomy): Bacteria > Bacillati > Actinomycetota > Actinomycetes > Streptosporangiales > Thermomonosporaceae > Actinomadura > Actinomadura rugatobispora. Next base: position 1,090,258 of record NZ_AP029191.1, on the reverse strand, counting down.
CTCGACGAGGTGCCCGCCGACATGGGCGCCCTGCGCTTCTACGAGCGCTCCCACCTCTACGGGCCGCTGGGCCGCAGCTTCGTCCGCGAGGGGGACGACGCCCTCGGCCAGCACCCCTGGCTGGCCGACCTGGAGCTGTCCGCGCCCTTCGACATGGCGGCGGGCGACGCCACCGTGCACAGCAGCCTGGTGATCCACGGCGCCCCCGCCAACGGCCGCGACCGGCCTCGGCTGTCGTTCACCGCGACCTACTTCGACGCCGCCGCCCTCTACACCGGCGCCCCGTACGGGCAGACCGACGGCCTCGGGCTCACGGTCAACGAGCCGTTCGACCATCCGCTCTTCCCCGTCGTGGAGGCGTCATGAGCGTCGAGACCGTCCGCGGGCCGATCGCCGACCCCGGCGCCACCCTGATGCACGAGCACATCTTCGGGCTCAGCCCGGAGATCCTGTGGAACTGGCCCGACATCCCCGAGGGCTGGGACCTGGAGGCCCGCGCCCGCGAGGCCGCCGCCAGGCTCGACGAGCTCAAGGCCGCCGGGATCGACACGATCGTCGACCTCACCGTGATCGGGCTCGGCCGGTACCTCCCCGCCGTGCAGCGCGTCGCCGAGCAGACCGGCCTGAACATCGTCGCCGCCACCGGCCTCTACACCTACGACGCGCTGCCGCCCTACTTCGGCAACCGCGGCCCCGGCACCCTCTTCGGCGGCCCCGACCGGCTCGCCGAGTTCTTCGTCCGCGACATCACCGAGGGCATCGGCCGCACCGGCGTCAAGGCGGGCATGCTCAAGTGCGCCACCGGCCGCCAGGGCATCACGCCCGGCGTCGAACGGGTCATCCGCGCCGTCGCCCGCGCCCACCGCGAGACCGGGGTGCCGATCACCACGCACAGCGAGTCCGCCACCCGCAACGGCCTGGACCAGCAGAAACTCCTCGCCGAAGAGGGCGTCGACCTGTCCCGCGTCGTGATCGGGCACGCCGGCGACTCCACCGACCTGGGCTACCTCGAAGAACTGGCCGCGGGCGGCTCCTACCTCGGCATGGACCGCTTCGGTATCGAGTTCACCTCGTTCGAGGACCGGGTCGCCACCGTCGCCGCCATGTGCGAGCGCGGCCACGCCGGGCGCATGGTCCTCTCCCACGACTCCTACTGCTTCAACGACCGCTTCGACGTCGAGGTCGTGAAACGGCGCCACCCGAACTACCACCTGCTGCACATCTCCCGGGACGTCCTGCCCGCCCTGCGCGCCGCGGGCGTCACCGAGGACCAGATCCACCAGATGCTCGTCGCCAACCCCCGAGCGATCCTCACCGGAGGCCGTCCGTGACCGTCCCCGAGACCGCCGCCGACTTCGACGTCACCGCCGAGTGGCACGTCGCGAACCCCTACCCGTTCCTGCGGCGCCTCCGCCACGACCATCCCGTCTTCTGGAGCGACCACCTGCGGATGTGGGTGCTGACCCGCCACCCGGACGTGCGCGCCGCCTACCGCGACCACGAGACCTACTCCAGCATCGGCTCCCTCACCATCTCCCGCACTCTCACCGACGAGGTCAAGGAGTCCCTGGGGGAGCACCGCTCGTTCCTGGACGACTTCGCCGCCAACGTCGACCCGCCCAAGCACACCCGCATGCGGCGGGCCATCTCCCGCGCGTTCACGCCCCGCGCCGTCGCCCGCCTCGGGGACCGGTTCCGCGCCGAGTTCGACGCCGTCCTCGACGCCGTCGTCCCCGAGGGCGGCGCCGACTTCACCGCCGCGATCGCCCACCTGCCCTCGGCCCGCCTCGCCGCCGTCTTCATCGGCGTCCCGCCCGAGGACGAGGAGCGCGTCAAGCACTGGGTGACGTCCTGGTTCCAGCTGTTCCTGTCGCCGCAGCCGCCCGAGCGCCAGCGCGAGCTCGCCCAGGACTTCCTCAAGTACCTCGACTACGTCGACCGCCTGGTCAGCGAGCGCCGCGCCGAGCCCCGCGACGACTTCGTCTCCCTCATGGCCGGGCTCATCGGCACCGACCTCTCGCACCGCGAGGTGGTCGAGACGATCAGCGCGCTGCTGCTGGGCGGCAACGACACCGTGCCCAACGGGCTGTCCAACGCCGTCCACCGGCTGCTCCGCGAGCGCCACGTGTGGGAGGAGCTCCTCGCGGACCCGGCGCTGATCCCCGGCATGATCGAGGAGAGCCTGCGCGCCGACGGCGCCAGCCTGGGCAGCTTCCGCACCACCACCCGCGAGGTGACCCTGCACGGCACGGTGATCCCCGCCGGCGTCCAGGTGCTCCTGCACGCCGACTCGGCCGGGCACGACGAGACCGTCTTCCCCGACCCCGAGCGCTTCGACGTCCGCCGTCCCAACGCCCGCGAGCACATGGTGTTCGGTTACGGCGTCCACCACTGCGTGGGCGCCGCGCTGAGCCGCCTCAAGATGGAGATCGCCTTCGAACGCCTCACCACCCGCCTCCCCACCCTCCGCCTCGCCCCGGGCGCCGCCCCCGCCTACCGCAGGAGCATGGTCGGCCGGGGCCTGGAGTCCCTCCCCGTCGAGTGGGACGAGCGATGAGGTTCGCCGGCCGCGCCGCGCTGGTCACCGGGGCAGGCTCCGGCATCGGACGCGCCTGCGCCCTGCGCCTGGCCGCCGAGGGCGCCGCCGTCACCGCCGCCGACGTCGACCCCGACACCGCCGCCGAGACCGCCGCGCTGATCGTGAAGGACGGCGGCACGGCCCGCGCCGCCACCGCCGACGTCGGCGACGAGGACGACGTCCGCGCCATGGTCGCCACGGCCCTGGCGGCGCACGGCCGGCTGGACGTCCTGCACAACAACGCCGCCGTCCTGTCACCGGACGTCTACGGCCGCGACCTCGACCTCACCGAGATGGACGTGGAGGTCTGGGACCGCACCTTCGCCGTCGACCTGCGCGGCGCGATGCTGTGCGTCAAGCACGCCGTCCCGCACATGGAGGCGGGCGCGGCCGTGGTCAACACCACCTCGGTGTCCGCCCTGGTCGGCGACACCGACCACGCCGCCTACGGCGCCGCCAAGGCGGGCCTCGTCTCCTTCACCCGCTACGTCGCCACGATGTACGGGGCGCGCGGCATCCGCTGCAACGCCGTCGCCCCCGCCCTGGTCCTCACCGAGGCGGCGCGCCGCGCCATGACCCCCGCCCGGCTCGCGGAGAAGGCCGCCGAACGGCTGCTGCCCGACGCCTGCGAGCCCGAGGACGTGGCCGCCCTGGTCGCCTTCCTGGCCTCCGCCGAGGCCCGCTGCATCACCGGCCAGACCATCGTCATCGACGGCGGCACCACCGCCCACCGCCCCGAACACGCCATCCGCCAGGCCGCCGCCCTCCCTCGCCTCACCCGCTGATCCCTACTGGGGAGGGCCTTCGGCGAGGAGGACGGGGGTCGTGTAGCTGCGGCCGTCGGTGTCGGTCCAGGCCACCTGGACGGTGTCGCCGGGCCGGTGCAGCAGGAGCAGGTCGGTCAGGGCGCTGGGCGAGACGACCGGGCGCCCGTTGAGGGCGACGATGACGGCGCCCCGGCGGAGGCCGGCGGCCTCGGCGGGGCCGCCGGGGATGAGGCCGGAGATCAGGGCGCCGGAGGCGGCGGGGGCCGGGGTGGGGTTGCCGGTCGAGCGCGGGCCCACGGAACGGACCTCGACCCCGAGCATGGGGGTCTTGCCGATGTGGACGGTCGGGGAGGATTCGCCGCGCTGGATCTGGCGGGCCACGGTCAGCGCGCGGTTGGACGGGATCGCGAAGCCGCGCTGCGCGCCGTTCTGCTCCATCTGGAACCCGGCGGAGGCGGCGGTGTTCACGCCGATGACCTCCCCGGTGGAGTTGAGCAGCGGGCCGCCGGAGTCGCCGGGGCGGATGGGCGCGTCGGTCTCGATCATCTCGGTGAGCCGTTCGGCGCTGCCGTCGCTCTGGTCGGTGGCGGTGATCTGCCGGCCCAGCGCGATGATCGTCCCGGTGACGGCGCGGGGGGAGCCGCCCTTGCCGCCCGCGTTCCCGACCGCGGTGACGGGGTCGCCCGGGACGGCGCGGGTGGAGTCGCCGAAGGCGGCGGGGCGCAGCCCGGCGGCGCCGCGCAGCCGGATCACCGCGATGTCGCCGGACTTGTCGTAGCCGAGGACGTCGGCGGTGAAGCGGCGGCCGTTGTCGGTGACGGTGCCGCGGATCCGGGTCGCGCCCTGGATGACGTGGTTGTTGGTGAGGACGAGTCCGGAGCCGTCCAGCAGGATGCCGGTCCCGGCGGCGCGGGTCATGCGCAGGCCCTGCTCGGTGTCGATGTTGACGACGCCGGGCCGCCGGCCTGAGGGCCTGGCGTCGCCCGTCCGGGCCGGGGACGGCGAGGCCGGCGCGGTCAGCATCGGCGGCGCGGCCTCCTCCGGGCCGCCCTCCAGCAGCGGGCGGCCGGCGAGCACGGCCACGATCGCGGCGAGGACGGCCAGGATCAGCAGGCATCCGGCGCAGCCGCCCGGTCCCCGGCGCTCGGGGGTCTGGTCCACTCCGTGCCTCCTCCGGCCGTGCCGGTGACACCTCAGGTGGTCGTCACATTGAACGATCTACCCGCGCCGGGCGCTCCCGATCTTCTACGGGGAGAAGTAGCGCCGGGGGTTCTCCACCAGCATCTGGTCGAGCTGGGCCTCGGTGACGCCCAGCGACCGCAGCGCGGGCAGGACGTCGTCGCTGATGTGCCGGTAGTTCCAGTTGGGGGCCATGCCGCGCAGGCCGTCGGGGTCGGGGCCGAACCAGTCGATGTAGCAGCTGGCGTCGTGGCTGAGCACCATCCGGTCGGCGTAGCCCTGCGCGCACAGGGCGGCGACGGTTCCGGCGCGCTCGGCGGTGGAGTTGTAGGCGTCCAGGCCGAAGCGGTCCATGCCCAGGAGGGCGCCGGTGTCGGCGAGCGCCTTGAGGTAGTCGAGGTCGTTGGAGTCGCCGGCGTGGCCGATGACGACCTTGCCCAGGTCGACGCCCTCCTTGCCGAGCAGGTCGACGACGGGCCGGCCCGTCCCGGCGGAGCTCGCGGTGTGGACGGTGACGGGCGCGCCGGTCTCGCGGTGCGCGGCGGCGACGGCCCGCAGCACCCGTTCCACGCCCGGGACCATGCCGGGGGTGTCGACGGCGCACTTGAGGAAGGCGGCCCGCACGCCGGTGTCGCCGATGCCCTCGGTCAGGTCGCGGACGAAGTCGGCGACCAGCGGGTCGGGGCCGCCGAGCAGGGTGCCGGGGCCGCGGTAGAGCAGCTGGAACGGCACGTCGTTGTAGGTGTAGAGGCCGGTCGCGACGATGATGTTGAGGCCGGGGACCTGCTCGGCGATCCGCTTGATGCGCGGGATGTAGCGGCCCAGTCCCCACACGGTGGGGTCGGCGATGGTGGTGATGCCCCGGCCGGTCAGCTCGCGGAGCTTGGCGATCGCGTCGGCGACCCGTTCCTCCTCGTCCCACCAGGAGCCCGCCCCGTAGTTGGCGACGTGCTCGGCGGACAGGACGAAGACGTGCTCGTGCATCAGGGTGCGGCCGAGGGAGCCGGTGTCGACGGGTCCGCGGGCGGTCTCGACTGAGGGCATGGGGCGGGGCCTCCTCGGGGACGGCGGGGCCGTACCGACCGGTCGGTTTTCCTGGCAAGCTAAGACCGGGCCGCGGCGGTCGTCAATGGAGGGACACGAGAGCATGGCGGGACCGGAGCGCGCCGCCGCCGTCCGGCGGAGCGCGGTCGAGCGGCGGATCCTGGACGCCGCCGTCCGGCTGTTCGCCGAGCGCGGCTTCGACGGCACCTCCGTGCAGGAGGTCGTGGCGGCGGCCGAGGTCACCAAGGGCGCGCTCTACCACTACTTCGACTCCAAGGACGACCTGCTCTACGAGATCTACCACTCGCTGATCTCCCGGCAGCTGGCCGATCTGGACCGGGCGCTGGCGGCGGGCCGGCCGCCCGCGGAGACGGTGCGGGCGATCATCATCGAGCTGATCGAGAGCACCGCCGAGCACGTCGACGAGGCGAAGGTGTTCGCCCGCGAGATGCACCGGCTCGACCACGACCGGATGCACGCGGTGCGGGCCGACCGGCGCCGCTACCACGTGCGGTTCCGGGAGCTGGTGGAACGTGCCCAGCGGGACGGGGTGTTCGCGGCGGGGGCGTCGGCCGACACGGTCACGATCGTCGCCCTGGGCATGGTGAACCAGCTGCCGCACTGGTACCGCGCGGACGGCCCCAAGAGCGCGGCCGAGCTGGCCGAGGAGGTCTCGGCGTTCGTGCTCGCCGCGCTCCGCCCGGCCGGCGATTAGGGCTTGCGGGTCTGGAGGTGCAGGACGGCGTCGCGCACGTCCGCCAGTTCGGCGTCCCAGTCCCGCACCGGGGCCAGCGGGAACAGCACGAACTTCGACAGCCCGGCCTCCACCATCCGCTTGAGGTGGGGCTCCAGGTCCTCCAGGGCGGGGGCGACGTCGTCGGGCGAGGCGGGGCCGTGGACGCGGCGCGCGGCGCCCGACAGCCGCCGCTCCAGTTCGGGGGTGACGGGCCCGCGGCGGTAGGGGATCACCGCGCCGAAGTGCTCCTCCTCGACCTCCCGTCCGGCCTCGGCGGCGGTCCGCCGGATCAGCAGCCGCCCGCGTTCCCCCTCGGCGGGGGTGGTGAACGAGGCGAGCCAGCCGTCCGACAGCCGCCCGGTGCGGCGCAGCTCGGCGTCGGACGCGCCGCCCAGCCACACGTCGAAGCCCCGCGCGGCCGGTTTGGGGGTGAGGCGGAGCCCGTCGTAGTCGTAGAAGGCGCCGTGGTGGGTGACCTCGTCCTCGGCCCAGAAGCGGCGCAGCAGCGGCAGCGCCTCCTCCAGCATCGCGGCGCGGTCCTCGCGCCGGACGCCGAACGCCTGCTGCTCGGCGGTGCCGCGGACGCCGAGCCCGAAGGCGGGCAGCAGCCGTCCCCCGGAGAGCAGGTCGAGGGAGGCCAGTTCCTGCGCCACCAGCGCGGGCGGGCGGCCGGGCAGCGCCATCACCGCGGTGCCGAGCTTGATCCGGGTGGTGAGCGCCGCCGCGTAGGTGAGGGCGACGACCGGGTCGCCGGCGGGGCCGGTGGGCCGCTCGGAGACCCACAGCGAGTCGAACCCCTCGCGCTCCAGTCCCAGGACCAAGGCGGTGAGGTCGTCCCGGTCGGGCGGGGCGGGCGCGGGCATGAAGCCGATTCTGACGATCACCCTACCGACCGTACGACCGGTCAGTCCTGTGACGCAACCGTTGCGGGACGGGCGACGATCCCGGCCGCCAGGGCGGCGCCGGCGACCAGCGCGGCGATCGCGGCGGCCATGGGGACCGCGGTGCCCGTGCCGCCGAGCCCGGCCAGCGGCGCCGCCGCGCCGCCGATGGCGAACTGGGCGACGCCGAGGAGCGCGGAGGCGCTGCCGGCCACCCGCGGCGGCCGTCCGGTCAGGCCGAGGGCCGTGGCGTTCGGCAGGACCATCCCCTGTGCGGCGACCACCAGGAACAGCGCGGGCAGCACGATCGCGAGCCCGGCCCCGGCGAGCACGGCCGCGAGCAGCGCGGCGCCGCCGGCCGCGGCCACCGCCAGCCCGCAGCCCAGCAGCCGCCGCAGCGGGACGCGCCCGGCCAGCCGCCCGCCGACCTGGCCCGCGGCGACGATGCCGACCGCGTTGATCCCGAACGCCAGGCTGAACGCCTGCGGGGAGAGCCCGTACAGGTCCTGCAGCACGAACGGCGAGCCGGAGATGTAGACGAACATCGAGGCGAAGGACAGCCCGAGCGCCAGCGCGTACCCGGCGAAGACCCGGTCGGCCAGCAGCCCGCGGAAGGTGGCCAGGGTCGCGCGCACGCCCCCGCCTGCGCGCGACCCGGCCGGCAGGGTCTCCGGGAGCCCCGCCAGGGCGGCCAGGAACAGCGCCACCCCGATCCCGGAGAGCACGGCGAACACGCCGGGCCACGGCGTGACGCGCAGCAGCTGGCCGCCCAGCACCGGCGCCAGGATCGGCGCCAGCCCGTTGACCAGCATCAGCGTGGAGAAGAACCGGGCCGCGGCGGCGCCGTCGTAGCGGTCCCGGACGATCGCGCGGGCGATCACGATCCCGGCGGCGCCGGTGGCGCCCTGCACCAGCCGCAGCGCGATCAGCGTCTCCACGGTGGGCGCCAGCGCGCACAGCAGGGACGCCACCGCGTACGCGGCGACGCCGATCAGCAGCGGGCGGCGGCGGCCGAAGGCGTCGCTGAGCGGCCCGGCGATCGCCTGCCCCACGGCCAGGCCCACCACGCAGGCGGTCAGGGTGAGCTGGGTCCGCACGGCGTCGGTGGACAGGTCCTCGGTCAGCTGCGGCAGCGCGGGCAGGTACATGTCGATCGACAGCGGCGCGACCGCGGTCAGCGCGCCCAGGATGAAGATCATCCGCAGCGGCCGGCCCGGCGTGGCGTCCGCGGTCTGGTCCGGGCGCGTCGCCGGGGGACCGGGGCGCGAGACCGCCTGCGACATGGGCAACTCCGTCGAGCGTCGGGGAGGGGGCAGCGTCGGGGGAGGGACCGGGAGGACCGGTCAGATGGTGGTGACGACCTGCTCGTAGTCCAGGCGCGGGTTGCGCTGGAACCAGGCGTCGGGCCCGGGACGGCCGATGTTCACCACGGCGACGGGCTCCTGGTTGGTGTCGCCCAGGAACTCCTTCTTCACGCCGACCGCGTCGAACCCGGCCATCGGCCCGGCGGCCAGGCCGAGCGCGCGGATGCCGAGGATCAGGTACCCGAGCTGGATGCTGGCGTTGAAGTGCGCGATCCGCTCCCGTCCCGGGTGCGCGGCCAGCGACTCCCGCGCGTCCGCCCGGTGCGGGAAGGTGGCCGGCAGGTGCTCGTGGAAGTCGCCGTCCGCCGCGACGATCAGCGTCAGCGGGGCGGAGGCGGTCTTGGCGCGGTTGCCCTCGGACATCAGCGGGAGGAGCCGCTCGCGGGCCCCGGCGGAACGGACCAGCACCAGCCGCAGCGGCTGGCTGTTCATCGCGGTCGGACCCCACTTGACCAGCTCGTAGATGGCGCGCACCTGCTCGTCGGTCACCGGCTCGGCGGTGAAGCTGTTGGCGGTGCGGGCCTCGCGGAACAGCAGGTCCTGCGCCGCCTCGTCGAGGATCGGGTGGGGGGAGGCCGGCCGGGTCTCGTCGGGCGCGGTCGCCATGTCGTCACCTCTCTGTCGCGTTCCCGGGACCGGGCCGGGGCAGGACGCGCCGTTCCGCGTCGGTCCAGGTCCCACTGGGGTGAAACCGGATGACGGTCCGTTATCTGCCTCGTCAGGGAGTGGGGTGCGTCACATCCGGGGCATCTCGGACATCGAGCAAGGCGTCCTCAAGTGGCCAAAACCACGCGAGCGCCGTTCGGTTCGGCCGGGACGGGGGGCATGGTGATCGTCATAGGATCCTGGCTGACCGACGGTGAAAGGAACGCGATGCCCCCGCAGTCAGAGGGCGTGCCGGAGCAGGCGCACCACCCGCACGCGACGATCCCCGCCGCGGGCCGGCTGGGCTGGGCCTGGCCGGAGCTGCCGCCGGGCGAGCTGGGACCGCCGTCCCCGCGCTTCGCCGAGCGGCACGCGACCGCCCCGCTGGCGCCGCTCACCCTGCCCAGCGGCGACCGGATCCGCGCGATCGCCCGGCACGACGACATCCGCACCGTGCTGGCGCACTCGGCGGCCAGCCGCAACCTGCGCTACGAGGGCGCCCCGCGGCTGACCAAGGGCATGAGCCTGGAGGACAACCCGACCTCCATCCTCAACCAGGACCCGCCCGAGCACACCCGGCTGCGGCGGATCCTGTCGGGGACGTTCACGCCCCGCCAGATCGAGGGCTGGCGGCCCCGGGTCCGCGAGATCACCGCGGAGCTGGTCGACCGGATCGCCGCCGGGCCCGCCCCCGTCGACCTGGTGGAGGCCTTCGCCTTCCCGCTGCCCAGCCTGGTCATCTGCGAGCTGATGGGCGTGGCGGCCGAGGACCAGCCGCGGTTCCGGCGCTGGACGGAGCTGTTCCTGTCCACCGCCGACGCCTCGGCCGAGGACCGCATGGTCGCCGCGATGGAGTTCGCCGGGTACGCGGCGGAGCTGGTCGCGGACCACCGCGGGCGCTCCGGCGACGGCCCCGAGGACCTGATCGACGTCCTGGTGCAGGCCCGCGACGAGGGCGACCGGCTCAGCGAGGACGAACTGGTCGGCCTGGTGTTCGGGCTGATCCTGGCCGGGCACGAGACCACAGCCGCGCAGATCTCCCGGGGCGCGCTGCGGCTGCTGAGCCACCCCGAGCGGTGGGCGGCGCTGGCCGCCGACCCCGGCCTGGTCCCGGCGGCGGTCGAGGAGATCCTGCGCTACGACGGCCCCGGCGGCTACGGGGTGCTGCGCCGGATGACCGAGCGCGTCGAGCTCGGCGCCGGGGTGGTCGAGGCCGGCGAGGCGGTGTTCCTGCTGCTGCCCGCGGGCAACCTGGACCCCGAGATCTTCCCCGAGCCCGAGCGCTTCGACGTGACGCGGTTCGCCGGCGAGCGCGACGCCGACGGCGGCCTGGACGGTGCGCGCCGGCACCACCTCAGCTTCGGCCACGGCCCGCACTACTGCCTGGGCGCCAACCTCGCCCGGATGGAGCTGCAGGAGGCGTTCGGGGCGCTGGCGACCCGGCTGCCGGGGCTGCGCCTGGCGGGCCCGGCCACGGCCGTCCCGTGGATCGGCGAGGCGGTCATCCACCGGCCCGTGGAGGTCCCGGTCGACGCCGGCGGGGCGGCGGTCCGGTGACGGCGATGGAGGAGCGGGGCGGCGGGACGATCGCGGGCGTCGACGCGAGCGTCCCCAACGTCGCCCGCATCTACGACTACCTGCTCGGCGGCAAGGACCACTACGCCGCCGACCGGGAGGCCGCCGAGCGGCTGCTGGCCGCCGCGCCGGAGACCCTCATCACCGTCCGGGAGAACCGGGCGTTCCTGCGGCGCGCGGTGCGGCGGCTGGCCCAGGCGGGCATCCGCCAGTTCGTCGACTTCGGGTCGGGGCTGCCGACCCGGCCCAACGTGCACGAGGTCGCGCAGGAGGTCGACCCCGGCGCGCGGGTCGTCTACTCCGACAACGATCCCGTGGTGGTGACGCACGGGCGGGCGCTGCTGGCCTCGGCGCCGGGCGTGACCGTCGTGCAGGGCGACGTGCGCGATCCCGAGGCGATCCTGGACGACCCGGCGACGCGCGAGCTGATCGACCTCTCCCAGCCGGTGGCGGTGCTGCTGCTGGCGGTGCTGCACTTCGTGACCGACGAGCAGGACCCGGCGGGCGTGGTGCGGCTGCTGCGGGCGCGCATGGCGCCCGGCAGCGCGCTGGTGTTCAGCCACGTCACCAGCGAGGGCAACCGGCCCGAGGCCGCCGGGACGGCCCGGACCGTGTACGACGCGTCCACGGCGTCGATCGCGCTGCGCTCCCGCCCGGAGATCGCCGTGCTGATGGACGGCTTCGAGCTGGAGGAGCCGGGCCTGGTGTACGCGCCGGAGTGGTGGCCGGACGGCGGCCCGGACGATCCGGCGCACGCGGTCGACCCGGCCGGGACGTTCCTGTTCGCCGCCGTCGGCCGCCGCTGAACCCGTCCCGCCGGGAGGGCCTCAGAAGGGCGCCCAGTACGGGAACGGGAAGCGTTCGGCGGCGGCGACGACCGCGCCGGTCAGCGTGGCGACGGTGAGGACCGACAGCCCCACCAGGACGGCCCAGCGGCCCGCCTGGTATCCGGCGGGCACGCGGGTGGCGTCGCGGCCGCGCACCGGCCAGGGCGCTCGCAGCGGCGCGGTGCCGGGGAGCTCGCCGCCGGGATCCGCGCCCCGATCCGCGGCGGAGTCCGCGCCGGCGGGCTGCCTCCGGTCGGCGGGCAGGCCGGAGGCCCAGGCCAGCAGGTCGGCCACGCCGTCGGGGTCGGTGGCCAGCCCGGAGCCGAAGTAGCGGACCTCGCCCGCGACCTGGTCGAGGGCGCGGACGGTGTTGCCGAGGCCGACGTGGTCGAGCCAGGCGCGCAGCGCCCCGTCCCCGTCGAGTCTCTCGCCCTCCGGGGCGTCGTCGCGGCCGGGGACGCGGCCGATCTCGGTGGCGGCCAGCAGGTCGGTCTTGGTGACGATGACCGCCACCCGCTTCTGGCGGCCCCGGTCGGGGCGGGAGCGCAGGCCGTTCAGGACGCGCTGCAGCGTGTCGGCGGGGTCCTCGTCGGAGGAGGCCGCCGAACGGTCGACGCGGTCACGCTCCTCGGCGGTGAGGGCGGCGCGGACCTGGGGCAGCGCGAACGGGTCGACGACGAACAGCAGGGCCTCGCCGTGGTCGAGGTAGCGCAGCGACTCGACCTCGGTGGCGCCGGTGTAGTGCTCCCCGGCCGGGTCGAACAGGTAGAGGATCCTGCGGGCGCGGCCCGGCAGGTCGATGTCGACCATGGTGGCCAGGGGCAGCTCGGGCCCGGTCTTGGCGGGACGGCCGCCGCGCTGGAACTCCTCGATCGCGATCGCGTACGCCTGGGCGTGGCGCTGCTCGACGAACGCCAGCCGCCCGTCCAGGGCCTGGGCACGGACGTGCAGGGCGCGGATGCCGAGGATCATGAACGTCGTCTTGCCCGCGGCGGGGCCGCCCACGAAGGGGAGCGGCTCCACCCGTACGCGCCCGATCCGTTCCGGGAGGCGGCCGTTGCAGTGCGGGCAGTACGCGGCCAGGCGGAAGCGCCCCAGGAACACGGTCGTGGGCAGGCGGGCGCCGCAGCGGCACACGTGCCGGAACGCGCCCGCCGGGCCGGGGGTGAGGCGGGGATGCCGCGCCCCGCACCCCGGGCACTCGTACACGGGCAGGGCGATCTTCTCGTAGCAGAACGGGTGCGGGCAGGTCTGCAGGATGCGCGCGTAGGCCATCGAGAGGCGTTCCACCGCGGCGAGCACGAACACGCACACCAGCCATGTGGCCAGGCCCACGGCGGCGACCGCCCCGTACAGGACGGTGAGGGCCGCGCCTATGGCGGCGGCCGGTATCGCGGCCGCGGCTATGCCCGCGCAGAGGGCCAGCCATATGGGGAGGGCGAAGAACCCCCAGGGCCCGCCCATCAGCGTCTTGGTCAGGGTCACCACGATGCCGGAGGCGGTCTTCCAGACGCGGGGGACCACCGTACGGGCGATGGCCCACCAGTCCCACCACACCTGGGAGAGGAGGTAGTGCCGGTAGGAGATCTCGGGCTCGGCCACGGGCGAGGGGCCCTTCGCGGTGGACGGCCCCAGGGTGCGGCACGCGTGCAGGTAGTACAGGCCGAGCGCGGCGGCGCCCGCGATGACGAGCGTGGCGGGGAACAGCACGGGGAACACGACCGCGAACCCCAGCCACATGGCGCCCACCCAGGCGGCGGCCAGGAGCAGCAGGACGACGGGATGCATCCCTCACTCACCCCGTCCCCGCGCCTCGGCGACCAGGTCCTTGAGGGCGGCGCGCAGCTCCCGGTCGCCCGCGAAGTGCGCGTCCAGCTGCCGCGCCGACAGCCAGCGCGCGGCCGCCGCCCGCGCCCAGGTCTCCAGCGCGGGTTCGGCGACGCCGCGACGCCGCAGCAGCAGCACCACCTCGATCAGCTCGTTGCGCCGCGCGATCTCCGCGCCGCGCACCGGGGAGCGGCCGGACCGGGCGCGGCCGGGCAGCGCCGCCGTCCACAGGCCGGCCAGCCGGGACCGCTCCGGGCCGGCCAGCCCGGCCAGGAGCGCCGCCCGGAACCGCGGGCCGCGGCGGGTGAGCCGGTGCGCGGCGGCGGCCAGCAGCTCCTCGGCGAGCCGCGGCGGCGCGCCCGAGGAGGCGAGGGCGTCCAGCGCGGCGGCGGCGTGCTCGGGGCGCTCGGCGGTGACGGCGTCGGTGTACGCCTGGATCGCGGTGGCGGCGCGGGCCGCCTCGCCGTCACCGGGCAGCGTCGCGCGCACGCGGGCGGCCAGCCGCAGCGTCGCGGGCGCCGACAGCTCCCCCTCGCCCTCCGGCGCCGTGCCGTTACCGGTGTCCGCGCCGGCGCCGTAAGCGAGGCGGGCGAACGTGCGGGCCGGGAGCGCGGCGAGAGCGCCGTAGGCCGCGAACGCCTCCTCATGGGCCTCCAGCAGCGCAAGGCAGCCGTCCGCGGTCGGCGGCGCCTTCCAGACCCGGTCGAGCGCGCGGTCGACGTTCCCGGCCGTCTCAGGCCGCGCCGCCGCCAGCCGCAGCAGCTCACCGGTCACCGCGGCGCGGAGCGCGGGACGCCGCCCGCCGACCGACACCAGCACCGGCAGCGCCACCTCCGGGACGGCCGGCAACCGGCCGAGGTCCTCGTACAGCAGATCGCAGGCGGCCCCGGTCAGCACCGCGCGCCGCGCCTCCCGATCGGCCGCGGCCAGCCCGGCCAGGACGCCGTCCAGCAGCGCCTCGCGCAGCCCGGCCGGGGCGCGGCCCAGCGCGGCGGGCAGGTCGGCGGCACCGGCGCGGGCGCACCGCTCCGCCGCCGCCCGCGCCTCGCCCGGATCGACCGCCACGCCCGCATCGGACGCCGCCGCCGCGATCCGCGCGACCTCGCCCAGGTCGGGCGCCTCCACCAGCGCCGCCGTGACCGCGGGCCCCGGCCCGGCGTCCGCGGGCGGACCGGCCCCGCCGGTCGTGGACGTCCCCTCCGGCCGCGCGGGACCGGCGCCGCGGGCCCGCCCGTGGACGGCGAGCGCGAGATCGAGCCCCATCGCCGGCGCGCCCTGCGCCAGCTCCCGCCACACCCAGCCCGGGACGTTCCCGCCGCTGCGGGTGAGCAGGTCCGCGACCGCAGCCTCCTCCTCCGGCGTCACCGTCCGGTCGCCCCGGCACAGCGACAGCAGCGCCGCCGCCCGGTCGAGCACCTCGGGCGCGGCGCGCGCCCCCGGCGGCGCCAGCTCGCCCAGCTCGCCGAGCGCGTCCAGGCCCGCGAAGTCGAAGTCGCGCCAGCACGCCGCGACCGTACGGGCGAAGCGGCTCACCGGCGGCCCGCCCTGGAGCCCGCGGCCGCCGACGTGGAAGGCGTGCTCGGTGTGCCGCTGCGCCGACGCCCACACGTCCGGCGTGGTGCCGACGAGCCGCTGCGCCGCGCCGTCGGGATCGGCGCTGTAGGTCACGAACGACATCCGCGCCGCCGCCGCCACCGGCAGCGAGTACGACACCACCGCGATCCACCGGGCGATCGGCTCCACGTCCTCGGCGACCAGCACGACCCGGCCGTGGCCCCGCGCCAGCACCCCGGCCACCGCGTCCATCAGCCGGGCCAGCAGCGCGTACGCGTCACCGGGCCCGCCCTGCTCGGCCAGCCAGCGGGCGAGCGACTCGGGATCGGAGTCCGGGCCGGGGGACAGCTCGTCGAGCTCGGGCAGCACGGCGCCCGCCGCGCCGCCGCCGTCCAGCGGCCGGTCCGTCCACAGCGGCGCGTGCCACAGCTCGGCGGGACGCAGCCCCTCCAGCTCCTCCTCCTCGGCCACGACCGCGTGCGCGAAGAAGTTGCCGTACCGCCCGCTGTAGTCGCGGCCCAGGTACCGGCAGCGCAGCAGCAGCGGCCGCCCCGCCACCCGGTCGTACAGCAGCGCCACCGGGAACCGGTCGACCTCGGCGTCGTCGGGCGACAGCGGCGCACCCGGCGGCGGCCGGTACGACAGGTACGGCGTCACCCCGGCCCGGGTCCCCTCCGGCAGCCCCGGCGTCTCGGCGACGAACTGGAAACCGGCGCGGCCCGTCGGACCCCGCCGCGCCGAGGTGTAGTGGAGCTGCCAGGCCATGCCGCCCTCACCGTCCCCGCGCGCCGGACGGCCCGCCGCCCGCGCCGGGACGGACCCCGTCCAGCATCCCGAACCGGTGCAGCAGCCACAGCAGCGGATCCTCCGCCCGGTACGGCCGCACGCCGCCCGCGCCCACCCGGCCGTCCTCGGGCACGCCGCCCAGCGCCGAGATGCCGAACAGCGCGTGCTCGTCGTACTGCTGGCCGAGGTAGGTGTCCAGCTGCCCGGCCTGCCACTCGTGCAGCAGCGACCGCACCTGCGCGTCCACCGCCTCCCGGTCGTCGAGGTCCAGGACGCCCGCGCCGTCCCGCGAGCGGTGCAGCGCCGACTGCCGGGTCAGCCCCGGCCGCAACACGTCGATCTTGGTCAGCGCCACCGCGACCGGCACCGGCAGCCGCTCGCCCGGACGGGCCCCGTGCCGCTGCCGCAGCGCCTCGGTGACCCGGGCGATGATGTTGATCGGCTCGCTGTCGGGGTCGTCGCCCGGCGCCGGCGGGTGCGGCGCCGCGTCCACCAGCGCCGACCGGGCACCGGGCAGCTCCAGCGGATCGACCAGGAAGATGATCGCGTCCGCCGCCTCCAGGTAGCGCAGGTGCAGATCGCGCACCTCGCGGCTGCGCAGATCCTCGCCCGCGGTGTCGAACAGCACCAGCGCCAGCGAGTCGGTGCGCGGCCGCCCGGCCGCGAGCCGGCCCGGCGCCAGCCGGGGCCCCGAGCGCGCGCGGCGGGTCCGGGTCAGCAGGTAGACCAGCGGCTCGCGCGGACCGGTCGCCGCGCTGGCCGTGGTCGGCAGCAGCCGCCGCTCCTCCAGCAGCGGCCGGGCGAAGTCGCGCTTGTACCGCTCGATCGTCCGGTCGTCGCAGGCCACCAGCGAGGCGTCCAGCTCCGTCCCGATCCGGTTCATCAGCTCGTGCAGCAGCACCGCGATGTAGGTGCTCTTGCCCGCGTTCTTGGCGCCGACCAGCGCCACGATCCGCCCCGGCGAGTCCACGTACGCGGGCGGCAGCGGGTTGTGGCACTCCGGGCAGACCCGGTTCCCGGTGGCCTGCCCGCAGTCGGGGCAGTCCGCCCGTCCCGCGGCGGCGCCCCGCCGGCCCGGCGCCGCGAACACCGGCGGCAGCGACGCCCCCGCCGTCGACCCCAGATACTCGGCCAGCGGCTCGTCCAGCACCGGCTCGCACCCCTGGCGGCGGCCCGCCCGCCC
Source organism: Actinomadura rugatobispora (assembly GCF_055379765.1). Taxonomy (NCBI): domain Bacteria; kingdom Bacillati; phylum Actinomycetota; class Actinomycetes; order Streptosporangiales; family Thermomonosporaceae; genus Actinomadura; species Actinomadura rugatobispora. Next base: position 1,073,312 of record NZ_AP029191.1, on the reverse strand, counting down.
CCGGCACCGGTACGGGATCCGCTGCGGCGCCACCACCGCGAAGCAATACGGGCAGGTCAGCCCCTGCCGGGCACGCGCGCCGGGGAGCGGCACCCGAGACGCCAACGACACGGCAGCCTCACCTCGAGACCTGGAGACGGCGAACCGGCGGGTCGCGCAGTTCGATGACATCATCCTCGGCGAAGCACCGCAGCCAACAGTCCCCGGCCGCACCGTCCCTCGGCAGCGCCACCGACAGCTCGCCCGGCACCGGCACCCCCTCCCACTCGGCGACCACCTCGCCGTCCGACGCCCGGTTCGGCATCACCGGCCCGTCCCGCCGCACCAGCAGCAGCCGCCGGATCCGCAGCGGACGCGCGCACGCCAGCCTGATCGTCAGAGAGCGCCGCCGCCGCGACCCGCCGCGCTCCAGGTCGTAGTGGACCAGGACGCGCGGATCCACCCGCGCCGTGACCGGCGGCCCCGTCACCAGCGCGCCGCCGACCGTCCCGGCCGCCGCCACCGACACCTCCACCGGCAGCTCCTCGGGCACCTCCACCCGGATCCCGCTCCGGGTCCCGTACGCGGCGCGGCTGACGACCTCCCGCCCCGCCGCCCCGGCGGCACCGCCCGGCCCGCCCCGCCACACCAGCTCCACCTCGGCCACCTCGGCCGGCCAGTCGAACCCCACGTGCACGTACCGGCCGCGGCGCTCGGTGACCAGGCGGCGCGGCGGCGGCAGATGCACGTGCCGGTGGTACGCGCCGACCGCCGCCCTGCCCTCGGCCACCGTCACCGCCAGCAGCCAGCCCGACCCGCCCGGCCGCACCGTCAGACCCCCGGTCGCCGGGACGCCCGCCAGCCGCCGGCTCGCCGCCCGCACGTCCTCCACCGGCACCAGCGCGCTGCGCGGCCACGGCGGCGACCGGTCCAGCATCACCAGCTCCGGCTCCCCGTGCCGGGGCCGCTCGAACCGCACCCGCAGCAGCCCCGGATCGGACGGCTCCGGCTCGGCGGACAGCTCGTACACCGGCTCCGGCGGCGCGCTCGGCGTCACCGTCACCCGCACCCCGGGCGTGACCACCTCCCGGTCGTCGCCGTCGAGATAGACGGCCGAGACGCGGTAGCGGTGCGCGGCCCCGTTGGGGACCCGCTCCTCGAAACCCTCACGGCCCGCGGGCACTGGCCGCCCCTCCCGGGCCACCACCACCCGCACCGCCTCCGCCGGGCACCGCCACCGGCCCGTCACCACCCCGTCGCCCGGGACGATCTCCACCTCGCCCGGCTCCGGCCGCACCACCACCGGCCCTGCGACCGCCGGCGCCGCCGCCGCCTCGCCCCGCACCGCGACCACCCCGTAGTACAGCGGGACGTTCACCGGCGGCCGGTCATCGCGCCCGCCCTCCACCGGCTCGCCGTCCCCGGCGCCCCGCGGCGGACGATCCCGGCACCGCACCACCCGGTAGGCCACCTCGCCCGCCGTGGACGGCGACGGCTCCCACGACAACCGCACCACCGCGCCCGCGGCGCCCGTCCCGTCGATGTCGGCGCGCAGCCCCGGCACCGGCTTCGGCGGCAGCCGCCGCTGGTGCTCCCGCGCCCCCGGCAGATCGCGCACCAGCCGCAACGCGTCCGCCAGCAGCAGCCACGCCCGGTCCGGATCGTCCGCCGCCACCGCGTGCTCGCGCAACCGCACCGCGGTGTCCACCCGGTGCCGCGCCTCCGCCGCCAGCACCTGCGCCTCCTCCGGCTCACCGCCCGCCCGCGGCGCCCCGGCCGGCGGCACCGGCACCCGCGCCGCCTCCGCCAGCTCCGCCGCCGCGTACACCTCGCCCGCGTCCAGCAGCGCCCGCAACCGCCCCGACAGCCCCCCGTCGCCCCCCGGACCCGTCTCCCGCAGCACCGCGAACACCAGCCGGTGCGCGTCGTCGCGGTCGACGCCCAGATCCTCCAGCGCGTGCCGCAGCAGCGCCCGCTCCGACGCCCGCTGCCGCAACCGCTCCCGCAACCGGTCGACCACGTCGTACCGCACCAGCTCGGCCAGATCCGCGCCCGACCGCAGCGCCGCCAGCACCGTGTCCGCGTGCGTGGTGCTGGTGTCGCGGCTGCGCCGCGCCCACTCCGCCGCCGTCGCCGCCACCGCCTCCGCGTCCAGCCGCAGCGGCCGCCCGCCCGGACCCGGCGCCGCGAACCCCTGCAGCACCCGCATCGGACCCCGCAGCCGCCCCCCGAACACGAAGTCCGCCAGATGCCGCCGGCCCAGCACGTCCAGCGACTCCCGCACCTTCCGGTACGCCGCGTACGGGGCCGCCGCCGGCAGCCGGTCCGGCTCCCGCACCTCGATCCGGTCGGCCGCCGCCAGCGACTCCAGCTCCGCCCGCGCCACCCCGGAGGTCCGCGCGATCCCCTCCACCTCCGCCGGGGCCACCGTCCGCAGCATCCCCGCCGCGTCCGCCAGCCGCGCCCGCGCCTGCGCCCGCCGCTCCCGGGTCCGCTCCCGGCCGCCCGCCAGCCGCTCGGCCAGCGGCCGCAGATCACCCCGCTCCGCCGCCGCGAACAGCGGCGCCAGCTCCCGGTGCTCGGCCTCTAGCCGGTCGATCAGCTTCCGGTACTTCAGCTGCCCCCGCGCCCGCCGCCAGCACTGCCGCACCTCCTTGACGCGCGCCGCCACCGCCGGCGCCGTCAGCGGATCGGGCAGCGCGTACCGCACCCGCAGATCCTCCGGCGGCTGATCCCCCGCCGCCCGCGCGGGCTCCAGCACCTCCCGCTGGTAAACGGCATCGTCCATGCTCATGGCCTCGCCTCCGCTCGGCGGCTCGCGGCCGTTCTTTCGCGGCGGCTTCCCTCGTCGCTCCGGTCGCTCGTCCCTCGCTCCCTGCGCTCCTCGGTCCAGCCGCCGCGCGGCCGCTCGCGGCTCATGGCCTCGCCTCCGCTCGGCGGCTCATGGGGCGGGGGAGATCAGGTGACCTGGACCTTGGAGAGGGCGCGGCGGGACTTCTCGACCTCCTCCTCCGACATGCCGCCCACGTCGACCTTCAACTCCAGCCGCTCCCCGGTCTCCTTCTCCACGGCGGTGACGTTGAGCAGGCCCGAGGAGTCGAGCTCGAAGGTCACCCCGATCGGCCAGCCCGCCTGCTTGCCCGGCGGGACCCGGATGTCGCCGGTCGCGATCTCGGTGTTGTCGATCAGCTCCGCCGACTCCACGCTGCCCGCCTGCTCCATCACCCGGATGTCGGCCGAGGTCTGGTCGTCGTAGACGGTGAAGAAGTCCTCGGTACGGGCCGCGGGCAGCTCGTCGTTGGCGTGCACCAGATGCGCGACGTGCTCGGCGCCCGACTCGCGGTCGACCACCACGATCCCGAACGCGTGCGAGGCCACCGTCCGGATCTGCCGGGCCGCGATCTGCCGCTGCTGGTCGGCCGACAGCCCCGCGCGCCCCGCCATCTCCTCGGCCCGGTCCTGGTCGCCGGCCGCCAGCAGCCGCCGGTAGGTCTCCTCGAACGCGTACAGCGCCGCGCCCTTGGCCACCGCCAGGTCCGGATCCTGCAGCCGCGGCTTCAGCCCCAGCTCGGTCTCCAGCCGCGCCATCACCACCGGCATCTTCGTCGACCCGCCCACCAGCACCAGGTCGTCGTAGTCCTCCACGCCCTTGTCGGCGGCCGTGGCCAGCGTCCGGCCGGTGATCTCGATGGTGCGGTCGAGGAGGTCGCGGGTCAGCTCCTCCAGCCGCTCCCGGGTCACCTCGACCGCCGACACCCGGCCGTCGTGCATCACCCGGACCGTGTGCGCCGTACGGGTGGTGAGGGCCTTCTTGGCGTCCTCGGCGTCGCGGCGCAGCTGCTGCTCGGTCTGCTTGTCGTCCAGCGGGTCGCTCGCGTCCTGGTGCTCGGAGCGGAACCGCTCCGCCAGGTACTCCACCAGCCGGGCGTCCCAGTCGGCGCCGCCCAGCTCGTGGTCGCCGTCGGTGCACACCACCTCGATGTGCCCGCCGCGCAGCGAGATCACGGTGGTGTCGAACGTGCCGCCGCCCAGGTCGTACACCAGGATGGTGCGGTCGCCCTCGGGGTTCAGCACCCCGTAGGTGATCGCGGCGGCGATCGGCTCGGACACGATGTCGATCACGTTCAGCCCGGCGATCCGGCCCGCCTTGCGGGTGGCGTCGCGCTCGGCCGCGCCGAAGTAGGCCGGCACCGTCACCACCACGTCCCGGGCCTCCTCCCCGTCGGTGGTGCGCGCGTCGGTCGCCAGCTTCAGCAGGATGAACGCCGACAGCTCCTCGGGCGTGTAGTCGAACCCGCCGATCCGCCGCGTCACGTCCCGGCCCATGTCCCGCTTGATCAGGCTCACCACCTGGTCGGGCGCCAGCACGGCGGTGTCCTTGGCGGTGGCGCCGACGACCACGTTGTCGCCGCTCTCGAAATAGACCACCGACGGAGTGGTGTCGGTGCCCTCCAGGTTGCGCAGGACCGTGGGCCGCCCCACTTCGTCGATGGAGGCGATGCACGAGTACGTGGTTCCCAGGTCGATCCCGTAGACGGCCATCAGAGTCGCGCGTCGCCCCGGCGCTCGGCCGCGGCGGTGCTCGCGCTCGCTCCCTTCCAGATGTCGGTGGCGGCGGGGAGTCACCTCCCGATCGCCTGATCTTGGGCTCAGCGGGGTCTCAGGCGCACGGCCCGGGTCTCATGGTCTCGCCTCGGCCGTTCTCGCGCAGGCCACTTGACCCGGACGAGAGGAACGGCCCGCCGGCGCCGTCCGCCTCGGCGGCCGTGCCCACGGTCACCTCGGCCTTGCGCACGACGCGCCCGTCGCGTTCGAAGCCGTCCGACCGGACCGCGAGCACGGTGCCCGCGGCGGCCGGGTCGGCGACCTGCTCGGCCGCCACGGGACGGTGCCGCACCGGGTCGTAGGGCGCGCCGGGCTCCACGGTGAACCGGTCGGCCCCGGTGCGGGCCAGGGCGTCGGCCACCTCGTCGGCCACCGCCGTGAACAGCGCGGCGGCGTGCGCGGGGCCGGGGGGCTCGGGCGCGGCCCAGCGGGCGGCCTCGCGCCGGGCCATGTCGTGCAGCCGGTAGAGGGCCGCCCGGACCGGCTCGAAGGCCGACTGCAGCTCGCCGCGGCGCAGGACCTGGTTCTCCTCGTGCAGCCGGTCGATGATCGCCTCGCGGTGCGCGGCGCGCTCGTGCTCGCGCTCCAGCCGCTCCGACAGCGCGGCGATCGCCTCGATGATCTCGTCGCGGACGGGGTCGGGCCCGTCGGGATCGGGGTCCGGCTCGGGGGGCGCGGGAGGCGGCGCCGGCTTGGCGGCGGCCTCGGCGACGGTAGAGGGCGCGGCGGCGCCCTCGTCCTCGGCCGGTGCAGGGGGCGGTGCCGCTGCGGAGGGGACGGACCCCTCACTGACTAGGCGATCCCGGGCGCTCGACACGTGCAGTTACCCTAATGGGCCGCACCTGACGAGGGTAGACCCTCGACCTTTCCGTTCCGGTCACACTTCCGGCCCCCTCCGGCCCGTTTCCGGTCCGTCCGATCCGGATCCGTCCGGGTTTCTTAACGCCGACATGCCGGGGTAACACGAAGGAAACGACGGTGCCGCATCGTGGAACGCACCGTTGGACGACAGGAGGTGCCCATGTTGCTGCGGATTCGTGTGAGGCTGCCGGACCGGCCCGGCTCCCTCGGCAAGGTCGCGCGCATTCTGGGCGCGGCCGGAGCGGACGTGGCCCAGATGGCGGTGCTGGAGCGCGACAACGGCCGCGCCCTGGACGACTTCACGGTCGCCTGGCCGGCCGGCGCGGGGATCGACCGGCTCTGCGACGGGCTGGCCTCCATCCCCGGCGTCGACATCGTGGGAATCTGGCCGACCGCCGAGCCGCAGGGCGCGTTCCCCGACGCCGCCCTGATCGGGCAGCTCGCGGCCGTGCCGGAACGCGGCGCGGTCACGCTGGCCGACGCCGTCCCCGCCCTGCTCAGCGCCGACTGGGCGGGACTGGCCGAGATCGCCCCGGAGGGCGCCGCGCTCGTGCACGCCAGCCTGGGCGGGCTGGCCGGAATGGAGCTTCCGCCGCTGGAGCCGGTACGGGCGCGCGCGTTCACCGCGCAGGACGGCACGCAGTTCGCCCTCTGCCCGATCGCCACCGCCTCCGGTGCGACACAGGTCCTGGTGGTCGCCCGCACGGGCGCCCCGCCGTTCCACCGCACCGAGGTCTTCCGGCTGGCCCAGCTCGTGAGCGCCGCCGAGGCGGTCCTGGGCGTCCGGCGCCCGGAAGATCTGGTACGTAGCTCGTAACGAGGATGAAACCGGCTAGACGCCGCGAGCGTCTACTTTGTTGGACATGCCCCTCGATGCGGCGGCGCGGTCGCGTCGAGGGGCATGTCGTATTTTCGGTCCATGTTGATGCGGGATGCGCGGATCGCGTTGTGTTCGGTCGGGCGGCGGATGGCCGAGAGCGGGCTGGTGAGCGGGGCCAGCGGGAACATCAGCGTCCGGGCCGGTGATCTGGTGGCGGTGACGCCGGGCGGGATGATGCTGGACCGGATGGAGCCGGAGGACTGCCCGGTCCTTGATCTGGACGGCAAGCTGATCGAGGGGGAGCGGGACCCGTCGTCGGAGACGCCGATGCATCTGGCGATCTACGAGGTGTCCGGTGCCGCCGCGATCGTGCACACGCATTCCACGTACGGGGCCGTGGTGGCGACCACCATGGAGGAACTGCCGCCGATCCACTACAACTCGCTGGCGCTGGGCGGGGTGGTGAAGGTGGCCGAGTACGCCACGTACGGGACGGCGGAGCTGGCCGCCAACGTGCGGGCCGCGCTGGAGGGCGGCAGGTGGGGGCGGATGCACGCGGCCCTCATGGCCAACCATGGCGGGGTCACGCTGGGGCGGGATCTGGAGGAGGCGTACGAGAACGCCCGGCTCCTGGAGTGGTTGTGCGGTGTCTACGTGCGGGCGCGGATGATCGGTGAGCCTCGGGTGCTGACGGAGGAGGAGCTGCAGCGGGTCGTGGAGCGCGGGCTGGTTCCGCCCGACCACTCGCCCGAGTAGCGCTGGCGTGGCAGGCTGCTGGGGTGGCCCGGCTCACTCCCGATGACGCGTTGCGCCGGTTGGCGGACGTTCCCGTGGTACGGCTCGCGACCGCCGGCGAGGACGGCCGTCCTCACCTGGTCGTGGTCACGTTCGCCGTGGCCAGGGGCATGATCTACACGGCCGTCGACCACAAGCCCAAGAGCACCCGCGACCTCAGGCGCCTCGCCAACATCCGCGCCAACCCCCGGGTGTCACTGCTGGCCGACCACTACGAGGACGACTGGGAGCGGCTGTGGTGGGTGCGGGTGGACGGTCACGCCCGCGTCCTGGACGATCCCGCCCAGATGGCGGAACCGGTCGCGCTGCTGGCGGAGCGCTACGAGCAGTACCGGGGGCGCCCCCCGGAGGGCCCGGTCATCGCGATCGTGATCGATCACTGGACCGGCTGGTCGGCCTCCTAGTCCCAGGCGCGGCCGATTCTGGCGAGGGTGTCGGCGTACTCGATGCGGGTCGCCCATGCGGCGGGCCAGGCGTCCATGCCGAGGCGGGCTCCGGCGAAGGCGCCGGCCAGGCAGGCGATCGAGTCGGAGTCGCCGGAGCTGGCGGCGCCGCGGGAGATGGCCGAGACGGGGTCGTCGGGGAAGAGCAGGAAGCACAGGAGGCCGGTGCCGAAGGCCTCTTCGGCGATCCAGCCGCCGCCGGTGGCCTCGCACGGGTCGGCGTCGCGGTCGGGGCGGGCCAGTGCGGCGTCCAGGCGGTCGAGGACGCCGAGGCATTCGTCCCAGCCGTAGGAGATGAAGTCCTCGGGGGTCTTGACGCCCCAGCGGGACCACAGGTCGGACAGCCAGCGCTCGTGGTAGGTGAGCCGCTGGGCGTTGGCGCGGTCGCGGAGCGCGGCGGGCAGGTCGGCGGGGGCCATGCCTTCGCGCAGCCACCACACGGTGAAGGCGGTCAGTTCGCTGGCGGCGAGTCCGGTGGGGTGGCCGTGCGTCAGGGCGGCCTGGAGTTGCGCGGCGCCGGCGCGGGTCTCGTCGGTGAGGCCGCGCGGCAGGCCGAGGGGGGTGGCGCGCATGTTGGCGCCGCATCCCTTGGAGTTGTGCTGGGTGGCGTCCAGCCAGTGGCGGCCGTCCTGGAGGCCGCGGCAGGCGCGGATGGAGGTGCCGCCGGGGGCGCGGGTGTTGTCGGGGCTGATCAGCCAGTCGATGAACCGGCGCCGCCACATCGGCGTGATCAGGTCGGGGGTGAACGGGGGGTTCTCCAGGGCGTCCAGCAGTCCGAGCGCGACCGCGATGCCCATCTGGGTGTCGTCGGTGACGAGGGCGGGGGTGCCGGTCAGCTCGCGGGGGCCCGCGGCGCCGTACCGGTCCCGGATGCGGCGCATGTCGAGGAATTCGGTGGGGGCGCCCAGGGCGTCGCCGTACGCCAGCCCGAACATGCTGCCGCTCGCCAGTCTCGCAAGTGAGGTCCGCATCGGACCATTGTCGATCAGATGCCGACCAGTCCGGCCAGCCGTCCGCGGTGCAGCGCCGGGGGCCCGAGGAGCTCCTGGGACGACTTGGCGCGCTTGAAGTAGAGGTGGGCGTCGTGCTCCCAGGTGAAGCCGATGCCGCCGTGAAGCTGGATGGTCTCGGCCGCGACGTGGAAGTAGGCGTCGGAGCAGTACGCCTTGGCCAGCGCGGCGGCGGCGGGCAGCTCGGTGGGGCGCTCGTCGGCGGCCTCGGCGGCGTTCAGCACCGTCGACCGCGCCGACTCGACCTGGACGAACATGTCGGCGCACCGGTGCTTGACCGCCTGGAAGCCGCCGATGGGACGGCCGAACTGATGCCGCACCTTGGCGTATTCCACGGTCATCTCGAGGGTGCGTTCGGCGCCGCCGAGCTGCTCGGCCGCCAGGGCGACCGCCGCGATGTCCAGGGCCCGGCTCAGGACGGGCCCGGCGTCGGTGGTGAGGAGGCGGGCGGGCGTTGCGGTGAAGGAGAGGCGGGCCAGGCGGCGGGTCTGGTCGAGTGTGGTCAGCGGGGTCCGGGCCAGCGTGGTGCCGTCCACGGCGAAGAGCGCGAGCCGGTCTCCGGCGCGGGCGGCGACCAGGACGAGGCCGGCGATGTGGCCGTCGAGGACGTAGGACTTGGCGCCGTCCAGAATCCAGCCCTGGGGCGTGTGCCGGGCCTCCATGGTCACGGCGGCGGGGTCCCAGTCTTCGCTCTCCATCCAGGCGAGGGCGGCCAGCGTGGTGCCGTCGGCGATTCCGGGGAGCAGGTCGCGCTTGGCGTCCTCGTCGTCGCAGGCCAGCAGGGTCGCGGCGGCGAGCACGGCGCTGGAGAGGTACGGCGCGCACACCAGCGCGCGGCCCATCTCCTCCATCACCACCGCGATCTCGCGGACGCCGAAGCCCGCGCCGCCGTACTCCTCGGGGATCGCCAGCGACTGGAGGCCGAGCTGCCCCGCCATCAGCTCCCAGACGGCGGGGTCGTACCCCGCGGGGGTCTCCATCAGCCGCCGCACCTCGGCCGACGGCGACCGGTCGGCGAAGAACCGCCGCAGGGCCGCCCGCAGCTCCTCCTGCTCCGGCGTGACCTGCAGCTCCATGCGCCCACCTTAAATCAAACAGATGTTAGTTAGATTATTGTGCCCCAGCAGGGTGCCGGGCGGCCAGCCCGGCACCCCGCGCGGTCAGGGGGCCCAGTCGTGGGAGCCCAGGACGAACCCATCGGAGGTGGACCGGACGTGGTTGGCGGAGACCAGGTGGCTCAGGGCCGCCCAGATCTCCTCCTCCGGGCGCTCGATCAGCTCGGTGAGCGTGCCGATGTCGGCGGCCCCGCCCTCCTTGTCGATCTCCGCGACCGTCTCGTACACCACCAGCTCGAAGTCGCTCATCTCCTGGACGTCGCCGCGTTTCTCATCCATAAGGGCGGCATGCCCGCTCTGGCGGAGATCAGCCGTAGCGTTTGAGCTCGTGGAAGAACCCCGGCACCGTCCGCAGGCCGCCCGAGGACTCCACCCGGTCGTAGACGTAGCGGGCCACCGCCAGGTCGAGGACGCCCAGGCCGAACGGCGAGAACACCACGGTCCGGTCCGCGGGCGGCGCGGCCGCGCCGGTCAGGACGTCGTGGAGGGTGCCGTCGACGAAGTCGCGGTTCCCCGTCCGCTGCTCGGCCAGGTGGGGGGGAGGTGCCGGCCTTCAGGCAGTGGTCGACGTCGTCGACGATGTTGTACGAGGAGAGGATGATCTCCGGCGCCAGGTCGCGCAGCGAGATGTGCAGCACCAGCGGGTGGTGGGAGAACCAGTCCGGGTCGGCGACGTGCGGCTCGCCCGCCACCGTGGCGAAGACGACCAGGTCGCTGGAGCGGATCAGGTCCTCGGGCTTGTCGTGGATCGTGACCGGGGCGGTCTCGGTCCGCTCCAGGTAGCCCTTGAAGCCCGCCGCGTGGCCGGGGTCCAGGTCGTGCACGCCGAGCGCGGAGAAGGAGAAGCCGTTCGCGGCCAGGTAGGTGTGCAGGTAGCGGGCGATCAGCCCGACGCCGAAGAACCCGGCGCGCAGCTCGCGGCGTCCGGTGAGCACGGTCGCGGCGAGCGCGGCGGACGCGGCCGTCCGCGCCGCGCTGATGATGGACGACTCCAGGCACGCGAACGGGTAGCCGGTCTCGGCGTCGTTCAGGATCAGCACCGCGGACGCGCGCGGCAGCCCGTCGGCCACGTTCTCCGGGAAGCTGGAGATCCACTTGATGCCGTGCACGCCCACCGGGCCGCCGACCGAGGCCGGCAGCGCGATGATCCGCGAGGACGGCCGGTCGGGGAAGCGCAGGAAGTAGGAGTCGGGGTTGACGGTGGCGCCCTCGCCGTGCAGCCGGTAGGCGGCCTCCACCATGCGGGTGACCTGCACCTCGCGGCCCCCGATCGCCTCGTGCACCTGCTCACCGGAGATGACGGCGAAGGAGGGCGGCCGCGTCGTCGGCTCGGTCATCGGATCTCTATCTCCTGGACGTCGGTGCCCGGCAGGTTCAGCTCGGGCACGATCGGGGCGAAGTTGGCGCGCAGCCAGCTCTCCTCGTAGATCGAGTCGAGGTAGCGCTCGCCGAGATCGGGGGCGACGGCCACGGTCACCGGGTGCTCGCCGGGGTACTTCTCCTCCAGCCAGCGGACCGCGCCCGACACCACGGTGCCGGTGGACCCGCCGAACAGGAAGCCCCGCGCCGACAGCCGGTGCACGGTGCGGATCGTGTCGGTCTCCGGCACGTGCACCACGTCGTCGATGTAGGACTCGTCCACCAGCTCCGGGCGGGTGCTGGTGCCCAGGCCCGGCACCATGCGGCGCTCGGGGATGCCGCCGAAGGTGACCGAGCCGACCGCGTCCACGGCCACGATGGTCACCGGGCGGTCGCGCTCGCGGAAGTAGCGGGCGCAGCCCATCAGCGTGCCGGTGGTGCCGGCGCCGACGAACAGCACCTCCAGGCCGGGGAAGCGGCGGTCGATCGCCGGGGCCGTGCCGTGGTAGTGCGCCTTCCAGTTGGCGTCGTTGGCGTACTGGTTGAGCCACACGTACCGGTCGTCGGAGGCGCACAGGTCGCGGACGTAGCGGATCCGGCTCTCCAGGAACCCGCCCGCGGCGTCCGGGGTCGACACCACCCTGACCTCGGCGCCCAGCGCCCGCATCAGCCGCATCGACGCCGGGTTGCAGCGCGGGTCGGTGACGCACAGGAAGCGGTGACCCTGTGCGGCGGCGATGACGCTCAGCGCGATGCCGAGATTGCCCGAGGACGACTCGACGATGGTGGAGCCGGGGGGCAGCAGCCCGTCCCGGCGGGCCGCGGCGACCATCTCCGCGGCCGCCTTGAGCTTGACCGAGCCGGCGAAATTGAAGCCCTCGCACTTGAGGTAGATCGGATGTCCGAGGACCTGCCGCAGGTCCACGTAGAGGTCATCGACGTTGAATTCGTGCGGCGCGGTGATGATGGGCACGCTGCCACCCTCGGGATGAATGACAATTTTTTGGGGCCGTGGAGTTTTCTCGCCATTCCCCGCTTCCCCCGATGATTCTCCGCAGGGTTCTGACCGAACCGTGGCGGAGCCTCACCGTACCTTCGGGGATCTGTACCCGCAACCCCGCATAACTGCCCGGGAGCGTTGAATACGGGGAATCCGGTGCCCTTCCCGAGGGGCCGGACATAAGCTATGCCGACCCGCTCGGGCGGCCCCGTTTTCTCGATGACGGTGGAGAAGTTCGATCTTACGGAGAGTAATGATGGACGCTCGCGAACCCGTGTCCACCCGGCTCCTTGACCACGCGGACCTGCCCGAGGTGGAGATCGGCGCGGCGCAGGCGCGGCGGGCGGCGGAGCTGGCCGCCCGGCTCGGCATGACCCGCGACCAGGCCGCTGGCCTGGACGATCCCGTGATCGCGGTGGTCGAGCGGATCGCCGCCGGGCGCGACCGTCCCGCCGTCGCCGACGCCGCCCGCACCCTCACCTACGGCGGGCTGGCCGCCGAGGCGCGCCGCCTGGCCGCGCTGCTGGAGCGGGCCGGGGCCGGGCCCGGGGTGGTCGTCGGCGTGGGCGGCGGCCGGTGCGCGACCGTGGTGGCGGCGTTCCTGGCGATCGAGCTGGTCGGCGCGCTGTACGTGCCCGCCGACGCGACCTGGCCGGCGGCCCGGGTCCGGGACGTGCTCGCGCAGGCGGGCGCGCCGTTCCTGCTGGTCGTGGACGAGGGCGAGCCCGCGCCCGCGCTGCTGGAGGGCGCCGCCGCGGCGGGCTGCGCGGTCGTCCGGGCGGGGGAGGCGGCGGCGTGCGAGCCGTGGCGGGGCCCGGCCCGGCTGGAGTCGCCGGACCAGCCCCGGTACGTACTGTTCACCTCGGGTTCCACCGGCCGTCCCAAGGGCGCCGTCGTCGAGCACCGGGGGATGCTCAACCACCTCCGCGCAAAGATCATCGACCTGGGGCTGACCGGCGCGGACGTGGTGGCGCAGACCGCCCCGCTGGGCTTCGACATCTCGGTCTGGCAGATGCTGTGCCCGCTGCTGGTGGGCGGCCGGGTGGACGTGGTCGGCGACGAGGTCGGGCACGACCCGGTGGCCCTCGCGCGCGCCGTGGCGGAGCAGGGCATCACGGTCGTCGAGCTCGTCCCGACCATGGTCAGGCACCTGCTGGACGACCTGGCCGGCGGCTCCGCGCTGGACGGGCTGCGCTGGATGATCGCCACCGGGGAGGAACTGCCCGCCGAGCTGGCCCGCCGCTGGCTGGAGGCGATGCCGGGCGCCGGGCTGCTGAACGCCTACGGCCCCACCGAGTGCTCCGACGACGTCACCCACCACACCGTCACCGCCCCCGACCTGGACCTGCTCCGCCTTCCCATCGGGACGCCCATCGCCGGCGCGCGGCTGTACGTGCTGCGCCGCCTCGAAGACGGCGGGGACGACGGCGGCTGGGCCGCCTGCGACGTCGGCGAGACGGGCGAGCTGTTCGTCGGCGGCGCCTGCGTCGGGCGCGGCTACCTGGGCGATCCCGAGCGCACCCGCGACGCCTTCTACAAGGACCCCTTCGACGGCGCCGCGGCCGGGCGCCTCTACCGGACCGGCGACGCGGTGCGGCTGCTGCCGCCCGGCGCGGGCGGCGCGGACCGGCCCGTCCTGCAGTACCTGGGACGCGTCGACCGGCAGGTGAAGATCTTCGGGGTGCGGATGGAGCTCGGCGAGATCGAGGCCGTGCTGCAGCGCCACCCGTCGGTGGGGGCCGCGGCGGTCGTCGTCCACGAGTACCCGGCCCTCTGACGCGGGGGAATGACACCGCGCGAGGACCCGATCGCTCACTACGCGTAATCAGGATGGCCGAAAAGGGCCGCCGATCCTTGTCACTTCCCGCGCGACGGGTGGGTCCGGCGGTGCCGGGGCGCGCCGATCCTTTGTCACAGACGTGAGCGATTCCCGGGGCCAAGTTCTACATGTGGGGGGATTGCGGGCCGCGCGAGGCCGCTGGTTGACTGTCCCTCCGCTACTCCTGAGTAGAGACATGGTCGAGAACGGCTCTCGCCGGCGGTGGAAAGTGGTGGCCCCGGGCACCGGCGGGGTCCGTACGGGCATGCGCGGCAACACTCGCGCATGCCCTTCGCCGACCCGGGGGGAAGGCTCGGGAAAGGGGATGGGGACGGCTCGACGTATTGTGCTCGCTCTGCATTTTCCGCTTCGGTTCCGCCGTGCGTTCCGCGCCGCTTCCGGCAGCGCGCGGGCGGCGCGAAACAAAGCCTCCGACCGGGAAAGTAACGCGTGATGCCCGCTATCGAGTACGTGCCCCTTTCCGCCGCCCAGCGCAGTGTCTGGTACGCGCAGCAACTGGCGCCGCGCACGCCGATTCACATCGCGCAGTACATCGACATCGAGGGCCCGGTCGACCCGGCGGTGTTCGACCGGGTGGCCCGGATCGCCGCGCACGAGGCCGAGGCGCTGCACCTGCGGTTCACCGAGCGCGGCGGGGTCCCGTGCCAGATCATCGATCCCGCCGCGGCGGCGACCGTCCCGCTGGTCGATCTGAGCGGCGCGGCCGACCCGGAGGCCGCGGCGCGGGACTGGACGCGGGAGCGGATGGCCGAGCCGCTGCCGCTGGACGCCGAGCGGCTGTACGTGACCGCGCTGCTGAGGCTGGGCCCGGACCGGTACCGGTGGTTCATCCGCGCGCACCACATCCTGGGGGACGCCCACAGCGGGTCGGTGATCAGCCGCCGGTTCGCCGAGATCTACACCGTGCTGGCCCGCGGCGGCGAGTACGAGCCGGCCGAGCGCGGCTCGTACCGGGCGCTGCTGGCCGAGGACGCCGCCTACCGGGAGTCGGAGCGGTACGAGCGGGACCGCGCGTACTGGACGGAGCGGTTCGCCGACCGGCCGGTCGCGGTGAGCCTGGCCGAGGGGATGGCCGAGCCCGCCGCCGACTACCTGACCCGGACCGCCCTGATCCCGCCGGGGGAGACGGCGGCGCTGGCGGCGGGGGCGCGCCGGCTGCGCACCGCCGCGCAGGGCCTGGCGATCGCGGCGACCGCCGCGTACGTGGCGCGGATGACCGGTACCGGTGACGTGATCCTGGGCCTGGCGGTCGCGGGCCGCACCTCGCAGGTCGCGGTGGAGACGCCCGCGCAGCTGTCGACCGTCCTGCCGCTGCGGGTGGCGGTGCGGCCGGGGATGACGGTCGAGGAGCTGGTGCGCACGGCGACCCGGGCCGCCGCGCGGGCGCTGCGGCACCAGCGGTACCGGCGTGAGGACCTGCTGCGGGACCTGCGGCTGCTGGGGGAGCGCCGCCGCCTGCACGGGCCGGTCATCAACATCATGGCCTACGACTACCGGCTGGACTTCGCCGGGACGCCCGCCCGGATGCACGCCCTCACCACCGGCCCGGTGGACGACCTGTCGATCAACCTCTACGACAACCTGGACGGGGCCGGGATGCGCGTCGACTTCGACGCGCACCCGGACCTCTACACCTCGGCGCAGGTCGCCTTCCACCAGGACCGCTATATCCGGTACCTGCGCGCCCTGGGGGAGGCCGACCCGTCCACGCCGCTGCGCGAGGTCGAGCTGCTGGACGAGGCCGAGCGGCGGCGCGTCCTGCGCGACTGGAACGACACGGCGCTGCCCGTGCCGGGCGGCGTGGTGCCGGAGCTGGTGGAGGCACAGGCGGCGCGCACCCCGGACGCCGTGGCGGTGGTGCACGACGGCGCGGAGCTGACGTTCGCGGAGCTGAACGGCCGTGCCAACCGGCTGGCCCGCGATCTGATCGGCCGCGGTGTCGGCCCGGAGGACTTCGTCGCGCTGGCGCTGCCGCGCGACGCCGGCCTGGTGGTGGCGGCGCTGGCGGTGCTGAAGGCGGGCGGGGCGTACCTGCCGGTCGACCCGGCCTACCCGGCCGACCGCGTCGCGTTCATGCTGGACGACGCGTCCCCCGCGTGCGTGATCACGACGGCGGAGGCCGCCGGGCGGCTGCCGGACGGCGCCCCGCGCCTGCTGCTGGACGAGACCGCTCTCGACCGGTACCCGGCCGGGGACGTGACGGACGCCGAGCGCCTGCGCCCGCTGCGCCCGGGGAACGCCGCCTACGCCATCTACACCTCCGGTTCGACGGGGCGCCCCAAGGGCGTCGTGGTGTCGCACGCGAGCGCGGTCGGGTTCTGCGCGTGGGCGAAGGCGGACTTCGGGCCGGAACGGCTGGCCCGGGTGCTGTTCTCCACGTCCATGAACTTCGACGTGTCGGTGTTCGAGTGGCTCGCGCCGCTGGCGGCGGGCGGCCGGATCGAGGTCGTGCGGGACCTCCTGGAGGTCGCCGAGCGCGGCGGCTGGGAGGGGACGCTGGTCAGCGGGGTGCCGTCGGCGATGGCGGCGCTGCTGGAGACCGGCCCGGCGCTGTCGGCCGGGGACGTGGTGCTGGCGGGCGAGGCGCTGCCGGCCCGGCTCGTCCAGGACCTGCGGGCCGCCGTCCCGGGCGCCCGCGTCTCCAACATCTACGGGCCGACCGAGGCCACCGTCTACGCCACCGCCTGGCACGACGACGGCAACACCGCCGGGCACGCGCCGATCGGCCGCCCGCTGGCCAACACCCGCGCCTACGTCCTGGACGCGGCGCTGCGCCCGGTCGCCGCCGGAGTGCCGGGCGAGCTGTATCTGGCGGGCGGCGGGCTGGCCCGCGGCTACCTGCGCCGCCCCGGTCCGAGCGCCGAACGCTTCGTCGCCTGCCCGTTCGGGGCGCCGGGCGAGCGCATGTACCGGACCGGCGACCTGGTCCGCTGGGACGACGCCGGCCGGATCGAGTACCTGGGCCGGGCCGACGACCAGGTCAAGGTGCGGGGCTTCCGGATCGAGCCGGGCGAGATCGAGGCCGTGCTGGACGCGCACCCGGGCGTCGTGCGGAGCGCCGTGGTCGCGCGCCGCGACGCCGCCGGGGACACCGTCCTGGTCGGCTACGCGGTCGGCGCCGCGACGGGCGCGGAACTGCGGGCGCACGTGGCGGCGCGGCTGCCGGAGTACATGGTCCCGGCGGCGGTGGTCGTCCTGGAGGCGATGCCGCTCAACCCCAACGGCAAGCTCGACCGGGCCGCGCTGCCCGCCCCCGACTTCGCGGCGTCCGCCGCCCCGGCCGGGAGCCGCGGGCCGCGCGACGCCCGCGAGGAGGCCCTCTGCGGCATCTTCGCCGAGGTGCTGGGCGTGGAACGGGTCGGCGTCGACGACGGCTTCTTCGCCCTGGGCGGCGACTCCCTCAAGGCCACCCGCGTGGTGTCCCGCGCCCGCGCCGCGCTCGGCGCAGACCTGACCGTCCGGGCGCTGTTCGAGCACCCGACCGTGGCAGCCCTGGCCGCCCTCCTCGCCGAACGCGCGGACGACCGGCCCGCGCGCCCCGCGCTGGTGCCCGCCGAGCAGAGCGACCTGGTTCCGGTTTCGTACGCGCAGCGGCGGCTGTGGTTCCTGAACGATCTCGAAGGCCCGTCCGCCACGTACAACATCCCGATCCCGCTGCGCCTCACCGGGCCGCTGGACCTGGACGCCGTCCGCGCCGCGATGCGCGACGTCCTCGCGCGCCACGAACCGCTCCGGACGGTGTTCACCGAGACCGGCGGCGAGCCGTACCAGCGGATCCTCGCCCCGGACGAGGCGGACGCCGAGCCGGAGACCGTCGCCGTCACCGCCGCCGGCCTGCCCGGCGCGGTGCTCGCCGAGGCCACCCGCGGGTTCGACCTCGCCGCCGAGATCCCGATCCGCGCCACCGTCTTCCGCCTCGGAAACGAGGAGCACGTGCTGCTGCTCGTGCTGCACCACATCGCCGGGGACGGCTGGTCGATGGGGCCGCTGGCCACCGACGTGATCACGGCGTACGCGGCGCGGGCCGCCGGGCGGGCCCCGGAGTGGGCGCCGCTGCCCGTCCGGTACGCCGACTACGCCGTCTGGCAGCGCGACCTCCTCGGCGCCGAGGACGACGCCGGCAGCCTCGCCGCCCGGCAGATCGCCTACTGGCGCGAGGCCCTGGCCGGGCTGCCCGAGGAACTGGAACTGCCCGCCGACCGGCCCCGCCCGGCGCGCGCGTCCTACCGGGGCGCGCAGGAGGCGTTCACGATCCCCGCCGACCTGCACGCGGCGCTCGCCGACCTGGCCCGCGAGCACCGGGCGAGCCTGTTCATGGTCGTGCAGGCCGCGCTGGCCGCGCTGTTCACCCGGCTCGGCGCGGGCACCGACGTCCCGATCGGGTCGCCGGTCGCGGGACGGACCGAGGACGCGCTCGACGACCTGGTGGGGGTGTTCGTCAACACGCTGGTGCTGCGGACCGACACCTCCGGCGACCCGGCGTTCGCCGAGCTGCTCGGCCGCGTCCGGGAGACCGACCTGGCCGCCCTCGCCCACCAGGACGTCCCGTTCGAGCGGCTGGTCGAGGTGCTCAATCCGCGGCGGTCCATGGCGCGGCACCCGCTGTTCCAGGCGATGATCTCCATCCAGAACAACCCGGCCCGGCGCGTGGAGGTGCCCGGCCTGACCGTCGAGGCCGAGCCCGTCGACCCCGGAGTCTCCCGCGTCGACCTGGCGCTGCTGGTCGAGGAGCTGACCGGCCCCGGCGGCGAGCCCGGCGGACTGGACTGCCGCCTGGAGTACGCCCTCGACCTGTTCGACCCCGGGACCGCCGCGGCGCTGGCCGCCCGCCTGGTGCGGCTGCTCGCCCACGCCGCCGCCCACCCGGACCGGCCGATCAGCGAGGCGGACCTGCTCGACGACGCCGAACGGCACCGGCTGCTGCGCGAGTGGAACGACACCGCGCTGCCGGTCCCGGCCGCCGTCGTCCCCGACCTGGTGGAGGCCCAGGCCGCCCGCACCCCCGGCGCCACCGCCGTCATCGCCGCGAGCGGCGCCGTCTCGCTGACCTACGCCGAGCTGAACGCCCGCGCCAACCGGCTGGCCCGCCACCTCATCGACCGGGGCGTCGGCCCTGAGGACTTCGTCGCCCTGGCGCTGCCGCGCGAGGCCGATCTCGTGGTCGCGGCGCTGGCCGTGCTGAAGGCGGGCGCCGCGTACGTGCCGATCGACCTGGACTACCCGGCAGGCCGCATCGCCGCCATGCTCGCCGACGCCGCCCCCGCCTGCGCCGTCACCACACGCGGCGCGGACCTGCCCGGCGGCACGCCCCGCGTCGACCTCGACGCCCTCGACCTGGCGGCCCACAGCGGCGCCGACGTCACCGACGCCGACCGGGTCCGCCCGCTGCGGCCGGGCAACCCCGCCTACGTCATCTACACCTCCGGCTCCACCGGCAGGCCCAAGGGCGTCGTCGCCTCGCACGCCGGCGTCGTCGACTTCGCCGCCGGGGCGGCGGAAGGCTACGGCGCTGCGCGGACGGGCCGGGTCCTGTTCTCCGCCTCGATGAGCTTCGACCTGTCGGTGTTCGAATGGCTGGTGCCGCTCACCGCCGGCGGCACGGTCGAGATCGTCCAGGACCTGCTGGAGGTCGCCGGGCGCGGCGGCTGGGAGGGCGCCCTCGCCAGCGGCGTGCCGTCCGCGGTGTCCGCGCTGCTGGCCCGGGGCGGGCTGCGCCTACGCGTGGACGACGTCGTCCTCGGCGGCGAGACGCTGCCGCCCCGGCTCGTCCACGAGCTCCGCGCCCTGCTGCCGGACGCGCGGATCTCCAACATCTACGGGCCCACCGAGGCGACCGTCTACGTCACCCACTGGTACGACGACGGCAACGCGGCCGGGCACGCGCCGATCGGCCGGCCCACGGCCAACACCCGCCTGCACGTCCTGGACACCGCGCTGCGTCCCGTGCCCGTGGGCGTGCCGGGGGAGCTGTACGTCGCGGGCGGCGGCCTGGCCCGCGGCTACCTGCGGCGCCCGGCACTGACCGCGGAGCGCTTCGTGGCCTGCCCGTTCGGCGAGCCCGGCGAGCGCATGTACCGCACCGGCGACCTCGTCCGGTGGACCCCCGCCGGGCAGCTCGACTACCTCGGACGGCTCGACGACCAGGTGAAGGTCCGCGGCTTCCGGATCGAGCCCGCCGAGATCGAGGCCGCGCTGGCCGCGCACCCGGCCGTGACGCGGAGCGCGGTCGTGGCCCGGCCCGACGCCGCGGGCGACACCGCGCTGGTCGGCTACGTCACCGCCGCGGCCCCCTGCGACCCCGCCGAGCTGCGCGCCTTCGTCGCCGGAACGCTGCCCGCCCACATGGTCCCGGCGGCGGTCGTCGTCCTGGACGCGATGCCGCTTAACCCCAACGGGAAGCTCGACCGGGCCGCGCTGCCCGCCCCCGACCTCGCCACGCCCGCCGGGCCCGCCCCGGGCCGCGGCCCGCGCGACGCCCGCGAGGAGATCCTCCGCGGCATCGTCGCCGACGTCCTCGGCCTCCCGGACATCGGCGTCGACGACGGCTTCTTCGACCACGGCGGCGACTCGCTCAAGGCCACCCGCGTCGCCGCCCGCGCCCGCGCCGCCCTCGGCACCGACCTGTCCGTCCGCGCCCTGTTCGAGACCCCGACCGTCGCGGGCCTGGCCGCGCACATCGCCCGCCTCGACGCCGCCGGGACCGGGCACGGGCGGCCCGCCCTGGAACCCGTGCCCGCCGGCCGCCGCCCCGACCCGCTCCCGGTGTCGTACGCGCAGGAGCGGCTCTGGTTCCTGGACCGGCTGGAGGGGCCGGGCGCGACGTACAGCATGCCGATCCCGCTGCGGATCACCGGCGAGCTCGACCACGCGGCGATGCGCGCCGCCCTCGCCGACGTCGTCACCCGGCACGAGTCGCTCCGCACCCTCTTCGGGGACATCGACGGCGAGCCCCACCAGCGGATCCTGTCCCCGGACGACGCCGCCGCGCGCCTCACCCTCACGACCGGCGAGGTCGTGGCGGGCGGGCTCCACGACGCGGTCTTCGCCGACGCGACCCGCGGCTTCGACCTGGCCGCCGACCTCCCCGTCCGCGCCCACCTCTACCGGACCGCGCCCGGCGAGCACCTGCTGCTGCTCGTCCTGCACCACATCGCCGGGGACGGCTGGTCGATGGCCCCGCTCGCCCGCGACGTCATCACCGCCTACCTCGCCCGCCGCGACGGCGCCGCCCCGGAATGGCCCGCGCCGCTCCCGGTGCAGTACGCCGACTACGCCCTCTGGCAGCGCGCCCTCCTCGGCGACGAGCACGACCCCGGCAGCCTGGTCAACCGGCAGCTCGCGTACTGGAAGCAGGCCCTCGCCGGGCTGCCCGACCAGCTCGACCTGCCCGCCGACCGGCCGCGCCCGCCGCGCGCCTCCTACCGCGGCGGGCAGGTGCCCTTCCAAGTCGACGCCGCCCTGCACGCCAAGGTCACCGCGCTGGCCCGCGAACACCAGGTCAGCGCGTTCATGGTGCTCCAGGCCGCGCTCGCCGCGCTGCTCACCCGGCTCGGCGCGGGCACCGACGTCCCGATCGGGACGCCGGTCGCGGGACGCACGGACACCGGACTCGACGACCTGGTCGGCGTCTTCGTCAACACGCTGGTGCTGCGCACCGACACCTCCGGCGACCCGGCCTTCGCCGAGCTGCTCGGCCGCGTCCGGGAGACCGACCTGGCCGCCCACGCCCACCAGGACGTCCCGTTCGAGCGGCTCGTCGAAGCCCTCAACCCGGCGCGGTCACTGGCACGGCACCCGCTCTTCCAGGTCATGCTCACCCTCCAGAACAACCCCCGGGCCGCCGTCGACCTGCCCGGCCTGACCGTGGAGCCCGAGCCGATGGACGCCGGGGTCGCCAAGTTCGACCTCGAATTCCTCCTCGAGGAACGCGACGGCGCGCTCGCCGGGACCCTGGAGCACGCCCTCGACCTCTTCGACCGCGACACCGCCGAACGGTTCGCCGCCTGGTACGTCCAGGTCCTGGAGGCCGTCACCGCCGACGCCGCCGTCACCGTCGCCGGCCTGGACCTGCCCGGCGCCGACGAACGCCGCGCCCGCGCCGCGGAGACCACGGCTGCTCCAGGGCCCACAGTGAAGCGCCTGGTCGCCTACGTCGTCGCCGCGCCCGGCCAGACCGTCGACCCCGAGGAACTGCGCGCCCACGTCCGCGCCGGGCTCCCCGAGTCGATGGTCCCGGCCGCCGTCGTCGTCCTCGACGCGATGCCCCTCACCCCCAACGGGAAGATCGACACCAAGGCGCTGCCCAGGCCCGACCTGGACGCCGCGCCCGCCGCGACCCCGTACCGGGCGCCGCGCGACGCCCGCGAGGAGACCGTCGCCGCCGTCTTCGCCGACCTGCTCGGCGTCCCGCGCGTCGGGATCGACGACGACTTCTTCGCCCTCGGCGGCAACTCGCTGATCGCCATGCGGGTCGCCGGCCGGATCCGCCGCGCCCTGGCCGCCGAACTCCCCGTCCGGGCGCTGTTCGAGGCCCCCACCGTCGCCGGGATCGCCGCGCTGCTCGACGGCCTCCGGGACGGGGACGGGAACGGAGGCCCGGCCCGCCCGCCCCTGGAACCGCGCAAACGCCCCGACCCGCTCCCGCCGTCGTACGCGCAGCGGCGGCTGTGGTTCCTCAACCGGTTCGAGGGGCCCTCCGCCACCTACAACATGCCGACCGCGCTGCGCATCCGCGGCGCCCTCGACCACGCCGCGCTGCAGGAGGCCCTCGGCGACCTCGTCACCCGGCACGAGTCGCTCCGCACGATCCTGCCCGACAGCGGCGGCGTCCCCCGGCAGGTGATCCTCGACCCCGCCGCCGCCCGTCCCGAACTGGAGATCACCGACACGAGCGAGGCCGAACTGCCCGCCCGCCTCGGCATGGCCGCCGGACACGCCTTCGACATCTCCGCCGAACCGCCGCTGCGCGCCCACCTCTTCCGGCTCGCCCCCGACGAGCACGTCGCCCTGCTGCTCATGCACCACATCGCGGGCGACGGCTGGTCGATGGCGCCGCTCGCCCGGGACCTGATCGCGGCGTACGCGGCGCGGGTGGAGGGTGGTGTGCCGGGGTGGGCGCCGTTGCCGGTGCAGTACGCCGATTACACGTTGTGGCAGGAGGAGTTGTTCGGGTCGGAGGACGATCCGGAGAGCCTGGTGTCAGGGCAGATCGCGTACTGGCGCGAGGCTCTGGCCGGTTTGCCGGAGGAACTGGCGCTGCCGTCCGACCGGCCCCGGCCCGCCGAAGCGTCCTACCGGGGCGGCACCGCCCGCTTCCGCCTCGGCCCCGACGTGCGCGAGGCGCTCCTCACCCTCGCCCGCGAGACCGGCGCCAGCCCGTTCATGGTCGCCCAGGCCGCCTTCGCCGCCCTGCTGACCAGGCTCGGCGCCGGAACCGACGTCCCCATCGGCTCACCGATCGCCGGACGCACCGACGACGCCCTGGACGACCTGGTCGGCATGTTCGTCAACATGCTAGTCTTCCGCACCGACACCGCGGGCGACCCCTCGTTCCGGGAGCTCATCGCACGGGTCAGGGAGACCGGCCTGGCCGCCTACGCCCACCAGGACGTCCCGTTCGAGCGCCTCGTCGAAGTCCTCAACCCGCCCCGCCACCTCGGCCGCCACCCGCTCTTCCAGGTCGGCCTCACCTTCCAGAACAACCCCGAGGCCAGGCTGGAGATGCCCGGCTTCAGCGCCGAACCCGAACCGCTGAACGCCGGAGTGTCCCGCTTCGACCTCCTGATGATCCTCACCGAGCGCGCCGACGGCCTCGACGGCGAACTGGAGTACGCCCTCGACCTGTACGACCCCGCCACCGCCGAACGCCTGACCGCCCGCTTCGAGCGCTACCTGACCGGACTCCTCGCCGCCCCCGACGCCCCGATCGGGACGGTCGACGTCCTCGACCCCGCCGAACGCGAGACCATCCTGAGCGACTGGGCGGGAGGCCGGACGGGCACGGCGCCCGATGCCGGTGACGCGACGATCCCGGCGCTGTTCGAGGCGCGTGCGGCCGAGCGTCCTGATGCTCCGGCGGTGACGTTCGAGGGGCGGACGCTGTCGTACGGGGAGCTGAACGCGCGGGCCAACCGCCTAGCCCGGCACCTGATCGAGCGCGGTGCGGGGCCCGAACGCTTCGTCGCCCTGCGGCTTCCGCGCTCGGCCGATCTGGTCGTGGCGATCCTCGCGGTGCTGAAGACCGGGGCCGCCTACGTGCCCATCGACCCGGACTACCCGGCGGAGCGCATCGCCCACATGCTGGACGACGCCCGGCCCGTCCTGACCCTCGACACCGTCGAGGTCCCCGACGACCTTCCCGGCACCGACCTGAACGTTGCCGTCCATCCGGAGAGTGCGGCGTATGTGATTTATACGTCGGGGTCGACGGGGTTGCCGAAGGGTGTGGTGGTTCCGCACAGGAATGTGGTGCGGTTGCTGGGGTCGACGGAGGAGTGGTTCGGATTCGGTGCGGGTGATGTGTGGTCGTTTTTCCATTCGTTCGCGTTTGATTTCTCGGTGTGGGAGTTGTGGGGTGCGTTGTGTTATGGCGGCCGTGTGGTCGTCGTCCCGTACCTGACCTCGCGTTCGCCCGGCGAGTTCCTGGAACTGCTGGCCGCTGAGAAGGTCACCGTCCTGAACCAGACTCCGTCGGCGTTCTATCAGCTGGTGGCGGCCGATCGGGAGCGTCCGGAGACGGACTTGTCGGCGTTGCGGTTCGTGGTCTTCGGTGGTGAGGCTCTGGAGTTGGGCCGCTTGGAGGAGTGGTATTCGCGGCACGGGGATGAGGCCCCGGTGCTGGTGAACATGTACGGGATCACCGAGACGACCGTGCACGTGTCCTACCAGCGTCTCGACCGCGCGTTCGCCGCGACAGCGGCGGGCAGCGTGGTCGGGACGGGCATTCCCGACCTGCGTGTTTATGTCCTGGACGGTCGTCTGCAGCCTGTTCCGGCCGGTGTGGTGGGCGAGTTGTATGTGGCCGGTCCGGGGTTGGCGCGCGGTTATCTGAACCGTCCGTCGCTCTCGGCCGAGCGTTTCGTCGCTGATCCTTACGGGGTTCCCGGTGCGCGAATGTATCGGACGGGCGATCTGGCGCGGTGGCGTGCGGATGGGCGCCTTGAGTATCTGGGGCGTTCGGATCAGCAGGTGCAGTTGCGCGGGTTCCGGATCGAGTTGGGTGAGATCGAGGCGGTGCTGGCGCGCAACGATGCCGTGTCCGATGTCGCGGTGGTGGTTCGGGACGAACGACTGATCGCCTACGTCGTCGGAACGGATGACGGGCTGCGCAGATATGCGGCCGAGCGGTTGCCGGATTACATGGTCCCGGCCGCCGTCGTCGAACTCGACGCCCTGCCTCTGACCGCCAACGGGAAACTCGACCGCAAAGCCCTGCCCGAGCCGGATTTCGCGGCGAAGGTGTCGTCGCGGGAGCCGGGTTCGCCTTTCGAGGAAATCCTCGCGAAGCTGTTCGCGGAGGTTCTGGGCCTGGAACGGGTCGGGGTGGACGACGGGTTCTTCGACCTGGGCGGCGACTCCATCATCGCGATCCAGCTGGTCTCCCGCGCCCGCCAGTCGGGTCTGGTGATCTCTCCGCGCGAGGTGTTCCAGCACCAGACCGTGGAGCGGCTCGCCGCGATCGCCCGCACCGCCGCCGACGACGCCGAGACCGTCGAGAAGGAACCGCCCGGGACGGCCGTCGGCCCGGTGCCGGTCACGCCGATCGTGGCGTGGCTGCGCGAGCGGGTGGGCGGGGACGCCTCGCTGATCAGCGGTTTCCACCAGTCGATGCTGCTGCGCACACCGGCGGGCCTGGGCGGCGACGACCTGGAGCGGCTCACGGGCGCGCTCCAGGTCCTGCTGGACCACCATGACGCGCTCCGGCTCCGCCTCGACGTGGACGGCGACCGGTGGCAGCCGGTCGTGCGCCCGCGCGGCACGGTCGCGGCGGCCGATCTCGTCACCCGGATCGACGTCGGCGGCCTGGACGAGCACAAGCTGGGCGCGGTCGTCGCCGAGCAGGCCGCCGCCGCGCGGGAGCGCCTCGACCCGGTCGGCGGGACGGTCGCGCAGCTCGTCTGGTTCGACGCCGGGGACGCGCAGGGCCGGCTGCTGGTGATGCTCCATCACCTGGTCGTGGACGGCGTCTCGTGGCGGATCCTCCTGCCCGACCTGGTCGTCGCGTGGGCGGGCGGCGAGCTGGAGCCGGGCGGGAGCTCGTTCCGCCGCTGGGCGCAGCGCCTCCAGGCCGAGGCGTCCGATCCCGCCCGTGCCGGGGACGAGCTGGAGACCTGGCTGGACATCGTGGACGGCCCGCCGCGGCCCATCGCCGCCCGCGCGCTCGATCCGCGCGTCGACATCGCGGCCCGCGCGGAGTCGCTGACGCTCGTCCTGCCCGCCGAGGTCACCGGGCGGCTGCTGACCGGCGTGCCCGCCGCGTACCGAGCCCGGGTCGACGACGTGCTGCTGACCGGGCTGGCGCTGGCCGTCGCCCACTGGCGCGGGCGGCACCGCGGCGGCGGGCGCGGAGGCGGCGGGGTGCTGGTGGACGTGGAGGGCCACGGCCGTACGGACATCGTCCCGGGGCTGGACCTGTCCCGGACGGTGGGCTGGTTCACCTCGATCCATCCCGTGCGGCTGGACCCGGGCGCGGCCGACTGGGCCGAGGTCAAGAAGGGCGGTCCCGCGGCCGGTGCGGCCCTCAAGAAGGTGAAGGAGCAGCTCCGCGCCGTTCCGGAGGGCGTCGGGTACGGGCTGCTGCGCCATCTGGCCGGGGCTGAGGCCGCCGAGGAGCTGGCCGATCTCCCGCCGGCCGAGATCGCGTTCAACTACCTGGGCCGGGTCGCGCCGGGCGAGGACGGCGGCGACTGGACGCTCGCTCCCGAGGAGCCGCCCGCCGGGGAGGACCCGCGGATGCCGATGGCGCACGCCCTGGAGATCAACGCCGTGGCCCGGGACGGCCGGGACGGGCGCGCCGAGCTGTCGGCCACCTGGACCTGGCCGGACGGGGTGCTGTCCCGCGACGAGGTGCGGGACCTGGCCGAGGGCTGGTTCACCGCGCTGCGCGGGCTCGCCGAGCACGCCCGCTCCGGCGGAGACGACGGAGGCGGCGGGTTCACCCCGTCCGACCTCCTCGTCGACCTCGACCAAGCGGAGATCGACAAGCTGCAGGACGCCTGGAGGAGCAAGAATTGAACCGTGGGGACCTGGAGGACATCCTGCCGCTGTCCCCGTTGCAGCAGGGGTTCTTCTTCCACGCGCTCCTCGACGAGGACGGCACCGACGTCTACACGGCGCAGTTCGTCCTCGACCTGGACGGGCCGCTGGACGCCGCGGCGCTGAGGGCGGCCGCCGCGACCCTGCTGCGCCGCCACTCCAACCTGCGGGCCGCGTTCTGGCACGAGGACCTGTCGCGTCCCGTGCAGGTGATCCCACGCGCGGTGGATCTGCCGTGGGAGGAGGTCGACGCGGCCTCGGACGCGGGGGCCGACGCGGTGGTGGCGCGGGAGCGGGCGCGCGGGTTCGCGATGACGGAGCCGCCGCTGCTGCGGTTCGTTCTGGTGCGGCGCGGGCCGGGACGGCACCGGCTGGTGTTCACCAACCACCACATCCTCCTGGACGGCTGGTCCACACCGGTTCTGGCGACCGAGTTGTTCCTGCTGTACGTGCAGGGCGGGCACGACGCCGGGTTTCCCCGCGTCACCCCGTACAAGAGCTATCTGGCCTGGCTGGCGAAGCAGGACCGGCAGGCGGCCGAGGACGCCTGGCGCCGCGCGCTGGACGGCGTCGAGGGCCCCTCCCTGGTCGCCCCGGACGCCGCGGACCGCCCTCCGGTACCCCCTGAGGCGGTCGTCGCCCACCTGGACGAGCGCCTCACGCGCAGGCTCGGCCGGGCCGCGCGCCGCCACGGCGTCACGCTGTCGACCGTGCTGCAGGGGGCGTGGGGCCTGGTGCTCGGCCGCCTGCTGGGCAGCGACGACGTCGTGTTCGGCGCGACCGTCTCGGGGCGCCCTCCAGAACTCCCCGGGGTCGAGCAGATGATCGGCCTGTTCATCAACACGCTGCCGATCCGGGTGCGGTACCGTCCCGGCGAGTCCCTGGCCGCGCTCATGGAACGGCTCCAGGACGAGCAGACCGACCTGCTCCCGCACCACCACCTCGGCCTCACCGACGTGCAGCGGGCGGCGGGCCACCAGGGCGCCCTGTTCGACACGATGACGGTGCTGGAGAACTACCCGTTCGACCCGGCGTCCATGGACGGCTCCCTCAACGGCGTCCGGATCACCGGAGCGGCCTCCCACGACGCGACCCATTTCCCGCTGTCGCTGGTCGCGGCGCCCGGCCCCGAGCTGTCGCTGCGCCTGCACTACCGGCCCGACGTGTTCGGCCGGGACACCGCCGAGGCGCTGCTGGCCCGGGTCCGCCGGTTCCTGGAGGCGTTCGCCGAGGACTCCACCCGCCCCGCCGGGTCGGTCGAGCTGGGCGGCGAAGCGGAGCGGGCGCGGCTGGTGGCGTGGAACGACACCGCCGCGGACGTGCGGCCCGGGACGCTGCCGGAGCTGTTCGAGGAACGGGTAGCGCTCATGCCGGACGAGGTCGCGCTCGTCTGCGAAGGCCACGACCCGCTGACCTACGCCGAGCTGAACACCCGCGCCGACCGGTTCGCGAACGCCCTCACCGCGCGCGGGATCGGCCCCGAGGACCGGGTGGCGCTCGTCCTGCCCCGCACCCCGGAGATCGTCGTCGCGCTGCTGGGCGTGCTGAAGGCCGGGGCCGCGTACGTGCCGATCGACCCCGAGTACCCGGCCGACCGGATCGCCTGGCTGCTGGATGACTGCCGCCCCGCGCTGACCGTCCGCCCCGGAGACCTGCCTCTGGCTCCCGGCCAGGCCACCGGGCGCAGGCCGCAGCTGCTTCCGGGCAACGCCGCCTACGTCATCCACACCTCCGGTTCCACCGGCCGCCCCAAGGGCGTGACCATCACGCACGAGGCCGTCCTCAACTACTTCGAGGCCCACCGGACCGCCTTCTTCGACCCCGCGATCGCCGCGCACACCGCGCGGGGCGGCGGGCCGCGGATGCGGTTCGCGCACCTGGCGTCGTTCTCGTTCGACACCTCGTGGATGGGCCTGCTGTGGATGATGTACGGCCACGAGCTGCACCTCATCGACGACCGGACCCGCCGCGACGTCGAGGCCTACGCCGCCTACGTCGACCGCGCCCGGATCGACCTGGTCAACACCACCCCCTCGCACCTGCGCGCCCTCCGCGACGCCGGGCTCCTGGACGGCGACCGGCACCGGCCGTCCCAGCTGCTGCTCGGCGGCGAGGCGATCGGCGACGACCTCTGGCACGAGCTGCGCGACCTCGACGGCACCACCGCCCGCAACTTCTACGGGCCCACCGAAGCGACGATCGACACCATGAACGCGCCGGTGGCGGGCGGCGGGCCGGCCGTGATCGGCGCGCCCCAGCGCAACACCCGCGCCTACATCCTGGACTCCGCCCTGCAACCGGTGCCGCCCGGGACGCCCGGCGAGCTGTACCTGGCGGGCGCCCAGCTCGCCCGCGGCTACCACGACCGGCCGGGCCTCACCGCCGAACGGTTCGTCGCCGACCCGTTCGCTGCCCCCGGCGACCGGATGTACCGCACCGGGGACCGGGCCCGGCTCCGCCCCGACGGCACCGTCGAACACCTCGGCCGGGTCGACGACCAGGTCAAGATCCGCGGCCACCGGGTGGAGCCCGGCGAGGTCGAGAGCGTCCTGGCCCGGTACCCGGGGGTGGCGCGGGCCGCCGTGATCGTCCGCGACGGGCGGCTCGCCGGCTACGTCGTCCCGGCGACCGCCGACCTGGCCGGGCTGCGCCGGCACGCCGCCGCGCACCTGCCCGGCTACATGATCCCCACGCTCACCGCGCTGGACGGGCTGCCGCTCACCGTCAACGGCAAGCTCGACCGCGCCGCCCTGCCCGTCCCCGGCGACGCTGGGGGGGACGGATGCGTCGCGGGCCCCCCGGTCGCCGCAGGAGGAGATCCTGTGCGGCCTGTTCGCCGAGGTCCTGGGCATCGCGCGGGTCGGCCCCGCCGACGGGTTCTTCGACCTCGGCGGCGACTCCCTCACCGCCACCCGCCTCATCGGCAGGGTGCGGTCGGCGTTCGGCGTCGAACTGCCCGTCCGGGCGCTGTTCGAGGCGCCCACCGCCGCCGGACTGGCCGGACGCGTGGCGCGGGCGTCGGGAAGCGCGCGGCCCGCGCTCGTGCGCGCCGCCGACCGCCCCGCGACGATCCCGCTGTCGTACGCGCAGCGGCGGCTGTGGTTCCTCAACCGGTTCGAGGGCCGGTCGGCGGCGTTCAACATGCCGATCGCGCTGCGCCTGCACGGCGCCCTCGACCGTGACGCCCTGCGCGCGGCGCTCGGCGACGTCGTCACCCGGCACGAACCGCTCCGCACGATCTTCCCGGACGCCTCCGGAACCGCCCGCCAGCTCGTCCTCGACCCCGCGACTGCCCGTCCCGCGCTCACCGTCACCGAGACCGACGAGGCCCGCCTCCCCGCCGGGCTGGCAGCCGCCGCCGGGCAGGGCTTCGACCTGTCGGTGGAACCCCCGCTGCGAGCCCGGCTGTTCGCCCTCGGCGGCGACACGCACGTCCTGCTGCTCGTGCTCCACCACATCGCGGGCGACGGCTGGTCGATGGCGCCGCTCGCCCGCGACGTGATCGCGGCGTATGCGGCGCGGGTGGAGGGTGGCGTGCCGGGGTGGGCGGCGCTGCCGGTGCAGTACGCCGATTACACGTTGTGGCAGGAGGAGTTGTTCGGGTCGGAGGACGATCCGGAGAGCCTGGTGTCGCGGCAGATCGCCTACTGGCGCGAGGCGCTGGCCGATCTACCGGAGGAACTGGCGCTGCCCGCTGACCGCCCCCGGCCCGCCGAAACCGCGTACCGGGGCGGGACCGTCCCCTTCGAACTCGACGCCGACCTTCACGCCGCCCTCCTGAAACTCGCCCGCGACAGCGGCGCCAGCCTTTTCATGGTCATGCAGGCCGCCTACGCGGCGCTGCTGACCAGGCTCGGCGCCGGAACCGACGTCCCGATCGGAGCACCGATCGCCGGACGCACGGACGAGGCCCTGGACGACCTGGTCGGCATGTTCGTCAACATGCTCGTGCTCCGCACCGACACCGCGGGCGACCCCTCGTTCCGGGAGCTCATCGCACGGGTGAAGGAGACCGACCTCGCCGCCTACGCCCACCAGGACCTCCCCTTTGAACGCCTGGTGGAGGTCCTCAACCCGGCCCGCTCCATGGCCCGCCACCCGCTCTTCCAGGTCGTGCTCTCGTTCCAGAACAACCCCGGGGCCACCCTTGAGATGGACGGCCTCAGCGGCGGCGCCGAGCCGCTGCCGTCCGGCACCGCCAAGTACGACCTGTCCCTCTACCTGGAGGAACGGCACGGCGACGGCGGCGCCCCGGCCGGAATCGACGGCGGCCTCGAATACTCCCTCGACCTGTTCGACCCCGGCACCGCCGATTCGATCGCGGCCCGCTTCCAGCGGCTGCTGACCGCACTGGCCGCCGAACCGGACGCGCCCATCGGCACCGCCGAGATCCTCGCCCCCTCCGAACGCGAGGCCATCCTGCGCGACTGGGCGGGAGGCCGGGCGGAAGCGCTCGATGCCGGTGACGCGACGATCCCGGCGTTGTTCGAGGCGCGTGCGGCCGAGCGTCCGGATGCTCCGGCGGTGACGTTCGAGGGGCGGACGCTGTCGTACGGCGGGGTGAACGCAGCCGCTAACCGCCTAGCCCGGCACCTGGCCGCGCAGGGCGTCCGCCCGGGGGATCTCGTGGCGCTGCGGCTTCCGCGTTCGGCCGATCTGGTCGTGGCGATCCTGGGCGTGCTGAAGGCGGGCGCGGCCTACGTGCCCATCGACCCGGACTACCCGGCGGAACGGATCGCGTACGTGCTGCAGGACGCGCGACCCGCCTACACCCTCGACACCCTGGAGACGTACGAGGAGTACCCCGACACCGACCCGGGTGTTGTCGTCCATCCGGAGAGTGCGGCGTATGTGATCTATACGTCGGGGTCGACGGGGTTGCCGAAGGGTGTGGTGGTTCCGCACAGGAATGTGGTGCGGTTGCTGGGGTCGACGGAGGGGTGGTTCGGGTTCGGTGCGGATGATGTGTGGACGTTGTTCCATTCGTTCGCGTTTGATTTCTCGGTGTGGGAGTTGTGGGGTGCGTTGTGTTATGGCGGCCGTGTGGTCGTCGTCCCGTACCTGACCTCGCGTTCGCCCGGTGAGTTCCTGGAACTGCTGGCCGCTGAGAAGGTCACCGTCCTGAACCAGACTCCGTCGGCGTTCTACCAGTTGATGGCGGCGGATCGGGAGCGTCCGGAGACGGACTTGTCGGCGTTGCGGTTCGTGGTCTTCGGTGGTGAGGCTCTGGAATTGGGCCGCTTGGAGGAGTGGTATTCGCGGCACGGGGATGAGGCCCCGGTGCTGGTGAACATGTACGGGATCACCGAGACGACCGTGCACGTGTCCTACCAGCGTCTCGACCGCGCGTTCGCCGCGACAGCGGCGGGAAGCGTGGTCGGGACGGGCATCCCCGACCTGCGTGTTTATGTCCTGGACGGTCGTCTGCAGCCTGTTCCGGCCGGTGTGGTGGGCGAGTTGTATGTGGCCGGCCCGGGTCTGGCGCGCGGTTATCTGAACCGTCCGTCGCTGTCGGCTGAACGCTTTGTCGCCGATCCGCATGGTGGCCCTGGTGCGCGGATGTATCGGACGGGGGATCTGGCGCGGTGGCGTGCGGATGGGCGTCTGGAATACCTGGGGCGTTCGGATCAGCAGGTGCAGTTGCGCGGGTTCCGGATCGAGTTGGGCGAGATCGAGGCGGTGCTGGCGCGCAACGATGCCGTGTCCGATGTCGCGGTGGTGGTGCGCGATGAGCGTCTGATCGCCTATGTCGTTGGAGCCGCCGGGGATCTGCGCCGGTTCGCCTCTGAGCGGTTGCCGGATTACATGGTCCCGGCCGCCGTCGTCGAACTCGACGCCCTGCCTCTGACCGCCAACGGGAAACTCGACCGCAAAGCCCTGCCCGCACCCGACTTCTCCGTCAAAGTGTCCTCTCGCACGCCTCGGACCGCGCACGAGGAAATTCTCGCGAAGCTGTTCGCGGAGGTTCTGGGGCTGGAACGGGTCGGGGTGGACGACGGGTTCTTCGACCTCGGCGGCGACTCCATCATCGCGATCCAGCTGGTCTCCCGCGCCCGCCAGTCGGGCCTGGTGATCTCTCCGCGCGAGGTGTTCCAGCACCAGACCGTCGAACAACTCGCCGCCATCGCCCGCACCGTCGCCGACGACGCCGACACCGTCGAGAAGGAACCGCCCGGGGCCGGGGTCGGGCCCGTTCCGGCCACTCCGATCATGCGGTGGTTCCGGGAGCTGGACGGGCCGGTCGACGACTACAGCCAGCGGATGCTCCTCCAGGTCCCGCCCGGCCTTCGCGTCCAGGACCTCGCGCGCGCGTTGCGGCGGCTCGTCGACCATCACGACATGCTGCGCCTGCGCGTGGATCGCACCACCCCGGACTGGGAGTTCGAGGTCGGCGAGCCCGGCACGGTCGACGCGGACCCGCTCGTCCGGCGCGTGGACGTCGCCGGGCTCGACGGCGAGGAACTCCGCGCCGTCCTCGCCCGCGAGGCTCTGGCGGCACGGAGCGGCCTCGATCCCGGACGCGGCGTCATGGCTCAGCTCGTCTGGTTCGACGCGGGCCCGGACCGGTCCGGGCGGCTGCTCCTCACCCTCCATCACCTGGTCGTGGACGGCGTCTCCTGGCGGATCCTGCTGCCCGACCTGGTCACGGCCTGGGCGGGCGGCGAGCTCCAGCCGGTCCCGACCTCGTTCCGCCGCTGGGCGCAGCGCCTCCAGGCCGAGGCGTCCGATCCGGAGCGGCTGGCGGAGCTGCCGCTGTGGAGGGAGATCCTCGCCACCCCCGACCCGCCGCTCGCGCACCGGCCGCTCGGCGCCGAGCACGGGGACACGTTCGGGACGGCCCGGCACCTGACCGTCGCGCTGCCCGCCGAGATCACCGGTCCGCTGCTCACCGACGTGCCCGCCGCCTTCCACGGCCGCGTCAACGACGTGCTGCTGACCGGCCTGGCGATCGCGGTCGCGGGCTGGCGCGGCGGCGGCGATGGGACGGCCGTGCTCGTCGACCTGGAGGGGCACGGCCGCGAGGAGGTCGTGCCGGGCGTGGACCTGTTCCGGACGGCGGGCTGGTTCACCTCCCTGTTCCCGGTGCGGCTGGACGCGGGTCCGATCGACCGCGCGGAGGTCCGGGACGGCGGGCAGGCCGTCGGCACGGCGCTGAAGAGGGTCAAGGAGCAGCTCCGCGAGATCCCCGACAACGGCATCGGCTTCGGCCTGCTCCGCCCGCGCCTCGCCGAGTCCGACGGAGGCACGCGCACTCCGCAGATCGCGTTCAACTACCTGGGCCGGTCCGCCGTGCCGGAGGGCACCGACTGGGGACCGGCGGACGCGGCCGAGAGCGCGGCGCTCGGCGGCGGCCAGGACGACGCGCTGGCGCTGGTCCACGCGATCGAGGTCAACGCCCACACCCGCGACCTGCCCGGGACCGGCCCCGAGCTGACCGCCACCTGGACCTGGGCGGGCGGCCTGTTCGACGAGGCGCGCGTCCAGGACCTGGCCGACCGGTGGTGCGAGGCGCTGCGCGGCCTGGTCGCGCACGTCGTGGACGGCCGGGAGGACGGCGGCCCGGTCGGCGGGTTCACCCCCTCCGACCTGGAGCTGGTGTCGATCGACCAGGACGAGATCGACGAGCTGGCCGCCGAACTCGACGACTTCGAGGAGCTGGATTGACCGCTCAGCAGCACAGGAAGTCGCAGCTCGAAGACATCCTCCCGCTCTCGCCCCTCCAGCAGGGCCTGTTCTTCCACGCGCTGCACGACGCGGAGGCGGGCGGGGACGTCTACACCGCCCAGATCGTCTTCGACCTGCGCGGGCCGCTGGATGTCGCGGCCCTGCGCTCGGCCGCCGCGGCGCTGCTGCGGCGGCACGCCAATCTGCGGGCCGGGTTCCGCCAGCGCAAGGAGGGGACGGCCGTGCAGGTCGTCCACCGGACCGTGCGGCTGCCGTGGGAGGAGGCCGACCTGACCGGCCTGCCCGGCGCGGCCGAGCGGGAGGCGGAGGCGCGGGCGCTGGCCGAGCGGGAGCGGGCGCGGCCGTTCGACATGGCCCGCCCGCCGCTGCTGCGCTTCCTGCTGCTCAAGCTCGCGGACGACCTGCACCGGATGGTGTTCACCAACCACCACATCCTGCTGGACGGCTGGTCCACGCCGGTCCTGCAGACCGAGCTGTTCGCGCTCTACCTGGCCGGGGGAGACGACGGCGGGCTGCCGCGCGTCGTTCCGTACAAGAACCACCTGGCGTGGCTGGCGGAGCAGGACCGGGGGGCGGCCGAGGACGCCTGGCGCCGCGCCCTGGACGGTGTCGACGGCCCGACGCTCCTCGCCCCCCGCGTGCGGAACGCACAGCCGCCGCCGTCCGGGGAGGCCGCTCCCGGGCGCGTCCGCGTCCGGCTCACCGAGGAGCTCACCGCCGCGCTGTCCGCGCGCGCCCGAGCGGAGGGCGTCACCCTCAACACCGTCCTGCAGTTGGCGTGGGGCGTGCTGCTCGGCCGCATGACCGGCCGCGGCGACGTGGTGTTCGGCGCGGCCGTGTCCGGGCGCCCGCCCGAACTGCCCGGCGTGGAGCGGATGATCGGGCTGTTCATCAACACGCTGCCGGTGCGGGTGCGGATCCGGCCCGCCGACACGGTCGCCGCCGCGCTGGCCCGGTTGCAGCGCGAGCAGGCCGACCTGCTGCCGCACCACCACCTCGGCCTCGCCGACGTCCAGCGGCTCGCCGGAGCGGGGGGCGGCGCGCTGTTCGACACGATGACGGTGCTGGAGAACTACCCGTTCGACCCGGACGCCGACGGCACCGACCTGGGCGGTCTCACGCTGCACGCCGTGGACGGCCACGACGCCAGCCACTACCCCTTCACCTTCGCGGCCGTGCCCGGCCCCCGCCTCTCGCTGCGCCTGGACCACCGCCCCGACGTGTGCCCGCCCGCCGACGCCGGACGGCTGATGCGCCGGTTCGAGCGGATCCTCGACTCGATCGCGCACCGCCCCGGCGTGCCGCTCGCGAGCATCGACGTCCTGGACGGCGGCGAACGCGCGCAGGTCCTGCGCGACTGGCAGGGCCGGACCACCGCCCGCCGCCCCGCCACCGTCACGGAACGCTTCGCCGCCACCGTCGAGGCGCACCCCGATGCCGTCGCCGTCCGCACCACCGCGGGGGAGTCGATCACCTACGCCGACCTGGACGCCCGCGCCAACCGGCTGGCGCACCGCCTCATCGGTCTCGGCGTCGGCCCCGAGACCCCGGTGGCCGTGCTGCTCGAACGGTCGGCCGACCTGGTCGCGGGCAGCCTGGCGGTCCTGAAGGCGGGCGGCGCGTACGCGCCCGTCCACCAGGGCTACCCGCCGGAGCGGACGGCCTGGGCGGTCGCGGAGATCGGGGCGCCGGTCGTCCTCACCGACACCGCCATGGCCGCGCGGGTGGAGGCCGCCGGGACGCGGGCCCGCGTCCTGGTCGTGGACGACGACGCCGAGCTCGCCGCCCAGGCCGCCCGGCCGGCCACCGACCCCGCCGTGCCGTGCCATCCCGAAGGGCTCGCCTGCGTCCTGTTCACCTCCGGCTCCACCGGCGTGCCCAAGGGCGTGATGCTGCGGCACCGCGACGTGGTCGACCTGGCGACCGACGCCCGGCTGTCCGGCGGCGCGCACGAACGGGTCCTGGTGCACTCGGCGCACGCGTTCGACGCGTCCCTCTACGAGCTGTGGACGCCGCTGCTGCGCGGCGGCACCGCCGTCGTCGCCCCGCCCGGCCGCCTGCACGGCGACGACCTCGCCCGGATCGTCGCCGCCGAGGGCGTGACCGGGCTCTTCCTCACCACCACCCTCTTCAACCTGGTCGCCGAGGAGCGCCCCGAGGCGTTCGCCGGGCTGCGGGAGGTCCTCACCGGCGGCGAGGCCGGGTCGCCCGCGGCGATTCGCAAGGTGCTCGCCGCCTGCCCCGGGATCGAGGTCGGCAACGTGTACGGGCCGACCGAGGCGACCACGTACACCACGATCGCCGGGCAGCGCGCCCCGCTCGCCGACCCCGCCGAGACCTCCGCCGTCCTCGGCCGCCCGATCGACGACATGCGCGTGTACGTGCTGGACGAGGGCCTGCGGCCGGTCCCGCCGGGCGTCCCGGGCGAGGCGTACATCGCCGGGGCCGGGCTCGGGCGCGGCTACCACGGCCGGCCCGTCCTGACCGCGGAGCGCTACGTCGCCGACCCGTTCGGCGCCCCGGGCGACCGCATGTACCGGACCGGCGACCTGGTGCGGTGGCGGCCCGGCGGCGTCCTGGAGTACCTCGACCGCGCCGACTTCCAGGTCAAGGTCCGCGGGTTCCGGATCGAGCCGGGCGAGGTCGAGGCGGCCGTCGCCGCCCATCCCGGCGTCGCGAACGTCGCGGTCGTCGCCCGCGCGGACGCGTCCGGGACGAAACGCCTGGTCGCCTACGCCGTCTCGGCGGCGCCGCCGGAGGAGCTGCGGGCGTTCGCGGCGGAGCGGCTCCCCGAGTACATGGTCCCGGCGGCGTTCGTGCCCCTGGAAACCCTCCCGGTCAACCCCAACGGCAAGCTCGATCGCGCCGCGCTGCCCGCCCCCGACTTCGGCGGCGCGGCGTCCGCCGGGCGCGACCCGCGAACACCCCGCGAGGAAATGCTGTGCGGCCTGTTCGCCGGCGTCCTCGGGCTCGACCGGGTCGGCGCCGACGTCAGCTTCTTCGACCTCGGCGGCGACAGCATCGCCGCGCTGCGCCTGGTCACCCGCGCCCACCGCGAGGGCCTGGAGTTCACGCCCCGGGACGTGTTCACCCACCAGACCGCGGAGGCCCTCACCCGCCTGGGCGAGCCCGAGGACCGGCTGGGCTTCGAGGTGCTGCTGCCGATCAGGGCGGCCGGGGAGCGTCCCCCGGTGTTCTTCGTCCACCCGGCGGGCGGGCTGTCGTGGGGCTACTTCGGCTTCCAGCGCCACCTCGGCGCCGACCGGCCCGTCTACGGCCTCCAGGCCCGCGCGTTCACCCAGGCCGACCTGCCCGGCTCGGTGGAGGAGATGGCCGAGGACTACCTGGAGCAGATCCGCCCGGTCCTGCCGCCCGGCGGGCCGTGCCACCTGGTCGGCTGGTCGCTGGGCGGACTGGTCGCCTACGAGATGGCCCGGCGCCTGCGCGAGCGCGGCGAACGGGTCGGGCTGCTCGCGCTCATCGACGCCTACCACGGCCAGGACCTGGAGACCGAGAAGCGGGAGGTGCTGCCCGAGCTGCTGGAGGCCATCGGCATCGACGCCCGCATGGTCGCCGCCGACGGCAACCCCGACATGGCGCAGATCATGGCCGTGCTCGCCGAACGCGGCGACGCCCTGGCCACCCTCGGCGAGGACGACCTGGTCAACGTCTACCGCAACTACGAGAACGGGCTCCGGCAGGCCGAGGAGTACCGGCCCGGCCGTTACCCCGGAGACCTCCTCTTCTTCACCGCCGCCCGGGGCCGCACCGCCGCCTCGCCCACCGCCCGCGCCACCTGGGGCCCGCTGGTCGGCGGCGACATCGAGGACCACCCGGTCGACGCCGACCACCACCTCCTCATGGAGCCCGGCCCGCTCGCCGAGATCGGCGCCGTCCTCGCCGCCCGCCTCGACAAGCTCGACTAGATCCCGTCCCACTCCCTCCGGAAGGAAACGATGACCAACCCCTTCGAAGACCCCGACGGCTCCTACCTCGTGCTCGTCAACGGCGAGGGACAGCACTCCCTGTGGCCCTCCTTCGCCGACGTCCCCGCCGGATGGACGGTCGCCAAGGACGAGGACACCCGCCAGGCCTGCCTCGAGTACGTCGAGGAGCACTGGACCGACATGCGCCCCGCGAGCCTGATCGAGGCGATGGGCGATCGGTGACGTGCCCGGCGAGGTCGAGGTACCGGCGGTCACCGAATGGACGATGGAGATGCGCGACGCGGCGGACCTGCGGCCCGCGCCGCTGCCGTCCGCCGAGATGACCTTCAGCCTCGTCCGCCGCCCGTCCGCCGACGTCAGCCGGGCCCTGTACGCGGCGGTCGGCGCCCCCGTCTGCTGGACCGACCGCTTCCCCTGGACGTACGAGGACTGGCGGGCCTGGGTGGAGCGCCCCGAACTGGGCACCTGGCTGGCCATGGCCGAGGGCACCGTCGCCGGGTTCTTCGAGGTGGAGGCGCAGCCCGGCGGCGACACCGAGGTGCACCTGGCCGGGCTCACCCCGGCGTTCACGGGCCTGGGATACGGCGGCTACCTGGTCGAGCAGTGCGCGCGGCGGGCCTGGCAGCGCGGGCGGCTGTGGGCGGAGCACGCGGGCCCGGCTACCCGGGTGTGGCTGCGGACCAGTACGCTCGATCATCCGAACGCCATGGCCAACTACCGGCGCCGCGGCTTCCGGGTGGCGGCCGAGTCCACCGGCCCCAAGCGGGTGCCCGACCCCCGCCTGGCGCCGTGGCCGCTGCCGTGCGATCCGAGGCCGCGCCGCACCGCGGCCGGGCGGCGGACCGGGCGGCAGGCCGCGAAGGAGGAGCTGATCCCGTGAGCTGGTTCCGCTGCGTCGAGACGCGTCCCTGGGCGTCGCTGCGGCTGTTCTGCCTGCCGCACGCGGGCGGGTCCGCGGTCTTCTACCGCACCTGGGCCAGGGAGACCGGCCCCGCCGTCGAGGTGCACACGGTGCAGTACCCGGGCCGCGCCGACCGGCTGGCCGACCCGATGGTGACCGACGCCCACCAGCTCGCCCGGCTGATCGCCGCCGCGATGTCGCCGCTGATGGACCGGCCCGCCGCGCTGTTCGGGCACAGCATGGGCGCGCTGCTGGCCTACGAGGTCGCGCGGCTGCTCGAGGAGCGCGGCACGCCGCCGGTGCACCTGTTCGCCTCCGCCGCCCGCCCGCCGCACGACCGCGACGACGACCGGATCTCCGAGCGCGACGACGACGGCGTGGTCGCGGCGCTGGAGGAGCTGGGCGGCACCGACGCCGAGGTGCTCCAGGACGAGGAGATGCGCGAGCTCGTGCTGCCCTACGTCCGCAACGACTTCGCGCTCCTGGAACGCTACGGGCACCGGCCGGAGCCGCGGCTGAAGGTTCCGGTGACCGTGCTGCTCGGCGAGTCCGACTCCCACGTCGACGCCGAGACCGCCGCCCGGTGGCGCGAGCTCACCGACGGGGAGCCGTTCACGGTGCGGACGTGGCCCGGAGGCCACTTCTACCTGGCCGAGCAGCAGTCACGGGTGATCGCCGAGGTGCTGCGGACGCTGGAGGTGCCCGCCGGCCCCTGACCCGCGCGTAGCCAGGGGCCGACGGAGATCATCCGGTGCGGCTCACCGGACGATCAGCGATCAGTAGATCTCGACACCGTAGGCGCTGAGCGCCTCGCCCACCGGCTGGAAGAACGTCGTCCCGCCGGAGGTGCAGTCGCCGCTGCCGCCCGAGGTCAGCCCGAGCGCGGTCGACCCGGCGAACAGCGAGCCGCCGCTGTCGCCGGGCTCGGCGCACACCGTGGTCTCGATGAGGCCGCTGACGGTTCCCTCGGCGTAGTTCACCGTCTGGTTCAGGGCCGTCACCTCCCCCTCGTGGACCTGGGTGGTGCTGCCGCTGCGGGTGACGCTCTGGCCGACCGTCGCCTCGCCCGCGGTCGTGATGTCCTGCGTGCCGCTGTAGAGGTGGACGGTCCCCTGCGTGTCGGCGGGGGATCCCGTGTACTTGACGATCCCGTAGTCGTCACCCGGGAAGCTGCTGCCGTCGGTGTCGCCCAGCTTCTGGGTGCTGGCCTGGTCGGAGAACCACGCGCCGCCGATCTCGGTGCAGTGGCCCGCGGTCAGGAAGAAGAACTCGCTGCCTTTCTTGACGTTGAATCCGAGCGAGCAGCGCCCGCCTCCGGCGTAGATGGCCTCGCCGCCGGCGGTGAAGGTGCGGAACCGGCCCGCGACCTGCCGGGTGCGGATCGCGGCGCCGTGCTTCTGCGCCGCGGCCCGCACCTTCTCCGCCTTCGCGCCGGTGACCGTGGAGTCCAGGGACAGCACCACCTGGTTGGCGGCGGGGTCCACGGCCCAGGCCGTGCCGGGCACGGTCGCGTCCCGCTTGAGGGCGGCCATGACCTTCTTGAGGTCCGCGTCGCTGCGCTGGACCGTCCGCGCCTCGGCGCCGGCGGCGCGCACGGTCTGCGCGGCCCCGGCGTCGGTCACGGTGACCACCAGCTTGCCGGTGGCCCTGTCGATGTACGCGCCCGGACTGCGTGCTCCGAGCGTCCCCGCGAGGGAGCCGGCGAGCTTGGCGGCGCTCGCCTGCGGGGAGGGGGTTGGCGGTACGTCCGACCCGGCCGGGGAGCCGGCGGCGGCCTGGGCGGCGGGGGCGGCGACCAGCGCGGTCGCCATGAGTCCCGTGATCGCCCCGATGGCCGTGGTGCCGCGGATGCGGGCATGACGGTGTTTCACTGAGCCTCCAGTGGGGGTTGGGCGCGCCCCTGTTGACGCGCCGGAGGTCACCGCACATAGTCCGAGATCCGCATTCGTCTGGCAAAGTCATAAATGTGCCTAAGATCTTGCGGCGGGTTTGTGGAACGAGGGGCGGATGCTCACCTGACTTCCTGGGAAAGGGGCGTGACCTGACCAAGTCAAAGGATGTCCGATGATCATGGTCGTGTCCGATACGGCGGCTGGGCCTCCCCGGGACGGGCGCCGCGTCGTACAGTCGAAGGCGGCGGGGGACCGGCAGCAGGACGCGGACCTCCCGCCCCCCGGCGCCCCGCCTGGGAGTGGTCATGGGCGTCGAGATCCGGGTGGAAGGGCTCCGCAAGTCGTTCGGACGGCAGGTCATCTGGGAGGACGTGACTCTCACCGTCCCGGCCGGTGAGATCTCCGCGCTGCTGGGGCCGTCCGGCACCGGAAAGTCGGTCTTCCTCAAGAACCTCGTGGGCCTGCTGCGGCCCGACCGCGGCCACGTCTACGTCGGCGGCGGCGACGTGCCCCGGCTGCGCGAGGACCAGCTGTACGAACTGCGCCGCAGGTTCGGCGTGCTGTTCCAGGACGGCGCGCTGTTCGGCTCCATGAACGTCTTCGACAACATCGCCTTCCCGCTGCGCGAGCACACCCGCAAGAAGGAGACGGAGATCCGGCGGATCGTGCTGGAGAAGATGGAGATGGTGGGCCTCACCGGCGCCGAGCGCAAACTGCCGGGCGAGATCTCCGGCGGGATGAAGAAGCGCGCCGGGCTGGCCCGCGCCCTCGTCCTGGACCCGGAGATCATCCTGGCCGACGAGCCCGACTCCGGGCTCGACCCCGTCCGCACCGCCTACCTGAACCAGCTGTTCGTCGACCTCAACGCCGAGCTGGGCGCCACGTTCCTCATCGTCACCCACGACATCGGCACCGCCCGGGTGCTGCCCGACAACCTCGGGCTGCTGTTCCGGCGCGGGCTGGTGATGTTCGGGCCGCGCGAGATGATCCTGTCCAGCACCCACCCGGCGGTGAACCAGTTCTTCAACGCCCGCAGGCAGGGCCCCATCGGCATGGCCGAGGAGAAGGACCTGGCGCGGATGGAGGGCGAGGGGCAGGCGCCGCCGGCGATGCCGGCGCCGATCCCGCCGCAGCTGATGCCCAGCGACGGGCGGCCGCGGCCCTCGATGCGGCGGCCCGGCGAATGGCTGGCCCGGCACCGCGTCACCCCGCCGCCGGGCTCGTTCGTGGACGACCAGGGCCGCGACTGGCTCACCGAATGGGACCGCCTCGTGCGGTCCGGGCAGCGCCCCGCCTGACCCCTGCTTGATCACCTATCATCGCCGGATGGCGACGATGACGGCCCTGCGCGCCGACGACCCCCGGGAACTGGGCCCGTACCGGCTGCTGCACCTGCTGGGCGAGGGCGGCCAGGGCGCGGTCTACCTGGGCGAGGACGCCGGCGGGGGGTTCGTCGCGATCAAGGTCCTGCACGCCCGGCTCACCGGCGACGCGCGGGCCCGCCGGCTGTTCCTGCGGGAGGGCTCCCTCGCCCGCGAGGTCGAGCCGTACTGCACGGCCCGCGTCCTGGACGCCGGCGTCGAGGGCGACCGGCCGTACATCGTCAGCGAGTACATCGAGGGCGAGTCGCTCGACGACCTGGTCCGCCGCACCGGGCCGCGGGATCCGGGGAGCCTGGAGCGGCTGGCCATCGGCACCGCCGCCGCGCTCAACGGCATCCACCGCGCCGGGATCGTGCACCGCGACTTCAAGCCGACCAACGTGCTGCTGGCCCCCGACGGGCCCCGCGTCATCGACTTCGGCATCGCCCGGGCCGTGGCCTCCACC
Source organism: Actinomadura rugatobispora (assembly GCF_055379765.1). NCBI lineage: Bacteria > Bacillati > Actinomycetota > Actinomycetes > Streptosporangiales > Thermomonosporaceae > Actinomadura > Actinomadura rugatobispora. The sequence goes on along the minus strand of NZ_AP029191.1, from coordinate 1,029,978 downwards.
ACCACGGTGACCAGCGGGATCCTCGGCACGCCCGCGTACATGTCGCCCGAGCAGGTGGCGGGGGACGAGGTCGGCCCGGCCTCGGACGTGTTCTCCTGGACGGTCACCCTCACCTTCGCCGCCACCGGGGAGCCGGCGTTCGGCGCCGACGGCATCCCGGCCGTGCTGAACCGCATCCTCAACGCCGACCCGGACCTGACGGCGTTCCCGGCGCACCGGCGCGAGCTGCTGGCCGCCTGCCTCGACAAGAAGCCCGCCCGCCGCCCCACGATGGCGGAGGTCCTGACCGAGCTGCATGGCGGCGCCGCCGCACCGCGCCCGCCCGCACCGGCGGCCGTCACCGTCCCCGAGACGCCCCTCCCGCGGATCACCGCGCCCGTCCCGCCGCCTACCGGCTCCCCGCCTCCGAGAGCCCCGCTCGCCGCGTCTCCACCCGGGCCGGCGTCCACCGCCCGGCCGCGCCCGGCCTCCACCGCCCCGATGGCGCCCGGACGCAAGGCCGGCGGGCCGCCGCAGGCGCGCCGCGACCACGCGCCCGAACCCGTCTCGCCCGGCCTGTTCCTCACCGCCACCGTCACGCAGGTCGTGGCCGCGGTCGCCACGGCCCTGGCCATGGGCGTGTGGCTGCGCGACGCCCCGGCGCTGCAGGCGGTGGGCGAGATCCTGTTCCTCGCGCCGGCGATCACCGCGGCCGTCCTGCTGCACCGCCGGAACCGGCGCCGCCGGGCGGGTGACGGCCGATGAACCTCCGTCCCCGCGCGGGCCGCGCCCTGGCCCGCTACCCCATCCTCGCCGGGGCGCTGATGCCGTCGGTGCTGTCGCTGCCGCTGATCGTCGGACTCGCGGCCGCAGGGGAGACCCGGGGCGCGGCGATGGTCGCCATGGTGTACGCCAACGCCGTCGTCGCCTTCGCACTCGTCGTAGAACTCAGACCACCGGAAAAGTGAGAATCTCACCTCGACGCGCGGTCGGGGTGACCCCGAGAATGGTCCGGTGACCCTGCTCCTGAGCCGTACCGACCTCGAGGGCCTGCTCGACCCCGCCGAGTGCGTGGCCGCGCTGCGCCGCGGGTTCACCGCCGCGCCCGCCGAGGTCCCGCCGCACCGCGCGGTCACCCGGCTGCCCGGCCCGGGCGGCGCCACCGCGCTGCTGCCCGGACTGGTCGACGGCATCCCCGCCTACACCGTCAAGGTCAACGCCAAGTATCCCGGCAGCCGCCCGGCGCTGCGCGGCGTGGTGTGCCTGCACGACCTGGCGACCGGCGAGCTGCTGGCGCTGCTGGACTCGGCCACCGTCACCGCCTGGCGCACCGGCCTGGCCGCCGCCCTCGGCACGCACGCGCTGGCCCGCCGGGACGCCGAGGCCGTCACCGTGATCGGCGCCGGCGCCCAGTCCGAGCTCGTCATGCGCGGCCTGTCGGAGCTGCGCGGGCTGCGCTCGCTCACCGTGACCGACCTGGACGCCGGCCGCGCGGGCGACTTCGCTCGGCGGCACGGCGAACGGCTCGACGTCCCCGCGTCGGTGGCGCCCGACCTGCGCACCGCCGTGCACGGCGCGGAGATCGTGGTGGTGGCGACCTGGTCGCGGCGGCCGCTGCTGCACGCCGCCGACATCGCGCCCGGCACCCAGGTCACCTCGCTGGGCGCCGACGAGCACGGCAAGACCGAGCTGTCGCCGGACCTGCTGGAGAGCGCCCGGGTCGTCGTCGACGACATCCCGCTGGCCGTGGAGATGGGCGCGCTCGCCGACGCCGGGCTCGGCGTCCGGCACGCCGCCGGGACGCTGCGCGACCTGCTGTGCGGCGAGGTCCCGGGACGGGTGAAGGACAGCGAGATCACCGTGTACGCGCCGGTCGGCCTGCCCTGGCAGGACCTCTCGCTCGCCTGGACGGCCTACCGCGCCGCGGTCGAGGCGGGCGCCGGGCGGCCCTACGACTTCCTCGCCTAGCGGAATTATTGAAACACGTTCTAGATTCTGGTTAGGCTGGCCGCCGGAGGTGAACGCCGGTGATCATGGACCGCTTCCGGCTGGACGGCCGCGCCGCGATCGTGACCGGCGCGGGCCGCGGGATCGGCGCCGCCTGCGCCGTCGCGCTCGCCGAGGCGGGCGCCGACGTGCTCGTCTCCGCCCGCACCGAGGACCAGCTGCGCAAGGTCGCCCAGCAGATCGAGGCGGCCGGCGCGCGGGCCCTGGTCGTCCCCGCCGACCTCGCCGACCCCGACGCCGCCGCGGAACTGGCCGCGCGCGCCGCCGACGCCTTCGGGCGCCTCGACATCGTGGTGAACAACATGGGCGGCGCCCTGCCGCGCGCGTTCATGGACACCGAGCCGCGGCACCTCGATAACGCGTTCCAGTTCAATGTGAGCACCGCGCACGCGCTCACCCGCGCCGCCGTCCCGCACCTGCCCGGCCACGGCGGCTCCGTCGTCAACATCTCCTCGGTCATGGGACGCGTCGCCGGCCGCGGCTACCTCGCCTACGGCAGCGCCAAGGCCGCCCTCGCCCACTACACCCGGCTGGCCGCCCTCGACCTGGCCCCCAGGATCCGCGTCAACGCCATCGCCGTCGGCTCGGTCGCCACCTCCGCCCTCGACATCGTCATGAACGACGACGCGATGCGCGCCCAGATGGAGTCCGGCACGCCCCTCCGCCGCATCGGCGACCCCGACGACGTCGCCGCCGCCGTCCTCTACCTGGCCTCCCCGGCCGCCGCGTACGTCACCGGCAGCGTCCTGCGCGTGGACGGCGGCATCGACACGCCCAACCTCGACCTCGGCCTGCCCGACCTCTAGGAGACCCCGATGACCTACCGCGTCGTCCAATGGAGCACGGGCAACGTTGGCCGCAACGCGCTGGTCGGCATCGACGCCCACCCCGATCTCGAACTCGCGGGCGTGTGGGTCTCCAACCCCGCCAAGGCCGGCCGCGACGCCGGCGACCTCGCCGGGCTCGACCGCCCCCTCAACGTGGCCGCCACCACCGACGCCGAGGCCGTCCTGGCACTGCGCCCCGACTGCGTCGTCTACACGGCCATGGCCGACGTCCGCATCATGGAGGCGATCGACGACCTGTGCCGCATCCTGCGGTCCGGCGCCAACGTCGTCTCCAGCAGCCCCGTCTTCCTCCAGTTCCCGGACGGCGTCGTACCGCCGGAGATGTCCGAGCCCGTCCGCCGGGCCGCCGCCGAGGGGAACGCCTCCATCTTCGTCAACGGCATCGACCCCGGCTTCGCCAACGACGTCCTCCCCCTCGCCCTGACCGGCATCAGCGAACGCATCGACGAGATCCGCTGCATCGAGATCCTGAACTACGCCACCTACGACCAGAAGACCGTCCTCTTCGACATCATGGGCTTCGGCCGCCCCCTGGACGAGGTGCCCATGCTGCTCCAGCCGGGCGTGCTCACCATGGCGTGGGGCAGCGTCGTACGCCAGATCGCCGCCGCACTGGCCGTCGAACTCGACGAGGTCGGCGAATGGCACCACCGCTACCCCGCCCCGGAGACCTTCGAGGTCACCTCCGGCACCATCGAGAAGGGCACCACCGCCGCCCTCCGCTTCGAGGTCCGCGGCCTGCGCGCGGGCAAGCCCGTCATCGTCCTGGAGCACGTCACCCGCCTCCGCGACGACCTCGCCCCCGCCTGGCCCCAGCCCGCGGGCGCGGGCTGCTACCGCGTCGAGGTGCGAGGCGAACCCAACTACACCCTCGACCTCCAGCTATTGGGCTCCGACGGCGACCACAACACCGCAGGCTTGAAGGCCACCGCGATGCGCCTCGTCAACGCCATCCCCGCCGTCGTCGAGGCGCCGCCCGGCCTGCTCACCGCAAAGGATCTTCCGCTGATTCCGGGGCGCGGCCTCCTGTAGTTTCGGTCGATGGCCATCCCCGAACGCCTCCGCTGGGCTGTGGAGACCCTGGACGTCCGCCCGGACGACCGCGTCCTCGAACTGGGCTGCGGAACCGGTGTCGCCGCCGAACTCGTCTGCGACGCCCTCACCACCGGCACGATCACCGCCGTAGACCGCTCCGCCAAGGCGATCGCGCAAGCCGAACGCCGCAACGCCGCGAACATCACCGCAGGCAGAGCCACCTTCCAGGTGCAGTCCCTGGAAGACCTGCCCCCCGGCGGCGAGCCCTACGACAAGATCTTCGCCGTCAACGTCAACCTTTTCTGGACCAAGGACCCAGCCGCCGAACTAACCCTACTCAAAACCCTCCTGGCCCCCACCGGAACGCTCCACCTTTTCTACGAACCCCCCAGCCAAGAAAAGGCTGAATCCCTCTCCCGCACCGTGACCGAAAACCTGAAACACAACGCCTTCACGGTCGAGCTCACGACCGCCCGAACCCCCAAATCCACCCTCCTCTCCCTGAAAGCCACCGTTTAAGCGACTTCGTGTCCCTAACCTTGGGGCATGCGGCGTGACCCTGCCCTGACATACCAAGGTGCCCTGCAAATCCTCGGCCACCATGACCGGCCTCGGCTGGAGAAGCTCAACAAGCTGCTGGGCGGGATCATCCTCGGCAGCGGCGCGGTCGCCGGAGCGGCCGCGCTCACCGGCGCCACCGCCCTGGCACCAGTGGCGGGGATCGCGGCGCTCTGGGGCTGGGTAGACCAGAAGAACGAGGCCGTCTCCCTGGTCCGCAAGCTCCTGGACGGCGCCTCCGACCGACTGCTCAAGACCGGCGGCCACGAACGCCACCGCCTCGTCGCCGCCGCCCACACCACGATCGTCGTCGCAGCCTTCTTCGAGACGCTCAACGAGCAGCTCGGCGCCGACGCGGGACTTGGGGAAGCTCGGCGCAGGGCGTTGGCGTCGGGGGAAGAGGGGAGCGGCCGATTTGAGGACGCCATCACCGCGTTGTACCGGGCGCCGGTCCCCGTTCCGTCGGCCATCAGGGGGTTCGAGGAGAATACGCGGCATCTCCGCCAGTGGTTCGTCGAGCTGACCGGGCCCACCCGGGAGTATTTCGACCAGATCGGCGAGCCCCTTTCCGATCGGCGCTTGCCAGACATATCGACCGTTGACGCAGCGGAGGAGCGATACCGGTCGCACTACCTGCGGCTGGCGGCGACCGTTCCAGAGTTCATGGTCTGGGCGATGCTGGGCGAGCACGCCGCAACGAGGGCGCAGGTCGACGACGTGCGCGGCGACGTCATGACCGCGCTGGATGGGCAGTCCAGGGCGCTGGCACGGGTGGAGGCACTGCTGGGCTTGATCGCGGGGGAGGGGCTGCGCCCGGACCGTGACCTGCGCGCCGTCGTGTACCGCGCCAACCGCGGAGGCTTGGACCGGCCCGTCATCTCGGCGGATACCATGCGGGTCGGTGAGGAGTTGCTGCTGCCCACGGTGGGCGCGGCCTTCATCAACCCCAGGTACCGGGCCGACGTGGTGAACGCGGTGTCCCGTCCGGCGGACGAGACGTGGTGGGACGAGTGCGAGGTCGGCGACGACTTCGATCTCTTCTTGGCCGCGCATGTCACGGCGCCCGACGCGGTGTGCGCTCCGCTGCTGCTGCTCGGGCATCCCGGCGCGGGCAAGAGTCTGCTGACCAAGGTGCTGGCCGCGCGGTTGCCGCCGTCGGCGTACACGGTTGTGCGAGTGCCTCTTAGGAGCGTGGATGCGGACGCTCCCGTGTACGACCAGGTGCAGCAGGCCCTCAACGACGCCACGCACCGCCGGGTCGACTGGTGGGAACTCGCAGACCAGAGCACCTCCACGATCCGCGTCGTCCTGCTGGACGGCCTGGACGAACTGCTCCAGGCAGCCGGTGATCGCAGCGCCTACCTGCAGGAGGTAGTCGACTTCCAGCGCCGGGAAGCCGAGCAGGACCGTCCCGTGGTGGTCGTCGTGACCTCCCGCACGGTCGTCGCCGACCGCGTCCGGATCCCGCCGGGGACGGCCCTGGTCAAGCTGGAGGACTTCGACGAGAACCAGATCGCCGCCTGGCTCGACATCTGGAACAGCACGAACGCGACCGGGATCCAGGCGGGAAGCGTCAGGCCGCTGCCGCTGGAGTCCGCACTGGCCCAGCGCGAACTGGCGCAGCAGCCGCTCCTGCTGCTCATGCTCGCCCTCTACTCGGCCGATCCCACCCTGCCCGAGTTGGAGGCCGATGCTTCCAAGGCCAGTCTGTACCAGCGACTGCTGGAGAACTTCACTCGCCGCGAGGTCGACAAGACCGAACAGAAGAAGGATGTGGACGAGGCAGTCCGGGAGGAGTTGTGGCAACTCGGTGTGGCCGCCTTCGCTATGTTCAATCGCGGCCGCCAGGATGTCTCGGACGTTGAGCTGGGTGCAGACCTGGCAGCGCTGGCGGGCGACGGCCCGGGTACCGCGGTGCGTGTCGCCGATCTGGGGCAGCAGGTCATCGGACGCTTCTTCTTCGTGCACGCGTCCGAGGCGCAAACTCACGGCGTTGAGGGCGCCCGGCAGAACTACGAGTTCTTGCACGCGACCTTCGGCGAGTACCTTCTGGCGTCCCAGGTCGTGGAGCTGCTGGCCGAGACCGCGGAGGCCGCGTTCGGGGGGCGGCGCGGACCGCGCGAGCCCGACGATGACCTGCTGTTCGCGCTGCTCTCGCATCAGCCGCTCTCGACCCGTCGCCCCACGCTCGAGTTCGCCGCAGAGCTTTCCGCCGAATTTGGCACCGCAGAGCGGAACCGGATCCTGCGGCTACTGGAGACCCTCGTCGAGGGGCACCGTAGGAGACATGGCTCGAATCGCTACGCGGGCTACCGCCCCATGAGCGTTGACCGCGTCAGGGGGGCGGCGGCGTACTCTGCGAACCTCGTCCTGCTGCGCGTCCTCCTGGACTCTGCCACGCCTGTATCGCTCGACCGCCTATGGCCGGACGAGCCCGACCCGTCGACCGTGTGGCGATCCACTGTCGACCTCTGGAAGGCAGGTCTCGACACCGACTGTTGGCATTCGCTCCTCTCCACCCTGACGTGGAGGGAAGAGAAGGTCAGGTCTGAGAGGCAGCGGATGAGACGTGAGCTGGTGGACGTCTTCCACGCCCGGCTGGTCGGTGACTCCGACCGCGAGGCTCGCCTGCGGCTCGGCCTGGCCATTCATGATCGCCACGTTTATGAGATAATCGGCAGCCGTTGGCATGACGTAATGCTGAGCTGGCTCATTCCCCTACTCGCGGCCACCGAAGGTGACATCCCAGAAATATACTTGTGGTTTCCCAGGGACGTGCCGGAAGAGGAACTCAGAGATGTGGCCTCGAAATTGGCCATGCTGCTAAAGACCAAGGCCCACATGTTTGATCACGTCCTGCTCGCCGAGCTTGTGGGGTTCTCGCTCGATCTTCCGCCCCGCAACTGGGACAGCGATGCGTTGGCGGCGGCGATTGCGAGTCATCCTGGTTTGCTTGACCAGTTCACTGGCCGCCTCTGGGATCCCGCGCTCTACGACAACGCGCCCGGTGCCGCGCTCATCCTACGTGCGGCTTCACCGGAAGATCCCAAGGACAGGGAGGCCCTAGAACTGCTGTGTTCGCGGATCGAGGAACGCCAGGGGACGCGGTGGTCCGACACCTTCGACGAGAAGTCGGACGAGGCGATCCGCGCCTTGATCTGTGCGCACCGGTGGTGATCGGCGGGTCAGCCGGTGAGAAGGCCGTCGGCGTGACCTTTGGCGGCTGCCTGGGTTCGGCTGGTGACGTCTAGTTTGGCGAGGATGTTGGAGACGTGGACGCTGGCTGGTTTCGGGCTGATGAAGAGGGCCGCGGCTATCTGCTTGTTGTTGCGGCCTTCGGCTACGAGTTTGAAGGCTTCGCGTTCGCGGGCGGTCAGACGGTCAGGACCCGGACGAGAGGGGTCGCGCCCAGGGACTCGGCCTCCTCCACGGCTGGTCCTGGAACCTCTGACCATGCTGCCCGTGACCGCGGTTCCGGTGCTCGGCTCGGACGGGGATCTCGCCGCTCCGGCGTGTGCGGTGGCCCGCGAGATCCCCGCCGTCAATCGGTTCGCCGACTGCGTGCGGCGTCAGGCATAGGCCGATTTGCTGTCCGAACTCGCCAGTCGCTTGTCGCCTTCGTACAGGGCGGCGAAGAAGTAGATCCGATGCCTTTCGGGCCAGCTGAAGTTACATTCCCTCACCGTGCCCGCGCCTTTCGTGTTCTTGCACTCGTATGTGGCGGGAGTGCCTTCGACACTCTCGGACCAGGCGAATCCGCGGACATGGTGCCCGTCGGCCTCGTTGTCCTCGACGTACAGGATCTCACCGTCCGGCTGGAAGCACACCCGGCCCCAGGTGTGCGGGTCGGTGCAATACCGAATGGACGCCTGCGCCGGCGGCGCCAGGATGACGGGAAGGGCGGCGACCGGCACGGCCAGCATCGCCAGGACGTGTTGACGGATTTTGCTAGGCATAGGCTGACTTCCAGCGTGACTCGTCCAGGCGGAAATCACCTTCGTGCAGGCGGGCCTGGAAGTGGATGAGGTGACCTTCGGGGAAACTGAAGTTGCATTCTTGGACCGTGCCTGCCCCCTTGGTGTTCGCGCAGGTGTACAGGGGTGTGTTGTCGGGCACGCTCCCGTCGAATGCCACGCCGCGGACGTGGTGGCCATCGGCGTCGTCGTCATAGACGTACATGATCTCGCCGGCCGGCTGGAAGCACGCGCGGCCCCAGGTGTGCGGATCCGTGCAATACCGCACGTACGCATGTGCCGGCGGCGTCAGGGTGAGCGGAAGTGCGAAGGCCGACGCCGCGAGCACGGCCAGGATTCCCTTGCGACGGCTCGCTGGATTTTGTCGCATTGGCGCCTCTCGTGATCGGAGCCGTGCCGGCCGCCACGGCGAAGGCGACGCTCGCCGTGCCCGCCTCGACCACACGGCGACCGGGTCTGCTCATCGTTGACGCCACCTTCGCAAGGGCTGTGAGCCGGCCTCCCGCTCCGCGGCGCGGGCGGGACTACTCGGAGGCAATCGCAGCGGCCCGCGACCACGCCATAGGAGGACGCCTGATTTGAAGCTTTTCTAACATCTCGCTCTCGCCCGCGACCGGCTCATCACGGAGAGCGTCCACGGCCGCCCGCCTTGAAGCGATGTCAAGAAAAGCCGGTAACTGGATCTTCCTGAGAAACCACTCGATGGGGTTACCGCCAGACCGCCGAGCGGAAGCCAGAAATTGCGCGCCCAGGCCGGAGGGCGTGAGGCGCGGTTGAGTTCCGCCGCGAACGCCGTCATCACGGATACTGCGGCCACCTACCGGGGCGCGGTGGTCCCGGAGGGCGGCGGGAAATGGCGCCTGCGAGTGCACGTCGGCCGACGAGCTGCCCAAGAAGGTGGACGCCGCATGAAACGGGCTGGGCTCGGCTACGCGAGTGTGGACGCCTCTGCGCGACAAGCGGTGGTAGGCCGACGAGACGCCGTTGCCGGCCGAGATCGCGACTGCCACCGCCGACGCGTGCTGCCGCGTCCGCGTCGACCACGCGGGCGCCGATGACCTCCCCGTCCCGGCCTACGGCTCGGCGATGATGAGCGGGCGCGGCGCCAGAGCCGGATCACGGCCGCGACGGCCGGCCGGTTGCCGGTCAGCGCGTCGTCAGCGCAGGCGTATCCAGGTCGCCGCTCCGGTTCGAGGAGATCGTTCTGTGGCCGTCCACCCCGGCGGCGCATCACCGGCTCCGTCCGCGTCTCACCGGTTCTCCGCCGTGGCGTCGACGGCGCCCGGCCCGCTGCCCGGAGGGGACGGCGCGCCGGTCGCCCGCAACCGGTAGCCGACCGCGTGGACGGACTCCAGCACGGCGGCGGGACGTATCTTCGTGCGCAGCGTCGAGATGTGCACGTCGAGGGTGCGGGACTTGCCCTCCCAAGAGGTCTGCCAGACCTCGCGGTGCAGCCGCTCGCGGGGCACGACCGTTCCGTGCTCGCGGGCGAGCGCGGCGAGCAGGGTGAACTCCTTCGGAGTCAGCCGGATCGCGACGTCGTTCACGTAGGCGATGCGCCCGTCCAGATCCACCCGGAGCCCGCCGATCGTTCGCGCCCCGGCGGCCCGGGGCCGGATCCGGCGCAGCACCGCGTCCAGCCTGGCCTGCAACTCGGCGATGCCGAACGGTCTGACCAGGTAGTCGTCGGCGCCCTCGCGCAGCCCCGTCACGCGGTCGCGCTCGGTGCCGCGCTCGGACAGGATGATGATCGCGACCTCGCTGCGGGCGCGCAACCGCCGGCACGCCTCCAGCCCGTCGCCGGCGGGCAGCGGCAGCCCCAGCAGGACGGCCTCGCCCGGCGAGGCGTCCAGGGCGGCCGCGGCCGTGCGGACGTGCTCCACCTCGTACCCGCACCGGTGGAGCGCCCTCGTCAGCGCCGCGGCGAAACGAGGATCGTCCTCCACGAGCAGAACCCTCATCCGTTCTCGCCGTTCCCCTCTTTCCTCGTCCGCCGCGATGGAGAGCCTTTGCTGACGACCGTTCGGACACCGCTCCAGAGGCAACGTTTCGCCGGTCACGAATCGATCACTGATTCGCGCGCTGCCACCATCACGGCGACGGGGCAGGTGGGCGGTCTCAGCCGGTGAGGAGGCCGTCGGCGTGAGCCTTGGCGGCGGCTTGGGTTCGGCTGGTGACGTCTAGCTTCGCGAGGATGTTGGAGACGTGGACGCTGGCCGTCTTGGGGCTGATGAAGAGGGCTGCGGCTATCTCCTTGTTGTTGCGGCCTTCGGCTACGAGCTTGAGGACTTCGCGTTCGCGGGCGGTCAGACCACCGGCTGCGGGCTCGGGCTGCTGCGCGGTGAGGCGGGCGCGGGCGCCTAGGTCGGTCAGGGCCCGGACGAGAGGGGCGGCGCCCAGGGACTCGGCCTCCTGCGCGGCCGTGCGCCATTCGTTCAGGGCCTCCTCGCGGGAGCCCTGGGCGGCCAGGGATTCGGCCAGGCGCCAGCGGGTGCGGGCCAACTCGTAGGTGAAGCCGTAGGAGAAGGCTTCGAGGGTCTTGCGCCACAGGGCGGGGTCGTTGGCGCCGTGCGCGCGGGCGTGTTCGGCTTCGGCGCGGGCCAGCCAGGCGTGGCCTTCCAGGCCGAGCCAGGCGCGGGTGCGGCCGTCGGGGGTGGTGGCCACGGTGGCGCGGGCGCGTTCGAGAAGGTTGTCGGCGGCCTCGACGGCCGACGCGGCGGTGCCGTTGTCGCCGGAGGCGCGGGCCTGGACGGCGCGGTCGGCGTGCGCCCACAGGGCGGTGGCGATGACCCGGACGGCCGCGACGTCCTGCGCGGGCAGGACGGCCTGGGCGGCCGTGGCGTGGTCGAGGGCCGCCGCGGTGTCGCCCTGCCAGAGGGCGTGCTCGGCGGCCAGGCCGCGGGCGACGTAGGCGATGAAGTCGTCCTCAGGCCAGACCGGTTCGAGCCAGCGGAAGCGTTCGGTGATGTCCTCGCCGCGGGCGACCTCTAGGAAGAGGGCGTAGGAGGAGACCTGCGCCTCGGCGGGGCGGACGACCTGCATCGGGAAGTCGGCGGCGAGCCGTCCGGCTTCCTCCCAGTCGCCGGAGGTGTAGTGGATGAGGAACTGCAGGCAGCGCAGGGTGCTGCCGTAGGGGCTCCAGCCGAGGCCGTTGGCGAGGGAGAAGGCCACACCGTCGTCGGCGGCGCGGACGGCGGCGGGCAGGTCGCCGCGGTCGAAGATGGAGCGGGCGAGGTGGAACGCGGCGCGCTGCCCGACCTGGTAGTTGCCCGCGCCGACGGCGAGGTCGCGGGCGCGGGCGAACAGCGCGCCGACCTCGGGGTCGGGTTCCCGGGTCTCCCGGTAGATGCCGAGGCTGACCAGGGCGCTGGCCTCGGCGTCGGCCGCTCCGGCGGCGCGGGCGGCGGCGACGGCCTCCTCGGCGACGGCGCGCAGGCTCGGGTCCACCTCCTCGAACAGCATGGTGCGGACGTAGGTGGCGAGGGCGGAGGCGCGCTCGGCCGTGGGCGGGTCGGCGGGGAGCATGGCGATGGCCTCGCGGGACACCGCCATCGACTCGTCGTGCTGCTTGACGTCGTCGAGGTAGTAGGCCAGGTGCTCGCGCAGCAGCACCCCCATCCGGACGTCGGCGGGGTCGGCCTCCTCCAGCAGGCGGCGCAGGCGGGAGATGGCGCGGCGCGGCTCGCCGGAGCGGCCGGAGGAGCGGACCGCGGCCAGTTCCAGTTGGACGCGGCCGGTCCCGGCGGCCTCCTCCGGGCCGGGCACGGCGTCCCAGAGGGACAGGGCGCGGTCGTAGTGCTCGTGGGCCTCGTCGGGGGCGCCCATCCGCTCGGCCTCGCGGCCGGCCTGGACGGACGCGGCGAACGCGGCGGGCAGGTCGTGGGCGGCCAGGCTGTGGTGGGCGAGTTCGGCGGCGACCCGGCCGGGGACGGCGGGCGCCCGCTTCAGGAGGTCGGCGTACGCGGCGTGCAGCCGGGTCCGCTCGCCCGGGAGCAGGTCGGCGTACACCGCCTCGCGGAGCAGCGCGTGCCGGAAGGTGTACCCCTGGGCGCCGTCGGGGATCAGCAGCCGGTGCGAGACGATCTCGCGCAGCGCCTCGCCGGCGGCGGCCTCGTCCAGCCCGCAGACCTGGCGGACCGGTTCGTCGTCGACCCGGTGCCCGGCGACCGACGCGGCCCGCACCACGCGGGCGGCGTTCTCGGAGAGGCGTTCGACGCGGGCGAGGAGGAGGTCGGCGAGCCCGGCGGGCAGCTCCTCGTCGGTGCGGGCGGCGGTGTAGAGCTCGGCCGCGTAGAACGGGTTGCCCTCCGAGCGGCGGTGCACCCGGTTGATCTCCTCGGCGGTGGGCGGGGCGCCGTCGCCGCCGAGGGAGGCCAGGTACTCGGCGGTCTCGCCGTGCCCGAACGGGCCCAGCTCGACCGCGCCGACCTCGGGGAGCCGCAGCAGCTCGGCGACGACCGGGCGGAGCGGGTGCCGCCGGTGCAGGTCGTCGGAGCGGTAGGTGCCGACCAGGCAGACCCGTTCGCGCTGCAGGACGCGGCTGAGGAAGGTCAGCAGGTGGCGGGTGGAGCGGTCGGCCCAGTGCAGGTCCTCCAGCACCAGCAGCACGGGGCGGTCGCGGCCCAGCTCGCCGAGCAGTCCCAGGACGGCGCCGAACAGCCGCTGCTGGCCGAGGTCCCCGGCCGGGACGCCGTCGCCGCCGCCGTCGGGCAGCAGCCGCCGCAGCACCGGCCGGTCGTCGAGGGCGGCGCGCAGCGCGGGGTCGGCGGAGCCGGTCCACAGGGCGTCGGCCAGCGGCAGGTACGGCATGCTCTCGCCGAGTTCGGCGCACTGGCCGGCCAGGACGGTGCAGCCGCGGTCGCGGGCGATCCGGGTGAGCGCGCCGACCAGGTGCGACTTGCCGACCCCGGCGTCGCCGCTGACCAGCACGACCCCGGCGGCGCCCGCGGCGGCCCGGTCCAGGGCGCCGGTGAGGGCGGCCAGCTCGGCGGCCCGGCCGATCAGCGTCCCGGAACGATCGCCTCCTCCCATGACGCCGAGTATGGCACCCGCGGGGGGATGCGCCTGCCCGTCCCCGGACACGCACGGACCCCCGGACCGAGGGATGGGGTCGGGAGGTCCGGGGGCCCGTACGCCGCTCTGGTCAGCCGACCAGGACGGGCTCTTCGACGCCCGCGCCGGTCTCGGCCGCGGCGGCCGCCTCGGGCTCGGGCTCGGGGGGCAGCACCTTGGTGTAGGCGCGCAGCGTCTCGGCGGCGATGCGGTCCCAGGAGAAGCGGGAGTGGGCCCGGTCGGCGGCGGCGATGGCGTACCCGTTGAGGGTGGTGTCCTCGGTCAGCAGGCGGCGGACGGCGCGGCCGATCTGCACGGGACGGCCGGCCGGGACGTGGATCCCGGTGATGCCGTCCAGCACGGTGTCGGCGTTCCCGCCTGCCCGGGTGGCGACCACGGGGACGCCGCAGGCCATGGCCTCCAGCGGCACCAGCGGGGACGGCTGGACGGGGGCCAGGCACAGCGCCAGCTTGGCGGTGCGCAGCAGCCGGGGGAGCGACTTGCGCGGCACCCGGCCCAGGAAGATCACCCGGTCCTCGACGTGCAGCTCCTTGGCCAGCAGCCGCAGCCGGTGCACGGCGGCGTCGTTCTCCAGCTCCTCGCGGGGCGGGCCGCCGGCGACGGCCAGCTCGGCGCCGGGCACGTGGACCAGGGCGCGGATGGCGGTGGCGACCCCGCCGCCCTCCAGGTCGTGGGCGACGGTGACGAGGCGGTCCCGGGCGCCGTGCGGCATGGCCGGGCCGATCTGGCTGAACTGGTCGCCGTCCACCCCGTAGGGCACCATCGTGATCGTGCGGCGGGGGACGCCCATCCGGACCAGCGTGGCGGCCTCGTCGGCGCAGGCGGTGACGACCGCGGCGGCCTCCCGGCCGATCGCCTTCTCCAGCCGTGCCCGGGCCGGGTGGACGCGGCGCCCGGCCTGGCGCTCGGCGGCGCCGAGGCCGTGCGGGCTCACCACGAACGGGATGCCGAGCTCGCGGGCCACCGCGCAGGCGGCCAGTCCGCCGATCCAGCCGTGCGCGTGGACGAGGTCGGGGCGCCCGGTGCCGCGCCAGCGGTCGCGCAGCCCCTCCGCGAAGTCGCGGACGTGCTGGAGCAGCTGGTCGTCGTCCAGCGGCCGGGCCGGGCCCGCGTCGATCTGCTGCACGGACGCGCCGGGCCCCAGCCTGACGCGCGCACGCGCCGCGGCGTCGTGGCGGCGCGTGTACAGCGTGACCTGGTGACCCGTGGAGTCGTCGGACGCCGGTCGGGCGAGGGCGCGGGCGAGCTCCCGGGTGTGGATCGCCTGGACGTGTTCGCCGTCGAGGTCGGAGGCGGACACCAGGGCGATGTTCAAAGGACGCTGCATGACGAGAACCTCCGGGTTTAGCACAGGAGAAACCTGGAGGTATCTGCGTCGTAGACACCCGCTCGATCTTTGTGTTTCCGGTCGAGCGCCGCTGAAACGTACGTCTCTCGAAAAAAGGACCGGACAAGGGGGAACGTGACCGGCGCCATACCGTCGGCCGCTGATCGGCGCTGTTCGTACACTGGGGCGCGATGAGCGGGGAAGCGGCGGTCTGGTACGTGGCCTATGGGTCCAACCTCTATCAGGAGCGTTTTTCCTGCTACCTGGCCGGAGGGCGGCCCGCGGGCGGAGCCCGGACCTACACCGGCTGCCGCGACACCAGGCCCGCCCGGGCCTCCCGGGCGGTCGAGCTGCCCGGCGGCATCTACTTCGCGCTGACCTCGCTGACGTGGGGCGGCGGCATGGCCTTCTACGACCGGGGGCTGCCCGGCCGTGCCGCGGCGCGCGCCTACCTCCTCACCCGGCAGCAGTTCTGCGACGTGGTGGCGCAGGAGATGCGCCGGGAGGTGGGCGAGGACCCCGACCTGTCGGAGGTGCTGCGGACCGGGCGGCAGACGCTCGGCCCGGGCCGGTACGAGACCCTCATCCGGGTCGGCGAGCGCGACGGGCACCCGATGCTCACCTTCACCTCGCCCGACGGCGCGGCCCGCGCCGAGCTGAACGCGCCGACCGCCCCGTACCTCACCATGCTCGGCAACGGGCTGCGGGAGGCGCACGGCTGGACGGCCGGGCGCGCCGCCGCCTATCTCTGCGCCCGTCCGGGCGCCGCGCGGGCGTGGACGGTGGCGGACATCACGGCGCTGTTGGGCTGAGGGCCCCCTGCCGCCGGGCGTGTCGCTGTTGTACGTTCAGTCCATGAACGTGGGCGACGTGGTCGACGACTTCGAACTGCCGGACGAGACGGGCCGCACCCGTACGCTCGGCGGCCTGCTGGAGGACGGCCCGGTCGTCCTCTTCTTCTATCCCGCCGCGATGACGCCGGGGTGCACCTCCGAGGCGTGCCACTTCCGCGACCTCAAGGGCGAGCTGGCCGAGGTCGGCGCGCACCCGGTGGGGATCAGCGGCGACGACGTGGCCAAGCAGAAGGAGTTCGCCGACAAGCACGACTTCGGCTACCCGCTGCTGGCCGACGCCGACGGCACGGTGCGCGCGCTCTTCGGGGTGAAGCGGGGGGTGGCGCTGGCGCCGACCAAGCGGCAGACGTTCGTCATTGACACCGACCGCCGCGTCCTGGAGATCGTGAAGAGCGAGATCCGGATGAACGTGCACGCCGACAAGGCCCTGGCCGCCCTGCGCGCCCGCTCCGCCAAGGGCTAGCCGGCCGGCATCTCGGGGAGCACGATCGCCGACGGCCTGCCCGGCTCGTGGAAGATCTCCTGGTCGGCGGTGAGCATCGTGGACGCGGTGCCGATCGGCTCGCCGGTGCCCGGATTGCGCGCCACCCGCGGGTAGGCGCCGCTGCACACCTGCACGCGGACGCGGTGCCCGGCCGGGAACCGGTGGCCGACGGGCCACAGCTCCACCGCGACGCGGCGCACGCCCTCCTCGTCGGCCTCCGGGGTGCCGGGGACGAGCCGTCGCATGCCCTCGCACAGGTTCAGCGACTTGCCGTCGGGGTCCACGTCGCACAGCCGCACCACGAAGTCGGTGTGCTCCCGGTCGGACCGGACGAACAGCTCGGCCGTGACCGGGCCGATGATCTCCAGGTCCTCTTCGAGCTCCTCCGAGGTGTAGGTGAGCACGTCGCGGCGGCGCTCCAGGCGGCGCTGGTCGGTGACCGGGTGGTTGTCGCCCAGCAGGGTGGGGCCGCCCAGGAACGGCGTGGGGTGGTCGGGGTCGTACCGGTAGCGGTCGGGTTCGGACTCGGGCGCGCGGTCGTGGCCGAGGCCGCCGTCGGGGAGCAGGTGCCAGCGCCGCTCCCGCATGCCCGGGACGGGCCAGTCCGGGAACTCGCGCCACTCCTCGGCTCCCGTGACGAACAGCCGGACGGGTTTCTCGCGCAGGCCGGCGGGGTCGTCCAGGAGGTGGGCGCGGAACCAGCTCAGCGACTCGCCGATCGAGCCGCGCATCATCCGCTGGTCGGCGTGGAACCAGGGGCCGATGGTGAGGTAGGGCCGGTGCCCGCCCGCGCGCAGCGCCGCGTAGTCCTTGAGCTGCCAGGGCAGGAAGATGTCGTACCAGCCGCCGGTCATGTTCACCGGCGCCTTGACCTCGGACACGGTCGGGCTGAAGTCGCGCCGGTCCCAGAAGGGCGTGTCGGGGCCGCTGACCAGCAGGTCCTGGAAGAAGCGGCGCTGCTCGCCGGTCGCCAGCACGTCGAGTTCGGCCAGTGGGCGGCCCGAGAGCGCGGCGCGGCGGGCCCGGCGCGGTGACATGAGGCCGGTGGTGATGCCCGACAGCGGGTGCTTCATCCGGGAGGTGAGGTCGACCCAGATCAGCGTGGACTCCAGCGCGAAGGTGCCGCCGACGTTGATGGCGTCGCGGAACTGCGACGCCGTCACCTGCATCGACAGGGCCTTGAGCTCGGGACCGGCCTCGGCCGCCACCGCCCACTGCACATATCCGAGGTAGCTGGGGCCGTGCATGGCGAACGTGCCGCCGAACCACGGCTGCTCCTTCAGCCACGCGATCGTGGCCAGGCCGTCCTCGCTCTCGTCCAGCGGCTCGAAGACCCCGCCGGAGCCGAAGCCGCCGCGCACGCTCTGCACCACGGCCTGGAAGCCGTGCGAGGCGAACGCCTGGCCGCACATGAGGCCGAACGGGCCGCGCCTGCCGTAGGGCGAGCGGACCAGCACGGTCGGCGGCCGGTCGACGTCCACCGGCGCGTAGTGATCGGCCAGCAGCGTGATCCCGTCGGCGGCCGGGACCTCAAGGTCGCGGCGCACCGACACCCGGTGGGGACCGTTCGGAAGCCCGAGCGCCGTGGTCCCCAGACGGCGCATGAGACCCAGACCTACCACTCGATCAACCCTAATCGGCGACCTCCGCCGTTCCGCCGCGGGGGAAGGGAGGTCCGCGCCACATTTTTCACGGCGCGTGCCCGTGACGTTTCACTTACTGCTCGTGACCTGCGTTTGCGTCACTTACCGTGTGGCCTTACCGACAGTGGGCAGGGTCTTCCGAGATCGTCCCCGGCGCCGAACATTTTCACTACGATCGGGCCAAATCGGGATCAGTACAGCAGAGCGAATTTATGCCGCGTACTGCCAGAAAACGGTGCGTGCGGCCGGAGCAGGCCGCCGCCCGGAGGGAGAGATTCACGTCATGCCTGAGTCGCTGGACTGGGGCCGGATCATCGCCGCCGCCGTGGTGTTCGCGGTGGCGCTGGCCGTCGCGGTCGTCCTGCGCATCCTGTCGGGACGGCTGAACAAGCGGGCGGTCGACAGCCGCTGGGCCTGGGACGACCTGGCCGCCAAGCTGCTGCACGACCTCGCGGTCCCGCTGGCCCTGCTCGGCGGCGCCTGGATCGCGGCGAACGTGCTGGACCTCAAGCCCGGCTCGCTCTCGGTCACCGCCCGGGTGCTCACCGCGCTGACGATCGTCATCGTCTCGCTGGCCTGCGCCCGGCTGATCGCCGGCATCGTCACCTCGATCGCGCTGGCCCGGCAGGGCGTGGCCGCCAACGTGACGATCTTCGCCAACATCACCCGGGTGGTCGTGCTCGGCATCGGCATGCTGGTGATGCTGCAGAGCCTCGGGGTCTCCATCACCCCGCTGCTGGGCGCCCTGGGCGTCGGCGGCCTGGCGGTCGCGCTGGCCCTCCAGGACACCCTGGCCAACCTGTTCGCGGGCGTGCACGTGCTGGCGTCCAAGACCATCGAGCCCGGCGACTACATCAGGCTCAGCAGCGGCCAGGAGGGGTACGTCGTCGACATCAACTGGCGCAACACCTCCATCCGGACCCTGTCCGACAACGTCGAGGTGATCCCCAACCAGCGGTTCTCCGACACGATCCTCACCAACTACCACCGCCCGGCGCAGGACATGTCCCTGCTGATCCAGGCGAAGGTGGCCTACGGCAGCGACCTGGAGCACGTGGAGAAGGTCGTCGTCGAGATCGGCACCGAGGTGATGAACGAGATCGAGGGCGCGGTGAAGGAGCACGAGACCCTGGTCCGCTTCCACACCTTCGCCGACTCGGCGATCAACTTCACCGTCATCCTGCGGATCACCGAGTTCGGCGAGCAGTTCCGCCTCAAGCACGAGTTCGTCAAGCGGCTGCACCGCCGCTTCCAGATCGAGGGCATCGAGATCCCGCTCCCGGCCCGCCGCGTCCTGCTCGCCGAGGGGTCGAACGGCCACACCCTGGACCTGGCCCCGGCCGACCACTGAACGGTCAGCAGGTCCGGCGGTAGGGGACCTCGGGGACGTACCGCCGCCACTCCGCCTCCGTCAGGCCGCCGCGGCCGCCGCACAGCGCGGCCGCGGCCCGCGCCGGGTCGAGGACGTGCTCCTTCATCCAAGAACCTCCGAGGAAACCCCGGCCTTCAGGCCGGGGAGGAATCGGACCCCTGCGGAGCAGGGCAGGGGAAGGAGATTCGCCCCCAGGGCGAATGTCCGCCGACCAGGCACCATCCTGCACGTTCTCGTCCCTGTGTTCGAGCGTGCACGCTACGCTCACACTTGTGTCGCGTTACCGTCTGGACCCCACGCCCGAGCAGGAGTACGTCCTGCTCTCGCATTGCGCGCACGCCCGGTTCGTATGGAACCTGGCTCTGGAGCAGCACGCCTTCTGGTCCCGGCACCGGGGCGGCGCACCCGGCTACCACGAGCAGTTTCGGCAGCTCACCGAGGCCCGCGCCGAGTTCGGGTGGCTACGGGCCGGGCCGCAGACCGTCCAGCAGCAGGCCTTGCGCGACTTCGCGCAGGCGATGGCCAACTTCTTCGCCGGTACCCACCGCCGCCCCACCTGGCGCAAGCAGGGCGTGCACGAGGGGTTCCGGCAGATCGGCGTCAAACCCCACCAGGTCAGGCGCCTGTCGCGCAAGTGGGGTGCGGTGCTGGTGCCCAAGTGCGGATGGGTGTGGTTCCGGCTGTCGCGGCCGGTACCGGCGGGTGTGAAGTCCTACCGGGTCACCCGTGACCGGGCCGGGCGCTGGCATGTGGCCTTCGCGCACGTCCCGCCCCCGGTCCCCGGGCCCGGTGACGGGAGCGTGGTCGGGGTGGACCGGGGCGTCACCGTCAGCGCCGCCCTCTCGACCGGGGACCTGCTGCACGTGCCCGGCCTCACCCCCGGAGAACAGCGGCGCCTGGAGCGGCTGGCCCGCAGGCTGGGACGCGCCCGGCGCGGCTCCCGCCGCCGCGCCGCTCTCAAGGCCGCGCTCGCCCGCCTCAACACCCGCGAAAGCGACCGGCGCAAGAACTGGGTGGAGCAGACCTCCACCGCCCTGGCCCGCCGGTTCGAGGTGATCGGCGTCGAGGACCTCAACGTCTCGGGCATGACCCGCTCGGCCAGAGGCACCCTCCAGCGGCCGGGACGCAACGTCGCCGCCAAGGCGGGACTGAACCGGGGCATCCTCGCCAACGGCTGGGCCAAGCTGGTGGAGCGGCTGGAGGACAAGGCCCCCGGCCGCGTGTACAAGATCAACCCCGCGTTCACCTCGCAGCGCTGCTCGGCGTGCAGGACCATCGACCCGCAGGCGCGTGAGAGCCAAGCGCGTTTCCGGTGTCGGTCCTGTGGTTTCGCCTGCAACGCCGATGTGAACGCGGCACGCAACATCGCCTACGAGGCGAGCCTCGTGTGCACGCTCGTGGGCACGGCGGCCGGACCGGCCGTTGCTGCGCGGGGACGCTCCGGGGTGCCGGGGCGGATGAACCGCGAACCTCAACCTGTTCTCTCCTGAGGGCACGGGTTGGAATCCCCCTCGTTCACGAGGGGGAGGAGGTCAAGACGCCGCTTCCGTCCACGGCCAGCAGGCTCCGGCCTTCCGGCGCGAACGCCAGCGCCAGCACGCTGGAGGAGTGGCCGGTGAACGCCCCGCCGATCGGCGCCCCGCTCGCGGCGTCCCACAGCCGTACCGCCCCGGCGTCGTCTCCGGTGGCGACGGTCCGCCCGTCCGGGGAGAACGCCACGGAGACGATCGCGGTGCGCTCCTGGCCGGTCCCGCCGAGCAGCCGCAGCGCCGTGCGGCGCTGCGTGCGGGCGTCCCAGAAGGCGACGTCCCGGCCCGAGTCGACGGCGGCGAGGGTCCGGCCGTCGGGGGCGGCGGCCCGGACGGGGCCCATGCCGGGGCCGGGCGGTGCGCTCCGCGCGCCGGACGGGAACGCGAAGGTGCCCGCGCCCCGGCCCACGGTCACCGACCGCCCGTCCGGCGCGAAGACCAGGCCGAGCCCCTCGAACGTCGTCGCCGCCTGCTCGGGGCCCGACGGTGACGGCAAGGGCTGCGAACGGATCAGCCCGGCGGGGGAGACCCGCCAGTACTCCAGGACGTTCTGCGAGCCCTCCTCGCCGATGGTGTCGAGGCTCCCTCCGTCCGGGGCGAACTCCAGCTCACGCACCCGCAGGCCCGGCCGTCCCGGCGCGGTGAGCGAGCCGGTCTTCCTCCGGGCGGGCACCTCCCAGACGTCGATGCCGGCGCCGTCCGCGGCGACCACGGCGAGCCTGCGGCCGTCGGCGCTCCAGGCGAAGCGCTCGTCCGCGGACCCGGGGACGGCCTCCGCCGCGGTCGGCATCTCCGTCACCGGGCGGCGCCCGCGCACGTCCCAGACCCGTACCCGGTCGCCCTCCAGCGTGGCCAGCATGCGGCCGTCACGGCTGAACGCGGCCTCGGCGGGCGTGGGCGCGCCGGGGAGGACGGGCGCGCGCGTGTAGGCGCTCACGTCGGTGGAGACGACCGCCCGCCCTTCACGGACGCAGCGCAGGGTGCGGGCCCCGGCCCCGAACCGCGAGGGCCCGCACTGTGCCTCCATGTCCCGGTTGCGCATCAGCAGGCCGCTCACCGCGGCTCCGGCGGCGGGGCGCCACAGCCGCCCCCCATCGGCCAGGAACGCGCCGTCGGGGCTGAACACGGGGACCAGGGGCTGCTCGTTCGCCGTGAACAGCCAGGCGGCGCGGCGCCCGGTCGCCAGTTCGGTGACGGTGATCCCGGTGTCCTCGGTACGGGCGAACAGCCGCCCGTCGGGGCTGAAGGCCACGTTGCCGGGCCGGTCCGCGGGCGCCAGCGGCGTCCCGTCGACCGGCAGCCGCCGGTGCGCGGCGATGTCCCACCACTCGAACTCCTCGGTCACCGCGAGGATGATCGTCCGGTCGTCGGGGCTGAAGGCGTGGGTCTTGGGCGGACCGTCCCGGCGGAGCGCGAGCCGCGGCGCCGCGCCGCCCGACCACAGCTGGAGGCGCTCACTGGTCGAGATGAGCACGTGGCCGCCGCGCGGGGAGAACTCGACCTGGACGGGGGAGGTGTTGCGCGGGTCGGGCTCGCCGAACTCCGTCCCGAGCGCGCGGCCGGTGCGCACGTCCCACAGCCGCGCCCGGCCGTCGCCGTACCCGACCGCGACGGTGGAGCCGTCGGGACTCAGCGCGACGCCCTCGGCGGCCGGGACCGAGATCGGGACGGAACGGGTCTGCCGGTGGGTGTCCAGGTCCCACAGCCGCGCGGTGCCCGCGTCGGCCGTGACCAGGGTGCGGCCGTCGGGCGCCAGCGCCATCGCGCCGCCCTCGGGCGAGTGCCCCGGCGGGGTGAAGACGTCCTCCTCCACCTGGCCGAGCGCGGCCAGCACCGCCGACCGCGTCTCGGGGACGGCGGCGAGGCGGGCGGCGGCGACCGCCAGGCGCCGCGCCGTGCGCGGATCGCTCCGGCGCAGCTCCGCCGCCTGCCCGGCCAGCCGCCGGGCGACCGCCTCGTCGCGCTGCCGGGTCACGGTGCGCTGCTGCGCGACGACGGTCACGGTCGTGACCGCCAGCAGCGCCAGCAGCGCCGACAGCACCCCGACGAGCAGCCGCCGCAGCCGCGCCCGGCGCCGCCCCAGCGCGGCGCAGGCGTCCAGGAAGGCGTTCTCGACCAGGTTGAGCGCGGCGTGGCGGCGGCCGGTGGCGGCCCAGCGCATCGCCCGCTCCAGCGGCGTCCCCTGGTACAGGTCGCTGCTCTTGCGCCCGTTGCGGTCCCAGAGCAGCGCGGCGTCGGCGAGGTCGTGGTGGACGGGCAGCCCGTCGCGCTCGGCGGCGACCCAGCCGCGCAGCCGGGGCCAGGCGCGCAGCAGCGCCGCGGACGCGATCGCCACGGTGCCGTCCTCGCGGACGAGCAGGCCCGCGGCGCCGAACTTCCCGAGGATCCGCTCCACCGCCGGCGGCTCGGCGAGGCCGTCGTCGAACTCGCTCTCGTCGGCCCTCCGCAATGGGCGGACACGCCCTAAGGGACGAAGCGGACGTCCGGATGGCGGGGCCAGGGCCGGTCAGGTGATCATGCCCGAACGGGCCCTTCCACCCCCGACCTTCGTCAGGAGGACGGGGCGGCCCGCTCGTCGAACCAGACCACGAACTCGGCCTGGCCGAACATCTGCGCGGTGTCGTACGCGGAGGGCGTCCCGGCCCTGGGGTCGGCGCCGGCGTCCAGCAGGGCCCGCACCACCGCCGGCTCCTTCTTGAAGACGGCGCCGGACAGCGGGCGCTGGCCGCGGTCGTTCTCCCGGTCCGGGTCGGCGCCGCGGGCCGCGAGGGCGCGCACGGTGTCGGCGTGGCCGTGGTAGGCGGCCAGCATGAGCAGCGTGTCGCCCTTGTCGTTGCAGAGGTTGGCGGGGACGCCCGCCTCGACGTAGGCGACCAGCTGCTCGGTCTGACCCTGCCTGGCCAGGTCGAACAGCCTCGTCGCGAACTCCTGGAGCTCGGGATCGGCCTCGTTCATGAGACGCACCCTACTTCCGGGCGGGGGCGTGTGGCCGTTCGCCCAGGCCGAGTCGGCCAGCCGCCGGCCCAGCGTGTCGCCGCCGTAGTGCAGCTTCTTCTCCAGCGACACCAGCGCGCCGTGCTCGGGGTAGGAGTGCAGCCGCACCTCGTCGGCCAGCGTCTCCATGATCAGCATGCCGCGGCCGTGCTCGGCGGTGGGGTCGGGGGCGACCGGGTGACCCGGCGCCAGCCGCGCCGGGTCGAAGCCGCGGCCGTGGTCGATCACCTTGATGACGCAGCGCTCGTCCACGATGAGGACCCGGACCGTGTAGGCGTCGCCCGCCCGGGCGTGCTGCACGACGTTGGCGCACGCCTCGGTCAGCATCAGCCCGATGTCACCGCGAATCGGCTCCTCGACCCCGAGCACGTCCAGCGAGGCGTCCAGCAGCCGGCGGATCGCCGGGACGCTCGCCGCGTCCCTGGGGAACCGAAGATCGAAGTTGATCTCCACGTCTTCTCCGTAGAACGCTGCTCCTCTTACGTGCTGTCTGCCCTGACGATGCCCGGCAAACCCCGTGGCGCGGGTCGAAACGGACAAGGCCGGACCGGGCCACCTGAGTTGTGCACAACTAAGTTGTGCTATCTTCAATTGTGAGCAGGTGGGATCGGCCCACCGGGCACGAGGGAGACGACATGCCGGACGGCGCGACGACGAGCAGCACGGCGCACTACACCGCCGCGGCCACGGCCAGCGGAAGGGACGGCCGCGCGGTCAGCTCCGACGGAAGGCTCGACCTGCCCCTCGCCCTGCCCCGCGAGATGGGCGGCAGCGGCGAGGGCACCAACCCCGAGCAGCTCTTCGCCGCCGGGTACGCGGCCTGCTTCGCCAGCGCGCTGAGCGCCGTCGCCAGGGCGGAGCGGCACGACGTCAGGGACGTCTCGGTCACCGCCGAGGTCGGCATCGGCGGCGACGTCGAGAGCGGGTTCGGGCTCAGCGTCGTGCTGCGGGTCGAGCTGCCCGACGAACTGGCCGGGGACACCGGCCGCGCGCTGGTCGAGCAGGCCCACCAGGTCTGCCCCTACTCCAACGCGACCCGCGGCAACATCCCGGTCGAGCTCGTCGTCGAGTAGGCGGGTCCAGGGTCAGTCGATGGGGCGGCCGTCCAACAGTGCCTGGAGCCGCCCGCGCACGGACTCGTCGGGCTCCCGGGCCAGGGCGGCGGCCACCGCGTCACCGGCCCCCTCGGGCCAGGCGTCCCGGCCCCAGCCGTCCAGCGCCCGGACCGCCATGTTCCGGTTGCGCACGACCGGGCTCGCCAGGCCCGCGATCACCAGCGGCACGCCGCGGCCGGGCCGGCCGCCGAGATCCTGCAGCAGCGTGTCGAGGCAGCGGTGCGGGGCGAAGCGCTCGCCCACGCCCATCTCGTCGGCCGGGCCGGTGGCGATCTCGTCCAGGGGCAGCAGCTCGACCGCCAGCGCGAGGACCTCGTCGATCGAGTCCGGCCCGGCCTGCCCGACGGCGCCGAACCAGTCGGCGGAGTCGAAGGGATCGCGCGTGCGCAGCCGGTCCAGATGCGCCCGCAGCGTCGGGACGCCCAGCGTCCGGCAGACGTGCGCGGCCCGGCGGAACTCCGCCGGGTCCTCGGAGGCGAGCCCCCGCCGCGCCAGGTCGGCCCACAGCGGGCGGTCCATGATCTCCGTGCAGCGCGCCGCCAGCTCCGGCCACTCGCGCTCGGCGTAGCCGCGCACGTCCTGCACGGCCAGGAAATGCCGCAGGTCGGCCGCCCGCGCCGACATATGGTCGAGGAAAAGGGACGCCGCGCGCTTTCCGTCGGCGTAGCCGGGCATTCCCTGGACCGGCCCGCCGTCGTCGGACAGCGCGGTGAGAATGTCGCCCGCCGCGTAGAGGAGTTCGTCGTCGGGGTCCCCGGAAAGGGCGTCGGCCAGCCCGCCGGTCTCGGCCGCGATTCCGGCGAGGTAGGCGTCCATCACCTCGTTGCGGAATCCGTCCCGCAGAATCCATTCCCGGATCCGCGGATCGGCGGTGTCGGAAAGGCGTTCGACGAGGTGGACGCGCCCCCAGCCCCGCACCTGGCGGGCCAGCTCCCACAGCTCGGCCTCGGCGCCGTCGTCGTCGCGGTTGCCCAGGGCGACCGCGGCGAAGAGGGTGAACTCGTCGTGCCGCCCCAGGATCATGAGCTCGTCGCGGTGGTGCCCCGCGTCGAACAGGCCGAGCAGCGCGATGCCGAGCTTGACGGGCTCGCGGTGCCCTCCCTCGGTCGCCAGGCGGTGGGCCAGCCGGTAGCAGTCCTCGGGGTCGACGCCGGACGAGCGCACCCCGGTCAGGACGCCGTCGACGACCGGGACGATCGTGATCCCCCTGGCGGTCTCGTACAGCGCCTCGTAGGCGGCCCGCGCCTCGCGCTTGGACGCGGAGACGGCGTCGGTGAGGGCGGTCGAGAGCCGTCGCACTTCCTCGGGATCGCCTGAACCGCCCCAATGGTGGGTGAGCACGCCGTCATGAGCCCCCGGGGCCCACATGAACTTCTCGTCGCCGTCGCCCTCGTCGGGCAGCGTTTCACCGCCCGGGGAAAGCCCCGGGCCCTCCTCGGGAATGTGCGCCCGGATGTGTTCGAAAATCGAGGGGGGAGAAGCGTTCTGCCGCTGCCTTCCGATCATTCGGACAGCCTAGGGCGCGCCTTTCTCGGCCGCACACGATTTTCCCCGCGGGGCCTTCTCCTCGGGGCCGTTGCCGGCCTTGCCTCCGTCCCGGACGCGGACCAGCCGGTTGGACAGGGAGGCGAAGGTGCAGATCAGGGAGGCCACCAGCAGCAGCGTGAACGCCCGCTGGTATCCGGCGACCAGATCGCCGATGGAGTCGCGCGACAGCCCCGCCGCCGCGCCCTGGTACAGCAGGTGCCGGTCGTCGCGGGCGAGCGCGGAGGCGGCCAGGGCCAGGCACAGCGCGGCGCTCAGCACGTTCCCGACGTTCACCAGCGACATCCGCAGCCCGTTGACGATGCCGAGCCGCTCGGTCGGGACGGTCGCCAGGATCGCGGCGGTGTTGCCGGTGGTGAACACCCCGCTGCCGATCGACACCAGCGCCAGGCACAGCGCGACCAGCCAGTACGGGGTGTGCCCGGACAGCAGCGGCAGCATCATCGCCAGCCCCGCGGAGGTGATCAGCGAACCGGCGACGGCGAGGGTGCGCGGGGCGACGCGCCGTCCCAGGAAGCCGCCCACCGGCGCGGCCACCATGCCCGCCAGCGGCCCGGGCAGCACGGCCAGCCCGGCCTGCGCGGGCGTCATGCCGCTGATCGCCTGCAGGAACAGCGCCAGCAGCAGCAGCGTCCCGAACCGGGCCAGGGTGTTGAACAGCGCGGCCAGCGAGCCCACCGTGAACCCGCGGTCGCCGAACAGCGCCAGGTCGACCAGCGGATGCCGGATCCGGCGCTGCCGGATCACGAACAGCGGGAACAGCAGCGCGCAGACCACGGCGCCCGCGATGGTCGCCGGACCGTTCCAGCCCCGGGACCCCGCCTCCGACAGCGCGATCACCAGCGCCCCCAGCCACCCGGTCAGCAGCACCGCGCCCAGCACGTCGATCGGTTCCCGCGCCCCGCGCGGCATCCGGGGCAGCGACAGGAACGCCCAGCCCAGCGCCAGCGCGCCGAGCGGGACGTTGAACCAGAACACCCACTGCCAGCCCGCCGACCCGGCGAGGTAGCCGCCGATCGAGGGCCCCAGCAGCGGGGCCGCGCCCAGCACGCCGAGGTAGACGCCCAGGCCCTGGCTGAGCCGGGCCGGCCCGAACGCCCAGGCGATGACGGCGGTCCCGTTGGCCAGCAGCACCGCCCCGCCGACGCCCTGCAGCACCCGCAGCGCGATCAGGGTCTCCACGTTCGGCGCGAACCCGGCCAGCAGGCTGGCCACGGTGAACGCGGCCAGGCCGCAGAGGTAGGTGCCGCGGCGGCCGAACACGTCGGCCATGCGGCCGAACACCACCAGCAGCGAGGTCTGGGTGAGCATGAAGGCCAGCAGCAGCCAGCCGGCCGCGGACGCGCTCGCGTCGAAGTGGCGGACCACCACCGGGAGCGCGATGTTGAGCGTGCTGATGTTGACGACGAGGAGGACCGTGCCGAGGCTGACCGCCGACAGCACCCGCCAGGGATTGCGGACCGGTGCTCCAGGTGTCCCGGATGTCTCGGGTTTTCCGGGTGTCCCGGCGCCGTCGCCCGTGCCCGAGGGGGGCGCCTCCGTTCCGCCGCCGCGCCGCTTGGCTCGCCGCACCGTCGCCCCTTCGTACGGGATATCCGGCAATGTCTATATATCGCGAACTTGCCGTCAATCCGGCATTATCCCCCAAACCCTTCGGGCGTCCCCGGGGCTCCCCGGCCCGAAGGCCCGGGCGGCGCGGCGAGTGCGGGGCCCGGGCACGGGGTTCGAGGCGGGGGAGGGCGGTCAGCCGCCGGAGGCGGCCGCCGCGTGGTAGGCCTGGATCACCTTGCGCACCGCGGGGGCGGCCGGGCCGGAACGCGCGGTCAGCTCCGCGATCCGGCGCTTGTGCCGCCGCCGGTCGGCCCCCGGCAGCACGGTCTTGAGCTCGCCCGCCGCCGCCAGCGCCACCGCCGCGGCGTCGTAGCTGTTGACGTGCGCGACCGGACGGCCGCGCAGCGCCGAGGACGCCCCGCCCCACAGCGTCTTGACCACCCGCGGATCCTTCACCGTGACCTCGTCGCAGGGGAAGAGGCCGAGCACCCGGCGGTGCCGCACCCGGATCCAGCCGCCGCCCGCCAGCTCATCCCGCACGGTCCGGACCATCGCCCGGCTGTCCTTGCGCACCCAGTACTGCCAGGAGCGCGGCCGGGACGAGGCGATCTGCGCGACCAGCCCGTACGGGTCGTCGCCGGGGGTGTCGGGCTTGGGCTTGCGCCGCTCCTCGGTGAGCCTCCCGTCCAGGTACAGCTCGGTGAGGGCGGCGGCGCGCAGCACGTAGCCGAGGCGGCTGCCCGACACCGCCAGGCGCTTCTTCTCCAGGTCGTAGGCCAGCAGGAACATCCTGGCCGGCAGGGATTCGGGGATCTCGACCATGACCTAATCCTCGTCCTCGTCCTCGCTCGTGCGCTCCCCCTCGTCGGGGGAGGCGGAAGTCCGGTCCCCGGAGGGCCGGTCCGCGGAGATCTCGTCTCCGGTGGGGCTCTCCGCGGAGGCGCCCTCGTCGGGGCCGTTCTCCGTCGCGGGTTCGTCCCCGGCGCCGGACCGGGGCTTGGACGGCCGGCCCGGCCGCCGCATCCGTCCGGCGGACCGGGGCATCCGCCCGGCGTCGCTCAGTGCCTGGCGCAGCAGGAACTCGATCTGCGCGTTGGTGCTGCGCAGCTCGTCCCCCGCCCAACGGGCCAGCGCGTCGTGCACGGCGGGGTCGAGCCGCAGCAGGATCTTCTTACGTTCGGAAGCCACAGGTCACTGGTAGAGCGAACCGGCGTTGACCACCGGCTGGGCGTCGCGGTCGGCGCACAGCACCACCAGCAGGTTGCTGACCATGGCGGCCTTGCGCTCCTCGTCCAGCTCGACCACGTTCTCCTCGTCGAGCCGCTCCAGGGCCAGCTGGACCATGCCGACCGCGCCCTCGACGATCCGCTGCCGGGCCGCCACCACCGCGCCGGCCTGCTGGCGGCGGAGCATGGCCTGGGCGATCTCCGGGGCGTAGGCCAGCCGGGTGATCCGCGACTCGATGATGGACACGCCCGCGGAGGCGACCCGCAGCGCCAGCTCCTCCGACAGCTTGCCGGTGATCTCGTCGGCGTTGTCGCGCAGCGAGAGCCGCTCGTGGGAGTCGTAGGGGAAGCTGCCGGCGATGTGCCGGACCGCGGCCTCGGTCTGGAAGGCCACGAACTCCACGAAGTCGTCGACCGCGAACTCGGCCAGGGCGGTGTCCTCGACCTGCCAGACGACCACCGCGGAGATCTCGATCGGGTTGCCGTCCAGGTCGTTGACCTTGGCCAGCCCGGTCTCGTGGTTGCGGATCCTGGTGGAGATCCGCTTGCGCTCGGTGATCGGGTTGACCCAGCGCAGCCCGTCGGTGCGGACCGTGCCGGTGTAGCGGCCGAGCAGCTGCAGCACCCGGGCCTCGCCGGGTGCGACCGGGGTCAGCCCGACGGCGACCACCACCGCGGCCACCGCCAGCAGCGAGCCGACGATGAGCCCGGCGGCGATGGCGGCGACGCCGCCGGCGGCGATCCCGATCAGGATCGCCGCCGCGCCCAGGGCGAGCAGCAGCAGGGCCAGGCCGAGCATGGGCCAGCCGCCCCGGTCGCGGGCGGGGCGCTCCGCGATGTCGGGACGGGGCAGCTCGGGCGGTGCCTCGGGGGTGAGTGCCATGGCGGCGGGATCATTCATCGCATCCTCCTTGCGCATGGCATCAATCTAGCAAAGTGATATCACTTTTTACAAGGCCCGCCCGGTCGGGACCTCCTCCCCGTCCGCCGCGCCCGGCTCCACGTGCTCGGGGATCACCTTGGGGACGCCGCGCAGCGCGACCAGCGCGAACACCGCGACCGCGGCCGCCAGCGCGGCACTGGTCAGCAGCGCCGCCTGCATGCCGTCCACGAACGCCCGCCCGGCCGCCCCGACGACGGCCTCCGCCAGCCGTCCCGGCAACCCGGCCGCGGCCTGCGCCGCCCCCGCCAGGGAGTCGCGCGCCGCGTCCTCGGCCCCCGGCGGCAGCCCGCCCGGCAGCTCCACGTTGTGGCGGTAGACGGCGTTCAGCACGCTGCCCAGCACCGCCATGCCCAGCGAACCGCCCAGCTCCATCCCCGTCTCGGAGATCGCCGACGCCGCGCCCGACCGGTCCCGCGGCACCGTGGCCAGCACGGTGTCGGCGGTGACCGTCATGACCATCCCGATGCCCAGGCCCGTCAGGAGCATCGGCCCCACCACCGCAGGGAAGTAGTCGACCTCCGTCCCGACCTGGGACAGCAGCGCGAACGCCGTCGCGCTCAGCGCCAGCCCCAGCCCCACCACGCGCGCCCGGCCCAGCGCCCCGATCAGCGGCGGGGCCAGCGCCGCGCCGCCGACCATCGCGCCCAGCGCGCCGGGCAGCCCGGCCAGCCCCGACTGCAGCGGCGACCAGCCCAGCACCAGCTGGAAGTACAGCGAGAAGATCAGCGACTGGGCGACCAGCGCGAACATCGCGAACATGTTGGTGACCACCGAGCCGGAGAACGCGACCCGCCGGAACAGCCGCACGTCGATCAGCGGGTCGTCCAGCCGCGTCTGCCGCACCGCGAACGCCGCCAGCGCCGCCGCCCCGCCCAGCGCGGCGCCGCCGACCTCCGCGCCCAGGCCGTGCGCCGCGGCCTCCTTGACCGCGTACACCACGCCGATCACCCCGGCGATCGACAGCGGGACGCTCAGCAGGTCCAGCCGCCCCGGGACCGGGCTGCGCGTCTCGGGCAGCACCGCCGACCCGGCGACCAGCACCACCGCCATGATCGGCACGTTGATGAGGAACACCGAGCCCCACCAGAAGTGGTCCAGCAGCGCGCCGCCGACCACCGGGCCCAGCCCGACCGCCAGCCCGCCGATCCCGCTGAACATCCCGATCGCCATCGTGCGCTCCTTGGGATCGGTGAAGACCCGGCGGATCAGCGACAGCGCCGAGGGCATCAGCGTCGCCCCCGCCACGCCCAGCAGGAACCGGGCGGCGATCAGCTGCTCGGCGCTGCCCGCGTACGCGGTGAGGGCGGAGGTGGCGCCGAACAGCGCGGTGCCGATGAGCAGCAGCCGCCGGTGCCCGATCCGGTCGCCGATCCCGCCCATCGTGATCAGCAGCCCGGCCAGGGCGAAGCCGTAGGCGTCGGCGATCCACAGGATCTGGGTGGCCGAGGGGCGCAGGTCGGCGGTCAGGTGGGGGATGGCCTGGTTCAGCGCGGTCAGGTCGAGCGTCGGCACCAGGACCAGCAGCAGGCAGATCCCGAACGTGGCCCACTTGCGGGACGCGGAGTAGCCCGCCGCCGGTGGGGGCGCGGGGGAGGTCGTCGTGTTCATGCCGGTCAGCGTCGTCGGCGGCGCTGACCGTCCGCGCACCGTTCACGCACCGCCGCTGACGGTGCCCGACGGTCAGGAGCCGAGGGCGGTCCGCACCGCCTCCTCGGCGGTCAGCGCGGCGCCGCGGGACCGGGCGGCCTCGT
Source organism: Actinomadura rugatobispora (assembly GCF_055379765.1). Taxonomy (NCBI): domain Bacteria; kingdom Bacillati; phylum Actinomycetota; class Actinomycetes; order Streptosporangiales; family Thermomonosporaceae; genus Actinomadura; species Actinomadura rugatobispora. Next base: position 998,170 of record NZ_AP029191.1, on the reverse strand, counting down.
ACGCGGCGTCCCCCAGCGCCTCCCGCGCCCCGGCCTCGATCCGCGCCAGGTCCGGATCGCCGTGCAGGGACGCCCCGCGCACCGCCGCGGCCGCCCCGACCAGCAGCCCGGCCCGCGGCGCGTCGCCCTCCAGCAGCACGACGGCCGCCATGCCCACGATCGCCTGCGCCTGGTGCGTGAACACCGGATGGTCGAACGTCAGCTCCAGCGCCTGCCGCATCCACGCCCGCGCCCCGGCCGCGTGCCCGTCGGCCAGCGCGATCCAGCCCAGCCCCGTGAGGACCGCCGCCCGCGTCGCCACCGTGATGAACCGCTCGGCGTGCACCCCGGCCAGCGCCTCGTCGTACAGCCGCCGCGCCTCGTCCACGTCGCCGCGCAGACGGGCGAGCTCGGCCAGGCCGTGGTGTGCCGTCGCCACCTTGTCGGGCGCACCCGCGCGGCGGGCCAGCTCACCGGCGCGCTCGTAGTCGGTGCGCGCGGTGCCCGGGTCGCCGCCGTTGACCAGCAGCGCGGCGCGGCGGCACAGCAGGTCGGCCTGGTCCTCCAGGGCGCCGATCTCGCCGGCCAGCTCCAGTGCCTCGTCCAGCAGCTCCACCGCCCGCGCCCGGTCGCCGCGCTGGTCGGCGATCTGGGCCAGCGGATCGAGGGAGTTGGCCATGCCCCACCGGTCGCCCAGCGCCCGGAACCCCTCCAGCGCCCGCAGGCTGAACATCTCGGCGTCGTCGATGTCGCCGCGGTACTGCGCCAGGAAGCTCTCGCTCATGTCGAGCAGCGCCCTGGACCAGGCGCCCCAGCCCTTCCGCAGCACGCGGGTGTCGACATCGGTGCGCTGGGGACCGGCGGTGAGCGCCCACATCACCAGGGTCGGCGGATAGGCGACCTGCCAGCGCAGCGCCGCCATCTTCTCCGTCGCCAGATCCAGCGCCGCCGTCGCCGCCGGGCCCGACACCCCGGCCGATATGGCGTTGGTCACGCACAGGATGTACTCCTCGTCGAAGCCCTCGGGCGGCTCCACGCCCACCGCCTCCAGGAGCTCGATCGACAGCGGCCCGCCCTCGATCCGCCCGCGCAGCCACCAGTACCACGACAGCGCCGCCACCAGCCGCAGCGCCGTCCCCCGGTCGGAGCGCACCGCCCGGCGCAGCGCGGCGTGCAGGTTCCCGTGGTCGGCCGCCAGCAGCGCCAGCCACTCCAGCTGCCCGGCCCCCCGCAGCCTGGGGTCGGCGTGCCGCGCGAAGTCGAGGAAGTACGCGGTGTGCGCGCGGCCGAACCGCTCCTCCTCGCCCGCCTCGGCGAGCCACTCGGCGCAGAACGCGTGCACCGTGCTGAGCATGCGGTAACGGGTCCCGTCGGTCTGGAGCAGGGACTTCTCCACCAGCCCGGCCAGCAGGTCGTCCACGTCGGCGTCCATCGCGCAGACCCGCTCGGCCGCCTCCAGCGTCGCGCCGCCCGCGAACACCGTCAGCCGCCGCGCCAGAGTCCGCTCGGCGTCGTCCAGCAGGTCCCAGCTCCACTCCACCACCGCGCGCAGCGTCTGGTGCCGCGGCGCCGCCGAGCGGTCGCCGCGCGACAGCAGCCGGAACCGGTCGTCCAGGCGCCGCGCGACCTCCTCCACCGGCAGCGACCGCAGCCGCGCCGCCGCCAGTTCGATCGCCAGCGGCAGGCCGTCCAGCGCCGCGCAGATGTGCGCGACGGCGCCCGCGTTGCCGGGCGTCACCGCGAAACCGGGCCGCACGGCGGCCGCCCGGTCGGCGAACAGCCGGACCGCCGGATACGTGGCCGCCTCGGCCGCCGCGGCACCGCCGGGCGGCAGCTCCAGCGGCGGCAGCGGCCGCAGCGCCTCCCCGGTGACGCCCAGCGCCTCCCGGCTGGTCGCCAGCACCCGCAGCGCGGGCAGCGCCCCCAGCAGCCGGTGCGCCAGCCGCGCCGCCGCGTCGATCACATGCTCGCAGTTGTCCAGGACGATCAGCATCCGCCGCCCGCCCAGCGCCGCGACCAGCCGCTCCAGCTCCTCCGTGTGCCGCCCGCCCGGCCGGATCGCGCCCTCCCGCAGCCCGAGCGCCCCCAGCACCGCCTTCGGCACCTCCGCGCCGTCGCCCACCGGGGACAGGTCGACGAAGCAGACCTCGCCCTCCTCGCGTCCCGCCGCCTCCAGCGCCAGCCGCGTCTTGCCCGCCCCGCCCGGACCCAGCAGCGTCACCAGCCGCCACTCGGCCAGCATCTTCCCGACCCGCCTCAGCTCCGCCTCGCGCCCGACGAAGCTGGTCAGCTGCGCGGGCAGCGCCGTCGCCGCCCTGGCGCCACCGCCTTCTCCGCGCAGGATCGCCAGATGGATCTCCGCCAGCTCGCCTGACGGGTCGGCGCCCAGCTCGGCGGCCAGCAGCCTGCGCGTCTCCTCGTAGAACTCCAGCGCCTCGGCCTGCCGCCCGCTCGCGTGCAGCGCCCGCATCAGCAGCCCCCGCGCCCGCTCCCGCAGCGGATGCGCCGCGATGAGCTCCGGCAGATCCCGCAGCGGGCCCGCGAAATCACCCGCGGCGATCTCCGCCTCCGCGCACGCCTCGACCGCCCCCGCCCGCGACTCCTCCAGCCGCGCCGCCTGCGCCGCCGCGAACGGCGCCGCGAGCCCGGCCAGCGCGGGACCGCGCCACAACCCCAGCGCCTCCCGCAGCACCGCCGCGTCGCCCCGCGCCTCCGCGACCAGCCGCTCGAACCGGTGGACGTCCACGTCCTCCCGCCGCACCGCCAGCCGGTACCCCGCCGGATGCCCCTCCACCAGGTCCGCGTCGCCCAGCCCCCGGCGCAGCCGCGACACCTGCGACTGCAGCGCGTTGGCGGCACCCGCCGGGGGCTCCTCCCCGTACAGCCCGTCGATCAGCCGCTCCGTGCCGACGACGTTGCCCGCGTCCAGCAGCAGCATCGCCAGCAGCGCCCGCACCCGCGGACCCCCCACCGCGACGGCCCGCCCGTCGCGGCACACCTCCACCGGACCCAGAACGCCGAACCGCATACCCCCGATTCTCCCGTATGGCGCGTTAGCGTTGAGCACCCCACAACCACCGGAGGAGCTCATGTCCACCGAGATCGTGACCGACTTCCTCTCGGCCCTCGAGGATCTCGACATCGACCGCGCCCTCGCCCTCGCCGACCCCGGCATCGTCTACCAGAACGTCCCGCTACCCCCGGCCCGCGGCATCAAGGCGTTCGAACGGCAGCTGCGCCTGCTGGAGCGCTACTGCACGGGGTTCGAGGCCCGCGTCCACAACATCGCCGCCAACGGCCCGGTCGTCCTCACCGAGCGCACCGACGTCATCGTCGTCGGCGCCTGGCGGACCGAGTTCTGGGTGTGCGGGCGCTACGAGGTCCGCGACGGCAAGATCACCGTCTGGAAGGACTACTTCGACTGGACGACGTTCATCGCCTCAGGCGTCAAGGGCCTCGTCCTGGCCGGCCTGAAGAGCCTCCAGAGCCGGCCTCACCAGTCGTCCCACGTGAAGTCCTGAGCGAGCTCGTCCCAGGGCAGCTCGTACATGCGGGCCGCCGCGTCCGGGTGGACCACCCGCTCGCCCGCGTCCTGGAACCACACCACCGCGAGCGAACTGGTCCACCAGTCGTCCTCGGCACGCGGCGTCGGCGGCCCGTCGAAGAACCCCATGCACTCCATCGCCGGCAGCAACTCGACGGGCTCACCGCGGAACCCGGTGGTCGGCCCCTCCTGGACCTCCCGCTCCGGCGGCACCACGTACACCGGCCGCATGAACCGCTCGCTCGCCCGCTCCGCCGCCCTCTTGATCGCACGGTCGTTGAACGTGGCCGTGGGCACGCCCTCGATCAGCCCGCCGTAGGTCATCCGCATCTCGACCACTTTCAGGCGGATCGTCCCGCGCCGGATCTCGACCGAGCAGATCTCATGAGCCTTCTCCATTCGCGGCATTATGGCCCCCGCCAGATGACCATGGAAACGTCCTCCAGCATCCGCACCCCGTCCCCGCCGGAGGCCTGCTCATCGCGGACGGCGTCCCAGGCGTACCGGCTCGTGGCGATGGCCAGGACCGCCGATCAGCTCACCGCGGCCGCCGAGGGCCTGCGGGAGCCGCCGTGCTGAGCCAGCAAGCCGTGCAGGAAGTCCGGCACCGCCGACCAGTCCGTTGGTCGAGCGGGCTGAGATAGCGGCGGCGTTCGTCGCAGATCACTGTGAGGCGGGGGCCGCTGCGTCGAAGGATCTCAGAGCGGCCTCGACGATGCGGAGCGCCTCGCTGCTGTCGATGCCAACGCTGGCCACGACGGCGGCATAGTCGGCGGCGGCTTGGAGGGCTCGTTCGCGGGCCTGCTCTCCGGCCGCTGACACGAACGAGCCGGCTCGCCCCCGGGTCTCGATCAGCCCGGCTTCCTCAAGCTCCCGGTAGGCCCGGCCGACCGTGTTGACGGCCAGGCCGAGGTCGGCCGCGAGCCGGCGGATGGTCGGCAGCCGGGAGCCCGCGGCCAGCGTGCGGTCCTGGATCTGACGGGCCAGCTGGGCCCGTAGCTGCTCGAACGGCGGTACCGGCGAGTCCGCGTCGATGACGATCACCGGGTGCCCACCACATCTCGCGCCATGGCCGCGGCACCCGGCGTCCTGAACCGGACAGTGATCAAGGCGAGCATGCCCAGCACCACGAAGCCGACGGAGGCGGCGTTCCACCAGCCGGGTGCGGAGCCGAACAGCAACACCACCGGCAGCGACCACAGCACGGTGGGCGTGGTGCTCTCGCGCGCGTCCTCGATGCGCATGATGACGTCGGCCGTCAGCGAGACCTCGTCCTCGGCCACGACCGGCCGGGCCAGCAACTCGCGCAGCTGCAGGGCCTCGCCGATGCCGACGCCGACCACGGCGACCAGCACCACGACGGCTGCGTACCGCGCGGTGCCCTCGCCGACGGCCAGTGAGCTCGCCCCCAGCGCGAACGCGCCGGCGAAGCTGCCGGCCACCAAGACGGCGTGCGGCCGTCCGAGCAGGGCCCGCCAGTCGGGCTGCACCAGATGTGCGGCTCGCCGCGCCAGTGCCGCCCCGGCCTGCCGGTCAACACGCCGTATCCAGGCGTCGAGCAACGCCCGGGCCAGCACCAGGGCGACGACCAACGCGCTCAGGGCCAGCACCAGCGTCGGCCGGTGCGATCTGGAACCGCCGAACGCCAACGCCAGCGCCGCCCCGGGGATCAGCACCGCCTGCAGGACACTGCCGAAGAGCCGCACCCGCTGCCGCACCGCCAGTCGCGCGGTCAGCAACGGCGTCGGCGGGCCGTCCCCGAGGCGGTGCATCAGCAGCCAGGTCTCCGCGTATCGGACGTCCACCGGCCGCGGCCCAGCGCCCGGCATGGGGTTCTTCGCCATGCCTCCTCCTTTGTCCCAAGCTTTGTATCAACATGCTGCGTCATAACTTGCGACAAAGTCAACCGGTCGACGGCGCGATGTAGCCCGAGCACCACAAGGGAGTTGGGCGCCCAGCGGCCGTGCCGGTCGACCGAGCGCAGCAGCCGCCCGGTGGTGATGCCGCGTTCGGCCAGGCACGCCGCCCACGCGGCCACGGGGGCGGTCAGCGGGTGGCCGCCGCGCGGGATGGCCACCACCTCGCCCTGGGCGTCCTGGACGGTCTTGGACATGCGGATGGTCACCCCAGCCCTTCGGCGGCCTCGGCGACGTCAGCTCCCGCACCCGGCCGCGGTGGTCAGGCCGCAGACCTCGACCATGGCGCGCAGCGCGTCGATGGTGACCGGCGACGCCGGTGCCCCCACCGCGATGGCCTGGCTCACCGAGTCCGGGGACCAGCCCCGGCCGCACGGCGCGGCCACGTACTCGGCCAGCATGGCGTCCGTCGCCGACAGCGGCGGTGCGGCCCGCCTCGGCGCACCCGGCTGGCCGCCTTCGAGACCGTCCTGCGCGTGGGCAGCTTCTGGCGCTCGGCTTGGACGGCCTCGGCGACAACACCCTGCGCCCAGCGCGCTGACCTGCGCTGACAGGCCGCTGATAGGGCTTGGACAGCGCGTGCGGGCTATCCATGGACGCGACCGACCGTCCGCGATCAGCCCGCAGGAGAGCACTCCATGGCGTACGACCACCCGCCCGCAAGCCACCGGCCCGCCGGGCCCGCCCCGAAACGGCCGGTCAGCGTCGTCATCGGCGGGTCGTTCTGCGTGCTCACCTGCGCGGCGTGGACCGTGCTCGTCGTCACCTGCCTGGTGCGCGCCGCGACCGACGCCGGGTACGGGCTGCTCTTCGCCGTCGGAGTCCTCGCGCTGCCCGTCGCCGTCATGGCCCTTCCCGCCGACCGCACGCTGCCGCGCTTCCTCGGGGCGCTGGGCCGGGCGTCCGAAGGAGGACGGCGCCTGGCGATCCTGATCCTCATCGCGCCGATGGCCGTGCTCGCCTTCGTCTTCGGCATCGATCCGGGCCGGTTGTTCGCGGGCGTCCTCTGGCTGGTCGCCGCCCTCCCGTGCCTGGTGTTCGCCTTCCTTGCGGGCCGGGCCGCCACCGCCCGCGGACGCGCCGACCTCGGCAGCGGCCGCATGGTCGCAGGGCCGGGAATCTTCGCGGGCGTCATCTCGACGTTCTTCGTGCTCGGTGTCGTGTTCGGGGACGACCCCTGGACCAACTGGATGCCGGTCGGGTTCGTCCTGGCCGCGCTCGGAATCGTGGCCGACGCGTTCTGGTCCTTTCCAGCCGCCGGCGCATACCTCCAAGCGCGGACCCCGGCACGCAGCGAATGACGCTCACAGGGTCTCTGTACGACGGTGGGGGTAGGGGACGAGTCGCCCTTGGGGGGGACGCGGGGGGTCTGACTGTGCGGCGATCGTGGCGGCGGTCGGCAGGTACAGGACGAAGGGAGTCCCCCCATGGAACAGCGGAACAAGATGCGGATCGTCGCCCCCGTCATCGGGGCGGTGGTGTTGCTGTCGGGCGGTGTCGGGTTGGCCGCGCAGGCGGTGGCGGCCGAGGGTGGCGTGGCCGCTGCTCAGGCGCGGGGCGTTCAGGACTCGCGGGCGGTCACGGCCTGGGTGGAGCGGAACGCCGACCGGCTCCGTACCGTCGACCCGGCCGCGCCCCTGGACGACATGGAGTTCCTGCGCGGTTCGGTCGGGGACGCGGCGATCGTCGGGCTCGGGGAGCCGGCGCATCGGATCAGCGAGGTGACCGCCCTCAAGCACCGGTCCGTGCGGTACCTGGTGGAGCGGATGGGGTTCCGGTCCGTCGCCTGGGAGGGCGACTGGACGGTGGGCCTTGAGGTGGACGCCTACGTCCGGACCGGCAAGGGGGACGTGACCGCGCTCCTGAACCGCATGAGCCCTGCCTGGCAAACGCGGGAGACCGCCGACCTCCTCAACTGGATGCGCGACTACAACGAGGGGCGCAGGCCCGCGGACCAGGTGGGGTTCTTCGGGACGGAGTACTACACGACCTGGCTGCCCGCCTACGAGATGGTCGATCGCTACGTTGCCCGGGTCGCGCCCGGACGGCTGCCCGAACTGCGCAAGTACATGAAGGACATCCGCCCGAAGAAGCCCGACGCCTTCGCCCACGCCACGTGGTACAGGACCGAGGTCAAGGACAAGAAGCCCTACATCGCCGACGCTCGGCGGGTGTACGAGCTGGTGGACGGCCTGCACCACGGGGGCCAATCGCTGGCGTTGCACAGCGCGCGGCAGATCCTCTGGTTCTACGAGCACTACGACCTGCCCTGGGACCAGGCATACATCTCCCGGGACGCCCGTGCGGCCGAGAACCTGCGCTGGTGGCGCTCCTACAGCCGGGACAAGGTCGTCTACTGGGCGGCGAGCGCGCACAGTGCCGTCGCCCCCGATCTGAAGGTCACCGTCCCGCCCGGCCCGGACGTGGCGTGGCCCTCGGTCGGTTCGTACCTGCACCGCTGGTACGGGTCCGGCTACCGGTCGATCGGCTTCACCTTCGACCACGGGACGGTCGGCACCGACGCCGACGGGACGGTCACGGCGCCCCCGCCCGCCGCCGACTGGTTCGAGCGGCCGATTGGCCAGGCCAAGGGCTTCCGGCAATTCGCGATCGACCTGCGGAACCCCGCCCCGGCGCCGGTGCGCGAGTGGCTGCGTGCGCCCGTCAAGACCCGCGGCGTCACCGACGCCGAGAGCCCGCACGACTCGTTCATGAGCGGCGGCACGCTGGGGCAGTGGTTCGACGTGATCGTCCACCGGCATGAGGTCACGGCGGCGCGGCCGCTGTGAGGGTCAGAGCCGCTGGTTGAGGGCGGCGCGGTCCTCGTCGGGGAGCCAGGTCCCGTCCGGCGGCGCGTCCGGGTGGGGGAGCGCCCGGAGGAGCCGCGCCAGGCGGGGATCGCGGTTCTCGCGGTGCCAGACGATCGACCACACGTGCAGCGGCGTCGGCTCGACGATCGGGATCTGCCGCAGCCGCGGGTCGTGCGGCAGGTCGATGTCCTTCTCGCCCACGGCCACCGCGTGCCGCTCCCGCTGCAGCTGCCGCGCCGAGTCCCGGACGCCCACCGCGACGTCTCCGTACCGCACGGGCACGCCGAGGTCCTCGCTCAGCCGGGCGAGGTAGGCGCGCCACTCGTCGGCGCCGCCGGGGTCGGGCATCGCGATACCGGCCTCCCGGAGGTCGGCGACGCGCAGCGCGGGCCGGTCGGCGAGGGCGTGGCCCTCGAACGCGAACGCGTACATCGCCACCACCGTCACCGGCCGGTGCGCCAGCTCGGCGGGCCACGGCCGCGCGGCGTCGTGGACGCGGCCGAACGCGGCGTCGAGCTCCCGGTTCCGGACGGCGGGCAGCGCGTTGGCCAGGCCCTGCCGCATGCTGGGCTCGACGCCGAGGTCGGGTTCGCGCTCGGCGATCGCGCGCAGCAGCGCCAGCGGCGTGAAGCGCTCAGCGAACACGTCGACCCGCAGCGGCGCCAATGTCGCGGGCGCCGGGGGACGCACGGCGGCGACGGCGGCGTCGAACGCGGCGACCGCCTCCCGGGCCGGCGGCAGCAGGCGGTGCCCCGCGGCGGTCAACTCGACCCTGCGGGTCGTCCGCGCGAACAGGGGCGTGGCCAGGGCGTTCTCCAGTCGGCGAACACGCTTGGACAGCGCCTGCTGCGTCAGGAGCAGCCGGGCCGCGGCGCGTCCGAAGTGCAGCTCCTCGGCCGCGGCGACGAACGCGCGCAGCCCCTGGAGATCGGGTTCCATCCTCCCAGACTCGATTGACAACCTCTGGTTGTCAATCGGCCGTGAGCGGTTGTTGGACGCGTTTCCGGGGGCGCGGGTTATCTGGCGGCATGACGCTCCAGATGCTCCACTCGCCCGGCGAACCGTCGTCCCGCACCACCGAAGCCCCCAATCCGCCGCTGCTCGGCGAAGAGGTGTTCCAGCGGCTGCTGCGGCACCGCGTGATCGTCCTGGGCCGGCAGGTCGACGACGACATCGCCAACCGGATCTGCGCCGAGATGCTCCTGCTCTCCGCTGAGGACCGGCAGCGCGACATCCACCTCTACATCAACTCGCCCGGCGGCTCGGTCACGGCGGGCCTGGCCATTTACGACATCATGCAGTTCATCCCCAACGATGTCGCGACCCTCTCCATGGGCTTCACCGCGTCGATGGGCCAGTTCCTGCTGTGCGCGGGGACGCCGGGCAAGCGGTACGCGCTGCCGCACGCCAGCATCCTCATGCACCAGCCGTCGGGCGGGATCGCCGGAACGGCCTCCGACATCCGCATCCAGGCCGAGCACATGCGGTCGGTCAAGCACCTCGTCCAGGAACGCATCGCCCACCACACCGGCCAGCCGATCGAACGCATCGAGGCCGACTCCGACCGCGACCGCTACTACACGGCCGACGAGGCCCGCGCGTACGGCTTCGTCGACCACGTCGTCCAATCCGCCGACCACATCCTCGCCGCCCGCTGACAACGCCCGCCCGGCCGCCCCCGAAGGCGGCCGGGCCCCGCTCTTCCGGGCATTGCCCTTTCGTGAGGGGAGCCTTACCGGAATGCCGTGACGCGGCATTCGGCCACGGCGGAAGCGGGGATCTCGTTAGCATTTGTCCGTGCCCGCCTCGGAGAAGACACGGCGCAGCCTGTTCGAAGCCGGCGGAGGTACGTGCTCGATCTGCCGCAGATCACTGGTGATCGAAGAGCTCGATCCGCGGGGCAGGCCGTCCCATATCGCGGAGGCCGCCCATATCGTCGCCGAGAAGGTCGACGGACCGCGCGGAGAAGGGAGCAGGCCGGACGCCGTCAACGGGCTGCCGAATCTCATCCTGCTCTGCCCGTCCGATCACCGGCTCATCGACAAGCGCCCGGATCTCTGGCCGCTCGACAAGCTGCGGGCACTGAAACGGGAACACGAGTCATGGACGCTCGTCGCGTCGCGGCGTCCCCCGACCAGCCCGTCCGTTGTTCCGTACGAGCCGCCGCGCGCCCCCGGGATCAGGCCGGACGAGGTCGTCCGCGTCGACCGGGAGCCGTATCGGGTCGCGGGCCCCGGCGCCGAGGAGCGGATGGACGACGGGGCGACGGTCTGGTCCGAGGCGCCCCTCTTCGGCGAAGGCAGGCACCAGGGCCATTTCTGGCTGCGGCGGCTGGAAAGCACGCGGGAGACCCCGGCGGCCGGGGCCCTGCGCACGGCCGTCGCGGACGAGGTGGCCCTGCTCGACGACCTGGCGGGCACGGGCATACCGGGCATTCCGGTACTGCGCGCGGTGGAGATGACCGTGCACGTGGCCGCGATCGTCACCGGCCTTCCCGTGCGGACGTCGATCCGGGACGTCTTCAAGGACGGCCGCCCGCTCACCCGCGAGGAGATCGTGCTGTGCTGTGACGGGCTGCCCGCGTTGTGCGGGGCGCTCGGCGAGCTGCACGAGCGCGGCCTCGCCCATCGCCGCCTGGCCCCCGAGTCCGTCCTGATGAGCCGCGACGGCGCGCTGTCGTTGCGCGACGTCGGCGCGGCGACCGTCCCACCGCGCCCGGGGGAGCGTTCCGACCCGTTCCACGCGCCCGAACAGGGGAGTGGCGGCGGGCCACCGGGCCCTGCGACGGACGTGCATCGCCTGGCCAGGGTGATGTACGAGGTGCTGACCGGCAGGCGTCCGGGCCGCCGCGACCGCCACCCGTCCCCGTCCGCGCTGAATCCCGCCCTGCCGCCGGAGGCCGACCTCGTGCTCCTGCGCGCACTGGCGGCGGACCCGGCGGCCCGCGGAGAGATTCGGACCTTCGGGACGCGGCTGAAGGCGGCGGCCCGGGGCTCCCGCCCCCGCGGATGACCATTGCCACGAGAAGGGATGCCGTGTGACCAACCGGCCCGTCGAGCTGGACGGCCCGATAGGGATCGTGCCCTCGCTCAAGTTCAACGCGACCCTCCTGCGGCAGCGCGAGCGCTACCCGTTCCTGCCCGACGTCTCCGGGATCATCGGCGACCTGCGCGCCCTGGCGGCGCACGGGCCGGTCCCCGCCCGGGTCGCGCGCGGACGTAACGGAAGGGGCGACTACCTGAAGCTGTACGTCGACGGTCGGTACGTGCTGGACCTCAACGAGACCAAGCACCGCAACGGCTACTCGGTCACCGGGATATGGCCGATGGGCTTCACCGACCACGACCAGCTCGTCCGGGGCTCGCTCCAGCTGCTGACCACCGGCTGGATCTACCACCACCAGATCCGCGACCTCCCCTACGCGGGCCGGTCGGGCTGGGAGGACATCCAGGAGGAGTGGCGGTCGCTCCACCGGGAGGCGGCCCCGGGCGGCGCGGACCTCCTGGCCTCCCACGAGCGGTACCTCGACCGGCTCGAGGAGATCGTCACGACCGGCCGCCGTCTCGAACAGGAGGCCGCCGGGTCCGCGGCGGCCGTCCCGTACCGGCGGGTGGACGCCGCAGCCGCGCGCCGCCGCACCGCGCGCGCCGTCTACGACTTCCAGCTCGTCGGCGACCGGCTCCTGGCCGTCGGCACCCGCGTCCACGTGAGAGAGCACTCCGACCTGCAAGGACGGGTCGTCGACGCGCGCGGCACCGTGATCACCGTGCGCTTCGAGCGGCCGGTCGACTGGGCCAGGATCCCCGCCATGGGCGGCTTCGTGGAGTCGCCGGCGGTGACCGGGTTCGACAAGCAGTTGGAGGCCCTCGAGATCCTGCGCGAGCGGCGCGCGGCCAACCCCCACCTCCTGGACGTCCTCGCCGACGGCACCTTCACGCCGTTCCAGCCAGGGGCGGCGGCCGACGTCATGCCCGCGACGCGACTCGACGACAGCCAGCTCAGCGCGTTCCGCAAAGCCCTGGAGGCCCCCGACCTCGCGCTGATCCTCGGCCCGCCCGGAACGGGCAAGACCCGTACCATCGTCGAGGTCGCGCGGGCCGTGGCTGCGACGGGCAGGCGCGTGCTCATCACCTCCTACACCAACCGGGCGGTCGACAACGCGCTCAAGGAGCTGCCGGAGGACTCCCTGGTCCTGCTGCGCGCGGGACGTGAGGAGGGCGTCACCGCGGAGTGCGAGCACCTGACGATGGAGGCGCGGGCCGAGACCGTCCAAACGGAGATCCTCCAGCGGACCGAGGCGACCGCCCGGCATTACGACACCGCCGAAGGCGACGACTGGCTGCGCCAGCTCGACGCGGACCTCGCCGCGCTCACCGCCGCCGAGGCCACGGCACGGCAGGCCGCCGCGGCGTGGCAGGCCGAAGCCGACCGGTTCACCGCGCCGCTGCGGGCCCGCGCGGAAGCGCTCGCGGCGGACGAGGAACGGACCGGACACGCCCTCGCCGAAATCCGCGAGCGGGGCGAACGGCTCGTCCGCGCACGCGAGCGCGCGGACCGCAGGGCCGGCCTGACCCTGGTCGGATTCCTCTTCCGGGGAGGCGCGCGACGCGCCGCCGACCGCCTCGCCGAAGCCACCGCCGAACACGACCGGCTGACCGGCGTCCTGCACGGGGCCCGGGACGCCCGGCAGAGGGCGGAGGCCGAACTACGCCACGTCCGCGAGAACGCCCCCGAACTGGCCTCCCTCAGGCGAAGCGCGAACCAGGCCGAAGACGAGCGCCGTAAGCGAATGACCGCGACCCGCGACACCGCCGAAGCACTCCGCTCCACGATCGGCGGCGTCCCCGTGCCGCCCTCACCCGCCGCCGACCTCGGCGCCCTCGGAATCTTCCGCGACCACGCGGCCGGCGCGCTGGAACTGATGCGCCGCCGCGCCGCACTGCTCGCCGACTGGCGCGCCCAGCTCCTCCAGAACACCGAGCAGCTCTACCCCGAACTCGCCCGCTACGCCGACGTGATCGGCGCGACCTGCATCGGCACGGCGACCGCCGGAGCGCTCACCGGCCTCGACTTCGACCTCGCGATCGTCGACGAGGCCGGCCAGATCAGCACGCCCAACATGCTCGTCCCGCTGGTCCGGGCACGGCGCGCGCTCCTGGTCGGCGACCACCACCAGCTCGGGCCGTTCACCGACGACCGGATGCGCGCCTGGGCCGACCGCGAACGTCCCGAGGCCGCCGACCTCGTCGGCAGGAGCGGCTTCGAACTGCTCTTCCCCCGCACGCCTCCCGCGAACCGCGAGGTGCTGCGCTACCAGCGCAGGATGCCGCGGGTCGTGGCCCGGTTCATCTCGGACCAGTTCTACAACGGCTTCCTGGAGACCGACGTCGAACGCCCCCACCGCGACACCCTCTTCGCCAGCCCGCTCGCCTTCGTCGACACCTCCGGAGAACCGCAGCGGCGCCGCCACGACCGCCCGCCCCGGCCCGACGAACCCTGGGCCGAGCACGGCTGGGCCAACGACCTGGAGGCCCGCATCATCACCGAGATCGTGTCCTACTACCACCGCCACGACCCGGACTGGGCCGTGATCCTGCCGTTCCGCGCCCAGGTCGGCCTGGTCACCCAGCACCTGACGCGGCGGCTGGGCGCCCCCGACGCGGTGGCGGCCCGCGTCGGCACCGTCGACTCCTTCCAGGGCGGCGAACGGCGCCTCATCGTCTTCGGGTTCACCCGCAGCAACGCCTCCGGCAGGGTCGGCTTCCTGAACGACCTGCGCCGCTCCAACGTCGCGTTCTCCCGCCCCCGCAACCTCCTCGTCCTGGTCGGCGACACCTCCACGCTGCGCCGGGCCGACGACCCGGGCTTCCGCGCGGTGGCCGGGTCCCTGCTCGACCACGTCCGGACGAGCGGCGACCTGCGCCCGTGGCGCGAGATCGACCGGCTGCTGTCGGGGGAGGCCCGGTGAACGACGTCCTCTACCCGCCGAGCCGCGCCCTCGAACACGCCGCCGACCTGCCCGGCGTCCGCCCCCTCCGCATCCACCGGATCGGCGTCCCGCTGTTCGAGGTCGAGATCGACGCCCTCGTCCACGACGCCCAGCCCTACGACCTCCTCGACCGGTTCGTGGGCCGCGCGCTGGCCGACGCCGAACTGCGCTCGCCCGCCGAGATCGCCGACTTCCTCGGCCTCGCCCTGCCCATGGTGGACCGCGTCCTGCGCTTCCTCGGCAACGTCGGGCACCTGACCACCGCGCCGGACGGCACCCTCGTGCTCACCGACCTCGGGCGCCGCTCCGTCCAGGACGACAGGCGGTACGTCCCCAAGCGCGACCGTCAGAAGCTGTACTTCGACGGGGTGCGGGGCGAGGCGCTGCCCGCCGTCCACTACTCCCGGAGCGTCACCGTTCTCCGCCGGGACGAGGCAACCGACCAGAAGCTATTCCGGCTCCCCAAAGCCTGCGCCTTCCGCAACGACGCCGTCCACGCTCTCGCGGCCCGCCCCGACCGGACCGCCTACAACCTGCTGAGCGACTTCCTCGAAGTCACCCCGGTCGCCGTCGACGACGCCCACCTCCCCTGCTACCTGGTCCGCACCCAGACGCCGCGCGGCCTCGACCTCCTCGCCTACTCGGGCATCCCCGGCCTGCGCGACGAGCACCTCGAACGCCTCCTCCGCGGATGGCCCCTGATCGGCCAGCAGCTCGCCGTCGACGACGCCAACCACCAGGGCGACCCCCGCGACGAGTTCGGCGACTGGCTGCGCGAGCAGGGACTCGACCCCGACCTCCTGCGCTGGGTCGACCAGCCGCCGCGGCTGCGCCTAACCCTGCCCGCCTCCCGCTTCCACGACGTCCGCCCCAACACCCCGCGCCGAGGAACCTTCGGACTCACCCAGGTCGGCTCCTTCACGGCCCCCCGAGGCCAGGTCCTCCAGCTGTGGTGCGACGACGAACGCCTGCGCCGCGACGCCGCGTACGCCCGCGGCCTCCTCTACGCCACCTCGTCCCGCACACGCCAGGCCGACGAGGTCACCGAACTCCTCGACCGGATCTGCCGGCAACTAGAGATCGCCCCGCTCACCCTCGCCGACCTCCGCCGCCACGCCCGCACCGCCGGCCACCCCGACCTCCCCTTCTGAGACCGGTCACGTGACGGATGACGGCGCGGGCCCGCCCTCCTAGCGTCGGTCGTATGAGGGAGCTTCGGGCAGCGGTGACCGACTGGATCGAGAAAACGGCCCTTCCCTTGATCACAGTGGACGCCTCAGCACCACTCGACGACCTGCGTCCGCTGCTCGGGATGCTGGACCGCGCCTCGGTGGTGGGGTACGGCGGCGGGACGCGAGGGGCCCACGAGTTCTTCGCCATGCAACTGCGCATCGCCAGGCTCCTGGTCGGCGAAGCCGGTTTCCGCGCCATCGCGTTCGACCAGGACTGGACGCTCGGCGTCAGGCTCGACACTTTCGTCCGCACCGGCGCAGGCGACCCAAGAGCGCTCTTGAAGGAAGCCGACGCGTTCACCAACACGGCAGAGGTTCTCGCCCTCATCGAATGGATGCGGACTTTCAACGAGTCCCATCCGGACGACCCGGTGAGGTTCGTTGGAGTGAGCCCCGCCAGGCTCCAGAGGACGGCCTACGACGCGGTCACCGACTACGTCCACGCCACGGCTCCCCAGTACTCGGAATGGGTGGAGGAACAGCTCGCAGCCCTGCGCCCCGGCAAAGACCTCTATACACACATCGGACGCTTCCTCACACTCGCCGACAGGAAGGCCTGGATCGACAGCGCGCGCGCCGTCCACGACCAGGTGGCCGACCTTCCGGGCAACGCCTGGGCACTGCGGAACGCACGCCTGATCGTCCAGTTCTACGAGCTGCACGACCACGACCACAGGCCCGAGGACCCGTTCAACATGGCCTACATGGAGCGGGCTTTCGCCGAGAACATCGCCTGGTGGAACGGCCACTTCAAGCAGAAGGTGCTGTTCTGGTCGTCCAGCTCGCACTCCTCCAACGGTCCCGGCCGGGCCATAAGCTTCCCGCCGAAACCGATCCGGGCCTGCCCCAATGCGGGCAGCCACCTGAGGGAACGCCTCGGCACGGGATACGCCTCACTCGGCCTCACCTTCCACGACGGCGAGCTGGCCACCTACGCGGACACGACGACCTACAAAGTGCCGGGCGCCGCCCCCGAACTCGCGGAGTCGGTACTGAACGTCGAAGCCCTGGACGCTTACCTGCTGGACCTCACGCGCGCACGCCCCCGCCCAGTCGACGAGTGGCTTTCCCGCACCGCGAAGTTCCGCGCCATAGGACCGGTCTACGACCCGTCCAACGACGGTGCCCACCACATGACGGGCGGCTCACCCGCCGAATGGTTCGACGCCATCGTCCACATCCCCCGTGTCACACCCGCTCGCGTCGTGCCCTGAGACCTCCGGCCAGAGAGACGCACGCTCAGGCATATTCGCGCCGGAGCCTTTCCAATTCCTCGGTGATGCGCACCGCACGCCCTCGGGGTGGCCGGTCGTAGCTGCAGACGGCGACGAGCCTGACCTGGGTACGCCATCGGAAGCGCCGGTAGTGCAGCTTGGCGACGGGAAGGTAGGTGACCAGCAGAGGCGAGACTTCCTCCGCCAGAGTGATCTCCGAGATCTCCGACCAGGGCGTGAAACGAGTCATGAACATCGAGTGCTGGGTGAGACCTTCGGAGGTGACCGTCACCCGCTGAACCGCGCTCCGGACCACCGGGATCTGCCCGAGCGCCATGCTGCCCAGGACGGCGATCGCCTGCGCGGTCTCCATCAGCGGCAGCGTCGCGATACCGCCGGCCGCCATGAAGACCAGCATTTCGAGGATCACCACCGCGACCACACAGAAGAGCGGGCTGCGAAAAGTCCGCCGCATGCCCGGACCGTAACCCGTCCCGCTACCACCGACCAGAGGAGACGACGTTAAATACGTTGCCGGACGAGGCGGGACGTTGCGACCCTTGCCGGAAACTCACCGAAGGGACGGTCATGTCGACGCTGCGCGTGACGGCCGAGCGGCTGACGATTCACCCGCACGATAACGCCGACGCACTGGAACTCGCCCAGGTCGGGCTCTACCGGGCCGTGGTCGCCAAGGGGCAGTTCCGTACCGGCGACTGGGCCCTCTACATTCCCGAGGGCTCCCTCCTGCCGGACGAGTTGATCGCCGAACTGGGGCTGACCGGGAAGCTGGCCGGATCCTCCAAGAACCGCGTCAAGGCGGTGCGGCTGCGCGGCGAACTGTCCCAGGGCATCGTGTGCCTGCCCCAGGCCGTGAACGGCGTGGACCTCGCGAACGCGCAGGACCGCGACTTCGCCGGAGAACTGGGCGTCACCAAGTGGGTCCCGCCGATCCCCGTGCACATGGCCGGTGACGTGATACCCGCCGCCGACCTGATCCGCTGGGTCGAGATCGAGGACATCAAGCGCTACCCGTCCATCTTCG
This sequence comes from Actinomadura rugatobispora, assembly GCF_055379765.1. Taxonomy (NCBI): domain Bacteria; kingdom Bacillati; phylum Actinomycetota; class Actinomycetes; order Streptosporangiales; family Thermomonosporaceae; genus Actinomadura; species Actinomadura rugatobispora. Next base: position 980,441 of record NZ_AP029191.1, on the reverse strand, counting down.
AGGCGGGCGAACCCGTGGTCGCCACGGAGAAGATCCACGGCTCCGCGTGCCTGTTCACGCTGGTCGGGGGAGAGGCGTTCGTGTCGTCCAAAGGGTTCGGCTCCAAGAGCCTGGCCCTGGCGCACAACCCGAAGAACCTCTACTGGCGCGCGATCGAGTCGTACGGCGTGGCGGACGCGGCCAGGCGCATCGCCGAGATCCTCAACGCCGACCGGGTCGGAGTGTTCGGCGAGGTGTTCGGCCGCGGCGTCCAGGACCTCGCCTACGGCGCGAACGCGACCGGCGAACGCGTCGGCTACGCGGTCTTCGACGTGGCGGTCGTGTCCCCCGAGGGCGTCAAGCGCTGGATCGACCAGGCCGACCTGCCCGATCTCCTCTCCAAGGTCGACCTCCCCGCCGTCCCGCGCCTCTACGAGGGGCCGTACGACGAGGCGGCCCTGATGGACCTGGCCAGCGGCCGCGAAACGGTGTCCGGCTCGTCGGCGCACCTGCGCGAGGGCCTGGTGGTACGCCCGGCCGCCGAACGCCGCAGCCCGGTGACCGGCGGCCGCGCGATCGCCAAGTTCGTCTCGCCCGCCTACCTCACCCGCAAGGGCGGCACCGAATACGAATGACACGCCCTCACTCCGCCCCGTACCGCAGTGCCGGTGCGGGGCGGAATTGTGGAACGGCGCCCGATAAGTCGCGGGCCTTGTATGGTTGGCACGCGCAGATGATCGTGGTCGAGCGAAATTCGCGCATTCCGTACGAGCAGCATGACCGATAATGAATTCCCGGTGAAGGGTTGGCGAAGCCCCGCCGCATCATTCGGTCACCGGACCCGGAGGCGCTGATGCGTGTCGGCCCCCTGCGCGAAGAGCAGGCGATTCAGCAGGTCATCGATCGGATCACGGCGGACTACGCCGACTCCCGGCCCGCCGCCGACGTCGCGGACCTCGTCGCGTCCGCCCAGTCGAGATTCGACGGCCACCGCATCCGGGATTTCGTTCCCATCTTCGTCGAGAACATCGTCCGGCGGGAACTCGCCGAACCCGCCGAAGAAACCCAGGTGAACACCGAGGAAATTCCAGAAAAAGAGCCCACCGAACCGGACTCCCACCGTCGGCGGATCCCGATACCGCTCCCGCTGGCCAAGCCGCTCATCGCCGTGCTCGCCGCGATCGGCGTGGCCGTCGCCGCGGTGGTGGTCTACGTCTCCACCCAGGACGAAGAGCCCGACAAGCTCACCATCGTCCGAGGCGTCGTCGGCTCGGAGAAGCAAGCCTTCTTCAACGACCCCCAGGTAAAACAGGCACTGGCACGCCAAGGCATCGAAGTCAAAGTCGAACCGGCCGGCTCCCGGCAGATCGCCACGTCCATCGACCTCGGCAAGTACGACTTCGCCTTCCCCTCCAGCGCCCCGGCGGCCGACCGCATCCAGCGCCAGCGCGGCGTCAACGCCGAGTACACCCCGTTCTCCTCACCCATGGCGATCGCCACCTTCCAGCCGATCGCCGACCTCCTCGCCAAGGAGGGCATCGTCAAACGGGGCGCCACCTGGACCTTCAACGTAGGCCGCTACCTCGACCTCGTCTCAAGTGGCACCCAGTGGAAGGACCTGGAGGGCAACCGCGCCTACCCCGTCCGCCGCAACATCCTGGTCTCCACCACGGACCCGCGCACCTCCAACTCCGCGGCCATGTACCTGGCCATCACCGGCTACGTCGCCAACGGCAACTCCGTGGTCCAAGGCCCCGAGGCCGAACGCCGCGTCCTGCCGACCCTCTCCCCGCTCTTCCTGGGCCAGGGCTACACCGACAACTCCACCGAAGGCCCCTTCGAGGACTACCTGTCGATCGGCATGGGCAAGGCCCCACTGGTCTGCATCTACGAGGCCCAGTACGTAGGCGCCGCCATCCGCGGCCAGACCAAGCCCGGCATGGTCATGATGTACCCGTCGCCCACCGTCCTGTCCAAGCACACCCTCGTCCCGCTCAACCCTTCCGGCGACCGCGTAGGCCGCCTCCTCTCCACCGACCCCGCCCTCCAGAACCTCGCCGCCCGCCACGGCTTCCGCACCCGCGACCCCCAACAGTTCGCCCAGGTGGCCACCGAAAGCAAGGTCAGGGTCGCGTCCAACCTCATCGACGTCGTAGACACCCCCAGCTACGAAACCCTGGAAAACCTCCTGAACGGCATAGCCAACCAATACGGCCGCGCCTGACCTCGACCGGTCGGCACCAGGTTCGGCCAGGTATGACCGGGCCTGCTCGTCCGCCCCGCCTCCGGGCTCGATACGACCTTTGTCTTGAGCGTCGGATCCCGGCCGGCGGGGAGTCGGGTCCGGCGGCCCTCCCGGGGATCGCTCCTGGGCTACAGGACTCGGGGGTTCTGTTGCCTCGCCACCGCGATAATTTCCTGCCCGTGAAGATAGACGGGTGTGGCCACTCCGGACACCTGTGAAAAGACCGGAGTCGCAAGGTGGGCAATGGGTTCGGCGCAGGCACCGCTAACACGCTTGAGCCGACCTTTTGTGGCCATGGTCGCCCTTTGCTGCACAGGGCAGATCACACATCACATCTGGATGTTTCCGTCATTTGGATTCATCGTGAGGTGGTCCCGTCTCTGTAGGCAGCGCAATGGGGGGTCCATGGTCGCGAGGAGCACCCTTCCCGCATCGACGCTCACCGAGATCACCGAGGCCGTCGGCCGGTTCGGTGCCGAGGTCGGACCGAAGCTCCGCAACGGGTCGGGAGGAGCGGAAGATCAATTGCGGGGGCCCTTCGAACGGCTACTTGACGACCTTGGCCGCATCCTCGGCATCGATGTGCTGACCGTGGGGGAAGTGTCGTTGGCCGCGCTGGGCATCAGGCCCGATTACAGCGTCGACGTCGCGGGCGCCCACATCGGGTACGTCGAGCTCAAGGCTCCCGGGAAGGGTGTACCGACCACCTGGACGCCCACTTCCCGGGAACAGAAGCAATGGGACAAGCTGCGTCTGCTACCCAATGTCCTGTACTCGGATGGGCAACAGTACGCGGTGTACCGCTCGGGGGAACTCGTAGGCCGGGTCGCGCGCCTGGAGGGCGATATCCGACACGCCGACGGCAGGCTCGCGCCCGCCGGAGAAGAGTTCGCACGCGTCATAGCCGCCTTTCTCCTCTGGGAACCGGAAACGCCGCGCACCATCCCCCAACTCGTGCGTGCCGTGGCGAACCTCTGCCGCCTGCTGCGCGGTGAGGTAGCCGACGCGTTGCGCCGCGAGCGAGCGGGCGCTGAGCGGCAACCGGTCTTCGTCGGTCTGGTGGACGACTGGAGGGTCCTCCTCTTCCCCGAACTGAGCGACGAGCAGTTCGCGGATGCCTTCGCGCAGACCATCACCTTCAGCCTGTTGCTGGCGCGTGTGGACGGGATCGACTTCGCCGGCAAGCCACTGTCGGAGATCGCCCGTGAGCTCGGGAAGAAGCACTCGCTGATGGGAAAGGCGCTGAACGTCCTGACGGAGGGGACGGTCGAGGGCCACAGCATCGTGGTGACCACCATGCTGAGGGTCATCGGGGTCGTGGACTGGGATGCGCTGACCGATGGTTCGCGGGACGACTACCTCTATCTCTACGAGCGGTTCTTGGAGCACTACGACCGGGATCTGAGGCGGCAGAGCGGCTCGTTCTACACGCCTGACGAGGTTTCCGGGTTCATGGTGCGGTTCGCGGACGAGGTCCTGCGCACCCGGCTGGGCAGGGCGTACGGGCTGGCCAGCGACGATGTCACGATCATCGATCCCGCGATGGGCACCGGGACCTTCCTGCTGAAGATCGTTGATCAGGTGGCGGAGACCGTGTCACGGGAGGAGGGGAGCGAGGCCGTACCCTCGCAACTGCTCGCCCTCTTCGGACGCCTCATCGGCTTCGAGTTGCAGACCTGCCCCTTCGCCGTCGCCGAACTGCGCATGCACCAGGCGTTGAAGATCAGACACGGGACCGAGATCCCCGAACGGGAGGTCAGGTTCTTCGTCGCCGACGCTCTCGACAACCCCTACGCCGAACAGACCCAGATCGCCTCCACCTTGGAACCGATCGCCCGCTCGCGTCGCGAGGCCAATCGGGTCAAGCGCGAGACCGCAGTACGGGTCGTCATCGGCAACCCGCCCTACCGGGAACGCGCCAAAGGGCTCGGCGGGTGGGTCGAGCAAGGCGATCCGAACTCCGGGGAGGACGCCCCGCTCCAGCGTTTTCGCGCACCCGGCCAGGGCCGGTACGAGTACGTGCTGTCCAACCTCTACGTCTATTTCTGGCGGTGGGCGACCTGGAAGGTCTTCGACGCCCATCCGGAAGACTCCAGCGGGATCGTCGCCTTCATCACGCCGTCGTCGTTCACCACCGGTCCGGGTTACGCAGGAATGCGGGAGTATCTGCGGCGGACCGCCGACGAAGGCTGGATCATCGATCTGTCACCGGAGGGGCATCAGGCGCCGGTCAACACCCGTGTCTTCCCGGGAGTGCAACATCCGCTCTGCATCGCCGTCTTCGTGCGGCGAGGGACCGGGGATCCGGCGAGGCCAGCCAAGATCCGTCACATGTCGGTCGCCGGGCGCCGTACCGCCAAGTTCGCGCAGTTGAACGATGTGAGCCTGGCCGACTCGCGATGGCGGGAGTGTGGCGACGGATGGCAGGACAGGCTGGAGCCGGCGATCGATGACGCATGGGGACGTCATCCGCTGCTCGGCGACCTCATGCCGTGGCAGGCGCCGGGAGTGAAACCCAATCGGACGTGGGTGTACGCCCCGCTCCCCGAAACGCTCGCCGCCCGCTGGAAGCGCCTGACCGCGGCCCCGCCCGAGGATAAGCCCACCCTCTTCAAGGAGAGCGACTCGCGCAGAGTCGACAGTGTGGTGAGCAGTGCGCCGGGGTTCATCGATCACAATGGCTCGCTCCTGGCTGAGACCGGCCCTTGCCCGGGACCTGTCCGGATCGCCTACCGCTCGTTCGACCGGCAATGGACGGTACCGGATATTCGGCTGTTCGATCGGCCGCGCCCCGATCTGTGGCGTGTTCAGGGCGATAATCAATTGTTCGTAGTCGAGCAGCACAGACATAGGACTGGGCGCGGCCCGGGAGTGGTCTTCACCGCCCTGCTGCCGGACATGGACCACTTCATGGGGCACCACGGAGGACGTGTTCTGCCTCTCTACAGGGATTCGGCCGGCCTTGCCGCCAATCTTCCACCCAAGCTGTGCACCGTCCTCGCAGAGCGGCTCGGCATGCGCGTCACCGCTGAGGATGTGCTGGCCTACGTTGCCGCAGTAGTTGCGCATCCCGGCTATACCGAGCGCTTCACGAAGGAGCTGGCCACGCCCGGCATCCGGGTACCGATGGCCGCGGACGCCGAAGTCTGGCTTGAAGCCGTGGCCATTGGTCGTGAAGTGCTATGGCTTCACACGTACGGTGAACGGTTCCACGATCACAATGCCGGACGTCCACTGGGCTCACCGAGATTGCCGGACGAAGAGCGCCCCCGCGTTGTCGTCAGGATTCCCGGCGAACCGGCGGGGATGCCCGAGAAGATCGACTACGACCCGGACAGGCGCACGCTGAATGTGGGAGACGGACGGATCTCTCCGGTCGCCCCTCGGGTGTGGGAGTACGAGGTGTCCGGGATGAGGATCGTCAAGAAGTGGTTCGACTACCGCCGGCGGGAGCCTGCCGGACGCCGTTCCTCTCCGCTGGACGACATCAATCCGGAGCGCTGGCCGGCGAAGTTCACCACGGAACTGCTCGAACTGCTCAACGTGCTCGGTCGCTGTGCAGCCCTGGAGCCCGCCCAGGCGCAACTGATGGATCGGATCGTCTCGTCCCCTCTGATCACGACCGATCACTTGGCGGCGGAAGGCGTTCTACCCGTTTCGGCCAAAGAACGGAAGCCCGTACGCTCCACACGATCGGACGCGCAGACCATGTTCTGAGCGGAGCACTCTTGACCCTGCGCATGTTCGATGGCGGTGACCCCTACGCTCTCTTCGGCGGCCTCAGGGCCGAGTGTCCTCCAGTCGATGAAGCGAGCCTCCGTTGAGCGATGACGTACTTTCGGTGATCCCGACCGACCCGCACTGGCAACCGGATCGGCCCGCGGCGGACCGGGCGGTAGCGCTGGTGACCCAGATGGCTCCAGGTTTGCCGGACGGAACGGACGTCGAGATCGACGTCATCTGGCACGACGCCGTCACCGTCGTCGATGCCGGCGAGAATCTGGAGAAGATCGTTTGCTCGCTGTGCGGTGCGTCGATCGATCTCGGATGGTGGGCCGACCTCCTCGAAGCCCATTGCGAAAGCGGCTTCGCGACGCTTGCCGTGGAGGTTCCCTGCTGCGGTGGTGAGACGTCGCTGGAGTTGCTGGGATACGAGTGGCCGTGTGGTTTCGCGCGCTTCGAGATCGCCATTTGGAACCCCGAGCGCAGCTGGTTCGACGCAGGGGAACTGGCCGTCCTCGCAAGCGTGATCGGGCATCCCCTACGCCAGGTCAGAGCCCATATCTGACGCAATGCCGACGGCGACGTCGCAGGGAGGCACCCGGTTTACCGCGGCGGGTCGGATGACCACGGTGGGCCAGTGATCCACGGCCATGACCGAGTGGGTCAGGGATTCGTGATAGGACCTCCTGACACGGGGTGTGGTCCGGGTGGCACGATGGCGTGACGGGCCGCAGCGGTACAGGGGAGGAGACCGGGGATGGACGTCTTCGGGGTGCACGAACGGTTGATCGACGACTACTCCGCGTTCACCTCGTCTCTCGTCCAGGTCCGTGACCCGGAGATCGCCGCGCATCTGCGCCAGGAGAAGGCGGAGAAGGTCCGCTGGCCTGACCCGTGGCTGTCGCTCAACCCGAACTTCGAGCCCGGCGGCACCGTCACCGACCTGGTACGGCAGGAAGTACTGCATCCTTTCTGCGATCGGTTCTTCCGTGCCAAGGACGGCCCGGACGACCCCGGCTCCCGGACGCTCACGCTGCATCGGCATCAGCGCGAGGCCATCGACGCGGCTCGGAGCGGGGAGAGCTACGTGCTCACCACCGGCACAGGGTCGGGCAAGAGCCTCACCTACATCGTCCCGATCGTTGATTCCGTGCTGCGTGACCCCGAGCCGGGCCGGATCAAGGCGATCGTCGTCTACCCCATGAACGCGCTCGCCAACAGCCAGAAGCACGAGCTGGAGAAGTACCTCAACTGGGGACTGGCGACCACCGACCGCCCCGTGTCGTTCGCCCGGTACACCGGCCAGGAGGACGAGGAGGAGCGCGACAGGATCCTGCGCCGCAAGCCCGACATCCTGCTGACCAACTACGTGATGCTGGAGTACCTGCTCACCAGGCCGGCCGAGCGCCAGCAGCTCATCGGCGCCGCCCAGGGCCTCCGCTTCCTGGTTCTGGACGAGCTGCACACCTACCGGGGCAGGCAGGGCTCCGATGTGGCGATGCTCGTGCGCAGGCTTCGCGACGCGTGCGAGACGCCGAACCTGCAGTGCGTCGGGACGTCGGCCACGATGGCCACCAGTGCGACGTTCGGCGAGGCTCAGGTCAAGGTCGCGAGTGTGGCGAGCCGGCTGTTCGGTACGTCCGTGAAGCGTGAACGGGTCATCGGGGAGACGCTGCGCCGGGCGACGAGCCGGTCGGAGTCGGCCAGGGCCGAACTGCGCGCCGGCATGGAGACGGCGCTGGCGGGCGGTACCAGAGGCCATGCCGAGCTTGCGGATGACCCCCTTGCGGGCTGGATTGAGACGACCTTCGGTCTCGCCTACGAGCAGGAGAGCCGCCGACTGATCCGGCAGCGTCCTCGTACCCTGCCGGATGCGGCGGAGGAGTTGGCGAAGTCCACCGAAGAGCCGGTCGAACGCTGCCTGAAAGCGATCGAGGCGACGCTGCAGGAGGGCGCACGTGCCCGGCACCCGGAGACGGGCTGGCCTCTCTTCGCCTTCCGCCTGCATCAGTTCCTGTCCAAAGGCGACACGGTCTATGTCAGCCTGGAGACCGAGAACGAGCGGCATATCACCAGCCAGTACCAGATCAGCGTGCCCGGCCACCGTGACAAGATCTTGTTGCCGCTCGCGTTCTGTAGAGAGTGCGGCCAGGAATATCTCGTTGTCGCGCGCGAGAAGCGCTCCGACGGTGTGTTCTACTCACCACGGCAGGAGCAGGACGCTGCCGGAGGGGATACGGCGAACGGCTATCTCTATTTGTCCTCCGATCACCCGTGGCCCGTCCAGGACCCGATCGGCGCCGGCAGGCTTCCCGATTCCTGGTACGACACCGGGGATGACGGTGAGCCCTACGTTCTGCCGCGGTTGCGCGACCATTTGCCGCAAGAGGTGTGGCTGGGAATGGACGGCGGTGAATGCCCACCCGGTGACGGACTGCGGGCCGCCTATTTCTCCACCCCGTTCCGTTTCTGCTTGCGCTGCCGGGTCTCCTACACCCAGACGCGCGGCAAGGACTTCGCCAAACTGGCCTCCTACGCCGCGGAGGGGCGCAGTTCGGCCGTCTCGGTGATCAGTTCCAGCATCGTGCGCAGTCTGCGGACGCAGGAGCGGCTCAGTGACGAGGCCAAGAAGCTGCTCACCTTCGTCGACAACCGGCAGGACGCCAGCCTCCAGGCGGGTTTCTTCAACGACTTCGTCCAGGTCACGCAGGTTCGTGGAGCGCTGTACCAGGCCGCGCTCGCCGCGGGGGAGCAGGGGCTGACACACGAAACGGTCGCGCAGGCCGTCGAGAACGCGCTCGGGCTGGAGATGGAGGCGTTCGCCCAGAACCCGGGCGTGAAGTTCAGCCAGAAGGAGAACGTCAAGCGGGCCCTGCGGCAGGTGCTCTCCTACCGTCTCTACGCCGATCTCGAACGGGGCTGGCGGGTCACGATGCCCAACCTCGAGCAGACCGGCCTCATCCGCTTCGACTATGTCGACCTCGCGGAGATCGCCGCGGACGAGGAGTGCTGGGAGGGCACCCACCAGGTGCTCCGCGACGACGAGCCCGCCCATCGCGAGGCGCTGGCGAACATCCTGCTGGACGAGATGCGGCGTGCGTTGGCGGTGGACATCGAGTTCCTCACGCAGGAGGGATTCGAGCGCGTCCAGCAACTGTCCGATCAGCTGCTCCTCGGTCCGTGGGCGCTTCCGCACGGTGAGCCGAGGATCCCGGCCCGCACCGTCTACGCGTGCCCGTCCGGCGCGGGTGGGAGCCGTGACAGCGTCCACTTCACAGGACGCAGCGCCATCGGACGCTTCCTCCGCAAGCCGCAGGAGTTCGCCGGTCTCCGGACCGCACTGACCGTGGCCGACGCCCAGGAGATCATCACCGACCTGCTGAAGGTCCTGGAGAAGTTCGGGCTCCTGTCGATCGTGATGGAGAACCGCGAAGGACTGCCCGGCTACCGCCTGAAGGCGTCCTCCCTCATCTGGAGGAGCGGCGACGGGAAGAGCGGCGCGCCCGATCCTCTGCGGAAGGTCGTCGATCCTGAGGCGGACATCCGGGTGAACGAGTTCTTCCGCGACCTCTACCGGGAGACCGCAGTCCAGCTCACCGGACTGGAGGCGCGCGAGCACACCGCACAGGTCCGCAACGAGGACCGGATGCAGCGCGAGCTGGATTTCCGTGAGGGACGGCTCCCTCTGCTCTACTGCTCGCCCACGATGGAGCTCGGTGTCGACATCGCGACCCTCAACGCCGTCGGAATGCGCAACGTCCCGCCCACCCCGGCGAACTACGCGCAGCGTTCGGGCCGGGCGGGGCGCAGCGGCCAGCCCGCGTTGGTGACCACCTACTGTTCGACGGGCCGTGCGCACGACCAGTACTACTTTCGCCGTTCCCACCTCATGGTGGCGGGCAGCGTTCAGCCTCCTCGGCTCGATCTGACCAACGAGGACCTCCTGCGTTCCCACGTCCACGCGATCTGGCTGGCGGAGACCGGCGCCTCACTGCAGACCCGGATGGGGCAGGTCCTCGACATCTCCGGTGAGGACCCGACGCTGGACGTCCTGCCGCACCTGGAGGAGCAGTTCGCGGACGAGGCCGCCCGCAGGAAGGCCGTCCGGCGGGCGCTCGCGGTTCTCGACGACCTCTCCGCCGTGTCCGCCGACCAGCCGTCGATCAAGGACTCTTCGTGGTGGTACGAGGAGTGGGTCCACGACGTCGTCCGCGGCGCGGCGGAGCGTTTCCACGCCGCGTGCGAGCGGTGGCGCGAGCTCTACCTGGCCGCACTGGCCGAGCAGCGGGAGCAGAACCGCCGGGTCCTGGACCACTCGACCAATCCCAAGGCGAGGCAGCAGGCCCAGCGGCGCCGCATGGACGCGGAGAACCAGCTCAAGCTCCTCAAGAACGAGGATTCCGAGCAGCAGTTCAGCGACTTCTACACCTACCGCTACTTCGCCTCCGAAGGGTTCCTGCCCGGCTACTCGTTCCCGCGGCTTCCCTTGGCGGCCTATATCCCAGGGGAACGCCGGCGCGGCGCCTACATCCAGCGGCCACGCTTCATCGCCATCGGAGAGTTCGGCCCCGGCGCGCTCATCTATCACGAGGGCGCCCGGTACCAGGTCAGCAGCGTTCAGGTCCCTGCCGGGGCCGAGGCCGGGGAGGTGGGCACGACCGAGGCGCGCATCTGCGGGTCGTGCGGCTACTGGCATTCCCGGCAGGCGGGTGTCGACCGTTGCGAGGAGTGCGATGCCGAACTCGGCGGGGTGCTGCCCGGCATGATGCATCTCCAGACGGTGCACACAGTGCGCCGCCAGCGGATCTCCTCCGACGAGGAGGAGCGCCGCCGCGCCGGGTTCGACCTCCAGACGGTCTACCGGTTCAGCAGCCACGGCTCCCGTCCCGGCCGGTTGCACGCCGAGATCGAGGGGGCGGACGGGGAGCCGCTGGCCGACCTGGTGTACGGGGACGCCGCCGCCATCCGCGTGATCAACCGGGGGCGCCGCCGCCGCAAGGACCCCAGCGACGTCGGCTTCTGGCTCGATCCCATCCGGGGCCGCTGGCTGAGCGAGACGCGCGCCGCCGACCTCACCCCCGATGACGCCGAGCTCGGGTCGCTCCAGGACGCGGTGCGCGCGGTGAAGGTCGTGCCCTTCGTCGAGGATCACAAGAACATCTGCGTCTTCAGGTTCGGTCGCCGGGTCTCGAGGGCTGAGGCGGTCACGCTTCAGTACGCCCTCGAACGGGGCATGGAGGCCTACTTCCAGTTGGAGGACGCCGAACTCAGCAGCGAGTGCCTGCCGGACGCCGACGACCGCGGCCGGATGCTCTTCGTGGAGAGCGCCGAGGGAGGGGCCGGGGCACTCCGCCGACTGCACGACGACCCCGAGGTCCTCGCCGAGGTGGCCAAGACCGCCCTGCAGATCATCCATATCGATCCGGTCGACGGCTCGGACAGGGGCTCGGCCCCCGGCGCCCGTGAACGCTGTGAGCGGGGCTGCTACGACTGCCTGCTGTCGTACAGCAACCAGGGTTTCCACCAGCTCATCGACCGGCATGCCGTCGTCGGGCTGCTCACCGAGCTGGCGGCCTCCTACACGCATGGGCGCCGTGCCCAGACCGGCACCCGCGAGGAGCACGCTGGAAGCCTGTCGGACGCCTCGGGCAGCGAGCTGGAACGCCGATTCCTCTCCTTCCTCAAGCAAAGCGACTATCGTCTGCCCGACGAGGCACAGACGCTGGTCCATGACGCTCTGGCCCGTCCCGACTTCGTGTATCACCTGGGTGCGGGCTCGGTGGCGGTGTTCATCGACGGTCCGCACCACGGGCACGACGCCGTCTGGGAGCGCGATGTGCAGGCGGAGGGGCGGTTGCTGGACCTGGGATGGCTGGTGATCCGTTTCAGCTATGACACGGAGTGGAGCGAGATCGTGAACAAGTACCCCAGCGTGTTCGGTCCCGGCCGGGGCAACCGCTGATGGGCGCGACGGGGTACGCGCCGGGTTCGCTGATCGCCGCCCGGGGCCGCGAATGGGTGGTCGTGCCCGACGCTTCCAGCAGCTCCGCCAACGGCTCCGGGGGCCCCGGGGGGTTCATCGTCGCGCGTCCCCTGAACGGTGACACCGAGTTCACCACGGGGCTGTTCGCCGACGAGGTCGAGCCGGCCAGCTTCCCCCGGCCGACGGCCGATCACCGGGAGATCGGTGACAGCGTTGCCGCCGAGCTGCTGCGCACGGCGATGCGGATCGGTTTCACCTCGGCGGCCGGGCCCTTCCGATCCCTCGCCGCCATCGCCGTGGAGCCCCGGCAGTACCAGCTGCTGCCGCTGCTGCTCGCGCTGCGGATGGACGTCGTGCGGCTGCTCATCGCCGACGACGTCGGTATCGGCAAGACCATCGAGGCGTCCCTCATCGCCAAGGAGCTCCTCGAGCAGGGCGAGGCCGAGCGCATGACCGTCCTGTGCTCGCCCGCCCTGGCCGAGCAGTGGCAGGACGAGCTGCGCGAGAAGTTCGCCATCGACGCCGAGCTCGTCCTGCCGTCCACGGTGGCCAAGCTGCAACGGCAGGCGGGCCTGCGCGCCGACGAATCGCTGTTCGACCGACACCCCTACACGGTGGTCTCCACCGACTTCATCAAGTCGCCGCAGCGTAGGGCGCAGTTCCTGCGGACCTGCCCCGAGCTGGTCATCGTGGACGAGGCGCACACCTGCGTCCCGGCGGGCGGCACCGGGGCCAGCCTCCGCCAGTTGCGTTTCGATCTGCTCGCCGAGCTCGCCAAGGACCCCGACCGCCATCTGATCTTGGTCACCGCCACTCCGCACAGCGGCAAGGAGGGTGCCTTCCGGGATCTGATCGGCCTGCTCGATCCGGAGCTGGAGACGGTCGACCTGGAGACCGAGAAGGGTCGCGACCGGCTGGCCCGGCACTATGTGCAGCGCCGCCGCCGCGACATCCGTCGCTACCTGGACGAGGAGACGCGCTTCCCCAACGACCGCCAGCTGCGGGAGGTGGCGTACGAGCAGACCAGCGACTACGCCGACCTCATGCGCAGGGCGCTGGCGTACGCCCGGGACACCGTCGTCGACGACACCGGAGCCGTGCGCCGCCAGGTGCGCTGGTGGTCGGCCCTGGCGCTGCTGCGTTCGGTGGCCTCCTCGCCCCGCGCCGCCGCCCAGACGTTCGTCACCCGTTCCGCAGCGGCGGCCGCCGAGACGGAGGCGGAGGCCGAGGCGCTGGGGGCGGCCCGCGTCCTGGACCGGATCGACGACGACGCGTACGAGGGCATGGACGTCATCCCCGGCGCCGACGACGAGGAACTGCCCAAGTCCGCCCGCGACCGGCTGCGGGCCATGGCCAAGGTCGCCGAGGAGTTGGAGGGGGCGGAGCGGGACGCCAAGCTCGCCAAGCTGATCGTGGAGGTCAAGGGCCTCATCGCGAGCGGCTACGACCCCATCGTCTTCTGTCGCTACATTCCGACCGCGGAGTACGTCGCCGAGCATCTGGGCAAGGCGCTGGGCCGCAAGGCGAAGGTCGACTCGGTCACCGGCAAGCTCCCGCCGGCCGAACGCCTCGCCCGCATCAAGGAGCTGACCGACCAGAAGGGACGGCACGTCCTGGTCGCCACCGACTGCCTGGCCGAGGGCGTCAACCTCCAGGAGCACTTCCAGGCGGTCGTGCACTACGACCTGGCCTGGAACCCGACCCGGCACGAGCAGCGGGAAGGCCGCGTCGACCGGTTCGGGCAGCGCAGCAAGCAGGTCCGGGCCATCACCCTCTACGGGCTCGACAACGGGATCGACGGGGTCGTCCTGGACGTGCTGATCCGCAAGCACGCGACCATCGCCAAGCAGACCGGTGTCGCCGTTCCCGTGCCCGAACGCAACGACACCGTCGTGCAGGCCCTCGTCGAAGGGCTGCTGCTGCGCAAGGAGGATCCCGAGCAGCTCGCCTTCGATTTCGAGGTCGGCCAGAGCCGCGACCAACTGCACCGCGATTGGGAGAGCGCGGCGGCGCGCGAGTCGAAGGTGCTCACCAAGTACGCCCACTCCGGTGCCAAGGAGCTGGACGAGGTGCGGCAGGAGGCCACCGAAGTCCGTACCGCCCTCGGCCGCCACACGGACGTGTCGAAGTTCGCCCGGGAGTCGTTGGCTGCCCTCGGTGGGGCGGTGCAGGTCCGGGAGGACGGCTTCACCGTCCAGACCCAGGGCCTTCCCGTCGGGGTGCGCCACTCGCTCGGCCTGATCGGGGCGGCCGACGACGAGGCGAAGGCGCCGGAGCTGGTCTTTCGGCACGACCTGCCGGTGAAGTCGGGGGAGCACGCGCTCGTCCGGACGGATCCGCGCGTGGTCGCCCTGGCCCGCTACGTCGTGGACGCCGCCCTCGACCCGGAGATCAAGGACAAGGAACGGCCCGCCCGCCGCTGCGGCGCCATCCGCACCCGCGCCGTCCCGGTCCGGACGACTCTGCTGCTGGTCCGCTACCGGTTCCACCTCACCCTGCCGGGGCGGGGGAAGACCAGGGCGCTCGTCGCCGAGGACGCCCAGGTCGTGGCCTACCGGTCGGGTGCGAACGGCCGCGAGTGGCTGACCGAGGAGGAGGTCACCGCCTTGCTGGGCGCCTCACCGGATGCCAATGTCCTGCCCGAGCTCGTCCAGCAGGCTGTGGAGAGGTCGCTCGCTGACCTGGGCGAGCAGCCGGGCCCGGGTGAACCCGCGCCACCGGATTCGGTGCAGGCCGACCTGGACGCCCGAGGCCATGACCTCGCGGACAGTTTGGCCAAGGCGCACCGGAGGGTACGCGCCTCGGTGGGCGCGATCCGCCGCGGCCTCAAGGTCACTCCGCACGATCACGCGGACGTGCTCGGCGTCTACGTCTACCTTCCGGCCGGAGGTGCCCGGTGACCGGATCGTCGTACATGGCCGTCAGCCTTGAAGGCGGTCTACTCTCCGCCGACCTGCTCGAGCGGATCAGGGTCGCGGACCGGCAGCTTCCCGGAAACCGTTCCGAGGACTACCACCTGGCCGCCGGTGAACGCATCGGCGAGGCGGCCAGCCGTAAGTGGGACTACCTGAAGGGCGCCTACCGGACCTTCCGCGACCGCCTCGAAGCCCTGCCCGAGTCCGACCCGGCCACCTCCGAGACCCGCGAACGCTGGCTGCTGCGCCTGTTCGACGAGCTCGGCTTCGGGCGGCTCACCTACCTCAGGGGCGGGATCGCCGCCGGGGAAGCGAGCTATCCGATCTCGCACCAGTGGGGCGACCATGTCACCGTCCACCTGCTTGGCTGGCACACCGATCTCGACCGCCGCGTGCCCGGCGCCAAGGCGCAGGCCGCGCGGGCCCCGCAGTCGATGGTGCAGGAGTTCCTCAACACCAGCGACGCCCACCTGTGGGGCGTGCTGTCCAACGGGCGGGTGCTGCGCATCCTGCGCGACTCGACCGCCCTGGTCGGCTCCGCGTACGTGGAGTTCGACCTGGAGGCGATCTTCGAGGGGGACCTCTATCCGGACTTCCTCCTGCTGTTCGCCCTGCTGCACTCGTCCCGCTTCGAGCTTCTGCCTCGCGACGACGGCGGCGAGCCCACGGTGGCGGACTGCTGGCTGGAACGCTGGCAGGCCCACACCATCGAGACCGGGATCCGGGTTCGTGAGCGGCTGCGTCAGCAGGTCGAGTACGCCCTGAATGAGCTTGGTACGGGGTTCATGGAGGTCAACCCCGGCCTGCGCGAGGACCTGGCGGCCGGACGGCTGACCCGCGAGGACTTCCGGCACGAGCTGCTCCGCCTCGCCTACCAGCTGATCTTCCTGTTCGTCGCCGAGGACCGGGGGGCGCTGCTCCTGCCCGATCCGCCGGACGCGACCCCCGAGCAGCGCGAAGCGTTCAAGGCCGCCCGGGACCGCTACGCGGACTATTTCTCCGTCGACCGGCTGCGCCGCATCGCCTCCCGCCGCCGGGGAGACCGCCACACAGACCTGTGGCGCACCCTGGTGCTGGTCCTGGACGCCCTCGGCACGGATGACGGACGTCCCGAGCTGGCCCTTCCCGCACTCGGCGGCCTGTTCTTCCGCGCGGGCGACCCGCTCGCCGATGCCGCCCTGGCACCCGACCTGCTGCGCGTCTGCGAGCTGACCAACCAGCGCCTGCTCTCCGCGATCCGCAAGATGTCGACGTTCCGGGACAACAAAGGTGTTGAGCATCGCATCGACTACCAGCACCTCGACGCCGAGGAACTCGGCAGCGTCTACGAGTCCCTCCTGGAACGCGAGCCCCAAATTGATGGAGCCGAGCCCCGCTTCTGGCTGGAGAAGCTGCCAGGGAACCAGCGCAAGACCACGGGCTCGTACTACACGCCCACGGCGCTCATCGACGAGCTGCTGAAGACCACCCTCGATCCGATCATCGAAGAGTACGCGAGATCAGGAGACCCCGAGAACCTCCTGAACATCACCGTCTGCGACCCGGCCTGTGGCTCCGGCCATTTCCTCGTCGCCGCCGCCCGCCGCATCGCCAAAAAATATGCCGCGATGCAGCACGGCGACGAGGAGCCGACGCCGGCCGCCATCCGCGAGGCGATGCACAAAGTCGTCGGCAAGTGCGTCTACGGCGTGGACCTCAATCCGATGGCCGCCGAACTGGCCAAGGTCTCCCTCTGGCTGGAGTCCTTGCAGCCAGGCCGCCCCCTCGCGTTCCTGGACTCCCACATCAAGGTCGGCAACTCGCTCCTGGGCACGACGCCCAAGCTGCTGCTCAAGGGCATCCCGGACGAGGCGTACAAGCCCATCGGCGACGACAACAAGAAGATCGCCACCCAGCTCCGTAAGGAGAACGCGGCCGAACGCGGCGGCCAGCTAGAGGTAGAAGACTCCCTCTTCGATCTGCCGCAGGCCCCGGAGACCAACGAGCCTCTCACGCAAGAGGCCACCGCCCTCAACCGGATGCGCATCGGCTCCGTCTCGGACATTCGTGAGCAGGCCCGCCGCTTCCACGAATTCCAGGCTTCCCCAGACCTGCTCCGCCGCAAGCACATCGCCGACGCCTGGTGCGCCGCCTTCGTCTGCCACAAGGACGAGAACTCTCCCCGCGCCATCACCTCGGCCACCCTCAAGATCATGGACGGCGATGAGGGGACAGGGAGGCTCTACCCCAGGGCCGTGCTTACTCCCGAGCTGGAGGCCGAACTCAACGACCTCACCCGCCGCTACCAGTTCTTCCACTGGCACCTGGAGTTCCCCGACATCTTCCGTGTCGGCGCTCCCGACGCACGCGACGAGAACCCCGACACCGGCTGGAGAGGCGGCTTCGACTGCGTCCTCGGCAACCCGCCCTGGGAAAAGGTCGAACTGAAGGAACAAGAGTTCTTTACCGCCCGTCGCGATGACATTGCCAACGCGTCCAACGCGAACGCCCGAAAGAATCTCATCCAGGAGTTGGGCACGAGCGACGAGCCGAGTGACCAGGCGCTGTACCTCGATTACCAGTATGAACTACGGCAGACAGCGGGCTGGAGCCAACTACTCCGTGGATCTGGTCGATACCCCTTGACCGGGCAGGGGCGCCTGAACACATATGCGGTCTTTGCCGAGACCGCGCGAGTTATTATCGGGCCACGAGGACGTAGCGGTCTTGTCCTTCCGACGGGCATCGCAACGGATGCGACCACGGCCCCATTCTTCGGCGACCTGGTAAGGAAGAGCAAGCTTGCGGCCTTCTTGGAGTTCGAAAACGAGGAGTTTCTTCTCAGTAAGGATGTCCATCACAGCTTTCGGTTTTGCTTGTTGAGTGTCGCTGGCCGGAACTCTCAGATCAGCCAGGCGGAGTTCGCGTTCGGATCTAGGCGCATCTCGGATATTGATAACCGTCGCTTTACAATGCCTCCTGAGGATATTCTTATTCTCAATCCAAATACTGGGACGGCGCCGCTATTTCGCTCTCGAAGAGATGCTCAGATTACGCTTGGCATCTATCGTCGACTGCCAGTTCTTTGGCAGGAGCGACCGCGTAGCAACCCGTGGAATATCTCTTTTATGCAGGGCCTTTTCAACATGGCGGGCAGTTCAGGGTTGTTTAAAACCAGGGACATGTTGGAGATGGAAGGATGGAAACTTAGGGGAAACATTTTTACCCGCAATAATGAGCGCATGCTGCCACTATATGAAGCAAAAATGATTCATCACTTTGATCATAGATTGGGTACCTATGAAGGTCAAAGTGATGCTCAGGCCAATATGGGAACGCTGCCGCGCCTAGATTCGACTGAAAAGAAAGATCCAGGACGTCTTGTGTTGCCTCGCTATTGGATCGATCAAAGTGATGTCGCCAAGCGTCTTCATGGCCGTTGGGATAGAGGGTGGCTGATTGGTTGGCGCGACATTGCCCGCAGCACGGATGAGCGGACAATGATCTGCACCTCACTGCCCCTAGTGGCCGTAGGGCACAAGCTGCCACTCTTCTTTTCGCCTACTAACCCCTGCTATTTGCAGGCAAATTTCAGTAGCTATATATTTGACTATGTGTGTCGACAAAAATTGGCTGGCACTTCGGTTTCCTTTTTCACTCTCAAGCAGTTGCCGGTCGTTTCTCCGGAAGCTTATGGCCGTCCCGCGTGCTGGGACATGGAAATACCATTGGGTGAATGGGTTGTAAATCGCGTCAAAGAATTGGGATATACGTCATGGGATCTAAAACCTCTCGCCGAAGAAATTGGCGACTTGGGTAGTCCCTTCTCGTGGGATGGGCAGCGGCGGTTTAATATGCGGGCGGAATTGGATGCTGCCTATTTTCATCTCTACGGTGTCGCGAGAGATGATATCAGTTTTATAATGGACAGCTTTGGGGCGTTCCAGCGTAACGATCCTGAGCGATTTGCCCGTACGAAGGCGTTGATTCTGGAGGTATACGACGCCATGGCGCGGGCGATTGAGACGGGCGAGCCGTACAAGACGATTCTGGATCCCCCTCCGGGGGAGGGACCTCGCCACCGGGATACGCGTACTTGGTCGGCCTCATAGACCCTTGGCCCTGAGAAGGCGGAGTTCTACTCAGGGCTGTGGGGTAGCGAGGTCTCCTCGGTGGAAATCCGACTGGATGCTCTGGAGAAGAGCCCTCCACTCTGGAGGAGGGTTCGATGACAGGGCAGGGGCTGGACGTTGCGTACTCCGAACGAATCATCGGCCGCGCAGGCCACTTAACGCATTTGCCCTTGGGTTGCTGTGGTGCGACTCGTGTCAGCCAAGGTAGTTCATGCTTATCTTTGGGGCCTGTTGATCGGTCGGCTCAGCGGTCCTGAGGCAGGCGAACTAGCCTCAGGACCGTGAGAGGGGACGAGTCAGTGTTGAGTGGAGCGGATGCTCTGAAGGAAGGCCGCCCACTCAGCCTGTGTAAATTGCAAGATGGGCCCCTGGCCGTGCAGCTTGGTGTCGCGGACGCCGATCGTGCCATCGGCGGCGTGTCCTGCTTCGATGCAGTGGCCGTTGGGGTCGCTGTGGCCAGATTTCCGCCAGCTGGTGTAGTGCGTGTTCATAGCTCTGATCCTGCCTGCTTGGCCTGTCGGTCGGCTACCCCTGTCAGAAAGGTGAGGCTGTCGGCCGGGGAGAGGGCGGCCTTGCGGAGTCGGTTGTACAGCACGGTGTACTGGGCCACTTCACGACGTTGGGTGTGAACGAGGTCAGTGGTTACCGTGTCGACCACGACAAGCGGCGGATCAGCATGGTCTGTGAACGTGTAGAGGAAGAACGATGATTTTGGGAGCAGGCCGCCGGGGATGGTCACGTTTGCTGGCAGGACCCGGACGGTAACGCGCGATTCCGCTGAGACCACTGCGACGAGATGCCGGAGTTGTGCTGTCATCACCTTCGTCGGCACAGCCAGGCGATGAATCACGCACTCGTCGAGGATTGTCTCGTAGGTAGGTCCGTCCTTCTGGAAGATGCGGCGCTGCCGCTGGAGCCGTGCATCGGCCATGCGGTCGGGCCGGTAGTCGAGTTCTCCGTGTGCGGCGTCCAACTCGACGATGGATGAGATGAAGTCTGGTAGTTGGAAGATCGCGGGCATGTTGGTCTGGTCGTAACACCGGATCTTCGCCGCGCTTGACTCCAGGTCGGCCGCCAGGCGTTGGCGTGGACCCATCGGATTGCCGTAGCGGTCCCACCAGCCCTTCTCGGCCGCCTCGCGAGCGAGGCGGACCAGCCGGTCGTACCGAGGCCCCTCCACTCCCAGGGTTTCGAGGATCTTCATCACCTCCGCTAGGTCGGGACGGATCTGACCCAGCTCCAGGCGGGTGATCTTGGTGCGGGACTGGTAGACGAGCTTGGCCAGCTCGTCGGTGGTGAGGCCGCGGTTCTCGCGAAGCTTGCGGAGTTCGGCCGCGAGCCGGCGGCGGCGGACGTAGGGGCTCGGCATGCTCCTTCTCCTCACCTAGGGAGCTGTGATGATTCGGTCACTCTGCGTACCGACCTAGGTTTGCACTAGCAAACTCGAACTGGCAATCGATTGGCCGGATCGGGTCACGCTAGCGAGATCCCTGCACGTCAGAGATGTGCTTGGGAAATTCGCACGTGCGGGATTCGCACGTGCCGACTTCGAGTGTGCAAACGTCTGGTGTGCAGGGCTGCACATGCGAAGGTCGGCTGTGCGCGGTGGGGGTGTGCTGATTGGGCGGTCGGAGCGGTTGGCATGCTGATTCTTCGTGTTCGGGTGGCCACATCTTGTGACGATGTGGTGGTCGCGGAGCGCGTCCCCGAGTGCTCCGCAAGGCGACCCTGACCCGAGGTGTCCGATGTCCTTGGCTCTTCTGCCCGCGGCCGACGCCGCGGTGCCGCTCTACTGGCGGCGGACCTTTCCCGGCCGTGCCGAGCAGGCCCGCGCGGCGCGCGGCTTCGTTCGCTGCCTGCTGGCCAGTTGCCCCTATCTCGACGACGTTCTCCTTGCCACAGGCGAGCTGGTCGGGAACGCGCTCCGGCACAGCAAGTCCGGCCAGGAGGGCGGCGCGTTCACCGTTGAGATCCTTCGTGGCTGCGGCGGCCTGGTCGTCGCGGTCGCCGACCAGGGAGGGCCCGGCGAACCGGCCATCCCTGACTCCGACCAGCTCGACGAGAGCGGGCGCGGCCTGCTCACCATCGCCTTCATCGCCGCGAGCTGGGGGTGGCACGGCAACGAGCGCGGACGGAAGGTCACCGTGACGTTCGCGGGGGAGTGGACGGAGTGACCGGCGCGATCTCCGACCTCCACAACCAGGCTCGCCAGCGCGTGCACTCGCTGATGACCGCGGCGATGCGCGCCGACCCCGCCGCTCTCGACCAGGCCGCCTCCGAGCTGGACATCGACCCCTACAGCCGAGAGTTCGTCCGGGAGGCGCGTCGCCTGGTCCTGGCCTGCGGCGCGGCACTGTCGGCGGTCCTGGCGGTTCACCGCCCCGGCAAGGACGCCCATGACCAGGAGGTGTGTCGGGGCTGCGGCACGCGCCGCTGCCACACGTTGCGCCACATCTCAGAGGTGTTCACGGCCTACACGATCCGTCCGGTGACCATCGACCGGGCCGAGGCGTGGCGCCGGGCCGAGTCGTGCTTCGGCCCGGCCGCCCCGGCGGTGGCTGTCGAGGAACGCGAAGACTGCTTCATCGCCCGCCCGGTCCCCTTCACCGGCGATGCCTATCTGCTTGTCGTCGACCGCCGCACCGGCGCTCTGACCCGCTGGCCCGACATGCCCAGTGCGCAGCTGGTCGACTACTACCGTGCCTACCTGCGGGGCGAGCTGTAGCGACGCCGGCGGCGGCCCGCTGATGGTGGCTTGGCGAATGGGGCCGGGCATGGGATCCCCGGGCCGCCGCATGTATCCACGGTTCGTGTGATGCCCCGCCGTCTCCGGCGATGCTCGAAGAGCCTCGGTGTGGAGGCGGGGCGCCGCTTTGCTCGACCGCCCTCGCCTACAGCGAGAGCGTTGTCACCTCCAGTAGGCCGCGTGCGCGGAGTTCGGCGAACGCGGCCAGGCATCCTTCGTGCCCGCCCCGCGTGACGATGTGATGTGCCTCGGCCAGGGCGCCCAGCGCGTTGACTCCGAGCGGGTACGGGATATCCGCTACCACCACGCGCTCGCCGATGCCGCAGGCCCGGTACTCCTTGGCGAGTGTGTGAGCCGCGATCCAGCGAACCTCACCGTAGAGGTAGGGGAGCCCGAGGAGGGCCGGGGTCCGGTCGTCCAGCAGTTCACGGAGCCGTGGCAACAGGCGCTCGGTGCCCGTCGGCTCGTAAACGAGCACCTGGAGCGTCAGCACCCGTTCCCGGGGAACGTCGCTGGCGAGGTCGCGTAAGACTTGCTCGAGATCATCATCGGTGTACACGGCGCTCCCCACGGTGTGCGATTCCCTTGAGGCTAGTGATCAGGTGCGGGCGGCGGATCAGTCATTGATCGGAGGGGGCCGTAGACGCCGCAGTCCATTCCGCGATTCCGTCGCAGCTCCAGAAGCGCGCTGTTCACAGGCATGCACATGGACTCGTGTGGCGGCCGTGATCCGGTCGGCCTGCACCTGATCTCCTGTGCCGTGGCGTAGTTCGGACGTCGAGCAGTCAGCCGGCCGCCTGACCGGGGCCACCGCCGAACGCGCGACGGCCCGGCCTTGACGAGGGGCGGCTGCCCGGTCGGTTGCGGCGGAGCCGGTCGTGCTCTGCTGGGTGGCACCGTGCAGGCGTCCGAGACGCGCGCCGTGGTCCCGGCGGTGGGCGTGGGTCGGATGAGTGGAGCCGGTGTCATGATGCCGCCCCGGCGGTCGGTCATGGCAGGTCGGTGACGCAGGAGAGCGCGCCGTGCGGCGCCCGAAGATCGTTCGACTTCGTCAAGGGCGTTCACGGTTTCCCGAGTCCGTGTGCCGCCATGCGCGATCTGCCCGCGCCGGATCCGACCGAAATTGGCCACAATGTCGGGTAAAGGTGCGGCCCATATTGTCCCAGCGGGTAGCTATATGAAGGCATATAGTCGACGCAGGCGTGATCAACACAACGGCGCACGGTCACACGGGGATGCGGGTATGAGCACGAAATTGGCGCTCGAGGCGCTGATGATGCGCAGCGGAGCGACGATCCTGGCCGACCATCCGGAGGGCCTCCGGGCACAGATCCTCTGGCAGATGATCGTCGAGCGGCATCCGGCGATCGAGGAGGAGTACGTCGCCACAGGCGCGAAGGCGAATCCGGCGACCAATTTCCGCTGGAACAGCGTCAGCCTGGTCAAGGCGGGGTGGGTGAACAAGACCGGCGGCCGGTGGTATCTGACCCCGGTGGGCAGGTGGGCGCTGCGCCAGTACACCGAACCCGACCGGTTCTTCCGGCAGGCGAATGATCGCTACTACGACTGGGAGCGCAACCGCGACGCCTTCCAGCGGGCTCAGGAACTCGTCGAGGCGGTGGAGGAGAGCCACTGGATCTCGGCGGGCGAAGTCGCCGACGAAACAGGACTCGACGTCACGAGGCTCGTGCACTGGTTCCAGGGCGCTCGGCCCGAGGGATGGTGGCGGCTCCTCGACGAAGGCGGGCATCTGCCCGCCGACGCGCATCTCGACGAGACCGACCGGGAGAAGTGGCTGGGCCTCCTGGCCGCTGACGGAGTCGACGTAGCCCAGGGCCGGGCCGATCCGCTCCGCAAGGTGCCCATCCAGGACGTGGTGCCGGTCGACGAGGGGGAAGAGGTCGCCCGGCGGGCCTGGCTGGTACGGGGCTCGGACGTCCGGGGCGCCGAGCTCCACGGAGAGAACCTGATCAGGACGTTGTGGCTGCGGGACAACGTGTGCTCCCTGGCGGCCTCGCGGCTCAGGGACATCACCACCGGCGCCCCGCTCGAAGTCGTCAAGGCGGCGGTGAACGAGGACTACTCCGGGCGCTCTAATCAGGACCGGGCGAGGCTGGCCGTCGAGTACCACATGTTCCTCACCCGGATGGCCGAGGGCGACCTGATCCTGACCAACGACGGCAGCCAGGTCTACATCGGTATCGTCCAAGGACCGGCCTCGTTCCGCAGCAGCGTCGACGGCCGGGCCAACCTCCAGCGTCCCGTGCAGTGGCACGATCCCGGGAACCCGTTCGACTTCGCCGAGGACCTCCCCGACGAACTGGCCGCTCAGGTCGCCAACCCCGATGCCGATGTCATCGAGCTGAGCAGGTTCCTCGCGGCGCTGGAGAACCTGATCGGGCCCGGGACCACCGTTCAGCCGGAGATGAAGCTCCCCGACGCCCCCGAGCAGCTGGCCCGGAAACTCCTCGTCGGGCACGGCTGGCTTCAGGAGTGCGTCGAGTTGCTCCGCGAGCGGCCTCAGATGATCTTCTACGGGCCGCCGGGGACGGGGAAGACCTTCCTCGCCCGCGAACTCGCCCGGCACCTGGTGGGCGGCAAGCCGGAGAACGTCCAGCTCGTGCAGTTCCACCCCGCCTACTCCTACGAGGACTTCTTCGAGGGATACCGGCCGCAGAAGGGCAAGGACGGTTCGGTCGTGTTCGACGTGGTCCACGGCCCCTTCCGCCGGCTCGTGAGCGCGGCACGGGAGCACCCCGGCGACCCCTACGTCCTGATCATCGACGAGATCAACCGAGGCAACCTGGCCAAGATCTTCGGAGAGCTCTACTTCCTCCTGGAGTACCGGCGCGAGTCGGTCCACCTCCTCTACGGATCCGACGAGGGGCAGGGGTTCACGCTCCCCGGCAACGTCCTCCTCATCGGCACGATGAACACCGCCGACCGGTCCATCGCCCTCGTCGACGCGGCCATGCGGCGGCGCTTCTGGTTCACCGAACTGCACCCCGACGTCCCCCCGACCCGGGACGTGCTCCCCGAATGGCTGAAGGAGAAGGGGTACTCCGACGAGCCCGCGCGCCTGCTGACCGAGCTCAACAGGCGCATCCAGGACCGCGACTTCAGGATCGGCCCGTCCTACCTGATGCGGGACAGCGTCGCCACCGAGCAGGGACTGGAGCGGATCTGGCAGAAGCAGATCATCCCGCTCCTGGAGGAGCACCACTACGGCGACGGAACCGACGTCCAGGGGCAGTACGGCCTCGACGCGCTGCGCAGCGCCCTGTCATGATCACCGTCCGGCTGCGTGAGAGCGGCGGGTGGCAGGGCGCGGAGCTCACCGCGGCGCAGGCCACCGCCCTCTCCGCCTCCGAACTCGTGCTCGTCGCGCCCGGTCCTCGGCCCGGCCTCTGGCGGCTGCGGGACAACCGGCGGGTCGGCGCCGCGGCCGTCGGGCCCGCCAGGCAGCGCATCCAGCTTCGCGTCGAGCCGAAGATCGCCATAGATCGGCTCTTCTTCCTCCTCGGCTACGCCCGCAAACCCCAGGGGTGGCGGCAGGAGGAGGTGGACGCCGGGGAGCACGACGAACTCCTCCCGGCGCTCGCGTACGCCTTCGCGCGCGCGGCCGACCGCGCCCTCCGCCAGGGCGTCCTGCTCGGCTACCGCGAAACGGAGGAGGCGTCGCACGTCGTGCGCGGCCGGATCCGCGTGCCCGACCAGATGCGGCGGCGGTACGGATTCCCCGTGCCGATCGAAGTGCGCTACGACGACTACACGGTGGACATCGCCGAGAACCGGCTGCTGCTCGGCGCCGCCCACCGCTTGCTGCGGATGCCCGGCGTCTCCGCCGACATCCGTCGGCTGCTGCGGCACCTGCTCGTGCGGCTGGACGGCGTGACCCGTCTCGTGCCGGGCCTGCCATCACCGCACTGGACGCCTAACCGCTTGAACGCCCGCTACCACACGGCCTTGGGACTGGCCGACCTTGTGCTGCGCGGCGCCTCCTACGAACTGGACGACGGCACCGCCGTGCGCGTCGACGGGCT
This sequence comes from Actinomadura rugatobispora, assembly GCF_055379765.1. Lineage (NCBI taxonomy): Bacteria > Bacillati > Actinomycetota > Actinomycetes > Streptosporangiales > Thermomonosporaceae > Actinomadura > Actinomadura rugatobispora. Next base: position 954,695 of record NZ_AP029191.1, on the reverse strand, counting down.
GATGCTGGAGATGTGGCGGGTATTCGAGGATTTCCTGACCGTGGCGCTGGCCGAGGAACTGCGCGCGTACGGAGGCGGGGTCCGGTTCCAGGACGGCAGGCACCATCTCGACCGTGCGCGTCAGGTGGGCCTCAGACCCGACCTGGTCTATGTGTCCCCGGACGGCAACCCGGGCGCGGTCGTGGACGCCAAATACAAGCACGAGGACAGCCCAGGGGGACATCCGGCCGACCTCTACCAGATGCTCGCCTACTGCACCGTGATGGGCCTGCGAACCGGGCATCTGGTCTATGCGGCGGGCTTCCCGAGCCCGTACGTCCACGACATCGCGGGCACTGGAGGCGTGCGGATCGTGGAGACCGCCCTGGATCTGTCGCTTCCGTCCGAACGGCTTCTCGCCCAGGTCCGGGATCTGGCTCAGGAGATCGCCGGTCGCCAGGCCACCGGCACTACTGTGAGTCCGTGACCGAGTCCTACCTTCTGATCCTGGGAGACCGCGAGGCCATCGCCTGGGTCCTGGGGGAACAGCGCATGGCCTTCCCCCGGACGGCGCGGGCCGAGATCGAACGCCTCACCGTGGGCGACGAACTGCTGATCTACGCCACGCGCGGCGCGTTCGGCAACCCGACCAGAGACAGAGGGCGGGTGATCGGCCGGGCCGTGGTGCGGTCGGAGGTGGCCGCGCTGGAGCAGCCGGTGAAGTTCGGTGAACGCGAGTTCCCGCGCGGATGCGACCTGGAGGTCGAGGCTCTTGCCCCTTGGGGCAGCGGAGTGGAACTGCGCCCGCTGGTCGAGCGTCTGGAGGCCTTCCCGGACACGAAATCGTGGAGCGTCCGGCTGCGGCGTCCACTGCTTCACCTGCCGCAGGGCGACGCGGAGCTGATCGGCGACGCGTTGGGTCCACTGGCCGGAGCGCTCGCGGACAATCTCGGCGGCTACCGGGCCAGAGCGGGCCTGACCGCGCCGTCGAAGAGATCCTCGGACGTCACTGCGTAGCCGCCGCGCAACGGCAGGCGGGCAGCGGAAGTGCGGCGATCTCCGCCTGGAAGTCGACGGTCGTGGCCGGGTGCGCAGGGTCCTGACTGATCAGGCAACCCGCGAACGCGGGACGGGCCGCCAACCGGGTGACGTCCCCGCCGTCGAACAACGTGTGGATCACCTCCAGGAGCACTTCCACCCGGGGCCGCACGACGGAAGCGGAATCGCCATAGGTCTCGTCGAGCGCGGTACCGAGGTTCAGCGCTTTCCATGCGGGGACCTGCTCCTCCGGGAGACCGAGCCAGCGCTCGATCGTGCCGTGCAGCCTGACCGCCCCGAGTGTCGCCCCGGGAACGGTTGCCGCGGCTCGCAGTGCCTCCAGGGACGCCCGGTCACGGCAGATAGCCCTGCGCTCGGCCGACGTCCCCGGGTCCTTCATCGGCGCGTCCTCGTCCCAGAGCACCACGTGCGGGATCTGGAACATCGACAGCGTCGAGACGGCGCGGTGCAGCTCGTACTTGCCGCCGGCGTCCAGGACACCGAGGTTGGGTCCGAGAGATTCCAGAAGCCCGCGGGCGTCCAGCCACTCGAAGACCGCCACGTCGCTGAAACCCTCGACCACGATCACGCGGTCGGCGAAGAAGGCCGCCGCGCGGCGCGGGTCCAGGTCGTACAGGACGCGGTTCTCCTCGTCCCCCGGCGGCGCCTGCGCAGGATCTCTGAAGCACGCGTGGGCCGCGCGCGTGTAGAGCGAACGCGTGCGAACATCTTCAAGCGTCGCAGTGACCTGGAGAGGGGAAGGCGAGGTGACGCGGACGGCGGCACCCGGCCTGTGCACACGGGCGAGCGCCTCGGGCGGAGTGCGCGACGCCGAGAGCATCTTCGGATCGTGCGTGGTGATGGTGACCGCCGTGTTGCCGGTCCCGGCGATGCGCCGCAAGTCGTGCGCCAGCCGGACGATCTGCGCGGGATGCAGGAACGCCTCCGGCTCCTCGAACAGGATCCACCGAAACTCCTCCGGCTCCCCGTCCGCACGGAGCTGGGCGGCGGCCTGGATGAGCCCCGCGATCAGCGCGCGCTGGACGCCCGAACCCTCGGCCTCCATCGAATGCAGGCTGCCCCCTTTCGACAGGGAAAGATCGATCAGGTTGCCGAGGATGAACTCGTCGGTCAGCTCGCCCACCCGCACCCGCGCCGACAGGCCCCAGGGGCGGAGTGCGTCACCGAGGCGCTCCTCCAGGCGGCGCACCGGGCCCGATTCCATGGCCTGCCGCAGACCCTGGAGACCGTGGTTGATCGTGCCCAGGAAACCGTCGACGCGAGGGTCGGTGAACGCGAGCAGCATCACGTCGCGGAGCGGGGAGGGAGCGCTCATCGCCGTCTGGTCCTCGACGCTGGTCACCGCGGGCACGTAGACGCAATGCCCGAGCCGGGACGGCGGCTCGCGCCACCCCGTCGCCACCACCGCCTCATCTTCGTTGGCCGGAATGAAGTAGTAGTCGCCCTGCCGCCGGTCGCCGTCACCGGTCAGATAGCGGCGCACGGTCAGCACGTCACCGTCCAGCGGGCGGATCTCGTCGTCGGCCAGCTCACCGGGCTCCAGATCCAGCTCCTTGAGATCGAGCTCGTTCAGCACATAGCTGATCTCGACCCAGGACGGATCGTGAGCCTCCTCGGACGTCAGATCCCAGGGCCTGTCCCGCGCCGGATCCCAAGTGAGAGACCCGTAGAAGAGGCGCACGGCATCGAGCAGCGTCGACTTGCCCGCGTTGTTCGGGCCGATCAGGGCGCTGAACGGCCGCAGATGCAGCTCGGTCGCGCGAGCGCCACGGACATTGCGCACCGACACCCGGAGGGGACGCATGAAGGGCTCCTCTTGTCGACGGCTCAGCGCGGAATGGGGAGGAAGGGGCTGGGACGTCCCGTATGAGATACGTAGAGGGCGTCGCGGGCCCGAGTGCAGGCGACGAACAGCAGGCATCGTTCGCGCTGGAGGGCGTGCTGGTGCGCGGTCAGATCGTCCATCTCTGGAGGGACGACGGAGTCCAAGGGGATCAGGCCCTCGTCGGCGCCGACGGCGGCTACGCACTGGAACTCCAGCCCCTTCATGGCGTGCATGGTGCCGACCTTCACCCCATCGCTCTTGGCGCTGGGCGCGTAGGCGGGAAGGCCCGCCGCCTTGAGCTTGCGCTTGACCTGCTCGGCCAGATCGCGCCTGCGTGAGGCGACCCCGATCGCCCGTCGCTCGACACCGCTCGCCGCCCAGTCGCGGACCTGCTCCACCAGGGCGTCCAGTTCCGCTTCGCGGTCCGGGAACCGCCGGACGACGGGACGGCGGCCGTGCATCGGCGACCCGTAGCCGGCGAGCGCGTCGTCGATGTCGTCCATACCGGTCACGGGCAGGTCGTCGTGAAGGATCTGGACCGCCCAGGACAGGATCTCGTGGGTCGTCCGGTAGCTCACCGTCAGCCGGCGGCTGCGGCCCCGCACCTCGATGCCGAGCTGCTTCAGGGAGACCCGGTTCTCGTAGATCCGCTGATGCGGGTCGCCCGCGATGAACAGATCATCCGGCCCTTCGGCGACCGCGGCCCGAAGCAACCGCCACTGAGCGGGGTGCAGGTCCTGGCCCTCGTCGACGATGATGTGCCGGAACAGGCGCTGCCCGGTCGAGTCCAATATCCGTGCGGCCTCGTCGGCCATCTGGAGGAACGACCACACGCCGTCCTGACGCATCCGGTCCGTCAGCGTCTGGATCGCCCGCCATACCTCGGGCTTCCTCGCCGTCGCGAGCGGCCTGCCCCGGCCTCGGCGATCGCACTTCACGTACTCCTGCTCGGTGGTGATGCGCTGCGCTAGGATCACCTGCTCCCATTCGCTGAGCAGGAACGCCCCGGTGTGGTCGAAAGCGAGCGCCTTGGCCTCGTTCTCCCAGCGCTCACGCATCTCACCGTCCAGCAGCGGCTTGGGGGATCGCCCGCCCTGGGCCTCCTTGATGACGCCGAAACAGATGCTGTCGGTGGTCGCGATCTTGATCCGTCCGCTCGTCGCGAGATCGTCCACGAGCAGCGCCACCTGGTCGCGCAGCGCGTCGGCGAGATGGCGGGTGTAGGTCGTCAGCAGGATCGGGGTGTCATCCTCCCCGCCGTCCTCACCGGGCAGGCGATCGGCCAGGAACGCCGCTCGATGCACGGCCGTCACCGTCTTCCCGGTCCCGGCACCGCCCGTGATCATGACGGGGCCGCGGTAGGTCTCCCGGTAGGCGATCTTGCGCTGCTGCGGGTGCAGGAAGACCCGCCACACGTCGAACGGGTGCGCCAGGATGCGCGTGAGCTCGTCCGGCCCTTCGACGAACACCACCTGCTCGGGCGTGCGCGCCATCGCCGTCGTGAGGTCGTCCGGGTCCACCCGCTGCGGCGCGGTCGCCTCCACCAGGTTCTTGCTGACCTCCGCCCACGCCTCCTCGACGGTCATGCCCGATGCCAGCGCCACCAGCGCGTCGTACTGGACCGCGGGAAGCAGCCGCTGCAAAGCCTCCAGATGCTCCTCACGGGTGAGAAGGCGGATCACGGGAAGGACATCCTCATCCACACCGAGCCGCTTAAGATCCGCGTCCTTGATCTGGTCGAAGAGACGCTCGCCCACTCCGCTACTGGCCGCGGCCTTCTCCAGAGCCGGAGTCACCGTCTCCAACTGCAGCTCGTCGCGGCTTTCCAGCACACCGAGCCGCTGGTTGACCGTGAACCTCCGGCTGGCGCAGTAGGCGTACGCCTCGTCATGCGGTAGGACACGCAGCAGGCAGTACGAATCACCCGATTCGGGCGCGAGCACGACCCCACGCCAGAACTTGTCGATCCGGATCGTCCTGATGCGCGGGTCACGCGCGTTGCGCACCCGCTCCAGGTGAAGACCCGCGTGCGTGTGGCTCTGGAACCGGCCGATCGCCTGCTGAACCGCCTTCTGGACCGGCTTCTCCAGCTTGGCGTACTCGGTGAGGAACTCCTTGGCGATGGCCAGCTGCGCCACGTGCGGATCCCTTCTGGGGACGGCGTATGAGCGAGATAGACCCCGGGAGGGAGGTCAGTCCGATTCTCGGACCTGGTCGACGAACCAGTCCAGGGTCGCGACCACCACGTCCCAGACGGAGTCGTCGGTGAGCAGGGAGATCGGGAAGTTGGGATAGAGGGAGAGCTTCGCAGCCGGGAGTTCGACCCCCGGCGCCGTGTTCAGGCGCCGGCGAAGCTCGTCGCGTGCCTCGCCGTCATCGAACGGCACCCGTCGTGCGAGGGGCTCGAAGGGGATCTCGACGTAGGCCGGATAGATGGCCAGCATCCAATAGTCCTGACCGCCATGCCGCATCAGGAGTCTGCAACGGGCTGTGGCGGCCCTGCCGAAACTCGGGCCTTCACCCAGCCGCCGCCAATGGTCGAGCAGCCCGGAGACCGCCCGGGCCACGTCGGGACCCTGACGTTCACCGATCTGACGATGGAACCTGAGCTCATGCTCGGCGAGCTCGGACGGATCGACGTCCTCGGCATCGGCGGTCCGCATGTCCTCCGCACCGGGGAGCCCGAGCAATTGGGCCAGTTCCGTCGCCGTGACGCGCTGGTTGGGATCGGCGCGTCCCGACTCGTCGAAGTGGATTCCCTCCTGGCGCAGGACCTCGTTGATGTCACGGTCGTCGTTCTCGTCCACCCAGCGGAAGTTCTTCGACGGCCGTCCCTCCGTGGTGATGACACGATGCGCGTTCAACACCCGCCTACCGGCCAGATGCACCCCGACGGGCAACGGTGCGGAACCGATCAGCTCCGCGAGCTCGGCGTACGTCGTCCACGAACCCGTGGGCAGGTTGGCGAGCGCCTTGTGCAACAGCGTCCAGTCGCGGCCGGGCGCGTCACCGTCCTCCCGTTCGGCGGGGCTGGGCCAGATATTGATCGCCCGTGAGGCGAGGTCATCGGCCCGGCCGAGGATCTCGGCCTTGTTCCACCGTGGCCGGCCAACGATCGCCTGGGTCATCGCGATCCCTGTTTGCCGCAGGCGCTCCCGCTTCCGCTTGTAGGGCATGTCCCCGAGTTCGGAGTTGTACGCGGTCAGGGTGAGATTGCCGAGCGTGTGCACCAGTTCGCGGTGCACCATGGCCGCCTCGTCGCCGTTCTCCGAGAGCTCCGCGCGCCACTCGTCGGTGAGGTGCTGGGGGAGCACGTGCTCGATGGTGATCTTCTTGTCCTCCAGCAGGACCGGCTCGCCGCCCTCGAAGGTCTCCTCGAGACGCCGGAGCACGAGCTTCTTCTGCCCTGCCCGTCCCTGCCAGTAGAACTGGCGCGTACGGATCGCCGTCCGCAGCTCATCGTCGCTCAACCAGTACAGGCGTGCCGGCGACAGCGCCGACCGGACCGTCTCGGCGAGCGGCTCGTCGGCCGACAACTGGACGGTCAGGCGCTGGAAGATCCGGTTGAGGTTGCGGGTGGGAACACCGCCGATCAACCGCCGTACCAGGAAGCTCTCGATATAGGCGAGCGCATCGGCGACCTCGTCGTCGTGGGCGTGCCCCTCCTCGCGCAACTCCAGCATCCGCATGATCGGCGGATAGGTGGTCTGAGCCTGCCATTCGTTGAGGAACGTCAACCTGGCCCTGATCCGGACGTCCTCCTCCTGCTCCGGAGACAGGATCAGTTTCAGATGCTCGGCACGGCGGGCGAGTTCAGCCGCATACCGTTCGACCTTTGCCTCGTGTCCGGCGGTCTCGTCCAGCAGCTCCTGGTGGCCGCGGTAGACGTCGGAGTACTTGGCGTCCTCGCCGCGCTTGAGGACCAGGACGAGGTACATCAGCAGCTCGAGCGCCTGCGTGCCGTGCTCCTTGCGGAGACGCTCCTGCAGCGGCAACCAGTACAACCGGTAGACGTGTTCACCGCGGGTGGGAAGGCACATGAAGACGTAGTTGCGGATGAGATCGACAGGACTGAGACGCGTTCCGGTGTTGTTGAGCGACTCGAAGATGCGGAAGGCGTTGTCGTCCTTCTCGACCACGATGTGCACGAGACTGAGCCGGCTCAGGATCACTTTCTCGATGCGTTCGATGTCGTGCGGGTCGGCCGGATCGTCGGCATCGACGAGCGCGGCGCGGAAGAACTCGTAAGCGGCCCCGATGTTGCCGCTGACCCTTTCGTCGAGCTGGCCGTCGATGCACGCCATCAGCGCGGCCCGATCCGCCTGGGTGGGCAGCAGCCGGTAGCGCAGATCCCCCTGCCTGAACTTGTTGATCAAATGCTGCTCGTTGATGCGTTCGACGCACGAGGGATCCTCGGCGGCGAGATGGTCGCGCAGTGCGCAGAGCGCCAGCAGGAGCGTGGTCAGGCGCTGCTGCCCGTCCACGACGATCCACTGCGAGGTCAGGGCGTCCAGGTGCGGACTCGGAGCCAGCACGACCGAACCGAGGAAGTGCGTGGTCGCCTGGCCCCGGGCGAGCGCATCAGACTGATCGAGGATGTCCGACCACAGCGTGCCGAGCTGAGAAGGCCCCCAGGCGTACGTGCGCTGATAGAGCGGGATCACGAACTGCTTCTCGCCCTGGATCAGCTCGCGAAGTGTCGTCTCTCCGGCCTTCACGCCATCCCCCGTCCTTGTGCGCCGCCCTGGCACAGTGCCGACTCACCCCGATGTTGACAGGAGTTAGGGACATGTGTGCTGCTTTCAGCATGGCGTGATCTGGTCGTTAAGGGCCGTCCATCGTTGCCCTCCGGGAGCAGCCGGGGTAAGTCGTCCCTCGGCGTTTAACGGCGGAGGGCGCGGCGGGCCAGGGGGATGGCGGCCAGGACGGCGGCGGCGGTTCCGGCGGCGAGGAGGGGTCTCTGCCAGCGGCGGTGGGGTTCGGGTTGTGATTCGGGTTCGGGGCGGGTTCTGGGGAAGGGGCGGGGGCTTGGGTGTATTCCTCGTCGAGGATCTGGTGGAAGCGGAGGGCGCGTTTCGTGTCGGAGGTGCGGATGCGGACCTCGCGGGCGGCCTCCCAGAAGGCGCGGCCGGGTCGGCCGCTGAACATCTCCCGGGAGATCGCTCGCAGTCGGGCCTCGCCCAGGGCCTTGGTCTCGAACGACATCTGCCACTCGGACAGGATCATGTTGATGTACATGAGCTGGCGGCGGGCCTTGCGGTCCTCGTCTTCGGGAACCGGGCCCCATGCCTCGTCCAGGTCGGGATCGTCCATGGCCATTTTGAGCAGGTCAGCGATCGCGGAACGGCGCGCCTCTTCGCGGGCGATCCGCGTTTCACGTGCCTGGAGGATGAGTGTGGCCGCGATGCCGAGGAGCGCGAGAGCGGCCAGGAGAGCGGACGCGGCGCCAGAAGTCTGCCCGATGAAGCTCAGACGCTCCCATCGGGATGTGGAACCCCCGAAACCACGCAAAGCCCACGGCGAGGAGCCAATCAGACCTATCGCCACAAGTATGGCGAGTATCAGCGTGAGCGTTCTGAAGGCGCCGCGGTTTCGGGGATTGAAGGGCATCTAAGAACGATAGATCAGGCCGCCGGGCTCGGGAGCGGAGCGATCTCACGTTCGAAGAATGTGAGCAGCGACTCGCCCGACTCGTACAGCCGGGCTATCTCCGTCGCCGCGGCCTGGATCACGTCCGGTGCCTCGATGCGGCGCGCGCCGCAGGGCGTCCAGTCGTCGCGGTAGCGGACCTCGTACAGGACGCGGCGGCCCAGAACCACGATCTCGGGAAGTCGGCTGCGTGATTCCAGCGTTCTCACGCACGACGCTTGGAGGACGCGGAGGCCGAATCCTTCCTCGGCGAGCATCCGCAGCGCGTTCAGCTCCCATTGGAGATAGGGGGTCACGGGTTGCTCGACGACCCGGACGCGCTGGATGCGTAGCCCTTGCTTGGCGTTGTCCCGCGCCTCCGCTCGCACCGCGTCGCGGTCGGCCTCCAGCAGGCGCAGGGCCCGGTCCCAGTCGCCGGACATGAACGCCTCCCAGCTGGTGTCGCCGGGTTCGCGGAAGGTCTGGGCGCGTTCGAGCTTCCAGATCACGCCTTGGAGGTCCTCGACCTGGCGGGCGTAGTCCTTGTGGTACGCGGCGTGGTCGAGGACCTCGCCGGGGACCTGCCGGATCCGCTCAAGCATCGGGGATGTCCGGTTTCGCGGCGGAAAGCATGCGGCCGGAGATGATCACGAGTCGTTCGTCGGAGCCGATGCGCACGCCGGGTGGAAGGCGGTCCGCGTAGGCGGTGGTGGCGTCCCGGCCGATCACGGCGATATCGCCGTTGTCGAGCTGCCAGATCTCGGGACAGTCCTGGGTGGTGCGGCTGTCCCCGAGTTCCGCGGCCGTCCTGCCCAGCCTGCGATGGAACTGTGCGTCGTGATCGGCTTCCCATGGTCTCGGCATGAGGCCACTCGCTTCCGTCATCGGCGATGTTGCTAATTTTCCCATCGGCGTTGGCGGTCGACAAGAGTCGTCATGGTAAAGGGCAGGGATGAAAGCGGGGCGCTGTGGTGTCGCTTTCTCAAGGCCCAGTTGACGGCGTGCGGACATGCCGCGGGAGTGGCTGGAGGACCCGTTTACGGAGACCTGCTTGCGCGTATTGCGGGTGACCGAAAATGCGATGGAGGGCGCAGTGATCCCTTGGTGACCGGGAGTGGAAAAGGCGAGGCATCTTTGCTGGTCAATGGGGCGAGATGCCCGCTATTTCCCATGAAAGGTCGTGAAGGCGGTTACCGATTCTCGGGACGCTTCAGGGGTGGGGCTTTGCGGGCCGAGCCTCGGTAGGACTCGGGGGTGTAGCGGAGGGCGCTGTGTTCGAGCGTGTCGGCGGCGGCCTCCAGGAGGTCGACGCCGAGGAGATCGGCGAGCCGGGTGAGGTAGATGAAGACGTCGCCCAACTCCGCGCGGATGCGGGCGTCGGCCTCGGGGTCACCGGTGACCTGGCGGGACTCGTCGGGGGTGAGCCACTGGAACTCGGCTACGAGTTCGCCGACCTCGCCGGCCAGGGCCATCGCGAGGTTCTTGGGGGTGTGGAACTGTTCCCAGTCACGTTCGGCCGCGAACTCCCGGAGTCGCGCGGCCAGTTCGCCGATCTCCTGCATGCCGCCAGGTTAGGAGGTGGAGGCCAGGAAGGCGGTGATCTCCTGGCGGGTGGGGGCCGTGGTGGGGCCCCGGTGGAGGACGGAGAGGGCGGCCGCGGCGTTGGCTCGGCGGGCGGCTGTTTCGAGGTCGATGCCGCGGAGGAGTTCGGCGGCCAGGACTCCGCAGTGGGTGTCTCCGGCGCCGTTGGTGTCGATCGGGGTGACGGGGTGCCCGGTGATGTGGGTGATTTGGTCTTCGTGGGCGATGGTGCAGCCTGAGGGGCCGGTTCGGACGATGACGGTGGCGTGGGCTGGAAGGCGTTCGAGGAGGGCGGTTGCTGCGGTGCCGAGGGTGGGTTGGTTGGTGAGGGCTTGGGCTTCGGAGATGTTGCAGCTGAGGATGTCCACGTGCTTGAGGAAGTCGTCCAAGGGGAGGTCGGCGGCCAGCGGGCCTGGGTCCAGGAGGACCTTCCCTGGGAGAGTGGCCAGCCAGGTTTGCAGGGTTGTTTCGTTGGCGGGGTTCAGGAGGGTGTAGCCCGTGACGTAGATGAGGTCGGCTTCGGTGACCTGGATGGTGTTGAGGTCGTCCAGGGAGAGTCGGCCCTCTGCGCCGGTGCCGGTGATGAAGGTGCGTTCGCCGTTCTCTTCGATGAGGGCCACGCACGTGCCTGTGGCTGACTCGTCGCCAGGGGGATGCGCTATGGCGATGCCTTCTGCGTGGAGGGCTGCTCGGACGCGGTCGCCGAAGGGGCCTGTGCCGTGGGTGCCTGCATAGAGGACGTCCGCGCCTGAACGGGCGGCTGCCGCCATCACGTTGAGGCCGCCTCCCGGGAGGAGGTCGGTGGTGGTGGCCAGTACGTCGTGCCCGGAGGTGGGGAGGGCCGGGACGCGCATGACGAGGTCGAGGATGACCTGGCCGGTGTGGATGAGTCGCACACGTCGAACTTACTCAGAAGGCGCTGGTGATGGCGCCGCTGCTGCCCCAGTCGCGGTACGTGGCCGAGTAGAGGGAGTGGAAGGTCTCCTCGGGGGTGATCCGCGTCCAGATGTCGATGTCCAGGCGGAGGGGGAGGTGGTCGCGGGTGACCACGAGGGTGTAGGTGATCGTGCTGGCCCCTCCGCCGAGGTTCTTGTAGAACGTGGAGACGGGGTTGTCCGCAGCGAGGTCGTGTTTCTCAGCAGCGCCAGGATGTTGTACGGCGAGGTCACCCAGCGGGCTTGCATGGCCATCCAGATGTGCGGGTCGGTGCGGCCTGCGTTCGGGCCCGCGGGATAAGGCGTCTTGGCCTGGTTGCGGAAGTAGCCGTTGTTGCCGACCAGGATGACGCGTTGGTTGTACGACTCGCTCATGTCCCCCGAGGGGTTGCGTACGGTCACGTCGTAGTTGGTGCCCGCCCCAGGATTGAAGTGCAGCCGTCCGGTGGCTTCGAAGGCGTCGGTGCTCTGGGTCATTCCTCCTTCCGCTGTGAACGACGCCGCCTCTAGGAGGTGGAGCAGGATCGCCCTGCTGGCGGGACGGCGCGTCGGGTCCTTGTGCAGGCACTGGGCGAGCAGGGTTCGGAGTGGGCCGGGGCCGTTGGCCGCGTAGGCGAGGGTGGCGCCCCAGGCGAAGACGTCGGCGGCCGGCGTGACCGGCTTCCCGACAAGTTGCTCCGGCGCCATGTACGAGGGTGTGCCGATGACCGAGCTGGTCGCGGTGAGGGTCGCGTCGAGCGTTCTGGCTACGCCGAAGTCGATGACGCGGGGGCCGTCGGGGCCGAGCAGGACGTTGCCCGGCTTGAAGTCGCGGTGCACCACGCCGGCCATGTGGATGGCGGCCAGCGCGGTGGCGGTGCCGACGACGAGCCGGTAGAGCTCGGGGCCGGCGAGGGCGCCGCCCTCCTCGACGCGTTCACGCAGGGACGGGCCGTCGATGAACTCCGTGACGACGAACGGCGTCCCGGCCTCCTTGCCCACGTCCAGGATCCGGGCCGTGCAGAAGGGCGCGACCTTGCGGGCGGTGGTCGTCTCTTTGAGGAAGGTCGCGTGGGAGCCCGCGCGCTCGTGGAGGAGCTTGATCGCGACGTGTTCACCGGCTGCGGCGGCGAGGTGGACGACGCCCTGGCCGCCTTCGCCCAGGCGGCCGAGCAGCCGGTGGCCGCCGACGCGCTCGGGGTCGCGGGAGGTGAGGGGACGAATCCTCGCGGGGCTCACTGGCATGCTCCATGGGCGTTGCTGAGAAGTCCTGAGGGCGGGCGCGAATGATCGCGGAGCTGCGGGGTTTCGCTCGTGCCGCCGAGACTTGGACGGCCGAAAAGGAACGGTCGTTTACCGGCGGTTGAACATCCGGCCGTTGTCTCGGCCGTGCGGATCACGGTGATCTGGGGGTTGCCCCAATAAAAGGGATTTCAATGGCGAAGTCTGACGAAAACGGGTGATCACGTCGTGGCTTCGCGGAAAGGCGCTCGGGGTATAAGTGGTCCGAGACATCTCGCTCGCCCCCACCCCTTCCAGTAACGGAGTCAGGAATGCATGCCTCCCGCCTCGGCGTGATCACTCTGGGTTCACTGATGTTCACCGCCTGTTCCTTCGTGGCCGCCGGGTCGGCGTCCGCGGCGGCCACGCACTATGTGGCGCTCGGCGACTCCTACTCGTCCGGGACGGGGGCGGGGAGTTACGACCCCGGGGCGGGCGCCTGCAACCGCAGTGCCAACGCCTATCCGCGGCTGTGGGCGGCGGCCAAGTCGCCCGACTCGTTCACGTTCGCGGCATGCTCGGGCGCCACGACCGCGAGCGTGGCCAGCGGGCAGCTGGGTTCGCTGACGTCCACGACGACGCTGGTCACGATCACGGTGGGCGGTAATGACGCCGGGTTCGCGAAGGTGATGGAGACGTGCGTGCTCCAGTCCACGGCCAACTGCGAGACCGCGGTGAAGAACGCCGAGACGTACATGCAGAACACGCTCCCCGGACGGCTCGACTCGGTGTACGGATCGATCCGGTCCAGGGCTTCTTCGGCTCGCGTGGTCGTGCTCGGGTACCCGCGTCTTTACATCCCGAACAGCGCGGGCTGCGTCGGCCTCAACCAGACCAAGCGGACCGTGCTCAACCGCGCCGCCGACACGCTGAACACCTCGATCGAGAAGGCGGTCGCGCGGGCCGGGTTCGTGTTCTCCGACGTGCGGGACGAGTTCTCCGGGCACGAGCTGTGCTCGGGCGACGGCTGGCTCAACTCGGTGACCTATCCGATCGGCGACTCCTACCACCCGACCGCCCGCGGGCACGCGAACGGCTACCTGCCCGCGGTGAACTCGGCGGCGCGGCGCGCGCTGGCCCTGCAGCGCTAGTCGTTTTCGATCAGGGCGATGGCGGCGTTGGGGCAGGCGGCGACGGCGGTTCGTGCGGACGCCGTCTGGTCGGCGGTGGGGAAGGGCTGGAGGACGAGCACCAGCCCTTCCTCCTCGTCCTGGTCGAAGAGGTCGGGGGCGTTGAACGCGCACTGGCCCGCCCCGCGGCAGGCGGCGTGGTCGGCCACGAGCCGCGCGTTCACCAGGCGACCGGGAGCCGCTGGACGCCGTAGATGATCGACTCGCGGAACCGGAGTTCGGCGGGATCGCAGGCCAGGGACAAGTTCGGGAACCGGTCCAGCAGCCTGGTGAACGCGATCTCCATCTCCACGCGCGCGAGGGTCTGCCCGATGCACTGGTGCATGCCGAAACCGAACGCGACGTGGTGCTGCGCGGAGCGCGTCAGGTTCAGGGCGTCGGGGTCGGAGTAGCGGTCCGGGTCGCGGTTCGCGGCAGGCAGGGCGATGATGACGCCCTCCCCGGCCGGGATCGCGACCCCGCCGAGCCGGACGGGTTCGGTCGTGACCCTGGCCGTGCCGCGCTGGACGACCGTCAGGTAGCGCAGCAGTTCCTCGACGGCCTGGGGGATCAGGCCGGGGTCGTCGCGCAGGAGGGCGAGCTGGTCGGGACGGTTCAGCAGCGCCAGGGTCCCGAGGCCGATCATGCTCGCGGTGGTCTCGTGTCCGGCGACGAGCAGCAGCCGGGCGATCGAGACCAGCTCGTCGTGCCCGAGCGCGCCGTCGGCGACCCGTGCCACCGTGCGTCCCAGCAGGTCGTCGGTCGGTTCGTGCTCCTTGTCGGAGACCAGCCGGTCGAGGTAGCCGGCCAGCTCGCCGAAGGCCGCGCCCGTCTCCTCGTCGCTGAGGGTGAGGGACAGGGACGCGACACTGCGGGACTGGAAGAACTCGCGGTCGGCGTACGGCACGCCGAGCAGCCCGCAGATCACCAGGGAGGGCAGCGGGAGCGCGAAGTGCTCCACCAGGTCGGCCGGCGGGGAGGCGGCCGCCATCGTGTCGAGGAGGGCGTCGACGGTCTCGGTGATGCCGGGGCGGAGCCGGTTGGTGCGCCGGACGGTGAACTCGGCGGCCAGCGCGCGCCGCAGCCGCCCGTGGTCGGGATCGTCCATGCGCAGGAACGACAGCGCCCCCGGGACCGGGGGCAGCGGGAACATCCTGGGGAAGGCGGGGTGCTGGTCGTCGGCGCTGAGGCCCGGATGGGCGAGGGCCTCCCGGACGTCGGCGTGGCGCGACACCAGCCAGTGCTCGGTGCCGTCCGGCAGCGACACCCGGCAGGGCGGCCCCTCCCGGAACGCGGCGAACTCGGGGGCCGGGTCGAACGCGTTGGCCCGGTGGAAGGGGAAGGGGGCCGGCGGGGCTGAGGGGCCATTCATGAACGGTCCTCCGAAGGCCATCGTGCCGATCCGTTTCCGGAGTCCGAAAATGGCGTGATGGTACCGCCGGATCGGCGTGATCCGCTGGGGTCGGATTCGACGCTAACTTTCGCCGGTCGGACGTCAAGCGGTGGTGTGCAGTCGGTTTCGGCCCTTGCTGACGAGCGAGAACGGGTGGGAAGAACCGAGCCGGATGGTGATGTGGGGTCGCCTTGTCCGCCGAGTTGCGATGGCCGTCCCTTAAGGGAGGTGTGTAATCGGACCGGGTCCGTCGCCGTAATGAGGGAATGACTTTATGGTGCGCTGGTGGCGGTGACGGTCCTGGGCGCGGCGGTCGCGCTTTGGTAACCGACACTGTCTCCCAGGTAAGGTGCCAGGCGCCGATTTCGGGGTGAACCGGACTCTGTCGGACGGCTCCTCTAACGTGATCAGGCATGAGCGATCGACTGCCGGACGAGAGCGTCCTGGTGTTCCCCGACGTCCTGCGTGAGGCGCTGCACCCGCGCCGCGGAGGGCTGCCTCCTGTGCCTGAGGCTGTGGTGGACGCGTCCGAGCTTGGCCGGGTGCGGGAGCGGCTGGAGGCGGTGCGCCCGGCCATCGAGCGCATCCTCGGCGAGGAGCACCGCAACGCCGACCGGCCCGTCGAGGCGGCGCGGGCGTACCTGCGAGGCGAGCTGGACCCGCGGGGAGCGGCGGTGGTCGCGCGACTCGAAACCCTGTTGACCTACGCGGGTCGCCAGCCGTCGCAGGCTCCGTGGATCGACGCCTGGGTCGTCGAGCACGGGCTCGCCTTCGCCGCCTGCGCCTGCGTGGAGGTCGACGGGGTCGACCTCGATCGGCGGATCGGGACCGAGTCGTACATGCTCGACGGCGACATCTGGCAAGGCGGCAGGTGGGAGCCCAACTTCGTCCACTGGGCGCTCGGCGGAGCCGGGAAGAGGATCCGGTCCCTGCTGGCCGTGGCCGGCGACGCCGAGTACGCCGAAGCGGTGGAACGGCTTGCGGGCCACCGGCGGCACCCGCTGCAGAGGGCCCTGGTGTCCTACCTGGTTCCGACGCGGCAGGACTGGGTCGAGGAGTGCCTGGCGGACCCGGAGCAGTCCTCGCGCGCCAAATGGCTGCTCTGGTGCGCGCTCGGCTCGATGGAGCAGGGGGCACGACTCGGGGCGATCTGGGAGTACGAGTACTACGAGCAGAACCACGGCTTTCTCACGGGCCTGCTCGCCACGGCGGTCGAGGGCGTCGGCACGGCCATCGCGCCCGCGCTCGCGGACTCCCTCGACGACGAGACCGACGTGAAACTCCGCAAGATGTTCCTCGACGCGCTCGCCGTGCTGCCCACCGATGAGGCGTTCGGCTTGGTGGCCGAACGGCTCCACCAGAAGGACGTCCGGCCCGCCGTGGTGACGATGATGGGGCGTTTCCCGAGGCGGGCGCTGCGCGTCCTGGGGCCGGTCGCGGCGGGGGACTCGGAGTCGGCGCGGGTGGCGGTGTCCCTGCTGGACGAGCACCTGCGGGCCTGGCCCGAGCTGGCCGCCGGCGAGCTGCCCGAGCAGGTCCGGTCGGCCGTGGGAAAGGCGCGGGAGGGGAGGGTGGAGGAGGCCGCCGCCGGCGACCTGCCCAAGGCGCTGACCTCGGGACAGGCCCCGGAACCGCCTGCCTGGGCGGCGCCCGGGATGCTGCCGCAACTGCTGCTGCGCGGGCGCGGCAAGTCCCTACCGGCGGACGCCGCCGCCCGCCTGATCGCCGCGCTGTCCAAGACGGGCCCGCGTCGTGCGCCCGCGGCGAACGTCAGGGACGCCCTGGAGGCGTGCGACCCGGTGTCGCTGGCCGCGTTCGGCTGGGCCCTGTTCGACCTCTGGCGGACCTCCGGCGAGGTCGGTGACAACGGCTGGCCGCTGTCCCAGCTCCGCTGGACCGGCGACGACGCGACGGCCCGCAGGATCGGCACGATGGTCCGGTCCGCGGCCTGGCGAGACGGCGTCAAGCTCCCGCAGAACGCGCTGACCGTCCTCGCCGCCATGGGGACCGATGTCGCGATGATGCAGCTCAACTCCGTCGCCGAGAACGTCAAGCCCAAGGCCATCAAGCGGAGGGCCCGCAAGCTGCTCGACCAGGTGGCGGAGGAGCGCGGGCTCACCCGCGACCAGCTCGCCGACCGGCTGGTGCCCGACTTCGGTCTGGACGCCGACGGCAGCATGACGCTCGACTACGGGCCGCGCCGTTTCACGGTGGGCTTCGACGAGCAGCTCAGGCCGCAGGTGTTCGACGAGAAGGGCGTGGCGCGCAAGACCCTGCCCAAGCCGGGCGTCAAGGACGATCCCGCGCTGGCGCCCGCCGCCCACCAGAGGTTCGGCGGGCTGAAGAAGGACGTCCGCACGCTCGCCACCGCGCAGATCCGCCGCATGGAGCGGGCGATGGCCGACCGGCGCCGCTGGGAGCCCCGCGACTTCCAGGAGCTCCTGGCCGGCCACCCCCTCATGTGGCATGTCGTGCGGCGGCTGGTCTGGCTGCACGAGGACGGCGGGAAGGTCACCGCGTTCCGCGTCGCCGAGGACCGCACCTTCGCCGACGCGGACGACGACGTCCTGACGCTGCCGGAGTCGGGCCTCGTCGGCGTCGCGCATCCGGTGGACCTGGGGGACGAGCTGGACGACTGGGGCCGCACGTTCGCCGACTACGAGATCGTGCAGCCGTTCCCGCAGCTCGGCCGCGGCACCTACGCGTTCACCGCACCGGAGCGGGAGGCCGAGCTGCTGGAGCGGTTCGAGGGTCTCGACGCCGGGGTGGGCGCGGTGCTGGGCCTGGAACGCCGGGGGTGGGTGCGCGGCGGCTCGGCGGACGGGGGCATGCAGCCGTGGTTCCACTGGGAGGTCCCCGACGCCGGCCGGACGGTCACCATCGAGGTCAGCCCCGGAATCCCGGCGTGGAATCCGGGCGAGGCCGGCCTGCAGACGGTCCGGTCCGTCCGGATCGCCCGCGCCGACGGCCTGGACGACCTGGTGTGCTTCGGCGACCTCGACCCGGTGAGCGCCTCGGAACTGCTCCTCACTCTGCACACCCTGACCGAGACCACCGCCTGAACGCCGAGGCAGTTCAGGCGGCGGCGGGTTCGCGGGCGGGGGAGCGGAAGACCTGCGCGGTGTGCCAGTCGATGTGGAGCGCGTTCGGGGTCGGCAGGCCCGACTGCGGTTCGCTGACGGGACGTCCCGACAGTTCGTGCACGAGCTTCAGGGTGGCGGCCGTGCGGCCGATGAACTTCCGGGAGACGGCGACCGTGCGGTCCTGCGTCATGCCCAGCACGCCGCGGTCCAGGAGCCGGTGGTGCAGGGTGCACAGGCACAGGCCGTTGTCGACCTGGTCGGGGCCGCCGTAGGACCTCCATTGGAGATGGGCCGCGTCCAGGCCCACGGCCGTACCGTTGAGCCATCCTTCGTAGCCGCAGAAGGCGCAGCAGTACTCGTACGCCTCCAAGACCCGCATGCGGAAGCGCGGGTCGCGCGGTGGAAGGAGCCGCTCGGTGGGGGCGGGCAGGTCGATGCCCTCCAGGTCCAGGCCGGCCTCCTGGCAGATGTCGTCGTGGAGGGACGGCTCGAAGTTGGCCTCCAGCAGGGCGCGGGCCAGTTGCCCCACAAGGGACGGGTCGGCGGTGAGCGCGTGCGCCAGGTCGGGGTGGAGGCGGCCCTGCACGCCGGGCCGGCGCAGCTTGCTGAGGCCGGAGCCGGGGCTGCCCGTGCCGTCGGGCGTTTCCACCACCCAGATCTTGTCGTCGTTGGTGAGGTGGTGGAACGGGTAGCCGGGGCTCGTGGAGCGCGGCGGCCCGAACTCCGTGAGGAGTCTGCCCAGCGGTTCCTCGGCGGCGGAGAACGGGATGGGGCGGTCGCCGTCCCGCTGGAAGCGCGCGAGTGCGAGGAGCAGGAGCAGGGGCTTGTGCGGGGCGCGCACACCGTGCTGGGTGTGCTGACGGATCCGCAGTATTCGCTCCACCCAGTCCACGGGAAAGAGGATAGGGGCGTCAGTGGTACTTGCCGGGCCCCGTCTCCCCTTCGCCGTCGAAGTCGAGGGTGTGCTCCATGTCGAGGTACTCGTCCTCCGGCCACAGGGCGTCGGCGAGGAAGGCGAGGTACTCCTCGTCCCAGGGGTCGAGTTCGGCGGTCAGCGACTCCGGGTAGGGGCCGGGGCCGGTGTCGGCCTGGACGCACGGCGGCGCAGAGACCGGCTCGGCGTGGACGGCGTCCGGCGCGTCCGCGAGGTCGGCGTCGGCGTGCGCCGGCCGTGCTCGGCGGGTTCCCCGGGAACGCGGGAGCAGGCGTGGCAGGCTCAGGGCGAGCAGCGCCGCCACGGAGGCGAGGACGAGGGCCGCGATCACACAGCTGTCCTTTCCGTAAGAGCCTTTCGTAAGGAGCAAAGTAGTTGAAAGCTACTAGCCGGATGTTTCGGAAGGGCAACGACATGCCGCACGCGGGGGAGAGCGATGCCGCGAAGTTTTCCGCTCCTTGGCCGGAGGTCCGGGAGCTGGGGCGGCTGGTTTGGGACCACCTGGTGTTCGTCATGCCGATGGCGCCGAGCCAGGTCATCCTGGCCATGGGCTGCCACGACCCGCGGGTCGCGGTGCAGGCCGCGCGGCTGTGGCACGAGGGGTGGGCGCCTTTGGTCGTGGTCTCCGGCGGCAGGGGCAAGGTCACCGAGGGCTGGGCGGAGACGGAGGCGCGGGTGTTCGCGCGGGTGGTGCGCGAGCACGGCGTGCCCGGCGACGCGGTGCTGCTGGAGGAGACGGCGGCCAACACCGGGGAGAACATCACCGCCACGCGGGCCCTGCTCGCCGCGCGCGGTGTGCCGGTCGAGCGCGGGATCCTCGTGGCCAAGCCCTACATGACCAGGCGCTCCCTGGCCACGGCGGCGCGGCAGTGGCCGGGCGTCGACTGGCGGACCTCCGCGCCGGAGGTGTCGTACGAGACGTACCTGGAGGGGGACGCGCGGCGGTTCCTGGAGCTCATGGTCGGGGATCTGCAGCGCATGGCCGTGTACGCCGAGCGCGGCTTCCAGGTGCCGATGCCCGTCCCGGAGGCGGCCTGGGCGGCGCACGAGGAGCTGGCGCGGCTCGGCTACGACCGCTACGTGATCACCTGACGCCCGGCCTTGTTCCGGGCCCGCTGGGCAGAGGCGGGGGGCCGACACTGCTCCATATTCTATGGGCAAATCTAGTCACTTGCAGTCGTATATCATGATCGGGTGAAGCTTTCGGAGTGGGCACGTCAGCAGGGCGTGAGCTATCAGACCGCCTGGCGGTGGGTGAAGAACGGCAAGATGCCCGTCCCCGTTCGCCAGGCCCCGTCCGGTACATGGATCGTGGAGGAGTCCCGCAAGCAGGTTTCCGGCCATGTGGTCGCGTACTGCCGAGTCTCCTCGGCCGATCAGAAGCCGGACCTTGACCGGCAGGTTGCCCGGGTGGTGACCGAAGCCGGTAAGCGCGGGCTGCCCGTGGGCGAGGTTGTCACCGAGATCGGATCTGGTCTGAATGGCAAGCGCCGCAAGCTGCATCGTGTGCTCGCCGACCCCAAGACGTCCGTGATCGTGGTCGAGCATCGTGACCGGCTGGCCCGGTTCGGCGTCGAGCACCTGCAAGCCGCCCTGTCTGCGACGGGACGTGAGCTAGTGATCCTCGATCCCGAAGAGACCACCGACGACCTGGTCAAAGACATGACGGACGTTCTCACCTCCATGTGCGCCCGCCTGTACGGGCAACGGGCCGCGAAGAACCGCGCCGCCCGCGCCATCGCCGCAGCAACCTCGAAGGAAGACCAGTAATGCCCAAGAAGAAGCGCCAGCCGCCCCAGCCGGGCACGGACCGATACCTGTGCCCGGCGGACGCCTCCAACATCCTCGGGGTTAAGCGCCACGTCATCGCCGAAGCGCTGCGCCAGGCCGGACGAGAGAAGCCGCTCACTCACACCGAGGCGCGATCCTGGCGTGATCATCCGGAGACCGCACCCGGGGAGGGCATAGCCGTACTGGCCGCCGCCGCCTCCGCGAAGGCCGAGCAGGAACACCGCGAGCGCCAGCGTGACATTGAGTACGAGCACCGCATGCTCAACCTGACCGAAAAGGTCACCAAGCTCCTCCTCAAGAGGGCGAAGCACTTCCGAAATCCGGATGCCGAGCTGATCGCGCAGGACATGGCGTTGCGTGCCTCGAAGGAGATGTGCCGCGCCCACAGCGACACCTGCGGCGACCTCGGTGACCCTGTACTCCTCAGCGATCTTGATATTGCCGCCCTGCGCTGGGCTGGCATCAACCCATACGACCACTCGACGTGGATCGTGCACCGGGGGGACTGCCCCGCGTGAAGAAGTTCTGTCCGCAGCCCGGTTTCGTGGTCCAGGCGTACAAGTTCGCCCTGGACCCGAACGCGACCCAGGAGGCCGCGCTGCGATCGCACTGCGGTGCCGCCAGGGCCGCCTACAACTGGGCTGTCGGGTGGGTGTCGGCCTCGTGGTGGCAGCGCAAGGCCGAAGCCACCTACGGGATCGCCGAGGAGGAGCTGACGCCGTGGCGACCGTGGTCGCTGCCCGCGCTGCGCAAGGAGTTCAACCAGGTCAAGAAGACCGACCACCGCTATGCCGGCTGGTGGGAGGAGAACTCCAAGGAGGCATACAACACCGGCCTGGCGAACGCCGCTGCCGCGTTCGACAACTACGCGAGGTCAAAGAACGGCAAACGCCGCGGTGCCCGTATGGGCATGCCCCGCTACAAGCGCAAGCACAAAGCGCGCCTCGCGTGCCGGTTCACCACCGGCAGCATCCGCGTTGCCGACGACCGGCATGTGACGCTGCCCGTGCTGGGCACGATCCGCACCCACGAACCGACCACCAAGCTCCTCGCCCGTATCAGCGACAGCACCGCCCGCATCCTGTCGGCGACCGTCCGGCACGAGCGAGGCCGCTGGTTCGTCTCCTTCCAGGTCGAGACCAAGCGGGAGATCACCAAGGTTGCCCGGCCCAGCGTGGCCGTGGGTATCGACCTCGGGGTGAAGGTACTCGCGGTCATGGCCGACAGCGCCGGAGAGATCCGCTACGCCGACAACCCCAAGCACTATGAGGGCGAGCAGAAGCGCTTGCGGCGTCTCTCGCGGCGCGTCTCCCGCCGCCAGGGCCCGGCCGTCTACGACCCGGCCACCGGCAAGACGACCCGACAGGAGCCG
Organism: Actinomadura rugatobispora; assembly: GCF_055379765.1. Taxonomy (NCBI): domain Bacteria; kingdom Bacillati; phylum Actinomycetota; class Actinomycetes; order Streptosporangiales; family Thermomonosporaceae; genus Actinomadura; species Actinomadura rugatobispora. The sequence goes on along the minus strand of NZ_AP029191.1, from coordinate 932,746 downwards.
TCGAACCGCTGGCGCAAGGCCAACGCCGAACGCAACAAGGTCCACCACCGGGTGGCGAACCTCCGCGAAGACGCCCTGCACAAGCTCACCACCAGCGTGCGCGCCGAGTACGGCACCGTCGTGGTCGAAGACCTCAACGTCGCCGGAATGCTCCGCAACCGGCGCCTTGCCCGCAAGATCGCCCAGGCCGGCTTTGGAGAGATCCGCCGCCAGTTCACCTACAAAGGCCAGCGCAACGCCTGCCCGACCATGGTCGTCTCGCGTTGGTACCCATCCTCGAAGACCTGCTCCTCATGCAAGACGGTGAAAGCCAAGCTGCCCCTGCATGTCCGAGTGTTCTCCTGCGACGCCTGCGGCCTCGTCATCGACCGGGACGAGAACGCGGCCCGCAACCTTGCCGATCTCGCGTCGGCCAGCATGACCGGTACCGGAGTGGCCGGAGACCGGGGCACCCCCAGCGTGCCGAAACCGCGTGGAGCCGACCAGAAGACCCGCGCCACCCGCCAGGCCCGCAAAGGCCCGGCGGGGCGGGCAGGTGGCGCAAAACCGACCATGCGTCGGAAGGAACCGCGAGACCTTCATCAGGACACCACGACCCAACTCGGGCTGTGGTGACACCGTTAAGGACCTTCCGTGCAGAAACGCACGGATTGCTGAGATCCGACTATGACCTCAGCAACGGCATGGTGCACAATCGGGCCATGGGCACGACGCAAGCGACCACTTACTGTCGTATCTGTGAACCGCTGTGCGGGCTGGAGGCCACCGTCGAGGACGGTGCGCTGCTCCAGATCCGGTCCGACCGCGAGCACCCGCTGTCCAAGGGCTTCGCCTGCCCCAAGGGCATCGCCATGACCGAGGTCCAGAACGACCCCGACCGCGTCGTCCACCCGCTGCGGCGCCGTCCCGACGGCGAGTTCGAACGGGTGACCTGGGACGAGGCCCTCACCGACATCGCGGCGAGGCTGCGCCGCATCCGGTCCGACCACGGCGGCGAGGCCATCGGCTGGTACTTCGGCAATCCCGCGACCTTCTCCTACAGCCACCCGCTGTGGCTGAACTCCTTCATGGCCGCGCTGAAGTCGCCGCACCTCTACTCGGCCGGGTCGCAGGACGTCAACAACCGGTTCGCGGCGAGCGCGCTGCTGTACGGCTCGCCCGCGCTGGTCCCCATCCCCGACCTCAAGCGCACCGACCTGCTGCTGATGCTCGGCGCCAACCCGCTCGTCTCGCACGGCAGCATCATCACCGCGCCGCGCATCAAGGAGGAGCTGGCGGCGATCACGCGGCGCGGCGGCCGGGTCGTGGTCGCCGACCCGCGGCGCACCGAGACCGCCCGCGCCCACGAGCACCTGCCGGTGGCGCCCGACGGCGACGCCTGGCTGCTGCTCTCCCTGCTGAACGTGATCTTCGCGGAGGGGCTGGAGGACCGGCGGGACGACGGCGTCCGGGCGCGGGGGACGGAGACGCTGCGCCGCCTCGCCGCCGCCTTCCCACCCGAGGACACCGCGGCGCGCAGCGGCGTCCCGGCCGAGACGGCGCGGGCCCTCGCGCGCGACCTGGCCGCCGCGGAACACGCCGTCGTCTACGGCCGCACCGGCACCTGCCTGGGCCGGTACGGCACGCTCACCGCGTTCCTCATCGACGCGGTGACGTTCGTGACGGGCAACCTCGACCGCCCAGGCGGCGGCATCTTCGGCGCCGCGCCGCTGCGCGTGGACGAGATCCTCCGCCTGTCCGGGCTGGCCACCTACGGCCGGACCAGGTCGCGGGTCGGCGGCTACCCCGACGTGCTGGGCACCTTCCCCGCCGGGGTGATGGCCGAGGAGATCACCACCCCCGGGCCGGGACGGCTGCGGGCGCTGCTGGTCTCCGCCGGGAACCCGCTGCGGACCGTGCCGGGGACCGCCGCGCTGGAGTCCGCGCTGGAGGAACTCGACCTGCTGGTCTGCATCGACCTGTACGTCACCGACACCGGGCGCAAGGCCGACTACGTACTGCCGGCGACCACGTTCCTGGAGCGCGAGGACCTCCCGCTGCCGTTCCTGCAGAACCACCTCACCCCGTACGTGACCTGGACCGAGCCGGTCGTGGCGCCGCGCGGCGAGGCCCGCCAGGAGTGGGAGATCATCGACGAGCTGGCCCGCCGGATGGGGCTGGCGCTGGGCGCGGTCGGCGCGCAGCGGCTCGCGTACCGGATGGGCGTGCGCCCCTCGCCCCGCCTGATGGTCGACCTGCTGCTGCGCACCGGGCCGCGCGGCGACTGGTTCGGGCTGCGCAGGGGCGGGCTCAGCCTCCGGAAGCTGCGCGCCAACCCGCACGGGATCGTCCTGGCCGAGCACCAGCGGACGGGCACGCTGCGCCGCAGGATCCTGCACAAGGACAAGCTGGTGCACCTGGACCCGCCCGAGATCGTCGCCGAGATCGAACGGCTGGCCGCGGCCCCGGAACCGCCGCCGGAGTACCCGCTGCGCCTCATCGGCCTGCGCGAGCTGCGTTCGCACAACTCCTGGATGCACAACGCCCCCGCCCTGATGCGGGGCAAGCGCGCGCACGCGGCACGCGTCCACCCCAAGGACGCCGCCGAGTACGGCCTCCAGGACGGGCAGCCGTGCCGGATCGCCTCCGAGCACGGGACGGTCGAAGTCCCGGTCGTCGTCACCGACGAGATGTCGCCCGGAACGGTCGCCGTACCGCACGGCTGGGGACACGAGGGCGGCGGTTGGAAGCGGGCCAACGCGGCCGGTGGCGTGAACGTCAACGTGCTGGCCTCACCCAGGGCCGACGACCTCGAACCACTCGCGGGGATGGCGCACCTCAACGGCGTCCCCGTCGCCATAGGCCCCGCCACCTGAACCAGGGCGGGCACGGGAGCGTCCAAGGCCCATGCCCGAGCGCCGCTGGTTCCTGAGGCCCGCCTACGTGCCGGTGATGATGCTGGTGCTGTCGCTGCTGGCGGCGGTCGTCGTGGTGGAGTGGCGTGGCGAAGGGGCTTACGGGGAACCGAAGCCACGCGACACCGCTCTCCTGGAAGCGCGCGCTCGCGAGGTCATCTCCGCCTGGCAGGCGCGGCATCCCGTTGCGAAGCGCACCTTCGTGCCCGTACGCCCCAGGACGGTGCCGCCTGTCGTCGGGACGTCGGTGCTGTACGGGCGCGATCCCTCCGTGCAGCGGCAGGAGGAGATAGGGCGCGCCGTGAGGTCGGGGCACCTGCGCGTGGCGCCGCGCGCTGTCACGGACGTCCTACCGGAACGGCAGCCGGTCCTGTGGGAGGACGGATTCAGCCTGGACGTGCCTGTCGTCTCGGCGGCCGATGCGATCTCCACGGCACGGTCCTCTTTCTGTGAGTCGCAGGACTGCGGGGTTCCCGCGCTGGAGGTGACCGGGGCGCGGTTGCGGTCGGCGCCCATGGAGACGGCGCATGGAAGGGCCTCGGTGCCCGTGTGGATGCTCGACCTGGAAGGCACCCCGGTACGGCTGGCGCTCAAGGCCACCGATCCGCGACTGGAGCCCGAGGCCCTCAAGCCTCGTTTCCAGCCCGGCGGCGGTGTTTACGCCCCTGTTTCCAGGGTGGAGGCGCCGACGCAGGGGTCCTCTATGACCGTCCAGTACATCGGGGCGCCTCCCGGGGAGGGGCCGTGCTCGGCCGAATACCGGGCACGCGTGGTGGAGGGCGAGACCGCGGTGGTGGCGATCGTCCAGGCGCGTCCCCGGCGCGAGCCCGTCGAGGGCGTCGCCTGCGCGCCCGCCGGAACGCTCCGGCGGGAAGTGATCTCCCTGTCCCGCCCTCTGGGCGAGCGGGTCGTGCTCGATCTCGCCCAGGGACTGCCGGTACCCGTCATCGGATGAACCGGAGGGTGACCGGATAAAGTCTCACACGCATGTGAGTGTTCAACCGCGACGGACAGGGGCGGGACGATGCGCATCGGGGAACTGGCCCGGCGTACCGGCGTGAACCACCGGCTGCTCCGCTACTACGAGGAGCAGGGCCTGATCGAGGCGGAGCGCTCGCCGAACGGGTACCGCGAGTACGGCGACGAGGTCGTGCTCCAGGTCAGGCAGATCAGGGCGCTGCTCGGCGCGGGCCTGAACACCGGGGCGATCAGGAGCATCCTGCCGTGCGCGCAGGGGACCAGGCCGACGTTCGATCCGTGCCCGGAACTGATGGCCACGCTGCACCGCGAACTCGCCTCGATCGACGAGCACATGGACAACCTGGAGCGGGCGCGCAGAGCCCTGAGCGGATACCTCGCCGACGCCTCAGGACGCGTCGAGGCGCGCGAGACCGAGCCGGAGACGGAGCGGGATACGGCTGACCGGGGCCGCGTCTAGACGGTTGATTCCAAGGGGTTTGGGTGCGGTCAGTGATCAAAAGCGGTGAGTGATCGTTTGACCTGTTGGCCGGTGTGGTCGTTGTGCCAGATCGCTGCGGTCAGTGCCAGCACCCGGACCGCGATGCGGACGGCGACGCCGGCCGGGGTGCGTCCGCCGTGACGTTCCAGGTCGAGGTGGCCCTTGAGGGTCTGGTTGATCGATTCGATGGTCTGCCGCAGCGGCTTGAACAGATGCACGGTGGGGCGTTCGGGCTCGCCCTTGCGGGCGGGCCGTAGCAGGACCAGGTCGCCCTCGGTGAGAGCGTGCTCGAACGCGCGGCCGTAGTAGTGGCGGTCACCGATGATCGTCTGCCCCGGGTGGCGGGCGGCCAGGTCCGGGTCGGCGCCCAGCATGTCCAGCAGTGTGGCGCGCTCGTCGGCCTTGGCACCCGTCAGCGCGAAGGCGACCGGCAGCCCGCCCAGGGTGCACAGCAGATGCAGCCGCAGCCCCCAGAAGAACCGCGAGTGGGAGGCGCAGTAGCCGTATTCGGCCCATCCGGCCAGCTCGCTGCGCCGGGTGGTGTCGCGGGAGCGGCCGCACTCGACCGGGGTGGAGTCGACGACCCAGACGTCATCGCTCCACAGCGAGGTGTCCCGGCCCAGCATCTGGATCATGTGCACGACCAGGACCGAGGCCGCCCGCAGCCGCTTGTTGTAGCCGGACTGCCCGGGCAGGCGGGGGAACATCACGGCCAGGTCGGTGCGGGCGTAGCGCAGCCATCGCCGCTCGGAGGTGAAGCCCAGCAGCGCCGACATCACCGCCAGGGTGACCAGCTCGGCGTCACTGAGCCTGGGCTGGATGCCGGTGGCCGGGCGCCAGGGGGCCAGGTCCGGGAAAGCCCGCAACCAGTCGTCGATCCTCACATACAGTGCGGTGGCGAGGGTGTTCAGGTCTGGGGTCACAACCGACCATGGACACCCTCGCCCCATTTCCGCAGGCGATCCCTTGGAATCAACCGTCTAGGCGGGGCCGGTAAAGAGCCGTCCAAGCAGGGAGCCGTCCGGGCGGGCCTGGGTAAAGAGTCGTTCAGGCGGCCGGAGCGGGGTGGGCGTACTCGGTGGGACGGTGCGGGGCGATGACCCGGCCGTCGGGGAGCAGCTCACCGGTGTCGTCGAAGAGCACGATGCCGTTGCACAGGAGGCTCCAGCCCTGTTCGGGGTGGCTGGCCACGATGCGGGCGGCCTCCCGGTCGAGCCTCTCGGGCGTCGGGCAGGGCGGCTGGTGCGTGCAGACCCGGTGGGTCGGGGTGAACGGGGATCGGGCGGACATCGGGTAGTACCTCCACTGTGTCCTAATTTAGGACATAGTGAATCTTGCCTACAGGCGACCTAAATATGCAAGTAGATGGGGAATTCTTTACTTTGCCCCAGGTGTAGATCGCGTCCGGGCGGGTCAGCGGCGCAGATCGTCGTCCGCCTCGTCCCCGTGGTCCACGTCGAGTCCGACGATCGACAGGCAGCCGGTGCAGATCCATTCGGCGATGACCGCCTCGGGGTTGGTGGCCTGCGTCCGGTACGGGTGCGCCAGGCGCCGCCGCCGCATGCCGTGGCCGCAGGTGGAGTGCAGCAGCCTCCCGCACTGCGGGCACGGCCAGACGTCCTCGCGGTGCCGCAGGCACTGCGGGCACTGCGGCGCCTCGTACGGCCCGGCGAGCTCGAAGACGTCCGGGACCTCGGTCGAGGCGAGCTCGTTCCGCCACTCCGCCTCCAGGTCGAGGTACTCGTCGGCGGGCCAGTGATGGTCGGCCAGCCACGCCAGGTACTCCTCCGAACTGGGGTCGAGCACCGCGGTGAGCGACTCGGGGTGGCCGGCGTCGCCGGCGGCGCGGTCGGTCTCCGGCGCGGGGGAGCGTCCTGGTCCGCGCCGTGTCAGGGCCAGCAGCGTGAGCAGGCCCAAGAGCACGGTGGCGGCCAAGCCTGTCGCCGTGGCCATCGTGGCGTCCTTTCATGATCTTGCTGCGAGGGTGTCCGATCATGAATTCACTTCACAAAACGCTGCGCACGCTACAAGAAAGGCTCTTTACGGAAAAGTCGATCACAAAAGAATCTTGCTCGGGTTCGCGCCGCCGGGGGTGTCCGAAACCCCCTCCGTGCGGGGGCCGGGAGGCCCGCCGCGCGGGGACGCGTCGCATCCGCCGCGCTCCGTCCCGCTGGTCCCATCTGTCCCGGTCCGGGCGGGGCTGGGCGGGTCCGGTGTGGGATTACTCTCTCCTCCGGTGCCGATCGGGATGTCCAAGATCGACCCGGCCTCTACGCTGGCGTGGCGTGAACGGATGATTCCGGGCGGTGTGCCCCGGATCCTGGAAGGGCTGGGGGGGACCTAGCGTGAGCGAGGATGCGGTCCGGCCGCGTACCGACGACCTGGAGGCGGCCCTGGCGTCGGTCGCCACCGGGCCCGAACTCGGCGCGCTGCTGCTGGAGCTGCGCCACCGGGCCGGGCGGTCGCTGCGCGGGCTGGCGGAGGGCAGCGGGCTGGCCGAGGACGTGATCACCGGTATGCTCACCGGCCGGCGGTTCCCCGCCGAACGGGGGCTGCGCGCCTTCCTGGGGGCCTGCGGCGTCCCGGAGGCGCGGACGGCCCCGTGGGTGGCGGCCCATGCCGCGCTGGACCGCGGCGGCCTCACCTCTCCCGGCCCGGGCTTCCGAGCTCCGGACGACGACGAGGACGGGCTCAGCGTCACGATCGTGGACGGCGCGAAGTTCTTCGAGGAGGTCTCCGAGCGGATCAACGCCGATCCGGGGGCCGGCATCCGGGCGGACATCCGGGCCGAGATCCGGGCGGAGCTGCGCGACGAACTGCGGGCGGAGCTGCGCGAGGAGCTGCGGGCCGAGCTCCGCGCCGAGTTGCTGGAGGAGCTGGAGGACGTCCGCCGCCGCGCCTCCGCGATCCTGGCGTCCGCCGAGCGCGACGCCCGCACGCTCCTGGACGAGGCCCTCAGGTCGCGGTTGAGCGCAGCCCGGAGGGAGGGGACCCAGCCCGACGCCAACGTCTCGTTGACCGGGCTGCTCGGCGAGACCGTCCCGGAGGAGGCGGCGCCGCGGGTCCGCGAGCCGCTGTGCGTGCCGATCGGGCTGGACGCCGAGCGCCGCCCGGTCGAGCTCGACCTCAGGGACTCCGGGCACGGCCCGCACGGCATGGTCATCGGGGCGGAGGGCTCGGGGAAGTCGGAGCTGCTGCGCGCGATCGTGCTCGGCCTGGCGATGACGCACCCGCCGGAGGAGCTCAACCTCGTCCTGCTGGAGCACGGGGACGGCGGGACGTTCGCGGGGGCGGACCGCCTCCCGCACGTCTCGGCGCACGTGCCGAACCTGTCCGGCGCGCCCGCGCGCGCCGAGCGCGTGTACGAGGCGCTGTCCGGTGAGATCGTCCGGCGCCAGCAGGCGCTGCGCGCCGCGGGCGACCTGCCGTCCGTGCGCGAGTACGAGGAGGCCAGGGGCGGGCGCGCCGGCCTGGACGCGCTGCCGCCGCTGCTGATCGTCGTCGACGGGGCCTCCGAGCTGCTGGCGCGCAGGCCCGACTTCGGCGACCTGTTCCAGCTGATCGCCCGGCTCGGCCGGGCCCTGGGGCTGCACCTGCTGGTCGCCGCGCGCAGCCACGCGGACAAGAGCCTGCGCGCGCTGCACCGGCGGGCGGGCTACGTGATCGCGCTGCGGACCGTCGCCGCCACCGACTCGCGCGAGCTCCTCGGCGTCCCGGACGCCCACTGGCTGCCCGACGCCCCCGGCCACGGCTTCTTCAGATGGGGGACCGAGCCGGCCGTGCGGTTCAGGGCCGCGTCCGCCGCCGACGTCCGCGAGGCCGTGATCGAGCGGCTGGCGGCGCGCGGCGGCACGCCCGCGTTCCGGATCTGGCGGCCCCCGCTGGAGGAGGCGCCCGGCCTGGAGGAACTGCTGCCGCCGCTGTCGGTCACGGCCGAGCACGGCCTCACCACGGCGGGCTGGGAGCACCGGGGCGGGCTGCGCGCCGTCGCCGGGATCGTGGACCGGCCGTTCTACCACCGGCGCGACCCGTACTGGCTGGACCTGTCGGGAGAGGCCGGGCACGTCGCGGTCGTGGGCGGCCCGGAGAGCGGCAAGACCACGGCCGTCCGCGCGCTGGTCGCGTCGCTCGCGCTCACCCACACTCCGGAGGAGGCGCGGTTCTACTGCCTCGATCTCGCGGAGCCCGACCCCGCCGCCGTGCGCCGGGACGATCCGGCGGCGGGCCTGGCGGCGCTGGAGGGGCTGCCGCACGTCGGGGCGGTCGTCACCCGCGACCCCGGCCCGGCCGGAACCGCCCGCGACCACCGCGACCACGACCGCGTGCGGCGGACGATCGCGCAGGTCACCGCGATCCTGGAACGCCGCGAGCACGCGCCCGCCCAGACCGGCCCGCTGGAGGACGCCGCTCACGTGTTCCTGGTCGTGGACGACTGGTGCACGCTCCGCGACGACTTCCCCGACCTGGAGGGCTCCGTCGCCGACCTGGCCGAGCGCGGCCTCCCGCACCGGGTCCACGTGATCGCCTCCGCCGCCGCGTGGAAGGACTTCGGTGACCGCGCGCGGGAGGCGTTCGGGACGAAGCTGGAGCTGCGCCTGGCCGACCCGTCCGCGTCGGAGTTCGGCGCCAAGCGCGCGGTGAACGTCCCCGACGGGAGCCCGGGACGCGGCCTGACCAGCGACGGGTTCCACTTCCTGACCGCGCTCGCCGACCTGGGACGGCTGGTGCCCGACGTCGCCAAGGCGTGGACGGGCCCGGCGGCGCCCGCCGTCCTGCCGCTCCCCGACGTGCTGCCCGCCGCACGGCTGCCCGTCCTGGTGCCGTCCGGTCCGGAGGGCCGCGCCCGGATCCCGATCGGCGTCGAGGAGGGGACGCTGGCGACCGTGCACGCCGACTTCGCCGCGCACCCGCACTTCCTGGTCCTCGGGGCCGCGGGATCGGGCCGCTCGAACCTGCTCCGCCACATCACCGCCGCGATCACGGCCCGGCACGCGCCCGAACAGGCCCGGGTGGTGTTCATCGACTACCGCCACTCGCTGGCCGAGGTCGCCGACACCGAGCACCAGATCGGGTTCACGGTCTACGCCGACAGCGCGACCGCGCTGGTCAAGGACATCCACGCCTCGCTGAGCCGCCGCCTCTCCGCGGGCGGCGGCCCCGCCGTCCCGGGACGGGACTGGACGGGCGCCGAGCTGTTCGTGGTCGTCGACGACTACGACCTGGTGGCGCGCCGCGGCGCCGACCCGCTGCGCCCCCTGGCCGACCTGGTGCCGCACGGCCGTGAGATCGGTCTCCATCTCGTCCTCGCCCGCGCCCTGCACGGAACCTCCCGCGCGCTGCCGGCCGAGATCGTCGGGCCCATGCTGGAGATGGGCACGCCGTGCCTCCTGCTGGCCGCCGGAGAGGACGCGGCGAGCGAGAAGGCCCTGGTGGAACGCCTGTCGCCGCTGCCGCCCGCCCCGCGCCGCCCCGCACCGGGGCGCGGTCACTTCTCGCCGGGCCGCGACCGGCTCGCGGACGCGCGGCCCGGCCCCGCCCGGCTGATCCAGACGCCGCTGCACGCCCCCGCGGCCCCCGCCCCGCCCGTTCCTTAAGTCCGCTTTCGCTCCCGCTTGCTGTGATCGTGCCTGCCGGCCCGGAAGGGACCGGGCCGGCGGCACCGATCACGGAGGGAAACAGAGCATGGCTCTCAGCGGACGTACCAAGATCGGGATTGTGCTGGCGGGGGCCGCCGGGGCGGCGGCGCTCGGCCTGGGCGGCGCGGCGCTGGCCGACCCTGGCGCCCCGCCCGAGCTGCGGATCGTCAGCGGCCACGACGAGGCGCCCGGGACCACCGGCGGCCCCGGCATGACCGGCGCCTCCTGGAACGCCGGCGCGCCCGGCAAGGACTGCCCGGAGAAGCGCACCGCCACGCCCGACCCGGCGCAGGCGGCCGACGGCCGATGACGGGGTCCCGGGTCGCCGAGAGCGCGCTCGCCGAGCGGGCCCTCTTCGAGATGAAGAGGATCATCGTCGGCCAGGACCACATGATCGAGCGGATGCTGGTCGCGGTCCTGGCCGGGGGCCACTGCCTGCTGGAGGGCGTGCCGGGGGTCGCCAAGACCCTCGCCGCCGAGACGCTGGCCACCGTGGCCGGCGGCTCGTTCTCCCGCGTGCAGTTCACCCCCGACCTGGTGCCGTCGGACATCGTCGGCACCCGCGTCTACCGGCCGTCGGCCGAGTCGTTCGACATCGAGCTCGGCCCGGTGATGGCCAACGTGGTGCTGGCGGACGAGATCAACCGGGCGCCCGCCAAGGTGCAGTCGGCGCTGCTGGAGGTCATGGCGGAGCGGCAGGTCAGCATCGGCGGCCGAACGTTCCGGGTGCCCTCGCCGTTCCTGGTGCTGGCCACCCAGAACCCGATCGAGTCCGAGGGCGTCTACCAGCTGCCCGAGGCGCAGCGCGACCGGTTCCTGATGAAGATCGACGTCGGCTATCCGACGGAGGCGCAGGAGCTGGCGGTGCTCTACCGGATGAGCGTGGACCCGCCCGCGCCCGCCCCGGTGCTGGACGCCGAGCTGGTGACCGGGCTGCGGCGGGCCGCCGAGCTGGTGTTCGTGCACGACGAGGTGGCGCGGTACGCGGTGCGGCTGGTCGCGGCCACGCGGGACCCGATCGCCCACGGGGTGGACGAGATCGCCCGGCTGATCGCCTACGGCGCGGGGCCGCGGGCCACGCTGGGGCTGGTCGCGGCGGCCCGCGCGCTGGCGCTGCTGCGCGGCCGCGACTACGTGCTGCCGGGGGACGTGCGGGACCTGGCGCAGGACGTGATGGCGCACCGGCTGGTCCTGTCGTTCGACGCGCTGGCCGACGGCGTGGACGCCCGGACGATCGTGGGCCGGGTGGTGTCGGCCGTCCCCGCGCCGCGGATCGCCCCGCGCGAGGACGACCCCGGCGGCCAGGGCGGCGGCGGGCACGACGCCGGGCCCGACGCGGGCCCGGACGCCCGGCCGTACACGGGGCCGCACATGGGGCCGCACGCCCCCGGGACGGAGGCGGCGTGAGCGTCCCGAACCCGAACGCCTCCCTCGACCTGCGCGACCTCGCCCCGGAGCAGGCCCTGCGGCGGCTGGAGCTGGTCATCACGCGGCGCCTGGACGGGCTGCTGCAGGGCGATCACCTCGGGCTTCTGCCGGGCCCGGGGACCGAGGCCGCCGAGGGCCGCGAGTACCTGCCCGGCGACGACGTGCGGACCATGGACTGGAACCTCACGGCCCGCACGACGGTCCCGCACGTCCGGGACCGGATCGCCGACCGGGAACTGGAGACCTGGGCGCTGGTCGACGCGACCGCGAGCATGGACTTCGGCACCGGCCGGCTGGAGAAGCGGGACCTGGCGGTCTTCGCGGTCGCGGCGGTCGCGTTCCTCACCGAGCGCACCGGCAACCGGATCGGGGCGCAGATCGTCCACGGGGACGGGCTGCGGCACGTCCCCGCCAGGTCGGGCCGCCCGCACCTGCTGGCGCTGCTGCGCACGCTGCTGGCCGCGCCCCGCTCCCGGCCGGGCGGCGAGGAGGGCCCGACGCTGGGCGCGGCGGCCGAGCTGATGCTGCGGACGGCGTCGCGGCGGCGCGGGCTGGTCGTGGTCGTCTCCGACTTCCTCGAACCGGTGGAGTCGTGGCAGCGGCGGCTGCGGCTGCTGGCGCACCGGCACCAGCTGCTGGCCGTCGAGGTCGTCGACCCGCGCGAGCTGACGCTGCCGGACGTGGGGCTGCTGGCGGTCGTCGACCCCGAGACGGGCCGGCGCCGCGAGATCTCCACCGCGAACCCGCGGCTGCGGCGCCGGTACGCGGAGGCGGCGGCGGAGCAGCGCGCGGAGATCGGGGCGGCGCTGCGCCGGGCGGGCGCGGCCCATCTGCGGCTGCGCACCGACGGCGACTGGATGCGGGACGTCGTCGAGCACGTCCTGTCCCGGCGCCGCGCCGCCACCGCCGCGCCCGCGCCCGCAGGGGGGAGGGGACATGGACTTCCTGGCGCCTAGCCGGCTGCTGCTGCTGACCGTGCCCCTGCTCCTGGTCGGCCTGTACGTCGCCGTGCAGGTGCGGCGGGGGCGGTACGCGGTCCGCTTCACCAACCTGGCCCTGCTGGAGAAGGTCGCCCCGGTCACGCCGGGCTGGCGGCGGCACGTCCCGGCGGCGGCGTTCCTGCTGATGATGGGGTTGTTCGTCACCGGGTTCGCGCGTCCGGCGGCCGATGTGCGGGTGCCGCGCGAACAGGCCACGATCATGGTGGCGGTGGACGTGTCCCACTCGATGGAGGCCACCGACGTCGAGCCCGACCGGCTCACCGCGGCCAAGCGGGCGGCCGGGACGTTCCTGGACCGGCTGCCGGCGCGGTTCAACGTGGGCCTGGTGGCGTTCTCCGGGACGGCCGCGGTCACGGTCCCGCCGACCACCGACCGGCGCGAGATGCGGGCCGGGATCGACCGGCTGACGCTGGGCCCGCGCACCGCGATCGGCGAGGGCGTGATCGCCTCGCTGGAGTCCATCGCCTCCTTCGGCGCCCAGTACGGCGAGAACGCCCCGCCGGGATGGGTCGTGCTGCTGTCGGACGGCACCAACACCTCCGGCCGCAGCCCGGAGGAGGCCGCCCAGCGCGCGACGCGGGCGCGGATCCCCGTCTCGACCATCGCGTACGGGACACCGGAGGGGATCTTCTACCAGAACGGGGCCGCGGTGCCGGTCCCGGTGGACGGGCCGTCGCTGGAACGGCTCGCGCAGGAGACCGGCGGCCGCTTCTACGAGGCCGCCTCCGGCGACGAGCTGCGCCAGGTCTACGAGGACATCGGCAGCAGCGTCGGCTACCGCACCGAGCGCCGCGAGGTGTGGGGGTGGTTCATCGCGGCCGGGCTGCTGCTGGCCTGCGCCACCGCCGGGGCCTCGCTGCTGTGGTTCTCGCGACTGCCCTAGGGGCTGGGGGAATTCGATGAGTCAGAGTTCGACAGGCTACGGATCCGTCGGGTCGCCCGAGGACGACCCCAGGTACGGCCTGGGGGAGCCGCGCGGGCCCGACTTCCAGTCCGCGCCGCCGCCGCAGGGATGGGCTTCGGGCCCGGTGCCCTCTGCCCCGTGGACGGCACCGGTCGTCCTGCCCGGCCGGCCCGCGGCCCCTGGGGCGCGGCGCGGGCGGCCCGCGCGGCTCCTCGTCGCGGCGGTCCTCGCCGCGGCGCTGGCCGGCGGCCTCGCCGGCGCCGCGGCCGGGTGGGCGACCGGCGACCGGGCCGCGGCGCCGCTCGCGCAGTCGACCGCGGGCCCGGCCAACGGCCCCGGCGACCTCAGCGACGTCGCGGCGCGCGTGCAGCCCAGCGTCGTGTCGGTCGAGGTCCGGACCGGGTCGGGGCGCGGCGGTGGGTCCGGCTTCGTCATCGACCGGTCCGGCCACATCCTGACCAACGCGCACGTCGTGGAGGGCGCGGGCCAGGTCGACGTGGTGCTGTCGGACCGGCGCCGCCTCTCGGCCCGGGTGCTGGGCGCGCTGCCCGACCAGGACCTCGCGGTACTGTCGATCAGCCCGTCCGACAGCCCGTCGCCGCTGGTCTTCGGCCGGTCCGCGGACGTGCGGGTGGGAGACCCGGTGATGGCGCTGGGCTCCCCGCTCGGGCTGGCCGGGACGGTCACCGGCGGGATCGTCAGCGCGCTCGACCGGGAGGTCCGGCTGGGCGACGGCGGGCGCCGCACCGCGCTGCAGACCGACGCGTCCATCAACCCCGGCAACTCCGGCGGCCCGCTGGTGAACGCGCGCGGCGAGGTCGTCGGCGTCAACACCGCGATCGCGACGCTGAGCCGGGGCGGCGGGGGCGGCTCCATCGGCATCGGGTTCGCCATCCCGGTGGACCGGGCCGTGGACGGCGCCGAGCGGATCATCCGCTGACCGGCGGCGGGCGTCCGGGCTGAGAAGATACGAGCAGGCGAAGAGGGAGGTAACGGGCGCATGAGGGTTCTCGTGGTCGAGGACGAGGAGGACCTCGCCGAGGCGCTCCGGTACGGGCTGGTCCGCGCCGACTACGCGGTCGACGTCGCCTACGACGTGGCCCAGGCGTCGGAGAAGCTCTACGCGGCCTCCTACGACCTGATGATCCTCGACCTCAACCTGCCGGACGGGGACGGCTTCGACCTGTGCCGCTCCCTCCGGGGTGGCGAGCTGGACGGGGAGAGCGGCCCCGGCCTGCGGATCCTGATGCTCACCGCGCGGGACCGCCTGGCCGACCGCGTGCACGGCCTCGACCTGGGCGCCGACGACTACCTGGTCAAGCCGTTCGCCTTCCCCGAACTGCTGGCCCGGGTCCGCGCCCTGCTGCGCCGCGACACCGGCCCCGCCGCCTCGGCGGTCTGGGAGGTCGGCGCGCTGCGGCTGGACACGGGACGGCACGAGGTCTTCCGCGGCGGGCGGCGGCTGCAGCTGACGCCCAAGGAGTTCGCGGTGCTGCGCTACCTGATGAGCCGCCCCGGGCAGGTGGTGTCGTCGGAGGATCTGCTGGAGCACGTCTGGGACGAGCACGCCGACCCGTTCACCAACACCGTCCGGGTCACCATCGGGACGCTGCGCCGCAAGCTGACCGTGGAGCCGGAGGAGCAGCTGATCGAGACCGTCGTGCGGCAGGGCTACCGGCTCAGGGACCCGGGGAGCGAATCCGAGCCCGCGTCCACCACGTCCGCCGCCACGTCCGCCACCACGTCCACCACCACGGGCGCCCCCGCGGGGCGAGCACGAGAGATGACCGACTGATCATGCGTCCGCGCCTCCGCCTCCGCCCGCCCGGGTTCGTCCAGTCGATCCGGTTCCGGCTGACGGTGATGTACTCCACCCTGCTGTTCGTCCTCACGGCGGCGGTGCTCGGCGGCATCTACCTCGCGGTCGACGCCAGCACCGACGCCGAGCCGATCACCAGCACGATGCGCGCCGGCAAGTACCACCAGGGCTCGCTGGTCCCGTACGCCGAGGTGGAGGTCGTCAAGGTCCAGCAGGTGGAGCGGGCCGTCAACTACGAGACCCAGCAGGCCCTCAAGCGCTACTCGCTGCTGATGCTGGGCGGGATGTTCGTCGCCAGCCTCGGCATCGGCTGGGTGCTGTCGGGCCGGGCGCTCAAACCGGTCCGCGCGATCGCCCGCGCCGCCGAGGAGATCCAGGCCACCGACCTGTCCCGGCGGATCCGGCTGGAGGGGCCCAAGGACGAGCTGCGCTACCTGGCCGACACCGTCGACTCGATGCTCGACCGGCTGGACGAGGCGTTCGGCGCGCAGCGGCAGCTCATCGACGACGCCTCGCACGAACTGCGGAGCCCCCTGGCCATCATCCGGGCCAACCTGGACACCGTCCTGACCGCGCCGGACGCCGAGGACGCCGACCGGCGCCGCGCCGTCCAGGTCGTCGACCGCGCCACCACCCGCATGACCCGGCTGGTGGAGGACCTGCTGGCCACCGCCCGCCGCTCCGCGCCCGCCTTCCACGACACCGACGTCGACCTGTCGGTGGTGGCCCGGGAGGCGGCCGAGGAGTTCGACTCGCTGGCCGCCGCCCGCCGCCTCACCATCGACCGCGACCTGCGCCGCGGCCTCACCCTCATCGGCGACCACGACGCGCTGCGCCGCGCGGTGGGCAACCTGCTGTCCAACGCGGTGCGGCTGGCCCCGGCCGGATCCGCGATCACGGTGGCGGCCGACCGGTCCGGCGGCTGGCAGTGGGTCGCGGTCAAGGACTCCGGGCCCGGCATCGGCCCGGACGAGCAGGAGCGGGTGTTCGACCGGTTCTGGCGCGGCTCGGACGCCCGCCGCTCCCGGGACCGCCGCACCGGGCTGGGCCTGGCGATCGTCCGGCACATCGTGGAGGCGCACGGCGGCCACGTCAGGCTGTTCTCCACCCCGGACGTCGGCAGCACGTTCGTCCTGTGGCTCCCGGTGGCCTCCGGCGGCGCCGCCGTCCCGCAGGCCCCGCCCGACCTCGACCCGATGGAGGGCAGGGCGGCCGCGCGGGCCCGGGGCGGCTGACCGGGAGGCGAGGGTGGCCGGGCGTTCGGCGGGCCGTCATCGCGCTGACACGGGCGCGTCACACCCCTGTGAGGAAATGGGGGCCGCACCGCCGTGTCCCCTGCGGGACCGGCCGCCCCGCACCCCCGACCCGCCCGCACCTTCGGAGGGCCCGCATGCGCGAGCAGACCTTCCCTTACGACCACCGCGTCCTGGCCGGTTTCCCGGGCGCCCGGTCGTACGAGCGCACCCCGGAACAGATCACCTACCTGGCCGAGCGCGCCGGGCTGCCGTGCCTGCTGGTCGTCCCGATCGCCGGGAATGACGGACCGCTCACGGTAACCGTTCTAGTATTCGAGGACGAACGCGAGCGCGGTGCCTACCTGGCCGCCCGTGATCGGACCGCTTCCGCCGCCACCTGAGCCTCCGTGGCGGGTGCGGTTTTCCGCAGGGGAGGATTGCGGCGCGTACCCGGGTACGCCGGTGGTCGTCTCCATGGTGAACAGGCTCACCACTCCATAACGTATGCATATGATCACGACTCTGACGGCGGCCGCCGCGGCGAACGGCGGGGACGCACCCGCCGGGGGGATCGCGGGCTGGGCCACCGACCTCATGGAAAGCCTCGGCGCGATCGGGGCGGGCCTCGCCATCGCCCTGGAGAACATCTTCCCTCCGCTGCCGAGCGAGGTGATCCTGCCGCTGGCCGGGTTCACCGCCGCGCAGGGCAAGATGAACCTGGCCGCGGCACTGATCTTCACCACGCTCGGTTCGGTGGTCGGCGCGCTGGCGCTGTACGGGATCGGCGCGGTCATCGGCCGTGACCGGATCCGCCGGATCGTGGACAAGATGCCGCTGATCAAGCTGTCGGACCTGGACAAGACCGAGGCCTGGTTCGCCAAGCACGGCACCAAGGCGGTGTTCTTCGGCCGGATGATCCCGATCTTCCGGAGCCTGATCTCGGTTCCGGCGGGCGTGGAGCGGATGCCGCTGCCGGTCTTCCTGCTGTTCACCACGCTGGGCAGCCTGATCTGGAACACCGTGTTCGTGATGCTCGGGTACGGGCTCGGCGACCAGTGGCACAAGGTCGAGGAGTACGTCGGCGTCTACTCCAAGGGCGTCCTGGCGGTGGCGGCCGTGGCGGTGGTGGTCTTCATCGTGCTGCGCGTCGTGAAGTCGCGCCGCAAGAACGGGACGGGCGCCCCCGACCAGGAGGCCGATGAGCAGCCTCCCTACGGCCAGCAGCAGTTCGGCCAGCAGCCGCAGCAGCAGGGCCACGGCGGGCAGGGCTACGGCCAGCAGCAGGCTTACGGCCAGCAGCCCCAGCAACCGCAGCAGCCCCAGCAGGGCTATGGCCAGCAGCAGCCTCAACAGGGCTATGGGCAGCAACCGCAGCAGCCCCAGCAGGGTTACGGGCAGCAGCCGCCCCGGGGCTACGGCCAGCAGCCCCAGTACCCCCAGCAGGGGCAGTACCCGCAGCAGGGGCCGGGGCACCAGCCCCAGCAGCAGGGGTACGGCCACTACGGCAACTGAAACGCAGAGGGCGACCGGAGCGGACGGCCTCGGGCGGGGGCGGTCGTGAAGCCGGAACGCGGTGGCCTGGCCGCGCGCCTGGTGAGGGCGCCGGCCGGGCTGACGCTGGGAGCGGTCAGCGCGGGCGTGGAAGCGGTGCTGCTGGCGCTGGCGGCGCTGTTCATGGCGTACGCGTTCGCGTTCTCGCGGGGCCGCCGCGCCGTCCCGGGCGTGGTCGCGGCGGGGGCGCTGGCGGGCGCGCGCTGGGAGCGCAGGAGGCTGGCGGCGTTCTTCGGCCATGACGAGCCGGCCGAGTACGGCCCGCTGCGCGCGCTGGCCTACCTGGTGCTGCGGGTCCCGCTGGGGCTGCTCGGCGGGGCGATCCTCGTCCTGACCGCCTACGGGGCGGTCGTGGGGGTGGCGCTTGCGGGCAGCTGGTGGATCACCGGCCGGTACCTGGACGGCATCCCGCCCGAGCCGTGGATCGTCTTCTACGTCGCGGCCCTGGGGGCGATCCTGCTGTTCATCGCGGTGCAGGGACTGGCGGGGGTGGTGGCGCTGGAGCGGAAGGTGGCGCGGCGCTGCCTGGGCCCGAGCCCGCTGGCCCAGTACGAGCGCCGCATCGCCGAACTGGCGGCGTCCCGGGCCGAGGTCGTCGACGCGGTGGACGACGAGCGCCGCCGCATCGAGCGGGACCTGCACGACGGCGTCCAGCAGCGGCTGGTGGCGCTGGGCATGCTGATCGGCCGGGCGCGGCGCGCCGGGGACGCGGAACGGTCCCGGGAGCTGCTGCGGCAGGCGCACGAGGAGTCGCAGCGGGCGCTGGAGGACCTGCGCGAGGTCACCTGGCGGGTCTACCCGGCCGCGCTGGACGGCGAGGGGCTGCGGGCGGCGCTCGAGACGGTGGCCGAGCGGTCCCCGCTGCCGGTGACGATCGACTACGAGCCGACCGGGCGGCCCCCGCACGCGGTGGAGACCGCCGCGTACTTCGTGGTCTGCGAGGCCGTGACCAACGCGGCCAAGCACTCGGGGGCCACCCGCGTCGCCGTCCAGGTCGCCGAGACCGAGACCGAGATGGAGTCCGGGACCGCGGGCGGCGAAGGGGGAAGGGTGATCGGGGTGCGGATCGAGGACGACGGCCGCGGCGGGGCCGACCCCGCCGGCGGCGGGCTGGCCGGGCTGGCCCGGCGGGTGGCGGCCCTGGACGGGGCGTTCCGGGTGGACAGCCCGCCGGGCGGGCCGACGGTGATCGGGGCGGAGTTCCCGTGCGGGTGATCCTGGCGGAGGACTCCACGCTGCTGCGGGAGGGCCTGATCCGGCTGCTGGCCGAGGAGGGCCACGAGGTCCTGGCGGCCGTCGGCGACGCCGAGGCGCTGCTGGCGGCGGTGCTGGAGGACGGCCTGGCGCCCGACGTGGTGGTCGTGGACGTGCGGATGCCGCCCACGCA
Source organism: Actinomadura rugatobispora (assembly GCF_055379765.1). Lineage (NCBI taxonomy): Bacteria > Bacillati > Actinomycetota > Actinomycetes > Streptosporangiales > Thermomonosporaceae > Actinomadura > Actinomadura rugatobispora. The sequence goes on along the minus strand of NZ_AP029191.1, from coordinate 913,432 downwards.
CACCGACGAGGGGTTGCGGGCGGCGCTGGAGATCCGGCGGCGCCGCCCGGGGATCGGCGTGCTGGTGCTGTCGCAGTACGTGGAGAAGCGCTACGCCACCGAGCTGATCACGGCCGACACCACCGGGGTGGGCTACCTGCTGAAGGACCGGGTGGCGCAGGTCGACGAGTTCCTGGACGCCCTGGACCGGGTGGGGGCGGGCGGCGCCGCGTTCGACCCGGAGGTGGTGCGGCAGCTGCTGACGCGCAGCTCGCACGCCGATCCGCTGAGCCGGCTGACGCCCCGCGAGCGCGACGTCCTGGGGCACATGGCGCAGGGCCGGACCAACGCGGCGATCGCCGAGCAGCTGTACATCTCGCAGAGCGCGGTGGAGAAGCACGCCAACGCGATCTTCGACAAGCTGGATCTGTCGCACGCGGCCGGCTACAGCCGCCGCGTGCTGGCAGTCCTCCGCTATCTGGGCTCCTGAGGGCTCCCGAAGCGCCCCTCCGGCCGAACGCGCAGCCGTTCTCGGCAATGCGTTTTCACTGAGCGGAAGGCGCGGATTGCCGCAGCCGGTGATTCATGTCACGGTGAGTGGTGAAACGGGGGGCGTACCGGCGGGCGCGGAGGCCACCATGGCGAAGCGTGAGAAGCTCATCGACCCGGGCAACTGGGCGAGCCTGAAGCCGTTCGGGATCGGCGAGAACCGGCCCAACAACTACGCCGAGCTGTGGCGCGCGGCCAAGGAGAACCGCGGCCGGCTGCGGTACGCGTGGCGGATCCTCAGGCAGGGCACCTGCGACGGCTGCGCGCTGGGCACCAAGGGCATGCACGACTGGACGATGGACGAGATCCATCTGTGCAACATCCGGCTGCGGCTGCTGCGGCTCAACACCATGCCCGCGCTCGACCCGGCGCTGCTCGCCGACGCCGCGGCGCTGTCCCGCAAGAGCGGCGCGGAGCTGCGCGAGCTGGGCCGCCTCCCGTACCCGATGGTCCGCCGCCGCGGCGAGCCCGGCTTCACCCGGATCGGGTGGGAGGAGGCGCTCGACCTGGCGGGCGGCGCGCTGCGCGAGGCGGCGCCCGGGAGGTTCGGCTTCTACATGACCAGCCGCGGCGAGCCGAACGAGAACTACTTCGCCGCGCAGAAGGCGGTGCGCGCGCTCGGCTCCAACTCCATCGACAACGCCGCGCGCGTCTGCCACTCGCCGAGCACGGTCATGCTCAAGGAGACGCTCGGGGTGGCGGCGACGACCTGCTCCTACGAGGACTGGATCGGCACCGACCTGATCGTCTTCATCGGCTCGAACGTGGCCAACAACCAGCCCGTCGCGATGAAGTACCTCTACCACGCCAAGAAGGCCGGCACCCGCATCGCGGTGGTCAACCCGTACCGCGAGCCGGGCATGGAGAAGTACTGGGTGCCCTCCAACGTCGAGAGCGCGGTGTTCGGCACCCGGATCGCCGACGCGTACTTCCAGATCCACACGGGCGGCGACGTGGCGTTCCTGACCGGCGTGCTCAAGCACCTGGTGGAGCGCGGCTGGGCGGACGAGTCGTTCGTCGCCGACCACACCACCGGCTTCGGCGAGACCCGCGACCTGCTCGGCAGGCTGTCGTGGGAGGAGCTGGAGACCGGCTGCGGCCTGGACTCGGCGGAGATGCTGCGGCTGGCGACGATGATCGGGCAGGCGCGCGGTGCGGTGTTCGTGTGGAGCATGGGCATCACCCAGCACGAGTTCGGCGAGGACAACGTCCGTGCGATCGTCAACCTGGGCCTGTCCAAGGGCTTCGTGGGCCGCGAGGGCTGCGGGCTGATGCCGATCCGCGGCCACTCGGGCGTGCAGGGCGGCGCCGAGATGGGCGCGTACGCGACGGTGCTGCCCGGCGGCAGCCCGCTCGCCGACGCGGCGCGCTTCTCGGAGCTGTGGGGCTTCGAGGTGCCCACGGCCAAGGGGCGGACCGCCCCCGAGATGATCGACGCGGCCCACGACGGCGAGCTGGACGTGCTGGTCAGCTCCGGCGGCAACTTCCTGGAGGTGCTGCCCGACCCCGCGTACACCCGCGCCGCGCTCTCCCGCGCACGGCTGCGCGTGCACATCGACATCTGCGTGTCCGGCCAGATGCTGGTCGACCCCGCCGAGACCGTGCTGCTGCTGCCCGCGCAGACCCGGTACGAGATGGTCGGCGGCGTCACCGAGACCTCCACCGAACGCCGCGTCATCTTCAGCCCCGAGGTCGAGGGCCCGCGGATCGAGGGGGCCTGGCCGGAGTGGAGGATCTTCACCGAGCTGGCGGCGCGGGCCCGTCCCGAGATCGCGGACAAGGTGCGCTACGAGGGGACTCCGCAGATCCGCGCCGAGATCGCCGCGGCCGCGCCCGCCTACGACGGCATCCAGAACCTGGCGCGCTTCGGCGACCAGTTCCAGTACGGCGGGCCGCGCCTGTGCGCCGGCTGGACGTTCCCGACGCCCGACGGCAAGGCCCGTTTCAGCGCCGTCAGCCCGCCGCCGCTCCGGCGCGCCGACGGCTCGTACACGGTGGCCACCCGGCGCGGCAAGCAGTTCAACTCCATGGTGCACGAGCGCAAGGACTCCCTGACCGGGGCCGTGCGCGACGCCGTCCTGATGAACCCCGCCGACGCCGACCGGGAGGGGTACTCCGACGGCGACCCGGTGGTGCTGAGCAGCGCGACCGGGGAGATGCGCGGCCGGGTGCTGCGCGCCCCGATCGCCCCCGGAAACCTGCAGGTCCACTGGCCGGAGGGCGAGGTCCTGCTGGACCGCTCCCGCCGCTCTCCGCAGGCCGGCATCCCCGACTACAAGAGCGCCGAGGTGATGATCAAGCACCCGAGCGACTGACCGGCGCCGGGCGCCGGGGGAGGGGGGCCGTACGGCCGTCCGCCCGGCCCCCGCCGGGGAGCGGCGGGAACCGGGCGGTTCCGTTAGTCCGGGCGGTCGTCGCGGGGCCGGCCCGCGGCGCCGCCCGGTGCCGGTTGCCTGCCGGTGCCGTGCGGCCCGGCGGCGTCGGGCGGCGTTCAGGAGGCGTCAGGCGGCGCGGCCCCGCGGCCTGCGGCTGCGCCTGGCCGGCGCCGCGCCGCCACCGCCGATCAGGCGGGACAGCACGCGGAAGGGCAGGGTGATGACGTTGACGATGGTCGCGATCACGGCCTGAAGCGCGGCGGCGATGCGTCGCATCCTTCTCAACTCCTCGTCTGTCGTGTTCGCGGTTCTTCGTGGTCGTTCGAGGTCTCCCTCACGCCGACTTCTACCCCGGGTCACGTTTCTACACATCGACGAAGATTTTCGGTGGCTTCCCGGGGTCAGGCGTACTGGAGGTCGGCCCTGGTGATCAGCCCGCGGGCGAGGGTGAAGTCGTAGTGGGCGCGCCAACCCGGCGAGCCGGACGGGGCCCAGTGGACCAGCAGCCGCTGCCCGTCCGGCCGGCGCTCGGCGATGGACAGCACGCGCAGCGCGCCGCCGATGACCTCGTCGCGCGCCCAGGCGCGGATGGCCTCGCGACCGGAGATCGTGCGCGAGACGTCGACGATCCGCGCGTCCGATGCGAAGGCCGCCGCCAGCGCGTCCAGGTCGCGCGCGCCGACGGCCGCGACGTACGCGCCGATCGCGGGGTCGACGCCCGCGACGGCCGGCGAGCCCGTCGTCCCCGGGCCCGCGCTCCCGCCGGGGGACGGGGCGGACGCGGGGCGGGCGCCCTCCTCGGCGCCGCCGCCGCATCCGCCCGCGAGCATCCCCGCCGCGAGGACCAGGGGCAGGACGGCGACCGGGCCCGGACGGGCCGGAAATAGAGGCATGTGTCCACGTTCGCCGGACCCGGCGCGCCCTGTCCAAGACATCTTGGTATAACCAGGGGTTATGGACGCGCATCTACGGGAGCTGCGCTATTTCGCCGCGGTCGCCGATGAGTTGAGCTTCACCCGGGCGGCGGCCCGGCTCTTCGTGTCGCAGCCCGCGCTGTCCAAGCAGATCCGCGCCCTGGAACGGCGGCTCGGTTTCGAGCTGTTCGAGCGCCGGTCGCGGGAGGTCGTCCTGACCGGGCAGGGCGCGGAGCTGCTCCCGGCCGCGCGGGAGGTCCTGGAGACCTGGGACGGCGCGTACGCGCGGGCGCGGGCCCTGGACCGGCCGCCGACGCTGACCGTCGGGATGCAGACCGCCGTCGGCCGCGACCTGCAGCGCAGGGCGCTGGCCCGGTTCCGCGAGCTGGCGCCGGGCTGGTCGGTGTCGCTGCGCCTGGTCGGCTGGGACGATCCCACCGCCGGGCTCGCCGACGGCTCCAGCGACGTGGCGTTCGTGTGGCTGCCCGTGACGTCCGCGGGGATCAGCGCCCGCACGCTGGCCCGGGAGCGCCGCTGGGTGGCGCTGCCCGACGACCACCCGCTGGCCGGGCGGACCGAGATCGCCTTCGCCGACCTGCTGGACGAGCCGTTCATCGCGCTGCCCCGCGAGGCCGGGCCGCTGCGCGACTTCTGGCTGGCCACCCCCGCCCGCGGCGGCCGTCCGCCGCGGATCGGCGCCGAGGCCGCCGCGCCCGACGAGGTGTTCGAGGCCGTGGTCTCCGGCCTCGGCGTGGTCCTGCTGGCCGAGGGGAACGCCGGTCTGTACCGGCGGCCGGGCGTGACGTGCCGTCCCGTGCTCGGGCTGGAGCCCGCCGAGCTGGCCGTGGCCTGGCGCGGCGCCGACGGGCGGGCGGCGCCGCGGCTGTTCATGGAGGGCCTGGAGTCCGTGGATCGTTTGTGACCTGTGCGGCGGTGCCCGTGGCGGGCCGCCGCGACGATGGCGGCGAGAGCCGTGTTCCGCGAGGGAGCGGAATCTTCCGGAAAGGGGAGGGACGCCCATGGTGGGGAGCCTGGAGTGGGGACCGGCGGCGGAGCGGCCCGGACTGCTCGCCGGGCCGGTCGCCGCGGTGATCGGCGCGCGGCCCGAGGCCCGGGTCGCCGAGATCGATCCCGAACTGGCCGACACGGCGGCGTTCTGCGAGCGGTACGGGGTGCCGCCGGAGGCCAGCGCCAACTGCGTGGTCGTCGCGGCCAAGCGCGGCGGCGAGGTGACCTACGCCGCCTGCATGGTCCCGGCCACCGGCCGGGCCGACGTGAACGGCGTCGTGCGGCGGCATCTGGGGGCCCGCAAGGTCTCGTTCGCGCCGATGGCGGAGGCGACCTCCCTCACCTCGATGGAGTACGGCGGGATCACCCCGGTGGGGCTGCCGTCCGGCTGGCCGATCCTGGTGGACGAGGCGGTCGCCGCCACCCCCGAGGTGGTGATCGGCAGCGGCGTGCGGCGCTCCAAGCTGCTGCTGCCGGGCAAGGCCGTCGCCGACCTGCCCGGCGCGGAGGTGCTGGCGCTGGCCCTGGGCGGGACGCGGTGACGGCCACCGAGGGGCTCCGCCGGGCCCTGGACGAGCCCGGTTTCCGCCCCCTCCCCGGACCGGTCACCGTGCTGCTGGAGGCCGTCGAGGCACCGCCCCGGCTGGCCGCCCACCTGCGGATCGTGCACGACGTGGCCTGCGACCTGGCCGGCTGGGTCGACGGGCGCTACCCGGCGGCGGGCGCCGACCCGGCCGCGGTGGCGTTCGGCGCGGCCACCCACGACATCGGCAAGGCACTGCACCCGGACGAGCTGTCGGGGCCGGGCGCCGAGCACGAGCCCGCCGGCTACGAGCTGCTGCTCTCCTACGGCGTGGACGAGCGGCTGGCCCGTTTCGCCCGTACCCACGCCGCCTGGCACGAGGACGGCATCGGCATCGACGACCTGCTGGTCAGCCTCGCCGACAAGGTGTGGAAGGCCAAGCGGGTGCGCGACCTTGAGCAGCTCCTCGTCGACCGGCTGGCGGTGGCGGCGGGGGAGGCGCCCTGGCAGGCGTTCCTGATGCTGGACGACGTGCTCGGCGGCATCGCCGAGGGCGCCGACCGGCGGATCGCCTACCAGTCGACTCATCCGGTGGCGGCCGCCTGACCGTCCCGCGGCGCGGTGGGCCGGCCGTCCTCCGGGTAGGGGCGGCCGCCCGCGGCGCGGGCGCGGGCAAGGAAGACCCGGTTGGCCTCGATCATCTCCTCGGTCGAGGCACAGCCGGGTGAGGCGGTGCGCAGCAGCCCGAACAGCACGGGATCGGGCACGCCGTCGATGCCGGTCAACGCCTTGACCAGCACGATCCCGCTGAGTCCGAGATCGGCCGGGCCCATGGCGGCCAGCGTGTCCTCGATGAGGCGGGCCGCCGCGGCTCCGGGCAGGAACGCCATCGCCCACGGGTGCGGCCGCGCCCACTCCCCGAGCACGATCAGCTCCTGCACATCGGGACGCATCCGGTCGGCGAAGCCGGGGTAGGGGAGCGCCTCGGCCTCGGTGCACTCCAGGCCCGGCGGCGGCTCGTCGGCGTCGTACAGGACGGCCTTCGCCTCGAACCGCCAGCCGCCGCCCTCCGACGGCCTGGCCTGCCCGGAGATGTGATCGGCGCGGGTCCGGGTCTGGACGGCCAGCAGCCCGGCGGCGTCGCGGCACGGCACCGTGCACGCCAGCACGCGCCGCGGCGCGGGCACCAGCCGCAGCGTGGCGGCGGTGATGACGCCGTGCCGGCCCATCCCGCCCCGCACCGCGCCGAACAGCGTCCGGTTCTCCGACGCCGAGCACCGGACGACCGCGCCCTCCCGGGTGACCACCTCCAGGTCGATCACGTTGGCGGTCTGCGGCCCGTGGACGTGGGAGGCACCGCCCACGCCGCCCGCCGAGAGGGTGCCGCCGACGGTCAGGTCGAGCAGGTCGGTGAGGACGGGCGGGGTCAGCCCGTGCGGGAGCGCGGCGTCCAGGACCTCCCGCCAGGTCGCGCCCGCCTCCACGCGCACCCGGTCGCCGCGGACCTCGCCGATCGCGGCGAGGGCGCGCATGTCGAGCGAGACGCCGCCGGTCAGGGAGCTCCCGTCGGTGGAGTGCCCGCAGCCGCGCGGCACCACGGCCTGGGCGCCCTGCCGGCCTCCCGGAGAGGGGCCGTGCCCGTCCCCGGAAAGCGGCCGCGCCGGGCCGTGCCGCAGCATCACGTCCGCGACCTCGCGGGCGGACGCGGGCCGCACCACCTCGACCGGGGTCCTCCGCACCATGTCGCCGAAGTCGCCCAGTGCCACCGGGCCGGTCACCGGGCCCGGAGCCGGTCGGCGACCCGGCCGAGGGCGTCGCCGAGCGTGTCGAGCTCGGCGGGGGTGAGCGGGCCGACCTCGTGCTCGACCAGAGGGGCGGCCTCCAGGAACGCGACCCGGGCGCGTGGTTCCCGGGCGTGTAGGGGACCGTCATCCATGCGTTGAGAGTAGTTGGTTTGTCTTTGAACCGGCCACTGGTACGGTCTCAAGAAGTTGAGCGCTCAAGCAACCGCGCATGCCCGTCCCGCCACGGAACGGAACCGGACGCCGGATGCGCGAACGGCGACAGCCGCCCTATCCAGACCTGGAGGACACATGCTCCCCGCCCGCCGCATCCCGTACCTGGCCGACGTGGGCCTGCTGGTCGGCCGTGTCGCACTCGGCGCGATCTTCATCGCGCACGGTTGGCAGAAGCTCATAGGAACCGGGCACGAGGGCGTCACCAAGGGCTTCGAGGGCATGGGCATCCCGCTGCCCGGCCTGGCCGCCCACTACGCCACCTGGGTCGAACTGGTCGGGGGGATCGCCCTGGTGGCCGGCCTCCTGGTGCCGGTGGCCGGGCTGCTGCTGGCGCTCGACATGATCGGCGCGTTCTGGTTCGCGCACATGGGCAAGGGCCTCTTCGCCTCGGAGGGCGGTTACGAACTGGTGCTCATCCTGGGCGCCACGGCCTTCCTGCTCGCCTGCACCGGCTCGGGCCGCTTCGGCCTCGACGCCGTCCTGTTCGGCCGGAGCGAGGCCCGAGACCGCTCCGGCCGGGACCACGCCCACGTCTGAACCCGCCTCCCGCCTCCCGCCTTCACGCGAGCCCCCGTGCGCCGGGGGCTCGCGTGCTTTCATGGACGGATGGACGAGGCGCTGGCCGAGGCGGTGTTCGCCGAGCACGCGCGCCTCGAGGAACGCCTCACCGACCCGGCCGTCCTCCGCGACCACCGGCTCGCCCGGCGCATGCGCCGCGCCGTGGCCGCCCTGGAGAACCTCCTGGACGACATCCAGGACGGCGAGACCGAGTGGGACCGCTACGACCCGTACGACGTGGTCCTCGCCATCGAGGCCGAGCCCGCGGACGTGGAGCTGCTCTGGCACCGCTACCGCGACCTGGCCGCGCGACGCCCGGAAGGCTGGCGGGCCGAGCCCCTCGACGGCGAGCCCGGCGGGCGGCGCCGGGCGGTCCTGGCGATCACCGCCGGGGAGGGCGGCCCGGGCGCATGGTCACTCCTCAAGACCCACAACGGCCTGCACCCCCTGACCCCCCATCCGGTTCCAGGCTCGGACGCCGGCCCGGACGCCGGCCCGGACGCCGGCCCGGGCGTCCGGTCGGCGCGGGTGACGGTGCTTCCTCATGCGGACGAGGGCGTGGCGCTGCCGGGCTCGGAGCGGGACTGGCGCATCGACCTCTACTGCACGCGCTCGCCGGAGCCGCCGTCCTCGATCACCATCACCCACCTGACGTCGGGCGCGCGCTTCCACGGTCAGGCGGCGACGCCTCGCGAGGCGCATGCCAACGCGGTGCGGCAGGCGCTCGCCCGCGCCCTGGCCGACTCGATCACGGCGGACGAGCCGGCGCACCGCCACCTCCACCCGGGACAAGAGCCGAAAAGGCATCCGAAACCGATCGAGCCCGCCTAATCCTGCCTACATCACCAACTTCACCAACTTTCTCCAGATCGGGTCGCCTCAAATTACATATCTCGCCTGTCCGTAATTGGGGGTGCGGCGAGATGGTGCGTCACTCTCCGTAGATGGCCGATGGGCTCACCGTGGCCCGGTATGGAGGGTGAATGCCGGTGACGTGCGCATTTGCGGCATCGGGGCCGTTCCGCCCGAGATCGGGGCGGAACGGGTCTCCGAGGCGCCGCGACACGCCGACCAGGCGATAACCGAAAACAAGCCGGCGAATCCCCTCTTCGGGGCGACCGAATCGAGATATCCGGTATAGGTCCAGGTCAGCGCCGTCATCGGCGTCGGTCGGCCGTCCCTGGTCCCGTCTTCCTGCTCGACCGTAATGGGTGGCCGCCGGTCCGGTGGCGGGGCGTCGATGACCGAGCCCGTGTCATGGGCGCAGTCAGAGAGCGCCGCTCCCGTCCGCGGGCCTCCGGTCACCCGATCGCTACAGTGCGAAACCGGGCCCGCGCCGCGTTCCCCGCACCGGGCCTGGAGCGGACGTCCGTCAGGTCTCGGTCAGGTCTCGGCCGGGCCGGACGACACCGGCCCGCTTCGCCGGCGCCGTCCCGCCCGAACGGCCGCGGGCCCGGCTCATGGCCGGGCTCCTGACTTCGGGGCGGCGGCCTGTCCCCGCCGGACGTGGCGTTGATCGAAATGAGGCGACCGATCCCTCTTTGCCCCACTACCGTGGGCGTTCCGTCATGACGAGGAGGTCGGATGGAGATCAACGCGGCCGAGGTCGCGGCCTTCGTGGCGCGCCTGCTCGGCGAGGGGCACGCCCTGGAGACGCGGGTCGAGGGCGCGGTCGTCCACCTGCCCGAGTCCGGGCTGCGCGTCGCCGTGGACGCCCCGGACCCCGAGTCGCATGGCAAGGTCATCCGGATCCCGATCGGGGTCAACCATCCGGCGTGGGGCGAGGCGTTCGCCTGGGACCAGGCCGTGGGCGTCGCCTCCGGTGAGCGCCATCCGGTCGCCGACGCCGTCGACGGCTGGGTGCACAACGTCTTCCCCGTCTTCGCCGCGATGGCGATGCCCGGCAGCGAGCTGGCGGGGCGGGCGCATCCGTTCGTCATCGCCAGCGGCGACCGCACCGCCGACGTCTACTGCGGGCCGCTGGCGATCCGCGACTTCGGCGGGCTGGCGGAGAGGCTGTGGCAGGCCGCCGCCGAACGGCCCCCCGCGATGGCCCTCGTCCAGGAGCTGTTCACCGGGTACGCGATCCCCGAGCGGCCGCTGTGGGCGTACGTGTACGCGGCCCGGATGCCCGACGGCCCCCGCACCGAGGTCACGCTGCTCAACGGCGACAGCAGCGAGGCGTTCGCGCACATCGCCGACTACCTCCCCTGGGAAGGCCACGGTTCCGTCAAATCCTGGGTGCTCGCCGTGCCGCACGCCTGAGGCGTCCCGTCCCGAATAACGCCGGAAAACGCGCTCTGGCCTGCGTGGACGCCTCGAGCAGGGGCGTCGGCCGGGACCGCGCGGCCGGTACCGCGCAACCGCCAGTTAACGTCAACCTGACACAATGGGCTAACAACGGCATTTCTGGGCACATGGTGATCGTTAACGCTCTCGGGAGGCTGGTCGCTCGTGTCGCAAGTCAGTGAGTTCGTGGTGGTCGCCAACCGGCTTCCGGTGGATCGGGTGCCGGGCACCGGGACGGGTGACGGGGCGGCGTGGCGGCGCAGTCCGGGCGGCCTGGTCAGCGCGATCGCCCCGGTCATGCGGCGCCGCGAGGGCACCTGGGTGGGCTGGCACGGGGCGCCCGACGAGGTCCTCGAGCCGTTCGAGACCGACGGCATGAAGCTGGTCCCCGTCCCGCAGTCCGCCCAGGACGTCGAGCTCTACTACGAGGGCTTCTCCAACGCGACCCTGTGGCCGCTCTACCACGACGTGGTCGCGCCCCCCGTGTACAGCCGCGAGATGTGGGACGCCTACGTCCGCGTCAACGAGAGGTTCGCGAAGGCGGCGTCGGAGGTGGCCGCCGAGGGCGCCATCGTCTGGGTGCAGGACTACCAGCTCCAGCTCGTCCCGGCGATGCTGCGCGGGCTCCGCCCCGACCTGCGCATCGGGTTCTTCCTGCACATCCCGTTCCCGCCGCTGGAGCTGTTCTGGCAGATGCCGTGGCGGCGGCAGATCCTGGAGGGGCTGCTGGGCGCCGACCTGGTCGGGTTCCAGCTCCCGGGGGCGGCGTCCAACTTCGTGCGGCTGTGCCGCCGGCTGCTGGACGCGCGCTACAACAAGCAGGACGTGTACTGGGACGACCGGGTCGTGCGGGCCCGCGCGTTCCCCATCTCCGTGGACGTGGACGAGCTGAACGAGCTCATCGCCCGGCCCTCGGTGCGGGAGCGGGCCGAGGAGATCCGCACCGACCTGGGGGACTCCACCGTCCTGCTGGGCGTGGACCGGCTCGACTACACCAAGGGGATCACCCAGCGGCTGGAGGCGTTCGGGGAGCTGTTCGGCGACGGGCACCTCAAGCCCGGCCAGGCGGTCTTCGTCCAGATCGCCACGCCGAGCCGGGAGCGGGTCGAGCAGTACCAGCTGCTGCGCGACCAGATCGAGCAGCAGGTCGGCCGGATCAACGGCGAGTACGGGGAGATCGGCTTCCCGGTGGTGCACTACATGCACACCTCCTACAACCGGGACGAGCTCGCAGCGCTCTACCTCGCCGCCGACGTCATGGTGGTGACGCCGCTGCGGGACGGGATGAACCTGGTCGCCAAGGAGTACGTGGCGTGCCGGTCCGACCTGCGCGGCACCCTGGTGCTCAGCGAGTTCGCCGGGGCGGCCGCCGAGCTGCGCCGCGCGTACCAGGTCAACCCGTACGACATCGACGGCCTCAAGGAGACCCTGCTGCGGGCGCTGAGCGCCGAGCCCGCCGAGCAGGCGCGGCGGATGCGGGCCATGCGCAAGCGGGTCATCGAGCACGACGTGGACCGCTGGGCCCGGGACTTCCTGAGCGCGCTGGAGGAGTCACGGCACCGTCCCGAGACCCTGGGCGCGGCAATGGGCTAACCGCCGGGTCACTGCATTAAGACCCTTTGGCGGGCCGTCTGGGCCGTCTGCGGCCGTCCCAAATCCGCCATTTGAGCCCGCCGGTGGCGCCGCTCGGCGCCCCCGGCGGGCCGGTCGGCCGCCGCCGACCACCTCTGTGGGGTTCTGGTTCCGCCTGGGCGGTGCTCAGGCCGCCCTGGAGCCGTTCCGCAGGTCGAAGGCCGCCCAGACCGCCTTGCCGCCGGTGGTGAGCGGAGCCCAGCCCCAGGCGCCGCTGACGGCGCCCACGACCAGCAGGCCGCGGCCGCCCTCGCCGAACCGGCCCGGCTCGATGTCGAGGGGCTCGGGCGCGCGCACCCCGGGGTCGGTGACGGTCACCAGCAGGCGCCGCGGGTGGCCCAGCAGCACCAGCTGGATCGGGCCGGCGGGCAGCGGCTTGGGCAGTCCGCGCAGACCGTGCTGGAGCGCGTTGGTCACCAGCTCGGAGACGGCGATGAGCACGTCGTCGGCGGTGTCGTCCAGGCCCCATTCGCGCAGCGTGGCGCTGGTGAAGGAGCGGGCCTCCTTCGGTGCGGTGTTCTCGGCCGGCAGGACCCGCCGCGCGGTGCGCGGGCTGCCCGCCGCGGGGGCGGGCCACAGCCCCGCCAGCCCCGGGACCGGCACCGGCGCGCCGGTGGCGTGCTGCGCCGCCGGCGGAGTGCGGAGGGCCGGGCGGGACGGGTGGTCCTGCGGCTGGTGATGGCGCGGGTGCCGGCGTCCGCGCGGGGCGGCCGGGGCCGCCACGTCGTCTGCCTGGTCAACGATCATTGTCAAACCCCAGAGGCGTGCGGGTCGGTACGGGCCGAGCGTTCGCTATCTTGCTCCCCATGTCGTGCAGATGCAAGACCGTCTGCATGAACCGATGCAAGAACGAATGCACGTGCATCTCGTACCATGACGTTGGGGTGGGGCGAGATCGCGGCCTCCCGCTGGGAGGCAGTACGCCTAGAGGGGGCAGAAGATGGACGGCGCCGAGCTGTCGGACGTCCGGCGAGCCGAACTCGCCTGGCAGAAGAGCCGCCGGAGCAACCCGAGCGGCAACTGCGTCGAGATGGCGGAGCTCCCGACCGGGGAGATCGCCGTGCGCAACTCCCGGTATCCGGAAGGGCCGGTCCTCATCTACACGCGAGAGGAGGTCGAGGCCTTCGTCGGCGGCGCCAAGGACGGTGATTTCGATCACATGCTGGTCTGAACCGTCCCGGGCCCGAGTAAACCGAATCCCATTCCAAATCAGTGTTCGGCCCGGTAGCGTGCGGTTTCATGCACCTGGGGCAGATCGCTGAACGGACCCCCGGCAAGCCCGCCGTCATCATGGCGGGCTCCGGGCTGGTCATCACCTACCGTGAGCTGAACGAGGCCTCCAACCGCCTCGCCCACCTCCTGCGCGCCGAGGGGCTGCGTCCCGGCGACCACATCGCCTTCATGCTGGAGAACCACCCGCTGTTCCTGGCGATCGCCTGGGCGGCCCAGCGGTCCGGGCTGTACTACACCGCCATCAGCTCCCGCCTCCAGGCCGACGAACTCGCCTACATCGTCGACAACTGCGAGGCCAAGGTCTTCATCGCCGGCCACGCGCTCGCCGAGACGGCCGGGGCCATCACCGAGCAGACCCCCGGGGTGCGGCTGCGCCTCATGCTGGACGGCACCGCGCCCGGCTTCCAGCCGTACGAGGACGCGGTGGCCGAGTACCCGGCGACCCCCATCGACGACGAGTGCGAGGGGGTGGACATGCTCTACTCCTCAGGCACCACGGGCCGCCCCAAGGGCATCAAGCCGAACCTGTCGCTCGCCCCCATGGGAACTCCCGGCCCGCTCTTCCAGCTCATCTCGCTGCTCTTCCAGCCGGACGAGAACTCGGTCTACCTCTCGCCCGCGCCGCTCTACCACGCCGCCCCGCTGCGCTACTGCCTCACCTTCCAGCGGTTCGGCGCCACGGTCGTGGTGATGGACAAGTTCGATCCCGAGCGCGCGCTGGAGGCCGTCGAGAAGTACGGGGTCACCCACAGCCAGTGGGTGCCGACCATGTTCATCCGCATGCTCAAGCTGCCCGAGGAGACGCGCTCCAGGTACGACCTGTCGACGCTGCGCTGCGCCGTCCACGCCGCCGCGCCCTGCCCCGTGCCGGTGAAGGAGCGGATGATCGACTGGTGGGGCCCGGTGCTCCACGAGTACTACGCCGGAACCGAGGGCAACTGCTTCGTCTACACCAACTCCGAGGACTGGCTCGCCCACAAGGGCACCGTGGGGCGCCCCCTGCTCGGCCAGATCCACGTGTGCGACGAGGAGGGCAGGGAGGTGCCGCCGGGCACCGCCGGCACCCTCTACTTCGGCGAGGGGCCCGTCTTCGAGTACCACGGGGACGAGGCCAAGACCAAGGCGTCCCGCGACCCCTGGGGACACGGCTGGAGCACGCTGGGCGACGTCGGCTACGTCGACGGGGACGGCTTCCTCTACCTCACCGACCGCCGCTCCTACATGATCATCAGCGGCGGGGTGAACATCTACCCGCAGGAGGCCGAGAACGTCCTGGCCGTCCACCCCAAGGTCGCCGACGTGGCCGTGTTCGGGGTGCCGGACACCGAGATGGGCGAGGCGGTCAAGGCCGTCGTGCAGCCCCAGGACCCCGCCGGGGCCGGTCCGGAGCTGGAGGCGGAGCTGATCGCCTACGCGCGCGAGCACCTCGCGCACTACAAGTGCCCCCGCACGGTCGACTTCCGGTCCGAGCTGCCCCGCCACCCCACCGGCAAGCTCTACAAGCGCCTCCTGCGCGACGAGTACTGGAAGGACCACAAGGGCACGCTGACGGCCTAGCGAGCCCCTCACGGCCGGTTGAGGGCCGTCCTGGACGTGACACGGAGCGCGAGGACCCCGCGGCCGGACCGGGCGGGCCCGGCGTTCACCCCGAGCTCCAAGCCCCGAGGCTCGACGCGGCGTTGAGACGGGAACGCCCCGTCCCGGAAACCCGGGACGGGGCGTCACGCGCCGTGCGGTCAGTGCATGACCATGGGCTTCTCGAGCGGGACGGCGTCGTCGGAGTCGGCGACCGGCTTCTTGCGCGGCAGCAGCAGCGCCGGCAGGAACGCCAGGACCAGCAGGCCCAGCGACCACCAGTAGGTGGTCTGGAACGCGTCCGCCATCTTGTCCATGATCTGCGCCATGATGTTCGGCGGGACCTGGGCGCCGGCGGGCGCCTCCGCGCCGAGGCCGCCGCCCATGTCCAGCCCCCGGTCGCGCAGCTGGGTGGCCAGCATGACCGCGATGAACGCGGTGCCGATGGAACCCGCGACCTGCTGGATGATGTTCAGCGAGGTGCTGGCCCGCGGGACCTCGTCGTGCTGCAGGGTCTGCATGGCCGCCGACATGGTCGGCATCATCGTCATGCCCATGCCCAGGCCCATCACGAACAGCGCCCCGCCCAGGGCCCAGTACGAGGAGTCCGGGGTGAGCTGGGTGGCGAAGCCCGCCACGCCCGCGACCACGAGCGTGAGGCCGACCAGGACCACCTTGCCCGGGCCCAGCCGGTCGGTCAGCCTGCCGCCGATCGGCATCGTGACCATCGCGCCGAAGCCCTGCGGCGCCAGTAGCAGGCCCGCGGCGAACGCGCTCTCGCCCCGGACCGTCTGGTAGTACAGCGGCAGGATCAGCATCGCGCCGAAGAACGCGCACGCGAACAGCACCAGCGTGCCGGACGCGGCGGCCACCGAGCGGCGCCGGAACAGCCGCAGGTCGATCAGCGGGTTGGTGTTGGAGCGGCGCAGCGCGTGCGCGATGAAGCCCAGCACCAGCAGCGCGCCGCCGATCGTGGTGATCAGCACGTCGGTGCGGCCGAAGTCCTGCTTCTCGGCGCCGGTGGCCAGTCCGTACAGCAGCGCGGCCAGGCCGGGCGACAGCAGCACCAGGCCCAGGAAGTCCAGCCGCTCGGCCGGACGGGGCTCGTCGCGCTTGAGGATCCGCGCCGCCAGCACCAGCGCCACCGCGCCGATCGGCACGTTGATGTAGAAGATCCAGCGCCAGGACACGTCGTCCACGAGCCAGCCGCCCAGGATCGGACCCGCGATCGGGCCGAGCAGCATCGGGATCCCCACGACGCTCATCACCTGGCCGACCCGCTGGGGTCCGGCGGCCTGGGTCAGGATCGTCATGCCGGCCGGCATGATCATGCCGCCGCCCAGCCCCTGCAGGATCCGGAAGGCGATCAGCGACTCGGCGCTCCACGCCATCCCGGCCAGTGCCGAGCCGATGACGAACAGGCCGATCGAGACCATGTAGAGGCGCTTGGTGCCGAACCGGGCCGAGGCCCAGCCGGTCACCGGGATCACCGTGGCCAGCGCGAGGGTGTAGCCGGTCGCCACCCACTGGATGGTCGCCAGCGGGGCGTTGAAGTCCTCGGTCAGATGCTTGAGCGCGACGTTGACGACCGTGACGTCCAGGATGGACATGATCGCGCCGAGCACCACGACCATGGCCACTGCCAGTACGCCGCGGTCAAGCCCTCCATCTGAGTCCGCGGTCTTTGGAGACGCGGTAGCGGTCAACTGTGCCTTCCAATCATCGGGCCCGGGCGTGCGGGCACGCGGGCAGCGTCAAGGGGGTCAAGAGGGCTGGGGAGGTATGCGCAGAAAATACTGCAGTGACTGACACTTTTGCGAACCATTAAACTTCCAGGGGTCAGGGAGTATTCCACCGGGGTCCGACAAAACCCCCGTGTCACCTCGCCACCCTCGAACCTCCAGTCGAGTGGAGGTCAAGCGCGTGTGACACAGGCGACACCGTCCCCCGGCGTCACCAGGGCAGACCCCGCGCGGCGCCGGGACTCATCGCCCGCCTCCGCGATGTGGCCCACCCCACACCTCCCGGTTCGTCCCGGTTTCAGCTCGGCTTCCGGTCGCGCGCCCGGAACCGGCACCGAGGCGCGCCCCGCGGCCGCCCGCCCTCGGGACGCCGATCAGAGGGCTGATACCGTTCCAGTTCAAGCGCGTCATGGAGCGAAGTCCGGTGCGATCCCGGCGCTGTCCCGCAACTGTGATGCCCCTCCGAGAACCTCCTCCGATGGGCGAGCCAGGTCGCCTCCCCGCGCGCCGACGATCATCGACCTCGCGGAGGGGCGATCCGTCCCCCCAATGGCGGCGGCTCCCTGCCCCCCCCGCGGCCATGGAGGCCCCCTTGAGACCCCTACGTGCCCTGGGCGCGGCCCTGCTGATCGGTGTCGTGACGCTCGCGGCCGGCTGCGGCTCCGGTGACGGAGACGACGGCGGCCAGGCCGGGGCGGGAGGCGGCGCGGTCACCGTCCAGGCCGCCAACGGCGCCGTCACCATCCCCGCCACCCCCAAGCGGATCGTGTCGCTGTCGCCCACCCACACCGAGACGCTCTTCGCCATCGGCGCGGGCCCGCAGGTGGTCGCGGTGGACGAGTACTCCAACCACCCCGCCAACGCGCCCAAGACGAAGCTGTCGGGGTTCAAGCCGAACGCCGAGGCGATCATCGGGCACAAGCCCGACCTGGTGGTGCTGTCGGACGACATGGACGGCATCGTCAAGGCCCTGGAGAAGGTCAAGGTGCCCGTGCTCCTGGAGCCCTCGGCCACCAAGCTGGACGAGGCGTACGACGAGATCCTCGACCTCGGCGCCGCCACCGGCCGCTCCGCCGAGGCCAAGCGCCTCACCGACGACATGCGGACCCGCATCCAGCGGACCGTCGCCGCCTCGTCCAAGGGCAAGGGGCTCACCTACTACCACGAGCTGGACAACCAGCTGCACACGGTGACGTCCAAGACCTTCATCGGGCAGGTCTACGGCCTGTTCGGCCTGGAGAACATCGCCGACAAGGCCGAGAAGGCCGCGGGAGGCTACCCGCAGCTGTCCCGCGAGTACCTCGTCAAGAGCGACCCCGACCTGGTGTTCCTGGGCGACACCAAGTGCTGCGGCCAGAACGCCGCCGCCGTCGCCAAGCGTCCCGGCTGGCAGGACCTCACCTCGGTGAAGAAGGGCGGCGTCATCGAGCTGGACGACGACATCGCCTCCCGCTGGGGCCCCCGCCTGCCCGAGTTCGTCCAGGCCATCGGCGACGCGGTGCAGAAGTCCCCGGCCGCCCAGTGACCGACCGCCGCCCCACGGGCGAACCGTCCGCGGCGGAGGTGGCCGCGGGGCCGATGCCCGCGCGGCTGCGGCCCCTGCCCCTGGCGGTGACGCTGCTCCTGCTGCTGGCCACCCTCGTGGCCGGGCTGCTGGTCGGCGCGGCGGAACTGCCCGCGGGCGGGGTGCTCAAGGCGCTGCTCGACCGGCTGCCGTTCGTGGACGTCGCGTCCGGACTGAGCGTCGTGGAGCAGAACGTGCTGTTCGAGCTGCGCCTCCCGCGCGTGCTGATGGCCGCGATGGTCGGCGGGATGCTCGCCCTGGCCGGCGCGGGCTACCAGGGCGTCTTCCGCAACCCCCTCGCCGACCCGTACCTGCTCGGCGCCGCCGCCGGAGCCGGGGTGGGCGCGACGCTCGTCATCGTCCTGATGCCCGGGGACCCGGGCTACAGCGTGCCGGTGGCGGCGTTCGCGGGCGCGATCGGCGGGGTGCTCCTGGCGTACGCGCTGGGCAACATGGCCGGGGGCGGCGGATCCGGCGCGGCCACGCTCGTCCTGGCGGGCGTGGCCGTCTCCAGCTTCCTCGCCGCGGTCCAGACTTTCCTCCAGCAGGCGCGGGCGCAGGAACTCCAGCGGATCTACTCGTGGATCCTCGGCGGCGTCGGCTCGGCCGACTGGCGGCAACTCGGCCTGGTCGCCCCGTACGCGCTGGTCTCCACCCTGGTGCTGCTCCTGCACGGCAGGCTCCTGGACGTGCTGGGCGTGGGCGACGAGGAGGCGTCGTCGCTCGGGGTGGCGGCCGCGCGCGTACGCCTGGTCGTGCTGGTCGCCGCGTCGCTGGCCACGGCCTGCGCGGTGGCGGTCAGCGGGCTGATCGGCTTCGTCGGGATCGTGGTGCCGCACATCGTGCGGCGCCTCGCCGGCGGCTCCTACCGGATCGTGCTGCCACTGTCGCTGCTGGGCGGGGCCGCCTTCCTCGGCCTGGCGGACCTGGTCGCGCGGAGCGCGGTCGCCCCCGGCGAGCTGCCGCTCGGCGTGGTGACGGCGTTCGTCGGCGGGCCCTTCTTCGTGGTGGTGCTGCGCGCCGTCCGCAGGGAGGTCGGGACGTGACGATCGAGGTGCGCGACCTCAGCGTCACCCTGGGCGGGCGGAAGGTCCTGGACGGCGTGTCCCTGGAGGCCCCGCCGGGCTCCTGGACGGCGATCATCGGCCCGAACGGCGCGGGCAAGTCCACGCTGCTGCGCGCCGTCCTCGGCCTGCGCCCCGGACCCGGCCGGATCACGGTCGCCGGCACCGACCCCCGCACCCTCAAGCCCCGGCAGCGCGCCCGGCTCCTCGCCTACGCGCCCCAGAACCCCCAGCTGCCCGTCGGGATGACGGTGTTCGACTACACGCTGCTGGGCCGTTCCCCCTACATCCCGCACCTGGGACGGGAGAGCACCGGTGACCGTGAGATCGCCCGGGACGTCCTGGAACGGCTGGACCTGACCGGGCTGGCGGCCCGCCCCCTCGACCAGCTCTCGGGCGGCGAACGGCAGCGCGTCGTCCTGGCCCGGGCCCTCGCCCAGCAGACCTCGGTCCTGCTGCTGGACGAGCCCACGACCGCGCTGGACATCGGGCATCAGCAGCAGGTGCTGGAGCTGATCGACCGGCTGCGGATCGCCGACCGGCTCACCGTGGTGACCACGATCCACGACCTGACGCTGGCCGGGCAGTACGCTGACCGGTTGCTGCTGTTGTCCTCGGGACGGGTGGCGGCGGCCGGGCCGCCCGCGCAGGTGCTCACGCGGGAGGCCGTCGCGGCGCACTTCGACGCCCGCGTCCAGGTCACGTCGGGCGCCGACGGCCGTCCCATCCTCTCCCCGGAGCGTCCATGAGACTGCAGACCACGTGGCGTGCCGAAGACGGCACCAGGCTCGCGTCCACCGTGTGGCGCGCGGGCCCGGGCATGCGCATGATCTCCTCGGCGATGCTGGGCGGTGGGATCGCCCCGGGCGGCTGGGTCCTCAACGCCCAGGTCGCGGGGGAGTACGCGCGGCTGGACCCCGCCGAGCACCTGCGCGAACTGGCCGCCGCGTCGGGACTGCGAGGTCCCGGCGTCGGCCTGCTCACCGCCGCCGCGGTGGACCGTACGGCGCGCGCTTCCGACGGCGGCGTACAGGCCGCGGCCACGGTAGGCCTCCGCGTCCCCACCTGGGCCGCCGCACCACCCGATGCCCGAGACCCGGAACTGGCCCCGATCAGCGCCCCCGCGACCGCCCCAACATCGAGCACCACCCCGCAACCAGTCCCAACCAGCGGCGCGGTCGCCAGAACACAACCGCTCCCGAGCGGCATGACCCGAACGAGCCAGGTTGAACGGACACAACCTGTTCCCAGCGGAAGAGCGGGGACGGAGCAGAGCCGAGGCGGCAGGACGCAACCAGACCAAGGCACCAGGGCACAGCCTGGCGGGTCGCAAATGAGCCAGCCAGGCGACCGGGCGCAAACCACCCCGAGCAGCGCTACAGGCCAGGGCGCCCGGATGGAGCCAGTCCCAAGTAGCGGAACACAGCCGAGCCGGCCTCAACGGACGCAACCCTCCCCGAGCAGCGTTACGGGCCAGGACGGCCAGGGGGAGCCCGTCAGCGGGGCGGATGGTGTGGCGGTGCCACGGTGGCGGCCGGGGACGGTGAACGTCGTGGTCGAGGTCCCGGTGGCGCTGTCGGACGCGGCGCTGGTGAACGCCGTCATGACAGCGACGGAGGCCAAAACACAGGCGCTCCTCGAAGCGGGCTACTCCTGCACGGGCACCGCCTCGGACGCAGTCTGCATCGCCGCGCCGATTCCCGCCGAGGTCGATGCGGAACCGTTCGCGGGGCCGCGTTCTCTGTGGGGCGCGCGCATCGCCCGGGCCGTACACGCCGCCGTCTATGAGGGCGCGCTTGACTACACCGAGTGGCTCAAAAACCGGAACGGCGAGACTGTCTAGAAGAGGCGCCTCCCAAGCCGAGCGCTGCCCGAGGCGGGCGTTGCCCGAGGCGAGCGCTCAAGGCAGGGGCGTCCCCAGGCGGGCGTTGCCCGAGGCGGGCGTTGTCTGAGGCGGGGGCTTCCCCAGGCGTGCTGCCCGAGGCGAGCGGCTCTCGAGGCGAGCGCTTCTCAAAGTGGGCGCTGCCCGAGCCGAGCTGCCCGAGCCGGGGAGGTGCTTCCCGAGGTGAGCGGCTCCCAAGGTGGGTGTTTCCCGAGGCGAGCAGTTCCCAAGGCGGGTGCTTCCCGAGGCAGGCGCTGCCCGAGGCGAGCGCCTCCCAAGAGAAGTGGCTCCCGAGGCGAGGTGGTGGGGCTGCCCGAGCCGAGGTGGGCGTGAGGTGGGCGCTTCCCCAGGCGAGTGTTTCCCAAGACGAGCGCTGCCCGAGGTGGGCGCTGTTCAAGGACCACGGAGCAAGGACCACGGACCAACGACCGAGGACCGAGGACCAACGACCGAGGACCGAGGACAGGCCCTTCCAGAACGCGCGCTTCTAGGGCGGAGGCGTCTTCCAAAGCAACGGCTTCCACGAGCAAGGGGCTTCTAGGGACGGAGGCGGGCACGCGCGTTGGTTTCGGCCTGGGCGTGGCAGGCGGGGCCGCCGCGCCACCCCGGTGCGGCGCGGCGGCCCACCAGGGCCGATGCTGTGTGTGGGAAGAGACCACCTCCTCTACGCCGACTCGGCCGGCATTGGGGACTCAGCCGGCGTGGGGGAGGCGCATGCCGTTCAGCCGGTGCAGGCCGGTGGGCGGCTCCTGCTCGGTCGGCGGGCGGGCGCCGTCGCGCGGGGTGTTCAGCTGGACGAGGGCGTCCACACGTCGGCGCGCGCGCTCGGCCTCGGCCCGTGCCGCGTCCCGTTCGCCGGTGAGCGCCGACACGGCGGCGCGCAACTCGTCGACGGTGTGGGACAACTGCCAGTTGTGCTGCTCGAATTCGTGCAGCCGCGCCTGCATCTGGTCGCGGTCGGCGACCGCGTGCCCGCGCTTGGTCTCGGCCTCCCGGATCTGGGAGCGCAGGTCCTCGGAGGCGCGGTGCGCGGCGGCGGCCTCGATGCGCTGGCCTTCCACGATGGTTTCCGACTCCGACAGCCGCGCGTGCAGGCTGACGAGCTCCGATCGTGCGTTCTCCAGGGCGGCCAGCAGTTCGCCCTCGCGTCCCCGCACGTGGTCGCGTTCGCTTTCGGCGGCGAGCCGCGCCGCTCCCGCCTGTTCGGCGGACTCCTTGGCCTGGACGGCTTCACGGACCGCGGCGTCCCGGTCCGCGACCGCCTTCTCCGCCTCGGCACGGGCCGCCGCCGCATCACGTTCGGCGTTCTCCGCACGCGCACGGGCCGAATTCGTCTCCCGCCATGCCGTTTCGACGTGGCGTTGGGAGGCGTCGCGTTCCTCTTGGGCGATGGCCACCTGCATGGCGGCTTCTGCGCGCGCGCTGGACACCTGGCGTTCGACGCCGGCGACGCTCAGCTCCGAGGACAGGGAACCGGCGAGCCGTTCCGTCATGGTCTGCAGCCGGTCGACCATCTCTCCGACCCAGGCGACCTGGCCGGTGAGGCTGGACGGATCGTGCCCGCGTTCGCGCCAGCGCTGTGCCTCGTCGCTGCACGCGCCGCCGTTGTCCTGGCAGTAGCGCACCGCGTGCGAGCCGTCCAGGGGCTGCTGTACGGGACGCCCACACGTGGCGCAGGGCCGGAACCGAAAGGCTACGGTCTCCTCCCCCGGCAGGCGGCAGGTGTCGATGGGCGTTGGAGCGGTCTCACGCGAACGCGTCGTCTCCAGATCGGTGACGGTCGCCCGTACGTTCTGCTGCTCGAAGCCCAGGATCGGCAGGTCTCGATGGGTGTCGTCAGGATCGCCCGCCGCCGGCCCTGCCCGTCCAAGACCCGCGTCGCTCGGCGAAGGCGCGGGCTCTGGACGGGACGAGCCGGGGGCCAGGGTCGGGAGGGGCATGGTGGTAGTGGACGTGAGGGAGGGCGAGGCGGCGCCTGAGGGACCGTTCGGCGGGGCGGCCGCCGAATGGCGGGCATGCCGGGCCGATGTCGCCGCCTCGCCGCGTGCGGTCCGGCAGGTGAGCGCGTCATCGCCGAGTGGAGCGACCTTCTGGTCCGTCATGTGCCGTTGTACGCAGGCGCGTCCCGAATCGTTCGACGCATCGCCCGACGAATTCGCCACTGCCGTCCCAATTCGCCGGCCGAACCGGGCCGTTATCCCCGCTCGCTCTGTTCCCGCAGGTAGTCCTCCCTGACCCGGCCGCGGCTCAGCTTGCCGGAAGGGGTGCGCGGCAGCGACGCCCGGAACTCGATCCGCCGCGGGTGCTTGAGCCGTGCCAGCCGCGGCTCGCAGTGCGCCAGCAGCGCCGCCGCGAGGTCCCCGCCCGGTGCGGCCCCGTTCGCCGGTTCGACCAAGGCGACGACGCTCTGCCCCCAGTCCTCGTCCGGGACGCCGATGACGGCGACGTCGCCCACCGCCGGGTGCTGCAGCAGGGCCGCCTCGATCTCCGCCGGGTAGATGTTCACACCCCCGGAGATGATGAGGTCGGTGCGGCGGTCGCTCATGTAGAGCCAGCCGTCCTCGTCCAGGTGGCCGATGTCGCCGGGGGTGTAGAAGTCGCCGAGCATGCTGGAGGCGGTCTTGGCCGGGTCCCCGTGGTACTCGAAGCCCGCCTGCCCGCGGGCGTAGATCAGGCCGGGCTCGCCGGGCGGCAGTTCCTCGCCCGCCTCGTCGAAGATCTTGACCTCGACGCCCTCGACCGCGCGGCCGACCGTGCCGGGGTGGGCGAGCCACTCCTCCGGCCGCGCCACCACCACGGGCCCGCTCTCGGTGGAGCCGTAGTACTCGTACAGCACCGGGCCCCACCAGTCGAGCATGCGCCGCTTGGTGTCCACCGGGACCGGCGCGGCGCTGTGGTACACCTGCCGCAGCGACGACACGTCGTACCGGTCGCGGACCTCGGCGGGCAGGTTCAGCATGCGGTGGAACATCGTCGGCACCATGAACGCGTTGGTGACGCCGTGCCGCTGGATCAGCTCCAGGGTGTCCTCCGGCTCGAAGTGCTCGCCGACGACCACCGCGTGCCCCAGATTGAGCGCGAGCAGCGCGTGCACGCACGGCGCCGAGTGGTAGAGCGGCCCGATGGCCAGGTGCACCTCGTCGCCCGGTTCGAGGGCCAGGTGCTGGGCGAGGGTTTGCCTCAACACGCTCATCGGCAGCTCGGGTGGGAAGTCGAGCTGCGGGCGCCGTACGCCCTTGGGCCTGCCGGTCGTCCCGGAGGTGTAGAGCATTATCGAGCCCATCGTGCGCTCGGCCGGCGGCTCACCCGACCCGCCCCGCACAAGCTCGGCAAGGCTCGTGTACCCGTCAGGCGCTTCGGTGGACGGACCGAGCGTGATCAGCACCCGCGAGGAACCCCCCACCCCACCACCCCCCGTCCCAGCACCAACCCCAACCCCACCGACCACATCCGCAGCACCCCCCGCCCCCATGCCACTTCCCGTGCCGCCCCCGGTGCCCGTGCTGCTCCCCGTCCCCGTGCCGGCCCCCGTCTCCGTGCTGCTTCCTGCACCCGTATTGATTGCCAAGCCGGTCTCCGCGCCCGTGCCGGTCCCCGTGCGCAGGCCAGTCTCGGTGTCTGGGGCAGTCGCCGTGCCTGTGATCGTCTTTGTGGCGCTTCCGGTGCCGGTTGCCGTGGCTGGGGCGGTTCCTGCGGTCGATTTGGTGGTCGCGTGCGGGCTGGGTTCCGTCACCGCGCCGGTCACGGTGTCCGTGTACGCGGGTTCGGTGATCACGGCCTTGGCGCCGCTGTCGGCGAGGATGTAGCCGATCTCGGGGGCGGTGAGGTGTCGGCTCACCGGGACCAGGTAGAGGCCGGTCTGCATGGCCGCCAGCAGCACGGTCAGGAACTCGGGCCGGTTGCCCAGGACGGTGGCCACCGTGTCGCCCTTGCCGAGTCCGAGGGCGCGCAGGCCGTGTGAGAGGCGGTTGACCTCGGCGTGCAGTTCTCCGTAGGTGACCGTTCCGGCGGGGGTGCCCAGGAACGCGGGCCGGTCGGGATGCGCGGCGGCGATCTCGTAGAAGCTGACGCCTTCGATTCCCATGCGGTGCTCCTCCGGCGGGGTGGGTGGTCCGTCCATGGAGCTACGCCACCGCCGGGAAGTCAAGGCTTGGATCGGTCCAAAGTAAGTGGCCGATTACCTCTCGGTCGACGATGGCGTCGGAGCGGCCGACGAGGAGGCGGCGGCGGACGCCGTGCCTGGTGCCGGGTGGCGAGACCGTCGGATGGGCGCCGGTGCTCAGTGAGAGGGGGGAGTGGCGCACAAGGCGGCGTGGGCCATGGTGTGGAGCAGGGACGCCATGGCCTCGCGGTCCAGGCCGCTGGCGCTGTGCGGGGTGGAGTTGATCAGCCCGAAGCAGGCGTGGACGGCGGCGCGGGCGCGGTCCACGGGCTCGTCCGGGCGCAGCCGTCGCAGGACGCCCACCCACTCCTCGACGTAGGCCCGCTGCAACCGCCGGACGCGATGGCGTTCGGCCTCGGGGACGTTGTCCAGTTCCCGCCCGTGCACGGTGATCAGCGCGGGCTCGTCGAGCGCGAACGCGATGTGCCCGCGCAGCAGGGCGTCCAGCGCCTCGGCCGGGTCGCCGGAGGCAGCCCGGCGGGCGCCCTCCGCGAGCAGCCGCTCGCTGATGTCCAGCAGCATCTCCGCCAGCACCGTCTCCTTGCTCCGGAAGTGCCGGTAGAGCGCGGGCCCGGTCAGGCCGACCGCGCGTCCTAGTTCCCCGATCGACACGCCGTGGTAGCCGCGCCGGGCGAACAGTTCGGCCGCCGCTCCCAGGATCTCGGTCCGCCGCGGATTCGCCGGGGCGGCCCGTCGCGTGCCGCCTCCGTCCGCAGGTGAGTCCGGTGCGCCCGGGGCAGGGTCGGGGCGCCCCTGGGCTGGGGTGGAGCCGCCTCTGGGGGAGCGGGCGGGGTCGCTGGTGGCCCGGGTCATGGGGACAGTCTAGACTGGCGTTGTTAATAGTGGTTAACATCGGCTTTGTTAATGACCATTAACTGTCGCGCCAGAGAACGAGGACGGGCGAGGACGGACGATGAGCGGACCACCTGAGCTGGGCACCCGCGCCGATCCCGGCGACGAGGCGTTCAAGCGCAACGTCGAGCACAACGAGGCCCTGGTCGCCGAGTTGCGCGAGAACATCGACCGGGCCGGGCAGGGCGGGCCGCCGCGCTCCCGCGAGCGGCACGTGGCGCGCGGAAAGCTCCTGCCGCGCGACCGCGTCGACACGCTGCTCGACCCCGGCTCGCCGTTTCTGGAGCTGTCCCCGCTCGCGGCGCACGGCATGTACGACGACGAGGCCCCCGGCGCCGGGATCATCACCGGGATCGGGCGGATCGCGGGCCGCGAATGCGTCGTGGTCGCCAACGACGCCACGGTCAAGGGCGGCACCTACTATCCGGTCACGGTGAAGAAGCACCTGCGCGCTCAGGAGGCGGCCCTCCACAACCGGCTCCCGTGCGTGTACCTGGTCGACTCGGGCGGAGCCTTCCTGCCCCGCCAGGACGAGGTCTTCCCCGACCGCGAGCACTTCGGGCGCATCTTCTACAACCAGGCCACCATGTCGCGCGAGGGCATCCCGCAGATCGCGGCGGTGCTGGGCTCGTGCACGGCCGGCGGCGCGTACGTCCCGGCGATGAGCGACGAGGCCGTGATCGTGCGCGGCCAGGGCACGATCTTCCTGGGCGGCCCGCCGCTGGTGAAGGCCGCCACCGGCGAGGTCGTCACCGCCGAGGAGCTCGGCGGCGGCGAACTGCACTCCCGCACCTCCGGCGTCACCGACCATCTGGCCGAGAACGACGCGCACGCGCTGGCGATCGTCCGCGACATCGTCGGCACGTTCGGCCCGCGCGAGCCGCGCCCCTGGGACGTCGCCGCCCCCGAGGAGCCCGCATACGACCCCGGGGAGCTGTACGGCGTCGTCCCGTCCGACGCCCGCACCCCCTACGACGTGCGCGAGGTCATCGCCCGGGTCGTCGACGGGAGCCGTTTCCAGGAGTTCAAGAAGGAGTACGGGACGACGCTCGTCACCGGCTTCGCCCGCATCCACGGCCACCCGGTCGGGATCATCGCCAACAACGGGATCCTGTTCAGCGAGTCGGCGCTGAAGGGCGCCCACTTCATCGAGCTGTGCGACCGCCGCTCGATCCCGCTGGTGTTCCTGCAGAACATCACCGGCTTCATGGTCGGCCGCGAGTACGAGGCGGGCGGCATCGCCAAGAACGGCGCGAAGATGGTCACGGCGGTGTCGTGCGCGCGCGTCCCGAAGTTCACGGTGGTGATCGGCGGGTCGTTCGGCGCCGGGAACTACGCCATGTGCGGCCGCGCCTACTCGCCCCGCTTCCTGTGGATGTGGCCGAACGCCCGGATCTCGGTCATGGGAGGCGAGCAGGCCGCCAGCGTCCTGGCCACGGTGCGCCGCGACCAGCTCGGCGACTCCTGGACGGCCGAGGCCGAGGAGGAGTTCAAGGCGCCGATCCGCGAGCAGTACGAGCACCAGGGCAACCCGTACTACTCCACCGCCCGGCTCTGGGACGACGGCGTCATCGACCCCCGCGACACCCGCCGCGTCCTCGGCCTGGGCCTGTCCGCCGCCGCCAACGCGCCGCTGGAGCCTGTCGGCTACGGCGTCTTCCGCATGTGAGGCGGCCCGGGATGCCGAGAAATCAACCCGACCTGCCGTGCACGGCCGTGAAGACCACGGCGTCCACGTCCGCGTTCGTGCGGAGGGTGTCGGGACGGAGCGTGCGGGCGGGATCGCCGGTATCGGGGAATGTGGAGGCCTGAGGGTGTGGGGAGCGTGATGTTCGAAAGCGTCCTGGTCGCCAACCGGGGAGAGATCGCGGTCCGGGTGTTCCGGACGCTGCGCCGCCTCGGAATCCGGTCCGTGGCCGTGCACACCGACGCCGACGCCGGGGCACCGCATGTGCGGGACTCCGACGAGGCGGTGCGGATCGCGTCCTACCTGGACATCGAGGCGATCATCGAGGCGGCCCGCGACGCCGGGGCCGAGGCGATCCATCCGGGATACGGGTTCCTCGCCGAGAACGCCGCGTTCGCGCGGGCCTGCTCGGCCGCCGGGATCGCCTTCGTCGGACCGCCCGCCGAGGCGATCGAGACGATGGGCGACAAGATCCGCGCCAAGCGGACCGTGGCCGCGGCCGGGGTCCCGGTCGTGCCCGGACGGGACGAACCGGGCCTGTCCGACGAGCAACTCGCCGAGGCCGCCCTCGCCATCGGGCTGCCCGTGCTGCTCAAGCCCTCCGCGGGCGGCGGCGGCAAGGGCATGCGGCTGGTCCGGGAGGAGGGCGAACTGACCGACGCGATCGCCTCCGCCCGCCGCGAGGCGCGCGCGTCGTTCGGCGACGCCACCCTGCTGGCCGAGCGGTACGTCGGCAACCCCCGGCACATCGAGATCCAGATCTTCGCCGACGCGCACGGCGGCGCGGTCCACCTCGGTGAGCGCGAGTGCAGCCTGCAGCGCCGCCACCAGAAGATCGTCGAGGAGGCCCCGTCGCCGCTGCTGGACGAGGCCGCCCGGGAGCGCATGGGCGCCGCCGCCGTCGCCGCGGCCCGCGCGGTCGGCTACACCGGCGCCGGAACGGTGGAGTACATCGTCTCCGCCGACCGGCCCGACGAGTACTTCTTCATGGAGATGAACACCCGCCTCCAGGTGGAGCACCCCGTCACCGAGCTGGTCACCGGCCTCGACCTGGTCGAACTCCAGCTCCGCGTCGCCGCGGGGGAGCCCCTCCCGATCACCCAGGACGAGGTCGCGCTGCGCGGGCACGCGGTCGAGGCCCGTGTCTACGCCGAGGACCCCGCCCGCGGCTTCCTGCCGACGGGCGGCCGCGTGCTGTCGCTGGACGAGCCGGCGGGCGAACACGTCCGCGTCGACTCCGGGCTCGCCGAGGGCACCGAGGTCGGCGGCTCCTACGACCCCATGCTCGCCAAGGTCATCACCTGGGGCGCGGACCGCGCCGAGGCCCTCGGCCGGCTCGACCGCGCGCTGGCCTCGTACACGCTGCTGGGCGTCCCCACCAACGTCGCCTTCCTGCGGGCCCTCGTGCGGCATCCCGAGGTGGCCGCGGGACGCCTCGACACCGGGCTGGTCGAACGCTCCCTCGACGACCTCACCGGGACCGCCGCCTCCGCGTCCGCCCCGCCCGAGGTCCTGGCCACCGCGGCCCTCGAACGGATGCTCGCGCTGGAGACCGGGGACCCCGACCCGTGGGCCGTACCGGACGGCTGGCGCCCCGGCGCGCCCGCCTGGACCCCGTGGATCATCACCCCGTCCGGCGGCGACCCGGTCGAGGTGCGCGTGCAGGGCCGCGCGCACGACGCCCGCGTGGCCGTCGGCGGTGACGCGCCCGTGCCCGCGTCCCTGCGGGCGGACGGACCGGCGCTGATCCTCGGCTTCGGAGGCAGGACGACCGTGTTCACCGCCGCCCGCGAGGACCACACGCTGTGGCTCGGCCGGGGCGGGCGCACCTGGGCGCTGGCCGAGCACGTCAGGGCGGAGACCGGCGCCGCCGCGTCCACCGCAGGCGACGGCGTGCTGCGCAGCCCCATGCCCGGGACCGTCCTGGCCGTCAAGGCCGCCGAGGGCGACCACGTCACCGAGGGCCAGCCGCTGGTCGTCGTGGAGGCGATGAAGATGGAGCACACGGTCACCGCGCCGGTCACCGGCGTCGTCGCGCAGCTGCCCGCCCGCACCGGGGCCCAGGTGGCCCTGGACGCCGTCCTCGCCGTGATCGAGAGCGCGGACCGATGACGCGCACCCGCCACCGGGCGGCCCCGCCGCGGGCGGCGGACGCCGGGACGCGACGACCGAGCCGGCCCGATCCGACCGGCGGCCGGAGAACGACATATGGAGGCGTGGGCGATGCAGGTTCCGCTTGACGGGCTCCCCGAACGGGTGACGATCTACGAGGTCGGCCCCCGCGACGGGCTGCAGAACGAGAAGGCGATCATCCCGGTCGCCGACAAGGCCGAGTTCATCGTGCGGCTCGCCGACGCCGGGCTGCGGACCATCGAGACCACCAGCTTCGTCCACCCCAAGTGGGTCCCGCAGCTCGCCGACGCGGAGGAACTCATCGGCGCGCTGCCCGGCACGGACGCGGTGCGGAGGCCCGTCCTGGTCCCCAACGAGCGCGGGCTCGACCGCGCGCTCGCCAACGGCGTCACCGACATCGCCATCTTCGCCAGCGCCACCGAGTCGTTCGCCCGCCGCAACCTCAACCGCACGGTCGACGAGTCCCTGGCCATGTTCGCGCCCGTGGTCGAGCGGGCCCGGGCCGAGGGGCTGTGGGTCCGCGTGTACGTCTCGATGGCCTGCGGCGACCCGTGGGAGGGCGACGTGCCGATCGAGCAGGTCGTCTCCGTGGCCAGGCGCGTGATGGACCTGGGCTGCTCCCAGCTCAGCCTGGGCGACACCATCGGCGTCGGCACGCCGGGCCAGGTCACCGCGCTCATCACCGCGCTCGCCGAGGCCGGGATCGGCCCCGACCGGCTCGCCGTCCACTTCCACGACACCTACGGCCAGGCCCTCGCCAACACCCTCGCCGCGCTCCGTGCGGGAGTGACCGTCGTGGACGCCTCCGCCGGCGGCATCGGCGGCTGCCCGTACGCGGAGAGCTCCACCGGCAACCTCGCCACCGAGGACCTGGTGTGGATGCTGCACGGGCTGGGCATCGAGACCGGTGTCGACCTGGAGAAACTCGCCGCCACCAGCCGCTGGATGGCGGGCCGTCTGGGACGTCCCAGCCCCTCCCGCGTGGTGCAGGCCCTGTCCCCCTGACCGCACCGAGTGAAGACCCCCGCCGCGACGACCCGCCCCGCGCGGGGCCGTGACACCGCTGAACGGGGAGCGCCCAGGGCGCGACCATCGACGACGAAGGAGTGACCCCCGATGATCGACTTCACGCTCACCGACGAGCAGGAAGAGCTGCGGCGCACCGTCGAACGGTTCGCCCGTGAGAGTGTCGCCCCCGTCATCGGGGACCTGTACGAGCGGGGCGAGTTCCCGTACGAGATCGTCGCCGCCATGGGCAAGATGGGGCTGTTCGGCCTGCCGTTCCCGGAGGAGCACGGCGGCATGGGCGGCGACTACTTCGCGCTCTGCCTCGCCCTGGAGGAGCTCGCCCGCGTCGACTCCTCCGTCGCCATCACCCTGGAGGCGGGGGTGTCCCTGGGGGCGATGCCCATCTACCGGTTCGGCTCCGACGCGCAGAAGGCCGAGTGGCTGCCCCGCCTGACCTCCGCCGAGCGGCTCGCCGCGTTCGGGCTCACGGAACCGGGCGGGGGCTCGGACGTCCCCGGTGGCATGCGCACCACCGCGCGGCTCGACGGGGACCAGTGGATCATCAACGGGACGAAGTCGTTCATCACCAACTCCGGCACCGACATCACCGCGTTCGTCACCGTCACGGCCCTCACCGGGGAACGCGAGATCTCCACGATCATCGTGCCGAACGGGACCCCGGGCTTCACCGTGGGGAAGAAGTACTCCAAGGTCGGCTGGTCGGCGTCCGACACCCGCGAGCTGTCGTTCGACGACGTCCGCGTACCGGCGGCGAACCTCGTCGGCGAGCGCGGCCGGGGCTACGCCCAGTTCCTGCGCATCCTGGACGAGGGCCGGATCGCGATCGCCGCCCTGTCGGTCGGGCTGGCCCAGGGCTGCGTGGACGAGTGCCTCCGCTACGTCCGGGAGCGCGAGGCGTTCGGCAAGGAGATCGGCCGCTACCAGGCCATCCAGTTCAAGATCGCCGACATGGAGCTGCGCGCCCACACCGCCCGTCTCGCCTACTACGCCGCGGCCGCGAAGCTGCTGGCCGGGCAGCCGTTCAAGAAGGAGGCCGCCATCGCCAAGCTCGCCGCCTCCAACGCCGCGATGGACAACGCGCGGGAGGCCACCCAGATCTTCGGCGGCTACGGCTTCATGAACGAGTACGCCGTCGGCCGGTTCTACCGGGACGCCAAGATCCTCGAGGTGGGGGAGGGGACGTCGGAGGTGCAGCGCATGCTCATCGCCCGAGCCCTGGGCCTCCCCGCCTCCTGACTCACGCCGAGGCCGACCCGCCGGGCGACTGGTCAGGTGGAGGAGTCCGGTGTGGCCGGCGCACTCGAACGCGGCTACCTCGCCACCGGGGCCGCGTCGCCGGCGGCGGGCGCGCGCCGGCTGTGCGGCAGTATGCGGCGCGGTCGGATGCGTCGCGGTCCGCAGCTCACCGCGGCCCCCCGCAGCGATCTCGGCCCGGTCGCGGGCCGAGATCGGGCTCGCGGGGGCGGTCACTCGCTTCCCAGGTAGAAGCGGCTGCCCTGGTCGTCGACGCATTCGGCGAGGGTGCCGTAGGGCCGCCGTTCCGGCTCGGTGGCGGTGCCGCCGGCGGCCCGGACGCGGGAGACGGCGGCGTCGATGTCGTCGACCGCGTACACGGGGACGATGGTGGGACGGTCGTGGCCGCCGTGCATGCCCGTCATGGGGTGGAGCTCACCGTCGTCGATCTGCACCGACCAGCCGTCGGGGACGCGGCCCGGGGAGAAGTTCCAGTCGAGCACCGTCCCGAAGAAGGCCCGGGCGCGCGCGGAGTCGGGGACTTGCAGGGTCAGGTAGGAGATCTCCCCCTGGGACGCGCTCACGGGCGGGGAGGGCCGGCCGGCGCCGGTGGAGGATGCCGGGGCGCTTCCGGGCTCGTTGAAGAGGGCGAAGTCCATTCCCTGGTCGTCGGTGCACTTCGAGACCCGCCCGAACGGCTCGTCGTGCGGCTCCTCGGCTGCTCCGCCGGCTGAGCGGACGCGCTCTGCGGCCGCGTGGACGTCGTCGACCGCGAAGTACAGGAACAGGGTGCGGTGGCCCTGGCCGCCCCACAGCCCGATGCGCTGGTGGGGGAGCCCCTGGACCCGGCGGCCCTGCGCGGCGCTGCCGGGGGCGAAGCGCCAGCCCAGGACGGAGCCGTAGAAGTCGGTGGCCCGTTCGACGTCGGGCAGCAACAGCGAGGCGTAGGCGATGTCGCCGTGCCGGGGACCGGGCGTGGGCGCGGGCGGGGAGGTGACCATCCAGCGGTGACCGAAGGGGTCGACGATCACGCCGTTGCGGCCGTGGGGGTAGTCGGCGACCGGCCGGGCGAGCTCGGCGCCCTCCTCGACGGCGCGGGCGACGACCGTGTCGACGTCGGGCACGGTGAGGTAGACGGACTGGCTGGGGCCGCCGCGCGTCTTGGGCCCCAGCAGCTCCAGCTCGGGCCATTCGTCGGCCAGCATCAGCACCGAGTCGCCGATCTCCAGCTCGGCGTGGCCGACGCGGCCGTCCTCCATCATCACCGGCTCGCCGCGCCGCCGGGCGCCGAGCACCCGGGCGTACCACTCGAGGGCGCGCGGGGCGTCGTCGACGCACAGATAGGGCGTGAGCGAGTGCACCCGGGCCTCGGGCTCCGCGGGCTCGGCCGGGGTCGCGGGGCCCGAGGCCCCGCCCGTGCGGGCGGTCGTGGTGGGCATGATGCCTCCCGTGTCGGCGCCCGTGGGGCGCAGGAGTTCCCGGCGCAGCCGCTCGCGCAGCCGGGCGGCGAAGACCGGATCGGGGTCGGCCGGGGTGATCGAGGCGCGGAGGGCCTCCAACGGGTCAGCCATCGCGGCCCTCCTCTCCGTGGCAGCGTTCGTTGTAGGCGCGCCGGAACGCGGCTCTCGCCCGTACCAGCAGCGCCTCGGTGGCGTGCAGGGTGCGGCCCAGGTGGTCGGCGACCTGCGGGACCGGGAGCCCGTCGAGGTAGCGCAGGGTCAGCGCCGCCTGATGGTGCGGGCCCAGCGCGGCCAGGACGTCCCGGGCCA
The DNA here is from genome assembly GCF_055379765.1 of Actinomadura rugatobispora. NCBI lineage: Bacteria > Bacillati > Actinomycetota > Actinomycetes > Streptosporangiales > Thermomonosporaceae > Actinomadura > Actinomadura rugatobispora. The sequence continues at coordinate 879,662 of NZ_AP029191.1, read as the reverse complement.
CCAGCGCGTCCAGCCGCTCCTCCCAGGGGTCGTCGGTGTCCGGGCGGCCGGCGTCGGCCTCGCGCAGCCCGCGCTCCTCGCGCGCCGCGCGCCGCCAGTGGTCGGCCAGCTTGTGCCGGGCCACCCCCACCAGCCAGGCCGCCGACAGGTCGGGCGGCGGCTCCTTGCGCACCGCCTCGACCGCGGCCAGGAACGTCTCCGCGGTCAGATCCTCGGCGAGGGCCCGCCGACCGCACCGGGACAGCAGGTAGCCGTAGACCTCGGGCAGCGCCTTGTCGTAGAGGGAGAGCAGCGCTGGGCCCGGGTCCGGTTCCACCTCCTGCCTCGGTCGTCCCATACCCCTCCATCGCTCGACGCCCGGGATCTCCGACGCCCGGACGCGGAAAAAATCCCATCACTCAGCGTAATCGATCAGCGCTTGATCGTGACCGGGCGTATTGTCGACGATGTCCGGGCCTCCGGACCGCCGCGACGGCCCGCACCGCTGCGACCGCCCGGCCCAGCCCGGCGATGTCGGGCGCGGGCCAGGCGGTCCCGTACGAGGCGTTAGGCGGGCTCGTTCGAGGCGTTCGGTTCGGGCTCGAAGACGGTGTTGCGGGGGCGGGGCAGGTCGTAGTGGTCGCGCAGCGTCGTGCCCGTGTACTCCTTGCGGAAGAGGCCGCGGCGCTGGAGTTCGGGCACCACGTGGTCGATGAAGTCGTCCAGGCCCCCCGGCAGGTACGGGGGCATGACGTTGAAGCCGTCGGCGGCGCCCGCCTCGGCCCATTCCTCGATCCGGTCGGCGATCTGCTCGGGCGTCCCGGTCACGACCAGGTGGCCGCGGCCCCCGGCGAGGCGGTACAGGAGCTCGCGCAGGGTGGGACGTTCCCGCTGGACGAGCTCGGTGATGAGCGCGGCCCGGCTCTGCGGCCCCTGCACGTCGCCGGGCTGTGGGAGCGCGTCGAGGGGGACGGGCTCGTCCAGCGGCAGGCCCGACAGGTCCACGCCGTCGAAGCGGGCCGACAGGTGGCGCAGCCCCACCTCGGGGACGGTCAGCTCGTTCAGTTCCCGCTCAAGCCGCCGGGCCTCCTCCTCGGTCGAGCCGATGATGGGGCTGATCCCCGGCAGGATCTTGATGTGCCGGGGGTCGCGGCCCGCGGCGGACGCACGGCGCCGGACGTCGGCGGCGAAGTCGCGCGCCGCGGCCAGATCCTGCTGCGCGGTGAAGATCGCCTCCGCGTACCGCGCGGCGAACTGGCGGCCCTCCTCCGACGACCCGGCCTGCACGAGGACGGGATCCCCTGCGGCGGCCGCGGGACGGTCAGCGCGCCGTTCACCCGGTAGTAGCGGCCCTCGAACCCGGCCCCCTTGATCCTGCCGGGGTCGGCGAAGCGCCCGGACTCCCGGTCGTGCAGGATCGCGTCGTCGGTCCAGCTGTCCCACAGCCTGGTGACGACCTCCATGTACTCGAACGCGCGGGCGTACCGCTCGTCGTGCGGGATGGGCCGGTCCAGCCCGAAGTTGCGCGCGGCGCCCCGCGCCCACGAGGTGACGATGTTCCACCCGATCCGGCCATGGCTGATGTGGTCGAGCGAGGCGAACTGCCGGGCGAGGTTGTACGGCTCGGTGTAGGTGGTGGACGCCGTCGCGATCAGCCCGATCCGCTCGGTCGCGGTGGCGAGCGCGGCCAGCAGCGTCAGCGGTTCCAGGCCGCTGCGGGGGCGGTGCTCGGTGTCGCCGCCCACGATGAGCTGGTCGGCGAAGAACACCGAGTCGAGCAGGCCCTCCTCGGCGCGTTGCGCCAGCCGCCTGTAGTGGGTGACATCGGTGATGGCGGCGGTGGTGGAACGCGGATGGCGCCAGGCCGCCTCGTGGTGGCCGTGGCCCATCACGAAAACGTTAAGGTGCAGTCGGTCCGGCGCCATCGCGGGCGTCCTCCTTCGTGATGCCCAGCCCTTGCAGCAGGGTCCTTCTCGTGGCCAGGAAGTCGGGGTGCTCGTGGTCCCTTGGCCGCGCCAGGCCGATCTGCAGGTCGACGGCGATGCGCTCCTCGTCCAGTACCAGGACGCGGTCGGCCAGGGTGATGGCCTCGTCCACGTCGTGTGTCACCAGAAGCACTGCGGGACGGTGCTTTGCGCAGTTGGTCAGTGCGTCCAGGGCGCCGAACGGCTCGTCGGCCAGGAGCAGTGCCGGTTCGCGCACCAGGGAACGTGCCAGCGCGACGCGCTGCTGCTCGCCGCCCGACAGTGCGTTGGGCCAGGCGCGTTCCCGTCCGGCCAGGCCCACGTCCGCCAACGCCTCGCGGCCCCGCACGGTGGAGTCGGGGGCGTCCAGGCCCAGGACGACGTTGTCGAGTGCCCGTGCCCAGGGAAGCAGGCGGGAGTCCTGGAACATCACTGAACGGTTCTCGGGGACCTCTAGGTGCCCGGAGCCCTTCACGTCCGGATCGAGCCGTGCCAGGGCCCGCAGCAGCGTGCTCTTGCCCGATCCGCTCCGGACCGCACGTCGGTCAGCCGCGCCGGGTCGGTCTCCGGATGCCGCCATGCCGCCTCGTGATGCCCGACGCCCTGGATGAAGGCGTTCAGATGCAGCCCCCGGCCGCTCGCCGCCGTCACATGCCCTCCTTCTTGCAGCCATATCCCTGGCTAGCTGACTATACATACCGTTTTTATAAGAAATTATCCGAGGTGGGCGGTTCGTACGCGTGGGCATCCTCTGGGCGAATCATGCGGAGGCCGATCACCCGCGTGCCGTCACCCGGCACAATCGACGCCATGGCGAGCGTCAGGTGTCAGCCCTGCGGCTGAAATCGCAGGACACGGCCGCTTGCGCGGGATGATCGCGCGCCCCAGAGGGGATGCTTGGGGCTGCGGGTTCTGAACGGGGGCGGGGATGGGCGGGTGGAAGCCGGACGATGGCGAGGCCGCCGAGGCGAAGCGGCATGCGGCATCGGGACCCGCTAATCGGACAAATCCGGAAGTTCGCGATGATACGGATGTGAGGGAAACCGAGCCGCTGACCCTGTTCACCCGCGACGGCGTTCGCATCGACGCGGGTCACACCCCGGGCGACCCCAGACTGTGCATCGTCCTGGCCCACGGGTTCACCTGCTCCTGGCGGCAGCCCCCACTGCGCCGGATCGCCGTCGTGCTCAGCGCCCACGGCGGCGTGCTCGGCCTCGATCTTCGCGGTCATGGACGGTCCGGCGGCCGCTCCACGGTGGGCGACAGGGAGGTCTTCGACATCGAGGCCGCCGTCGCCGCGGCCCGCCGCCGCGGATACGAACGCGTCGCCGTGGCGGGCTTCTCCCTGGGCGGAGCCGTGGCCGTACGGCACGCGGCCCTGTACGGCGGCGTCGATGCCGTCGTCTCCGTGAGCGCACCCGCACGCTGGTACTACCGCGACACGGTTCCCATGCGGCGCGTTCACTGGGTGATCGAACGTCGCGTGGGCCGACTCGCGGTGCGCCTGGCCCGGGGTACGCGCGTCGCCGCGAATGGCTGGAACCCTGAACCGGAGGCGCCGCACATGGTCGCCTCACGCATCGCCCCGACTCCGCTGCTGGTCGTCCACGGCGACGCCGACCCGTTCCTACCCCTGGAGCACGCCCACCAGTTGTACGACGCGGCGCGTGACCCACGTGAGCTGTGGATCGAACCCGGATTCGGGCACGCCGAGGTGGCGGCGACCCCAGACCTCATCAAGCGCATAGGCAAGTGGGCCCTCGCGCAACGCTAGGCCAAGCCACCCAAAGCCCCATCCCTGCACGGCCGCGTACTCGCCAAGGCGCAACGCCCAAGAGGAAGTGCCTTCCTCCAGACGCGACAGCCGCCCGGGGCACGGTCACTCAGGGCGCATCGTCAACAAGACGTGCATTCGGCCCACCTGTATGCAGACCGCGGTGTGCCAGGCGCGTCATTCAACGAGCCGGTCGTGCCTATGAGCCGCGTAATAGTCGACCTGGCGCGCCATCACCTCGCGCATGGACGAACCCCTGGGAAGCCCATATACCGTGCCGGGGAAGTCCATCTCGCGTTGGACCTCCCACAGCTCCTCATGCCGGTCCGGTGAGAACAGCTCCGCGGGGTCCCCTGCAGCGATCCACCCAATGGGCAGCACCGTCTCAGGGGCCAGCCGCGAATTGACGTGCAGCACGCTATTGATGCGCAGCTCCGATCCGGCCCCGGCGACCGCTCCGGGGAACACCGACACTCCTGTCGCGAGGAAGACCTCGTCCTCGATCGTCGCCCCGTTCACGTGCGCGTGAGGACCGACGAGCACCGCGTCGCCCACCGTTGCCGCATGCGCCGCCCGTCCCCTGACGAGCGCGTTCTCCATCACCACGACGTCCGAGCCGATCCGCACCTCGCCGTCCTCGGCCGTCAACACGGCCCCGTGCAAAACGCGGACGCGTTCGCCCAGTACCACCGCCCCGCACAACACCGCCGAGGGCGCAACGTACGCCGACTCCGGCACCACCGGCCGCCGTCCCCGATGCTCCATGATCATGCTTGTAGTCTCCCCGGTTATCCACAGTTCGCGGACCTTCTTCCGATCACCCGGCCCGGTCGGCAGCATCGACGTCATGACCACGACGAACCTCAGCTGGCGGTTCGCCGGCACCACCGTCGGTCCGCTCGACCACGACCAGGCGACCTCCACCGCAGCTCGTGCGGCCCTGATCGGCAGGCTCCGTCCGCCCAAGGTCGTCGCGCGCCGTACCGCCGCGTGGATCTGGGGCCTGGACGTCTTACCGCCCGGCCCGCCCGAGCCGGATCGGGAGATCGACATGACCTCCGGCGAGGATCTGCCGCCGTCCCACATCGTCGAGGAGGCGGGAGTACGGCTGACGTCCGTGTCCCGGACGGCCCTCGACTGCGCCCGCTGGCTTCCCCGCCTCGAAGCGATCGCGGCCCTCGACCAGTTCCTGCGCGCGGGAGTCGAGCCGGCCACGCTCAAACGCATGGCCCAAGATCTGAAAGGGCTTCCCCATTCCTCCCGTCTGTGCGAAATGCTCCGCTTGGGCGATCCGGGCGCCGCGTCCCCAGGTGAAAGCTGGACCCGTTTCGTCCTCGTCGACACGGGTTTTCCGAGGCCCCAGACGCAGATTCCCGTCATGGGCCCGCGCGGTGACCCTTTCTACATCGACCTCGGCTACGAGGAGTTCCGCGTCGGCATGGAGTACGACGGCGAACCGCACCACATCGGCCCCCGGGCGAGGGCCAGGGACGAGGGACGCCGCCGCTGGCTCGCCCGCCAGAAGGGATGGGAGATCATCCCCGTCACCAGGGACTTCCTCCCACGCCCGGGCCCCTACCTCGAGGCCCTGCTCACGGCTCTCCTCCACCGCGGCTGGAACCCGAACGACAAGACCATGGACCGCATAGCCGACCGCCTGGCCCGCCTCCACAGAGGCTTGGGGAGCAACGGATGAACCCCGCGTCCACGCTCCCACCCAACCAATGCGATCTCGCCCGTAGCGGACTCAGAAGGAGATCACGTGCGCGCTGCTGAACCGCCAACGCCTCCAGCATCGAGGAGGGACGAGGCCCCGCCGATGCTCTCCCTGCCGTCACACCATGACCTGCAGTTGGTGGCCGACGACGAACCAATACTCCACCAAATCGCCGTTCCAGACGCCAGCCCTCATTTGCAGACCGCCACCGATCAACGGGCGCTGGCCCGTTCAATGGAGTTTCCATCCAGCGGTGTGGTCGCCGGTGCAGGGGCCATCCCCGCTTTGACCTTGTTCTGCGAGCCGCAATCTCGTTCAGCGAGGCAACGGGCTGCGCCGTGATCGGCGGGCCCCTGGCGGCACGGGCCGCTCGACAGTCCAGGGGCCATGCTTCGGCCGCTGTCGGAGCCGGGAGTGTCTAATGAACGGCGGATCCGATGATCAAGGAGACGCCAGGTGACCGACACCGCCGCCGAGAACGAGTCCGCCGAGCAGCCGGTCCAGACGCCGCCGGGTGCGGGGTTGGGCGGTGGTGGTTGGCGGCTGGGATGGTCCTCGAGGGGGAGGCGGCCAGTGCTCGCGAGGGAAGCCGACCCGGTAGTGGGTGGCAGAGGGTGACGGAGCGAAGAGAGGAGCTTCATGTCGAACGAACTTGTCGTTGCCCCGTCACCGCCCAAGAGGATCGTGTGGGCGGCCTACGCCGTGCCGCTGTGCGTGTTGCCGTCGGCTCTGTGGCGGCTCGCACTGGTGGCCGGGCTCTTCGACGAAGACGAGGTGCACCCGATCGGCGGGTCGTTGGCGGAGCAGATCTACGTGCCGTCGCTCAGCGTCGTTTCCATGGTGCTGGCCCTGCTCACGTTGGGACTCGTCCAGCCGTGGGGAGAGGCGTTGCCGCGATGGATCCCGTTGCTCGGAGGCAGGCGGGTCCCCCCGATGGCGGCGGTTGTTCCCGCCGTCGCCGGAAGCATCTGCATCTTCGGGCTCTACGCCTACCTCTTGTTGAACAACATCTTCGACTGGGTGGACCAGGGCCCCGTTGTGATAGGTGGGGAGCAGCCCATCCCGCCGCCATCGGGGCTCGCCGGGCAACTGGAGGTGATCTGCTATGCCCCGCTGCTGGCTTGGGCGCCGCTCCTGATGGTCGTCACTGTCGACTACCACAGGCGCCGTTCCTGCGACCGTCGCGTCGCCCCGGCCGGTGTTTAGAGCCTGTCTCGGTGCGTCCTCGGTACCGCGCAAGCGCGATACCTGGGTGAGGCGGTGCCGGAGGCGAGCGTCACCGTCCAGATCGCGAAGCAAAACCGAGCCCGCCAAGACCCGGTAGGCGGCTGCCAGTGAGGTGAGCGCCGCCAGGCGTGCCGCCGCAGGTCAGGGCTTTGGCGCACGGTGAGCCCCTGGGCCGCGGGTGCGTCCTCGTCAAGGCTGGCGCTGCGGTCGGTGGAAGCGTCTCGCGGCCTTCTGCGGTTAGGGAGGTGGCCGGGCGGCCGTGGTGAGGGGGAGGGGTACCGACTGGGGGCTTCTCTAGGGTTGTAGAAGAATGTTCTAGTAGAACAGAATTCAGCTCTATGGGACGGGAGCGGATTCTTCGGGCCGCGCTGGAGCTGTTCGGGCGGGACGGGGTGAACGGGACGACGCTGAGCCGGTTGCGGGAGGCCGGCGGTGTCAGCGTCGGGAGCTTCTACCACCACTTCGCGTCCAAGGAGCAGGTCGCCGAAGCGCTGTTCGTGGAGTGCATCGAGTTCTACCAGGCCGACTTCCTGGTGGAACTGCGTGAGCATGCGGATCCGCATGAGGGTGTCGCCAGCGTGGTGGCGTTCCACGTGCGGTGGTGCATGGAGCATCCGGAACGGGCCAGGTTCCTGTTCACCGAACGGCCGCCTGGGGGGAACGTCCTGCGGGGGCGCAACCGGTCGTTCTACGGGGAGGTGCAGGGCTGGTGGCGGGCGCACGCACACCATGGCGCCTTGCCCGAGCTGGATCTGGTGACCGCCTTCGTGCTGTGGCTGGGGCCGGCCCAGGAACTGTGCCGGCTCTGGCTCAACGGGGAGATTCCCGCACCGGACGACCGGCAGATCGCGCGGCTGGGGCAGGCCGCCTGGAGGTCTCTGGAAGGAGACAAGGATGATCGTTGACGCGTGGATGCAGCACGGCACGGTCCGGTTCCTGCAGCACGAGATGCTCGACTCGCTGTGGCGGTGGATCGGGCGGAAGCCTTCGGACGAAGAGGTCCCGGTCGATGTCACCGTGGCCGCGATGGACTCCGGGGGCGTTGACGTCGGGCTCATCAGCGCCTGGTACGGGCCCGAGGGCGACCTCGTGAGCAACGACGAGGTGGCCGGGTTCGTGGCGGTGGCGCCGGACCGGCTGGTGGGAGTTGCCTCGGTCGACCTGCGGAAACCCATGGAGGCCGTACGGGAATTGCGGCGTTGCGTGAATGAGCTCGGTTTCAAGGCGCTGCGCGTGGTGCCCTGGCTGTGGGAGCGGCCGCCCACCGACCGGCTCTTCTACCCGTTGTACGCGGAATGCGTCGAGCTGGGCATTCCGTTCTGCACGCAGGTGGGCCACACCGGGCCGTTGCGCCCGAGCGAAGTTGGACGGCCCATTCCGTACATCGATCAAGTCGCGCTGGACTTTCCCGAGCTGGTCATCGTCGGGGGCCACATCGGCTACCCGTGGACGGAGGAGATGGTCGCGGTATGCCGCAAGCATCCGAACGTCTACATCGACACTTCGGCGTACACCGTGGAGCGCTATCCACCTGAGCTGGTGCGCTACATGAAGCAGCGCGGCCACAAGGTCATGTTCGGCACCAACTTCCCGATGATCACCGCGGAGCGGGCACTGCGCGGTTTGGACGACCTGGGGCTGGAGGACGGGCAGCGAGAGGCGTTCCTGGCAGGGAACGCGCAAAAGGTTTTCAGCTTGTGATCTACAATGTAAAGGCACCGGCCGGAGACGAACCCTTCGAGCATGTGCGCCGATCCGTGTGGAAGGTACCCGCGGAACAGTCTGATCGTCGGTGAGTCGGCACTTCAGAGCTTCCCGAGAAGGGGAAGTGCCGTGGCGGCATACTCGGAGAGCGCTCCTGCGCTGTTGGGTGTGCTTCCTGGTGAACGGCTGGGGTTCGATGAGGTCGGGTGGGACTGATTGGCGTTTCGGTGGGTGCGAAATCGACTGAAGTGCTATATGCCCTCAGTGGAGATGGCCATGAAGTGGCGATTCGGTGGCTTCGTGGCTCGGACGAGGGACGTTCCTCGTTGCCCAGCCGTTCTTGCCTGGCTCGTTCAAACGAATCGGGGGGTGGGGAGACTGGAACACTCGAGCGTTCGGCCTTGTAGCGAGTCCTTCAATGCGCCAGGGAGTCGGTACATGATAGGCGCCGGATCGATCCGAGGTCGCTGGCCCTGGTTGAAGGAGGGTTTCCCTCTCGGGGGAGGCGATGAAAGCGGTGCCCTCTCGTTGAAAGGGTGGAAGGTGCCGGGCCGAGTTGTAGTGAAGACTGGTTTGCGTCGGCCGCGTGGGTGAGTGCGGCGAACGGGCTTCTGTATGGCTTGTACCGATGCACGGGTAGTTGATGTGGGTCGGCCATCAGGCTCATCGTCTCGGTGGGTCGCACGGGCCGGGCATGGTTTGAGAGGCAGCGGTCTCTGGCGGCGTGGTGTCAAGTGGGAATGGCCTCGTGACCTCCATTCGCATGATGTTTGCAGGCTTCCCGGGAATGTCGGAGGGGGCCCCTAGGCTGAGCCCGTCCGGTGGACGACAAGCGCCGAAGGGCGGAGAACATGAAGTGGTTCGGCAGGCGCGACTCGGCCCGAGGTGGAGCAGGAAATGCCGGTGACGGCCGTGACGGTGACGTCGGGGGAGGGGCCGTGGTGGACGTCACCAATGATCCGCTCGTCGGGTTGGTGTGCGCGGTGGTCGAGCACCACGGGTACGGGTTCACGGTCGTCGACGGTGACGAGCTGGAACTCCGGCGGCAGGGGCGTGAGGAGCCGGTGCGCATGTACCTCACCAACCTGCGGCAGTGGGTCGCGCGAGAGCCCGAGGGCCAGTGGCCCGCGATCGTGGCCGACTTCGTGGGGACGCTGATCGCCACGACCGAGGTCGAGGGCGACGACGCGCTCGACCTGGGCGACTACGCGCTGGTTCGTCCCCTGCTGCGGATGCGGCTGTACGCCGACGACTTCCAGGCCGGTCTGGAGATCGTGCAGCGATCGGTGGCGCCCGGCCTGGTGGAGGTGCTGGTCATCGACAAGCCGACCTCATTGCTGATCGTGAGTACCGACATGGCGGCGGAGTGGGAGACCGAGTCGGACGAGCTGTTCCGCGTCGCACGTGACAACGTGCGGGCCGACGGCCCGCTGGAGATGGAGGACGGCGACTTCGACGGGGTGCGGTTGTGCTCGCTCGGCGGGGAGACCGCATACGTCACGGCGCATGCGCTGTGGGCGGGCGACTATTCGGTGACCGGTCCGCACGGGGCGCTGGTCGTCGTGCCCGCGCAGGGCGTGGTGCACGCCGCTCCGGTGCGCGGCGACGACGTGCCGGGCGCCATGAACATGCTGATCAGGCTGGCGTGGGCGGGCTTCCAGGAGGGTCCGCGTTCGGTCAGCCCGAACGTCTACTGGTGGCAGGAGGGGGAACTGCGGCTGGCGGGCGCGGTCGAGGAGCAGGACGACACCCTGGCCGTGTCGATCAGCGCGGAGTTCCAGTCGCTTCTGGAGCAGCTGGTTCGGGACTGATCCGGGTGCGGAGCGTGCGCCAGGTGAGCAGCCCGACCGGCACCGGTGCCCAATAGGTGATGGCGCGGAAGAGCAGCACGGCCTGCAGGGCCGTACCGGCGCCGATGCCCACCGCGGCGAGCGCGCCGACCAGCGCGGCCTCGGTCGAGCCGAGCCCCCCGGGTGCGGGCAGTGCCGCGCCGGCGGCGGCGCCCACCAGGTAGGCGGCCAGCAGCGGCAGGATGTCGTTCGGTGTGGCGGTTCCCGGGACGGCCAGGACGCTGAGCGCGAAGGCCAGCCCGAGCACGAACGTGGTCGCGGCGGAGGCCGTGAGGGTGAGGGCAAGGTCTCCGGGGCGGCGGCACAGGTCGGTCATCCCGGTGAGCGCCTGGCCGACCGCGGGGGAGCGCATGGCCCGTCGGACGAGGAGGACGGTCACGGGCAGCAGCAGGGCAGCGGCGAGCAGCGCCGGGAGGGGAGGGAGGAGGTCGACGATCTTGGCGGCCTGGCCGGCCACCGTCTCCAGCATGCGCGAGTCCTGGGCGATCAGCAGCACGATGATCAGCAGGATGAGGTCGGCCGGTGCTCCGGCCACCTGGAGGGAGGCGACGCTCACGGCCGCCTTGCGGAGGGGCATGCCCCTGCACACCAGGTAGCGCGTGTTGACGGCCACGGCTCCCAGACCGCTGGGCGTGACGCGGTTGGCGGCGGCCGCTGTGAACTGGGTCAGGGTCGTCTCGTACAGCGGGAGCCTGTGCCCGGCTGCGCCGCGCAACGCGATGGCGGCCAGCACGTAGTGCAGGACCGACAGCACCGCCAACGCGGGCACGAACTCCCAGCGGACGTTGCGAAACGCCGCCGCCATGGAACGCCAGGGGTCGTCGCCATAGAGCGCGAACAGTGCGGCGAGCAACCCGAGCACGACCGCTGCGCCCAGCACGCAGTGCAGGACCCAGTTCCAGCGGCGGAGTGGGCGGGAGGGCGACTTGGAACGCCTCTGCCCGCTTGTCGCGATGCGCTCGTAGCCACGTGCAAAGGGTCCTGGTAGGAGCCGGGCAAGCATCGTGCGCGGGTGCACGCGGCTGGCCACAGTTCGCAGGCGACCCGAGGCGGCTGGTGAACTTGCGGTGCCATCTTGCGGGCACACGGAGGCGCCTTGCATCTGCACCTCACCAACCTGCGGGTGTTCGCAGGTGGCCGGCGGAGGTTCACAGGTCTCCGGCTGGCATGCGGTGGAGTTGTGCAGACCCGTGGTGGGCACCTGTGGCCCCGAAAGTTCACCTTGCGCAGGTGCCGGGGTGGGCTCTGCGGTTGCCAGGACGCCCGCCGTTGCCGGGCTGTGTTGCGTTGTTGTCGGGGTGCCCTGCGCGGTTGTTGGGCCGCTTTGCGTCCTTGCCGAGGCGCGTTGCGCCGTTGTCAGGGCGCGTTGCGCGGTTTCGGGACCGTCTTGCGTTGTCGGCGGGGTGGCCTGTGCGGTTGCTGGGTTGCGTTGCGCGGTTGTTGGGACGTCTTGCGTGGTTGTCGGGGCGGCCTCTGCGCTTGCTGGGCAGCCTTGCGCGGTTGCCGCGGCGCTCTGCGCGGTTGTGGGGGCGGCCTGTGCGGTTGCTGGGTTGCGTTGTGCGGTTGCCGGGGCGGCCTGCGTGGTTGTGGGGGTGGTCTGTGCGGTTGTCGGGGTGTGTTGCGCGGTTGGTGGGTCGCTTTGCGCCGTTGCCTGAGTGCTTTGCGCAGTTGCCGAGGTGTCCTGTGTGGTTGCTGCGCCGCCTTGCGCGGTTCCCGGGGGACCTTGCGCGGTTGTGGGGGCGGCTTGCGCGGTTTCAAGGGCGTCTTGCGCCGTTGGCGGGGCGGCCTGCGCGCTTGCTGGGCAGCCTTGCGCGGTTGCCGGGGCGCTCTCCGTGGTTGTTGGGGCGCCTCGCGGCTGTGCGGTGCCTTGTGCATGCCTGCGTGCGTCGTGTGGACGTGCGGACGCGGGGGTGGCGGGCGTCTGGTCGGGAGACGCTTGGAGCGGCTGCGGTGTTGTGGGGGTGGTCGTGATGTTCGCGGCGTCACCGTTGGGGGCCGGGAGCCCGGCGGACACCGCGCGTTCGGCGCCGGCGGCGATCGTCTCCACACCTTCAGTTGTCGGCTAGTTGTCTGAAGAGTATGCGACTGCCCGCTACACCTCAGACGAACAACAAGGCACGCTCCATCACCTAGCTCGCCACCAGGCAAGACGCGCCGATCCCAATGCCGTCGTTTCCGTACGACAGTGTTGCAACGCAGGGGCGGTGCGCTTTGCGAGGGCGTTTACAGCGCGGCGTTCTTCGGAACGCTGGGCGGCTCGGACCTGGGCTGGTCAGCACGTGAACGGCGCGGGCGCGTGGGTTGTCGGGGACGCTCGTGGTTTGGCGCTGGTGCTTCGGGGCGCGGGCTTACGAGGCTTGGGTCAGCACTGGTCGAGGGGCGCGGGTTGTCGTGGGCGGAGGCTGGTCTTTGTCTTCGGGGGGCGGCCTCCTGGGCGCGGAGGTTCCAAGCGTGGGGAGGGGAGGGCGTGCGTGGCGCGGGCGGGCAGCCCCGGCGTAGATGACCGGGCGCAGCTGGTGTGAGGGGAAGCGGTGCGGTGGGCGCAGCCCGAACTGGGCGGGCGCGCCCCGAGAGCGGCGGCCGACGCGCCGGGCCCCACCGGGCCTAAGCGTGGGTGGGTGGGCGCGGGTTTCCAAACGGCACCCTTTGGGCGCGGGAGCCCTTGGGTGCACGCTGGGGAGGGTGGGGTGGCCTCGGGGTCCGGATGTCGGTCGGGAGGTCGGCCGCTGCTCAACGGGTGGGGTGGTGCGTGGGGTTCAAACTGGCGATGTCCTTGGCGCGGGGGTTTGGGTGTGTGTGTGGAAAGGCGGAGATGACTCTTGGGGGCGACGTTGGTTGGGAGGTCGGCCCATGTTCAGCGGGTGGGGGCGTGGGGTTCAGGTCGGGGGTGTCTTTGGCGCGGGGGTTTGGGTGTGGGTGGGGAGGGCTGAGCGGCTCTTGGGGGTGGGAGGGTGGCCCCGCTTAGCGGGTGTTTGGTGCTCGGTGTGTGGGGTCGATGGCGGGTTGGGGCTGATGGGCACGGGATGTGTTGCGGATGAGCACGTTGCTCGGCTCAAGAGTGGGTCTTGCCCGGTTCCTACCTGGGGCACCTCGACGATGACTGGGCGTCCTGTTCAGCGGCGGGGGCGGGTCAGGCGGCGGGTTGGTAGCGGGCGGGGCGGGTTTGGGAGCCGATGTAGCGGAGGGTGCTGCGGAGCGTCCAGTGGTTCAGGCGGGTGGGGACGACCCGGTAGCCCTGGCGGTTGGCCAGGGCCAGGGCGGAGAAGCGGACCTGGTCGGCGGGGGACCACGGGATGTCGAAGCGCTCGCGGACGATCGAGGGCAGGCAGCCGAAGGTGAGCAGCCGCAGAGGGCGTTCGGCCACGAAACGGCCGGCGCGTTCGAGGCGGGCGCCGCCGACGGGCATCAGGGAGACGGTCTCGGAGCCGTGCTTGGCGATGTCGAGGGCGCGGGCGGCGGCCGGGGTGAGTTCCAGCCGCTTGGCGCAGATGTGCCAGAACTTCGACTGGAACGAGGCGTAGTCGGGCGGTACGGGGCGCATGCTGATGCCGTAGCGGGAGTACCAGGTGACGGTCTCGGCGTAGAGCTGCTCGTGGTCCTCGGCGGTGAGGGCGCGGGGGTGGAAGAGTTCGGCGGCCTTGAAGATCTCCCAGGTGAACGTGGCGTGCGCCCACCAGTAGGTCTCCGGTTCGAGGGCGTGGTAGCGGCGGCGGTGCTCGTCGACGCCGCCGATGGCGCGGTGCAGGTCGCGGATGCCGCGGGCGCGCTGCTCGCCGTCGGGGGCGAGGACGGTGGCCCAGATCTGCGGGACGGACCGGTAGATGCGGTCGAACGGGGCGTCGAAGAACTGCGAGTGCTCGGAGACGCCCGCGCCGATGCCGGGATGCATGAGCTGCATGAGTCCGGCGGCGGCTCCGGGGAGTAGGGAGCGCATGTCCGCGGCGTACGACCACAGGAGTGAGCCGGGGCCGAGCGGGGCCATGTGGGTGGTGGGCGTGGACATCGCACCTCCAGTGACGGCGAGCCGCTGACGCCATGATGAGACAAGAGAAGTAATTTGTCTAATGTCTAGATCTGGCGCGGGCCAGGTGCGGGCCCTCCCCGTTCCCGGGGGGCGGGTGAGTTCCGGGAACGGGGGTGGAGTGCTTCAGGAGGCGGGCTTGTAGACGGCCACCGCGCAGGCGCTGCCCAGGCCGATGTTGTGCTGGAGGGCGACGCGGGCGTTCTCGACCTGGCGCTTGCCGGCCTCGCCGCGCAGCTGCCAGGTGAGTTCGGCGCACTGGGCGAGGCCGGTGGCGCCGAGCGGGTGGCCCTTGGAGATGAGTCCGCCGGACGGGTTGACCACCCACCTGCCGCCGTACGTGGTGGCCTCGTCGTCCACGAGCTTGTGGCCCTCGCCGGCCTCCGCCATGCCGAGGGCCTCGTAGGTGATGAGCTCGTTGGCGCTGAAGCAGTCGTGCAGTTCGATCACGTCGACGTCGTCGATGCCGACCTGCGCCTCGTCCATCGCCTTCCGCGCGGCGCGCTGCGAGCACCCGAACCCGACGACGCGGATGGAGGAGTGGTCGGCGAAGCTGTCGGGGGTGTCGGTGGCGATGTGGTGTCCGGCGATCTCGATGGCGCGGCCCCACAGGTCGTGCTCGTCCACGAACCGCTCGCTGACCACGATGGCCGCGGCGGCGCCGTCGGAGGTCGGCGAGCACTGCAGCTTGGTGAGCGGCTCGTAGATCATCGTGGCGTTCTTGACGTCGTCCAGGGAGTACTCGTCCTGGAACTGGGCGTAGGGGTTGTTCACCGAGTGCTTGTGGTTCTTCCAGCCGATCCAGGCGTAGTGGTCGGGGGTGGAGCCGTACTTCTCGATGTGCTCGCGGCCGGCGTTGCCGAACATCTGCGGCATCGGCGCCTTGTCCATCTCCCACGGGCGCCCGGCGACCATCGAGTTGAGGTGGTGGTCGATGATGGTGACCTTGGACTTGCCCATGCCGGCGCCGAGCGAGCCCTTCTCCATCTTCTCCATGCCGAAGGCGAGCGCGCACTCGGCGAGGCCGCCCTTGACGGCCTGCCGGGCCATGAACAGGGCGCTGGACCCGGTGGCGCACGCGTTGGAGACGGTCATCACGGGGATGCCCGTCATGCCGGTCTCGTAGAGCGCGCGCTGGCCCATCGCGCCGTAGGCGGATCCGGCGTACGCCTGCTCCACCTGGTCGAAGGCGACGCCCGCGTCCTCCAGGGCCTTGCCGACGGCCTCCTTGGCCATGTCGGGGTACTCCCAGTCGCGGGAGCCCGGCTTCTCGAACTTGGTCATGCCGACGCCGACGACGAACGTGCGCTGGCCCATCAGGCCCGCCTCCTCATACCGAATCCAGTTCGGGTTCACGATAACGCGCGGCCCGATCGAGCGCTCGCTCGGGCGGGACGTCAGCCGCGCGGCGCCGGTTCGAACAGCTCCACCGGGTTGCCCGCGGGATCCTCGATCAGCAGCTGCCGCCCGCCCCGGCCCTCGACGATCGCGCCGCGGAACGTCACCCGCGCCTCCCGGAGCTCCTCGGCCGTCCGGGCCAGGTCCGCGACCTCGATCTGGAAGCGGTTCCACCCGCCCGGCTCGGGGCGCCTGCCGTCTGGCATGGGCTGGGACGCCCCGCCCGGCCCCGACACCGCGCTCAGCAGCAGCCGCAGGTCGCCCCGCGACAGCATGGCGAACCCCGGACCGGGCTGGAACTTCACCTCGAAGCCCAGCCGATCGCGGTAGAACGCGGCGGCGGCGTCGACGTCGTCCACGATGTAGCGCACGCTCACAGTTCCCATGCGCACGAGAGTGCCCGCCCCGGCTCCCCGCAACCCCGGTGCCACCTGCGGAGACGTTCCACCCCAGGACGCTGCGGTGTGCCAGGCCAGTGCTGTGCGGTCGTTTTGCCCGCCCACCGGATCGCAGCCGCTTTGGTGCCCTGCGGCCGTCCTCGATGAGGTTGGCCGTGGTACTTGCCGCATCTGCTCGCGCCCTCGGCGCTGTGCCCAGGGGATGCCGTACGTCGGGGCGCTGCGGGACGCAGGGTGTGATTTGTCGGGGCAGTGCTGTTCGCCGGGGATGCGGTGTGCCCGCGCGGCTATGCGGGGGCGCGGTGCGTTCGGTTGGGGCGGGGTGTCGGGCCGCTGGTGGGTTAGGTGGTCATTTCGTCGGTGAGGGCGCGGGCGAAGGCGGCGATGTCGTCCTCGGTGGTGTCGAAGGCGCACATCCAGCGGACCTCGCCGGTGTGCTCGTTCCATGTCGAGAAGGCGTAGCGCTTGCGCAGCCGGTCGGCCACGTCCGGCGGGATGATGGCGAACACTGCGTTCGCCTGCACCGGCTGGGTGATCCGCACCCCCGGTACGGCGCGTACCGCCGAGGCCAGGTGCTGGGCCATCGCGTTGGCGTGCGCGGCGTTGCGCAGCCACAGATCGCCCTCCAACAGGGCGATCAGCTGCGCCGACAGGAAGCGCATCTTGGACGCCAGCTGCATCCCCATCTTGCGCAGGAACTCCATGCCCCGCACGGCGGACGGGTCGAGCACGACGATCGCCTCGCCGACCATGAGGCCGTTCTTGGTGCCGCCGTACGACAGGACGTCCACCCCGGCGTCGGTGGTGAACGCCCGCGGCGGCAGGTCCAGCGCGGCCGCGGCGTTGGACAGGCGGGCGCCGTCCATGTGCAGCAGCATTCCGCGCTCGTGCGCGCACGCGGCGAGCGCCGCGACCTCCTCGGCCGTGTAGAGGGTGCCCATCTCGGTGCTCTGGGTGATGGACACGATCCTGGGCTGGGCGTGGTGCGGGTCGCCCCAGCCCCACGCGTACCGGTCGACCAGTTCGGGGGTCAGCTTGCCGTCGGGTGCGGGGATCGGGATGAGCTTGAGCCCGGCGACCCGCTCGGCGGCGCCGCACTCGTCCACGTGGATGTGGGACGTCTCGGTGCACAGGACCGAGCTCCACGGGTCGGCCATCGCCTGCAGCCCGACCACGTTGGCGCCGGTGCCGTTGAACACCGGGTACGTCTCGGCCTGCTCCCCGAAGTGCCGCCGCATCACCTCGCGCAGCCGGACGGTGTACGCGTCGTCGCCGTAGGCGGGCTGGTGGCCCTCGTTGGCGGCGGCGAGCGCGGCGAGGACCTCGGGGTGGACGCCCGCGTGGTTGTCGCTGGCGAAACCCCGGAACGGTCCAGAGAAGGCCTGCGGATCCACGGCGCCCCCACCGGATGCTGTTGTGGACGTCGGGGAGGAGCCTGCGGACGGGCGGTCGGCGTGAGAGGTCAAGGCGCTATCCGTTCAGTTCGGCGGCGGGACGTCGTCGATAGGCGTGAACCCCGATGGACGAGGCGCCCGCGTCTCGATGACCCGGATGGTGGCGTCGGCCTTCGACGCCGCCTTGTCCGCGTCCTGAGCGCGGTGCGCAGGTGCTGCCGGGCCTGGAAGTCCCGGTCGGCCGGGGCCGTGTCGCCGGACCCGCGGCTGCCCAACGGGCGGCTCGGGTCGTCGACGTGTTCCGGCTTTGCGGCCGTACGGGACTTCTGCGTCATGCCTTCATTGTCCCGCAGGCCGTCGGTTCCGGCAGGAATGCTCGGATGGCGGGGTCGGGTCAGGAGGCCTGGGAGTGGGCGTCGCTGCTGTTGAGCTGCTGCGGGCTACTTTCACCGATGCGCTCGGCGACGGGGGAGGTGGGCGGAGCGGCCTGCGGTGCGGGCGCGGGACGGAGGTTCAGCCGCGTGCGCAGCGTGTCGACGTCGTCGCCCAGCCGGGCCATCGTGGCCTGCAGGTCGCGCCACAGCCCGGCGCGCTGCTCCATCCGGACGAGCCGGTCGCGCAGGTCGGCCACCCGGTTCTCGAGCGTCTCCAGGCGGGAGCGGGTCGCCGCCGCCTCCCGGCCGGACCGGACCAGGCCGGTGGCCAGCGCGGTGAGGTCGCGCTCGGTGTCGTCCATCCGCTCGTCGATCCGGGGCAGCAGCCGGTCGTTGAGCTGGGTGATGAGCGAGTCCAGTTCGGTGCGCAGTGTGCCCAGATCGCGGTCGTGGTCCTCCAGGACACGCTCGAGGGTCTCCTCCAGCCGCGCGATCCGCTCCTCCTGCGCCGCGCGTGCCTCCTTCTCCCGCTGCAGGTCGGCCGTGCGTTCGGGATCCTCGGCGATCGCGGCGAGCAGATCGACGCCCGCGCGCAGTCGGCGCTCCGCCTCCAGGGCGGTGCGGCGGACGAGGCCCGAGAACACGGTCATGAAGGCTCCTGGAGGGTGGAGTGCGAAAAGGGGGCTGCCCCTTAAACTTTAGGCGAACCTGAAGCGAACAGAGCATGTCGCCGCGGTGTTCTCAGGATTAACGCCATCGGCCGCCGCGCCTGTTCCGAGGCCGCGTTTTTCCGGCGTTTCCGCTGGTGGTGCGGGTGCTTCGCATTCAGGTGGCGCCGCGGTGTTCCGTCCGTCCGGTTCCGTTTCACCGGACGCCGTGCGACCGGGCCGGAACAGGCCGACCGGCGCCGGTGCCCACGGGAGGTCCGGGACGCGGGCCCGCGCAGACGCACAGGCCATGGTGAACGATCAGCCGTGCGCGCCGCGCCGTGTACTCGCCCAGGCGTGCGGCCGGACGCACCCGGCGGCAGGTCAAGCACAACAAGACTAAAGCCCTCCCCCACGAAAAGCCCTCAGAACGTCCCCAAAACCTCTCAAGTCCCATTAAGTGGACATCGGCCATCGGCTGACCGGCCGGCGCGGCGTCCCAGGTGCATCCCCCCCGAAACGCACCTGGGACGCCGACGTCCTCACGGCCGGAACCGGACAGCCGACGGTGCCCGTACCGTATGCCCCGCAAGGTTGCGCGCACGTTGCAACCGATCGATGACTGTTCGTGACAGCGGGTGCGGTCGTCCAGTTCACGGGAATCGGTTGCGCACTGATCGCCCGCCAGAGATTCTCAGCGTTGTCCACGGGTTCTCATCTGGGGGGAGAGTGCCAATGGAACGCCGCTCCGGCGTGCCATCGCCGCATGCCTGCCGTGACCCGCGCGATCTGGTGCGCGCGACCGCGGCGCTTGACGACGCGGTGCACAGCTCGAGCCCGCCCCTGGTGGGGGGCGGCACCGGCGAGCCCGTCCAGCCGGGCCGCAACCCCGGTCCGTGGGGCCCGGCCCGTGAGCCGCGGACAGCGGCCGAGCGGGCAAGTGGAACGAGAGGTTCGCCCGCCCAGGGCCGCGGCACCTCCCCGGCAGGACCCGGGGGCGGCGGCCTTCGGCGCCGCGGCGGGTCCGCCGGCCCGGGACGTCCGGACGACCGCGACCTCGTGGATCGCCGTCCCGGCGACCCGGAGGATCCGGTCCGCGTCCTGCGGCCGCCCATCTCCGAATCGTGGCGGCGCTCGCGCGAGGCCGGGATCACCGTCGCGATCTCCGCCGCCCCGCAGGTGTACGACCGCGGCGACCTGGCCGAGGTCCGCGCCGGGCACCTCCTCGTCTCGCACGTCCCGGCGATGCGCGGCCTGCTGCGCTCCTACACCGACGAGACCGGGCACCTCATGGTGGTCAGCGACGCCGACGGCCACGCGCTGTGGAGCGAGGGCGCCCCGGCGGCGCTGCGCGAGGCGGCCCGGATCGGGCTGCTGGAGGGGTTCTGCTGGTCGGAACGCTCGATCGGCACCAACGGCATCGGCACCGCGCTGGCGACCGGCGCCCCGCAGTACGTCTTCTCCGCCGAGCACCTGGTCCCGGCCCTGCACCGCTGGTCCTGCGCCGGCGCGCCCATCACCGACCCCGACACCGGCCGGGTGATCGGCTGCGTCGAGGTCAGCGGCACCGCCGAGGCGCTGCACCCCGCGGCGGTCGCGCTGGTCGGCGCCGCCGCCGCGCTCGCCGAGGCACGCCTGGAACTGGAGATGCGCCGCCGCGACGAGGCGATGCGCGAACGCCACCGCCGCCATCTGGACGCGCTGCGCGGCGAGCCCGGCGCGCTGGCGACCCCCACCGGCAGGATCCTGCTGGCCGAGCCCGCCGAATGGTGCGGGCGGCGCCTGCACGTGCCGGTGTCCGGCGGCCCCGCGGCCCTGCCCGACGGGCGGTGGGCCCTGGCCGAACCCGTCGGCGAGGTGTTCCTGCTCCGGGCGCCTCCCGGCGGGCGCCGAAGACCTCCGCCGCAGAGCCCGTCCGCTCCGGGACCCGTGACCGTGCGGCCGGACGCCGAGGATCCGCCCTCGTCCGAGGACACCGGTACGCTCCGCGCCGAGCCGACGGCGCCTCCGCCCGGCTCGATGCGGCACACCGCGCACGCTCCCGCGGGAGACCTCTCCGGCGCCACCGCGCCCGCCGCCCCGGGCGTGCCGATGCTGGCCCTGGCGTTCCTGGGCGACGACCCGCCCTCGGCCTGGCTGGACGGCCGGCGCCTGCCGCTGTCACTGCGGCACGCCGAGATCCTCGCCCTGCTGGCCCTGCACCCCCGCGGCCTCAACGCCGACCGGCTCTCCCTGCACCTGTACGGCGGCGAGGGCAGCCCCGTCACGGTGCGCGCCGAGATCCACCGGCTGCGCGCCCAGCTCGGCGACTTCGTGGGCGCCAAGCCGTACCGGCTCGACTGCGCCGTCGACGCCGACTTCCTGGCCGTGCGGCGGCTGCTGGAAGCGGGCGAGGTCGCCGGCGCGGTACGGCTGTCGCGCGGCGACCTGCTGCCCCACTCCGACGCCCCCGCCATCCGGGCCGAGCGCGACGAGCTGTCGGTGCTGCTGCGGAGCCGGCTGCTGGAGCACGGCGGCGTCGAATCCCTCTGGACGTACGCGTGCACCGAGACCGGACGCGACGACCTGGAGGTCATGGAACGCCTCCAGGAACTGCTGCCGCCCGCCGACGTCCGCCGCGACACCGTCGCCGCGCGCCACCACCGGCTCCTCACCGAAGACGACTGACGGCCTCCCCGGGCCGGCGGTCAGGCGGTGGCGACGCCCGCGCCGGTCAGGTGCGCGCAGTCGTTGTACGACACCGCGCGCAGCCGTCCCTCGTCCTGCCGCCACCGGGTCACCGAGCAGTTGGCGATCGGAGTCTTCTCGATCTCCAGCACCTCCCGCTCGGAGAGGTCCTCCACCAGGTAGCGGGTCATCACCACGATCGCGTCGTGCGCGGCCACCAGCACCCGCTCGCCCGCCGCCTCGTACTCCAGGTCGCGGTACAGGCTGCGCAGCCGCAGCGCCAGGTCCGTCCACGACTCCCCGCCGGGCGGCCGGTAGTAGAACTTGCCGATCCGGCGCAGCCGCTCGGCCTCCTCGGGGTGCCGGCGCCGGACCCCCAGCGGTGTGAGGCCCTCCAGCACGCCCTGGTCGCGGTCGCGCAGCCGCTCGTCCACACGGATCTCCACGTCGATGGGCGCCTGCGCCAGCGCGATCCGCGCCGTGTCGACCGCGCGCACGTAGGGGGAGGTCACCACGCGGGTGGGGCGCTCGTCCTCGGGCAGCCCGGCCAGCCAGCGGCCCAGCGCCGCCGCCTGCTCGCGGCCGGTGTCCGACAGCGGGATGTCGGCGTCGCGCTCGGCGATGCCGGTCTCCTCCGCGTCGGTGCCCTGGACCGCCTGGTAGGCCAGGTTCCCGGTGCTCTCGCCGTGCCGGACGAGGGTCAGCCACTGGAGCGCGTTCACGCGAGCCATGATCCCACGCCGGTGGGGGTGGAACGTCCCGATCGCCGGTTCGCACGGGCCGGAACGCCGTCCTCTACAGCCGGTAGTAGTCTCGGTGTCCTATGACGAGCGTCCTGGCCAACGTGATCATCGTGGTGTCGCTGCTGGCGGCCCTCTACGCCCTGGTCGGCGCCTGGCGGGACCGTCCCATGGACTGGTGGCACCTGGGCGCGCTGGGCGTGCTGGAGGCGCTGCTGGTCGCCCAGGCCGTGACCGGTTTCGTCAAGCTGTCGGGGGACGAGGGGCCGGCCGACGGGGCGACGTTCGTCGGCTACCTGCTCGGGGTGCTGCTGATCCCCGCGGCGGGCGCCGGATGGGGTCTGCTGGAACGCACCCGCTGGGGTCCCGGGGTGATCGTGGTCGCCTGCCTGTCGGTCGCCGTGATGATCGTCAGGATGAACCAGATCTGGGAGGGCACCGTTGCCTGACACCGGGTCCGACGCCGCCCGCACGGACACGCCCGCCGGGACGGAGTCCGCTGCCGGAACCGATACAGGAGCCGCCGCGGTGACGGGGGCGGCGGTGACGCGGAGCGGGCCGGGGCGGCTGCTGGTGGCGGTGTACGCGATCTTCGCGCTGGCCGCCGGGGCCCGGGCGGGCGTGCAGATCGCCACCCGGTTCTCCGAGGCGCCCGTCGCCTACGCCCTGTCGGCCTTCGCCGCCGTCGTCTACGTGCTGGCCACGGTCGCGCTGGCGCTGGGCGGGCGCACCTCCCGCCGGATCGCGCTCGCCTCGCTGACGATCGAGCTCGTCGGCGTCCTGGTCGTCGGGACGCTGAGCCTGGCCGACCCCGCCGCGTTCCCCGACGCCACGGTCTGGTCGGCCTACGGGCGCGGATACGGGTTCATCCCGCTGGTGCTGCCGATCGTGGGCCTGTACTGGCTGCGCCGCACCGCCCCGGCGGCCGCCCGGTCCTAGACTGTGTTTCAAAGCCCCGGCCCACGGCGCTCGCCTGGCGGCTCGCCCCTAACCGGGTCTTGGCGAGCGCGGCATCGCTCCGCGATCTGGCCGGTGACGCTCGCCTCCGGCATCGCACCACCGTCCAGGTAACGCGCTCGCGCGGTACCTGAGGGCACTGCGAGACAGGCCCTAGCAGTGAGAGTGGCAGGCGGCGGCCGAGACCGCGGGCTGGGCGAGTGCTGATAAGGGGCCGGTCGGCCGCCTCCGGCGGGGACACCCATCAAAGGGGGTCGCGCTCTGTGTGTACGGGCGTCCCCGCTGGAGGAAGCTCCCTCTCCTCTGGCGCCCTCCTCTCAGGCGTCGTGCCCTCCGCGTCCAGGTAGTGGTCTTCGCCGGGGTGTCGGCTCAGGCGTCGCTCGTGGTGCGGCCGCCGATCGGCAGCGCGAGCACGGCGGCGCGCGTGATCTCTTCGACGTCCTCGGCGGAGAAGTCGGCGATCGGGGTGCGCAGGATGTAGCGGACCATCTTCAGGGGCGGCGCGAAGACGATGGCGTCGGCGCGGAACGGGGCCTTCTTGACGCGTCCGCCGTGCACCACCAGCACCGGCACCACCTTCACCTCGATCTCCGCGCGCTCGGCGATCAGCCGCCCGGCCTCGGCGGAGGCCTCGGTGAACCCGCGGACCATCTGCGACTTGGTGCGGCCGTCGATGAACAGCGTCCCGCCGTGCGAGCCGATCTCGGTCTCGGGGTGCCAGGCGTCGTTGTGCACCAGCCAGAGCCCGCCGGGCCCGATGATCAACTGGTCGACCGTTCCGTGCCCGGGCACCGTCCGGTTGTGCAGCACCCGGTGGCCGCGGCGCTCCAGGGTGCGGCGCAGCAGCCGGCCCATCCGCTCCTCGCCGCGCAGCCCGCGCCGCCACACCTTGGATGCGTTGTAACCGTGCCAGTGGAAGTAGGCGTCGGCAGCCGCCACGACAACCGCCATCACGACTCCGAAAACGGCGTTGACGAGGGCTCCGCACAACAACAGCGTCACACCCGCCAGAATGGCCCGGGTCCGGAGCCTGCCCTTTCGTCCGCGCTGCCACAGCTCCTCATAGACCGCCTGCGGGGAGCCGCCCGTGAAGGCGTCCCTGCCCCTGAGATAGATGGAGCTGCCGAACATCCTGACCTCCTCGCACCCGGGCCCCTGTCGCGCCTGCTGCGGTGCTTATTATGGAATACAACTTTCTTTGCCCGCCCACGACCCATGGTGAGGGAAGTCCA
The DNA here is from genome assembly GCF_055379765.1 of Actinomadura rugatobispora. Classification (NCBI taxonomy): domain Bacteria; kingdom Bacillati; phylum Actinomycetota; class Actinomycetes; order Streptosporangiales; family Thermomonosporaceae; genus Actinomadura; species Actinomadura rugatobispora. The sequence continues at coordinate 855,619 of NZ_AP029191.1, read as the reverse complement.
CCGGAAAGGCAACGGGCGGCGAAAGAGGTATTGCCCGGTACCGGCCTCGCAGGAGCTTCTCCGGTGTCTTGTCGAAGTGCGCCTTAGAACGTTCTACAAGTAATGGCGAAAAACGCGGTGCAACTATCACCGCAAGCCTCGCGGCCAATCGGGCCGTGGCATTTATCACATGCGGCGGGCCGGAGGGGACGCGGTCCGGGCACCGCCCCGCGGCCGCCACACTGGTGCGATGGACGCCTCCGCCCTTCCCGTGCGCGCCGCCGTCCCCGCGCTGCTGGCGGCGCTGGCCGGACGCGGCGCGGCCGTCCTGTCGGCACCGCCCGGCACGGGCAAGACCACCTTCGTCCCGCTGGTGCTCGCCGGCCTCGTGCCGGACGCGGCCGGGCCGGGTGCCGGCGGCGGCAAGGTGGTCGTCGTGGAACCGCGCCGCCTGGCCGCCCGCGCCGCCGCCCGGCGCATGGCCTGGCTCCTGGACGAGCGCGTCGGCCGCTCGGTCGGCGTCAGCGTGCGCGGCGAGCACCGCCCCGGCGCCCTGGTCGAGGTGGTCACCACCGGGGTGCTGCTCCAGCGCCTGCAGCGCGAGCCCGAACTGCCCGGCGTCGGCACGGTGATCCTGGACGAGTGCCACGAGCGCCACCTGGACGCCGACACCGCGATGGCGTTCGTCCTCGACGTGCGCGCCGCGCTCCGCCCCGACCTGCGCCTGGTGGCGGCCTCCGCGACCGCCGACACCGGCCCCTGGGCCCGCCTCCTCGCCGGTGAGGACGGGGAGCCGGCGCCGGTCGTGGAGACCGCGGCGGCGTCGTACCCGGTCGAGGCCGTCTGGGCCCCGCCCGCCCGGACGCCGCCGCCCCCGCACGGCATGCGCGTCGACCCGGCGTTCCTCGCGCACGTCGCCGAGACGGTGCGCCGCGCCCTCGCCGAACGCGGCGGCGACGTGCTGTGCTTCCTGCCCGGCGCCGGGGAGATCGCCCGCGTCGCGGGCGCGCTGCGCGACGCGGGCGCCGAGGTCCTGCAGGTGCACGGGCAGGCGCCCGCCGCCGTGCAGGACGCGGTGCTCGCGCCGGGGGAGCGGCGCCGGGTGGTGCTGGCCACCTCGGTCGCCGAGTCCAGCCTGACCGTGCCGGGCGTGCGGGTCGTGGTCGACTCCGGCCTGGCCCGCGAGCCGCGCACCGACCACGCCCGTGGCCTGGGCGCGCTGACCACCGTGCGCGCCTCCCGGGCGACCGCCGACCAGCGCGCCGGACGCGCCGGGCGGGAGGCCCCCGGGACGGTGTACCGCTGCTGGACGCAGGCCGAGCACGAACGGCTCCCGGCGCGTCCCAGACCCGAGATCGAGCTGGCCGACCTGACCGCGTTCGCGCTGCAGGCCGCCTGCTGGGGCGAGCCCGACGCGCGCGGGCTGGCCCTGCTGGACCCGCCGCCCGAGGCCGCGCTGCGCGCCGCCCGCGCCACCCTGCACGCCCTCGGCGCCGTCGAACCGGAGGCCGCCGGCGGCCGGGTCACCGAACGCGGCCGCGCCCTGGCCCGCGTGGGCGTGGAGCCGCGGCTGGCCCGCGCCCTGATCGACGGCTCCCGGGAGGTCGGCGCGCGGGCCGCCGCGCAGGTCGTGGCGCTGCTGTCGGAGCCTCCGCCCCGCACCGCCGGGGACGATCTCACCGCCGCCTGGCGGGCGCTGCGCCGCGAGGGCCCGCCCGCCGACGCCCACGCGGCCCGCTGGCGCGACGAGGCCCGCCGCCTGCGCAAGGCGCTGGACGAGGCGTCCACCGGCGACGCGCCGGGCCGTCCCGCGGCCGACGACGCGGTGGCGGGCACCGTCGTGGCGCTGGCCTTCCCCGAACGGGTCGCCCGGGCACGGCCGGGCGGCGGCCACCTCATGGCCTCCGGCACCGGAGCGGACCTGGCGCAGGGGTCGGCGCTGGCGGCCGCGCGCCCCCCGTGGCTGGCCGTGGCCATCGCCGACCGCCCCGCGGGGTCGGCCTCCGCCCGGATCCGGCAGGCGGTCGTCATCGACGAGGACGTGGCCCGCCTCGCCGCCGCGCCGCTCCTGGCGTCCGGGGAGGAGGTCGCCTGGCGGGACGGCGACGTGGTCGCGCGCCGCGTCGAACGCCTCGGCGCCATCGAGCTGGCGGCCCGTCCCCTGACGCGCCCCGACCCCGCGCGGGTGCGCGCCGCGCTCGCCGACGGCCTGCGCGCCGAGGGCCTCTCCCTGCTCACCTGGTCACCGGCCGCCACCGCCCTGCGCGAACGCCTGGCCTTCTGCCACCGGTCGCTGGGACCGCCCTGGCCCGCGATGGACGACGCCGCGCTCCTGGGGCACGCCGAGGACTGGCTCGCCGCCTCCGGTGCCCGCCGCCGCGCCGACCTGTCCCGCATCGACGTCGCCGCCGCGCTGCGCGGCCTGCTGCCGTGGGAGTGCGCGGCCCGCCTGGACGAGATCGCCCCCGAACGGGTCCAGGTGCCCACCGGCTCGCGGATCCGCGTCGACTACTCCGGCGAACAGCCTGTGCTGGCGGTGAAGCTGCAGGAGCTGTTCGGCTGGGAGTCGGCGCCCCGGCTCGCCGACGGAAGGGTGCCCCTGGTGGTGCACCTGCTGTCCCCGGCCGGGCGGCCCGCTGCGGTCACGGCCGACCTCGCCTCGTTCTGGCGCGAGGGCTACAAGGCCGTACGGGCGGAACTGCGCGGCCGCTATCCACGGCACCCGTGGCCGGAGGATCCCGCCCACGCCGAGCCCACGCGCCGCACCAAGCCCCGCAAGCGCTGACCCGGCGGCGTCCTCCTAGGGCGCGCGGCGGGTGCGGATGAGGGCGTCGATGCCGTCCAGCACCCGCTCCAGGCCGAACTCGAAGGCGTGTCCGGGGCCGATCGCGCCGCCGTACTCCTCCCCGGCGACCGTCCCGACCCGGCTCCCCAGCGGGTAGCGGGAGTAGTCGACCAGCTTGTCCAGTACGGGGGCGCTGGCCTCCCACCACTCCTCGTCGCTCATCCCGGTGCGCTGCTCGGCCTGCGCGGCGTTCACCGACACCCGCGCCGAGCTCTCGGCGAACCCGGTCACCAGGGCCACCACCGAGTCCATCTCCAGGTCGGTCAGCCCGAGGCCGTCGACGGCGCGCAGCTCGCGCTCGTACTTGTCCAGCAGGTTGGGGCCCATCGGGGGGCGGCCCAGGGAGACCTGGAGCATCCACGGGTGCCGGTGGTAGAGGTCCCAGTGCTCGCGGGCCATGCGCTCCAGCCGGTCGCGCCATTCCCCGGCCCACTCCGCCCCGCCCGCCGCGGCGTCCGCCGGCGGGGCCAGCTCCCCGATCGCGCGGTCGAGCATGAGGTCGATCAGCTCGGACTTGCCCGGCACGTAGGTGTAGATCGACATCGGGGCGACGCCGAGCGACTCGGCGATCCGGCGCATCGACAGCGCGTCCAGCCCCTCGGCGTCGGCGATCGCGATCGCCGCGCGCACGATCTCCTCCACGGTCAGCCGCGGCCGCGGCCCGCGGCGCGGTCTGGGCTGGGCGCCCCACAGCAGCTCCAGGCTGCGCACGGGGTCGCCCGCGCCGCTGTACTCGGTGGTCACGGCTCCCATCCTCGCAGAGATCGCGCACGGCCCCGGCGGCCGGTGCGCCGCCCGGGACCTAACTCCGTATGGCGTACGTTATAGTTGGCCTGCTTACTCCGTACAACGTACAAAATTTGGAGCGGCAGATGGGCCAGCTCGCGACCGAACCGGCGATCGAGGCCGAGGGCCTGCGCAAGCGCTACGGCGACACCACCGCCCTGAACGGGGTCGACCTGACCGTCCCCGCCGGGACCGTGCACGGCGTGCTCGGCCCCAACGGGTCGGGAAAGACCACCACCGTCCGCATCCTCACCACCCTGACCAGGCCCGACGGGGGCAGCGCCCGCGTCGCGGGGCACGACGTCGTCCGCGGGGCGCGGCGCGTCCGCACCCGCATCGGCCTGGTCGGCCAGCACGCCGCCGTGGACGAGGTCCTCGGCGGCCGGCAGAACCTGGTGATGTTCGGCCGGCTCTACCACCTGGACGCCCGCGCCGCCCGGCGCAGGGCCGACGAGCTGCTGGAACGCTTCGGCCTGGCCGACGCGGCCGACCGTCCCGCCGGCAAGTACTCCGGCGGCATGCGGCGCCGCCTCGACCTGGCCGCCGGGATGATCCTCTCCCCGCCCGTGCTGTTCCTGGACGAGCCCACCACCGGGCTCGACCCGCGCAGCCGCATCGAGGTCTGGGACGCCGTGCGCGCGCTGGCCGAGGGCGGCACCACCGTCCTGCTCACCACCCAGTACCTGGACGAGGCCGACCGGCTCGCCGACGGGATCTCGGTGATCGACCACGGCCGCGTCATCGCGGGCGGCACCCCCGAGTCGCTGAAGAGCGACCTGGGCGGGGACCGCCTCGACGTCGTCGTCCGCGAGGTCGGCGACCTGCCCCGGGCCGCCGCCGTCCTCGCCCGCGTCGCCGGAACGAAGACCAGGGTCGAGGTCGACGCGGACGCGCTGCGCGCCGGGGCGCCGGTGGCCGACCGGGTCGGCGCGCTCACCGAGACCGTGCGGGCACTGGACGAGGCGGGCGTCGCCGTCGCCGACATCGGCCTGCGCCGCCCCACCCTGGACGAGGTGTTCCTGCACCTCACCGGCCGGCGGCCGGACGCCGCCACCACCCCGGACCCCGGCACCGGCACGGCCGAGCCGAGCGACCCACAGGAGGCACTGGCGTGACCACGATGACGACCCCGGCCCCGCCCGCCGCCGCCGCGGACGAGGACCCCCGCGGCCTGCGCAGGCTGCTCATGGCCGCCGGCGACTGCCGCGTCCTGACCGCGCGCGCCCTGGCGCACTGGGCCCGGCAGCCCGGCACGGTCGTCGCCGGGCTGCTGTTCCCGGTGATGGTCGTGTTGATGATGGGCTACCTGTTCGGCGGCCAGATGAACGTGCCCGGCGGCGGCGAGTACCGCGAGTTCATCATGCCCGGCATGTTCGCGATGACGATGGTCTTCGGCATCGAGACCACCTTCGCCGCGATCGCCGCCGACGCCGCCAAGGGCGTGGCCGACCGGTTCCGCACGATGCCGATGGCCTCCTCGGCGGTGGTCGTGGGCCGCGGCGCCGCCGACATGCTGCACGCCGTCGCCGCCCTGGCCGTCATGGTCGTGTGCGGCCTGCTGGTCGGCTGGCGCTGGCACGAGGGGATCGGAAACGCGCTGGCCGCGGTGGGGCTGCTCCTGCTGCTGCGCTTCGCCCTGCTGTGGGTGGGCACCTACCTCGGCCTGGTCGCCAAGGGCCCGGAGTCGATCGTGGCGGTGCAGGTCCTGGTGTGGCCGGTCAGCTTCCTGTCCAGCGCCATGATCGCGCCCAGCACGATGCCGGGCTGGCTGGGCGCCGCCGCCGAGTGGAACCCGATGTCGGCCACCATCACAGCCTGCCGCGACCTGTTCGGCGGCGCGGGCGCCGCGCCCGGCGGCTCCTGGGCGGCCGAGCACGCCCTGCCGATGGCGGTGGCGTGGCCGCTGCTGATCGTGGCGGTGTTCCTGCCGCTGTCGGTACGCCGCTACCGCGTCATGGGCCGCTGACCGCCCCGCAGGCGGGTGAAGGCTAGGAGAGGACGGCGGCGCGGTGGCGGGCCAGGGCCAGGGCCGGGTAGCAGTCCTCGGGGTAGGTCTCCGCACCGTCGAGAGCGGCGCGGAGACGCGCCCCCACCGCCGCCGCGTCGTAGGGCTGGACCACGCACAGCTCGGCCTGCATCGCCTGCCGCGCGGCGGCCATCATCGCCCGCACGTCCCCGACCACCACGATCTCGGCGGGCGCGTCGCCGTACGACAGCCGCACCGCCAGCGCGTGCAGGTCGGCGCCGCCCTCATACCGGAACTCGCAGACCAGCCGGTCGCCGTCCAGCGGCCCCTCCTGGATCAGCCACGCCTGACCGGGCGTCACCGCGCCCAGGGCGTCCGCCCACGGCGGCTCGGGCAGCCCGCGCAGCTCACCGGCCGCCTGCCCGGCCACCCGGCGGATCCCGGCCGGGCCGATCGCCGCCAGCGCCCGCAGGAACGCGCGCGTCCCCGGCGTCCCGGCCCCCCGCAGCACGGTCACCAGATCGCCCAGCGCGGCCCGCCGGCCCTGTTCGTGCGGGGCGGCCGCCTCCAGCGCGCCCAGCTGCGCGGAGGTCCACACCTCCGCCTGCAGCGCGCCGGGCAGGGCGGGCAGCTCGTCGGCCGCCCGCGCGTACGCCCCGTACACCTCGCGCAGGCCGGGCAGCATCAGCCGGGGCGGCCCGGCGGCCGTGGCGTCGGATCGGGTGGCACTCACCGGTCCAGGCTAGGCGACCCCGCGGCCCGCCCGGTCCGCAGGGGCCGCCCCGGGCCCCGTCAGGTGTTCGGGACGGTCAGGAGCGTCCGGTCCGAGCCGATCGTCCGCACCTCGAACCGGGTGATCTCCCCGGGGCTCAGCGCCGTCCCGCCCTGCAGCGTCAGCGCCGGAGGGGAGCCGGGGAACCCGTACCCCTTCGGCGGGACGGCCCAGCCCGCCACCGTGTGCGCCCGCCCCGTGCGGTCGACCGCGACCAGCTCGCACTCCAGCGGTCCCCGCACCCGGCTCAGCCGCAGCCCGACCAGGCTGCCCCACTGCTTGCGCTCGGTCGCGACCTGGCCGCTGACCCCGGTGCCCGCGTCGGTGGCCGCGACCGGGCGGCCGTTGCGGAACAGCGCCTCCACCCCGCTCTCCACCACCGGCGGCGTCTCCTCCCGGTCCGCGCCGACCGTGACGCCCAGCCCCGCCGCGCCGCCCATCAGCACCAGCCCCGCCGCCACGCCGACCAGCGCCTGCGACATCCGCCGGCGGCGGTCCAGCCTCCGGCGGCGCAGCAGCAGATCGGTCACCACGGCCGGATCGGGCCGCACCGGCGGCGCCGGATCCGCGTCCTCCCCGGGGGCGGACCCCCAGACCCCCAGGGCTCCGCCCGAAGAGCCGTCGGAGGCGATCGGCGGCAGGCCGTCCAGCGAGGCGGCCAGGCCGCGCAGCGCGCCCAGCTCCTCCCGGCACGCCGGGCAGACGGTCAGATGCGACTCGAACGCGCGGCGGTCCGGCTCCTCGAGCAGGCCCAGGGCGTAGGCGCCCACATCGGTGTGCTGGATGATCGCGTTCACGGTGTCACCCCCCTCTCCTCCAGGGCGACCCGCAGCGCCCTGAGCGCGTAGTACACCCGGGACTTGACCGTGCCCACGGGGATGCCGAGGGACGCGGCGGCCTCGTTGACCGAGCGGTCCCGGAAGAAGGTCTCGTTGAGGATCTCGCGATGCGCGGGGGACAGCGACAGGAGGGCTTCGGAGACGACCACGGAGCGCAGAAGATCCTCCAACCCGTCGGGGGCGCGCAGGTTCTCCAGCGGGCCCTCGCCCGCCTCCTGCGGCCGGGCGTTCTTGCGGCGCTGGTCGTCGATCACGATCCGCCGCGCCACCGTGGCCAGCCAGGGGAGCAGGGACGTGGCGTTGGCGTCCAGCTGGTGCGCGCTGCGCCAGGCGCGGATCATGGTCTCCTGCACCACGTCCTCGGCCCAGTGCCGGTCGCCGCCGGTCAGCCGCAGCACGAACGACAGCAGCGGCCGGCCGTACACCCGGTACAGCTCGTTCACCAGGACCTGGTCGTCCACGGTGTCGCCGGGGCGCGGGCCGCGGAACCAGCTCCAGGGCCCGGCCGCGGGGGTGCGCGCCTTGGCGCGGGCCGCCGGAACGGTCGTCGGGGATCTGTGGGCCATCGGGGGTCTCCGGCTGTGGGTGCGGGGGTAGCGGGGTGCGGGGGAGCGGAGGAGCTGGGGGTGCTCGGCTGCCGGCTCAGGACCCCGGGGAGGCGCCCGAGCCCTGGCCTCCGCTGCCGGGGCCGTAGCCGGGCGGGACGGGGATCCCCGCGTCGAAGCCGGCCTTGGCTCCGTTGGGCCGGGCGGCGAACCACGCCCCGCCCATGCCCTGCCCGGCCGCGTCGCCCGGCGCGGTGTCCCTGGCCGAGCGGTACAGCGGCCAGCCCGCCAGCGTGACCTGCAGCGTGCCGTCGGGACGCCTGACCCTGCCCACCGCCGCCTGGTTCACCCCGCCGCTGGCCCGCAGGGTGGGCGTCCACCGCACCGGCGGCCACATGCGGGCGCAGGCGGCCCCGCAGGCGCTCAGGGACGGCCGGGCGCGGTCCCGGTCGTAGCGGTAGAGGGTGCGGCCGGCGCTGTCGACCACGACGTTGCCGAGCGGTCCGGCCGAGTTGACGTGCAGGCGGGTGACGGCGACCGGCGACCCGTCCCCGGGGACCCCGTCGCCCGGGGCGGCCGACGGCGGGGCGCCCTTGGCCGGCTTGCCGTAGCCGTCGCCGTTCTCCAGCGCGCTCAGCGGGACGCTGCCGTAGGCCGAGCAGGCCGTCAGCGTGGCGCCCGCCACCGCCGCGAGGCTGGCCGGGGCGGCCCGTCGCCGGAGTGTCATGGGCGGCTTCCTTCCGGGTTACCAGGGGTGCCTGTCGGGAGGCTGTACGCGGCTGCGGCGCGCGGGGTTCAATGCCGGAGGGCGGGACCGGCGCCGGTCGGCCCCGGTCCAGGCCGATTGACCGGCTTATTCGCGTTTCGCCCTTACTTGTTCGCGAGGTTTTGCTTACCTGGGCGACCAATGGGCCGCCGCCCTCGTCCAAAGGGGCGTTCGACGGCATCACACGACGGCAGGAGGAGGTGCCCCCGGAGCGACCGCAGAAGCATCGCGGAGGTCCTTCGTACGAGGCGAACACTCACTCCGCAACTGGAGCGAATGAGGGCAACCGGCCCGATTCGCTCGAAGGACCGAGAGGCGATCGGGAGTGAACGGGAACGGACTGGTCTACCGGCTGCTTCTGGCCGTGGACATCCAGGCGTACAGCAAGCGGACCACCCGCGAGCAACTGCAGGCGCAGCACCTGCTGACCCGGGCGCTGGACCGGGCCGCCTCGGGCATCGGCCTGGAGCGCGCCCGCTGGGACAAGCAGGTCGGCGGCGACGGCGAGCTGGCCACCCTGCCCGAGGGCGTCGACCCCGCCCCCGTGGCCGGCGACTTCGTCATCGCGCTGGCGTCCGAGCTGCGCGAGGTCAACGGCGGGCGGGACGGCGGCCCGCCGCTGCGGGTGCGGCTCGCCCTCCACCACGGCACCATGACCGCGGGGCCGTTCGGGCCGGCCGGCGACGCGCCCATCGTGGTGCAGCGCCTGCTGGACTCGGCGCCGCTGCGCCGGCTGCTGATCGACGACCCCGAACGCGACGTGGCCTACGTCGTCTCGGAGTCGCTGTACGGCGACGTCGTGCGCACCGGGTTCTGCTCGCTGCCGCCCGCGGCGTTCCAGGCCGTCAAGGTCACCGCCAAGGGCACGGCGTTCCGGGGCCACATCCTCACCGGGCGCGCCGAGGGCGGCGGTGCGCGGCCCCGCGGGGAACGGCGAGGAGAGAGGGGCGGGCCGGGCGACCGGCCCGCCCTTCCCCCCGGCGCCCGCGTCCTCGACTTCCCCCAGCTGGCGCGGCAGCGCGCCTGACCCGCGGGCGGGGCCGGGAAGGATGATCCGCCGGGCGGGGTTGTGCCGTTCGACACCCGACGTACGGCGACGGAGGAGGCCCCGCATGGCGGACGAGACGGCACTGGCGAAACTGGTGGCCGGACGCGACCTGGGCGTGCTGGCGACGATCAAACGGGACGGGCGCCCCCAGCTGTCCACCATCAACTACCACTACGACGAGGGGCGCCGGCTGGTCCGGATCTCGATCACCGACGACCGGGCCAAGGCGCGCAACCTCAGCCGCGACCCCCGGGCCAGCCTGCACGTCAGCGCGCCCGACGGCTGGTCCTGGGCGGTCGCCGAGGGCGACGCCGAGCTGTCGCCGGTGGCCGCGGACCCGCACGACGCCGCCGTCGAGGAGCTGATCGAGCTCTACCGCGACATCCGCGGGGAGCACCCCGACTGGGACGACTACCGGCGCGCGATGGTCGCCGACCGGCGCCGGGTCATCCGGCTGCGCGTCGCGCGCCTCTACGGCCAGCCCCCGCAGGGCTGACCCGTCCCGCCGCGGCGCACGCGGGTACCACGGGCGGGGTAGCGGGGCGCGGCCCGGCTACCCCGCCCGTCGTAGGGGTGATGCCGCCGGTGATGCGATGCCCCCGGCGGGACCGTCCCGGCACCGTCGGCGGTATGACGACGACACAGCGCACGCCCATCACGCCCGTCACCCCCGGCACCGCCGCGAACTCGGCCGTGCCCACCGCGCGAGAGCGCGCCGGTCGTACGCGCGCGCCGGCCCGCGCCAGGTTCACGCCGCGGACCCGCAAGGCGATCCTGCTCCTGCACGTGATCAGCTCGATGACCTGGCTCGGCCTGGACGTCGGGCTGCTGGCGCTCAGCATCACCGGATCCCTCAGCGACGATCCGGTCACCCTGCGGGCCGCCTACCTGTCCATGAACATGCTGGGCGACACCGTGCTGATCCCGGCGAGCCTGCTCGCGCTGGTCACCGGGGTGCTGCTGGGCGTGGGCACCAAGTGGGGCCTGGTCCGGTACACCTGGGTGCTGACCAAGCTGGTGCTCACCGTCGTGACGGCCGCGCTGACCGTGGTCGCGCTGCGCGCGAGCCTGAACGAGGCGGCCGCCGGGGTGCTGGCCGCGCGGCCCAGCGCGGGCGACGCCGCCGACGGCCTGCTGTTCGCACCGGTGGTGTCGCTCACCTGCTACACCTTCATGACCGTGCTGTCGATCTACAAGCCGTGGGGACGGATCCGCCGGGGCCGCCGCGCCGCGGGCGCCTGACCGCCGTGCACCGGGTCCACCCCCTAATATCCCGGTATGGCGGAAGTGGCCTCCCGCGACGGGGCGTGGACCTTCGACGGCGAAGTGGTGCGGATCGTGCCCGGGCACGACCGCTCGGTGCACAAGCTGCGCAAGGCCCTCGGCGAGCTGGTCGTGCCGCTGCGGGCGGTCCGGGGCGTGGCGTACGAGCCGGGGCGCAAGGGCGGGCGGCTGCGGCTGCGCCTGCGGGACGGCGCCGACCCCCTCAGCCAGGCCGTCGCCGGAGGGCTCCCCGACTCCGCCGACCCGTACACGCTGGCCATCCCCTCCGACCGCGTCGGAGCGGCCGAGTTCTTCGTCGACGACGTGCGCAACTCCCTGCTGGTGTGGGAGGTGCCCGAGGGGCCGTGCGACCGCTACCTGATGCCGGGACCGGGCGTGCCGCTGACCGCCGGCGCCGGGGACGGCGCCGCTTCCTTCGACGGCGAGCGGGTCCGCCTGGAGTGGAACTGGATGGCCAGCGGCGCGAAGACGGCCGCGGGCACGCAGGTGTTCGAGCTGAAGGACCTGGTGGGCGTGGAATGGGGCCGCCAGTCCGGGATGGGGTACGGGTACCTGCGCTTCAGGCTCCGCAACCCCGGTCCCGACCGGTCGCCGGACGAGGACACCCGCGCCCTTTCCTGGGGGATCCAGAAGGAGGGCGGGACCACGGCGCTGCTCGCCGCCGCCGTGCTGGCCCGGCTTCCGCACCCGGTCGGCTCGGCGCTCCCCGCCGCGGCCGCGGACGACAAGCCCGTCCTGGAGAAGGCCCCCGACGCCGGCGCCGCCGACCCCGACGCCATGCTGCGCAGGCTTCGCGAGCTCGGCGAGCTGCACCGCGAGGGCGTGCTCACCGACGAGGAGTTCACCGCCGCCAAGCGCACCCTGCTGGGCATGTGACCCCGGTCCGGGGTGGAGGATCCTGACCCCCGGGAGAAGATCCTTCACCTCGGGTGAGGGATGGGCACTCCCGGTCCCGTGAACGAGTGCTTTCCAGCCCGCGCCTTCCGTGCCACCCTGACGGCACTCCGACCACGGGAGGCACGGCGATGTGCGACGAACCGGCGCTACCGCCCGCCGTCCAGGACGCCCTCCGCGAGTACCGGCGGCTCCTGGACGAGCACGGCCCCGCCTGGGGCGAGGACCCGATCACCTACGTCAAGCAGATCGAGACCAGCGCCTACCTGATGAACGAGCAGGCGTTCTGGCTCACCTGCATGAACCAGGTCGCCGAGCGCCACCCCGGCGCCCGCGACGCCGAGTTCGAGGCCCGCATGCGCGAGCTGGACGTCCACGAGATCATCCGCGACGCCCTCGGCGGGCAGGTCCTGGACAACCTCGCGGCCCTCCGCCTCACCCCCGGCGGCGCCTCCCTCGACGCCCGTCCCCAGACCGTGCTCGACGGCGGCGAGGCCGGGGACGGCGCCGCGTTCCGCACCGGCCTGCTCCTGGACTCCTCCCGCGACGAACCCGCCACCGTCCACGTGAACGACGAACCCCACCACGTGCCGCCGCGCGGAGCCCGCCTGATCTCGATCGCCCCCGGCGACGCCCTCACCGTGGACGGCGGCGACATTCCCCTCGGCGCCCTCGTCCGGGCCGTGCCCTCGGCCACCCTCCGCCTCCGCGCCGGCATGCCCTGCCGCTGGTCGGTGATCGGCGAGAACGGCCAGGGCTGGTACCCCGACGGCGCCCCGCCCAGGCTCGACTCCCACCGCACGCCCTACTTCCACGGCGACGACCTCCTCCTGCGCGTCCCCGCCGAGCCGCTCACCGTACGCGTTACCCGCGGCATGGAGTACGGCACCGAGGAGCGCACCCTCACCCCCGTACCCGGTACCGGCACCGTTCTGGAACTGACGCCGGAGCGGCTCTACGACGCCGCCGCCCAGGGCTGGTACGGCGGCGACATGCACGTCCACATGAACTGGACCGGCGACACGGTCGGCACCCCGGCGCAGGCCGCCGCCGTCCAGCACGGCGAGGACCTGCACGTCCTCAACCTCGTCGCCGGCAACGTCGCCTCCGAACGCGTCTACGACCGCGAAGCCCTCGAACACTGGGCCGGGCAGGACCTCCCCTGGTCAGACGCCGCCCACATCGCCCGCCTCGGCGTCGAGTACCGCAACGACATCCTCGGCCACCTCTACGCCTTCGGCGTCCGGCGGCCGCCCCGCCGCTACCACACCGGCTTCCTCGACACCGCCGACTGGCCGCCCAACGCCGAAGGTTGCGCCGAACTCCGCGAACTCGGCGCCGTCCTGGGCTACAGCCACCCCTTCCACGTCCCCATCGGACCCGACGCGCCCCCCGCCGCCGCCCTCACCGCCGGCCGCAACTGCTCGGCCCGCGAGATCGTCGTGGACGCCGCGCTCGGCCTCATCGACAGCCTCGACGTGCTCAACCACTCCTCCGTCCACACCACCGCCGTCGTCTACCGGCACCTGCTGGGCGCGGGCAACGTCCTGGCCGCCACCGCCGGCACCGACGCGATGCTCTCCTTCTGCCGCCGCGGCAACCAGTCCAGCCCGCCCGGCTGGGAACGCGTCTACGCCCGCGTCGAGGGCGACCTCACCGCCGAGTCGTTCGCCGAGGCCGTCCGCTGCGGCCGCACCTTCGCCACCACCGGCCCCTGGCTGGAACTGGAGGTGGACGGCCTCGGCCCCGGGGACGTCCTGGACACCCTTCCCGGCGACCACGTCACCGCCACCGCCACCGCCATCGGCCCCGAGGTCACCCGGCTGGAGATCCGCACCGCCGAACGCGTCGTCGCCGAGGGCCCGCCACCCCGGATCACCGCGCGGATCGAGCTCGGCGAGCCCACCTACGTCGTCGCCGTCGCCTCCGGCCCGCGGCACCCGCGCTCGTTCCACCACACCGGCGCCTACGCCCACACCAGCCCGGTCTACATCGACCTCGGCGGCGACCAGGTCGCCCGCGAATCCGACCTGCGCTGGTGCCTGGACTACCTCGACCGCTGGGAGGAACTCCTGCGCGCCCAGGGCCGGTTCGACGCCGGCGGCCAGCTCACCGACCACCTCGACCTGATCGACCGGGCCCGCGGCGTCTACCGCGACCGCCTCCGCAGGCCCCGCCGCGCCCGGCGCGGCTGAACATGGCTGAACGAGGCTGGAAAAGGTGCGAGCGGAGAGCACCCCGCAGTTCTCTCCGCTCGCACGTCCTCGGACGGCCCCTCCTCAGTCGAGGTCGGGGCCGTAGACCTCCCACAGCTCCCCGGCGAAGAAGCGGCCGAACGACACCAGGGCCGCGGGACCGCCGGGCCCCGCCGTGCGGAAGGTGGTCAGCTGGCGGGCGAAATCCGTCAGCTGGATGTGCAGCACGCCCGCGCCCAGCACCACCGCCCCCTCGGGGACCGCCCCCTTGGCGGCCTCCTCGACCGCTTCCTCGTCGGCGTGGCCGTCCAGCAGGTGGACGTACAGCGTCGAGGTGTCGGGCCAGATCCGGGTCGGCGGACCGTGCAGCACGTTCTTGTGACCGATGAGGGTGCGGGGCCGGCCCCGGTCGTCGGCGAAATGCAGCCGGTACTTCATCAGCCGGCGCTCCTCGGCGCCCCCCGGCGCGAAGAGGTTGAACCAGCCCCGCTGGACGGGCCGCCGGCCCCCCTGGCCGGCGGCGTCCACCCATCCCTCGGCCCGCGCGGTGTGCTCGGGCTCGGCCAGGAACCGATCCACGTCGTCGGCGGTGATCGTGAGCCGGAACGAGAACCGCTCGCGGCCCTCGTCCAGCTCACCCGCCCGCGGATCGGTCGCCCCCCAGGAGACGAACCCCTTCATCTCCTCGGTGAACGACAGCGACGTACGGCCGGACGACGCCTCCGGGGACGTTCCCCCGGTCCCCGTCGGCGCCCCCGAATCCGTGCCGTACGCCTTGCCGCCCACCGCCCCGCCGGGCGAGCCGGTCCCCGTGACCGGCTCGGCCCCCGTGTCGGCGGGGCGGGACATCCCCTCCAGGATCCGCGTGGCCATGCGGTCGGCCATCGCGGCGATCGTGAGCGAGGGGTTCGGCCCCACCGGCCCCGGCATCGCCGCCCCGTCGGCGATGTACAGGCCGGGGAAGCCGAACACCTCCCCGAAGGCGTCGCAGACGCCCTCGACCGGGTGCCGCCCCATCGGGGCGCCGCCCAGCGGATGAACGGTGACCACGCGCTTGCGGAACCACGCCGGGTTGTCGGCGTACTCGGCGCCCAGCACGTCGGCGATGCCCTGCATCGTCGTGCGCAGCCGCTCGAAGTGCGCCGCGCTGGTCTCGACCGTCCAGTCGGCCGCCAGCCGCCCGTCCTTGAGCGCCAGCCGCCCGTCGGCGGTGTCGCGGCCCATGCCCAGCAGCGGCAGCGAGCTCACCGACAGCGCCCCGTCGCCGATCAGGTCCGCCAGCTCCTTGGACAGGTTGGTGTCGGGCGCGCCGGAGAAGAACTCGGTGAACCGGTTCCACAGGAACTTCACCGCCCGGTCGATCTGGTCGCCCAGGTCGAACGGCTGCACCATCCAGTCGACGAACGCCGGGTAGCCGCCGTCCTGGATGTAGGCGCCGCGGCCCGCGCCCGGATGGCCGTCCAGCTCGTCGGGCAGCCGGATCGCGCTGGTGATCACCGGGCCGCGGCTGGCGTCCAGCGGCCGCACCCGGTTGCGGTCGCGCGCCTTCAGCAGGAACGTCAGCAGGTCGCCGTTGCCGCAGAACCGCGAACCCAGCGCCGGGCTGAGCCCGGGGAACGCCGTGCGCGACTTCAGCAGCAGGAACGTGGTGCCGTAGGTGCCCGCGCCCAGGATCAGCCGGTCGCAGGTGATGGTGCGGACCGGCGGCTTCTTCCCGGCCCTGCGCTCGGGGTCGTGGTGGACGTAGTCGACCTCGTACCCGCCGCGAGGCCGCGGCCGGATCGCCTTCACCTCGTGCGAGGTGCGCAGGTCCGCGCCGTGGAACGCGGCCGCCGACAGGTAGTTGTGGTCGAGGGAGTTCTTCGAGCCCTCGTTGCAGCCGATGTCGCACTCGCCGCACAGCCGGCAGGTGCGCCGCCCGCCGCCGTGCAGGTTCCCGTAGCCGGGATCGACGATCGGCAGGCTGACGCCCGGCGCGGCGCCGCGCTCGGGGGCGAAGCCGACCGCCAGCGGCGGCAGCGCCCAGTTGAGGCCGAGTTCGGCGGCGGCGTCCTGCATCGCGTGCGTCTTGGGGGAGTCGTCGAACGGGGCGCGGTCCAGCGGGTACGGCGTCGCGCCCATCATCTCCTCGACCCGGTCGTAGTACGGGTCGAGGTCGTCGCGCGTCACCGGCCACGGCTCGTGCCCGCCGTCCAGGCCCTCGTTGACGAACCACCGCTCGTCCTTGCGCAGCAGCACGTTGGCGTAGATGAGCGAGCCGCCGCCCAGGCCGGAGGAGACGACCGAGTCGCAGCCCTTGAAGCTCCACACGTCGAACATGCCGTACAGCCCGGCCGAGGGGTCCCAGAACGCCCGGCCCATCTCCGAGGGCGAGCGTGGGAACGACCCGGGCGGGTAGGGCTGGCCGCGCTCCAGCAGCACCACCGACCGGCCGGCCTCGGCCAGCCGGTAGGCGGCGACCGACCCGCCGAACCCCGAGCCGACGACGACGGTGTCGGCGTGCTCGGCGGCCACGTGCTCGGTCATCGTCATGCGGCCTTCCGGTCGGTGCCGTGCTTCTGGAAGTGCGCGAGGATCCTCGGGTAGACCCGCTCGTGGGCGTTCTTGCCGAGGATCGGGTCGATGTGGCCGTAGCCCGGCAGCACCTCCAGCTCGTGCCGGCCCGGCACGACCTTCGACAGCAGCGCGTGGCAGACCACGTTGGAGTCGGTGAAGATCCGGTTGTGGTCGCCGGTGGTGAACAGGATCGGCGTGGTGATCTTTGAGGCGCGGGCCAGGAAGTTGGTCGGCAGCGCCTTCAGCCTCGGATCGCGCGGGTCGTAGCGGACCGCCCGGCCGGCCTTCACCATCTTGCGGATGTGCCGGTAGTAGTGGACGGTCGAGGCGCCGTTGATGTCGGCGAGCCGGTCGTGGGTGTGGGTCTCGGGCGCGAGGTTCTCGTGCATGAAGAACCCGGGCCGGCCGCTCGCCCACATGAAGCTCTGCATGTGGCAGGCCGACTCCTTGCACTCGGGATGGAACGCCGAGATGACCTGGGACATCAGCCACCGGCCGCTCAGCTTCGGCGCCTCGGTGAAACGCGGGTCGATGTAGGGCGAGCCGAGGACGTAGTCGGCGAAGTTCGGGCCGATCGCCATCTTGACCTTCGACCACGACGGCACCCGCGGCGTCAGGGAGACGCTGTTGACGACCAGGCTGGCCAGGTCGTCCTCCACCGCGCCGCCGAACAGGCTCATGCTGAACGACAGCGCGCCCAGGCAGTGCGCGAAGACGTGCACCCGGCGGTCGCCGATGTGGCGGCGCAGCTCGGCCATCGCGGCCGGGTAGTCGAACAGCGCGATGTCGTCGAGCGAGTAGCGGCGCCCGCCGGTGTTGTACGGGAAGCGGTTGCTCATCCGGAAGTCGAGCGCCCACACGTCGCCGAAGCCGTTGTCCAGCAGGTAGCTCACCATGTTGTAGATCTCCGGCATGGTGAACAGGTCGCTGGAGGAGGTGAGCCCGTGCATGAGCAGGACGACGTCGTCGCTGTCCTCGCGGTGGAAGCGGGACAGGGTGAGCAGCAGGTCGTCCTCGGTCGTGAACGGGTGCAGCGACACTTCGGCGTCCGTGACGCCCTCGGGCGAGAAACGTCGGATTCGGCGTGCCATGTCTCTGTCCTCCCGGCTGAATGACGGTCCAACGATGGCAGTCGCGTACGACGGCGCGGCATCGTGGAAAACCCGTATTCGCGCCCCGCGGTACGTGGTGCCCGTGTGGAGTGAGAGTCCGTTTTCGACCTGACGGTTCATTCTCGTCCGGATCTTGGCACGAATCTGTGCCGCCTGGCACGGTCCCGCCGCCGTTCCGCAAGGCCGCGCAACGAAGATCACATCGGCCGGCGGATCACCCGGGCCGCCCGGACCGTCCGGACCGCCCGGCGGAACGGGTCGCGGGGCTCAGGAGTCGCGGTCGCCGGGGCGCCCGTTCAGCACCGTGACGACGCCGACCCGCGAGCTCACCCCGAGCTTGCCGAAGACCCGCGACAGATGGGTCTCCACCGTGCGGACGCTGAGGAACAGCTTCTCGGCCACCTGCTGGTTCGTGCAGCCCTCCGCGACCAGCGTGGCGATCTCGTACTCGCGGGGGGACAGCCCGAACGGCTCGTCGCCCCGTCCGCCCCGGCGCGGCGAGGCCACCCGCACCCCGAGGCGGCGCTGCTCCCGGACGGTCTGCGCCAGCAGCGCCCGCGCCCCGCACCACTCGAACAGCTCCGCGGCGGCCCGCAGCCGCTCGCGCGCCGGGTCGCGCTCACCGGCGGCCTGGTACGCCAGCCCCGCGGCAAGCTCGGCACGGCCCGCCTCCAGCCGGCGCCCGGCCGACAGCAGCAGCCGGCCGCCCTCGGCCGCCAGCGAGGCCGCCGCGGCCGGATCGGACGGGCGTGCCGCGTGCGCCTGCGCGAGCCGCACCATCCCCGCGTCGGCCGATCCCCCGATCCCGCCGAGCATCTCGGCGATCTCCGCCCAGCGGCCGGGCTCGCCGTCCTTCTCCCGGGCCGCCTCGACCTGGGCCAGCATCTCCGCGCAGCACAGCAGCGTGGACGGGTCGAGCTGCGGCGCGGTCGGATCGCCGCACGCCTCCAGCGCGGCGACCGCGCCCTCCTCGGCGCGGCCCGAGTTGACCAGCGCGACGCCGAGGGCGAACCGGGCCATCGCGCCCCACCACTCGCCGGCGCCGAGGTCGCCGGCCACCGCCTCCTCGCCCAGCCGCAGCGCCCGGTCGTGGTCGCCCTGCCACGTCGCGACCAGGCACTGCTGGGTCAGCCCGAACACCAGCGTCTCGCCGGAGCGCACCAGCCGGGCCGTCTCGGTGGCCTCCTCGGCCGCGTCCGCCGCCTCGGCCAGCCGCCCCAGCAGCGTGTACAGCCTCGCCTGCGCGTTCAGCAGATAGGTGATGTAGGGCACCTGGCCGGTGGAGCGCGCGATGGCGATGCAGCGCTCGAGCCGGCGCCGCGCGTGGTCGTACCGGCCCAGCATGACCTCGGCCCAGCCCAGCCAGGGGACGTGGTCGAGGGCCTCGGCGATGTGGCCGTCGGGGGACTCGGCGTACACCGCGTCGGCGGCCTCGGCGAGGGCGATCGCGTCGTCCACCCGCCCGGCCCCGTAGGCCGGCATCACCCGCAGCGAGGCGACCGCGACCCGCAGGCCCGGCTCCCAGCCGGGCGCGTTCTCCGGCATCCGGTCCAGCACCGCCTGGGCGCCGCGGATGTCGAGGCGCATCAGCCGGTCGGCGACCAGCCGGGTGCGCAGCAGCACGGCGGCGGGCGCCTGCGGGTCGGGGATGCGGTGCAGCTCGTCCAGCACCAACGCGCGGGCCTGCTGGTGGCGCTGCAGCTGCCGCTCGATCACCGCGCACATCTGGACGGCGCGGGCGCGGCGGGCATGGTCGTCGGGGGGCAGCAGCCGCAGCAGTGTGCGGGCCGTCTCCTGGCCCTCCACCAGCTGCCCGCTGACCGTCTGCGCGTGCGCCAGCTCGGCCAGGAGCCGGACGTGCGGGGGCCGCCCGCCGTCCTCGCCCGTGTCGAGCCCGGCCTCCGCCGGGTCGGGGTCCTCGGGCATCAGGCGCAGCGCGGCCTTCAGCCAGTGCGCGGCGGTGGCCGGTGCCTGCGGCGCCACCGTGCGGGCCGCCTCGACCAGCGTCGCGATCGCCTGCTGGTCGCCGTAGCCGGCCGACCGCTCCACGTGGTGGGCGCGCAGCGTCGCCGGGGCGCCCAGGTCGCCCAGATGGCGGGCGATCCGCGCGTGCGCGCCCAGCCGCCACCCGGCGGCGGCCGAGCCGTACACCACGTGCCGGACCAGCGGGTGGCGGAAGCGGAACCGGCCGGCGGAGGCGGGCCGCACCACGTCGCGGGCGGCCAGGTCGTCCAGCGCGGCCAGCGCCCGGTCTTCGGCGATCTCCGCCCCGGCGGCGGCCAGCGCGGGCTCGAACTCGTCGGCGGCGACCGCGGCGGCCCGCGCCACCAGCAGCGCGGTCTCGTGCAGCCCGCTCAGCTCGACCCGCAGCGCGGTGCGGACCGCGGGCGGCAGTTCGGTGATCTCACCGAGGTCGGGCAGCGCGCCCCAGGGCTCGGCGACGGCCTCCTCGGCCGGGGACGGCTCGGCGCCGTCGCGCCCGCCCGGGCGGCGGGCCAGCGCCTCCAGGTAGAACGGGTTGCCGCCGCTGGCCTCGTACAGCGCCTGGCAGCGGGACCGCGACACCTCCGGGCCCAGGAACTGCTCGACCTCCTCGCGCGTGAACGGGTCGGCGGTGACGCTGACGCCGTGCTCGCCGGCGATGTCGACCAGCGTGGCCAGCCGCGCCGACGCCTGCGCGGGACGGTAGGCGACGCCGATCAGGACCCGGGCGCGCGGCGGATGGCGGACCAGGTAGCCCAGCAGCTCGATCGAGGCGTCGTCGGCCCAGTGCACGTCGTCGAGCAGGAGCATGAGGCCGTTGTCGGAGGCCAGCTCCTCGAGGAGATGGCGCACGGCGCGGTGCAGGTGGTAGCGGGCCACGCCCAGCGGCTCCGCGTCGGCCGCCGGCTCGCCCGGTGCCGCCCCGCCGGGCGCGGGGCCCTGGACGCCGGCGTCGGACGCGGGGGAGTGCGCGGCACCGGCCAGCGCCGGGAACACCGTCGACAGCAGCCGCGCGGTGGCGGGATTGAGCGCCGGGCGGCTGCGCTCCAGCCGGTCGTCGAGGGCGTCGACCAGGGCGCCGAAGGGCATCTGCTGCTCGAACTCGGCGGCGCGCCCGGCCAGCACGGGCAGCGAGCGGGCGCCGGCCGCCGCGGCCAGCTCGCCCAGCAGCCGGGTCTTGCCCGCGCCCGGATCACCCGACAGCGCCAGGAAGCGGAAGGAGCCTCCGAACGAGGCGTCGAGTGCCTGGTCCAGGACGCGGAGCGCCGTCCGCCGCCCGACGAGCGGGGCGCCGGCGGGCAGGCCTTCCGCGTTCCGGTCCGCGCGACCCTCCATGTCCACACCCCAACAGTGACAGGCGGTCGATGCGCCGTGATCGTTCTACTTGCGTGACTACCGGGTGTCGCCGGGGACATAGTACTGATCTCCCGATAACGGGAGCCGGTCGCGAGCGCGCCCGCGGCGGGCCGCCGCACCGGTCCGTCCCGGTCTCCCACCGTGCCACCGGTCATGTGCTATGAACCGTCATCGGTGGCGCCGTGTCAACAGGGGCGCCCCAAACGGTCGTACGGACGTGCCGCCTATCCTCGCAGCCGCGCCCACGATCTGCGGGGCGAATCGGCCACCCGGCTGAGGGCCACCAGCGCCGCCGGGGGACGCCCGGCGCGCTCGCCGTCCAGCCGCCGCATGAACGCGAGCTGCTCCAGCGACGGCGGCCCCACCGCCAGGCTGCGCCGCGTCGCGGTGGGGGCGTCGGCCTGACCGGTGCCGACCAGGTACGCCGCCGACATCGACCCTGTCCGGCCCACGCCCGCGCCGCAGTGCACGAACACCGGCCCCCGGGCGCCCCGCACCACCGCCAGGAAACGCGCCACCTGGCCGGCGGCGGGCGGCTGGCCGTCGCGCACCGGCAGCCGCACGACCGTGAGCCCGGCCTGCCCGGGGACCTCCAGCGCGGCCGGGGACAGCCGCTCGGCGCGCAGGTCGACCACCGTGCGGACGCCGAGCCCGGCCAGCCTCCGGTACCCCTCGGCGCTGGGCGCGGCGCCCCGCCACACGCGGTCGTCGACCCGGGCGAAGTGGCCGATGCCGGGCACCCGCGGCGGCCCGCCCTGCTCCTGGGCGTGCGCGGCCGCGCGCTCGCTCGTGCGGCACGCCTGGCTCATGGCGAGGATGACCAGGCTCACCACCGCCCAGACCAGCGCGTACACGGCCGCCCCGCCCAGGAGCAGCCTGCCGGTCGTGCGCGCCAAGGCAGTGAGCCGCATCCGGCGAGCATAACCGCGTCGCCGCAGGCAGTCAGGCGAGCCGGGCGGCGGCTTCCGCCCAGGCGGCGGTGCCGCCGGACGGCTCGTACCGGCGCAGCGGCTGGGTCGCGGCGACCAGCGCGCGCATCTCGGCCAGCCCGCCGACGGCGCCGTGCGCCCGCGCCTGCACCAGCACGTTGCCCAGCGCCGTGGCCTCCACCGGACCGGCGATCACGGGCCGCCCGCAGGCGTCGGCGGTGAGTCGGCACAGCAGGTCGTTGCGGCTGCCGCCGCCGACCAGGTGCACCACCTCGACCTCCCGGCCCGACAGCCGCACCGCCTCCCGCAGCGTCGTCCGGTGCGCCAGCGCCAGGCTGTCCAGCACGCACCGCACGATCTCCGCGCGCGTGGCCGGCTCGGGGAACCCGCGCCGCGCGCAGTGCGCGGCGATCCGGGCGGGCATGTCGCCCGGCGGCAGGAACTCCGGGTCGTCGGGGTCGATCAGCGAGCGGCGCGCCGGGACGTGCTCGGCCTCGGCCAGCAGCGCGCCCAGGTCGGGCGACCCCCAGGCGCGCAGCGACTCCTGCAGCGGCCACAGCCCCATGACGTTGCGCAGGTAGCGGACCGTGCCGTCGACCCCGCCCTCGTTGGTGAAGTTGGCCTTGCGGCTCTCCTCGCTCAGCACGGGCGCGGGCAGCTCCACGCCGACCAGCGACCACGTGCCGCAGGAGATGTAGCCGAAGCGGTCCCCGGCGGCCGGGACGGCGGCGACCGCGGAGGCGGTGTCGTGGGAGCCGACCGCCGTCACCGCCAGGTCCCCCGGGAGGCCGGTCTCCGCGGCCACATCCGGCCGCGGCGTCCCGATCACCTCGCCCGGCCCGCGCAGCTCCGGCAGCAGCCCGCCGGGAAGGCCGAGCCGGTCCAGGAGCGGCCGCGACCACGTCCCGTCGCGGACGTCCAGGAGCCCGGTGGTGGAGGCGTTGGTGCGCTCGGCGCCGACCTTGCCGGTCAGCCAGTACGCCAGCAGGTCGGGGACCAGCAGCAGGGTGCGGGCCCGGTCCAGGCCGGCCCCGGCCGCCACCAGCTGGTAGACGGTGTTGAACGGCAGGAACTGCAGCCCCGACACCTGGTAGAGCAGGTCGTCGCCCACCTCGGCGCGGACCCGCTCCATCACCCCGTCGGTGCGGGCGTCGCGGTAGTGCACGGGGTTGCCGAGCAGGTCGCCGTTCCCGTCCAGCAGGCCGTAGTCGACCGCCCACGAGTCGATGCCGGCCGACACCAGGCCGCCGGGGGTGGCGGACGCGGCGCCGCGCAGGCCGTCGAGCACGTTGCCGTACAGGCCGAGGACGTCCCAGTGCAGGGTGCCGTTGGCGCGCACCGGGCGGTTGGGGAAGCGGCGCACCTCGGTGAGGTCGAGCGTGCCCGGGCCGATCCGCGCGGTCATCACGCGCCCGCTGGAGGCGCCGAGGTCGACGGCCGCGAAGGTGGGGGTGGTCATGAGCGTGGTGCCTGTTCGTTGGGTTTCAGGTGACGACGAGGACTTCGAGGGTGCGCGGGCCGTGCACGCCCTCGACCCTGGACAGCTCGATGTCGCTGGTGGCGGACGGCCCGGAGACGAAGGTCAGCGGACGGTGCGGATCGAGGCGTTCGAGGGCCTCGGGGACGTCGGCGGCGACCTGGGCCGCCTCGACGACGATCAGGTGATAATCGGGGACCAGCGACAGGGCGCGCGGGCCCTGGCCGGGGCCGTGGTCGAGCACGATCGTGCCGGTCTCGGCGATCGCGACGGCGCAGCCGGTGACCGCGCCCGCGAGGCCGTCCAGGTCGGCGACGGCGGGGTCGCGGGCCAGCCGCGCCTCGTCGAGGCCGGAGGTCCACGCGGCGGGCAGGCCGGCGGGGGCGCCGACGACCCCGGGACGGGCCGACAGCGCCTCGGCGACCGCGCCCGGCAGCTCGGCGGCGGTCACCGTCCGGACCTCGGCGCGGTAGTGGGCCACCCGCTCGGCGAACAGCTCCAGGATCCCCTCGCCATGGTGGCGCCGCAGATAGGACCGGTCGATCTCGGCGTACGACGTGGCGACCTCGGCGGCGGGCCGGGTCGGGACGATGCCCTCGATCCGCCGGAGGATCTCCTCCCGCGCGCTCATTTCTTCGTCTCCCCTGTACGGCCGCCATCGGTGCGCGCCCACCAGGCGCGGAACGACTCCTTCGGCGGCGCGGGCGCGTCGCGGGTGTCCGTCCAGGCCTTCAGCGGGCCGGGCAGGCGCCGGATGCGCCCGTTCCGCCCGACCACCCAGCGGCTCGCCGACGCCGCGCGCTGCGCCATCCCGAGGCGGGCGGGGGAGCGCAGCGTCCAGCCCGCCACGCCCATCACCGCCCGCTCCACCGGATGCCTGCGCGGCCCCTCCACCGAGCGTGCGCGCAGATGCACCAGCACCTCGGGGATGTCGATCGCGACCGGGCACGCCTCGAAGCACGCCCCGCACAGCGACGACGCGTACGGCAGCGAGGCGTCCACCTCCGACCCGATCCCGCGGATCTGCGGCGACAGGATCGCCCCGATCGGCCCCGGGTAGGGGGAGCCGTAGGCGTGGCCGCCCGCCCGCGAGTAGACCGGGCACACGTTCAGGCACGCCGAGCAGCGGATGCAGCGCAGCGCCTGCCGCCC
The DNA here is from genome assembly GCF_055379765.1 of Actinomadura rugatobispora. Classification (NCBI taxonomy): domain Bacteria; kingdom Bacillati; phylum Actinomycetota; class Actinomycetes; order Streptosporangiales; family Thermomonosporaceae; genus Actinomadura; species Actinomadura rugatobispora. Next base: position 831,135 of record NZ_AP029191.1, on the reverse strand, counting down.
CACCTCGTCGCGGAGCGTGTCGGTGCGGCCGTTGTCCAGCAGCACCAGGTGGAAGTCGCGCGGCCCGTCGCCGGGGGTGCTGCCCGTCCACGTCGAGGTGTACGGGTTCATCCGCTCGGCGGTGGACGAGCGCGGCAGCAGCTGCAGGAAGACCTCCAGGTCCCGCCAGCTCGGCACCAGCTTCTCCACGCCCATCACCGAGATCAGCGTCTCGGGGAGGGTGAGGCACATTCGGCCGTTGCCCTCCGACTCCAGCACCACCAGCGTGCCGGTGTCGGCGACGGCGAAGTTGACGCCCGAGACCGCGACCTTGGCCGACAGGAACTTGGCCCGCAGATGCCTGCGCGCGGCCTCGGCCAGCTCCGCGGGGGAATCGGACAGGCCCGGGGGCGCGTCGGCCATCTCGCGGCGGAAGATGTCGCGGATGTCGGACCGGTTGCGGTGGATCGCCGGGACCAGGATGTGCGAGGGCCGGTCGTGGCCCAGCTGCACGATCAGCTCGGCCAGGTCGGTCTCGTAGGCGGCGATGCCCTCCTCGGCCAGCGCCTCGTTCAGCCCGATCTCCTGGGTGGCCATCGACTTGACCTTGACGACCTCGGTCTCGCCGGTGGCCTTCACCAGATCGGCGACGATCCGGTTGGCCTCGGCGGCGTCGCGCGCCCAGTGCACGGTGCCGCCCGCCGCGGTGACCCTCTCCTCCAGCAGGCGCAGGTAGTGGCCCAGGTTGGCCAGCACGTGGTCCTTGATCTGCTTGCCGGCCTCGCGCAGCGCCGCCCAGTCGTCCAGCTCGGCGACCGCGTCCGCGCGCCGCCCCCGGATCGTGGACGTGGCGTGCGCCAGGTTGTGCCGCAGCCGGGTGTCGCCGACGGCGCGGCGGGCGGCGTCGGGGAAGGACGGCATGCCCACGTAGGTCGGCATGGCCCTGGCGCCCTCGGCCTTCGATTTCGGGCTCATGCTTTCCTTCCTGGGGGCGGTCCCCCAGACCCCCCGAACGGCTCCGCCGCTCATGAGGGATCCTCCTCGGTGGCGGCGAGGATCTCGGCCAGGTGCACCGCCCGTACCCCGGACCGGGTCCGGGTCAGCGCGCCGCCGATGTGCATCAGGCAGGAGTTGTCGGCCGCGCACAGCGCCTCGGCCCCCGTGCGCCGCACGTTGGTGACCTTGTCCGCGCACATGGCCGCCGACACCTCGGAGTTCTTCAGCGCGAACGTGCCGCCGAACCCGCAGCACTCGGCCGCCTCGGGCAGTTCGACGAGGTCGATGCCGCGGACCTCGCGCAGCAGCCGCAGCGGCCGGTCGCCCACGTGCAGCATCCGCAGCGAGTGGCACGTCGGGTGGTAGGTGACCCGGTACGGGAAGTAGGCGCCCACGTCGGTGACCCCGAGCACGTCGACCAGGAACTCCGACAGCTCGTACACCGCGGGCACGGGCTCGTCGATCAGCCGGGGATGCCAGTCGCGGACCATCGCCGCGCACGAGGCCGACGGGCTCACCACGGCGTCGTACCCGGCGAACGCCTTGGCGAAGCCCCGCGCCATCGGCACCGCCTGGCTCCGGTAGCCGGTGTTGAGGTGCATCTGGCCGCAGCAGGTCTGCGCGGCGGGGAAGTCCACCTCGTGGCCGAGCCTGCGCAGCAGCCGCACGACGGCCTTCCCGGTGTCGGGGAACATCGTGTCGTTGAGGCAGGTGATGAACAGCGCGACCTTCACGGCCGCCCTCCTTCCAAGGGGTGGGCCTCGCGGCGGCTGGAGTCGCGGACGACCAGCTCCGGCTGGAACATGACCTGCTGGTGGGCATGCCCGTCGGGGTCGTCGCACTCCTCCAGCAGCAGCTCGGTGGCGATCCGCCCGAGCTGGTAGGTGGGCTGGCGCACCGAGCTGAGCGGGACCGCGGCCGCCGCCGAGAACTCGATGTCGTCGTACCCGATCAGCGCCACGTCGGTCGGAACCTTGACCCCCGCTTGGAGCAGGACCCGCAGCACGCCCAGGGCCAGCAGGTCGTTGGCGCAGAAGACGGCGTCGGGCAGCGGCCCGTCGTCCAGCAGGCGGCGGGCGGCCTCCTGGCCCGCGCGCGCGTTCATGGCCGGGACGCCCAGCTCCAGCATCGCCTCCCGGCCCAGCCCGGCGGCGCGCAGCGCGCGCAGGGCGCCCTTGCGCCGGTCGGTGCACTGCCGCAGCGCGGCCGGGCCGGTGACGAACGCCAGCGTGCGGGCGCCGTCGGCCAGCAGCTGCCCGACCGCCAGCTCGCCGCCGGCCACGTCGTCGACCGCGACCGAGCACTGGTTGGCGCGCGGGGTCGGGTGGTCGAGCAGGACGACCGGGACGCCGCGGTCGCTGAGCCGGTCGGCGTTCTGCCCGTCGTCCCCGACCGGGGTGAGCAGGACGCCGCGGACCCGCTGCTCGGCGAACACCCGGATGTTGCGCTGCTCGCGCTCGCCGGACTCGGCGGAGGAGGACAGCAGCACCGCGTAGCCGCGCTCGCTGGCGACGTCCTCGACCCCGCGGGCCACGTCGGTGAAGAAGGGATTGGCCAGGTCGAGCACCATCAGCCCGATCGTGCTGCTGTGCCCGGCGCGCAGCGTGGAGGCCGAGCCGTTGCGGACGAAGCCCAGCTCGCGGATGGACTGCTCGACCCGGGCGCGGGTGCCGGGGGCGACCCGCTCGGGGCGGTTGAGCACGTTGGAGACCGTGCCGGGGGACACCCCGGCGTGTTCGGCGACCTGCTTGATCCCCACGGTGCCCACTGTGTGCCCCCGGTCTCGTCCGCTGGTGTGCCGCGCTCACTTTGGGTCATCTCTTTAAAACGTGTCAACCCTGGCGTGGGAACTTCGCCGCCGGCTCGTCAGCCGGGGAAGGGCCCGGGAGGGGCGTTCCGCGGAACTCGTGAAGATCGCTCCAGAGCCGGTGGGCACGGGGTTTTCGAGGGTTCGGCGCGGATCCGAGCCGAGGTTCCCTCTTGACGAGTGCTCCGGCTCACATCTAGCGTTCCGCGCAACATCCCGTTAAAACGTTTTTCATCATCCGGTTACAGATCACCCCAGCGAGGAGGGTGGCCGTGAGCGCACCCGCTCGGTCGGCGCCACCGACATTGGCACTGGTCAACGTGAGCAAGTCGTTCGGCGCCGTCAAGGCCCTGCAGGGCGTCACCCTGGAGCTGCACGCCGGTGAGGTGCACGCACTCGCCGGCGAGAACGGCGCGGGCAAGTCCACCGTCGTAAAAACGTTCGCAGGCGTGCACCGCCCCGACGCGGGCGAGGTACGGGTGGACGGCGCGCCGGCGGAGTTCGGCGGCCCCGCCGACGCGCAGCAGGCGGGCGTCGCGGTCATCTACCAGGAGCCCACCCTGTTCCCCGACCTGTCGGTCGCGGAGAACATCTTCATGGGGCGCCAGCCTCGCACCGGGCTCGGCCGCATCGACCGCCGCGCCATGCACGAGCGCACCGCCGAGCTGTTCATCCGGCTCGGCGTCGCCATGGACCCGCAGCAGCCCGCGCGCGGGCTGTCCATCGCCGACCAGCAGGTCGTGGAGATCGCCAAGGCCATCTCCCGGGACGCCCGGGTGCTGATCATGGACGAGCCCACCGCCGCGCTGACCGGCCAGGAGGTCGCCCGCCTGTTCGGCGTCACCCGCACGCTGCGCGAGCAGGGCTGCGCGATCCTGTTCATCTCGCACCGGCTCGAGGAGATCTTCGAGCTGTGCCAGCGGGTCACCACGCTGCGCGACGGCACCTACATCGCCACCGAGCCGGTCGAGGGCCTCACCCCCGACGACCTCGTCCAGCGGATGGTCGGCCGCGAGCTCGGCACGCTCTACCCCAAGCAGGACGTCACCCCCGGCCAGGTCGCGCTGAAGGTGTCCCGGCTGACCCGCGAGGGCGCGTTCACCGACGTCTCCTTCGAGGTGCGGCGCGGCGAGATCGTCGCGCTGGCCGGGCTGGTCGGCGCGGGCCGCAGCGAGGTCGCCCGCGCGATCTTCGGGGTGGACCGCTGGGACGCCGGAACCGTCGAGGTCGCCGGCAGCGCGCTCCCCGCGGGCAGCCCCACCGCCGCGATGTCGGCCGGGCTGGCCCTGGTGCCCGAGGACCGCCGCCAGCAGGGCCTGGTCATGGACATGTCCATCGAGCGGAACATGGGCCTGACCCAGCTGCGGTCGCTGCGCCGCGCCACCGGGCGCGGCCCGCTCATCTCCCGCAAGGTCGAACGGGACCGCGCCGCCGACTGGGCGCTGCGCCTCCAGCTCAAGTACGCCCGCCTCACCGACACCGTCGGCGTGCTGTCGGGCGGCAACCAGCAGAAGGTCGTCCTGGCCAAGTGGCTGGCCACCGAGCCCGCCGTGCTGATCGTGGACGAGCCCACCCGCGGCATCGACGTCGGCACCAAGGCCGAGGTCCACCGGCTGCTGTCGGAGCTGGCCGCGCAGGACCTGGCGGTGCTGATGATCTCCTCCGACCTGCCGGAGGTGCTGGGCATGGCCGACCGGGTGCTGGTCATGCACGAGGGCCGGCTGACCGCCGAGATCTCCCGCGCCGACGCCACCGAGGAGACCGTCATGGCCGCCGCCACCGGACGCAACGGCAACGGCGACGGCGACACGGGAAAGGCGGCCTGACCCCATGACCGTACTCGCCGAGACCCCCACCAGGCCGCCCGCCGGCGGACCGCCCCGAACCGGCGGCCGCAGGCTGGTCGACGTGGTGCTGCGCGCCCGCGAGATGAGCATCGTCGGCGCGCTGGTCGTCCTGGTGGCCGTCACCACGATCGTCAACCCGCGGTTCCTGTCCGCGCAGGGCGTCGAGGACATCTTCCTCAACGCCTCCATCCTGGCGCTGCTGGCCGTCGGGCAGACCATGGTCGTCATCACCCGCAACATCGACCTGTCGGTCGGCTCGCTGGTCGGCCTGGTCGCCTTCGTCACCGGCGACTTCGCCTCCGGCACCGACCACAACGTGCTGCTGGTGGCCCTGCTGGGCGTGGCGATCGGCACCGCCTGCGGGCTGGTGAACGGGCTGCTGGTCAGCTTCTGCCGGGTGCCCGCCCTGGTCGTCACGCTGGGCACGCTGTACGTGATCCAGGGCCTGGACTACTACATCGCCTCCGGCGACCAGATCAGCGCCTCCGACCTGCCGTCCTCGGTGCTGTCGCTGGGCAACGACGCGATCCTCGGCATCCCCTACCTGCCGATCATCACCGTCGCGGTGATGCTGGCGATCGGCTTCTACCTGCGCTCCTACTCCTCCGGCCGCGAGTACTACGCGATCGGCTCCAGCCCCGAGGCGGCCCGGCTGGCGGGCGTCCCGATCCGGCGCCGGGTGCTGACCGCCTACCTGGTCAGCGGCGCGCTCGCCGGGCTGGCGGGAGTGCTGTGGCTGGCCCGGTTCGGCACCGTCGTGGCCGACGCGGCGGGCGGCTGGGAGCTGCGGGTGGTCAGCGCGGTCGTGGTCGGCGGCGTGGCGATCGTCGGTGGGGTCGGCACCGTGTACGGCGCCGTGCTGGGCGCCCTGCTCATCACGATCATCGGCAGCGTGCTGGTCGTCCTCAAGGTCAACCCGTTCTGGCAGGACGCCATCACCGGCCTGCTGCTCCTGCTGGCCATCAGCGTCGACCGGCTGCTGGCCCTGCGGACGACCCGCGCGCTGAAGGTCAGGTCCCGGTCCCGGCGCGGCCGGCGCCGCCTCAACGGCAACGGGACGGCACCGCCGGGCGCCCCGCCGGGCCCGGGCAAGGCCACGGCCAAGGCCAAGGCGACGGCCAAGGAAGAAGGGAGCGACCGCGATGCGGTTTGACGCGCGCGGGCTGATCCGCTGGGAGACCGCCGTCCTCGTGCTGCTGGTCGCGGTGTTCTGCGGCGGCGCCGGCTTCTCCCCGGACTTCGCCAACTCCGACAACCTGTCGTTCGCGCTCGGCGACCTGAGCGAGATCGCGCTGATCGCGCTGCCGATGACGCTGCTGGTGGTGTGCGGGCAGGTGGACCTGTCGGTCGCCTCCGTGCTCGGCCTGTGCAGCGCGCTGACCGGCGGGCTCTGGGACGCCGGCTGGGCGCTCGAGACGATCATCCCGGTGGTGCTGGTCGTCGGGATCGTCTGCGGGCTGGTCAACGGCCTGCTGGTGACCCGGCTCGGGCTGCCCTCGCTGGCGGTGACGATCGGCACGATGACGCTCTACCGGGGCCTGGCCTACGTGGTCCTGGGCACCAAGGCGGTCGCCGAGTTCCCCCAGCAGTACACCGACCTGGCGACTCAGACCGTGCCGGGCACCCCGATCCCGTACCCGATCGCGCTGTTCGCCCTGCTGGCGGTCGTCACCGCCGTGACGCTGCACGCCACCGGCGTCGGCCGCTCGCTGTTCGCGATCGGCTCCCAGGAGGACGCCGCCTACTTCGCCGGCATCCGGGTCAAGCGGATCAAGCTGGTGCTGTTCGTGGTGTCCGGGCTGATCGCCGGCCTGGCCGGGATCGTGTACACGCTCCGGTACGGCAGCGCCCGCGCCGACAACGGCCTCGGGCTGGAGCTGACCGTCATCGCCGCGGTGCTGCTGGGCGGCATCGACTTCGACGGCGGCAAGGGCACCCTCGGCGGCGTCATCGCCGCGGTGCTGCTGATCGGCCTGCTGCGCAACCTGCTGATGCTCAACGACGTGTCGACCGAGATCCAGTCGGTCGTCACCGGGCTGCTGCTCATCGTCTCCGTGCTCACGCCCCGGCTGATCGCCGTGGTCCGCGAGTCGCGAGGCGCCGGGGGCGCGCGATCCGCGTCCCCGGCGGCGGCCGGCCCGGCCTGACATCGCCCCCCGCCCCGCTCGCTCCCTTCTCCACCCACCCTTCTCACCCACCCCCTGAAAGGCACACGACCATGACCGTTCGTCTGCGCGCGCCGCGCCGCATGATGGCGATGGCCTCCATCGGCGCCCTGGCGCTGACCCTGACGGCCTGCGGCGGCACCACCAAGGACTCCGCCGAGACGGGGGGCGCGGCCGCGGGCGGGAACGCCTCCGCGAACCCGAACGCGCCCATCAAGAAGGGCCTGAAGATCGCCTTCCTGCCCAAGCAGGTCAACAACCCCTACTCGACGATCCTGGACAACGCCGGGATCGCGGCGGCCAAGGAGTTCGGCGGCGAGGCCAAGGAGGTCGGCCCGTCCGACGCGTCCGCGTCCTCGCAGGTCTCCTACATCAACACCCTCGTCCAGCAGCGGCACGACGCGATCCTGATCGCCGCCAACGACGAGAACGCCGTGTGCGGCCCGCTCAAGCAGGCCATGGGCAAGGGCATCAAGATCGTCTCCTATGACTCCGACACCGCCAAGGACTGCCGGAACCTGTTCATCAACCAGGCCAGCTCCGAGGAGATCGGGCGCAGCCAGGTCAAGCTGATCAGCGACCAGCTCGGCGGCAAGGGCGACATCGCGATCCTGTCGGCGACCGCCAACGCCACCAACCAGAACACCTGGATCAACTTCATGAAGGAGGAGCTGAAGAAGCCCGAGTACTCCGGGCTGAAGCTGGTCGACACCGTCTACGGCGACGACGACGACCAGAAGTCCTTCCAGCAGACCCAGGGCCTGCTGCAGGCGCACCCGAACCTCAAGGGCATCATCTCCCCGACCACGGTCGGCATCGCCGCCGCGGCCCGCTACATCAGCGGCTCGCAGTACAAGGGCAAGGTGGCCCTGACCGGCCTGGGCACGCCCAACCAGATGCGCCAGTTCGTCAAGGACGGCACCGTCAAGCAGTTCGCCCTCTGGGACCCCAAGAACCTGGGCTACCTGGCCTCCTACGCCGCCGCCTCGCTGGCCTCCGGGCAGATCACCGGGGCGCAGGGCGAGAAGTTCACGGCCGGCAAGCTCGGCGAGCGCACCATCGGCGCCAACGGCGAGGTCATCCTCGGCCCGCCGACCGTCTTCGAGGCCAAGAACATCGACCAGTACAACTTCTGACCCCGTCCCGCCGCGGCCGGGCGACCGGCCGCGGCGGTGCAGGGCGGTTCCCCAGGAGGAGTGCCCGTGAAACGCGTCTGCTTCCTGCTCAAGGTGCGGCAGGACCGGCTGGAGGAGTACCGCGAGCGGCACGCCGAGGTCTGGCCGGAGATGCGGGCGGCGCTGCGCGACACCGGCTGGAGCAACTACTCGCTCTTCCTGCGCGAGGACGGCCTGCTGGTGGGCTACCTGGAGACCGACGACTTCGAGAAGGCCCTCGACGGGATGGAGCGGACCGAGGTCAACGCCCGCTGGCAGGCCGAGATGGCGCCGTTCTTCGAGGACCTCGACGGCCGCCCCGACCAGGGGATGCGGCCGCTCGCCGAGGTCTTCCACCTGGACTGACCCCCAGCGGGCCCAAGGATTCGGAGAGGAAACCCCCGTGACCGACACCAGCGCGGTGAAGGACGCCCTTCGCCGCCAGCACATCGAGACTCCCTCGTGGGCGTACGGCAACTCCGGCACCCGGTTCAAGGTCTTCGCCCAGCGGGGCGTGCCGCGGACCCCGCAGGAGAAGATCGACGACGCCGCCCAGGTGCACCGCTTCACCGGCGTGGCCCCCAGCGTCGCCCTGCACATCCCGTGGGACAGGGTGGACGACTACGCGGCGCTGGCGGCGTACGCCAAGGAGCGCGGTGTCCAGGTCGGCGCGATCAACACCAACGTGTTCCAGGACGACGACTACATGCTGGGCAGCGTCACCAACCCCGACCCGGCGATCCGCCGGAAGGCGCTGGACCACCTGCTGGAGTGCGTCGACATCATGGACGCCACCGGCTCCCGCGACCTGAAGCTGTGGTTCTCCGACGGGACGAACTACCCCGGCCAGGACGACGTCCGCGACCGCCAGGACCGCATGGCCGAGGCGCTGGCCGCGGTGTACGAGCGGCTCGGCGACCACCAGCGCTTCCTGCTGGAGTACAAGCTGTTCGAGCCCGCCTTCTACATGACCGACCTGCCGGACTGGGGCACCTCGTACGCGCACTGCCTCAAGCTCGGCCCCAAGGCGCAGGTGGTCGTGGACACCGGGCACCACGCGCCGGGCACCAACATCGAGTTCATCGTGGCGTTCCTGCTGCGCGAGGGGAAGCTCGGCGGGTTCGACTTCAACTCGCGGTTCTACGCCGACGACGACCTGATGGTGGGCGCGGCCGACCCGTTCCAGCTGTACCGGATCATGTACGAGGTGGTCCGGGGCGGCGGGTACGAGCCCGAGACCGGGGTGGCGTTCATGCTCGACCAGTGCCACAACATCGAGCCGAAGATCCAGGGGCAGATCCGGTCGGTGATGAACGTCCAGGAGGCCACCGCCAAGGCCCTGCTGGTGGACGTCGGCGCGCTGCGGGCCGCGCAGTCCGCCGGTGACGTGCTGGGCGCCAACGCGGTGTTCATGGACGCCTACAACACCGACGTGCGCCCGCTGCTGGCGGAGCTGCGCGAGGAGATGGGCCTGCACCGGGACCCGATCGCCGCGTACCGGGCCTCCGGCTACTACGAGTCGGTCGTCGAGGCGCGCCAGGGCGGCCAGGCGGCCGGCTGGGGCGCCTGACCCCTTTCAGCGCACGCAACGCACGCAACACAGCAAGGCACGCACGTGAGGCAAGTGAGGAGCCAGTCATGACCGCCACTCCACCCGAGGTGGAGCACCTGCTGGAGCGGGCCCGCACCCTGGGCTCGGACCCGCGCAACACCAACTACGCGGGCGGCAACGCCTCGGCCAAGGGCACCGTCACCGACCCCGTGACGGCCCGGGACATCGAGCTGATGTGGGTCAAGGGCTCCGGCGGCGACCTGGGCACCCTCACCGAGGCGGGGCTGGCCGTGCTGCGGCTGGACCGCATGCGCGCGCTGGTGGAGGTCTACCCGGGCGTCGAGCGCGAGGACGAGATGGTCGCCGCGTTCGACTTCTGCCTGCACGGCAAGGGCGGTGCGGCGCCGTCCATCGACACCGCCATGCACGGCCTGGTCGACGCCGCGCACGTCGACCACCTGCACCCCGACTCGGGCATCGCGATCGCGACCGCCGCCGACGGCGAGGAGCTGACCCGGCGGATCTTCGGCGACCGGGTGCCGTGGGTGCCGTGGCGGCGGCCCGGGTTCCAGCTCGGCCTGGACATCTCCGCGATCAAGCGGGACAACCCGGGCGCGATCGGCGTGATCCTCGGCGGGCACGGCATCACCGCCTGGGGCGAGACCAGTGCGGAGTGCCAGGCCAACGCGCTGGAGATCATCCGTACCGCCGAGGCGTTCATCGCCGAGCACGGCAAGGCCGACCCGTTCGGCGAGGTGGTGTACGAGACGCTGCCCGAGGACGCCCGGCGCGAGCGCGCCGCCGCGCTGTTCCCGCTGGTCCGCGGCCTGGCCTCGACCGACCGTCCGCAGGTGGGGCACTACACCGACAGCCCCGAGGTGCTGGACTTCGTCGCCCGCGCCGAGCACCCGCGCCTGGCCGCGCTGGGCACCTCCTGCCCGGACCACTTCCTGCGGACCAAGGTCGCGCCGCTGGTGCTGGACCTGCCGCCGGACGCGCCGCTGGAGGACGTCACCGCCCGCCTCCGCGAGCTGCACGCCCGCTACCGCGAGGACTACGCCGCCTACTACGCGCGGCACGCCACCGCCGGCTCCCCGGCGATGCGCGGCGCGGACCCGGCGATCGTGCTGGTCCCCGGCGTCGGCATGTTCAGCTTCGGCGCCAACAAGCAGACCGCGCGGGTCGCGGGCGAGTTCTACGTCAACGCGATCAACGTGATGCGCGGCGCCGAGGCGCTGTCGTCCTACGCGCCCATCGCCGAGTCGGAGAAGTTCCGGATCGAGTACTGGGAGCTGGAGGAGGCCAAGCTCCGCCGGATGCCCAAGCCCAAGCCGCTGGCGACCCGGGTCGCGCTGGTCACCGGCGGCGGGTCGGGCATCGGCGCGGCCACCGCCCGCCGGCTGGCCGCCGAGGGCGCCTGCGTCGTGGTCGCCGACCGCGACCTGGCCGGGGCGGAGAAGGTCGCCGCCGAGATCGGCGCGGGCGCGCTCCGGGAGCCGGACGTCGCGATCGCGGTCGCCGTCGACGTCACCGACGAGGGGCAGATCGCCGCGGCCGTGCGCGCCGCCGTGCTGGCCTTCGGGGGCGTCGACCTGGTGGTCAACAACGCCGGGCTGTCGATCTCCAAGCCGCTGCTGGAGACCACGGCCGCCGACTGGGACCTGCAGCACGACGTGATGGCGCGCGGCTCGTTCCTGGTCTCCCGGGAGACCGCCCGCGTCATGGTCGACCAGGACATGGGCGGCGACATCGTCTACATCTCCTCCAAGAACGCCGTGTTCGCCGGGCCGAACAACGTCGCCTACGGCGCCACCAAGGCCGACCAGGCCCACCAGGTGCGGCTGCTGGCGGCCGAGCTGGGCGGCCACGGCATCCGGGTCAACGGCATCAACCCCGACGGGGTGGTGCGCGGCTCGGGCATCTTCGCCGGGGGCTGGGGCGCCAAGCGCGCCGCCGTCTACGGCGTGGAGGAGGAGAAGCTCGGCGAGTTCTACGCCCAGCGCACCCTGCTCAAGCGCGAGGTGCTGCCCGAGCACGTCGCCGCCGCCGTCTTCGCCCTCACCGGCGGGGACCTGACCCACACCACCGGGCTGCACGTGCCCGTGGACGCCGGAGTCGCCGCCGCGTTCCTCCGCTGACCCCCCAGAACAGGTGGGGGCGGCGCCCGGTCACGCAGGAGCCGCGCCGCCCCCGCCCCTCCACCCCCAGGGAGCACACATGTCCGCCAATCCCGTGAAGGTGGGACTGGTCGCCGGTGGGCTGGGCGCCTACTGGCCGCAGTTCCCCGACCTGCTGCCGCAGCTCGAACGGTCGGCCGAGCGCGTGTCGGAGCGCATGCGGGGCCTGGGCGCCGAGGTGGTGGACGTCGGGTTCATCTCCGACGCCGAGGAGGGCGCCGCGGCGGCCGAGCGGCTGCGCGCGGCGGGCTGCGACATCATCGTCGGCTTCCTCACCACCTACATGACCGCCACCATGCTGGTGCCGGTCGCCCAGCGGTCCGGCGCCCCGGTGCTGCTGATCAACCTGCAGCCGACCGAGTCGATGGACCACGAGACCTTCGACACCGGCCAGTGGCTGGCCTACTGCGGCGCCTGCCCGCTGCCGGAGATGGCCAACGCCTTCATGCGCTGCGGGATCCCGTTCCGCTCGGTGTCCGGTCACCTGGAGGACGAGCGCGCCTGGGCGAAGATCGGCCGCTGGGTGCGCGCCGCCGGGGTGCGGGCCGCGCTGCGCAGGGGCCGGCACGGACTGATGGGCCACCTCTACCCGGGCATGCTCGACGTCTCCACCGACCTGACGCTGGTCAGCGCCAACTTCGGCGGACATGTCGAGGTGCTGGAGTTCGACGACCTGCGGGTGCGGGTGGAGAAGGTCACCGACGCCGAGGCCAAGGCCAAGGAGGACGAGGCCCGGGAGGTCTTCGAGCTGGCCGAATCGGTCAACGGCGACGACCTGGCCTGGGCGGCCCGCGTCGCGGCGGGGCTGGACCACCTGGTGGAGGACTTCGGGCTCGACAGCCTGGCCTACTACCACCGCGGCCTGGACGGGGAGATCCACGAGCGGCTCGGCGCCGGGATGATCCTCGGCGCCTCGCTGCTCACCGCCGGCGGCGTCCCGGCGGCGGGCGAGTACGAGCTGCGCACCTCGCTGGCCATGCTGGTCGCCGACCGGCTGGGCGCGGGCGGGTCGTTCACCGAGCTGCAGGCGCTGGACTTCCACCGCGGCCACGTGGAGATGGGCCACGACGGCCCCGCGCACCTGGCCATCAGCGCCCGCAGGCCGCTGCTGCGCGGCCTGGGCGTCTACCACGGCAAGCGCGGCTACGGCGTGTCGGTGGAGTTCGACGTCCGGCACGGCCCGGTCACCGCGTTCGGGATCATCCAGCGGCGGGACGGCCGGTTCGCGTTCGTCGCCTCCGAGGGCGAGACCGTCGAGGGGCCGCTGCTGCGGATCGGCAACACCACCTCGCGGGTGGACTTCGGCTGCGATCCGGGGGAGTGGATCGACGCCTGGAGCGCCACCGGGATCTCCCACCACTGGGCCCTCGGCACCGGCCACCGGATCGCCGATCTGAAGGCCGTGGCCGACCTGATGGACCTCGAGCTCGTGGAGGTCAGCCCCTGACCCACCCGGACCGCCCCGTTCCCAGTGCCCTTGTCCAGCCGCAGAGTGTGATCGGGGGATCCCACCCTAGGCGCCGGTGACCGGCCCCGGACGCGCGCGCTCCGTCGCGACGCGGCCGAGGGCTCCGGTCGCCGTGCCCGCAAAACCCGGAGGTAGCCCCATGCGGGTGTCCCGTCGGCGAACACCGTCCAGAGTCCTCTCCCTCCCTGCCTCCCTCCCCGTCGTTCTTCCAGCGGCCCTGCTCCTCACCGTGACCGCCGGAGGCGTCGCCGCCGCCGCGCCTGGCGGAGGCGGCGTGCGCGTGCTCGCGGCGACGACCGAGTACGGCGAGCACCCGCTCGGCCTCGACGACCCGCGCCCCCGGCTGAGCTGGCGGCTCGGCGCGTCCGGGAACGGCCGGTCGCAGTCGGCCTACGAGATCCGCGTCGCGTCCAGCGCGTCCAGGCTCGCCGCCGGGGACGTGTGGAAGAGCGGCAGGGTCGCCTCCGGCCAGTCGGTGCTCGTCCCCTACGGCGGGCCCGCGCTCAAGCCGCGCACCCGCTACCACTGGACGGTCCGGGTGTGGGACGAGGCCGGGCGCCCCTCCGACTGGAGCCGCCCCACGTGGTGGGAGACCGGCCTGCTGGACGGCCGGACCCTAGGCGGCCAGTGGATCGGCCACGACTCCCCGCTGCCGCTGCCGACCTCCTTCACCGGCCAGAACGACCCGTCCCAGCTCAGGGAGGGCACCCAGGGGCAGACGTTCACCGCCGACCGGCCGGTGAGCGAGGTTGCGATCGCGATGCCGACCTGGCACACCACCGACGCGGACGTGACCGTCTCCCTCTACAAGGGCGGCCCCGGCGGCGAGCTGGTCATGCGGCGCCGCGTGGAGAACCACCCGGACAACGGCGAGGCGGCCCTGGTGCTGCCGCAGGCGGTGCCCGCCGGGACGTACTACATCGAGCAGTCCGAGCCGTCCGGCCAGATCGGCTGGTGGGGCCACACCGGCGGCGGCTACGCGCACGGGCAGGCGTACAAGGACGGCAAGGCGGTGGAGGGCGACCGGCGGTTCTCGTTCAAGACCGTCTCGTCGGGCCCGGACGGGCTCACCTCCCAGCTCCGCAAGGACTTCCGGATCGGCGACGGCAGGAAGGTCGCCCGAGCCCGTCTCTACTCCACCGCGCTCGGGATCTACACCGCCGAGATCAACGGCCGGCGGGTAGGGAACGACGAGCTCGCCCCGGGCTGGACCGACTACAACACCCGCGTCCAGTACCAGACCTACGACGTCACCAAGCTGCTGCGCGGCGGCGCCAACGCGATCGGGGCCACGCTCGCGCCCGGCTGGTACGCGGGGCACATCGCCATCTTCGGCCCGGCGCAGTACGGGCCCCGGCCCTGGCTGCGCGCCCAGCTCCAGATCGACTACGCCGACGGCACGTCCGAGCGGATCGTCACCGACCCGAGCTGGCGCAGCGCCACCGGCCCGGTGCGGTCCTCGGACCTGCTGATGGGCGAGGCGTACGACGCGCGCGCCGAGACGCCCGGTTGGAGCGGTCCCGGATTCGACGCCGCCGCCTGGAAGCCGGTCATCGTCAACGGCGAGGCCAGGGCGCTGCCCGTCGCCCAGCCCGACGCCCCCACCCGGGTCGAGCGGGAGATCCGCCCCGTCAAGATCACCAGCCCGAAGCCGGGCGTGCACATCGTCGACCTCGGCCAGAACATGGTCGGCGCCGTCCGGCTGCGCGTCTCCGGCGAGGCCGGCAGGACCGTCACGCTCCGCCACGGCGAGGTCCTCGACAAGGACGGGAGCCTCTACACCGGCAACCTGCGCACCGCCAAGGCCACCGACACCTACACCCTCAAAGGCGGCGGCCGCACCGAGACCTACGAACCCCGGTACACCTTCCACGGCTTCCGCTACGTGGAGGTGACCGGCTACCCGGGCACCCCCGGCCCGGACGCGATCACCGGGCGGGTCATGCACACCGCCGAGCCGTTCACGATGTCGTTCAAGACGAACGTGCCGATGCTCGACCAGCTGCACAGCAACATCACCTGGGGCCAGCGCGGCAACTTCCTGACCATCCCCACCGACACCCCCGCGCGCGACGAGCGGATGGGCTGGTCGGGCGACATCAACGTCTTCTCCCGCACCGCCACCTACACCATGGAGTCGGCCCGCTTCCTGTCCAAGTGGATGCAGGACATGCGCGACGCCCAGTCCGCCGACGGCGCGTTCCCCGACGTCGCGCCCAAGGTCGGGTTCATCGGCGGCGGCGCGGCCGGATGGGGCGACGCGGGCGTCACCGTCCCCTGGAACCTGTACCAGGCGTACGGCGACCGGCGGGTCCTGGAGACCGGCTACCCCGCGATGCAGAAGTGGATCACCTACCTGGAGAACAACAGCGACGGCCTGCTCCGCCCCGCCTCCGGGTACGGCGACTGGCTGAACGTCGACGACGAGACGCCCAAGGACGTCATCGGCACCGCCTACTTCGCCCACGCCGCCGGCCTGGTCGCCAAGGTCGCCCGCACCCTCGGCAAGGCGGACGACGGCAAGCGGTACGACGAGCTGGCCGGACGGGTGCGCGAGGCGTTCACCAAGGCCTACGTCACCGAGGGCGGCGCCCGCGTCAAGGGCGACACCCAGACCGCCTACGCGCTGGCGCTGTCCATGGACATGCTGCCGGAGGCCGCCCGCAAGCCCGCCGCCGACCGCCTCGTCGAACTGATCAAGGCGCGGGACTGGCACCTGTCCACCGGGTTCCTCGGGACGCCCGAACTGCTGCCCGTCCTGACCGCGACCGGGCACACCGACGTGGCCTACCGGCTGCTGCACCAGCGCACCTTCCCGTCCTGGGGCTATCAGATCGACAAGGGCGCGACCACCATGTGGGAGCGCTGGGACTCCATCAAGCCCGACGGGACCTTCCAGGACGAGGGCATGAACTCCTTCAACCACTACGCCTACGGCGCCGTCGGCGAGTGGATGTACGAGAACATCGCCGGCATCGGCGCCGGTGAGCCCGGCTACCGCCGCACCGTGATCCGCCCGCGACCCGGCGGCGACGTGCGCCGCGCCGGGGGCCGCTACGACTCGGTCTACGGCCCCGTCGAGACGAACTGGTCGGTCAAGGGAGGCCGGTTCGACCTGTCGGTGTCCGTCCCCGTGAACGCCACCGCCGAGGTCTGGGTCCCCGCCCGGTCGGCCGCGGAGGTGTCGCAGCGCGGCGCCCGCTTCCTGCGGACGCAGGACGGCGCCGCCGTCTTCGAGGTCGGCTCCGGCTCGTACCGCTTCACCGCTCCGTCCGGCACCGGCTGACCCACCCCACTCCACCCTCGACCCCGCATCGGGGCGGGAGGGCGGCCCGCCCGCCCTCTCGCCCCGCCCGCCCGCACACCTCCCGCACACCCCCCGGCACGAGGAGATCCATGACCCCCCGTCGACCGCGTCATGCCCTGATGGCCTCCCTCACTGCGGCTGCGCTGCTCGTCCCCGTCGTGGCGGCGCCCGGCACCTCCAGCGCGGCGGTGCGCGCCGCCGGGCACGCCCCGCAGGCTCCCGCCCAGCTCACCGTGGGCGACCGGGCCGAGCCCCTGAACGTGGAGGGCACGCCCATGTTCGGCTGGCGTCCCCGTGACGTCGACCCCGGCGAGGTCCAGTCGGCGTACCAGATCGTCGTGCGGAGCGACCCGTCCAAGGGAAGGGGCGAGACCGTCTGGGACAGCGGCAAGGTGGACTCGGCGCGGCAGGAGTACGTGCCGTACGCGGGCCCCGCCCTCGCCCGCGGCGCCGCCTACACCTGGACCGTCCGCACCTGGGACCGGACGGGCAAGCGCTCGGCCTGGTCGCGGCCCGCCTCGTTCGAGGTCGGGCTGCGCGACCAGGACTGGCAGGCGAGCTGGATCCGCCGAACCACGGCCGAGGCCGACGACTACACCCTGGCCCGCAAGGACATCACCGTGGGCGCGTCCAAGGTGGTCAGGGCGCGCGTCCACATCGCCGCGAGCCACCAGTACGCCCTGCACCTCAACGGGGAGGTCGTCGACCGGGGACCGGCCTTCGCCTACCCCGACGACGGCTTCTACCGGACGGTCGACGTCACCGGCAAGCTGCGCGCCGGGCAGGCGACCCTCGGCGCCCTCGTCCACTGGTACGGGTCGGGCCAGGGCCGTCCCAAGGGCGAGCCCGGCCTGCTGGTGCGGCTGGTGATCGAGCACGCCGACGGCAGCCGCCAGGTCGTCGTCACCGACGGCACCTGGCAGGTCCAGCGCGGCCCGTGGAAGCAGGCGCCGCGCCGCAACGGCGACGGCGGCGACTACGTCGAGGAGATCGACGGCCCCGCCGAGGAGGCGCTGCGCGGCTGGGACCGCCCCGGCTTCGACGCCTCCGGCTGGCAGCCCGCCCAGGTCGCCGGCGCCCACCCGACCCCGGTGTTCAAGAAGCTGCAGGGCCAGGAGGCCGGGCTCTCCTACACCACGGTCCGGCCGCGGAAGGTGACCCGGCTGCCCTCGGGCGCGCTGGTCGCCGACTTCGGCAAGGTCATCCCGGCCGTCCCGGTCGTGCGGTTCCGCGACGGCCGGGCCGGGCGGCACGTGGACATGGACGCCGGGTACGTGCTGACGGCCGACGGCTCGGTGTCACGTTCCAAGAGCGACAACCAGAGCACCGACCTCAGCTACGGCTACACCCAGCGCGACGGCGACCAGACCTTCCGCGCCTTCACCTACGAGGGCTTCCGCTACTTCGAGATCGCGCCCGGCGGCGGCGCCGAACCCGGCGACATCAGCGCGGTCGTCCAGCACACCGACGTGGACCTGTCCCGGACGGCGAGGCTGCGCACCTCCGACCGCGGGGTCGACGCCACCTACGACCTGATGCGCCGGTCGGCCCTGTACGGCTCGCAGACCCAGTTCCTGGACACCCCGACCCGCGAGAAGGGCCAGTTCCTCGGCGACTCGGCGGACGTCTCCCTGGCCACGATGGCCGCGTACGGGGAGCGCCGCCTCAGCCGCCAGGCCATCCGGGAGTTCATCGCCTCCCAGGCCCGCTACTGGCCCGACGGCCGCCTCAACGCCGTCTACCCCAACGGCGACGGCAAGCGCGACATCCCCGACTACACCGAGATGTTCCCCGGCTGGGTCTGGGACTACTACGAGCAGTCCGGCGACACCGACACCCTCGCCGTGGCGTATCCGGTGATGAACGCGGTGGCCGGGTACGTGCGCCGGCACATCGACGCCGGCAGCGGCCTGGTCGTCAACCTGACCGGAGGGTCGGGCCAGTACCAGTACGGGATCATCGACTGGCCCGCGACCATGCGCTACGGGCACGACATGGACACCGCCGCCCGCACGGTGATCAACGTGCTGGGGGTGGACGTGTTCAACGCCTCCGCCCGTACGGCCGAGGCGCTCGGCAGGAAGGACGAGGCGGCCGCGTTCCGCCGCGAGGCGCAGGCCCTCACCGAGGCCGTCAACGCCAAGCTGCGCCGCTCCTCCGACGGCGTCTACATCGACGGGCTCAAGGCCGACGGCTCGCAGAGCGCGCACGCCTCGCAGATCGCCAACGCCTACGCGCTCGCCTACGGGGTCACGCCCGCCGCCGACCGCGCCAAGGTGCTCGACTACACCGCGGGCCTGGGCATGCGGATGGGCCCGTTCACCGTGCACCGGCTGATGCAGGCGCTGGGCGAGCGGCCCGACTCCTTCGTCACCCGGCTCACCGACACCCAGGGGCCTGGCTGGGGCAACATCCTGGCCCGGGGCGGCACGTTCACCTGGGAGTCCTGGGACGCACCGGAGACCGGGCAGAGCCACTCCCACCCCTGGGGCGCCACCGCGCTGCTGGACATCAACCGCACCCTGCTGGGCGTGACCGTGACCGCCCCTGCGGGCGCCACGGTGCGGGTCCGCCCGCCGGCCTCCGGCGTGGACCGGGCCTCGGGCACCATCCCGCTCCAGCGCGGCGACGTGTCCGTCGACTGGAGCAGGCGTGGCGGCGGCTTCTCCATGACCGTCGACGTGCCCGTGAACATGCGCGCCGAGGTGCACGTCCCCGCGGCCTCCGCCGACCGCGTGCGGGTGAAGGGCCAGGCCCGCTTCACCGGGATGCGCGACGGCCACGCCGTCTACGAGGTCGGCTCCGGTCGCGTCTCCTTCACCAGCTGACCGATCCGCCGCCCCCCGCCATTCGCCCCCCGCCACCACCCACCGGCCCGCCTCTCCGGCGGGCCCCGACCCACCCCGCATCATCAGGAGGATCCATGAACGACGACCGCACCGGGCAGGACGGGCTCACCCGCCGCCACGTGCTGCAGATCGGCACGGTGGCCGGCGGGGGCGCGATGGTCGCCGCCGCCCTGCCCCTGGGGGGCGGAGCGGTCGCCCACGCCGCGACGGGGCTGCCCGAGGCCCGCTTCGCGCGCCCCGCCGCGGCGGTCCGGCCCAAGTTCCGCTGGTGGTGGCCGGACGCGCACGTCACGCCCGCCGAGATCCGGCGGGAGATCGACCAGATCGCCGACGCGGGCTTCGGCGGCGCGGAGATCGTCGCGGTGCACCACAGCATCCGCGACAAGTCCGTCCTGGACCCCGTGCACCACGGCTGGGGCACCCCCGCCTGGAACGCGGGCGTCGAGGCCGCGCTGGACCAGGCGCGCAAGCGCGGCATCACCGTGGACCTCACCATCGGCCCCGCCTGGCCCGCCGCCGTCCCGGACATCACGCCCGACAGCCCGGCCGCCGTCCAGGAACTGGCGTACGGGACGGTCACCGTCGCCGGGGGAGCGACCCACGACGGGCCCGTGCCCGAACCCGCCGTCGGCCCGCACACCGGGGTGACGCGGCGGCACCTGGAGGCCGTCCACGCCGTGCGCAAGGACCCCGCCAACAACAGCGGGAAGGTCGTCGGCCTCGCCCGCGGCACCTGGCAGGACCTCACCTCCCGCGTCAGGGACGGCCGGATCGCCTGGACCGCGCCCGAGGACGGGGAGTGGCTGCTGCTGTCGTACTGGCGGCGCGGCAGCGGGCAGCGCCCCGAGTCCGGGCCGCACAGCGCCCCGGACTGCGCGGTCGTCGACCACTTCAGCCGCGCCGGCACCCAGGCCGTCATCGACTTCTGGGAGGAGCGGCTGCTCACCCCGAAGATCCGGCGGCTGATCCGGCAGGCGGGCGGGGCCCTGTTCGAGGACTCCATCGAGCTGGAGACCGAGGCGCTCAACTGGACCCCCGGCCTGGCCGGGGAGTTCCAGAAGCGCCGCGGGTACGCGCTGGAGCCGTACCTGCCGGTGATCGTGCTGAACGACGAGGACCCGGTGTTCTCCTACGAGGCGGACGTGACCCGGCACGCCCGCCACGACTTCTGGCTGACCGTCTCCGAGCTGTTCAACGAGCACCACTTCGTCCCGCTCACCACGTGGGCGCACTCGATCGGCCTGGAGTTCCGCGCCCAGCCCTACGGACTCCAGACCGACACCATCCACGCCGCCGCCATCGTCGACATCCCCGAGGGGGAGTCGCTCGGGTTCAAGAACCTCGACGACTACCGCACCCTGGCGGGCGGCCGCGACCTGGGCGGGCGCAAGGTGCTGTCGTGCGAGGCCGGCGCGTACCAGGGCGGCGCGTACAACACCACCTGGGACAAGCTGCTGCGCACCATGGGCGGCGCCTACGCGGCCGGTCTCAACATGACCGTGCTGCACGGGTTCTCCTACGCGACCGCCCCCGGAGTCAACTGGCCGGGGTTCGCGGGGTTCACCCCCTACAACGGCGGGATCGGGTACGCCGAGTCGTGGGGCCCGCGCCAGCCCACCTGGCGACACGCCCCGGACGTGTCGGCCTACCTGGGGCGCGTCCACCAGCTGACCCAGGCCGGGCAGAACCGGATCGACATCGCCGTCTTCCGGCAGAAGGGCCTCAGCAAGACCGGCATCGGGGCGGGCTGGTTCACCGCCAGCGGCATCCCGATCGGCTGGACCCACCAGTTCGCCAGCGAGCCCGTCCTGGACCTGCCCAGCGCGACCGTCTCCGGCGGACGGCTCGCCCCGCGCGGCCCCGCCTACAAGGCCCTGTTCGTCGAGGGCGACCGCTTCTCCGGAAGGGAGACCACCCTCACCGTCTCCGCCGCTCGGCGCATCCTCGACCTCACCCGCAAGGGACTGCCGGTCGTCTTCGTGGGCGACTGGAGCGCCGCCACCGTCCCCGGCGTCGCCAAGGACGGCGAGAACGAGGAGCTGCGGGCCGTCCTGAAGCAGCTGTTCGCCCAGCCGAAGGTGCGCGCCGTCGCCACCGAGCCGGAGGTCCCCGGCGCCCTGGAGGCCCTGGGCGTGCGCCGGGACGTCACCTACGCCACCGCCTCGACCCTCCTGCACGCCCACCGGGCCGAGGACGACATCGACTACTACTACCTGGTCAACGGCAAGCACAGCGAGACCCCCAAGCCGCCGATCGCGGCCATCGACCACGAGGTCACGCTGACCCGGACCGACCGGAGGGCCGTGCCGCACCGGCTCGACCTCTGGACCGGCGAGATCGAGCCGATCGCCCTCTACCGGGCCGACGGCGACACGGTCACGCTGCGGGTGGCGCTGCAGCCGGGCGAGGCCACCGCCATCGCCCTGGCCCGGCCCGCCCCCGGGCGCGCCGCCCCCTATGCCACCGCCACCGAGGCCGCCGAGATCCGCGTCGTCCCCGGGAACCGGCTGGCGATCCGCGACACCAGGGCGGGGACGTACACCACGACCCTGCCCGGCGGCCGCACCGCCCCCGCCACCATCGCGGAGCTGCCCGCCCCGATCGCCCTCACCGGGTGGCGGCTGCAGGTCGAGGACTTCCGGCCCGGCCGCACCGCGGCCGAGACCGCGACCGTCCGGCACGACCTCGTCCTGGACGCGCTCAAGCCGTGGCCGCAGATCCCCGAGCTGGCCGACGTCTCCGGCGTCGGCCGCTACACCGCCACGGTCGACCTCGGCCGGGACGGCTGGCCCGGCGCGTACCTGGAGCTCGGCGAGGTCTTCGACACCTGCCGGGTGACGGTCAACGGGCGGCGGCTGCCGGCCGTCGACCTGATCAACCCGGTCGTGGACGTCGGCCCGTACCTGCGGCGCGGCGCCAACACGATCGAGGTGGAGGTCGCCACCACGCTCAACAACCGGCTCCGGGTATCCGACCCGGCCGTCTACGGCGGCGCGTCCCGGCAGAACTACGGGCTGGTCGGGCCGGTCCGGCTCGTCCCGTACGGCGAGGCGACCGTCGGGGCCTCCTGACGCCGATCCCCCGAGAAAGCGTGCGGGAGGGCGCTGGCACCGCCCTCCCGCACGGTGAATCCCTCATCCCCCGTCCAGTAGCGAACCGGAACACGAGGAACCCATGCAGCACAGCGTAGTCAGAGATGGAAGCTCCGTAGTCAAGCGCGTGCGCGGCCGGGCCGCACTGGCCCTGGGCCTGGCGGCGGTCACCGTCCCGCTGGTCGTCACCGCCCCGGCGGCCACGAGCGCCGCCGACGACCGGCGCCCCGCCCGGCCCTGGGACGCCTACAACCTCTCGCCCTCCGACCGGACGATCCGCCCCGTCGCGATCTTCGCCACGCAGGGCGAGGTCACCGACCCGCAGGCGGTGCTCAAGGGGCGGCGGACCGCCCTGAGCGGCGCCGGGGCGTCCGTCACGCTGGACTTCGGCAAGGAGGTCAGCGGCCTGACCACGGTGAACTTCGCCGGGTCGGACGGGCCGCAGAAGGTCGGGCTGGCGTTCTCGGAGTCGTCGGTGTACGCGGGCCAGCCCACCAGCGACGCCTCCACCGGCGGCCCGCGCAGCCGCGACGGCGCCCTGTCCACCGACGTCGACGGCCGTACCACGTACACGACCCCGGCCAAGTACCTGCGCGGCGGCTTCCGCTACCTGACGATCTTCCTGGAGTCGGCCGGGCGGGTGGAGCTGGACGGGGTCTCCCTCCACTTCACCCCCGCGCCCAAGATGAAGGACCCCGCCCGCTACGCCAACCACTTCTACTCCAGCGACGAGCTCCTCAACCGGATCTGGTACGCGGGCGCCTACACCGTCCAGCTCAACACCATCGCGCCCAAGACCGGCCGGGTCTGGGAGGCGCCGGCGCAGCTGTGGGACAACGGCGGCACGATCGGCGTCGGCGACACCATCCTGGTGGACGGCGCCAAGCGCGACCGCACCGTGTGGCCGGGCGACCTGGGCATCGAGATCCCGGCGGCGTACGCGGCGTTCAACGACACCGTCTCGGCCCGCAACGCGCTCACCACCGTCTACCAGCACCAGCGCGACACCGGGGAGCTGCCCTACGCCGGGCCGATGCTGGAGAAGTACGGCTCGGACACCTACCACCTGTGGACCCTGGCCGCGAGCTGGGACTACTACAACTACACCGGTGACCGGCGGTGGCTGGCGGACGTGTGGGGCCGCTACAAGCACGCCGTCGAGTACACCACCGGCAAGGTGAACGACCGGGGGCTGCTGTCCATCACGGGCACCTCCGACTCGGTGCGGATCCTGGCCAAGGGCGAGAACCTCATCGCCAACGTGTTGCTGTGGCGCGTCCTGGACACCGGGTCGCGGCTCGCCGCCGTCCAGGGGGACAAGGAGCTGGCCGCGTCGTACGCCGAGCGGGCCAAGGCACTGCGCACCGCCGTCGACACCCACCTGTGGGACGAGGCCGCCGGGGCCTACAAGTTCTACCCCGACTCCCCGATCCACGCCCAGGACGGCAACTCGCTCGCGGTCTGGTACGGCCTGGCCGACCGCGAGAAGGCCCGCCGCGTCAGCGCCAAGCTCACCGGCAACTGGAACTCGGTCGCCACGACCGCCCCCGAGAACAAGGGCAACCCCGGGGTCTTCTCCGGCTCGATGGAGGTCAACGCCCACTTCGCCGCGGGCGGGCAGGCCGCCGACAAGGCGGGCGTGGACATCATCCGGCGCCAGTGGGGCTACATGCTCAACCACCCGCAGGGCACCAAGAGCACCTTCTGGGAGTCGTTCCGCAACCCCGAGGACGGCTGCGTCTTCTGCAGCTCCTACGTGAGCCTGGCCCACGCCTGGGCGACGGGCCCGACCCCCGCGCTCACCTTCTACGTGCTGGGGCTCAACGTCACCGGCACGGGCGGGCGGACGTTCGACTTCGTCCCGCACACTGCCGACCTGTCCTTCGCCCAGGGCCGCATCACCACCACCTACGGCGCGGTGGACGCGTCCTGGAAGGTGGCCAAGGGCGAGTACAGCGCCAAGCTGAACGCGCCGCGCGGCGCCGAGGGGCGTGCGGGCGTGCCCACCTTCGGTTCGCGCATCGACGTCTACGTCGACGGCAAGAAGGTCTGGGACGGCGCCAAGGGCAAGGCCCGGGGCAACTACCACGCCTACACCGACGGGGAGTACGTCTACCTGAACGGGCTGCGCGGCGGCCACTCCATCAGCAGCGACCGCCTGGGCGCCCGGTGAGCGGGGCCGGCCAGGTTTCCCGCCGTGCCTTCATCGGCACGGCGGGCGCCACGGCGACGGCCGTCGGCATCGGCGTCCCCGCGGCCCGTCCCGCCTCTGCGGCGGACACGGCCGCCGGGGCCGTCACCGCACGGGTGTCGCCGTTCCCGCTGTCGGCCGTCACGCTGCTGGACGGCCCGTTCCGCGACAACATGCTCCGGACCTGCGCCTACCTGAAGTTCATCGACGCCGACCGGCTGCTGCACACCTTCCGCCTGAACGTGGGCCTGCCCTCCTCGGCGGAGCCGTGCGGCGGCTGGGAGGCCCCGAACGTCCTGCTGCGCGGCCACACCACCGGCCACCTGCTGACGGCGCTGGCCCAGGCGCACGCCAACACGGGGGACGACGCGTACTCCGCCAAGGCCCGCCACCTGGTGGCGGAGCTGGCCAAGTGCCAGGCCGCCTCGCCCGGCGCGGGCTTCACCCGCGGCTACCTGTCGGCGTTCGGAGAGGAGACCTTCGACCAGCTGGAGGCGGGCGCCAAGCCCTGGGCGCCGTACTACACCATCCACAAGATCATGGCCGGGCTGCTGGACCAGTACCGGCTCAGCGGCAACCGGCAGGCCCTGGACGTGGTGAAGGGCATGGCGGGCTGGGCGGACGCCCGCACCTCCAAGCTGTCCCGCGAGCGGATGCAGGGGCTGCTGCGGGTGGAGTTCGGCGGCATGAACGACGTGCTCGCCGAGCTGCACATGGTCACCGGGGATCCGGCGCACCTGGCCACCGCCCGCCGCTTCGACCACGACGAGCTGTACGTGCCGCTGGCGGAGCGCCGCGACGCCCTCGACGGCGAGCACGCCAACACCCAGATCCCCAAGGTGGTCGGGGCGGTCCGCGAGTACGAGGCCACGGGGGAGCGCCGCTACCGCGACATCGCGGCGTTCTTCTGGGACACCGTCGTCCACGACCACACCTACGTGATCGGCGGCAACAGCAACCAGGAGTTCTTCGGCCCGCCCCGCGAACTGGTCAGCCGCCTCAGCGAGGACACCTGCGAGAACTGCAACACCTACAACATGCTCAAGCTGACCCGGCTGCTGTTCTTCCACGACCCGGGCTCGGCCGAGTACATGGACTACTACGAGTGGGCGCTGCTCAACCAGATGCTGGGGGAGCAGGACCCGCGGTCCGCGCACGGCTTCGTCACCTACTACACAGGACTGTTCCCCGGGTCGGAGCGCAAACCCAAGGGCGGGCTGGGGGCGGCGCCCGGCAGCTACAGCGGCGACTACGACAACTTCTCCTGCGACCACGGGACGGGCCTGGAGACGCACACCAAGTTCGCCGACAGCGTCTACTTCCGCTCGCGGAACGCCCTGTACGTCAACCTGTTCGTCCCCTCCGAGGTGCACTGGGCGGAGCGGGGCGTCCGCGTCCGCCAGGAGACCGGCTACCCGCACGCGGAGACCACCCGGCTCACGATCACCGAGGGCGGCGGCCGCTTCGCCGTCAAGATCCGGATCCCGGGCTGGCTGGACGCGCGCGGCCGCCGCGCCCGGATCCGCGTGAACGGCAGGGCCGTGCCCGGCCTGGGCAACGACGCCCGGCCCGGCGCCTACGCCACGATCGAGCGGCACTGGCGGCCGGGCGACACGATCGAGCTGGCCATGCCGATGGAGCCGGTCTGGCGGAAGGCGCCCGACAACCCCCACGTCCAGGCCGTGACGCACGGCCCGGTCGTCCTGGCGGGCGCGTACGGCGACCGGGACCTCAACACCTTCCCGGCCATCGACCCGCGCTCGCTGGCGCCCGTCCGCGGCGAGCCGCTGCGCTACACGGCGCGGGCGGACGGGGCCGACGTGACGCTGATGCCGTTCGCCGAGGTCCACCACCAGCGCTACAACGTGTACTGGGCGACCCCGGCGCCGCGCCACCGTCCCGGCCTGGTCGCCCACTATCCCCTGGACGAGGGGCGCGGGACGACCGCGGCCGACGCCACCGGCGCCTGGCCCGCGGCGCGCCTCACCGGCCCGGCGGCCTGGAGCGACGGGACGTTGTCGCTGGACGGCACCGGCGGGCACGCCGTCCTGCCGCCCGGCCTGCTCGCCGGGCTGGACGCGCTCACGGTCGCGCTGTGGGTCCGGCTGGAGACGGTCACCAACAACGTGCGGGTCTTCGATCTGGGCTTCAACCGGCAGACGTTCTTCTACGTGAACGCGCGCACCGGATCGGGCCGGGCGCGGTTCTCGATGAAGCTCGGCGGGATGGAGGGCGAGGACTTCGCCGACGCCCCCGCGGCCCTCCCCACCGGGGCCTGGACGCACGTCGCGGTCGCCGTCACCGCCGAGGGCGGCGGCTCGGCCGTCCTGTACGTCGACGGAGCCGAGGCGGGCCGCAAGAACGGCCTGATCATGAGCCCGCTGGCCCTGGGCGCCACGTCGAACAACTTCGTCGGCCGGTCCCAGGACACCCGCCACCCGTTCATGCACGGCCAGGCCGCCGACTTCCGCCTCTACAACCACGCGCTCCCGGCCGCCGACATCCGCAGCGTAGCGAGGAATGTCGGCGCAGCCGTTGCCGGGGGGCCTGGGGGGTCGTCCCCCCAGAGAGGTTCTGACGTGGCCGCGCTGCACCAGCGCGGAAGGCCGTCGTGAGGCCCGCCCGCTGACCGGCCGACCCCCGCCGCCCACCCTTTTCACTAGGAGTTCGTTTTGCGCATGCCCCCCTTGCGCGGCCTCGCGGCCGCGGCACTCACCGCCGCGCTGCCGCTGACGGCGCTGGCCGTCCCCGCGGCGCACGCCGACCCCGGACGCGGAACCGGAGCCGCCACCGGCCTCCGCGCCGCCGACCTGACCAAGGCCCTCGGCATCGACGACACCACGCCCCCGCTGACCTGGCGGCTCGCCGCCGACGGCCGGGGGACCGTCCAGACCGCGTACCGGATCCAGGCCGCCACCGGCGAGAGCCGCCTGCGCGGCGGCCACGCCGACCTGTGGGACACCGGCCGCGTCGGCTCGGCCGCCCAGCGCGTCGACTACGCGGGCAAGAAGCTCGGCAGCCGCGACCGCGTGTACTGGCGCGTCAAGGTGTGGACCGGCGGCAGGGAGTCGGGCTGGTCGTCGCCCGCCTGGTTCGAGACCGGGCTGACCTCGCCGTCGGACTGGTCGGGCCGCTGGATCGGCCACGAGGACTGGCAGGTCTCCCAGAAGAAGCCCGCCCCGATCGCGGTGAAGCTGCCCAGGACCACCGCCCGCTACGTCCGCGTCGACGTCACCAAGCTCGGGCTGCCCAAGGTCGAGAACCTGCCCGACAAGACCTGGCGGCTCCAGCTCGCCGAGCTGGAGGTCCGCGACTCCGCCGACCCCGGCACCAACCTGGCCGCCGGCACGACCGTGACGCCCTCCGACACCGGCGGCAACGTCAACCGCGTCTGGGCGCCGCGCTACCTCACCGACGGCACCCAGACCACCAACCAGGGCTTCGCCGGATGGTCCAGCTCCGCCTACACGCAGGCGGACGTCTCCGGCGAGCCGCTGCTCCTGACGATCGACCTCAAGGAGGCCAAGACCTTCGACCAGGTCCTGCTCTACCCGCGCACCGACGCGCCCGCCGACGACAGCGCCAAGGTGCCCTACTCCCCGGTCGACTTCACGGTCGGGACGAGCGACGCCGCCGACGGCCCGTACACGACCGCGGCCACGGTCACCGGGCAGGAGCCGCCCAAGTCGCCCGTCCCCGAGGCCCTGCCGATGTTCGCCAAGGACTTCGCGCTGCCGCGCGCCGTCCGCTCCGCCCGCCTCTACGTCAGCGGCCTCGGCGTGTACGAGGCCCGCCTGAACGGCACCCGGATCGGGGACGCCGAGCTGGAGCCCGCCAACACCGGGTTCGCCAAGCGCACCACCTACGCCACCTACGACGTGACGGGCCTGCTCCGCCCCGGCGGCAACACCCTCGGCGTCGAGCTCGGCAACGGCGCCGCCAACGTCATCTCCACCCCCGACCGGTACCGCAAGTTCGCCGCCACCATCAGCGACCCCAAGCTGATCGCCCAGCTGGAGGTCACGCTCGCCGACGGCAGCGTCCGGCGGATCGGCAGCGACGGGTCCTGGCGCACCGTGCTCGGCCCGGTCACCTTCTCCCACTGGTACGGCGGCGAGGACCACGACGCCCGCCGCGAGCGGCCCGGCTGGGACCGGCCCGGCGCCTCCCGCACGGGCTGGGACACCGCCGTCCCGGTCGCCGGGCCCGGCCCGTCCACCGTGCTGAGCGGGCGGACCGCCGAGCCGGTACGGGTGATCGAGAACCTGGACGGGAAGAAGATCGGGTCCGGCGACGGCTACCAGGTCTACGACATCGGCAGGAACATCGCCGGCCGCCCCGAGATCACCATCGACGCCCCGGCCGGGACCACCGTGCGGATCGTCATGGCCGAGAGCCTGCGCGACGGCCGCCCCTACCAGTCGATCAGCAATGTCGGCAGCCCCATCTGGGACGAGTACACCGCCCGCGGCACGGGCTCGGAGACCTGGCATCCCCGGTTCGGCTACCACGGGTTCCGCTACCTGGAGGTGCGCGGGCTGCCCGCGGGCGCCTCCCTCAAGGTGCGCGGCCAGGTGCTGCACGCCGACAACGGCTCCGCCGGCTCGTTCACCTCCTCCAACGACCTCGTCAACGGCATCCACGGGCTCATCCGCCGCGCCGTCGAGGGCAACATGATGAGCGTGTTCACCGACTGCCCCAGCCGCGAGAAGCTCGGCTGGCTGGAGCAGACCCACCTGGTCGGCGACACCCTCGCGGCCAACTACGACGTGCACGCCCACCTGCGCAAGGTCGTCCAGGACACGGCCGACGCGCAGACCGGGACCGGGCTGATCCCCTCCACCGTGCCCGACTACACGGTGCTGGCCGGGTCCTACCGCGACGACTCCAACTGGGGCGGCGCGTTCGTCGTCGTGCCGTGGCAGCTCTACCGCGCCTACGGCGACACCGAGACCATGGGCACCCACTACGCGGCGATGAAGCGGTACGCCGCGCACCTGGAGAACCGGGTCACCGGCGGGCTGACCGACTACACCCTCGGCGACTGGATCACCCCCGACCGGACCTTCCCCAAGCTGGTCTCCGGCACCTACGGCTGGTGGCGGGTCAACGACACCCTCGCCAAGATCGCCGGGACGCTCGGGCACGCGTCCGAGGCCGCCGCGTTCAAGGCCAAGGCCGACCTCAGCGCCAAGGCCCTGTCCGACCGGCTGTACGACCCCGCGACCGGCACGTTCGGCGGCGGCGGGATGGGCGCCGAGGCGATGGCGCTCGACATGGGCGCCGTCCCCGCCGACCAGCGGCAGCGGCTGCTCGGCCACCTGGTGTCGAGCATCGAGAAGGCCGGCTGGAACCTGCTGCTCGGCGAGATCTCGCTGCCCTCGGCGATCCGGGTGCTGTCGGAGGCGGGCCGCGACGACGTCGTCTACAAGATCGCCACGCAGACCGACAGCCCCAGCTACGGCTACCAGGTCGTCAACGGCAACACCGCGCTCGGCGAGATGTGGGACGGCACCAGCGGCCAGTCGCAGAACCACTTCATGCTCGGCACGATCGACTCCTGGTTCACCTCCCGGCTGGCCGGGATCGACCAGGCGCCGGACTCGGTCGGCTTCCGCAAACTGCTGATCCGGCCGTCGGTCGTCGGCGACCTCACCCACGCGTCGGCGACCCGGCGGACCCCGTACGGCGAGGTCCGCTCGGCGTGGCGGAAGAAGGGCGATGGGGTGGAGCTGACCGTGACCGTGCCGCCGGGCAGCACCGCCGAGGTGCACGTCCCCGGCGGCGCCGTCCGCACCGTCGGCTCGGGCACCTGGACGTTCACGTCCTGACCCGCGCACCGACACCGGGAGGGGCTCCGCGCAGGGGCCCCTCCCGGCCTTTTCGCTAGCGGTCGCCCGCCGCGGCCGGCAGCCCGACGAAGTCGGCCATCAGCTCGACCGTGTGGGCGAAGAACGCCCCGGCCGGGTCCATGGTGCGGTCGAGGTGGCCGAACAGCTCGAATCCGATCATGCCGAACAGCTGCGTCCACGCGACCACGCCGCGGACCACCGCGGGCTCGGGCACCTCGAGGCCGGTCAGCCCGGCCGTCCGGGCCGCCTGCGCGTCGAGCTCCGGCGCCAGGCCGTCGTCCGGCACCCGCAGCGCCCCGGCCCGCGCCGCGTCCCGGAGCACCTCCAGCAGGGCGACGGGGGTGCGGGAGGCGGGGCCGATCGTCGATTCCGGAGCCTCGTAGCCGGGGACCGGCGACCCGTAGACCAGCGCGTACTCGTGCGGGTGCGCGACCGCCCACTCCCGGACGGCGGCGCAGCGGGCCCGCCAGCGGGCGCGGTGGCCGTCCCCGGCCGGCCCGTCCGCCGCGCCCGCCCGCTCGACCCGCTCGCCGAGCGCGTCGTAGGCGTCGATGATCAGCTCGGTCAGCAGCCGGTCCCGGCTCGGGAAGTAGCGGTACAGCGCCGAGGACACCAGCCCCAGCTCGCGCGCGACCGCGCGCAGCGACAGCCCCTGCGCGCCCGAGGCCCGCAGCTGGCGCCGGGCCTCCTCCTTGATCTCCCGGGTCAGCTCCGCGCGGGCGCGCTCCCGGGCGGTACGGCTCGCGTTCATGCCCGCAGTCTGCCAGAACTCGGTGCGGCGACCAAAATAGAGAGCACTGCTCTTGCCAAGGTGTGCCGTTCTCGTGCACACTGCTCTCAAGCGAGAGCACCGCTCACAGAATGCAGGGAGAGAGATCCATGAACACCACCGACCGGAACGTCACCGCCGGCGGCTTCGAGATCTACTTCAACAAGACCGTCGGCTTCCTGACCCGGCACGGGATCAGCCTGCTCGGCACCCGCATCCTCGCCGTCCGGGGCCGGACCAGCGGCGAGTGGCGCAGCAACCCGATCAACCTGCTCACCCACGACGGGGCGCGCTACCTGGTCGCCGCGCGCGGCAACACCCAGTGGGTCCGCAACATCCGCGTCGCCGGCGGCGGCGAGCTGCGCCTCGGGCGCGCCACCGAGGCGATCACCGTCACGGAGCTGCCCGACGAGGATAAGCTCCCGATCGTGAGCGCCTACTTCAAGCGCTGGGGCTGGGAGGTCGCCCGCTTCTTCGAGGACCTGCCCAAGAAGCCCACCGACGAGCAGCTGATCAAGGTTCTGCCCGGCGTCCCCGTCTTCCGGATCGACGCGTGACGGGTCGGGCGCGCCGTTCCGCGGCGGCGGGAGCCCCCGGGGACGCCGCCTATCCTGGGAAAAGGATCACGAGTCGATGCCGACAGGGGAATCGTGACCATTCCCGATGTCACGCTGAACAACGGCGTCGCGATGCCGCAGCTCGGGTTCGGGGTGTGGCAGGTGGGCGACGCCGAGGCCGAGAGCGCGGTGCGGACGGCCCTGGAGACGGGCTACCGCAGCGTCGACACCGCCCAGATCTACGGCAACGAGGAGGGCACCGGCCGGGGCCTGCGCGCGTCGGGGGTGCCGCGCGCGGAGCTGTTCGTCACCACCAAGCTCTGGAACTCCGACCAGGGCTACGACGCGACGCTGCGCGCGTTCGACGCGAGCCTGCGGCGCCTCGGCCTGGAGTACCTGGACCTCTACCTCATCCACTGGCCGATGCCGGGCCGCGGGCGCTACCTCGACACCTGGCGGGCGTTCGAGAAGCTGCTCGACGACGGCCGCGTCCGCGCCGTCGGGATGTCGAACTTCACCCTGGAGACGCTGCGGCGGGTCATCGAGGAGACCGCCGTCGTCCCCGCCGTCAACCAGATCGAGCTGCACCCCTACCTGCAGCAGGACGGTCTGCGCGCCTTCCACGAGGAGCACGGCGTCCGGACCGAGGCGTGGAGCCCGCTCGGGCAGGGCAAGGGCCTGCTGGACGATCCGGCGCTGGCCCCGATCGCGCGGGCGCACGGCCGGACCCCGGCGCAGGTCGTGCTGCGCTGGCACCTGCAGCTGGGGAACATCGTCATCCCCAAGTCGGTCACGCCGGCCCGGATCGCGCAGAACGCCGACGTGTTCGGGTTCGAGCTGACCGGCGAGGAGATGGCCGCGATCGGCGCGCTCGACAGCGGCACCCGGCTCGGCCCGGACCCGGAGACCTTCGACCTCGCCTGACGCGTCCGGACGGCCTAGAGCGGGATGTTGTACGACATCAGCGCGGTGCCGTCCCCGGACATCCGCAGCTCGGTGACGGCGCAGTTCCCCACCTTCGGGAACACCGCGCGGTAGCGGGAGGCCGGGATGCCCAGCAGCTCGCACAGCATCAGCCGCAGCAGCGTGTTGTGGGTGACCACCAGCACCCGCTCGCCCTCGTGCCGGTGCGCGATGCGGCGCAGCGCGCCGATGCCGCGCGCCGCCGCCTTGACCGGGTGCTCCCCGCCGGGGAACGCGCCCGCGACCGGATCGGCCCGGAAGGCGGCCACCTCGGCGGGCGGCAGTTCGGCGAGCACATGCCCCTCGGCGGTGCCGAAGTCCAGCTCGACCAGGTCGCCGTCCACGGTGACGGGCAGGCCGAGCGCGCTCGCGGCGGGCGCGGCCGTGGCCCGGGTCCGGCTCAGCGGCGAGGACCACACCGCGTCGATCTCGGCTCCCGACGCCCACTCCGCCAGGCGCCGGGCCTGCTCGCGGCCCGTGCCGGTCAGGCCGATGTCGCTGATCCCGGCGTAGCGGTTCTCGGCGTGCCACACGGTCTGGCCGTGCCGCACCAGGTAGAGGGTTGTCGCCGCCGCCTGCCCGGCCGGTCCGGTGTCGTTCGCGGTCATCACTCGTTCCCCCTCGCGTGGGCGGCCACCTCGGCGGGCAGCCAGCCGCGCCGCTCCAGCTCGTCCAGCAGCCTCCGGTACGGCCCGGCGAACCGCTCGGCCCCGCCGGGCCGGGGCTCGACGGTGGCGCGGATCCGGACCATGGACTCGGCGATCCCCGCCAGCGAGCGGCCGGGCCCCGGGGCGGTCGTGCCGTAGGCGGCCAGGATCGCCATCCCGAGCGCGGCGTCGGCGTGCTCGGGGATCCGCGCCGGGCGGCCGAGCACGTCCGCCCGGAGCCGGCACCAGTACGCGCTCCGCGCCGCCCCGCCGGTGAACGTTACCGGCCCCTCGACCGGGGCGCCCAGCGCTTGGACGTAGGACAGCGCGAGCCGTTCCACCAGCGCCACGCCCTGCAGCAGGGCCGCGTGCCGGTCGGCCTCGCCGGACGGCTCGCCGAGCATGAACCCGACCGCGCCGGGCGCCAGGAACGGGAACCGCTCGCCCCGCGACACCAGCGGGTAGGCCACGGCGGTGGACGGCTCGAACGCGGCCGCCTCCGCGTCGAGCGCCGCCAGCCGGTCGCGGTCGCCGGTGAGCACGCCCGCGCCCACGCTCGACGCGCCGCCGGGCAGCCAGCCGCCGTCGGGGGAGCGGTGGCTGTACATCACCCCGGCCGGGTCGCGGACCGGGTCGGCGGTGACGCCCTTGAGCACCAGGGTGGTGCCGAGGACGGAGTTCCACCGCCCGACGCGCAGCGCGCCGGAGCCGAGCTGGGAGGCGCAGCCGTCGGTCATCCCGGCGATCACGGGGGTGCCGGCGGGGATCCCGGTGGCCTCGGCCGCGGCCGCGCACACCCCGCCGAGCACCGTGCCGGGCCGGACCACGGACGGCAGCAGCGCGTCGTCCAGGCCCAGGGAGCCGAGGACCTCGCACGGCCAGCCCTCGGAGAGCAGGTCGTAGCCGGTCTTGAGGGCGTGGCTGGAGTCGGTCGCGACGGTGCCGCCGACGAGCCGCCCGGTGATGACGTCGGCCTGGTGGAGGAGGCGGCCGCCGGGGGGCGGCGCGTGCCGCCGGACCAGCCACAGCGCCTTGGCCAGCGCCCACGACGGCTGGATGCGCACGCCGAGCCGGTCCCAGACCTCGGCTCCGGCGGCCTGCGCCTCGGCGGCCTCGTCGCCCGCGCGGCCGTCGTCGTACATGAGCCCGGGGGTCAGCGGTTCGCCGGACGGGCCGGCCAGCAGGACCGTCCCGGACGTGCTGCAGACGGCGACACCGCGCACGGACGCGGCGCCGCCGCCGGGGCCGGCGAGCGCCTCGCGGGCGGCGGCGCGGGCGGCGGCCCACCAGTCCTCGGGGTCCTGCTCGTGCCGTCCGGCGGAGGGCCGGTGCCCGGTGAGGGGGGCCGAGCCGCGGCCGAGCACCCGGCCGGTCGCGTCGGCCAGCAGCGCCCGCACGCTCTGCGTGCCGAGATCGATGCCCAGCCAGCAGGGAGGACGGTCGCCATCGGATCCGGGCACGATGTCCTCCGTTAAGTTCTCGGCTGGTCCTGTGAAGTTATAACAACCCGGGTGACCACGAGCAAGACGCCAGGACACGTGGCCGACCTGGCGTTCAGCCGCGCGTTCAGCAGCTCCGTCACCGATGGTCGACGCATGCGCCGCAGGTCCTTGACGGCCGCGATCCCCTGTTACAAGCTCTGTGAACTAGCTCATCTTGAATGTTAACAACCCGTCCAGCAGTGTTACGCCAGGGGTTTCGCCGGCCTGAGACTCTTGCCCCCTGGAGACCCGAAGATGGAGCACCGATGACGATCCTTGCCGCCGGAGACCATTTCGTCCGGACCGACCTGCTGGTGGGCGCGCTGCGCGCCGAGATCGGGGACGGGCCCGCGGTGCGGGAGCTGACCCTGCCGTGGCCGGTGGAGCCGTTCGGCCGCGTCGCCGAGGTGGACGAGGCGTCCGGCTCCGAGGACACCATGATCGAGGCGGTGGAGGGGATCGAGGTGGCCGTCACCCAGATGGCCCCGTTCACCCGCAAGGTCCTGGAGAACGCGCCCGGCCTGCGCCTGGTCGTGGTGAGCCGGGGCGGCCCGGTCAACGTGAACGTGGAGGCGGCGACCGAACGCGGCGTGCGGGTCTGCTACGCGCCGGGCCGCAACGCCACCGCGACCGCCGAGTTCACCGTCGGGATCCTGCTGGCGACGCTGCGCCGGATCCCGGAGACGCACGCGGCGCTCGCGCTGCGCGGCGAGTGGGCGAGCGACCACTACTCCTACGAGAACTGCGGCCTGGAACTGGAGGGCACCACCGTCGGGCTGGTCGGCGCGGGCGCGGTCGGCGGCCGGGTCGCCCGGATCCTGGCGGGTTTCGGCGCCGAGGTGCTGGTCTTCGACCCGTACGCCCGGGGCGAGGTCGCGGGCGAGCTCGTCGGCTCGCTGGACGAGCTGCTGCGCCGCTCCCGCATCGTGTCGCTGCACGCCCGGGTGACCCCCGAGACGCGGGGGCTGATCGGCGCCCGCGAGATCGGCCTGATGCCGCCCGGCTCCGTCCTGGTGAACGTCGCCCGCGGCCCGCTGCTGGACTACGACGCGCTGTGCGACGCCCTGGAGTCCGGGCAGCTGATGGGCGCGGGCCTGGACACCTTCGCCGAGGAGCCGCCCCCGCCGGGGTCCCGGATCTTCACCACGCCCAACCTGGTCATGACCCCGCACCTGGGCGGGGCCAGCCGGGCGGTCGCCGAGAAGGCCGCCCGGATCGTCGCCGCCGAGGTCGGCCGGTACCGCCGCGGCGAAGCCCTGGCACACTGCCTCAATCCGTGATCGTCTGTACGCCCAGGTCACGCCCAGGTTCCACCCCCTTCGCCCAGGTGCCTTGAGGAGGCCGCGATGTTCGTCGGGATCGATGCGGGCACGTCCGTGGTCAAGGCCGCCGCGTTCGGCGCGGGCGGTGAGATCCTCGCGGTCGAGTCCGTGCCCGTGCCGCTCGACATGGGCGACGGCCGGGTCGAGCAGGACGTCGAGACGGTGTACGGCGCCGTCGAGCGGGTCGTGCGGGCGCTGGTCGCGGGGCTGCCCGCGCCGCCGGAGCTGGCCGGGCTGACCGGGCAGGGCGACGGGCTGTGGCTGGTGGACGCCGCCGCCCGCCCGGTGCGTCCCGCGATCTCCTGGCTGGACGGCCGCGCCACCGGCCTGCTCACCGAGTGGATGGCCGGCGGGACGGCCGCGGAGGTGTGGCGGGCGACCGGGTCGGCGCTGTTCCCCGGCGCCCCGGCGCCCGTGCTGGCCTGGCTGGACCGCCACGAACCGGAGTCGCTGGACGCCGCCGCGACCGCCGCGTACTGCAAGGACGTGATCTTCCAGCGGTTCACCGGGATCCGGGCCACCGACGTCTCGGACGCCTCGATGCCGTTCCTGGACCCGC
The DNA here is from genome assembly GCF_055379765.1 of Actinomadura rugatobispora. NCBI lineage: Bacteria > Bacillati > Actinomycetota > Actinomycetes > Streptosporangiales > Thermomonosporaceae > Actinomadura > Actinomadura rugatobispora. The sequence goes on along the minus strand of NZ_AP029191.1, from coordinate 794,401 downwards.
GGACCCGCGCGTACCACCGCGGCGCGATCGAGGCGTGCGGGCTGGCGCACCGGGCGGGGCTGCTGGCGCCCGTCGCGGACCCGCTGCCCCTGGGCGAGGCCGGGCCGGGCGGCACCGGGCTGCCCGCCGGGACCCCGGTGGCGGGTGGGCCGTTCGACCTGCCGGCCTGCGCGCTCGGCGCCGGGGTCACCGAGCCCGGCGACGGGCTGCTGATCATCGGGACCACGCTGGCGTGCCAGGTCGTGGTGGACCGCCTCGAGTTGGACGCCGAGCCGTCCGGCTACCACCTGGCGACGACCCGGCCGGGCCGGTGGCTGCGCGCGATGCCCGCGATGGTCGGGACGGCCGCGCTGGACTGGACGCTGCGGACGGCCGGGCTGCGGCACGACGCGATGGCCGGGCTGCTGGCCGAATCGCCGCCGGGCGCGGGCGGCGTGAAGGTGCTGCCCTACTTCGCGCCGTCGGGGGAGCGGGCGCCGTTCGTGGAGACGCGGGCGCGGGCGGAGTTCACCGGGGTGAGCCTGGAGACCACCCGGGCCGACCTGGTCCGCGCCACCTGCGAGGGCATCGCGTACGCGGCGCGGCACTGCCTCGACACCGCGGGCCTCACCGGGGAGCTGGCGGTGTGCGGCGGCGGGACGCGCAGTGAGGCGTGGCTGCAGCTGTTCACCGACGTGCTGGGCCGTCCCGTCCGGGTCGCGGCCGGGGAGGTCGGGGCGCGCGGCGCCGTGCTGGCCGCCGCCGAACGCCTCGGGACCCCGCTGGACACCAAGGAGTGGACGGCCGCCGCCGCCCGCTACGAGCCCGACCCCGTCCGGGCCGCCTTCTACGCCGAGGGCTACGCCGACTACCTCGGCCGCGTGGCCGCCGCCCGCGAACGCTGGGCCGCGGCGGCGTGATCCTCCGGCCCGTCCGCGGGTGGAGAATGGGGGGATGGCTAAGGACGGCGGGCGGCAGGGCCCGGCCTCGCGTCAGGAGGCGATCGCGGAGCGGGTGCTCTCGGCGGGCTCGGCCACCGCGGCCGAGCTGGCGGAGCGGTTCGGGGTCAGCCTGATGACCATCCACCGCGACCTGGACGAGCTGGAACGGCAGGGCGTCGTCCGCAAGTTCCGCGGCGGGGTGACGGCGCAGCCGTCCGGGGTGTTCGAGAGCAACGTGGCCTTCCGCCGCAAGTCGATGCTGGCGGAGAAGGAGGCGGTGGCGCGGCGCGCGCTGGAGCTGATCGAGCCGGGCATGGCGGTGATGCTGGACGACTCCACCACCGTGCTGGCCCTGGCCCGGCTCCTGCCCGGCATCACCCCGCTGACCGTCGTCACCAACTTCCTGGAGGGGCTCAACCTGCTGGCGGACGCGCCCGGCATCCGGCTGATGGCGCTGGGCGGCGACTACGACCCGCTGCACGAGTCGTTCCTCGGGGTGTCGTGCGTGGAGGCGGTCGAGTCGCTGAGCGTGGACCTGTGCTTCGTGTCCACCTCGGCGGTCTCCGGCGGCTACGCCCACCACCAGGAGCAGCACATCGTCTCGGTCAAGCGGGCCATGATCTCCTCGGCGGCGCGCACCGTGCTCATGCTGGACCACTCCAAGCTCGGCCGGGTCGCGCTGCACCGGCTGGCGCCGCTGTCGGCGTTCGACCGGGTGCTGGTCGACGCGGGCGCCGCGGCGGAGGCGCTGCGCGACCTGGACGAGCACAAGGTCGACTACGAGGTCGTCGCCACGTAGTCATCCGGCCGTCATCCGGTGGGTGATCAAGCGTTTCACGGTGCGGGGACGTTGCCGGTGTGCGCATCGCCTCCCGCCGAGGGCCCCGCCTCCGCCTGCTCGCCGTGCTCTGCCTGGCCGGTGTTTCCGGCGCGTCGGCGCCGCTCGTCGCCGCCCTCTCACCCGTCCCGGAGAAGCCCGGCCCGGCCGGGCCGCTGTCCGCCGCGTACGTGCCGACGGGGCCGTGCCGGGCGGCCGAGCTGATCGCCGGAGCGCCCTACGCCGCGTCCGGCGGGCGGTCCCGGGCCGGGGCCGTCGCCGTCCGGTACGAGGACGCCGCCGCGCCCGTCCTGCTCGCCCAGGCGCCGGCCGCGCCGGGCGCCGGGTTCGGCGCGGCGCTGGCGGTCGGGGACTTCGACCGCGACCGGTGCGCGGACCTGGCGGTCGGCGTGCCCGACCAGGTCTTCGGGGCACGCCGTCCCGGAGCGGAGGGGCACGGCGCGGTGCGGATCTACTTCGGCTCCCCGACCGGGCTGCGCGCGGGCTGGACGCTGTCGGCCCGTGACCTGGGCCGCCCGTACGGAACCGACCGGTTCGGCGCGGCCCTGGCCGCCGCCGACCTCGACGGCGACCGGGACGACGAGCTGGTCGTCGGGGCGCCGGGGCTGGAGGGCGGCGGCGGTGTCGCGGTCTTCGGCCTGGAGGGGCGCGGGCTGCGCCCGGGGCCGGTCGTCCGGCAGGGCACCTCCTGGGTCGGGCAGTCCCCGGCGGAGACCGACGGGTTCGGGGCCGTGCTCGCGGCCGGCGACCTCGACGGCGACGACCGCGCGGAGATCGCGGTGGGCGCGCCGGGCGACGGGCCCAAGAGCCAGGGCTCGGTGACGGTGCTCGACCCGGTCGCGCGCACCGCCGACTACGTCTCCCAGGACGAACCGGGCGTCGGCGGCTCGCCCGAACGGCTCGACCACTTCGGATCGGCGCTGGCCACCGGGGACTTCGACGGCGACGGCCGTCACGAGCTGGCGATCGGCGTCCCGGGCGAGGAGGGCGACGAGGGCGCGTCCACCGGTTACAGCGAGGGCGCCGTGCAGGTCCTGGACGGCCGCACACTTCGGCAGACCGGCCGCACCTGGACCGGACGCGGGCGGAAAGGGCCCTATGACCGGTTCGGTGCGGCGCTCGCGTCCGGGGACCTCACCGGGGACGGCACCGACGATCTCGCGGTCGGCGCCCCCGGACGGAGCGCGGTGACCGTGCTGCGCGGCAGGGACGGGCGCGGCCTGACCGGGCGCGGGGCGGCCACGGTCGCCTCGCCGCTGGGGCCGGACGGGCAGTTCGGCTGGTCGCTGGCGGTCCGCCGCGGCGGGCTGCTGATCGGCGCGCCGGGCGCGGCCGGGTACGGCGGCGCCGTCGCCCTCCTCGCCGGGCCGGACGCCCGCGCCGTCACGATCGTCCCCGAACCCGTGCGAGGTCTGCTCGGCTACGCGTTCGGCTGAGGGCGATGGTCAGGCGCTCCCCAGCGAGCGGGCGCCGTCCGGGACGGTGAACACCGCCGACACCGAGCCCGGCGCGCCCTTGCGGGTGATGTGCGGGACGGTGTGGAACTCGGCGCGCAGCTCTCCCGGCGACGCCCTGCACAGCACGTGGCCGCGCCGCTGGTCGATGTAGGCGATGTGCGGGTTCTCCGCGCGGATCGCCGAGTTGGACACCGGGTCGTGGTAGCCGTCGCCGTCGCTGGCGATCGAGGTGGCGACCAGCTCGATGCCGACCCGCGCCGAGCCGGGGTCGTCGAAGTCGGCCCGCAGCTCGTTGGCGTGCGCCACGTGGACGTCGCCGGTCAGCACGACCGGGTTGCGCGTCCGGGAGGCCAGCAGGGAGGTGAGGAGCCGCTCGCGTTCGGCCGCGTAGCCGTCCCAGCCGTCCAGCGCGACCTCCAGGCCGGGCCCGAGCTGGTGGTCGCGCTGGGCGAGGAAGATCTGCTGTGCCAGGACGTTCCAGCGCGCCCGCGAACCCCGCAGTCCCGCGTCCAGCCATTCGAGCTGGCCGTTGCCCAGGAGGGTGCGGCGCCGTTCAAGTCGGTCGTCGCAGCCGGTGCGCACGCCGTCCTCGCAGGGCTGGTCGGCCCGGAACTGGCGGGTGTCCAGCATGTGGAACTCCGCCAGGTCGCCCCAGTGCAGCCGCCGGGTCAGCCGAAGGCTCCCGTTGCGACGCAGCGAGGAACGCCGCAGCGGCATGTGCTCGTAGTAGGCGCGGAAGCCCGCCTCCTTGCGCGAGGCGAACCCGGGGGTCTTCTTACCGGGGTTGTCGCCCGCCCAGTTGTTCTCCACCTCGTGGTCGTCCCACACCACGGCCCAGGGCGCGGCGGCGTGCGCGGCCTGCAGGTCGGGGTCGGTCTTGTACTGGGCGTGGCGCAGCCGGAAGTCGGTGAGCGTCCGGCAGGTGCCGCCGACGTGCCTGCGCACGATCGGGAGCGGCTGCGGCTTGTCCTCGGCGGAGTCCTCGTAGATGTAGTCGCCCAGGTGCACGACGAGGTCGGGGTGCTGCTCGGCCATGCGCCGGTAGGCGGTGAAGTAGCCGTGCTCGTAGTAGGCGCAGGACGCGGCGGCGAAGGTCAGCGGCGTCAGCGCTCCGGGCGGGGGCGTCGTGAGGGCCCGTCCCACCGCGGACAGGTGCCCGCCCGCCCGGAAGCGGTAGAAGTACTCGCGCCCGGGGCGCAGCCCGTTCAGCTCGACGTGCACGCTGCCCGCGCTCGCCGGACGCGCGGTGACCCGGCCCGTCCGGGCGAGCCGGGTGAACCGCCGGTCCTCCGCGACCTGCCACTCCACATCCACGCCGCTCCCCGACGACGGCAGCCCGCCCAGGCCGTCCTCCGCCAGCGGGCGCGGGGCGAGCCTCGTCCAGAGGACGAACCCGTCGTGGGACGGATCCCCCGAGGCGACCCCCAGTTCGAAGGGGTCGGCCAGGCGCCGGGCCGAGAGCCGCGGCCCGGCCGGTACGAGAGGTGCCAGGCCGGCGCCCGCCAGGAACGACCTCCGCGAAATATCCACACATCAAGTGCAGGTCACGTTATTGAGGTCGGTGGAAGGAACAGTCGACAAGGAACGCAACGCAGAGTGAAGGGGGTGTTTCTGCAGGTCGATGGCGATGGGTCAGGAACGGTCCAGGGCACGGTCCAGGTTGACGGCGGCGCTGATGAGCGCCAGGTGCGTGAACGCCTGCGGGAAGTTCCCCAGGGCCTCCCCGGACGCGCCGATCTCCTCGGCGTACAGGCCGACGTGGTTGGCGTAGGTGAGCATCTTCTCGAAGACCATCCGCGCCTCCCTGACCTGCCCCGCCCGGGTGAGCGCCTCCACGTACCAGAACGAGCAGAGGTTGAACGTCCCCTCCTCGCCCGCCAGCCCGTCGTGGCCGTTGATGGCGTAGCGGTGCACCAGGCTGTCGGAGACCAGGTCCTTGCCGATCCGCTCCAGCGTCATCAGGAAGCGCGGGTCGGTCGGGCCGGAGAACTTGAGCAGCGGCATGCACAGCAGCGAGGCGTCCAGCTGCTTGCTGCCGGGGTGCATGACGTAGCTGCCCAGGTCGGGGTCCCAGCACTGCTGCTGGACGAACCGGTACGCCTTCGCGGCCAGGTCGTGCCACTCGCCCACCGGGGCGGGCAGGCCGCGGTCGCGCGCGATCCGTCCCGCGCGCTCGAACGCCACCCAGGTCATCAGGCTGGAGTAGGTGAAGCGCTGGCGCGGGCCGCGCACCTCCCAGACGCCCTCGTCGGGCTCCTCCCAGTGGTCGGCCAGCCAGTCCAGCCGTTTGGACAGCGCGTCCCAGAGCGAGTAGGAGATCGGCACCTCGCGGTTGTAGAGGTAGACCGAGTCCATGATCTCGCCGTACACGTCCAGCTGGCGCTGCCCGACCGCGTTGTTGCCGATGCGGACCGGCTTGGAGCCCATGTAGCCGTCCAGGTGGTCCAGCACCTGCTCGGGGATCTTGTCGCTGCCGTCCACCGCGTACATGATCATTATGTCGCGTTCCAAAGTCGCGGATTCGCAGCGCCGCTCGATCCACTCCATGAACGCGGCGGCCTCCTCCAGGAAGCCCAGCGTCATCAGCGCGTAGATGGTGAACGCGGCGTCCCGCAGCCAGCTGTAGCGGTAGTCCCAGTTGCGGACCCCGCCCAGGTGCTCGGGCAGCGACGTGGTCGGCGCGGCGATCAGCGCGCCCGTCGGGTGGTACACCAGCAGCTTGAGCGCCAGCGCCGAGCGGTGCACCATCTCCCGCCACCGGCCCTTGTAGCGGGACTGCCCGACCCAGCGCTGCCAGAAGTCGGAGGTGCGCAGGAACAGCTCGTCGGCCTCGCCGGGGACCAGCGGGTGCGTCTCGCCGTTCCACTCCAGGACCAGGTCCACGGTCTCGCCCTCGTCCAGGGTGAACGTCGCCGTCGCCCCGAGCCCGTCCGCGTCGATCCGCAGCGGGACGCTGGAGCGCAGCACGCAGCGCCCGGCCGCCGAGGTGAACACCGCGCCGACCCCCTCGACCAGGTCGACGGTGTGCGGGGCGCGGGCGTAGTCGAAGGCGGGACGGCAGCACAGCTCGAAGGTCGCCTGCCCGCGCACCGCCCTGGCCTGCCGGACCAGCAGGTCGCGCGGCGGCGCGACGCCGCTGGTCTCCGGCACCATGAAGTCGATGATCTCGCCGACCGCCTCGGCCGTGAGGAAGCGGGTCATCAGGATGTTGGTGTCGGGCAGGTAGAGCTGCTTGGGCCGGGTCGTCGTCCGGCACGACAGCGAGAAGTAGCCGCCCTTGCGGGCGTCCAGCAGCGAGCCGAACAGCGAGGGGGCGTCGAACCGGGCCGGGCAGTACCAGTCGATCGTCCCGTCGGTGCCGACCAGGGCGACGGTCCGCAGATCGCCGACGATGCCGTGTTCCTCGATCGGGAGGTACCGGCCGGAAGGCCCGGACGGCGCGGGGGGAGTGGGCGGAAAGGGCGCGGAGGGCGCGGAGCGCGCGTTTCGCGGAGGCACATCTCCGATGATCCGGCCAAATGTTTCGGGCGCATTCCCGGAGTGTTACGGGAGCCTCTCTCACTGTGACGCATTCCGGCCGTGTGCGTTCACCAGTATGACGATCAAGGTTGGCCGGGCCGTCACCGGGCGGGCCCTGGGCCGGTCGCGGCCATCTCGGTACGTTTCCGGCGCGCGCGGTGATCTCCCGGCGAGGGTCGCACGGAGGGCCGCGGCGAAAGGAGCCGACATGGCCGCCGGTGGAACGACACGGAGGATCCAGCGGGGGAGGCGGCGCGGGGTCGCGCTGCTGGGCGCGGCCGCCGTCCTGCTGCCGCTGCTGACGGTCGCGGCCCCGGCCACCGCCGCGCCCGCCGAGCGCGGCAGGGCGGCGCCGATCGTGCTCGGCCACCGCGGTGCCTCGGGCTACCGCCCCGAGCACACCCTCGCCTCGTACGAGCTGGCCGTCCAGATGGGCGCCGACTACATCGAGCCGGACCTGGTGCCGACCAAGGACGGCCAGCTGGTGGCGCGGCACGAGAACGAGATCGGCGGGACGACCGACGTCGGCACCCGTACGGAGTTCGCGGGCCGCAGGACGACCAAGACGATCGACGGGCGCCCGGTCACGGGCTGGTTCACCGAGGACTTCACGCTCGCCGAGCTGATGACGCTGCGCGCCGTCGAGCGGCTGCCCGACGTCCGCCAGCACAACACCCTCTACAACGGCCGCTACCAGGTCCCGACCCTGCAGGAGGTCGTCGACCTGGCCAAGCGGCTGGGCCGCGAGCACCGCCGCCGCGTCGGGATCTTCCCCGAGACCAAGCACCCGACCTACTTCCGCTCCATCGGGCTGCCGCTGGAGAACACCCTCATCTCCACCCTCAAGCGCAACGGCCTGGACCACCGCGACGGGCGCGCCATCGTCCAGTCGTTCGAGCCGACCAGCCTCCGCACCCTCGACAAGGCGCTGAGCGTCCCGGTGCTCCAGGCCCTCTCCACCTCCGGCGCCCCGTACGACACCGTCGCCGGCGGCCAGGGACCCACCTACGCCGAGATGGTCACCCCGGCCGGCCTCAAGGAGATCAGCACCTACGCCGACTGGATCGGTCCCGAGAAGACCCTGGTGATCCCCAACAAGGCCGACGGGACGATCGGCACGCCCACCCCGCTGGTGAAGGACGCGCACGCCGCCGGTCTGAAGGTCAGCCCCTACACCTTCCGGAACGAGAACCAGTTCCTGCCCGCCGACCTGCGCAACGGGACCGCGCCCGGCGCGTACGGGCAGGCGCTCAAGGAGTACGACCTCTTCTACCGCACGGGCATCGACGGGCTGTTCAGCGACAACCCCGACACCGCCATCATCGCCCGCACCGAGTTCCTCGCCCGCTAGGAACGAGGCGTCCCCTCCTCGCCTGCCTGTCCCGGTCGTCGAGACGGCCGGGACAGGCGGGTCACGACCCGTCCCCATCGGCGAGAGCCGTGGAGTCGGTGTCGAGCAGGAACCACACGGTGCGGCCCTTCGCGTCGCTCCAGGTGCCGCACCGCCCGTCGGTGAGGTCGTGAAGCATGGCCAACCCGCGGCCGGAGGTGGCGTGGACGCCGGCGTCGACGGGCACGGGGGCGCGGCAGGTCGACCCGGCGTCGGTGACCTCCACGCGGATCCCCTTCCCGATGGACCATGCCGCGATGGACACCGTCCCGGGCCGCCCGTCCTCGTCCGGCCGGGCCGAGTCCGAGTGCAGGACGGCGTTGGTGACCAGCTCGCAGCCCAGCAGTTCGACCCAGAACGCGGCGGGGTGATCTTCACCGAGCAGGCCGCGCAGCCAGCGCCGCGCCGTTTTCACCTGCTCCACCTCCGCGGAAATGTCGATCCTCCCGAGCACGGCCGGCTCGCGAACATCGGGAGTCGTTTGCTGGGGGCGTCGGGCCGGTTGTTGCAGATCTCCATTGATCATCGGAGTCGTCTCCGTCCGGAGTTTGGAGCAACTGCGCGGTAGCCGCTCCTTGTCAGTGATCAGGTGACTACGCTATGTGCACAGCTAACCACTCTCACGCGTGGCATGCAAGTGGCATGACTAGCATGAGATTTGCACGCACGCCCTAATCGCACAGTGCTGATCGCACAAGGAGGACTCTGGGACATGGCAGTCGTATCCAGCCCCACCACCCGCGGCCGACGCCTGGCCTTTGAGTTGCGCAAGTTCCGCGAGCGCGCGGAACTGACCCCCAGCCAGGCTGCGCGCCAACTGGGCTGGTCACTGAGCAAGCTCATCCGTATCGAGAAGGCCCAGACCCAACCCAAGACCTCCGACATCACCGCGGCGCTCGCGTTGTACGGCGTCGACAGTGCCACCCACGCCGCACTCATCCAACTGGCTAAGGAATCCTGGAAGCGCGGCTGGTGGACGGCCTATGCCGACGTCTTCAGCGGCAGCATCGTGGCCCTGGAGGACGAGGCCAGCAGCATCTGCGCGTGGGAACCGCAACTCGTGCCCGGCCTACTCCAGACCGAGGAATACGCCCACGGGATCATCAGCCTGCGTTCTGAAGACCCTGCCACCATCCATCGACGTGTGATGGCCCGGATGAACCGGGGCATGCTGCTGCGTCGCCCTGATGCCCCACGACTGCATGCCGTCCTCGACGAGGCGGTGCTGCGCCGCGGCATAGGCGGCCCCGAAGTGATGCGCAAGCAGTTCTCGGCTCTCGTCGAAGCCGCACAGCGCCCCAACGTCACGATCCAGATCATGCCCTTCGACAGCGGTGCGCACCTGGGGCTCGAAGGCTCGATGGAACTGCTCGGCTTCGCCGATGACGCCGAACTCGACGTCGCCTACGCCGAAGGCCCGATGGGGGACATCTACCTCGAAAGCGCCGAAGAGGTCACCCGCATTAGGCTTGCTCTGGAAACCATCTGCAGCGCAGCGATGCCCCCGGCCGAGTCGGTCCACCTCATCGCCGCACTGGCACAGGACGGGCCCTAGTCGCAAGGAGCGCCTCCCACATGATCGAACCAGTACGCCCTCGATGGCGTAAGTCCCGTCGAAGCGGCACCGGCGACAACTGCGTGGAGATCGCGGGCCTGGACGGCATGCGAGCCGTGCGTGATTCCAAGGACCCAGATGGCGGTGTGCTGGCCTTCGATACCGCTGTCTGGAGCTCGTTGATCGGCCGGATCAAGCGGGGCGAGTTCGACATCGGAGGCCCGGATCCGTCGGGGTACGTGGCATCGGCGGAGTGCATCACCGCCATGATCAAGGAGATGTGAGTCCCACTCCCATGACCTCCATCGATCTCTCACACGCTGTATGGCGCAAGAGCAGTCGCAGTTCACCGGCCGGCGAGAACTGCGTGGAGATCGCGGGCCTGGTCGGTCTGCGTGCTGTACGCGACTCGAAGGAGCCTGACGGCGGTGTGCTGGCCTTCGATGCTGCCGCCTGGAATTCGTTGATCGCCCGGATCAAGCGAGGCGAGTTCGACATCTAGGGGGCCTGGAGACGGATCGAGCCGTTGCTGGCGCAGGCTGATGGCCGGGGTCGTGTTCGCTCAGGTCCGCTCTCACCCCTCGCCGGATGGGCGCGGCAGGATCTTGCCGGACATGCCACCGGTCACCTGGATCACCTCACCCGTCACGTAGCCGGCGACAGCGTCGGACAGCAGCCATGCCACCACCGACGCGACATCGCGCGACGTCGCGGGCCGGCCAAGGGGAACCGTCGCCAGGGCTCGCTTCAGGCGTTGTTCCGCCGCGGCTTCGGCGTGGGCCGACGGAGGCACCCACGTCGGGGAGACCGCGTTCACCCTTCCGTGTGGAGCCGACTCGACGATTTCGCGTGCCAAGGTCCGGACGAGGCCGTGCGTCACCGCCGACTTGGCGGCGGCGTAATCGGCGTAGCCGTCTTCACCGAAATGGGCGGCCGCCGACCCGACGAACACGAGCGAGCCGTGACCGACCTCGCGCACGTGCTTCAGGTAGGCGCGGGCGGTGAGGAACGCGACGGTGAGGTTCTGGTCCAGGGTCGTACGCCACCGCTCGAGTGTCAGGTTCCGCGTCTGCACGGGCGGACCCGGCCATCCCCCGGCGTTGGCGACCACACCGGTGAGAGGGCCGGCGCTTTCGACCGCGCGCTCGATCAGCGCGTCCACCTCGGACTCCACGAGCAGGCTCGCCTGAAGAGCGAAGCCTCCCGTGTCGTCGGCCAGAGCGTGAGCGGCGGCGACCCGGCTCCGGTAGTGGATGATCGGCACGGCGCCTTCGGTCGCCAGCCTCCGCACGATCGCGGAGCCCAGAAGACCCGACCCGCCGGTGACCAAGACCGCCTTGCCGCTGAGTCCGAGATCCACGCGATGCCCCTCAGACCTCGACCGCGGTCGCGTCAGGAAAAATCGGTGTGGTGCCGGGACCGCGTACGGCGCACGCCGCGTTGCCCATCCGGCCAAGATCAAGTGTCGCCGGCGGCGGCCCTGTCCCCGTCGTGGCGGCCGGCTCAGTAGCCTCACCCGCGTTCAGGACAAGGACGTCCACGCGGCGCAGGACGTCGACGGAGCGGAGTCTGGTCTCCAGGCCGTCGATCAGCAGGTTCAGGTCGAGCGTCGCGTTCGCGCCCTTGCCGCCGAGACCGGTGCAGGTGTCCGCTCCCGGCCCCGTCTCGCGCGGGGCCGGGAGCGACGGCACCCGGAAGAAGACGTCCCGGTTGATCGATCCGAGGACGATGACCGCGCCCACGCGAACCTCCAAGGGTGGACCGAAATAGTTCGTACCTTTATTATGCGTACCGTAATCGATTGGAGTGCGTCGTGGGTAGGACTGTCGTTCGCAACGGGACCGTGGTCACGAACGGGCTCGCAGGCACTCTCCGGGCCGACGTCGCCATCGAGGGCCGCCGCATCGTCGAGATCGGCACCGTGGCCTCACGAGGAGGCGACGTCGAGGTGGACGCGACCGGCTGCTGGGTCACCCCCGGCCTCGTCCAGACCCACGTCCACCTGTGTCAGACGCTGTTCCGCGGCCTGGCCGAGGATCTCGACGTCATGGCCTGGCTCGACCAACGGATCTGGCCGCTCGAGCGACTCCACACAGTGGAGACCGCCGCCGCGTCCGCGCGATGGGGCATGGCCCAACTGCTCCTGTCGGGCACCACCACCGTCAATGCGATGGAAACGGCGCTGCACACCGACGCGGCGTTCGAGGCCGCAGCCGACCTGGGTGCCAGGGCGTTCATCGGTAAGGCGCTGATGGATCGTCAGGAACCCGGGACCGCTTTGTGGGCCGAGGACACCGCGGCCGCTTGGCACGACCTCGACCGGCTGGTCGCGAGATGGCACGGCGCGGCCGACGGCCGGCTGCACGCGGCGGTCGCACCTCGCGCTCCCTCGGCCGCCACCGACGAACTGTGGAGCCGAGCACTCGACCTCGCGCGCCGGCTGGACCTCGTCGTCCACACCCATGTCAACGAGAACCGGGGCCAGGCACGTCGCGTCGCCGACGCCAACGCCGCACGAGACGTCCACTATTTGCACGATCTCGGCGCCCTGGGTCCCCTGTCGGTGCTCGCGCACTGCGTGTGGCTCTCCGAGGAGGAGCGCGAGATGCTGGCGTCCACCGGCACCACCGTGGCGCACTGCCCTTCGGCAAACCTCAAGCTCGGTTCCGGGATCGCGCTGGTCCCCGAGATGCTCGAAGCGGGCGTCAACGTCTCGATCGGCACCGACGGGGCCGCCTGCAACAACAGCTTGGACGGGTTCGAGGAGCTCCGGATGGCGGCCCTCGTGCACCGCCCGCGCTGCGGAGCCGGCGTGATCTCCGCCGCACGGGCTCTGCGGATGGGCACGATGGGCGGCGCCCGAGCACTCGGCCTGAGTGATCAGGTCGGCATGCTGGCCGTCGGCCGATTCGCCGATGTGGTCATCGCCGCCACCCCGGAGTCCGCCGATCCGGCCGACCCCGCGGAGTTCACGCGAGCGGCCACCCATCTGGTCTTCGGCGGCGCCGACCGCCGAGTGGACTCGGTCCTCGTCAACGGCCGGCTCGTGGTCAGCCGCGGCGAACTGGTCCACGGTTCCCGAACCCAGATCGAGGCCGACGCTCTCGCCGCGCGAGCGCAGCTGGTCAAAGCCCACGGAGCAGCGGCATGACCACCGTCGACCTCGACGCGCCCTCAGCCCTCGAATCGAAAGGAAACGAAGATGCTCGTCAGTCAGGTCCCGGCCTTCACCGAATACTGGTACCCCGTCGCCTACGCGCGGGAGATCACCGATGTGCCCCGGCGCACTCGAGTCCTCGGCGAGGACTATGTCCTGTGGCGCGGCAGGGACGACGCCATCGGCGCAGCCGTCGATGAGTGTCCCCACCGCGGATCCCGCCTCAGCCAGGGCTGGGTCGAGGACGGCGCTCTTGTCTGCGGGTACCACGGCTGGGCGTTCGGCGCCTCGGGGGCGTGTGAGCGAATCCCGCAGAACGACCCCGACCAGCCGATCCCACCGCGGGCCCGCGCCCTGTCCGTCCTCGTCGAGGAGAAATACGGCCTGATCTGGCTCTGCCCCGGAATGCCCCGCGCCGGGATCCCGGTGCTCGACGAGGCCCTCGACCCCGGGTTCACCCTGATCCACGAACTGATGGAGGTCTGGCAGGCGTCCGCACCCCGCGTCATCGACAACGCGCTCGACGTCTCTCACCTCGCCTGGACCCACCGCAACACGATCGGCTCGTCGGCCAATCCCCGGATGAACGACATGCAGGTCGAGCGCGACGGCCACAAGCTGCGATCGCGAGTCTCCTACATCTCGCGACTCACGCCGGAGCAGCGCCGCAACACGGGCCTGACCGGCGACTTCACGACCCGGACGACCAACTCACAGCTCGTGCGGCCCTTCGTCTTCAAGGACGTCATGGAGTATGAGAACGGCCTGCGGCACGTGCTGTTCAAGACGGCGACCCCGATCGACGACGAGCACACCCTCTTCTGCCAGTTCATCGCCCGGAACGACGATCCGGACGAGGAGAAGAGGAAGGAGATCATCGCGCTCGACCGGCTCATTCAGAGTGAGGACAAGGAACTACTGGAGCAGATCCGACCCGAGTTCCCGCTCGAGATCCAGACCGAGATGCACACCCGGACCGACCGGATGACGGTGGAGTACCGGCGCATCCTGGCCGAGCTCGCCCAGGAGAGTTCCCTGGCCCCGCCCGACCGGACCTGGTCGCGACCGTTCGCGGACGCGGCACGCGCCTCGATCCAGCAGCGGCGCTGAGCAGTCCGTGCGACCGAGACCGGCGCCGGTCGCGAGGTGCTACCGCACCTCGTCGCCGGTCAGGTCCCGGCCGGCCAGGCCTCGGATCGCGTCAAGGAAACCCTCCGTGGCCATGGCATCCGCGAAGAACTCCGCACCGAGCTTGTCCAGGATCACGACGCATCTCCGCGCCAGAAGCTTCCCGTTCTCGGTCACCCGGACCCTGACGGCCCTGGCGTCGCGAGTGTCCCGATCACGGCTGATGTGGCCGTCGCGTTCGAGGACTTTCAGGACCTGGGACGTCAGGACCGGCTCGAGGCCCGCATGGGCGGCGATCGCCCGTTGGTTGGGCATGTCGCCTTCGCGGCCCAGCCACCACGCACTGCTCAGCACGAGGAACTGCACGTGCGTCAACGACATGCCGGCGAGGGCCGAGGCCACCTCGCGCTGCCAGCGCAACGCCGCGTGCCTCAGCAGGAAGCCCGGAGTGGTGCCGGCCGAATGCCGGCGGAGCGCGTCTTCGAGCTGGTCCATCGGAAGCGCCTCAAGAGCTGCGATCTCGTCTTGCATTTTCTTGCTCAGCGGCACAACAAGGTCCTTCCGACAAGGCCGAAAATCGCGGACCCGAGTTCCGCGGCCCAGACCCCAATCCGACTTGAACAGTGAATGAGAACATCCGTGAGACTAATCGTAGACAGCGACGGCGGCATCGACGACGCAGCCGCGCTCTGGTGGTTGTGCCGCAACCCTGACGTCGATCTGGTCGCCGTCACCGCGGTCGGCGGAAGCGTGCCGGCCGCGCAGGCCGCCATCAACCTGCGGTTCATCCTCGAGGCCGCCGGCGCCGGTCACGTCCCCGTGTTCTCGGGCCGCGACCAGACCGCTCCCGCGCCGCGAACACAGCGGCCGGTGATGATCCACGGATATGACGGACTCGCGGATCTCGAGCGGAAGCCACCGATCCACCCACCGGAAGCCGGAAAGTCGGTCCTCGACGCATTCGATGAACTGTGCCGGGCGGGCACATCGGTGCTCGCGCTCGGCCCGATGACCAACCTCGGCGCCGGTATCACCAGCGGCGCACTCCGGCCTGACGGTGCGACCCTCACCTTCATGGGCGGCAGTGCCCGCGCAGGCGGCAACGCGCGTCCGACCGCGGAGGCGAACATCGCGCACGATCCGTCCGCGGCCGATGTCGTACTCCGCACATCCTGGGCGACCCCACCCCGCATGGTCGGACTGGACGTGACACACCGGGCCACACTCACCGAGCGCGAGTTCGGCGACCTCGCGGCGAGCCGGACACCCGCGGCGAAGTTCCTGGCCGGCCGCCTCGCGTACTACGGCCGTCACGCCGGCATGCTGTGCGCTCCGGGCGAGACTCCCTGCCACGACCTCCTCGCGGCCATGGTCTGCACCGACCCCACGTTCGTCGACGCCGAGATCGTCGACCTCCAGGTCGACATAGGCGGAGGTGCCGCCTGGGGGACGACGGTCGCCGACCTTCGGCCTGTGGCCCGGCGCGCGCACGTCTCGGCCTCGGCCGGGGACGGCAACGCCCTCGGCGAGGGGGCGGCCGTCCAGGTCGGGCTCGACGCGGACGTCGACCGGTTCCGCGCAACGTTCCGATCATTCGTCACCCTCCCCATTGCCAAATAATAAAGGTACGAACTAAAATTGACCGACAGTTCCGCGCGCCAGCCGGAAAGCGGTAGAAGGACTCCTCCGCAGTCCTGATCGATCGCCTCCGTGCGCCGACCCGGGTCACCAAGAACCAGCGGGCGCCAGGCAGGAACCCGGGCTCAAGGAGTTGTGTCCCGTGCACGCCGACCAGATCAGTGCGACCAGAGTCGCCACCTCAGCACGAACGGAGTCTCCGGATCCGGGGATCGCGAGCGCGGGCCCTGACACGAACGCCGTCCTCGACGTCGTCGTCGCCGAGCGGACCGACCTCGCCGAAGACGTCGTGGGACTGACCCTGCATCGCGCGGACGGCGGTCCGCTCCCTCGCTGGGACGCCGGATCACACATCGATCTGATCTTCCCCACCCCGACACTCGGTACGCTCACCCGGCAGTACTCCCTTTGCGGGGATCCGTCCGACAACCGGGAATGGCGGGTCGCCGTACTCGGCGACCGCCACGGTCGGGGAGGGTCGCGCCATCTGTGCGACCGGCTCCAGGCCGGTGCCGTCCTCCAGGTTCGAGGGCCGCGCAACCACTTCCCGTTCGCCGCCGCCGAGGAGTACCTCTTCCTTGCCGGTGGAATCGGCATCACGCCCATCAGGCCAATGGTCGCGGCAGCCGCCGCGACCGGTGCGCGATGGCGACTCCACTACGCGGGGCGGAAGCGGTCCCGGATGGCGTTCGCTGCCGACTTCGCGGCCACCTACCCCGACAAAGTACATGTCATCGCCGAGGACGAGCATGGCTTCCCCGACCTGCGATCCATCCTCTGCGGGGCGTCGCGGAACACGGCGGTCTACAGCTGCGGCCCCGCGCCGATGCTCGAAGCCGTCGTCGCCACATGCCAGGAGCTCGGCCTTCCCGCGCCGCACCTGGAGCGCTTCACCGCGGTCCAACCGGAACCCGGCACCTTCCAAGACACGCCCGTCGACGTCGAGTTCCGCCGGCTGGGCGTGACCCGGACCGTTTCGGAGAACGAGTCGATCCTCGACGTCGCCGAGGAGCTCGGATCCCCGATCTTCGGCTCGTGCCGCGAAGGAATCTGCGGTACCTGCGAGACCCGTGTTCTCGAGGGCGCGCCGGAGCACCGCGATGCGCTCCTGAGCGACGCACGGCGTGCGGACCACATGTTGATCTGCGTCTCCCGGGCCACGTCACCGTGGCTGGTACTCGACGCCTGAGCTCCGGCCGAGGAACCGGGATCCGTCCGGCGAAGGGAACCAACGTCAGTCGACGCGTGGCGGTGGGCGGCCACGAGATCGCGGAGGTGCCGCACGTGTTCGTCCGGCGCAGTCTTTCGCTCACGTCCAACGACAGGAGAACGCATGTCCACGGTGCTGGGAATGAACCAGTACGGCAAGGCGGAGACCCGCGTCGTCCGCATCTATCGCGACACCCCGATGCACGAGATCCGCGATCTCAATGTGTCGACGTCGTTGCGCGGCGACTTCGACCGTGCTCACACGATCGGCGACCAGTCGATGATCATGCCCACCGACAGCCAGAAGAACACGGCGTTCGCCTACGCCAAGACGCACGGCGCCGACTCGATCGAGGACTACGCGATCGCCCTCGGCAAGCGTCTCGTCACGGCGACGCCCGCGGCGCGCCAGGTGCGGGTTCGCGTCCAGGAGTACGCCTGGGACCGCATCGGTGACCACTCGTTCGTGCGCCGAGGCGGCGGCGTCCGTACCTGCGTCGTCACGATCACGCGAGGCGACGCCCGCGACGAGTGGGACACCCAGGTGCTGACCGGCGTCGAGGATCTGGTCGTCCTCAACTCGACCGGCTCGGAGTTCAAGGGCTTCCTCAAAGACGAGTACACCACGCTCCCCGAAACCGACGACCGGATCCTCGCCACCTCGCTCGCGGCCACATGGCGGCACACCGGCACCGGCGTGGACTGGAACCGGTCATACGAAGCAGCGGTGACCACCCTCCTGAGAACGTTCGCCGGCACCTATTCACGGGCGTTGCAGGAGACCTTGTACGTGATGGGCGTCGCGCTCCTCGAATCGCAGGACGCTCTGGCGGAGGTGCGCTTCTCCGCACCGAACAAACATCATTTCCTTGTCGACTTCTCCGATTTCCGGGTCAACGGACTCACCAATGACGGCGAGGTCTTCAACGCCGCGGACCGGCCCTGCGGACTCATCGAGGCTCAGGTCATCCGCGACGACGCGCCCACCGCCCGCGACGCCTGGCCGGCCGAACCCGGATTCCGCTGATGGTGGTCACCCGGGACGTGCTCCTCGGCTGCCTCGCGATCCCCCGATGGGCGGACGAGGTACTCGCCGGACATCCGTACACGAACGCCGCCGGGGTGCTGGCCGCGGCGGTCCGGGCGTCGGGTGAGCTCACCGACGAGGAACTGGTCCAGGCTCTGTCCGGCCATCCGCGGATCGGCGAGCACGGCGGCGCACAGTCACGACTTGAGCAGTCCGGCATCGATCTGGCGGTCGATGGCACCGCCGCGAGGCTGGCGTCCGGCAACGCGGCGTACGAGGAGCGCTTCAGCCGGGTGTTCATCATCCGCGCCGCCGGGCGGGACGGGGAGGAGATCCTCGCCGAGCTCGAAAGACGGCTCCACAACGATGACGCCACCGAGCGCGCGGAGACGATCGAGAATCTCCGGCAGATCGCACTCCTCCGGCTGGAAGCGGCGTTGTCATGAGCGGGTTGTCCACTCACGTCCTGGATACAGCCCTGGGCCGACCGGCGGCCGGGGTTCACGTCACGCTCGAGACGCGCGACGGCCGGTACGTCGCCGAAGGTGTCACCGACTCCAACGGACGCATCGCCGCCATCGGAACCGGATCACTGGCCGCCGGCGACCACGTCCTGCGCTTTGATACCGGAACCTACGTCGACGGCTTCTACCCGGAGGTGATCGTCATCTTCACCGTCGTCGACGCGGAGGACCACCACCACGTTCCGCTGCTGCTCAGCCCCTACGGCTACGCGACCTACCGTGGCAGCTGAACTCGACCTGGTGATCCGCGCGCGGCGCGCGGTCGTCGACGACACGGAACGACCGGTATCGGTCGGCGTGATCGGCGGGAGGATCGTGACCCTCACCGGGCACGACGAGCCACCGGCAGCCGCGCGCACGGTGCGGTTGGCCGAGGACGAAGTGTTGCTGCCCGGCCTGGTCGACACGCATGTTCACGTCAACGAGCCAGGGCGCACCGAGTGGGAGGGTTTCGCGAGCGCGACCCGCGCGGCGGCCGCGGGCGGCGTGACCACGATCCTCGACATGCCCCTGAACTCGGTGCCACCGACGACGACGGTCGAGAACCTACGCCTGAAGCGGGAGGCCGCGGCGGGTCAGGCGCATGTCGACGTCGGCTTCTGGGGCGGCGCGGTGCCGGGCAATCTCTCCGATCTCGCACCCATGTACGCCGCCGGCGTCTTCGGATTCAAATGCTTCCTGCTCGGCTCCGGCGTGCCGGAGTTCGGCCATCTCGACCCCGGGCCGTTCGCCCGTGTGATGGGGGAGTGCGCCCGCATCGGCGCGCTGGTGATCGTTCACGCCGAGGACGGCCACCTTCTGGACGAGTCGGCCCTGGCCGGCAGGAGCTATGCCGGCTTCCTGGCCTCGCGGCCGCAGGCGTCCGAGGTGGCGGCGATCGAACTGGTCATCCGCCTGGCGGCGAAGACCGGCGGCCGCGCGCACGTCGTGCACCTGAGCGCAGCGGACGCGGTTCCGATGATCCGGGACGCCCGCCGTCGCGGGGTCGACCTGACCGTCGAGACCTGCCCGCACTACCTCACGTTCGCGGCGGCGGACGTCCCCGACGGCGCGACGGAGTTCAAGTGCTGCCCGCCGATCCGCGAGGCGGACAACCGGGACGCACTCTGGCTGGCCGTTGCCGACGGGACCGTCGATTTCATCGTCTCCGACCACTCACCGTGCACTCCGGAGCTCAAGCTGCGTGGCGACGGCGACTTCGGCACGGCCTGGGGCGGCATCGCATCGCTCCAGCTGGGACTGTCGGCGGTGTGGACCGGTGCTCGCCTTCGCGGACATGACCTGACCGACGTGATCCGCTGGACCGCGACCGCGCCGGCGAGCCGCGTCGGTCTGTTCAGGAAGGGCCGGATCGGTATCGGCGCCGACGCGGACCTGGTGCGCTTCGCGCCCGACGAGGAGTTCGGCGTGGACGTATCGCGTCTTCACCACCGCAACCCGGTGTCGGCGTACGCCGGTCGTCGGCTCACCGGCGTCGTCCGCGAGACCTGGCTGCGCGGGATCACCGTCGACGACGGTCTGCCCCCGCGTGGCCGGCTGCTGAGGAGAGGGCAATGACCAACTACCACGTTCCCGCGGGCGGGTTGCCGCCTCAGAGCGCGCTGACGACGGATCGGGCACGGTTCACCGAGGCGTACGCCGTGATCCCGGCACGGACACAGAGCGACATCACCGCGTCCTACCTTCCCGGGTGGCAGTGGACGAGACTCTGGGTCCTCGCCCGTCCCCTCACGGGGTTCGCCGAGACGTTCAGCCAGTACATCGTCGAGGTCTCCCCGGGTGGCGGCTCCGAGAACCCGGAGGCCGACGCCGGGGCGGAGGCCGTCCTGTTCGTCGTCGGCGGCGCGCCGACCTTGACGATCGAGGGCACGACCCACGGCCTGACCGCGGGCTCCTACGCCTACCTGCCGCCGGGAGCCCGCTGGACGCTTCACAACATCGGTCCGGACATCGCGTCGTTCCACTGGATCCGGAAGACCTACCAGCACGCGGCCGGACTCGATGTCCCGGAGGCGTTCGTCACCCGGGAGCGGGACGTCACGCCGATCGACATGCCCGGCACGGGCGGCACCTGGTCGACCACCCGGTTCGTGGACATCGCCGATCTGCGGCACGACATGCACGTCAACATCGTCAACTTCGAACCCGGAGGATCGATCCCGTTCCCGGAGACCCACGTCATGGAACACGGCCTCTACGTTCTCGAGGGGAAGGCGGTGTATCTCCTCAACACCGATTGGGTCGAGGTCGAGGCGGGTGATTTCATGTGGCTCCGAGCGTTCTGTCCGCAGGCCTGCTACGCGGGCGGCCCCGGACGGTTCCGCTACCTCCTGTACAAGGACGCGAACCGGCCGGCTCCCCTGTCCGGCGCGCTTCGATGAACCCCACGCCTGTACGCATCGACGCGGTCTGCGGCCTCACGTTCCGAGGACTGTCGCCCGGCCGGCCGACCACGGTCTCTGTCACGACGACTCACGGAGCCGACAGTTGGGTTTCGCTGGGCACCTTCGCCGCCGACCGTGACGGAGTGGTTGACACCGGTCGGATGCGGTCAATCGCCGGCACGTATGTCGGCCGTTCGTCGATGGGCATCTTCTGGTCACAGCGATGCACCACCGGCGCGGCGGTCCCGTCGACCGCCGCCGACCCGGTGACGTCGACGGTGCACGTCCGTCAGCACGGAGAAATCGTCGACGTCACCGCGGTCCAGAGGTTCGCCGACGGCCCCGACGTCGAACAGCGCCCGGCCACCAAGGGTTTGATCGGGACTGTCTATCTGCCGGCCCGGCCGAAGCGGATCCCGGTTCTCGTTCTCGGCGGATCCGAAGGCGGCCAGAACGATCTCGCCGCCGCGCTGATGGCCGCCCACGGTCACCCGAGCATGGCGCTCACCTACTTCGGGGCCGCAGGTCTGCGCGATCGGCTTGAGGAGGTACCTCTGGAGTACCTCGCCGCCGCCGCGGAGGACCTGGCCGGAACCGGTCCGTTCGCGGTCTACGGCGTCTCCAAGGGCGGGGAGCTGGCGCTCGTGCTCGGCGCGACCCATCCCGCCGTGGCCGGGGTGGCCGCGATGGTCCCGAGCTTCCCCGGCGTGTCGGCGCTGCACTCCGATCTCCAGCCGTGGTCAGGACCCGGGGCACCGAGCGGCATGCCCATGGGGCACGTCGAGCCGCCGCACGCCGGCGAACTGTTCGCGCCGGGCACCGCATTTCGGACAACGCGCGCCCGAGGTCCGCGGACCACCGTCCCGACTCTCCTGGTGACGACCGGGGACGACACCGTTCTCCCGCCGCTGCGGATGGAGGTCCCGGCCGGCAAGACGCTGGAGCGGGTCCACATCCAAGGAGCCGGACATCTCATCCAGCCTCCACACCTGCCCACCACCGCCACGGTCGCACCGTACGGCGACGGCTGGCTGCTCCTGGGCGGGACTCCGGCAAGGAACGCCCTGGCGAACAGGACCGCGTGGACGAGGACACTCCGGTTCCTGCGTCTTCTCGACTCCGAGTGAGCGAGTAGCGCTCCGGGTGGGCGCCCTGGGCGCTAGTCGGACAGGCGCCAGCCGCTCCAGATGTCGACGTCACCGTCGGTGGCGTACCGGTCGATCTCGGCGAGCTCCTCGTTGGTGAGTTCCGCCGCGTCGAGACAGCGCAGACTGTCGTCGAGCTGGCTTACGCTGCTGGCGCCCACGACCACCGATGTCATCCGGGGATCCCTCAACGCCCAGGAGAGTGCCATCTGCGCGAGCGTCTGGTGCCGTTCGGCGGCGAACTTGTTCAGGGCCCGGACCCGCTCCCGATTGTCGCCCGTCAAGTAGCGATCCGGATTCAGCGGGCCGGACCGGGCGGCGCGCGATCCCGCCGGAACCCCGTTCAGGTACCGGTCGGTCAGAAGACCTTGCGCCAGCGGCGAGAAACCGATGCAACCCGCACCCGCACCTTCGAGTACGTCGAGCAAGTCGTCCTCGATCCAGCGGTTGAGCATCGAGTAGGACGCCTGGTGCACGAGCAGCGGGATCGCGAGCGCGTCGAGCGCCTCGACCGCTCGGGAAGTCCGGTCGGCCGAATAGGAGGAGACGCCGGCGTAGATGGCCTTGCCCTGGCGGACAGCGGTCTCCAGAGCGCTCATCGTCTCCTCGATGGGCGTGGAGGGGTCGGTACGGTGCGAATAGAAGATGTCGACGTAGTCGAGTCCGAGCCGCCGCAGGCTGGCATCCAGGCTCGCCAGCATGTGCTTCCGGCTGCCGCCCGTCCCGTAGCGGCCGGGCCACATCTCGTAGCCGGCCTTGGTGGCGACGACGATCTCGTCACGCCTGCCGGCGAGGTCGGTTCGCAGGATCCGTCCGAACAGCTCCTCCGCCGACCCGGGTGGAGGGCCGTAGTTGTTGGCCAGGTCGAAGTGCGTCATGCCGTTGTCGAACGCGTGACGGACGAGCGCACGCTGCCTGTCCTCGTGCCCGGTGCGGCCGAAGTTCTGCCACAACCCCAGGGACAGGACAGGCAGGTCGAGGCCGCTTCGGCCGCACCGGCGGTATTCCATGTGACTCCTCAATCTTCGCCCGACCATCCGTTGGCCGGGGAGAACGCGCCAGGAGCTCTCGTCAGACGCGGCTTCGGTCGAACCGCTTGCCGACCACGAACGAAAGGCCGCTGAAAAGCCAGAAGGCCGCGATACCGAGCAGCGCGCTCAGGATGATCGACGCGTAGAGCAACTCGGACTGAAGCCGAGCGATGTAGAGCGACATCAGGATGCCGATGCCGGTCGTGCCCTGTCGGAAGAAGAAGTCGCCGACGATCGCGCCGATGACCGAGAGCCCGGCAGAGATGCGGAAGCCGGCGAAGATCGCCGTCAACGCGAACGGGAAGTCGAGCTTCCACAGCCTCGTCCATCGACCGACCTGCTGGAGTGCGAAGAGTTCCCGCAGCGCCGGATCGACCGACTTCAGTCCGAACAGCGCGTTCGCGATGATCGGGAAGAGCGAGATCATCGTGCACACCACGACCCGGCTGAAGAACCCGAATCCGAACCAGAACCCGAACAGCGGCACGAGCGCCAGGATCGGGATCGTCTGCAAGGTCACGGCATACGGGTACAAGGAGCGTTCAGCCCAGACGGCCTGGCTCATCGCGATCGCGACCGCGAGGCCGATGATGATCGCGGCGACCAGGCCGACCGCCGCGACCCGGGTCGATACCAGCAGGCCGTTGAGCAGTGCCTGCAGGTTCTCGCCGTCGAGGAAGCCCACCGAGATCACGCGATGCGGCGGCGGCACCAGAAATCGGCGTTCGGGCGTCAGCAACTTGTAGGAGATCAGGTACCAGAGCCCGACGAAGGCCGCGAAGACGAGCGCCGGCGGCACCACCATCGCGAGAAGACGGGCAGGCCGCCGGCTCGGCAGCGACGTGGACTGGGTGGCGATCAAGCTCACTGGGCCCCCTCTCGAAGCAGGCTGGACACCTCGCTGACGAGCTTGGTGAAGAGACCGTCGAACCTCAGGCCGAGTGGCCGGGGAAACGGCAGCGGCACCTCGACCTCCCCGAGGATCGTCCCCGGGCGACCCGACATCACCACGACGCGGGTCGACAGGAAGACGGCCTCGAAGATGTTGTGCGTGACGAACATGCCGGTGAACGGCCTGTTCGCGAACACGCTGGTCACCTCGGTGTTGAGCCGCTCGCGGGTGAGCTCGTCCAGTGCCCCGAACGGCTCGTCGAAGAGGAAGATCTCCGGATTGAGCGTCAACGCACGCGCGATGGAGACCCGCATCTTCATGCCGCCGGACAACTGCTTGGGCAAATGGCGCTGGAACCCACCGAGGCCGACCAGGTCGACGGCCTCCTCGCGGCGTTCGATCCGGTCCTTCTTGGGCACGCCCTGGAGCTCCATCAGCAACTCGACATTCTGGGCGACGTTGCGCCAGTGCAGCAGGGTGGCTTCCTGGAACACGAAACCGATGACGCCGTCGCCGACCCTCGACGTCCCCGTCGTGGGGACGTCGAGGCCGGCGGCGATCCGCAGCAGCGTGCTCTTTCCGCATCCCGAGGGGCCGACGATGCTGATGAACTCGCCCGAGTTCACCGTCAGGTCGACGTCTCGCAGCGCCTGCGTGCCGTTGCCGAACACCTTCCCGAGGCCCGAGAAGTCGATGGATCCCCGGTCGTCAGGCACGTTGTTCCTCTCCGTCGCGACCGACATCAGTCGATGTTGATCGACGGGTCGATGAACCGGTTGGTGACGATGTCATCAGCCTTCAGACCGGGCTTGGTCACCTTCTTCGCCGCGGCGAAGATCGGCACATCGATGTCGATGAGCTTCTGGACACGCGCCGTGTCGAACGAGCCGACGGCGCCGTCAGGAGCATTGGCGAGCATCCCGATGCTCTTCGACTGCTCGCTGCCGAACTTGATCAGCCCCTCGCTCTGCGGAGCGCCGATGTTGTAGACGCCGAGATCCAGGATGAGCTTGTTCGCCTTCGCCGAGTTCTCGTGGTAGGCGACGGCCGCACGCTGGATGACCGGAACGAGCCTCTTGAGGCAGGAGGCCTTGGCGGTGACGTCCTCGGCGCGGACGGACACCTGGTCCGGATAGATCTTGTAGCCGAGGTCGTTCACGAGCTGATACTTGATCGGCTTCTTGTACTGCGCCACGTCGTGCTCGTACAGGTACGGGTCCTGGGTGGCATAGCCCTGCTGGGCGTACTCGCCACCGCCGGCCACGAACGTCGACGGGCTACCGTCGAAGCCGCCGTCGACCTGGCTCTTCTTGAGAACGCCGCCGCCGATCAGGTACGCCATGTAGGTCGTGCCGTCGAAGTACAGCACCTTCGAGTCGGTCTTACCGACGTCTGCGATGGTCTTCCAGTCCGAGTGCTTCTCCGGATCCCAGAAAATCATCAGGGGGCTGAGCTGATCCGGGGCCGCGATGCCGACCGTCGGCTGTTTCGCGGAGTTCTCGATGGCCTCGTCCGTGTTGATGCCACCGATCAGGATGTCCTTGTCCAGGTACATCTGCGCCGACACGCTGGAGAACCCGATAGCCGGCCCTCCGGCACGCACCTCGAGTTTGACGCCGGTGTCGATGCCGCCGTCGACCAGCCTGCCGGTGACCCGCTTCTTGCCGGCGTTGATGTCGACGCCGCCGGCGAGCATCTGGTAGATGGGGCCGTGCTCGGCCTGCGGGACCCAACCGGTCTGCCAGACGATGGTCGATGGGCAGACCTCTGCCAGGTTCGATGCGGAGCCCGCGGCCGCGGTCGTCGTGGCGCCGGTCGGGCCGGAGTCCTTCGAGTCGTCGGAACCGCAGGCGGTCATGGTCGCGGTGATCGCCGCGACGAGGGTGCCGGCGAGAAGCCGAGCACCGCGTCGTTGCTTCATCAGTCACTCCTAGCTGGGGCTCAAGTGGCCGGCGGTGACCGACACAATAGTTTGCGCGCAATCCAAACGGAAGATGTTTGCGCGCAATATTTACACGGGTTCTTCTTCCTTCACCGGCCCGTATAACGACGGCCGGACACCCTCTTGCGGGGTGTCCGGCCGTCGTGCCCGGCGGATCGCAGGGGGTTGTTCAGCCGTGCGACCTGCCCCCGCGTTCGTCGCGATCCGCGATCTTGCGGAGGAGCCCGATCAGCCGTGGCCGATCTCCGGCCGCCTCGAAGAAGGACCGGTCAGCCTGGTCAAGGGCCACCACCGCTTCCTCGGCCAGGTCTCGACCCTGGTCGGTCACGTACAGCAGCGAAGCGCGTGCGTCCGCCGGGTCCTGGCCTCGCACGATCCAGCGCTTGCCCACCAGCGCGTTCGTGACTTGGGAGGTCATCGCCGGGTCGAGGCCTCCGTGTTCGGCGACATCGCGCTGCCGCGGCGGATGCCCGTCGCGGCCGAGCCACCAGACCGTCGTCAGCACGACGAACTGGACGTGGGTCAGGCCAAAAGGCGCCAGCACCTCCGCCATCGTGCGCTGCCACCGCAGGTTGGCGTGCCAAAGCAGGAAGCCCGCGCTGTCGCCGGCGGAGTGCTGCTCGATCAACTCGTGCGGCACCTTGCGCCGGGTCCGGGACGAGGAGTTCTTTCCGGTGACCGCTGCTTCACCCGCAGCCGCATCGGTTGTGCGTCGAGTCTGAGCCACCATCGAATGTTACCGGTCGTCCTTTCTAAGCTGTCGCATACATGCGGGAGACCTTGCCGAGCAAATGATCCCCCGAAGTGACCGGCGCGTACTTCGGTGGCTCCCCCGGCTCGAGGCAGGTCGGGATGCACTCAATGAGAGCGTCGAAGTTCGGCTGGTGGAAGTAGGGGATGCTGAAACGCTCGGTCGGCTCGCCCGAACGCGGTGGATTGACGACCCTGTGGACCGTGCTTCGCCAACGATCGTTGGTCCAGCGCGCCATCAGGTCACCGAGATTGACGAGGAACGCCCCCTCGACCACGGGGACGTCGCTCCAGGAGCCATCGAGCTCCATCACCTGTAGCCCGCCGGCCGAACTGTCCTGGTAGAGCAGGGTGAGGCTGCCCCAGTCGGTGTGCTCGCCTTTCCGGATCTGGCCGGGCCTCGGCGCCGCGAACTGCTTGGGGTAGTAGTTCGCGGTCAGGCTTCCGATCTCTCGGTCGATGAATTCCTCGAACCATGTGCCCGGCAGGTCGAGCGCGATCGCGAACAGTCGCATAATGCGGTCGCTGAGCAGCGACATCTCTGTGGCGTACTCAAGCCACGTCTCCCGAATCCATTCCTGGCCCGGAGCGAGCGGCGGCCAGTGATTGGGCCGCATCAGGTCAGGGTGGGGAACCTCGGCATAGCCGCGTTCAGGTGCGATGGCCATGCTGAAGACCTCGCACAGGTCCGGCGGGGCTGTGGCCTCCGCCTTGACCAGACGGGCGTCCTCATCGCTGGCCTTCGCGACAGCGCCACTCCTGCTGAAACCACGGCCGAACGGGTCCACCGGGTCGACGACGAGGCCGTCCTTGACCGCGTCCGGAAGTGCGAACAGCGCTTTCGTCGCGACGTACATGCGCTCGATCAGGGCAGCGTCGACGCCGTGACCCGTGATGGCGAAAAAGCCGTCGCGCACACTGGCGTCGGCCACGCGCAGAGCCAGGTGCCGACCATTGCCTTCGCTGAGATCGATCAGCGGAACACCCATGTGCGTTTCCGTCCTTTCTCGTGCTGTGGTGCACTGTTCGGGACCGGTGCGAAAGGCCGGCCGGAAAGCGGTGCGGCCGTACGCCGCCGCGCGCGACCAAGCACCACCGAACCGCTCGGGCGCCGCTCGGCGGCCGCCGTTGCCGGCTACCGGGCGTAGTCGATGAAGCGGAGCAGCCCCGTCTCCGGAACCCGGCCCAGCGACCGGTACACGTCTTCGGCGTTGGCCAGGGACGTCGTCGGGATGAGGTCCGCGGCGTGCTTCGCGACGAGCCTGGTGACCATCACCGGGTCGAAGACCCAGATCGGCACGGCTGACGGTCCGATCCGCGCGACCTCACCGAACGGGTTGCTCTTGACGACCCGTTCCAGGCCGAACTCGCCGAGGCCGGCCTTGATCACCAGGCTGCCGATCGGGTCGTGCGCCTGGGCGTGCAGGTCACGGACCTTCTCCAGGGCGGGATAGCTCGCGCCGATGACGCCCCGGAAGGATCCGCCCCGGATCGCCGTACCGAGGTTCGCGTCGAGTTCCTCGAGCTCCATCTCGGCGTCCAGGCCGTATCCGGCGAGCGCGAAGTAGGTCACGATGTCCTGCTGCAACAGACCCGAGAGCGTGAGGTGGTCGGCGAGCGACGTCTGGGTCGGGCGGATCTCGTCGCCCGTCGACAGGGTGTCGGAGCCGACGTCGACGCTCACGATCAGGTCGGCACCGTAGTGCTCGATGACGGCCTTCATGCCCGCGCCGACGCCCTGGCCGCCACCGCGGAGGGAGATGATGAACGCCTCGCCCCCGAAGTTCCGGGCAGCGGTCGCCTCGTGCGGCGCGCGGCCTTCGAGCGAGGCGTCCGCACCGACGATGACGGCGTGGTCGTTGAGCGGCTTGGCGCCCACCAGGTCGGTCGGCTCGTAGAAGTCCGGACCGAGGACACTCTTCAGGCCGACGCGCTCCTCTCCCGGCGGCAACCACCACTGGCATGCGACGCCGCCGAGGATGACGCGCTCTACGCCCATGCGGGTGAGCCAGTCGCCCACCAAACTGGCGACGAGGCAGTCGCTGCCTCCGCCGTGTCCCATGACGATGGCGGTCCTCGCCAGCCGAGCAGCCTCTTCGATAGTGCTGGTCGTCGAGCCCATAGGGGTCCGCTTCCTTTCCTTGAAATAGATTGCACGCAAACTATCATCCAATTTTTCCTTTGTCGAGAAGTGCCGCAGAAGGTGCACATGACGCGCGGTGAGGTGGAGGTTCCGGACCGGCGCCGCCTCCACCGGAAGCCGGCCGTCTGAGCCGGCGGGATCACGGCGGCGACAGCCGCTCGATCACGGCCAGGGCGTCGGGGTAGCGCTTGGTGTGCGCCCCTCCGTCCACGCTGTAGAGCCCGCCGGAGATGAACGACGCCTGGTCGGACGCGAGGAAGTAGACGAGGTTCGCCACTTCCTCGGGTTCGGCGAACCTGCCCAGCGGGGTGTTGTCGACGTACTCGTCCACGAGCCCCGGCACGTTCCACAGCGGGCCGGTCGCCGTGGTGCGGACCAGGCCGGGGGCCACGGCGTTCACCCGGATCCCGTGGGGCCCGAGCTCCATCGCGGCGACCTCCGTCAGCGCCACGACCCCGGCCTTGGCCGCGCAGTAGGCGGCCATGCCCCGGGCGGGCTGCACGGCGTTGAGACTGGCCAGCGTGACGATCGCGCCGCCGCGTCCCGCGTCGCGCATCGCCCGGCCGGCGTGTTTGACGGTGAGGAAGGCCCCGTCGAGGCAGAGGGCGACGGTGTGGCGCCAGTCGCCGGCGTCACAGTCGGTGATCTCGGTGAGGGCCCGCGAGCCTCCGGCGTTGGCCACCACGGCGTCCAGGCCGCCGAAGCGGGTGCCCGCGAGCTCGATCAGGGAGGCCACGTCCTCCTCGACGGTCACGTCGCAGCGGGCTCCGGCGAAGACGTCGGGGCCGAGGTCGGCCTCGAGCGCGGCGAGTGCGTCGTGGTCGACGTCCCCGCCGACGACCTTGCCTCCCTCCGCGACCAGCCGCCTGGTGATGGCCGCGCCGATCCCGTTCGCGGCGCCCGTGACGACGCCCACCCAGCCGGGCGGAAGACCGCTCATCGCTGCTCTCCTTCGCGCGTGACGACTACGCCTCACAACCTGGCAGTTGGCAATCGGCAAATCAACGGTCGCACTATGCGAACATGGTGTTACCTTCGGGTCCATGGGCCGACCCTCGCCGCAGACCGATCGCCTCCTCGACCTGGTGGACCTGATGGTCGAGCGTCCCGACGAGGGACTCGCCCTGGCCGAGATCGCCCGCGCGCTCAACGTCGCCAAGGCGACCGTCCACCCGATGGTCACGACGCTGACCCGGCGGGGCTGGCTGCTGCGCCACCCCGAACGGCACACCTACCGGCTCGGGCCCGCGCTGGTGGCGGCCGGCCGGGCGGCGGCGCGCGGGCACGTGGTGGTCGACGCCGCGCGCCCGGTCGTCCGCGAGATCGTCGACGAGACCGGCCTGCCCTGCCTGGTGCTGGTGGCGGGGGCGATCCCGGGCGAGTACGACGACCTGCTGGTCGGCGAGATCGTGCAGCCCTCGGCGCGGCACGCCAGGGAGTGGGCGGCGGGCCGTCCGGGCACGGGCTACCACTGCCTGCGGCTCGGCGACCGGATCCCGCCCCGACCTCCGCTGGGCGCCGTCTGCGTCGCGTGGTCCGACGACCCCGGCGCCGTCGGCCGGTGGCTCGACCGGCTCGGTGAGGACCGGCCGCCGGACGCGCTGGAGCAGATCGCCCCGGGCCTGGCCAGCGTCCGCGAGCGCGGCTGGGCGCTGGAGGTGGAGAACCGCCTGCACGAGCGGCTCAAGACGCTGGCCAGGGAACTCGGCGAGGACCGGCGCTCCGAGAAGCACGCCGCGACCTTGCACGGGATGCTCGGCGAGATCGTGCGGGCGTTCGATCTCGCCGACACCCTGCCGCCCACGGTGGAGCCCGGCGCCCGGTACCGCCCCACGAGCGTCAACGCCCCGGTCTTCGACGCGAGCGGCGCGGTGACGGTCGCCCTGTGCATGATCTGCTCGTCGGGCGCCCCCGGCGACCCCGCCTGGAGCGGCACCGACGTGATCGAACTCGGGGAACGCGTCAGGGCCGCGGCCGACGCGGTGACGGCCGCGACCCACGGCCGGCCGCCCGAGTCGCGCCGCCTCTGACCGTCCGCATAGCCGGCGGCCGGGAGATCATCGCCTCGCCGGAGCCGTTCATCGCGAGCGCGATCGTTTCGGAGGCATGTCGGGGGTGGCCGTTAGGTTCTGGGGCATGGTCGCATCCCCCTTCGAGAACGAGCCGATCCTCTATGAAATCGATGCCGGGTTTTTTCTGCCCGACCGGGGTGACGAGCAGGAGGGCCCCTCGGACGCGCTACCCGCCGGTGACCCGGACGAGGCGGTGCGCCTCTTTCATGAGTACCGGCGGCGGATGGCAGAGATCCTCGGATACGAGGACGAGCTTCCCGGGCCCGCGACCGAAGAGGATCTCGACGCCGCGGAGGAGCGTCTGGGCTTGGCGTTCCCACCCGACCTCCGCGCGCTCTACGGCATCGCGGACGGCGACGGCTACAAGATCATCAACCATCTGTTCGATCGGCACCCGTGGCACTCGCTGGACGAGATCGGCGACGAGGAGGAGGACTGGCTGCTCGGCCGGCAGTGGGAGTACGAGCCGCAGCGCAGCACGGTCTTCGACTCCGAGCCGCCGAACGCCGTCCGGCGGTCGCTGCTGCGTCCGGGCTGGATCCAGTTCGCGGACGACACCGGCGGCAACTGGCTCGCCGTGGACATGGACCCCGGCCCTGAGGGACGTCCGGGGCAGGTCATCGCGATTGGCATCGACTACACGGACGGGCCACTGTACGTCGCCGACTCGGTGACCACGTTCCTGCGCCGCCTGGTGGAGGCGCTGGAACGCGGCGACTACTCCCAGCATGACCAGAACCTCTGGATCGAGGCGGACCTGCCGAACGGACTCGCGATCGACAGTGAGCGCACCTGGTACACCGATGGCCCGTCGGCAAGGGCGCAGGCAGGGCAGACGCGTCCTCGGGTGCAGCGGGTCAGAGTGTCCGACGTCGGTGACCTCGCGTTCCTCGACGCGCTGCCCAATGTGCGTTCGCTGTCGCTGGCGGGCTCCGGCTCGCCCGATCTCACCCCGCTACGCGAGCGTCCGGTCGAGTATCTCGAACTCGATCTGGAGACCGTCGGCCTCACGCCGCTGACCGGCCATCCGGAGCTGCGCTCGCTGTCGGTGTCCTCCGCGCGGCCGGTCGAGCTGGCCCCGCTGCTCACGGTGCCCCACCTGTGGGCGCTGGACATCGCGGGTGCGCCCGTCGCGGACCTCGCCGCGGTGGCCGAGTTCCAAGGGCTGCGCTTCCTTGAGCTGACTCATGACCAATGGCGGGAGTTGAGGGACGACCTGCCTTCTCTGGCGGCCGTCGGCATCCACCCTCGTCGGCCCGAACGGGAATGGCCCGTGGGCACCCACTGGACGAGGGTCCTGGGGGAGCCGCCGCGTTAGCGGTGTCAAGTGTCCACCTAGGAAAGCGGGCTGGGCGGCGTTCAGGGCAGGGTGAGGATGCGGGGGCCGTCCTCGGTGATGGCGACCGTGTGCTCGACGTGCGCGGAGCGGCTGCCGTCGCCGGTGCACAGCGACCAGCCGTCGGAGGCCGTGTAGTAGTCGTCGCCGCCTCCCGCCATGAGGCTCGGCTCGATCGCGATGACGAGGCCGGGCCGCAGCCGCAGCCCGCGTCCCGGGCGGGACTCGTTGGGGACGAAGGGCGCCTCGTGCATCTCCCGGCCGATGCCGTGGCCCGCGAAGTCGTTCTGGACGCCGTAGGAGGCGCCGCGCCCGATCCGGGACATGGCGTGGCCGATGTCGCCCATCTTCCCGCCGGGGACGGCGGCGGCGATGCCCGCGGCGAGCATCTGCTCGGCGGTGCGGATCAGTGCCAGGTCCTCCTGCCGGGCCTGGCCGACGACGAAGCTGACCGCGCCGTCGGCGTGCCAGCCGTCGATGTACGCGCCGCAGTCGACGCTGAGCAGGTCGCCTTCGCGCAGCCGGTAGGACGTGGGAAGGCCGTGCAGCATCACGCCGTTGACCGAGGTGCAGATGACCCCGGGGTAGGGGGTCGCCCCGAACGAGGGGTGGTAGCCCAGGAACGAAGCGCCGGCGCCCGCCTCGGCGATGATCTCGCGGGCGAGCTCGTCCAGTTCGAGCAGGGACACGCCGGCGGCGGCGCGGGCCCGGGTCTGGTCGTGGATCGCGGCGACGACCCGGCCCGCCTCGCGCATGGCGTCGATCTCACCGGGGGTCTTGAGCTCGATCACGGTGCTGCCCTTCCGCTCCGTGCCGGAGCCGGATGTTGACGATAACTATACCGGTATTAGTATCACAGGCATGGTGCGAGAACCGTTGACCGAGTCCGAGCGCGAACGCGGCGAGCGGCTGGGCGAGGCCCTGCGTCAGGCGCGCGGCCCGCGCAGCATCGTGGAGGTGGCCGGCAGGGCCGGGATCTCCCCCGAGACGCTGCGCAAGATCGAGCGGGGCCGCATCCCCACGCCGGCCTTCTTCACCGTCGTGGCCGTCGCCGAGGTGCTCGGGGTGTCGCTGGAAGTCCTGATGACCCATGTCAGGGCCCAGAACGAGCTCGTGCCGGGTGATGCCGCCGCGGCGGCCGCCGTACCGCTCTGACAGGGCTCCGTCAGGGTCGGCGCCATCCGTCCAGGACGGCGTCCACGCGGGCGCGGATCCGGGTGCGGGCGTCCTGGCGCGGGACGCCCGACATCAGCAGCTCGTCGTAGTCGGTGTCCAGATGCCGGACGGACGCGGCGACGGCGAGGAGCAGCGCGTTGTCGTCCAGTTCCCGGCCCGCCGCCGAACGGCCGACCCGCCCGCTGCCCCGCAGCCCCGCGTGCTCGGCGATCGCCCGCGCCCGCTCCGCCGGGCAGCCGGGGAACAGCCGGACGATCTCGGCCGCCATCCGGGCCTGGAACTCCACGTCCTGGTGCGCGCGGCGCTCCTGGTCGCGGACGCGGCGCCGGGCCCGCGCGTCCTCGTCGGCCAGGCACTGCTCCTCGGCCCTGGCCAGCGCCTCCTCCTCCACCAGGATGCCGCGCCGCTCGTACCGCTTGCGCCGCCGGTTGTGCTGGACGACGATCGCCGACAGCCCGCTCTCCTTCTTGGCGCGCCGGCTGAGCGCCGCGTTCCCGGCGGGCAGGAAGAGGAGGTGGTCCATGTCGGCGCAGGCCAGGCAGAGCGGCGCGCCGTCCTCCATGACCAGCATGTCGCCGGTGCCGTGGCAGGAGGCGCAGGTCCAGTCCGGCTTGGGCGGGAGCACCGCCACCAGGTCGGGCGCCTGGTTCTGGCGCGCGGCGAGGCGCTCGCGGCGTGCGGGGGTGAGGTCGGGGGAGATCCAGTGCGTGCGGTACGCGCGATCGGCCGTCTCGTCCGCGCGTGCGGTGAAGCGCAGCGGCCTGCGGTCGCGGGTGGCGGCGATGTAGGCGGCCTCCGAGGGTTCGAGGCCCTTCTCCTCGGCCCAGGCGCGCAGTGCGACGAGCGCCGTGGCGATCTTGTCGTGGCGTACGGTCATGGCCGCTTCGAGGGGGTCGATCCGTCCCTGGCGCCATTCGTCCACGCGCGGGGCCGTGAGCCAGCCGATCTGCTGGAACACCTCGACGGCCGCCACCGAGTGGGAGCGCCTCAGGAGGGTGTCGGCGGCCTCGGCGACCCGGCGTCCCAGCCGTGTCTCGTGCACCTCGCTCACGGCGGACAACGCTATACCAGCTGATGGTGTAGCTGATCCATCGCGTTCCGTAACGTCGGTCCCGTGGGGGAAGGCCAGGGGGGAGGCATCCGCTGGGCCGGGCCGGGAACGGTGAGGGTCGCCGCGGTCCGGCTGTCGGGCGCGCATCGCGTGTGGGCCTCCTACATGGGGGTCCCGGCCGCGGTGGACGCGGCGTTCCTGGTCACCGACGGCGGCGCCCTCGTCGGGCGCGGCTACTACACCTCGGTCGAGGAGCTGGCCGAGGTGGTCGATCTCTCCGCGCTCACCCCGTACTGATCACCCCGTACTGATTCCGCCGGGGGTTGCGGGAAGAAGCGGCGTCATGTAATCGTTTACATCGATGTAATCGTTTACACGGCGAGGGCGGGACGCGCGATGGCGAGCGTGAAGGACGTGGCACGGCGGGCCGGGGTGTCCGTCGCCACCGTCTCCCGGGTGCTCAACGACAGCGCCTCCGTCACCGCCGCCACCCGGGCGCGGGTGCTGGAGGCGGTCGCCGAGCTCGGCTACCGGCGCAACGCGGTGGCCCGCTCCCTGCGCACCGACGCGACCCGCACCCTCGGCCTGGTGATCGGCGACATCCTCAACCCGTTCTTCACCGAGCTGGCGCGCGCCGTCGAGGACGAGGCCCGCGCCCTCGGCTACTCCGTCGTCATCGGCAACGCCGACGAGCGCCCCGACCGGCAGGACCACTACGTCCGCACCCTGCTGGAGCAGCGGGTGGACGGGCTGCTGCTGTGCCCCACCGCCGAGATCACCCCGCTCGTCCGCGACACCGTCCGCGACGGGCTGCCGCTGGTCTTCCTCGACCGCACGCTGCCCGGCCTGGACGTGCCCACCGTGCGGGCGGAGGGGGCCGCGGCCATCGCCGCGCTCGTCCGGCACCTGCGCGACCTCGGGCACCGGCGGATCGCCTTCATCTCCGGGCCCGCGCTGCTGTCCACCGGCCGCGAGCGCACCGAGGCGTTCGCCGCCGCGATGGAGGCGTGCGGCCTGCCGGTCCCGGGCGGCCACCTGGAGGCCGGGGACTTCCAGGCGGCCAGCGGCCGGTCCGCGACGGCCCGGCTGCTGGACCTGCCCGAGGCCCCCGAGGTGATCGTGGCCGGGGACAACCTGATGGCGCTCGGCGCGCTGGACGAGATCCGCGCCCGGGGTCTGCGGATCCCCCGGGACGTGGCGCTGGCCTGCTACGACGACCTGCCGTGGTTCACCCATCTGGACCCGCCGGTGACCGCGATCGCGCAGCCCGTCCAGGAACTGGGGCGGCGCGCGGTGCGGGTGCTGGCCGAGCGCATCGAGGACCGGCCGGTGGAGTCGGTGGTGCTGCCGTCCCGGCTGGTGGTCCGCCGCTCCTGCGGCGAGCCCGCCGGCACGGGTGAGAGGGACGCGGGCGAGAGGGAAGGGAGCGTTCGGGCATGACGGACGAGATCCTGCGGGTGCGCGGCCTGCGCAAGGCGTTCCCGGGCGTGGTCGCCCTGGACGGGGTCGACTTCGACCTGCGGCCGGGCGAGGTGCACGTGCTGCTCGGTGAGAACGGCGCGGGCAAGAGCACGCTGATCAAGGCGCTGTCGGGCGCGCACCGTCCCGACTCCGGCCGGATCGAGGTGGACGGGAGGCCGGTCGAGATCCGCGACGCGCAGGACGCGGCCGGTCTCGGCATCGCCACCATCTACCAGGAGTTCAACCTGGTCCCCGAGCTGACCGTCGCCGAGAACCTCTTCCTGGGCCGCCCGCCGCGCCGGTTCGGCCTGGTGGACCGGCGGGCCATGGACGGCGCCGCGCGCGAGCTGCTGGACCGGGTCGGCGTCGACGCCGACCCGCGCCGCCGGATGGCCGACCTCGGCATCGCCCGGATGCAGATGGTCGAGATCGCCAAGGCGCTCGGCCGGGACGCCCGGGTGCTCATCATGGACGAGCCGACCGCCGTCCTCACCACCGGCGAGGTCGACACCCTCTTCGAGATCGTCCGGGCGCTGCGCGAGCGCGGCGTCGCGGTCGTGTTCATCACCCACCACCTGGAGGAGATCCCGCGGATCGGGGACCGGGTGACCGTGCTGCGCGACGGCCGGTCGGTGGCCGAGGTGCCCGCCGGCACCCCCGAGGACGAGCTGGTCCGGCTGATGGTCGGCCGTCCGATCGAGCAGCGCTACCCGCGCGAGCGGTCCGACGCGGGCGAGACGCTGCTGACCGT
The DNA here is from genome assembly GCF_055379765.1 of Actinomadura rugatobispora. Lineage (NCBI taxonomy): Bacteria > Bacillati > Actinomycetota > Actinomycetes > Streptosporangiales > Thermomonosporaceae > Actinomadura > Actinomadura rugatobispora. Next base: position 757,905 of record NZ_AP029191.1, on the reverse strand, counting down.
GCGCGGGCTCGGCCGGGACGGCGCCTTCGACGGGGTCTCCTTCGACGTGCGGGCGGGCGAGGTGGTCGGGCTGGCGGGGCTGGTCGGGGCGGGCCGCACCGAGGTGGCGCGCGCGATCTTCGGGGCGGACCGCTACGACCGCGGCGAGGTGCTGGTGGGCGGCGCCGCGCTGCGCGGCGGGGACGTGCACGCGGCGATGGAGGCGGGCGTCGGGCTGGTCCCCGAGGACCGCAAGGGCCAGGGCCTGGTGCCGGGCGCCGACGTCCAGGAGAACCTGGGCCTGGTCACGCTGGGCCCGACCAGCCGCGCCGGGCTGGTGGACCGTTCCGGCCAGCGCGGCCGGGCCGCCGAGATCGCCGCGCGGCTGAACGTGCGGATGTCGGGGCTGCGGCAGCCGGTCGGCACGCTGTCCGGCGGCAACCAGCAGAAGATCGTGATCGGCAAGTGGCTGCTGGCGAAGGCGCGCGTGCTGATCCTGGACGAGCCCACCCGCGGCGTCGACGTGGGCGCCAAGGTCGAGATCTACCGGCTGGTCAACGCGCTGACCGCGGCGGGGCACGCGGTGCTGATGATCTCCAGCGACCTGCCCGAGGTACTGGGCATGAGCGATCGGGTGCTGGTGATGTCCCGGGGCCGGCTGGCCGGCGAGCTGCCGGCCGGCGAGGCCACCCAGGACGCGGTGATGGCCCTGGCCGTCGGCGGCGACGGCGCGGCCGCCGCCGCGGCGGGCGAGAACGACGACACGCTGGAGGGAGAGGCCGATGTCCACTGACACGCTGCGCGAGCGGCCACCGGCGGGAGCGCGGGACGGCGCGGCGCGGGCCGCGGCCCGGCTGCTGGGCGAGAACGGTGCGCTGGCCGGGCTGGCCGTCCTGGTCGTGGTGCTGGCCCTGCTGTCGGGAGACTTCCTGACCGTCACCAACCTGCTCAACGTCGGGGTGCAGGCGGCCGTGGTCGCCATCCTGGCGTTCGGCGTCACCTTCGTCATCGTGACCGGCGGCATCGACCTGTCGGTCGGCGCGGTGGCGGCGCTGTCGGCGGTGGTGCTGGCCTGGACGGCCACCGGCCAGGGCGTGCCCTGGCCGATCGCGGCGGTGCTGGCCGTCGCGACCGGCGTCGCGGCCGGGCTGGTGAACGGGGCGCTGATCACCTACGGGAAGCTGCCGCCGTTCATCGCGACCCTGGCCATGCTGGGCGTGGCCCGCGGGCTGGCGCTGGTGATCTCCGAGGGCAGCCCGATCGCGCTGCCGGACGCGGTGACCCGGGTCGGCGACACGATCGGCTCCTACCTGCCGGTCCCGGTGATCGTCATGGTGGCGATGGGGCTGCTGACCGCGTTCGTCCTGGCCCGCACCTACAGCGGCCGGGCGATGTACGCGATCGGCGGCAACGAGGAGGCGGCCCGGCTGTCGGGCATCCGGGTGTCCCGGCAGAAGCTGGTCACCTACGCGCTGTCGGGCGCGTTCGCCGCCGTCGCGGGGATCGTGCTGGCCGGACGGCTCGCCTCCGCCCAGCCGCAGGCCGCCAACGGCTACGAGCTGGACGCCATCGCCGCCGTCGTCATCGGCGGGGCCAGCCTGTCGGGCGGCAAGGGCCGGGCGTTCGGCACCCTGGTCGGCGCGCTGATCCTGGCCGTGCTGCGCAACGGGCTGAACCTGCTGTCGGTGTCGGCGTTCTGGCAGCAGGTGGTGATCGGCGTGGTGATCGCGCTGGCGGTGCTGCTGGACACCGTCCGGCGCCGCGGCACCCGGGTCCGCCCGGCCGCGTTCTGGGCCGGGGGAGCGGCGGTCGTCGCGGTGGTGGCGGCGCTGGCGGTGGGCGTGGCGTCCACCGGCGGCGGGTCCGGATCCGGCACGGCCGCCGGTGGCGGCGGCGGGGTGAAGATCGGCCTGTCGGTGTCGACGCTGAACAACCCGTTCTTCGTGCAGTTCCGGCAGGGCGCCGTGGACGAGGCGCGGCGGCGGGGCATCGCGCTGACCGTCTCGGACGCGCAGAACGACGCCTCGCAGCAGGTCAACCAGGTGCAGAACTTCGCCGGCCAGGGGATGAAGTCGATCATCATCAACCCGGTCGATTCCGACGCCGCCGCGCCCGCCGCCAAGGCCGCCGAGCGGGCCGGGATCCCGGTGGTCGCGGCGGACCGCACCGTCAGCGGCGCCGCCATCGCGCAGCTGGTCGCCTCCGACAACGTCGCGGGAGGCCGGGACGCGGCCCGGGAGCTGGCCCGGGAACTGGGCGGACGCGGCAAGATCGCGATCATCCAGGGGCAGGCGGGCACCTCGGCGTCCCGCGAGCGCGGCCAGGGCTTCGAGCAGGGCATCCGGGAGTTCCCCGGGATCCAGGTCGTCGCCAAGCAGCCCGCCGATTTCGACCGCACCAAGGGCCTGGACGTGATGACCAACCTCATGCAGTCCGAGCCCGGCCTGAACGGCGTCTTCGCCGAGAACGACGAGATGGCCCTCGGGGCGGTCAAGGCGCTCGGGGCGAAGGCGGGCACGCAGGTCAAGGTGGTCGGGTTCGACGGCACCCCGGACGGCATCAAGGCCGTCCAGGCGGGCACGATGAACGCCACTGTCGCGCAGCAGCCGCGGCTGCTCGGGCAGATGGCGGTGCAGAGCGCCGTCAGGGCGGCCGAGGGCGAGCGGCTCGGCGCCACGTCGATGGTGCCGGTGAAGATGGCCACCCGCGAGAACGCGGCCGAGTTCGCCACCTCGTAGCGTGGGGCTCCGCCGGGAGGAACAGGGAGAGGCTCAGTGTCGGAACGGCATGACGTGGTCGTGGTCGGATCGGTCAACGCGGACCTGGTGATCGGGGTGGAACGGCGTCCCGCGCCCGGCGAGACCGTGCTCGGATCCGACCTGGCCACCTATCCGGGCGGCAAGGGCGCCAACCAGGCCGTCGCCGCCGCCCGGCTCGGCGGCAGGGTCGGCATCCTGGGCCGGATCGGCGACGACGGCCACGGCGCCCTGCTCCGGGAGGCCCTCGCGGACGCGGGCGTGGACCTGGCCCACCTGCTGGTCACGGACGGGCCCAGCGGCGTCGCCCTCATCACCGTGGACACCGGGGGAGACAACAGCATCATCGTCTCGCCGGGCGCCAACGCCCGGCTCGTTCCGGGCGACGTCGAACGGGCCCGGCCGATGCTGGGCGGCGCCGCGGTCGTCTCGTTCCAGTTGGAGATCCCGATCGGGACGGTCCAGGCCGCCGCCCGGACGGCCGCCGGCGCGGGGGCCCGGGTGGTGCTCAACCTCTCGCCTCCGGCGCCGGTCCCCGACGACGTCCTGGCCCTGTGCGACCCGCTGGTGGTGAACGAGCACGAGGCGGCCTTCCTGCTCGGCCACCAGGGGGAGCCCGCCCTGCTGGCCCGGGAGCTGCTGGGCCTGGGCCCGCGCTCGGTGCTGATCACGCTGGGCGCGGACGGCGCGCTGGTCGCCGACCCGTCCGGCGTGACGGCGGTCCCTTCGCCGAAGGTGGAGGCGGTGGACACCACGGGCGCGGGCGACGCCTTCACCGCGGCCCTGTGCCTGCGGCTGGCCTGCGGCGACGGCCTCGCGGACGCCGCCCGCTACGCGGCCCGCGTGGGCGCCGCCGCCGTGCGGAAACCGGGTGCCCAGAGCTCCTACCCGGGCGCCGGCGAGGAACTGCCCGCCTGACCTTCGCCGCCCGCTGCGCGCTGTCCTCGGTGCCGAATCGCGGGGTGTCGGGGTTTTTGGGGTGCGCGTGGCGGGGCTCAAGCCCCCCCCGCGACCCGCTCAGGGGCGGGGAGCGGTGGCGCCGGGCTCGTCGTGCTCACGCTCGTCGCCGGGCCCGGCCGGTTCGTCGCCGGGACGGCCGCGCCCGCGGCGCCGGCGCAGCACCACGAACGTGCCGATCAGCCCGCAGATCGCCGCGACCAGCGCCGCCACGGCCACCGGGGAACGGCCGAAGACCTCCAGCCAGCCCCAGATCACCGCGTACCCGCCGACCACCCACGGCGGCGTCCAGAGCAGCGACCCCAGCGCGGAGGCGACCAGGTAGCGCGGCAGCGGCATCCGCATGGCCCCGGCGCATATCGGGATCGCGTGCCGCAGGCCCGCGACCCAGTGGGCCCCGAACACCGCCAGCGCCCCGCGCCGCGCCACCAGCCGCTCGACCTTGCGCAGCCGCTCCTCGCCGATCCGCCGTCCCGGCCGCGAGGTGTAGATCCGCTCGCCCAGCGCGCGGCCGATCCAGTAGTAGACCTGGCCGCGGACGAAGATGATCAGTACGGCGACCAGGACGCCCAGCCACAGCGGCATGCCCCAGAAGGTGTCTCGCATGAACCGCCGCCTCGCTCGATCGACTCTCCCGTCGATGTTAGGTGACCCTAACCTGACCTGGAAGCCGTCGGGGCTCAGTGATCGGCGCGGGCGCGGAGGCGTTCCAGCTCCGCGGCGGCGTCCCGGACGTCCTCGCCGAGGTCGAAGGCGCTGAAGAGGTGGAGGTCGTCCGCGGTCTCGATCTCCAGCAGCCGGGTGTGCAGGAGCAGCCGCTGCCGCTCGTCCACCCGCAGCGCGGTGACCGAGGACCACGGCACCCGGCGGCGCCCCGCGTAGCCGGTGACGACGGTCACACCCCCGGCGTCCGCCGCGACCCGCACCGGCGCCAGCACGTCGCGCAGCGCCAGCGCCCCCAGCCCGGCCGCGGCGATCCCGGCCAGCAGCAGGAACGGCCGATCGTCCAGGGACAGCACCGCCAGCAGGGCGAACGCCACGGCCGCGCCCGCCTTGAGGACCACCTGCGCCACCGGCACCCGCCAGCGTCGCTCATCTCCGGCCATGCCGGTCCCTCCGCTCACGGCCCCACGTTAGCGGGAGACCGTGGCGCCTCCGCTCACTGCTCCTCGGGAGGCGGGATCCGGTAGTTGGGCTGCGCCGGCGGTTGCGCGTACGGCTCCGGTGGTTGCGCATAGGGCACGGGCGGCGGCGCGTACGGGATGGGCGGCACGGGCGGGGGCTGGGGAGCGGCGATGGCGGGCGGCGGCGCGGTGTCGCGCCGATCCGTGTAGGCCCGCTTCGCCTTCTCCACGGCCTTGCGGCCGGTCCCGGCGGCCTTTCCGGCGGCGTCGCGCCCCAGTTCCTGCACACGCTGCGCCGACTCGGAGGCTCGCAACTCCCTGAGCCTGTTGTTCTCGGCGAGGCGTTGCGCGCCCTCCCGGGCGCCCTGCAGCGCGATCTGGCCGCCCTGAACGGCCTGTCCGACGGCGGCGCGGTAGAGATGCGCGCGCGCCACGCGCGTCCCCAGCACACGGTCCTGGAGCGTGCGACGCCCCGGAAGGACGGCCGACAGCGCGTTCACCCAGAAGACGGCCAGGGCGAGTGCCCAGCACAGCACCGACAACACGAAGAGGCCCTGGAGGAGCAGGCAGCACGCCAGCGCGTAGAGGCCGATGTCGGTGACGGTGGTCGAGGCCGCGCGCACCAGGGTCTGGCCCTTGCCCAGCCTGGTCCGCCGTTGCGCCTCCACGCGCAGGTCGAGGACGAGCTTGCCGACCGTCCGGCCCTTCCAGGCGAGCGCGGCGAAATGGTAGACGAACACGATCACGACCAGGGCGGCGAACGCCTGCACCACGTACCCGGTCGCGGTGTTCCACAGCCCGAGGCCGAAGTCGACCGAGGCCCCCTTGACGTCGCCTCGCGAGGTGAGCACGCGCCACGCGCTCTTCTCCGCCAGGGCGGGGACGCTGGTGAGCAGTTCGGTGAGCCGGGTCCAGGTCCACGACCCGAGGGCGCCCGCCAGGACGATCACCAGCGCGAAGTCGATCGCCCACGCGGCCGCGCGCCGCCCCGGTCCGGCCGCGGCCTCGCCGCCGTCGTTCCGCCCGGCGGCCCCCGCGGGCCCGTCGGATCCCCAGGATCCGGGGCCCGGGACCCCAGCTGCTGGAGCCGTGTAGTGAGGCGGGAAGTGCGGGTTCATCGAACTCCTTGGCGGGGGGCGGGAAGGACTCCGGAACGGCCTGCAATATTTCACCAGATCATTGATCAACGGCGGATCAATATGACGAAACAGGGATGATGCGGTCATCGCCGTTTCCGCCCCGGGACGCCGTCGCTGTGATTCCGGCGACGTGGTTCCAAAGCTGTTGTTCCAGTGGTGTAGTTCCAGCGATGTGGTGCGGTGCGCCGGTGGAGGTGTCCGTGAGGTTAGGGCCCTCTGGTCGAGAGTGTCTGGTTAGTAGTGATCCACGTAAATTTTCGTGACTTGGGTTCGGTAGCGTCATCCCCATGCGACTCGGCGTGCTGGACGTGGGCTCGAACACGGTGCATCTGCTGGTCGTGGACGCGCACCGGGGCGCGCGTCCACTGCCGGCGTTCTCTCACAAGGCGGAGCTGCGGCTGGCCGCGCATCTGGAGGACGGCGACCGGCTGTCGGAGGAGGGGGAGGGCCTGCTGCGCGACTTCGTCGAGGAGGCCCTCCAGATCGCCGAGGACAAGGGGGTGGAGGACCTGGTCGCCTTCGCCACCTCGGCGATCCGGGACGCCGCCAACGGCGAGGAGGTCCTGGGACGCATCCGGGACGGCGCCCAGGTCGACATCACGGTGCTGTCCGGGGACGAGGAGGCCCGGCTGACCTTCCTCGCGGTGCGGCGCTGGTTCGGCTGGTCCTCCGGACGCCTCCTGGTCGTCGACATCGGCGGCGGCTCCCTGGAGATCGCGGCGGGCATCGACGAGGACCCGGACGTGGCGATCTCCCTGCCGCTCGGCGCGGTCCGGCTGACCCGCGACTGGTTCACCGCCGACCCGGTCCCGGCCGACGAGGCGCGCAAGCTGCGCCGCCACGTCCGCGCCGAGATCGCCCGCCATGTCGGGGAGGTCGCCCGCTACGGCGCGCCCGACCACGCGGTGGCCACGTCCAAGACGTTCAAGCAGCTCGCCCGCATCGCCGGGGCGCTGCCCACGTCGGAGGGCCCGTTCGCGCGGCGGGTGCTGCGCCATGGGAGCGTCACCGAATGGGCCGAGAAGCTCGGCTCGATGCCCCCGGAGGAACGTTCCGAACTGCCGGGGGTCTCCGAGCGCCGCGTGCCGCAGCTGCCCGCCGGGGCCATCGTCGCGGACGCCGCCATGGACCTGTTCGGGGTCACCGAGCTGGAGGTGTGCCCCTGGGCCCTCCGCGAGGGCGTCATCCTCCGCCGGCTCGACATGATCACCGGCTGATCGGCGGGCCGGCGGGGATCAGCGGCCGCCGGAGGTGGAGCCCGGCACCAGGGAACGGCCGGCGAGGAGCGCGCTGACGGTCACGAACCTGAAGCCGTCCCCGTCCAGCCGGTCCAGGACCGCCGGGACCGCGTCCACCGAGGCCGCCCGCACGTCGTGCAGGCGGACGATGCCCCCCGGCCTGGCCTGGGACACGACACGGTCGGCGATGGCGCGGGGATCCGTATCGGCCAGGTCGTCACCGTCCCCGTTCCAGAGGATCTGGGCGAGGCCCTGCGAACGGGCGATCCGGGCGACCGCGCCGCCGCCCTCCCCGTACGGGGGCCGCAGCAGCGTAGGCGCGCGGCCCGTCGCGGACCGCACGGCCTCCTGCGTGCGCTGGATCTCCGAGTTGATCCGCAGCGCGGGCAACCGGGCGAGGACGCGGTGCGCGTGGGTGTGGTTGCCGATCTCGTGGCCCTTGGCGTGCATGCCGCGCAGCAGGGCGGGATGCGCGGCGGCGTTCGCGCCCACGACGAAGAACGTGGCGCGGGCGTCCCGCTCGGCCAGCATGTCCAGGAGGCGGCCGGTGTCGGGCCCCGGGCCGTCGTCGAAGGTGAGCGCGACGCACTTGGCGACCCGGCAGTCGGCCTGGGGCGCCGTCCGCGGTGACGGGGGCGGCGCGCTGCCGGTCGGCCGCCCCGGCGGCGCGGTGCCGGCGCGGTCGGGCGGGGGCGAGGGGGCGGTCCTCAGGGTCAGCTCGGGCCGCACGGCCAGCGCCGCGTCCCGGGCACGCCTCCCGAACGGCGACAGCAGCGGCTCGTAGGCGGCGTGCCCCAGGACGACAGCGACCCGTCCCGCCGGGGCGGGCGCCACCGAACCGTCGCTGAACTCGGTGACCAGATCGCCCTGCCCGTTGAACCCCAGCGAGGAGAAGACGCCCCGCGGATCCGCCGTGAGCTTCGCCGGGACGGCCGGCGCGGCGACCCTCGCCGCGACCAGCGAGGCCAGCCTCGACAGCGCGGACGGGCCGTTCACCAGATCGGCCGAGGAGCGCACCGCACCGGAGGCTCCGGCCGCTCCGTCGTACCAGATCGTGCGCCGCGTCTCGCCGCCCCCGGACCCGGACGGCCCGGGGGAGCGCGCGGTCACCAGCCGCACGCCGACCACGTCGCCCGACGCCGCCGCCAGCGACCACTCGACGTTCAGCTCCGGGACGGCCCCGTCCGGCGGACGCGGCCCGGTGCCCGCCGCCCGCTCCGCGAACGGCCGGACGTCCCCGTCCACCTGCCCGGCCAGCGCGCCGTTGAGCGGCTCGGCCCCGGCGATCCGCGGATACCCGGCGAAGAGGCGGATCCGCGCGTCGTGCTCGCCGAGCGTCACCGTGCTCAGGCCCGGCACGCCACCCGGGTCGATCTGCCGGATCGCGGTCGGGTCGGTGAGCGGCGCCGCCTCCCGGTCGTCACCCGAGACGCAGCCCGCCGTCAGGGTCACCCCCGTGATCGCGGCGGCGAGGCCCGCGAGGGGCCGCCTCCGGCGCCGGGTCCGGGCCACCACGGCACCCTCCGATGATCGTTGCGGCCGGGGAAGTCCTGCGTGTCTCGTCCTGCGAATGCCAGTTTCGAGGGCGTCCCGTACCGCTTTGCCGATCATCGGAAAAGGTTTGGCGGAACCTTGACCTTTTCCGGCCTGCGGATCCGGGCCTCCATCCCTGCCATCGGCCGCCGACCTCTGCCATCGTGTTGGGCGGGTGGGTCCATGCGGCGCTCCGGCGACGGCGGCCGACCGGTGGGGGACCCCGGTGGGCGAGAGGTGAACGTCAATGGAGAGCCGACCTGGCCGCAGGCCGGGGGCGGTGGTGCTGCGCGAACTGCAGCCCCACGACCCGACCCGGGTGGGCCCGTACGCACTCGACGCCAAGGTCGGCGAGGGCGGGATGGGCGCCGTCTACCTGGGCCACGGCACCGACGGCCGCCCGGTCGCGGTGAAGGTGGTCCGCCCCGAACTGGCCGGCGACCGCGCCTTCCTGGCCCGCTTCAACGACGAGTGCCGCAACGCCGAACGCGTCGCCTCGTTCTGCACCGCGCAGGTCCTGGACCACGGCCAGGACCTGGGCATGGCCTACATGGTCACCGAGTACATCGAAGGCCCGTCCCTTCTCCAGCACATCGCCGAGAACGGCACCCTGTCCCCGGGCATGCTGCACGGCGTCGCCGTGGGCGTGGCCGCGGCCCTGGTCGCCATCCACGCCGCGGGCCTCGTCCACCGCGACCTGAAGCCCAGCAACGTGCTGCTGTCCATCTCCGGGCCCCGGGTCATCGACTTCGGCATCGCCCGCGCCCTGGACATGGCCACCTCCCACACCCGCACCGGCCAGGTCGTGGGCACTCCCGGCTACATCGCCCCCGAGCAGATCCTCACCCAGCAGATCACCCCGGCGGTCGACGTCTTCGCCTGGGGCTGCCTGGTGGCGTACGCCGCGAACGGTTGCAACCCGTTCGGCCAAGGGTCGATCCACGTCATGGTGGGCCGCGCCCTGCACGCCGAACCCGAACTGGGCGCTCTCACCGAACCGCTCGCGAGCCTGGTGAAAGCGGCCCTCGGCAAGGAACCCGAGACGCGTCCAAGCGCGCGCGACCTGCTTCTCAACCTGGTGGGCGGTGGCGCGAGCGAATCGGCCGTGACCACCACCCTGGGCCAGTCGTGGATGCCTCCGCTGGCCTCCGTCCAGGACTCCTCGACCGGCCCCGTCCAGCAGCCACCGGTCGCCCCGACACGGCAGTCGCCGGCCGCCTCCGCCCAGCAGCCTTCGGCCGCCCCCGTGCAGCAGTCGTCCACTACCTCCGCGCAGCAGCCCTCGGCCGCCTCGCTCCACCAGCCTTCGGCCGCCCCCGTGCCCGTCCAGGAATCGGCGACCCCGTCCACCGCCACTCCCAGTCGGCCGCTGTCTCCCCCTCTGCCGACCGGGCCCAGGCAGGATGACCCGGGGGCGCTCCAGAGGGTGGTCTCGCCCGTTTCCGAGGGGGTCACGATCCCGGCCGGAGAGACCATCACCGATCCGTCGGCGCTCGGTGGCGGGAGCGGGCCCCTACCCCCGCCGCCGCTGCCACCTGCGCCCCTGCCATCGGCGCGGCCGCCCAAGCCCCGGCGAAGGGGACCGGTGATAGCGGGCGCGGCGGCCGCCGTGGCGCTGCTCCTGGCCGGGGGCGGGCTGCTGTGGGCGCAGCTGAGCGACGACGACCCCAACACGGGGAACCTCTCCGCGAACAAATCCGGCGGCCCGCCGATCGAGCCGATGCTCGTGCGCATCGACACCAAGGCCGGCTGGCCCAGGGAATGCCACGCCGACATCGGCACGTACACCCCCGGCCAGACCGCGCCCGTCACCCTCCTGAGCGGGGACACCTGCGACACCCTTCCGGAACGCTCCCCCGACCGCACCAAGGTCGCCTTCACCCGCAAGATCGGGGACCAGTACGAGGCCTGGGTGATGAACGCCGACGGCGGCAACCCGCGGCGGGTGATCGGCGGGCTCTCCGGCGGGCGGGTGACCTGGTCGCCGGACGGCGGCAAGCTGGCGTTCATGCGCAGGGACGGGGGCGTGCGGCAGATCTACGCGATCACCATCGGCCAGACGGAGCCGCAGCGCCTCACCACCGACCCCGCCGACAAGGACGACCCGATGTGGTCCTCCACCGGCAGGCTGGCGTTCTGGAGCAAGCGCGACGGCGCCGCGCAGATCTACAGTCTGGACCCGCGGAACCCCGCCGCCTGGACCAGGCTCAGCAGGAGCGGCGTCCCGTCGATGGACCCCGAATGGTCCCCGGACGGGACGAAGATCGCCTACACCCGCGGCGACTACTCCGACGGGCACATCTGGGTGATGAACGCCGACGGCTCCGGCGACCGGCAGCTCACCAGGGGCGCCGACCACGAGATGGACCCCGCCTGGTCGCGCGACGGCACATGGATCTGCTACGCCCGCGGCCCCTACGCGTCGCCGGAGATCCGCACGATCCGCGTCGACGGCACGGGCGACCGCCCCTTCGGCCCCGCGAACGGCGGGATCGGCCACCCCAACTGGTCCTGACGCGTCCCGCCCGGCCCTGGCCGGGTCAGTGGAAGTTGCGGGCGCGGACGCGGCCGGGAACGGGGAGCCGCCGCAGGCGCGTGGCGCGGATGTTGGTCACGCCGTCGGCGCGCTCCAGGCGCCCGTTGACCAGGAGGGCCTGCGCGTCCACCGCCAGGCCGCGGTGCCGCTGGAACACCTGCGGCGGGCAGATCACGTTGAGGATGCCGGTCTCGTCCTCCAACGTCATGAACACCATGCCGCCCGCCGTCGGCGGCCTCTGGCGGTGCGTGACGAGCCCCGCCACGACCACATTGGTGTCGCTCGGCACACCGGGGAGTCCGCGCGAGGGTGTCGCGCCCAGCTCGTCCAGGGCCTGCCGTACATGGGCCATGGGATGCGTATGCGAGACCCCCGTCGCCCACAGGTCGGCCAGGGTCTCCTCAACGGGAGTCATCGCGGGGAGCACGGGCGCGCTCGCGCCAGGGGTGACCCCCTCCAACTGCCCTGGCCCTGTCCCCGCCAGGGCACCCGCCGCCCACAGGGCCTCCCGCCTCGTCAGCCCCCCGGTGCCCTCGCCCTCCCGCACAGGGACCGAACCGAAGGCGCCCGCCGTCGCGAGGGCCTCCAGGGCCGCCGCCGAGAGACGGACGCGCCGGGCCAGGTCCTCCATGCTCGTGTACGGACGGCCCGCGGCGATGGCCTCGGCCGCCTCGTCGCCCAGGTTGCGGATGCCGATGAGCCCCAGGCGTATCGCAGGCTGCGGCTCCGACGGGGCGTGCGGATGGCCGCGCTCGACGGGCAGAGGTTCCTCCAGAGTCGGGTGAGCATCGCTGGCGTTGATGTCCACGCCCCGTACGACCACCCCGTGGCGGCGCGCGTCGGCCAGCAGCGACTGCGAACTGTAGAACCCCATCGGCTGGTTGCGTACGAGCGCCGCCGTGAAGGCCGCGGGGTAATGCCGCTTCACGTACGCGCTCGCGTAGACCAGGTGGGCGAAGCTCTGCGCATGCGACTCGGGGAAGCCGAAGCCCGTGAACCCCAGGATCTTCTCGTACACGTCCTCGGCGATATCGGCCGGGATCCCGCGCTCGGCCATGCCGTCCAGCAAGCGCTGCCTGAGCCGCTCCACCCGTTCCGGCGCGCGCTTGGCCCCCATCGCCTGCCGCAGCTCATCGGCCTCGGCGGGGGAGAAGCCCGCGCAGTCAACGGCCAACTGCATCATCTGCTCCTGGAACAGCGGAACGCCCAGAGTGCGGGCCAGCGCGCTCTCCATCAGGGGGTGCGGGCAGGTCGCCGCCTCAAGCCCCTTGCGCCGCCGCAGGTACGGGTGAACCGACCCGCCCTGGATGGGCCCCGGCCGGATGAGGGCCACCTCCACCACCAGGTCGTAGAACTCTCGCGGCCTGAGCCTGGGCAGCGTGGCCATCTGCGCGCGCGACTCCACCTGGAACACCCCGACGGTGTCGGCGTCCGACAGCATCTCGTACACCTTCGGGTCCTCCGGCGGGATCGACTGCAGGTCGAACCGCACCCCGTGATGCTCGGCCACCAGATCGAAGCAGTCGTGCAACGCCGCGAGCATGCCCAGCCCCAGCAGGTCGAACTTCACCAGGCCCGCCGCCGCGCAGTCATCCTTGTCCCACTGCAGCACGCTGCGCTTCGGCATCCGCGCCCACTCGATCGGGCAGATCTCCCCGACGGGACGGTCCGCGATCACCATGCCGCCCGAATGGATCCCCAGATGGCGCGGCAACGCCAGCATCCGCCCCGCCAGCCCCGTCACCGCCGCCGGGACCTCCGACTCCGTCCCCACCGGATCGCGGGGATCCATACCGCGCGACCAGGCGTCCTGCTGCCCCGGCGAGAATCCCAGCGCCCGCGCCGCGTCCCGCACCGCCATCCGCGGCCGGTAGGAGATGACGTTGGCGACCTGGGCGGTGCACTCCCGCCCGTACTTGTCGTAGACGTACTGGATGGCCTCCTCGCGGCGGCGGTGCTCGATGTCCAGATCGATGTCGGGCGGCCCGTCCCGTCCCGGCGACAGGAACCGCTCGAACAGCAGCCCGTGCCGCACCGCGTCCACCCCCGTGATCCCGAGCGCGAAGCAGACCGCCGAGTTCGCCGCCGAGCCCCGGCCCTGGCACAGGATGTTCCGCCTCCGGCAGAACTCCACGATGTCGTGCACGATCAGGAAGTAGCCCGGGAACCCGAGCCCCTCGATCACGTCCAGCTCCCGGGCGATCTGCGCGTACGCGCCCGCGACCTTCTCCCGCTCCGGCGGCCCGTACCGCTCCCGCGCCCCCTCCGCCACCAGGCGCCGCAGCCAGCTCGCCTCCGTGTGCCCGTCCGGGACGGGCCAGTCCGGCAGCCGCGGCGCCACCACCTGGAAGTCGAACGCGCACTCCCGCGCCAGCGCCACCGTCCGCTCCCGCACCCCCGGGAACCGCGCCAGCCGCGCGGCCATCTCCGCCCCGCTCCGGACGTGCGCCGTCCCGCCCGCGGGCAGCCAGCCGACCATGTCGTCCAGGCTGCGCCGCGACCGCACCGCCGCCAGCGCCTGGGCCAGCCGCGCATCCGGGCCCGGCGCCGCGAAGTGCACGTTGTTGGACGCCACCACCCCCACCCCGGCACGGGCGGCCAGCTCGAACAGCACGTCGTTGCGGGGATCGTCGCCCGGCTGGTCGTGGTCGATCAGCTCCACGAACACGCCGTCCCGGCCGAACATCCCGGCCAAACGGCGCAGCTCCCGCTCCGCCGCCTCAGGCCCGCCCCGCTCCAGCGCCGCCGGAACCGGCCCCTTCCGGCAGCCCGTCAGCACCGCCCACTGCCCGTCGTGGGCGGCGGCCAGCGCGTCCAGGTCGTACACGGGCCGGCCCTTCTCGCCGCCCGCCAGCTGCGCCGCCGTGATCGCCGAGCAGAGCCGCGCGTACCCCTCCGCCCCCCGCGCCAGGACGAGCAGATGCCGTCCCGCCGGATCCGGCTCCCCGGTCCGCGGCCCCGGCAGCTCCAGGCTCAGCTCGGCCCCGAACACCGTCCCGATCCCGGCCTCGCCCGCCGCCTGCGCGAACTGCACCGCCCCGTACATGCCGTCGTGATCGGTGATCGCCATCGCCTCGACGCCGAGCCGCACCGCCTCCGCCACCAGCGCGGCAGGGTCGCTGGCCCCGTCCAGGAAGCTGAACGACGAATGGCAGTGCAACTCCGCCCAGGGCACACCACCCCGCCGGACGACCGGTACGGGTTCGGGGGACACCGGAGGAGTGCTCTCGGGCTTCGAGCCGCGCCAGGAAAGGCGCTCCTCGAACTCGCGCCAGGGCACGGGCGGGTTATGCCACCCCATCGGCGCTCTCAGTCATAGGCGGCCTCCACATGCCAGGTGCCGTCCTCGACGGCGAGGAGGTAGGCGCGCCCGTCGTCGGTCACGGCCTGGAACCGGGCGCGGCGACGTGAACGGGCCGGATCCCACCACCGCTCGACGGCGGGCCAGGGCCCCGTCCAAGAGGTGATCGCCGTGCGCGGGCCGTCGCCGACCGCCAGTTGCGCGGGCGGCGCCGAGACCACGCACCGCGCCGACACGGTCACGGGGGAGCCCGCGGCGTCCACCACCCCCGCGGGCCACGGCCGGCGCGGCACCACCGCGGGCGCGGGCGCCGGGACCCGACCCGGCCACGGCCCGTCGCGCACATCCCCGGGAGGCAGGTCGCCGACCGGCACCTTCGCCACCCCCTCGCCCGGCCCCCGCCCACCGCTCAGGACCGGACGGGTGATCGCCCGATGCCCCAGCAGCGCCTGGATCCGGTCGGCCGCCCGCGCGATCCGCTCGGTGACCGCCGACCGCCCCCACAGCGACTGCTGCGTCCCCTCGTCCGGAACCAGCTGGTCAGGGGCCATCTCCAGCCAGACGACCCCGCCCCAGACGGCCTCGTCCCGCGGCGGCTCCTCCACGCCCTCGGCATCCACGCCGGACACGGGCCGCCCGCTCCGCCACGCCGCCAGCTGCCAGCGAACCCGCTCCGCCACCGCCGTCGCCGACAGCCGCCCCTCGTGCCGCCACAGCCGGCGCAGCACGTGCCCGTCGGCGAAACCGATCTCCACCTCGAGCCGCACACACGTCAGCCCGCCCGCCGCCAGCCCGTCGTGCAACTCCGCCGCCAGCCGCTTCGCCGCGAACACCACCTGCTCGCCCTGCCCCGCCGGAGGATCGAACTCGTTCCGGACCGACAGGTCGGCGGACGCCGGCGCGGGCGCCACCGGACGGGGCTCCTCACCGCGCGCCAGCCGATGCGCCAGCGCCCCATCGGCCCCGAACCGCCCCGCCACATGCCCCGACGGCAGCGCCGCGAAGTCGCCCAGCGTCCGCACCCCGAGCCGGTTGAGCAGGTCAGCCAGCTCCGGCCGTCCGAGCACGGACAGCGGATACGGCGCCAGGAACACCGCGCCCCGGCCCTCTTCGACGACCACGCCGCCCCCACTGCGCGCGGCCAGCTCCGCCGCGAACAAGCCGTCCGCCACGCCCGCACCGCAGTCGAACCCCGCCTCCACCACCGCGTCCTGAAGAAGCAGCCGCAACGCCTCCTCGCCCCCGTAAAAGCGCGCCGCCCCCCGCGCGGGAACGGCGCACAGCCCCGGACGCACCACCTCCACCTTGGGCGTGAGCTCCGCGACGGCATCGGCCACCTTCTCGAACAACCGCCCCTCGGCGTCGGTGTCCCGTTCCCGCACGACCAGGTCGGGGCAGCGCCGCTGGGCGTCACGGACGCGCTGCCCGCGCCGCACCCCTTCGGCCCTGGCCGCCGCGGTGCAGGCCGCCACCCTCGCGTCCACGACCACGGCCCCGGGCGTCGCCGCGTCCACCCCCACCGCCGTCACCGGCCAGTCGGGACACCAGATCACCAGCACCCGGCTCACCCGCCACCCCCGCCGACCACCGCCTCGACAGCCGCGGCCGGGCTGCCTTCGGTGGGACGATCCGTAACCCAGCCATCGACGGCGCCTTCAGCCGGACCCCCGCCGGGCGACGCGGTGTGCTCGCCCGCACGGACTTCCGGCCGCGGAATCGCGCGCATGTGGCCGGTCAGCCGATCTGAGGTGTCCGGCTGGGCCCGGCCGGCCACGACCTCCAAAGACGGCCGACTCCGCTCGCGCTCAACAGGCAGGACCTCCCCGCTCGGGCCGGGAAGCCAGACCAACGCCTGACGGCCCCGTCCCGGCGCGTCCTGCCCCTCAGCGGTGATCTGCGCACGGCGGCCCGTCAGAACGCCATGTCCGTCGCCGAGTCCTTCCCAGGTGGCCTCGTCCACGCGCAGGCGCAACCGCGTCCCGGGCCAGGTGCGTGCGAACGCCCCGGTGAGAGCCAGAACGCAACCGTGCTTGCGGGCCAGTGCGGACAGCCGTCTCACGGCGGTCGCCGAAGGGGCCTCGGGGGTACGGACCAGCACGAGATCGACCGCCTCGACCAGGGCCGCCACCACGTCCGGCCACCGATCACCCGGCTCGTCCACCAGCAGAAGCCGCTCCGGAGCCGCCCCCATGCCCGCGGCGGCCACGACCCCGAAGTCAGGCAGGCCGACGATCCCGCACCATCCGCCGGCCTCGCCACCCGATACCCCGGCCACGAGCGCCAGGCCGAGGGAGGACGCCCCGGGGCCGTCCAGGCCCACGATGGACCCCGGCCGCAGCCCCCCGCCCGGAATAGCCGGGCGCAAGGCGGGAAGCACCGGAACCAGATCCCGTGCGGCCGCCGTCGAGTCGAGCCGCAGAGCGTCCACAGATGCAAGCTCCGCCACCCGACAGCCTCCCTTCCCAGCCGCCTACAATCTCGAACATAGATTCGACCCGTGTCAAGTTATCGCAGGTCAACAAAGAGAAGAAAGCCACAACCCCCGTGCTCCCGCACACCAACCCGCGCCCACGGGCTAGCCACCGCCGCTGGTATCTACTGGCGGTGCTGGAGGCCACACAGGAGCGCTCGACCGGCGATGCCGGCGAACACGCACACCACTCGAAGGCCCACCGAGCCGAGAGATGAGAGCCCACTGATCGCCTCGGTGCGCCCTGAACAAGCGACCTCACTTCGCGACCCTGCCGTGACGCTCAAGACCGCGCTCTCCGGCTCCCGCCTATCGGGCACCTGCGCCAGCATTTGCTGGCGATGTTGGGGGGCAGCGCGGGGAGGGCCTCGACCGGCGATGTCGTCGGAGTCGCACACCGTTTACAGGATCACCGAGCCGAGAGTGAGGGCCCGCCGGATCGGCTCGGTGTGTCCTGAGCTCGCGACATGGCTTGTCGATCTTGCTGTGATGCTCGCCTGTGGCATTGCCCTGCGGCCCAGATGACGCGCCCACGCGAGGCCACTTCGTAGGGGCCAGGCCGACTCGCGGGCCGCGTCACATGAGCCGGGCTGCCCTTGGGGCACGACCGCCCAGTGCGGACGGGGCGCCACAGGTGGAGGCAGGGTTCTTGGGGCGAGGGGATGCCACACCTGTCCCGGACCGGCGGCAGCCTTCTGGGGTTCCGGCCCTGGCGCAGGCCGTGACGGGCAGGAGCCCCCGGGGAGCGGAGCCTGGTTCCGGCGCCCGACTTGAGCTGTGACCGTTGAGAGGCGGCGTCGTGGGCCGTCCGGGAGGTGGCTGGACGGGGAGTGGAGCATGAGAATGGTCTTATCGGTGATGTTTGCATGGAGTGGGGCATGGTGAACGAACTTCGCGCTGTCGAGTGGGTCGGAGACGGGCTGCGGCTCATCGACCAGACCGTGTTGCCCGGCCGGTTCGAGCATCTCGATGTGCGTGACACCGGCACGCTGGTCGATGCGATCCGGCGGCTGGTCGTGCGAGGGGCTCCTGCGCTCGGGGTCGCCGGGGCGTTCGGTGTGGTGATCGC
Organism: Actinomadura rugatobispora; assembly: GCF_055379765.1. Taxonomy (NCBI): domain Bacteria; kingdom Bacillati; phylum Actinomycetota; class Actinomycetes; order Streptosporangiales; family Thermomonosporaceae; genus Actinomadura; species Actinomadura rugatobispora. The sequence continues at coordinate 739,803 of NZ_AP029191.1, read as the reverse complement.
CATGATCGAGGCCGAGCGTCAGGGCTGGGACGACGCCGAGCGGGACGCGGCCGTCGAACGGATTCGGACGGCCCGGCCAACGGCCGTGAATCTCGCGGCCGGTATTGATCGGGTTGTGCCGTTCGTGCCTAAGGGCGTCGAGGCCGTGGTCGCCGAGGCCCAGAAGTTGCTGGACGAGGACGTGCTGGGGAATCGGGCCATCGGCAAGGCCGGGGCCGACTGGATCCTCGCACGCGCAGGGAAGCGGCCGCTGCGCGTACTGACGCACTGCAACACCGGAGCGCTCGCCACGGCCGGGTGGGGGACGGCGTTCGGGGTGATCCGCGAACTGTCCGAGCTGGGAGCGCTCGAGGTGGTGTACGCCGACGAAACCCGCCCGCTTCTGCAGGGCTCCCGGCTCACCGCGTGGGAGCTGGAGCAGGTGGGCATCCCCTATCTCGTCCAGGCGGACGGCGCGGCGGCGAGCACGATCCTGCGGGGTCTGGTCGACGTGGCGATCATCGGCGCGGACCGGATCGCCGCCAACGGGGACACCGCGAACAAGATCGGATCCGTGGGGGTGGCTCTGGCCTGTGCGGACGCGGGCATCCCGTTCATGGTCGCGGCTCCCTGGAGCACCATCGATCTGAGTACGCCATCCGGTGCCGGGATCCCCATCGAGGAACGACCCGGTGACGAGGTGCTGGCCTGGGCGGGGAACCCCGTCGCCCCGGAGGGCGCCCGAGGATTCAACCCGGCGTTCGACGTCGTCCCGGCGCGGCTGGTGACCGCGCTGGTCACCGAGACCGGTGTGCTCGAAGTCTCAGAGGGCGTGACGCCGCGGGACTGACCCGGCGGACGGAAATCGCTCCATCCCCGCGCAAGCTTCGGGTAGGCGAGGCGGGAGCCAGCGCCGGGAGTCGATCTCAACGCCGAGGTGGCGGCAGTTCCAGCAGGATGAAGAACCACTGGTCGCGTTCGGCGAGGGAGCCGCCCTGGCTCTGTTGGACGAAGCAGGCGTCCTCGAACATCAGCGTCTGCCCGGTGGCCAGGAACGCCGAGCGGCACAACACGTGCGGCGTATTGGACATGGCCCATGTGCAGCGGCACATCGCCACGCCCTGGGGGCGCCGTTGCGCAGTTCGACGCTCCCCTGATGGCGAACCTGTTGAAGCCGACGGGCACCGACTGGTTGCTCACCGTCGACCTGCGGGAGTTCTTCGACCGGCCCGTCGATCACCATTTCGTGCTGGGGCTGCCGGCATCGCACTTCGAGCGTCGGCTTGACTGCACCGGGCCCACGGTGGTGAGGCTTTGACGAAGATCGCCTTGGTTTCGCCGTCGGTAAGGCCCTTGAGCCGTCCCCCACACCGCAACGAACCCGACCTGCACACCTTCCATCGCTGGCTGCGCCAGCGCATCGAGGCGACATCTGCTCCTGTCAAACACGGGCTGGCCTGGAGAATCATGGCGCCGGCGAAGCCGCCGGGCTGTGGGTCCGACGTGCTCTGTAGAAGGCGCTGCTGGAACCGGGGGCGGCCAATCCGCGCGCGATGGTCAAGAGGTGCTACCAGAATCAGCGGACGAGGTGTCTCCAGCAGATGAGGGCTGCGGCCAGGGTCATGGCCGCCTCGTGGATGTGGTCGCGGATCTCCCACGGATGCGTCAGCGGCGGAACCAGTGCAGGAGCCCGATGGTGCGTTCGACGACGTACCGGGCTCGGACCTGTTCTGGGCCACACCCCATCCTGCTGGCAGCGCTCGCAGACACCGGTTACTGGACCTTGCCTACGAACTGCTCATGCTGGACACACCGCCATCCTGGCCGGCGATGATCGACCGCGGCGAGACCACCATCCAAGAGGACTGGTACGGTATCGCCGATGACGGCTCCGCTCGCGCCTCCCTCCACCATCACAGTAAGAGCGCGGTCATCACCTTCCTGCACCATCACACCGCCGGGATCCAACTGCGACCAGGTGTGCACGGCTACCGCCATTTCGACATTTGCCGGGCTCCTGGGCGGCGTCTGGCGGTCAACTGACATGGGCCGAAGCCGAGTTCGACTCTATCTACGGACGTGCCGCCCCCTGCCTGGCGCAACACGAACGCCGCTTCCACCTGTGGGTCACCGTGCCCCTCGCACGGCCGCCACCATCACCTTGCCCGGCGGCCGCGCCTTCGAAGCCATGCCCGGAGACCATCGCGCGACCTGTGTCATGGAGGGCCGCCGAGCCGCACCAGCACAAGGGATCCGGCTCTGCTTTCCTTCTCAGACAACCGGCTGTATCGCAGTCGGAGTCGTTATCTCGCAGGTGTAGTGGTGCAGGGGACATCGGCGGAAAGCCTTGATGCTCTGGGCGTCGATGATGGGGGTGCCGGTTTCTGCCTTTCGGGCTTGCCGCCGGCGGGACGGGCTGCTGCCAAGAGCCCGGTGAGTTGGGCGCGAATACCAACGGTTTCCCAGTCGGGGGTGTACGCGGTCTGTTCGGACGCTGCAGTGGCGCAAAAGGCCACCTCAGGAAATGGTGTTAGGGCCGACGCGCGCCCTGGATCGAACCATCGTGCTTGCGGACTTCGGCTACGCCCATAATGGTCGTGAGATCGGTGGCGCCGGTGCCCGGTGGTGGCCGGAACAGGCCTGCGGGTCCGGAGCGTTGTCCACCTCCGGTATCGATGAAACAAGTCCAGACAGGCAGGCCGTATCTAGGCTGAGGGGTGCGCAGCCCCAGTTCTTTCCTCACCGTAAACCACGTATACGTCCGACCGAAATTTGGTACAGGTCGGCTTTTCTGATATCTCGACCCTTGTCCGCGGTTACCATGTTCAACGGGAGTGTTTGCGGAAACAAGGTGGTCGGCGGACAATGATCACGCGACGGGCGTTGATATTGGGGGCTTCGGAGTTCCGTACGGGTATCGGGGAACTTGCTGGTATGGAAGCACTCCCTTTCGTCAGTGCGCGGCTTGAGGAATTCGGCGAGGCCCTCGCGAACTTCGGATATTCCTGTGTTACGCACGGCATCACTCCTCCCGGTCCGAGTAGTCCGCTCATGGGCGCCCTGGTTTATGACCACGTGACCCGGAATGACCAGCCAGAATCGCTGATCGTTCACGTCCTGAGCCATGGCGACCGCGCACCCGCATCGGGAAAGCTTTATGCGATCGGCTCCGACGGGACGCTGCACAGCGCTACGGACATTGAAAGTTGGATCACCCAGGTAGAGGATTTTCCGAACCGGCCTTACACTCTGTTCCTCCTTGACCTCTGCTATTCGGGCGCGGTCGCGAAACTTCCCTGGACCTTCCGCGAAAAAGAGAATCGGCGGGCCTGGGTCATCGCGGCATGTTCGGAAGACCGGGCCGCATATGAAGGGCATTTCACCCAGGCTCTCTCGAACGTCCTCAATGCGATCAGGCTTGGCAGTCTCGATATCCACAAGACCGTGAAGCACGTCCCCCTCGAGACGATCAGCCGAGAACTGAAGCGTGAGGTACAGCGGATCGCGGAAGCGGAGGGAACTTACACTCAGTTGGTCACCACGACCATGGTGGATCTCTCCCATTCGCTCGACCTCCCCTTCTTTCCGAATCCGTCCTATGAGGAGCGTGAACTCGTCTCGGCGGAGCACGACCTCGACGACATGCTCCTGGCATTCGTGGACGATCTAGATGAGGGCTTGGACGCCTACCACTTCCTGGACCGGGCCGCCGGTCGCGGGCCGCTGGCCGGACGGGTGACCAAGGGATGCTTTTCCGGCAGGACGGTGGAACTGGAGCAGCTCGGGGGGATTATCCGCGGCGTCGGCCCGGTTCCCGCGATCTCCGTGGTCACCGGAAGCCCCGGGGTCGGGAAGTCGGCGCTTCTCGGATTGATCGTCAGTGCGGCTCATCCGCTGTTGCGAGAACGGACACGGGGCATCTGGGAGCACGCGGCCCCCTGGCTTCCAGTATCCGAGAACATCGCCGCGGTCCACGTCCGCCAGAGAGGCATCGCGGAGGTGACCGCCTCCCTCTTCCGCCAGCTCCAGCTCAGCACGCTGGAGGCGGAGCTCACGCCGCAGACACTGATCAATGAGGTCGTCAAGCTGCCGTCTGAACCCGTCATCGTCCTCGATGCGCTGGATGAGGCGCACGACGTCATCCGGCTCATGAACGAGCTCATTCTACCGCTGTCCCACGCGGTGAATCGCGCCGGACGTCCCTGCTGCCGACTGATCGTGGGTATGCGCCCGTGGGGCGACCTCAGCCCGTTGATCAGGTCCGCGAAGCGCCTAGGGAGCCTGATCAACCTCGACCAGGCGGATCGCACCAGACTCGGCGCCGACATCTCCGCCTACGTCTCCTCTCTGTTGAGCACCTGGCCCGCATTGAGCGGCGACGAATCCAGAGAAGTGCGCGACGCTTTCGCGACCACGGTCGGGAGCACCCTGACCGCGCAGCGCTGGTCAGAGGAACGTTGGGGCGAGTTCCTCGTGGCCAGTCTGTACGCCTACCACTTCGTCACGCAAACCGCGTTTCCGATAAGTCCGGGACAGGCCGCTAGCCTCGGCAGGGAGGTGCCGCTCACACTTCCCGGAGTGTTCGAACTGGACCTTCTCATCCGGCAACCGGACGGCCTGCTGCGACCGGTGCTCGCCGCGATCGCGCGGGCACGAGGGCATGGGATGCCAGAGGACCTGGTCCGGCGGGTGCTGCCGGCGTTCCTTGTCGGCGCGCCGAGCCCTGCGCCCGAACGCAATGCCACGATCCGCGCGATCGAGGCGGTCCGGTTCTATCTCCGTACGAAGCCCGATTCCGATGGAACGACGCTCTACCGGCTGTTCCATCAGGGGCTCGCCGACCATCTCACGGCCTTCCCGATAGAGGACGGGCAGCCCGCTCCCAGCGGCCTGCCGGAACGGATCCTCGAACTCATGCTCGCTTCACTGCGGCGGTCGTCGCTGGGTGGGTATTCATGGGGGACCGCACGGCCGTATCTGCTCCGTCATGCGATCCAGCACGCGGGGGACGCCGGGCGTACCGATGATCTGATGATGGATCCCGGATTTCTGGTACGCGCCGACCCTTACACGCTGTTCCCTGAGTTCGACAAGGTCTATTCGGACGCGGCCCGGAACTCGGCCATCGCCTACAGAGCGTCCGTGCGCCGGCACCGAGGCGTGGGATGGCGGGAGCGACAGCAATTGCTCGCGATCGACGCGGTGCGTTGCGGTGCCTCTGAGCTGGCCGGCCGGCTGGTCGAGATCAAGGACCATCCCGTGCTCACCTGGTTGCCCGCCTTCGCCGGCGACAATGAGACGAAGCGCAGGCCGCCCAATCTGGGTGGAGCCGCCAACACGGGCGACGTCTACGCCGTCGCCATTGCCGTGGTCGAGGGCATGCCGCGGGCGATCACGGGGAACAGCGACGGCACCGTGCGCGTCTGGGACATGCGGACCGGAGCCATGGTGGGCGAGCCACTGGTCGGGCACGTGGACGGCGTCCGTTCTGTGGTCTCCGGCGTCGTCAACGGGCGTGCCCTGGCATTCTCCGGTGGGGCGGACGGCCGCATCTGCGTGTGGGACCTGCTGACACAGGCTCAGGTCATGGAGCCGGTCCAGGCGCATAATGACTGGGTGCGCAGCATGGCCTGCCTGGAGCAGGACGGCCGACTGATCGTCGTCTCCGGAAGCGCCGACCAGACGGTCCGCGTCTGGGACGCCGAGACCATGATGCCCCGCGGACCCGCCTTGGAGGGCCACACCAACTGGGTCCGCGGCGTCGCCGCCGTCGGATACGAGGGCAGGACGGTGGCGGTGTCCGTCAGCCCGGACAACACCGCACGCCTGTGGTACCTCGACACCGTGAACGACCTGCAGCCGCCCTTGACCCGTGAGAAGCACGCGATCCGCGCGGTGTCCTGCACGAAGATCGACGGCAGGCCGGTCGCGCTCACCGGTGGCGCCGACGGGACCGTGCGGGTCTGGGATCTGAGAACGCGTTCGCAGCGCGGCGAGGCCATGGCCGGCCACGCCGGCGGCGTCTGGGCGATCGCCTGTTGTCAGATGAACGGACGCCCCACGGCCGTCGTCGGGGATAATGACGGATTCCTGCGCATTTGGGATCTCCGAACCCGCCAGCTCATCCGCGAACCGCTGAAGGCGCATTCCGACTGGCTCGGAGCGGTGGCCTGCATCGAGACATCGGACGGCGTATTCGCGGCGACCGGTAGCGGCGACGGCACCACCCTGATCTGGGATCTCACCACCGGAACCCGGACGGCAGGGCCGCTGACCACCCATTCAGCCCGGACCACCGCGATCGCCAGCGTCGAATACGAGGGCCGGTCACTCGGAGTCGTCTGCGCGGAAGACGGGCGCGCTCGTGTCTGGGATCTGCGCGCGGGTAAGCCCGTGGGACAGTCGTGGGAGGTGCCCGGGGACATCACGGCATGCGACATGCTGGTCGAAGCCGGCACGCCGTACTGCGCGATCGGCGGAACCGGCGGCCTGGAGGTCCGCTCGGTCGGCTGGGCCGAGAACGAACTGATCTGGCGCAGCGGCACCGTTTCCCGCCCGGCGGTCACAGACGTTCGGATCGCCCGGTTCGACGGTCGGCGGTTCGCGATCGCGGTCTCCAGGGAGCAGGGGCTGAGCGTATTCGACCTCCAGCATGGGACGCCGGAGTGGCAGCTGAAGCCGACGATCGGCCCGGACGTGCGTGTCGTGGCAACGACGACGGTGGCCGGCAGGCCCGTGGCCGTGATCGCCTCGACCGAGGGGGAACTGGCGACCATCGATCTCATCGACCGTCGAGAACGTCTACTGGGCATCGTTCGGGACAGAGAGATGACCAAGGTCGCATGCCTGGGAGCGAAGGTGGTCGTGGGATCCACTGACGGACGGGTCGGGATGTGGAATCTGTCCGACGAGGTTCAGACGGCCGAGCTCGCGGCCGAATCTGGAATCGCCGTCTGCGCGCTGGCCTGCGGTGTGATCGATGGCATTCCCGTTACCGTTGCCGGATTCGCGAACGGGGTGGTGAGCAGCTGGGATCTCAACGACGGGCGGCGGCTCGAAGATATCGCTCTGGCGGGAACGGCCGACTCCTTGGAGATCAGCGCCGATGGAATGCTGCTCATCGGAAGCGGATGGCAGTTCATCGGCCTCAAAAAGAGACGGCCGTCGGCGCCGAACAGCAGGATCACGTAGGTGAGATCATGGATGTGGAGTTCTCATGGCGCGCATAGCCGTCATCGGTCCCGGTGCGGTCGGGTCCGTCTTCGCGGCACTTGTCAGCGAGCAAAAGGATCACGATTTGGTGGTCTGCGCGCGGAGCGTCCCGCCAGACAAGATCGTCGTGGAGTCGGAAAGCGGGACGCGAGTATGCATCCCTGACGCGATACTGGCCGATCCCGCCGAGGTCGGCGAACCGGTCGACTGGGTCTTCCTAGCGATCAAAGCGCACGACACGGCGGGCGCGGCGCGCTGGCTCGCGGGTCTCTGCGACGAAAGGACGACAGTGGTGGTCCTGCAGAACGGTATAGGCCATCAGGCCAGGGTGGCACCGCATGCGCCTACAAGTGTGGTCCTGCCGGCGATCGTCTGGTGTCCGAGCGAGGTCGTCGGCGATGGGCGCGTCTCGCTACGAGGCCCGGTCCGGGTCGGCGTGCCCGACTCCCCTGCGGGGAGCGACCTCATTGATCTCCTCGATCCCACCGAAGCCCGAGTCGAACTGGTCGCCGACTTCACCACGCATGCCTGGCGAAAGATCTGCGCCAATGTCGTAGCCGGTCTCATGGTGCTGACGGAGCGCAGAGCCGAGGTCTTCTCCCTGGCGGGAATGCGCGCCCTCGCTCACCAGCTCGCGTGCGAGTCGGCCTCGGTGGGAAAGGCGGAGGGCGCGCGCCTGGATGTTCGGGCGGTGGCTGACGCGATTATTGCCGAGCTTGTCTCCATGCCGTCGGATATGGGCACGTCCATGCTGTTCGACCGCCTCGCCGGCCGCCCGACCGAATGGCGTGAGATTCACGGTGTCGTCCAGGAACTCGGAAAATCACACGGCATTTCCACCCCGGCGCTCGACGTCATCGTTCCTTTGCTTCAGGCCACGTCCGGCCGGCAGGAGCAGGGGTAGCGTTTCCGGCACGATCAAAGGCCGTTCAGGTGGGCCGCGACCACCGGGCTCCGCAGATAACTCTTGGCCGTATGGAAATCCCAGTCAGCAATCGTGATCGCCGGCGCTTCCCAGTCAATGCCCCGGAACCGCCCTCCCAGGCCTCGGCGGGGAAGGGCGACCAGGTCCCCGGCATCCGCCAGGTTGATCCACCGGCGCACTCCGGGGGGACGCTCCCCCCAGCCCTGTGAGGGGGCCGGTTGGAGCCGGTCGAAGACGACGTTGGGCATGCCCAGAGGGCTGCCCAACGTGACCAGCAGATCGACGCGGAGTTCCGGACAGGCCCACAACGCCTCATATACAACGACGCTGCCGAGCGAGTGCGCGACCACGATGACCGGCTCGCCGCTCCCTCCCCTCTCCCGGATCGCCGTGGTGACGGCACCTCGCGCTGTCAAGCGCCGATGACCGGTCCGTTCGTTCAGGTAAGAACCGAGTTCGCGAACGAACATCATCGCGAAGCGGCTCGCCAAGGCCCCGTACCGGATGGTCAGCCAGTCGGCGGCGGCCCGGGCTCGAGCGAGGCGCGGACCTTGGGCCGCCCGGCGGGCCGGCTGCATCTGCTCGACCCACTCGATCAGGAGATCCTGCTCGAGGTCGTCCAGCAGTCCTGGATCTTCCGGCCCTTGAGCCGCTCCGCGGTGCAGGTGGTGAGCGTAGTAGGCGACCTGGACTCCGCTCGGCATCGCGTCCTCGCGCAGTCCCGCCGAGGTCAGACCGGCCCTGAGCCAGGACGTCCAGTCCAGGCTGATGGCCTCGCCCGCCGCCGTCAGGTCCCGGGTGGAACGGTAGTAGCGGTAGTTCAGGATGCCGTGAACGCCGATGATCACTGTCACCGTGACCCCGATTCCTGGTGGTGGTGAACGTCAAACTACCTGCGGACGAAGCCAAATATTGGGCGATTCGACTCAATCGCGCTGGGTTCGAATACCTGGTACCTCCCTAGGGGGCAGGGAAGGGCCGATGAGACCATGTTCCGCTGCTTGAAGACATACGGTCCCTCCTTGCTCCGCAAGCCTGCCGGAGTTGGCGGCGGGTGTCACGGCCGACCGGCTGAAGATCCGCCCGTAAACGGGATCTCGATGAATATGGCGGTCCACTTTCGGGTCACTGCTTCCGGGTCAGTCGAGTTCCGGCTCTGTCCCGTAATCGGTGATGGTGGTGAGTCACCGGTGGCAGGGTGGAGTGCACGGGAGATCAACAATCTTGCGGGCATGCCGAACCATCGCGGATGGGACGTGATCACAGCGCCCGTCGTGCTCGGACTTCGAGCGGCCCACCGGCCGCAGGATGCCGATGCCGGTGGCCAAGGACATCGTGAGGTGCAGGGACAGGTGCTGTGGTGGGTGCGGCTCGTGTCGGTCGAGGATGTCGTGCTGGCGCCTCACTCGCTCGACCAGCCACGTCACCACCCGTCGAACCTTTCGTCAGGCGCAGCCACACCTTCCGGCGCCCGTCGGCCGCCGGAACCGGTCCCTGGCCGGCGCGGGTTTCGCGAACACGCGCCGCGCTGCGCTCTCCGCCCCCGGCGACGGGTTGCGTGCCGCGGCCGCTTCATGGCGGCCCGGAGACCGGTCGGCCATCACGCCTGCTGCGATTCCGGCGCCGGCGGGCCGAGCGGCGCACGCCCGAGGCGATGGTGCGCGGTCGTCGCGACAGGCTCATCAGCGTGGTGTTGTTCTCTGGAGGAGCCCAAGCCCCGGGCCATGCCGCGGATCGGTGACACCTTCAGAAGAACCCCGGGGCGCGAGAAGATGACTTACGAGGCCGAGAGGGAGAACCGCTCGGCGAAGGCGGACATCTCATCGCGCTGCTGTTCCAGTTCCCTGGCGGAAGGGGCCACCATGATGCGGGTCACGCCTTGTGCGGCGAGATCCTCGACCTGTTCGGCCGACATGTCGATCGTTCCCCATCGCGTGTATTCGAGCGCGCCGGGATCGCGGCCGGCCTCGACTGCGGCGATTTTGGCCAGCTCCCATTGCGCCGCGCGTTCTTCCGGGGTGAGTGCGCCGCCGGGGAAGTAGCCGTCCCCGCGCTGCCCGGCGCGGCGTGCTGCGGCCCGGCTGGAGCCGCCGACATGGATCGGCAGGTGCGTGACTCCGTGCGGCTTCGGATAGCTGGTTATGTGATCGAAGCCGAAGAACTCGCCGTCGAAGCTGACGCCTTTCTCGTCGCCTTGCCAGAGCAGCCGCAACACGTTGATGGCCTCGTCGGTACGGCGTCCGCGCGTGTTGAAGTCGACCCCCATTGCCTGGGCCTCGCCGGGCAGGGTGCCCAGCCCCACGGTGAGCAGCCGCATTCGTCCCTTGGACAGGACATCGATGGTGGCCAGGCGCTTGGCCAGGACCACTGGGTGGTGATAGGGCAGCAGCAGTACGGCGGTGCCGAGCAGGATGCGCCGGGTGGCCGCTGCGGCGAAGGCCAGGCAGTCGAGTGGATCGGGATAGGGCAGGGATGGGGGGATCTCAAATGAGCCGTATCCGGCGCCGGGATACAGCACAGTGTGCTCTGGCAGGTACAGCCCCTCAAAGCCGCAGTCCTCGGCATGCCGGGCATAGGCCACGAGCCTGTCGGGGGCGAGCCCGTCGGCTGGGAAATAGTTGATCGCGAATTTCATCGTTCTCCCCGAGATCGGTTCCCGGCACGCTACAACGTTGACATCGGCGTCAAGGCAAATGCCTCCGGACGGGTCCCCAGCCCGGGTGCGGCGGGACAGGCGATATGCGCCGTCTCGGCCGGATCATCGCCGATCGCGTTTCATCCGAGGTCAGATGTGTGAAACCCGTGCGGTCGGCTGGCCGGGCCGGTATTTCTGTCCGCCGCGTCTTGGTGAGTGCGGGATCGCCGAGCGATCTGGCCGGTGACGCTCGCCTCCGGCATGGCCCCACCGGCCAGGTGACGCGCTCGCTCGGGGTTCGGGTCCGCTTCGAGACAGGCCGTGGCACAACCGGTGGATCGGCGTGCGGATCGAACGATCCCTGATCGGCTACGTCCACTGATCAAGTCCTTGCCGGCTCCGAATCGCGGTCAGCGATCGCGTGGCGAGTGCCCTGGTTCATTGCTTTTCGGGGCGTACTGGGAGCGGATCGGGTGGCAGCGCTATGAGGGTGGTCGTTCCCGCGGTGCTGGTGGCCGGGGGGCGGGTTCTTGCGGTGATGAGAGGGCTTGGAGGGCTTGGATTCTTTGCGGGGTGGCGTGGCGGGGCGTGTAGGGGCCTGGGGGGAGGGTGTCCGCGCGGCCCTTCTCGTAGACGGTGAGTGATTTGGTGAGGCCCAGTGGGACCAGGAGCAGTTCGGTGATGAGGCCCTTCCAGGCGTAGTAGGTGTTGATCGCTCTTGCCGGATAGACGCAGGGGATGTTGGCCAGGATGCGGAGGAGTGGGATGCGGCGGCGTCTGGCGGCGTAGATGAGCGGGGGCGCCATGAGAAGGAGTTCGGTGCCCCACCACCAGGCGAGAGCCTGCTCGACGGGCATGTGCCAGGTGACGGTGAGCAGGATCGGCGTCACCCACCACAGGGGCGCGAAGAGGATCTCCAGGACGGCCAGCAGGACCCACAGGGCGAGCATGGGCTTGCGGACGACCAGCCGGCCCAGGTGGAGCCGTACGTTCTGGAAGAAGCCGGCCATCCAGCGGCGGAGCTGGCGGCGCAGGTAGGGGAGGGTTTCGGGGTCGGCGGCCCAGGCCACGGCGTCGCCCACGTAGACGGCCCTGTGGCCGGCGATCTGGGCGGACCAGGTGAGGTCCATGTCTTCGACGATGGTGCGTTCGGGAAATCCTCCGTGCTCGAGGAGGAGGTCGCGGCGGAAGGCCGAGCAGCAGCCGGAGCAGACCATCGGGCTGGCCGCGCTTGCCTGGATGGGGCGGTGCCAGTGAAACCCGAACAGGTACTCGATCGAACGGCCGCGTTCCCAGAGCGTGCGGGTGAAACGGGTCTGGACGTTGCCGGCCGCGATCGCGACGGAGGGGTCGCCGAAGGCGGGCTTGAGGCGTTCGATGTAGTCGGGTGCGAGGACTGTGTCGGCGTCGACGGCGAGGACGAGGTCGCCCAGGCAGTGCGGGAGGGCGTGGTTCTGGGCCCTGGCCTTGCTGCCGAGATTGCCGGGCGGCCGCAGCACGGTGGCACCGTACGAGCGGGCGACCTCGCCGGTGCGGTCGGTGGAGCCGTCGTCGACGACGATGATCTGGTCGGCCTGGTCGGTCTGCGCCAGCAGGGACGCCAGCGTGGCGGGCAGGCCCTGCTCTTCGTTGTGCGCCGGGACGATGACGGAGACCTTCATCGCGGCCTCCGGAAGGCGCACGCGGTGATCATGATGACCCACACCGTGCCGTAGACGAGGTTGCTGATGCCGATGCCGGGTATCGTGCCGTTCATTCTCGCTCTCCTTTCTCGATTCCGGTGCCGCCATCGTCGGAGGGGCGGGCGGGGGTCCGCCAGGGGGAGCGGAAATTGTGGATAACTTCGCGGAGTGAGTTATCCACAGGCCGATCGGAATCGGGAACTGTCGCTGCCGATGCGTACAATCCCTCGGCATGAGGGGTAACGGCCGGAAGGGGCGATGCCGGTGACGGCGGCCGGTGACAGGCCGGGACCGGCCGTACTGGAGGCGGTCCTCGAACGGATCACGTACGCGAACGAGGACACCGGCTACACCGTCGCGCGGGTCGCGACCGAGCGGTCCGGGGGCGATCTGCTGACGGTGGTGGGGGCGCTGCTGGGGGCGCAGGTCGGGGAGAGCCTGCGGCTGACCGGGAGATGGCGGTCCCATGCCAAGTACGGGCGGCAGTTCGAGGTGGATTCGTACACGACGGTGCTGCCGGCCACCGTGCAGGGCATCCGGCGCTACCTCGGCTCGGGGATGATCAAGGGCATCGGGCCGGTGATGGCGGACCGGATGGTGGGCCATTTCGGCACCGACATCCTGCGGATCATCGAGGAGGAGCCCGAGCGGCTGGTGGAGGTGCCGGGCCTGGGGCCCAAGCGCACCAAGCGGATCGGGGACGCCTGGGAGGAACAGAAGGCGATCAAGGAGGTGATGGTCTTCCTCCAGGGCGTGGGAGTGTCGACCTCCCTCGCCGTGCGGATCTACAAGCAGTACGGGGACGCGTCGGTGGACACGGTGCGGCGCGAACCGTACCGGCTGGCGGCGGACGTGTGGGGGATCGGGTTCAAGACCGCCGACACCATCGCCCAGGCGGTCGGCATCCCGCACGACAGCCCGGAACGGATCAAGGCGGGGCTGCAGTACACGCTGTCGGAGGCGGCCGACGACGGGCACTGCTTCCTGCCCGAGCCGAACCTGATCACGGCGGCGGAGAAGATCCTCGGTGTGCCGCGTGAGCTGATCGGGCCCGCGCTCGACGGGCTCGCGCAGGAGGAAGGCGTGGTCAGGGAGGCGATACCGGGCACCGGTGAGGACGCGGCCACGGTCCCGGCGGTGTACCTGGTGCCGTTCCATCGTGCCGAGCGTTCGCTGGCGAACGGGTTGCGGGAGTTGCTGCACGCCGGGCACGACCGGCTGAAGGCGTTCGCCGACGTGGACTGGGACAGGGCGCTGGCCTGGCTGCGCAAGAAGACGGGTGCCGATCTGGCGGCCGAGCAGGAGGAGGCGGTACGGCTCGCGCTGACCTCCAAGGTCGCGGTGCTGACCGGCGGCCCAGGCTGCGGCAAGAGCTTCACGGTGCGGTCGATCGTGGAACTGGCGGCCGCGAAGAAGGCGAGCATCGTGCTGGTCGCGCCCACCGGGCGGGCCGCGAAGCGGCTCGCCGAGCTGACGGGGTACGAGGCCGCCACCGTCCACCGGCTGCTGCAGCTGCAGCCCGGCGGGGACGCCAAGTTCGACCAGGACAATCCGCTGGACGCCGATCTGGTGGTGGTCGACGAGAGCTCCATGGTCGACCTGATCCTGGCCAACAAGCTGGTCAAGGCGATCCCGCGCGGTGCCCACCTGCTGCTGGTCGGGGATGTCGACCAGCTGCCCTCGGTCGGTGCGGGAGAGGTCCTGGCCGACCTGCTGGCGGCCGAGGTCGTCCCGCGGGTACGGCTGACCAAGATCTTCCGGCAGGCGCAGCAGTCGGGCATCGTGGTGAACGCCCACCGGGTGAACTCGGGCGATCACCCGCACACGCACGGCTACCCGGACTTCTTCCTGTTCCCGTGCGAGGAGCCGGAGGCCGCCGCGGAGCTCACCGTGGACGTCGTCGCCAACCGCGTACCGCGCAAGTTCGGCCTCGATCCGCGCCGCGACGTGCAGGTCCTCGCGCCGATGCATCGGGGGGCCGCGGGCGCGGGCACGCTCAACGGCCTCCTGCAGGAGGCGCTCACGCCGCACCGGGACGAACGGTCCGAGCGCCGTTACGGCGGCCGGGTCTTCCGCGTGGGAGACAAGGTCACGCAGCTGCGCAACAACTATGACAAGGGGGAGGCGGGCGTTTTCAACGGCACCGTGGGGGTGGTGACGTCGGTGTCCCTGGAGGAGCACATGTTGACCGTCCAGACAGACGAGGACGAGACCATCGACTACTCCTTCGACGAACTGGACGAACTGGCCCACGCGTACGCCATCACCATCCACCGATCACAGGGCAGCGAATACCCGGCCGTCGTCATTCCGCTGACGACAAGCTCATGGATGATGCTGCGGCGCAATCTCCTCTACACGGGAATCACCCGGGCGAAGAAACTCGTCGTGCTGGTCGGCTCACGCCGGGCCCTGGCCGCCGCCGTTCGTACGGCCGGGGCAGGACGCCGCCACACCGCCCTGGCCCACCGCCTCGGCGCCGCCTGAGGCGTGCCCGTTTTGGGGGAGTGCCTGTCTCGGAATTGCTTCAGGCACCGCGCGAGCGTGGCGCCCAAGTGGTGAGGCGAGGCGTTAGTTTTTGGGTTTCAGGGTGGTGAGGTTCAGGCCGGTGAAAGGGTCGGTGGTTATTTTGTGGAGGCGTTCGGACCATACGAAATGGTCGTGGGCGGACCACAGGGGGATGGCCGCCATGTCCCGAAGAAGGGCCGACTCGGCCAGGCGGGCGGGGGTGACGCCAGCGTCCGGAGTGGGGGCGCTTTCCGCTTGGGTGATGAGGTCTGAGACGTCCTCGCCCTCGTAGCCGGTGCCGGCTTCCAGGAGGGGGCGAAGGGCTGCGACGGGGGCGGGGTAGGGCGTGGTGGTGTGGACGACGAAGGGGCCGTCGACCTTTCGTTCGTCCAATGCCGTGCGGAGTTCTGCCGCAGTGACCCGACGGGGTTGGACGTCGATGGTCAGCGTCTTGCGAAGTTGTTCGGCGACGGCCTCCACCCAGGCGGCGTCGGACGCCTCATGCCACAGGTTGAGCGTGCCGTTGAGGCCGCCCGCGTCGGTCAGGGCGGCGGTGGCCGCGCGGGGGTCGTGAATGCAGAGACGGCATTGACCTTCGCGTCGGCCTGGAAGGACTCCCGGTGGCACCAGGGAGTTGGCCGGGGTGGCCTGATGTCCCAAGGGGCCTTCCGTTATCGCGCTGCGGTCGATGGCCATGGAGAGGGTCTGGCGGATGGCAGGGGTGAAGCGGTCCTCCCATGAGGGGAAGGCGAGGTAGGTCATGGCCCGTCCGGGCAGGGTGAGGTGCCGGTCGCGGAACTCGGTGTCCATCGTCTCGTGGCGGTCGGACGGGACGGCCGTGGCGACGTCCAGGCGGTTCAGTTCTACGGCCGAGTACTGGTCGCTCGGTTTCGGGATGGACTTCACCACGATGGTGCGGGCGTTGGGGCGTTCCAGGACGGTCTCGCGCCCGTGGGAGGTGATGCGGTAGGGGCCGTTGCCTATGGGACGACGCCCGTACGCGGCCCAGTCGCGGGAACGGAGCACGCTCTCAGGCATCGGCAGGAAGGCCGGGTCACCCAGTAGGGCGGGGAAGCCGTTGAGGGGGCGGTCCAGGGTGACCTCGAAGGTCCGGTCGTCGGTGACCTTGAGGCCCTTGAGCCCGGCCGTTTCGCTGATCGTGCGTGCGCCGTGCCAGCCCTCGCGTACGACTGCCGTCCAGGCGTCGGTGAAGGAGCGGGCCGTGACGGGCGTGCCGTCGTGGAAGCGGCCGCCGGGCCTGAGGCGCACGGTCCAGACCTTGCGGTCCCCGGAGGTGACCGACTCGGCGGCGGCCGGGACGGGGGAGCCGGTGCGCGGGTCGTAGGACATCAGGCCCGTCCAGACGGCGCCGGCGATCATCCGGCCGGTGGCGTCCCGGACGTCGCCGGGCACGAGCGTCGCGGCCGGCGCGGCGCCGACCGACAGGCGCGGGTCGTCCGGGTCGCGCAGCGCCTTCATGGCGGCCAGGGGCGCCACCAGCATCGCCACCGCCCCGGCGACCAGTGCGGCGGTACGCGCGACGCTGTTCAAAAGCCGCTCCCAAGGCGTTGACGACGACGCCGGTGAGCGTACGGCACGGCCGTCCGGGTCGGGAAGGCCGCGCCGCACCTTCACCGTCGGTGGATTACAGCCTGGCCGTGGACATTTTGTGACTCATCGCCGATTGATCATGAACATCCGACAGTTCAGACTTGGCTCGGGCGATACCCGCCAGGACTTCCCCGCTGAAGGTGGAGGCGCGATGTCGGCGCGCACGCAGGTCGAACGCTTGCAGGAGCCCGCGCGCCTTGGCGCGCCCACACGGAGCAGACGTTCCAGACGCGTTCTTTTCGGAGCGGCCGGCACCGTTGCCGTCGCCATGCTCACGGCCGGAACCGCCTGGGCGTGCCCACCCGAACCCGGTAACCAGCAGACGCGCGTAGGCGGGGTGGCCCAGGCCCAGGGCGAGGGACGTGACCTCGGGGGCCACTCAGGGCACGCACCCCGTGCCGTGGACAAGGCGTCGTCGAAGGCGTCCGACGCGGTCAAGGGCGTTCAGCGTGTCGGAAACGTGCCCGATGCCAAGGAGTCCACGTCGCTGGTCTTCATGGACTACGGCGAGGGGCGCGGCAAGCGCACCATCATGTACGTGAGCGGCCGGTTCGGCCTCAAGGGGTACGACATCAGCGCCGACCCGCGCAGCCCCAAGCTCGTCGGCTCGTTCGACCTGCCCGGGTTCTGGCAGGGCGAGGACACCGAGGCCGACCACAAGCGCAAGATCATCTACCTCTCCCGTGACCCCCGCGCGTTCGGCGGCACCACCGACACCGGTGAGTCAGGGGTGTACGTCATCGACGTGTCCAAGCCGGAGAGCCTGAAGCAACTCGCCTATCAGGTCATCCCGGCGGGGCATACGACGTCGTGCGTCAACGACTGCCGCTACCTGTGGACGGGCGGCCCGGCCAAGGCGAACTGGATGCCCGAGGACTGGGGCGGCCGTCCCGTATGGGTGACGGACGTACGGAACCCGCGCAAGCCCAAGGTCTTCAAGCAACCCATCGACACCGGGCGCAACGACGGCAAGACCGACTACACCCACGACATCCAGGTCGACTCCAGCGGTGTCGCGTGGGCCTCAGGGCGTGGCGGGGTGCGCGGCTACCACACCAGCGGGCGCCACTACGACCCGGTGAAGAAGCGCATCCGTACGGCGACGGCCTGGGACCCGGTGCCGTACGCGGGCGGAGGCATCGACGAGGCCACGACGAACTCCTCGTTCATGCACAACAGCTACCGGGCCGTGGGACGTACACGCGACCAGGGCCCCGACCCGCGCCAGTGGGGCGACGGCCAGACGCTCATCGTCACGGAGGAGACCTTCAACGACGGGTGCGTGAACGACGGTCTCCTGGTCATCGCCTCGCTCAAGGGCTCCTACGGCGGGCAGGGCTGGCGTTCCACCCCGGAGAAGCCGTTCCGCCTGCGCACGCTCGGAACATGGAGCGTCGCGGGACAGGAGGGCAGCCTCCCGAACGCGGAGGAGTGCTCGGCCCACTACTTCGACATCAGGGACGGCGTGGTCGTGCAGTCGTTCTACCAGCAGGGCACGCGCTTCATCGACGTCCGCGATCCCACCGACCCCCGCCAGATCGCCTACTTCCGGCCGGGCGACGCGATGGCCTGGGCGTCGTACTACCACGGCGGCTACGTCTACGTCGCGGACCACAACCGTGGGATCGACGTGCTGAAGCCCACCTTCCGGTAGCAGTTGTCGCGGTCGCCGAACGGCGCGTCCCACGGTCGGACGGCGTCCGCAGAAGAGAACCAGTCGGGCCACGCGGGGGGGGTGCCCGTCCGTCGCACTCGTCAGGAGGCTCCCTCGTGCCACCCGTGTCCGCGCGTACGACCCGTACCCTCACCGCCGGGCTCTTCGCCGCCGCCCTCGCCGCAGGCGCGCTCGCGGCCCCCGCCACCGCGGCGACCGCGCCGGCGGCGGCGCCCGCCGCCGCCGAAGCGACCGGGAAGGGCGGCGGCGCGCGCCTGCACAGCAACGCCGAGCTCGCACGCGAGCTCAAGCGCATCGAACGCGCCGGCCACGGCCGGGTGCGCGTCCGCAGCATCGGCACGTCCAACCAGGGGCGCCCGCTCTGGTTCGCCACGCTCGGCACCGGACCCCAGCGCCTGCTGTACGTGACGCAGCAGCACGGCGACGAGCCCCTCGGGACCGAGTCCGCCCTGATGGCCCTGCGCACCCTCGGGCTGAAGAACGACCGCGCCTCCCGCGAGCTCCGGTCGAAGATCACGCTGGGCGTGCTCGTCCGCGCCAACCCGGACGGCCACCACCACCAGTGGCGCTACAACTACGATCCCGACGCGCAACCCGAGTACGGCGAACCGGGCAAGGGCTACGACATGAACCGCTACCACGATCCTGCGGTGCGCCCCGAGGACAACCCGGTGCCCGAAGCCGCGGCCATCCAGCGCCAGTACGCCGCGTTCCGCCCCTCGATCGTGGTCGACTACCACATGCAGGGCCGGTACGCCTTCCCGCCGCCGGACGGCCGGGAGATCACCACGTCCATCCAGTGGCCGACCGCCGAGGGCGTTCCGGCCGGCGCGCTCACGACGTCCAAGCAGGTCGGGGTGCGGGTGCACGACGCGTTCACGCGGGCGGGCGCGGTGGTCTCCCAGTACCCGGGCGGCTCGTACCAGGGGATCGCCCGGAACGCCTACGGCCTGCGCGGGAGCGCCTCGCTGCTGGTGGAACTGAGCGACCTGCCGCCCGACCGGCAGAACTTCCAGATCCGCACCGCCTACGTCTCGATGGTCGATCTCGCGCGGGCGGCCGCGAACGGCGCACTGGACGGCATCGACCCGTCCCGTGCCGACGCGATCCCACCCCGAGGCCCCGAACTGCCCGACGCCTCCGCCACCCGCCACGCCGGCACCGACTGACGACCCGCCTGGTCGTGGGCATGGACGGCCACCCCCGCCCATGCCCACGACCTCATAGGGCACAGACATGACGGCCGCTCGGCCGCGCGTCCACGACGTGTGCCCGACCACCGCGCCGCCGCCTGACCGAGGCCCCGTCTCCGGGTGTCGGGGGGTGTTCGGGGGTCAGGTTTCTCGTTGGCGGGCTCGGAAGGCGGCTACGTTGGTGCGGTTGGCGCATGACTCCGAGCAGAAGCGGCGTCGTCCTGCGCGGGAGGTGTCGGCGTAGACGCGGTCGCAGCCCTCGGCCGCGCACACTCCCGTACGGCTCAGCCCGTGCTTGCACACCAGCTCCGACAGGTTCATGAGCGTGGTGGCCCTGAAACGGTGCGGCAGGTCCGCCGACGGCGGCGCGTAGTGCATGTGCAGGCCCACCGGGTCGTCGTGGTCCGCCAGGTGCGGATGCATCGGGATCTGCAGCAGCAGCCGGTTGAGCAGGTCGACGGCCGTGGTGAGCTCGGTGGCCTCGAAGAACCGCCGCAGCGTGCGGCCCCACTCCCGGAACGACTCGGCGTGCCGGGGCTCGAACTGGTGCCAGAAGAAGCCGTGCTCGCGCAGCAGGTCGCGCAGCGCCTCCTCCGAGTCGTCGCCGTCCGCGCTCGTGGCGGCGTTCACCAGAGCGACCGAGGCGGCCACGCCGTGACTCTTGTACCCGGTGATCTGCATTGCCTCGGCTCCCGCTGTCTGTCATGCTGTAAACGACATTTTAGTTATAACCCTTACATACGGCCAGTGAAGACGGGATGCACGGTGGACGAGTGCCCGCGCTGCGGTTGGCCCCAGTCCGATGTCTACGAGGTGCTGTCGAGGCATCTGACCTCCGAGGGCGTGGTGACCTACACCCGCTGCGCGTGCGGGGCGGTCCAGATGCGTTTCCAGTCGTTCGACCCCGGGACGGTCGTCTGCGGGGCTGAACGGCGCGACGGGGGGCGCTGAGCCCCGCGCGGGCGAATCTCGGAGAATCGGCGTCCCCGGGCCCTTGCCGCGCACGACTCCCTGACGGATCATGCAGGCAGCCGAGGAAGTCGGGGGCCTGCTCACCGGGAGGCGTCCCATGGCCGATCCCACCTCCGACCCCGCTCCCCAGGAATCCGCCGCGACCCACCGCATCGGCGTCAGCCGTCCTGACCTGCCCATCACCGACCTCCCCTCGCCGGAGGAGGTGTTCGGCGTCCGCCGGATCGGGCCGCGGGAGCTGTTCAAGTACGCGCTCGGCCCGAGCATGATCGCGCTCGGGATCTCCATCGGCAGCGGCGAGTGGCTGCTCGGGCCGCAGGCGGTCGGCCAGTTCGGCTTCGAGGGCGTCGGCTGGATCATCGTGGTGTCGGCGCTCCTGCAGACGCTCTACAACATCGAGTGCTCGCGGTACGTGCTGGCGACCGGCGAGGCGCCCGTGGTCGGCTGGGGCCGGGTGCCGCCGGGCTGGATCCTGTGGGTGCCGCTGTCGGTGTTCATCGTCATCTTCTCGTTCATCGTCGGCGGCTGGGCGGCGTCGGCGGGACAGGGGCTGTACGCGCTCGTCCATGGCGAGATCGCGCCCGACGGCGCCGAGGAGCCGCGGCTCTGGGCGATCGCGCTGCTGGCGGTGGTGTTCCTCATCGCCGCGGGGGCGCGCCGGATCTCCCGGGCGCTGGAGCTCGCCAACTGGATCATGATCGGGGCGATCCTCATCGGGCTGGTCCTGATCTGCCTGTTCGTCGTGCCGTTCGGGCTGTGGTGGGAGGGCATCAGGGGCTTCGTGACGCCCGCCGCGCCGCCCGAGGGCATCACCGCCACCCAGCTCGGCGGGCTGGTCGGGTTCACGGCGCTGGCCTCCGGGCTCAACTGGTACGTGATGGGCCACTACCGGGACAAGGGCTACGGGATGGGCCACCGCACCGGGTTCATCTCCGGCATGCGGGGCGAGCGCGTGCGGCTGCTCGCCAGTGGCGTCACCTTCCGGGACGACCCCAGGAACAGGGCGATGTGGCGGCGCTGGTACCGGCTGCTGCTCACCGACATGTGGGGGATCTTCTTCGCCGGAGCGATGCTGGGCATGCTGCTGCCGACGATCCTGATGGCCCGCGCGGTCGAGCTGTCGGGGACCAGGCCGACGCAGGAGAACGTGCCGACGTTCGTGGCCGCCGCCCTGGACGCCGAGTACGGCCGCTGGCTGTTCTACATCGCGCTGGTGCTGGGCGTGCTGATCCTGTTCACCACCCAGCTCGGCATCTTCGAGGCGATGGTGCGGGTGACCACCGACGCCGCGCACGCCACCAGCCCGCGGCTGCGCGGGCTGCTGGAGGGGGACCCGCGCCGGTTCTACTACCCGTTCATGCTCGTGCTGCTGGTGGTCATCGGGGTGATCCTGCACTTCGCGCTGCCGATCAGCCTGGTGCAGTGGTCGGCGAACATGTCCAACCTGGGCGCGCTGATCTACCCGTTCATGCTGATGTACCTGAACTCCAGGCTGCCGCGCCCGGCCCGCCCGCGGCTGTGGCATCACGTGATCCTGCTGCTGAACTTCCTGTTCTTCGGCTTCTTCTTCGTCAACTTCGTCGCCGACTTCATCGGCGATCCGCTCATCACCTTCTGAGTCCGCCGCGGTGTCAGTGGCGCCAGCGGGTGGCGGTGGCGATCTCCTCGGGGGACGCGCCGTCGAACAGCCCGATCTCGCCGCGCCGCACCGTCCCGACGGTGTCGACGAGCTCGTCGCCGAACGCCTGCCGCAGCACCGGGTCGTTCTCGAAGGCTTCGAGGGACTCCTCGAGCGAGGACGGCAGCGGCGTGATCCCGCGCGCGTCGCGTTCGGCCTCGCTCAGAGAGACCGGGTCGTCGTCGACGGGCTCGGGCAGGGCGGCCTCGCTCTGGATCCCGGCACGTCCGGCGGCCAGCAGTGCGGCCAGGGCCAGGTAGGGGTTGGCCGCGCCGTCGAAGCACTTGACCTCCAGGTTGGCGGCCGTGGCGCGGACCCCGGCGGGGCCGGTGACGAACCGCAGCGCGGCCTCACGGTTCTCCAGGCCCCAGCAGGCGAACGCGCCCGCCCAGTGGGACGGGATGAGGCGGAGGTAGCTCGCCACGGACGGCGACCCGACGGCCAGGAGGGCGGGGAGCCGTTCCAGGATCCCGGCGCTGAACGCCTCGGCCGCCTCGGTCATGCCGTACGGGCCCTCTCCACCCGACATCGCGTTGACGGGTCCCTCCGCGGGGTCGTTCCGCCAGAGGCTCATGTGGACGTGCCCGCCGTTGCCCACCCCGTCGGCGAGGACCTTGGGGGAGAACGAGGCGACCATGTCGTGGTGGAAGGACACCGACCGGATCGTCTCCCGTACCAGGACGAGGGTGTCGGCCGCGCCGATCGGGTCCTCCGGGACCACCGACAGCTCCAGCTGGCCCGCCGCGTACTCGGGATGGATCTGCGCAACGGTGACCTTGCTCGCCTCAAGCGCGCGCAGCAGATCGCGGAGGTAGTCGGAAAGCTCGGCGATCCGCGTCATTCCGTAGGCGGGGCCGTTGCACGCGGGGGTGAAGTCCTCCCCGTCCCCCTCCGACAGAGCCCATTCCACCTCGAACGCGGTACGCACCGACCAGCCCTCGGCGGCCAGCCGTGCGACCTCCTGGCGCAGCACTCTCCTGGCGTCGAGGAGGTGTTCCGTGCCCTCCTCCTGGGTGAAGCGCTCGGCGGGCGCCCACGCCCATCCGGGCATCCCGGCCATCGGTACGAGGCGTTCGAGGACGGGGTGGAGGCGCAGGTCCCCGACGGGTCCGCCCGCGTACCGGCCCCTGACGATGGAGTCGTCCAGCAGGAACGTGTCGAACACCGGCGACATGCCGACGCCCCACGTCGCGGCCTCCTCCAGGCGCCGCACCGGAACGGCCTTGGTTCTGGTGATCCCGCTGGTGTCCACCCAGGTGAGGGCGACCGCCGCAATGTTCTTGACGGAGAGTTCGGCGGCGATCGTGGCGGCCCGCTCGCCGCGCCGCGACCGCTCGCGGTCGTCCAGGCGCAGGCCCCAGCCCGCTTCCGGAGGCCCGCCCGCATGCGACGGCCCGTCCGCCTCCGAACGCCCGGCCGGGGGCGCGCCATGGGCGGCTTGGTCGTTTTCTTCCACGATGACGCTCCCAACCGGGGATTACGGTGACGGCCTGGCGGTAAACGGCATCGTAGGAACACCGAGGTCCCGGTGCACGTAAGGGGAGCCCATGGTCGGGAACATGTTTCCGGAACTCGAGCCGCTGCGCCTGGTCGACCACCACTGCCACGGGGTGCTGCCCAGGGATCTCGGCCCCGAGGATTTCGAACGCTTCCTGACCGAGGCCGCCGAGCCGCCGCCGCGCGGAGGCAGCCTCTTCGACTCCCAGATCGGGTTCGCGCTGCGGCGCTGGTGCGCGCCCATCCTGGACCTGGAACCCCATGCCCCTCCCGGCGAGTACCTGGCGCGTCGCGCGTCGCTCGGTGCCGCCGAGGTGAACCGCCGCTTCCTGAGCGCCTCCGGCCTGGAGGAGTTGTGCGTCGACACCGGCTACACGCCCGAGCCGCTGCTGGAACCCGCTGAACTGGCGCTGCTGGCGGGGGCCAGGGCGCATGAGGTCGTACGCCTGGAGGACCTGGCGGAAAGGACGATCGCGGACGGGGTCAGCGCGTACGCCTTCGCCGAGGACGTGCGCGGCCGTATCGCGGAGCGCGCCGGGCACGCGGTGGGGGCCAAGTCCATAGCCGCCTACCGCGTAGGGCTGGAACTCTCGGGCGAACGACCGTCGGGGGCCGACGTCAAGGCGGCGGCGGAGCGCCTCTACCGGCAGGCCGAGCGCGCGCTGGCGGGAGGCAGCGGTCGGCCACGCCTCGCCGACGAGACGCTGCACCGCTTCCTGGTCTGGTGCGCGGCCGACAGCGGGCTCCCCATCCAGTTCCATGTCGGGTACGGCGACTCGGACGTCGACCTGCACCGGGTGGATCCGGTGCGGATGACCCCGCTGCTGCGGGCACTGGAGCCGACCGGCGTACCCGTCCTGCTGCTGCACAACTACCCGTACCAGCGCCACGCCGGGTATCTCGCCCAGGTCTTCCAGAACGTCTTCGTGGACGTCAGCCTGGCCACGCACAACCTCGGCCATCGCGCGCCCGCCATCCTGGCCGAGCTCCTGGAACTCGCGCCGTTCGGGAAGGTGCTGTACGCCTCCGACGCGTTCGGCCTGGCCGAGCACTACTACCTGGGCGCACTGCTGTTCAGGCGCGGACTGGGACGAATCCTGGGCGAGGGCGTTGAGGAGGGGGCGTGGACGCGTTCGGACGCTGCGCGCGTCGCACGCCTCATCACCTCGGAGAACGCCCGGCGCGTCTACGAATTCGACGACAAGCCCGACGACGGCACAGGCACGACCGGGCCGCCGTAAGGGGCGGCGAACGCGAGTCAGCTCAGCGCGGCCCGGACCTTCTCCGGCACGGGCACAGGCGTGGGCGTCTCATGCTCACCCGGCTTGATGCTGATGAAGACGAACTCGGCCACGCCGATCGGCCGATCCTTCACCGACAGGCGCACCCGCACGTCGAACGACGACCGCCCCCACCGCGTGACCTCGGGCCTCAACTCCACCACGTCGCGGTACCTGGCGGAGGACTCCCACTCGATGCCGGCCTTCTTGACCATGTAGTCGAAGTCCCGCAGCAGGTAGTCGCCCTCCAGGACCGTGCCCAGCCACGCGTCCATGGTGTCGTCGAGGTAGTTGAAGTAGTTGGGGTTGAACACCACGCCCTGCATGTCGCAGTCGCCGTAGCGGACCCGGATCTGGTGCGTGAAGCCCATGCGCCCCGCCTGTTCGTCGTTTCGCCGGTCGTCGGCCGGCCGTTGGAACAGGTCAGACTCTAGTAAGTCCGACCATGGCCCGCGATCGCGGACGTTTCGGAACGTCGGTGATCTGTCGGAGGTCTCCTCTACCGTTGGGCGATATGAGCGAGGAGACCCTGGAGCTTCCCTCCGCCTGGTCGCCCAGACTGCACCCGCGACGCGGCGGTGCGCCCGTTCCGGCGGTCGCGGTGGACGCCGCCGCCCCCGCCGCGCTCGCCTCGTTCAGCGGTGCTCCCAAGGCGCGCGGCACGATCAGCGCGGCGCTGGGTTCTCCCGACAGCACGCCCGAGGTGGTGGAGGCCGCCCGCCGCCAGCTGGACGGCGACCCGAGCGCGCTCGGCGCGGCGGCGCTCGCCGCCATCCTGGTGGGGCGCGAGCGCGAAGACTACGCCGAGCTGTTCGAGCGGTTCGTCGACTCCTGGGTCACCGGGCACGGGCTGCCCTTCGCCGCGTGCGCCCTGGCCGAGCTGAGCCGCCTGTCGTTCACCTATGACAGCTGGGGTTTCCGCGGCCAGAACGTCGACCTCAAGGCCGTCGCGTTCCTGGGGCCGCAGGAGAGCTCGTCCCGGCTCTGGCAGTGCCGGCGCGTCGTCCGCAAGGTGCGCGCCCTGCTCGCGGTCGCGGGCGACGACGAGTACGAGGAGACCGTCAAGCGCCTGGCCGACCATCGGGACGCCCCGCTCCAGCAGGCCATGGTGTCCTACCTCGTACCGGACCGGCTCGACTGGGTGGAGGAGGCCTGCGCGAACGCGCCGCAGGACGGCTGGCACAACGCCTGGTGGCTGCTGTGGTGCGCGCTGGGTTCGCCCGCCCAGGCCGGGCTGCTCGGCACCGGGCCGGCGTCCGGGCGGGCGCCCGGAGCGGTGTTCGGGCCGGCCGAGGTCGAGATCGACCTCCTCGCCACCATTCTCGACGGGGTGGGCCCGGCGATCGTCCCGCACCTGGTGCAGACCCTGGACCACGCCGACCTCGGTGCCGCCGTGGTCAAGCTGCTCCTCCAGACGCTCGGGCTGGTGCCGTCCGACGAGGCGTTCCGGGTCCTTATCGAGCGGATCGACGCGCCCTACGGCCAGGCCGCCGTGGCCGCGGCCGCCCACCGCTTCCCCCGGCGCGGGATGCGGATGCTGGCGGTGGCGGCCGACGGCACGGGCAAGGCCGCCGTGCTCGCCGCTGACCTGCTGCGCGGGCATGTCGCCGCCCACCAGGACCTGGTGGCCGAGGTGCTGCCCGGACTCCCCGACAAGGCCCGCCGGACGCTGCAGTCGATCGCGGAGGCCACCGCGCGGCTCCCCGAGGCGCCCGCGGAGGCGCTGCCGCCGGTGCTGGTCTCCCCGCCCTGGGCCCGCCGCCGCAAGGCCGCCAAGCCCGTCGTCGTCGCGGGCCTGGCGCCGCCCGACCTGCGCTCGGTGTCCTGGGCCGTCGGCGAGTCCGAGCGCTGGGCCGACGGGCCGGGCGAGCCCTGGCGCTTCACCGACCCGTGGCCGGTCCTGGTGGCCAAGTTCGGCGGGATCGGCGGGTACGCCCAGGCCGGCCTGATCGCCACCGGTCCCAAGCCGCTGGTCCGTCCGCTGCTGGAGATCTGGAAGCCGGCGGACATGTGGTACGCGCAGTACTGGATCCGTCCGATCGTGGCGCGCTTCGGGCTCGACGCCCTGCCCCTCGCGGTCGCCGTCGCCGAGTCCGGCCCGGCCGAGTCCGGCGGTGTCCTGCTGCCCTTCCTCGCCCCCGAGGTGGCGGTGCTGCAGGCGCGCTGGCTGGTCCGGCTCAAGACCGCCCGCAAGCACGCCCTGGCCTGGTTCGCGCGGCACGGAACGGAGGCCGCGATGATGCTCGTCCCGGACGCGCTCGGCGCGCCCGGTCCCGCCCGCGCCAACGCCGAGGGCGCGCTGCGCCACCTCGCCGCCGGACACCTCGCTACAGGGCACGGGGCCGACGAGGTCGTCGAGGTCGCCCGCCGGTACGGCGACCAGGCCGGCGAGGCGATCGCGGCCCTGCTGGCCTCCGACCCCCTGGACGTCCTCCCGGCCCGGATGCCGGGGCTTCCCGACTGGGCCGACCCGCTCGTCCTCCCGCAGGTGCTGCTGCGCGGCCGCGACCGCGCCCTGCCGGCCGAGGCGACCGCCCACCTGCTCACGATGCTGGCGATGTCCAGGCCCGACGGCGTCTACCCGGGCGTCGGGATCGTCCGGGACGCGTGCGACCCGGAGTCGCTGGCCGAGTTCTCCTGGGCGGTGTTCCGCCGCTGGCAGATCCACGACTCGCCGTCCAAGGACGGCTGGGCGCTGGACCAGCTCGCCTGGCTCGGCGACGACGGGACGGTGCGCCGCCTCACCCCCGTCGTCCGCGCCTGGCCGGGCGAGGGCGGGCACTCCAAGGCCGTGAAGGGCCTGGACGTGCTCGCCGCCATCGGCACCGACGTCGCCCTGATGCACCTGCACGGCATCGCGCAGAAGGTGAGGTTCAAGGGGCTCAGAACCCGCGCCCAGGAGATGATCCGGCAGGTCGCGGAGCGGCTGGAGCTGACCCCCGAGCAGCTCGCCGACCGGCTGGTGCCCGATTTCGGGCTGGACGCCGGCGGCGGCATGACGCTCGACTACGGCCCGCGCCGTTTCGCCGTGGGGTTCGACGAGCAGCTCAAGCCGTACGTCGTCGACGGTGACGGCAAGCGCCGCAAGGCCCTGCCCAAGCCCGGCGCCAAGGACCACGGCGACCTGGCCCCCGCCGCGTACAAGCGGTTCGCGGACCTGAAGAAGGACGTGCGGACGGTCGCCGCCGACCAGATCCGCCGCCTGGAGTCGGCCATGGTGATGGGCCGCTGGTGGCCCCTCCTCGAGTTCACCGAGCTGTTCGTGGGACACCCGCTGGTGTGGCACATCGTCCGGCGGCTGGTGTGGTCCGCCGAGCACGACGGTGCCACCACCCTGTTCCGCATCGCCGAAGACCGCACCTTCGCCGATCTGCACGACGACACCCTCACCCTGCCCGCCTCCGCCGAGATCCGGCTCCCGCACCCGGTGCTCCTGGGCGAGGCCCGCACCGCCTGGGCCGAGGTCTTCGCCGACTACGAGATCGTGCAGCCGTTCCCGCAGCTCGGCCGGGCCGTCCACACCCTGCCCGAAGACGGGCTGGCCCGCTTCCAGGGGATCAAGGTCCCGGTCGGTGCGCTGCTGGGGCTGCAGCGGTCGGGCTGGGAACGCGGCGAGCCGGAGGACGCCGGCATCGCGTCGTGGATGACGCGCCCGCTCGGCTCCGGCCGCCACGCCACCCTCTGGCTGAACCCGGGCATCGTCGTCGGCGAGCCCGACGCCTTCCCCGAGCAGACGATCGATCAGATCGAGGTCGGCGCCAGCCCGTACGGCCGCTGGAACTGGGGGGAGACCAGTGGGAGCGCCGTCACCGGGCTCGATCCCGTCGACGCCTCCGAACTCCTCGCCGATCTGACCGCGCTGGCGGCCTCGGCCCCCGCCTGAACCGTCCGGGGGTCAGTGGAGGGCGTACTCGCCGTACTCCTCCTCCCAGGTGAGCTCGGTGCCGTCGATGTGCACGTGCCATTCGGCGCCGGGTACGGCTTGGCGCAGCCTGCCCAGGGAGAACTGCGTGTAGTGCTCCAGCTGCATGGTCATGACCTCCATCTCGCACTCGCCGTGCGAGATCTTGCTGGAGCCCCAGAACAGCTCGCGCGGGTCGTCGGAGTCGTCGGCCGGGAAGACGGGCAGGCCCTCGCAGATCTCGCCGGGGCTCTCGACGTCGCCGGGGACGGCCCCGCGCTCCTTCCATGCCGGGAGCCGCTTGCGGATCTCGGCCAGGAGCTCCCGGGTCTCCTCGTCCGCGATGTCCTCGACGAGTCGACGCTCCTCGTCGGTGAGCCCGCTGTCGCGGTACGCGCTGTAGTAGATCGACACGCCCATCGCTTCGTCCTCTTCCAGGGGGCCGGACTCGGTGATCGGGGGATGTTGGCGCGCCGGTCGGACACCCGCGGGGCGTCCATGAGCGGCTTGATGGAGCCTTCGTGAAGTTCCGGCGGTTTGTCGGAGACCTCCTCTACGGTGGGGCGACATGGAA
The DNA here is from genome assembly GCF_055379765.1 of Actinomadura rugatobispora. Classification (NCBI taxonomy): domain Bacteria; kingdom Bacillati; phylum Actinomycetota; class Actinomycetes; order Streptosporangiales; family Thermomonosporaceae; genus Actinomadura; species Actinomadura rugatobispora. The sequence goes on along the minus strand of NZ_AP029191.1, from coordinate 710,481 downwards.
GATCGTCTCCTCCACGACGAGAACGCGCTGGTGATCCCGGACGCCTGGCTGCCCCTGCTGCATCCGAGGCGGGGCGGCGTGCCGGTGCCCGCGCCCAAGGTCTCGGGGTCGGTGACGAAGCGGCTGGCGGCCAAGGTCGCGGAGGCCGCGCCCCGCATCGAGCGGGCGCTGTCCGGGAAGAAGACGGACCCGGTCCTGGCCGAGGGGGCCCGCGCGCACCTGGACGGCACGGCCGGCCCGCTGGGCGCGGCCGTGGTCGCCGGGCTGACGGTCACGTGGAATCGCTGGTCCATGCCCGATCCGCGCAGCGCCCACCAGTTCGTGGACGGGTGGATCGCCGCGCACGGCGTCGCGTTCGCCGCCCGCGCCTTCGCGGAGCTGTGCGACCTGACGGTCGGCCTCGAGAACTACAACGGGCGGCCGCTCTCGGTGCGGCGCCTGGAGGCGGGTCTGCAGCATCCGTGGGAGCTGATGGAGCGGCAGGTCGGCCGCCGGGTGCGGACGTTCCTGGCCGCCGCCGACGACACCGCGTACGGGGAGGCGGAGGCCGCCCTGGAGGAGTTCGGGTCGAGTCCCCGGCGCCGCCTGATGGCCGCCTACCTGATGCCGTCCCGGCGCGACTGGGTGGAGGAGTGCGTGGCCGCGCCACCGGGGCTGACCGGCGTGGAGGGCCTGCGGCTGCTGCTCTGCTCGGCGACCGCGGCCGACCTCGACGCGCTCGGCGACCGGTTGCCGCCGAGGTGGGCGGGCGACGCGGACGACGTCATCTGGACCCTGGCCGAGGGCGCCGGAACGCGGGCCGTCCCCCTGCTGGCGCGCACCGCGGACGAGGACGTCCAGCGCGCCGCCGCGCTGGACGCCCTCGCGGCGCTGCCGTCCGACGAGTCCTTCGCGGCCTTGGCCGACCGGCTCGGGCAGCAGGGCGTGCGGGTGCCGCTGCTCGCCGCCGCCCGGCGGTTCCCGGTGCGGGCGATCCACGTGCTGGCGCGGTCGGCCGAGGACTCGCCGCAGGTCGCCGACCTGCTGACCACGCACCTGCGGCTGTTCCCCGAGCTCCCGCCCGGGCTTCCCGCCGACGTCCGCGAGGTCGCCGGGGCGCTGACCGCCGCCGACGCGCAGGTCGAGGACGCGCCCGCGGAGGCGCTGCCCGGACTGCTGGTGGATCCGCCGTGGTCCCACCGGGAGCCGGAGGCGGCGCCGGTCGTGATCAAGGGCCTGTCGGCGCCGGGGGAGCGCACCGTCCGCTGGGCGGAGGGCGAGCGGGAGCGGTGGGCCTCCACTCCGGGGTCGCCCGGCGAGGCCGACGACGCGACCGACTGGGACAGCCGGTTGGGGGAGGTCTTCGGGCGGGGGCCGGCCTTCCCCGAGGAGACGCTCGCGGTGGTCCTCCGGGCCCCCGAGGAGAAGGTCCGGCCGCTGCTGGCGGACTGGTCGCCGTACAACTCCTGGGAAGCGCACGAGTGGATCAGGCCGGTCGCGGCGCGGTTCGAGGTCGACGCGCTCCCGGTGCTGCTGGCCATCGCGCGGGAGAACTCCGTGGGCAACGGCGGGCTGCTGCTGCCCTTCCTGGACGCCGCCGTGGCCCGGCTGATGGCCGAGTGGAACAGGCGTCGCAAGATCACGCGCGGGGTGGCACGGGAATGGTTCGGGCGCCATGGCGTGGACGCCGTGCCGATGCTCGTCCCGGCCGCGGTCGGCAAGCCGGGGCCCGGACGCCTGGACGCGGAGACGGCGCTGCGGCTGGTGGCGTCCGCGCACGGCGCGGAGGCGGTCGTGTCGGCCGCGCGCACGCACGGCGGCCATGCCGCGGAGGTCGTGGCGGCGCTGCTGGCGGTCGACCCGGATGCCGTGTTGTCCGCGGACCGGCCGCGGCCCCCCGTGTGGGCGGGCGCGCACCTGCCGCCGCGGATCCTGCTGCGCGGGCGGGAGCGCGCGCTGCCGCTGGACGCGACCGGCCACCTGCTGACCATGCTGGCGGCGTCCCGTCCGGACGAGGTGCATCCGGGCGTGGAGACCGTCCGGGACCTGTGCGACGCGGCGTCGCTGGCCGAGTTCGGGTGGGCGCTGTTCGAGGGGTGGCGGTCGGCGGACATGCCGCCGGAGCACGCGTGGGCGATGCAGCAGCTCGGCCTTCTCGGCGACGACGACACGGTGCGCCGCCTCACCCCCCTCATCCGGGCCTGGCCGGGCGAGTCCGGTCATCACCGCGCCGTCGCCGGGCTGGACGTCCTCGCCGCGATCGGCACCGACACCGCGCTGCTGCACCTGCACGGGATCGCGCAGCGGGTCAAGTTCAAGGCGCTGAAGGCGCGGGCGCAGGAGAAGATCGCCGAGGTGGCGGCCGGGCTGGGCCTGGGGCCCGAGCAGCTCGCCGACCGGCTGGTGCCCGATTTCGGGCTGGACGCAGACGGCAGCCTCACCCTCGACTACGGCCCGCGCCGCTTCGTGGTGGGCTTCGACGAGCACATCAAGCCGTACGTGACCGACGAGGACGGCAAGCGCCGCAAGGCCCTGCCCAAGCCGGGGGTCAAGGATGACGAGGAATTGGCGTCCGCCGCGTACAAGCGGTTCGGGGAGCTGAAGAAGGACGTCCGGACGGTCGCCGCCGACCAGGTCTCCCGGCTGGAGGCGGCCGTGGTCGCGGGGCGGCGCTGGACGCTCGCGGAGTTCCGCGGCCTCTTCGTCGAACACCCGCTGATGTGGCACATCGCCCGCCGCCTGGTCTGGGTCGCCGAGAGCACCGCGGAGGAGACGGGTCCGGCCGAGACGGCCGTGACGTTCCGGATCGCCGAGGACCGCACGTTCGCCGACCTCGACGACGACGTCCTGACCCTGCCCGAGGCGTGCCGGATCGGCATCCCGCACCCTCTCCACATGGACGAGCGGGAGCGCGCGGCGTGGGCGGACGTCCTGGCCGACTACGAGATCGTGCAGCCGTTCAGGCAGCTGGGCAGGAGCGTCCTCGCGCTCACCGGGGAGGAGCGGGCGTCCGGGCGGCTGACCCGCTTCGAGGGGTACACGGTTCCGGTGGGCGCGGTGCTGGGCCTGGTCCACCGCGGCTGGGACCGGGGCGTACCGCTGGACGCGGGCGGCGAGCGGTGGATCTCCCGCAGGGTCGCCCCCGACCGGTACGTGATCATCGACCTGAAGTACGGGATCAGCGTCGGCAACGTCGAGGCCAGCGGCCCGCAGACCCTGGAGCACGTCTGGATCGGGAACCGTCCGGCGGACTACCACCGCGGGAGGGGGACCCCGTACACCTTCGGCGAGCTGGACCCGGTGATGGCGGCCGAGGTGCTCGACGACCTGACCGAACTCACCGCCACCGAGGGGGCCGGCCGATGACCGCCGCGAGCACCGCGCAGCAGCACACGTACCGGCCGGCCGGCGAGGACGCGCCGCACTTCCCGGACGGCTGGCGGCGCCACCTGCACCCCCGGCGCGGCGGCGGCCCCGGCCCGCAGGTGAAGGTCGCCAAGGGGGCGCCGAAGAAGGTCCGGGCGTGGATCGAGCAGGCCGGGACCGCGTTCGAGGCGCTGGCGGGCGAGCACGGCGATCCGGACCTGGCCGGCCGGGCGCGGCGGCACCTTGAGGGCGACCCCGACCCGGCGGGCGCCGCCGTCGCGGCGCTGGTCACGGGGATGGAGATCGGCCGGCACGGCACCGGCATCGGCCATCCCGAGGTGTTCAGGACGTTCGTCGACTCCTGGGTGGTGGGGCACGGGCCGGCGTTCGCCGCGTGCGCCGTCGTGGAGCTCACCTCGGTCCAGGTCGACCGGAAGGGCCCCGACGGCCCCTGGATCGGTACCTGGATCGGCGCCCGCCGCGCGGAGGGCACGGTCTTCCGGGAGGACGTGCGAGAGAGCGCCCGGCGCGTCCGGGGCCTGCTGGCCGTCGCGGGCGACGCCGAGTACCGGGAGGCGATCGACCGGCTGGCGGGCCTGCGCGACTCGGTCGGGCGGCGGCTCGCGGTGTCGTACCTGGTCCCGACCCGGTACGACTGGGTGGACGAGTGCTGCGCCGAGCCGCACACCACGTACGGGCGCAACGGTCTCAACATCACGCTGCTCCACACGATCGGCACGGCGGAGCACGTGCGGACGCTGGGCGGCCGGACGATCCTGAGGTGGGGCGACTGCAGCCTCGGCCTGCTGGCGACGCTGCTGGACGGCCTGGGCACCGATGCCCTGCCCGTCCTCCAGTGGTCCCTCGACCACGGGTGCATCGACAGCGCCCACCGCAAGCGGCTGCTGGAGGTCGTCACGCTGCTGCCGGGCGACGAGCCGTTCCAGGCGCTGATCGACCGGCTCGACCAGGAGGAGCAGGGGAAGTACGCCCGGGCCGCGCTGCTGGAGGCGATGGACCGGTTCCCGGCGCGGGCGGTCCGGCTGCTGTCCGCGGCCGCCGCCGGCCACCGGTCCCCGGGCGGTCCCCGGTCCGCCTCCGTCGCGCGGGATCTGCTGGCGGGGCATCTGGTCGCGCATCCGGAGCCGGCCGCCGCCGTGGCACCGGAGCTGCCGGAGGAGAGCCGCGCGCTGATCGCGTCGCTCGCCGGGGCGGCGGCGCGGGTGCCGGACGCGTCCGCCGACGCGCTGCCTCCCCTGCTGGTCGAGCCGCCGTGGACGCGCACCCGCAAGGCGGCCAAGCCGGTCGTCGTGGCGGGCCGGCCCGTCCCGGGGGAGCGGAGCGTGCGCTGGGCCGAAGGGGAGCGGGACGCCTGGGCGGTGCGGGTTCCGTCGCGCTGGTCCACGCCCGGCGTTCCCGAGTCCCGTTGGGCCGAGATCGCCAAGCGCTACGCCGAGAAGCGGGGCGCCTACGACGCGGTCCGGCTGATCGCGGACGGCCCCGAGGACCTGGCCCGGCCCCTGCTGGCCGAATGGGAGGGCTTCTACTGGGACGCCGACGACGTCGCGTGGATGCGGACGGTCGTGGCCCGGTACGAGGTGGACGCGCTCCCGCTGGCGATGCGGGCCGGGCGGCAGACCCCGGGCAGTTGCGGCAGGCTCCTGCTGCCCTACCTGTCCGCCGAGGTCGCGACGCTGATGGCCGACTGGCTGGCCAGGGTCAAGTCGGCCCGCCAGACGGCGATGGCCTACTTCGAGCGGCACGGGACGGACGCGGCGCGGCTGCTGGTGCCCGCCGCGCTCGGCAAGGCGGGCCCGGCGCGGCGGCAGGCGGAGGGCGCGCTGCTGCTGGTCGCCGCCCGCGCCGGGGCCGAGGCGGTCGAGTCCGCGGCGCGCGAGCACGGCGACCCGGCCGCCGCCGCGGTCGCGGCACTGCTGGCCACCGACCCGCTGGACCGCCTTCCGGTCGCCAGGCCCAAGCCCGTCGACTGGGCCGACCCGGGCAGGCTGCCGCAGGTGCTGCTGCGCGGCCGCGACCGCGCCCTGCCGGCCGCGGCGACCGGCCACCTGGTCACGATGCTGGCGATGTCCAGGCTCGGCGAGGTGTACGCGGGCGTCGACGTCGTCCGCGAGGCGTGCGACCCGGCGTCGCTGGCCGAGTTCTCCTGGGCGCTGTTCCAGGAATGGGAGCTGCGCGGCGCGCCGTCCAAGGACGGCTGGGCGCTGGAGCAGCCGGCCTGGCTCGGCGACGACGACACGGTGCGCCGCCTGACCCCCGTGATCCGCGCGTGGCCGGGCGACGGCGGCCACCACAAGGCGGTGAAAGGGCTGGACGTGCTCGCCGCCATCGGCACCGACACCGCCCTGCTGCACCTGCACGGGATCGCGCAGAAGGTGAAGTTCAAGGCGCTGAAGGGGAGGGCGCAGGAGAAGATCGCCGAAGTGGCGGCCGGGCTGGGCCTGGGGGCCGAGGAACTGGCCGACCGGCTGGTGCCCGATTTCGGGCTGGACGCCGACGGCGGCCTCACGCTCGACTACGGGCCGCGCCGTTTCGTCGTCGGGTTCGACGAAGTGCTCAAGCCGTACGTGACCGACGAGGACGGCAAGCGCCGCAAGGCCCTGCCCAAACCGGGCACCAAGGACGATGAGGAACTGGCGTCCGCCGCGTACAAGCGGTTCGCGGGCCTGAAGAAGGACGTGCGGACGGTCGCCGCCGACCAGGTCTCCCGGCTGGAGTCGGCCATGGTCGCGCGGCGCCGCTGGACGCCCGAGGAGTTCCGGACCCTCTTCGCCGGGCATCCCCTCGTCTGGCACATCGCCCGCCGGCTGGTCTGGATCGCCGAGCCCGGGGAGGGCGCGGAGGAGGGCGCGGCGTTCGCGTTCCGGATCGCCGAGGACCGCACGTTCGCCGACGTCTCCGACGACGCGGCCGCGCTCCCCGCCGGGGCCTCGATCGGCATCGCCCACCCGCTCGACCTGGGCGGGGACGTGGCGGCCTGGTCGGAGGTGTTCGCCGACTACGAGATCACCCAGCCGTTCCCGCAGCTGGGCCGCGAGGCGTACACGCTGACCGCCGAGGAGCGCGCGGCGGGCCGGCTGGAGCGGTTCGAGGGCGTCCGCGTCCCGGTGCACACGGTGCTGGGCCTGGTCCGGCGCGGCTGGTCGCGCGGGGAGCCGCTCGACGCGGGCGGCGAGCGGTGGATCTCCCGCCCGGTCCCCGGCGGGCTGCACGTGGTGATCGACCTGGATCCGGGCATCAGCGTCGGCTGGGTCGAGGGCAGCGGCGAGCAGACCCTCCGGTACGTCTGGCTCAACGACCACCCCACCGACTTCTACCGCGGCGCCCGGCGCCACACTTTCGGGGGGCTGGACCCGGTGGCGGCCTCGGAGGTCGTGGCCGACCTCACATGGCTGTCCGCCGCCGCGCTCTGAACCCGCTCTAACCCCCTTGCCCCCTGACCGAGAAAGACGAAGAAGAAGAGACGATGACCGCAGAGACGGCACGGAAAACGAAGGCAGCGAAGAAGGCGGGCGCGGCAGACCGTCCCGCCGACGAGCAGGAGCAGCTGCAGCGACCGCCCGCCGAGGTCCGGTACGCCGACGAGCTGGCGCGGCTGCGCGAGGACGACACCGCCCCGCGCCCGCCCGGCTGGGCGCTGAGCCTGGAGGCGGCCCGCCGCTTCATCGTGGGCGACCCCGGACGCGGCATCCGGCGCAAGTTCGTCGGCGACCCCTCGCTGATCGACCGCGCCCTGGTCGCCCTGGCCACCAGCCGCGGGCTGATGATGGTGGGCGAGCCCGGCACCGCCAAGTCGCTGCTGTCGGAGCTGATCGCCGCGGCGGTCAGCGGCGACTCCACCCTCACCATCCAGGGCGGCGCGGCCACCACCGAGGACCAGATCAAGTACTCCTGGAACTACGCGCTGCTGGTGTCCGAGGGCCCCTCCACCCGGTCGCTGGTGCCCGCGCCGCTGCTGCGCGGGATGGCCGAGGGCAAGGTGGTGCGGTTCGAGGAGATCACCCGCTGCCCGCTGGAGGTGCAGGACTCGCTGCTGTCCCCGCTGTCGGACCGGGTGCTGGGCATCCCCGAGCTGACCGGCCCGGACGCGATGGTCTTCGCCCGCGAGGGCTTCAACATCATCGCCACCGCCAACACCCGGGACCGCGGCGTCAACGAGATGAGCGCGGCCCTCAAGCGCCGGTTCAACTTCGAGACGGTGTTCCCGATCGCCGACTTCGCCACCGAGCTGGACCTGGTGGAGGCCGAGGCCGCCCGGCTGCTGGAGCAGTCGGGCGTCGGGGTGGCGCCGCGCCGGGACGTGCTGGAGGTGCTGGTCACCACGTTCCGGGAGCTGCGCAGCGGCAGGACGTCCGCGGGCGAGTCCATGGACCGGCTGTCGACCGTGATGAGCACCGCGGAGGCGGTGTCGGTCGCGCACGCGGTCGGGATCCGCGGCTGGTTCCTGCGCGGCGAGGAGGGCAGCCCGGCCGACATCGTGGAGTGCCTGGCCGGCGCCGGGGCCAAGGACAGCCCCGAAGACCTCGCCCGGCTCCGCCGCTACCTGGAGCAGCAGGCGCCGCGCCGGCAGGGGAGCCAGTGGAAGGCCCTGCACGCCGCCCGCCACCTGCTGCCGGGTTGATGGGCGCCATGACCGGCCGCGGCACCGCCGAGGTCACCTTCGTCGGGGTCCGGCACCACAGCCCCGCGTGCGCCCGGCTCGTCCGGCGCGTGATCCGCCGGCTGAGACCGGCGTACGTGCTGGTGGAGGGCCCCGCCGACTTCTCCGGCCGGCTCGAGGAGATGCTGCTCGGCCACGACCTGCCCATCGCGATCTACAGCCACTACCGGGACGAGGAGCGGGTGCAGTCGTCCTGGTCGCCGTTCTGCGCCTACTCCCCGGAATGGGTGGCGATCAACGAGGGCCGGGAGTGCGGCGCCGACGTGCGCTTCATCGACCTGCCGGCCTGGCATCCGGCGCTGGCCGACCGGCGCAACCGGTACGCCGACGCCGACGAGCGCTACGCGGACGTGACCGAGCGGCTGTGCCGGTCGTTCGCCGTGGACAACACCGACACCCTCTGGGACCACATGTTCGAGGGCGCCTTCAACGACGAGGGCGGCGCGGACGAGGCCGGAGCCGGCGGCGGGGACGCGCTGGAGGAGCGGCTGTCGGCCTACTTCGAGCTCCTGCGCGGCGAGTCGGAGGCCGGGCCGGACGACACCGAGCGCGAGGCGTACATGGCCCGCTGGGTCCGCGCGGCGGCGGCCGACGCGGGCGGGCGCCCGGTCGTGGTGGTCACGGGCGGGTTCCACAGCCCCGCGCTGCGCCGCCTCACCGGGCCTTCGGACGCCGACGACGGCGGCCAGGACCCCGGCTGGCCGGAGGTGCCGCAGCCGCCGGAGGGCGCTATCGGCGGCAGCTACCTGGTGCCGTACTCCTTCAAGCGGCTGGACGCGTTCACCGGCTACCAGTCCGGCATGCCCTCGCCCGAGTACTACCAGCGGTTGTGGGAGGGCGGGCCGGAGTCGGCCGCCGAGGGCCTCACCGAGATCGTGGTGAGGCGGCTGCGCAAGCGCCGCCAGCCGGTGTCGACCGCCGACCTGATCGCGGCCCGCACGCTCACCCAGGGGCTGGCCCGGCTGCGCGGGCACCGCGCCCCGGTCCGCACCGACCTGCTGGACGGCCTGGTGGCGGCGCTGGTCACCGACGACCTCGAACAGCGGCTGCCCTGGACCTCCCGCGGCCCGCTCGCCCCCGGCGCGCATCCGGCGGTGGCGGAGATGGTCACGGCGCTCAGCGGCGACCGGGTCGGCGCGCTGCGTCCCGGGACGCCCGCGCCGCCGCTGGTGGCCGACGCGATCGCCGAGATGGAGCGGCTCAAGCTGGACGGCGGCGGCGAGGTGACCGTGCGGCTGCCCGACGCGAAGGGCCTGGGACGCAGCCGCGTCCTGCACCGGCTGCGGGTGCTGAACATCCCCGGGTTCGAGCGCGAGTCGGGCCCCGGCTCCGGCGACGAGCCCGTCCTGGAGGAGCGGTGGTCGCTGACACCCGGCGACAACCGGCTGCCCGCGCTCATCGAGGCCGGCGCGTACGGCGCGACCCTGCTCGACGCGGCCGGCGCCGTGCTGGAGGAACGGGTCGTGCGGGCGGGTTCCGACGTGGGGCGGCTGGCCTCGGTGCTGTTCGACGCCGCGCTGTGCGGCTGCACCGACCTGTCCGACCGGATCGCCGAGACCATCGCCGCCGCCGTCGCGGGGGCCTCGGAGCTGGGCGCGCTCGGCGAGGTCCTCGGCACCACGCTGGGCCTGTGGCGGCACGACCGGCTGCTGGGCACGGCCGGCAGCCCGCTGTTCGGCCGGGTCGTCGAGGGCTGCGTGGCCCGGGTGCTGTGGCTGGTGGAGGGGGTGCGCGGCGGGCCCGCGCCGGCCGATCCGCCCCGGCTGCGCGCGCTGGCGGGGGCCCGTGACGCGCTGCTGCACGCGGCCGGGCCGCTCGGCCTGGACCGGGACGCGGCGCTCGCCGTCGCCGCCCGGGTCAGCGCCTGCGCCGACGCGCCCCCCGACCTGCGCGGTGCCGCGTTCGGCCTCGGCTGGTCGCTGGGCCAGGTGGCCGATCCGGTCCGGGCCGTGCTGGGCGCGGCCCGTCCGCAGATCATCGGCGACTGGCTCGCCGGGCTGTTCGCGCTGGCCCGCGACGAGGTGTTCGCCGAGGAGACCGCGGACGACGCGGCGGACGGGGAGACGGAGGGCCCGGACGGGCCGGGGGTGCTCGCCGTCCTCGACGACATGATCGCCGGGCTGTCCGAGGACGATTTCCTGATCGCGCTGCCCGCGCTGCGCCAGGCGTTCGAGTTCTTCCCGCCGCGCGAGCGCGAGGTGATCGCCCGGCGGCTGCTGGAACGGCGCGGGATCCAGGGCTCGGGCCGCGCCCTGCTGCGGACGGGCGGCGACCCGATGGCGATCGCCGCGGCCCGCGCGCTGGAGGAGAAGGTGGACCGGCTGCTGGCGGCGGAGGGCCTGGACCCGCTCGCCGCGGCGCGAGAGGAGAGCACGGCATGAGCACCACCGATCCGGGCCTCGAACGCTGGCGGCTCATCCTGGGCCCGCCCGGCGACGCGTGCGCCGGCGGCGGTCTCAGCGACGACTCCGCCGGCCGCGACCGGGCGCTCGGCTGGCTGTACGGGCGCGACTCCGACCTGGAGCAGCGCGGGGTGCGCCGCGGCGGGGTCAAGCCGTCCGGCGAACGGACCGCCGGCGACGGCCCCTCGGCGCTCACCACCGTCGACTGGCTCGACGACGTGCACCGGCTGTTCCCCAAGGAGACCATCGAGCGGCTCGAACGGGACGCGGTCGAGCGCTACGAGATCCACGAGGTGGTCACCGACCCGGCCGTGCTGGAGCGGATCGAGCCCAACCCCACCCTGCTGCGCGCCGTGCTGCGCACCAAGCACCTGATGAACCCCGAGGTGCTGGCGATGGCCCGGCGGATCGTCGACAAGGTCGTCCAGGACCTGCTGCGCAAGATGGCCACCGAGGTGCGGCAGGCGTTCCACGGCACCCGGTCGCGGCGGCCGAGCCGGTGGAAGCAGGCCCGCAACTTCGACTTCCACGCCACCATCCGCGCCAACCTCGGCCACTACCAGCCCGCCGAGAAGAAGGTCTACATCGAGCAGCCGCGGTTCCTGTCCCGGACCCGGCGGCAGCTCGACCAGTGGCAGATGATCCTCATCGTGGACCAGTCCGGGTCGATGGTCGGCTCGGTGATCCACTCGGCGGTAACAGCGGCCTGCCTGTGGGGGCTGCCCGGACTGAAGACGCACCTGATCGCGTTCGACACCAGCGTGGTCGACCTGACCTCCGACGTGACCGACCCGGTCGAGCTGCTGATGAAGGTGCAGCTCGGCGGCGGCACCGACATCGCGCGCGCGGTGGAGTACGGCGCCGGGCTGATCGAGAACCCGCGCCGCAGCATCGTCGCCGTGATCACCGACTTCTACGAGGGCGGTGACCCGTACCGGCTGATCCGCACGGTGCGGCAGATGGCGGAGCAGGGCACCCACGTGCTGGGCCTGGCCGCGCTGGACGAGGAGGCCAACCCGGCCTACGACCGGGACCTGGCGCAGCGGCTGGCCGACGTGGGCGCCCACATCGGCGCGATGACGCCCGGCCGGCTCGCCGAGTTCGTCGCGGAACGGATGGGCCGATGACCCGCACCGACCTGCTCGCCCTCACCCCCGACTCGCTGGCGGCGCTGGCGAACCGGGGGCTGGTCAAGCGCGCCGCCAAGGACCTCGACGCCGGGAACATGCCGGAACTGGGCGTCGAGGGCGACGGCTCGGTGCGCGGCACGTTCCCCGACGGCGTGCAGACCGTCCTCCCCGGTGGCGGCGGCCTCGAAGGGGCGTCCTGCACGTGCGCGGCCATGGGCGTGTGCCGTCACCAGATCGGCCTCGTCCTGGCCTACCAGCGGCAGCCGGGCACCGAGGAGGGCCCCGCCGAGGACGCCTCCGCGCAGAACGGCGCCGCGCAGGACGCCCGAGCGGAGCCGCAGGCGGAGGCCGCGCCCGAGGAGCCCGCCGCGGCGGGCTCCAAGCAGCAGCGGCCGCCCTTCACCGACTGGTCGCCCGGAGGCTACGACGACGAGGCGCTCGCCCGCGTCCTGGGGGAGCGCCCGCTCACCGCGGCCCGGCGCACGTTCAGGTCCGGGTACGCCGCGCGCGTGCACCGCCCGACGCCCGCCGACCCGGTCGCCTCCGTGGAACTGCCGACGTGCACGGTCCGCTTCCTCGTCCCGCACGAGTTCGGCTACGTCCATACCGACGCCGTGGCGACGATGCGCGGCGAGGTCATCGTGCTGGCCGTGTGGGCGTTCCGCGCGGCCGACGAGCAGGGCCTCACCGCCGCCGACGTCCGCGTCGACGTCGGCGGCAAGGGCCGGGGCACCGGCAAGGGGACGGGCGGCGCGGACGCCGGGACCGGCCTGGAATCCACCCTCGACCTGCTCGACCAGCTCCTCCTGGACGGCGCCATGCACGCCGGCCCTGTGCTGGGCACCGCGCTGAACCGGGCCTCCCGCGAGCTCACGGCCAAGAACCTGCACTGGCCCGCCGCCACGCTCGACGACATCGCCGGGCAGCTGACCGCCTACCGCGACCGGCTGGCGGGCCACGACCCCGAACGCCTCGCCGCGCTGCTCGCCGAGTTCCACGCCCGGCACCGGGCGGTCCTGCACGAGGGCGGCAGCCCGCGCTCGCAGGTGCTCGGCACCAACGAGACCGCCGAGACCCCGCTGCGCCGCGTCCGGCTCACCGCGCTCGGCTGCCGCGTCGGCGGCACCGACGAGGAGCGCACCGCCGACGTGTTCCTCGCCCACACCGGCTCCGGCATCGTGCTGGTGCTCAAGCGGCGCTGGGCGGTCACCGACGACCAGCCCCTGACCGGGCAGGAGCTCGCGCCGCGCCGGATCGCCGGCGCCGCGCTGCGCTCGCTGGCCGCCGCCAACGTCGTCTCCGAGAACGCCACCCGCAGCCCCAGCCGGGTGGTGCGGCTGGGCACCGGCCGGGTGTCGAAGACGTCGGTGACGCCGGTCGGCACGGCCTGGGGCGACCTTCCCGGGACGGTCCTGGTCCGCGACCTGCGCGCGCTCGAACGGGAGCTGGAGGCGTCGCCGCCCCGGCTCGTCCGGCCCCGGGTGGAGGCCGAGACCGTCAGGGTCCTGGAGATCGCCGAGGTCAGGGACGTGGGCTACCTGCCGGGCGCGCAGCGGCTCGAGGCCGTCTTCCGGGACGGCACCGGGACCACCGCCGTCGTGTCGGCGGCGTACGCGCCCCACAGCCCCGCCGCGCTGGACGAGCTCGCCGCGGCCCTCGCGGGGGAGCGCGGCGCGCCGCTCTACGTCAGCGGATCGGTGCGGCGCGCCCGCGGCACGCTGGTCGTGGACCCGATCGCCGTGATGACGACCGAGGGCGTGGTGGTGCCCGACCTCGCGCCGGGCGACGGCAGCGGCGCCCTCGACGCGCACGCCGGGCACGGGGACGACGCGCTCACGACGGCGCTGGCCGGGGCGCTGGACGCCTGCGCCGACGCCGCCCACCGCGGGCTCCGGCACGTCCCCGCCGGCACCCGCGCCCGCATCGGCCGGTCGGCCGCGGAGCTGCGGCGGACCGGGCTCACCGCCACCGCGCTCCTGCTGGACGGCCTCGCCGCGGCCCTCGACGGCGACGACCCGCGGCGGACCGTCACGGCCTGGGTGGACGCCCAGATCCGCCTCGTCACGGCCATGGACCTGCGGTGACCCGCGCCTCGCCCCGGGCGGCGCGCCCGGAGCGAGGCGCGGCGGGCCGGGGCCGCTAGGCGCGGCAGGTCAGCGGCTTGCCGCCGTTGTAGGTGATCATGTCCGCGAGCGCGGTGACCACGTCGATCTCGGCGCCGCGCGGCTCGCCGTCCAGCTCGGCGTAGGCGCGGTGCAGGTTCCCGACGATCCGCTCGCGGTCGGACAGCTCGGCGTACGGGCCCAGATCGGTCTCTCGCGCGGCCTCCAGCGGCTCCAGCCCGGCCTCCTTGCCCGCCTTCGCCGTCGCCTGGACGAACCGCAGGTAGCCCAGCACCGTGCCGATCAGCTCCGGACCGGCCACCGGCCCGTGCCCCGGCACGATCGTCCCGGCGCCGAGCGGGGCGATGACCTGCTCCAGCACCTCGATCGCCCCGGCCACCGAGCCCTGCAGCAGGAACGGGGTGCCCCCGTTGAACAGCAGGTCGCCGCAGAACAGCACGTTCCGGTCGGGGATCCAGACGATCGAGTCGTTGGTGGTGTGCGCGGGGGAGCCGACGTGCCGAACCTCGCAGCGCAGGTCGTCCACCCACAGCGTGACGCCGTCGGTGTAGGTGAGGAACGGCGGCTCCAGCGCGAACTCGCCCCAGTCGACATGCGTCCAGACCGGCTCGGAGAACGGCGCGCCCCAGTCCAGCGCCCCCGCGCGGGTCTCCTCGTGGCCGACGACGGTGGCGCCCGCGAACAGGTGGTTCCCGAAGGTGTGGTCGCCGTGGTGGTGGGTGTTCACCAGCGTCCGCACCGGCCGGCCGGTGACCGAGCGGATCGCCTCCAGGTACGCGCGGGTGCGCCGCTCGGTGGAGCACGAGTCGACGCTGACCACCCCGCGCGAGCCCACCAGGAACCCGGTGTTGTTGATCCACCAGGTGCCGTCCGGCTGGAGGTAGGCGAAGACGCCGTCGCCGACCTCCTCCAGCCGGGGCGGGGCGGGCGCGGTGATCGGGGTGGGAGGGTCGTGCGGGCTGCTGCTCATCGACGGAGAGTACTACCGCGGGTACTACCGCGCCGTCTCGGTGATGCGGACGGTCTCCGCCCACCTGGGCGGGACCGGGGCGTCCTCGCCGACCAGGGCCGCGATGAGGCGGCAGGTGGTGGGCTCCTCCGGCCACAGGGTGTAGCCGTCGGTCAGCACGATGACCACGTTCGGCCGGTCCCGCGAGGCCAGCGCCCGCTCGATGCCGACGCGCATGTCGGTGCCCCCGCCGCCGCCCAGCTCGACCTGCTCGGCGGAGGTCACCCGGGACACCGCGTGCACGTCGGCGTCGCAGGCCAGCACGCTCACCCGGTTGCCGCGCACGCCGACCTCGCGCAGCACGCCGGTCACCTCCGCCATCGCCGCGGCCAGGGCGTCCTCGCCCATCGACCCCGAGGTGTCCACGACGATCGCCACGCGCGGCAGCGGGCGGCGCAGCGTCGGCAGCACCACGCCGCGCATCGCCGCGGTGCGCCGCGACGGCCGCTGGTAGGTGTAGTCGACGGCGCCGCCGGCCCAGGCGACCGCCTCCCGCACCGCGCCCGCCAGCATCCGCCGCCAGTCGACGACCGGCTCCAGGATCTCCTCCGCCCAGCGCCGCCAGCCCCCCGGGACCGTGCCGCGGCTGCGCTGGTGGGCGCGGATCGCCTCGGCCGTGGCCCGGCGGAGGGCGTCCGCCTCGACCCCGCTGACCTTCGGCAGGCCCGGGCCGTCCAGCTCCCACGGAGCGGGGACGCCGTGCGCGCCCGAGCCGCAGTCGGGATGGGCGTCCTGCGCGGGGATGCCGGGCAGGTACTCCTCGAACACCTTGCCCTCCGGCAGCCCGAACGTGCGGGGCTCCATGCGTCCCTCGGGCAGCGGCAGCCCGTCGGACAGCAGGTCGTCGTTGATCTCGCAGTCCTGGGCGATGTTGACCCTGCCCCGGTCGCGCTGGTCGGCGGGCGGCAGCCGCCCGGCGCGCCCGTGGTGGTCGCGCAGCAGGTGCGCCACCTCGTGGACCCACACCCCGGCCAGCTCGGGCACGGGCGTGTCGTCGACGAACGACGGCGAGACGTAGCAGCGCCAGTGCCGGTCCACGCCCATCGTCGGCACCCCGTCCGTCGGCACCACCGACAGCGAGTACAGCGCCGAGGCCAGGTAGGGGCGGTCGGTCGCGGCCCGGTAGCGGGCGGCCAGCAGCTTGTCGCGGTCGAGCCGTCCGGCGGCGCGCTCGGCGGCCCGTTCGGCCGCCCGTTCCGGCGCTTCGTCCGCCATGTCAGCCTCCGCCCGGCATGGCCCCGGACAGCCGCAGGATGTCGATGAACCCGTCGATCCCGCTCGGCACCGGCCAGTCGGTGTCGCGCAGCGCGGCCAGGTCGACGGCGGCGCGCGCGGCCACGTCCGGGATGCCCGCGTCGACCGCCTTGGCCAGCACGACCCAGCCGGCCTCCCACCGGCGCCGGCTGATGTTCCCCTGGACGGCCGAGACCACGGCCGTGAGGAAGGCGAGCTGCCGGTCGCCGCGCTTGGGCAGCGCGAACGCCTCCGGGTTGGCCAGCACCCGGTCGGGGTCGGGCAGGTCCAGCTCCTCCAGGTACGACAGCAGCTCGATCCCGGCGCCGTCGCCGATGGCCCCGACCACCGCCGCCGACAGGCCCTCCCGGCTCGCGCCCGTCGCGTACCCGACGGCCAGCAGCCGCAGCGCCATCTCCCACGTGCGCGGCGACGGCCAGGCGCCGCCCCGGCCCTCGGCGTCGGCGGGCAGGTGGTGCGCCAGGCCGGGCCGCGCGGTGAGGAAGCCGGACACGGCGCCCCGCGCCCGCGCCACCGCGCCGGACGCCTTCCCGGGATCGACCATCGGGATCGTCACCGACGGCCAGGTGCCGGCCATGCCGCGGGCGACCGTGCGCGGGTCGTGCGTCCAGTGCAGGTGCACGAACCGGTTGGCCAGCGGCGGGCTCAGATGCCAGCCGTCGGCGGCGCTGGAGGGCGGGTTGGCCGCCGCGACCACCCGGATCGGCTCGGGCAGGGACAGGCTGCCGACCCGGCGCTCCAGCACCACCCGCAGCAGCGCCGCCTGCACGGCCGGCGGCGCCGACGACAGCTCGTCGAAGAACACCAGCCCGCGGCCGGCGGCGGCGAGCCGCACCGCCCAGTCCGGCGGCGCCATCGGCACCCCGGTCGTGGCCGGGTCGTCCCCGATGATCGGCAGCCCGGCGAAGTCGGACGGCTCGTGCACGCTGGCGATGACCGTCTCCAGCGGGACGTCCAGTCCGGCGGCCAGCTGCTCCATGCCCGCCGACTTGCCGATGCCCGGCTCGCCCCACAGCAGCACCGGCAGGTTCGCCGTCACCGCCAGCGCGAGCGCCTCCAGCTGCGGGTTCTCCGACGGCTCGGTCCGCGACGCGCGCGCCCGCGCGTTCAGCGCGTCCGCCGCGGCCAGCGGGTCGGGGGAAAGGGGGTCCAACGGTCGTCCTCTCTCACTCTGCCGTGGGTGCGCCCGGCTAGTACATGCGCCCCTGGCTGTCGTACATGACCATCTCGCCGAGCCCGCCGGGGCATTCCTGGCGGATCCGCTCCGCCAGGAACAGCAGCTCGGCCCGGCCGGGACCGCGCATGACGTTGCGGCGCCGGATCAGGCTCCGCAGCGACTTCTCGAGGGCGTCGAGGGTGTCGATCCTCGCCCCTTCGTCGAGCAGGGCCCGGACGAGGTCCTCCGAGCCGTGCTCGCCGACCGCGCTGTGCAGCGGGGTGCGGTCCTGGTGGTCGCGCGCCTCCAGGTCGAGCCCGGCCGCCAGCAGCCGGGGCAGCAGCTCGGTGTGGTCGTCGACCTTGTGGAGGTGGTGGAGGAGCGTGCGGCCCCGGCCGTCGCGGGCGTGCGGATCGACGCCCGCGTCCAGGAGGTTCAGCACGCCCGGGGCGTCGCCGTGCTGGACGCACAGGAACAGCGCCTCGCGCTGGGCGCGCAGGGCCTTGGGCAGGCGCCCGTCGCGCTCGCCCCACGCCCGCTGGACGGCGAAGCAGCCCGCGACATCGCCGCCCAGCGCGCGGACGGCCCGCTCCCGGGCGTACTCCTCGTCACCGTGCGGGCCCCTCAGGACCCCGTCGCGCCCGCGCACCTCGTGCCACTGGCCGCCGCAGCGCACCCGCACGGGCCGGGGCCCTTCGGGGACAGGCGGCCCCACCGGCCCGGCAGGGGCGGGACGGGCGGGGAACAGCGCCGACCGCACCAGCGGGTGCAGTTCGTCAGGACCGATCAGGCCCGCCCTCAGCAGATCCAGATCGGGCAGCCGCCGCCAGCTCGCCTCGGGCAGCTCGGTGGCATGCTCGTACGGCTTCTTCACCACCCCGATCTTCATCCCGAGCCGCATGCGCCCGTCGGCCTCCGGTGTCGCCCGCGCGCGCACGCAGCGGGAATACCTTCCCGGCAGGGGCATCCGGAAGTCGATGAATCGGCGGCCGCGATGGCCGCTGAGCTCCGCGCGGAGCCTGAGCGGCGCCGTCGGGAGACGCCCCAGGATGTCCGCCGGATCGCCCTGGACGCCGGCCTGCTCCGTGGCCCGGTCGAAGTCGAAGCCCGCGGCGGCGTAGGCCGCCTCGACCCGCCCTTCGTCCTGGAGCAGGGTGACCCATTCGGTGTGCCGAACGGGGTCGTCTTGACCGGGGTCGGCGCGCGGAAGCTCGCTCGCGGTGAGCGGTGTGCCGTCGGCGTGGAAGAACGGGACGCGGTCGACGCCGCCGGCGTGCTCCAGGAGACCGGCGGTGTGCCGGGCGTCCCAGAGGTGGCGCAGCCGCGACCAGTCGGTCCGCTGGACCTCGCGGGAGATCTGCGCCTCCGGCGGCGTCCCGAAGGCGAGCCGGAGCCGCTGCGGGCCGTCCACCAGGGTGGGCGTCAGGACGTAGAGGCGGTGGCTCGGGCAGCCGCAGCAGACGTTGAGGACCTCCTCACCCTGCAGGGCTTGGTCGTAGTCGGCCAGCACGACCGCCCGGTGGGTCGCCAGGGTGGTCCGGCCGTGCAGCGCCCGGGGGAGATGCCAGCGCAGCAGGTCGGGGACGAGATGGGGCAGATCCTCGGCCAGCGCGGCGGCCAGGAGCGGGCTGTGGCGGCGGGCCACGTCCGCCACGTCCAAGGCGACGTCGACGCCGGCCGCGGCGCACGCGCCGCGCCAGTCGCCGGCCAGGCGGCGCTCGGTGGCGCGCTCGATCATCCAGCGCGGCACCGCGTGGCGGCGGATCCGCCGCCAGTCCGCACGTTCCTGTCCCAGATGTCCGGTCATTCGGTCTCTTCGTCCCACCAGCGGCCGCCGAGATCGGGGCACTCCGCCTTCAGCCGCTCGGTGAGCCAGCCCAGGTCGGTGCGGCCGATCCGCTGGATGAGGTCCGACAGCGCCCATTCCAGATCGTCGACCACGTCGATCCGGGCGCCGGCGTCGACCAGCGCGCGCACCAGCGCCTCCGAGCCGTGGTCGCCGACGGCCATGTGCAGCGGCGTGCGGTTGTTCTGGTCCTTGACCTCCAGGTCGAGGCCCGCTTCCAGGAGCCGCGGCAGCAACTCCTCGTGGTCGAGCATGTGGAGCATGTGCAGGAGCGTGCGTTTGCGGCCGTCGCGGGCGCGGGGGTCGACGCCCGCGTCCAGCAGGGCCAGCACGCCCGGGGTGTCGCCGTGCTGCGCCCGCACGAAGAGTTCTCGCCGTTGCGCGCGCAGGTGGCGGGGGAGCCGCCCGCCCTGCCCGGCCCAGGCGTGCGCGACCGCGAAGCAACCCGCCGACGCACCGCCCAGCGCGAGCATCGCGGACTCGCGTTGCCGCTCTTCGGCGGTGTGGGGGATGCGGAGGCCGCCGTCGCGCAGGTGGACCTCGTGCCATTCGCCGCGGCAGCGGACGCGCACCGGGCCAGGGACGCTCGGTCCGAGCGGGCCGACGGGGCGGTCGGGGTCGGGGCGTCCGGGGAACAGGGCGGAGCGTACGAGCGGGTGCAGGTCCTCGGGGATGATCCGCCCGGCGCGCAGCAGGTCGAGATCGGGAAGCCGGCGCCAGAGCGCCTCCGGCATCACCGGCGGCCCGTAGGACCCGGCCTTCTCGACCCGCACCCAGGGGCGGTCCCTGGGCACCACCAGCACATTGGTCGGCCAGCTGTTCAGGATGCGGTACGGCTTCCCGGAGCCGGACTCAGGCGCGAAGGCGCCTGACAGGCGAAGCTCCGCGGTGAGGCGGTGCAGCGCCATGGGCAGCGCCGCCAGGATCTCGCGCGGCGTCCGTGCCCGGTAGTAGCTCGGCAGCTCCGGCGCCTTCAGATCGAGGTCCAGGCCCGCGGCGTCGAACGCGGCCTCGATCTCGCCGCTCTCCTGCAGCATGATCACCCGCTCGGCCAGCCCCGCGGGGCCGGGGCCCGCCAGCTCGTCCGCGGCGAGCGGCGTGCCGTCGGGGCGGAAGAACGGCGCGCGGTCATCGCCGCCGCAGCGCTGGAGGAGCTCGCCCGTCCGGCGCGCGTCCCACAGGTGCCGGGCCGCGGTCCAGCTCTGCACGCTCCCGCGGTAGTGGTCCTCGTCCCCCTCGTCGGCCTGGCCGAAGCACAGCCTGAGATGCTGCGGGCCGTCCGCCATCGTGGGGGTGGCGACGTGCAGCGACCGGTCGTCGCCGTAGTCCGCCAGCACGACCGTCAGATGGGTGGCGAGCGTGCTGCGCCCGTGGCCGAGCCGGGGCAGGTGCCAGCGCAGCAGGTCGGGCGCCAGGTGCCGCAGGTCGTCCAGGACCGCCCCGGCGACCTCGGCGCCGTGCTCGCGGGCGACGCCGTCCAGGTCGAACCCGACCCTGACCAGGGCGGCCGCGCACGCGCCGCGCCAGTCGCCGGCCAGCCGGCGCTCGGTGGCGCGCTCGATCATCCAGCGCGGCACCGCGTAGCGGCGGACCCGCTGGAAGTCGGCCAGGTGGGCTCGGTGATCGATCATTCGCCTGCCTTCAGCCAGTCCGTACCCGGGTCGAGGCCGCGCTGTGCGAGCAGCCTCGCGAGCCAGCGCATGCGCGGGCGCCGGTTCGCGGAGATCATGTTGACGGGCCTGGACCCCCTGTCGTCGGCCGCGTCGATCCGCGCGCCCGCGTCGAGCAGCGCGCGGATCAGCTCCTGCGACCCGTGGCCGCCGATGGCGAGGTGCAGCGGGGTGCGGTTCCGCTCGTCGCGCGCGTCGATGTCGAGCCCGGCCCGCAGCAGGCGCGGCAGCAGCTCCTCGTGGTCGAGCGCGTGGAGCATGTGCAGGAGGGTGCGCCCGCGGCCGTCGCGGGCGTTCGGCTCCACGCCCGCGTCAAGCAGGGCCAGCACGCCCGGGGTGTCGCCGTGCTGGGCGCGCAGGAAGAGTTCCTCGCGCTGCGCGCGCATGCGGCGGGGAAGCCGTCCGCCCCGTCCTGTCCAAGCGTCCAGGACCGCGAAGCATCCCGCCGTCGCCCCGCCCAGGGAGTGCACCGCCGCTTCACGCTGATGCTCATGGTCGGTGTGCGGGGTGTGCAGCCGGCCGTCGCGCAGCTGGACCCGGTGCCATTCGCCGCGGCAGCGGACGCGCACCGGGCCAGGGAGGCTCGGCTCGGGCGGGCCGACGGGGCGGTCGGGTTCGGGGCGTGCGGGGAACAGGGCGGAGCGTACGAGCGGGTGCAGGTCCTCGGGAGTGATCCGCCCGGCGCGCAGCAGGTCGAGATCGGGAAGCCGGCGCCAGACGGCGGCGGGCAGCCGCTCCGCGCCGCCGGCCTCGTTGAACCCCGCCACCCGCACCCGCGGGCGGTCACCGGCCTCGATCAGGACCGGGGTCTGCCACCGCCACACGATCTCGTACCGGTCGCCGCCCAGCACCCGCATCTCCGGCGCGAACCGGGTCAGCGCCAGCGGCAGCTCGGCCAGCACCCGCCTGGGCTCCACCCGGCGCAGCTCCAGGACGCCGCGGTCCGCCAGGTCCAGATCGATGCCGGCGGCGTCGAACGCGGCCTCGACCTCGCCCCGGTCCTGCAGCAGCGCGACCCGCTCGGCCAACTCCGCCGGGCCGCCGTCACCGCCCGGACCCGGCCCCGCGACCGGCGTGCCGTCGGGACGGAAGAACGGCGCCCGGTGACGGTCGCCACCGCAGCGCTCCAGCAGTTCGCGCGTGCGCCGGGCGTCCCAGAGGTGCCGCAGCCGGACCCAGCGGACCGGGGCCAGCCCGAAGCGCTCGTCGTCATCGTTGCCGATCGCGCGGCCGAACCGCAGCCGAAGCCGCTGCGGCCCCTCGTCCAGGGTCGGCGTCGCCACGTACAGTTTGAGCACGTTCCGTTCGGAGCCGCCGTACTCGGCCAGCACGACCGCCGTCCGCGTGGAGATCGTGTGGCGGCCCTGCCCGGCCCGGGGCAGGTGCCAGCGCAGCAGGTCGGGCACCAGGTGCCGCAGGTCGTCCAGGACCGCCCCGGCGACCTCGGCCCCGTGCTCGCGGGAGATCTCCGCCGGGTCGAGCTCCACCGTGATCCGCGCCGCCGCGCACGCGCCCGCCCAGTCGCCGGCCAGGCGCCGCTCGGTGGCGCGCTCGATCATCCAGCGGGGCACCGCGTACCGCCGGGCCTTCCACCAGCCCGCCAAGTCCTGCGCGGCGTGCCGGGAGATCCGCGCAGGCACGGCGGCGGCGGTCAACGGTAGACGCTGCCGATCGCCCGCATGTCCGCGTGCGTGCCCTGGTCCGGGCGCAGCCGCGGCGCCATGGCCCGCTTCACCCGCCGGGGCACCCCCGGGCCCAGGCCCACGTACTCCAGCCGGGTCTCCTCGGGCACGCACGCCAGCAGCGTCTTGGCGCCGCGCCCGGTGATGCCGGTGCGGCGCAGGTCGAGGCGGCGCAGCGGGCTGCCGGGCAGCGCGGCGGCGAGCACGGCCGCGCCCTCGTCGCCGGTCGTGTTGGGCGGCGCGCCCAGCGCCCGCTCCGACGGCGGCCGGGCCAGGTCGAGCGACTCGATCGCCTCCAGCGACTCCGCCAGCGCGCGGGCGCCCTCCGGCCCGATGCCGTTGCCGCCCAGCCCGAGCCGCACCGGACGGGACGCGCCGCCCGCCTCCGCCGCCGCGCCCGCCAGGACGGCCGCGCCCTCGTCGCCCAGATGGTTGGCCGACAGGTACAGCTCCCGGACGCCCGCGTCGCGGACCAGCGCCGCCAGCAGCCCGGCCTCGGCCATGCTCAGCCCGTTGCCGCCGAGGAAGAGCCGTTCGAGCGGCTGCGGGCGGTCGAGCAGGGCGTCCAGCAGCGCGCGCAGGCCGTCGGCGCGCAGGCCGGTGTTGACCAGGTCGAGGGTCCGGACGGTGTGGTTGCGGCGCAGCATCCCCGCCAGCGCCCGCGCGCCCTCGTCGCCCACCGGGTTGCGCTTGAGCCACAGGGCCCGGACGGTCTCGTCCTCGGCCAGGCTCTCGGCCAGCGCCGCGGCGCCCTCCGGCCGGATCCGGTTGCAGCCCAGGTAGAGGGTCTCCAGGCCGTGCCCGGGACGCAGCGCGGCGGCCACCGTCCGCGCCCCCTCGTCGCCGATGGCGTTGGTTCCCAGCAGCACGTGCACGGCGTGCGGGGACCGCGCGGCGGCGGGCAGCAGCCGGGCCGCGCCCGCCGCGCCCAGCCCCTGCTTGCACAGGTCGACCCGCCCGTCCGCGCGCAGCGTGCCGAGCGGGAAGGTCTCGTCGTCCTCGACCCCGTCCGGCGCGGCCAGCCGGTCGAGCAGCGGGTCGAGCCCGGTCGGGTCGGCGGCCGGCACGTCGGGGTGCTCGATCGCCGGGCAGCGTACGGGCGTCGGTTCAGCCATCACCACTCCACCGGTCGGTAGTCCTTCAGGAAAAGCCCGGACAGCCGCTCGCCGCCGACACCGCGCACCACCGGGTCGTACACGCGGGCCGCCCCGTCGATGACGTCCAGCGGCGGGCGGAAACCCGCCGCGCGCTGCGCCTGCTTGGACGGATGCGGGCGCTCGTCGGTGATCCACCCGGTGTCCACGCTGGTCATGTGGATGCCGGAGGCCGCGAAGTCGGCGGCGGCCGTGCGGGTCATCATGTTGAGCGACGCCTTGGCCATGTTGGTGTGCGGGTGCCGGACGGTCTTGTCCTTGCGGGAGAAGCTGCCCTCCATGGCCGAGACCTGGACCACGTAGCGGTCCGGCCACGGGGAGGACTCCAGCAGCCCGCGCAGCCGCGAGGTCAGCAGGAACGGCGCGAACGCGTTCACCATCTGCACCTCCAGCCACTCGCCGGGGTCGACCTCGTGCAGCCGCAGCGTCCAGCTGTTGCGGTCGCGCAGGTCGAGCGGCTGGCCCGTCTCGTCGGTGCGGCCCGCGGGGAACAGCGCCTCCAGCGCGGCGGGTTCCGGACCGGCGAGCGAGGGCAGCGCGGGCAGGGCCGCCGGCGCCGGGATCGCGGGAGCCGTGCCGCCCGCGGGCTCCAGCTCGCGCGGCGCCCCCTCGGCGAGGGCTCCGGCGGCGTCCCCGGTGACGGTCACCCGGGCGGCGAGGCCGGTGAGCCGCCCGGCCTCGGCGGCGCGGACCTCGCGGTGGTAGGCGGCGGGCCGCCGGATCGTCTGGGCCGCGTTGTTGATCAGGATGTCGAGGTGGTCGAACCGCTCGTGCGCCGTGCGCAGCAGCCCGGCCACCCCGGGCAGGTCGAGCAGGTCGACGCCGTGCACCTGGAGCCGGTCGAGCCAGTCGGCCGCGTCGGGCACCTCGGCGAACCGGCGGGCGGCGTCGCGCGGGAAACGGGTGGTGACCAGCACCTCGGCCCCGTCGCGCAGCAGCTTCAGCGCCACCTGGAACCCGATCTTCACCCGGCCGCCGGTGACGACGGCGCGGCGCCCGCGCAGGTCGCAGCGGGCGAACCGGCGGGCCAGGTTCTGCTCGGCGCACTCCGGGCAGAGCATGTGGTACTCGGGGTGCAGCTCGCGGTAGGCCGCCTTGCACACGTAGCAGTGCCGCGCGCCGCCGAGCACGTGCGCGGACGGGGCCGGGGCGGCCTGGGCGGGCGCGGCGAGGGACGCGGCCGCCGGGGCCGGGTCCTGGTCGCGGAAGCGGGCGGTGGCCTCGGTGGCGGCCCGGTCGTGGTCGCGGCGCTCGGTGCGCCGCGCGGTCTTGCGGGCCTTCTTGACGTCGCGGTGCGCCCGCTCGACGGCCTGCCACACGCTCTGCCAGCGCGGATCGGCGGCCTCGGCCGAGCCCTGCGCCGGGAGGCTCGCCAGCACGCGCAGGCAGGTCTCCAGATCGGCGGCGTCCGGGCCGAGCGGCGTCATCGAAACTCCCCGAACCTTCCGAACCGCGTGCCTGTGAGGTATGAGGATGGAGCCGACCGGATTCGAACCGGCGTCCTCCGGCTTGCCGTGCCGACGCGCCGCCACTGCGCTACGGCCCCATCGGACGGCACGATATCGGCCGGATCGGACGATTCGCCATCCGTTTCGGATCCGCTCCCGCCCGCTGCCGAGCGGGAGCGCTCTGTGGGGCAGGACCGGCCGGATTCGAACCGGCGTCCTCCAGCTTGCCGCTAAGGCGCGACGACCTCTGCGCTACGGCCCTGCCGCGCAGGAGCATAGCGGTGATCTCGGACATGCCGCCCGGGGGACGCCGCACCGTGATCGTGTTCACCCGAATGATCGCCGCGCCCGGCGGGTATCAAGGCACCTCGCCCGGCCCTCCCGGACCGGGCGTCCAGGACCGAAGCACGATCACGACCGACAGGAGGAGTCATGCAGCAGGAACCGCGGATCGGTGCGGCGCCCGGCTCGGTGCACCCGCCGCCCGCGCCCCAGCCCGTACCGCCCCCGGCGCCGCACCCCGCCCCGGAGCCAGGGCCCTCGGAGCCCGGCCCGCTGGTGCCGCCCACCCCCATGCCCGACCCCGGTCCGCCCCAGCCCGAACCCGAACCCGAGCCCGTCTGAGCGCGGCCCCCGGCGCCCCTCCCCTCACAGCGAAAAGATTGTGGCCGCGTTGGTGGAAAGGACGGCGCGGAGCGTCTCGGCGGGGAGCCCGAGATCGCCCAGGGCTGCCACGTTGCGGGACGCCCCGGGGACGCCGGGCCAGTCCGTGCCGAAGATCCACCGCTCGGCCAGCCGGGACAGCCCGAAGCGGGCGTAGTACTCGGGGAGCCGCTTGGGCGGCAGCCCGGCCAGGTCGAGCCACACGTTGGGCTTGGCGAGGGCGAGGAACGCGGCGGTGTCGTACCACCACCCCCGGCCGCCGTGGGCGAACACGAAGTGGACGTCGGGGAAGTCCTCGATCACGTCCAGCATCAGCCGCGGGTCGCCGAACCGCGTCCGGGACCCGGGGAAGCTGGAGGTTCCCGAGTGCAGGATCACCGGGACTCCGCGTTCGGCGCAGACGGCGTACACCCGGTACAGCTCGCGTTCGGCGGGGGAGAAGGCACCGTGCACCGGGTGCAGCTTGAGCGCCACCGCGCCGAGGTCGAGCTGCCGCTCGGCCTCGGCCGCGGCCGGGTGGTGCAGGTGCGGGTTGACGTTGGCGACCGGGCGGAACCGGACCGGGTTGTACTCGACGATCGGCAGCAGGTCCTCGAAGGGCTGGACGCCCGTCGCCCGCGGGCTGTACTCGCAGAAGAGCAGGGCCCGGTCGACGCCCTCGGCCTCCATCAGGGCGTCCAGCCGCTCGGGCACGGGGTCGCCCCGCTCGTCGTAGGCGTCCCGCCAGGGGTGCGGTCCGGAGTACCGGTCCGCCCACTCCAGCCAGGCCGGTTTGAGCGTGGACAGCCGCGGGGCGTGCACGTGCGCGTCCACGACCATGAGGTCGTTGATCATCCGGCCTCCTCTCTCACCGGCTCCCTACCCGCCGCGGCCTGGAACTCGGCGCGGGCCAGCTCCCGCAGCACGTTGCGGCGGATCTTGCCGGTGGCGGTCCTGGGCAGCCCGGTCAGCCCGACCACGCCGCGGGGCCGCTTGAACGAGGCGAGCCCGTCCCGGCACCAGGCGATCAGCTCGTCCGGGTCCACCGTGCCGCCCGGCCTCGGGACCACGCAGGCCACCGGCTTGTCCAGGCCGTCGGCGTCCGGGACCCCGACGACCGCGACCTCGGCCACGGCGGGATGGGCGAGCAGGCGCTCCTCCGCCTCGGTGGGCGAGACCCAGATGCCGCCCGCCTTGAGCAGGTCGTTCGTCCGGCCGAGGCAGGTGTAGGTGCCGTCCTCGTTGCGGACGTAGGTGTCGCCCGTGCGGACCCAGTCGCCCAGGAACACCTGCCGGGACGTCGCCGCGCGGCACCAGTACCCCACGGCGGCGGACTCGCCCCGGACATGGAGCTCGCCCGGCTCGCCGACTCCGTCGATCACGGCCCCGCCGGTGTCGCGCAGTTCGACGTCGTATCCGGGGACCGGGGTTCCCGACGAACCCGGGCGCACCTCGCCGGGACGGTTGGAAATGAAGATGTGCAGCATTTCCGTGGAACCGATGCCGTCCAGCACTTCCACACCGAATCGCTCGGCCATTCCGTGGAACATTCTCGGAGGTAGTGCCTCGCCCGCGGAAACACCCTGCCGGACGGACGCGAACGCGTCGTCCGGGACGTCGGAGGCCAGCAGCGGACCCCAGAAGCTCGGGGTTCCGAACAGCAGCGTGGCCTGGTCGGCGGCGGCGCGGCGGGCGAACAGCTCGACGTCGTCCACCATGCACATCAGCACGCGCTCCTCGGGCCGGACGCCCAGCGCGCGCAGCCCGGCCGTCACCCGGCGCACCTCGTCCGCCGGCCGCCGGTAGGTGAGCGTCCGGCCGGGGCTGATCACGGCCGCGCGCTCGCCGTCTCCCGCGCGCAGATGCCGGTCGACCAGGTGGTCCGCGACGTTGAACGCCTCGGTCATGAGAGCTGCCTCTCGGTCCGGAGGGCACGTGCGCCAATCTTCTACATCTCATCTCCAGGTCGTCAAGCTTCTGTAGAACATCATCCGCCTGTTGACGTGTACCACAAACGTTTTCATACTCCGGCGTATGACCTCGATCCGCGCGGTCGCCTCGGCCGCCGGCGTCTCGGCCTCGACCGTCTCGCGGGCGCTCAACAACCCCGAGCTGGTCAACGCCGAGACCCGGCGGCGGGTGCTGGAGTGCGCCGACCGGCTGGGCTACCGGCCCAACCGGGCCGCCCGGTCGCTGGTCCTGGGCCGCACCACCAACGTCGGGCTGATCGTCCCCGACATCGCCAACCCCGTCTTCGCCCTGTTCATCAAGGGCGTGGAGGCCTACTTCCGGGACACCGAGTACGCGGTCTTCCTCGCCGACACCGACGAGGACGCGGCCACCGAGGTACGGCTCGCCGAGGCCATGGTCGAACGCGCCGACGGCCTCATCCTCTGCGCACCCCGCATGTCGGGGATGCGGGTGCGCTCCATCGCCGCCAAGACGACCCTCGTCCTGGCCAACCGGATCAGCCGCACGGTCCCCTCGATCGCCATGGACTTCGGTCCCGGCGTCGAGCAGGCCATCGGCCACCTGCACGCCCTCGGCCACCGGCGCTGCGCGTTCCTGGCCGGACCGCGCGACTCCTGGTCCAACCGGCAGCGCCGCAGGTTCCTCACCGCCGGATGCGCCGAGCGCGGCGTCGAACTGGTCGAACTGGGCCCCTACGAGCCGCAGTTCAGCGGCGGCTACCGGGCCGCCGACGAGGCCCTCGCCGCCGG
Organism: Actinomadura rugatobispora; assembly: GCF_055379765.1. Classification (NCBI taxonomy): domain Bacteria; kingdom Bacillati; phylum Actinomycetota; class Actinomycetes; order Streptosporangiales; family Thermomonosporaceae; genus Actinomadura; species Actinomadura rugatobispora. The sequence goes on along the minus strand of NZ_AP029191.1, from coordinate 682,222 downwards.
CGTCACCGCCGTGTTCGCCTACAACGACCTGGTCGCGATGGGCGTGCTGGCCCGGCTGCGCGACCGGGGCGTGCCGGTGCCCGAGGCGATGAGCATCGTGGGCTTCGACGACGTCCCGACCGCGTCGATGGTCTCACCGCCGCTGACCACGGTCGCCGTGCCGATGCCGGCGGTGGCGCGGGCCGCGTCCGCCATGCTCCTGGCGGAACTGCGGGCGGCGCTGCCGCACGGGGCGGCCCAATCGCCGCCCTCCCGTCCGCCGGCGCCCGAGCTGGCGACCCGACTCCTCATCCGGAGCACGACCGGGCCGACCTAGGAGCCGGCCCGCCCAGGAGGACCACCCCATGCGAACTCCCCTGAGAACTCCGCGCACCTCCGCCGCCGTCCTCGCCGCCTCCCTCATCACCTGGCTCGCCGCCGCCTGCGGCGCCCCCGAGACCGGGACCGGCTCCGCCGCCGAACCCGCCCCCGCCGACGTCAGGCCCCCCGCCGAGCCGGTCACCCTCAACATCGTCGACGTGGCCGGAAACCTCCAGCTCACCCAGCAGATCTTCGAGAACTACAAGGCCCGCAACCCCAAGCTCGTCGAACGGATCACCTACAACAAGGTCACCGCGCCCGAACTGGCCGGCAAGGTCAAGGCCCAGCAGGACGCCGGACGCCTGGACATCGACCTCGTCCTCACCGGCACCGACGGGCTCTCCGCCGGGCTGGAGCAGAACCTCTGGGTCGACCTGGTCGGCAGGTACTCCGACAAGCTCCCCGACCTCAGGTCCGCCTACCAGGAACCGGCCGCCAAGATGCAGGAACTGGCCAGGGGCAGGGGCGTCACCGTGACGTACTACCCGTCCGGCCCGCTCCTCGAGTACAACCCCAAGACGGTGAGCGACCCGCCCGAGACCGCCGGGGAACTCCTCGCCTGGGCCAAGGCCAACCCCGGGAAGCTCATGTACGCCCGGCCCTCCAACTCCGGGCCCGGCCGCACCTGGCTGATGGGGCTCCCCTACATCCTCAAGGACTCCAACCCGATGGACCCCGTCAACGGCTGGTCCAAGACCTGGGCCTACCTCAAGGAGCTGGACAAGTACGTCGAGTACTACCCGACCGGCACGTCCCAGACCATGAAGGAACTCGGCGAGGGCACCCGCGACATCATCCTCACCACCACCGGCTGGGACATCCACCCGCGCGTCCTGGGCCAGGTCCCCAAGGACGTCAGGACCGGCGCCCTGAACGGCTTCACCTGGGTGACCGACGCGCACTACATGGTCGTCCCCAAGGGCGTCTCCGGCGCGAAGCTCGCCGTCCTCACCGACCTGATGAAGTTCGCCCTCACCCCGCAGCAGCAGGCCATCACCTACGACAAGGGCTACTTCTACCCGGGCCCGGCCGTGAAGGGCGTGACGCTGTCCATGGCCCCCGCCGACAGCCAGAAGGTCGTCCAGGAGTACGGCCGCCCCGAGTACGACAGGCTCATCGCCGACAACCCCAAGGCGCCGCCGCTCGACGCCAAGGCCATGGTCGCCGCCTTCGACCGGTGGGACCGCGAGATCGGCGGGCAGAAGGTGAAGAAATCATGACGGCGGCGGTGGCGGTGGAGGATGCGCGGGCCGGGTTCGGGCAGCTGCGGATGGAGGGGGTCACGCGCCGGTTCGGGCCTTCGGTGGCGCTGGACGGGGTCGACCTGCGGATCGAGGGCGGCGAGTTCCTCGCGCTGCTCGGGCCGTCCGGATGCGGGAAGTCGACCGCGCTGAACTGCCTGGCCGGGCTGCTACCGCTCTCCGCGGGAGAGATCTGGCTGGACGACGAGCGCATCGACGGCCTCCCCCCGCCTTCAGGTGGGGCGAGGAATCGGACTTCTGCGGAGCAGGACAGGGACCGGAGATCTGCCGCCACGGCGGATTTCCGAAACCCCGGGCACGGTGCGCGGTGCTGGTGCTACCGTCTGTGATGTCTGGCCGGTGGAGAACAAGCTGGCCGGGCCATGCTGGTCGAGCGGCTGGAACACAGGGCGCCCGGCTGCGTGTACAAGATCGATCCCGCGTACACCTTGCAGCGTTGCTCGGCGTGCGGGACCAGGGACCGGGGGCGCGCGAGAGCCAAGCGTGTTTCCGTTGCCGGTTCTGCGGCTACGTCGGCGATGCCGAGGTGAGCGTGGGCGCGCAACATCGCACGCGAGTTCAGGCTCGTGGGCACGGCGGCCGGACCGGCCGTTGCTGCGCGGGGACGCTCCGGGTTGCCGGGACGGATGAACCGCGAACCTCAACCTGCTCTCCTCTCCTGAGGGCCACGGGTTGAAATCCCCCTCGTTCACGAGGGGGAGGAGGTCAAGGGTTACCGCAACCTGCTGGACATGCGCGTAGCGTCTTGTGAGGGCGGGCGGGTCACCCTCGCCGACCGGGGGCCTGCGGCTTATCGGCGTGCAGCAGGCCCCGGTCGGCATCGGGAGCGGCGCCGCCGTCGCGGCGGTCCGGCCGGAGGACTTCCGCCCGGCCGGCGAGGCCGCCCCCGACCGGGTGAACATTGTGAACGTGCGGGTCGAGGTGGCCGAGTTCCACGGCCGCGAGGTGGCGGCCGAGGGTGTCACCGACGACGGCCAGGTCATCCACTTCCGCCTGCCCGAACGGGTCGCGCCCGGCTCCCGGGTCGAGCTCACCGTGCCGGTGGAACGCGTCCTGGTGTTCGCCGGGGAGAAGACGTGACGGCCGTCGACGCGCCCCCGGCGGGCCCCGGCCGGGCCGCCGCGCCGCGGGCGCGCGGCGGGCTGCGGCACCGCCTCGCCGAACGCGGCGTCGACCGCGTGCTGCTCCTGCTCGCGCCCGCCGTTCTGGTGGTGGGCGTGCTGTTCCTGTACCCGATGATGTACGGCGTCGGCCTGTCCCTGCGGCCCAAGGAGGGCGGCGGGTTCCTCGGCAACTACGCGGCGTTCTTCGGCGACGCCTACCAGCGCGGCACGATCGGCAACACGCTCCGGCTGGCGCTGCCCGCCGCGCTGATCAACGTGGGCGCCTCGGTGCCGATCGCGTACCGGCTGCGCGGCCGGTTCCGGGGGCGGCGGCTGCTGACGGCCGTGCTGGTGCTGCCGGTGACGCTGGGCACGGTGCTGGTCGCCGACGGCCTGCTGCGCTACCTGGGGCCGAAGGGCTGGCTGAACACGCTCCTGATGGACGCCGGGCTGATCGACCAGCCGGTCCGGCTGATCTACAACTACTGGGGCGTCCTGCTGTCGCTGCTCATCACCGGGTTCCCGTTCGCGTTCCTGCTGGTCCTGGCCTACCTGTCGGGCATCGACCCGACGCTGGAGCGGGCCGCGGCCACGCTGGGCGCCGGTCCCTGGCAGCGGATGCGGCGGGTCACGCTGCCGCTGCTGGCGCCCGGCCTGGCGACCACGTTCGTGCTGGCCTTCGTGCTGGCGTTCTCGGTGTTCCCGTCGGCGAACCTGGTCGGCGAGCCCGCCGGGGAGACCCGGGTGATGGCGATCGCCGCCTACCAGGCCGCGTTCGAGAAGTACGACTACGGGATGGCGTCCACGATCGCCGTGCTGATGGGCCTCTTCGAGCTGCTGGTCATCTCGTTCACGCTGTTCCTGCGGGGCCGCCTGTACGCGGGGCCCGCGATGGGAGGGAAGGGCTCATGACGGCCGTCTCGTTCGGGCGCCTCAAGGGCGGCCGGCGCCGTGGCATCGCGGGCTGGGTCGTCTGGGGCTGCGTGGCGTTCTTCCTCCTGAACCTGGCCGCGCTGATCCTGTCGGTGATCGTCAACTCGTTCGGCACCACCTGGTTCGCCGGGTGGCTGCCGAAGGGCTTCACCACCGCCTGGTACGCCGACGCGTGGGCCGAGTTCGCGCTCGGCGAGGTCCTCCAGACGACCCTGGCGGTGACGCTCGCGGTGGTGGCGCTGTCGCTGCTGCTGGGCGTGCCCGCCGCGTACGCGCTGGCCAGGCGGGACTTCCCGGGCAAGCGGGTGGTGCTGCTGCTGCTCCTCCTGCTCCCGGTGCTGCTGCCGCCGATCACCTACGGGATCCCGCTGGCGACCGTGCTCTACAAGTTCCATCTGGCGGGCACGATGACCGGTGTGATCGCGGCGAACCTGGTCCCGGCGCTGCCGTTCGTGGTGCTGGTCATGACGCCGTTCGTGGAGCAGATCGACGCGAACGTGGAGTCGGCGGCCCGGATGTGCGGGGCCCGCACCCGGCAGGTGTTCTCCCGCGTGCTGGTTCCGCTGCTGCTGCCGGGCATCCTGGCCGCGGGGATCCTGGTGCTGGTGCGGACCGTGGCGATGTTCGAGCTGACCTTCCTGGTCGCCGACGCCGACAGCCAGACCCTGATCGTGGCGCTCTACAGCGCCGCGTTCACCCCGGGCATCCGGGCCGCCCAGGCCATCGACGCGATGGCCGTGATCTACATGGCGCTGTCGGCGGTGCTGCTGGTCGTCGCGCTGATGTTCGTCAATCCCACGCAGATCGTCGCGCAGGTCAAGGAGGCGACCACCGAATGAGCGAGCTGGAGGCGGGGCGTTCCGGCGGAGACGCGCGGTTCGACTTCGGGGGCCGGCGGGTGCTGGTCACCGGCGCGGCCGGGCTGATCGGACGGGCGCTGGTGGCCCGGTTCGCCGGGGCCGGCGCGGAGGTGGTCGCGGTGGACCGCGACGCCGACGGGCTGAAGACGCTGCCGGACGTGGTGCCGCCGCGGGGACGGGTCACGACGCTGGCCGCCGACCTGGCGGGGGAGGAGGCGGCCGAACGCGTCTTCGCCCTGGTCGACCGGGCGGGCGGCCTCGACGTCCTGGTCAACAACGCCGCCCTCACCGAGTACCGGACCCCCTTCATCGACCTCGACTCGGCGACCTGGGACGCCATCGTCGCCGCCAACCTGCGCTCGGCGTACCTGCTGTCGGTGCGGGCGGTGCGCCGCTGGCGGGACGCCGGGCGCGGCGGCGCGATCGTCAACATGTCCTCGCCGGGCGGGGCGCGGGCGCACGAGGACCAGAGCGCCTACGACGTCACCAAGGCAGGCCTGGAGGCGATGGCGCGGGCGATCGCGGTGGAGCTGGGCGGTCTCGGCATCCGCGCCAACTGCATCGCCCCGGCGAGCGTGGTCGGCGCCGTGCGGCCCACGACCGACATCCCCTCGGGCCGCACGACGGCCCCGGAGGAGGTCGCCGACGCCGCACTGTTCCTGGCCTCTTCGGCCGCCGCCCATGTCAACGGGCATGTGCTGCGCGTGGACGGGGGGCTGCACGCCCGGCTGCGCACCGACCCGTCCCAGGAGCAGCGGAGGTGAGCGCGTGACGGGCGACGCGACGATCGCGGAGCTGCGCAGCACGCTGCACCGCGTCCCGATGCCGCGGCCCTGGAGCCCGGACATGACGCACATCCACGTCGTCGTCACCGAGCTCACCACCGGCGACGGCCGTACCGGCACGGGCTTCTCGTGGGCGCCGTGGGTGGGCGGCCGGGCGGTGCACGCGCTGCTGGAGTCGGATGTCCGGGACGCCGCGCTCGGCCTGCCCGCCCACCCCGAGGTCGTCTTCGACCGGCTGTGGTGGCACCTGCACGAGGCGGGCCGCGGCGGCCTGGTGACGACCGCGCTCGCCGCGGTCGACCTGGCCCTGTGGGACCTGCGGGCGGCCGGGGACGGCCTGGTCGCCGCGCTGGGACGGCGCCGCGAGGCCGTCCCGGTGTACGGCAGCGGCGTCAACCGGCACTACACGGTCGAGGAGCTGGTCGCGCAGGCCGGGCGGTGGCGGGCGCGGGGCCGCACCGCCGCGAAGATCAAGGTGGGGCGGGACGACCTGGCCGAGGACGTGGCGCGGGTCGCCGCCGTCCGCGAGGTCCTCGGCCCGGACGCCCGCCTGATGGTGGACGCCAACCAGCTGTGGGACCTGCCCCGCGCGATCCGGGCGGCCGAGGCGCTGCGGCCCTATGACCCGTACTGGATCGAGGAGCCCCTCCCGTCCGCCGACGTGCACGCCTACGCCCGGCTGCGGGCGAGCGTGGACGTGCCGATCGCGCTCGGCGAGAACACCCACACCGCCTACGAGTTCCGCGACCTGCTGGCGGCGGGGGCGTGCGACATCGTGCAGCCCAACGTGGTGCGGGTCGGCGGGATCACGCCGTTCCTGCGGATCGTGGAGCTGGCCCGCACCTTCGACGTGCCCGCGTTCCCGCACCTGCTGCCCGACATCTCCGGGCAGCTGGCCTGCTGCCTGCCGCTGCCGGCGATGGTCGAGGACGTGGAGGACGCCTCGTTCGCCGACCTCGGCCTGCTCGCCGAGCCGTACCCGGTCCGCGTCGAGGGCGGCCTGCTGCGCCCGGGCGGGCACGGCGGCCACGGCATCCGGTTCGATCCGGCGAAGCTCGCCGCGACCCGGGTGTGATCCGGGCGCGAAGGCCGGAGCGGCCGGGACTCCCCGGCCGCTCCGAGGCCTCCGAAGTGGATCAGTACGGGCAGGTCGAGCGGTACTCCTGGATGGTGGAGCTGTTCCCGGGCGGGGGCGGGCACAGGAACCGGTCGTAGCGGGTGTCGTTGTCGACCCACCGCTTCATCCACGAGATCGCCTGCCGGGCGATGACGGTGTTGTCGCTGGTGAAGGTGAAGTGGCCGGCGTTCTCCAGCTCCATGTACGCCTTCTCCACCCGCAGCTGCTCGTAGAACGGCTCGGCGTGGGCGCCGGTGCCGGCGATGAAGTCGTTGTCGGCGCCCATGACGAACGTCGGCACCCGGACGTCGCCGAAGTCCACGCCCAGGTCCCAGGGGGCGAGCGGGACGGCGGCCTTGAGCGAGGGGGTCTGCTGCGCGGCGCGGAGGGTGCCGCCGCCGCCCATCGACCAGCCCATGACCGCCATCCGGCTCGGGTCGATCCGGTTCCGCACGGTGGCGTCCTGCTTCAGGTGGTCGAGTGCGGACAGGAGCTGGGCGGCGCGGGCCTCGGGCAGGTCGAACCCGGTGCTGATCTCCAGCGTGATGACCACGAAGCCCTGCGAGGCCAGCCGCGGGCCGTACCAGGCGACGGTGGCCTCGGGCGAGACGAAACCGGGTGACACCGAGATCGCGCCGAAGGTGCCCTGGCCGGTGTCGGTCGGGTAGTAGATGGTGCCCTCCCGGATGCCGGGGTGGCTGAACGCGGTGACCTTCTTGGAGGCGATCGCGAACGGGCCGCGCGGGGCCGTGACGCTCGCCTCGGTGGGGTCGGGGCCGCGCTGGTAGGGGTTGGCGGCGCCCCGGGCGAGGGCCTGGGCCGGGGCCTGCGCCGCCGCCGGCGCGGTGGCGGCGGCCGTCGCCGCCGGGGCCGCCAGGACGCCGGCGGCCAGCACGGCGATCAGCGCGCGCCGCGTGAACCGCTTGAACGAGGAGTGCACGGGTCGGGTGTCCTTCCTTGCGCCTGTGCCGGCCCGCCCGCGGCCGGTGACGACACGGCCGCGGGCGGGGACCCGGCGGGAATGGGCGGCACAAGTGTCGGGACGGTCGCACCGTCCGCGCATGGCGGCGCCCGCGCGCGTTCCGCGGGCCTTTTGTCAGCGGGCGGAGCGGTCGGAGCGACGGCCCCGCCGACTACTCACGCGGCTGAGTCAAAACAGGGCGGTCCTTTGGCGAACATCGCGTTTCGGCGCCGGTGGCGCTCGACGATCATCGCCTTCTCAGCTCCCTCGTCCCCCCCTGCGAAGGGACCGACATGCGCATGCGATCGACGCTGCCGCTCGTGGCGGCCGGCCTGGTGGCCGACGCCCTGTGGCGAAGGAACCGGGCGGCGCGGCTGGCCCCGCTGCCGCCCTCCGGCGAACCCGTCCGGGACGACCACTGCTTCGTGACCGCCGCCGGCGTGGTGCTGGACGAGACCACCCGCCGGGCCGCCTCGGCCTACGCCCGCGAACGGAACCTGGAGGTGCTCGACCTGGTCCCGGCCGGCCTGGACGGTGCCCGCGCGCTGGAGCTGGTGCGCCGCGTGGACCCGGAGACCTACCAGGGCGCGCGGCTGGCCGTCGGCGGTGGCGGCGGGCACGCCATGCTGGTGACCGCGGACGTGGCCGCGCGGGCCGGCGTCACCCGGTTCGCCGGGCTGTCCGCGGCCGAGATGGAGCGGCTCGCGGTACGGCTCAAGCGGTACGCCCCGGTGGGCGCCGACCTGGCCGTGACCCCGGCGATCGCCCCGGTCGGCTGCCCGCCCGGCGAGCGGCGCGCGATCCTGCGCGGCCGCTGGCCCGCCGACCTGCCCGTCTACCTGTCCGGGAACCTCATCGGGCTGGCGGCGCTGGGGTTCGCGGTGGGCCGCGGGCTGTTCGGGGCGCGGCGGGCGGCCGACGCGCTGCCCGCGCTCTCGGTGCTGGCGGCCGCGGCCGCGCAGCCGTACCTGGCGACGGCCGGGACGCCGCTGCGCCCGCACGACCGCCACCGGTTCGCGCTCACCCGCCCGGTGGGAGCGCTCGACCGGTGGCTGCGCGTCGCCGTCCAGCGCGAGCGGCCGGACCCGGCGCTGGCCCGGGCGCGCGCGGCGTACGCGTCCGAGCTGGCCGGCGGGGTGGAGCGCTTCTTCGAGCCGCGCCGCGCCGACTGCCCGTGGTGCGGCAGCCGGGCGCTGCGGCACCACCTCACCAGCGGCGACCACCAGCACCACCGGCCGGGCGTCTTCACCCTCGACGCCTGCGACGCCTGCGGGCACGTCTTCCAGAACCCGAGGCTGAACCCGGACGGGCTGGAGTTCCACTACCGCGACTTCTACGACGGGCCCGGGGAGCCCGAGGTGGAGCGCGGGTTTCGGCTCGCCGCCCCGCACTACCGCGACCGCGCCCGCATGCTGCGCGGCCGCGCCGTGCCCAGGGCGTGGCTGGACGTCGGCGGCGGCCACGGCCACTTCTGCAACGCCGCCCGCGACGTGTGGCCGCAGACCCGCTTCGACGCGCTCGACATGAGCGTCAGCGTCAAGGAGGCCGAGGACCGCGGCTGGATCGACGGCGGCCACATGGGCTTCTTCCCCGAGTACGCCGAGAAGCTCGCCGGCGCCTACGACGTGGTCAGCATGCACCACTACCTGGAGCACACCCTCGACCCGCGGGCCGAGCTGGACGCCGCCGCGCGGGTGCTGCCGCCCGGCGGGCACCTGCTGGTCGAGGTGCCCGACCCCGAGTGGATCCTCGGGCGGCTGGCGGGCCGCTGGTGGCACGCCTGGTTCCAGCCCCAGCACCTGCACTTCGTCCCGGTCGGCAACCTGGTGGAGGCGCTGGAGGAGCGCGGGTTCGAGGTGGTCGAGGTGCAGCGCGGGGCGGCGAACCAGCCGGTCGACCTCCTCATGATCGTGATGATGCTGGCGCACCGGGTGGTGCCCGACCCGGACAAGCCCTGGACCCCGGCGCGGCACCGCAGGATGCGCGGCGCCGCCCGGACGGCGGTGTACCTCGCCGCCGGGCCGCCGATGTTCGCGGCGGCGTCCCTGGACCAGTTCCTGCACCCGCTGATCAAGCGGTCGGGCCGGTCCAACACCTACCGCGTCCTGGCCCGGCGGCTCCCCGGAGGCGACGCGCGGTGACCGGGGCGGGCACCGGTCAGAACGGCTCGTTCGCCAGCTCGTCGCGGCGGCGGCGCCGTACCAGCAGGACGGTGCCCAGCCCCAGCAGGACCAGTCCCGCGACCAGGCCCGTGATCGGGCCGGTCGTGCGGAGCAGGGTGACGGTACCGGCCGAGTCCTCCGCCCTGGCGATCAGCGCGCGCCGGGTCTCGGGCGACATCCTCAGGTCGAAGTCGGCGGCGAGCAGCTCGCCCTGGCCGTCCCGGCCGCGCACGGTCGAGGTGACCCGCTGGCGCCGGTCGACGATGGCCCCGGTGCGCGGCTCGACCCACGCGGTCACGGTGCCCCGGTAGTACCGGTCGGCCGCGACGGTGCGGGACGGCCCGGGCAGGCCGAGCAGCGTGGACGGCACGCCGCCGGACTGCTCGCCGATCCTGGTCTCCTCGATCCGCTGCGTGTAGCGGTACGTGCGCAGGCCGCCGATGGTCTCGGTGGCCTCGTACCGCATCGGCCACGCCCGCCCGGTGGAGGTGTCGTGCACCTGGTAGGCCCGCTTGCCGACCCCGATCGGGAGGAACGTGCCGTACACCGGCGGCCCGGAGGGCGGCTTGGCGGTGGCGCCGCAGCAGTTCACCAGCCCGGCGGTGCGCCGGTCGAAGGCCATCCGGTGCTGGGAGATGTCGATCTGGTTGCCGTTGGCCAGGTCCTCCAGCACCGCGAAGGTGTCCCAGACGGCCACGTCGCCGTTGGACGCCCGCACGTTGCCGCGCACGGTGGTGGTCAGCGTCAGGTCGGCGCCGGTGCGCGGTTTCAGCGCGCGCCGGTCGAAGTAGGTGGCGCCGTTGGCGCGCAGCTCCGCGCGGGTGTAGGCGTCGGTGGGGGCGACCAGGAGCCGGTCGGCGACGAAGAAGCGCAGCAGCACGGCGAGGGCGAGTGCGAAGAACGCGACGGCCAGCACCACCACGGCCGCGGCGCCCGGACCGCCGCGGCGACCGGGCGGCCGTCCGGGCCGGGCGGGGGCGGGTTCGGGGGAACTTGCGGGGGATCTGCGGCGGGTTCTGCCCTGGCTCATCGTGAACCTCCTGGCTGCCCTCATGCGCGCCTGGATCAGCGCACACTTTGACCTGCACTGTGAACCTCCCGGGCCGAAGAGGCCATAGGCAATTTCGCCCGGGGACCGCATCCGGCCGCGCCGTCCCCTGAACCGCCGACGACTCAACCGGCTGACAACTGAGCCGCGCGGGCTCCTTCGCCGGCTGAGTTTCCCCGGCCCGGTGGGCGGGTGATAGTGGAGCGCCGCGCGATCATCGGCGCGGCGTCTTCCGGGACGCTCCCCGCCGGAGGTGTGCAGGTGGCCGAACGAGCCTTCCCCATGCTGACCGCGCCCCCGCCCGCGGAACTGGCGCGGCGCGACACCGAGTCGCTGCGCCCGCACATCGAGGCCGCGGCCGAGGAGATGGTGCTGGAGATCCGGCGGCAGGTCCCCGGCTACGCCTGCCCGCCGGGCAGCCGGCTGGCCCCGCGGATCCGCTGGACCGTCGGCCAGACCGTCGCGCACTTCGTCGAGGCGGTCGCCGGCGGCCGGCTGGACTGGCGGGCGCTGACCGACATCTACGCCGAGGTCGGCGCGTACGAGGCGGCCAAGGGCCGCAGCCTGGACGGCCTGCAGACCGCGATCCGGGTCGCCGGGCAGGTCGCCTGCCGCCGCTTCATCGGCGAGGCGCGGCGGCTGGACTGGTCGCTGGAGACGCTCGGGCAGATCACCGAGTCGCTGTTCGTGTTCCTGGAGCGGGTCGCCGCCGCGGCCTCGCAGGGGTACGCGGAGGCGACCGAGCGGATGGCCACCGAGCGGGAGAGGCTGCGCTGGCGGCTGCGCGACCTGCTGATCGCCGACCCGCCGGCCAGCGACGCGGCCATCGGCGAGCTGGCCCGCCCGGCCGGGTGGGGGCTGCCGCGCACGGTCGCGGCCGTCGCGGTGCACCGCCCGGCGGGGCGGCCGGTGCCGGTGCTGCCGCCGTCGATCCTGGCCGACTGGCACTGCGCGGAGCCGTACCTGATCGTCCCGGATCCGGAGGGGCCGGGGCAGGACGGCGTCCTGGAGTCGCTGCTGGGCGGCTGCCGGGCGGCGATCGGGCCGACGGTGCCGCCGAACGCGGGCGCGCTGTCGCTGCGCTGGGCGCGCCGGACGCTCGCGCTGGACGGGCAGGGACCGGCCGGGGGCGCGGAGGCGCCGGCCGGCGGCGCGGAGGTGGTCCGGTGCCTGGACCGGGTGCCCGCGGTGATCACCTCGATGTGCCGGGAGCTGCTGTCCCTCGCCGCCGGGGAGCGGCTGCGCCCGCTGCAGGAGCTGCCGCCGCACCGGCGGGCGCTGTTCGCCCGGACGCTGCTGGAGTACATGAAGTGCCGCGACAACGCCGTGGACGCCGCCGCGCGCCTGATGGTGCACGACCAGACCGTGCGCTACCGCGTCCGGCGGCTCAGGGCGCTGATGGGGGAGGAGGTCAACGACCCCGGCCGCCGCACCGAACTGCTCCTGCTGCTGAACGCGGTGGTGGAGCTCGACCTGATCGGGACCGGGGCCGGGACCGGCCCGTCCGAACCCGCCTGACCACCCGCCTGACCCATGGAGCCCTCGCAACGATCCGAACTGGAACGAGGTGGACGATGACACGTCACGAAGGCCGGTCCCGCACCGGGCGCGGACCCCGCGCTGGAGCGCTCCTGGCCGCGGCCGCGCTGGTCATGGGTATGACGGCGGTGGCCGCGCCCCCGGGAACGGCGGCCGCCGCGCCGACGTTCACCCGGGCGCAGCCGTTCCGGCCCGCCGACACAGGCGCGCGCATCACCGCCGAAACCCGGCTGGGCCCGCAGGAGGTGGACATCACCATCGAGTCCCCCTCGCTCGGCCGGTCGGTCAAGACCCGCATCCTGCTGCCCCGGGACTGGCGCGCCGACGCCACCGCCACCTGGCCGGTGCTGTACGCCTACCACGGCGGCCAGGACGACTACACCTCCTGGCCCCGCAACACCGACATCGAGGGCTGGGCCGCGGGCTACGACGCCATCGTGGTCATGCCGGAGGCGGCCGACGGGGCCTACGCCGACTGGTACAACTACGGCTTCCGCGGGACGCCCAAGTGGGAGACCTTCCACACCAAGGAGGTCGTCCAGCTGGTCGAGCGCAACTACCACGCCGGCACCGCGCGCGCCGCGATCGGCGACTCGGCCGGCGGGCAGGGCGCGATCACCTACGCCGCCAAGTATCCGGGCATGTTCCGGCACGTGGCCTCGCTGAGCGGGGTGCTGTGGCTGCGCGCGCCCGGCATGCCGTCGCTGATCATGGCGACCAACGCGCTCAACGGCCAGGACCCGATCGCGATCTACGGCTTCCTGGTCCTCAACGCCGCCAACTGGCGGGCCCACGACCCCTACGAGCTGGCGCCCCGGCTGGCCGGCACCAAGGTCTTCTTCTCCTCGGGCACCACCGGGAACCCCGGGCCCGGCGACCCCGACGCGCCGCCGTGGGACGTCGGACTGTTCGGCGAGCAGGCGGTCGGCGCCACCAACCTCGCCTTCCGCGACCGGCTCGACCGGCTCGGCGTCCCCTACACGGCCGACCTGTACGGGGACGGCCGCCACAACTGGCCCGCCTGGACCAGGGTCGCCTCCCGCGTCTGGCCCGACCTGATGGCCTCGATCGGCGCCCGCGAACTCTGAGCGCCCCGCGCCGGGTGAGGGAGTGCGGGGCCGGGACGGGACCGGATCGGGGCCGGGCCCCGCCCCGGCCCCGATCCGGGCTCAGGCGGAGCGGAGGTGCGCCAGCTCGCGCTCGAACCACCCGATCGTCGCGCGCAGGCCCTCCTCGACCGGCACCTCGGGCGCCCACCCCAGCACGGCCCGGGCCAGCGAGGTGTCCGGGCGGCGCACGCACGGGTCGTCCACCGGCCGCTCCACGAACCGGATCGCCGACCGCGACCCGGTCAGCTCGATGATCAGCCGGGCCAGGTCCAGCATCGAGGTCTCGTACGGGCTGCCGATGTTCATCGGCCCCGGATGGCCGGACAGCGCCAGCGCCGTGATCCCCCGCACCGTGTCGTCCACATGGCAGATCGAGCGGGTCTGCGAGCCGTCCCCGGCGACGGTGAGCGGCTCGTTCCGCAGCGCCTGGCGCAGGAACGTGGGGATCGCCCTGCCGTCGTCGGGCCGCATCCGCGGGCCGTAGGTGTTGAAGATCCGCACGATCCCCGTGTCCAGCCCGCGCGAGTTCCGGAACGCCGAGGTCAGCGCCTCGGCGAACCGCTTGGCCTCGTCGTACACGCTGCGCGGCCCGACCGGGTCGACGTTGCCCCGGTACGACTCGCGCTGCGGATGCTCGCGCGGGTCCCCGTACACCTCCGAGGTGGAGGCCAGCACGAACCGGGCGCCCTTGCGCTCGGCGAGGTCGAGCGCGTTGCGGGTGCCCCGGCTGCCGACCTCCAGCGTCTCGATCGGCCAGCGCAGGTAGTCGGCCGGCGACGCGGCCGAGGCCAGGTGGAACACGTGCCCGACCGGGCCCCGCACCCGCACCGGCCGGCTGAGGTCGAGCCTGAGGAAGGTGAAGTCGTCGCGCGGCAGCAGGTGCGCGATGGTGCGGGTGGAGCCGGTCAGCAGGTTATCGAGGCAGACCACCGAGATGCCGCGGGCCAGCAGCGTTTCGCACAGGTGCGATCCGAGGAAGCCCGCGCCCCCGGTCACGACCGCGCGCGGATGTCTCATCGTGAACTCCTCCCTCCGCGAGTTCCGGGCGTTGCAGGGCCCGCGCCGCCGTCTCGACGACGCGGTCCACCGGGATGTCCAGCAGCCCGGGATCCGGCTCGGGACCGTGCGGGTCGCCGCGGCGCCCGCTCCACAGGACCAGGTGCTGGGTGCGTTCGGGCGGCGGACCCCACAGCGCCGGCGGGGTCGGGCCGAACAGCAGCACCGACGGGGTGCGGTACGCGGTGGCCAGGTGGGCGGCGCCGGTGTCGCCGCAGATCACCAGCCGGGCGCGGGCGACCAGCGCGGCCAACTCCAGCGGCCCGGTGCGGCCGGACAGGTCCGCGGCGGGCCCGAGCCCGCCCAGGACCGCCACCCGCCGGGCCGTCCGCGACTCGTCCGGCCCGCCGGTGATCACGACCCGCTCGCCGAGCTCGCGCAGCGCCGCCGCGACCGCGCCGTACCGTTCGGCGGGCCAGCGGCGGGACGGGTGCCCCGCCCCCGGATGGATCACCACGGTGCCGGGCGCCGGGGACGCCACCGGCGGCCGCGGCAGGTCCAGGTCGGCCGGGTCGGCGTCGAAGCCGTGCGCCTCCACCAGCCGGCACCAGCGCGCCGTCTCGTGCTCGCCGGGGTTCCACGCCGGGCCGTCCACCTCCGTGTCGGCGTTGGCGAACGCGATCAGCTGCCGCGGCCGCAGCGACTGCAGCAGCCGGTGGCTCTGCGGGCCGCAGCCGTGCAGGTTGACCGCCAGCTCGACGGGACCGTCCGGCGGCGGCAGCGGCCCCAGGCCGCAGGCCGGGAACACGTCGTCGACCGCCCCGCACAGCAGCGCGATCGGCGCGACCCGGCGCGGCGCCGCCAGGGTCACCCGCCAGCCGGGCAGGCCGCGGCGCAGCGCCCGCAGCGCGGGCACGGCGGTCAGCAGATCTCCCAGGCCGAGCGCCCGCAGCGCCAGCGCCCGCGGCGGCCGCGCCGCCCTCACGGCCATGACGGCTCCCGCGACGGGCAGACCACCAGCTCGCGGATCTCGCACCCGGCGGGCTGGGACAGCGCGTACACCACCGCGGCGGCCACGTCCTCGGGCCGGTTCAGCTGCGCGCCCGGCCCCGGCCGGTAGCGCTCGTCGCGGCCGTCGAAGAACGCGGTGTCCATGCCGCCCGGCACCAGCATCGTGACGCCGATGTGCCCGGCCAGCTCGGCGGCCAGCGCCCGGGTGAACCCGACCACGCCGAACTTGGACGCGCAGTAGGCGGTGGCGTCGCCCAGCGCCTTCACCCCGAGCGTGGAGGCGCACGTCACGATCCGGCCGTCGGGGGCGTGCTCCAGGTAGGGGAGCGCGGCCCGGACGACGGCGGCGGTGCCGAGCAGGTTGACCTGCACGACCCGTTCCCAGTCCTCGGCCGGGACGTCGGCCAGCCGGCCGCACGCGTCGATCCCGGCGGCGGTGACGACCGCGTCCAGCCCGCCCGCGTCCCGGGCCAGGCAGTGCACGGCCCGCTCGGCGCAGTGCCGGTCGGCGAGGTCGGCCTGCATGTGCTTGACGCGCGGGTCGGGTCCGCCGTCCTCGCTCTTGGGTGGATGCCGGTCGATGACCAGCGGGATGCCGCCGTCGTCGGCGACGCGGTGGGCGACGGCCCGGCCCAGACCGGAGGCGCCGCCCGTGATGAGGACTTTCATGACGTGCTTCCCTTCGCGGTGGACGAGTGTGCGGTGGACGGTTGTGCGGTCGACAGGACGCGCGTGGTCGAACGACCCTCCAGCAGCGGCAGCAGCACGATCTCGCCGCCCCCGGCCTGGACGATGCCCGCCTCGGGCAGCCGGACGCCCGCGTAGTCGGCCCCCTTGACCCAGACCCCGGGCCGGAGCCGTTCCAGGAGCGGCTCGGGCGTGTCCTCGTCGAAGACCAGGGTCGCGTCCACGTCGGAGAGCGCGCGCAGCACCCGGACGCGGTCGCCGACGGGCGTGACGGGCCGGTCGGGGCCCTTGCGGCGCCGCACCGAGTCGTCGGAGTTCACGCAGACGATGAGGCAGTCGCCCAGGCGGCGGGCCTGCTGGAGCAGGTTGACGTGCCCGGCGTGCAGGACGTCGAAGCAGCCGCCGGTCGCCACGACGGTGCCGCCGGCGCGGCGGGTGCGCTCGGCCACGTCCCAGGCGTCGGCCTCCTCGCGCGGCGGCCGCACGACCGGGGAGCCGGTATCGGCCAGCCGGGACGCGACCGCCGTGGCGGCCCCCGAGTGCACGAAGTCGCAGGCGCGGCGCACGCCCTCCCCGACGGCCCGGGCGAGCCCGCCGCCGTCGGCCAGCACCTCGGTCGCGCGGACCGCGAAGCTGTCGCCCGCGCCGCAGGAGTCCGCCGGGCCGTGCGCGAGGACGGGCTCGGCCGGCGCCAGGAACGGCGCGCCCGGCCCGTCGCACAGCAGCGCGCCCTCGGCGCCGAGCGTCACCGCGACCGCCTCCAGCTTCCACGACCGGGCCAGATGGCGGGCGCGGCGGGTCGCGGAGGCCAGCCCGCCGCCCCCGATCTCGGCGCCGTTCGCGGCGGCGAGCCGGGCGGCCTCGTCCTCGTTCGGCGTCATCAGCCGGGTGCGGGGGACCGGCGGCTCGCCCCGGGGATGCGGGTCCCACACCACGGGGATCTCGGTGGCCAGCCTCTCCAGGAGGGTCCGGATCGCGGCGTGGCCCGTGACGCCGCGGCCGTAGTCCGACACCAGCACCGCCCCCGCCTCCGACAGCGCCTCGGTGACCCGGGGGCCGACCGGGCCGTCCTGGGCCCGGCCCTCGCCGACGTCCAGCCGGGCGACCGGCTGCCCCTCGGCCTGGATGCGCAGCTTGCAGGGGGTGCCGCCGTGCAGGTGGAACGCGGCCAGCTCCAGGTGCGGTTCGAGCAGCGCCCGCAGCCGGTGCCCGGGCTCGTCGTCGGCGAGCGCGGTGACCAGCACCACCTCGCGGCCCTCGGCGGCGGCCAGCAGCGCCGCCAGGCCCGCGCCGCCGGGACGGGGCCGCTCGCCGGCCTGGTCGATCACCGGGACGGGCGCGTCCGGGCAGAGCCGGGACGCGGCGCCCACGATGTCGATGTCGAGCAGGACGTCCCCGACCACGACGAGCGGACCGGCGTTCATCACATCTCCCCTCCCGACGCCCTGAGCGTGTCGTCGATCACCCCGCAGAGCAGGTGGACGGCGGCCAGCTGGATCTCCTGCACGGTGGCGGTGGCGCTGGCCTCCACGGTGACGGCGTCGTCGCAGGCGCCGGTGAGCGGGTTGGGCCCGGGCCCGGTGATCGCCCAGGCGGTGACGCCCAGCTCCCGGGCGCGGCGCGCGGCGGCGATCACGTTGGCGCTGCGGCCGCTGGCGGACAGGCAGATCAGCACGTCGCCGGGGCGGCCGTGCGCCTGGACCTGCCGGGCGAAGACGTCGACCGGGCCGTAGTCGTTGCCGATCGCGGTCATGGACGAGGTGTCGGCGTGCAGCGGGATCGCCGACAGCGGGCGCCGCTCGTCCTCGAACCGGCCGACCAGCTCGGCGGTCAGATGCTGGGCCTCGGCCGCGCTGCCGCCGTTCCCGCAGGCCAGCAGCCGTCCCCCGGACCCCAGCACGCGGGCCAGCCGCCGCCCCCACACGGTGATGGTCGGCGCGGCGGCACGGAACCGCAGCGCCGCGTCGGCGAGCGCCTGCAGCCGGTCCTCGCGCGCGAGCCCGCCGTCGGGCGCCGCCGCCGCCGTGACCGGCGACACCCCGTCCCCGCCGAACCCCTCATGCCGGGCAGCACCCATGTGCTCGCTTCGCTCGGTCATGCCGTGCTGCCTGTGGGGGGACGACTCCCCACGCCCCCCGGCAGGGGCCGCACTCATGCCCTCGCTTCGCTCGGTCATGCCGGGACTTCGCTTCGGGCGGCGGCGCGGGCGTAGACGGTGAGGGTCTCCTGCGCGATGCGGGCCCAGGAGTAGCGGGAGCGGGCGCGGTCGGAGCCGGCGAAGCCCATCGCCGCGCGCCGGGTCGGGTCGGCCAGCAGCTCCCTGATCCGCTGCGCCGTCTCGCCCGGTCGCCGCGGCGGCACGTGGACGCCGGTGACGCCGTCGACGATGCTGTCCAGGTGCCCGCCGACACCGGTCGCCAGCACCGGCACGCCGCAGGCCATCGCCTCCAGCGGCACCATGCCGAACGGCTCGTACCAGGGCAGCGTCACGACGAGGGCGGCCGAGCGGAGCAGGGTGGGGACCTCCTCGCGGCGGACGCGGCCCAGGAAGGTGACCCGGCCGCGGACGCCGGCGGTCTGCGCCACCGCGCGCAGCCGGCGCACCTCCGGGTCGGCGTCCAGGCCGGCGGGCGGCGGGCCGCCCGCGACGACCAGTTCGGCCCCCGGGATCTGGGCGAGCGCCTCGATGGCGGTGTCCACGCCCTTGCGCCGCACCAGCCTGGACAGCACCACCAGCCGGGCGCCGGCCCCGGCCCGGCCCGCGTGGTCCACCGCCCCGGCCGGGCCGGCGGGCCCGTCGGGCCGGAACCGGTCGAGGTCGACGCCGCAGGGCACCACCGCGATCCGCTCCCGCGGGATCCCCATCCGCAGCAGTTCCCTGGTCTCGTCGGCGCAGGTGGCGACGACGGCGGCGGCGGTACGGCCGATCGCCGCCTCCAGCCGCAGCCGCTCGGCCGGGCTGGTGTCCTGGTCGCGCTGGTAGCGCCGCTTCACGGTGCCGAGCGCGTGGAAGGTCTGCACGACCGGGACGCCGGCCGCCTCGCGGGCCCCGAGCCGTCCGGCCGCCTGGAGCGCGGCCAGGCCGCTCATCCAGAAGTGGGCGTGCGCGACGTCGGGCGGCGACTGGGCCCAGCGCCGCTCCAGATGGCCGCCGAACTCGGGCATGTACGGCAGCAGCTCGTCCTTGGGGACGGGGCCCGGTGGTCCGGCCGGCACGTGCTCGACCGTCACCCCCGGCGCCAGCCGCACCCGCTGCGGGAGCGTGGGCGAGTCCCGCCGGGTGTAGACGGTGACGTGATGACCTTGGCGGCCCATCTCGGTCGCGAGGTCGGCCACGTACACGTTCTGGCCGCCTCCGTCGGCCCCGCCGAGGCCCGCCCTGGTGGCGAGCGGGCTCGCGTGCTCGGAGATCATGGCTATCGTCATCGGGTTCATCAAAGGACCTCCGAGGAGACCCCGGCCTTGAGTGAGGCCGGGGAGGAATCGGCCCCTGCGAAGCAGGGCAGGACAAGGAGATTCGCCCCTCCGGGGCGGATGCCGGTTGACCAGGCGCGATCCAGCGCGTTTTCGCTCCTGTGTTCGAGCGTGAACGCTAGGATCGCCTCGTGCCGCGTTACCGCTTGGACCCGACGCCCGAGCAGGAGCAAGCCCTGCTCGGGCATTGCGCGCACGCCCGGTATGTGTGGAACCTGGCTGTCGAGCAACACAGCTTCTGGTCCCGCTACCGGGGCGGGGCGCCCGGCTACAACGAGCAGTCTTGCCAGCTGACCGAGGCTCGTGCCGAGTTCGGATGGTTGCGGGCGGGGTCGCAGACGGTGCAGCAGCAGGCGATGCGTGATTTCGCGCAGGCGATGAGCAACTTCTTCGCCGGTACCCACCGCCGTCCGACGTGGCGCAGGCAGGGTGTGCATGAGGGGTTCCGGCAGGTCGGTGTCAGACCGCATCAGGTCGTGCGGTTGTCGCGTAAGCGGGGTGCGGTGCCGGTGCCCAAGTGCGGATGGGTGAGGTTCCGCCTGTCCCGGCCGGTACCGGAAGGTGTGAGGTCCTACCGGGTGACCCGTGATCGCGCCGGGCGCTGGCATGTGGCGTTCGCGCACGTCCCGCCCCCCGTCCCCGGCCCCGGTGACGGGAGCGTGGTCGGGGTGGACCGTGGCGTCACCGTCAGCGCCGCCCTCTCGACCGGGGACCTGCTGAAGGTCCCCGGCCTCACGCCCGGGGAGACGCGGCGCCTGCGCCTGCTGGCGCGCAAGCTGGGGCGTGCCCGGCGCGGCTCCCACCGGCGCGCGCGGCTCAAGGCGGCGCTCGCGCGGCTCAGGGCCCGCCAGAGCGATCGCCGCAAGAACTGGGTGGAGCAGACCTCCATGATGCTGGCCCGCCAGTTCGACGCGATCGGTGTCGAGGACCTCAACATCGCTGGTATGACCCGCTCCCCCAAGGGCGGCATCGAGCGGCCGGGACGTAACGTGGCCGCCAAGGCGGGGCTGAACCGGGGCATCCTGGCCGGCGGTTGGGGGATGCTGGTCGAGCGGCTGGGGCACAAGGCGCCCGGCAGAGTGTTCAAGATCGATCCTGCGGGCACCTCGCAGCGTTGCTCGGCGTGCAGGGTCAGGGACCGGGAGGCGCGTGAGAGCCAAGCGCGTTTCCGGTGCCGGTCCTGCGGTTTCGCCTGCAACGCCGATGTGAACGCGGCACGCGACATCGCGCACGAGACCAGACTCGTGATCGCGCGCGAGCTCGGGCTCGTGTGCACGGCGGCCGGACCGGCCGTCGCTGCGCGGGGACGCTCCGGGTTGCCGGGGCGGACGAACCGCGAACCTCAACCTGTTCTCCTCTCCTGAGGCCATGGGTTGGAATCCCTCTCGTTTACGAGGGGGAGGAGGTCAACCGGTCACCTCCGTGAGCAGGTGCCGCCAGTCCCGCAGGAAGCGCGGCAGCCCGTAGCGGTCGACGGCGAAGGCCCGCGCCGCCTTGCCCATCTGGCGGGCGTGCGGGGCGTCCGCGGTGAGGGCCCGCGCCGCCTCGGCGAGCGTGTCGACGCGGGTCGACAGCACCCCCGCTTCGGGCGGCACGGCCTCGACGGCCTCGGTCGTGGCCAGGGCCACCACGGGCAGGCCGAGCATCATCGCCTCGATCAGTGCGAGACCGAGGGACGTCCAGCGGTAGGGGTGGAGGTAGACGCGGCGGCGGGCGAGCTCGCCGTGCATCCGCGCCTGGGGCAGGTCCTCGTAGGTCCACAGCGACTCGGGCGGGATGCGGAGCCGGCGCGGCACGTCCCGCACGTTCATCCCGAACAGGTCGAGCGGGACGGCGCGGGCCAGCCGGGGGAGCAGGTCGGTGCCGGCCAGCCGGCCGCGGCGCAGTGGGTCGTTGATGACGACCGCGGCGCGCGGCCAGTCGCCGCGGAACCGGTGGCCGGGGTCGACCACGCCGTGCTCGATCACGGTGGTGGGCGCGCGGCCGCAGTTCCAGAAGAGCCGGTTGAAATGGGTGACGTGGACGACGGGGATGTCGGAGCGGTCGTGCAGGAAGTGCCTGCTGTCGGGGACGACCTCCTCCGGCAGGCTCGCGTCGGACGGGGTGCGGCGGGGCGTGTCGTGCTCGACGTAGACGGCGGGCAGGTCGCGGCCGGGGCTGCGGCCGAGCCAGCGCTCGCACAGCTCGATCTCGCGCGGCCGCTGCAGCACGACCACGTCCACGCGCTCGTCGCGGAGGCGGTCGCAGGGGACCTCGACGGCCCGGTCCGGCCAGGCGAAGGTGGCGGGGCGCCCCCGGCCGTCGGGCCCGCGGCCGGGCGTGACGGGGACGAGCGTGGTGTGCGGCCCGTGCACGAACGAGGTGGCCCAGGATCCGTGGACGTGCCAGAGCAGAACCCTCATCCCGCGATCACCTCCTCGACGGCCTCGACGACGCGTTCCGCGGCGACCGAGGCCAGGCAGGGGTGGCCGGGCACGGGGCACACGCGGGCGCGGGTGCCCTTGCACGGCGCGTCCTGGTCGCCCAGCAGCACGGTGCGGACGCCGTACGGCGCCCACCGCGCGGCGGGCACGGTCGGCGCGAACAGCGACACGACCGGGGTGCCGACGGCGGCGGCCAGGTGCGCGGGGCCGGTGTTGCCCGCCACGACCGCGCGGGCCTCGGCGAGCACCCCGGCCAGCTCGGCGAGGGAGGTCCGCCCGCCCAGGTCGAGGCCGGCGTCCCCGGCGACGCGCGCGGTCAGCTCCTTCTCGTCGCGGTGCCCGGTGACCACGACGCGGTGCCCGGCGGCGTGCAGCAGCCGCACCGCCTCGGCGCAGCGCTCCGGCGGCCAGGCGCGGGCGGGCACGGAGGTGCCGGGGTGCACGACGACGTGCCCGGGGCCGCCGGTGAACGGCCACGCCTCGGGCAGCGGCCGGCGGACCCGCGGCCGGGTGCCGTCGGCGGCCGGGAAGCCCGCGCCGGCGGCCAGCGCCAGCATCCGCTCGGCCTCGGGCACGTCGGTGTCGGGACGGTGCCGCAGGTCCAGCAGCGAGCCCGGGTAGTCCTCGCTGATCCCGCCGATCCACGGGATCCCCGCCAGCCGGAACTGGAGCGCCAGCGGCAGCGGCGACTGGTGGAAGGAGGTGAAGATCAGCGCGAGGTCGAACCGGCCCGCGCGGACGGTCCGCACCAGGGCGCCGAGCGCGGCGCCGTCCACCGGGCCGGGCTCGGGGTCGATCCACGGCGCGCACCACTCCAGCACGCGGTCCACGCCGGGCAGCAGGTCGGCGGCGGCGCGGCCGCGCGGCCCGCACAGCAGGACGACCTCGTCGGCCCGCGCCGCGACCGCGCGGATCGCCGGGCCGGCCAGCAGGACGTCCCCCAGGTTGTCGAGCCGGGCGACCAGCGCCCTCACCGCCGGCCCTCCTCGCCGAGGACCAGGTCGACGGCGCTGCCGAGGTCGGGGGCCACCTCCCGGGCCCGGACGAGCTCCTCCAGCCGGGTCCGCGCGGTCGGGACGAGGATGCCGCGGGCCCCCGCCGCCGCGGCCGCCTCGATGTCCCCGCCGATGTCGCCGATGACGACGCAGTCGGAGGGGCGGGCGCCCAGCCGCCGCGCGGCGCGCTCCACCAGCCCCGGCCGGGGCTTGCGGCAGGAGCAGCCGTCGGACCGGTCGTGCGGGCAGATCTCCCACACGTCGATGCGGCCGAGCAGTTCCTCCACGCGCGCGTTGACGCGCAGCACGTCCTGCGCGGTGATGCGGCCCTTGCCCACGCCCGACTGGTTGGAGACCACGCCGATGCGCACGCCGCGGCGGCGCAGCCGGGCCAGCGCGCCCGCCGCGCCCGGCATCGGCTCGACGAACTCGGGGTCGCCGTTGTACGGCACGTCGTGGATGAGCGTGTCGTCGCGGTCGAACAGCACCACGCGGCGGCGCGGCCAGGACCCGGCGCCGCGGTGCCGCAGCAGCCCGCGCATGCGGTGCCGGACGGCGGCCGGCGGGATGACCGGGCTGGTCACGAGCATCGTCGCGACCTCGCGGGGCGTGTGCGGACCGGGCCGGATGCGGGCGGCGGCGAACTCGGCGGTCAGCGCGGCCCAGACGGCGCCGGAGAGGGCGGCCGTCCGGCCTGCCCCGGCGGCGAGCGCGGCGAGGGCGAGCAGGCCCGAGCCGGTGGTCAGCGCGTGCAGGCGGAGGCGTCCCCGCCCCTCGCCGGCGCCGACGCGCCAGTCGCGGCCGTGCACGCGGCGCATGAGCACGTCGTCGGCGTTGCCCGCCTGGGCCCGTACGGAGGCCCAGAAGCCGGCGGGGCGCACCGGGTGCGTCACCCGCCGCCGGCCGCGCACCAGCCGGTGCCCGGCCTCCCTGACCCGCAGGGCCAGGTCGGCGTCCTCGCGGTAGGCGCGGCGGTAGCGTTCGTCGAAGCCGCCGCGGTCGGCCAGGACCGAGTGGCGGTAGGCCATGTCGGCGGTGATCCAGGACGCGGTCTCCAGCCCCGCGGTGGTGCGCTCCCAGTCGGTCGGGCGGCGTCCCTCCGGGAGCGGCACCTGCACGCGGCCCTGGCAGCCGCCGACCTCGGACGGCGCCGCCGCCAGGTCGGCGGCGAGGTCGGAGCCCCAGCCGGGGGAGGGGACGACGTCGTCGTCCAGGAAGACCACCCATTCGGTGGCGGCGGTGCGCCAGCCCGCGTTCCGCGCTCCGGCGGGGCCGCGCCCGCCGGAGCGGATCACCCGTACGGTCTCCCCGGCGGAGGCGGGGAGCGAGAGCGGGGCGCCCGGCTCGGGCCGGTCGTCCACGATGACGATCGCCTCAGGCAGGTGGTCGGCGGTCGCGCCGATCAGCGCGTCGAGGAGCGTCCGGAGGCTGGGCCGCCCCAAGGTCGGGACGACGACCGTGTAGGACGGCGCCGGCGGCTTCACACCGCGCGCGCCGCCGGTCACGCGAACACCTCGGAACGGCGCACGAGGCAGGGGCCGATCGCCAGCAGGTCGACCGGCGCGGACCCGAAGCACTCCAGCGCGTCGCGCGGGTCGTCGACCATCGGCCGGCCGGCGGTGTTGAGGCTGGTGTTGATCAGCACCGGCAGCCCGGTGCGGGCCTGGAACGCCTCCAGCAGCGCGGCGGCCAGCGGTTCGTCTTCGGGCGCCACGGTCTGGATCCGCGCGGTGCCGTCCACGTGCACGGCGGCCGGTATGCGCTCGCGCCACCCCGGCTTCACCCGGTGCACGAACAGCATGTACGGGCTGGGCAGCGGCCCCTCGAAGATCTCGGCGGCGTGCCGGAGCGCGACCATCGGCGCGATCGGCCGGAACTGCTCGCGGCCCTTGACCGCGTTCAGCCGCTCCAGGTTGCCGGGGTTGCCCGGGTGGGCGAGCAGGGACCGGTGCCCGAGCGCGCGCGGGCCGAACTCGCTGCGGCCCTGGAACCAGGCGACGATCTGGTCGCGGGCCAGCGCGTCGGCGACGGCCCCGGCGAGGTCGGCGGGCCGCTCGTAGGGCACCCGGGCGGTGTCCAGCCGCGCGGCCAGCTCCTCGTCGGACCAGCCGCGGCCCAGGTCGGCGCCGGGCATCGGCTCGATCCGCTCACCGGCCTCCCGGGCCAGGTGCAGCGCGGCGCCCAGCGCGGTGCCCGCGTCGCCCGCCGCGGGCTGCACCCAGATCTCCTCGTACGGGCCGTCCTCCGCGAGCCGCGAGTTGGCCACGCAGTTGAGCGCCACCCCGCCGGCCAGCGTCAGCCGCGTGGAGCCGCCGCGGCGGTGCGTCCAGAACGCCAGCTCCAGCAGGACCTCCTCCAGCCGCGCCTGCACGCTCGCGGCCAGGTCGGCCTGCTCGGCCGTCCAGCGCTCGCCGTCGGCGGCGGAGCGGGCCTTGGCCAGCGCGCCCCAGTCGATCGGCGCGACCGCGAACCCGCCGTCGCCGGTGGCGCGCACCCGGTCGCGCAGCTCGTCGAGGAAGCGCGGCTCGCCGTAGGAGGCCAGCGCCATGACCTTGTACTCGTCGCTGGACCGCAGGAAGCCCAGGTGCTCGGTCAGCTCCTCGTACATCAGGCCGAGCGAGTGGGGCAGCCGCTGGGCGGCGAAGGCGGTGAAGGCTCCGCCCTCGTACGTCCCGGCCAGGTGGGAGTGGGCCTCGCCGCGGCCGTCCAGGACCAGCACGTCGCCGCGGCCGGGCTCCGGCGCGGCCAGCGCGGCCGACGCGGCGTGCGCCAGATGGTGCGGGACGAACCGCACGATCCCGGGGTCGAGCCCCGGCAGCGCGGTCGCCAGGAAGTGCGGGGCGCGCCGCGCGTAGCGGGTGCGCAGGTCCTCCCAGCCCGCGTCGTGGCCCTCCAGCCCCGGCTCGGCGAGCCGCGGATCGTAGGAGTAGGCGACGGCGTCCAGGTCGCCCGGCTCCAGCCCGGCCTCCTCCAGGCACCACCGCGCGGCCAGCTCGGGCGCTTCCCAGGCGGCGAAGGGGACGGGGCGCTTGCCGTGCTTGCGCCGGCTGAACCGCTCCTCTTCGGCGGCGGCGACCACCCGCCCGTCCACCACCAGCGCGGCGGAGGGGTCGTGGAAGATCGCGTTGATCCCGAGAAGGCGCATGGGCTGGCTCCGTTCCGGCATGAGGTCATGCGTGGGAAGGGGCACGGCGGCTGGTCAGCCGCAATGGCTTTTGCGCTGGCGCCGTGCCCGCCGCGGGCGCGCCCGCGGCGGAGAGAGATGCAACGGATACCCCCGGCGAAAAGGGCATCGGATTCGCGTGGTGTTGTCGCCTGACGGTGATGACGGGCGTTTGGCAGGAGCGCCTGATCACCTATGCGTCATTCACTTCTCCCCTCACCTGGGAGAAGCGCTGCAAACGAGAGACGCGAGAGAAGTGTTGTGATCTGAGTCACAGCACGGGTCGGGTGGGGGCGGCCGGGCCCACGGGTAGGGCGCGGCTATGCGCAGCACCTTCGTAGTGATCACCCGCGACCGGCGCCGCACGCTGCTGCGCACCCTGGCCCGGCTGCTCGACCTGCCCGGACCGCCGCCGGTCATCGTGGTCGACAACGCCTCGCGGGACGGCACCGCCGCCGCCGTGGCCGCCCGCCACCCGCAGGTCACCCTGCTCCGCGCCGACACCAACCTGGGCGCGGTCGGCCGCAACCTCGCCGTCGACCACGTCCGCACCCCCTACGTGGGCTTCTGCGACGACGACACCTGGTGGGACCCCGGCGCGCCCGGCCGCGCGGCCGACCTGCTCGACGCCCACCCCCGCCTGGCCGCCGTGACCGGCCGGATCCTGGTCGAGCCGGGCGGCCGCGAGGACCCGATCGTCCCCGAGCTGCGCGACTCGCCCCTGCCGCGCCCCGCGGGGCTGCCCGGACCCGCCCTCGGCTCCTTCCTCGCCGGCGCCTCCATGCTCCGCGCCGAGGCGTTCCGGGAGGCCGGCGGCTTCTCCGCCAGGCTCCGGCTCGGCGGCGAGGAGGAACTGCTCGCCGCCGACCTGCTGACCCTCGGCTGGCAGCTGTGCTACGCCGACGACGTGATCGTCCACCACGAGCCGTCCAGGATCCGCGACCCGCACCGGCGCCGCCGCGACGGCATCCGCAACACGCTGTGGACCACCTGGCTGCGCCGGCCGCTGCCCAGCGCGCTGCGCCGCACCGGCGCCCTGCTGCGCGACCTGCCCCGCGACCGGGTCACCGCGTCAGCGCTCGCGCGCGCCGCCGCGGGCATCCCGTGGGTGGTCCGCGAGCGCCGCCCCGTGCCGCCCGGCGTCGAGGCGCGGCTGCGGACCCTGGACGGCCCGCAGCGGCGCTCCCGCGCCCGCCGGTACGTCAGCTGAGAGGACCGCCGAAGGGACCCGCAATGAGCGATGTCACGATCGTCGTCGCGACCCGCGACCGGGCCGCCGAGCTGCGCCGCAGCCTGGCCCGGCACACCGCCCCGGTGATCGTGGTCGACAACGCCTCCGCCGACGGGACCGCCGAGGTCGCCCGCCGCGCCGGGGCCCGCGTCCTCCGGCTGCCCGACAACCGCGGCGCCGCCGCCCGCAACCTGGGCGTGCGGGAGGCCCCCACCCGGTACGTCGCCTTCGCCGACGACGACTCCTGGTGGGCGCCCGGCGCCCTGGAGCACGCCGCCGCCGTCCTGGACGCCCACCCCGGCACCGCGCTGGTGGCCGCGCGGGTCCTGGTCGGCGAGCGCGAGCACCTCGAACCCGTCTCCGAGCACATGGCCCGCTCCCCGCTGGGCATGCCCGACGGCCTCCCCGGCCGGGCCATCCTCGGCTTCCTGGCCTGCTCGGCCGTCGTCCGCCGGGACGCCTTCCTGGGCGTCGGCGGCTTCTCCGGCACGCTGCACTTCGCCGGGGAGGAGGAACTGCTGGCGCTCGACCTGGCCGCCGCCGGATGGGGGCTGGCGTACCTGCCGGAGCTGGTCGTCCACCACCATCCCTCGCCCGACCGCCCCGGCGCGTCCCACCGGCGCCGCCGGGAGGCCCGCAACCGGCTGCTGACCGCCTGGCTCCGCCGCCCGCTCGCCACGTGCGCCCGGACGGCGCTGGCGTCGCTGGCCACCGCGGAGGGGCGCGGCGGACTGGCCGACGCCGCCCGGATGTGGCCGCAGGTCGCCCGCGCCCGCCGCCGTCTGCCACCCGACGTCGAACGCGCCCGCGCCTCCCTCGACCGCTACTAGCTAGTGGTGCCAGGGGAGGGTCACCGGTTCGGCCGGGACGTTCCCGGCCAGCAGCGCCTTGAGGAGCGGGGCCAGCTCCAGGGGGTAGACCACCTCATCGGTGGTCTCCAGCTCCTCCAGCGTCCACCAGCGGTGGGCGCTGACGTTGGCCCGCTCGACCGGCTGGAAACCGGCCGTGTCGATCTCGATCTCGGGCGCGGCGGCGCGGTACACGAAGAAGTCGTCGCGGAAGATCCCGCGCGCCCAGCCGAAGTCGGCGTAGCCGGAGGCGACCGCGACCGGGCCGGTGAAGTCGCCGGGCTCGGCGACCAGGCCCGTCTCCTCGCGCAGCTCGCGCGCGGCGGTCTCGGTGAGCGTCTCGCCGTCGTCCACGCCGCCGCCCGGGGTGATCCAGCAGTACCCCCGCTCGGGATGGTCGGCGGCGAGCGGCCACCGGAACATCAGGAACCGGTCGCGCCCGTCCAGGAGCAGGACGCGGGCCGTCCGCCGCCGGTAGCCGTCGCCGGAACGGCGCCTCACGCCCGTAGCTCGGCGTCGAGCTTGGCCAGCTGCTCGTCGTAGATCCGCTGGAGGCCGCGCGGCGCGAAGGCGCGCTCGAAGAACCCGCCGACGCCGCCCGCGCCGTTCCAGGTCGTCTCGACCCGCACCCTGGCGCCCGCCCCGGCCGGGGAGACCGTCCAGGTGGTGACCATGGAGGAGTTGGCGTCCCGTTCGACCAGCGTGTTCTCGCCGGGGACGGTGACCGACACCAGGCAGTCGCGCACCCGCTTGCTGGTCGCGGCCAGCTTCCAGTGCACCGTGGTGCCCTCGCCCTGGCCGCCCTCGCGGACCTCGTACTCGCTGAAGTGCCCGGTCAGCACCTTCGAGCGGGTGCCGGTGTAGTCGCCGAGCGCCGCGAACACCTTCTCCGCGTCCGCGCCGACGGTCTTCTCTGCGGTAGCCGTGACCTGACCCATGCGGACATCCTTCCAGAAAGCCCCTCAGCCGAGGGGCTCCCGCCCGGGCGGGAGCAGGATCACGTCGCGGGACCCGTACCGGGGGAGGGGCGCGTCGGCGTCCAGCTCCTCGTCGGTGATCGGGTGCAGCCCGCGCTCGCCGATCGCGTGCACCGTGTACCCGGCGTCGCGCAGCTCCCGGAGGATGCGACGCAGCCGGTGCGCCTCTTTGAGCACCTCCACGACGATGGTCGGGCGGGCCTCCAGCAGCCAGGGCCGCACCGATTCGAGGACGTTCGCCTCGTACCCCTCGATGTCGAGCTTGACCAGGTCGACGCCCTCCACCAGCGCGCTCATCGCCACCGTCGGGACGGTCACCGCCGCGGACGCGGGACGTCCGGCGATGCCCTCGGTGCCGGTGGCCAGGTACGCGCCGGTCGGGGCGGCGTAGCGCTCCTGGTCGGGCAGGGCCAGCTCCATCGTGGCGGGCGCGCCGTCGCCGACCACGGCGGCCTGGACGACGGTGACGCCGGCGAGGCCGTTCAGCTCGACGTTGCGGCCGACGATCTCCGCCGACTCCGGGTTGGCCTCCACGGCCGTGTACGGCACGCCCGGGGCCGCCCGCGCGCCCTGGACGGTGTAGTAGCCGATGTTCGCGCCGACCTCCAGGATCCGGGTGGCCCGCCCGCACAGCACGCGCCACCAGTGGGTCTCGGCGCCCTCGTAGCCGCCCTCGCCGTACCAGAACAGCAGCTGCACCAGCCGGGAGCGGGCCGCCGCCAGCCGCACCTCGCGGTTGTCGGGCAGCGGGAACTCGGTGAGCGGCGACAGCGGGCGGTGCCGCAGGATTCCGGCGAGGGATTTCCAGAAACGGTGACCGGACGCCGCGTTGCGGTCGCGGACGGCGACGGCGACGCGCATGGGGACGGCGGTTAACAGGCGGGCGAGCGCGATTCTCGCCCATACCCGCAGCCGCACCGAGAGTGGCAGTGCCATGAAATGGTCCTCGCGTCGAAGATTTGATGTGGGACCTTCACAGTTTTTGCGCTGGTTGGCAAATGACGGCAGGCCGGATTATCGTCCGTTGCCATTCTCGGGTGCGGTGATTGTGGCGCGTTGATAAAAGGAGCGTTCCCGCCGTGGAAAGGACGGCGCCCCGGGCCGCCGGAGAGGACGGCGGCCCGGGGCGCCTCGCGGGACGGTCCGGTCAGCCCCGCCGGGACGGCTCGGACGGCCCCTGGTAGATGGAGTTGACCACGATCGGCCAGGTGGCCCTCGGCCAGGAGCGGAAGGTGATCTCGCTGCCCGCGAGGGTGGCGCTCCCCTCGCCCACCTCGAAGCTCACGACGTTGGCCAGGCCGCCGAGCGCCTCGGTGCCGCGCCCGTACCCGCTGGCGAGCAGGTCGCCCTCGGGGTAGGCGGAGGCCACCTCCGCGTCCCCCGTGACCCGGTACGCCGCGTCGCGGTTGAACCAGACCGGCCACTCCTTGGGCATCCCCCACGCCGCCGGGACGTCCGGCTTGTACGAGGCGCGCAGCAGCGCCCCCGGCACGTTGAACTTCGCCGTGTCGGTGGGCGTGGCGTTCTCGACCGGCAGGTCCAGCAGCTGCCGCGCCGTCTCCGACCCGCTGCCGACCGCCACCAGGTTGCCGCCGCCCTTGACGAAGTCGCCCAGGGCCTTCCAGCCCTCCTCGCCGACGCCGCGCGCCCACGCGAACTGCGGCGGGTTCTTCGCCGGGTCGAGGCCCTTGACGATGGTGTCCTTGGACACCCCGTCGGCCAGCACGACGGTGTCGTAGCGGCCGTCCAGGTCGGCGTAGTCGTCGGCGCCCACGACCTTGTAGTCGATCCCGTACTGGTCGAGCATCCACGTCATCCAGCCGCCGGGCATGTTGTTCGCGCCGCGGATCAGGCCGACGCGGGTGCCGGGCTTGAGCGTGAAGCCGTCCACCTTCGGCATCGCGTCGGCGCCGTGCACCGGGAGGCCGGTGGCGGCGGAGACGTCCTGGAGGGTCTGGCGGGCGGCGGGGGTCGGCGGGACGACCACCGTGCCGGGCGCGAACGTCCGGCCCGCCGCCTCGAACTCCTCGCCCGCGCGGAAGACGGGCACGTTCGCCTTCTGCAGCCGCGACAGCACGTGCGCGACGCCGTACGACTCGGGCGCCACCAGGTAGGCGCCGCGCGGCGCGGCCGGCATCCGCGCCGGCTGCGGCACGACCCGCTGCACCCGCTGCAGCGGCGCGGAGAACGCCTTCTCCACCGGGACGGCGTCCACGCCCAGCAGCAGCGCCGCGTTGTCGGTCGTCTCGCTGTACGGCATGATCAGCGGGCAGTCCGCGCACTTGCGGGCCGCCTGCTCCGGGTACACGTCCTTCTGCAGCAGCTGGTGGATCCAGCGGCCCAGCGGCTGCCGGGTCCGCAGCACGTACGACCCCGCCGGATGGTTCTTGCCGCCCGCCGTGAACGCCGTCCGGGCCTGGTCGATCTCCACCCGGCCGAACTCCAGCAGCTTCATCAGCTCGTACACCGCGAACGGGTCGCGCTGCCCGGCCGGGACGACGTACGCCTCCGGGGTGCCCGGCTCGACGTCCGGGAGCGCCGCGTTGTTGCGGGTGACCTGGTAGAGGTTGTTGTACAGCCAGGACTCGGGGTTCTTGGCGACGTTCTCGATGCCCGCGTACGCGGCGGTCTTGGCGTAGGCGACGATCTGCTCCAGCGTCCAGGTGTTCTGGTCGTAGGGCTGCAGCATCCGGATCGTCTTGTTGCGCGGGCCCAGCGGCTTTCCGTCGGCGCTGGTGAACGGGTACGCCAGGTCGCGGGCGGAGGCGATCTCGGTGAGGAACAGCGAGGTGCCCAGGAACGTCGAGTAGCCCATCACGTCGGCGTTCCAGAAGATGCCGTAGGCGTCGTCGGAGCCGACGCCCTTCTTGTTCTCGGCGGTCAGCGCGCGCGCCGCCACCTGGCCCTGGGTGTTGGCCGACTGGATGGTGATGGGGTCGACGCCGTTGCCGAGCGGCTCGTCGTACGGCGGCGTCCACAGCCGCGGCCCGCCGGTCCCGGCCTGGTGCATGTAGTGCCCGGCGACGGGCCGGTAGGTCTGCTCCAGCCGTACCCGCGTACGGGTCTCACGCTGGGAGAACATGAACCAGTCGCGGTTGTTGTCGTGCCCGACGTACTTGTGGTACAGGTCCGGGTACACGCGGTTGTACGCGGTGCCCGCCGTCTTGTTGAAGTGGTCGACGACCAGGTGCTGGCCGTCGGGGTTCCCCGACGGGATCACCATCAGCACGGCGTTCTTCAGCACGGTGTCGGTGTAGTCCGACTTCTCCGTCGCGAACCGGTGCACGATGTCCACCAGCGCCTGCGTGTTGCCGACCTCGGTCGAGTGCAGGGTGCCCTCGATCAAATAGACGGGCTTGCTGCGCTCGGAGAGCCGCCGCGCCTCCTGCTCGGAGACGCCCGGGTCGGCCAGCCGCCGGTTGTCGCGGACGATGCGGTCGAGGTCGCGCAGGTTCTCCGGCGCGCTGACGAAGATGACGGGGTACTCGTTGCCGAGCGTGGTCGTGTCCGCGATCGAGTACTCGACCCGGTCGGACCGGTCGGCCACCAGGCGGAAGTACTGCTTGATCCTGTCGAACCCGGCGAGCCTGCCGGTGGTTCCCATGGCGAAGCCGAAGTAGTCCTTCGGCGCTGGAATGGTCTTGCCTTGCGCGGTGAGCGTGACCGCGCTGCCTGTACCGAGCGCGTCGGAGCGCAGGGGCGCTGCGACGAGGGCGGCGGAGGTCAGCACGGCGGCCAGCACGCGGGCGGTTCGCCGCGGCAGCATCCGGTCTCCAGTCGGTGCGGGGGTTTCAGGGGGGTTCAGGGGATGAAGGGGGAGTCTTGGACGTGAGGGGACGGGGACCGCCGGCCGGTCGGCTGAGCCCAGGGTGAATCGTGTTCAACGATCAGTCAATGTCTTGATCGTTTACGGTTCCCCTGGTAAGGGCCGCGCTCCCGGGCATGTCCCCGCCGCCATCGCGCGGGTAGAGCGGCCGCATGGCGCCTTGGAGGGCGCGGTCGCCGGGGCCGCGTGCGACCGGCAGATCCTGCGGCTCGGCCTGGCGGTCGCGTCGATGGCGGCGTTCTCGATCTACCTCCGGCAGCGGGGATCGCCGCAGTCCAAACCGGTCGGAACGGCCCACGGCGCGACCGGCGTCGAGGGCTGAACCGGTCCCGCGCGGGACCGTTCCCGGGTGTGCCGCGCGTTCCGAGTTGTGGCGGAACCGTTAAGGTCGTCTGACGATCGCGTGACACGCGGCGAGTACGGAGGTGCGCCATGGCCACGGGGGAGTGGTCGCCGACGGGCGTCGATCTGACGACGCCGAACACGGCCCGTATCTACGACTACCTGCTGGGCGGCAAGGACAACTACGACGCCGACCGGCGGGTGGGCGACGAGCTCATCGAGATCATCCCGGAGGCCCGGGCGGCGGCCCGGCAGAACCACCTGTTCATCGGGCGGGCGGTGCGGTACCTGGTCAAGGAGGGCGTCCGCCAGTTCGTCGACATCGGCACCAAGCTGCCGGCCGCCGGCAACGTGCACGAGGTCGCGGCCGCGATCGCCCCGGACGCCCGGGTGGTGTTCGCCGACGACGACCCCGTCACGCTGACGCACGCGCGGGCGCTGCTGACCGGGACCGGCAGCACGCTGGTCGCCCGCACCGACCCGCGCCGCCCCGACGCCGTGATCGACGACCCGGAGGTGCGGCGGCTGATCGACTTCGACCGGCCGGTCGCCGTCGTCCTGGACCGCGTCCTGCACTTCATCGAGGACGTCGAGGAGGCCGTGGCGGTCGTCGCCCGGCTGCACGCCGCGCTGCCGTCCGGCAGCCACCTGGTCTTCACCGTCATCACCGACGAGCCCGCGCCCGAGGCGAGCGACGACGTCAGCCGGGTGTTCCGGCCGACCAGCGGGTTCTTCTGGAGCCGGCGGCGCGCCGAGGTCGAGCGCATGGTCGCGCCGTTCGCCCTGGTGGACCCGGGGCTGACCTACACCCCGCTGTGGCGTCCCGACCCGGCCGAGGACGAGGTCGCCGTCCCCGAGCACACCTACACGCTGGCGGGCGTCGGCCGCCGCGACTGACCGGACGCCTCTAGGGGCCGCAGTACGACGTCGCGCACGAGGGCGCGTGCACGGCCTGCGACACCCTGGCGTTGGCCGCGCCGACGATCCCGGCGCCGATGGTGAGCATGATGACGGTCGCGAGCAACAGCAGTCCCTTGTGAGACACGTTCTCCTCCTGAGGGTCGCTCAGGCTGGGGGGAGCACGGCCACGTCGCCGTCCGTCGGGAGATCACAGGCTCCGCCCGCGCGCGGCCGGTGTCAATTCGCGCGGCGTCCGGGCGCGGGCCGCGGTCGTCTGACCAGCGCCGCCCGCCGCGCCCGGAATCCGGGTCGGGTGATGTCGCCGATGCCGCTCAGGTGTTGGGCGGCAGGTCGGTCCCGGCTCCGCGGCGGCGGAGCGCGACCGACGCGGCTGGCGCGGCCGGGACGGGCTGCGGCTCCGCCGGTGCCTGCGGGGCCGCGCCGGGCTCGCGGCGGTGCGGGGGGAGGGTGGGGACGTCGGGCGCCTCCACCTCGAAGCCCGCGTCGGCGATCATGTCCAGGTCGGCCTTGCCCGGCTGCCCCTCGCTGGTGAGGTAGTCGCCCAGGAAGATGGCGTTGACGATGTGCAGCGCCAAGGGCTGCAGCGTGCGCAGATGGATCTCCCGCCCGCCGGCGAGCCGGACCTCGACGTCGGGGCAGACGAACCGGACCATCGCCAGGATCCGCAGGCAGCGCTGCGGGGTCAGCGCCCACCGCTCGCCGAGCGGGGTGCCCTCGAAGGGGATCAGGAAGTTCACCGGGACCGACTCCACGTCCAGCTCGCGCAGCGCGAACGCGACGTCCACCAGGTCCTCGTCGCTCTCGCCCATGCCCGCGATCAGCCCGGAGCAGGCCGACAGTCCCGCGTCCCGCGACCTGCGCACGGTGTCGGCCCGGTCGTCGAAGCCGTGGGTGGTGCAGATGTCGCCGTACTTCGACTCGGAGGTGTTGAGGTTGTGGTTGTAGGCGTGCGCCCCGGCCTCGCGCAGCCGCTCGCCCTGCCCGTCGCGCAGGAAGCCCAGGCACGCGCAGATCTCGACGTCGGCGCCGCGCTCCCGGATGGCGGCGATCGTGCCGGCGACCCGCTCGACGTCGCCGTCGGTGGGACCGCGCCCGCTGGCGACCAGGCACACCCGCTTGGCCCCGGCGGCGACGCCGGCCACCGCGGCGTCGGCGGCGGCGTCCGGCTTCAGCCAGGTGTAGGTCAGGATCTCCGCCTTGGACCCGAGCCGCTGCGAGCAGTACGAGCAGTCCTCCGGGCACAGGCCCGACTTCAGGTTGACGAGGTAGTTCAGCTTGACGCGGCGGCCGAACCAGGCGCGCCGCACCCGTCCGGCGGCGGCCACCACGTCGAGCAGTTCGTCGTCGGAGGTCGCCAGCACGGCCAGCGCCTCGTCCCGCGTCGGAAGCTCGCACCGCAGGCCCTTGCCCGCGAGGGTCTCCAGGAGGTTCATGGTCCGATCCTCGCCGCGCGCGTTCCCGCCCGCCAAGGACCACGCCCCACAAAGCCGGGCGAGCGCGCTTTGTACGGCACCGTCCGCGCGGGCGACTCAGGGGCGGCGGGGCGCGAGGGCCTCGCACAGCGCGTCGACGGCGGCCG
Source organism: Actinomadura rugatobispora (assembly GCF_055379765.1). Taxonomy (NCBI): domain Bacteria; kingdom Bacillati; phylum Actinomycetota; class Actinomycetes; order Streptosporangiales; family Thermomonosporaceae; genus Actinomadura; species Actinomadura rugatobispora. The sequence goes on along the minus strand of NZ_AP029191.1, from coordinate 646,510 downwards.
GATAGGCCGACTCCGGAGGGGTGCTGTAACCGACGATGAGGCCCTGCGGATTCGGGCCGGGACGCTGCCAGAACTCCGCGAGCGGCTGGACGGCAAGCCCGAGGGCCCGCGCGCGGCGCAGCACCTCGGCCTCGTCCGGGCCCGTCTCCGGAAGGGTCACCAGGGCGTGCAGGCCGGCGGCGACGCCGTGGACGCGGACGTGCGGGGCCCGCTCGCGCAGCCGTTCCACCAGCAGGTCCCGGCGGCGCCGGTAGCGCAGCCGCCCGGCGCGCACGTGCCGGTCGTAGGCATGGCTCTCGATCATGTCGGCGAGGACGAGCTGCGCCAGCGACTGGGTGTGCGCGTCGGCCAGGTACTTGGCCTCGGTGAACGGCTCGACCAGCCGCTCGGGCAGGACCGCCCAGCCCAGCCGCAGCCCCGGCCCCAGCGTCTTGGACGCGGTCCCGACGTAGACGACCTGCTCGGGGGCGGTGCCCTGGGCGGCCCCGACCGGGCGGCGGTCGTAGCGGAACTCGCCGTCGTAGTCGTCCTCGACGACCGTGCCCCCGGTGGCGCGGGCCCACGCGGTGGCGGCGTGGCGGCGGCTCGGGTGCAGGGTGGCTCCGGCCGGGTACTGGTGCGCCGGGGTGAGGACGACCGCGCCCGCGTGCGCGTAGGCGTCGCCGGTGAGGAGCTGCGTGCGGGCGCCCAGGTCGTCGGCGGGCAGCGGCACGATCTCCAGCCCCGCGCGGCGGACCAGTGCCCGGTGGTAAGGGTGGCCCGGGTCCTCCATCGCGAACGCGGTCGTCCCCGCGTCGGCGAGCACCCGGGCGAGCAGGCCGAGCGCCTGGGTGTACCCGGAGGTGACCACGATCCGCTCCGGGGCGGCGTCCACGCCCCGGGCCCGTCCCAGGTACCCGGCGAGCGCGGCGCGCAGCTCGGGCCGCCCGCGCGGGTCGGCCAGCGCGTGCGCGTCGGGCGGCGCGGTGGTCAGGACCCGCCGGGTGGAACGCAGCCAGGCCGCGGCCGGGAAGGCGGTGAGGTCCGGCCGGCCGGGACGCAGGTCGTGACGGGGGGCGTCCGGCCCATCGAGGGCGGGTGGGACGGCCAGGGCGGCGGAGCCGGGCCGCCCGGCGGCGGGCCGCCGGATCTGGGCGACCCGCGTGCGCGCTCCCGGGCGGCTGGTCAGGTAGCCCTCGGCCGCGAGCTGGTCGTAGGCGGCGCTGACGGTTCCGCGGGCCACCCCGAGCTGGACCGCCAGCGCCCGCGTCGATGGCAGCGCGGCGCCGGGAGCGAGCCGTCCGGACCGGATCGCCGAGCGCAGGGCGCGCTCCAGCCCGGCCCGGCGGCCCGCCGAGACGTCGAGGTCGAGATGGAGGTCCACGCCCGAACCGGCCCACTCTTTCGGCATGGAACCGGATCTTAATTCCGGTCCGGTTCCTCCCTAGCGTGCGAAGGGACGGGCCGGCGCCGCCCGCGCCCCCGCCGAGACGCCCAGGGAGTCCCCCGATGTTCATCTTCGCCCAGATCAGCGACCTGCACCTCGACGGCGGCGAGCACCGCGCCGAACGTGCCGAGCGCGCCGAGCGCGTCATGTCCCATCTCAACGCCCTCCCGGTCGCCCTGGACGCGATCCTGGTCACCGGCGACATCGCCGACCACGGCACGGAGGAGGAGTACGAGCAGGCCCGTAAAGTGCTGTCCTCCCCGTACCCGCTGCTCACCTGCCCCGGCAACCACGACGCGCGCGGCCCGTACACGCGGATCCTGCTCGGCGACGGGACGGAGGGGCCGGGCGCCGCCGACCCCCCGCCGGTCAACCGGGTGCACCGGGCCGCGGGTGCCGTCTTCGCGCTGTGCGACTCGACGATCCCCGGGCACGACCACGGGTTCCTCACCGACGAGACGCTCGCCTGGCTGGACGGGGAACTGGCCGCCGAGCCCGACGTCCCGGCTTTCGTGTGCTTTCACCACGCTCCGGTGCCGCTGCACGCGCCGTACGTCGACGGGATCCGCCAGTTCGGCGAGGAGCGCCTGGCCGCCGTCCTGGCCAGGCATCCGCAGGTGGCGGCGGTGCTGTGCGGGCACGCGCACACCGCGGCGGCCGCCACCTTCGCGGGGCGGCCGCTGCTGGTCGCGCCGGGCGTCGCCTCCCGCCTGGTCTTCCCGTGGCGGCACGGCGACCTCGTCGACCACGGGGCGCCGCCGTCGGTGGCGCTCCACGTCCTCGGCGAGGACCGGCGGCTGGTCACGCACTACCGCGCCGTCGTCTGACCGCCCGGACCTTGTGCGGATATCGTTGGGAATTCAACCATATGGGGGTGGCATCATGATCGATCTCGCCGCCGTCGAGGCGGAGCGCGAGCGGCTCAGGCGCGCGTACCTGGCCGCGCGGGACGACCGGCCGGCCAGCTCGGCCCGCGGCCTGCACCACCTGGCCCTGCTGTCCTCGGACGTGGAGCGGACGATCCGGTTCTACCAAGGGGTGCTGGAGTTCCCGCTGACCGAGATCTTCGAGAACCGCGACTACCGGGGCTCCAACCACTTCTTCTTCGACATCGGCAACGGCAACCTGCTGGCGTTCTTCGACCTCCCCGGGCTGGACCTCGGGCCGTACGCGGAGGTGCTCGGCGGGCTGCACCACGTGGCGATCTCGGTGGAGCCCGCCCGGTGGGAGCGGCTGCGCGGCAGGCTGGACGAGGCGGGCGTCCCGTACCAGGTCGAGAGCGAGGTCTCGCTGTATTTCCGCGACCCCGACGGCGCCCGGCTGGAACTGCTGGCCGACCCGCTCGGGGAGATGTACGGCGAGCACGTCGGCTGAACCGGTCCGGGGCCGCCGCCCGGCGGGGTCAGCGGTCGAAGAGCGCGTGGAGCACCTCGCGGGCGGCGGCCTCGGGGGAGTCGCCGAGCGACTTCCGCAGGTTGCCGCTCAGCCACAGCGCCGCGAAACCGTGCACGACCGACCACGCGCCGATCGAGGTGGCCTCGTCCCGGGACGGGCCGGCGGACAGCGTGCGCGCCCCGCGGTCCAGGATCCCGGAGGCGACCGCCCGTGCCGCCTCGACCTCCGGGTCGTCCGCGCGGTACAGCTCGGGCCGGAACATCACCTCGAAATAGCCCGGATGCCCGGTGGCGAACCGCACGTAGCGCACCCCGACCTCCAGGAAGTCGTCGCCGGCCCCTGAGAGGGCCTCGGCGAACCGCGCGTACCCCTCGGCGGCGATCGCGGTCAGCAGCCCGGCCTTGTCGCCGAAGTGGTGCGCGGGCGCGGCGTGCGACACCCCGGCGCGCCGGGCCAGCTCGCGCAGGCTCCAGGCGTCGGTGCCGGACTCGGCGATGGCCTCGACGGCCGCGTCGATGATGACGCGCCGCAGGTTGCCGTGGTGGTAGCTGCGCGAACCGATCGTCCTCCCCCTTCGTCCGCCGTGCGACGCCACCGTACCGGCGGACCCAATCTTTCCATTGACAAGTTTCGCCTCCGCGGGGCAGTCTTGTCAATGACAAGATTCTCGAGAGGGGAGCCCCATGCCGACCCTGCCCTGGTCCGAACCGCGGACACCGCCGCCCGAGACCGCGACGCTGGTCATGGCGTCCCGGCTGGAGGTGCGCTCGCTGCGCCACGTCCCGGGCTTCCTCGCCGCCTCGCTGGTGCTGTGGCGCCAGGCCCGCGGCGCGCCCGGCGCCGTCGGCGTCGGGCTCCGCGCCTGGCCGCTGCGGCGCACCTTCTGGACGGTCTCCGCCTGGGAGGACGAGGCCGCGATCCGCGCGTACGCGGGCACCGAGCCGCACAGGTCGACCATGCGCCGCAAGCGCGCCGTGATGCGCGAGTCCGACTTCGTGTTCTGGAACGTCCCGGCCGGCGACCTGCCCGTCTCCTGGGAGGAGGTCGAACGCCGCATCGCCGCGCACCGCGAGCAGGGCGGCACCTCTGCCCGGAGCGACGCCGCGGCGTGACCGGCACGGCCGTCCATGACGAGCGTGAAGCCCTCCCCGCGCACGCGGGGAGGGCTTCACGAGGCGCCCGAAGGGCCGGACCGGCTCAGGAGCGGCGCTGGGCGGTGTACTGCACCGCCGCGAAACCCGCCACCGCCACGGCCTGCAGGATCGCCCACACCGAACCGGCCGTGCTCAGCGACAGCCAGCCCGTCACCACCGCCACCACGCTCAGCACCGTCCACAGCAGGTTCGTCTCGACCACCGCGGACACCGCCACGCGGTTCGGCACGCGGGGCATGGACACCGTCCACACGGCCGCCGCGTAGAGCAGCAGGAACACGCCCAGCGTCCGCCCCGTCCCGGCCCCGAGGCCGAGCAGGTCCTCCAGCGGGCCCGCCAGCGCGAGGTAGACCAGGCCGTTGACGCCGGTCACCACGGCGTCCAGCCGCAGCGCGAGCCGCAGCAGCCGGCGGCCGTCGGCCAGGATCCCGGTGCCGTTCAGGGAACGCGTCGTGGTCATCAGAGCCTCCTCATCGGGGGTCGACACTCCGTCGATGACCCCGACGCTAGAGGGCGCGGCGCACGCCGACGATTACCCCGGAGGTAGCCGCGGACGGCGAAAACCCGTCGCGTTCGCACGGTCCGTCCGATTACTGTCCTGATCATCGCGAGAAGTACGCCGATCGCGCGCCCGCCGCGGGCGGGCGCCGGTCACACCTGCCGGCGGCAGCCATCGATCCAGCCGAGAAGGGACAGCACGATGGTGACCACCACGCTCGACCTCGCCCGGGTCCGCAACATCGGGATCATGGCCCACATCGACGCCGGCAAGACCACCACGACCGAGCGGATCCTGTTCTACACCGGCGTCTCGCACCGCATCGGCGAGGTCCACGACGGCGCCACCCAGATGGACTACCTCAAGCAGGAGCGCGACCGCGGCATCACCATCACCTCCGCGGCCACGACCTGCCACTGGGCGCTGGACGGCGCCGGCCACACCGTCAACATCATCGACACCCCCGGGCACGTCGACTTCACCGTCGAGGTGGAGCGCTGCCTGCGGGTGCTCGACGGCGCCGTGACGGTGTTCGACGGCGTCGCCGGGGTGGAGCCGCAGTCGGAGACGGTGTGGCGCCAGGCCGACCGCTACGGCGTGCCGCGGATCTGCTTCGTCAACAAGCTCGACCGCGCGGGCGCCGACTTCCACCGCTGCGTCGAGATGATCGTCGAGCGGCTGGGCGCGGTCCCGCTGGTGACGCAGCTGCCGATCGGCGCCGAGTCCGCCTTCACCGGCGTGGTCGACCTGGTCGCCATGAAGGCCCTGCTCTGGTCCGCCGAGGCGGAACTGGGCGAGGCCTACGACGTGGCGGCGATACCGGACGACCTCGCCGCGGATGCCCGGCGATGGCGGAGCACGCTCATCGACACGCTGGCCGAGCACGACGACGAGATCATGGAGCTGTACCTGGAGGGCGCCGAGCCCTCCCCGGAACGGCTGCACGCCGCGATCCGCCGTCTCACGCTCTCCTCCGGCGCGTCCGGCGGCACCACGATCACCCCCGTGCTGTGCGGCACCGCGTTCAAGAACAAGGGCGTGCAGCCCCTGCTGGACGCGGTGGTGCGCTACCTGCCGTCCCCGCTCGACGTCGAGGCCGTCGAGGGCCTGGCCGCCGACGGGACGGGCGCGGCGGTGCGCCGCCGGCCCTCCGACGGTGAGCCGCTGTCCGCGCTGGCGTTCAAGATCATGAGCGATCCGCACCTGGGCCGGCTCACCTACGTCCGGATCTACTCCGGACGGCTGGAGTCGGGCGCCTCCGCGCTCAACCCGGTCAAGGGCGGCAAGGAGCGGATCGGCAAGATCTACCGCGTGCACGCGAACAAGCGGGAGGAGATCCCCTCGGCGGGCGCCGGCGACATCGTCGCGGTCATGGGCCTGAAACGGACCACGACCGGCGAGACGCTGTGCGACCCCGCCGCGCCCGTCGTCCTGGAGTCGATGGACTTCCCGGAGCCGGTCATCGAGGTCGCCATCGAGCCCAGGACCCGGGGGGACCAGGAGAAGCTGGGCGTGGCGATCCAGCGCCTGGCCGAGGAGGACCCCTCGTTCCGGGTGCGCGCGGACGCCGAGACCGGCCAGACCGTCATCGGCGGCATGGGCGAGCTCCATCTCGAGGTGCTCATCGACCGGATGAAGGAGGACCACAAGGTCGAGGCGAGCGTGGGCCGTCCCCGGGTCGCCTACCGGGAGACGATCCGGCGGGCCGTGGAGAAGGTCGACTTCCTGTACCGCAAGCAGCACGGCGGCAAGGGCCACTACGCGAAGGTCCGGATCTCGGTCGAGCCGATCGAGGCCGGCGGCCCCGCGTACGAGTTCGTCAACCGGGTCACCGGCGGCCGCGTCCCGAAGGACTACATCCCCTCCGTGGACGCGGGCTGCCAGGAGGCCATGCAGGCCGGCGTGCTGGCCGGGTACGAGATGACGGGCGTGCGGGTCGTCCTGCTGGACGGCGACTTCCACGTCGTCGACTCCTCGGAGTTCGCGTTCCGGATCGCCGGGGCGATGGCGTTCAAGGAGGCCGTGCGGCAGGCGTCGCCCGTGCTGCTGGAGCCGGTGATGGCGGTCGAGGTCACCACGCCGGAGGAGTACATGGGCGAGGTCATCGGGGACGTCAACGCCCGCCGCGGCCACGTCCGGGCCATGCGCGAGCGGTCCGGCGCGCGGGTCGTCGAGGCGCTGGTGCCGCTGTCGGAGATGTTCGGCTACGTCGGGGACCTGCGCGGCGCGACCAAGGGCCGCGCCGCGTACTCGATGCAGTTCGACTCCTACGGCGAGGTGCCGCGCGCCGTCGCCGAGAAGGTCATCGGGTCCGAGCGCCCGTGATCTGACACCGCCGGGCCCCGGCCGCCGCCGACGCGGCGGCGGCCGGGGCTCCGCCGCGCAATTCCGCCAATCCGCTTCGTGATCATTTGATTACTGGTAGACACTAGGCGACGAAAAGGCGGCCTTGGCTGAGGCCTGTGGCGGGTACCGGCGGAGGCGACATGGCCCACGGGGGTGCAGGCGGTCCGGGTTCGCGGCCGTGGGCGGGGTCGCCCGCGCTGCTCGCACGCGCCGAGCGCTTCCTGGTCAGCCGGCTGGGATGCGGGCCGGAGGAGGCCCGGCAGTACCTGCGCGGCCTCGTCGGCTCCGGCCCGCCCGCGGAGGCCGGCCGCGGCACCGGGCCGCACGACCCGGTGGCGCCGGAGGAGGGGCCGGGAGACGGGCAGGGAGACCCGGAGGGGCAGGCCGGGCCCGGAGCGGGCGGCGGGGCGGGCCCCGCCGGTGCGGCGGGACGGCCCGGCACGACCGCGGAGGGGCGTCCCATCGTCTCCGCGCGACGGCCCGGCGACGTCAGCGTGATGCTCGCCGCGATGACCGACGGCGCGGCGGGCACCGGCGTGCCGGGCGACTCCGGCGCCGCGGGCGGGCCCGTGGACCCAAGACGCCATGCCGAGGCGGACGTCACCGCAAGCCCCGGCGCGTCCCAGTCCCCTCCCCCCACGCCTCCGCCGGCCGGGCCCGGATCGCCTCCGCCCGCGCCGGGCCGGCCCGCGCCGGTCTCCCAGCGCGGCCTGGGCGACTCCGACTACCTGCGCCTCTCCGAGGAGCTGAGCGCCGCCCGCACGCCGGGGGAGCTGGCCCGCCTGCTGCAGCGAAGGCTCCGGCCGTTCGGCGCCCGCGCGATCCTGCTGGCGGTGCTCGACGGCGACGGCCTGCTCCGCATGAGCGGGGTCGCGGGCGAGGGCGGCGAGCCCGTCGACGACTGGGCGCGCGCCCCGCTGCGCTACGCGCTCCCGCTGATCCGGATGTGCCCCTCCGACCGGCTGCTGTGGCTCGACGACGAGACCGGCGACCGGATGCTCATCTGGGCCTCCACCGTCGGCGGCCTGCGGCCCGGCGCGGCCTGCGACGGGCGCGCGTGCGTCGTCTGCGTCGTCTGGCCCGGTACGGGCCCGCCCGCCGGGGATCCCGGCCGGGCCCGCGCCGAGGCGCTCACCGTGTGCGGGGGGCGGCGGCTGCGCGACCTGGCCGCGCTGAGCGCGCCCGTCGACGACCTCAGCGGCCCCTGGCTCGACTCCATCCTCGACGCGATCCCGATCCCCGCGGCGCTGCTGTTCCCCATCCGCGACCGCGACGGCCGCGTCGCCGAGTTCTACGTCGACCGCTGCAACTCCCACGCCACCGGGCTGATGGGCCGCACGCCCGAGCAGATCACCGGCGGCAGGCTGCTGGAGGCCTTCCCCGGGCTGGCCCTGTCCGGCATGTTCGACGCCTACGTCCGGGTCCTGGAGACCGGCGTCCCGCTGTCGCAGGAGCCGTTCACCTACGAGGAGCCCTTCCACGGCGTGCTGTACCCGGCGGTGCTGAGCCTGCGCGCGCAGCGGGTGGGCGGCGGCCTGCTGGTCAGCTGGCAGTTCCACGACGAGCAGGCGCGGATCGCGGCCCGGATGGGCGACGCCGAGCGGCTGATGAACCTGGGCTGGGCCGAGTGGAACCTGGTCACCGGGGAGATCGCGTGGTCCCGGCGGATCTACGACATCTTCGACCTCGACCCGCGGCGCGGCCCGCTCGCCCTCGACCGGATGGCCGCGCACGTGTACGAGGACGACCTGCCCGCGGTCGTGCGCGCGGTGGCGGCGCTGTCGGAGCGGCGGGCGGCGGCCACGTTCGAGTTCCGCACCCGCCGGGCCGCCGGCGCCCCCCGCCACGTGAACGTGACGGCCGAGCCGGTGGTGGACGCCCTCGGCCACCTGATCGCCCTGCGCGGCGTGGTGCAGGACGTCACCGCCCGCCGCCGGATCGAGGCGGCGCTGAAGACCTCGCGCGGCGAGCTGGAACGGCACCGCCGCCGGGTCGCCGAGGAGTTGCAGCGCGAGCTGCTGCCCGAGTGGAGCCCCGACCTGCCCGGCCTGCGCGTCGCCGTCCGCTACCAGCCCGCCGAGGACAGCGCCCAGGTCGGCGGCGACTGGTACGAGGCGACGACGCTGCCCGACGGCCGGGTGCTGATCGCGATCGGCGACGCCAGCGGGCACGGCCTGCAGGCGGCGGCGCGGATGGCGCAGCTGCGCAACGCGCTGCTGGGCATGGCCTTCACCGGCGCCGATCCGGCCCGCATGCTGGAATGCCTCAACCTGGTGGCCCTGCACGGGCGGGACGAGTACGCGATCGCCACCGCGATCGTCGCCCACTTCGACCCCGGGGAGCGCACGCTGACCTGGGCCCGGGCGGGCCATCCGGCGCCGATCCTGGCCGGCGAGGCGGGGGCGCGGCAGCTCGACAACGCCCATGGCGCCGCGCTGGGCGTGACCCCGGAGGCCGGCTACCGGTCCACCACCACGCGGCTGCGGCCCGGCGACAGCGTCGTCCTCTACACCGACGGGCTGGTCGAGCGGCACACCGAACGGGGCGACGACCGGTTCCGGCTGCTGCTGGACGTGGCCGGGCAGTGCGCCGGCGCCGATCCCGACCACCAGCTGCGGTCCCTGCTGTCGGCGCTCGACACCGACCCCCAGGACGACACCTGCGTCATCGTCCTGCACGCGAAAGGCGGATGACCCGCGCGGGGGGACGGTCAGGTGTCGGCGAGGATGCCCGCGAGGATGTCGCGGGTGGCGTCGCGCGGCGCGGCCTGCACGCTGAGCTCGTTCATGATCTGCGTGTAGTTCTCGACGTCGGGCCGCTTGTCGAGGTAGAGGGCGCTGCTGACCTGCTCGATGTAGACCAGGTCGGCGATCTCGGGCTGGGCGAAGCGCAGCAGGGTGAAGGCGCCCCCGGCGGCCGGATGGCCCCCGGCCTGGAACGGCACGACCTGCAGCGTGAGGTTGGGCAGGTCGCTGAGCGCGATGAGGTGCTCCAGCTGGGCGCGCATCACCCGGCGGCCGCCCAGCGGGCGGCGCAGCGCCGCCTCGTCGATCACCGACCACAGCCGCGGGCTCTCCCGCTGGAGGAGCTGCTGCCGCCGCATCCGCAGCGCCACCCGCCGCTCGATCTGCTCCTGCTCCTTGGCGGAGTGGCGCAGCCCGACGACCGCGCGGGCGTAGTCCTCGGTCTGCATCAGCCCGTGCACGAACTGCACCTCGTAGGTGCGCAGGACCGACGCGGCCTCCTCCAGGCCGATGTAGAGCTCCAGCCAGGGCGGGATGACGTCGTGGTACTGCTGCCACCAGCCGGGCGCGCTGGCGCGGCGGGCCAGCGACAGCAGGCTCTCGCGGTCCTCGTCGGCGGAGATGCCGAACAGCGTCAGCAGGTCGGCCACGTCGCGCTGCTTGAATCCGCTGCGGCCCAGCTCCAGGCGGCTGATCTTGGACTCGGTGGCGCGGATCGCGCGGGCGGCGTCACCGCGGCTGACCCCGCCCTGCTCGCGCAGCCGGCGCAGTTGCGCGCCGAGCAGGATCCGCAGTGCGGTCGGGCCGCCGAGCTCGGTCTTCGACGCCGCCAGTCCGTTCATGCCAGCACCCAGCCTCACCGATGATCGCCGCGAGATCCGGGCGTTCCCGCCCTGGACGCACCGCGGGGACGGCACCGGTCACCGGCGCGTCCCGACGATAGGTCTCCAGTAAAGCCGTGTCGACGGCGACTGTACACGCATCCCGCGCCAATAAAACGATGTGTTCCTTGACGGCGGGGCACAGCGCAGAGCCGCCGGAGCGGTCCATCAGCGCGCCGGGCGATCGAGCAGGTAGTCGAACTCGCCGTCCTTGACGCCGAGCAGGAACGCCCGCACCTCGGCGGGCGTGTAGACCAGGGCGGGGCCGTCCGGGAAGCGCGAGTTCCGGACGGCGACGGCGCCGCTTTCCAGGACCGCCACCTCCATGCAGCTGCCGTCGGGGTTGCTGTGCCGGCTCTTGCGCCAGCCGTCCGCGGGGAGCGCGGAGGCGCTCATGCCGTTGTGGATCTGGGAGGCCATCGCCACCCCTTCCGGCGAACCGTGCGCAGGGTCCATCCGAATTTCGGTCCGCGCATATGTCCCGTTCAGTCCTGTCTTCAAGTCCTCGGTCGTTACGTGATCATAACCCTTCGCACGTGCCGATGACCGTTCTGATCGATTTTCATCCGTTTGAATTCCCATCTGCTCTTGCAGACGCACGTGCATCAAGCCACCATGGCGTTGACAGAAGGCAGGTCCGCCGTCCCCCCGAGGAGATGCCCATGCCCCTGGAACCGCCGTACGCAGGGACGGGCCGCGGGGTGAGCTGAGTGGCCGGAGCCCACGGAACCCCGGCCTGGCCCGTCCTGCCGGACGGGAAAGCGGCGGCTTGCCCGCAGGAACCGCACCGTGCCGCGCCGCCGGAGCACTGGAGCGTCGGCGGTCTGCGGCTCTCCGGCGCGCGGCCCGCGTGCTGGCCGGAACCCGGGCCGGGACGGGACCGGGTCACGCGGCTGGACCTGGCCGCCGAGCCCGGCTCCCTGCAGGCCGCGCGCGGGCTGGCCCGGCGCCGCACGGCCGAATGGGACATGCCCGGCCTGGAGTGGGACGCCACCACCGTCGTCTCGGAGCTGCTCACCAACGCGATCACGCACGCGCCGGCGCAGGGACCGCCGGCGGGCGCCGCGCTGTGCGTGCTGCTCATCGGCGGGCAGGGCAGGATGGCGATCGTGGTGAGCGATCCGGGGCTCGGGGCGCCGGTGCGGCGCGCCGCACCGGCCGTCGCCGGGTTCCCCGGCGAGGCGGGGGACTGCGGATCGCTCCTGGCCGAGGGCGGTCGCGGGCTGTACATCGTGGACGGACTGAGCCGGGCCTGGGGATGGGCCCCGCTGGCCACGGGGGGAAAGGCCGTCTGGGCCGTACTCGATCACGCGGGCTAGCCGCGCGGACGACGGGCGCGGGCACCGACCGCGCTGAGGGCTCCAGGCAGGTGAGGGCGGATGAACGGATTGTGGTACGGCCCGGACGGACGGGCGATCGCCGCGCAGGACGCGGAGCGGCTGCTGAGCGACTGGCCCGGCCGCGTGATCGCGGAGGACGTGATCCCCGCCGGCCCCCTCGTGGTCCTGGTGGTGACCTCGTTCACCGTCATCGCGGCCGCGCAGCGCCCGCCCGGCCACCAGGAGGCGCGCTTCCAGGATCCGCGCCTCCTCCAGGAGCAGCCGCCGATCCTCTGGGAGACCATGGTCACCGTGGAGCACAGCGGCGCGCTGATCGGCCGCTACCGCTCGCGCGGGGAGGCCGAGACCGGGCACGCGCAGATCGTCGCCCACGTGTACCGCCTGCTGGAGACGATGCACCCCGGCCAGGCGCTGGCCGCCCTCCAGCAGGCGCGGATGTGGTGAACGCGCCGGCTAGAGCCTGACGGCCAGCGCGTAGACGCGGGTGGTCTGGACGCTGCTGCCGTTGTCGTCCGAGACCAGGTACAGCACGCGCCGCCCGCCGCCGGTGCGCGGGCCGAGCGCCATCCCCTCGATGTTGTCCAGCAGCGCGTTGGGCTGCGGCTGCTTGGCGGTGGCGCCGGAGGGCGGGCAGGTCACCAGGTCGACCAGCGGGCTCTTGCGCAGCGCGGCGCCGGGCGCGGAGGTGAGCGAGGGGACGTCCGACACGTCCCGGGCGCCCCTGGTGGACGCCCGGTAGATCCGGACGGTGTTGCCGACCCCGGCGGTGAACCCCCGTTCCAGGGCGAGCAGGTCGCCGTCCTGCAACGCCACCAGTTCGACCAGGCCGAGTGAGGGGTCGGTCTGGTAGGCGTACTGGGCGGAGGGCGTGTAGCCGCCGCCGGGCCGCCCCTGGTAGCGGATGATGCGCCGCGGGCCGGGGGAGTCGGCGGCCAGCGGGCCCTCCATGCCCGCGTACAGCGTCCTGCCGTCGGGCGTGGCGGCCAGCGACTCGAACGTCTGGTTGGCGGCGGCCTCACCGGCCGGGGCGACCCGGAACCGCGCGGGGACGGGGAGTTCGGCCACCTGGCGCCCGTCGGAGCGGCGGAAGCGGCGGATGGACGGCTCGGTCTCCGAACCGGCGAGCACGGTCCGGCCGCCGCGCTCGACCACCAGGCTCTCGCCGTCGAAGTCGGCGCCGGTGTAGGCGGTCCCGTCCGGGCGCTTGAGCGTCGTGACGCCCTTCGCCGCCACCTGGGGCCCGCCGCGGCCGAGCCGCAGGGAGAGGTCGTAGAGGCGGGCCGGGGTGGTGCCGATGTTGTCGACGAGCGCGAGCGCCCGCCCGGGGCCGGTCAGGCCGAGCGCCGAGAGCCCGGCGACGGCGGTTCCGTCCAGGTGCGTCTTGTCGAGCGCGTCGGAGAACCCCAGGAGTGAGACCGAGGGCGAGCACGTCCCGGCGTGGTGGCGCGGGGCCGCGCCCGGAGGCGGGGACGCCTGGGCCGCGGGCGCGAGGCCCGTTCCGATGACCGCGAGCCCGAGCACGGGCGTGAGCAGCTTGCGTGACCACATGGGGACCTCCCGGGGACGGCTTCGCCAGCGTAGAGGCGGGCGGAGCCTCCGGAGCCGGTGTCACCGGAGCGGCCGCCGAACAGCGGGTGAACGCCCGGTGCCCCGCGCGCGGGGGAATGGCCTGTTGTAGCGCTTGCCAAAGCATTATGAAAACGCAATGATGAGCGTGTGACGGGCAAGGGCAAGCGAGGAGAGCGCAAGAAGACGGCCGTGCACAACCGGCTGGCGGTGCTCCGGGCGGAACGGGGAGTGTCCCGGGCCGAGCTGGCCGCCGAGGTGGGGGTGAACCCGCAGACCATCGGCTTCCTCGAGCGCGGCGACTACGGGCCGTCCGCGGAGCTGGGGCTGAAGATCTGCGAGTTCTTCGGCCTCCCGTTCGAGGCCGTGTTCTCGCTGCGGCCCTTCGCCCCGATGTCCAGCCAGCTGTACCGGTCCGCGGACCAGGATCCAGGAGGACAGCCATGACCGAGCCGACCGCCGGCGGGCTCAGGGGCCGGGTGCGGCACCACCGCGAGGTGCTCTCCGCCGCCAAGGACGCCACCCCGGAGCAGCGCCGGGCACTCCTGGACGACGTCCAGGACGACAAGGAGGACCGGCGTCGCGCCCAGCGCGCCCGGCCCGTGCCGAGATGGCTCGCACGCCCCGGCGCCCGCCGCGCCCTGGCCGCGATCGCCGTGGTGCCGTTCGCCTGCGGGATGGTGACCGCCTACCTGGCGCCCGAGTCGCTCCCCGCGGTCGCGGCGCAGCTGGCGGGCGCGGCCGGGCTGGTGGCGGGCCTGGTGCTGCTGCGGCGGGCGACCCGGCTGCTGACCGAGGTCCCCGACGGCGACCTCGACGAGCGGGAGCTGGGCGAACGCGACCAGGCCCTCGGCACCGCCTACGCGGTCCTCGCCTGCTGCGTGGGCGTCGTCGCCCTCGCCGCCATCGCCGACGGGCCGCTGCTGGACGCGCGCGCCTGGGAGCCGATGGTCATCGGCACCCTGTTCACGGCGCTGCTGCTGCCCTCGGCCGCCGCGGCCTGGCGCTGGCGCGAGCTCGACGACGCCGACCTCTGAGCATCGGGTACCCCATGGCAGCGCCCCGCCGGCGGCCCGGGTGGCGGGCCGCCGGCGGGGCGGGGGCGGGCGTCGCGGCAGGTCTAAGCCTTGGGGTCGCGGTTGTAGAGCCGCATCGCCCACAGGAAGGACGCCAGCGTGATCCCCGCGCACCAGGCGATCGCGATGACCGCGCCGTTCCCGATCGGCGAGCCCAGCAGCAGCCCGCGCAGCGTCTCGATGGTGGGCGTGAACGGCTGGTACTCGGCGAACCAGCGCAGGCCGGCCGGCATCGAGTCGGTCGGGACGAACCCGCTGCCCAGCAGCGGCAGCAGCATCAGGGGCATCGGGGTGTTGCTGGCGGTCTCCACGCTGTCGGCGACCAGGCCGAGCGCGACCGTCAGCCAGGTCAGCGCCAGCGCGAACAGCATGAGGAGCCCGGCGGCCGCCAGCCACTCGACGGCGCCCGCGTTCGGCCGGAACCCGATCAGCAGGGCGACGCCCAGGACGACCGCCATGCTCAGCGCCGCCTGGATCAGGCTGCCGACCACGTGCCCGGTCAGCACCGCGGAGCGGGCGATCGCCATGGTGCGGAAGCGGGCCACGATGCCCTCGGTCATGTCCATGGCCACCGACACCGCCGTCCCCTGGGCGGAGGCCGCGATGGTCATGAGGATGATGCCGGGGGTGACGTAGGCGGCGTACTCGGCCCGGCCGCCCGACGCGCCGCCGAGCCCCGCGCCCAGCGCGCCGCCGAAGACGTACACGAACAGCAGCAGGAAGATCACCGGCATGCCGACGAGCATCAGCGTCATCGACGGGTAGCGCAGCATGTGCCGCAGGTTGCGGCGCAGCATCGTCGCCGAGTCGGTCGCGGTGAGGCCGAGCGCGGTCATCGGAGGGATCCCTTCACTGCTTCTTCGGGGCGGCCGGTGAGGGCCAGGAACACGTCGTCGAGGTCGGGGGTGTGGACCGACAGCTCGTCGACCTCGACGGCGCGCTCGTCCAGCCGGGCCAGCAGCTCCCGCAGCGACCGGACGCCGCCGTCGCTGGGGATCCGCAGGGTGAGCTCGTCGCCGTCGAGCGCGGCGCCGCCCAGGGCGTCGAGGGCCGCCGCGAGCCGGTCGGCGTCGGCGAACCGCAGCCGGATGTGCCCGCCCGGGATGAGCCGCTTGAGCTCGTCGGCGGTGCCCTGGGCGATCAGCGTGCCGTGGTCGAGGAAGGCGATCCGGTCGGCGAGCTCGTCGGCCTCCTCCAGGTACTGCGTGGTCAGGAAGATCGTGACGCCGCCGGCCACCAGGTCCCGGATGATCCGCCACATGGTGCGGCGGCTGCGCGGGTCGAGGCCGGTGGTGGGCTCGTCCAGGAAGATGAGGCTCGGGTCGCCGACCAGCGTCATCGCCAGGTCCAGCCGGCGCCGCATCCCGCCGGAGTAGGTGCCGGCCATCTTCCCGCCCGCCTCGACCAGGTCGAAGCGTTCGAGCAGGTCGGCGGCGCGGCGCCGGCCCTCGCGCCGGCCGAGGTGGTGCAGGTCGGCCATCAGGACGAGGTTCTCCTCGCCGGTGAGGAGCCGGTCCACCGCCGAGTACTGGCCGGTGACGCCGATCGCCGCGCGGACCGCGTCGGGATCGCGGACGGGGTCGTGCCCGGCGACGCGGATCTCGCCCGCGTCGCAGCCGATCAGCGTGGACAGGATCTGCACCATGGTCGTCTTGCCGGCGCCGTTGGGGCCGAGCAGGGAGAAGATCGTGCCCTCGGCGACGTCCAGGTCGAGGCCGTCGAGCACCACCTTGTCGCCGTACGACTTGCGCAGCCCCCGGACCGCGATCGCGGTGCGGGGCGGAGGGTTGGTCATGCCGGTTTCCTTCGTGATCGTGGACGGGGGGACGGGAAAGCGGGTACGCGGACCGGCGCGCTCGGTCAGGGGCGGTGGACGAGGATGTCGCCGTAGCCGGTGCGGGCGCGCACCTCGACGGTCTCGCCGCCCTCCGGCGGGGCGCCGGAGGTCTCCAGCTCGCTGCGCACGCTGCCGAAACGGGACCTGACGTCCAGCCAGGCGGCGGTGCCCTCGGGGATGCCGATCTCCAGCTCGCCGAAGCCGGTCTCGAGCGTGACCGCGCCGCGCACGGCCTCGCCGATGCGGACGCTCCCGAACGCGGTCGTGGCGCCGACGGCGGCCAGCGCGCGGTCGACGGTGATGTCGCCGTTGGCGGTCTTGAGGCGGAGCTCGCCGGCGGCCTCGCCGACCGTGATGTCGCCGTTGGAGGTCCGGGCGACCGCGGTGCCCTCGACCGCGCCGAGCCAGATCTTGCCGGTCGAGGTGAGGACGTCGGCGTGCCCGCCCGACCGGTCGACCCGCACGTCGCCGGCGGCCGAGCGCAGCTTCAGCCGGCCGGCCCGGTCGAGGCGGATCGACCCGGCGGCGGTGTCGAACGAGCAGTCGCCGAGGCGGCCCTCGCCGCGGAAGTTCCCGGTGCCCTTGGCGTCCACCCGGGAACCGGCCGGCAGCTCCACCGTCACCTCGATCGACGGCGTCCGGCCGAAGAGCGAGCGGAGCGTGTTCCTGGGCGACCGCACGTGCAGCCGGCCGGCGTCGTAGTCGACGCGGGTCTGCTCGGCGAGCCGGACGTCGCCGTCGGCGGACTCGTCGGCCGGGCGGACCTCGACGACGGTGTCGGCGCGGTCGCTCGCGCGGATCCAGACGTGCCCGCACACCGCTTCGATGGTCGCGCTGATCGGGTCGGGCGTCTCGAAAACGGGCATGGCGGAGCCCTCCTCGGGCGTGGCGAAGTCGTGGGGGACGGGAGCGGAGACCGGGACGGGCGTCAGCGGACCCAGCCGGTGCGGTGGTGCCCGAAGGGGGTCGCCGGACCCTGGCCGCCGGGCCGCGGCGGCGCCGAGCCGGCGAGGGCGGCGGACACGGCGCGGACGAGCCAGGCGTTGACCGACAGGCCCGTCAGGGCCGCGGCCTCCTCCAGCCGCGGCTTGAGGTGCTCGGGCAGGCGCAGCGTCACCCGCGAGGTGCGGCCGCCCTCGTCGGGCTCCGGCGCTACCGGCGGCACGGGCGGCTTCGGCGTCGTCGGCGCCCCGTGTGACGGCATAGGTGACGGCTCTTCTGACGGCTCGTGCCAGTATGGTGGCGTCACAATGAAGTCAGGGTCGAGACCGCGCACGCGCACCTCGACCGAGCCCGGCGCCAGATCGCGGGTGATCTCGTCGGCCGCCGCCGAGAGCGCCTCGAGCAGCGCGATCCTGGTGGCGGACTCCAGCGGTGCGGTGAGTCGTTCGGCGAGCGCCCGGGCGTCGTCGCCGGCGGTCCCGGCGGCGGCCGCGAGCTCCCGCCGGATCCTGTCGACAAAGGGCGTGACATCCATGACGCCACTATGACATCAGCATGACGTCAACGCAAGCGCCACTGATAGGCGGATGACGTCATGCCTGATGGAGGGCCGGAAAACGCCGAAGGGGCGGCATCGGCCGTTCGGGCCGGTGCCGCCCCTGGGTGCGCTCGGGCGGGGTGTGACGTCTAGGCGATCCGGCGCGGGCCGTCGCCGTCCTCGACCCGCTGCCAGGCTTGGGCGAACAGGTCGGGCAGGGTGAGGGGCAGGTCCACGGTGTCGGTCTCCACCTTGCTCCGGTCGTCGGACAGCTTCACGCCGAGCAGGTCGGCCTTCCACGTCTCCAAGGGCTTCGCCTTCTTGGCCGCCGCCCAGCCGCCAGGGAGGAAGACGGTCCGTCCCGCGCGCGGCCGGTGGCCCCGGACGACCAGGGACGCGTCCACGAGGTCGGTCTCGGCCTGCTCGTGCCGCGGCGCCTTCCAGGCGTTCCACTTGCGGACGTCGCCGTCGGTGGGGGCGGGCAGGGCGAGCAGCTGGAGGTAGAGGCGGGCCGCGTCCTCGGTCAGGCCGTGCCGCTCCGCGACACGTGCCACCAGGTCCGGGACGACGGCGAGCGGGTCGGGCTCGTAGCGGCCGTCCGGAAGCCCGCCCGAGCCGATCCGCTCGACGATGCGGTCGCACAAGCCGTCCCGCAGCCACTCGAAGGCGCGGAGGCTCTGGTCGGTGAAAAGGGGCTCGGCCGACAGCAGGCGCGCCCGCTGGTCGGTGCCGTCGTAGAGGGCGGGACGGAAGAAGACGTGGGGGATCAGCCCCCGCTTGGCCGGTGCGGCGATGCTCAGCCCGTCGTCCGCCGTCGGGTAGCCGGGGAGCAGCGGGTAGGGGACGGTGCCGAACTTCTGCTGCAACGCCGCGATCGTGTTGCCTATGGAGCTGAGCGCGCCCGCGTCCAGGATCAGCCCCGGATGGGACAGGCGCTCGCGCACCAGCGCGACCGCCTCCGGCACGCCCCCGCGCACCGGATCGCCGGCGGGCAGCTCCGCGTACGCCCACCTGACCAGGCGCGGCAGGGCGTTCAGAACTTCGACGAACCGCCGCTGCCCCTCGCCGCCGGCCCAGAGCCCGTAGTCGGTCTCCTCCAGTGAGGTGTCCACGTCGCGGGTGAGCCGCGCCTCCGACCGCGGATCGGCGAACACCGCGCAGATGTCGGCCGCCGACAGCGACGACCCCGACACCTTCATCGCGGCGTTCAGGGTCTTCTCCGGCACCGACGGGCGGCGTCCGTACCGCCGCCGCCACGCCTCGGCGATCCGCTCGGCCAGCGCGAGGGCGCCGCCGGGCTCCCACAGCTCGGCGGGATCGGCGGGCAGGACGTTCGCGAGCAGGTCGAGCCGCCCCAGCGTCCCCAGGCCCCCCAGCTCGGTCAGGACGTCGGCGGCCTCCGCGGTCTTGATCTTCAGGACCGAGCGCTCGCCGGCGTCCAGGAAGGGCTTGGAGTAGCTGTTCGTGCCCGGGATGCCCGCCAGCGTCAGGGCCGCCGCCGCGCGGCTCATGCCCGTCCCGCCGGCCAGCGCCTTCACCGCGGCGGGGTCCCACGGCATCGGCCCGCGCTCGCGCACCAGCCCGACCAGCGCGCGGAGTTGCCCGGGGCCGCCCCACCCGCGCGGGACGTCCTCGATCTCGGAGATCGGTCCCAGCGCCGGCGGGGTCCCCTCGCCGCGGCGCAGGTCGACGAACCGGCGGCGGGACCAGTTCCCGAAGTCCCAGTAGACGGCGACGGCGGTGCCGTGCTCGTCGCGCGCCGTCCAGTGCTCGGTCTCCGCCACGCCGAGCCGCAGCGGCGCCTCCGGGTCGGCGAACGGCGTCGCGGCCCAGGTCTCCAGGAACGCCAGCAGTCGCTCGCGGCGCTCCTCGCGGGTGGACGGCGCGGCGGCGCGCAGCGCGACGGCCCCGATCCGCCCGATGAACTGGGTCCAGGTGCCGCCGCCGGCGGTGGGGAGGTCCTCGCCGTCGGGGGGCTCGAGGTCCCCGGTGAGGAGGCCGCCGGTCATCGCGATCGTCTGAAGGGTCCCGGCCCTCCACAGGCCCATCGCGTCGATCAGCCCGTAGAGCGCGTAGGGAAGCCGGTCGTCGTCCACTGTGGTGGTCATCGGTCGCGATCATGCCAGAGCCGCGCGGCGGCCGGGGTCCGGATGCGGTCAGAGTGTGGCCGTCTTGATCAATTCCCTGGAGGGTTGGTGGGGTGGGCGTCCGGGTGCGCGTGGCGGGCTGCCGCCGGGCCGTCGCGGCCGTCGCGGCGCTGGCGGCGGGCTGTGCGACCCTCGCGGGTTGCGCGGGCGGCGAGGAGTCCTCGCTGCTGGCCAAGGAGACGCTGGTGGCGGGGGTGCGGCCGGACCTGCCGGGGCTGGGTCTCCGGCGGCCGGACGGCGGATTCGAGGGCCTGGACGTGGACGTCGCCCGGTACGTGGCCGGGCGCATGGGAAAGACCGTGCGGTTCAGGCCGGCGCTGGCGGGCGACCGGGAGCGGCTGCTGCGCGAGGGCCGGGTGGACCTGGTGCCGACGTTCTGGGTGGAGCCCGAATGGAAGCTCAGGCTGGCGTTCGCGGGGCCCTACTACCTGTCGTACCAGGACATCCTCGTCCGGTCGGACGAGCGCGGCGTGCGCGCGGTGCGCGATCTGCGGGGCCGCAGGCTGTGCGCCGTCGAAGGGTCCGGTGCGGCCGAGCAGGTGATCGAGGAGCGGCAGGTGGCGGCCGTGCCGGTGCCGGCGCGCAGCTACGACGAGTGCGCGGCCATGCTCGCGGCCGGCCGGGTCGACGCGATCACCACCAACGACACGATCCTCGCCGGGCTGCAGAAGCGGCAGGGCCGGGGCTTCCGGCTGGTGAACGCCAGGTTCGGGGAGCGGCGCACCGGGATCGGGATGCGGCGCGACGACCCCGCCGGATGCGAGGCGGTCAACAAGGCGATCACCGAGATGTACCAGGACGGCACCGCGGCCAGGCTGCTGGCCAAGTGGTTCGGCGGCTCGGGCATGGACCTGTCGGTCGTGGAGGTGCCGCAGTTCGAGGGCTGCGAGTGAGCCGTCCCCGGTGGACGCGCCCCGCACCCGGCGGTAAGTGAGTTGCCCACGCGACGGCTATAACGATCCGCGTTCGCATCGCTACACACTGTGGGTGAAAGGGGTGATGGCGTGCGTTTCTGGTTCGGACGCCCAGCGGTGGCCGCCGCGGACGCCGCGAACGTGCCGGGGCTGGCGCCCCTGGGCTCGTTCGCCGGCTCGTCCTGGGACGCCAAGTTCAAGGCGGCCCTGTCCTACGCGGGCGCGCAGACCTACCGCCCGGTGATCGTGCTGCCGAACGACAAGATCGAGCTGTCCGGCGGCCCCTACCCCTTCCTGGACGGGCTGCGGCTCTCCGGCCCCCCGGGCGGGGCGGAGCGCGAGTTCGGGTCGCGGGGCCCGCAGACGATCGTCACCGCCAAGGGCAAGCCGCTGTTCTCGATGCCCAAGGACGGCGTCCGGTCGATGTGGATGCGCGGGATCCAGTTCCGCGCCTCGGGGACGGTCGACTGGATGGTCCGCGAGACCGACTTCGCCGGCGGCCCCATCATGAGCGACGCCACCTTCCTGGACGTCGGCTGGGTCGGATTCCGCTCGGTCATGCACGCCCGGCACCTGCGCGTGACGATCGACCGCGCCTACATCAACAACGGCACCGACGTGCAGCTGAAACTCGGCGGCAGCGACAACTACTACTTCACCGCCGGCCCGTCGTACATGTCCGGGTCGCTGAAGCCCACCGCCGCCGCGTACGTCCACTTCACCAGCATGTCCCGCACCCGCGTCGGCCCGCTCTACATCACCCCGCAGCAGGCCACGGCGTTCCGGATCGAGAGCGGTTTCGGCGGCCTGTCGTTCGAGGGCACGATCATCGACTGCACGGGACGGGACAAGGAGACCGCCTGCCAGGGTGCGGCGATCTACGTGCTCTCCGGCGAGGGGCACCTCTTCTCCAACCTCTGGTTCTTCAACTGCGCGACCGATCCCGGCTCCACCGGGCGGGTGGGCGAGAAGGGGCAGGTCTACATCGGCAAGGCCGCCAAGGAGATCGCGTTCGTCGGCTGCCAGTGGTCGGGCGGGGCCAAGCAGCGCGTCTTCACGCCCGCGGGCACGCCCGCGATCTACTGCGCGTCCGGGGCGTCGGGCGTCCGGGTGCGGGCGCCGCTGGCGCCCAACGGCGGCGAGAAACGCCTCCAGCAGGCCACCGCCGGCGCGCTGACCTGCGACGACCCCGGCTGGAAGATCGTCACCTCAAGCTGAGGGGGGCGCGGGCCGGGCGGCGCCACCGGGGGCGCCGCCCGGTGACCCGCGCCGGTTCAGATCCGGGCACGCCATGGTCGTCGGTCCCGCGACCGTCCTCGTGCCCGGCCCTCCACTGTCACGATCCGGTCTCGGCGGACCGCTCGCCGCCCGAGGGTTGACCTGCGGCTCTGACATGGCAGAGTGACACGATGGGCGCCGATGACGCGAGGGGCGAGGCCAAGGGCGAGGTGCGGGACGGGGTCGCGCTGACCAACCTCGACCAGCCGCTGTTCGCGGGGGCGGAGGCGAGCAAGCGCGACCTGGTCGACTACCTCGACGCCGTCGCCGACCGGCTCGTGCCGCAGCTGGCGGGGCGCCCGCTGTCGGTGGTCCGCGTGCTGCGGGGCCAGAAGCCGTTCATGCAGAAGAATGTCCCCAAGTACACGCCGCCCTGGGTGCGGACGGTGACGCTGTGGGCCGAGAGCTCCCGGCGGGAGGTGTCCTACGCCCTGTGCGACGACCGCCGCACGCTGCTGTGGTTCGCCAACCAGCGCGCGGTGGAGTACCACCCGACGCTGGTCCGGGCCGACGCCCTCGGCGAGCCCACCCACCTGGTGATCGACATCGACCCGCCGGAGGGCGAGGCCTTCGCCTCGGCCGTGGCCGCCGCTCTCCTGGTGCGCCGGGCGCTGGCCGACGCGGGGCTGGAGGGCGCGGTGAAGACCAGCGGCGCCAAGGGCGTGCACGTGTTCGCGCCCGTCGAGCCCGCCTCGGCGGTCGACGTGGCCGCGGCCACCCGCGCCGTCGCCGCCCGCGCCGAGCGCCTCGACCCGCGGCTCGCCACGACCGCGTTCATCCGGGAAGACCGCGCGGGCAAGGTGTTCCTCGACTCCACCCGCGCCGGCGGCGCCACCGTGGCCGCCGCCTACAGCCCGCGGATCCGGCCCGGCGTGCCGGTGTCGTTCCCGGTGCCGTGGGACGAGCTCGACCGCGTGCGGCCGGGCGACTTCACCCTCCGCACCGCGGCCCGCCGCATCGCCGAGGACGACCCGTGGGCCGCCCTGATGCCCGTGCCGCGGCCGCTGGACGCCGATCTGGTCGCCGAGGGGCACACCATCCCGATCGCCCGCGTCCAGGCCATGCACGAGGGCAAGCGGCGGGCCCGCGCCCGCCGGGACGCCGGGTCCGGCGACGGAGCGTAGCCGGGCGGTGGAAGGCGCGTCCTGACAGACGCGCCTGACTCCGCGGAGATCGTGCGCGAGTGTGTGCACGTCAGGCGGCCGATTGACGGACTTCGCGCAAACTCGCGGTGACTAGTGACCGAAGTCGCGCATGGGTGCTAGCTTCCCGTGCGTGACATCGAGCATGCGGCGCGCGCGGATCGTGTCGTCCCTGCGTACGAAGGGGGCGGCCTCCGTCCGGGAGCTGGCCCAGACCCTCCAGGTGAGCGAGTCCACGATCCGCCGCGATCTCGACGTGCTGGACCGCAACGGCGAACTGGTCCGGACCTACGGCGGGGCGGCGCTGTCACCGCAGGCGGCGGTGCCGGAGATCTCCTTCGCCGCGTCCGCCGAGCGCGACAGCGCGGGCAAGCTGGCGGTGGCCGAGCGCGCCGCCGCGCTGGTCGAGGACGACATGGTGGTGGTGCTCGACATCGGCACCAGCACCCGGCTGATCGCACGGCGGCTGCGCGGCCGGCCCGTCACCGTCATCACCGCCAACCTGGCCGTCTTCGACGAGCTGCGCGACGACGAGGCGGTGCGGCTGTGCCTGCTGGGCGGGGTGGTGCGGCGCAACTACCTCTCGCTGGTCGGCTCGCTCACCGAGGCCGCGTTCCGCCAGGTCAGCGCCGACCTGGTGTTCCTCAGCTGCACGGGGGTGCGGCCCAACGGCCATGTCGTGGACGACATGGAGGTCGAGACGCTGAACAAGCAGGCGATGATCGAGGCCGCGGACCGGGTGGTGCTGGTCGCGTCCGAGACCAAGTTCCCCGGCACCGGATCGCTGCGCGTGTGCTCGCTGGCGCGGATCGACACGCTCGTCACCACCTCCGGTGCCGATCCCCAGACTCTCGAGCTCTGCCGCGAGGCGGGCGGGAAGGTGATCATCGCATGAAGCTGGCCATTCTCGGGGGCGGCGGGTTCCGGGTGCCGTACGTGTACCAGGCCCTGCTGCGCGACCAGGGCTCCCCGCGGATCGGGGAGGTCTGGCTGCAGGACTCCGACGCCGGCCGCCTGGAGGTCATGGCGGCGGTCCTGGCGCGGATCGCCGAGGGTGCCCCGGGCGCGCCGAAGGTCGTCACGACCACGGACCTGGACCGGGCGCTGGAGGGGTCGGACTTCGTGTTCGCCGCCATCCGGGTCGGCGGCCTGGCCGGGCGGGTGTGCGACGAGCGGGTCGCGCTCGACCTGAACGTGCTCGGCCAGGAGACCACCGGTCCGGGCGGGCTGGCGTACGGGCTGCGCACCATCCCGGTGATGGTGGACATCGCGCGGCGGGTGAAGGCGCTGGCCCCGGACGCGTACGTCATCAACTTCACCAACCCGGCCGGGATGATCACCGAGGCGATGCAGGGGGTGCTGGGGGACCGGGTGCTGGGCATCTGCGACACCCCGTCCGGGCTGGGCACCCGCGTGGCCGCGGCCCTGGGCCTGGACCCCGCGCGGCTGCGCCTCGACTACGTCGGTCTCAACCACCTCGGCTGGATGCGCCGCATCCTGCACGACGGGGTGGACGTGCTGCCCGGCCTGCTCGCCGACGACGACCTGCTCGGCGGGCTGGAGGAGGGGGTGGTGTTCGGCCGCGAGTGGCTGCGCGACCTCGGCGTCATCCCCAACGAGTACCTGTACTACTACTACTTCAACCGCGAGGCGGTGCGGGCCACGCTGGACGCCCCCCAGACCCGCGGCGAGTTCCTCCTCAAGCAGCAGGAGGCGTTCTACGAGCGGGTCGCGCGGGCGTCCGGCGGCGCGGCCATGGAGCTGTGGCGGGAGACCGTCGCCTCCCGCAGCGCGAGCTACATGGCCGAGATGAAGGGCGCCGAGACCGGTCAGGAACTGGCGGACCACGCCGGGGTCGACCCGGTGGACGAGGGCTACGCCGGGGTCGCGCTGAGCGTGATGGCCGCGATCAGCCGCGACGAGCCCGCCACCATGATCCTGAACGTGCGGAACGGCCCGACCGTCGCCGCGCTCCCCCCGGACGCGGTCGTCGAGGTGCCGGTCACCGTCGACGCCGCCGGCGTCCACCCGCTCGCCGCCGACCCGCCCGACCTGGCCCAGACCGGGCTGATGCAGCAGGTCAAGGCGGTGGAGCGGCTCACGATCAGCGCCGCGCTCACCGGCTCGCGGGCCGACGCCGCCAAGGCGTTCGCGCTGCATCCGCTGGTCGACTCGGTCTCGGTCGGGCGCCGGCTGCTCGACGGCTACATCGACCGCGTCCCCGAGGTGGCGGCCGTCTTCGCGGGCGGCCGGCCATGATCCGCTCCGGCCGCTGACCGCGGCCGCCCCCGTGCCGCCCCGACCCGGGCCGCCCTCTCCCCGTCCCCGTCTCCCCGTCCCCGATCCGACCATCACCTCTCGATCCGAAATCGTCCTGACACGCGGTCGAACAGACCGCTGAGGATCACGACGGCCCTCGAAGAGGAGGCGCCTTGACCGAGACCCTGAACGAGGCCCCGGCCGCGGGACCCGCGGCGGCGGGCCCCGCGGACACGACCGGCCGCCCGGAGACCGCCGGGCACCCGCCCGAGCCCTCGCTGGCCGATCCGTGCGCCGAGCGCGGCCAGGCCGGCGAGCGGCTGCGCCGCGCGGGCGATCCCCGCGACGAGGCAGCCCTGCCCGACCTGGACGTGTTCCTGAGCGGCCAGGTCTTCATGGACATGATCTTCACCGGGCTGCCCGGGCTGCCGCCGCCCGGGACCGAGCTGTTCACCGAGGGGCTCGGCTCGGCGCCCGGCGGGGTGGCCAACATCGCGGTGGCGATGAGCCGCCTCGGGCTGCGCGTCGGCCTCGCCGCCCCGTTCGGCGACGACCTGTTCGGCGCGTACCTGTGGCGCACCCTCGCCGAGCAGGAGGGCATCGACCTGGCCAGGTCCCGCCGGGTGCGGTCCTGGCCCACGCCCGTCACGGTGTCCCTGGCCTACGACTCCGACCGCAGCATGGTCACCTACGCCAAGCCGATGCCGGACGGGGCGGGGGAGGGGGCGGCCGGAGGGCCGTTCGCCTCGCCGCCGTCGGCGCGGGCCTGCTTCGTGGACATCGAGCGCCCCGTCCCCGACTGGACGAGGGAGATGCGGCGCCGGGGCACCACGGTGTTCGCCGACCTCGGCTGGGACGCCACCGAGACCTGGTCGCGGGAGGTCCTGGACCGGCTGGAGCACGTGGACGTGTTCCTGCCGAACGCGGTGGAGGCGATGGCCTACACCCGTACCGGCTCGCCCGAGGAGGCCGCCCGCGCGCTCGCCGGCCGGGTCCCCGTCGTGGTGGTCAAGCGCGGCGGCGACGGCGCGATCGCGATCGACGCCGCGACCGGCGAGGTCGCCGAGACCGAGGCGCTGCCGGTGGAGGCGCTCGACGCGACCGGCGCGGGCGACGTGTTCGCCGCCGGGTTCGTCTTCGGCACGCTGGCGGGCCTGCCGCTGGCCGAGCGGCTCCGCTTCGCCAACCTGTGCGCGGGACTGTCGGTGCGGCACCGCAGCGGCTCCCTGGGGGCGCCCTGCTGGGGGGAGATCGCCGCGTTCGGCGAGTCCGCCGAGGTCCCCGAGGCCGTGCTGGAGGACTACGCCTTCGTCGTCCCCTACATCCCCGATTCGGCCACCGACACGGTCGTGCGGGCCGAGCCCACGCTGCGGGCCGACCTCCCGCAGCCCTCCTGACCCCGCCGCCCCCCGAAAGGAGTCGCAGGAATGCCGACACTCATGAGGCGAGGGACGCTCGCACTCGCGGCGGCCCTGGTGACCGCGCTCGCCGCCGCCTGCGCCCCGGGCTCGTCCAACGACGAGCCCGAGGCCAAGGCGCCCTCGGCGATCAGCACCGACGTCGCCAAGGCCGGGAACGTGACGCTGACCGTCTGGGACCAGGAGGTCCAGGGCGGCCAGAAGAAGCAGATCGAGGAGCTCAACAAGCGGTTCCAGGCCAAGTACCCGAACGTCAAGATCAACCGGGTGTCGCGGTCGTTCACCGACCTGCAGAAGACGCTGCGGCTGGCGCTGTCGGGCGACGAGCCGCCGGACGTGGTCGAGGCCAACCAGGGGTACGCGGCGATGGCGCAGTTCGTCAAGGCGGGCATGCTGCTGCCGCTGGACTCCTACGACGCCGCCTACGGCTGGAAGAAGCGCTACCCCAAGGGCCTGATCGAGCTCAACAGCGTCACCAAGGACGGCAAGCTCATCGGCTCGGGCAGCCTGTACGGCGTCTCCCTCAACGGTGAGATCGTCGGCCTCTACTACAACAAGGAGAAGCTCTCCAAGCTCGGCATCCAGCCGCCCAGGACGTGGGCCGAGTTCGACCAGGCGCTCGCCACCGCCAAGGGCAAGGGCGAGACGCCGATCGCGTTCGGCAACGTGGAGAAGCTCCCGGCGATGCAGCTGTACGGCATCGTCCAGGACGGCCTGGTGCCCAAGGAGAACGTCCGCAAGCTGGTGTTCGGCAGCGGCGGCGCCTGGACCGACGCGCCGAACGTGCAGGCCGCGCAGAAGCTGGCCGACTGGGGCAGGCAGGGCTACTTCACCAAGGACGCCAACGCGGTGAAGTGGGACGACACCCCGGTGAACTTCGCCAAGGGCGAGGGCGTGTTCATGTTCGGCGGCACCTGGTGGGCGCCCGATCTGAACGACAGCATGAAGGACAAGGTCGGCTTCATGCTGCCGCCGCCGGCGCAGGCGGGCGCGCCCACGGCGACGATGGGCGGCGAGAGCCTGCCGTGGGCGATCACCTCCAAGTCCAAGCACCCGGACGTGGCGGCGGCCTACATCAACTTCATCACCTCGCCGGAGGCCATGGACGTCTCGGTCGAGACCGGGAACCTGCCGGTCCTGCAGGCGCCGTCCAAGCAGCCGTCGGCGGCGCTGATGAAGGAGGTGTCGGCGGCCTGGGCGACGCTCAGCAAGGACGACGGCACCACGCCGTACATCGACTACGCCACGCCGACCTTCACCGACGCGTTCGGCGGCCCGCTGCAGAAGCTGGTGGCCGGGCAGGCGACGGCGCAGGAGGTCATGAAGGCGGCCCAGGACGACTACGCGGCCTTCCAGCAGAAGAAGTAACGAGCAGTAAGCCGTAACGAGCAGCCCGAGGGAGCGCGCACATGACGACCGTCGCGCGGCACAAGAGGCCCGGTTCCCGGCGCGGCGCGCCCGGACCGCGGGACGCCGGGACCGGTGCCGGGGCCCGGTCCCGGCCGGCCGGGGAGCCCGGCCGCATCGGCTGGCTCTACATCCTGCCGGCGCTGCTGGTGTACGGGGCGTTCCTGCTGTGGCCGCTGGTGCGCGGGGCGCAGTTCTCCCTGTACGAGTGGGACGGTCTCGGCCCCGCGACCTGGGCCGGGATCTCCAACTACACCGCGACCTGGTCCGATCCGGTCCTGCGGGGCGCGTTCGGGCATCTGCTGGTGCTGGTGGTGTTCTACGCGGTGCTGCCGTGCTGCATCGCGTTCGTGCTGGTGGCGGCGATGTCCCGGACGAAGATCCGCGGGCTGACGTTCTTCCGCACGGTGCTGTTCCTGCCGCAGGTCGTCGCGATGGTGGCGGTGGCGGTGGCCTGGCGCTGGGTGTACTCGGCGGACGGGCCGGTCAACACGGTGCTGGGGTGGCTGCACGCGCTGGGGCTGCCCGACTGGTCCCGCGGCTGGCTGGGCGACTTCACCTTCGCCCTGCCGGCCGTGGGGGTGATCGGCACCTGGGTCGGGATCGGGCTGGCGCTGGTGCTGTTCCTGGCCGGGGTGCAGAAGATCCCGACGGAGCTGTACGAGGCGGCGCGGATCGACGGCGCCGGGCCGGTGCGGGAGTTCTTCGCGGTCACGCTGCCGGGGCTGCGGCGCGAGCTGGCGGTGGCGCTGACGCTGACCACCATCATGGCGATCCGCAACTTCGACCTGATCTACAACGCGACCGGGGGCGGGCCCGGCGACGCGACCAAGGTGCCGGCCTACGAGGTCTACAACCGCACGTTCAACACCGGCGAGGTCGGCCTGGGCTGCGCCATAGGCGTCACGCTGGCCGTGCTGGCGTTCGCGGTCACCGCCGGCATCGGCCGCCTGGTCGAGGGGAGGGCCCGATGAGCACCCGCACCGAGCGGCTGGTCAACCACGCGATCCTGGTGGTGTTCGCGGTCATCGCGGTGTTCCCGATGATCGGCGTGGTGGTGCAGGCGCTGCAGCTGCCCGACCCGGACTTCGGCACGTTCGCGGAGGCGTGGCGGGAGGGCCGCTTCGGCACGTACATGCGCAACAGCGTGATCGTCACGGTGGTCACCGTGTCCGTGGCGTCGGTCCTGTCGATCATGGCCGGGTACGCGCTGGGCACCATGCGGTTCCGCGGCGCCTCCGTGCTGTTCCTGCTGTTCCTGGCGGGGCTGACCATCCCGACCGAGGCGATCGTGGTGCCGCTGTACTTCGACCTGCGCACGGTGGGGCTGGACAACACCTACGCCGGGCTGATCCTGC
Organism: Actinomadura rugatobispora; assembly: GCF_055379765.1. NCBI lineage: Bacteria > Bacillati > Actinomycetota > Actinomycetes > Streptosporangiales > Thermomonosporaceae > Actinomadura > Actinomadura rugatobispora. The sequence goes on along the minus strand of NZ_AP029191.1, from coordinate 616,843 downwards.
CGCAGATCGCGATGTCGGTGGCGTTCGGCACGTTCTGGATGCGGGCCTACTTCCGCAGTGTGCCGCGCTCGCTGGTGGAGGCGTCCCGGCTGGACGGCGCGTCGAGCTGGACGACGCTGTGGCGGGTGCTGGTGCCGATGGGCCGCCCGGCGATCCTCACCATGGTCGTGCTGACCAGCATGTGGACGTGGAACGAGTTCCTGCTGCCGCTGGTGATCGTCAACTCCGACGAGGGGCTGCGCACCGCCCCGCTGGGGCTGTCGTTCTTCCAGGGGACGCACAAGACCGACTACTCGCTGCTCATGGCGGGCGCGCTGATCATCGCGGCGCCCATCGTGTGCGTCTATGTCTTCCTGCAGCGCCAGTTCATCGCAGGAATGCTCTCGGGGGCCGTCAAGGAGTGAAGGAGTCGGGGGCGTGCCACCCCACCGACCCCTCGCGGGCCGGACAACCGAACAGGAGAGTTCATTGCGAAGACTCGCGCTACCCGCCGTCCTCTCGGCCGTGCTGGCGGCCTCGGCGCTCGCGCTGGCCGGAGCCCCGGCGCGGGCCCAGGCGGCGCCGCCGCCCGACCCGGGCGGGCTGGACGTCCTGTTCGTCGGGGCGCATCCCGACGACGAGGCGGGCGCCCTGTCGACCTTCGGGCAGTGGAACGAGTTCGACGGCGCCAGGGTCGGGGTGCTGACCGTCACCCGCGGCGAGGGCGGCGGCAACGCGGTGGGCACCGAGGAGGGCCCGCCGCTGGGCCTGCTCCGGGAGAACGAGGAGCGCCGCGCGGTCGGGAAGGCCGGGGTCGGCGACGTCCACTACCTGGACAAGGTCGACTTCTACTACACCGTGAGCGCGCCGCTGACCGACGAGGCGTGGGGGCACGACGAGAGCCTCGCCAAGGTGGTGCGGCTGGTCCGCGCGACCCGGCCCAAGCTGATCGTGACCATGGAGCCGGCGCCGCTGCCGGGCCAGCACGGCCACCATCAGCAGGCGGCGCGGCTGGCGACGGAGGCGTACTTCGCCGCGGCCGACTCCAAGAAGTTCCCCGAGCAGCTCGGGAAGGAGAGGCTGCGGCCGTGGTCGGCCGGGCGGCTGTTCCTGGCCGGCGGGGCGTCCGGGGCCACCGGGTCGGCGTGCGCCCGGGACTTCACCCCCGCCACCCCGGCGGCGCTCGCGTACGGCGTCTGGAACGGCCGTGCGTCGGCCCGCAACGGCGGCAAGACGTGGGCGCAGGTCGAGCGGGACGCGGCGCGGACCTACGTCAGCCAGGGCTGGGGCGGCTTCCCCGACGTCCCGGTCGATCCGGAGAAGAACGGCTGCGACTACTTCACGCAGATCCACAGCCGGGTGCCGTTCACGCTCGGCAACACCGACCCGACGGGCATGCTCGAGGGCGCGCTGAAGCCGTCCAAGGGCGGGCTCCCGCTGGGCACCGAGTTCTCCCTGACGACGGAGTCGTTCGGGGTGACGGCGGGGAAGGCGTTCACGGTCACGGCGCACGCCCGCTCGCCACGGGCGCTGCCGGGCGGCAAGGTCGCGCTGTCGGTCCCCTCCGGCTGGACGGTGACGGGCTCGGGCGATCTCGGCACGGTCGGCTCCAGGGAGCGCACCGCGCGGTTCACCGTCACGCCCCCGGCGGGCGCCGCCAACGGGCGCGCACGGCTCGCGGCGAACCTGACCACCGGGCAGGGCTCCGGGCAGACGGCCGTCCCGGTGGAGGTCCGGCCAGCCGTCACGGGCGTCCAGGAACCGCTGCCGCGCGTGGCCGACTTCGACGCCTGGGCCGAGAAGACCGGCGTGCCCGCGCTGAGCGGCCGGATGAAGCGCGTGCTCACGCTGGCGTCCGGCAAGTCGCGCACGGTCCGCGTCGACCTGGCCAACAGCGCCGGCTCCGCCCAGCAGGGGACGGTCAAGCTCGGCCTGCCCGAGGGCTTCGCGGCGGACGCGGCGTCCAAGCCGTACGAGCTGGCGGCCGGGGCCAAGGGATCGGTGACCTTCACCGTCACCAACACCGACGCCTCGCTGCCCACCTCCAACCAGGGCGGCACCGGCGGGGACTACGACTTCACCGTCACCACCGCCTCCGCGTCCGGCGGCACCGACGTGCAGCGGGGCGGCCTGGAGCTGGTTCCCACCGCCGAGCTGCCCAAGGCGCAGAACGCGCCGGCCGTCGACGGCAAGGAGGGGCCCGGCGAGTACCCCGGGCCCGAGCTCGACCTGTCCCGGCTCTGGGAGGGAACGGCCTGCGAGTCGGCCGCCGACTGCTCGGCCACCGGCAAGGTGACCTGGACCGACGAGGCCCTCAACGTCCTGGTCAAGGTCCGCGACGAGGCGCGCGGCACGGTGCTGGGCGCCGACGACTGCAAGCGGCACTGGCGCACCGACTCCGTCGAGATCGCCGTCGACCCGCGCGGCGACTCCGAGAACACCTCCACCACGTTCAAGACCGGCGTCTTCCCGGGGATGGCGGACGGGAAGCCGTGCTTCGAGCGCGACGCCGACCACCACCAGGGGCCCGGTGGGGAGACCGCCCCCGGCATGAAGGTCGCGGCCACCGTCAACGAGCCCTACGACGGCTACGTGATCGAGACGAGCATCCCGTTCACGGCGCTGCCCTCGGCCGTCGACCCGGCGCGGATGGGCCTGAACATCTTCGTGTACGACTCCGACACCCGGGACAAGGTCGGCCAGACCCGGATCGGCTGGTCCACCTGGGGCGGCGTGCAGGGCGACCCGTACCGCTGGGGCCTGGTGTCGCTGCCGGGCCACACCCCGCCGTCCGGGGTGCCGGGCACGCCGGAGCCGCCGGTGATGCCGACGGACGCGGCGGTCTCGGTGGACTCGCCCGAGTCGATCGTCCAGGCGGCCCGTACGGGTGTGCCGCTCGCGGGCGGTCCGGCCGCGCCGCCGTGGCGCACGGCGCGCATCGAAGGGAAGCCTGCGGTGTCCGGCGGCTCGGTCACCTTCAGGCTGGCGGCGACCGGGCCGGGCACGGCCCACGTCCACGTCTGGGACGGCAAGGTCCTCGGCACGAAGAAGGTCGCCGTCGACCGCGCCGGGACCCGGACGGTGACGGTGCCGGGCGCGAGCGGCGTCCTGGCCGTGGCCTTCGAGGCGAAGGGGGGAGGGACGGCGAGCAGCGCGGCCCCGATCTCCGGGTGACCCGCTGATCGCGCCGGCTCCGGCGCCCGGGTCCGCCGGGCGCCGGGGCCGGCCGGGCTACTTGCCGACGAGGGTGTGCGAGAACGAGTACCGGCCGGCGCGGTAGACGTGCGTCGCGTACTCGACGGCGGTGCCCTTGTCGTCGAAGGCGGTCCGGGTCATGGTGAGCAGCGGCGTGCCGCGCCGCTCGTCGAGCAGCCGGGCCTCGGCCGCGGTGGCGGCGCGCGCCCCGATCGTCTGGTGGGCGATCCGCAGGTTGACCCCCGCGGCGCGGAACGTCTCGTACAGGCCGTGCTCCTCCAGTTCGGCGGCGGTGACCTGGAGCAGCCCGGCGGGCAGGTGGTTGGTCATCAGCGCGAGGGGCTCGGCGCCGGTGAGGCGGAGCCGGTGCACCCGGACGACCGGGGTACCGGGCGCGACGCCGAGCCCGGCGGCGATCTCGGCCTCGGCCGGGACGGTGTCCAGTTCCAGCACGCGGGTGCGCGGCTCGCGCCCGGCGGCCTTGAGGTCGTCGTAGAGGCTGGACAGTTCGAGGGGGCGCTGCACCTGGGACTGGACGACCTGGGTGCCGACCCCGCGGCGGCGGACCAGCAGGCCCTTGTCGACCAGGTGCTGGATGGCCTGCCGCACGGTGGGCCGCGACAGCCGGTGGCGGGCGGCCAGCTCCAGTTCGTTCTCCAGCCGGCTGCCCGGGGAGAGCTCGCCCGCCAGGATCGCCGCTTCGAGCTGCTGGGCCATCTGGAAGTAGAGCGGGACGGGGCTGCCGCGGTCCAGGGTGAGGACGGGCGTCGGGGCGGGGCCGGGTGCGGTGCGTGCCACGGGGGCGGCTCCCTAAGGTCGGTCCTCCTGAGAATACCGGACTGTCCGAAAGCAAGTCGTAAAGTCCATATGTCCAGACATTCTCTTGACATGTATTGGAGCGTTCCATGAGACTCGCTCACATGGGCGCCGTACCGGGGAGCCGAGGACGCCTCCCCACGAGGAGGGCTGCATGAGGGTCGGACTCGCAGGAGCAGGGCGGATCGGCGCGGGGCACGCGGAGACGCTGCGCGGCCTCGCCGAGGTCGAGGAGGTCGTCGTCGCCGACGCCGACCCGGGGCGGGCCCGGGAGGTGGCCGGCAAGCTCGGCCTGCGGGCCGTGGACGGCGTCGACGCGCTGTTCGCGGCCGGCCCGGACGCGCTGGTCATCGCCACCCCGACCGCCGCCCATGCCGAGCTGCTGGTCAGGGCGGTCGAGGCGGGCCTGCCCGCGTTCGTGGAGAAGCCCGTCGCCGCCGGCCTGGACGAGACGATCAAGGTGCTGGCCGCGATCCGCGGCGCGGAGTCCCCCGTCCAGGTCGGGTTCCAGCGCCGCTTCGACCCCGGCCACGTCGCCGCCCGGGACGCGGTCCGCTCGGGCCGGCTCGGCTGGGTGCACACGGTCCGCTCGACCACCTTCGACCCCGCGCCGCCGCCGGACGCCTACATCCCCACCTCGGGCGGGCTGTTCCGGGACTGCTCGGTGCACGACTTCGACGGCGTCCGGTTCGTCACCGGGCGGGAGGTCGCCGAGGTGACCGCGGCCGGCGCCAACCGGGGCGCGCCGGTCTTCACCGAGCACGGCGACGTCGACACCGGCTCGGCCCTGCTCACCCTGGACGACGGCACCCTCGCCGCCGTCTCCGCCACCCGCTACAACGGCGCCGGGTACGACGTGCGGCTGGAGGTGTTCGGCTCCCGCGACAGCGTGGTGGCCGGGCTCGACGACCGCACGCCGCTGTCCCCGGCCGGCGAGGGCTTCCACCCCGCCGGCCTGCCGCACGCGGGCTTCCTGCAGCGGTTCGCCGAGGCCTACACCGCCGAGCTGCGCGCCTTCGTGGACGTGGCCGCCGGGCGCGCGCCGAGCCCGTGCCCGCCCGAGGAGAGCCTGGAGGCGTTCTACGTCGCCGAGGCGTGCGAGATCTCCCGGAGGGAACGGCGCGCCGTGACGGTCGAGGAGGTCCGCCGATGATCCCCGCGCGGCGCGTGGCCGCGGCGCCGATCTCGTGGGGCGTGTGCGAGGTGCCCGGCTGGGGCCACCAGCTCTCCGCCGGACGGGTGCTCGCCGAGATGCGCGAGCTGGGCGTGGCCGCCACCGAGTTCGGCCCCGAGGGGTTCCTGCCCGCCGACCCCGGCGAGCGGGCCCGGCTGCTGGGCTCCCACGGGCTGCGGCCGGTCGGGGGGTTCGTCCCGCTCGTCCTGCACGACCCGGACCGCGATCCGCTGCCGGAGGCGGCGCGCGTCCTCGACGCGTTCGGGGACGCGGGCGCGACCGTCGTGCTCGCCGCCGCCACCGGCCTGGACGGCTACGACGGCCGGCCCGCGCTCGACGACCGCGCCTGGACGACCCTGCTGCGCAACCTGGACCGCGTCACCGCCTGCGCCGCCGAGCGCGGCCACCGCGCCGCGCTCCACCCGCACGTCGGCACGGTCGTCGAGGACCGCGCCGACGTGGAACGCGTGCTGGACGGCTCGCAGGTGCCGCTCTGCCTGGACACCGGCCATCTCCTCATCGGCGGCACCGACCCCCTCGACCTGGCGCGGGAGGCGGGCGACCGGATCTCGCACGTCCACCTCAAGGACGTCGACGCCGCGCTCGCCGAGGCCGTCCAGACCGGGCGCACCCCCTACACGCAGGCCGTCAGGGACGGGATCTACCGGCCGCTCGGCCGCGGCGACATCGACGTCCGCGGCATCATCGGCGCCCTGGAGAAGACCGGGTACGACGGCTGGTACGTCCTGGAGCAGGACACTGTCCTGACCGGCGAGCCCGCCCCCGGCGCCGGGCCCCGGGACGACGTCCGCGCCTGCCTGGACTTCCTCGCGCCCCGGGAAGAGGAGGACGCGTGAGCCACGACCTGATCACCATGGGCCGGGTCAGCGTGGACGTCTACCCGCGCGACGTGGGCGTCCCGCTGGAGGAGGTCGAGACGTTCGGCAAGTACCTGGGCGGGAGCCCGACCAACGTGGCCGTCGCCGCCGCCCGCTACGGGCACCGGACCGCCGTCGTCACCCGCACCGGCGACGACCCCTTCGGCCGGTTCATCCACCGGGCGCTGCGCGAGTACGGGGTGGACGACCGGTTCGTCACGGCGGTGCCGGGCCTGCCGACCCCGCTCGCCTTCTGCGAGATCTTCCCGCCCGACGACTTCCCGCTCTACTTCTACCGCTACCCCAAGGCGCCCGACATGGAGATCCGCGCCGGGGAGCTGGACCTCGGCGCGATCGCCGCCGCGCGGATCTTCTGGGCGACGGTCACCGGGCTGTCGGCCGAGCCCAGCCGGGAGGCGACGCTGGCCGCGCTCGCCGCGCATCCCGGCACCACCATCCTGGACCTGGACTACCGGCCGATGTTCTGGGCGTCGCCGGAGGAGGCGCGGCGCCGTACCGCGCCCGCCCTGGAGCACGCCTCCGTCGCGATCGGGAACCTGGAGGAGTGCGAGGTAGCGGTGGGGGAGCGCGAGCCGCGCGCCGCCGCCCGCGCCCTGCTGGACCGCGGCGTGTCGGTCGCGATCGTCAAGCAGGGGCCCCGCGGGGTGCTGGCCGCGTCCGCGGACGAGGTCGTGGAGGTCCCGCCCACCCCGGTCGAGGTCGTCAACGGGCTCGGCGCGGGCGACGCGTTCGGGGGAGCGGTCTGCCACGGCCTGCTGGAAGGCTGGCCGCTGGACAGGATCCTGCGGTTCGCGGGCGCGGCCGGGGCGATCGTCGCCTCCCGGCTCGCCTGCGCGGACGCCATGCCGACCGCGGGCGAGGTGGAGCGGTTGATCGAACGGAACGCGGAGGCCACGCCATGAGCGGGAACGAGAGCATCGGCGCGGGCGCGTTCGCCGCGCGCTACGCCGAACTGGTGGAGGTCAGGGCGGCCCGGCCGCAGGCGATCGCCGAGGCCGCGGCGCGCCGCGTCCGCCCCCCGGCGCCGCCGGGCGCGGCCGGACCACTGATGATCATCGCGGCCGACCATCCGGCCCGCGGGGCGCTGGCCGCGGGCCCGGCCCCGCTGGCCATGGGCGACCGGCGCGACCTGCTGGAACGGGTCTGCGCCGCGCTGGCCCGGCCGGGCGTCAGCGGCGTGCTCGGCACCCCCGACGTCATCGAGGACCTGCTGCTGCTCGGCGCGCTGGACGGCAAGTTCGCCATCGGCTCGATGAACCGGGGCGGGCTGGCGGGCGCGGCGTTCGAGATCGACGACCGGTTCACCGCCTACACCGCCGCGGCGATCGCCGCCGCCGGGCTGGACGGCGGCAAGATGCTGCTGCGGCTGGACCTGTCCGATCCGGCGACCGCCCGTACGCTGGAGTCCTGCGCGCACGCCGTGACCGGGCTGGCCGGGCACGGGCTGATGGCCATGGTCGAGCCGTTCCTGTCGGCCCGGCGCGGCGACGGCAGGGTCGGCAACCTGCTCACCCCGGAGGCCATGATCAAGGCGATCGCGATCGCGTCCGGGCTGGGCGCCACCTCCGCCCGCACCTGGCTGAAGGTCCCCGTCGTCGACCGGATGGAGGAGGTCATGGCGGCCTCGACGCTGCCCGCGCTGCTGCTGGGCGGCGAGGTGACCGGCGACCCCGGCGCCGCGCTGGCCGGATGGAAGGCGGCGCTCGCGCTGCCGTCCGTCCGCGGCCTGGTCGTCGGGCGCACGCTGCTGTACCCGCCGGACGACGACGTCGCCGGCGCCGTCGACGCCGCCGTGGGGGTGCTGTGACCATGCCCGTCACCACCGAGATCACCCCCGAGGGCGCGGGCTGGACCTACTCCGGGCTGCGCGTGGTGACGCTCGCCCCCGGCGAGCAGGCCGCGGTCGAGACCGGGGACGCCGAGACGCTGGTGCTGCCGCTGTCAGGGGCGTGCGAGGCGGCGATCGAGGTCCCGGCGGACGAGGCCGCGGTCACCTTCCGCCTCGACGGCCGCCCCGACGTGTTCTCCCGGGTCACCGACTTCGCGTACGCGCCCCGCGACGCGACGGTCGTGCTGTCGTCCCGGGACGGCGGCCGGTTCGCGCTGCCGTCCGCGCGCTGCGAGCGCCGCCTGCCGCCCCGCTACGGCCCGGCCGAGCGGGTCCCGGTCGAGCTGCGCGGCGCCGGGACGATGAGCCGCCAGGTCAACAACTTCTGCACGCCCGAGGCGTTCGAGGCCGACCGCCTCATCGCGTGCGAGGTGCTGACGCCGGGCGGCAACTGGTCGTCCTACCCGCCGCACAAGCACGACGAGGAGACGCCGACCGAGGCGGTGCTGGAGGAGATCTACTACTTCGAGGTCGCCGCGGGACGGGAGGGCCGGGAGGGCATGGGCTACCAGCGCGTGTACGGGACCGCCGAGCGCCCCATCGACGTGCTGGAGGAGGTCCGCACCGGCGACACCGTCGTCATCCCGCACGGCTGGCACGGCCCGTCCATCGCCGCGCCCGGCTACGACCTGTACTACCTGAACGTGATGGCCGGGCCGGGCGCCGAGCGCGCGTGGCTGATCTGCGACGACCCGGCGCACGCCTGGATCCGCGACACCTGGCCGGGGCGGCCGGCCGACCCGAGGCTGCCGATGTGCTCGGCCGCCGGACCGGAGGGAGAGCGATGACGGGGACCGAGCGGCTGACCGTCGGGCAGGCGGTCGTGCGCTTCCTGGCGAACCAGTGGACCGAGCGCGACGGGACGCGGCGCCGCTTCTTCGCGGGCTGCTTCGGCATCTTCGGGCACGGCAACGTGGCGGGCCTGGGGCAGGCGCTGCTGGAGTACGGCGACCTGCTGCCGTACCGGGCCGCGCGCAACGAGCAGGCGATGGTGCACGCGGCGGCCGGGTACGCGCGGATGACCGACCGGCTGGAGGCGTGGGCGTGCACGACCTCCATCGGGCCCGGCGCGACGAACCTGGTGACGGGCGCGGCGCTGGCGACGATCAACCGGCTGCCGGTGCTGCTGCTGCCGGGCGACGTGTTCGCGACCCGTCCGGCCAATCCCGTGCTGCAGGAGTTGGAGGACGCGCGGTCCTACGACGTGTCGGTCAACGACTGCCTCCGGCCGGTGTCGAGGTTCTGGGACCGGATCAACCGTCCCGAGCAGCTCCCCTCGGCGCTGCTGGCGGCGATGCGGGTGCTGACCGATCCGGCGGAGACGGGCGCGGTGACGCTGGCGCTGCCCCAGGACGTCCAGGCCGAGGCGTACGACTGGCCGGCCGAGCTGTTCGCCGAGCGGGTCTGGCGGATCCGGCGGCCCGTGCCCGAGCCGGAGGCCGTCGCCGAGGCGGCCGCGGTGCTGACCGCCGCGGAGCGGCCGCTGATCGTGGCCGGGGGCGGGGTGATCTACTCGGGGGCGACCGCCGAGCTGGCCGCGTTCGCGGAGGCGACCGGGATCCCGGTGGCCGAGACGCAGGCGGGCAAGGGCTCGCTGCCCTGGGACCACGCCTGCTCGGTGGGCGCGGTCGGCGCGACCGGGACCACCGCCGCCAACGCCCTCGCCCGCGAGGCGGACGTGGTCCTCGGCATCGGGACCCGCTACAGCGACTTCACCACGGCCTCGCGCAGCCTGTTCGCCCGGCCCGGTGTCCGCTTCGTCAACCTCAACGTCGCGACGCCGGACGCCGTCAAGCACGCGGGCGTGCCGCTGGTCGCCGACGCCCGGACGGGCCTGGCCGCCCTGCGCGGCGCGGCCGGGGCGTACGCGGTGGCGCCCGCGTACCGGCGGGAGGCCGCGGACCTGGCCGCGCGCTGGAACGCCGAGGTCGACCGCGCCTACGCGCTGGGCCACGCACCGCTGCCCGCCCAGTCCGAGGTCATCGGCATCGTCAACGAGGTGAGCGGTCCCCGCGACGTGGTGGTGTGCGCGGCCGGTTCGATGCCCGGCGACCTGCACAAGCTCTGGAGGACCAGGGACCCCAAGGGGTACCACGTCGAGTACGGCTACTCCTGCATGGGCTACGAGATCGCCGGCGGGCTCGGGGTGAAGCTGGCCGCGCCCGACCGCGAGGTGTTCGTGCTCGTCGGCGACGGCTCGTACCTGATGATGGCGCAGGAGCTCGTCACCGCCGTCGCCGACGGGATCAAGCTCGTCGTCGTGCTGGTGCAGAACCACGGGTTCGCCTCGATCGGCAACCTGTCGGAGTCGGTCGGCGCCGAGCGCTTCGGCACCCGGTTCCGGCTGCCCGGCGACCTGGCCGCGAGCGCCGCCGCGATGGGCGCCGACGTGCTGCGCGCCGGCACCGCCGCGCAGTTCCGCGACGCGCTGCGGCAGGCCCGCGACTCCGCCCGCACGACGGTCGTGCACGTCGAGACCGACCCGCTGGTGCCCGCGCCCGACGGCGAGGCCTGGTGGGACGTCCCCGTCGCCGAGGTCTCCGGGCTGGAACCGGCGCGCCGGGCCCGCGCCGGATACGAGGAGGCCAAGAAGACCCAGCGCCCCTTGATCTAGGGGCGGCCCCACGCGTGCCGCGTCCCCGGGAGGCCGTGCCGGTACGGCCTCCCGGGGACGCGGTTCTCAGCGGGTCAGGAGCTCGCGACCACCTCGAACTTCACGGTCTTGGTGGTGGCGTGCCCGGCCCGGTCGGTGGTGGTGACGACCAGCTCGTGCGCGCCGGGACCGAGTTCCCTCAGCGGGATGGGCTTCCCGGAGGCGATCTTGTCGCCGTCGATCTCCGCCCTGAGGGTGCCGACGCCGGAGACGGCGTCGGCCGCGGAGAACACCGGGGTGATCGTCTCGGCGAGGCCGTACTGCTTGGCCTCCACACCGGTCACCGTCAGGCCCGGAGCGGTCTTGTCGATCTTCACCTTGGCCCGGCCGACCTCGGAGAGGTTCCCGGCGCTGTCGACCGCCCGGTAGCGGACCTGCGTCTCGCCCTCGGCGCTCAGCACCAGCCCGGCCGCCGGGACGTTCACCCAGGTGGCGCCGCCGTCCAGGGAGTACTGGCGGGCCGACACCGCGCCGTCGTCGCTCGCGTCCACCCGGACCGTCACGTTGGTCTTGTACCAGCCGTGCGACCCGTCCGGCTGGGCGGGGCTGAGCGTCAGCGTGGCGGACGGCGGGGTCGCGTCGGCGATCCCGTCGCCCCGGAAGGTGAACGAGTCGACGTCCAGGCCACCGGTCGAGGTGACGTACAGCCTGCCCGTCCCGGCGGGCGGCTTGCCGAGGTCGGTGGTGACCGTCCGCCAGCCCGAGCCGCGCTCCACCGGCACGGTGGCGAACGGCTTGGCCGTCGGCGAGTTCCACCGCAGCGACAGCGTCCCGGCGCCCGCCGCCCGCGTCTCCACCGACTCGATCCCGGTGAGGTTGACCGGGTCGTAGGCGATCCAGTCACCGGCGTCGAACGAGGTGATCTTGAACTTGCCGGAGGCGGTGTCGTCGGCCGTTCTGGTCACCCCGCTGGTGGCGTCGCCGTGTTCGGCCTGCATCAGCTTGGGGTTGACGATCAGGGTGGCCTCGCCCTGCGCGGGCGGGACGCCATTGGCGCCGTTGTCGCGGTAGGTCACGACGATGACGCCGTAGATGTTCTCCGTCTCGCCGTGCTCGGGCGCGTTCGCCGGGGTCGGCCAGGCCCCGCCGCAGCCGGTGCCGGTCGTCTCCGGGTGGGCGTGCGAGTCGTGGCCGAGCCCGAACGTCCACTGCACCCGGGAGCAGACGGGGCTGTTCCCGTCCTCGGCGTCCGACACGCCGATCTTGAACGGGAGCGGCTGGCCCCAGTCGAAGAACCCGCCGTTGGCCGGGGTCTGGATCGTCACCTCGGGCGCGGTGTTGCCCACCGAGATCTCGGTGGAGGTCAGGCCCGCCCGGCCGCCGGAGTCGGTGACCCGCAGCCGCGCGATGTACTGCCCCAGGTCCGTGTAGGTGTGCGAGGCGGTGACCCCGGTGGCGTCGAACGTGCCGTCGCCGTCGAAGTCCCACTCGTAGGTCAGCGCCCCCGGCTCGGTGTCGGTGGAGGTGGAGGCGTCGAACGCCACCGTCAGCGGCGCGGTGCTGCTGGACGCCTTGTCCACCCTGATCTTCGCCTGCGGCGTCTTGTTGTCGGGCGAGTAGTCGATCCGGTAGAGGCCGGCGTCGGGGTTGGCCCGGAAGAAGCCGTCGCCGTAGTCCAGCACGTACAGCGACCCGTCCGGGCCGAACTCGATGTCCATCGGGCTGTCGGTGATCGGCATCGCCGCGTTGCGCAGCGCGCTGTTGGGCAGGAAGTGCTCGATGGAGGTGACCGGCCCGTCGGGGTGCGTCACCCCGAACGCCGCCAGGTAGTCCTGCGAGAACTCGGCGAAGAACGCCTTCTTGTCCCAGTACGCCGGGAACTTGCTCTTGGACGGGTTGTCGGCGTCGTAGTGGTAGACCGGCCCGCCCATCGGCCCCTGCCCGCCCTGCGGGTCGAAGTCGACGAGCCCGGCCCACTCGGCGGGCTGGTGGGTGGCGTTGTCGCCGTAGTAGAGGTCCGCGGGCACCGCCGCCGGCAGCTGCTCGATCCCGGTGTTCCACCGCGAGGTGTTCTTCGGACCGGCCGCGCAGTCGAACCACTCGCGCGGCTGCGAGGTCGCGAAGTTCCAGTCGTTGTAGTTGAAGTTGTCGCCCGTGCAGTACGGCCAGCCGCTGTTCATCGGCTTGCCGATCGGGGTGATGTTCCACTCGACGTAGCCCAGCGGCCCGCGCTGCGCGTTGCCGGTGCCGGCGTCGGGCCCGTAGTCCGCCCACGACACCGTGCCGGTCTTGGCGTCGACGTCGATGCGGAACGGATTCCGCACCCCGGTCACGAAGATTTCGGGACGCGTTTTCGGGGTGCCCGGCGCGAACAGGTTCCCCGCCGGGACGCTGTACGACCCGTCCGCCGCCACCTTGAACCGCAGGATCTTCCCGCGCAGGTCGTTGCTGCTGCCCGCGCCGCGCCGGGCGTCGAACCCGGGGTTCATCCGGGGCGCGTCGTTGTTGGGCGCGTAGCCGTTGGCGCCCGGCGTGCCCGCGGGCGTGTTGTCACCGGTGGCCAGGTACAGGTTGCCGTCGGCGTCCCAGTCCATGTCGCCCGCGACGTGGCAGCACTGCCCGCGCTGCGCCTCGACCTTGATGATGACCTGCTCGGTGGACAGGTCCAGCGCGCTGCCCGTCCACTTGAAGCGGGACAGCTGGTTGTAGCCCTTCCACCGGTCCCAGTACGAGTCGTCCTCGCCCTCGGGCAGCGAGTTGGGCGCCGACCCGGCCGGGGTCGTCTCCGGGTAGGGCGCCGTCATCGTCCTGGGCGCGTAGTAGACGTAGACCCACTTGTTCTGGTCGAAGCCGGGGTCGATCGCGATGGTCTGGAGGCCGTCCTCGGAGTTGGCGTACACCGGGATGGTGTTGATGACCCGGGTGACGCCGCTGGACGGGTCGGTCAGCCGGACCTCGCCGTTGCGGGCGGTGTGCAGGACCCGCCGGTCGGGCAGGACGGCCAGGTCGATCGGCTCGCCCACGTTCTTGGTCAGCGTGATCTTCTCGTAGTTCGTCCACTCGGTGGCCGGATCATGGCCCGGATGGGCCTGGGCCGGCGTGCCGAGCGCCGTCAGCACGAGCGCCGCGGCCGCCGCGAGGGCGCCGAGCACCGCTGAAGTACGCTTCATGGTGATGCTGCTCCTGGGGGAGTGGTGTGGGCCCGGGCCGCCACGCCCGCCGCGGCAACGGCGAGGCGCATGTGGCGGCCCGGCTTCGCGTCCGGCCTCGGATCAGCGGCGCAGCGCGGACATGTTGTCGTAGCTCAGTTCGGCGAACCGGAGTGACTGCCCCGGGTCGGCGGTGCCGCCGGGCGCGTTGTCCTGCTCGTACATCGGGTAGTGGTGGCCGCTCTTCAGCTCGCGGAAGAACGCGGCGTAGTCGATGTCGCCGGTCCCGAACGGCACCATGTCGTAGCCGTTGGCGTTGGCGGGGTTGCTCCGGCCGTCCTTGGCGTGGAACAGCGGGAAGCGCCGCTCCACCGGCCTGACGACGGCGACGGGGTCGAAGACGTCGGTCTGGACGGAGCCGTCGGGCGCGGTGAAGGTCCTGAACCTGTGCTGCGCGACGTGCGCCCAGTAGATGTCCATCTCCAGGTACACGTACTTCGGATCGGTGATCTTGAGGAAGTACTCCAGCCTGCGGATGCCCGACGAGCGGGTCGGCCGGCCCAGGGCGTCGGGCGGGCCGCTGTCGAGCAGGAAGTTGTAGGCGGCGTCGTGGTTGTGGGTGTAGAGCTTGGTCCCGCCGGCCTGCCTGGCGATGGCGCCGAGCTGGTGCCACTTGTCGGCCGCCACGTCCCAGTCGGCCTTGTACGCGCTGGAGGTGGGGTCGGACCCGGTGCCCATGTGGTCCAGGCCGAGGATGCCGGCGATCTCCAGGGTCCGCTTGAAGCGGTCCAGGTCGGCCTGCGTCAGCGGCCACGAGGACGGGATGAAGCCGTGGTTGCCCTCGGCCCGCAGCCCGTTGTCGTCCAGCCACCGGCGCAGCAGCCGCGCGCCCTCGACGGTCTCCAGGTCGGCGCCGCCCTCGGCGTTGGCGTGCTGCCGGTAGCCGGCGAACTCCACGCGCTCGAAGCCGATCTCCGAGAGCGCCTCCAGGACCCGGCGGAAGCCGGACGGCAGGTTCGTGGTCAGCGGGTCGCGCGAGATCGCGTCCCGGACGGTGTAGAGGATGATGCCGCGCTTGCTGTCGCGGATCAGCGGCCCGTCCGCGGCGGCCTGGCGCGGGAAGGCGGGCAGGGCCGCGGCGGCGGCGATCCCGGTGCCGGCCGCCAGGATCTGGCGGCGGCTCAGGCCCAGCCTGCGGCCCAGGACGGCGTCCTGCTCCTGCCCGGCGAGCGCCTCGTCGGACGGCTGGAACTCAGGTGAACCGGAACGGGGTGGGTGAGGGAAGGCCACGCACGTATCCCTTCTCGGGGAACGCGTGCGCCGACCGCGTCGCGTCGAACCGTTCTCCGGCCCGTCCGGCGTGCCACCGCCGTCCGGCCTGGATCGCCCACATTGTCATACGCGGGTGTGGCGAGGTCAATGGTGCGTCGCAGGTCCTCAACCGGCCACGGTCCGGTCGATGGTGTCGGGCGCGAGCACGTACTCCACCACCATGACCGCGGCCCCGACGACCCCGGCCCGGTCGCCGAGCTCGCTGGCGCGGATGCCCAGGTGCTGGGTGGCCAGCGGCAGCGAGCGGCTGTAGATGACCTCCCGCACGCCCGCCAGGACGTGCTCGCCGGCCTCGGCGATGTCGCCGCCGATGACGATGACCGACGGGTTGAAGAAGTTCACGATGGAGGCCATCACGCCGCCGACCTCGCGGCCCGCCTGCCGGACGAGCTGCGCCGCCCTGGTGTTGCCCGCGCGCATCAGCGCCACCACGTCGCGGCTGCCGGAGGCGTCGATGCCCTCGGCCCGCAGCGCCGCCGCCAGCGCCGCGCCGCCCGCGACCGCCTCGACGCAGCCGACGTTGCCGCACCGGCACAGCACGTCGGAGCCGCCCAGGCGGATGTGGCCGACGTCGCCCGCGGCGCCCTGCGCGCCGCGGTGCAGCCGGCGGTCGGAGACGATCCCGCAGCCGATGCCGGTGCCCATCTTGATGAAGATCATGTGGTCGGCCTCGGGGCGCGCCGCCCAGTGCTCGCCCAGCGCCATGATGTTCACGTCGTTGTCGACCAGGACGGGCGCGCCGAGCCGCCCGCCGAGCCACTCGGGCACGGGGAAGCCGTCCCAGCCGGGCATGATCGGCGGGTTGACCGGCTGCCCGGTGGTGTGCTCGACCGGGCCGGGCAGGCCCACCCCGACCCCGCACACCTGCGCCGGGTCGCGCCCGGCCTCGGCGAGCATCTCCCGGAAGGCGGTGACCAGCCAGCCGAGCGTGGCCTCGGGGCCCCGGTCGATGGGCAGCTCCGCGGCCCGTTCGAGCAGGACGGTCATGCCGAGGTCGATGACGGCCAGCCGGGCGTGGGTGGCGCCCAGGTCGGCGGCGAGCACGACCCGGACGCTCTCGTTGAACGCGAACGCGGCGGCGGGCCGTCCGCCCGAGGAGATCGCGTCCTCGGTGGCCACCACCCAGCGGTGGTTCATCAGGGCATCGAGCCGCTGCGAGACCGTGGAGCGGGCCAGCCCGGTGAGCTGGACCAGCTCGGCCCGGGTCCGGGCCCGGCCGTCCCGGAGGATCGTCAGCAGTGCCCCCGCACCGATGTTCTGACTGCTGGCTTCTCCTGGCATGCGGCCCCTCTTTGTCCGAACTGCGACAGACTTCCGTTGACAGAAATCATAAGTCGAGCTTATCGTCCCCAAATATGCCGGAGATCGGGGATCGGTCGCGCGGAATACCCGGTACCGCCGGGCGACCGGCCCCCACGGCGTGCTCGTCGATCACCACCCCGCCGCCCGGCGGGTCCGGTCCGGTTCCCCCTCCGTCGTCGCGCCGAGACGCGGGGATCGGGGAGTGCCACCCTGTCCGGATCCGCCAGGCGGTGAGGCCCGCCCTGCAGAACCCGGGCGAGCCGCCGGTCACCCGGCGGTTCGTCCACCCCATGCCGGGCCGAGCCCCGGCTCCCGCGCCTGCTCCGCGACCGGAGCGGGACGGCGGATCCCCGACAGGGTCGCCGCCGCCGAGTCGTGCCCGTGGCGGTCGCCCAGATCCAGGAAATGTGAGGCGGCGCGCTCGGCCAGCGCGGCGGCCTCGTCGTGACGGCCGCGCGCCAGCGCGATGAGGGCCGACTCCCGCAGCAGCCAGGCCGCGCTGCGGCGGTCCTGGAGGCCGTCCAGCAGCCGCATGGCCTCCTGGCACGCCTCGGCCGCCCCGTCCGCGTCGCCGAGCTCCAGGGTGCACCGGGTGATGCGGCTGAGCGCCGTCGCCTGGAAGTGGGGCTCGCCGAGAGTACGGGCCAGGCCCAGGGCCTCCTGGGCGGCGGCCAATGCCTCGTCGTAGCGTTCCGAGGAGACCAGGGCGTCGGCCTTGGCGCTGAGGGCCACGACCTGGGCGCGTTGGTCGCCCGCCTCCCGCGCCAGGCCCACGGCACGCCCGGCCAGAGTGAAGGACTCTTCCCAGGCCGTCACCTCATCCGGAGCCTGGACCTGGAGAAAGGTCAGCATGCTCAGCGCGTACGACTGCTCGCGGTGCATGCCGAGCCGTTCAAAGGCCGACGCGCACGCCCGCGCCGCCTCGGCCGCCTCGGCGGGCGGCGCGGCGTAGAGGGTCAGGACGGCGAGCCCGTACTCCTCGCGCCACATGATCGGCTCATCCTCCGCGTCCCGGGCGGCGTCGCGCACGATCCGCCGCAGCCGCCGCAGCGCCGCGGCGTCGACCTGGCGGTGCAGCAGCGGCACCACCAGGTCCACCAGCCGGGCCGCCGGCTCGTACAGCCCGGCCGCGCACGCCCGGCCGACGGCCTGCTCGATCAGGGAGCGGTGCGCGGCCAGCCAGTCGATCGGCTCGCCCGCGCCGCCCCGGAACGCGGCCGGAAGGAGGTCCGCGTCGATCGCCGACGGCCCCGCGCCCGCGACGTCCTCGGCCGGCAGGTCGTTGGACGAGCGCGCCCGCGCGTGCTGGGCCAGCGCGGCCAGCGCCGTCAGCGCGGCGGTGAGCCGGACCAGCGCGGCCCGGTTGGCCGGACGGTCCGGCGGCCCGGCCAGCTCGGCGGCGAAGTCGGCGGTGAGATCGTGGAACCGGTAGCGCGGCTCCCCGGACGCGTCCACGCCCGAGGGCTGCAGCAGACCCGCGTTCACCAGGTCCTCCAGCGGGCGCTCCCGGTCGCCGCCCGACAGCAGCGAGAGCAGCCACGCCGTGACGTCGGCCCGCGCGACCAGGCCCAGCCTGCGGAAGGCGCCGGCTGCCGCCGCGTCCAGCGCCCGGTAGCCGACCCGCAGCCCGGCCCGGACCTCCAGCCCGCCCACCGACAGCTCGTCCAGCCTGCGGCCGTCCTCGCGCAGCCGCCGGTCGAGCGCCGCCAGCGCGACCGACGGGTGCGCCGCCAGCCGCGCCCCGGCGATCCGCAGCGCCAGCGGGAGGTGCCCGCACGCCTCGGCGACCCGGCGGGCCGCCTCGGGCTCGGCGGCGACGCGCCCGTCCCCGACCATC
Organism: Actinomadura rugatobispora; assembly: GCF_055379765.1. Lineage (NCBI taxonomy): Bacteria > Bacillati > Actinomycetota > Actinomycetes > Streptosporangiales > Thermomonosporaceae > Actinomadura > Actinomadura rugatobispora. The sequence goes on along the minus strand of NZ_AP029191.1, from coordinate 598,679 downwards.
CGGCGCAGCAGCCCCGCCGCCTCCTCCGGCGTGAACGGGGCGAGCCGGACCGCCCGGTTGCCCGGCAGCTCGGCCAGCGGGCTCCTGCTGGTCACCAGCACGGCGCAGCCCGCGGTCCCCGGCAGCAGCGCCTCCACCTGCCCGGCGCCGGACGCGTCGTCCAGGACCAGCAGCACGCGCCGGTCGGTGAGGCGGGCCCGCAGCGCCGCCGCCCGCGCCTGCGGCCCGTCGGGAACGGCCTCCGGCGGCACGCCCAGCGCCCGCAGGAAGTCCCCGGCGACCTCGGCCGGGTCGCGGTCCCCGAGGGAGGCGTACAGCTGGCCGTCGGGGAAGCGCTCCCGCGACCGGTGCGCCGCGCGCACGGCCAGCGCCGTCTTGCCCACTCCGGCGGTGCCGCACACCGTGACGACCGGGGCCGCGAACCCGCCCGGCGCCAGGAGCCGCTCCACCTCCGCCAGCTCACGGACGCGCCCGGTGAAGTCGCCCGGGGGAGAGGGAAGCTGGCACAGCGCCCGCCAGGGCACCGCCGGGTGGACGCCCCGGTCCTCGGTACGGGTGAGGATCGCCTGCCGCAGCTCCTTCAACGCGTCGCCGGGATCGAGCCCGAACTCCTCGCCCAGCGCGGCGGCGGTGCGGTCGTAGGCGTCCAGCGCCTCCGCCTGCCGCCCCGACCGGTACAGGGCCCGCATCAGCAGGCCGTGCAGCGATTCGCGCAGCGGGTGCGCCGCCGCCAGCGCGCGGAGGTCCGCGACGGCCGCCTCATGATGGCCGAGGACCAGCTCCAGCTCGTAGCGCCGCTCGACCGTCTTCAGGCAGCGCTCGGTGAGCTTGGGCGTCTCCTCGGCGTGCAGCGAGGACGAGGTCACGTTCGCCAGGATCGGCCCCCGCCACAGGGCCGTGGCCGCGCGCAGCGCCTTCAGCGCGCCCTCCAGATCGCCGGCCTCCCGCGCCCGGTCGGCGCCGTCGGCGAGCGCGTCCAGACGGCGGAGATCGTCGGGGCCCTGCTCCATCAGGTAACCGCCCGGCCGGGTGCGGACGATCTCCGCGTCGCCCAGGGCCCGGCGCAGCCGGAACAGGTGCACCTGCAGCGTGCCGCGCGCGTCGCGCGGCGGATCGTCGTCCCAGAGCCGGTCGACCAGCGAGGCGACGGGCACCGGCCGCCCGGCGGCCAGCAGCAGGCAGGCCAGCAGAGCGCGCTGCCGTCCCGAGGCCAGCGGAACCTCCCGCCCGCCGCGGACCGCCTCGAGCGGGCCGAGCACGCGGAATTCCAGGCCGGGGGCGTCCATCGCGGCTCAACGTACCAAGGCGCCCCGGCCTTAAGCACCGTGAAGCCGATCTGAAAGCGGCCCCTGATCTACTGATCCGCCGACGTAATCGGCCGCCGATGTTGCACAGGAGCCCCGCATGCCCGTTCGCGCCGTCCCCCCGGCCGACCCGACGCTGGAGGACTTCGGCCGCGACCCGTGGTGGCTGATCGGCGGCAAGGTGCTGGCGATCTTCGCCTTCCTCATGGTGACCATGCTGGTCGCGATGTGGGTCGAACGCCGCGTCATCGGCCGGATGCAGCTGCGCACCGGACCGAACCGGGCCGGGCCCGCCGGCCTCCTCCAGGGCGTGGCCGACGCTTTCAAACTGGCGTTGAAGGAGGACATCGTCCCGCGCCAGGTCGACAAGGTGGTGTTCGTGCTGGCGCCGATCATGTCGGCGGTTCCGGCGTTCATCTCCTTCGCGATCATTCCGTTCGGGCCGACGGTGTCGGTGTTCGGGCATCACACGCCGCTGCAGGGCACGGACCTGCCGGTGGCGGTGCTGGTGGTGCTGGCGATGTCGTCGATGGGCGTGTACGGGATCGTGCTGGCCGGGTGGTCGTCGATGTCGCCGTACTCGCTGCTGGGCGGGTTGCGGTCCTCGGCGCAGGTGATCTCCTACGAGATCGCGATGGGGCTGTCGTTCGTGGCGGTGTTCCTGTTCGCGGGGACGATGTCGACCACGGGGATCGTCAACGCCCAGGCCGACCGCTGGTTCATCCTGCTGCTGCTGCCCTCGTTCATCATCTATGTGATCACGATGATGGGGGAGTCGAACCGGATCCCCTTCGACCTGCCCGAGGGTGAGGGCGAGCTGGTCGGGGGGTTCCACACCGAGTACTCCTCGCTGAAGTTCGCGATGTTCTTCCTGGCGGAGTACATCAACCTGGCCACGCTGTCGGCGCTGGCGACGACGCTGTTCCTGGGCGGGTGGCGGGCCCCGGCGCCGATCTCCACGGTGTGGGAGGGCGCGAACACGGGCTGGTGGCCGGTGCTGTGGTTCCTGGTGAAGATGTGGGCGTTCATCTTCTTCTTCATCTGGCTGCGGGGTTCGCTGCCGCGGGTGCGCTACGACCAGCTGATGCGGCTGGGCTGGAAGGTCCTGATGCCGGCCTCCCTCGGCTGGATCCTGCTGGTGGCCACCGTTCGCGCGCTGCGCAACGAGGGCTACGACATGCGGCAGATCGCGCTGTACACCGCGATCGTCGCCGGCGTGGTGCTGGTGGCCACGGTCCTGTGGGAACTGCTGCGCGGCGAGGGCGACAAGGACGAGCAGATCGTCCGCGAGGTCACTCCGACGGCCGGATTCCCCGTCCCCCCGATGGACGCCCCGCACTACCACGGCCACCGATAGCGCCTGGGGATTGGGGCGAATCGCGGTGGGATGTCGGCGGCCGGGCCTACGGTGAGGCGCCATGAACGATCACCTCCCGTCGCTCCCCGATGAGGACGACCTGGTCATCCCGAGCGGCTGGCGGCGCCGCATCCACCCTCGCCGCGGCGGGGCCCCCGGACCCAAGATCACGCTGGACGGGGGCGCGGCGAAGACCGTCGCGGCGTTCCTGGAGGAGGCCCGGGACGACATCGACCGCGTCCTGGGCGCGCCCGGCACCGACCCGGCACTGGCCGCAGCGACCCGTGCCCACCTTGGCGGCGACCCGGACCCGCGCGGCGCGGCCGTCGTCGCGCTGATCGCGCTGGGAACCACGGGCTGGGCCCGGTTGGGCGAGGACCACGTGGACGCCTGGACGTTCGCGCACGGCGTGGTGTTCGCGGCCTGCGCGCTCGCCGAGATGGCGGCCCTGGACGTGAAGATCGTGCAGGCGCCCGGCGGGTGGCGGAGCGAGTCCGTCCGCGCGGTCGAGCCGGGAAGGGCCGACGGCGTGCTGCTGGAGGACGGCGCGCTGCGCGCCCGCACGCTGCTGGCCGCCGCCACCGACGCGGAGTACGCGGAGGCCGTCGAGCGGCTCGCCGGGTACCGCACCCTGTTCAGGCAGCGCGTCCTGACCGCCTACCTGGTCCCGACCCGCCAGGACTGGGTGACCGAGCTCTGCGAGGATCCCGGTACGGCGGTGCCGCGCGACCTGCTGCTCAGCTCCCTCGGCTCGGTGGAGCAACTCGTCCTGCTCGGCGACTGGGCGACGCTGACCTATCCCGACTGCTACCACCCGGAGACGCTGCGCGCGTTCGCCGAGGGCGTCGGCCCGGCCGTGGCTCCGCTCATGGCCGATGCCCTGGACCGGATGTCGAATTCCGCGCCGCGGCGCAAGGCGCTGCTGGAGGTGCTGGGCGTCCTGCCGTCGGACGAGGCGTTCCGCGCGCTGGTCGAGCGCCGTTCCAGCAAGCAGGTGAGCGCCGAGCTGATGAAGGCGATGAAGCGGTTCCCCGTCCGGGCGCTGCGGGAGCTGGCCGCCGCCGGGGCTTCGGACCTGCTCGAGGAGCACGTGCACGGCAACCGCGAGCTGGCCGAGGCGGCGCTGCCGGTACTTCCCGCTCCGGCCCGCGCGGCGGTCGAGGCGATCATCGGGAGCACGTCCCGGGTGCCGGAGGCCGCCCCGGGCGACCTGCCTGCCCTGCTGGCCGACCCGCCGTGGACGCGTGCCCCCGCCAAGGCCGGGGCCGTCGTGGTCAAGGGCCTGGCCGTCCCGGACCGGCACGCCGTCCGCTGGGCCCGGGACGAGCGGGATCGCTGGGCGCGGACCAAGCTGCTCTACCCGACGGAGCTGATGGGAGGCGGCGTCAGCAACACCTGGGGGAGTCCCCCGGTGTGCGACAGGACCCCGCGATGGGACCGGCACGCCGCCGACTTCGCCGCCGGGCGCCTGACCGGCCGGCTCGAACTGGGCGTGCTGGTGATCGGCCCGGACGAGCTGACCCGCCCCCTCCTGGCCGGCTGGTCGCTGAACGACCCCCACAGCTACACCGACGCGCCCGAGGACTGGGGCAGGGTCCTGGCCGCCCGCTACGAGCTGGACGCCCTCCCGATCCTGGTCGCCGAGGCCAGGAGCGATCCGAGGGACTGCGGCCCGCTGCTCGTCCCCTTCCTGACCGCCGAGGTGGCGGCGATGATGGCCGACTGGCTGGTGCGGCTCAAGACGGCCCGCGCGCACGCGGGGGCGTGGCTGGCCCGCCACCGGGGGGACGCGGTCCCGCTGCTGGTGCCGGACGCCCTCGGACGGCCGGGCCGCAGGCGCCGCGCGGCCGAGGCCGCCCTGCGGCGCCTGGCCGCCGACCTGGGCGGCCCGGCGGTCGTCGCGGAGGCACGCGTCCACGGGGACGCGGCCGCCGAGGCCGTGGAGACGCTGCTGGCCGACGGCGCGGAGGACGCGCCCGCGCCCAAGATCCCGAAGCTTCCGGGCTGGGCGGATCCGGCGGTGCTGCCGCAGGTCCTGCTGAAGGACGGGCGCCGGGCCCTGCCGGGCCCGGCGGTACGGCACGCGCTGACGATCCTGGCGATGTCCACGCCGGAGGAACCCCACCCCGGCGCCGCCGTCCTGCGGGAGACCTGCGACGCCGGGTCGCTGGCCGGTTTCGCCCGCGACCTGTTCGGACGCTGGCGGGAGCACGGCGAACAGGCCGGCGACGCGTGGGCGCTCACCGCGCTGGGCCTGCTCGGCGACGACGACGCGGCCCGCGCCCTGGCCCCGCTGATCGGCGCCTGGCCCGGCCAGAACGGCCACTCCAAGGCCGTCAAGGGCGTGGACGCGCTCGCGCTGATCGGCTCCGAGACCGCGCTGACGCTGCTGGACGGCATCGCGCGGAAGGCGAAGTTCACCGCGCTCAAGGACTACGCCCGGTGGAAGATGGGCGCGGTCGCCGACGGCCTCGGCCTCAGCGGCGAGCAGCTCGCCGACCGGCTCGTGCCGGACTTCGGCCTCGACGCCGCCGGCGGCATGACGCTCGACTACGGGCCGCGCCGGTTCCGGGTGGGCTTCGACGAGGCGCTCAAGCCGTACGTCACCGACGAGGACGGCACGCGCCGCAAGGCCCTGCCCAAACCGGGCGCCAAGGACGACCCCGTCCTCGCGCCCGAGGCGCACCGGGCGTTCGGCGAGCTGAAGAAGAACGTCAGGACGGTCGCCGCCGACCAGGTCGGGCGGCTGGAGCGGGCGATGGTCACGGGCCGCACCTGGACGCCGCGGGAGTTCGGCGACCTGGTCGTCCGCCATCCCCTGGTCTGGCACATCGCCCGGCGGCTGGTGTGGACGTGCGACGGCGTCGCGTTCCGCCTCGCCGAGGACCGCACCTTCGCCGACGCCGCCGACGACACGCTGACGCCGGACGCGGGCGCCGCGATCGGACTGGCGCATCCGGTGACGCTCGGGACGGCGGTGCGGGACTGGTCGCGGGTCTTCGCCGACTACGAGATCGTCCAGCCGTTCCCGCAGCTCGCCCGTCCCGTCCACGAGCTGTCCGAGGAGGAGAGGGAGGCCGTGCGGCTGTCCCGCTTCGAGGGGCTGAGCGTGCCGTTCGGGAAGGTCCTCGGCCTGACGCGGCGCGGCTGGGAGCGCGGCATGCCCCTCGACAACGGCGTCGAACGATGGATCTCCCGGCCCCTGCCCGGCGGCCTCCACCTCGTCGTCAACCTCGACCCCGGCTTCCTGGTGGGCAACCTGGACCACGACCCCGAGCAGCGCCTCCGCGAGATCTGGCTCGGCGACGCGCCCGGCGACCGCGCCCCGGACGGCCGGGACGCGCGCCCGTTCGGCGCGCTCGACCCGGTGACCGCCTCCGAGATCCTCGCCGACCTCGCCGATCTGGCGGTACCTGGCTGAGCGTCGTCGATCCTTGCCGTGGACGGGCGGTCCGCGCCGGGCTAGCGTGCGAGGAAAGTGATCATCTTTCGGGGGGCGGAAGGAGCCGACATGGCCGGTTCCCGTGCACACCGGTGCCTGGCCGCGTTCACCGCCGCGGCCGTCGCGGCGAGCTGCCTCGCCGCGCCCGGTGCCCGTGCCGACGGCAAGGACCCGCGGCTGCTCAGGCTGATGCGGTCGATGACGCTGGAGGAGAAGGCGGCGCAACTGTTCGTCCTCCAGGTGTACGGCAAGAGCGCCGACACCGCCGACCCCGCGGACGTCGCCGCCAACCGGAAGCTGTACGGCGTCGACAACGCCGGCCAGGTCATGGCCCGGTACCGTCCCGGCGGGTTCATCTACTACGCCGCGAGTCCCGCCAACGTGGCGAGCCCGCGGCAGCTCGCCGCCTTCTCCAACGGCATCCAGCGCGCCGCCATGGCGCAGCGCGTCCCGATCCCCGCGACGATCGCGACCGACCAGGAGGGCGGCGTCGTCGCCCGGGTCCCGCCGCCCGCGACGCAGTCGCCCGGCAGCATGGCGCTGGCCGCCGGGCGCCGCACGGCCGACGCCCGGGCCCTCGCCCGGATCACCGGCCGGGAACTGCGGGCGATCGGCATCAACCAGAACTACGCGCCCGACGCCGACGTGAACGTGAACCCGGCCAACCCGGTGATCGGCGTCCGGTCGTTCGGCTCCGATCCGGCGCTGGTGTCGGACTTCGTCGCCGCCCAGGCCGCCGGGTACCGGGACGGCGGGGTGACCGCCACGATCAAGCACTTCCCCGGGCACGGCGACACCACCACCGACAGCCACATCGGGGTCCCCGAGATCGGCCACACGCGCGAGGAGTGGGAGCGGTTCGACCTGCCGCCGTTCCGCGAGGCGATCAAGCGGGGCGTCGACTCGATCATGACCGCGCACATCATCGTCCCCGCGCTGGACGCCTCGCGGGACCCGGCCACCCTGTCCCGGCCCATCCTCACCGGCATCCTGCGCGAGCGGCTGCGGTACCGCGGCGTGGTCGTCACCGACGCCCTGGACATGCAGGGCGTCCGCGACAAGTACGGCGACGAGCGCGTCCCCGTCCTGGCGCTCAAGGCCGGGGTCGACGTGCTCCTCAAGCCCCCCGCCGACGCCGCCGGCAACGGCGTGTTCGCGCGTCAGCTCGCCGCGGTGGTGGCCGCGGTCCGGAGCGGGGAGCTGACCGAGCGCCGCGTCGACGAGTCGGTCTACCGGATCCTGGAGCTCAAGCAGCGCCGCGGGCTGTTCCGCGACCCCTACGCCGACGAGTCGAGGATCGACGAGATCGTCGGGGCGCCGCGGCACCTCGCGACGGCCCAGAGCGCCGCGGACCGCACCACCACCCTGGTCAGGAACGACGCCGGCGTCCTCCCGCTGCGCCCGGGAGCGCGGAAGGTGCTCGTGGCCGGATGGGGCGCCGCCCCGACCGGCGCCCTCGCGGCCGAGATCGCCAGGCGCGGGGCCACGACGGCGGTACGGGAGAGCGGGCTCAGCCCGGGGCAGGCGCAGATCGACCAGGCCGTCGCCGCCGCGCGGGACTCCGACCTGGTGGTCGCCGTCACCAACCGGGCCTGGGACGTGAAGCCCGAGAGCCCGCACAACGGCCCCGGGCAGATGAACCTCGTCAAGGCGCTGGTCGCCACCGGCAAGCCCGTCGTGGTCATCGCCGCGCGCGACCCGTACGACATCGCCTACTTCACCGAGGCGACCACCTTCGTGGCGACCTACTCCCACACCGCCGAGGCGCTGCGATCGGCGGCCAAGGTGCTGTTCGGCGAGCTCGATCCGGTGGGACGGCTGCCGGTGACGATTCCCGTCCGCGACCAGGCCGGCACCCTCTACCCGTTCGGACACGGGCTCGGCTACCAGCGCTGATCTCCCCTTCCGGGCCCCGGCTCGGACGCCCTATCCCTTGCCCGCACGGCGTTTCTCTATGGCTGGTCTGCTTTTTGCCGCCATATGGGCGTCGAATTACGCACAAATCCGGCCGGAGCGGGATCGGAGTAGGTGTCCGAAAAAATGGCCCTTGAAGAGGAGTGCAATTGGGCACGGTTAAGAACATCGGTCGCCGCGTGGCCCTCGGGTCGCTGGCCGGCGTGTTCGCCATCGGCGGAGTCTCCACGGCCTACTCGGCCTTCGCCGACGGGCAGGCCAACGCCGACACCATCACCCGCATGACCGTGGGCACCCCGGGCGCCGCCCCGTACACGCCCACCGCCGGCACCGACCACATGTCCGGCAGCGCGCAGACGCCGGGCACCGGCCTGCCCGGCACCGGGCCGGCGACGGGCAGCGGGCAGACGCCGGGCACCGAGCTGCCGGGCACCGGGCCGGCGTCCGGCTACCGGCAGACTCCGGGCACCGAGTTGCCTGGTACCGGGCCTGCGACGGGCAGCGTCGGGCACTCGGCCCCCTGCGACCCCGTCAAGCTGGCGGCCACCCTCCAGGCGCAGCCCGCCAAGGCTCAGGCCTGGGCGGACGCCCACGGCATCAGCACCCAGCAGATCCCCGGTTACCTGTCGCATCTCACCCCCACGTACCTGAAGACCGACACGCTGGTGATGAACCACTCGTACCAGAGCGGCAAGGACACCAGCACCACCGCCGTGCTCCAGGCCGGCATGGGCGTCCTGGTGGACCAGTCCGGCGCGCCGGTGGTGAAGTGCAACTGCGGTAATCCGCTCACCCGGCCGTCCAAGGACATATCGACAAAGGACGCCACGTACATCGGCCCGATGTGGAACGGGTTCAGTAAGGAGCACGTCGCCAAGCCCTACGGCGGCCAGACCGGCAACGGCAACGGCACGTGGAACGGCAACAGCAACAACAACAACGGCAACGGCAACGGCCACGGCACGTGGAACGGCAACGGCAACGGCAACGGGAACGGCACGTGGACGACGAAGAAGCGTCCGCGCACCTATCAGGAGTACATCGCCTGGTGCAAGGGCGTGAAGGGCCCCGCTCCGGACGTCGACTGCACCTCGCCGCCCCCGCCGCCGGGCCAGACCGGTCAGCAGCAGCCGGGCCAGCAGGGGCAGCAGCCGGGGCAGACCGGGCCCGGGTCCGGTGGCCGGCTCCCTGGCAGCGGTACCGGCGGTAGCACCGGGACCGGCGGCACGCAGCCCGCACAGCCCGCACAGCCTGTCGGCCCCGGCCAGAGCGGCCAGACCGGCTCCGGCCAGACCGGCGGGACGGGGCAGTCCGGCAGCACCGGCCAGCCCGGTGGGGCGCAGCAGCCCGGTGGGGTGCCGCAGCCTCAGCCCCAGATGAATCCCCAGGGGGGAACGCCCTGACCCCTGCCGTGACCGGTGAGGCCCGGAGACCGATGAAGGTCTCCGGGCCTCACCCTTGCCGTTCCTGCCGGCGCAGTTCGCGCAGCCGGTCCAGCCAGCCCCGGATCTGCTCCTCGTCGTGGAGGTAGGCGCCGCCGGGGCCGTGGCCCATGTCGATCCCGTAGAGCTTGTCGAGCGCCCAGAGGCTGACCTCGTCCCACTCCAGGGAGTCGTCGGCGAACCATCGGCCCGCCCAGCGGTCGACGGCGTCCCGGGTCTCGCGGCCTTCCAGGAGCGCGACGAAGCGCTCCTCGATCTCGTCCAGATCGGGTTGCACCCCGCCAACGCTAGCCGCGGGCTAGCGCGCGCAGGCCGCGTCCACCGACCGGGCGAGGATCTCCAGCCCTTCGGCCAGCTCCTCATCGGTGGTGGTGAGCGGCGGGAGCAGCTTGACGACCTCGGACTCGGGCCCGGAGGTCTCCATCAGCAGGCCGCGCTCGAAGGCCGCCCGGCACACCGCCGACGACCGGGCGGGGTCGGCGAAGGCGAGGCCCCAGACCAGCCCCCGGCCGCGGACCTCGGCGACGGCGTCGCGGTGGTCGCCGGCGATCCGCTCGAGGGCCGTCCTGACCCGCTCGCCCTTGGCGAGGGTCTGGCCTTCCAGGCCGTCGCCGGTCCAGAAGTCCAGCGCGGCGGTGGCGGTGACGAAGGCGGGGTCCGTCCCGCGGAAGGTACCGTTGTGCTCGCCCGGCTCCCAGACGTCCAGTTCGGGACGGAGCAGGGTGAGGGCCAGCGGCAGGCCGTAGCCGCTGAGGGACTTCGACAGGCAGACGATGTCGGGGACGATCCCGGCGATCTCGAAGCTGAAGAAGGGGCCGGTGCGGCCGCAGCCCATCTGGATGTCGTCCACGATCAGCAGGACGTCGTGCCGCTCGCACAGGTCGGCCAGGTCGCCCAGCCACTGCGGGCCGGCCGTGTGGACTCCGCCCTCCCCCTGGAGGGTCTCGACGATCACGGCCGCGGGCTGGTCCAGCCCGCTGCCCTTGTCGTCGAGCATGCGCTCCAGGAGGGGGAGGTGCGAGGGCCGGTCGAGGTAGTGGTCGTAGGGCATGGTGACCGAGTGCCCGAGCTGGACGCCCGCGCCGCCGCGCTTCATGGCGTTGCCCGTGACGGCCAGCGAGCCGAGGGACATGCCGTGGAAGGCGTTGGTGAAGCTGACGACCGTCTGGCGGCCGGTGTACTTGCGGGCCAGCTTCAGCGCGGCCTCGACCGCGTTGGTTCCGGCCGGGCCGGGCATCTGGACCTTGTACCGGAGTTTGCGGGGGGCCAGCACGATCTCCTGGAAGGCCTCCAGGAACCGTCGTTTGGCGACCGTGCGCATGTCGAGGCTGTGCACGACGGAATCGCCGTTCAGGTAGTCCAGCAGCCGCTTCTTGAGGTGGCGGTTGTTGTGGCCGTAGTTCAACGCCCCCGCCCCCGCGAAGAAATCGAGGAAGGGGCGGCCGGTCTCGTCGTAGAGACGGCTTCCCAGGGCGGTGTCGAAGACCGCTGGCCAGCTCCGGGAATAGCTCCGGACCTCGGATTCGAGCAGATCGAAAACATCCATGGCAAGCACCGTGAAAGTCGACGTCAAGGACCGTTCGAGTGTCGCCATTTCAATGGGCCATCACCTGCCCTGGTTGTGAACGGGGCCTCCGGCCCGTCGCGGTCGCGGTGGGCCGTGACGGTGCGGTGCCCCAGGCGCCCCCGTGCGCCTTCCGGTCAGCGTACCGCAGGGTAGCGGCGGCTCCCGGGGCGCTGAGCAGGCCGGATGCCCGGACCGCCGAGTGCGGCGAGGCGTTCCGGGGGCTTCCCGCGGGGGCGGCCGCCCGGTCCGGAATCCGGAAATCCCGAGGACATGATCGGTCACGTTCCGGCCATCCGGAGCCGACGGCGCGGCGGCGCTGTCAAAGCCGAGGAAAAGCGCGGTGACTCCAGGAGTCAAGTTGCCGGTCGGGATCGGCCGTGAAGGCGATTACCGGCCACTGGGGGTAGGTTCGTCCGGGGTTGGGCCAACTAGACTCGCAATGGTGTTGGTGGGCACCACCCCGCGGGCCCGACATCGTCACGAATCACGAGTGGTAATTGATGGGTTACCAGTCCTGGGGAGCGAGGATGACGGCGAACGGCATCGACTGTGCCACCCTCGGGAGGGCGATCGGCCACATCTCGGCCGGGCACGTCCTGGCCTGCTCGAGGAGCGGGCAGGGGACGCGCTGGCGGAACGGGGAGCGCCTGGAGCACCTGTTCGAGGAGCGCTGCGATCTGCTGCGGGCGGAGGGCCCGCACGGCCAACCGGCCGTCGACGCCGGCGACTTCACGCTCACCTACGGCGAGCTGGACGCCCGGGCCAACCGGCTGGCCCGCCACCTGCTGGCGGGCGGGGTCGGGCCCGGTGACCGGGTCGGCCTGCTGTTCGACCGGGCCGTCCACTCCTACGTCGGCATGCTGGCCGTCCTGAAGATCAACGCGGTGTACGTGCCGCTGGATCCGGGCTACCCGCCCGACCGGCTGTCCTTCATCGCCGGGGACGCGGGCGTCCGGACGGTGCTGTCGCTGGCGCACCTGCGCGACCAGTTGCGGGACGCCGGGGCCGAGGTCCTCTGCCTGGACGAGGCGGAGCCGCGGGTCGCCGAGCGTCCCGGCCACCGCCTCACGGACGCGGAGAAGGGCGTCCCGGCCGACGACCTGTGCTACATCGTCTACACCTCGGGCTCGACGGGACGCCCCAAGGGCGTGGCGATCGAGCACTCCGCCATCTGCAACTTCGTGCGGGTCGCGGGCGAGGTGTACGGCATCGAGGGGTCGGACCGCGTGTACCAGGGGATGACGATCGCCTTCGACTTCTCGGTCGAGGAGATCTGGGTGCCCCTGGCGGCGGGGGCGACCCTGGTGCCCAGGCCGCCCGGCGCCGCGCTGGTCGGCGCCGAGCTGGGCGAGTTCCTGCGGGACCGGCGGATCAGCGCGCTGTGCTGCGTCCCGACGCTGCTGGCCACGCTGGACCGCGACGTTCCGGGGCTGCGCTTCCTGCTGGTCTCGGGCGAGGCGTGCCCGCAGGACCTGGTGGCGCGGTGGCACCGGCCCGGCCGCAGGTTCCTGAACGTCTACGGGCCGACGGAGGCGACCGTCACCGCGACCTGGACGGAGCTGCGTCCGGACCGGCCGGTCACGATCGGCGTCCCGCTGCCCACGTACTCGGTGGTCATCCTCGACCCGGTGGAGGACCGGGCGCTGGAGCCGGGGCGGAGCGGCGAGATCGGCATCGCGGGGCCGGGGCTGGCGGTCGGGTACGTCAACCGCGGCGATCTGACCCGGCGCCGGTTCGTGCGCGACTTCCTGGGGATCGAGCCGAACCCGTCGGGGCGGATCTACCGCACGGGGGACCTGGGCCGGTTCAACGCCGAGGGCGAGATCGAGTACCACGGGCGCATCGACACCCAGATCAAGATCCGGGGCTACCGGATCGAGCTGTCGGAGATCGAGTCGGTGCTGTCGGAGGTGCCGGGGATCGCGCAGGCGGTGGTGGGCACCTACGAGCCCGAGCCGGGAATGATCGAGCTCGTCGCGTACTACACCTGCCAGAACGGCCACGGCAACGGCCACGGGAGCGGCAACGGCCACGGCAACGGCCACGCCCTCGCTAACGGCCATGCCCACGGCAACGGCCACGTCCACGGCAACGGCCACGCCGGCGGCCACCACGCCAACGGCCACCGCGAGCGCCTGCACCGGCGCGCGCGGGAACGGCTGCCCGGTTACATGGTGCCGGCGTACTTCGAGGAGCTCGACGTCATCCCGATGCTCCCCAGCGACAAGGCCGACCGCAAACGGCTTCCGGTGCCCAAGGGCCCGCGCAGCATGGCCGTCTCCGGGAACGGCCACTCCGCTCCGTCGACCGCGACCGAGCGGCTCCTCGCCGCCATCCTCTGCGAGGTCATGCACCTGGAGAGCGTCCCGGCCGACGCCCATTTCTTCGAGGACCTGGGCGCGAACTCGCTGCTGATGGCGCGCTCCCTCGCCGCGCTGCGGGAGCGGTCGGGCCCGGCGGCGCTCTCGATGGCCGACGTCTACAAGAACCCGACGGTCAGGAAGCTGGCCGCGATGCTGGACGCCCCGGGCCCGGCGGCCGCCGGAGCGGCGGCCGAACACGCGAGCGGCGCGGACCAGGGCGGGGCCACGGCGGTGGTGCGGGCGCCGAGGCGGACCTCGCAGTACGTGCTGTGCGGCGTCCTGCAACTGCTGCTGTTCCTCGGGACCGTCTTCCTCAGCGCCCAGGTCGCCCTCGGGTACCAGTGGGTGACCGCCGCGTCGGGGCCCGTCGAGATCTACCAGCGGGGCGTGCTCTACGGCTGCGTGTTCTTCGGGTTCCTGTGCGTCGTGCCGGTCCTGGCGAAATGGGCGCTCATCGGACGCTGGAAACCGTGCGAGATCCGCGTGTGGAGCCTGTCCTACGTGCGCTTCTGGACGGTGAAGACGCTGGTCCGGACCAGTCCGCTGATGCTCTTCGCCGGGTCCCCGCTGTACGTGCTCTACCTCAGGATGCTGGGGGCCAGGATAGGCCGCGGAGCGGTGATCTTCTCCCGCACCCCGGTGTGCACCGACCTGATCAGCGTCGGCGCCGGGACGGTGATCCGGGAGCGCGTCGCGATGGCCGGCTACCGCGCCGACGACGGCGTGATCACCACGGGGCGCGTCACCCTCGGCGCGGGCGCGTTCGCCGGCGAGCAGACCGTGCTCGACATCGGCACGGCCATGGGGGACCGGGCCCAGCTGGGCCACGCCTCCTCCCTGCACGCCTCGCAGGTCATCCCCGCGGGCGAGCGCTGGCACGGCTGCCCGGCCCGGCCCACCGGGTCCGCCACCGACTACGTCCCGATCCCCGGGGCCCGCTGCGGCACCCTGAGGAGGTTCGCCTACGGGTTCACGCAGCTGTTCGTCATGCTCACGGTCACCATGCCGCTGGCGACGGTGATCCTGGTCGAGGGATTCTCGTACGTCCCGGTGCTGGACCGGGTGATCGGCCCGCATCCGGCGGGGCTGGCCAGCGTGGCGTTCTTCCGGGACGCCCTGGTGATGTCGCTGGTGCTGTTCTTCGGCGGGGGGCTGGCCGGGCTGGTGCTGGTGGTCACCCTGCCGCGCCTGGTCGGCCTCCTGGTCAGGCCCGGCCGGGTCTACCGGCTCTACGGCATCCACTTCTGGGCCCAGAACGCGGTCAGGCGCGCCACGAACGCGAAGTTCTACACCCTGCTGTTCGGGGACAGCTCCTACATCGTTCCCTACCTGCGCGTGCTCGGGTACCGCTTCGCGCGCCCGATCGTGCAGACCGGCACCAACTTCGGCACGGAGCTGCGCCACCACTCGCCGTACCGGACCACGGTCGGCAGCGGGACGATGGTCTCCGACGGGCTGTCGATCATGAACGCCGACTACTCCAGCACCTCGTTCCGGGTGGCCGAGGTGCGGATCGGGGCGCGGACCTTCTTCGGCAACAACATCGTGCTGACACCGCAGTCCGCCATCGGCGACAACGTGCTGCTCGGGACGAAGACGGCGCTGCCCGTGGACGGCCGGCCCCGCGAGGGCATCGGGCTGCTGGGCTCGCCGCCCTTCGAGATCCCCCGGTTCGTCCAGCGCGACCGCGCCTTCGAGCACCTGGAGACGGGGGCGGAGTTCCGCCGGCGCCTTTCCGGCAAGAACCGCTACAACCTCGCCACGATGGGCCTTTTCCTGCTGGTGAGGTGGTTCGGCTTCTTCGTGGTGACCACGCTGTGGACGGTCTCCGAGGAGATGTTCCAGGGGAACCGGGCGCTGGCGATCGTCACGGCGGTCCTCACCAGCCTGGTGTCCGCCGTCGTCTACGCCGCGCTCGTCGAGCGCGCCGTGGCGGGGTTCCGCTCGCTCAGGCCCCGGCTGTGCTCGATCTACGACCCGTACTTCTGGTGGCACGAGCGCCTGTGGAAGCTGAGCGGGCCGACGCCGTTCAACGGCACCCCGTTCAGGAACCTGGTGTGGCGCCTCCAGGGCGTGCGGATGGGCCGCCGGGTCTTCGACGACGGCTGCCAGATGCCGGAGCGGACAACGGTCACCATCGGGGACGACGCCACGCTCAACGCCGGCTGCACGATCCAGTGCCACTCCCTGGAGGAGGGCGTCTTCAAGCTGGACCGCATCGCGCTCGGCGCTGGCTGCACGCTGGGGGTCGAGTCCTTCATCCACTACGGGGTGACGGTGGGGGAGGGCGCCACGGTCGACGCCGACTCCTTCCTCATGAAGGGCGAGGAGGTCCCGCCCAACGCCGTGTGGCGCGGGAACCCGGCCGGGCAGATCCGCGCGTCCGCCCGCGAGGTGGCCCCGCCGCCCCCGGTCACCGTCCCGGTCCCGGCCGGGGGCCTCCGCCGGGCCTTCCCGTGACATCTGTCATGTGACCTTGTGACGGGCCCACGTCTTCCCCTGTGGTCCGGCACTACCGGCGGCCGTCCGCGTCCTCCAGCCTGGATACGGAGATACCCCTCCACCGTATCCAGTCAGGGAGGCATTCATGATCGACACGTGCTCCGGCCACGGTTCCCGGATCGACGCGCCGTCCGGCGCCCCTTCGCACGGCCGCCGGCTGCGCTCCCGGTGGCCCGTCCTGGCGGGGATGGTCGCGGCCGGCCTCACCGCGTACGGCCTGGCCGAGGGTGCCGAGCTGGCGCCCGTCCTCACCGCGTCCGCGCTGGTCTACCTCGCCGCCGCCGCCCTGCGGAAGCCCGCGGCGGCGTGGCCGCTGTTCTGGGGAGCGTTCGCCGTCATCGCCCTCGCCAAGGTCATGGTCCCCGCCGTCGACCCCACGTGGGTCCTGCTCGGCACCGCGCTCGCCGCCGTGGTGTACGGCCTGCTCACCGGCGCGGCCCGCCCGGCCGAGGGGCTGCCGCTGCAGACGGTCGCGATGGCCGGCTTCGGGCTGGTCGCGGCCGTCACCGTGGTCGCCGGCGCCGAGTTCGGGGCGTACCTGGTGGCGGCCGGGCTGCTCGGCCACGCCGCGTGGGACGTCCGCCACCACCGGACCGGCAAGGTCGTGGTGCGCTCGCTGGCCGAGTTCTGCTTCGTCCTGGACGCGCTGGCCGCCGTGGCCATGGTGATCGTCGCCGTGCGCGGCTGACCGGGGCGGCTCAGGGACGCGGGAGGAGGGCGGCGATCTCCCTCGTCCAGCGGCACGCGCAGGGCCGTGTTGATCCAGGACCGGAGCGCCGCCTCGGCGCTCTGGTCCGAAGGTCAGTCGCGCGGATGCGGCCGCCGCTGCCGGGCCACGGCGTCCTCGGCGCGGCGGCGCAGCTCGGTGCGGTCGATCTTGTACGTGGCGTTCACCGGCAGGTCGTCGAGCCACACCACGATGTCGGGCGCCTTGTAGTCCGCGATCCGGCCGCGGCACCACGCCCGGATCTCCGCGGTCTCCGGGGGCGGCCCCGCGCCGGCCGGGACGGCGAAGGCGACGCCCAGCTCCCCGATCACCGGCGCGGGCGCGCCCACGACCGTGGCCCGCTGGATCCGCGGATGGGCCAGCAGCACCGGCTCCACCTCCGACGGATGCACGTTGTAGCCGCCGCGGATGTACGCGTCGTCCGCTCGCCCGACGATCGTGAGGTTGCCGGCCGCGTCCAGCGAGCCCAGGTCGCTGGAGGCGATCCAGCCGTCGGGGGCCATGGTCTCGGCGGTCGGCCCGGGCTCCCGCCAGTACCCGCGCATCGACCCCCGCGACCGCAGGTACACCCGGCCGGTCACGCCCGGGCCGAGCCGCGTGCCGTCCCCCGCGCGGATCTCCGCCCGGACGCCCCCCAGGGCGCGTCCCACGGTCGAGGCGACCAGCTCGACGGGATCGTCCAGATCCGTCCCGAAGCACAGCGGCACCTCCGTGGAGGCGTACCGCACGACCACCGGGCAGCCCAGCCGCTCGCGCATCGCGCGCACCAGCGAGGGCGGCACGCGGCCGGCCCCGGTGGAGACCAGCCGGAGCCGCGACAGGTCCGCGCCCGCCAGCTCCTCCAGCGCGACCAGCTTCTCCCACTGGGTGGGCACGCCCTGCCCGACCGTGACGCGCTCGCGCACGAGCAGGTCCAGCATGCCGCGCGCCGTCCACTCGCGCGGCGTCAGGACCAGCGCGCTGCGGTGGATCAGCTGGTCGTGGACGCGGGTCATGAACGCCGCGTGGGCGAACGGCACCGGCATCAGCTTGCGGTCGCCGGGCCGGCTCAGCGGCCCCATCTCGCGCGCCATGATCTGCAGCGACCGGTGGTCGAACCAGGCGCCCTTGGGCCGCCCGGTCGTCCCGGTCGTCCAGACGATCACGGCCGGGTCCGCGGGGGACGACGGCGCCGCGCCCGCCATCTCCGCGCCGCCCTCCAGCAGTTCGGCGGGACTCCGGACGGCGGCCGCGCCGGCCGGCGGCAGCGATCCCGGAGCGTCGGTCACGATCACCGCGGGCGACGTCCTGCCGATGATGTGGGCGATCTCGTCCGGCCCCAGCCGGGGGTTGGCGGCCGTGACGATCGCGTTCAGCCGCATCGCCGCCACGTAGCACACGGCGAAGTCCGCGGAGGACGGCAGGACCAGGCAGACCACGTCGCCCGCCCGGACCCCCAGGCCGGACAGCGCGGCCGCGGCGATCCCCGACCGCCGCCACCACGCGCCGAAGGTGAGGCGCAGCTCGCCGTCGACGACGGCCTCGGCGCCGGGCGCCTCCCGCAGGACGGCGTCGAAGCACGCGTGCAGGCCGTTCGGGTCCGGGAACCGCCGCCGGCCGTCGCCGCTCATGCCGCCCCCTCGGAGCCGTGGACGGTCAGTGCCGGGCCCTCGTCCCCTCCGGAGACGACGCCGCGGCCGCGAGCACCTGCCGGACGACCTCCGGGCCCTCCTCGCCCCGCCGGGCGGCGACGCCCGCCAGCACGGTCGCGACCCGCTCGGCGAATGGAGCGCGCCTCAGCGAGCCCCCTTCCAGCAGCCGCCGGACGCGCGGCATCGCGGCCTCCGGACGCCCCGCCAGCACCCGGCGCAGGGCCAGGTCCAGCGGCTCGCCCGCCTGCGCGTCCCGGCCGTCCCGGATCTCCGAGATCGCACCGCCCAGCGCGCACTCGGAGACCAGCTCGTAGAGGTCGAAGGCGTCCTGCTCGGAGAACCCCTGCCGGACGCAGAGGCCCATGGCCGCCTCGATGTGGTCGGCCATCACCGTGGCGCCGAGGGCACCGTCGATGTACTGCTTCAGCAGCTCCGGGTCGGCGACGAACGCCCGCCGGGTGTAGTCGGCCCACTGGTAGCACCACGCCGCCCAGTGCCGGCCCTCGTCCCGGGGCAGCGTCATGCGCAGCCCCGACTGCTCGGCCGCCAGCCGCAGCAGCTCGTCGCGGCCCGACACGTGGTGGTAGAGCCCCGCGACGCTCACCCCCAGGCGCTCGGCGACCGAGCGCATCGTGAGCTCCTCCAGCGGCAGCTCGCCCGCCGCGCGGGCGATCGCCGCGCGGTCGATGCGCGGCGGCCGGCCCACCCGGCGGGAGCCCCCGCCGGACCGCCCGCCCGCCGGTCGTGCCGGCGCGTCGCCGCCCTCGGTCACCGCATCCCCTCGTCACTCGTGCCCGGCCCATGCCGGTCCGTGTCGAGGATGCCATGGCCGCCCGCGACCGTGGGCTCCTCGCCCCTCGGGGTGCTGGACGACCATCGCCGCCTCCCTTACCGGATGCATTTTCGAAATCCGTTCAAAAATGCATCGACGCGGCGCCCCTGTCAAGACCCCGGGTACCACGGCTCAGGAGGGCGGCTCGAAGGTCAGCCCGCGCAGCGCGGACTCGCCGAACAGCGGCTCGAAGAGCGCGGAGTAGTCCGGCCCGCGCCGCAGGTGGTGCCCGCCGTCGACGTTGAGGACCTGACCGGTGATCCAGGACGACTCCGGCCCGGCCAGGAAGCGCGCCGCGGCGGCGATGTCCTCGGGCTCGCCCACCCTGGAGATCGGCATGCAGGACAGGTAGTCGTCGAGGACGGGCCCGGGGCCGGTGATCCCCGCGACGAGCTCGGTGCGCACCAGGCCGGGCCGGATGCCGTTCACCCGGATCCCCGCGCCGCCCAGCTCGTCGGCGGCCAGCCGGACCAGGTGGTCGACGGCGGCCTTGGACACCCCGTAGGCGCCGAACCAGCGGTGGGTGCTGGACGCGGCGATCGAGGAGATCGCCACGACCGCCCCGCCGCCGGCGGCCGCCATCGCCCGCGCCGCGTGCTTGATGGTGAGCATGGTGCCGGTGACGTTGAGGTCCAGGGTGTCGCGCCAGGCGGCGGCGTCGAGCATGCCGACCGGGCCGATGGACCCGGAGCCGCCCGCGCTCGCGACCACCGCGCGCAGCGGGCCCCGCTCGGCCGCGGCCCGCACCGCGGCGGCGACCTGCTCCTCGTCGGTCACGTCCGCGACGACGTAGGACAGGCCGCCGGGCGCCGCCGCGACGGCCTCGCGCAGCCGGGCCTCGGTCCGGCCGCAGATGGTGACCGCGGCGCCGTCCGCCGCCAGCCGGGCCGCGCAGCCCAGCCCGATGCCGCTGCCGCCGCCGGTCACCAGCGCGGCCGTGCCCTCCAGGGCCTTGCCGCCGCCGGGATCGTCCATGCTCGCCTCGTCTCTGTGTCGGGGACGGGGGGTGCGGCGGCGACCGGCCGCCGCACCCGGTACGGCGGACGCTCAGCGCAGCCGCCACTCGGGGCGGCGCCCCGAGGCGAAGGCGCGCTGCCCCTCGGCCATGGTGTCCTCGTCGATGCTGAGCTGGACGAGCGTCTTGCCCACGTCCAGCGCCTGCCGGTGCCCCAGCTCCTGGGCGTACCAGACGGACCGCACGGTGGCCTGGACGGCGAGCGCCGGCTGGCTGGCGATGGCCTTCGCCGCCCGCGCCGCCGCCTCCCGCAGCTCCCCGGCGGGCACGACCTCCTGGACCAGGCCGATCTCGTAGGCGCGGCGCGCGGTCAGCCGCTCGTGCGCGCCCATCAGCGACATGCGCATGACCTCTCCCAGCGGCATGCGCTGCAGCATCAGCATCGGCTCGAACACCGCCGCCATCCCGGTCGTGGTGTGCGGGTCGAAGAAGGTGGCGTGCTCGGCGGCGATGATGAACTCCACCTCGCCCAGCATGTAGAACGCGCCGCCGCAGGCCATGCCGTTGACCGCGGCGATCACCGGCTTCCACAGCTGCGCCCCGGTCTTGGGCGGCAGCAGGTCGACCGGGTCGTTGGCGTGCAGGGGGGTGGCGCCGCGCTGCTGCCCGAACTCCTTCGGCGCGTCCGGGTTGCTCACGGCCCCGCGGTCGAGTCCCGTGCAGAACGCCTTGTCGCCCTCACCGGTCAGGACGATCGCCCTGACCTCGTCGTCCTCCCGGAGCGCCCGCCAGCACGCGTGCACCTCGCGCATCATCTCCAGGTCGAAGGCGTTGTGCACCTCGGGGCGGTTCAGCGTCACCCACGCGACACCGTCCTCGGTCTCGCAGCGGATGGTCTTGTAGTCCGGCATGCGGCGCTTCCTCCGTCGGTCGGTCAAATGAGGTCGAGCGAGCCCAGCTCCCGGATCGCGGCGCAGGAGCGGGCCGCCATGGTCAGGAACATCTCGTCGCCGCGCTCGGTCCGCGTCCCGTACGCGCAGCCCAGCACGGTGATGAGCGGTCCCTGGAGGGCGGCGAAACGGTAGTCCTCGAAGCAGGTGTCCAGGTCGTACCCTTTCACGCCGTACCAGGCCAGGGCCGCGTGGTACGCCTCCACCAGCGCCCGCTCATGCGCGGCCCGGTCACCGGGATCCAGGCTCGTGCACAGGAAGTACGCCAGGTCGCGCGCCGGATGGCCGATGCTGAGCGTCTGCCAGTCGACCGCCGTCACGCCCCGCCCCGGCGCGGGCGGGAAGAGCAGGTTGTCGAGGCGGTAGTCGCCGTGCACGAGCCCGAACCGGTCGGCGCGCGCCAGCACCCACGCGGCTATGGCGCCCGCGGTGTCCCGGAGCGTGCCCGCGTCACGCTCCGCGAGCCGTCCGGTGAAGCGCTCGACGAACGTCTCCACCGCCGGGCCGAACGCCCCGCCGAGACCGGCGGCGTCGTCCTCGCTCACGGCGCTCAGCCAGGGCAGGTCGAGCAGGGCCGGGTCGCACCAGCGGGGCCCGTGCAGCCCCGCCAGGTTGACGACCGCGTCGGCGGCCCGCTCCGGCGTGCACCCGGTGAGCTGGTCGCCCTGCGCTGCGGGGAACAGGTCGTCCAGCAGCAGGACGAACGTCGCGCCGTCCTCGGCCAGGGCGGCGTAGTGGCAGCGCGGCGTGCGCACCGCGACGGTCGCCGCCAGCTCCTCGTAGAACGACACCTCGGCGCGGTAGGCGGAGGCGAGGAAGGAGCGGACGGCCACGTCCTCGGAGGCCAGCTTGGCGACCAGCCGCCGCGGCACGCCCTCGGCCCCCTCCAGCTCCAGCCGGTAGCAGGCGCCGATCTGGCCCGAGCCGACCCGCCGCCGGTCCACCGCCGTCACGGTGCCGCCGAGGGCCTCGCTCAGCCATTCCGGGGTGAGGTCCGCCGCGTCGGCGACCACGGAAGCGCCCATCTCAGCTCCTTCCAGGGTTGAGGACCGCGCTCTTGGCGGCCGGGCCCGCCGGGCGCACCTCGCGGTAGGCCGCCACGACCGGCTCGACCTCGGCCGGGGTCACGCCGTGCAGGATGACGCCGTCCGCCCCGGCGCCGAACTGGTCGAGGACGCGGCGCGCGCACCGGTCCGGCGAGCCCGTCGCCGAGGCCGCGAGCCAGTGGTCCGGGAGGAGCCCGGCCAGGTGCTCCAGCTGCTCCGGCGTCGCGACGGCGTCGAACGCGCCGGAGAACCCCCGCACGAGCTCGTCGTCGCGGAAGCGCGCCAGGTCGGCGGGATCCCAGCCGTTCACGCGGACCAGCAGCTCGCCGTACCCCTGGAGGTAGGTGGTCAACCGCCCGACCAGCTTGCGCAGCCGCGCCTCCTCGTCGAGATGGTCGCCGACGGTGGCCAGCACCGACCACACCCGGACGGCGGCGGGGTCGCGCCCGGCCCGCTCCGCGCCGCGCCGGACGGCGGCCACCGAGCGCTGCAGGGTCTCGTCGGTGAAGAAGGTGTGCAGCACGACCCCGTCGGCCACCGCCCCGGCGAACTCCAGCGTCCGCCCGCCGATGGCGGTCAGCATGATCGGGATGTCCTCGTCGAACGAGGCGTCCTGCATCAGGTACGGGAAGTCGCCGGCCGGGCCGTGGTGGTCCACCACGGCCTCGCCCTTCCAGAGCCGCCGCAGGATGCCGATGGCGTCCTCCATCCGCGCCATCGTCACCCGCGGCAGCCCCATCACGTCGAAGAGCGGGTCGAACCCGCGGCCCAGGCCCAGCGCGAACCGGCCGCCGGTCAGCCGGTGCATCGTCGTGGCGAACGTGGCGGTCAGCAGCGGATGGCGGGTGTTGTGGTTGGTGGCCGCCGTCGCGATCCCGAGGCGCTCGCTCACCGCGCCGGCCGCGCCCGACAGCGTCGCGGCCTCCTTGGCGTTGAAGCGCTCCGACAGGAACACCGCGCCCAGGCCCAGCCGCTCGCCGTAGGCGACCTGCCCGAGCAGGTCGCGCGGCGTGCCGGAATGGCCCGCCAGCCCGTAGAAGCCGATCTCAGGGAGTTCGGGGAGTTCGGGGAGTTCGCTCATGTCAGCCTGCCTGCGCCGCGGTCGGGGTGAACCTCACCTTGAACGTCTCGTAGCCGGAGACGAAGTTGGCGGGCCGGCGGGCCGGCTCGCCGTCCTCCAGCGGCTCCATGTCGGGCAGCCGGGCCAGCAGCCGCTCGAACATCACCTTCAGCTCCAGCCGCGCCAGGCTGCTGCCCAGGCAGAAGTGCGGGCCGTTGCCGAAGGCGACGTGGTCGTTGGGGGACCGCCCGGCGTCGAACCGGAACGGGTCGTCGAAGACCTCCTCGTCCCGGTTGGCCGAGGGGTAGAGCAGCAGCATCTTGTCGCCCTCGCGGATCCGCCGCCCGCCCAGCTCGACGTCCTGGACCGCCGTCCGGTTCATGTTCTTGATCGGCGAGACCCAGCGCAGCATCTCCTCCACCGCGGCCGGGATCCCGCCCGGATCCTCGATCAGCGCCCGCCGCTGGCCGGGATGGACGCACAGCTGGTACATCCCGCCGGAGATCACGTGCCGGGTGGTCTCGTCGCCGCCGATGAGGATCAGCAGCGACTCCTGGACCAGCGAGTCCCGGTCCAGCCGGTCGCCGTCGATCTCGGCGTGGACGAGCACGCTGAGCAGGTCGCCGCGCGGCGCGGCCCGCCGCTCCTCGACCGCCCGGGAGGCGTACCCGGTGAACCCGGCGAACGCCTCGCCCGCCCTGACCAGCAGATCCGGATCGTCGCCCCCGGTCAGGGCGCGCACCATGTCGTCGGACCAGGTCAGCAGCCTCGCGCGGTCCTCCGGCGCGACGCCGAGCGCGTCGCCGATCACGATCAGCGGCAGCGGGGCGGCCAGGTCGGCGACGACGTCGCACTCGCCGCGCTCGCAGACCGCGTCGATGATCTCGTCGCAGACCCGGCGCAGGTAGTCCTCCTGCGCCGCCACCCGGCGCGGGGTGAAGCCGGCGCTGACCAGCCTGCGGCGGACCTTGTGCGCGGGATCGTCCATGTCGATCATCATCGACAGCGGGCCGGAGTCGGGCCGGATCCCGTGCGCGCTGGAGAACACCTCGGGCATCCGGGAGACCCGCCGGACGTCGGCGTGCCGGGAGATCCCCCACACGCCGGCGTTCTCGTCGCGGTAGACGGGCGCGTTCTCCCGCATCCACCGCAGCTCCTCGTGGGGATCGCGGCCCCAGAACTCGCCGCTGACCAGGTTGATGGCGTCGTTGACGGGGTGGTCGGTCATCGCCGCCGCTCCTCTCGGGGATCTCGGCGAACTCGGCGAACTCAGACGGCCGCGGACCGCTCGACCAGCAGGGGCAGGCTGGACAGGCCCCGCACGTTGCTGGAGTAGTGCCGCTCGACGCCGGTCTCGTCGAAGGTGAAGTCGGGGAAGCGCCGGAGCAGCTCCTCGAACGCGACCCGGGTCTCCAGCCGGGCCAGCGACGCGCCCAGGCACAGGTGCCGCCCGAACCCGAAGCTGACGTGCCGGTCGATGGCGCGGTGGATGTCGAACAGCTCGGGGTCGGGGTACTTGCGCTCGTCGTGGACGGCCGACCCGGTCACCAGGACGACCCGCCGCCCGGCCGGGATGACGGTGCCGTGCAGCTCGACGTCCTTGAGCGTCCAGCGGCCCTGGTAGTGCGAGGGCGGGTCCCAGCGCAGCATCTCCTCCACCGCGCCCGGGATCAGCGACGGGTCGGCCACCAGCTCGCGCCGCTGGTCGGGGTACCAGCTCAGCGCGATCACCCCGTTCGGGATGAGCTTGGCGACCGTCTCGTGCCCGGCGAAGGCCAGCTCCAGGAACCGGGAGGCCAGCTCGGCGTCGCTGAGCGAGCGCGTGCCGCCGTCCTCGTCCTCCACCGGCGTGTTCATCAGCAGCGTGATCACGTCGTCGCCCGGGTTGGCGCGCCGGTCCTTCACCAGCTCGGCCAGCAGCGCCCACAGCTCGGCGCTGGCCTCGTAGCCGTCGGGCGGCATGCTCATGTCCTCGGTGCGCGCGGCGATCCGGTCGCTGAGCTCGTGGATCCGCTCGCGCCGGTCCTCCGGGATGCCGATCAGCTCGCTGATGACGTCCAGCGGCAGCCGGAACGAGAAGTCCTGCACCAGGTCGAAGCGGTCGGCGTCCAGCAGCCGGTCCAGCAGCCTGGCGGCGGTGCGGCGGATGAACGGCTCCAGCAGGCCGATCCGCCGCTGGGTGAACAGCCGCGCGACCACCTTGCGGTGCATGGTGTGCTCGGGCGGGTCCTTGGTGATGAGGAACGGCGCGCCCTGGTCGGCGCCCTCGATCGTCACGCCGTGGGCGCTGGAGAAGACGTCGGTGTCCAGATGGGCGTCGATGACGTCCTGGTAGCGCGACAGGGCCCAGAAGTCCAGGTCCTCGTTGTGGTAGACGGGCGCCTCGTCGCGCAGGCGCCGGTAGATGGGGAACGGGTTGTGCACCGTTTCCTTCACGAAGGGGTTGTACTCGACCATTGAGCGCTCCTGGTCAGGGGGTCGGGGAGCCGGCCGGGGCGGTACGGCCCGCGGCCGATCGGGAGATGGCGCCGCCGAAGGCGCCGACGACCGGGGACGGCGACCGGACGGTCAGATGGTCGAGGCCGATCGCGGGCCGTCCCGCGGCCGCCGCGATCACCTCGGCCAGCACGTCGGCCACCTCTTCGGGCGACATGAACTCCTCCTGGGCCAGCCCGCGCACGCTCCAGTCCTCCAGGGCGCGGTGCAGCAGGCCCGGTTCGAAGCCGGTGCCGAAGTCGGTGGGGAAGGTGGCGCCGACCTTGACGACGGTGAACCGCAGGCCGGGATGCTCCGTCCGCCACCCCTCGACCAGCCGTTCCAGCGCCGCCTTGGTGGTGGCGTAGCCGCCCAGCGCCGTGCGGGGCTGGCCGACGGTCTCCGACGACAGCACCATCGCCATGGCGCCGGGCGCCAGCTCCGGGAGGCAGGCGCGCAGCAGGCGGTGCGCGCTCAGCACGTTGGCGTCGAACAGCCCGCGCAGCTCCTCGCCGGTGGTGTCGGCGATCATGCGGAGCTTGGCGGCGCCCACGCAGAAGACCAGGACGTCGATCCCGCCCAGCGCGCGGCGCGCGGTCGCCGCGATCCGGGCGCAGTCGTCGTCGCGGCACAGGTCGGCGGCCAGCCGCTCGCCGCCGCCCGCCTCCGCCACCGCCGATTCGAGCAGCTCGGCCCGGCGCGCGGTCAGCAGGACGCGCGCGCCGTCCCGGACCGCCCGCACCGCCAGCGCCCGCCCGATGCCCGCGGACGCGCCCGCCACCAGGATCCGCCTGCCCGCCAGGGAGCCGCCGTCCGTCACGGCGTCGTCGTCGTCCATGGTCCGCCGGTCACCCCGTCTCCGCGATCGTCTTGATCTCCAGGTACTCCTCGAAGCCGGCCACGCCGCTCTCCCGCCCGACACCGCTCTGCCGGTATCCGCCGAAGGGGGCGTCGGCGCCGTAGAACAGGCCGCCGTTGACCGAGATCGTCCCGGTCCGGACCCGGTGGGCGACCGCGCGGGCGCGCTCGTCCGACGCGCTGACCACCATGCCGGACAGGCCGTACCGGGAGTTGTTGGCGATCCGGACGGCGTCGTCGTCGCCGTCGTGCGCCAGCACCGCGATGACCGGGCCGAAGATCTCCTCCTGGGCGACCGTCGCGTCGGGATGGACGTCGGCCAGCACGGTCGGCTCCACGTAGTGGCCGGTCGGCAGGTGGGCGGGCACGCCGCCGCCGAGCGCGAGCCGGGCCCCCTCCCGGAGGCCGGTGGCGATGTGGCCGCGGACGCGCTCGCGCTGCCGCTCGCTGATCAGCGGCCCCATCAGGTTGCCCGGATCGGTCGGATCCCCGTACGGCCAGCCGCGCAGGGTCTCCACCAGCATCTCCAGCCCCTCCTCGTAGCGGGACCGGGGCAGCACGAGCCGGGTGAGGATGGCGCAGCCCTGACCGGCGTGCGTGGTGATCTGGAACGCCGCGTTGCCGACGGCCTTCTTGAGGTCGGCGTCGTCCAGGGCGAGGAGGGCCGACTTGCCGCCCAGCTCCAGGAAGACCTTCTTGATGGTGCCCGCCCCGGCGCGCATGACGGTGCGTCCGGTCGCGGTGGACCCGGTGAAGGAGACCATGTCGACGCGCTCGTCCTCGGCCAGGAGCTGGCCGATCTCGTGGCGGGACGAGGTCACGACGTTGAGCACGCCCGGCGGCAGGTCGGTCTCCTCGGCGGCGAGGCGGCCGAGGAGGGTGGCGGTGTACGGGGTGTCGGGCGCGGGCTTGAGCACGACCGTGTTCCCCGCCGCCAGCGCGGGTCCGACCTTCGCCAGGTTGATCTGCATGGGGAAGTTCCACGGGGTGATGGCCCCCACGACTCCGACGGGTTCCCGGCGCAGGTAGCGGTGCGAGCGGATGCCATACGGCTCGGCGACGCCCAGGTCGGTGGTCCAGGCGTACCGCTCGGCGAGGTCGGCGACCCAGCCGAGGCCCTCGACGGGGATGTCGAGCTGGGCGCCGTGGGTGAGGGCCACCGGCGCGCCCGCCTCGGCGACGATCGTCGCGCGCAGCTCCTCGGCGTGCTTGGCCAGCGCCTGCTGGAGCTGGCGCAGGCAGCGGGCGCGGAACGCGGGGTCGGCGGCCCAGTCCGTGCCGTCGAAGGCCGCGCGCGCCGCGCCGATGGCGGCGTCCATGTCGGCGGCGGTGGCGTCGGCGGCCACTCCGATCCGCTCCTCGGTCGCCGGGTTGACGTCGGGGAACGTGCCGCCGCCGGACGCCGGGACGAGCCGGCCCCCGATCAGCATCCGCTCCTCGCACTCGACCTCCGGCATGGGGCCTCCAGGGTGCTCGGCCGTTTTGTAGACTTGATGATATATATTATCCGCACAACTCAGAACAGCCAATGCCGGGCCAGCGCCGCCCGCCGGCACGGGCCGCGGACGGGGCTCCCGCGCAGCGTCGAAGGGTGCGCCCATGCGCTTCGAGGAACGGGTCGCCGTCGTCACCGGTGCGGGTCAGGGCATCGGCGAGGCCTACGCCAAGGCCCTGGCCGCCGAGGGCGCCAGGGTGGTGGTCGCCGATCTCAACGGCGAGCGCGCCGCGGCCGTCGCCAAGGACATCGAGGCCGCGGGCGGCACCGCCCGCGCCGTCGTGACGGACGTGGCCGACCCCGAGAGCGCGCGGGCGATGGCCGACGCGGCGGTGGAGGCCTACGGCGGCATCGACCACCTGGTCAACAACGCCGCGATCTACGGGGGGATGAAGGTCGAGGCGCTGACCAAGGTCGACCTCGACTACTACCAGCGGTTCATGGCGGTGAACCTCAACGGCGCGCTGCACTGCACCCGCGCCGTGTACCGCTCGATGCGCGAACGCGGCGGCGGCTCCATCGTCAACCAGTCGTCGACGGCGGCCTGGATGGCGGGCGGCTTCTACTCGATCGCCAAGGCGGCCCTCAACAGCCTCACCGTCAATCTCGCCGCGGAGCTGGGCTGGATGAACATCCGGGTCAACGCCCTCGCGCCCGGCCCGACCGACACCGCCGCCACCCGCGGCGTCGTGCCCGAGGAGTTCATCGACCCGATGGTCCAGGGGCTCGCGCTCAAGCGCCTGGGCACGCCGCAGGACCACGTGGGCGCCCTGCTCTTCATGCTCTCCGACGACGCGCCCTGGATGACCGGCCAGATCGTGGCCGTCGACGGCGGCCACATCGTGCGCATCTGAGCGGAGCGCCGGGCGGCCGCCCTTGAAGCCAGAGATCAATATTGTATAAAATAGTTTGGTGAGCGACTTGGCTACCGGCACGATCACGGACGAGGGAGTGGAGCGGCTGCGCGCCCGCATCGGCGTCCCCCAGGTCTACCCCGCGCCGCCGCACTACCGCCGTCCCGGCGAGGACGCCTTCCGCCACGTGGCGTGGGCCTACGGGGACGACAACCCGCTGTGGTCGGATCCCGGGTACGCGGCGGGCACGCGCTGGAAAGGCGCCATCGCCCCGCCCGCCCTGGTCGGCGGCGACAGCCTGATCGGCGAGGACGCCCTCAACGACGCCGAGCTGGAGCGCCAGGGGGAGTTGAAGGGCGATCCGCTGCGCGGCGTGCACGCCTTCTATGCCGCGAGTGAGCGCGAGTGGTGGGCGCCGTTGACCGCCGACCACGAGATCCTGCGCCGCACGGCCCTGGTCGGCGTGGTCGACAAGCCCAGCGACTTCGGCGGGCGCGGCGTGCAGGAGTGGACCGCCCAGGCGTTCCAGACCGATGCCGGGACGCTGCTGGGCGCCCAGTACCGGATGATGTTCCGCACCGAGCGGGGCAAGGCCCGCGAGCGCAAGAAGTACGACGACGTCGCGATCGAGCCCTGGAGCGAGGAGGCCGTCGCCGACCTCGACTCCCGGTACGCCGCCGAGGCCCCGCGCGGTGCCGAGCCGCGCTGGTGGGAGGACGTCCAGGTCGGCGACCCGGTGGGGCCGCTGGTCAAGGGGCCGCTGACCGTCACCGACATGGTCTGCTGGCACGTCGGCATGGGCATGGGGATGTACGACGTGGCGCCGCTGCGGCTGGCGTACAAGAACCGGCGGCGGATCCCGCGCTTCTACCACCGCGACGAGCTGGGCGTGCCGGACGCCATGCAGCGGGTGCACTGGGATCCGGCCTTCGCCCGCAAGTCGGGCAATCCGACCACGTTCGACTACGGGCGGATGCGGGAGACCTGGCTGATCCACGCGTGCACGGACTGGATGGGCGATGACGGGTGGCTGTGGCGGCTGCGGGTGGAGTTCCGCCGCTTCAACTACGTCGGCGACGTCCAGTTCGCCGAGGGCGAGGTGACCCGCCGCTACCTGGCCGAGGGCGACCGCCCGGCGGTCGATCTGGAGTTGCGCACCCGCAACCAGCGCGGCGAGATCACCTCGCCCGCCACCGCGACGGTGCTGCTGCCCAGCCGCGAGCACGGCCCGGTCCGGCTCCCCGACCCGCCCGGCCGGGCCACCACGCTGGAGGGGGCGTTCGACGCCACCATCGAGCGGTTCGCCCGGGAGCGGGCGTGAGCGCGGCGTCCGGTGACGAGCTGGCCCTGCTGCGCGACTCCGTCCGCGAGGCGCTGCGGGACCTGTCGCCTCCGGCGGAGGTCAGGCGGCAGATGGACACCGGGCGCGGCTGGGACCCCAAGACCTGGCGGCGCCTGTGCGGCGAGCTGGGCCTGGCCGGGCTGGTGGTCCCCGAGGAGCACGGCGGGGCCGGCTTCTCCTACGTGGAGCTGGGCGCGGTGTTCGAGGAGGCCGGGCGCGCGCTGCTGTGCGCCCCGCTGCTGTCCACCACCGGACTCGCGATCCCGCTGCTGCTCTGCCTCGACGACCCGCCAGCGCGGCGCGAGTTCCTGCCGGACCTGTGCTCGGGATCGCTGGTGGCGACCGTGGCGCTGACGGACCCCGACGGTCGGCTCCTGCCGGACGGCGCCGTCGCGGAGGCGTCGGCGCGGGGGGAGGGCCACGTGCTGGACGGTGCCGCCGGGTTCGTGGTCGACGGCGCGTCCGCCGACCTGCTGCTCGTGCCCGCGCGGCTGGACGGCGGCGAGACGGCGGTGTTCGCGGTCAGGGCCGGGGCGCCCGGGTTGACCGTGACGCCGCTCGTCACGCTCGACCCCACCAGGAAGCAGGCCGCGGTGGCCTTCGACGGCGCGTCCGCGCGGCGGCTCGGCGAGGCGGACGCGGCCGGGGCGCTGCGCCGGGCCCTGGACGTCGGCCGCGCCCTGCTGGCCTGCGAGCAGGCGGGCGGGGCGGCCCGCTGCCTGGACGCGGTCGTCGAGCACGCCGGCTCGCGCGTGCAGTTCGGCCGTCCGATCGGCTCCTTCCAGGCGGTCAAGCAGCGGGCCGCGGAGATGCTCATCCGGGTCGAGTCGGCGCGGTCGGCGGCGATGGCCGCCGCCCAGGCCGCGGCGGAGGACCCGCTCGCCGGGTCCGGCCGCGGCTCGGGCGACCTGCGCGACCTGCCGGGGCTCGCGGTGGCCGCCGCGGTCGCCGGGTCGTACTGCTCAGAGGCGTACGCCTTCGTCGCGGCCGAGACCATCCAGCTGCACGGCGGCATCGGCTTCACCTGGGAGCACGACGCCCACCTGTACTACAAGCGCGCCTGGACGAGCGGCGAGCTGCTCGGCAGGCCGGCCGACCACCTCGAGAGCCTCGCCCGGCACCTGGAACACAGCCATCCGGCGGAACGGACTGACTCCCCATGACCTACGAGACCCTCGTCGTCGAGCGGCGCGGCCATGTCGGCTGGCTGATCTTCGACCGTCCCGACCGGCGCAACGCGATGAACAACCAGATGCGCGACGAGCTGCGCGCCGCCTGGACCGAGCTCGCCGAGGACCCCGAGGTCCGGGTCATCGTCAACACCGGCAACGGCCCGGCCTTCCAGACCGGCGCCGACGTGATGGAGCTGGCGAGCGACGGCGTGGGCATGGAGCGCTACCGGGAGTCGGTGGAGCGCTGGGACCTGGGCTTCACCTCCTGGTTCCTGGGCATCGACAAGCCGGTGATCGCGGCCGTCAACGGCGTCTGCGCGGGCGGCGGGCTGCACTTCGTCGCCGACGCCGACATCGTGCTGGCCGCCTCCGACGCCACGTTCACCGACCCCCACGTGTCGGTCGGGCAGGCCAGCACCATCGAGATGATCGGCCTGATGCGCAAGATGCCGGCCGAGGCCGTGCTGCGGATGGCGCTGGTGGGCCGGTACGAGCGGATGTCCGCGGCGCGGGCCCGCGAGCTGGGCATGGTGAGCGAGGTCGTCGATCCGCCCGAGCGGCTGCGCGAGGCGGCGGCGGAGCTCGCGGAGAAGGTCGCGCGCAACTCGCCCGCGGCGCTGCGCGCGACCAAGCGCGCGCTGTGGGGGGCCCTCGAACAGGGGCTCACCGACGCGTGCAGGGCGGGCGCCGCCGAGCTGACGGGGCTGTGGGGCCACCCGGACCAGGCCGAGGGCCCGGCGGCCTTCGCGGAGAAGCGCGAGCCGCGCTGGAAGGCCGAGTAGGACACCATGAACCACCAGGACACCCCCGGACGCACGGCCTTCCGGGAGCTGGCCCGCGCCTGGCTCGCCGCGAACGCCCCCGCCTTCGCGGGCACGGTCCGGCACCGGCTGCACTTCGAGTCCGCGCCGTCCGCCGAGGAGTACGAGAAGGCCGAGGCCGAGAGCGTGCGCGCCGCGCAGGCGTGGCAGGCCCGGCTGCACGAGGGCGGCTGGGCCGGGATCTCCTGGCCCGAGGCGTTCGGCGGGCGCGGCCGCACCCCGGCCGAGGAGGCGGTCTTCGCCGAGGCGGCGGCGGCCTTCGACGTCTCCGTGGGCCCGCTGCTGATCGGGCTGTCGATGGTCGGGCCCACCCTCATGCGCCACGGCACGCCGGAGCAGCGCGCCGCGCACCTGCCGCCGCTGCTGCGCGGCGAACGGGTCTGGTGCCAGCTCTACAGCGAGCCCGAGGCGGGGTCCGACCTCGCCGCGCTGCGCACCCGCGCCGTCCGGGACGGCGACGACTGGGTCGTCACCGGGCAGAAGGTGTGGAGCTCGCAGGCCAGGTCGGCCGACTGGGCGATCCTGCTCGCCCGGACCGACCTCGACGTGCCCAAGCACCAGGGCATCACCTACTTCCTGCTCGACATGCGCTCGGCGGGCGTCGAGGTGCGGCCGCTGCGGCAGATGAACGGGTCGTACCACTTCAACGAGGTCTTCCTCGACCAGGTCCGCGTCCCCGCCGGCGACGTGGTCGGCGAGCCCGGCGGCGGCTGGGCGGTCGCCCACACCACCCTCGCCAGCGAGCGCGCCATGATCGGCGGCGGGGGCGGGGCCAGGGCGGCCGAGCTGCTGGCGCGGGCGCGGGCGCGCGGGCGCGACGGCGACCCCCTCGTCCGCCAGGCGCTCGCCCGGGTGCACACGCTGGACGAGGTCCTGCGGATCCTGGGCCTGCGGATGCGCGCCGCGCTCGACCGGGGGGAGCGGCCCGGCCCCGAGGGATCGATCATGAAGCTGCTGGTGACGCGCCGCGCCCACCAGGCCGCCGAGCTCGGCCTCGCCATCGACGGCCCCGGCGGGCTGCTCGCCGGGACGGGCGCCCCCGGCGGAGGCGATCCGCAGCAGCAGCTGCTGAGCGCCCAGGGGCTGCGCGTCGGCGGCGGGACCGACTCCATCCAGCGCAACGCCATCGCCGAGCGCATCCTCGGCCTGCCCAGGGAGCGGGCGGCCGACCGCGACCTGCCGTTCCGCGACGCCCTGAAGGCCCCTGGCGACGCCTGAGGGCCTCAGCCGGTGGCGGCGGCCTCCAGGCGGGCGACCAGGCTCTCCCGGTGGTGGTCGGTGTCGCCGAAGAGGAGCTGGGAGCTCTTCGCCCGCCTGAAGTACAGGTGCGCGGGGTGCTCCCAGGTGACGCCGATCCCGCCCAGCACCTGGATCGTCTCGGTGGCGACGCGCATGAAGGCGTCGGCGCAGCAGGACTTGGCGAGCGCCGCCGCCGCACGCGGATCCGCGACGGCGTCCGGGCCGGGCCCGGCCGCCGTCCACATGGCGTGGTGCGCCGTCGCCCGCGCCGACTCGACGTCGATGTACATGTCGGCGCACGCGTGCTTGACGGCCTGGAACGCCCCGATCGGGCGGCCGAACTGCACGCGGGTCTTGGCGTGCTCGACGGCGGTCTCCATCATCCGCTGGGCGCCGCCGACGCACTCGGCCGCCAGCGCCACGGCCGCGTGGTCGAGCGTCTGGGCCACGATCGCCGTCCCGGCGCCCGGGGCGCCCACCGGAAGCGCCGGCGTGCCCTCGAACTCCAGGCGCGCCAGCCTCCTGGTCGGGTCCAGCGCGTCCAGCCCGGTCCGGGTCATGCCCTCGGCGTCACCGGCCACCGCGTACAGGCCGGTGCCCTCCTCGCCGGCGGCGGTGACCAGGACGAGGTCGGCCGCGCAGCCGTCCAGGACGAGGTCCTTGACGCCGTGCAGCAGCAGCCGCCCGCCCGACCGCCGCACCGTGACGTCCCGGGCGGACGGTTCCCAGCCCCGCCCCGGCTCCTGGAAGGCCAGCGTCGCCACGGTCACCCCGCAGGCGATGCCGGGCAGCAGCTCGCGGGCCGCGCCCTCGTCGCCCGAGGCCAGGACGGCGCGGACGGCCATGACGCCGGTGGCCAGGTACGGCGCGCACAGCAGCGCCCGGCCCATCTCCTCCAGCACGATGCCCGTCTCCACGGCGCCGCCGCCACCGCCGCCGTACTCCTCGGGCACGGCCAGGCCCTGGAGGCCGAGCTGGGCGCCCATCCGCGTCCAGGCGTCCCGGTCGTAGCCGGTGGCCGAGACCATCAGCCGGCGGACCTCCGTCTCGGGCGAGGTCTCGGTGAGGAACGCGCGCACGGTGCGGCGCAGTTCGTCCTGCTCCGGGCTGAAGATGAGGTCCATGCGCATCCCCCTAGTGCGGGCCGAGGCCGAGCTGCTCGCGGACCGGCACCACGGGCGGGTTGGTGAGGGTGCGGCGCTGCCAGTTCGCGCCGTCGACGACCAGCGTGTGGCCGCTGATGAACCCCGCGTAGGGCGAGGCCAGGAACGTGGCGGCCCAGCCGAGCTCGTGCGGGCTGCCGACCCGGCCCACGGGCTGCCGGTCGTCCTTGTCGTGCGCCCGGTCGAGGTTGCCGCGGATGTCGGCGGTCATGTCGCGGTGCGGGAACATCCCGGGGACGAGCCCGTTGACGGTGATGCCGTAGGGGCCCCACTCGACCGCGAGCGACTCGGTGAGGTTCTTGACCCCGGCCTTGGCCGCCGCCGAGTGGGCGAACCCCGGCCCGCCCGTCCAGGCGTACGACGCGCCCACGTTGATGATCGTGGCGGGCGTGTCGGCTGCCAGGTGGCGGCGGGCGAACTCGCGGGCGCACAGGAACGTGCCGTTGAGGGTGATGTCCACGACGGTGCGCCAGGCGTTCGGGCTCATCTCCTCGGCCGCGGCCGGGAAGTTGGCCGCGGCGTTGTTGACCAGCACCCGGGGCCGTCCCCCGAACGCCTCCTCCACCGCGTCCAGCGCCGCCGCGATCCGGTCCGGGTCGCGGATGTCGCAGGGGTGCGCGGTGGCCGTCCCGGGGAACTCCGCCAGTGCCGCGAGCCCGGCCCGCAGGTGCTCGTCCTTGCGCGACAGGACGGCCACGTCGGCGCCGAGCCGGGCGAACTCCACCGCGATCGCGCGGCCCAGCCCGGTGCCGCCGCCGGTGACGACGACGCCCGTGCCCGTGAACGCGCCCGGGTGCAGGGCGGAGCGGCCCAGCGGCGGCGGGGGGACGGGCATCTCAGCGCTCGCCCTGCTTCAGCAGCGGGGAGCGGGTGTTGGACGGCCACGCCGGCCGGTGGTAGCCGCGGAAGTGCAGCTCGCCGCCGCGCAGCTCGCGGACGGTGAGGAAGTCGCCCTTGTAGCCGCGGTGGTCGTACTCGGCGAAGGTCAGGTAGCAGCCGGGTCCGCCGTTGGTGCACGGCATCCACTTGATCTTCTCCAGCCCGGTCTTGACCTCCTCCGGGGTGGCGATGCGGGCGTTGGCGATGCCGTGGATCGCGGCGCGGGCGCTGTCGTAGGACAGCGCCACCACGACGTTGCGGGACACGCGGCCGAAGCGGGCCTCGAAGCGCTCCAGCATGGCCTCGTAGTTGGGGTTGGCGCCGTCCTCGCCGAGCTGGTCGACGCCGTGCCAGCCCTCCAGGCCCTCGGCCCACTTGTTGGAGTTGGAGTAGAACATGAACGCGGTGCCCATGAAGCGGGGCGGGTCCCAGTCGAGGGCCTTGAACGCCTCGGCGAAGTGGAAGGTCGAGTAGCCGTACCCCATGTAGACGATCGCCTGGGCGCCCTGGTCGCGCATGGTCGCCAGGTTCTGCTGGAAGTTCCTGGGGTTGGGTGTGAGCCGGACCTCCTTGATGACCTCCAGGTCGTACTGCCGCGCGGCCGTGCGGAAGTAGTCGGCGTACAGGTCGCCGGAGGAGCCCTGCTCCCAGAAGAAGCCGATCTTCTCCAGGCCGTTCTGGAAGCACCAGCTCGCGGCCATGGCGCCCTCGGTGGGGATGTCGCCGTTGGCGACGGTGAAGCAGTACTCGCCGTGGAACAGGGTGGTGCCGGTCCAGCTGAGGGCGGACACCCCGGCGGCGTTGACGGTGTCGCGCAGGTTCAGCGCGTTGTCGGAGATGAACGGGCCGATGACCACCGTGCAGCCCGCCTCGACCAGCTTCTCGTAGCCCTGGCGGACCTTGCGGTAGTTCTCCCTGGGCAGGCCGCGGGCGTCCACCGTGAGGATCTCGACGGGACGGTCGTAGACCCCCTCGTTGAGGGCGTCCTCGACGGCCAGGATGATCGGGTCGATGGTGTCGGCCAGCAGCTGGCCGAGGTCCATGTCGATCAGCAGGCCGATCCGGACCGGCTCGAACGGGTCGCCCTGGCCCACCACGCCGCGGGTGGGCGGGTAGATCACGATCGACTCCACGGCCTTCTCGCCGATCCGGCCGCTGCCCTGGTACCACAGCTCGTTGCGGTGGCCGCCGGCCTCGGTGTCGGTGCCCGAGCGGACCGTGGCGACGGCCCGGTCCGGGCGGGCGATGCCGTGGTCGACCGGGGCGGGGAACATGCGTTCCGCGTGGCGGGCACCGTCCTGCTCGGTCATCGGGTGATCCCTCCTTCGGGCCGGCACCGCGCCGGCGGCGCCCTGCCGGGCCTGGTCTTCGTGGACAGCCGTCGTCAACTTATATATAAAATCCAGAATCAGACAAGCAGCCGGATCGCCCGGACGGGCGCGGGGCGGAGGTGGGCGGCGATGACCGGTGCGGCGGGCGCCGACGGCGCGGGGGAGTTCCGGGCGGTCCGGGACGAGCTGGAGATCCGGGGCGCCCTCGCGCGGATCGCGATGCTGTCGGACATGGGCGACCTGGACGACTACGCGGCGCAGTTCACCGAGGACGCCGTCTGGGAGATGCCCGGCGTCCCGGTGAAGCGGGGCCGCGCCGAGATCCGGGCGGCGGGCGCGGCGCGCCGCGCCGAGGGGGCCACCGGCCCGGGCAGCGGCACCCGCCACGTCATCGGCACCACCGCGGTGGAGGTCGGCGGCGACGGCGGGACGGCGGTGGCGGAGTCGTACTGGCAGTTCTACGTCCGCACCGGCGCCGAGCCGCACCTGCGGTCGATGGGCCACTACCGCGACACCTTCCGCCGGGAGCCGGCGGGCTGGCGGCTGGCCCGCCGGGAGATCACCCCCGGTTGACCCGCCTTCTTTATGTTATATATTTTCTGCAATCTAAGGGATGCCGGGCACGCGGCGGCGCGGAGGTGCGGGTGGACGTCAGCCTGACCGAGGAGCTGCGCCTGCTGGCCGAGTCGGTCGCGTCGCTGGCGCGCCGCCACGCCACCACCGGCGGGCACCGGGACGGCGCGGCGATCGCCGGTCCCGGGCCCGACCGGGCGTGGCGGGCCGTGGTGGAGATGGGCCTGCCGGGCATGCTGCTGTCCGAGGAACCGGGCGACGGCCCCGGAACCGCCACGTCCCGGCCCATGGCGAACGCGACCCTCGCCGCCGCCCTCGCGGTGGAGGAGCTGGCGCGGGGGCTGGTGCGCGCGCCCCTGATGGGCACCCTCCTGGCCACCGCCCTGCTCGCCCCCGCCGCTGCCGAAGACCCCTCGGGAAGGGCCGCCGAGGCGGCACGCGCCCTGGCCCGCGGTGAACGGCCCGGAAGCGTCGTCCTCGACGGCGACCTGCTGGCCCCCGCCGCCCACGGCATCGCCTGGGACTGGAGCGACGGCGCCCTCGTCGTCGCCGTGGACGGCCCCGGCCTCGCCGAGACCGCCACGACCGGGCCCGCCGAGAGCGCCGACCCGACCCGAGGGCTCGCGAGGACGGCGAGCGCCGTCCAAGGCCCCCGCCTCGGCCCGGTGGAACCGCACCACCTGGTGCGCTGGGAGGCCCTCGCCCTCGCCCTGCTCTGCGCCGACCTGGTCGGCACCCTCGCGGGGACGCTCGACGCGGCCCTCGTCCACGCCCGTACCAGGCACCAGTTCGGGCGGCCCATCGGTTCGTTCCAGGCCGTCCAGCACCTGGCCGCCGACCAGCACGCGCTCATCGAGGGCGCCCGCAGCTGCGCCTGGCACGCCGCGTGGGCGGTGGACGCGCTCGGCCCCGAGGAGGCCCGCGACGCGGCGCGCGTCGCCAAGGCGTTCTGCTCGGAGATCGCCCGCCCGGTCGCCGAGGCCGCCCTGCAGATCTGGGGCGGGCTCGGCATGACCTGGGAGTGCGTCGCCCACCTCTACCTCAGGCGGGCGCTCCTTGACCGCCGGGCCCTGGGCGACGAGGAGCACCACTTCGGCGTGCTCGCCGACCGCCTGGGCGCCGTCCCCGCCGGAGCCCGTGCATCCGGAGCCGGCGCATCCGGAGCCGGTGCATGCTGACCTACGAGGACTCCCCGCAGGAGGCCGACTTCCGCGCCGCGCTGCGCGCCTGGCTCGCCGGGCACACCCCGGCCGGTCCGCGCCCGCTCGGCGGCCCCGAACGCGCCGCCTTCGACACCGCCTGGCACCGCGCCCTCTTCCGGGACGGCTGGATGGGGCTGTCGTGGCCCGCCGACTACGGCGGCCGCGGCCTGCCCCCGGTCTACGAGGCCGTCCTCGCCGACGAGGTGGGGGCCGCCGGCGCCCCGCCCGTTCCGCACTCGGCCTTCCTGGGCAGGGCGCTGCTCCACCACGGGACCGCCGAACAGCGCCGCCGCTTCCTGCCGGGCCTGCTCAGCGGGGAGGAGATCTGGTGCCAGGGCTTCAGCGAGCCGGACGCCGGCTCCGACCTCGCCGCCCTGTCCACCCGCGCCGAGCCGGCCGGGACCGGCTACGTCGTGACCGGCCGGAAGATCTGGACCAGCGACGCCGCCTGGGCGGACCGCTGCCTGCTGGTCGCCCGCACCGACCCGGGCGCCGCCCGCCACCGCGGGCTGTCCGCCCTGGTCGTGGACATGGGCGAACCCGGGGTGACGGTCCGGCCGATCCGCCAGGCCAACGGGGACGAGGAGTTCAACGAGGTCCTCCTGGACGGCGTGCGGGTCCCCGCGGGACGGGTCGTCGGACGCCCCGGAGACGGCTGGCGGGTGGCCATGACGACGGTCGCCTACGAGCGCGGGCCCGCCGACATCGGGTTCTCCTCCCGGTACGCCCGCGCCATCCGGCGGCTGGCCGGGCAGGCCGCGCACGCGGACCGTCCGCCGGCGGTGCGCCGCGCCGTCGCGCGGGCCTTCGTGCACACCGAGATGCTCAGGCTGCACGTCCTGCGCAGCCTGTCGGCGCGTTCGGACGGCGCGCCGCCCGGCCCCGAGAGCTCGGTGGACAAGCTGCTGTCCACGCGCACCGAGCAGCTGCTGTACCAGGTGGCCATGGACGCGCTGGGCACGGCGCCGCTCCTCGGCGACGAGGGCCCGGCGCTGTTCGACTACCTCTACTCCAGGGCCGCCTCCATCGCCGGGGGGACCAGCCAGATCCAGCGCTCCATCGTCGCCGAGCGCCTGCTGCACCTGCCGCGGGCCAGATGAGGGAAGCCCACGACCCCACGACCCCACGACGCTGAAAGGGGCGAGCATGGCGGACGCGCCACCCGCCGGGGACCGGATCCGGTACGAGACCGACGGACCCGTCGCCGTCATCACCAACGACCATCCCGGCAAGCACAACGCCTTCGACGACGCGATGGACCTCAGGCTGTTCGAGATCCTGGAGGAGATCGCCGCCGACGCGCGGATCCGCGCGGTGATCTGGCGGGGCGAGGGCCGCTCGTTCTCCTCGGGACGCGACGTCGGCGCGATCGGCGCCGGAACCGCGGAACTGACCCACCACGAGCTGATGACCCGCGGGCACCGCGGCATCCAGCGGCTGCTGGACCTGGAGGTCCCGGTCCTGGTGGCCGTGCAGGGGTGGGCGATCGGCGCCTCGTTCCAGCGCGCCCTGCTGTGCGACGTCCGGGTGGCGGCCGAGGACGCGCGCTTCATGCTCCCCGAGGTCGCGCACGGCGTCATCCCCGACACCGGCGGGGTGGCCCGCCTGTTCCAGATCTGCGGGCACGGCGTCGCCTCCGACCTGGTCCTCACCGGCCGCGCGATGGACGCCGAGGAGGCCCTCCGGCACGGGATCGTGTCCCGGGTCGTGCCGCGCGCGGACCTGGACGCGACCGTCCGGGAGATGGCGGAGAAGGTCGCCGCGGCGCCGTTCCTGACCGTCCGGATGGCGCGCCGGACGATCCGGAGCCTCGGCGAGCCGCAGGTGAGGGCGTCCATGGCGGAGGAGCTGATCGCGCAGACCTTCGTCCAGGGGTCCCGCGACTACGGCGAGTTCCGCGTCGCGCGGGCCGAGGGGCGGGAGCCGCGCTACACCGGCAGCTGAGGGCCGGACGCGGCGAACAGGCCGCGCTCCCGGAACAGCAGCGCGACCAGGTCGCCCTGGCGCCGCAGCATCCGCGCGTACGCGTCGGCGGCGCGGCCGGGGTCGCCCGCGCGGACCGCGTCCAGGATCGCCCGGCTCCCTGCCCGCTCGGCCTCGATCGCCCCCGGGACCAGCGCGAAGAAGTTGCCGGGCACGACCCCGACCATTGCCCGCAGCACCGCCCGCAGCCGCGGCGAGCTCGCGGTCTCCAGGATCAGCCGGTCGAACTCCCGGTTCAGCTCGGCCACGGCCGCGGGATCGTCCTCGCGCTGCAGCGCCGCGCACAGATCGGAGAGCCGGTTCGCGAGCTCCGGCGTGCGGCGCTCGGTGGCGCGCCGGGCCGCGAAGCCGAACACCAGCCCGTACA
Source organism: Actinomadura rugatobispora (assembly GCF_055379765.1). NCBI lineage: Bacteria > Bacillati > Actinomycetota > Actinomycetes > Streptosporangiales > Thermomonosporaceae > Actinomadura > Actinomadura rugatobispora. Next base: position 557,833 of record NZ_AP029191.1, on the reverse strand, counting down.
GCGCGTAGTGGTCGCGCACGGCCGCCTCGTCGAGCGAGCCGATGAACGCGCCGCGATGGGGCCTGATCGTGATCCAGCCCTCGCGTTCGAGCGACAGCAGCGCCTCCCGGACGGGGATCCGGCTGACGCCGAGGGCGCGCGCGATGTCGCCCTGCGGGACGCGGTCGCCCTGCCGCAGCCGCCCGTCGAAGATGAGCCTGCGGATGTAGAGCGCCGCCTGCTCGCCGCTGCTGCGCCGGACCAGCGAGTCGTCGGGGGCCGGCAGGGGCGAGCCGGGCGGTACGGGGCTCACGGCGCGCTCCCGTCCGCTCTGACGAGGGCGCCGTCCCGCACCGAAAGCCGCACCAGTTCCGCCACCCTCGCCCTCCGTTCCACGGACACCGCTGACGTTTTATTATATATAAAATCAAGTGTGAATCGCAGGTGTGGTCGGCCGCCCCGGCTGGCCGGGGCCCGCGAGCCGGTGTTACCGTCGATTGAAGAGACCTCTTTATTTCCGAGGAGGAACGCATGCCGCGCTTCCCGTTCCCCGTCCCGAACGGCTGGTTCGCCGTCGCGCGCAGCGACGAGCTGGCGGCCGGCGAGGTCAAACCCGCCCGCTACTTCGGCCGCGACCTGGTGCTGTACCGCACGGCCTCGGGCGACGCCCGGGTCATGGACGCCTACTGCCCGCACCTGGGCGCCAGCCTCGCCCACGGCGGCAAGGTGGCCGGCGAGCTGCTGGAGTGCCCGTTCCACGCCTGGCGCTTCGACGGCGTGTCGGGCCGGTGCCTGGACGTGCCCTACACCGACGCCGAGCCCTCGCCCAAGGCGGTCGTGCGGGCGTACCCGGTCGTGGAGCGGTTCGGGCTGGTCTTCGCCTGGCACCACCTGGGCGGCGCCGAGCCGTACATCGACATGCCGGTGATGGAGGAGTTCGACGAGGAGGACTGGACCGACCCGGTCTTCCACGAGTTCGAGATCGCCACCTGCTGCCAGGAGATGGCCGAGAACAACGCCGACTACGTGCACTTCAAGTACGTGCACGGGATGGACACCGTGCCCGGCGGCGAGGTGGAGTACGACGGCTTCGTCAAGACCGTCACCGAGCGCCAGGAGTTCAGGAGCAAGAGCGGCAAGCTCTACCCGCTCGACTTCACCCGCAAGTCCTACGGGCTGGGGCTGGGCGCGCTGCGGCTCAAGGGCGTGATGTCGTTCGTGTCCTCGGTGACGCCGGTCGACGAGGAGAACGTGCACATCCGCTGGGTCTTCACCGTGCCGGAGTCGATGAAGGACTTCTCCGCGAAGATGATCAAGACGTTCGTGGACGCCGTGGCCGAGGACATCCCGATCTGGGAGAACAAGGTCTACGTCGAGAAGCCGTTGCTGATCCGCGGGGACGGCCCGGTCATCGAGTTCCGGCACTGGGCCGGGCAGTTCTACGGCGAGGGCGTCCCCGAGCGGCCGTGGCTGCCGCCCCGGGTCAAGCGGCTGGAAGGCAGCGGTGTCTGAACGGTCCCCCGGCCCGCGCGGGGCGGAGACGCGGGAGCGGATCCTGGACGCCGCGGAGCGGCTGATGGCCGAGCGCGGCATCACCGGGGTGTCGCTCAACGAGATCAACACCGCCGCGGGCCAGCGCAACACCGCCGCCCTGCACTACCACTTCGGCGGCCGGGACGGCCTGCTCCGCGCGATCATGCGCCGGCACGGCGACTGGCTGCGCGACCGGCACGACGAGCTGTACGCGCGGGTCGCCGCGACCGCGACCGGGACCGGGCGGGACGTGCGCGGGCTGGTCGAGGTGATCGTCCTCCCGGTGGCCGAGTACATCGGCCTGGGCGCCCGCCAGCGGCACGGCGTCCGGGTCTGGACCTCGGTGCTGGCCCAGCCGCGGCTGGCGATCGAGGAGGTGCGGTCCGTCGTGGACCCGTCCCTGACTCTCGCCGGGCGCGCCCTGGTGGAGATCATGGCCGCGGACATGCCCCGCGACCTGGCGGTCGAGCGGCTGGTCGTGGCGTCGCAGTCGGCCATGCACGTGCTCGCGGACCGGGCGGTGCTGGAGGACGCGCCGGAGCGCCGGCGCGAGCCGCTGCCGCTGCCCCTGGTGGCGCGCAATCTCGTCGACATGACCGTCGCGGCCCTCCTGGCGCCGGTCGGCGCCGCCACCCGCGAGGAGGCCGCCGGCACCCTCGGCGCGGTCTGAGCCGCCCGGGGGCTCGTCAAAGGTTCCCTCGACACGTAACATGTATAAAGAATCCAGTATAAGGAGAAGCCCGTGACCGAACAGGTGGCCCGCCCGGACCTCCTGGGGGAGCGGCTGGCGAAGATCCCGCCGCTGGTCGACGTCGACGCCCATGTCGTCGAGCCCCCCGACCTGTGGAGCACCCGGCTGCCCGCCCGCCACCGCGAGGCCGGGCCGCGGATCGAGTACGCCCCCGCCGGCGAGGTCGAGCTGGTGGACGGCCGGTACGTCGAGACCCCGGGAACCGAGGGCCCCGACGTCGCCTGGTGGGTCTACGAGGGGGCCCGGAGCCAGATCAAGCGCTACATCGCCGCGGCGGGCGTGCCCGCCGACGAGGTGACCAACGAGGGCATCACCTACGACGACATGCGCGCCGGGTGCTGGCAGCCCTCCGAACGCCTCGCCGACATGGACGTCAACGGCGTCCAGGCGCAGATGTGCTTCCCCAACTACCCGCGGTTCTGCGGGCAGATCTTCCTGTGGGGCAAGGACCGCGAGCTGGCGAGGCTGTCGGTCGAGGCCTACAACGACTGGATGGTCGAGGAGTGGTGCGGCTCGTCCGGGGGCCGGCTCATCCCGCTGTGCGTCGTGCCGCTGTGGGACGTGGAGCTGGCCGTCGCCGAGGTCCGCCGCAACGCGGCCCGGGGCGTCCGCGCGGTGGCGTTCAGCGAGCTGCCCGCCTACCTCGGCCTGCCGAGCCTGCACGCGCGCTACTGGGATCCGTTCTTCGCCGCGTGCGAGGAGACCGGGACGGTGCTGTGCATGCACATCGGCTCGGGCACCAAGACCCCGCAGACCTCGGCGGACGCCCCGCCCGCGGTGGGCGCCACCATCATCTTCGGCAACAGCGTGGCCAGCATGACCGACTTCCTGTTCTCCGGCGTGCTGCACCGCTTCCCGCGGTTGAAGCTGCTGTACGCGGAGGCGCAGATCGGCTGGATCCCGTACCTGCTGGAGCGGATCGACGACGTCTGGGAGACCCACCGCGGCTGGGCGCACACCCGCGACAACTGCCCTGAGCCGCCCTCGATGTACTACCACCGGCAGATCCACAGCTGCTTCTTCAAGGACGAGGTGGGCGTGGAGATCCTGCACAAGGTCGGCCTGGACAACGTGATGTTCGAGACCGACTACCCGCACCAGGACGGCACCTGGCCGCGTTCGCGCGAGGCGGCCGCGCTCCAGTTCGGCCACCTCGACCGGGAGTCCGTCCACAAGATCGCCCGAGGCAACGCCATCCGCCTCCTCGGCCTCGACCTCCCCGAAGGCTGAGGCCGCCGGGCGTCACCGTCCAGCGCCCCCGGCGGGCGGGCCCTCCACCGCGAAGGCGGCGCCGAGGACCTCGTGCAGCCGGCCCAGGGCGAGCCGTCCCTCGGCCTCCGAGGGCGGCGCGCCCGCGTCCAGCTCGGTGATCTGGAACGCGCTGACCAGGCCGGTGAACATCCGCGCGAGCAGCACCGGGTCGCCGTCCCTGAGGTCCCCGGCCTCCTGGCCGAGCCGGAACAGCTCGGCCTGCATCCGCTGGGCGGCGCGGAAGTTCTCCAGGATGCGGCCGTCGCCGGGCGGTTCCGACAGCGGCGGCGCGATCGCCCCGCCGCGCAGCACCAGCCGCCCGAACTGCGGGAACCGCCGGAAGAACCCCACCTGCCAGTCGGCCAGGTCCAGCAGCCGGCGCCGCGGCGGCAGGTCGGAGGCCACGATGCGGCGCATGCCGGGCAGGAACTCGGCCGCGCGGCGCAGCATGACCTCGCGGTAGATCTCGTCCTTGCCGGTGAACAGGCCGTACACGGTCCCGACCGAGAACTCCGCCAGTTCGGCGATCTCGCGCAGGGACGCCTCGTGGTAGCCGGCGCGGGCGAACACCTGCTCGGCCGAGTCGAGGATCTGGTCCCTGCTCAGCGCCCGGCGCCGCTCCCGGCGCTGTTCCCGCAGACTGCGCTCGGTCATCGGTGGTGGCGTCTCCCCTCTGGCGGCAGAGTGCATCGTCACCGCGCGCCACCCCGGGGGACCGGCGGACCCGTCCGTACGCGGAGTGATTGGATACCGACTAAAGTATATCTTCTGGGTGATGGACGGGGCCGCCGTCGTCGGCCGGCACGGACGGACCACGACCGCAGGGGGGCATGATGCAGGACTGGGGCGAGGTGTTGCCGGGGCACGATCTCTCCCGGATGAGCAGCGGCGAGCAGGTGCGGCTCTACCTGCGCCGGCTGATCTTCGACGGGGTGCTGCGGCAGGGGCAGCGGGTCCCGCAGGACGCGATCGCGCAGGCGCTGGGCGTGTCGCGGATCCCGGTGCGGGAGGCGCTGATCGCGCTGGAGCGCGAGGGCTGGATGACGATCATCGCCCATCGCGGCGCCTTCGTGAACGCGCTGGACGAGTCGGCGGTGCGCGACCACTACGAGCTGTACGGGCTGTTCTACGGCTTCGCGGTGCGGCGCGCGGTGGAGCGGCAGGGCGCGGAACTGGGCGCCAGGCTGGCCACCGTCCAGCGCGAGATCGCCAAGGCCGAGAGCCCGGAGTCGCTGCAGGAGCTGACGATGCGGTTCCACCGCCTGGTGGTGGACGGCGCGCAGTCGCCCCGCCTCAAGAGCATGCTCAAGCAGATGACCGGGATCGTCCCGGGCAACTTCTTCGAGCTGGTGCCCGGCGCGCACGGCGTGGAGAAGCGCGGTACGGCGGCGATCGTGCGGGCGATCAAGAAGGGCGACGCGGCCAAGGCGGAGGAGGAGTACGCCAAGATGCTGCGCAACCAGGGCGACCTGGTGGTCAAGCTCTTCCGCGGCCGGGGCATGTTCGAGGAGCCCGCCGCCGAGGCCGGCGCCGCCTCCCGCTGACCCCGCGCGCACGCGCCGGGAGGGCGTTGCGGGACCTTTGTGTACGTTGATACTAGTACTGATGTACACATCGCCTGGACGGAAGGCGCGCCGTGGGTGCTTCCCGTGATCCGGAGGGGCGCCGCCGCGCCATCATCGAGGCGGCGGGCCAGCTGCTCGCCGAGGTCGGCGCCGGCAGGCTCACCCACCGGCTGGTGGCCGAACGGGCCGGGGTTCCGCTGGGCGCCACCACCTACTACTTCTCCTCCCTGGAGGACCTGGTCGCCCAGACGGTGGAGTACGTCGGCGAGCGGGCGGCGCAGGACCTGAGGATGCTGGGCGAGCGCCTGGCGCACGGCGGTGACGTGGCCGCCACCCTGGCCGAGGTGTTCGCCGAGTACTCCCGGGAGACCAGGCAGGCGGTGCTGGTGGCGGAGATGTACCTGGCCGCCGCCTACCGTCCCGAACTGCGGCCGGTGGCCCGCCGCTGGTTCGACGAGATGGCCGGCCTGCTGGCCGGCTACGTGCCCCGGCCCGTGGCGGTGGCCGTCACGACCTACCTCGACGGCATGTGGATCCGGGTGATGCTGCACGAGGAGCCCCCGGACCGCGACGCGCTGGCCGCCTCCCTGCGGGCGCTGCTGGCCCTGGAAGCATGACCGGCCCCGGCGGGCGGAGCGGTCGCCGGCTGGCGCGCCTTCTCGTCTCGCGCGGCCTGCGCGCCGTGCGGGAGCGGAGGCGGGGGCGCGGGGAGCACCCGCCCATGTGGGAGCTCTGCGACGGGGGAGCCGCGCCGGACCGGGTGCACCTGGTGTGCCGGCCCGCCACCTGGCGGACGCTGAACGCGCTGCTGGACGACGGTCCCGGCCAGCCCGCCGGCCCGCTCGCCGGCGGCCTGGTGGAGATCTCCCTCACCCGGTGCCAGGTGGCCGCCCTCGTCCAGCGGATCGCCGGGATGCGCTGGGATCTGTGGAAGCCGCGGGCGCCGCAGCAGGAGGCCGCGATCCGCTTCTACCGCGCCGTCGACCGCGCGCTGGAGGAGCTGGCGCGCGCTCGGAGGCCCCTCGCCCAGCCCCTGCGCGTCGTCGTGGACGAGCCCCTCCCGCCCGCCTGATCGGCCCTGCCCGCAGGGTGCCGGGCGGAGCCCGTCCGGGGCGGGGCAGAACATCTGATGCCCGTCCGCCGCGGGTGACGCAGGATTCGACAGATTCGACGTCGTCGGGGGCTTGTGTCGGATGTGTGTCCTCGGTTACCTTGCTGCGGCAGTCAAACGATTGAACGGAGGTGGCCGTGGAGCTGGCACTCAGTGGGCGCCGGATCCTCGTGACGGGGGCCGCCGGGGGACTGGGACGGGCGATCGCGGAAGGCCTCGCCGGTGCCGGAGCCCGCGTGGCGGCGGCCGACCTGCGCGAGGACGGGCTCGCCGGGGCAGGGGCGGTGCCGCTGGCGGCCGACCTCGCCGACCCCGACCAGGCCCGCGCCCTGCCCGGACGGGCGGCCGAGGCGCTCGGCGGCCTGGACGGGCTGGTCAACTGCGCCGGTGTCATGCAGACCAAGCCGCTGGCGCAGCTCGACCCCGAGGAGTGGCGGCGGGTGATCGACCTCAACCTGACCTCGGTGTTCCACGTCGTCCAGCGGGCCGCCGAGGTCATGGACCGCGGGGCGATCGTCACGCTGGCGTCGGTGGCCGCGCGGTCGGGACGGCCGGACGCGGCGCACTACGCGGCGTCCAAGGCGGCGCTGCTGTCGCTGACCAAGTCGGCGGCGCTGGCCTACGGCCCGGCGATCCGCGTCAACGCGGTGTGCCCGGGAGTGTTCATGACGCCGATGTGGGAGGGGATCATCGCCGAGCGCGAGCGGAGGTTCGGGGCCGGCGCGGGCCGCCGGTACCTGGACGAGGTGACCGCGGCGAGCGCGCTGAAGCGGGACGGGCGGCCCGCCGAGCTGGCCGGCGTGGTGGCGTTCCTGCTCAGCGACCTGGCCTCGTACGTGACCGGGCAGGCGGTCAATGTCGACGGCGGACTGGAGATGGACTGATGGGGCAGGCGTTCCGGCTGCTGTCCGCGCTGTACCACGACGAGCCGATGCTGGAGATCTGGTCGCCCGAGGCGACCGTGGCCGACTGGCTGCGGGTGGAGTCGGCGCTGGCGCTGGCCCAGGCGGAGACCGGCCTGCTGGCCCGGGAGGACGCGGAGGCCATCGCGGCGGCCTGCCGCCCGGAGCTGATCGACCTGGACGAGCTGTGGGAGGGCGCCCGCACGGTCGGGTACCCGATCCTGCCGCTGGTCCGGCAGATCGCCGGGCAGCTGCCGCCGGGCCCGGACGGGCGGGTGCACTACGGCGCCACGACCCAGGACATCATGGACACCGGCCTGGCGCTGCAGCTCGTCCGGTCCTGCGACCGGCTGGTCGAGCTGGCGCTGGAGCTGGGGGACGCGCTGGCCGCGCTGACCGAGTCCGGCGCCGGCCTGGTGGTGGCCGCGCGGACGCACGCGCAGCAGGCCGTCCCGACCACCTTCGGTGCGAAGACGGCGGTGTTCCTGGGCGAGGTCACCCGGGAGCTGGCCGAGCTGCGCCGGCTGCGGCCGGTGGTGGGCGTGGTGTCGCTGTTCGGCGCGGGCGGCACCAACGCGGCGATGGGCGAGGACGCGGCGCGGGTGCGGGCGGGGCTGGCCCGGCGGCTGGACCTGGTCGACACCGAGGTGCCCTGGCACGTGGCGCGCGACCGGGTGGCCCGGTTCGGGCAGGTGTGCTCGCTGCTGGCCGCGACCTGCGTGCGGTTCGCGCGGGAGGTGGTGGACCTGTCCCGGACCGAGGTCGGGGAGGTCGCCGAGCAGGACGGGCACCACCGCGGCGCCTCGTCCACGATGCCGCAGAAGGCCAACCCGATCTCGTCCGAGGCGGTGATCGGGTACGGGGTCGCGGCGTCGGGCGCGGCCGGGCTGCTGGCGCGGGCGATGGAGGCCGGGCACGAGCGCAGCTCGGGGGAGTGGCAGATCGAGTGGCTGGCCGTGCCGCAGGTCGCGGAGTACACCGCCGCGGCGGTGCGGCTGACGGCCGGGACGGCGGAGTCGCTGCGGGTGTTCCCCGAGCGGATGCGCGCCAACCTGCGGCTGGACGGCGGCCTGCTGATGAGCGAGGCGCTGATGATGCGGCTGGCCCCGGCGCTCGGCCGGGAGAAGGCCCACGACCTGGTGTACGCCGCGGCCGTCCGGGCCCGGGCCGAGGGGGAGGACCTGGTCAGCGTGTGCGCCCGGGACCTGCCCGACGACCTGCGCGAGGAGATCGGCCCGCTGGACCCGTCCGGCTACCTGGGCGAGGCCGCCGCGGTCGCGTCCGGCGCGGTGCGGGAGTGGAAGACGGTACGGAACGGAGGAGGGGATTGATGGAGGTCCAGGGGAGGCTGGCCGACCTGCACGCCATGTGGCGGATCCGCGCGCTCGAGGAGAAGCTGCGCGCGATGCGGCTGGACGGCTCGGTCGTCGGCTCGGTGCACCTGAGCGTCGGCCAGGAGGCCGGACCGGTCGGGGCGTGCTCGGAGCTGCGGCCCGAGGACGCGCTGTTCGCCACCTACCGGGGGCACGGGTGGGCGCTGGCGCGCGGCGTCCCGGCCGAGGCGATGCTCGCCGAGTTCGCGGGGCGGGCCACCGGCGTGAACGGCGGCCGGGGCGGCTCGGCGTACTTCACCGCGCCCGAGCACGGGTTCCACGGCGAGAACTCGATCGTCGGGGCCGGGCTGCCGATCGCGGTGGGCGCGGCGCTGGCGGGCCGGTTCGACGGCAGCGGCCGGGTCGCGCTGACGGTGTGCGGCGACGGAGCCCTGAACCAGGGCGCCTCGCACGAGGCGCTCAACATGGCCGCCGCGTTCCGCCTGCCGGTGGTGTTCGTCTGCGAGAACAACTACTGGTCGGAGCTGACCCCGATCGACGAGATGGTCGGGGAGCCGGAGCTGTGGCGGCGGGCCGCCGGGTACGGCATGGCGGGCGAGCGGGTGGACGGCAACGACCCGTCCGCGGTGCGCGCCGCCGTCCGGACCGCCGTGGCGCGCGCCCGGGACGGCCAGGGCCCCACCCTGCTGGAGCTGATGACGCAGCGGCTCGTCGGCCACTACATCGGCGACGCCGAGCAGTACCGGCGGCCGGGCGAGCTGGACCGGGCCCGCGAGGAGGAGCCGATCGCCCGGCTGGCCCGGGAACTGGAGGCGGCGGGCGTGCCGTCCGCCGAGATCGAGGACGCGCGGACGCGCGCCGAAGCAGAGATGGAACGTGCCGCCGCGGCCGCGCTGGCCGCTCCCCCGGCCGACCCTCAGAGCGCGAAGGACCACGTGTATGCCTGAGCTCACCGCCACCAGGCCCAAGGGAGAGGCCCCGGTGGCCGAGACGCGCCGGCTCAAGTACGGCGAGGCCGTCAACGCGGCGCTCGCCCGGGTGCTGGCGGAGCTGCCCGAGACGCTCCTGTACGGCGAGGACGTCGGCAAGCCCGGCGGCGTCTTCGGCGTGACCCGCGGGCTGCGCCGGAAGTTCGGCGACCGGGTGTTCGACACGCCGATCAGCGAGGCCGCGATCCTGGGCAGCGCGGTCGGGGCGGCGCTGATGGGCGCCCGCCCGATCGTGGAGATCATGTGGGCGGACTTCTCGCTGGTCGCGCTGGACCAGCTGGTCAACCAGGCGGCCAACGCCCGGTACGTCTCGCGCGGCGCGGCGCCCGCCCCGATCGTCGTCCGGACGCAGCAGGGCAACGCGCCGGGCGCGTGCGCGCAGCACTCGCAGTCGCTGGAGGCGCTGTTCCTGCACGTCCCGGGGCTGCGGCTGGCGATGCCGCGGACCGCGCAGGACGCGCACGACGCGCTGGTCAGCGCGGTGCACGCGGACGACCCGGTGATCGTCGTGGAGAACCGCTCGCTGTACTTCGGCGACAAGGCCGAGGTGGAGCTGGGCGGGGCGGCGCGGCCGATGGGCTGGTCGCACCTGCGCCGCCCCGGCCGGGACGTCACGGTGGTGAGCTGGGGCACGGTCACCTCGCAGGCGCTGGCGGCGGCCGAGTCGCTCGCCGCGGGCGGGATCGAGGCCGAGGTGCTCGAGCTCACCTGGCTGAACCCCCTCGACCTGGACGCGGTGCTGGCCAGCGTGGCGCGCACCCGGCGGCTGGCGGTGGTGCACGAGGCCAACGTCACCGGCGGCTTCGGCGGCGAGATCGTGGCGCGGGTCGCGGAGGCGGGGATCGCCCTGGACGCGGCGCCGCTGCGCGTCGGCGCCCCGGACGTGCGGATCCCCGCGGCGCCGGTGCTGGCGGAGCCGCTGCTGCCGGACGCGGGGTCGATCGCCGCGCGGATCTCCGCGCACGTGTCGGGACAGGTCTCCGGGTCCGCGCGCTGAGCGGGCCCGGCCGCATTAGTCAATCGTTAGAACGGAGGTGCCGCGATGGCACGCAGACAGGTCGTGGCGGCCGTGGCGGCCGCGCTGGCGGCGGTGGCCCTGGCGTCGGGTTGCGGGCAGGCGGAGGAGGGCGGCGGAACGCCGGCGGCCGCGGGCAAGAAGGACCTCACGGTCGGGATCTCCACGCTCGGCCTGAGCTTCCCCTTCCCCGCCGCGATCAGCAAGGGCATCAAGGCCGAGGCCGCCCGGCTCGGCGTCAAGGTGACCGAGGTGGACGCGCAGGGCAAGGCGGAGAAGCAGTCCAGCGACGTCCAGGACCTGGCGGGCCAGCGCCCGGACGGGGTGCTGCTGCTCCCGGTCGACTCGGGCGTGGCCACCGGCATGGCCGACCAGCTCAAGAACGCCGACATCCCCACGGTGGCGGTCGCGTCCCAGGTCGGCGACCCCAAGACCCGGCAGCTGAACGACGTCTACCCGGGCCTGGCCGCGCTGGTCACGCAGGACGAGTACGGCGCGGGCCGCAAGGCCGGCGAGCTGGCGGTCAAGGCCGTGCCCAAGGGCGGCGCGATCGCGGTCGTGGAGGGCGCCGCCGGGTTCGCCGAGACCCAGCAGCGGTTCCGCGACTTCCTGGCCCCGGCCAAGCAGGCGGGCGTGAACTTCAACGTCGTCGCCCGGCAGCCCGGCGACTGGGTGCCGGACAAGGCCCAGTCCGCCTGCCAGAACATGCTGGCCGCCCAGCCCCAGATCAAGCTCTTCTACGCCGAGAGCGACGACATGGGCGTGGGCTGCGCCAAGGCCGTCAAGGCGGCGAACTCCGACGCCGTCGTCATCGGGGTCGGCGGCTCCAAGCTCGGCACCGACGCGGTCAAGGCCGGCGAGCTGTACGGGACCGTCTGCTACAAGCCCGAGGACCTGGGCAAGCGCGCGATGCAGGTGCTGCACGAGCAGCTCACCGGAACCAAGAAGTACAACGCGCAGTTCGTCACCTACGAGACCCCGCCGATCACCAAGGACAACGTCGGCGACTGCCAGCCGCAATGGTGACGGGCACCGACCACAACGGCGCAGGCCACCACGGGGACGAGCCGCTGCTGCTCCTCGACGGCGTCACCAAGACGTTCCCGAACGGGACGCGGGCGCTGCGCGGCGTCTCCCTGGAGGTGCGCCCCGGCAGCGTGCACGGGCTGATCGGCGCCAACGGGGCGGGCAAGTCCACCCTGGTCAAGATCATCTCGGGGACGCATCCGCCGACCGGCGGGACCCTGCGCTGGGCGGGCCGCGACCGGCGCTGGCGCGATCCCGGCGCGGCGCGGCAGGCCGGGATCGCGACCATCCACCAGCACGTCCCGCTGGTGCCGACGCTGACCGTCCTGGAGAACGTCTTCCTGGACCGGCGCGGCGCCTGGCGGACCCCGCCCGCGCTGCGGGAGGAGTTCGCCGCGCTGGTCGACCGGCTCGGCTACCCCGTCGACCCGGACGCCGTGGTGGACGACCTGCCCATCGGCGTCCGGCAGATGGTCTGCGTGCTGCAGGCCCTCGCGGCCGGCGCCCGGCTGGTGATCATGGACGAGCCGACCGCCTCGCTGTCGGAGCAGGAGCGGCAGGTGGTGTTCGGCGCCGTCCGCCGGCTGTCGGCCCAGGGCACCGCGTTCCTGTACATCTCCCACTTCTTCGACGAGATCTTCGAGCTGACCGACCGGGTGACGGTCGTCCGGGACGGCACGACCGTGCTGGCCGAGGCCACCGCCGAGGTGACCGAGGGCATGCTGGTCCGCGCCGTCACCGGCCGCGAGCTGCTGGCCGTCGAGCGCGCCGGCGGCGCCGAGCCCGACCCGGACGCGCCGGTGGTGCTGGAGGTCGCCGGGCTGTCGTCGTCGGTGGGACTGCGGGACGTCTCCTTCGAGGTCCGCGCGGGCGAGATCGTCGGCATCGCCGGGCTGCTGGGCGCGGGCCGGTCGGAGATCATGCGGGCCGTCTTCCGGGACGACCCGTCCGCCACGGGCGCGGTCCGGGTGAACGGCGCCGCGGTGGGCCGGTCGGCGCGGGCCGCCGTGGCGGCGGGCATCGCCTACGTGCCCGAGGACCGCGCGGGCCAGGGGCTGCACGGCGGCCTGCCGATCTGGCAGAACGTCAGCCTGCCCGACCTGGCCCGGCTGTCGCGGGGACGGCTGGTGCCGCGCACCGCCGACGAGCGGGAGCGGGCCGCGCGCGCGGTCGCCGACCTGGGCATCGTCACCGCCGGCGTGGACGCGGTGCCCGGCGAGCTGTCGGGCGGCAACGCCCAGAAGGTGGTGTTCGCCAAGTGGATGTACGCCGACCCGCGCGTGTGGCTGCTGGACGAGCCGACCGCGGGCGTGGACGTCGGCGCCAAGGCCGACCTGCTGAAGCTGGTCCGCCGCTTCGCCGCGCAGGGCAGGGCGGTCGTCATCGTGTGCTCGGAGTTCGAGGAGCTGCTGTCGGTGGCCACCCGGGTGCTGGTCGTCCGGGGCGGGCGGATCGTCGCCGAGCGGCGCGCGGCGGACACCGGCGAGGAGGAACTGCTCATGCTGGCCCACGGCCTGCGGGCGGAGCCGAGAACGGAACAGGAAGAAGAGGTGCGCCATGAGCGCTGAAGCCACCCCGGGCCGGTGGCGGCTCCCGGCCGCGCTGCGGCTGGGCAACGCGGGCGTCGTCTACGCCTTCGCCCTGCTCGTCATGGTCCTGACCTTCGCCGGGCAGGCCCAGGGACGGGTGTCCTACCTGGGGCCGACCAACGTCGCGAACATCCTCGACCAGACGACGCTGATCGGCATCCTGGCGATCACCACGACGATCGTGCTGATCAGCGGGAACTTCGACCTGTCGGTGGGCGCGGTCGCCGCGCTCGGCGCCGCGGTGTGCCTGAGCCTGTCCGACGCGATCGGGTTCTGGCCCGCGCTGGCCCTCGCCCTGGGCTCCGGCGCGCTGGTGGGGCTGTTCAACGGCGTGGTGGTGCAGTACGTCGGCATCAACGCCTTCATCGTCACGCTCGGCACCATGACCGCCGTGCGCGGGCTCGTGCTGATCGTCACCGACGGCCGCACCGTGACCGCCCCCGACGGCGCGGCGCGCGAGGGGCTGCGCGCCATCGACGGCGGATCGTGGATCACTCCGAACCTGTACCTGCTGGCCGGGCTCGTCCTGCTGGCCGCGGGCGCCTGGCGGGCGGCCCGGACGCGGAACTGGAAGGCGCCGCGGGCGCTGGTGCCGCTGGCGGCCGGGATCGCGCTGGTCGCGGCCTCGCCTCTCCTGATCTTCACGATCCGGATCACCCAGCGCACCCTGTACCTGCTGGTGCTGGCGGTCGTGGCGGCCTGGGTGCTGCGCTACACCACGATCGGGCGGCGGCTGTACGCCAGCGGCGGCAACGCCGAGGCCGCCCGGCTGTCGGGCATCGCCGTCGACCGGTACCGCGTGGTGGCGTTCGTGCTCAACGGCACGGCCGCCTCGTTCATCGGCGTGCTCTACGCCGCCCGGCTCGGCTCGATCAACCCGACCGGGCTGTCGGGGTTCGAGCTCACCGCGCTGGCCGCCGCCATCCTCGGCGGGACCTCGCTGTTCGGCGGGCTCGGCAGCGTGTCCAAGTCGCTGGTGGGCGCGCTGATCCTGACCACGCTGAAGAACGGCTTCAACATCCTCAACCTGGGCGCGAACTGGCAGGGCCTGGTCGAGGGCGTGGTCCTGATCGTCGCCGCCGGCGTCTACACGGTGTCGCTGCGGCGCCGCCAGACCCGGCGCATCCGGGAGGCCGAGACGCCCGCCGCCTCGGGACCACCGGGCGAGCAGGGACCACCGGGCGGGCAGGGCCCGCCGGGAAAGGAAAAGGAGCCGCCGCCTGAGAAGGTGGTGGCGTCCACGGCCGCCGAGCGCAAGGAGGGGTGAGGGCATGCTCACCGCCGTCTGGCACTTCAGCTTCCACGTCGCCGACCTCGACCGCTCGGTCGCGTTCTACCGCGACGTGCTGGGCATGGAGCTGGTGCACGTCCAGGACCAGGACAACGAGTACACGCGGGCGCTGGTCGGCTACCCCGACGCGCGCCTGCGGGTCGCCCAGCTCGCCGTCCCGAGGCGGGATCCGGCGCGGGTGAGCACGCACGACCTGGAACTGGTGGAGTACGTCGTCCCGCGCGGCGAGCGCCAGGACCCCGCCCGCCACCACCCCGGCGCCGCCCACATGGCGTTCGCGGTGGACGACATCGACGCCGAGCACGCCCGGCTCACCGGCCTGGGCGTCCGGTTCGTCTCCCCGCCCAACCGGATCACGGCCGGGGTCAACGCCGGCGGCGCGGCCTGCTACTTCCTCGACCCCGACGAGATCACGCTGGAACTCGTCCAGCCGCCCCCGCGCGAGGGGAGGGCCGGATGAGGATCGCCCTGCACAGCGTCCTGCGCGAGGGGCGGGAGGAGGACTACGACCGGGAGCACGCGACGGTCCCCGGCGACCTGCTGGAGGCGCTGCTGCGCGCGGGCGTCCGCGACTGGACGATCTGGCGCAGCGGCCGCCACCTGTTCCACCTGGTCGACGCCGACGACTTCGCCCGCGCCCTGGACGTCCTGGCCGGCGACCCCGCCGACCATGCCTGGCAGCGGCACATGGCCGCGTTCGTCGAAGGCTTCGAGCCGGGCGCCGACGAGCGGACCGGCGCGCTGTCCAAGGTCTGGAACCTGCGCGAGCAGAGCGGCGCCGGAGGAGAGGAGCAGGCGACATGACCGCGACGGCGCGCACGCCGATCATCGACGCCCACCAGCACTTCTGGAACCTGGACCGGGTCGCCTACCCGTGGCTGACCCCCGACCAGGGCCCGATCCACCGGACGTTCGAGGAGCCCGACCTCCAGCCCCACCTGGACGCGTGCGGGGTCGACGGGACGGTGCTCGTCCAGTCGGCCGACTCCTACGAGGACACCGACTACATGCTGGAGGTCGCCGACCGGTGGCCGCGCGTGCGCGCCGTGGTGGGATGGGTGCCGCTGCTGCGCCCGGACGAGGCCGCGCGCGCCCTCGACCGCTACCGCCGCGATCCCCGCTACGCCGGCGTCCGGCACCTGATCCACGACGAGCCCGACCCCGACTGGCTGCTGCGCCCCGAGCTGCGCGACGGCCTGGACGCGCTGGCCGAGCGCGGCCTCACCTTCGACGTCGTCGCGGTGCGGCCGCGCCATCTGGAGCACGTGCCGGTGCTCGCCGAACGCCACCCCGGGCTGCGGCTGGTGATCGACCACCTGGCCAAGCCGCCCATCAAGGAGCGGGGCCGGCGGCCGTGGGCCGACCTGCTGGCCGACGCCGCCGCCTTCCCCAACGTGTCGTCCAAGGTGTCCGGCCTGAACACGGCCGCCGACTGGGAGACCTGGACGGCGGCCGACCTGCGCCCCTACGTCGAGCACGCGCTGGAGCTCTTCGGCGCGGACCGCCTGATGTTCGGCGGCGACTGGCCGATCTCCGTCCTGGCCGGCGGCTACCGCAAGGTGTGGGACGAGACCGCCGGGCTCCTCGACGGCCTCGCGCTCACCCCCGCCGACCGCGCCCGCCTCCTCGGCGGCACCGCGATCGACGTGTACCGCATCCCCGAACCGCACGAGAAGCCCGAACGAGGCCCGACCCATGCTTGAGCTGTTCACCCCGATCGCCGACCAGGCGCGGATCACGGTGCCCGAGCACCACCGCCGCCCGATCGCCGTCGTCGGCGCGGGCGCGATCGTCGACGTCGCGCACCTGCCCGCCTACCGCGCGCACGGCCTGCCCGTCCGCGGCCTCTTCGACCTCGACCAGGACCGGGCGCGGGAGGTCGCCGCCCGGCACGGCGTCGAGCGCGTCTACGCCTCGCTCGACGAACTGCTCGCCGACGAGGCGGTGGAGGTCGTCGACATCGCGGTCGTCCCGACCGCGCAGTCCGCGGTCGCCCGCGCCGCCCTCGACGCGGGCCGGCACCTGCTGTGCCAGAAGCCGCTGGCCCCCGAGATGGACGAGGCCCGCGAGATCGCCGACCTCGCCGAGAAGGCCGGCCGCCGCGTCGCCGTCAACCAGCAGCTGCGCTGGGACGAGGGGATCGCCGCGGCGCGGGCCATGGTGCGCGCCGGCTGGATCGGCACCCCCACCGCCATGTCGTTCACCGTCGACATCAGCACCGACTGGAGCGGCTGGGGGTGGCTGATGCGCTCGGACCGGCTGGAGATCATGTACCACTCGATCCACTACCTGGACGCGGTCCGCTCCATTCTCGGCGACCCGGTGCGCGTGTTCGCCGCCGCGTCCCGCACCCCCGGGCAGGCCGCGGCGGGGGAGACCCGCACGATCAGCACCCTGCTGTTCGGCGGCGGCGCCCGCGCGGTGCTGCACGTCAACCACGAGAACCGCACCGGCGACCAGCGCGCGGAGTTCCGGATCGACGGCGACAAGGGCGCGATCCGCGGCACGCTGGGGCTGCTGTACGACTACCCGCACGGCCGCCCCGACACCCTGGAGGTCAGCAGCGCCGTGGCGCCCACCGACGGATGGGCCCCCTACCCGGTGACCGAGCGCTGGATCCCCGGCGCGTTCGCCGGGCCCATGGCGGCGCTGCTGCGCTGGATCGCCGAGGACGAGCCGTCTCCCACGTCGGCGCGCGACAATCTCGGTACGCTGGCCCTCGTCCAGGCTCTGTACGACTCCATCGAAAGCGGCGAGGCTCGGCCACTGTGACCCGGTCCACCGAGGATGGCGTCCGGCGCACCCGCCGGGTGACGCTCGCCGACGTCGCGCGCAGGGCCGGGGTCGACAAGGCCGTGGTCTCGCGCGTCGTCAACGGCGACCCGCGGCTCAACATCCGTGACGAGACCCGCGCCCGGGTGCACGCGGCGCTCAAGGAGCTGGACTACCGGCCCAACGCGGCGGCGCGCAGCCTGCGCACCGCCCGGACGGGCACGGTCGGCCTGTTCATCCCCGACTTCGCCAACCCCGTCTACGCCGAGATCATCACCGGGGCGGAGGCCGCCGCGGCCACCCGCGACTGCGCGCTGATGGTCGGCTCCTCCACCGCCGGCGGCGGCGCCCGCGGCTACCTCGACCTGCTCGGCCCCGGCCGCGTGGACGGGCTGCTGCTGGCCGGGGGCGCGATCACCGACGAGGAGCAGGCCATGCTGGCCGACCGCGGCCTGCCGTGGCTGTTCGTCAACCGGCGCGGCCGCACCTCCGGCCGGCACGTCATCCTGGACGACGGGCTCGCCGCCCGGATGGCCGTCGAGCACCTGCTGGAGCTCGGGCACCGCCGCATCGCCCACGTCGGCGGCCCGGCCGGCGCCGACACCGCGTTCCGCCGCCGCGAGGGCTACGCGGCGGCGCTGCGCGCGGGCGGCCTGGAGGAGGACCCGCGGCTGATCGTCCAGGGCGACTACGGGCCGGGCGGCGGCGCCCAGGCCGTCCACCGGCTCCTGGAGGGGCCCGAGAGGCCGACCGCCGTGTTCGTCGCCAACGTCACCTCGGCGATCGGGGTGCTGAGCGCGCTCCAGGCGCACGGGCTGGAGGTGCCGGGGGAGGTGTCGGTCGTCGCGGTGCACGACCTGCCGCTGGCCGAGCACCTCGTCCCGCCGCTGACCACGGTGCGGATGCCGCTGCAGGCGCTGGGCGCCCGCGCCACCGAGCTGCTGCTGTCGGTGCCGGCCGACCACCCCGTCGAGGAGGTCGTCCGCGACCCGATCGAACTGGTCGTGCGGCGCTCCACCGCCCCGCCCTCCTGATAGAACGCGGCGGCCGCGGCACCCTTCCGGGTGCCGCGGCCGCTCCGTCATTTCCGGCTATCGCCTCCCGACCATCGTGAAATAGCTCGAGCTGCCCTGCCCCGAAACCCCGGAATTAGGTCCGAGGGTGACGCGCCCGGCCGGGAAGTCCTTCTTGAGGATGACGAACGTGGTGTCGGTCGTCTTGACGGTCGCGCCCGTTTCCGTGAAGCCGTCCTTTTCCAGCCATCCGGGCCACCAGGTGCCTTTGCCGCGTGCGTCGAAAGCGACGTGGACGGTCGCCGGCGCCTTCAGGTCGAAGGTCAGGTAGCCGGCGGGCGAGGTCATTTTGGAATCGTTGTTGGCACCGCGGATCAGTTCCGCACCGTTCAGTTCCGCGGGCAGCTCCGAGATCACGTAATGGCGGTCGACGTGCGTCGTCGCGCCCTGCTCCGCGCGCACCAGCGGGCGCAGCTTGTCCGGGGCCACCACGCTCACGAGCTCGCCCGGGATCTGCGGCACGCTCGTCTCGACGCCCAGCGTCCGGTTGCCCAGGTGCCGGACCTCCGTCGCCGGCTCCCCGGTGACGCCCTGGAACCGGAACGAGGAGACCGGGCGGTCGACCCGCTCCACCAGGTAGGAGTGGCCCTTCTTGACGCGCAGCGGGATCACCCCGGCGTCGGTCGGACCGGCCAGCGGCCTGCCGCTGACGCCGTCCGCGACCCGCACCTTCCGCCCCGGCCACGGGTTCTGGATCCGGAGGTCGTCGTCGCGCGCCGCCTGGACGCCGACCACGCCGGTCTCACCGCCCTTCACCTCCGCGCTGACCCGGTGCCCGCCCTGGACCTGCACCGAACCGGCCACGTCCCAGCCCTTCGGCCAGGCCGACGCGACCCGCACCACGCCCTCGTAGGACTGGACGAGCGACTCCTGCACGGCCGACGACACCACCGCGCCCCAGCCGTTGTAGTAGTTGCTCTCCCGCAGCGCGTCGGCGTTCTTCCCGTGCGCGGTGAACCCGCTCGGGAAGACCTGGAAGTCCTTGGTGCCCTGGATGAGCAGGTTCTTCACGTCCTCGCCGCGGCCCAGCCGGGCCGCCTGCAGCGCGTCCTCCGACCACTCCCGGGTCTGGACGTAGACGCGGTTGCGGAACGTGGACTGCATGAGCGCCGAGTCCTGGCCGTACACGCCCCAGGGGAACAGCACCTCGGTGTCGGGGTTCTGGGTGTTGCGGCCCTGCTCGTCGGTGCCCGACCACGCGATCACCTGCTCGCCGTTGCGGGTGACCGTGCGGAAGTCCGGGATCTTCGGCAGCGTCGCGCGCAGGTCGCGCGCCAGCGTCCGGTCGCCCCGCCCGTCCGCCAGCCCGGCCACGATCGGGAAGATCACCCGCATGGCCGCCAGGTCGGGGGCGGGGTCGGAGGTGTCCCACTGGGTCTCCAGCGCGTTCACGTTGTGCAGGTGCAGCTTCCCGTCGTCGCCCTCCTCGAGGATCGACAGGTAGAAGCGCGTCACGTCCCGCATGAGGGGATAGGACTCGTCCAGGATGGAACGGTCCCCCGTGTACCGGTACTGCAGCCAGAGGTTGTAGACCACCTCGGGCCCGGTCGTGACGATCCGGTTCAGCCAGTCGGGCGGCCTGGTGCTGTCGCAGGCCTCGGCCGTGCCGGTGTAGCGCAGGAACTCGGCCACGCACACGCCCTCGGAGCCCTTCCAGTGGGCGCGGGTCCACGCCCGCATCTCCTCGAGCCGGTCGAGGTACAGCCGGAAGTACGGGGTGTTGAACTCCTCGGTGTCCGCGCCGAAGTTGGTGTAGACGGGCTGCCGCAGGTTGAAGTGCCACCAGTGGTCGGCGGACCAGTGCACCGCGTCCTTCCACGGCGAGAACATGTTGATCACGCCGCCATGGCTGCTGGGGACGGGGCCGCGCATCGTGGCCGCGGTCATGTAGAGCTGCTGCGCGCGCAGGTTCTCCATGTACTCGCCGGAGCCGTCCGCCGAGGTGATCCGCATCGGCGCCGCGCCCGCCCAGAACCGGTGCCACCACGTCCGGTGCGCCCGGTCGATCCCGGAGCCCCCGGACCCGGCCAGTGCCGTGCGGGCCGCCTTGCCCAGGTCACCGCCGGTGTAGGAGGGGACGCCGGTGACGATGCGGAACCCGCCGTCCGGCCGCGGCTTGAAGCTCACCCGGACGGTGCGGGCGTCGACGACCTCGGCCTTGACGTCCCGGCCCAGCGCGGTGACCGCGGCGACCGCGCCCGTCCTGCCCTTGGACTCCTCGTCGGTGAAGGTCTCGGCGAGCGCCGCGGTGCCCTTGGCGGCGTGGGCGGTGGGGGTGCGTCCGTCCCAGAGCCGCAGCTCCGCGGTCTGCGTGACGTTCGGGTCCGCGCCGGTGACCTCCAGGACGAACTGGTCCTTGTCCGCGCGCACGTAGCTGCGGGCCGACATGCCGCCGCCCTGCTGGACGAGGTCGGCGTCGTGCAGGCGCAGCCGCCCCCGGTAGTCGGACGCCCGCATCAGCGGGAACAGCCCGGGGACGGTCAGCCGCCCGGCCGACTTCAGGTTGGGAAAGGTGTCGGCGCGATTGAGCTGCGCGCTGAAACCGTCCTCGGCCCAGACCGCGGCGCCGAGCGTTCCGTTGCCCGCGGGCATGCTTTGGTACGCCTGCCACGACGGTTTTTCCAGGACCAAGTCAGAACGTGAGACGACTCCGCCGGTGTCGACGCGGAGTGCGCCGTTCCGCCAAGCCGTGGTGCCGCCGGAATGGGGTTCCGCGGCGACCGCCGGAACGGCGGCGAGCGTCGTGGAAAGCGCGGCGGCGGCGAGTATCGCGATCCCGCTTCGCCTCATGGGCGCCGTCTTTTCAAGGGGACCCTCCTCGGGTTGGTCAATCGATTGACCAAATTTTCCCATGACGCCGAAATTCCGGCAAGAATGGCACCCGCTCCCCGCCCCCGGCCGCAGCGCCCACCCCCGGTGACGCCGATCACATCCATGCAGGTCAGCGCGGTGGACGGGGTACGCTCGACGACGCGAAAGTGATCTGGATCACACAGCCGTCAGGCGCCCTCCGGCTCGCGACCGAGCGCCGGGAAGCCCGCCCACCTGACAAACACGCGTCCAGAACGGCCGGGCGCACCGTGGTCGTCAGCGGCGCCCGAGCTTGGCGAAGATGTTGCCGATGTGCTTGTCAGCGGCTTTGCGGCCGGGTGGCCGGCGACCGTGGCGTTGCCGGAGGCGCAGCCTCTGACCATGGGTCAGGGATCGAGCCTCCGGACCACGTGCCGGTGGGAGCGGAGCGACCGCGTCGGGGGTTCCAGGGGGTCGCCCCCTGGGGCGATATGACGAGAGCCCGGTGGGGAGGGAGGTGCAGTCCCCGGCTGCACTGGGCCCAGGGATCGAGCTTCCGTACCACGTGCAGGTGGGAGCGGAGCGACCGCGTCGGGGGTTCCAGGGGGTCGCCCCCTGGGTCAACACGACGAGAGCCCAGTGGGGAAGGAGGCGCAGCCTCCGACCACACTGGGCCCAGGGATCGAGTGGGCGATACTGGGATTGAACCAGTGGCCTCTACCGTGTCAAGGTAGCGCTCTCCCACTGAGCTAATCGCCCTTGGAACGAGGGGGGTGAAGTGAGGTGGAGACGGGATTTGAACCCGTGTACACGGCTTTGCAGGCCGTTGCCTCGCCTCTCGGCCACTCCACCGAGCGAGGCCGTCGGCTTCGCTGGGCGTCAAGGCCTCCTCAGAGCGGACGACGGGATTCGAACCCGCGACCCTCACCTTGGCAAGGTGATGCTCTACCAACTGAGCCACGTCCGCGTGTGCTCCCGGGGGGTTTTCCCCTGGGCTCGCACGGTTAACTCTAGCGGAAGGTTGGAGTGCTTGCGTACTTGCTTTCCTCGGCAGGGGCGTCGGAGAGGGCGGCGTCGGAGTGGAGGGAGTTCCAGAAGGCGAGCTCGGCGTCCTCTTCCAGATGGGCGATCCGGCCCCAGAACTCGCGGTCCTCGGCTTCGTGGGCGGCGGCCAGGGAGAGGGCGGGCATCACGGTGGTGCCGGCGTCGGCGGCGTCGAGGTCGGCCGGGGTGAGGTCGGCGGGCAGCTCGACGGGCACGCGGTGGTGCTTGCCCCGCTTGCGGACGCGGATGGGCGAGTTGGTGGGGGCCTTGGCGGCGGCGGCGCGGCCGGCGGCCAGGGCGACGGTGCCGCACAGGACGAACGCCAGGACGCCCGTGAGGAGGACCTCCTGGGACGGGAGGTCGGGGACGGAGGCCGCCGGCTCGGTGGTCTCGGTCTTGCCGGTCTGCGTCCCGGGACCGGTGAGGGACTCGACCTTGGGGGCCGGGGCGGCGTGCTTGGGGACGTACTTCTCCGTCTTGACCTTGCCGGGATAGCCGAAGCCGACGACCGAGTCCATGTCGCGGGTCTTGCGCATGAGCTTGTAGCCGTCGGCGTTGGCCTCGATGGTGTGCAGGGTCTTGCCGTCGACCTTCTCGACGAGGCCGACGTGATCGATCCGGTCGATGTCGTCGGAGCCGTTCCAGTCGTAGAAGACCAGGGCGCCGGGGACGGGCTCGGTGCCCCAGGCGTCGTGCTTCTTGAACCACTTGGCGTGGTCGACGGTGGCGGCGAACTGGCCGGCCTGGTCGGCGACCCCGGCCTGGTCGGCGGCCCAGGCGAGGAACATGTCGCACCAGGGCGCGGTCTTGAAGTACGGATTGTGGTCGGCGTCCATTTTCTCGGTCCACCAGTTGCCGAACTTGGTGTAACCGTCGCCTTTCTCGGTATAGCCGAGATTGTCCTTGGCGATCTCGAGCAGCTTCTGCCCGATGGTGTCCATGGCGCCTCCCCGTTCCTGGTGCGGGCGGCGCCCGTCCCCGGTCGGCCCGCGACCCGTCCCAAGGTCACGTTCCGATATCGACGGAATGTAGCCGAGGTAAAGACGGGGCGGCAAGCGGTTCCCGAGAAACGGTCAATTCGGACTATTAGGAGTAGCCACGCGGGAGGACGGTGACCGGGCAGGGGGCCGCGCGCAGCACCTTGAGGGCCATCTCGCCCAGGAACACCCGGTGGGCGGAGGCGTCCTCGCTGCTCGCGCAGACCAGCAGCTCGCCCTCGGACCAGCCGGTGCGGGCCACGGCGTCCGCGACGTCGTCGCCCTCGGCGAGCTCGGCCTCGGCCTCCAGGCCGGAGGTCTCGGCGGCCAGCCGCACGGCCAGCGCCAGGTCGTCGCGGAGGCGGTGCCGCGAGTCGTCCCCCACGGCCAGGGTGAGCAGCCGCAGCGGGACCTCCAGGCGCGCGGCGACCAGCGCGGCGCGGACCACGGCCTCGTCGCACTGGGGGCGGCGCACGTAGGCGACGGTGATCCGGCCCGGCCGCTCGGCCGGCTCGTGCCCGGCCGGGGCGATCATGACGGCCTCGGGGGCGGAGTGCAGCAGGTTGTCGGCCGTGGAGCCGACGGCGATGCGGCCGCGCGCCCCGCCCTCGGTGGAGCCGACGACGATGAGGTCGGCGCCGATCCGGCTGGCCAGGACCGACAGGCCGCGGCCGACGCCGCGGCTCTCCTGGACGGCGGTCTCGGCCTCGGGGGCCTCGGCGGCGGCCTGCTCCAGGAGGGTGAGGGCCTCGCCGGCGGCGGCCGGGCGGCCGGGCGGGTGGACGGTGGCCACGGTGAGCCGCCCGCCGCTGAGCGCGGCGATCCCGCGGGCCAGGGCGAGGGCCTCGCGGGCGCCGGGGCCGGTGGTGTAGCCGGCCAGGACGTGCTCTCCGATCATGTCCGCATCGTTCCCGGTTCGAGGGACCGGGTCACGTCCCCTTTTGGGTCTTTCGGGTACATTCTGACCTCTTGAGCGAATTTGATCTGGGGGGATCAGTACAGTGACCACTGCGGCACCGGACCTCGCCGCCGGCCGTTGGAGCATCGATCCGGCGCATTCGGAGATCACCTTCACCGTGCGGCATCTGATGACCACCGTCCGCGGCTCCTTCACCGGGTTCGAGGGGGAGATCCGGGTCGCGGAGGACCTGCCGGCGTCCTCCGCCCGCGCGGAGATCTCGATGGCGTCGATCGACACCCGCAACGCCGAGCGGGACGCGCACGTCCGGTCGGCGGACTTCCTGGACGTGGAGCACCACCCGGCGATGACCTTCGTCGGCACGGGTGTGGAACGTGCCACAATCGGCCGGCGGGCCCGCCACCCCCGCTACCACCTGGACGGCGACCTCACGATCCGCGGCGTCACCCGCCCGGTGCGGCTCCTGGTGGAGTTCCACGGCGTCGAGGGGGACCCGTGGGGCGGCACCCGCGCCGGATTCACCGCGACCGCCTCGCTGAGCCGCCGCGACTTCGGCATCGAGTTCAACGTCCCGCTGCAGGGCGACAAGGTCATGCTGGGCGACACCATCGCCATCCAGCTGGAGGTCCAGGCGGTGCTGGACGCGCCCGCCGGCGCGCTCGACGAGACCTGACCGCCCCCGAGGCCGCGACCGTCACGCGCGTGACTGCCGGGTGAGGCCCAGCAGGTGGCGGGCGGGCCCGGCCGGGTGCTGCCCGGACGGCCAGACCGCGCGCAGCGGACGGCCCAGATCCAGGTCCCGGACGGGGACCGCGACCAGCCGCCCGCCCGACAGCTCGTCCGCCACGGCGAGCTCGCTCACCACGACCGGGCCCGCGCCCGACACCGCCGCCGCCTTGAGGGCCGTGGTGGAGGCGAGCTGGAGCAGCGGGGGAGCGGTGCCCCCGAACGAGGACAGCGCCCTGTCGAGCACCTCCCGGGTGCCCGAACCCCTGTCTCGCAGGATCAGAGGCGTGCCCGCCAGCTCCTCGGCCGTCACACCGTCACGGCGGCGCGCCCAGGCATGCCTGGGGGCGACCACCACGACGAGCCGGTCGGAGGCGACCACCGTGCCGCTGAGACCGGCCGGCGTACGGGCGCCCTCCACGAACCCCAGGTCGGCCTTGCCGGCCCTGACGTGCTCGGCCACTTCCGTGGAACTGGCCGCGCGCAGCGTCACCGCCGTACCGGGGCGCGCCTCGTGCAAGGCGACGAGCCATCCGGGCATGAGGTACTCG
Source organism: Actinomadura rugatobispora (assembly GCF_055379765.1). Lineage (NCBI taxonomy): Bacteria > Bacillati > Actinomycetota > Actinomycetes > Streptosporangiales > Thermomonosporaceae > Actinomadura > Actinomadura rugatobispora. Next base: position 532,645 of record NZ_AP029191.1, on the reverse strand, counting down.
GCGACGGTGAGGCTCGCCACCACCCGCAACCGCGCGTCCTGCCGCTCCTGAAGGGCGGCGATCCCGGCGTCCATCGCCCGGGCCGCGTCCAGCACCTGCTGGGCCCACTCGGCGACCAGGGCCCCCGCCCGGGTGGGACGGGACCCGCGCGGGGACCGTTCGAACAGCGCCACGCCGATCTGCCGTTCCATCGACCGGATCCGGGCGCTGGCGGCGGGCTGGGTGACGCCGAGCTCGGCCGCCGCCTTGCCGACGCTGCCCAGCCGCACCACCGCCAGCAGCAACTCAAGGGCGCCCAGATCGGGCACGCGATGGGTGGCGGCCATGGCCCCATCCTAAGAGCGCCCATAAGGCGTTCTTATGTGCTCGTACGGAGATGTCCCCGACCGGCAAGTGTCATGGAGGGTCCGTGACGAGCCCGTTCCCGTCCCGTTTCCCTGACTGGAGCCCTTACGCCGTCGCGTAATGGAATGGTTGCGATACGTTCGGCTCTGGGTACGATGCTGCCTGACGTCCCCAAGAAGCGTCGGCCCGGGCCGGCGGGAGGCGAGCAGAGGCGGCGGTGTCGCTAACCACATCGGAGCAACGTTCGGGCCGGCTGCCGGCCGAGCTGACGAGCTTCATCGGCCGCCGCGACGAGCTGGCGGAGATCGGACGGCTGTTCGGGCAGTGCCGCCTGGTGACGCTGATGGGCCCCGGCGGCGTCGGCAAGACCCGCCTGGCGATCCGCGCCGCCAACCGGCTCGCCGCCTCGTTCGAGGACGGCGTGTGCTTCGTCGACCTGTCCGGGCTGCGCGAGTCCAGCCTGCTGGCGCAGGCGGTGGGGGAGGCGTTCGGGCTGCCCGACCAGGCGCCCGCCGCCGCGCTGGACGCGCTCGTCCACTACCTCGGCGAGCGGCGGATGCTGCTGGTCCTCGACACCTGCGAGCACCTGATCGACGGCTGCGCGATGCTGGCCGAGGTGCTGCTGCAGAACGCCTCCGGGCTGCGCGTGCTGACCACCAGCCGCCAGCCGCTCGACATCACCGGCGAGTACACGCTGATGGTGGCGCCGCTGGCCGTGCCGGACGAGCCGGCGGCCGACGCCGAGCCGGTCCCGCTCGCCGCGTCCTGCGACTCCATGACGCTGTTCGCCGAGCGGGCGGCGGCCGTGGTGTCCGGCTGGACGATCACCGAGCGCAACGTCGGCGCCGTGGCGCTGCTGTGCCACCGCCTCGACGGCATCCCGCTGGCGATCGAGCTGACCGCGGTGCAGCTGCGCGCGCTGTCGATCGAGCAGGTGGTGGCGCGGCTGGACCGGCGGATCCTGCGGCTGCGCGGCCGCCGCACCAGCATGCCCAGGCACCAGACGCTGCGCGCGGCCATCGACTGGAGCCACGAGCTGTGCTCGCCCGGCGAGCGGCTGCTGTGGGCGCGGCTGTCGGTGTTCGCCGGCGCCTTCGACCTGGAGGACGCCGAGCACATCTGCGCCGGCGGCGAGCTGCCCGCCGAGGAGATCGTCGAGCTGCTGGCCGGGCTGGTCGCCCAGTCGATCGTGCTGCGGGTGGACGCCGACGGCGCCGCCCGCTACCGGATGCTCGACACGCTGCGCGAGTACGGCGCCGAGATGCTGGAGCTGCTGGGCCAGGACGAGGCGGTCCGCGGCCGGGCGTTCGAGCGCTTCAGCGGGGCGATCCGGCGGGCCGCCGCGGAACTGGGCACCGAGGCCCAGCCGCGCTGGCTGGAGTGGTTCCGCCGCGAGCAGGCCAACGTGCGGGCCGCGATGGAGCACGGCCTGCGGGCGGCCGGTGACGAGGACATCGCGCGCGCCTTCCTCGGCCTGGGCCGGATCCTGGCGCTCCAGGGCCTCATCGGCGAGGCGCGCTACTGGGGCACCCGGGTGTTCGCCTCCCGCGACCTGACCGCGCTGCGGATCCGCGAGTCCGCCGAGCTCCTCGCGCTGTTCGGGCTGCTGGCCGTCGTCCAGGACGACCTCGCGCAGGGCCGGGAGCTGGTCGACCAGGCCGAGGCGCGGGCCCGCGCGTCCGGCGACGACGTGCGCGGGCTGGCCTACGTCCGCGAGGTGCAGGGCGTCGCGGCGCTCGGCCTCGACCGGATGGAGGACGCGGGCCGGCTGCTCGGCGAGGCCCGCGACCTGCACCGGCTCGCGGGCAACGACGACGTGCTGGCCCCGCTCAGCGACGTGTTCCTCGCGGCGGCCAAGGCCCTGGCCGGCGACATCGACGGCGCGGTCCGGGACGCCACCGAGGTCGTCGCCGCCGCCGAGGCCGCCGGCGAGCTGTGGTGCCGTTCGTACGGGCTGTGCGTGCGCGGGCTGGCGCTGGTGGTGGCCGGCGACCCCGAGCGGGGCCTGGACGACCTGCGCCCCGCGCTACGGATCAAGCTCGATCTCGGCGACCGGCTCGGTGTCGGGCTGGCCTTCGACGTCATCGGCGCGGCGCTCGTCGCGCTCGGCGAGGTCGAGCCGGCCGCGCGGGTGTTCGGCGCGGGCGACGCGGCGCTCCGGTTCACCGGGGTGTCGCTGTTCGGGCTCAAGCACCGGCTGCTGCGGGAGGCGTACTGGCGGCGCGGCGAGGAGCTGATCGGCGAGGAGGCGTTCCGGAAGGCCTACGACGGCGGGGTGGCGCTGCCGTTCGAGGCCGCGGTCGCCGAGGCCCTGGGCGAGCCGGCCGCCCCGGAGGCGCCGCCCGTCCCCGCGGCGCCGGTCGCGGTGCCCGCGCCGCGGAACGGGGACGCCCCCCTGACGCCCCGCGAGCTGGAGATCGCCGCGCTGGTCACCGAGGGACTGACGAACCGGGAGATCGCGGGACGGCTCGTCATCGCCAAGCGGACGGTCGACTCGCACGTCGAGCACATCCTGTCGAAGCTGGCGTTCACCTCCCGCACGCAGATCGCCGCCTGGTTCTCCCAGCGCGCCTGACCCGTCCGGAGGGCGGGCTCACTCGCCCACGCCGCCGTCGATGAGCTCGCGCGCGGCGTCCAGGTGCCCGAGGTGGCGGGCGTACTCCTGGAGCAGGTGGAACAGGATCCAGATCAGCGACGCGGGCCGCTCCGGGTCGTCGAACCGCGGCCCGGGGCGGGCGAACCCGCCCAGGTCGGCCGCCGCGACGATCTCCCGCGACCGCTCGCACGTGCTCAGGAACGCGGCGCGCAGGTCCGCGAAGGTCTCGTCGCCGTCGACGTGCCAGGCTCCGTCCGGCCCGCGGTCGCCCCACGGCCGTTCCACCGGCTCGCCCTGGAACCCCCACTGCAGCCAGCGGATCTCGACGTGGGTCAGGTGCTTGAAGAGCTCCAGCGGCGTCCATCCGGACGGCAGCGGCGCGGTGCGGAGCTGCTCGTCGGTCAGGCCGTCGAGCTTGCGCAGCAGCGCGTCCCGGTAGTAGTCGAGGTAGCCGTCCAGCAGCTCCCGGGGATCGGTGAGCCGGTCGGGCGGCTCGGCGGGCGGAACGGTGCCGTCTGTGACCATACGTGGAGGCTAGTCATATTCGTTCAGGTCAGGTGCGGAGGTGGGCGCGGAGGTCCTTGAGGAGCAGGTGCGCGTCGTTCAGCCGCGCGGTGTCCTTCAGCGACCGGTAGATGCCCCACTTGGGGGAGATGCCCTGCGTGCCCAGCCAGGTGTCCAGGCCGTCGCGCTCCACCTCGACCGCGGTGGCGTCCTCGGTGGTGACGCGCCAGCGGACCCGCCCGCCGTCGCCGCGCGCGAAGCCGACCTCCAGGTCGACGCCGATCCAGCGGCTGCGCAGCGGCCGCAGGTCGGTGGCGCCGACGACCACCCCGGCGTGGTGGGCGTTCAGCTCCAGCAGGTCGCGGCCCTGGCGGCGGCGCAGCGAGATCATCATCAGCGGCCCGCCGCCCGGCCCGGAGGCGAACAGCTGGTGCACGTGGGTGAAGCTCGTGGTGGCGCGCAGCGCGGCGGGCAGGTACCACGACCACCCGAACCGCCAGGTCTCGCCCTCGGCGGCGCGCCGTTCGCGGCCGTCGACGCGCATGTCCTTGACCTCCTGGCGCTGCCGGTCGGGATAGGTGTCCACATCGCCGGGGTAATGGATGTCGAACCGGTACATGGTCCCGAGCGCCCTGATGTGCGGGACGCCCGGATGCGACCCGGCGCGGTCCTCCTCGATCCGGGTGAAGGCGCGCAGCCCGTCCCGGCGCGGTACCGGGCTCCACATCAGCCGCCACGAACCGGCGCCGTCCGCCGCCATCGGCACGCTCCGTTTCCCGCCGCCGGGCTCAGTGATCCGGATGCAGCGCGCCGTCGATGTACGACGCGGCCAGCAGCGTGAAGATATACGCCTGCAGAGCCTGCACGAAGATCTCGAACGCGGTGAGGACGACGGTCATCACCAGCCCGAGCAGGCCCACCCCGACGCCGGCGAGGGTGAGCTTCTCGATCAGGAACCAGTACGCCACCGAGGCGAAGAACGCCAGCAGCAGGTGCCCGGCGAACATGTTCGCGAACAGCCGGATCGAGTGCGTGGCCGGGCGCAGCACCAGGTGCTGCAGCAGCTCGATCGGGGCGAGGATGAGGTACACCCACCACGGCTGGCCGGGCGGGAACATCACGTTCTTCAGATAGCCGGTCAGGCCCTGCGTGCGCACGCTCAGGTACAGGTAGAGGCCGTAGACCGCGAGGGCGAGCAGCAGCGGGATCGCGAAATGCGAGGTGGCCGTGAACTGCAGGACGGGCACCGTGCCCATCAGGTTCATGGCGAGGACGAAGAAGAAGACCGAGACCAGGAACGGCATGAAGCGGTCGCCGTCCTTGCCGATCGTCGGCCTGGCGATCTGGTCCCGCACGAACAGGTAGGCCAGCTCGCCCAGGCTCTGGAAGGTCCCCGGGACGAGGGCCGGACGGCGGAACGCGGCCCGGAAGAAGCCGATGACGAGCACCGCCGCGAGGCCCACCAGCAGCACGGGCTTGGTCAGCCAGCGCAGCCACGGCGGCCCGTCCGGGAACAGCGGCCCCCATTCGAAGATTCCGCTGTCGGGGGCCTGGAAATCCGAACCGGTGGTCACGAGCGCGTGGGCGATGATCACGTTGCGGTCCCTTTCCAGGAGGCCGACGGGATCCCATTATCCCGGAATGGAATCCCGCCGCCGTTTTGGGGTCCCTTGACTCAGAACGCGGTGCGCTCGAGCCAGTGGGCGAGCAGTCCCGCGTCGCCCTTCACCTGGACGCGCGGGTCCTCCGGCGGGATCCTGCGCGTGAAGACCAGCAGCAGGTCGGCGGCCCGGCCGTGCAGGACGACGTCGCCTTCCTGCACGGCCGGGCCGCCCCCGTCCCGCTCCCAGGCGATGCCCTCGGGGGTTCGGGTGATCAGCCAGCCGTCGCCGTCCCGAGGCTGGAGCCGCAGCGTCTGCCCGTCGCCGCGCAGCCCGGCCAGGGCGGGCCGCGCCTGCTGCGCGCCCGGCCAGGCCAGCAGTTCCAGGCCCTCGCCGAGCGCGTCGGCGGCGAGATCGTCCGCGAGCGCGAACGGGCGTCCCAGCGCCAGCGCGGCATCCGCGTGATGGACGGCGGTGTCGTGCAGCATGCGGCGCACCCAGAAGGCGGCCGGGCGCGGCCCGAGGAAGGTCCACACCTCCGTGCCGGCCTCGCGCACGCCTGCCTCGGCCATCCGGTCGGCGCCCTCGTTCAGCCAGGACGCCCAGTCCGCGGGTTCCACGTCCGTGGCGGGCGGGACGAGCGACTCGGGGCCCGCCGCGCGGGCCTCGACCAGGTCGCGCGTCCAGCGGTGCGCGGCGCCGACGTGCACCACCAGGTCCGTGATCGTCCACTCCGGGCAGGTGGGCACCCGGCCGGCGGGGTCGGCGCCGTCCACGGCGGCCGCGAGGGCGGCGGTCTGCTCCCGCAGCCCGGCCGCGAGCCGCTCCACCGGCGGTGTCGACGTCTTCATGATCGCCTCCAGAGGTCGCTGTTCCGTCGCTGGCCGTACCGTAGGAGTTCCAGTCGGGTGGAGGTTCAAGTGGCCGTGGGCGACGACACGATCGGGATCGGGGAGTTGGCGCGGCTGGCGGGCGTTCCGGTGCGGACCGTCCGCTTCTACTGCGACGAGGGCGTTCTGGAGGCCCGGCGCAGCACGGGCGGGCACCGGCGCTTCGACCGGGGCGCGGTGGAGCGGCTGCGGCTGGTGCGGCGGCTGCGCGCGCTGGGGCTGGGCCTGCCCGCGATCGTCGGGGTGCTGACCGGCGAGCGGGCGCTGGACGAGACGATCGCGGCCGAGCGCGCGGCGCTGGATCTGGAGATGGCCGGGCTGGCGTGGCGGCGGGCGTCGCTGCGGGCCGTCGAGGAGGCCGCTCCGGCCGAGCGGGCCGCGCGGCTGGGCTTGCTGGCCGTGGTCGAGGGCGGCGGGCGGGCGGCGTACGAGGCGGTCGCGTCGCTGTGGCGGGACCTGGCCGTGGCGCCGATGCCGCCCGCGATGATGGACGCCCTCGTGGCGGGGGTGGTGCCGGAGCCGCCCGCCGAGCCGGCCCCCGGGCAGGTCGTCGCGTACGCCGAGCTGGTCGTCCTGACCGCCGACCGGGCGCTGCGCCGGCGCCTGCACGAGCGCGCCAAGGCCAACGCCCCGCACATCGCCGACGAGTCCGCGCTGCTGACCGGGATCGACGAGGCGTGCGCCATGGCGGCGCCGGGCTTCCTGGCCGGGGAGCCGCCGGGGCCGGGGCCGGCGCTCGACCGGCTGGTCATGGCGCACGCGGAGGTGCGCGGCGGGAGCGACACCCCGGAGTTCCGGCGGGCGCTGTACGACCGCCTGGTCGCGCAGGCCGAGCCGGAGATCGACCGCTACTGGCGGCTGGCCGCCGAGGTGACCGGCGACCCGGTCACGCTCGGGGCCGCCCACGGCTGGCTGGTGAGGGGCCTGGCGGCCGCCGTGTAGGGGGTGGAATAGATGGCCGGGGCGCCGGGTTCCGGTAGCATAGTTGAAACTTCTACTACTTGAAGGAGGCGGCGTGCAGTTCGGAATCTTCTCCGTCGGCGACGTCACCACCGACCCGACGACCGGCCGCACGCCGACCGAGGCGGAGCGGATCAAGGCGATGGTGACCATCGCCCTGAAGGCCGAGGAGGCGGGTCTGGACGTCTTCGCGACCGGCGAGCACCACAACCCGCCGTTCGTGCCGTCGTCGCCGACCACCATGCTGGGCTACATCGCCGCCCGCACCGAGCGGCTGATCCTGTCGACGTCCACCACGCTGATCACCACGAACGACCCGGTGAAGATCGCCGAGGACTTCGCGATGCTGCAGCACCTGGCCGACGGCCGGGTCGACCTGATGATGGGACGCGGCAACACCGGCCCCGTCTACCCCTGGTTCGGCAAGGACATCCGCGAGGGCATCCCGCTGGCCATCGAGAACTACCACCTGCTGCACCGGCTGTGGCGGGAGGACGTGGTCGACTGGGAGGGCAAGTACCGCACCCCGCTGCAGTCGTTCACCTCGACCCCGCGCCCGCTGGACGGGGCGCCGCCCTTCGTCTGGCACGGCTCCATCCGCAGCCCGCAGATCGCCGAGCAGGCCGCCTACTACGGCGACGGCTTCTTCGCCAACCACATCTTCTGGCCGAAGGAGCACTTCATGCGCCTGATCGAGCTGTACCGGCGGCGGTACGAGCACTACGGCCACGGCGCCGCGGACCAGGCCATCGTGGGCCTGGGCGGGCAGGTCTTCATGCGCAAGAACTCCCAGGACGCCGTGAACGAGTTCCGGCCGTACTTCGACAACGCCCCGGTCTACGGGCACGGGCCGTCCCTGGAGGAGTTCACCGAGGAGACCCCGCTGACCGTGGGCAGCCCGCAGCAGGTGATCGACCGGACGCTGTCGTTCCGCGACCACTTCGGCGATTACCAGCGGCAGCTGTTCCTGATGGACCACGCGGGCCTGCCGCTCAAGACCGTCCTGGAGCAGATCGACATCCTCGGCGAGGAGGTCGTGCCGGTGCTGCGCAAGGAGTTCGAGGCGCTGCGCCCGGCGCACGTCCCCGCCACCGCGCCCACCCACGCCGACCTCGTCGCCGCCGCCCGCCCGGCCGCGGCGCCGGGAACGAAGGAAGAGGAAGAGGAGGCCGTCCGATGACCGACCACCGCACTCTCGCCGTCGTCTCGGCGGGGCTGAGCGAGCCGTCCTCGACCCGCCTGCTGGCCGACCGGCTGGCCGGGGCCGCGGCGGCGGCGCTGCCCGGCGAGACCGGGATCGTCACCGTCGAGCTGCGCGACCACGCCCACGACCTGGCGAGCAACCTGGTCACCGGGTTCGCCCCGGCCGCGCTGCGCGGCGCGGTCGAGGCCGTGACCGGCGCGGACGGCCTCATCGCGGTCACGCCGATCTTCAACGCCTCCTACAGCGGGCTGTTCAAGACCTTCTTCGACGTCCTGGACAAGGACGCGCTGGAGGCGCGGCCCGTCCTGCTGGGGGCCACCGGCGGCACCGCCCGGCACTCGCTGGCGCTGGACTTCGCCGTGCGGCCGTTGTTCGCCTACCTGCGGGCGCGGCCCGTCCCGACGGCCGTGTACGCCGCGTCCGAGGACTGGGCGAGCCCCGGCCTGCTCACCGAGCGGATCGCGGCCGCGGGCGGCGAGCTGGCCGCCGCGGTCGCCGACCGGCCCCCGGTGACGCGGGAGGACCCGTACGCCGACCCGACGCCGTTCGAGGAGCTGCTGGCCGGATGATCTCCGGCCGCGCCGGTGCCATCCTTGGGGGATGCGGGAGACGGCGCGGCAGGGGGACGGACCGGCGTTCGCGCAGCCGGTGCTGTCCCTCCTGGAGGACGGCGACGTCGAGGAGCGGCGCGCGCCCGGGAACGCGATCTCCGCGCAGGCCGCGGAGATCGCGGGCGGCGGCGTGCACGACGCCGACCGCCTGGTGGCCGGGCTGCGCGCCCGCCGGCCCGGCGTCCACGACCGCGCCGCCCGCCTCGGCGTCCTGCTGGCGGCCGGGGAGCTGGCGCGCGGCTGCTCCGCCGCCGTGCTGCCCGAGACCCTGATCTGGCTGCGCGGACTGCGGGACGCGCGAGGCGGAGATCCGCATGTCCGGCTCGCCGCCGCGATGGCGCTGGCCTTCGCTGTCGAGACCGAACGGCCCGGCGCCGCGATCGGCGCCCTGGCCGAGGCCCCCGACACCGAGGTGTGGCGGGAGGTCCCGTGGGTCGGGGTGATGCCCGCCGAGCTGACCGGGCTGCTGGGCGGCACCGGCGCCGCGCTGGTCAGGTGGGCGGGCGACGCGCTCGGCGTGGCCGCCCGCACCGAGCTGTGCCTGACGCTGGCCGGGCACCCGGACGGCGACCGCCGGACCGGCGCCGTCCAGGTCGCCGCCAAGCTCGTCACGCGGTGGCGGTCCCCGGCCGCGCCGCTGCTGCCCGCCCTGACCGAGTGGACGGGCGATCCGGTCGTCGCGGTCCGCGAGTACGCGACCCACGTGCTGGCCGCCCTGCGCGCAGGCGCCGACGCGCTCGCCGGACGCCTCGGCGACCGCGCCGCCCGTTCACCCGATCTGAGGTACCAGGTCGCCGACATCGCGGCCTGGGGACTGGCCAGGCAGGGCGATCCGCGCTGCGTCCCGCACCTGGTGGAACGGCTCGACACCGGCCGGGAGCTCGGCCAGGGTGGGGACGGCGGCGCCGCCCCCTACGGCTACTCGCCGGTCCCGCCGGGCATCGCGGCAGCGCTCGTGCCGATGCGCGCGCACGCCGCGGCGCTTCTCCCGCCCCTCCGCGCGAGGCTGCGGGACCACCAGGACGGCGCCGCCACGCTCCTGCGCGTCCTCGCGCGATGGGAGGACGACGCCGCCCCGGCCCTGCCGGAGATCATGCCGCTGCTGGAGACCGGGGCGCACGACGCGGCGGTGTCCGCCCTCGCCGCCACCGGGTCCGCCGAGGCCGCCGCGGTGCTCGAAGGACTTCTCGACCGCCCGCCCGGACGCCTTCCCACCTGGAACCCCGGGCTGTCACGGCTCGGGGAGGCCAGGGCGCACTGGAGGCTCACCGGAGACCCCGGCCGCTTCGCCGCGGCGCTCGACGCGGTGTTCCGGCCGGAGCACGTCCAGGCGCATTGGCGGGACCTCGCCGCGCTGGGCCCGGACGCCGCCGCCTTCACCGGCCGGCTCCGCCCTCTGCTCGCACACCGGGACCTCCTCAAGCGCGTGGCCGCGGCCTACGCGCTCTTCAAGATCACCGGAGACGCGGGCCAGGCGAGGGACATCCTCTGGGAGGCCGTCCACCCGATCGCCGCCCGCTCCCACAGCGAGGTGGCGTGGACGGCGCTGCGCCACCTCACCGAGACGGGCCCGGCCCAGCCGAGGATGCGGCCGATCCTGGAGGAGATCCTCGCCTCGGACCGCCGGCACCGCGCCCACGACGGGTTCCGCGCCGTGGACGAGGACGCCGCCCTGCGCGCCGACGCCGCCGCCCTCCTCGCCGACGACTGAGGGGGCGGAACGGGGCCTGCCGTCAGGGGGAGGCGGAGGCGACGGCGGCGTCCAGACGCTCGGTGACCCGCCCCAGCAGCGCGTGCAGGGTGCGCAGCTCGTCGACGCCGAGACCGGTCGCCTCCATGATCCGCAGCGGCAGCCCCGCGGCCCGCTCGCGCAGCGCGGCGCCCCGCCCGGTCAGGTGCACCGAGACCGAGCGCTCGTCGCTGCGCCCGCGCCGCCGCTCCACCAGGCCCGCCGCCTCCATCCGCTTGACCAGCGGGGACAGCGTGCCGGAGTCGAGCCGCAGGCGCGCGCCCAGCTCCTTGACGGTCGGCCCGTCGGACTCCCAGAGGGCGAGCATGAGCAGGTACTGCGGGTAGGTCAGGCCCAGGTCGCGCAGCAGCGACCGGTACAGCGCGTCGAACGCTCGCGAGGTCGTGTGCAGCGCGAAGCACACCTGGTGGTCGAGCCGCAGCAGTTCCCCCGGGGGCAGCGCCGCGAGATCGGGGTCCGGGACGCTCATGGCGTGATTCTACCGTTACCTGGACGGCGATTGAATTGCCCGCAATTGTTCGGTTTCCTGCGGGTTCATCCCGTCCAGAAGGGGTCGCGACCCGTCCGGCCGATGAGCCGGTCCAGCGGCGGCGCCCCCTCGGGCACGCCGACCGCCGGCCCGAACAGCCCCGAGTCCGCCGGCGCCTGGGACACGAACGCCAGGCAGGCGTCGGCCTCCTCCTCCGAGACGGTGTACGGGCGGCCCGTCGCGCGGGCGATGTCCCAGCCGTGCACGACCAGCTCGTCGAGCGCGACCAGGCCCGCGACCTCGCCGGGCAGGTCGACCCCGCCCGCCTGGGTCATGCCGGTCCAGGCCGCCGGGTCGCGCCAGGCCCCGGCGAGGGCCTCGAGGCGCTCGGCGTACAGCTCGCGCCAGCCTTCCTCCAGCTGGGACGCGTCCGCGGACGGGCCGCCCGCCGACAGCGCGGTCTTGGGGTCCTTCGTCGCGGCCCAGGTGAACGCCAGCGACAGGCCGCCCACATGGTGGACCAGATCGCCGACCGTGTACTTCTCGCACGGCGTGGCGGCGCCCAGCGCGTCGTCGGGCACGGCGGCGAGCAGCGCGGCGGTGCGCCGCGCGGCGGGCGTCAGATCGATCATCGTGTTCGTCTCCTTCGAGGTGGTTCCGGGGATGCGGACCCGGTCATCCCCGAAAACTCATCGGCGCCACGAAAGTATTACTTTCTGTCGCTGAACGAGTGCCGTACGTTGCTGTGCTGACGCAGGACGCGAACGCCGACAAGACCGCAGGAAAGACGCAGAGAAGAGGTCGGAACCGCCCCATGCAGCAGCCGTTCGAGCTTCCGGAGTTCTACGTCGTCCACCCCGCCCGCCTCAACCCGCACGTCGAGGGAGCCCGCACGCACAGCACGCGGTGGGCCCGGACGATGGGCATGCTGGACGACGCCCGCGACCCCGGCACCCCGGAGATCTGGAGCGAGAGGCAGCTCGCCGCGATGGACTACGCGCTGCTGTGCGCCTACACCCATCCCGACTGCGCGGCCCCCGAGCTCGACCTGATCACCGACTGGTACGTGTGGGTGTTCTACTTCGACGACCACTTCCTGGAGGTCTACAAGAAGCCGCGCGACCGGGACGGCGCCAGGGCCTACCTCGACCGGCTGTGCTCGTTCATGGGCCCCGAGCCGCCCGCGCCGGAGAACGCGTGCGAGCGCGGCCTGGCCGACCTGTGGGCGCGCACCGTCCCGGCGAGGTCGGCGCAGTGGCGCGCGCGGTTCGCCGAGAGCACCGAGGCGCTGCTGCGCGAGTCCCTGTGGGAGCTGGCCAACATCAGCGCGGACCGGGTGCCCAACCCGGTCGAGTACATCGAGGTGCGGCGCCGGGTCGGCGGAGCCCCCTGGTCGGCCGACCTGGTCGAGCACGCGGTGGGCGCCGAGGTGCCGGCGCGGGTGGCGGCCTCCCGGCCGCTGCGGGTGCTCAAGGACGCCTTCTCCGACGGCGTGCACCTGCGCAACGACATCTTCTCCTACCAGCGCGAGACCGAGACCGAGGGCGAGGTCAACAACTGCGTGCTGGTGGTCGAGCGGTTCCTGGAGGTGGACGCGCAGCGCGCCGCCGAGGTCGTCAACGAGGCGCTGACCTCGCGGCTGCGGCAGTTCGAGAACACCGCGCTGACCGAGGTCCCGCACATCTTCGAGGAGTACGGCCTCGACCCGGCCGAACGGGCCGCGGTGGCCGCCTACGTCAAGGGCCTGCAGGACTGGCAGTCGGGCGGCCACGAGTGGCACCTGCGCTCCAGCCGCTACATGAACAAGGGCGGCGGCTCCGCGTCCGGCGCGGGCGGCGGGCCCAGCGGCCTGGGCACGGCGGCGGCGCGCATCGCCACCGTGCTGCGGGCGGCGGCGCCGTCCCCGCTGGCGGCCCCGTACCGGCGGGTGGGGCCGACCGCGCTGCCGGAGTTCACCATGCCGTACACGGCGCGGGTCAACCCGAACCGTGCGCGCGCCCGCCGCGCCACCATCGCCTGGTGCGGGGAGGTGGGCATGTACGAGCCGGTGGCGCGGCTGCCCGAGCCCCTGTGGAGCCGGAGCGACCTGGAGGGGTTCGCGTTCGAGATCTGCGCCGCCTCGATCGACCCCGACTCCACCGCCGGCGAGCTCGACCTGTCGACGCAGTGGCTGGCCTGGGGCACCTACGGCGACGACTACTTCCCGGCCGTCTTCCACCGCGACCGCGACATGGCCGGGGCCAAGGTGTTCGCGGCCCGGCTGCCGCTGTTCATGCCGCTGGACTGCGGCGCCGTCCCTCCGCCGACCGGCCCCGTTGAGACCGGGCTGGCCGACCTCTGGCGCCGTACGGCGGAGCCGATGGCGAGGGAGGACCGCGCGTGGTTCCGCGCCGCCGTGGAGGCGATGGTCGATAGTTGGCTCTGGGAGCTGCACAACCACATGCAGGACCGCATCCCCGACCCGGTCGACTACCTGGAGATGCGGCGCCAGGCCTTCGGGTCGGAGCTGACGCTGAACCTCACCCGGATCCGGCGCGGTCGCGGCATCCCGCCCGAGCTCTACCGCAGCCGCACGATCGAGGGCGTCGAGAACGCGGTCATGGACTACGCCTGCCTGCTGAACGACGTGTTCTCGTACCAGAAGGAGATCGAGTTCGAGGGCGCCCGGTCGAACGGGGTGGTGGCCGTGGAGCACCTGCTGGGCTGCGGGCGCGACACGGCGGTGGCGATCGTCGACGATCTGATGGCCTCGCGGCTGCGGCAGTTCGAGCGGACGGTCGCCGACGAACTGCCCGTCCTGGCCGAGGAGTACGGCCTGGAGGCCGAGGCCCGCGAGTCCCTCGACGCCTACGTGGACGACCTGCGCAACTGGATGGCCGGAATCCTCAAGTGGCACCGGGAGACGCGCCGCTACGGGGAGGAGGAGCTCCTGGAGCGGTACGGCCCCCGCGTGCCCGCCGCCTCGCCGGGCGCCGCGTCCGCGGAGCGGCCCGGGACGGCGGGAGCCCTGGCCCCCGGGGCGCTCCGCAGGCCGATCGGGCCCAACGGGCTCGGCACCTCCGCTACCCGGATCCGGCTTCCGCGCGGCGTCTCCGCCGGTCCTGGCGCATCCGGATGACGCGCCGGCCGAGGCGCTGCGCCGGAAGCTCGACATGGCGGTGCGCCAGCGTGCCGAACACCAGCACCGCGATGATCAGCACGGTCAGCCACAGCAGCCGCACCGGCGTGCCCAGGGTCTCCGGCTCGTCGGTGACCTGCCAGATGATCTGCAGCACCTGGAAGTGCAGGAGGTAGACCGAGTAGCTGATCACCCCGAGCCAGGGCAGGAAGCGGGGGAAGCGGCGGTGGCGCAGCAGCAGCCCGGCCAGGAACGTCAGCCAGGCGGCGGCCACCGCCGTCGGCCACCCCCACACCCCGGTGGCCTGCCAGGCGCCGGTGCGGCCGGCGATCGCCAGCCCGGCCCCGGCGCCGACGGTGAGCACGGGCACCAGCACGACCATCGCCACCGGGCGCCGTCCGGTGGCCTGGCCGCTCTGGATCCGGTAGATCGCGGTCCCGGCGAACATCGTGGCGATGATGGCCAGGCTCTCCACCCCGCCGACCCGGCTGTTGACCGTGACCAGCGCGAGCGCCAGCACGCCGAGGACGACCACGCCGCAGCGCCGGGCGGCCGGCCGGCCGCTCATCACCGCCAGCAGGCCCGCGGCCATCAGCACCGCGGCCGCCACGATCCCGCCCTGCGGGAAGCGGGAGGTGAGCAGGCCGGTCGGCAGCACGGCCCCGACGACCGCGGCGCCGGCCGCGAACGACAGCGCGGTCCCCGCGCTGGCCCGGTGCACGCCCGCGACGAACATCGCCGTGATGAGCAGGTAGAACGCCATCTCGTACGACAGCGTCCAGAAGACGTTGACCGCGTTGGGCACCGACAGCAGGTCCTGGAGCATGGTGAGGTGCGCCAGCGCGGACAGCCCGGGGCGGTCGGTGAGCTGCTGCGGCGGGCTCCAGGTGAGGCCGGCCAGGCCGATCCCGACGCCGATGACGGCGGCCACCGCCCACAGCGGGTACAGGCGGAACATCCGGCCGATCCAGAACCGCCGCACGCTGCCGCGCCGCTCCAGCGAGGCGGGCACGATGTAGCCGCTGACGATGAAGAACACGAAGACGCCGTAGCGGCCGAAGTCGAACCAGGGGCTCGCGCCCGCGCGGATCTCGGGGAACAGCACGTCCAGGGAGTGCTCGAAGACCACGACGATGGCGGCCAGGCCGCGCAGGGCGTCCAGCCATTCCAGCCGCGCGCCGCCCGGGGCGGGCGGTGACGAGGTCGAGGGCGGCGGCGCTGTCGAGGCCGGTGCGGGCCGGGAGGCGGACGGGACGGTGGCGGAGGGCGAGGTGCTTGCGGGCATCCCGGCCACGCTAGGGCATGTCGCTGCGTGAATGCTCCGGCGAACCTGAACACTTCCTGAATCCTGACCTTCCGGGAGTTCGGCCGGGAGTCAGGATCCGGGGCGCCGCCGAGGGATTCTGGAATCCGATTCGGTAATCTGGTGAGCGGTGCCGGCGGAGCGCGCCGGAGCCGGGAGAGACGGACATGGGGATCTGATGGCACGCAAGTCGAGCGGCCGTACGGGCGAGGCGTCCTGGCAGTGGAGCCGTACCGCCGAGACCCGCAGGGTGATGCTGCGGGCGGCCCGCGACGTGTTCGTCGAGCACGGCTTCGCCGAGTCCAGCGTGGCCGAGGTCGTGGAACGCGCCGGATCCAGCGTCGGCAGCCTCTACCACCACTTCGGCGGCAAGAGCGAGCTGTTCCTGGCCCTGTGGGAGGACCACCAGGACGCGCACGAGAGCAGCGCGGCCGGCGCCGTCGCCAAGGCCCGCGCGGCGGGCGAGGAGGACCCGCTGGAGCTGTTCGTCCAGGGCGCCCGGGCGTTCCTGCGGGACTGCTGGGAGCGCCGCCGCCTGATCCTGCTGTTCATGGACGGCGACGCCCCGCCCGGGTTCGAGCTGATGCGCCGCACCCGCAGCCGCGAGTGGGTCCGGCAGAACGCCGTCCTGCTCGGGGCGGGCACCGGGCCGGAGGACCGGGTGACCGTGACCGTTCTCACCACCGTCATCGGCGAGGCGGGGCGCGAGGTCGCCGCGTGCGAGACGGCGGAGGAGGCGGCCGCGGTGGTCGACACCGCCATCCGCCTCATCCGCCGTCTGGACCCGCTCACCGCGTTCACCACCGGCACGACGGGCACCCCAAGCTGACCGCCGGGGGAGGGGCGTCAGTCGTCGTCCTTGCTCCCGACGGTCTCCCACCACTCGGCGGCGCGGTCGTGGTCGAGGCCGGTCGTCCACAGGTCGGCCGGGTCCAGCGGCATCAGGAACTCGCGGAGCTCGCGGTCGAGCCGGTAGGACCGCTTGGTCTTGGAGCCGGGCTCGCCGGTCTCGGGGTCGTCGTAGAGATCGAGGATCTCCTGCGGGTAGGCCTCGCGCTCGTTCTCCCGGCCCGCGAAGAACGGGAAGCCGAACGCCGCGGACGCCACCTCGGGCAGCAGCAGGCCGGTGCGGGCGGCCAGGCCGCGGACGCCGTCGATGTCGTAGGGCGCGGGCCCGCGCTCGGCGCGCAGCCGGTCGAACTCCGCGATCCGCCCGGCGCCGCCCCAGCCCTGCGCGACGACGGGACGCAGCGTCGCCCAGCCGGGCATGTCGAACGGCTCGAAGCGCCCGTCCGGCGAGTACTCGACCGCCTTGGACTCCCGGTCGGGGTGCCCCTGGAACGACAGCATGATCAGTGACCCGGACGGGGTCCGCCACAGCTCGCCCTGGGGCTTCTGCGTTCCGCCGCGCGAGGTGAAGGAGTGCAGCCGCCACCGCCCGCTGCCGTCGCCCCAGGGGGTGTCGCCCCAGGCGCGGAGGGTGTCGAACAGGCGGGCGCGCTCGTACTCGACCGTCCAGGGCCAGGCGGCCAGCAGGGCCTTGCCGCCGAGTTCGCCGAAAGGGAACCAGATGCCCCCGGTGCCGGGCGGGAGTGCGATGGTGCCGAGCGGGTAGGCGGTGGCCGTGCCGGACGACGGGCGGACCGTGCCCGCGCCGGACGCCTCGGCGGCCTCCGCCAGCGCCTCGGCCAGGACGCGCACCGTGACGACCTGGGAGATCCCCCGTCCCGAACGCAGGCCCGACTCGCTGCGGATCAGCGCCGGGACCCGCTCCGGACGGTCCGTGCCGAGCCGGTCGTGCAGCCGCAGCGTCTGGGGGAGGAGCGCGGTGGCGCGCGTCACCAGCGTCTCGATCGCCTGCTTGAGGCGGGGCGCGGTGACCGAGGGGAGCAGCCGGTCGATCGCGGCCGCGCGCTCCTCCGGGCCGCGCAGCGCCGCGTTCACCAGCTCCTCGGCGGTCTCGCGCGTGAGCCCGCGCAGCGCCGCCGACCCGGCGGGGTCGGCCGGGCCGAGCCTGGGCCACCAGCCGGGCGGCGGCAGCACGGGCTCCTGGGCGGGCCCGGACGGGCTGTAGGCGGTGCGGGAGGTCAGCGTCCCGTCCGGCGCCGTGATGTGGATCATCGCCCGGTGCAGCCGGACGAACGCGGGCTCGGCGGCGCCCGGGAAGGTCACCTGGGCGGCGGGCGGGGCGTCCGGCCAGCGGGCGAGCGCGCCGGTGTCGAAGCTGATCTCCTTTCCATCCACCAGGCGGAAGGTCTTGCGCAGGCTGCTGACCCGGTCGAAGTCGGAGAGGTAGAAGGACTCGCCGTCGTACCAGGGGGTCCCGCCGCCGGCGTTCGGGACGGTGGCGCGGTGGACGACGCCGTCCGGGCCGTGGACCTCGGCCTTCCCCTGGTCTGTCGCGAGGGTGAGCAGGTCGCCGTGCTGGACGGCCGACACGCGTCCCCCGTCGGCCGCCTTCACGACGGGGAGGTCGAGCTCTTCGGGGATGCCGGTGCGCAGTGCCCGGTACAGGACGTCCACGGGGTCGGTGAGCGTCAGGTCGCCGAACGCCTCGGGGGCGAGGCCGGCGTGTCCGGCGTCGGCGAGCGGCACCAGGTGGGGCAGCGCGATCTCCAGGCCGAGCAGGTCGCCGGCCGAGGCCTCCGCGATCCAGTCCCGGACGTGCTCCGACAGCGCGTCGCGCAGCTCGGGCCGCCCCCAGACGCGGCGGAGCGCCGCGGGGTAGTCGATGTTGGCGTAGTGGTTGAGGGTGCGGACGAACCAGTCCATGTCGTCGGCGAACCGGGCGGGCTCGTCCCGCAGCCGCCCGGCCAGCTCGTCGAGGTCCTTGATCCGGTCCCATTGGGGCCCGCCCTCGCTGAACCGGGGGCGGTTCTTGTCGAGGTTGCGGAAGGCCAGGGGGTGCGCGCCCGCCCACGACACCATCGGGTCCGAGCCCGGGTCGAGCCGCACGCCCGAGGGCGGCGGGAAGAGCCGGTCGGCCGCCTGGCCGGCGAGCCGGACGAGCGGGCGGATCGGGGCGGGGCCGAGGGAGACGAACCAGTCCCGGGACAGCCGTGCGCCCGCCCCGGCGCGGTCCAGCAGCTCCAGCCACTCCAGGCGGAGGCGGGCGTCGAGGTCGGCGTCGTCGTACACGCCGGGTGCGGGCTCGGCCGCGACCAGCAGGTCGAGCAGCTCGGCGGAGCCCCTGCACAGCCGTTGCAGCGCGGGGCCGGCGGCCTCCCAGACCGGCAGCGCGGCCCGGCTCAGCAGGCCGCCGCGCAGCAGCCGCTCGGCGAACCAGTCCTCCTCGGCCTCGCGGGCCGCGCCGGCCGCGGCGGCCACCGCCACCAGGTCGGCCATGAGGTTGGGGTAGGGGAGGACGCCGCCGGCGAGGAACGCCTCGACGATCTCGCGGGCCTCGGCCTGGGAGCCCGTGCGGTCGACGCGGGCGGCGAGGCCGGCGAGGTGGTCGTGCAGCAGGCTCGGGGTGATGACGCCGGTCGGCACCAGCTCCAGCAGCGTGCGGTGCGCCCGCGCCGTGTCGGGGGCCAGGCCCAGCAGCGTCCGGTGGGCCTCCTCGACCTTGCGGGCCCTGCCGAGGAACGTCGAGGCCAGGCCGGTGTGCCCGGCGGCGTGGAAGGCGCGGCAGGCGTGCTCGAAGAACTCCGGGAGGGATCGGACGGGCAGCCCGGCGGCCAGGGCGACGACCCGGTCCTCCGCTCCGCGCGGATCGCCGGCGGCGCTCCCCAGCGCGTCCGCGATGTCCGGCCATTGCGTTATGGCGGTGCTGCCCTGCGTGCCCTCATCGGCCATGCGTGTCCCCCTCTGGCGGTGATCTTCGCCAGGAGGGTAGTGCTCGGGACCGACGTCCGGGGGCGCGACCGCGAAGAAGGGGTGAAGGAGTGGCGGAGAGCCGCCGGTCCCGTTCCGTGGCAGCGCTACGGGACCGGCGGCCTGCCGGAGGGAGTCCCTTGCGGGACCCGCTCCGCCCCTTCTAACCGGACGCATCCGCTTCAAACACCTTCCTTCCGGACGATGTCTGCGATCTGCCCTGATCTGCCCCGATGCCGTCCCGATGTCGTGTTTCGGTCCGGGCGGCCGGGTAGGGCCGACCACGACCGGTCGGCGATCGCGACGCGACGGGCCCGGCGCGGTGACGCCGCGGGCCCTCTCGGGAGGACGATGATGAAGGCGCTCACCTGGCATGGCAAGCGCGATGTGCGCGTGGAGCAGGTGCCCGACCCGGTGATCAAGGAGGACACCGACGCGATCATCCGGGTCACCAGCACCGGGATCTGCGGATCGGACCTGCACCTGTACGAGGTGCTGGGCCCGTTCATGGGCGAGGGCGACATCCTGGGCCACGAGGCCATGGGGGTGGTGGAGGAGACCGGCTCCTCGGTGACCGGCATCCGCCCGGGGGACCGGGTGGTGATCCCGTTCAACATCTCCTGCGGCCACTGCTACATGTGCGACCGCGAGCTGTACGCGCAGTGCGAGACGACCCAGGTGCGGGAGCACGGCACCGGCGCGGCCCTGTTCGGCTACACCAAGCTCTACGGGCAGGTGCCGGGCGGTCAGGCCGAGTTCCTGCGGGTCCCGCAGGCCCACTTCGGCCCGGTCAAGGTCCCGGAGGGGCCCTCCGACGACCGGTTCCTGTACCTGTCCGACGTGCTGCCGACGTCCTGGCAGGCCGTGGAGTTCGCGGACGTCCCCGAGGGCGGCACCGTCGCGGTGCTGGGGCTCGGGCCGATCGGGCAGATGTGCTGCCGCATCGCCCGCCACCGCGGCTTCCGCGTCATCGGGATCGACCGGGTGCGCGAGCGGCTGGACGTCGCCCGCCGGCACGGCACCGAGGTCGTGGACGAGTCCGAGGCCGACGACCTGGGCGACGCGGTGCGCGGGATGACCGGGGGCCGCGGCGCCGACTCGGTGATCGAGGCGGTGGGCATGGAGGCGCACGGCTCGCTGGCGGGCCGGCTCGCGCACACGATCACCGGGCTGGTGCCCGGCCGGGCCGCCGCCCCGCTCATGTCGCGGGTCGGGATGGACCGGATGGCGGCGCTGCTGGAGGCGATCGAGATCGTCCGGCGCGGCGGCACCATCTCGGTCATCGGCGTGTACGGCGGGATGACCGATCCGCTGCCGATGCTGCGGATGTTCGACAAGGGCGTCACGCTGCGGATGGGCCAGGCCCACGTCAAGCGGTGGATCGACGCGCTGATGCCGCTGGTGGCCGACGACGCCGACCCGCTCGGCGTGGAGGGCCTGGCCACCCACCACCTGCCGCTGGACGAGGCGCCGCACGGCTACGAGATCTTCCAGAAGAAGCAGGAGGGCGCGCTGAAGGTCGTCCTCAATCCCTGACTACGGCCCGCCCGCGACCGGACGGTCCGGGATGGAACGGCTCCGGGCGGGGTAACTGCCGTCCATGCGAACTGCCATCTTGGACATCGGCTCCAATTCCGCCCATCTGAAGGTCGTCGATCTCGAGCCGGGAGAGCCGGTGCGGCCGATCCGCTCGGTGAAGCGGCCCACCCGGCTGGCCGAGGCGATCACCCGGGGCGGCCGGATCGGGCCGCGGGCCTCCGGCCGGCTGTCGACGGCGGTGGCGGAGGCGCTGGTGGCGGCCCGGGACGAGGGCGCCGACGAGCTGGTGGCGTTCGGCACCGCCGCGCTGCGCGACGCGTCCAACCGCGCCGAGGTGGTGGCCGGGCTGGCCGCCCGCACCGGGGTGGAGCCGTCGTTCCTGTCCGGGGTGGACGAGGCGCGCCTGACGTTCCTGGCGGCCCGCGGCTGGTACGGCTGGTCGGCGGGGCCGCTGCTGCTGGCCGACATCGGCGGCGGCTCGCTGGAGATCGCCGCCGGGGACGGCACCGAGCCCGGGTTCGCGGTGACGCTGCCGCTGGGCGCCGGCCGTCTCACCCGCGAGCACCTGCCCGGCGACCCGCCCCGCCGCCGCGACGTCAAGCGGTTGCGCGGCGTGGTTGGGGAACATCTGGACGACCGGCTTCCGGACGGCCCGGACGGGCTGTGGGAGGGGCGTCCCGGCGAGGGGCCGGGCGCGGGGCGGGCGGTCGCCACGTCCAAGATCTTCGCGCAGCTGGCGAGGTCGCTGCGGCGGCGGGACGCCGAGGGCCGGCGGATCCTGCGGCGCAAGGACCTGCGCGACCAGATCCCGCGGCTGGCCCGGATGACCGCCGCCGACCGGACCGGGCTCAAGGGCGTCTCGGCGACCAGGGCCCGCCAGCTCCTGGCGGGCGCGATCGTGGCCGAGGCGGTCATGCGGCGGCTTGAGCTGCGCCGCCTGGAGGTCTGCCCGTGGGCGCTGCGCGAGGGCATCGCGCTGCGCCGCCTCCAGCAGATCGGCGGGCCGGCGCCGTCCGTCGACGACGACATCGGCCACCTGCTGCGCCCGATGCCCGGCCCGCGGTCCCGGCTCCACTGCGTCGGCGGGGTGGGGGCGGGCGCGTCCTGAGCCGGCCGTGCCGGGGCGCTTCCGGCCGGGCGGTCAGACGTGGGTGTCGCAGGCGGCCAGGTAACCCGCCAGGTAGGCCTCGGCGACCCGCCCGACCAGGGCGTCGTCGGGGAGGAACTCGCTGTGGTGCAGGCCCGGGGCCTCGTCCGGCGAGCCCTCCCCGGCCGTCCCCACGAACAGCATGAGCCCGCGCGTGACGTGGCAGTAGTGGGAGAAGTCGTCGGCGCCGAAGGACCGGAACGAGGTGTCGACCGGGATGCCCAGCCCGGTCAGCCGGCGCGCGGCCTCCAGTGCGAGCGGCGGGTCGTTGTGCAGGGACGGCTGCATCTCGTGGATCCGCACCTCGGCCGTGCAGCCGTGCGCGGCGGCGGTGTGCTCGACGATGTCGCGGACGAGGCCGGCGGCGATCTGCCGCTCGTCGTCGCCCATCACCCGGATCCCGCCGCGCGCCGAGGCGGTCCTGGGGATGACGTTGGCGGCGCTGCCCGCGGTGACCTGGCCCACCGAGCAGACCGCGCCGCGGACCGGGTCGAAGCGCCTGCTGACCACCTGCTGCAGCGAGACCACCGCCTGGCACAGCGCCAGCACCGGATCGCGGGCGGTGTGCGGGTAGCCGGCGTGGCCGCCGCGGCCCTCGATGGTGATCTCGAACTCGTCGGCCGCCGCGTTCACGGGGCCGGGCACGGCCGACACCACGCCCTCGGCCAGCCGGGGCTGCACGTGCGCGCCGATCACGGCGTGCGCGCCGTCCAGGGCGCCCTCCCGCACCGCGTCGGCGGCGCCGGAGGGGAAGGTCTCCTCGCGCGGCTGCAGCAGCGCCGCGATCGGGGCGTGGCCGCCGACCCGGGCCGCCGCGCGGCACACCGCCACCAGCGCGGCCAGGTGGACGTCGTGCCCGCAGGCGTGCATGGCGTGGGTGCGGGACGCCCAGGGCGCCCCGGTCCGCTCGTCGATCGGCAGCGCGTCCAGCTCGGCGCGCAGCACGACGCGGGGGCCGCCGCCGTCGCCGATCCGGACGATCCGGCCGGTGCCCGCGACCGGCGTCCCGGGGCCGGCGTCCAGCGCCCGCACGACGGCGCGCGTGGTGTCGCCCTCGTCGCCGGAGACGCGGGGGTCGGCGTGCAGCCGGTGGCGCAGCTCGATCGCGGCGGGCAGCTCGTCGGCGACCGCCGCCCGGAACTTCTCCACCTGCACGCTGTCCACCTGCATCCTTTCCTCCCGTGCCGTCCTGTGACCCTCCTGCGAGCGGGCCCGACCACCCACCGTAGGGGCGCGCGGCGGAATCGTCATGGCGGACGCGTGACACCGGCCACGCCGTAACACGGATTTCACCTGGCTCGTTCCTGCTCCACCTGCGGTGATATGGGTTCGCATATCGTTCTCACCCCGATATCGATCTTGGACTTTCCGCTGGTGAGATGGTGTTCTGTGGGCGGCCCGCCGGACGTGCGCGGGCGCTCCGCCGAGCGGACGGACGAAGGGGGACAAAAATGCGCAGACCTGGCGCCGTCATCGTGGCCGCCGTGGCCGTGGCGGCCGTGCTCGCGGGCGCGGGGATCTTCTGGTTCCTGCGCTCGGGGGACGGCCCCGAGCAGACCGCGGAGCGGTACCTGGCCGCCTGGCAGCGCGGGGACACCGCGGCCATGCGCGCGCTGACCGCCGACCCGCCCGCCGACTTCGACCGGCGCGTCACCGGGACGCGGGACGATCTCGGCGCCGTCCGGCAGCGGTTCACCGTCAGCTCCGTCGGCGACCCGGACGGCGGCCGGGCGGGCGGCTCCTACCGCGCGGAGATCACGCTGGCGGGCGGCCGCACCTGGGCCTACCAGGGCACCCTGCCGTTCGTGGAGCGCGACGGCCGGTGGCTGGTGGCGTGGTCGCCGCAGGTGCTCCACCCGGAGCTGCGCGAGGGGCAGCGGCTGCGCGCCAGCCGGGCCTGGTCCGACCGGGCCGCGATCCAGGCCGCCGACGGCACCGACCTGCGCGGCTCCTCCTCCGGCTCGGTCGAGCAGCTGGTCGGGCCGGTCGCCCCCCGCCTCCGCCGACGCCGCCAAGAAGCTCGGCGCCCCCTACCGGAAGGGCGACGCCGCGGGCGCCGACGGGCTGCAGCGCCAGTACGAGCGCCGCCTGGCCGGCACGCCCGCGATGGCCGTGCAGATCACCGGGGCGGACGGCTCGGTCGTCAAGACGCTGCAGCGGTTCGGGGGCGCGCCGGGGCAGCCGCTGCGGACGACCCTCGACCTCAAGGTGCAGGAGGCGGCGGGCCGCGCCCTCGGCGATGTGGACAAGCCCGCCTCGATGGTGGCGCTCCGGCCGTCCACCGGGGAGATCCTCGCGGTCGCCAACAAGCCGGGCGGCTACAACCGGGCGCTGATGGGCCGCTACCCGCCCGGCTCGACGTTCAAGGTGGTCACCGCCGCGGCCCTGGTGGCGGGCGGGGTGAGCGTGTCCAGCCCGGTCGGCTGCCCGGCCACCACCACCGTGGGCGGACGGACGTTCAAGAACTCCGAGAACGAGGCGTTCGGGACGGTGCCGTTCCGGGAGGCGTTCGCGCACTCCTGCAACACCACCATGGCGCGGCTGACCGTGGACCGGCTCGGCGAGAAGCGGCTGGCGCAGGTGGCGGCCCAGTTCGGCTTCAACGCCCCGCTCATCACCGGGCTGCCGGCCGTGCGGGCCTCGTACCCGGCGACCGGGGACGCCACCGCGCTGGCCGCGGCGTCGTTCGGGCAGGGCGAGGTGCTGACCAGCCCGCTCAACATGGCGGGCGTCGCCGCCGCGGCCGCCTCCGGCACGTGGCGGTCGCCGCGGCTGGTGGACGCCGCGCTGGCCTCGCAGGCCGTGGACGCCGGAGGCCGCCGCCCGGAGCCGCAGCACCGGCTGGAGCCGGCGGTGCACAAGGCGCTGCGGACGCTGATGCCCGCCGTGGTCAGCGAGGGCACCGCGTCGAAGGTCAGCTTCCCCGCCGGCACGGCGGGCAAGACGGGCACCGCCGAGTTCGGGACCGCGCCGGAGGGCGGCGAGCCGCCCACGCACGCGTGGTTCATCGGCTACCGGGGCGACCTGGCCTTCGCCGTCATCGTCGAGGACGGCGGCACGGGCGCCGGGACCGCGGCCCCCGTCGCGGCGGAGTTCCTCCGCTCGCTGTAGGGAAAAGGGGAGCAATCGGCGATTGAATTCGGGAGTGTCCCGGCCTAATGTCCGGACATGTGGAACCGGCCTGAATTCCTCAGCGCCGCACCCCCCGGCGCACCATTCCTCCCGGGCGCATCTTTCCGCCCCACATTTCTCAGGGCCGCGTTTATCCGGACGGCCCTCGCCGCCCTCCTCGCACCCGCCCTTTCCGCCTCCGCCTTTCTCCCGGCCGCTCCCGCGCACGCGGCGGCACCGTCCGCCGCGTGCGGGGACGTCACCGAACGGCCCTGGTGCCGCGCCTCGCTGCCGCCCGACCGGCGCGCGGCGCTGCTGCTGGCCGCCCTGACCCTGGACGAGAAGGCCGATCTGATGGCCGGGGACGAGTTCCTCGGCCAGGTCACCTCCGGCTGGGACCCGAACGCCCGGGCGGGCACGCTCAACGGAGTCCCGCGGCTGGGCGTCCCGGCGCTGCGGTTCAGCGGCGGCGACGCGGGCGTGCGGCAGGGCACCGCGACCGCGCTGCCCGCCCCGATCGCGCTCGCCGCCGCCTTCGACCCGGCCGCGGCCCGCCGCCACGGCGCCCTGGTCGGCGACGAGACGCGGCGGAAGGGGAGCGAGGTCACGCTCGGCCCGGCCCTTGACCTGATCCGCAATCCCCGGTTCGGGCGGTCGTTCGAGCAGTACGGCGAGGACCCGCACCTGACGGCGCGGCTCGGCGTGGAGTGGATCAGGGCGGCCCAGGCCCAGGGCGTGATGGCCTCGGCCAAGCACTTCGCCGCCTACAACCAGGAGGCCGACCGGTACACCGTGGACGCGGTGGTGGGGGACCGGGCGCTGCGCGAGATCTACCTGCCGCCGTTCGAGGCCGCCGTCCGGGAGGGCGGGGCCGCCACGGTCATGTGTGCTTACAACAAGGTCAACGGGGCCTGGAACTGCGAGAACCGCACGCTGCTCGGACGCGTCCTGCGGGAGGAGTGGCGCTTCCCCGGCATCGTCGTGTCCGATTGGATGACCCAGTTGTCCGGGACGGCCCCCGCCGCCCGCGCCGGGCTCGATCTGGAGATGCCGATCGGGCAGCGCTTCAACCCGCTGTCGGTGCGGGCCGAGATCGCCGCCGGACGGCTCGACCAGGCCACCCTCGACTCCCGGGTCCGGGCGATCCTGCGGACCATGTTCGCGTTCGGGGTCTTCGACCGGCCGCCGTACCCGAACGCCCCGGAGACCATCGACGTGCCCGCCCACCTGGCCGCCGCCCGCGAGCTGGCCGAGGAGGGCGTCACGCTGCTGAAGAACGACCGCGGCGTACTCCCCCTCGACCGGCCCGCGTCGATCGCGGTCATCGGATCGGCGGCGGACGCGTACGTGAGCGGCGGCGGCTCGTCCCAGGTCCTGGCGCGCTCGCCGGTGACGCCGCTCCAGGGGATCAGGGAGCGCGCCGCCCGCGCGGGGATCCGGGTGGACCACGACGCGGGCGCCGACCGGGCCCGCGCCGCCGCGCTCGCCCGCCGCGCCGACGTGGCGGTCGTGGTGGCGGCCGACGCCCGCACCGAGTTCGCCGACCAGTGGTGCCTGGCGCTGATCTGCGGCGACGCGCTGCGCGGCGACCAGGACGCCCTCATCGAGGCCGTGGCCACCGCCAACCCGGAGACGGTGGTGGTGCTGGAGAACGGCGGCCCCGTCCTGCTCCCGTGGGCCGGCCGGGTCGCGGGGATCGTCCAGGCGTGGTACCCCGGCGAGCAGGGCGGCAACGCGCTGGCGCGGGTGCTGTTCGGCGACGTCGACCCGGGCGGGCGGTCCCCGGTCACCTTCCCGGCCGCCGAACGCGACGCCCCGGCGTCCGGCGGTCCCGCCCAGTACCCGGGCCGCGACGGCAGCGTCCACTACTCCGAGGGAGTCCTCGTCGGCTACCGCCACTACGACGCCCGCCGCATCACACCGCGGTTCGCCTTCGGCCACGGCCTGTCCTACACCACGTTCGCGTTCGGCGGCCTCGCCGTCCACCGCGACCGCGTCGAGGTCACCGTGACCAACACCGGCGCCCGGCGCGGCACCGCCGTCCCCCAGCTGTACCTGGGCCTGCCCGGTACGGCCGAGGCGCCCCAGCCGCCCAGGCAGCTCAAGGGCTTCGCCAAGGTGAGACTGGACCCGGGGCAGAGCCGCCGCGTCACCATGCCCCTGAACGACCGGGCCTTCTCCTACTGGGACGAGACCGCCGGCGCATGGCGCGCTGCCCCGGGCTGCACGTCGGTCATGGTCGGCACCTCGTCCCGTGACATCGTCGCCACCGACCGCCTGTGCTGACCTCGCCGCAGCGGAATCGGCCGGATCGGGACGTTGCCACTGTGCGTCACATAGAGAGAGATGTCAGTCGGAAGCCGATACGGTCGTCGTACCGTAGTCGTCGGGGTTCGCGGGGGTACCCAGCATGGAGTCGAGGAGCAGGATCGCCGCGGGCGATCCCGCCGAGGCCGCCGCCGAGATCGAGCGGCTGCGCCGCGCCAACGACGCCCTGGTCGCCCGGGTCGCGGAGGCGGGCGAGCTGCCGCAGGGCGCCGAGGAGGCCCGCCGGGCGTTCCTGGACCGCGCCGAACTGGTCCGCCGCTGCGCCGACGAGCCGGTCACGGTCGGCGTGCTGGGCGTCCACAGCACCGGCAAGACGCTGCTGCTCAACATGCTGCTCGGCCGCCCCGACCTGCTGCCCAGCGGGTACGCGCCGACGACCGGGAACGTGACCGTCCTGCACCTGCGCCCGGCGGCCCCGGCCGACGGGGAGGTGGCGGAGTCGCGGCTCACCGGGGCCCGCGTGGAGTTCCTCAACGAGACCGACCTCGCGGGCTGCCTCGCCGCGCTCTTCGACGCGGTCCGCGACACCGCCCGCGGCTCGGGCAAACTCGACGACCGGGCCCTGGCCGAGCTGGACGGCCTGCTGCCCGAAGGCCCCGCCCGCTTCACCCCCGAGGGCTGGGGCGGGCTGGTGCGCTGGTTCGAGGAGCGCGGCTGGCCCACCGGGAGCACCGCGCTGCGGCTGCGGATCCTGGAGCTGCTGGCGTTCCGGTCCGCGTGCCTGGCCGGGCGGGAGGTGCTCGGCCGCGAGGAGCAGGTCGACTTCGCCACGCTCAGCGCCAGCGCGATCCGGCTCGACACCGACGTCCTGGAGACCGCCCGCGGCGACATGCCGCCCCGGCCCGGCCCCGGCCTGCCGATCCGGCCCGGCGGCCGGCTGACCGAGGAGGCGCTGGCGGAGGGGTTCGCGTTCGTCCGCCGCATCCACCTGGACGTGCTGGTGCCCGCCTCCGTGTGGGCGCTCGGGGACCTGGGCGCCGAGTCGGTGAGCCTGGTCGACTTCCCCGGGCTGGGCAGCCTGGCCTCCAAGGAACGCGACGCCTACCTCGCCGACCAGGAGATCGACCGGCTCACCTCGATCGTCATCATGCTGGACGCCGAGTCCCCCTACGACGAGGCGCCGCTCGGCCTGATCACCCGTTTCGAACGCACCCGCTCCGCCAAGCTGGCGCCGTCCTGCCTGGTGGTCGCCAACCGGCTGGACCGGCTGCCCGGCGGGCTGCACGGTGCCGAGGCGGCGCCCGACCCGCTGCGCACCGAGACGGTCCTCGGCCACTCCGACGCGCTGCGCACCCTGCTCGGCATCGCCGAGCAGGCCGTCACCCACGGCCACACCGACCGGATCACGCTGGCCTCCGCCCTCTACGCGCGGCTGCGCCTGGAGGGCGAGGCGTCCCCGGTCGAGGTGGGCAACGCCGCGACGACCCGGGCGTGCGCCGACGGCTGGCGGCGGCTGGCGCAGCGGCTCAACGCCGACGACCCGGGCCGCCCGCTCGGCGCCCTCCTGGAGGCCGCCGCGGCCGACGGCGGCATCGCCCGGCTTCGCGACACCATCGCCCGGCACGTCGGCGAGCACGGCATGCCGCTGCGGCTGGACCGGATGGCCCGCCTCGTCGCCGACCGCGCCGACGCGCAGCGCGACCTGGCCCGCGCGCTGCGCCCCGACGACCGCCGCCCCGCCGGCCGCCCCACCCCCGAGCAGCGGGAGCTGCGCCGCCTGCTCGTCCAGGTCGCCCGGAACGCGCGCGGCCTGCTGCAGAACGTGCGGCCCCAGATGGACCAGGCCGAGGGCGACGCGGGCCTGCGCGCGGCCGTGGAGGAACGCGTCGTCGGCGACGTCTTCCGCTGGCCCGAATGGCGGCAGCTGCTGGAGGCGGTGGAGCGCGGCGTCGTCCCGATCCGCCAGCTCGACCGGCGCGAGCTGCGCCCCAACGACACCGGCGAGCTGGAGAAGAGCTTCAGCGCCGCGCTGGAACGCCTGGAGTCGCAGATCGTCGACCTGGACCGGACGCTGCTGGACCGCTGGATCGCGGCGCGCGACGACGACGCCCACGACCTGCGCCGCCAGATCAGGACGCTGCTGGACGGCGCGGACGGCGCGGGCGACCCCGAGGCGCTGTCCTGGGTCGAGCCGTTCCTGGCGTTCGGCTGGGTGCGGCAGGACGTCGCGCACGCACGCCGCGCCGCCGCGGACGACGCGGACGGCTTGGACGGCGTCGACGGCGCGAGCGCGGCGAGCGGCGCGGACGGCGCGGACCGGCCGCCCGGCGAGAGCGCGCAGGTGCAGGAGTTCCCGCTCCGCCGCGAGCACGGCCTGCCCTGGCACCCGGACTACCCGGTCCCGCACGGCTGGCCCACCGACGAGCTGGAGCTGCGCCGCCACCAGATCCAGGTGATGGCGGTGCGCCGGGAACTGGTCAACGCGCTGACCCGCAAGGTGATGCTCCAGGCCGAACGGCGGCGCCGGGCGCTGGTCGACGACGTCCGCGCGGCGCTCGTCCGGCGGCTGGAGGCGCTGCCGGAGGGCGACTACGGGAGGCTGGCGGCCGAGGCGCTCGGCCAGTCGCGGCGCTCGGACGGCGCCGCGCTGGGCGCCCTCGCCGCCGCCCTTCTCGACGACCAGGGACAGGGGGATCTCTGATGCCGCTCATCGTGCGGATCGCGCCGCCGGCCGGAACGCCCGGCCAGTGGGGCGGCGGGCCGCTGGAACTGTACGAGCAGGCGGGCCGCTACCTGCTGCCCGACCTGCTGGTCACGCCGACGCACCCGCCGGTCTGGCTCACCGGCGTCGCCGCCGACCTGGAGGCCGGCAGCGGATCGCGGGTGCTGCGCGAGGTCGTCCGGAACGCCTACCGCGCCGCGCGGGTCCCGGCCGAGCCGCTGCACGCGCAGATCCGGGTGCCGGGCCCGTCGATCCCGGCGATGGACGTGGAGGCGGCCGGCGCGGTCCGGCTCGTCCTGGACGTGGTCTACCGGGGGCTGCCGGCGGCGGGCAAGGGCGACCCGGGGATCGAGATGTCCCAGCGGGTCGCGTGCGACGTGATCTTCCGGCCGTCGTCGTCGCGGACGCCGCCCGTCCCGCCGCCGCAGGCGCAGTCGGCGGCGCAGGCCCCGCCGCCCTACGCCCCGGCCTCGTACGCGCCGCCGCCGTCGGCCGTGCAGGAGTTCGCGGCGGTCCCCGGGCAGCCGGTCCCCGCCCCGCAGCACGCTCCTCCGCCACCGCGGCAGGCTCCCCAGCCGGCGGCGCAGCAGGCTCCCCAGCAGGCCGCCGAGCCCGTGGCGAACGAGGTCGGCACCGACCGGCACCACGGGTTCGCCGCGGTGGACCTGGGCACGAGCAACTCCACCGTCACGCTCCTGGACAGCGAGCTGGTGCAGCGCGTCGCCATGTCGTCCAACCAGCAGGAGGAGCTGCGCAACCGGCTCGTCGCGCTGCTGGAGTCGGTCCCGGGCGAACGGCATGACCCCTACGGCGACGCCGCCGACGAATGGCACGAGCTGCTCGCCGAGATCGCCGAGACCCTCCTGCCCGGCGACGGCGATTCCGCCGATCCGGTGCGGGACCTGGTGTCGGCGCTGCGCGCGCGCCGGTCCACCAGCGACGAGCTGCTGCACGAGATGCTGCGCCGCCTCGACCTCGACCTGCAGTTCGCCGGCGACCCGCTGCGGTCGTGGCTGGCGGTCGGGCTGCACCGCTGCTACGACGCGGCGTTCGCGGTCCCCGCCCTCGACACCCGCTCGCTCCACCAGATCGTGCTCGACCCCAACGAGGGCGACACCGTCCTGTCCAGCCGCGCCGAGGTCACCTCCGTCGACCCGCCGCGGGTGCGGCTCGGCCGCGCCACCGTCGACGTCCCCGAGGCCGACGGCGGCGGCGACGGCGACGGGGGCCCGCGGGTCTTCTACGGCGTCAAGTCCCGCTTCGACCGCCTCGACCAGGTCGAGACCACCCTCGACGGCCGTGACCTCACCGTCCGCGACCTGATCGGCGCCTCCTACGCCGACCTCATCGACCGCACCAACCGCCGCGAGCACCGCCGCCTGATGGATAGGCGGCCGATCGGCCGGGTCGTGGTCACCTACCCCGCGATGGCCTCGCTCAAGGTGCGCGGCGAGCTGCGCCCGATCGTGCGCGAGGCGCTGGGCGTCTCCACCGTCTACACCAGCTACGACGAGGCGGTCGGCGCGGCGTTCTTCTTCCTGATGAAGGACGTCGGGGCCCGCTCGGGCAGCGGCATCGAGGCGCTGCGGGCGCGCTGCCGCCCGCTGCCCGGCCGCCCCGGCCACTGGCAGCGCAACGTCCTGGTGGTCGACATCGGCGGCGGCACCACCGACATCGCGCTCATCACCTTCGTGCTCAGCGACGAGACACCGCCGCTGCCCGGCGGCGACCCGCGCTTCACCGGCCGCTACTACCGGATCGTCCCGACGCTGCGCGGCTCCAGCGGCCACGCCAACCTCGGCGGCAACCTCATCACGCTGCGCGTCTTCCACTGGCTCAAGCTGAAGCTGGCCGACGCGCTGCTCGCCCACGACTCCCAGCGGCTGGCCGCCTCCCTCCCCGACGACCTGCGCGGCCCCGACGGCCTCTACCTGGCCGGCAGCCTGCCCATGCACGTGGGCGACGAGCTGCCGCTGCCCGGCGAGATCACCGAGCTGGTCGAGGACATCGTCCCGACGCACTGGAAGCGGCACCCGCGCCGCCGCCGCGCCTTCGAGATGCTGTGGGACGAGGCCGAGAAGGCCAAGCGGGAGCTGGGCGCCGCCGGCGGATCCGGGTCGTACACCGTCTCCAAGGCCGTCCTCGGCCGGATCCTGCGCGCCCTCACCGACACGCGGGCGCGGATCCCCGAGCAGGGTGTGGACGAGCTGGTCCTGCAGAGCGCCCAGTTCGAGGACCTGGCCCGCCCGTCGGTGCGGCGCGTCGTCGAGCTGGCCAACGCGCTGGTCGAGGAGCGGTTCCGGGACCGCGACGAGCGGCTGGACGAGCTGATCCTCACCGGCAACGCCAGCGCGCTGCCGCTGGTGGAAGAGGAGTTCGCCGCCGGGTTCGGGGCCCGCCCCGGCGGCCACGAGACCTTCGCCTGGTCGGCGCACGACATCAAGGTCGAGCGGACGCTGCCGAAGAACGCCGCGTCCATCGGCGCGTGCTGGGCCGAGAGCCTGCGCCAGTTCGGCCACGACCAGCCCGCCAACGCCGCCGCCCGGCTGCGCGAGGACGACTCGGTCATCGACGTCGAGGTGGAGAACCTGTTCCGCGGGCTGCCCAGCTCGTTCGCGCTGGCCGGGCAGGACGGCCAGGAGCTGGTGGTGCTGTCGGCCGGGGACTCCCTCGACATCGTCGACGCCGACCACGGCACCCGCGTCCGCACCGACGGCACCGGGCCGCTGCTGCGCAGCTTCCAGATCATGCGGAAGGTGGAGGGCTCGGCGTCGCTGCGCTGGGGCTCGTTCAGCTACGAGAGCCGCCCGGGCGCCGAGGACCTCAGCGCCTCGGTGTGGCCGGCCGAGATCCGCACCACGCTGGACATGAGCCACGAGCTCACCCCCACCCTGCACCTGTGGCGCGGCGACCGGCCGCACTACGTCGTGGAGGGCGAGGCGTTCGGCAACGTCCACGACGTGCTGGCCAACATGGGCAGGGCCGCGGCGCGGGGCGAGGAGCCCGGGCCCCGCTTCCAGCTCGTGGTGGACACCCCGCCGGAGGAACCCGCGGGCGGATCGGTCGTCTTCGGCGACCTCGCGGTCGGGCCCGACGGCCGGATCTACCCGGCCGTGCTGCCCGACCGGTTCCGCGGCCGGGACGGCCGGGTGCGCGCCGGGCTGCTGTCGCCGCTGCCGCTGCGCCGCCCCCCGCGCAAGGGCGGGTGGACGTTCCACCTGCGCTTCAACGACAGCACCGACGTGGTGCGCGTCGGCGAGGGCGGGCCGCCGCCGGAGGCGCCCTACGTGGCGTGCTGGGTGTCCATCGACGAGGACGGGCTGCTGCGGCTGCACCCGGGCGGCCCCCCGTTCGTCCGCGCGGACGACCTGCCGCACGTCGAGCAGGACCCCGGCGCCGTGTTCAGCACCGAACTGGCCGAGCCCGCCCTGCAGCTCGACGAGGCGCGCGACCCGTTCAGCGGTGAGCAGTGAACGAACCCACCCCGGACACGACCGTCCCCGGGGACGACCTCGCCGCGTTCCGCGGCCTGCTCGCCACCCCCGACTCCGACCTTGCCGGGACGTTCCGCGACGGGCTGAGGCTGCTCGCGCGCGCCCTCGACCACACCGCCCTGCTCCATCCCGGCGACCCGGGCGCCGAGCCGTTCACGCGCGTGCGCGCCGTCCTGGGCGGCCTGCTCGACGACCCGGCCGAGCCCGTGCCCGCGGGACCCGCGCCGCCCCCGGCGGCCGTCGCGGAACCGGCCCCCGAACCGGCGCCCGATCCGGTCGCCGTCCTGCTCGACCGCTTCCACGCCGACCGGGCCGTCCGCGAGCACCTCGGCGACATCCGCCGCCAGGACGACCCCGCCCGGCAGTGGATCGCGTTCAACTGCGCGCTGCTGCGGCTGCCCCGCAAGACCGCCGAGTCATGGCGGGAGCAGGCGGCGCGGGCCGTCCCGGCGGCGCCGGACGCCCCCGCGCCCCTGCTGCTGCCCGCGCTCGACTCCGAGGAGGACCTGCTGCTGCCCTGGCCCGACCAGGGCATCCGCGGCGTCCGCACGGCCGTCGGCGCCGCCCCCGTCCCCGAAGTGGCCCAGGCCCTGGCCCCGGTCCCACCCCAGGACCCGACGGGCAAGGCCCTCACCGCGCTGGCCTCACAGGTCCTGGCCGTCGCCGAGCTCGACCCCGAGGCCCTCTACTTCGAAAGCCTCACCCCCCAGCCGCGCCCCCTCGCCCAGGCGTCCGCCCGAGCCGACCACACCAGGGAACTGCTCACCAGGCTCGCCGCGTACCCCGCCGCCCTCCGCGACGGGCCGTCGCGCGCGCTCGAAGCCCTCGTCGCGATCGACGAGGCCCTGTGCTCGGTCGCGCACCTGCCGCCCGCCGCCGACCCCGCC
Organism: Actinomadura rugatobispora; assembly: GCF_055379765.1. Taxonomy (NCBI): domain Bacteria; kingdom Bacillati; phylum Actinomycetota; class Actinomycetes; order Streptosporangiales; family Thermomonosporaceae; genus Actinomadura; species Actinomadura rugatobispora. Next base: position 498,310 of record NZ_AP029191.1, on the reverse strand, counting down.
TCCTGGTGGAACGGCCTGGCGTCCCGCGCCCACGAACTGGTGTTCGCGCTCGCCGCCGGACTGCCGGGCCGGGCGCGGGTACGCGAACCGGCCCGCCGGTTCCGGGACGTCCGCGACCTCACCGAGGACGACGTCCCCATGGTCAGCCAGGCCCACCCCGGCCGGGTCATCTGGTGCCTGCGCCTCTACTCCGAGATCGACGGCGTCCCCCGCCGAGGCCGCGTCATCTACGGCGTAGATCGTTAACTCTGGGGCGCCCGGGGTCGCTCTTGGGAGTGAGGACAGGGGCGGCTCGGGAAAAGATACTTGGGGCCGTGTCGTTCTTCTCCCGGGTTGTGACGCGGGCCCAGACGTTGCCGCCCGTGGCCGTGGACGCGGTCATCGCGGTCGCGTGCCTGGCCAACGCGGTCATCCAGTCGATCGTGAACGAGCGGTTCTTCTGGTACATGCCGCTGGTGGCCGGGGCCGCGTCGGCGGCGCTGCTGTGGCGGCGCCGGTACCCGTTCTGGGTCACCCAGGTCGTCGGCGTCTGCACGATCGTGCAGGCGATGACGGGCGCGCTGGGCGATCTGCCGCCCGCGCAGCTGGTCGTCACCTACACCTTCGCGGCGCTGTGCCCGCCGAAGGAGCGGCTGATCGCCGCGGCGGGCACGTTCGTCGGCGTCATGCTGTCGGTCGGGGTGCCGCAGGAGAAGGTGCTCAACCTCGGCCTGGTCGGGATCGCGTTCACGGCGGCGTACGCCCTCGGCGTCGGCGCGCGGGCGCGGCGCGACCGGATCGCGATGCTGGAGGAACGGGCGGCGCGCCTCGCCGAGGGGCAGGTCGCCGCGGCCACCCGTGAGCGGGAGCGCATCGCGCGGGAGATGCACGACATCATGGCGCACTCCATGAGCATGGTCGTGATCCAGGCCGAGGCGGGGCCGGTCGCCGTGCGCACCGATCCCGACAAGGCGGAGGAGGTGTTCGACACCATCTCCGAGACGGCGCGGGAGGCGCTGGCGCAGTTGCGGCGGGCGCTGGGCGTGCTGCGCGCGGAGGAGGGCGGGGCATCCCGGCGGCCGCCGCCCGGCCTGGAAGCGCTGCCCGCCCTGGTGGACGACGTCCGGCACGCCGGGCTCGAGGCGACGCTGGAGGTGGACGGGGAGCCGCGGCCGGTCCCGTCCGACCTGGCCGTCACCGCGTACCGGATCGTGCAGGAGGCGCTGACGAACACGGTCAGGCACGCGGCGGCCGACCAGGTCCGGGTGCGGCTGAGCTGGCGGGACGGCGCGCTGGACGTGGAGGTCCGCGACGACGGGCGCGGCGCGTTCGGCGGGGGCGGCGGGGGCGCCGGGCTCGGGCTCGTGGGGATGCGGGAACGGGTGGCGGCCTCCGGCGGGGAACTGGCGGCCGGACCGGGCCCCGGCGGAGACGGCTACCGCGTGACGGCCAGCCTGCCGCTGGCCTAGATTGATCGCGTGCCGATCCGCGTCCTCATCGCCGACGACCAGGCGCTCGTGCGCGACGGTTTCGGCATGATCCTGTCCGCGCAGCCCGACCTGGAGGTGGTCGGCGAGGCCGCCGACGGCGCCGAGGCGATCCGGGCGGCGCGCGAGCTGCGGCCCGACGTGGTGCTGATGGACGTGCGCATGCCCAACGTCGACGGCATCGAGGCGACCGCCGCGGTCTGCCGCGACACCGCCGCCAGGGTGCTGGTCCTCACCACCTTCGACCTCGACGAGTACGTCTACGACGCGCTGCGGGCCGGGGCCAGCGGGTTCCTGCTGAAGGACATGCGGCGGGCCGAGCTGGTCGAGGCGGTGCGGGTGGTGGCCGGGGGAGAGGCGCTGCTCGCGCCCACCGTGACCCGCCGCCTGATCGCCGACGTGGTGGGACGGGGCGGGCGGCCCGCGGCGCCGCGTCCCGCCGACGACTCCCGGCTCGCCACGCTCACCGCCCGCGAGACCGACACCCTCCGGCAGGTGGCCCGGGGACTGTCGAACGCGGAGATCGCCCGCGAGCTGTACGTCACCGAGCACACCGTGAAGACCCACGTCAGCAGCCTGCTGAGCAAGCTGGGCCTGCGCGACCGCGTCCAGGCCGTGGTGCTGGCCTACGAGACGGGCCTGGTCCAGCCCGGCGAGAACGCGCCGCCCGCCCCCTCCTGAGAGTGAGGCCGGCCGCTCCTGAGAGCGGCCCGCAAGTCCGCTCCTGGCGGCGATTCGCCGGACGCGTCTCCGGCGGAGCATCGGAGCAGCCACGCAAGCGTAGGAGGCTGTCGTGATCCGTTCCGTTTCCGCATTCGCCGTCCGGCGGCCCTGGGTCGTCATCGTGCTCTGGGGCGCCGTCGTGTTCGCCGGCTTCGGCATCGGCGTCGGGGTGTTCGGCCGCCTGGTCGGCGACGTCGGCACCGTCCCCGGCAGCGAGTCCAGCCGCGCCGAGCAGCGCGTCGAGCGGCTCGCCCCCCGCCCCGAGAGCCTGACCGCCGTCATCACCGGGCGGCCCGCCGACGACCCGCGGCTGAACCGCGAGGTGTCGGCCGCGCTGGCCGCCGTCCGCGCGGTGCCGGGCGTCACCGGTGTCGAGGGGCCGCTGCCGTCGGCCACGACCGGTGCCGCGCTCCTCGTCGAGATCACCCTCGCGCCCGGCAAGGACGTCCAGGAACGGGCCGCCGAGGCCGCCGCCGAACGGCTGCGCGCGGTGGACGCCCGCGTCACCGTCGCGGGCGGGCCGCTGTCGGGCGCCGAGTTCGACGAGCAGGCCGGCCGCGACGTCGTCCGCGCCGAGCTGCTCAGCACCCCGGTCCTGCTGGTGCTGCTGCTGGTCGTGTTCGGCGGGCTGCTGGCCGCCGGGCTGCCGCTGCTGGTCGCCTTCGCCGGGGTCGGCTGCACCTTCGGGATCCTGTTCGCCTTCAGCGCCGTCACCGACATCTCCGTCTACTCCATCCAGATCACCACGATGCTGGCCGTGGGCCTGGCCGTCGACTACGCCCTGCTGATGGTCAACCGGTTCCGGGAGGAGCGGCAGGCCACGGCCGACGTGGGCGAGGCCGTGGCCCGCACGGTCGCCACCGCGGGACGGACCGTCATGTTCTCCGGCCTGACCGTGGCCGTCGCGCTGGCCGGGCTCGTCGTCTTCCCCGACCCGTTCCTGCGCTCGATGGGCCTGGCCGGCGCCGCCGTCGTCGTGGTCGACATGGCGGTCGCGCTGACGCTGCTGCCCGCGCTGCTGGGCCGGTTCGGGCACCGGATCTCCGCGTCCAGGCGCCGGGACGGCGGGCGCGGCGTGTTCGCGCGGGTCGCGGGCGCCGTGCAGCGGCGGCCCGTGCTGACCCTGGCCGTTTCGGGCCTCGTGCTGGTCACGCTGGCGCTGCCGCTGTTCGGGATGCGCATCTCCCAGGGCGACCCGCGGATGCTGCCGTCCTCGACCGAGACCCGGCAGATGTGGAACGGCCTGAACGCGCACTTCCCGGACCGGTCGGGCCGCGGCGGCGACATCCAGGTGATCGCGGACGCGCCGGTGAACGACCCCGGCGTCGAGCGGCTGCGCCGGACGCTCGCCGCCCGGCCGGGCGTCACCGACGTGCGCGCCGAGCAGATCGCGCCGCGCACCACCATCGTGCTGGCCACCCCGACCGGCTCGGCCGAGGGCCCGGCGGCCCGCCGCGCCGTCGAGGCCGTCCGCGACCTGCCCGCCCCGTTCCGCGTCCAGGTCACCGGGGACACCGCGGGCCTGATGGACTACCGGGCGATGCTCGCCGAACGCCTGCCCTGGGCCGTCGCGGTCGTGGCGCTGGGCACGCTGCTGCTGCTGTTCGCCTTCACCGGCTCGCTGATCCTGCCGGTCAAGGCCGTGCTGACCAACCTGCTGAGCATCGGCGCCGCGCTGGGCATCGTGGTCTGGGTGTTCCAGGACGGCCACCTCGCCGGCCTGGTCGGCGGCGAGGGCCTGGGATACGTGCACCTGACCGTCCCGGTGCTGATCGGCGCGATCGCGTTCGGGCTGTCGGTCGACTACGAGGTGTTCCTGCTGTCGCGGATCCGCGAGCGCTGGCTGGCCGGGGCGGGCCCGCGCGGCTCGGTCGCCGAGGGGCTGCAGCGCACCGGCGGCATCGTGACGGCGGCGGCCCTGCTCATCGGCATCGTGTTCGCCGGGTTCGTGGCCGGGGGCTTCGCGCCCATCAAGACGATCGGGCTGGGCCTGGTGCTGGCGGTGGCGCTGGACGCGACCGTCGTGCGGATGCTGATGGTCCCGGCCACCATGACGCTGCTGGGGCGGCGGAACTGGTGGCTGCCGCGGGCGCTGCGTCCCGTGCACGCCCGCCTGGCCCTGTCCGAGGCGCCCCCGCCGCGCGAGGCCCCGAACGCCGGGCCGGAGAAGGACGCGCTGGCCGCGCACTGACGAAAGGAAGAACGGCGGCGCCCCTCACTCCGGGGGGCGCCGCCGCCATGGTTAATGCCAATTCGGAAATGTCGGCTTTGTTTTGGTTACCTGCGAGTGTATTCGCAATCGAGACACCGTTCGTGCCATCGCGATCAATGGCGGCCACGTCGAACGGGCATGCAGGAATTCACCATGGACACCGCCTTCGTGGAAATCAGGGAGAGCCGCGCCGACCCTCTCCGGCTGGACGAGCTGACCGTGCGGCTGTACCGGGATCTGGCCGACCGCGACCTCCGGGTCCGGCGTCCCATGGGCGCCGCGCCCGAGGGGGCCAAGTCGGGGGCGGTGGCCGCGCTGGGCGCGCTCGTCGTCGCCCTGGGGGCCAGCCCGGTGGTCGCGGCGTTCGCCGAGGGCGTCTTCGCCTGGCTCGCGGCCCGCCCCGACCGGACCATCAAGGTCACGCGCGGGGCCGACTCCATCGAGATTTCCGACCCGTCCCCGGAGCAGGAACAGCAACTGATCGAATGGCTGACGCGGCATCCCGAAACCCGAGACGAGCTCTCCTGATCGCGTCGGATCGGTACTCCGACCCCGGACTCCAGCGGCTGCGCTCGCCGATGCAGGACGTGCACGAACTGGAGGCGGTCCTGGCCGACCAGGCCATCGGGGGCTTCTCCGTGCGGGTTCTGCGCAACGACCCGGCCCACCTGGTGATGGAGGCGATCGAAGACCACTTCGCCGACGCGGAGCCCGACGACGTCCTCCTGCTGTACTTCTCCTGCCACGGCTACAAGGACGAAGCGGGACGGTTCTACTTCGCGACCACGGGCACCCGCCTCGCCCGGCCGAACTCCACCGCCGTCCCGGCCGCCTACGTCAGCGACCAGCTCCGGCACAGCCGCTCCAGGAACATCGTGCTCCTGCTCGACTGCTGCCACAGCGGCGCCTTCACGCGCGGCATGGTCGCCCGCTCCGGCGGCAACGTGGACGTCGCCGAACGCCTCAGAGGATCGGGCTGCGCCGTGCTGTGCTCGTCCACGTCGCTGGAGTACTCCTTCGAGGTCGACCACGGCCGGGTGTCGGCGGGCCGGCCCACCGCCGGCGGGCCGCGCCCGTCCGTCTTCACCAGCGCCGTCATCCAAGGGCTGCGGACCGGCGAGGCGGATCTCAACGGCGACGGCCGGGTCACCATCGACGAGCTGTACGAGTACGCGTACGGGCGGATCCGGGAGACGACGTCGAACCAGACGCCGACCAAGTTCGTGGACGTGCGCGGCGAGCTGGTGGTCGCCTCCAGCCCGCGCGGGGCCCGGCCCCGGCCGATCCCCGAGGAGGTGCTCTCCGCGGCCGGCAGCCTGCTGACCGGGTCCCGCCTGGAGGCGGTGAACGCCCTGTGGCGTCTCGCCCGCGACGGCCTCCCGGCGGGGGCCACGGCCCTCGAACGCCTGGTGGCCATGCAGCACGACGACAGCCGGCAGGTCTCCGCGAGGGCCCGCGAAGCGGTGGAGGACGTCCGGCGCCATGCCACCTGGCCGCCCCTTCCGCAGCCGCCCGTTCCCCGCCCGCCCGTTCCGCAGCCGTTCGTCCCGCCGCAGCGTGCTCCGCTGCCTCCGCACCGCGCCGGGCCGGTTCTCCCGCCGGTGGGAACGGCGCCGCATCCCGCCGCGCGGGAAGGACTCGGCCCGGCGGCGGCCGCCTACTTCCTGCCGTTCTTCCTCGGCCTGGTGCTGGTCAGGGCGAGGACCGGCCTGGCAAGGTTCCACGCGTGGCAGTGCGTTGCGATCGACGTGCTGACGGTCCTCTACACCGTCGTCGGCACGATGGTCGGCGTCGGCTACGGCTTGGTCCGGTACGGCAATGAACCGATGCCCGAGAACGACATCGTCCTGAACGTCTTCACGGCCGGGTTCCTGCTGCTGCCGATCGTGCTGAGGGGGTACTGCCTTGTCGCCCTGGCGATGGGCAGACCGGCGCGGATCGCGGTCCTCGCGCCCGTCGCGGCGCGGCTGGCGGGACGCCGGTCCCGGCGCACCGCGTGAGGATGCCGGGTTGGGGGATCGCGTGGCGATTTAGCTTAGGCTAGCCTAAATCTGTGCTGACGTCCGTGCGGAAAGCCCCCCCGAGCGACCGCCCGCCGCCCGTGCGGAGCGGGATCCGCGCCGGCCGGTGGGCCGGGCTGCTCGTGCTGGCGGGACTGCTCGTGGTCGCGGTGACGGCGAGCTTCGCGATCGGGGCGCAGCGGATCCCGCCGGGTGAGGTGTTCGGCGCGCTGTTCGCGCCGGACGGCTCGGAGCACGCGCTGATCGTGCGCGAGCTGCGGCTGCCGCGGACGCTGCTCGGCGTGGCGGTGGGCGGCGCGCTTGGGCTGGCCGGGGCGCTGATGCAGGCGCTGACCCGCAACCCGCTCGCCGAGCCGGGGCTGCTGGGCGTCAACGGCGGTGCCGCGCTGGCCGTGGTGACGGTCATGAGCCTGGTCCGCACGGACGAGGTGATGGTCTACGTGTGGGCCGCGCTCGCCGGTGCGGCCGGGGCGTGGGTGCTGGTCTACCTGATCGGCGCGCACGGCCGGGGCGGGGCCTCGCCCGGGCGGCTGGTGCTGGCGGGCGCGGCGATCAACGCGGTGTTCACCGCGCTGACGGCCGGGCTGATGCTGATGAGCCCGCGCACGTTCAACGGGTTCCGGTTCTGGCAGGTGGGCTCGCTGTCGGGACGCGATCTGGGGGTCTTCGTCAAGGTGCTGCCGTTCCTGCTGGTGGGAACGGTCCTGGCGCTGTCGCTCGCGCGGGCGCTCAACGCGCTGGACCTCGGCGAGGAGTCCGCGCAGGCGCTCGGCGTGCGGCCGGGGCGCACGCGCGCGCTGGGCGCGGTCGCGGTGGTGGTGCTGTGCGGTTCGGCGACCGCGGCGGTGGGGCCGATCGCGTTCCTGGGGCTGGCGGTGCCGTTCGTCGTGCGGGCGTGGGTCGGGCCCGACCAGCGGTGGGTGCTGCCGTACTCGCTGCTGCTGGCGCCGGTGCTGATGCTGGGCGCGGACGTGGTGGGACGCGTCGTGACGCCGGGCGAGCTGGAGACGGGGCTGGTCACCGCGTTCCTGGGCGCGCCGATCTTCATGCTGATGGTGCGGCGCGGAGGGATGCGGAAACTATGAAGGCGCTGGGTGCCTCGGCGGGGCCGCGCATGGACAAGGGGTCCGGCCGGGTGGTGCGCGCCGGGAGCGTGTCGGTGCGATTCGATCCGCGGATCGCCGCGGTGAGCGCCGCGCTGCTGGCCGTGGCCTGCGGCGCCGCGGTCTTCGTGGTGGGGACGGGCGACTTCCCCATCTCCCCGGCCGAGGTCGTCCAGGTGCTGGTCGGTCAGGGCGACAAGGCCACCGAGTTCATCGTCACGAAGCTGCGGCTGCCGCGGGCTGTGGTGGGGCTGCTGGCGGGGCTGGCGCTGGGCATGAGCGGGGCCGTCTTCCAGAGCATGTCGCGCAACCCGCTGGGCAGTCCCGACCTCATCGGGTTCACGACGGGGTCGGCGACCGGGGCGCTGCTGCAGATCCTGGTGTTCGGCGGCGGGTTCGTGGCCATCGCGGCCAGCTCGGTGCTGGGCGCGGTGGTGACCGCGCTGGCGGTGTACCTGATCGCCTACAAGGGCGGCGGTGTGCACGGCATGCGGCTGGTGCTCGTCGGGGTCGGGGCCGCCGCGATGCTGGAGGCGTTCAACTCCTACCTCATCACCCGGGCCGAGCTGCGCGACGCGTACGAGGCGGCGTTCTGGCTGACCGGCAGCCTGAACGGGCGGGGCTGGGACCAGGCCGTGCCGCTGGCCCTGGCGCTGCTGGTGCTGGTCCCGATGGCGCTGCTGTTCGCGCGCCAGCTGGGGATGGGGGAGCTGGGCGACGAGGCGGCGCAGGCGCTGGGCGTGCCGGTGCAGCGGGCGCGGGCGATGCTCGTGGTCGCCGGGGTGGGGCTGTGCGCGGCGGCGACGGCGTCGGTCGGCCCGGTCCCGTTCGTCGCGCTGGCCGCGCCGCAGCTGGTGCGCCGGCTGACCCGGCGCACCGGGCCGCACCTGCTGTCCGCCGGTCTGATGGGCGCCGCGCTGCTGGTGTGCGGCGACCTGGTCTCACTGCGGCTGCCCGTGGCGCTGCCGGTCGGCGTGGTGACCGGCGTGCTGGGCGGCCTGTATCTGGTCTGGTTGCTGTCCACGAAGGGACGGAGGGGTATGCCGTGAACGGAGTGAACTTGAAAACACGGCAGCGGAGCTCACGCATGGCCGAGCCGCTAGGCGAGGCAGCCACCGAGCCGCTAGGCGAGGTGGCCGCGTGAGCAGACTGAGGGCGGAGGGCCTGACGCTGGCGTACGAGCAGCGTGTGGTGGCCGAGGGGCTGGGGGTGGAGATCCCCGACGGGTCGTTCACGGTCATCGTGGGCCCGAACGCGTGCGGCAAGTCGACGCTGCTGCGCTCGCTGGCCCGGCTGCTGAAGCCGAAGGCGGGCACGGTCTTCCTGGACGACGCGCCGATCGCCTCGCTGCACGGCAAGGAGGTCGCGCGGCGGCTGGGGCTGCTGCCGCAGTCGCCGATCACGCCGGACGGCATCACGGTGGCCGATCTGGTGGCGCGCGGCCGGTACCCGTACCAGGGGCTGCTGCGCCAGTGGTCGCGGGCCGACGAGCGCGCGGTGAACGAGGCGATGGACGCGGTCGGGGTCGCCGACCTGGCCGGCCGGGTGGTGGACGAGCTGTCGGGCGGCCAGCGGCAGCGGGTGTGGCTGGCGCTGGTGCTGGCGCAGCAGACGCCCATCATGCTGCTGGACGAGCCCACGACGTTCCTGGACATCGCGCACCAGATCGAGGTGCTCGACCTGTGCTCGCGGCTGCACGAGGAGGGCCGCACGCTGGTGGCGGTGCTGCACGACCTCAACCACGCGTGCCGGTACGCGACGCATCTGGTGGCGATGCGCGGCGGCGAGATCATCGACCAGGGCCGTCCGGAGGAGGTGGTGACGGCGGATCTGGTGGAGCGGGTGTTCGGGCTGCCGTGCCAGGTCATCGACGATCCGGAGTGCGGGACGCCGCTGATCGTGCCGGTGGACCGGCGGCGCGCGGACCGTCCGCGGGGGGCCGTGCCGGCGTCGGCGACGTTGACGGTCAAGGGCGCTTGATTTAGGTTAGCCTTACCTAAATTTCAAGAGGAGTGCCGTGCTGACCTGGGACGAACTGCACACCGCGCTGACCGAGGTGCTGGGCGAGGAGGCCCGGCCCGACGACAACCTCATCGAGCTGGGCATGGACTCGATCCGTCTCATGGGGCTGACCGGGCGGCTGCGCAAGCGCGGCGTCGAGGTGCGCTTCGCCGAGCTGGCCGAACGGCCCACCCTGAACCAGTGGTGGGAACTCCTCGAAGAGCGCGGCGCCGTCGAGCCCAAACCGGCCGCTGCCGAGCCCGAGCCCGAGACCGAGGTCGGCGCCGAGGCGTTCCCGCTGGCGTTGATGCAGCACGCGTACTGGATCGGCCGCGATGCCGGGCAGGCGCTCGGGTCGGTCGCCGCGCACCTCTACGTCGAGCTCGACGGCCGCGAGATCGACCCGACCCGGTTCGAGGCGGCCGTGCGCGCGTTGGTGGAGCGGCATCCGATGCTGCGCGTGGCGGTGTCGGACGACGGCACGCAGCGCGTCCTGCCCGAACGTCCCGGCCCCGCCATCGCCGTGCACGACCTGCGCGACGCGGGCGACGGCGGCGCGGCGGCGGAACTTGAGCGGGTGCGCGCGGAGATGTCCGTGCAGCGCCTCCCGATCGAGGACGGCCGGGTCTTCGACGCCCGGCTCAGCCTGCTGCCCGGCGGCGCCGCCCGGCTGCACCTCGACGTCGACATGGTCGCCGCGGACGCGATGAGCTACCGCACCCTGCTGGCCGACCTCGCCGCGCTGTACGAGGGCGAGTCGCTCGATCCCGTCACCTACACCTACGCGCGCTACCTCGCGGCCGACCCGCGCGCCGAGGCCCGCGAGCGCGACCGCGAGTGGTGGGCCGGACGGCTCGCCGACCTGCCCGGCCCGCCCGAGCTGCCGGTCGTGCCCGAGCCCGGCGACCGGGTGGTGCGGATGCACCACTGGCTGTCCCCGGACGACAAGGACCGGCTCATCGCCCGCGCGCACGGCGAGGGCGTCACCCCCGCGATGGCGCTGGCCGCGGTGTTCGCCGAGGTCATCGGGGCCTGGTCGGCCACGCCGCGGTTCCTGCTGAACCTGCCGCTGTTCCACCGCGAGCCGGTGCACCCCGAGGTGGACCAGGTGGTCGGCGACTTCACCGGGTCGATCATGCTGGAGGTCGACCTCACCGCGGAGCTGCCGTTCGTCGAGCGGGCGCGGGCCGTCCAGGCGCGGCTGCACACCGCGGGCGCGCACAGCGACTACTCCGGCCTGGAGGTGCTGCGCGACCTGTCGCGGGTGCGCGGCGAGCAGGTCCTCGCCCCGATCGTCTACACCAGTGCGCTCAACCTCGGCGAGCTGTTCGGCGAGCGGGTCCGGCGCAGCTTCGGCGAACCGGAGTGGATCGTCTCGCAGGGCCCGCAGGTGCTGCTGGACGCGCAGGTGACCGAGGTGTCGGGCGGGCTGCTGCTCAACTGGGACGTGCGCGATCCCGCCTTCCCCGACGGCGTCGCCGAGACGATGTTCGCCGCCTACACCCGCGAGATCACCCGGCTGGGTGCGCCGGACGCCGACTGGAACGAGCCGCTGCGGATCGCCGCGACGCCGGAGCAGCTGCGCGTCCGGCACGGGCTCAACGCCACCGAGGCCCCGCCCGCGCGCACCCTCACCGAGGGCTTCTTCGGGCACGCCGCCGCCACCCCGGACGCGCCCGCGCTGCGCTGGGGCCTGGACGGCACCCTGACCTACGGCGAGCTGGCCGACCGGGCGCTGCGCGTCGCCGCGCGGCTGGTGGAGCGCGGCGTGCGCCCCGGCGACCGCGTGTCGGTGGAGCTGCCCAAGGGGCCGGAGCAGGCCGTCGCGGTGCTCGGCGTGCTGGCGGCGGGGGCCGCGTACGTCCCCATCGGCCCCGAGCAGCCCGCCGCCCGCCGCGAGCGGATCCGCAAGCGCGCGGGCGTGACCGTCCCGCTGACCTCCGTGGAGACCGGCGACGCCGCGCCGCTGGACCTGCCGGTGCGGATCCGTCCCGGCCAGGTCGCCTACGTGCTGTTCACCTCCGGGTCGACGGGCGAGCCCAAGGGCGTGGAGGTGTCGCACGGCGCCGCGATGAACACCATCGGCGACCTGGTGGAGCGGTTCGCGCTCGGCGCGTCCGACACCACCCTCGGGGTGTCCGCGCTGGACTTCGACCTGTCGGTGTTCGACCTGTTCGCGCCCTGGGCGTCGGGCGGCGCGGTGGCGCTGCCCGAGCAGGACGACCGGCGCGACGCCGCGCGCTGGGCCGAGCTCGCCGGGCGCTGGTCGGTGACCGTGCTCAACTGCGTGCCGTCGGTGCTGGAGATGCTGCTGGCGACCGGGCCGGTGCCCTCTCTGCGGCTGGTGCTGCTGGGCGGCGACTGGGTCGGCGCGCACCTGCCCGGCCTGCTGCGCGAGCGCGCCCCCGGGGCCCGGTTCGTCGCGCTGGGCGGCACGACCGAGACCGCGATCCACTCCACCGTGCTCGAAGTCGAGGACGCGCGCGTGCCCGAGGGCCGGCACGCGATCCCATACGGCGTGCCGCTGCGCGGCGTCGCCTGCCGGGTGGTGGACGAGCTGGGCCGGGACCGTCCCGACTGGGTCGCCGGCGAGCTGTGGATCGGCGGCGGGGGCGTCGCCGACGGCTACACCGGCGACCCCGAGCGCACCGCCGACCGGTTCGTGGAGCACGAGGGCACCCGCTGGTACCGCACCGGCGACCTGGGCCGCTACTGGCCCGACGGCACGATCGAGTTCCTCGGCCGCCGCGACCACCAGGTCAAGGTGCGCGGCTTCCGCATCGAGCTCGGCGAGGTCGAGGCCGCGCTGGAGAGCCATCCGGAGGTGGGCCGCGCGGTCGGCCTGCTGGCCGCCGGGCGGCTGGCCGCCGCCGTCACCGGCCCGGACGCCGGCGGCGTCGAGGGGCTGCTCGCCCACGCGCGCGAGCTGCTGCCGCCGCACATGGTGCCCGAGCTGGTCGTCCCGCTGGCCGAGCTGCCGCTCACCGCCAACGGCAAGGTCGACCGCAAGGCGCTGACCGCCCTGGCCGCCGAGGCGGGCGGCGAGGGCGGCCGGGCCTACACCGCGCCGCGCACCGGGGTGGAGAAGGTGCTGGCCCGCGTCGTCGCCGGCGTGCTCGGGGTGGAGCGCGTCGGCGCCGACGACGACTTCTTCGCCCTGGGCGGCGACTCGGTGCTGGCCACGTCCGTCATCGCGCGGCTGCGCGAGGCCCTCGACACCACGTCCCTGCCGGTCCGCGTGGTGTTCAACCAGCGGACCGTGGCGGGGATCGCGCGCCGCTTCACCGAGCTCGAGGAGAGCCCCGGCCGGCTGGAGGCCGTCGCGGAGATCTGGCTCATGGTGGAGGGCATGTCCGAGGACGAGGTGTCCGAGCGGCTCGCCCGCTCGTAACGCTCCGGTCCGGCCGCGCACTGGGGTGGTGCGCGGCCGGACCGGTCAGGCGCGCTCCGGGTCCGGCTCGGCACCCGGAGCGGGGCCCGGCTCCGGATCCGGCGCGGGATCCGGAGCCGCGGCCTGGCCGGGTTCGAGCGTGGCGCCGCGGAGCCCGGCCAGGGACAGCGCGAGCGCGAGCGCGAGGACGGCGCTGACCGTCCCGTACACGACGATGGCGGCGCCGGGCGCGAGGTAGCGGCCCAGCGCGCCGGCGCCCAGCGACCCTACGGCCTCGCCGCCGGTCTCCTGCGCCGACCAGAGGGCGTTGACGCGGCCGAGGTAGGCGTCGGGCGTGTGGCTCTGGATGAGGCCGTAGCGCAGGATCTCCTCGATGGAGGCGACGAAGCCGTAAAGGAACAGGATGGCGACGGCCAGCACCGGGTGCCGGGCCAGGCCGAGCAGCGCCAGCGTCACGAACCCGGCGACGGACGCGACGAGCAGGACCCGTCCGGGCGCCCGGACCGTAGAGGCCCAGCCGCTGGTGACGGAGGCGAGCACGGCGCCGCAGGCGGGCGCGGTGTACAGGAACCCGATCGTGGTGGGCCCGCCGTCCAGGCTCAGCGCCGCGAACGCGGGCAGCAGCACCGGGATGCCGCCCGCGACCATGAACAGCAGGCCGAGCAGCATCAGCGAGCCCACGACCCGGTGCGTCGACACGAAGCGGAACCCGGACGCGAGCGCCTTCAGCGGCTTCTCATGCGTCTCGGCCTCGGGCTTGAGCGAGGGCAGCCCGGTCAGCAGGAACAGCGTGGCGAGCGTGCCCGCGGCCGCGGCCGCGTAGTTCCAGCCGACGCCGACCGCGGAGATCACCATGCCGCCGAGGGCGGGGGAGAGCATCGAGCCGAGCCGCACCGTGAGGGCGTTGAGCGCGCCCGCCGCCACGAGCTTGTCGGGTTTGACCAGCGCCGGTGTCGCGGCCAGCAGGGCGGTGACGCTGATGCCGGTGGCCAGGCCGTCCCAGGCGGCCAGGACGTAGAGGGCGGCCAGGGACGGCGACGGCAGGAAGGCGTTGAGCGTGAGCAGCACGAAGCCGATGCCGGCGGCGGTGCGGGCGCGCAGCATGAGCGTGCGGCGGTCGTACCGGTCGGCGAGCACGCCGCCCCACAGGAAGCCGACCAGCAGCGCGAACCCGCTGGAGGCCGCCACCGCGCCGACGTGCACGGTGGAGTCGGTCATGTCGTAGACCTGCACCGGCAGCGCGACCATCAGCATGCCGATGCCGAAGACCGACACCGTTCTGGCGATGAACACGTTGCGGAAAGGTCTGCTGCTGCGCAAGGGGCTGATGTCCATGGCCAGACGGCGAAGCATCTTCGGGGTTCTCCTCGGCAGGGGTAGTAGCTAAGGTAAGCCTAGCCTTAGTTGTTTTCGAGAAAGAGGCCGACCGGTGCAGCGCATGCTGATGAACGGAAAGATCCACCGTGCCACCGTCACCCAGGCGGACCTGCACTACGTGGGGTCGCTGACGATAGACGCCGACCTGATGGCCGCGGCCGACATCGTGGAGGGCGAGCAGGTGCAGGTGGTCGACATCACCAACGGCGCCCGGCTCGTCACCTACGCCATCACCGGGGAGGCCGGCAGCGGCGTGATCGGGATCAACGGGGCGGCGGCGCGGATCGTGCAGCCGGGCGACCTGGTCATCATCATCACCTACGCGTCGGTGGACGAGTCGGAGCGTAGCGCGCACGATCCGAAGGTGGTGCACGTGGACGCCGCCAACCGGATCGTCGCGCTCGGCTCCGACCCGGCCGAGCCCGTGCCGGGCGCCGAGGCGCAGCTCGCGGGGCGCTGAAATGGGCGGCGAAGCGGCTTCGGGGGGTCCGGGGGGCCGCCCCCGGGAAGGGCACGGCGTGGAAGGGTTCATCGCCTGGCCCCCGGAGCTCGAGGAGCGCTACACGCGCGAGGGCTACTGGAGCGACCGGCTGCTCGGCGGCGTGCTGCGCGGCGCGCCCGACCGGGTCGCGCTGGTCGCCGGTCCGGAGCGGCTGACCTACGCCGAGCTCGACCGGCGCGCCGACCGCACCGCCGCGGGGTTCCGGCGGCTCGGCGTCGGCCGCGGCGACCGCGTGGTCGTGCAGCTGCCCAACACCGCCTCGTTCGTCGTGGTGTTCCTGGCGCTGGTGCGGATCGGGGCCGCGCCCGTGCTGGCGCTGCCCGCGCACCGCGAGAGCGAGATCGGTTACCTGTGCGAGCTGTCGGAGGCGCGCGCCTACGTCGTCCCGGACGTCGACGGCGGCTTCGACTTCCGCGCCCTGGCCCGCACGCTCCGGGTCGAGCACGTCGTCGTGGACGGCGACGCGCAGGAGTTCGCCGCGCTCGCCGACCTCGACGCCGACCCCGCGGACGTGCCGGCCGGCGACGGCCCGGACCCCGCGGACGTCGGCGTGTTCCTGCTGTCGGGCGGCACGACCGGCCTGCCCAAGCTCATCCCGCGGACGCACCGTGACTACGTCTACAACCTGGAGGCGAGCGCGGAGGTCTGCGGCTTCGGCGAGGACACCGTCTACCTCGTCGTGCTGCCCGCCGCGCACAACTTCGCGCTGGCCTGCCCCGGCATCCTGGGCGTGTTCGCGACGGGCGGCACGGTCGTGCTGGCGCCCTCGGGGTCGCCGGACGAGGCGTTCCCGCTCATCGAGCGGGAACGTGCCACCGTGTGCGCCGCGGTGCCGCCGATCGCGCTGCTGTGGCTGGACGCGGTGTCGTGGTCCGACGAGGACCTCTCGTCGCTGGAGTTGCTCCAGGTCGGCGGCGCCAAGTTCGCCGCCGAGCGCGCCGCGCAGGTGCCCAAGGTGCTCGGCTGCTCGGTGCAGCAGGTGTTCGGGATGGCCGAGGGCCTGCTCAACTACACCCGGCTGGACGACCCCGCCGACCTGGTCGAGCGGACCCAGGGGCGGCCGCTGTCGCCCGCCGACGAGGTCCGCGTGGTCGACGCCGACGGCGCGGACGTGCCGGACGGCGAGGTCGGCGAGCTGCTCACCCGCGGCCCGTACACGCTGCGCGGCTACTACCGGGCGCCCGAGCACAACGCCCGCTCGTTCACCCCGGACGGGTTCTACCGCACCGGCGACCTGGTGCGGCGGCTGCCGTCCGGCCACCTGATCGTGGAGGGGCGCGAGAAGGACCAGATCAACCGGGGCGGCGACAAGATCTCGGCGGAGGAGCTGGAGAACCACCTGCTGGCCCATCCGGCCGTGCACGACGCCGCCGTGGTCGGCATGCCCGACCCGGTGATGGGGGAGCGGACCTGCGCGTTCCTCATCCTCCGTGAGGCGGCCGGGGACGGCGCCGCGCCGCCGGGGCTGCGCGAGGTCAAGGAGTTCCTGCGCGAGCGCGGGGTGGCCGCCTACAAGTTCCCCGACCGGATCGAGACGACCGGCGCCTTCCCCCGCACCCCGGTCGGCAAGATCAACAAGAAGGCCCTGGCAGCCCGGCTGGGCTGAGCCCGCCGGTTCCGAGCCGGGCGCACGACGGACGCCCTCCGCACCCGGGCAGCGGGGTGCGGAGGGCGTTCCCTCGTGCCGGGAGGTCAGGAGGCCGGGACGACGTACGGGGCGATGCTGGACAGCTTCTCGCACGTCTCCTCGTACTCGCGCTCGGGCGTGGAGCCGGTGACGATGCCGGCGCCCGCCCGCAGCCAAGCGCCGTCCTCGTCGCTGTAGAGGGCGCGCAGCACGAGGGCGGCGTCCATCGCGCCGTCGTGGGAGATGGTGAGGACCGCGCCCGCGTACAGCCCGCGCGGCTCCTCCAGCCGCCCGATCGCGGCCACCGCCTCGGCCTTGGGGATGCCGGAGGCGGTCACGCCGGGGAACAGCGCGTCCAGCACGTCCCAGCTGGTGCGGCCGGGCGCCAGCAGGCCGCTGACGCTGGAGCCGAGGTGCTGCACGCTGCCGCGCTCCTTCACCGCCATGAACCCGGTGACCTGGACGGTGTCGGGCTCGCACACGCCGTACAGCTCCTCCTGGGAGGTGCGGACGGACACGGCGTGCTCGAAGATCTCCTTGGGGTCGGTCTCCAGTTCGTGCCGGGTCGCCGCGTCCACCTCCGCGCCCCGCCCGAACGCGCGGGTGCCGGCCAGCGGCTGCGTCATGACGGTGCCGGTGCCGTCCACGCCCGCCAGCACCTCGGGGCTGAACCCGGTGGCGCCGAAGCCGCCGAGGCGGAGCAGGAACGAGCGGGCCGGGGTGTTGGCCTCGCGGCCGCGCACGTAGGTGGCGGTGACGTCGACGGGGTGAGAGATGGGTAGCCGCCTGGATACGATCACCTTTTGGTAGAGCCCGGCCGCGATCTCCTCGACGGCCTGGGCCACCCGTGACCGGTATCGGTCACCGCCGACCCGGACGTCGACCGGCGCGGGGGAGCCGAACCGGAGCGGTCCCGGCGCGGCGAGGAAGGCGGCGACGGCCTCGGCCTCCGCCGTGTCCACGCTGGTGACGGTGGCGGTGGCGCCCTCGATCCGCACCTCCGTGCGCGGGACGACCAGATGCGCGAGCCGCTGCCCGGCGGGCCGGTCGGCGGGGCGGGCGAACTCGAAGGCGATCCACCCGTAGGCGTTCCACGTGGCGAAGGGGCAGGCGCGGAACGCCTCGTCGAGCGCCGCGGACGGCGCGCCGGACCAGGAACGTTCCGATGGCTCGGCGCCGGCCCAGCGCGTGCGCGCCACGCCGTCGTCGAGGACCACCTCGCCGAGCACGCCGCCGGCGAACGTCCAGAGCCCGGGACGCTCGTAAACGACGTGGTCGTCGAACCTGCCGGAGCCGGACAGCCCCGCCAACAGACGCAGCGGCTCGGCACCGGTCACGTCGACCGTGAGCTCCGTGACCGCGAACGTGGTGACCGGACCGGCCGTGCGCACACCGAAGGACAAGGCACCCAACTCCTCTTCGACCGAAATATGCAGTCAAACTTAGGTAAGGCTAACCTTGTGCGTTTTTCGTAGGCAAGGCTAACCTAACTGACTGCGGTGGCCGACGACGACGAAAGAGTTGAGCGTGCGGGAACAGACGGCGGCGCGGCGACGCGAGCTGATGCGGCGAATGATGGTTGAGGCCGGGCTCGGCCCGGACACCTCCCGGATAGGTCCGCGTGGATCGGACGGCCCGGCGCCGTTGTCGTACGCGCAGCAGAGCATGTGGTTGCACCACCGGACGTTCCCCCAGAGCCCGGCCTACAACGTGTGCCTGCTGGTGAACCTGACGGGCGACCTCGACACCGCCGCGCTGCGCGAGGCGCTGCGCGGGCTGATCCGGCGCCACGCCGTCCTGCGCACCGTCTACGCCGACGCCGACCCGGCGGCCAACGGCGAAGCTCCCTCTGGAGCGGTGCAAATCGTCACCGACGACGACGCCCTCGACCTTCCCGCGAACGACTGCCCCGCCGAAGCGGCGCGGACGCGCGCCGAGGAACTGGCGGCGCTGCCGTTCGACCTGCGCAAGGAGCGGCCGATCCGGCTGGAACTGCTGCGTCTGGGCGAGCGCGAGCACGCCCTGGTCCTGGTCGTCCACCACATCGCGTGGGACGGCATGACGTGGGGCTCGCTGTCGGGCGACCTGTCGGCGCTCTACCGTGCCGCGCTCGCCGGGACGCCCGGCGCGCACGGCCTGCCCGACCTCGCCGTGCAGTACGCCGACTTCGCCGAGTGGGAGCAGCGGCGCCCCGTCCAGGAGGACGACCTGGCGTACTGGCGTGCCCGGCTCGACCCGCCGCCCGCGGCGCTGGACCTGCCCGCCGACCGCCCGCGCGGCGCCACCGTGTCCGAGCGCGGCGGGCGCCGCGCCCGCACCTTCGACGACGCGGTCACCGCCGGGATGCGGCGGCTGGCCGCCGAGGAGAACCTCACCCCGTACATGGTGATGATGGCCGCGTACGCGGTCCTGCTGCACCGCTACACCGGGTCGGCCGACATCTCGATCGGCTCGTCGGTGATGAACCGCGAGCACGCCGAGGTGCAGCGGCTGGTCGGCAACTTCGGCAACACCCTCGCGCTGCGCACCGATCTGTCGCCCTCGGACGGGACGCCGGGCGCAGGCCCGACCTTCCGGGAGGCGCTGCGCCGCGTCGGCCGCACGGTCGAGGAGGGCTTCGCCCACCAGGCGCTGCCCTACGACGCGATCGTGCGCGAGCTGCGCCCCGCACGGACGCAGGGCCGCTCGCCGTTCTTCGACACCATGCTGCTGTTCCTGGTCCAGGAGATCGGCGAGCTGGACCTGCCCGGCGTCACCTCCGGCTGGACCCACATCCACAACGGGACGACGCACTTCGACCTGTCGCTGGAGGCGTTCGTCCGGCGGCAGGGGATGACGGTCGAGGCGACGTTCCGCCGCGAGCTGTTCGACGACGCGCGCATGGACGCGCTGCTGGCCCACCTGGAGCGGCTGCTCGGCGACGCGACCGCCGACCCGGACCGTCCCATCGGCGCCTACGACCTCACGACCGGCGAGGACCGCGCCGTCGTGGACGCCGCGAACGACACCGGCCGCCCCGTCCCCGTGACGAACGTGGTCGAGCTGTTCGCCGACCAGGCCGCCCGCACGCCCGAGTCGACGGCCGTCGAGGGCACGGAGGGCGGCGCGGCGTCCCTGACCTACGCCGAGCTGGACGCGCGTGCGTCCGCCCTCGCCGCGAAGCTGCGCGCCCGCGGCGCCGGTCCGGGCGAGGTCGTGGCGATCGCGCACCCGCGCACCCCCGATCTGGTGGTCGCGCTGCTGGGCGTGCTGAAGTCCGGCGCCGCCTACCTGCCGCTCGACCTCGACCACCCCGCCGACCGGCTCGCCTACATGCTGGACGACGCCGGCCCGCTGTGCGTCATCGCCGCCTCCGGCACCACCGGGAAGCTCCCGGAGGACCGCGACGTCATCCTTCTCGACGAGATCGACCTGGTCACCGCCGCGCCCTCCGAGCCCCTGCCCGACCTCTCCCCGGACGACCTCGCCTACGTCATCTACACCTCGGGCTCCACCGGCAGGCCCAAGGGCGTGGCGATCCCGCACGGCGCGCTGGCCAACTTCCTGCTGATGCAGCGCGCCGAACTCGCGCTGGACGGCACCGACCGGCTGGTCGCCGTGACCACCATCGCCTTCGACATCGCGGCGCTGGAACTGTACGTGCCGCTCATCAGCGGGGCCACGGTCGTCCTCGCGGGACGCGCCGCCGTCCGCGACCCCGCCGCGCTCGCCGGCCTGCTCACCGGCGCCACGATCGTCCAGGGCACGCCGTCGCTGCTCGGCTCGCTCGACCCCGCCGCCCTCCGGGGGCTGCGGGTGCTGGTCGGCGGCGAGGCGCTGCCCGCCGACCTCGCCGCCTCGCTCGCGCGGGTGGCGGCGCGGGCCACCAACGTGTACGGGCCCACCGAGGTCACGATCTGGGCGACCTCCGCCGACATCCGCAGCGAAGCGAGGAATGTCGGCGCGGCTCTTGCCGGGGGGTCTGGGGGGTCGTCCCCCCAGAATGACACCGACCTGCCGTCGGACGGGATCGGGCGCCCGTTCTGGAACACCCGCGCCCACGTGCTGGACGCCGCGCTGCGTCCCGTCCCGGTCGGCGTGCCCGGCGAGCTGTACCTGTCGGGGGCACAGCTCGCGCGCGGCTACGTCGGCCGGCCCGACCTGACCGCCGAGCGGTTCGTCGCCGACCCGTACGGCCCGCCCGGCACCCGCATGTACCGCACCGGCGACCTGGCCCGCTGGAACCGGGACGGCTCCCTGGAGTACCTGGGCCGCACCGACGACCAGGTGAAGATCCGCGGATTCAGGATCGAGCCCGCCGAGGTGCAGGCGGTCCTGGCGGCGCAGGAGGGCGTCGCGCAGGCGGCGGTGGTGGTGCGCGAGGACCGTCCCGGCGATCCGCGCCTGGTCGGCTACTACGTGCCCGCGCCCGGCGCCGCGGCGGCCGAGGACGCCGCTTTCGAGGGGGCACTGCGCGACGCACTGGCCGAAACGCTGCCCGAGTACATGGTGCCGTCCGCCCTGGTCGCCCTGGACGCGCTGCCCCGCACCGTCAACGGCAAGCTCGACCGCAGGGCGCTGCCCGCCCCCGCGGCCGAGGCCGGGATCTCGGGCCGGGAGCCCAGGGACGACCGCGAGACCGCGCTGTGCGCGGTGTTCGCCGAGGTCCTCGGGCACGACCGGGTGACGATCGACGACGACTTCTTCGCGCTCGGCGGGCACTCGCTGCTGGCCACCCGGCTGGCCGCGCGCGTCCGCGCGGAACTGCGCGCCGAACTGACCATCGCGGACGTGTTCGAGGCCCCCACCGTCGCCGCGCTCGCGCCCCGCCTCGTCGAGGTCGCCGGCACCCGGGTCCGGGACGTCGAGCGCCCCGCCGTCCTGCCGGTGTCGGCCGCGCAGCGCGGGCTCTGGTTCGAGGAGCGGCTGCGCGGGCCCTCGCCCGCGTACGCGCTGCCGCTGGGCCTGCGGCTGTCCGGGCCGGTCGACCCCGGCGCGCTGCGCGCCGCGTTCGGCGACGTCGTCGACCGCCACGAGGCGCTGCGCACGCTGCTGGCCGAGGGCGAGGACGGGCTGCCCGTCCAGCGCGTCCTGGACCCCGGCACGGCCGCCGCCTTCGACGTCGTGGACGCGCGCGGCTGGACGCCCGAGCGGCTCGCGGAGGCCGAGGCGGGCGCCGCCGCGCACATCTTCGACCTCGGCACCGACCTGCCCATCCGCGCCACCCTCATCCGCACCGGCGACCAGGAGTGGACGCTGGTGCTGCTGCAGCACCACGCCGCCGCCGACGAGTGGTCGTTCACGCCGCTGCTGGCCGACCTGTCGGCCGCCTACGCCGCGCGGCTGGAGGGCCGCGCCCCGGACTGGGCGCCGCTGCCCGTCCAGTACGCCGACTACGCCGTCTGGCAGCCGCAGGCGCCCGAGCCCGCCGGCGGCCTGGCGCACTGGGAGCGGGCGCTGGCCGGGCTGCCGGAGGAGACCGTCCTGCCGCTGGACCGGCCGCGGCCCGCCGAGGCCACCCACCGGGGCGGGCTGGTGCCGTTCCGGCTGCCGCTGGAGGGGGTGCGGGAACTGGCCCGCGCCACCGGCACCAGCGTGTTCATGGTGCTGCACGCCGCCGTCGCCGCGCTGCTGCAGCGGTCGGGCGCGGGCGACGACATCGCGCTCGGCTCGCCCATCGCGGGCCGCTCCGACGAGGACCTCACCGACCTGGTCGGCGTGTTCGTCAACCTGCTGGTGCTGCGCACCGACCTGTCCGGCGACCCGACGTTCGCCGAGCTGCTCGACCGGGTGCGCGCCGCCGACCTGGACGCCTTCGCGCACGCCGGGGTGCCGTTCGAGCGCGTGGTGGAGCGGCTGGCGCCGGAGCGGTCGCTGGCGCGCAGCCCGCTGTTCCAGGTGATGATCGTGCACCAGCGGCTGGACGACGTGCGGCCGTCGCTGCCGGGGGTGCGGGCGACGCCGTTCCTGCCCGAGACCGGCGGCGTCAAGTTCGACCTCGACCTGTACTTCGCCGAGGGCGAGGACGAGGTGGAGGGCTTCGCCGCGTACGCCGCCGACCTGTTCGACCCGGAGACCGTCACCGACCTGGTCGACCGGCTCGGCGAGCTGCTCGGCCGGATCGCCGCCGACCCCGGTGTCCGGCTGTCCGCGCTCGGCGCGCCGGTCCGGGGGCCCGACACCGCCCGCGACTTCCCGGTACGAACCGTCGCGGAGCTGGTCGAGGCCCAGGTGGCGCGGACCCCGGACGCGACCGCCCTCGTCTTCGGCGACACCGTGCTGACCTACGCCGAACTGGACGGGCGCGCCGAGCGGCTGGCCGACCGGCTCGCCGCCGCCGGGGCGGGACCGGAGACCACCGTCGCGATCGCGCTGCCGCGCTCCGCCGACTTCGCCGTGGCGCTGCTGGCCGTGCTGAAGACCGGTGCCGCCTACCTGCCGATCGACGTCACCTACCCGGCCGCCCGCGTCGACTTCATGATCGAGACGGTCCGCCCGCTGCTGGTCCTGGGCCGCGACGAGCCGCCCGTGTCCGCCCCGCCGCGCACCCGGCCGGACGTGCGCCCCGGCCACCCGGCCTACGTCATCTTCACCTCCGGTTCCACCGGCACGCCCAAGGCGGTCGTCGGGACGCAGGGGGCGCTGGCCAACCGGCTCGCCTGGGGCGCCGAGCTGACCGGGCCCGGCGTGCGCGCCGCCAAGAGCTCGCCCGCGTTCATCGACGGCACCACCGAGCTCCTCGGCGGCCTGGTCGCCGGTGACACCGTGGTCGTGGCCGACGACGACACCGCCACCGACGCGATCGCCCTCACCGCCTTCCTCGACCGGCACGGCGTCGGCACCGTCACGCTGGTCCCGAGCCTGCTGTCGGCGCTGCTGGAGGCGGGCCCGCCCGCGTCCGTCACCACCTGGATCAGCAGCGGCGAGGCGCTGCCCGCCGCGCTGGCCGAGCGCGCCCCCGGACGCGTGGTCAACCTGTACGGCTGCTCGGAGGCGGCCGGCGACAGCCTCATCGCCGACGGCGGCACGGGAGGGCTCTCTCCGATCGCCAACACCGCGGCCTACGTGCTGGACGCCGCGCTCCGCGAGGTGCCGGTCGGCGAGCTGTACCTGGCGGGCGACGGCCTGGCCCGCGGCTACCTCGGCGACCCGGCGCGCACCGCCGAGCGGTTCGTCGCCAATCCGTTCGGCCCGCCCGGCTCGCGGCTCTACCGCACCGGCGACCGGGTCCGGCGGCGCCGGGACGGCTCGCTGGACTTCCTGGGCCGCGCCGACGACCAGCTCAAGATCCGCGGCTTCCGGATCGAGCCCGGCGAGATCGAGACCGTGCTGGCCGCGCAGCCCGGCGTCCGGCAGGCGGCTGTTACCGTCACCGGGGGGGCTGGGGGGTCGTCCCCCCAGAATGACACTGCGGTGCGCGGGGGATCGCGTCTGGTCGGGTACGTGACCGGCGACGTCCCCGACCCGGACGCGCTGCTCGACCGCCTCGGGGAGCTGGTGCCCGGCTACCTCGTGCCGTCCGAGCTGGTCGTGCTGGAGGAGATGCCGCTCAACCCCAACGGCAAGGTGGACCGCCGGGCGCTGCCCGAGCCGGGGCGCGGCGCCTCCGGGCGCCCGCCGCGCACCGGGCCCGAGCTGGTCCTGGCCGGGCTGGCGGGCCGCCTCCTCGGCCGCGACGACGTGGCCGCCGACGACGACTTCTTCCGCACCGGCGGCGACAGCATCAGCGCCGCCCTGCTGGTGGCCCGCGCCCGCCGCGCGGGGCTGGTCTTCACCGTCCGGGACGTGTTCCGGCTGCGCACGGTCGAGGCGCTCGCCGCCGCGGCCGCCATCGACGGCGGCGGCGCGGCGGTGGAAGCCGCGGCCCCGGCGGACGAGCCGTCGGAGCTGCCGCTCTCGCCGCTCCAGGAGGGCCTGCTCTTCCACCTGATGATGGCGGGCGAGGGCCGCGACATCTACGTCCAGCAGGCCGTGGTGACGCTGTCCGGCCCCGTCGACCCCGACCGGCTCAAGGACGCGGCGCGCGGCGTCCTGGAGAAGTACCCGAACCTGCGCGCCGGGTTCCGCGCCGACGGCGGCCGCACCGTCCAGTTCGTGCCCGCCGAGTTCGAGGTGCCCTGGACCCACGCGGAGGTCGCCGGCGAGGACGAGCTGGAGGCGTTCGTCGACGCCCAGCGCGCCCGCCCGTTCGACCCCGGACGCCCGCCGCTGATCCGCTTCGGCCTGGCCGGCCTCGGAGAGCACGACCACCGGCTGATCCTGACCTCCGAGCTGATCCTGCTGGACGGCTGGTCCGGCGGCCTCCTGGTCACCTCGCTGCTGGAGCACTACACCGACGCCGCCGCCGAGGCCGCCCGTCCCGCGGCGCCCTTCCGCGCCTACCTGGACTGGGTGAACGCCCGCGACCGCCAGGAGTCCATCGACGCCTGGCGCGCCGAGCTCGACGGGTTCGACGAGCCCGCGCTGCTGCGCCCCGGGCTGCTGGACCGTCCCGCCGACCTGTCCACCGCCGGCGAGGTGCACCGCGACCTGCCCGCCGGGCTCGCCGGACGGCTCGACGCGGTCGCCCGCGAGCGCGGCATCACGCGGGGCACGCTGTTCGAGACCGCGTGGGGCCTGGTGCTCATGGGCCTCACCGGCCGCGACGACGTGGTCTTCGGCGCCTCCGTCTCCGGCCGCCACCCGGACGTGCCTGGGGTGGAGTCGATCGTCGGCCTGCTGTTCAACACCATCCCGGTGCGGGTGCGCGCGGGCGGGGCCGACTCGCTGGACGCCGTGCTGGAACGCGTCCAGGGCGCCCGGTCCGAGCTGTTCGACCACAACCACGTCGCGCTCGCCGACGTCCAGCGCGCCACCGGCCTGGGGACGCTGTTCGACACCCTCTTCGTCTTCCAGAACTTCCCCGGCATGCCCACCGACCGCGGCTTCGGCCCGGACGGCGACGTGCGGGTGCTGGGCCGGGAGGTCCGGGACGCCACCCACTACCCGATCACGATGGTGGTGGAGCCCGGCGCCGGGCTGCGCGTCATGTACCGGGGCGACGCGTTCACCGAGGCCGAGACCGAGCGGATCACCGACCGGTACGTCCGCGTGCTCCAGCAGCTCGCCGACGACCCCGGCACCCTCTGCCACCGCCTGGACGTCCTCGTCCCCGAGGAGCACGACCGGCTGCGCGCCGACTGGGACGAGGCCGTCCGGCCGGTGCCGGAGCTGACCGTCGCCGAGCTGCTCGCCGAGCAGGCCGGGCGCACCCCCGACCGCACCGCCCTGGTGTCGCTGCCGGACGTGTCGCTCACCTACGCCGAGCTGAACGCCGAGGTCAACCGGCTCGCCCGGCTGCTGCTGCGGCACGGCGCCGGCCCCGAACGGGTCGTCGCGCTCGCGCTGCCCCGCTCGGCGGAGATGGTCGTGGCGCTGTTCGCGGTGCTGCGCACGGGCGCCGCGTACCTGCCGCTGGAACTGGACTACCCGGCCGACCGGCTCGACTACATGCTCGCCGACGCCGCCCCGGCCTGCCTCGTCTCGCACGGCCCGATCGCCGCCGGACTCACCTTCGGCGGCCCGGTGATCGAACTGGACGACCCCGCCGTCCGCACGTCCCTCGACGGGCTCGACGGCGGGGACCTCGCCGACGGCGAGCTGCCCGGCTTCGCGCCGGGCACGCCCGGCCGCATGGACCGGCCCGCCTACGTCATCTACACCTCCGGCTCCACCGGACGGCCCAAGGGCGTGGTGACGCCGTACCGCGGCCTGACGAACATGCAGTTCAACCACCGCGCCAACATCTTCGACCCGGTCGTCGAATCCGCCGGGCGCGGGCTGCGG
This sequence comes from Actinomadura rugatobispora, assembly GCF_055379765.1. Lineage (NCBI taxonomy): Bacteria > Bacillati > Actinomycetota > Actinomycetes > Streptosporangiales > Thermomonosporaceae > Actinomadura > Actinomadura rugatobispora. The sequence goes on along the minus strand of NZ_AP029191.1, from coordinate 472,083 downwards.
ATCGCGCACACGGTGTCGTTCTCCTTCGACATGTCGTGGGAGGAACTGCTGTGGCTCATCGAGGGCCACGAGGTGCACGTCTGCGACGAGGACCTGCGCCGCGACGCCGAGGCCCTCACCGCCTACCTGCGGCGGCACCGGATCGACGTCATCAACGTGACGCCCACCTACGCCCAGCACCTCCTCGACGAGGGGCTGCTCGACGACACCGGTGACGGGCACCGTCCGCCGCTGGTGCTGCTGGGCGGCGAGGCCGTCCCGACCTCGGTGTGGGAACGGCTCGCCGAGGCCGACGGCGTCCTCGGCTACAACCTGTACGGCCCCACCGAGTACACGATCAACACCCTGGGCGGCGGCACCGAGGACAGCGCCACGCCCACGGTCGGCAAGCCGATCTGGAACACCCGCGGCTACGTGCTGGACCGGTGGCTGCGGCCCGTCCCGAAGGGCGCCCCCGGCGAGCTGTACATCGCGGGCGCCGGGCTGGCCCGCGGCTACCTCGGCCGTCCCGACCTGACCGCCGAGCGGTTCGTGGCCGACCCCTTCGACGAGCACGGCGGCGGGGGCCGGATGTACCGCACCGGCGACCTGGTCCGGGTGCGCGAGGACGGCAACATCGACTTCCTCGGCCGCACCGACGACCAGGTGAAGATCCGCGGCTACCGGGTGGAGCTGGAGGAGATCGAGACCGCGCTGGCCGCCGAGCCCGGCGTCGGCCAGGCCGCCGTGATCGCCGCCGACACCGACATGCCCGGCGTGAAGCGGCTGCTCGGCTACGTGGTGCCGGACGGGTCGCGCGAGGGCGCGGCCGACGAGCAGATCGCCGAGTGGCGGCAGATCTACGACGCCGAGTACACCGAGGTCTCCACGGTCGTGCACGGCGAGGAGTTCGCCGGCTGGGACAGCAGCTACGACGGCGGCCCGATCCCGCTGGACCACATGCGCGAGTGGCGGGAGACGACCGTCGAGCGGATCCGCGCGCTGCGCCCCCGCCGCGTGCTGGAGATCGGCGTCGGCACCGGCCTGCTGCTGACCCGGCTCGCGCCCGGCTGTGAGGAGTACCACGGCACCGACTTCTCCGCGCCCGTCATCGACAAGCTCCGCGCCGACCTCGGCCCCGGCTCGCCGGTACGGCTCAGCTGCCGGCCCGCGCACGACACCGAGGGCCTGCCCCGCGAGCACTTCGACACGATCGTCATCAACTCCGTCGTCCAGTACTTCCCCGGCGCCGGCTACCTCGCCGACGTGATCGCCCAGGCGATGGAGCTGCTGGTGCCGGGCGGGGCGCTGTTCGTCGGGGACGTGCGCGACCTGCGCTCGGTCCGCGCGTTCCACGCCGCGATCCAGCTCGGCCGCGGCGGCGGCGACCCGGCCGCCGTCGACCGCGCCGTCCGGATGGAGAAGGAACTGCTCCTGGAGCCGGCCTTCTTCGCCTCCGTCGGGGAGTCCGTCGGCGCGGCGCGGGTGGAGGCGCGCACCAAGCGCGGCGTCCACCACAACGAGCTGACCCGGCACCGCTACGACGTCACGCTGTGGAAGGCGTCGCCGGATCGGGTCTCGGAGCTGGAGACACGGGTCGTCGACTACACCGGCCCCGGCGACCTGCCCGCGCCCGGGGCAGCGGTCCGGCCGCTGCGCGTGCGCGGCATCCCCGACCCGCGGCTGTCCGGCGAGGTCGCCGCGCTGCGCGCCCTGGAGGCGGGCGCCACAGCCGACGAGGCCCGCGAACTGCTTCAGGCGCCGCCCGAGGGCGTCGAGCCCGAGCGGCTGTACGAGCTGGACCCGGACGTGGTCACCACCCCGTCGGACGAGATCGGCCGCTACGACGCCGTCTTCGGCGGCGGCGCCGCGGGCATCGAGGCGGCGCCCGACCGGCGGGCCGCCTCGTACGCCAACGACCCGGTCGCCGCCCGCGACCTCGGCGTGCTGGCCTCCCGCGTCCGCGAGGGGCTCAAGCAGCGGCTGCCCGCGTACATGGTGCCGAGCGCCATCGTCACGCTGGACGCCCTGCCGCTGACCGTCAACGGCAAGCTGGACCGGCGCGCCCTGCCCGACCCCGGCCAGTCCGGCGGCCCGCGCAAGTCCGGCGGCCGGGCCGCGCGGACCCCGGTCGAGCGGCTGCTGTGCACGCTGTTCGGCGAGGTCCTGGACGCCACGGGCGTCGGCATCGACGACGACTTCTTCGAGCTGGGCGGCCATTCGCTGCTGGCGACCCGGCTGATCGGCCGGGCCCGCACGGTGCTGCGGACCGAGCTGGCGATCCGGGACCTGTTCGAGGCGCCGACGGTGGCCGAGCTGGCGGCCCGCGTCCACCAGCGGGCGGAGGGCGAGCTGCGGCCCGTGCTGGAGCCGCGGGAGCGTCCCGAGCGGATCCCGCTGTCGTTCGCGCAGCGCCGCCTGTGGATGCTCGACCAGCTGCTGCGGGAGGACGACGGTCCGCGCGGCGCGTACCACCTGCCGCTGGCCGTCCACCTGCGCGGCGACCTCGACCTGGCCGCGCTGGAGGCCGCGATCGGCGACGTGACCGCCCGGCACGAGAGCCTGCGGACGGTGTTCGCCGAGGACGACGGCGCCCCCTACCAGCGGATCCTGCCGCCGGAGGAGGCACGGCCCGCGCTGGAGGTCGCCACGTGCGCGCCGGAGGAGGTCATCGCCCGGCCGTTCGACCTGGCCCGCGACATCCCCCTGCGCGTGGCGGTCTTCCCTGAGGGGGAGGGGGAGCATCTCCTGCTGGCGGTGTTCCACCACATCGCGTTCGACGAGTGGTCGTTCGGGCCGTTCGCGCGGGACGTCGCCGAGGCGTACGCGGCCCGGCTCGGCGGCGGGGAGCCGCCCGCCTGGGAGGCGCCGTCCGTGCAGTACGCCGACTACACGCTCTGGCAGCGCGACCTGCTCGGCGACCCGCTCGACCCCGGCAGCCTGCACGCCCGCCAGCTCGCGCACTGGGCGCAGGCCCTGTCCGGGATCCCCGACGAGATCCCGCTGCCGGTGGACCGGCCCCGGCCCGCCACCGTCGGGCAGCGCGGCGCCACCCGCACCGTCGACCTGCCGCCCGGCCTGGTCGACCGGCTCCGCAAGCTGGCCCGCGGCAACGGCGCCACCATGTTCATGGTGTGCCAGTCCGCGGTGGCCGCGCTGCTGCACCGCATGGGCGCGGGCGACGACGTCCCGCTGGGCAGCCCCGTCGCCGGGCGCACCGACGACGCGGCCCGCGACCTGGTCGGGTTCTTCGTCAACACGCTGGTGCTGCGCGCCGACGTGTCCGGCGACCCCACGTTCACCGAGCTGCTCGGCCGCGTCCGGGAGGCGGTGCTGGCCGGGCTCGCCCACCAGGACCTGCCGTTCGAGGCGGTCGTCGAGGCGCTCCGGCCGCCCCGCGCGCCCGGCCGCAACCCGCTGTTCCAGGTGATGGTCGGATACGAGAACCAGGGCGTCGGGGACGTGCGCTTCCCGGGGCTGGAGCAGCGCGAGGCGCTGTTCGGGCCCGGCGCGGCCAAGTTCGACCTGGACTTCATCTTCCGCGAGGCGCCCGGCTCGCTCCAGCTGATCGTGGACTACTCGGCGGACCTGTTCGACGACGCCACGATCGGCACCCTCGCCGGCGCCCTGACCGGCCTGATGGAGGCCGTCGCCGACGACCCCGGCGTCCGGGTCGGGGCGCTGCCCGCCTCGCTCACCGCCCGCAGCGTCACCGGCGAGGCCGCCGGACCGGCGGGGCCCCGCGACGGCGACCGCGAGGCCGCGCTGTGCCGCGTCTTCGCCGAGGTGCTCGGCGTGGACGAGGTCGGCCCCGACGACGACTTCTTCGACCTCGGCGGCCACTCGCTGCTGGCGATGAAGCTGGTGAGGCGGATCCGGCGGGAGCCGGGCTGCGCCGACCTGAAGATCGCCACGCTGCTGGCCGCGCCGACGGTCGCCCGGCTGCTCGACCGGCTCGGATAGGAGCCAGGCGTGCGGCCCGACCCCACCAGACCACCCCGGAACCGGTCCGGGACCGTTACCCCACTGTCAGGAAGGACGACCCCCATGCGCCGAATCCTTGTGGAGGGGAGACCCCCCATGCCCCGCGATAGAAGAGGCTCCACCATGCGCCGCCTGGCCGCGGCCGGGGCTCTGCTGCTGAGCCTCGGCCTCGTGGCCGCCTGCGGCGACGACGAGCCCGCGGAGACCTCCGCCGGTGGCGGGTCCGGGGGCGCGTACCCCGTCACCCTCACCCACAAGCTCGGCACCGCCACGATCGAGAAGAAGCCGGAGCGGATCGTCGCGCTCGGCGAGGTCGACCAGGACGCCCTGCTCGCCCTGGGCGTCCAGCCGGTCGGGATGACCGAGCTGACCGGCGTCCAGCCCGACGGCCTGGCCCCCTGGACCGCGTCCAAGGTCACCGGGACCAAGCCCACGCTGCTGAAGCCGGCGGAGTCCGGGTTCAACCTGGAGGAGATCGCCAAGCTGCGCCCCGACCTGATCCTGGCCGGCGGCGACTTCACGATCGACAAGGAGTACGCCAAGCTCAAGGAGCTGGCGCCGACCACCGCGTACCAGACGGGCCCGGCCGAGGACTCCTGGCAGGACATCACCCGGCAGGTCGCGCAGGCCGTCGGGCTCAAGGCCGAGGGCGACAAGCTGGTCGCCGACGTCGAGGCCAAGATCGGCTCGGTCAAGACGGCGCACCCCGAGCTGAACGGCAAGGGCTTCGCGTTCACCAGCGTCATGCCCTCCGGGAACATCGCCGTGATGAAGTCCAAGGACGACACCAGCGTCAAGATGCTGGAGCAGTTCGGCATGAAGCTGCCCGACACCCTCGCCACGCTGCCCGGCGAGGGCTTCGCCGCCGAGCTGAGCATGGAGAAGGTCTCGGTCCTGGACGTGGACGTCCTGATCAGCCACTACAACGACGACCCGGCCACGCAGAAGAAGATCGAGGGCAACAAGGTCTTCGCCGACCTCGGCGTGGTCAAGCGGGGCGCGTACGTGGCGCTCGACCTCAAGGCGTTCTGGCCGCTGCGCACCCCCACCGCGTTGTCGGTCCCCTACGTGGTCGACCAGATCGTGCCGAAGATCGCCCAGGCCGCCAAGGCGGAGAAGACGGGCTGACCGCCCGCCCCTCCGCGGCATCCGGGGCCGGCGGCCGCGGAGGGGCCCGTTCCCTGGCCCCGTACGACTTTGGCCCCCCGCACGACTATTGAGTGAGAGGCGCACATGGCGACACCCGTCCATGACGTTGTGGGCATCGGTTTCGGACCCTCCAATCTGGCCCTGGCCGTGGCTCTGGAGGAGGAGTACGGCTCCGGCGTGGACGCGGTCTTCTTCGAGAAGCAGCCTGCCTTCGGGTGGCACCGCGGCATGCTCATCGAGGGCGCCACGATGCAGGTGAACTTCCTGAAGGACCTGGTGACCCTGCGCAACCCGACCAGCCGGTACTCCTTCGTGTCCTACCTGCACTCCCGGGACCGCCTGGTCGACTTCATCAACCACAAGACGATGTTCCCGACGCGGCTGGAGTTCCACGACTACCTGGAGTGGGTGGCCGCCTCGTTCTCCGGCATGGTGCGGTACGGGGCGGAGGTGGTCGCGGTCCGCCCGCACGACGCCGACACCCTCGAGGTGGTGGTGCGGCACGACGACGAGCTGCACACCTGCCTGGCCCGCAACCTCGTCATCGGGGCCGGGCTGGAGCCGGTGCTGCCCGACGGCGTGCGGCAGGGCGAGCGGATCTGGCACACCGAGGACCTCCTCACCCGCCTGGAGGAGCTGGACGCCCGCGAGGGCGAGCCGCGCCGGCTGGTGGTGCTGGGCGCCGGGCAGAGCGCCGCCGAGGCCGTCGAGCACCTGCACGGCCGCTACCCCCGCACGGAGGTCTGCGCGGTCTTCACCCGGTACGGGTACTCGCCGGCCGACGACAGCGCCTTCGCCAACCGGATCTTCGACCCGCAGGCCGTCGACCACTACTACCAGGCGCCCGACGACGTGAAGCGGATGCTGTTCGACTACTCCCGCAACACCAACTACTCCGTCGTCGACCTCGACCTCATCGACGAGTTGTACCGGCGCGCGTACGCCGAGAAGGTCGCCGGAACCGAACGGCTGCGGATCATGAACGTGTCCCGGGTCCTGGACGTCCGGGCCGGGGACGGCGCCGTGGACCTCAAGGTGTGCTTCCTGCCGTCCGGGGAGGTGACCGCGCTGGAGGCCGACGCGCTGGTCTGCGCCACCGGATACCGCGAGCGCAGCCCGCTCGACCTGCTCGGCGAGGCCGCCGAGCACTGCCGGACCGCGCCCGGCGGCGGCCTGGTGGTCGAGCGCGACTACCGGCTCGCCACCGGACCCGAGTGCGGCTGGGCGGTGTACCTGCAGGGGGCCACCGAGCACACGCACGGGATCGCCTCGTCGCTGCTGTCGATGATCGCGGTCCGCACCGGGGACATCGTCCGTTCCATCGCCGGGCGCAGCGCCCGCGTCGCCCAGGAGGCCTGACCGATGACCAACCCCTTCGACGACACCGACGGCCGGTTCCTCGTCCTGGTGAACGAGGAGAACCAGCACTCGCTGTGGCCCGAGTTCGCCGACGTGCCCGCCGGATGGACCACCGTGTACGGGCCGGAGGAGCGCGAGCGCTGCCTGGAGTACGTCCGGCTGAACTGGACCGACCTGCGCCCCAGAAGCCTCGCCGACCGCGCCGGCTGAGACCTGGCGAACGCCGGAGGCGCCGCCCCCCATGTCCAGGGGAGACGGCGCCTCTCGTTCGGCGGTGCCTTACTTCTCGGCCAGCGGCGTGAGGTACTTCTGCAGGTCGTCCAGGAGCTTCCCGGCGGCGGTGACGCCGATGCCGGTCATCCAGATCTCGTCGTCGACCACATGGGCGCGCCCGGCCTTGACCGCGCCCAGCTTCTGCCACAGCGGCCCGGCCGTGACCTTGGCCTGCTCCTGCGCGGCCTTCTCCCCGTAGGCCGCGACGAAGACGATGTCGCCGTCGGCGTCGGCGATGCGCTCCGGGCTGAGCGGGGCCATCCGCTTGTCGCTCTTGTCCTCCAGCAGTTGCAGCTTGGGACGGCCGGCCCCGACGTCGCGCAGCACGATGCCGGAGAAGGAGTCCGGCCCGTACTGGCGGAGCTCGTCGGGCATGAACCGGATCACGCTGACCTTGAGCCGCGCGGGATCGCCGAGCGACCTGCCCAGTTCCTTGGCGCGCGCCTCGTAGGCCTGCAGCTTCTGCTGCCCCTCGGCCTTCTTGCCGACGGCCTCGGCGTCCAGCAGGAAGTTCTGCTTCCAGGTGATCCCGACCAGCTCGGTGAAAACGGTCGGGGCGATCTTCGACAGCTCGCCGTAGAACTTCTCCTGGCGGAACTTCGAGCCCAGGATCAGGTCGGGCCGCAGCGAGGCGATCGCCTCGACGTCCGGCTGCTGGGTCGTTCCCACGACCTTGACCTTGGCGAACTCGCCGCCGAGGTACTTGGGCATGCCGCCCGCCTCGCCCGGCAGCACGCTGCCGACCGGGGTCAGGCCGAGGGACTTCAGGGTGTCGAGCTTGTCGGTGTCGAGGACCACGACGCGCCGGGGGCTCTCGGGCACCTTCGTCTCGCCCATGGCGTGCTTGACGGTGCGGGTGGGGCCCGACGACTCGGCGTCGCCGCTTCCGCAGGCGGTCAGAACGAGTCCGGCCGCCATCACACCGGCGACCGCCGCACCCAGCCTCCGGCCGAGTCCAAGGAACTTCACGTGTGCCACCTGCTTTCTGTGGGGGCGAATGTTGTCGGGGGGCGTTCTCACTGCGGGACGCCCCCCACGGACCGGTCAGGCCGGCGCGTTCGGAATGACCAGCGGGGCCCCTGTCACCGGGCACGGGACGACCACGCCGCCCAGGCCGAACACGTCCTCGAGGCGGTCGGCGTCCATGACCTCGCCGGGCGGGCCCTGGGCGACGACCCGGCCCGCCTTCATCACCACCAGGTGGTCGGCGTACCGGCAGGCCTGGTTGAGGTCGTGCAGCACCGCCACGACCGTCCGGCCCCCGCGGTTGAGCCGCCGCAGCAGGTCGAGGACCTCCACCTGGTGGGCCAGGTCGAGGAACGTGGTGGGTTCGTCGAGGAGCAGCGCGTCGGTGTCCTGGGCGAGCGTCATGGCGATCCACACCCGCTGCCGCTGGCCGCCCGACAGCGCGTCCACCGGGCGGTCGCGCAGCTCGTCCAGCCCGGTCAGGCTCAGCGCCCGCTCCACGGCGTCGGTGTCGGCCGTGCTCCACTGCCGGAACCACCGCTGGTGGGGCTGGCGGCCGCGCGCCACCAGGTCGGCCACGCTCAGCCCCTCGGGGGTGACCGGGCTCTGCGGCAGGACGCCCAGGCGGCGGGCCAGCTCGCGGGAGGGCAGCGCGTGCACGTCGGCGCCGTCGATGAGGGCGCTGCCGCCGCGCGGCTCCAGCAGCCGGGCCAGCGTGCGCAGCAGCGTCGACTTCCCGCAGGCGTTGGGCCCGGCGATCACGGTGAACGCGCCGCCGGGCAGCTCCAGGTCCAGGTCCTCGATGACGAGGCGGTTGCCGTAGCCGACGCTGAGCCCGCGCGCGGTCAGCCGCACCGGGGGACGCGCCTTCTCCTCGGTGGTCATGCCTTCTTCCTCCGTACGAGCAGCCACAGCAGGTAGGGCCCGCCGAGCGCCGCGGTGAGCACCCCGACCGGCAGCTGGATCGGCGCGAACGCCGTCCTGGCGACCAGGTCGGCCACGACGGTGAGCAGCGCGCCGGTGAGCGCGGCGCAGGCCAGCGGGGGACGTTCGGCGCGGACGAGGCGGCGGGCGAGCTGCGGCGCGGCGAGCGCGACGAAGTCGACGGCGCCCGCCTGCGAGGTGGCCAGGGCGGCCAGCACCACCGCGACGGCGCCGAGCGCGACCCGCCGCCGCACGACCCGGACGCCCAGCCCGCGGGCCACCTCGTCGTCGAGGGCCGCGGTGTCCAGGGCCCGTCCCGCCCACAGCAGCAGGGGCGCGAGCAGGAGCAGCGGGATCAGCAGCGCGCGGGCCTCGGCGTAGCCGAGCCCGCCCAGGTTGCCCGCCAGCCAGATCCGCGCCTGCTGCCCCTCGATCGGGTCGGCGTCGACGATGATCACCTCGGTCAGCGCCCGCAGCGCCAGCGCGACGGCCATCCCGCACAGCACGAACCGGTTCGCGGCCAGCCCGTACCGCCAGGACAGCGCGAACACGACCGCGGCCGCGGCCAGGCCGCCGACCAGCGCGGCCGGTCCCAGCCAGACCGCGCCCATGCCCGCGCTCATCCCGAGGGTGGCGACGAGCCCCGCGCCCTGGGTGACGCCCACCACGTCCGGGCTGGCGAGCGGGTTGCGGCTGATCGACTGCAGCAGCGCGCCGGCCAGGCCGAGCAGCAGCCCGACCGCCAGCCCGACCGCGATCCTCGGCAGCCGCAGGTCCTGCACGACGACGACGAACGGCCCGTCCCCCGCCAGCGCGCGCACGACATCGCCCGGCGGGACGAACGTGCTGCCCACGCCCAGGGAGACGACCACGGCGACGCCGGTCAGCACCGCGAGCACGGCGCCGGCGACGACCGGGCGGCGCCGCACCACGAACGCCACCGGCCCGCGGCCCACGACCACATGGCCCGCGACGGGATGAGCGGTCTTCACGCGGTCACCGTCCGTCCGCGGCGGACCAGCAGGATGAGGAACGGGGCGCCCAGCAGCGCGGTGACGACACCGGCGCGGACCTCGGCGGGCGGCACGATCAGGCGGCCGAGCACGTCGGCGGCCAGCAGCAGCGCGGGCCCGAGCAGCAGCGAGACGCCCAGTACCCAGCGGTGGTCGGCGCCGACCAGGCCGCGCGCCAGGTGCGGCACCGCCAGCCCGACGAACCCGATCGGACCGGCGGCGGCGACCGCCGCGCCGGTGAGCACGACGGCGGCCACCGCGGCCAGCAGCCGGACCCGGCCGACGTTGCGGCCCAGGCCGCGCGCCACGTCGTCGCCGAGAGCGAGCGCGTCCAGCCCGCGCGCCGCGCCGAAGGCCAGCACCGTCCCGGCGGCCAGGAAGGGCAGCATCCACAGGGCGACCTCGGGGGGCCGCCCGGCCAGCGAGCCGACGGCCCAGAACCGGTAGGTGTCGAAGGTCTGCGCGTCGACGGTGAGCACTCCGACGACGACGCCGGTGAGCGAGGCGTCCAGGGCGGTGCCCGCGAGAGCCAGCGTGACCGGCGACGCCCCGTCCCGCGCGCGGGCCGCCAGCACATAGACGAACGCACCGGCCACGGCGGCGCCGACGATGCCGAACCACACGAAGGCGGGCAGCGTCGTCAGCCCGAACACGCTGATCGCGACGACGACCCCCAGGGACGCGCCGGACGTGACGCCCATCAGCCGGGGATCGGCGAGGGGGTTGCGGGTCAGGGCCTGCATCAGCACCCCGGCCAGCGCCAGCCCGGCGCCGACCGCCAGCCCGGTGACGGTGCGCGGCACCCGCATCGACCGGACGATCGTGCTCTCCTCGCCGCCGTCGGGGCGCAGCAGCGCGTCCAGGACGTGTCCGGGGGCGATGCCGCGGCTGCCCACGGCCAGGCTGGCCAGCGTCGCCGCCACCAGGAGTACGGCGCACCCCGCCACCACGGCGAGCCGCCTGCCGCGCATCCCGCCCACCCGCCGCCACCTTCACTTCAAAGAGGGCAGGCCACCTATCACATAGGTAAGGCATGCCTAAGTTCAGCGGAATCGTAGGGTATGCCCGGCGAAAAAGACAAATCACTCTCGAGGGGTGAACAGGGGGCGCATATCCGAGGCATATAGGCCCGTGTCGACTATGATGGCGATCATGCCCGAGTCGAATGATCACGCCGCCCGTAGCGGCGGCGTGCACCCCGGGTAACCCACGGCTCCACGCTTCGCCGCATCAGCTCCAGCGCCGGTGCGGCGCTCAGCGCTGCCCGGCTCCGCCATCGATCCGCGGAGCGTTCCGTGTCCGACACACTCTCCCCTTCCTTTGCTCGTTCCACCGCCCGGCGGCTGCTCGTCCTGGGCGTCGTGCTGGCGTCGATGCTGACCATCCCGCTGACGATCACCGGCGCCTCGGTCGCCCTGCCCGGCATCCGGGCCGACCTGGACGCCGGGCTGCCCGCCGCCCAGTGGGTCGTCAACGGCTACAACGCCTGCTACGCGGGCTTCCTGCTGCTCACCGGCTCGCTCGCCGACGTCTTCGGACGGCGCCGGATCTTCGCCTGGGGCCTGGCGCTGTTCTGCGGCGGCGGCGTCGCCGGCGCCCTGGCCCAGCACATCGTGGTGCTCGACCTGGCCCGCGCCGCCGCCGGGATCGGCGCCGCCGCGGCCACCACGGGCGGGTCGGCGCTGCTGGCCGCCACCTTCCAGGACCCCCGGGCCCGCGCCCGCGCGTTCGGGCTGGTCGGGACCGTGCTCGGCGTCGGGCTGGCGTTCGGGCCCACCCTTGGCGGCGTGCTGGTGGACGCGCTGGGCTGGCGCGCCGTCCTGGCCGTCCCGGCCGGCTTCGCCGCGGCCGCCCTGGCGCTGGTCCGCGCGCTGCCGCCCGTCCCCGGAGAGCCGGGACGGACGGTCGACCGGCCCGGCGCGGCCCTGTTCACCGGGGCGCTGCTGGTCCTGATCTTCGCGCTGGACGAGGGGCCCGCGCTCGGCTTCGGGCACCCGCTGGTCGTCGCCGCGTTCGCCGCCGCGTCGGCCATGGCCGTCGCGCTCGTCCGGATCGAGCGGCGCCGCCCCGACCCGATGTTCGCGCTCGACCTGCTGGCCGACCGCCGCTTCCTGGCCCTGGCCGCCGCGGCGGGCGCGCTGATGGGCGTGCTGGTGCCGCTGGTGGTGTACCTGCCCTCGTACCTGATCACCGTGGTCGGCCTGGACGCCGGGACGGCCGGCGCCTGGCTGCTCATGCTCACCGTCCCGACCGTGCTGCTGCCGGCGGCCGGTGCGGCGCTGGCCCGCCGGCTGCCCGCCCCGGTCCTGGTGGCCGGGCCGGTCGCGGTCGCCGGCGCCGGCGTGCTGCTGCTGGCCACCATCGGACCGGACGCCACGCCCGCCCGCCTCCTCGCGCCGTTCGTCCTGCTCGGCGCGGCCGTGGGGGTGTCGAACGGCGTGCTGGACGGGATGGCGATCGGCGGCGTCCCGCCCGAGCGGGCCGGGACCGCCTCGGGCATGTTCAACACCGCCCGGCTCGTCACCGAGACCGTCATGCTCGCGGTGGTCGGCGCGCTGCTGGCCGCCCTGAGCGGCGGGCACCTGGAGGGCGCGGCCTTCACCGGCGCCTTGCGCGCGGTCTGCCTGACCCTGGGCGCCTTCGCCGCCGTGGCCGCGGCGGTGTCGGTCCTGCTGCACCGCTCGGCGGCCGGGAGGAGCCAAGCGTCCCGAGGGTGACGTCACGCCCGGTCCCGGGCCCGAATTCACCGGGCGTTTACCGTGTCGGCACCCGCTCCGCGGCCGCGGACTGGCAGGTTAGCGCCGTGATCGCCAGCCTCGGAGCGACATCGACCAAGGAAGAGGACGCCGCCCCGGCCGGTCGCCGCGGCCGGGCGGCGCGGGCCTGGCTGGTCCCCGGGCTGCTGGGCCTGGCCTGGCTGGTGGTGCTGCTGGCCCACCTGCGCGTCCCGGCCCCGTCGGACCAGCTCAACTACATGCTGGCCGCGCGCCGGTTCCCCGACCCCGTCACCGAGGGGACGGAGACGCACCAGCTCACGCGGTTCGGCCTGGTCGTCCCGGCCGCCCTCGCGGTGAAGGTGTTCGGGTACTCCCAGGCGGCGTACGCGGTCGTGCCGGTGCTGGCGACGCTGTCCCTGCTGCTCGGCACCTACGCGCTGGGGACGCTGCTGTTCTCCCGGCCGGTCGGCGTCGCGGCGGGCGTGGCCGTGGTCGCGGCCACGCCGGTCTTCAACGACTCGACCGACCTGCTGCCCGACGTGCTGGCGGTCGGGCTGTTCACCTGCGCGCTCGCGATCGCGGTCGCCGTCCGCAAACGGGACGATCCGCCGAGCGTCTGGGTGCTGGTGGGGCTCGGGGCGCTGCTCGGCTGGTCGTACATGACCCGCGAGTTCATCGTCTTCCTCTGGCCCGTCATCCCGGTGCTGCTGTGGCGCCGGGCGGGCCTGGCCGGGCTGGCGTGGACGGCGGCGCCGATCGTCGTGCTGGGCGTGACCGAGCTGCTGCTGTGCTGGCGGCTGTACGGCGATCCGCTGGCCCGGCTGCTGGCGATCACCGGGCACGGCAGCGGCCCGTCCCGTCCCGAGATCGCCTCGACGTACCGGGACAAGCCCCGGATGATGTACGTCCTGCGCCTGCCCAACACGCTGCGGGACCACTACCCCGAGGGCGGCCTGCTGGTCGCGATGATCGGCGCCACCCTGCTGGGCGCGCTGGCCTGGCCGCGCCGGCTGGTCCTGCCCGCGGCGCTGTGCGCGCTGTTCTGGGTGCCGCTGACGCTGCTCGGCGGAGTGATCGACCCGAGCGCCCCCAAGCTGAGGCTCCAGCTCATCCGCTACTGGTTCCCGATCTTCCCCGCGTTCGTGCTCGGCGGCTTGGCGGCGCTGTGGCTGCTGGCGATGCTCCTGGCCGCCCGCCTTCCGGACCGGGGGCGCGTACGGGTCGTGCTGCCCGCCGTGGCCGTCCTCGCCGCGGCGGCCGTGGTCTCCGGGGTCGCGGCGAGCGGCTGGTGGGCGACACCGCAGACCAGGGCCGGCGGCGCCACGCAGATGGAGGCGTTCCGGGGCTGGATGCACGACCGCGACGGCACGTACCGCCGCGTGTGGACCGACCCCGACACGCGCCGGATCCTGGCCGTCTACCGCAGCGGGCCGTTCGGGGGCGAGGCGTGGCGGGCCGAGATCCTCGTGTCCCGCCCGGGGAAGCCCGGCCCGGCCGCCGGCGACCTCGTGGTGTTCTACGACACCGAGCGGGGGAAGGTCTGCCCGTACTGCAAGATGGAGGCGCGCAGGACGTGGGGCGACACCAGCGGGAACCGGCCGGGGTGGCGCCAGGTCTTCGCCACCCCCGACCGGGTGCTCCGGGTGTTCGAGGTCTCCCGCTGATCCTCCCGCCCGGCCGCGCTCAGGCGGCCTCGCGGAGGGCGGCGGGCAGCGGCGCGGCGTGCAGCACGTGCAGCGCGCTGACGGCGCGGGTGAGCGCGACGTACAGGCGGTGCAGCCCGCGCGGCTCCGCGTTCACGATCCCGGCCGGTTCGACGAGGACGACCGTGTCGAACTCCAGGCCCTTGGCCAGGGTCGCCGGGACGCACACCAGCCGCGCGTCCTCCATCGCGTTCTCGTTCTCTTCCAGCGACGCCGCCTCCAGGCCCTCCGCCAGCAGCCTCTGGTGCAGCGCGGGCAGGGCGGCGTCGGCGGTGATGACGCCGATCGACCCCTCGCCCTTCAGGTGCTCGCGGCAGGTCGCGGCCACCGCGTCCGGCAGCCCCTCGGGCGCTGCGGCGGCGACGCGCAGCGCGCCGGGGGAGCGGCGGGCCGAGGTGGGGGCGCCCAGCCCCGGGGCGATCTCGGGGAGCAGCCGCGCCGCGAAGTCGATGATCTGCGCCGGGACGCGGTAGCCGCGCTCCAGCGTCTCCAGCCGGGCGTCCGGTTTGCCGAGGTGGCGCAGCAGCGCCGCCCAGTCGCCGACCGCCGACGGGGCGGTGCCCTGCGCGATGTCGCCGAGCACCGTCATCGAGCCGGTGGCGCAGCGCCGCCCGACGGCGCGGCACTGCATGGGGCTGAGGTCCTGGGCCTCGTCGAGGACGATGTGGCCGATCGAGGCGGTGCGCTCGACGAGGTCGGAGAGCTCGTCCAGCAGCGCGGTGTCGGCGTCCGACCACTTCGCCGAGCGCCACGACCTGGGCGGCCTGCGCCACAGCAGCAGCTCCTGCTCCTCCTGCGTGAGGTCGCGCCGGGCGGACCTGGCGAGGAACTCCGCGTCCGACAGCAGCCGGAACAGCACCTGCTCGGGCGTGACCTTCGGCCACACCGCGTCGAGCAGCTGCCGGACGGGCTTGGAACGGGCGACGGCGTTGTGGGTGCGGTCGTCGGGCGACTCCCCCCGCCGCTCCATCTGCACCAGGACCGCGTGGGCGATCCGCTTGGCGGCGGCCGCGCGGCCCGGGCCGTACCGCATGGCGCCGCGCAGCCCGGCGACGATCTCGCTGACCTCGTGGTCGGCCACCCGGTGCCGGTAGACGCCCTTGGCGTACACCAGCCCCTCGGCGGGCCGGGTGACGTGCGACCACAGCGCGCGGTGCAGCACCTCCGCCATCCGGGCGTCGCCCTTGAGGCGGGCGACCGCCGGGTCCTCGCGGTGGTGCGCGGGGCCGCGGCCGATCAGCTCCTCGACGGTGGTCTGGGTGACGTTGACCTCGCCCAGCGCCGGGAGCACCCGCCGGATGTAGGACAGGAACGAGCGGTTCGGCCCGACGACGGCGATGCCCGTGCGGCCGAGCCGGTCGCGCTCGGTGTAGAGGAGGTAGGCGACGCGGTGCAGCCCGACGGCGGTCTTGCCGGTGCCGGGGGCGCCCTGCACGCAGACGGTCCGCTCCAGCGGGGCGCGGACCAGGTCGTCCTGCTCGGGCTGGATGGTGGCGACGATGTCGCGCATCGGCCCGGAGCGGGGGCGTTCGATCTCGGCGGCCAGGAACGCCCCGGCCCGGTCACCGTCCACGCCGGGGCCGGCCAGCGGCTCGTCCTCGTAGGCGGTGAGCTCGGCGGCGCCGGAGAACCCGTACCGGCGGCGCAGCCGCACGCCCTGCCGGTCGTCGCGGGTGGCGCGGTAGAACGCGGTGGAGATCGGCGCCCGCCAGTCGATGACCAGCGGGTCCCCGGCGCCGTCGTGGACGTGCCGCCGCCCGATGTAGAGCCGCTCGGCGCCGGTCGAGCCCGGGTGGGCGGCGCCGGGGTCGAAGTCGAGGCGGCCGAAGAACAGCGGCACGTCGGGCAGGTCGACCAGCAGCAGGGCGCGCAGCTCGCGGGCGCGCTTCTGGAACAGCCGCTCGGCGTAGTTGTCGTTGTCCTCGGCGGCGGCGGTCAGCTGGGTCTCGGTGGTGACGACGTCGTGGTGCATCCGGTGCAGCGCGGCGCGGGCGGTCGCCAGGTACGCGCGCTCGGCCCGGATCTCGGGCTCGGCGTGGTCGAGGGCAGGGTCGGCGGGCGCGCCGGAGGAATCGGCCATGGCAGGACGGCCTCGGCTTTCGGGTCGCGGTGTCGGCGGGAAGGTGTCGGCAGGAAAGAAGGGGAGGCGGCGGACTCCGGATCCCGCCCCGGAGGAACTCCGGTTCGTTGCGACCCTCAGGCATGGTGCGGGCGCCTGCCTCGAAAAGAAGCGGGAGGCACTTTAGCGCGCCCGCGGGCCCGTGCCAAACGGGTTTATGATCGACCGGCAGAGGCGCTCAACGGCAGGGGGCGAGGCGCATGGCGGAGGGCGACGCGGGTGGTGACACGGGCGTCGACGCCGGGCCGGTCGTGATCGACGGCGGCGACCGCTCCTGCGTGCGGCTGCTGCTGGAACTGCGCGGCCGGCTGGCCGAGATGGCCGCCGGGACGGTCGTCCACCTGATGGCCAGCGACCCGGCCGCACCGCTCGACCTGGCCGCCTGGTGCCACATGACCGGGCACGAGTACCTCGGGACCGTTCCGCCGCCGTACGGCGAGACGCCCACCTACGCGCTGCGGGTGGCCGCCGCGCCGCGGCCCACCCGGCCCGAGTCCCCCTGGCGCCCGCAGAACTGAGGCCGGGCTCGGTTCATCGAGGCCGGTGGACGACGGACAGGACGATCTTCCCGGTGGTCCGGTTCGTCTCGCCGCGCTCGTGCGCCCTGGCGGCCTCCTCCAGGGGCACCACCGTGTCGAGTTGGGCGCGCAGCCGTCCCGCCCCGGCCAGCGCCGCCAGCTCCTTCATGCCCTGCTGGTCGGGCTCGACCAGCAGCACCTCGCTGCGGACGCCGGGTGCGTCACCGATCCGCACGTCGCGCGGGGTGATGGTGACGATCACGCCGCCCGGGCGCAGCGTCCGCACCGACCGCGGGCCGTACTCGCCGCCGATGGTGTCCAGCACCACGTCCACGTCCCGGACCGCCTCGGCGAAGTCGGTGGTGCGGTAGTCGATCAGCTCGTCCGCGCCCAGCCCGCGCAGCAGGGCGTGCTTGGGCTCGCTGGCGGTGCCGATCACGTACGCGCCGCGGGCCTTGGCGATCTGCACCGCCAGGTGCCCGACCCCGCCCGCGGCCGCGTGGATCAGCACGCGCTGCCCGGCCTCCAGGCCCGCGGTGTCGACCAGCGCCTGCCAGGCGGTCAGCCCCGCCAGCGGCAGCGCCGCGGCCTGTATGTGGTCGAGGTTCTCGGGCTTGGGGACGAAGTAGCGGGACGGGGCGGAGACGTACTCGGCGTGCGCCCCGGCCCCCTGCGGGTACTTCAGCATCCCGAACACCGCGTCGCCCGGCTTGTGCAGGGTCACGCCCAGGCCGGTCTCCTCCACCACGCCCGACAGCTCCCAGCCCAGCACGAACGGCGGCTGCCCCAGGAAAAGCCCGTACGCCCGGTGCTTCCAGTCGGTCGGGTTGACGCCCGCCGCGTGCACGCGGACCAGGACCTCGGTGGGCCCGGGGTCGGGGCGCGGCAGGTCGATCTCCTTGAGCACCTCGACGCCGCCCAGGACGTCCTGGCTGATCGCTCGCACGGCGCTCAGTCCTCGGTGGCGAGCCGGGCCGGGAAACCGCCCGTCGCGATGGGGCCCCAGCCCTCCGGGCTGATCCGGATCAGCGACTTGCCCTGCTCGACCATCGCCGCGCGGTACTCGTCCCAGTCGGGATGCTCGCCGGAGATGTTGCGGAAGTACTCCACGAGCGGCTCCACCGACTCGGGCGCGTCGATCACCTCGGCCCGGCCGTCGATCTGGACCCACGGCCCGTTCCACTCGTCGGACAGGACGATCACGCTGACCCTGGGGTCGCGCCGGGCGTTGCGGACCTTGGCGCGCTCGGGATAGGTGGAGACGACCACCCGGCCGGCGTCGTCCACGCCGCAGGTCACCGGCGAGCCCTGCGGGCGCCCGTCGGCGCGGGCGGTGAGCAGCAGCGCGCGGTGCCGAGGCCGGACGAACTCCAGCAGTTCGGGCAGCCCCACGGTCTGGTTCGTCGCGATGGTGCGGGCCATCACCGGCCCCCTTCCTTCGGGTGTCGTGCGGGTGTCATGGCAGGATCTTCGTCCCTGCTCCCTTACCGTGATTCGCCGGTTTCACTCGGATCTCACCCGGACCCGCCGCGCCGGGCCAGCAGCCGCCGCCTGGGAGCACCCGGCTCGTCCGGGACGTTCCGCTGGTCGAGGACGACGAACGGGCCGGGCAGGTGCGTCGCGGGCTCGCCGGGGAGCAGGCACCATTCGGCGGGCAGCGACGGGCGCTCGCGGCGGGCGTCGGAGGTGAACGCCTCCCAGGCCAGGAGCCCGCCGTCCATCACCGCCTCGGCGGCCGGTCCGAACACCCTCCGGTCCCAGAAGCCGGTGCACACCACCAGCGCGAAGGCGCGCGGCGGCGGCGTCCACACGGCCAGGTCCGCGTGGACGAGGGTGATCAGGTCGCGCCGCCCGCGCCGCCCGGCCTCCTCGCCGAGCAGGTCCAGGGCGGTCTCGGAGACGTCCACCGCCGTCACCTCGCGGCCGGACCCGGCGGCCAGCAGGGCGCAGCCCGACGGGCCGCAGGCCAGGTCGAGGACCGGGCCGTCCGGGGGCGGCACGGCCAGCGCCCGCGCCGCCGCCGGGTGGGCCTTGAACGAGGGCCGCGGGGCGGCCTCGTACTTGGCGTTCCAGCGGAGCCGATCCGGATGGCCGGAAGGCACGGCGGGCACGGGCGGCGGGTGGTTCATGATCGGAAGACTACGCGGTCGTCACGGTTCGAGGGCGAGCTCGGGGGAGGGAGCGGGGGCGGGGGACGTGCGGAGGGCGGTCAGCGCGGCGGCGGGGTCGTCGGCGAAGAACCGGATCGCGCGGACCTCGGCGCGGGCGCCCATCGGCCGGACGATGGTGACCGGCTCGGTCAGTTCGACGACCAGGTTGGTCCGCGAGGCGACCACCACGGCGGCGGTGCCGTCCTCGACGCGGATGAGGCCGGTCTCGTTGAGGTTGCGGACGGAGCGGACCGCGGCGATCCGGTCCCGCGGAATCCGCGCGTCGAAGTACGCGCCGGAGCGCAGCCGCAGCTCGTCGCGGGTGACCACGTGCGGGCGGGTGACGCAGGCCGCCCACATCCCCAGCGCCATCAGCAGTCCGTACACGTCCACCACCAGGACCAGGATCCGCAGCCAGTCCGGCACGCCGAGCCCGCGCAGCAGGATCTCGAAGCCCACCAGCTCCACCGTCATCGCGAAGAGCCACAGCGACTGGGTGAAGGTCTGCTCGCGCGCGTAGGAGACCTCGACGGCGCCCTCGGGAACGCCCGACCGGCGGCGGGCCGCCCACAGCAGCAGGCTGTGGTTGCCCTTCAGCTCGAAGCCGGCCAGCCGGAGGACCTGCCGGGGGACGAGCCGGTCGCGGACCTCGCGCAGCGCCGCCCGGCGGTCGGCGCCGTCCCGGCGGGCGGCGGCGAACACCCGGCAGGCCACCGTGAGCTCCAGGGCCAGCACCGCCGGCACGGCGGCCTCGGCCGCCAGGATCAGCCCGGCGGGGACATCGGCCCCCGACAGCAGCAGGACGACCAGCGTCAGCTCGGCGGGGAACACGGCCAGTAGCGCGGCACGCGCGATCTTCACCAACACGTTGTCACCGTCTCTCCATGAGGAGGGCCACCATCCGCCGGAACACCGCGAGCTGGGCGGGCGGCAGCTCGCCCAGCAGCGTGTCCAGCCATTCGGCGCCCTGGACCTGTTCGGCGCCGGGCGCGCCCCCGCCCGGCGGCGCCAGGCTGTCGACCATCACGGCCGCCATCTCGGCCGGGATGTGATCGGCGAGGTCGGCCGCCAGCTCGGCGATGCGGGGATCGTCGGGCGGGACGCCGGTCAGCTCGTCCAGCCGCCGGTAGAGGTCCTCGCCGCGCTCGACCGCCGCGGGCTCGGTGAAGGGCCGGAACATCTCCAGGAACTCGGCCCGGGCCGCCTCGTCGACCCCGGTCTCGATCAGCGCGATCACCTGGCGGTCGAACTCGGCGAACTCCGACCCGCCGTGCGGCAGCGCGTCCAGCACCGCCGCCAGGTCCGGCGACACCGTCGACTCGGGGTGCAGGTCCGCCTCCGACAGCAGTGCCGCCAGCCGGGCCCGGCGGGCGGCGATGGCCTCCTGCTGCCTGGCCAGGTCGGCGTCCAGCTCCAGAAGCACCTCGCGCAGCTCCTTGCCCTGGTCGTCGGCCAGCACGTCGCGGATCTCGTCCAGTGACAGCCCCAGCTCCGTCAGGCGGCGGACGCGGGCCAGGGCGACCGCGTCCCGCAGCCGGTAGTCCCGGTAGCCGTTGGCCCGCCGCTCGGGCTCGGGCAGCAGGCCCAGATGGTGGTAGTGGCGGACGGTACGGGTGGACACCCCGACCAGCGCCGCGATCTCGCCGATCCGCATGCCTTCATTAGAAACGTTGACGTTGCGTCAAGGTCAAACCGGCGCCCCCGGGACGCCCGTGTGCAGCGTGTAGCGCCGGAAACCGAGCGGTGTCACCCCGTCCATCCGGGCGATCAGGGAGCCCAGCCGGTTGCCGCCCCGGGTGGACGCCTCGATCACCGCCTCGTGTGAGGCCGCGTCCGTGAACTCGGCGTAGTTGAGCATCCGGGAGCCGTCCACCGCGATGTGGAAGTGCGAGGCGAGGCCGCCCCCGGGCAGGTCGGCGCCGGCGAACTCCTCGATCAGGCCGTCCACCAGGGCGCGGGCGGCCCGCTCGTCCCGGGTGTCGAACCGGATGATCACGATGCTGCCGGGCGTGCGCCCCCGCGCGGTGAGACCGGTGCGGTACAGGCGGTACGCGGCGGGCTCGCGGCGCTCGACGCCCGGCGCGACCTCCCCGGTCAGCGGCGGGCGGCCGGTCTCGGCGAACCGGCGGTACGCCTCGTGGCTCCGCCACTGCTCGTACGCCAGGACCGCCGTACCGTCGTCGCTCACGTACAGATTCCGGGACAGGCAGCCGCCGGGGAGGGGAGCGGAGCGCCAGAGCCGCGCGAGGGCGGCGGCGCCCGCCCGCTGCCGCTCGCGGGTCCCCACGTCCCACTGGTCGATCAGGACGGCGCCCGCGTCGGCGCGGGAGATGTCGGGGTGCTGCTGCTCGGTGGTTCCGGCCGGACCGGTCACGTCGTGCTCCTCGGGTCGCTTCGTCGTACGGCGTCGTACGGCGTCGTACCGGAAGCTACGGGCGGGGCGGCCCGCGGAGCATCAGTCACGTGACCGGTCGCCGGGCGGCGGCCGTCCGGGCGGGTCAGCCGCCGAGCCGCTCGGCCAGGATCGAGACCAGCGGTTCGCGGCGTGCGCAGGCGGCGAGGGCGAACGAGTCGGCCAGCGCGTCCAGCCCGCCCTCGTCCAGGCCGCGGAACAGCTCCGCGTACTCCACGGTCAGCGGCTGCGCGAACAGCAGGTGGCGGACCAGGTCGTCGGTGAACTTGCGCCGCCCGAACGGGTAGGGGTCGAACCCGGGGAACTCCTCGGCCATGAAGGTGTGGAGGGGCTCGGTCAGATGCCGCACGCCCTCGCCGGTCGACCCCCAGTGATCGGCGCCGATCCGGTCCTTCTTCGCCTGGAACTCCCCGAACCGCCGCATGTAGGGGCTGTCCGGGTGGGCGTGCACCATTCCCTGGAGCCCGACGTCCTTGTACGTCCACAGCGACCAGCCCGCGCCGTGGGCGTCGTAGATGTCGAGCTGGTCCCGCAGGATCTGGTAGCGCTGCGCGTCCCGTTCGGGGTCGCCGGTGTAGACGGGGCCGAACTCGCCCACCCAGACAGGGGTTCCGGTGCGGCGCTGGTAGGCGGTCCGCTCCAGGAACTTGTCCTCCAGTTGGTCGCGGTCCACCCATTCGCCTTCGGTGCGGCCCGGGTAGGGGCCGCCGTACACGAAACCGGCGAGCGCGTAGTCGTGGCAGGTGTAGACGGCGTTCTCCGCCGGCTCCCCGAACATGTCGAACCGGGTGGAGTAGGTGTTGCCGTCCAGGAAGATCGTGTGGCGGGGGTCGGCCTCCCGGACCGCCTCCACCAGCCGGGCGTAGAACGGGCCGATGATCTCGCCGGTGGGATCGGCGGGCTCGTTGAGCAGGTTGTAGCCCGCCACCCACGGGTTCCCGGCGTAGCGGTCGGCGATGGCCCGCCACAGGTGGACGAGCCGGTCCTGGAAGTGGGCGTGCTGCCAGAACGCGGGCTCGTGCGTGGGGTTGTCGCTGTGCCAGTGGTGGTTCTGCGAGCCGGGCGCGGCGTGCAGGTCCAGCACGGTGTAGACGCCGTGCCGCGCGCAGTCGCCGACCACCCGGTCCAGGTGCCGGAACCCGTCCTCGATGATCTTGAAGGGGGCGAGGTCGTCCTCGAAGTGCCGGTAGTTCAGCGGTATCCGCACGCAGTTGACGCCGAGCGAGGCGAGGAGGGCCGCGTCGTCCTCGTTGAAGAAGGCGGTGAGGAGGCGGTCGAAGAAGCGGCGGTACCGCTCCTCGCCCAGCACGCCGCGCACCGCCCGCCGCATCAGCGTCTCGGTCGCCGGGTAGCCGGTGATGAAGTTCTCCATGTTCATCCACCCGCCGAGGCCCACGCCGCTCAGGCGCACGGGGGCGCCCGTCCCGTCGGCGAGCGTGCTGCCCTCCACGCGGAGGAACCGGTCGTCGTCGGTCATGCCCGTCTCCTTGGATCTCACTTGCCGAATCCCGCGGTCAGCCCGCTCACCAGGCGCCTGCGCCCGAGCACGTAGAAGAGGAACACCGGCAGCACCGACAGCGTCATCGCCGCCATCAGGGCCGGGACGTTGGAGGTGTACTGGCCCTGCAGGCTCCACAGGCCCATCGTCAGCACCCGCCGGTCCTGCGACTGGGTGAGCACCAGCGGGAAGAGGAAGCCGTTCCAGGCGTTGACGGCGACGTAGACCGCGACGGTGACCAGGCCGTGGCGGCTCAGCGGGATCACCAGCGTGCGCAGCGTCCGGGCGGGGCCGCCGCCGTCCAGCGCCATCGCCTCGTACAGCTCCTCGGGGATGTCGCGCAGCGCGCTGGTGAGGACCAGCACCGCCATCGGCAGCAGGAACGCCGCCGTGGGCAGCACGATCCCGGTGAGCGAGTCGTACAGGTGCATCCGGGTGATGATCAGGTACACCGGGACGATCACCGCCTGGGCGGGGATGGCCAGCCCGAGGAGCAGCAGCGAGAAGCCCGCGCGCACCAGCCGTCCGCTGCCGCGCACGATGGCGTACGCGGCGGGGAGCGCCAGGACCAGCACCAGCGCCACCGACGCCGCCGTGACGACGGCCGTGTTCAGCAGGTACCGCTCGAAGCCGCCGCCGACGACGGTGGCGTAGTTCTCGAACGTGGGCGAGGTCGGCGGGGACAGCGCCCCCGCCGTCAGGTAGTCCTCGCGGGTGCGCAGGCTCACCGCGACCAGGTAGTACAGCGGCAGCCCCACGACCACCAGCCACGCCAGCGCGCCGAGCGCGGCGAGCGGATTGGCGCGGCGCAGCCGGTGGGCACGGGGCGGCCGGTGGGTACGGGGCGGCAGGGCCGGGGTCACAGGCCCTCCCGCGTGCTGCGCATCCGGGCGAAGCCCGTCGCGCGGACGATGACGATCGACAGCGTCGTGCCGACCGCGACCAGCAGCACCGCGAGCGTGCTCGCGTACCCCATCTCGAAGGCGGAGAACCCGGTGAGGTACATGTGCAGCGGCAGCACGCGGGTCGCGGTGCCCGGCCCGCCCCCGGTCATCAGCAGGATCGTCTCGAAGTAGGTGAACGACCCCACCAGGATCAGCACCGTGGACGACACGATGGTGTTGCGCAGCTGGGGGAGGGTGATGGACACGAACCGCCGGACCCGCCCGGCGCCGTCGATGGCCGCCGCGTCGTACAGCATCGCGGGGATCTGCCGGGTCGCCGCCTGGTAGAGCAGCACGTGGAACGGGACGAACTGCCACGACACCACCAGCACCACGGCGGCCAGCGCCCGGGACGGCTCGCCCAGGATGTTGCCGTCGCGGGCGGCCAGCAGGGGGCCGACCAGGTCGGCCAGGCCGAAGGCGGGGTCCAGCAGCGACTGCCACAGCAGCGCGACCGCGGCGTTCGACATCAGCAGCGGCACGAAGAACACCGCGCTCAGCGCCGCCCGGCCCCGGCCGGGTCCGGCCGCCCAGACCCCGAGCAGCAGGCTGAGCGGGGTCTGCACGCACCAGGCCGCGACGGTGAGGATCGCCGACAGCCGCAGCGAGCCGGGCAGCGCGGCGTCGTCGCCCAGCCGGGCCCAGTTCGCCGTGCCCGCCCACTGCGGGACGCCGAGGCCGTTCCAGGTGGTGAGGCTGAGACAGGCCACCAGCGCCATGGGCGCCACCGCGAACACCGCGAAGTAGGCGATCGCGGGGGCGGCCCACAGCGCTCCCGGACGCTTGGTCATCTGACCTTGTCCATGGCGGCGGTGAACTCCTCGGGGCCGAGCTGCCCGAGGAAGAACTTCTGCAGGTTGGTCAGCAGGGCCTGCGACGCCGCCGGGGTCAGCGCCTGGTCCCACGACTGGGTGAACTCGGGCGCCGAGCCGACCAGGGAGTAGATGAACGTCGCGTACTCGGACTCGGGCGCGGTCCGCAGCGTGGGCTCCAGGCCCTTGATGGCGGGGATCTCGCCCACGCTGATGAGGCCCTTGACGTAGGCGTCGGAGGTCATGGACTCCTTGAGGAACCGGATCGCGCCCGCCCTGTCCTTGGACGCGGCGCCGACCGAGTAGTAGTTGGCCGGGTTGCCGACCACGTTGCGGGGGTCGCCGGTGCCGCCCGCGACGGTGGGGAAGGGCACCCAGCCCATCCGCTTGTTCTTGACGAACCCGGGGTTCTGGCCGAGCTGGGTCGCGTACTCCCACGAGCCCATCAGGTGCATCGCGGCCTTGCCCGTGGCGAACAGGGTGGAGGCGCCGCCCACGTCGTAGTCGACGGAGGCGAAGCCTGTGCCGAACGCGCCGCGGTCGATCAGCTGCCGGATCATCGTGAGGGCGCGGACGACCGCCGGGTCCCGCCAGGCGCCGGGCGTCCCGTCGGTGATCGCCTTGAACCTGGCCGGGCCGCCGATCCGGTCCAGCAGGTACTCCAGCCACATCAGCCCGGTCCAGCCCTGCGACCCGGCCAGCGCGAACGGGGTGATCCTGCGCGCCTTGAACGTGTCGACCAGCCTGAGCACGTCGTCCCAGGTCTTCGGGGGCCGCGCGCCCGCGGCCGCGAACACGTCCTTGTTGTAGAACAGCACGATCGGCTGCATGCCGCGCTCGGGGACGCCGTAGTAGCGCCCGCCCAGCTGCGCGGTCTTCATCACGACGGGGAGGAACCTGTTCAGCCAGGCCGGGTCCTTGGTGAACTCCGGGGTCAGGTCGGCGACCTGGCGGGCGTCCACGTACTGCTTGAGGTGGCCGCCGCCCCAGTTGATGAACACGTCCGGAGCGTTGGGCGCGCCCATGGCGACCTGCAGCTTCTGCTTGTAGGGGTCGTTGAGGAAGGTCTCCAGCCGCACCCTGGCGCCGGCGGACCTGTTGAACGCCGCGACGCCGTCCCGTTCCACCTTGTTGATGGCGTCGCCCTGCAGCGTCCACGCCCGGATCTCCCCGGAGGCCCCGCCCCCGGCCGGGCCGGAGGTGCCGCACGCGGCCGTGCCGGCGGCCAGCGCCAGCGCCGCCAGCGCGGCGATCAGCGGCCGCGGCCGCGTTCTGAACGAAACGTCGAACACCTTTCGCACCTCCCGAGGCGTCGCCCCCGGACCGCCGATGTTCTCGAAACATTGCCGATACATTTCGGAAAGTATGATCGGCCCGAACCCCTGTCAATACGGTGATTGTGCTTTTTCAAAAGCGCATCGGCCATCGAAAATTTTCGGAGTAGTATGCGGCCAACAGGAAGGCGAGGTCCACCTTGACGAACCGGAACCAGAGCGGACGGGACCGGCGGCGCGTCACGATCACCGCGATCGCCCGGGAGGCGGGCGTGTCGGTGTCGACGGTCTCCAAGGTGCTCAACGGCCGCGCCGACGTGGCCGACGGCACCCGCAGCCGGGTGGAGGAACTGCTCGACCGGCACGCCTACCCGCGGGCCAGGCGCCGCGGCTCCGAGCCCGCCGGGCTGGTCGACCTCGTCTTCGACGAGCTGGACAGCCCCTGGGCGGTGGAGATCATCCGCGGTGCCGAGGAGGTCGCGCACGGCTCCGGCGTCGGCACCGTCGTCTCGGCCATCCACGCCCGCTCCGAGCCCGCCCGGCAGTGGCTGGACAACCTGGAGCGGCGGCGGTCGGAGGGCGTCATCCTGGTCCTGGACGAGCTCACCCCCGACCAGCACGCCCGGCTCGGTGCGCTGAACGTCCCCTACGTCGTCATCGACCCGCGCGGCGAGCCCGACCCGGAGGTCCCCTCGATCGGCGCCGCCAACTGGGCGGGCGGGCTGGCCGCCACCCAGCACCTCATCGACCTCGGCCACCGCCGCATCGCCATCATCAGCGGCCCCTCCGGGATGCTGTGCAGCCGGGCCCGGCTGGACGGCTACCGCGGCGCGCTGGAGAGCGCCGGGCTCCCGGCCGACGCCGGGCTCGTGCGGCACGGCGACTTCCACCACGAGAGCGGCTACGTCCAGGCCGGGCTGCTGCTGGAGCTGCCCGACCCGCCCACCGCCATCTTCGCCGGCTCCGACCAGCAGGCCTACGGCGCGTGCGAGGCGGCCCGCGAGCGCGGCCTGCGCATCCCGCAGGACCTCAGCATCGTCGGCTTCGACGACCTGTCGGTGTCGCGCTGGTTCTCCCCGCCGCTGACCACCGTGCGCCAGCCGCTGGCCGAGATGGGGGCGCTGGCGGCGCGGATGCTGCTCCGCATGGCCCGCGGCGAGACCCTGGAGACCCACCGGGTCGAACTGGCCACTGAGCTGGTCGTCCGCGAGAGCACCGCACCCCCCGCGCCCCACCGGTAAGTTCGCCCGCCATTGACCTCTCCTTCACACGACCCGCCCCGGCCGGGCGAAAGCGCCCTCCAAGATCGGCTCGGCGACGGGACCGACGGCGTCCCGCGCGCGAAGGAGATCGGTTCCATGGCTGGGAAGTTCATGTCCGTGCTGGCCGCCACCGTGTTCGCCGCCGGAGGCGCGCTGCTCGCCGGCGGCGGTGCCGCGGCCGCCGCCCCCGCCCCCTGCGCGGACGCTCCCGAGGTCAAGGTCACGACCGGAGCCGTGTTCAGCGAGCCGGTGGGCGGCGACCCGGCCGCGATCGCGCAGCGGCTGTGCTCGCTGGTCGAGCAGACGCCCGCGGGCGCCACCGTCCAGGTCGCGCACTTCGTCATGTCGGGGACGGCGGGCACCGGCTTCGCCGACGAGCTGATCAAGGCGCACCGGCGCGGCGTCCGCGTGCAGGTCCTGGTGGACGGCGACACCCGCGGCGCGGCCGTGGCCCGGCGCCTCGCCGACGCGCTGGGCACCGACACCGCGGACCGCTCGTTCCTGCACGTCTGCACGGGCCCGATGTCGGGCGGGACGGCCGCGTGCATCGGAGACAAGGGCCAGCACAACAAGTTCTACCTGTTCTCGCGCGTGGGCCGGGCCAAGAACGTGGTGGTGCAGTCCTCGGCGAACCTGACCGACCTCAACTCCACCACGTACTGGAACAACGCGGTCACCCTCGTCGGCGACAAGCGGCTCTACGGCGCCTACTCGGCCTACTTCGCCGACCTCGCGGCCGAGCGCAAGAACCTCGACTACTACCGGACCGTGGACGCCCGCAAGGTGCAGGCGTCCTTCTTCCCGCGCGCCGGGACCGACGCCTCCACCGACCCGATCGTGGAGAACCTGGGCCTGGTGCGCTGCACGCCGGGCACCGCCATCCGGGTCGGCATGTCCGAGTGGGACGCCTACCGCGTCGCCATCGCCGAACGCCTCCGCGACCTGGCCCGCCAGGGCTGCACCGTCCAGATCGTCTACGGCATCGTCGACGACGAGGTCAAGCAGGTCCTCCAGAGCGAGCCCCGGATCGGACTGCGCGTCCTGGGCGGCGGAAGCGGCCTGCCCGGCCGGATCCACTCCAAGTACATGCTGATCGAGGGCTCGTTCGGCCGCGACGACCGCGCCCGCGTGGTGCTCACCGGCAGCCACAACTACAACCAGACCTCGCTGCGCCGCAACGACGAGGCCCTCCTGCGGCTGACCGACAAGACGATCTACACCCAGTACGTCCGCAACTTCACCACGATGCAGGCGGCGGCCCCCGCCGCCTCACCGGCCTGACGGGCGCACCAGGCCCGAGAGGGTGGGGCCCAGGGGGGCGTTCAGGGTCAGGAGGGCGTGTTCGTCTCCCCTGGTGGGGCCCTGGTTGATGATGGCGATGGGGATGTCCAGGGTGGCGGCGTGCCGGACGAAGCGCAGGCCCGACATCACCGTCAGGGAGGAGCCGAGGACCAGGAGCGCGCCCGCCCGTTCGGTCAGCGTGAAGCATTCCCGGACGCGCGGCCGGGGCACGTTCTCGCCGAAGAAGATCACGTCGGGTTTGAGCACCCCGCCGCAGCGGTCGCAGTCCACGGTCCGGAACGACTCGATCCGCTCGTCGCTCAGCGCGACGTCGCCGTCGGGGTTGATCGCGGCGGACTCGTCCCGCCAGCCGGGGTTGGCCTCGTTCAGCCGGTCGTGCAGGTCCCGGCGCGGGGAGCGGCGGCCGCAGCCCAGGCACAGGACGCGGTCGAGCCCGCCGTGCAGCTCGATCACGTCCCGCGCCCCGGCGGCCTGGTGGAGCCCGTCGACGTTCTGGGTGATGATGCCGGCGACCAGCCCGCGGCGCTGGAGTTCGGCCACCGCGCGGTGGCCGGCGTTGGGGTCGGCGCGGGCGATGTGCCGCCAGCCCAGGTGCCCGCGGGCCCAGTACCGGCGGCGGGCGGCGGCGCTGCCGACGAAGGTCTGGTAGGTCATCGGCCGGGCCTGCCGCCGGCGTCCGGTCTCCCCGCGGTAGTCGGGGATCCCGGACTCGGTCGACAGCCCGGCGCCGCTCAGGACCACCAGGTCCCCGTCGGCGACCAGGTCGGCCAGCATCTCCAGCCGGTGGCCGGAGGTGAGCGGGAGAGTGTCTGCCACCCTCCCATGGTGCCCGACGGGCGCGCCCGTCCGTCAGCGGCGGACGTCCAGCCAGACCAGGCGGTGGTCGGAGCTCGGGAACGGGTAGGCGCCGGTGAGGCGGGACAGCGGGTCCGACGCCACCGGCCAGAACACCCCGGCCCCCGTGGCCTTCAGGCCCTTGGAGGGCAGCACGTAGTCGGCCCGCAGGTTGCCGGGCGCGGTGTCGGCGAAGTCGGCGGTGTCGTAACGGGGGTCGCCCTTGTGCCCGGCGTTGGCGCCGCCCTGGAGCCGGCTCGCCTCGGCCGCGCCCTCGCTGGCGGGGCGCACGCCGGCGTTGACGCGGGGGTTGCCGAGCAGCTGCAGGATGGCGTGGTCGTGGCTGTCGCCGTCGTGCGGGTCGGCGTTCTGGTCGCCGGCGATCACGAACTCGGCGCCGGGACGCAGCCCGCCGCGCCGGCCCTGGTCGTCGTAGAGGTAGCGGCCGTGGGAGGGCCGCACGTAGTCGGCCCAGAGCCGGATCTCGTCGTGGTTGCGGCGGCCGTTGCGGTCCTCGGCGCCGTCGAACGTGGGCGGCGTCGGGTGGGAGGCCAGGAAGTGGACGGTGCGGCGGCCCAGCTTGATCGGCACGTCCCAGTGGCTCTTGGACGACAGCCGCACCGCCCCGAGCTCCTCGTCCGAGTACCAGCCGGGCGGGAGGGCCGCGCCGGGCATGTCCTTCCACAGGAACTTCTGGAACGTCCGGATGCCGCGGTGGTCGATCGGGTGCCGCGAGTAGACGACCATGCCGTACTGGCCGGGGAAGAAGCCGTAGCCGAGCGCGTCCTGCCCGTAGGCGTCGGAGCCGGGGGCCGTGGTGACGGCGCCGTCGTTGTTGAGGTCGTGTCCGGAGGCGACGCCGGTGTTGCTGGGCGCGGTGTACCGGTAGGGGTAGCGGATGGGGGCGGCGCCGTTGCGGCCCTGGGACAGGTAGTTGTCCTGGAAGAGCCGGGCCGCCTCGCCCCTCGCGTCGTAGTCGAACTCGTTGATGAGCAGGACGTCCGGCCGGGCCCGCTGGATGATCTCCGCGACGGTGGCGGCCTGCGCGTTGCCGGGGGTGGACAGGTCCTTGACCAGCTGCCCCTCGGTACCGCGGTTGAGGGACGCGTTGAACGTGGCGAACCGGACGTCCCGCCGCTCCCCGGCGTGGGCCGGGACGAGGGGCAGGGCGAGGGTGACCGCGGTCACGGCCGCGGACGCGGTGGCCGTGAGGGCGCCGGCACGGATCATGGGCTTCTCCTCGGAGATCGTCTCGCGCCGATGCTTTCATGACCGGGATGTCCGGAAGGGGGCTTGCAGGCGACGTGCCGGCGAATCGCTCGGCCGCCCGTCCCTGTCCCCCTCCCGTCCCCGCCCGAGGTGTCATCGCATGTGAGGGGGTATGCAGGCCCCGACCACACGCGGGGGAGGACGACATGGCGGTGTCGCCGGAGGGATCCGGGTGAGCGGGCCGCTGGCGGCGGTGGCCGCCGCCGCCACCGAGGCCACCACGGGGGCCGATCTCGGCGCCGCGCGGATGCAGATGGCGCTGTCGCTGGGCTGGCACATCGTCCTGGCCTGCCTGGGCGTGGGCATGCCGGCCATCACCCTGATCGCCGAGTGGCGCGGGCACCGCACCGGGGACGAGCACTACCGGCTGCTGGCCCGGCGCTGGGGCCGCGCGATGGGCGTGCTGTTCGCGGTCGGCGCGGTGTCGGGGACCATCCTGTCGTTCGAGATGGGCCTGCTGTGGCCGGGCCTGATGGGCACCTACGGGGAGGTCATCGGGCTGCCGTTCTCGCTGGAGGGCATCGCGTTCTTCATCGAGGCGATCTTCCTGGGCGTCTACCTGTACGCCTGGGACCGGCTGCCGCCCGTGCGGCACATGCTGACCGGGATCCCGATCGTGGTCGCGGGCGTGGCCAGCGCGTTCTTCGTCGTGACGGCCAACGCGTGGATGCAGCAGCCGACCGGGTTCGACACCGAGGGCGGCCGGATCGTGGCGGTGGACCCGTGGGCGGCGATGTTCAACCCGGCCACGCCGCCGCAGACCGTCCACATGATCCTGGCCGCGTTCATGGTGGCCGGGTTCACCATGGCGAGCGTGTACGCGGTGGCGATGCTGCGCGGGCGCCGGGACCGCTACCACCGGCTGGGGTTCCTGATCCCGTTCACCGTGGCGGCGGTCGTCACCCCGGTGCAGATCGGGGTGGGGGACTGGGCGGCGCACTTCGTGGCGAGCAACCAGCCGGTGAAGCTGGCGGCGATGGAAGGGGTCTTCGAGACCGCGCGCGGGGTGCCGCTGCACGTCGGCGGGGTCGCGATCGACGGCGAGATGCGGTACGCGCTGGAGATCCCGTACGGGCTGTCGCTGCTGGCGCACTGGAACCCGGACGCGGAGATCGCCGGGCTGAACCAGGTGCCCGTGGCGGACCGGCCGCCGGTGAACGTCGTGCACTGGGCGTTCCAGATCATGGTGGGGCTGGGGCTCGCGCTGCTGGCCCTGGCGGCCTGGGCGGCGTTCTGCTGGTGGCGGCGCCGCGACCTGCCGCGCACGCCGTGGTTCCTGCGGGCGGCGGCGCTGTCGGGCGTGGCCGCGGTGGTGGCGCTGGAGGCCGGCTGGGTGGTGACCGAGGTCGGGCGGCAGCCGTGGATCGTGTACGGCGTCATGCGCACGTCCCGGGCGGTCAACCCGGCGCCCGGCCTGGTGTGGGGGTTCGTGCTGGTCAGCGTCGTGTACGTGGTGCTGACGGTGGCGACGGTGTACGTGCTGCGGCGCATGGCCCGGTACCGGCCGGTGCCGATCGCGCCGCAGGAGCGCGACGTCACCGACTTCAAGGTGGTCTGACGATGCCGCTGCCGGAGATCATGCTGGTGGTGCTGTGGATCGGCCTGACCGCCTACGTGCTGTTCGGCGGCGCCGACTTCGGCGGCGGGGTGTGGGACCTGCTGGCCGGGGGCGCCGAGCGCGGGCGGCCGCGGCGGGCGCTGGTGGAGCACTCGATCGGCCCGGTCTGGGAGACCAACCACGTCTGGCTGATCTTCGTGATCGTGGTGACCTGGACCGCGGTGCCGCCGGTGTTCGCGGCGATCGCCTCGACGCTGTACGTCCCGCTGACGCTGGTGGCGCTGGGCATCATCGCGCGCGGGGCCGCGTTCGCGTTCCGCAAGGCGAGCACGGAGCTGTGGCAGCAGCGGCTGTTCGGCGCGACGTTCGCGTTCTCGTCGCTGGTCACGCCGTTCTTCCTGGGCACGGTGGCGGGCGCGATCGCCTCCGGCCGGGTGCCGCCGGGGATCGCGGCGGGCGATCTGCTGACCAGCTGGCTCAATCCGACCTCGCTCATCAGCGGGGTGCTGGCGGTCGGGGTCGCGGCCTACCTGGCGGCGGTGTTCCTCACCCGGGACGCCGAGCGCGGCGGCGAGCGCGGGCTGGCCGAGGAGTTCCGGCGGCGCGCCCTGGTCACCGGGGCGGTGGTCGGGGTGCTGTCGGTGGCGGGGCTGGCGGTGCTGCGCGCCGACGCGCCGGGGCTGTTCACCGAGCTGACCTCGGGGCGCGGGCTGCCGCTGCTGGTGGTGTCGGTCGTCGCGGGGCTGGCGTCGCTGGCGCTGCTGTGGCGGCGCGCGTACGTGGCCGTCCGGGTCACCGCGGCGCTGGCCGTCATCGGACTGCTGTGGGGCTGGGGGCTCGGCCAGTACCCGGACCTGCTGCCGGGGGTCCCGCTGGACGAGGCGGCGGCGACCGATTCCGTGCTGGCCGCCAGCCTGGGCGCGCTGGCCGTGGGCGCGCTGCTGCTCCTGCCGTCGCTGTGGTGGCTGTACTCGATGTTCCAGCGGGACCATCGCGCCTGACCGGTCCGGGCATCTCCGGCGAGCCGGGATGTAAGGCACATCATTGACGGCCGTAACGCATCTGACTAACTTCATGGGGTGGGTCAACCGATCCCGGGCCGCTCGCGGCCGTTCACAGGAGGATGCATGCTCAAGGGCAAGGTCGCCGTGGTCACCGGCGCCGGGCGCGGTCTCGGCAGGGCGTACGCCCGGGCGATGGCGGCCGAGGGCGCCGCGGTCGTCGTCAACGACATCGACGCCGGGGTCGCCGACGAGACCGTCGCGCTGATCGCCGGGGCGGGCGGCTCCGCGGTCGCCGAGACCGGCGTGATCGGAGAGTCGGAGACGGCCGACGCCCTGGTCGCGCGGGCGGTCGCCGAGTTCGGCCGGCTGGACGTCATGTGCACCAACGCGGGCGTCCTGCGGGACCGCACGCTGCGCAACACCGGCGACGAGGACTTCGACGCGGTCGTGCGCACCCACCTGCGCGGCACGTTCACCTGCGGCCGCGCCGCCGTCCGCCGGTTCCGCGAGCAGGGCGACGGCGGGCGGCTGATCCTGGTCGGCTCGCCGGCCGGTCAGCGCGCCAGCTTCGGCCAGACCGCCTACTCGGCGTCCAAGGCCGGGATCGTCGGGCTCGTGCGGACCTGGGCGGTCGAGTGCGAGCGGATGGGCGTCACCGTCAACGCCGTCATCCCCACCGCGCTGACCCGGATGGTCGCCACCATCCCCGGGCTCGGCGAGATCGTCGAGCAGGTCGAGCAGGGCGCCCCCGTCCCCGAGCACATGCGCCGCGGCGGGCTGGGCACCGCCGAGGACGCCGCGCCCGCCGTGGTCTTCCTGGCCTCCGACGCCGCCGCCGGGATCACCGGGCAGTGCCTGGCGGCCGGCGGCGACCGCGTCACCCTGTGGTCGCACCCCACCGAGGTCGCCACCGCCGTGCGGGACGGCGGCTGGACCCCCGAGACGCTCGCCTCGATCTTCCCGTCGGTGTTCGAGCCGCATCTGCAGGACTACACGCTGGCCCCGCCGCCCGGCGCCGAGACGGGAGGACGCTGACCATGGCGATCGACCTGGGAGCCGTCTCCGCCATCGACGTCCACGTGCACGTCCACGGCTCGGTCCGCCGGGACGCCGGGGAGGCGGGCGGCGAGACGCTCAAGGAGATGGCCGAGTACTTCCGCTCGGACGCCGTCGCCGCGCACACCGCCCGCGACATCGCCGCCTACTACCGCGAGCGGGGCATGGCCGCCGTTGTCTTCGGCGTCGACAAGGCCGGCGGCGGCGCCAACGAGCACGCCGCGGGCAACGAGGAGATCGCGGAACTGGCCGCGGAGAACTCCGACGCGCTGATCCCGTTCGCCAGCATCGACCCGGCGCGCGGCGCCGAGGGCGTCCGGGAGGCGCGGGAGCTGCTCGCCTCGCACCCCCAGATCCGCGGGTTCAAGTTCCACCCCAACATGCAGGGCTTCTTCCCGAACGACCCGTCGGTCTACCCGCTGTACGAGGTCATCGCCGAGCACGGCCGCATCGCCCTGTTCCACACCGGGCACACCGGCGTCGGGGCGGGCACCCCCGGCGGGGGCGGGATCCGGCTGAAGTACTCCAACCCGATGCACGTCGACGACGTCGCGGTGGACTTCCCGGACATGCCGATCATCCTGGCGCACCCGTCCTTCCCCTGGCAGGACGAGGCGCTGTCGGTGGCGATGCACAAGCCGACCGTGCACATCGACCTGTCGGGCTGGTCGCCGAAGTACTTCCCGCCGCAGCTCGTCCAGTACGCCAACACGCTGCTCAAGGAGAAGGTGCTGTTCGGCTCCGACTACCCGATGATCACGCCGGAGCGCTGGCTGGCGGACTTCGGGAAGCTCGACATCAAGCCCGAGGTGCGGCCGCTGATCCTCAAGGAGAACGCCGCCCGCCTGTTCGGCCTCGCCTGAACCGGGACCCGGCGCCGGGTCCGGGACGAGGACCAGGTAGAACGGCGGGACGCCCCCCGCATGAGCGATCGAGAATCCAAGGAGACACCATGCCGACGACCGCCGTTGGAGTGGAGGGCCTGCGCGCCCTCGCCGGGAAGCACCTCGGGCACAGCGACTGGATGGAGGTCACCCAGGAGCGGGTGAACCAGTTCGCCGACGCCACCGGCGACCACCAGTGGATCCACGTCGACCCGGAGCGGGCCGCCGCGGGCCCGTTCGGCGGCCCCATCGCGCACGGCTACCTCACGCTGTCGCTGGTGCCCTCCTTCCTCCCGCAGATCCTGGACGTTCAAGGCTTCACCATGGGCGTCAACTACGGCTGCAACAAGGTGCGCTTCCCCTCGCCGGTGCCGGTCGGCGCCAAGCTGCGCTGCGGGGCGTCCCTGGACGAGGTGGCCGAGGTGAAGGGCGGCGTGCAGATCACCCTCACGCTGACGTTCGAGGTCGAGGGCGCCGCCAAGCCGGCGTGCGTGGCCGAGGTCGTGCTGCGCAACTACCTCTGATCCGCTGAGCGACGCACACTGAGAGGAGTGGGCTCCGGGGACGGGGCCCACTCCAGGATCTCCCCGGCGATGCGCCGCGACGGCCCCTCGTAGGCGCGGCGCAGCCGCAGCGCGACGTGCTCGGCGCGCACGGCGGGCCAGTCGGCGGGCAGGTGCTCCACCGGCAGCCGCGGGTCCTCCCGGACCAGCATCAGCCACTCGGTGAGCAGCAGCAGCTGGCGGGCCAGGTCGTCGCGCGCCGCCGGGACCGGCTCGGGCCGGTCCCAGCGGTCGAGGAAGGCGCGGTAGCGGGCGGCCAGCGCGTCCAGGTCCCACGCGTCGGCGATCATCTGGTCGACGTCGGTGGGGGCGACCATGGTCGCCCGGAACGCCTTCACGTGGTCGACCACGTCCAGGCCCTCCAGTAGCCGGTCGACGTCGACGGCGGCGGGAGTGAGCCACAGGCCGTTCTGGAGCATCCCGAACCCGGCCCACGACAGCCTTGAGCGCAGCAGGTGCCGGTCGCCGCGCTGCCGTTCGGGCAGCGAGAAGCCCAGCAGGGTCCACCGGCCGTCCCAGTCGCGGTTGACCGCGGGCTGCCGCCAGATCCGGTCCTCGCCCTCGCCCAGCACCTCCCGGGCGTGCTCGGTCAGGCCGTAGAAGACGCGCTTGCCGTGGCGGTGGCGGGTGAGCAGGTCGCGCCGGGTCATCCGGGCGAGGGTGGAGCGGGCGGCGTGCTCCTTGACCCCGACCCGGTCGAGCACGGCGATCAGGCCGCCGGAGAAGACGGCCTCGTCGCGTCCGAGCAGGTAGCCGCCGCAGAAGGTGAGCAGCAGCGACTGCGGGCGCAGCCAGGGCGTCTCGGGCGCGTCCGGCGCGGCCGGGACGGCCGCGCGGCCGTTGCCGAATCCGCCGGATTTGTCGGTGACTGTCACGCTTCCCCATTGTCCCGGCCGGGTAGGGTGGTCGGCCCATGGCATCTCCCACTCCCTCCCTGACCGCCTCCGTCGTCGGCAGGCTGCGCGCCGCGGGCTGCGTGTTCGCCGAGGACGAGGCGCGGCTGATCATGTCCGCCGCCGCCACCCCCGAGGAGCTCGACGCGCTGGTGGAGCGCCGCGCGGCCGGGCTGCCGCTGGAGCACGTGGTGGGCTGGGCCGAGTTCGGCGGGCTGCGCGTGGCCGTCGACCCCGGGGTGTTCGTCCCGCGCCGCCGCACCGAGTTCCTGGTCGAGCGGGCCGTCGCGCTGGCCCGTGCCGCCGCGCGCCCGCCGGCGGTGGTCGTCGACCTGTGCTGCGGCTCGGGGGCGGTCGGCGCCGCGCTGGCCGCCGCCCTCGGACCGGTGGAACTGCACGCGGCCGACATCGAGCCGGCCGCCGTGCGCTGCGCGCGCCGCAACCTCGCCGGCGCGGGCGGCCGGGTCCACGAGGGCGACCTCTACGACCCCCTCCCGGCGGTGCTGCGGGGCCGCGTCGGCGTCCTGGCCGCCAACGTGCCGTACGTGCCGTCCGGGGAGGTCGGGCTGATGCCCGCCGAGGCCCGGCTGCACGAGCCCAGGGTGGCGCTGGACGGCGGCGCCGACGGCCTCGAGGTGGCGCGCCGCGTCATCGGCGGCGCGCCGGACTGGCTGGCACCCTGCGGGCACCTGCTGTTCGAGACGAGCGAGCGGCAGGCCCCCGCCGCCGTCGAGGCCGTCGAGGCCGCCGGGCTGGTCGCGCGGGTCGACGCGTCCGAGGAGCTGTACGCGACCGTCGTCACCGGGACCCGGCCGCCCGCCTGACCCGCGCGGGTCAGAGGTTCACGGGCAGCGAGGTCAGCCGCCAGTTCCCCGGGTCGGGCGCCCGCAGCTCCTCCACCGTGGCGGCGAGCTCCAGGCCGGGGAAGCGGCGCAGCAGCGCCGCCAGCGCGACCTCGGTCTCGACGCGGGCGAGTGAGGCGCCGAGGCAGAAGTGCGGGCCGTGCGAGAAGCCGAGGTGCCCCGCCCCGCCCCCGGCCGGGGCGCGGGCGATGTCGAAGCGGTCGGGGTCGCCGAACACGCGCGGGTCGCGGTTGGCCGCGGCGATCGAGACGGTGACGGCCTCGCCCGCCGGGATCCGCACCCCGCCGAGCTCGACGTCCTCGCGGGTGAAGCGGGGGACCGACAGCAGCGCGGGACCGCCCCACCGCATGACCTCCTCGACCGCCCGGGGCAGGAGGGCGGGGTCGGCGCGGAGCGCGGCGAGCTGGCCGGGATGCGACAGCAGGGCCGCCACGGCGTTGGCCACCAGGTTGGCCGGCGTCTGGCCCGCGATGACCAGGTGCCAGATCAGCGTGACCATCTCGGCGTCGGTGAGCTGGTCGGCGTGCCCGGTCTGGAGGCGGACCAGGTCGGAGATCACGTCGTCGCCGAGCTCGGCGCGGCGGCGCGCGACGGCGGCCCTGGCGCCCGCCATGATGCCGGGGATGGCCGCGGCGAACTCGGCGCCCGCGCTCGCCGCGACCGTGGCGCCGTACTCGCGCCAGCGCGGCCGGTCGGGCTCCGGGATGCCGACCAGCTCGCAGATCACGTCCATCGGCAGCGGCCGGGTGAAGTGCGGGACGAGGTCGACGGGGCCACCGCCCGCCCGCCCGGGCAGGCCGTCCAGGAGGCGGCCGACCAGGGGCTCGATCCGGGGCCGGAACGCGCCGGCGCGGCGGGCGGTGAACGCCGGGGACACCAGCCGCCGCAGCCGGGTGTGCTCCGGGCCGTCCATCTCGCCCATCGTGCGCATGTACGGCAGGCAGTCCTCGGGCACGTCGGGGCGCAGGTAACTGTCGGCCCGGAGCGCGAAGCGGGGGTCGCTGAGCATGTCCCTGGCCTCGGCGTGCCGCGTCACCAGCCACATCGTGCCGAAGCCCGGCATGGCCAGCCGGGCCAGCGGGGAGCGCTCGCGGGCCTCCCCGTACACGGTGAACGGGTCGCGCACGACCGCGGGGTCGGTCAGGTCGATCTCCGGCAGGTCGCCCATGCGGCGGCTCCGATCGGTCTCAGAGTTTCAGATGTGCAGAACAGATGATGACATCATCTGAATGCCGACGGTATCTTGCTTGCGGACGGACGGCAACGCGAGCGGAACGGGGAGGCCGATGGCCCGGCTCACGAGGGCGGAGACGCAGCGCCGCAACCGGGCGCGCGTCCTGGAGGCGGCCCGGGAGGAGTTCGCCGAGCGCGGCTACCGCGACGCCAAGATCGACGCCATCGCGGAGCGGGCCGAGCTCACCCGGGGCGCGGTCTACTCCAACTTCCCCGGCAAGCGGGCGCTGTACTTCGCC
This sequence comes from Actinomadura rugatobispora, assembly GCF_055379765.1. Classification (NCBI taxonomy): domain Bacteria; kingdom Bacillati; phylum Actinomycetota; class Actinomycetes; order Streptosporangiales; family Thermomonosporaceae; genus Actinomadura; species Actinomadura rugatobispora. Next base: position 433,328 of record NZ_AP029191.1, on the reverse strand, counting down.
GTGCTGGCCGACCTCGCCGACCGCGAGCCCGCGCCGCCGCCCGGCCCCGGCGGCACGGCCGGCGACGCGCTCGCCGCGTTCGCCCGGGCCTGGGTCGCCCGGCTGCCGCTGGCCACCGACCAGCGCCACGGCGCGGCCCGGCTCGGCATGGACGTGCTCCCCGAGATCATCGCAGACGAGCGGCTCCGCAAGCCGTTCGCGCAGCTGATGAAGCTGGAGGCCGTCCTGCTCGGGCTCTGCCTGGAACGCCTTGGGCCGCCCGTCCCGCAGCACCTCCCCGGCGGCAGGATGGTGCGGACGGCCGAGACCGCGCTCACCACCCTGCAGGGCGCCGCCCAGCTGGCCGCGGCCGCGCCCGGCTTCGTCGAGCCGTTCGACATCGTCGGCGCCTGCCGGCGGCTCGCCGACCTGGAGACCGACGACCGCTGGCCGGTGCCGCCGATCGTCGCCAGAACCCGCCCGGCCGCCGACCCGTGGTCACCGCCGCCGCCCGCGACCGACGCCTTCCGCGGCGATCCGGTGCCGTTCACCGGCGACGGGGTGGTCGCGGTGCTGGGCCTGCACCGGCTGGCCGCCGCCGAGGAGGCCGTGCGGGCCGCGCCGCCGGGGGCCGAGGTCACCGCCGTCCTGGTCACCGGCGCCCCGGACGAGCTGGCACCGCTGGTCCGGCTCGTCCTGGCCGAAATGCGGGTGTGCCTGCGCCAGGCCGTGCCGGAGGAGGCGTGGCCGCGCCTGCGGATCGTCGTGGACGAGACGGGCGCGACGGCGGCCGCGGCCGGGGTGACGGCCGTCAGCGACGCCACCGAGACCGCGGTGCGGATCGAGTCGGGCCGGATCGTCGCCCGCGCCGAGGGCTTCGGCGCCTGCCACGCCGCCGCGACCTGGGGCCGCGAGGCCGCCGACAGGACCGCGGCCGGCCGGGAAAGCCGCTGACCCGCCCGCGATGAGTTTCGCCGGCCCGTCCGGTCCACCCCTGTGACATCGTTCCACCCGAGCGGGAGAAGAGGCAGGCCATGGGACGGCAGGAGACCAGCGGCACCGAGCTGGACAAGCGATTCACCGCGACCTTGGTCACCAGCCCGAACGAGGGCGGCTGGACCTACGTCGTGATGCCCGGGTCCGCCGAGTACTTCGGGACGCGGGGGCTGGTCAAGGTCCGCGGGACCATCGACGGGCATCCGTTCCGGAGTTCGTTCATGGCGCTGGGCGACGGCACGCACAAGCTGCCGGTCAAGGCCGACGTGCGCCGGGCGATCGGCAAGGGCACCGGTGACACCGTCACCGTCCACCTCTTGGAACGGCTGAGCTAGGCGCGGTGGATGCGGATGTCGCCGTAGGAGGTGCGGGCCCGGATCTCGACGGTCTCCTCCGACCCGCCCGGGCCTTCGGCGGCCTCCAGGCGCGAGGTCACCCTGCCGTACGCCGACACCGCGTCCACCCAGGCCGCGGTGCCCTCGCGGACGCCGACCTCCAGATCGCCGCCGGCGGTCTCCAGCAGGATCGACCCGCGGACCACCTCCCCGATCCTGATCCGGCCGTAGGCGGTCCTGGCGGAGAGGCCCGCCAGGGCGCGGTCGACGGAGAAGTCGCCGTAGGCGGTCTGGAGCCGCAGGTCGCCGCCGGCCGTGCCGACCGTGACCCCGCCGTTGGACGACTTGACCACCGCCGTCCCGTCGATCTCGCCGATCCGGACGTCGCCGTTGGCGGTGGTCACCTCGGACGGGCCGCCCAGCGCGTCGGCCGTGATGTGGCCGGAGGAGGTGTCGAGCCTGGACGCGCCGAGGCGGCCCTGGCAGCGCAGGTCCGCCATCCCGGCCCTGATGTCGACGCGCGAGCCGGACGGGAGCCGGACGGTGACGTCGACCGACCCGCCCGTCCCGAAGAACCGCCAGGCCCGTGTCTTGGGGGAGCGGATCGACAGCGCGCCGCCGGTGAACTCGACCCGGGTCTGCGCGGCGGCGTCCACGTCGGTGTCGCGGCCCCCGTCGGAGGGGCGCACCTCGACGACCGTGTCGGCGCGGTCGCCGGCCTCGATGATGACGTCACCGGCCGTGAGCTGGACGGAGGCGAGGATCGGCGCGGGGGTGGCGAAGACCGGCACTAGCGCACCCAGCCGGTGTAGCGCTGCCCGCCGAGGGGGCCGCTCGTGTGGCCCGAGCCCGAGCCGGTGCCGGGCGGGCGGCGCCGGTCGCGGTCCCGGCCCGCCGGTTCGAGCGCGGCGGTGACCGCCCGGACGAGCCAGGCGTTCACCGACAGCCCCTCCCGGCCCGCCGCCTCCTCGATCCGCGGCTTGAGATGGTCGGGGACGCGCAGGGTGATGCGCGAGGTGCCGCCGTCGTCGGCCTCCGGGGCGGGTGGGGGAGCGGCGGCCGGGGGCGGCTCGGCGGCCGCGCCGGCGGCGTCCTCGCCGCCGGCCGCCGGGCCGGCCGGCGGTGGCGTCACGACGAAGCCGGGGTCGAGCCCGCGCAGCCGGACCTCGACCGAGCCGGGCGCCAGCTCCCGGGTGATCTCGTCCGTGGCGTCGGACAGCGCCTTGAGCAGCGCCAGCCGGGCCGCCGACTCCAGCGTCGCGGTCAGCCGCCCGGCGAGGTCGCGGACGTCCTGCCCCCCGGCCGCCGCGGCGGTCTCGAGCTCCCGGCGCAGATGGTCGACATACGGCGTGAGATCCATGACGTCATTATGGCGTCAACCCCCGGGTCAGCGCGTCGCGGGCTCGGGGAGGCGCAGCGCCTTCCGCACGAACCGCTCGATGGTCTCCCAGGTCGGCGGGGGCGCGTCCGCGACGACCCCGTCCCGGCCGTCCTCGGTCCACCGGACGGTCTGCCCCGCGGCCCGCGCCGGGTCGGTGACGTAGGGGTGCTCGTGCCCGACCCCGGGGAGGGAGTGGAACGTGGCGCGCCCGCCCGCCCTCCTGACCGCCTCGAACAGCAGGGCGCTCTGGTTCTCCGGCACGAGCGGGTCGGCCTGCCCGTGCAGGAGCAGTAGCGGGGGCGTGCCGCGCGCCGCGTACCGGGTCGGATCGGCGCGCCGCACCTCGTCCGGGTGCTCCTGGACGGGAGCGCCGACCAGCCGCGACTCCGGCGAGCGTGGGTCGTTGTGGCCGTCGGTGGTGCGCATCATGGCGTTGAACCGCTCGCGTGCGCCGGGCGGCATGTGCTCGTCCATGCGGAGGAAGTCGGTGGGGCCGTAGAAGTCGACCGCGGCCTGGACGCGGCTGGAGGGGCCTCGCACCCCGACCTCGCCCTCCAGTTCGGGCATGCCGGAGGTGACGGCCGCCATCGCCGCGACCCAGCCGCCCGAGGAGTTCCCCATGATGGCGAAGCGCTCCGGGTCGAGGCCGAAGCGGTCCGCGCCCGCGCGCAGGAAGCGGACGGCCGCCTTCACGTCGTGCAGCTGCGCCGGGAACCGCGCCTGCGAGCTGGAGCGGACGCTGACCCCGGCGACCGCGAACCCGGCCGCGGTGAAGTGGCGGGCGGCCTCCTCCGCCCCGGCCTTGCCGTCGTCGCTCAGCCACGCCGACCCCGACGACCAGATCACCAGGGGCCGCGGCGCCCCGGGAACGGCCCGCTCCTCCGGGAGATAGAGGTCCAGCAGGTGGCCGCGGCCGCCCGCGGGATCCGCCTCCGCGTACGCCACATCCTTGATCACGCGCGCTCCTCCGCCCGGCCCGCGCCCGGCGGCGCGTCCGCGGCCGGGCATCCACGCGAACCTCCCATGACGGCGGCCCTCCGGCCCGGCCGCCTTCCGCCCAGCGGAAGGCTCGCGCGGAGACCGTCGCTCCCTGCGCGCCACTAGCATGAGCGGTTCCGTCCATCCGGGCATTGGCGACAACCCGAAGGAACGTGATGATCTGGTCGATGTCGATGAGCACGCGCTGGGCCGAGGTCGACTGCGACTTCGGCGTCTGGCTGCTGCTGCCCCGCGAGATCCCCCCGGACCTGTGGCCGGACGACCTGTCCTGGGCGATGGACCAGGCGCAGGCCGTCTGGGACGACTCCGGGCTGCGCCACCGCCGCAGGGACGTCAAGAACCTGGTCACGCTCCTGCTGAACTACCGCTCCTTCATGGCCGGGCGGGCGTGGAGCCACATGGCCTACCTGCACATGCCCGACCCGCGGATGGAGCCGCTGGCCGCGTCCGTGAGCGTGTGGCGCGCCCAGGGCGAACGCGACGACGCGCTGCGCTTCTACACCGGCGCAGACCTCCCCGGCACGGACGGGCCGCCGGAGGTTGCGGAGTTCCCCACCGAACACCTGGGCGCGGGGCTCCGGGCCATGTCGCGGCCCGCGACGCTGCGGCCGTCGGCCGACGCGGAGGAGGCGTCCGCCACCGTGCTGAGCTACGCCTGGCGGGTGGAGGACGACACCGACGTGAGCCTGTTCCTGCTGTCGCCCGACGCCGCCCGCCTGCGCGAGGCCGTCCCGGACGTGGACGCCTTCGCCCGGGGCATCCGCGTCGTCCCGGATCCGGAGGGGGAGGGCGCCGCCGACGAGGAGGAGGACGAGGTCCTCATCGAGGCGCCCTCCTACCTGCACGTGCTCGACCGCATGGAAGAGCTCACCGGCGAGGGCTGACGCCCGCGGTCAGCAGGTCATCGTCCAGGAGCATTCGAGTTCGGGACCGCTCGACGGCGCCCGGCGCGGGGTGACGGTCCGCTCGGCGGCCTCGGGCCCGCCCGCCAGCCGGACGGCGAACCTGTCCTCGATGTCCTTGGGCGCGGCACCGCCCGAGTAGCCGTTGAGCACGAGCGAGAAGATCAGCCGCCGTCCCGACGGGTCGCGCACGTAGCCCGACAGCGCCGTCACGCCCGTCAGCGTTCCGGTCTTGGCGCGCACGTTGCCGGCCGCCGGGGTGCCCGCCATCCGCTTGGCCAGCGTTCCGCCGACCATCGGATCCGGGTCGCCCGCGACCGGCAGCGCCCGGTGCCAGGCGGGGAACCAGTCCTTGGACCGCGCGTTCGCCAGGAGGGCGGCGATGTCGCGGGGCGTGGTCCGGTTGGAGCGGGAGAGGCCGGAGCCGTCGGTCAAGTCCGTCCGCGCGGGGGAGACGCCCTGGCCGGCCAGGTACTTCTCGATGACCGGGAGCCCGGCCCGCCAGCTTCCCTCGCCCTTGGCCTTGCGGCCGATCGCCTTCACCAGGATCTCGGCGATGACGTTGTTGCTCAGCTTGAGGAACGGGGCCGTCAGCTGCGAGAGCGGCATCGAGTCGCGGGCGGCCAGCGCGGCGGCGCCGCGCGGCGTCCGACCGCGCGAGGTCGTGCCCGCGACGCTGACGCCGTGCCTGCGCAGCGCGTCGCGGAACACGTCGGCCGCGTACAGGGCGGGCTCCTCGACCGTGCGCAGCAGCTCGGCGGGAGCGCCGCCGCTCGGGTGCGAGCCGGTCACCACGATGGTGTTGGCCCCGGCGGGGCGGTCGACCGTCAGCGTGGAGGGGGAGCCCGCGGCGCCGGTCGTGGCCCGGTTGTCCACCTTCACCACGCCGGTGGGCGGGTCCAGCGCCACCGTGACCGGCCTGCCCGCGGCGCCCGGCGCGACCGTCACCTTGACCGAGCCGGCGTTGAAGCGGTCGTCGGGCGAGATGGTCAGCGCGGAGATCTGGGCGGCGTAGGCGTAGGGGAAGTCCCCGGGCTCCCAGCCGGGCGCGGTGCGCTGGGAGTCGAACCAGGCGTCGTCGGCGACGAGGTCGCCGGTGACCCGGGTCACGCCGCGTCCGGCGACGCGGGCGGCCAGCCGGTCGTAGTCGGCGGCGCGCATGGTGGCGTCGCCGGTGCCCTTGAGGTAGAGGTCCCCCTTGATCGTGGAACCGGCCTTCTTGGACGCGTACACCCCGGTGCGGAACCGGTAGCCCGGCCCCAGCAGCGCGAGCGCCGCGGCGGAGGTGTGGAGCTTCTGGTTGGACGCGGGCATCAGCGGCGCCGCGGCGTCCCGCTCGTACCGGACCTCGCCGGTCCGCACGTCCCGCACCAGGGCGCCGACGCCGGCGCCCTTGAGCCGCTCGTCGGCCAGGATGGCGTCCAGGTCCGCCTTCAGATCGCCCGCCCGCGCGGCGGTGGGCTCGGCCACTGTGGAATCGGCGCTGGAGGCGAACGCGGTCACCGCGACCACCGCCGAGGCCACCAGGGTCGCGAGCGCACCGCCCGCCGAACGACGCAGCATCATGGCCCAAGACTGTAGAGGCGTGTGTTGCCCCGGGGAGGGAGGAGACGCGAAGAGTCCGCGCCTCGTTACGGCTTTCTCACTTCGCCCGGACCCTGCCCGATCCCCGCGCCCTGGCAAGGTTGGTGTGGAAATCTGGTGCGGCCCGGCCGCGGCGCCGGGCCACGGGCGCGTCCCCCCACGCGCGCCCGACCCCCTCGCTCCCCTGCTGGAGGTCACCGTGACCAGCGACGACGAGCCGCGGGCGGACATCGACGCCACCGTCCCTCAGTCGGCCCGCATCTGGAACTACTGGCTCGGCGGCCGGAACAACTACGCCGTCGACCGCGCCGCCGGCGACGAGGTCCTGCGCGTCTACCCGGAGATGCCCGACGCGGCTCGCGCCGCCCGCCACTTCATCGCCCGCGTCGTCCGCCATCTGGTGGGCGGCGCCGGTATCCGGCAGTTCCTGGACGTCGGCACCGGCCTGCCCACCGTCGACAACACCCATGAGATCGCGCAGCGCGAGGCGGCCGACTGCAAGATCGTCTACGTCGACAACGACCCCCTGGTGCTGGCGCACGCCCGCGCCCTGCTGACCAGCTCGCCCGAGGGCGCCACCGTCTACGTCGACGCCGACCTGCACGACCCCCGCACGATCCTGCGCGAGGCCGGGCGGACGCTCGACCTCGGCCGCCCCACCGCGCTGATGCTGATGGGCATCCTCGGGCACATCGACTACGGCACCGCGCGGGCGATCGTCCCGGAGCTGATGGCGGGGCTCCCCTCCGGCAGCCATCTGGCGATCTACGACTTCACCGACACCAGCGCGGGGGTCAAGGAGGCCGAGCGCCTCTACGAGGAGAGCGGCACGCTGCCCTACCATCCGCGCCCGCTGGAGCAGATCGCCGGGCTCTTCGAGGGCCTGGAACTCCTGTCCCCCGGTGTGGTGGAGGTGTCCCGGTGGCGGCCCGACCCCTCGCCGTTCCCTCGGGTCGAGGTGGACGTGGCCGGAGGCGTCGCCCGCAAGCCCTGACGCCCGCGCCGGCGGCCTCAGCGGCGGGCGTGCGCGGCGTCCAGCGGCAGGCCGGCCCACCGGCAGACGCCCCGCGTGAGCACCTCGGCCGCCTCGTCGAACAGCACGACGCGACCGCGTGCCGTCCCATCAGCCGGGTGCGGACGAGCGGGCCCTCGGCGTCGCGCCACCGGTCGGGCAGCCAGGAGTACCCCTCGCTCAGGAGGGCGAGCGTGCTGTCGGTCACCGGTCGTCTCCGAAAGTCCATTGGCCGCGCATGCCCTCGCCGCCGACGCGCAAACGCGGGCCCCGTCGTGCGGCTACGGCGTGGCGAGCGTGCCGAGGAACTCGCGGACGGCGCCGGCGAACGCCACCGGGTCGTCGTCGTGCGGCCAGTGCCCGCAGCCGGGAAGCTCGCGCAGGACGGTGCCGGGCCGCCGCCCGGCCATCTCCCGGACCATCGACGTGGGCAGCACGAAGCTGTCGGGCCCGTGCACGAGCAGGGCGGGGCAGGTGGAGCCGAGCCAGTCGGGCCACCAGTCGCCGACCAGCGCCTCCTGCGACTCCACCATGGCGTCGTGGTCGAACAGGAACCCCCAGCCGTCGTCGCGTTCGACGGCGCTCTCCAGGAAGTAGCCCGCGTCGGGGATGCCGTGGGCCTCGACCTGGCGGCGCAGCTCGTCCAGGGTGGGGGCGCGGCGGGGCCAGGGGCGGACGTCCAGGACCGGGTGGGGGATCTCGGGGCGCCGGTTGAGCGCGCCGCCCTCCTCGTTCACCAGGGCCCGGACGAGAGCGGGGTGGCGTGCCGCGAGCCGGAAGCCGAGGACGCCGCCCATGGAGTGCCCGACGACGACAACCGGGCCCAGGCCGAGCCCGCGGACGAACGCGGCGACGTCCTCCAAATAGTCGTCGGGAGCGTAGCCGTCGGCGTGGTTGCTGTGCCCGTGCCCGCGCAACTCGAGCGCGATGACGCGGTGGGCGGGGGCGAGCGCGGCGGCCAGCGGCGCGAACATCCGGGCCCGCCCGAAGTGGCCGTGCAGGGCCAGGACGGGCGTCCCCGTCCCGCCGAAGTCGATGTAGGCCAGGCGCAGCCCGCGCACATCGGCGTGGGATTCAACGGTCATCGTCGTTCCTTCCTTTCCCGGGTGGGATCGCGGTGATGGCGGCGGCGGCGAGCGCGACGGCGGCGGCGACCAGCGCGGCACGGCCGAACCCCTCGGTGAACGCCTCGCGCGCGGTGGCGGCGAGCCGTTCGCCGGCGGGCCCGCCCAGTGCCCGCGCCGCCGCCGTGACGCCCGAGATCGACTCGCTGGGGGAGGCGTGCGCGCCGGGCGGCAGCGCGCGTGTCACCGGCTCCAGGCGGCGGGCCAGATGCCCGGCCAGGACGCTGCCGAGGACGGCGACGCCAAGGCTGCCGCCGAGTTTGAAGGCGGTCTCGTTCAGCGCGGCGGCGGAGCCGGCGCGGTCCCCGGCAGCCGCGGCCATGACGGCGGTGCTCGCCGTGGTGACGGTCGCGGCGTTGCCCGCCGCGAGCAGGGCGAGCGCCACCAGCAGCGGCCCATCCTGGCCGGAGCGCGCGGCGGCGGACGCCAGCGCGAGGCCGAGGGCGGTGACGGCCAGGCCGCCCGCCATCGTCCGGCGGAGGCCGAACCGGGCGGCCAGGCGCGGGGTGAGCGGGACCATGCCGAGCTGCCCGCCGGCGAGCGGCAGGAGCAGCAGCGCGGTCGCGGACGGCGAGTGGCCGCGCACGTCCTGGAAGTACTGCGTGACCAGGAACAGCGTGCCCATCAGGCAGAAGAACCCGGTGGCGGCGGCGGTCAGGGCGGTCCAGGCCGGTGGTGCCGCGCGCTCGCCGGCCGGGGGCCGTTCCAGCAGCGGCTGCGCGGCGGTCCGCCGCCGCAGCGCGAACCCGGCGAGCAGCGCCGCGCCCGCGATACCGGCGGCCGGGGGCGGGACGGCGGCGGGCGGCCCGTGCCCCGGCGCCTCGATGACGGCGTAGACCAGGGCCACGAAGCCGCCGGAGAGCAGCAGCGTGCCGGGAACGTCCAGCGGGCGCGGCGCCCCGGCCCGGGAGGCGGGGACGACGAGCGCGACGGCGGTGGCGGCGCCCGCCACGGCCGCGACGTTGGCCAGGAACAGCGAGCGCCACCCGGCGTGCTCGACCAGCAGCCCGCCGGTCAGCGGGCCCAGCACCACGCCGAGGCTCGCCACCCCCGCCCACGCGGCCATGGCCCGGGGCAGCGCGTCGCGCGGGAACACCTCCCGCACGATCGACAGCGTGGCCGGCATGATCATCGCGTTGCCCGCGCCGAGCAGCGCGCGGGCGGCGACGAGCTGGCCCGGCGACCGGGAGAGGGCGGCCAGCAGCGAGGCCGCGGCGAACACCGCCAGCCCGCCGAGCAGGATCCGGCGGCGCCCGTACCGGTCGGCCAGCGCGCCCATCGCCATCAGCAGCGACGCCAGCGCCAGCACGGTGGACTCGGTGATCCACTGCAGCTGGCCGGTGGTGGCGCGCAGGTCGCGGGCGATGGCGGGCAGCGCCACGGTCACCGCCATCACGCTGACGCTCATGACCAGCAGCGCGGCGCAGAGCGCGGCCAGGATCGCGCGGCGGCGCGGATGGCCCGCGGAAAGGTCGGGGGAGGGCATGGCGGATTACCATAACGACTGTTTTGCGATTTGCATAACGGTCGTCATGTTCTTAGGGTGGGCCCGTCCCGACGACCGTGAGGAGGGCCGCCATGGCCAGGCCCGCGGACCCCGCGCGGCGCACCGAGCTGCTCGACGCGATCGTCGACTACCTCGCCGAGAACGGCATCGCCCAGCTGTCCCTGCGCCCTCTCGCCAAGGCCCTCGGGCACAGCACCTACGTGCTCACCCACCACTTCTCGACCAAGGACGACCTCATCACCGCCGTCCTCGCCCACATCGACCGGAGGCAGAAGGGCAGGCTGCGCGCGCTGCCCGGATGGGACGAGGGCCGCGGCCTGGGCGCGGTGATCCGGGCCTCCTGGGAGTGGCACCTCGCCGAGGACCTGCCGCTGACCCGGCTGCTGCACGAGATCGAGGGGCTGTCGGCCGCCGGGCGGCTCAGCGGGCCGTACGTGCCCACGATGCTGGGCGACCGCGCAGGGTTCGTGGCCGAGGCGCTGCGCGACCACGGCGTCCCCGAGGAGGTGGCCCGCCGGAACGCCACCCTCCTCAACGCCGCCTACGCCGGGCTGCAGATCGACTACCTCACCACCGGCGACCGCGAACGCGTGGAGGAGGCCCTGGACGACCTCGTCGCGCTCGCCGACGCCTGGACACGCGGAGGCGAACCGGCGGATCCGCCCGGCTGAACCGGCGCCCGGGGGTCAGCCGATCAGGTTCAGTCGGCGGCCCGCGGCGGCGAAGGCGTCCAGGATCCGCTCCACCTGCGCGCCGGTGTGGCTCGCCGTGACGGCGACGCGGATCAGGGCGTGCCCCTCCGGCACCCCTGGAGGGATCATCGCGTTGGTGAACACGCCCTCCTCGAACAGCTCCCGCCACAGCCGCAGGCACGCGAAGGTCTCGCCCACGTGCACCGGGATCGTCGGGGTGCCGTCCCGGCCCGCGGCGAACCCGAGCGCGGCCAGCTCCGAGCCCACCCGCTCGGCGGTCGCCAGCACGCGCCGGCGGCGCCCGGGCTCGGTGCGGATGATGTCCAGCGCGGCCAGCGCCGCGGCGGCGGACGGCGCGGGCAGCGACGCCGAGAAGATCGCCGCGCGGGAGTGGTGCCGCAGGTAGCGGATGACCGGCTCGGGCCCGGTCACCGCGCCGCCGACCGTCCCGAAGCACTTGGAGAAGGTCAGGGTGTGCAGGTCGACCGCCGACCCCTGCCCGTAGTGCTCGGCGGCGCCGCGCCCGCCGGGGCCGAGCACGCCGATGTCGTGCGCCCCGTCCAGGACGACCCGCGCGCCGTGCTGCGCGGCGAGCTTGCTGATTCCGGGCAGGTCGCACAGGTCACCGGTGGTGGAGAACATGCCCTCGGTGAGGATGATGAGCCCGGCCCCGGGGTCGGCGGCCTCCAGCAGCCGGCCCAGATGCCCCATGTCGTTGTGGCGGAACCGGCGCAGCCGGGCCTGCCCGAGCCGGGCCGCGTCGATCAGCGAGGCGTGGATGTACCGGTCGGCCAGCAGCGCGTCGCGCGGGCCCAGCAGCGGGCAGAGCGCCAGGTTGGCCTGGAAGCCGGTCGGGGTCACCAGCGCCGCCTCGTGCCCGAGGAACGCGGCGAGCTCCGCCTCGAGCTCCTCGTGCAGCGCGAGCGTGCCGTTGGTCAGCCGCGAGCCCGACGTCCCCGTGCCGAACCGGCCCAGCGCCTCGGCCGCCGCCGCCGTCGTGCGCGGGTCGGTGGAGAGGGCCAGATAGTCGTTGGAGCCCGCCATCAGCATCGGCCGCCCGCCGATGCGGACCTCGTTCGGACCGGCGCGCTCGTCGATCCGGTGGTAGTACGGATTGAGGCCCATGCCGGTGACGATGTCGTACTCGCGCCAGGAATGGCACTTGTCGAAGGCGTCCACCACGTTGCCGCGTCCCCTCTCCCGTGACCACGCACTGTGATCGGCCGAATCTGGATGATCTCCGAGCGGCCGGGGCGGGGCGAGCGTCCCTCCTGGTGGTTGCGTTCTATTGATCGACTTTTGGTCGACGGTGCGCGACGGAGAGTGATCATGTCGCACATACTCGTGTGCATGTCGTACGACGTCCGGCCAGGCACGGCGGACCGGCCCCCGGCCCCGCCCGAGGGCCGGCCGGCGGCCCGGACGGTGGACGCGCCCGCGGCCCGCCCGGTCCGCACCCGGCGGGACCGGCGCCGGTTCGTGGAGCTGCCCTACCGGCTGCACGCCGGCGACCCCGCCTTCGTGCCGCCGCTCCGCCGCGACTGCCGGCGCCTGCTCGACCGCCGCCGCAACCCCTTCTTCGACTACGGCGAGGTGGAGCTGTTCACCGTCGAGGCGCGGGGACGCGTCGCGGGACGGATCGCGGCGGTCCACAACCCGCGCCACAACGAGGTCCACCGCGCCCGCGACGGCTTCTTCGGCCTGTTCGAATGCGCCGACGACCCCGCCGTGGCGGGCGAGCTGTTCGACGCCGCCGCCCAGTGGCTGCGCGGGCGCGGCCTGCGCACGATGCTCGGCCCGGTCGGCTTCACGATGAACGACGAGTGCGGCCTGCTCGTGGACGGCTTCGGCACCCCGCCGCGCGTCCTGATGCCCTACAACCCCGACCACTACCCGGCGCTGCTGGAGCGGTGCGGTCTGGAGAAGGCCAAGGACCTGTGGACGTGGGAGCGCGACAGCGTCCCGCTCGACCCGCGGATGGTCCGCATCGCCGAGCACGTTCAGCGGCGCAACGGGCTCTCCGCCCGTCCCGTGAACCTGCGCGACTTCGACGCCGAGCTGGCCCGCATCAAGCGGGTCTACGACTCGGCGTGGCAGGACAACTGGGGCTTCGTCCCGATGACCGACGCCGAGATCGACGCGCTGGCGCGGCGCCTGCGGCGGATCGTCGACCCCGGCCTCGTGCAGCTGGTGGAGGCCGGCGGCGAGCCCGTCGCGGTCGGCCTCGGGCTGCCCGATCTCAACCAGGCGCTGCCCGCCGCGCGGGGCAGGCTCGCCACGTTCGGCGTCCCGATCGGGGCGGCCCGGCTGGCCCTGGCCGCGCGGCGCGTCGACCGGGTGCGCGGGATGCTGTTCGGCGTCGTCGCCGAGTACCGCCGCCGCGGCCTGGAGGCCCTGCTCTACACCCGGCTGTGGGAGGCGGTCGCCGCCGGCGGCTACACGGGCGGCAGCATCGAGATGGGCTGGACGCTGGAGGACAACCAGCCGATCGCCCAGAGCATGCGGGCCGTCGGATGCGAGCACGCCAAGACCTACCGCATCTACCGGCGGGACCTGTGAAGGGCGACGAACGGTTCCGGCGCGCCCGTCTGGTCCTGTGGCTGGCGGCCGCGGGGTTCCTGGCGGCGCTGGTCGCGGGCCACGACGTCCACGACCGGCTGACCCCGGGCGGCACCACCGCCATCGGGGCGGAGTCGGAGCGGTCGCGCGAACTGCTGGAGAGCGACTTCCACGCGGGCGATCCGGACCTGGTCCTCGTCGCCCGCTCCCAGGTCCCGGTGGACGATCCGCGCGCCGCCGAGGCCGGACGGAGCCTGACGGCACGGCTCGCCCGAACACCCGGGGTCGTCCACGCGATCTCCTACTGGGACGCGCGGGCGCCGTCCCTGCGCGGCCGGGACGGGCGCGCCGCGCTGCTCCTGGTGCGCCTGCAGGGCGACGACATGCGCCGCATCGCCGCCGCCCGGCGCGTGGTCCCGCGGGTCTCCGGCCGCACCGGCCCGCTGACCGTCACCGCGACCGGAAAGGCCCAGGTCAGGGCCGAGACCCAGGACCGCAGCGAGCGCGACCTGCGGCGCGCCGAGCTGGTCGTCGCCCCGCTGACCCTGGCGATCCTGCTGGTGGTCTTCGGCGGCCTCACCGCCGCCGTGCTGCCCCTGCTGGTCGGGGCGCTCGCCGTCACCGGCACCATGGCGGTGCTGCGGCTGCTCAGCGCGTTCACCGAGGTGTCGGTGTTCGCGATGAGCATCGCCAGCGCGCTGGGCTTCGCGCTCGCGCTCGACTTCAGCCTGTTCATCGTCACCCGCTTCCGCGAGGAGCTCGCGGCGGGGTTCGGGACGCGCGCGGCGATCACCGTCACCATGCGCACCACCGGGCGGGCCATGGCCTACTCGGCCGTCACCGTGTCCCTGTCGCTGGCCGCGCTGCTGCTGTTCCCGTTCACGATCCTGCGGTCGATCGCCTACGGCGGCATCGCCGTCACGGTGCTGGCCGCCGTGGGCAGCCTCGTCGTGCTGCCCGCCGTCCTGGTGCTTCTGGGCGAGCGCGTCAACGGACTGGCGATCCCCGGGCCGTGGCGCGCCGGGCGCCCGGCCCGTCCAGACGCCGCGCCCGGTCCCTGGTTCCGGATCGCCACGGCCGTGATGCGGCGCCCGCTGAGCGTGGCGATCCCCACCGCGCTGCTCCTGCTCGCCCTCGGCTCGCCGTTCCTGGACGTCCGGTTCGGCACCTTCGACGACCGGCTGCTGCCCCCCGAGGCCCCGGCCGCGCAGGCCGCCAACCAGCTGCGCCGCGACTTCGACGCGCGCGACAGCGTCGCCGCCACCACCGTGGTCCTGCCGGAGGAGCGCGTGGCGCCGGACGATCCCGTCGCGGCCGCGCGTCTGGACGGCTACGCGCGGCGCCTGTCGTCCGTGGCCGGCGTCGTCCGCGTGGACGCCGCCACCGGGTCGTACGCGCGCGGCGCCCGCGCCGGGGACGCGCCGCCGGGTGCCGCCGCGCGGTTCGTCCGGCCCGGCGCGCCCGGGACCTGGCTGGCCGTGTCCACCGCCCACGAGCCCTACTCGGTGGAGAACGGCGAGCTGGCCGAACGCGTCCGCGGCCTGCCCGCCCCCGGCCGGGCGCTGGTCGGCGGGCCGGGCGCCGAGCTGGCCGACGTCCGCGCGGGCATCGCCGTCACCCTGCCCGCCGTGCTGGGCCTGATCGCGCTCACCACCTTCCTGCTGATCAGCGCGCTGACCGGGAGCATGGTGCTGGGCGCCAAGGCGCTGCTGATGAACGCGCTGAGCCTGGGCGCGACCTTCGGCGTGCTCGTCCACATCTTCCAGGAGGGCCATCTGCGCTGGCTGGTCGGCGGCTTCTCCGTCTCCGGCAGCACCGACGCGCTGGTCCCCGCGCTGCTGTTCTGCGTCGCCTTCGGGCTGTCGATGGACTACGAGATCTTCCTGCTGTCGCGGATCGTCGAGGAGCACCGCCGGACCGGCGACACCCGCCTGGCCGTCGCCACCGGCCTGGAGCGCACCGGCCGGCTGTTCACCTCGGCCGCCGTGATCTTCGCCGTGGTGATGGCCGCGCTGGCCACCTCGGGCCTGGCGCTGCTGAAGATGATCGGGGTCGGGCTCGCCCTGGCCGTGCTGCTGGACGCCACGCTCGTCCGCGGCCTGCTGGTGCCCGCCGTCATGCGGCTCGCGGGCCGCGCCAACTGGTGGACGCCGTGGCCGCGGGGCCGCGCGTTCCGGCGGTACCGCGTGCCGCCGCCGCGCGTCCCGGAACCCGGCGCGACGAGAGAGCGGGTGCCCTCATGAGCGGAGAGTTCTCGGTCAGGCGGGCGCACGCCCTGGTGGGCGACCTGTTCACCCCGCGCCCGGCCGTCTACTGGGCCGACCTGGCCGCCTCCTTCACCGTGAGCGCCGCGGCGTTCTGGGCGGCCCGCCCCGCCGGGTACGCGACGCCGGCCGGGGCGCTGCTGTTCGCGGTCTCGACGCTGGCCGCCTACCGGTGCGCCGCGTTCATCCACGAACTCGCGCACCTGCGCGGGAGACAGGCGCTGCGCCGGTTCCGGCGGGGCTGGAACCTGCTGGTGGGGATCCCGTTCATGATGCCGGCGTTCATGTTCGACGCCCACGTCAAACACCACAGCGTGCGCTCCTACGGCACCCGCGACGATCCCGAGTACCGGCCGCTGGACAGGCTGTCGAGGGGCCGGGCGCTGGCGTTCCTGGGCTCCTCCTTCGTGCTGCCGCTCCTGGCGCCGGTCAGGTTCGGGCTGCTCACCCCCGTGGCGCTGGTCAACGCGCGGCTGCGCCGCCACCTGTACACGCACTTCACGACGCTGAAGATCGACCTCGACTACGTGGGCGGCGTCCCGGCCGACCGCCGCCAGGCACGCGCGTGGCTCGTCCAGGAACTGGCCTGCGCGCTCTGGGCCGCCGTCGCCGCGGCGCTCCTGCTCACCGGCGCGATCCCGGTGGAACGCGCCGTCCAGGCGTACGCGGTCTACAGCGCCCTGCTGCTGGTCAACGCGGTCCGCACGCTCGTCTCCCACCGCTGGAACGGCGACGAGGAGCCGATGGACCTGGTCGACCAGATGATGGACAGCATCAACCACCCGCGCCGCCCCCTGCTGACCGAACTCTGGGCGCCGCTGGGGCTGCGGCTGCACGCCCTCCACCACCTCTTCCCGGGCATGCCGTACCACGCCCTCCCCGAGGCGCACCGCCGCCTCAGCGCCGCGCTCCCGCCCGGCTCGGCCTACCACCGGACCGCCAGCGACGGCCTGCCCGCGTCCGTCGCCGCCCTCTGGAACGGCACCGGACGCCGCCCGGACGCCCCGCCGCGGGCCGGCGAACCCCTCACCACCCCCTGACCAGGCGTTCTGTTCTGTCAGGGGCGCCTGCCAGGATGGATCTATGACCGACCGGCCCCGACTGCTCCTGCTGGACGGCCACTCGCTGGCCTACCGGGCGTTCTACGCGCTGCCCGTGGAGAACTTCAGCACGACCGGGGGCCAGCCGACCAACGTGGTCTACGGCTTCGCCAACATGCTGGCCAACGTGCTCCGCGACGAGCGGCCCACGCACGTCGCGGTCGCGTTCGACGTCTCCCGGCGGACCTTCCGCACCGAGGCCTACCCCGAGTACAAGGCCGGGCGGGCGCGGTCGCCCGCCGAGTTCCACGACCAGCTCGCCCTCCTCGACCGGCTGCTCGCGGCCATGAACATCACCGCGCTGCGGGTCGAGGGCTACGAGGCCGACGACGTGATCGCGACCCTGGCCGCGGCGGCGGAGTCCGGCGGCTTCGAGGTGCTGGTCAGCACCGGCGACCGGGACGCCCTGCAGCTGGTCAGCCCGGACGTCACCGTCCTGTACTTCTACCGGACGGCCACCGACGTGATCCGCTACACCCCCGAGCTGGTCGAGGAGAAGTACGGGCTGACCCCGCGGCAGTACCCCGACTTCGCGGCGCTGCGCGGCGACCCGTCCGACAACCTGCCCGGCATCCCCGGCATCGGGGAGAAGACGGCCGCCCGGTGGATCAGGGAGTTCGGCTCGCTGGCCGAGCTGCTCGACCGGGCCGGCGAGGTGCGCGGCAAGGCGGGCGAGAAGCTGCGCGCCGCGCTCGGCACGGTGCGGCTCAACCGGCGGCTGACCGAGCTGGTCCGCGACGTCGACCTGCCCGTCGGCCCCGGCGACCTGGGGCGCAGGCCGTACGACCTGCCCGCCTTCGCCGCGCTCCTCGACGAACTGGAGTTCCGCAACGCCAGCCTCCGGCAGCGGCTCTTCGCCGCCGACCCCGGCGGCGGCGCGGCCACGCCCGGCCCGGGCCCCACCCCCGGTGCCGAGGCCGAGGCCGGTGCCCCGGCGCGCCCGCTGAGGGGCCGCGAACTCGGCCCCGGCGAGCTGCCCGGCTGGCTGGGCACCAGGGCCGGCGCGGCCGGAGCACCGGTCGGGCTCGCCGCCGACCTCGCCTGGCAGCGGGGCGAAGGCGAGATCACCCGGATCGCGCTGGCCACCGGCGACGGCTACGCGGCCGCCTTCGAGCCCGCCCGGATGACCGCCGCCGACGAGCGCGCCTTCACCGCCTGGCTCGCCGACGAGGAGCGCCCCAAGGCGCTGCACGACGTCAAGGCGCTGCTGCGCGGGTTCGACGCGCGGGGGCTGGCGGCTCGGCGGCGTCGCCGTCGACACCGCCCTGGCCGCCTACCTCCTCCTGCCCGGGCTCGCCGCCTACGGCATCGCCGACCTGTCGGCCCGCTACCTTGGCCGCCGCCCGGCCGCCGACGGGCCCGCCGGGCTGATGCTGCGAGCCCGCGCCGTCCTCGACCTGGCCGGCCGGTTCGGCGACGAGCTCGCCGGCACCGGCATGGACGAGATGCTGCGCGAGGTCGAGCTGCCCCTCTCGGCCCTGCTGGCCCGCATGGAACGCACCGGCGTCTTCGTCGACGAGCCGCTGCTGCACGAGCTCGACCGGCGGTTCGCCGACGCGATGGAGCGCGCCGCCGGCGAGGCCGCGCAGATCGCCGGCCACCCGTTCAACCCCGGGTCCACCAAGCAGCTCCAGCAGGTGCTGTTCGAGGAGCTCGGGCTGCCCCGCACCAAGAAGATCAAGTCCGGTCACTCCACCGACCTGGACGCGCTGACCTGGCTGGCCGGCCAGACCGACAACGGGCTCCCGCAGATCCTGCTGCGCCACCGCGACCAGTCCCGGCTGCGGATGACGGTGGCCGGGCTGATCAGGGAGATCGGCGCGGACCGCCGGATCCACACCACCTTCCAGCAGACCGTGGCCGCCACCGGGCGGCTCACCTCCACCGAGCCCAACCTGCAGGTCATCCCGATCCGCACCGGGGAGGGCCGGCTCATCCGCCGGGCGTTCCTGCCCGGCGAGGGCTTCGCGTCGATCCTGACCGCCGACTACGGCCAGCTGGAGCTGCGGATCATGGCGCACCTGTCGCGGGACCTCATCCTGCTGGAGGCGTTCGCCTCCGGGGAGGACCTGCACACGACCATGGCCGCGCGGGTGTTCGGCGTCGCCGCCGGCAGCGTCACCCCCGACATGCGTCGCAAGATCAAGGCGATGTCGTACGGGCTGGCCTACGGGCTGTCGGCGTTCGGCCTGGCCAAGCAGCTCGGCATCGCCGTGGCCGAGGCCCGCCCGCTGATGGACGCCTACTTCGAGCGGTTCGGCGGCGTGCGCGACTACCTCGACCACGTGGTCGAGGAGGCGCGCCGCACCGGCTACACCCGCACCGTCCTGGGCCGCCGCCGCTACCTCCCCCACCTGTCCAGCGAGAACCGGCAGCGCCGCGAGACCGCGGAGCGGATGGCGCTGAACGCCCCGATCCAGGGCTCGGCGGCCGACATCGTCAAGATCGCGATGCTGCGGGTGGACGAGGCGCTCGCCGCCGCCGGGCTCCGCACCCGGCCGCTGCTGCAGGTGCACGACGAGATCGTGTTCGAGGTGGCCCCCGGCGAGCGCGACCGCGCGGCCGAACTGGTGCACGACCGGATGACCACCGCCTACCCGGTCAGCGTGGGCCTGGAGGTCGCCATCGGCACCGGCGCCGACTGGAACGCCGCCGCCCACTGACCGGGGAGAAGCCGGGCGGCGAGGTGGCGGGCCCGGTCGGCCTGCCGCGCGAGCCCGATCGCAAGAGGCCGACCGCGCGGCGGCGGGCCGGGAGCTCTCGGCAGTGGGGCGGGAGCTCTCAGGCAGCGCGGGCGGGAGGGCTCGGGCTCGGAAGGGCTGGGGCTCGGGAGGGCTCGGGCAACGGGAGGGCTCAGGTGCGGGCGTCGCCGGGGGAGTCGTCGTCCGGGGGCGGTGGCGCCAGCCCTTCGAGGCGGCGGACCTGCTCGATGATGGTCCGCACGGCGTCCAGGCCGGTGGGGGACAGCCCGGCCGCCCGCAGCGCCACGCCGCGCACGCCGGTGTCGCGGAGCGCGGCGAGCGCGGTCAGCTCCTCGTCCACCCGCCGGGTCGTCTCCTCGTCGAAGAAGTAGGCGGGCGGCACGCCGAAGAACCGGGCCAGCGCCTCCAGGTGCTTCAGCGTCGGGTTGTCGCGCTCGCCCCGGCGCAGCAGCGAGAGGTACTGCGCGGAGATGTCGGTGCCGGCGTCGCGGATGCCCGCCGCGACCTCCTGGTTGGTGTAAGTCCCGCGCCCCGGTGGGACGATCGTGGCGAACAGGTGGTTCAGCCGGTCGGCCAGCGTCGTCCCCGGGGCCGGGCCCGTCCTGTCCACGCTCGCTCCCTCCCGCCGGTCGGTCCGGGCCTGCGTCCCTCACCCGGGCGCGGTGCGCCACTGTCGTTTAGGCTGACGATCGGAGAAACAACACCAGTTTAGCCCGCATCGGCACAGGCGATGCAACTGTTGTTGCTGAGATTTCGTGATCGGGCAATGTGAGTTGACTCGATCGCCGTCCGGTGATTTCCTCGGGTGATCCGGCACACCCGCCGCGACGGGACGAGAGGAGGCCGCCATGCCCGAGGCCGCGTTCGAGGCCGCCGCCGGCTTCGACGCCCTGCGTCCCAGCTCCGCCCGGATGTACGACTACTTCCTGTCGGGCAAGGACAACTACGCGGCCGACCGGTCCCTGGCCGAGCGGCTCAGGCGGGCGGCGCCCGTCGTCCGCGTCCTGGCCAGGGCCAACCGCGACTTCCTCCTGCGCGCCGTGCGGACGCTGGCCGCCGAGGCCGGAATCGCCCAGTTCCTCGACATCGGCTGCGGCCTGCCGGGGTGCGACAACGTGCACCAGGCCGCCCGCCGGGTCCTCCCGGGCGCCCGGGTCGCCTACGTCGACAACGATCCGATGGTGGTCGCGCACGCCCAGGCGCTGATGGCCGCCGACGGCGGGACCGTCGCCTTCCAGGCCGACCTCAGATCGCCGGAGGCCCTGCTCGCCGACCGCAGGCTGCGCGCGGTGATCGACCTGGAGCGGCCCGTCGCCGTCCTGCTGACCGCCGTCCTGCACCACCTTCCCGACGAGGACGACCCGCACGGCCTCGTCGCCCGCGTCCGCGACGCGCTCCCGCCGGGCAGCCATGTCGTCGTCTCCCACGCCGAGACGACGCCCGCCCTCCGGCACGCCGCGGCGCTGCACAACGCCGCCGACACCCCCTTCGTGCCGCGCACGCGCGAGAGCGTCGCCGCCTTCTTCGACGGAATGGAGCCGCTCCCGCCGGGAATGGACGCCGCGATCCGGTGGCGGCCCGACGACGCGGGGAACCGCCTCGCCGGGATCGCCCGCGTCCCGCTGCTGGGCGGCGTGGCCCGGATCCCCGGCGGCTGACCGGGTCAGAGGTACCTGCTCCACAGGTCGGTGGCGGGCCAGGTGCCGATCCCGTTGGCCACCTTGTGGAGCGGCGCGCTGAAGTCGTCGTAGGTGTAGGTGAACGCGGACGGGTCGTCGCGCTGGTCGAACAGCAGCGCCCAGGTGACGCCGTCGTACCGCCGGGTCACGATCGTGCTGGTCCCGGGCAGGCTCCCGGAGTGCCAGGTGTTGCGGCCCCCGGCGACGTCCCGGACGTGCCACCCGAAGCCGTAGTAGGAGCCGCCGGAGTTGAGCCCGGTCTCCGGCTTGGCGAACACCGCCGCCACCGAGGACGCGGTCAGCACGCTGGTGGTGGCGTCGAAGATCCTGGTGAAGCGGACGTAGTCGACCGCCGAGGCCAGCCACGTTCCCGTCGCGATGCGGTTCTCGGCGTTGAACGTCCCGTAGGGCCCGGGGACGGTCGTGCCCGCCGCGTCGAACACCGACCGGCCGGTCTCCTGGGAGAAGTAGGGCACCTCGCCCGGCGCCCGCCCGCTCTTGAGCGACCTGCCGGGCCGGGCCCGCGTCACGCCGGCCGGGGCGAACACGTTCCGCTGGACGTAGTCGGCGTAGCTCATGCCGGAGACCTTCGCCACGATCTCGCCCAGCAGCAGGTAGCCGTGGTTGCTGTAGGCGAAGGCGGATCCGGGGTCGTGCTCCAGCCGCAGGCCGGCGCCGTGCCGGACCAGGTGCGCGCGGGTGATCGGGAGCGGCACGCCGAGCTGGGCGGCGATCTGCCGGTCCCGGTACGTGGGGTCGCCGGAGATGTCGCGGTCCCAGCCGCCCAGGTGCTGCAGGAGGCGGCGGACGGTCACCTGCGGCAACCTCGGGTCCAGGGTCTGGCCGGGCGGCGGCGTGAGGGTGAGCAGGCTCGTGACCGAGGCGGACAGGCTGAGCCTGCCGTCCTGGACGAGCCGCGTGACGGCCGCCGCGGTGACCGCCTTGCTGAGGCTGGCCAGCCGGAACAGCGAGGTGGGCTGAGTGGTGAAGGAGGTGTCGTCGCTCCAGGTGTAGCCGCGCGCGTGCAGCAGCCTGCCCTTGCGCATGACCGCCAGCGAGCCGCACGGGATGCCGCGGTCCTGCATCAGCTTCTTGACCGCCGTGTCGAAGCCGCCCAGCCCGGCCCCGGCCGTCCCGGTGACCTTCCAGGTGCGGGCCGCGGCGGCCCCCGCCCGGGTCGCCGTGCCCGACGCCGTGCCGCAGCCGGCCAGCAGGGCCGGGCCCGCCGCGGCGCCGAGCCCGGCGAGCCCCAGCAGCCTGCCGAAATCCCGCCGGTTCAGCGGTTCGTCCACCATCGTTCCCCCATGATCGATTTGATCGGATCACGGAACCTAGCGCGGTCCCGGCGGGTCCGGCGGGGTTTCGGGCGACTCGTGGACGGAGCGTTCAGGCGGGTGGAGCCGGTGTTCAGCCGAGCCACCCCGGCGCCACCAGGACCAGCCAGGCGGCGGGCGGGGCGACCAGGGTGACGGCGGCGCCGTACCGGAGCAGCTTGCGGTAGAACAGGTCGCGTTCCATCCCGCGCACGTTGGCGACCAGCAGCGCCCCGGTGGTGGAGAACGGGCTGACGTCGACGATGGCCGAGGAGATGGCCAGCGCCGCGACCACCCCGGCCACCCCGATCTCCCCGCTGAGCAGGAACGGCACGGCCAGCGGGATCAGCGCCCCGAGGATGCCGACGGTGGAGGCGAACGCCGACACCACCGCGCCCACGTAGCAGATGAGCAGCGCGGCCAGCAGCGGCGCGCCGATGCCGGCGACCGCGTCGCCGACGTAGTCGATGGTGCCCATCTCCTCCAGGACGCCGACGTAGGTGACGACCCCGCCGATGAGCAGCACGGTCGGCCAGGCGATCTTCTCGACCGCGCCGCGGTGCGCGTCCGGGGAGGTGATCGCCAGGACGACGGCCACGGTGATGGCGACCAGCCCCACGTCCAGGTCGAAGGCGAGCGTCGCGACGCAGAGCCCGACGATGCCGGCGAGGGTGAGGATCTGGTGCGGGGTCAGCCGCAGGTCCGCGGTGTCGTCCGCGGTCTCGTCCCCGCCGTCGTCCGGTTCCGTGCCGGGCGGCCGGGTGTGGCGGCGGTGCAGCAGGGCGAGGCCGCCGAAGGCGACGAAGGCGATCGCGGCGGCGGCCAGGTTGAACAAGAAGCTGCCCGCGAACAGCGCGACGTCGTTACCCGGCAGCCTCGCCTTGTCCAGGACGCCGTTGACGATGCCGCCCAGGACGCTGATCGGGGAGAACGCCCCCGCGTTCGTCCCGTGCGCGACCAGCACGCCGATGAGCATCGCGTTGATGCCGTACTCGGCGGCGAACCCGAACGCGATCGGCGCGAGGATCGCCGCGACCGCCGGGGCGGGCGCGCCGATGGCGGTGAACAGCGCGGCCAGCAGGAACATCACGACCGGGATCGCCACGATCCGGCCGCGCACCGCGCGCACGGACGCGCGCACGAGCCAGTCGACCGTGCCGTTGTTGGTCGCGATCGCGAACAGGTAGGTGACCCCGACGAGGATCACGAACAGGCCGCCGGGGAAGGCGCCGACGATGTCGTCCTCGGACATCCCGGCGACCAGGGTGCCGACGAGGAACGCGCCGGTCAGCGCCAGCGCCCCCAGGTTGATGGGCAGGACGGTGCCGATGACGAACATGATCACCAGCGCCAGGATCGATACGAGCTCGGCGGACACGGGTGCGCGTCTCCGTTCTCCCCCGAGGTTGTGGGTGGGCGGTGGAGTTCAGGACGGGCCGGCGGAGGGCTCAGGACGGGGCGAGCGCGCGGTGCAGCAGCTCGACGGGGTGGACGGCGGAGCGCCCGCCGCCGTGCGCGATCTGCTGGCGGCACGACACCCCGGTGGCGGCGACCAGCGTCTCCGGCGGCTCGGCGGCGAGCGCCGGGAACAGCCGCAGTCCGCCGATCCGCATGGACAGCTCGTAGTGCTCGGACTCGAACCCGAACGACCCGGCCATCCCGCAGCAGCCGGCGTCCAGCTCCTCGACCTCGGCGCCGGGGAGGCGTTCGAGCAGCGCCCGGGACGCGGCGGTGCCGGTGACGGCCTTCTCGTGGCAGTGGCCGTGGAACAGGATCCGGCG
The DNA here is from genome assembly GCF_055379765.1 of Actinomadura rugatobispora. Taxonomy (NCBI): domain Bacteria; kingdom Bacillati; phylum Actinomycetota; class Actinomycetes; order Streptosporangiales; family Thermomonosporaceae; genus Actinomadura; species Actinomadura rugatobispora. The sequence continues at coordinate 409,419 of NZ_AP029191.1, read as the reverse complement.
GCCCCGGGTGAACGCCTGCGGGTCCAGGACGAGGGAGCCGTCGTCGACGGCCTCGACGAGCAGTTCGGGCACGAGCCGCGCCGCCGCGGCGACGGCGGCGACCCGCCCGTCGCCGGGCAGCAGCGCGGCGTAGTCGTCCCGCAGCGTCAGCAGGCAGGACGGTTCGACGCCGGCGATGGGCACGCCGCGCGCGGCGGCGGGGGCGAGGCGTCCGACGGTCGCGGCGGCCTGCGCCCGCGCCTGGTCGAGCAGGCCCTTGGACAGGGCGGGACGGCCGCAGCAGCCCTGCCCGTGCAGCCGGACCCGCCAGCCCGCCCGTTCCAGCAGTTCGACGGCGGCCCGTCCGACACCGGGCTCGGTGTAGGCGGTGAACGAGTCGGCCAGCAGGATCAGGTCGCCGCGCGGGAACGGGCCCGCGGGCCGGGGCCGCCGGTTGTACCAGCGGGCGAGCGTGGCGCCGTGGAAGCGCGGCAGCGGCCGGTGCCTGGTGACGCCGAGCCGCCGGTCCAGCACGGCCCGTGCCGCGCCGATCCGGCCGGGCAGGTTGGACAGCGGGGCCAGCGCGGCGCCGATCCGGTTGAGGGCGCGGATCGAGGCGAACGCGCGTGCGCGCGGCGGCGTCCCGTGCGCCTGGTGGTAGTGGTGCAGCGCCTCGCTCTTCAGCGCCGCCATGTCGACGCCGAGCGGGCACTCGGACGTGCACGCCTTGCACTCCAGGCACAGGTCGAGCACCTCGTGCAGGCGCTCGTCGCCCAGCGCGGCGGCCGGGTCTGGCTCCGACAGGGCCTTGACCAGGGCGTTCGCCCGTCCCCGCGTGGAGTGCTCCTCCTCGCGGGTGGCCATGTACGACGGGCACATCACCCCGGCGCCGTCCTTGCGGCACACGCCGATGTTCTGGCAGCGGTCGGCGGCGTCCCGCATCCCGCCCGCGCCGAACTCCAGCCGGGTGGTCAGCGGCACGGCGACGGGGAGCGCGCGGTCGCGCAGGTTCTCGGTCATCGGCGGCGCGTCGACGATCTTGCCGGGGTTGAGCCGGGCGGCCGGGTCGAACAGCCGCTTGACCGCCCGCATGTCCTCGTACGGCCCGTCGCCGAACAGCCGCCGGTTGAACTCCGAGCGGGCCAGGCCGTCGCCGTGCTCGCTGGAGTTGACGCCGCCGTACCGGGCGACCAGTTCGGCGATCTCCCCGGCGACCGCGCGCATCGCCTCGACCTGCCCGGGCCGGCGCACGTCGACGAACGGCCGGATGTGCAGGCAGCCGACCGAGCAGTGCCCGTAGAACCCGGCGTGCAGCCCGTGCCGGTCCAGGATCGCGGAGAACTCGCGGATGTAGGGTTCGAGCCGGTCGGGCGGCACGGCGGTGTCCTCGACGAACGCCAGCGGCCTGCGGGTGCCGGTGCTGGAGGCCATCAGCAGGCCCAGCCCCGCCTTGCGCACCTTGCGGACGGCGGCCTGCGTGTCCGGGGTGAGGGCGCGCAGCGTGTGGTAGCCGTGCCCGCCGCGGCGCCAGGCTTCGGCGAGTTTCCCGACCTGCGCGGCGACCTGGGCGTCGTCGTCGCCGAAGAACTCCACGAACAGCAGGGCGCGCGGGTCGCCCTCCAGGATCCGGGAGAGCCCGGCGTACTCGACGCGCTCGCGGGACAGCCGCAGGATCGCGTCGTCCATCAGCTCGACGGACGCGGCGTCCAGGGCCAGCGCCTCGCCGGTGGCGGCGATCGCCGCGGGCGTGGACGCGAAGTGCCCGACCGCGATGGCGCGCGCCTGCGGCCTGGGCACCAGCCCGACCTCCGCCTCGGTCACCACGGCGAGCGTGCCCTCCGACCCGACGATCAGCTTGGCGGGGTCGAGGCGCCCGCCGCCGGCCGTCAGGTCGAGCGCCCGGTCGAGCCGGTACCCGCCCGAGTGCCGCCAGTACGGCGGGAAGCCGTCCGCCCGTGCGGCGCTCCGCTCCAGCAGCCCGGGCAGCTCGCGGTGGACGCGCCCCGCCAGGCCGCCCGCGCGGCCCCGGCGGCGGGCCTCGTCGAGGGAGACCGGTTCCAGCCGCGCCGCCGTTGCGTCCGACAGCACCACGTTGAGGCGCTCGACATGGTCGATCGTGGAGCCGTACAGCACCGAGTGGCTGCCCGCCGAGTTGTTGCCGATCATCCCGCCGATGGTGGCGCGGTCGCTGGTGGAGGTGTCGGGGCCGAACACCAGCCCGGCGTCCGCGACGGCCCGGTTGAGCTGGTCCTGGACGACCCCCGGCTGCACCCGGGCCCGCCGCGCCTCCGCGTCCACCGCCACGATCCGGTTCATGTGGCGCGAGCAGTCGAACACGATCGCCCGCCCGACCGCCTGCCCGGCCAGGCTCGTCCCGCCGCCGCGCGGCAGCACGGGGACGCCCAGCCGCGCGGCCGTCCCGACGATCGCGGCGATGTCGCCCGCGTGCCGGGGGAACGCGACGGCGAGGGGCTCGATCGCGTACATGCTCGCGTCGGCGGAGTAGAGGTGGCGGGTGTAGGCGTCGATCCGTACCGAGCCCTCCAGGACGGGCGCGAGCGCGGCCTGGATCTCCTCGGGCGCGGCCTCGTCCCGCGCGGTGGTCACGATGCCTCCAAAGAAGTCAGCGCGGCCGTCACTCCGCCGCGTTCGATCGGGACCCCGGCGGCGGCCAGCCCCATCTCCACCCCGCACAGCGTCCCGGCCAGCGACAGGTCGTCGAAGTGGCCCAGGTGGCCGATCCGGAAGACGCGCCCGGCCAGCCTGCCGAGCCCGGTGCCGAGGGACATGTCGAAGCGCTCCAGGATGACGCGGCGGACCTTGCCGGCGTCGTACGGCTCGGGCAGCAGCACCGCCGTGAGCGAGCTGGAGTACTCGCGCGGGTCGGCGCAGAGGATGTCCAGGCCCCAGGCGCGCACCGCGCTGCGGGTCGCCGCGGCGTGCCGGTCGTGCCGGGCGAACACCGCGGGCAGCCCCTCCTCTTCGAGGAGGGCGAGCGCCTCGCGCAGCCCGTACAGCAGGTTGGTCGGGGGTGTGTACGGGAAGTGGCCGTCGCGGTTGGCGGCCAGGATCGGCTCCCAGTCCCAGTACGAGCGGGGGAGCCGGGCGGTGCGGGCGGCGTCCAGGGCCTTGCCGCTCACCGCGTTGAAGCCCAGGCCGGGCGGCAGCATGAGGCCCTTCTGGGAGCAGCCCACCGTGACGTCCACGCCCCACTCGTCGTGCCCGTAGTCCATCGAGGCCAGCGAGGAGATCGTGTCGACCAGCAGCAGCGCCGGATGCCCGGCCCTGTCCATTGCCGCCCGCACGTCGGCGACGCGGCTGCGGACCCCGGTCGAGGTCTCGTTGTGCACCACCATGACCGCCGCCACGTCATGGCCGCGGTCGGCGGCGAGGCGGGCGCCGATCGCGTCCGGGTCGGCGCCGTGCCGCCAGTCGCCGGGCAGGAACTCCACGCGCAGGCCGAGGCGCTCGGCCATGTCCCGCCACAGCGTCGCGAAGTGGCCGGTCTCGCAGGCCAGCACGCGGTCGCCGGGGGAGAGGGTGTTGACCAGCGCCGCCTCCCACGCCCCCGTGCCCGAGGACGGGTAGACGATCACGGGGCCGCGGGTGCCGAACACCGGTTTGAGGCGTTCCAGCAGGTCGAGCGCCAGCGCGGCGAACTCCGGGCCGCGGTGGTCGATGGTGGGCGCCGCGAGCGCGCGCAGCACCCTTTCGGGGACGTTGGTCGGGCCGGGGATCTGCAGGTGATGCCGCCCACCGGGCACGCGCGTCGCCTCCTCGCTGTACCGTGATACGGCACATGTTCCGTGTGAAGGTACGCGGATCGTAGATTCGGATGTTCCGGGAGTCAACGCATGCAGAACGTCGTGAACGCGCTCCGGGTCCTGGAGGAGGTCGCGGTCCGGCAGCCCGCCGGGGTAGGCGAGCTGTCCCGCGTGCTGGGGCTGCCCAAGAGCACCGTGCAGCGCGCGCTGCGGACGCTCGACACGGCCGGCTGGATCCGCCCCGCCGGGGGCGAGGTCACCCGCTGGGTGCTGACGGCCAAGGCGCTGCACGTCGGACGGCACGCCAGCGGCGAGCTGAGCCTGCGCGACGCCGCCGTCCCGGTGATGGAGGACCTGCGCCGGCGCACCGAGGAGACCATCCACCTGGCCGTCCCCGAGGGCGACAGCGCGGTGCTGATCGAGCGCCTGGAGACGCCCAAGGTGGTGCGGATCATCCTGCCGCTGGGCAAGGCGCTGCCCGTGCACGCCTCCGCCAACGGCAAGGCGATCCTGGCCCACAGCCCGCCGGAGACGATCGAGCGGCACCTGGCCACCGGGCTGCCCCGCCACACCGGCACCACCGTCACCGACCCCGAGGCGCTGCGCGCCGAGCTGGCGCTGATCCGGAGCCGCGGGTACGCGACCAACGGCGGCGAGTGGCGCGAGGACATCGCCGCGGTCGCGGCGGCCGTGCTGGGACGCGACGGCAGGCCCGTCGCCGGGCTGAGCGTCTCCGTCCCGGCGATGCGCATGACGCAGGAGCGCTATCCCGAGTACGGCCGGCTGGTCGTCCAGGCCGCCGCCACCCTCGCCGACCGGCTCGCCGCCCGCTGACCGCCTGTCCGGGAGGTGACCGATGGGTCGCTTGCTGCCGGTTCGGGCCCTTCGTACCGCCGCACAGGGCAGGATGGCCCCCATGGACCTGGTGGAGTTCCTCAGAGCCCGGCTGGCCAAGGACGAGCAGATCGCCCGTGCCTGCTCGGGCGCGTCCTGGACGGCCTCGCCCTCCGGCACGGTCCACCTCGACCCGGCCGGGGGCGGCGAGCCGTCGGGCAGCGGGTTCGTGGCGTCGGTGGAGAACGGCGCCTACGCCGAGTTCATCGCGCGGTACGACCCGGACCGCGCGCTGCAGGAGGTCGCCGCGCGGCGCCGGATCGTCGACGACTACGAGAAGGGCGCGTGGGTGCTGGAGCAGGGCCAGCGCACGGAGGCGGCCGAGGCCGCCCACGCGGCCCGGCTCGCCGTCCTGCGCCTGCTCGCGCTCCCCTACGCGCACCACCCCGAGTACCGGCAGGAATGGCGCCCCTGAGACCCGGCGCGGTCAGGCCAGCAGGCCGCCCAGCGTGATCATCACGGGGATCGACAGCAGCGTGCTGGCCAGGACGGCGCTGCGGGCCAGCCGGGTGGCCGTGCCGTAGTGCACCGCGTAGACGTAGATGTTCTGGGCGGTGGGCAGGGCCGCGAACAGCGTCGAGGCCAGCAGCGCGCCGCCGTCCAGCCCGAAGGCGTACCGTCCCGCGAGGTAGGCGACGGCCGGCTGCAGGAAGATCTTCAGGACGACGGCCAGCGCGATGTCGCGGCGGACCCCGGCGTCCTCCTCCTCGGCGTGCCTGCGGCCGCGCAGGCTCAGCCCGTAGGCGATCAGCGCGACCGGCACCGCCGCCCCGGCGACCAGTTCCACCGGGCGCATGAGCGGCTCCGGCGGCTCCACGCCCGCCACCGCGACGCCCAGGCCCAGCAGCGACGCCACCGTCAGGGGGTTGCGCAGCGGGCGCAGCAGCGCCGCCCGCACCGCGTGGGCGCGCCCGCCCTCACCGGCGCCGCCGTCCAGCACCAGGAACGCCACGGGCGTCATCACCAGCAGCTGGAACAGCAGGATCGGCGCGACCAGCGCGCCGTCGCCCAGCACGTAGACGCTGACCGGGATGCCGAGGTTGCCGGCGTTGACGTACGACGAGGCCAGCACGCCGATGGTCGTCTCGGACCGGCGGCGCCGCAGCACCCAGCGCGCCGCCGCCAGGTACACCGCCTGGACCGCCGCCACCGCCAGCACGTTGACCGGCAGCACGGGCGAGAAGATCGAGCCCAGGTCGGCGGTGGCCACCGTGGTGAACATGAGCGCGGGCGTGGCGACGAAGAACGCCAGCCGCGACAGGACCAGCTCGTCCTGGGCGCGCAGGACCCCGGCGACCCCCGCCAGGTAGCCCAGGAGCGCGACCGCGACCAGCGCGGCGAACGCCGTGACGACCCCCGCCAAGGCGGCGGCCCGCGCTCAGGTCCGCGCCATGGAACGATCCACGGCGGGAGTTCGGGGGAGAATGACGGCTCCTGGGGGCGATGCGAGGAATGCGGCTCGGTACGAGATTACCTAGATCAGGACGCGGCCTTCGACAACGACCGAGCGGACGAGCGCGGCCTCGGGGCGGCGCAGGGCCTCGGCCAGCGGCGCGTGCAGCAGGACGAGGTCGGCGGGCGCGCCCACACGCACCTGCCGTACGGGGCCGCCCGGGTCCTCGGGAGGCGTGAGGTACGCGCGCAGCGCGGCGCGCGGGCCGATCCGTTCGGTCTCCCCGGCCACGGCGCCGGACCGCGTGCGGCGCCGGACCGCCGCGTCCATCACCTGCCAGGGGTCCAGCGGGCCGTACGGCGCGTCGCTGGAGAGACCGACGCCGACGCCCGCGTCGAGCAGTGCGGCGCACCGGTAGAGGTCGGGGTGGTCCTCGGCGGGCAGGTCGCGCAGGTAGTCGTCGCCGCGGTCGGCGAGGAAGCCGGGCTGGGTCACCACCCGCAGCCCGCGGCGGGCCAGGTCGTCGACGAGCTCGGCCGGGACGAGCGCCGCGTGCTCCACCCGGTCGCCCGGCAGGTGCCCCGCCTGGTCGAGCGCGACCAGCAGCAGGATCAGCGCCTCGCGGGTGACGCAGTGCACGGCCACGGGACGGCCGCGCCGGTGCGCCGCCCCGATCCGCCCGGCGAGATCGTCGAGGGAGGGCAGGCCGGAGTCGGCGATCACGATCTTGTACGGGCCGGTGGTGACGCGCGGATGGGACGCGGGGGAGGCGGCCGCCTCCTCCAGCGGCGTCCCCAGCAGGTGCAGGCGCTGCGGGAGCGTCCCCTCCCGGACCGCCCGGTCGAACGCGGCGAGCGCCCCGGCGTCCAGGTCGGGCGTGGCGTCGGTGACGGCGGTGATCCCGAACCGGGTCAGGGCGCGTGCGACGTCGTCCAGGGGAACCGGGCCGGTCCGGGGCAGGCGCGAACGGAGCCAGTCGTCGGCCCGCCACAGCCGCCCGGTCGGCGCTCCGTGCTCGTCACGCTCGATGCCGGGATGGTCGCCGGCGGCGATGCCGGCCGCGGTCAGCGCGGCGGTGTTGAGCGTCCAGAGGGCGCCGCTGCGGTGCTGGACGCGCACGGGCCGGCGCGGCTCCAGCCGATCGAGGGCGGCGGCGTCGAGATCGCCCGCGACCGGCTCGGCGTACCCGACCCCGCGGATCCAGCCGTGCTCGTCGGGGGTCGCGGCGCGGAGGGCGCGGGCGAGCCCGTCCGGGTCGTTCACCTCGGGCGGCCCGCACAGCGCCGAACGACTCCGGGCGGCCAGGGCGTGCAGATGCAGATGGTGGTCGCACAGCCCGGGGAGCAGCGCGCCGCCGCCGCAGCCGACGACGCGCTCGCCCGGCTCGCGGGACAGGCCGCCGCCGATCTCGGTGACCCGGCCTCCGGCGACCCGGACGTCGGCGCGCTCGCGCCCGCCGATCTCGGCGTCGCGCAGCAGCAGCCCGGTCACGGGACCGCGATCCCCAGCCCGCGCAGGACCTCCGCGGTGTCGGCTCCCATCTCCGGCGCCTCGCCCGAGCCGCCGGCCGGGGGTTCACGCCTGGCCGGGAGCACGACGGGGGCCGGGCCGTCGGCCGTCTCCACGCTCCAGCCGCCGCGGCCGTCCGGGACGGCCGCGGGCGAGGGGACGGGAGCGTCGCCCGGATCGAGCGTCGAGGCGACCACCCGCGCCATCGCCACGTCCCACAGCACGCCGCCACCGCCGGGCGGGGCGGTCGAGGCCAGCACGGCGGCGGTGAGCCCGGTGAGCGGGTCGGCGATCGCGTCCCCGCAGAACAGCGGCGCCCCGGACGGGTCGCGGCAGACCAGTCCGGCGGCGGCCGCGACGTCGTCGCCGAACCCGACCCGGTCGGCGGCGCGCCCGTAGGCGGTGATCGAGACCCAGGAGGTCCCGGCGGCGACGGCGGCCCCGGCGTCCAGTCCGAACCGGGCCAGGGCGCGCGGCCGGGACGCCTCGATGACGATGTCGGCCGCCGCCACGAGCGCCGCCAGCGCCCGCCGGCCCTCGCCGGCGCCCGGATCGAGCGCCACCGAGCGGTGCCCCGCGTGCAGCAGCCGGTAGAACCCCGGGTCGCCGCGGCGCGCGCCGTCGGGCCTGCCCGGGACCTCCACCTTGACGACCCGCGCTCCGGCCAGCCCGAGCAGGTGCGCGCACAGCGGGCCCGCCCACAGCGCGCTGAAGTCGACCACCAGCGCCCCTTCGAGCGGGCGCGGCTCGAGCGGGACGGGCGGCGGCGGGGGAGCGGGGGCGCGCACGACCGGTCCGGCGGCGACCCCCAGGAGCCCGGCCCGTTCGGCCAGTTCGGCGCCGGTGTGCTCGCGCAGCCAGGCGGTCACCGCGGGCCAGGGGTCGTCGCCCACCTCCGCGCACGCCAGCGCGCCCAGCAGCGCCGGGTCGTCGGGACGGGCGCAGGACACCGCCGCCCAGCCGTCGGCGGTCGGCAGCAACCGGCAGGCGCCGCCCGCCGACACCCCGCCGCGCCGCCGCAGGCCGAGATGGGCGGCGCGCTCGGTGAGCAGCCGGGCGCCGTCCAGCCGCACGGCACGGCCCGTGCCGGAGGTGTGGGCGGCGAACCGCTCCGCCAGGGCCCGCGCGGCGGCGGCGCCGCGGCCGGGCGGCACCAGCGGCGGCCCGTCCGGCCGGCCGGCCAGCGCTACCGCGCCGGAGGCGGCCCACGCGGCCTGGGCCTCGCCTGGCGTGGGCCCGCTCACCTGCGTCGGCATGGCCCGACGATACACTCCGCCACCGCGGAGCCCTGCGACCACCAAGGGAGGACGGCGATGGGCGGACCCCTGCGCGTCTCACCGGCCGAGCTCGCCGACGGAGCGTCCGGCGGGCCGCTGTTCGACGAGGACGGCGCCGTCCCCGTCCCGCTCGTCGCCGTCGATCTGGACGGCGCGGCGGACGGCGAGCTCGCCGGACGGGCGGCCCGGCACGCTCGCGAGGCCGACCGGATCATGATCGGCGTGCTGCCCCCCGGCGCGCCCCCGCCCCCTCCCGAACTCCTGGACGCCCTCGACCTCACCCTCACCGGCCCGGACGTCGGCGCCGGACGGGAGACGGTCGCCGTGCCCGACCCCGAAAGGACGCTCCGCGAGCTGGACGCGGCGGCGGCGCGCAACCCGCAGGCCGCCCTGGTGCTGCGGGACGTGCTCCGGACGACGCCGCTGCTGCCCGTCCAGGCCGCGCTGGACGTCGAGTCCTACGCCTACTCCACCCTGCTCGGCGGCCCGGAGTTCGCGCGCTGGCTCACCGCGCGCGGCCCGCGCCCGCTGCCGCCCTCCGTCCCGGACCCGGTCCTGGTCGAACGGACCGGCGACGGGCTCCGCATCACCCTCAACCGGCCGGAGCGGCGCAACGCCTACGGCCGGCAGCTCCGCGACGCGCTCACCGACGCGCTCCGGCTCGCCCTCCTCGACGACGGGATCGCCCGCGTCGTGCTGGAGGGGGCGGGGCCGTCGTTCTGCGCGGGCGGCGACCTGGACGAGTTCGGCACCACCCCCGACCTGGCCACCGCGCACCTGATCCGCACCCGCGGCGGCGCCGGGCGGCTCGTCCACCGGCTGCGCGACCGGATCGAGGTGCGCGTCCACGGCGCCTGCGTCGGCGCGGGCATCGAGATCCCCGCGTTCGCCGGGACGCTGGTCGCCGCCCCGGACGCCGCGTTCCGGCTGCCGGAGGTGGCGATGGGGCTGATCCCGGGAGCGGGCGGGACGGTGAGCATCCCGCGCCGCGCCGGCCGCTGGCGCACCCTCTACCTGGCGCTGTCGGGCACGGCGATCGACGCCGCCACCGCCCGCCACTGGGGCCTGGTCGACGGCTGAAGCCGCTCGGTCAGGAGGCCATGACCGAGTCGGCGGCCATGCCGTCGGTGCTGACGAACCGGTGCTCGAACAGCCACCGGTCGCCCACGGGCACCAGCGTGTCGCGGTAACGGCCCCAGTGGTCGGGGCCGTGCGCGTTCATCACCAGGAAGTAGGCCGCCGTCCGGACCCGCTCCGGGGTGACCTCCTCGAACCGCACGTTGGCCACGAAGTGCCGGATGATCCCCGGGACGCCGCGGCTCGGGGCCGAACCGCGCTCGGCCACCCCCGACAGCATCGCCGTGATCGCCTCCCGTCCGGCCAGGGTCTCGCCGCTGCGCAGCTCCAGCACGCCGTCCTCGGTGAACGTCGCGGCCAGGTCCTCGATCCGGCCCCGGTCCCCGGCGTGGGTGTAGGCGGCCAGCGTGTCGCGGACGCGCTCGCGCGCCACCAGTTCCCAGGTCTCCACGGGCCCTCCCCAGTGATCGTCCGCGGCGAGTGTACTTCGCGCCCGATCCGGGGCCGCGAGGAGGGGATCACGACGGCTGACAGGTGGAGCACCAGACGGTCCGGCGGCCGGAGACGCGGCGGCTGGACAGGGGCGTGCCGCAGCGGGGGCAGGGGGCCTCGGGCTCGTCCCGGACGCCGGTGAGCCAGGTGTCGCGCGGCGGGACCCGCTCGGCCCGCACGGAGTCCCGCAGCACCTTGCGCATCGCGCGGTGCAGCGCGTCCAGGTCCTTCTCGTCCAGGTCGGCGGCGCCGCGGAGCGGGTTGACGCGGGCGCGCCAGCAGATCTCGTCGGCCAGCAGGTTGCCCAGGCCCGCGATGAGGGACTGGTCGGTCAGCGCCGTCTTGAGCCTCGCGCGCCGGCCCGACAGCAGCTCCCCGAGGCGCCGCCGCGTGACCTGGAGCGCGTCCGGGCCGAGATCGTCCAGCGTCCGCTGGGCCTGCGCCCGGTCGGCCGCGAGGTGGACGCCCTGGAGCTTGCGCATGTCGCGGAAGCGCAGCTCGCCGTCGTCAAGGCGCCACGCGACCCGGTCGTGCGGGTGCCTCGCCTCGCCCGCCGGATGCCAGGACAGCGAGCCTGTCATGCCGAAGTGCAGCATCAGCACGGGCCCCTCGGCCGGAGCGAGCAGCCATTTGCCGTGCCGTCGCGGATGCTCGAAGCGGTGCCCGCGCAGGGCGTCGCCCAGCCCGCGCTCGCCGACGCCGCGCAGGACGCCCGTGTCGTACACGCGCACGGACCTGATGGGCTCGCCGGCGTGCTCGTCCAGTACCCGGCGGAATCCCTCCACGTCAGGGAGCTCCGGCATACGGTCGGCGTACCCGCCGGCCGCCGTTCAACCCCGGGCGGGGGTCAGGCCCCGGTCATGAAGTCCGCGACCAGCTCGGCCGGGTTGGCGGCCTCGGTGAGCTCGAACATCTCGTCGGGGGCGAACATGTCGTAGAGGATCACCGGCACCGGGCGCCCCAGGGCCTTGACGATGCGGCCGTCGGAGTGGAGCCGCGCGGCCAGATCGACGCACAGCTCGTGGAACCGCCGGTCGAGCCGCTCATCGCGCCCGTCGCGCTCGTCCTCGGACAGGTCGTCGCCGTCCTCGTACCAGAGGCCCTGGTCGGCCGCCTCCCGCCGGTGCAGTTCGGCGCCGGCCGGGTCGTGCTCGGGATCGTGCCCGGCGATGCGGACGCCCTCCAGTCCGGACGGCGGGAAGTAGGCGTAGCTCCAGCGCGCCTCCCACGGGCCGGGCGGGTTCGGCGCGGCGAGCACCGCCGCCACCTCGGCCTCGGTGTTGTAGCCGACGGCCAGGTAGGGGAACCGGGCGTCCTGGTCGACGCTGTCGATCCGGAAGGTGACGCAGTAGATCCCCGGCCCCGCGTCGCCGGGAAACTCCTCCAGGGCCCGCAGCGTCTCCTGCTCCATGTGCCGCCGGAAGGTCGTCGGGGGTGTCGCCATGCCGGAACTCTAGTGCCGGACGATCAGCGGCTGTCGCGCCTCGCCTGGCGGCGCGCCCCCATGGCCTTGCTGGACGCGCGCTGCTTGGGCAGGACGGGCTGCGAGGGCGCGCGGTCGTGCGTCTGGGATCGCATCCTGCGCCCGGCGGTGTCCTCCGGGACGGCCCGGGCGGGGCCGGGGTCGCGGCCCGCGCGGGCGTTCCGGAGCCGCTCGGCCTTGAGGTCGGCGGCGCTGCGCCGGGCCGCCTTGGCCACGTAGCGGCTCACCCGCGCCAGCGCGTCCTCGAACACCTCGGCCTTCTGGGCGTTGCGGGTGTTGCCGGGCCGGGCGGCGCCGCGTCCGCCGACCTCCTCGACACGGGACGCGGCGGCCCGCCGGTACTGCTTGACGTGCTTGTTGCGGGCACGCCGGACACGGTCGTGCACCTCCAGAAGATCGTCCTCGCCCAAGTCCTCCAGGCGCTCCCGCTCCGTCTCGCGGACCAGGGCCTGCTCGTTGTCCGTCATCGAGTTGATCAGCGCCTTCATCGCGCCCCCCTCGGGATCCACCGGTATGGCCGGTCCTGCCCACCGGTGCCGCGTCCACACCGGGACGACCCGTTTTCGGCCCGCGCCGGACGCGGCGCCTATACTCCGCCGTGCGGATGGTTCACCCGTCCCCGGTGGAACGGGGCGGGTGTCGTAAGAGGGAACCCGGTGGGAATCCGGGACTGCCCCGCAGCGGTGAACGGGAACGACCGCCGTCTATGGCACTGGGCCGCACCGGCCTGGGAAGCGACGGCCAGTAGGACGCGACTGCGACAGCAGGCGCGGCGCCCGTGAGTCCGAAGACCTGCCTCCGCCCGCGCGCCGGCCGGCGCGCGGTGGTCCGTGGCTCCGCGGGAGGGCCCGGGACGCGGCGGCGCGCCCGCCGCGCTCCGCCCTTCCGTGTCGCCGCGGTGATGGCACGCGAGGGAGAGACGCCATGAACACGACCGTGCTCGGCTACCCGAGGATCGGCGGGCGCCGGGAGCTGAAGAAGGCCACCGAGGCGTACTGGGAGGGCCGCGCCGGCGCCGCGGAACTCGCCGAGACGGCGGCGGGCCTGCGCCGCGAGACCTGGGAGACGCTGCGCGAGGCGGGGGTCGGCCTCATCCCGTCCAACACCTTCTCGCTGTACGACCAGATGCTCGACACGTCCGTGATGGTGGACGCGGTGCCCGACCGGTTCCGGCACCTGCGGGGGCTGGACGCCTACTTCGCGATGGCGCGCGGAGCCGAGGGCGTGGCGCCGCTGGAGATGACCAAGTGGTTCGACACCAACTATCACTACATCGTCCCTGAGGCCGGGCCCGGTACCCGGTTCCGCCTGGCCGACGGCGCGCGGGCCAAGCCGCTCGCCGAGTACGGCGAGGCCCGCGCGCTCGGCATCGAGACCCGGCCGGTGCTGGTCGGCCCGCTGACCTACCTGCTGCTGTCCAAGCCCGAGCCCGGGGCGCCGGACGGCTTCCGCCCGCTCGACCTGCTCGACTCCCTCGTGGAGGTGTACGCCGAGCTGCTGGAACGGCTGGCCGGGGCGGGCGCGGAATGGGTGCAGCTGGACGAGCCCGCGCTGGCCGCCGACCGCACCCCCGGCGAGCTGGCGGCGCTGCGCCGCGCCTACGACCGCCTGGCGGGCCTGCCGTCCCGGCCGCGGCTGCTGGTGAGCACCTGCTTCGGTGAGATCGGCGAGGCGCTGCCGGTGCTGGCGGCCACCCGGGTCGAGGCGATCGGGCTCGACCTCGTCGCCGGGCCGGGCAACCGGGAGGCGCTGGGCGCCATCGGCGGCATCGGCGCCAAGACCCTGGTCGCCGGGGTCGTGGACGGCCGGAACGTGTGGCGCGCCGACCTGAACGCGGCCATGGCCGGCTGCGCCTCGCTGCTGGGCCTGGCCGCCGAGCTGGTGGTGAGCACCTCCTGCTCGCTGATGCACGTCCCCCTCGACCTCGACGCCGAGACCGGCCCGGACGGCGGCGGCCTGGACCCGCGGCTGGCCGGGCGGCTGGCGTTCGCCCGGCAGAAGGCCGGAGAGGTCGTCCTCATCGGCAGGGCGCTGCGCGAGGGCCGGGACGCGATCGCCGGGCACCTCACCGGGCCCGCCCCGGACGGGGAGTTCGTCAACGCCCGGGTGCGGGCCAGGCTGGACGCCCTCGGCGACGGCACCGCTCGCCGCGACCACGCCGAGCGCAGGCGGGCGCAGCTCGACCTGCCGCCGCTGCCCACCACGACGATCGGCTCGTTCCCGCAGACCGCCGGGGTGCGGCGCGCCCGGGCCGACCACCGCGCGGGCCGGATCGACGACACGGCCTACGAGGCCGTGATGCGGACCGAGATCGACCGGGTGCTGGCCCTCCAGGAGGACATCGGGCTGGACGTCCTCGTGCACGGCGAACCCGAACGCAACGACATGGTGCAGTACTTCGCCGAGCGCCTGGACGGCTACGCGCACACCGTGCACGGCTGGGTCCAGTCGTACGGCAGCCGGTACGTGCGCCCGCCGATCCTCTTCGGGGACGTGTCGAGGCCCGAGCCGATGACCGTCCCGTGGACGACCTACGCCCAGTCCCGCACGACCAGGCCGGTCAAGGGCATGCTCACTGGTCCGGTCACCATGCTGGCCTGGTCGTTCGTCCGCACCGACCAGCCCCTGGCCGAGACCGCCCGCCAGGTCGCGCTGGCCCTGCGCGAGGAGATCCGCGACCTGGAGGCCGCCGGCATCCGGGTCATCCAGGTGGACGAGCCCGCGCTGCGCGAGCTCCTGCCGCTGCGGCGCGCCGGGCACGCCGCCTACCTGGACTGGGCGGTCGGCGCGTTCCGGCTGGCCACCTGCGGCGCCGCCGCGTCCACGCAGATCCACACGCACATGTGCTATTCGGAGTTCGGCGAGATCATCGACGCGATCGGCGCGCTGGACGCCGACGTCGCCAGCGTCGAGGCCGCCCGGTCCCGCATGGAGCTGCTGGCCGACCTGAACACCGCCGGTTACCGGCAGTCCATCGGCCCCGGCGTGTACGACATCCACTCGCCGCGCGTGCCCGGCGTGGCGGAGATGGAGGAGGCGCTGCGCCGCGCGCTGCGGGCGGTGGACGCCGACCGGCTCTGGGTCAATCCCGACTGCGGCCTGAAGACCCGCGCGTACGGCGAGGTGGAGCCGGCCCTGCGCAACATGGTCGCCGCGGCCCGCCGCGTCCGGGAGACGCTGGAGGAGCCGGGCGTGCCGCGGAAGTTCTGAGTCCGGGGCCGCCGGGCCCCGGGCCCGGCGGCGCCGGTCACCGGCACGCCCGGACTTGCAAGCGGGCGTGCCGGTTCGGCAAGTTGGAGGCATGGACGAACTGGACGACGTGCTGGCCGCGGTGGGGCCGCGCCTGCGGGAGCTCCGCCGCGGGCGCGGCGTCACCCTGGCCCGCGTCGCGGAACTGACCGGCATCTCCGAGAGCACGCTGTCCCGGCTGGAGAGCGGCCGGCGGCGGCCCAACCTGGAGCTGCTGCTCCCGCTGGCCCGCGTGTACGGGGTCGCGCTGGACGAGCTGGTCGGGGCGCCGCAGACCGGGGATCCGCGGGTGCACTTCAGCCCGGTGCGCCGGCACGGGCGGACGTTCATCCCGCTGACCCGGCGGGCCGGCGGGCTGCAGGCGTACAAGATGATCATCCCGGGGCAGGACGGGACGGCCGTGCCCGATCCGAAGACGCACGAGGGCTACGAGTGGCTCTACGTCCTCGACGGCCGGCTCCGCCTCGTTCTCGGCGACCGGGAACTGGTCATGAAGCCGGGGGAGGCGGCGGAGTTCGACACCCACGTCCCGCACTGGATGGGCGCCGCGGACGCCGGGCCGGTCGAGCTGCTCATCCTCTTCGGCAGCCAGGGCGAGCGGGCCCACGTGCGCGCCCGTCCCGCCTGAGCCGGGCGGGCGGCGCGCGCCGGTCACGCCGGGGCGGCGGACGGCAGGAAGAGCGCGGTGACCGTGGCGATGACGCGGGTGGTCGCGAACGTCGCGGTCCCGGCGCGCAGCCTGCGTCCCGCACGCGTGGGGGAGATGGTGACGTCGACCCATTCCCCCTCCCGCGCGGTGCCGAGCAGGTCGCACGACAGGTTGACGGTGATCAGCGGGACCGGGGGATCGCTGCGGGTGGCCAGGGCCCGCCCGATCGCCACGTCGCCGATCGCGGCGATCGCGCCGCCGTGCAGGAAGCCGCGCGCGTTCATCTTGGGCCCGTCGACGGTGAAGCCGACGTGCAGCGGATCGGTGGGGTGCTGCTCGAAACCGCCGATGGCGGTGAGCAGCGGGCTCGGGCGCTCCCACGGAACGAACCCCGGCCGCCCCGCCCTGTCCTCGGTCATGTCTCCTCCGGAGAGTCGAGGCCGCCCGCACGGGACGACGCCCGGGTGGCGTCGCGGAGACCGTGCAGCGACGCGGTGAAGGTGAGGCGGAAACGGCGGTCGCACTCCTCGGATCCGCCGCCGAGCAGCCCGGACGCTTCGAGGCCGACCAGGCCCTGCACGACGGCGAAGAGGCCGACGGCGACGTCCCTGGCCGCTCCCTTCGGCCGTCCGGGGCCCAGCAGCGCCGCGACCCGGCCGACCACGACCCCGTAGATCGCCTCCGCCGACCGCACGTCCTGCTCGCCGGGGCTGAACTCGGCGAACGGCCGGGAGAACATCACCTCGTACAGCGCCGGGTGCCGGCGGGCGAACGAGCGCACCGCGAACGCGAGCGCGACCACGTCCGCCTCGGGATCGCCGGTGGCCTCCAGGGCCCGCAGGTCCGCGGCGAGCCGGGCGAAGCCCGCGGCGAAGATCGCCCGGATCAGCCCCGGCTTGCCGCCGAACAGCTCGTTCACCGCCGCCAGCGACGTGCCGCCGCCGGCCGCGACGGCACGGGTGGTCACGGCCCCGGTCCCGCCCTCGGCCAGCAGCCGGGTCGCGACCGAGAGCAGTTCGTCCCGCAGCGCGCCCGTGCGCACCTTCCGCCGTCCCACCGGGCCACCGTAACCGATTTCGGATCAGCGATCCAGAAAACGGCGGCCCGGCGGGCCCGGTCAGATGACCAGGCTGAGCGCCATCACCAGGACCAGCCCGCTCACCGAGATCAGCGTCTCCATCACCGACCAGGACTTGATGTTCTGCCCGACGGTCAGCCCGAAGTACTCCTTGACCAGCCAGAACCCCGCGTCGTTCACGTGGGAGAAGAACAGCGAGCCGGCGCCGATGGCCAGCACCAGCAGCGAGGTCTCGCCGGTGTCGAGGGTGGTGACCAGGGGCGCCAGGATGCCCGAGGCGGTGACGGTCGCGACCGTGGCCGACCCGGTGGCCAGGCGGATCAGCACGGCGACCAGCCAGGCCAGCAGGAACACCGACAGCGCGCTGTCGTCCACCCAGTCGGCGACGAGCTTGCCGATGCCGGTGTCGACCAGGGTCTGCTTGAACCCGCCGCCCGCCGCGACGATCAGCAGGATGCCGGCGATCGGCGGCAGCGACCGCTCCAGCGAGGTGGCGATCGCCTGCCGGTCCATGCCCGAGCCGAGGCCGAAGGTGAACATCGCGACGACGACGGCGATGAGCAGCGCCACCAGCGGCGTGCCGAGGTAGTCGAGCACGGTGCGGACGCCGTTGCCCTCGTCCAGGAAGATCTCGGCGAGGGCCTTGCCCATCATCAGGGCGACCGGCAGCAGCACGGTGACCAGGGTGACCCCGAACGAGGGCCGGCGGACGGCGCCCGCGAGGCCGTCCTTCCCCTTGGCGGCGCCCGCGGCACCGCCGTCCTCGGCCTTCCCCTTGACGGCGTCCCCGGCGGGGGCCTGCGCGGTGTCGTACAGGGCGGGGGCGGGGACGTCCACCCAGCGGGCCGCGTACTTGGCGAACAGCGGCCCGGAGACGGCGATGGTGGGCAGCGCGACCAGCACGCCCAGCCCGAGGGTGACGCCGAGGTCGGCCTTCAGGGCGTCGATCGCGACGAGCGGGCCCGGATGGGGCGGGACGAGGCCGTGCATGGCCGACAGCCCGGCCAGCGCCGGCACCCCGATCTGGATCAGCGACAGCCCGGAGCGGCGGGCGACCAGGAAGATGACCGGCATCAGCAGCACCAGGCCGATCTCGAAGAACATCGGCAGCCCGATCAGCGCGCCGACCAGCGCCATCGCCCAGGGCAGGGTGCGCGGCCCGGACCGGCCCACGATCGTGTCGACGATCTGGTCGGCGCCGCCGGAGTCGGCCAGCAGCTTGCCGAACATCGCGCCGAGTGCGATGAGGGCGCCGACGCCGGCCGCGGTGCTGCCGAAGCCCTCGGCGAAGCTCTCGACCGTGTCGGCCATCGGCAGCCCGGCGAGGGCCCCGACCAGCAGCGAGCCGACGGTCAGGCTCAGGAACGGGTGCACCTTGAGGTAGGTGATCAGCGCGATGATCAGCACGATGCCGGCGAGCGCCGCCGGCACGAGCCGTCCGCTCGTTGCGGTCTGCGCCGCGGCGAGCGCGGTGAGGTCCATGGCTCATCTCCTCTGGTTCTCCGGGGACCGGGTCCCGGATGGGGGGTGGGGGAGCGCCCGGTCAGGGCCGGGTGCGGCCGGGGGAGGCCGCGGCGAGGTAGGCGTCCACCAACCGCTCGACGGGGGCGTCGAGGTCGAGGACGATCCCGTGCTCGTCCGGCCCGAGCGGCTCCAGGGTCTGGAACTGGGAGTCCACGAGCGAGGCCGGCATGAAGTGGCCCGGCCGCGCCGCCACCCGCCGCCGCACGGCCTCGGGGTCGCCGTGCAGGTGCACGAAGGCGACCTCGGGGGTCCGCTCGCGGAACAGGTCGCGGTAGCCGCGCTTGAGGGCGGAGCAGGTCACCACGCCGCCGGTGCGCGCGTGCTCGGCGAGCCAGGCCGCGATCGCCCGCAGCCACGGCAGCCGGTCGGCGTCGTCGAGCGGGACGCCCGCCGACATCTTGGCGATGTTGGCCGGGCCGTGGAAGTCGTCCGCGTCGGCGAACGCCACCCCCAGCCGCCGGCTCAGCGCCGTGCCGAACGTCGTCTTCCCCGACCCCGCGACGCCCATGACGACCAGCAGCGGGGCGGGGGACGCGGGCGGGGGCGCGGGGGCGGGGCGGGCGGACATCGGGACGACCTTTCAGCTGATGTTTGCGTGAGTGTGGCATGTATCATCAGCTTTTAACAAGATGTCAGCCTAAAAGATCTGATCTTTAGCCCGCGAAGCCGCTACCTGCGGCTCAGTCATGTGATGATTGGGGATCATGGCGGACAACGGCCCGGTGAGCGGCCTGCACGGCAGCGTCCTCGACCGGCTCGGCATGCTGATCACCTCCGCGGACCTGCGCCCCGGCGAGGTGCTGCGGATCGAGCAGCTGGAGTCCCGCTTCGGGGTGTCCCGGTCGGTGATCCGCGAGGCGATCCGGGTGCTGGAGTCGATGGGCATGGTGACCAGCCGCCGCCGGGTCGGCATCACGGTCGCCCCGCGCACCGGCTGGAACCTGCTCGACCCGCGCATCATCGGATGGCGCCTGGACGGCGGCGGACGGGACGAGCAGCTCCGGTCGCTCGGCGAGCTGCGCCGCGGCGTCGAACCGGTCGCCGCAGCCCTGGCGGCCGTGCGCGCCACCCCCGCCCAGTGCGGCACGCTGACCGGCGCGGTCATGCAGATGTCGGTGCACGGCAGGTCCGGCGACCTGGAGGCCTACCTGGAGGCCGACATCCTCTTCCACCGCACGCTGCTGGAGGCCTCCGGCAACGAGATGCTGGCGGCGCTCACCAATGTCGTCGCCGCGGTGCTGACCGGCCGGACCCACCACCACCTGATGCCCGCGCACCCGGAGCCGACCGCGATCCGCTGGCACGCGGAGGTGGCGCAGGCCGTCCAGTCCCGTGACGCGGCGGCCGCCGAACGCGCCATGCGCGACATCGTCGAAGAGGCGACCCAGGCGATGCTCGGCCCCGACACCTCGAACCACCCCGCCCCCGAGCCGGCCTGACGGGACCCGGCCATGGGACGGTGATGGCCGCCACCGCGATGGCGGACGGCGGTGCGCCGAACGCCACGCGGGGCGCTGCAGGTGTCGCCGAGCCCCGGGCCAAGGCGCAGCGCCCGTATTCTGCGCGGCGACAACTCACCGGTCGGCAATGCGCTCGCGCGGGGCCTGAAGCCGCTTTGAGATAGGCCCCGGCGTGGCGGGCCGCGCGACAGCAACGTGCCGCGCGCCCGATGAGCTGGCCGAGCAGCGACCATCGCGGCGAGCAGGCCGGGCGGGGCGCTGGCGCGGCGCCGGCCTCGCTCACCGACCGTCCCCAGCACGGCCGCACGCGCCCGCCAGCGGGCTGCCTGCAAGGTCGCCACCCGGCGGAACGCTCGATCGGCTCGTCGATCCGTGCCACCGCGGGGTTCCAGCCGGCGGGGAGCCGGTGGCGGCGGGTGCCACGCCGACCCTGAAACACCGGCGTGCGGGTCACATGGCCGTGGAGCGCCGTAGCCCGGCGTCGGCGACCGGATGGTGATGACCCTTCGAGCCCGCCCAGCAGTGCGGCGAATGACTCGCGGCGGCGGGCTCCATCGGGCAGGGACGCGATGCAGAGGGCGGAAGGCCTGGGGGACGGGGGGTGGTGGGTGCCAGGCATCTCTGCCTGGCCGGGACGCGAGAGAGGGGTGAGGCGGGGGCGGGGCGCCGTTCGGATGCCGGGTGTGCCCGCCGCCGTCCGCGAGCCGTCGGGACCCACCAGATGGTCCCTCAACGCCCGTCCGCGGGCCGGGGACGGAAGGTCAGACCCGGTCGGCCGCGATGAGGAGGTACTGGAAGCTCCCGCTCTTGTAGGCGTCGAGGAAGGCCGACTCGATGCCGGTGGCCAGCGTGGACTTGGCGCGCAGCTCCCAGTACGGGATGGTGGCCGCCGTGAGGTCCACGACACCGGCGGGGATCAGGCGGTTGGCCGACAGCTCCCTGAAATAGGTGCTGCGCGGGTGGACGTCGCAGATGTAGTGCGCGTTGATCTGGCTGACGGCCCTGGACGGGAGCCCGTAGGCGTCGTTGTAGCAGCCGGTGATGCACACGTACCGGCCGCCGCGGCGCAGCTGCCGGGCGTGCTCGGCGAACAGCAGGGCCAGCTCGACGTACATCGTGCTCTCGTTGTTCCAGATGGCCTGGAACGCGCCCGTCTCGAAACCGGTGTCGAGCATGTTCCGCAGGTGGAAGCGCACTTTGTCGTCCACGCCGCGCTGCTTGGACTGGTCGTTGGCGAAGGCGACCTGGGACTCGGAGATGGAGATCCCGTCCACCTCGCAGCCGAACCGGCGGTTGACCACGAGGCTGGAGCCCCCGCGCCCGGAGCCGGCGTCCAGGACGCGGTCCGCGGACGTGAGCGGCCCTAGATGGCTCATCAGGAACTCGGTCTGGGCGCACTCGAGGCGGTGCAGCTCCTTGATGGTCCTTTCCTCGCGGGTGTCCTCCGGGCCTTCGAGGACCGACCAGTCGACATCGCCCACCCCGTAGTGGTGGTGGTAGATGCCGTCCACGTCCCCCAGCCTCAGGTTGACGGGGTTCTTCTCAGCGTTCCAGTAGTCGGCGACGGAGCGCTGGTAGAGGCTGTCGAGCACGGGGAGCGTAGGGGAGGAGGTCATGTACACCTTTCCTTTCGTGGGGATCGTCACTTGTAGCGGTCAGAGGAGGCGTGCCATTCGAGACCTCCCGCCATCCATGACTGCACGCCCTGCAGGAACCGCTGGAGCTCGGGGGACGGGATGCTCGCCAGCTCCTTCTGGCTGGCCTCGAATCCGCGGACGAAGTCGTTGTGCAGGGCGACGGCCGATTCGATCGCCTCGGGGAGCGGGCAGTTCTCCTCTTCGGCGATGAGCAGGACGACGTTGCAGTCCGGCAGGTCGTCGGCGGCCTCCCGCTCCACGGAGTGGAGGTCGTTCACGATGACCGACGCCGTGCCCGCCTGCATGACGGCGCGGTGCACCCTGGGCTCGTAGAAGAGGTCGGCGCCCAGGTGGTAGCCGCCCACGATGTCGATCAGCGTCATCGACGTGTAGAAGCTGTCGTGCTGCCGCGCCGCGAGGTAGCGCCACACCGGGGGGAGCTCGCCGAGGTGCCGCCAGGCCGCGTAGGCGGTCCAGCTCACGTACATCTGGAAGGTGGTGTTGCAGATCCGCATGACCTGGGACGGGGAGGCGTGGCGGCGCAGGTGCGCGGTGGCCGACGCGAACGCCCGGAGGACCGGGTCGGCCTCCAGGGCCTCGTCGAGCTGCCGGGTGTACTTGCCGGCGGGCGGGGGCGCGTCCATCGCCGACATCACCAGCGCGAGGCGCGGGGGCAGTTTCGTCGGGGTGGCCCCGAGCTCGCTCTCGTCCGCGTAGTAGTCGTCGCTGGCCCACCAGGCGGCGTTCACCTGGGCCCCGAGCAGCAGCAGGTCGACGTCGTCGGTGTCGGCGTGGCAGAGCGTGGAGAGCCGCCCGAACCCGGCGTTGCGGAACTGCTCCAGGTGGCCGGCGTAGATCCCGACCTCCTCGGCCCAGGCCACCAGCCGGTCGTTGACCTCGCGGGCGAGGACGTCGTCGATCCGCGCCGTGATCGGGCAGTACAGCGGTGAGAACGACCCGTCGCCCCATGGCCGCTCGGCGTAACCGGGGGACACCGGGCCGCCCACGCGCGCCGTCTGGGGCCGGTAGGGCGACGGGGGGCCGCCGCATTCGCCCGCGTCCACGGCCGTGAAGGGGATGCGGGGCACGTGGAGGCCGCCCAGCGTGCCGCCCAGCGCGCCGGTCAGCGCGTCGGACAGGACGCCGGGCAGATCGCCGGGCGGGAAGCCGTCCGGGAGGCCGGGCGGAAGGGGGGACGGGAGGCCCGAGGGAACGGGGGACGGGAGGTCGGAGGAGCCGGACGAAGCCGCGTCGGACACGTCACCGGCGGGCTCGGGGACGCTCGGGCGGAGCAGGTCCACGACGCGGGCGGCCGCCGTTCCCAGCCCCGACGGGCCGTGCGGAAGCCGGCCCAGCCCCGCCGCCGGCGTCTCGGCCCGCACCTCCGGCACCCGCTCCGGCACCGGCTCCGGAGGCGTCTCCGCGATCGTGCCGTCGGCGCCGGGCGCGGGTACCTCACGTGTCTCAACCATGCTCTCCTGCCTCAGGCATCGGGGGCTCGGAGACAGTTACTCATAGCTCCGGTGCAACTACAACAGGCGATACCCTGGCGTGATGGTGACAGTCTGTGCCCGGCCGTGAGGGATGAGTGTTTCCGTCTGGAGTGAGCCGGTCCGTGCTCCGTCAGCTCCGCGGGCCGAACGCGGTCAGGAAGCGGTCGCGGAAGGTGTGCATGGGCCACACGGGGGCGTCCGGGCCGGGCCTCAGGCCGTCGTGCCAGCCCCAGCCGGAGATCCGCTCCAGCACGGCCGGGTCGCGGGCGACGATCGTGATGGGGACGTCACGGGTGGCGCCGTCCCCGGTGATGAGCGGGGCGGGCTGGTGGTCGCCGAGGAAGACGAGGACGAGGTCGTCGTCGCCGTACTTCTCCATGTAGGAGATGAGGGTGTTCAGCGTGTACTCGATGGAGCGCCGGTACTCGGTGCGGACCCGGCCGCGGTCGGGCCACGGGGGCATGCCCGCCCCCGGCATGCCGTTGAAGACCGAGCCGTCCCCGACCCGGTCCCAGTCGACGAGGCCGGACACCGACGACCAGGGGGCGTGGCTCGACACGAGGGGGATCTCCGCCATGACCGGAGCGCGGTCCCGCCTGGCGCGTTCGAGGCGTTCGAAGGCCGACAGGGTGTACTGGTCGGGCATGGTCGCGAAGCTGAAGCGCGGGCCGCGATACCCGAGGTTGCGGGAGTCGTAGACCTTGTCGTAGCCGAAGAAGTCCCCCTCCGGCCAGGCCCGGGTGATGCCCGGCATGACCGCGACGGTGCGCCAGGACGCCCGGCGGAACGCGCCGTTCAGCGTCAGCCGGTCGCTGGAGACCAGGCCGCGGTAGCGCTGCTGGTTGTCGATCCACAGGCCCGACAGCAGCGTCGCGTGCGCCAGCCAGCTGCCGCCGCCCGCCGTCGGCGAGGTGAGGAAGCCGCTCCGGGACGCGAAGCCCGCCTCGCGCAGACGGCGGCCTCCGGCGTCCAGCAGCGCGCCGACCTGCGGCGCGTACTGCGGGTCCTGGACGGCGTCGCGCCCGTAGCTCTCCACGAAGGCGACGACGACGTCCTTGCCGCGCAGTCCGGTCAGCAGGTCCGTGCCCGGGGTGCCGCGGTGGGCGTCGACGGCGGCCTGTGCGGCGAACACTTCCTGGTCCCGCAGGCCGGCGCGGATCTGGACGGCGCGGTCGTAGGCGAGGGAGGTTGGCCCGCCCCCGGCGACGGGCGTGTCCGGGACGATCTGCACGCCGGACGCGGCGCACAGCGCCCAGGCGATCCCGAGCACCGAGGCGGAGCCGGCCGCCGTGCCGCCGTGCCGGACCGCCGCGCCGGACAGGCGCAGCACCGACAGCGTCATGAGGACGACCACGGCGACGGCCAGGGCAGCGGCTGCGGCCACGGCGGCGACCGCCCCGGCCCCGCCGGCCGACTCCTCGACGAACTCCACCGCCGCCTCGATCGAGATCCAGTCGAGGACGGGGTCGAACGGCCGTGCCAGGACCGCCGAGAAACCCAGGTCCATGACCTTCGACACGGTCAGCAGCCCGAGAAGCGCCCCGCCCACCCCCGCCAGGACGCGCCTCGCACGCGCGGGGGCGAGCAGCAGTGCGGCCACGCCGAGCGCCGCTTCCAGGGGAAGGCGCACGAACCCGGCGGGTGTGAGGGCGTCGGCCTCGTCCGGGAGGAGCAGGGCGAGCAGCACCAGGCCGAAGGCCAGCGCGGTGGCGACGCGTGCCCTGAGGGGACGCCTGCCGGAGGGCGGCGGTTCGCCGTCCACGGCGCGATCGGCCGCGGACTCGGCGCGGGTGAGCAGCGGCAATCCGGGCGTCCTCCGTGTCGTCCCCACTGACCCACCGACTGTACGGCCGGAGGCGGGTCCCGGCGGCCGGTTTCCGGGCGCCGGGACCGAGATCACCGGCGGTAGATCGTGATCGAGTGGCCGACCGCGTCGATCCGCTCGCCGGTCCCGATCAGGGCGGCCAGCCGTCCGGAGGCCTTGGCGACCGAGCTGTCGGACACCACGAGCAGCCCGCGGACCTGGTCCGGCGGGACGCGGAGCGGGTCGGAGGCGCGGATGCCGTAGTGGGACGGCGCGCCGCTGCCCTTGTAGACGAGCCAGATCCGCTCGCCGGGATACCGCTCCCGGAGGCGGTCGGCGAGCCGTCCCAGGTCCTGGCCCCAGTCGACGTTGGAGTCGTGCAGGCGCTGGTGGGTCTTCGGCGGCCCGCCGAACGCCTCGTTGGAGTACGGCAGGTAGTAGGGGAAGGCCCGCAGCGAGCTGGCCGCGACGAGCACGACCAGGACCGCCGTCACCACCGGCGCCCCCCGCCACCGGAGGGCCGCCGTGCCGGCCGCCGCGACCGCCAGGAACACCGGGACGAAGATCGCGTAGCGGACGCCGAGGTCGCGCGAGCCGTTCATGGCCACGGCGAGCAGCACGGCCGCGGGCACCAGGACGTACGGCGCCGCCGCCCGCAGCCGGGGCACCGCGGCCATCGTCGCCGCGCCTCCCGCCCACAGGGCGAGCATGCCGAGGGGCGTCTTCACCAGCAGCGCGGCCGGCAGGTAGTACCAGAGCGAGCCCGAGTAGTGGCGGCCGAACAGGAAGCCGCCCCAGGTCCGGTCCTCGAACCCCCACTGGATGAGCATGCCGTCCCGGTACGGCCGGGGGAACGGCAGCGAGTTCGCCGCGAGCGCGCGCAGCCCGTCCACGGCGGGCATGCCCGGGGGCGTGGCCCACCGCAACCTGGGGTCGACGGCGAGGTAGCTCGCCCACACGACGGCGACCGCGACCACGCCCGTCACCGCCGCGGCCGCGAGGAGCCGTACCACGCCGGGCCGCTCCACGCCCTCATCATCGGGCTGCCGCCGGCCGTACGCCCAGACCGACAGCACCGCCAGCGCCAGCAGGACGGGGACGGCCGCAAGCGTGCTCATCTTCGTGGCCAAAGCCGCGCCGAGCGCCGTCCCGGCGAGCGGGAGGTAGAGGACCGGCCGCCGCCGTGCCCGCCACAGCAGCCACGCCGACGTCAGCAGCAGCCCCGTGGCGAGGACGTCGAGCGTGGCCAGCGATCCGTGCGCGATGACGTCGGGCGAGAACGCGTACAGCGCGAGGGCGGCCAGCCCTCCGGCACGGCCCGCGAGGTCGGCGGCGAACGCGAACACCACCAGCCCGAACAGCAGCGTCAGCACGATCATCGGCAGCCGCGCCATCAGCAGCAGGTGCTGCGGGTCGTTGCCCGACTCGTACAGCAGGCGCCGCCCGAGGTCCTCCTGCGTGCCGGTGAAGGCGGGGTCGAGGCGGGGGTCGGCGAACGCCAGCCCGGCCCCCATCACGAGCTTGCCCAGCGGCGGGTGCTCGGGGTTGTACCGCAGGCTGTGCTGCTGCGTGTAGACCACGGCCGCGCCCGCGTACACCGGTTCGTCGATGGTCGGGGACTGCTGGACGGCCGTCGTGACCATCGCCGCCGCCATCTGCGCGAGCAGCACGAGGACGGCCAGCACCGTGAGCGGGCGGCGGTGCCGCCGCAGCGCCTCCCACCGGCTCGGCCGAGTTCGGGTGCTTGGCGCCGCGAGCGGGTCGGACACGGCGGTCGGCGCCATCATCACCCTCTTCCTTCCCGCCGTCCCACGCGGCGCGTCGCCGGCACGGGCGCACGCCGGCCCGCCCCCCTATGTTCCTACGCGCGCCACGCCGCCACCGGTTCAGCCGACACGCCAGCACAGCTCAGACGGCCACCACCGGGACGCAGAACGCGCGGGCGGCCGCCGCCAGGGCCGTGACCAGGCTGAGCGCCACCGCGACGGCGACCGAGGGGCCGGGGCTGCGGGGTGCCTGTGGCTGGGGTCGGCCAGGCCACGGGGGCCCCTGTGACTCAGGCCGTGGGGGTACCTCGGGCTTGGGGCGGCGGTGCCTGTGGTTCGGGATCAACTATGGGTGTGCGGGGCTTGAGGTTCCGTGTCGGTCGGCCAGCGGCCCGTGGCTGGTTGTGGCGCCGGGGGTGCCAGCGCTGCGGGGGAGGTTGTGGCTCTAGGGCACGGTAAGAGGAGTCTTCGGTTGGGGGTTGGCCAACGTAGCGGAGGCTTGGCGGGGAGGCCGGGGGAGCTTGAGGTCGGGTTGGCTAGGGCTCGTGGTGGGCTTGCGGGTCGGGGGCGGTTGGTCGGGGTTCAGTCGCTGCCGCCTCCTCCTCCGCCTCCGGAGTCGTCGCTACCGCCGCCGTAGTTCCGGGCTGGGGGAGTGGTGTCGTAGGTGACGGTTCCGCCGTACCAGGTCCGGCGCGTCTGTTGGCGAGGGGCGAAGATCCGGCGCAGGTCGTCATCGTCGTCGATCCCCTCGACGCCCAGGACCGCCATCCGGTATCCCTCGGGTGGCGAATCGGCCAGTTCCTCCGATCGGCGGCGGCCGTTCCTCGACAGCACCGGGCGCCCTCCGCGCCGTGAGCGGCGCAGCAGGTTCCGGTCTTGCAGGCCGGCGGCGATCTCCTTGATCTCGGGGGACTCGGCGAGCTTCTGGACGAGGTTGGGCAGGGTCATGCCCTTGCCGGGAACCGCGTCGAGGAGCGCACGCTGGACGGGGTCCTGCGCGCGGTGCTCCAGCACCGTGACCCTGGGCCTGGCGACGGTGACGGTCACCCCGCCCTGCCGGCGCAGCGCGGCGAGGGCCACCATGACGACGCGCTCCGCGCCGCCGCGCAGGTAGGCGGCCTCGTAGAGGTCCAGCTCCCCAGCCATGCGTACCGTCCTCTCGCTTCTCGTGATCACCTCATGATCGTTTGCGGTCGGACGGGCGATGTGTCCGGAGACGCTTTTGGCCGCGTGCGGCCACGCGCCGTTCGGTGTCAGGCGATGCCGCCGTTGGCGTAGACGGTCTGGCCGTTGATCCAGCGCGCGGGGCCGGCGAGGAAGGAGACGACCTCGGCGATGTCGCCGGGCGTGCCCAGGCGCTCCAGGGGGTTCATCTTCGCCATCCGGTCGACGGTCTCCTCGTCCTTGCCGTCCAGGAACAGGGCGGTGGCGGTGGGGCCGGGGGCGACGGCGTTGACGGTGATGTCACGGCCGCGCAGTTCCTTGGCGAGGATCAGGCTGATCGCGTCGACGGCGCTCTTGCCGGCCGCGTACGCCGCGTAGGAGGGCAGGGCGAGCCTGGTCACCGAGGTGGAGAAGTTGATGATGGCGCCGCCGGAGCGGACCCGCCGCGCGGCCTGCTGGTCGACCACGAAGGTGCCGCGGATGTTGGTGCGGTGCATGCGGTCGAGCGCGTCGAGGTCGAGGTCGGCCACGGTGCCCAGGAGCATGATGCCGGCGGCGTGGACCACCACGTCGACGCCGCCGAAGGCGCGCTCGGCGGTGTCGAACAGCTCCGCGACGGCGTTCTCGTCGGCGACGTCGGCCCTGACGGCGATCGCCCGGCCGCCCGCCGCGGTGATCTCGGTGACGGTCTTCTCGGCTTCGGCGTCGTTGCCGGCGTAGGCGATCACCACGGCCTGGCCGTCGGCGGCCAGGCGCTGCGCCGCCTGCCGGCCGATGCCCCGGGATCCGCCGGTGACGATCGCGACGCGCTGGGGCTGGGTTGCGGTGCTCATGAACACGGTCCCTTCGTGCGGTAGCGCTGGTAATGGAATCATGGTATCGATGATACGTCAAACGACGATAACGCCTGGTTGGTATCGTCGATATCGTGGATACGCAGAACACCGCGCGGGAGCGGATCGTCCGGGCCGCGGCCGCACTGCTCGAGGAGGGCGGCCGCGAGGCGGTCTCCACCCGGGCGGTCAGCGCGGCGGCCAAGGTCCAGCCCCCGGCGATCTACCGCCTCTTCGGCGACATGCAGGGGCTGCTCGACGCGGTGACCAGCCACGGCATCGCCGAGTACCTGCGCACCAAGACCCAGCGGGAGCACGCGGCCGATCCGGTGGAGGACCTGCGCCGCGGGTGGGACCTGCACGTGGAGTTCGGCCTCGCCCACCCGGCCCTCTACACGCTCTTGTACGGCAATCCGCGTCCGGGGGTGGAGCCGCCGGCCGCCAGGGAGGCGGGCGAGATCCTGGCGGGCCTCGTCCACCGGGTCGCCGAGGCCGGACGGCTCCGCGTCGGCGTCGACGAGGCCGCCCGCATGATCCACTCGGCCGGGTGCGGGGTCACCCTGACGCTGATCGCCGCCGGGCCCGGGCATCGCGATCCGCACCTGTCACCCCGTAGCCGCGAGGCCGTCCTCGCCGCCGTGACCACCGGCGGCGCCATCGTCGCGGAGGCCCCCTCGCCGGTTCCCCACGCGGTCGCGCTCAAGGCCGCACTCCCCGCCATGGAGGCGCTCACCCCCGCCGAGAAGGTCCTCCTCGGCGAATGGCTGGACCGGCTCACGCGCCCCGCTGGTTGAGGCCGGTTCCACCTCACCCGGTCGAGCCGGGAGGGAAGTGGCGGCCTGTCCAGGCGGCCAGTTCGGCGCGGGCCGCGGCGAGTCGCTCGGGCGTCGCGGTGGCGGTGCTGACGATGAGGGCGAAGTGCGGCGTCCCGGCGGTGTCCGCCGGAGGGGTGAGTTGCAGCCGGTGCGCCGACTCGGCGCCGACCTCGCGGGTGGCCTTGACCGGCCCCGAGCCCGGGACGCCGTCGAACGTGCCGAGATCGCTGACGACGGTGGTGCCCGCCGGCGCGAACGACCGCGGCAGGTGCAGGTCGGTGGACGCCGCGGTGGCCGACCCTCTCCACACCAGTACGCCGAACTGGCGGTCCTTGACCAGCGCGGCGACGTTGGGCAGGGACGAGGGCACGGTCAGCCAGGCCTGCTGCCGTCCCGCCCCGGAGCGCGCCAGGTCCTCGTAGGCGAAGGCCAGGGTTTCGCCGTTCACCGCCGAGGGGTAGAGCCGGTCCAGGACGCGCGGGTCCAGCCGGAGCGTGACGTTGCCCGCGTCGTCGGCGGCCACGACCGAGTGGTCCTCGTCGTTCCACCCGTCGCCTTCGGTCTGCACCTTGTCGGGGTTGCCGTTCATCAACTCGTGGTGGCGGCCGCTGTAGACGTCCCAGTGCCACTGCATCGCCGACAGCACCTGCCCGCCGGCGGCCGGGCCGTTCCACCAGTTCCGGCCGGGGACGCCGTAGTCCATCGCCTGGTACATCGCCCGGATCATCCACGGGGTGCGGTCGCTGCCCGACCCGGAGAGCTTGTTGCCGAACTCCGAGACCAGCGGCGCGGTGCCCAGTTCCGCGGCCCGCTGCCGGATCTCGTTCATCGGCGCGTCGTAGGTCCCGTCGGACGCCGGGGTGGGGTCGAGGGTCATCCGCGCCCCGTCGTAGTAATGGCTGTTGAAGACCATCCGGGGACCCAGGCGCCCGACCGACGCCATGCCGCCCTCCTCGAAGAAGGTGGTGTTCCAGAAGACCAGCGGCTCGACGAAGGCGGGCTTGGCCGTCCAGCCCGCCTCGTCCATGGCGGTGCGGAAGCGCTGGTAGAACGGCATCAGATGGGTCTTCTCCCACTCCAGGCCGCTCTTGCCGTCCAGGCCGCCGTCGAAGGGTTCGTTGAAGGGGTCGAACCCGATGATGCTCTCGAAGGCCTGCGCGGGGAGCTTCTGCTTGAGGTGGGTCATGGTCGCCTTGGCCTGCGTGAGGAAGGCGTCCTGGACGCCGACCGGCCCGGCCGCCGTCGTCAGGACCCGGTTGCGCCAGAAGTCGCGGGCGGCCTGGCGCACGGCCGCGTTGTTCTGCATGTTCTGCCCCCACAGCAGGCAGATGCCGCAGGACTCCTTCGGATAGTTCCCGGCCCGGATCACCCATGCGGGGGCGCCGTCACCGGTGTACCAGCTGCCGGCGTTGAACAGGTGGGAGGAGTACAGGTCCTGGTGGTAGTCCAGCAGGACGCGGAAGCCCCGGTCGGTGAACGCCCTGATCTGCGCGGCGGCCCGGTCGAGATAGGCGTGGTCGATCCGGTCGGGGGCCGGCTGCACGCCCTCCCAGCTGATCAGGAAGCGGATCGCGTTGGCGCCGGTCAGGTCGCGCATCGCCTGCGCGGACCTGGCGGCGTCGGCCGTGCCGCGGAACGGGAGCAGGCCGTTCTCGTACAGCTTGGTGCTGCCCGAGACGTTGAAGCCGCGCAGCGTGACCTCGCGGCCGTCGCCGTCCCGGAACACCCAGCGCCCCCCTTGGGGGGAGACGACGACGGTGCCCTGCTCCTGCGCGGCGAGGGCCGGTGCGGGGGTGAGTGCCAGGAGTGCGGCCGAGACGATCGCGAGGGCGGCGCGGAGCGCGGGCATGGGCGGGAGCCTTTCGCCTGGGGCGGGGCTCCACTGTGCAAGAATCTTCTTGCACACGCAAGAGCTATCTTGCCTCCGTGCCATCCACCACACGCGAGCGCATCCTGGACGCCGCCCTGGAGCTGATCCAGGAGCGCGGCTTCGGCGGCACGACCGTCACCGGCATCGAGGAGCTGGCCGGGCTCTCTCCCGGCAGCGGCAGCTTCTACCGGCACTTCCGGTCCAAGGAGGAGGTGTTCCGGAGCGTCTTCGAACGGGAACTGGACCGCGCCCGGCGGCACCGCGAGGCGTTCGAACGCGGACCCGTCACCGCCGACCCCCGCGACGCGCTCACCCGCCGCCTCCTGCAGCAGCTCGACTACCTCGCCCGGATCAGGCCGCTGATCACGCTGCTCGCCCGCGAGCACGGCAGGTTCCCCGAGCTCACCCGCACCGTCCGCAGCGCGCTCCTGGACCAGGGCATCGCCGAGGAGGCCGACCACCTGGCACGGGACCTGCCGGGCGCGCCCGGCCACGACGACCCGCACGCGCTGCTCGCCGTCGTGGTCTCCGCCCTCACCGGATACCACCTGTCCTCGGAGTTCTTCGGCCGTCCACCGGCCGGCATCGACCCCGCCCGGTTCGCGACCGCCCTGGCCGCGCTCATCACCGGCCCCCCGCAGGAGGCGTCCCGCACCGACGGGTGAGGCCGGGGCGGAGTGGCGGGAACCGGCCAACGCTCCGATCTCCAGGACCGTCGCCGCGCCTCCGGGATTTGCTGGTCGGAAGATCGGCGTACCGGCCTGAGGAGGGTGTGGCGTTGGGAAGCGACAGCACGCACGAGGGGAACGGGACCGAAGCCGGTCGGCGCGATTTCCTGCGCTGGCTGTCGCTGGCGGGGGCGGGGCTGGGCGCGGGCCTCGCGGCCGGCGGCGCGCTGCCCCTGATCCCCGCGGCGCAGGCGCGGGCCGCGATGCGGCGGGGCGAGGTGCTCGTGCTGAACGGCGCGACGGTGATCGACGGCACCGGGGCGCCCCCGCGGCGCGACACCACCGTGGTGCTGGTCGGCGACCTCATCGCGTGGGTCGGCCCGCGGCGCGAGGTGCCGCTGCCGGCGGGCGCCCGGGTCGTGGACGCGCGCGGCAGGTTCGTCGTCCCGGGCCTGTGGGACATGCACACCCACTGGACGGTCCTGGAGAAGATCGTCCCGCCGCTGTGCCTGGCGAACGGCGTCACCGGGATCCGCGAGATGTGGGGCTACCCCGAGGTGCGCGCGGTGCGCGAGCGGATCGACCGCGGCGAACTGCCCGGCCCGCGGATCGTGATGGCCAGCACGATCATCGACGGGCCCGTCACCCTGCTCGGACCGCCCGCGGAACTGGTGGGCACGGCCGCGGAGGCGCGCGCGGCGGTGCGCCGGGCCAAGGAGGACGGCTCCGACTTCATCAAGATCTACTCGTATCTGAGCCGCGAGTGCCTGGAGGCGGTCGCCGACGAGGCGCGCCGGGTCGGCCTGCCCTTCGCCGGGCACCACGTGTACCGGATGCCGGTCGGCGAGGTGAGCGACGCGGGCATGCGCAGCTTCGAGCATCTGCACGGCATCCCGGTCCCGCTGTCGAGCAGGGAGGCGGAGTTCCGCGCGATCATGGACGGGACGCCGATGGACCCGGCCGATCCGCGGGCGTTCTTCAAGACGATGCGGGAACTGGAACGGCAGGCCGCGGCCACCTACAGCCCGGGCAAGGCCGCGAGGATGTTCGCCCGGTGGGTCCGCAACGGCTCCTGGCAGTCGCCGACGCTGACGGTCAACCGGGTGATGTCCTCGCCGGCCGACACCTTCGCCGATGATCCGCGCCTGAAGTACATCCCCCGCGACCTGCGTCCCGGATGGGCGAGCGCGGTCAGGGTCTACGCGCCGTCGACGCCGGAGGAGATCGTCCGGCAGCGCGACTTCCTGCGGTTCCGGCTGGATCTGGTCGGGGCGATGGACCGCGCGGGCGTCGGGCTCCTGGCCGGGACCGACTGCGGGAACCCCTACTGCTTCCCCGGCTCGGGCATCCACGACGAGCTGGAGCTGCTGGTCGAGGCGGGGCTCACCCCGATGCGGGCGCTGCGCACGGTGACCCGGGACGCCGCGCGCTTCCTGGGCCGCGAGGCGACGATGGGCACGGTCGCCCGGGGCAAGGTCGCCGACCTGGTGATCCTGGACGCCGACCCGCTGGCCGACATCCGCAACGTCCGGCGGATCGACTCCGTGGTGACCAAGGGCCGTCTCATCACCCGCGAGGAGCGCGCACGGATGCTGGCCGGCGTCGAGGCCGCCGCGGAGGAGCCGGTGGCCTCGACGCTGCGCTCGCCCGCGCTGCCGGCCTGCGGCTGCCTCCCCGCCGGCTGACCCGCGCCGGCGGTGTCACCCGCCCTGAACGCGCTTGCGCAGGACGCCGCCGTACTCGTACACCTTGGGGTCGAGCCTGGAGGCGCCCTCGTACCGGGCGATCTCGGCGGGCACCGGCGGGAGCGGCGGCTGCAGGTCCATGGGGCGCCACCGCTCCAGGTTCACCAGGCCCGGTTCCACCGGATCCAGGTCGGACAGCAACCGGTCGACCTCGGCCGGGGTGCGGGTCTGCCAGGGGATGCCGGCGGCGGTGACGCGCTCGGTCATCAGCGCGCCCTCCGCCGGGTCCTCGCACACCACCTGGGAGAACGTCAGGTGGCTGCCCGGCGCCGCCCGGTCGAGGATCGCGGTCAGCACGCGGCGCGGCTCGAACGCGTCGGGCAGGTGGTGGCCGACCGACAGGAACAGCACGGCGACCGGCTCGTCGAAGTCGATGAGCCGCCGCAGGTCCGGGTGCGCCAGGATCTCTCCTGGTCGCGCATGTCGGCGGTGATGACGGCGGTGGTGGCGTTGTCGGACAGCAGCGCGCGGCCGTGCGCGAGCACGACCGGGTCGATGTCGACGTACACGACGCGGGCGCCGGGGGCGATGCCCTGGGCGACCTGGTGGACGTTGCTGTCGGTGGGGAGCCCGCAGCCCATGTCGACGAACTGCCGGATTCCCGCTTCGAGGGTCAGGTACCGGACGGCCCGGTAAAGGAACAGCCGGTTCTGCCGGGTGATGTCCAGGCCCGCCGGGAAATGTTCGAGTTGAGTCCTGATGAACTGCCGGTCGACCTCGTAGTTGTCCTTGCCGCCCAGCAGCCATCCGTAGGCGCGCGCCGAGGTCGGCACGTCGCTCGGAGTTCCGGGCAGGGCGGGGCTCTGGCTGTCGGTCACTGAGCGTTTCCCCCGTTGACGTTCCGGTTCCGGGACTCGGCGTTTCACCGGAAACCGTACTCCTTCCGCCCGCACCGCGTGATCTTTTGCGGACGATCCGGCCGCCGCGACCCGAATTAGCGGAATTTCGGCCGGGCCACCCGATTGACCGGCGATTCGATCGGTACGACACTGAAAAGCGCAGGTAAAGCCATTCGGGCGAGGAGGTGCTCGATGGACAGGAAGTGGTATCGCTGGCAGGACTGGGTCGCGCTCGTCGCCGGTCTCCTGGTCGCCGTTCCGGAGACGCGGACCAGGCGGTCCGCGCACGCCTGACCGGCCGGTGAAGGACGACGAACACAGTCGCCGGCCAGGCCCGCGGCCCGGCCGGCGACGAAGGGCGAAGGGATTTCGCCGGCGCGATCCCTTCGACCGGCGACGCGCCGGCGGGAGAATGGCCCGTCCCGCCGCCGAGTCCGATCTTCGCGGGCCAATCGCCTCACATCGCAGGCCATTCGCTATACGGTCTTCTCGCCGGGTCCGCACGGCCGCCGACGCCGCTCTCAAGGCGCCGCCCGAACTGCGCGCCATCGCCCGGGAGAACCGGGCCTTTCTGGAACGGGCCGTCCGGCACCTGGTGAAGTCCGGGGTCAGGAAGTTCCTCGATATCGGCACCCCGCTGACCGCCTGGCCGGCCGGGCCGGGCCTCACTCCAGATGGACGATCGGCGGCGGGTAGTCGACCGTGCGCCGGCGCGCCGCCGGAAGGGTCCACGGCCGGTGGACGCGCGGCGGCTCGAGGTCCGCGAGCTCGGGGACGTACCGGCGGACGTAGTCGCCCGAACGGTCGAACCGGGCCGCCTGCCGCAGGGGGTTCATGACCCGGTTCGGGCGGGTGTCGTTGCCCGTTCCGGCCACCCACTGCCAGTTGCCCGCGTTGTCGGCGATGTCGCCGTCCGCCAGCAGGTCGCCGAAGTGCCGCAGCCCCTCCCGCCAGTCGACCTCGAGGTTCCGGGTGAGGAACGAGGCGGTGATCAGGCGGGCGCGGTTGTGCATGAACCCCTCGCGGCGCAGCTGGCGCATCCCCGCGTCCACGATCGGGACGCCGGTCCTGCCGTCGCGCCAGGCGGCCAGGGCGTCCTCGTCCCGGTTCCAGCGCCGCCCGCGCGGCCGGTAGTCGCGCCGGGGGAGGTCGGGGAAGGCCGCGGCGACCTGGTGGTGGAAGTCCCGCCAGGCGAGCTGCCGCCGCGGCCCCTCGGGCACGGCGTTCGCCAGTTCCAGCGGGGAGACGCAGCCGAACCGCAGGTACGGGCTGAGCCGCGAGGTGCGGTCGGCGGCGAGGTCGTCGTGGACGTCGTCGTAGTCCGCGGCGTCCTGGGCCAGCCAGGCCTCCATGCGCGCGCGTCCCGCCCGCTCCCCGCCTTCGGCCAGGTCGGGGGAGGGCGTTCCGGAGGTCAGGGAGGCCAGGCGCGGCAGCGCTCCGGGCCGGACACCCGGGGCCGGGCGCAGCTTCCGGGGCGTGTCCGCGACCGGCCGGTGCCGTGCCGCGGACCAGGCGCGCCAGTACGGCGTGAACACCCGGTAGTGGTCGCCGCCCGCCGGGGTGAGGGCCCCCGGCGGGACCACCGTGACCCCCGGGCAGGCCGTCACCTCCAGACCGGGGGCGATGCCGCGCAGCGCCGCCAGCCGCCGCGTCGCGTACGCCGACCGGTCGTCGGCGAGGAACACGGTGCGCGCCCCCGTCTCCCCGGCCAGCCGCGCGACCTGCGCCGCCGGGTCGCCGCGCCGCACGACCAGGTCGCCGCCCAGGCCGCGCAGCGACTCCCGCAGGTCGGCGAGGCTGTCGTGCAGGAAGCGGACGCGGTTGGGCGCGGCGAACCGCCCGTCCAGGATCGCGTCGTCGAGGACGAACAGGGGCACGACCCGGTCCGCCCGGCACGCCGCCGCCAGCGCCGGATTGTCGCGTATCCGCAGGTCCCGGGTGAACAGCATGAGCGAGGTCTCCATCACCCGGTTCTTCGGGACGGGGCCCGCGCCCGGATGCGTCCGGTGCGATCGTTCCCGCCGAACACCTGGTAGACCGTACGCTTTGCGACCGGGAGTCGACGAGCGGGACAGGAGGCGCATTGGGCGGGCCCCCGGACCAGGAGGCCGGGCTGGGCGTGGGCGCGGTGGCGCAGCGCCTCGGCGTGGCCGCGTCCACGCTGCGCACCTGGGACCGCCGGTACGGCATCGGCCCCAGCCGCCGCAGTTCGGGCAGCCACCGCCGGTACGCCCCCGCGGACGTCGCCCGGCTGGAGATCATGCAGCGGCTGATCCTGGAGGGCGCCCCGCCGGGCGAGGCCGCCCGGGTGGCGCTGGAGGCGCCGCCCGCCGGATCGCCGGCGCCGCGGGCCCACGGTGCCGGCGGCAACCGGATCCCCGTCGGCGAGCAGCCGGGCACCGCGCGGTCCACGGAGGTCCGCGGCCTGGCCAGGGCCGCGATGGCGCTGGACGCCCCGGCGATGGCCCGCGCCGTGCGGAGCGCGCTCGAGCGCGACGGGGTCGTGCGGGCCTGGGACGGGCTGTTCGTGCCCGTCCTCGACGGTATCGGCCGCAAGCACGCCGCGACCGGCGACTGCGTGGACGTGGAGCATCTGCTGTCCGGGGTGCTGCTGGAGTGCCTGGCCGAGGTGCCGCCCCCGGCGTCGCCCTTGAACACGCGGCCCGTCCTGCTCGCGTGCGCTCCCGAGGAGCAGCACAGCCTGCCGGTGTACGCGCTGGCCGCCGCGCTGTCGGAGGCCGGCGTCGCCGTGCGGCTGCTGGGCGCGCGGGTGCCGCCGCGGGCCCTGGCCTCCGCCATCCGGCGGAGCGGCCCGTGCGCCGTCTTCGTCTGGTCGCAGATCGCCGAGACCGGCGACCCCGGCTGGCTGGACGATCTTCCCCGGGCGCGCCCGGCGGTCAGGCTCGTGATCGGCGGGCCGGGCTGGGCGGGGGACCGGCTGCCGGAGGCGGTCCGGGTGGTCGCCAGCCTGCCCGAGGCCGTCGCCGAGCTGGAGTCCGCCAGCGGGTCGTCCTGACCCGTTTGTCCTGATCCAGGCAGGTCATTCCGCTTCTTTTGCCCACCCTCGGTTGCGCACGCCCCCACTCTTCGACTATGAACAAGTTTTGAAGCGGTTTATCGCGGAGGGGTGGACGATGACTCTCGGAGAGCGGCTCGCACGCGGCGACGAGGCGGCGCTGACCGAGTGCTACGGCGCGCTCGGCCCGCTCGTCCGCCGCGTCGCGGCCAGGCTGGTGCCAGGCCACGCCGTGGACGACGTCGTCCAGGTCGTCTTCCTGGAGGTCTGGCAGTCCCGGGGGCGCTACGACCCGTCCCGCGCCCTGGAACCCTGGGTCCTGTCCATCGCCCGCCGGCGCGCCATCGACCGGCTGCGCGCCGAGGCCCGCCATTCCCGCCGGACGGTGCCCCTGGAGGAGGACGCCCGGATCCGCGACGAGACCCCGGCCATCGACATCGCCTGCGACGTGCGCGAGGCCCTGGGCAGGCTGCCCGCGCCGCAGCGCCAGGCGCTCGTCCTGGCCCACTTCGGGCAGCTGACCCAGCCGGAGATCGCCGACCGGCTGGCCATCCCGCTCGGCACCGTCAAGGCCCGCACCACCCGCGGGCTCCGCAGGCTGGGAACACTCCTGTGAGCGCCCACCCGCGCCCCCGGCTCGCGGTGTCCAGCTGCCTCCTGGGCGCCCCGGTCCGCTACAACAGCGGCCACAGCCGGGACCGCTTCCTCACCGGAGCGCTCGCGCCGCACGTGGACTGGGTGCCCGTCTGCCCGGAGATGGAGATCGGCCTGGGCGCGCCCAGGCCCACCCTGCGCCTGCTCACCGGCGGCCGCCTCGTCACCAAGGACCGCGCCGCCGACCACACCGACGCGATGACCGGCCTGGCGCGGGGCAGGATCTCCGACCTCACCGACATCGACGGTTATGTCCTGAAATCGCGCTCGCCCAGCTGCGGGCTGCTCGGCCTGCCCCGCTACGCCTCCGGGCGGCCGGGCGAGCGCACCGACGGGCAGCCGGTGGACCGCCGCGGCCGCGGCGTGTGGGCCGGGCTCGTCCAGGACGCGCTTCCCGACCTGCCCGCGGAGGAGGACGGGCGGCTGCGCGACCCGGTGCTGCGCGAGCACTTCATCGAACGCGTCTTCGCCCAGGCCAGGCTGCGCGAGCTCTTCGACGGCGACTGGCGCCCCCGCGACCTCGTCGACTTCCACAGCAGGCACAAGCTGCAGATCCTCGCCCACGACCCGGCCGGCTACCGGACGACCGGCCGGATCGTCGCGCGGGCGGGCGTGCGGGACCGCGGCAGGCTGGAGGCCGACTACCGCCGCGCCTTCGGCGAGGCCTTCGCCGTCCGGGCCGGGCGCGGGCGGCACGGCAACGCGCTCCTGCACGTCCTGGGCCCCCTGAGCGAGCGGCTCGACCGGACCCGGCGCCACGACATCGTCACCACGATCGAGGCCTACCGCCGGGGCGAGGCGCCGCTGAGCGTCCCGATCGCCCTGCTCCGCCACCACGCCGAAGGCGAGGACCACGACTACCTGGCCCGGCAGACCTACCTGGACCCCTTCCCCGCCGATCTCGTCCTCCGCCACCACCTCTGACGCGGCAGGCGCCGCCGGAACCGCTCCAACGTCGACCGCGTCACCGATCACGCTGACGCGCGTCCTCAGGCCGGGTGGTTCCTCCGCCGCCGCCCCGGAACTACTCGGATTGAGGATGTGGCCCCCACGCGGGTCCGGCGAGCATCGAGGGCGAGGAGGGGGTGCCTGCCCGGGCACCCCAGCGAAGGAGGTTTCGCGATGACGCAGCAACCCGTTCGCCGGACCGGCGGCAGGAAC
Source organism: Actinomadura rugatobispora (assembly GCF_055379765.1). Taxonomy (NCBI): domain Bacteria; kingdom Bacillati; phylum Actinomycetota; class Actinomycetes; order Streptosporangiales; family Thermomonosporaceae; genus Actinomadura; species Actinomadura rugatobispora. Next base: position 370,126 of record NZ_AP029191.1, on the reverse strand, counting down.
GTCGCCGTGTACGACCCCGCCCGCCAGTTCGAGGAGCTGCACGACCAGATGGGCCAGCTCCTGAACCTCGCCTTCGGGCTGCCCCCGGGCGTCCAGGCGCAGGTCGAGGGACCCTGGATCCCGGCCGCCGACGTGTCCGAGAGCGAGGACGCCTACATGGTCGAGATCGATGTGCCCGGCGTGCACAGGGAGGACCTGGACATCCAGCTCAACGACCGCGAGCTGACGGTCGCCGGGGAGATCGTCGAGAAGGAGCGCGCCAAGCTCCGCCGCCGCACCCGCAAGGTGGGCCGGTTCGAGTTCAGCGGCGTCCTGCCGGGCGATGTGGACGCCGACAGGGTCGAGGCGAAGCTCGAGCACGGCGTGCTGACCCTGACGCTGCCCAAGGCCCAGGCCGCCAAGCCGAAGCACATCGAGGTCTCCCGCTGACCGCCCGCCCGCGGCCACGCGTGCCGGCGTGGCCGCGGACCGCGGCTGACCGGCCGCGCACGCCGCCGGATCCGTGCGGCCGCCGGAGCCGTGCGGAAGGGCCCGTCAGGTCGGGGGATGTGGACGGCGCGGGAACGTGCCGACCCTGGGAGGTGCGGGCGCCGGGCGGAGGGCTCGGGGCGCCGGAACCGCCGGGAACGGAACCGGAGGAGGGTACGGAGCGATGGCGAAGGCAGTCGGAATCGATCTCGGCACGACGAACTCGGTCATCGCCGCGATGGAGGGCGGCCAGGCGAACGTGATCCCCAACGCCGAGGGCGCGCGCACGACGCCCTCGGTGGTGGCCTTCACCGAGCAGGGCGAGCGGCTGGTGGGCCAGCTGGCCCGGCGCCAGGCGATCCTCAACCCGAAGGGGACGATCACCTCGGCCAAGCGCTTCATCGGCCGCAAGTACGACGAGGTCACCAGCGAGATGAGGGCGGTGTCCGCCGACGTCGTGGAGGGGCCGGACGGGGCGGTGCGCTTCGACGTGCGCGGCCGGACCTACGCGCCGGAGGAGATCTCGGCGCTGGTCCTGCGGAAGCTGGCGGAGGACGCGGGCCGGTACCTGGGGGAGAAGGTCACCGAGGCCGTGATCACGGTGCCCGCCTACTTCAACGACGCCCAGCGCCAGGCGACCAAGGACGCGGGCCGGATCGCCGGCCTGGAGGTGCTCCGGATCATCAACGAGCCGACCGCGGCGGCGCTGGCCTACGGGCTGGACAAGCGGGCCGACGAGAGCGTGCTGGTGTTCGACCTGGGCGGCGGCACCTTCGACGTGAGCCTGCTGTCGATCGGCGACGACGTGGTGGAGGTCCGCGCCACCTCCGGCGACGGGCACCTGGGCGGCGACGACTTCGACCGCCGCGTGGTGGACCACCTGGCCGAGGAGTTCAAGCGCGAGAACGGGATCGACCTGCGCGAGGACCCGCAGGCGCTGCAGCGGCTCTTCGAGGCGGCCGAGAAGGCCAAGGTGGAGCTGTCGTCGGTCACCCGGACGCATGTGAGCATGCCGTTCATCACCGCCGACGCGAGCGGCCCCAAGCATCTCGACACCACGCTGATGCGCTCGACGTTCGAGCAGATCACCGCGGACCTGGTGGAGCGGTGCACCGGCCCGGTGAAGCGGGCCATGGCCGACGCCAAGGTCACCGCCGACGACATCGACGAGGTGATCATGGTGGGCGGCTCCACCCGGATCCCCGCCGTGCAGGAGCTCGTCCGCCGGCTGACCGGCGGCAAGGAGCCCAACCTCACGGTCAGCCCCGACGAGGTCGTGGCGCTGGGCGCGGCCATCCAGGCGGGCGTGCTCAAGGGCGAGGTGAAGGACGTCCTGCTCCTGGACGTCACCCCGCTGTCGCTGGGGCTGGAGACCCTCGGCGGCGTGATGACCAAGGTCATCGAGCGCAACACCACGATCCCGGCCCGGCGGACCGAGACCTTCAGCACCGCCGAGGACGACCAGACCGCCGTGGACGTGGTGGTGCTCCAGGGCGAGCGCGAGCGGGCCGCCGACAACCGGGTGCTGGGCCGCTTCCGGCTGGGCGAGATCCGGCCCGCCTCGCGCGGTGAGCCGCAGATCGAGGTGACCTTCGACATCGACGCCAACGGGATCCTCGACGTCGCGGCGCGGGACAGGGACACCGGGGCCGAGCAGACCATCACCATCAGCGAGAGCGCCAACCTCGACACCTCCGAGATCGAGCGGATGGTCGCCGAGGCGGAGCGGCACCGCGACGAGGACGCCCGGCTGCGCGAGCTGATCGACGCCCGCAACGAGCTCGACTCGGCCGCCTACCAGGTCGAGCACCGCGTCCAGGAGATGGGCGACGCGGTGCCCGAGCACGAGCGGGCGCGCGCCGGGATGCTGGTCGGCGACGCGCGGCAGGCGGTCAAGGAGGAGGCGCCGCTGGACCGGATGCGCTCACTGAGCGGCGAACTGCGCCAGCTCTACCACGGCCTGGGCGCCGCGGGCGGATCCGGCCGGACGGGCCCCTCGGGAACCGGCACCGGAGACGAAGGCGGAGGCGGCGACGATGTCATCGACGCCGAGTTCACCACGTCGGACTGATCCCGTGGCTGGGGAGCACGGGACGCGGGACGACCGCCCCGGGAACGCCGAGCCCGAGACCACGATGGATCCCGCGCTCGCCGACGCCCACGAGCGGGTCGCGGAACTGGAGGACCTGCGCCGCCGCGCCCTCGCCGACCTCGACAACGCCCGCAAGCGGGCCGCCCGCGACCTGGACCGCGAGCGCGAACGGGAACGCGCCCGGGTGGCGACGGAATGGCTGGCGGTCCTCGACAACCTGGAACGCGCGCTCGCGCACGCCGGATCCGACGCGCACGCCGTCATCGACGGCGTCCGGGCGGTGCGGGACCAGGCCGTGGGGCTGCTGGACCGCCTGGGCTACCCGCGCCGCGACGAGTCGGGCGTGCCCTTCGACCCGTCCAGGCACGCCGCCGTGGGCACCCGCGCCGGGACGGGCGCGCCGCCCGGCACCGTGGTGGAGGTCGTCCAGCCCGGCTACGGCGACGGGGAGCGGCAGCTGCGTCCCGCGATGGTCGTCGTGGCGGCGGAAGAGGACGGCTGATGGCACCGGTCCGCGACCCGTACGAGGTGCTGGGAGTGCCCCGGGACGCCGACCAGCCGCAGATCCAGCGGGCCTACCGCGGGCTCGCCCGCGAGCACCACCCCGACGTCAACAAGGACCCCGAGGCGGAGGAGCGTTTCAAGGACGCCTCCGAGGCGTACGCGATCCTGTCCGACCCGGACAAGCGGCGCCGCTACGACGCCTTCGGCCCCGACTTCGAGCGCGTCCCGGAGGACGTGGACCCGGAGACCTGGGCCCGTGCCCGCGCCGGGGCGGGCGCCGGCCCGTTCGGCGGCTTCGGCGGCGGCTTCGAGGGCGGCGCGTACGAAGGGGGCCGGTACGAAGGCGGCTTCGAGGGTGCCGGCATCGAGGACCTGCTCGGCGGCCTCTTCGGCGGTCGCAGGGCCGGCCGGGCCGGCTGGGGCGGCCCCGCGCCGGGCGCCGACCAGGAGGCCGAGCTGGAGGTGACGGTCGAGGAGGCGTACCGGGGAGGCAGGCGGACGCTCACCCTGGGCGGCGGCTCCCGGCGGCGCACCGTCGACGTCGCCATCCCGCCCGGGGTCACCGACGGGCAGCGGATCAGGCTGGCCGGGCAGGGCGGCCGCGGCATGGAGGGCGGCCCGGCGGGCGACCTGTACCTCGTCGTCCGCCTCGCCCCGCATCCCCGCTACCGGGTCGAGGGCCGCGACCTGCACGTCGACCTGCCGCTCGCGCCGTGGGAGGCGGCGCTGGGCACCACCGCGCCGGTGGACACCCCCGGCGGTGAGGCCAAGGTCGGCGTGCCGCCCGGCTCGTCGAGCGGCCGGCGTCTCCGGCTGCGCGGGCGCGGCCTGCCCGATCCGCGCGGCGCGCCGGGCGACCTGTACGCCCGGGTGCGCGTGCTGGTGCCCGGGAAGCTCACCGGCGAGGAGCGGCGGCTGTTCGAGGAGCTGGCCGCCGCCTCGTCCTTCGACCCGCGGAGGCGCTGATGCCCTACGCCATCGTCCATGTCCGCCCGGCCGCGCTCGACCTGGAGTCGTTCGCGCGCGCCACCGGCACCCATCCCGACCTGGTGCGCAGGCTGGTGGTGCTGGGCGTCCTGGACGCCCGGCAGGGCCCGGACGGGCGGCTGTGGTTCGCGCCCGCCCAGGTCGCCCGGATGGCGCGCGTCCGCAGGCTGCGCGCGGGATTCTCGCTCAACTACACCGCCCTGGGCCTGGTCATCGACCTGCTCGACCGCATCGCCGTCCTGGAGGAGGCGCTCCGCGCCGGACCCGGACCCGACTCGGAAGGATGATCGTGGACATCGACCGGCTGACGCAGAAGTCCCAGGAGGCCCTGCGCGAGGCGCAGAGCAAGGCGCTCGAGCACGGCCACACCGAGGTGGACGGGGAGCACCTGCTGCTGGCACTGCTGGACCAGGGGGACGGCCTCGTACCGCGGCTGCTCGACGAGGCCGGGACCGATCCCGGCCTGCTGCGCGCCGACCTGGAGGACGATCTGCGGCGGCGCCCCAAGGTCACCGGGCCGGCGGCGCAGCCCGGCCAGGTGCTGGTCACCCAGCGCCTGGCGCGGCTGCTGGACGCGGCCGAGCGCGAGGCGCGCCGGCTCAAGGACGAGTACGTCTCGGTCGAGCACCTCATGATCGGGCTGCTGGACGAGGGGCCGGGGACCGCGTCCGAGCGGCTGCTGCGGCGGCACGGGCTGAACCGCGAGCGGTTCCTGGAGGCCCTCACCGGGGTCCGCGGCCACCAGCGGGTGACCTCGGCCACGCCCGAGCAGGCCTACGAGGCGCTGGAGAAGTACGGGCGCGACCTGGTCTCCGACGCCCTGGCGGGCAGGCTGGACCCGGTGGTCGGGCGCGACTCGGAGATCCGCCGGGTGATCCAGATCCTGTCCCGCAAGAGCAAGAACAACCCGGTGCTCACCGGCGACCCCGGAGTCGGCAAGACCGCGATCGTGGAGGGCCTGGCGCAGCGGATCGCGCACGGCGACGTCCCCGAGGGGCTCAAGGACAAGACGGTCTTCAACCTCGACATGGGCGCCCTGGTGGCCGGGGCGAAGTACCGGGGCGAGTTCGAGGAGCGGCTGCGCGCCGTCCTGGGCGAGGTCCGCGCCGCGGAGGGCCGCATCCTGCTGTTCGTGGACGAGCTCCACACGGTCGTGGGCGCCGGCGCCACGGAGGGGGCGATGGACGCCGGGAACATGCTCAAGCCGATGCTGGCCCGCGGCGAGCTGCACATGATCGGCGCGACCACCCTCGACGAGTACCGCAGGCACATCGAGAAGGACGCGGCGCTGGAGCGCCGTTTCCAGCCGGTGCTGGTGGACGAGCCCTCGGTCGAGGACACCGTCTCCATCCTGCGCGGCCTGCGCGAGCGGCTGGAGGTCTTCCACGGGGTCACGATCCAGGACGCGGCGCTGGTCGCGGCCGCGACGCTGAGCCACCGCTACATCTCCGACCGGTTCCTGCCCGACAAGGCGATCGACCTGGTCGACGAGGCGTGCGCGATGCTGCGCACCGAGATCGACTCCATGCCGTCCGAGCTGGACGGGCTCACCCGCAGGGTGATGCGGCTGGAGATCGAGGAGGCGGCGCTGGCCAAGGAGGACGACGCCGCGAGCCGGGACCGGCTCGCGGACCTGCGCGGGGAGCTGCGGGAGGCGCGCGCCGAGGCCGACGCCATGCGCGCCCAGTGGGAGGCCGAGCGGCGGTCGCTGCGGCACGTCCAGGACCTGCGCCGGGAACTGGAGCAGGTCAAGCAGGAGACCGACCGGGCCGAGCGCGACTACGACCTCGGCCGGGCGGCCGAGCTGCGCCACGGCAGGCTGCCCGAGCTGGAGCGCAGGCTGCGGGCCGAGGAGGAGCGGCTGGCCGCCAAGCAGGGCGGGCGGCGGCTGCTGCGCGAGGTCGTCACCGAGGGCGAGATCGCGGGCATCGTGTCCCGCTGGACGGGGATCCCGGTGAGCCGGCTGCAGGAGGGCGAGCGGGAGAAGCTGCTGCGGCTGGACGAGATCCTGCACGAGCGGGTCATCGGCCAGGACGAGGCGGTCCAGGCGGTGGCGGACGCGATCCTGCGGGCCCGTTCGGGCATCAAGGACCCGCGCCGCCCGATCGGGTCGTTCATCTTCCTGGGGCCGACCGGCGTCGGCAAGACCGAGCTGGCGCGCACGCTGGCCGCGGCGCTGTTCGACACCGAGGACAACATGGTGCGCATCGACATGAGCGAGTACCAGGAGCGGCACACGGTGAGCCGGCTGGTCGGCGCCCCGCCCGGGTACGTGGGCTACGAGGAGGGCGGGCAGCTCACCGAGGCCGTCCGCCGCAAGCCGTACTCGGTGGTCCTGTTCGACGAGATCGAGAAGGCGCACACCGACGTGTTCAACCTGCTGCTGCAGGTGCTCGACGACGGCCGCCTCACCGACTCCCGGGGCCGCACGGTCGACTTCCGCAACACCGTGCTGATCATGACGTCCAACATCGGGTCCGGCCACCTCCTGGACGGGGTGACTGCGGACGGCGAGGTCAAGCCGGAGGCGGAGAGCCGGGTCATGGCCGAGCTGCGCGCCCGCTTCCGCCCCGAGTTCCTCAACCGGGTGGACGACATCGTGCTGTTCAAGCCGCTCACCGAGGCGCAGATCGAGCGGATCGTGGACCTGATGTTCGAGGACCTGCGGGCCCGGCTCGCCGACCGCCGGATCGGGCTGGAGGTGACCGGCGAGGCCCGCCGGGTCATCGCCGCGCAGGGCTACGACCCCGTGTACGGGGCGCGGCCGCTGCGCCGGTTCATCGCCCGCGAGGTGGAGACCCGGATCGGCCGCGCGCTGATCGCCGGGGAGGTCCGGGACGGCATGGTGGTGCGGGTCGACGCGCGGCACGGCGAGCTGGCCGTCGGCCTGGAGCCTCCGGCCCCGGCCTCCGAGGACGCCGCGTCCTAGAGGCGCAGCGCGGCGAGCCCGGGTGGCGAGTTCGAGGTCGAACCGCCTCTCGGGATCGGACAGCTCGTGCCCGGTGAGCATCCTGACCCGCCTCACCTTCGAACGGCGCGGCTGAACCAGCCCCCTGTCGCCCGTGAGACCACCGTGCACGTGGGGGTGAGTTCGCTCCCCGGGGTCAACACGGCGAGGGTCCAGTGGGGAGGGAGGCGGGCCTCGGACCGGACCACGGACCCGTGGGAGCGGAGCGACCACACCGGGGGTTCCAGGGGGTCGCCCCCTGGGCCAATACGACGAGAGCCCAGCGGGGAGGGAGGCGGAGCCTCGGACCGCACCACGGCCCGTGGGAGCGGAGCGACCACACCGGGGGTTCCAGAGGGTCACCCCCTGGGCCAACACGACGAGAGCCCAGTGGGGAGGGAGGCGGGCCTCGGACCGGACCACGGGCCGTGGGAGCGGAGCGACCACACCGGGGGTTCCAGGGGGTCGCCCCCTGGGCCAACACGACGAGAGCCCAGCGGGGAAGGAGACGCAGTCTCCGACCACACTGGGCCCAGGGATCGAGTGGGCGATACTGGGATTGAACCAGTGGCCTCTACCGTGTCAAGGTAGCGCTCTCCCACTGAGCTAATCGCCCGCGAGCGTGCCCCGCAGGGGCGCGTTCGTTGAGGTGGAGACGGGATTTGAACCCGTGTACACGGCTTTGCAGGCCGTTGCCTCGCCTCTCGGCCACTCCACCAGAGCGAGACTGTTGCCTCACCTCAGAGCGGAAGACGGGATTTGAACCCGCGACCCTCACCTTGGCAAGGTGATGCTCTACCCCTGAGCCACTTCCGCTTGTGCTGCTCGGGGCCGGGGCCCCTTGCGGCGACGGGAAGAACATTAGCGTGTCCCGGCCGCTTCCCCAAACTGGATTACGGGGGTGGTTCGAGCGGCGTCGAAGCGTGAGCCGCCTAGGGTCGGACATATGACCGGTTATCAGGCGGACATCGCGCCGGTCGCGGCCCTGATGGGGGACCGCGGGCGGGCGGCGATGCTCACGGTGCTGCTGGACGGGCGGCCGCTGGCGGCCGGGGAGCTGGCGCGGACGGCGGGGGTGAGCGCGCAGACGGCCAGCGCGCACCTGGGGCGGCTGCTGGACGGCGGGCTGGTGACCGTGATCAGCCAGGGGCGGCACCGGTACTACCGGCTGGCGGGCCCCGAGGTGGCGGAGGTCATCGAGGCGCTGAGCCGGATCAGCCCCGCGGTGGAGGTGCGGAGTCTGCGGCAGTCGAGGGAGGCGCGCAGGCTGCACCGGGCGCGCAGCTGCTACGACCATCTGGCCGGTGAGGCGGGTGTCGCCCTGTACGCGGCGCTGATCGGGGGCGGTCTGATCGAGGCGGCCGCGCGGGGGGCGGCGTCGTTCGACGCGACGGTGAAGGGCGAGGAGCGGTTCGGCGAGCTGGGGATCGACGTCGGCGGCCTGCGGCGGGCGCGGCGGCGGTTCGCGGGGGAGTGCCTGGACTGGACGGAACGGCGGCCCCATCTGAACGGGGCGCTGGGGGCTGCCCTGCTGTCGCGGTTCCTGGAGTTGGAGTGGCTCGAACGGGGGAAGGGCCGCGGGCTGTGCGTGACCGAGGCCGGCGACAAGGGGCTGGCCGATTCGTTCGGGTGCGTCCTGCCGTGAACGAGTTCGCCTACGTCGGGGGCCGGCTGGCCACCGGGCTGGTGGATTTGACCTCCGATCCCGGCGCGCTGGAGTCGCGGGGCTGGTGGGCGGTCGTCGTCACCTACGAGGGCAAGGTCACCTGTGCCCGGTTCGAGCATGTAAGGCAGGGGCCTCATCCCAGGGGACGTTGGGCGCCGCCAGGCGAGTGGATCACGTCGCTGGACGAGGCGGCCTACATGCAGGGGGTCGAACGCATACGGGAGGCCATCGGGGAGGGCATCGTCTACCAGGCCAATCTGTGCCGGGTCCTGAGTGCGCCCATGGGACGGGACGCGGACATCGCGGGGCTGGGTCAGAGGCTGGTGGAGAGGCATCCGGCGCCGTACGCGATGACCCTCCGGCTGCCCGGCGTCGAGATAGCGAGCGCCTCCCCGGAGCTGTATCTGGCGCGGGAGGGGGAGGTGGTGGAGTCGCGTCCGATCAAGGGGACGGGCCGTACCGAACAGGACCTGCTGCCCAAGGACCGGGCCGAGAACGTGATGATCGTGGATCTGGTCCGCAACGATCTGGGCCGGGTGGCCGGGGTCGGGTCGGTGACGGTGCCGGAACTGTGCGCGGTGGAACGGCATCCGGGGCTGGTGCACCTGGTCTCGACCGTCCGGGCGCGGCTCGCGCCGGGGAGCGGCTGGCCGGAGCTGGTGGCGGCCACGTTTCCTCCCGGTTCGGTCACCGGCGCGCCGAAGTCGAGCGCGCTGGCCTTGCTGGATGCGCTCGAACCTGTTCCCCGCGGGCCGTACTGTGGGGCCATCGGCTGGGTGGACGCGGACTCCCGGCGCGGGGCCCTGGCGGTCGGGATCCGGACGTTCTGGGCCGAGGAGGGCCTGCTGCGGTTCGGTACCGGGGCGGGGATCACCTGGGGGTCCGAGCCGGCCCGTGAATGGCGCGAGACCGAGCTGAAGGCGGCTCGGCTATTGGAGGTGGCTGCCGGTGGCGGCGGTGCGGGGCAAGATCTGGCTCAACGGGGACCTGCTCGATCCCGACCAGGCGCTGGTGTCGGTGTTCGACCACGGGATGCTGGTGGGGGACGGGGTCTTCGAGACGGTGAAGGCCACCAACGGTGAGCCGTTCGCGCTCACCCGGCACCTGCGGAGGCTGGCCCGTTCGGCGGCCGGGCTGGGGCTGCCCGAGCCCGACCAGGACGCGCTGGCGCACGGCGCCCTGGAGGTGCTGGCCGCGGCGCCCAAGTGGCCGCTGGCCCGTCTCCGGATCACCTACACCAGCGGGTACGGGCCGCTCGGGTCCGACCGGGGGACCGCCGGGCCGACCCTCTCGATCATCGCGGCGGAGCAGAAGCCGTTCCCCGCGACGGCGGCGGTGACCGTGGTGCCGTGGCCGCGCAACGAGCGGGGCGCGCTGAGCGGGCTGAAGACGACCTCGTACGCGGAGAACGCGCTGGCGCTGGCCTACGCCAAGGAGCGCGGCGGCGGCGAGGCGATCTTCGGGAACCTGGCCGGGAACCTGTGCGAGGGCACCGGCACCAACATCTTCGTGGTCCGCGGCGGCCGGCTGGTCACGCCGCCGCTGTCGTCGGGCTGCCTGGCCGGGGTGACGAGGGCGCTGGTGCTGGAGTGGTTCGGCGCCGAGGAGGAGGACCTCCCGCTGGAGGACCTGTACCGGGCCGAGGAGGCGTTCCTGACCTCCACGACCCGTGACGTCCAGCCGATCGGCCTGGTCGACGGAACGGGGCTGCCCGCGGCGCCCGGCCCGGTCACCGCCAAGGCGATGGAGGCGTTCAAGGCCCGTTCCGCGGAGCTGATGGATCCCTGACGCGCCCGCTCCGCGCGGTTCAGGCGCGTCGTGCGTCGCGCCGCTCCCGCAGCACGGACTCCCAGCGGTCGAGCGAGGCCGAACGGTCGAGCCAGTACTCCGACTCGACGGGCGACGGCCCGGCCACGCCGCGCACCTCCAGCCAGCGTGCGGCGACCTCGGCCAGTCCGGGGTGGCAGTCCTGCTCGCGCACGTGGTCCATGAGGGCCTGCGCCGCCTCCAGGACCTCGGAGTCGGTGCCGTCGACGGCGGCGAGGAAGGTGCGGGCCAGCAGCACCATCCACCGATCGGCGAGCCCGTTGCTGGCGTTCAGCAGCTCCTCGCCCTGCACGATGAGCGCGTGCGGGTCGGCGGCCGGGTGCGTTCCCGTGCGCGCCACGCCCCGCCAGATGTGGGTCTGCGCGATGCCCACGCCCACCTCCAGGGCGCGGTTGACCTGGAGGGCACGGTCGAGGACCGTCTCGGCGTCCAGCGGGCGGCGCAGGGACATCACCATGCCCAGGTGCCGCCAGCCGGTGTCGCGCAGGACACCGCCCTCCTCCAGTTCGGGATCGTCGATCAGGTAGTGGAAGCACTGCTCGGCGGCGGCCAGATCGCCCTGCAGCATGTGGAACTGGCCGAGCAGGTCCAGCGCCTGCGCCCGGTGGAAACCGATCGTGGACGTGCGGTTGGGCAGCGCCCAGGCGAGGAGGCGCCGGCCGTCGCCGCGGATCCAGCTGATCCAGGCCAGGTCCTTCTCCGCGGTCTCCCGCAGGGTGCTCGGCGCGGCGGCGACCTCGGCGGCCAGCTCCTCGGCGTCGCGGTAGCGTCCGACCTCTTCCAGCGCCTTGACGTACCGGTGCTTGATGAAGAGCCGGGCGTACGGGCTGACGCGCGGGTGGGACGCCGCGCGCTCCAGCAGGCGCGCCGAGGCCTCCCGGTCGCCGAGGCTGCGCTGGGCCATGCCCTGGCAGGTGAGGACGAACGCCTCCAGCGGATGCCCCGGGGGGACCGTGAAGGACGAGACGGCCTCCAGCGCCCCGGTGTGGTGGTGCAGCCTCAGCGCGTAGGCCATGTCGTACAGCCAGTCGGGAACCTTGCCGGTCCGGAGCGAGAGGCGCCCGGCGGCGCTGAAGCCCTGGATGAGCCGGGCCGGGTCGGCGGTGGTGGGGTCCTTGACGTCCCCGCGGAGGCGGGCGCGCAGGTCGTCGACCATGCGGTCGGCCGCGACCCGCCATTCGTTCTCCGACCAGGCGTCGTCGGTCTCGGGGTCGTGCTCGCGGACGGCGTCGCGGATGTACTCGTCGACCGACCGCTGGAGCCAGCCCGAGTCCTCGACCTGCACGATCGGCCGCGCCAGGAAGCGCTCGACGGCCGCGTCGCGGACCTCCGGCACCGCCGCCCTCAGCAGTTCGGCGTCGAATCGGTCGACCATGGACGAGGCGCGCAGCAGGGCGCGCTCCTCGAATGTCAGATCACGCATCACGCGAATAACCATTTCCGCGAACGTCCCCCCGAACCCTTCCGGATCGGGCGACTGTCCGCTTGCTGCGAGTTGATCGAAGTATTCCGCCGACAGTTCCAGGTAGAGGGGAACGCCCCCGGACGAGTCGATGATCTTCTGGCGGATGGGTCCGGGGATGGCGGGTTCGCCCTCGTGCGTCAGCCGGAACCGCAGGTAGCCGTCGGCGTCGTCGTCGCTCAGGCCGGACAGCCGCTGCTGCAGTGACGCGAAGGGCGCCGGGGGCGCGACGGCGAGCACCGGCCAGTAGTTGGAACCGCTGTAATGAATGGCTCCATGATGACCGTCGCCCCAGGTCAGGCGGTTCCGGCCGGTGATCACGAACAGGACGTTGGGCATGAGGTACAGGAGCCTGGAGAATTGGTCCTCCAGGCATCCCTGTACCCGTTGCTGGCCGTCCACCCGTTCGAAGGTGTCCATGAAGACAACGGTCTGGAGCGGTTCGCCCTGGTGGTGCTGCGCCAGATCCCAGGAGAGGAGCGCGGGCAGGAAGGGGAGCATGTCGCGGGGCGATTCGGTTTCCAGGACCTCGGCGAAACCCGGGCACTCGGTCAGGAGCCGGTCCCGCCGGATCTTTTCGCGGATCCTGCCGACCAGCAGTCCGGTGGCCTGCCTGGCCAGCCCGGCCAGGGGGACGGGGCCGAGCAGCGCGTTGAGGGACTCGTCGAGTTGGCGCGGCAGTTCCAGCGCGCCGTTGAAACGGCGCAGCGCCGAGTTGCGTTCGAGGACGGCCCGCATCGGCAGGCCGGGATGGCTGCGCTGCCAGTAGACCGTCAGCGCCAGGTCGAAGGCAGGGCAGTGCCCGAGATGCTCGCCCACCGCCGAGCGGATGATGATGACCAGGGTCTCCAGGTCGGTCAGCGCCGGGTCGTCCAGGTTGATCCGGCAGACCGGCCTCCTGGAGGCGGCGTTCTCGTGCTCTCCGTCGCGGAATCGCTTTTCCAGACGCTTCGAGAGAGATGTCTTGCCGATCCCGCCCAGCCCGTAGAAGACGAGGAGGTTCCGCCGCTGCGGCGGTGCGGTGGCCGCGGGGTGCGCGTGGTCGCCCAGCCGGTCGACGGCGGCGTCGAAGGCGTCGATGTGCCGCTTTCGGTTGACGAATACCTCGCTGACCGTGATCGGGGAAGCGCGCCGCTGGTCGAACAGGCGGTCCAACTCCATCCGGGAGCATCCTCCTTGCCGCGTCGGCGCTCGGGAGTGAGGAGAAAGCGGCCGATCCGCGAATGAGACGCGATCCGGGAGCGCGAGGTTCCCTCTGAGAGCGAGGGGGCGGCCGCCGGGCATTTCGGCTGGGAGCCTATCCCGGAGTTCACGCCGTGCCGATGCGCGGCCGGTCACGACATTGTCGTGCGGCCGGAATCGGTCAGAATCCCAAGTGGTGTGGATAAGCTCAGGTCAGAGGGGGTGTCCAACGCGCCGCCAGGGGCTGGGGAGGGCGTCCGAGGTTCGGTCGAGCGGACCGGGAATGCCATGTGGGGGCATGGAACGTGGGGATTCGTACAGTGCGGCCGAGTAATACCGGGATCGGACGGTGGGCCGGGTGAAGCCGGAGGGCCGTGCCGATGATTCGATCGTCGTCGTACCGCATACGCATTGGGACCGGGAGTGGTATCTGCCGTTCCAGCGTTTCCGGATCCGGCTCGTATCGATGCTCGACGCGGTCGTCGAACAGATGGAAGGCGATCCGCGCTGGTGCTTCACGCTCGACGGCCAGATGGCGGCGGTCGACGACTATCTGGAGGTCCGTCCCGAGAACCGCGGGCGCGTCGCGGCGCTCGTCCGGGAGGGGCGCCTCGCGGTCGGGCCGTGGCAGATCCTGCACGACGAGTTCCTGTGCTCCGGCGAGACCATCGTCCGCAACCTGCGGCTCGGCCTGAGCCGGGCCGAGGAGTTCGGCGCGGCGATGGCGGTGGGCTACCTGCCCGACCAGTTCGGCCACTGCGCGCAGACGCCGCAGATCCTCCTGCAGGCGGGGATCGCGCACGCGTGCGTGTGGCGGGGCGTCCCGGCGCGCGTGCGGAACCACGCCTTCGCCTGGGAGGCGCCCGACGGCTCGGTCGTCCGCGCCGTGTACCTTCCCGAAGGCGGTTACGTGAACGCGGCCTGGATGTTCGGCCGCGACGTGGTCCAGGACGAGCCCGTGCCGCGGGGCGGGGCCGGCCCGCCGCTCTACCGGAAGGCGGCCGAGTTCGTCCGGCGGATGCGGCCGTGGCGGCCCGAGGGCGGCGCGCTGCTGGCGATGTACGGCGCCGACCACACCGCGCCGGCCGGCGACCTGGCCGACCGGATCGCCGAGGCCGGGCTGCCGATGCGGATGGACACCCTCGCCGGGTACTTCGCCGCCGAGCCGACCTCCGTGGACGGGCTCACCCGCGTGCGGGGCGAGCTGCGGTCGCACGCGCGCGCCAACCTCCTGCCCGGGGTGATCTCGGCCCGCGTGCACCTCAAGCAGGCGCTGAGCCGCGCCGAGCGCCTGGTCGAACGGCAGGCCGAGCCGCTGGCCGCGCTCTGGCACACCGGCCCCGCGCGGCGCTTCCTCGACCTGGCCTGGCGCCGGATCATCGAGGCCGCCTGCCACGACTCGGTCACCGGCTGCGGGAGCGACGAGACCGCCGAGCAGGTCGCGGCGCGCACGGCCGAGGCCGAGCAGCTCGGGCGCGCGGTCTGCGACCTGGTCACCGCCGAGTGCGCCGCCGCCGTCCCCGTCGACGGGTATGTGGTGTTCAACCCCAGCCCGTGGCCCCGTACCGGCCTGGTCACGCTGGACGTGCCCGCCGCCGCCCCCGGCGACCGGGCCGGTTCCGGCGGCCCCGCGCTGCGCACGGCGGACGGGCGGCGCGTCCCGGCGCAGATCCTGGAGAAGGCGCCGACCGTGCTGGACGACGCAGTGCACCCCGCCCGCGACCTCCCGCTCGTCCTCGAACGGATCTCCGGGAACACGCTGTTCGGCCAGGAGATCCGCGACTGGACGGTGTCGGCCGCGGACCGCACGCTGACCTTCCAGGTGACGCGGCGCGCCGAGACCCGCTTCGACCTCGCCGCCCTCAAGGAGCGGCTGCGCGACGCGGACGGGGCGTGGCGCGTGCGGATCCTCGCCGACCCGCGCTGCACGGTGGCCGCCCTCGTCGAGACGCCGCCGCTGGGGCTCACCAGCGTCGCTCCGGCCGCGCGAGGGGAGATGGCGCCGCCGTTCGACACGCCCGTCCAGGCCGAGACGGGCGCCGCGACGGTGACACCACCGGGCCTGGGCACGGCACCGGGGTCGAGGCCGGGGCCCGCGGGCGCCGGGGTCGCGCTCGACAACGGGCTGCTGCGCGTCGAGGCGCGCGCGGACGGCACCCTGACGCTGCGGACCGCGAGCGGCGAGGTGATCGAGGGCCTCGGACGCGTCGTGGACGGCGGCGACCTCGGCGACACCTACAACCACGCCCCGCCGCCCCGCCGCGACCGGCTCGTCGACACCCCCGCCTCGGTGCGCGTCGACCCGGTGTGGCCCGGGCCGCTGGTGGGGGCGTTCGACGTCGTGCGGACCTACGGCTGGCCGGTCGCGGGCGACGTCCGGCGAGGCACCCGCGCCGAGGCCGAAAAGGACGTGGTCGTCACCACCCGGGCCGAGCTGCGGGCGGGCGAGCCGTACCTGCGCCTGTGGGTGACCTTCGACAACCCCTGCGACGACCACCGGGTGCGCCTGCACCTGCCGCTGCCGAGGGCGGCGCGCTCGTCGTTCGCCGAGGGGCAGTTCGCGGTCGTCGAACGCGGCCTCACCGCCGAGGGCGGCTTCGGGGAGCGCCCGGTGCCCACCTTCCCCGCCTCCGGGTTCGTGGCGGCGGGCGGGCTGGCCGTGCTGCTGGAGCACGTCACCGAGTACGAACTGGTGGGCGAGGGGCGCGAGCTGGCGCTGACGCTGCTGCGCTCGGTCGGGCACCTGTCCCGCCACCGCAACCCCTACCGCGACCAGCCCGCGGGCCCCCAGCTCGCCACGCCGCGGGCGCAGTGCCGGGGCGAACGGACCGTCGGCCTGGCGATCATGCTCTACCGCGCGCCGGACGGCGAAGGCCCCGGCCACGAGGTGCAGGCGGCGGCCGAGACCTACCGCCACGACCTGCTCGCGGCGCCCGGCTACGGCCCGCGCTCCGCACCGCTGCCGCCGCCGGTCGCGGGCCCGGAGATCGGCGGGCGCGGCGTGGTGATGACCAGCCTGCGCGAGGTAGGCGACGGGCTGGAGGTACGCCTCGTCGCCCAGCGGGCGACGGGCACGACGGCGTTCCTCAGAGGAGGGTTCGGCGAGGCGGCCAGGGTCGACCTGCGCGGCCGCCTCACGGCGCCGCTGGAGGTCGGCCCCGGCGGCACCGTCACCCTTCCCCTGCGGCCCTGGGAGATCGCGACCGTGCTGCTGCGCCGCTGACCGTCCGGCGTCACTCGTCCCGCGCGGGCCTGGCGGGCAGGCCCAGCCGGGCGCGCGAACCCGCGAGCACGGGGCCGTCCTGGCGGCGCCGCGCCTCCCGCCTCCCGGCCGGCGGCCCGGTGGGCCCGCCGGCCCGTCCGCGGGGGCCGGGAACGCGCTCGTCGCTCTCGTCGCCCGCGCCGGCCGCCGCGCCGGCGGCCATCGCCGCACCGACGATGCCCGCGTTGTTGACCAGCGCCGCCGGCACGATCGGCGCCCGCACCCCGCTGATCAGCGGCAGGAACCGGTCGGCCTTGCGGCTCACCCCGCCCCCCACGATGATCAGCGACGGCGCGATCAGCGCCTCCATCCGGGACAGGTACTCCGACAGCTTCGCGGCCCACTTCTCCCAGCTCAACCCGTGGTCCGTGCGGACCCGCGCGGCCGCCCGCGCCTCACCGTCCTTGCCCCGGATCTCCAGATGCCCGAACTCGGTGTTGGGCACCAGCACGCCCTCGGTGAACAGCGCGCTGCCGATCCCGGTGCCGAGGGTGAGCACCACGACCGTGCCGCCCCGGCCCTTCCCCGCGCCATGGCCCATCTCGGCGATGCCCGCGGCGTCCGCGTCGTTCAGCAGCGTCACGGGCACCCCGGTGGCGTCGCGGAACAGCGTCCCGGCGTCCAGCCCGATCCACTTCTTCGACACGTTGGCGGCCGACCGCGTCTCCCCGTCGACCACCACGCCCGGGAAGGTCACGCCGACGGGCCCCGTCCAGCCGAAGTTCCGGACGATCTGCCCCACGACCTCCGCGACCGGCTCGGGATGGGCGTGCCGCGGGGTGTCGATCCGCAGCCGTTCGGTGGTCAGCGCCCCGGTGGCGGGGTCGACCGGCGCGCCCTTGATCCCCGAGCCGCCGATGTCGATGCCGAGGACCGGGACGTCCGTGATCGTGCTCAAGCTGCCCATGCCTTACCAGTGCCCGCCGGGACGGCGCTTAAAGGGGCGTCCAGGGAAGATCGTCCTGGCGGGCCGGGGCGCTCAGCCCTCGACGGCCTTCAGCCCGATCACCCCCACCAGGATCAGGGCCAGGCAGAGGACGCGCGCCGGCGACGCGCTCTCGCCCAGGGCGACGATCCCGGTGACCGCCACGCCGAGCGAGCCCAGACCCACCCACACCGCGTACGCGGTGCCGACGGGCAGGTCCCGCAGCGCCACCGTCAGCACCACCACGCTCAGCAGGCACACCGGCACGCCGACGACGGTCGGCCAGAACCGGGTGAAGCCTTCGGACTGCTTCAGCGCGGTCGCCCACACCAGCTCCATCAGAGCGGCCGCGACCAGCAGAATCCACGGCATTTCAGGCCGTCACGCCGCCGTCGACGGGGATCGCGGCGCCCGTGACGTAGTCCCCGCCGGGCCCCGCCAGGTGCGCGACCATCACGGCGACCTCCTCGGCGCGCCCGTACCGGCCCAGCGCGATGAACTCCTTCTCCTGCTCGGCCTCGGGGGAGTCGGCGGGGTTCATCTCGGTGTCGATCGACCCCGGCTGGACCAGGTTGGCGGTGATGCCGCGCGGGCCCAGGTCGCGGGCCAGCCCGCGGGTGAGGCCGAGCAGCGCCGCCTTGCTCGTCGAGTACAGCGTCCAGCCCCCGTACGGCACCCGCTCGGCCAGCGAACTGCCGATGCTGACGATCCGCCCGCCCGCGCCCAGATGCCGGGCGGCGGCCTGGGACGCGACGAACACGGCCCGCACGTGGATGTTCAGGGCCCGGTCGACCTCCTCGGCCGTGACGTCCTCCAGGGGGCCGAACGGGGCGATCCCGGCGTTGTTGACGAGGATGTCGAGCCCGCCGAACTCCTCCGCGGTGCCGTCCACGCCCGCCACGACCGCGTCCGGATCGGCGGCGTCGGCCCGCAGGGCGATCGTGCGTCGGCCGCCCGCCTCGATCTCGTCCACCACCTTCCGGGCGCGGTCGGCCGCGTGCACGTAGGTGATCGCGACGTCGGCCCCGTCCCGGGCCAGGCGCAGCGCGATCGCGGCACCGATACCGCGCCCGCCCCCGGTCACCAGGGCCTTCTTCCCCTCCAGCGGCCTGTCCATCCCATCGCCCCTCTCTAATCGGAGAGTTCTCCGCTTCTGTGCCCCACACGCTAAGCGGAGGACTCTCCGGATGCAAGCCCGGACCGGAGGGCTCTCCGGTTCGATAGGCTCCCGACCGGGAAGAAGGAGCCCGGAAGAGGTGCCCGGTGAGCGACGAACGCGCGGCCGCGCGGCGCGGCGGACGAACCCCCGACTCAGACGAGCGGCCACGGTCCGAAGACGCCGGCCCCCTGCCCCTCACCAGCGACCGCGGACACCCTGAGAGCACCGTGAGCAAGGGCGAACGGGCGGGGCGCGTCGAACGGGCCGACGCCGCTCAGAACCGCCGGAAGATCCTCGCCGCCGCGGCCGACCTGCTGGCCTCGCGCGGCGTCGAGGCGCTGTCCATGGACGAGGTCGCCCGAGTCGCCGGCGTGGGCGTCGGTACGGTCTACCGGCGCTTCCACGACCGCGCCGGCCTCGTGTACGCCGTCGTCGACGACCGCGAACGCGAATTCCAGGAGAGCTTCCTCCAGGGCCCGCCGCCGCTGGGCCCGGGCGGCCCCGGAACACCGGACGCGCCCCCCGCCGAACGGATACGCGCCTTCCTGCACGCCCTCGCCGACCGTACCGAGGCCCAGTCCGAACTCCTGGAGATGGCCGAGATGGACTCGGCCGACGCGCGCTTCCGCGACGGCTGGTACGCCCTCTACCAGAGCCACCTGGCCACGCTCATCGGCCGGATCCGGCCCGGTGCCGACGCCCCGTACCTGGCGGACGCCCTGCTCGCCCCCCTGGCGGCCAACCTCTTCCGCTACCAGCGCCACGTCCGGGGCATGCCGCTGGAGCGCATCAAGGCGGGCCTGGACGCGCTCCTGGACGGGATCCGGGAACCGGGCTGACGGATTCGTGGCCTGGAGACCCTTATGAGATCCCCTCATATCCGGTCAGACTGGGATCCGTGAGCGATTTCGATCTTCTCGTGCTCGGATCGGGACCCGGCGGCCAGCGGGCGGCCATCGCCGCCGCCAAGCTGGGCCGCCGGGTGGCCGTCGTCGACCGCCGCAACATGATCGGCGGGGTCTGCATCAACACCGGGACGATCCCGTCCAAGACCCTGCGCGAGGCCGTCCTCTACCTGACCGGCCTCAACCAGCGCGAGCTGTACGGCCAGAGCTACCGGGTCAAGGAGGACATCACCGTCGCCGACCTCGGGATGCGCACCCAGCACGTGATCGGCCGGGAGGTCGACGTCATCCGCAGCCAGCTCGCCCGCAACCGGGTCACCGTGCTGCCCGGCACCGGCCGCTTCCTGGAGCCCAACGCGGTCGGCATCGGCGACGGCGGGGACCACGACCGCGAGCAGAAGGTCACGGCGGACCGGATCGTGATCGCCACCGGCACCCGCCCGGCCCGTCCCGACACCGTCGAGTTCGACGACCGCACGGTCATCGACTCCGACGGGATCATCAACATGGACCGCATCCCCGAGACCATGGTCGTGGTCGGCGCCGGGGTGATCGGCATCGAGTACGCCTCGATGTTCGCCGCCCTCGGCACCAAGGTCACCGTGGTCGAACGGCGCGAGCGGATGCTGGAGTTCTGCGACCTGGAGATCGTCGAGGCGCTCAAGTACCACCTGCGCGACCTGGCCGTCACCTTCCGCTTCCGCGAGACCGTGTCCTCGGTCGAGCGGATGCCGCAGGGCGCGATCACCGTCCTGGAGAGCGGCAAGCGGATCCCCGCCGACACCGTCATGTACTCGGCCGGCCGGCAGGGGATGACCGACGAGCTCGGACTGGAGGCCGCCGGGCTCGCCGCCGACCACCGCGGCCGGATCAAGGTGGACGAGCACTACCGCACCGAGGTCCCGCACATCTACGCGGTCGGGGACGTGATCGGGTTCCCGTCGCTGGCCGCGACCTCGATGGAGCAGGGCCGGCTGGCCGCCCACCACGCCTGCGGCGAGCCCGTGCACGCGATGGACGAGCTGCAGCCCATCGGGATCTACACGATCCCGGAGATCAGCTTCGTGGGCCGTACCGAGGACGAGCTGACCGAGGCCAAGGTGCCCTTCGAGGTGGGCGTCTCCCGCTACCGGGAGCTGGCCCGCGGCCAGATCATCGGAGATTCCTACGGCATGCTGAAGCTGCTGGTCTCACCGGAGGACCGGCGGCTGCTGGGAGTGCACGTCTTCGGTACCGGGGCCACCGAGCTGGTCCATATCGGGCAGACCGTCATGGGCTGCGGCGGAACGGTCGACTACCTGGTCAACGCCGTCTTCAACTACCCCACGCTCGCCGAGTCCTACAAGGTCGCGGCGCTGGACGCGATGAACAAGATGCGGCACATCGCCCGGCTGGGCGGATGACTCAGGACGGCCAGAGGATGTTCTCCAGCTCGGCGTCGATGTCGATGTACTCCGTCTCCCGCCCGGCCGGCACCACCTCGTAGGTGCGGTGCAGGAAGTCGGCCAGGGGGGACAGGGGGGCTTCGAAGAGTGCGTTCCCGAAGGGGGACGACAGCGCGATGTGCAGCGTGTCGTCATCGGGCCCCCCGGGCCACACCTCCACGTCGCCGTCCCCGACCTTGCGCACGATGCCGACGGTGAGCAGCTCACGAGCGAAAATCCACTCCACCGGCTCGTCCTCGCCAACGTAGAAGGCCATCCGGATGGCGTACGGATCGTCGGCCGCGTACTCCAGGCCTGCGAGCAGGGGGACGGTCGTGCGGTCAGGGACGACGAGACGAAGGCCCAGCTCTGCTGAGACGGTGGTGCTGCTGTTCATGGCCACTTTCCTTCAGACGTCGGTCCCGCTGGCGCGCGGGCGTTCCGATGGGCTCACTCCCACCCACGGACATCCCCGCGATCTATGACGGCTAACTGCGCGAACACGAGGGAACATTCCAGCCCCGGCGCCCTGTGTGACCTATCTCACAACCTGAAAAAGTACTCCTGACCTGGGCAAAAACGGACCAAACGCCTGTGTGGCGGGGCTTGACGCCGCTCAACATGTGTGACGATCGGGAGGGCCTGGATAGTTGCCCGATCGGCGTGGGCGGCCCGAAGCGGCCAGGCCCGTGGCTTACAGTAAAACCGTGGCGATTAACCATGAAAACGAGGTCCCGGCCGCCCCGGCCGAGGTCCCGGCTCCGCCCGTCGCCGGGGAGCCGAGGATGTACCTGAGGTTCCGCGAGTACGTCCGGCGGAACGCGCTGCTCAACACCACCTGGCGAATCGGCGTCTTCACCGTCGGCGCGACCGTCCTGGTCGGCGGCCTGGTCATGATGGTCGCCCCCGGCCCCGGCATCCTCGGCATCATCGTCGGCCTGGCCATCCTCGCCACCGAGTTCGCCTGGGCCCAGCGCGCCCTGCACCGCGCCAAGCAGGCCGCCGAGAAGGCCAAGGAGAAGGCCCTCGACCCCCGCGCCAAGCGCCGCAACACCATCCTCGCCGTCATCGGCGGCATTCTCGCCGGCGCCGCCGTGATCGCCTACCTCGTCGTCTACGACTTCACCCTGCCGTGGGACATCCGGGACTACAGCCCGTGGAACTGACCGGCACCGCGCTCGATGCGCGAACGACCCCCGGAATGCGCTAGAGTCATCGACGTCGGAACGCCGCAGGGCGGACCGCCAGGGCGATTAGCTCAGTGGGAGAGCGCTTCGTTCACACCGAAGAGGTCACTGGTTCGAACCCAGTATCGCCCACCCCCACGCCACAGGCCCTCCCGCACACTCGCGGCAGGGCCTGAGTGATCAACTGGGAGAAATTCGGGAGATCATCTTTCTCCCATCCCCATGAGGTCACCTAGAGTCGACCCTCGATCGTCACTCTCTGTAAAGACGATCAAGGTGGGCGACCCGTCAGGATCACCCACCCCGATCTCAGCGGTTCACGCGCTCACGGCACGCGCTGAAGGTCGCGCACCCTTCTGAGCACTGGCCAGGGGTTCGTTGAGGATCGGCACGGGGGAGGACGGGCCAAATCTGAGGCGCTCGAGCAGCGAGGTCCTGGAGGATCTCGGGAATGGCGTCCTCGGCCATCCACGTCTTGTGGCCGTGGCGCAACCCGTGCGGAGTGAGGCCGTCCAGCAGAGGCAGCCCAGGGACCCCACCGCCCACGCAGCACGCTAGGCCATCTTCGGCTGGGCCACCCGCTACAACACCCGCCGCAGGCACTCCCGCCTCGGACAACTCTCACCGATCGACTACGCGAGAAGCACCGGTGGCCTGCTCGCTGCCGCCTGAAAACGGTGTCCACATTCCGGGGGGAAGCCCCGAGATCCTCGGCAACGCCACCGACACCCACGGGGTGACGCCGGTGCACTTCGCCCTGTTTGACCTGCTGGGGTTGCAGCTGTCGCCGCGGATCCGGGACCTGGGCGAGATCAGCCTGTACCGGACCGGCCCGGCAAGTGTGCGCGGCGTTCCCACTGGCGGGGCCGCTGCTGACCCCGGCGCGTCAACACCGAGCTGATCGGAGCGCACTGGGACGATGTGCTGCGGCTGGCGGGGTCGCTGAAGTTCGGGCACGCCACGCCTCGCTGCTGGTCGGCAAGCTGTCGGCGGCGGGGCGGCAGAACGCGCTGGCGGCGGCGCTGAAGGAGTACGGGGCGCTGCGCCGCACGGTCTACGCCGCCCGTACCTGTCGGATGCGGCCTACCGGCGCATGATCTCCCGGGGGCTCACAAGGGCGAGTCGCTGCACGCGCTGAAGCGAGATGTGCTGTACGGCCACGAGGGCGCGGTGCGCGCCCGGCACCTGGAGCAGCAAACCGAGCATGCCTGACGCTGGTCACTAACGCGGTGGTGACCCGTTATCCGGGGTGGGAGGAGGCCGTCTGCAACGCGGCATGAACGGGCTTTTCGGGAGGTGTTGCCGTTCGCTGCGTAGGGGTTATCTGTGGTCCTTACGCTACCGGCCGTGACGACAGTGACGGGTGGGATGTGCCGGGCGCAGCGGCTGGTGCTGCCGGGCGGGGAGCGTACGTGGACGGTGCTGGGCCGCGACTGTCGGCCGGTCGCCTCGGCTGAGGAGTACCTGGAGTATCTGCGGGTGCAGCGGTGCTCGCCGAACACCGTGAAGTCCTACGCGCGGGCGCTGGCGTTGTGGTGGGAGTACCTGGAGCAGTACGGACTGAGCTGGGACGCGGTGACGCTGGAGGACTTCGGTGGGTTCTTGAGCTGGCTGCGGACCGGGGAGGGCCCACAGGTCGCCTCGATCGAGCCGCGCACGTCCAGGTTCGCCGAGTCGACCATCTCGGTGCGATTGCGGGCGGTGACGTCGTACTACGGCTACCACCAGCTCAACGGTGTCGAGGTCGGCGAGGATCTGCACCGGATCGTGCACGGCCGGGGCGGGAGTTACAAGCCGCTGTTGGAGCACATCGCACGGCGCAAGGGCCGTCGGCAGGCCGTGATCCGGGTCCGCCAGCCCCGGGCGGCGGCCCCGCCCACGTTGACGCCGCGGCAGATCGAGCGGATCTGCGAGGTCTGCGCGAGGTGGGACGATGAGGCCCGCGAGTGGAGGGGCTCGGTACGCAACCGGCTGCTGTGGTCCCTGCTTGCCGAGTCCGGGCTGCGGCTGGGTGAGGCGCTGGGGTTGCAGCATCGCGACTGGTGCACTGGTCGAGGAGACACTCCGTTCATCGAGATCGTGCCTCGCGAGAACGAGCACGGGGTGCGGGCCAAGAGCGGGTACCGACGGCTCTACATCTCCGACGAGGTCGACCGGCTCTACGGCGAGTACGTGTGGCAGCTGTGCGAGGCAGGCGCTGACCTGGCTATCGAGGACTTCGACGCCTCCCACGTGTTCGTCAACCTTGGCCGCGAGCCCCGCTTCGCCCCGTGGAAGCCCGACAGCGTCTATGACCTGGTGGACCGGCTGCGCCGGGAGCTCGCCGGCCAGGTCCCCGAGGGGTGGACGCCGCACTGGTTCCGTCACTCGCACGCGACCGCCCTGCTGCTTTCGGGGGTTCCGGTGCACGTCGTCAGCCGTCGGCTCGGGCACGCGGACGTTCAGACGACCTTGAGCACATACGCGCACGTCACCGAGGACGCCGAGCTGAGGGCGGTCGCGGACTGGGCCAAGCTCACCGCCGGCTGGCGGGCCGCCCAGGACGCGAGTCAGATCGGGCGGTGCTGATGGGGTCCAAGCAGTTGCTGGAGACCATGCGCGATGACTCCGGCTGCTACGAACCCGGGGTCCTGGACGCTCTCTGGGCGGCGGTCCCCGCGCAGTTCCGCACGGTGAAGCTGAGCTCGGCCGACCTTTCCGGCCAGGACATGGCGGTGTTCAGTCTCAACACCAACGCCCGCGGGTTCCGGCTCCGATTCAGCCTCCTGCCAGAACCGATGGATCGTGAGCTGGCTTGGTGCTGCTGGCGGATCATCGAGTTGGGCGGCCGGATCCCGGTCTCGGCGTTGCAGTCCCTGATCCGCTGGCTGGCCAGCACGGTCGAAGACCACCCCGCCTTCCGAGGCTCTCTGATGGAGCAGACGCCTCGGGAGTGGGAACGGGTGGTGGCGGCCACTTACGCACGCCGCAAGGGCGCCCTGCCGGGCAAGAACTGGGTGCTCAACACCACCACGTTGCTGCGGCGCTGTTACCGGTTGCTCTGGACGGCCTATGACCAGCGGCCATGGTGGCGCCGGGAGCAATGGAGCCTCGAGCCGGACCCCCGGATCCCGCGCCGCCCGCACGAGCCGTCCCAAGGCCAGAGTCTGCACTTCCACACGCTGGAGCCGGAATGGCTTCGCGTCGGAGTGCAGTGGTGGTTCAAGGTCTCGCTGGAGACCGGCGCGCTGACCTGGACGAGCCTGCGATCTATCCGCTCGGGGATCGGCGTGTTCTCCACCTGGCTCACCGCGCAGGGGCCGACGCCCCCCTGGCTGAGCGAGGACCCGGCAGGGGTCCGGGTGCTCATGCTCGAGTTCCTCGGCCACGTCCGCACGCTGAAGGCGAGCACCGGCCCCAACCGCGGCAAGCCCCTGTCGGATCTGCGGGTCAACGACATCGCCACCAACGTCGAGCAGTTCTACCTGTTCATGCACGACCAGCGCGACAGCGCCGCGCGGGCCCTGGACGAGCCCGGCTGGCTCCAGCTCGGCCCCCAGCACGCCAAGCTCTGGCGACGGGGCGAGACCCGGCGCACGACGGTCAGCCCAGAGCGCCGCGAGGTCATCGACGACACCGCGTTCTCTCAGATCATGGCCAACCTGCACCTGATCGGCGCCCCATTCGACGAGGGCGGCTTTGCCGACGAGCAGGCGATGCGCATCGTCATGCTGGTGGCCCGGACCGGACGGCGCGTCAGTGAGATCCGCATGCTCGATCGTCAGCCCTTGCTGCCGCTGGACCGGCTCTCCGCCCCTGACGAGGACGATGGTGAGGGGTTCGTCGCCAAGCTGCGCTACCAGCAGACGAAGATCGACGGAGCACCCGACACCATGCTCGTCGACGCTGAGATCGCCGCCATCATCGTTGAACAGCAGCGCTGGGCGGATGAGCACCTCGGGCCACGCTGGGCGCCAGGCGTGACGCCGACCTACCTGTTCCTGGCCGCCAGGATGAACCGCAAAGCCGATCGCCACTACCCCTACGAACGGATCAACGCCCTCCTCAACGAGTTCGCCCAGCGGCTGGACATCCGCGACAGCACCGGACGGCTGGTCGACTTCAACCGCGCCCATCGCTTCCGCCACACCAAGGCCACCAGCCTGCTCAACGCCGGCGTCCCGCTGCATGTCGTCCAGCGATACATGGGACACCTGACGCCCGCCATGACGATGGAGTACGCCGAAACCCTGGCCGAGACCCACGAACGCGAGTTCCTGCGCTACCGGAAGATCACCGCCGACGGCCGTGACCTGCAGGTCGACCCGCGCGATCTCTACGACATGCTGGAGCTGGACAAGCGCACCGACCGGATCCTGCCCAACGGATGGTGCCTGCTGCCGCCCCGGCAAACCTGCGACAAGGGCAACGCCTGCTTGACCTGCGAGAAGTTCACCACCGACGCGAGCTTCCCGCCCGAGCTGAAACTCCAGCAGCAGCGCACCGGCCAGCTCATCGACGAACGCAGCCAGGCGTTCAAGGCCCGCACAGGGCAAGAGATGAGCTGCGACAACGTGTGGTTGGCCGGACGCCTGCAAGAACAGGATGCGCTCGGCCGAATCATCGTCAAGATCGAGCAGACCCGACTCGCGGATGGGACCGTCCAGGCCGTCCGCGGCGCCGGGGTCGCCGCTCGCACCGACGCCATCACCCGCGAGCCGGAGGCGCGATCGTGAGCCGAGGCAACCCCGACAATCTCCGCGCGGCGGCGGCGGCCAAGAGCGCAGCCGCCAAGGCTCGCGCCGAGCAAGGCCTCCGCGACATGATCCGGCGAGGTGACCCCATCACCTTCCGCGGCCTGGCCCAAGCCGCCGGCGTCTCCCTCGACTTCCTCTATCGCAACACAGATCTCCGCCGCCGGGTCGAGCAACTGCGTGACCAGCGGCGAGGAAGGCCACCGGCAGCCCGTCCCCAGGAGATCGACCCTGACCAGCCCAGCAGTGTGGTCCGCACCCTCACCGCCCAACTCGCCGACCTCAAACGCCGTCACCGCGACGAGGTGACCGCGCTCAAGCAGGCCCTGGAGGCCGCACATGGCGAGAACCTCGAACTGCGACGCCGCCTCGGCCCACGAGCCGCCGAATAGGCCAGCGCTTCACTCACAGACGCGACCGCAAGCAATCCACCAGGCAAGACGCCACCAACCAAGATCACAACCCCGGATACGCTCTGGACGACGGAGTACCACGGCTGGCGGTGGCGTCGATGCGCGCGGCCGGGCGCCGTATTGACGACCAGGTGCCGGCCCACATCTTCGGCTCGATCGACGTCGAGGGCGAGCTCGCCCGGCTCGGTCCCACCGGGTACCGGCCCCTGCGGGTGCGCGACACCTTGTTGTGACCTCGTTCCGGGAGCGCTGATGATCACGTGGCGTGGTCGATGATCTGGTCGGCCTCCGAGCAGCGATCGGAGTTGCCGGAAGCGGCAGGGGGCGGGGTGACCTGCGGTCAGCGGGTGCGTGGTGGGGCGGCGCCGGTGCGGGCGAGGGTGCCGGCGATGAGGGTGGCGACGGTCTGCTGGAGGGTGGGGGTGAAGTCCATGCACAGGGCGGCCAGGGCGGGGTCGGCGGCGTAGGCCTGGAGCATGGCGGGTGAGGGTTGCGAGTGGGTCCAGATGGCGCCGGTGACCATGATGGCCTGGGCGCAGACCTGCTGGGCGGCGTCGCCGAGTTCCGGCAGGCGGGTGCGGGTGAGTTCGGTGAGCGCGCTGAGGTTGGCGGCGGCGGCCTTCTTGTAGCGGGCGGCGACGTCGGCCGAGACGTTGTGCTCCAGGACGCCGGCCTGGGCGCTGAACAGGTCGCACAGCACCTGCCGGTCGGCCAGGGAGGTCGCGTACACCGCGGCGAAGTCCTCGGTGCGCCGCCCGACGGGGGCGGCGGGGTCGAGGGCGGCGTCCAGGAGGGCGGGCAGATCGGTGTTCCATTCGGCCCAGGCGCGGTCCAGCAGTTCCAGCAGGATCGCCTCGCGTGATTCGAAGTAGCGCAGCACGTTGGACTTGGCCATGCCCGCCCGGCGGCTGAGCTCGTTGAGCCCGACGCGGGCGATCGGCAGTTCGGTGAGCATCCTGGCGGTGGTGTCGAGGATCGCCTGCCGCCGCTGCTGCCGCTGCTCTTGGCTGCGCGCCCGCTGGAAATCCGCCATGACCCCAGTTTAGCGACCACCGGTCTTTTGACAAGCGACCGCTGGTCTCTTAACGTGGGCGGTGTTCAAGCGACCACCGGTCGCTAAGAGCGTGACGCGTGTCCCTGTGCCGTTGTCGGGGTGGTGGCCGGGTAGCTGCCCAGGTGGGTGATCCACGCACCGCCGATTCGAAAAGAACCGAGGTAAGACATGTCCAAGGTCTGGTTTGTCACCGGAAGCTCCCGCGGCCTGGGCCGCGCGATCGTCACCGCGGCCCTGCAGGCCGGTGACCGGGTGGTCGCCACCGCCCGCAGGCCCGCCCAGCTCGACGACCTGGTCGAGCGCTACGGCGACCGGATCCGCGCCCTCGCCTTGGACGTCACCGACGACGACGCGGTACAGCGCACCGTGCAGGAGGGGTTGAAGGCGTTCGGCCGCTACGACGTGGTGGTCAACAACGCCGGCTACGCCGACCTGGCGTCGGTCGAGGACGTCACCCTGGAGGACTTCCGCGCGCAGATCGACACCAACTTCTACGGCGTCGTCCACGTCAGCAAGGCCGTGACGCCGATCCTGCGCGAGCAGGGCTCGGGGCACATCTTCCAGGTGTCCTCGCTCGGCGGCCGGATCACCTCGGCCGGCCTGACCGCCTACCAGAGCGCCAAATGGGCCGTGGGCGGCTTCTCCCTGGGACTGGCGCAGGAGGTCGCGCCGTTCGGTGTCAAGGTCACCGTCCTGCAGCCGGGCGGGATGCGCACCGACTGGGCCGGGTCCTCGATGAAGGTCCCGCCGGTCAGCGAGCCCTACCAGCAGACCGTCGGGACCTTCGCCGACATGATCCGCAACGCCGACCCCGAGGCCGCCGCCGCCGACTCCGCCGACCCGGCCCGGGTCGCCGAGATCATCGTCGACCTCGCCGGACGCGACGACGCGCCGACCCAGATCCTGCTGGGCCGCGACGCCCTGCAGTACTGGGACCAGGCCGCCCAGGCCCTGGCCGAGTCCGACGCCAGGTGGCGCGGCGTCTCCGAGTCCGCCTGGGGCTGAGCGCCGCAGCGCCGCCACGCCCGTCAGGCCGAAACGGCCCGAGCCGGGCTCACCGGTTGAAGGTGGGGCCGGCTTCGGGTGTGCGATCGGCGCAGAGCCGGACTGCCGGCCTCCAGCATCGGGCCCACCACCCCGCACCTTCTACCCGACCGGAGGAACCGGGCATGAGCACCTCGTCCGTCATCAAGCACGTCAACTTCTGGTGGCTCAAAGAGCCGGACAACACCGACCACCGGCACGCCCTGACCGAGGCGGCGCAGGCGCTGGCCGGCATCGACGGGGTCATGGACGTGAGCGTCGGGCCGCGCACCGGCACCGACTGGGAAGGTCCGGACACCACCTTCGACTACGGACTGATCGTCACCTTCGAGTCGATGGACGCGCTGCGCGCCTACCAGCCCCACCCGATCCACCTCAAGGCCATCGAGGTCAGTGAGCGGGTCTGCGACCGCTTCCACGCCTTCTACTTCACCGCGTAACCCACCAGCCCGGTATGTCCGCCCATCGGGCCGCGGTGTCGCCGACGACGACAAGGACTCTCCGACATGACCTATCCGGACGAACACCCCGTGATCGATGCTGGGGCGGTCCCGAGCAGCTCGCGCTGCGGGAGATCACCCGCCCGTACCCGGTCCCGGGCAGGTACTCCTCCAGGTCAAAGCCGCCTCGGTCAAAGCTGTGGACCGCCGGGTCCGCGAAGGCTACATGGACGGACACCTCCGGCTGCCCTACACCGCGGGCAGCGACTTCTCCGGCATTACCGCCTGGACCGCCGTGGTCGACGACGGCCAGGTGCACGCGGGGCGGCGTGTGCTGATCCAGGGCGCCGCCGGCGGTGTCGGCCACCTCGCCGTCCAACTCGCCAAGCACCGCGGCGCCCACGTGATCGCCACCGCCTCCCCGCCAAGCACGACTTCGTGCGCCGGCTGGGCGCCGACGAGGTCCTGGACTACGCCGCCCCCGGCTTCCCTGCCACGATCGGTGATCTCGATCTGGTCATCGACGGTGTGAGCGCGGCGAGCATGGCCGCCCTCCACCCCGCTATCAAGCCGGGTGGACTGGCCAGCTCTCTGTTCGACCCGCACCCGGCGCCTCCAGCGCAGATCCGGGCCCAGGTGGTCGGCACGGTCGCCGCCGCCCGGGCCCCTGCGACAACCTCCCCAGGCCCTCGCCGAACTGGTGGCCGACCGGCGACTGACGGTAGCCGTCACCGCGACCTGGCCGCTGGTCGTGGAGCGGATCTTTGCGATGCGGATGGCGGGATGCGGTGCTCGGCGCATTGCCAGGAGTCTGGATGGTGAAGGCATACCGTGCCCATCGGAGCATGACCGGGCCCGGAATCGGCATCGGACTGCTTCTGGCTGGAGGGCGGACACGGTCTTGGCCCATCTTGGGGAACCCTCGCTACACCGGTTACGAGGTCTGGAACAAGCAATTTAAGTTCGGGCGGGAAGGCAGCGCCTTGACACCAGCCACGGCCGCGCGGCTCTTGGTTGCCAGCGATGGGCTCCACGACTTAAGCACCTACGAGCGGGACGCCCGATGCAGCCAGGCGATCGGGATCAGGTTCAACGACAACGTGGCGATCAGGGTGGCGATCGTCAGCAACGGCTGACGGCCTGGAACTGCGAGTTCGATGACTGGGTCCAATCACTTGCGGCGCCTGGCACCGACCATGTTCGCTCGGGGGCACCGGCACCGGATGACAGGCGGTGACACGGGGTGGCACGCACGTGGTGCTGGATGGGTGCTCGACCGCCCCAACCCCGCCGCTGAACTTGATAGGTCCGGCTGTTGTAGGGCTACCTCTCGCCCATTGAATTCGTTCGCCTCCAACGACGAACTGCTGCGCGGGCCGGGCGGCTCCTCTACCAGGGAACGGGGCCGTGGTTGCCGTGGAACTCCCCGGAGGGGGCGGAGCCCTTCTCACACCGTCGGATCCGAGGCCACTAGACCGAACACCGCGGGCTGCTCCCGCAGGATCGTGATGTCGGCCAGGCAGTCCCCGCCCAGCGTGGCCGATACCGCCAGATCGAGCACGATCTTGCCCGGGCCGTGCGTGGCCAACGGCTTGCGCAATGGCGCGAGCGCCGCCGACAACGCCCTGGCCAGACCCGTCTTCTCGGCACAACGCAACAGCACGACCGCGCCGCCCCGCATGATGCGCGACGCCAAGATCACCCAGGTCTACGAACGTCACCAATCAGATGCAACGCCTCGTCATGGCCCAGGCTTTGCTGAAGCGTTGATCGCCCAAGGTGATTCCATTGATCAATTCCTGCCACCTCGCGGAGGTGGTGGGCAAGCACTGTGAGTGGGCGTGCAAACGACACAAACGTCGGTGGTCACTCTGGACGGAGACTGCGCCGGGAAAGCTACAGGCCGGCAGTGTCGAGTCGGGCCGCGATCCAGTCCGCGATGCGCTCTCGCGCCTGTGCTCCCACTTTCGGATACATGTTCAGGAATCCATGTACGCATTCGGACCAGACGTCCAACTGGGTCTCGTTTCCGGCCGTCCTCCACCGAGCAGCGAGGAAGAGCGAGTCGTCAACGAGTGGATCGAGGTCGCCGACGGTGAAGAGCGCTGGTGGCATGCCAGAGAGGTCGGCCGCGTATAGGGGTGAGTAGCGTGCGCTCCGAGTCTCACTCTCGGTCAGCCCCGGGAAGGCGTTCCTGTGGAACTGATCCAGCCATGTCGAGGGCAGTACCAGCGTTTCCTCCGTGGCGGCGGCCTGGCTCGGAGTCCTACCGACGTCGTACACCCCGAACATGAAGCTTGCCGCGACGACTCGTTCGATGTGGTTCTCGGCTTTCATCCAGTTCAATACCTGCGCCGCGAGGTAACCGCCGGCGGACGCGCCGGCGACTAGCAGGCGGTCTGTTCCGAACGATCGCTCGGCCGTGTCAAGGAGCCAGCGCGCAGCGCCGATGCAGTCCTCGAGGCACGCGGGGAAGGGGTTCTCGGGAGCCAGCCGGTAACTGGTGCTGACGACTGCGACGTGGGCATGGCGAGCGATCAGGTCGTTGATGAGGTCATCATCCGCGGGGTCTCCGATGCAGAACCCTCCGCCGTGAATGTTCAACAGTACGGCGCGAATAGGGCCGTCGGGACGGATGATGCGGGCACGCAGCCGGCCTTCTGGACCGGCGAACGTCGACTCGACCGGCTTCAGTGTCGGTCGTAGATCCGGGGAGAACTTCGCCGCGCGTAGTGCGGCAAGCCCTTCCTCTGTGGTGACGTCCGGGTGCGGCATGGACGCGAGGGCGGAGTTGATCTCGCGCACCTCGTCCATGTACTCGGAAGCAGGCAGAACGTCAGTCATCGGCACCCTTCCTATTGCGATCGTCGGTCGGCCGCGCGATCGCCGGAACGCGATGCGTGCTCTCGATCCGTTTTTAGTGGCGATGCCTCGGGGCGGTGGCCATCTCAGACGCTGACCGAGGCTGCTTTCACGGCCGGAGTCGCGGCGGCCTTGATCAGGTCTGCGCCCTTCTCGGCGACCATGATCACGGCCGCGTTGATGTTCGAGGAGGGGATGGCCGGCATGACGGAAGCGTCAACGACCCGAAGTCCCTCGACGCCGAGGACGTTGAGGTCGGTTCCGACCACGCGTCCGATGCCGGCGGTGCCGCACGGGTGGTGTGCGGTCATCGCCGTTCGACGGACAAACGACAGGATGTCCTCGTCCGTGCGCGATGCCGGTGCACTGATCGGCTCGGCGCCCAGTACCTCGGCCAGTGCCGGCGCGTCGCGGATCTCCCACAGTCGACGGATGCCTTCGGCGGTGAGGTGCTCGTCGGCTTCGGTGGTGAGGTAGTGGTGACGAATGACAGGACGCTGCAATGGATCTGTCTTCCGCAGGCTCACCGAGCCTCGGCTGCTCGGTCGGCAGACCCAGCCGCACAGTGAGAAGCCATCCTTGGCCAGTCCGATCATCGCTCCGACCATTGCCGGAACCCCGCTCACCTGGAAGTCGGGTGCTGTCGATCCGGTCGTCGCGCGGATGAAGCCCGCGGTCTCTCCGACATTGGAGGACACGGGGCCGGTGCCCGAACGCTCGTACTCGGCGAACGCCTCCGCGGTCAGTTGCGAGGGGAGCGAGGGGAGCGACGAGGCGAAGACCATGCCCACGCGCAGGTGGTCCTGTAGTGCCTGGCCGACCGGGAGGTCGGCCTGGACCGCGATGCCGAGTGCGCGAAGGTCGGCGGCGGGACCCACGCCGGAGTGAAGGAGCAGGTGTGGCGTGGAGTACGCGCCAGCGGCGAGAACGACCTCGCTGGTGGCTCGCACGAAGTGTGGGCGGCCGCTGACCAGCAGGTCGACACCGATGGCCCTGCCGGACTCGAACCGAACCGCCGTGGTGACCGCACCCGTGACGATCGTCAGGTTCGGGCGCCCCATGGCGGGCCGGAGATAGCCGCTCGCGGTGCTCCAACGGTGCCCGCGCTGCATGCTCACCTGGGGGTAGCCCACGCCTTCGACGTCCAGATCGTTGAGGTCGTCGTTGTACCGGTGTCCGACCTGGGTCGCTGCGGCAATGAACCGTTCGCTCAGGGCGCTGCGGTTACCGCACTCAGAGATGACCATCGGGCCGTTGGTGCCGTGCGCGGGCCCAGCGCGCGAGCTCGTCTCCAGCGTGGCGAAGTACGGCAGGACGTCCGCGGCCGACCACCCTGTCGCGCCCTGCCGGGCCCACTCGTCGTAGTCGAGCGCCGCGCCGCGCAGGAAGATCATCGAGTTGATCGTCGAGGAGCCTCCGAGTACGCGCCCGTGGTGCAGCGTCATCCGCCGGCCGTCGAGTCCGGGCTCGGGCTCTGAGATGTCGTTCCAGTCGTAGTCCGTGCCCAGGAACGTGGGCGAATTGATCGGCACATCGAGCCCTGCGGCGTCGTCGGCGCCGCCCGCTTCCACCAGCAGCACGCTGGCCGACGGATCCTCCGTAAGTCGGGCGGCGACCACGCTGCCCGCCGACCCCGCTCCGACCACGACGTAGTCGTATCCGTCGCCCGGCTCCTCTGATGTCACCTCATGCTCCTCGCGGTTCAACCCGGTGTCACACTGGCACTATATGCGAATCTTGTGTCAGTGTTGCACACGTCACCTCGCCGCGGAAGCGGCTCGGGCGGGACGAACCGCACTCAGCCACTCGCCCCGGCAGATCCGTTCCCGGGGCCACGAACAGGAAAGTAGGAGCCATGAGAGGTCTCGACGGAAAGGTGTCGCTCATCGCGGGCGCGGCGCCGGGCAACATCGGTGGTGCCACTGCCCACCGACTCAGCTCGGAGGGCGCTCGCGTGGTCGTGTCGGACATCAATGAGGACGCGGCCCGGGCGCTTGCGGAGCAGATCGTTGCGGAAGGAGGTGATGCGGTGGCGATCCAGGTCGACCTCTCTTCTGAGCAGTCCGTCGTCGGGATGATGAAGTTCGCGGTCGACTCGTTCGGTGGCGTGGACCACCTGTTCAACGTTGCTGCCGACCTCTCACCGGCGACGATCGGGGCGGACAGCTCGCACAACGTGCTCGATCTTCCGATCGAGGTCTGGTCGCGAACGATCGACGTTACGCTGACCGGATACATGTACACCATCCGCCACGCCATGCCGCTGATGATCGAGCGCGGTGGCGGGTCGATCGTCAACACGATGTCGGCGGCGGTGTGGATGGCGGAGCCCGTGCGGGCGTCGTACAGCGCTGCGAAGTCCGGTGTCGAGGCGCTGACCCGGCACGTCGCTCGTGTCGGTGGCCGCCAGGGCGTCCGATGCAACGCGGTCGCGCCTGGCACCGTCCTGACCGAGGCGCTGTTGCGGACCCTTCCTGAGGAGATCCAGCGACGGCAGCTGGAGGAGATTCCCTCGACGCGCCTCGGCAAGCCGGAGGACATCGCCGCGGCGGTCGCCTTCCTCTTCTCGGACGACGGCGAATGGGTCAACGGCCAGGCACTGTCGATCGACGGTGGCCTCATCATGCGCTGAGCCGTTCGACCCCGGCAGCCCAGTCTCGAACGAACAGTAGAGGAGAACGCAGTGGCGAAGTCGCTCGTGGGTCGCGTTGCGGTTGTCACCGGATCTGCGGCAGGCATCGGTCGCGACTACGCGCGAGGTCTTGCGCGTGAGGGGGCCCAGGTGGTCGTGGCCGACATCGACCCCGACGGTGCCGCCGGCACCGTGGAGCTGATCGCAGCCGAGGGCGGCGAGGCGGTCGCACTTCCGGTCGACGTCAGCAGTGAGGAGAGCACCCTCGCACTGGCAGAGCAGGTGGAGCAGCGATACGGAACCACGCACATCCTCGTCAACAACGCCGCGATCTTCCACAACCTGCGGAAGGACCCGCAGCTGACAGTGTCCGTCGCATACTGGCGCAAGGTGTTCAGCGTCAATCTCGACGGTGCTCTCTTGGCTACGCAGGCGTTCGCGCCGATGATGCGGAAGGCGGGCTGGGGTCGAGTGGTGGTGCAGACCTCGACTGCGGCCTACCAGGCAAGCGGCGTCTACGGGACCACCAAGTTGGCCATGCTGTCGCTGATCCGCGGCTTCGCCAAGGAGCTCGGCGAGTACGGCATCACAGTGAACGGCATCGCGCCCGGCGCGATCGCGACCGAGGCCATGTTGGACACGGTGACCGAGGCGCGGCGCCGGCAGCTCCTGGACGCCCAGTTCATCAAGCGACCCGGGACGACCGAGGACCTGGTCGGGCCGCTCCTGTTCCTGTGCAGCGACGCCGCCTCTTGGCTCACCGGCCAGACCTTGGTCATCGACGGCGGCGCGACTCCGCGACTGTAGGCGCCGTCGTACGGCGCCGCCCGGCACGACGTCGGGCGATGCCGTACGACCACCTTGCCTCAGGCGACCAGACGCGGGTCGACCTCGCCCAGTGCTTTGAAGATCATCTGGAGGAACACCTCGTTGGCGTCACCCGCCACCATGTGCCGGGCTCCAACCACGGTGACGTGGCGGGTGTGGGCGCCGAGCGCCAGGAAATCGTCCACATCGGACGGCAGGATCACGTCGCTGAGCTCGCCCCGCACCACCTGCACGGGACGGCCTGCGGCGTCCAGGGCTCGGGTGCCGGCGACCATGTCCCGCGTCTGCTTGGCGTACCACGGCGGGTTGGCGAAGTTGAGGGTCCGCGGGTCCCAGTGCCAGACCCACCGGTCGGTCTCGGGATCGTGGCGCAGGTTTCGCCGGAGGCCCGCCGGGGTCGCGTGGCGCTTGCGGTGGGGCTGGTAGCGCGCGATGGCGTAGGCGGCTTCCTCGAGCGTGGCGAACCCGTCCGGGTTGGAACGCATGAAGCCGACGATCTTGTCGACGCCTGTCAGCTGCATGGTCGGGGTGATGTCCACCAGCACTACCGCCGCGATGCCGTCCGGGTCCACCTGAGCAGACTTCAGGCTCGTCACGCCACCTAGAGAGGCGCCGACCAATATGACCGGCCGGGCGAAGACGTTCTGTCGCAATGTGGTCAGGTCGCGAGCGTGGTCGGGAAACGCGTATCGACCCCGCGGGTCCCACGAGCTCTCGCCATGCCCGCGTAGGTCGATGGCGGCTGTGGTCAGGCCGCGCTCGGCGAAGTGCTCACCGGTGCGTCCCCAAGCGCGCCGGGTCTGGCCGCCGCCGTGCAGCAGCACGACCTGCGGGTGTTCTGGGCCCCACACGTCGCCGACGAGAGTGTTGCCGTCGGGACCGGTCCAATGGTGGGCCACCGGGCTGATGCTCATGTCGAGCTCCTCTCGCCGTCGTGAAACTCGAGTTGCACTCCGAAGGTCCGTCGGTAGTCGGGCCGAATCACGTCTGTGCCCGGGTCATCCTCGAGCAGGCCCCCCTCGACGAGGGCCGCCACGGCGCTCGCCCGGTCGGTGACCTCGAGGGCCAGGGCATATGGCCCGAACCCCCAGGCCTGGTGATACTCCCGCGCCGGGCCGCGCTCGCCGGGCTCGACCACCTCGAGCGCCGCGGACCCCGGGTGGTCGAAGGTGAAGACCGCGACCCGATCGTCACGGCGCCGGGCGACCGCGGCGGAGGGACTCCAGCCGAGATTGTGATCGAGCGTGGTCAAGGTCGAGTCGATGTCGTCGACGATCATCGTCCGCGCCGACACGCGCTTCACCGGGTGGCCGGCCGGCGGCTGCTTCGTGTCGTCGGCCTTGGTCGGGAAGTTGAGCGCCGGCACGAACTCCAAGTAGAGGCCTCCGTCGGAGGTCGGATCGTAGTCGCCGGGTCGGTCAGCGGCACGCCCGAGCCACAGTCGGGGGAACGGGAGCTCCCCCTCGGGCTCGTCGAGCCGGAAGATCGCGCCGGCTCGGCTGAGCCGGCGCGCCAGCTCCTCGACGTCGTCGACCGCGATCGGCGTGGAGTGGGTCTTGTAGAGGCGACCTCCCTGAGCGTCGTACATCGCGCGCATCTGCGGATGTCCGATCGACGGGTCGGGTGAGTCGAGCGGCGCGATGATCTCGACGTGGGTCGGCGACACGGCCAGGTCGAGGTTGGTCCGGCACCATCTGGCGTCGAAACCCCAGTCCGGCCAGACCTGGCGCCAGATCCCGCGAGGCTCGAAGAGTCCGAGCGGTCCGCGCAGGACGTCGTACGCCCTCTGGGAGTCGTGCACGAAGAGGTCGGCGGACGCCAGCTGCTCAAACATCGGTGACCTCCGGGGCGGGGGCGAACTCGGGAAGCGCGACCTGCTCGCCCGCATCGTCTGTCTCGACCGCGAACCGTACGGCTACCCGCATTCCGATGTGCACCGCGGCGGGGTCGCAGTCGACGATGTTGGTCGTGAGACGCACATCGTCCTGCTCGACGAGTGAAACGATCGCGACGACATAGGGCGGGGGAAACGCGGGATGCCACGGATAGTGGTTGATCGTGAACGCCTCCACCCGGGCGCGTCCCGAGACGGGGCGCGGTGCGACGGCTCGTGATGAACACGAGGAGCACACCGGTAGCGGTGGGTGGCTGAGGTGGCCGCAATCGGAACAGGTGGTGATCACCAACTCGCCCGACAGGCCGGCGGTGAAGAACGGCCGGGTCTCCGGGGTCAGTGCGGGTAGGGGCCGGAGGGGAGGGGATCCGGCACCGGCGGGTGTTCCTGCGTTCACGATCGGTCGCCTCTCGTCCATGTGCCTCGGAGTGCGCTGGGCGGTCGCCCGAGTGCACCGCTAGGTTACAAAGACATGTTAACTGTGTCATCGTGTAACCAGCGTGCCCCCAGTGGCCGCGCGATCGACCACGCGGGAGGATCCATGACTCGGCACCAGTCCACGTTCGAGTCGAGCTCAGTGATCTCGGGCATCGGCCAGTCGCAGGTAGGGCGTCGACTCGGTCGGAGCGAGCTCGACCTGACCCTGGAGGCGCTACTGCGGGCGATCGCCGACGCCGGCCTGCGGACCTCCGACATCGACGGACTGTGCTCGTGGCCCGGCGCGGTCTACGTCTCCGACGGATTCAGCGGCCCTGGCGTTCCCCAGGTGCAGGATGCGCTGCGCTTGCAGTTGCGGTGGTTCGACGCTGGGCTTGAGGGCCCCGGTCAACTCGGCGCGGTGGTCAAGGCGATGCTCGCCGTCCATGCGGGGCTCTGCAAGCACGTGTTGGTCTACCGCACGGTGACCGAGTCCAGTGCGCAGATGGGCGCCTCGAGGGCCAGTGCATTGCCTTCGGACACGTCCACCGCGCCGGCATACCAGCAGTGGATGCTGCCGTACGGGTCGATTTCGTCGGTGACCTGGATGTCGCCGTATGCCACTCGCTACATGCACGACAACGGGATGACACGGGAGCAGCTGGCGCAGATCGCCCTGAACGGCCGGCGTCACGCGCGGCTCAACCCTCGGGCGGTGTTCCGCGACCCGCTCACGATGGACGACTACTTCAACGCCCCGGTCATCGCGACCCCGCTGTGCCTCTACGACTGCGATGTGCCCGCCGACGGCTCCACCGCGATCATCGTCTCCGCGGCCGACACGCGCGACGACCTGCCTCGTGACCCGGTCAGGTTCGCCGCCGCCGGGACGGCCCTGACCGGCCGGCCTTCGTGGGACCAGCGCGCGGACCTGACCACGATGGCCGCGCACGATGCGGCCCGTCACCTGTGGGGTCGCACCGACCTCCGGCCGGGGGATGTCGACGTCGCCGGTCTCTATGACGGTTTCAGCATTCTCACCGTGCTCTGGCTCGAGGCCCTCGGGTTCGCACCCAAGGGTGAGGTCGGCGGCTATATCGAGGGCGGCGAGCGAATCGCCATCGAGGGCGACCTTCCACTGAACACCGGAGGTGGCCAGCTCTCTGGAGGCCGACTCCACGCCTTCGGCCACCTGTATGAGGTCGTCACGCAACTGCGCGGCGATGCGGGCGATCGCCAGGTCACCGGCGCCGAAGTCGGCGTGGTGGCGGCAGGCGGAGGACCACTCGCCGGATGCCTCCTGCTGACACGGTAACGAGAATCGATGCGTTACAAAGTCGCAGATACTGTGACATCATGCAGGACATGACAGCCCCCACTCTGCCGAGCATCCTCGGTGAGCCGTTCCACACCGGCCTCATCGTCGACGACCTGGATGCGGCGATGGCCGACCTGGGAACCGCGATGGTTCTGAAGTGGGCACCCGTCGTTCGGCGCACCGGGATCATCCACACACCGGCGGGACCGCAGTTCCGAGACATGGTCATCACGTACTCGAAGGGCGTCGGCAACCACATCGAGTTGGTGGAGTACATCGACGACACCGCCTACACCTTCATGCGTGGGGGACCGGCCCATCACGTGGGCTTCTGGGTCGACGACCTCGAGGCCTCGATGGCGGCGCTCGACGCGCTGGGTTTTCCGTCGGAGGCCGCCGGCGCCGGCGACGACGGCTCGGTGTGCGAGTTCTCCTACCACTTCAACCGGCACAGCGGGATCTGGATCGAGATCGTCGACGTCGCTTCCCGCCCCGCCCTGGAGCGCTGGGCACGACCCGACTCCTGACCGACCTCCGACCGGTACGACAGCGCTCCGACGCCCGTCGGCACCGACTGCACCGAAAGTAGGAAGCATGGCAACCGAACGATTCACCGACACCGACATCCGCGTCGGAGAGGCCGTCGCCCGCGTACTCGAGGAGGCGGGCGTCGACATGGTCTTCGGGATCATCGGCGGTGACAGCTGGATGCTGTTCGATGCGCTCAACGAGCACAAGGACACGATCCGCGCGGTGACGGTGCGTGAGGAGTCGCTGGCCGGCGTCATGGCGGAGGTGTACGGACGTCTGACCGGCCGCCCCGGTGTCGTCTACGGCCAGGGCGCGTGGGTCATCTCGAACGCGCTGCTCGGCACGCTGGAGGCCAAGCTCTCCAGTTCGCCGATGCTGCTGCTCGCCGACCTCTCGGACGGGCACCCGTTCGCACACCACGGCTACTACCAGACCGGTGCCGGCGCGTACGGCGGGTTCGACGCCAAGACGACGCTCGACGGCGTCACGAAGAGGACGACGGTCGTCACCGAGGGGCCGATGGCCGTGCAGACGGTGCAGCTGGCCATCAAGCACGCCACCAGCGGTGAGCGCGGGCCGGTCGCCGTCCTCTTCTCCAGCCGGGCCCTGAAGAGCAAGGTCGGTCCCTCCACGGTGCCGACGATCTACCCGACCCAGCGCTACGTCGAGCAGCACAAGCCCGCGGCTCCGGACGCCGGCATCGCTGAGCTCGCACAACGGTTCGCGGCGGCGTCGAAGCCGGTCATCGTCGCCGGCAACGGTGTCCGGATCAGCCAGGCATACGACCAGCTGGCCGATCTGGCCGCACGGTACGGCGCCCCGGTGGCCACCTCGAGCAACGGCAAGGGGGTCTTCAACGAGAAGCACGAGCTCGGGCTGGGCGTGTCGGGCCAGTTCGGCACCCCGCTCGCGAACGCGACCATCGCCGCGGCCGACCTGGTGGTCGTGCTCGGCTCCAAGCTCGCTCCGACCGACACCGCCAACGAGTCGCCCGACCTGATGGACCCGACTCGCCAGGACATGGTCCAGATCGACATCGAGCCGCAGAACGCCGCTTGGACCTACCCGGTGGACCAGAGCCTCGTCGGCGACCTGGCCGCCACTCTCGACCGGCTCGCCGAGCTCGATGTCGACACGCGGCCGTCCGCCGAGGTCGTGGCCGAGCGGGTGGCCGCGGTGGAGTCGGCCCGCCGGGAGTTCGGCTGGTTCGATGACGAATCGAGCACGGACGACCGCGAGCCGATGCTGCCGGAGCGCGTGGTGAAGGTCCTGAACGAAGCGCTGCCCGACGACGCGATGATCACCTGCGACGCCGGCGAGAACCGCCTGTTCATGATGCGCTACTTCCAGTGCGCCGGTCGGGGCGACTACCTCCAGTCGGCCGGCGTGGGCGGCATGGGGTACGCCATCCCTGCCGCGCTCGCGGCCAAGCTGGTCGACCCGTCGCGTCCTGCCGTGGCGGTCTGCGGAGACGGCGGGTTCGGTATGAGCCTCAACGGCATCATGACCGCCCTGGAGCAGGACATCCCGATCATCGTCGTGGTCATGAACAACAACGTGCTGGGCTGGGTCTACAACGGCCTCGGCAAGCGCCACATCACCGCCGAGCTCGGCGAGTACGACTTCGGCGCCGTCGCTCGTGCCATGGGTGCCGAGGGGGCGCGCGTGTCGAACTCCGAGCAGTTCGCGAAGGCGATGGAAGAAGCGCTGGCGTCCAACAAGCCCTACGTCATCGATGTGGAGGTCGCCCTGGACAAGGAGCACACCTACCTCAAGACGGTGTCGCCGTTGATGTCCGGCAACACGAACAAGGCCTGAGCGCGAGGGACCTCGATGACCGATCTCCTCTACGACGTCAGCGGCCATGTCGCGACGATCACCCTCAATCGGCCGGGGCGGAAGAACGCCTTCACGCTTGAGATGGTCGACGAGTGGGCGGCCCGGCTCCGCGAGGCCCAGGCCGACCCGGTCGTACGCGCCGTCCTGTTGACCGGTGCCGGGGACGCGTTCTGCGCAGGCGTCGACCTTGACGCCTTCGCCGAGCGCGAACGGACGCCACTGGCGGAGAAGCGTCTGCTCGACGAGCGCGTGCACCAGGTCGCCTTCGCGGCCGAAGCGCTGTCGAAGCCGTACGTCGCCGCGGTGGGCGGCGTGGCCGTCGGTGCCGGGATGGACATGTCCCTCATGTGTGACATCCGCCTAGCCGGGTCCTCGGCGCGCTTCTCCGAGGGCTACGTCCGCGTCGGCCTTGTGCCCGGTGACGGTGGGTGCTACTACCTGCCGCGGATCGTAGGAACGGCGAAGGCTCTCGACCTGTTGTGGACCGGCCGCTTCGTCAACGCCGCCGAGGCGCTGGAGATGGGCCTCGTCAGCGCCGTCCACGCCGACGAGGAGCTTCCCGCAGCCGCACGCGAGTACGTTGAGCGCCTGGCGGCGATGCCACCCATCGCCGTCTCGATGATCAAGCGCTCGGTGCGTGACGCGCAGCGTCACGAGCTGCGCGCAGCACTCGATCTCATCTCGTCGCACCAAGCGGTGGTGACGTCCACCGACGACTCGCGGGAAGCCATGCAGGCGTTCCGCGAGAAGCGTCAGCCCGTCTACTCGGGGCGCTGAGATGCTGGACTTCGACGAAGGGCCCGCCGCCGGCACGGCAGAGCTGCGTGAGCGAGTGCGCGCGCTGACAGCGCGGTGGCGTGACACCGGACGCTACGAGCCGCGGCCTGACAACTGGATGCGCGGGTTCGACCCAGAGTTCTCGGCTGCTCTCGCGGCCGCCGGACTGATCGGCCTGACGTGGCCGGTCGAGTACGGTGGTGCCGCCCTGCGTAACGTGGACCGGTTGGCCGTAACGGAGGAACTCCTGCGGGCGGGGGCTCCGGTCGCCGCCCACTGGATGGCGGATCGCCAGATCGGCCCGGCGGTGCTGCGGCACGGTAGCGAGGAGCTGCGCCGGGAGCTGCTGCCCGACATGGTCGCAGGGCGAGCCGTCTACTGCCTGGGGATGAGCGAGCCGGAGGCCGGCTCGGACCTGGCGTCGGTCCGGACCACGGCGACCGAGCGACCGGACGGTACGTTCGTGCTGCGCGGCCGTAAGGTCTGGACGACCAACGCCCATCGGGCCACCCACATGTACGTGCTCGCCCGGACCGATCCCGGCGAGCGCAAGCATGAGGGCCTGAGCGAGTTCATCATCGACATGGACACTCCGGGCATCACGGTCTCGCCGATCCCGGACATCGCAGGGGAGCACCACTTCAACGAGGTGCTCATCGACGACGCCGTCGTGCCCGCGCGTCGCATCGTCGGTGAGCGCGGCCGTGGCTGGTCGCAGGTCGTAGAGCAGTTGAGCTTCGAGCGCGGGGGACCAGAGCGGGCCCTTTCGTCCTACATCTTGCTCGCCGGCATACTCGCCGGCCCGCGCGCTGCCGACGGCTCCCTCGATGTGCAGATCGGGCAGGCGGTCGCGCGTCTCGCGATGCTGAGGCGACTCGCCTATCGCGTGGCGCGGCTGATGGACAACGGAGCAGCACCGGTACAGGAGGCGGCGACGCTCAAGCTGCTGGGCAACACGTTCGAGCAGGACCTCGTCGACCTCGCCCGGCAGGCCCACGATGGACCGCTGACGGCCGACAGCCTGGTCGGGCAGGCACTGATGTCGATGCCCGGCTTCACCATCCGCGGCGGAGCGGCGGATGTGATGCTGTCCCTCATCGCTCGACAGGAGTCAGTCGCATGAGCCGACGTACCGCTGAAGGGACCGCCGTCCTCGCCGAGCGCCACCGCGACCTCGCGGGGCTGGTGCAGGACATCGCGAAGGACTCGCCATCCGCGTTCGGCCAGGAGCCGCCGGCGGCGTGGCCGCGGCTCGTGGAACTCGGGCTCACCGCGATCTCGGTGGCGGAGGACGCCGGTGGCTCGGGCGGCACGTTCCTCGACGAGGTCGTCCTCTGCGAGCAGGCCGCGCTGCGAGGGCTCGACCTCCCGCTTCCCACGAACCTGGTCGCGTCCTGGGTGCTCGGCCACGGCGATCAAGCCGTCACCCCCGTGACGCGTGGACTGATCGTCGACGATGGCTTCGACGACGGTCGCCTGGTCGTGCCGTGGGGCAGATGGCTCGACGAAGTGGTCTTGATCGCAGCCGACGGCACCGTGTCGGTTGCTCGCGAGGTCAACGTGGTGACGACCGGTGAGGACCTGGCGGGCGGACCTGTGGACACCGTCGCCCTCGGTGGGGTCGTCGAGGTCGGTCGGTGGGCCGGGCAGCGGACGACAGCGCGGGCTCGCGCGGGAATCCTGTGGAGCGCCCAGGTCCTGGGAGCCGCGCGCGGGGTCCATGCCCTGGCGCGGGCACACG
This sequence comes from Actinomadura rugatobispora, assembly GCF_055379765.1. Taxonomy (NCBI): domain Bacteria; kingdom Bacillati; phylum Actinomycetota; class Actinomycetes; order Streptosporangiales; family Thermomonosporaceae; genus Actinomadura; species Actinomadura rugatobispora. The sequence continues at coordinate 325,606 of NZ_AP029191.1, read as the reverse complement.
TCATGACCCGGGAACAGTTCGGCAAGCCACTGGTGCGGATCCCGGCGGTCGCCGCGTCTGTGGCGCACATGCGGACCGGACTCATCCAGCTCGAGAGCGTCGTGGAGCGCGCCGCCCTGCTCGCCGAGCGGGACGCCGCCGGCGGCTTCCTCGAGGCCGCAGCCATCTGCCGCACCATCGCCGACGAGGTCGCGACCGATGTCGCGGCGCGGGGACATCAGCTGCACGGCGCCATGGGAATCACTGAGGAGTACGGACTGGGTGCCTACACGAGGCGGCTGTGGTCTTGGCGAGACGCCGATGGTGGCGCCCGGAGATGGTCCGAACTGGTCGGCCGCGCGGCTCGAGAGGGCGGCGAGTCGGCGGTCTGGGATGCGTTCACCGCATAGGTGGCACGCATTACGAGGTTTGTGTCATTGTGTCGAACAGTGGTTTGTCGCGGTGGCCCCGCGATGGACGAGCACAAGTCGTGGAGTGAGGATGAGAACGATGAGCTTCTCAGTCACTGAGGCGGGTCGACCGATCGCGAGGGGACGACGGTGACCGCGGCCTGGCAGCCCGACGACGCGGTCTCGCTGCCCGTCGTCCTCGACCGTCGCGCCGAGATGTCGGGTGATCGTGTCGCGGTGACGATCAATGGCGTCGACATCAGCTACGCGGACATGGCCACTCGCTCGATCCGCTACGCGAACGGCCTCCTCCGGCTCGGGGTGGGGCGCGGCGAGCCGGTCAGCATGCTCATGGCCAACTCGACCGACCACGTCCTCGGCTGGCTCGGTGCGTCTCGCCTGGGCGCGGTCGACATCCCGATCAACACGGCGTACACGGGCGACTTCCTGCGCCGTACCTTGCAGAACGCGAACAGCCGCGTCCTGCTGTGCGACGACGAGTACCTGGACACGGTGCGCGACACGGCCCGTGACGGGGGCGTCGAGATCGTGGTGCTGCGGGGCGGAGACTCGAGCGGGCTGGCGCGATTGCGCGCCGCCGGGCTGGACGCTGTGCCGTGGGAGCATCTCGAGGAAGGCGAGGCGTCCCGCCTCAACCTGCCCGGCGAGATCTCCTACCGTGACATGTCGTCGGTGATTTACACCTCCGGCACCACGGGTGCCTCCAAGGGGGTCACCTTCAGCCACAACTACCTGCTCTCGGCCGCAAGGCAGATGCTGGGGCTCTACCAGTCCACCGAGGACGACACCTACTTCGGCTCGATGCCGATGTTCCACCTCGCGGCGAAGGCGTGTGGCGTGGTCGGCTCGCTCCTCACGGGACAGCACACGGTTCTCGACCCCAAGTTCTCCGTGAGCCGAACCTGGCAGCGGGTCCGGGAGACGGAAGCCACCGTGGTGCACCTTCTCGGGTCCATGATCGTCATGCTCTACAACCAGCCCGAGACTCCGGAGGACGCCGAACTGCCGATGCGGGCGATCTTCGCTGCGCCCGTGCCCGGTACCATCCAGCAGCAGTTCGAGGAGCGGTTCGACTGCAAGATCGTGACGTGCTACGCCCTGAGCGAGGCGTGCCAGATCACCAAGGGCGGGCTGGACGTCCCGTATCCGCCCAATTCGGCCGGTCGAGTGAACGATGAGTTGTTCGAGGTGCGGCTGGTCGAGGACGGCGACGTCGACGTTCCCCTCGACACCACCGGTGAGATCGTCGTCCGGCCCAAGAAGTCGCAGGTGATGTTCAGCGGCTACTGGCGCAATCCGGCGGCGACACAAGAGGCCATGGACAACCTGTGGTTCCACACCGGTGACCTGGGCCGTATCGATGAGGACGGCTGGTTCTACTACGAGGGCCGCAAGAAGGACGCACTGCGGCGCCGGGGAGAGAACGTCTCGGCCGCCGAGCTCGAGGACGTGCTGCGTCAACACCCGGCAGTGAACGATGCGGCTGCTGTCGGCGTGCCGAGCGAGGTCATGGAGGACGACATCTTCGCCGTCGTCGAGCTCGTCGAGGACGCCACGGTCGACTACGCCGAACTCCAGGAGTTCTGCGCGCAGAAGCTCCCGTTCTTCATGGTCCCTCGCTACTACGAGATAGTCGCCAGCCTCCCGCGTAACCCGATCGCCAAGGTGGAGAAGTATCGCATCAAGTCCCAAGGCCTGACGACCTCGACGTGGGACGCCACGGCGAAGGACTTCGTCGAAGCGAAACCGGTCTGACCACCCTCTGTTCCCACCCCAGGGCGCCGTGCGCGCCCTGCCGCCGGCCGACATCGGGCGGCGGCAGGCTGCCTCATGCGCGGAATCGACCGCAAGACGAAGGACCAGCAACATGAAGCGCGACCTCTACGACGACGAGCACGAGGCTTTTCGATCGACGGTGCGCCGGTTCTACGCCGACCTCACGCTCGAGCAGGACGAGTGGCGCTCGGCGGGCGTTCCTCCTCGGTCGTTCTGGCTCGACGCGGGCAAACTCGGTCTGCTCGGAATCCAGATCCCCGAGGAGTACGGCGGGGGTGGGATCGACAGCTTCCTGTTCAACGCCATCCTCACGGAGGAGGCGCAGCGGGCCGGATTGGCACTCGGTGGTCTGCGCGTGCACACCGACATCTGCATGCCCTACTACCTGCACCTCGCCACGGACGACCAGAAGGCTCGGTGGCTGCCCCGATTGGCTTCGGGTGAGGCGGTCGCGGCTCTGGCGATGACCGAGCCGGGCGCGGGCTCCGACCTCCGTGGCATCACGACAGGTGCTCGCCGGGTCGGTGACGGCTTCGTCCTCAACGGCGCGAAGACCTTCATCTCCAACGGTGGCAATGCCGACCTGATCATCGTCGCGGCTCGCACGGGCGACGCCGGTGACCGCGGCAGGCTCAGCCTGCTGGTCGTCGAGCGCGGCATGAAGGGATTCGAGAGCGGCAAGCAGCTGCACAAGATCGGCCTGAAGGGTCAGGATCTCGCAGAGCTCGTCTTCGACGACGTCGAGGTCCCGGTCGAGAACCTGCTCGGCGAGGAGGGGCAGGGCTTCTCCTACCTCACGCGCAACCTTGCTCAGGAGCGGTTGTCCATCGGCATCAACAGCCAGGCGGCGGCGGCCGCGGCGGTCGAGGCCACCGTCGAGTACGTCAACACCCGCGGCGTCTTCGGCACCACGCTCTCGGCGTTCCAGAACACGAAGTTCGAGCTGGCCGCCTGCGCCACCGAGGTCGAGGCCGGCCAGGCGCTGGTCGACCGAGCGCTCGTGGCCAACGAGACCGGTGATCTCGACCCGGCCGACGCGGCCAAGGTGAAGCTGTTCACCACCGAACTGCAGGGTCGGGTGCTCGACCGATGCCTGCAACTCTTCGGCGGCTATGGCTTCATGGAGGAGTACCCCATCGCGCGGGCGTACGTCGACGCCCGCGCCGCCCGGCTGTACGCGGGCTCGAGCGAGATCATGAAGGTGATCATCGCCAAGTCGATGGGTTTGAGATGACGGCAGCGCCCGTTGGCGTGCCGGCCGTCGCAGGTGGCCTTCGGATCGGCGGAGCGGCTCTTCGCCCGCCCGGAGCGTTGACGTGATGGCGGTCACGGCGACATGATGTCGCATATCTCGTAACTCTGTGCCAGAACTGCCTTGGGGTGGTTCGGACGCACGACCCAAGGATGTGGATTGAATGGCGCAGGACTTCGACCGCAAGGTCGCGATGGTGACCGGTGCGGCGACCGGGATCGGGGCAGCGACCGCCCGGCTGCTCGCCGAACGCGGTGCCAAGGTGGGTCTCGTCGGGCTGCAGGAAGACCTGCTCGCGGGTGTCGCCGAAGAGTTGAACGGGGCTGCCGACGGATCCGCGATCGCCGTTCCGACGGACGTCGCCGACCCCACGCAGGTGGAGGCCGCCGTTACCCGCATCGTCGACGAGTTCGGCGGGCTTCACCACGCGGTCAACAACGCCGCGGTGCCGGGCCAGGAGGCCGATCTGCACGAGATCGACGTCGCGGACTGGGCGCGCACGATCGGGATCAACCTCAGCGGCGCGTTCTACGGGATGAGATACCAGATCCCGCACATGCTCGCCGCCGGCGGCGGCAGCATCGTCAACATCGCGTCCGTGAACGCCACCAAGCCGCTGACACAGCACGGCGCCTACACCGCGAGCAAGCACGGCATCGTCGGGATCAGCCAGAGCGCGCAGCTGGACTACGTCACCCGCAACATCCGGATCAACGTGGTCTCGCCCGGTGTCACCGACACCCCGATGGTCGGCAGCGGTGGCGACCTCGCCGACGTCATGAAGTCGATCGTGCCCTGGGGCCGCATGGCAACTCCCACCGAGGTAGGTGAGGCCGTGGTGTGGGCCTTGTCGGACCAGGCGTCCTACCTCGTGGGGCAGCAGATCATCGTCGACGGCGGTTTCGTTCTGCGCTGACCGAAGGTGCCGACAGAGCCGGAAGGGCAGCGGCTTGCCGCTGCCCTTTCAGACTCCGGTCCCGCTCCGGTCCCGGCCGGCTTCCCGAGCGTGCAACGCCCGCCACACGCGCTCAGGTGTCGCCGGGATGGACACCTGCCCGGCGCCGACGGCGCGCAACGCGTCGATCACGGCGTTGTGCACGGCGGCCAGGGACCCCGTAGCGCCGGACTCGCCGACGCCCTTGGCGCCCAGGGGGTTGAGGGGCGTCGGCGTGACCGTGTGCATGACTGCGATCGACGGGAGATCGGCGGCACTGGGCATGAGGTACTCGGCCAGGCTGGCCGTTGTCGGAAGACCGCCCGGATCGAAGGTGATCTGCTCGAAGAGCGCCTCGGCGATGCCGGTGCCGATCCCGCCATGAACCTGTCCATTGACGATCAACGGATTGATGACCGTGCCGCAGTCGTCGACGGCCAGGAAGCGTCGGATGCGCACCTTGCCGGTGCCGGTGTCGATCTCGACGATGGCGATGTGGCAACCGTACGGCGCAGTGCCCGCACCTTGGTCGAAATGATGCTCACCGGCGAGACCAGTGTGCTCGGCGAGGGCGGCCACCTGGGACCAGTCGTAGCGTGAGCCGCCCGCGATGAACTCCCCGTCTACGAGCCGAATCTCATCGGTACCGCACGTGACCTGCTCGGCGATGAGGGCGTGCGCCTGCTGGAGCAGGTGGACCGAGGCGAGGTGTACGGCGGACCCGCCGATCTGCGCGGACCTTGAGCCGCCCGTGCCCTGACCGAAAGAGGTGAGGTCCGTGTCCGCGGGCGCGAGGGTGAAACGCTCCGGTGCGATGCCAAGGACAGCGGAGGCGATCTGGCTGTACATCGTCCAGTGACCCTGCCCGTGTGCGGATGTGCCGACCCGGAGTTCGATGTCACCGCTGGACCCGAGGATGACGCGGGCGCCTTCGGCGGCGAGGCCGATCTTGGGGCTGGCCGATACCTCCACGTACGAGCTGATCCCGATCCCGAGGATGCTGCGTCCCGCAGGGTCCTGCGCGGCCTGCTCGCGGCGAAGCGCCGTGTAGTCGGCCGCGGACAGAGCGGTCTCGAGCGCGCGGTGATAGTCGCCGCTGTCGTACGTCTCCCCGCCCGCGTTCGTGTAGGGGAACTGTCCGGGCACCACGAAGTTGCGTCTGCGGACCTCGGCCGGATCCATCCCGAGCCGCGCCGCGAGCTCGTCCATGGCGCGTTCGATGACGTGAATCCCCTCCGGTCGTCCCGCGCCCCGCAGAGCGCCCGTCGGTGCGGTGTTGGTCATCACGCAACGAATGCGCGCGCGCAGGTTGGGAATGTCGTAGGTGCCGGTGAGCAGGCCCCGTGCGGTGTGGATGGGGCTGACGCCCACTCCTGGGTAGGCGCCCGCATCGCCGAGAGCCTCCACCCGCAGGCCGAGCACCTTGCCGTCCTCCTCCGCGACCAGGCGCACGTCGAAGGCGTATCCACGGCCTTGCATGGTGAGCAGGTTCTCGTGCCGGGTCTGCGTCCACCGGAGCGGAACGCCCAGGTGGCGGGCGACTGCGATCACCAACAGGTAGTCGGCGTCGAACGGGGTCTTGCCGCCGAACCCGCCTCCGACGGCGGGACAGCGAACCCGCAGCCGGTCAAGGGGGATGCCGAGCAGCGCCGAGATCATCAGACGTGACCGGTGTGGCATCTGGGTGGAGGCGATGACGTCCAGGCCGCCGTCTGCATCGAGTACGACCAGGACCGCTGCGGGCTCCATCGGCATGACACCCATGCGGGGCTGCTCGACGCGGACGGCGACTTCGACCGGCCCGGCGATGTCGGGGTCGCCGGTCTCGAGCAGCGTCTCGAGGCAGACGTTGCCGTCGAAGTCCTCGAAGAGCCGCGGGCTGCCCGGGGCCAGCGCGTCTTCGGCCGACGCAACCGCTTCGAGTTCCTCCACGTCGACTTCCACTCGGGCCGCGCCGGCACGCGCGGTGGACGCGGAGGTGGCCACGACGACGGCGATCGTCTCACCGACGAAGCGGACCCTGTCGCCCACCAGCAGCGGGCGGTGCAGTCGCGGATCCATGGGGAGGGTGGCGGGGGACGCGGCGAGCTTGGGCAGGTTCAGGTCCGTCGCCGTGAGCACGGCGACCACCCCCGGCAGGGCGCGGGCCGCGGCCGTGTCGACGGCCCGGATCCGGCCGTGTGCGGTGCGGGAACGGACGAGACTGACATATCGCATGCCTGGAACCTCGAGGTCGCCGGTGAACGCCGTGGCCCCGCGGAGCAGTCCATCGTCCTCGTGGCGGGTGCGGGGATCGCCGACCGCAGGACGCGATCGGTCCCCGCCGGTGCCCGGAACCGAGGTGGTGGTGCTGGTGGTCATCGCCGTCCTCAGATCGGGCGGCCGAGGTTGGAATCCTCGGTGAAGAGCACGTGGCCGTCGGCGATCGCCTTCTCCAGGTCGTCGAGGTCCCAGTCGTTGCCGCCGGGCACCCAGGTCTCCGCCCCGGTCCAGCGCATCTCCTGGATCGCGTCGGCGCTCGCGAAGAGAACACGGCCCGAGAGCGCGGCCGAGCGGTCGCTGGCCAGGTAGAGAACGACCCGGGCTGCGGCATCGCTGGTGTAGAACTGCCGCATCTCGGGAGTCAGGACGCCGCTGGAGGTCACCCGGCCGTCGCCCCAGGCGCGGCTCGCGAAGCGCGGGGAGATGGTGTTCGCGCGGATCCCGAAGGCGTCGCCCTCGATGGCCAGCGTGCTGGTCATGGCGACGATGCCGCCCTTGGCCGCGCTGTAGTTCGCCTGCGTCGACTTGCCCCGGACACCGCTGCGCGAGGTGGTGTTGACGATGGCACCGCCGCCGTGGTCGGCCATGTGCGCGAATGCCTCGCGGGAAACGAGGAACGTGCCCGTGAGGTGCACGTCGATGACCTTGCGGAACGCCGCGTCGCTCATCCGCGGGACAGGGGCGTCGATGACCACTCCGGCGTTGTTGACGAGGATGTCGATGGTCCCGAATGACTCGACCGCCGTTCTCGTGATGCTGGCGGCGCCCTCGGGGTCGGACACGTCCGCGTGGTTGACCACCGCGTGCCCGCCGGCCGCGACGATCTCGGCCACGACGTCGGCGGCGTTGTCCGATCCCAGCGCGTCACCCTCGACAGTGACGTTGAGGTCGTTGACGACCACCGCGGCACCCTCGCGGGCGAAGTCGAGCGCGTAGCGCCTGCCGAGGCCCGCTCCGGCTCCCGTGATCGCCGCGACCTTGCCACTGAGCTCACCCATCGGAGCCTCCTTCGTTCGTTCTCGTGCACGTGGGGAAGCCTGGACTGGGAGCAGGGCATGTCTCAGCCGGTGGCTGCCTTCATCCGCTCCACGAGCTGCCGGCGCAGGGCTCGAACCTCACGCGGCATGTTCCAGCTCAGTGCGCCGACGATCTCGCCTTCGACGCGGTAGACCGCGGCGAACCTGCCTCCTGTGTACGACCCGGCGACGACTTCGACCTCGCAGTCGCCACCCAGGTGGCCGTAGGCCTGGATCTTCACGTCGTACTGGTCGGTCCAGAAATAGGGGACCGGCGCGAACGGCACCGGGTTTCCCATGATCGCCTTGGCGACGTTCATGCCCTGCTCGGTGGCGTTCATGCGGTGCTCGATGCGCAGGTGCCGGCCGATGCCGGGGTGGTACCAGCGGGCGACGTCGCCGGCCGCCCATACGTGCGGATGGGCCTGGTTGTGCTGGTCGCATACCACGCCGTTCTCGATGGTCAGCCCGGAGTCCGCCAGCCACTCCGTGTTGGGCAGCGAGCCGATGCCCACCAGCACCGCGTCGGCCACGACCGGGTCACCTTGGTCGAGGTGGATGTGCGACCGCCCGTCCGAACCGGTCTCGATGGCCGGCACGGAGGTCCCGAGCCGGAACTCCACGCCGTGTCCGAGGTGCAGGTCGAGCACATGGGCGGCGATCTCGGGTCCGAGTTGGCGCACCAGAGGTGCGGTCAGCACGTCGATCACCGTGACGTCCAGGTCCATCTGTCGTGCCACGGCCGCGGCCTCGATGCCCAGGAACCCTGAGCCGATCACGGCCAGCCGAGCGGTGGTGCGCAGGTCTCGCCGCAGGCGGGTCGCGTCCTCAAGGGTTCGCAGTGTGTGCACGCCGACCTGTCGGGCGCTGGGGAGCGTTCGCGGGCGCACCCCGGTCGCGATCACCAACGCGTCGTACGGGATCTCGCGATCGCCAACGGTCACCACGCGGCGGCCGAGGTCCACGGAGTCGGCGGGTGCGCCGAGCACCCATTCGGCCTCGAGTGCCTGGAGGGTCTCCTCGTTCCGGAGGTGGGTCTTCCGCAGCGGCCAGTCGCCCTTGAGGACCTGCTTGGACAGCGGGGGACGGTCGTACGGCGGCTCGGTTTCGTCGCCCACCATCACCAGTTCGCCGGCGAAGCCCTCGCGGCGCAGTGCCTCGGCCACGGTGAGGCCCGCCGCCGAAGCGCCGACCACGACGACCCGGGCGGGCCGGGGGTGCCGTTCACTCATCGATCATGATGGCCAGGGCCGGGCACACGTGGGCGGCCTCGCGGGTCTCGTCGTGCAGCCGCTCGGGCGGGTCGGCGTCGAGGAGCACCACGATGCCGTCCTCGTCGCGCTGGTCGAAGACGTCGGGCGCGCTGAACACGCACTGGCCCGCGCCGACGCACTTCTCCTCGTCGATGGTCACCTTCATGGTCGTCCTCTCACCACTTCACGGGCAGTGCGTCGATGCCGTACACGACGTTGTCGGTCTTGAACACGATGTGGTCCATCGGTACCGCGAGCTCGAGCGTCGGGATCCGGCGGTAGAGCGTCGAGTAGACGACCTCCAGCTCGACCCGGGCCAGCGGCTGGCCCAGGCACTGGTGCGGGCCGTATCCGAAGGCGAGATGATGGCGCGCCGAGGGACGGTGGATGTCGAGGACGTCGGGGTTCTCGAAGGTTCCGGCGTCTCGGTCGGCCGCGTCGTGGGCGGCGACGATGCCGTCGCCGGACTTGATCTGGTGGCCGTGGAACTCGAAGTCCTCGGTGGCCACGCGCCGTCGCCCGACGTGGAGGATCGTCAGGTAGCGCAGCATCTCCTCGACCGAGTTCGCGTGCACCTTCGCGTCGTCGGTGGTCCGCAGTTCCTTCAGGGCCTGAGGGTTCCGGAGGAAGGTGAGCGTGCCGAGCGCGATCATGTTGGCCGTGGTCTCGTGACCGGCGACCAACAGCAGCTGGCACATGTTGACGACCTCGTCGCGGCTCAGCCGGCCGGTGCGCATCTGCTCGGTCACCAGCCGACTCACCAGGTCGTCTGCGGGAGCTTTGTCCTTCTCGTCCACGACCCGCGCGAGCAGCTCCATCATGCCCTGCATCGCCGCGACGGCCTCTTCGGCAGTGGACAGCCGCGAGATCATCGTCCGGCTCAGCTCGTGGAAGAGGTGCCGCTCCTCGTACGAGACGCCCATCATCTCGCAGATCACCAGAGACGGGACGGGCAGCGCGAGGGCTTCGACGAGGTCGGCCGGGTTGGGGCCGGCGAGGATGTCGTCGATCAGGCCGTTGACGATCTTCTCGATCTCCGGGCGTAGAGCGCGCATTCGCTTCACCATGAACTCCCGCGTGAGCATCCGGCGCAGTCGATCGTGCTCGGGGTTGTCCATGTTGATGAAGGTCTTCATGACGCCGCGGCGGCCCTTCTGCCCGGCGCTGTTCCAGGGGTACCCGGCCCGGTCCGTGTCTGCGCTGACCCGGGGGTCGGACAGGATGTCCCGAACTTCCCGGTAACCGGTCACCAGCCACGGCTGGGAGCCGTCCCAGAGCCGGACCCGAGTGATCCGCTCGCGCTCTTGGATGCTGAGCACCTCGGGCGGCGGGTCGAACGGGCACGTGCGAGCCATCGGGTAGTCGCTGACGGTGTCGGTGTCGGTGTCGGTGGTCACGGGCGCGGGCCTTCCTGGAGACGTGACAGAAGAGGGCGGACATGGCGTTGCACACTGCGCCGATATGTGTGTCATCGTAGCGTGTGATGCGGATCTCTGTACAGGTTGCCTGTACATTTTTCCCGGAGCACTTGTGTGACGGAATGTCCTCGTGATGTGCTTACGTCACAGATGCTCTATCGGTGTGACATAGTGCAGCGTGACCTCGGTCATGAGGAGTCCGTCGTCAGGCCCCTGCCTGGTCCTGATGAGGCCAGATTGGAAATAGTCCGAGATGAGGAGTGCCCAGATGGCGGTGACGTCCGAGACGATCAGCTTCATCAGCGGCCCTGGACTGTCGCTCCATGGCGTCATCTACCTGCCCGACCAGGCCCGGCGCCCAGCCGCCGGGGCGCCGGCGATCATCCTGTGTCTCGGCTACAGACCGGTGTTCGGGATGTTCGCCCCGAAGTACGCACGCGGCTTCGCCGAGATGGGTTACGTCGTCCTCACCTTCGAGTACCGAGGATTCGGGGAAAGTGAAGGCCCGCGCTGGCGCCACATCGCGCAGGAGCAGCTCGAGGATGTCCGCAACGCGATCACCTACGTGACCACCCGGGCGGAGGTCGACGCCGACCGTGTCGCCCTGTGGGGTGACGCCAGCTACGGCGGAGCACATGCTGTGATGGCCGGCGCCCTCGACCAGAGGGTTCGGTGCGTCGCTGCCACCACACCCTTCGCCGACGGCGAGGCTCTCCTGCGCGACACCCGCACACCGTGGGAGTGGCAGGACTTCCTCGCGCGCGTCGACGCCGACCGCCGTGCTCGCGTCCTCGGCGGGGGCGAAGCAGTCGCGCCCGAGGAGATCATGAACTTCGAGCCCGCTTCGCACGTGCGAGCGGCGAAGCACGCCGAGAAGCACCCCGAGCTCGCGGCGCTGCGCTACCCCTTGTCGGAGACGGCCGACTCGACGATGGCCTACAAACCGGTCGACTACGTCGACCGGCTGGCCCCTCGGCCGCTTCTGCTGATCGCCGCCGAGCTCGACCGTACGACGCCCACGAGTCAGGCAGAACAGCTCTACGGCGCCGCAGGACCCCCCAAACGTCTCGTGATCCTCAAGGGCGCCGGCCACACTGACGTCCACGGGGCACGACTGGCCGATGTGATGGAGATCGGAGCCCGGTGGCTTGCTCGTCACCTCGGCCCGCGAACCGCCGACATCGTGCGAGTCGAGGGGGACCCCGAGGCCGAGGACGTCGACGCCCGCGTCCCGGCCGACCTGCGCGACCTCATCGAGAAGGAGGCGATCCGGTGACCGCACCCAAGTCCCAGCCGTTCATCGAGCCGGTGCCGGCGGCGGATCGGGTCGGCGAGGTTCGTGAGCGGCTCAATACGCTGCTGCCCGCGGGAACGTCCTTCTCGGCCGCGACGCCGGATCGCAACCTCCCCTGCACGCTGGTCAAGCACCCGCACTTCTTCGAGCCGTGGTCGCAACTCGGCACTCGGTTCCGTACCGGTGTGCTTCCGCCGCACGACCGCGAGCTGATCACGCTCCGGGTCGCGCACCGGGTGGGCAGCCCGTACGAATGGGCCCATCACACCCGCTCGGCGAAGCTGTCCGGCGTCACCGACGCGGAGATCAGCGCGGTGATCGCAGGTCCGGGCGACGACGCGTGGGACACCACGACCGCCGCCAAGCTCCAGGCCGTCGACGACGTCTACGACGACCAGAGGGTCTCGGCGGAGACCTGGCGGAGGATCGCCGAGGAGTACGACGAGCAGCAGCTCATCGAGCTCCTCATGCTCATCGGCTTCTACTCGATGACGGGATGGATGCTCAACTCCATCGGTATCGAGGTCGACGGTTGGCTCAGCGAGCCGCACCGCACACCCTGACCGACGACCCACGCGACCCGAGCGACGGCCCGAACGGCCTCTGAGTAAGCCCGAAGGAAGTTCATGAAGCAGTACGAGTGGGACCGGCTCTACATCGACGGGGCCTGGAGGCCACCGCATGAGCCGACCCAGGCCGATGTCATCGGCCCCGCGACCGAACGTGTCATCGGCCGTGTGCCTGTCGCCACCGCGAAGGACGCGGAGGACGCGGTGCTCGCGGCCCGGGTGGCCTTCGAGGAAGGACCGTGGCCGCGGCTCACCTACCGTGAGCGCGCTGAGGTGCTGCTCAAGATGAGCGGCATCATGGTGAAGCGACGGGACGAGCTGGCCGGTATCGACTCCGTCGAGGTCGGCCGCACCCGCGCGGCGACGACCTCGTTCGTCGACGTCCCGATCGAGCGCTGGATCGACTTGATGGAGCGGGTCGTCCCGGGGTTCGAGTTCGTCGAGCCGATGCTGCCCAACATCGTCGGCTCCCTGGTCGGCCAGGGCGTGGTGCACCGTGAGCCGTTCGGTGTGGTCAGCGCGATCAGCCCGTTCAACGCGCCGTGGATGCTGAGCCTGTTCAAGCTCGGCCCGGCAATGGTCGCAGGGTGTACCACGGTGCTGATGCCTTCGCCGCTGGCGCCACTTTCCGCGTTCGTGCTGGCCGAGATCGCGGACGAGGCCGGCCTGCCGGCAGGAGTGCTCAACCTCGTCACCGGGTCGCCCGAGGTCGGCGAGGTGATCACTACGCACGAGGCCGTCGACTTGGTGAGCTTCACGGGCTCCGACGCGACTGGACGCCGCATCATGGCGCAGGCCGCCCCGACCCTGAAGAAGGTGGTTCTCGAGCTCGGTGGCAAGTCCGCCAACATCGTGCTCGAGGACGCCGACCTCGACCGGGTCGCCACCGACGTTCTCCGCAACTTCACTGCGAACTGCGGTCAGGGGTGCGGCATGCTCACCCGCACCCTGGTGCACCGATCCCTCCACGACGAGCTGGTCGAGCGGGTCACGGCCCTTGCGAGCGGGGTCAAGATCGGCGACCCGGCCACCGACCCCACCGTGACGGTCGGGCCGATCATCAGCGCCGGCCAACGCGAACGTGTCGAGTCGATGATCGCGCGTGGCGTGGAAGAGGGCGCCCGGATCGCTGTCGGCGGCAAGCGGCCGGAGGGCCTGGACACGGGCTACTTCCTTGAGCCGACTGTGATGGTCGACGTCGAGAACTCAATGAGCGTCGCTCAGGACGAGTTCTTCGGCCCGGTCATGGTGGTGATCCCCTTCGATGACGACGAGGAGGCGATCAAGATCGCCAACGACAGCCGCTACGGGTTGGCCGGGGGAGTCTGGTCGCGCGACGTCAGCCGCGCCTACTCCGTTGCGCAGCGCATCCGGACCGGGTCGGTCGCCGTCAATGGCGGCGGTGGCCGGGTCACCCCCCACGGTCCTTTCGGCGGCTACAAGCACAGCGGCCTTGGCCGGGAGTGGGGGCGGTGGGGCCTCGAGGAGTACCTACAGCACAAGACGATCACGTGGCCGGTGGCTGCCGGATGAGGCTTGAGAACGCGTCCGCGCTGGTGACCGGTGGTGCGTCGGGCCTCGGCCTGGCGACGGTCCGCTCGCTTGTCGAGCGCGGGGTCCACACCGTCGTCGTCGACCTGCCTTCCTCCCAGGGCGCCGAGATCGCCGACGGTCTCGGCGACCTGTGCACCTTCGCCCCCGCGGACGTCGCCGACGCCGAGGCCATGTCAGCCGCGGTCGAGGCCGCTGCAACGGTGGCGCCGCTGCGTGCGCTGGTGCACTGCGCCGGTCGCGGGGGCACCGTCCGGGTGGTTGACCGACACGGTGTGCCGGGCGCCCTCGACACCTACCGATCGCTGATCGAAACCAACCTGGTCGGCAGTTTCAACGCCCTGCGGCTGGCCGCGGCCGCGATGGTCGGCAACGAGCCCGTCGAGGGTGAGCGCGGCGTTTGCATCATGACCGCCTCGGTTGCCGCGTGGGAGGGGCAGACCGGCCAGACGCCGTACGCCTCGGCCAAGGCCGGCGTGGTCGGCATGACGCTGGTGGCCGCGCGTGACCTGGCATCGCGGCTGGTTCGGGTATGCACAATCGCCCCCGGCACCTTCGACACCCCGATCCTGTCCCGATTCTCCGACGAGATCCGGGCCAACCTGGCCGCCGCGGTACCCCACCCTGCCCGGCTCGGCCGGCCGGAGGAGTACGCCGGGTTGGCGATGCACATCATCGACAACCCGATGTTGAACGGCGAGACGATCCGCCTCGACGGGGCGATCCGGATGCCCGCTCGATGAGCGGTGAAGTCCTGACCGAGCGGATCGGCGGAGTGCCGTCGATCGTGGTCAACCGACCCGAGGTCCGCAACGCGATCAACGCCGCGGCCTCGGTGGCGATCGCCGAGGCGCTCGACGAACTCGACAACGATCCTGCCCTTGCGGTCGGCGTCATTGAGCCGGTGCGCTCCTCCGAGAACGCCCGCGAAGGCGCCCTGGCGTTCAAGGAGAAGCGCACGCCCCACTGGAAGGGACACTGAGCATGTCCGAGCGCTTGCGCATCTTCTTGACGGTGAATGGCGCGCAGGCCGAGCTCGAGGTAGAGCCGCGCACGTTGCTCCTCGAGGCACTGCGCGATCATCTCGGGTTGCGCGGCACCCGCACCGGCTGCGAGACGACGACGTGCGGCGCCTGCACCGTGCTGCTCGACGGGCGCTCTGTGAAGTCGTGCACGGTCCTTGTCGCTCAGGCGCGGGACCGTACCGTCACCACGATCGAGGCGCTCGCCGGCGAGACCGACCTTCACCCGGTGCAGGAGAGCTTCAGGAACTGTCATGCCCTGCAGTGCGGCTTCTGCACGCCGGGCATGGTGATGGCCGCCGTGAGCGCGCTCGAGGAGGGTCGCGTCTGCGACGAGGAGAGTGCGCGGCGGGCCTTGAAGGGCAATCTGTGCCGCTGTACCGGGTACCACAACATCGTGGCTGCGCTGCTCGCGACCGCCGATGCTCAGAAGAGACCGTCGTGATCGACCACGACTTCGCGCTTGATCTGCCAACCGATCTGCATGCGGCGCTGGCTGCCTTGCTCGATCCGAGCCGACCTGCCATTCCGTTGGCCGGCGGACAGAGCCTCCTGGTGGCGATGAAAGCAACGCAGACCGGACCTGAGCGTCTGGTCGACCTGTCCGGCGTACGGGAGCTGCGTGGCTTCGACGTAGCCGGCGAGCGGGTGCGGATCGGGGCGATGACGCGGCATGCGGAACTCGAGCTGGATCCGCACATCCGCCGGGTCGTCCCCTTGCTGGCGCAGGCGGCATCGGCCGTGGCCGATCCGCAGGTGCGTCATCTCGGCACCCTGGGAGGGTCGCTGTGCAATGCCGATCCGGCGGCCGACCTCCCCGCTGCGCTGGTGGCGCTGCGAGCCCTGGTCCACTACCGCGACCAGGATGGCGAGCACGTCGACGACGTGGAGACTTTCCTGAACGCACGCAGGGCCGCGGCGCGACCGCTGCTCGTGACGGCTGTCGATGTGCCCGCTCATGATCGACTCCCGTGGGCGTTCCAGAAGTTCCGCCCGCGCGCGATGCTCTGGGCGGTCGTGGGTGTCGCCTACGTCGGTGGGGAGGTGCCCGGGATCGGACTGGCTGGAATGGGCTGGACCACGCTTCGTGCGGCGCAAGCGGAGTCGGCGCTACGCCTGGGGCGGCCCTACGACGAAGTGGCGGCTTTGGCTGACGCGGGCTCTGATCCACTCTCGGACGCCACGGCGACGGCGGACTACCGGCGTCATCTCGCCCGTGTCCTGCTACGGCGAGCGCTGGCGGGCGAGAGCACGCACTGACTGCGACACGACCTCAGCTGCGCACTCCGGCATCCTGGGGAGGGTCGTGGGTCGTGCGCGCCAGTGTGCGATCGGCGAAGGTGAGCACGGACACCGCGAGTCCAACGATCACCAGAGCGATCGAGATGATGCGGAAGCCGCCGTCGTCGACGCCGTCGGCGTACGCGACGGCAGTGAGGGCGCTCGAGCCGATGGCGCCAAGGTACGTCGCTGTTCGGTACAGGCCGGACGACGTGCCGAGGTCGCAGGCCGGCGCCTGAGCGTAGAGCGCGTTCTGGTTACCCGTGCTCATGCCGCCCAGGACGATGCCGAAGCCGAACGCCGCGAGTAGGAGGAACGGGATTGGCGTGTCGTCCCGGAGCAGGATCAAGCCGGCGGCGGTGACGGTCACGGCCACGGCGGCGACACGCAGCGAGGGGCGGATCAAGCCGCGGCGCGACAGCAGCCAGCTGAGGGCGGCGGCGACGCCGGTCATCGGAACCATCACCAACCCCGCGACCCAAGCGTCGAGGCCACGGCCTTCCTGCATCCACTGGGTGTAGGCGTACATCATCGTGTACGTCGTGCCGTAGGTGAGCCCGGTCCGCAGGTAGGTGCGGGTCAACGCGCCGTTCCGGGCCAGCGATCGTACGTCGATGAACGGTGACGACGCGCGTCGTTCCCAGCACAGCAGCACGACAAGACCGATGACGGAGACGGTGAGAGCTGTCCAAGTGACGCGGCCCAGTGTCTGCATGGCGGCGAGGAGGCCGCCGATGGTCGCTGTGAAGAGCACGACGCCAATGGGGTCGATGCGCGTCAGCGCTGCCCCCGGCCTGAGTGGGGCGCGCTCGTCGCGGGGAATCCAGAGCATGGTCATGGTCAGACAAAGCGCGACGACGGGCACGTTGAACAGGAAGACGGCGCGCCATCCGGCCAACTCGACCAGCAGCCCGCCGATCGGCAGACCGGCAGCGGTCGTCACTTGTGCTGCGACCGTCATCACGCCCAGGCTGGGGCGAGGATCCCAGCCTTCCTCGCGTTGCTGACGGGCACGGATGATGAGCATCGCGTTCGGGAAGGCCGCCGAGGTGCCGACGCCGATGAACACGCGCGCGAGCACCAGCATCCCAAGGCTGGTGCCCAGTGCGCCGACGACGCCGAAAACGGCCACCAGTGCCGAGCCGATGAGGAAGACGCGGCGCGCTCCGAACACCTCACCGATGCGTCCGAGCGTCGGTTGCGCCACCGCGCACACAAGATAGAGGACCGACACGAGTACGGCGGTTCGTCCCGGCGAGATGCCCAGATCGCCGCCGATCGGGACGAGCGCTGTCGCGATCATGGAGGAGTTCACCGGGTTGAGCATCGAGCCGAGCGCGAGGGGTGTCAGGAACTGCCACTCGCGGGGCCGAGCGTCGGCGGTACGCCGGTCACGGCGCTGCGCCATCTCGCCCGGGGTCGTTGCGCGACGAGAGCGTGACACGCTGTCCCGACCTCCTGTCACAATGACACGCTGACGGTGTTGCCGGTTCGGCTCGCCGGCGTCGCCGCCCCGTGTGTCCGCCGAAGCCGCCGCGACGAGGATCAGATCTCGGGGATTCCGTCCATCTTGGGACCGCCATCGGCGTGGAGCACCTCGCCGGTGAGGTACGAGGCATGGTCGGAGACGAGGAACAGCACCAGCTTGGCGATCTCGAGCGGCTCGGCCACTCGACGCAGCGGCATGCGTTCCTCGCTCCCGGACACATCAAGATTGCCCCGGCTCCAGGAGCGCTCAGCGCCCTCGGAGCGAGTCAATCCGGGCGCCACGCAGTTGACGCGAATGCCTCGTGGTCCGAGCTCGGCCGCGGCGACCTTGGTCAGCATCTCCACGCCGCTCTTCGCGGCGCTGTAGGCCGCACCGCCGAGCGTGCCGGTCGACGCGGATGAGGAGGAGATGTTCACGATGGAACCGCCTCCATCAGCCTCCAAGTGGGGGATGGCCGCCTTCGTCGCCGAGAAGACGCTGGTCAGGTTCAATGAGATGATCCGGTCCCACTCGGCGATGTCCAGGTCCACCATCGGCTTCAAGTAGGAGCCACCGGCATTGTTGACGAGCACGTCCAGGCGACCGTGGGACGCGACGGCGGCGTCGACGAGGGCGCGCATCTGGTCGTCGTCCCTGACGTCGGTCGGTACCACCTGTGCCTTGCGGCCGGTTGTCGCTGCGATCTGCTCGGCGGTCGCGATCAGCCGCTCCTCGTTGCGTGCCGCCAGGACCACGTCTGCGCCGCGCCGCGCGAGCAGCAGTGCGATCTCTCGGCCGATGCCGGTCCCGCTGCCCGTGATGATGGCGGCCTTGCCGGTCAGGTCAGTGACATCCGTTGCGGGAGAACTCAAAGCCGGGCCTTCCGTTTGTGCCGTCCGGTGGGTGTCTGAGGACCTGGTGAGGTAGGTCGTTTGACTCGATGTCATTACAGCACACATTCAGGTACAATGTGACATGGTCGGAGTGTGAGTCCGGCTCGCGAGATCGCGATGTGAGCGGGTGAGCTGGAGAGCGGCGCCCGGCGTGGTGCCACGACAAGGGAGTTCCCATGGCCGAGGTTGAGATGATCCGCCAGTACGGCACCGGCTGGTACCACGCGTTCTGGAGCGGGGAGCTCCAAGCCGGCGGGGTGATGCCGCTCCGGTACTTCGGGCGCGACCTGGTCGCCTTCCGAGGTGAGAGCGGTGATGTCCACCTGCTCGACGCGCACTGCCAGCACATGGGAGCTCACCTCGGACACGGCGGCGAGGTGCGCGGCGAGAGCATCATGTGCCCCTTCCACAACTGGGAGTGGAGCGGCATCGATGGCGCCAACACAAAGATCCCGTACCTCGACCGGTGCATCAAGAAGAGCCTGGGCACGCACCGAACCCAGGAGCAGGACGGCATTGTTTACATGTGGTTCTCGCGAAAGGGCGACGAGGAACCGACATACCTGCCGCCTCGAGTGGCAGAGTCGGAGGACCCGGCCTTCTACCCGCTGTATCCGCACGGCGCTCAGCGGGCGAACGTGACCTTTCCGCCGCAGTTCGCCTTCGAGAACGTTGCGGACATCAGCCACCTCCGGACGGTCCACAAGTGGGCGGACGTGCCGTTGCTCAACGGCGGAGGTGCCGACGGCGACATGTTCTTCACCGACTTCACCGGACACGTCCCGACCCGCGAGGGGGACGTCAAGGTGCGCATTGAGAACTACCAGTGGGGCCTGGGCGTCGTCTACAGCCGACTCCACGGACTTCACCCCACTGCTCAGATCAGTGCCATCACGCCGATCGACCACGAGACGTCGGTCTACTCCCTCTCGATCTGGGTCGGTCGGCTCGACGACACCGACGAGCCCAAGGGGCGCGCGAAGGCCGTGATCGACGAGCAGCGCAAGCAGGCCCTCAACGCCGGAGGCAACGACCGGATCATCTGGGACAACCAGATCTACATCGAGAACGCTCCGCTCGTGGGTGACGAGCGCAAGACCATCGGCGCCTTCCGCGCCTGGGCCCGCCGCTTCCGCGAGGACAACGCGCCGCAGCCCCCGAAGGCGGCGCCGGTCCCTGCGGACCTGCCGTTCCCGGAGTCGCCGACCACCTACACGCCGGCGTCGTGACCGACGGCGCCGGCACGGGACCGGCAATTCCAGCGCGGACGACGGCGCCGAGTCGGGCTCGTGGCGCGATGATGCGATAGTCTCGCGCCGACGTCCGACCCGGCGGGTAAGAGTCACAAGAAGAACAATTGTAGGGAGTTCGAACATGGCACGCCGCGCCGAGAACCTGGCTCCGGGTGATGCCACCCGGGCCCGGCTGGTCGATGGGGCCGCCGCGTGCTTCTACCGCTACGGAGTCGGCAAGACGACGATCGACGAGATCGCCCGTGAGGTTCGACTGTCCCGTCGGACGGTCTACCGCTACTTCGCGTCGAAGGAGGACATATTCGTCGCGGTCATCTCCCGCGAATTCGAGGAGTTGAGCCGCGAGGGCCGGCTCATCTACGAGAGGGCGTCGTTCGGCGAGGGCGTCATCGAGGTCGCGCTGTTGATGTCCCGGCGAGTCAACGAGAGTCCGACCTTGTCCCGTCTCTTCGCAGTCGAGGAGTCCGGCCAGACGATGGAGGCGTTGTTCGGCGGCACGGAGTTCACTCGCCTCGTTGAACGCTTCCTTGCGCCACTGATCCGCCGCGCGCAGCAGCGCGGAGAGTTGCGCAAGGACATCACGGTCGCCGACGCGACCGAGTGGGTCACGCATCTGGTGTTCTCGATGCTCGGGCCCAACCCGGTCATCAGTCGCCATGACGACGAGCACGTGAAGTTCATGCTTCGCACGTTCGCGTTGCCGGGGCTGATGCTGCCCGAAGCCGAGCAGGCGGTCGAGGCGCCGAAGGCCGGCACGCGCCGGTCGCGTGGCAAGGAGCAGTAGCCCTCGCCGCGGCGTCGGGTCAGCCGGTGAGGCCCTGAGCACCGACCTCGGGAACGATGTGCTCGATGAGGAAGTCGGCGATGGGGGTCGGCACGTCGTGCTGACCGGCGAGACCGGCGGCCAGTGCAAGGTCTTTCGCCCACATCCGTGCCATGCCCTCGCGGCCGGTCGTGTAGGTCTCCTCCTGGGCGCGAATCCGGTCCCAGTTGTTGCTGACCCAGCTCGAGCCCACTCCACCGGCGCCGATGACCTCGAGCAGCGACTCGTCGAAGCCGCAACCCCGGGCGATGGCCAGGGCCTCCCGCACCAGCGCGACGTTGCTGGTGGCGAGGAAGTTGTTGACGATCTTGGCGCTGACGCCGGCGCCGGTCTCGCCGACGTGGAACACGTTGCTCGCCATGAGGTCGAGCACCGGGCGGCAGCGCTGGACCGCTCGAGTGGGCCCGCCGACCATGAAGGTGAGGGTCCCGGCCCGAGCGGCCACGTCGCCGCCCCCGGTCATGGCCACGTCGATGACGTGCACGTCCTGGCGCATCGCGATGTCCGCGAGCTCTCGCACGAAGGCAGCGGAGACCGTGCTGTGGATGGCGATCACGGTGCCGGGTGCGGCGGTCGTGAGCGCTCCCGGGCCGGTGGCGTCGCCGAGCAAGGCCGCCCGCACCTGCGTCTCGTCGAAGACGGCCACGCACAACACCTCGACGCCAAGGCACGCCTCGCCGGAATGCGCAGCGGCGGTCGCCCCGAGATCAGTCAGTTCCGCCACGGCCTCGGCGCGAGTGTCGTACACGACGGTCTCGACGCCCGCGGCGCGTACGTTGCGGGCCATCCCTGCCCCCATGTTGCCAAGCCCGATGAAGCCGACGCGGAGAGCCAGGCCGGGTGCGTCCGGCGCGGTCGCGGCGGGCGGGGGAGTCGAAGCGCTCATCTCATGTCCTCGCGGGTTCCGTGTGTGAAGTCGGTCGCATATCATGACACCATGACGCAGATAATGTATCAATGTGACTAAGGAAGTCTGCGTCGCCGAAGGGGCAATCATGGTGAACGCCGCAGTGGTGGTCGGGGCGCTCCGGTCGCCCATCGGCAAGGGAAAGCCGACGGGCGCGCTGGTCGGCATTCATCCGATCGACCTGCTGAGCCAGGTGCTCGCCGCACTTGTCGAGCAGACCGGGGTCGACCCGGCAGAGGTCGAGGACGTGGTCACCGGCTGCGTATCGCAAGTGGCCGAGCAGTCGGCGACGCCAGGACGCTGGGCCTGGTTGGCGGCCGGCCTGCCCGAGCACGTGCCGTCGGTGACCATCGACCGCCGCTGCGGTTCGAGCCTGCAGTCGCTGCAGTTCGCTTACCAGGCCATCGCCGGTGGCAGCCAGGACGTGGTCGTCGCGGCGGGTGTGGAGTCGATGAGCCGGGTGCCGATGGGTTCCAACCGGCAGGGCGCCGATGCGTTCGGCGGCGCCGCGCGGCGCTACCCGCCTGGGCTCGTGTCCCAGGGCATCGCCGCCGAGCTCGTCGCGGCCCGCTGGGGGCTGGGCCGAGAGCTGCTCGACGAGTACTCGGTCACCTCGCACCGGCGTGCGGCGCAGGCCCGCGCGGCCGGCGCTTTCGACGCCGAGATCGTCCCGATCCGCAGCGCATCCGGAGCGGTGGTCTTGGACCAGGACGAGACGATTCGCGAGGGTTCGACGGTCGAGGCGCTGTCCGGCCTTCGGCCCGCCTTCGAGAATGAGGTCGACAAGCAGCGATTCCCCGAGATCGGCTGGTCGATCACGGCGGGTAACTCGTCGCCGCTGGCAGATGGGGCTTCGGCTCTGCTCGTTGTCAGCGAGCGGTATGCGGAGAAGAACGGCCTGACGCCGATGGCGCGGATCGTCGGTGGCGTCGTGACCGCCGAGGACCCGATCCAGATGCTCACGGCGCCGATCCCGGCGACGACGAAGCTGCTCGACCGGTTGGGGCGCGAGCTCGACGACATCGATCACGTCGAGGTCAATGAAGCCTTCGCCCCCGTGCCGCTTGCCTGGGCGGGCAGCCTCGACGCCGACCCGGATCGACTCAACCCGCGCGGTGGTGCGATCGCACTAGGGCATCCGACGGGCGCCTCCGGCGCGCGGTTGGCCACCACGGCCGTGCACGCCATCGGGGGTTCGACGAAGAGCGCCCTCGTCACGATGTGCGAGGCGGGCGGCATGGCCAACGCGTTGCTGCTCGAAGCTCTCTGACCCCGAACATGCCGAGCCTGAACCGGCTCACAGCCCGAAAGGCGGCCATGGACGTCTACTTGATGTACATCGACGGTGAGTGGGTGCCGGCACGGTCCGGCAGGACCTTTGAGTCGGTCGACCCATGGTCCCAGGAGGCGTTCGCGCGCATCCCCGAGGGTGACGAGACCGACGTCGACCGAGCGGTAGCGGCCGCTCGCTCGGCAGTCGTCGAGTCGGACTGGGCTGCGAGTGCGTATCCCCGCGCCGCGACCCTGCGCCGCTTCGCCGACCTGCTCGACCGGGATGTCGAGCGCCTGGCCAGGCTGGAGTCGCGTGACAACGGCAAGGTCATCCGCGAGGAGCGCGGGATGTACGGCTCGATCAGCGGGTACTTCCGCTACGCCGCCAGCGTCGCTGAGACCTATGTCGACACCGTCCCCGCGGGTCGCGACCCGCGGGTCCTGGCGATGACCCGACGAATGCCGTACGGCGTGGTCGGCATTCAGTCGCCGTGGAACACGCCGGGCGTGATCATGGCCCAGTCGGCCTCTTCCGCGCTGGCGGCCGGCAACACGATCGTGGTCAAACCCTCCGAGGTCGCCCCGGTCTCGACCCTCGCACTCGCTGAGCTCGCCCACGAGGCCGGCTTCCCGCCGGGAACCTTCAACGTCGTCACGGGCATGGGCGCCGTCGTCGGCGCCCGGTTGTGCTCCCACCCCGACGTGGCGAAGCTGGCGTTCACCGGTAGCCCGGCGGGAGGCAGGATCGTTGCCCGGCACGCGGCGGACCGGCTGGTTCCAGTCGTCATGGAGCTCGGCGGCAAGTCGGCCAATGTGGTGTTCGCCGATGCCGATGTCGAGAAGGCGGCCCTCGCCGTGGCTCAGGGCTTCACCGCTGCGGCCGGCCAGAGCTGCATGTGCGGTGGCCGGGCCATCATCGAGGACTCCATCCACGACCGAGTCCTCGAGCGGGTCCTCGAGTACGTCGACGGCCTGGTGATCGGCGACCCGTCCGACGAGGCCACCGACATGGGTCCGACCGCCACCGTCGGTCAGCTCGAGCGGATCAGGTCTTACGTCGCGGCGGGTCGCGAGGACGGCGCCCGTCTGGTCTACGGCGGGGAGCAGCTCGACCACCCCCAGCTGATCCGGCCGGCGATCTTCACCGAGGTGTCCCGCTCCATGCGCGTCTTCCAGGAGGAGGTCTTCGGTCCGGTCTTGGCGATCTCGCGATTCAAGTCCGAGCGGGATGCTGTCGAGCTCGCCAACGACACCGCGTACGGGCTGTCGCTGGCCGTGTGGACGAAGAACCTGGACCGTGCGCATCGGGTGAGTAACAAGCTGTCCGCCGGCACTGTGTGGGTCAACCAATACCGGCGCGGCGACCCGGCGTACGCGATGGGCGGGATCGCCGAGAGTGGTTACGGCCGGGTCAGCGGGATCGAGGGCTACGAAGAGATGACCTACACCAAGAGCGTGCAGATCCTGCTAGAGGACGGCGATGGCTGAGCGCTCGCCTGAGGTCGAGCTGTCCCTCGTGGTCTTCGGTCGTCGCGAGGTCGCGGACCGCGTGGTCGAACTGGAGCTGGGTCCGCGACCCGGCACCGCCCTGCCGGCGTGGGAGCCAGGGGCGCACGTGGAGCTCCAGCTCGCCCCGGACCTGCTTCGTCACTACTCGTTGTGCGGCGACACGGGCGACGGTGGTCGCTGGCGGATCGCGGTGCTGCAGCCCGAGACGAGCCGCGGCGGCTCGCGGGCCGTCCACGAGAACCTGCGACCGGGCGCCGAGGTGATCGTGCGAGGACCGCGCAACCGCTTCCCCCTCGTCGATGCCGATCATTACGAGTTCGTGGCGGGGGGGATCGGCATCACCCCGTTGATCCCGATGATCGCCGAGGCTGACCGACGCGGAGCGAGCTGGCGGCTGACTTATGGCGGCCGCAGTCCCGCGTCGATGGCCTACGGCGAGGAGCTCGAGCGTCGCCATCCGGGCGCCGTCGAGCTCTGGCCGCAGAACGAACGCGGTCTGCTCGACTTGGACGTCGTGCTCAAAGAAGCCGGTCTCGGGACGGCGGTCTTCGCCTGCGGGCCCGACGGGCTGCTGGCCGCACTCGAGCAGCGGGCGGCGGGCGCGGACTGGACTCTCCGTCTCGAGCGGTTCGTCGCCGGTCAGGTGGACGATGGCGAGAACCGGGCGGTCGAGCTCGAGCTCGTCGACAGCGAGGTCACGATCGTCGTCGCGCCTGACGAGACGCTGCTCGAAGCGGTCGAGAAGGCCGGCGTCTTCGCGATGTCGTCCTGTCGTGAAGGCATCTGCGGGACGTGCGAGACGCGGGTGCTGGCCGGACGACCTGAGCACCGTGACTCCTACCTGACCGACGAAGAGCGAGCCGAGGGCGACGTGATGATGATCTGCGTGTCGCGGGCGCTCTCCGACAAGCTCACCCTCGAGCTGTGAGCCGACGATTCTTGGAGACTTCGATGACCGCCACGACGGAAGACGCTCGCGAGATCACCGTCGACGACCGCGCTCACATCTATCTCGACGGCAAGTGGGTCGAGCCGACGGGCGAGCAGGATCTGGTGGCGGTGACGAACTCGGGGTCCGGCGAGGTGCTCGCCAAGGTCGCTCAGGCATCGATGGCCGACGTCGATCGCGCGGTTCAGGCCGCGAGGCTGGCCACGGAAAGGTGGTCGTCCTCCTCGGTGGCCGAGCGGGCGGCGCTGCTGGAGCGACTCGCCGATGAGATCGAGGCGCGGGCCGACGAGATCGCTTGCACCGTGGCGCTCGAGGTCGGCACGCCGCTGCGGATGTCGCGGCTGCTCCAGGTCGGGCTGCCTCTCAGCGTGCTGCGCGGCTATGCCGCCGACGTGCGAGAGCTGGAACTGGAGCAGACGATCGGCAACTCTCTGGTCCATCGGACGCCGGTCGGCGTGGTCGGTGCGATCACCCCGTGGAACTACCCGCTGCACCAGATCGCCGCGAAGCTCGGTGCCGCCATCGCGGCGGGCTGCGGGACGGTGCTCAAGCCCGCCAACGTCGCTCCGCTGAGCGCGTTCATCCTTGCCGAGGCGGCGGATGCGGCCGGCGTGCCGGCCGGCCTGCTCAATGTCGTCACGGGTGAAGGTCCGGGGGTGGGCGAGGCGATCGCGGGGCACCGGGACGTGGGCATCGTCTCCTTCACGGGATCGACGCGGGCCGGCGCTCGCGTCGCCGCGGTCGCGGCGGCCAACATCACGAAGGTCGCCCTCGAGCTTGGCGGCAAGTCCGCCAGCATCATCGCCGAGGACGCCGATCTCACCACGGCGGTGAAGGCGTCGGTTCGCCACGCGTTCACGAACTCGGGACAGACCTGCACGGCGTGGACCCGCATGATCGTTCCGCGATCCCGGCTGGTCGAGGTCGACGAACTCGTGGCCGCTGAGATGGCCAAGATGCCGGTGACGCACCCTCTCGCTGAGGGCGCGCGGCTGGGCCCGCTGGCATCCGCTGCCCAGAAGCGAACCGTCGAGGACTATCTCGAGGTCGCTCGTGCGGAGGGCTTGCGTGAGATCGCCCGAGGCAGCGTGGACGACCTCGGCCACGAGGGCGGCTACTACGTCGCACCCGTCGCCTACTCCGACGTGCCACGCGGCTCGCGTCTGGCGCAGGAGGAGATCTTCGGCCCGGTCTTGGTGATCGTTGGACACGACGGCATCGACGACGCGGTCGCGATCGCCAACGACTCCGACTACGGTCTCGCCGGTGGAGTATGGTCCGCCGACGAAGAGCGGGCGGTGGCCATCGCCAAGCGCATTCGCACCGGGCAGATCGACATCAATGGCGCGCGGTTCAACCCGCGAGCTCCGTTCGGTGGCTTCGGTCGGTCCGGCATCGGGCGCGAGCTCGGCCGGTTCGGCATTGAGGAGTTCCTTGAAGTCAGCGCCATTCAACAATGAGCGCGCTGGGCCGCGCGCAATGATGGAGGGGAGGCGAAGCACCCATGAGCACCGGCCAGAACATCACGGGATACTTCTTCGACTGGCGCCGCGAGGCCGAGCGCGACGGTTGGCACCTTGCGGACGGCACCTGGCGGCACCAGGAGACACATGAGGAGCACGCGGACGACTTCTATGTCTACCTCGGCAGCGAGTACTGGGTCGAGGCTTGGCCGGTCGGCGAGGGGTCCGGGGCGCGCGAGCCCGACCGGCCGGCACATCGTGAACGGGAAACCGCCGGGTAGCCGCTCGTCCCAGACCTCGCCTGTCGCGACACGAGGGCCCGGCAGATTGCCGGGCCCTCGTGCGTGTGTGCGGCTCAGTGCTCAAGGTATTCCAGGCCGTGCACATGCGAGTCGTCGCCCGCGGTGAGCTTCCCGAAGACGCGGTCAGGGAAGTGTCCGCCGGCGAAGTAGACGTTCTCCTCTTGGAGAATCTCGTTGATCTTCGCCCGGCTCTCGTGGGCCTTCGCGGAGTCCTGGTCGAAGACGAAGCTCATGCCGTCGTGCTGGAGCTCGACGGGACAGTGGAACGCATCACCGATGACCAGGGCCTTGCCGTCCGTCCCGTTGGCGAGCACCGAAACGTGGCCCCAGGTGTGACCCGGGGTCGGCACGACGACGACGCCCGGGAAGATCTCGGTCTGCGAGTCCACGAGCTCGACTGAGCGGCGCATCATCGCGATCTGCTCGTCCGTGGCGCCCTTGACTCGCTCGGCCGGGTCGGTCTCGGTCGACCAGTAGTCGAGCTCGGCGGTAGCCATGAAGTAGCGAGCGTTCGGGAAAGTCGGCTCGTCGGGTCGTTCGGGATCGATGACCCAGCCGACGTGGTCCAGGTGCAGGTGGCTGAACACGATGCCGTGGACGTCCGCGGGCTCCAAACCGACGGTGGACAGGCTCTCGAGCAGAGCGCCTCCGATCAGGTCCCCGCGGAACTGGCCGTTGGTCAGTGCTGTGACGTCGACCTTGTTGGGTCCGAAGCCCAGATCCACCAGCACGTTGTGCTCGCGGGTACGGATGAGGAACGCACCGACGCTCATGACCAGCAGACCGTCGTCGTCGATGACCTCAGGATGCCTGTCCCAGACTCCTTCGGGGGCATCGGGATAGTGGGTCGGTGCCTCCACGTGGTGCACGCCGTCCGGCAGGAATGTGACCGTCAGGCCGCCGAGCTCAAGGGAAGTCAGAGCAGCGCTCCAGACGCGAGGACTCTGCTCCTTAACGGGTGTTGAGGACATGACGAGTCGTTCCTTTCAGCGGGGGTCGAGCTTCGGAAGCACGCCGAACCGCCCGGTCAGGACCCCGAGCGTTCTTCGGAGAAGGTGCGTCCCAAGTGGTGACACTATCGCGGGATTTTGTGACAGTCGATACTCGTCGGCAGATTTCGCGAACTGAGCCGACCCTGTCCGGGGAGCGGACGGGAGCCCTCAGCCGCCCACGACCGCGCGGCCAAGACCTGGGAGCAGCGTCCGTGAGTGGACACGACCGAGCGACCCATCAGTCGGAGCCGGATGGCATCGCGCCAGAGATCATCGCGCTCGTCGCACTCGACCGCTTGCCCTTCGAAGACCGCGAGCGATCGGTCGGCGAACTCGTTGACCTGACGGGCCGTGTCGTCGCGGTCACAGGAGGAGGTGGAGGTGCGCTCGGCCGGGCACTGGTCGATCGATACGCATCTGCCGGAGCGGCCGTTGCCGTCCTGGACATCGAGTTCGCCCAGGCTGAGGAGGTGGCGGCGCGCTACCGAACGGTGGGGTGTGCCCACGCGGCCACTGCGGGCCGACGTCACAGAGTGGGAAGACATTCATCGGGCGATGCGCACCGTGGACCGCGAGCTCGGCCCGCGCGACGTCCTGGTCGACGATGCCGGTGGAGCCATGCGTTCACACGGCCGATTCATGGACCGGCTTCCGGAGACGATTGCGCGGCTGGTCAATCTCAACTACCTGGGCACCATGTAGCGAGCCGTGCGGCTCTGGAGGTGATGATCCCGCGTGGGTCGGGCCGAATCGTGAACATCGCGTCAGAGGGTGGCAAGACCACAGTGCCCGGCCTGGTGGTCCACAACAGCACCAAGTCTGGGGGTCAATCGGATTCGCCCGGAACCTGGCATTCGACTCGCAGGGCACGGGGGTGTCCACCGTTGCCGTTCGTCCGGGTGTGATGGTCGGCCCCCACGCGCTCGAGCGGATGCGTGGGGGATCGACGCCACAGAGCCGGATGGCGTCGGCCGGCGGCATGGAGAAGTCGAACATCGGCCGCTTCTCGCTGCCCGAAGAGGTCGCTGCGATGGCGGTGGTGTCGTCCTCGGCGGCAGGTGCGTGACTGAGCGGCACGGCTGTCTCCGTCGGAGGCGGGATGACGGACTTCTGACGACGTGGCCTCGGCGCACCGACGTCCAGGCCCCTACGCCTGGCTACATGATGTCTCGGGGAGTGGCGCAGCGCGACGACGACGGTTTGTGCGCCCGGTAGCCCCTCGGCAAACCGGCGAGGGATACACAGAGTCACGAAAAGTGTGTCAGTGGCCCCAGTAAGCGGCGGAGAAGATCCTCCAGTGCCACCGGAACATGGTCGACAGACCCTACTCGGCACGAGAAGTGGTGTACGTGACGAGGTAGTGCGCCAGCGTGACCGACGTGAGGTGGTGCATGTCGTAGATCGCATCTATGCATGTCAGAGGCTAAATCGAGGCGCATTGGCCGAGAGAGGCCGTCTGGTCGACGAAGGCTTGGTGTGATGCTTGACACATGAACGTAAATCTGTGACTGTCAATTGGCCGCATGTTGAGACCTGAGCGTCCCAGGGAACGGGAGACGACGTGTTGAAGCGACAAGAGCGGACACCGGCCGGTGAAACGTTGCTCGAGGTGCGCGGACTGCGAGCGGGCTACGGCGCCGGCGCGGTCGTCCGTGACCTCGACCTGACCGTCGTGTCCGGTGAAGTCGTCGCCCTCGTGGGCCCTAACGGTGCCGGGAAGACGACGACGCTGCTGACCCTGGCGGGCGAGCTGTCGCCGCTGGCCGGCGAGATCTCGTTCTTCGGCGACAGCCGCCCCCAGCGGCTGCACCAGCGCGCGAGCCGCGGGCTCGGGCTCGTCACCGAGGAGCGCTCGGTCTTCATGCGCCTCACCACGATGGAGAACCTTCGAGTCGGTCGCTGTGACATCGACTACGCCTTGGACCTGTTCCCAGAGCTGAAGTCGAAGCTACGCATGACCGCCGGACTGCTTTCCGGAGGGGAACAGCAGATGCTGACGCTCGCTCGGGCCCTCAGTCGGTCACCACGTCTTCTTTTCGTCGACGAACTCTCGCTCGGTCTGGCTCCCCTCGCTGTCGACCGCCTGCTGACCGCGGTGCGTCGCGCAGCAGATGACGGCCTGGGCGTCCTCCTCGTCGAGCAGCATGTCGACAAGGTTCTGAAGCTCGCCGACACCGCCATCGTGCTCCGACGGGGCACGGTCGAGATGGCCGCACCCGCGGCCGAGCTCCGCGAGCGGTTCCACGAGATCGAGGCCTCGTACCTGCAGGGCGGCGGACGGTCGGACCACCACGACGACGAGTCCGTGGAGGTCTCACGATGACCTGGATCCAGTACGTGCTCCTTGGCCTGGGCATGGGCAGCGCCTACGTCCTGCTCGCCCAAGGCATCGTGTCGATCTACCGAGCCTCCGGAGTCGTGAACTTCGCGCATGGAGGCCTGGCCATGGCCGGCGCCTACCTGTACCACGTCGAGTTCCGCACCACTCTTGGCTGGAGCGAAGTCCCGTCGTTCATCGTCGCCGTGCTGGCGGTCACACTCCTCGCAGGCCTCATCCATCCGTTGGTGATGAGGCCGCTGCGGCGGTCGGCAGCCCTGACGCAGGTGATCGCGACCCTGGGCATCCTCATCGTTCTCCAGGCGATCGCATCCCTGCGCTGGGGGACCGCTCTGGTCTCGGCGCAGCCGGTCCTTCCTTCAGGATCGATTCACCTCGGCAATGACCTCGTGCTGCCCGCCGATCGCCTGTGGCTCACGGCGATCGCGGTCCTGGTCACCGCTGCGCTCTACCTCTACGGCCAGCGCGCTCTGTCCGGGATCGCGGCTAGAGCCGGTGCCGAGAACCAGCGCTCGATCTCGGCGCTCGGCTGGTCGCCAGATCGTCTGTCCACCACGAGCTGGGCGGCGGGCGGAGGCTTGGCCGCGGTCGCGGGCATCCTGGTCACTCCCTACTCCGGTCTGAACATCACTGTCCTGACCTTCATCGTCATCGCAGCCCTCGCCGCCGCGCTCGTCGGTGACTTCTCGAACTACTGGCTGGTCCTCGTCGGCGGTCTCTCCATAGGCATCGTCCGGAGCCTCATCGCAGGACCGCTGGAGCAGTACGTACCGACAGGCTCCGAAGACGCCGTGCCCTTCTTCCTGATCCTGATCATGATGATCATCCGCGGCCGCGGTATTCCGATGCGAGGGGCCGTCGCAGACCGGCTGCCGTCACTGGGGTCGGGCCGAATTCGGCTAGGCCTCGCCATCCCGGCGGCCGTCGTGACGCTGGTCCTCGTCATGTTCGTGTTCAGTGACGACTGGAACATCACTATCGGCGTGATGGCCATGGTGTCGATCATCATGGTCTCGGTCGTCGTCCTGACCGGATTCACCGGGCAGCTTTCACTGGCGCAGTACGCCCTGGCGGGCTTCGGAGGCCTCTTCGGGGCGCGCATCGCCGGTGGTGCGTGGCACCTGCCGTTCAGCGTGGCGCTGGTCGTCGGCACGATCGGTGCCGCAGTGTGCGGCGTCATCCTCGCACTGCCGGCGCTCCGGACGCGTGGGGTGAACTTGGCGGTGATCACGCTCGGCATGGGTCTGGCCGTCCAGTCGCTCATCTTCAACAACAACCAGCTCACCGGTGGCACCGCCGGGGTGAGGCTCGACCCGCCGACCGTTTTCGGGCACAACATCGATCCAATCCTGTCGCCGACCGACTACACGGTTTTCACGCTGATCTGCCTGATCGTCGTCATGGTCCTCGTCGCCAACATGCGTAGAGGAGCCTCGGGACGCCGACTGATCGCTGTGCGGACCAACGAGCGCGCCGCGTCGGCGCTCGGGATCGACGTCGTCCGGGCGAAGATCGTTGGCTTCGCCATCAGCTCCGGCATCGCCGGCTTCGGAGGCGTGCTGTGGGCCTACCAGTACCCGAACGTCGTTCTCGGCACGGGCTTCCAGCCGATGGACTCGATCAACGCCGTCGGACTCACCGTTGCCGGTGGACTCGGTTGGGTGTTCGGTCCGGCGCTTGGGTCGGGCCTCCACCCCGGCGGTATCGGACGTGTGATCTCGGAGCACGTCGTTGCCATCGAGTCCTACATCCCGCTCGTCGGTGGTGTCGCCCTCCTGCTGATCCTCATCACCCACCCCGATGGGCAGGCAAGCGTGATCGCCCATGGTGGGAAGCGGATCGCGAAGCTCTGGGCAAGGGGACCGAAGGCCGGCGCTTCGGATGCGGCGGCGGCCGACCGCGAGCGGGACGAGCGGCTGGGACACGTCGATCCGGTCGAACCCGAGACGCTCAGTGTGCGGGGACTCGGTGTCCGGTACGGCGGCGTTGTCGCGCTCGACGGCGTCGACCTTCAGATCGAGCCCGGAAGCGTCATCGGTCTCATGGGTCCGAACGGTGCGGGCAAGACCACCTTCATCGATGCCGTGACCGGCTTCGTGCGACCCGTGACGGGAACGATCCACATCGGTGGAGCGGAGGTGACGCGCCGGGCCGCGTGGCGCCGGTCGCGCTTGGGAATGTCCCGCTCGTTCCAGTCGCTCGAGCTCATTGACGACATCACCGTTCGGGAGAATCTGCTGGCCGCGGCCGAGGAGCAGAACGGCCGGCACTACCTGACGGACATGATCTGGCCTCGCAAGCCACCGTTCTCCGCGGCCGCCGCGGCAGCGGTCCGTGAGTTCGGCCTCGCAGAGGTTCTCGACCGGATGCCGAGTGAGATCCCGTATGGAACTCGGCGCCTGGTGGCGATCGCTCGTGCCGTGGCGTCGAGCCCGTCGATCTTGCTGCTGGACGAGCCCGGCGCCGGCCTGGACGAGACAGAGAGCGCCGAGCTCGGTCGGCTTGTTCGCGGGCTGGCTGATCGCTGGGGGATGTCCGTGCTTCTGGTCGAGCACGACGTCCGCATGCTGATGGAGACCTGCGACCGCATTCTCGTCCTGGACTTCGGCGAACCGATCTTCGAAGGCACGCCTTCGGAGGTCGCTGAGGAACCTGCGGTCCTGGCCGCCTACTTGGGCCGGTCCGAAGCAGAC
This sequence comes from Actinomadura rugatobispora, assembly GCF_055379765.1. Taxonomy (NCBI): domain Bacteria; kingdom Bacillati; phylum Actinomycetota; class Actinomycetes; order Streptosporangiales; family Thermomonosporaceae; genus Actinomadura; species Actinomadura rugatobispora. The sequence continues at coordinate 292,706 of NZ_AP029191.1, read as the reverse complement.
GTCGCCGCGGACGAACAGACGGATCCAGAGCCGAGTCCGACCCTCTGAATCGCGGATGTAGCCATCAGCACCATCACACCACCCCATCACAGAAGGAAGCCACCTCATGCACGCACGCCCTAAGGCTGCTGCCGTCGCCACCCTGTTGCTCACCAGTCTGTTCGGGGTGACGGCCTGTGGTGATGCCTCCAGCACGCGCGGTAGTTCCGATGCCATTCAGATCGGCCTGATCACGCCGGTCGACACGAGCAGCAACAGCTACGACGACGCCGTCTCGGGAACTCGGGCCGCCGTTGCCGCGATCAACACGGCAGGAGGCGTGAACGGCAAGAAACTCGAGCTCGACTTCTGCAACGAGAAGACGGATCCGAACGCCGCTGCTGCTTGCGCTCGCAAGGCCGAGTCGGGGGACCAGATCGCCACGGTGGGCCTGTTCAGCACCAACATGCAAAGCGTCCTCCCGCAGTTCAAGACGCTTCCGAACATCGCGCCGTTCGCGCTCACTCCGGCCGAGATCGCCTGCCCGACGTGCTACACCTTCGACTCGTTCTCGATGGGTGCATTCATGAGTGCGGCAGACCTTGCGAGTCAGGCGGGCGTGAAGAGTGCCACGATAGTGACCTTTGACGTTCCGGTTTCGCATGAGGTCCAAGAGGCCACGAAGCGGCAGATGGAAGCGGCCGGGATTACTGTTGCGGACGTCATTTATGTGCCGCCGACGACGTCGGACTTGTCGAGCTACGCGCAGAAGGTAAAGGAGATCGGCCACGAGGGGCTCCTGCCGATGGTGACCGCGCAGGGTGCGTACTCGCTGCTGCAGGCTTTGCGACAGATCGACTTCCAGCCGACGCTTATCACCAACGACAACCAGGTGCCGCCGGCCAACATCGCCAAGCTCGGTGACTTCATCGAGGGCGCGCGGCTGGGCCTCGCCGTTCCGCCCGTGAGCGCCGCCGACAAGATCCCTGGTGTCAAGAAGTTCGTCGCCGACATGAAGGCCGCCGAGGAGGCCGGCGACAAGAACGCCGCCGACCGGTCCGCGCTCGCCATGCACTGCTGGCTCGCGGTCTACGCGGTCGCGGAGATCGCGAAGGGCGTCGACGGAGACGTGAATCGGAGGTCGTTCACCGATGCGCTGAAGTCTGCTAAGGACGTCGGCCTGCAGGGCATTCTCCCGCCGTGGACGCCGACCGCCAAGTCGCCCAAGAGGGTGCCGCCGGGCATGGTCCAGCCGCTCGTGTACTTCGGCGTGGTCGAGAATGGCGTGCTCGTGCTGTCGAACGACGACCCGTGGGACCTCTCCCAGAAGAAGTTCGTCCCCACGAGCTGACGACACGCACCCAGTCGAGGTATCGGAACACCCTATGCACAGGTAACCTGTGCATAGGGTGGTCTGCCTCGCCCCGCTGCCATCACTTCACTCCGGGGACGCCTCGGGGTCACCACCCGAAGGAGGCATCCGTGGATACCCAGAGGCATGCGGGCAAGGTCGCACTCGTCACCGGCGCAGCCAACGGCATCGGCCGCGCCACCGCCGAGCGTCTCGCGCGGGAGGGCGCCCGCGTGGTCGGGTGCAACATCAGCGACGAAGCGCGGGCGCGTGCGGAGGAGCGATTCGCCGGGCTCGAACTCGACATCGAGCTGGTCAAGGCGGACATCGCCGTACAGGAGGACGTCAATCGGCTCGTGGCCACAGCCGGACCAAGGATCGACCTGCTCGCGAACGTGGCCGGAGTGATGGATGGCTACACCGCGCTCGGCGACCTTGCCGACCACACCTGGCACCGGGTCCTGGAGGTCAACCTCACCGGGCTGATGCGCATGTGCCGTGCGGTCCTCCCGGGAATGATCGAGCAGGGTGGAGGCGCCATCGTCTCTGTCGGCTCACGGGCGTCGCTCGGTGCGGGGCCGGCCGGAGTCGCCTATGCGACGACCAAACATGGTGTCCTAGGTCTCGTGAAAAGCATCGCCTACTACTACGGGCCGCAGGGGATCCGCTCCAACGCCGCGCTGCCGGGCACGGTGCGTTCGGAGATGCACAAGAGCTCGGACCGCACCGGATGGGCGTTCGAGCGGGCGAGTCTGGCGAAGGCCACCATGCCACCCAAGGGCGAGCCGGACGAGATCGCAGCGCTGATCTCGTGGCTCGGGAGCGACGAGGCCTCGTTCGTCAACGGCGCGGTGGTCTCGGCGGACGGGGGGTGGTCGGCCGCATGAGCGGACTCGCCGAACACGCCGGGTCGGGACTGGCGGCGGAGCTGCTGCTGGCGACCATCCGGCTGCGAGCGCGACTTCGCGCCGAGCAAACCTCGTTGACTTCTGGTCAGTCGATGTCGCAGCTGTCCGCGCTCGGACGTCTGGCCGACGTCGGTCCGGTGACGACCACCGAGCTGGCCGCACTGGAGCACGTGAGGCAGCAGTCGATGGCGGAGACCGTGGCCGCGCTACGCGTCGCCGGGCTGGTCGAGGCCGTTCCCGACGTGAGGGATCGCCGCCGGATGCTGCTCACCATCACAGACAGCGGTCGGGAGTTGGTGGAGAGCGTCCTGAGGCACCGGGCCGCATGGTTGTCCGAGGCCATCGACTCGCGCCTGAGCAGCGAGGAGACCGAGCTTCTCGCTGCCGCCTGCCCCCTCATCGCACGCCTGGCGGAGGCCTGATTCGTGACGCTTCTCGCTCAGGACGGCGAGGTGGTGACGATGAGCTGGGCTGACGGCCCTTCGAGAGTGACGCGACATTGTTGCGCCGAGGTGCCGCCGAACGGTAGGTGCCCGTCAAAGGTGCAGCCCCAGGCAGGACGAGGGTCGCCGCTCGGCGAGCGTGTCGTGTTCCCTGTGGCTCCCAGGCGGACGAGCTTCGGATGTCGAGTCGTCCTGCGGTCACGAGCCATTTGCTCATCGCGTCGCCTCCTCGAGTTCGCAGATGTCCGCGCGGTTGGCGACGGTCCGGCCGACCTCGGCCTGGAGGTCGGTGACGGTGCCGGTCTCGTGGACCTTGAGCGGCTGCTCCGTCTTCATGGCCTCGATGACGACCACAGCGTCGTCCTCGGCGACGTCCTGGCCCTCCTCGACGATCTTGACGATGGTGCCTGCATCGCCGCCGGCGGCGGCGCCGGCCTTCTTGCGGCCCGCACGCCTCAGCCTCTTCGCGCCGCTGGCGGGGCTGCGGCGAGCCTGCCGGGGAGCACGACCTCGAGCCGCTCGGGCGCGACCTCGACGACCACGCTCGGTCGCCGCGCTCGACGACGACGGACTGCCGCTCGCCTGGCCCAAATCAGCGGAGCCGGCCTCAGCGTGCTCGCCGGCGTAGGGCTCGATCCGGTTGTCGAACTCTGTCTCGATCCACTGGGTGCAGGCTCGAGCGAGCCGTCGCCGGACGGGTTGGATGCACCGACGTACGCCGGGTCGGACACGACCGCGCGGTGGAACGGGATCGCGGTCGGCATGCCGTCGACCCGGACGGAGGGGCCGCTTGGCGGGCTCCACGCCGACAGGGTGCTCGGAGCGGGCATGAAGTCGCAGCGAGCAGTCGCGCGTGGAGACCACGACCACGTTGCCGTAGTGGTCGGCCGGCCACCGGGTCTCGCCGTGGCGCGGCCGGCGAGGGACTTCTCGACCAGGCACTCGCCACGGCCGAACGCCGTGAAGGCCTCGCGGACTCGTAGGCGTCAGGGATCTCCCCGAACGTGCGGGCGACCTTGAGACCGCGGCCACCGCCGCCGAAGACCGCCTTGATGACGAACGGCAGGCCGTTCGCCTTCGCGAACTCGACGACCTCGTCGGCGTCCTTGACCGGTCCCTGGTGCCGGGGCCAGCGGCGCGTTCGCCTGGATGGCGGCCGGCGGGGGACCGACCCGGGTCAGCCCGGCGTGGATGCCTGCCCGGGCGAACTCGGCGTTCTCGGCGAGGAATCCGTAGCCGGGGTGGACCGAGTCGGCGCCGGGCTTCTCGGTGACCCAGATGATCTTGGCGATATCGAGGTAGGAGTCCGCCGGGGTGGCGCCGCCGAGCGAGCGAACCTCGTCGGCCGGCCGCACGTGCAGGGCGTCGCGGTCCGGGTCCGCGTAGACGGCGACGCTCCTGATCCCGACGCCCTTGCACGCCGGATCAGTGTCGGCGTGACAATCGACAGTCCATGAGCGAACGGTTCGACGTGCACGCAGTGTCTTCCGCGGGGTGAGCGGCCCGGAGGGGGCAGTTCCCGCAACGGCCAACCGGCACTGTCCGCCTGCTGGCTCTTGACACGGGGAACAGCGGCGCGGGGAGGCGATGACGTGCGGGATCCATCAGCCGGCTCGGTCTCATACGAGGACCCTCCATGACATAGTTCACAATGCGCGAATATTGTGCCAGTATGTCAATCGATGCACGAGGCGGAGTGCGACTCTTCAGTCGGCTGGCCGGAATCCCTGCGAAGCGAGGGTCGTTACGTGAATGAGTTCGAAGGCAAGATCGCTCTGGTGGTCGGCGCATCCGTGCCGGGCAACATGGGTGATGTCACTGCGCGGACGCTCGCGGACAAAGGCGCCACCGTTGTCGTTTCCGGCCTCGGGCGGGAGCCGTTGGAGGCGTTGGCCCGTGACATCGGCGGGTACGCGGTAGAGGCGGACATCACCCGGCAGGATGACACGCAGCGACTGGTGGCAGCGGTGATCGAGCGCTACGGCCGGCTCGATATCGCCGCCAACTTCGTGGGGGTCGCGGACCGGGTGTTGATCCGTGACATCACCCCGGAGCATCTCGAGCGGATGACATCGATCAACTACCACGGCACGGTGTGGTTCATTCAATCGGTCGCCGACAAGATCGTTGATGGCGGCGCCATCGTCACGACATCCTCGCTGGGCGCGTACGACGCGTTGGTGGGTGTGGCGGGATACGTCTCCGCCAAGCGCGCCGCCGATCGGTTCCTCCAGGCCGCCGCAATCGAATACCGCGACAAGCGGTTGCGCATCAACTCCGTCATCCCGACCGCCAACGACACTCCGATGTTGCGCAAGGGAATCGAGCAGTACGGCGTCGCGTTCGAGGACCACATGAAGGCCTTCATCGACCTGACGCCGCTCAGCCGGTCCTCCACCGCCCAGGACATCGCCTGGCTGGTATGCGTGATGCTGCGCGATGAGTTCTTCGAGACCGGCCAATCATGGCACTACGGCGGGGGCAACTCGTTGCTCGGGCATCCACGCTCGCTTGGCTGAACGGCACCTGCCTGGAGCGAATGCGAATCACGGTCGCGTCGAGGGCGGCAGCTGCCCGTCGTGCGAGCGAAGATCTGGGAACGACTTCGGAGACCGCTTTCGGCGCCTGGTCGGCGGCAGCGATTGGATTGACATATGGGCACACCATCGTGCCATCCTGACACCCTGATGATCCCCAAGGACCTGCCATGAGCGACCTGGCCGACCGCATTCGCTTGGACGATCCGTCGTGGTATCGACAAGACGATGCCCACGATCTCTTGGACGAGGCGCGTCGGGTTGACCCGGTCTTGTACTTCGAGGACTTCAACACATTCCTGCTCACCAGGTACGAGGACATCCGGTACGTCAGCCGAACGCCTGAGATCTACAGCTCGGCGCACGGCATCACGCTGAACGATGCCAAGTACGGCGACATCACGCACTCCTTCTTCCCTGAAGGCGCAGAGCTCATAACTGCGACCGATCCGCCTCGGCACCGCGAGCTGCGACGAGTGATCCAGCCGACTTTCGCGCCACGCGCGATCGCGGACATGGAGCCGCGGATCCGCGCGAACGCGATCGACCTCGTAGCCCGGATCAAGCCGGGCGAGGAGATCGACGTGGTCGACCAGATCGCTGTGCCGTTGCCGATCCATACGATCTGTGCGGTGTTGGGAATCGAATCGGTGCCTGTCGACCATATTCGTTCCTGGACCGACGACGTGGAGCGTATGGGTGGGGACCTCAGCAAGGCCGAGCTGGCGGAAGTCGCGCAGAGTCTGGTGCCACTCAACGAGTTCCTCGTGGCAGCTCTTGAGGCGAAGCGAGGTTGCACGGGGGCCGATCTGATTTCGACCCTGTTGCAGGCCGAGATCGACAACGAGAAATTGAGGGACATCAATATCCTCATGTTGACCACGGCAACCCTCGTGGCCGGCAATGGGACCACGCGCAGCCTCATCGGCAACACGATCGACACTCTTGCCGCGCACCCCCGTGAGCTCGATCGACTGGTTTCGGACCCGAGCCTCTGCGCATCCGCCATCACCGAGGTGCTGCGCTTCACGGCTCCTGTCCCGGGCTTCTTGCGAACGGTGACATCAGACACCGTCCTCAATGGCACTAGGATCCGACGAGGTCAGCACGTCTACATGTGCTATGGCGCCGCGAACCGTGACCCAAGCGTGTTCTCCGACCCGCATCGCTTTGACGTTGGTCGGGACCGAAGGCCGGTCCACCTCTCGTTCGGGTCGGGTGAGCACGCGTGCCCCGGTAATTTCATTGCCCGCCTAGAGGTGCAGGTTCTTCTCAACGAACTCGTCACTCGCTTCGTCGGGTGGGAAGTCGGCGCCGATCCAGTGCCTGTCATGTCGATCATGACCAACGCGTACGAGCGTCTTCCCGTCACGTTTCATACGACACTGTGACTGCTGCGCAGAGTCCCGAGCTTCAGCCGATGGCTCGGACTCGTGCAACGCTCCCGGCAGATGCGCGTAAGCGAAGCGTCTAGTACTGCAACGACAGGTTGTGTCTCTAGTTCGTTGCTGGGTGCGTCTTCTCCATTCAGACCATTTCAGGGCGTGGTCGATTAAGTGTTTCGTGCGCATTGCGACGTGGTTTCACAGGCGACGGATTTCGTTGATGCTCAGAGGGCGAATACCTGCCGGTAGGTATTCGCCATCTCCCCTTATTGGCCGCCCGCTGGAGCCTGACCAGGAAGGCGGAAGCAGTCATGGAAAAAGTGATGTGGCGATACCATGACTGGTAGCCGCGGACAGATAGTGGTCGAGTCCTGTCCTGGGTCAACTTCATCGAGATCATTATCTGCGTTTTGGGAACGGCGACCACGTGCGCGATTCCGCGTTCTTCCATCCACCACCGCAACCGCCGCACCTGCCCGTATGCTTTGTTCGCGGTGACCCACCGGAAGGGGATTCCCGATGCGACCACCCGTGCGAGCAAGGCCTTGCCCAGATCGGGCTTGGTGGCAAACTCCACTTCATCACCGATACCCGCCTGGCGGCATCGTTCACGGTCTTCGGTCCACGACTTCGGCAGATAAAGCTCACGATCGATCAGCGCCCGCCCCACAGGACTCGCATAGGCGCAGAACGCGCTGATGCGACGCAGGCGTGCCAGGCTCCAACGACGCGAGTTGCTCTGGTCGTCTACTGATTGTCATGTGGGCCCCGCCCGGAGGGAGCCACGGGAGCCAAATCGGGGAGCCAACGCCTCTCGATGGCGCTGGACTTCCTCAGACTTGCCGGGACTCCCTCAAGGGGTTTGCGCAGGTGAGGGGCTCCCCGTTCGTCTCAGAGCAGGGCCCGACGAAGATCGATCCAGCTGAGTTGCTTCAGACCGAAGAGGTCACTGGTTCGAACCCAGTATCGCCCACCCGATTTCACCAGCTCAGACAGGGTCCCGGAGATCACTCCGGGACCTTTTTCGATCTTCGAGGCGGGAGCCGAACGGGGAGGCACCGCCACGCGACGTACGCCGACCGAAGACGGCGTTCATCGTGGCGGCTCCCTCGTTGATGACCGGCCTCAACTGGTGCCGGTACACCTTCTGGTGACCGCCGTACCGGCGTGCCCGACGAGATCCGCGATCGTCTCGAGGGGCACGCCGCTGTCGCTCATACTCGAGACGAACGAGTGACGGAGTTCGCGGGGAGTCCAGTTCTCCCCGATCTTCGCGTTCTTGGTGATCAGCCGGAATCCCCGCCGCACGTGAGCGGGATCGAGCGGCGTTCCGGTCCGGGAGCAGAAGACGAGGCCGGTGCCTTTCCACGCTTGGTCGGCCTTGAGGCGCTGAGCCGCCTGGCGCGCGTGACGCTTGCGAAGGGCGTCGACCGCTTCGTCCAGGAGTTCCAACGTGCGGCGGGACCTCTGGTCTTGGTGTCGCCGTGCGCTCGTACCGAGCGCCAGACGTAGACGGCGAACCGATCATGGTCGAAGCCGACCTCGGCCACCGGCCGCCATGCGGGCTCATCGTCCACCCATGCGACGACGTGATCCCACTGGAGTGCCCGCGCCTCCTCGGTTCGGATGCCGATCATGAGGCTGAGCACGACGTACGCGTGCAGCCGCGACGACTTGGCCTGCTCCATCACGGTCACGGCTTGGTCGAGGGTGAGCGCCTTGCTCGGACGTCAGCCCCTGCCCTTGGGCGTAGTGACCAGTTCGGCACGATCTCGTCTCGCGCCTGAGCCTGCCGGACGGCGCGCTTCAGGATCGAGTGAACCCCCTGCAGGCTCCGGGTGGACAGCACTTCCGTGAGCCCATCGAGCCAGTCATCGACGTCGTCCGCGCTCAAGTCCTTGAGGTTGGTCTTGCCGATCAGCGGGATCACGTGCTTCTCGGCGAGGATGCGATTCGTCGTGATCATCCGGGAATTCGCGGAGTGTGAGGTGCCAGAACTCGTCCATGGCACGTGGGCTGGGCTTTACCCTCGGTTCTCGTGCCTTTTCGGCTGCCGTACTTGATGTTCACCCGCGTTATGAGCTGGCTGGTTCGCGGTGATACCTCTTGGTGTTGCGGCATGAGGTCGCGGTGCTGCGTCGGCGGGTCGGGCGGCCCAGACTGGACTGGGCCGACTGCGGTGTCTCGGCTCTGGCGCGTCGACTTCCGCTGTGGCTGCGCTCGCATCGGCTCGTGACGCCGAGCACGCTGCTGGCCTGGCATAGGCGCCTGGTCGCCAACCACTGGACCTACCCGAGCAGGGCCGGTCGTCCGCCTGTCTCGCAAGAGGTCCGCGAGTTGGTGGTGGGGCTGGCCACTGAGAATCCACGATGGGGGCATCGCCGCATCAAGGGCGCTCCAGTATCAAGAGGACACACTTGGAGGGTGGGGCGAATACGATGAGAATACTAATAATTGCCTGATGTATTGCACGAGCGCCCTGCGAGCGGGAGGGTACGATGCGCCTTCCGGTGGCCTAAGTCCATGGACTGGGTGGTGAAACTCACGCGTGCACAGGGCTTGATTCCTTAAAGTTGGGAGTGGCAACTTGGCAGCTAGAAATTCTGAAGTGCTCGATTGTCTCCTCCGGATTGCAGCGGACGAGCGCGTATCGTGGAAGTCGCTTGCTTTGGCTGGGCGGGGAATTACGGCAGAGGCCAAAGCCAGGGAATGGGTTTTGCTGGTAGGAAAGCCAACTTTCGATGGGGTGGAGTTGGCCAATCTCCTCATCCATCGCGGAAAATTGCATGAAGATCTTATGAAGGCATGGAATTGCCTCAACTCTCAAGAGATTGATGAGGTTGCATTCATGAATCGAATGAAGGCGATTGTGGAGGCTCTTGAACGGTGGATTCCGGAGGGCTAATGTGAGTTTTGGTCACCGAAAGCCCAGCTCAACACGTACCTGGAGATACTGACACCTCACAGGTGGCGAGAAAGCCCTTCATGGGTGAGAGCCTGTTCCTGAATGTCGCCTGATCAGGGGCTGTGTATGTGACGGGTCGGGTGATAGTGGAGGTTGGTTGTTCGGGTGGGGGGTGGCGGCTCGGAGGGGCGGTGGTGTCCGGTCTGTGGGCAGCGGCTGGTAGGTCGTGCTGGGAAGCTGCGGCGTGATGGGGTGTTCTGCTCTGATGCGTGTCGATCTGGGCATCGGCTATCTGGGGAGGACGGCCAGAACGGTCCTCGCCGGCTGCTGGAAGCGCGGGTTCGGTCTGGAGATCACCGTTATCGACGTCGAGGACCTGCTGGACGAAGGGGCTCCCGGGCACGCCGCCTCTGAAGGCCGGGCGGCGGCCGTCCTGCCCCGCCTGTCCCCGCGCTACCGGACGGTGCTGGAGCTGCGCTTCTTGCAGGGCTGTAGGCAGCGGCGGCGCTCGGAGCCAGCGTCGGCGACGCGAAGGTCCTGCAACACCGTGCCCTTCGCTTGGCGGCGAGACTCGGCACGGGTGATCCGGCTGCGGACTTCACGGTCCCGGAGGGAAGACACCTTGGCCCGGAGTGAGGATTCCGTCGGGGTCGTAGCGTTCACGGGCCGTCTTGAAGGCGGCCCATGCGGGGCCGTAGTGGGCGCGCCACTCCTCAGGTGTGGTGGGTATGGAGCCGACCGGGTATTGGTAACCCCCGACGGCTTGGGCGCGCTGGTAGAGGGAACGGTTGGCCTCCACCATCTCCTGCGGGTTCTCGGCTCCGGGTGAGGCGGTTCTGAGCAGTGTGAAGAGGAAGACCGTCTCCTCGTCGGGCAGGCGCAGCAAGGGCAGGTGCAGGCGGGCGCGGGGGAAGGGATAGAGCAGGACCACGCCGCTGGCGCCGACCTCGGTCTCGGTCAGGTCCTTGATGGCGGCCTCTACGAAGGCGTCGGTGCGGCTCGCGGGCAGGAGCATGTTCCACCAGGGGTGCGGGCGGTACCACTCGCCTGTGGACTTCAGATAGACGACGCCTGCGGCGAGCCGGTTGAGGAAGTCGAAGTAGGACATGTCCTGGATCTGCCGGTCGCCGGGCTGGTCGCGCAGACCGTCGAGAAGCCTGGCGTCGTCGGGCGGGGTCGTGCCGTTGAAGAAGGCGACCGCTTCGAGCTGGTAGCTCCAGCCGGCGGAGCCGGTCGGCAGTCCGAGCTCTCCCTCCACGTAGGCGAAGCGGCCGTCGTTGACCACGCGCCGCTGGTCGGCGGTCAGCGCGGCGACGCTCGGGTAGGAGAGCAGGTAGTGGCGGACCGTCGCGGGGGCGGGCAGCAGGCGCAGGGTGGCCTTGGTGATGATGCCGCACTGTCCTCTTCCCGCCAGCGCCGCGCGGAAGAGGTCGGGGCGCTGCTGCGCGGAACACCTCCTCAGGCTGGCATCCCCGGTGACGACCTCCAGCTCCACGACGCTGTCCACCTGGGCTCCGTGGTGGTGGGTCTGGCCGCCGAGACCGCCCACCGCGAGCGTGCCGCCGACCGAGAGCTCCAGGTAGTCGGTGAAGACCGGAGGGGTCAGGTTGTGGGCCAGGGTCGCCTGCGCCAAGCTGCTCCAGAGCGCGCCCGCCTCCACGACGGCCGTGTCCTCCCGCACCTCAACCGAGTTGAGCGGGGTCATGTCGATGATCAGACCGCCCGCGACCTGACCCTGACCGAAGGTGGCGTGTCCCTGGCCGCGCGCGGCCACCTGCAGGTCGTGCGTCCGGCAGTACTTCATCATCAGCATGATGTCCGACACGGCACCGGGCTCCAGCACAGCCCCGGGGGTCCGATGGACCAGGTGCCCGAAGTCGTCGGCCGCCTGGCCGCGCGAGGCGGGATCGGTCACCACCTTGCCCTTCAGCGGCGGCAGGTCGACCATTCCGGGAGACTGGGCGGCGTCTGTGACCCACGTGCGCGTGGACGGGTCGAAACCGACCACGGCCGCCCCCGCGGTGAGAAACGCCTGTCTCCACGGATGCCACGTCATACCCGACCCCTTCGCAGCGCGGTCACATCGCGTCGATCATCGCCGACGGCACCCGGCGCCGCTACCCGCACGAAACCGGATGACAGCCACAAAAGGGTTACTACGGCGCTTCGGGTCTCGACAGGCGAGCCGTGGGGCAGGCGAGCATCATCGAGGCAGGATCGACCGATGAGTGCGACGTGCCTGGCACGGTCTACCGCCCGAGACGCACGAACCGAGGAGACCCGATGGCGGACAGCATCATCGACGGCAACCCTCACCTCGCGAGCGCCGACTCTCCAGATCGTGTCGATCATCTGGTCCCCAAGCCACGAGGCAGCGTGAGCACAACCGCACGTCCTCACCCGCGACCAAGGCCGACTCGTCAGGCACCGGGGGCGAGGCGGGCCCGGTGGCACCGACGGCGGAAGGCCGGCCGTCGCGTCCCACCGGGACAGGTGGTGCGTGGGCGGTGAGGTCAGCTCAGCCCGCTGACGGTGCCGCCGAAGATCGCCTTCTTGACCGAGATGACGTATCCGTCGCCGTTGGCCAGATACCAGTGGCCAAAGGTTCCGTAGGAGCCGCCGAACTGCAGGACGACCTGGTTGTCGTTCCATGACACTGCGATGATGCCGACGCAGTCGGTGCCACCCGCGTTGCCGGCTCCGGCCTCGAAGTCGGTGTCGTCGGTGAAGTAGAGCTGGTAGCCGAAGACGTAGCCTTGGCTGTGCAGGTCCCGCAGCTCGTGCCGTCAGGGTGCTGAGCGGAGTATCACGTGGTTCGAGCGGGTGCACTTGCTGATCAAGGTATTGATGAACAGCGTGAACGTCTCCATGTGGATCTCGCACTCATCCGCGACCATAGGGTCGAGTCTGGAATAGCCCGCATGCCGCGCGATCTGGGAATCGGTGAAGGAATGGCCCTTCACCTCGGTTGTTCGGGGGAATGGATTCCCCTAGATCGGATCCCTTGACTGGTCGAGAGTGCCTCGCTTGTACGGACGTTCTCTGGCTGGCCCTTCACAGGGAAGCGCGTCGAGGCTGAGGAGGTCTGTTCTAACCATGAAGGCAGTCCGCGATATCTTCGGACTATCTTTGTCTGAGGCTGCTGAGGGTGCGGAGCGTTGTCAGACTGGCCGAACTGGTGGAATGGCAGGGGTGAGAGAGCGTTAATTGACTGGCAGTCGGTTGAAGAACGCTTGGGAATCGCTCTACCAGGTGCCTACAAGGCGATGCGCTTCGCGGCGGGTGTCCGGACGTTGAACGTCAGCCAGTCGTCGCCCGTGCGTGCGCGAGCAAGTCTCCGCCGCTCCGGTCGGCGATGTGTGAATTTCTGCGGGGGGCAGCCAGGGCGGTCCCCTGGTCCCTAGATCATTGACGCGGGCTGCGCGGCCACCGGCCCGAGACGCCGACTTCCCGCCGACCCGACTGTGGCCAGCGACCTGGCGTGCGTGTGCGTGGTGGACGGCGCAGGAGGCGAGGAGATCGCAGCCGGCCCCGTGGGCTGCTCGCGGTCACCACCGCAGGCACGGGAGATGGGGATCGGCCACCACCTGACCGACCGGTCGGCGAACCCGAGGACAACGGCGAGCTCGTGGCCTTCCTCACCTCCGACCGGGTCGCGTTCATCACGGGCTGCACCGTTCTCATCGACGAAGTGCTCCCCACCCGCGTCGTTTCCTACGCGGACGAACGCGGCTTGATGCCATCGGCGGGCCACAAGGCATGATTCCACTTTGTCCTCCGCCCCCTCTGCCGACCGTATGTTTCCACGGGCAGGAGCCGACTCAGCGTCGGTGCGCGACGTCCGGGGGGCGAAGGCGCGCCGGTAATGCCGACCAACACCAGATCCCCGGCCCCTCCGAAGCCTGACTCAGCAGTGTCCCCACGGGCGTAGCGACGCGGCTTCATTCGCCGAGGGTTGCGGCTGTGCCGTTCTCGACTCGGAGCGCTCAAATACGAGCGCTCTCAGGTCGCGGCCGTGGCACAGTATCCGGCACCCAAGGGCTGTCGGGGCGAATAGAACGGGCCGCGGCGGGCACGCGATCCTTATCGGCCGGTACGAGCCGCGGACGCGGCGCCGACCGGAGGGGGGAACATCATGGGTCTGCTCGACAAGCTGAAGAACAAGACGCAGCGTGCCAAGGGGCGCGCCAAGGAGGAGGCGGGGCACGAGTCGCGCGATCCGCACCTGAAGGCTGAGGGCCGCAAGGACCGCATTGCGGGCGGCGCCAAGCAGGTCGGCGAGAAAGTCAAGGACGCGGCCCGGGAGGTGCGCCGCACCACCGAGCGGTGATGTTCGCACGTGCGCCGCGACAGACTGGTCGTTGCCTGGCCCGGCGCCCTGTCGAGTGGTCGTCGGTTCGAACACGTCAGGCCCCAGCGGGCGTTGACGCGCAGGTTGATGTATCGCTGCCGACAGCGCCCCTCGGGCGTACGCGAGTAACCGTTCGCCAGGCCGTCCCGGAGGTTGGCGGGCCGTCGTTGGAAGCGTGGGGGAGTCGTACGCCGCGGCAGTCCTCCCAGACGAGGTCCGTCAGTGTGACCGCAGGAGCGTTCTGCAGCTGCGGGACGGTCGGGTGCGCAGAGCTTCGGGCAACGCTCGGCGTTGTCCTTTCCGCATCTTCCGGCGTGCAACGGCCATGTAGCAGCACCGCACCCGCCAGGCTCCCGAGCACGACGCGGCCGCTGCGTGCATTCGCCGAGGCGGCGTTCATGTGAAGAACACTCCCGGGATGGGCGCGGTGGCTGCCGCCAAGCTTGGGTCGGCCGGTGCCCAGGGGGTCCGATGGCGCCGTCGGCGGCCAGAGCCGAAGGGTTCGTGCGGTCGATGCCCATCTGCCCGGCGCAGTAAAGCAGCCTGGCCGGGCCGCATTACACCCCCAGATCAGGAGCACATTGATCTTCGCGGCCCAACCGGGTGGGGCCGCGGGCGGCGGGTTGGGGATGTTGACCGAGGGCCGGAACCACGCGGACCCAGCCACGGGGTCTGCTCCAGTGACAGGGGCGGCGGAACGTCGGCTCCCAGACGGTTTCGACCAGGTGGCGTGGTTTGGCCGGCAGGTCGACGGTGGTGGGGTCGTCCACCAGTTGGCATCCGAGCGAGCCCGCACACCCGCGCTTGCAGCAGCGCGAACCGTACGGTCGCCTCCTTGGGCTCGGGCCTGCCGCCGTCGCTGACGATGACCAGCGCGGCTATACGCCCTTCGGCCTCTCCACGGCGGCCAAGATCCGCCGGCGGTGCCTTCACCGACTCGATGCCCCAGACCCAGCACCTCATCCTGAATTCGGCGATGACCCACCGAGGATTCTCTTTGGCCATTGGCCGGGTAGGTCCAGCGCCTTGCGACCGGCCGAGAACGCGCCGACCGTGCCGCCGGGTGGCGACGCCCATCGGGTCCCGCGTCCACAGCGACAGCTCGGACTGGATCGCGGGCCACCGTGGTGGAAGGTTTCGGCGGCCGAACGATCGGCTCGGGGTCCGGCCGATCGTTCGGCCTGCCGCTGTCAGACGAGGTAGATGACCAGCAGGGCCAGCCAGAGGACGGCCAGCCAGCCGTCGGTGGCGAGCCGCAGCCAGCGGGGCGCGTGGCGGACCTCCATGAAGTAGTGGATGATCAGGCGGCATTTGACCAGGCCGAGCACGACGATGGCGGCGACGAGTTCCTTGCCCACGACCGTCGCGGACTGGGATTCGCCGGGGGTGAGGAGCCAGGCGAGGACGGTCGCGGCCGACAGGGCGGCCCAGGCGATCAGGACGGTCCGCTTGTCCTTCTTGAGGGCCTGGTCGGTGGGTGTGGTCACGTGGGTCACCTCATCAGGTAGAGGATGGCGAAGATGACGACCCACAGCAGGTCGATCATGTGCCAGAACAGGACGCTCTGCTCGACGATCGTGGGCCGCCTCCTGCGGGTGTCGCGTAGCTCGCGGACCGCGACGCCCAGGATGATCAGCCCGAAGGCCACGTGGACGAGGTGGACGCCGGTGAGGACGTAGTAGAAGCCGAAGAACTCGTCCTGGATCGTGTAACCCCGGCTGATCTCGACGTACCACTCGTAGGCCTTGATCAGGGTGAACAGCACTCCGCACGCGCCGGTGGCCAGGAGCAGCCGCTGGGCGTTGCGCACCGCCCCTTCCCGGACGGCGATCACGGCGAGGGCGGCGAACAGGGAGCTGGTGAGGAGGACGACGGTGTTGGTGACGCCGATGCCGACGCTCAGGTGTCGCTGGGAGGCGGTGAACTCTTCGGCGGACATGGCGCGGAAGACCATGTAGGTGACGAAGTAGCAGCCGAAGAAGAACAGGTCGCCGAGGACCATGACCCACATGTCGACGTCGCCGGGCAGTCGCCGTTCCCGGGCCGGCCGACCGTTTCGCAGGGCGGCGGTCATCGGGCGTCCTGCAACTCGTAGAGGGCGGGGGTGTCCACGGTTTCGCGACTGGCGGCGATGCGGAAAAGGGCCAGGAAGCAGACGATCCACAGGCCGAAGACGACGAGGGCGATGTAGAGCGTGATCATGCCGTTCCAGGCGAAGGCGCCGGAGTGGTGGAGCCACATCTGGCTGGCCAGGATCTCGGTGACGATCTGCCAGATGGTGATGTAGGCGAACCATTTGGGGAAGATGCCGTTTTTGTCGTAGAGGATGGCGATGGCCATGACGGTGTAGGCGGCGGTGAAGCAGCCGAGAGATCCGTTGTAGGACAGCATGCCCAGGTCGTAGAGCAGATACAGGACGTCGGGGGAGCGGTCGGGGCGGAAGGTCGCGGTGAGCCAGCAGGCCAGGATCAACTGGAACCCGGGGATGGCGCCCACGCCCATGGTGGCGATGTAGGCGTAGGCGAGCATCTTGCCGGATGACATGCGCATCATGAAGTAGCCGATGATCCCGTTGGAGATCGCGGCGCCTCCGGCGATCACCAGGAGGAACACGAAGCCCACCTGGATGCCTAGCTGGTGCTGGTCGAACCAGGCCGCGGCCTGCATGGCGTTGACGTCCGGGCGGGGCGGCGGGGTGGCCCGCCCCAGCAGGCATATCCCGACCGACAGGGCGGTGTAGAAGACGCTGAACGCCCAGTAGAAGATCCAGACCTCCCGCTTGCCCAGGCGTTCCGGCTTCGGCGGCCCGCCGGAGCCGTCCTCGGTGAGAACGGCGGCCGTGTCCGTCATGACGTCGCCCTTTTCTGCTCGGCCTGGTGTTTCAGGGCGATGCGCAGGATGAAGAACATCACCGCGACGAAGAGCGTGAAGGCGCCGTTGCGCAGCCAGAACGACACCAGCCCGTCCCATGCCAGCGGACCGTCGCGGAACACGGCCGCACCCGCCGAGGGCACCATGGCCAGCGCGGTCAGCAACGAGTAGTGCCCCACCCAGCGCGGGAAGACCGGCGCCCGGCGGTCGTCGGCGTAGACGGCCAGGGCCAGGAGCGCGAACTGGGCGACCAGCATGCCGATCGGCGCGATGAAGATGATCCAGGCCAGGTCGTTGAGCACCTGGATCAGTTCGTCACCCCGGCCGGGCCGGAAGGCGGCCACGGCGAAGAAGACGTTCGACAGCGCGAACAGGGTCGCCCCGGCCACGACGGAGGTGAGATAGGAGAAGGCGTAGATGTGGCTCTCGCTACGCATCCGCTGCATCTGCACCATGATCAGCACGAAGAACGGGACGATCAGGATGCCGAACAGGTTGAAGCCGACCATGCTGAACCGGATCAGCGGGGTGTTGTCCCGGTAGAACGTCCCGACCTCGGCCGCGCTCATGTCCGGCGACATGGGCGGGAAGAAGCCCGGGAAGGCGACGAACAGCACCAGCAGGACGAGACCGAGCACGGGCGCGGACCACAAGATCACCTGCTGGGCCCGCAGAGCCGAGACGGCCGATTCCTCTTTCTCTGTGAGGACCTGCATACCTTCCTCTTCTCTGGCTGTAAAGCGCGTTCTCCTCATGCGCGAGGGGTACTTCTGTGCTGGCAGCATGCATCGTTTCCTGACGGTAGTCAATGATCGAGATGCGGTAGGATCCGTTGCCATGGCGAAAGTTCCTCCCAGATCGAAACATGACCATGGTCAGGGAAGGGCCGTTCCTGTGCGCGCGCGTTCCCACGTCAGCCGGGACGCGATCGTGCAGGGGGCGCTGGCTCTGTGGCGGACCAAGGGCTTCGCCGAGACCACGGTCACCGACATCTGCAAGGCCGCCGGCGTCTCCAAGGCGTTGTTCTACGTGTACTTCGCCCGCAAGGAAGACGTGCTCTGGGAGATGGAGGTGTTCACCATGCGCGACGCCCATCGCGCCGCCGAGGCCGTCGCGTCCCGCCCCTACGAGCTCGTCGACCTGATCGAAGCCGTCATCGAGCTCCTGGAGCACAACATGCGCCGCTACCCCCCAGAGCTGATCTTCGAAGCCGTCATCGAGACCTACCGCACCGAACGGCGCGCCCTGGCCGACGGCGCCACCGACGCCGACCTCGCCTTCCTCTTCCTCGAGCCGTTCCAGCAGGCGCAGCGCGACGGCAAGATCCCCGCAGAGGCGGACGTCGCCCGGACCGCGCGCATCGCCCAGATGCTCGTCGCCGACGGCATCAGGGACTGGGCCGCCGCCGACTTCTTCGACCGCCCCCTGGCCGGACCTCTCGCCCGAGAGATCAGCACCCTGATCAACGGCCACCAGCATCCCTGAACACGCCAGGCGCCAAGGCGCGGCGGCGGGCGTCGAGGCGTCGGAACGGTGAGCGGACGATCGCGGCCCGGTCAGGGAAGATATCGACCACGTCGGTGCTGCGGCGGATCTCCTTGTCCAACCGCTCCTGGGGAGCGTTCGACCAGATCTGCCGTCACAGCTGCCGCAGGAAAGCCGCGAAGGCTTTCAAATCGCCCTTGGCCTGGTTCCAGATGCTCGGCCTGCAGGAAGTCGACCACACGGGCGTGCCGGGCCTGTGCTTCCTCGGCGGCGGGCTGGTCGAATACGGTGCACACCAGTGCGGCCACCCATGGCTGCGTGGACAGGCGTGCCGACGTGTGGCGGCGTCGCAGCGGCACCGGTCGGCTTGTCAGCATCTGGTGACTGTCAGTGGTGATGGTGGACCGTGAATTCTGGAAGGCCAGAAGAGCGCTGGGATGAAGAAGTTGCTCTGAGCTGGTGAGACGCCGTCTCGGCGGTCCTCAGTTTGGCCGGTCGGCAGGCATCAAGATCGACACCCGCCCATCCGGAGTAGTGGGCTGCACGCTCTCTCGCCCTAGCTGTGGCAGGGGCCGGGCCCCTTCCTCCTTACTGAGGCCAAGGGAGTTTGTACTGCGGGTGGGGAATCGCCCGTTCCCACACCTGATCGAATGCCGCCGGTCGTCGTGCTGGGGCACCACCGCGCGCTGCCGGATGGCCTGTCTGGCGGGCATCCGCCACAGGTTCCGCCCGTCCAGCGACACGATCCCGCCGGTGGGCCGCAGTGCCCGGTAGACGGTGCGCAGCAGCGTCGACTTACCGCTGCCGTTGGGGCCGATGGGCCCGATGAACCGGTGGGGTTCGGCGACCACGCGCTTGGAGCCGATCTCGGCGGTGAGGTCCGCGATGTCCAGCCGCATCACGCGCCCCCCGTCGCAGGACGCCGCAGCAGCAACAGGGCATGCCGAGCGCGGTGGTGAAGATGCTGACGGGCGGCTCGTTCGGACGGTCCACGGTGCGGGTGGCGATGTCCACCGCGACCAGGAACACCGCGCCGAGCAGCATGGCCACCGGCAGCACCCGCCGGTGGTCGCCGCCGACGGGGAACCGCGTCGTGTGCGGGACCATCAGCCCGACGAACCGATTCCGCCGTCGCGGTGAGCAGCGATCCCGTGACCAGCAGCGCGATCCGCAGCGACCGCACCGAGGCGCCGGGCCCGGCCGCGGCGTCGTCCCCGGCCATCAGGGCGTTCATGTTCTGGGTCCGGTTTCTTCGACGACCACCACGCCGGGCTCGCCCAGATGCCGCTGGACCAGTCGACGTGCTGACCGCCACGATCGAGCGGATCCCTCAGCGGATCGAGGAACACATCGCCGCGATCCCCGCCGCCCAGCCCTCGAGGATCATGACGGCCAGGACCACGGACAAGAGCAGCGTGCCGTTGCTGTTTCGGTGCGGGAACGGGCCATCGATCACGGAGGCGCCGTGGCCGCATGGTCTCGTGTTCTGGCCGGGACCGGCGAGTTGCGCCCGTAGCCAGGCGTGGGGTCGTCCGGTCCACGCTTCGTCCGTCGTCACCTCACCTGCGCGAACTCGTTGGACGCGCTTCACCCAGATCGTCCGGCAGCCGTCTGAGACCGCCGCGCCCGAATCCGGGTATGGGTGTTGACCTGCATCGACATGTCATCTACTCTACAGAAAATTCTTCTGTTTTGCAGAGTAAGCCTGGAGGGCATGTTCAGTGAAGGTGGAAGAGTTGTCCGCTGACGGGCTCGCCTATCGGCGCACGTTCGTCGTGCCGTGCGATCCGCTGCACGCGTTCAAGGAGTTCACATCGGGACAGGGCGGATGGTGGCCGCACGATCACAGGCGCGGCCCTCAGCCTGTCCTGGGCATCGGGTTCGAGCCTGCCGTCGGCGGAGACTGGTACGAACGGTCTATCGACGGCTCTCGTGTGCGGCGAGGAAAGGTGCTTGTGTGGGACCCGCCGCGCCGCGTCGTCGGTGAATGGCCGCTCATGCTCGGCGTGGACGCCTCGATCGACGAGGTGGGAACGAGCGAGCTCGACGTGCGGTTCAACGAACACCGTGAGGGTGCCACGCGAGTCGACCTCGAGCACCGTGGGATGCACTTCAACACCCGACCTGATTTCGTCCGCCGGATGTTCTTCTCTCCGTACGGGTGGGACCTGGTCGTCGACAACTTCTCGGCCTACCTCGCCAGCGAGCCGTGGCGATGAGCCGGGTGCTGGTGACCGGAGCGTCGGGGCAGGTCGGCGGGGCGCTGGTTCGAGGGCTCGCGGCCGCCGGAGTGTCCTGCCGAGCGCTGATGCGCGATCCTGCCTCCACCACCCTCCCGGCGCAGGCGGAGGCGTTCCGGGGCGACTTCACTGATCCATCGTCGCTGGCCGGCGCTCTGCGGGGAGTGGAGAGCGCCTTCCTGATGGCGCCGGCCAGGCAGTTGCCTTCCTACGCCCGCACCTTTTGCGACCTCTTGGTCGACAGCGGGGTCAAGCACGTCGTGCTCCTGTCGTCCCTCGCGGTGGAGATCGCCGGAAGCAGCCCGCTGACGACCGAACATGCTGAAGCCGAGCAAGCACTCATCGGAACCGGAGTGGGATACACGTTCCTCAGGGCCGGCGTGTTCTCGGCGAACACGCTGATGTGGGCTCCGGCGGTACGTGGCGATGGACGGGTACGCCATCCGTTCGGCAACTCGGCGGTCGCCCCGATCGACGGAGACGACATCGCCGAAGTCGCCCTTGAATGCCTCACATCGGACGAGCACCTTGGTGCGACTTACCCGCTGACGGGGCCCGAACGGATGCTCCCATCTGAGCAGGTCGCCATCCTCGCGGACATCCTCGAGCGGCCGCTCCGCTTTGCGATCATGCCTGAAGGTGAGGCCGTCCAGATGATGGAACACGCCTACAGCGCCACAGACGCCACCGCGATCGTCGAGGCGCTGCGAAGTGATCAGGTGGCGTGGAGCGATCCGGTCGACACGGTCGAACGAATCACGGGCAGGCCGCCGACGACATATCGGGAGTGGGCAGAGCGGCACGTCGACTACTTTCGCTGACGATCGTCCCGAATGGCTGATTGTGGCGCTGACGTGCCACGTCCGCTCGATGTTGCCCCGCGGCTCTTTCGCCGTCCGATGTGCCGGCGAGGACGCTCGCCGAAGGACCGAGGTGAGGCATCGGCTTCCGGCAGTCCCCCAGGACGAGGAAGTGATCACGACTACGGCATTCGACCCCATTGAGCTGGGCCGCGAGCGGCCGGCCAGGCGTATCGTGATGGCGCTGATGACCCGCGGCCGTGCTTACGGGGCCAGCGGGCGTCGGCGGGCTTGATCGTGACCGAGGGCAAGGGCTGCCCCGACACCGGGCCTGCACTCTGATCAGCAGGTGGCGGCGTGGCAGAAGATCACCGATGCGATGCATGCCGGCAGGGTCGGCCACACCGACTTCCTGCCCGGTGGCCTGCACCCGGTAGGCCGTCTCCGGTCGCAGCGGTCGGCCAGGTCTACCCTCACGAGGGTCCGAAGGACTTCTTGAAGCCCCAGCATCTGACGGGGGAGGAGATCGCTCTTACGATCGCCGACTTCGCCGACACGGCCCGCAACGCGGTTGCGGCCGGGTTCGACGGATTGGAGCTGCACGGCGCGAATGGCTAGCTGATCCACCAGTTCCTGGCGCCCGACTCCAACCGGCGCGCCGACGGGTGGGGCGGGTCAGCAGAGGGCCGGGTCCGGGGCGCCACCGAGACCTACCAGCGCGTTGGTCGCCCGGCTGAGCCCGCTGAAGCTGCCCTACCTGCACCCGATGGAGTCCTCCGGTGCCCGCGAGGTGGTGCTGCGCCTGCACAAGGAATGGCCGCACCTTCATCCTCAACCCGTCCAGACGAGCTGTCGCTGATCGAGGACGGCATCGCCGACCTGATCGCCTACGGCGCCCTGTTCCTGGCCAACCCGAACCTGCCTGCCCGCTGGCAACACTCCCGGCAGGGTCACGTTCTTCGGCGGCGACCATTGTGGCTACACCGACGCGGCCTGGAGCCGGTCGCGCCAGTGGCTCCCCGAAGGACCGGATAGGGGTCCTGCGCATCCCCAGCCAGACCCCGGCCAGGTTGATGAACACGTTTCTCGGTTCGGCGTTGGAGGCTGCGAGCCGGTCGGCCGAGCAGATCGGGGCGGCCCGGTGTGCTGCGGTCGCTGGTCATGATGATGGCTGAGGCGCCCTGTCGGCCGGAGGCCGACGAGGTTCGCGGCGCCGACCTCGGCGAACCTGGGCCGGGATGATCGAGTTGGCCATGTCCGAGCGGCGGTCGGGGTCGTACTTCCCCGAGCGGCTGCTTGCCGGGCCGAGCGGGCCCCACGTCCTGGCTGTGTCCAGGTGGGCACGGGCCGGCACTGCGATCGCGTGGGCCGACTCGGAGTCCTCGGGCAGGTCCCGGTGCGCAGGATGTCGGCCAGCACCATCGCATCGATGTTGTCGGACTTCTTGGGGGCGACCGAGTACTGATTTGAGCGCCGGCCGGACGTATCGCGCGGCATTCTTCGGTTGACTTCGCAATCCCGGCGACCCGCACGGCCCCGGTCTTCGCTCAGAATGCGCGCCGCGTGGGCTCGAGCCGCGATCGCAACCGGCCATGACCGATGCCCGGGCCGGGGCTCGACGTTCAGCGGCCGGGGCCGCTGAAACGCTGGCGTTCGTAGAAGTCGGGGATCTCGGCCTGCTCGAACGCCGATGTGGGGCGCAGGGCCTGCCTGGTGTCGATGTTGAGCAGGTAGAAGGGCATGCGCTCCATGGGGTGCCGCAGCATCGCCGCGCCGGGGCCGTGGTTCATGCCGCCCGGGGTCACTGTCATGAGGCCGATGGGCCGGCCGGGTACCCCGTCGCCTTCGGGGGAGCCGAGGTTGATGATGATCTCGTCGTAGTCGACGTTGCGGTGGTAGGGCTGGACATGTGCGGCTTCGGGGTCGTTCTGCCAGATCCTTGGGGCCATCGTGCAGAACCACACGCCTTCGGCGGCGAAGGTGGCGTGCGTGATCGGCGGGACGTCCATCCGCTCGGAGGTGACCGGCCTGATGTCGCGGAGCCTCAGCCGGTACGGGGTGACGCTGCCTTGCCAGCCTTCGACGTCCAGCGGGTCGAACGGGTGGAAGATCGACGACAGTCTCTCGCCCCGTTTGACGACGATCTCCCACTCCGGACCGTCCAGCCCGGAGCCGTGCGCCCTGAGCGCGTCCAGTCGCGGGACGTCCAGGACGCCGATGTCGAACGGCAGGAAGTGGCCCAGCAGCCCTCGATCGGGAACGCCGACGGCGGCGGTGGTCTCCACCACGTACGACAGGTTGTCTGTCGTGTGGGGGATGAGCCGGTAGTTGGTGCCCTTGGGGATGACCAGGTACTCCAGCGGGCCGTACTCGAGTGTGCCGTAGTCGCAGACCAGCAGTCCCGAGCCCCGCTGGACGAGGATGACGGTGTCGCCGTCGGCGTTGCGGAACAGGTACGGCGCCGGACGCCGGCGTCTGGAGATCGACAACCGCATGTCGGCGCACTCCAGCAGCGTGGTGGGCTGGGCGCGTTCGTCGGCGTCGTCCTCGGCGGGCAGGTCGTCGGTGAGAATGCCGCGCGGCCGGATCGGTCCCTCGACCCGTGTCCACTCGGTCGTCGGGTGCGCCCGGTAGAGCTGCGAGCAGTCGCCGGCGAACCCGTCGCGGGCGTGGTGCTCCTCATAAGTCCCCTGCGGCCACGCGCCCTGGGCCTGGCGTATGACGGTGCCTTGCGCGTGCTTCGCCCACATGGCCCTGACTCCTCTCACCTCACCGGAATACCCGGACCGAATTCCTCCGAGTCGACGGACCCTATTGCCCGCACCCCTCCGGCGCCCTACTCTCCAGAATAGTATTCTGGAGGAGATCGGATGCCAAGAGCTGTCAGCAACGAACCGGAAACATGGCCGGACCCGCCCGCCCCCGCGGAGTGGTCGGCCGGGGGGCTGCTCATCGCCAACCGAGGAGAGATCGCGATCCGGGTCGCGCGCACCGCGGCCGAGTGCGACATCCGCAGCGTGGCCGTCTACGCCGAGGACGACGCCGCCTCCCCCCACCGTGCCCACGCCGACGAGGCGGTAGGACTGACGGGTGGCGGCCCCGGCGCGTATCTCGACATCGCCCAGCTCGTCGACGTCGCCCGGCGCGCCGGATGCGTCGCCGTGCATCCCGGATACGGCTTCCTCAGTGAGAGCACCGAGTTCGCCGCCGAGTGCGAACGCCTAGGGCTCGTGTTCGTCGGGCCCCGGCCCCGGACGCTCGCGCTGTTCGGTGACAAGCTCGCCGCCCGGCGGCTGGCCCGCGACTGCGGCATCCCGGTCTCCGCGGGGCCCGATGAACCCGTCACGGTCGAGCGGGCCAAGGCGTTCCTCGCAGAACTCGGAGACGGCGCGGCGATCCTCCTGAAATCCGTCTCAGGCGGTGGCGGGCGGGGCATCCGTGTGGTGCGTGACGAGAGCGAACTGGACGAGGCGTACGTCCGGGCGTCCGCCGAGGCAGGGCTGGCGTTCGGCAGCGGCGCGGTCTATGCCGAGGAGCTCATCCAGCGCGCGCGGCACATCGAGGTGCAGGTCGTCGGGGACGGGACCGGGGCGGTCACCGACCTCGGGGAGCGGGAGTGCAGCGTCCAGCGCCGACACCAGAAGCTCATCGAGACGGCGCCCGCCGTGGCGCTGCCCGAACCGGTGCGCCGCGAGCTCGGCGGCGCGGCCCGGCGGCTGGCCGAGGCTGTGCGGCTGCGCGGTGTCGCCACGGTCGAGTTCCTGCTCCGTCCGGACGGACGTTTCGTCTTCCTGGAGGTCAACCCGCGGCTGCAGGTGGAGCACACGGTCACCGAAGAGGTCACCGGGGTCGACCTGGTCGCCACGCAGCTCGCCATCGCCGCCGGGGCCTCGCTCGGCGACCTGGGACTGGGCCCGGGCGAGGCTCCCCGCGTCCGCGGCCGGGCGATCCAGGTGCGCGTCAACGCCGAGATGATGTCGCCGGACGGCTCCACCCGCGCGGAGGGCGGCACGCTGTCGGTCTACGAGCCGCCCACCGGACCGGGGGTCCGCGTCGATGGCTGCGGCCTGGCGGGATACACCGTCAACCCCCGGTACGACTCGCTGCTTGCCAAGGTGGTCGTGCACACCGCCTCCGAGGAGGTCGCCGTCACCGCCGCGAAGGCCGACCGGGCGCTGCGCGAGTTCCGCCTGGAGGGGGTCGCGGTGAACCTCGGGCTGCTGCGCGCCGTCCTGCGCCATCCCGCGTTCACGGCGGGCCGACTGGTCACCGGATTCGTCGATGAGAACGCCGCGGAGCTGACCGAGGCCGCCTCCGCCTTCGTGCAACACGACCTGGCCACCGGGAAGGACGAGTCGCCGGACCTGCCGCCGGGATCGACCTCGGTCGGGGCTCCGTCGCCCGGTGTCGTCGTCGAGGTGACCGTCGCCGCGGGTGACGACGTGCGGCCCGGCGGCCAGGTGGCGGTGATCGAGGCCATGAAGATGCAGACCGTGGTCACCGCGTCGAGCGGCGGGGTGGTGCGTGAGATCTGCGTGTCCGTCGGCGACGTCGTCGAGCATGGTTCCCGGCTGGCGATCCTGGACGACACCGGCGGCACTGCTGCGGAGGACACGGCGGACCGCGTCCTGGACCTCGACGCGATCCGCCCCGACCTCCAGGAGGTGCTGCGGCACCGGACGGCGATCCTGGACGAGGCACGGCCCGAGGCGGTCCGGTCGAGGCACCGCCTGAACCGGCGGACGGCGCGGGAGAACGTGGCGGATCTGTGCGACGACGGCAGTTTCGTCGAGTACGGCGGGCTGGCCGTGGCCGCGCAGCGCGCCCGGCGGGACCTGGCCGATCTCATCGACCGGACACCGGCCGACGGGCTCGTCGCGGGTATCGGCCGGATCAACGGTGCCGACTTCCCGGACGAGCGGGCGTCCTGCGCGGTGATGTCCTACGACTACACCGTGCTGGCCGGAACCCAGGGAATGCAGGGACACCGCAAGTCCGACCGGTTGTTCGATCTGGTCAAGCGGTTCCGGCTTCCCGTGGTGCTGTTCGCGGAGGGTGGGGGAGGCCGGCCCGGCGACACCGACTACGCCGGTGTCGGCTACGGCGACCTCGTCACCTTCCCCCTGTTCTCGGGACTCAGCGGGCTGGTGCCGACCGTCGGTGTCGCGTCGGGACGCTGCTTCGCCGGCAACGCGGCGCTGCTGGGCTGCTGCGACGTCATCATCGCGACCGCCGACGCCACCATAGGCATGGCGGGTCCGCAGATGATCGAGGGCGCTGGACTGGGCCGCTTCGCCCCCGAGGAGGTCGGGCCGGCATCGGTGCAGACCGCCAACGGCGTCATCGACGTCCTGGTGGCCGACGACCGCGCGGCGGTGGAGACGGCGCGGCGCTACCTGGCCTACTTCCAGGGGCCGCTCTCCTCCTGGGAATGCGAGGACCAGCGCACGCTGCGGTGGCTGGTCCCGGAGAACCGCAAACGCGTCTACGACATCCGGTCCGTGATCTCCGTGCTGGCCGACAGCGGCTCCGTGCTGGAGCTGCGCGAGGGGTTCGGGACGGCGATCGTGACCGCCCTGGCCCGCGTCGAGGGCCGGCCCGTGGGCATCGTGGCCAACAATCCGCTGCGCCTTGGCGGTGCCATCGATGCCGATGCCGCCGACAAGGCCACGCGCTTCCTGCGGCTGTGCGACGCCTTCGACCTGCCGGTGCTGTTCCTGTGCGACACCCCCGGCTTCATGGTCGGACCCGAGGCCGAGAAACAGGCCCAGGTGCGCCACTTCGCCAGGTTGTTCCTCCTCGGGGCGGCCCTGACCGTTCCCACGTTCACGGTCGTCCTGCGCAAGGGGTACGGGCTGGGCGGTGTCGCGATGGCCGGCGGGAGCTGGCGCCTGCCGATCTTCACGATCGCGTGGCCGACCGGTGAGTTCGGGGCGATGGGCCTGGAGGGCGCCGTCCGGCTGGCCCATCGTGCCGAGCTCGCGGCGATCGAGGACCCGGCCGAGCGGCAGCGCGTCTACGAGGAGATGGTGGCCGGGGAGTACGAGCGCGGCAAGGCGCTGAACGCCGCCACCTACTTCGAGATCGACGACGTCGTCGATCCGGCCGAGACACGTGCGCGACTCGCGCACGCCCTGGCCGCCCGGCCGCCGTCCCGTCCCGCACGGGCGGAGGGCCGCAGGCATCTCGTCGACAGTTGGTGACCAGGTGACGGCAAGTGTGACGACAGGTGTGACGAAAGGTGGACGTGCCATGCAGGAGGAGCCGATCAGGCTGGCGGTGATCGTCGGCAGCACCCGTGACGGCCGGTTCGCGACCACGGTCGCCACGTGGTTCTCGGGAGAGGTGGGCCTGCACCTCAAGGCCGAGGTGGATGTGATCGACCTGGCCGAGGTGCCGTTGCCGGTGGTCATGCAGGCGGCACCGGTGAACACGGGTGTGTACGAGTCCGCCGAGGTCCGTGCGCTGGCGGCCCGCATCGAGGCGGCCGACGCCTTCGTGGTCATCACCGCCGAGTACAACCACAGCTTCCCCGCCTCGCTGAAGCTCGCGGTCGACTCGGTGCATCTGGAGTGGCGGGGCAAGCCGGTGGCCTTCGTGTCCTACGGGGGGCTGTCCGGAGGGCTGCGGGCCGTCGAGCATCTGCGGCAGGTCTTCGCGGAGCTGCGCGCGGTGACCGTGCGCAACACCGTGAGTTTCCACATGATGTTCGAGCAGTTCGACGAGCACGGCCGGCCGCGGCAGGCGGCGCAGGTGAGCACGGCGACGGCGACGATGCTCGCCGAGCTGGAGTGGTGGGCCCGTGCGCTGCGGCGGGCCCGCAGGGACTCGCCGTTCATGTGGTGATGGTCCGGCCCGTGCTCGCCTTCCGCCGCTGGTGAGGGGCGAGCACGGGCCGAATCGTTGCGCGTGTGCCGGGCTCAGCCCGACGCGTGCTCGCGGCCGAGTTCTTCGGCGATCCGCGCCCGCAGCCGATACTTCTCGATCTTGTTGGTGGGGGTCCTGGGCAGTTCGGGGATCACCCGGACGTACCGGGGGCGCATGAACCGGGGGACGTTCTCCTGGGCCCAGTCGAGCACCTCCTGCTCGCTCAGCGTTCCCCCCTGCTCGTCGTCGACCGGAACCACGAAGGCGGCGATGTCATGTTCGAGGGAGTCGGCGCCGGCGACGGGGACGACGGCGGAGACGGCCACTCCGGGCATGCCGTTGAGCAGGTCCTCCAGTTGGGCGGAGGAGATGTTCTCGCCCCGCGTGCGGATGCGGTCGCCCACGCGGTCCACGAAGTAGGCATGGCCGTCGCCGGTGCGGCGCACCAGATCGCCGGTGTGGAACCAGAGGTTGCGGGTGGCCGCGGCGGTGGCGTCCGGACGGCCGAAGTACTCGCGAAGCAGCAGATGAGGAAGCCGGGGCCGCACCGCCAGCTCGCCCGTGCCGTCCCCCTCGACCGGCTCGTCCATCTCGTCGAGCACCGCGACCTCCATGAACGGGGCCGGCCGTCCCATGAAGCCCTTCCCGATCGGGGCGTCGCCCTTCATGACGGGCGCGCCGAACCCGGCGAGCAGATCGAGGATCTTCCGGTGCCAGGGGTCGTCCCGGCCCGGTGCCTCGTCGATCACCCCGAAGTAGGAGCAGCCGGTCTCCGTCTGGCCGAAGCCCGCCGTCACGAACGGCACACCGAAGCGCTCGGCGAAGGCGTGGTGATAGGCCGGCAACGGTTGCATGTGCACCATGGTCAGGCTGTTGTCGGCGTCTGCGGGAGCGGCCGGCTCGTTCATCAGCCAGGGGATCATCACGTCCAGCAGCACCGCCGTGGTCGCTTCCGTTCGCCGCACCCGGCCCCAGAAGTCGTGGCTGCTGAACTTCTGCCAGACGGCCACCGTCGCCCCCGCCCACACCGCACGGGCGACATTGAAGATCGCTCCACCGACGTGGTAGAGGGGCAGGTCGTTGTAGACCACGTCACCGGGCCCGATCATCCGGCGTACGAAGAACGTGTACTGGTTCATCCACCGGAAGGGCTGGACGACGCCCTTGGGACGCCCTGTGGTCCCGCTGGTGTAGATGATGTTGGCCGGATCGGAGGGCATCCGGCTCACCGCGGGCTCCGACGCCGGACCGTCCGCCAGCTCCGCCCAGGTGAGCACGCGGCGCCCTGCCGGCAGGCGTGCGGGGACCTCGGCGGGGCCGTCCCCGTCGATGACCACGCAGGCGGTCGTCAGGGCATCGCTCACCTCGGCCAGTGCCGCGAGCAGGGCCCGTTCGCAGACGACCACCCCGACACGGGCGTCCGCGAGCTGGTAGGCCAGCGTGCCGGCGGTCAGATTGAAGTTGACGGGCGTGTAGATGAGACCGGCGCGCCAGGCGGCGAACATCGCCGTCGCCGCGGTGACCGGGTCGCGGGTGAACACCGCGACGCGGTCGCCGGTGGCCAGGCCGAGCCGCAGGAACCCGCCGGCCACACGCCGCACCGCCTCGTCGAAGTCCCCGTAGGACAACGTGGTGCCCGACTCCTCGGCCACCATGAGCGGCCGGTCGCCGTGGCGCCGGGCTCCTTCGCGCAGGCCCTCGATCACCAGCCGGTCGTCCCGGCGCAGCTCCGCGAGCACGTCCATGACACTCCCCAGATCGAATTCTTTTAAGCAGATTGCTATTCTGTTTCGCATCGGGAGATCGAGTCAACACTCACTTCGCCGTTGGAGGGACGATGCCCCGGCTTCGACAGGTGCCTCGCGATGAGGCCGTGGACCCGGTCGTGCGCTACATGTACGACCGCAAGTACGGCGACCGGGATCCGGTGGCCCAGCCCGGTACGGAGAGCGGCACTCCCGGCGACTGGGAGCCCGTGTTCGCCCTGGTGCCGGACGTGTTCGAGCACGCCGTGCGCGGCTTCGCCCTCTACCAGAGCCCGGACAGGCTGCTGAGCCCGCTGTTGCGCGAACTGGCCCAGGCGCGGGTGGGATGGGCCTGCGGCAGTCAGTTCGTGTACTCCCAGCACTGCAAGATGCTCCGGCAGTCCGGGGCTTCCGAGCAGCAGGTGGCGGACCTGCCCCACTGGACGGTGTCGGAGGCCTACAGCCACCTCGAACGCGCGGTGCTGTCCTACGCGGACTGCATCGCGTTCGACCACGGCCGCGTCCCGGACGAGTTGTTCGCCGCGCTGCAGAGGTCCCTGTCGGACGAGGAGATCCTCGAGCTCACCTACATCACGGCGCTGTACGCGATGCACGCCGTGATGAGCCGTGCCCTGCGCACCGAGTTCGACGACCGCGCCGAACCGGTCACCGAGGTTCCCGCACCGGAGGGGTACGCCCCTCGGCCTCGCCCGCCCTTCCGGCTTCCGCCGCGCGACCCGAAGCCGTAGGGCGGAGCGTCGCCCGTCCCCGAGCCCGTGGTGGTCCGATCGGCTCGGGGGCGGGACGTGTGCACCGCTAGTCCTTGGATTCGAGCAGGTGCAGCAGGCGCACCCACGCGTCGAGAGCGGGTTCGGCGCGGTAGGCGTCGGGACGCGCGTCGCAGCAGAAGGCGTGGCCCGCGCCGGGGTGGACGACCGTCTCGTACCGCACGGAGGCGGCGTCCAGGGCCTGTTCGGTCGCCGTGATGTCGTCCGCGGAGATGGTGGGATCCTCGGCGCCGTGCACCAGCAGCATGCGCGCTGAGATGCCGGCGGCCCGGTCCAGCACGGCGTGCGGTCCAGCGGCGATACCCGGCCCGTAGAACGCGGCCACGGCGTCGAGGCCGGGGATGGCCGTGGCGGCGGTGAACGCCGCTCGGGCCCCGAAGCAGAAGCCGACCAAGGAGCATGTCGCCTGCGACGTCGGGTACAGGCGGGCGTGCTCGACGGCGGCCGCGACGTCGGCGGTCACCTCCTGGGGGCCGAGCTCGGCGATCAGCCCCATCGCGGTGGGGCGATCGGTGTAGTCGACCGTGCGGTGGCCGGTCCGGTGGAACAGCTCCGGCGCCACCGCCACGAAGCCGTGCGTGGCCAGCCGGTTGGCCACCGACTGGATGTGCGCGTTCACACCGAACGCCTCTTGCAGCACCACCACCGCCCCTTTGGGCGTCCCCCCGGGCTCGGCCGCATAGGCGCGCATCGGTCCCGCCGGCGTCGCGAGATCGGTCCAGGCGGCGTGCGGCGAGAGGGGGCCGTCCTCGGTGGAGAGGGGTTCCCGCGAGCGGCGAGCGTCTCGTCCCGGCATCTGTCCTCCTGGTTGCTGCCCGCCCGATCCTGCGACCGAGCCGTTCGTCCTGGATCCGCCATGACTGTTGACGGGCCCCCGCTTCGACTGCACTATACAGAATACGAATCTGGAGAGCGGGAAAGTCCAGCTCCTGACGATGGGAATGTGATGGGGCGACTCGATGGCAAGATCGGTTTCATCACCGGGACGGCGGGCGGGCAGGGCAGGGCCGCCGCCCTGGCCTTCGCGGCCGAGGGAGCCCGGGTCGTCGGCTGCGATGTCCGGCCCGACGACGACGCCGAGACCGCCGCCATGATCAGGGCCGCGGGCGGTGACATGATCTCCCTGGGCCACGTCGACCTCTCCGACCCGCGGGCGGCGCAGGACTGGATCGCCCGCGGCGTCGAAGCCGCCGGCGGGATCGACATCCTCTACAACAACGCCGGTGCGATGAGACCAGGAGGCATCGCGACCACGCCCGACGAGGACTGGGCGTTCACACTGAGACACGAACTCGACCTCGTCTTCCACACCTGCCGGGCCGCATGGCCCCACCTCATCGAACGCGGCGGAGGGGCGATCATCAACACCGCCTCCGGTGTCGCCCTGCGCGGCAGCACGTGGGGAACGGCCCATGCCGCCGCCAAGGGCGGTGTGGTCGCCCTGTCGCTCCAACTCGCCGCCGAGGGTGCCGAGCACCGGATCCGGTGCAACACGATCAGCCCCGGGTTCATCGAGTCCCCGGCGACGGCCGCGATCATCGCCCAGGGGCGGGCGCCGAACGGCGCGCCGCTCCCGCCCGTCCCGCTCGGGCGGATCGGGCAGCCCTCCGATGTCGCCCACTGCGCGCTGTACCTGGCCTCCGACGAGGCCGAATGGGTCACCGCGACGAACATCGTCATCGACGGTGGCGCCGCCGGTATCCGCAACGCCGGCCTGGGGTGACCCGGCCGGGGAGCACCGATCCCGCCCAGGCGCCGCACTCGCGCCGGCGCCGGCCCGCCGCCCTGGCGACGGCCCACGATCCCCGCATCCCACCGACGGCTCGGCCGACCTCTACCCATCCCACCCCCGTCTTGCCGGGAGAGGCTCATGCACCCCCGACCACCCCACCCCGTCCCGCCCGAAATCATGCGCAAGGTCAGCCGCAGGATCTTCCCGATCATCCTGGCCGGCTACTTCATCGCCATCCTCGACCGGTCCAACGTCGCGGTCGCCGCACTGACGATGAACGAGCGGATCGGCCTCACCGCCGCCCAGTACGGGCTGGGCGCCGGGCTGTTCTTCCTCACCTACGTGGCGCTGGAGATACCGAGCAACGCCGTCCTGGCCAAGGTCGGCGCGCGGGCCTGGCTCGCCCGGATCATGATCACCTGGGGTGTCGTCGCCGCCGCGATGGCCTTCGTCTCCGGCCCCGGCTCCTTCTACGCGCTGCGCCTTCTGCTGGGTGCCGCCGAGGCCGGGTTCCTGCCGGGTGTCATCTTCTACCTCGCCCGGTGGTATCCCGCCGAGTACCGGGGCAGGGCGTTCGGCACACTCCTGCTGGCGGCCCCGCTGGCAGGAGTGATCAGCGCTCCGCTGGGCGGGCAACTGCTGCGGCTGGACGGCCTGCTGGGACTGGACGGCTGGCAGTGGCTCTTCCTTCTCGAGGCGGCCCCTGCCGTGGTCCTCGGCTTCGTGCTGCTGCGCCACCTCAGTGACGATCCCCGCACGGCCCCATGGCTCGCCGACGACGAGCGCCGCGTCCTCCTCGCCGCGCTGGACACCGGGTCCGCCCGGTCGGGAGAACCTCGCGAGGACGGCAGGAACGCGCTCGGCTCGCGAGCGGTGTGGGCGGTGCTGCTGAGTCCCGTCGTGCTCACCTTCGCCGTCATCGGGTTCCTCCTGCAGGCCAACACCACCGGACTGCAGCTGTGGATGCCCTCGATCATGAAGTCCGCGTTCGGTGCGGGGACGACGGCCGCGACCCTGCTGGCCGCCGTCCCCTACCTGGTGGCCGCCCTCGCCGCGTGGGCGGGCGGGCGGCTGGTCGACCGGCGCGGCGGCGTGCGGCCGCAGATCATCGTGCCGTGCCTGCTGGCCGCGGCCGGGATGACGGCCAGTGTGCTGGTCGGCGGCGGCGCAGTCGGCTTCGCGCTGCTCGCGTTCGGGGGCGGCGTGGTCACCTGGGCGTTTCCCGCGTTCTGGAAGATCTGCTCGCAGCTCACCACGGGGGCCGCGGCCGCGGTGTCCATCGCACTGATCAACGCCACGGGTTCACTGGCCGGATTCGCCATGCCCTGGATCATCGGTGAGGTCCGGCAGCGCACGGACAGCTTCTCCGTGCCGATGTACCTGATCTCCGGGGGGCTCGTCCTGGCGGCCGTCCTCTGCTGGACGGTCTCCGGCCGCATCGCCGACCCGCCGGTCGGCCCCCCGCGAAGAGGAACGTCCGAGAGCGAGCCTCCCGCCCCCGCTGAGGCGGAGAGCGGTGAAGGACTCGTGAAGACAGCGCCGGCCCGCGCGCGGAAGCGGGCTCCACGGAAGGAGAACACGATGGTCAGGATCAACGTGCCCGAGGGTGAGGACCCGATGGCGTACGTCATGAGCAAGGCCGGGTCGCCGACCCTCAACCGGCACCGGGCCGAGTCCATGGCGGCCCAGTACGACAACGAGAGCACGCTGTCGCCGCGAGAGCGTGAACTGTGCCGGATGCTCATGGCCCACATGATGGGCTGCAACCACTGCCGGCAGGTCAGGATGTGGCGGGACCGGCCGGGGTTCTGCGAGGAGCCCATCCCGGAGAGCTTCTACGCCAACGTCCTGCAGTACGCCTCGGCCCCCGACTACACCGAGCGGGAACGGCTCGCCGCCGAGTTCTGCGAGCGGCATGGGGGCGACCATCTCTCACTGGCCCAGGACGAGGACTTCTGGGAGCGCATGCACGCCGCGTTCGGCGACGAGGAGATCGTCGATCTGTGCATCATGGCCGGCACCTGGGAGGCCGGCCGGCGGATGTTCCAGGTGCTGCAGGTCGACGGCATGTGCGGCGTCCCCGCCGCCGACGGCGAGATCGAGCTGAAGATGCCGCGGGTGGTCGAGCAGGCCCGGCGGCGGTAGGGCGACACCGTCGTCCCGGGTGTCCCGCGAGGTACGAACGACCAAGGAGTCCTGATGTCCGACGCCGTCCGGCGCCTGCGGTACGACGAGCTCGACGACGACCTGCGTGCCGCTCTGGCGCCCCGCGTCGAGCGGCTGGGCTACCTGGGGGAGTTCTTCGCCCTGGCGGGGCACCAGCCGGCCGCGTTGCTGGCCTTCCACCGGTTCACCGAGGCGCTGAAGGAGGCGCTGCCTGCCGAGGTCACCGAGGCGGTGGCGCTGACGGTGGCGACGGAACTGAGCAACGACTACGAGCGCTGCCAGCACGAGCGGCTGGCACTGCGGCTCGGCTTCGACCGGCAGTGGATCGCGGCGGCCGGCGGCCGGGCCGGAAGCGACCCGGCCGCTCTCGGACCGGCCGCCGCCTGCGCCCGTCGGCTGGCGCTGGCGATGGTGGCCCGGCACGGACACGACGTCGCCGCGGAACTCGACGATGCCGTGCGGGTGCTGGGGGAGCGCGACACCATCGGTGTCACGCTCCTGGTCGCCCGCTACACCGCGCATGCCACCGTCGCCAACGCCTTCGCGATCCAGCCGCCGGTCGGCTCCGTCTTCGACGAGCCGGTGGGCGGCGGGTGAGCCAGGGCCTGTCTCGACGTGCCCTCAGGTACCGCGCGAGCGCGTTATCTGGGCGGTGAGGCGAAGCCGGAGGCGAGTGTCATCGGCCAGATCACGAAGCGATGCCGTGCTCGCCAAGGCCCGGTCAGGGGTGAGCCGCCAGGCGAGCGCCGTGGGCCGGGCTTTGAAACTCAGCCTAGGGCGTTTCGGTTGCGGGCGGGCCAGGGCGCTGGAGTGTGAACGGTTCGGCGATGGGCGTGTACAGCGGGCCGCCCAGCCTGGCCATCGGCTCCAGCGCCTTGGCGTCCACCCGGTGACCGTCGAACACCGCCGAGGCGATGTGGATCCACTGCACCTGCCCGAACACCATGGTGCCGTTACCGATCTCCAAGATCCGCACGACCTTGCACTCCAGCGCGGCAGGTGCCCGGGCGACGCGCTGGGGCCGCACCGTTCGGCTCTCGCAGGCCTCGATGCCCGCCCAGGCGAACTCGTCCTCGCCGTGGGGCAACTCCGCACTGGTCAGGTTCATGGCCTCGACCAGCGGCGCGCTGACCACGTTGACCACGAACTCGCCGGTGTCGCGCGCGTTGCGAGCGGAGTCCTTCACCAGGCCACGCCTGCGGCTGCTGGTGAAGTGGACGATGGGCGGTTCGCTGGAGACCATGTTGAAGTAGCTGTGCGGCGCCAGATTGCTGCGCCCCGCGGTGTCGACCGTGGCGACCCATGCGATGGGCCGGGGCACCACGAGGGAGGTGAGCAGCGAATAGACGCGCCGTGCGGACAGCGCCGAGACGTCGATCTCGAAGTCGTTCACGGTGATCCTCCACAATTGCAGATTATGATTCTGTATAACAGAGAAGCCTTGATGATGCACGCCTGGGTAGGCACAGGAGGGGCGAGATGGGTGAGCGGCAGGGAACCGCGGAGAGCCGCGAGGGTGCGTTCGTGGTCCTGAGTGACTGCTAGATTCTGTACCATGGAATCGTCGCAGGGTACGCCCGGAGCCTACGGCCCGGCGCCCCGCTACCCGATCGAATCGGTCGACAACGCGCTCCGCCTGCTGTCGCTGTTCCGCGACCGCGAGCGCATCCGGGTGAAGGACGCCGCCGAGGTCCTCGGCGTGGCCACCGGTACGGCTCACCGCCTACTGGCGATGCTGGTCTACCGCGGCTACGTGTCGCAGGACCCCATGTCCAAGCTGTACGTCCCGGGGGCGATGCTGCTGTCGATCGGGCTGCAGGCCGCACGCCGCTCCGATCTGCGCGAGGCGGCCCAGCCCTTCCTCGACGAGCTCAACGAGCGGCTGGGCGAGACGATCCATCTGGCCACCCTGGAGGGCACCGAGGTGCTCTATGTCGACGGGCGGGAGAGCCACTGGGCGCTCCGTGTGATCTCCCGGGCCGGCACGCTGCAACCCGCGCACTGCACCTCCGTCGGCAAGGCGCTCCTCGCCGAGCTGTCGCGGGAGCGCCTGCTGGAGCTGTATCCGCAGGAGCGCCTTCCCCAGCCGACACCGCGCTCCATCGGCATGCGAAGCCAGCTTCTGATCGATCTGGAGTCCGTCCGATCACGGGGCTACGCCCTCAACTTCGGCGAACTCGAGGAGGGGGTCGGCTCCCTGGCGACCACCGTGCACGGGCCTCAGGGGCTGTGCGTGGCGGCGCTCAGCGTGGGCGCCCCCCTCAGCCGTCTCGACGATCTACGCATGCAGCAGATGGCGGAGGAGCTCAAGCAGACGGCGGCCCGTTTCCAGGAGTCTCTGTCGGGCTGATCCGCCGACCGCTCAGCAGCGCCTGTCGAGCCCCACCACCGGGTTCGACAGGCGCTTCGTCATTCCCGGGCCCGCTGCGCACCGGGCGCGCTCCATCGCCTCCGTCTCGGGCGTGGTCCTGGAAAAGGGCGGTTGTCCCCACTTCCACAGTGCTCTACTATGCAGAAAAAGGTTCTGCAAAGGGTGGTGATGGTGGTGGGGAACCCGGACGGTCCCGCCCACGGGGCTCTCTTCATCGATCAGATCGGGGCTCCCGCGCCCGCGCTCGACGACCTGTGGCCGTCGATCGTGATCACAAAGGAGGAGATCGACGCCGAGGTGGAACGGCTGTCGGAGGCGCCACGGCCGGAGAACGGCCGCCGCCGGTCGCTGATCGTGCATCCGCGCGACGTCGGGCCGGGCCACGGGCTGGCTCCGGGCATCCAGGTGGCGCTCGAAGTGCTGCTGCCAGGGGAGCGGACGGCGCCCATCCGGCACAACTCCTCGCAGGTGGTCTTCTGCATCGCCGGCGGGGGCACCGCGATCGTCGGCGCGCGCACGCGATCGGCCCGGCCGTTCGAGCGCCACGACGTCTGGAACATGCCCTCGATGGCCACCTACGTCCACGTCAACGACACCGCGGAACGCCAGGTACGGCTCGTCTACAGCAACGCCGCGCTGCTGGAGAAGCTGAACATCCACTATGTGGACGTCAACCCCGGGGAAAGTGTCCTGGGCGGCGAGGAAACCGGCGAGGAGTCGTCCGCCACCCCGTTCGAGGAGACCTTCCCCCTCGACGACGAAGGCGCCTGGCTCATGTGTTACGAACGGCTGGTCAACCCTCCGGTGAACGAGTCTCCCTCGTTGATGTGGCGCTGGCACAAGGTCAAGGAAGAGCTGGACAAGCTCCACGCGCTCGGCCCCTCCTACCGGGGAAGGCGCCTCTACCTGCTCTACAATCCCGCCACCGGTCGGACGAACGGCACCACGCACAACTTCTTCGCCACGATGACGATCAGGCCGGCGGGCATCGTCGACCGGCCCCACCGGCACACCGCCGCCGCCGTCAATTACTACTTCCAGGGCAGCGGCCACAGCACGGTGGGGGGCCAGGTCCACGAATGGAAGGCCGGCGACCTGATGCTGTCGGCTCCTGGATGGGCCGTGCACAACCACGTCAGCCATGAGGAGGACGTTTACGAGCTGACCGTGCAGGACAGCCCGCTCAACCTGGCGATGGACTCCCTCATGTGGCAAGAGGACCTCAAACGGCCACCGCTGCTCATCGGCTCGCACGCCGGCTGGTCCACCAACAGGGACCAGATGTGAGCGCCGCCGAACTACCGCCCGCATTTCTCCGCGGTTCCTACGTGCCCCTCATCACCCCGTTCACAGACGGGCAGGTGGACTACGACGCCCTCGCCGCCCAGGTCGAGCGTCAGGTGGAGGCGGGGTCCGACGGAGTGGTGGTCACCGGAACGTCCGGTGAACCCAGTGTTCTCACCGGCGCGGAGCGGGCCGCTTGCTACGAGGTCGCGGTCGGCGCCGCGCAGGGCCGGATCCCGGTGGTCGCCGCGACCGGTGCCGGCTCCCTGGCCGAGACGCTGGAGCTGTCCCGGCACGCCGCCGGAGCGGGGGCCGCCGCCCTGCTGGTCGTCACGCCCTACTACATCAAGCCGCCGCAACGAGGGCTGATCGACCACTTCACGCGCGTGGCGTCCATTGTCGATCTACCGGTGCTCATCTATCACATTCCGGGTCGCAGCGGCGTCACCATGACCGTCGACAGCGTGCGCCGGGTGGCGGAGGAGGCCCGTAATGTCGTCGGGGTCAAGCACGCCTCCACCGATCTGGCCTGGGCGACGGAACTGCTGACCACGCTGGGCCCGGACTTCCGGCTCTTCTGCGGGCTGGAGGAGATGTCGTTCCCCATGCTGGGAATCGGTGCATCCGGCCTCATGAACG
The DNA here is from genome assembly GCF_055379765.1 of Actinomadura rugatobispora. Taxonomy (NCBI): domain Bacteria; kingdom Bacillati; phylum Actinomycetota; class Actinomycetes; order Streptosporangiales; family Thermomonosporaceae; genus Actinomadura; species Actinomadura rugatobispora. The sequence continues at coordinate 253,859 of NZ_AP029191.1, read as the reverse complement.
CCGTCGGCAATATCGTTCCGAGACGGGTGGCCGAGCTTTGCCAGGCCGTGGCCAAGGGTGATCTCGCCATGGCACGGATTCTGCATTACGAACTCTTCGAGCTCAATCAGGCGGTCTTCTGGGACACCAATCCGATACCGATCAAGTACCTCATGACCCGGCTTGGAACGCTGGCCGGCGGTGAACATCGTCCCCCGCTGTCACCGCCCGTCGGCGAAGTCCGTGCCCGTTTGGACGAGCTGGCCGTACGCCTGGCGCAGCGCCTGAAGTGAGGCTCGCCCGGCCGACTGTTCCGTCACCAGATCACCTTTGACGCACTGCCGAACCAAGATTCGCCAGAAAAGAAGACCAACAAGGAATGGCCATCATGAGTGCCCCCCCACGTTCCCGCGGTGCCGCCGTGGTGACGTTCGATCTGTGGTCCGACTTCATCTGCGGCCACTGCTACTACGGCACCCGGCGTCTGGTGGACGCGCTGGCCGGACTGCCCGATCAGACGGCGTTCCAGTTGCGCTGGCGCAGCTTCCAACTCGATCCCCGCCCTGCCGGCCGGCGCCCTGGCGGCGACCTCTACGACTACCTGGCGCAGTTCAACGGCAGCCGGGACGCGGCGCGGGCCGCGGCGGCCCGGATCGGGCCCGTGGCGGCCGCGGAGGGGATCGCTTTCCTGCCGGACCTTGCCCGCCCCGGCAACACCGCGGACGCGCACCGGCTGGTGCACCTGGCCGGAGAGCACGGCCTCCAGACCGAGCTGGCACTACGGCTTTACCAGGCCTATTGGAGCGAAGGTCTGCCGATCTCCGACCACGGCGCGCTGTTGGAGATCGCCGTCCAGGTCGGCCTTGATCGCGAGGTGACCCGGCACATGCTCGCCGGCCCGCGGTTCGCCGCCGAGGTCGTCAATGACCAGAGCCTTGCCGCCGACCTAGGCGTACGGGGAGTACCCGCCGTGGTGGCCGATGGCCGAGCCGCCTTCAGCGCCACCGAGCCGCGTACCGCGCTGACCGCGACCCTGCGGCGCCTGCTCGGCGAAAGAACCCGAGCGTGAACAGCGTGTCCATCAACAACACGACCGCGTCCACGCTGGGGCGCGCCGGCATCGCAAAGAAGGCTGACTCCATGCCAGAACTGAATGACAAGGTCGCGATCATCACTGGAGCCGGCCGCGGTCTCGGCCACGCCTATGCTCTGGAGCTGGCCGAGAGGAACGCCACGGTCGTCGCCGTCGACGTTGATCACGCGGCCGCGGCCATGACGGCGCAGACGATAAGGAGCCGCGGTGGCAAGGCCGAACACTTCGGTGTCGATGTGACCGACGAGCCGGCTTTGGACGGAATGGTGGCGGCCGTACTCGAACGGCTGGGCCGCATTGATATCCTGGTCAACAATGCCGGCGGCGCCATGGTCGCTCCCGGCCCGGCCGAGGAGCTGACTCTCGAACAGTGGAATCGTGTCCTGTCGGTCAACCTGACGGGAACATGGCTCGCGGCGAAGGCGGTCATCCCCGCCATGAAACGCGCCGGCCGCGGAACTGTGATCAACGTCTCGAGCACGACCACACGGCGCGCCTTCCCACTGGGCCTGGCGCCCTACATAGCGGCCAAATCCGGTGTCGAGGGACTCACCCGTGCCATGGCCCGAGAACTGGGCCCTTTCGGAATCACCGTCAACGCCATTTCGCCGGGCATGGTGCTGATGGACAAGGCCGAGCGCGCCACGCGGCCGGAGATGCTGCTCGGCATCGCCGAACAGGTCCGATCAGAGCAATGCATACCGCGCGAGCAGACGACCGAGGACATCTGCGGAGTCATCGCCTTCCTGGCCTCCGGGGAGGCGGCCTTCATGACCGGTCAGGTCGTCGAGGTCGACGGTGGTTGGGCACTCGGCTGACCGGGCCCGCCGAGCGACACGACCGACGCCACGAAGGAGCGACCATGAGTGCGGTTCACAACGTGATCGTCATCGGCTCGGGCCCGGCGGGCTACACCGCTGCGATCTACGCGGCCCGCGCCGACCTCGAGCCGCTGGTCCTGGAGGGATCGGTGACCGCGGGCGGAGCGCTGATGAACACCACCGACGTCGAGAACTTTCCCGGCTTCCCCGACGGCGTCGCGGGGCCCCGGCTGATGGGTCACCTCCGCAAACAGGCCGAGCGGTTCGGCGCTCGACTCCTCGCCGACGACGCCACCGAGGTCGACCTCACCGCCTCGCCCAAGGTCGTCAAGGCCGGTGGCCACGCCTACCTGGCGCGGTCGGTCATCGCGGCCACCGGCTCCGAACACCGCGCCCTGGGCTTGGAGAACGAGAAGCGGCTGTCGGGTCGTGGAGTGTCCTGGTGCGCGACCTGTGACGGGTTCTTCTTCCGCGGCCAGGACATCGTGGTGGCCGGCGGAGGCGATACGGCCATGGAAGAGGCGATCTTCCTGACCCGGTTCGCTCGCAGTGTCACCGTGGTGCACCGCCGCGGCAGCCTGCGCGCCAGCAGGATCATGCAGGACCGCGCCTTCGCCAACGAGAAGATCGGCTTCATCTGGGACAGCGAGATCATCGACGTCCTGGGCGAGAACCGGGTCAACGGTGTGCGCATCCGCAGCCATGGAACGAACGAAGAGTCCCTCCTCCAGGCGACCGGCCTGTTCGTCGCCATCGGTCATGCTCCGCGCAGTGACCTGTTCCGGGGCCGGCTCGACCTCGACGACAACGGCTATGTGCTGGTGAACGCCCCTACGACCGCCACCAGCGTGCCCGGCGTCTTCGCGTGCGGGGATCTTGTCGATCACACGTACCGGCAGGCCGTCACCGCGGCCGGGACCGGCTGCTCCGCCGCCATCGACGCTGAGCGCTGGCTCGCCGATCAAGGCGCTGACCCCGCCGTGCCCGTGAGGCTGACCGCGAAACCGTGACGCCGCTGCCAGGCCGACCCGCCTGCCGCCTCGACCGCGATGGCCCGTCGCCGGGCAGCGCCGACGTCTCAGCGGTTGTGGCGGAGCCCCGCTCCAAGAGATCCGTTTGCATCTACGGGTAGATCGTCTACCCGGGTCGGGAGAGCGTTGTGGGAGTACTCGATCGTTTCCGGCTCGACGGCCAGGTGGCCATCGTGACCGGCGCCTCTTCCGGGCTGGGCGCGGCGTGTGCCGTGGGCCTGGCGGAGGTCGGTGCCGATCTGGTGCTGGCGGCGCGGCGCGCCGATCGCCTTGAGGCCACCGCAGAAGCGGTGCGAGGACTGGGCAGGCAGGCCAGATGCGTCCAGGCCGATGTGACCGATCCGCAGACGTGCCGGCGAGTCGCGGAGATCGCGGTGCAGATGGGACCGGTGGGCGTTCTGGTGAACAGCGCCGGCATCGCTGCGGCCGTCCCGGCATCACGGGAGAGTCCCGAACACTTCCGCTCGGTACTGGAGGTGAACCTCATGGGCTGCTACTGGATGGCGCAGGCGGCCGCCGCCGTCATGGACACGGGCGGCGCGATCGTCAACGTGTCGAGTGTCGCGGCGCTGGTTTCGGGCGGGCTGCCGCAGGCCGCCTATTCGGCGTCCAAGGCAGGGCTGCTCGGGCTGACCCGCGACCTGGCCGTACAGTGGTCCTCGCGGAAGGGGATACGGGTGAACGCCGTTGCCCCAGGCTTCTTCACCTCCGAGATGACCGGCCAGCTCGATGAAGGCTTTCTCGACGGCCAAGTCGAAAGGTTGCCGATCCCACGGCTGGGCGAACCCGAGGAACTCGCCATGACGGTGCTCTTCCTCGCCACCCGGGCTTCCGGTTACCTCACCGGCTCGACCATCGTCGCCGACGGCGGTCTCACGATCTGCTGAGGGGCTCTTTATCCTCGGTGGGGGTGCCCACGTCACAGCGCGATCGCGGGATCGGTCTGATCCGCCGGATATGGCGATCGACCAAGATCCGCACCACCCGCCAGAGGCTTCGCGCGCTGTTCACCGGGCCACGTAGGCCCCGCCGCCGGCGCTGGCCGACGAGGGCCACCACGGCGCCGGTGAATTCGGCGTCGCCCATCGCTCAATTGAAGACCTGGCACAACCTGCGGTCAGAGCCTTCTCGGGAGCGGGCCGATCCATGGACGCCGACCACGTGCACAGCCGGTGACGGTGAGGACCTTGCTTGAATTTTGGGGTGCCTGTAGGGTCGAGGGGGTCGTTCTTGCAGCTAGATGGCCTGGTGGTGAGCACTATGGCAGACCACGGTACATCGATCGGGCGGCGTGGTGACGCCGCGGAGGACGCCCGCGTGCGGGCCGCCGCCGTTCGGCTGTTCGCCGAACTGGGCTATGACATGGTCTCCACGCAGATGATCGCGGACGCCGCCGGTGTCGATCAGAGCACCGTGGCCGATCGCCATGGCGGCAAACGGGCTCTGTACGTGACGTCGATGAATTGGGCGGCACAGCAATGGCAGGACCAGGTGCAGTCGATGAGGGGGGACTACACGCCCGACGTCGGCGGTCTGATCCGGTTCGTGGATCGGTACCTGGAGTACTGCCGGGAACATCCGGAACTGCCCCGGCTGTTGGTTCATCGCTGGTTCTCCGATGCCCGTGACGTCGCCGGGATCAATGAAGAGATCATCGTTCCCCGGGTGAGGGAAGCGGTCGAAGTCGTCCGGTCGGCCCTCGGCCCCGACGCCGACCCCGAGGCAGCGCTATGGACGCTCGGCTGGTCGATCTACGGCTACCTGCAATCCGGCTATCTGGACGAGTCCGGCGAACGGCGCACGCCAGACGATCCGCAGACGCTTCGCCGCTTCCGCCACCACCTGCGTTGGCTTATCCACAAGATGGCCGCGACAACCTGACCAGGCAGGCGGGCCAGGAATCCGGGGGCTGGCGGATCGGCGGCCGCCTCGGGCACACCTGCTGCGCCTGGCGCGCGAGGTTGTGGGTTCGAGTCGCACGCGACCCACCCATCCTGACCATCTCAAACGCGCCAGATCGACCCCGGTGGCGATCACGCCTGAGGTCAGTCTGAGACCAGAACGCCGCACACGTCGGCACCACACCTTCTGCGACCGGCTGGGCGTCATCCGGTCCCGCGGCGCGGTTGGCACCAGCGTCGACAACGCCGCCGCCGAATCCCTCAACGCCACGCTCAAACGCGTAACCCCGCAAGGCGCCCGGCAACGGCCCACCGCCCCCACAACACGCCAGGCCCGTCTTCGGCTGGGCCACCCGCTACAACACCCGCCGCAGGCACTCCCGCCTCGGACAACTCTCACCGATCAACTACGAGGGAACCATCGGCAGCCGGCTCGCTGCCGCCTGAAATCGGTGTTCACAGTTCGGGGGAGCCCGGAGAACGTGCGCCGCTACTTCCACCCTCGCCGGAGGCGATCGCCGAGGTCACCAGTTTGTTGGGCCCCGGCGACCGCCGCCGGTGAGGTGGCGGTGAGCGCGGGCGGGAACCTGGTGGGGTGGGACGGACAGTGCAGGGCGTGGAGACAAATGTGCGAGCCCGCATACGAGCGGGCGATGCGGTCGCCTTTGAGGGTCTGTTCGACGAACACTCCCGTCGGGTGTACAACCACGCCTTCCGGCTGACGGGGAACTGGTCGGTCGCCGAGGACGTGCTGTCGGTGACCTTCCTTGAGGCGTGGCGGCTACGTGACCGGATCGATCGGGACGGCGGCTCGCTGCTTCCGTGGTTGCTGGGCATCGCGACCAATGTCGCTCGCAACGTACGGCGTGCGGCGCGCCGTTATGAGGAAGCGCTGGCCCGGCTACCACCAGCCGAGGCGGTGCCGGATTTCGCCGAGTCGGTCACCGAACGCGTCGACGACGCCGAGGAAGTGGCGGCCGTGCGGACGGCGCTGGCGGCGCTGCGCCCGAGCGAGCGCGAGGTGTTCGCGCTGTATGTGTGGGCCGGGTTGAGCTATGCCGAAACCGCGCAGGCGCTCGGCGTGCCGGTGGGCACGGTCCGCTCACGGCTGTCACGGGCGCGCAAGAAGCTGACCAGGCAGGTCAGGCCGTCTCGGTCGGGCCAGACGACACCGGAACCGCGGGGCGGCCGTGGACAGGTAACCGATGAACGCGGCATCGCGATCCGATCCGTTCTGGAGGAGAACTGATGGACATCACTCCGTCTCACCCCGGCCTGGGCGAGCGCGACGAACTGGCGCGGCTGCTACCTGCCCCTGCGGAGCGGGAGCTGCCGGGCGAGCGGCGTCGGGCGATCAAGGAGTTCATGATGGGTGAGCTCCGCGAGGCCCCGGGGCCCGCGCAACGGGGGCGGCGCCGTCTGTGGCGGCGACCGGTCGTCCTGATCCCCGCGCTCGCCGCTGCCACGGCCCTGGCGGTGGGCCTGTCCGCCGCCGTCGGCCAGACACCTGCCTACGCCGTGGCCGAGAACGCGGACGGCACCATCACCATCGAGATCCACAGGTGGGAGGACGCCAAGAAGCTCCAGGCAGACCTGCGCGCGATGGGCGTCAACATCGTGGTGGACTTCGTGCCGGGTGGCAAGCGGTGCCGTCCACCCCGGATCACCGATCCTGCGCCGCGTGAGCAGTACCGGCACACCCTGCTCACCTTCGTTGAGAGCCACCACGTATCCATGGGGTTCGTCACCAAGCTCGGCCCGTCCGCGATCAAACCCGGCCAGACGGCGGTGATCGAGTACTACCACCCCGAGAACGCGGGAAGCGCGTTCAACGGCTGGATCGCCAACGGCCGTGTAGCGCCGTGCGTCTTGGAGGACTCCGTCCAGCCCTGGTGACGAACGCCGTACCCTCGACGGCGCCCCGGACCACAACCCGGGGCGCCGTTGTATCAGTTCAGCCGGTCGAGCATCTACCGCAGCATCATTGCGGCTCATGACCGTGGCCCCGCCGGTATCTTCGTCGCGCGGGCCGAGCAGATCGGCTGACCGCTCCCGGACCGGCATCATCTGCTCCCACCAGCAGTGCCCGCGTCGACAGCGGGGCCGATGCCGTGCCCCGACGAGGCCAGGGACGCCCAGCGCACGACATGGGCCAAGCTGGCCGCAGGCGGGGAGACGTGGGACGCGTTGATCACGAAAGCTGCACCCGGTCGGCGTGGCGATCATCGACGCCGTCCATATCGCCGAGGGCCGGCACCACCTCGACATCGCCTCGGGCGCCGGGCCGGGGCTGAGCATCGCGGCGCTCGCGTGTCATGCTGACCGACCTCGTGCCACAGATGCTCGACGTGGCCGCGTTCGACAGCGTCTCGGTGCGGTTCGGGTACATGTACCGCGTGTTCAAGCCCGGCGGGCGCCTCTGCTCGTCGGTGTGGGGCCAGGCCGAGGACAAGCCGTGGACTGCCGCCACCGCCCCGGACACGCAGCTGCCCGGTGGGGAGACCGTAACAACTTGAACATTCACCGCTCGGTGGCGATGCGGGCGTTTATCGATGCCCATTCCGACTGGCTGAGGCCACTTGCCTGCCGACGCTCCCGCGCTCAGCCCGGCTGAGAGCGTGTGCCGCCCTGCTCCCTGACCGGCATGATCGACGGCTCCTGACCATCACGGGCCTCAACCTCAACATCACACCCGACATCACCAATTTAAACTGTTTTTGCGACATATCAACGGGTTGGCTGGGTCGATGGATGACGCGGCGCGGAACTTCTCATCCATCCACGATTTGGGGTCGCGTCGTACAAGGAGCTCACCCGGTTTACATCGGAGTCGAGATGACCGCCTTCGGTCAGTGGTCATGAGCTGCAGCATGCCCTCTACCTGCATAGTCGCGCCGCCCTGTCCGACTGCAAGGTCGGTGGTCGGTCCGCTACCGCCTATGGCGGGACAACCGATCAATTGTCTGACGCGTCCTAGTGGCATGAACCAGGGAGTAAAAGGAGTTCGCCGCGAACCCAAATGAGTGACATGACGGCCTGCCGACTCACCGCACCGGGACAATGGCCAACGCACCGGCCTTCGAATGACGCAACAAGGTAAACAGAAACTGCACGGGGAAGGTTTCTGATGCGCGCACGACTCAAGCATGCGGAGTGGCGTGCCCCAAGGCATACGGTCCTTCTGACATCGATCATCTCCCTTGCTCTTCCACTCGCCGGCTGTACTGGCGAGGGCGATCCTCCGACCGCGACGGCCGAGCCCCGGGCGAGCGCGCCTGCCACGGCGGTGACAGGTCCGATAACCCCGCAAGAACTAGAGTGGCTCGAGTCGATCAGGAAGATGCATCAGAAGATCGATAAGGAGCGGGTCGCGGACGACAGTCCCACCCTTACCGCGGGAACCCTGCGCGGGTACGCGACGATGCTGCGCGGGTGCAGTCGTGAGTTGAGCCGAATCGGCCCGCCGAGTGATCGTCTCCGCCCCGTCCAGGAGAGCGCCAAGAAGGGGTGCGAGCGCTATGACGCGGGAGCGAAGTGCTTCGCGGACGCCGCCGAGATCGGCGTCCCGATCGCCGGCACCGCCGAGGAACGGAGGTTCGACCGGGCGATCGACTGTGGGTTCAACGAACCCGGAGAAGGCAGCCGGCTTCTTGCCGAAGCGCTCATCAAGGGGGAGCAGGTGAAGAAGGCGACCGCGCCATCTTGATCGACGACCGGTACCGACAGGGCTTCCAGCCGCGCGTCACGCTGGCTTGAAGTGCTCTGAGCCGCCGTTTCGTGCTTCGTGGCCGGAGTGTCGAACGGGGAGCCACCGCCACGAGACCTGCGCGGAAGGCGTGCATCGTGGCGGTGCCCTCGTTGGTGACCGGCCTCAACTCGTCGAAGGTTCGCCTAGTGATGATCTACATCGTAAAGGCGATCGGTCGTGGTGAGGCTCACCCTCCCCGTGGGGCGGGTCGGTCATGGGAACCTTGCGCGCTCAAGGTGCTCAGGGGCGCAGTAGCCCGCGGCGGTAGGCGGGGGCGAGGTTGCGCGGCACCATGAGCTGCTGTCCCTCGACGGTGAGGGGCACCAGATCGGGCCGCTCGGCCTTCCACTGGGCCCGGCGCTTGCGGGTGTTGCTGCGGGACTTCTTGCGCTTGGGGACGGCCATGACGCTCCTTACCAGCTCGACTTGGTGACACCGGGCAGTTCGCCGCGGTGGGCCAGCTCACGGAAACGCACTCGTGACAGGCCGAACTTGCGCAGGTGCCCGCGCGGGCGTCCGTCAACGGCGTCGCGGTTGCGGACACGGGGCGCGCTGGCGTCCCGGGGCTGCCGCCGCAGTTCGGCCACGGCCCCCGCGCGGGTCTCCTCGTCGGTGTGCGGGCTGCGGATGAGGCGCTTCAGCTCGGCCCGGCGCTCGGCGTACCGGGCGACGGTGGCCCGGCGGCGCTCGTTGGCGGCGATCTTGCTCTTCTTGGCCATCAGACCTTCTCTCCTCGGGCGCGGATACGGGCGACGGCGGCCTCGATGCCGATCTTGTCGATCGTCTTGATCGCGCGGGCGGACAGCCGCAGCCGCACGTGCCGTCCTTCGCTGGGCAGCCAGCACCGCTTGGTCTGGATGTTGGGATCGAACCGGCGCGAGGTGCGCCGGTGCGAGTGCGACACCTTCTTGCCGAAGCCCGGCTGGGCCCCGGTGAGCTGGCAACGCGCGGGCATCGCCACTCCTTTCTCTCCTCCGTGCATGGAATGATAGCGATAACCGTTTTCATTTGCGGAGAGAAGGGGTCTCGATGTCCGTTCCCGTCGTGCTGGTGGCCGGACTGCACGGTGCGGCCCGTGCCGCCGTCGTCGACCGGCTGCTGCGCGAGCACCCCGGCGCCTTGGCGATCCACCACGACCTGCGCCAGATCACCGGCGGGCTGGTGGTTCGCACCGTCCGCGACGCCGACGTGGTGCGCGAGCAGGTCGCCGTCCGGCTGGAGCATGGCTGCGTGGCCTGCACCGTCGGCCTCGACCTGATTCCTCAGCTGCTGCGGTACGCGAGTCAGGCCCCACTGCTGGTGGTGGACCTGTGGGACAGCGTCGAACCGAAGTCGGTCGCCGAAGTGGTCGGCCATCCCGAGGCGGACGCCGAGCTCCGGCTCACCGGGGTGCTGACCGCCCTGGACGCCGAACTGATGCCCACCGACATCTGCCGCGGTGAGCGACTGGCGGAGATCGGCAAGCAGGCCGCCGTCGGCGACGAGCGCTATCTGGCCGAGGTGCTGGCCCACCAGATCGAGTACGCCACCGTGCTCGTCGTCCCGGACACCATGCCGGCCCCGCTGCCCCCGGTCGACGAGGACGACATCGAACTGTGCCGCGAGGTGCTCGGGCACCTGACCCCGATGACGCCGATCGTCCTGCCCCGCGACTCGCTGCCGGTCGTCACCGGACCGGGTCTGTGCGTCCATGAGCTGGCCGCGCGTGTCGACCCGGCCAGCGCGCAACTGCCCTGCATGGCGCACACGCCCGCGGTCGACACCGTGGTCTGGCATCGCACCCGGCCTCTGCATCCGGGGCGGTTCTTCGACGCCATGGACGACCTCGCCACCCGGTCGGTGCGCAGCCGCGGGCGGTTCTGGCTGGCCAACCGCCCGGATCGGCTGCTGGCCTGGGACGCGGTCGCGGGCATCGTCAGCATCGAGGACACCGGTCCCTGGCTGGCCGCGCTCCCCGAATCGGCCTGGGAGAACATCCCGCCCGCGCGCCGCCTGGCCGCCTCACTGGACTGGACGCCCGAGCACGGCGACCGGGTCCAGCACCTCGTCCTCACCGGCCCCGGACTCGACCAGGGAGAGATCCACGCGCTTCTGGACGCTTGCCTGCTGGCTCCTGGCGAGCCCATGACCGCGGTGGACGACCCCTTCGCCGATCTCCTCGACCTCAATGCCGCCGGCTGAAGGTGCGGAGACGCGGCGTGCGACGTGAAGCGGCGAGGTCGGCCGCGCCGGTGAACGCACCGCAGGAGCGACAGGTCACGTGATGGTGATGGCCGCTGCTCTCGCAGGGCGAGTCCGAGCGGGGCCAAGCCGTAGGACAGCAGGAAGTCCAGGTACGACACGCGTGCGTGCTTGTCCGGGGCGAGCTCTCGCTGGGTGGCGGTGAACCATTGCCGGTGAGAACGTAGGCGGCGAGTCCGGGCAGGGCGCCGACTCGCGGCTGGTCAGTGGTAGCGCCACACCGGTCGCGGAATATCCGGTGGCGATGACGGCCGTCAGGGCGGCGAGCCCTGCCGGGAACCAGGGGTGGCGGGGTGAACACCTCGCGGATCCCACTGCGGCGCTGGATGTCGCCTGGATCGGCGACGATCAGCAGGGCCTGGACGAGCACCTCTCCCGCTGGTTCGGCAAGCCCGTCGACTGGTCTCGCCTCTGCGGAGGATCGGAACGGCCGGGAGCGACTCGGATCAGGCGAGTTGGGCGGTGAGCAGCCGGTGGAGGTTGCCGCCGAGGATCTTGCGGATGTCGGGCTCGGGCAGGCCGCGGGCGAGGAGTTCGCCGGTGAGCAGGGGCAGGCCCGAGGGGCCGGCCAGGCCGGGGAGGGTGGCCATGACGTCGAAGCCGGCGGTCGCCGCGGGGTCCTCGCAGCAGGGCGGGGTGAGGTCGGAGAAGACCTCGTGGACGAAGTCGGGGCCGAGGCCGACGCGGTCGATGCCGGCCACCGATGCGACGTGCTCGATGTGGTCGGCCAGCCGGGCGATGGTGTAGCCGGACGGATCCGCGGCCAGGAAACCCGGCAGGAAGTTCACGCAGACCACGCCGCCGGACGCCGCGACGCCCCGGATCTGGTCGTCGGTCAGGTTGCGGTGGTGGTCGCGCAGGGCGCGGGCGCTGGAATGGGTGGCGATCACCGGCCGGGACGCGAGTTCGAGGGCGTGGTCCACCCCGCTCGCGCCCAGATGGGAGATGTCCAGCAGGATGCCGAGCCGTTCCATCTCGGCCACGGCCTGGACGCCCGCGGCGGTCAGGCGGCTTGCGGTGGCGTCCTCGCCGCTGCCGTCGGCGAGCGGGGTGCGTCCCCAGTGCGCCATCGAGGCGACCCGGACACCGAGCCGGTGCACGGTCGCGAGGAGCTCGATGTTCGCGTCCAGCCCCGGCATGCTCTCCAGCGCGAGGACCAGCGCGATCTTCCCCTCGGCCAGGGCCGCGTCGATCTGCGGTCCGTCGAGGCAGAGCCGGACCTCCTCGGTGTTCCCCTCGGCGATCGCGTGGGCGCACTCGATCATCCGGAGCGTCTCGCGCAGCGCCCCTTCGGGTCTGAACCGGTCGTCGATGAACACCGGGAGCACCTGGAGGTCGACTCCGCCCGCGCGCAACTGCGGCAGCCACCGCTCCCTGAAGAAGGACGCCCACCGGGCGGGCGGGCGGGCCACCACCGCCATCAGCAGGTCGTTGTGGGCATCGGCCACCACTGCGCTCTCATGCAAATCAACAGGCATGACCGGCACTGTAGGGGGTGGCCGGACAAACGGACCGCTATCGGTCGGCTTCCCCGCGCCGTACGTTCGACGCCGGTGATGGTCGCGATGATCGAGAGTCCGGCCAGGAGCACCGCTGCCCAGCCGTCCCATTCAGGCCGTGGGGTCCGGGGCGGGCATGACCGCGGGCAGGCATGGACGAGCCGAACGGTGCCGCATAGAGTTGCCCTGTCGGCTGCGATGCGTGAACCGGTGCCGCTACTCAAGAGCCCTGGAGGGTTCCACACCCCATGGAGCTGTGGTCGGCGGTGCGCGTGGTCCGCGCGGCGGCGTTCTCCGTGACCTGCGCCGGGCTTGCCGCGGTCGGCCACCTGGCCGGCGGGGGGAAGGTGGCACCGTCCCTCCTGACCGCCGGATTCGTCCTGATGTTCGTCCCGGCGCTGATGCTGACCCGCCGCGAACGCACGATCGGCGAGATCCTGCCCGCTGTCGCGATCTGCGAGGTCGGGCTGCACCTGCTGCTGTCACGATGCTGCGCCCCGCAGGGGACGGCCGCGGCCGCGGACGCCGCCGCCTCGCACGGGACGGCCGTGCACGACGCGGACGGGTCGTCCGGATTCGGGATGCTGCTGATGCACGCCGTGGCGGTGCTGATCACGTCGTGGTGGCTCGAACAGGGCGAGGCGGCACTGTGCTCCTTTGTGCGCTGCGTGGCCGCCTGGGCACTGCGGACCCTGGTCTGGCTGCGTCCCCCCGCCCCGTACGGGGCCGCGCCGTCCAGGCCGTTCTTCTGGCAGCGCCACCCCGTGCCGGCGCGGGTGCTCAGGCACGTCATGGCGCGGCGAGGCCCCCCGGCACGGCGCATCGCCCTCGTCTGACCATGTGACCCGCGGTCGGACCGGGGTGACGCATGCCGCCGGACGGCCGGGCCGTCCGGCGCTCCGACCTGTCTGCGGGCTGCCCGACGGCGTGCGGCGCACGCCGGTGCGCACCCCGCGGTTCCAGACGCACGGCGCAAGCCGCGTGCCGACCACTCAAGGGAACGATCAGCGTGAAGTCCGCCATCGACGACCAGCAACTCACCCAACTCGCCCTGTCCGCGTGCCGGGGAACGCCCGCGGACGTGGAGAGGTTCTTCGGCGCCGTCTACGCCGACGTGCAGCGCTTCATCTCCCATCTGGACGGCGCCCACCGGGCCGAGGACCTCACCCAGGAGACGTTCGTGCGCGCGCTGCGCGGCCTGCCCGCGTTCGCCGGGCGCTCGTCCGCGCGCACCTGGCTGCTGTCCATCGCGCGGCGGGTCGTCATCGACCGTTACCGGTCGGCCGCCCGCCGTCCGGTGGTCACCGGCCTGGCCGAATGGCAGCACGTCGTGGAGCGGAGCCAGGCCGGCGCGGTTCCCGGCTGGGAGGAGGGCGTCGCGCTGACCGCCCTCCTGGACGAGGTGCCGTGGGAAAGGCGCGCGCCGTTCGTCCTCACCCAGATCCTGGGCCTGTCCTACGCGGAGGCCGCCGACGCCCTGCAATGCCCGATCGGCACGGTCCGCTCACGCGTGGCCCGGACCCGCGCACAGCTGGCCGGGACGATCCGCGCCGCCGAGCGGCCGGCCTGACCGGTGCCCCCTGGACCGGGACGCCTTCCGGTCCAGGGGGCGCTTCCCGCGCGCAGTTACCGCACGGGTCAGGTGAACGAGGCCACCGCGATGTGCGGCCGTCCGGTGATGGGGTGGGCCCCGATATGGGCGCGGACGCCGAAGACCTCTGCGACGAACTCGGGGGTGAGCACCTCCAGGGGCGCGCCCGCCGCCCTGACCTGGCCGTCCTGCAGCACCACCAGGTGATCGCAGTAGGCCGCCGCGTGGTCGAGGTCGTGCAGTGCCGCCAGCAGGGTGAGGCCGAGCGAGCGGATGAGGTCGAGCAGGGCCAGTTGCGCGCGCACGTCCAAGTGGTTGGTCGGCTCGTCCAGTACCAGCAGCGGGGCCTCCTGGGCGAGCGCCCTGCCCACCAGGACGCGCTGGCGCTCGCCCCCCGACAGTGTCGAGAACAGCCGGTCGATCGCCCAGAGCATGTCCACGCGCTTGAGTGACTCGTCGACCACGGCGCGGTCGGCGGCGTTCTCCCGCTCGAACAGGCCCTTGTGCGGGGCCCTGCCCATCGCCACGACCTCGCCGACGGAGAACTCGGCGCTCAGGTCGCCGTGCTGGGTCACCACCGCGCGCTGCCGGGCGGCCTGTCTGGCGGGCATCCGCCACAGGTTCCGCCCGTCCAGCGACACGATCCCGCCGGTGGGCCGCAGTGCCCGGTAGACGGTGCGCAGCAGCGTCGACTTGCCGCTGCCGTTGGGGCCGATGAGCCCGACGAAGCGGCCGGGTTCGGCGACCAGGTCGATGTCGGAGATGATGCGCTTGGAGCCGATCTCGGCGGTGAGGCCCGCGATGTCCAGCCGCATCACACGCCTCCCGTCGCACGGCGCCGCAGCAGCCACAGGAAGAAGGGCACGCCGAGCGCGGTGGTGAAGATGCCGACCGGAAGCTCGTTCGGACGGTCCACGGTGCGGGTGGCGATGTCGACCAAGACCAGGAACACCGCGCCGAGCAGCATGGCCACCGGCAGCACCCGCCGGTGGTCGCCGCCGACGAGGAACCGCGTCGCGTGCGGGACCATCAGCCCGACGAACCCGATCCCGCCGACGACGCTCACCGCCGTCGCGGTGAGCAGCGACCCCGTCACCAGCAGCGCGATCCGCAGCGACCGCACCGAGGCGCCGAGCCCGGCCGCGGCGTCGTCCCCGGCCATCAGGGCGTTCATGTTCCGGGCCTGGGACAGCAGGAACGCCGTGCAGACGGCGATGACGGCGGCCGGGACGCCCACGTCGGACCAGGAGGCGCCCGCGATGCTGCCCATCAGCCAGAACATCAGCCCGTGCAGCTCGGTCGGGCTCACCTGGAGCTGGATGTAACTGGTGGCGGCCGAGCACAGGTAGCCGATGGCGACCCCGGCCAGCACCAGCCGCGAATCCAGCAGCCGGCCGCCGCGCTGCGCGAGCACGTACACCAGCAGCACGCTCAGCGCCGCGGTCAGGAACGCCGCGCCCGTCACCCCGAGGCCCCCGAGGGCGGTCGCGCCGAACGCCACGACGAGCACGGCGCCGAGGGAGGCCCCGGACGAGACGCCGAGGATGTAGGGGTCGGCGAGCGGGTTGCGCACCATCGCCTGGAAGGTCACGCCCGCCACGCTCAGCCCGGCGCCGACGACGCCCGCCAGCAGCACGCGCGGCGTGCGGATGTCCCACACGACCTGGTCGCGCAGCGGGTCGCCGGGGCCGGCGCCGGTGAGCCGCGCGCCGATCGTGTTCCAGACCGAGGCGACCGGCAGGTTGACCGAGCCGATCGAGACCGCCGCCACCGAGCACGCGATCAGGGCCAGGAGCAGGCCCGCGAGGAGGAACCAGGTCATCGGCCCGGACACCATGTGGGGGCCGCCGGTTCGCGGGGTGCCGCGGTCAGGCATCCGGCTGCACCGCCTTGGCGAGCTTCTCGGCGGCGGCGGCGTTGAGCGGGCCGAGGAAGACGCCGTCGGCGACCGTGGTGTAGGTCCCGGTCCGGGACGCCTTCCACTGCGGGTAGGCCGCGAACAGCTTGCGGGCCTCGGCCGCCGCGTTCTCCGCCGGCTGGAAGAGGCCCACCACCAGGACGTCCACCTGGGCCGCCGCGAGCTGCTCCTTGTTGATGGTGCTGACCGCCTCCGGGGCCAGCCCCTCGAACGCGTTGGTCCCGCCGGCGGCGCGGACGACCTCGTCGGCGACCCGTCCGGTCCAGACCGCGGGCAGGCCGCCGGCGTTCATCATGGACATGCCCGGGTAGGCGATCAGCACCTTCTTGGGAGGCCGCCCGGCGGTGCGCGCCCGTACGGCGTCCAGGCGGCGCCGCAGGCCGGCGGTGACGTCCGCGGCCTTGTGCTGGACGTCGAAGACGCGGCCGAGCAGGCGCAGGAAATCGTGCGAGGACTCGATCGAGGCATGCCGGTGGGCCCGCTTCTCCGCCGGGGTCGCCTCGGGCTTCCCGTACGCGCAGTTCACCGGGTTGACCAGGGTGTTGATCCCGGCCGTGGCCAGCTGCTCACGGGTGGCCAGCCCCTTCTTGGCGTCGAAGCCGCCCGACCAGTGCGAGACCACCAGGTCGGGCCGGGCGGCCAGCACCTGCTCGGCGGGCACCTCGAAGTTCTGGTTCATGCTCAGGCCCCCCGTGGGGAGGGCTTTGATGGCCGGGACCATCGCCGGGTCATCCGACACCCCGTAGGACTGGGCGTTGGCGAGGATGTGGCGCTGGAGGCCCAGCATGATGAAGCTCTCGACCTCGCCGACCGAGGTCCCGTTGAGGATGAGCACCCGCTGAGGCGGCCGGGCGATGACGACCTTGTGGCCGCAGTTGTCCAGAGTGAGCGGGTAGGCGGTCCTGCCGGGTGCCGCGGCACGGGCGGCGCCGGCGGGTTCGGCCGCGGGGGTGCCGCAGGCGGTGGCCGCGAGCGCGAGCGCGAGCGCGAGGGCGGCGGCCGCGGGCAGCGGGAACGGGCGATGGAACATGGGAATCCCTGTCTCCGACGGTGAATGGAACGCGCGAAGGCGCGGTGGCGTGACGGCACACCGCACCCGCCCACCGGCGGAGCGTGGGATCAGGTGACGGCGTGCGGACGGGCCGTCGGAGGCCCGCGGCGGCGTACCGCACGGGCCAGGACCGTGCCTGGCCTGGGTGTGACCGCTCGGGTCCGCGCGGGGCGCCACGGCGGCCGGTCGACCGGGCCGGGCCGCAGCAGCGGCCATCCGAGCGCGACGATCGCGAAGACCGCGCCGAGCAGCCACCACAGGGCCCGTTCGGCGCCTGCCATGAGCCCGGCCGCCGTGACCGCCGCCAGCGCGTGCGCGGCCGTCATCGCCGGGCCGGACCCGGCCGCGGGCGCGGGGGCCGCGGCCATGTGGTGGGACGGGCCGGAGGCCGCCACGGTGAACACGAGGTGGAAGGCCAGCTGAGCCCAGCCGAGCACGATGAGGATCTTCCAGAACGACAGCGTCCGGCCGGCCGCGCCGACGCTCAGGCCGCCCACCAGGACGCCGGTCAGCAGGACGGCCCACAGGGGCGGGAGCCGGGCGGGGGAGAGGCCCCCGCCGAGTGCGTGACCGGCGAGCGCGAGTGCGGTGGACGCGGCCGTGAGGAAACCGCCCCGCACGTACCGCAGAGTCTTCACCACACCCGGCCCGGCCACGAGAACAGCGTAGAGGGCGGCCGGCCAGGGCCCGCATGCGCTCCCCGCCAACATGTGACGTTCCAGGTCGGTGGTACGGCCATTGCCTGAACCGGCTCCGATCGTGTCGTCGTGGGTGGCACCGTGATGTACGGCCGCGACGGGGATCCGGTTCAGGGAATCCGGTGAAAGGGACGACCGCGCGGAGATACGGTCGTGCGCTTTCCCGGGATCGCTGATGGCGTGCCGACTGCGATCTGTGAGTGCGTCATGGTTATGATTCGTTCCGGTGTGAGCGGTCACCGGCGGACGCTTGACGCTATGCGTCAAGGCGATCGAGGGCCGGATGGTACCGTTCCAGAACTCGGGAGAAACCCCTTCATAGGAGCGCGGAAATCGGCTTCGTCTCGTCGGCAAGGCAGAGCGTCAAGTTCAGGATCGGGGCTTTCCTGCTGGTCTTGGCGGCGGTCTTCGCCGCCTCGTTCTGGACGGGCGGTTCGGTCGGCCCGGTCGCGGGAACCGGCGACGGCGGCGGAGCGGAGGGCGGCGCGGGGCCGGTGCCGTCGGCGCCCTCGGGCCTGCAGATCTCCGAGGACGGCTACACCCTCGTCCGGACGATGAGCGAGATCCCTCCCGGGGAGCGGACCGAGTTCGGGTTCATGCTGCTCGGGCCCGGCGGCCTGCCGGTGACCGGCTTCACCCCGGTGGACGGGGCGCGGCTGCATCTCCTCGTGATGCGCCGCGACCTGGCGGGATACCAGCATCTGTATCCGGCCGAGGCTGGGGGCGGGCAGTGGTCGGTCACGCTCACCCTGGCCGAGGCCGGCATCTACAGGTTCCTCGTCTACGCCCAGCCTGAGGGGGCCGCACGGCCGGTGCTCCTGGGGGCCGAGGTCGTCGCGCGGGGAACCCTCCGGCCCCGCCCGCTGCCGAGGCCGGAGCCGGTCGCCCGGGTGGCCGGCTACGAGGTCGGGCTGACCGGCGCGCCGGTCGCCGGGCGGGTGCGGACCCTCACATTCTCGGTCTCCGAGCGCGGCCGTCCCGTCACCGGTCTGCAAGGCCGCCGCGGCGGGCTGGCGGTGGTGCGCGCGGGCGACCTCGCCCTGCTGCGGACGCCGCGGGACGCCGTCCTCGGCGCCCACCGGGTGGGCGCGGGCCCGGACCTGCGGTTCCCCGTCGCGCCGCCCAGTCCCGGCGCCTACCGGCTGTTCCTGGAGTTCCGGCACCGCGGCGTGAGCCACACCGCGGAGTTCACCGTCCTGGCGGAACAGCCCGCGGCGATCTCCCCGGACGGCCCGCTTCCGGGGGAACGCGACCCGCACGGTCACGGGTGAGGCGGAGATCGGTGCCGGGCCCGTCTCGTAACGGGGAAACAGTCCTGGAACGCAGGGGATCACGCGTCAGTCCTGGGGAACGGGGACCCGCAGGACCAGCCGGGTGCCGGTGTCGACGTTCAGGAGGATCGCACCGGGCGCCTCCGCCCGGCCCTTGCCGGCGCGGGCGTCGTCGGTGACGAACGCCACCCCCTCAGGCGTGATCAGCACCTTCTCGATCCGCATGCGCCGCTGGGGGAGCGGTTGCAGCGCCAGCAGCGGGCCGAGCCGGGCCAGTACCCGTCCCGCGGCGGGACGGGTCACGCCGAACATCGCGCCGAGCTGCCGGACGGTCGCGTCCGTCCGGTAGTAGACGGCCACCAGCAGGACGCGGTCCGCCAGCGGCAGGGACCACTGCCGGCCGGGCAGGCCGTCGGCGACCTCCTCGCCGACGGCGCGCTCCAGGCCGGTCACGATCTCGGTGAATTCGTCCGGGGGCGATCCGGTGAAGAGCTGGATCGCCCCCGTGTTGGCTGCGCTGATCGGCTGCATATCAAAGGAGTCGGCGGGAGCCCGCGGCTGGTTCCCCGAGCCGGCGAATCCCGTGGAAGGCCATGCGGCGCGGGACCGCGGCCTCCGCCAATGGCCCTTTCATCACGTCCGGCCTCGATCGGCGGCATGGGTTCGGCACAACGGCATCATGACTGCGGTAAACGTGAGAGTAAATACGCGCGGTGACCGTGGTGTGAACTCCGGGTGCGCGGAGTGAGAACGCCGATAAAGACGTCGCCCGCTGTTTTCGGCCAGCACACTATTCAGCGTTACGAGACGGCATCCGCCGCGTATTGACATCTCACGACATCGGATGTTTAGGTCCACCTCGGGCACTTAGGTGCTTTTCGGGAGGATTTAACCGGGCTCGTTCGGGGGGTGGGTGCCGTGGCCGATGCTGGGGCCGCCGATCAGGATCGGCGGTATAGGGACGCGTCCGAATCAGGATGGCGGCCGCACCCCCGGGCGGCGGTGCTGTGCGGCGTGGGCGGCCACGTCCCGCCGTCAGTGGTCACGAACGCGGATCTGGCCGCGCGCGTCGACACCACCGACGAGTGGATCCGGACGCGCACCGGCATCACCCGCCGGCACGTCGTGGACCCGGGGACGGCCACCTCCGACCTCGCCGAGCGGGCGGGCGCCGCGGCGCTGGAGTCGGCGGGCGCGGCCACCGTGGACGCGGTCGTCCTCGCCACCACCACCCCCGACCACCCCTGTCCCGGGACCGCTCCCAAGGTCGCCGAGCGGCTCGGCATGAGCGGCACGCCCGCCTACGACGTCAACGCCGTGTGCTCCGGCTTCGTCTACGGCATGGCCACCGCGACCGGGCTCATCGCGGCGGGCCTCGCCGACCGCGTGCTGCTCATCGGCGCGGACGCCTTCACCACGCTGCTCGACCCCGAGGACCGCGACACCGTCGCGGTCTTCGGCGACGGCGCCGGCGCGGTGGTGCTGCGTTCCGGCGATCCCGGCGAACCCGGCGCGGTGCACGCGTTCGACCTGGGCAGCGACGGCTCGCTCGCCGATCTGATCATGGTGCCCGCCGGCGGCTCCCGGTACCCGACCCGCGGGACGGTGCCCGGCGCGGTGCCCCGCGCGGAACCCGGCGCGGAGCCCGGCGCCGGCGACGTCTGGTTCTCCATGCAGGGCAGAGCCGTCTACCGGCACGCGGTCCGCAGGATGACCTCCTCGTCCCGGGCCGCGCTGCTCCGGGCGGGCTGGACGACCGGCGACGTCGATCTGCTCGTCGGCCACCAGGCCAACATCCGCATCCTGCGGGCCGTGGCCGACGAACTCGGGATCCCGCACGACCGCGCCTGCGTCGACCTCGACCAGGTGGGCAACACCGCCGCCGCCTCCATCCCCCTCGCGCTGGCGCACGCGGCCTCCTCCGGTGCGCTGCGGGAGGGCGACAGGGTGCTGCTCACGGCGTTCGGCGGCGGCGCGACCTGGGGGTCGTGCGTGCTGACCTGGCCGAAGACCTGAGGCGCCCCGGACCGCAGGCACCCGAGACCGAACCGCATCTGGAGGGCGGGATCCCCACGCCCCAGGCGAACCGCGGAGGACGAACGTGGACAAGGACCATGTGCAGACGATCGTGACCAAGCTGATCTGCCGCGAGGCCCCCGACCTCGGCACCGACATCCCGCCGGCGGAGCGTTTCGAGACGCTCGGCGTGGACTCGATGACGGTGGTGGACATCGTCGCGGCGGTGGAGCGCGAACTGGAGATCGGGATCCCCGACGAGGAACTGGGCTCGATCTCGACCGTCGAGCGGCTGGTGGACCTGGCGCTCGCGCACACCCGGACGAAGGAGCAGTAATGATCATCGAACCGCAGGGCGGCGGGCTCGGGGTGGTGGTCGCGGAGTTCACCGCCGCGACCGCGTCCGACGAGGACGTCGCGCGCCTCCGGGAGACCGTCTACCGAGAGAAGATCGTGCTGCTGAAGGAGCAGCACCTGAGCCCGCGGGAGTTCCTCGACCTGGGCCGCCGGTTCGGCCGCCCCGAGGCCTACTACCAGCCCATGTACCACCACCCGGACGTCCGCGAGGTGTTCGTCTCCTCCAACGTCGAGGAGCAGGGGCGGCAGGTCGGCGTTCCGAAGACCGGGAAGTTCTGGCACTCCGACTACCAGTTCATGCCGCGGCCGTTCGACATCACGCTGATCCACCCGCAGGTCGTCCCGCGGAAGAACCGCGGCACGTACTTCATCAACCTGGCCCAGGCGTACGAGAACCTGAGCGATGAGCTGAAGAGGGCCGCCGAGCACACCCGGTCATGGCACAGCGTGCGGCGCTACTTCAAGATCCGGCCATCGGACGTCTACCGGCCGCTGTCGGAGGTCGAGGCGGAGGTGGAGAAGGAGACCCCTCCCTCGTCCCATCCCACGGTGGTCACCCACCGGTTCACCGGTGAACGGCTGCTCTACGTCAGCGAGGGGTTCACCTACGCCCTCGAAGACGACACCGGGGTCGAGCGGCCCGCACTGCTCAAGGAGCTCATCGCGGCCACCGGGCAGTCCGATCCCACCTTCGAGCACCCGAACATCCACGTCCAGACCTTCGACAAGGGCGACATGCTGATCTGGGACAACCAGAGCCTCGTGCACCGGGCGCTGCACACCGCCACCCCCGAACCGGCCGTCTCCCACCGCGTCACCGTCTACGACGCGTGAGCAGAGGCCCAGGAGCGCGAGATGACCACGCTGACCCATCCGGCCGATCGGGCCCGTCCGGCTCCCTTTCCGGACGCCGACCACCCATGCGACCAGGACCTGCTGGCGGAGACGCTCCGCTGCTACAAGCCGCACTGCCGGTACCTCACCTCGATCGGCACCAGAGTGCGCGACGGACACCTGTCGGCGATCGCCGAGCTGCGGATCCCCGAGTCCTGCTACATCGATGACACCGGCCACCTCAACGCCGTCGAGGTCAACATCTGCTACAACCAGATGCTCTACTACGTCATCGCCAAGGCCATCAGGGAAGGGCTCGCTCCGGAGTTCGGCGGCTGGACGCTGCCGGACTACTGGGAGCGCAGGCTCGGCGCCGTCCTCATCGTGAAGCTGCAGAGCTCCTTCCAGCGCCCCATCGACGCGCGCCACTTCTTCGGCGAGTTCACCCTCGGCCGTGCCAGGAGGTTCCGGCCGCCCGGCCGGGCCCCCGGGGACGAGGAGACGCTGATCTCGATGGACACCTCCTTTCGCTACTGGGACGACAACGACGGCCGCTGCTCCGGCCAGGTCAAGGTCGCGGTGACCGAGGGCGCACCCGCGTTCTGAGACCCGCGGCGCGACCCTGCCCCCGACCGAAGGGAGATCGTGTGTACTTCGCGCAACTGCAGACCGTGGCCTCCGCCATCCGGTTCCACGCCGGACGCATCGGTGACCAACCGGCGATCGTGTGCGCCGGTCGGTCGCTCGGCTACGCCCGGCTGTACGGGGAGGCCTGCCGCGTCGCCCACGCGCTCCGCGCCGAAGGCGTCCCGGAGCAGGGCCGCGTCGCCTATCTCGGCAAGGAGTCCGTCCATTACTACGAGGTCTTCTTCGGGTGCGCGCTGAGCGGGACCGTGCTGGTGCCCATCAACTGGCGGCTCACGCCCGTCGAGGTCGAGCACGTGCTGCGCGACTCCGACAGCGAGGTGCTGGTCGTCGACCGCGACCTGCTGAAGGCGGCCGCCGAGGTCGTGTCCGCGTCCCCGCGGCTGCGCGCGGTGGTGGTGCTGGACGCCGGCGCCGCCGGTGACACCGTTGTCACCGGCGGCGCCGGGGAACGGGATTTCGACGGCTGGAAGGCGGCCCGGCCGCAGAGCGATCCGGGGATCGTCACCGACCCCGAGGACCCGATCGTGCAGCTCTACACCAGCGGGACGACCGGGCTGCCCAAGGGCGTCGTGCTGGCGCAGCGCAGCCTGTTCAAGATCCGGGACGCGCTGGCCAAGGAGGGCCTGGACTGGATCGACTGGCGCCCCGGGGACGTGAGCCTGATCGGGATCCCGGGGTTCCACGTCGGCGGGATCTGGTGGGCGATGCAGGGATTCAGCGCCGGTGCCACCAACGTGGCCATGCCGCGTTTCGACAGCGGCGTCGCGGTCGGGCTCATCCGCGACCTCGGTGTCACCACCGCGTGCATGGTCCCCTCCATGCTCCGGCTGCTGCTGGCCGAGCCGGGCAGCGGCCCGGACGACTTCCGCACCCTGCGCAAGGTCGTCTACGGCGGCTCTCCGATCTCCGAGACGCTGCTGGCCGAATGCCTGGAGACCCTCGACTGCGACATGGCCCAGATCTACGGCCTCACCGAGACCGGGAACACCGCGGTCTGCCTGCCGCCGGCCGACCACGTCCCGGGCGGCCCCCGGATGCGCGCCGCCGGCCGCCCCTACCCCGGCGTCCAGGTGAAGATCATCGATTCGGACGGCTCTCCGGTCCCCGCGGGGACGGTCGGCGAGGTCTGCCTGCACAGCCCCGCGAACATGCTGGAGTACTGGCGGCAGCCGGAGGCGACGGCCCGGACGCTGGTCGACGGGTGGATCCACACCGGGGACGCGGGCCGCCTCGACGAGGACGGCTACGTCTTCATCCAGGACCGGATCAAGGACCTGATCATCGTCGCCGGGGAGAACATCTACCCCGCGGAGATCGAGAACGTTCTGGCCAAGCATCCGGCGGTGGCCGACGCGGCGGTGGTGGGCGTGCCCGACGACCGCTTCGGCGAGGCGGTGCACGCCTTCGTGGCGCTGCGTCCCGGCGCCCAGGCCGGCCCGCGGGACCTGCTGGAGTTCCTGCGGGAGCGGATCGCCGCCTTCAAGATCCCCCACCGGTTCGAATTCGTCGACCGCGTGCCGCGCAACCCCAGCGGCAAGATCCTGCGCCGCGAGCTGCGCGACCGGCTCTGGCAGGGCCGCGACCGCAAGGTGAACTAGAGGGTAGAGGGAAGCGATCGTGACACAGCGCCTGGACGCCGCGGACCTGCGCCGCGACGTGGCCGAACTGCTCTACCTGCCACCGGAGGAGCTGACCGGTGACCTCGACCTGTTCGCGCAGGGCCTGGACTCGATCCGGCTGCTGTCGCTCGTCGAGACCTGGCGCGGGCGGGGGGGCCGACATCAGCCTCGTCGCGCTCGCCGAGCGGCCCACACTCGCGGCCTGGTCCGAGCTGATCCTCGGCACCCGGGCCGGACCGGGCCCCGGCGGCGGCCGCCGGGGCGGCACCCGCCGGCCGCTGACCGAGGCGCAGCTGGGGATCTGGACGGGCCAGCAGCTCGATCCGGACAGCCCGGCCTACAACACCGCGGAGTACGCCGAGATCAGCGGCCCGCTCGACGTGACGGTCCTGGAGGCGGCGATCCGCCACGTCGTGGACGAGACCGAGGCGCTGAGCGCCGGGCTGCGCGTCGACGGCGACGGCCGGCCGTGGCTGCTGCCGGGCGAGGCGCCCGCCTGGCCGTTCCACGTGCTCGACTTCAGCGGCGAGGCCGACCCGGCGGCCGCGGCGCGGGCCTGGATGGACGAGGACGTGGCCAGGCCCATCGACCTGACCGCCGACCCCCTCTTCGGCCACGCCGTCCTCGAACTCGGGCCCGGCAGGCACCTCTGGTACCACCGGGTGCACCACATCGCGCTCGACGGCTTCGGCCTGGCGCTCGTCGCGCGGCGGGTCGCGGCCGTCCACACCGCGCTGGTGAAGGGGGAGCCCGCCGGCGAGGCGGACTTCGGCTCTTTGCAGGCGGTCGTCGAGGAGGACGCCGCCTACCAGTCCTCGCCCCAGCGCGAGCGCGACCGCGAACACTGGCTGGAGCGCTGCTCGGGGCGCCCGGATCCGGTGACGCTCGCCGGGCGGCCGGCCGGGCGGTCGGCGACCTTCCTCCGCGCCGTCTTCGACGTCGACCCGGGCACCGCAGAGGGCATGCGCGCCCTCGCGCACGCGGCCTCGGTGACCTGGTCGGAGGTGTTCCTCGCGGCGTGCGCGGCCTACACCCACCGCATGACGGGCGCGCGGGAGGTGACGCTGGGCCTGCCGGTCATGGGACGGCTGGCGTCGGCGTCGCTGCGGGTGCCGGGCATGGTCCTCAACATCGTCCCGCTGCGCGTGCCCGTGGACCCGGGGGCCGGCGTGCGCGACCTCGCCGCCGTGGTGGCGGCCCGCATGCGGGAGGACCGGCCGCACCACCGCTACCGGTACGAGCATCTCCGGCAGGATCTGGGACTCAGCGGTGAGCGGGGCAAGCTCTACGGGCCGGCCGTCAACATCATGCCGTTCGACTACGGCCTGGACTTCGCCGGAAGCCGCGCCGTCGTCCACAACGTGTCCGCGGGACCGGTGGAGGACGTCTCCATCAACGTCTACGACCGGGCGGACGGCGCCGGCCTGCGGATCGCCATGGACGGCAACCCCGCGTGCCTCGACGGAACGGAACTGGACGCGCACGGCCGGCGGCTGCTGGCGTTCCTGGACGCCGCCCTCGCCGAGCCCGAGCGCCCGCTCCGCGATCTGGACCTCCTCCTGGAGGACGAGCGGCACCGGCTGCTGGCCGAGTGGAACGGCACCACGCGGGAGGTCCCGTCCGGGACCGTCACCGAACTGTTCGAGCGGCAGGCCGCGCGCACCCCCGACGCGGTCGCGGTCGTCTGCGGTGACTCCACGATCACCTACGGGCGCCTGAACGCGCGCGCCAACCGCCTCGCCCGCCTGCTGGTCGAGCGCGGCGCGGCGCCGGAGGAGCGGGTCGCGCTGCTGCTGCCCCGTTCGGCGGACCTGGTCGCCGCGCTGCTGGCGGTGCTGAAGGCAGGCGCCGCCTATCTCCCCCTCGATCCCGGGCTGCCCGCCCGGCGGTTGCGGTCCATGCTCGACGACGCACGGCCCGCGCTGCTGGTCACGACGGAGGACCTGGCCGCGCCGCTGCCGCCGCCCGCGCCGGGACCGGGCGCCGGCCTGGTCCTGCTGGACGACCCGGAGGTCAGGGACGCTCTCGCCTCCGGCACCGGCCCCGCCGCCGTGCCGGAGACCGACCTCACCGACGATGATCGGCGCGCACCGCTGCCTCCCGCGAGTCCGGCCTACCTCATCTACACCTCGGGGTCGACGGGGCGCCCCAAGGGAGTGCTCGTCCGGCACGACGGCCTGAGCAACCTCTACCACCACCACCTGCGGGAGATGTACCTGCCCGAGACCGCAGCGGCGGGCGGGGCCCGCGTCCGGGCCGCCCTCACCGCGACGCTGGCGTTCGACACCTCCTGGGAAGGCCTGTTCTGGATGATCGCCGGGCACGAGATGCATCTCGTCGAGGACGAGGTGCGGCGCGACGCCGAGGCGATGGTGGACTACATCACCGACCACGAGATCGACTTCCTGGACGTGACGCCCTCCTACGCCGAGGAGCTCCTCGCGGCGGGCCTGCTCGCACCGGGACGCCGCGCGCCGCGGGTGGTGGCACTCGGCGGCGAGGCGGCCGGGAGGTCCCTGTGGCAGCGGCTGCGTTCGGCGCCCGCGACGGTGGGATACAACCTGTACGGCCCCACCGAGTGCACCATCGACACCCTCTGGTGCCGGCTGGAGGACAGCGCCACGCCGATCGTGGGCAGGCCGGTCGCGAACACGCGCGCCTACGTCCTGGACGCCTCCCTGCGCCAGCTCCCGCCCGGCGCCACCGGCGAGCTGTACCTGTCGGGGGTCGCGCTGGCCCGCGGCTACCACCGCAGGCCGGAGCTGACCGCCGAGCGGTTCGTCCCCGACCCCCACGGCCCGCCGGGCGCGCTGATGTACCGGACGGGCGACCTGGCACGCCGACGCTTCGACGGCGACCTCGAATATTTCGGCCGCGCCGACGAGCAGGTGCAGATCCGGGGATTCCGCGTCGAACCCGGTGAGGTCGAGGCCGTCCTGCTGGAGCATCCGTTCGTTGCGCAGGCCGCCGTCCTGGTGCGGGAGGACGCGCCCGGGGCGGCGAGCCTGGCCGCCTACGTGGTGCCCGCGGACTCCACCGGCGACCTCGACCCCGCGGCGCTGCGCGTCCACACGGCCGACCTGCTGCCCGCCTACATGGTGCCGTCGGCCTTCGTGAACCTGCCGAAGCTGCCGCTGAACGCCAACGGCAAGCTCGACCGCGGGGCCCTGCCGAAACCGGACCGCGCCGCCGGCGCCCCCGGCCGGAGCCCCCGGACGCCCCTGGAACGGCGCCTGTGCGAGCTGTTCGCGGAGACCCTGGGTCTCGCCGGCGTCGGCGTCGACGACGACTTCTTCGACCTCGGCGGGCATTCGCTGCTGGTGACGCGCCTGGCGGGCCGTATCCGGCGCGAGCTGGGCACCGCCGTCCGGGCCGGGGCGCTGTTCGAGCGATCCACCGTCGAGCGCCTGGCGGAACTGCTGGAGGGGACCGCCGAGGGCGGCACCGGGGCGAGCACCGAGGCGGAACCGCCCGTCCCGGCGGATCTGGAGGCCGAGGCCGTCCTCGACCCCTCCATCAAGGCCGCCGGCGCGGCCCCGGTCCTGGACGGCGGGGTCCGGCGCGTCCTGCTGACCGGGGCGACCGGCTTCCTCGGCGCGTTCCTGGCGCACGAACTCCTGGAGCGCACGGACGCCGAGGTGTGGTGCCTGGTGCGGGCGGCCACCCCCGGCCAGGCGCGCGGCAGGGTCGAGCAGGCACTCGACCGCTACCGCCTGAACCCCGGCCCGGCCGCGCGGAACCGCATCGTCGGCGTGCCCGGCGACCTGGAACGCCCACGGCTCGGTCTCGACGACACGGCCTTCACCGAACTGGCCGAGCGGATCGACCTCATCGTGCACAACGGCGCCACGGTGAACCACGTGGCCCCCTACTCCCGCCTCAAGGCGCCGAACGTCCTGGGCACCCAGGAGATCCTGCGGCTCGCCGCATCCGGCCGGACCAAACCCGTCCACCACGTATCGACCTGCGACGTCGCGGCCGACGCGGACGGCGGCCCGCACACCCTCGCCGAGGACCGGCTCGCCCCCGCCCACGCCGTCCTGCGCAACGGCTACGTGGCCGGCAAGTGGGTGGCCGAGCGGCTGGTGCGGACGGCCCGCGAACGCGGCGTGCCCACCACGGTCTACCGGCCGAGCCGGGTCGGCGGGCACAGCCTCACCGGGGCCGGCGGCGACGGCGACGCGCTCTGGAACCTCATCCGCGCGATGATCGTCCTCCGGGCCGTCCCCGCCGAGTTCACCGCGGACACCGGATTCACCGTCGACCTCGTCCCCGCCGACTTCGTCGCCGGGGCCGTGGTGCACCTGGCGCTGCGGGCGCCGTCCGGCGAACGGTCCTACCACCTGACGCATCCGCGGCCGACCACCATCGCCTCGATCGTCGGCCACCTGCGGGACGCCGGATACGAGCTGGCCCCGGTCGCACGGCGCGAGTGGGACCGCAGGCTCGCCGATTCCGCCGAACGGGGCGCGCTGGCGGGCGACTACTCCCTGGCCCGAGCGTCGCTGATCAGCGCGAACTTCGGCGGACCGCCCCGGGAACGCGAGTTCGAGCGCACCGGCGCGCGCGACGGGCTGGCCGGGTCCGGTATCCGATGTCCTGACATCGACGGCACGCTCCTGCGGCGGTACCTCGGCTTCTTCGTGGAATCGGGGTTCGTCCCCCCGGCCGGGAACGCGCCCGCCCGCGACCGATCGGCCCGCCCATGACCAGCGGGACGGATTCCACCGGGACGACGGCCGACACCGGCGCCGGCCACCCGGGCACGGCGCGCGTCTGGCTGACCATCGCGGCACTGTCGGTCGGATCGTTCCTGTTCGTGACGTCCGAGACGTTGCCGATCGGGCTGCTGTCCGAGCTGTCGGCCGATCTGAACGTCAGCGAGAGCGCAGCCGGGCAACTGGTGACGGTCTACGCGTTCTGCATCGCACTCGGCGCGCTCCCCTTGACGATGCTGCTGTCCCCGATGAACCGCCGGCGGTCGCTGCTGGCCGTGTTCGCGGTGTTCGTCGTGGGCACCGCCCTCGCGGCATGGTCACCCGGATTCGGGGCCCTGGTGGCGACCCGCACCGTGGTCGCGCTGGCGCAGGCGGCGTTCTGGGCCATCGCCGTCTCCTACGCCGCGAGGCTGGCGCCGCCCGGACAGCAGGGCAGGGCGATCGCCATGGTGTACGCCGGGATCTCCTTCTCCCAGTTCCTCGGCGTGCCCGGAGGGTCGGCCCTCGGCCACGCGCTGGGCTGGCGCACCGCCATGCTCGTCATGGCGCTGGCCGGGCTGCTGACGCTGCTGGTGCTGGCGGCGGCCACGCCGCCGATGGAAGGACAGGCCCCGGTCGGGCCGCGTCAGGTGGCGGGGCTGGCGGCGCAGGGCCGCGTCCTCACGGCCATCGCCGCCGTGGCGCTCTCCTTCACCGGGGCGTACGTGGCCTTCACCTACCTCAGCCCGCTCCTGCAGGACATCGGCGGCGTCGAGACCGGCATGGTCTCGATCTTCCTCCTGCTCTTCGGCATGGCGGGCGTCGGCGGCAACGCGCTGGCCGGGATGCTGGTCGACAAGCGGCTGACCTGGGCGCTCTACCTGGCCGTCGGCGGCCTGTTCGGCACGCTCGTGCTGTTCGGCCTGGCGGCGCGGTGGCTGCCCGTCGCGGTGGTCTCGATCGTCCTGTGGGGGCTGTGCGGATCGGCGCTGCCGACCACGTTCACGTCCTGGGCCCTCCGGCTGGCGCCGACCGGCCAGGAGGCGATGACGGCGCTGCTGGTGATCGCCGTCAACCTCGGTCTCGGCACCGGCGCCCTCGTCGGAGGCAGGCTCCTGGCCGGACCGGGCGCGGAGGCGGTCGTCTGGGGCGCCACCGCCCTTCTCGGGGCGGCGGCCGCCGCGGTCACGGTCGTGGCACGGAGATGAGCCTGCCGCGGTGGCGCGCCCGCGCCGCACCGGCGGCGGTGTCCTCGCAGGCCGGAGCCGCTCGTGCTCCGAACGGCCCGGCGGACGCGGGACGGTGCGCGGCGCGCGGGGCGCGCAGGGTGCTCCACGGGGAGGCGGCTCACATAGACAACGCTATCCCTTTGAGCTTGGCGCCGCCAGCCCGCCGGGTGGCGAACCCGGGAACCCGCCGGGCCCGGCCGTGTCAGCGCAGGTCCAGGGCTCGCAGTACCCCCCTGCCGAGGGCGTCCTCGTGCTGCGCGCGCTCTCGGGCGTAGAGGCGGGTCAGGTCGTGGAACCGGTAGCGCACCGGGCCCTCGGCCGGCTCGACGACGTCCAGGAGGTGCGTGTCGATCAGCTCGTCGAGCAGGCGCTGGGCGACCTGCGGGTCGACGTCCAGGACCGCCGCGGCCGTCCAGTGCGCGAAGTCCGGCTCCTCCAGCGCGCCGAGCCGCCGGAACAGCCGGCGGGCCTTGGGGGTCAGCGCCAGGTAGCTCGGCGTGAGGCTGGACCGCACCCCCAGCCCTCCGTAGGCCAGCACGTCCAGCGGCCGGGCGCCGGTCAGCCCGGCGACCAGGTCGGCGACCCGGTAGTGCGGCCGGGCCGCCAGTAGCGAGCCGGCGGTCCGCAGCGCCAGCGGCGACCCCGCGCAGAGCCGGACCAGAGTGCGCAGGTGGGCCGGGTCGGCCGCGGCCAGCCGGTCGCCGGTGACCTTCCGCAGCAGCGCCGCGCCGTCGGGTTCGCCGAGGTCGCCGAGGGCGATGCGGTGGGCGCCCACCAGCGCGCCGAGCCGGGTCCGGCTGGTCACCAGGACCCCGCACGTTCCGGAGCCGGGCAGCAGCGTGCTGAGCTGGCCTTCGTCTCTGACGTCGTCCAGGACCACCAGCGTGCGCCGCTCGGCCAGCAGGCTCCGGTACAGCCCGGCGCGCTCGTCCTCGTCGTCGGGGACGGCGGCCGCGGGGACGCCGAGCGTCCGCAGGAAGCGGCCGAGCACCGTGTGCGGGTCCAGCGGCGACTCGGTGGTGGCGAGCGTGGCGAACAACTGGCCGTCGGGGTGCGCCCGCAGCACCCGGTGCGCCGCCTGGATCGCCAGGCTGGTCTTCCCGGAGCCGGCGCGGCCCGAGATCGTCACCACGGCCGTCGGGTCCTCGGGCGCCCGTTCCCCGCCGAGGACCTGCTCGATCGCCTCCAGTTCGGCCTGCCTGCCGGTGAAGTCCCGCAGCGCCGAGGAGAGCATGCGCGGCACGACCGCGGGGCGAGCCGGTCCGGCCGTCGCCGGGAGCGGTGCCGCGGGTCCGAGCGAGACGTCCTGGCCGAGGATGCGCTGGTGGATCTCGCGCAGCTCCCGGCCCGGATCGAGCCCGGCCTCCTCGATCAGGGTCCGCCGGGCCTGCGTGTACGCGTTGAGGGCGTCCGCGCGGCGCCCGCAGTGGTAGAGCGTCAGCATCAGCTGACCCCACAGGCGCTCCCGCAGCGGGAACTGGCCGGTCAGGGACGTCAGCTCGCCGAGCAGCTCGCCGTGGCGACCCAGCCGCAGGTCCACCGTGATCCGGCGTTCCAGCACCGACAGGCGCTCCTCTTCGAGCCGGGTGGACTCCACGGCCAGCGTCGCGACATCGGTCATGCCCGCGAAGGCCGGGCCGCGCCACAGCGCCAGCGCCTCGCGGAGGCGCCGGCTCGCCTCGTCGAGGCGGCCGGCCGCCTCCAGGGCCCGGCCCGAGGCCGCCAGATCCTCGAACCGCGCCGTGTCCAGGTCCTCCCGGCGCGTCGACGCCAGGTAGCCGGACCCCTGCCGGACCAGGCACGCCGGGTCGCCCAGGCACAGCCGGAGCCGGTGGACGTAGGTCTGCACGTTCTTGACGGCGCTCTTGGGGGGAGCGTCCCCCCACAGCGCACCCGCGAGCTGCTCCATCGAGACGGGCCGGCCGGCCCGGGACAGGAGCATCGCCAGGATGATCCGCGTCTTGGGCGTGCCCAGGTCGAGCTCGACGCCCTCCCGGCACACCGACAGCGGACCCAGCAACCGGTATTCCACGGACCTCATCATCCGGGGCGAGACATTAGGGGTGATCGCCCGGTCGGCTGGTGTAGATCGCGTTAACGCGATGTAACAAACCGGTCTACTGTCGCTGACAGTGACGAGTGAGTATACGCACTGTTCGTTGTCGCGCCGGCGCGGCCTCACAGTGCGGGCAGGACGGATCGGCGCTCGTCGATGCCATGGGCCGGCCGCCGTACCGCCATTTATTCGATGTTTCTCAGGGGTCACATCACGATCACTCTGTGAGCTGGATCATTGCATGCATGTAGCATATGCCAGGCATATGCCGAACTTATGCCGGACATATACCGGTGGCAGTTAAAGTTCGGCGAACGGGCCCCGAAAAGCGAGGCATGTCCCCAGGTGTCCAATTATCTTGGGTCGGGCGGGATGGCGGCCGGGGCCTTAATGGTTCGAGAAAGGAAAGGTATGGGGGCAAGAGGGATTGTGCTCTGCATTTCGAGTGGCGGCCATGACCGTGCGGCCGGCGGGCGGTGCCGGCCGCTCATCTGAGGAGCGGGCCCGCCGGAGCGCCCGCGACCGTTCACCGGCTCCCGTGCTCCCTGCCCCCCGGTCGGCGTCATCCCATCTGACCATTGACGTCACGGCTCCCGGAGCCACGACATGCTGCGCGCGGCAGCGCGGAACCCATCGCCGCGACGATGCCCGCCCGGGCCCGCGGCGCGCCTCCGCCGACCGCGCCAGGACGTGCGGGCCGACGGCTGCGCACGCGTCATCGAGCCTTGTGGCCAGCCCCGATATCCGGCCGGATATCGGGGCCCGCCGTGCGTCTTTCCATTCACTTCTCATCTCCGCGGTGAGTCGATCGTGTGTCGGTCATCGGCCCTGGGAATGCTTCCAACACATTCGGGAGTGCTGGCGATATGCATCTGGTGGAACGAGACAAAGAATTCGATGCGCTGACCGAAGCGTTCAGGGAATGCGCGCACAATGGCGGGCGATTGATTCTGGTCAATGGCCCTCCCGGCAGTGGGAAGTCCGCCCTCCTGGATCAGTTCTGCGAGCGGGTGGGAGCGGCCGGGGGGCGTTCTCGCAGCGCGGTCGGGCGCAAGGTCGAAATGGGGCAGCGACTCGGGATCGTCGAGCGGCTGTTCCGCGTCCCGGACGCCTCCGCGGAAATGCTCGACGCGCTGGACCGCGCACTGACGGCGATCGCGGAGCAGGACGCCGGGCATGATCTCGCGCAGCGGCCCCCGAGCCATGAGATCACCCGTCTGGCGGCGGCCCTGCGGCGGGACATCTCCGGCTCGCCCCTGGTGATCTGCGTCGACGACGTCCAGTACGCCGACGCCGCCTCGCTCCAGGTCCTGTCGCTGCTGATGGGCCGGCTCGACGAACTGCCGCTGCTGCTGGTCGTGACGGAGCCGGGCGGCACGCCCGCGCCGCCGATCTCCTTCCAGATCGAGGCGCGGCGGGTCCGCCGGGTCCGCCGCCTGCGGCTGGGGCCGCTGAGCAGGTCCGGCGCGCTGGAGGTGCTCGCCGGGCGCGTGGGCGGGCCCGCCGCGGCGCGGCTGGCGGACCGGTTCTACGAGATCACCGGCGGGAACCCGCTGCTGGTCGGCTCGCTCGCCGAGGAGTGCGGCGAGCTGGCACCGCCCGCGGACCCGGACTGGGGCTGCCTGGCCACCGGCGAGCGGTTCACCTCCGCCGTTCTGGTGTGCACCGGCAGCGGGGACGCCGACACCTTCTGGATCGCCTGCTGCGTCGCGGTGCTGGGGGACGAGGCGACCGTCGGGAGGGTCGCCCGGCTGGCGGGGGCGCACCGTTCGGCCGCGGCCGCGGTGATCCGGGAGCTGACCTCCGCCGGATTGGTCGCCGAGGTGAGGTTCCGCAGCCCGGAACCGGCCGCCGCGCTCCTCGCCCGCCTGCCCCCCGCCGACGTGTCGGTTCTGCACACGCGGGCGGCGCACCTGCTCTACGAGGCGGGCCTGCCGTTCACCGCGGTGGCCCGGCACCTGGTCGGGGAGGAGGCGGTCGGCGAGCCGTGGGTGGTGCGGGTGATGCTGGAGGCGGCCGCGGAGGCGAGGGAGCGCGACGACGTCGGGTTCGCCGTCACCTGCCTCGACGCGGCGGCGCGGGCCTGCTCGACGGACGCCGAGCGGGTGCCGGTGGAGATGGCGCGCAGGCTCGTCGACTACCGCGACAGCCCGCTGCTGGCGCACCGGTGGACCGAGTCGCTGCTCGCCGCGATGCGCGCCGGCCATCTGTCGCAGGGCGACATCGCGCAGCTCGTCATGGACCTCGCCTGGCAGGGCCGGCTGGCGGATGCGAAGGAGGCGCTCAGCCGGGCCGGTGAGGCGGAGAGCGGCCCGGGCGCGCGCGGGCGTACGACGTCCGTGATCGCCCACGAGCTGTTCGAGCTGCTCTACCCGCCGGAGCGGGGGGCCACGGGGCGGCCGGCGGGGCCGGTCAGCGACCACCGGGCCATGGTGGTGCGGACGCTGTCGGCGGTGCTCGCCAACGGCGGCGACGACCAGAGCACGAGCCTGGCCACGAGCTTCCTGGGCGGGATGGAGCTGAACGAGCACACCATCTCCACCATCGTCAGCGCGCTGCACATCCTGATCTTCGGGGGCAGGCCGGACATGGCGCTGCCGTACTGCGACGCCTGGTACGAGGAGGCGGTGGCGCGGGGGAGCCGCACGTGGCAGGGGCTGCTCGCCTGGACGCGCGCGTCCATCGCCATGCACCAGGGGGACCACGTCGTGGCCGATCGCCGCGGCAGGGACGCCTTCGCGGCCATCCCGCCGGCCGGCTGGGGCGTCGTCGTCGCGGCTCCCCTGGCCGCCTGCGTGTCCGGGAGCGTCGCCCTGGGCAGGACCGGGGACGCCGCGAAATGGCTGAGCACCCCGGTTCCGGACGCCCTGTTCCAGTCCCGCTTCGGCCCGCAGTACCAGTACGCCTGGGGCGAGTACCACCTGGCCACCGACAGGCCGGACGCGGCGCTGGAGGATTTCCTCGCCTGCGGGGAGCAGCTGGGCAAGTGGAACATGGACATCCCGTCCGTGCTGCCGTGGCGCATCGCGGCGGCGGAGGCGTGCCTCGCACTGGGGGACGCCGCGCAGGCGCGCCAGATCATCGACGGGCACGACCGCCGCTCCTGCGTGAACCCGCCGCGGATCCGCGCGGCCTTCCTGCGGGTGCTGTCGATGACGAAACCGCTCAAGGAGCGTCCCGCGCTGCTCCAGGAGGCCCTCACCGCGCTGGCGGGAGGGGCCGACCGGTCCGAGGCGATCCGCGTGCTGGCCGACCTGGGGCAGGTGCTCGCCGATCTCGGCATGTCCGGCCGCGCCAGATCGATCGCGCGCCGGGCGTGGAACATGGCCCGCGACGAAGGGCTGGAGGCATTGTGCGCGCCTCGCCTGTCGCCGAGCCTTTCCGCGCATCTGGAGGTTTCCGACGACGTGGACATGGAAGGCCAGATTTCGCTGTCCGAGTCGGAACTCGCGGTGGCGAAACTCGCCGCACTGGAGCACACGAATCGTGAGATCAGCCGGAAGCTGAATATCACCGTGAGCACGGTCGAGCAGCATTTGACGCGCGTCTACAAGAAGCTCGGCGCACGCGGGCGCCATGAAATATCGATCCTGCTCCAAATGAACGCCGCGACCGTCGCCGTCCGCAGCGAGTAGCGGATCGCCGGCCGCTCCGGCCGCGTTCCCGTCCACGGGGCCGCGGCCGGCTTCGGCGTGCCCGCGCGCAGGCGCGCCGACCGCCGATGCGCCGCCCCGGAACAGGCACTCCCGGTCCTCCCGCCGAGGTCAGGGGAGGGCAAGGGGTTGGAGATAGGGGCAGCGGAGGGGTTGGCTTGCGATCGCCTGGCGTGCTGGTACGAACTCGCGAATAGGCCGAATTGACCGGGGGCGCCCCGCGCGAACCATCCGCCAGTCCCGGACAGCGCGACGAAGGACGGTTTGTGGCGGACGAAGCGAAGTTGGTCGAGTACCTGCGCCGCATGACCGCGGATCTGCGGCAAGCCCACCGGCGTATCCGTGATCTGGAGTCCGGCGATCGGGAACCGATCGCGATCGTCGGCATGGCGTGCCGCTATCCCGGCGGTGCCGCCACTCCGGAGGAATTCTGGGAACTGGTTCTCGAGGGACGGGACGCGATCGCCGAATTCCCCGCCGACCGGGGCTGGGCGCCCGCGGGGCGGGACCCGGACTCCGGGATCGTCGAGCGGGGCGCGTTCCTCTACGACGCGGGCGAATTCGATGCCGCGATGTTCGGCATCTCGCCGCGCGAGGCGCTGGCGATGGACCCGCAGCAGCGGCTGCTGCTGGAGACGTCGTGGGAGACCTTCGAGCGGGCCGGGATGGACCCGCTCTCGCTCCGCGGCAGCCGCACCGGCGTGTTCTCCGGGCTCATGTACCACGACTACGGGATCCGGGCGGAGACGCCCGCCGAGCTGGAGGGGTACCTGGGGACCGCGACCTCGGCCAGCGTCGCCTCCGGCCGGGTCGCGTACGTGTTCGGGCTGGAGGGCCCGGCGGTGACGGTGGACACGGCGTGTTCGTCGTCGCTGGTGGGGTTGCATCTGGCGGCGCAGTCACTGGGGTCGGGGGAGTGCGATCTGGCGCTGGCGGGCGGGGTGACGGTGATGGCGACGCCGTTCACCTTCCTGGCCATGGCCAAGCAGGGCGGCGGCGCGGCGGACGGGCGGTGCAAGTCGTTCGCGGCGTCGGCGGACGGCACCGGCTGGGGTGAGGGCGTCGGGCTGGTGCTGCTGGAGCGGTTGTCGGACGCCGAGCGCAACGGTCGGCGGATCTTGGGGATCGTGCGTGGTTCGGCGGTGAATCAGGATGGTGCGTCCAATGGGTTGACGGCGCCGAACGGTCAGGCTCAGCAGCGGGTGATCCGGTCGGCGCTGGCGAGTGCGGGCTTGTCGGCCGGTGATGTGGATGTGGTGGAGGCGCACGGTACCGGGACGGTGCTGGGCGACCCGATCGAGGCCCAGGCGGTCTTGGCGACCTACGGGCAGGATCGCGACCGTCCACTGCTGCTGGGGTCGGTGAAGTCGAACATCGGTCATACGCAGGCGGCGGCCGGGGTCGCCGGTGTGATCAAGATGGTGATGGCGCTGCGGCATGGCGTGGTGCCCGGGACGCTGCACGTGGACGAGCCGTCCCCCCACGTGGACTGGTCGGGCGGAGCGGTCGAGCTGGCCGCCGGGGCGCGCGACCTGCCCGAGCTGGACCGGCCGTGGCGCGCCGGGGTGTCCTCGTTCGGGGTCAGCGGGACCAATGCCCACGTCATCATCGAGCAGGCGCCGGAGCAGGCACCCCGGGAAACGGTGTCCGGCGGTGCGGCCGTACGTCCGTTCGTGGTGTCGGCGAAGTCGGCGGAGGCGTTGCGGGCCCAGGCCGCGCGGCTGCGGGACTTCCTGGCGGAACCCTCCGGTCCGGGGCTGGACGATCTGGCGTGGTCGCTGGCGTCCACCCGCGCGGAGCTGGAGCACCGGGCCGTGGTGGTGGCGGCGGACCACGGCGAGCTGGCCGCCGGCCTCGGCCGGATCGCGGCCGGTGAACCGTCGGACGGCGTGGTGTCCGGCACGGCGCACGGCGCCGGGGGCAAGACGGTGTTCGTGTTCCCGGGGCAGGGCGCGCAGTGGGCGGGCATGGGCCGGGAACTGCTGGCGGACGAGCCGGTGTTCGCCGCCCGGATGGCCGAGTGCGCCGCGGCGCTGGACCCGCTGACCGGGTGGTCGCTGCTGGACGCGCTCGGCGACGCCGAGGCGCTGCGCCGGGTGGACGTCGTCCAGCCGGTCTCGTTCGCGGTGATGGTGTCGCTGGCGGCGGTGTGGGAGTCGTACGGGGTCGTGCCGGACGCGGTCGCCGGCCACTCGCAGGGCGAGATCGCCGCGGCGGCGGTGGCGGGCGTGCTGTCGCTGGAGGACGCGGCGCGCGTGGTGGCCGTCCGCTCCCGGATGCTCACCGCGCTGTCCGGGCAGGGGGGCATGCTGTCGGTCGCGCTGCCGGAGGCCGACGCCGGAACGCTCGCGGCCCCCTTCGCCGGGCTGTCGGTGGCCGCCGTGAACGGCCCCGCCGCGGTGGTGGTCGCGGGGGGCCGCGCGGAGCTGGCGGAGTTCGCGGCGGCCTGCGCCGAGCGCGAGGTCCGCACCCGCTGGATCGAGGTGGACTACGCCTCGCACACCGCGCAGGTCGACGCGGTCATGGACGAGCTGCGCGCGGCGCTCGGCGGTGTCACGCCGCTGCACGGCAGCGTGCCGCTGATGTCGTCGACCACCCTGGACCTGATCGACGGCGCCGGCGGCGTCCTGCCGGACGGGGACTACTGGGCCCGGAACCTGCGGGAGCCGGTCCGCTTCCACAGCGCGATCGAGAACCTTCTCGCCGCGGGCCACCGCCGGTTCGTCGAGGTCAGCGCGCACCCGGTGCTGGCGCCCGCGATCGAGGAGACGTGCGCGCAGGCCGACACCGCCGGGACGGTCCTGACCACCCTGCGCCGCGACGACGGCGGCGCGGGCCGCCTGCTCCGCTCGCTCGGCGCCGCCTGGGCGGCCGGCCTGCCGGTGCGCTGGCCGCTGCCCGCCGGACGGTACGCGGACCTGCCGACGTACGCGTTCCAGCGCGATCGGTACTGGCTTCCGGAGGGGCCGGCGGCCGGCGACGTCTCCGCGGCCGGCCTCGCCGCCGCCGACCATCCGATGCTCGGTGCCGCGATCACCCTGGCCGGTTCGGACGGCCTGGTCCTGGCGGGCCGCCTGTCGGCGGCGGGGCAGCCGTGGCTCGCCGACCACGCGGTGTCCGGCACGGTGCTGGTGCCGGGCACGGCGTTCGTCGAGCTCGCGCTCCGCGCCGGTGACCAGCTCGGCTGCGATCTCGTGGAGGAGCTGACGCTGGAGGCGCCGCTGGTGGTGCCCGAGACCGGCGGCGTGGCGCTGCAGATCGAGGTGGCCCGGGCCGGTGCGGACGGGCGCCGCCCGTTCACCGTGCACGCGCGGCCGGACGGCGGCGCGGAGGGGGAGTGGGCCCGCACCGCCGGCGGCGTCCTGGCGTCCGGGCGGCCCGCGCCCGGAGCGGACCTGGCGGCCTGGCCGCCCGCCGGGAGCGTGGAACTGGACACCGGCGACCTGTACGACCGGCTCGCCGCGTCGGGCTTCGAGTACGGGCCGGTGTTCCGGGGCCTGCGCGCCGCCTGGACGTACGGCGGCGACGTCTACGCCGAGATCCACCTGCCCGGCGAGGACGCGGACGCCGCCCGCTTCGGCGTGCACCCGGCGCTGCTGGACGCCGCGCTGCACTCAGCGTCCCTGCTGGACGGCGCCCGTCCCGATGGCGACCGGACGCCGGGCGGGATCCCGTTCTCCTGGCGCGGCGTCGCGCTGTACGCGACCGGCGCGCGGACGCTGCGGGTCCGGCTCCGCGCGGCGGGTCCCGGCGCGGTGTCGCTGTTCGCGGCGGACGCCGCCGGAGAGCCGGTCGTCTCGGTGGAGTCGCTCGCGGTGCGGGCCATCTCGGCCGAGCAGCTTGAGCGGGCGCGGGGTGCCGCGCCCGAGCCGATGTACCGGCTGGCCTGGCAGGCCGCGCAGGTGCCGCCGACCACCGACTACGTCCTGCTCGGGACCGGCGACCCGCCGTCCGGCGCCGGCGCGTTCCCCGATCTGGACGGGCTGGGTGAGGTCGCGGAGGCGGGCGTCCCGCCCCTGGACGTCGTGGTCCGGGTGCCCGTACCGGACGCGGACGGCCCGGCGGCGGTGCGCCAGAGCGTGCACGCCGTGCTGGAGCTGGTGCAGAGGTGGCTGGCCGACGAGCGGTTCGCCGGCCGCCGCCTGGTGCTCGTCACGAGCGGCGCCGTCGCCGTGACCGGGCGGGAGGACGTCGCCGTCCCGGCCCACGCCGCGGTCTGGGGCCTGGTCCGCTCCGCGCAGACCGAGAACCCCGGCAGGCTGCTGCTGATCGACCTCGACGGCCCGCTCGGGCCCCTCCCGCTGGGCGGCGACGAGCCGCAGGCCGCCGTGCGGGCGGGTGTGGTGCACGTGCCGAGGCTGGTGCGGGCCGAGCCCGCCGCGCCCGCGACCGGGCCGGGGTTCGCGCCAGCCGGGACGGTCCTGGTCACCGGGGCGAGCGGGACGCTCGGCGGCCTGGTGGCCCGGCACCTGGTCGCCGAGCACGGCGTGCGGCACCTGCTGCTGGCCAGCCGCAGCGGCGACCTCGGCGACCTGCCCGCCGAGCTGACCGCGCTCGGCGCCGCCGTCGCCAACGTCCGCTGCGACGTCGCGGACCGCGCCGCCGTCGCCGACCTGCTCGGCCAGGTGGACCCCGGGCACCCCCTCACCGCGGTGGTGCACGCGGCGGGCGTCCTGGACGACGCCGTCGTCACCGCCCTGACGCCGGAGCGCGTCGACGCCGTGCTGCGCGCCAAGGTGGACGCCGCCTGGCACCTGCACGAGCTGACCGCGGACCTCGGCCTGACCGCGTTCGTGCTGTTCTCGTCCGCGGCGGGAGTGCTGGGCGGCGCCGGGCAGGCCGGCTACGCCGCGGCCAACGCCTACCTGGACGCGCTGGCCGTCCGCCGGCACGCCGCCGGGCTGCCGGGCACCGCGCTGGCCTGGGGTTTCTGGGCGGAGCGCGGCGGGATGACCCGGCACCTGACCGACCTCGACCTGCGGCGGATGGCGCGTGCCGGGGTGCGCCCCCTGTCGACCGAGCAGGGGCTCGCCGCGTTCGACGCCGCGCTCGGCCGGGCGGACGCCGCCCTGGTGCCCGCCCGGTTCGACATCGCCGGGCTGCGCGGCCTGGCGGCCGACGGCCGGCTGCCCGCGGTGCTGCGCGCGCTCGCCGGTCCCGTGCGGCGGCGCGCCGCGGCCGGGACCGGGGGAGAGGCGGCCGAGGGGATCCTCGCGCTGCCCAGGGCCGAGCAGCGGAGCGCACTACTGGAGACGGTGCGCGCGCAGGCCGCCGCCGTGCTCGGGCACGCCTCGGGCGCGGCGATCGACCCGGACGGCACCTTCCAGGGGCTGGGCGTCGACTCGCTGACGGCCGTCGAGCTGCGCAACGGCCTGAGCGCGAGCACCGGCCTCAGGCTTCCCGCGACCCTGGTCTTCGACCATCCGACGCCGGCGGCGGTCGCCGACCACCTGTTCGCCGAGATCACCGGCCGGGCCGGGGCCGGGGCCGCCGCGACCCGCGCGGCCGCCACCGACGAGCCGATCGCGATCGTCGGGATGGGCTGCCGCTTCCCGGGCGGGGTGGACTCGCCGGAGAGCCTGTGGCAGTTGGTCGGCACGGGCACCGACGCGGTGTCGGGGTTCCCCGCCGACCGCGGCTGGGAACCAGGGACCCACGGCGAGGAGCCGCGGTTCACGCGCGCCGGAGGGTTCCTCCACGACGCGGGGCGCTTCGACGCCGAGCTGTTCGGGATCTCGCCGCGCGAGGCCGTCGCCATGGATCCGCAGCAGCGGCTGCTGCTGGAGACCTCATGGGAGACCTTCGAGGGCGCCGGCATCGATCCGCTGTCGCTGCGGGGCAGCCAGACCGGCGTGTTCGCCGGGATCATGTACCACGACTACGGGGCCCGGCAGGACACCTCCGCCGAGGGGATCTCCGGGTACCTCGGCACGGGGACGTCCGGAAGCATCGCCTCCGGCCGCGTCGCGTACACGTTCGGGCTGGAGGGCCCGGCGGTGACGGTGGACACGGCGTGCTCGTCGTCGCTGGTGGGCCTGCATCTGGCGGCGCAGTCGCTGCGGTCGGGTGAGTGCGATCTGGCGCTGGCGGGCGGCGTCACGGTGATGGCGACGCCGGGCACGTTCGTCGAGTTCGCGCGGCAGGGCGGGCTGGCGGGCGACGGCCGCTGCAAGTCCTTCGCCGCCGCCGCCGACGGCACCGGGATCTCCGAAGGCGTCGGGCTGGTGCTGCTGGAGCGGTTGTCGGACGCGGTGCGCAACGGGCGCCGCGTCCTGGGCGTGGTGCGTGGTAGCGCGGTCAATCAGGACGGCGCGTCCAACGGGTTGACGGCGCCGAACGGGGCGTCGCAGCAGCGGGTGATCCGGTCGGCGCTGGCGGCGGCGGGGGTGCCGGCGTCCGAGGTGGACGTGGTGGAGGCGCACGGCACCGGGACGGTGCTGGGCGATCCGATCGAGGCGCAGGCGGTGCTGGCGACCTACGGGCAGGACCGGGAGCGTCCGGTGTTGCTGGGGTCGGTGAAGTCGAACATCGGTCATACGCAGGCGGCGGCCGGGGTCGCCGGTGTGATCAAGATGGTGATGGCGCTACGGGAGG
Source organism: Actinomadura rugatobispora (assembly GCF_055379765.1). Classification (NCBI taxonomy): domain Bacteria; kingdom Bacillati; phylum Actinomycetota; class Actinomycetes; order Streptosporangiales; family Thermomonosporaceae; genus Actinomadura; species Actinomadura rugatobispora. Next base: position 211,314 of record NZ_AP029191.1, on the reverse strand, counting down.
GCGTGGTCCCCGCGTCGTTGCATCTGGACGAGCCGTCCCCGCACGTGGACTGGAGCGCCGGCGCCGTCCGGCTCGCGGCGGAGCCGAGCCCGCTGCCCGAGGTGGACCGGCCGTGGCGGGCGGCGGTGTCGTCGTTCGGGATCAGCGGCACCAACGCGCACGTCATCATCGAGCAGGCCCCCGACGCGCCCGGCGCCGCCCTCGCCGCGGCGCCCCTGGCGCCAGCCGTGGACGGACGGCCGCTGCCGTTCGCGATCTCCGGCAAGTCCGGCGGCGCGCTGCGCGCGCAGGCCGCCCGGCTGCGGGACCTGGTGCAGGCGGATCCGGCGATCGCGCTGCCCGACCTGGCGTGGTCGCTGGCCCGCGCGCGGGCGCGGCTGGACCGGCGCGCCGTCGTCGTGGCGGCGGACCGGGACGGGCTGCTCGCGGAGCTGGACCGGGTCGCCGCCGGGGAGGCCGGCACGACCGCCGTGCGCGGCGGCCGGCTGGCCGTCGTCTTCTCCGGCCAGGGCTCGGAGTGGGCGGGGATGGGCCGGGAGCTGCACGCGGCCTTCCCGGTGTTCCGGGAAGCCTTCGACGAGGTCTGCGCGGTGGCCGACGGCCTGGTGGACCGCTCGCTGCGCGAGGCCGTCTTCGACGCCGGCGCCGACGGGCTGACCGGCACCCTGTTCACCCAGCTCGGGCTGTTCGCGTTCGAGGTCGCGCTGTACCGCCTGGTGCGGTCGTGGGGCGTGCCGGTCGGCGCGGTGCTGGGCCATTCGCTCGGCGAGGTGGTGGCCGCGCACGTGGCCGGGGTGTTCGGCCTGGCCGACGCGGTGCGCCTCGTGGTCGCGCGGGGGCGGCTGATGGCCGGGGTGGAGGGCGGCGCGATGGCCGCCGTCGAGGCCTCCGAGGCGCGGGTGCGCGGCGAACTGGTGGACGGCGCGGAGATCGCGGCCGTGAACGGCCCGGAATCGGTGGTGGTCTCCGGCCGGGAGGACGCCGTCGAGGCCGTCGCCGCCCGGTTCGCCGCGGCGGGCCGCCGCGTCCGCCGGCTGGCCGTCCGGCACGGCTTCCACTCCTTCCTGATGGAGCCGATGCTGGAGGAGTTCGGGCGCGCGCTCGACGGCGTGGAGTTCCACCGGCCCGACCTGACGGTGATCTCCAACGTGACGGGACGGGCCGCCGCGGACGAGCTGTGCGACCCCGCGTACTGGGTGCGGCACGTGCGCGAGACCGTCCGGTTCGGCGACGGTGTCGCCGCCGCGGCCGCGGCCGGCGTGTCGGGGTTCCTGGAGCTCGGCCCGGACGGGTCGCTCACCTCGCTGGTCCGGGCGATCCCGCACGGCGCGGCGGCCGGCGAGGTGGTCTCGGTCGCCGGGCAGCGCCGCGGCCGGCCGGAGACCGCGACCCTGCTCGGCGCGGTCGCCGCGCTCGACGCGCACGGGCCGGCCGTGGACTGGAGCCGCTACCTCACCGGTCCCGGGGGGCCGCCGCGCCTGATCGACCTGCCGACCTACGCGTTCCAGCGCCGCCACTACTGGCTGCCGCCGGCGGCCGGCGCCGCGCCGGGCGTGGCCGCCACCGCGCACCCGGTGCTCGGCGCCGCCGTCGCGCTCGCCGAGACCGACGGCCTGGTGCTGACCGGGCATCTGTCGCTGACCGCGTTCCCGTGGCTGGCCGATCATGTCGTGCTCGGCAACGTCCTGGTGCCGGGCGCCATGTTCGTCGAGTTCGCCCTGCACGCGGGCCGCCGGGTCGGCGGCGCCGTGGTGTCGGGGCTGACGGTCGAGAGGCCGCTGGTGCTGTCGGAGCACCGCGGCATCACCGTCCAGGTCACCATCGGCTCGCCGGACGAGAGCGGGCACCGCGCGCTCGCGATCTACTCCAGGAGGGACGACGGCGCGGCCGCCGAGGAGTCGTGGACGCGGCACGTCACCGCGACGCTCGACCCGGTGGAGGGCCCCGGCGGGGAACCCGCGCCCGACGGGGAGCAGTGGCCGCCGCCGGGCGCGGCCGAGCTCGACACCGCCGACCTGTACGAGCGGGTGATCGCCAGCGGCATCACCTACGGCCCGGTGTTCCAGGGGCTGCGCGCCGCGTGGATCCGCGGCGCGGAGCTGTTCGCCGAGATCGCCCTGCCCGAGGAGACCGCCGACGACCGGTACGAGCTGCACCCCGCCCTGCTGGACGCGGCCCTGCACGTGCTGGGCGCGCCGCGGCACGAGGAGCGGCCGGTGGAGCTGCCGTTCGTCTGGAACGGCGTCCGGCTGCACGGTGCCGGCGGCGGCGAGGGCGCCGTGCTGCGCGTCCGGGTGGCACCGGTGGACGGCGACCGGATCGCGCTGGCGGTGACCGACACCGGCGGGCGGCCGATCGTGGCGGTGGACGCGCTCACCACCCGGCCCGTGTCGCCCGCGCAGCTCGCGCAGGCCGGCGGCGGAGACGCGCCGGAGGCCCTGTTCCAGGTGGGCTGGACCGAGCTGACCGTGCCGGAGGAAGACGACCGCGACGTCCTGGTGGCCGGGTCGCTCCCCGGCGCCGGGGAGGACGCGTTCCCGGACCTGCGCTCCCTCATCGCCGCGGTCGAGGCGGGGGCGCCGGTGCCGGACGCCGTCCTCCTCCCGCTCCCCGACCGGCCGGACACCGCGTCCGGCGACCTCGCGCGGGCGGTCCGGGACGCGACCGTGCAGGCCCTGGAGCTGGCACAGGACTGGTTCGCGAGCGACCGGCTGAGCGGCACCAGGCTGATCGTCCTCACCCGCGGCGCGGCGGCCGGCGCACCCGGCACCGGCGCCCCCGACCTGGTGGGCGCGCCGGTGGCGGCCCTGCTGCGCGCGGCGTCCGCCGAGCACCCCGGACGCCTCATGCTGGCCGATCTCGACGACGGCCCCGGCTCCCTCGCCGTGCTGCCCGCCGTCATCGGCCTGGACGAGCCGGAGGTGGCGATCCGGGACGGCGCCGTGCACGCCCCCCGCCTGGTGCGGCCGGAACCCGGCGGCGACGGCCCGGTGCCGTGGGCCGCCGACGGCGCCGTGCTGATCACCGGAGCCGCCGGCGCGCTCGGTGCGGCCGTCGCGCGGCACCTGGTGACGGCGCACCGCGTCGGCCGGCTCGTGCTGGTCGGCCGCGGCGGGGCGGACGCGCTGTCCACCGAGCTGACCGTCCTCGGCGCGCAGGTCACCTCGGCCGCCTGCGACGTCTCCGACCGGGAGGGCCTCGCCGCCCTGATCGCCGCGCTGCCGTTCCCGCTGACCGGCGTCGTGCACGCCGCGGGCGTGCTGGACGACGGCGTCCTGGCGGCCATGACCCCCGAGCGCGTCGAGCGGGTCATGAAGGCCAAGGTGGACGGCGCGCTGAACCTGCACGAGCTGACCCGGGACATGGACCTGGCCGCGTTCGTGCTGTTCTCGTCCGCCGCGGGCACGTTCGGAGGGGCCGGGCAGGCGAACTACGCCGCCGCGAACGCCTTCCTCGACGCGCTCGCGCGGCACCGCGCCGCCGGCGGGCTGCCCGCGACCTCCCTGGCCTGGGGGCCGTGGGCCGGCGAGGGTATGGCCGCGGGGCTCGGCGAGCAGGGCCGCCGCCGGCTGGGCCGCACCGGCGTGGTGGCGCTGCCCGTCGAACGGGGCCTCGCCCTCTTCGACGCCGCGCTCGCCGCGCCGCGGCCCGTGCACGTGCCGATGGGGCTGGACATCTCGGTGCTGCGCGCCGCATGGGCGAGCGCGGAGCCGGTGCCCGCGCTGCTGCGGGACGTCGCGCGCATCCCGCGGCCGAAGGTGCTCGGCAGGCCCAGGCCGGCTCCGCTCGCCGCCCGGCTCGCGGGCGTGTCGGAGAAGGAGCGGCGCACCCGGTGCCTCGACCTGGTCCGCGCCGAGGTCGCCGCCGTGCTCGGCCACCGGGGCGCGGCCGATGTGGATCCGGACATCCCGTTCAACGAGATCGGCGTCGACTCGCTCACCGCGGTCGAGCTGCGCGACCGGCTCGGCGCGGCCACCGGCGTCCGGTTCCCGGCGACCCTGGTGTTCGACCATCCGACCCCGGCCGCGCTCGCCCGCCACGTGCTCGCCGAGGTGACCCGGGACGGCGGCGCCCCGGCCGCCGGCACCCTGGACGCCGGCGCGGCGCCGGTCCCCGCCGACGAGCCGATCGCGGTCGTGGCGATGGGCTGCCGCTATCCGGGCGACGTCCGCTCGCCGGAGGACCTGTGGCGGCTGCTGCTGGCCGGCGGCGACGCGATCTCGGAGTTCCCGTCCGACCGGGGCTGGGATCTGGCCGCGCTCTACGACCCCACCGGGACGCGGCCGAACACCACCTACACGCGCGAGGGCGGGTTCCTGTCCGGCGCCGCGGAGTTCGACGCCGGGCTGTTCGGCATCTCGCCGCGCGAGGCGCTGTCGATGGACCCGCAGCAGCGGGTGCTGCTGGAGATCACCTGGGAGGTGTTCGAGCGCGGCGGCATCGACCCGCTGTCGCTGCGCGGCAGCCGGACCGGGGTGTTCGCCGGCGTGATGTACGGCGACTACGCCTCGCTCGTGCAGCGGGCGCCGAGCGACCTGGACGGGCACGTCGGCACCGGCACCGCGGGCAGCGTCGTGTCCGGCCGCATCGCCTACACCTTCGGCCTGGAGGGCCCGGCCGTCACGGTCGACACGGCCTGCTCGTCGTCGCTGGTGTCGCTGCACCTGGCGGCGCAGGCGCTGCGCAACGGCGAGTGCGCGCTTGCGCTGGCGGGCGGCGTGGCGCTGATGAGCACGCCGATCTCGTTCGTGGACTTCAGCAGGCAGCGCGGACTGGCGCCCGACGGCCGCTGCAAGGCGTTCGGCGCGGGCGCGGACGGCACCGGCTGGAGCGAGGGCGCGGGCCTGGTGCTGCTGGAGCGCCTGTCGGACGCGCGGCGCAACGGCCATCCCGTGCTCGCGGTGATCCGCGGCTCCGCGGTGAACCAGGACGGCGCGTCCAACGGGCTGTCCGCGCCGAACGGCCCGTCCCAGCAGCGGGTGATCCGGCAGGCGCTCGCCGCGGCCCGGCTGTCCCCCGCCGACGTCGACGTGATCGAGGCGCACGGCACCGGGACGCGGCTGGGCGACCCGATCGAGGCTCAGGCGGTGCTGGCGACCTACGGGCAGGACCGGGACGATCCGGTTTTGCTGGGGTCGGTCAAGTCCAACCTCGGCCACACCCAGGCTGCGGCGGGCGTGGCCGGGCTGATCAAGCTGGTCTTGGCGCTGCGGCACGGCACGGTGCCCGCGACGCTGCACGCCGACGAGCCGTCCCCGCACGTCGACTGGTCGTCCGGGGCCGTCGAGCTGGTGACGCGGTCCCGGCCGTGGCCGCGGGTCGAGCGCCCGCGGCGGGCCGCGGTGTCCTCCTTCGGGTTCAGCGGGACCAACGCCCACGTGGTGGTGGAGCAGGCGCCCGAACCCGCGCCCGAAACCGCTGCGGAGCCGGCGGTCCCGCCGCTGCTGCCGCTGGTGCTGTCCGGGAAGACCGAGGACGCCCTGCGCGACCGGGCCGCACAGCTCATGCCCGTCCTGGACGCGGCCGGCCCGGTCGACCTGGCGTGGTCGCTCGCCACGACCCGCGCCGCGCTGCCCAGCCGGGCGGTCGTCGTCGGCCGCGACCGCGACGAGCTGGCCCGCGGCCTGGCCGCGCTCGCCTGCCGCGAACCGGCCGCGAACGTGATCACCGGGACCGCCCCGGCGGCCGCGCGCCTGGGCATCGTCTTCTCCGGGCAGGGCTCGCAGCGCGCCGGGATGGGCCGGGAGCTGTACGAGGCGTTCGGGGCGTTCGCCGCGGCCTTCGACGAGGTCTGCGCGGCGTTCGACCCGCTGCTCGGCCGCCCGCTGCGCGAGGTGGTGTTCGACGGCGCGGACGTGATCGACTCGACCGGGTTCGCGCAGCCCGCCCTGTTCGCCGTCGAGGTGGCGCTGTTCCGGCTGCTCGCCTCGTGGGGGATCGAGCCGGAGCTGGTGTTCGGCCACTCGCTCGGCGAGATCACCGCGGCGCACGTGGCCGGGGCGCTCACGCTGCCGGACGCGGCGGCCATGGTCGCCGCGCGCGCCCGGCTGATGCAGGCGCTGCCCGAGGGCGGCGCGATGCTGGCCGTCCAGGCCGCTCCGGACGCCGTGCGGCGGGTGGCTCCCGCCGGGGTCGACGTCGCCGCGGTGAACGGGCCGGCCGCGGTCGTGCTGTCCGGCCCGCGCGAGGGCGTCCGCGAGCTGGAGGCGCGGTGCGCCGAGCGCGGCTGGCGCGCTCGGCGGCTGTGGGTCTCGCACGCCTTCCACTCGGCGCTGATGGAGCCGATGCTCGAGGACTTCGCACGGGTCTGCGCGGGGATCGCCGTCCAGCCGCCCCGGCTGCCGGTGGTGTCCAACGTGACCGGGCGGCTGGCCACCGCGGAGGAACTCGCCACGCCGGACTACTGGGTCCGGCACGTGCGGCAGACGGTGCTGTTCGCCGACGGTGTGCGCGCGGCCGCCGCCGAGGGCGTCACCACCTTCCTGGAGGTCGGCCCCGACGGCTCGCTGACCTCGCTCATCAAGGAGAACCTCGCCGGTACCGGCGGCGACGCCGTCGCGGCGCTGCGCAAGGGCGAGGCCGAACCGGTCGCGCTGGTGTCCGCGCTGGGCGCGCTCGTCGCCCGGGGCTGCCCGGTCGACTGGTCCGGCTACTTCGCAGGCAGCGGCGCGCGGCGCGTCGACCTGCCGACGTACCCGTTCCAGCACCAGCGCTACTGGCCCGCCGCCGTCTTCACGGGCGCGGCGGGAGAGCGCACCGGGCACCCGCTGGTCGGCGCGGTGGTCGCGCCCGCGGATTCCGGCGGCGTCCTGCTCAGCGGGCGGCTGTCCGCGCAGATCCAGCCCTGGCTCGCCGACCACCGCGTGTCCGGCGCCGCCGTGGTCCCCGGCGCCGTGCTGGTCGAACTCGCGCTCGCGGCCGCCGCGGAGACGGACTGCGGCCGGATCCGCGAGCTGACCGTGCAGGCGCCACTCGTGCTGCCCGAGGACGGAGGCGTCCAGGTGCAGGTGTCGGTCTCCGGCGCGGACGAGGCCGGCGACCGGGAGCTGGTCTGCTACGCGCGCCGTGACGGCGCCGCGCCGGACGAGCCGTGGACCAGGCACGCGGACGGTGTCCTGGCCGCCGGCGACGGCGACCCGGGGCCGGAGATCGGCACCTGGCCGCCCGCTCCGGCCGACCGGATCGACGTCGCCGGCCTCTACGCGGACTTCGCGGCGGGCGGCCTGGAGTACGGGCCGGCGTTCCAAGGGCTGCGCGCGGTCTGGCGGCGCGGCGCGGACGCCTTCGCCGAGGTCGAGCTGCCGGGCCAGCATGGCGCCGCCGACGGGTTCGGCGTCCATCCGGCGCTGCTCGACGCCGCGCTGCACGCGGCCGGCACCGGGATCGCCGGCACCGCCGGGGCGGAGGGGGCCGCGCTGCCGTTCTGCTGGCGGGACGTCCGGCTCCGCGCCACCGGCGCGACCCGGATCCGGGTGCGCGTCACCGCGCTCGGCGGCACCGCGCTGTCGATCACCGCCACCGACCCGGCGGGGCAGGAGGTCCTGTCGGTCGGCGAGCTCACCCTGCGCCCCCTCCCCGCCGGCGGGCTGCGCGCCACCGGCTCCATCGCCGGGGAGGCGCTGTTCCGCCCCGAGTGGGTCGAACTGGACGCCGCTCCGGGCGCCGCGGCCGCGGTCGAGCTCGGCGGCGACGCGTACCCGGACACGGACGAGCTCGCCGCCGCCGTCGCGGCCGGGCGGGTCCCGGAGGACGTCGTCGCGCTGTACCGGCCGCCCACCGGCGACGGCAGGTCCGCGGCGGCCGTCCGGTCGGCGTCCGAACGGGTGCTGGAACTGCTCCAGGGCTGGCTCGCCGACGACCGGCTCGCGGCGGCGCGGCTCGCCCTGATCACCGAAGGGGCGACCGATGGCGGTCTCGGCGGCGCCGCCGTGTGGGGCCTGGTCCGTACGGCGCAGGCCGAGCATCCCGGCCGGTTCCAGCTCGTCGACCTGGACGGTTCACCGGCATCGGCCGGCGCCCTGCCGGACGCGCTGGGCAGCGGCGAACCGCAGGTCGCCGTCCGCGCCGGCCAGTGCCACGGAATGCGGCTGGCCCGCGCCGGAGCGGACGCGGCCGCGGACCCGGCCGCGCCGGACGGGCAGGCGTTCGACCCCGGCGGCACGGTCCTGATCATCGGCGGCACCGGCGACCTCGGCGCCGCCGTCGCCCGGCACCTGGTGCGCGAGCACGGCGTCCGGCACCTGCTGCTCGTCAGCCGCCGCGGCCCGGACGCGCCCGGCGCGGCCGACCTGGCGGCCGAGCTGGCGGACCTGGGCGCCACGGTGCGCGTCGAGGCCGCCGACGCCGCCGAGCGCGCCGACGTCGAACGGGTGCTCGCCCTGATCGGCGAGGAGCGCCCGCTGCGCGGCATCGTCCACGCGGCCGGAGTCCTGGACGACGGGATGCTCACCTCCCTGACCCCCGAACGGCTCGGCGCGGTCCTGCGGCCGAAGGTCGACGCCGCCCTCAACCTGCACGAGCTGACCCGCGGAGCCGACCTGACCGCGTTCGTGCTGTTCTCCTCCTCCGCCGGTGTGGTCGGCGCCGCGGGCCAGGCCGGCTACGCCGCCGCCAACGCCTTCCTCGACGCGCTGGCCCGGCACCGTATGTCCCTGGGGCTGCCGGCGCTGTCGCTGGCCTGGGGCATGTGGGCGGGCGGCATGGCGGCCCGCGCCGACGCGCGCCGCTACTCGCGCGGCGGCGTGCTCGAACTCGCCGTGGACGAAGGGCTGGCGCTGCTCGACGCGGCGCTGCCGCGCCGTGAGGCGGTGCTCGTCCCGGTGCGGCTGGACTTCGCCGCGCTGCGCGCCGGCACCGGTCCCGTCCCGCACGTGCTGAGCGCCCTCGTCCGCCGCCCGGCGCGGCGCCGGGCCGGGACGGTGGCCGCGGACTCGGCCCCGGCCGACCGGCTGGCGGGGCTCCCGGCCGCCGAGCGGGACGAGGCGCTGCTCGGCCTGGTGCGCGGCCACGCCGCCGCCGTCCTCGGCCACGCGCGGCCCGACGACGTCGGCGCCGTGACGGCCTTCGCCGACCTCGGCTTCGACTCGCTCACCTCGGTGGAGTTCCGCAACGCGCTGGCCGAGGCGACCGGTCTGAGGCTCCCCGCGACGCTGGTGTTCGACTACCCGACGGCCGAGGCGGTCGCCGGATACCTGCGCGACCGCCTGCTCGGCGCCACCGCGCGGACCGCCGCCGCCCGCCCGGCCGCGGTGGACGAGCCCATCGCGATCGTCGCCATGAGCTGCCGCTACCCCGGTGGGGCCGGCTCGCCCGAGGCGTTCTACGCGATGCTGGAGCGCGGCGTGGACGCGATCGGCGCGTTCCCGCCCGACCGCGGCTGGCGGCCAGACCTGATCTATCGCGGCACGGACGACGACGTGCGCGAGGGCGGGTTCCTCGACGACGCGGCCGAGTTCGACGCCGCGTTCTTCGGGATCTCGCCGCGCGAGGCCCTGGCCATGGATCCGCAGCAGCGGCTTCTGCTGGAGACCTCCTGGGAGGCGTTCGAGCGGGCGGGGATCGACCCGCCGTCGCTTCGCGGCAGCCGGACCGGAGTGTTCGTCGGGGTCATGTACCACGACTACGTCGGCCTCATCCAGGACGAGGAACTGGCCGGATACCTGGGCACCGGTGGCTCCGGCAGCGTCGTGTCAGGCCGCCTGTCCTATGTGTTCGGGCTGGAAGGTCCCGCGGTGACGGTGGACACGGCGTGTTCGTCGTCGCTGGTCGGGTTGCATCTGGCGGTGCAGTCGCTGCGGTCGGGGGAGTGCGATCTGGCGTTGGCGGGCGGGGTGACGGTGATGGCTACGCCCGCCGCGTTCGTGGAGTTCGCCCGGCAGGGCGGCCTGTCGGGGGACGGGCGCTGCAAGCCCTTCGCGGCGGCGGCTGATGGCACGGGCTGGGGTGAGGGTGCGGGGCTGGTGCTGCTGGAGCGGCTGTCGGATGCGCGGCGTCGTGGTCATCGGATCCTGGGTGTGGTCCGCGGCTCTGCGGTGAACCAGGACGGTGCGTCCAACGGGTTGACCGCTCCGAATGGCTTGTCGCAGCAGCGGGTGATCGGTGCGGCGCTGGCGAGTGCGGGTCTGTCGGCCGGTGAGGTCGACGTGGTGGAGGCGCATGGCACCGGGACGGTGCTGGGTGATCCGATCGAGGCGCAGGCGGTGCTGGCGACCTACGGCCAGGACCGGGAGCGTCCGGTGCTGCTGGGGTCGGTGAAGTCGAACATCGGGCACACGCAGGCCGCGGCGGGCGTGGCCGGTGTGATCAAGATGGTGATGGCGTTGGAGCGGGGTATGGTTCCGGCGTCGCTGCATCTGGACGAGCCGTCCCCGCACGTCGACTGGAGCGCGGGCAACGTCCAGCTCACCGACGAGAACAGCCCGCTCCCCGAGGTCGGCCGCCCGTGGCGCGCCGGGATCTCCTCCTTCGGCTTCAGCGGGACCAACGCCCACGTCATCATCGAACAGGCACCCGAGCCGGAGGAACCCGCGCGGCCTGACGCACCGATCGTGGATTCCCCGGTGCTGCCGTTCGCGCTGTCGGCGAAAACGGAAGCGGCGCTACGGGCGCAGGCCGCGCGGCTGCTGGAGTTCGTCGAGGAGCGCCCCGGGATCGACCTCGGCGACATGGCGTGGTCGCTGGCGGAGGGCCGGTCGGCGATGCGGCACCGCGCCGTCGTCGTCACCGGCGACCGTGACGCGCTGCTGACGGGCCTGGCCGCGCTCGCGGCGGGAACGCCGGACGCCGCGACCGTGCATGGAACCACCGCAACCGCCGGGGCCAAGACCGCGTTCCTGTTCCCCGGCAAGGAATCCTGCTGGTCCGGCGCGGGCCGGGAACTGCGGGCGTCCTCGCCGGTGTTCGCGGCGCGGATCGCCGAATGCGCCGAGGTCCTCGACCCGCTGACCGGCTCGTCGCTGGTGGAGGCCGTCGACTGTGGGGCCGAGGGCGACGGGCCGGCGGCCTTCGCGGTCCTGCTTGGGCTGGCGGCGCTGTGGGAGGCGTGCGGGGTGACGCCCGCGGCGGTGGTCGGGGACGCCGAAGGGATCCTCGCCGCCGCCTGCGCCGCAGGAGTGCTGGACCTGGCCGACGCCGCCCGGCTGCTCGTGCTCGGCCCGGACGCGGCGACGGGGATCGAGCCGCGTCCCGCGGCGATGCCGCTGCTGTCCACCGGTACGGGCGACCGGCTCGGCGAACTCCTCGGCGCCACCGTGCACACCGGCCTCGACCAGGCGATCGGGACGCTGCGCGACGACGGCTTCCAAAGCGTCATCGAGATCGGCCCGGACCCGGTGCTCCCCGCCGGGACGGACCTGACCGCGGTCGCGACGCTGCGCCGCGGCGACGGCGGCCCCGGGCGGCTGCTGACCGCGCTGGCCGAGGCCCACGTCCACGGCCTGCCCGTCACCTGGCCGATCGCCGGCCGGTTCACCGACGTCCCGACCTACGCCTTCCAGCACGACTACTACTGGCCGAAGCCGCCTAGGGCGACCGGCGACGCCGTGTCCCTCGGCATCGGGGCGAACCGGCACCCGATCCTCTCGGGCGCGGTGTCCCTGCCGGACTCCGAGGCGATGCTGTTCACCGGCCGCGTGGCGCTCGACGCCCAACCCTGGCTCGCCGACCACGCGGTGGCGGGCACCGTCGTGGTCCCCGGCGCAGTCCTGGTCGAGGTCGCGGTGAACGCGGGCGACCAGGTCGGGTGCGACGCGCTCGACGAACTCGTCCTGGCGGCGCCCCTGATCGTGCCCCGTGCCGGCGGCGTGGCGGTGCGGGTCACGGTCGGCGAACCCGGCGACGGCGGGAGCCGCGCCCTGGAGGTTCACTCGCGTCCGGAGGGCACCGAGGCGCCCTGGACCCTGCACGCGACCGGCAGGCTGGGCACCGGCCCGGACGCGCCGTCGTTCGAGCTGACCGAGTGGCCCCCGCAGGCGACCCCGCTCGAAGTGGACGAACTCTACGAACGGCTCGCCGAGACCGGGCTGGTATACGGGCCCGCCTTCCGCAACCTGCGGGCGGCGTGGCGCCAGGGCGAGGACGTTCTGGCCGAGGTCGCGCTCGGGGAAGGCGTTCCCGGTGACGACCTGACCCTGCATCCGGGCCTGCTGGACGCGGCGCTGCACGCGGTCGGGCTCGGCGGCGACGGGCCGGGGCAGCTGCCCTTCGGCTGGCACGGGGTCACCGTGCACGCCGCCGGCGCCGATCGGCTGCGGGTACGAATCTCCGCCGCCGACGGTGGTGTCGCGCTGCAGATGGCGGACGGCGCGGGCCGGCCGGTCGCCTCCGTCGGCCTGCTGGAGTTCCGGCCGCTGCCCACGGAGCTCGGGCTACGCGAACACCCGGTCGAGTCGCTGTTCCGGCTCGACTGGCCGATGCTGACGCCGACGCCCCCGCCCCCGGCCGCCGAGACCGGATGGCGGGTGGCAGGCGACGGCGGCGAGCTGGCCGCGCTGCTCCGCCGCGCCCGGCAAAAGGTCCGCTCCACCGGACCGGACCCGGCCGCCGAGCCCGGTCCCGTGCTCGTGTCCTTCCTGCCCGAAGCCGAGGGCGCCCCCGCAACCGGCATCGTCGCGGCGACGCACGCCGCGACGGCACGGGCGCTGGCCACCGTGCGGTCCTGGCTCGCGGGGCCGCCGGCCGGCCTGCTCGCGATCGTGACGCGGCGCGGCGCGGCCGTCGGCGGCCCGGCCGATCCCGCGGCCGCGGCGGTGTGCGGGCTGGTGCGGTCGGCGCAGGCCGAGCATCCGGACCGGTTCGTCCTGGTCGATCTCGACGACGGCGACCTCGATCCGGAGCTGCTGCGCGCCGCGCTCGCCGCGGGCGAACCGCAGATCGCGATCCGCGGCGCGGAACTGCGCGTACCGCGCCTCGCGCGGGCCGCCCCGGACCCCGGCCACCGCGCCTTCGCCTGGGATCCGGCGGGCACCGTGCTCGTCACCGGCGGCACGGGCGCGCTGGGCTCCGCCGTCGCCCGGCACCTGGTCACCGAGCACGGGGTGCGGCGGCTCGTGCTGACCGGACGGCGCGGCGCCGGCACCCAGGGCGCGGCCGGGCTCGCCGCCGAGCTGTCCGGGCTCGGCGCCGAGGTGCGCGTCGAGGCGTGCGACGCCGCCGACCGGACCGCGCTGAGCAGCCTGCTCGCGACGATCCCGGACCTGACCGGGGTCGTGCACGCCGCCGGCGTCTTGGACGACGGGCTCGTCACGGACCTCACGCCCGAGCGGCTGGCGGCCGTGCTGCGGCCCAAGGTGGACGCGGCCCGGCACCTGCACGAGCTGACCGCGGGGACGCCGCTGTCGGCGTTCGTGCTGTTCTCCTCGGCCGCCGGGGTGTTCGGCGTCGCGGGCCAGGCGAACTACGCGGCCGCCAACGCCTTCCTCGACGCGCTGGCCGGCGAGCGGGCGGCGGCCGGGCTCGCGGGCGTCTCGCTGGCCTGGGGCCGCTGGGACGCGGGCATGTGGCGGGAGAACGCGCGGGCCGAGCCCGGCCCGGACGCCCTCTCGGTCGAGGAGGGCCTCGGCCTGCTCGACGCGGTCCGGACCGTCGACGCCTCCGTGCTGGTGCCGATGAAGCTCGGCACGGTGATGGACGCGGTGCCGCCCGTCCTGCGCGGCGTGGTGCGCGCCCCGTCCCGGCGCCAGGCCGGCACCGGCGGCCGGGACGCGCTCGCCGGGCTGCTGCGGGGGAGAACCGCGGAGCAGCGGCGGACGGTGCTGCGCGAGCTGGTGGACGCCGAGGCCGCCGCGGTGCTCGGGCACGCCGGCACCGGGACGGTCGACACCGCCCTGCCCTTCCGCGAGCTGGGCTTCGACTCCTTGGCCGCCGTCGAACTGCGCAACCGGCTGAACCGGCGGACCGGGCTGGTCCTGGCGCCGAGCCTGGTGTTCGACTACCCGACCTCGGCCGCCGTCGCCGACCACCTGCACGACGAGCTGGGGCTCGCGGAGGCGGCCGCGGACGAGGCGATCCTGGGCCGCCTCGACGAGGTCGAGACCGCGTTCCAGGACCTCCCCGCCGGGCTGGACCGGACACGGATCAGGACACGGCTGCGCTCCCTGCTCGCGCGCTGGGACGACGCCGAGGAGCCGGCCGCCGCGGTCGATCTCGCCGGCACCAGCGACGACGAGCTGTTCGACCTGCTCGACAAGAACCTCGGAACGACCTGATGGACCGCGTCGGCGAGGCCGCGGACACCGCGGCGGAGACAGGGGGCCAAGCCGTGGACGGCGACCGGAAGTACCGCGACTACCTGCGGCGGGCCACCGAGGACCTGCTGCGCACGAGGCGGCTGCTGGAGGCCGCCGAGGCCAGGGCGCGCGAGCCGATCGCCGTGGTCGCCATGGGCTGCCGCTATCCGGGCGGCGTGCGCACGCCCGAGGAACTGTGGCGGCTGGTCTCGGACGGCCGGGACGCGATCTCGGCGTTCCCGGACGACCGCGGCTGGGCCCGCGACGCTTCCGGCTTCCGGCCGGAGGGCGGGTTCCTCTACGACGCGGGGGAGTTCGACGCGGGGCTGTTCGGGATCTCGCCGCGCGAGGCCCTGGCGATGGATCCGCAGCAGCGGCTGCTGCTGGAGACGTCCTGGGAGGTCTTCGAGCGGGCCGGGATCGGCCCGCACTCGCTGAAGGGCAGCCTGACCGGGGTGTTCGTCGGGGTGATGTACCACGACTACGCCTCGGGGGCGCAGATCCCGGACGGCCTGGGCGGCTACCTGACCACGGGCGTCGCGGGCAGCGTCGCGTCCGGTCGGCTTTCCTACGCCTACGGCCTGGAGGGCCCCGCGGTGACGGTGGACACGGCGTGCTCGTCGTCGCTGGTGGGGCTGCATCTGGCCGTGCAGGCGCTGCGGGCCGGGGAGTGCGACCTGGCGCTGGCGGGCGGCGTGACCGTGATGTCCACGCCGAGCGTGTTCGCGGAGTTCTCCCGGCAGGGCGGGCTGGCCTTCGACGGCCGGTGCAAGCCGTTCGCGGCGGCCGCCGACGGGACGGGCTGGAGCGAGGGCGCCGGCCTGCTGCTGCTGGAGCGGCTGTCGGACGCCCGGCGTGCGGGCCGGCCCGTCCTCGCGGTGGTGCGCGGCTCCGCGGTGAACCAGGACGGCGCGTCCAACGGGCTGACGGCGCCGAACGGGCTGTCGCAGCAGCGGGTGATCCGGGCGGCGCTGGCGAGCGCGGGCCTGTCCACCGGCGATGTCGACGTGGTGGAGGC
Organism: Actinomadura rugatobispora; assembly: GCF_055379765.1. Taxonomy (NCBI): domain Bacteria; kingdom Bacillati; phylum Actinomycetota; class Actinomycetes; order Streptosporangiales; family Thermomonosporaceae; genus Actinomadura; species Actinomadura rugatobispora. The sequence goes on along the minus strand of NZ_AP029191.1, from coordinate 196,071 downwards.
GCACGGCACCGGCACGACGCTCGGCGACCCGATCGAGGCGCAGGCGGTCCTGGCGACCTACGGGCAGGACCGGCGGCGGCCGGTGCTGCTGGGATCCATCAAGTCGAACATCGGGCACGCCCAGGCCGCCGCGGGCGTCGCGGGCGTGATCAAGATGGTGCTGGCGCTGCGGCACGGCGTGGTCCCGGCGTCGCTGCACGTCGACTCCCCCACGCCGAACGTCGACTGGAGCGCGGGGGACGTCGAGCTGGCCACCGGCCAGCGGCCCCTGCCGGACCTCGAAAGGCCCTGGCGGGCGGCGGTGTCCTCGTTCGGGTTCAGCGGCACGAACGCGCACGTGATCCTCGAACAGGTCCCCGCGGACCCCGAACCCGAGGTCACCCAGCCCACCGGGGAGGCTCCCGTGCTGCCGTTCGCGGTGTCGGGGGCGTCGGAGTCGGCGCTGCGGGGGCAGGCCGCGCGGCTGCGCGAGTTCCTGCTGGAGCACCCCGGCGCAGGGCTGCGGGACGTGGCCGGTTCGCTGGCGGCGGGCCGCGCGGACCTGGCGCACCGCGCCGTCGTGACCGCCGCGGACCGGGACGAGCTGCTGACCGGGCTCGCGGGCGTCGCCGCCGGTGAACCGGGGGACGGCACGGTGGCGGGCGTGGTCCGGGGCCGCGCGGGCCGGACCGTGTTCGTGTTCCCCGGCCAGGGCACCCAGTGGCCCGGGATGGGGCGGGAGCTGCTCGCGTCCTCGCCGCCGTTCGCCGCGCGGATGGCCGAGTGCGCCGAGGCGCTGGACCCGCTGACGGGCTGGTCGCTGACGGCCGCGCTGGACGACGCGGCGGCCCTGGAACGCGTTGACGTCGTCCAGCCGGTGGTGTTCGCCGTGATGGTGTCGCTGGCGGCGGTGTGGGAGGCCGCCGGGGTCGGGCCCGACGCGGTGATCGGCCACTCCCAGGGGGAGATCGCCGCCGCCGTGGTCGCCGGAGGGCTGTCGCTGGCCGACGGCGCGCGGGTCGTCGTCGGCCGGTCCCGGGCGCTGACCGCGTTGTCCGGGGAGGGCGGCATGGTGTCGGTCGCGCTCGGGGAGGCCGCGACCCGGGAGCTGGCCGGCCGGTGGGACGGGCGGATCTGCGTCGCGGCGCTCAACGGGCCGGCGGCGACCGTGGTGTCCGGCGCGCCGGACGCGCTCGCCGAGCTGCTCGCCGCCTGCGCCGAGCGGGACGTCCGCGCCCGCCGGGTGGAGGTGGACTACGCCTCGCACTCGCCGCAGGTCGACGCCGTCACCGGCGAGCTGCGCGCGGCACTGGCCCGGATCACGCCGCTGCCGCCGCGGATCCCCTTCCTGTCCACGGTGTCCGGGGAGTGGGTGGACGGCGCCACCCTCGACACCGGCTACTGGATCCGCAACCTGCGCGATCCCGTCCGCTTCCACCAGGCGACCGACGCCCTCATCGCGGACGGCTTCCGCACCTTCATCGAGGTCGGCCCGCACCCGGTGCTGACCCCGTCCATCGCGCAGGCTGCGGAGGCCGCGTCCGCCGACATCGTCACGATCTCCGCCCTGAAGCGGGACGGCGGGACGCGCGTCCTGCTCACCGCGCTGGCGACCGCGTACGCGCACGGCCTGCCGGTGGCCTGGCCGCGCGACGGGCGGCGCGCCGAACTCCCCACCTACGCCTTCCAGCGCCGCCGCTACTGGCTGGCCGCCGGCGCCGCCTCGGGGTCGGCGGACCCCACCGGCTCCTGGCGCTACCGGGAGACCTGGCGCCGGATCACCGTCCCGGACGGGGACTGCTCCGGCACCTGGCTGCTGCTCTCCTCCGCCGGCGCCCCGGCCGACCCGGCGCTCGCGGCGGCGCTCACCGCCGCGGGCGGGAAGGTCGCGGAGATCCGGCTGACCGAGGACGAGACGACCCGCGCGGCCCTCGCCGACCGGCTGCGGACCCACGAGGGCGACGGCGTGCGCGGAATCGTCTCGCTGCTGGCCGCCGACACCCGGCCGCACGCGGATCATCCGGGGCTCACCCGCGGCCTCGCCGCCACCCTCGCGCTGGCGCAGGCGTGCGCCGACACCGCGACGGGCGGCGCGCTGTGGACGGTGACCCGGCACGCCGTCGCGGTGTCGGACGGCGAGACCATCGCCGGACCCGAGCAGCAGGCCGTCTGGGGGCTCGGCCGGGTCATCGCGCTGGAACACCCGCACCACTGGGGCGGCCTGCTCGACCTGCCCGCCGATCTCGGCGAGACGGCGGCCGCCGCCGCGGCCGCGGTGCTCTCCGCGGGCGGGCGGGAGGACCAGGTCGCCGTCCGCGACACGGGCGTGTTCGGCCGCCGCCTGGGCAGGGCGCCGGTCCCGGCGCACGAGCCCCGGCGGCGCTGGCGGCCGCACGGCACCGTGCTGATCACCGGAGGCACCGGCGAGATCGGGGCGCACCTCGCCCGCTGGGCGGCCCGCGAAGGGGCCGGGCACCTGGTCCTCACCGGCCGCCGGGGCCTCGCCGCGCCCGGCGCGGCCGCGCTCGCCGCGGAGCTGGAGGACCTCGGCGCGACCGTCACCGTCGCCGCGTGCGACGTCGCCGACCGCGCCGCGCTGGCCGCGGTGCTGGCCGGGATCCCGGCCGGGCAGCCGCTGACCGCCGTCCTGCACGCCGCGGGCGTCGCCCCCCGCACGCCGGTGGCCGAGCTGGAGCCCGCCGAGCTGGCCGGGGTGCTGGCCGCCAAGGTGCTCGGCACGGACAACCTCCACGAGCTGACCAGGGAGACGGACCTGGAGGCGTTCGTCCTGTTCTCCTCCGGAGCCGCGACGTGGGGGAGCGCCGCGAGCGCCGCGTACGCGGCGGCCAACGCCTACCTGGACGGCATGGCCCTGCACCGCGCCGGCGCCGGGCTGCCCGCCACCTCGCTCGCGTGGGGAAGCTGGGGCGGCGGCGGGCTCGTCGGCGAGGCAGAGGACTTCCTCGCCCGGCAGGGCGTCCGGCCGATGGCGCACGAACCGGCGATCTCGGTGCTGCGCGGCGCCGTCGAGCACGGCGAGACGCTGCTGACCGTCGCCGACCTCGACTGGCCCCGCTTCGCGCCGGTCTTCTCGGCGCGCCGCGCCAGTGTCCTGTTCGAGGAGATCCCCGAGGCCGTGCTCGCCCCCGGCGGGGACGACGGCGGCGACGCCGGCCGGGTCCGGGCCGAGCTGGCCGCCGAACTGGGGGCGGTGGCGCCGCAGGAGGCGCGGCGCCGGCTGCTCGCCCTGGTCCGCGCGGAGGTCGCCGCGGTGCTCGGCTACGACGGCCGCGACGACGTCGAACCTGGCAGGCCGTTCCGCGACGTCGGCGTGACCTCCGTCGGGTCGGTCGAGCTGCGCGACCGGCTCGGCGCCCGGACGGGCATGCGGCTGTCCTCGGCGATGGTGTTCGACCATCCCACCCCGCTCGCGCTGGCGGACCACCTGCGCGAGGCGCTTTTGGCCGAGCCCGACCCCGTCGAGCCCGCCGAGCCCGGCGAAGCCGAGGTCCGCGCCGCCCTGGCCTCGCTCCCGCTGGCCCGGCTGCGCCAGGAGGGCCTGCTCGACAGGCTGCTCGACCTGGCCGGCCGGGACGGCCCGGACGGCGGTGGCGAGCGCGACCTGGACGAGCACGGGCGGGACGAGCAGGCCCAGATCGAAGCCATGGCCGTCGACGACCTCGTCCGCATGGCGTTCCAGCCCGGCGACATCGACTGATTGCGGAGTGAGAGCTGTGGACACACCTGCCGAGAACGTCGTCGAGGCGCTGCGCCGGTCGCTGCTGGAGAACCGGCGGCTCCGCGCCGAGCACAAGCGGATGGCGGCCGCGGCGGCCGAGCCGATCGCGGTCATCGGGATGGCCTGCCGCTTCCCCGGCGGCGTCGCGTCCGCCGACGACCTGTGGCGGCTCGTCGCCGGCGGCGTCGACGCCGTCGGCGGGTTCCCGGCCGACCGCGGCTGGGATCTCGACCGGCTGCACGACGCCGACCCGCTCGTGCCGGGCCGCAGCGTCACCCGGGAGGGCGGGTTCCTGGACGATCCCGGCGCGTTCGACGCCGGGTTCTTCGGGATCAGCCCGCGCGAGGCGCTGACCATCGACCCGCAGCAGCGGCTCGTGCTCGAAGCGGCCTGGGAGGCGATCGAGCACGCCGCGATCGCGCCGGGGTCGCTGGCGGGCGGCGGCACCGGAGTGTTCGTCGGCGGCGCGGCCAGCGACCACGTCTCGGTGCTGGCCGCCGCGGGCGACGAGGTCGAGGGCCAGGTGCTCACCGGGTCCGCGATCAGCGTGCTCGCCGGCCGCGTCTCCTACGCGCTGGGGCTGGAGGGCCCGGCGGTCACCGTCGACACCGCCTGCTCCTCCTCGCTCACCGCGCTGCACCTGGCGGTGCGGGCGCTGCGCGGCGGCGAGTGCGACCTGGCGCTCGGCGGTGGCGTGTCGGTGATCGTCACGCCCGGCAGCTTCATCGAGACGTCCCGGCTGGGCGGCCTCGCCGCGGACGGCCGGTGCAAGGCGTTCGACGCGTCCGCCGACGGCACCGGGTTCGCCGAGGGCGTCGGCATGCTGCTGCTGGAGCGGCTGCCGGACGCGCTGCGCAACGGGCACGAGGTGCTGGCGGTGATCCGCGGCTCGGCGCTGAACCAGGACGGCGCGTCCAACGGGCTGTCCGCGCCGAGCGGTTCCGCGCAGCGCGCACTGATCCGGCGGGCGCTCGCCGATGCCGGGCTCTCGCCCGCCGACATCGACGCCCTGGAGGCGCACGGCACCGGGACCACGCTCGGCGACGGCGTCGAGGGCGAGGCGGTGCTGGCCGCCTACGGGCAGGGGCGGCCGCAGGGCCGGCCGCTGTGGCTGGGATCGGTCAAGTCCAACATCGGGCACGCCCAGGCCGCGGCCGGCGCGGCCGGCGTGATCAAGATGGTGCAGGCGCTGCGGCACGGGATGCTGCCCCGGACCCTGCACGTGACGCGGCCGACCCCGCACGTCGACTGGTCGGCGGGCGAGGTCAGGCTGCTGACCGAGGAGCGGCCGTGGCCGGCGGAGCCCGGCCGGCCGCGCCGCGCGGCCGTCTCGGGCTTCGGCGTGAGCGGCACCAACGCGCACCTGATCCTGGAGGAGGCGCCGCCCGCCGAACCGGCCGGGACCGGGCCGCGGCCGGTGCCCGCGGCGGTTCCGTTCCCGATCTCCGCGAAGACCCCCGAGGCGCTGCGCGGGCAGGCGGAGCGGCTGGCCGCGCATCTGCGGGCCGAGCGCCCGGAGCCGGAGGACGTGGCGCTGTCGCTGGCCACGACGAGGTCCGCGCTGGACTACCGCGCCGTGGTGGTGGCGCGCGATCGGGACGATCTGGCGGACACCCTGGACCGGATGGCCGCGGGGGAGAGCCCGGCCAATACCGTGCGGAGCTGGAGCGACGCCGCGGCGGCCGGAGCGGTGTTCGTCTTCCCCGGCCAGGGCTCGCAGTGGGCGGGCATGGCCGCCGAGATGCTGGAGTCCTCGCCGGTGTTCGCCGCCCGGATCGAGGAGTGCGCGGCGGCGATCGACCCGCTCGTGGACTGGTCGCTGGCCGAGGTGCTGCGCGGCGCCGACGGCGCGCCGTCGCTGGACCGGATCGACGTCGTGCAGCCCGCGCTGTTCGCGATCATGGTGTCGCTGGCCGCGGTGTGGCGGTCGTTCGGCGTCGAGCCCGCCGCGGTGATCGGGCACTCGCAGGGCGAGATCGCCGCGGCGGCCGTCACCGGCGCGCTGCCACTGGCCGACGCCGCGCGGATCGTCGTGCTGAGGTCCCGGCTGTTCGCCACCGAGCTCTCCGGGCGGGGCACGCTGGCGGTGATCGCGCGTCCCGCCGGCGAGGTCGCCGCCCGCATCGAGGGCGGGGACGGCTCGCTGACGATCGCGGCGGTGAACGGGCCCGCCTCGGTGACGGTGGCCGGTTCGCACGACGCGGTCGCCGGGCTGGTCGCGGAGTACACGGCGGAGGGCGTGCGCGCCAAGACGGTCGCCGCGTCCATCCCCGGCCATTCGCCGTTCGTGGAGGACGTGCGGGAGCCGCTGGTGGCCGGGCTGGCCGGAATCCGGCCCGAGCCGACCGGGATCACCTACTACTCGCCGACGGCCGGCGGGCCGCTCGACACCGCGTCGCTGGACGCCGGGTACTGGTATCGCAACGCCCGCGAGACGGTGGACTTCGAGGCGACCCTGCGCCGCGCGTTCTCCGACGGGCACCGCGTGTTCATCGAGGTGAGCCCGCATCCCGTGCTGACGATGGCGGTCGAGGAGACCGCGTCGGACGCCGGGCGGGAGATCACGGTCGCGCCGACGCTGCACCGCGACGACGGCGGCCTGCGCCGCCTCTACACGTCCCTGGGCACCGTGCACGCCGCGGGCGTCCCCGTCGACTGGGCCCCCGCGTTCGCCGACGGCGGCGCGCGGGTGGTGAAGCTGCCGACCTACGCTTTCCAGCACCGCCGCTACTGGCTGGAGCCCGCCGCCGGCCGCGCCGCCGACCCGGCCGGGCTCGGCCTGACCCCGGTCGACCATCCGCTGCTGAGCGCGGCGGTGTCGCTGGCCGGACGCGACGCCCTGGTGATCGTCGGCAGGCTGTCGCCGCGGAGCCAGCCATGGCTGGCCGACCACGCCCTCGGTGACGCGCCGCTGCTGCCCGGGACCGCCTTCGTCGAGCTCGCGCTGCGCGCCGCCGGTCAGGCCGGGTGCGCCGGCGTCGCCGAGATCACCCTCGACGCGCCGCTGCCGCTGCCCGAGCGCGGCGGCGTCCAGATCCAGCTCGCCGTCGGCGAACCGGACGCCGACGGGCAGCGGATCCTGGAGGTCCACTCCCGGCCGGACGGCGACGACGGCGCGGACTGGACGCGGCACGCGCGGGCCGTGCTGGTGCCGGACGCGGCGCCGGAGCCCGCGGGGCTCACCGAGTGGCCGCCGCGCGGCGCGGAACCGGTCGCGGAGGACGAGGTCGACGGGCTGTACGCGGCGCTCGCCTCGATGGACATGCGGTACGGGCCCGCGTTCCAGGGCCTGGAAGCGGTGTGGCGCCGCGGCGACGAGGTCTACGCCGAGGTGCGGCTGGGCGAGGAGACCACCGGCGCGGAGCGGTTCGGAGTGCACCCCGCCCTCCTGGACGCCGCGTTGCACGCGGTCGCGTTCGGCCGGTTCGTGGCGGGGAGCGGGCGGCCGCTCCTGCCGTTCGCCGTGCGGGGCGTGGCGTGCCATCGTCCCGGCGCCGCGGCGCTGCGGATCCGGCTGTCCCCCGCGGGGTCCGGCGGCGTCGCGCTGCACGCCTCCGACGAGGACGGGCGGCCGGTGCTCACCGCGGACGCCGTGGTGCTGCGCGAACTCACCGGGGGAGAGCCCGGCCGGGCCCTGGACAGGGACCTGCTGCGGCCGGACTGGGTCACCGTCGAGCCGGGCGGCCGCGCGCCGTCGGTCACGGTCCTCGGCACGGACGTCCCCGATCTGGCCGCGCTCGCCGAAGCGATCGGCGCCGGGGCCGGGGCACCGGACGTGGTGCTGGCGCCGGTCGGCACCGAGGCGGGCGCTGAGGCGGGCGACGTGCCGGCGGCCGTGCGCGCGGCGACCACGGCGGCGCTGGAGCTGATCCAGGAGTGGGTGGCGGGCGAGCGGTTCGGCGACGCGCGGCTGGTGCTGGTCACCCGGGACGCGACACGCGAACCGGCCCCCGACCTCGCCGGAGCGGCGGTCTGGGGCCTGGTCCGCTCCGCCCAGTCCGAACATCCCGGCCGGTTTCTGCTGGCCGACGTCGACGGGACGCCCGAGGCGTGGGACCTGCTGCCCGCCGCCGTGGGCACGGGCGAACCGCAGTTCGCCGTCCGCGACGGCGCGGTCCGCGCGCCGCGGCTGACCCGTGGCGCCGCGCCGGCCGCCGCCGGCCGCGCGCCTTGGGGACCGGACGGCACCGTGCTGATCACCGGCGGCACCGGCGCGCTCGGCCTCGGGCTCGCCCGGCATCTCGTCGCGGCGCACGGCGTCCGGCGGCTGGTGCTGGCGGGCCGCGGCGGCGCGACCCCCGAGGCGGCCGCGCTGCGCGCCGAACTCGCCGAGCGGGGCGCCGACGTCCGGCTGGCCGCGTGCGACGTCGCCGACCGCGCCGCGCTGCGCGACCTGCTGGCGGGCATCCCGGCCGAGCATCCGCTGACCGCCGTCGTGCACGCCGCCGTGGTGCTCGACGACGGCGTCGTCACCGGGCTGACCCCCGGCCGGCTGGAGACGGTCCTGCGCCCCAAGGTCGACGGCGCCTGGCTGCTGCACGAGCTCACCCGGGACCTCGACCTGTCCGCGTTCGTCCTGTTCTCCTCGGCCGTCGGCGTGCTCGGCGCCCCCGGCCAGGCCGCGTACGCGGCGTCGAGCACCTTCCTGGACGCCCTCGCCCGGCACCGCCGCGCCGCCGGCCTGCCCGCGCAGTCCCTCGCCTGGGGCCGGTGGGCGCGCGAGGACGACGGCCTCACCGCCGGGCTGACCGCGGCCGACGTCCGGCGCATCAGCGCGTCGGGCGTGGCCGGATTCACCGAGCCGGAGGGGCTGGCGCTGCTGGACGCGGCCTGCGCGCGCGACGAGGCCGTGCTGGTGCCGCTGCGGCTCGACCTGGCCGCGGTGCGCGCCCGGGCCGGGGAGGAGGCGGTCGAGCCGATGCTGCGCGGGCTGGTCCGCGCCGTCCCCCGCCGCCGGGCCCCCGGCGGCACGGCGCTCGCGGACCGGCTCGGCCGGGCGGGCGCCGAGGAGCGGCCGCGGCTGGTGCTGGACGTCGTGCTCGCCGAGGCGGCGGCCGTCCTCGGGCACGCCGGCGCGGACGCCATCCGCCCCGGCACCGCGTTCTCCGACCTGGGCGTCACGTCGCTGACCGCCGTGGAACTGCGCAACCGCCTCGGCGCCGTCACCGGCCTGCGCCTGCCCGCCACGCTCGTCTTCGACCACCCGACCCCGGCCGACCTCGCCGAACACCTGCTGGGCCTGGCCGAGGGCGGGGCGGCGGCCGAGACCGTCGAGCGGGCGGCCCCGGCGGACGAGCCGATCGCCATCGTGGCGATGAGCGGGCGCTTCCCCGGCGGCGCAGACTCTCCCGAAGCGCTGTGGCGGCTGCTGCTCGACGGCCGCGACACGGTGGCGGACGCGCCCCGCGACCGCGGCTGGGAGGCCGCCGGAGGCGCGGCCGAGGGCCGCGGGCTCCGCGGCGGCTTCCTCTACGACGCCGCCGGCTTCGACGCCGGGCTGTTCGGGATCTCGCCGCGTGAGGCGCTCGCCATGGATCCGCAGCAGCGGCTGCTGCTGGAGACCTCGTGGGAGACGTTCGAGCGGGCGGGCATCGACCCGCGCACGCTGCGCGGCAGCGCGACCGGCGTCTTCGCCGGCGTCATGTACCACGACTACGGGGCGGGGCTGCGGGAGGTGCCCGACGGGGTCGCCGGGTTCCTGAGCACCGGCACCGCCGGCGGCGTCGTCTCCGGCCGGATCTCCTACACCTTCGGGCTGGTCGGCCCCGCCGTGACGGTGGACACGGCGTGCTCGTCGTCGCTGGTCGGGCTGCATCTGGCGGCGCAGTCGCTGCGGTCGGGGGAGTGCGATCTGGCGCTGGCGGGCGGCGTCACGGTCATGGCGACGCCGGGGACGTTCACGGAGTTCTCCCGGCAGGGCGGGCTGGCCCCCGACGGCCGCTGCAAGTCGTTCGCGGGAGCCGCCGACGGCACCGGCCTGGCGGAGGCCGTCGGGCTGGTGCTGCTGGAGCGGTTGTCGGACGCGCGGCGTCATGGGCGGCGGGTGCTGGCGGTGGTGCGGGGTTCGGCGGTGAACCAGGACGGTGCGTCCAACGGATTGACGGCGCCGAGCGGGCGTTCCCAGCGGCGGGTGATCCGGTCCGCGCTGGCGAGTGCGGGCCTGTCGGCGTCCGAGGTCGATGTGGTGGAGGCGCACGGGACTGGGACGACTCTCGGCGACCCGATCGAGGCCGAGGCGGTGCTGGCGACCTACGGCCAGGACCGCGACCGGCCGCTGCTGCTGGGGTCGATCAAGTCGAACATCGGTCACGCGCAGGCGGCGTCGGGTGTCGCGGGCGTGATCAAGATGGTGCTGGCGCTGCGGCACGGTGTCGTCCCGGCGACGCTGCATGTGGACGAGCCGTCGCCGCATGTGGACTGGTCGGCGGGGAGCGTCGAGCTGGTCACCGAGGCGCGCCCGCTGCCCGAGCTCGACCGGCCCTCGCGGGGCGCGGTCTCCTCGTTCGGCGTCGGCGGGACCAACGCCCACGTGATCATCGAGCAGGCCCTCGAGCCGGACGGCGGCGTCCCGTCCGTGTCGTCGTCGTCGGTGTGGCCGTTCGCGGTGTCGGGGCAGTCGGACGGGGCGTTGCGGGCGCAGGCGGCGCGGTTGCGTGAGTTCCTGGCGGCCGACCATGGCGTGAGCCTGGGGGATGTGGCGTGGTCGCTGGCGTCGGCGCGTGCGGGGTTGGAGCATCGCGCGGTCGCGGTTGCCGGTGATCGTGCGGGGTTGCTGGATGCGCTGGCCCGGATCGCCACCGGTGAGCCTGGCGAGGCGCTGGTCTCCGGCGTTGCGGGTGGCTCGGGGAAGACGGCGTTCGTGTTCCCGGGGCAGGGGACGCAGTGGGTGGGGATGGGGCGTGACCTGCTGGGGTGTTCGCCGGTGTTCGCGGCGCGGATGGGTGAGTGCGCGGCGGTGCTGGATCCGCTGACGGGGTGGTCGCTGCTGGACGTCCTGGCCGACGGCGAGGCGCTGCGGCGGGTGGATGTGGTGCAGCCGGTGGTGTTCGCGGTGATGGTGTCGCTGGCGGCGGTGTGGGAGTCGTGCGGCGTCCGACCTGACGCGGTGGTCGGGCATTCGCAGGGTGAGATCGCAGCTGCGGTCGTGGCGGGTGCGCTGTCGCTGGAGGATGCCGCGTCGGTGGTCGTTGCCAGGTCGCGTGCGTTGACGGTGTTGTCGGGCCAGGGCGGCATGGCGTCGGTCGGGCTTTCCGAGGACTCGGCGGCTGAAGCCTTGGCGGAGTGGCCGGGGCTGTCGGTGGCCGCGGTCAACGGCCCGGACGCGGTGGTGGTGTCCGGTGGGCGGGAGGAGCTGGAGCGGTTCGTCGGCTCGTGCGGAGACCGGGGTGTGCGGGCGCGGTTGATCGAGGTGGATTACGCCTCGCATTCCTCTCAGGTGGACGGGGTCGCCGATGGTCTCCGGGCAGAGTTGGCGGGGGTGTCGGCGGGCGCGCAGCGGGTCGCGATGATGTCGTCGGTGACCGCTGGGTGGGCCGGGTCTGATGGCGCGGTCCCCGACGGGGACTACTGGGTGCGGAACCTGCGCGAGAAGGTCCGTTTCCACGACGCGGTCCGCAACCTCGTGGCAGAGGGGTTCCGGTGCTTCGTCGAGGTCAGTAGTCATCCGGTGCTGACGCCGGGGATCGAGGCGGCATGCGAGAACGCCGAGGTCACCGCGAGTGTCGTGGGCACGCTCCGGCGGGACGACGGCGGCGCCGCGCGCCTGCTGCGTTCCCTGGGCGAAGCCTGGACGGCCGGGCTGCCCGTGACCTGGCCCATCACCCCCGGCCAGCCGATCGACCTGCCCACCTACGCCTTCCAGCGCACCCCCTACTGGCTGAAGGACACCTCGCCGCAGCGGGCAGGGGACGGCGGTGGCCTGGACGAGACGTTCTGGTCGGCAGTCGAGGACGCCGACGTGGACGCGCTCGCGGCCGGGCTTGGCGCCGACCCGTCCGTAGTTCAGGACCTGCTGCCGGGACTCGCCGCCTGGCGGGGCCGGCTGGCCGCCGAATCCGAAGCCGACGCCTGGCGGTACGCCGTGGAGTGGCACCCCCTGGGCACCGGTTCGGGCTCCGGCCGGCTGTCCGGGACCTGGCTGGTCGTCCGGCACGAGGCCGGCGCGGACGCCCAGGCGGAGGAAACCGTGATCGACGCGCTGGCGCGCGCCGGCGCGCGGGTCGCCGAACTCGACGCCGCGGGGCTGGACCGCGCCGCCCTGGCCGCCCGCCTCACCGAGCTGGGCGAGGCGGTCCGGGGGGTGGTGTCGCTCCAGGCATGGCGCGCCGATGACGGGCCGGTACCGGCGGCGCCCGGCGTGACGGGCACCCTGCTGCTGATCCAGGCGCTCGGCGACGCCGGTGTCGGTGCCCCGCTGTGGTGTGTGACGCGCGGCGCGATGCGGACGGGTCCCGGCGACCCGGTGGCGCACCCCGCCCAGGCCCAGGTCTGGGGCCTCGGCCGTGTCGTCGCGCTGGAGCACCCGGAGCGCTGGGGCGGCCTGGCCGATCTGCCCGCGCGGGTGGACGAGCGGGCCGCCGACCTGCTCGCCGGGCTCCTCGCGGGCGCCCACGACGAGGACCAGGCGGCCATCCGCGAAACCGGCGTCCACGGCCGCCGCCTCGTGCCCGCCGGTCTCGGCGCGGCCCCGGCCGCGCCGGCCTGGCGGACCAGCGGCACCGCGCTGGTCACGGGCGGCACCGGGGCCCTCGGCACGCTGCTGGCGACCTGGCTGGTGCTGCGCGGCGCCGAGCATGTCGTGCTCACCAGCCGCCGCGGCCCGCAGGCCGACGGCGCCGCCGAACTCCGGGACCGGCTGCGCGAACTCGGCGCCACCTGCGCCGTGGTCGCCTGCGACGTCACCGACCGCGCCGCGCTCGCCGAGGTCATCGCGGCGCAGACCGCCGACCATCCGCTGCGGACGGTCGTGCACGCGGCCGCCGCCCTGGAGATCGACTCGCTGGCCGCGACCACCCCGGCCGAGTTCGAGCGGATGATGAGCGCCAAGGTCGCGGGTGCGGTGCACCTGGACGAGCTGACCGCCGACCTGGAGCTGGACGCGTTCGTCCTGTTCTCCTCGGTGGCCGGCGCCTGGGGCAGCGGGCAGCACGCCGCCTACGGCGCGGCCAACGCCCACCTCGACGCGCTCGCGCAGCACCGCCGCGCCCGCGGCCTGCCCGCCCTGTCGGTCGCCTGGGGCGTGTGGAGCACGCCGGGCATGTGGGACGGCGCGATGATCGTGGAAGGACTGGTCGTCGGCGAGCGGCAGACAAGGCACGGCCTGCCCCCGATGGACCCCGACGTCGCGCTGGCCGCGCTGCACCGCGCGCTGGACCGCGCCGAGACGACCCCGCTGATCGCCGACGTGAAGTGGGAGAACTTCGTCCCGCTGTTCACCATGGCGCGGCCGAGCCGGCTGCTGTCCACGGTGCCCGCCGCGCAGCGCGTCCTGCGCGCCGGGGCGGAGCGCCCGGCCGCCGCGTCGGCGCTGCACCGGAGGCTGGCCGCGGTGCCGCCGGAGGCCCGGGAGCGGATGGTGCTCGACCTGGTCAGGACGCACGTCGCCGCGGTGCTCGGCTACTCCGGCGGCGACGAGGTCGATCGGCGCCGCGCGTTCCAGGACATCGGCTTCACCTCGCTGTCGGCGGTGGAGCTGCGCAACCGGCTCAACGAGGTCACCGGCCTCAGGCTGCCCGTCACCGTGATCTATGACCACTCCTCGGCGGAGGACCTGGCCCGCCACCTGCTCGGCGAGGTGCTGCGGCCGGAGGCGGCGGAACCGGACCGGGCCCGCCCCGCCGCGGTCACCGACGAGCCGGTCGCGATCGTCGCCATGGCCTGCCGCTACCCCGGCGGGATCACCTCACCGGAACGGATGTGGGAGGCCGTCTCGGCGGGCCGGGACGCGATCAGCGGGTTCCCGCCGGACCGCGGCTGGAACCTGGACGACCTCTTCCACCCCGACCCGGAGCACCCCGGCACCTCCCACGTCCGGCACGCCGGGTTCCTGCACGACGCCGGGGACTTCGACGCCGGGCTGTTCGGGATCTCGCCGCGTGAGGCGCTCGCCATGGATCCGCAGCAGCGGCTGCTGCTGGAGATCTCGTGGGAGACGTTCGAGCGGGCGGGCATCGACCCGCTGTCGCTGAAGGGCTCCCAGACCGGCACCTTCATCGGCGCCAACCCCGCGCCGCAGGGCGGCGGCGGAGGCGAGATCGCCGCCGAGCTCGAAGCGCACATGATGACCGGCAACCTCCCCAGCGTGCTGTCCGGCCGCGTCTCCTACGTGTTCGGGTTGGAAGGACCTGCGGTCACGGTGGACACGGCGTGTTCATCGTCGCTGGTCGGGTTGCATCTGGCGGCGCAGTCCCTGCGGTCGGGGGAGTGCGATCTGGCGCTGGCGGGCGGCGTGATGGTGATGGCCTCGCCCGCCGGGTTCGTCGGCTTCTCCCGGCAGGGCGGGCTGGCGTCCGACGGCCGCTGCAAGTCGTTCGCGGCGGCCGCCGACGGGATGGGCTTCGGCGAGGGCGTCGGGCTGGTGCTGCTGGAGCGGTTGTCGGACGCCGAGCGCAACGGTCGGCGGATCTTGGGGATCGTGCGTGGTTCGGCGGTGAATCAGGATGGTGCGTCCAATGGGTTGACGGCGCCGAATGGTCAGGCTCAGCAGCGGGTGATCCGGTCGGCGCTGGCGAGTGCGGGCTTGTCGGCCGGTGATGTGGACGTGGTGGAGGCGCACGGTACCGGGACGGTGCTGGGTGATCCGATCGAGGCGCAGGCGGTCTTGGCGACCTACGGCCAGGACCGGGAGCGTCCGCTGCTGCTGGGGTCGGTGAAGTCGAACATCGGTCATGCTCAGGCGGCATCAGGCGTGGCCGGTGTGATCAAGATGGTGATGGCCCTGCGGCACGGTGTCGTCCCCGCGACGCTGCATGTCGACGAGCCGTCGCCGCATGTGGAGTGGACGGCCGGGAGCGTCGAGCTGGTCACCGAAGCGCGCCCGCTGCCCGAGCTCGACCGGCCCTGGCGTTCGGGCGTCTCCTCGTTCGGGATCAGCGGGACCAATGCCCACGTGATCATCGAGCAGGCCCTTGAGCCGGACGAGAGCCCGGCTCCGTCCGAGTCGCCGTCGGTGTGGCCGTTCGTGGTGTCGGGCAAGTCGGACGGGGCGTTGCGGGCGCAGGCGGCGCGGTTGCGTGAGTTCCTGACGGCCGATCCTGGGGCGGGTCTGGGGGATGTGGCGTGGTCGCTGGCGTCGGCGCGTGCGGGGTTGGAGCATCGCGCGGTCGCGGTTGCCGGTGATCGTGCGGGGTTGCTGGATGCGCTGGCCCGGATCGCCACCGGTGAGCCTGGCGAGGCGCTGGTCTCCGGCGTTGCGGGTGGCTCGGGGAAGACGGCGTTCGTGTTCCCGGGGCAGGGGACGCAGTGGGTGGGGATGGGGCGTGACCTGCTGGGGTGTTCGCCGGTGTTCGCGGCGCGGATGGGTGAGTGCGCGGCGGTGCTGGATCCGCTGACGGGGTGGTCGCTGCTGGAGGTCCTGGACGACGGGGAGGCGCTGCGGCGGGTGGATGTGGTGCAGCCGGTGGTGTTCGCGGTGATGGTGTCGCTGGCGGCGGTGTGGGAGTCATGCGGCGTCACGCCGGACGCGGTGGTCGGGCATTCGCAAGGTGAGATCGCGGCCGCGGTCGTGGCGGGTGCGCTGTCGCTGGAGGACGCCGCGACCGTTGTTGTTGCCCGATCGCGTGCGTTGACGGTGCTGTCGGGCCAGGGCGGCATGGCGTCCATCGGCCTTTCCGAGGCGGAGGCGGCCGAGTCGCTCGCGGAGTGGCCGGGGCTGTCGATCGCGGCGGTCAACGGCCCGGACGCCGTCGTGGTCGCGGGTGATGGCGGAGAACTGGAGCGGTTCGTCGCCTCGTGTTCAGACCAGGGTGTGCGGGCCCGGTTGATCGAGGTGGATTACGCCTCGCATTCGTCTCAGGTGGACGGGGTCGCCGATGCTCTGCGAGCGGAACTGGCGGAGGTTCCGGTGGGGACGCAGCGGATCGCGATGATGTCGTCGGTGACCGCGGGCTGGATCGGGTCCGATGGGGTGGCCCCCGACGGGGACTACTGGGTGCGGAACCTGCGCGAGAAGGTCCGTTTCCACGACGCGATCCGCAACCTCGTGGCAGAGGGGTTCCGGTGCTTCGTCGAAATCAGTAGTCATCCGGTGCTGACGCCGGGGATCGAGGCGGCATGCGAGAACGCCGAGGTCACCGCGAGTGTCGTGGGCACGCTCAGGCGCGACGACGGCGGCGCCGCCCGCCTGCTGCGCTCCCTGGGCGAAGCCTGGACGGCCGGGCTCCCCGTGACCTGGCCCATCACACCTGGCCAGCCGATCGACCTGCCCACCTACGCCTTCCAGCACCGGCGCTACTGGCTCACGCCGCGCCCAGCGCCGGCCGAGTCCACGGTGGACGGCGAGTTCTGGAAGCTGGTGGAGCAGGAGGACGTCCAAACGCTGGCGGACTCGCTCGCGGTCGAGGCCGAACCCCTGCGGGACATGGTCCGGTCGCTGCGGACCTGGCACCGCGGCCGGCGATCCCGGTCCGTCATCGACTCCTGGCGCTACCGCGAGTCCTGGCACCCGCTCACCGTCCCGGCCGAGGGGTCGCCGGCCGGAAAGTGGCTGCTGCTCCTGCCGGATTCCGCCGCCGGGCCCGCCCGCGAGGCCGCCACGGCCGTGGCGGACGGCTTCGGCGAGTCCGCGGAGGTGCTCGTCGTCCCGGACGGCGGCGACGGCGCCGAGCTGGCCGAATGGTTCCGTGCCCTCGACGGGGTCGCCGGTGTGCTGTCGCTGCTGGCGCTCGACGAGCGCGCCCATCCCGTGCACGCGGCGATGCCGTCCGGCTTCGTTCACAACCTGCTCGCCCTGCGGGCGATGACGGACGCCGGGGTCGACGCGCCGCTGTGGTGGGCGACCCGCGGCGCGGTGTCCCTCGGCGCCGCCGACCCGGTGCTCGGTGCGGAGCAGGCCATGACCTGGGGGACCGGCCGCGTCGCCGCGCTCGAGTACGCGCGGCGCTGGGGCGGCCTCGTCGACCTGCCCGCGACCGTCGACGAGCGGGCCGTCGCCCTGCTGCGCGGCGTGCTGGCGTCCGGGTCCGGGGAGGACCAGGTCGCGGTGCGCGCGGCCGGGGCGTTCGGGCGGCGGCTCGTCCGCGCCCCGCAGGCCGGGGCGGAGAAGGCGCCGTGGCGGCCGCGCGGCACCGTGCTGATCACCGGCGGCACCGGTGCGCTGGGCGCCCGCGTCGCCCGCTGGGCGGCGGCCAACGGCGCGGAGCATCTGGTCCTCACCGGACGCCGGGGCCCGGACGCCCCCGGCGCCGCCGCCCTGGCCGCCGAGTTGCGCGAGTCCGGCGCCGGGGTGACGGTCGCCGCCTGCGACGCCGCCGACCGGGCGGCGGTGGCCGCCCTGCTGGCCGGGCTGCCCGCGGACCGGCCGCTCACCGCCGTCGTCCACGCGGCCGGGATCGCCGAGGTGGGGATGCTCGCCGAGACCACGGTCCCGGAGTTCGCGCGGACCCTGACCGGGAAGGCCGCGGGCGCGCGGAACCTGCACGAGCTCACGGCCGGTCTCGACCTGGACGCGTTCGTCCTGTTCTCCTCGGGATCGGCGTCCTGGGGCAGCGCGGGCAACGCGGCCTACGCGGCGGGCAACGCCTATCTGGACGGGCTCGCCCAGGTCCGCCGGGCGGCCGGCCTGCCCGCCACCTCGGTGGCGTGGGGGAACTGGGGCGGCGGCGGCCTGACCGCGGGCGCCGGGGAGGAGGCGCTCACCCGGCGCGGCGTCCGGGCGATGGACCCCGACACGGCGGTGCGGGCCCTGGCGCAGGCCGTCGGGCACGGCGAGACGCTGCTGACGATCGCCGACCTCGACTGGGAGCGGTTCGCGCCGCCGTTCGCGCTCGGCCGCCCGAGCCCGCTGATCGGCGAGATCCCGGAGGCGCGGGACGCGCTCGCCGGGGCGGCCGCGGACGAGGGCGCCACGACCGGCCTGCGGCGGCGGCTCGCGGAGCTGACCGCGCCCGAGCGGCGCCGCCTGGTCTCCGTGCTGGTCGGCACCGAGATCGCCGCGGTGCTCGGGTACGCGGGCCCCGACGACGTCGAGCCCGACCGGCCGTTCCAGGAGGTCGGGTTCGACTCGGTCACCGCCGTCGAGCTGCGCAACCGGCTGACGAGGAAGACCGGGACGCCGTTGCCGGCGACCGTGGTGTTCGACCATCCGACACCGGCCGCGATCACCGAGCTGCTCCTGGCGACCCTGGTCGAGACGGACGCCGCGCCGCGCTCCCGGCTCGACGTCCTGGACGAGCTCGCCCGGGAGATGGCGGCCGCGGACCACGACGGCGACACGCGCCGCCAGGTCGTGGTCCGCCTTCAGACCCTCATCGCGAAGCTGAGCGAGAACGGCACCGGGAACGGGGCGGCGAACGGTCTCGACGGCGCCTCCGACGAGGAGCTCTTCGGCTTCATCGACAACGATCTGGGCGTCTCCTGACCCCGGGCACCGTGGGAGAAACGAGGACATCACGTGCGCGTTGAAGACAGGCTGCGCGAGTACCTCAAGCGCGTGACGGCGGACCTTCAGGCCACCCGCGAGCGGCTTCAGGCGGTCGAGTCCGGCTGGGGGGAGCCCGTCGCGATCGTCGGCATGAGCTGCCGCTATCCGGGCGCGGAGTCTCCCGAGGAGCTGTGGCGGGTGGTGGACGCGGGCCGCGACATGATCGCGGACGCGCCCGCGGACCGCGGCTGGGACCCGGAGCTGTCCTGCGCGGGCGGTTTCGTCGCGGACGCGGGCGGCTTCGACGCGGACCTGTTCGGGATCTCGCCGCGCGAGGCGCTGGGGATGGACCCGCAGCAGCGGCTGGTGCTGGAGGCCGCGTGGGAGGCGTTCGAGCGCGCGGGGATCGACCCGCACTCGCTGCGCGGCGGCCGGGCCGGGGTGTTCGTCGGCGGCACGTCCCAGGACTTCGCGATGCGGATGGTGGGCGCCGGCGACTCCGTCCCCAGCTACATCACCGGCGGTTCCGGGAGCGTGCTGTCCGGCCGCGTGGCGTACGTGTTCGGGCTGGAGGGCCCGGCGGTGACGATCGACACGGCGTGCTCGTCGTCGCTGGTGGCGGTGCACCTGGCGGTGCAGTCGCTGCGGTCCGGGGAGAGCTCGCTGGCGCTGGCGGGCGGGGTGGCGGTGATGTCGACGCCGGGCGCCTTCCTGGAGTTCTCGCGGCAGGGCGGGATGGCGTTCGACGGCCGCTGCAAGTCGTTCGCCGCGGCCGCGGACGGCACGGGCTGGGGCGAGGGCGTCGGGATGCTCCTGCTGGAGCGCCTGTCGGACGCCCGGCGCAACGGCCGCCGGGTCCTGGGGATCGTGCGCGGCACGGCGGTGAACCAGGACGGCGCGTCCAACGGGCTGACCGCGCCGAACGGCCTGGCGCAGCAGCGGGTGATCAGGGCGGCGCTGTCCGCCGCGCGGCTGCTGCCCGGCGACGTGGACGTGGT
This sequence comes from Actinomadura rugatobispora, assembly GCF_055379765.1. Classification (NCBI taxonomy): domain Bacteria; kingdom Bacillati; phylum Actinomycetota; class Actinomycetes; order Streptosporangiales; family Thermomonosporaceae; genus Actinomadura; species Actinomadura rugatobispora. The sequence continues at coordinate 176,777 of NZ_AP029191.1, read as the reverse complement.
CGAGGCGCACGGCACCGGGACGGTGCTCGGCGACCCGATCGAGGCGCAGGCGCTGCTGGCGGCCTACGGGCAGGACCGGGACCGGCCGCTGCTGCTGGGGTCGATCAAGTCGAACATCGGGCACGCGCAGGCGGCGTCGGGCGTGGCCGGTGTGATCAAGATGGTGCTGGCGCTGCGGCACGGCGTCGTCCCGCGGACGCTGCACGTGGACGAGCCGTCGCCGCACGTGGACTGGTCCGCGGGCGACGTCGAGCTGGTCACGGGCCCGCGCCCGCTGCCGGAGGTGGACCGGCCGTGGCGGGCGGGGGTGTCCTCGTTCGGGATCAGCGGCACCAACGCGCACGTCATCGTCGAGCAGCCCCCGGAGCCGGACGAGGACGCCGCGGCCCGGCAGGCCCCGGCCGGGGAGCCCGCCGCCGGTGACGCGGTGCTCCCCTTCGCGGTGTCGGGGAAGTCCGAGGCCGCGTTGCGGGCGCAGGCGGGCCGGCTGCGCCGGTTCGTCCTGGAGAGCCCCGAGGTCCCGTTGCGCGACCTCGCCTCCGGGCTGGTGTCCTCGCGGGCCGCGCTGGACCGCCGGGCGACGGTGCTCGCCGCCGGCCGGGACGAGCTGCTGGCCGGTCTCGTGGCCGTCGCCGGCGGAACGGCGGCCGGCAACGTGGTGTCCGGTACGGCGCGCGGCACCGCCCGGCTCGGCGTGGTCTTCTCCGGGCAGGGCTCGGAGCGTGTCGGCATGGGCCGCGAACTGTACGAGGCGTTTCCAGTGTTCCGCGACGCCTTCGACGAGGTGTGCGCGGTCGCCGACGGGCTGATCGGCTGCTCGCTGCGGGACGCGGTGTTCGGCGACGCCGCGGAGACCCCCTTGCGGGGGACGCTCTTCGCGCAGCTCGGCCTGTTCGTGGTCGAGGTGTCGCTGTTCCGCCTGGTGCGGTCGTGGGGGGTGCCGGTCGAGGTCGTGCTCGGGCACTCGCTGGGCGAGGTGGTGGCCGCGCACGTCGCCGGGGTGTTCGGCCTGGCGGACGCGGTACGGCTGGTGGTGGCGCGCGGCCGCCTGATGGACGGCGTCTCCGGTGGCGCGATGGCGGCGGTGGAGGCGTCCGAGGAGGCGGTGCGGGCGGCGCTGGCCGACGGGGCGGAGATCGCCGCGGTCAACGGCCCGGACGCGACGGTGGTGTCGGGCGAGCGGGACGCGGTCCGCGCCGTCGCGGGGCGGCTGGCCGAATCCGGTGCGCGGGTGCGCTGGCTGCGGGTGGAGCACGGGTTCCACTCGGCCCAGATGGAGCCGGTGCTGGAGGACTTCCGGCGCGCCATCGCCGATGTGCGGTTCCACCGCCCGGAGATCCCGGTGATCTCCAACGTGACCGGCGGGCTCGCGGGCGCGGAGCTGTGCGACCCCGGCTACTGGGTGCGGCACGTGCGGCGGACGGTGCGGTTCGCCGACGGTGTCGGCGCCGCCGTGGAGGCTGGCGCGACCGCCTTCCTGGAGCTCGGGCCGGACGGCTCGCTGACCTCGCTCGTGCGGTCCCGGCTCGGCGCGGGAGGGCACGATGACGTCCCGGCCGTGGCGGGGCAGCGCCGTGGCCGCGCGGATGCGGCGACGTTGCTCGGCGCCGTCGCGGCCCTGCACGCGGGCGGCCTGCCCGTCGACTGGCGCCGTTGCGTCGGCGGCGGCGCGGGCCCGCTCGACCTGCCGACCTATCCGTTCCAGCGCCGGCACTACTGGCTGAAGACCGAACCGGTGGTGCCCGCCGGGCAGCCGGAAGGGCGCTTCTGGGACCTGCTGCGGGAGGCGGACGCGCCGACGCTCGCCGCGGAGTTCGGTGTCGACGCGGAGGCGGCCGGGCGCGTGCTGCCGGGTCTGCTGGAGTGGCGGCGGCGCGAGGACGACCGGCGCGCCGCGGACTCCTGGCGCTACCGGGAGACGTGGCGGCGTCTCGACCTGCCCGAGGGCGGGCCGTCTGGACGCTGGCTGGTCCTTGTCCCGGACGGCGTCGACGGGGCGGGCTTCCGCGACGTCTTGGCGGCGGCGGGCGCCGAACCGGTCGTCCTGCCCGTGGAGGGCGCCGCGGGGCGGCGGGAGCTGGCCGCCAGGCTCGCGGAGTCCGCCGGGGAGCGGCCCGCCGGAGTGCTGTCCCTGCTCGGCCTGGACGAGCGGCCCGGCCCCGAAGGGCTTCCCGCCGGGCTCGCGGCGTCCGTGCTGCTCGTGCAGGCGCTCGGAGACGCCGGGATCGACGCCCCGCTGTGGTGCGTCACCAGCGGTGCCGTGACCGCCGGCGCGGCCGTGACCAGCCCCGTCCAGAACCAGCTCTGGGGCCTCGGCCGGGTCGTGGCGCTGGAGCATCCCCGCCGCTGGGGCGGCCTGGTCGACCTGCCGTCCGGGTTCCAGGACGGCCCCGCGCGGCTGATGGCCGTCCTGGCGTCCGCGGGCGGCGAGGACCAGGTGGCGATCCGGGAGTCCGGAGTGTTCGGCCGCCGCCTGACCCCGCACCCGGCCACCGGGCAGACCCCGTGGCGGCCCGGCGGCACCATGCTCATCACCGGCGGCACCGGCGCGCTCGGCGCCCGCGTCGCCCGATGGGCGGCCGAACGGGGCGTCGCGGGCCTGCTGCTCACCAGCAGGCAGGGCGCCGACGCGCCGGGGGCGGCGGCGCTGACGGAGGAGCTGACCGCCCTCGGCACCCACGTCACCGTCGCGGCCTGCGACGTCGCCGACCGGGACGAACTGGCCGCGCTGCTGCGCGAGATCCCGGCCGACCGGCCGCTGGCCTCGGTCGTGCACGCCGCCGGTGTCGCGGCGTTCCAGCCGGTCGCCGACCTCGGCCTCGCCGAGCTGGCCGAGCTGACCCGGGCGAAGGTCACCGGCGCCGCGAACCTCGACGCGCTCACCGCGGACCTGCCGCTGGAGGCGTTCGTGCTGTTCTCGTCCGGCGCGGCGGCCTGGGGGAGCGGCGGCAACGCCGCCTACGCCGCGGGCAACGCCTACCTGGACGCGCTCGCGGCCGACCGCACCGCGCGCGGCCTGCCGGCCACGGCCATCGCGTGGGGCACCTGGGCGGGCGGTGGCATGGCCGACGGCGCCGCCGACGCGATGCTGTCCAGGCGGGGCGTGCGGGCCATGGCCCCGGAACCGGCGATCGCCGCGCTCGCCGAGGCGGTCGCCGCGGGCGAGCCCACGGTGACGGTGGCCGACATGGACTGGTCCCGCTTCGCACCGACCTTCACGCTGGCCCGCCCGGCGCCGCTGCTGGACGGTATCCCCGCCGCGCGCGAGGCCCTGCGCGACCAGGCCGGTCCCGCCGACGCGGGCCACGCCGCCGAGCTGCGCCGCATGCTCGCCGCCGCCGACGACCCGGAGCGGGCGGTGGCCGACCTCGTGCGCGCCGAGGTCGCCGTGGTGCTCGGCCATTCCGGCGGCGACGACATCGATCCGGGCCGCCCGTTCGCCGACCTCGGGTTCGATTCGCTGACCGCGGTGGAGCTGCGCGATCGGCTCACCGCCGCCACCGGCCTGAGCCTGCCGGCGACCCTGGTGTTCGACCGCCCGACCGTCGCGGAGCTGGCCGCGCATCTGCTCGCCGAGCTGCGCGGGGACCGCGCGGATCCGTCGGCCGCCGGGCGCGGCGCGGCCTCGCCGGACGAGCCGATCGCCATCGTGGCGATGGGCTGCCGCTACCCGGGCGGCGTCGAGAGCCCTGCGGACCTGTGGGAACTGGTCGCGTCGGGCGCCGACGCGATCGCGCCGGTGCCGGGCGACCGCGGCTGGACGGGCGAGAACGCCGCCGCCGCGGGCGGCTTCCTGCGCGGCGCGGGCGGCTTCGACGCCGGGCTGTTCGCGATCTCGCCGCGCGAGGCCCTGGCGATGGATCCGCAGCAGCGGCTGCTGCTGGAGACGTCGTGGGAGACCTTCGAGCGGGCCGGCATCGACCCGCTGTCGCTGAAGGGCTCCGCCACGGGGGTCTTCGTCGGCGGCACCGCGCAGGACCACTCCCTCAAACTGCTGCTGGCCGGGCCCGACGGCAGCGCCAGTACCAGCGCGTCGAGCAGCGTGCTGTCCGGCCGCCTGGCCTACTCGTTCGGACTGGTCGGGCCCGCGGTGACGGTGGACACGGCGTGCTCGTCGTCGCTGGTCGGGTTGCATCTGGCGGCGCAGTCGCTCCGGTCGGGTGAGTGCGATCTGGCGCTGGCGGGCGGCGTCACGGTGATGGCGACGCCGGGTGCGTTCATGGAGTTCGCGCGGCAGGGCGGGCTGGCGGGCGACGGCCGCTGCAAGTCCTTCGCCGCCGCCGCCGACGGTACGGGCTGGGGTGAGGGCGTCGGGCTGGTGCTGCTGGAGCGGTTGTCGGACGCCGAGCGCAACGGCCGCCGGATCCTGGGTGTGGTCCGTGGCTCGGCGGTGAATCAGGACGGTGCGTCCAATGGGTTGACGGCGCCGAATGGTTTGTCGCAGCAGCGGGTGATCGGTGCGGCGCTGGCGAGCGCGGGCCTGTCGGCTGGTGAGGTCGACGTGGTGGAGGCGCATGGCACCGGGACGGTGCTGGGTGATCCGATCGAGGCGCAGGCGGTCTTGGCGACCTACGGGCAGGACCGGGAGCGTCCGGTGCTGTTGGGGTCGGTGAAGTCGAACATCGGTCATACGCAGGCGGCGGCCGGGGTCGCCGGGGTGATCAAGATGGTGATGGCGCTGCGGGAGGGCGTGGTCCCCGCGTCGTTGCATCTGGACGAGCCGTCCCCCCACGTGGACTGGTCGAGCGGAGCGGTCGAGCTGGCCGCCGGGGCGCACGACCTGCCCGAGCTGGACCGGCCCTGGCGCGCCGGGATCTCCTCGTTCGGGATCAGCGGGACCAACGCCCACGTCATCATCGAACAGGCCCCCGAGGCGGCCGAGGTCGTCGAGCCCGAGACCGATACCTCCCCGCTGCCCTTCCCGGTGTCGGGGAAGACCGACACCGCGCTGCGAGAGCAGGCCGCGCGGCTGCGCGATCTCGTTCTCCGCGACCCCGGAACCGGGCTGCGGGACGTGGCGTGGACGCTGATGTCCGCCCGTGCCGCACTGGAGCGACGCGCGGTGGTGATCGCCGCCGACCGCGACGAGCTGGCCGCCGGCCTGGCCCAGGTCGCCGACGAGGGGACCGGCGTCTGGGGCGCGGGCCCCGACGGCCTGCGGGCGGCGGCCACCGCCTGGACGGCGGGCTCGCCGGTCGAATGGCCGGTCGAGAGCGGCCGGACCGTGGAGCTGCCCACCTACGCGTTCCAGCGCGCCGACTACTGGCTGGACGGTGACCCCCTGGCCCGGACGGGAAGCGGCCTGGACGGGTGGCGCTACCGCGAGACCTGGGAGCCGGTGCCCCTCGGCCCGCCCGCCGACCCCGGCCCGGTCCTGGCCGTGCTGCCCGCGCACGGCCTGGACGACGCGGCGCGCGCCCTGCTCACCGGCCTCGGCCGCACGGCCGAGGTGCACCGCCTGACGGTCGGCGACCTCGATCGGGAGAGCCTCGCCGCGCGGCTGCGGGCGGCCCCGCCGGTCCGGGCCGTGCTGTCCCTGCTGGGCCTGGACGAGCGCCCCGACCCGGACCGTCCCGCCGTCCCGCTCGGCGTCGCGGCAAGCCTGCTGCTCGCCCAGGGGCTGCTGGACGCCGGTGTCACCGCGCCGCAGTGGTGGCTGACCCGCGGCGCGGTGTCGACCGAGCCCGACGATCCCGTCACCGGCTCCGCGCAGGCGCAGCTCCTCGGCATCGGCCGGGTCATGGCGCTGGAGCACCCCCGCACCTGGGGCGGCCTGGTCGACGTCGGCGACGCTTCGGCGGCCGACCTGCTGGCGCGGATCCTGGCGGGCGCCGCGGGCGAGGACGACCAGGTCGCGCTGCGCGCGGACGGCGTCCTCGGCCGCCGCCTCGTCCCGGCCCCGCAGACGGGGACGCGGGAGTGGCGGCCGCGCGGCACCGTGCTGATCACCGGTGGGACCGGCGGCCTCGGCGCCCATGTCGCGCGCTGGGCCGCCGCGAACGGTGCCGAGCAGGTGGTGCTGGTCAGCCGATCCGGCAAGCGGGCGCCCGGCGCGGCGGAATTGGAGGCGGAACTCGCGGCGTCGACCGCGGTCCGCATCGAGGCGTGCGACGTCGCCGACCGCGACGCCCTGGCCGCGCTGCTCGACGGCCTGCCCGAACCGCCGACGGCCGTGGTGCACGCCGCGGGGGCCACGGGATCGGAGCCGGTCGCCGGCCTCGGCGTCGACGGCTTCGCCGCCGTGACCACGGCGAAGGTCGCCGGCGCCGCGAACCTCGACGCGCTCACCGCCGGGTACCCGCTCGACGCGTTCGTCCTGTTCTCGTCCTGCGCCGGGTTGTGGGGCAGCGCGGGCGGCGCGGCCTACTGCGCCTCCAACACCTACCTGACCGGGCTTGCCCAGGACCGGGCTCGGCGCGGGCTCCCGGCGACCTCGATCGCGTGGGGCGCGTGGGCGGGCGAGGGGATGAGCGGCGGCGAGGCGCTGGCGGCGCTGCGCGCCCGGGGGCTGCGGCCGATGCCGCCCGAGGAGTCCCTGCGCGCCCTCGCCCTCGCGGTCGGCGCCGGGGACGGGCACGTCGCCGTCACCGACGTGGACTGGTCCCGGTTCGCCCCGACGTTCACCATCGCCCGGCCCAGCCCGCTGATCGGCGGCGTGCCGGCGGCGCGCGCCGCGCTCGACGCCGGGGCCGGGGGCCCGGCCGGCGCGGCAGCCGACCCCCGGGCGCGCGACAGGCTCGCGGCGCTGCCGCCGGGCGAGCGGCAGGAGACGGTGGCCCGCCTGGTGCGCACCGAGATCGCCGCCGTGCTCGGGTACGCGGGGCCGGACGAGGTCGGCCCCGCCCGCCCGCTCGCCGAGCTGGGCTTCGACTCGCTGACCGGGATGGAGTTGCGCGACCGGCTCGCCAGGGCGACCGGCCTCACCCTGCCCGCCACGGTGGTCTTCGACCATCCGACCGCGGACGCGCTCGCCCGGGAACTGCTGGAGCGGCTGGGCGCCGGGGCGCCGCCCGCGCAGTCTCCGGCGAGCCTGGCCGCGCTCTACCGCGACGCGTGCGCGGTGGGCCGGTTCACCGAGGCCAACGAGATGATCATGATGGCCGGCCGGCTGCGCGCCACGTTCGCCGACCCCGCCGAGCCGGGGGCGGCGGGCTCGCCCGTCCGGATGGCCACCGGGGCGGCGGCCGGGCCGGTGCTGGTCGGGATCCCCGCGACCAGCATGCTGTCCGGGCCGCACGAGTTCGTCCGGTTCGCCCGCGCGCTGGACGGGAAACGCGAGCTGTGGGTGCTGCCGGTGCCGGGATTCGTCGCGGGCGAGAAGCTGCCCGCGACGCTGGACGCCCTGGTCGAGCTGCACGCGAACGCGGCCCTGGACGTCGCCGCCGGGCGCCCGCTCGTCCTGGTCGGCCGCTCGTCCGGCGGCACCCTCGCGCACCAGGTCGCCCTGCGCCTGGAGGAGCGCGGCGTCCGCCCCGCCGGGCTGGTGCTGCTGGACACCTACGAGGTGGGCAGCGAGGCGGCCGAGCAGGCCCAGCCGGGACTGCTGGCGAACCTGGGCGACCAGGAGGCCAGGTTCGGCGCCATCGACGACGTCCGGCTCACCGCGATGGCCGCCTACTTCGCGCTGCTGTCGGGATGGCGGCGGCGGAACCCGCAGGCCCCGAGCCTGTTCGTCCGCGCGACCGGGGACCTGGCCCCCGGCGAGGCGGCCCGCAGCACGTGGTCCCTCGACCACGAACTGGCCGAGGTCGCCGCGGACCACTTCAGCATGACCGAGGAGCACGCGGAAGACACCGCGGCCACGGTCGACGGCTGGATCACCACGAAGACCGCGACGGAGGAGACACACGCATGACAGAGCACCGCGGCCCGATCCTGTTCGCCTCCAACCCCAGCGCGGGACTGATCAACTGCGTGCTGGCCATGGCCGGCGAGGTCAACCGGCGCGGGGGCGCCGACCTGTGGTTCGCCAGCACCGAGGACCGCAGCGGGGACGTGTGGCGCCTGCCCGGAGCGGAGCGGGTGCGGTTCGTCTCCGTCGGCGAGCACCTCCCGGCCGTCGACCCGGTGAGCTGGCCGGACGAGACGCACCGCGCGCTGATCGGGGAGTCACGGCTGCGCCGGTACACGACCTTCCTGGACCACGCCTTCGACGCCGCCGACGTCTGGGCGAAGTACGAGCGCCTGCTGGCCGAGATCGACCGCATCCGCCCGGCCCTGATGGTCGTCGACTCCTCGACCGGCTGGGCGCTGGACGCGGCGATGGTCCGCGGCGTCCCCTACGTGATGACGGTGCCCCTCCCGGCGAGCGGCGCCTACCTGGACCGGCTGCCGTGGGGCTACCCGGCCCCGTTCAGCGGCCTGCCCGGGCGGATGGGCCCGCGCCAGCGGATCGCCAACGTCGCGTTCCGCATCGGCAGCAGGCTCGCGTTCTTCACGCCGTCCCGGCTTCGCATGATCGCGGAGAACGCGCGCCGCCGTAAGGGCGCCGACCTGCCCAACGTCGCCGCCGCGCCCTCACGCTACGCCGACGGAGCAGAGGCCGTCCTCAGCACCATGGTGCCGGAACTGGAGTACCCCTTCCCCGGCCAGGAGAAGGTGACCATGCTCGGCGCGGTGCTCCCCGAGGAGGACGGGGCGGCCGCCGGCGACGACGGCGGCGAGCTGGCCGCCTGGCTGGACCGGCACGAGTCCATCGTCTACATCGGGTTCGGGACCATCATGCGGCCCACCGCGGCGCAGGTGAAGGCGATCGTGGAGATGTGCGAGCGACTCGGGGACCGGCACCAGGTGCTGTGGCGGCTGCCCGCCGCCCGGCACGAACTGCTGCCGGAGAAGCCGCCGGGCAACCTGCGCGTCGAGACCTGGCTGCCGTCCCAGCTCGCGGTGCTCGCCCACCCGAACGTGCGGGTCTTCTTCAACCACGCCGGGGGCAACGCCGTGACCGAGGGCCTCTACTTCGGCAAGCCGCTCCTGGTGCTGCCGTTCTGGATGGACTGCCACGACTACGCGGTCCGCGCCGTCGACAGCGGCGCCGCGCTGGCGCTGGACCAGCGGGAGAGCGGCGACGCCGAGGTGATCACGGCGAAGCTGGAGCGGCTGCTGGCCGAGGACGGCTTCCGCGACGCCGCGCGCGCCATCGCGGACAGCCAGCGCGGCGCGGGCGGGGTCCGCGCCGCCGCCGACCTGATCGAGCGGGCCGCGGCCGCGGCCGCACGTCCCGCGCCCGACCCGACCGCGGCATGAGACCGCGCCGCCGGGACCGGTGGGACCGGTCCCGGCGGCGCGGGCGAAGGCTTCGGTGTGTTCGGACGGGCCGGCTCAGACATCCTTGAGCGCGTCCGGGACCGGGGTCGTCCCGGGCTCGACCGCGTTGGGGTTCGGCGTCGAGTCCTGGCTCATGTTCATGGAGAACAGGCCGATCAGGGTGCCCCGGTTGTCCCGGACGTGCGCGATGTCGAAGGTGCCGTCCTCGTTCTTCATCGGCGGGATCGTGACCCGGCCGCCGGCCTCCTCGACCCGCCGGCAGGTGTCCCTCAGGTCGTCGACCTGGAGGACCAGCGTCACGTACTCCTCGGGCACCTCGGTCCCCTCCGGCGTCAGCTTGGTGTCGAACACGGTGCCGAACGGCATGTTGCTGCCCTCCGGAGTGTTGGCGAAGCTGAACGGGTTCCCCTTTCCCTCGGTGAAGCTCCAGCCGAATGCCTGCTCGTAGAACTTCTCGGCCGCACCGGGGTCGCGGCTGCCGATCTCGAAGAACATGACTCGTGCGGTGGCGTTGGACAATGGTCCGTTCCTTTCGGGGTGAATTCAGCTCTCGCCGGGATGGTATTCATGGACCATGAGGCCGTGTCCGCGGCCAATTTAAGTCGCCGATTTCAGGCTGTCAACACAGGTGGGGAGCCTTCGGTGCCCGCTCCGGGTGCGCTAGGGGTGCTGGTTTAGGGGGTCTTTTAGCTAGGTTCCCGATATGCATAAGGTTTCGCCCGGACTTCGTGACGCGCGGATGCGGTGTCCGGCGTCCCGGAGCGGGCGCCGGTAGCGGCGGAGTGCGATGACCAGCGAACCGCAAGGACAGACCCCGGTGCCCGTGCTGTGCGTGCTGTCGGCGCCGCGCCGGGAGGATCTCGCCGCGCGCGCGGCCGCCCTCCGCGACCTCGTGCTCGGGTCGCCGGACCTCGCCCTGCCCGATCTCGGCTACTCCCTCGCCGCCGCCGACCCCGGCGACCCCTTCCGCGCGGGCATCCTCGCCACCGATCGCGCGGAGCTGCTGGCCGCGCTGGAGGGGCTCGCCGCCGGGGCCGCCCCGGCCGGGACGACGGTGGGCACCGCGCTGCCGGACGCGCCCGTCGCGATGGTGTTCCCCGGCTCGGGCTCGGAGTGGCCGGCGATGGCCGCCGAGCTGCTCGCCTCCGCGCCGGTCTTCCGCGCCGAGGCCGAGGCGTTCGCCGCAGCGCTCGCACCGTATCTGGACTGGTCGGTCATGGACGTGCTGCGCGGTGTCCCCGGGGCGCCCGCGCTGGAGCGCCCCGAGATCATCCAGCCGACGCTGTGCGCGGTGATGGCCGGCCTCGGCGCCCTGTGGCGCTCGGCCGGCGTGGACCCGGCGGCGGTGGTCGGCTACAGCGTCGGCGAGGTCGTCTCCGCGTACGCCGTCGGCGGCCTGTCCGCCGGGGACGCGGCACGGGTGGTCGCCCGGTGGAGCCGGGAACAGGGGAGGTACTACGGCCAGGGCGAGATGGGCACGGTCGCGCTGTCGCCGGCCGACCTCGCCCCCTACCTCGCGGACCGTCCCGGAGAGCTGTTCGTCGCCGGGTTCAGCGGCCCGCACTCGACCGTGGTCACCGGTGAGCCGGACGCGGTGGCCGGGCTGCTGGCCCGGCTCGACGCCGCCGGGGTGTGGGCCAGGAGGCTGCCCGTCGGTGTCGCGGTGCATTCGCCGCAGATGGAGCAGATCCGTGAATCGACCCGTGCCGCGCTGGCCCCGCTCGCACCGCGGGCGTCCGCGATTCCGCGCTATTCCACGGTCACCGGTGACGTCCTGGACACCGCGCTTCTCGACGAGGATTACTGGCCGGACAATCTGTGCAGGCCCGTGCTGTTCGATTCGACGCTGCGGCGGATGCTGGAGCACGGATACCGGTTTTTCATCGAGGCGAGCCCGCGCCCGGTATTGACCTTGGCGATGCAGGACGCCTTCGAACAGAGCGGAATAGACGCCGTCGCCCTGGGCTCCCTGCTGAAAGGGCGCGGCGACCTCGCGCGTTTTCGCACGGCGGTGGCCGAGGCATATGTCGCGGGCGTCCCGATCGACTGGGACAGGCATTTCGCCGAATACGGCGCGCGCCGGGTGGAGTTCCCGGAACTCGGAGAACCCGGCGCCGGCGCGCCGCGTCCCGCGCCCGCCGTCACGGGCTTCGCCCAGCGGCTCGCGGGCCTGCCCGGGACCGAACGGGCACGCCTGGCCCAGGAGGTGATCGGTGCCGCGGCCACGGCGGTGCTCGGCCTGGACGGCTCCGTCCCGATGTCCCCGCGGACGTCCTTCCGCGACTTCGGCTTCGACTCGCTCACCGGCGTGCAGCTGCGCAACCGGCTCAACGAGGAGACGGGGCTGCGCCTCCCGGCGACCGCCGTCTTCGACCACGCGACCCCCGCCGCCCTCGCCGCGCACCTCCTCGACCTGCTGGAGGGCGAGGGCCGTCCCGCGGCCGACCCGCCCGCCGCGCCTGTCCCGCCCGGCCGCACCGACGAGCCGATCGCCATCATCGGCATGGCCTGCCGCTACCCCGGCGACATCGGATCGCCCGAGCGGCTCTGGCGGTTCCTGCTGGACGGCGGCGACGCCGTCTCGGACTGGCCCGCCGACCGCGGCTGGCCGCGCCCGCCGACGATCGGCGGCTCGGTCCCGCGCGGCGGCTTCCTCACCGCCCCCGGCGGCTTCGACGCCGCGTTCTTCGGGATCTCGCCGCGCGAGGCGGCGGCGATGGACCCGCAGCAGCGGCTGCTGCTGGAGACCTCGTGGGAGGCGTTCGAGGCGGCCGGGATCGACCCGCACGCGCTGCACGGCACCCGCACCGGCGTGTTCGCCGGGATGTCCAGCCGCGACTACGCCGGCGACCTGGTGAACACCCCCGAGTCCGCGCGGGGCCACCTGCTGACCGGCAACCTCATGAGCGTCGCCTCGGGGCGGGTGGCCTACACCTTCGGCCTCGAAGGGCCCGCGGTGACGGTCGACACGGCGTGCTCGTCGTCGCTGGTGGCGCTGCACCTGGCCGCGCAGTCGCTGCGCTCCGGCGAATGCTCCCTCGCGCTGGCCGGCGGCGTGACGGTGATGGCCGGCCCGTTCCTCATCCTGGAGTTCATCCGGCAGGGCGGACTGGCGGCGGACGGCCGGTGCAAGGCGTTCGCCGCGGCGGCGGACGGGACGGGCCTCGGCGAAGGCGTCGGCGTCCTGGTCCTGAAGCGGCTCGCCGACGCGCGGCGGGACGGCGACCGCGTCCTGGCGGTGGTCCGCGGCAGCGCGGTCAACCAGGACGGCGCCTCCAACGGGCTGAGCGCGCCGAGCATGTCGGCGCAGCGGCGGGTGGTGCTCGAAGCGCTGGCCGGCGCCGGGCTGGCGGCGGCCGACGTGGACGCCGTCGAGGCGCACGGCACCGGGACCGTGCTCGGCGACCCGATCGAGGCGCAGGCCCTCATCGCCGCCTACGGCCGGGACCGCGACCGCCCGCTGCTGCTCGGGTCGCTGAAGTCCAACATCGGGCACGCCCAGGCGGCGGCCGGGGTGGGCGGCGTGATCAAGATGGTGCTGGCGATGCGGCACGGCGTGCTGCCGAGGACCCTGCACGTGGACGAGCCGACGCCGCACGTCGACTGGCCGGCGGACGGCGTCCGGCTGCTGACCGAGCCGGCGCCGTGGCCCGAGACCGGACGGCCGCGCCGCGCCGGTGTGTCCTCGTTCGGGATCAGCGGCACCAACGCGCACGTGATCCTGGAGCAGGCCCCCGAGGAGGCGCCGCCAGGACCGGCCTCCGAGCCGGAACCGGTTCCGCTGCCGCTGTCCGCGGCCACCGGGCGCGCGCTGCGCGATCAGGCGGGCCGGATGGCGGCGTTCATGCGGGAGAACCCCGGCGCGGAGCTGCGCGACATCGGGTTCTCGCTGGCCCGCCGGGCGCCGCTGGCGCACCGCGCGCTGATCGTCGGGCGGGAGCGGGAGGACGCCGTATCCGCCCTGACGGCCCTGGCCGAGGGCGCGAGCACCCTGCCCCCGGCCGCCGAGGACGGCGGCCGCCTGGCGGTGGTGTTCTCCGGTCAGGGCTCGGAGCGTGTGGGGATGGGCCGGGAGCTGTATGAGGGTTTTGATGTTTTCCGTGAGGCTTTCGATGAGGTGTGCGGGGTTGCGGATGGGCTGATCGGCTGTTCGCTGCGGGATGCGGTGTTCGACGGTGCCGGTGTCGGCGGGACGTTGTTCGCTCAGCTTGGGTTGTTCGCCTTTGAGGTGGCGTTGTTCCGTTTGGTGCGGTCGTGGGGTGTGGCGGTCGACGTGGTGCTGGGTCATTCGTTGGGGGAGATCGTTGCCGCGTATGTGGCGGGTGTTTTTGATCTGGCGGACGCGGTGCGTCTGGTGGTGGCGCGTGGTCGGCTGATGGAGGGTGCGGCGCCCGGGGTGATGGCCGCGGTGGGGGCGCCGGAGTCGGAGGCGCGCGGGTTGTTGCTGGATGGGGTGGAGATCGCGGCGGTGAACGGGCCGGAGGCGGTGGTGCTCTCCGGTGATGAGGATGCGGTCGGCCGGGTGGTGGAGCGCGCGGCGGGGTTGGGGCGTCGGGTGCGTTGGTTGCCGGTCGGGCATGGTTTCCATTCGTTCTTGATGGAGCCGGTGCTGGCGGATTTCGGGCGGGCGATCGAGGGTGTGGAGTTTCGTCGTCCGGAATTGACGCTGGTTTCCAATGTGACCGGCGGGGTCGTGGCCGATGAAGTAGGCAGTGCCGAGTATTGGGTGCGGCATGTGCGGGAGACGGTGCGGTTCGCCGACGGTGTCACCGCTGCTGTCGATGCCGGGGTGACCGGTTTCCTGGAATTGGGACCGGACGGTTCGCTGACTTCGCTGGTGCAGGGTGTCGTGCCCGGCGGGGTGGTCGCCACCGCGGCTCAGCGGCGCGGCCGGCCGGAGGCCGCCACCCTGCTGGACGCCGTCGCCGCCCAGTACGCCCACGGCCTGACCGTTGGCTGGCGCGACTACTACGGCGGCACGGGCCGACTCCTCGACCTCCCCTCCTACCCCTTCCAGCACGAGCACTACTGGCTGGAGAGGCTCCGGCCGGACGGCGGGTCCCCGTCCCCGGAATCAAGAACGGACGCGTGGTGCTACCGGGAAGCCTGGCGGCCCGTCCCCGCGTCCAGCCGCGCGCTGTCCGGCACCTGGCTGGCGGTACTGCCGGACGGTGAGGAGGACCAGGAGCCGTGGGCCGCCGTGCTGGACGCCCTGCGATCCTCCGCCGAGATCGTGACCACCGGGTGGGACCCCGCGATGGGACGCGGCGAACTCGCCGAGCGGCTGCGCGCCCTGCCCGCGGTGGACGGGGTCGTGTCCCTGCTGGCCATGGACGAGCGCCCGCACCCCGCCCACGGCGCCGTGCCCCGAGGTCTGGCCGGGACGCTCGCGGTGCTCCAGGCGCTGGGGGGACGCGGGCGTCGAGGCGCCGCTGTGGTGCGTGACGTCCGGGGCGGTCGCGACCGGCCCGGACGACACCGAGGTCAACCCGGCCCAGACCCAGAGTTGGGGTCTGGGCCGCGTGGCCGCCCTCGAACACCCGCGCCGCTGGGGCGGACTGGCCGACCTGCCCGCCGAGCCCGGCGAGCGGGACCTGCGCGCACTGGGCGGCGTGCTGGGTGGCGCGGGTGGCGAGGACCAGGTCGCGATCCGCGGCACCGGAGTCCTGGCCCGCCGCCTCGTCCGGGCCGTGCCGCCCGCGGCCGAACCCGCCTGGCAGCCGTCCGGGACGGTGCTCATCACCGGCGGCACCGGCGGCCTGGGCGCGCATCTGGCGCGCTGGGCCGTCCGCTGCGGCGCCGGGCACGTCGTGCTGCTGAGCCGTCGCGGCCCGGCCGCCCCGGGGGCCGCGGCCCTGACCGCGGAGCTGGAGGAGACCGGTGCCGCCGTGACCGTCGTGGCCTGCGACGTCGCCGATCGCGCGGCCGTGGCCGGGGTGCTGGCAGACCTGCCCGAGCTGACCGCCGTCCTGCACGCCGCGGGCGTGGCGGAGTTCGGCGCGCTGGACGAGCTGACCGCCGGTGGCCTGGCCGCGGCGACCGCCGCCAAGGTCGCCGGGGCGCGGCACCTGGACGAACTGACCGCCGGCCGCCCGCTCGAACGGTTCGTGCTGTTCTCGTCGGGCGCGGCGGCCTGGGGCGGCGGGACGCAGGGCGCCTACGCCGCCGGCAACGCCCACCTGGACGGCCTGGCCGCGCGGCGGCGCGCGCGGGGCCTGCCCGCCACCTGCGTGGACTGGGGAAGCTGGGCCGGCGACGGGATGATCGCGCAGGGGGACCTGGACGCGGCCCTGGCCCGTAACGGCCTGCGCGCCATGGACCCCGGCCTCGCGCTCGGCGTGCTGCACCGGGTGCTCGGCGCGGACGCCGCGCACCTCGTGGTCGCCGACATCGACTGGGAGCGTTTCGCCGCGGCCTTCACCAGCTCCCGCCCGAGCCCCCTGATCGGCGACCTGCCCGAGGCCCGCGCCGCGCGCCGCGACCCCGGCGCGGACGAAGGCGCCGCCGCCTGGCGGCAGGAGATGTCCGGCCTGCCCGAGCCCGCCCGCCGCGCCGCGATCGGCGCGGCGGTCCTGGCCGAGACGAGTGCGACGCTCGCCTACACCTCCGCCGACGCGGTCGACGGCTCCCGGTCCTTCAAAGACCTCGGCTTCGACTCCCTGATGTCCGTGGAACTGCGCAACCGCCTCGCCACGGCCACCGGGATGGAGATCCCGGCCACGCTGGTCTTCGACCATCCGACGCCGCGCGCGGTCGCGGAGTACCTGGACGCGCGGGTGTCCGGCGCACGGGCGGCGCCCGGCGCCGTGCGGGCGCGCGCGGAGGGCGAGCAGATCGCGATCGTGGGTATGGCGTGCCGGCTGCCCGGCGGGGTCACCTCTCCGGACGGTCTGTGGGAGATGCTGTCCGACGGACGGGACGCGATCGGCGACTTCCCCGCCGATCGCGGGTGGGACGTGCCGGACCTCGGGCGGGCGGCGCGCGGCGGCTTCCTCGCGGACGCGGCCGGTTTCGACGCGGAGCTGTTCGGGATCTCGCCGCGCGAGGCGGCGGCGATGGACCCGCAGCAGCGGCTGCTGCTGGAGACCTCCTGGGAACTGTTCGAGCGGGCCGGCATCGACCCGCTCTCCCTGCGCGGCAGCCAGACCGGCGTGTTCGCCGGGGGCAACAGCCAGGACTGGGCGGCGCTGACCCACACGACCGGCGACGAGCCGTCCGGCTACGCGCTCACCGGCGGCTCCGGGAGCGTGCTGTCCGGCCGTGTCGCCTACGTGTTCGGCCTGGAAGGGCCCGCGGTGACGGTGGACACGGCGTGTTCGTCGTCGCTGGTGGGCCTGCATCTGGCGGCGCAGTCGCTGCGGTCGGGTGAGTGCGATCTGGCGTTGGCGGGCGGGGTGACGGTGATGGCGACGCCCGCCGCGTTCATGGAGTTCGCCCGGCAGGGCGGCCTGTCGGGCGACGGCCGCTGCAAGCCGTTCGCGGCCGCCGCCGACGGCACCGGATGGGCCGAGGGCGCCGGCCTGGTGCTGCTCGAACGCCTCCCCGACGCCGTGCGCAACGGCAGGCGGATCCTGGGGATCCTGCGCGGCTCCGCCGTCAACCAGGACGGCGCGTCCAACGGCCTGACGGCACCGAACGGGTTGTCGCAGCAGCGGGTGATCCGGTCGGCGCTGGCGGGCGCCGGGCTGTCCGCCGCCGACGTGGACGTGGTCGAGGCGCACGGCACCGGGACCGTGCTCGGCGACCCCATCGAGGCGCAGGCGCTGCTCGCCACCTACGGGCAGGACGAGCGCGAGCGGCCGGTGCTGCTCGGCTCGCTGAAGTCGAACATCGGGCACACCCAGGCGGCCGCCGGGGTCGCCGGCGTGATCAAGATGGTCCTCGCCCTGCGGCACGGTGTGGTCCCGGCGTCGCTGCACGTGGACGAGCCGACGCCGCACGTGGACTGGACCGGCGGCGCCGTCGAGGTGGTCACCGGGCCGCGGCCGCTGCCCGCGCTCGACCGCCCCTGGCGGGCCGCCGTGTCGTCGTTCGGGATCAGCGGCACCAACGCGCACGTGACCATCGAACAGGCGTCCCCGGCCCCGCCCGCCGAACCCGCGACGCCTTCCGCGGACGGCCTGCCGCTGGCGTTCGTCGTCTCCGGCAAGTCGGACGAGGCGCTGCGCGCGCAGGCGGCGCGGCTGCGCGAGTTCCTCGCCGACCGCCCCTCCCTCGGCCAGGCCGACGTGGCGTGGACGCTGGCGTCGGCACGCGCGGAGCTGGAGCACCGCGCGGTGGTGGTGGCCGCGACCCGCGGCGAGCTGCTGGCCGGACTCGACCGGATCGGCGCCACGTCCCCGGCGGTCCGCGATGCCCGGCTGGCGGTGGTGTTCTCGGGGCAGGGGTCGGAGCGCGTGGGGATGGGGCGGGAGCTGTATGAGGCTTTCGATGTCTTTCGCGAGGCTTTCGATGAGGTGTGCGGGGTCGCGGATGGGCTGATCGGTTGCTCGTTGCGGGATGCGGTGTTCGACGGTGCCGGTGATGGGACGTTGTTCGCCCAGCTCGGGCTGTTCGCTTTCGAGGTGGCGTTGTTTCGTCTGGTGCGTTCGTGGGGTGTTCACGTTGATGTGGTGTTGGGCCATTCCTTGGGGGAGATCGTCGCCGCGCACGTGGCCGGTGTCTTCGACGTGGTGGACGCGGTGCGTCTGGTGGTGGCGCGTGGGCGGTTGATGGAGGGTGCGGCGCCTGGGGTGATGGCCGCGGTGGGTGCGTCGGAGTCGGAAGTAGGCGGCTTGCTGGTGGCCGGTGCGGAGATCGCGGCGGTCAACGGGCCGGAGGCGGTGGTGGTCTCCGGTGATGAGGACGCCGTGGGTCGAGTGGTGGAGCGGGTGGCGGAACGGGGACACCGGGTGCGGCGGTTGCCGGTCGGCCATGGTTTCCATTCGTTCTTGATGGAGTCGATGTTGGAGGAGTTCGGGCGGGCGATCGAGGGTGTGGAGTTCCGCCGGCCGGATCTGGAATTGATCTCGAACGTGACCGGTGGGGCCGTGGCTGATGAGGTATGCGGTGCTGAGTATTGGGTGCGGCATGTGCGGGAGACGGTGCGGTTCGCCGACGGTGTGACCGCTGCACTCGCTACCGGGGTGACCGGTTTCCTGGAATTGGGTCCGGACGGCTCGCTGACCTCACTGGTGCAGGGTGTCGTGCCTGGCGGGGTGGTCGCCACCGCGGCTCAGCGGCGCGGCCGGCCGGAGGCCGCCACGCTGCTGGACGCCGTCGCCGCCCAGTACACCCGCGGTGTCCCGGTCGACTGGACGCGCCATCTCCCCGGCGCACCGCGCTCGGTCGAACTGCCGACCTACGCCTTCCAGCACCGCCGCTACTGGCCGTCCCCGGCGCGACCGGCCGCGCCCGATCCCGGCGCGATCGTGCGGGAGGCACTGCTCACCACCGACTGGGTCCCGGTGCAGGCCGAGGAGAGCCCCGGTTCGCCGCGCCACCTCGTCGCCGTCGGCGATCCGTCCCCGGCGGCCGGGCCGGTCATCGAGACCTTCCCGGACCTGGCGAAACTGGCCGATGCCATCGCGGACGGCCTCCCCCGGCCCGACGCCGTGCTCGCCCACATCGCCCCCGGCGCGCACGACGACGTCCCGGCGGGAGTGCGCGCGGCCGCCGGGCAGGCGCTCGCCCTGATCCAGGCGCTGCTGGACGAGCCCCGGCTCGCGGGCACCGCCCTGGCACTGGTCGTCCCGGACCCCGGCCCCGGCCCGGCCGACATGATCGGCACCGCCGTCCGGGGGCTGGTGCGCGCCGCGCAGGCCGAGCACCCGGGACGGTTCGTGCTGCTGGTCCCCGACGGGCGGCCGCTCACCGGCGCGGGGCTGGCCGAGGCGCTGGCCACCGGCGAACCCGAGATCGCCGTCCGGGACGGGCGCCCGCACGCACGCCGCCTGGTCCGCGCGCCGGCGACGGCGCCGCAGGATCCGACGCCGCTCGACCCGCGGGGCACGGTCCTGGTCACCGGCGCCACCGGCGGCCTTGGCCGGATCATCGCCCGGCACCTGGCCGCCCACCGCGGGGCCCGGCGGCTGCTGCTGGCGAGCAGGACGGGCAGGGACGCCCCGGACGCCGCCCGTTTGGAGGCCGACCTGCGCGAACTGGGCGCCGACGTCGAATTCGCCCGCTGCGACGTCGGCGACAGGTCCGCGCTGGCAGAGCTGCTCGCGGCGATCCCAGGCGAACACCCCCTGACGGGTGTCGTCCACGTGGCGGGCGTGCTGGACGACGGGACCGTCCAGGCGCTCCACCCGGACCGGCTGGACCGAGTGCTGCGCCCCAAGGCCGACGCCGCCTGGCACCTGCACGAGCTGACCCGCGACCTCGACCTCGAACTGTTCGTGCTGTTCTCCTCGGCCGCCGCCGCCATCGGCGTGCCCGGCCAGGGCAACTACCTGGTGGCCAACGCGTTCCTCGACGCGCTGGCCCGGCACCGCCACGCCGCGGGGCTGCCCGCGACCGCGCTGGCCTGGGGGCCGTGGACGGGGTCGGGCGGCATGACCGGCACGCTCGACGATGTCCAGCTGCGCAGGCTCGCGCGGCTCGGCGCGCAGACGCTCACCGAGACCCAGGGCACGGCGCTGTTCGACGCGGCCCTCAGCTCGGGGCTGCCGTACCTCGTGCCGCTCCGGCCGTCCCCGGCCCGGCCCGGCGACGCCGTCCCGCCGGTCTTCCGCGCGCTGCTCGGCGACGCCGCCGGGCCCGCGCCCCGCCCGGCGGAGCCGTTCGCGGAGCGGCTGGCAGCGATGCCCCCCGAACGGCGGCTCCCGGCCGTGGTCGACCTCGTGCGGGAGAGCGTCGCGGCCGTCCTCGTCCACACCGACCCCGGCGCGATCCGGGAGGACCGGCCGTTCGCCGAGCTGGGCTTCGACTCCCTGACCGCGGTCGAACTGCGGAACCGGCTCGCCGCGCGCACCGGCCTCGTGCTGCCCGGCGGCCTGGTGTTCGACTACCCGTCGGCCGCCGCGCTGGCCGAGTACCTGGCGGACCGGCTGGCGCCGGAGGAGACGGCGGCCGCGCGCGTGCTGCGCGGGATCGTCGGCATCGAGGCGGACCTGGCCGCCGTCGGCACGGCCGACGAGTCCTACCCGGAGATCTCCGCGCGGCTCCGCGCCCTGGCGCACGGGCTGGCGCGCGAACGGTCCGGTCCCGGGCCGGACGGGCCGCCGGAGCAGGAGATCCTCGCCACGACGTCGGCGGCCGAGGTGCTCGACTTCATCGATCGCGAGTTCGGAGAGCTGGGCTAGTGGAGAACCAGGACAAGATCGTCGAGTATCTGAAGAAGGTCACCGCCGAGCTCCAGCGGACCCGGCGGCGGCTCCACGACGTCGAGTCCGAACGCACCGAGCCGATCGCCGTCGTCGCGATGGGATGCCGCCTGCCGGGCGGCGTGTCCTCACCGGAGGACCTGTGGGACCTGCTCGTCGACGGGACCGACGCGCTCACCGGGTTCCCCGCCGACCGCTGGGACGTCGACGAGGTCCACGACCCGTCCCGGTCGCGACCGGGCACCAGCCACACGGACGTGGGCGGGTTCCTCCGCGACGCCGCGGGGTTCGACGCCGCGCTGTTCGGGATCTCCCCGCGCGAGGCCCTGGCCATGGACCCGCAGCAGCGGATCCTGCTGGAGACCGCGTGGGAGACGTTCGAACGGGCGGGGATCGACCCGCTGTCGGTCAAGGGCGGCCGCACCGGGCTCTTCATCGGCACCAACGGCCAGGACTACCGCGACCTGACCCGGGAGGCCGGCGCGGCGAACCCGCACGCGGTGATCGGCAGCGCCGGCAGCGTCCTGTCCGGCCGCGCCGCGTACGTGTTCGGCCTCCAAGGTCCCGCGGTGACCGTCGACACGGCGTGCTCGGCGTCCCTGGTCGGGGTGCATCTGGCCGCGCAGGCGCTGCGGGCGGGGGAATGCGATCTGGCGCTGGCGGGCGGGGTGACGGTGATGTCGACGCCCGCCGCGTTCGTGGAGTTCTCCCGGCAGGGCGGCCTGGCGGAGGACGGCCGCTGCAAGCCGTTCGCGGCCGCCGCGGACGGCACCGGCTGGGGCGAGGGCATCGGCCTGCTGCTGCTGGAGCGGCTCTCGGCCGCCGAACGCCACGGGCGGCCGATCCTCGGCCTCATCCGGGGGTCCGCGGTCAACCAGGACGGCGCGTCCAACGGCCTGACCGCGCCGAACGGGGTGGCGCAGCGGCGGGTGATCCGGGCGGCGCTGGCCGGCGCCGGGCTGTCCGCCGCCGACGTGGACGTGGTCGAGGCGCACGGCACCGGCACCCGGCTCGGCGACCCGATCGAGGCGGAGGCGCTGCTGGCGACCTACGGCCAGGGCCGCCCGCGGCCGCTGCTGCTCGGATCGATCAAGTCGAACATCGGGCACACCCAGGCGGCCGCCGGGGTCGCCGGTGTGATCAAGATGCTGCTCGCCCTGCGGCACGGCGTGGTCCCGGCGTCGCTGCACGCGGCCGAGCCGACCCCGCGCGTGGACTGGTCCGGCGGTGCCGTCGAGCTGGCGGCCGGGGCGCGCGAGCTGCCCGCGCTGGACCGGCCGTGGCGGGCCGGGGTGTCGTCCTTCGGGGTGAGCGGGACGAACGCGCACGTGATCGTGGAGCAGGCGCCGCCGGACACGGACCAGGATCCGGCCCCGGAGCCCGTCGGGGACCCGCGGGTCTCGCCGTTCCCGGTGTCGGGGAACTCGGCCGCGGCGCTGCGGGCGCAGTCGGCGCGGCTGCGGGAGTTCCTGCTGGCCGACCCCGGGGTCGGGATGCGGGACCTGTCCTGGTCGCTCGTGACGTCCCGGGCCGCGCTGGACCACCGCGCCGTGGTCGTCGCGGAGGACCGGGAGGAGCTGCTGTCCGGCCTCGCGGACATCGCCGCCGGCGAGCCCGGCGGCGGGGCGATCGGGGGCGTGGCCCGCGGCGGTGGTGGCAGGACGGTGTTCGTGTTCCCCGGGCAGGGCTCGCAGTGGACCGGCATGGGACGCGGCCTGCTGGCCTCGACACCGGTGTTCGCGGCCCGCATGGCCGAGTGCGCGGAGGTGCTGGACCCCCTGACCGGCTGGTCGCTGATCGACGCCCTGGACGACGCCGACGCGCTGAGCCGGGTCGACGTCGTGCAGCCCGCGACGTTCGCCGTGATGGTGTCCCTGGCCGCGGTGTGGGAGTCGTGCGGGATCACGCCGGACGCGGTCGTCGGCCACTCGCAGGGTGAGGTCGCCGCGGCGGTGGTGGGCGGCTGGCTCAGCCTGGAGGCGGGCGCCCGCGTCGTGCTGGAGCGCAGCCGCGTCGTGGGACGGGTGCTGTCCGGTGTGGGCGGCATGGTGTCCGCCGCGCTGCCGGAACACGAGGCCGAGACGATGCTCGCCGACCATCCGGGGCTCTCGGTGGCGGCCGTGAACGGCCCGAACGCGGTCGTGGTCGCCGGCGAGCGCACCGCCCTGGCCGGCTTCGTGGCCGCGTGCGGGGAACGCCAGATCCGGGCGCGCTGGATCGACGTGGACTACGCGTCGCACTCCGTCCAGGTGGACGCCGTTCTGGAGGAACTGCGCGACGTCCTGGGCGGGCTCCCGTTGTCCGGCGCCGGGGCCGTGCCGATGATGTCGTCCGTCACCGCCGACTGGGTGAGCGCGGGGGAGCTGGACGGCGGTTACTGGATCCGCAACCTGCGCGGCAAGGTCCGCTTCCACGACGCGACGCGGGCCCTGCTGGACGGAGGCCACCGCCGGTTCGTGGAGGTCAGCGCCCACCCCGTCCTCAGCCTGAGCCTGGAGAGCACGGGCGAGGCGTCCGGCACCGCCGCGACCGTGCTCGCGACGCTGCGCCGCGACGACGGCGGGCACGGCCGCCTGCTGCGCGCGCTCGCCGAAGCCTGGACGGCCGGGCTGCCCGTGACCTGGCCCATTCCCGCCGGCCGCCGGATCGACCTGCCGACCTACGCCTTCCAGCGCGACGCCTACTGGATCGGCCGGGCGGGCGCACCCGTCCCCGCCATGCCCGTCCCCGACGAGGGCGACACCGACCCGGCGGCGATCCCGTCGCAGTGGCAGGGCCTCACCGGCGGCGAACGCCGGGCACGGTTGCTCGACCTCGTCCGCAGGCAGGCCGCGGACGTGCTCGGCCACGCGTCACCGGCGGACATCCCCGTGGACCAGGCGTTCAAGGACATGGGATTCGAATCCCTCACCGCGGTGGACTTCCGCAAGCGCCTGGCCGCCGCCATCGGAATGGACCTGCCGGTCACGCTGGTGTTCGACCACCCGACCCCGGCCGAGCTGGTGAAGCACGTGGACGCCGGGCTCACCGGCCGGGACGGGCGGGCGGACGACCCCGGACGCCGTGCCGCGACCGGGGAGCCCATCGCGATCGTGTCCATGGCGTGCCACTTTCCGGGCGGTGCCGGCTCGCCCGAGGACCTGTGGCGTCTGGTGTCCACCGGCACCGACGCCATCACCGGGTTCCCCACCGACCGGGGCTGGGACGTGAGCGGGCTCTTCGAGCCGGGCACGTCGGTCGCCCACAGGGGCGGCTTCCTCGACGACGCGGGCGGCTTCGACGCCGGGCTGTTCGGGATCTCGCCGGACGAGGCCCTGGTGATGGATCCGCAGCAGCGGCTGCTGCTGGAGACGTCGTGGGAGCTGTTCGAGCGGGCCGGGATCGACCCGTCCTCGCTGAAGGGCAGCCGGACCGGGGTCTTCGCCGGCATGTCCGGGCGGGACTACGCGGGATCGGACGCCGACATCCCGGAATCCGCCACCGGATACACCCTCACCGGCAGTGTCGGCAGCGTCCTGTCAGGTCGCCTGTCGTATGTGTTCGGGTTGGTGGGGCCTGCGGTGACGGTGGACACGGCGTGTTCGTCGTCGCTGGTGGGCCTGCATCTTGCGGTGCAGTCGTTGCGGTCGGGTGAGTGCGATCTGGCGCTGGCGGGCGGCGTGACGGTGATGGCGACGCCCGCCGCGTTCGTGGAGTTTTCCCGGCAGGGCGGGTTGGCGGCGGATGGGCGCTGCAAGCCGTTCGCGGCGGGCGCGGATGGCACGGGCTGGGGCGAAGGTGCGGGGTTGGTGCTGCTGGAGCGTTTGTCGGACGCCGAGCGCAACGGCCATCGGATCCTGGGGATCGTGCGCGGCACGGCGGTGAATCAGGACGGTGCGTCCAACGGTTTGACGGCACCGAATGGTCTGTCGCAGCAGCGGGTGATCGGTGCGGCGCTGGCGAGCGCGGGCCTGTCGGCCGGTGACGTGGACGTGGTGGAGGCGCACGGCACCGGGACGACTCTCGGCGATCCGATCGAGGCGCAGGCGGTCTTGGCGACCTATGGCCAGGAGCGCGACCGTCCGGTGTTGCTGGGGTCGGTGAAGTCGAACATCGGTCACACGCAGGCGGCGGCCGGGGTCGCCGGTGTGATCAAGATGGTGCTGGCGCTGCGGCACGGTGTCGTTCCGGCGTCGCTGCATCTGGACGACCCGTCCCCGCACGTGGACTGGACCACGGGCAACGTCCAGCTCACCGACGTGAACAGCCCGCTGCCCGAGGTGAAGCGGCCCTGGCGTGCCGGGATCTCGGCGTTCGGGGTCAGCGGGACCAACGCCCACGTCATCGTCGAACAGGCACCCGAGGAGTCCCGCGGCGCCTCGGCGGGATCCACCGAGGACGCCGCCCTTCCGTTCCTCGTGTCGGCGAAGTCCGACGAGGCGGTGCGCGCCCAGGCCGCACGGTTGCGGGACTTCCTGGAGCAGCGCCCGGACGTCGCACTCGGGGATGTGGCGCGCTCGCTGGTGTCGGCGCGGGCGGCGCTGGAGCGGCGGGCGGTGGTGGTCGCGGCGGGACACGACGAACTGCTCGCAGGTCTCGCGGCCCTGGCGGACGGCACGGCGGCGGCGAACGTGACGACCGGCACGGCCCGGAGCGGCGGCCGGCTGGCGGTGGTGTTCTCAGGTCAGGGGTCGGAACGTGTGGGGATGGGGCGAGAACTATATGAGGCGTTCGACGTCTTTCGTGAGGCTTTTGATGAGGTGTGCGGGGTCGCGGATGCGTTGATCGGTTGTTCGTTGCGGGATGCGGTGTTCGAGGGGGGAGGTGATGTGACTGGGACGTTGTCTGCCCAGCTTGGTTTGTTCGCGTTTGAAGTGGCGTTGTTTCGTTTGGTGTGTTCGTGGGGCGTCGAGGTCGACGCGGTGATGGGTCATTCGTTGGGGGAGATCGTTGCTGCGCATGTCGCCGGTGTTTTCAACTTGTCGGATGCCGTGGGTTTGGTGGTGGCTCGTGGCCGGTTGATGGGTGATGCAGGGCCTGGGGCGATGGCCGCGTTGGAGGCGTCGGAGTCCGAGGTGGGCGGGTTGCTGGTGGACGGGGTGGAGATCGCGGCGGTGAACGGGCCGGAGGCGGTGGTGGTCTCCGGCGATGAGAGTGCGGTGGGCACGGTGCTGGATCGGGTGGCGGAGCGCGGGCGCCGGGTGCGGCGGTTGCCGGTCGGGCATGGTTTTCATTCGTTCTTGATGGAGCCGGTGCTGGCCGATTTCGGGCGGGCGATCGAGGGTGTGGAGTTTCGTCGCCCGGAATTGACGTTGATTTCCAATGTGACCGGCGGGGTCGTGGCTGATGAAGTAGGCAGTGCCGAGTATTGGGTGCGGCATGTGCGGGAGACGGTGCGGTTCGCCGATGGCGTGTCCGCTGCCGTCGATGCCGGGGTGACCGGTTTCCTGGAACTGGGTCCGGACGGTTCGCTGACCTCGCTGGTGCGCGGCCGGGGTGACGAGGGGGTGATCGCTGCGGCGGGCCTGCGCCGCGAGCGCCCGGAGACCGCCACGCTGCTGGGGGCCGTCGCCGCGCTGCACGTCCACGGTCTGCGGACCGACTGGCGCCGGTACTTCACCGGGCCGTCGCGGCCGGTGGATCTGCCGACCTACCCCTTCCAGCGCCGGCGCTACTGGCTGGAGGCGAAACGGCCCGCCGGGCCCGCCGGGAACGACGCGCGCTTCTGGGAGCTGGTGCACGGCGCCGACGCCGACGCTGTCGCCGCCGAACTGGACGTGGACCCCGGGCAGCCGCTGCGCGAGGTGCTGCCCGCCGTGGCGCGCTGGCAGCGCAGGCACGCGCTGGAGAGCGCCGTCGGGCGGCACTGCTACCAGGTCTCCTGGGCGCCGTTCACCGGCCCGGACGCCGAGGCGCGGGAAGCCGTGTTCCTGCTCGTGGTCCCGGCGGGCGACGCGCGGGCCGAACGCCTCGCGGCTTTGTTCGCGGACCTGCCCAGCGTGGTGGCCGTGCCGCTGGCCGTCGGCGGCGATGACCGCGCCGCCCTCGCCGAACGGCTCCGGCGGATCCCCGGCTCCGTCACCGCCGTGCTCTCGCTGCTCGCGCTGGCCGAGGAACCAGTGGCGGGAAGCCCCGCCGTGCCGATGGGGCTGCGCGCCACCGTGACGCTCGTCCAGGCCCTCGGCGAGAGCGGAGTGCGGGCACCGCTGTGGTGCCTCACCCAGGACGCGGTCGCGGCCGCCGCCGGGGACCGGGTCGCGGGCACCCGGCAGGCGACGGTCTGGGGACTCGGGGCCGTCCTCGCCCTGGAACAGCCGGAGCGCTGGGGCGGCCTGGTCGACCTCCCGGCGGAGGTGACGCCGGACGCGGCGGCGGCCGCCGTCCGCGCGGTGCTGGCCCCCGGCGGCGAGGACCAGCTCGCCGTGCGGGACGCCGGCGTGCTGGCCCGGCGGCTGCTCCCGGCGCCCGCCCCGGCGGCGGCGCCGTTGTGGCGGCCGCGCGGGACCACCCTCATCACCGGCGGCACCGGTGCGCTCGGCGCGCACGTGGCGCGCCACCTCGCGGCACAGGGGGCAGAGCACCTGGTGCTGGCCGGCAGGCAGGGCCTGGACGCGCCGGGCGCGGGGGAGCTGCGGGCCGAGCTCACCGCTCTGGGCGCGCGGGTGACGGTCGTCTCGTGCGACGTCGCGGACCGGGACGCGCTCGCCCGCCTGATCGGCGGCCTCCCCGCCGAGCACCCGCTGACCACGGTCGTGCACGCGGCGGGCGCGCTGGACGACGCCGCGGCCGACGCGCTGACCGTCGAGCAGATGGACCGCGCGCTGCGGGCCAAGCTGCTCGGCGCGCGGCACCTGCACGAGCTGACCCGGTCCCTGGACCTGTCGGCGTTCGTGCTGTTCTCGTCGGCGGGCGCGACCGTCGGAGCCTTGGGACAGGCGAACTACGCGCCCGGCAACGCGTTCCTCGACGCGCTGGCGGCGCACCGGCGGGCGGCCGGGCTGCCCGCGACGTCGATCGCCTGGGGGCCATGGCGGGGCGAGGGCATGGCGGGCGCGCTCCGCAAGGTCGACGAGGTGCAGGGCGTCTTCCAGCTCGATCCGGACGCCGCGCTGCTCGCGCTGCGCCGGGCGCTCGCCCAGGACGAGGCATTCCTCCTGGTCGCCGACATGGACTGGCGGCGCTACCAGGCGACGGCGGGGGCGAGCAGGCCCGGCCTGCTGCTGCGCGACCTCGTCGCCGAGCCCGCGCCCGAGTCCGGGCGGGCATCGGCGTCCACGTTCCGGGACCGGTTCGACGCGGCGTCCCCCGGCGAGCGGGAAAGGATGCTGAGCGACCTCGTGCGCACCCAGGTGGCGGCGGTGCTGGGACCGAACGCCCCCGCGTCCCTCGACGGCGCCCGCCCGTTCCGCGATCTGGGGTTCGACTCGCTCGCCGCGATCGAACTGCGGAACAGGCTGACCATGGAGACCGGGCTGAAACTGCCGCCGGCACTCGCATTCGAACAACCGAATCCGAGCGCACTCGCGGAATTCCTGCATGAGCGGCTCGGCGGGACGGAAACGGCCGATCCGGAACCGGAACCCGTCCTCGGACAACTGTCCAGGCTGGAATCGTCGCTGGCGGCCGTGGCCGACGAAGAATTGCGGGTGACCGTCGCGGCCAGGCTCCGTGCGCTCGCCGCGCGGTTCGACGCCGTGGAGCCGGCGTCCGCGCTGGCGAAACTGGCCACGGGAAGTGACGATGACCTGCTCGATTTCATCCGGACGGAGCTGCGCGGCACCTGACCGGTCTGGGGTTGGCTAGGGGTTGCCGGCAAGGGTGGGCGCGTCCATAACCTGTGAACCGCCGAGACTTGCGGTGTTCCGCCAAAGCCATTGAAACGTCATGAGAAAGCGGAGTCGATGGCCAACGAGGTCGAGCTACGGGAAAATCTGCGGTGGGTCGCAGCCGATCTGCATCGCACTCGGCGCAGCCTGGCCGAGCTGGAATCGCGTGCGCACGAGCCGATCGCGATCGTCGGAATGGCGTGCCGCTTTCCCGGCGGGGTGAGTTCACCGGACGATCTGTGGCGCACGGTCGTCGACGGCGTGGACGCGATCTCCCCGCTGCCCGCCGACCGCGGCTGGGACCTGGCGGCGCTGTACGACCCCGACCCGGCGCGGCCCGGCACGCTCTACACGCGCGGCGGCGGCTTCCTCGACGACGTCGACCGGTTCGACGCGGCCTTCTTCGGCATCAGCCCGCGCGAGGCCGTGTCCATGGACCCCCAGCAGCGGCTCCTGCTGGAGACCTCCTGGGAGGCGGTCGAGCGGACCGGGATCGACCCCGCGGCGCTGCGCGGCAGCCCCACCGGAGTGTTCGTCGGCCTGGCCGGCGGCGACTACCGCACCCTCGCCGGCCGCGGCGCGGAGAGCGTCGAAGGGCACCTGACCACCGGCAACGCGGGCAGCGTCGGATCCGGCCGGATCGCCTACACGCTCGGCCTGGAGGGGCCGGCGCTGACCATCGACACCGCCTGCTCGTCCTCGCTGGTCGCGATCCACCTGGCGGCGCGGTCGCTGCGCCACCGCGAGTGCACCCTGGCGCTGGCCGGCGGCGCGACGATCATCTCCACCCCGGCGCTCCTGGTCGAGATGTGCCGCCAGCGGGTGCTCGCCGAGGACGGCCGCTGCCGCGCCTACGCCGCGTCCGCCGACGGCACCGGCTGGGGCGAGGGCGTCGGGGTGCTCGCGCTGGAGCTGCTGAGCGAGGCCGAGCGCAACGGGCACCCGGTCCTGGCGGTGCTGCGCGGCTCGGCGATCAACCAGGACGGCGCCTCCAACGGCCTGACCGCGCCGAACGGCCGGACGCAGCAGGCCGTCATCGAGGCGGCGCTGGCCGACGCCCGGCTGTCGGCCGCGGACGTCGACGTCGCCGAGGGGCACGGCACGGGCACCGTGCTCGGCGACCCCATCGAGGCCGGGGCGCTGCTGCGGACCTACGGGCAGGGCCGCCCGGCGGACCGGCCCCTGCTGCTCGGTTCCATCAAGTCGAACATCGGGCACACGCAGGCGGCGGCCGGGGTCGCCGGCGTCATCAAGATGGTGCTGGCCGTCCGCAACGGGCTGGCCCCGCGCACGCTGCACATCGACCGGCCGACCGGTCAGGTCGACTGGGACGGCGGTGCGGTCCGGCTGCTGACCGAGAACACCCCCTGGCCCGAGGTGGACCGGCCCCGGCGCGCCGGGGTGTCGGCGTTCGGGGTCAGCGGCACCAACGCGCACGTGATCGTCGAGCAGGCGCCCGAGCCCGGAACGGAGGCGGACGAGCCGCCGGCCCCGGAACGGCCGCTCGCCACCGGGGTCACGCCGTGGCCGCTCAGCGCTCGCGACGAATCGGCGCTGCGGGCGGCGGCGGCACGGTTGGCCGAGGCCGCGGCCGATCCCGCGGTGGACCTCGCGGATCTGGCCCGCACGCTCGCGGAGCGGACGCCGTTCGAGGAGCGCGCCGTGGTGCTCGGCACCGATCGGCAGGGCCTGCGCGCCGGGCTCGCGGACCTCGCCGAAGGACGCACCGGCCCCGCCGTCGTGTGCGGCCGGGCACGGGCCGGATCCGGCACGGTCTTCGTGTTCCCGGGCCAGGGCACGCAGTGGGCCGGGATGGCCGCCGGCCTGTACGACTCCTCGCCGGTCTTCCGCGCCGCGTTCGACGAGTGCGCGCGGGCGCTGGGCGCCTTCGTGGACTGGTCGCCGACCGCGGTCCTGCGCGGCGAACCCGGCGCCGCCGACCTGGACCGCATCGATGTCGTCCAGCCCATGCTGTTCGCCGTCATGGTGTCCCTGGCGCGGCTGTGGGAGCACTTCGGCGTCCGGCCCGCCGCCGTGGTCGGCCATTCGCAGGGGGAGATCGCCGCCGCCTGCGTCGTGGGCGCGCTGTCCCTGGAGGACGGCGCGCGCATCGTGGCGCTGCGGGGCAAGGCGTGGACCGCGCTGTCGGGCGGCGGCGCGATGGCGTCGCTGCGGCTGTCCCGGCAGGACGCCGCCGAGCGGACCGCCCGCTTCGGCGACCGCGTGACGATCGCGGCGGTGAACGGCCCGGCCGCGGTGCTGGTGACCGGGGACGCGCAGGCCGTGGACGAGCTGCTGGCCGAACTCGACGCCGACGGCGTCCAGACCAGGCGGCTGACCGGCGTCAACGCGCCGGGCCACTCGCCGCAGGTCGAGACGATGCGCGAGCGGCTGTTCACCGATCTCGCCGGGGTCGCGCCGCGGACCGCGGCGATCCCCTTCTTCTCCACGGTGACCGGCGCGCCCATCGACACCGGCGAGATGGACACCGCCTACTGGTACCGCAACGCGCGCGAGCCGGTGCTGTTCGAGCGGGCGGTCTCGGCCCTCGCGGACGCGGGCTTCACCGCCTTCCTCGAAGTGAGCGCCCATCCCGCGCTCGGCCCGGCCCTCCAGGAGACCCTGGAGACCGCGGGCGTGGAGCCGCTGCTGCTGACCTCGCTGCGGAGGCTGGAAGGAGGCCCGGAGCGGTTCCTGACCGCGCTCGCCGAGGCCCACGTGGCCGGAGTGCCCGTCGACTGGAGCGGCCAGACGCCCGGCAGGCGCGTCCCGCTGCCGACCTATCCCTTCCAGGGCGGCCGCTACTGGCTCGAACCGGACGCGGCGGCCCCCGCCGAGACGGGCACCGGGCAGAGCAGGGCCGAGCGGAGGTTCTGGGCCGCGGTCGACGACGCCGACCCCGCCGCGCTGGCCGGCGCGCTCGGCCCGGCCGGCGAAGCCGACGGATGGCGGTCGATCCTGCCGGAGCTGTCCGCCTGGCACCGCGCGGACGGCGAGCTGACCACCGTGGACGCATGGCGGTACCGGGTCGACTGGCGGCCCGTGCCGCCCGCCGGGAACGCCGCGCTCTCCGGGACCTGGCTGATCCTGGTGCCGCCCGGCGACCGCGCCG
Organism: Actinomadura rugatobispora; assembly: GCF_055379765.1. NCBI lineage: Bacteria > Bacillati > Actinomycetota > Actinomycetes > Streptosporangiales > Thermomonosporaceae > Actinomadura > Actinomadura rugatobispora. The sequence goes on along the minus strand of NZ_AP029191.1, from coordinate 145,287 downwards.
CCGCCATCGCCGGGCCGCTGGCCGGCGCGCTCACCGCGAGGGGCGCCGAGGCGCGCGTCCTGACCGTCGACCCCGCCCGCGACCCCGGAGGGTTCGAGGGCGTGCTCGCGGAGAGCGCGGGCACCGGCGTCGCGGGCGTGCTGTCCCTGCTCGGCGCCGACGAGCGCCGACACGAACGGCACCCGTGGCTCGGCACCGGCCTGACCGCCACCGCCGCCCTCGCCGCCGCGCTCGCCGGGCGCGGGGACGGCCCGCGCCTCTGGTGCCTGACCAGGGGCGCGGTGTCCATCGGCCGTTCCGACGCCGCCCCCGACCCGGCGCAGGCACAGCTCTGGGGCCTCGGCCGGGTGATCGGGCTGGAGTTCCCCGCCCTGCTCGGCGGCCTCATCGACCTTCCCGGCGAGCTCGACCGGCGTGGCGCCGACCGGCTGGCCTGGGCGCTCACCGCCGCGGGCGACGAGGACCAGATCGCCCTCCGCGGTTCCGGGGCGTTCGTCCGCCGCCTGGTCCCCGCTCCGGGCGGAGCGGCGGACCCGGACCGGACCTGGCGCCCGCGCGGCACCGTCCTGATCACCGGCGGCACCGGCGGCCTCGGCGCGCACGTCGCCCGCCGGCTGGCCGGCGGCGGCGCCGAGCACCTCGTCCTGCTCAGCCGCCGCGGACCGGACGCGCCGGGCGCGGCCGAGCTGCGCGACGAGCTGGCCGGGCTCGGCGCGCGGGTCACCATCGCCGCCTGCGACGTGGCCGACCGGGAGGCGCTGGCGCGCCTGCTCGACACGGCCGGGCCCCTCAGCGCGGTGGTGCACGCGGCCGGCGTCCCGCAGGAGACACCGCTCGCCGAGACCACCGACGAGGAGTTCGCCGCGGTCATGGCCGCGAAGGCCGCGGGCGCGACCCACCTCGACGCGCTGCTCGCGGGACGGCCGCTGGACGCGTTCGTGCTGTTCTCGTCCGGTGCCGCCGTCTGGGGCAGCGCCCGGCAGGGCGCCTACGCCGCGGCCAACGCCCATCTGGACGCGCTGGCCGAGGCCCGCCGCGAACGCGGTGACACCGCCACCTCGATCGCGTGGGGCGGCTGGGCCGGCGGCGGCATGGTCGACGACGCGGCCGCCGCGTCCGCCGGCCTGCTGGGCATCCGGCTCATGCCCGCCGACCTGGCGATCCGGGCCATGGACACCGCGGTCGGCCTGGACGAGACCGCCGTGACCGTCACCGACATGGACTGGCCCCGGTTCGCCCCGATCTACAACTCGGCCCGGCACCGCCCGCTGCTCGACGAGATCTCCGAAGCCGTGCGGGCGGCACAGGCGCGGCCGGACGACACGGGCGCCGACGCGCCCGCGCTGCTGCGCGAACTGGAGCCCCTCACCGCCGCGGAGCGCCGTACCGCGCTGCTGGCCCTGGTCCGCGACGCGGCCGCCGAGGTGCTCGGCCACACCTCCTCCGGCGCGGTCGCCGCGAACCGGCCGTTCAAGGACCTCGGCTTCGACTCGCTGACGTCGATGGCGCTGCGCACCCGCCTGGCGTCGGCCACCGGGCTGCGGCTGCCCGCGACCCTGGCCTTCGACCACCCGACCGCCGAGGCGGTGGCCGCGCTGCTGCTGGCCGAGCTGTTCGGCGCGGAGCCGGCCGCGCCCGCCGCGCTCCCGGCGACCGCCGCGCCCGCCGAGGACCCGGTGGTGATCACGGCGATGGCCTGCCGGTTCCCCGGCGGGGCCGACTCCCCGGAGGACCTGTGGCGGCTGGTCGAGCGGGGCGCGGACACCGTCGGCGGCTTCCCCGGCGACCGGGGCTGGAACCTCGGCCGCCTCTACGACCCGGACAGTGGACGCCCCGGCACCTCCTACGTCCGCGACGGAGCCTTCCTGACCGACGCGGGCGGCTTCGACGCCGCGTTCTTCGGGATCTCGCCGCGCGAGGCCCAGGCCATGGATCCGCAGCAGCGGCTGCTGCTGGAGACGTCGTGGGAGCTGTTCGAGCGGGCCGGGATCGACCCGTCCTCACTGAAGGGCAGCCCGACCGGGGTGTTCGTGGGCGGCGCCACGCACGACTACGCCGCACTCCTGCTCGACTCGACATCGGCGACCGACGGATACGCGCTCACCGGCAGTGTCGGCAGCGTTTTGTCGGGTCGCCTGTCGTACGTGTTCGGGTTGGAAGGTCCTGCGGTGACGGTGGACACGGCGTGTTCGTCGTCGCTGGTGGGCCTGCATCTGGCGGTGCAGTCGTTGCGGTCGGGGGAGTGCGATCTGGCGCTGGCGGGCGGCGTGACGGTGATGTCGACGCCTGCGGCGTTCGTGGAGTTTTCCCGGCAGGGCGGGTTGGCGGCGGATGGCCGGTGCAAGCCGTTCGCGGCGGGTGCGGATGGCACGGGCTGGGGTGAGGGTGTCGGGCTGGTGCTCCTGGAGCGGTTGTCGGACGCCGAGCGCAACGGCCGGCAGATCCTGGGTGTGGTCCGCGGCTCCGCGGTGAACCAGGACGGTGCGTCCAATGGGTTGACGGCGCCGAATGGTTTGTCGCAGCAGCGGGTGATCGGTGCGGCGCTGGCGAACGCGGGCCTGTCGGCCGGTGAGGTCGACGTGGTGGAGGCGCACGGCACTGGGACGGTGCTGGGTGATCCGATCGAGGCGCAGGCGGTGCTGGCGACCTATGGCCAGGATCGCGAGCGTCCGGTGTTGCTGGGGTCGGTGAAGTCGAACATCGGTCATACGCAGGCGGCGGCCGGGGTCGCCGGTGTGATCAAGATGGTGCTGGCGCTGCGGGAGGGTGTCGTCCCGGCGTCGCTGCATCTGGACGAGCCGTCCCCGCATGTGGACTGGACCACAGGCGATGTGCAACTGGCCGACGTGAACAGCCCGCTCCCCGAGGTGGACCGGCCTTGGCGTGCCGGGATCTCGGCGTTCGGGGTCAGCGGGACCAACGCCCACGTGATCATCGAACGGGCACCCGAGCCTCCCGCACGCGAGGAAGAGCGCCCCCCCGACGTGGAGCTGCCGGTCCTGCCGTTCCCGGTGTCCGGCCATTCAGCGGAGGCCCTGCGGGAACAGGCGCTACGGATCCGATCCGCCGTGGACGGCGCCGAACCTGCCGATGCCGCCTTCTCCCTGGCCACGACGCGCGCCCATCTGGAGCACCGGGCCGTCGTCTTCGGCCGCACGGCGGACGACCTGCGCGACGGTCTCGCGGCGGTCGCCGGAGGAGCGTCCGCCGCCGGTGTGTGCCAGGACGTCGCCGTGGACGGCAAGCTCGCTGTGATCTTCCCCGGCCAGGGCACGCAGCGCGCCGGCATGGGCCGGGAACTGCACGCGGTCTTCCCCGCCTTCGCCGACGCCTTCGACGAGGTGTGCGCCCAGTTCGACCCGCTGCTGGAAAAGCCGCTGCGCGAGGTGGTGTTCACCGATCCCGAACGGCTCGGGCTGACCGGCTACACCCAGCCCGCGCTGTTCGCCGTCGAGGTCGCGCTGTTCCGGCTCGTCGAGTCCTGGGGCATCCGGCCGGACCACCTGCTCGGCCACTCGATCGGCGAGATCGCGGCGGCGCACGTGGCCGGCGTCCTGTCGCTGCCGGACGCCGCCGCGCTCGTGGCCGCGCGCGGCCGGCTGATGCAGGACCTTCCCCCCGGCGGCGCGATGCTGGCGGTGCGGGCCACCGAGGACGAGGTGCGGCCGCTGCTCACCGGCCGGACGGCCGTCGCGGCGGTCAACGCGCCGGGCTCGGTCGTCCTGTCCGGTGCGGCCGAGGACATCGCCGAGGCCGAGCGGCGCCTGGCGGGACGGCGCACCAGCCGGCTGCGCGTCTCGCATGCCTTCCACTCCCCGCTGCTGGAGCCGATGCTGGCGGAGTTCGCCGAGGTCTGCGCCGGGCTGCGGTTCCAGCGGCCGCGGCTGCCGATCGTGTCGACGGTGACCGGCCGGGCCGTGGCGGCCGACGAGATGGCCACACCGGAGTACTGGGTCCGCCAGGCGCACGCGACCGTGCGGTTCGCCGACGGCGTCGCGGCCGCGGCGGCCGTGTCCCCGGAGGTGACGTTCCTGGAGCTCGGGCCCGGTGCGACCCTGTCGGCGATGGTGCACGAGAGCCTGGGCGAGGACGCCGCCGCGGTCCCGGCGCTGCGCAAGGACCGGCCGGAACCGGAGACGCTGCTGGCCGCGCTGGCCCGGCTGCACGCCCGCGGTGTCGCGGTGGACTGGCCGGCGTTCTTCGCGGGCACCGGCGGGAGCCGGATCGACCTTCCGACCTACGCGTTCCAGCACCAGCGGTACTGGCTGCGCGCCGCGGCGCGGCCGGGCGACGCGGCGGACCTCGGCCTGGACCGGGTCGACCACCCGCTGCTCGGGGCGGGCGTCGAGCTGCCGGGCACCGGCGAGTTCGTGTTCAGCGGGCTGCTGTCCGCCGCGGCCACGCCCTGGCTGGCCGAGCACGTCATCCACGGCGCCGCCCTGCTGCCCGGCACGGTGCTCGTCGAGCTGGCGGTGCAGGCCGGGCAGCGGCTCGGCCATCCGCTGGTGGAGGAACTCACCCTGGAGGCCCCCGTCGCCGTCCCCTCCGGGGAGGGCGTCCAGTTCCGGATCACCGTCGCGGCCCCCGGCCTGGCCGCGGGGCGCGGGTTCACGGTCCACACCCGCGTCGGCGACCAGCCGTGGGCCAGGGCGGCGACCGGCGTCCTCGCCGTTCCGGCCGGGACCGCCGGGATCGCCGAGGACGACCCGGAGGCCTGGCCGCCGCTCGGAGCCGAACCGGTTCCGGTCGCCGGCTACCACGAGCGCGCGGCGGCGGCCGGCTACGACTACGGCCCGGCGTTCCAGGGGCTCACCGCCGTCTGGTCGCGCGGCGCGGAGGTCTTCGCCGAAGCGGTGCTGCCCGAATCGGCCGACGCCGGGGGATTCTGGCTGCACCCGGCCCTTCTCGACGCGGTGCTCCGCGCGGCCGCCGCCGCAGAGGACGCGGGGGACGCGGGGGAGGAGCGCCCACCGCTGCTCCCGTTCACCTGGCGAGGCGTCCGGCCGCACGCGGCCGGTTCGCGCCGGATCCGGGCCCGCATCCTCCCGACCGGACCGGATGAGCAGAGCATCACCGTCTATGGCGGCCACGGCCAGGTCATCGCGTCCATCGACGCGCTGGTGAGCCGCGTCGCGGGCCGCACCGGGCCGGCCGGGGCCGCCGCCGGGCAGGCGGTCTTCGCCCTGTCCTGGGAGGCGGTCACCCCACCGGCCGCCCCCGCTGGCTGGGCGTTCCTCGGCGGCGACGGGCCGGTCCGGCCGGTCATGGTCGTCTACCGGACCTCCGAGGGCGGCCCGGCGGATCTCGCCGTCGGGGCCCGGCGGGCCACGGAGGAGGCCCTGGCCCTCCTCCAGGACTGGCTGGCCGACGATCGCTACGCCTCGTCCAGGCTGCTGCTGGTGACCCGCGGCGCGGTCGCCGCCCGCGACGGCGAGGCGGTGCCCGACCTGGCGCACGCGCCGCTGTGGGGCCTGGTGCGCTCCGCGCGGTCCGAGCACCCCGGCCGGTTCGCGCTCCTCGACCTGGACGCGTCCGCCGATCTGGACGCGGTGCTGCCGTCGGCCGCGGCCCTGTCCACCGCGGAACCCGAACTCGCCGTGCGGGACGGGGAGCTGCTGGCCCCCCGGCTGGCACCGGCCGCGGCGGGGGAGGCCGGCCCGGTGTGGGACACCACCGGAACGGTGCTGGTCACCGGCGCGACCGGTGCTCTCGGTGCGCTGCTCGCGCGCGACCTGGTCGCCGTGCACGGGGCGCGCCGTCTGCTGCTGACCAGCAGGCGCGGACCCGGCGCGCCCGGCGCGGACGACCTGGTCGCGGAGCTGCGTGCCCAGGGCGCCGAGGTGGAGCTGCACGCGTGCGACCTCGCCGATCCGGCCGCCGCCGCCGCGCTGCTGGACCGGGTCCCCGCCGAGCACCCGCTGCGGACGGTCGTGCACACGGCCGGGGCGGTCGACGACGGCCTGCTCACCGGGCTGACCCCGGACCGCCTGCACGCCGTGCTCGCGCCCAAGGTCGACGCCGCGGTCCGGCTGCACGAGCTGACCGCGCACCTCGACCTGTCCGCGTTCGTGCTCTACTCCTCGGCCGCGGGCGTGTTCGGCGCGCCCGGCCAGGCCGGGTACGCCGCCGCCAACGCCTTCCTCGACGCCTTCTCCCAGCACCGCGCCGCGGCCGGGCTTCCCGCCGTCTCGGTGGCGTGGGGACCGTGGGAGGTGCGCACCGGCATGACCGCCGGGCTGTCCGAGGTGGACCGCCGCCGCATCGGGCGCGGCGGGTTCCTGCCGCTCTCCGCCGGGGACGGGCTCGACCTGCTCGGCAGGTCGGTCGGGCTGGGCGCGCCGTCGGTCGTGGCGGGACGGCTCGACCTGGCCGCGCTGCGCCGCCGCGCGGAGGAACCGCCCGCGATGCTGCGCGCGCTCGTCCCCGCGCCGCGCCCGGAGCCGCGCCTCCCGGCGGGCGGCGGCGGGACCGCCGACCGGCCGGCCGGTTTCGCCGGCCTCGACCCGGCCGAACGCGCCAAACGGCTCCTGGAGCTGGTCCGCGACGAGGCGGCCGCCGTGCTGGGGCATCCGACGGCCGAGGCGGTCGCGCCGCGCAAGGCGTTCAGCGACCTCGGCTTCGACTCGCTGGCCGCGGTCGAGCTGCGCAACCGGCTCGCCACCGCCACCGGACTGCGGCTTCCCGCGACGATGGTGTTCGACTTCCCGAACCCGGAGGCGCTGGCCGCCCGCCTCGCCTCCGAGCAGGCCGCCTCCGCCCCCGCCCCCGGCGCGGCCGCGCTGCGGGAACTGGACCGGCTCGCCGCGCTGCTCGGCGAACTGCCGCTGGACGAGGCGTCCCGCGGACCGCTCAGGGCGCGCCTGAACACCCTGCTCGCCCGGCTCGGCCAGGACGACGGCACCGCGGCGTCCGGCGAGCTCGAATCGGCGTCCGGCGAGGAGCTGATGAACCTCATCGACGCCGAGTTCGGCGTTCCGGCCGACGACTCGTGACCCGAACCGCCCCTTCGACCCAGGGAGACCCATGACGAACACCCCGGCGGCGCCGAGCCTGCCCATGGCCCGCGATCGCGGCCCGTTCGATCCGCCCGCGGACCTCGCGGAGATGGCGAGGGAACCGGTCTCGCGGCTCCGCTACCCCGACGGCTCGCTCGGCTGGCTCGTGACCGGGCACGAGGAGGGCAACCAGGTCCACCTCGACCAGCGGTTCAGCGCCAAGAGCGAGCTGCGGGTCTCCCCGGTCGCCCCGGCCGGCGCGCCGAAGATGCCCGCCCCGCCCGGCATGTTCGTGTTCATGGACCCGCCGGACCACACCCGGCTGCGCAACCAGGTGGCCAAGCAGTTCACCGCCCGCCGGATGAAGCTGCTGGCCGAGGGGATCGAGGAGCTGACCGACAAGAAGATCAAGGAGATGAAGGCCGCCGGCGACACCGCCGACCTCATCGAGGCCCTCGCCAGGCCCGTTCCCGGCCAGGTCATCTGCGACATCCTCGGCGTGGCCTACGAGGACCGCGACAGCTTCCAGGCCCAGATGGAGAACCAGCTCGCCCTGGACGCCTCCCCCGAGGAGGTGATGGGCCAGTCGATGAACGTGGTCATGTTCCTGCACCAGCTCGTGGGCGCCAAGCGCGCCGCGCCCGGCGAGGACGTGATCAGCGCCCTGATCGAGGCCGGCGAGCTGCGCGACGACGAGATCGTCGGCATCGCCTTCGTGCTGCTGTTCGGCGGCCTGGAGACGGTCACCAACATGATCGCGCTGGGCACCATGGCGCTGCTCACCCACCGCGAGCAGTGGGAGCGGCTCTGCGCCGACCCCGGGCTGGTGGACGGCGCCGTCGAGGAGCTGCTGCGCTACCTGACGATCTTCCAGTACGGCACGACGATGACGGCGATGGAGGACATGCGGATCGGGGAGCAGGAGGTCAAGGCGGGGGAGATGGTGACCGTGTCGCTGGCGGCCGGGAACCGCGACCCCCGCAAGTACGACGACCCGGACGAGCTGGACGTCACCCGGAACGCGCAGAGCCACATGGCCTTCGGCCGCGGCATCCACTACTGCCTCGGGGCCCAGCTCGCCCGCGTGGAGCTGCGGATCGTGTTCGACCGCCTCGTCCGCGAGTTCCCCACGCTGCGGCTCGCCGAGCCCGCGGAGTCCGGCGAGTTCCGGGTCAATCACGAGATCTACGGCGTCGAGCGGGTCCAGGTCGCCTGGTAGCGAAAGGTCGTCCCCTTCCATGAACACCTTGTCCGATCTGGCGATCGCGGGCGCCGAGCCCGAGCGGATCGCGCAGGCGCCGGTCCCCGGCGAGTACCTGGCCACCTACATCCGGGCCGAGGACGTCGGCCTCTTCGGCGCCGACGCGGACCGGGACGTGCGCAGATCGCTGCACGTCGGGCCCGTGGCCATGCCCGAGCTGGCACCGGACGAGGTGCTCATCGCGGTGATGGCCAGCTCGGTGAACTACAACACGGTCTGGTCGGCGATGTTCGAGCCGGTGCCGACCTTCCGCTTCCTGGAGCAGTTCGCCCGCGAGGGCGGCTGGGCGGCCCGGCACGACCTGCCCTACCAGGTCGTCGGGTCCGACGCGGCGGGCGTCATCGTCCGGGTCGGGTCCGGGGTGCGGCGCTGGCGGGTCGGCGACCACGTGGTGGTGAGCCCCGCCTACGTCGACGACCAGGAGGCCGCCTCGCACGCCGACGGCATGCTCGGCGCCGAGCAGCGGGCCTGGGGCTTCGAGACCAACTTCGGCGGCCTGGCGCACTACTCGGTGGTGCGCGCGAGCCAGCTGATCCCCAAGCCGTCCCACCTCACCTGGGAGGAGGCGGCCTGCAACACGCTGTGCGCCGGCACCGCCTACCGGATGCTGGTCAGCGACCGCGGCGCCCGGATGAAGCAGGGCGACGTCGTGCTGATCTGGGGCGCCGCCGGCGGCCTGGGCGCCTACGCCGTCCAGTTCGTCAAGAACGGCGGCGGCACCCCGATCGGGATCGTCGGCTCGGAGGCCAAGGCGGAGGCGCTGCGCCGACTCGGCTGCGACGTCATCGTGCAGCGCTCGGAGTTCGGGCTGGCCGGCGACGAGGGCGCCGACCCCAGGCACAGCGTCGAGATCGGCCGCCGGCTCGGCAAGATCATCCGGCGGGCGGTCGGCGAGGACCCGCACATCGTGTTCGAGCACGTCGGCCGGGCCACCTTCGGGATCTCGATGTTCGTGGTGCGGCGCGGCGGCGCCGTCGTCACATGCGGGTCGAGCACCGGCTACCACCACGAGTTCGACAACCGCTACCTGTGGATGAAGCTGAAGCGCGTCATCGGCAGCCATGTCGCCAACCTCCAGGAGCAGTGGGAGTCCAACCGGCTCTTCCAGCAGGGCCGCATCGTGCCGACGATGGCGGAGGTCTTCCCGATGGCGGAGGTCGGCGAGGCGGCCAGGCTCGTGCAGACCAACCGGCACACCGGCAAGGTCGCGGTGCTCTGCCTCGCGCCCGAACGCGGTCTCGGGGTGACCGACCCGGCCCTGCGGGAGCGGATCGGCGCCGACCGGCTCAACCCGTTCGCGGGGCTCGCGACGAGCGCGCTGGTCGGCTGATGGGCGCCGAGCGAACGGATCCGGGGCCGGTGACCGGCGTCGGAACGGACCAGCGGTGGGTGCGGCGCTACCGGCCCGCCCCGGACGCCGTCCAGCGGCTGGTGTGCCTGCCGCACGCCGGCGGCTCGGCCAGCTTCTACCTGCCCGCCGCGCACGCCCTCGCGCCCCGCGTCGACGTGCTCGCCGTCCAGTACCCCGGCCGGCAGGACCGCCGGGGCGAGCCGTGCGTCGAGTCGATCCCCGAGCTCGCCGACCACATCGCCGAGGTGCTGCGGGACTGGGCGGACCTGCCGCTCAGCCTGTTCGGGCACAGCATGGGCGCGACGCTCGGGTTCGAGGTCGCGCGGCGCCTGGAGGCGTCCGGCGTCCGCCCGGCGGTGCTGTTCGCCTCCGGCCGGCGGGCGCCGAGCCGGCTGCGCGACGAGCGGCACCACCTGCTGGACGACGCCGGGCTGCTCGCCGCCGTCCGCGAGCTCGGCGGCTCCGCGCCGGAACTGTTCGAGGACGACGAGGTCCGGCGCATGGTCCTGCCCGCGATCCGCAGCGACTACCGCGCGGTGGAGACCTACCGGTACCGGCCCGGCCCGCCGCTGAGCTGCCCGATCGTCGCGCTCACCGGTGACGCCGACCCGAAGGTGACCGTCCCGGAGGCGCGGGCGTGGGCCGAGCACACCGACTCCTCGTTCGCGCTGCACGTGTTCCCCGGCGGGCACTTCTACCTGACCGACCGCTTCATCGCGGTCATGGACGTGATCACCGAACGGCTCGCGGTCCGGTGACGGACCCCCGCACACCTCTCACGGAGCACTGATGACGGCACAGCAGCGCATTCCCCCGCCCGACGAGATCGTGGACTTCTACGACCTGACCGGCCCCGTGTTCAGCGAGGTCTGGGACGGCAACTTCCATGTCGGCTACTGGGAGGACGACAAGGACCCGGCCTCGATCCAGGAGGCGACCGACCGGCTCACCGACCAGGTGCTCGGCCGGCTCCCCGTCGGCCCCGGCGACCGGGTCCTCGACGTGGGCTGCGGGATCGGCAAGCCCGCCGTGCGGCTCGCCGAGCGGACCGGCGCCGAGGTCGTGGGGATCAGCACCAACCGGGGACAGGTCGAGCAGGCGGCCGCGCGCGCGGCCGCGGCGGGCCTGGCCGACCGCGTCCGGTTCGCCTACGCGGACGCGATGGACCAGCCGTTCGGCGACGCCGAGTTCGACGCCGTGTTCGCGCTGGAATCGATCATCCACATGGACCGTCCGCGCGCCCTCGCCGAGATGGCCCGGGTGCTGCGGCCGGGCGGCCGGCTGGTGCTGACCGACATGATCGAGACCGCGCCGGAGGGCTCCTCCCAGCCCTCGGTCGCCGAGGCCGCCTTCGGCGCGACCGACTTCGTCCCGCTGCCCCGGCTGGCCGAGTACCGCGACCTGCTGCCCGCCGCCGGGCTGGAGGCCGTCGAGCTGCTGGACATCACCGCGCACACCCAGCACACGATGCTGCGCCTCGGCCCGGACCTCGCCCGGATCCACGGCCACGTCCACGAGCGCTTCGGCGCCGGGGCCGACGCGCTGCTGAAGCGGGTCATGGTCTCGGTGTCCGGGGCGGCGGAGATCGGCTACATGATCGCCGTCGCGCGGCGGCCCGCATGACCGGCGCACCAGACCCCTGGCCCCGGACCGACCTGAGGAGCACCACGTGACCATCGACTCGTCCACCGCGAGCCCCGAGTTCGACTTCCCGTTCGAGGAGTCCGAGCGCCTCGAACTCGACCCGCGCTACCTCTCGCTGCGCCGCGAGACGCCCGTCATCCGGGTCAGGCTGCCCCACGGAACCCGCGACGCCTGGCTCGTCACCGGCTACGACGAGGCCCGCGCCGTGCTGAGCGACCCCCGGTTCAGCCTGGCCGCCTGCACCCACCGCGACGTGCCGCGGGTGACCCCGAACCCGCTGCCCGAGGGCAGCCTGCTGTCCATGGACGGCCCCGAGCACGCCCGGCTCCGCCGGCTGGTCGCCAAGACCTTCACCATGCGCCGGGTGGAGAGCCTGCGGCCGCGCGCCGTCGAGGTCACCGAGGGCCTGATGGACGAGATGGCCGAGCAGGGCGCGCCGGCGGACCTGGTGGAGTCGTTCGCGATGAAGCTGCCGATCATCATGATCTGCGAGCTGCTCGGCGTCCCCCTGGTGGAGCGCGCCCGCTTCCACTCCTTCGCCCGGACCGTCCTGTCGAACAAGGGCATCACGCCCGAGGAGATCGGCATCGCCGCGGGCGAGATCTACTCCTACATCGTGCAGCTCATCGCCGAGCGCCGGGAGGAGTCGGCGGACGACCTGATCAGCGCGCTGATCGAGGTCCGGGACGAGCGCGGGGCGCTGAGCGAGCACGAGCTGGTGCTGCTGGTCATGAGCCTGCTGATCGGCGGCAACGAGGGCACCGCCAACGCGATCGGCAACTTCATGTACACGCTGCTGTCCAACCGGCACCTGTGGGACCAGCTCGTCGAGGACCCCGAGCTGGTCACCGACGCGATCGAGGAGCTGCTCCGGGTCACCCCGCTGGTGGCGGGCGGCGGCTTCACGCGGGTGGCGCTGGAGGACGTCCAGATCGGCGACGTGCTCGTCCGCAAGGGCGAGGCGGTCATCTCGCAGCTCGACGTGACCAACCGCGACGAGCGGATCTTCGAGGGCGCCGAGGAGTGCGACTTCAGCAAGAAGCGCAAGACGCACATGAGCTTCGGGCACGGCATCCACCACTGCCTGGGCGCAGCCCTGGTCCGGATGGAGATCGCCGTGGCGCTCACCGGCCTGATCCAGCGGTTCCCCAACCTGCGGATCGCGGTACCCGAGGACGAGCTGCCGTGGAAGAAGGGCACCCTCGACCGCGGCCTGCACGGGCTGCCGGTGGCCTGGTGATGGCCGTGCGCTGGCGCCTGGCGGTCACCGAGGACTGCATCGGCTCCGGGCTGTGCATCGGCAGCTCCGCGGATCACTTCCAGCTCGTGGACGGGTTCTCGCAGCCGGTGACCGCCGAGGTGGAACCCGGCCACGACGTCTACGACATCGCCTTCCAGTGCCCGGTCGAGGCGATCGTGCTCACGGACGCGGAGACGGGCGAGCCGGTCCTGGCCGACCCGGTGGCGGCCCGCGTCTACGGACAGCAGCGGGCATGAGCCTGCCCAGCCGAACGCACGCCGGCCGGCAGCGGTGCGCGAACGCGCCGCTGCCGGGCGGCACGAGGAGGCGCCGATGAGAACCGCGCTGGTCACCGGGATCTCCGGTCAGGACGGCGCCTACCTGGCCCAGCTCCTGCTGGAGAAGGGGTACCGGGTCTACGGCGCCTACCGCCGGACGAGCTCGGCCAACTTCTGGCGCATCGAGGAACTGCGCATCCGGGACCACCCGTGCCTGAGCCTGGTCGAGTACGACCTGACCGACCTGGGCAGCAGCATCCGGCTGCTGGAGGCGACCCGCGCCGACGAGATCTACAACCTCGCCGCGCAGAGCTTCGTCAGGGTGTCCTTCGACCAGCCGGTGACGACCGCGCAGATCACCGGGGTCGGCGCGCTGAACCTGCTGGAGGCCGTCCGCACCGTGCGGCCCGAGGCGCGCTTCTACCAGGCGTCCTCCTCGGAGATGTTCGGCATGGCGCAGCAGGTCCCGCAGAACGAGTCGACGTCGTTCTACCCCCGCAGCCCGTACGGCATCGCGAAGCTCTTCGCGCACTGGATGACCGTGAACTACCGCGAGGCGTACGGCCTGTTCGGGGTGAGCGGGATCCTGTTCAACCACGAGTCGCCGCTGCGCGGCCGGGAGTTCGTCACCCGGAAGATCACCGACGGGGTCGCCCGGATCAAGCTGGGCAAGCTGGAGACGCTCGAGCTCGGCAACCTCGACGCCCAGCGCGACTGGGGCTTCGCCCGCGAGTACGTCGAGGGCATGTGGCGGATGCTGAACGCCGACACGCCCGACACCTTCGTGCTGGCCACCAACCGCACCGTGTCCGTCCGCGACTTCGTGACCCTGTCGTTCCGGGCGGCGGGGATCGAGCTGCGGTGGCGGGGCGGCGGCCTGGACGAGCGGGGCGTCGACGCCGAGACCGGCCGCGAGCTGGTCCGGGTCAATCCGCAGTACTACCGCGCCGCCGAGGTGGACCTGCTGTTCGGCGACGCGTCCAAGGCCAGGAAGGTACTCGGCTGGCAGGCCGAGACGACCGTGGACGAGCTGGCCGCGATGATGGTCGACGCCGACATCGAACGCCACCTGCGCGGCACCATCGTCTGAGCGGAGGACGGGGCCGTGTCCGTGGGGCCGGCCCCTACCGCGGAGGTCAGGCGGGTCATTTCGTGGGTGAATACCGGACCCGCATTGTGGCCGGCCCGGACACGAGCGTCGAGGCCAGCCAACTGACCGGCTCGGCGAGTTCGAGGTCCGGAATGCGCCGCAGGACCTCGCGCACCATGACCCGTCCCTGAAGCCTTCCCACGTGCACCCCGAGGCAGTAGTGCCCGGAGAAACCGAAAGAGATGTGGGGATTCGGCGAACGAAGGACGTCGAACCGCTCGGGGTTCTCGAATTTCGCCGGGTCGGAGTTGGCGGCGCCGTACCACGGGATGACCGCGTCGCCGCGTTCGATCCGCTGCCCGAGGAGGACGGTGTCGCGCGTGGCGATGCGGTAGACGTGGGCGACCGGGCTCAGCCATCGCAGCATCTCCTCGACGGCGGCGCCGATCCCGCCGTCGAGATCTTCCATCAGCAGGGCGCGTTGGTCCGGGTTCTGCAGCAGGGCCAGGATCCCGCCCGCGATGAGGTTGCGCGTCGTGTCGCTGCTCCCGTGGACGAGGAGTCCGAGGTTGGGAACGAACGCCTCCTCGTCCATCGGCTCGTCGCCGATCATGCCGAAGGCGAGCCGGGTCGAGATGTCGTCCGCCGGGTTGGCGCGCTTCTCCCGCCAGACCTGCCGGCAGTACTCGCCCTCGGCCTCCCTGGCGGCGCGGACCGCCTCCGGATCCTGCGTGTCCGAAACCCCGTGGATCGTCTCGACGTGCCGGTAGAGGGCCACCGCGTCGGAGCGCGGGATGCCGAGCAGGTCGGCGCCCACGTACGAGGCCATCTTCCCGGCGACGTCCTGGACGAACTCGCAGGTGCCCCGCTCGCTCATCTCGTCGATGATGTCGCCGGCGATCTCGCGGAAGCGGGCCTCCCGCCGCTTGACCATGCGCGGCGTGAACCAGCCGCTGATGATCTTCCGGAGCAGCGCGTGCCGCGGATCGTCGAGCATGATGAAGGCACTGTTGCGCTCGACCTCTTCGGGAAGATCCAGCTTTCCGAGGTAGCCGTGCGACGAATACAGGTCGTTGTGCCGCAGAACCGTGTGCACGCCCTCGTAGCTGGTGACCGCCCAGAATCCGGCCCCGTATCTGGCGTCGCGGGCGGGCTCGGGCTGAGAGTGCCAATAGACGGGGTGGTTCTCGCGCAGCCAACGGAATTGGTCGAGTGGTTGGCCGTCAGCCCATGCCGCGACGGACAGCAGGTTGATCGCCTGAGCCCCTTCTTCGGTCACGGTCACTGTCGTGCTCCTTCCTTCGCGCACACGGTCCCCGAGACTCGTCCGATCATCTCTCATGTGGTTGAGGTGCTGCCCTGGCCCGTGACCCTGCCCTATCGCCACCATTGTCCTTGACAGGCACTGTGGGGAACCGAAGCGCGTTGGTCGTGCCAACTGATCGCTGTGCCAGACGCTGGGGCCACGGCCTCGCTAGCATGTCCACCGTGACGGGGGAGGGCATGGTGCTCAGCGGGCGCGCGTCGCGCGGTGAGCGTCGCCCTGACGGTGACCGTCACCTCATTGCTGCGGTCGTCGCGACCTGCACTCATACGAGACCGCCACCATTACCTGCCTCTATCGAGGGCCCGCTTGGTTCCGATCCGGGCATTCGCAGCGAGCCGCGTGTCCTCGCCCGGCGGGCGAATTCGCTCAAATGGACGAGCGGACGGAACGCGGCCGAGAAGTGCTTGTGGAGGCCGGCGGACGGCGGCATGCACGACTCGCACCCGAACGCTTTACGTGAACCCAGGAGCGTTACGGCGCAGGCCACCCGGTGCCGTCGCGGCGATGGACCAGCGCGCCGCCACCGGCGAGGCGCGATCCAGCGCGAGCCCGGACCGCCGTTGACACCCGACCGAACGGTGGGCACGCTGGAGGACGGCCACGAATCGCGTGTCTCATCACCTCTCCTGGTGCCCCGATTCACAAGCCGAGGTGGACATGGCTCTCGACGATGCGACCGCGCGCTTCCCCACCCAGATGGCCGAGCCGGGCACGAAATGACTCCCGGGGAGGCCCGCCGACTCGGCGCGTACGACCCGGGTCCGCCGCCGCCCGCCCTCGTCCGCCCGGTCGCTACGCCGACCTGGACCTCGATGCGGGGAAACGGCTCATGCTCAACCGGGACGCGATGAGCCGGTACCGCGACCATGACGCACAAGGGCTCCCGCGACACCCCGGACGCCTCTCCGCTACGGGGCGGCCGATCTGACGGGCCGGCCACCGGCGGTTGTGCTCACCGCCGAACACGACGTACTCCGAGACGACCATGAGGCCCACGCCGAGCTGCCTCGTTCCGCGAGCGTCGCGGTGGCGCATCACCGCTTCCCAGGCCGGATACACGGCTTCTCCACCTTCGTCGATGTGCTTCCGGAGGGAATGAGGAGCCGTCCTTTGCCAGTGAGCAGATCCAGAAGCATCGGTCCGGCGCCACCGTGGCCTCGTTCTGACGCTGAACTTCCCGCCCCACACGGCACATCCCCCCTCTCGGAAGGCAGATCCACATGTCCGGATCGGAGCGCACAGTCGACGCCGTCATCGTCGGAGCCGGGTTCGCGGGGCTCTACCAGCTCTACCGATTCCGCGAACTCGGCCTGACCGCCCGCGTGTTCGAGGCGGCGCCGGACGTCGGCGGGACCTGGTACTGGAACCGCTACCCCGGCGCCCGCTGCGATGTCGAGAGCATGTCCTACTCCTATTCCTTCTCCCCGGAACTGGAGCAGGAGTGGACCTGGACCGAGAAGTATCCGCCGCAACCGGAGATCCTGCGGTACCTCAACCACGTCGCCGACCGGTTCGAGCTGCGCGAGGACATCACGTTCTCCACGAAGGTCACCGGCGCGACCTGGGACGACGGCGCCAAGCGGTGGACGGTCACGACCGACGGCGGCGAGACCGTCACCGCTCGGTACGTCGTGATGGCGACCGGGTCCCTGTCGGTACCGAAGGATCCAGAAGTTCCCGGGATCGAGCGCTTCCAGGGGAAGATCTACCGCACGGCGGACTGGCCGCACGAAGGCGTCGACTTCACCGGCCTGCGACTCGGCGTCATCGGGACCGGCAGCTCCGGCATCCAGGTCATCCCGCTCGTGGCCGGGCAGGCCGCCGACACCACCGTGTTCCAGCGGACCCCGAACTTCACGCTCCCGGCCGGGAACCGGCTCCTCACCGACGCGGAGATCGCCGAGCGGAAGGCGAACTACCGGGAGTGGCGGGAGGCGCAGCGCCGGTCCGGCTTCGGCGTTCCGGTCCCAGTGGCCGAGAAGTCGGCGTTCGAGGTGAGCGAGGAGGAGCGCAACGCCACCTATCAGGCGGCCTGGGATCAGGGGTCACTCATGCCCATCCTCACCGCGTTCACCGATTCGATCACCGCCCAGGCGGCCAACGACACCGCGGCGGAGTTCGTCCGCGGCAAGATCCGCGAGATCGTCGAGAACCCCGAGGTCGCCGAGAAGCTCTGCCCCACCACGTACCCGATCGGCATCAAACGGCCGTGCCTGGACACCGACTACTACGCCACGTTCAACAAGGACAACGTCCACCTGGTCGACCTGCGGCAGACCCCGCTGGCCGAGTTCACCGACAGGGGGATCCGCACGGCGGAGCGGGAGTACGAGTTCGACGCCATCATCCTCGCCACCGGCTTCGACGCCATCACCGGCGCGCTCACCGCGATCGACATCCGCGGCCGGGACGGGGTGCGGCTCACCGACAAATGGTCGGACGGCCCTCGCTCGTACCTGGGCCTGGCGGTCGCCGGCTTCCCGAACCTCTTCACGATCACCGGGCCGCTGAGCCCGTCGGTGCTGTCCAACATGGTCGTCTCGATCGAACAGCACGTCGACTTCGTCACTCAGGCGGTCACACATCTGAGGGACAACGGCTACGCGGCCCTCGACGCGAACGTCCAGGCCGAGGGCGCGTGGGTGGCCCACGTCGACGAGGTCGCGCACTACACGCTCTACCCGACCGCCGACACTTATTACAATGGCGCGAACGTACCCGGTAAACCGCGGGTCTTCCTCGCGTACGCCGGCGGGGTCGGGACCTATCGGGAGCACTGCGAACAAGTCGCGGCCAAGGGGTATGAGGGATTCGACTTTATTCCTGCGTAGCGGCGGAATTGATTGTCGATCTGCGCCCGCCCCGGCCGATCGGCCGGGGCGGGCGAGGCCGGCGTTTCCCGGAAAGAGCAACATGCGTCCGTCTTTTGGCCGCACACGTGGCCTCGATCCCGATGAGATCTCCCACGCCGCTTCTAGGGTCTCTGCTGTGAACTCGGTATCCGATTCCGGGCTGGTGCCGGGGCCGAGCGGCGGCAATGTGCGCGGGGGGCCGACGACTCCGACCGGCGACGGCATGCGGCCATGCCGGCGGCGCTTGAGCAGATCCGCGCTCCCTCGACTCTGGACATGGCCGAGCCGGTCGCCCGGGCATCGCTGCTACCCGGCGCCGACGGGTCGCCATCATCGACGTCGACCTGACTCACCGGCAGGTGTTCGGCCGTGCCGAATCCGCACTCACCCCTGGCCGGTGTCCCCGGCCCGCCCGCCAGGGCCCAACCGGAGAAACTGGGCAGAACGGCTGATAGCCCATGCCCGCAACCGACCGGCGGCTCAGCAACCCAAGCCAGAACCGCCTGCAAGAGCACTCCCGATATCCATCGGTGGATCGAGGCTGAGGCTCCCCGAGCATCTTTCACGATCTACGACGGGAGGGGATGCCGACGGCCGCCACCGTGGCGGCCGCTGGCATGCCTGCGATCTTGGCAACCGCCCGGATCTCGCCATGCGACGGTTCGTGGGCCTGGGCCGGCCCTTGGCACTCGGCAGCGGCCACGCCGCGCGGGCATCACCTCTGGCCAGGACCATGACCGTACTGTGGCGACTCCTCGAATGCAGGGCCGACGCCCCGTCCCGGTCTTCGGGACCCCTAGGATACTGGTGAGCATGCATTAACTACCGAACCCTGTTCGGTGATTCCATGTCTCATTCGCCGGGTGCGGGAGAAAATCGAAGTTTGAGTGACTGCCCGCACCTGCGAGCGTTATGGTGCATTCCCATCGGACTCACTTCCGTAATGTTCGCAGTGCGGCGAGGGTTGCGCACATCCCGTCGCGCCATGCTCAGAAGGACGCGATGGATGGCAGCACAAGCAGGCCGGCCGGCAGTTGAACGAGACGCGCTGGAACACGCGTTCCGGGTTTGGCTGATACTGATCATCGTCGCGGGCGGCGCCTGGTTGGGAACTCTTCTGATCCTGGACCGCATCGGTCCTTGGAGCGCCTCGATCGGCGGCCTGGCGGCGCTGATCGTCAGCCTGGCGCTCGCGGTCGCGGCCTATCACGCCCGGTACGCGCGTAGCGTCCGCGACTGGGTGTCTCACCGGGAGAGCGACGATGACCGGTTGGAGAGGCGGTTGCGTGAGTTGGTCGATGGGCCGTTGCCTGATTTGATCGGGCGGCTTCGTGCGGGGGCGTCGCCGCAGGAGACGCTGGCTGATCTGAAGGCTGTTCCCGATCATCTGCTGGGCCGTTTGGTGCATGTGGTGGCTGAGGGTGTGGCGTCGGGTGAGCGTGATGCGGCGGTGGCGCGTGGCGAGTTGGAGTCTTTGGATCGGGCGGTGGTGCGGCTGGCCGAGGAGACGCTTCCGGCCTTGGTGGAGCGGATTCATGGGGATCGCGCTTCGGCTTCGACCGCGCTTGCCGAGTTGCCCGCTCTTCCGCATGCTTCGCTGGATCGCCTGTTGCGGGAGACGGCGGAGGCGTTGGTGGTGAGTGAGCGGACCAGGGCTGCGGCGATGGCGGCGGCGGCGAGTGCGGCCGCGCGGATTCAGGCGCAGACGACGCGGATGCTCGCTCAGTTGCGTGAGTTGGAGGATCGGTACAACGAGGATGAGTTCTTCGGTGATCTGCTGGACCTTGACCATCACGTTTCCCAGATGGGGCGTTTGGCCGACAGCATCGCGTTGCTCAGTGGTGGGCGGTCGGGTCGGCGCTGGACCAAGCCGATCGTGCTGGAGAGCATCATCCGCGGGGCGATGGGTCGTATCGCCTCTTACCAGCGTGTGCAGTACCACTCGACGAGCAACGCCGCCGTTGCGGGGTTCGCGGCCGAGGGTGTGATGCATGCGTTGGCGGAGTTGATGGACAACGCTGCGAACTTCTCGCCGCATGGGACGGCTGTGCATGTGTATGCCGAGGAGGAGGATGCCGGTGTCGTGGTCACGATCGAGGACAGTGGGCTGGGGATGCGGCAGCGTGAGCGTGAGCGTGCGGAGCGGCTGGTGGCGGAGGCGGCGGATCTGACGACGCTTCCTGGGACGCGGCTGGGTTTGGCGGTGGTGGGCCGGTTGGCGGGCAAGCATCGTTTGACGGTGAGTTTTCGCCCGTCTTCGCGGGGTGGCATTGGGGTGGTGGTGTTGATTCCGCGGCGGTTGATCACGCGTGCCTCCGACGAGACGGCTTTGGACATGCCGCCTGGGGTCGGCACCGCCGCGTCGTCCGCTACCTCTTCGCGTAACCGCGCCGGGGCCGCCGTCCATACGGGTGGGGAGGGCGTCGGTGCGCAGGGTGGGGGTGCGGGGGAGGCGTCCATGCCCAAGCGTCGCCGCGGTGCGACCTTGGCTGCGGCGATCGAGCGGCCGCCCCGGTCTGATCCCAAGCCTCGTGACCCGGGGGTGCGGTTCGCCGCGTTCCGCCAGTCCGCTGAGGGCCGCGGCCGTGCGGCCGGTGCCGGGAGCGGAGCCGGCGACGACGGCGACGGCGACGGTGTGTCCGCCGCGGACTTCGACCAGTAGGGGGTTGCGACCCTTCCTGTGGCGTCCCTCTCGGGGGGCGGTGTGTACGGGTTCTGGGTCTCTGCCCGGCCGGAGAACGACTGATGAGGAGGCAGGGGTGCAGCGTCCGCTGGTCGCGGCCCCGTGATTGTGATGAACACCGATGAGCATCGACTTGATTGGCTTCTGGCGGGTCTGGTGGACCGGGCTCCGGGGATCCGGCATGTGCTGGTGCTGTCCAGGGACGGTCTGCGGATCTGTCACACGCCGGGGCTGGATGACGACAGGGCCGACCAGTTGGCGGCGATAGCGGCGGGGATCCAGAGCCTGTCTTTGACCGCTTCGCATGAGTTCGGTGACGCTGTCGGGGCGGGGCAGTCGATGGTGGAGTTCTCGGGTGGGGTGTTGCTCATCGTCCCGGCGGGGGAGGGGGCGCATTTGGCGGTGCTGGCCGGTGAGGACGCCGATGTGGGTCTGGTCGGGCACAGTATGAATGAGCTGGTGGAGCAGATCGGTGGGTATCTGACCGCGGCGCCGCGTTCGGCGGGTCATGGCACGCCGGCATGAATGCCCGTGCTCTGGATCGGGAGGATCCCGACCGGCTCTACATCGTGACCGGTGGCCGCAGCCGGGTGGACGAAGAGGGTCTGGACCTGGTCAGTCTGATCCTCGCCGAGAGCGACGCCGCGCCGGGCATGCAGTCCGAGCACGTGACGATTCTGCGGCTGTGCCGGGATGAGCCGGTGGCGGTCGTGGAGTTGTCGGCCCATCTGGGTCTTCCGGTGAGTGTGGTGAAGATTCTGCTGCTGGATCTGCGCGACACCGGTCACATTTCTGTTCGCCATCCCTCTTCGGCCGCCGCGGCGCGTGTGGCCGACATGGACACGTTGAAGCAGGTGCTCGTTGGACTCCAAAGTCTGTGACGCGGTCCCGTTGCCTCGCACGGCGCGGGAGGCGTTGAAGATCGTGATCGTGGGCGGGTTCGGTGTCGGGAAGACCACCCTGGTCGGTTCGGTCAGCGAGATCCGCCCGCTCAGCACCGAGGAGACGATGACGCAGGCGGGCGTGGGGATCGATGACGCCAGCCAGGTCGCGCACAAGAGCACCACGACGGTGGCGTTCGACTTCGGCCGGATCACGCTGAACGCGCAGCGGGTGCTCTATCTGTTCGGGGCGCCGGGGCAGGAGCGGTTCTGGTTCCTGTGGGACCAGTTGTTCTCCGGCAGCCTGGGCGCGGTGGTGCTGGTGGACACCCGCCGTCTGGAGGATTCCTTCTATCCGCTGGACCGGCTGGAGCATCACAGGATGCCGTTCGTGGTGGCCGTCAACCGGTTCCAGGACCCCGGCCCGGGTCCGGGTTCGGGCTCGCAGCCGTCGCTGGAGCGGGTCCGCGAGGCGCTGTCGCTGGATTCCCACATTCCGCTTGTCGAGTGCGACGCCCGGTCGCGGGAGTCGAGCAAGAACGTGCTGATCACCCTTGTCCGGCATCTTGTCGGGCTCAATGACCCAGCCGCTTTGCAGGAGGCCGTGCAGTGAACGAGGGAATCGGTGGCGGGGACGCGGTGCGTCTGTATGGGGAGGAGTTCAATGAGCGGCCGTTGGAGCTGTATCAGCGGTTGCGGCGTGAGTACGGTCCGGTGGTGCCGGTGCTGCTGGAGGGTGATCTGCCGGCCTGGTTCGTGATCGGGTACCGGGAGCTGAACCATGTGGCGAGCAATCCCGGTCTGTTCGCGCGGGACACCCGCCGCTGGAACGCCTGGGACCGGATTCCCGATGATTGGCCGTTGATGCCGTATGTGGCGTGGTCGCCGGCGATGTGGATGACCGAGGGGGCCGAGCACCAGCGGCGGGCCGGGGTGGTCAGCGACGCGCTGGACGCGATCGACCGGACCGAGCTGGCGGTGCTGAGCGAGGAGGTCACCGACGGGCTGATCGATGCCTTGGCCGGGGACGGTGAGGCGGAGTTGATGGAGGGTTACGCCGATCCGATCCCGCCGCTGGTGTTCGCGCGGCTGCTGGGCCTGCCCGAGGCCCAGGTGCCGGCGCTGATCACCGACATCGCCGATTCGGCGGGCTCGGACGAGAACGCGATCCCGGCGTTCCAGCGGCTGCATGAGCGTCTGGGTGATCTGGTGGAGCACCGCAG
This sequence comes from Actinomadura rugatobispora, assembly GCF_055379765.1. Lineage (NCBI taxonomy): Bacteria > Bacillati > Actinomycetota > Actinomycetes > Streptosporangiales > Thermomonosporaceae > Actinomadura > Actinomadura rugatobispora. The sequence goes on along the minus strand of NZ_AP029191.1, from coordinate 122,462 downwards.
GGTGCACAAGGGGCCCGACATCACCTCCAGGATGCTGGCCCACCCGGCCGGGCTGACCGCCGATGAGGTGGTCCACGACATCGTGATCCTGCTTGCGGCGGCGCATCTGCCCACCAGCAACTGGATCGGGAACACGCTGCGGTTGATGCTGGTCGACGAGCGGTTCGCGATGACGTTGCAGGGCGGGCGGGGCAGTGTGTCCCAGGCGCTCAACCAGGTGCTGTGGGAGGACACGCCGCAGCAGAACGTCATCGGCCGTTTCGCCGTGCACGCCTGCGAGCTGGGGGGTCACACCATCCGCGCGGGGGACATGGTGGTGATGGGGTACTCGGCGGCCAACGCCGATCCCGCGGTCCGGCCCATCTCACCGGGGCAGGACGCCGGCAACCGGGCCCATCTGTCCTTCGGGCAGGGCGAGCACGGGTGTCCCTTCCCGGTGCCCGAGCTCGCCGAGATCATCGCCAGGACCTCGGTCGAGGTGCTCCTGGACCGCCTGCCCGACATCGAGCTGTCGGTCAAACCCGACGAGCTGGAATGGGTGCCCTCGTTCTGGGTCCGCCGCCTGGCCGCCCTTCCGGTCCGCTTCACCCCGGCCGGTTTCCGCCCAGGTGCATGATCCGGCAGGCTCATGCTCTGCCGTACCTCGTGTTGATGTGTGTCCCGGGCCGATTACGCGGTGATCTCGGCTCTGGTACGGCGACCTTCGCCGCGGTCAGCCGGTCGTCGATCCGGTGACGTCGGCGACCAGGTCGCGGCGCACGAGCTTTCCGGCTTCGTTGCGCGGCAGTTCGTCACGCCAGACCACGTGGTCCGGGGTGCGGGAACCACGCAGTCGCGAGCGTGCCCAGTCGCGCAGCTCCCGCTCGTCCACCTCGGAGCCCGCGCGCCGGACGACGACCGCCAGGATTCGTTCGCCCCACTCGTCGTCGGGAACGCCGATCACCGCGGCGTCGGCCACCTCGGGATGGGCGACCAGCGTCTCCTCGATCTCGGCGGGGGCGATGTTCTCGCCACCGCGGATGATCGTGTCGTCGGAGCGCCCCTCGACGAACAGATACCCCTCGGAGTCCAGCCAGGCGCGGTCCCTGGTCGGGAACCATCCTCCGGCGTCCAGCACCGATCCGCGTCCGACGTACTCCCCGGACACCTGCGGGCCGCGCACCCACAGTTCACCGGGTTCGTCCGGGCCCAGTACCGCACCGTCGCCGCCGCGGATCTGCAGTTCGATGCCCTGCACCGGCAGCCCGACGCTGCCCAGCCGGGCCCGGACGCTCTCGTCGCCGGCGACCAGCGCGGTGCGGTGGTCATCCGGGCCGAGCAGAGAGATCGTCGAACTGGTCTCGGTCATGCCGTAGGCATTGACGAAGCCGACGCCGTCGAACGCGACCAACGCCCGCGCGAGCAGCGACCGCGGCATCCGTGAGCCGCCGTACAACAAGGTCCGCAGGCTCGGCACGCCGGCGGACCCGGTGCCGAGGTGTTCGACCACGCGGCTCAGCATGGTCGGCACCACCATCGCGCTCGTGACGCGCTCGCGGCGGGCGAGTTCGAGCCAGGCCTCCGCGGTGAAGTCCGGCAGGTAGACGACCCGGCGCCCGGCGTAGAGGTTCGACAGCACCGAGGCCACCGCGGCGATGTGGTAGGGCGGCATGGAGACGAGCGCCGCGTCGCCGTCCTCGGCCGAGCCGTGGCCGACGTTCTGGAGTATGTAGGACGTCAGGTGGCGGTGCCGCAGCAGGACGATCTTCGGCTTCGACGTGGTGCCGCTGGTGAACAACATGACCGCGGGCTTGTCGTCGGGGAAGTCGGACTCCGGCGCCGGCTCCGCCGCGTCGCACGCGGCGACGAACTCGGTGCCCGCCATCGCCCGGTGCTCGCCCGCCACGATCGGCAGGTAGTCGTCGTCGGCCACGACCAGCGGCGCATCGAGATCGGCGAGCAACCCGCGGATGTGCGTCGCGGACAGGCGGTAGTTCACCGGTGTGAAGGCGATACCGGCCCGGGCGGCGGCGAACAGCAACTGCGGCATGACCGGACCGTTACGGGCCAGCAGCACCGCGTGGCCCGCGGCCTGCTCGCGCAGCACCGTGGCGCCCCCCGCGGCACGTCGTGCCAGCCGGGTGAAGGACAGTCCGTCGGCTCGGCCGCCGAGCGCCACCCGCTCGCCCTGCCTGGACGTGGCCAGTGTGAGCAGCCTGCTGAGGTGCACCTCGGCCTCCTTCTGTGAACGGTTGGCCGCGAGCGGACCGGCGCCGGTGACGACTCGATCCGCGTTTGTCGAGGCCGGCGCTCCGCGGCTGTGAGAACGCGTACCGATTGATCTTAAGTTTTTAAGATTTGCGGATAGCATACCTCGGCTCGTTGCCGACGCGAGCGGCGCGGCCTTCGGGGAGCGCCGGAATCGACGCGTCCGAAGGCTTGACGCGGGTCGGAGCCTCTCGTACCCTCCGTATCGCAAATGAATGAATCTTTATACAAAAGGGGAACCCATGGCCGAGGAGACGACGCTGCTGCGCACGTCGTCGGTCAGCAAGCGGTTTCGCGGCGTCGTCGCGCTGTCGGACGCGTCGATCCGCCTGGAACAAGGTGAGATCCTCGGCATCATCGGGCCGAACGGGGCGGGCAAGACCACGCTGTTCAACGTGATCGCCGGCGCCATGCGCCCGTCGTCGGGCAGCGTGATCTTCCGTGGGCGGGACATCACACGGATGGCGGCCGACCGGCGACTGCGGCTCGGCCTCGCCCGCACGTTCCAGCTGATGAAGCCGTTCGTGTCCCTGACCGTCTACGACAACATCGTCGTCGGCGCCACCGGCAGCGGGCTGTCGAAGCGGCGTGCGCGGGCACGGGCCGACGAGATCGTCGACCTGCTCGACATGGGTCGCATCGCGTCGCGGTCGGCGGGCGCCATCAACGCCGTGCAGGCCAAACGCCTCGAGCTGGCCCGCGCCCTGTCCGCCCAGCCGGTCGTGGTCCTGCTCGACGAGATCTTCAGCGGGCTGCGCCCCGACGAGGTCGACGACCTCGCCGCGCATGTCCGCGCCCTGCCCTCCCGTGGTCAGACGGTGATGATGATCGAACACAACCTTCCCGCGATCCGCAGCGTCTCCGAGCGCGTTCTGGCGCTGAGCGCCGGCGCGGTCATCCGCGAAGGCAGTCCTGCCGACGTCTTCGACGACCCTGAGGTGGTGAGCAGCTATCTCGGAAAGCGAAGCCGCCCTGCGCATTGAGAACGTCACGGTCCGGCGCGGGCTCATCGACATCGTTCGCGATGTGTCGCTGACCGTCTCACCGGGTGAGTGCGTCGGTCTGCTCGGTCTCAACGGAGCGGGCAAGAGCACTCTGCTGGCCGGTGTCGCCGGCACGCTGAGCTCCGTCACCGGATCGATCCGCCTGGGCGATCGAGATCTCAGCGGGAAACCGAGCTGGCACCGGTGCCGGCAGGGGCTGGTGCTCGTTCCGGCCGGACGCCAGTTGTTCGGCGACCTCACCGTGATGGACAACCTGCTCGTCGGGGCGCACACCCAGAAGTCGGGCTCACGGCGCAAGGAACTGCTCGAGGTGGTCTACGGCCACTTCCCGATGCTGCGGGACAAGCGCGGCCAGAAGGCCCGTGAGCTCAGCGGCGGCCAGCAGCAGATGGTCGCGATCGCGAGGGGCCTGATGGCCGAACCACGGGTGCTCATGCTCGACGAGCCCTCCGAGGGCCTGGCCCCGGTGATCGTTGAGCAGGTGTTCGAGGTGATCGGGGCGCTGACGCGTGAAGGGTCCCTCGCGATCCTGCTGGCGGAGCAGAACGCGAGCGCGGCCGAGATCTGCAGCTCGTCGGCCGTCCTCAAGGACGGAACCGTTTCCGCGGTCGCGCGCACGAGCGCGGACGACATCGCCGACGCGGTCTTCGGCTAGCACGACGGGCCGTCGACACGGGCGGCCCGGCGAACGACAGGCACCGGCCGGTCGGGTGAATGGAGAGATCGATGAGGATGCACACCTCTACTGTGTTGGCAGGGCTCGCGGCCGTCGCGTTGACCGTCGCGAGTGCCGGCTGCGGCTCGACCGGTGGCGGTGCGGGCATGAAGGACGGGAAGGTCGTCCTCGGCGAGGTCACCGACCTCAGCGGGGTCGCCTCGTCGTACGGGATTCCCGAGAGCCAGGGCGCGCAGATCGCGGTCGACCAGATCAACGCGGCGGGCGGGATCAAGAGCCTCAACGGCGCGAAGCTGGAGATCAAGAAGTACGACACCGCGTCGAGCACCGACAACGGGACCACGAAGGCCACCGCCGCCGTGGGCGACAAGGTCGCGGCCGTCTTCGGCGGCGAGATCTCCGACACCGTGCTCGCCGGTATCAACGTCACCCATCGGGCCGGCACCGCGTGGCTGGTCTCGGGCGGCACCGCCGATCAGATCCACCAGCGCGGCTACGACACCGTCTTCCAGGTCGCCAAGAACTCCACCCAGTTCTCGCAGGGCTGGGTCGACACCGCCAAGCTGGCCGCCGGACAGCTCGGGATCGCCAACCCGACGGTCGCGATCGCCTACAGCCAGACCTCCTACGGGCAGGACTTCCTCAACGCGTTCGAGACCATCAACAAGACCGCCGGGTTCCGGGTCGTCTCGAAGATCGGCTACCCGATCTCGACGACCGATTTCTCGTCGGTCGCGGCCCGCCTCGCATCGACGCCCGCGGACATCATCTTCAACATCGGCTACCCGGCCGACGGGCTGAACCTGGCGAAACTGTTCGCGACGAAGTACAGCGCCCGGGCCAAGATCTTCATGGCCGGTGGAGCGGACGCGGGCGACGTCGTCAGCCAGCTCAAGACCCAGGCCGATGGAACGCTCGTGCTGGGCGATGTCACGCCGAGCACGCCCGGCGCCCCGCCGGCCTTCAAGACCTTCTACGACCAGTACAGGGCCAAGTACAAGGCGGCTCCGAACTCGCAGGCGCTGTTCGGATACGTCTCGGTGCAGTTCGCCGCCGCGGCCTTCGAGAAGGCGAAGTCCGCCACCCCGTCGGAGGTGGCCAAGGTCTTGAAGTCGGTGACGCTCACGCACACGACCGGCAACATCTTCCCGTCGCCGAGCACCCTGTCGTTCGCCGGCAACGGGTCGCTGAAGCAGGCGCCGTTCCTCGCCTCCCAGGTGGTCGACGGGGCCGCCAAGGTCGTGTTCCCGGCCGCCGCGGCCGAATCGAAGATCCAGCCGTACAAGTGACGGGCAATCGACGTCCGCGGGTCCCGGGCCCGCGGACCCGATGAGATGTGAGGACGACCGCGCGACATGCTCTTCGAACAACTGCTCGTCAGCGGACTCATCACGGGCGCGGTGTACAGCCTGGTGGGCGTCGGTTTCACCCTCGTCCTGGGGGTCGGCAAGGTCGCGAACTTCGCGCACGGCGGTTTCGTGGCCCTCGGGCTCTACACGGCGCTGTTCGCGCACACCCAGCTCGGGCTCAACGCGTACCAGACGCTGCTACCGGCGGTCCTGATCTTCCTCGTGGCCGGGTTCGGCGTCGGCGAGCTGTTCGAGTGGCGGGCGCGCCGCGCCGGCGAGATCGGACAGCTGCTCGTGGGACTCGCCCTGCTGCTGCTGATCGGCGGCCTGCTCGAGGTGCTGTTCAAGAACAACCCGCGGACGATCGACGGACCGACCCTCGGCGAGGTGCGGGTGGCGGGGCTGACCGTCCATGGGACGGAGATCTTCGCCGCCGCCTTCACCCTCGTGGTGGCGCTGCTGATCTACGTGGTGGTCCGGCACTCGCGGTGGGGGAGGGCGATGCGCGCCGTCGCCGACAACGCCGAGGCCGCCGGGCTCTACGGCATCCGCACTCCGCTGGCCCGGCGATCGGCGCTGGCCGTGTCGGTCGCGCTCGCCGGCGCGACCGGCGTCGTCATCAGCCCGTTCACGACTCTGACGCCGGGCGTCGGGACGTCGTACCTGATATCGGCCTTCGCGGTCGTGATCCTCGGCCGGATCGGGAACCCGCTCGGCGCGGTGATCGCGGGCCTGGGGCTCGGGGTCGTCAACTCGATGTCCGCGGGCTACCTGGCCTCGTACTGGACGTCGCTGGCGCCGCTGCTGATCATCCTGCTCGTGCTGCTCGTGCGGCCTGACGAAGGAGCAGTCGTATGACGCTGACCGATGCCGCGGGCCGCCCGGCGCACCGGCGGATCCGTGAACACGCCGCGACGCGCTGGGTCGTCCTCGCCGTCTTCCTCGTCGTCACCTGGTTCAGCCTCGGCGGGCTGGAATCGGCGACGCTCACCATCATGGTGCTCGTGCTCTACTACGCGGCGGCGGGGACCTCGTTCAACCTCCTGTTCGGGTCGCTGGGCGTCTTCTCCCTGGCCCAGCCGGTCTTCGTGATGGTAGGCGGCTACACCTCCGCCTACCTGTTCGCCCGGCACGGGATCTCTCCGTGGATCAGCATGCTCGTCGCGATGTCCGTCGCCGCGCTGCTCGCCCTCCCGGTCGGTTTCATCGCCATGCGGCGCTCGGGAACGATCGTGACCGCTCTGGTGACACTGATCCTCTCCATGGCGGCGCCGCCGATCATCGCCGCGGTGAAGCCGCTGGGCGGGACGGTCGGTCTGTACATCCCGGTGAAGTCCGGCGACAACTGGTGGGACATGCAGTTCGCGACCGGGGTGCCGTTCGCCCGGATCCTGCTCGTCATGAACGTCGTGTTCATCGCCGGCCTGATGTGGTTCGCGCGCAGCAAGTGGGGCGGATGGACGACCGCGATCCGCGATTCCGAGGCGGCCGCGCAGGCGGCCGGCATCCCGGTGCTCAGGGTGCGCATCACGATGTTCGTGGTGTCGGCGATGATGGCGAGCCTGCCCGGGGTCGTCTACGCGCAGTACAACCTGCTGAGCAACACCGAGCTGTTCCTCAGCATGTCCGCGTTGTTCCAGGTCCTGGTCGTCGCCCTCGTGGGCGGGGTCGACCGGGCGTGGGGGACGCTGGTCGGCGCCGCCCTGATGATCCAGATCTCACACCGGCTGAGCGAGGCGGCGGGCGGCCGGCCGGGCATCGGTCCGCTGACCTTCGCCGCCGCCTTCCTGATCATGGCGCTGGTGCTGCCACGCGGGATCTCCGGAGCATGGGCGGCCCTCCAGGCCCGCTACTCGGGCGAGGGCGCTCCGGGCGGAGCGGGGGAACCCGAGGTGGAAGATCGTCGTTCGGCGGCCGCCACCGAGGGAACCCGACATGGATCTGACTGACGCGCACGCGCCGGTCGATTTCCGGGACGAGGCGGCGCGACCGACGACCGGTCAGCCGCCGAGGTCGCGCAGGCCATTGCGCAGTGACGTCGCACGAACGACCTGTGTTTCGGAGTTCTCCAGGGCGTAGCGCTGAGAGTGCGTGAGGTGTCCTGTATCGATCTTGCGCGCCGTGTTGGAGTCGCCGGCCGCGATCGCGTCCACCAGCGAAGCGTGCGTGGACAGCACCTCGCGGCGGCGGCCCTCGTTCGGGTAGCGCCCTTCGGTGGTGACGCGGGCGGCCCACTGCCGTTCCTGTTCGGACCACAGGCTCTCGAGCGCGCCCAGCATCACGATGAGCGTCTCGTTGCCGCAGGCGCCCACCAGGAACTCGTGGAACCGCCGGCTCAGCATGGTGAAGCGCTCGCCGTCGCCGATCGCCGCCGTCGCCTCCTCGAGGTTCGCCCGCAGGACGGGCACGACCGCCTCGCCGCGGTCGGCACGCGCCGCGCACAGCGAGGCGGCGATCGGCTCGATCTGCTCGATCGCCGTGGCGAGGTCGCTGATCGAGGTTCGCCGGGACTGCAGGACGAGCCCGAAGGTGTAGGCCGACGTCTCGGCGGTCGGGACCTCGACGACCGATCCGCCGATGCTGCCGCGCCGGACCGTGAGCAGACCCTCGTTCTCGAGCTGCCGAAGCGCCTCGCGCAGGGTGGGCCGGCTGATGCCGAACTCCGACATCAGGTCTTCCTGCTTGGGCAGCGAGTCGCCGTTGGCCAGTTCGCCGTCGACGATGCGGTCACGGAGGATTCCGGCGATGACCTCGGCCACACGTGGCTGCCGGAACTGTGCGCGCTGCTGCTTCGGCGAGTCAGCCTCTGCCACTGCGCCTCCTTCCGATCTCCGCTCGCGTACAACATTATCCGGCCCGCGATGTGGCGGCAGAACGAGGACATGGCCGGGCCGCGCTCCTGGGCCGTGGACGCCTGACGGTGGTGGCCTGGGGCGATCTTGGCCTGCGTTTCCCTTCCGGTGCGTCAGCCAGTGCGCGTGACGGCCGGGTCCGGTTCGTTCACCCGGGGATCTCATTGACAAATGTTTTAAAGATTAACACATCACCAGGTGAGAGGAGGGGGTGGGTGTCCACCTGAACCCTGACTTCGGTGAACGCGTTGGGGGTGCGGCCGGGTGACCGTGTCGCGGCCTGCCTGCCCAACGACCTGCCGATCGTCGTGGCGTTCCACGCGTCGCAGCGCATCGGGGCGATCTGGGTCGGTGTGGCCGAGGCGTACCCGGCGGCCGAGCAGGATGAGCTCGTCGCCCTGAGCGACCCGGCCGTCGTCCTCGCCGGAGAGAAATGGAAGGGCGGGCACCCGGGCGCGGTCGATTCCGCGCGCTGGGCCCGCCTCGCCGCCGCCGGTCACCAGGCCCCCGCGCTCACCGTCGATCCGTTCGCGCCCGCGGCGATCGCCTTCACCAGCGGGACGACCGGAACGCCCAAGGGCATCGTGCACAGCCGACACAACCTCGTGCTGCCGGGTGCCAGGGGTCGTCCTACCGCATCTCGGCGCGGCGGCCCGCGACGACGCGGGTGTGCGGCTGCCCGCCGGCGTCGAGGGCGAGATCACCATCGAGGCCGCCTCCACCGGGCCGTGGGCCGGGCTCTGGCCCCCGGCTACCGCGCGACCCGGAATCGGCCGTGCACCACATCGCCGACGCCGCCCGGGTGCGCGAGTTCGCGTCGTCCCCCAACCGCGACCAGTCGATGGCCGGCGACCGTCTGCTGTTCATCGGCGACTGGGTAGGCGACCACGGCCTCACGCTCGACGTGTGACGCCGTCCCCCGCCGCGGTCACCGGCGGCTCCGGCCCGCTCGCGATCGTCCGGGCGGCCCTTCAACGGTTCTTTCATGGTCACCCGGCGGGGAGAACCCGCACCAGATAATCGGCCAGTTCGCCCGGCCGTGACAGCATCACCATGTGGCCGCCGGGCATCTCATCCGGGGTGATGCCGAGCCGCTCCTTCACGTGGCGGCGCACGAATTCGGGGACGAAGAGACGATCGTCGCGGCAGAGCAGGTATCTGGTCGTAACATCCGGCCAGGCGGCCAGCGGCCAGGGTTCGCGATGGGCGCGGTCCATGCTCGTCTTCGCCGCGAGGGCGCGGTCGTGGGCGAGCACCCGGTCGGCCAGATCGCGCGGGACGTCGTGAAAGTAGAGCTCGTATTCGTCCTCGATGCCGGACGCGGGCCGGCCGCTGCGTTCCCACCAGTCCTCGGGCGTCTCGCCTGGACTCGGGATCATGGCGGTCACCAGGACGAGCGCCGCGGCCCTGGCACGGAGGCAGGCGAGGGGGCCGACGAATCCACCCCAGGAGTGCGCCACCACCACCAGGGGCCGGTGCTCGCCGGTCGCCTGGACGACGGCGTCGGCATAGTCCCAGAGCCCTGCCTGAGGGTCGGACATCGGCAGGTCCATCGCGACCGTGCCGTGTCCGCGGCCGCGAAGCTCCGCTTCGAGCAGGTGCCAGTCGAAGGCGCTCCCGCCGCCGCCATGGATGAGAGCGAAGGTGGTCATGATGGTCATGACCGGCGGCGGCGTGAAAACTCATCGCCCCGGTGGGAAATCGCTATGATCTTTTAAATATCCACCCATCCCGGAGAGAGCCGGTCACAGTGCAGCCCCCACAGCCGCCGCAGGGTGGCTATCCACCCCCCCACGGGCCCTCGAGCGGCCCCCCTGTACCGCCCGGACCGCCGGGTTGGGGGCCGCCGCCCGGCCCTCGGCCGCCGAACAACAACGCGGTCGGCATCATCCTCGCGGTCGTCGCGGGCTTCGTGCTGCTGATCGGCGGCGGCGCCGTCCTGTGGCTGTTCGCCGGCTCCGGTGGCTCACCGAGCCGACCGATAGCCGCGACGCCCATGGTGCCGGACATCCCGACTCCGCCGAGCTACAGCCCACCGACCTTCAGCCCGCCCAGCTTGGCGCCGTCCACCCCGGCCACCACGTACTCGCCGCCGCCGCGGAACTACGGAGCCATCGCGGTGGGGCGCAACGGCGCCGTCGGCAAGGCTTGGGACTACGATTCCGAGGCCACCGCCAAACGGCGGGCGCTGAACGAGTGCCCGACCTCCGGCTGCAAGGTCCTGACGACCTTCGTCAACGGCTGCGGCGCGGTCGCGTTCAACTCCAGAACCAACAAGTACTGGGGCGGCAGAGGCGACACACGGTCCGAAGCCCAGAAGGACGCGATCTCCAACGCGGGCGGCGGCCGCTGGATCACCTGGGTGTGCACCACACGGTAGTGAGAGTCCCGCGATCCCGGCCGCGCGGACGGCATCGTCCGCCCGGTCGGGATCGGGTTCAAGGGCGCAGGCTCACGGTCGTCGCCCCTCCTCGACCGTGATCAGGACCTCCGCCGGCTCGCAGTCCGGGGCCGAGGCGAGCAGGCGGATCTTGCCGGGCCCGGTGGGACGCAGAACGGCCAGGGCTCGGCCCTCGTAGGTGCGGCGTTCGGTCGCGTCGAACCCCTCCTCGGTCGAGGGCGCGGCGGTGCCGAACCCCTGCAGGACCCCGTCCCCCGATACCTCCACGCGCACGGGCCGGTCGGCCATGGGGTGGGGTGTGCCGCCGGCGTCCCGCAGGGTGAGGGAGACGAAGGCCAGGTCGCCCGCCGCCGCGGTGATGACCGGCCTGTCGGCCTCGGCGTGCAGCCGCACCGCGCCGTCCGCGGACGTCACGGTGCTGCGGCCGGTCTCGACGCCGTTCTGGTAGGCGATGGCCAGGAGCTCGCCCGGCTCGTAGACGGTGTCGAACTCGGCGCGGAAGCGGTGCTCTTCGCCCGCCGGCCTCCGGCCGAGGGAGCGGTCGTTGACCAGGAGCTCCACTTCGTCGGCGGCGCCGTAGACCTCGACGGTGACAGGCGAGCCCTCGAAGCCGGGCCAGGTCCAGTTGGAGATCGCGTCGCTCCAGGTCCAGGGGCCTCCGGCCCAGGTCTTGCCGTGGTGCTCCGGTCGCCGTACCGCGACGTAGGGCCGGGTGCGGAGGCCGAAGACGATCTCGCGGTAGTAGGACGCGGGGCGGCGGAAACCGGTGATGTCGATGTCGCCGCAGCCCGCCACCAGGTGCGGGTACGGCGCCGTGTGCCCGGGACGCGGGTTCTCCGGGGACAGGTACTGGGGGCGGCCGATGCCGACCTCGCCCAGGTAGTCCCACCCGGTCCAGGTGAAGTCGCCTATGACGTGGCCGTGCTCCCGCACCAGGCGCCAGTTGCCGTCGATGCGGGTGGGGAAGGTCTCGGTGCCGACGATGATCCGGTTGGGGAACAGGTCGCGGTCCTGGGCGTACCGGCCCTCCGAGTAGTTCATGCCGGCGACGTCCAGCACGCCGAAGGACTCCGCCGTCCGCCGGGTCACCAGCTCGGAGGAGCTGACGCGGTCCATCGCGTCGCCGACGTCGGCCATCATCGTGTTGATGCCCCTGCCCTCCTCGGCGCCGTCCTTCTCGCGCATCATGGCGGCGAGGTCGGACATCACGGCCAGCATGCCGTTGACGCCGTTGGTGACGTAGCGGGTGCCGTCCAGCGCGCGGACCTTCTCGGCGAGCCTGCGCCCCCACGCGGCACCGGCGGCCGAGCCCGTCTCGGGGATCTCGTTGCCGATGGAGTAGAAGATGACGCTGGGGTGGTTGACGTCCTTGGCGACCATGGCCTCGATGTCGCGTTCCCACCATTCGGGGAAGCTCAGGCTGTAGTCGAAGTCGCTCTTGGACGAGGTCCACATGTCGAACGCCTCGTCCATCACCAGCACGCCGAGACGGTCGCAGGCGTCCAGCATCGCCCGGCTCATCGGGTGGTGGGACATGCGGATCGCGTTGAACCCGGCGTCCTTGAGGATCCGCACGCGCCGCTCCTCGGCGCGCGCGAACGTCGCCGCGCCCAGCGGGCCGTTGTCGTGGTGGACGCACGCGCCGCGCAGCTTGACGGTTCGACCGTTGATCCGCAGTCCCCGGACGGGGTCGAGGCCGAGCGAGCGGATGCCGAAGGCCGCCGTCTCGGAGTCGATCTGGGTGCCGGCGTCCTCCACGGTCACGGCGGCGGTGTACAGGGCCGGTGAGTCGGGGCTCCACAGTGACGGCTCGCGGACGTAGAGGCGCCGGCGGCTGACGGCCGGCTCGCCGGGCAGCACCGTGACCTTCGAGACGTCGGACGCGACGGCGGTTCCCTGGGCGTCACGTATCTCGGTGACGACGTCCACGGTCCGGATCTCCATCGAGTCGTTCTCGATCGTCGTCGCCGCCTCGACGACGGCCCCCTCGGCGTCGATCTCCGGCGTGGTGATCCGGACGCCGCCGGGGGAGACGCGGACCGGTTCGCCGATGAGCAGCCAGGTGTCGCGGTAGACGCCGGCGCCCGTGTACCAGCGGGAGTCCCGGTGGCCGCGGGCTTCGACGCGGATCTCGTTGTCCTGGCCGAAACGCAGGAAGCGGTCGATGCCGACGCGGAAGAGCGAGTAGCCGTAGGGGCGCTGCCCGGCGTAGTCACCGTTGACGTACACGGTCGCGTCGCGGTAGACGCCTTCGAACTCGAGGACGACGCGCTTCCCCCGGTGCTCCTCCGGCACGGAGAACGTCTTGCGGTAGTCGAAGACCCCTCCGGGGAAATAGGCGCCGGCCCCGCCCTCCATGGTGGCCTCGCCGTCCTGGGCGACGCGCCGCCGCCCGATCATCGCGTCGTGCGGCAGCGTCACCTCCTCGAACGGGACGGACGCCCCGCCCAGCTCGGCGAAGGGGTTCACCTTGGGCCGGGTCCGCCAGCCGTCGTTGAAGGAGAGACGGATCACGAGACCTCCTCGTGGTAGGGGACGGGGATCGCGGCGCTTCATGGTAACGCGCATTAGTGCGCCCGCGGGGGAGTGGACGCGGTCGGCGGGGGGCTCCGGACGCCCCGTCGGCAGGCCGTACGATGGGACGGCGCCGACAAGATCGGCATCCCTGTGACGAAGAGACCATGACGCGACCTGCCAAGCGCCCCACCAGCTTCGACGTTGCCCGTGCCGCCGGCGTCTCCCAGACCACCGTGAGCTTCGTGCTCAACAACAGGCCCGGCCAGTCGATCCCCGAGGGGACCAGGCGCCGGGTGCTGGAGGCGGCCAGGAGCCTGGGCTACCGGCCCCATGCCTCGGCGCGGGCGCTGGCCGCCGGGCGCAGCGACATCGTCCTGCTGGCCGTCCCCGACCTGCCCATCGGGCAGGGCATCAGCCGCTTCGTCGAGGGCCTCGCCGCGGCGCTCGCCGAGCACGGCCTGACCCTGGTCACCCACCTGGCGGGCGCGCACGGACGGCCCCTGCCCGACGTGTGCGCGGCCGTCGGCGCCTCGGCCGTCGTCGGGTTCGGGGCGTTCGACCCCGACACCGTTCAGGCACTGCATCACGCGGGCGCCGATGTCGTGATTCCCGCCCATGGCGACCAGGACGTCGCGATGCAGTCCATCGGGCACCTTCAGGCCGAACACCTCATCGCCCGCGGGCACCGGCGCATCGGTTACGCCATGCCGGCGCACACAGGTCTTGTGTCCATGGCGGAAGATCGACTGAAAGGCGTCATCCAAGCCTGCGCCGACGCCGGCGTCGATCCGCCCCTGGTGGCCCGCACGAGCCTGGACGCGGGCAGCGCCGCACAGGCCGTCACCCGATGGACGGAACGATCCATCACCGGGATCTGCGCCTTCAACGACGAGACCGCGATCGCGGTCCTGGCCGGAATGCGCGAGCACGGCCTGACCGCGCCCGCCGATCTGGCCGTCGTCGGGGTCGACGACATCCCCACGGCGGGTCTGGCGGCCCCGCCCCTCACCACCATCTCCTTCGGCATACAGGAAGTGGTCGCACGCCGCGCCGAAGCCGTCGTCGCGGAACTCGCCGGCAACCGGTTCGACGACGCCCGCCCCTGGCTCTACCCGGAGATCGTGCAGCGCGCCTCGACCTGATGTCAGGGCCACGTGGAGAAGCCCTCGTGCCGGACGCTCCAGCGCCCGTCCCGGGGGAAGCCCGGGCAGTCGGTGTCGCCGCCGTCCCAGCCCGCGGCCATGAGGGAGACGGCGGCGAGCAGGCCGCCGTTGGCCGGTAGATAGAGGGGCAGGACGCTCCCCATCTGCGGATTGTGGCCTGTGGGCAGGTAGCGGTTCTTGGGCGTGTCCATGAGCAGGGCGTCGACGGCCAGATCAGGGCGGCCGACACGGGTGGCGGTCATGGCCATGACCGGGAAGTCCCAGCCCCATGCGCTGTTCCAGTCCCAGTCGTCGCGGACGTCCAGGAGGGTGGCCCGCATGACGTCAGGGTCGATGACGGGCGTGGCGGGCACGACCCCGAGGGCGCAGAGCATCGAGGGATGGTCGTCGCGGCGCAGGTAGGGCCCGGTGGCGATCGCGGAGTAGCCGCCCGCGTCCTGGCGTGGCAGGGCCAGGCGGTCCTGGACGTCCTGCCAGTGCCGGTGGCGCGGGCGGCCGAGGCGTTCGCGCCAGCGTTGGGCGATCTCCAGGCCCCACCACCAGTAGGCGAGCTCGAAGGTGGGGTCCTCAATGGTCCTGGCGTCGTAGAACTCCTGGGCGGGGACGAGCGGCGCCGGCAGGTGGTAGGCGCCGTCGCGCTCCTCGGCGAAGGAGGCCATGAACAGGGCCGTTTCCTCGACCAGCTCGGCGAAGCGGGTCACCAGCCGGTCCCGTTCGGGTTCGGGGCGGACGCGGTGGAGCAGTTCCAGCAGGTAGAGGGGGTGCGGCTGCTGCCAGATGAGCAGCGCCCCGATGTCGGAGGGGCTCTCACGGCCGTCCGGGCCGACCTGCTTGGGCCAGCGGGCGCCGGCGTAGTGCTGGCGCCGGGCGGTGTCGCGGGCGGAGTCCAGGATGGTCAGGTACCAGCCGAGGCTCCGTTCGAGGAGTTCGGGACGTCCCCAGGCGGCGAAGTGGGCGGCGTGCCACCAGTGCATCTCCAGGTGGAACTTCCCCTGCCAGGAGTTGGTGATCAGGCCGGTCTCCTGCGGCGGGGCGGAGCCCGAGCAGTTGACCGCGGTCAGGTACTGCGACAGCACCACGCGGCGCTCCAGTTCGGCCGCGCGCGGGTCGGTGCTGCCGGAGAGGTCGATCGCGGCGCCCGAGGTCCAGAAGCGGCGCCACCGGTCGGCCGCCGTCCCGTGGATCGTCAGGAACTCGCCGCGCCCGAGGACACCGTCGTCGCCGGGGGCGAAGGCCGCCACGATCTCCAGAGTCGTCGCCGAGGTGCTCAGGACGAACGCGTGCGGAGTTTCACCGGCCCGCACACTGCCCTCCGACCAGTCCAGCCGCATGGTGTAGCCGAAGGCGTCGAGCCGTCGGCGGAACCGGCAGGCGCGTTCGCCGAGGGGCGCCAGGTCGGTCTCGTGCCTGTCAGGGGCGGCCCAGTCGGAGGTTCGGAAGAAGCCGTCGCTGGCGTAGGGGAACCTGACGGCGATCGCGGCCCGGCCGTCGGCGAGCAGGTCGGACTCGACGCGGAAGGCGATCCGGGCGTGGTACGGGTCGGCGACCGTGGTGACGCGCACCCGCTGCCCGGCGTAGTGGAACTCGCTGGTGATCGTGCCCGACCACAGGTCGAGGCGCTGGCGCGGGCCGGTGAGCGCGTCGGGGTCGTCCTCCGGCGGGGCGCCCGGCTCCGGACGGAGCAGCAGCCCGATGCGGCCCAGGTCGAGCCGGTGCGGGTTGACGTGGAGCCAGGTGCCGGCGCGGAGGTCCTCGCCCACCTGGCCGCCGAACATCGCGGCCATGTCGAACCGGTCGGGGTACTGCACCGGCCCGCGGGCGGTCTGGTAGGTGGACATCGCGTCGGCCAGCACGAAACCGTCGGGGTCGGGCATGGAATGCCAGCCCCAGGTCGACTGGGTCGCGGTGTTGATCGCGAGCCGTCCCCGGGCGCGGGCGGCGGCCTGGTCGTGAAAGCCCGTGAAGGTCTGCATGCCGGTGACGTCGGCGGTGTAGGCGAAGTCGCCGTTGCCGACCGTCAGGGCCGACGCCGGATCGGCCCGGGTGATCTCGACGGCGTGGCGGTCGACCAGGGCCTTGCGGTCGATCGTGTGCACGGGCGTCCTCCGCGGTCGTGGGCCGTTCAGCGGACGGACCTGACGCGCAGGGCGATCAGGAGACCGCCGAGCAGGCTGAGCGCGCCCGCGATGACGTACAGGAGGGTGTAGTTCTTCTCCCCGCCGGTCGCGCCGACCGTCAGGAACAGCGGTGCGACGAGGGGGGCGATCGCTTGCGGGACCGAGGTGGAGAAGGCGTAGATGCCGATGAAGCGACCGGCGGCGGTCTCCCGGTCCGGAAGGACGTCCAGCATCAGCGCCTGGTCCACCGAGGCGAAGACGCCCAGGCCGGCGTTGCCCAGGAACACGCCCGCGACGATCAGCGGCATGCCGGGCGCCAGCGCCATGACGACGGCTCCCGCGGCGAACACGCAGGCTCCGGCGAGCACGAAGACGCGGCGCCGGCGCAGCCGGTCGGAGAGGAGGCCGCCGCCGAGGGCGCCGAGCATCGTGGCCACGACACCGGCGCCGCCCAGGACCGCGACCAGGCCCGACACCTCGTCCACGCTCCGGTCCATCCGGGCGGCCACGAAGAACGCGGTGAAGGTCGTGTTGAAGGTGAGGCCGAACATGAACAGGAACTTGCCGAGCCAGTTCCAGGCGAAGTCGGGATTGCGGCGCGGGTCGAAGACGTAGGTCGAGGCCAGGCGCCGCGGTGTCAGCGGCTCGACGGCGAGGGTCGTCCCGCGGCTGTCCGGCTCGTGCACGAGGCAGACGAACAGGCCCACGGCCACCACGCCGACCATCCCCGGGACGAGGAACTGCAGGAGGGGGTTCCCGGTGAGCCCGCCCGCCACGAGGACTCCGATGATGGGCGCGATCGGCTGGACCACCCCGGACAGGGCGGCGACCTTGCCGCGCTGGAACTCCGGAAGGCGGTCGGCCTGCGAGGCGATCAGGAGCGCGACGATCGTGCCCCAGCCGAGCTGGGCCAGGGCCCACCCCATCCCCAGCACGAGAACGGTGGGCGCCTGGGCCAACACCACCAGCGCGACGACCCCGACCAGCGTTCCGGAGATCAGGAAGGGGCGGCGGCGGCCCAGCCGGCTGCGGGTGCGGTCGCTGAGCATCCCCACCAGCGGAGTCGCCAGGACGGCGCTGACGCCGCCCGCGCCGGTGATGTAGCCGAGGTACTCCTCGTGTCCGGGGGCCAGGTCGTCGACCCTGATCGCCAGCGAGATCGCGATCGGCGTGACGAACGCCATGTACACGCCGAACACGGCGAAGACGAGCAGCCGGATGTAGCCGGCCCCCGCCGGCGGCGGGTCGCCGGGGCCTCCCGGGGGCGTGCCGGCGCGTTCACCGGCGGCGTCCTGGAGACTGCCGGCGAACGATTCGTCCATCGGTGGCTGGGCGGGGGCGGGCGCCATGGTGACCTCGTCTTCGGGAGGGGGACGTCGTGGATCGATCGCGCCGGCCGACGCGCCGCCGGTACCGGCCTTCGCCTCAGGCCAGGCCGTTGCGCCGGGCGATGGCTCCCAGACGGCGTGCGCTCTCCTTGACCGTGCGCTCCTGGGTGTCACGATCGACGGCGATGAGGCCGAACGCCGGTTCGTAACCGAGCATCCACTCGAAGTTGTCCAGTGCGGACCAGTGGAAGTAGCCGCGGACGTCGAGGCCGTCGTCCACGCAGCGTTCCAGGCCCTCCAGGGCCACGCGGATGTACTCGACCCGGCGGGCGTCGTCGGCGGTGGCGATGCCGTTCTCGGTGACGAACATCGGCAGCCCCGCCGATGCCGCGCGGCGCAGGACGTTCTCCAGGGCCCGGGGGTAGAACTCGTAGCCCATCTGGGTGAGTTCGGCGCCCTCCGGGTGGGGGAGCGCGCCGTCCTCGCCGACCAGCACCCGCGTGTAGGTCTGCACGCCGAGGAAGTCGTCGCCCTCCAGCACCGCCAGGAACTCGTCGAACTCCTCGGCCCACCGCCGGCCGGCGGCCTTCTCCCCGCCCGGGCCCGGCTGGTAGTCCTGCAGGGCGAGGGTGAGGCCGACCCGGGTGGACGGGCTCGCCTCCTTGATCGCGTGACGCGCGAGCACGTGCGCCCGCTTCACCACTTCCAGGCCGGTGTCGCTGAAGGTGAACAGGAAGACCTGCGGCCTGCCGGACGGGGACCCGAACGCTGTTCCGAACACTTCGCCGATCTCCTCGCCGGGGCCGGTCTTCTCGGCCCGCGCCGAGTCCACCCCGACCGGCGCCTGCTCCGCCCCGGCCGGAGCCGGCGCGGCGTCCGTTCCGGCCCGGTCATCGATCATCCGGCGGATCAGGCAGGCGATGTTGGCCTCGTTGACGGTGGCCGCGTACGGGATCAGCGGGCCGAGTTCGCTCATCACCACTCGGCAGTAGGCGGCGAACCGTTCCGGGGTGCCCTCGTACTCCCAGCCGCCCAGCTCCATCAGCCAGCGCGGGCTGGTGAAGTGGTGCAGTGTCACCATCGGGGTGATCCCGAGCTCGTGGCAGGTCTCCAGCACGTCCCGGTAGTGCGCGATCGCCGCCCTGGAGACGAAACCGTCCTCCGGCTCGATCCTCGCCCACTCGATGGAGAACCGGTAGCCGGTGAACCCCAGCTCCTTGAGCAGGGCGATGTCCTGGCGATAGAGCCGGTAGTGGTCGCAGGCGTCCCCGCTGGGCTCGGCGAACATCGAGCCCGGGGCGTGCTCCAGCGCCCAGAAGTCGCTGGCGGTGTTGGTGCCCTCGACCTGGTGGGCGGCGGTCGCCGTGCCCCACAGGAACCCGTCGGGAAAGGCCACAGGCGCTCCTCCTCATGCCCCGCGCCCGGAGCCGACCCGGGCGCTAATGCGAATTAGCAACGCGTATTAGTATGCAAGGGCAGAGGGTGCGGCGCCCGCAAGGGAGGTCTATGTAACGAGTGGGTAACGAGCGGCGGAGCTGTTGCTCACAGGGCGATGACGGTCTTTCCGCGTGTGCGGCCGCCTTCGATGCGGTTGATCAGGTTCCGTTGCCCCGGCTGGGGCTCGCCCACGTCGCGCAGCGCGCGACGAGCGGTGGAGACGTACTGAGAACGCAGTACACGCGGCCCCGCCCGTACGGCGCGGCTCCCCGGCGGCCGGTGCGGTCGGCCGGGGGTCACATCTTCTTGGCGGCGGCCTTGATGGCCTCGCGGATCCGGGCGTAGGTGCCGCAGCGGCAGATGTTGCGGAGTTCGTCGAGGTCGGCGTCGGTGATCGTACGGCCTTCGGCGCGGGCCCGGCGGACCTTGGCCACCGCGGACATGATCTGCCCGGGCTGGCAGTAGCCGCACTGGGCGACGTCGTACTCCAGCCAGGCCTCCTGCATGGGGTGCAGCTCGCGGCCCACCGTCGCGGGGAGGCCCTCGATGGTGACGACCTCGTCGTCCGGGCCGATCCGCGAGACGGGCACGGAGCAGATGTTGACGGCCTTGCCGTTGACGTGGGAGGTGCAGGCCTGGCAGACACCGATCCCGCACCCGTACTTGGGACCGGTGACGCCGAGCAGGTCGCGCAGGACCCAGAGCAGGCGGACGTCGTCCTCGACCTCGACGGTGACCCGCTCGCCGTTGAGCTTGAAGGAGTGGTTCGGCATGTAGGGCTCCTCTAGAAGGCGCGGTCCAGGCCGTCGGTGGGGGACTGCGGGGTGGACGGCTGCAGCGGGAAGGGCTCGAAGGCCAGGGTGGCGTGGTTGATGGGGAACCGGGTCGGCATCGTCCCGGTGGCGCGGGCGTACGCGCAGGCCACCGCGGCCAGGGACGGGGCCACCGCCAGTTCGCCGGCGCCGCCGGGCTCGTCGCGGCTGGGCGGGAGCACGATGACGCGGGTTTCCGGCGGGGTGTTCCACTGCCGGGTGTAGAAGTAGTTGTCCCAGCTCCCCTCGAGCGGGACGCCGTTCTTGATGTGCAGGCTCGCGGTGAGCGCCATCGCGATGCCGTCGTTCAGGCCGCCGATCATCTGCGCTTCCAGGCCGCGCGGGTTGATCGGCAGTCCCGCGTCCACCACGACCAGGGCGCGGGTGACGCGGGGGCCGGCGACGCCGCGTTCGATGGGGCGGTTCACGGTCTCGGGACGGCAGTCGAGCTCGACGAGCACCACGCATTCCGCCCGGTATTCGGCGGCGAGGCCGATTCCCTGGGCGACTCCCGGCGGCAATGACCGTCCCCAGCCGCCTTCGGAGGCGGCCTTGTCCAGGACGGCGCGCAGCCTGGCGTTGTCCAGGAACTCGCGGCGGAACTCCACCGGGTCCTTGTCCATCTCGGCGGCGAGCCGGTCCACGACGAGTTCCCGCGCGCACACCATGTTCGGCGAGTAGACGTTGCGCATGCTGCCGGTCCTGAACTTCAGGGGGATCTCGGTCAGCGTCTGCTTGGTCGCCCCGAAGCTGTAGGGGGAGGACTGGCTCAGCAGGAAGAACGCCTGGGCCACGGTCGGATTCCCGACGAGCGGCAGCTTGGCCGCGTTCGCGGTGAGCAGGTCGCCGAATCCGTGGCTGAAGCTGGTCTCGGTGCTGACGTGCCGCTGCTCGTAGCTGAGCACGTTCCCGCCCCGGTAGGTGGCGCGGACGCGGGAGACGCACATCGGATGCGCGCGGCCCTGCCGGACGCTGTCGGTCCGCGACCACGACAGCTTGACCGGCTTGCTCATCTTCTTGGAGATCAGCGCGGCCTCCACCGCCGCGTCGGGGTGCAGCCGCCGCCCGAACGAGCCGCCGCCCTCCACGACGTGGACCGTCACGGCGCCCACCGGGAGGCCCAGCCGCTTGGCGATCTCGGTCTGCGCGTCCCCGGGGACCTTCAGGCTGGACCAGATCTCGGCCCGGCCGGCCCGCACGTCGGCGATCGCGACGTCCGGCTCCAGCGGGGAGTTGCTGGCGAACATGAAGGTGAACTCGGCATCGACGGACCTGCTGAGCAGCGGCGGCCCGGACAGCGACGGCACGGCCTTCCGCAGCTTCGCCAGCACGGTGTCGTCGGACTCGCCGGCCACCGGGCCGGGCCGCCAGGTCACCTCCAGGGCCCGCAGCGCGTCGACGCACTGGCCGAACGTCCGGCCGCGCACGGCCACACCGTGCTCGATCACCGCGACGTCGGTGATGCCGGGCATGGCCCGCACGGCGGCGGCGTTGCGGACCGACTCCACCGTGCCGTCGATGGTCGGCGGGCGCCGCACCATCGTGGGCAGGGCGTCCGGGACGTTCAGGTCCATGCCGAACTTCTTGCGCCCGGTCACGGCCGCGAGGGCGTCCACGCGCGAGGTCGGCCGGCCCACGATGGTGAACTCGGACGGGTCCTTCAGCGAGGCCGAGACCCGGGTGGTGCGGGTGGCCGCGGCGGCCTTCGCCAGCGATCCGTAGGTCGCCCGCCTGCCGCCGTACAGCACCGCGCCGTCCTTGGTGGACGGCTTCGAGGCGTCCACGTTCCAGGCGCGGGCGGCGGTGGCGACGAGCCGCCGCCGCGCGATCGCCGCCGCCGTCCGCACCGGCGTGTAGAGCGAACGGACGGAGGTGGAGCCGCCGGTGAACTGGTTGAACAGCAGCTCGGGGCGGGCGTCGGAGAGGGTGACGGTGACCTTCTCCAGCGGCAGGTCCATCTCCTCGGCGATCAGCATCGCGACGGTGGTGGTGATGCCCTGCCCCACCTCGGCCCGGGGCAGCGCGAACGACGCCGTCCCGTCCTCGTGGACCTGGACGGCGACCAGCCCGGACGTGGGCGCCGACGCCAGCTTCACCAGGTCGCCGACGTCGAGGATCTCCTCCGGCTGGGGGAGGGAGGGGATCTCCGCCGCGGCCGGGTCGCGGGGCCACTGCACGGCCACCGCCAGCGTCGGCGCCGCGACCAGATAGCCGAGGAACCGCCTGCGTCCCAGCCCTTCGTCCGGCTCGTGCGCTGGATGGAGGTCGTGGTCCATGGCGGGTCCTCCCGGTGGCGTTGTCGTGCGGCGGAGCGAGAGCAGGCCGGTGAGCTGAGTACCTGAGCACTTACTGGGGTGCGGCACAGCATTGCACACGGGAGCCCTGTGCCGGAACCTTCTATTGGCAGATCGCCAATAAGAGATTACCGCCCGGACGTCCCGCCGGCTGCCGAAGGGCCGGACGCGCTCGGCGATCCCGGTCGGCCGCTAGACGCGATCACGCCGCGCCCATCTTCTGGTTGGCGTGGGCCAGGCTCTCGGTGCTGGTGCGGATGGCATCGATGTCGGCGCCATCCAGGGCCCGTTTGACCGCGGCGACCGCCTCTTCGACCTCCTTCTCGAGGTCGGCGGGGAACGTGCCGGGGTTCTCGCGCAGGAACCTCTCGGTGATGTAGACGAGAGTCTCGGCCTGGTTGCGGACCTCGGCCTCGTCCCTGCGCCGCCGGTGCTCCTCGGCGTACCGCTCGGCCTCACGCATCATCCGCTCGAGGTCGTCCTTGGGCAGGGCCGAGCCGCCGTGCGACCATCGACTCTTTCCTGCCGGTCCCCAGGTCGTTGGCCGAGACGTTGACGATGCCGTTGGCGTCGATGTCGAAGGCGACCTCGATCTGCGGCACGCCGCGCGGCGCCGGAGGCAGGCCGGTGAGCCGGAAGGCGCCGAGCCTCTTGTTGCGGGCGGCGATCTCCCGCTCGCCCTGGAAGACCTGGATCTCCACGGACGACTGGTCGTCCTCGGCCGTGGTGCAGGTCTCCGACTGCCTGGTGGGGATGGTGGTGTTGCGCTCGATGATCTTGGTGAAGACACCGTCCCCCGCCACGGGGGCGAGACGCTCGCCGTCGCGGGTCTCGATGCCCAGCGACAGCGGGGTCACGCCCAGCAGCAGGACGTCCTTGACCTCGCCCTTGAGCACGCCTGCCTGCAGGGTCGCGCCGACCGCCACGACCTCGTCGGGATTGACCTCGCCGAGGGGGACCGTGCCGCCGGTCAGCTCCCTGACCAGGCCGGCCACCGCGGGCATCCGGGTGGCCCCGCCGACCAGCACCACACGGTCGATCTCGTCCACGCCCATTCCGGCGTCCTCGAGCACCTGGTGGAAGGGGGCCTTGCAGCGCTCCAGGAGATCGGCGGTCATCGTCTGGAACTCGGCGCGGGTGAGCTTCTCGTCCAGGTGCAGCGGGCCCGCGGCGGAGGCGGTGATGTAGGGAAGGCTGATCCACGTCTCCCGGGACGACGACAGCTCGATCCTGGCCCTCTCCGCCGCCTCGCGCAGCCGCTGCAGCGCCATCGTGTCCCTGGACAGGTCCACGCCGTGGGCCTTCTCGAACCTGGTGACCAGCCACTCGACGATCTTGCCGTCCCAGTCGCGACCGCCCAGGCGGCCGTCGCCCCCTGTTGCCCTGACCTCGACCACGCCGTCGCCGACCTCCACCACCGCGGCACCGCAGTTCTCGCCGCCCAGGTCGAAGACCAGGATCGTGGCCTCGTTCTCCTTCTCCAGGTGGTAGGCCAGCGCCGCGGAGGTGGGCTCGTCGATGAGCCGCAGCACGTTCAGCCCGGCGATCTGCGCGGCCTCCTTGGTGGCCTGGCGCTGGTGTTCGGAGAAGCAGGCCGGGACGGTGATCACCGCGTCGGTCACGGACGAGCCCAGGTAGGCCTCGGCGTCGCGCTTGAGCTTCTGCAGCACGAACGCGCTGATCTGCTGGGGGACGAGGTCCTTGCCGTCGATGGCGGTCGTCCGGCCGGTGCCCATCTCGCGCTTGACCGAACGGAGGGTGCGGTCGGCGTTGGTCACGGCCTGGCGCCTGGCGGTCTCGCCGATGAGGACTTCGCCGTTCCGGGCGAAGGCGACGACGGTCGGCGTGGTCCG
The DNA here is from genome assembly GCF_055379765.1 of Actinomadura rugatobispora. NCBI lineage: Bacteria > Bacillati > Actinomycetota > Actinomycetes > Streptosporangiales > Thermomonosporaceae > Actinomadura > Actinomadura rugatobispora. The sequence continues at coordinate 98,412 of NZ_AP029191.1, read as the reverse complement.
CGACCCCTCCTCGTTGGCGATCACGGTGGGCTCGCCGCCCTCCAGGACCGCGACGACCGAGTGGGACGCCCCCAGGTCGATGCCGACCGCACGCCCCCCGCCCGAGCCGGACCCGCCGGCGTCTTCCGCGCGCGGGCGCCGCAGATCACGCAGGCGTCCCGCCACCGCCGTGGCGTCCCCGGGCCGCTGCCCGGGCTCCTTGGCCAGCAACGCCCGCAGGTACTCCTCGACCGCGATCGGAATGTCCGGCCGCACCGTGCGGGCTGCGGGCGGCGGCGCGGCCAGGTGCTGGGCGATCACCGCGCGGGCGTCGTCACCGGTGAAGACGAGGCGGCCGGTCAGCAGCTGGAACAGAGTGGCCCCGAGCGCGTACAGGTCGGTGCGGTGGTCGACGTCCTGGCCCAGGATCTGCTCGGGCGCCATGTACGCCAGCGTGCCGATCTTCAGGTCGCCGGTCAGCCCGGCGGTGGCGCCGTGCAGCCGGGCGATCCCGAAATCGCAGATCCGCACCGCCCCGTCGCCGCCGAGCATGAGGTTGGCCGGCTTGACGTCGCGGTGCACGATCCCGGCCGCGTGCGCGGTGGCCAGTCCCTCGGCCGCCTGCGCGCCGTAGCTCAGCGCGTCCTCGACCGGCAGCCCCTGGGGGTGCTCGCGCAGCAGGCTCTTGAGATCGCGCCCGCGCAGGTACTCCAGGACGAGGTAGGGCTGGCCCTCGTGTTCACCGACGTCGTAGACGGCGGCGATGTTGGGATGCGACAACCGCGCCGCCGCCCTGCCCTCCCGCTCGAACCGTGACAGCGCCTGCTCGCGGACCTGTCCGTGCAGCAGGTGCGGCAGCAGCACCTTGACCGCCACGGCCCGCTCCAGCCGCACGTCCTCGCCACGCCAGACCTGGCCCATGCCGCCCTCGCCGAGCAGTTCCACCACCCGGTACCGGCCCGCCACCACCGCGCCCGCAACCAGCAACCAGCACCTCCGGCGCACTCCCCGAACCCGCCCCCAATCTACGAGAACGAAGGGCCCGGGAGGCGGCCGACGGTGGCCGGAGACGGCGCGGGAGCCGCAGCCGACGCGGGATCACCGCGGTGAGAGCAGGCGGTACATCATCTCGACCCAGGTGGCGACGAAGATCTCGTCGTCCACTCCGACCGAGGGCACGCGGAGCAGGCCGGACATCATGCGGCTGGAGAACAGAGCGCCGAGCCCCACCGACGCGACGGCGGCGGCGCGCTCCTGCGGCACCCCGGCGCTGTCGCGCAGCCAGGCGGTGAACTCGGTGTAGGTGGTGTGGACGAGCTGCTGGACGGCGTCCTCCACGATCTCGGGGCGGCTGCGCGCCTCGCTCGCCATGATGCGCAGCAGCTCCTGCTCGTCGTCCAGCTCGGCGAGCACGTAGCGCGCGCTGAGGGTGAGCTCGGCGCGCAGGTCGCCGAGGTTGCCCAGCAGCCGGCGGATGTCGCGCAGCGCGTCCAGGCGGGAGAGGTTGCGTTCGATGCCCGCCCGGAGCACCGCCTCCTTGGTGCGGAAATGGTGGTAGAGACCGCCCGCGCCGGGGGTCAGCCCGGCGGCCCTCTCGATCTGCGCCACGCTCGTGCCGCGGTAGCCGTTCTCGCCGAACAGCCGCATGGCCGCGTCGATGATCCGGTCCCGGGTCGGGGTTGACGACGTCATGCGCCTAAGTAAACACTTAGGCGAAGCCATTGTCCACTGACGAGGACTCCTCGATGACTGAGCAACCCAGGCCGCCCGTCGCCCGGCGCGGCCGGATCTCCCGGGCCGCGCCCCTGCTCGGCGCCGCGGGCCGCACCGCGGGCGAGGCGGTCGTCGCCTCGCTGCGCGGCGGGCGCGGCGCCGAGTTCCACGGCCGGGCCGCCGAGCGGTACGCGCAGCGGCTCGGCCGGTCCAAAGGCGTGCTGATGAAGGCCGGCCAGCTGATGTCGTTCGCCGGCTTCGGCCCGGCCATGGAGGGGGAGTACGCGCACGTCTACCGGGCCGCGCTGTCCCGGCTGCAGGACGACGCGCCGCCCATGCCGTACCCGATGGCCGCCGGGATGGTCGCCGTCGAACTGGGCGCGCCGCCCGAGGAGCTGTTCGCCGCGTTCGACCGCGAACCGCTGGCCGCCGCCTCGATCGGGCAGGTGCACGCCGCGACGCTGCGCGACGGCCGCCGCGTCGCGGTGAAGATCCAGTACCCGGGCGTGGAGGAGGCCATCCGCGCCGACCTGTCCAACACCGAGCTGCTCGTCAGCTTCTTCAGCCTGGCCCGCTCGATGATTCCGAGCATGACCCGGATGGACATGCGCGCCCTCGCCCGCGAGGCCGCCGAACGCATCGGCGAGGAGCTCGACTACCGGGCCGAGGCCGCCCACCAGGCCGAGTTCGCGGAGATCTACCGGGGCCATCCGTTCATCCGCGTGCCGGACGTGGTCCCCGAGCTGTGCTCGGACCGGGTCCTCACGATGGAGCTGGCCGAGGGGATGCGCTGGTCGCGGGCGCTCACCGCGGACGCCGGCCTGCGCGACCGCTGGGGCGAGGCCGTCTACCGGTTCACCCTCGGCTCGCTTCGCCGGCTCGGGCTCTTCCACGCCGACCCGCACCCCGGCAACTACCTCTTCCACGAGGACGGCACGGTCACCTTCCTCGACTTCGGCTGCGTCAAGCGCTTCGCCCCGCACCAGATCCGGCAGATCCGCGCGATGGTGACGGCCGCCGTGGACGACGATCCCGCCGCGTTCGCCGGGGCGCTGCACGACGCGGGCCTCGTCACCTCCGACGGCGACGGCGCACCCGGCCCCGCCGACCTCCTGGCGTGGTTCCGCGCGACCCTGCACTCGGTGGTCGGGCCGCAGCCGCACACCTATGGGCCGGAACAGTCGGCCCGCACCATGCAGACCGCGTTCTCCGTCAGCGGGGAGCACGGGCCCGTGCTGCGGCGCGTGTCGTTGCCGCCCGACTTCCTCTTCCTGACCCGGATCGAGATGGGCATGAACGCGGTGCTCGGCGAACTGCGCTGCACCGGACCCTGGCTGGACGTCCTCAACGAGTGGGACCGCAACGGCCCTCCGGCCACCCCGTACGGGGAACTCGACCAGACCTTCTGGAAGGAGCGCCATGACGGTCGCAGCATCAGCTGAACCGGTCACCTGGGACGACGGACTCCAGGGATTCGTGGTGTCGGGGTTCGACGAGGCCGCGCAGGTCCTGCGCGGGCCCGGGTGGAGCAGCGACCCCCGGGCGCTGGGCGGCGACGTCTTCGCCGCCGTCCCGCCCGGCGTGCTGCTGTTCATGGACCCGCCCGACCACACCCGCCTGCGCCGGCTGCTCAGCCCCGCGTTCACCCCGCGCGCCCTCGAACGCTTCAGGCCCCGCGTCGCCGCGGTGGTCGAGACGGTGCTGGACGGCCTGTTCGCCGAGGCGGACGAGGCCGACCTGATGGCCGAGGCCGCCTACCTGATCCCGCTCGCGCTGATCGCCGAGCTGCTGGACGTGGGCACCGAGGGCGCGCAGGTGTTCCGGGCCGAGACGCCGGGGCTCGTCCGGATGCTGGAGGTGACCCCGACCGCCGAGGACATCGAACGCGGCGCGCGGGCGTCCAACGAGCTGATGCTGTTCCTGCTGCCGCTGCTGACCGAGCGCCGCCGCCGTCCGGGCGACGACTTCGTCAGCGCCCTGCTGCGGATGCCCGAGCTGGAACCGGAGGAGGTGATGGCGACCTGCGTCCTGCTGCTCGCCGCCGGGCACGAGACGACCGCCAACCTCATCGGCAACGGGGCCCTGGCCCTCATGCGCGACCGCTCCCAGGTGCCCGCGCTGCACGCCGGCCCGTCCCGCGCCGTCGAGGAGCTGCTGCGCGCCGAGACCCCGGTGAAGCTCGCCGGACGCGCCGCCCTGACCGACCACGACCTGGGCGGCACGCACGTCCCGGCGGGTTCACGTGTCGTCATCCGCGTCGACGCGGCCAACCGCGACCCGCGCCACTGGCCGGACCCCGGCCGGCTCGACCTCGCCCGCACCCCGCAGCCGCATCTGGCGTTCGGAGCCGGACACCACTACTGCCTCGGTGCCGCGCTGGCCCGGTTGGAGGCGACCGAAGCCCTTCCGCGCCTGTTCGCCCGGTTCCCGAACCTGACGACCACCGACCCGCAACCCCATTGGCGGCCCTCCAGCACCTTCCACGGCCTGGCCGCACTGCACGTCCGTCCGTGACTGTTCGCAGGTCACTCGAGATGGCGCGGTAATCGGCATTCTCAGGATGGCCGCGGCGCCATGCGCTTGTGACCTGGCGGCGCGTACCAAAGGCCTTTTCACCCCTGGAAACTACTCTCCGTATTTAACCGACTCCAGGAGGTGAAAAAGTGAGCCGCTGGTTCACCGCACTCGCCGCTCCGCCCCTCGCCCTCACCGTGGCCCTCGTCCCCGCCGCACCCGCCCTGGCCGCCACCGGAACCCTGGACATCCACATCATCGACACGACCAACGACAACCACTTCGTGCTCGACCTGGTCCAGCTCAAGGACCCCGCGGCCCGGAGCTGCCACGACGCTCCTCAGGAGACCTCGGACCGGAGGATCTTCAGCATCGAGAACAAGACCGACCAGCACGTCCTGCTCGCCGACCGCCCCTGCGAAGAGCTCCTGGCGGCGGACTCCTTCAGCGGCCACATCCTGGCCTCCGGAGACACCACCGACCTCCACCCCCAGAACGTCAAGGCCGTCTACTTCCCCTTCGGCTGAACGGCGTCCCGGATCGGGGAGGTCGCGTGCCGGGGCCGTGGTGATGCGCACGGCCCCGGCGTCGCGCGATCGTCAGAGGTAGTTCTCGAGGTCGGTCTTGATGTCCGAAGGGGGCACGGGGGGTTCGTAGCGCTTGATGACCTTGCCGTCGCGGCCGATCAGGAACTTGGTGAAGTTCCACTTGACCTCGTCGGTGCCGTCGGCGTCCGGGCGGATCTTGGAGATGGCGTCGTAGAAGCCGCCGTACTGCGGGCCGAAATCGCCCGGAGCCTCGGCGCGCAGGTAGCGGTACAGCGGATCGGCGTCAGGGCCGTTGACCTCGATCTTCGAGAACACCGGGAAGGTGACGTCGTACGTGGTCCGGCAGAAGTCCTGGATCTCCTCGTCGGTGCCCGGCTCCTGCTCCTTGAACTGGTTGCACGGAAAGCCCAGGACCTCCAGGCCGCGGCTCCCGGCGTCGCGGTACAGCGACTCCAGGCCCTCGTACTGCGGCGTCAGCCCGCATTTGCTCGCGACGTTCACGATGAGCAGCGTCTTGCCCGCGTACTCGCTCAGCGGAACTCGCCTGCCGTCCGCGGTCGTCGCCTCGAAGTCATGCGTACTCGTCATTTCGCAATGCTCGCAGATTCCCGCCGCCTCGATCGTGCCGGGGTCCCGCCGCGCCTTCGCCGTGCCCTTTCTCCGGCCGCCCCCCGGAAAGATCTAGCGGTTCGCCGTGGTGTTCCCGCAGCGGGGGGTGATGTCGAGGTTGTACCTTATGATCTTGCCGGATCGTTTCGGTGCACGGACGGCTGCGCTGCGTCGCCGGCACCGGTCGAGCGCGCAGCGCGAGGGGAGGCCGTGCATGGCCGATGATGGTCCCGTACCGGGGATCGACGCGACCAGGGCGAGCGTCGCCCGCATGTACGACTACTACCTGTCGGGGAAGGACAACTTCCAGGTCGACCGGGACGCCGCCGAACAGGTCAGGCGGGCGATGCCGGAGATCGGCGAGCTCGCCCGGGAGAACCGCTCGTTCCTGCGCCGCTCGGTGCGGTACATGGCGCGCCGGGGGATCCGGCAGTTCCTCGACATCGGCTCCGGGCTGCCGACCGTCGGCAACACCCACGAGATCGCCCAGCGGATCATCGCCGACGCCCGCGTCGTCTACGTCGACAGCGATCCGGTCGTGCTGACCCATGGTCGCGCCCTGCTCGCCACCAACGAGTTCACCACCGTGGCCCAGGCCGACATGCGCCGTCCCGCCGAGGTCCTCGAGCACGCCAGGAGGACGGGGCTGATCGACTTCAGCGCCCCGGTCGGGGTCCTGATGATCGCCATGACCCATTTCCTCACCCTGGACGAGCGCGGCGCGGTCATGCGGACCCTGCGCGACGCCCTCGCCCCCGGCAGCCACCTGGCCGCGACCCACGTCACCACCGAGGGGCACTCGGCCGAGGCGGTCGAGCAGATCGAGACCGTCTACGCGACCACGCCGACACCGATCTATTTCCGCTCCAAGGCCGACATCGCGCCGTTCTTCGAGGGGTTCGGCCTCGTCGAGCCCGGCCTGGTCACCATCGACGCGTGGAACCCCGAGGGCGACCTGCAGGACGAGCCGCTCAAGGACGTCGGCACGTGGCTGTACGGCGGCGTCGGCCGTAAGGGCTGAAGGCCCGCGGGACGGTCCGCGGCGGCCCGCGCCGGCGCTCGTCCGCAAAATAACCGAATCAGATTCGGGGAAGGTCTTCAGTAGGAGGCCCGGCGGCGCGATCATGGGGGTCTCGATGAGGGGAGGGCCCATGGCGATCGCCATTGGCGAGGAGCACCGCGAGCTGGCCGGGACGACCCGGGCGTTCTTGAACGATCAGGGTGCGCGCGCCGCGAACCGCGCGCTGCTGGAGGCCGACGAGGAGAAGCCGCCGGCGTTCTGGGACGGCTTCGCCGAGCTCGGCCTGCTCGGGGTTCATCTGCCGGAGGAGCACGGCGGCGGGGGAGCCGGGCTCCCCGAGCTGGTCGTGGTCGCGGAGGAGCTCGGCCGGGCCCTGGCGCCGGGGCCGATGCTGCCGACGATGGCGGCCTCCGCCGTGATCGCCGCCCGCGGGACCGACGAGCAGCGCGCCCGCCTCCTCCCCGATCTGGCCTCGGGCCGGACGGCCGCGGCGCTCGGCGTCGGCGGCGAGGTCACGGTGGACGGCGAGACCGCGACCGGCGACGCCGGGGTCGTCCTCGGAGCGGGCCTCGCCCGGCTGCTGGTGCTCCCCGCGGGCGACGACATGATCGTCGTCCGGACGGACGCGCCGGGCGTGGAGGTCGAGGTGCCGCCGAACCTCGACCCGTCCCGGCGGTCGGCCCGCGTCAGGCTCGACGGCGCGAGCGTGGCGGACGTCCTGCCGTCGGCGCGCGCCCACGCCGTCGCCGTCGCACGGACGCTCGCCGGGGCGGAGGCCGTCGGCGGGGCGCTGGAGTGCGTGGAGCGCGCCGTCGAGTACGCGAAGGTGCGCGAGCAGTTCGGGCGGCCGATCGGCACGTTCCAGGCGGTCAAGCACCACTGCGCGGACATGCTGGTGGCGGCGGAGCTCGGCACGGCGGCGGTGTGGGACGCGGCCCGCGCGGCGTCCGGCCCGGCCGACGAGTTCGAGCTGGCCGCGGCCATCGCCGGAGCGCTGGCACCGCCCGCCTTCACCAGGAACGCGGGGCTCAACACGCAGGTGCACGGCGGGATCGGGTTCACCTGGGAGCACGACGCGCATCTGCTGCTGCGGCGCGCGGCGACCCTGGAGGCGATCTTCGATCCGCGGGAGGCGGCGCGGGACGTCACGCGGCTGCGCGTCGCGGGAGTCGTCCGGGAGACGGAGCTCGACCTGCCGCCGGAGGCCGAGAACGCGCGGGCGGACGTGCGCGCGCTCGCCCGCGAGATCGCCGCGCTGCCCGAGGCCGAGCAGCGCGTGCGGCTGATCGACACCGGGTACGTGCAGCCGCACTGGCCGCGCCCGTGGGGTCTGGAGGCGAGCGCCGGACTCCAGTTGGTGATCGACGAGGAGTTCCGCGAGGCGGGGGTGAAGCGGCCCTCGTACGGGATCACGAGCTGGAACATCCTCACGCTGGTCCAGCACGGCACCCAGGAGCAGATCGACCGCTGGGTGCGGCCCGCGCTGCTGGGCGACGAGGTGTGGTGCCAGCTGTTCAGCGAGCCCGGCGCGGGGTCGGACGCGGCCGCCGTCAGGACGCGTGCGGTGAAGGTCGAGGGCGGCTGGCGCGTCAACGGGCAGAAGGTGTGGACCAGCGGCGCGCACTACAGCCGCCGCGGCCTCGCCACCGTCCGCACCGACCCGGAGGCGGCCAAGCACGCGGGCGTCACGATGATGGTGATCGACATGAAGGCGCCCGGCGTGGAGGTGCGGCCGCTGCGGCAGGCGACGGGCGGCTCGGAGTTCAACGAGGTGTTCCTCTCCGACGTGTTCGTCCCGGACGACGACGTGGTGGGCGCGCCGAACGAGGGCTGGAAGGTGGCGCGGGCGACGCTCGGGAACGAGCGGGTCAGCATCGGCGGCGGTGTCGGCGGGCCGGCCGGGCCGGACGTCGTGCGGCTGTACGCCGAGCACACGGACCTCGTCCCGGCGGAGCGGATCGGCGCGCACGCGGCGCAGGAGCGGGCGCTGAAGCTGCTCAACCTGCGCAGCGCCGAGCGGGCCGTGGCGGGGGGCGAGCCGGGGCCGGAGGGCAACATCACGAAGCTGGTCCTGGCCGAGCACGGGCACGCCACCGCCGCGCTGCTGGCCGAGTTCGCCGGACCGCAGACGGCGTTCGGCGACGGCCTCGGGCTGGTCGCGGGGCTGGCGCGGCTGGGGTCGCGGGCGATGTCGATCGCGGGCGGCACCTCGGAGATCACCCGCAACCAGATCGCCGAGCGGATCCTCGGCCTGCCCCGCGATCCGCTGATCCGTTAGCGGCGGCGCCGGTCGCCGCCGCTCCGCGGCGACCGGCGCGACCGTTCAGCGGCGGACGACGCCCGGGTCGGGTTCGAGGGTGATGGAGTCCAGGTTGACGTTGCCGTTGTCGTCCGGGCCGTACACGAAGTCCAGCGGGGTGGCCTGGCCGAGCGGAAGGCTGATCTTCTGCCCCGCGCCCGGGTGCTCCGACCAGGTGTCCCAGGTCGGCAGGGTGGGCAGCCGGAGCTGCACGGACCGCGTCCCACCGGCGAGGGTCATGGTCTGGGTGGCGCCCATGGCGTTGGCGTAGCGGACGCGGACGGTGTAGACGCCGTCGGCGGTGACCGGGGCGGTGAACCGCACGCCGCTGTCCTTGGTCTTCAGGCAGGCCACGAAGCCGGTGCCGGTGTAGCCGGGGTGGTTGGTGCGCAGGCACGCGCCGCTGACGAGCTGCGCCGACTCCGCCTCGATCCGGCGCGGCGAGAGGGAGAGCATCCGGCCGGCGGCCAGCAGACCGGCCGCGACGTCCCCGGGCACCGGCCCGGCCTCGACCAGGGTGGTGAACCGGTTGAGGGCCTCCCGCATCGCCGCCGGGTCGTTCCCGACCGCCGCGGCGATGGCGGCCTTGACCTCGGAGGTGAGCCTGCCGGACAGCGCGGGGTCGAGGGACCCGGCGTCGGCCGCCCGCCGCACCTTCAGTGCGAGGGAGAGGAGCCCCTGCGGTTCGCCGAGCCGGTCGGAGAGCCGGTCGTCGATGGCGGTGCGGGCCTGCGCGGTCACCTCGGCGAGGGGGAGGCCGTACAGGGCCAGCCGCATGTCCTGGAGGGCCAGGAGGCGGCCGGTCGTGTCGCCGTGGCGGAGCATGGTCTCGGACTTGTTGATCGCGGGCTGCAGGAGCGCCAGCGCGGACGACGACACCTCGCCGGACTTCCGCAGGTCCCGGACGAGCCCGAGCAGCGAACGCGGCTGCGCCACCCGGACCGGTTCACCGCGTTCGCCGCCGGGCGCGCCCACCGCGACCCGGAAGTCCTGGTCCGGCACCTCGGCGGCGGGGATCGTCCACTCGACGGTCCGGGTCCCGCCGCCCGCGACGCGGACGCGCCGCACCTCGCCGGCGGCGCGGCCGTCGATGAAGACACGGGCCTGGAGTTCGGCCACGGTGCTGCCTTCGTTGGAGAGCGGAGCCTTCACGGTGAGCTGCCGGGTGGACGGGTCCAGCACGGCCTCGGGGGTGCCGTGCTCCGCGCGGGGCGGGGCGTACCAGGGCAGGTCGCCGAGATCGGCGGCGGTCGCGGGCCTGATCCTGACCGCCTGGCCGCCTGCCGCGACCAGCGACATCGACAGCCGGGTGGACGATCGGACGAGCGTCCTGCGGATCTCCACCGGCAGCGGGTCGCCCTTCCAGGTGGTCTCCTGGGCGTCGGCGTAGGTCTCCGCCACGAAGGCGCCGTGCGGGAGGAACGACAGCGGCACCTGGAGGGTCCGGTCGTTCTCGTCGGTGATCGCGCCCAGGTACCAGGTGTCGCCCTTCCGCCGGGCCGTTGCGGTGTAGTCCCCGATGGCGCTGTCCAGGACGCGGGTCTCGTCCCAACTGGCGGGCATGTCCTTGAGGAAGGCGAAGCCGGGGTGGGCGGCGTAGTTCTCGGGGGTGTCCGCGAGCATCTGCATGGGGCTGAAGAACGTCGGATACAGCGCGAGCTGTGCGGCCGAGGTGGTCTGGACGCGGGTTCCGAGCCGGGCCGGGTCCCAGGTCACGTTGAGGACGCCGGGAGTGTAGTCGGCGGGCCCTCCCATGAACCGGGTGAAGGGGAGGATCGTCGCCTGCGCGGGCGGGTTGCCGCCGGCGCCCATGTAGTTCTGCTGCTCCATGCCCGCGACGCCCTCGCCCGTCATCATGTTCGGGTAGGTGCGCGACAGGCCGGTGGGCTTGATCGCCTCGTGGGCGTTGACCGTGATGCGGTGCCGGGCCGCCGCGTCGATCACCCGCTGGTAGTGCCGGACGGCCTCCTGGTCGTAGTGGCTGCGGTTGACCCCGCCGAGCAGGAACTTGGTGGCGTAGCCGGTCTTGATCGCATGGATGCCGAGTTCCTCGTAGCGAGAGAAGATCTTCTCGAGGTTCCGGTCGTAGTAGTCGACGTCGCCACGGGTCTCGTTGTGGGCGATGTAGCCGATGCCCTTCGACGCCGCGTACCGGAGCACCTCGGGGAGGTCGAAGTCGGCCTGCGGGGTCAGGAAGTCCTGGCCCGACCACGAGCCGCCGGAGTTGGTGTTCCAGCCCTCCGCCAGCACGAACTTCGCGCCCGCCTGCTCGGCCAGGTCGATGTACTGCTTGACGCGCGCGGTGGTGGCGCCGTGCTTGGGCCCGGCGTTCCAGGTCGTGTGCCGGCGCTGCAGCTCCCACCAGACACCCGTGTACGTCGCGGGCTTGATCCAGGACGTGTCGTCGCAGACCGCGCACGGGTCGTTGAGGTTCTCGATCAGATGGGACTCGCCCAGGTCGCCGGGGCGCCCGCCCACGGTCAGGGTGCGCCACGGCGTGGAGAACTCGCCGTCCAGCCTGGCCTTGGTGCCGTCGGGGAGGCCGATGAGGTCGCTGGAGAAGCGGCCGGGCCGTCCCGGCACCGCCTTCAGCGTCATGCTGGGGTAGTCGGTCAGGTCGGCCTCGTGCACCACCACGTAGGAGTCGGCGGCGGGCGCGGCGGTGATGGGCGTCTGGGCGGTCGCGACGCCGGACAGGGGCAGGTCGCGGTAGTGCTGCTCGTCGGCGGTCCAGGTCCGGCCCGCGGCGATCGACCAGCTCCGCGCGACGGGATCGAGGGTGAACTCGGTCTGCTCGGCGGTGACGGTGTAGGCGTCCAGGCCGGGCTGGCCGGGGAAGCGGTAGCGGAAGCCGACCCCGTCGTCGAAGACCCGGAACACCAGGTCGAGCTTGAACCCCGTGACGTCCTGGACCGCGTGGACGGTGAGCTCGTTCGCGTGGTTCCTGACCTTGGCGGAGGTTCCCCAGACGGGCTTCCACGTCTCGTCGATCGTGCGCCGCTCGACGGACTCGATGGACATGTCCCGCGTGAGGCTGGGGCGTCCCTGGAGATCCACGCCGAGTCCGGACGCGCCGACGAGCACCTTGTCGCGGTCGCGCACGCTGTAGGTGAGGCGCCCGTCTTCAGTGGCGATCGCGACCCGCAGATCACCGTCCGGCGACGTGACGACCCGCGCGCCCTCGGCGGCGACCTCGGCGAGGCCGCCGGCGGGCGGCGGGTTCTCGGCCCTGGCCGGGGCCGTCGCGATCCCTCCCGAGGCCAGGAGGACCGCCGTCATCGCGAGCACTCCGGTCCGTCTTTTCCGCCACGCCGTGGCTTCACGCTTCATGCACGCCTCTTCTGCCGGGGGTGGGTGGAGCGACTTAGAACGCTCCACGACAGGCTCCGTGATCGTAGATCGACAAAAGATTCCGGTCAACGCTCTTAATCTTGACTAATTAGTATGTTCAGCGTCGTAATTCGCTACCCTCGGCCGGTGGCCAACCCACCGAACCAGCGGATCGAACGCAGCAGGCGCGCGATCCTCGACGCGCTGAAACAGTCCTTCCCCGCGACCCGGCAGGAGCTGAGCCGCCGGACCGGGCTCGCGCCCAGCACGGTGGCGGGCATCGTCCGGGGCCTGCTGGCCGAAGGGCTGGTGCACGAGCACGCGGCCAGCGACCACGCGGGACGCGGCAGACCGTCGTCACGGCTGTCGCCGCGCCGCCCTCCCGGACATCTCGTCGGGATCGACTTCGGGCACACGCACATCTCGGCGGTGCTCGCCTCGACCGCGCAGGAGGTGGTCGCCGAGGGCAGGGTGCCCCTCGACGTGGACGCCTCGGCGGGCAACGCGCTCGACCAGGCGGCGGCCCTGGTCGCCGACCTGCTGGACCGGACGGGCGTCCCGGCCGGTTCGGTGCTGCGGACGGCGGCGGGGATCCCGGGACCGATCAACCAGGAGACCGGCCGGATCCAGTCGGCCACGATCCTCGCGGGCTGGGCCGGGGTCCGGCCCCGGGAGGAGCTGACCGACCGGCTCGGCGGCGAGGTCCTGATCGCCAACGACGCGGAGCTCGCCGCGCTGGCCGAGCACACGCACGGGGCCGGACGGGACGTGTCCGACCTGGTGTACGTCAAGGCGTCGCACGGCATCGGGGCCGGGCTGATCCTCGCGGGCAGGCGCTACACCGGGGCGTACGGGGCGTCCGGGGAGATCGGGCACACGCTGATCCAGGAGGGCGGGGCGCAGTGCCGGTGCGGGCAGCGCGGCTGCCTGGAGTCGGTGGTGTCGATCGACGAGGTGTGGAGGCAGCTCACCGCGGCGGGCCTGCCGCTTCCCGAACGGCCCGGCGACCTCTCCCTGGACGCCCTGGTCGACAACCCGGTGGCGGCCCGGATCGTCGCCGACGCGGGGCGCAGCATCGGACGCGTCCTGTCCGACCTGTGCAACGCCCTGGACCCCGCCATGCTCGTCATCGGCGGCGAGCTCGCGACCGGAGGGGACCCCCTCCTGGAGGGGATCCGCGAGTCCCTGCGCCGCTTCGCCCAGCCCGCGATCAGCGACCGCGTCCGAGTCCGCTCGTCCGCCCTGGGCCCCCGCGCGGGCCTGGTCGGGGCCCTGACCCTCGCCGCCACCGAATCCACTCCCTGAGAGGACTGATCGAGGTCCCGTTGAACCCTTTATGGGATGCCATTGAATTTCACGGTCGGGTCGGATTCCCGCCCTCGGTTTATCGCTCTGAGGTGCCGGTTATCTAGGGGACGATGGCCGCTCGACCAGGACCGATGGTCGGCTCGGGGAAATTCCGCGCTGGGCGAGGTCTTCTTTCATGTGCGGCACGAGGCGGCACGAGCCCGGCTCGCGAGTCCGGCTGGAGAGTTCGGAATCGAGGCACGATGAGGATGGAAGAGACGGCGCCCGCGGTCCCCCGGGTGGAGATCACTCTCAAGGTCAACGGCCGGTCTCACCGGCTGCGGCTCGACGCCCGGGTGACCCTGCTGGACGCGCTGCGCGACCATCTGGCCCTGACCGGGGCGAAGAAGGGCTGCGACCAGGGCACCTGCGGGGCCTGCACGGTGCTGGTGGACGGCAGGCGCGTGGTGGCCTGCCTGATGCTCGCGGCGCAGTGCGAGGACCGCGAGGTCACCACCATCGAGTCCCTTTCGGAGGGAGGGGCGCCGCACCCCGTGCAGGAGGCGTTCGCGCGGCACGACGCGTTCCAGTGCGGCTACTGCACGCCGGGTCAGATCATGTCGGCGCTGGCACTGATAGGCGAGGGGCGGGCCGGCTCGGAAGAGGACATCCGCGAATTCATGAGCGGCAACATCTGCCGCTGCGGCGCCTATCCGAACATCCGCGCGGCGATCCGCGACGTCGTGGCGGGAGGCTGACGATGCGCCCCTTCGAATACGCCCGCGCCGCGGACACCGAGCAGGCCGTCGCCGTGGCCACCGCCGACCCGGACACCTCCTACCTCGCCGGCGGCACCACGCAACTGGACCTGATGAAGGACGGCGTGCTCGGCCCCGGGCGGCTCCTCGACATCACCAGGCTCCCGCTGGGCGGCGTCACGCACCTGGACGACGCGGTCCGGATCGGCGCGCTGACCACGATGGAGGAGCTCGCCGCCGATCCGGTGGTGGGGCGGCGGCTGCCGTTCGTCCGGGAGGCGCTGCTGCTGGGGGCGTCGACCCAGCTGCGCAACATGGCGACGATCGGGGGCAACCTGCTGCAACGGGCCCGCTGCCGCTACTTCCGGGACCCGACCGTCCCGGCCTGCAACAAACGCGACCCCGGATCGGGCTGCGCGGCCATCGACGGCATCCAGCGCATGCACGCCATCCTGGGCACCAGTGACCACTGCATCGCCCTGCACGCCTCCGACCTCGCCGTCCCCCTGGCGGCCCTCGACGCCCTCGTCCACATCCAGGGGGTGGGCGGCCGGCGGACCGTCCCGCTGACCGAGTTCTACCTCCCGCCCGGCAGCACCCCGCACATCGAGAACGTGCTGCGACACGGCGAGCTGATCACCGAGGTCGAGGTGCCGCTGCTGCCGGAGGGGGCGCGGTCCCGCTACCTGAAGGTCCGCGACCGGGTCTCCTACGAGTTCGCGCTCACCTCCGCGGGTGTGGCCCTGGCGGTGGACGGCGGCGTCGTCCGGTGGGCGCGGATCGCGCTGGGCGGGGTCGGCACGATCCCCTGGCGCGCGTGGAAGTCCGAGGACCTCCTGCGGAACGCGCCCGCGGACCGCGGCGCCTTCCGTGCCGCGGCCGAGGCCGCCCTTGAGGGGGCCAGGCCGCTGCCCGGCACCGCGTTCAAGGTGGATCTGGCCGGACGCACGCTGGTGCGCGCGCTGGAGATGGCCGCGGGAGCCGCATCATGACCACTCTGGAGACGCGCCCGGTCATCGGCGCGGGGATCGACCGCGTGGACGCCCCGCTGAAGGTGACGGGCAAGGCGCAGTACCCCAACGACGTCGACCGTCCGGGCATGGCGCACGCCGCCCTGGTGCGCAGCACCATCGCCGCCGGGCGGATCCGCGGCATCGACGCCGCCGAGGCCGAGGCGGCCCCGGGCGTGCTCGCCGTCATCACGCATTTGAACGCGCCGAGGCTGGAGCGCGGGCCGACGACCCTGCTGGGCCCGTCCCCGCCCGCCCCGCTCCAGGACGAGCGGATCCTGCACTACGGGCAGCACGTCGCCGTCGTGGCGGCCACCACCGCGGAGCAGGCCAGGCACGCCGCGTCGCTGGTACGGGTCGACTACGAGCCCGCCAGGGCCCTGCTCGGCATCGACGAGCCGGACGCCGAGGTGCTCGTCAACCCCTGGAACCTCGACCACGAGCGCGGGGACGTGCGGGCCGGGTTCGCGGCGGCCGACGCCGTGGTCGAGGGCACCTACACCACCCCCGACAACACCAACAACCCGCTCGGCCTGATGTCCGTGGTCGCCGCCTGGGACGGCGACGCGCTCACCGTCCACGAGTCCACCCAGTGGCCGCACAACGTCCGCACCTCGCTCGCGGCGATCTTCAAGATCCCCGAGAGCCGGGTCCGGGTCCTGGCCCCCTTCGTCGGCGGCGGCTTCGGCGCCGGGCTGCGCATGTGGCCGCACGTCGTCCTCACCGTGCTGGCCGCCCGCCGGATCGGACGGCCGGTGAAGCTGGTGCTCACCCGGCCGGAGATGTTCACGGCGGTCGGGCACCGGCCCAGCAGCGTCCAGCACATCAGGCTGGGCGCCACCGCCGCCGGCGACCTCGTCGCCGTCGAGCACGAGGGCGTCTCGCCGGTGGCGATGGACGACGAGGACTACGAACCGGTGTCGCTCGGCTCGGCCGTCTCCTACGCCTGCCCCAACGCCCGCACCCGCGACCGGCAGGTACGGCTCAACATCCCGTGCCCCGGGTCGATGCGAGGCCCCGCCGAGGGCCAGGGCAACTTCGCCCTGGAGTCGGCCATCGACGAACTCGCCCACGCCATCGGCATGGACCCGCTCGAATTCCGCCTGCGGAACTTCGCGGAGGAGCACCCGCCGACCGGCCTGCCATGGTCGAGCAACGCCCTGCGCGAGTGCTACGAGCGCGGCGCCGAGCGCTTCGGCTGGTCACGCCGGAGCCCGGAGCCGGGCAGCATGCGCGACGGCCGCTGGCTCGTCGGCTACGGCCTGGCCGGGGTCGCCTACCCCGCCTACCAGGCGCCGTGCCAGGCGCGCGCCTCGCTGAACCGCGACGGGTCGGCGTACGTGCGCAGCGCGGCCACCGACATCGGCACCGGCACCTACACGGTCATGACCCAGCTGGCGGCCGACCTGCTCGGCCTGGCCACGGCGCAGGTGCGGTTCGACCTTGGCAGCTCCGACCTGCCCTACTCGCCGCAGGCCGGCGGCTCCGGCCTCACCGGCGCCCTCGGCAACGCCGTCCACGCGGCCTGCCGCGGCCTGGTGGGGGAGTTCCTCGACCTGACCGCCGCCGACCCCGGCTCGCCCCTGCGTGGAGCCGGGATCGACGACGTCGCGGTGAGCGAGGGCCGCATCCACCTGGCCGGCGACCCGCGCAGAGGCGAGGCGTACACCGACATCCTGGCCCGCCACGGCCTGGAGGGGCTGAGCGCCGACGGCCGGAGCACCCCGCCCGGCTCCGAGGACCTCGGGATGGCCGTCGCCGGCGCGTTCGGCGCCAAGTTCGTCGAGGTCCGCGTCGACCCGGACCTGGGACTCCTGCGGGTGGCGCGGGTGGTGTCGGGCATCGACGGCGGCCGCATCCTCAACGCGAAACTGGCCACCAGCCAGATCGTCGGCGGCACCGTCGGCGGCATCGGCCAGGCCATGTTCGAGGACACCGCCACCGACGCGGAGACCGGCCGCATCGCCAACGCGACCTTCGGCGACTACCTGGTGGCCGTCAACGCCGACGTCCCGGACATGGACGTGTTCTTCGCCGGCGGGCCCGACCGGGCGACGCCGATCGGCACCAAGGGCGTCGGCGAGATCGGCCTGGTCGGCATCGCCGCCGCCGTCGCCAACGCCGTCCACCACGCCACCGGACGCCGGATCCGCTCCCTGCCGATCACCATCGACCGGCTGCTCTGACGGGCCCGCCGGCGTGCCGGCGGGTCACGGGCGGGCGATGGAGAGGGTCTGCGGTGCGGTGAACTCCAGGAGACCGGCCAGCCCGCCCTCGCGGCCGTAGCCGCTCAGCCCGAACCCGCCGAACGGCACCTCGGGGGAGTTCGGGGCGCCGTTGTTGATCCCGACGATGCCGATCCGGAGCCGCTCGGCCAGCGCGGCCGCGGCCGCCGCGTCCGCGCCGCACACGTAACCGCCCAGCCCGAAGTCCCATCCGTTGACCTCCTCGACCAGCGCGTCCTCGTCGGAGTACGGGCGCACGCCGACGACAGGGCCGAAGACCTCCTCCGTCCAGACGGGCAGGTCGTCGCCGGGATCGGCCACGACGGCCGGGGCGACGAAGGATCCGGCGGAGGGGACGTCCCCGTCCTGCCGGACGTCGGCTCCGGCCGCCCGCGCCTCCTGGACGAGGGCGTCGAGCCGTTTCACGTGCGAGGCGTCGATCACCGGGCCGAGATCGGTCGCCTCGTCGCGCGGGTCCCCCACGCGCAGCGCGCGGGAGCGGGCGGTGAACGCTTCGACGAAGCCGCCGTACAGGCTCTCGTGGACGAGCACGTTGTTGGCGGCGATGCAGGACGCGCCGTTGTTGCGGTACTTCGCGACCAGGAGGGTCTCGACGGCGGCGTCCAGCTCGGCGTCGGCGCGCACGATGAAGGGGGCCCGGCCGCCGAGTTCGAGGAGCGGCTTGGTGAGCGTGGCCCCGGCGCGTCCGGCGATCAGCTTGCCGACCCGGGTCGAGCCGGTGAAGCTGACGGCGGCCACGCGCGGGTCGTCCAGGAGCGCGCCGGTCACCTCCGTTCCGGCCCCGGCGACGGTGGTCAGCGCGCCCGCGGGCAGGAAGGGTTCGAGGATCTCGGCGAAGCGCAGCCCGGACAGCGGCGTCAGCTCCGACGGCTTGAGCACGGCCGTGCACCCGGCCGCGAGCGCGGCGGCGACCTTGCGGGCCGGGATCGACAGCGGGAAGTTCCACGGGGTCACCGCCGCGACCACCCCCAGCGGCCGGTGCCCGATCAGGAAGCGGCGCCCGGCGGTCAGCCGCTGCTCGCCGTGCAGGCCGACGGCCGCGTCGGCGAACCAGTCCAGGAACGCGGCGGAGAAGCCCACCTCGGCCCGCGCCTCGGCCAGCCGCTTGCCGCTCTCCCTGGTGACCAGCAGAGCCAGGTCTTCGGCGGTGCCGGGATCGCGGAGGGCGTCCGCGGCCGCCCGCAGCCGGCGGGCACGTTCGGCCGGGGGCGTCGCCGCCCACCCGGGCTGGGCGGCGGCAGCGGCGTCCACGGCGGTGCGCGCGTCGGCCGCGCCGGCCGCCGCGACCGCGCCGAAGGGCTCGCCGTCACGCGGGTCGGCCACCTCCAGCCGGTCGCCGCCGCCGAGGGCGCCGCCGCCGAACCGGGCACCGGGCACGACGTCGAAGCTCATGCAGAACCAACTCCTTGTATCCGAGGTATCCGAGGTATCCGAGGTGTTCGAGGCGGTCAGCGCGCGGTCCACCGCGCGGAATGGACGGTGCGGGACGCGGCGCGCTCCTCGTCGATCGTCACGCCGAGCCCCGGCCCGGACGGGACGCGCAGCGCCCCGCCCGACGCCTCGGGCGGCGGGACGGTCAGCTCGGTCCGCAGCGGGTCGTCCCGGACGTCCAGTTCGACCCACGCGGCGCCGGCCGCCGCGGCCACATGGGCGGCGGCGGTGAGCCCGAGCGCGCCCGAGTAGCAGTGCGGGCTGAACCCGGTGCCGTGCGCGGCCGCCGCGCGCCCGACCGCGAGCGCGGTGGTGACGCCGCCGGTCTTGGCGGTGTCGGGCTGGACGTGCGCGACGGCGGGGGAGGCCAGGTAGCGGGTGAAGGCGTCGAGCGTGTAGACGTTCTCGCCGGTCGCGAGCGGCATCCCGGTCTCGGCGTGCACGTGCTCGAGGTCGGCGAGGGCGTTGCCGTCCACCGGTTCCTCACACCATTGGACGCCGTGGTCGCGCAGCACCGCGCACATCCGGACGGCCTCCGGCACCGACCAGGCCTGGTTGGCGTCCGCGAACAGCGCGACCCCGTCGCCGGCCGCCGCGCGGGCCGCGCGCACGATCGCCACGTCCCGCTCCTCCCCGAAGCCGATCTTGACCTTCAGCGCGCGGAACCCCCGGGCCACCGCCCGTTCGGCGAGCTCCTCGACCCGGTCGGGGCCGATCCCGCTGGCGTAGACGGGCACCTCCTGAAGCGGAGCGTCCGGGCCGTCCGGGGCCGCCAGCAGTGCCGCGAGCGGGCGCCGCGCCGCCTTGCCCGCCAGATCCCACAGCGCCATGTCCACGCCGCTGATCGCCTGCCACACCGGTCCGGGCGCCCCCCACTGCCGGCCCAGCGGGAGCAGCCTGGCGGTCAGCCGGCGGCGCAGCGCGCCGATGTCGCGGGCGTCCGCGCCGAGGAGGACCGGCACGGCGCCCTCCTCCAGCGTCGCGACCCGTTCGCGCCACGCCCAGGCCGGGTGGTTGACCCAGCTCTCCCCGATGCCGGTCAGGTCGCCGGACCGGATCTCGACCACGCAGGCGCGCCGGCTGGCCAGCGCCGCGAACGACATCCGCACCGGATCGGGGAGCGGGGCCTCGAAGACCCTGACCCGCACCTCGTCGATCGGCAGCGGCATCCAGGAGGGCACGGTCACGCGGTCCCGCCGGCGGACGCGTCCGCGCCGGTCGCCGCGCCGGATTCCGGTGCGGCGGCGAGCTCGGTGTAGAGGCGGTGGACGGCGCCGGTGTCGGCGGCCCCCAGCCCCCGGTACAGCGCCAGCCGGTTCACCTGGTCCACCGCCGTGGCGATGAAGGCGGGCGTCCCGTTCTCCCGGGCCAGCGCCAGCGCCAGCCGGTTGTCCTTCTCCAGCAGCCCGAGCGCGAACGCCGGCGTGTGGTCACCCGCGATGATCTTCGGGGCGAGCTCGCGGAACAGGTTGCTGACCGTCGCGGCACCGGAGTCGGCGACGGTGCGCGCGAACACCTCCGGGTCGACACCGGCCGGCCCGCAGAGCGCCAGGGCCTCCGCGGTGACCGCGTTGATCGCCCCGAACATCAGGTTGTTCAGCAGCTTCACCACGCTTCCGGCGCCGACGTCCCCGACGCGCACGACGGCGCGCGCGATCGTGCCCTCCAGCAGCGGCCGGACCCGTTCCACGGCCGCGGGGTCGCCCCCGGCGGTGAGCGTCCAGTTCCCGCACTTGTCGGGACGGCCGAGCACGGGCGCGTCCAGGTAGGCGGCGCCCGCCGCCTCCACGGCCCGCGCCGCCGCCCGCGCGCCGTCCGGATCGATGGTGGAGATGTCGACCACGACGCTGCCCGGCCGGAGCCGCCCGGCCAGCACCCGCTCGGCGAGCCCGGTCACGTCGTCGGGGCCGGGGAGGGAGAGGACCAGCACGTCCGCCCGCTCGGCGACCTCGCCCGCGCCGCCCGCGGGGACCACCCCGGCCTCCGCCGCCGCGGCGACCCGCTCCGGAGCCAGGTCGTGCCCGTGGGTCGGGGCGGCCGCGGCCAGCCGGACGGCCGCCCGGCCGCCCATCGCGCCCAGCCCGATGACGCCTATCGTCGTGGTCACGAGGCCTCCTTGTGCGCGCTCAGGAAGATCTGCGGATCGAAGTAGGTGGACGGCTCCTTGTACTCGGGGAGCCCGCCCAGCTCGACGAACGTGCGGGTGGTGCGGCCGAGCCAGCCCGCCGCGGTGCCGTCGGCGTAGTACGTCGCCCACTGGTCGCCGGTGAACGTCTTCTCGAACCCGAAGTCGTGCTTGACCTGCTCGAACGGGGCGTCGTTCCGGTAGGCGTGCTGGTGCACCTTGCGCAGGCTGCCGTCAGGGTCGCCGAGGAGCGCCGCGTTGATCTCGATCCAGGCGGCGGCGATCTTCTTGAGGGTGTCCTTGTCCTTCTCGTAGAAGGAGTTGCGCGCGACCCACCCGCCCGCGATCGCGGTCCGCGGGTAGTACTTCCCCGCGGAGGTGAGCAGCTTGGCGCCGGGCACGCTCTTCTTGACCTGCAGGTCGAACGGCACCCACAGCGCCACCGCGGGAACCGCGCCGCTGATGAAGGAGTTCACGGCGGCGGGCATCGGCGAGTTGACGATGGAGACCTTCTCCGGGTCGACCTTCTCGGCCTTCAGCGCGTTGTGGAGGAAGACGTGCGCGGTGGTGCCCTCGGTCGTGGCGACCTTCTTGCCCGCCAGGTCCGCGAGCGAGTCGATGCCCGAGTCCTTCCGCACGTACAGCTGCGCGGTGTCGTACTCGATGTCGTTCAGCAGGAACACCTTGCCCTGCCCGCGCGCGGGGAAGTTGGCGGCGACCGCGCCCATGATGGCGATGTCGATGGAGCCGCCGGTCAGCGCCTGGCTCTCGGCGATGCCGGTGTCGAACTTGACCGGCTGCAGCTTCAGCCCGTGCTTTTCGAACGTTCCATTGACCTGGCCGAGCCACAGGTGCGTGTCCACCGCGACCGTGTGCAGGTAGCCGACCTTGACGACCTTGAGGCCGTCCGACCCGGTCTCACCGCCGGCCGGGTCGCCCTCCAGCGCGCAGCCGGTGACGGCCAGCAGCAGGGCGAGCACCGACACGACCAGCGGCAACGGCCGCCGCCTCCGCCTGTTGACGATCACGCCGCGGTTCCTTTCTCGAGGTTCGAGGACTGCGACCGCAACACCCCTTCAAGATGGCGGCGCAGCTCGATGAATTCGGGGGTCAGCCTGGTCTCGGCGGTGCGCGGCATGCCGATGCCGACGTCCACCACCTCGCAGACCTTCGCGGGCCGGGCCGACATGACCACGACCCGGTGCGAGAGGAAGATCGCCTCCTCCACGGAATGGGTGATCAGCAGCACCGTCTTGCGCTCGGCCAGCTGGGTCCCGTGCAGCAGCTCCTGCATGAACTCGCGGGTCTGCGCGTCCAGCGCGGCGAACGGCTCGTCCATCAGCAGCACGTCGGGGTCGGGGGCGTAGGCGCGGGCGATCGCGACCCGCTGCCGCATCCCGCCCGACAGCTCCTTCGGATAGGCCCGCTCGAACCCGGTCAGGCCCATCAGGTCGACGTAACGGGCGACGATGGCCGCGTGCTCGGACCTGGGGATCGTGCACGCGCCGAGGCGCAGGCCGAACGCGATGTTGTCGGCGACGGTCAGCCAGGGGAAGATCGCGTACTGCTGGAACACCACGCCGCGGGCCGGGCTCGGACCGCCGACCTCGGCGCCGCCGGCCAGCACCCGCCCCGCGTCCGGCGACTCGAACCCGCCGGCCATGTTGAGCAGTGTGGACTTGCCGCATCCGGACGGCCCCACCACGGAGACGAACTCGCCCTGCTCGACGGCGAAGTCCACACCGTCCAGCACCCGCAGGGTCTCGCCCCGCCCGCTGAAGGACTTGCGCACCCCGCGGAAGGCGAGCGCCTCGCCGCCCTCGTGTTCCCGTGCGGCTCCGCCGCTCATTCGCCCGTCCTCTCCTGCCAGCGCGTCGCCCTCCGCATCAGCACCCGGAGCACCCGGTCCATGGCGAGCGCGACGATCCCGATGAGGGTGATGCCGACGTACACCTCGTCGATCTTGAAGAAGTTGCCCGCGTTCTGGATCACCGCGCCCAGCCCGCGCTGCGCCGCCACCAGCTCGGCGGCCACGAGCGTCGCCCAGGACACCCCGAGTGCGACCCGGACCGCGACCAGGAACTGGGGGACCGACAGCGGCAGCACGCAGCGGGTGAACACCTCGGTCCGGGAGGCGCCGAGCGACCGCGCCGCCTTGATGTAGAGCGGGTCGATCGAGGCGATGCCCTCGTGCACGACGATGACCGCGGTGAAGAACGAGGCGTACACCAGGACCGAGATCCGGGCCGGCTCGCCGATCCCGAAGTACACGACGACCAGCGGGATCAGCGCGATCGGCGGCAGCGCGCGGAAGAAGCCGATCAGCGGGTCGAGCATCGCCCGCAGCGGCCGGTACCAGGCCAGCAGGAAGCCCACCGGGACCGCGGCCGCGGTGCCGATCGCCACGCCGAGGAACACCCGGGTGACGCTGACCCGGACGTCCAGCAGCAGCCCCTGCCCGGTGAACCCGCGCCAGGCCGCGGCGACGACCTCGTCCGGGCGCGGCAGGAGGCCCGCCGCGACGAAGCCTGAGGCGTGCAGGGCGTACCAGGCCGCGATCATCAGCGCGAAGCCGGCGAGCCCGTAGCCCGCGCGCTCCAGGCCCGCCCGGACGCGCGGCCGCCCGGGGCGACCGGTGCGACCGGGGCGGCCGCGCCGCGGCCGCTCGGGCGCCGGCGCGCGGGCCGCCGTCGGAGTGGATGTCATCGTTTCCTCGCAACGTCGTCGGTCGATGAGGGGACCCGGCCGCCGTCGTCCGGAGGCACGCCGGGACGGTAGGAGGTCGCGATGCTCGCGCGGAGCCGGGCGATATGGGCGCGGGCCACCGCCTCCGCCCGCGCGGCGTCCCGCGCCCGCACGGCGGCGAGGATCTCCTCGTGCTCGGCGAGCGCCCGCGGCATCCCGCCCGGTGAGCGGCGCGTGGTGTCCATCGCGATCCGGACCTGCGCCTGCAGCCGGTCCAGCGGCTCCAGCAGCCGGCCGTTGCCGGCGGCCACCCGGAGCGACCGGTGGAACGCCTGGTCGAGTTCCATGTGCAGGGCGACGTCGCCGTCCTCGATGGCGGCGCGGTGCCGGGTGTGCAGCGCCCCCAGGTCGGCCAGCCCGTCCTCGGTGACCCGCTCGGCGGCCAGCCGGGCGGCCAGCCCCTCCAGCACCTCCCGGAGCTCGTAGATCTCCAGCAGGTCCGCCGCCGTGATCAGGGCGACGACGGCGCCCTTGCGCGGGACGAAGGTGGCAAGCCCCTCGCCCGCGATACGGGCGATCGCCTCCCGGGCCGGGCTGCGGCTGACCCCGAGCCGCCGGGCCACCGCGGGCACCGACAGCCGTGCGCCGGGCGGCAGCCTCCGCTGCAGGATCGCCTCGCGCAGGCGCAGGTACGCCTGCTCTGCCAGGGCGTCCCCGGCGACGACGGGAGCCATCTCGGGAAGGCGGGATCGGTCGGGGAGCACGGCACCTCGCAGGGGGCGGTTACATGATGCATGTAATTTAGCCGGGTTTTCCTACTTGTCAAGTTGGAAATATAGCCAAGCCGGCGACGCGGGCCCCGAGCCGAACGCGGCTAGGCGTCCCGGCGATGCAGGACCGCCGCGGTCAGCGCCAGGACGACGGCGGTGCACGCGTACAGCAGCCACAGCGACGGCCACGCCGCCAGGCTCCCCACGGCCGCCGGGCGCCCGAGCGCGGTCGCGATGCCCAGCCGCTGCGCCATCCCCGGCGAGAACCCGCCCACCCGGTGCCCGGCGGCCTCGCCCAGCCCGACCAGGTCGAGCACCTCGCCCACCCGGCGCCCGGGGATGCCGTTGCCGTGGGCCGGCCAGAGCAGATGATGGAACGCCGTGCGGCCGCCGTGCGCCGCGCGGGCGTCCAGGAGCGCCCCGACGGTGCGCAGCGGCTCCGGCAGCCGGTGGTACTCCCGGCCGCACCTGGAACGACAGCCGGTCGACCGCCCGCCTGCCGCCGAAGACCGCGGCGGCGCCGGCCCTCAGCCGTTCTCCTCCAGCACGCTCTGGATGCGGCTCCACGCGTGGGAGGCGTCGTTGTCGGGCGCCGGTTCGAAGACCAGGACGCCGTCACCGAGGTCGAGGGTCACGGTCGGGACACCGGCCTCGGTCAACATCGGCTCGCGCACGTCCACCCCGTACGGCGCCTCGAGCACGCTCATCTCCGCATCCGGCCGGAGCGGATCGAAGACCAGCAGGCCCGGCGCCACCCACAGGGCGCCGCGCTCCAGCCCGCTCTCGGGGACGCCGTCCTCACCGTGGGTCAGCGGCCCGCACAGCCGTCCGATGAGGCACAGCCGCGGCCGCCGGCGACCGGTCAGCTCCGCCACGATCTCCCCAGGGTCCCCCAGCCTGACGGGGACGACGTAGAAGGCCAGACCCGGCCGGGGCCCCGCCAGCTGCTTGCGGTACGACCGCAGCGAGCGCCGGGGCCGGCGCAAACGGTGTCCGGCTCGGCCCGCGACCACGCCCAGGCCCGCGCCGGTGCCAAAGCCCAGAAGGCACCACAAAAGGGGGGACACGCTCGGAGCCTATCC
The DNA here is from genome assembly GCF_055379765.1 of Actinomadura rugatobispora. NCBI lineage: Bacteria > Bacillati > Actinomycetota > Actinomycetes > Streptosporangiales > Thermomonosporaceae > Actinomadura > Actinomadura rugatobispora. The sequence goes on along the minus strand of NZ_AP029191.1, from coordinate 73,005 downwards.
TCCGCCCCTTCCGGCCGGACGCGATCAGCCCGGGCGACGGCACCGCGCCCACGGCCGCGCCCTCGGCGGCGGAGGCCGTGGACGCCGGGACCCGCATGCCGCCGGGCCGCGAACCCGATGTACTACGCGTGCCCGTCCGTGGGCGATCGAACTCACAGATAGCCGTGGAACTGTTCATGACGGCCAACACCGTGGTCGCCCACGTTGCGGGATCCTCACCAAACTGGGTGCCGCCGCCAGAACCGAAGCCGCCACCCGAGCCCGCCAAACCGGCCTCCCCGACCCCGGAAACCTAATGGCGCCGATCCCGGGCCGGTTCGCCGCGAGTTCTGTGGCCTGCGCCACTTCACAACGTGCCATACAGGGCTTGACCTGGGTTCCTACTCGGGATTATGCGGCCCCGCGGGGCTCGTCGATCAGCTCGCCGGCGGCGGACCGGCTCCGCGGGCGGGACGGCCCGCCCGCCGTGATCGGGTGGCCGCGGTCGCCGGGGTGATCGGCGGTGGACGATGTGGAGTTGCCCTGGTCAAGCGGGGTGGCGCTCGAAGCCGCGGCCCGCGGATCGAAGGCCCGGCGCGCCGCGGCGAGCGGGTGCGGCGCGGCCGGGTCGCGGGGACCTCGCGGCCGCGCCGGTGCGAGCGTCACCGGCCCGGACCGGAATCGGCAACCTTCCGTCAGAAAGCCGTTCGCCAACCTCCCCGGGCGAGCCAGGTCCGCGCGCCGCGTCCCGAAAATCGAAACCGCCGGCCACGGAAGGCCGTCGGAGTTCGGGTATTGGGAGATCATCACTTCGGAATCGGTGTTTTGTTGGCGATGTGCTATTAACGGTGTGCGAGAACATTGTTTCCCGCGTTATGCGTCGATGTCCATTGGAGACATCAGATTGATATGGCGTGCCTGGCCCGATGGCGCATCGCCGATCTCCGCGTGCCCGCGGAGGCTCTTTGCCGGGACGGGTGTTCGCGTGGAGCCGCCATTCCGGATTCTGGTCGGCCGCCGGGGTGGTCCGGAGGGAGCACGCCTCGCCGCAGGGAAACAGTGGCCGTTGCGCCAGGTCCGGCGCTGCTCAGGGGTGTTCGGGTCCCCTCGGCCGCGCGGGGGAGGCTGACCGGTCGGTAACTCCGATGCGCGCCGCCGGCGGCCGGTCGGAGTGCCGAGCGCCCGCGGCCGCGCCGAACTCGGCGGCCCGGAACGAAAACGGCACTTTTGTTCTCTTGCCGAACGGCCGGCCGCCTCGCGTCCCTGTTCATCCACCTGCGGACGCCCCCGGCATGGCACCGACTCCCGGACACCGGAGCGCCATGGTAGAGGACCATTCTCCAAATCGCTACTTGTTTTTATCGAAACTCGTGAATATGGTTCTCGTGTGGTCGGCGCCGGGCGGCGGAGCTTCGGGCTCTTCCGTCGCGGACCACCGGCGCCGCGCCCGTATGGCACTGCGTCGGCCGCCGTCCGCTTGACAAAGTGCTTCAGGGAAAGCGAGCTGCATGATGCTCACCGTCGCGGGTCGGGTCGGCCGCAGCCTCCTCGTGGTGCTGCTGGTCACCTTCGCTGTGATGGCACTGATGGGCCTGGCGCCCGGTTCGGCCGCGTCGGTCATCCTCGGCGAGAACGCGACGCCGCAGGCGATCGCCGCGTTGAACGCGAGGCTGGGCCTGGACAAGCCGTTCTGGGAGCAGTATCTGGACTGGCTCGGCAATGCCGTCACGGGGGATCTGGGAACCTCTCCGATTACCGGCCAGCCGGTGACCGAGGCGATCGTGGACCGGTTGCCGGTGACGCTGCAACTGGCGGTCATGGCGCTGCTCATCGCGCTGGTGGTCTCGGTGCTGCTGGCCGTGGCCTCCGCGGTGCGGCCGGGCGGTCCGGTCGACCGGTCGGTCAACGTGGTGTCCTCGGTGCTGCTGTCGGTCCCGGCGTTCATCGCCGGCCCGGTACTGATCTATCTGTTCGCCCTGCAACTGGGCCTGTTCCCGGTGATCGGCTGGTCCGATCTGGGGGAGGGCCTGGGGGGGAACCTGCAGAGCGCGCTGCTGCCGGCGATCGCCATCGCGCTGATCGAGATCGCCGCGTTCCACCGCGTGCTGCGCGAGGACCTCATCGGGACGCTGCGGGAGGACTTCGTCGGGGCGGCGCGGGCCAAGGGGATGAGCCCGGCGTATGTGATGTTCCGGCACGCGCTGCGGCCGTCGTCGATGTCGCTGATCACGCTGGCGGGCATCAACCTGGGCCGGCTGGTGGGCGGAACGGTGATCGTGGAGTCGCTGTTCCTGCTGCCGGGCCTGGGGCAGCTGCTGACGTCCTCGATCCAGTCGCGTGACCTGATCACGGTGCAGGGAGTAGTGGTGTTCATCGCGGTGATCTACGTGCTGGTCAACACGGTCGTCGACCTGAGCTACCGGTTGATCGACCCCCGAGTCAGGAAGGCGGCCACGGCGTGACGCAGACTCAGGCCCCCGCGGGCCGCCTCATGGCGGTGACGGCCCCGGTCGTCCCGAAGGTGCGCAAGTCCAGGTCGGTGCTGGTGTACCTGGCCTTCGGCTGGCTGATCGCGATGATCGGCATGGCGCTGTTCGCGAACCTGCTGCCGCTGGCGCCGTACGCGACGGCGGTGGGCAGGCCCCACCAGGGCCCGGGCTGGGGGTCGCTGGACCTGCTGATGGGCACCGACTACCTGGGCCGCTCGATCCTGTCGCGGGCGATCCACGGCGCGCGGGTCTCGCTCCTGGTCGGCGCGGTCGCGGGCCTGGTCGGGTTCGTGGTCGGGGGCCTGCTGGGCATGGCCGCCGGCTACTTCGGCAAGCGGCTGGACGCGGTGCTGCGGCTGCTGACCGATGCGATGCTGGCCTTCCCGCCGCTGATCCTGCTGATGGCGCTGTCGTCCATCCTCACCCCCAGCGTGCGGACCCTGCTGGTGGGGCTGACGCTGCTGGTGATCCCGACCTTCCTGCGGCTGGCGCGGGCCAACACCCTGGCCTGGACGGCGCGCGAGTTCGTCATGGCGGCGCGGAACATGGGGGCGGGGCACCGCCGGATCCTGGTGAAGGAGATCCTGCCCAACGTGCTGCCCTCGCTCGGGGCCTACCTGCCGATCGTGATGGCCGCGCTGATCGTGGCGGAGGGATCGCTGAGCTTCCTCGGGCTGGGGATCCCGCCGCCCACCCCGAGCTGGGGCGGGATGATCAACGACGGCAAGGACGCCCTCGAGGACTCGCCGCACATGGTGCTGATGCCCGCACTGGTCATCTTCCTGACCGTGTTCTCGCTGAACCTGGCCGGCGACCACCTCCGGCGGCGGTTCGACCGCACCCTCCACGACTGACCGCGGTCCGCGCGCGACCGACCACCCCGTCCCACCCCCGGACCGCTGACAAGAGGTCAAACGATGATGCGAAACAGGCTTCTCCAGGCCACCGATAGCGCGGGGCGCCGCTGATGAGGCCGATGGTGTTCAGAACGAGGCGTTTCCCGGCGGCCGTGGCGGCGTGCGCCATGGCGCTGGTCACGGCCGCGTGCAGCGGTCCGACCGTGGCCAAGCCGGCCGGGCCCGCAGGCGACCCGGTGCCGGGCGGCACCGCCCGCGTCGTCATGATGAACGAGCCGCGCAGCCTGGATCCCGCGGCCATGTCGAACGTGTGGGCGTTCAACGCCGTCCTGGGCAACGCCCTGTACGGCGAGTTGATGGTCAACGACGTCGAGACCGGTGAGATCGGCTACAAGATGGCCGAGAGCTTCACCACCAAGGACGGCGGCGCGACCTTCGAGCTGAAGCTGCGCGACGGCCTGACCTTCACCGACGGCGACCCGCTGGACGCGCAGGCCGTGAAGTACAACTGGGACCGCATCCGGAACCCGGCGACCGGCTCCTCCTCCATCCGCGAGGCGGCGATGATCACCTCGACCGAGGTGGTGGACGCCAGGACGTTGAAGATCGGGCTGAGGATGCCGGTTCCCGGCTACGGCCAGGCCGTGCTCGCCGGGGCGATGAACTGGATCGCCTCGCCGAAGGCGCTGGCGAAGGGGCAGCGGGAGTTCAACGCCAGGCCGATCGGCGCGGGCCCGTTCACCCTGAAGTCGTGGAGCCGCCAGGACAAGATCGAGCTGGTGAAGAATCCCAAGTACTGGGACTCGCCCAAGCCCTACCTCGACCGCATCGAGCTCCGCGCGACGCCCGACAGCATGCAGCGGCTGAGCAGCCTGATCAGCGGCGGCGTGGACGTGGCCGTGGACACCAGCTGGAAGACCATCGACAAGGCGCGCAAGGCGGGCTTCCCGACCCAGGTCGTGCCGCTGAGCGGCGGCCAGAGCCTCACCATGAACACGCGCAAGCCGCCGTTCAACGACCTGCGCGCCCGCCAGGCCGTCGCCGCGGCACTGGACCTCGACTCGATGAACCTCTCCCAGTACAACGGCAAGGGCGAGGTCCCCACCCGGCTGTTCAGCAAGACCTCGCCGTTCTACGAGGACATCGTGCTGACCAGGAGCGACAAGCGGGCCGCGCAGCGGCTGTTCGACCAGCTGGCCGCCGAGGGCAAGCCCGTCTCGTTCACCTTCACCTCCCAGGTCAGCCCCGAGTCCAAGGCCGTGGCGGAGAGCATCCAGGCGCAGCTCAGCGCGTACAAGAACGTCAAGGTCAAGATCCGGAGCATCGTGTCCGCCGAGACGGCCTCGATCTACGCCAAGCGCGACTTCGAGATGCTCATCTCCTCGGCCCTGATCGTGGACCCCGAGCCGCAGCTGTGGTCGGTCCTGCACGGCCGGTCCTCCGCCAACCTGTCGGGCATCAACGACCCGCAGCTGAACGCGGCGCTGGACCAGGGCCGCAAGTCGACGTCGCCGGAAGAGCGCAAGGCGGCCTACAAGGTGGTGCAGGAGCGGCTGGTCGCCCTCATCCCGGTCATCTACTACACCCGTGCCGCGCCCGCGGTCGAGACGGCCACGAACGTCCACGGGACCAGGCAGTACGGCTTCGGATCGCTGATGCCGGAGGAACTGTGGATCCAGCGGTGACGGCGCCACCGGAGGAGGCTCAGACCATGAGTGGCGAACCCATGCTTCAGGTCCGGAACCTGCACACCTACATCGGCACGGCGCGGGGCGTCGTGCGGGCGGTGCAGGACGTGTCCCTGCACGTCGACCGCGCCCAGGCGCTGGGAGTGGTCGGCGAGTCCGGATCCGGGAAGTCGATGATGGCCAAGGCGATCATGGGCCGGCTCCCGGCCCGCGCCAAATGCTCCGGAGAGGTGCTCTTCCAGGGCAAGGACCTGCTCTCGATGCCCCGCAAGCAGCGGGCGCAGATCTGGGGCAAGCAGGTGGCCATGGTCTTCCAGGACCCCAGCCGCTCCCTCAACCCGGTCGTGCGGGTGGAGCGCCAGCTGACCGAGGGGATGCGCAAGCTGCTCGGGGTCGGCCGGTCCGAGGCGCGCGGCCGGGCCGTCGAGCTCCTGGGCGAGGTCGGCGTCCCCGATCCCGAACGGCGGCTGGGCAACTACCCGCACGAGCTGTCGGGCGGCATGCGCCAGCGCGTGATGATCGCGATCGCGCTGGCCTGCGAACCCGACCTGCTGATCGCCGACGAGCCCACGACCGCGCTGGACGTGACGATCCAGCGCCAGATCCTGGACCTGCTGCGCCGCGTCCAGCGCGACCGCGGGATGTCGCTGATGCTGATCAGCCACGACCTCGCCGTCGTCGCCGGGCAGACCGACCGGGTCGCGGTGATGTACGCCGGCCGGCTGGCCGAGGCCGGCTCCACCCGCCGCGTCTTCGAGACCCCCCGGCACCGCTACACCCACGCCCTGCTGGGGGCGACGCCGACGCTCGAGCACGAGCGGAGCGCGCCGCTCCGGTTGATCCCGGGCGCGCTGCCGGATCCGACGAACCTGCCGGAGGGGTGCCGGTTCACGGCGCGCTGCGCGCACGCCGAGGACGAGTGCCGCACCCCCGGCCCGAACATGGCGCCGGTGGCGACCGACCACCACGTGGCCTGTGTCCGCCCGGTGCCCGAGCACGCGGCCGCGGGGCCGGAAGGAGCCGATCTCAATGGCCGGTAGCGGGACCGCGCACCTGCGCGGCGACGACGCACTGCTGTCCGTGCAGGATCTGGTCGTGGAGTACCCGGGCAAGGCGGGGACCGTCCAGGCGGTCTCCAAGGTCAGCTTCGACGTCCTGCCGGGGGAGACTCTCGGGATCGTCGGCGAGTCCGGATGCGGCAAGTCCACCACCGGGCGGGCCATGCTGCGCCTGGACCGGGCGACCTCGGGGCGGATCCGCTTCGACGGCGAGCAGATCGAGCAGGCCGGCGAGAGCCGGATGCGCACGCTCCGGCGGCACATGCAGATGATCTTCCAGGACCCGGTGGCGTCGCTCAATCCGCGCCGCTCGGTCAAGGACATCGTCGTCGAGGGCCTCGCGGTCACCGGAGCGCCCGCCGCCGAGCGGGCCAAGACGTCGGCGGACGTGCTGGCCAAGGTCGGCCTCGGCGACGACCGCTTCACCGGCATGCTGCCCAGGCAGCTGTCCGGGGGCCAGGCCCAGCGGGTCGCGATCGCCCGCGCCCTGGCGGTCAATCCCCGGCTGCTACTGTGCGACGAGCCGGTGTCGGCGCTGGACGTCTCCGTCCAGGCGCAGATCCTCAACCTGATCTCCGACCTCAAGGCCGAGTACGACCTGACCGTCGTGTTCATCGCGCACGACCTCGGCGTCGTCCGCACCATCAGCGACAACGTCATGGTCATGTACCTGGGCAAGGTCTGCGAGTTCGGCGACGCCGTCGAGGTCTACGACGCCCCCGCCCACCCCTACACCCGCGCGCTGCTCGACTCGGTCCCGCTGACCGACCCGGACAAGGGCTTCGCCGGGCCCTCGCTCGAAGGCGACATGCCCTCACCGCTGTCGCCGCCCTCGGGCTGCCGGTTCCGGACCCGCTGCCCGCTGGCCCAGGACCGCTGCGCCGAGGAGGAGCCCGAGGTCCGCGAGATCCGCAAGGGCCAGTACGCCGCGTGCCACTTCCCGCTGACCTCGGCCGCCGGTGAGGAGCCGGCCTAGAGACTCATGTTCGCCTGCGAGGTCACCACCGGGGGCGGCGAGTTCTTCGCCGCCCCCGGTGGTGTTCGCCTGCGGCCGGGTCAGACGCGCCTGACGCGCCGGAGGGCGACGACGATGAGGATCCCTCCGGCCGCCAGGTAGAGCCCGGTCTCGGCCAGCTGGAACGTCCAGTAGCGGCCGCTGGGGTGGTACTCGATGTCGACGTGCAGTCCGAGCTTGGACAGGCACACCGCGGTGTCGCCGAACGTGCCGCCGGCACCGGTCTTCGGCGGGGAGCCGAGGCAGGCGTCGAAGGCGCTCCCGGCCATCGTCCGCCCGTCCGCGGTGCGCAGCGGGCTGGTCTCGCTGATCCACGCGTCGGGGGCGCCGGGCACCCGCAGGCCGCCGATGACGGGCGCGCCGGTGATGCTGCCCAGGTTCCTGGCCTGGTCGATGTTCTGCGCGGTCATCGGCAGGCTCGTCCTCTCGGGCGGCATCAGGTGCGGCCGCACCAGGTTCGGCACCGAGAACTGGAGCATGAGGAAGACGACGCCCGTGATCGCCATCGCCGGGAGCGTCCGGCGCACGAGCAGGCCGGTGACGGTGCCCAGCGCGAAGGCGAGGAAGGCGTAGCCGATCGGGACGATGTTGCGGGCGCCGAACTCCACCGTGCCGAACCGGTCCGCGGCGACCTGGTCGTACGGGGAGGCCGCCCAGGTGAGCAGCAGGCCGGCCGCGCCCGTCAGGATCATCGCGGCCAGGCCGGCGAACGCCACGCGGCCGGCCAGCCAGCGGCGGCGGGTCACGCTCTGGTTCCAGACCAGCCGGTGGGTGCCGAGCTCCAGCTCCCGGGCGACCAGCGGCGCCCCCCAGAACGCGCCGATGACGACGGGGATCAGCCCGAGCCCGGCGGCCAGGAATAGCAGGGGGTTCTGGTAGGCGCTCTGGAACTGGCTCCTGGCCTGCGCGCAGTCGCCGGGGCCGGCGCACCGGGCGCGGTAGGCGTCGTGGGCGTCCCGGATGTCCGCGCCCAGGTACAGCAGGTAGGCGGCGATCAGGGCGAGCCCGGCGGCGCCGACGAGCGCCTGGAGGCGGAACTGCCGCCAGTTCAACCAGATCATCGCGCACCCTCCCAGGCGGTCCCGGCGGGGGCGGCGGGGCCGCTGGGCGCGGCGCTCGCCCGGGCCATGTAGCCGAGCACCAGCTCCTCGAGCGTGACGGGTTCGGCCGGGTACGGGATCGACGGCGGCAGGGCGTCGATGCGCACCAGGGCCCGGCTGTGGGCGCCGTCGTGCTCCACCCGGATCACCTCGACACCGGGGAGCGGCCGGTCGAGGCCGCCCCGGGGCGCGACCAGCCGGCGGTGACCGTCCAGCAGGTCCCGCACTCTCCCGGCGACCTGCACCCGTGCCCCGCACAGCACGATGAGGTGGTCGCAGACCCGTTCGATGTCGCCGAGCAGGTGCGACGACAGCACGGCGCTGGCGCCGAGCTCGGCGACGAACTCCACCAGGTTCTCCAGGAACCCCCGGCGGGCCAGCGGGTCGAGCGCGGCCGCCGGCTCGTCGAAGATCAGCAGTTCGGGGCGCTTGGCGGCGGCGATCGTCAGCGCCAGCTGCGCGCGCTGGCCGCCCGACAGCCGTCCCGCCTTCTGGTCCGGACCCAGCCCGGCCCGCGCGACCCGCCGCTCCGCCAGCTCCCCGTCCCAGGACGGGTTCAGGCGCGCGCCCAGGCGCAGGTGGTCGGCCACGCTGAACGACGGGTACACCGGGGTGTCCTGCGCCACGAACCCGACCCTGGCCAGGTGCGCGGCGCTCTCCGCCGGCCGGGACCCCAGGACGCGCAGCGAGCCCGACGTCGGCTCCAGCAGCCCGCAGGCCAGGTGCAGCAGCGTCGACTTCCCGGCCCCGTTCGGGCCGACCAGGCCGACCACGCGACCGGCCGGAACGGTCAGGTCGACCTCGCTCAGCGCCGTCCGGCGGCCGTACTTCTTCGTCAATCCCTCGGCTTGCAGAACCGGGGCTGAATCACCATGTGACATGCCCCCATCCTCGAAACCGGCGCCCCCTCCGGGCACCGGCCCAAAGCACGGTTCGGGCCTCCGGCGACCGTACTTTCGGCCGGTTCGGCCGCCGCTACCTGCCGTCGACGAACCCGTTCTCCCACGCCCACGCGGCGATCCCCACCCGGTTGCGCACCCCCAGCTTGGTCTGGATGCCCGACAGGTGGCTCTTGACCGTGCTGAGCGAGATGAACAGCTCCGAGGCGATCTCCTGGTTGGTGCGGCCGCGCGCGAGGGCCCGGACGACCTCGAGCTCGCGGTCCGACAGCGGCGGCGGCTGCGCGGCGCGGGACGGCGCCCCGGCGGCCGCCAGGTGCCGCAGCAGCCGCACGGTGACCGACGGCGAGACCATCGCCCCGCCGCCGTGGGCGGCGCGGACCGCCTCGACGAGCAGCGCGGGCCCGGCGTCCTTGAGGACGAACCCCACCGCACCGCCGCGCAGCGCCCCGTACACGTACTCGTCGAGGTCGAACGTGGTGACCACGATGACCCGCATCGGGTCGCGCACCCCCGGACCGGCCAGCGCGCGGGTCACCTCGATGCCGTCGAGCCGGGGCATCCTGATGTCCACCAGGCACACGTCGGGGCGCAGCCGCCGGGCCATCGCGACCGCCTCGGCCCCGTCCGGCGCCTCCCCGACGACGCTGATGTCGGGCTGGTCCTCCAGGATCAGCCGCAGCCCCCGGCGGATCATCGCCTGGTCGTCGGCGAGCAGGACCGAGATGGTCATCGGGGCTCCCTGGTGGGGACGGGCAGGGTCGCCCGCACCGACCAGCCGGCACCGGGCCGCGGGCCGGCGCGCAGCGAGCCGCCGAGCGTCTCGACGCGTTCGCGCATGCCGAGCAAACCGTATCCGCCGCGGTGGTGGGGCCGGGCGGCGGCCGCCGGGGCGTCGTCGGCGACCTCGACGGTGACGCCCTCCGGGCCCTGCTCGACGACGACCGAGACCGACCGGGCCCCGGGCGCGTGCCGCAGCACGTTCGTCAGCGCCTCCCGGACGACCCGGTACACGGTGCTGGTCACCTCCGGCGGCCACTCCGCGTACCCGTCCCGCATGCTCAGCCGCACCTCCGGGCCCTGCTTGCGGAAACGCTCCACCAGCGCGCCGAGCCGCTCCGGCCCGGGGGAGGCCGGGGCGGCGTCGTCCCCGTCGCGCAAAAGCCCGACGACCCGCCGCATCGCGGCCAGCGCGTCGGTGCCGGCGGCCTCGATCTCGCCGAGGAACTCGCCGACCTCCGCGGGGTTCCGCCGTGCCACCACCTGGGCGCCCTGCGCCTGGAGGACCATGCCCGTGATGTGGTGGGCGACGACGTCGTGCAGTTCCCTGGCGAGTTCCAGCCGCTCGGCCCGCCGCACCTGCTCGGCGGCGGCGCGCGCCCGGGCGTCCAGCAGCCGCAGCGCCAGCCCGGCGCCGACGGCGGCCAGCCAGAGCAGGCCGCCCAGCGCCGTCACCGCCGCGAGGCCGGAGCCCCCCGGCCGGGGGGCGAGCTGACCGGCGGCGACCACCGCCAGCCCGGCGCCCGCGACGGCACCCGCCGGCACCGGCCGCAGGTCGCGGAGCGCGGAGCCGACCAGCACCGCCAGCCCCAGGGCCATGGCCGGGCTGGGCTCGGCGGGAAAGTCCGGGGCGACCAGGCGGATGACCGCGATCGCCAGTGCCGCGACGCCGAGCCCCGCGACCGCCGCCCCGAGCGGACGGCGCCGCGCCCGCAGCGCGAGCAGGCACACCGCCCCGGCGGAGACGCTGCCCGGCACCCAGTACCCGGCGCCCCAGCTCTGGGTGATGGCGACGGCCTGGACGGCGATCGCCGCGAGGAACACGATGCCGAGCCCGGCCACGGAGGCGGCCCTGACCCAGCGCTCCGGAACGGTCACGCCGGCCAGGGTACCGACCCGCCGCCCGCCGGCCGGCGGGACGGAGCCCGGCACGTCACGCCCCACCCCTACTCACCGTCGGACCGGCCGGGCGCGAACGCCCGCAGCAGCGGCCCCGCGACGAGGCCGCCGAGCACCGGCACGGTGGCCAAGACCGTCACGCTGGTGGGCCCGGACGCCCAGGCCAGCGCGATCACCCCGGCACCGCCCGCGGCGACGGCGACGGCCGGCAGCGCCGGGAGCGTCCTGGTCGAGGAGCCGACGAGCACGGCCAGGGCCAGGGCCGCAGGGGGCGACGGCTCCTGTGGCAGGTCCGCCACCAGGGACACCACGACGGCGACCGCCGCCACGGCCACGCCCGCCGCCGCCGTCCACAGCCGCCGCCGCTCGCGCAGCAGCGCGAGCGCGCACATCACCACCGCGACGGCGGTCGTGTAGATCCAGTAGGCCCCGCCCCAGCTGCCGATGAGCATGTACGCCGTGAAGGCGATGCCCAGGGCGAACACCATGCCGAGCCCGATGCCGACCAGCGTCCCGCCCGGTCGCGCGGGCCGTTCCACCGTATTCATGCCGTTGACGCTAGGAAGCGGGACCGGCGGCGTAACCGGCCGAAAGTACGGTAGCGGGCCGGGCCGGTCATGCTTTGGACCGGTTCCATGGAGCCGACATGCCGAGGACCCCGGATGGGTGAGGACGAGTTCACCGCGGTCTACGCCGCCACCTACAGGCCCCTGCTCGGCTACGCGCTGAGCCGCTGCGACTCTCCCGAGGACGCCGCCGACGTCGTCGCCGAGACGTTCACGATCGCCTGACGGCCGGAGCGGCTCCCGCCCCGCGCCGGACGGGGGCGACCCCGCCATCGGTACGCCCACGCTCGTCCACGGCGCGTGGATGCGCGGCTCCACCTCGGTCGGGCTCCTGGTCGGCCCGCTCAAGAACGACCCGGGGCCCCGCCCGGCCGGCTGACCGGGCCCGCCGAGCAGGGCGGGCCCGTTGCTCTGGGCGCTTTCTTGGCAGTCGGTTAACTCTCTTTATCCCTCCGGCGGGATTGTTCTCCGGTGGAGCGGATAGTGGTCGATGGGGGAACGCGTGCCGGGAAAGGCGGGGCGGTAACATGGGTGTGTCGACCATTTCGCAGGACATCGGGGAATCCCTTGCGGTGCCCGTGGAAGGGCGGGACATCACCTGGCTCCGCAATTCCCTGCAGACGGCGGTCGCGGTGGAATTGGCGACGATCCCGCCTTATCTGTACGGCCTGTGGTCCATCAAGGACTCCGCGTCGGAGGTCGCCCGGTACATCCGGCGGATCGTGCTCCAGGAAATGCTGCACATGGGGCTGGCGTGCAATCTGCTGGCCGCCGCCGGCGGGCGGCCCCAGGTCATGTCGGCGGCCCAGTCCTACCCCGCGCATCTGCCGGGCGGGATCCGCGGCGAGCTCACCGTCTACCTGGACGGGCTGGCGGCGGGGGTCAACGACGAGCAGGACGTCGTGCGGCGGGTGTTCATGGAGATCGAGATGCCGGAGCATCCGGTCGCCTTCGCCCCCGGCGGGGAGGCCGAGCAGTTCGCGACGATCGGGCTGTTCTACCAGGCGATCAAGGACTGCTTCCACGCCTGTGCGGGCCAGGTGCCGTTCGGCGGGGTGCAGATGACCTACTGGATCGGCTCGGACGAGATGTTCCAGATCGGCGACATGGGCGATGTCGACCGCGCCATCGACATCATCATCCACCAGGGGGAGGGGAAGCCGGGCACCCCCGTGCAGGACCTGGCCGACGCGCCCGCCACCGTGAGCCCGGCCGTACTCGCCCACTACTACCGCTACAAAGAGATCTGGTGCGGCCGGAGCCTGCGCTACGACGAGAGCGCGCGGGAATGGAAATTCGACGGTGACCCCGTGCCCCGTCCGGCGGTTCATCCGCTGGAGAAGATGGGGCCGGGCGGCTGGCCGGACGTCCCGCCGGGGCTGCGCCAGAAACTCGACGACTGGAACGCGAAGTACAAGAACGTCCTGGAAACGCTGGAAAAGGCGTGGCGGCCGCCCGGCGATTCCGGTGCGCTGGACGAGTCGGTCGGGCACATGTTCGAGCTCACGGGAAAGGCGGAGGATCTCATCGCCTACCAGCTTGAGCAGCACAATCCCAAGATCTACGGACCCGAGTTCAAGCCTCCCGCCACGACGGGGCCATGACACCCGCGCGGGCGCGGCGCCGCCGGCCCGCCCAGCCGGAGCGACCGAGAGGCAGCGCATGAGCAGCGTCAGCACCAACATCCTGGCCGACATCACGACGGTCCGGATCCATCCGGCGATCGGCATCGCCCGGCTGGGCAACAGCGACACGGACTTCTTCGTCGGCCCGGAGATCCCCGGCAAGCCCCCCAACCCGCCCGGGGCGACGCTGGAGGAGAAGTTCAAGGACGCGAGCAGGCGCGTCAAGCGCCAGGCCGCGCGGTTCCGCTGCTACGGCTACACCGAGCAGGGCGAGTGGGTCGACCTGACCGGACGGCCCGATGTGAAGATCAACTGGAAGGTCACCCTCGTCAACAGGAAGGCCGCCGCCCCGAACTTCATGGACTCGGGGCGCAGGAACGAGGGCCAGTCCCCGCAGGATCTGATCATCGCCCCCACGCCCCGCACCGTCACCGGGACGAACCAGCGGGCCGCGCTCGACGACGGCAGGGTGCGGTTCACGGTGGACGGGCAGCCGCACGAGTTCCCCGGCATCTATCTCGGGGAGATCCGCACCGACGACAAGGGCTGCCTGATGGTGCTCGGCGGCAGGGGGCTCTCGCAGTGCCACCCCAAGGTCGCGGGCCAGGGACTGGGCGCCTTCAACAACGACTGCTGGTACGACGACACCTCCGACGGCCCGGTCGAGGCCACGGTCACCCTCACCATCGACGGGGGCTCCCGGCAGCTGGCGGCGGAACGGGCGTGGGTGATCGCCGCACCCGCGAAGTTCGCCCCGGAGATGGACAGCCCCACCACCCTCTGGGACCAGCTCCAGTACACGCTCGGCACGGGCACCGCGCCCGCCCGCCCGTCCTACAACAAGGACATCTACCCGATCCTGCAGCGGGCGCGGACGATCAAGGGCGTGTACCCGCTGCCCGTCTCCGACCACGCGTGGCAGGACGAGGTCAAGGACCCCGACATCCGGAAGGGCATCTTCGACCGGCTGCGCAAGTGGTCGGCCACCGGCCAGAGCGGCGGCAACATGCCGTTGCTGGCGGGCCTTCAACCGTCCTACCCCAGCCTCACACCTCTGCAGTACCAGGTCATGCAGCGGTGGCGGGAGGGGAACTACGACAGCGACTGGAACGGGCACCCGCCGGACCCCGGCAACACCATCACCCCGGCCGGGCTGGACCGGGCGGCCCTGGACGCGTGCGTGGGCGCGGCCTTCTTCCCCGGCATCGAGGGCGGCCAGTTCCTCATCGACAAGAACACCCAGGGCGTGCCGAAGAACTGGAAGAAGCCCTACGAGCGGCTGCGGTTCGCCGACACCGTCATGGCCGGGGACGTCACGGCGCAGATGGCGATCCCCTGGCAGGCCGACTTCAACGCCTGCGGCCAGGGCTGGTGGCCGGTCCCTCGTCCCAACAGCGTCTTCCCCAAGGGCCAGACCACGCGCGCGACCTGGACGCGGGGCCTGCAGGGGCCCGAGGACATGGTCAAGCGGTGGAACCAGCTCGGGGTCGTGGTCCGCGACAGCACCGGCAACTACGTCGAGGTCGCCCGGACCCTGGCGATGCCGTCCCCGCACGAGCTCGTCGAGCACCCCTTCTCCGTCCAGCCGGTGGTGGCGGGCCCGCAGTCGCTGTGGTCGCACCCCGGGGAACTGGCCGCCGACGCCGCCGACTCCAACCTGATCTCCTTCGGGCAGGCCACGGCGACGGCCGGGGAGACCCAGCGCTGGCCGCTGTGGCTGACCGAGGCCGACAGCACCCTGACCGTCGAGGTCCGCAGCACCGACCTGGACTCGCTGGCGATCAGCGTGGAGTGCCCGTTCGGCCCGCGCCTGAAGTCCGGCGACGCCGGCGTGGTCACCTCGCGGCCGGACGGGCAGCGGACGGTGCTGCGCATCGGCCTGCCGCTCACCGTCCCGCCGGGCCGGTACGTCCGGGAGGGCCACTGGCAGGTGCACGTGGCCTCGCAGCGGCAGGACGGCCCGGTGACCTACCAGCTGGCGGCCACGGTCGACTCGCTGATCATGTTCCCGAGCCTGACGACCACCGCGGCGGACGGCTCGCTCAACACCAGCGTCGACTTCTCCGGCACGCCGATCAGCCAGGGGGTGGCCAGCCTGTGGCCGATGTCCACGCAGGAGGAGTACCCCGAGGTCACCCTGCAGGCCGCGGGGGCGCCCCAGCTGGAACGCGCGACGGGGCAGGTCGCGGTGGCGCCGCAGACCCAGTACCTGCGGGTCCAGGCGACCGGGCTGTCCCCGATGGGGCACCCGTTCGTCCGCGAGCGTCTCCTGCGGATGGACGAGCTCAGGTGAGAGCCGCCGACGCGACGGTGGTCGGCGGCGGCGCGGCGGGGGCGGCGGTGGCCTGGCACCTGGCTTCCGCCGGCGCCGCCGTCGCGCTGGTGCACGACCACCGGGAGCGCTGGCGACCGGTGGGGCAGCAGCTGTCGGCCGCCGCCCGGCCCGTTCTCCGGTCGCTCGGCGTGCTGGACGCCCTGACCGGCGCCGCCGTGCCCGTGCATGAGGCGCGCAGCGCGTGGGGCGGCCCCGATGTGGACTGCCGGCCCGCCATCTTCAACCCGCACGGGCCGCCGCTGGCGGTCGACCGGCCGCGGCTGGACCACCTGCTGCGCGCCGCCGCGCGGCACGCCGGAGCCCGCGTCCTGGACGGCCACGCCCGAGCCGTCCGCACCTCCGACGGCGCCTGGCAGGTGTGGGACGGTACGGGCCGCCGCTGGACGACCCGTGTCCTGGTCGACGCCACGGGGGCCGGCCGTGCCCTCACCCGTGCCCACCTGCCCTGGACCCTCGTCGACCGGCTGCGCTGCGTCCTGTGGCAGGCCCGCCCCGCCGGCGCCGCCCCGCAGCCCTGGTCGCTGGTGGAGGCCGACCCCGACGGCTGGTGGTACACCGCGCCCACGCCCGGCGGCGACCACCTGACCGTCATGCGAGTCGAGGACATGCCCGCGGCGACCGGCCGTCCCGGGGCGCCGCTGCAGCCGCCGCCCCACACCCGGGACCGGCTCGCCGACCGCCTCCCGGCCGTCTGCGACTACCGCGTCGCCGTGGTCGGGTACGCGAACCCGCCCTGGGCGCCGAACCTGGTCGCCGCGGGCGACGCAGCCCTCGCCGTGGACCCGCTGTCCTCCTCGGGCCTCGACAACGCCCTGCACCTGGCCGCACCGGCGTCCGCCGCGGCCCTCGGCCTGATCGGCGGCGACCCCGGCCCTGCCCATCGGTACGCCCAGCAGGTGCACGCCCTGGCGGCCAGGCATCTGGAACTGCGCCACTACTACCTGTCGCAGCCCACCGAGTACGCCGCGTTCCCCTTCTGGACGCGCCGCACCCCCACCGCGAGCCCCCTCGCCACCAGCCGGTGAGCGTCGAGTTCAGGCCAGGTACCACAACGCGGCGGTCACGCTATCGCGGTTCGGGTCGAGCGACATCCAGTAGGCCCCCAGCGGCGTTTGCGCGTTCACGAACAGATCCAGGGCGCCGCGGCCATGGGCATCGCCCCTCACCTGGTGGACGGAGTGGAAACGCAGCGTGGTGGAGTCCGTCCCGCGGTACAGGTAGAAGGGCGTGGATCTCTGCGCGGGCAGACCGGCGAAGGCGAACGTGAGTCGGTCGATCTCCGCGCGCTGGATCTGCGTGTTCTCCGGGTGCTGGGTGAGGAGCAGCATCTTGGGCGCGGCCGGGGTTTTCAGGGCGACCGCGCGCGTGGTGGTCTTTCCGTCCAGCCGCGCCGTGATCGTGTAAGTCCCCGGGCCGTTATCCGGCGAGAAGTACAGGAATGCCTTTTGCGCGGTGCCGTCCGGCCCGTACGCGACATCCGTTTTCTGGATGTTCTTCCCGGAGGGGTCGGTCACGGTGACGACCGCCGACCGTCCCGGCCCCACACCGCCCAGGCAGATTCCCTCCCTGTCAGGAGGCTGGACGGAGAGCGGCGCGCCGGCTTCGCGCCGTCCCGGGACGCCGAATTCGTCCTCGTAATCTGCCCAAAGAATGAACTCGCCACTGGCGGGGCACGGGTCGCCGCCTCCCGCCACCGGAAGTTTCAGCTGTTCGACCAGGCCGCTCGGGCGCTTCTGCGGATTGCTCACTATCACGTCGCCCCGCGGTGTCCCCTTCGACGCGGACGGTGTCGCGACCGGATGGCTCGCCCGCCGCCGGCCTTGTCCCGGATCATCCTGTCCGCATGCGGCCATGAGCACCGCCGAGATCGTGAGAATCACGGTGGTCTTCACCGCAGAGCGCATCCATATCGCCTTTCCTCGCGCGGAATCAGGTACAACGTTAGGCAAGGTCCTTCCCGCGCCGGGGGACGGCTTCGTGATTGGCAGCTAACGGCCATAAAAATCTTGGAGGCGGGCCATGGCGGCATCGGACGAGCCCGGCGAGCCGCCCGAGCCGCCCGAGGAGGCCGAGGAGGCCGGGTCGTCCGCGCAACCGGGCCGCGGCCGCCGTTTTCTCACCGGACGATTCGTCACCGTGTTGATCGCGGTATTCGGACTGCTCGCCGGGATGCTCGGGGTGACCGTCGACTGGCCCGAATTCCTGGAGCGCTATCACCTGGTCGACCCTCCGCCGCTGGCCGGGTCGGTGAACATCGTGGTCCCCCAGGTGGCGCTGGACGCCCCGGCGAAGACCGGGCGGGACGAGCGGGCCGCCCGCAGGTTCGGCGACGCGCTCTTCACGGCCGTCCAGGCCGAGATCGCCAAGGCGGGGCGCGTCGAGGTCGGGCGGGCCGCCCGTGACGACGTCGGCGTGTACCGCACCGAGGCCGGTCGCGCCGAGCGGCTGCGCAAGGACCTGGAGTCCCGGGACGGGCACATCGCGATCTCGGGCACGCTCATCCCCGGCACCGTCGACCGGCTGCGCGTCGAGATCTACCTTGACCGCGGAAAGCTGGACGAGGCCTACCAGCTCGGAGGGCTCCAGCGGTTGTCGGCGGGGGAATTCGGTGACATCTCCGCCAATCCCGCCGCGCACGCGCAGGCGCAGGATTTCCTGCTGCGCAAGGCCCGCCTCTACACGGCGCTCATCGTCGCGGTGGGGGAGTACGGAATGGGCGGAGCGAAGGGATTGGACCGGAGCCTGCGCAGCATGCGGACGCTGCTGCCGAAACTCACCGAGCCCGCCGAACGCTCTTTCGGGTGGCTGCTGACCGGAAACGCCGAGGCGCGCGCCGGACGGCAGGACAGTGCTGTACGCGCCTACCGCAAGGCCCTGGCCGCCGATCCGGAGTCCGTCCGCGCCAGACTCGGGCTGGCAGAGATCGACTACCTCCGTGCGGGCGGTTCGTTCACCGAGGGCATGTGCACCCGTGAGAACTCCCGGTTGCGCGCCCTCGAGCGGCTGGAGCGCGACTACCAGGCGCTGGCGGCCCGTCTGGCGGACGACCCGCACGATCTGCGCCCCCGGGTGGAGTTCGCGCTCGCGCGGACGCGCCTGTGCGTTCTGCTGATCCGGGGCCGGGGCTCGATCGACCGGATCGAGACCGGATTCCGCGACGCGGCGGCCGTCTGGGAGAGGGACACCCGCAAGACCTGGCTGCGCCTGATCACCGCTGATTGCTACGCGATGCTCGGCGCCACCAGGATGCTTCGACTCCGCGACCGCGCCCCGGACCCGGCGGTCGCCGGCCGCTACTATCAGGCCGCGGTCGACACCACGCCCGATGCCGGACGCCGCGCCATGTACGAGCGACGGCGCGACCAGGTGACCTCCCGGCGGGGATGAGCGCGATCCCGTTCAGCCGCGGATCACTGCCCCGCATCTAATGGACAGCTGTGTCTGTTAGATTCCCTCGATTCGCCGTGAACGAGGGGGTCCGCCGTGCGACTGAACCGTCCGACCCAGGAGGAGCTGCGCGAGAACTTCGCCACGCTGCTCGAATCGGTCATCACCGGAGGCGGCATCAGGAGCGAGAGCGGCCTCGACATGGAGGTCGAGGAAGCCCTCTGGAGCATCGCGCGGGCCTACCCGGAGGTGCCCGCCGAACTGGTCGCCGCCGCGTATCGCGCGTTCGCCGGCCAGCTCGACGGCAGCAACGCCGGAGCCCGCCGCGCCGCCCTGGAGCGCGAGTTCGAAGCTCTCAAGGACGCCCGCCGGAACCGGCCCTGACCGCGCCGGCCTGGCGTCCGCGTCCGCGTCCGTGTCCAGGGGCACACCTCCCGCTTCTTGCGAAGATGTCGCATTTGCGGTTTAGATGCATCTTGGCGATCTTCTGCTGAGGGGTGATGGGCGGCGTGCCGAGCGGTACCACGCGTCGTGGGTTTCTGGGGCTGGCGGGCGGGGCCGGGGCGGTCCTGCTGGGCTCGTGCTCCTCGGGCGGGACGGACTCCGGTACGCCGCGCAGGGGCGGGACGGTGCGGGCGGTGTTCCCCGGCGCCGGCGCGAAGGAGACGATGGATCCGCACGCCCAGCGGCAGTTCGTGGACATCGCGCGCCACAAGGCGGTCTTCGACAAGCTCGTGGACCTGGGGGAGACCCTGCGGCCCGTGCCCCGGCTCGCGGAGCGCTGGGAGACGCGCGACGACGCGACCGTGTGGCGCTTCCATCTGCGCGCCGCGACCTTCCATGACGGGCACGTGCTGGACGCCGAGGACGTGCTCTACACCCTGGCCCGCATCCTGGACCCCAAGGGCGTCGACCGCAGGGCGCGGACGTCGCTGTCGGGCATCGACCTGAACCGTTCGAGGGCCGTCGGCGCGCGGGTCGTGGAGATCGTGCTCAGGCGGCCGAACGCGGAACTGCCCTCGCTGCTGGCCATGACCGGGACCGCGATCGTGCGGCGCGGCTACGCCGATCCGTCCAGGCCGGTCGGCACTGGACCGTTCCGATTCCAGTCGTTCACGGCAGGACGCTCGTTCGCCGGCCGCCGCTTCGACGACCACTGGGACGGCGCCCCGCACCTGGACGAGATCCGCGTCCTGTCCGCCGAGACCGAGGCCCGCGCCAACGCCGTGCAGGCGGGGGAGGTGGAGTACGCGCACGAGATGACGCCCACCTTCGCCCGGGTGGTGAAGTCGAACGGGAACGTGCGGATCGTCGCCGCGCCCCGCAGCGGCGCCGAGGGCATCGTGATGAAGACCGACCGGCCGCCGTTCGACGACCCGGACGCGGCGATGGCGGTCAAGCTCCTGGCCGACCGCCGGAGGCTCGTGGAGGTGATCCTCGGCGGCCGGGGCGCCGTCGGCAACGACATGTACGGCAAGGGCTTCGCCTACTACCCAGAGCACGTGCCGCAGCGCGAGCGGGACGTCGCCGAGGCGCGCGCGCTGCTCCGCAAGGCCGGCGCGCTCAACAAGGAGGTGACCTTCTACACCTCCACGGCCGCCAACGGCTTCGTGGACGCGGCGCACCTGTTCGCCCGGCAGGCGGGCGAGGCGGGGCTGCGGGTGAAGGTCGTCACCGGCCCGCCCGAGAGCTACTACACCGACCAGCTGACCACGGGCCTGATCGGCAGCCACCGCTGCGGGGCCATGCCGATCCCGACCTACATCAGCGACCGGCTGCTCACCGGTTCCCCGCAGAACGCCACCGCCTGGGAACGCGGGGACTTCGACAGGGAGTTCTCGCAGGCCCAGTCCATCGTGGACGAGAAGCGGCGCACGGACCGCTACGGCGCCCTCCAGCAGCGGATCCGCGACCGGGGCGGCCTGCTGCTGTGGGGCCACCCCGACTGGCTGAACGCGGTGTCGGCCCGCCTGCACGGGGTGAAGGGCGCTCCGCCCAACACGGTGGACTGGGCCCGGTTCGACACCGTGTGGCTGGCCTGAACGGTGCTGCGTCACGCCGTGCGGCGGGTGCTGCTGGCCGTCGTCCAGCTGGCGCTCCTGGCCGTCCTGGTCTTCCTGCTGACCTCGCTGCTGCCCGGGGACGCCGCCGAGGTCCAGTTCAACGAGCAGGCGGGCCTGGAGGAGGTCGCCCGCCTGCGCGAGCAGCTCGGCCTCGACCGCCCCCTGGGCGAGCGCTTCGCCGACTGGGCCGGCGCCCTGCTGTCGGGCGACCTGGGCACGTCGCTGGTGGGCGGGCGGCCGGTGAGCGAGATCATCGCGGGCTCGCTGGCCGCGACCGCGGTCCTGGCCGCCGTGACCGCCGCGCTGCTGGTGCCGCTGGCGATGCTGCTCGGCCTGGTGGCGGGGCTGCGCGCGGGCGGGCGCCTGGACCAGGCGATCAGCGCCGTCACGCTGGCGCTCAACTCCATCCCCGACTTCGTGCTCGCGCTCGCCCTGGTCGCGGTGTTCTCCCTGCAGCTGGGCTGGCTGCCGTCCACCTGGCTGGGCGCCGGCGGGGACGACCTGCTGGCGCGGCCGGTGCTGCTCGTGCTGCCGGTCGCGGTGCTGCTCGCCCGCACGGTCTGCGCGCTGTCCCGGCAGATCCGGGCGGGCACGATCGCGGCCCTGGAGGCGGGGTACACCGTCCAGGCGCGGCGGCTGGGCGTCCCGCGCACCCGGCTCGTGCTGCGGCACGTGCTGCCGAACGCCGCCGTGCCGGGCGTGCAGGAACTCGCGCGGACCGGCGACCAGCTCCTGGGCGGGGTGCTGATCGTGGAGGCGGTCTTCGCGATCCCCGGCACCGCGACCGCCCTGGTCGAGGCGGTGCAGAACCGGGACGTGCCGGCCGTCCAGGCGCTGACCCTGCTGCTGGCGGCGGTCGCGCTGGCGTTCAACGTCACCGCCGACCTGGTCTGCCGGCGCCTCGCCCCGCGCGCGGAGGTGCTGCGGTGATCGGCCGCGCCTCCCCGGCGACGCTGGCGGCCGCGCTCCTGCTGGCCGTGCCCGTGCTGGTCGCGGTGGCCGGGCCCCTGGCGGCCCCGTTGATCACTCCGCCCGACGGCGCGCCGTACACGCTCGGGAGCGGGCACCTGCTCGGGACCGACGGGACGGGACGCGACGTGCTCGGCCTGCTGCTGCGCGGCGGGCCCAGCGCCCTGGGCGTCGCCTGCGCCGCGGTGGCGCTCGCCTACCTCGCGGGCGGGACGCTGGGACTGGCCGCCGCCACGACCCGGCACCGCTGGATCGACGAGCTGGCGATGCGGCCGGTGGAGCTCATCCTCCCGATCCCGTCGCTGCTCATCATCAGCGTCGTCGGCGTGGGCTGGCGCGGCAGCCCGCTGGCCGTCGCGCTCGCGGTCGCGGCGATCAACGCGCCCGCGGTGGCGCGGCTGGTGCGCGCGGCGGCGCTGGACGCGGCCAGCGGACCGGTGGCCGAGGCGATGCGGCTGCAGGGCGAGTCCCGGGCGCGCGTCCTGTTCGGGTACGTCGGGCGGTCGGTGCTGCCCGTCGCCGCCGCCGACGCCGGCACCCGCGTCCCGCTCGCCGTCTTCACCGTCGCCGCCGCCAACTTCCTCGGGCTCGGCCTGGACCCTGCCTCGCCCGACTGGGGCGTCACCATCGCCGCCGGCCGCGAGGCCCTGCTCATCCAGCCGTGGGCGGTGTGCGCGCCCGCCGCGATGCTCGTCATGTTCACCGTCGGCCTCAACCTCCTGGCCGACCGGCTCCTGGCGGGCGGCGCCCGCGAGCGGCCGCGCGAGGCGAAGGCGGCACGGCGATGATCGAGGCGCGCGGGCTGACGGCGCGCGCCGGCGCGTCCGAGCTGCTGCGCGGCGTGGACCTCGACGTCCCGGCGGGCGGCGTGACCGCGCTGGTCGGGCCGTCCGGCAGCGGCAAGACCACCACCGCCCTCGCCCTCCTCGGCGAGTCGGCGCCGGGCGTGGACCTGGGCGGCACGGTACGGGTCGCCGGCGTCCCCGTCGTGGACGGGCGCGGCGTCACGCCGGAGGCGGCCCGCCTGCACGGCGGGACGATCGCCTACCTGCCCCAGCATCCCGGCGGCGCCCTCAACCCGGCCCGGCGCACCGGCGCGGTCATCAAGGAGCTGGCACGGCTGCACGGGGCCTCGACGGTCACCGACGCCGTCCGCAGGGCCCAGCTGCCCGCGGACAGGTCGGTGCTGCGCCGCTTCCCGCACCAGTTCTCTGGTGGGCAACGGCAGCGTGTCGCCCTCGCGCAGGTGCTGGCGTGTGGCCCCAAGGCACTGATCCTGGACGAACCCAGCACGGGCCTGGACACCGTCACCCGCATGCGGCTCATCCAGGAACTCGCCGCCCTCGCCCACGACGGGATGGCGCTCCTCCTACTGAGCCATGACCACGACCTCGTGCGCGCCCTGGCAGACCACGTCGTCCTGCTCGACAACGGCCGCGTCACAGGACAAGGCAGTCCGCAGGACGTGCTCCCCATCCCCGCCGCCCCACCGCAGCGCCCTTCTCCACGTCCACCCGGCGAACCGGCATGCCTGGACGTGCATGACCTCACCGCCTGGCTGCGCCCTGGCGGACGCGGCACGGTCCTGGACGGCGTCTCACTGACGCTGCGCCCGGGAGAATGCCTGGCCGTGGCCGGACCCTCCGGCAGCGGCAAGACCACCCTGGCCCGATGCATCGCCGGACTCCACGAACGCCACCGGGGCAAGGTCCTGCTGGACGGCGCGGAGCTGCCGCCGCTGCGCCGCCGCGACCGTGCGCGGAAGCGCCGCGTCCAGTACGTGTGGCAGGAGGTCCGCGGCTCCTTCGACGAGCGCCGCCCCGTGCTCGACCAGGTCGCCCGCACCGCCGTCCGGCTCCGCGGAACGTCCCCGGCCGACGCCGCCGCGGAGGCGGCCGGCCTCCTCGCCCGGCTCGGCGTCTCCGAGGGCACCGCGCGCCGCCCACCGGCCCACCTGTCCGGCGGGGAACTCCAGCGCGCCGCGTTCGCCCGAGCGGTCCTGGCGCGTCCCGACGTGCTGGTCTGCGACGAGATCACCACCGCCCTGGACGACACCGCCGCCGGCCTCGTGCTGGCCCATCTCGCCCGGCTGCGCGCGGAGGGCACCGCCGTCCTGTGGATCGGCCACGACCTGGCCCTCGCCCGCGCCGTGGCCGACCGGCTCGCCGTCCTGGACGGCGGCCGCGTGGTCGAGCAGGGCGATCTCGCCCGCGTGCTCGACGCCCCCGAGTCCGAGACCACCCGCCTGCTGATCAGGGCGGCGCGACCGCAGAGGAGAAGAGCACCATGACGCAGACGGCCACCTGGCAGGCCTGGCAGGACAGCTGGGACCGCCAGCAGGAGTGGTACATGCCCGACCGCGAGGAGCGCTTCCGCGTGATGCTCGACATGGTCGAGGCGCTCGCCGGCCCCGAGCCGAAGGTCCTCGACCTCGCCTGCGGGACGGGCAGCATCACCGACCGGCTGCTGAAGCGCCTCCCCGCGGCCCGCTCCACCGGCCTCGACATCGACCCGGCCCTGCTCACGATCGCGCGCGGCCATTTCGCCGGGGACGGCCGCGTGGAACTGGTGACCGCCGACCTGACCGATCCGGGCTGGACCACCGCCCTGCCGCACCGCTCCTACGACGCCGTCGTGACGGCCACCGCGCTGCACTGGCTGGACGCCGGACCGCTGCGCGAACTGTACGGGCGCGTCCGGGAGGTGCTGCGGGACGGCGGCGTCTTCCTCAACGCCGACCACATGACCGACGAGTCCACCCCGCGCATCAACGCGGCGGCCGAGGCGTTCCACGCCGCCCGCCAGGAGCGCGAGCAGGCCGCCGGGGCGCTCGACTGGCGGGACTGGTGGACGACGGTCGCCGGAGATCCGGTGCTCGCCGAACCCGCCCAGCGCCGTTTCGAGATCCTCGGCGAGCCCCGTGGCCCGGCCAAGCCCAAGCCCGACCGCCCCACCACCACCCAGTGGCACCTGGACGCGCTCCGCGACCAAGGCTTCAGCGAGGCCCGCCAGATCTGGTGCTCGCACTGCGACGCGCTCATCGCGGCGCTCAGATAAAAAGGCGGCCCGGGCGAGCCGAGACTCGGCTCGCCCGGGGGCGGGATCAGCCGACGGGGGTGCGGGCGTACCGTTCGAAGCGTTCCGGCAGCTCGTCGGCCGGGGTGGTCTTGCACCCGGCGACGCGCACGCGCCGTTCCGCGATGCGCCAGCCCCGCTCGGTGCGCTTCAGGACGTCCTCGTAGCAGCCCCACAGGTGCATGTGCTCACCCGCCGGGGTCTCGTGGAAGGCGTAGACGTAGGTGAGGGTCTCGGCCTCGTCCCCGTCGAGCCGCTCGAAGATGGTCGTGGAGCAGTGGTGGTTGGTGGCGACGTACCGGCCGGTGGCCGCGTCGACGAGGGCGCGGAGCGCGTCCCGGCCGCTGTGGCGGGCCCCGTTGCCGTAGTCGAAGACGGCGTCGTCGGTGAAGACCTCGTCCAGGAGGTCCAGGTCGCGGCGGTCGATCGCCTTGCTGTAGGTGTGGATCGTGTCCTGGATCCGGGCGCGGTGGAGCAGTTCGGTGAGCTCGTCGGTCACGGTGGTCGTCCTTTCGGCCCGGGTCAGCCCGCCGGCGCGGCGGCCGGGGCGTCGGCGCCGCTGCCGAACGCGGCGAGGATCTCCTTGAGCCGGTCCTCGTCGGTGACCGGCCAGTCGAAGTAGGGCGAGACGCGGTCGAGCCGGCCGGTGAAGCGCTCCCGGCACAGCCGGGGCATGTTCTCCGGCGTCCCGACCAGGGCGATCTCGTTCAGGAGGGTGTCGTCGATCAGCGTGCCCATCTCGGCCCAGCGGCCCTCCCGCGACAGCCGCCGGAGCTCGGGCTGGAGCTCCCCGTAGCCGACGGTCTCCAGGACGCGGCGGTAGGCGGGGGTCGAGGCGTAGAAGGCGATCTGCTCGCGGGTCCGGCGGGTCTGCTCGTCGATCTCCTCCTGCGTGTCGCCCATCACCATGAAGATCGCGGAGTAGAGCTCGAGCCGCGAGCGGTCCCGTCCGGAACGTTCCAGGCCGCGGTCCACGGCGGGCCGCGTGACCTCGTCGAGGTAGGCGCGGGTGGTCATGCCGTGCAGCAGCAGGCCGTCGCAGAGCTCGGCGCCCAGCTCGGTCATCCGCTCCCCGACGGCGGAGATCATCGTCGGGATGCGCTCCCGGTGGTGGTGCGGGGTGAACACCGGGGTCATCAGCGTGTGCGAGTAGTACTCGCCCTGGTAGTCGAGCCGGGTGCCGTCGCGCCAGGCCGTGAAGATCGCGTCGAGGGCGAGCAGGAAGTCGCGCATCCGCCCCGGCCCCGACCCCCAGGGCATCGAGAAGCGCCGCTCGACGTGGGCCTGCACCTGACTGCCCAGCCCGAGCGTGAAGCGGCCGCCCGACATCGCGGCCAGGTCCCAGGCGGTGTAGGCGACCGACATGGGGTTCCGGGCGAAGGCCACGGCGATCGCGGTGCCCACGCTCAGCGTCTGGGTGGACATCAGCGCGGCCTGGCTCTGCAGGAAGGCGTCGGTGACGCTCTCGCTGGCCCAGACCCCGTCGTACCCGAGCCGCTCGGCACGCTCGGCGGCCGGTCCGCAGGCGGCCGCGGACGCGCCGATCAGGCCCATGTCGATCTTCATCGCGTGTCCTTCGGTAGGTGCAGAACCCGTTCGCCGACGGTGTTCTTCAGGATCTCGTCGGTGCCGCCGCCGACCCGCAGGCCGGGCAGCCCGAGCGTCAGCTCGGACCAGGCGTGGGTGCCCCACTCGCCGGTGTCGCAGGCGTGCGACATGGCCAGTACGTCCGCGGCGACGTCGCTGATCGAGCGCAGGATGTCGGTCGTCAGCAGCTTGGCGAGGGCGAGCTCGGGGCCGGGCGGCCCGCCGCCGTCCAGGAAGCCCGCCGTCGTCTCGCGGGCGGCCCAGGACCGCACGACGACGTCGGCCAGCCGGTCGCGGGTCCGCGCGTCCACGGGATCCTGGACGTGCCGCGCCAGGTCGACCAGGCGGTCGACGAGCGCCTCGTCCACCCCGACCTCGCGGCCGATCGCGGAGCGCTCGTTGAGCAGGGAGGTGATGACGACCGGCCAGCCGCCGTTCACCTCGCCCACGCGGTTCTCGTCGGGGACCCGGACCCCGGTGAGGAACACCTCGTCGAACGAGGCGCCGCCGGTGAGCTGGCGGATGGGGCGCACCTCGACGCCGGGGGCCGACATGTCCACCAGGAACGTGGTCAGCCCGCGGTGCTTGGGCGCGGACGGGTCGGTGCGGGCGATGCACAGGCCGATGTCGCTGAGGTGGGCGCCCGAGCTCCACACCTTCTGGCCGTCCAGCACCCAGTCGGCGCCGTCGCGGACGGCGCGGGTGCTCAGCCCGGCGAGGTCGGAGCCCGCGTCCGGCTCGGAGTAGAGCTGGCAGGCGATGATCTCCGCCGAGCGCAGCCCGCGCAGGTACGCCGCCCGCTGGGCGCCGGTGCCGTGCTCCAGCAGCGTCGGGCAGAGCGTCGCCATGCTGAACCGCAGGTAGCCGTCGTCGGGGAGGTCGTACCGGGCCTCCACGTTTCGCATCAGGTCGGCGTACCTTGGGGGCAGCCCGCGGCCTCCGAACTCGGCGGGGCCCTCGATCCACGCCAGGCCGTGCTCGGCCAGCAGCGCGCGGTACCGCCTCAGTGCGGCGATCTCCTCCGCCTCGCCCTCGGAGCGTTCGGCGACGACGGAGACGCGGTCGTCGCCCTCGCCCCAGACGGCCGGCCCGCCGGCCGTCCGGCGCGGGGCGAAGGCGGCGACGACGGTCTCGGCCTCGGCCAGGAAATCCTCGTCGGTGGGGTTGGTCATGGTCCTCCTGCGGCCGGGGCGCACGACGCCCGGGTTGCCAGGGCCTGCTGGTGCGATCTACGCTATCAAAGCAATTGCTTGATTTAATAGTAGCGGTTGACCAGGAACTATGGTCGTACAAGGCCGCGGGTGTAGGAGGAGACCAGGTGGTCGGCATCGCGAGTTACGGCGTGTACGTGCCCTTCCACCGCCTCGATCGCGCCGAGATCGGGCGGTCTCTGGGGGCGCGCGGCGGACGCGGGTCGCGTTCGGTGGCCTCCTACGACGAGGACACCACGACCATGGCGGTCGCCGCCGCCCGCGCCGCCCTCCGGGACGCCGGGCCCTGCGGCTCGCTCTGGTTCGCCACGACCAGGCCCGCGTACCTGGAGAAGTCCAACGCCACCACCGTCGCGGCGGCCGGCGGCCTGCCGGAGGCGGTGGCGGCGTTCGACGTCGCCGGCGCGCTGCGGGGCTCGGCCGGAGCCCTGCGCGCCGCGCTCGCGCAGGGAGACGGGGTCGCGGTCATGTCCGACCTCCGCTTCGGGCTGCCGGGCTCGGCCGACGAGAGCGGCGGCGCCGACGGCGCGGCCGCCTTCGTCATCGGCGCCGACCCCGTCGCCGAGCTGCTCGGCACCGCCTCGGTGAGCTCGGAGTTCACCGACCGGTGGCGCGAGCCGGGCGAGGCCCGCACCCGGACGTGGGAGGAGCGCTTCGGCGTCGAGGAGTACGTGCCGCTGGCCGAGCGGGCGGTCGAGCAGGTGCTGGAGGGCGCCGGGCTGAAGCTCGGGGACGTCGACCACGTCGTGCTGAGCTGCGCCCACGAGCGCGCCCTGCGGACCGTCGGCGCGCGTCTCACCGAGGCCCAGGCGGCCGGTGCCGCCCGGTTCGACCTCGGCCACGCCGGCGCCGCCGACCTGGGGCTGCGGCTCGCGGCCGCGCTGGACGCCGCGGAGCCGGGCCACCTGGTCCTCGCGGTCGGCGTCACCGAGGGCGCGGACGCCTTCCTGTTCCGGGTCACCGAGCGCCACCGGAGCGGGCGCCGCGCGACGTCCGGAACCGCCGCGACGGGCCCGGTCTCCTACTCCGACTACCTCACCTGGCGCGGCCTGCTGCCCCGCGAGCCCGCCCGCCGTCCCGACGCCAAGCCCCCGGTCCCGCCCGCCTCCCGGCGCACGGCCGGGTGGAAGTTCGGGTTCGTCGCCGCGCAGTGCGGGACCTGCGGTTACCGCAACCTCCCGCCCCGCCGCGTCTGCCTGCGCTGCTCGGCGGTGGACGGCTTCGCACCGGTCTCCATGGTGGAGGTCCCGGCCACGATCGCCACGTTCACCGACGACTGGCTCTCGGAGTCGCCGCGGCTGCCCGCGCGGGTCGTCGCCGTCGACTTCGCCGGCGGCGGCCGGTTCGAGTTCGAGATGACCGACGCCGAGGGACGGGAGATCGCGATCGGCGACCGGGTCCAGCCCGCGTTCCGGCTCGCCGGCGTCGCGGGCAACGGGATCCGCAACTACATCTGGAAGGTCCGCCCTCACGAGAAGGAGGCCGACTGATGCCGGCCCACGCCCTGCGCACCCCCGTCGCCATCGTCGGGATGGCCTGCACCCGCTTCGGTGAGCTCTGGGACCGCTCCGTCGACGACCTGCTGGTCGAGGCGACCCACGGCGCGCTCGGCGGGACCGGGCTCGCCCTCGACGAGGTCGACGCCTTCTACCTGGGCTCGATGGTGTCCGGGGTCTCCGGGCTCACGCTCACCCGCCCGCTCAACATCGCCCACAAGCCGGTGACCCGCGTGGAGAACATGTGCGCGACGGGCTCGGAGGCGTTCCGCAACGCCTGCTTCGCCGTCGCGTCGGGCGCCTACGACGTGGCGATGGCGGTGGGCGGCGAGAAGCTCAAGGACTTCGGCTACTCGGGGCTGGAGATGCCGTCGGTGCCCAACGACGGCACGCCCCCGGTGCTCAGCGCCCCGGCGATGTACTCCATGATCGTCCCGGCCTACGCGCGCCGCTACGGCGTCCCGGAGGAGCAGATCAAGGAGGCGATGACCCACATCGCCTGGAAGAACCACGCCAACGGGGCGCTGAACCCGCGCGCGCAGTTCCGCAAGGCGGTCCCCAAGGAGACCATCGCCAAGGCGCCCGCCCTGGCGGGGCGGCTCAGCGTCTTCGACTGCTCGGGCGTGGCCGACGGGGGCGCGGCGGCCGTGGTCGTCCGGGCCGAGGACGCCCTGCGCTACACCGACCGCCCCCTGTACGTGCACGCCCTGGCCCTGGACGCCGGGTCCGGCACCGGGCGCAACGACAGCGACTACGGCTACCACGAGCTGGCCGAGGCCGCGGTGTCCGCCCGCGTCGCCTACGACCAGGCCGGCATCACCGACCCCGCCCGGGAGATCTCGATCGCGGAGGTGCACGACTGCTTCACCCCGACCGAGATGGTGCTCATGGAGGAGCTGGGCTTCTCCGAGCGGGGGAAGGCCTGGCGGGACGTGCTGGACGGACGGTACGACCGCGACGGCGAGCTCCCTGTCAACGTCGACGGCGGCCTCAAGAGCTTCGGGCACCCGATCGGGGCCAGCGGCCTGCGCATGCTGTTCGAGATGTGGTCGCAGTTCCGCGGCGAGGCCGGCGACCGGCAGGTCGGCGACCTGGTGTACGGGCTGGTGCAGAACCAGGGAGGCAGTCCCGGTGATCTGGTCAGCGCGGTGACGATCGTGTCCGACCGCCGCCCGGCGGGCGCCTGAACCCGGGCGGCGGAGAGATAATCGGTGCGGTGGAGATCCGCCTCGTGCTCCCATGTCACCGCGAGCGGATCAAGTACGCTGGCAGCTTTCCGATATCCAGAAGGAATGCATTATGGCCTCCTCGCCTTCCACATCGCGTCGCCGATCGGTGGGATCTCCGATCGGAGCCGCGCGTAAAGGGCTCATCATGAGATCCGCCGCGAAGGTGTTCGCGAGTAAGGGATTCTCCGCCGCGACCGTTCGCGATGTGGCGGACGAGGCCGACATGCTCTCCGGGAGCCTCTACTACTACTTCGACTCCAAAGAGGCGATGGTCGAGGCCGTCGTGGTGGAGTACCTGGACAGGCTCATCCGCGACAACGCGCGTGCCGTCGAGGAGTCGGAGGGGCCGGTCGAGATTCTGGAGAATCTCATCGCGGTCGGGCTGCGCGGTCTCACGACCTATCGCAGCGAACTCACGATCCTGCAGAACGACTGGCCGTACGTCCGGTCGATGCCCGGCGTCGCCGAGCGGCTGCCGAAAGTGGAGTCGGTGTGGCTGGAGTCCATTCAGCGGGGCGTCGAGGAGGGGCTGATCAGGCCCGTGCACGACGTTCGGATGATCTACCGGACGCTCATGGGCGCGGTCCAGGGCGCCGTCCGGTGGTTCGACCCGAAGGGCAAGGTCGGCATCGACGACGTCATCGCGGTGCAGACCACGATCCTGCTGTCGGGGATCAAGGTCGACCGCGACTGACGGGCTCTCCCGTGTCGTTGGTTAAGCAATTGCTTGCTTTGAAAGGGGCGCCGTGGCGGCGGACCTGAGTCCCGAGTTGTCAGAGGTCGTGGAGAGCTTCCTCGGCCAGCGCGCGTGGTCGGCGGAGGCGCCCGACCCCGGGTCGGCGCCGCCGCTGTGGGCGGCGCTCACCACCGAGCTGGGCCTGCCCGGGCTGCTCGTGGAGGAGCGGTACGGCGGGCAGGGCGGCGCGGTCACGGACCTGGCGGCGGCCCTGGTCCAGACGGGGCGCGCCGGGTGGTGCGGCCCGCTGGTCCCCGTCGCGGGCGTCGCGGTCGACCTGCTGGGCCGGCTCGATCCCGGCGACGGGTCCGGGCTGCGCGCCCGCGTCGCCGCCGGCGGGATCGTCGTGCCCGCCCTCCACGAGCGCGACTCCGGCCGGGCGCTGGAGACCGTGCGGACCCGCGCCGAGGTGTCGGGGGCGTCCGCCGTGGTCACGGGGGAGAAGGTCTTCGTCGAGGCGGGCCGGTACGCGGAGGCGTTCCTGGTGACCGCCGCCGCCGGAGACGGCGCCCCGGTCCTGTGCGCGGTGGAGCGGGAGGCCGCGGGGGTCCGGGTCGAGCCCATGGAGGCGGTCGACGACGCCCGCGGCTATGCCCGGCTGGTGCTGACGGACGCGGCGGCCGTGCCGCTGACCGGCGCCGGGGCCGAAGGCGAGGCGGAGGGCGCGGTGCGCGACGCCTGGCTTCTGGGAGCCCTCCTCGTCGCCGCCGAGAGCGTCGGCGTGGCCACCCGGGCGCTGGAGCTCTCGGTCGACTACGCCCGCACCCGGCGGCAGTTCGGCCGTCCCGTGGCCGAGTTCCAGGCGGTCAAGCACAAGCTCGTGGAGATGTACGCGGAGCTGGCGACCGCGCAGGGGGCGTTGCGCGCGGCGGTGCGCGAGCACGCGTCCGGCGGGCCGGGCTGGCGCTTCGCGGCGTCGGCGGCCAAGGCGCGCTCGTCCGACGCGGTCATGCACGTGCTGCGGGAGGCCGTCCAGGTCCACGGCGGGATCGGTTTCACCTGGGAGCACGAGCTGTCCCGGCACTTCCGGCGCGCGGTGAACAACCGGGCGGCCTACGGCACCCCCGTCCGGCACCGCGAGCTGGTGGCCGCCGAGAGCGGGTTCTGAGGCCCGGAACCCGGGCCGGCCGCCGGCCGTCCCGTGACCGTGGGTGACGTCCCGATGTTGTAAAGCAAATGCTTGATTTACAGCTCTGACCTGTACTAACCTTCCGTCGTCGGCAACAGAGAGGCGATCGACGTGACAGACACCTACGAGTCCGCGCCGCCGGTCGACCCCCAGTGGTTCCGTCAGGTGCTGGGGCAGTACCCCACCGGCGTGTGCGCGGTCACCGCGCGCGGCGCGGACGGCGGCCCGGTGGGCATGGTGGTGGGATCGTTCGCCTCGGCGTCCCTCGATCCGCCGCTGGTGGCCTTCTTCGCGGACCGGAAGTCGACCACCTGGCCCAAGATCGCGCAGGCGGGCTCGTTCTGCGTCAACGTCCTGGGGGCCGACCAGGAGTCGCTGTGCCAGCGGCTCTCCAGCAAGGACCCGCGCAAGTTCGAGGGGGTCGACCTGCGGGACGGCCCGACCGGCGCGCCCGTCCTGGAACGTTCCGTCGCCTGGCTGGACTGCGTCGTCCACGCGGTCCAGGACGCGGGGGACCACTTCCTGGTCCTCGGCCGCGTCATCGAGCTGCACATCGAGGAGCCCCGGCTCCCGCTGCTGTTCTTCCGCGGGGGGTACGGGCGCTTCGCCCCGATCTCGCTGGCGGCGCCCGACCCCACCGGCCACTTCACCCGCCAGCTGCGCTACGTCGAGCTGGTCCGCGACGAGATCGAGGACCTGAGCCGCCGGCTCCGCGCCCGCTGCGCGCTGGCCGCGCTGGTCGACGACGAGATGGTCGTCGTCGGCACGGCCGACGCCTACGAGCGGCCGGGCACCGCGGCCACCCTCGTCGGCCAGCGGCTGCCCTTCCTTGCGCCGATCGGCGCGGTCTTCGCCGCCTGGAGCCCCGAACGGACCGTGGAGGACTGGCTCGCCGGCGGCGACCCCCGGCTGCCCGCCGGCGCCTTCCGGGAGAGCCTGGAGGCGATCCGGTCCCGCGGCTACTCGGTCGGGCTGCTGAGCGACGGCCAGCGGGACCTGGCCGTCCGGCTCGACGAGGCCGCGGCCCAGCGGACGCCCGCGAGCGTCACCGACTTCTACGGCATGGCGCAGCGGCTCCGGCCCGACCCGGTCGAGCTCACGCCCGAGGACAAGCTGGCCGTCCGGCAGATCTCCGTGCCCGTGGTCGGGGCGGAGGGGCAGGTCGTCCTGGCGCTGACCGTGTACGGGTTCCCCAAGCCGCGCAACGGCATCGACGAGTACGTGGACCAGATCCTCGCGGCGGCCCGCGCCGCCTCGTCCCGGATCGGGGCCACCGAGGGCCGGCCCTCGATCCCGGCCGGATGACGGTCACCGGGCAGGACGGAGAAGGGGTGGTCATGGAGATCGGTCTCGCGTGCAGCTGGCGGGCGGAGCCGGGGCGTCCCCTGCGCGCCGCCATCGAGGAGGCCGCCGCGGCGGCGGAGCGCTCGGGCCTGGCCTCGCTGTGGGCGGTCGGCGACCGGCAGCAGATCGGCGAGGGTTCGCACGACGGCGTGCTCGGCCTGCTCGTGGCCGCGCGCGCGACGACGCGCCTGCGCCTGGGACTGTCGGGCGACGCGGTGACGGCGCGGAGCGTGCCCGTACGGGCCAAGCAGCTGGCCACGCTGGACTGGTTCTCCGGCGGGCGGCTGGCCTACGGGCTGGATCCGGCCGAGCCGGCCGCCCCGCTGCGGAGCCATCTGAGCGAGGACGACGGTTCCGGCGACGCCGTCGCCAAGGCCGTGGACCACCTGGCGGCGATGCACGCGCTGTGGACCGAGTCCCGAGCCCGCGTCGACACCGGCCACGTCACGATCCGGGGCGCGATCGCGCTCCCGAAACCGGCCGGCGGCGCGGGCCTGCCGATCCACCTGCGCGACGTTCCCGACGACCGGGCGCTCGGCGCGTACGTCGACGCGGCGCCCCGGCTGGCGGGATGGCTGGCGTGGAAGCAGGACGCCGGCGCCGTCGAGACCGCCTCGGCGCGCTTCGACCGGCTCCTTGAACAGCGGGGCCGGGACGCGGCCTCGGTGCGCCGGACCTGGTTCGTCGACGCGGCGGACTGGCCCGGCGCACGCGAGACGGCGCGGGATCTGGGGCTTGACGAGGTCGTCGCGGTCTTCCCGCGCGTCCCCCGGGCCGAGGAGGTCGAGGGACTTGGAGCGTGACATGAGGATCGGACTGGTCGACGTCTTCGACGGCGGCGCGGAGCGGAACCCCGCGTTCATGGCCGAGTTCGCCCGCACGGTCGAGGACCTCGGGTTCGACGGCGTGTGGTTGCCCGAGCACATGGTTTTTTTCGACGACCCGGAGTCGGCCTACCCCTACCGGACGGCGCCCAACGCGGACGACCCGGAGAAGACCCACCTCCACAACAAGACCGAGGACGGGAAGGCGAGGGTCGAGGCCGCGCCCGAGCAGGGCATCATCGATTCGTTCCAGGCGGCCGTGGCGATGTGCGCGGCGACCGGGAGGCTGCGGATCGGCACGTCCGTGCTGCTGCTGCCGCTGCGCTCGGTGAGCGTCCTCGCGCGCGAGATCGCGACCGTGCAGGAGCTCACCGGCGGGCGGCTGGACCTCGGCGTCGGCGTCGGCTGGCTGGCCGAGGAGTTCGAGGCGTGCGGGGTGGACTTCGCGACGCGCGGCCGCCGTGCGGAGCGGTACCTGCACGAACTGGCCGGTCTCTGGAACGGGACCGGGCCGGACGGAGCCGTTCTCCCGGACGGCGTCGTCCTGCCGGAGGGCCGCGGGCGGCTGCCCAGGCTCATGTACGGGGGCAACGGCGACGCCGCGCTGCGGCGGGCCGCGACGGCGGCGTACGGCTGGTACCCCTGGAACCTCACCCCGTCGGACTTCGCCGCCCGGCTCGAACGCTTCCACCGGCTCGCCGCCGAGGCGGGCCGGGCCCGCGCCGATCTCCATGTCGTCGCCGGGGTCCGCTTCACCGGAACTCCCGACCAGTTGCCGCAGATCGTGAACGGCTATCTGGACGCGGGCGCGGACGGTGTGAACGTCTCGCTCCGCCTGGCGCCGAGCGACTACCGCGAGGTGCTGGAGGCGGTGTCGGGAGCTCTGGGCCTGACCCGGTAGCGGCGGCGCCTCGGGCGCCGTGGGGCCGTCGTCGCCGACGGCTGTAATAAGCATGCGCTGATTCCCGCTACCCTGCCTTCGAATCGGCGGCATAACTCAGAGACAACCGACGAATTTTTGTGACAAGTGTTGCGTGACCTGCGTCACCGGGAGAAAATCAAGTGCTTGCTTCACTCGCCTGGGCGAGTGGCCCGTCAAGGAGGAATGCCGTGTTCAGGAACCAGGTCAGCCGGAGGGCGGGCAGACTGCTCGCCGCCCTCACGACGCTCGCGCTCGTCGCGGCGTGCAGCTCGGAGGGGAGCGGTGACGACTCGACCTACCTCGTCGGCTTCCCGGCTCTGGAATCGGGACCGGCGGCGTTCGCCGGCGTCCCGATCGTGAAGGGCGCCAAGCTCGCGGCCAAGGAGATCAACGACACCGGCTACCTCGGTGCCGGGAAGAAGGTCCGGCTCGACGTCAAGGACATCAAGGGCGACCCCGCCCAGGCGATCTCCCTGTACCGCCAGTACGTCGCCGACGGGGCCTCCGGGGTGCTGTGCTGCGGCCTGTCCTCCGAGGCCGGCGCGATCGCGCCGCTCATCAAGCAGAACCGCGTCCCCGCGATCGTGACGTCCGCGGTCGCGCCGGGCCTGGCCTCCCCGCCGTACCTGTACCGGCCGGTGATCCTGCCCAGCGCGAAGGGCGGGCTGTACGACCAGTTCGTCGACAAGATCGCCAAGGCCGAGAAGTACCGGACCGCGGTCCTGGTCGTGACCGGCGACAACGACGGCATGGTGGCCGACGGCCAGGTGTGGAAGGCGGCGCTGGAGCGCAACGGCGTCCGCGTCCTGAAGACGGTCCGCACCAACGCGGCCGACACCAACTTCACCAGCCCGGCCACCGAGACCGCCTCCGCCGCGCCCGACGTCGTCATCTCCAGCCAGCTCGGCACCCCGAGCGCGCTGCTGGCCAAGTCGCTCCGCGAGCGCGGCTACACCAAGCGCATCCTGAGCAGCTACGGCGTCGACAGCCAGGAGCTGTTCAAGAGCTCCGGCGGCGGCCTGGCCGGGACGACCTTCTTCGCGACGTTCCACGCCGGGTTCGGCGGCGACGCGGCCGGCAAGTTCGTCCAGGCGTACAAGGCCGAGTACGGCGCCGAGCCCGACATGTACGGCGCCCAGGGCTACACCGCGATGTACCTGCTGGCCCAGGGGCTCAAGGACGCGGGCAGCAAGGAGGCCCAGGACGTCGCCACCGCGCTGTCGAAGATCACCTCGCAGGACACGGTCTACGGGAAGCTGAGCTACCAGGGCGGGCAGGCGTCGATGACCTCGCCGCCGGTGTACCTGGAGTGGCAGAAGGACGGCACCCTCAAGGAGTGGACCGGATGACGCTGCCTGCGTCGTCGGTCGGGGAGTTCCGGGCGTCCGTCCGCGCGTGGCTGGCGGAGAACGTCCCGGGCTCCCCGCTCCCGCCCTGGACGGAGCGCGAGGGCTTCGAACTGCACCGCGCCTGGGAGCGGACCCTGTTCGAGGGCGGGTACGCCGCCGTCGACTGGCCGGCCGAGTACGGCGGGCGGGGCGCGGACCTCCACCACACGATCGCGTTCGCCGAGGAGTACTACCGCGCGGGCGCGCCCGAGCGGATCAACATGGGCGGCCTCTACCTGCTGGGCCCGGTCCTGATGCAGTACGGGACGCGGGAGCAGTGCGAGCGCTGGATCCCGGACCTGCTGTCCTGCCGCACCATCTGGTGCCAGGGGTTCTCCGAGCCGGAGTCGGGCTCGGACCTGGCGTCGCTGAAGACCTCGGCGGTGCGCGACGGCGACCACTTCGTGGTCAACGGGCAGAAGATCTGGACGTCGATGGGCGCCTTCGCCGACTGGATCTTCGCGCTGGTGCGCACCGACCCCGAGGCGGGGCGGCGCCGCAAGCACGACGGCATCAGCTTCCTGTGCGTCGACCTGCGGTCGCCGGGCGTGGAGGTGCGGCCGCTGCGCATGGTCGACGGCACCAGCGGGTTCGCCGAGGTGTTCTTCACCGACGTCCGCGTCCCGGTGGAGAACGTCGTCGGCGACGTCGACCGGGGCTGGCGGGTGGCCATGTCCACGCTGGGCTTCGAGCGGGGTGCCGTCTTCGGCGACCACGCCAAGTTCTCCCTGGACGTGCGGGCGCTGGCGTCGCTGGCGCACGCCCGCGGCCTGGACGGGGACTCGCTGGCGCTGGACGAGCTGGGCCGGCTGCTGGTGCGGACCGAGATCTACCGGTCCAACGTCTACCGCCTGGCGGACCTGGCCGCCGCCGGGGGCGAGCTCGACTCGCGGGCCAGCATCAACAAGGTGTTCTGGACCGAGACCCAGCGCGACGTCTTTGCCGCCGGGCTGCGGCTCATGGGCGAGGACGGGCAGGTCGTGGGGGACGTCGCCGCGCTGGACGGCGCCCCGGAGACGACCCGCCGCGCGTGGCGCGACTGGCACCACCGGTACTGGTACGCCCGTGCGGCGATGATCTTCGGCGGGACGAACGAGATCCAGCGCAACATCATCAGCGAGAGAGTCCTGGGACTGCCGACGGAGCCGAGACCCCGATGACCGACACCATGACCGCGGCGAGCACCACCGGATCGGAGGGCGAGGAGCTGGCCTCCGTCGTGCGCGACCTCCTGGAGGGCCACGCGGGTATCGACCATCTCAAGGAGCGCCTGGACGCGGGCTCGGCGCACGCGCCGGACCTGTGGCGGCGGCTGGCCGGCATCGGCCTGGTCTCCGCCCTGGTCGCCGAGGAGCACGGCGGCGTCGGCCTCGGACCGGCCGACCTCGCCCCGACCCTGGTGGCCCTGGGGGAGTACGCGCTCCCCGAGCCCTTCGTGGAGACCGCCGTCGTCGGCGCGACCGTGCTGGGAGAGTTCGCCGCCCGCGACGCCCGCGCCGCGGAGTGGCTCGCGCGGCTGGCCGCGGGCGACCTCCTCGTCGCCGTGGCGTTCGAGGGGCGGACCGGGTACGTCGCGTACGCGGCGGACGCCGACCTGCTCCTCGACCTGCGCCAGGACGGATCGGTGCGTGTCCACGCCGCCGGTGACCTGGTCGTCGAGGAGCAGCCGGCGGTCGATCCGCTCCGCCCGATCGCCCGGGTCCGCCCGGCCGGCGACGGCGTCCTCCTGGGGCGCTCGCCGGAGCTGACCGAGCGCGCCTGGAACCTCGCCGTCGCCTCGACGGCCTGCCTGCTGGCCGGGACGGCGCGGCGCCTGCTGACCCTGACGGTCGAGTACGTGAGCCTGCGGCACCAGTTCGGCCGCCCGGTCGGCTCGTTCCAGGCCGTCAAGCACAAGCTCGCCGACATCGCGGTGCGCGCCGACATGGCGGTGACCGGGGCGCTCGACGCGGTCGCCGCGTCCGGTGCGCCGGACGCCGCCCGGCGCGCCGCCGTCGCCAAGGCCTACGCCGGGGACGCCGCCGAGCGGGCGAACGACGAGGCTCTGCAACTGCACGGCGGCATCGGCTTCACCTGGGAGCACCACCTGCACTTCTGGCTGAAGCGCGCGCTGAGCCTCGGCGCGGCCTACGGGTCCACGACCGAGCACCGGCGCAGGCTGGCGCGGGAGCTGCTCGAGTCCGTCGCCGCGGAGGAGGCGGAGCGATGAGCGGGCTGGGATTCTGGCGGCTCGCCGAGGCCGACCCGGCCGCGCGGGCGGTGGTGGGCCCCGACGGGTCGGTGCTCACCCGGGGCGAGCTGGCGGCGCTGTCGAACCGGGTCGCGCGGCTGCTGCGCGCGGGCGGGCTCGCGCGCGGCGACCGGGTGGTGGCGGTGCCGTCCAACGAGCCCGCCGTGCTCGCGCTGGTGCTGGCGTGCCAGCAGGCCGGGGCGTACTTCGTGCCGGTCAACACCGCGCTGACCACCCCGGAGATCGCGCACATCCTGCGGGACGCCGGACCGGCCGCGGTGTTCGCCTCGGCCGAGTACACCGGCCGCGTCCGGGAGGCCGTCTCAGAGTCGGGCACGGCGTGCCCGCACCTGTTCGCCTCCGGGCCCGCGGACGGCTTCCAGGACCTGGCCGAGGCGGCGGCGCCCTTCGGCCCCAGCCCTCTGGAGGACCGCGCGGCGGGCTCCTTCATGGGGTACACGTCGGGTACGACGGGCCGCCCCAAGGGGGTGATGCGCGGGCTTCCGGAGGGCGATCCGGACGACGTCTTCGGGCGGGGCGCCGAGTGGCAGCTCGGCATGTTCGGGATCGAACCGCTGAAGGACGGCGTCCACCTGGTGACCTCGCCTCTGAGCCACACCGCGGTCAGCGGGCTGGCGCTGGCGTCGCTGCACTTCGGCCACACCGTCGTGCTGACCTCGCGCTTCGACGCGGAGGAGACGCTGCGGATCGTCCAGCGGGAGCGGGTCACGACCACGCACATGGTGCCGACCCAGCTCCACCGGCTGCTGCGCCTGCCCGAGGAGGTCCGCGGCGCGTGCGACGTGTCGAGCATGCGCACCCTCATCCACGGCGCCGGGCCGTGCCCGCCCGAGGTCAAACGGCAGATCATCGACTGGTTCGGCCCGGTCGTCGTCGAGTACTACGGCGCCACCGAGGCCGCCGGGACCGTGGCGACCTCGCGGGAGTGGCTCGACCGTCCCGGGACGGTCGGCCGCCCCCAGCCCGGCGCCGAGGTCCGGATCCTGGACGACGAGGGCCGCCTCCTCCCCGCGGGGGAGCCGGGCCGGGTGTTCCTCGGCATGGGCGCGCACGCGTTCGAGTACCGCAACGACCCGGACAAGACCCGGTCCGGGCGGTCCGGCGACTTCGTGACGGTCGGCGACCTCGGCTACCTGGACGAGGACGGCTACCTGTTCCTGCTCGGCCGGACCTCAGAGGTCGTCGTCTCCGGCGGCGTCAACGTCTACCCGGCGGAGGTCGAGGCGGCGATCCTGGAGCACCCGGACGTGGTGGACGTCGGGGTCATCGGGCTGCCCGACCCCGAGTGGGGCCACACGGTGTGCGCGGTCGTCCAGGCGGTTCCCGGCTCCGTCCTGGCCGGCGGCGCGCGGGCGGGGGAGATCCTGCCGGACTTCCTGGCCTCCCGGCTCGCCCGGTTCAAGACGCCCCGGCGCTACCTGGTCGTGGACGCGCTGCCGCGCGGCGCCAACGGAAAGCTCCGCAAGCACCTGCTGACCGAGATGGCCGGTGCCCGCACCGACGAAGGGGGTCGCCCGTGACGCCGACGAGGCCCGTGGCCCAGCCCACCCCGGACACCCGGGAGTTCTTCGCACTGATCGACGAGGGGCGTCTCGCGCTGCCCACCTGCGCGGCGTGCGACCACACCTTCCTGTACCCGCGCAGTGTGTGCCCGCGCTGCGCGGCGGGGGAGATCGTCCTGAAACCGGCCACGGGCCGGGGCACGGTCGCCTCGTTCGTGGTGAACCACCGGGCGGCGCCCGGCTTCGGCCCCGGCCCGTACGCGCTCGCGCTGGTCCGGCTGGAGGAGGGGCCGCTGATCATGGCCGGGGTCCCCGGGGACCCGGACCGGGTGGCGCTCGACGCGCCCGTGCGCGCGGTGTACGAGGAGCGCGGCGACCGCCGGGTGCTCCTGTTCGAGATCGTGGAGGAGACGGGATGACGCTGCGCGGCAGGGTGGCGATCGCCGGTGCGGCCGAGAGCACCGAGCTGGGGAGGATCCCCGGGAAGTCGGCGCTGGAACTGCACGTCGACGCCGCCCTCAACGCCCTGGCGGACGCGGGACTGACGCCCCGTGACGTGGACGGTGTGGCCTGCGCGGGCGAGTCGCCGGCGGACGTGGCCGACTACCTGGGGATCGTCCCGGAGTACCTCGACGGCACCAACGTCGGCGGGTCCTCGTACATGCTGCACGTGCGGCACGCGATGGCCGCCATCGCGGGCGGGCTGTGCACGACGGTGCTGGTCACCCACGGCGAGTCCGGCCGGTCCCGGGTGGGGATGACCCCGTGGCAGCCGGCGCCGCAGTCGTTCATGGCCCAGTTCGAGGTGCCGCACGGCCCGGTCGGGGCGCCGTCGCTGTTCCCCATCGGGGTGCGGCGGTACATGCACGAGTAC
Organism: Actinomadura rugatobispora; assembly: GCF_055379765.1. Classification (NCBI taxonomy): domain Bacteria; kingdom Bacillati; phylum Actinomycetota; class Actinomycetes; order Streptosporangiales; family Thermomonosporaceae; genus Actinomadura; species Actinomadura rugatobispora. Next base: position 31,508 of record NZ_AP029191.1, on the reverse strand, counting down.
GGGGTCACCCGCGAGCAGTTCGCGATGGTGCCGGTCGTCCAGCGGGAGTGGGCCGCGCGGAACCCGCGGGCCAAGCTGCGCGACCCCATCACCGTGGACGACGTCCTCGCCTCGCCCGTGATCGCCGATCCGGTCCACCTGCTGCACTGCTGCCTGGTGACCGACGGCGGCGGGGCGCTCGTGCTGACCTCCGCCGAGCGGGCGCGGGACCTGGCGGGCACGCCGGTGTACGTGCTCGGCGCGGGGGAGTCGAGCGAGTCGTCGGTGGTGTCGGGCCTGGAGAGCCTCACCTCCTCGCGCGCGATCCGCGTCGGCGGGGAGCGGGCGCTGCGGGAGGCGGGCGTGGCGCACGCCGACGTGGACCATCTGATGATCTACGACGCGTTCGCGCACGTCCCGCTGTACGGCCTGGAGGACCTGGGCTTCGTCGGGCGCGGCGAGGCCGCGGCCTTCGTTGCGGACCGGAACACCGCGCCGGGCGGGCCGCTGCCGCTGAACACCAACGGCGGCGGGCTGGCCTACACGCACACCGGCATGTACGGGATGTTCGCGATCCAGGAGTCGGTCCGGCAGGTCCGGGGCACGGCTCCCGCGCAGGTTCCCGGCGTGCACGTGAGCGTCGCGACGGGCGTCGGCGGGATGTTCATGAGCTCGGGGACGCTCGTGCTGGGCGACTCCTCCACGGTATGACCCGCCGCACGGCCGCGGGCCTCACCCGGATCGATCCGGGTGAGGCCCGGGGGTCACTCGGCGGGGGAGAACATCACCAGCGCGGACCGGACGGCCCGGCACACCAGCGTCCCGTCCTGGTTGAGGCCGCGGTGCTCCAGGCTGACGATGCCCTGCCCGGGCCGCGACCGCGAGGGCCGCTTGGCGCCGATCTCGGTCTCGCAGTACAGCGTGTCGCCGATGAACACCGGTGCGGGGAAGGAGATCTCCCCGAAGCCGAGGTTGGCGATGGTGGTCTTCTGCGTCAGGTCGGGGACGCCGATGCCGCAGACGATGCCCAGCGTGAGCAGGCTGTTCACCAGGCGCTGGCCGAACTCCGACTCCGCGGAGCGGACGGCGTCCAGGTGAAGGGTCTGCGTGTTGAGCGTGAGGCTGCAGAACAGCAGGTTGTCCGCCTCGGTGATGGTGCGTCCGGGCTCGTGCTTGTACACGTCGCCGGTCACCATCTCGTCGAAGTAGCGCCCGCGGCGGGTGTGGACGGTCAATGCGTCTCCTTGTGATCTTTCCGGGGTGCCCGGTGCCGGGACCGGCCGATCGCGGTGGCGAGAGCGGCGCGGCGGCCGGGGGCCGCACCACCAACGTAAGCCCGGGAGAAGAATTAAAGCAAGTGCTTGATTTAATCCTTGACAGAGGCGTATTGCCTGGCTAGCGTCACTTTTCCGATCGAGCGCTTGATTCAGGGAGCGGCATGGAACTCTTCGCCCAGCAACTGGTGAACGGGGTGGCCCTCGGGTCGGTCTACGCCCTGTTCGCCGTGGGCTTCTCGCTGATCCTCGCGCGGATGGGGATCCTCAACGTCGCGCACGGCACGTTCGCCACCTGGGGCGCCCTGGCCGCCTACTGGCTCATCACCGAACTGGGCGCCGCCTTCTGGATCGCTGCGCTCGGCGGCGTCCTGTTCGGGGGCCTGCTGGGCGTGGCCGTGGACGCCCTGGTGTTCGACCCCCTGCGGAAGCGGTCCGCCGGCACGTTCGCCCCCATCATCGCGAGCATCGGCGCCTGGATCGTCCTGCTGGCGGTCGCCGAGGCCTACATCGGCTCCACCGCGAAGAGCTACCCGGCCGAGTCCGTGCCCGGCGGCCCGCTGCGCATCGCGGGCCTGGTCGTGCTGCCCGCCCACCTGATCAGCATCGTGACCCTGGTGATCGTCGTGACCGCGGTGCACCTGCTGCTGACCAGGACGCGGTTCGGCGCGGCGGCCCGGGCCGTGTCGGCCGATCCGCGCTCCGCCGCGATCGTCGGCGTCAACGCCCGGTGGATCCTGAGCGCGGTGGCCTTCATCGCCGCCGGCGTCGCCGCCGCGGCGGGCATCCTGGCGGCGCTCTCGGACAACAACGTGGCCTTCAACCTCGGTGAGGGCCTGCTGCTCAAGGGCTTCGCGGCCGTCGTGGTCGGCGGCTACGGCGACATCCGGGGCGCGGCGCTGTGCGGCGTCGCGATCGGGATCATCGAGGTCATCGCGTCCCAGTACATCTCCTCCGGGTTCCGCGACGCCATCACCTTCGGCGTCCTGCTCCTCATCCTCGTCGCGCGGCCCAAGGGCCTGTTCGGCGAGCGCCAGCTGGTCCGGGCATGACCCGCCCGACGGAAGGACACCTGCTGTGAGCACCACCGCGTGGCTGACCACGCTCCAGTTCGCCGGGGTCAACGCGCTGTTCGCCCTCGGCATCTACGCCTCGCTGTGGACGGGCGTGCTCAGCGTCGCCCCGATCTTCTTCGGCGCCGTCAGCGCCTTCACCTTCGGCTACCTCTCCACGACGGCGGGCCTGCCGCTGGTCCTGGGGCTGCTGCTGGGCATCGTGCTGGGCGGGCTGATGGGCGCGCTCGCGGCCGGCCTGGTCCTGCGCCTGGACGCCCACTACCTGGCCATGGCCACGATCGCGATGGTGCTGATCGGCCGCGTCCTGGTCCTCAACCTGGAGGACGTCACCGGCGGCGCGGCCGGGCAGGTCGTCCCCGGCGACCTGGGCACCTGGAGCTGGCTCATCGGCTCCCTGGCCGTCGCGGCCTGGGTGATGGCGCGGCTGGCCAAGTCCCGGTTCGGGCTGGCCGCCGACGCGGTCCGGCAGGACCCCGCGGTCGCGCAGACGCTCTGGATCCCGCCGCACCGGATCCAGTTCATCGGGATGGTGCTGTCGGGGATGCTGGGCGGCGCCGCCGGGGTGATGCAGGGGAGCTTCCTGCAGTTCATCGGGCCCGACACCTTCTACACGCACCTGGGCTTCGTCACCCTGGCGGCGGTCGTGCTCGGCGGGGCCTTCCACTGGGCCGGGCCGATCCTGGGCGCCGTCGTCTTCACCGTCCTGCCCGAGCTGCTGCGGGACGTCATGGGCGAGTACGACCAGGTCGCGACCGGGATCGTGCTCATCGCGATCATCATCTACATGCCGCGCGGGCTGGTAGACCCCCGCACGTTCCGGCGCCTGCGCCGGGGCAGGGGCGGATCGCCGCCGGAGACGGCCGGCCCCGGTGCGGGCCCGGCCCTGGCTAAGGAGGGGGCGGCGCGATGAGCGTTGCGCACGAGGCGGGCCCGGCCCCGGCGGAGGCGGGACGGTCCGACCTGGTCGTCATCGACCGGCTGACCAAGGGGTTCGGCGGGCTCACCGCCGTGGACGGCGTCAGCATCCGCGTCCCCGAGACGAGCATCTACGGCATCCTCGGGCCGAACGGCGCCGGCAAGACGACGGTGCTCAACATGATCAGCGGGTTCATCGCCCCGGACTCGGGCGACATCTCCGTCGCGGGCACCCGCATCACCGGCCTGGCGCCGTACCGCGTCGCCCGGCAGGGCATCGCCCGGACCTACCAGAACATCCGGCTGTTCCCCGGCATGACGGTGCTGGAGACGGTGATGGCCGGGGCGTACGGGCGGCGCTCGTCGAGCATCCTCGGCGCGATCCTGCTGAGCCCGGCGGAGCGGCGCGAGCGCCGCGCGACCGCGGAGCGGGCCGCCGAGCTGCTCGACCGCGTCGGCGTGCGCGGGAGGCACTCCGCGCTCGCCGAGACGCTGTCCTACGGCGACCAGCGCCGGGTGGAGATCGCCCGCGCGCTCGCCACCGACCCGCGGCTGCTGCTGCTCGACGAGCCGACCGCGGGGATGAACGACGCCGAGTCCGAGGAGGTCGGGCGGCTGCTGGTCGGGCTGCGGGACGCCGGGCTCACGCTGATCCTGATCGAGCACAACATGCGGCTGGTCGAGGAGTTCTGCCAGCGCGTGTCCGTCATGAACTCGGGGGCGCTCCTCGCCGAGGGGACGCCGACCTGGTGCCTGGACCAGGAGGACGTGAAGGAGGCCTACTTTGGCAAGCGATCCGACGCTGCACGTATCGCGACTCTGCGCCGCGCACGGCGCGGTCACGGCGGTGAATGAGGTCACCCTCCAGGTCGGGCGGGGACGGCTGGTCGCGCTCATCGGCTCCAACGGAGCGGGCAAGACGACCCTGCTCAACAGCATCGCGGGCCTGCACAAGCCGAAGTCCGGCAAGGTCACCGTGACCGGCCGCGACATCACCGGGTGGGCCGCGCACCGCGCCGTCCGGGCCGGGGTCGCGCTGGTCGCGGAGGGGCGGCGGGTGGCGCCGTCGCTGACGGTCGCGGAGAACCTGTCGCTGGCGGCCTACAGCCGGCGCGGGAAGAAGGCCGAGCTGGACGAGCGGCTGGCCCGCGTCTTCGAGCTGTTCCCCCGGCTCGCGGAGCGGCGGCGGCAGGACGCCGGGATGCTCAGCGGCGGCGAGCAGCAGATGCTCGCCTTCGGGCGGGCCCTGATGACCGGGCCCGACGTGCTGCTGCTGGACGAGCCGTCCATGGGCCTGGCGCCGTCGATCGTGGACGTGATGTTCGAGACCATCTCGACCCTGCACGCCGGCGGCGCCACGATCCTGCTCGTCGAGCAGAACGCCGAGCTGGCGCTGGCCGTCAGCGACGAGGTGTACGTCCTGCAGCGCGGCCGCATCGTGGCCGAGGGCGCCCCGGAGGAGATGCGCGGGCGCACCGAGGTCATGACCGCGCTGTTCGGCTGAGCGCCGCCGCCCCCCATCGACCGGCCCGGCCCCGCGCACCGGGGCCGGGCCGACCAACCCCCACATGGAGAACGCATGAGTGACATCAGGCTCGACGGCCGCGTGGCGATCGTGACCGGCGCCGGCCGCGGGCTGGGGCGTGAGCACGCCCTGCTCCTGGCCGCGCGCGGCGCGAGCGTGGTGGTGAACGACGTCGGCGGCGCCCTGGACGGCGACGGCCGGGAGTCCTCGCCCGCCGAGGAGGTGGTGGCCGAGATCCGGAAGGCGGGCGGCACCGCCGTCGCGAACGGCACCGACGTCAGCACGCCCGAGAGCGCGGCGGAGATCGTCGAGCAGGCGGTCGCGGAGTTCGGGCGGCTGGACGTCCTGGTGAACAACGCCGGCATCCTCCGGGACCGGAGCATGGCCAAGATCACCCCCGCCGAGGTCGACCGGGTGCTCCAGGTCCACCTGGGCGGCACCATCTGGATGTCGAAGGCGGCCTGGCCGGTGTTCACCGCGCAGCGGCACGGCCGGATCATCAACACCACCTCGGCGGCGGGGCTGTTCGGCAACTTCGGGCAGACCAACTACGCCGCCGCCAAGGCCGGGATCGTCGGCGTCACCAAGTCGCTCGCGCTGGAGGGCGCCCGGTACGGCGTCGCCGTGAACGCGATCGAGCCGGGCGCCCGGACGCGGATGACCGAGGACCTGCTGGGCGACCTGGCCGGCAGCCTCTCTCCCGCGCTGGTCGCGCCGCTGGTGCTGTGGCTGGCGGCGGACGAGTGCGAGGCCACCGGCGAGGTCTACAACGTGGGCGGCGGGCGCGTGGCGCGCGTGCTGGTGGCGCAGACGCCGGGCCTGTTCTCGCGGGACATCACCCCCGAGGAGATCCGCGACAACTGGGACCGGGTCAACGACCTGGACACCGCCCGCGTCCTCCTGGACTTCACGCAGGAGCTGGAGCTGCTCAAACAGCAGATCGCCGACGTCTGACCTGGTCAGTGCCCAGTTGTAGAGCGCCCGCTTGAATAAATCAAGCATTTGCTTTAATCTCGGGCTACGACCCCGCCCGCCACGATCGAGGACTGGTCGATGAAGTTCACCTATTTCCACCTGATGCCCTACGACGGGCTTCCCGAGGACTTCACGGAGAAGCACCGGAGCGTCTGGGTCGACATCGACCCGGGGCTGATGGACGTCCAGCGCATCCACCACCTGTACAACGACTACCTGGACGAGCTGGAGTACGCGGCGCGCATGGGCTTCGACGCCGTCGGCGTCAACGAGCACCACAGCAACGCCTACGGCCTGATGTGCAGCCCGAACATGATGGCGGCGACCCTCGCCCGGCGCACCGCCGGCATGGACGCCAAGCTCCTGGTGATGGGCGACGCCGTCCCGCTGTACAACCCGCCGATCCGCATCGCCGAGGAACTGGCGATGCTCGACGTCATCAGCGGCGGCCGGCTCATCACCGGCTTCCCCCTCGGGTCCAGCCAGGACACCAACTACGCCTACGGCATCCCGCCTGGAACGGTCCGCAGCCGCTACTACGAGGGCTTCGAGCTGATCCTCAAGGCGTGGCAGTCGCAGGAGGTGTTCGCGCACAACGGGCGCTTCACCAAGCTCCGCTACGTCAACCCGTGGCCCAAGCCCCTCCAGAAGCCGCACCCGCCGATCTGGGTGCCCGGCTCCGGCTCGCTGGAGACCATGGACTTCGCCATCCGGCGCGAGTTCCCCTTCTTCTTCCTCTCCTACTTCGGCACCGAGTTCTCCTCCGCCATGCTGCGGCGGTTCTGGGAGCGGGCCGAGGCCGCCGGCGTCGACGACAACCCCTACCGGGTCGGCATGTTCCAGCCGGTGCTGGTCGCCGACACCGACGAGGAGGCCGAGCGCCTCTACGCCGACCACGTCAAGTACTTCTACCGGCGCTGCACCCACACCTACCCGGGGTTCGCCGAGGCCCCCGGGTACAAGTCGGTGCGCTCGCTCAAGGAGGTGCTGCCGCCGCCCGGGGCCAAGAGCGCGAGCCGTCCCGACAGCTTCCGCGCGGCCCGGGAGTACGAGTGGGACGACTTCGTCCGGCTCGGCATCGTCATCGCCGGCAGCCCCGACACGGTGCGGGAGAAGCTCGAGCACCTCTCGACCACCCAGCGCATCGGCAACTGGATCGCCCTCATGCACATCGGCGACATGCCGCGCGAGAAGGCTATGCACAACATCGAGCTGTTCGCGACGAAGGTCAAGCCGCGCCTGAGCCACGTGTTCGCCGACTACGAGCACAAGTGGTGGCCCCAGCCCATCGAGGGCTTCACGCCCGCGTCCGTCGCGCCCGTCCAGGAGTTCACCCGATGACCGAGAACCACACGCTCGCCGGCCCGCACGGTGACGGGCGGATCGTCGTCCAGGAGGAGGGCGACCCGAGCGCGCCCGTGCTGGTCTTCCTGCACAGCGAGTTCGGCGCCTACGACCCGCTGCCGCTGTCGGAGGCCGTCCTGGCGTCCCGCCGGGTGCTGCAGGTCCACCTGCCCGGCTGGGGGGTGTCGACCTGCGACCGCCCGTTCGGCTCGCTCGCGGAGATGAGCCTCGCGCTGTGGTGGGCGCTGGACGCCCTCGGCGTCGGCCGGGTCAGCCTGTTCGGCCACGGCATCGGCGGCACCGTCGCCGCCGAGATGGCCGCGGGCCAGCCCCAGCGGGTGCGGGCGGCGACGCTGGTCGCGCCGTTCGGGATGTTCGACGAGGAGAACCCCGGCGCGGACGTCTTCGGCCTGCTGCCCCGCGACCTGGTGCCCTCCGTCTACGCCGACCCCCGGGGCGAGGTGCACGCCGCGCACTTCCCGCCGCCCGCCGACGCCCACGAGGTCGGGCTGGCGACGATCCGGCGCGTGCAGGTGCTCGGCGAGGCCAGCAACTACCTGTTCCCGATCCCCGACACCGGGATCGCCGCCCGCCTCTACCGGCTCGCGGGCGTCCCGGTCCAGCTGCTGTGGGGCGGCCTCGACGGGGTCGTCCCGCCGGAGCTGGAGAAGCTCTGGGTGGAGCACCTGCCGCACGCCGAGAGCACGGTGCTCGACGGCGTCTCCCACATGGCGCCGTACGAGACGCCCGAGGTGTCCGCCGCGATGCTCGACTTCCAGGCACGGGCCGGCGTGGAATGAGCGTGTTCGAGCTGCGGGATCCGGACCACGAGCTGATCGCCCGTGCCGTCCGCGACCGGATCCGCCGGTTCGACGACGACTACTGGCTGGAGTGCGACCGCGACCACCGCTTCCCCTGGGAGTTCTTCTCCGAGCTGGCGGCCGACGGCTGGGTCGGGGTCGCGATCCCCGAGGAGTACGGCGGCGGCGGGCGCGGCGTCACCGAGGCCGCGATCCTGCTGCGCGAGGTGGCGGCCTCGGGCGCGGCGATGAACGGCTGCACGGCCCTGCACATGAACGTGTTCGGCCTCCAGCCGGTCATCAAGTACGGCAACGACCGGCTCAAACAGGCGTTCCTCCCGCGCGCCGCGGTGGGGGACCTGCACGTGGCGTTCGCCGTCACCGAGCCCGACGCGGGCACCGACACCTCCCGGATCAAGACCCGGGCGGTCCGCGACGGCGACGGCTGGCGGATCTCCGGGCAGAAGATCTGGACCAGCAAGGCGAAGGAGTCGAGCGTCGCGCTGATGCTCGCCCGCACCGCCCCCGCGCCCGCCGAGGAGGCGCGGCGGTTCGACGGCCTGAGCCTGTTCCTGATCGATCTCGACCCCGAGCACGTCGACATCCGGCCCATCCCCAAGGCGGGGCGCAACGCGGTCGCGACGTGCGAGACGTTCTACGACGACCTCCCGGTCGAGGGCTGGCGGCTGGTCGGCGAGGAGGGCAGGGGGTTCCGGCACATCCTGTCCGGGCTCAACCCCGAGCGGATCCTGATCGCCGCCGAGGCGGTCGGCATCGGCATCGCGGCCCTGAACCGGGCCACCGGGTACGCGAAGGTGCGGCACGTCTTCGACCGCCCGATCGGCGCGAACCAGGCGCTCAGCCACCCGCTCGCCGACGCCTACGCCCGCCTGCAGGCCGCCTGGGAGATGACGCTGATCGCCGCGCGCAGGTACGACGCCGGCGAGCCCTGCGGCGCGGAGGCCAACACCGCCAAGTACCTGGCGGCGGACGCGGGCTACCAGGCCGCCGACCGCGCCGTCCAGACCCACGGCGGCGTCGGCTACGCGCAGGAGTACCACGTCGAGCGGTACTGGCGGGAGTCGCGCATCATGCGCCTCGCCCCGGTGAGCCAGGAGATGTCGCTGAACTTCATCGCCCAGCAGGTGCTCGGCCTGCCGCGCAGCTACTGACCGGAGGACAACGGTGAGACGACTCGAAGGGCGCGTCGCGTACGTGCTGGGCGGCGGCAGCGACGGCCCGGCGCGTCCCGGCGAGCCCCTCGCGATGGGCAACGGCCGCGCCATCGCGCTGCGGCTGGCGGCCGAGGGCGCCTGCGTGGTCGTGGGCGACAAGGTGCTCGACCGGGCCCGCCTCACGGTCGAGCACCTGGACGGCGAGGGCCTGGCGGTGGAGGTCGACGCGGCCGACCCCGAGTCCTGCCGGGCGGCCGTCGAGCGCGCCCGCGGGCTGCGCGGGCGGCTCGACGTGGTCGTGTGCAACGTCGGCGTCTCCGGGCGGGAGCCGCTGCGGGCGCAGTCGCTGGACGACTGGGAGTTCGCGGACGCGGTCAACGTCCGGGGGCACTGGGTCACCGCCCAGGCGGCGCTGGAGCCGATGCTCCAGCGCGGTTCGGGCAGCTTCGTGTTCGTCGGGTCGACGGCCGGCGTGCGCAGCAGCCGCCGGTCGCTGTCCTACGAGGCGACCAAGGCCGCGCAGCTCGCCGTCATGCGGCACGTCGCGGTCCGGTACGCCGCCCGCGGCATCCGCTCCAACGCCGTGGTGCTCGGCAACATCGACTCGGCCCTGGTGCGGCGCGAGTTCGGATCCGGCGGCGGCGACGCGCGGGGCGCGATCGTCCCGATGCGCCGGGAGGGCCGGCCGGAGGAGGTGGCGGCGGCCGTCGCCTTCCTGGCCGGGGACGACGCGAGCTACGTCACCGGGCACAGCCTGGTGGTCGACGGCGGTGTGAGCGCGGCCTGGCCGAGCCCGCCCGCCCCGGCCCCGGCTCCGGACCCGGTTCCGCAACGAGGGGAAGGGACGTCATGAACGGCACGGTCGTCATCAGCGGCGTGGGGATGAGCAGCTTCGGCAGGTTCCTCGACACGTCCATGAAGGACCTCGGGCGCACCGCCGTCGAGGCCGCGCTCGCCGACGCCGGGATCGAGGTGCCCGACGTCCAGGCGATGTTCTTCTCCAACGCGCTCGCCGGGCTGATCACCGGGCAGGAGTGCATCCGCGGCGAGGTCGTCGGGTACGGCCTCGGCCTGGCCGGCATCCCGATCCACAACGTCGAGAACGCGTGCGCGTCGGCCGGCAACGCCCTCCACCTCGCGTGGATGGCCGTCGCCTCCGGGATGTACGAGACGGTGCTGGCCCTCGGCGTGGAGAAGGCCAACCACGAGGACCGGCAGCGGATGTTCAGCGCCTACGCGGCCGGGGCGGACGTCGAGGAGAGTTTCGCCGTCGGCGACGGCGCCGGCCAGGACCGCAGCCCCTTCGTCGACCGGCAGGCCCGGCTCGCCGCCGCGCTGTTCGAGGAGCGCGGCGTCACCGCCGAGGCGCTGGCCAGGGTCGCGTCCCGGTCGCTGCAGGCCGCCGCGCTGAACCCCCGCGCGCACCGCCGGTTCGGGGCGACCCCCGAGGACGTCCTCAAGGCCCGGGTCGTGGTCGACCCGCTGACCGTCCTGATGAGCTCGCCGGTCAGCGACGGCGCGGCGGCGGCGGTCGTCACCAGCCGCCCGGAGGCGGTGTCGGCCGCGCGGTCGGTCCGCATCCTGGGGTCCCGGATGGCGACCCGCCCGCCGAAGGACCTCCCGGACGCGCCGAACGCCGTGGAGGCGTCGGCGCGCGCCGCCTACGAGCACGCGGGCCTCGGCCCCGCCGACATGGACTTCGCCGAAGTCCACGACGCCTCGGTGGCCTACGAGTTCATGGCCTGGACCGACACCGGCCTGTGCGAGCCCGGCGACGAGCAGCGCTGGGCCATGGAGGGCGTCACCGAGGGCGGCGGCGCGATGCCGGTGAACAGCTCGGGCGGCCTGGTCGGCCGCGGCCACGCCGTCGGCGCCAGCGGCCTCGCGCAGATCCACGACTCCGTCGCCCAGATCCGGGGCGAGGCCGGGCCGCTGCAGCTGGAGCGCGCCGACACCGCCCTGGTGCAGATCGGCGGCGGCGTGGTCGACTGGCTGACCGCCGCGTCCGCCGTCCACATCCTGGGGCGGTCGTGACGGCGCCCGCGGAGCTCGTCATCGACGGGCACATGCACGTGTGGGACGCCGGCTGGCTCCCCGAGGGGCTGCGCCGCGCCTGGGCGCGGCAGGCCGCCGGGCGGCGGCACCCCGAACGCGACCCGGAGGAGATCGTCGGACGGGTCGCGGTGGGGGAGAGCGACCCGGACGCGCGCCTGACGTACGCGGCGTTCGACCGCGCGGGCGTCGCGGCGGGCGTCGTCCCCGTCGTGGACTGGACGATCGTCGGCCGTCCCGCCGGCGAGCACCTGCCCGTCGCGGACCTGAACGCCCGCTACGAGGAGCTGTCGGCCGCCAGCGCGGGACGGCTGTTCTACTGCGGCGGCCTCGACCCCCGCCACCCCGACGCGCGCGAGCTGTTCGAGCGCATCGTCGCGCAGCCCGGCTGCCGCGGGCTCAAGCTGTACCCGGCGGCCGGCTGGGACCTGCGCGACCCGGCCCACTCCTGGCTGTTCGAGGAGCTGGTCGAGCGGAACCTCCCGGCCGTGATCCACACCAGCCCGCTCGGCGGCGACCCGCTCCAGGTCATCCGGTGCCGCCCGGCCGAAGTGGGCGCCCTCATGGCCGTCCACCCCACCCTCACGGTGGTCTTCGCCCACGCGGGCCTGGACGCCTGGTGGGCCGAGGCCCTGGACTGCGCGAGCGGCTGGCAGCGCGGCTACCTTGAACTGTCACTCTGGCAGCGGGTGGCGTTCGAGGACTACGCCGAGTTCCGGGACCGGGTCGGGCGGATGCGGCGGCAGGTGGGAGCCCACCGCATCGTCTTCGGCTCCGACATCATCCGGGGGCCGCGTTCCGACCCGGACGGAACGGAACTGGTGCGGTGGGTCGAACTCGCCCGGGGGCTCGCCGAGCCGTACCGGGGCGACCGGCCCGTGTTCGCGCGGGAGGAGCTCGACCTCTTCCTGGCCCACAACGCCGTACGGCTGTTCGACCTCAAGGAGTACGCATGAGCGAGACACTCGGCGAGCTGTTCGCCAAGGCGGGTCGGCGCTTCGCCGGGAACGTCGCCGTCACGGCGCACGGCGAGCGGCAGACCCACGACGAGGTCGTGGCCCGGGGCTGGCGGCTCGCGCACGCGCTGCGGGCGCGGGGCGTGGAGCCGGGCGCCCACGTGGCCGCGCTGCTGGGGCCGCGCGTGGAATCGCTCAGCGTCTACGTCGGGCTGGCGCTGGGCGGCTACACCGCCGTCCACGTCAACGACCGGCTGACCCCGCCCGAGATCGACTACGTGATGCGCGACTCCGGCGCCGTCGCGCTCGTCCACACCGGCGGCGCGAGCGAGGCGGCGGCGCGGCTGGAGACGACCGGCGGCCTGCTCGCCTGGTTCACCGTGGACGGCGAGCCGCCGCGGGGCGCCGAGTCCCTCGCGGACGCCACCGCCGGGCACGACGCCGCGCCGTTCCCTGTCGAGGCGGGGCCGGAGGACACCGCGCTGATCGGCTACACCAGCGGGACGACCGGCTTCCCCAAGGGCGTCCTGGTCTCGCACCGGGCCGTGGTCAACTGCGTCAAGCTGGTCCCGTACGCCTACCGGTTCCCGCTCCAGGGGCACGCGGCCTTCCCCGGCGGCTGGTCCTTTGTCTCCGGGCTGTGGGGGGTGATCTTCCCGCACTTCTACACGGGCGGGACGGTCGCGTTCATCCCCGGCGCCACCCCCGAGGAGTGGGCCCGGACGATGGTCGACAACGGGTCCACGTTCACGCTGGGCCTCACCCCGCTGCTGCCCGGCCTGCTCCAGGCGCTCCGCGCCCACCCCGAGATCCTGGAGACCCTCCAGTCGGTGCTGCACTCCGGCGGCCCGCTGCCGCCCGAGCTGGCCGAGGAGTCGGTCGGCGTCTTCGGCGACCGGCTGGTGGAGACCTGGGGGATGACCGAGGTGGTCGGGCCGATCACCATCACCAACCGCACCGACTACACCGGCCGCGGCCGCGCCGAGGCGATCTTCGAGTCGGTGGGGCGCCCGCTGCCCACGGCGTCGGTGCGGGTCGTCGACGGCGAGGGCCGGACGCTGCCGCCCGGCGAGGTCGGCGAGCTGGTCATCGCCGCCGACACCATGTTCTCCGGCTACCACGGGAACCCGGAGAAGACGGCCGAGGTGTTCCGCGACGGCGAGTACCACACCGGCGACCTCGGCTACAGCGACGAGGCTGGCTACCTGTACCTGACCGGGCGCTCCAAGGAGCTGATCGTCAGCGGCGGCGCGAACGTGTACCCGGCCGAGGTGGAACGGGTCCTGGTGATGATGGACGGCGTCGCCGACGCGGCGGTGTTCGGCCTCCCGGACGAGCGGTGGGGCGAGGCGGTGTCGGCCGCCGTCCAGCCGGTGCCGGGCGCCGGGCCGACCGAGGAGGAGGTCAAGGGCTTCGCCCGGGAGCGGCTCGCCGGCTACAAGAAGCCGGTCAACGTCTTCTTCGTGGACGAGCTCCCGCGCAACGCCTCCATGAAGATCATGAAGCATGTGCTCGTGGAGCGTTTCGGCGAGGCGGGCGGCACCGACGAAGGGACCACGTCGTGAAACTCGGGATCAGCGAGATCTTCAGCGGGATCGGGCACCGGGACGGCTCCTGGTCCGTCGACGCGGCCCAGCTCATCGAGGGGCTCGGCTACAACTCGGTCTGGATGCCCGAGCACGTGGTGTTCTTTCCGGCCTACTCGTCCGAGTACCCCTACGAGCGGGGTGGCCGGGACGAGGTGCACGCCGTCCGGGGCGTCCTGGACCCGCTCGTCACCGCCGCGGCCGTCGCCACCGCCACCACCCGGATCCGCATCGGCACGTACGTGCTGGTCGTGCCGCAGCGCAACCCGGTGGTGACGGCCAAGCAGATCGCGAGCATCGACCAGCTCAGCGGCGGCCGGTTCCAGCTCGGCGCCGGCGTGGGCTGGTCCGAGCAGGAGTACCGTGCGCTCGACACCCCGTTCGAGCGCCGCGGCGAGCGGATGAACGAGTACCTCGCCGCCATGCGGACCCTGTGGTCGCCGGACGAGGTCGTGGAGTACCACGGCGAGTTCGTCGACTTCGAGCCGCTCTACTGCTTCCCCAAGCCCCGGCAGGCCCGCCTCCCGATCATCGTCGGCGGCAACAGCCGCGCCGCGCTGCGCCGCATCGTGGCCTACGGGGACGGCTGGGCCGGATACAGCCGCACCCACGACGACATCCAGCGGTTCGTGGACGAGCTGGCCACCGAGCTGGAGCGGGCGGGCCGCAGCCTCGACGAGGTGTCGATCAAGGTGGGGCGGCGCAGCAAGGGCACCACCGAGAAGGACTGGGAGGACGACCGGGCCTACATCGAGCGCTGCGCCGAGATCGGCGTCGACGAGGTCGTGGTGTCGCCCCGCATCGCCGACGAGGACTACGAGCGCCGGATGCGCCGCTACGCCGAGATCGTCGGCGTCTGAGAACGGAGCGCGGGACGCATGGACCTGGGACTGGACGGCCGGTGCGCGCTCGTCACCGGCGCGAGCGCGGGGATCGGGCGGGCGACCGCGCTCGCCCTCGCCGCGGAGGGCGCCCGCCTGGTGCTGGTCGCCCGGCGGGCCGCCGCGCTGCGCGACCTGGCGGAGGAGATCACGGAGGCGGGCGGGCACCGTCCGCTCGTCCTCCCGGCGGACCTCGCCCGGCCGGACGCCGCGGCCTCCCTGCGGGCCGAGGTCGAGCGCGGACCGGGACGGCTGGACGTCCTGGTCAACAACGCGGGCGGGGCGGACCGGCCGGGACAGGCCCCGACCGAGGAGACGTGGCGGGCGCAGTTCGAGCTGAACTTCCACGGCAAGCGGCGGCTGGCCGAGGAGTTCCTGCCCCTGCTCCGGGCGGGCGGACGAGGCCGGATCGTCAACCTCGTCGGCATCCTGGAGCCGTCCGGGGTGTCGGCGGCGCAGGCGGCCGTCGCGGCGTGCACGGTGTGGTCCAAGGGGCTGTCCCGGGAGGTCGCGGCCGGCGGCGTCACCGTCAACTGCGTGGCACCGGGCCGCGTCGACAGCGAGCAGCTCCGCGCGCACTTCACCACCCCGGAGTCGATCGCGGAGTTCGCGGGCCGCATGATCCCCGCCGGCCGGTTCGGGACCCCCGAGGAGGTCGCCGCCCTCGTCGCCTTTCTGGCGTCGGACGCGGCGGGCTACATCACCGGCGGCACCTTCACCGTCGACGGAGGCATGCGCCGCTCTGCCTGAGCATGAAGGCGTGACGCCGGAACGCGGTGAGCACCGGTCACCCTAATCCGGCCGCTCGCCGCCGCCATGGTCGAAGGAGCCGTCGAAGGAGCCGTGCCGCCCGGCCCCGGCGGCGAACCGGGCCGCGCCGTCCAGGGCGCCCGCGGCCAGCGACGCCTGCCCGTGCCGGAACTCGGCGGCCAGCGCCGCGGCCTCGTCCAGCCCGTGCTGCTCCAGGACGGACGCGCGGTCGTTGCGCAGGCACGCCTGCGGGAACGCGGCGATCTCGGCGGCGAGCCCGCGGGCCGCCTCCAGCGCCCCGCCCGCCGGCACCAGCCGGTTGGCCAGCCCGATCGCGTACGCCTCGGCGGCGTCCACCGGCCGCCCGGTGAGGATCATGTCCATCGCCCGACTCTGCCCGATGAGGCGGGGCAGCCGCACGGTGCCGCCGTCGATGAGCGGCACGCCCCAGCGGCGGCAGTAGACCCCGAACACGGCGGTCTCGTCGGCGACGCGCAGGTCCGCCCAGAGCGCCAGCTCCAGCCCGCCCGCCACGGCGTGCCCGCCGACCGCGGCGATCACCGGCTTGGACAGGGCCATCCGGGTCGGCCCCATCGGGCCGTCGCCGTCGGGCGCGGCGCGGTTGCCGTTCCCGGCGGTGAGCGCGTGCAGGTCGGCGCCCGCGCAGAACGTGCCGCCCGCCCCGTACAGCACGGCGACGGCGGCGTCCGGGTCGGCGTCGAAGGCGCGGAACGCCTCGGCGAGGGCCTCGGCCGTCGCCCGGTCGACGGCGTTGCGGCGCTCCGGGCGGTCGATGCCGACCAGGGTGACGGGCCCGTCCTGACCGATGACGACGGTCGCCATGACGCTCACCTCCAGAAAGCGGTCCGTCCGTCTGGACGGTTCGGTTCCGGCTACCACCGTGGAGTGCCCGGACGATCGCGTCAACGGGGCCGGAGGCGGGGCCGTTCGCGGGCCTACGAGGCCCGGCGGCCGCCGTCCGGACGGTGGTGCCCGGCGGGCGCCGGCCTGCCGGGAGCGGAGTTCACCGCCGACGCCTGCTTGGCGGGGGCGGGCCGCCGCGCCGCCACGGCGATCTCGGCCAGGGCCGACTCCAGGTCGGGGGCGACCGGGATGCGGCGGGTGACCCCGGCGATGTCGCAGATCCTGCGCACCACGCCGGTCTCGGGGACGACCACCGCCAGCGGGACGCCCGCCGCGTCCGCCCGCACCTTCGCCCGGAAGATCGCGTTGGGGCCGCTGGAGTCGCAGAAGGTGCACCCGCCCAGGTCCATGACCAGTCCCGGGACTCCCTCGCGCAGCAGCCGCAGGGCCTCCTCCAGGATGAGGTCCCCATTGCTGAGGTCGACCTCCGCGGGGAACCTCACCACCGCGGGATTCTTGATCTCGGGGATGCGCGCGGCACCGACGTTCATCGCAGGGCGCTCCCTCCCGGGCCGCCGTCGGCCCCATCGCCGGTCGCTCGCTCCGTCGCCCTTGGTGGGCCACGTGACTTGGACCTTAAACCCCTAACCTGAGTGAAACCTGAAAGAAAAGGTCAAGTTCGGGCAGAGTTCTGCCATGCGGCGTGTCGCGCGGCGAAGGGCCCGCCGCGCCCCCCGCGACCTGCCCGGGAGGGCCGCCGCGACGGGCTCGGGAAGGGCTCGCGGCGGGCTCGGGACGGGTCTCGGTAAGGGCCGCGCGGAGACGAGAAGGCACAGGCCGGAACGAAGTGGAACACCGCGGGGCGGTTGAGCGGAACCGGCGGCGGAAATGAATTTTAAACTTTGATAAGCGCGGGCACCTGTAAGGAGCGTTCTCCGAAGTCACTCGCCCGGAATGGCCGGGGTCCCGTTACAGATGGTCACCGGTACGGCAGGCGCTGATCACCGTTCGATATATAAGCTCACGGCCGGCGCGGCGCCGGGACGGCCGGCGGCACCGGGGACGGGGCGCGGCGGAGCCCGGGCGCGTGCGCCGCGCCTCCCGTCACAGGACGGCGGCGGGACCGGCCCGCACGGCGGACCGGCGCCCGGGACGCGGCGTCCGGGCGCCGGTCCCCGCGCGCTCCGCGGTCGTTCAACGTCCCCCGTTGACCTGGCGGTCTCGCAGGTCGGAACCGTTGCGCAGAGCGCGCTCGCGGCCGAGAAGCCACGCGGTGAGGGTGGCGTGGTAGGCGTCCAGCGAACGGATCAGCGCGCGGCGATCGGCCGGTCGCATCGGGATCTCGGCGATCTTGTGGCGCAGATCGTCACGGGCCGCCTCCCACGACTCGCGGAGCTTTCCGGTCGCATTGCTCATGTCCTTGACCGTAACAGGCGGCGCCGCGGGATCTGAAAAGATCTACCTTCCGGGAATCTTTTCTCACGAAGGGCGCGGGCGAATCCTTGCCGTTCCTTGTGAAGTTTTTCTCTAACTGTGAATTGGTATTCGATGGTGGGTTGATGAGAGGTCCCCGGCAGGAGCCGGCGCCCCGGGTGCGGGGAGCCCGGAGGACGGGGCCGGCGCGGGATGAACGTGGCGTTCGTGACCAGAGTGACGGTCAGGACGGCGTGTGGTAATTTTCCACAGGTCTTGTGAAGATGCTGGCGGTTTCTGACGCGAGGCGAGATGATCGTGCTGTACCGGGGGAGCCCAGTTCGAGGCGGGGGTCGTCTTCCCGAGAGGACCACGTGACGTGCAGCCACGGCTCCCGGCGGAGGGACCGTCCACCGGCTCCCGCGCGCCCGCCGGTTCCGATCCGTTCCGTTCGCCGGGCGCGCCCGGCCGTCCGGCGGCCCCGGCGGCGCTCGCCGTGGGGCCCGACGGCCGCATCGTCCACTGGAGCAGCGCCGCCGCCGAACTGCTCGGGGTGCCGGCCGAGGAGGTCGCGGGCCGCCGCGTCGCCGACCTCGCCCACGACGACGACGGGCGCGCGACGATCGCGGCCGCGCTGGCGGAGGCGAGCGCCGGACGGCCCCAGGCCGGCGTGCGGGCCGTCCTGCGCGACACCGCCGGCGCCCCCGCGCGCGCCGTGGAGCTCTCGTGCGACCCGATGGACGACGGCCTGGTGGCCGTCATCGTCGCGCCCGCCCGCCCGCCGCACCCGCCGGCGGCGACCGGGCCCGGCCCGGACGACGTCCCGAGCCGTACGCCGCGGTCCAGGCTGGCCCTGCTGAGCGAGGCCGGAGCCCGCCTCGGCAGCACGCTCGACGTACGGCGGACCGGCGCCGAGCTGGTCGGGCTCGTCCTTCCCGGCCTGGCCGACGCCGCGTGCGTGCTCGTCCTCGAACGGTTCATCGCCGGTGACGACTTCCCCGAGCGCGCCGGCGGCGGCGCCGTCACCCGCAGGATCGCCTCCGGCGCCGTCGATCCCGCGTCGCCCGGATGGCCCGCCGCGCTGGCCTCCCACGAGCTGGTGACCTGCCAGCCCGGGGCGCCGTACGCCGACTGCATGGAGTTCGACCGGACGATCGCGTTCAGCGGCGGCCTGGCCGTCCCGCTGCGTGCGCGCGGCACCGTGCTCGGCTGCCTCGTGCTGCTGCGCGGCCAGGCCCGCCCCGCCTTCGACTCCCACGACATCGCGCTCGCCGAGGACCTGGCCGCCCGCGCCGCCGTCTGCCTCGACAACGCCCGCCTCTACGACCGCGAGCGCCGCACCGCGCTCACGCTGCAGAGCAGCATGCTGCCCACCGGGCTGCGCGAGCCGCTGGGCCTGGAGATCGCGCACCGCTACCTGCCGGCCGGCGACCTCACCTGCGTCGGGGGCGACTGGTACGACGCCATCCCGCTCCCCGGCGGCCGGGTCGCGCTGGTCGTCGGGGACGTCATGGGCCACGGCACCGGCGCCGCCGCGACGATGGGCCAGCTGCGCACCGCGGTCCGCGCCCTCGCCGGCCTGGACCCGAGGCCCGAGGACGTGCTGCACCGCCTCGACGAGATGATCGAGGACATGGGCGGCGCGCCCAACGCCACCTGCGTCTACGCCGTCTACGACCCGGTGGAGCAGACCTGCGCGGTGGCGCGGGCCGGGCACGTCCCGCCGGTCGTCCTGCACCCGGACGGGCGCACCGAGATCCTCGACATCCCGCCGGGCCTGCCGCTGGGCATCGGCGGCGAGGCGTTCGAGTCCCGGACGGTGCGGCTGGCGGACGGGTGCACGCTGGTGCTGGTGACCGACGGGCTGGTGGAGAGCCGCGACCGCGACATCGACGCCGGGATCGAGGCGCTGCGGGAGACCCTGGCGGGGGCGCCGCGCGGGCTGGAGGAGATCTGCGACCTGGCGGTGGAGGCGCTGCGGCCCGGCGACGACCGCGCCGATCGCGACGACATCGCGCTGCTGCTGGCCCGCGTCCGGGCGCTGCCGCCCGACCGGATCGCCGCCACGACGCTGCCCGCCGAGGCGGGGGCGGCGCGGCGGGCCCGCCGCTTCGTCCGCGACGCGCTGGCCGCCTGGGGACTGGACGGCCTGGCCCCGGCCGTCGTGCCCGCGGTCGGGGAGCTCGTGGACGACGCCGCGCGGCACGGGCCCGGCCCGTTCGGGGTCCGGCTGCTGCGCGGCACCAGCCTGGTCTGCGAGGTCGCCGACCGTTCCGGCGCGGCCGGTCCCGACCCCGACCGATCGTGCACGGACGCCTCCCGCGCGCTCGCCGGGAACGGCCGGGGCTCGTGGACGACCGGGCTCCCCGCCGTGCGCCGGGGCACCAGGCTCGTGCCCGGCGGCAGGATCCTGTGGTGCGAGCTGCCGCTCGCGCCTCCCCAGCCCCATGAATCCCACTGATGGAGAAGCACGGACCGGGCGGACGGGTGCGTTGGGGTAGTGGGGGCAGTCCGCCCGCCCGATCCGCTGCCGGCCGACGCGTGAGAGAGCCGGGCCTCACGCCGCGACCGGCGGTGGCCCCGCGTGTTCTCCGCGGGGCCGCCGGCCGGCCGTCACCCCGGCCGGTAGCTGATCGCCCCGGTGGCGAGCATCCCGCCGGCCACGGCCGCCGTCAGCCGCCGGTCGGCCGCCGTCGCGTGGTCGGCGATGTCGATGCAGCCCGCGAACAGGACGAGATGGCCGCGCCGGGAGGCCGCCGCCGTCCACCCGGGCGGCGTCCCGAGCCCCTCCACGCGGCAGAACGGCTGGGACGGCGCGTCCCGCGGGCTGCGCACCGTGAAGGTGCCGTGCCCGTCCATCCCCGCTCGCCAGCCGGGCGCGAACGGCACGAGCAGGTCCCGGGCGTCGGTGACCAGCCCGAGCCCGGTCCGCAGGCACGCCGCCAGCAGGGCGGTGACCGGCTCGCTGCCGGGATCGGCGTCGGGCGCGGGCGTGCGGGCGGGGTCGTCCAGGAACACCAGCGGGACGTCGCCGCCGGGCGCGGGCAGGACCGCCAGCAGGACGTCCAGGTCGAAGGTCACCGTGCTCCGCCCTCCGGACGGTCCGCCCGGGTGCGCGGGGTCGTTCATCGGCCACCCCCCTGTGCGAAGCGGCGAGTCGGCCGGACCCCGGGCCGGTGCAAGGGAGTGTTCTTCCTCCACGAGGCCCGGCCGTCTCACCAGATCCCCCCGCCGTTCCGATCGTTCGGACCCGGTCCGGGGCGGCGACCGCGCCAGGACGATGACGAGGGATTCGACCGTAACTCCGCAGGTCACAGAGGTGAAGTGACACGATGCTTACAGTTGTTTCCCACCCGAGTCGAAGCGCCGCGGTGGATAGATCACCCGCTGTAGATCATCCATTCACGGAGCGCTGTCCCGTCCGGAGGCGGCCGCCCGGCCGCGGGCGGGCCCGACCGTCCCGACCCGCATGCCGATCGTCCCGGCCGCACGAGGTAGAACGGGGAGGATGAACGTGGTCGCGCTCGCCGACACCCACGCGCCCCGCCGCTGGCGCGCCTGCCCGCCCGCGGTCGCCGCCCACCTGCGGCACGCGGACCTCATCCTGCACGCGGGCGACGTCTGCACCGCCGGGGTGCTGGACGAACTCGCGCGGTACGCGCCCGTCAAAGCCGTGCTCGGCAACAACGACGGGCCCGACGTGGCGGCCTGGGGCGCGCCGGAGCGCCTGGAGATCGAACTCGACGGGCTGCGCGTGGCGATGGTCCACGACAGCGGCCAGAAGAAGGGCCGTCTCGCCCGGATGCGCCGCTGGTTCCCCGACGCCGGCCTGGTCGTGTTCGGGCACTCCCACATCCCGCTGGACGAGACCGACGGCGACCTGCGGATCTTCAACCCGGGGTCGCCCACCGACCGGCGCCGCCAGTCGCACGGCACTCTCGGCCTGCTCGACATCCGGGACGGCCGTCTGGTAAACGCGAAGATCGTCCCCGTGACCTGAGCCGAGGAGCCCCCATGACCGGAACGCGTGTCACCGTGAGCGTGGACGCCGACGGCGTCGCCGACGTCCGGCTGAACCGCCCCGACAAGCTGAACGCGCTCGACATGGCGATGTTCGAGGCCCTCGCCGACACCGGCGACGCGCTGGCCGCCGACCCCGCGGTACGCGCGGTCGTCCTGTCCGGGGAGGGCCGCTCCTTCTGCGCCGGCCTCGACCTCGCCAACTTCGCCGCCCTCTCGGGGGAGGGGCAGGCGGACGGCAGCGAGCGCGCCCGCCGCCTCACCCGCGCCATCGTGGACCGCGAGCCCGGCCGCATCACCAACCTCGGCCAGCAGGCCGTCCACACCTGGCGGGAACTGCCGCAGCCGGTGATCGCCGCCGTCGCCGGGCACGCGCTGGGCGGCGGCCTGCAGATCGCCCTGGGCGCCGACCTGCGGATCGTCGCCCCCGACGCGCGGCTGTCGGTGCTGGAGATCCGCTGGGGGCTGGTCCCCGACATGACCGGCACCGCCGCGCTGGTGCGCCTGGTCGGCGACGACGTCGCCAAGGAGCTGACCTTCACCGGCCGGATGGTCTCCGGCGAGGAGGCGGTGCGGCTGGGCCTGGCGACCCGTACCGCCGAGGACCCGCGCGCCGCGGCGCTCGACCTGGCCCGGGAGATCGCCGGCCGCAGCCCGGACGCGATCCGCGCCGCCAAGCGCCTGCTCAACCGGGCCACCGACGGCCACGACCTGCCCGGGCAACTGCTGGAGGAGTCGCGCGCCCTGGACGCGCTGCGCGGCTCGCCCAACCAGGTCGAGGCCATCCGGGCCCACTTCGAGAAGCGGCCCCCGGCCTTCACCGACCCCAGCTCCTGACCCGCGGGCCGCGGGCACCCCGCCGCACATCCGGCGGGGGCGGCACGGCAGACTTCCGCCGCACAAGAAATGCAACGTTCCAAACCGGAGGGCTCGACAGCGATGGCCGACGCCAGGCACCCCGTCGACGAGGTGCTCCCCATCCCCAGGCTGGCACTGTACGGGTTCCAGCACGTCCTGGCCTTCTACGCCGGCGCGGTCGTCGTCCCCATCCTGGTCGCCGGGGCGCTCGGGCTGTCCGACGAGCAGCTCGTCTACCTGATCAACGCGGACCTGTTCACCTGCGGGATCGCCACCATCATCCAGTCGCTGGGCTTCTGGCGGTTCGGGATCCGGCTGCCGATCGTGCAGGGCGTCACGTTCACCGCGGTCGCCCCCATGATCGCGATCGGGCAGGGCGCGGCGAACGGCACCGCGGCGCTGCTGGCCATCTACGGCGCCACCATCACCGCCGGCCTGGTGATGATCCTGGTCGCCCCGTTCCTCGGCCGGATCCTGCGGCTCTTCCCGCCGGTCGTCACCGGCACCGTCCTGACCATCATCGGCCTGACCCTGCTCCCGAACGCGATCAACGACGCCGCGGGCGGCGCCGCCGCCAAGGACCACGGGAGCTGGAAGCACCTGGCCTACGCGGGCGGCACGCTGCTGTTCATCCTGGTCCTCTACCGGCTGCGGCGCCCGTTCCTCAGCAGCATCGCCGTCCTGCTCGGCCTCGTCGGCGGCACCGCCGTCTCCTGGCTGCTCGGCGACACCACCTTCGACGCGGTCGGGACGGCCGACTGGCTCGGGGTGACCACCCCGTTCCACTACGGGACGCCGACCTTCCAGATCGGCCCCATCATCGCGATGCTGCTGGTGATGATGGTCACCGTCGTCGAGACCGTCGGCGACTCCAAGGCCACCGGCGAGATCGTCGGCAAGGAGGTCACCCCCGACGGCATCACCCGGGCCCTGCGCGCCGACGGGCTGTCCACCTTCCTCGGCGGCGTGCTGAACGCCTTCCCCTACACCTGCTTCGCGCAGAACGTCGGCCTGGTGCGCCTCACCGGCGTCCGCAGCCGCTTCGTCGTGGTCACCGCCGGGATCATCATGATGGTGCTCGGCCTGTTCCCCAAGGTCGCCGCCTACGTCGCCGCCATCCCCAGCGACGTGCTCGGCGGCGCCGCCATCGCGATGTTCGGCATGGTCGCGGTCGTCGGCATGCAGACCCTCGGCAAGGCCGACCTGCGCCAGGAGCGCAACGCCCTCGTCGTCGCCGTCAGCATCGCGATGGCGATGGTGCCCGCCACCATCCCGACCTTCGGCGACAACATGCCCCGGGACGTGGCCGCCATCCTCGACAGCGGCATCACCCTGGGCGGCCTCACCGCCATCATCCTCAACCTGCTCTTCAACGTCCTCACCCGCACGCCGCCGTCCGCCGCCGGCGAGCCTCCCGCGCTCACGCCGCCAGGAAGGCCCCCCACGGCAGATTCCGCATGAGCCAGAAGCCCATGACCGCCGCGAACAGCCCCCAGATCAGCCGGGGATCGCCCGCCCGGGTGCGCGCCGGACGGCCCCGCGCCCGCGCGACCGTCCAGCGCGCCCAGAAGAAGGCCAGCACGGGCAGCATGCTCACCACGAACACGTTGAGCGCGAGCGCCTCCCCGACGTGGCCGTGCGCGAGGGCGTGCAGCGTGCGCAGCGCGCCGCAGCCCGGGCACTGGTACCCGGTCAGCGCCAGGAACGGGCACGTCGGGTAATTGCCCCGCTCGTTCGGGTCCACCAGGGCGACGGTCGCGACCACGGCGGCGGCCAGCGCCAGCACGCCGCCGGGCGCCGCCAGGCCGCGGATCCGCACGTCGGTCAGTAGCGGTAGGTGTTCCCGCCGGTCGCCAGCACCACCGCGCCCCAGATCAGTCCGATGACCAGACCCACGACGGCGGACACGATCGCCCAGACGCGGGCGTTCTTGGACGCGTTGTACGCGCCCTGGTGGTCACCGGCCTGCCACTTGGAGTTGA
The DNA here is from genome assembly GCF_055379765.1 of Actinomadura rugatobispora. Lineage (NCBI taxonomy): Bacteria > Bacillati > Actinomycetota > Actinomycetes > Streptosporangiales > Thermomonosporaceae > Actinomadura > Actinomadura rugatobispora. The sequence goes on along the minus strand of NZ_AP029191.1, from coordinate 7,083 downwards.
CCTGCGCCGCGTACACGATCGAGACCACGCCGGCGGGCAGGCAACAGAAGATCGTCGTCAGGATCGCCCACACCAGGTGGTTGGACGGAGGCGAGGCGTAGCCGCCTTGCCCGGGCGGCGGGTAGTAGCTCACTGGCGGACCTCCAGAACGTGCGAAACGGTCAATGTGAACCCTGTTTCGGGCATACCTGGATCAAGCCGACATCGAAGTGACAACCGCCGTTTGGGAACGTTCCCAACTCTGCCCGCCACAACCACCAGAACCCGATACAACCCGCTCACCACACCCGCCCCCGCAAGTCCGAAGCCCCTGCCGCCTCGCCACAAGCTGCAGAGACACCGAGCGCGATACCCCCGCCCCCAGACTTGGGCGCATGCAGCCAGAGGATCCAGGGGATGCCGGTCAAGATGCCCGCGATGCCGCAGAGCACGCCGGGGAGGAGCGTCCGGCGCAGCCAAACCCCGGCCGCCTCGTGCCATGGGCGACGTGCCCCCCACCCTGCTTTCGATCGCTGAGGACCCATCCGCCCTGCCGGACTGGGCACTCAGAACTCCCGGGCGCGGTACGTGGCCTCCGATCGCCCTCGGCCCGGTGCGCCCGCCGTTCATGGGAAGCAACGTCCCCACCCTCCTCCGGGATGGTCCAGTTGCACCGGCAGGCATACGAGTCGCGAGTCTGGGACGAGCAGATCGAAGCGATGTGCCAGCTCCACCTCCCACGCGACAGCCTGCTTCAGAGAGGAGCGTGCCCGGCCAACCGCATTGGGATGGACGCGGGTCGCGAACACGCACCCAAGGGAAACAAGGTGTCAGCTGGGGCCCGGTGCCGGCTGGCGCGAGCATCCGCCCCAGCGGGGGAGGACGTTCGGCACATCGATCACCTTCGGCCCGACGCCGTCACGTCCCCGCCGCTGCTGGAACGATGCCCCGTACAGCGCCTCCGCGAAGACACGGGCACCCGCTCGAGGACGCTGCCCACAGCGGGGCGCAGCTCGGCACGGCCGGGGCGGCGGGCCGTGTGGAACCGGAGCAGGGCACCCATCCGTTGGACTCTTGTGGGTGGTGAGTGCCGCTTGGCAGCCGGACGGAACGCGTCCCGCCCGGCTCGTTCGCGACGGACACGCCGCTCGTGACCAGCTGATTTGACGCGGGCGACTCGAGCGTATAGCTTTACTCCTCGTCCCTTGGAGATGCGTGACGCCATCGTGCATGGCGGCCGGCCCAAGGGGTAACCATCCTCGATCAAGCCGACATGGCTTTGCCATGCCCGCGTTCGTGCGGTGGCTTCGGAAAAGGCCCGAATTTGACAATCGAGCCGGATCTGATGAAATAGCACCAACGCCCGGAAGGGCCCGCGGAAGCGGGACTGGAAAGGCAAATCGGAAAAGCCCGGAATTGACAGACCGAGCGGATCTGATAAAGTGAAAGAGTCGCCCCGGGGCGGGAAACGCGAAAGCGGGTCCAGCGCGGTGGGTGTCCGTTTCTTGAGAACTCAACAGCGTGTTAAAAGCCAGTGCCTTTATAGGTCCGGCCGTTTAGGTCGGACCACCCCGTGGCCGCGGTCCCTTCTTGTAGGGGTTCGTGGTGGGGATTTCTTTGAGGCAGTGCACCGGCCCGTGTACGGGTTGGTGTTTTGCTGGGATTTTTTCCTGAGGTTTGGCGGCTTTTCGGAGTCGTCGTTCGGACCTTGATGGAGAGTTTGATCCTGGCTCAGGACGAACGCTGGCGGCGTGCTTAACACATGCAAGTCGAGCGGAAAGGCCCCTTCGGGGGTACTCGAGCGGCGAACGGGTGAGTAACACGTGAGCAACCTGCCCCTGACTCTGGGATAAGCCTGGGAAACCGGGTCTAATACCGGATATGACCCTCCATCGCATGGTGTGAGGGTGGAAAGTTTTTCGGTTGGGGATGGGCTCGCGGCCTATCAGCTTGTTGGTGGGGTGATGGCCTACCAAGGCGACGACGGGTAACCGGCCTGAGAGGGCGACCGGTCACACTGGGACTGAGACACGGCCCAGACTCCTACGGGAGGCAGCAGTGGGGAATCTTGCGCAATGGGCGGAAGCCTGACGCAGCGACGCCGCGTGGGGGATGACGGCCTTCGGGTTGTAAACCTCTTTCAGCAGGGACGAAGCTAACGTGACGGTACCTGCAGAAGAAGCGCCGGCTAACTACGTGCCAGCAGCCGCGGTAATACGTAGGGCGCAAGCGTTGTCCGGAATTATTGGGCGTAAAGAGCTCGTAGGCGGTTTGTTGCGTCCGTCGTGAAAGCCCACGGCTTAACTGTGGGTCTGCGGTGGATACGGGCAGACTAGAGGCAGGTAGGGGAGCATGGAATTCCCGGTGTAGCGGTGAAATGCGCAGATATCGGGAGGAACACCGGTGGCGAAGGCGGTGCTCTGGGCCTGTACTGACGCTGAGGAGCGAAAGCGTGGGGAGCGAACAGGATTAGATACCCTGGTAGTCCACGCCGTAAACGTTGGGCGCTAGGTGTGGGGTCCTTCCACGGATTCCGCGCCGCAGCTAACGCATTAAGCGCCCCGCCTGGGGAGTACGGCCGCAAGGCTAAAACTCAAAGGAATTGACGGGGGCCCGCACAAGCGGCGGAGCATGTTGCTTAATTCGACGCAACGCGAAGAACCTTACCAAGGCTTGACATCGCCGGAAAACTCGCAGAGATGCGGGGTCCTTTTGGGCCGGTGACAGGTGGTGCATGGCTGTCGTCAGCTCGTGTCGTGAGATGTTGGGTTAAGTCCCGCAACGAGCGCAACCCTCGTTCCATGTTGCCAGCACTTCGGGTGGGGACTCATGGGAGACCGCCGGGGTCAACTCGGAGGAAGGTGGGGATGACGTCAAGTCATCATGCCCCTTATGTCTTGGGCTGCAAACATGCTACAATGGCCGGTACAAAGGGCTGCGATACCGTGAGGTGGAGCGAATCCCGTAAAGCCGGTCTCAGTTCGGATCGAAGTCTGCAACTCGACTTCGTGAAGTCGGAGTCGCTAGTAATCGCAGATCAGCAACGCTGCGGTGAATACGTTCCCGGGCCTTGTACACACCGCCCGTCACGTCACGAAAGTCGGCAACACCCGAAGCCCGTGGCCCAACCTTTTTGGGGGGAGCGGTCGAAGGTGGGGCCGGCGATTGGGACGAAGTCGTAACAAGGTAGCCGTACCGGAAGGTGCGGCTGGATCACCTCCTTTCTAAGGAGCATCAACTGGCCTGTGTCGCTCACTTCGGTGGGGATGCGGGTCGGTGGCCGTCTTCGGCAGCGAATGTCTGCCGGGTGGCTGCTCATAGATGTGGAGCACTGGTTATTCAGCTCGCCGCTCGTGCGAGCCGGCTAGTACCGCCCGGTCTTTGACTGGGAGTGGGAACGTTGGTCGTCGGGCGGGTGGGGAGCTGGACACGCTGTTGGGTCCTGAGGAAACGGACCCTTCAGCCCCTGATCACGAGAGTCTTCGACTCGGGTGTGATGGGGCTGGGTTGTTTCTTCTGGATTGCGGGGCTGGTTGCCCTGGTCGCCGGTTGGTGGCTGGGGGGCTGGTGGTCCCGGTTGTTTTTTGAGAACTGCACAGTGGACGCGAGCATCTCTGAATGAGGGCCCTTTCGGGGGTTCTTGTTCTCTGTTGCGATTTGTTGATCGTTTTGTGTGTTCAAGTTTTTAAGGGCATACGGTGGATGCCTTGGCATCAGGAGCCGATGAAGGACGTGGGAGCCTGCGATATGCCTCGGGGAGTCGGCAACCAGACTTTGATCCGGGGATTTCCGAATGGGGAAACCTGGCACCCGTCATGGGGTGTCGCCGCCGTCTGAATGTATAGGGCGGTTGGTGGGAACGCGGGGAAGTGAAACATCTCAGTACCCGCAGGAAGAGAAAACAATAGTGATTCCGTGAGTAGTGGTGAGCGAAAGCGGAGGAGCCTAAACCGTGCGCGTGTGATAGCCGGCAGGCGTTGCGTGTGCGGGGTTGTGGGACCATCCGGTCAGTGCTGCCGTGCTGACAAGAAGTTACAAACTGCTCGGGTAGTCGAATGGCATGGGAAGGCCGACCGTAGACGGTGAGAGTCCGGTAGACGAAATCTGAGTGGCTTCTGGGTGTGTTCCCGAGTAGCACGGGGCCCGTGAAATCCCGTGTGAATCTGCCACGACCACGTGGTAAGGCTGAATACTTCCTGATGACCGATAGCGGACCAGTACCGTGAGGGAAAGGTGAAAAGTGCCCCGGTGAGGGGTCGTGAAAGAGTACCTGAAACCGTGTGCCTACAAGCCGTCAGAGCGTCCTCAGCCCTTTCGGGGGCTGTTCGTGATGGCGTGCCTTTTGAAGAATGAGCCTGCGAGTTATGGTGTGTGGCGAGGTTAACCGGTGGCGGGTAGCCGTAGCGAAAGCGAGTCTGAATAGGGCGTTTGAGTCGCATGCTGTAGACCCGAAGCGGAGTGATCTAGCCATGGGCAGGGTGAAGCGCCGGTAAGACGGTGTGGAGGCCCGAACCCACCAGGGTTGAAAACCTGGGGGATGACCTGTGGTTAGGGGTGAAAGGCCAATCAAACTCCGTGATAGCTGGTTCTCCCCGAAATGCATTTAGGTGCAGCGTTGCGTGTTTCTTGCCGGAGGTAGAGCTACTGGATGGCCGATGGGCCCGACAAGGTTACTGACGTCAGCCAAACTCCGAATGCCGGTAAGTGAGAGCGTGGCAGTGAGACTGCGGGGGATAAGCTTCGTAGTCGAGAGGGAAACAGCCCAGATCATCGGTTAAGGCCCCTAAGCGTGTGCTAAGTGGTAAAGGATGTGGAGTTGCCGTGACAACCAGGAGGTTGGCTTAGAAGCAGCCATCCTTGAAAGAGTGCGTAATAGCTCACTGGTCAAGTGATTCCGCGCCGACAATGTAGCGGGGCTCAAGCACACCGCCGAAGCCGTGGCATTTCAGTCGTGAGGCTGGGATGGGTAGGGGAGCGTCCTGCGTCCGGTGAAGCCGCCGAGTGATCGTGTGGTGGAGGGCGCGGGAGTGAGAATGCAGGCATGAGTAGCGAATGGAGAGTGAGAAACTCTCCCGCCGGATGACCAAGGGTTCCTGGGGCAGGCTAATCCGCCCAGGGTAAGTCGGGACCTAAGGCGAGGCCGACAGGCGTAGTCGATGGACAACGGGTTGATATTCCCGTACCCGCTGGTATGCGCCAACGCTGAATCCTCTGATGCTAAGACCCTGAATCCTGGTTGGAGCCTTCGGGTTTCTTCCGGGCCTAGCGGTCGGCCCGAGGGGGTAGTAGGTGAGCGATGGGGTGACGCAGGAGGGTAGCTCAGCCCAGGCGATGGTTGTCCTGGGGTAAGCATGTAGCCCGGTGTGCAGGTAAATCCGCATGCCGTTGAGGGTGAGATGTGATGCCGAGCCGTTTTAGGTGAAGTGAGTGATCCCATGCTGCCGAGAAAAGCCTCTAGTGAGTGTACCGGCGGCCCGTACCCTAAACCGACTCAGGTGGTCAGGTAGAGAATACCAAGGCGATCGGGTGAACTGTGGTTAAGGAACTCGGCAAATTGCCCCCGTAACTTTGGGAGAAGGGGGACCACGTCCGGTGATGGCACTTGCTGCCGGAGCTGGGGGTGGTCGCAGAGGCCAGGGGGAAGCGACTGTTTACTAAAAACACAGGTCCGTGCGAAGTCGTAAGACGCTGTATACGGACTGACGCCTGCCCGGTGCCGGAACGTTAAGAGGACCGGTTAGGCCTTCGGGTCGAAGCTGAGAATCTAAGCGCCGGTAAACGGCGGTGGTAACTATAACCATCCTAAGGTAGCGAAATTCCTTGTCGGGTAAGTTCCGACCTGCACGAATGGCGTAACGACTTCCCCGCTGTCTCAACCACAGGCCCGGTGAAATTGCAGTACGAGTAAAGATGCTCGTTTCGCGCAGCAGGACGGAAAGACCCCGGGACCTTCACTATAGCTTGGCATTGGCGTTTGGAGCGTCTTGTGTAGGATAGGTGGGAGACTGTGAAGCCGGCACGCCAGTGTCGGTGGAGTCGTTGGTGAAATACCACTCTGGTCGTTTTGAGCGTCTAACCCGCACCCGTGGATCCGGGTGGGGGACAGTGCCTGGTGGGTAGTTTAACTGGGGCGGTTGCCTCCCAAAGAGTAACGGAGGCGCCCAAAGGTTCCCTCAGCCTGGTTGGCAATCAGGTGGTGAGTGCAAGGGCACAAGGGAGCTTGACTGTGAGACTGACAGGTCGAGCAGGTGCGAAAGCAGGGCCTAGTGATCCGGCACCGGCGTGTGGAAGCGGTGTCGCTCAACGGCTAAAAGGTACCCCGGGGATAACAGGCTGATCTTCCCCAAGAGTCCATATCGACGGGATGGTTTGGCACCTCGATGTCGGCTCGTCGCATCCTGGGGCTGGAGTAGGTCCCAAGGGTTGGGCTGTTCGCCCATTAAAGCGGCACGCGAGCTGGGTTTAGAACGTCGCGAGACAGTTCGGTCCCTATCCGCTGCGCGCGTAGGAGAATTGAGAGGGTCTGTCCCTAGTACGAGAGGACCGGGACGGACGGACCTCTGGTGTGCCAGTTGTCCCGCCAGGGGCACGGCTGGTTGGCTACGTTCGGTCGGGATAACCGCTGAAAGCATCTAAGCGGGAAGCCTTCCTCGAGATGAGTTCTCCCTCCCACCTTTGGTGGGGTAAGGCTCCCAGTAGACGACTGGGTTGATAGGCCGGAGATGGAAGCTCGGTAACGGGTGGAGTTGACCGGTACTAATAGGCCGAGTGGCTTGACACACCCTGATCGGCAGGTCTGCTGCGGTTGGTGTTCGCGTCCCTGTGTGGTTCCCGGAGAACAAACGGGAACCCCGTGTGTTTGAGTTTTGAATAGTGTGAGCCGTACGGCTCGAACGAGCTTGCCGCCCCCTGCGATTGGGGGGTGTGCGTGGGTCGTTCGGTGGTTATGGCGAAGGGGAAACACCCGGTCCCATCCCGAACCCGGAAGTTAAGCCCTTCAGCGCCGATGGTACTGCATGGGAGACTGTGTGGGAGAGTAGGACACCGCCGGACACATATTAGGAAAGGGCCCTGCCGGGTTTACCGGCGGGGCCCTTTCTCATT